>CAYTFY010000161.1:0-1005 GCA_964437225.1 uncultured Gemmatimonadaceae bacterium | reverse complement strand
CGCCGGGGGCCGCCCGGACTGCGGCTACCGTCAGTGCCGCCGTGGCCGAGAGTGCGGCAGCGGCTGGCTTGGTAGCAACGGCGCCAGTGGTCAGGCTCGCTGTTGCTGTGAGGGCGGCGGTGGCAGGTCGGGTGACCCCTGCGCCAACGGCAAGGGTTGCCGTTGCAGTGAGGGTTGCGGTGGCGTCGACGGTCGTCGTCGCGTCGGTCCACCACTTGCTACCGGCTGCGCCGGGCGCGTCCGCCGGTATCCAGGGCGCGGTCATGCGCTATGCCGTGCGGACCGCGAGCAAGGGGGCTTGGTCGGCAGCGGCAGTGGAGAAGGTCTGCGGACGAGCCCAAGGTAGCGAGAACACGGCACTTGAGCTGCTGCTATTGCTGCGCCATCCACGCATGACCGTGTAGGTCTTGGAGTCGTAGGAGACCGAAGCGCCCGAGCCGAGTTGCCCGTTCAGGTCAACGATCTGATACGGGGTACGCCATCCGGCGAAGAAGACGTCCGCGAGACGACCTCGGAGGCCATCCTGGTTCTCCAAGACTACATAGGGCCAGACGTAGGCTTTGCCGTCGCCTTTCGCAAGGTTGGTTGCGCCGATCGCAGTATTGTTCACGGTGGGGACGGCCAGGCTCGCCAAGACAGCCGATACCCACGACGCTGCATTACCCTGGTCCCGGCTGACCAGGGCATAGTCGGTGGCGCCGTTCGTGGTCGTGGCGTTGGATGCGACCAGCACCGCTGCTGGAACGGTATCGGCAGCATGGTAGGGAACGAGGTCGCCCAAGTAGAGCGACTGCCCGATGGCGTTGGTGGCGTTGGTCTCCCCGCCGCTCGGGCCGTCCACCCAGATGAACAGATGTTCCTTGCTGACCGAGACGGCGCAGTGCAGTACATCGGAGGTGGCGCCCGTGGAAAAGTGATAATTCAAGTACGCGGTCGGTGATTCATCGACACCGGTGGTGCCGTTGTGGGTGCGCCACGCGGACAGCCCGAGGCGCTGCGCGTTCG
>CAYTFY010000160.1:0-1008 GCA_964437225.1 uncultured Gemmatimonadaceae bacterium | reverse complement strand
CTCACCTTCGACCAATACCTCGCCGCGCTCGAAGAATGGTCGTCACGCGAACAGCTTGGAGAGTGCGTGAGTACGCTACGCCGATTCCATGCGTCAGGCTACTCTCTCCAGCAATCCGTGGGTTGGCTGGAACTCCGTGAGTCCGTGCTAAAAGAGGACGACGCGAACGAGAGATTCGACACACGCTCAGGCACACCAACTCTCGACTATGACGAGTACGAAAATCGAGGCGAGGTCTTTGACGCTTGACACTACAGGGTGCCCTCTTCATTTATCACGTCCATGAGCAAGCCTCTCTCACCCTCTAGCGTCCGTGTCGCGATTCCCACGCTTCCCGCTGTCGTCATTGACGTGTTCAACGAACTGATCGCCCGCGAATGGGATGGACACCGCGCTGTGGTCCTCCAGACTGATGCCGCCGAGCTAATCGCGCAGCGTATGGGCGCAGAACTCCACGAGAACCCACAGTGCCGCCGCGCCGTCGCGTTCGAACGGGGTTATTTGGACGTAGAGGCGACGTTTCGCGCGGAAGGTTGGAAGGTGGAGTACGAGAAGGGCGCATACTGGGAGACATGGGAGCCGTTTTTCACGTTCAGGAAAGGTAGAAAACGCAAGGTCACATGAGCGCAGACACTCCAGTCACATCACTCTCCGACCTCAAGGTGGGAGACTCTGTTATCCATGACACGTCGCGTTATGGCTATCCCAACCGCGCAATCGCCACGGTGACGAAGGTCACGCGCACACAGATCGCCATTAGTCCGCGTGACCAGCGTTTCAATCGACGGACGGGCCGCGAGGTTGGATCATCGGGTTCCTACACAGCCGCACATCTGTACGTGGCAACGCCGGAGCTTGTCGCCGAGGTAAACGCGGAGCATGAGAAACGTACATTGGAGAGAAGGCTGTCAGACATTGAATGGGGTCGAGTTTCGCTCGAAACGCTTCGGACGATCTACAACACATTGAGAACTCCAGCATCATGAAGTATGAGGTGAGCTACTACGC
>CAYTFY010000159.1:0-1010 GCA_964437225.1 uncultured Gemmatimonadaceae bacterium | reverse complement strand
ATCGTTTTCGTTCTGGTCGGCTTTCTCTCGTTACCCCTTTCTCTCGATGCCGCTAGCATCAAAATCGACTGGGATGACAACTCACCGGGGACGCCTCCCAATGACACGCCAGAAACGGCGTTCGAGGTCTGGCGTTCTCAGGGTGCGGGCAACCTGTCGTTCTCTCTTCTCGCCACAACCGCTGCGAACATCACAACATACACGGATACCAATCTGCCGTACAACACCACCTTCAATTACAAGGTCCGCGCGATTAACACAACGCTGGTTCCACCGAAAGAGTCCGCGTTCAGTAATGTCGTCACCTCCAATGTGCCTGCGTTCGTTGACACAATCGCACCAACCGCACCAACGAGCCTAGCGTCATCGCAGATTACCCAAACGTCTCTTTCCCTTGCTTGGACTGCGGCGACAGACAACGTGGGAGTGACCGGCTACCGGATTTCCCGCAATGGCACAGTGCTCAAAACTGTCACCACAACAAGCACCACCGACGCTGGGCTCGCCGCCGCGACCACCTACGCATATTCTATCGTAGCGATTGACGCTGCGGGCAATATGTCCCCTGCTGCCAATATCAGTGTCACCACGCTCGCGCCCACGGCTCCCGCCGCGCCATCCAACGTTAAAGCTGTGGTGATCGATTAACGCTTGACCCTGAATCCAATGCCCCTTCGTCGGCCTCGTTCCTCTTACGCTCGCTCATCCAAACACACGTTCCATGCGTTTGATCCCCAAGGGATTGATCGCAAGGCACTTGAAGCAATTGGTGTGCTCTGCGGCGAGCAACCGACGACAGGGCGCATTGTTCTCAGCCTTTACGATTGGGCGAGAGCGCGGGCTAAAGGTGTCCACGTTCCCGATATTCCAGTGGCGAATCGCGAGAATCAACTCGAAAATCCTCTTGCCAGTTTAGAGAGTGTGTGATTTGATGAGATTTTAACACGCTTTCCAGCATGTCAATGCCCACACAGATGTCCGTTTTCGTCGGGACCATCGCGGCATTTGGG
>CAYTFY010000158.1:0-1012 GCA_964437225.1 uncultured Gemmatimonadaceae bacterium | reverse complement strand
TGACGTGGCAGCACCCCCCGACCCGGGTGTCGAGGGGTGCTGCGGCGGGGTGGGGTCAGGCGGCCGGACGGGGAGCCTCGGGCAGCGTCGGCATCGGCAGGCGGCACACGATGTCGTACGCCTCGCGCGGGTCGAGCTGGGTGTACGTCGCCGTGGTGCTCGGGGACTCGTGCCGGAGCAGTTCCTGCGTGTGCCGCAGGTCGCCCCTGCTGATCGAGTAGGCCTGCGTCCCGAAGCGGTGCCGGAGCGCGTGCATCCCGGCGCGAATCTCTAGCTTTCGCAGGATGTTTCCGACGCGGCGCGACACCACGTCCCAGTGATACGGCCCGTCCGCCTTCCAGAGCCACCCGGTCGTGGGCCACTTGTCGAGCTCGTCGAGCAGCGCCGGGGTGAGCGGCACCGTCGCGGCCTTGCCGCCCTTGCCCTCGGGGATGAACAGGTACGGCCGTTCGCCTCGGACCACGTGCTCGCCGCGCACCGGTCCGACCTCGCACGCGCGCAGGCCTCCGAACGCCGCGAGCATCATCCATGCACGCTCCATCGCCGGGGCCGCCGCCAGCGCTCGCGCCAGGTCGCCTTCGCTGATGGGCCGGGGCACGCCCTTCGGCTGGTTCGGCCCGACGACGCGTCGGGTCGGGTCCTTCGGCAGCAGCTCCTCGTCCACGCACCACCGGTAGAAGCCACGGATGTGGGCGAGGTAGACGCGGTGCGTGGCCTGCGCCTTCGTGGTGTCGAGGTACTCCTCGATCGCTTCGCGGGTGATCTGCGCGAGCGGCACCCCGCACCAGCGCTGGAACCGCCGGATGCTGTCCTGTCTGGCGGTCAGGGTGCGCGGCCGTCGCCCTAGTCGTTGCAGATACCTCAGGTGCTGCCTCAGCAGCGCCTCATCCCCCGGCGTCATTAGGGAGTTCTCGGCAGCCATCTCGGCCTCCTTGATCCGCACTTCGTGTGCTCAGATCAGGCCGATGAACGGTAGTTAATCGACCGGCCCGGAGTTCTCAGTGTAGAGGCG
>CAYTFY010000157.1:0-1019 GCA_964437225.1 uncultured Gemmatimonadaceae bacterium | reverse complement strand
TCGTGTAGAAACCGCTGGGGCTGGTCAACACCGCCGCCTCTGCCGTCGCCAACTGAATCGATTGAATCGTGAATGGCTGAGTCGCCATAAAGTCTCCTTAGAAGGTCGTCAGTGCCGCGCGCGCCCATGTATTCGGAGCCGTGCAGACGTAAATAAAGCCAGCGTCGTAAGCCAGCATGCCCGGCTCACCATAATCCGTGGCCGTCGCCGGGGCTTGCGCTTGAACCGGGTTCACCGGGGGCGCCGAAACCGTTGCGCTCACTTGCGCCTGAAGGTCTGCTATCTCGTTCGACCAATCGCGGCCCAACGGCTGCAGGTAAGCGGCGGTTCCGAGTTCGTCAATTTGCGGTTGCCAGTTTCTCGCCGGCTCAGGAATGGCCGAATCATCCTCAGCGGGCCCTACGGGCGTCGGCTGCAACTGCCAGATAACGTCCATAACCGACTGCACGAACTCATTGGCCGTCCCATCAGTCGAATTGTCTTCGGCAACGATCTGCTGAATGATGACATTCTGTACCACGTCACCCAGGCCGAAAACCGACTGAAACCACGCCTGCCACGGCACGGTCATGCTGCCGGCAACGTACATCGGCGTTGCAGTCGGAGCCGGGGAAACCAGGCGCGCCATTAGCCCGCGCCCTTCTGAAGAGTCAAATAGGCATTAATGATGCAAATCTGCTGAACCGGGTCACTACCGGAAAGCTCAAACACGCGGTTTCGTGACCGCCCTTGCCGGTTGAAAATCACGCGCTTGTTATATTGGCCCGTCGCTCCGCAGCTCGCGTACTGCTCGTTTCCCCAGGTGTATCCGCCGTCATTCGACGCGCGCAGAACCACTTGCGGGTCATAGCTCGGGTCATTTGTGCCGCTGCCGGTCTGCATATCGATCTGGATCTGGGAATAGAAAAGCCACTGATCCTCAATGGAGAGATGTGGGGCCGAACGCAGCCAGCGAATCAGCGCCCCGTTGTCGGTCGGGTACTGCTCAGACATCTCGTACAGGTTGCCGTTCGTGTAAT
>CAYTFY010000156.1:0-1019 GCA_964437225.1 uncultured Gemmatimonadaceae bacterium | reverse complement strand
ACCAAGGACCCGGGCGAAACCATCAAGATCGCCGAACTGGTCAACTCCAAGTCCATCTCCAGCTCCATCGAGCACTTCTTTGGCCGTGGCGAGCTCTCGCAGGTGGTCGACCAGACCAACCCGCTCTCCCAGCTCACCCACGAACGCCGTCTCTCGGCCCTCGGGCCGGGCGGTTTGAACCGCAAGCGTGCGGGCTTCGAAGTGCGCGACGTGCACATCTCCCACTACGGCCGCATCTGCCCGATCGAAACCCCTGAAGGTACGAACATCGGTCTGATCGCCTCCCTGGGTCTCTTCTCCAAGATCGACGAGTACGGCTTCCTCCAGACCCCCTACCGTAAGACCAAAGACGGCAAGGTCGGCGAAATCGTGTACCTCCGCGCCGATGAGGAAATGAAGATCACCCTGGGCCCCACCGACGCCATCCACCCCGACGGCACCCTGCTCAAGGGCAACGTCCTGGCCCGCGTCGACGGCGAACTCCAGCAGATCGACTCCAGCCTCGTGCAGTACATCGACGTCAGCCCCAAGCAGACCGTCGGCGTCTCCGCCGCGCTCATCCCCTTCCTTGAACACGACGACGCCAACCGCGCGCTCATGGGCTCTAACATGCAGCGCCAGGCGGTGCCCCTCATCCGTACGGAACCCCCGTGCGTCGGCACCGGGCTCGAAAAAGAACTGCCCAAATACTCGGGCATGCTCGTTCGCGCCAAGAACCCCGGCACCGTCACCTACGTCGACTCTATGCGCATCGTCGTCGACAACGCCGACGAATACGAACTGCGCAAGTTCGTGGGCCTCAATGAACGCACCTGCCTCAACCAGAAGCCGATCGTTCGCCTTGGCCAGAAGGTCAAGAAGAACCAGATCATGGCCGACGGCGCAGCCACCCTCCAGGGTGAACTGTCCCTGGGCCGCAACGTGATGGTCGCCTTCAACACCTTCGACGGCTACAACTACGAAGACGCCATCGTCATCAGCGAACGCCTGGTCAAGGAAGACGTCTTCACTTCGATCCA
>CAYTFY010000155.1:0-1022 GCA_964437225.1 uncultured Gemmatimonadaceae bacterium | reverse complement strand
GCTGCTTTGGTTCCGCGGCGGATTACGCTGAGCAGAGTTATAGAGGATCGATTCATCACACACACATTTCATGGCACCCAAAGCAAAACCGGCAGCTGAAACAGAAAAGAAAGCACCCCCTACGTCTCAAGAGATCATGGGACAATTCCTTGAAGAGACGAAGAAGGAGCATTTCGCGTTCATCAAGCCTAAGCACATTCCTATTTCCACGGGATCTCTTACGCTAGATAGTATCGTGACATTGCGCAGTGGCGGGGTCCTTCGCCTCACCGGGAAGGGTGCCGAATTGGGCAAAACCAGTGAAGCATTCGTCGTGGCGGATGAGTACATGCGGACCATGCCGAAGGCGAAGACCATTTACTACAAGGCCGAGGCACGTCTCACTCCAGAGATCATGGCGCGTTCTGGCCTACGTTTCGTGTTCACCGCGGAAGAGTGGGTTGAAGGGACGGTTTTCGTTTTCCCGGTGAATATCTTCGAGGTCTTCGCGGAGAATCTGGAGAAGGTTGTCCCAGTGATGTATGAAGCGGGGGAGTCATTGTGCGTTATCCTCGACTCAATGGATGGTCTGATGCTGCGGGCAGATCGTGTCAAGAAGATTTGGGCAGATGCCAAGGGCGGAGACCCGAAGGTTGCTGGTGTGCCCAAGCTGACGAAGGAGCTGTTTCGACGTCTTGGTCTCATGATCACGCATTATGACGTTTTCGTCGCAATCACTGGTCAATACAGCGCCGCGATTCAGCTGGATCAGTATGCCGCCAAAGAGGTGCGTCAGGCCGATAGCTCAGGCGGCAATTCCGTTGCCCACCAGAGCGACAACGTCTTCGAGTATATGCCCCGGTATCAGAAGGACTATATCCTCGAAAAGCCTGAGGAGCAGCCAGATTACCGGACAAACAAGGTGCTCGGTGTCTACGCCACGATCTTGATCAAGAAGAGCGCCACCGACATGACAGGTACGCGCGTGAGGATTCCGATCAAGAAGGGGCGCAAGGGCTCTGCCATCTGGATCGAGCGCGAAA
>CAYTFY010000154.1:0-1024 GCA_964437225.1 uncultured Gemmatimonadaceae bacterium | reverse complement strand
CGGATAGCGGCGGCTCCGATTTCAGTTTCCACTTTGCCGGCGGCGGCGCGGTATTAGGTCCCGGTGGCCCGAAGTCGGACAGCATCCTTGCCCGTCTGTCGAATGGTGAATTTGTCCTTCGCGCCGAAGCCGTCCAGAAATTCGGCCTGCCGTTCCTTCATGCCCTCAACGCGCTGAAATTTCCCGGCTTCGCGGATGGCGGTTTCATCGGCAATTTCAGTTCGGCGCTGTCGTCGGCATTCACGATCCCTAGCTACCTTCGCTCCTTCCCTTCGACCTTCGCCACGGCCGGCTTGTCGCCCGCCCTATCGGGCCGTCCTCTCGCCTTGACCCTGCCCGGTGTCTCACAACCCTTCAACCTGATAGCGCCGAATGACGTGGCCCAGAAGCTGGAAAGCTACATAAAGGGCCGCAACTTCCGTTCTGCCGGCGTCCTGCCGAGCTGGAAGGGATCGCGATGACGAACACGGTCCTTTCCCTCACCGGCATCGGCGTCCCGCCCTATTCGGCGATAGGGCTTCGCCAGACATTGCAGCCGATCGGCCAACGGGCGCAGTTGAAGCGTACCATCAACGGCGACCTGATCGACGTGGGGCTGTCCCGTTTCGAAAAGTACATGTCTCAAATCACCGGGAATGATGTCGATCCTCCGGCGGTGGATGGGGTGTGGCAGGGCAAGCAGGTCACCGTCGATTGCATCGCCGAGCTTTGCTATTCGACTTCGACCGCCGGAGCTCAGCGGACGGAGGTTTCCGGTTCGTCCTATGAACGGGACGGGTACACCTTCTACCGGCCGCAACTGACGATGCTCGTTACCGATTTCCAGTACGAATATGACGAATGGGCGGCCACCACGTCATGGACGATGACGCTGGAGGAAGTCTGACGTGATCTATTTCGCATGGATCGACGAGGACGAGACGTTCGGCTCCACCCATGAGGTAGAGGACGAAGACGTTTTCTCGCTTCTCATCACGCAGGACGAGGGCGATTTTGCCGGGGCGACGGTCGATATCCAGAATCC
>CAYTFY010000153.1:0-1034 GCA_964437225.1 uncultured Gemmatimonadaceae bacterium | reverse complement strand
CCATCGTTTACGGCGTGGACTACCAGGGTATCTAATCCTGTTTGCTCCCCACGCTGTCGCGCCTCAGTGTCAGTTGCTGCCCAGCTGGCCGCCTTCGCCACCGGTCTTCCGTCGGATCTCTACGCATTCCACCGCTACACCCGACATTCTACCAGCCCCTACAGCACTCTAGCCTCGCAGTATCCATGGCAGACCCGGGGTTGAGCCCCGGGCTTTCACCACAAACTTACCAGGCCACCTACGCGCCCTTTACGCCCAGTGATTCCGGACAACGCTCGCACCCCCCGTATTACCGCGGCTGCTGGCACGGAGTTAGCCGGTGCTTCCTCACCCGGTACCGTCAAGTCGGAATAATCCGCTATTCGTCCCGAGCAACAGAGGTTTACACTCCGAAAAGCGTCATCCCTCACGCGGCGTCGCTGCGTCAGCCGTTAGGCCATTGCGCAATATTCCCCACTGCTGCCTCCCGTAGGAGTCTGGGCCGTATCTCAGTCCCAATGTGGCTGGTCATCCTCTCAGACCAGCTACCCGTCGTCGCCTTGGTAAGCCATTACCTCACCAACAAGCTGATAGGCCGCGAGCCCCTCATTGCGCCGATTTCTCGTTTCATCCCCAAGGTATGCACCCCAAGGATCGTATGCGGAATTACCCGGCCGTTAGGCCGGCTATGCCCCACGCTATGGCAGGTTGCTCACGTGTTACGCACCCGTTCGCCGGTTGCCCTTGCGGGCCCCCGTGACTTGCATGTGTTATGCACGCCGCCAGCGTTCGTCCTGAGCCAGGATCAAACTCTCCAATAGTATTGAAAGATTTGATTGCTCCCCGAACGTAGCATCTCTACAGACGTATGCCTGTAGGCTCTACGTCCGGAATCACAAAAATATGTTCAGGTCATGAACTCTCCCTACACCCCCGAACGGGATGCAGATCAAAGAGTCCGCCTCGCACATCTGTCGATCTCAACTTCAATTTTCAATCAGCGTTTTTTTGTCGCCACCACCATTAGGTGGCAGCCTTTCAACTTACTTCTTTTT
>CAYTFY010000152.1:0-1037 GCA_964437225.1 uncultured Gemmatimonadaceae bacterium | reverse complement strand
TGCAACTCAGGCGGCAATTCGTATTCCTGCGGCTGTAGAGGCGCGCCCATCTCGGGCTGCATGGCCTCTTGAGCCTTCGACATATTCAGCGCGGTCTTGGACTTGGTTTCGTCCACCTTCGCAGCCTCGCCAGCCATCCCGATTTGCTTCATCTGCTCAACCATCGGGTCTTGCTGCTTGGCCTTGTCCATCTCCTCAAGCATCTTGGCCTTGTCCTTGATGCTTGAAGCAACAACCAGCGCGCGGAATGGCAGCTCGTTTTGTGTGTCGTACTTCTTCAATTCAACAAGCTGGCCGAACTGCTCCTGAGACGCGATCACGTCTGGAACTTCATCAATGATGATGTCGCAATCCAGTTCAGCAACGCTCGCAATCAGCCCGCCTATCTTGCTGGCGACTTCCGGGTTCTGCTGCGCCTGCTGTTGAATCTGCGCCATCTTCTCAGGATCGACATTCATGCCGACCCATTTGATGTTGCGCTCATCGTCAGTGATGCGAATCCACTTCTCCTCGGTCCAGTATTGCCGAATGCGCGCCCAGATGGCCCGGAATACACGACGGTCGAGATGCCGCAGATTATCCAGGAGATCGCCAAGCGAGATCATGCCGCCTTGCTGGCTGGCGAGAATGGCCTTCCCTGACGCAGACGAAGACCCCTGCGCCTTGTCGCCCATCTGCGTGGCGTTCGGCCCCTTCAGATCAATCGCGTTCTTGGCTTCCTGCAATAGGCCAAGCTGGGCCGCAGCAAGATCAATGTTGGCGTCAACATGGATGTCCTTGCCCCATTCGCCGTTGAACTCAACAACGCCGTCCGGCCTGTGAACCTGCTTGCGGGCCTTCTCTACGTCGTCAACCGCGCCTGTGCGCAGGAACAGCGTCTTTGAATTCAGCAAATGTAGCGCCTTGGAATGGCGCTTGTTGATGCCGTCCTGTAGCGTAATCATCTCACGGACAAGACCGTAGCGGTTGTTGTCGCGGTCCACATAAGCGGACTGAAAGAACAACTCGCAATCGCTCTCGCCCTTGTCGGTCTTGTA
>CAYTFY010000151.1:0-1040 GCA_964437225.1 uncultured Gemmatimonadaceae bacterium | reverse complement strand
TCCGCCTTCTGCGACGCACCGATTGCCTCGGCCATGTCGTTGAGCGATTCATCTTCAGCAGCTGGCTCGAACACACCGGGTGCCGGTTGGGTCGGGATGGCTGAGCCACCATTGATGATCATGTCGCGGCGATTCCTAGCCACATCACGTTCATCCCCGACCAGCCGACGGTCACCGAACCATTTGGTGTTCACCCTGATATCGATGATTCGGCCAGTCAAACCATTCGTGATTCGATTGACCTGCATCGGCGGCTCGTTCTTCGTCGCCATCACACGATAGCCAACTGCGAACTTCTTTGTCGCACGCTGGCAATCGATGACGATTCGCGGCTCGTTCGGATCGGTGAACAACTTGCTCAGTGCCTCATTGAGGGTATGCTGCCCAAGCAGATGGTCCGACGATTCAGGGTTGAAGCCATTGCTCGGCACCATGATGCGATCGCGGAAGGGATCGTAAACGAACGACTCATCCGGGTCCACTTCTTTAGCCAGCCGCTTCTTGCTGAGTCCGTTGGCAATGGCGATGATCTGATCATGTGCCTTGTGGGCCTGATGATCAATTTCATAGCCGATGACTCGCCAGTTCGGGTTCTTCGTGTCATCGAACTTCACGACCTCATCGTACTTGCCGTTGAGAATCGCATGGGCGGTGTCGATGATCCGATTCGAAGCCTCATCTGCGACGCGGTGCACCACGGTGAGTTCGCACACAGGCCACTTGGCGAGAGCGAAGCCAAGGATACCCATGCCGATCGGCGGTGGCAGCTGATTCAGATCGCCGATGAAGTAGAACCGGCAGCCCGGCTTTGCCGCATCGAGAATCATATGCCACAGTTCGAGGTTCACCATCGACGCCTCGTCCACCACGATCACATCCCAAGGCATTTTCATGTACTTGGTGTAGGTGGGTTCGAATCGCCAGCCTTCGCTGCCGTCGGGCTTCTCATAGCTCGCGGGCTTGAAGGCAAGCATCGAGTGAATCGTCATGCAGTTGGCCTTCCACGGCCCCGGCATGTTCTTGCGCAGCACCTGAGTCGC
>CAYTFY010000150.1:0-1042 GCA_964437225.1 uncultured Gemmatimonadaceae bacterium | reverse complement strand
GACAAAATCGAACTCCCCAACTACGGGATCGTGTGAGGATCAGATGGCACAGACCAATTTCAACATTCCCGAGGGTGCGGAGGTTGTCACCAAATCCGACACGGCCTTTGTGAACTATACCGGCCTATACATCGGCGGTACGGGCAACGTGAATGTGGTGACGGCCAAGGGCGATACGGTGTTGTTCTCGGCGCTTCCTGTCGGCGCTCAGATCAATCTTCATATCGTGCAAGTTCTCTCCACAAGCACCACGGCCACGCTGATTGTCGGGTTCAAAGCCTGATATGGCGCTTAAAGACGCTGACTTCCTCGACATTGTTGCGAGGGAGCGTCAGAACTCAATCGGGTTCGACAACGACGCAGAACTGACGGCCCAGCGCATCCAGGCCCTTGAATATTACAAGGGAGAGATGTCGGACGTTGCGTCGCTAAAGAACCGATCCAAAGCCGTCTCGACGGACGTTGCCGATACGATTGAGACGATCCTTCCCGATCTAGTGGAGATTTTCACCGGTGGGGATGACGTTGCCGCCTTCCGCCCGAACAGCCCGGACGATGAGAAGGCCGCACAGCAAGAAACCGATTACATCAATCACGTCTTCTACAACGAGAATCCGGGCTTCCTGATCCTCTATTCCATGTTCAAGGATGCGTTGCAGGTTAAAACCGGCATCGCGACATGGTATTGGGAGGATGATGTTTACGATGAAGACGAGGTTTTCGAGGGCAAGACCGCTGTCGAGGTCCAGCTTGCCGCCCAAGATGGCGAGGTCACCGATCTCAAGCAGGACAAGCCGGAAGATTCGGACGATCCGCAGGCCCAGCCGGGCGAGCCGACCTACAGTTTCACGCTCAAGCGCATCAAGACGCCAGGCAAGGTCTGCATCGAGACCTTCGACCCTCAGGATTTCACCATTGCGCAAGACGCGATGGACATTGCCTCGGCCACCTATTGCGCCATGCGCTCCCGGCCCCGTGTGCAGGATCTTATCGCAGACGGTGTGTCGCGTGAGATTTGCGATCAGTTGCCGCCCTACGGCAC
>CAYTFY010000149.1:0-1050 GCA_964437225.1 uncultured Gemmatimonadaceae bacterium | reverse complement strand
CAACGCGACCGCGAGCGCAACGAGAAGCGGAGGACGGCTTGATTCTCAGGCCCTACCAGGAGCGCGCCGTCCGCGATCTCCGCGCGCAGTATGCCGCTGGGCGCAGGGCACCCGTGCTCGTGCTTCCGACCGCTGGTGGCAAGACGATCGTCGCCTCGGAGATCATCCGCCTCTCGTTGCTCAAGCGGAACCGCGTCTTGTTCGCGGTGCCTCGCATCGAACTGCTCAATCAGGCCGTGGCGAAGCTCGCAAGCGCGGGCATCGTCGACGTGAGAACGATCCAGGCGAGCAACGATCTCGGCTCGCCGACGGCTCCAGTGGTCGTTGGCTCGATTCCGACGCTCACGACGGAGCGCTGGCTCGCTGCACCTGTCCCAGCCGATCTGGTCATCGTCGACGAGTGTCATCACGGCAAGGCGCGCACGCATGAGCGGTTCCTGTCGCTCTATCGCTCCTCGAGGCTGCTTGGTTTGAGCGCGACGCCCGAGCGGGGGGATGGACGAAGTCTGCAAGGGCTGTTCGATGCGATCGTCGTCGGGGCGACGGTCAAGGAGCTGACCGACCTCGAAGCACTGGCGCCATGCAAGCTGTACGCGCCGCCGCAGATCCTCGACACGCGCACGCTCGCGATGGATCCGGTCGACGCGTACGAGAAGTACGTCCCCGGGCAAAAGACGATCGTGTTCGCTTCGACCGTCGCCCAGGCGCGCGATCTCTCGCAGCGCTTCGCCTCTAGGGACCACTCGAGCAAGTGGCTCAGCGCCGAGTCCAAGGATCGCGAGGAGGTGCTCGAGCAGTACGCGCGCCGCGAGTTCCGCGTCCTGGTCAACGTGAGTCTGTTCGTCGAAGGCTACGACGACCCGTCGATCGAGTCGGCGATCTTCGCGCGGCGGTTCACTCACGTCGGTAGCTACCTCCAGGCGATCGGCCGCGTGCTCCGGCCGCACCCGGGCAAGACGCACGCGACCATCGTCGATCTCTGCGGCTCCGCACTGGTTCACGGCACGCCGGACCTCGAGCGCAGCTACAGCCTCGAAGGCAAGGCGATCC
>CAYTFY010000148.1:0-1050 GCA_964437225.1 uncultured Gemmatimonadaceae bacterium | reverse complement strand
GCGATCTGCTGCGGAAGATCCACCACAGCCCCAGCTTCCGGCCACGACTGCAACGGACCACCATTGATACTGAGATAGCCGGTCGGGGACTGCTTGATCCGTACCTTCATGTTCCGTTCTCCCTTGCGGTTTGGAAATGGCGGCGACCCACCCCAGTGGGCAGGTCGCCGCCATCAATCAGGCGGCCGGATGCGCCAGGTACTTCACGGCGTTCGGATCCACACCGACAGCGCCGGTGCGGACGATGCCGCGGAACGCAATCTGATCGTTGCCGAACTTGTACTCGTCCGAACGCTCGAACCGCAGGCCACCCGCGATGCGAACCTTCAGCGCCGACATGTCACCGAAGAACAGCGACTTCTTCGACGCGGCCGGCGCGTCGATCTGCGGCACGATGTACACAGGCTTGCCAACCAGCAGATCAGGATCGCCTGCGGTCAGGGCGGGCTGCCACACAGACTGGCCATCCGAACCCTTCAGCATCCGCACCAAGGCGGCAGTCGGGTCGGCCATGATCCACGAAGCACCGGTGCGGTACTCGGGAAGCACGGAGTGGAACAGCTTGTAGAGCAGGTCGGTACCCTGGCCGACAACGGTCTGATCACCGAAGTTGGTCAGAACAGTGGCGGGGGCGGTGACACCAGCAGTGGTGAAGCTGGAGATAACACCCGCAGCGGCGACCATCGACACGCGGCGACCCAGTTCACGACCAGCAGCCTTCGCGATGTAGCCCTCCAGATCGAACGTGGCATCCGAAACCAGCTCGGACGGCACCAGGGAAATGAAGGCGTACTTCGCCACGGTGCTGTTGACCGTGGTGACAGTCGGCTCATCGACGGTCAACGCGCCGTGCGCGGAAACCGGGGTGTCGCTGGTCTCAGAATGGACAGTCGCCACCGGGAACGGCAGGGCATTCCCGTCAGTGGTGTTGATGATGTCCACGCCGGACTGCAAGATCTGCCCGACATGCAGGGCGTACTCCCACAGCTGAGACGAGACACTGTTCGGCCCGACGCCGCCGGAAGCGGACATGTCGCGCTGCTCACCGCG
>CAYTFY010000147.1:0-1054 GCA_964437225.1 uncultured Gemmatimonadaceae bacterium | reverse complement strand
TCCTCGACTACGAGGGCGAGTTCCTGATGACGGGGACGCCCGAGCGCAAGATGTCGGGCCTGTTCTACGACGTGACGCGGGCCGAGGTCGAGAAGCGCCGCAAGGGCTGGGACGTCGCGCACTGGACGCTGATGGAGAACCCGTACTGGGGCCGGTCCAAGGAGATCGACGGCCAGTGGTTCGTCGTGTGGGGGCATCAAGACAAGGTCGTCAGCGGCCCGCACCGCCCCGAGGAGTTGCTCGCGGCCGTCATGGCGTGCCGTCACCTCAAGGGCGTGATCGGCCTGCAGGAGCTGCTCGGCGGTCCCGAGGTCGCCCCGCTCGACAGTCCGATCATGCGCCGGCAGGCGTTCGGGCAGTGGGTCAAGGAAGACAGCAACTTCGTGTATGCGGTGAACAAGCTCACCGACGGCGAGTTGTTCTACGCACCGCACCGCATGCGCGCGGATGGCTTCGTGGACGTCGAAGCCGCGCTCATGGACCTGCCGTACGACTGGCACAATGGCCACTTCGCGCTCGGCGTTGACCTCGGCTACAACGATCCGTTCGCGATGACGCTATGGAGCTGGCATCCGCACGATCCGAACCTGTACGAGGTGATCGCGTGGAAGAAATCGCATCTCGACTCCAACGAGCAGAACGAAGCGATCAAGGCGGTGCGCGCACACGTCGCGATCGGGCTCATTGACGCGGACGCGGGGGGCATCGGCAAGCAGGTCGTGAAGGGTTGGTCCAAGGAGTGGATCGAGCGGTTCGGACTGCCGATCGTCGAAGCCGAGAAGCAACACAAGCTCACGGCGATCACGGTCCACAACACGGACATCCTGCGGCGGCTGGTGAAGTTCCGCGAGGGCTCGCCGCTGATCGAGGAGATGCGCGAGCTGCAGTGGGCCACCATCGTCGATGGCTCGGGCAAGATGGTCGAAGATCCGACGATCGCCAACGATCTATGCGACAGCGCGCTGTACGGAGCACGGCGGGCGTATCACTTCCGCGGGCGCCCCGAAGAGAAGCCGGCCATCCCCGGCTCGTCCGCGTACTACCAGCGCGAGGC
>CAYTFY010000146.1:0-1056 GCA_964437225.1 uncultured Gemmatimonadaceae bacterium | reverse complement strand
AGTTTGCCGAAACACAGATCAAGGGCTGGACGCCCGAAGTCGATGCGAAGGTGACAGAATTCGCCACCAAGGAACTTGGGTTCGACTGGGACACGCTGAAATCGGCGTACACCCCGGCGATCTACAAGGCGCTCCATCTCGCATGGCTCGGCCACCAGGCCATCAACCAGAAAGCACCCAACCCCAAGCCGAAACCATCGCCGGAACCTCTGAAGGTTGTCGCGGCCAAGGCCAATGTGCCAGCCCGCAAATCCCTCGGGGACATGTCGATGGAGGAATACGCGGCGTATCGCCAGAAGCAGATGGCAAGGGGCTGATCCCCAAACCCGATTGAACGTCGGATGACGTCCAGTCCCAGCGCGGCCAAGGCCGCCCGAAGGAACCTATCATGTCCAATACCGTATTGACTGCGGACATCATCGCCAAGGAAGCGGTGATGATCCTCGACAATGAACTTGTTATGGCCAAGCGGGTTTTCCGTGGCTATGAAAACGAGTTCGACAAGAAGATCAACGGCTACAAGGTCGGTGAAACCATCACCATCAAGAAGCCGACTGACTTCACCGTCCGCGACGGCGCTGTCATGTCCGCGCAGGACGTGACCGAAGGCTCGACCACGATCACCGTCAACAAGCGCAAGGGCATCGACTTCGCCTTTTCGTCTCAGGACCTCACCCTGAAGATCGGGGAACTGTCCGAACGCGTGATCAAGCCGGCCATGATCCAGCTTGCCAACCAGGTCGATACCGATCTCATGTCGCTCTATGCGGATATCCCGTCGTGGGTTGGCACACCGGGGCAGACCATCAACTCGTATGCCGATTTTTCGGCGGGCCCGCTGCGCATGGATCAGCTTGCCAATCCTACCGATGGCCGTGTGTCTGTCTTGTCCCCGGATGACCATTGGGGCCTGCTTGGCTCGCAGACCGGCCTGTATATTCAGGACGCGGCCAAGGGAGCATATCGTCAGGGCTCGCTCGGCGTGATCGGCGGCGTCGATACCTACATGAGCCAGAACGTTCCGGTTCATACGGTCGGCGTGGCAACTGGTACGCC
>CAYTFY010000145.1:0-1070 GCA_964437225.1 uncultured Gemmatimonadaceae bacterium | reverse complement strand
AGGTATTGAGTTTCATGGCTACGCCGACGCCCATTCGGCGTGGAGTGTCCCGCCGCGCATTGTCATCTGGAGGTGCGGTGCGTGGCGGGATTTTCACCGAGAAGCCAGCATGTCACAACTGAGCCCACTGCCGATTACGCCGCCACCGGGAGTGGTGTTGACAGAAACCGCGCGGGTCGCGCAGGGGCGCTGGATCGCGGCTCTCAACGTGCGGTTTGTCAAGGGATTGCCGCAGAAGATCGGCGGCAATGTTCGCGCAGTCGCGACACCGACTGATGGCGTTCCGCGTTCGCTGCATGCGTGGCGCGACAACCTACAGAACAACTATCTGGCCGCCGGTACCTACAAGAAGCTCTACGCCTACGATCCGAGCTTCATCCAGAACGATATCACGCCGTACATCGCCAGCGGCACGATGACCAACGATCCGTTTGCTGTCACCAGCGGATCGGCGCTGGTGACGGTCACTCACGCCCTGCACAACCGCAACCAGGGCGACACCGTCAAATTCACTGGCGCGACTGCGGTTGGCGGGATCACGCCGAACGGCACCTTTATTGTCGTGACAGCGGTTGATTCATCGCACTACACGTTCAATTTCACCAGCCCAGCCACATCGACGGCGGCGGCCGGCGGTGGCTCCGCGGTTCATTACGACTACGAAGTCCCGATCGGCGTTGAGCTTGGGGTTTACGGCCTTGGCTACGGCGTCGGTGGCTACGGCCTTGGCCCTTATGGCACGGCGCGCGAAGCATCGACGATCTATATCGAGCCGCGCGTATGGGCGCTCGATCACTTCGGCAAGCTGCTGGTGGCGTCGTATAACGGTGGCTCGCTCTACATCTTCGATCCGACCGTGTCGCAACCGTGGCCGCGCGCCGCGCTGATGTCGAACGATCCGGGGTTGCCGACCAACACCCGATATTCATTCGTGACGCCAGAGCGGTTCATCTTTGCGCTGCTCGACTCGATGCAGGTCGCATGGTGTACGCAGGGCGACTACACCATCTGGACACCGGCGATTGGCAACACCGCCAACATTCGCACCCTGACCGAAGGCACCAAGCTGG
>CAYTFY010000144.1:0-1073 GCA_964437225.1 uncultured Gemmatimonadaceae bacterium | reverse complement strand
ACCGCGACCCAGGCCATCGAGCGCAGCATCAGCCACACCGAGATCGTGACCCTGCCGTGGACGCCGGCGCTCGAGCTCGAGCTGCTCGAGGCGAGCGAGGACAGCACGGAGACCGAGGGGCGCCTCGAGACCTGGGGCGCGCGCGAGACGGATCGCGTCGCTCCCCGCACCGAGGACGCGTGGTGGACCTGGCACGACGCCGCCTCGGATCGCGCGAGCGGCACGATGGAGGAGGCCGAGGCTCGCGCGGCCGCGTGGGCCGCGGGCGAGAGCGATGACGGCCCGGAGGACGTGATGGCCACCGAGGAGTGGCGCGTCCACCTCGACACGACCGGGCGCGAGGCGCATGTCGCGCGCGTGATGCGCTCGCTCGCCCAGCAGGACCAGGGCGGCGAGACCGACGACAGCTACGCGCGCACGGGCGACGCCGAGGACACGATCGCTCGCTGGTACGACAGCGCGAGCCAGGCCGGCGACCACGACCTCGTGCAGCTCGTCGACGCCGTCGGCGTGCGCGACCTCGCTCGCGTCTATGCCGAGGTCCGCTCGTGATCGCCTACTTCGCCTGGCGCGGCGTCGAGTACCGCGTCTCAGGATGGCTATGGTCCGACGACGGCGCCGGCAACGGGATCCTCGTCTCGCGTGAGGACGGGCGCCCGATCCGTGGAGCGACCACGCATGCGGGCATGGTCCAGACCGGTCTCTCGCGCGGCCTGACGCGTGCGGCCGAGGATGCACTCGAGCGCGAGCGCGAGCGCGAGGTCCGCTCGTGAGCCGCGTCGGTCTCGCCGACGTCCGCGCCGCTCTGCGCGCAGCAGGCTGGGACGCGCACGAGCGCGCGGGCTCGTCCGATCCGTACCTCGTCGTCCCCGTCGCTGACGACTCCGACGCCGCCCACGATGACCCGGCGGCCGAGGCGAGCCTCGCCGAGATTTCCGCCCTGGTCCTCCCGCTCGGCTACGAGGCATCATGGCTCGGCTCTAGCGACACGGACGCATCCGGGGAGACCACGAGCGACGTCATCGTCGCCCCGATCGAGGCGGACGCATGATCGAGATCGCCAACGACGGCCC
>CAYTFY010000143.1:0-1078 GCA_964437225.1 uncultured Gemmatimonadaceae bacterium | reverse complement strand
TGAAATTCGATCTTCAATGGCTGGCGTTCGGGCTCACTGAAGAGCAGGTCAAGGGTGCGGTCATCGTCGGCTGGCGCGCGATGGTCGTGACGCATGTCTTCTGGGCATGCGGCTGGCTTTCGCTGATCGGTTTCGGCGGCGGCTTTGCGCTTGCATCGGACCAGCGCTCTACCGATGCGAAGCTAACGAAAATCCTGCAGTTGCAGCTATCGGAGCGCATCCGCTCCCTGTCTTACGAGTGCCGCTTGATGGTTGGGAATGAGGCGAAGGAGCGCAAGGCCAGCGAGATTGAGGAGTGGCAGCTGCAGTACAAGCAACTTAGCGGCGAACGCTATCCAGAGTCGGGGTGCTGGAATGATTGAGATGCTCGTCATGTTCATCGCGCTTTGCTCCTTTCGGCCTATGGGCTCGACATCATGAACCTACGGTATTTCTCGATTTCTGAGTTCGCCTGCCGGTGTGGGAACTGCGAGAACCGCATCGATCTGGGCTTCGTTCGCGATCTGGACGAACTGCGCCACCGGTATGGTCGGCCGCTGATGGTTTCCTCGGGCTACCGATGCCCGGTCCACAACGCGAAGGTTTCAAACACCGGCCGAACTGGCCCGCACACGACCGGGAAGGCCGCGGATCTGCTCGTCGACAGGGGCGACGCGTTCCAACTGCTGCGTCTCGCGATGGGCATGAGCTTCACTGGGATCGGCATCCAGCAGAAGGGCAGCGGCCGGTTCCTTCATCTCGACACCCTACCCAACGCGCCGGGGCAGCCTCGGCCCACTGTTTGGAGCTATTGACATGAGCGAGACTCCCGCACCAACGAACAAGTCCATCATGGAGGGCTCGATCGCTGCGGCTCTTGGCGGCTCTACCGCGTCAGTGATCGTGCTTGGCCTTGCATCGTTCGACTTCCAGTTCGCGCCCGGCTTCGAGTCTGCGTTCGGCACGCTGCTGACCGTGCTGGCATACATCACATTCAAGAAGCTGAGGCAGAAGCGGTGATCGCTGCTCTTTGGGGACGATTCTATGGCTGGGTGCTCGGCGCACTCGCCGTGCTGGCGACGCTGGCCGGCATCTACCT
>CAYTFY010000142.1:0-1078 GCA_964437225.1 uncultured Gemmatimonadaceae bacterium | reverse complement strand
TGCCCCTTTCGACGTTCCCAGGTGAACGACAACAGGAAGGCGCTGGGAGGCTAATCAACGCTCGTGCGGAGCCAATTGGCGAGGGCGGGCGAGCCGAAGCGGTAAGGCATCGTGTGCCGGGATTGGCTACCTTTGCCGTCACGGGATACGAGAACTTCCGTGGTTCGCTGTTAAATGGATCGGCGCTATACGTCGCGTTCAATAGCATTGTTAGAAAGATTGCGTCGGACGGCACCGTTAGCGCTGTTGACGCTCTGAACGGCGACGACCGGGTATTCTTTGCCCGGAATAACAAGCGGCCTACGCCTGATGTTTTGCTGGTGTGCGGAGAGGGCATCTTTACCCTTGCGTCCGATGTGGTGGCAGACCTTGGCGACGGTGACGTGCCAAGCCCGACCGATATTTGCTTTCTCGATGGCTATTTCTTTGTTGGAATCGCTGACGGGAGATGCTTCGCTTCGGGTCTGAACGATATCTCGTTTAACTCGAACGACTTCATCACGGCGGAGGCCAAGTCGGACACGCTCTATCGGGTTATCCCATGGAATGGGCAACTGCTGATCTGTTCGTCTGGTTCGATTGAGGTTTGGTCGGGCCAGCCCGTCAACGAGACAGGGTTTCCGTTCAATCGTGTCGCTGTCATCCAGCGCGGTATTGCTGGCCAAGGTGCCATCTCTGGATTTGAAGAAGGCTTCGGCAAGGGGCTGCTGTTCGTCGGTGACGACAACGGAGTCCACTGGCTGAATGGGTACACCCCGGAAAAGGTTTCGCCCCCCGATCTTGACCGTCTGATTGAAGCGGTGAGCGACAAGAACACACTGAACGCCTCGGTTTATATCTCTGGTGGCCACCCCGTCTGGGTGCTGTCGTCGGATGACTGGACGTGGGAGTTCGATCTCAATACCAAGAAATGGAACGAGCGCAAGAGCTATGAGATGGCCCGCTGGCGCGGTGTGCGTTCGTTCTACGCTTATGGGAAGTGGCTCTGCGGCGATACGCAAAGCGGCAACATTCTTGAAATATCGCGCACGACTTACGATGAGGCGGGCGATCCGTTAGTCGCGGAAGTCTGGAGCGC
>CAYTFY010000141.1:0-1083 GCA_964437225.1 uncultured Gemmatimonadaceae bacterium | reverse complement strand
TTTTGACAACCGGACTGGATGACCCCAACGGTGTTGCGGTGGATTCGTCGGGTGCGGTGTATGTCGCCGACTACTTCAACTTTCGTGTAATCAAGCTGACCATCACCACGCCATCCCCCTCCGACCTGCAACTCATCGCATCCTCGGCAGACATTGCCGCCACCGCGTCCGCGTCCTGGGGATGGATGCAGTGGAACCTGCCCGCCGCGCTCGACGTGAAAGCCGGTGACGTGTTCGGCATCGAAATCGTCGCCGCCACAAGCGGAACCCACGACATGGCAGCCCTCGACCGCTCATGGATCACCAACCACCCATCAGCCGCCATGAAAAACTTTGGCGGCTCCCGCACAGTCAGCGGCACCATCAGCCCCACGTCCATCGCATCAGCCAACGTCGGATGGACCGGTAACGCGCCCTGGGTAGGGTTGGGCATCGGCGGTGTCGCACCCATGCCCCGCCAATACCGGGCACCCGAAACCGTCACCGTCACCACACCAGGCAGCGGAACCTACACCGTCCCCGACTGGTTCGACACAGACAAAGACACCCTCACCGTCGTAGCCCTCGGAGCAGGAGGCGGATCAGGAGGACTCGCCTCCGCAGGCGACAATGGTGCCGCGACCACCTTCACCCACAACTCCATCACCTACACCGCAGCGGGCGGCGCAGGCGGTGCAGCAGGAACCACCGGCAGCCCCAACGGTGAATCTCCCGGCAACATCACCGCATCCGCCGTCCGATTCTTCGGCGGCACCGAAGCCGCACCACGCCACGCCGGAAGCGCACCCGGTGGCGGTGCTGGCGGCGGTGGACTGTGGCCCGCGTGGACCAAGCCCGGCCACGCAGGCACCTGGGAAACCCAAACCCTCAGCCTCACCACCCGCACCGTCACCTACACGGTCGGAGCGGGTGGCGCATCAGAAGACGTACTAGTCGGGCCGGGCGCACCGGGACGTGTCTGGTTCATGGCGGTTCAGGGCGCCATCTAAATGTGGTCCACCACCCCGCCCGCCCCCATCATCAAACCCGGGTGGACAACCGACCCCACCATCACCATCCCCAGTGGAAACCAACAATGGGCCG
>CAYTFY010000140.1:0-1086 GCA_964437225.1 uncultured Gemmatimonadaceae bacterium | reverse complement strand
TCGTGTCCGGTGACCAGAACCCGCCCGGGCATCCACGCTGCCGCTGCGCCGTCCTCCCCGTCGTCGACATGGAGAAGTCCGCGCGGGCGGCGGCGACCGGCAACGAGGCGAATGCCGAACGGTTGCACGCCTACTGGACGCGTGGTGAAGGCCTCGCGAAGTGGGTTGATACCCCACACCCATTTACGGAGCTGTATCATCATCTAGCTAAATACATGCCTGATGATGAGGCTAAGCGCACCGCCGCGACCTGGTACCACCAGGTACTCGGACACTGGCCCGGAGCCCATCATGATCACTAGGGGTCACGGTGGACTGTGGATGGTGCGGGGCGGCGTTCACGCCCTACAAGCGCACGTCACGCACATGCGGCAAGCAATGTCGGGTGCTGCTGAATCGCCGCGAGCAGAACGCAAGACACAAGGTTCCTCCTGTGGAGGTGACCTGTGAGACGTGTGGCAAGACATACCTGCGGCCGCGCTCCGATAGCCGGCACTGCTCACCACGATGCCGAAACGCGGCCAAGTACAGCATCGAACGAGCAATGCGCATCACGTCCCGACCGATTGCATGCGCTCATTGCGGCATCGACATTTCCCACCGTCGCAGCGACGCAAAGACCTGCTCGGAACGCTGCTCCCGTCGCCTCCGAGACTCGGACATCCGACTCCGGCGCGCCATGCTGCAGCACGCGAGAGAGGCACGCAAGCGTCGCGTCATCGTCGGCAAGGGCGTTCCGGTCTCTGAATGGCGTCGGATATTGCGGCGTGCGCTCGGTCGCTGCTTCTACTGCGGAGACCAGGCAAAACTCACCATGGATCATGTCGTACCGATCATCCGGGGTGGCAAACACTCGATCGGCAATGTCGTCGCGGCGTGCGGCTCCTGTAATTCCAGCAAAAACGACCGGCTAGTGATCGAGTGGCGCCGCTCGATGCGGAGCCGCCCCTGAAAGAGGAGCAATTGTGGAAGACATCCAGTACGGCTACGTCGGTGACATCGTCAAGTTCGACGAAACCCCCGAAGGGCTCATGGTCTACGGCACCGCGGCCAGCCCCGCGTTGGACCTCGACGCGCAGATCTGTG
>CAYTFY010000139.1:0-1089 GCA_964437225.1 uncultured Gemmatimonadaceae bacterium | reverse complement strand
ACCGCGGGCTGCTCGCCATCCACGCGGGCAAGGCGTGGTCCAAGCGTGGCGCCGCCGACGCCCGTGTCTTCCTTGCCGCCACGCAGGCCGCCGACGGCATCCCCTTCATCGCCGGACTCGTCCTCGCCGGAGCACCCGAGACCACGCCGCGAGGTGCAGTCATCGCCGTCGCGGAACTGGTGGGCACCCACCTCGGCGGCCGAGGCTGTGGCTGCGTCTGGGGCGACGCCGACTACGACGGCAAGCCCATCTGGCACTGGGAACTGCGCGGCGCGCAACTGCTCAGCGAGCGCGTGCCCTGTCGGGGCGCCCTCGGGCTGTGGGCCGTCCCCGACGACGTCGAGGCGGCCATCCGGGCACAGCTGACCGACTACGCCCTGGCGATGCTCGACGGGACGGCCACCCGATGACCCACACCACCCACGTCGCCACCGTCACCGCACCCGACCGCGAGGACACCTACCAGGCCGTCTGCACCTGCGGCTGGCGCGGCGAGGCCCTGCCCCGCATCAGCACCGCACGGGGGGACGGGCACACCCACGAGCACCTCCGGAGGACGACGTGATCCCGACCCGTATCAGCCACTACCCGCGCCGCGACGGCCCGCTACCCGAGGGCGCGCGGTGGGTCGGGCGACCGAGCCGCTGGGGCAACAAGGACGTCGTGCGGCGCTGGAAGGGCCTGTGGTCGGTGTCCTATCGCGACATGTCGGGGACGTGGTACTCGCACGCCTGCTACGACCAGCGGCCCGACGCGCTGGCGCTGGCGGTTGCGCGGTTCCGGCTGTATGCCGGCGACCGCCTCGCGGTCGAGCCGACGTGGCTCGACCCGCTTCGGGACGCCACCGCGCTCGCCTGCGCCTGCCCGCTCGATCAGCCCTGCCACGTCGACGTGCTGCTCGGGCTGCTCAGGGGCGCGTCGTGACCACCCACCGCGTCGAGACCGACGGCACCCCTGGCGGCTACACCGCCTACTGCCTCGACTGCCCGTGGACCACCACGCACGCGGTCCTGTCCGACGCCTGGCGCGCGTGCAACCAGCACCTCGACGACCACACGGAGGCATCTGATGGATGAGGGCACCGAACCC
>CAYTFY010000138.1:0-1102 GCA_964437225.1 uncultured Gemmatimonadaceae bacterium | reverse complement strand
ACGCTCACGCTGTAGACCTCGCCGTAATCATCGACGCCAATCAAGTAGTCGTCGAGCCCGACCCAGGCCGACGCGCCGCTCACGAACCCCTCGGCCGTTGCCAGGACCGTGCTGCCAGTGGGGGTGTGTATGTCCAGGTCGGTCGTGTTGTCGAGACTGTAGATTTCCCCGTGAACCTTCGCCAAGGTCGACGCACCTGGTGTCCCCCAGAATGCCGTCGACGGAGCCGAGATAGTTGGCCCGGCGAACGCTAGCGCGCCCCCGCTCGTAGACATGAGTCGCGCGGTCGGAGAGCTCGCGTCGTCGGTGAATACATAGGCAGTGCCAGGGTCCATCACCTGGCCGGGAGTCTGGCGAGCAATCACGAGATTGTAGTCGCTGGTGACTTCCGTCCAGGCACTGGCGGATGCGAGGATGTGAATGTAATCGTGAGTTGAAACGTCGATTCTGCCCGCGTCATAAGAGAACACGCCGGTGCCGTCGCCGAGGCTCTGCCATGACCAAGAGGTATACGGGGTAGCCGCCCGAGTGAACGACGTGAGCAACGAAGGCGGAGCTAAAGTGTCAACATCCACGGCATACACGTCGACGGTCGTTGCGGCTGCGGAACCTGACGGTTCATCGACCTTGATCCGCAGGAGTAGCAGCTCATCGTTCGATAGCGGCAGCAGGTGCCACTCTGGGACCGGGCCGAAAACGTATGAGGATTCGTCGTCCGGGCGTGGGTGTCGAATTGCGGTGTATGACTCGACGGCGAGTGTCGTCGGCTCCGGAATGGCATCCCCCGTGAAGTCGAAACGGTGGAGGCTCGCGGCGACCTGGTATTGCCTGCCGTAGTCATACTCTGCAACCGTGGTCGTGTCGACCGCGAGCATCACGACTCGGTCGTCGCCGAAACTGGCCATCTCATGCGGCCAGGCGTGGTAGTCGGACATGGCGATGTTGCGCGCGTCCAGGACCGCCGGGACGGGAGACAGGAGCGTCAGAACGTAGTTGAGGCTGTCGGCGTCGGTGGCCAGCACCAGCGCCCGCGTGCCGTTGACTCGTGCGATGACGTTCGAGTCGGAGTACGGCTCCAACGAGAGCTGCCCTGCCAGCGCCA
>CAYTFY010000137.1:0-1102 GCA_964437225.1 uncultured Gemmatimonadaceae bacterium | reverse complement strand
GTGTTCGCGCTGTCAACTGAGGAATCGGTCGACGCCGATGCGACAACACCAGAGGAAACCGTGCGGCGGCCTCCTGCCGGCATCACCCCGCAGCAGCTCACCCAGATAGCGGAGCTTGTCCCGGCGGTCGCGGAGTTGCGCGGAGTGAGCGTGGAGGAGGCCAACAAGGCGATCGGTGACGTGGCCGCACTGTCGGAAAAAGACGCGGGCGCGCTGATCGCGAAGCTGCGCCGCGCGAAAGCGAATCTTGAAGCATCGGCGGGGGAACCACAGGGCGCGTCGGAAGCCCTCGACGTGGCACAGGCACAGGCCGCAGTCGCGCCGTCCCCCGCCGAACAGTCCCCTTTCAAAGCGCCCGCTGGTCCTCGCGGCGCGAAGGCTAAGGAGGCAGCGTGATCGCAACGCACGTCGCAACCCTGTGTTTGTGGCTGGCGTTCATTTTCGCCGTGTTCGGGGCGTTGGCGTGGATCGGCCAGAAGATCGACGACCGGAACGAGCGATGAACGAGATCGCTGTCGTTCACAACGACGTGGCGATCCCAGGGACAGGGGAGCTCGTCAACCTCGACGACCCCGTGTCTGTCGCACGGGCCTTGGATGGTTTGCGGGAGTACGAGCGTGTCGTCCGCGAGGTGAAGGAAGTGCTGACGGAGAGGTTGCGGGAGGAGCGCCGCGCGTTGGGTGTCAGGCAGCTGGACTACCCGGACTTCGGGTTGTCCGTCAGGTTCAGCGCCGACACCGAAACCCGGTACGACGCCGAGGGGCTCGAGGACAGGTTGCGCGCCGCGGGGATGCCCGAAGCGCGTATCAGCGACATCGTGGTGCAGACGGTGGAGCGGAAGGTGCGGGCGGTTGAGGCGAAAAGGGCGGCGGCCGTCAACCCCGCGTACGCCGAGGCGGTGGAGCTGTCACGGGAGATCGTGGAGAAGCGCCAGACGGTGACGGTGGAGGTGGCGCGTTGACGGCAGGGGACGGCGATGGTGTCACGGGCGTTCGACCCGCCAAGCCTCAGTCATGGACCGCCGCCCCTGCCGTGAGCGCGTTGGAAGTGACGCCCGACTGGAAGCCCGTCAAGCGGCAGAAGGCATCGACGAAGCGGTGGA
>CAYTFY010000136.1:0-1111 GCA_964437225.1 uncultured Gemmatimonadaceae bacterium | reverse complement strand
GGTGACGCTTCAACGCGACATGGAGACGATCACCAAGAGCATCGGCGAGGTTCAAAATACGCTCAGGTGGATAGGCAGAACCATTATTGGAGCAATCATCGTTGCCGCTATTGCCTTCATGGTGGGCGGCGGCATTGCGCCTTAGTCCAGCCATCCCCAACTCTCTCGCCTTTGAATACGGCATACCTGATTTTGATTGATGTTGAATTTATTGCCAATTTCACGCTGGGATCGCGTTCCCCGCAAGGCCCTAATCTCTCGGATTTCGTCTTCGGTAAGCTTGGCCATTTTGTTGATTTGTCCAAGCGCGGCGGTACCGTGCGCGATTCTATCGGCTTGGTTTTCAGCGTTTGTTTTCCACGAAAGATGTTGCCTTGCGACGCACCCCAAATGCCCTTTCCCGCACGAATGGGCCGCTTGGTGCTTCGGTGTTGGTGGCGGACCGTTGTGAGCCTCGCATACGAGCCGCGAGACAATATGATGCTTGCCGTCGATACGTATGCGACCATACCCTCGCGGCGTCTTGCCGTAGGGCCAAGACAAGCATTCATCTCCATCATAGGCGAGGACGACATCGTAAAGAAAATTGAACAGATCGCCTTTGGCGGGACGCATTCTTTTGGTCGGATCACCGTGACGACGCCACAATTCGTAGTGAATGGAGCACCACTCGCGCCTGTATGCGGGCTTGCCGCAGTCAATAACAGAACATAAGGGTTTCGTAGCCATTCGACGCTCCTATCGTCGTTTCGGTCAGGGCTGGTTTCGGTGCTTCCAACACCAAATCAGCCCGCTTTTATAACAGATTCACGATCCGTCCTCAACCTGGCGCTGGATTGGCCGGACCATCATAGGAGCGATAATCCTGGCTATTGTCGGGTTCCTCGTGGCTGGCGGTTTCCACGTCCAGTAAGCCGCGCTATCTTTGGCGCATGTCCGAAATGACGTTCCCCTTCGTTGTCGATACCCTTGGCAAGATGCGCCTCGATGGATCGCGCCTGTCCGTCAATTGCTCAACCTGCAACAAGCACACCATGCTCGACATGGATAAGCTGATCGAGCGGCTAGGCGAGGATCACGGCTGCATGCACTGGGATTTGGTGAAGCACTT
>CAYTFY010000135.1:0-1114 GCA_964437225.1 uncultured Gemmatimonadaceae bacterium | reverse complement strand
CGATCGTGAGCCCGGCGAATGGCAGACCGCGCAAATCCTTGTATGACATCGGGCCTTTTTTGTCGTACCAGTGCTGCGCGCCAGCCTGGTCCAGCCACAATTCGGCTTGGATCTTGGCGCTGATAAACCGGTGATCCGCCTCGATGAACTGGATGCTGTCAGCGCCGGCCCACTTTGCCACGCCGCGGCGGACGTAGCGCTCTGCTCGTTTGCGCGAGGTGATGCTGCCGCCTGGGTGCGCGGGGTTGAGGATGCGTATTTTATCCAAGGGAATAAGGGGCTCAGTTGCCCACTATCGGGAACCGCAAGCGTTTGCGGCGAGGGTGCGGGCCGGGAAAGGATGAAAGCCGGCCCGCTCGGAGGTGTATCGCTTGCAATAAAACATAACGGGCGGAAATGCTTTTGTCAACACCAATGACGAAATAGTTGTGACGAGTCAGCGATGATGCGGTAAGATTGAGGCGAAAAGACGGCATCGGGGCTGGTGATCCTAAACCCACCACACGCCAGCGTATCCGGGTGTCAAGCGGATCAGTGGAACTCGAGAGAACGCACCACTGGAAGCGCAAATTAGTTAGATCGCGCTGAAACGTTTGCCAGGTCTTGCGATGAGCAAGCTGCCGAAATGCTCCTTTGTAAGCCGAAGGGGGCTGGGGGTAGGTTTGCCCGCACGTTTCCCTTCCGGTCCTGCCAACACAAGCGGTATTCAAGTAGTCCGCTAATTTCGGACAACTGAAGGCGCCGGTATCAAACATCGATAAATAGGGCACTTGGGCAACTAAACAGCCGAATATATGGCAGCTATGGCGCCGCCTAACCCGTTGGTTCTGCCACATTCAGCCGCCCATCATTCCCCGCACTGTAACGCCCCTAACGCTGCAGAGCGCCGAAGTGGTTGCAGAAAATAATCGCAAAATATTTGATCTTTTCTGTTGCACAAAGCGCGCTTTGTGTTAATCTATAGATGCAAGCCGACGAGGCTGGCAGAAAAGGAAAAAAGAGATGGCAACGATCACAATCCGAGAGAGCAACAAGCACGGGAAAACCTACGTCGCGCGGCTCACTGGCCGAGACAAAAAGTTTGGGTTTGCGCGCACGTTTGAGCGTGGCACGG
>CAYTFY010000134.1:0-1122 GCA_964437225.1 uncultured Gemmatimonadaceae bacterium | reverse complement strand
GAACTCGTCCGTGTTCAGCCCCACCCAGACCTCCCCGAGGGAGGCGGCGTAGTCGAGCAGGTTCAGGTGCCCGACGTGCAAGCAGTCGAACGTGCCCGGGACATAGATCCTCACGACCGGCCCCACATCAGTCGATACCACCCCACGAGGGCGACGTGCCACCGCTGATTGAGCGAGGCGAAGATTCCGTTCCTTCCCACAACGAGAACGAAGCTCACTTCTTGCCCTTCTTCGGTGCGGCCTTGCCGCCCTTGGGCTTCTTCACCGGCTTGGGGTCAGGCGCGTAGGTCTTCTTTCCGTCCACCTAGACCACGTTCAGGCCCGCAACGACCGCGATGATCGAGCAGATGGCGATGATGGCGAGACAGAGATCAGCGAACGTGAATGACATGCGACCTCCAGTCTTTTCGTTTTTCACAAAGTGAAAGCATTTGGGGGCCGTTTCCGGGCCGACCCCCGTGTCGGTCTCGAGCCGACGTCACCCGCCGGGGATAAGGCCCACCGGCTACCTACCGCGATTCCGGCCCGGAGGCCCCCGCTCGCGGCGGCGAAGCAATGGCCATCGGCCATCTGTTGCCAAGTACCCCGGGACTCCGGGTGGGTTCCCCGGGACTCCGTGTCCGATTCCCCTTGCCTTCAAGAAGGATACCAGAAGGATCGGACGGCCCAGAGCATGTGTGGGAATACATGTTGGGTTACCGGGACTCCAATAGTGGGACGCGGGGTGGATAAGGGACTCCACTCGCTCGCGCCCATTCGCGGGGGTGCCCCGTGCCCGTGCCCGCCCGCGTCAACCCGCGTGCGTAACCGCGCGCGGTGACGTGCCCGCGTGCCTGCGCGTTCTACACCTACATGCCCCTCCCCTACTAGGAGGGGAGCACCCGCTAAGCCCTGTCCCTATGCGCTTCGGGGTGGGTCAGGCAAGGACGAGGCAAGCGCCTGTAGCTCCTCGAGGGATAGATCCTCTAGCTCTGCGAGCGCACTAGCCACGGTCGGGGTCTCGTCCCGCGTGGGTTGTGCTGGCTTCCCGTAGACACGGGACAGCAAGTGCTCTGCGGCCTGGGCACGGCGGAGATCGTCGGCGGAGCCGGTGCGGATGGCTGTCCGGTATGCGTCTCGCAG
>CAYTFY010000133.1:0-1125 GCA_964437225.1 uncultured Gemmatimonadaceae bacterium | reverse complement strand
GGTGGAAATATCGATAGCCATGTGCCGATCCTTTCGAAAGAATCCCGAGGGACCATTGGTAGTCCCCCGAGACTCGGAGTTATTTCAAGCGTTCGGCCGGCGTGTTGACGAAACCGCTGCCGCCCTTGGAGGCTTTGACGCTACCTTTGGACATAGAGGTTTTCGACTTTGACATCGACTCTTTGCCCTTGCTGTAGCCGTCTTCTTTGCCTTTCTTCATGGGAGATCTCCTTTCGTTAGAGATTACTTGCCGAGCTTGGCGTTTGCTTTGCGGTCGATCTGGGCTTTTTGGGAGCCACTCAACCGGCCTTTATTGAACATCTCGCTCGCACGACTTTTTGCGTCCTTGGCGTGACTAGCATCCTCAACCGGGAATTTCCTTTTCCCCGGTAACGCAAAGTCTGAACTAGGAAGAGAATTACGCCGCTTCGATGTTAATTTCGCCATTGGATAGCCTCAGATAATTTGCTAAATTTTCAAGCAGTTCTGGGGAATCCTTGACGATCCCCAAAACTTTATTGCATCGATCACAAAGCCACCCTCGAAACTTTCCAGTGTTGTGGCAATGATCGAAACAGATTCGAAGATTGAATTCCCCGCAGATTTCACACTTGTCAGGCCTAGGTCTTCCAGCTAAAGCAACGCGCTCTTTCTCTTTACGTTCATGGAATCGACGCCTGATTTCCCTACTCACTTCAGGGTTGGTGGATCGCATTCTCGCTTTTGCCGCCCGATCACGCTTTCGAATCTCCTCCAGATGTGCCACTTGATATCGCTGTTTGGCCTTCTTGTTGGCCTCAGGGTGTTTCAACGCATAACGTTTAGATTGAGCCGCCCACTTTTCCGGGTTGGCCTCTCTCCAGGCCTTTGTCTTCACATACGAGGTTCGAAGTCGTAAACATTCAACACAAGACCCATTGGAGATCATTCTTTCTGCGATATGGCCATGTTTACAGGAAATTCCGGTGAAGTACCGGGTCTTTCCAGCGTTGAAAGCCTCCCTCGCGCTTACGATATCAGGCATCTATCCTCACTTTGCATGATAAAGCAAAATGCGCCCAAGTCATAATGCCCCGGTTCGCATCATGTCGGCTAATCGGGTTGCACGGCTCCCGACCTGTTTAG
>CAYTFY010000132.1:0-1142 GCA_964437225.1 uncultured Gemmatimonadaceae bacterium | reverse complement strand
GAAGCGCCAGCGCCTCCCCAGGGCTTCACGCGATGCTTCTCGACCAATTGCGCCCTGTAGTCTTCGCTCAGCAAGGGTTGCGCGGTCATTTCTCGAAAGACCAGATCTGATCGCCATGCACTTGTGTTCGCAAGGTGTAACGACGCTGCTTAAGCCATTCGTGCAGTGCCGGTTCCCTGTCTCGCCACTGCTCCACCGTGATCACGGGATGAAACCTCTCAACAACACTCTCTGCTCCCTTAAGAACATCCAGCTCGCTGCCTTCGACATCAAGGTAAATTGCGTCACAGCGCGTCAGCCCGAGCGAATCGATGGTCACATGCGGGTATTCATCACCGGCACCAGTCGACCGGCTGCCGCCGCCGCGTCGATACTCAATGCGCGCGGGGCCATTCGAAGAACCGAGAGCGACATTCTTAGATCGAACTCCAGGAAGATGCGCTGTGTTCTTCTGTAGGCACTCAAAGAGATGCGTTATCGGCTCGAACACATACACACGCTCGAAAAACTTCGCGAGTCGAGTGGCCCACATACCGTTGAATCCACCGGCCTGCACACAAACGCCCTTTGTTCGCACATAGGGCAAGGCAACATCGACATCAGTCACCCGGTTGAGCATCCAGGCGAATTGCTTGTCGGCCTCATCATCCGGCCACCATAGGCCAAACTCTTCACGCCACTGCATATGCGGGTACTTTCGATTTCGGGTTTGCGTAAGGGCGCCAGTATTGGCCGATGTGCCCAAGGTCGACAGCATGGATGCCGCGATCAGCGAGACGCCAAGCCATGCACGTCGCCGTGGCTCCACAACAGAGGATCGCGCGCTTGGCTCCAGTACGAATTACCGCCTCGGTCAGTTCGCCGATCTGTGAGTAAGCGTCGCGGCGCGCGCAGGTGATCGAATGAATCTTCGCTGCCGTTTGCATAGGCAGGAAGCTGGCCGACAGAGAGCGGTCAGACCCGTAGACCAGTGCGATCTCTTGCCCGGCCCAGAGCGATTCCACATCGTCGAAAAAGCTCGGCGTATTGATCCACGGCGCTGAATCAGGTCGAGAGACGAACGCCGAGTGGTAAACCTTGTCCTCGCTCAGATACCGCGGATAGATCCGCTCGTACTTCTTCCAGTTGCCGATCTTCGGTGA
>CAYTFY010000131.1:0-1156 GCA_964437225.1 uncultured Gemmatimonadaceae bacterium | reverse complement strand
TAGAGATGCGTCACCGTCGATTAAAGGTGATATTTTGAGGGTATGGAATTCTGCTTTTTGTTCTTTCTCGCGTGGATTGCCCACGAATTGAGCAAGATCTCAAAAAACACCCAGCCTACCGCGCCGCCGTTGAAGCCGGATTTGAACTCTCTGTGGATGGAGAAGATTGCTCGCGAAGGTCGTCAGGGTGTAGTAATCGATAGGTAGCTTGTATCCGGGGCGCGAGATTAACGCCCATACCTGCGGCCTTCCCGAGCCCGCTATTCTTGAGCATTGAAATCGCTGCCGCCGTCTCCCCGACCAGGCGCGGCGATGTGACAGCCCCTCCCGCCAAAGCCCCCATCAGTCCTGAGATATTTCCAGTCCCTAAATGCTGAAGGACCTCGGTAGCGCCCGCGCCGGCCAATGGTCCCATGATCCCGCGAGCGAAGTACGGAGAGAGATGCGACCCCGCGATCTGACCCTTTAGATCCGTCCCCATTTCATGATCGAGGGCTTCCAATAGAGTCTTGCGGAACCCATTGTTTTGATTCAACGCATACGCTAGCTTCCGAATGCTGGTGCCGGGGTTTTGGTTCTTGAGGGACAGCTCTGAGTTCAACTGCCGTAGGAAATCCGACGTGCGGCCGTAATCCGCAGTCATCTCCCTATAGCCGGGGACTTGGGCTGAGAGCTTATCCTTAATCCCATCCTCGGTTTTCTGGATCAAGGCGCGGACTTTGCTGTCGTCTCCGTACAGGTCATTGATCCCCTGTTTGAGAGTATCCACTCCTAACGGGGATAATTCTGACGGGTCTGTGCGACCCCAGTTGATGAGGTCGCTGTACAAACGATTCACCCGGTCGATGTCGGCTGGCGAGTTCCGAATTTTACTCCGGGAGAAATCCAATTCCGGCCCTGATTTGCCCATCACGACTTTGACTCCGTACCCGGTGTGAGGGTCGGTCAGGTCTTTTAGGAATTGGATGCGCTCCGGGTTAAGATCCAGTTGCATCCCTTGAGGCATCTGGGCCAACTGCTGACGATACTGTTGATTGCGCTGGTCGCGCAGCCCGGTCACCGTATCCTTCAAGTTGCTGAGGATATTCTCTTCGGTAGTCCGGTTTCGCATTGCGGCCTTGAATCCCTCAGTGGGATTGGCAAACGCGGTCCGTAC
>CAYTFY010000130.1:0-1161 GCA_964437225.1 uncultured Gemmatimonadaceae bacterium | reverse complement strand
CCAACGCTGCCGAGGATATTCAATCCCTCGCCTTCTATCTCGACAAGCTGCCGTTCCGGTACCCGTTCGCCACCAAGGCAGAACAGTCCATGGACGACGCAGAACGCGAGATCACGGCGGCGCTGGCGAGGATCAAAGCAGCCCGCGCGCAGTACGCAAACATGGCGGTGAAGCTGCCGGTCAAGGATTGGAGCGGCTACGCGAGCGCGCTCAAGCTCAATGAGAAGTCAGATGCGCAGGCTGATTAGACTTTTACTCGATCTTGGCGAAGCCGCGATGGTCTTCGGCGGGGTTGCATCACTCACAATCACCATCGCACTCATACTCAAATAGGACACGACATGAACATCGAAGCAGCATTTCCATCTACCTTCCTTAAAGCGGCAGACCTTGGCGGTAGGAAAGTCCCGGTCACGATTGATCGCGTCGAGATCGACAAGGTGGGCGACGACAATAAGCCGATCCTCTATTTCGAGGGCAAGGAGAAGGGCCTCGCGCTCAACGTCACGAACAAGAACGCGATTGTCGATCTTTACGGCCCAGAGACCGATGATTGGACCGGACAGCCCCTCATTCTCTACGAAGCCATGGTGCAGTATCAGTCCAAGATGGTGCCGGCCATTCGCGTCATGGGACCGCCGCGCTCCGCGCCTGCCCGTCCCGTTCGGACATCAACGGCGGCGGCTGGTGACCCGCGCAGCGATGCTGACATGGCGGCGGACGATGTCCCTTTCTGAGTTAACTCCAGCACAGGAGGCAGAGGAAGAGGCCATCCAGCTATGGATTGATGGCCGCATATCAGAAAACGAATTCTACCAGCGCCTACGGGCGCTGGGGTTCGCTGACTACGAAATCCAATACATGATTTGGCTGAACAATGGATGAGATGCGCCCCGATAATCGCCCGCCGTCTGAATTGTTCAGACTGTCAGCGAAGGAGTGGGTCGATAACGACGCCGCCGCGCGGATGCTCGAAGAGAGCAAGTCAGCGACGCTGGCCAGATTAATTACAGAGCAAGGTGACAAGGCCGTCAATCGTGCGGAGACGAACGTAAAGTCGAGCGAAATTTGGCAGGCGTACATCACTGATATGGTGAACGCGAGAACCAAAGCGTCACTGGCGAAGGTCAAGATGGAATACTACCGAATGAAATTCCATGA
>CAYTFY010000129.1:0-1172 GCA_964437225.1 uncultured Gemmatimonadaceae bacterium | reverse complement strand
GCCGTTTTTCCACGTCCGCAGTATTCAGGTTTCACTTACCAACAGGCAGTCCACAGGTTATCCACAGTGCAGCGCAGCATCGCGCGTTTCGGTGCGTGAGTTATCCACAGACCGGTTAAATTAGATTTTCTTTACGATGGCCAGACATCCACAGCCCCGCGAAGTTGCTGAACTGAAGGGCGCGACGAAGCACGACCCGCAACGGTACCGGAAACAGCCGCCCGCGGTCGAGCAGCCGATCGGAACTGCGCCGGTGCACATGACCGACGAAGCGAAGGTGTGCTGGTTCGAACTCGAATCGCTGGCGCCAGTGGGTGTGCTGAAGGGCGCGGACCGGGTTGCGTTGGAAACGCTGTCGAATCTGCTGGCCGAGTACCGGAAGAACCCGCCGGAGTTCGCGGTCGGCAAGTACACGCACTTGATCGGGATGCTGGCTCGGCTAGGCATGACGCCTGCCGATCGCCAGAAGCTGGGGACAGAGAAGCCGGACGACAACGCGAACCCGTTCGATAATTTCTAGCCGCCAGGATGTTACAGTTCGCCTCCCTTCGATTCCACAAAGGAAACGGCGAATGTTTAGAACAATGCTGGCAGCGGTGATGTTGATGGGTTTCTGCGGAGCCTCGGTTGCGGAGAATTACGTAGGGGTTGGCGCGGGACAATTGCGGCTCGAGGACTCGGGGTTCGAGGCCGATGACACCGCGGTGAAGCTGTTCGGCGGCTGGCGGTTCAATCAGAACTTCGCGCTGGAACTGGCTTATATCCACGGCGGCAGCCCGGAAGATGCGGGTGTCGAAGTTGAGCCGCGGGCCATGCAGGCGTCCCTATTGGGTACGGTGCCATTGACTAATTCAGCCAACGTTTACGCGCGAGCCGGCGTGCTGTCATGGAAAACCGAAGTATCGGTTCCCGGGTTCACCGCGAAGGATGACGGTAAGGACTTCGCGTGGGGCGTGGGCACGTCGTTCAACGTTGGCAGCCGAGGCGCGATCCGGCTCGAGTACGAGGGCGCTGATCTGGATGGCACCGATATCTCACTCATTACCTTGAGCGGCGTGCTTCGGTTCGGCGCAGACTGAAGGTGAGACACAAGCGAGTTACCAGGGCAGCTTCGGCTGCCCTTTTCTTTGGGCGACATGAAACCGTCAGAGAAGGCCAAGCAATACGCTGAG
>CAYTFY010000128.1:0-1178 GCA_964437225.1 uncultured Gemmatimonadaceae bacterium | reverse complement strand
ACGAAACGCACGGACCAGCACGGGACTAGGGTGAGGTAGACTACAGGCTCAGATAACTAGGAGGTTCATCAGTTTTATGTCGCTGACAGCACGGGACTTCCTGACCGAAATCTATGACGACCTCTCCGGGTTCATCGGAATCTTCGGGACCGACCCGGCAGGGAACTGGAACCGATCCAAGTGGTTTGCTTGGCCGCAAGAGGCCGAGGACGCGATTCAGGCGGTCGAGTGGGACTGGTCGAATACGGTTGGGTATGCCCCGTTTGTCTACTCAGATCGGAAGCGGGCTACCGACGAGCACGCCATGACGCGGCTCATCGCCCTCGACGCTGACTATCACGCGCCTGACGAGTTCCGCCTGACGCCGACCTACTCGATTGAGACTTCCCCCGGGTCATTCCACGTGGGATGGCTACTTCTCACGCCGATCACGCAACTGGAGGCGGTCGAGGTGGGCCGGGCGATACGCGACGCACACAATTTGGAGGCGTCGGCAAGTTCCACGACGAAGATTCTTCGGGTTCCAGGCACCCACAATTCGGACTCCGAGAAGGCGTCCACAGCGGGCAGCACGTTCCCTGTCGTCGGGCACCACTCGGGGTCAGTGTATGAACTGGAAGACTTGATCGCAGAGTATCCGCCCGTCAAGAGTCACAACGGTACCGATTCTGGTAGTGTCGTGACGCCCGCACACATTGCGCCGTTCCCTGAAACGCTCCCCACAAGGTTCGCCATTGAGTCGAAACTTCCCGCCCACACGCCCCGAATTGACGTGCTGATGGAGTGGCGTGCGGAGGAGCAGATCGGACCCGAACGAGACAAGCGATCCGAGCGCACCCACGAACTGTGCCACCTGCTGTTTGAGGCGGGGTTGGAGCCGGAGGATGTGGTTGCTTACGCTTGGGAGGCGCAGCCCGTCCAGGAGCATTACGTGCAGAAGGGCGACCCGAGGCCGATCCAGGATTTCTGGCGCTACGATGTCATCCCGGCGTGGAACAAGCACCAGTCGCAGCAGTTTCAGGCACAGGTTGACGCAACTGTAATGGTTTCGGACGATTCAGAAACTCCAATCGTCACGGAAAGTGTGACGAAACGCAACCCGGAGTCGATCTCGTTGCTCACGGAGCAAGACTGGGAGGTCGTAGGTAAGTACGAATCGTTCATCGACCGCTGGATTA
>CAYTFY010000127.1:0-1199 GCA_964437225.1 uncultured Gemmatimonadaceae bacterium | reverse complement strand
ACGGGGTCGTTTTCTAAATCTGTTTCGATCATTATTTGTTTGTTTGCTGTGATAGGTTACCAACTTTTATCAATCGGTAAATCCTTAATCTTTTTAATAATACTTTTTAGTAGAAGCGGTTTTAAAAACGGCTCACCTTCATTCATTTTGTCGATATTATTTTTTAATTCCACCCATTCTTGCGAAGGTTTGAATGCCTTAGCTTTACTGACCTCCTCTTCTAAAATTTTATTATGAATTTTCATGAAGGCGTTAAATAAATTAGGGTGTAGAATCATTTCTATCTGTTCTAAATATTTATTATACTCTTTTATTGTATCGTTCATTTTTGATTAATTAAGCGTTAAAAAAAGAAAGTATTGTCGATTCAGGAATATATAATGCAATCTCATTTTTTACGTGTTCGCAGAAATCACTTATTACATTCATATTCCTTTCGGTTCTTTCTTCAAGTTCTTTTTCAGATTCTTCTTTTTGTTTGGGTTGTGATTCCTGAAATATTTTATAAAGCTCCTTTGTGGTGTAGTACGTTTCATCTCTCATTTCGTGTTCCCATGTATTTTTATCACACCAATCTTTAAATTCAATGGTATCACTACCTGCACTATCTTTCCTTTCATTTACGATAGAGGCGTATTCTCGCATCCAATCAACCATTTCAGAAACAGGATGAACCGCGTTGCCCCAGTTCTCTACAATGCGGTAAATTAAATCTTCTTCAATTTTTGTTACATCACTTACTTTTGAAATGCCACATTTTCTACAAACGGTTGAATAAAGAGGAGTGCCATTTGTGGTAGTAATCTCTACTTCAGTCCATTCATGTTCTTTACAAACAATAGAATGATAATTTGCATCACTTACTTTGTTTTGAAGTACTTTTAAAACATCACTTCTTAACACAAATACGTCCTCTGATGGAATACCATTTAGGTTTTCATCCATGCCGTCATTTGTCCAAGAATAGAAATTTAATTTTTCAATATCTGTTATATTACTCATGGTTTTTAATTTAAAATTCCAAATAAATATGTTTGGGAGATCCTCCATACTTTCGATTCTGCTTCCTCAATTTGTTTCCTAAGTTCAATTATCCCAAGTCCAGCATAATCGGCTAACGGATTTTCAAAATATATCCCTTCTTTTTCGAGATACGAGAAGAAAGATTCTTTGGCGGTAAGAAAAAAGTTGTCTGTATC
>CAYTFY010000126.1:0-1202 GCA_964437225.1 uncultured Gemmatimonadaceae bacterium | reverse complement strand
TGGTCGGCGCTGAACAACATCGAAGGCTGGACGCCGGGAACCGACAATTCCGACTATCAGGACTTTCCAGAAGGCGGCGTCGTTCAAGGCTCGTCGCGGTCCACAAACCCGCTGATCCTGCTTGAGAGGGCAATCTATCTCGGCACGTTCGTGCCAGGTTCCTCGATCATCTACTCTTTCGTCAAGATCCATGACAAGCGCGGGGCGAAGTCTCCCTATTCCATCGCAACGCGGGGCGAAAACACGTTCTTTGCCGACGAGGGCGGGTTTTTTCAACTCGCTTCGGATGGTTCAATCGCTCCAATCGGCTTTGAAAAGGTGGACCGCACCATTTTCGGCCAACTGGCGTCTTCCGATATCGCCACGATGGCCGGTGCGATCGATCCGTTCTTCTCCCGCGTCTACTGGACCATGGACCTGACCGGATCGGGCGGGTTCAACACGGTCCTTGTCTATGATTGGCAACTTCAGAATTGGACGGTCGCCAGCCAGATAAACGCCGGCATCTTCCCTGCCGCGACCGCCGGCTACACGCTAGAGGGCTTGGATAGTGTTTCCACCAATATCGACCTGTTGCCGTTCTCGATGGACTCGAAGGTATGGCAGGGCGGCGCTCCGGTGCTGGCGGCGTTCGACGCCGATTACAAGCTGGGCTTTTTCAATGGTCCGGCGAAACAGGCCACGCTCACCACGGCAGAAAAAGGCGATCTAGGCGGCGGCGTCACACTCATTTCGTCCATGTACCCCGTGGTCGACAACGACAACTGCACCCTTGCTATCGGCACTCGTATGAAGCGCGGCGAGGCCGTTTCGTGGACCGGAGAGATTGCGGTCAACCCGGCAACGGGCAGGGCAGACAAGTTGAGCGCCGCTCGGTTCCAGCGCGTCAGGGTGACGGTCCCGGCCGGCGAGACGTGGACCCATGCACAGGGCGTTGACGTGGCGGCGAAGGCGACGGGCAAGCGATGACGTACAGGATCGTCAATGCCTCGGAGTGGTCGCTGGATCAACTCGCGCCGTTCATGACAGACATCTTGCGCGAAATGGGAAGGCTGTCGAAGCGGTTTCCGAAGGACTGCACCACGGCGACGCTGTTTCAAGAGGTTCTGTCGGGCCGAAAAACCCTTTGGCTTGTGCTGAACGAGGGCGATTTCGTCACCATGGCGCTTTCGACCGTGCGCACCGTGGATGCCACCGGAACC
>CAYTFY010000125.1:0-1202 GCA_964437225.1 uncultured Gemmatimonadaceae bacterium | reverse complement strand
GATCCTGCAGCACTTTGATGTAGTGTGAAAGCGCCTGCTGGTGATTTTGGTAAAAATCGATCACGCGATACTCAAACGCGAGGGCCTGCACAAACCAGATCGAAGTTGAATCCGCCCAGCCGAGATCCCAGAACGTGTGAACCGGCTTGGTCTGGTCGTAGGGAACGCGGCAAATGCGGCCCTGCTGTGTCGATTCACGAAGCTCTTTGGCGTAGATGGCGCCATCCAATACCTGTTTGCAGTGCCCTTCCCAGACGTTGAGGTACGAGTCGTAATCCTTGGCCTTCAGGTACTCCATCTCTTTGCGCAGCACTTCCGGAAACCAGGGATTATCGCTGTAGTTGATCTTTACGACCTGCGCGCCAGGCGGCGGATCCATGACGAAGCGCTTGTACGTCTCGTCCGTTTCCAACTCCGGGTTGAAGCTCACCCAGATCTCAGAGCCTTCTTTGCGGATGGTGGGGATCAGGATGTCCCAACTACGCTTCGAAACGTTCTGCGCTTCCTCGACCCAGACGATATCGATGGCCTCATACGACTTGAGGCTTGCCACATCCCGCAGGCCGGTGAAGATAAACTCCGTGCCGTTCAGCCCGAGAATGGTCGACTTCTGGACCTCATAGAACGACTCCAGGCCGAGCAACGGAAGTTGCGATTCCAGCAGATGGTGAACAGAATCGGCAATCGACTTCTGGACTTCGCGAGCGCATAAGATACGAAGAGGATTTTGCGCGCCCTGAATCTCGAGCGCCCTTGCAATGTTCTGAGACTTGCCACCGCCGCGACCGCCCCACGGAACCTTGTACCTAGCCGGCTGGAATAGAAATGACAGCTTGTCCGGGAACTGTACTTGTAGCTGTTGCGGCATCCACCTTCACAAACTGCACCGTGACTTGCGGCATATCCATTGGTTTGCCGTTGCGATCTAGCATCTGTTGCCGCTCGATGAACATACCGAGATGCTTGGCGATGGAATCCAGGGCGCCTTTCTTGTCGGTCAGCTTGATCTTCGCCACTCGGCCGGTGCACTCGCGATCTTCGCCGCGGCCTGAGAAGATGTCCTCGTACTCAATCCCCGAAATGGCTCGCCTCACGCCCTCCGGCATCTCGCGAATCGGCAGCAGGTTGCCCTGCTCATCGAATGCTTCGCCGATGTCCAAGAAAGCGATGCGCCCAAACTCTTCAAGAACCCTGGTAATCGT
>CAYTFY010000124.1:0-1205 GCA_964437225.1 uncultured Gemmatimonadaceae bacterium | reverse complement strand
CGACGTCCCCCCATCTTCAGTAGCACTTAGCTTTAGAGTTCTTGTGTGAATGTAGCGGCTTGGTCAGCCAGTTGTCGAGCATAGACCGCGGGTGGGATTCCACCGAGACTCTTCTTCGGTCGATCGTGGTTGTATTCGTATCGCCATGCCTCAATGATCGCTTGCGCATGCGACAGACTCGTAAACCAATGTTCGTTGAGGCATTCATCTCGGAATCGACCGTTAAACGATTCGATATAGGCATTCTGATTCGGCTTCCCCGGCTCAATGAGGTAGAGCCGTACGCCACGGGCGTGTGCCCATGTGAGCATGGCGCGTCCGCAAAACTCTTTGCCATTGTCTGACCGAATCGCAGCGGGTTTCCCCCGCTGCGCAATGATCTGCTCCAGCATCCGAGTGAGTACGTGTCCGCTAATGGCCCGAGCAGGCATGATCGCGACGGCTTCATGCGTCGCGTCATCGACCACGGTGAGTGTCTTCAGGACACGACCTTCGGCGGTTCGGTCAAACACAAAATCCATCGACCACATCTGATTCGCCTCGGGCGGCCGTGCGAGCGGACACCGGTCGGCCCGCAGGACTTTCTTCCGTCGGCGCCGACGTACCTGCAATTGCGCGTCCGCATATAGCCGCTCCACGCGTTTGTGATTAACCGGCAGTCCAGCCTGTCGTAACTTCAAATAGATCATGCCTGCACCGTATCGGCGATGCCGATGGGCTAAGGCCACAATGCGCGCCCGCAGGGCATCATTCCGATCGGGCATGGGCCGATAGCGATACGCGCTCGCACTCATGCCCACAATGCGCAACGCCTGTCGTTCGCTGAGGCCACGCGCCGTGCATTCGCGCACCACCGCCCGGCGAGCGGGGGCGCCTACCACTTTTTTCGCAGCACTTCCCGCGTGACTTCGTTCTCCAGCAGCGATTCGGCGAGGAGTTTCTTCAAGCGGGTGTTTTCGGCCTCCAGTTCCTTGAGTCGTTTGGCGTCCGGGACAGTCATCCCCCCGAATTTACTCCGCCAGAGGTAGTAGCTCCCCTCCGAAAACCCGTGCCGACGGCACAGTTCCTTGACCGGCAATCCGGCCTCTGCCTCCCGCAAAAATCCAATGATTTGTTCTTCCGTAAATCGCTTCTTCATGTCCAATCTCCTGAGATGAGGGATTGAACTCTAAACGTAACTGCTCCTCAAATCGGGGGAGACGTCG
>CAYTFY010000123.1:0-1211 GCA_964437225.1 uncultured Gemmatimonadaceae bacterium | reverse complement strand
GGGAAGGCCATTGCAAGCAGGTATTGGACGGCGCCATCTACGCGAAGGAGCTTCGTGAGTCGACGCAGCAGGGCCGCATTTGCCGCGTTCCCTACGACCAAACTAAGCCGGTTCACACGTTCTGGGACCTCGGCTGGGCCGATTCAACCTCGATCTGGTTCGTACAGGCTCTCGCATTCGAGTATCGCGTGATCGACTTTTACCAAAATCACCAGCAGGCGCTTTCACACTACATCAAAGTGCTGCAGGATCGCGGGTACATCTACGGCACCGACTGGCTGCCGCATGACGCGAAGGCGAAGCAGCTCGGCAGCGGAAAGAGCGTCGAGGAACTGATGCGGGCTGCCGGGCGCAACGTGAAGATTACGCCAATGTTGAGCATCTCAGACGGTATCAATGCGGCTCGGACGATCTTCCCTCAGTGCTATTTCGACGAGCAGAAAACGGCCGATGGCGTGAACTGCTTGCGACGATACCGCTACGAAGTGAATGACAACGGGCAGTTTCAGAAGACGCCGCTGCATGACGACGCCTCGCATGCCGCTGACGCGTTCCGAACGTTCGCAGTCGCAGTGCAACCCGAGAAGAAACCGAAGAAAGCGCCGGCTGGCGTGCTGGTTAATCAGCAGTTCCGGCCTGGTACGCGGTGGCTTGGATGAACCCCAAGGAGAGCCAATGTCAAAGTTAACCAGCAAATCCCGTAACGCGCTGGCATCGAGCACGTTTGCGCTGCCGAAGTCGCGCAAGTACCCGATGCCCGACAAGAGCCACGCCGCCAACGCCAAGGCGCGCGCGTCGGAGATGACGAACAAAGGCAAGATCAGCGCCTCGACCAAGGCCAAGATCGACGCGAAAGCGAATCGAGTGCTCGGGAAGAAAAGCAAATGACGAGGCGGTCACTGTTCTCAACTTTGCTCGGCGCTGCCATCGCGCCGTATGCCGCGCGTGTCGCGGGGAAAGTAAAGGCGCCGATTGCAAAGATCCGCCGCAGTCGCAATGTCGGCCTCAATCCAGAGCTATTCCAGAGGGAGTGCATGCTTGCCCTCAAGAACAATTTGGCTTTTGCCCGAGCGGTAAACGAGTCCTATGCGGCTGATTTCGAGGGTGTTCACAAGATAGGCAAAACGATCCAAGTCAGAAAGCCTATGCGTTTTCATGCCTCTTAAATGTGGGAAGTGGATCGAGTTTTCAAAAATCGAGAAGGGCAAGAA
>CAYTFY010000122.1:0-1230 GCA_964437225.1 uncultured Gemmatimonadaceae bacterium | reverse complement strand
TGAGCATCCCCTTCTGTGAGGTGACTACGCGAGACATGCGCGAGGCCCGGGATGATGGGCCGAATAGCTGCCGTCTTTCCGGCTGTCAGACCTGATCCTAAAGGAGTTCGGCCACCCGGCGCAGATGGGTCGACTCGTCTGTTTTCAGGCTTAGAGATTCCAAATCAGCCTAGACCGTTATTGCCCGATTTGATGCAATGATCGGAATTCAGTGGCATTTGGTCATTAAGGCATTGATTTGAAAAGAAAAAGGCCCGCAAGCTATTTGCCCGGGCCTGATCCTATGTACGCGCAATATGCAGGTGATTCGCATCGCGGTCAATAGCAAATCGTATTGGAAGACTGAATTAGTAGCATGATTTGGAGATTGGCGCGAGATCTCGTTTCCAGGTCATGGCCCCTCACTTCAATCAAAGCGCAGCCAACTCTTGATCAATCTCTGACAAGCGATTCTTCATAGTGGCGATTGTTGCCTCTCTGAAGGCCACGAACGCCGCTTTCGATGCTCCCGTCATCGGAAGTTCTGTGCAATGCATACCGTTCCACGTTTGCCGGTACGCGAGCAGATCCATAGCAAGGAGTTCTTTCTCCCAAATTTTCAACGCGTCGCGGATTTGAGATTTTTCCTCGTAAAGTTTCTCCGCCTCTTTGAATGTTTCCGGTGTCATGCACTTCTCCTATGCGCTTCCGCCTGCACAATCTTTCTCAATGCATTTCCCTCTGCCTTTTGATCTCTAAATACTCCGCCCACATTTCTGCAAATTCTTCTTCCGTTACATCAGGTCTCAATCTCCGGCAGATATCCCACCATTCAATGTGGTCGTATTCGTCAAGACGGGTCATTCTCCCGCTCCAATCTTCATCAGCTTATGTCGAGCCAATTCCATAAGCCAAAGAACATCGCCTCCGTCTGGGGTTGAACTCTGGAAACAGAAGTCACCGTCCTTGTCAAAGGCAAGAACGACGACCGTTTTGGGCTCGAGATCCTTTACTCGGTCCAGCACCCGCTGAGGATCGCTTTGAAGGGTCGTTACCACCGGAAGTTCGACGATGTTCACCGTACCCCCTCCAATCTCCGAACCTGCTCTCTTTCATCGTCGTCTATCCAAACGACCCTTGGACATCTCGGATCTTTGTAGAGCCGCATCAGTTCCGCCCCAAAAGCTAGGACGGCCGTCTTGGTGCTCCATCTCAGTGCGCTTTGATCCTTGAGGGCTGGCCAAAGGACTT
>CAYTFY010000121.1:0-1231 GCA_964437225.1 uncultured Gemmatimonadaceae bacterium | reverse complement strand
TTCGAGGTGTTCACAGACCCGCGCCCGCACGGTCTGTTCGCGCCGATATTCAAGACGTTCTATCTGAAACGAGTGCAGTAAGGACTGACCCACGCGCCATGGCATTCAACCGCAGATTACTCACAGTGGAGCTGTCAAAACAGGTGAAGCCTATCTACGCGAAGGTAAAGCCGTTTATGCAGGAAGCGTTCAATGACCGCAAAGAACAGGTCCTCGCGGAATTCGACGAGCATCCTGTGACGAGAGCGCTGCAAGCTGGGGCCGCGGATTCCACCGCAGACGATGGGCTTGTCAACACGGCGCACGGCGGCAATCTCTACTCACTTATTGGATTCAACGAGGGCGAAGATCCCACGGTACCCCTCCGCGACATGCTGGAGAAGGATCTACGCCTCAATATATCGCAGACTACACGCGAAGTGAAGAACGAAACGATCATATTCAGAACCCCGGTGAAGTCTCCGACACTCGCCACGGTCCACAAGCAGATGGCCAAGGACGCGAAAGTGGAGTGGTCTTCCCGCGGATTCACAGATCTGATCGAACGTGGTGTGACCGGATTCGGGCGCTATCTTTTCAACAGTGCTCGTCGATTTCCGACCAGCCGTTCAGGTCCCGCGTTGCAAATCAAAAAAGCCACATTGCGCAGTGGATCTGCCCCGCGATTCCGCTATATCAGCGATATTCTCAGCAGGTTCCGCGACCTAATCACCGGGAGACGGTAAACGAGCCATGCGCCCACTATTCAATCACGATCTAATCACGAGCTTTGCGCTTTTTCTCGACCACGAGCTGCTCGACGGTGCGCAGGCGTACACCAACGTGACCACCGGGCTGTTCCACATGGGAGTGACCCCCGCGCCATCATCCCAGCACGTGTGGGCCGCGCCGTTCAAATCGTGGGTGAGTGATTCTTGCGTGAGCGGTGCCGCGATCCCTTCCGGCGTTTACAACAGTTCTGGGCAATTCCTCACGAGAGACTCTGGAATCGTGATCGATTTTGAGAATGGGCGAGTGATGTCCCCGCACAATTGGGGGCCACGGCTTTCAGGGACATTCGCGCGGAGAGACTATAACATCTACACCAGCACAGACGGGCAGGTAGAATGGTGGATGGAAAACGTGTACGGGGCGAATAAAAACATCACGTATACGCCCACGGGTATCCCCGCAGGGCCATTCGCCGCGCCGTGTATCATTCTCACGAACTCATTCGAGCAGAACGAACCTT
>CAYTFY010000120.1:0-1247 GCA_964437225.1 uncultured Gemmatimonadaceae bacterium | reverse complement strand
CGACGCCGGTATCGACAAGCGTCCGCGCAAGTCGGAGCACGCCGAGAAGCCGACCGCTATCGAGCCCGAGCCAACCACGCTGCCTCGTGCAACCGATCTCGATCGCGCGCTGATGGGCATCCACAAGACCATGATGGGCTACGCAAAGACGTGGCCGCGCCGCTCGCGCGTCGAGCTGGCTAAGACGCTGCGCAGCCTTGCCTCGGAGATCGAGGGCATGACCGACAGCACTGACGAGTAGCGATGGGGATCGCTGCAACAGGAGAACGGGTGATGAATTTCAAGATCGTCAAACCAAGCACCGACGCCGAGAAGTCGACACAGACGACGCTCGAGACCATCGAGGTCACGCCGGATCTCGTCCGGTCCTGGAAGCTGCCGCCGTTCCAGCGACCGCTTCGCATCAACGACAAGGTGATGCTGCTCGCCGAGCAGATTCGCCGTGACGATGGCGTGCTGCCGGGCGTGTTCACGATCGGCATCATCGGCAAGGATCGCTATCTCGTCGACGGCCAGCACCGTCGCGAGGCGTTCCTGCTCTCGGAAGTCATCATCGGCTACTGCGACGTGCGCATCTGCCACTTCGACGATCTCGCCGCGATGGGAGAGGAGTACGTCAACCTCAACTCTCGCATCGTCAACATGCGCCCCGACGACATTCTGCGCGGACTCGAAGGGACGTACGAGCCGCTCGCGAAGTTGCGGCGGCGGTGTCCGTACGTCGGCTACGACCAGATCCGCCGTAATGAGAAGGGTCCCGTCCTCTCAATGTCAGCGCTCCTCCGATGCTGGGTCGGCTCCGTAACGGAGGCGCCGCGCGGTGGCGGCACGAGTGCGATGCAACTCGCGAAGACGCTGTCGATGGAGGATGCCGATCAGTGCATTGGCTTCCTTGCGTGCGCATTCAGCGCGTGGGGTCGCGATCTCGCGTACGCGCGACTGTGGACGAATCTGAATCTCGTCCTTTGCATGTGGCTATACCGGCGCATCGTCATCGGTGCCTACTCGGCGAAGACGAAGCGGATCACGCCAGAGCAGTTCACGAAGTGCCTGATGAGCGTGTCTGCCGACTCGAGCTATCTGGATTGGCTCGTTGGGCGCCAGGTCGGCAATCGCGACATGTCGCCGGCATACAAGCGGCTGAAGGCGATCATTGCTGGTCGCGTCGAGTCCGATACCGGACACAAGTATGTCACTCCGATGCCCGCGTGGGCGTCCTCGTAATGGGAGGCGCACCGCCAGCCTGA
>CAYTFY010000119.1:0-1258 GCA_964437225.1 uncultured Gemmatimonadaceae bacterium | reverse complement strand
TGGTGGCATTGCTACGCGGAAAACCTGAAAGACGAAGTGCTGCGAGGCATCGACGACAAGGCTCACAAGAAGCTGAAAGATGCCCAAAGCGTCGTAACGGGACTGTGGGCCAAGTTCGGCATGACGCCAGTTGATCGGGCGAGAATGCTGCCGACGGGACCGGGGGAAGAGAAGGAAGAGAACCCGCTGTTGAAACTCATGCGAATTAGGGACGAAAAACGAAAGCCAGGATGATCGCCAGCGCTTACGACCACCGCCGCGCAGTGCAAGACTACATCGACGATGTGCTGTCTGGGGATGCCGTTGTCGGTCGGCTTGTTCGCTTGGCAGTGGAGCGACACGTTGCCGACTTGGCCAACGCTGGTGATCGTGGCTGGTACTTTGACGAATGCGCGGCGGAAGCGGCAATCCAGTTTTATCCTGAACTGCTTGTTCATAGCATCGGCAAGTGGGATGGCGAGCCGTTTGATCCGTCGCCGTTCCAGAAGTTCATCATCTGGAACATTTTTGGCTGGAAGAGCATCGACACGAAACGCCGCCGGTTTTTGCGGGCGTTTATTTCATTGGCGCGCAAGGGAGGTAAGACAACGCTCGCGTGCGGCATCCCCATTCAGTGCATGTTCTTTGACGATCCGCTAGAAGCAGGCGCGCAGGTCTACTGTTGTGCGACCAAGGAAGATCAGGCGATGCTCTTGTGGCGGGAAGCCGAGCGAATGATTAAGCGTTCGCCTGCTCTGAAGGGGCTGACCAAGTTTCGTCATAAGCGAATTATCTACGAGGCGATGGATAGCTACTTCTCGCCCCTCGGCTCCGACTCAGATTCGACGGACGGCTTGAATCCGCATGTCGTCGTGAAGGACGAATTGCACGCCTGGCAAGAGCGGCATCGCGGCTTGCATGAAAAACTCAGCACTGGCGGCGGTGCGCGCGAACAAGCGTTGGAGATTGTGATTACCACGGCGGGCGACGACAAATCGACCATCTGGCAGGAAGAAGACGATTACGCTCGCAAAGTGGTGGAATCGGTGGTGACTGGCGACGTGATCGACGACCGCCTATTTGCGTTCATTGCTCGCATCGACGATGAAGATGATCCCTTCGACGAAAGCTGCTGGGTTAAGGCCAACCCCAACCTTGGCGTCACGCCCACGCTGGAATACCTACAGAAACAGGCGAACGAGGCCCGCCAGAAGCCGACGGCGTTTAACTCCTTCGTGCGGTATCACTGCAACCGGCGGGTGACGAGCAGCGAACGGGC
>CAYTFY010000118.1:0-1291 GCA_964437225.1 uncultured Gemmatimonadaceae bacterium | reverse complement strand
CGGGTCAAGGCGTCGGATGTCGCCGCACGGAATATCGCGATCGGCACGGCGCTCACGGTGGATGGAACAGCATATACGGTGCGGGAGCCGGTGACACTGGGGCCGGATGGCGTGTTTGTCCGGCTCTGGCTGAGTGAGGCGTAATGGCGGACTCCGCGGCCAAGCAGCTTCTGGCGGCAGTTGTCGCTGCCCTGGACGGCGCCGGGAAGCCGGCCGGGCTCACGATTCACAAGTGGCGCACGCGGCCGATTGAGCGGGATGGATTGCCCGCCATCGTCGTGTACTACCGGAAGGAAGATGCGGGCCTGATAGCCGAGCGGGCGCGCGTGTCGCGGCGGATTCTCCGGTTTACCTGCGAGGTGCGGGTGACCGACGCCGTGCCGGATGACGCACTGGACCCGTACATCAACTGGTGCGTGGCCAGTCTCATGGCCGATCAGACGCTCGGCGGCACGTGCCGGCAGCTGGACCAGGTGGAGATGGAATGGGATGCGGTGGAAGTCGAGAAACCCTACGGTGCCGCTGCCGTGACCTTCGAGGCCCTGTACTTCACGGAATCGCTGGATCGTACCAACCGCGTCGGCTGACGCGGCGACCACAACTCTCGCGCCCCCTCGCGGGCCATGAACCGAGACGGATTCGGGGCATGGCCCACGCGCGTCTCAGGGGGAGTACCAATGCCGATCAGCGGATGGACCACGACACTGCCCGCCGAGGTGGCCCTGGATGCGGCGGTGATGTACGTCGGCGCCACGGTCATGGGGGCCACCAAGGGGCCGCCCAAATGGGATCCCGGCATCGAGGAACACCAGCTCGAGGTGGATGGCATCTCGACGCCAATTGAGGGGGCCGAGCGGGTCATCAGCTATCGCCCCAAGATCACGGGCACGCTGGTCCAGGTCGCGAGCGCCACGGCGATCGGCCGGCTGCTGCCTGGCAACACGTCGGGCGCGGTCACGGGTGGCACCGCCTACACCCCCCGGAATGCCCGCACGTATTTCACGCCAGTGACGGACTACCTGACGGATATACGCGCCGTCTGGGAGCTGGGGGACGGCGAGAGCTGGTTCGCGATCTACCTCCCCAAGGCCCGGATCACGATCCATTCCATCGAGAGTGTCGAGAAGGACGTGACGCTCATTCCATTCACCATTGAGGGACGGCTGGCCGCGGCGGCAGATCCCAACAGCGCACCCTTCAAGTACGAGACCCGGACCGCACTGCCGGTCTAAGGAGGCAGTCGTATGGCCGCACTGACGGTACAGGCCGCATCCCTGAGCGGGACGGCGGT
>CAYTFY010000117.1:0-1294 GCA_964437225.1 uncultured Gemmatimonadaceae bacterium | reverse complement strand
CTGGCTACCTGGATATGCGCGGTCGTTGAACTGGGGATGGCGAGGGTCACGTCCGCGAGTCCCGGGCGCATCCCGGCAGCACCCGTGATCGCGACCACGGCCATGTCCCGGTGCCGCGCCGCGACCGCCGCGAGGATGACGTTCTGGCTCGTCCCGCTCGTGGTGAGGCAGGTCAGCACGTCGCCCGGCTGCCCCAGTGCCTCGATTTCCCGGGCAAAGATGGCCGTGTAGTCGTAGTCGTTGGCGCAGGCGGTCAAGGTCGCGGCGTTGCTGCCCAGAGCGAGGGCGGCCAATGGGAGGCGTTCGGTGCGGAAGCGGACCACGTACTCGGCGGCCAGATGCTGGGCTTCGGCATGGCTCCCCCCGTTTCCGCAGAAGAGGAGCTTCCGCCCATGGTCCAATGCGTCCGCATAGGCGTCCCCGATGCGGCGGAGCACGGGCTCCTGCAGGACCAGGGAGCCCAGGAGGTCGCATTGGGCGCGGACCTCGCGGAGGAAGGCGGTCATCGCCGAGTCCGCAGCCAGTGCAATAGGATGTTCCCCAACGCCCCGCCGATTGCTCCCATCACGAAGAGCAGGATCCATTGCGTCATTTGGTCGCCTCTGGCGTGGTGAAGGGAGGGTCGGGTTCCGGCGTCACTGGATAGAGCCCACATCGCCACGTCTGCCCAACGAGCAAGTCCGGCAGGGTGTCTGCCTCAACGGTCGCGGTGGCGATCGTAGAGTTGAACAGGCCGAGCAATGTCACCATCCCTATCGGCGACAGGGCCACGACGCCTTTTGCGGCGAGGTATTCCGCAAATAATTCGATACTGTTGCCCTCTAACGCCGGATACTCTTCAGCAAGGCGGAACGCCCTGTCTGCCTCGGCGAGCGCCTTCGCCAGCGCCTCCACGTTCGGGTTGCTCATGCCGCCTCCGGTGGTTGCGTGTCTCCGCAGGGCGCGGCGTGCGGCGCGGGGTAATTCATTAACCGGACATCCTGCTCCATTTCATCGAGCAGCCGCCGGTATGTCACTGTCGGTACGCCCTCATCGATGCCGTGCCCCGCCTGGTGTTTCCAGCGGTCGCCGCCCTCGCGGGCCACGCCGTTGGCGGGATGGGTGCTTTCCCGCATCATCAGCTCGTAGTCGTAGGCGTTCGTGAACGCCCCCGTGATCTGGGCAATCCAGTCGATGACCTCCCGCACCGCGCCATCACCACCCGATTTGGTCGTCACGTACTTGGCGTGTTCCTTGACGTAGGGCAGCGCGTTGGCCACGGCGATGGGGAGCCCCACCCGCCGGAGGATCGGGA
>CAYTFY010000116.1:0-1308 GCA_964437225.1 uncultured Gemmatimonadaceae bacterium | reverse complement strand
GACTCGCCATCACTAAGCCGTTCCTGCTCGGCTAGGAAGTCAGCTTCCTCGGCCACGGCTTTGTTGTCGGCGTGGGATGTCTCTATGGATTTACGTTGCGCCGCTGTCAGTGAGCCCCAGAACTCGCGATAAGCTGCCACGCCACTCTCTGCCGCGAAGCGTGCCCGTTTGCGCAGTGGCTCTGCCGGATCTGCCTGCTGCCCCCCCTCATTCCACTCACGGATGCGCTGGCCATGCTCCTTACTCAGAAGCACGCCGGCTGGTGGGAAGAACCCGGACAGCATGGCGGGAACCTTGATCGGTGAAGATAGGTGAGTCTTTTCGTCAACCTGCAGCGAGAGAAGCATCTCGAAAACAAAATTCTTCTCAGTCACGGGCTGGATTCCAACCTGGATAACTTCCTCTTTTCCGTTGACTTTCGCCATCTTCACCTTGTCCCGAGCGCGAAGGCAAAAGATCAGGTGCATGTTGGTCGACAGAAGGTGATTCATGAGCTTTTTGTGCTCAAGTTTGCCTTTCATCCAGTTCGGCATTCCCTTCAGCTTGAATTTCTCGGCTATCTCGCAGCAGCCGCCAAGCCCCTCCCACTCGTGAGTAAAAGAGTCAATTACGCAAACAGAAACGTCGTCGCGCTCCACTTCCTTGATCTTTTCCAGGTATCTGGCGGGGCTATATTCAGCGTCAAGCGGGTAGTGACCAAACCCATCAGGAAGCGCCTTCATCAACAGCGGATCATCGGCGTACAGAGTGCCGCGCATATTCTCCGTGTCGATCATCGCCACGCGCCCACCGGGAGATGCGAGGCCAGCGGCCATCAGTAAAGCTCCCAGCGTCTTGCCAGAGCCAGACGGCCCAGCGATTGAAATTATGAGCGGAACCGCCCTTCGAACTGCTTTAACGTATGCCATATTTCCTCCGATTTCTAACCAAGTCCGGGAAGCTCTTCATCCCGGAGTAATTCAACTTCCTGCTCTGACCGCCACGGATCAGAACCAAATCTCTGCTGACAATAGGCGTATCCCTGGATCAACTGCTGCACTTCCAGCCGCGCCCGTTCCCAATACGCATGCGCTTCACCATGACCCTTCTCCGATAACTGCCGGATGCGAACCTCATGCGGCTGATCGGACTCGACAAAGCCAAACACAAACCGACTTACTTTTGAGCCGGCCAGTGATCTAAGCAGCGTGTAAAAGTACGCCTGCCGGTAATAGCCTTCGTAGAAGATGGCCCGCGCCACTGAGTCATCGATTGACCGGCCGCGCATTTGCGTGAACGTCTTCAGGTCCAGCGTGCAGCTCGGCGAAA
>CAYTFY010000115.1:0-1317 GCA_964437225.1 uncultured Gemmatimonadaceae bacterium | reverse complement strand
AGGTCCAACGCCGCAATATCAACTGCGCCGGTTTCTGTTCGGCTCGGCGTGGCAGAACTGGAATTGGCGGATTGATAGCGCCGGAGCGCATTTCGGCATGCAAAGCGACGACGCGCCAAAGAATTCCACCTTCCAGAACTTCCTAACTATGGTGCCAAGCGGGGGGAATCCCAGTTCTCTAACGCTGGAAGTCCCCGCGCGGATCGGGTCAGCCAGCTATCAGAAGATGGGTGTTTTCTTCCAGGATTTCGCTGGCATCAACCCAGGAACTATTGCGGCCAATTCCAGCTTTACGACGGCGGTTACCCTTACCGTTGACACCGTTACTCCCGGCGCGGATTGGTGCCAAGTCTTCCAAGGTACGTTCACGGTTGGCATCATTTCAACGTGCATCATTCAGACCAGCAACCAGGCCCAGATTTCCCTATATAACGTCACGGCTGCCGGAATCACGCTTGGCACGAACACCTACCGGGTAATAGTGAACAAATTCAGCTATACCGGCCCGTAATTTCAGGAGAAAACATGAAGAAACTTATACTACTCGCCCTCTGCGCGAGCCTTCCTGCAATGTGTCAATCGATCATTGCGGGTAAAGACGATGCACAGACGGTCAGAATCGTTAGGACGGACAATCAAGGGCAAGTCTATATTGCCAACCCGGGAAGCGGCGGAAGCACCACTGTTAGCGGGGGGCAATCAAATAACGGTGACCCATCCCCGACCAGCGTACTTACCATTGCTGGAACCGATGGCATTAACACGCATACTTTCCGAACGGACACATTTGGGGCATTGGCAGTTACACAGGCAGTCCCAGGGGGGGACGGTGTATCTAATGCAAACCTAGCCGACGTGACCACCAATAGCGGAACACACGTCCCCCTTATAACCGCTTTGCTCTTATTCAATGGCTCAACCTGGGACCGGCAATATTACTGCACGAGTTCGGCACCGATCACCGTAACGGGCACGTCAGACACGCAGATTGTCGCGCTTACGGCTTCGCAGACCATCCGCATTTGCGATATCACCGTGACGCTCGGTGGAACAACCCCGACCATGACCGTTGAGTACGGAACGGGGACAAACTGCGGGACCGGTAAAACGGCGCTGACGGGCGCGATGGCTCCGACAACAGGCACGTCCCTTGCGATCAACCCCGGACCGATGGCAGCGTTACGTTCCGGCTCCGGCGCGGCGGTTTGTCTTGTGCTTGCAGGCACAAGCCCAACAGCCAACGGCTTTATTTCTTACGCGAAGTACTGACAATGAAACTCATCGCTCTCGCGGCTATAGCTGCAACTATACCGCTGT
>CAYTFY010000114.1:0-1331 GCA_964437225.1 uncultured Gemmatimonadaceae bacterium | reverse complement strand
GCGAGATTGCTACCACCTTTTCGGTAAATACTTGGAAAGTCTGAGTAACCCTAGATTTCTCAGACCCTCCCTTTACTTTTTTCGACCTTGTTTTGATTGATGTTTTTCGGCTGGTGCTACCACCACCCCGGAAGGTGGTAGCATAGACGTTCCGGTTTCAGCCCTATCGAGCTTCGCCATCGCCTTACTTGCCAGCGCCTTGCGGTTGGCCGAGCGGGTGTAATGCGCGGCCATCTGACCGCCCGACCAGCCGAAAATGGCTTCGAGCTCGGCGACGGTCGCGCCTTGGTCGGCGGCGTGGGTCGCTGCGGCCTTTCGTAGGCCGTGCGCAGACTTGTTGACGCCGGCCAGCCGGCATGCCTCCCGAAACACATTCCCCAAACTGTTCTTGAGAATCGGCTTGCCGGTCTTGGTGGAGATGTATGCCAGATCGCCGGTCGGGCCCGCCTTGATCGTTGCCGCCAGCGGCGCCAGGATCGGAATCGTTACCCGCATGCCGGTCTTTTCGGTGTCGATCTCTATGACACCGTTGCGGGCGTGCTGTTTGCCGAGGCGCGCCACGTCGCCAATTCGGAGGCCGGTGTAGAGGAACAGGTCGAACATCACGCGCTCCCGCGTCCCGCGCGGCCAACGCTTTTCGTATTTCTCGATATCGGCGTCGGTCCAGACCGGGATACCGGCTTTGTTCGGCTTCTTGGTGGTGACGCCAGCAGTTGGATCGTCCTTCACCAAGTTGGCGTCGATTGCCCATTTGAACAGGGATCGCATGGCGTCAACGAAATGGCGCGCCTGCGAAGGGGTGGCCTTGCGCCGGTCGCGCCCGTGGATGATGGCCTGCTTGCCAATGGACGATAATCGGGACTTTCCTGCGGTCTTGAGGATCTGACGGAAAATGCCTTCGCGCTGTCGGCGGGTTGCCGGCGAAAGGTCGCTCCAATAGGAAGACTTGCGGTGCAGGCCGATAAGCCACGCCAGAGTGTCCTTATTCGGCGCCCCCGGCGCCGGTGGCTTGTCGCCCGACACCGCCGCTTGGTATGCCGCCTTGAACTCCGGGCTGTCATAATCGCCCCTAATGCGGACCTTGGGGCCTCGACCGACGCGAACATACCACGCCGTCTTGCCGTGGCGGCTCGTCTGCTTTTGCAGGTAGGGCGGGCGCTGTTTCGGCATAGTCGCCATCAAAGGACGACCTCGCTTTCCTCATCAACGGCCGGTCGATCAATTTCCTGTGCAGAAGCTGGGGACAAGTGAATATAGATTGTGCCATCCGGACGCACCTCGACCCCGCCAGCGCCGGCCTGTTTCGCCGCGCGGATCGACCGCGCAACGTC
>CAYTFY010000113.1:0-1345 GCA_964437225.1 uncultured Gemmatimonadaceae bacterium | reverse complement strand
GGGAATCACGGAGCGGCGAGTTGGGGAAATCAGCTGTCGATAATCAAAACCGCGTGGTCGATATCCCGTGACGGGATAATTGACGGCCGGTGGGGCATTCCCTGATTCAGTTGCCAGGGCAACGGCGGCGGATGCGAGAAAACGCCGAAAACGACCGGCCATCTCCAAAATGTCAGCTACGTATTTGCCGCTACGTATTTTGGGTTGTCGCGGCGCGGAGACGGGAGTAAACCTTGCAACATTACAAAACACGGATGGGCGGGCGGACGTACTCATACCGGGCCCCGCGCTTCCACCAGCAGTTGGATGGTGCGCTTGTGGGCTGCTATCTCCTCGTTCTTCTCCTCCAGTTGCCGCTCAAGGTCGGTGCGATGTTTTCGCATCGACAGAAAGTCATAGCCGCGTTTCTCGGCGAGCCAGATCAACGGGTACTCACTACCGACGACGTCCATGAAGTGAACAAACCGATGGTCCGCCGGCGGGCTCGCGGTCCCTTTGGTGATCTTGGTCCAGTGAGATTGGTCGATCTTCACGGGCCCGTAGATCTCTTTGTCCTGCAACCCCGAGTCGACGCAGGCCATGTTCCACGCATCCAGCAGCGTCGGCTTGCGCGCGATCGCGCGGACGAGCTGTGGCGTCACTTCCTCTACTTGCGGCTCACGTCGCCCCACTAGCGACAGCAAATCCAGCTGGTTCCTATCTTTGGAATTCATTTGAATATGCTGTTTCTAGGCAAAAAAACTCGTGGGGGAGAAGATGTCAGCCGACAAGACGATGCTCGGGAAACACATCTGGACGGAGGTCGTGACGAGTGACGGCCGAATCCGTGACGGTCTCAATGACCGGCCACCACTTCGGGTCAAGCAGAACGCCCTCACGCAGCCAGTAACTAACGAGCTGCTGGCTGGCCTTCAGATCGCTGCCGGACTCGGTCAGGACAGCGCGAAGTCGGTCAGCGAAGGCAGCTTGGTTTCCACCGGCAAGCTCGATGGCGCGCCTCAACGCAGCAACGTGTGTTCTCTCCATGAATACAGGAATAACACAAACAGGTTTGTCTTTTCAACCAACCCGTTTGTTAGACAGGAAGACAAAGGCGTTTGTACCGTGTTGGACATGGCAAGTAGATCGACAGCGCTCAAGCGCCCTGTAGCGGCGCCCAAGCCTCCGAAGAAGAAGCGGAAGGCGTTACCAGGGACAGACGGCAAAACCCTCGGGCAGCGCGTCTCCGAGGCTATGGCGTACAAATCCGGCCGTCTTGGGCAAGAGTACCGGGCCGCAGACCTATTGCGGGACGTGGCCAAGCTGTCCCCGCCTGGTGATACGATCCTCACTCAGCAGATGTTGA
>CAYTFY010000112.1:0-1347 GCA_964437225.1 uncultured Gemmatimonadaceae bacterium | reverse complement strand
GACGCGAGATTCGCCTCAGGCGAGCACGAGAAATCGTGAATGATCTGTGAAAAGTGAATAGCGTTGCTGTAAGAGAAATACCGAAATCTCGAGCCCATATAGGGCTATACACTGATACTGTCAGTGATATTTGTGTCCGGCGACACAGTGATGACATGTCCACTAACTCGAAGGCAAGGCGCAAGCCTTGGATTCGGTTCGTGGTAAATGTGATCAAGTTACTAAGGGCATGCGGTGGATGACTTGGCGTTAAGAGGCGACGAAAGACGTGATAGCCTGCGATAAGCCTAGGGGAGCTGGCAAATAAGCTTTGATCCTAGGATTTCTGAATGGGGAAACCCACCCTTACGGGTATCGTTTAGTGAATGAATAGCTAAACGAAGCGAACGCAGGGAACTGAAACATCTAAGTACCTGTAGGAACAGAAAGAGACATCGATTCCGTTAGTAGCGGCGAGCGAAGACGGAAAAGCCCAAACCAGGACTTGTCCTGGGGTTGCGGGCGCCGATATGGTGATCTGAATCGACTGTGAATGGCATGTGAAAGGCCAACCAGAGCAGGTGATAGTCCTGTAGCAGTTATGAAGGAAAGCCTAGGCGTACCAGAGTAGCACGGAGCTCGTGAAACTCCGTGCGAAGCTACGGGGACCACCCCGAAAGGCTAAATACTACTTAACGACCGATAGTGAACTAGTAGGGTGATTGAACGTTGAAAAGAACCCCTGTTAGGGGAGTTCAAAGATCCTGAAACCGCATGCTTACAAGCGGTCGGAGCATCTTCGGATGTGACGGCGTGCCTTTTGCATAATGAGCCGGCGAGTTAGCGTCTATGGCAAGGTTAACCCATACACTGGGGTATCCGAAGCGAAAGCGAGTCTTAAAAGGGCGAATAAGTCGTAGGCGTTAGACGCGAAACCTTGTGATCTACCCATGGCCAGGTTGAAGGAAGGGTAAAACCTTCTGGAGGACCGAACGCGTGAACGTTGAAAAGTTCTGCGATGAGCTGTGGGGAGGAGTGAAAGTCTAATCAAACTGGGAGATATCTCGTTCTCCTCGAAATAGTTTTTGGGCTAGCCTCGTGTAATGCCTTGCAGGGGTAGAGCTACTGAATGGGAATGAGGGGCTACCCGCCTACTCAGCCCAATCAAACTCCGAATACTGCAAGTTCTATCACGGGAGTCAGAGTGTGTGCGATAATGTTCATGCTCAAAAGGGAAACAACCCAGACCGCCAGCTAAGGTCCCAAATTCTTGCTTAGTTCTTAAGGAAGTTAGGATGCAGTGACAGCCAGGATGTTGGCTTAGAAGCAGCCACCATTTAAAGAGTGCGTAATAGCTCACTGGTCGAG
>CAYTFY010000111.1:0-1347 GCA_964437225.1 uncultured Gemmatimonadaceae bacterium | reverse complement strand
CGGTGGCGGTGCCCTCGTATCCGGCGGTGGCGGTGCCCTCGTCTCCGGCGATGGCGGTGCCGCCCACAATGGAGGATTGAGGACGATGGGTTTTGATGATCTCCGTTGCGACTTCGCGCGTTCCAGCGTAGATGACGTTCCCTTTCGGGAACTTGCACTTGCCGATCATCTGGCCCTGGCCGTGCATGATGTCAGATGCTTCGACTTCCACGACGAGCCACTTGGCATCGGCGCTCCAGCTCGCATGATCGCCGTCGCCTTCGCCCCATAGAAAGCCGTGCAGCCCGTTCCCGCAGTTGTAGTCCTTGCGGAAATCCGGCGCGCAGACGGGGCCTTTCTCGGGCCACTTAAAGTTTCCTCGGCTAGTCATGTCCTTGCTGCACGTTCTCAAGACCAGGACATGGTTCTTTTTGAGTTTGTATTTAGGGATGCTCATGGTTTTTGGGTTAGGATTTGGAAAATTCACTTTCAGGGGAGATACCCGCCTCAATCGGGAAGCCCGCGATCCAGATGATTGAGACGCTGCCCGGGGGAAGCTGTTGAAGCAGAGCCGCGCTCCACTCCTCAGCAGCCGCATGGCTGCTCAGGGAGACGGCCTCTTGCGTCTCTCCAGCGGGGGAGTGAATGGAACAGATGACGCTCATCAGCCCCTCCAGGTTGGAAAGCGGTTGAACTGGTTGAGGTATCGCTTGCGACGCCAACGCCGAATCCGACGAACCAGAGCGGCGACGGCTTGCGCGAAGGCAACGGCGGTGATGAGGGCGAGGATGGTAATCACGGCTTCCTCCCTTCTGCGGCGTTCTTGAGAGGCTTGAAGACCTGCCGCTTGAATTCGTCCGTGGGCCAGGGTCCGCCCATCGTCCGGAGCGCGAGGCAAGCGCCATCAATGATTTCTGAATCGACCAGAGCGAGGTCATCGCCGATCTCGCTCAGGACTTTGGCGAGCCGGTTGGCGATCTTCTCACCACTCGACGCGCCCGGGTGCGCCCCGGCGGCGGCGGCTTCCAGGAAACGGAGACGGTTTGGGTTCATCTTGGGCGAGCTAGGGCTGCGTTGATGCGTTCCGGGTCGAATGACCACTGGCCCAATTTCCTGGCCCCGGGGATCTTCCCGGCCCGGGCCAGCCTGCGAATGGTGTGCGCCGATTTGCCGAGAGCGGCCGCGACCTCATGGATGTTGACCCGGCGCTTGATCGGGGAGGAGGAGATGTCTTTCACTTGCGGCCTCCCTTCTTTGCGCGGCGCTCGCTCTCCGCCTCCAAGCCCGCCTCGATGACTTGGCGGGCCGTCTCTTCAAGTTTTACGCCCTCGCGCGCCGCCCGGACTTTCAGCCGGGCATGGAGATCGG
>CAYTFY010000110.1:0-1351 GCA_964437225.1 uncultured Gemmatimonadaceae bacterium | reverse complement strand
GGTAAGGCGTTGGTCGCGCAAAGCGGTGGAGAGGAGAAGAGGTTTCCGTGGGAGTAATTAATCTTGAGGGGTGGCTAGCCAGTCGCAGAGAGAAGAGGCGGCTCAAGGCGTTCTCCGACATCGAGAAGCATTTGCGTCTAGCGCGCGTGGGGATGCGGAAAGTACGTGTTCAGAGTGCTGTAAAGAGCAACCTGCATATGGTACAAGATACTAGCCGCCTCTTGGTTGACTTACAGATTTATAAGCGTGATGTTGGGGTGCTTCAGGATGAACACCTCCGGCGTGAGATAAACCGAGTGAGGGGCTATGCGAATACGTCTAGCATCCTTCCTTACTAACCTGGCATGGCGCTTGCTGCATACGCAACCCGCTTGGCGTCAGTCAAGTACAGAGAGGTACCTACTCATAGCGAAGTGGGAGTTAGCAAATGTACGCAAAAGGCGAGCGCATCTTTAGCCTCACCGACCAGACGGAAGCAGTGATTGATGCGGGGCCAGTAAACGTGCTGGGAGTGAACTATTACTGGATACTGCTGCCGGACGATACACTTTCCCTGGTCCGAGAGGATGAAATAGAAAGAATAGACGATGCAGATAGGATTTCGATGCGCGAGGGGAGAGGTAGCACACGCCGCGTGTCGGGAGTGTAGTCTAGACCCACTTCACCCTTGCGGTTACACACCTGACATACTAGAACGCATGCGGGAAGGCTCGGACGACGAACCAGACGCACATGCGTTCTCCCCTTCAAGGTTGCTGGGATGTTTCCGACAGCCAATCTTCATGGAAGAGCCTTACTACCAGGATGTAGATGTAGCCTGGACAATGATGCGCGGTACCCTCATTCATGGCGCTCTTGAGCAGTTCCCCTACCCGATGCGTGACACGGTGCGCGAGCTGCGTATGGAGACAATGATTGATACCAAGTATGGTCCTCAGAGGTTCACTGCCAAGCCTGATGTGTTTGTGATTGAGTCTCTTGACTTCGAGAATAAGATTATCCATATCAAAGTGGTTGATTATAAGACTCGCGAGTTTGGGCATGAACTGGTGGCAGCAGACAGAAAGCATCAGCTTCAGGTTAATATGTATGCGTGGTTAGCGGTGCAGTGCTTGGCGTCAAACATGGTTGGCAAAGAGGACTGGACTGTTGAGATAGATGAGCTAGAGATTATCTACATTAACCTTCAGAAGACACGGCGCTTTACATCAAAGGGCATCCTGACAGCACGAGGTAAACGCCACAAAGTAGACGGACATTGGGAGTATGACGAGTTAACGCTTGCCCCAATCCGCATGTTCTCTATGGAGCAAATTGAGACGTTTATCCGCAGCAGAATTGAGCGCAAGAT
>CAYTFY010000109.1:0-1365 GCA_964437225.1 uncultured Gemmatimonadaceae bacterium | reverse complement strand
CCGCCAAGGATGCCTTGAAGCAGATCAGCAAGACCGGCCATTATCGACCACTCCCCCCAACGCCCTGCAATCCGGCAGCGTTGCCCCGGATAATGTCGGATGATTTAACCGGCGCACTGACAGGAGCCGCCATAGGCGTCCTGGCCTGCATCCGTGCCATCGTGGCCGCTGCGGCCTGCTGTGGCGTTGGATTGAGTACCGGACCATACTGCGGAGCCTGAATGGTCGGCAACTGTGCCTGACCCTGCATCGGCTGATAGCCGGTGTTGCCCATGAACAGGCTGGACAATTGCGAGCCGATATTCTGCGGAGTGCTGTCTGAAATGCCGCCCATGATCTATTTCCCCATGAATGCGCCGACCGCCGCCATTGGATTGAACGAACTGGATTCGCCGCGCTGTGTTCCGTACGGTCCAGCCGCACCCGACGCCGCCGCCTGAAGCAGGCCCAGCCGGTTCCAGTCCTGGTTATCGAGGGCTTGCCACTGGTTGACCTGATCCGAAAGCTGCTTTTGAGCCTGATTGTCGAGCAATCCGCCTGCCTGAAGCTGCGCGCCGGCCCCGGTCAATGCGTTCTGGAACTGCTGCTGATCCTGTCCGGCAAGGGCGTTCGTGGCCGATAGGCCAAGGCCCAAGCCAGCCTGTTTCGCAGAATCCATCTGGCCATTTGCAGCCAGCATATTGCCGATATTCTGGTTCCACTGATTGGAAAGCGCACTGGACCGGATATTGCCGAGTTCGTTGGTCAGCGCGCCGACATTCGCACCGGAGCCATACCGCCCCGCCCCGGAGAAATTGCTCTGGACCTGTGCCGCCGTCTTGCCAAGCTGGCCTTCAAGCGCCTGTTCGAAATGCGGGTTGTCCTGGCCCGATGCGATCTGGCCAAGGTTCTGTTCGGAATAGGATGGTCCGGTAGCCGCCGCGCCAATGCCCTGAAACAATGGCCGGGTTTGAGCGGTGTTGGTGTTAGCCCCAGCCCCGGCAAGCGCATTGATGCCGCCCATGGTCGTGCCGGATAGATCGGCGACGGTCGGCCCGGTATAGACGTTGCCACCGGAACCGCTCGCATAGAGATTCCCGGCTTCGGTGGCCGACTGCTCGAAAAGCGGCTTGGCCCATGCGGGCGGGCTGCTCTCTTGGCTGCTGGAAGTGGTAGAGGCCATGGCTTTTACCTGCTCTTTCGATAAAGGACCGCGTGAGGCTGGTAGCCGAATTGCGCCAGGATCGGCTTCCAGCCCGTTCTTCCCTCGATTGCCCGGATATGGCAGTCGTTCTTGTCGGCCCATGCTTCCAAGGCGGCGCAAAGATCGGCGGCGTAGTTCTGGACCTCTTTCCCGGCCAGATCGCACAAGGTCGCCATGCGGGT
>CAYTFY010000108.1:0-1372 GCA_964437225.1 uncultured Gemmatimonadaceae bacterium | reverse complement strand
CGGGCGTGGTCGCCGGATCGGGCCAGAGCTGAACAGGCGGATTGCCTTCGTAGTAGGCGCAGTAAAGCGCATCGCAACCCTCAAGGAAGATGTGAGGGCCGCCCGCGTGGCTATTGCCGAAGGAAAGCGGCAGCGTTGTGTCCTGTTTCCAATAGCTTGGAAGAGTGCCGCTAATCAGGATCACGGCGATGGTGTGTCCCTTGCCGCCATGGAATTCCGTCTTGCCATCCCAGAACTGAACGTCCTGAACGATAGGGGGAGGTGGCGGGGGTTCAACAGGAGGCGGCGGAGGTTCGACGGGCGGCGGTTCAACAACCGGCGCACCCGCATCGATCACCTCGTCCAGCACTTCTTCAAGCGTGGCGAGGGCTTCGTGGAGCTTGGCTTTCTTGTCGTCAGTCGCGGTCATGTCAACCTCTCAAAATTATGAACGCGATGCCGCCACCGGATAACCCAGAAACGACAACACCGCCGATCACCTTCCAGATGAAGGTGCTGGCGTTCCCAAGCAGGCGGTCGTAACGCTTGGCCTTTTCTTCCAGCTTCGTGAGCCGTTCGTCGCACTTCTCGGCGTCGAGGCGAACGATCTGATTGCTCAACGATTGCGTGGTTTGTGTCAGGCCGTTGATAGAGAGCCGCAATTCCTCGACGCGATCCGATAACTTTTCGAGTGCGCCGCCACGGCTTTTGCCATCTTCTTTCAGATTTTCGACGGCTTCGATCAACCGCCCTACTAGTTGTTCGTCGATCATGCCCCCGGCGCCCTTTCGTGCCATTGCGCTACTCTTTCGGTTGCGCTGAATATTGAGCGCGGAAGTCGTTCCAAGTTTTGATGAGCGAATCCGAATATGCGCCTAGCTGATCGGCGCGGGTCTTGTATTTGTGGCAGATGGCGATGTTTGACGTGTCGTTTTTGGAGAAATCAGAGGCTGTAATGGCGGAAGGGGTGTCGAAAGCTCCGCCGGTTTCGGCGGCAACTTCGGAAGGGGCAATATCGCGGATTGCTGCGTCGTGCATCCACACAACGCCATTAGGGATAGGGTAGCGAGCATCAACTTCTTTGGTGACATAATGGGGGATTTCCTTTTCGATGAACGCCGCGCGTTGTTCGATCAGGGCGTTTGCCTTTACGGAGGCGATGGCAAAGGTCGTGTTCACGCCGTCAATAGATTGCTGGATCGCGGCGCTGGCGCTGATAGCCTCGGCATTCGCTGCCGCTTGCGAAGCCTTCATGTCGGCGATCTGGAGCTTGAGCCCGGCTATGTGGCCGTTGGCGAACACGAGCCATAGGCCAAGAATGACGGTTGCCGCGCCGAAGATCGGGCCCGCCAGCTTCGAAGTGAGCCACGACAGGATCAGCGTCATTTGCCGT
>CAYTFY010000107.1:0-1376 GCA_964437225.1 uncultured Gemmatimonadaceae bacterium | reverse complement strand
TTCGAGAATTGCGCGCGGAATCGAGCCGCGCTAAGGTTGTGTCGCCGCGAGGTTGTGTCCTAGGTCCGGCCCTTGAGGGGGGAATGGGCTGTGCGCGTTTTGGAATGGCTTCGACACATTACCGGGGCGAATGAGCGCCAGGTCGTATTCGGCTTGCTCGTATTGGGTGTTGTGGCGCGCCTCAAATGGGTATTGCAGCCGGCCAATCTTAAGCCGCTTATAAATGAGAGCCATAATATTGCGGTCAGCCTTGCAAGAACCGGTCACTTTAACGACCCGTTTCTAGTGGCTACCGGGCCGACCGCGCACATTGGAATGCTCACACCGCTGCCGGCCGCCGCCGCATACGCAGTCCTCGGTGTAGACACACCCGCCGCCGAGTTCGCGCTTTCGCTCTGGGCACTCACCATCGTCACGGGCGGTTTTTGGATCTGCTGGCGATTGGCAATTGAACTTGGTATTCCGAAGATTGCGCGCCTCGGGCTAATCACCTTTATCGCTCTCGCCCCGCTTCAATTCGGGCTGGAGATGCGAGAAGGAAGGACTTGGGAAGTCAATTTAGCAGTCACACTACTGCTTCTTATCCTGCTGAGACTCTTGGCTGACCCGAGGACGGCAAGGGCTTGCGCCACAAACGGTGCCCTCACTGGGTTACTGGCAATCATCAGCCCGCCAGCAGGGCTCGCCGCCTTGATGCCGCTCTTGGCGCACACCTATTTCCGCCGCAAGCATACAGCCGGGTGGATTTCTCTGGCCACTTTTGCGGTCGTTTTCGTCGCCATGGCAGGATTTTGGGCTCAGAGAAATTTACAGGTCATGGGCAAAGCGATACCGCTCAGGGATAATTTCGGGCTTGAGCTCGCAATCTCGAACTATTCTGGCGCGCTGAACGCAACAGATCAACATTCGGAATACCTGAGACGGATCGCGGCGATCCATCCTATGGGCAAAGGCCTGGCCGCCATGTCGAAAGCTGGCGGCGAAGTCGCATATTACGGAAAGCTCGGCACCGCGACGCGAACATGGATCTATGATCACCCGCTCGAATTCATTCGATTAAGCCTGAGACGCGCGTCGCAATTCTATCTTCCGCCACAGTGGTTCTGGCACACATTCGGCGCCCCGAGCTCATTCATCCCAATTCGACAGGCTCTTTCATGGCTTGCGGACATTGTTGGCCTCGCGAGCTTGGGATTTTTGGGTCTCAGAAGTAGACCGCATCTGTATTTATTGCTCGCGGCGTCATGCTGCGCGTTTCCCTACATTCTTGTGCAGCCGATACTCAGATATCGCTATCTCATCTCAACCCTATTGGTGCTTGCAGCTTTCGATGGCGTAGCGAGACTGTTGCGCTACACTTCCGACCACAGCATCGC
>CAYTFY010000106.1:0-1377 GCA_964437225.1 uncultured Gemmatimonadaceae bacterium | reverse complement strand
GCGAATACCGCGAAAGCCACTCAGCCACCGAGGATACATACAGCGATTGCTGCCAAGGCGAACCCATCGGCGAATGCCACGAGTGCGGCGATCGCGTTTGCGAAGACCACGGCGTACTCGACGAAGAGGGCGATGCGTGGTGCCTTGAGCACGCGCCCGAGCCGGTAGAGATTACGCCGCTGCAGGTGATGGCGCTTGCGGAGTTGGCGGGGGTGGTGCTGTGAGCGGATTACAGATGAAGTATTTCGTGCTGAAGCCTAGAGGCGATGACCCATACGCCAGGGCTTCACGCGCCGCCATGCGTCGATACGCAAAATTGATCGATTCGGAGAACCCCCAGCTAGCGAAGGATCTGCGCGACTGGGCAGAGAGTGAGCAATGCTCCGCCATGGATGGGGAGGAAGCATGAAACTCCTCGACTTCCTTTTCTCCTGGTTCCTTCTCGCGCTTCTGATCGCGCCGCGCATCGGCCAATTCATCGGCCAGTTTTCAGAGGCGTCGGTTATGCCAATGACGGCCGACAGTGAGCCGACGCCACTTAGTGATTTTCAAGAGTTTTCGGAGGGTAATCATGCAACAAATTGATGAAACAGAAACAGTTTACGGCGAAGTTGAGGCGCGACCTACATGCACAGTGCATGTCCATTGCGTCGGCGAGATGCAGTCGTTCACGCCACACGTTTACAAAGGCGATTCATTCATATCGCTCGAGATAAATAGCTACTGCTCAGTGCTGTTATCGCCTGATCGACTCGTACAGCTACGGGACGCGCTCAACAAAGCAGTTGGCCGATTTGGCCTTGAGCCGGCAGCAGAAGAGGCGGCCTAATGCGCATCGATCTTATCCGCCTCTCAGAAGCCGTCGTGCGAATCGAGAGCGGATACAAGGGCTTGCACGATCTGGTTGTGATCGAGGATCGCGACAAATTGAACAACGTCGCCGATGAGCTGCACCAGGCGGCGGAGCTTGTGCGGGCAGCGGCGGTGGAGGAGTGATGGCGACCACCGAAATAGCCGTAACGCAAGGCGAACTGGTTCCGATCGCAGAACAGGCGCCCGTGAACCTGCTGTCAGTTATCGCGCAAGCCGCGCTCAACCCCGCCGTGGATGTCGAGAAGATGCGGGCGCTTCTCGAACTCAAAGAGCGCATCGATGAGAACGACGCCAAGAAGCTATTCCATGCGGCGATGATTGCGGCCCAAGAGGATATGCGTCCGGTCGTTCGCAACTGTAAGAGCGACAAGGGCCGTTACGCAAACCTCGAAGCCGTAGAGCGCGCAATTCGGCCCATCTACATCAAGCACGGATTTGTCCTGAGTTTTAACTCTAAGCCGGGCCGCGATGGCGCAATCACGATGTCATGCACTTGCATGCACA
>CAYTFY010000105.1:0-1381 GCA_964437225.1 uncultured Gemmatimonadaceae bacterium | reverse complement strand
GGCACCGCCACCGCCGGAACGCGCGGCACCGCCACCGCCGGAGACAGTGGGATTATCATGATTCGGTGGTGGGACACATCGGCCTGCCGTTACCGAATCGCCGTCGCGTACGTGGGAGAAAACGGAATTAAGCCCAACACGCTGTATCGCGTGGTTGACGGCAAAATCGAGGAGGCGAAATGAACATCGCCATTTCTGCCGCCCTCGAATTTATCGACGCCAAGCCGCTCGACTACGATGTCGTCAAGGCTCGCGCCTTGATCCTCGGCTATCATTCCCGGTGGGAAGAAAAATACGCTGGCTTTGAAATCATCGACGTCGAGAGCGAATTCCGGTTCCCGCTGCTCAACCCGGAAACTGAGGGAACCAGCAAGACCTTCGACGAAGCCGGGAAGATCGACGCAATCCTGCGGCATCGCGCCACGGGCCGCTACTGCGTCTTGGAGCACAAGACCACGAGCGACACCCTCGAGCCGGACAGCGACTACTGGACGAAGCTCACGATGGATACCCAGTGCAGCAAGTACATCTTGGCGCTCAAGTCCAGGAACCTCGACGTTGGAAACCTGCTCTACGACGTGATCCACAAGCCGGGCTCCCGGCCAAGGATGATTCCAAGGCTCGATGAAGACGGCAAAAAGATCGTGCTCGATGCCAGCGGAGTCCGGGTCAAGACCAAGGACGGGAAGAAGTGGCGGGAGAGCGCCGATGCCGAACTGGGCTACGTGCTCCAGGCCGAAAAGGAAACGCCCGAACAGTACGGCGCGCGACTCGAACAGGAGATCAACGCCGACCTCGGCAAGTATTTCGCGCAGCGCGAGGTTCCCCGTCTTGATTCGGACCTGCTGGAATACATGTCCGACGCCTGGGCGCTCTCGCAGCAGATTCTCCAATATCGGCGTGCGAATCTCTGGCCGAGGAACCCGGCGGCCTGTGATGCCTTCTCCAAGTGCGAGTTCTTCGACCTCTGCGCCGGGCGCGCGAGTGTGGACGGCATCCGGTTCCGGGAGTCCGCCAAGCACCGGGAGCTTTCCATTGAGGAGGGTGGGCGCGAGCTGCTCACCAATTCCCGGCTCACCGCGCTTCGCAAGTGTGCCCGGTACCACTTCCATCGCTACGAAAAGCCCATCGAGCTTGTGGCTGAAGAGTCCGAGGCGCTCCGCTTCGGAACGCTGATGCACGGCGCGCTTGAGGCTTATTTCAACGCACTGAAGGCAGCTTAAAACGCGGGCGGCGGCGTGGACGGTGACACGCGAGAGCTTCGCAACCTCTTGTTAACAGGCAGCGATGGGTGGCGACCCATAGAAAAAGCGAGCCCGCCGAAAAGGTTCAGCCGGTTCAATTCCGGCCCGCCCGCACTTAATTTCTCTCAAAAAACCAA
>CAYTFY010000104.1:0-1400 GCA_964437225.1 uncultured Gemmatimonadaceae bacterium | reverse complement strand
GCGGGCTGCAGATCCTCCGGGTTGGGGGCCTGCAGGTTCGCTTGCGGTGGTGCTTGCGGTTCCGGCGCCTGGTTGGGGTCCAGTTGTTCACTGGTCGTGGTCGCGGCCGGCGACATGCCTTGCGGCATGAACGCCGTCGGATCAGTCGACAACCAGCGCGGCGCACCGAACGGAGTCAACTGCTCCACCAACGCATCAGTACCGATACCCAGCATTTGCGCCCCATACGAGACACCACGCTTCGCAGCGTTGGCACCCATGCCGATCGCCAACGCGGCACCCTGGCCCGAACCAGGCGCACCAAGAGCACCCATACTCGCCGCAGTCGACGCCGCCGACGCTGCCTGATCAATCAGACCGTTGATCGCCTCAGCACCCATGTTGTAGATGCCCGACATGAACGACGTACCCGCCACACTCGTATTACCGGCACCGGCAGGAATGTAGCCCTCGGTGCGACCAGACGATGCCGGATCAGACCCAGACGCAGCATCCACAGGTTTCCCATCAGCGCCGAGCGGACCCGGCGCCATACCGGCACTCATGCCGTGCTGCTGCATCTCCCCCATGTCACCGGAGTTCGGGGCCTCGAAATACCACTGCTGACTGAAATCGGTGGCGCCCTTAGCCGCCCCGCCATACATCGACCCGGCACTACCCGAGTTTTCGGCGTTCACACCATTGGGGAGGGTCACCGCCATGTGACCGTTCTTCCCACTACCCCCGTTGGTGCCCACATTCAACGCACCCGGCTTGTAACCCTTCTTGAAGCCGAGCGCCGAAAAATCCGAGGTCGTGTTGAAATACCGGCCCGGGGGTAGTCCAGCCATGCGCGCATACACCTGCGAGGCCAGCATGGAACAGTCGAAAGACCCATACTGGTACGGCTTGCCGGAATTGTTGTAGGCGTAGTCGATAGCGCCGATCGCGCCACCATTCTCATAGCCGAGCAGACCAATCTTCTGCTTCCACCACTCCTGCTCCCACAGGTCACGCAGACCCGGCGGCATCCACTCAGGCAGCAGAATGTCTTCCCGCTTCGGATCGGTCTGCCACCAAATATCTGGTGGGGCACCCCAATCCTGACCGGGAATCCCCCAGTTCGGCGACGGGCGCGGATTCGACTTATCCGGGCCAGGTTTGACACTGGGCACACCGCCCTGACCTTCACCCCGCGGGCCGATCGGCTCAGGCGGAAAAATCACCGCACCCTGCTTGACGTTGCCGCCGCGAGAAAACCCAGGCAACGCACCCGCACGGATCGCGGCACGCAACGCATACGCGCCACCCTGCCCGCCCAACATGTCCACCTCACGCGCAGTCAACATGTGCTCACCCGGCGCCGCCATAATCGGCACCGAATCCTTACCCTTAGGCCCATTCCCAAAAATCGGGCCACC
>CAYTFY010000103.1:0-1404 GCA_964437225.1 uncultured Gemmatimonadaceae bacterium | reverse complement strand
CGCAACCCATGCGCGAGCCGTCTTTGCACTGCTCGGACCATCCGAGGCGGTAGGTCTGGTTGTTCTCGCGCACAACGTCGGTGACGATGGTTTTGCGGGCGAGGAATCCGAAGCCGTGCCGGGTGAAGGCGCGGATGCAATCATCGGAGAACGGGTAAACGGTCTGGAAGCCAATTCCGGTCATTCCGGAGGGCGTGATGCGGTCCTTGACGTGGATGGCGGCGACGCGGCCGGGCTGGAGTACTCGGAAGAGTTCGGGGATGAGGTAATCCATCTGCGCCCAGAAATGCTCATTCGAGTCGGTGTGCCCGAAGTCGTTATATGACGGCGAGTACTCGTATTGAGTGCTGAAGGGAATGCTGGTGAGAACGAGGCTAACGCTGTTCTCATCCATCTGGGCGGTTTCGAGCACGCAATCATTGTTGACGGCGAGCCAGTTCTCGCCGGACTGCTCCTGCCGCTCGACGCCGAAACTGCGGCCCATTTCGATCTGAAGTGCGTTGCGGGCGAGACCGTATTCGCGGATGATGGCGGACATCTGGGCGGTGAGCTCGTTGTGCTGTTTCCACTTGCGCTCCAGCTCGCGCCGCACCTCGCGCTCGGCCTCGGTGTAGATGAGGTCGATGCGCACCTTGCTGGTTTGCAGGAATCGGTAGCAGCGGTGGACCGCCTGAATGAAGTCGTGGAACTTGAAGCCGATGCCGAGAAATATCTCCCATGCGCAATGGCGCTGGAAGTTGCAGCCAGCGCCGGCGATGATAGGCTTGGTGGCGAGTTCCTGTATGTGGCCATCGGCGAAGGCGCGCAGGATGGACTCGCGCTTTTCCAATTCCTGAGTGCCGAAAACCGTTGCGCAGACCGGAGTCTTCTCCATCGCCGGAACTTCGATACCTGGGAGAGCCTCGAAGATCAAGAGACCGCCCTTTGTGACCCCGCACTTTGTCCATCCCGCCATTTGGAAGCAGTATCCCGGATTGTCGGAGATCACTTCATCTGGATTGACGTAGGTGTATAGACGTTCTCCCGGCCAGCGAAGCCATGCGGCGGCCATTGCCTCCCGGATGAGGTCCGAGGAAAGCAGCGGCCCTTCATTGCGGAATACGGAGCAGTTGATCCCTTGCTGCCCACTATCGTCTCTGAATTTTCTCCAGCCGAAGAGCGCAGAGCCGTCGCGCGTCAGGAGAACGGTCTTTTCGCCGGGGCCCATAAATAGCTCGCGAACGCGGCCATCAGCATATTTGTAGGCCGAGTAATGGCGCTCATAAAGTTCGAGACCGCGGCTGTTCCCGTCTTTGAACTCGAGCCATGCGCCAAATCGAGCAATTGGAAGTACGTCCTCAATTGCCGCGCGCTCCGATTCCAGATCGTGCCACAGGATGCGGTGGGCATCGGGGTCCAGTGCGC
>CAYTFY010000102.1:0-1425 GCA_964437225.1 uncultured Gemmatimonadaceae bacterium | reverse complement strand
CAAACTTCTTTCCCGCATCGAGAGCGTCCTCCGCGCCGAAGAACGCAGCCGCCCCCTGGCGAGCGGTGGCGTACTCAGGAACGGCGGCGTCAAGGGAAGACACCAACCTGTTCTTGAGCCCAGTGAGGTCCCTAACGAGGGTGTTATCCCCGGCGCGGGCGGCCTTGCCGATTTCCCCATCCAGATTGATCTTAACCTGGTTCCAGAACTGGAGCGTCGGCTTAACGCCCTCTTTCATCGTGGCGTTGCCCACCTCGTCAAAGATGAACGGGTTTCGCACAGCTTCGAAGCCCTCAACGACAGCCCTGTCCGCTCCGCGCTTTTCAGCATTGGCGGCGGCCTGCCTGACGGCGGGCGATTTAAGCATGTCCATAAGTTCTGGGGATGCCATGTCCTGAGCGCCCGGTTGCGCGAACGCCCGCTTGTAGGCGGGATCATTGACCCTGCGGGCTGCATTACGCAGACCCTCCTGCACGGCAAGATCGTCCGTCGCCCCACCGGTAATTCGGTCGATGAAGGAACGCGCCCTATCGCCCTGAGAACCGAAACGCTCAGAGGCGGTGCGCTCGATAAGAGACCGCGCCTCTGGGTCGGTATTAGCCGCTGAACGTGCAAGAGCGCGCGTCGTCTCGCCCCCTCGGTCAACGTTCAAAAGCTGCTGCTGGTTCATGGCGGCAGCCGCCTCGTCTGTCTGGTTAAGGAGCGGGGCTGCGGTATTGTCTGCATCGCGAGCAAGAGCAGCACCGACGCGGCGCTCCGCCTCATACCCTGGCCGCGCAATGGCGTTCAGGCGCGGCCCAATGGTGTCCTTGGCATAGCGCCCCATGCTGTTAAGCACCGCACCTGCCGCAGGAATGGCGAGGCCGATCCCACCACTCACCAGCGTATTCTTTGCAACGTCAGCATCTGTTCCGCCGCGTGCTGCGGTATCAGCCGCCGACACAAGCGCATTCGAAGCTCCAGAGAGCAGCATTCGCTGTCCAAGAGAGTTGCCCGTTATGCCGAGAGCGCGAGCGCCTAGACCCGTTGCGCCAAGCCCGACCATTGGGGCGACTGCGCCCGTCAGATTCCCGGCCAGGGACCACCCCGGGTTGTCCGCCTCGGTGCGAACCGTATTCCGGGTCATGTCGTCGTAGACATCGCCGAAATTCTCGTCACCAAGACCGGAGACTATTCCAGCCGCAGTACCGGTAACGCCCTTCTTGAGGGTCGGCCCAACAACAGGAACACCCTCGATAGCGCTGGTGAGGAACGCGCCGATCTTGTCAACCGCGCCCGTCTTTTCGACTTCGCCGGTTTCAGGGTTATAGCCCTCTACGCCCACTGGCTTGAACTCGGGAACGTCATGGCCGGCTGGCTTCGGAGCACCCTTCCTGCGCTCCAGTTCGGCCTTTGCGCGGCGCTTCAGGAGTTCCTTTCGGGCGC
>CAYTFY010000101.1:0-1452 GCA_964437225.1 uncultured Gemmatimonadaceae bacterium | reverse complement strand
CTACACCGAGACGCGCATGTACGGGTTTCGGTCGGCGTTGCAGGATTTGGGATGACATGCGGCTTCTGCATCGACGGCAACCAAAGCCGTTTCGAGGGAGGCACGCGCGGCGTTGTCAAACTGCCGTGTGTGATCTGCCGGCCGGAAGAGTTTCAGAAGTGGGCTGAAAGCTGGCAGCAGGAGCCTAAGCCGGTTAAAGCAGCGGTTCAACAAAGCATGTTTATGACTATGAAAACGGAGGAATACCCGGAATGAGCGAAATAGGTAAGAGTATCACGCAAGGGCTCAATGAGGCGGTAATCATTGCCCCATATGTGGCCCGCATTGCCGAACTTGAGCGCAAGTTGGCCGACGCCAAAGAGGACACGGCGCGGCTGAATTGGCTGGAAGGTGAAATGCGGGATGAGCCGTTATTGCTCCACAACTGCCATTCCGGTGATGAGTTTCCACAGCATCCAAGAGGGTTAGGACTTACCCCTTGGCGACCGCGAACCCTCCGCGAGGCCATCGACGCGGCGCGGAAGGAGGATGTGGCGTGACACCCATAAAAGCTGAAAGAGAGCACTACAGAATGTTTGGCGATGATCGTTTTGGATGCACGGGGCGGGTTCATCCAACCGAATACGACTGGCGAGAGCAGTTCCACCTGCTGGCGCTGAAAGTATTGGCCACGGCGGAGATTATTCGAACTATAGATGCCGCAAAGGTCCTTGGCCTAGCTGCTTACGCGGATGAGCTTGAGCGCCAGTTGGCGGAGGCGCAGACGGCGCTTCACGCATCCGCAAGTCTCAACGCTGATTTGGACAAGCAGTTGGCCGAGGCGAAAACTCGGATAGCAATGCTACAGCCGTATTTAGACGCGGCGAGTGCCGCTGGCATAGTGTTCAGCGTCGGTAAAGACGGCGTGAAGGCTGAGTACGATCCGACGACTGCCGCTGTTCTTCATGGGTTGCATCTAGAAGACCTAGAAGATCGAGCGGCGCGGAAGGAGACGAAGTGAAGTACGAAACCGGGCAACAGCCGTGTACGAACTTTAACCCGCGTATCGAGGCCAACGCCTACGGAATGTGGAGAAACGTGCATGAGTGCATCTATTGCGGATCGACAGTTTCCTACTGCGAGAATTGCAACCGCGATCACCATGAAAGCGGCTACGAAACTTGCAAGCGGAAGGAGCGCGGATGAGCGACGAAGACGCACTGATGGATTCCATCATGTCTGGATACGAATTCAGGCTAAAGGAAGCAGAGGTCCAGCTTGCCGCCGAGCGGGCGAAGGTGGCCGAGCTTGAGCGCCAGTTGGCCGAGGCAAAAGAGGACTTTGAGTTTTTGAATCGTCATCGGGTGATTGTCGAGGACCCATCTAAAGATCCAGATAACGCATTAGTGTTTTGGCGAATTCCTGGGGCTAGTGACATTCGTAAATACATCGCAGAGTGCCGCGAAAGCGGGT
>CAYTFY010000100.1:0-1463 GCA_964437225.1 uncultured Gemmatimonadaceae bacterium | reverse complement strand
GTTCAGAAGAGAAAGGCATGCCCTCAGCATGCCTTAACCAAGGGGGAAACAGGGTAATTCAGGGGAACGTGCCTTAGCGTGTCTTTCGCAAGTTCTTGTTTTATAAGGCTGTAGGCTGGATGGTGCCGGTGGAGGGAACCATGCCGCGCACTACGGAACAATGACTTACGCGGCTCTATGCCCTCGACGTGCCTTAGATGATGCTGCCTCAAGCATTCTCGATCCGGCCTTTGGATCCATCTGCGGCATCCATTTCCCGTAATGCTCATAGAGCATCGTCGTGTCAGTGTGTCCCATCTGTTTCGCGATCCAGGCCGGATTCTCGCCGCTGCTGAGCGCCCAAGTCGCGAAGGTATGCCGTAGCTGATAGACATATCTGCGCCTTACCTTGGCCTTCCTGCACGCTCTGGCAAAGGCTCTGTTGAGCGCCTTGGCTTCGTGCCATCCGCCGCCGGTGTTGGGGTTCCTGAAAACTGATCCTGATGTCTCTTGCTTGAGATTTGCAAGGGCACGCCTTGCGGGCTGAAGAAGATGTACCACCCGAGTCCCTGCGGCTGACTTAGGGGTCTTTGTTCGACCGAGACGAACAGCCCGCCGGACGGCAATGCTTTCCCGGCCAGGTGCCACATCGCCCCATTCAAGGCCAATAATTTCTCCGCTTCTGAGTCCGGTCCATGCCCAGAACTCCCAGAGGTAACCAAGATCGGTTCCAGCAAGAGCCTGGATCTCGTTTGGCGTGAACGGGTCGATTTTCTCCTCGAGTCCCGCGACGCGGCGGACTTCGAAGCCTTCGAGCGGGTTTGTTGCGAGCGTGCCATCTTCTACCGCCTGCTTGAGCGTGCCACGGAGGGGGCGCAGCAAATTGTCGAGGCGGCTCTTTGAAAGTCGCTGAGCGCCAACCCACTGCCGCAGTTTCGCTCGGTCCAGCTTCGCGATCGGCGTATTGTGCAAGCCCTTCGCAACGATCTCCGCGTCCCGCTCATACTCGCGGATGGTCTCCGGCTGCACCTGTCCATGTAGGGACTGGATGTAAGCGAGTAGGGCATCTCGCAGGCGAGCGCCGGCTTCAAGGCATGGGTTCGGATGATTCGGGAAGTGCTCTTCCCATACGAATTTTCCGAGCGCGATTTCATCTTCTATCCTTCGCTTCCATCGCTTGCAGTATTCAATGTTGGCCTTCGACGGCGCGAGGCGTACACGAAGTCGGTGACGTTTCCCCTTCCATCGGAAGTCGAGCTGGACCCCTTCTGGACCAACGACGCGGACTCCCGGCCCTCTGCCCATGACTCGTACCCCTTCGTGCTAATTAGAATTCTGCCGTCTGGGGCGCGCAGCCAGACTATCCCTTCAGGCCACACGCCACGGTCGATCTTGTGGCGAACTGCCTTCTGAGTGTAGCCCGACAACTCGGCGAAGCGGGAGATTGTGACTTTATCCAGCATGGGTGCTCAACGGGCTAGGTC
>CAYTFY010000099.1:0-1465 GCA_964437225.1 uncultured Gemmatimonadaceae bacterium | reverse complement strand
CGGTTCGAGGCGTAGATGCGAAATCATGAAGTTGCAAATGAGACATGCCGAGCAAGCTCCTGTTCTTCTCATAGAGCTTGCTCGGTTCATGCTCGGCAATCGCCATTGCGCGTTGCTGCTTTTGGGAGACGGCAGGCACGTTAGTAAAGGGGGACCGGGGTTCCTGGGATTGCGTAAGCGCCGCCATTGGAGGCACGCCAGCTTACGCCTAGCGTTGTGCCGTTGCCGGTTCCGCGCCAGTCCAGTAGCGCCACGTTCGCCCATCCGTATGTCTTTGTCGCGAACTGCGTAGTCGCTCCACCTGCAGATACCCATTTAGCATCAAATGCCACCAGCCCGCCTCCGGCAGCGTGTGCGGCATTCACGGCTTCAGCAATGCCGAATGTGCCGCTAGCAACCGGCTCGCCTTGCCCGTGAGTGTTCGAAAACGTCGCCGTGACGGTGCAACTGTTGTAAACGGTAGGCGTTGAACAAGACACCGCGGACGGCGTAACAGTTTCAGCATTCGAGCCTAGACCAACGGTGATGGGCGCGGTAGTCGCCAGCGGCATCAACACCGTCCCATCGGAAAGTGTCACATTGCCGAACTGCAGCGTGATCGTCTGCGAACCGGTAGCAGTGTTGCCGATCCCGATAACCAGCGGCGACACGTTCTGCTGAATTCCATACGCGAAGTCAATCGCGCTCTTGGCTCCAGAGAAAGAGGTGCGATTCTGCGCGAACGTCGGAACCGCCAAGAAAGCGGACAGGGCCAAAACAGCCAAGCCGGTGAGTGATTTACGAATGTTCATAGTTGTTCTCCTGTTGGGCTTTGGCCCTGAAATTGGTACTACAGTCCTGAAAGATCGTGGGCGTAGTCCTGATCGCCCGCATCGCCATGGTCGGACTCGCCACCCTCTTCGTTGAGAAACTGATGCACATGCTGCTTCAGCGCTTCGATATCGTCATGGCTGTGTGGCCCTTGCACTTCGCCGTCTTCGCCGACTTGGTGACTCGTGATCGAGCCTAGGCCATCGTCATGGACGTGGATATGCTTCCCGCCAGTGGCCGCGTGCAGCGCCGAAAGATGCGAGGCGACATCGCCGTCATCTTTGGTTTCGGGCGCCGGGGTATCGCCGTGGGAGGCCGGGGGATCGTCAGCCTTCGGCTTCGAGGCGTTGAACTTGTCAGCAGCTAGCGCGCGCTGAGTGTTGAAATGGTACTTGCCCGATTTATCAGTCGGCATTGGGTTTCTCGCTTTCGGTGGATGGCGTGGAGGGCTCGTCGGACTTGCCGGATAGCTCAGCGGCAAGCTTCGAAATCTCCTGCTCGGTAACCGCCATAATCTTTGCGCCAACATCCTTCAGCGATTGCAGATGCTCCCGCACATTGAAGCTCTCGCGCTCTTTCAATAACTCTTCTCTCGTTGGCTCAGGCACTGATTTCTTCTCCTTGTCCGATCAAGTTTTTGAACTCCGACCAGTTG
>CAYTFY010000098.1:0-1474 GCA_964437225.1 uncultured Gemmatimonadaceae bacterium | reverse complement strand
GAGCAGAACCGATAGCCGCCCTTCTTCTTCGCGTTCTCGAAAACTTCGTGGCAGCGTTCGCAGGTGTAGATCATCGAACTGCCTCCCACCGTCCCATGCGGTGATCCTGCGGGGACGGATCTCGATAGCTCGCAATCGGTTTTATGTACTCCAGCTTCGCAAGGCCGATCTTTCCAATCTGCCGAAAGCGAATCTTCTGGACGTGGATCTCGACAAAGGCTTGATCGTCGGTGAAGTTGCGCCACACACACATGCCGTTGTCGGCCTTGTTCCGCCAATGTGCAGATCCATTGCAGTCGTACAGCGTCGGCACGGGATAGTTGCCTTCCTTGTCGCGGTACAGTTTCGTCGGATGCACCACCACGAAGAGATGGATCCCCTGGTGCCGCGCGAACTGGCGCATGCGCTTGAGCGCTACAGACACGTAATCGGTCTCACTCATGCCGTCCGGCTTGAAGTGCTCCAGCTCGTTCCATGGATCAATGACGAGGGCCCGGATCCCCTTGCGGAAGACCAGCGCCCGCGCGCGATCCAGTACGGTGTCGATGGTCCATTCTGTGTCTTCGTCGGGGAGGATCCAGAAGAAATGCTCCTGTAGCCACGCCTTCGAAGTACGCAACGTTTGCTGATCCATGCGCTCGGTCGGGCCGTCGGCGAACGGACACCGGGCGTACTTCTCGAGCACGCGAGCCATGTGGTCTTCGAGCGGTTGATTCTCCGGGCTGAACATCGCGACTCGCCATCCGTGCGCGGCGGCGAGATTCACAGCCAATGCATCCACCCAGTTCGACTTGCCGCTGTTCGGGATCCCGGTCACAACGGTGAGCTCACCAGGGCGCACGCTGAAGAACTGGTCGACGTCATCCCAGCCGGTGGATACGCCCTTCTCCCAGCCATGCTTGTAGAGATGGTCGATGCGGTCGGATAGGTCTTCGACTTCGAACACACCCGCGATCGGATACGGCTGCGCATCGTCCAGGCATGCCCGAAGCCTGTCAGCGCCGTGCTTGCACAGCACGTCGTTGGCGTCCTTGCAGTCGGCAGGCCACTTCACGCGTCGGCACTTCTCGCGGCCCAGGCGACGCGCCAGCTCGTCTTCCAACCGTTGGCCAGGCGCATCCGAGTCAACGGCGATGATCCATTCCTTGACCGTTTCCAACCGCTCCCTGTCAGCTTCTAGGAACGCAAATTTGCTGGCATAGTCCTTCGTGTTCTCTGCCGGCGCACCGTCCGGCACCGACAGACACGACGGGATGCCGGCCACCTCCACTGACAGCTTGTCCATCTCGCCTTCGACGATCACGCATCGGGCCGGATCGATATCGTTCAGGCCATAGAGGATCCGTTCCGCGCCGGCCTCCATGCGGAAGTTCTTTTCCCGGTCGCGATACTTCGCGTTGATGAATTCATCACCGCGGTAGTACGGGAAGCACACCGCCTTCACGCGGTCTTCGACCTGCGGCATGTACACCGA
>CAYTFY010000097.1:0-1475 GCA_964437225.1 uncultured Gemmatimonadaceae bacterium | reverse complement strand
ATCTCGTCATCGACCAGCAGCGGGTTCAGCAGCAGACGGTTCAACGCCTGCGACAGCGTGTCGACGATGTCATCGTTCGCACCGTTCGGGAACGACGCCGCCTCGTCGATCACTTCACCGACAAACGGAGCGAGTTCCGGTGCCGGCAGCTTCACATTCCCGGCCTCAACGAACGGGGACACCGCCCGGGCCCGGGCCAGCTTCGAACCTTCCGGCTCGACCGGGATCAGCCCGGCGACGGTGCGCTTGAGCTGGTTGATGACGGCGGTGCCGTTCGCCTTGTCCTCGACATATTTCGCGATCGCCTGTGGCCAGCGGGCAGCCAACGTTCGGACCTCGATACATGTGGTCACGAACGACCATCGGCCGCGGACCTGATCCAGGAGGAACGCTTCAACACCGCGGCGGCCCCAGACTTGGCCAACAACCCAGTCGGAGTCGGACAAGTCCTTGAACGCCATGTCCCAGGAGATGCACAGCTCGTCGAAGCCGACCGCGAACCGGGTGCCGTCGGCGCGTTCGATCCACTGCGGCGCGTCGTAGAACTGCCACCACTCGCGGTCGAACACGTTCCCGCCGGCCGGTGCCGGCCGGCCCTGGTAGAGGGCGTTCCAGGTGCGGGCGCCAACCTCAAGCCTCTTGGCTTCCCAGTCGGCGACGCTGCGGTCCCGGGTCGACACGAGGTACTCGCCGGGCTCGCGGCCAAGCGGATCCGTCTCGCCCTTCTCCGGCCGGTGGTCGGCCTGGGCGGGGATGTTGATGACCCGCCAGTCGACGCCGTCGTCGCGGGTCTGCAGCCAGCCGGACAGGTCGTCGTCGCGCCACCGGGTTTGGATGATGACGACGGCGACGCCCGGTCCGAGCCGGGGGATCGCGACGTCGGTCCAAAACTCCTGGACGGTTTCTTGCCACGCTTCGGAGTCGGCCTGCTCGCCGTCCTTGTACGGGTCGTCGACGATCAGCAGATCAACCGGGCGTGATGTGAGGCTGCCTCGGATACCGACGCAGTAGACGCCGCCAGGCTTGCCGAGCAGCTCCCACTCGTCGGCGGCCGACGTCGACGGGTTAAGCGTGAGGTCGAGTCGTTTGCCGTGTTCGGCGATGTCGTCGCGGATCGCGCGGCCCCAGCGGCGGGCGATGCGGTGCGCGTAGGAGACGATCGCGATACGCAGGCTCGGGTTGCGGGTGAGCATCCATAGCGGAAACCGGCGTGACGTGCGTTGGCTTTTGCCCTCCTGCGGCGGCATCGAGATCATGAGCCGTTTGCAGCGGCCTTCGGCGACGTCGACGAGTGCGGCGTCGATCAGGTCCAGTGCGGGAGTCTGCCGGGTGGTCGGGTCGAGCGCTTTCGCCAACTCGCCGGGGGTCGCGTACTCGACGCGTTTCGCGCGGGCGGTCGGATCGAACTCGGCGCGGAAGTTGTCCCACACCATGCGTTGGAAGTCGGCGTCGAGGACGGTCATCGTTCACCGCCG
>CAYTFY010000096.1:0-1475 GCA_964437225.1 uncultured Gemmatimonadaceae bacterium | reverse complement strand
CTCTCTGATCTGTTCGCCAAGAGCTGTTGCAGCCTCGTTTCTCGCGCTCTTTTCCTCGCGTTCAGCTTGGCTCCGCTGGAGACCCGCACGCAAGTCGAACACTCCGTTCGTAGTGAGGCGACCTTCTTGAACGGACGCTTGGGATTCCTCCGCGAAGGCTTCGCGGGTTTGTGCACCTTGGAATGACGTACTGCGGTCGAAATCCCTCATGCGCCCCTCGCGAATGAACGAGGCGTTGCTCTGCAGGCTCGCGGTCATCTGCGCATTAACCCGGGAGGATTTCTCAATCTGAACGATCTGCTCTTTGTTGAGAGGTATTGCGCGTTTAAGGATGGTGACCAGTTCGTCGAATGAGAGTGACGACACATCCACGGTAGCGCCCAGCTTTGTGAACAGCGCCTGCAGCTTCGTGATGTCTGTCCCGAGAACCTGCGCGATCTGACCACCCGCTCCACCTACGTTCGTGCCAGACGTGCGTTTGAGACGGTCGCCGACGCTTTCGAACGCAATGTCGAGTTTGCTGAGATCGATCTTTTGGGACGCGGCAAGAGTGGAGATACCGCGGGCAGCGTTATCCAGCTTTTTATCCGACGCGTTGAAGAACGAGTTGGTGATGTCCTTGAGAACGTTCGACACGTTATCTGACAGCTCCTTGCTCCCCACCTTCCCAGACTGCTTATCGAGCGCCTCGATAAGGCCCTTGAGGTTTCGCTCGCCTCCTGCGCCATTGATCAGCGCCTGAGTTTCTGGAGTGGATTTGCTGAACACTTCGTCGCGACGTTTCGCCACACGTTCAGCTGTGTTGCTGTCGCCGCTGGCAAAAGCCTCGATGTACTGCTGTTGGAGCTGAACGAATTCGCCCAGCTGACTCTGCGTCTCCTTCTCCTTGTCTGTGGTCTCGGCTAGTTCAGCGCTGAACTCACTGACTGATTTGCGCAGGTTTGAGAACGCGCCAACGAGCGCACCGCTTGCCGCGCCCACGGCGATTCCGACAGGACCAAAGATCGCGCCGATACCCACACCTTGGAGGGCTCCCGACGCTGCACCTCCAGCAACGCCACCCGCAGTCCCACCTTTACCCTGTGGAACAAACCCCGCCGCGAGAGGAGCACCGATAGCGAGGCCGATACCCACGCTGGGGCCGCGGAGAAAATTGCCAGCGCGTGTGCTGAGGCTCTCCTTTGGAGGAGTGAGATTTCGTAACCCATTTTTGTCTATACCAAGTGCCCCCAACTTCGAATTGACGTAATCCTTGACGTACCCACGGATGGCTTCTGGACGCGCGCCCGGCGCAAAACGCGTTTTCGCCGATGCACGTCCTTGCTCTTCGAATTCTTGCGCGACGAGCCTCTGTTGCGCAGGAGTGATGTTTGCGCCACCCTGACGACGAGACACAATGCGATCAAACGCGATTTTACGTTGACGCTCGATACTAGCCCGTTGAAACGCCTCCCGTTCCGCCGCCAGTCTCTGCG
>CAYTFY010000095.1:0-1476 GCA_964437225.1 uncultured Gemmatimonadaceae bacterium | reverse complement strand
TGTTGCCCAGCAGGGGAGCGAGGGCAACAGCGACCCCGGCCCCGAGTCGTGCGCCACCCCTTCGGCCGATGCAAGCCCTCCGCCGAGTGGCGATGGTGGGGAATCATCCGATTCTGAGACGGGGCGTGGGGTCATGCCGGACGAACGATCGAAGTTGGAGCGCGGGCAGAGCGAGATCAAGAGCGACCTCGGCGCGATCAAGGAGCTCTTGGTCGAGATCCGGGACGCGCTGACGCGGTCCTAGCCTTCGAGCTCGGGCAACGCCTCCACCAGCGACAGCGACGCCGCAGCGGCCGTCACGATCAGATCGTCCGGGGCCATGTGCCCGTACGTGTCCACCGTCGTGACGATGGAGGTGTGCCCGAGCCGACGCTGAAGCACGGGCAACGGGACCCCGGCGGCGATCTGCCAGGACGCATGGGTGTGGCGCAGGTCGTGGATCCGCGGACGCTTGGTCAGGATGCGCTTGCTCGCGAGCGCGTCCAGGGTCGGGCGCCAGACGCGCTCGTAGAAGTGGTCGTGCCGCAGCGGCCCACCGCGGGCCGCAGTGAACACGAACGCGTCTGCGGGTCGGTCGGCGATCAGGGGGCGTAGCGAGGCGACGACCTGCGGAGGCAGCGCCACGGTGCGCCGGCCGGCCTTGGACTTGGGCGGGCCGAGCGCCCGAGCGCGGGTGCCGGTGTGCTTCCACGCGCGGGTGATACGCAGGATCGGCACGGTGTCGTCGAGGTGCACGTCCCCGACCTGTAGCGCGGTGGCTTCGGACCAGCGCAGCCCGGTCCCGGCCAGGGTTGCGATCAGCGGCTGGTATCGCTCCTCGATGGCGCCGAGCAGGATCGCGAACTCGCCCGTCGAGAGCGTGGTCATCTCACGGGTGACGGTGCGCCCGACCCGCACGTTGCGGACGGGGTTCGCCGCGATGAGCCCGTCGTCGACGGCGTGGCTCAGTGCGGCCGAGAGCAGACCGCGGATGTTGCGAATGGTCTTGGCGCCGAGCTGGCCGGTGAGGTCGGCCGCCCAGGCGAGCACGTGGTCGCGGGTGACGGCGGTCAGGGGCAGGCTCCCGAGCAGGGTGGGCTCGATGTGCAGTCGCAGCATCCGCTCGTACGAGTGCCGGGTGCCCCCGGTGATGCCCGGCAGGCCGGCGATGTGCTCGCCGACCCAGGCGGCGACGGTCAGGGTCGGCGCGGTGGTGCCGAGCCGGGCGGAGAGCGACTGGCGGGCGCGGTCGGGGCCGAGCCGCTCGATCAGCTCGGCGAACTCGTCGGCGGCCGCCCGGGTGTCGAAGGTCTCGGACTGCTGGCGGCCCTCGATGCGGAACATGACCCGGTACACGGTGTCGCCGGATGCTCGTCGGCGCTCTTGGATGTGGGCCATGGTGCCCTCGCTAGGTCTCGGGTACCCTCCGATGTTGCCCAGCCGCGTTGCCTGGGATTCACTCGGTGGGTCGGATATGCCTGTGACCTGCCATGATAC
>CAYTFY010000094.1:0-1487 GCA_964437225.1 uncultured Gemmatimonadaceae bacterium | reverse complement strand
AGCGAATGAGCCGGGGGCGAGTAGATCACTACCGACTAGTCATCAGTGACGTGGCAAGCCTGGAAAGGCACATTTTGGCAGACTTCGCCTCGGACAAGCTTTTGATGGACGCTTTACCGTGGCTGCACGAGGAAATGCAGAAGCGCCGCGGCAAGCGGGCAAGGATGGCGGCATGAGAAACGACAGAAGCAAGCACGGCCCTGAAAAACCATGCGCTTACGAGCCATGCGGAAAGATTTTCCGCCCTCGTATTGAGAAGGGCGTCGAGCAGAACTACTGCTGTCAGCGATGCTCATCACGCGGCCAGGCGATTGCGCATCCCGACGCCAGAACGAGGGCCGTGCAAACCAAGCGCGCGAAAGAAGCCAAGCGCAAAGCAGAAGCCGCGGCCCTGGGTGTTCACCCGGACCAGCTTTTGGACGCAAAACTCGAGCGGTACTGGGCGAAAGTGGCCGATCCGGATTACTACACCGAGACGCGCATGTACGGGTTTCGGTCGGCGTTGCAGGATCTGGGATGAAGCCACTCGCCATCGATTTGTTTTGCGGATTAGGCGGCTGGGCCGAAGGTTTTCTTGCCGAAGGCTACGAAGTCATCGGCTTTGACATCGAGCGCCACGACTACGGCACCGGCGGCTATCCGGGCCAGCTCGTAATCCAGGACGTGCTCACGCTGCATGGCTCACAGTTTCGCGATGCGGCGGTGATCGTGGCTTCGCCACCGTGCCAAGCGTATAGCTATCGTGCAATGCCGTGGAAACGGGCGAAGGCTTTGCCGCCGCCAAGCAACGAGCTATTTGATGCGTGCTTTCGCATTCAGCGCGAAGCCAATACCTGCCCCAAATGTTGCGGCATAAACGCTTGGCGGTGCACTTTCTGCTTCGGAAGGACCAAGCACATCCCGCTCGTGGTCGAGAACGTAAAGGGCGCTCAACCATGGGTTGGCCGCGCCAAATGGCACTACGGCAGTTTCTACCTGTGGGGAGATGTGCCGGCGCTGATGCCCCTATGTCTAGAAGGATCAAAGGTCCCCGGTCAGGACTGGAATAAATACCGCAAGGATGGGCACGTAAGCCCTCACTGGCGCATGCAACACACCAGTGGGCCGGCGTGGTTTGACCACGGAGTCGCGTGCCTGCCGTCGCGTAGCCCACGCCGCAAAGCCGCATCCGCCCAGATAGCTAAGATCCCCTTCGCGCTCGCGCAGCATATAGCGCGTTGCTATTTGCCGGCGTGTGACTTGGAGGTTTCGGCATGACCTGCGGATTCTGCATCGACGGCAACCAAAGCCGATTCGAGGGTGGCACGCGCGGCGTTGTCAAACTGCCCTGCGCGATCTGCCGGCCGGAAGAGTTTCGGGAGTGGGCGGAAAGCTGGCAGCCGGAGCCAAAGCCGGTTAAAGCAGCGGTTCAACAAAGCATGTTTATACAGAAGAAAACGGAGGAATACCCGGAATGAGCGAAGACGCGAAGATTGACGCAATAGTGA
>CAYTFY010000093.1:0-1487 GCA_964437225.1 uncultured Gemmatimonadaceae bacterium | reverse complement strand
GGGTGTAGTCCAAGTTTCCGGCGAATGTCGATAAGAGTTGTAGTAGACCGGCGCATGGAAGTGCCGGTAAAGTGTTACTTGAGCCATGGAGGGCTTGCTATGCCGCGTAAACGAACACTCGAATTGGCGGATGAGTCGGAGCTTTTGATAGCGGAGGCGGCGCTCAAGGCGTACCGGCAATCCAAAGCGGAGGTTGCGCGTGCGCCTTACGGTCATGGGATGGAAGCCTTGGAATTTGCGCTGATGACTCATGGCCGGCAGAGCCTGAGCGTGATGAGTCAGGAACTGGCCAAGCCGCAAGCCGAAAAAAAACGCTAGAGGATCGCCGTTGCAGAGACTGTGGGAAGGCTGGCGCATACAAAGGTCAGTCGATCAAGACATTTATCTGCTGGTCGGGGGACATGCGTATTTCCCGCGATTCCTACTACTGCCGGCATTGCCGTCATTCTTGGGTGGGTTTTGATTCCTGGGCGGGGCTGGGCAAAGACCATTTGTCGCCGTGGACGAGGCGTATCGCGGCGCTGGCGGCATCCTCCTGGTCATTTGATGTGGCCAGCGACCGTCTTTGGGAGATGTGCCGGGTGAAGATCAGCGACCAGAGCATCCGCCGAGTCAGCCAGGAGGTTGGGAGCAAAGCTCAGGCATGGCTGGCCAAGTCTGAGCGCGCGACCAAACCGCTGAAAAAGGCTTCTGGAAAGACGGAACTGTATGTGGACGGGACGATGGTCAATACACGCGGCGGTTGGCGGGAGATGAAACTGACGGCCATCGCAAAGCGACCCCTGGGCCAGCCTGCCAAGGTGCATGAATGGTCCAAGCGGGTATTGCCCGACACGACGGCCAGGGTGGTGATCGCCAAAGTGTGTGATGCCCATGAGGTGGGAAGCGTACTCAAAAGATGGTCGGCCCAGTTGGAGCTTGGCCAGGGTCAGGACGTGAGTGCCCTGGGTGACGGGGCCAAGTGGATATGGAGCCAGTTCTATGGGGTTTTGCCGCAGGTGGAAGGAAGCCTGGATGTCTATCACCTGATGGAGCATCTGCATGCGTGCGGCAAGGAGCTCTATGGCGAAACCGACAAGGCTTTGGCATGGGCCGGACAGGAACGCCGGAAACTGATGGACAAAGGCCCGCGGTGGTATCTCAGGAGCCTGCGCCGCCGGATTGGGGCTGCCCGTGAGCGGGGGCAGGAAGCGATGGCGCAAATCAGGTCGCTTTGTGAGTTGCTCAAGTATCTGTGGCCCAACCGTGCGCGGTTGGACTATAAAAGCCGTCTTGAGCGTGGGTTGGCTATTGGAAGCGGATTGATCGAAGGGGCATGCAAGACCGTGGTGGGAAGACGGCTGAAACTCAACAGCGCCCGATGGAATGTCGATGGGGCTGAGCCCATCGCCGCTCTGTGTTCGCTGCATTACAGCGACCTTTGGAACGATTTTTGGAAAGATCCAGCCTCCGCCGCATGAACATCGCCAGAAACTTGGACTACACCC
>CAYTFY010000092.1:0-1523 GCA_964437225.1 uncultured Gemmatimonadaceae bacterium | reverse complement strand
GTCAGCTGCGAGCGGGTCACCTGGTCGCGGTCAGACCCCGGGTCGGGTGCGTCGGGTTGGGTAGCCCCGGCCGTCTCCGAGAGCGCATCGGAGGCGGGTCGCTGCTCCGGCCCGGGGTCCGCCTGTGGGGCGGCGTCGTCGAACTCCGGTTCGGGTGACTCGGGGATCGCGCGCCGTGCCGTCGTCTTCCGCGGCTCCCGTCGCGCGGTCGTCGTCGGCTCGGGCTCGGAGTCCGCGACCTCCTCCGACGAGTAGCCGATGCCGAGGATCACATCGGCGGCGACCATGCGGCAGACCTCGGAAGTCGCCCGGGCCATGAGCATCGCGGCTGGCTGGTTCTTCCAGTTCGCCTTGGTGTGCAAGCCCATCTTGGTTGCGCGCGCCATCGTCCAACGGGACTCGTGGACCTCGGGCTCGCCGCGACGCCGGGCCTTCGCCACGCACTCCGTGTCCGTCGAGTGCTCGATCCACACCGAGTGGCCGTGCGCCTGCACCAGCGCCCGGAGCGTGATCGCCTTCGCCGCCGGGGTGCCTTGGATCAGGTCGAACGCGCCCAGCGCCGTGACGGGCGTCAGGCCGACCTCGGCGCCCTTGAGGATTGCGGCGGTGGCGCCCATCGCGTCGCCGCGGTACTGCCCGGCGAACGGGGTCTGACACAGCGACTGGGCGAGCGCGTTGGCGGCGCGCGCCTCCTCAGCCCATTCGATCAGGCGCATCGGCCGATCTGCTGGGGTCGGGTAGGACTCGTCCCGTACTGCGATCTCACTCACGACGCGCTCGCCTCCAACGGCTTTCCGATGAGGCCCTTCAAGTCATCCGCGCGCTTGGCGACATGCTGGATGTGGGTGAAGAGCTTGTACGCGGCGTCGATGTCCCCGAGGTCGTAGAGCAGGGTCGCGCCAGCGGTGATGTGGACGACGCCGATCCGGTCGACCTGCGGGAGTGGGATCTCGGTGTCGGGGTCGTCGTCGGTGACGTAGAACTCGGCGCGGGCGTAGGCGGCGGTCTGCAGCGCCGTCTCGCCATAGACGCCCTTGCTGGTCTTCCAGTCGAGCAGCCATGTTGGGCCGCCGCCGAGGGTGCCGATGAAGTCGAACCGCCCGGCGTACCACCACTTGCGGCTCGCGACGGAGTGCTCGGTCAGGATCGGCTCGACCTTCCACTCGTCGAGGAACCGGACGTAGCCCTCGACATGAGCGGCCAGGTGCTCGGGAACCTCGACCTCGCGGCCATGCACCAGGTCCTCGGCGAGTGCGTGGATGTCGGTGCCGCGCACGGCGGCCTCGTCGCGCTTGGCCCACGGGATGCCCTTGAGTGCGCCGATCATCGGCTCGCGGCCCATCGCACGCAGCTGCTCGACGCCGGCCTCGTTGTCCGCGACATACTCGGCCACCGACTTCGCGGCCCAGTAGGGGATCGCGGGCTTGGGCAGGCCCTTGCTGAGCAGTGTCGTCACGCCGGGGACGGGCTGACCGTCGATCCAGTAGCGGTGCGACTTCTCGTTGAACTTCAGGCTCACAGCG
>CAYTFY010000091.1:0-1524 GCA_964437225.1 uncultured Gemmatimonadaceae bacterium | reverse complement strand
GATCTAAGTTATCCCTTAGAAAGGAGGTGATCCAGCCGCAGGTTCCCCTACGGCTACCTTGTTACGACTTACTCCCAGTCACCGAGCCTACCGTAGGCACCCTTGAATTAGGGCGACTTTGGGTATTCCCAGCTCCCATGAGTTGACGGGCGGTGTGTACAAGGCTCAGGAACATATTCACCGGGGCGTAGCTGATCCCCGATTACTAGCGATTCCAACTTCATGTGGTCGGGTTGCAGACCACAATCTGAACTGGGGCGTACTTTCTGCGATTTGCTCCACCTTGCGGTCTCGCTTCGCTCTGTATACGCCATTGTAGCACGTGTGCAGCCCTGGGCGTAAGGGCCATGAGGACTTGACGTCATCCCCACCTTCCTCCGGTTTGACACCGGCAGTCTCGCTAGAGTCCCCAGCTTTACCTGTTGGCAACTAACGATAGGGGTTTCGCTCGTTAAGGGACTTAACCCGACACTTCACAGCACGAGCTGACGACAGCCATGCAGCACCTGTGTATGTTGTACCCAAAGGGCCTCATCAACGTTTCCGCTGACTAATCCATACATGTCAAGCCCAGGAGAGGTTCTTCGCGTTGCTTCGAATTAAGCCACATGCTCCACCGCTTGTGTGAGCCCCCGTCAATTTCTTTGAGTTTTAATCTTGCGACCGTACTCCCCAGGCGGTATACTTAACAGTTTCCCTTCGACCACAACAGTGTTGTAACTTCTGCGGTCTAGTATACATCGTTTAGGGCGTGGACTACCGGGGTATCTAATCCCGTTTGCTCCCCACGCTTTCGTGCCTCAGCGTCAGAATTGGCCCAGTCACCTGTCTTCACGTTCGGTGTTCCTCTAGATATCTAGGCATTTCACCGCTCCACCTAGAGTTCCAGTGACCTCTACCAACCTCAAGTTCTCCAGTCTATCGAGCAATTCCACAGTTGAGCTGTGGGATTTCACAAGACACTTGAAGAACCGCCTACGCACCCTTTAAGCCCAGTGACTCCGATTAACGCTCGAGGCCTCTGTATTACCGCGGCTGCTGGCACAGAGTTAGCCGCCTCTTCCTTTGGACGTGCTCATTTTTTTGCTAAATCCTGACAGGAGTTTACACCCCGAAGGGCTTCATCCTCCACGCGGCATTGCTCCGTCACGCTTTCGCGCATTGCGGAATATTCGTTACTGCAGCCTCCCGTAGGAGTCCGGGCAGTGTCTCAGTCCCGATGCGGCGGGCCGTGCTCTCACACCCGCTACCCGTCTAAGGCTTGGTAAGCCGTTACCTTACCAACTACCTGATAGGATATTCCCCGCTCCTTGACCAGCAAGCCTTTGATTACCCAGTCATACGACCAGGTAATATCATCGGGTATTACTGCACCTTTCGGTGAACTATCCCCGAGTCAAGGGTACGTTAGAAATATATTACTCGCCCTTTCGCCACGCTAAGAGTTGCCCCTTTCGCGTTCGACTTGCATGTTTTAGCCATGCCGCCAGCGTTCAATCTGAGCCAGAATCAAACTCTTCAATT
>CAYTFY010000090.1:0-1545 GCA_964437225.1 uncultured Gemmatimonadaceae bacterium | reverse complement strand
GCTTGCCCGTCAATCACGGTAGCCACGGACGTGGCCGCAACAAGATCAGTCGGTGTACCGGAAGAATCGGCATACACAACGCCCTTCATCGGTGTGTTTCCCGATCCGCTGCCCAGACCGTCCAGATATATCCACATCCCGACTAGCTTTCCAGCGTCCCCCAACGTGTAAAGGGAAACCTGTGAATAGTCAGCAGAAATGTCTGTCTGGCTCGCCCCCACGGTCGCGTATCCGAACGACGTAAATTTCATCGGTTCCGTATAGACGGTCGGGTACAGCACCCCGTCGGAGTCTTTGCGCTCGTAGATCGGATCAACCCCGTACTTGAACGTGCGGCCCGAATAAATGACACCGGGATTGTTGACCTCTTGGATCAACACGGAGTCCTCTGGCATCAGTCCGGCCCATAGGTTCCCGATGTGCAACCGTTCTACAGCGTCGACCTTGATTTGGTTCGCGAGCAAACCCAGAAGGTCGAGCACAACGACGTTGTCTAGTTGGGCGGTGCGAATATGGTCACCGGAGAGCACCATCTGGTAGACGGTGTTGCCTTCGAGTCGTGAGTCGGCGAGCGTGATGGCATCAGGTCCGCCAGCCCCGCCGTTGATGATGTTGATCCCGATTTCCCCCTGGCCGCACTCCAGATTCTCAAGCAGGAGCGTTCCCGAGTCAGCTTCGATGTGGATGCCGTCGTTCGTGTTCGCAGAGCAGCTTGTGTCCTTGATGTGGACGATGTGAAGCCCCGCCCCGACGTCCAACTGGATACCGTGCGTGCCGTTTTGGTTCATCAGACATTCAGAAATGATGAGCTGGTCGACCGCGGATGGCGAATACACCCGCAGCCCTGCTTCCGTATTCGAGTTGCACACGAGCCTTTCGAAGTACGCGCCCTGGACGAACGCGATCCCGTTCGCCTTCAACGACAGACCCGACCCTCCTGAAGCGTGCGAGCTGTTCAGGTAGAGGTCGCGGACAGCGATCCCATGCAGCGTGAGGCCATCGGTGACCTCGAGCGGGAGACAGTCTGACCCGGCCCCGGTGTTCTGGAGGATGGTCGCCTCGGCGCCGTCCCCGTAGATCGTCATTCCAGACCAGCACATGATCGGGCCAACGGCTGACGCGTCGAACAAGTAGTGGCCGGCGGGAAAGTAGAGCGGCCGGGTGCCGTCCGCCTGCCACGCGGCCATCATCGCTGTCATCGCCGCCGTGTTGTCGGTGGCGTTGTCTCCGACAAGACCGCCGTCAGACACAGCGTTGAGCGCACGGCTGCCCCCGCCTGCAATCGCCCTCGCCGCCGCGGCCGCAGCGATATATCTCGCGCCCTGCTGTTGCGTGGCCCAATACACGTCTGAAGACGTCGGGTTTTCCAGGGCGTCAAGAGACGCGTCAACGTCGAGTACCTGCCAGATGTCGTTTGTCGCCATGCTCGTTTCCTGTCTTGTGAATGGGGCGGGCCGAAGCCCGCCCCATTCGGTGTTACCTAGGTTCCGGCCGCCGCCGTGATCCCGTTCTCATCCGCCGTGGGCGCATTGAACGAGGACGTCG
>CAYTFY010000089.1:0-1574 GCA_964437225.1 uncultured Gemmatimonadaceae bacterium | reverse complement strand
TGCGAGAAAGTTTCCCGGCCGGCGCCTTCAAATCGGAGAAGGCAAGTTTCGCTTCGTTGATGGCGCTCGTCGCTTCGCCGAGGGCATAACGGGAATAAAAGTCGTGCAGGCCCTGTAGCCCCCGCACCAACTGCCCATCATATACTTTAATGCGGTTCTCGGCCACGCCGCCGAGGGAAGTGGGGATGCCTTCCTTATTCCCCTCGAGGAACAGCGAGGCTGTAGAAAGCTGGCTCATCATAAAGCGGGCCTGCTTGCTTACGGTCTGGGAGAGCGCGCGCGTGACGGGGGAATGCCGCATGATCCAGCCATCCTTCCCTAGGAATGGCACCTTCAGCAGGCCTGCGTCGGGATATTCCCTCGCATCCGCGCCGACTCCCCGGGGGCTGGCTCCGACAACGGAATAGTTTTGCTCGGCGATGTCGACCGGGGTGGAGCCTGATATGGCTGTTAAATTAGATTTATGATCCATATCAGACATCATCCGATCCATCCCCTCGTTGGCCGGGATTGTCGGATCAAAATGGTCAGAATAGCGTGCGGCCTTGCCGAGCACCCCACCCAGGATTTGCCCGAAACCAATCACGCCCCCGCCGAAGAGTGCGCCTTCCGCCGCGCTTTGCGCAAGTTCACTTGGGTTACGATCAGGCTGGTTGAGCTGTAGCGGCACTTCATGCGCCACCCCCGCAGCGGCGCCAAGTCCTGCGGCTTTCGCAATCGCAACCAGCCCACGGCCCTCCCCCGCGAACGGCAGAAGAACGGTGGGAGAAACGAGCCCAGCGTACATCCCGGCAAGCCAACCTGCAGGCCCGGCCGCGGAAAGGGTCTGCTGGTCCTTGCGCGACTGAGCAATGCGCTGAATTTGCGCCTGCATTTCCGGTTCGCTTTGAATGCCGACGAATTCGTCGCGGTAGTCGTTCCAGTAGCCGGTTTCCTTCAGCCGGCTCGGCAAGTTGAAAGTGGGATCGGGCTTGAAAGTTGGGCGGGTCAGGAGATCGACTGCATTCGCAATGTCATTTTCTTGGCGGAATGCCGCGGAGAATAGTGGCCCGTTCTGCATAATAGAGCTAACCGGATTGCCGAGCAGAGTCGTCATCGACATGAAGGAGGCAACTCCCCGCAATGTGTTTTCCAGCCCACTCGGCTGGGCCACGGGCGGTGTCTCCGCAGGCAAATATTCATCGTAGCCGGAAAACGGACGTCCCTGAACAATCGGCATCTTAATATCCAAACGCGGCTAAGTGACCTTGCTGGTATTCGTCCTTAAGGTCCTGCGGGATGGGAATGCCGGTCAGCAAAGAGTGCGAAACGGCATCTTGATACTGCGCATAAGTGCGCATGAATTTAATCTGCGCGGTTGATTGGTCGAACTTAGCCTGCTGGTCCGCCATCATGGCGGGAGTCACTTGGAAATTAAGCCGGGTCGGCACGCCGTCCCAGGTTTGTACAAGGCGGGTAACGCCATCAGCGCCGACAGTTGCTACCATGTAGCTCGGCGGCGGAGGCTGGTTGATGTGGCCGGTTGGCTCGGTGGTTGCGCCACGCTGATAGGCCTCGATCTCGTGCTTCGTTTG
>CAYTFY010000088.1:0-1579 GCA_964437225.1 uncultured Gemmatimonadaceae bacterium | reverse complement strand
CCAGGACCGTTATCCAACGGCACCATATGCCCTGCGATCATGTCAGCACTCATACCCTTAACAGATACTAATTCCAAAAATATACAAATATACACGTACTCACGCTGGTGTGACTATCATATTACGGGTGAGGCAACAATCTCCCATATATGGTCCAAGTCAAAACCGTGCGCACACCCCTAAAAAAATATAGAATAGCGTTTCGGGGGTACAATGTATGGTACACTGTAACGCACCTTCACATCATCTCCCAGCATAGCGTCGCCGCTCTTCAGGGCGCACGTGGCCTCCATGGGCGGCAATAACTGCTTCCATCGTCGACCGCAGACCATCGATCAGCCGATTGCACTCGTCGGTACTGATCGAGCGCCACTCCAGCCTAACAACGCGCTCCAGCTGTTGTTTGGTGGTGACATGGTGCCTTGCTATCCGAGCATCCAGAGCAGACCACAGGTGCTCAATAGGGTTGAGGTCTGGGGATTGAGCAGGCAATCGAAGAGCCTCTGGCACACACCTTTCCAGATGGGTCAGATTCGACTTTGCAGTATGGGAGGGATCATTGTCCTGCAAATATCGAAAGCCACCAGGCAACAAGTTGTGCACAGAGGGCAGGATGGTGTCAAGGTTCACCTTGTGCTGATCGGCATTCAGCCAGCCTTCGAATAGAACAGCCGCAGTTCGACCACGCCGGGTGATGCCACCAAGGATTTGCACCCGAGGCACATGAGATGGCTGACTATGAAAAGGTAATTCTTCACCAGGTTTGATCCATGCCAAACGACGATTATGGTACAGCAGAAAGGACTTCTCGTCCGTGAAGACAACATTGTCGAACGAATCGTTACGATGCATCTGGCACCACTTCAGGCGAGCTTTCTTGTTTGTTTCTGACAGGATCGGTCGACCTACTCCCTTCACGGACTTGAAATTTTCTGACCGATAGCGCTGCACGGTGCTGGCTGATAGCTGCAGATGAAGACGCTGCACAAGCTCCTGTGGCGATGCCCAAGGGTCCTTAGAAATGGCTCGGTCGATCCGTTTGGCAATTGCTTTTGTGATGACTGTGTGCCGACCGTGACCAGGACGATCCCACTGATGACGACTGCTCCAGATGCGCCGAGCCGATGATCGAGACCTGACAGCATCAACTTGTTTAACGATTGCTGCCCACGACGCGTGCTGCTGGCGAAGGGTAACCACTGCAACACGGGTTGCCAGAGAATAGGAAGAAGGCATTTTAAAAAAAAGTTCATATCTGATTTTCATATTCAGAAATCATTCCTCCTTTATGCCTGTGCATGTCTGTGCACAGCGCCGGTGAAACCCAGGAGATGGGGTTAATGGGGGCTAACAGGGGCTAATAGGGTTACAAGGGGTTACAACCCTAAAAAGTTTTAGGGGTGTGCGCACGGTTTTGACTTGGACCATATACATCGCATGTTCCTTGTACCTGTGGCAGACTGAAACTAAACGCCGCAGTATCCCTGCGTAAGGAAGGATTCGTCGAAACACACACACGACACGCTCACGCGGCCCGTGCACACTAACCACCCAAACGGCCACACCACCCGCCTACAAC
>CAYTFY010000087.1:0-1603 GCA_964437225.1 uncultured Gemmatimonadaceae bacterium | reverse complement strand
ACGCCGCCGATGCGAAGATTGGGAGTAAATGTGCTGTAGACCTGCTTGCTGTCGATTAGGCCCGTGCGGCTATAGATCGATGCCAGCGAGCCATTGAGCAACACCAGATCATCAGTGTTGAGCGTGCCTTCCGCCGCAATTGAATTCTGTGTGGTCGATACCGTGGGCGCCTGCTCGTGAATTCCGCTGAGACGGATGCCTGTCCATAGATTGTTAGACGACGTAGCCGTTAGCACCGCATCTCTGTAGTACTCAAATGCCACAGCGGGGCCAAGCCCGACCGTGCCTTGGTTGTTTATATCCAGATCCAGGCCAATCAAGCGTTTCGGGTTAGCCTGCACCGCCGGGGCGTGCTGCACCTGAAGCGTGATATTCGCCGAACTGACGCTGCGTAGCGTGCGTAGTTTGAATTTGATCTGCGTCGTGTCTCGATCGTACGCCTTAATGAGCCCGCCAAAGCCCGCCGTGCCAGTCACGCTGTACATCTGCACGTCGTGATTGCTGACGCCGTACACGAAATATTCTCGCAGACAGTCCACCGACTGCACGCTGCGCGCAGTTAGGTCGTCGCCGTTGTTGTGACAGGCGAGTGTATAGATTCCGCTCTCGTGCCGGAGATTTTCGATTGAGATTCCATATGCGCGGAAGCTACTCGCCGCGTCACCGAACACGTAGACCGGGGCGTAGACATTCGTCGCTTTGATATTATGGAATTTGAGATTGTAGGAATCTCGGGTTTGGGATGTGATCCCGAACCCAGTCATGCCCGCCGCCGTCACAGTTCCTGAGCCATCTTTCGCGGTGACACTCTCAATCTCGCCATTCATCACTTCGAGGTTTCGGACGCCGTCGAGAATGAACATCTCCCCGCCGTTGGTGATTGATGACTTGAGCTTTGAGCCGTTGAGGTTCCAACATATGTTGCTCTTGTTCGCGATGAGAACGTGATACTGATGGCTCTCGGTGGCCGGAGTGAAGTTAGCACCGGCGACAGGCACCACAACCGAGTAAGTGCTCACCGTCGAAAGCAGGTATGTCTTGCCCTGCCCGAAAAAGAGCGTCCCGCTGCCGGCCTCCTCTAGCACGGCCTGAGCATTACGGATGGCCGCAGTGTCATCTGTGACGCCGTCACCGACCGCGCCGTACCTTTCGACATCGACGATCGGGCCGGGCCATTTGGGATAGTTCGTCGGCGTCACGCCCGCCGCGATCTCGGCTTCCGTCTGGTCGTAGGTTGCATTGGCTCCATAACGGAGCGTCCACGTTTGCGCGGTTGTCCCAATGACAATCGGATTTGCAGTAGTCAGTTCGTACTCGACACCATCCGCAGTGGTGCTACGGATGATGACCCGAGTTCCTTGAACAAGATCGCGATTGCCGTCCGCATCTTTGGCGCGCGTCCAAGTTCCCGTGCTCGCCATGTAGATGCCATTGTCGACAGCGTTGGTCTGACCTTTGACCAGCACACGGTCATTCTCGGCAGTCGTATAGCCGCTGATCGTTTGCAGGCCAGCGAGCGTGATATTCGTGGTCGCAACCGTGCGGCACGGAGCCTTCACGGCGACACTGGTCGACAATCCGTCAAGGATCGACGTTGCAGTGG
>CAYTFY010000086.1:0-1603 GCA_964437225.1 uncultured Gemmatimonadaceae bacterium | reverse complement strand
AAGAAACAGACGAAACGTAAAAATTGAGCGTTTGGCGCTTGACTCTACACAGCATAAACGTAGACTTCACTGTTCATGCCTGAACCGCTCTCTGTTACGCCGCTCTTTTCGACGAGTGCAAGCCGATCGCAGGGCGGAATCTTCACTGTCGAGAAAGCCGGGGAGACCGCGAAAGCAAAACGCACCCGTGGACCCGTCTCCCTGTGCGACCTCGCCAAGCGAGACAAGCTCACGCACCTCCACCTCGTCGAATCCAACTGGGTGAACTTCATGAATGCCCATAAAAACCTCAAGGAGGTCGGGTGCAATCTTTCTTTTGGTCTGAAGCTAGTCGTGTGCGAGGATATCGCGGACAAGTCCGAGGCGTCTTTCAAAACTGAGTCCAACGTCGTGATCTGGCTCGCGGGGGATGGGTCCACAGATTATCAACGCCTGATCAAGCTGTTCACGATCGCCGCGAATGACGGGTTCTACCATGTGCCGCGAATCGACTGGAAGACGCTGTGTATAGGGTGGGGTGATGATCTCCTGTTGAGTCTGCCGTTTTACTCCTCGTTCCTCGCGAAGAACACCCTGACGTTTGCGTCGATTGTCCCACAGCTTCCGGCAATGCCACTGGTGATGCGAGAAGTGGGACAGAACCTCGCGGTGGATTCCCTGCTGGACGACGCCGTGGATGTGTACGTCGAGAAGACTGGCGCGGAGGTGCAGAGCGTGAAGAGCCTTTACTATCTCAACCGGACGGACGCGAAAGCATGGTTGAACTGGCGTTGCATATTGACCCGAGGAGCATCGTTTGACGTCCCAAACCTCGACGGCTGCACCTCCCGCGAGTTCTCGTATGAGAGTTGGAAGGAGCTGACAGCGTGAGCCTCGGACCCGAACTCCTCCGCTTTTCTGACCGCAAGTTGTGCCTATTCGATTTTGAATCGTCGCGGGTCAACCTGCAGATGGACAACCTCCCGTTTCAATGCAGCTTCCTCGTCGTAGACCGCCAGCGCGTGCACAGTACGAGTGACTATTACCTCAACTGGGGTCCCGGGTTCAAAATGAGCAAGGGCGCTGCGCAGATCACGCGGTTCAACCAAGCGTGGATCACAAATGGGCATGACCCCGAGTTCGTGCTGGACGCATTCGAGTCCTACGCGACAGACCCAGAGTATCTCCTCTTGGGCCACAACATCCTCGGATTTGATGTGCCACTGTGGAATCTCTGGCGCGAGGAACTAGGCCGCAAACGCGAGTGGTCGATGCTCCCACGAGTCATCGACACGCATCTCCTGTCCCGTGCGTACAAGGAGGGCTGGAAACCTGACCGCGGCGATCTGTTGAGCTGGCAATACAAGGTCAGCGCGGCGCATCGCAAGGGCGTCAAAACGAACCTTACCGCGATGTGTAAAGAGCTAGGCGTGGAGATTGATGAGACGAAGACCCACGACGGGTTGTACGACCTTCAGCTGAACGTCCAAGTGTACTGGAAGCTGATTCACCTGATGGAGATTTGATGAGCGAGCACACATTCCACCAAGAGTACCTCAACGAATTCTGGGACACCCGCGCTAATCTGGGCGCTCTAGCCGCACTTGGCGATCAGTATCATCGC
>CAYTFY010000085.1:0-1618 GCA_964437225.1 uncultured Gemmatimonadaceae bacterium | reverse complement strand
TGCGCGACTGGTAAAGACCTTCGCGGCTTGGATGTTCGCTGGAACTTCCACACCACCGGCATGACGGCAAACGACCTGTTCATCGACAACGATACGAGCGTGAACACGGGCATCGTTGCTCACAACCGCTGCGGTCATCACGACGTGACGACGAGTCACTCGCTGATCGATGTCGATGGTGTTCGTTTGTTCGACAACCTGTCCACTTCGACCGATACGGCTTCCGGCTTCGTCCTGCCGGCAATCGACGCTGATAGTTGATCTATCACAGGGCCGGGATTTCCGGCCCTAACTTTAGGGCGAAGTAAATGGCAGTATCAGGCTCGAAGAACTTCACGGTTACTCGGACCGATATCATCTATGCAGCGATGCGCAAAGCCGGCAACTATGATGCCGGCGATGCGCCTTCTGCGGAGGAGTCGGCCGATGCCGTTCTAGCCTTGAATCTGATGGTCAAGGAATGGTCGGTGCTCGGGATCGATGTCCCGTGGCGCGAGACCATCACGCTATTTCTGCAACCTGGAACGCAGTCCTACACGATCGGACCTTCTGGCGATCATGCGACTGCGTCCTATGTTGAGACGACGCTTTCTGCAGATGCGGCGTCCAGTGCTACGACCATCACGCTGACATCGACTGCGGGCCTGACCGCAGCCGACTCCATCGGCATCAAGCTTGATGATGGGACGATTCACTGGACCACGATTGTCAACGCGGCCACTACCGAAATCACGACTGGGCTCGCTTCAGCGGCTTCATCTGGCAACGCCGTCTACGCATACACAACCAAGGCCAACCGGCCGCAGAAAATCGTGTATGCGCACCGTAGAGAGAGCGATAAAGACACCCCGGTGGAACTGATTGGCGAGGTTGCTTACCGCGGATTGTCGACCAAGGGGGCTTCGGGCCCGGTCAATCAGGTGTACTACCAGCCGACACTGACGAACGGATCTCTGTTTGTCTGGCCTACGAGCGGGGCGGACAAGCTGGTGCTGATCTGTCAGCCGTTGGTGGATGATTTCGATAGCTCAAGCAACAATCCCGAGTTTCCGATCGAATGGGCGAACGCGATCATCTGGAATCTCGCAGCGGAGCTTGCGCCGGAATATGGGATGCCTTTGAAGGAACGGCAGGTGCTGGAGTTCAAGGCGCGTGGCAAGCTGGAAGCGTTGCTCGACTATGATGTTGAGAATGCCTCGGTAATCATCGGGCTTGAGCGATGAAGCTTCCATTTCTTGGCGGCGCTTATGGCGGGCGGGTCAAGAGCGTCAGCCCAGAGCGTTGCCTGAACTTCTATTTGGAGTCCCATGGAGATCAATTTCACCTTGTAGGGACTCCTGGGCTCACGCTCCGATTGACGCTGGATTATGGGCCGATCCGTGGGCTGCATTTCTTCAACAATAGGATCTACGCGGCGGCCGGCGCGCACGTTTTCGAGATCAACAGTTCGCATGTGGCAACGGATCTCGGAACCATTGGGACATCGTCCGGGCGGGTGCACTTCGCTGACAACGGCACGTCGATTGTGCTGATTGATGGTTCTTCAGCCGGCTATACGATCACCTCCAGCGTGTTGGCGGTGATTGCAGATGTCGATTTCGAGGGCGGGTCATCGATC
>CAYTFY010000084.1:0-1640 GCA_964437225.1 uncultured Gemmatimonadaceae bacterium | reverse complement strand
CGAGCGGGTCGACGGCGGTGTCCGCGGTGGGGGCGAACGGCTCCTACCTGTCGTCGCCGACGTTGAACCAGACGGCGCTGCTGGCGGGGTCCGGCCCGTGCGTGGACCTCAACGGCACGACGCAGTACGTGTCCATCAGCGATAGCACCCAGCGCACGGCAGGCGCGTGGACGATCAGCGCGGTCGTCAAGGTCGACGCGCTGCAGGGTTACTTCGTCAACACTGTGAACGGCGGCGGCCAAGTGTCGTTCGCGCTCGGCCTCGGCGGGTCCGCCGGGTCGGGCACGAAGCTGTGGGCCGGGTTCAATGACGGGACGTGGCGCGAGGTCAACGATCCAGGCTCGATGTCGACCGGCACCGCCTATCACGTCGCCGCGACATGGGATGGCACAACCCTCTCGCTCTACCGCGACGGCGTCCAGGTCGCTACCGCAACCCCGGGCGGCGCTGGGGTCGTGACCTCGTCGTCCACCGTCTTCATCGGACGGAGCTTCAACTCTGCTACGTACATGGACGGCAAGATTTCCGACGTCGCCATCCTCCATCGCTCGCTGTCCGCGACCGACGTGGCAAACCTCGCCGCCGCCGCAACCGGAACCCCGCTGCCCGATTTCACCGGCTGGGTCTACAAGGGCCGCGACTCGGCCACCGACGACGCGACAGGAGTCGCCTGATGGCCTTCTCGTACACGACCTTCGCGTCCACCCCGGCGACCCTGACGGCGGACCTGAAGACCAACATCCTGCTGTGCAGCGACTGGGCGAACATCACGGGCGACATCGTGAAGTCCACGACCACCCGCGGCGCCCAGCTGGTACTGAACCTCGCGAAGGTGGCTGCGAACGCGCAGCGCCTCGGACTGTCCGCGTGGCGCACCCATGACGGCACGACCGGCGTCGACGAGTCGACGACGCGCTACCTCAACTACCACGCAAGCGGCGGCGCGACCTCTGACGTCCTGCATTGCGCAGTCTCGGTGTCCAAGGAGCACGTCTACATCTGGGTGGACGGCCCTGCCGCGGGCGAGGTCAACCCCAGCAACGCCGTCGGCCAGAGCCTGTACCTCGGCGACATCATTCCCTACCACGCCTCGGACGCGACCCCCGCCGCCGCGCTGGTGGCATGCGACCTCGCCCAGGCATCATCCAACAGTCCCTACATCGCCATCAGCCGGAACCAGGCCGACACTGCATCCTGGGTCTCGGGAGTGCTGGCAAGTCTCAGCGTCCCCTCGGTGACCTCGGGCCCTGCGCCATTGGGCTTGACGGCGGTGGCTTCGGGTGACGGCAAGACCTACCTGTGGCCCTATGTCGTGGTGGAGGCGGCGGACGGACTCCGGGGTCGGCTCGCGGACGTCTTCTTCGTGGGATGGAACAACGGCGCCGGGCTCACTGATCCGCAGGGGCAACTCGGCTTCGGGGCAACCGTGTCCTATGACGGCAAGACCTACCAGGTCCAGAAGGCGTGGCGACGATTCAACTACGACTACGCCATCTTCACGCTGCCCTGGGCGGCTGCCCCGAACACCAACTCGGCAGGACAGTGGATCTATAGCCCGCTCATCGCTGTCCGTACGGCCTGACCTATGACCGCGCCCTGGATACCGGCGGACGCGCCCGGCGCCCCGGGCAGCAAGTGGT
>CAYTFY010000083.1:0-1652 GCA_964437225.1 uncultured Gemmatimonadaceae bacterium | reverse complement strand
GCTCCACGGTCTGCACCACGATCTCGCCGATACGTGACTCGGGCATCCCCGCGGCGCGCAACCTGTCCTCGAGCCCCTCGGCGTCGTAGCGTGTCTCGGTGTCGGCGCTGAACCTGACGGACAACCCGAAGTCCGGGTAGTCCAGCTGCCTGACACCCAACGCGCGGCGCTCCTCCCGCAACCTCTCCGTCAGCACTTCCTTCACCTCGCGGACGACACGCTCGTACTCCCGCAAACCATCCAAGGCCCGTGCGACAGACACGGGGTCGTCGAGGTTGACGAGCTCCCCTGTCCCTGGGATCGCCACGTCGTTGTGAACGACAGCGATCTCGTTCATCGCTCGTTCCGGTCGTCGATCTTCTGGCCGATCCACGCCAACGCCCCGAACACGGCGAAAATGAACGCCAGCCACAAACACAGGGTTGCGACGTGCGTTGCGATCACGCTGCCTCCTTAGCCTTCGCGCCGCGAGGACCAGCGGGCGCTTTGAAAGGGGACTGTTCGGCGGGGGACGACGCGGCTGCGGCCTGTGCCTGTGCCACGTCGAGGGCTTCCGACGCGCCCTGTGGTTCCCCCGCCGATTCTGCGAGCGCCGCCGCGAGTTTGTCGGCGTGCTCAACCATCCGGCCGGCCAGGTGGTCGCGCTGCTGCTGTGTGAGCTTCGCCAAACCACCTGGTTCCCGGTACTGCTCTCGCGCTGTCCTGTCGAGCGCGGTCGGCCAGTCTGTTTGCGGGTCGAGGCCCGCTAGCCGTTCCATGACGGCGGTGAGAGAATCTGCGGCCTCCGTGGCGGGAGCGCCGCCCGTGGGATGGGGGGCCGCAGACTTGCGCCGCACCGTCTCCTCTGGGGTTGTCGCGTCCGCATCGACCGACTCCTCCGTGGACAGCGCGAAGACCTGGGCGAGCACGTACTTGAATGCCATCGTCATCGCCTTGTTCGTGGCCTTGTCGCCCGAGTCGGTCCCCTCCCCCCAGCCGGACGCCTCCACGAAATCACCGCTCGCCCCGTAGAAGCGGAAGCGGACGTGGAGGTTGACCTCGTACATCGTCCCGCCGGAGCGCGTCTGCCGCTCGCCGACGATGCGCTCGACCACATCGGGGACGACGTGGACGCCGTGCTTCGCCAGGAGCGGCGTGAGGGCGTTCATCACGTCGTCGTGGCCGCGGTACATGAAATTTTGCTGCTCGTTCCTGCGGGTCTTGCCGAGCGCGGGCATCTCGGCCATCACGGCAACGATCCGCTGGTGAACAGAAGGTGTTTCGCTCACGCTGCGCCCCGCCATGCCCGCCACCGCTCGAGCTCCTCCAGACACGTACGGGGCTCACCGACGGAAGCCAGGATCTCGTTGGTTTCCCGGACGTCCTCGAGGTGCGCCCACCCGTCCACCGTCCACTCCACTAGCCGCATCGACATCAGCCAGTGATGGATTTGCGCACCTGGAACGTCGGGAGCTCAAGGTCGAGCGCCAAGTCAACTGTTTTGCATGGGCCGTGGTTCAACCGGCCGAGGATCATGGAGTCAACCAACGTCACGATCTAGGACGGTACAGGAGTCGGCCCGTCATGTCAAGGGATCTAGCCCCAACTCGTTGGGGTGTGCGAACGTGTGTTTCCTTGACTAGCCAGGCAGGAAAGTGGCACCCTCCCATATA
>CAYTFY010000082.1:0-1683 GCA_964437225.1 uncultured Gemmatimonadaceae bacterium | reverse complement strand
GTTGCCGACCATCACGTCGAGGGCGCGGCCGGTCGAGTGCTCGTTGTAGCCGTCGGCGCCGCGGTAACCGCCGATGTTGGAGATCCCGAACCGTTCCCCGATGATTTTGCGCAACTCGGCGGTGCCGGCGACCAGGCCGCCACCCACATAGCCGGGGAGCTTGCCGGTCTTGTTCATGTGGTCGAGCAGGCCGGGGTGGTCGCCCTCGATGCGCTGCTGGGAGACGGCCTGGACGACGAACTCCTTGCCATGCACAACGCCAGCGATCTGATCGATCGGGAAGTTGCCGGTGTAGCCGCCAGACGATCGCCCAGGCACGATGATCGGCTTACCGTCGGGGCCGAGGACGACGGCCGGAACGCCGCCCGAATCGCGGGTGCTAGCAGGGGCCTTCGCCTGGGCTGCGGGCAGGCCGTTGATGATAGGGGTTGGTGCCCCGCCGGATTCGCGTGTACCCGCGGGCGCATGCGCCTGAGAATCAGGTACCCCATTGGTTGTAAGCTGCGGACCAGCCGGATTCGTCTTGGCGCCGTCACCGAACAACCAATCGCGAGCCTTCCGGCCCAACTGGTCGGGGGTGTTCGTATGATTAAGCTCGGCGAGTCTCGGGTGGTTCTCCTCCAGCCATTGGTCGATCGAATCGGTAAGTTCTTTCCCGATTTGGGGTACAACGATCAACGCCAGCGCGGCCGATATCAGGCCAGCGCCCTTCTTGGCCTTACCTGGCAGCACGGACTCCAGCACGTTGCCGATGCCGTCGAATGTCCCCTTCAACTCCAGTGCGGTGCTGACCACGCCCTGGACGTTGCCGCCCACGGTCGACAATGTCGTGGCCGACTTCTCGCCGAACTCGCGCACCCCGCCGAGTTGCAACCCGAACGTGTCCCCGATGTTCGCAATGAGGTCGGTGGTGTTGAGAACAGTGGCGCCGATACTGTCGGTCGCCCCCTGAATGTCGCCAGAGCGCAACGATTCACCGATGCCGCGGGACCAATCCGCCGCGCTGGATTTGATGTCTGCGCCTAGACCCTTAATGGTCGGCAGCACGGAATCTTTAATCGTCCCGCCGACATTCCCCGACTTGAGGCCGTCGCCGATGGTGCTGATGATCGTCTTACTGACGCCACCCTGATCGATACCCTGCTTCACCCCGTCGGCGAGGCCGTCGACAAACTCATCAACGAGCGGGCCACCGCGTAGCTCGCCCTTTACGCCGTCGGCGATGCCATCGACGATAACCTTGGCGATGTCCCTGCCGGGGCTGGCCTTCTCGACAGTCTTCGTTACCTCGTCACTGACCGTCTTGCCGATGTCACCCTTGCGGACAGCGTCATTCGCCCCCTTGGCGACCGCCTCGCCGGTAGCCTTGCCGGTCCGCTCGGCAGCCCGAGTGTCAACCTTCGGCGCGACCTTGATCTCACCGGTCTGCTTCTCGACGGTTTCCCGCGCCTGCTTGCCAGCCCGTTCGGCGGCACGCTGGTCAACCTTCGGCTCGATCGTGACATTGACGACCTTGCCGTCGATGTCCTTCTCGATCGCATCAGTCACACCCCGCAGCGACGGGATGATTTGCAGAGTTGCGTAACCGATGGTCGTCACTTACTCACCTCCACAGGGGGTTTCGCGTCTGGCGCGCCGGTCGGCTTTGCGCTTCAGGTAGAGCTCCTTGAGCGCCTTCTTGTG
>CAYTFY010000081.1:0-1739 GCA_964437225.1 uncultured Gemmatimonadaceae bacterium | reverse complement strand
GATCTCCAATCTTAATGTCAGTCGGGGCCTCCTCCACCTCCTCAACCACCGGAGGCGCGTTGGCGGCCTGCGCAAATGGCGATCCGGTGTGAGCGCATTAGCCCACAAGAATTCAGCTGAATCAATGTAATGTGAAAATGCCACTGTTTCACTCGAACCAAATACAATCATTAAATGCCTTAATGCACCCAACCGACACGAGTCCGATTGTTTCTTGTGTTACGTGGACGCTTTGTGCACATGTCGTTTGGTAAGACCGTAACCAGTCAGCAAAGGGAATATTGCCATCAGTGCACGCCGCCATCTTTATATTCAATCTCGGCTAAGTACATATTATATATATATACCCCCCCTCAATAAATTCTGTCACAAACTAAATCAAGATAGATCTTCGCTTAAAGGAAGGGACAGCAACAACGTGCCTGCTCGATGCACCCAGGCTAGTAGCCAGTGCTTGCTCCACGTACGCGCCGCAGCTTCTCGATACGATGAGGCATTGAAGATGTGAAACATCGAATTCGGTGGAAGTCAATGGTCGACCAGGCGTCGATGATCGCTGCTCGCAGCTCTTCGATTGTTGTTGACTTCTGGCGATTGACAAGGCGTTGCAACTCCGACCATACATCCTCCATTGGGTTAAGGTCGGGGCTGTTGGCCGGCCAGTCGCGAAGCCGATCAGGCGCCAGGGTGTCCAGCAACTTCTGTGCTTTGCGCGACTTGTACTTCGGGTCATTGTCATGCACGAGAATCCACTTGTGGAGACGGTCGCGTGGGCAGTCGCGAGATGCTGTCGGCGGAAGGCCTTCATGCAGTATCGTACACAGCTTGTCCGCGTCGAGCGTTTCCGTGAAGAAGTACAGCTCGCTCTTGAAGTAGTGGCCGACGGCACCCCAAACTTGGACCTTGGGTGGATGTGCCGAGTGCGGCACGACGATTCGCTCATCAGGATCCATCCATGCCATTCGTTCTTGATGGCCGACCTCGAACGTCTTCTCATCTGCAAACAATGCCACGTGCCAGTCGTCCTCGCCGTGCTCGCGGGCGAAGAGGTGCCGCCGCTTAATCTGCTTTGCTGATAACTGTGGCACAAATTTCTTCGAGAGGTACCTGAGACCAAGAGCACGGTGGATTGTTGTTGCTGCAGTCCCCAGCCCAATCTCCGTTCCCGTTGCTGCAAACACTGCCTGCTGAACATCACGCCTTGTAGGCTCCGCCCCCTCAGCGAACAGGTCCACCACTGCATCCTCCTCTGCCGCACCCACCATTTCTGGCCGACCCGGTCGATAATCATCTTCGCAATCCTCCGGCACTCGTGCATTTTCATACTGCTCCAGCCAACGGTAGACCGAGCGGACCGAAACGTCGACGCCAACGGCGATAGCATCGGGTGCCACGCCAGCCAGCTCCGCCAGCCGAACCGCGACGCAGCGCTTCGTAGCTCGGGAAGATGGGCTCTTTTGCAAACTTGACTTCGACGGCCCGGGGTTCGTCTCGATACACACCAGCGGCGTACGCGGGGGCTCGTACGGCACCATGCCTGTACTTGTCTTGGAGAGCGCATGCATGCTGCATGTAAGCAAATGCAACCTATAAACTGTTGTCAACAAACTAAAATCTGTGACAGAATTTATTGAGGGGGGGGTATGTATGTATGTATGTATGTATGTATGTATGTATGTATGTGTGTATGTGTGTGTGTGTGTGTGTGTGTGTGTGTGTGTGTGTGTGTGTGTGTGTGT
>CAYTFY010000080.1:0-1743 GCA_964437225.1 uncultured Gemmatimonadaceae bacterium | reverse complement strand
ATGGCCAATAACAGCATTGCTCTTGGCGTCGACGTTCCGAACTTCGGAAACTCGTTTGCAGCGGGTGCCGAAGCCGGGCAGGCCCGCCAGATGAATTCCATGAAAATGGATATGGCGCAGAAAGAGCAGGGCAGGAAAGAGGCGATGCAGTTGATGGAGATCATGGGCTCCATCGGCCTCGGCGCGATGGGCGGCAACATCGAGGGCCAGGCTGACCCCGCGAAATGGGAGGAAGGCCTGAACTATCTCGACTCGCTGAACATCGGCCTCGATACGCAGAAATATCGCGGCAAGCCGCAGATGGCCCGCATGCTGGTCGATGCATCGGTATCGGCGGCTGACAGGCTGAAGATGGCGCGCGATGACCGGGAATTCCAACTCACGCTGGAGAAGTTCGATCAGGACCTCAACCGGCACGACGAAAGCATGGGGCTTCGCCGGGAAGCGCTGGATATCCAGCGCGAGCGCATCGATTCCGTCAAGAACAAGAAAACGCCGCTTTCGGCAACGGCCCAGAAGGAGCTTTTCGAGGCAGACGAGTCGATCGAGGCGGGGACCTCCGTCCTGTCCTCTCTCGACAAGGCGCTGGAGCTTAACGACAAGGCCTACTCCGGTCCCATGGCCGACACGAGGGGTTGGGCTGCATCTCAGGTTGGCGTCGAGGGCGGCGTAGCTACGCAGGAACTGAAAAACATCGTCACGGCACAGGCGCTGGAAAACCTGAAGGCTGTGTTCGGCGGAATGCCGACCGAAGGCGAACGCAAAATCCTTATCGAAATCCAGGGCTCTGTGGACCAGGCCCCGGAAGTGCGCAGAGGTATCTTCGAGCGAGCCAAGGCCATGGCCGAAAAGCGTATCGCCTTCAACAAGAAGAAGGCCGCCGCGCTCCGGTCGGGAGAATATTTCGGAGAGCAGGCGACTGACGAGCCCGCCGCCGTCGAAGTCGGCACGGACAAGCCCGGCGAAAAGGCCATTGAAGACATGTCCGACGAAGAGCTGGAAGCGCTCGTCAATGGCGGGTGAACTCCACTTCGCCAATCCCGGCCAGGAAGGCATCGACCCGGCCTTTGCCTCGCTGCTTGGCGAGACGGCGAAGGAATTCGGGGGACTCCGCGTCACGTCCGGCCGCCGATCCCCGGAGCGAAACAAGGCTGTCGGCGGGGCGAAGAATTCCTTCCACCTGCACGGCTCGGCCGCCGATATCGACATGTCGGGGATGGACGAAGCGAAGCGGGCCAATCTCGTCAAATCATTGAGGCAGCACGGTGCGAAGGGCTTCATCACCTATTCCGATAGTCCGAACATGCTGCATGTCGATATGCGTCCGGGCAAAGCGCACTTCATGCACGACAAGAGCGCCGAGAACATCGGGAAGGCCCCGGAATGGTTTCAGGCATTGGCCTTTGGCAAGGAGCCGGAAATGGCATCACAACCGGCTGACAACGGCAGGGTCGAGGCGGCCAAGCGTGAGCTTCTGAAGCGCCGGGCCAAAGCCGAGTTGGAGCGCCGCAAGGCGGCAAAGCCCAATATCGACCCCGCGACCAACCAGCCCGAAGGCGTCCCCGAATTCAAGCCCGTGGGTGTGGAGGGCTACAATCCGGAGACTGGCGAGGTCGAGAAGACGGGTGCAGTCGACAAGATCGGCGCTTTCATCACCAGTGCGATTGAGGGAGTGCCGATTGCCGGGCCGACGCTGAAGAAGGGCGCAACGGGGGCTGCTGCCGGCATCGTCTCTACGCTGGA
>CAYTFY010000079.1:0-1750 GCA_964437225.1 uncultured Gemmatimonadaceae bacterium | reverse complement strand
TGTAGCCGCCCAGCGAAGTGGGCTCGGTTACGCAACGCTACTGACGCTGGAACTCTGGACGAAACCGGACGGAACTCGCCCGTTCCGGTCTTTAGGCCGCACAGCGCTGACGCAATGCCGCGTTGGCGCGGTAAATCGTGTCCGCCGAGACACCAGGTATGCGTAAAAAAAGCTCCCAGTGTTCGTCGGGAATGCCATTGCGCCGCCATTTATGAACGGCGTAAGTTCCAACTCTTTTGGTGGAATTTGCACTTTCTTCCGAAAGTGCCTTAGCTCCACCAGCGAGACGGATTAGGTCGTCGACTGTGCGCACGACTTCTCCCGGATCAGACTTCTGCCCACGGATTTCCATGAGATGCACAATATGGAAGAGTTTTCCAATTTGCAAGTCACATTTTTCCAATTTATAGATGCAGTAGCTTTCGGGGGTGGCTGTGGCGAAGCGTAAGCCCCCGCGCGCCGATTTGCCGGCGTGGGTGATCACATTGAACAATTGGCTGGCTGATAAGGAATGGCTCGCCGCCGATCTCATCCGTCAAATGGGTGAGGATGAATGGAAAGAACGTGTTTATTCGTACCTGCGAGGAAGGGTCAAAGACCCGTCGCCAGCAGTCTTTGACGCGCTAGCGAAGCCGTTCGGCCGGACAGGCCGTGAGTTGGAACTTGGTAAACAAGCAAGCGGTTTACAAACTAGGCGCGGCCCCTTGATCCCACTGAACGAAACCGGAACACTTCTCCCCGCTAGGAAAACACCAAATATGTGGAGTGGGGAAACCGTGGATATAAGTGATAGTTCCTTGTCGGATCAAGTATTTGCCACGATTGCCGAAGACAATGCTTGCGCGCCGAAGATCGAAGTTGGAGATGAACTGATCGTTGATTTGAAGGCTTCTTGGGGGCCTGGAGATTACGTCTTAGCCGTTGTTGCAAAGCGAGATAACAACGTTGTGTGTCGAAAGTTTCGGCCGCTTTCGACCGAGGACGAAACCGTGTTCAAGCTGGTTGGCACGAATGTTGACTATCCGCCGTTTGAGGTGAGAGGACCAAACGACGGAGCGGTGATTGGCCGTGTCGTCCAAGTACGCAAGCGCCTCTAAGTCCGAAGCTCGCTTCAACATCTTCCCCATCACGGCGCCAATTTCAGACGCATCGTCTAAGTGCGCCCGCGGTGTGCCGCGAAGCCTCTAAAACACACCCTTTGCAAGTCCCAAAATTATTTGGAACATTCTTCCAAATTATTGTTGACGCGTCCCGCAATTGGAAATATCTTCCAAATCACCGAAGCGAAACACCCTCACCTAGCGGGTCGGTAGCGCAGAGGGATCGGACGGCGGGCCAGACGACCTAACCCACCCACCTCCGAGTTCGAACCGGGACCGAGGGCCAGTTGCGCCTGAGGGCTTTAGCGGCGCGGCGGGGATCAGCCCCTCAGTCCCGGTTCCTTTTTCTCAGTGAGCGTCATTTTTCAGGACAGAGGCGATGGATCATGGACACGACGTTTTGGCACTTGTCACCGTCAACGATGCTGCTCCTGCAGGACGAACAGGAGCGCGCCTCGAAGCTCGCAGCACTCCAAGCCTCCTTGCTCGTCTCGAACGAGCTCAAGCCCAACTCTCAGAACTCATCGAAGGCTTTGACGGACTTCCGGAGGCTTACGTCTCTGGGTCTAGATATTGGGCTTGCTACCGCGAACTCGAAACGGCTTGCGAGCTTATTTCCAGCGCTCACTCAGATCTGATCGGAGGCTGAG
>CAYTFY010000078.1:0-1765 GCA_964437225.1 uncultured Gemmatimonadaceae bacterium | reverse complement strand
TAAATCGTGGGGAGACTGATCTGGGTGTGAATCTCCTCTTGGGGTGTAGCCGCCGCGGTGCCTCCACCCATTGACCCGTCGCCTGCGAGCGCCCAGATGCGGGAACGGTGTGCGGGGTCATTGTGGTTAGCGCCGCAACCGAATTTCCCGTCAGCGTAAATCAGGAGATGCGATTTCCCGCTATCCCGACCTTGCTCGATACACGCGGGGCACCCAGCTGTGCGTGAGCCGTTCTTGGACGGACGGACGTTCTGCAGTTTGGTGAGATCGAGGGGCATCAGAGCATGGGACCCTGAGTGCCCTGTTCACTCTGCACGTTGATCCCGGTGGAACGCGATCTCTCGTACACGTCCTTGAATGTACCAACCTCAGAAAAACGGAACTGATTGAACGAGAGGAGCAAATGGTTCTCGCACCAACGATCGTAGCTCTTCCGCGTCGTGGGGTTCACCTCAGTGTACTTGACGAGGCAATCGTTGCCCAGTTCGTTTGGTCCCAACTGACGAGGTGCAATCAGCTTCAGACTATGAGTCGCAGACTCTGGCGTGAGCTGGTTGAGGCTGGCACGCTCCTCTGCTGACAGCTTCTCCAGAAGATAGATGTTCGAGCAGAACTGCGCGATCATATCAGACCCGCCGATAACGCTAGAGTTGGACAGGCGTGAACCCTGCTTCGTGTCCTCGCCTTCTCGATTTGCCTGAGCAAACGCGACGAGAGGTACGTTGATGTCCTTGATCAGGCACTTGTAGGCGTCCACTTTGCCACCGAGAAGGATATCGCGGGAGGTCTTCGAGGAGAAATCAGCGCTCGAATTGAGTTTGAAATAGTCCAGAGCAACGATGCCCCGCTTGCTGCCTCTGAGGTTCTTGTGAGCCCAACGCCGAGTCGCGCTGATCTGGTTCTCCAATGACCATCCGCCTATGTGCAAATGCTCGATCTTGCCCCAGAGCGGGCTCATGGTGTCGAGCGCCTTTTCTACGCTCGCCTTCATGTGGCGATACTTCGTCTGCTTGTACAGCTTGTGACGAATGTAGAACTCTTTCACTCCGCTGAGAGAGGACAGGATGCGACTCTGGACTTCCGCAGTGGACATCTCAGTGTCGAGCACAAGGGCACGGAATGAGTCGTCCTTGCACGCTAGAGCCATCTGCTGGAACATCGACATCGCAAACGACGACTTACCGACCTTCATGCGCGCGATCCAGCAGTAGATGGACTGGGGGTCGAAATAGCCGTAGAGATCGTTGTAGAGGGGGAACGGACTCGGGATACTACCAGAGTCGAATGTCGTCTCCTCGTTCACGAACGCGGGCATCGTCGCGTACAGATCCACTGGCTCGTGCTCCTTGGACCCCTCGATAAGATTGACGTGATCGTTGAAAACCGCTGTGACATCATCGACCAGCGCCGCAGCGCCTTTGTCCGCGTTATCCTCTGTCGTCAATGCAACGATTTGCTTCCCGATCGCGTGGAGTTCCCGCCGCACGGTCCACTTCTTGATCGTTTTCGCCATGCCGATCGCCGCGGCGTCCGTAACGTCAAGGAGCGTGAGTGAAGAAATATATACCCCGGGTTCAAGCACGCCGCCCAGTTTGATCCCGAGGGAATTGAGGCGGTCGATGACTAGGAATTCACTCCACTCGATTCCCGACGCAATACACGCATCAATCGCATTGAGTACAGCGCGATTCACCTCCGGAGACATGTCCGCAGGGGCGATCTGGCGAATGTCCGCGCGTAGGGACGGGTTCTTGAGCAACCGAGA
>CAYTFY010000077.1:0-1767 GCA_964437225.1 uncultured Gemmatimonadaceae bacterium | reverse complement strand
TCGGGTTCGCCCAGCACCTCATCGAGGGGGTCGGTGCCTGATGCCGGTCCTGATCCCGCCGCTGACCCCTGGTAGCCCGGAGTGGTTGCGGCACATGAGCGCCAGCAAGGTCGCCGCCGTCATGGGCACGTCACCGTACGAGTCCCGGTTCTCCCTGTGGCTGCGGATGCACGGGGACCTCGGCCCGCAGGAGCAAACCGAGCAGATGGCACGGGGGCACTACCTCGAGGTCGCGGTCGTTCAGTGGTGGGCCGACCGCAACCCCGGCCACTACTTCGAGTACCCCGGCACCGCGTGCTACCGCCATGACGACGAGGACTGGATCGCCACCCCGGACCGGGTCGTGGCGGACAGGACGGCCCCGAGGGTGGAGCTACCGCTGGAGGTCAAGACGTCCGCGCACGACGACCCCGAGTGGGGGCCGGACGGCAGCGACCAGATCCCCGCCGGCTACCGCGACCAGTGCCAGTGGCAGATGCACGTCATGGGTGCGCCCGTCTGCCACGTCGCGGTCCTGCTGCCATTCCTGGAGTTCCGGGCCTACGTGATCCCGTACGACGCGGCCCGGTGCGCGGTCATCGAGACCGAGGTCCGCGCGTTCATGGCGTCCCTGGACACCGGGGACCGCCCCGACCTGGACGCCCACGGCGCCACCTACACGGCGTTGCGGGCGCTGCACCCGGACATCGACCCGCAGACCGTCGAGGTCCCGTTCCCCATCGGGGAGACCTACTGCGTCGCCAAGGCCGCGGTCAAGCGCGCCAAGCGGGACGAGCAGGCGGCCACCTCGGCCCTCGCGGACGCGATGGGCAACGCGCAGAAGGCGACGTGCGACACGGTCCACATCGCCACCCGGCAGGCCAAGGGCGACGGCGTCCCGTACATCGTCGCCGCCCGCAACCTGCCCGACTCACTCATAGACCCTGCGACTGTTGAGGATTCCGCATGAGCACCACCGAGGTCGCCACCCGCGACAACTCCCCCGCCGGCCTGGTTCGCCAGTTCAGCAACGACTTCACGATGCTGCTGCCCACCCACGTCAAGGCCGACACCTGGGTCCGCCTGGCCACCGGGGCGCTGCGCAAGGGCAAGACCATCCGCACCCCCGACGGCAACCGGTACGAGCTCGAGGTCGCAGCGAACAACAACCCGGCCGCGTTCCTCGGTGCCCTCAAGGAAGCCGCGCGCCTCGGACTCGACCCCGGCACCGAGCAGTTCTACCTCACGCCCCGCAAGGTCAAGGGTCAGACCGAGATTCTCGGCATCGTCGGCTGGCAGGGGTACGTCGAGCTCATGTACCGCGCCGGAGCGATCTCCTCGGTGGTTGCAGAGGTCGTCTACACCAACGACGAGTTCCGGTTCCGGCCCGGCCGCGACGAGCGCCCCGACCACGAGGTCAATTGGGACAGCGACGACCGTGGTCCGCTGCGCCTGGTCTACGCCTACGCCGTGATGAAGGACGGCGCCACGTCCAAGGTCGTCGTCCTGAACCGCGCCGCCATCGACAAGATCAAGGCGTCGGCGCAGGGCGCGAGCAGCGAGTACAGCCCGTGGCGGACCCACGAGGCGAGCATGTGGCTCAAGTCCGCGGTGCGCCAGCTCGCGAAGTGGGTGCCCACGTCCTCGGAGTACCGCCGGGAGATCCTGCGGGCCGCGACCGAGGTCGCCGCCGAGTCCCAGCCGGCCGGGTTCGCCCCGGCGATCCCGGACCTGGACGTGGACACCGAGACGGGCGAGGTCTACGACGCCGAGCTCGTCGAGGACGAG
>CAYTFY010000076.1:0-1768 GCA_964437225.1 uncultured Gemmatimonadaceae bacterium | reverse complement strand
CCCGGGACAAGACAAACTGGGTGCCCTACCTGTGTCACACTTTCGTCAACGATGGTCGTGCGCAGTTCCTCGACGATACGACGCACGAGTTGCGCGGGCAGACTGTGGATCTGTTGGACGTGACGATTTCTGCGGACTGACGCGATTTGCTGCTTGACTCCACGCACGCGCTGTGGCAGTCTGGCGGGACGATTGAAAACAGCCAACGACTACTACTGCTCTCTCGGCGTTACCTACGAGCCCTTCAACTGCACAAGCGGAACCTCAATCGACGTTCTACCCGCTCTCATTGGGAAGCCGTGGAATGACATCGCTCTCGGGTATGTCCACGGACTGCGCCCCAGCTCCATCCGAGTTGGTGATGGATGTGTCAAGGCGAACTCTCAGAGATGGAGAGTAACGGTCGTTGTTTCTGATCAGAACGTCATCAAATCGATCAAACAGGAGGTCGAGGTGGGGTTACCTGCGGGGATCGACAATGGGCACGAACTCAATCTTGCACTCAACGCACCATGAGCTGGATTCGCCCTTGTCCCCATTGTTCCGCACTGATGGATCAGCCAGATTTAGTCGATGTGGGGGTGGGCATGATTCAATGTGGCCCCTACGTCTGCGGGTCCTGTGGCGCGAGCGAGATTGGTCCGGAACGCACCACAAACACCTACGACGACAAGTACCGCCTGATCTCCACTGTGGATAACGCAGACGCTCTCGGTCTCGACGAGGACGAGCGTCGGACCAATTTCTACAAAAACGGACGCATCAGTCCTCACGCCAATCAGCTCAACGGACAGGTGATCTCGCACAAGCTGGCGGACGCACTGTACCGAGCAGACCACTTCGCCACACACGGCAACCCGTACAACGCACCTATCGCGAGACTATGAACGAGCGCGACGAACAACTGCTACGCATCTGGCGTAGTCTCACACCTGCACAACGTGACTACGACCGTTTCGTGGCGCGCAGAGTTCCGCATTGTGTCCCGCCGCTGGAAAGGGGAATCGCTGAGACCGCTGGTGGCGCAATCGACGAAGCTGCAATGCGCGATCCATCAAACGACGAACGGGGCTGCTCTTGTCATCTCACTCCGCCATGCGACTTCTGTCTGTCGCTCACAGAAGAAGAGGCTGACGCATTCTGGAGTGGGGGCATGTCCGCGCTACGAATCCTGCGCAATACCCAATCACAATGACCGCCTCTCTCACTCTCCCACGCCTCGACGACAACGATGTAGGCTACTACCTCCAGTATCGCTTTGGCAATGTCACTCGCACTTTCGTGATAAGCTATTCTCCGTTCATCGCTGTGGACTACGACGTGCTGGGTAGGGTGGTGGGAGTGGAACTGCTGAAAACGTCGGTGCTTGATCAGGTTCTAGAATCATGAGCGCACATACCGTCCTTTTAACCGGAGGCTGTGGACTTATTGGGTCCAACGTCGCACGTCAACTCAACGCTGAGGGCATCACGGACATTCTCATCGTGGACCGTCTGCGCGATTCGCCGCACAAGTGGAAGACACTCTCTTCGCTACGATTCGCCGATTATATGGACGCGGATACGTTCGCCGCGGATGGATTCCGCAAGGGGTACGCGGCGCTGCGAGATGTGAAAACGGTGATCCATTGTGGCGCGAACTCCGCGACCACCGAAACCGATGTCGCTTATCTCATGCGAACGAACTACGATTTCTCCCAATGGCTCGCCATCTGGGCGAAGGAGTACAATGCGCGCTTCGTCTATGCGTCTTCCGCGGCGACGTATGG
>CAYTFY010000075.1:0-1777 GCA_964437225.1 uncultured Gemmatimonadaceae bacterium | reverse complement strand
GCTGAGGTTGCGATCAGCACCGTTAAATCCATCCGTACCAGCTTGGGCCGCACCTCACCCCGCACGGAAGGCACAGCGGCCGGCCAGGCAGCTTTGCAGGTCGACGACACGAACCGGGTGCTGGACCCGGACAACACCTCGTCACCGCTGTACGGGAAACTGACTCCGGGTGGCCCGACAACTGTTCAGGTCAGCTGCTGGAACGGCACAGCGTACGTGCCGTTGTTCACCGGCCTCATCGAGCAGATCGACACGAACTGGCCCGGCGGCACCTCCTACTCCGAGGCGAGCATTCAGCTCGTAGACCAGCAGCGTGACCTGAACCTTGACATCCCTTCGGTGACGAAAACGTTCCCGGCGCAAATGTCGGGGGCACGAATCGCGGCGCTGTTCGGCGCTCCGTCCCGCACCGCGTGGGGCTGGGTGAACCGTGCACGTACCGGCGGGTTCGCGCTCGACAAAGGGCAGAAGCAGCTCGGCGCGTTGACGTGTGATGGGCAGACCTCAACCTGGCAGTACATCGCGAACTCAGCGTCAGCGGAAAAAGGTCTCGCGTTCTTCAACCAGGGCGGCGTGCCCACCTTCCACGATCAGGCACGCCGGTATCGCACCGGCACACCGAAATGGGTGTTCGGTGACAACCCTGGCGAACTGATGCTCGACACCGGGTTGGGTTTGAGCCTGCCGAACGACCGGACCCTGACCGATGTCTCCTACACGACCAGTGACGGGGTCACCGAAACGTACGGGCAGAACGGTCTGACGTACACCTCGACGGTCGGGGATGACGTTTACACCGAGCATGGCGGCACGATCACGATCACCCCGCAAGACAAGGTGACGACGACAGTAAGCGGCACAGAGGTATATCTCGCTGACAAGTATGCGGGTGGCGCTCGTGCCCGCTGGGAGTACGACACGTACGCGGTGAACCGGCGTGACGCTCCTTCTCTGGTCATTGATGCGTTTGGGGAGTGGCCTTCGGTTGATTCGCCGTCACGGTTCGCTTGTGCGTTGAACGCGCAAATCTCCGATTACTGCGTCCTGAACCGGCGTCCTGGTGGTCCCACGATCACGAAGCATTACTGGATTGATGGGATCTCGCATGACATTCAGGCGGGGGCGTCGTGGATGACGACGTTCACGATGGTTGCTGCTGATCCGATCCCGAACTACTGGCAGTTGGGTGTGACGGCGCTCGGAGATATCGAGCGGCTCCAATGGTGAGGGGGACCGATGGGTAGCGGCCCCTCGAACGCTTGGCCCACCTTCTCAAGCGCATGGGTTCCTGGTGTCTCCGATTTTGAACGGGCTGCTGGCAACGACAAGTTCTTCACCTGTCCGCCGGCCGGGAAGTGGTATCGGTACGACACCGCTCTGGGTCCTGACACGGACTGGCATGACTGCCGGGTCACCGGCCCTGCTGTGTATGACGTCGATTCGCAAGGTGGGCATTTATGCCCGGAGATCGCTGCGGGCGCTGCTGTCTCCTCGACGTTTGTGATCCCGACGACCGGGCTGTATCAGGTTCGGGCGGTTGAGCATTTCGCAGGACTGGTGAACGCGAACATTTATCTGCGGCTCACGAACACGGTTGTGGCGATCAAACAGGTCTCGAAACCGGTCGCCGCGTTGCACGACGACACGCTTGAGCTGTGCGTTGAGCATCCGTTCACCGCTGGGACGGTGTTGAAGGTGCAGCACAAGCTGGACCAGTTCGGTGACCAGAGCGCGTTCCGGTTGATCACGAACTCGCCGGCTCCGGAGATCAGCATCC
>CAYTFY010000074.1:0-1778 GCA_964437225.1 uncultured Gemmatimonadaceae bacterium | reverse complement strand
CAGCTTTCGATGGCGTAGCGAGACTGTTGCGCTACACTTCCGACCACAGCATCGCGGCAGAAATAGGCGGAGAGCCGCAAGAAGAAACAGCGCTCTTGAACTCTTAGGTGTGGCAAGCGGCCGATGTCGTCATCTTCGCGTCCGAAATGGCAAAGTCCGCCGAGGCGCCAGACAGCAGCATATTCTTGTTCCCGGTGAAGAAAGGCGCATACGGTATTGCACCGCCAGCATTCGCCTGATTGGGTGCGTAGGGAAGGCCACCGCTGGCAAACGTTTGGGTTCGAGAATCGCTCATCTGATAAGTGCCAGTCCCATCAGCATTCACGCTGATCAAGCCCGTGACGATCCCGTAGTTGACAGACGATTGCGACACCTGTGATCCAATTGGAATGGGGCCGCCATTGGAGGTGCTGGTGACAGTCAGCGTCGATCCAGATTGGCTGCCGACGAAACTCAGCGCACCCGGCCAGAAGAAGCATGAGGTCGTTGTGTTTCCCTGGAACCCGGCCGTGTTGGTCGGGTCGATATAGTTCATATCGATGTGCAGCATCCCGAAGGCCGGGATGCCGTTATTCGCTAGCGCGTGGGCGGCGCAACCCTTCCCATTTCCGGAAATGCGATTGATCAGAACATTGTAATCAAAATACGCGGTCGTGACCGATGTGTTGACATTCGGCGCGATCAAGGCGGCAATGTTTGCCGTTCCGTTCGCCGGGCAGTCATCACCATAAGCGATGAGGTTGCCGCGATAGTACATGGAGTTTTGAACGGTATTTGTCGCGATGCCGCCAAGATTTATTTCGGCATGAAGACCGCGCCCGCATTCCAAAATCACATTGGTTTGGTTTCCACTCGCACCCGTGAAATTATAGACGCCGATGCCGCCCGGCGTGCCGCTGATTTGGGTGCCGACTGTTCCGGCCACGGAGGTTGGGCTGGACGTATTGATCGGGATGGACGGATATTTGAGACAACCACCATCCGCACCTGACCCTCCAGAGTCCGCGCCATGAACGAGATTTGTCCCGGTCGTAATGAATGGGCCCGCAATCGTCATCGTGTTTGCGACGGAATCGATGCTGACGTTTGAAGCGGTCCACTGATCCCAATCGAAGGACGGGGCATAATTCCAGTTGATGCTGACATCGGCATAAGAGCCGTTAATAACCAATGGGTTCGAAGGAATGTTATGAATGTTGTTATACCAGACCCGCCATGTCAGGAGGTGCGAACTGTCTAACCCGCCGCTGACACTCCCGAGACACGAACCCCAGCCGGATGCGGACGAATTACCGTCACACTCGTTGTACATGTAGTCCATGCTGATACGAGTGCCGCTTCCAACCGTTACAAGCTGGCGATTGATGACGCTAACGGTGCTGCCGTATTTGAATTTATTATTGGTGATCTTCCAGTACTGACCGTCCGGCGCCGTACCGGTGATGAGAATCCACCAATCGGTGAAATCGACTCCGGTGATCGCGCAATTGGACCCGCATGTTGCGGTCGCAGCGTTGCATGACACCTGATGCGTCCCGCTATTCTTGGTGCAACTGAGATTAGAAGCGGGCGTCCATGATGCGGCAGGCGTCAGCGTCAATCCGGTGTCATAGCCAACCGGATAGTCCCTGCCTGGAACATTATAAGGCGGCGGTGTATTGTAAGGTGTTCCGTCATTGAAGGATGTCAGAACGGATGCGTTGGTCGAGCTGGACCCGGCTGACTGGGCGCCTTGGCAACCGTCATAGGCCGCGTATGTAAGCCCTTGTGGGCAGTTC
>CAYTFY010000073.1:0-1788 GCA_964437225.1 uncultured Gemmatimonadaceae bacterium | reverse complement strand
AGCGCGCGGCCAGCGCGTCGGGGAACATCTCGACGGCCAATGCCGGCGGCAACCAGCTTGCGGAGAAAGACCCGTGGGCCAAGGCCATCGCCAAAACCAACTCTCGCGTCGCGGCGTAACGGCGACGGATCGAAAGGAATCCAGAAATGACCAGTTCTTTCACTGAGGCCTATCACGCCGCTGCGTTCATTCTGTCGGAAGCGAACGGGCAGCGCTCGCGCGAATCCGGCACGGTCGCTTCGGGCCAGACGCTCAAGGCGGGCGAGGCCGTCATGCTCTCGGGCGCCAATCTCGTCGCGCATGACGGCTCGCTCAACACGGATGGCACGGTCGCCACCGACGCCGTTGGCATCGTCATCGACGCCGTGGACGCTTCGAGCGCCGCTGTGGCGAACGTCGCCTACATCGCCCGCGATGCGGAGGTGAACGACAACCTCATCACCTACCCGACCGAATCCACCGCTGGCGGTGAGAAGGCCGGCGTCGTCGCCAGCCTCAAATCGCTCGGCATCATCGTTCGCTGACGCCATCCGGCGTCGGCTTCCCCCTCTATCGCCGCTTGGGAAACGGCTTCGGCCCGTCGTGACGACGCGCCCGTCCCTTTGAAGGAAACCCTCAAATGCTTGACATCTTCAACGCAGACGCGTTCAGCCTCGTCGGGCTGACTGACGCGATCAACAAGATCAAGTTCGTACCCGGCTATCTGGGCCAGCTTGGTCTTTTCAACTCCACCGCCATTTCCGCGACTTCGGTCGCGATCGAGGAGAAGAACGGCATCCTGTCGCTCATCGCCCCGTCCGGCCGTGGCGCGCCCGGCACCACGCTTGACAAGTCGAAGCGCACGCTGCGCACTCTCGCGGTCCCTCATTTCGAGATCAATGACTCGGTGATGGCCGAAGAGGTGCAGGGCGTCCGCGCCTTCGGGCAGGAGAACGTCGCCGAGACGATCATGGGCAAGATCGCCGAACGCATGGCGGTCCACGCGGACTCGATGTCCTCGACCGAGGAATATGCCCGCGTCGGCGCCGTGAAGGGCATCGTCACCTATGCGGACAGCAGCACGCTGAACCTCTTCACCGCATTCGGCGTGAGCCAGGAAGCGGAAGTCGATTTCGATCTCGACAATGCGGCACCGGCATCCGGCGCGCTGCGCAAGAAATGTGCCAGCGTGGTCCGCACGATCGCCACGAACCTCGACGGCGTTCCGTTCTCGGGCGTAATGGCGCTCTGCTCGGATACGTTCTTCGACAACCTCCTTGCCCATAAGGAAGTCGTCAACTCGTATCTGAACACGTCGATGGCGAATGTCCTTCGCGACGGTTACGTCACGACCACCGGCCAGAAGATCTATGGCGCCTTCGAGTTCGGCGGCATCATCTTCGTCAACTATCGCGGGTCGGTCGGCGGCCAGGCGTTCATCGACGACGGCAAGTGCCATGTCTTCCCGATGGGCGTGCCGGGCTTCTTCCGCACCTACTACGCCCCGGCGGACTATAACGAGACGGTCAACACGATGGGCCAGCGTCTCTACACCAAGCAGTACGAGATGCCGAACAGCAAGGGCTGGCATCTGGATACCCAGATGAACGCGCTGCAAATCTGCACGCGGCCCACGGCGCTGATCAAGGGCAAGTACACGTAAGCGTCCGTGCCCTTCTGGTCTGCCCCGCCGCTCTGGCGGGGCGAGGCGGCCTATGTCCTTGCTGGCGGGCCGTCCGTCCTCTCGCTCGACCTATCATTGCTCAAGGGGCGGCGGGTCATCGCCATCAACTCGGCGTGGAAGACATA
>CAYTFY010000072.1:0-1788 GCA_964437225.1 uncultured Gemmatimonadaceae bacterium | reverse complement strand
CACATAGAAATCCTTGCCGATGAAGTATGGCGGTCTATCTCACGACTTCAAGAGGTTAAACAATGACTGCTCTGACAATTGAAAAGACCGGCACACGGGCCGTCTCGGAACCGCTCTCTGGTGACGCATCATCCTTGATGGAGGTTATCGGCCGGGCCGCGCGCGATCCGAACACTGACGTTGACAAACTCGAACGCCTGATGGGCCTTTACGAGCGCGTCGAGGGCAGGAAGGCAGAACAAGCCTTCAACGATGCGATGAACGCGGCGCAGACCGATATTCGCCCAATCGCTGCCGATGCCTCCAATCCACAGACCAGAAGCACCTATGCAAGCTACCACGCCCTGGACCGCGCTGTCAGGCCAATCTACACGAAGCACGGCTTTTCATTGAGCTTCGACACAGGCGCGGCAGCGCACGACAGTCATATCAAGATCCTTTGCTACGTCTCGCACAAGGACGGCCATAGCCGCACATACCAGGCCGATGTTCCCGCCGACGGCAAGGGTGCCAAGGGCGGGGACGTTATGACAAAGACCCACGCGATGGGCTCTGCCATGTCCTACGGCCAACGCTACCTGCTCAAGCTGATTTTCAACATTGTGGTAGGCGACGATGACGATGGCAACCGCGCGGGCGGCGGGGACGGCCCCATAGATCAAATGCAGATGGACAAGCTGCGCGATCTCATCGAACGCACGGGCACGGATATCGAGAAGTTCTGCGCCTTTATGAAGGTGGAGGCTCTCAAGGATATCACCGTGAAATCCTTCCCACGGGCCATTGAGGCCCTGAACATGAAGGCCCGCAAAAAATGATCCAGGTTTTCGATTGTGAGCAGGGCTCGCCCGAGTGGTTCCAAAGCAGGCTTGGTATTCCCACATCCTCCGAGTTCGCCTCTATCTTGGCGAACGGCAAGGATGGCAAGGAAAGCAAAACCCGCAAAACCTACATGCTCAAGCTGGCGGGGGAAATCATTACCGGAGAAGTCACGGAAAGCTTCTCAAACATTCATACCGAGCGCGGGCACGTCTTGGAGCCAGAGGCGCGCGAGCTTTACGAGTTCGGCACGGATACCAAAACCCAGCAAGTCGGATTCATCCGAAACGGTGCCAAGGGATGCAGCCCGGATTCGCTCATAGGTGTGGATGGCTTGCTCGAAATCAAAACGAAACTGCCGCATCTGCTAATTGAGGCAATGCTGCGTGACGACTTCCCACCAGAGCACAAAGCGCAGTGTCAGGGTGCGCTATGGGTCTCGGAAAGAGAGTGGGTCGATATCGCGATCTACTGGCCGAAGCTGCCCCTGGTAACGCGGCGCGCATACAGAGACGAGAAATATATCGCAACCCTTTCGGACGCGGTGGACAAATTCAATGAGGAATTGGCCGCTGTTGTTGAACGCATCCGCGAATTTCAGATAGCGGCATAGGAGATATCAATGTCAGGAACAGTCAATCGCGCAATCATTGTCGGCAACCTTGGTAAAGACCCGGAGGTTCGCCGCACGACAAATGGCGATCCAATCGTCAATCTGTCTGTAGCCACTTCGGAAAGTTGGCGGGACAAGGCGTCGGGCGAGCGCAAAGAAAAGTCTGAGTGGCATCGCATTACGATCTACAACGAACACCTTGCCAAGGTTGCGGAGCAATACCTTCGGAAGGGAATGAAGGTCTATCTTGAGGGCCAAATTCAAACCCGAAAGTGGACGGACAAGGACGGCAACGAAAAATACTCGACCGAAATCGTTCTCAATCGCTTCAAGGGCGAATTGCAAATCCTGAGTGG
>CAYTFY010000071.1:0-1794 GCA_964437225.1 uncultured Gemmatimonadaceae bacterium | reverse complement strand
GGCAGCGGAACGGGCGCTTCTTCAGGGGGAAGCTCTGGATTCATGCGACGGCTCAGGCTGTCGCGTGTGCGCATACCCTCCTTGCTCACTTTGTCCTGGATGGGATGCGCCTTCATCCATTCCTTCGGCACAACCTTCCTGATCGTCTTGTGAATGCCACTCATCAATGTCTCCTCATGCCGTTTGGTCTGCGCGAGCCGTAGTTCACCTGGGGGCCGGAATAGCCTCGCCCACCGTGCTCAAGTGATGGCGGCTTTGCCCTCGCAATAGCTCGAGCGCCTGCGTACCAGGACATCACCACCGCATCGCCTTTGTTCGGTGATCGGCCCAGGCGTTTGCAAACATTATCTTTCACCTCGGCCTTGACGAACTGACCTTCGTGGCCGCGGTTCACCACCTCGTAGCGAACAGCCGCGAGGTCGGCTAGCAGTTCATTGTCTGGCGGTAAGTCGATCGGTGAGCCGCCGACTTGATCGGGATCTAGCGCCTCTCGGAACTGCCAAAGCAGCTGGCTGCGCATGTTGAAAAACTTGAACAGGTTGTCGCGCGATCGTGCGCGCGAGGGCTTCACGCCCATGTAAGCCACGCACTCGTCGGCGGTCATCCTGTTGTCACCACGAAGAACGCCGTAAGCGTCAGCACCCCAGCCGCCACCGGCGTCCAAGATGATCGTGGCGCCATGCTTGCGCTTTGAGACTACGAGTCCGGCAACCTCACCACCGCCCGGCGTCTGAGCGCCTGGAACAACGGTGATCTGTTCGTAGTAGCCGTCATAGCGCGGAGCAATCGCAGTATCGTCGCCGCCGCCCTGAGCCACGTCAGCGCCGATTGCGCACATCGGTACGCCATCCGGCGGCTTTGGTTTCCAGCGATCCTGAGCAGCCTTGATCCAAGCCGTCGGGATCATCTGCCATTCGTGATCCTCGCCGCCGAGGGCGAAGATGCCTTTCTTCAGCTGACTGCGAAGCGGCTCAGGCAATGCGTTGAGCTTGGCCCGATACTCAGGCGTGTCGTTGTATGGGTTGTCGCTCAACGCCGCCGGAATGAACGTGAATGACAGCGGCAACTCTGATTCACCATCGCGGATCTGCGGCTCTGGACCGTTGGCCCAGATCGGCATCATCTTGTCCGGATCCATGAATGCCCAACGCAGTTCGCCGGGGGCCGCCTTGAATGGGTGATTTGGCACCAACCACGGCGCAAACCATTCCATCAGCCATGCACCTGTCGCGGTGCGCGGTGGATTGCTCGCGAGCACGATCCGGCATCGCTGCTTTTTGCCCGATGTTGGATCGACAGCAGCTCGATTCCACGCCATCAGCGAGGCAACCTGCTCCACCAGGAACTCGCCGGCCTCATCGAACTCCATGAGGTCACGAGCTCGACCTGCATGCTTGAGCCAGGAGTCCGGCTCCTTCAGGCCCGCTAACTTCAGGCTGCGGCCATCGGACCACGACCACTCAAGGTCCGAGCCGTTGAAACCATCGGTTCCGTAGACTTCCTTGCCAAATCGCTCAAGCCCGTCGGTCTGCGTCACCTCGCGGCGGAAGATGATCGTGTGTTGGTGCTCCTGCGCCAGCAACACCTCAAGCCCGGTCTTCCCTCCGCCAGCCTGGCCGCCATACAGCAGCACATCCGCGAGACTCAGATATGCGCTGGTTTGCGGCCCATCCAGCGGCAGCTTGCGTATGTGCTTCGTCGCATCCAGCGCATCCTTGACGACCGCCGCTTTCTCCTTAGCCGGCAGCTGATTCAGCCGGCCAAGGATGTCGTCAAGAAGCTGCGTCACGCCTT
>CAYTFY010000070.1:0-1796 GCA_964437225.1 uncultured Gemmatimonadaceae bacterium | reverse complement strand
GCCGACACGGAGACCGTGCCGGTTGAATAGGTTGTCAAAGCCATTGAGATTTACCTGTCTGGATTATTCGCTTGGAGTCGTCGGCTCGACGCGCACGGCCTGAATGCCGCCCTCGCGCACGATTTTCATCGTGGAAGCACCGGCCGGCACGACTTCGAACTCGCCATACATGTGAGCGGCGATCTGCATGGCGTATGCCGCCGCGTCTTCTTCTTTGTCATAGCAACCGAACACGCGCTGCTGACCGGAGTCGCCTGTCACATCGGTACGAACGATGAAGTAGAGGTCTGTCATTGCTTACCTTCGAAGATCTTGAACGGTCAGGACCGCGTTACTTCCAAGCTGGAGCAGATCAGAGATAAAGCTTATTGAGCGATTGCCCTGATAGCCGTCGAGCACCCATTCCACGCTGCCGTTTCCACTCGCCACCCAATAATTATTGTCGTACCTGGCAAGTTCTTGTGTCCACGTTTTTACCGCAGTGCCATCGACATACATTGTCATCGAAAGACTTGGGGGGGAGTTGTTGGTGGTCCATTGATTAAAGTAGGCGAAAGACAATCTCACGATGCACAGTTGCGATAGGATGTTAGCGTTGAGCCAGATCATTTTCCTCAAGTCGCTGGGCGGATTCGCATAAGCAACGGTATCTGACGTGTAGACCTTGGTCGCGGCACCCGCGATGAGATTGAGAATATCCACGCCGCCGATCGCGATCTTCGTAGAGTCGATCGATTGCGCCGTGATATGCACCGCCTGAATCTGACCGGCCGCGATCATGCGGGCCAGCAATTGACCGTCGCCCACCATATCGCCGCGCCAGACGATCTTGGCGACGCCGTTGACGTTGGAGATTGCCCAGACCGGAACGGCTGCGCCGCCAGCCACGCCGGGGAAAGTTACGAGGGTGTTGTTGGCGTTGATTGTGAAGGTACTGTTCGAAGCGCTGCCGTCGATCTTGATCGAACCAACGATGGCGCCGTTTACATCAAGAACGACGCCCCATGACGCCGCGGCGTAGCCGTCCAGCGTGGCAATGGCTGCCGTATGCTGAGAAACGCTGGCGTTTACGTTGTCGAACTCGGCGAAAACGGTTTCATCTAGCGTCGCAACCGCCTCGTTGGTCGTGACGATTGCTTCTCGGTTCTCGATAATGCCGGCTGACGCGCGATCGCTTGACGCTACGATGTCTGAGCGCACCGCCTTCTTGTCGATTGCCGTTCGCGCCAGAACCTGCTGCAGGACGGTCGCCATACGCGAGTCCTGCTTTTTCAGCCCATCGACAATGGCCGCGAAGACGTCAGTGACCTGCTTCTGGGTTGCCGCGTCCCAATCGATGATGCCGGGTCGCAGATCGGGCAATACCGCAGGCAGCCAATCCGAGAATGGCGTGTCGCGCGGCGCGCTCGGAATGTACCGGCCTCTGGCGTAATACGTCTGGCCGGGGATGAACGCTTGCGAGCCAACGATTATCGATCCGGCTTGATGGTCATCCGTCCGATCGCGGATGATGACGCCAGTGTCATCGCTGGTCGTCGAAATCTCATAAGCAACGCCGCGCAAGTCCTGCTTGTTGCCGTCCCAAGACAGATAGATAACCGGGCGGCGCGGTAGTCCCTGTGCGTCGTAAACGATCTGCCCTTCCGCATACCAGGCCACGATCGGCTGCGGCGCCGGACGGATGATCTCCATCGGCGCGAACACGGGTGGCACATAATCATCATCCTGCGACCAGTCATAATCGCTCGGATCGACTTCCGTGATTTGAATCATCACATCGAGGTTGGCCTTGTAGG
>CAYTFY010000069.1:0-1848 GCA_964437225.1 uncultured Gemmatimonadaceae bacterium | reverse complement strand
TTCCTTCGGGCTATCAGCAAAGTTACAAAAGACGCCTTGCCTTCCTCTGGGATGGAACTGATGCAAACTACGTTGCCGGTGACATGGTTTGCTATATCTATGATGTAACGAACGGCGTGTTAATTCCTCCCTCTGTAACTACTCTCCCAGCTACGAAACAGCCAATCGAACTCTCTTGGGATAGCTCTACTTCAGGTTCCTATCGCCTGATCTTCCACGTCGCTACGACAAATGCTTCTGCCTATACGGTGAAACTGGATGATGTGACGGTTGACCCAGGAAGTGTTGTTAGCGGTGTGCCGGTGGGGGAGTGGACTAGTTATACTCCTACGTTCGGTAGCTTTACTTCTGTCACGTCTATCGCAATGCAATATCGGCGTGTCGGTTCCTCCATGGAGATACAAGGGGAATACACAGTTGGTTCTTCTGGTTCATCGGAGGTTCAAATTGGACTTCCGACTGGATGTACCATCTCACTTCCCGCAGGTGCAAATACTGTTGCTTTAGGACCATACTTAACCGCTGCAACCAGCAACACCAACCACTATTTCACACTAGCGACCGATGGCGACACGTTTCTGAACGTAGGACGGTTTGCAGCGGATGGTTCTGTCAACCGCCTTTCACCAGTAGTTGGTGGTGGTATTAGTGCAAGTCGCCACTCCTTTACAGCCAGTGTCCCCATCGCCGAGTGGGCTGGCTCAGGTGTCAACCTCCTCAACGTAAACCGTCAGTCCCCAGTCAAAGCAGGTATCATTGCTCCTTATGCTGGAGCGACTGCACCTACTGGTTGGTTGTCTTGTGATGGTTCAACGCTCTCACAAGCTGATTATCCTGACCTCTATGCAGCACTTGGTTCTACTTGGGACACTTGCCGTAACCAGTCAACTGGTTCCAACTACTCAGCACCTTCTGCTGGAACATTCAGACTTCCTGACCTTCGCGGTTCATTTGTTCGTGGTGCAGGAACGTCAAATGGATATGGAAGTACGACATTAGGTGCATTTCAAGATGATGCGACGGCTATTAACGGCGTCAGCGGGACTTTCGCGACGGCCGGACACGATCATAACATGTCGCACAGTCACGCCATGTTCCATGTCGACACTAGCAATAACAGACGCGCGCGAACGTCGGCCGATAACTCTTCGACGACTCCACCTTCTTCAGGAAGCCCGACTTTCCTTGAGAGAGGCGGGATAGCGCCAAGCGGATCCGGAACAGTCGTCGTCAGCGGATCGGGTTATCCTGTTCCGTCTGTCTTCTATACTACGGGAGTATCGTCTAACGATAACTCTGGCGTCGGATCGTCAGCGAAGACGGCGGCCGCTTCGGCTTCCTCTTCGGTCGCTTCTTCTGACACAGAGACGCGGCCGGCTAACGTCGGCGTGAACTATATCATCAAGGTTTGGAATGATTCCGCTGATGTGGTTGGCTTTGGTGCAGCTACTGCCACACACAAAGGATTGGTTAGTGGTGGTACGGTTCCTGGAAGCACTGCGGGAACGGCTATTGCTGCTGGCTATATCGGTGAAAAGCTTACATTTGCCGGTACAGCTACAGGTTGGGCAGGAAGCAGTACGGCATTCAATCTCTTGTCCTTCGCGTTACCAGCGGGCATCTGGATGGTTTCCGGATATGGTGAAGTGCAAACAGGCGGAACAACCTCTGCTCCTGAACCTGGAAGTCAATCTATCTACTGGGGAACCTCATCAGCAGCAGCACCAGTAACCGGTCTCGGTGGGTTTCAGATACAGAACGCATCGATCGTAGCTGGTTCAAACGGAGTCGGACGAACGACAAGACTCGCACTTCCTGGTGTTGTATTTAATCATGCTGTTCAAACGA
>CAYTFY010000068.1:0-1855 GCA_964437225.1 uncultured Gemmatimonadaceae bacterium | reverse complement strand
CTGGGCGCCTTGGCAACCGTCATAGGCCGCGTATGTAAGCCCTTGTGGGCAGTTCGCTGGTAAAGCCCCCGCAGCGCCGCCGCCATGACCCGGCCTAGCGGCAGCAGGCACGGACGTACAAGCGGCGCACATCACCAAGGCGATTATGCAGATAATATCTCTAAGGATGCGGGCTTCAGACAGCATCACGGTACCGATGACAGTTTCATGAGGCACATGGGGGTCGTGCTGGTGGAGGTATTGGCCTCTGTGAAAGTGGGGCTCGAACCCCATGTCCCATAGGTCGCGGATGTGGTCCGTTTGGTCATGAAACCGTTGGCAAGCAGATTGTTTGCCGTCACCACACCCGCGATATAGTTTTGCCAAGCTGAAGCGCTTGCAACACCCTGGAATTTGGCCGTTCCGCCAGCGGTTGCGTCCGTATTGACGCCGCAAAGATAAATACCGGCCGTGACCTGGACGGGCGTGCCGCTATTCACATTGCCCAGAATGTTTCCAAGCGATGCCGTGCTGATATTTCCCGTTGATGCGATGGCCGATCCAGTCGGCTGGTTGCTGCTGTCGATTGCGTAGAGACCGACTTGGAAATTCCCTGAAGCGGCGACCGTCTGGACGAAGGCACCCAGTTGGCTGATAGTCGCAGTCGTCGGAACGACAACGTATTGCCAATTGATGACATTCGCGGCTGATGTCGAGCCGGCAATCATTTGGTCCGGCGACATGAAATGGATATGGTTGGCCGCGAGCGCGTTAGGCACACCGCTGTCCCCACCGCCCGGACAACTCGTGCTTTGCGATGCGGCGGTGAGATGTCCTGCGGCATCAACGGTAAAGGCGGCGCAATGCGTGCTGTCGCCATAGGAACCAGCGGTAACCGCCGTCTTCGGGCCTAGGCCGCTGACATAGAGGTTGCCGGCACCATCCGTAGTGATCGAATACCGACCGCCAACAGGAAGCGTCACACTCCCGCCCGTGCTGCCCGTCGCCCCATTGAACGTGATCGCGTCGGCCGCGTTGGCAGTCACCGTAACGGCAAAGCTTTGGGTATTTACGTCAAAGCCGGAATTGGCTGAGAGGGTTGAACTGGCCGGGATCGTGAGCGTGCGACCAGTACCAAGAATGTTTATCTGCGCCCATGCACCCCATTGGGCAGCGGTTAGGGTCGGGTCGGAACCGGATACGGCAATAACCAGGCCCGCCGCGCTGTAATCGGTACCGACAGTCGCCGCGCTGACCGTTCCCGAGCCGTTGGCCTTGAGAATGCCGCTGACCGTCCCCGCGCCACCATTCGCAGCGGGGAGGATCGCGCCGCTCTTAGCCTGGTTGACGGGGATATTGGTGAGATTGGTCGCATCGCCGCTGGCTGGCGTGCCGAGAACGGGGGTAACGAGCGTGGGGCTGGTGGCGAATACCGCCGAGCCCGTGCCTGTCTCATCGGTCAGGGCGCTGCGCAGATTTGCGCTAGAAGGGGTGCCCCAGAAGGTGGCGACTCCAGTTCCCAGCGAAGTGATGCCCGTGCCGCCGTTCGCAACGCCCAACGTGCCCGTTATGTCGGTGCCGAGATTGATCGCGCCAAAGGTGGGGCTGCCCGACGCATTGCCGTGTAAGACGGTCGTAGTCGTGCCCAGATTGGTGAAGGCGGAAAGCGGGATCTTGGTCGCGGTGTTCAGGCTGAAATCCAGCGACTTGTTCGTTGGAGACTGCGTGCCCGTCAACGTGACCGCGTCCGTGATGCCATAGCCCGAGACAGTCGTGGGGATGCTCGAAAGCTGGCTAAAGGCGTAATCGCCGCTTGTCGCAACAACATCGCCAGTCCGGCCAAAGACGGAGGTTACCCCGCCCGCGCTACCAGGGC
>CAYTFY010000067.1:0-1865 GCA_964437225.1 uncultured Gemmatimonadaceae bacterium | reverse complement strand
CCGATGCTCGACGGATCGACGCTCAACTTCCTCGTGTTTGGTGGGCATCTCTACCGCGTGAATGACGGCTTCTCCTCGTTCGTCGATGTGACACCGGTCGGGGTGACGATCGATGGCGGTGTGAACACTCGCGTCTACTTCGCGTCCCTCTTGGGCGAGATGATGGTCACGGACGGCGTGAACCGCCCGTGGATCGCCTCGGATCTCACGTCGACGCCAATCACGGGCACCTACATCGACTACGACGGCGCGGGCGTCTCGTGGACCGTCTACGGCAAGCCCGCACTCTACGGCAATGCCGTCTTCGTGATCTTGAATGAGGTCAACGGCGTCTCGAGACGCACCGATCTCGCGTGGTGCCAACCCGGGGATCTCTCGATCGGCTGGCAGCAACCCAACTATGACAACAACTGGACGCTCGAAACCGCCTCGTCGAGCGTGCTCTATGCGATCTCCGGCACGAACACGGCGCTCTACTACTGGCGTGAACTGAGCATTGGGGCAGCAACAGGGACGGTTGGCCCCGATCTCCAGTCGACAGCGACTGAAGACGCGATCGGGTTCAACGTCGGCGCCCAAGCGCCGCAAACGGTCCAGCAGTTCGGCACCGGCTTTTTCTTCTGCGATGCGTCGGGCCGTCCGTGGCGCTTGGAGCCCGGCGCGGCCCCGCAAGCGATCTGGTATCAGTTCCGCGCCGTCGTCGATACGTCGGCCCAAGCGTACCCCACGGTCACCGCCAGCGTCGCCACCTCGATCATCGAACCCACGCTCAACAAGTGGCTCGTCGGGATCTGGAGCCCGAACCCGGCCATCAGTGCCTCCGTGACGACGCTCCACGTCTTCGACGCGAACAGCGGCATCTACGAAGGCTTTTGGGAAATCGGGCCCGGCATCGCGATTGACTGCATGGGCACGTTCGTCGATGCGGCGGGCCGTGTCACGGTGGTCGTGCTGGGCTCCAAAGACGAAGCGCCGGCCACGAGCGGCTACGTGTGGAGCTTCAACAGTCTCGCGAGCATCCCGCAAACGCTCGTCGAAGAGAACTTGCTCACCGTCATCACCGAGGAAGATGGGACGTTCCTCACGACCGAGGGACAACGCGCGATCTGGAAAGACAACGACGTGCGGCCCGACATCTACGCGGTGAGCGGTCGGTTGGGCTATGCCGACGATACGACCTACCGCGTCGATCAGGCGACGGTGGTCACGGGCACGGACGCGATGGTGAAGCTCTCGATTCAGTCGTCGGCGACGTCGAACACCGTGCAAGGCTACCCGGAACCCGCCGCATCGCAGGATGAGACGTTCCGCCTCGTGGCCGGCTGCAACGCCTTCGGGCGTGGGCCACAGCTCACGATGGCGCCGCAGGACGCGGACGATCAGTGGGCGCTCTATAGCGCGAGCCTCGTCGCGGTGGCGCAGCAAGCCAGGTGGCAAGACGCATGACCCAGTTCGCCCGTCGCCCATTCAAGCGGCTGAAAAGCCCGGCGCAGTACAATGCACTCCGGCTCGATCAGCAATTGATCAACGTCGAACAGGCGATGCCGCCGCAGTCGGTACGGACCGTGGTGGCCGATACGACAGCCACGACGAAAGACCAGACGATTGCCGTCGATGCGACGGACGGCGCCGTGACGGTCACGCTCCCAGCGGCGAATCAGGTCGCGGCGTTCCTCGTCACCGTGGTCAAGATCGACAGTAGCGCCCATGCCGTCACGATCGGCGCGACGGCGAGCGGTGTGACCAACCCGACGCTCACGGGCCAATACGACAGCATCACGATGCAGTCGATCGGCACCGAATACCTCACCGTGGCCCGCGTGTAGACGCGACACAGGATGCGTGGCTCTCTCTGCGACGACTGA
>CAYTFY010000066.1:0-1884 GCA_964437225.1 uncultured Gemmatimonadaceae bacterium | reverse complement strand
CCGACGCAGCAGGTCGTCAGCTTGCCACCATGCTCGAACGTACCGTCAAGGACGTAATGATGCGTGAAAAGCGTCAGGGCGGCATCCTCTGGAATCCGGGGGGCCGCTAATGGAGACATTCTCATGGTGCCCGGTCATTGATGCAACGGCGGCGGTCACGAACCGGACGCTGAGTGCTCAGTTCGGTGATGGCTACGAGCAAGCGGCGGGCGACGGCATCAACAGGAAGTCGGCTGTGTGGCCTCTACGCTTTGTCGGCACACGCGCCGAGATGAAAGCCCTCACCGATTTTCTCGATGCTCATGGGCAATGGAAGCGGTTCCTCTGGACCGATCCTCTCGGCAACGAGGGCGTTTATCGCTCTGGTGAGTACAGCCCGACGCCTCATGGCGGCAACAGCGTCAGCATCACGGTTCAATTCAAACAGACGGCGGCGGTGTAATGGCAATTCAGGAAATCAACATAGGTGCTGTTGCCAATGATCCGAACGCCGACACGGCGCGCGCCGCGTTCAACAAGGCCAACGAAAATTTCAGTGAGCTTGATGGGCGGGTGGATACGGCGCAAGCCGGGGCCGACGCATCGGTAAAGAGCGTCAATGGCGTGGAGCCTGATATAGATGGGAATGTCACAATTGAGGCGGGCGGCGTCCAATCGGTGAATGGGATCGGCCCGGCGACGGATGGGAGCGTCACCCTCGATGCTGACGATGTGAGTGCTATTCCCGCGAGCGAGAAAGGCGCGGCGGATGGCGTGGCAGAGCTTGGCGTCGATGGCGTCGTACCTTCGGCTCAGCTTCCGCCAATGGTGATGACCGTCAATGGCGAAGAGCCGGATACGTCAGGCAATGTAGAGATAGCGGCGGCTTCGAGCTTTGCCGATCTGACGGGCGCGCCGTACGACAATACAGCGTTGGCGAGCGCGCTTGATGAAAAAGCCGACGCTGCTGCGGTCACGTCAGCGCTCGATGGCAAGCAAGATTTGGCGTCGGCGCTTACGGCAATCGCTGCTCTGGTGCCTGCCGCTGACAGAATGCCTTTCTTCACCGGTGCGGATAGCGGTGCACTGTCCGTGCTCACCAGTTTTGCGCGCACGCTACTGGACGATGCAGACGCAGCGACCGCGCGGGCCACTCTCGGCGTGGAAGGGCTCAAGCTCAAAGTGGGAACGTTCACGCGCGATCTTACGTTGGCGTCAGGTTCGCAGGTGATCACAGGCGTCGGCTTTCAGCCGAAGCTGGTGTTGTTTTTTGCGGGCGAGGCATCAGCGGCATCAACGGCGGCAACATCACTTGGCGCAGACGATGGCGTCACGCATTTTTCGCTGACCAGTCGGGGCGCTATTGCCGCCGGAACGTGGGGCGTCACCGCAGCTTGCTCGATCAATCAGATCACCGGCGGGGCCTCATGGCAGCAAGCTTTTATCACCGCGATGAGCAGCGATGGGTTCATGCTTGGATGGGTGAAAACCGGATCACCCGCGATTACGGCCACCATCGGCTATGTCGCATTCGGATAGTTGAGGACAACCATGACCATCGAAAAGAACAGCAGTGTTGCGCTTGTTGAGCTATTCGTTGCGGGTAGCGCTCGTGTGACCTCGAATATCATTGTGACGGAGGGCGCGGATATCATCACGTCTGGGCAGAGCGTGGAGACATTTGTGCCGGGTGCTGACCTCACCGCGCTGCCTGCCGATGCGCAAGCGACGATCACCGCATGGTGGACCGAAGATCGCGTCGCCGCATGGCAAGCCGCGCAGGAAGAGGCGCCGCAAGTCTGATCCGCGATCGATCACATCAACTTTGACACCTGCAAAGCCTCTCTCTGTTAGCCGACTATCTGGCTTTCAGGAGGTAGGCTTTGCCAATCACGCTCGACATTC
>CAYTFY010000065.1:0-1896 GCA_964437225.1 uncultured Gemmatimonadaceae bacterium | reverse complement strand
GCCGAGATCGCCGCGGGCGTGACGCCAGTGAACAGTTGGTTCAATGCCGGCGACATCCGGCGGTACAAATCCGGCTCCCTCGTCGCCGATGGGTCCGTTGATTGGACTGAGGCAATCCAGGCCGCGCTGGACCAGCGTGCTGTTGGCGGCGATCCAGTGTACGTGCCACGGGGCAGTTACTTGATCACGTCCACGCTCTCGTATCCGCTATCAACCACGCCAATGCATATCCGCGGCGAGGGCATGGCGGCATCGATCATTACGACCGAGCTGGATATCGAATGCCTCACCAATGCAGGCGCAGATGATACGCACGGGCTGTCGGTGCCGATCATCAGCGACATGGCATTCCACAATACATACCCAGTGGTGGCTGGAGCCGGGTCGACCAAGTTTCACATCCATCTGAAGAACCCGTTGCGAGCGTTAATTCGCAACGTGCATTGCCGGTCGGCATTCGGTGACACCGATCACAACGATGCGAATCACGGCGGCGTGTGGTTCGAGAGCATCGGCGGCTATGGCGCGGCGTTCATGAACACGGTGGATGCATCATGGATGCAGAACTGCCAGATCAACATCGAAACGTCCGATACGATCGTGCAGAACACGTTCGTGTGGGGCCATCCGTGCCAGTACGCAATTCGCTGTGCGCACGGGAACGGGCAAGTGTTGAACTGCCCTGGCATCATCGGCAGCCCATCGAAGGGCGGTGTCTATCTGCCTGGTCCGAGCAGCCTCAACACGAAAATCTCCAATAACTTTTTCGACGGTAGCTTCGACACGGTCAATAGCGGATTCGGCGTGTTCTCGGAGAATGGCGCGACGTTCGCGATGGTTGTGGGCAACAGCTTCTGGAGGCAGTACTACAACGCTATCTATGCCGAGACCGTGGCGTCGATGACCATCGTCGGGAACCAGTTCTGGGATTGCGGCCGTGCTGACTCTGCTGATACGACTCTGAATGCCGACATCGCCATCGAGAGTCAAGATTTCCAAAGCAACTCCATCAGTGTGGTTGGTAACGTAGGCTACCGAGGTGCAACACGCTCAAACCAGGGTGCCTTCATCGTCGAGATCAATAACGGCAACGGTGCAGTCAACAATCGCTACATTGGCAACACAATCTATTGCACGGCGACGCAGTACAAGACTCCATCGATAGAAACGAACTTCGGCCTTCACGGTTCGCCATCTGGGTCGATTTCTATTGGAAACGTTGGGCGTGGATCGGAGACTGAGGTTTATTCAACGTTCACCGGAACGTTGACCGGTTGCACTACATCTCCCACGCAATCGATACGTTACAATCGGCAAGGGAACATTGTTACCTTGAATCTTCCCGCCTCGTTGACGGCGACCAGCAATGCGACATCGATGACCATCACAGGCATGCCGGCCGGGATTCGTCCAGCGAACACTGCTCGCGGCTTTGCCTACCTGCAAGACAATGGATCAGGCGTACATGGGTCATGCGCCCTGGACAGTTCCGGTGTGCTTACCTTCTATCTTAACGGCAGCTCGACCGGCTTCACCTCGTCCGGCACGAAGGGCATGATCGAAGGATTTACGCTGGTATACGAGCTTACCTAAGCGTCAGGTAAACGCACATGAGCGCCGTCACATCCATCAATGGGCAGCGGATAGGTGATGATGAGGTTGCCGTGTTGATCCCTGGACCATCGGCCGGCCAGCGTCACGGATTGGTTGCATTGTGAGCAAATATACGTCTGGTGATCTCCATGAGAGACGCGCTTGAACTGGTCTGCCGTCTGCGTCCAGCTGTGATGCATGTTCTTTGTTTTTTCCTTCCATCTCTGGCGCGAGAGTACCAACACCCATGACAGACGTGCAACGGGACATCGGCGCGCTTGAGGCTCGGGCAGACGCGCAGGA
>CAYTFY010000064.1:0-1922 GCA_964437225.1 uncultured Gemmatimonadaceae bacterium | reverse complement strand
ACGGGCTGATCGGTAGCTCCCATTGCCGCGGGATTCACAATCCACGTGAGAAACGACGACTGAGGAGAACGAACGCTCATTCCAGTGGCCCTCGACGATAGACTTGGTGCTGAATCTCACGCACTTCGCCCATAAGGAAAAGGATGAAGAGGTCGATTTCCGTGGTGCTCCACCAGCAGGGTGACTCTTCCTCTGGAATCCCCTCAAGCACGTCTCGCCGTTCCCTCAAGTCGTCGTGGCCATGGAAGGTGACCAGACCCGTGGTTGCGTCTATGCAGATGATACCATAGTTAAAGTGACCATTGGCGACCGTCCCACAGGAGAACGCGAGAGGGTTCTCCTCGATCTCGTCCACCAAAAAGGGGATTTGGCAGTCGTTCGTCGCGGCGTAGATTGTAGAGAGGGCGAGCGCGAGGTGAGGATTCGCGGAGGTGACTTGAGAGGGGCGGTGAGGAGTCATGCGGGAATGGAGTCGCGGAGATCGCGGAGGATTCGGACTTGCCTTTCGACGTTGCGAGTGACGTCTGAAAGGAGACTGCGCTTGTAAGATTGAACGTCCTTTTCGAGTTCGCGCACGGATCGCTGCCTCTTTAGCTCAATGTGAACGATGGGCTCTTCAGTAGCGTCCACCCATGCGGTGCTCTCAATGGCGGTCCACCCGGGACGGTACGCCATGGGGTCGAAGATAATATAGAATGTCATCTCGCCATGTTCTGCGACGTACTCAGTCCATGTGCACATCATGCGTTTGGATGGACCTGTACGTTTCCACTTGAGCGTCAGTGTGGGTGGTGAAACAAGCGCTTTTCTCGCTGCGCGCTTCTTAGGTTTGGTCATTGGGGCGGAGTGTACGCGGGTAGAGCGTGGTGTCAAGCGCGTATTTCGGAGAATTCGACAGGTGGAGTGGGCGCGGTGTCCTCCTTCGTGTGCTTGTCTCGGATTTCACTGAGCTTCATATAGATTTTGCTCGTTTGGATGCCAACGCAAACGCCGTCCAATCCAGCCTCAACAAACACGGTTCCTCCTTCCATCACTTTGGCGTTTACCACGAGCAAATCTCCTTCCACTGGTAGCCGCCCATTCTGTGACTCAATCTGCTTGATTCGATCGTTGAACGCTTTGACCCGCAGCACGCCGGTCTCATCGCTGAGATCGAACCTGAACTCGTCGTTCCCCTTCTTGGTCTTCGCTTTCTTCTCCTCCGCGACGAATCCAATCAGTTTAACCCGCGAATTGGGCTTCATCGCGAGAGCATCTTTCACCGTGACCAGCCCATCAATATGCTCACTGAAGATGTCGCCAATCGTCTCGGAATACGAGTAGCCCAGCACACGACGCTCATACCAGAAATTGGCGAGACGTTCATTCCGCGAGTTCATATCGTATATCTCCGCGTAAGGCGCGTAGTCTCGCCGGATCTTGTTCAGGTGGACTTCCTTGATCAGGGGTTTTCCCTTCTCGTTGGTGAGGGTGCCAAGGTGTTTGAGCGCGGAGATGACATCCCAGTTGACACTTGGGAGCGCGCCCACCGTCATGCACAGCTTTTTATCCGTGTCCGTGAGGAGATTCCACGTGAGCAGTTCAAGAACGAGGCGGGAGCGCGAACGATACGTTGTGCCGTCCGGGTTCACGTAGCCCTCGTACCCGTCCATGCACCCCGCTTGGATCAGCGAGGAGCCGATACCAATGTGGAGTCCCGCGTTTTTGAGCGCTTGGAACGCGCTGAACTTATCCACACCTTCGGACACGCCTCCCTTGCCGATGAATGTGGCGAGTTTGGCGAGGGACTTGTCTGAGATGCCGCGGACCATGCCGAGGGCGAAACGAATGGATTTATCATCAACGATCTCAAACTCCATGGAGGAGTGGAGGCGTGGGGGGAGCAGCGTGAACCCTGTCGCGCGCATTTCGCGTTCGATCTC
>CAYTFY010000063.1:0-1934 GCA_964437225.1 uncultured Gemmatimonadaceae bacterium | reverse complement strand
CGCATTATGCGGGCGAGTGATCGGCTGAGGCGGGAAGTAGTAAGGTAATGCCGGCACTCAATAACTACACCTGGGAAGAGTACGCACGACAGCGCGCTCAGGGCAAAAACCGCGTCGAGTCCGGGCTAATCGCCGGGCTGAAGGACGGAAAGGGTCTACGCACCAGTTGCGGCCGGATCGAGCTCAGGCCCGAAGTGCAGGCGCGTATCGCGGAATTACAGCAGCGCGTCGAGGATGGCATCGTTGAGAAGAAGACGGCCGGCATCACGCAGGTCCTCGAAGAGTTTGGCAATTTGGCGTTTCTGGACGTTGGGGACGCCTTCGATGAGAATGGCAACCTGCTGCCGATTAAGCAGATGCCAGAAGGCGTGAGGCGTGCCATTTCCGGGATTGAGTACGAGGATGTCTTCTCAGGCCGTGCCGGCGAGCGCGAATGCACCGGGCGCATAGCCAAGGTCAAGTTTGTCGACAAAAAGGGCGCGCTTGACTCCATCGCAAAGCATCTAGGCATGTTCATTGAACGCCAACAGATGCTCGATCGCAACGGCAAGCCGATGGATATGCCGCAAGTGACGGTGCAGTTTGTGAAGGTGGATGCCGCAACAGCTACAAGTACAGTTCCCGGACAAGCTGTCATTTCTATTCCAGCCGGCTAGGTATAAGGTACCGTGGGGCGGCCGCGGCGGCGGGAAAAGCCAGAACATAGCCAGGGCGCTCGAAATACTGGGAGCCCAGAAGCCGCTCAGGATCTTATGCGCTCGCGAAGTGCAGAAGTCGATTGCCGACTCGGTTCACCATCTGCTGGAAACGCAGCTTCCGTTGCTCGGCCTCGAAACGTTCTACGAGGTGCAGAAGTCGACCATCCTGGGCCTGAACGGGACGGAGTTCATCTTCACCGGACTTCGGGATGTGGCTTCGCTCAAGTCGTATGAGGCGATAGATATTTGCTGGGTGGAAGAAGCCCAGAACGTCTCGAAACGATCATGGGACATTCTGATTCCGACCATCCGCAAGGAAGGCTCGGAGATCTGGATTAGTTTCAACCCGGAGCTGGACTCCGACGAGACATACCGGCGCTTCGTTTTGGATCCGCCCCCCAGCGCGCAAGTCGTCAAGATCAACTACAGCGATAATCCGTGGTTCCCGGAAGTCCTGAAGCGCGAGATGCAGTATCTCAAAGAGAAGGATTACGACTCGTATCTGAACGTCTGGGAGGGCCACACCAAGCAGACGCTCGATGGCGCCATTTACGCGAAAGAGTTGCGGGATGCGGTGCAGGGGGGACGGATTACTCGCGTTCCTTATGATCCGACGAAGCCGGTCCACACGTTTTGGGATATCGGTTGGTCTGACTGCACGTCGATCTGGTTTGTTCAGGCGATGGCGTTTGAGTATCGGGTGATCGACTTCTACCAGAATCGGCAGCAAGCGCTAGGGCATTACATCCAGGAGCTGCAGAAGCGTGGATACATTTACGGCACTGACTGGCTCCCGCATGACGCGAACGCAAAGCAGTTCGGCTCCGGCAAGTCGGTCATCGAGCTTATGCGGGCCGCTGGGCGGAATGTCAAACTCACCCCACAGCTATCGATTGCAGACGGCATCAACGCTGCGCGAACCGTTTTCCCTCAGTGTTACTTCGACGAATCCAAGACTGCCGATGGCGTTAACTGCTTGCGCCGGTACCGCTACGAAGTAGATGACAACGGGCAGTTCAAGAAAACACCCCTGCATGACGATGCCTCACACGCGGCTGATGCCTTTCGCTATCTGGCGGTAGCGGTCCAGCCCGAAAAGCCCAAGAAGCCGATTCCGCCCTCGATTACGCAGAGATACCGGCCATCAGCGACAAGTTGGACGAGCTAATGATCCCCGCAGGCAGCCACACCGATCTGATTTGGCCGCTCTCGCTGATCCCGCGCAAGTGGACGGCG
>CAYTFY010000062.1:0-1936 GCA_964437225.1 uncultured Gemmatimonadaceae bacterium | reverse complement strand
TAACCCAACTTCCGCACTGAGTTCATAAAAACGGCCCTGGGAGCATCCCAGGGCCGTTTTTGGTCAAAAAGTCGTCACTACACAGCTTGAATTTCCTCAAGCGTTTCCAGGTAGGTCGGCAGCGCCATTCCCAGCTTGTGGAGCAGGATCGCCTGGTGGTCGGTGGGCTTGGTCACGCAACGCTTGACCAGCTTGGTTCCCGCCTTGGTCCTCATCGTCACCTTGGCCATCTTGAGCCCGTTGATCTCATCAAGCACTTTGCGCGGCTCATGACCAAGACCCGCACGCAGGCATGTCTGGCCCAATGTCTTCCAGAGGACGTAAGCCAGGAAGCACACCAGGATGTGCGCCTGCACACGATCTTGTTTCTGGTGCCACACCGGTCGTAGCGACAAGTCGCTTTTCTGGATCCTGAATGCTTCCTCGGCCTCCGTCAGCTGCGTGTAGGCTTTCCAGAGATCCTGCCCGGTCCAATCCTTGATGTTGGTCCGCAGCATGTAGCAGCCTTCGCTCAGCGATGACCAGTCCATCCATGCCTGATTGATCGTCCAAGACACACAAGCCCCGCCGTCGGGACCGGCAATCACCTTCACATCAAAAGCCCCCTGCGCACGGGTGTTCTTGCCCAGCAGACTGCCCACGCGGCCGGCGATCTTCAACGGGTCCTGCTTCTTCTTGCGGCAAGCCTTGTCGACCGCCTCCAATCCTTTGGTGATGCGATCCATGAATTTCTGGTGCATCGCTTTCTCTTTCTGCCCCCGGTCTGCGCTGCGGCAGAGGATGAATGTCTCGGGTCCCTCAGGAGACTCCACGCACTTGACCTCCAGCCCGGCGTGGACTTTCTCCCAATCTTCTTCCAGCAGTTTCTGCTGGTGTTTTTTGAGCATGCCTTTGGCGCACCCCAGGATGTACTGCCGATTTCCTTCCTGAAGGAACTCCACGTTCTCGTGGCTCATCATCCCCCGATCCATGGCCCACACCCGTTTGGCCTTGCCGTGCCGGGATTCCATGGCCTCAATGATCTCCTCCACCGTCGTCACGTCGGCCCGGTTGCCGTCAAAGACCTCGTAGCCGATGGGCATCCCACACCGGCTGACCACCAGAGCGATGCACACCTGCTTGCAGTCGCCGCGATGGTCCCGCGAATACCCGCGCTTGGCCTGTGGGTTCTTCTCGCACTGGCCTTCAAAGTAGGTGCTGGTCATGTCGTAGAGCAGAAGGTCGTAGTCCAGGTTGAACAAGCTTCCCAGTTTCTCTTTGATATACGCCTCCAAGGCCTCCTTGTGGGGCAGGAGACGATCCAGCGCCCGGTAAAGCCGGTCGTCATTGACCTTGTCGGCGCTCACTCCAAGCAGCGCCTCCATCGCCGTCCTGGAATACAGGTGCTCGGCCAGATACAGCTCGCTGGAAGGCTCGGTCAACCGGCCCAGGACCAAAACCAAAGACATCACCGGCCATGGCACGTCTTCCCCTCCGGCGGGCATCAGCGACCCAAGAAAAGCAGGCAAGCCCAAACGCTTGGCCATCTCCAACCCAAGCCACACGCCGCCAAGATCCACCACCCCGCTGACGCTGATCGATGAAGGAGAAATCTCAACATAACGCGGTTGAGCTTGCCCAAACGCCCCCTGCACCGACTCATGCGTAGCTGCCTGCTTGACCCCAAGACGCTGAGCCTCATCATCCATCGCACCCAGCCACGCCACCACTCGCTGGCGCGGGCCGCGCTCAGTCCGGTAGGACTCCATCAAAGCCCAGTAAGCGTGTCCCTTGCGATGGCACTTGCGGATGAACATTCATGCCAACATACACCAGGAAAAAAATGCCTCGGTCGTCACTACATCCACTTTCGCAAAACACATCGGCCATGGCATTGAGCCAGGGCCGATTTTGAGTCGCAAAAATATTTTTCACACGGTTCAGTGCGGAAGTTGGG
>CAYTFY010000061.1:0-1936 GCA_964437225.1 uncultured Gemmatimonadaceae bacterium | reverse complement strand
CGATGTCCGCGCCCTGCTGAGCCATCGCGAGCGCTTGCTGTGCTTCCTGCTGTTGGGCTTGCTGCTGAGCGTGAGCCTCGACAGCTTCCTCAGAGCGCATCCACTTCGCTGGAACGCCGATACCGTTCAGGGCTTCGCGCAGTGCCAAGCGAGCGTCGACCACTGCATTCGATGATGGATCCAGTTCGGCTGCTTCACGCAGCAGCCCTTTCGCCTCGATGAACTTCTGACCCTTCTGTCGCTCGATCGCTTGATGCAAGGGCGACTCGAATTTGAACCGCGTTTGCTCACCGCGCAGTGATTGCGGGATCTCATCCATCGGGCCGAACGCACCGACACGCATCAGCGCATCGAAAGTGATCTCGCAAATGCTGCCGTTGTACTCGACCTCCAACGGCTCGAAGAGGGGCAGCGCGTTGCGGATGTATTCCTGTGTGCGGACGCTGACCTCGTATGCCGTCATCTCGCCGTCGGTGCGCGGCGGCAGGCTCAGCTTGTTCAAGTAGAACGCCTGCGCCAGCATTTGCTTCTTCTCTTCGCTGACATCGATACCGAACGGCAGGCCAGACTTGTCCTGGGTGATTGGTCGCAGCACTTCACCAAGGCGCTCGTCGTATTGAGCATCAGCCCAGGTGATGCCGCCGGCATACAGCGAAATGTCACCGCGGATGGCTTCCTTCGTAGCAATCATCGGCGGGCGCACTGCCATCTCACCGGCCTCGAGCAGCGTCAGCGTCATGGCCTGGAGCAATCGCGCGTCAGGCAAGCCGGCAACTGCCGCGGGGGAATAGGCATACTGTGAGCCCGACACCGTCTGCCAGCGCGGGATGCAGTAGATCTGACTCCACGAGGGCTTCTCGCTGATCAGGTGGCCGTTCTCGATGTCGATGAAGATCGACACGTAAGGCGTTCGATACTTCTGGTCGCCGTCGTACTGGTCGATTGGCAACATGACGTGACGGCACTTGATCTTGCTGTACGGCTCCTTCTCGAACCGCTTCATGACGTTGGCGTGCAGCTTGTCCTTGCCGAAGATCGTCACCAGCGTCCGAATATCCGGGCACCAGTTGCGATGGATGTCGCCGATGGTGCCGTTGTAGCGCTCGCACCAGGCCACGTCGCGCAGGTGCCAATTGCGATAGAGCAGGCTCGTTGTCGTCCAGTCGATCTCCACCGACAGCACGCACTGCCCGAAGGCCGCGAAGTCGTGGTCGCCCTCTTTCGTGGCCCGCACAAACTGCGACATGCGGTCATACATCGCGCGCTTCTGCACGCCGGTCGCCCACTCCAGCCATTGCTTGCCGGACGTGTCCAGGCCCTCATCGTCTTCGATGGAGATCGCGAACCACTCCTGACCGCGCGGACGGAGCATGGACGAAATCGAATCGCCCAACTCACGGCGCACCATCAGCGGATAGCTGGTCGTCAGGTTGCCGGCGTAGTCGTCGCCGATCTCGCGCTTGACCGTAAAATCCGCACGCTCGCAATAAAAGTTCTCGGCAATCTCCTGGAGCAGCATCATCCACGTGCCGCGCGCGCCGAAAAGCTGATCGCCAATCTGGATCAGCTTCTTGATGTCGATCACGCAGACACCTCGTCATTCCAGCGAAGCTTTCGACCGCAGCCAGAGCATTCGGCGTTCGCGGCAGTGACTACGGACCGGCAGCACAGGCAGATGAAGATGTACTCCGGGATATACGCGTCCCGCAGCGCTCGCTTGGCTCTCAACAGCAGATCGACCGAGAGCGAATTGCCAGGGGCCGCAGATGACTTCATCCGCCCAGCGCTTCCTTGTCGCCGCCAGTGAGGATCGTCGATGCCCGGCCCCCGCCACGAGCCGACTGACCGCGCCGCTTGTTGCGCTGGATCTCTTCCTCGTCGGGCAGCGGAACGGGCGCTTCTTCAGGGGGAAGCTCTGGATTCATGCGACGGCTCA
>CAYTFY010000060.1:0-1985 GCA_964437225.1 uncultured Gemmatimonadaceae bacterium | reverse complement strand
GCCAAGCCGTATGCCTTCGAGCCGTGGAATACGCAGGCTGGCCGCGATAAGATGTATCGTTACTCGCCTGAAAGCCCGGAGTTCCAGCGGGCGGCTGCGATAGTTGATCAGGTGTTCTCGGGTGAATTACCGGATAACACCAACGGCGCGACGCATTTTGTAAGCCCATCCGTTCAAGGCGCGCTGGGCCGCAGTCAGCCCAAGTGGGCATCAGGCGAACCTCTCGCACGCATTGGAGCGCATGATTTTTACGCCCCCGAAGGTCGTGTCGGCCCAGTGGCGAAAGTTGAGGCTGCGCCACTCCCTGCGCCGCAGGAACAGAAGCCGTATCTTTCTTTCGACGATCTCATTCCACAGTCTAAGCCAAACCCTGTTGATGCGCGTTTCCCGGAGGAACAGCAAAGTCCTGAACTGAGGGCGCAACTAGAGACCGCTGGGCCTGCTTTGGCCGGCGGTAAGGGTAGCGTTGACGCCGTTGCGCGCGGCGCGGCCCAAGGAGCAACTTTCAATTTCTACGACGAACTGCGCGGACTCGCAGAAGCAAGCGGCCTTGATCCGAAAGACCCTGCAAGCCTGAAAGCCATTCTGTCTGGCGGTTACAAATATCTGACCGGCGACGAAGAAGCAGTGAAGCGTTACGACGCTGCAACAAAACGTGAGCGAGGCGAGACCAAAAAGGCAGAGGAGATTTACCCCGCCGAATCTCTCGGCGGCAATCTAGCTGGTGCTATAGCCGTTCCGTTTGGTGGCGGCATGGCAGGCGCGGCGACCAAGGGCGAACGACTTGCGCGTGGCGCAAAGATCGGTGCCGCTGGCGGGGCTATAGCGGGCGCTGGAGCGGGTGAAGGTGCCGAGGGTAGAACTGCCGGCGCAATTACTGGCAGCGCTGCTGGGGCTGCGCTAGGCGGCGCAATCGGTGCTGTAGCGGGCAAGGCCGCACCACAACAGGGCAGGGTACAGGCTGCGGATATATTCTCGACCGCAAAGCCGCATTATCGCGAATTTGAAAAGATCGCCAGCAAGGTTGAGATACCGGAGGAGACGGCCAAGGGGTTTGCGGATCGCATTCGCGGATCACTGGATCGTGGCCACTTTTCGGAAGACTTTGCGAAGCCGATCTATAGCGCGGTCGCCAAGCTGGAGCGTGAGGGACCGAAGTCGATTGACGATCTTCAAGACCTCAAGCGCCTTGTGGGGCGTGGTTTTGAGTCGAATGACAAGCCGGTACGTGATGCCGCCGCTGTGGCGACTAAAGAAATCGTCAAGATCATAAACGAGGTTTCGCCAGCAGCCGGGAAGGCGCTCAAGATGGGTGACGATATCCATTCTACGGCTCTCGCTGTGCGCGGCATCGATAGAAAGTTTGATGTTGCTGGGCTCCGTACCGGACGCGCCGGGTATGGCGGCAACTTCGTCAACAACATGCGGCAGGTTATTTCTCCCATTGTGGAGAAATCCATCAACGGCAAGACGACCGGCTACAAGCCAAACGAAATCTCGGCCCTACGGGAATTTGTCGAGGGCGACACGAAAACCAATCTTGCCCGCAACGTCGGTGCGCTTTCTCCGTCGAAGGGGATCATGGCCATCGGTGTTGGCGGCGTGACTGCCGGCTTGTCCAGTGTTGTTGGCATGGTCGGCAACAAGGTTGCGGCCAACCTGACCAAGAAGCAGGCCGAGCGGCTGCGCGATCTAATCGCAAAGCGTTCACCGGCTTACGCTGAAGCTGTCAGGAAATCCGCAGAGCGTTACGAACGCGCGATGGACGAATTTGCGAATGGACCGTCGAGCGCAAAACTAGCGAAACTGATCGGCGCGTCGCGCGCCCTGTCGGGTGGGTTGAACAAAGACGGGGTTCAGATTTCCTCGGGCGATCTTCTGAGAATGCTTCAGTCTCCAGGCGCAGGCCGCGCCGATGAGGATGAAGTTGACGGGAAAGTAGCCGAGTAAAATCACGGCAACGAAATAGACCAGCAAGGCCGTCC
>CAYTFY010000059.1:0-2020 GCA_964437225.1 uncultured Gemmatimonadaceae bacterium | reverse complement strand
ATGATATTGTCTGGCAAAGATGATGGCCATATGACGGTAAATGTAGCGCGATACACATGAGGGTGCGGCTCCCTCGTTCGATCAGCCGCATAGACTAGTTCCACCAAAAGAAAGGACTCCAGACTTATGTCTTTACGAGAAAGAGCTGGCACGCTCAGCAAGAATCAGCGTGCGATGGCAGGCATGATTAAAGTCCTGGCATTCGGCGTCATCGCTGGCGTCGTCATCTACAGCGATATCCAATTCATCCAGGTGATGTGGAAGTCTTATCCCGACGGCATCGCAAAAATATTCTCGTTGATCGGCGCGGTCGCCACAGGTGCGAGCGTCATGGCTCTGATCGGCGCGGAGGCGTTCTGGTTCTCTCGCGGGCCGCAGATGGTGTTTGGCTGGATCTTCACTGGCTTAGAAGTTGGCATCATGGCCTGTAACGTCATCCTCGGTTTTGAGTTGACGGGCGGCATCGCCAAACTCGATCCCTTCATGGGTGCGTATCTCTGGCTCTGTCCTGCTACCCCTATCGTCGCCGCGCTCTGCTGGATCATGATTTTCAACCTGGACGAGGGGCAAAAGGCCAGGCACGATGAGCGCGAGATGCAGGACGACATCGCCGAGTCTGATCGTGAACATCGTATGCGCGTCCATGAGAGCAAAATGAAGCTCAAATCACGTTACCTGGAATCGACGACCACGTATCTCGAACAGATCGCCGACGATCCGAACGTCCAGGCTGGGCTACAGATGGGTGCATGGAAATTCGCTGGGGAAGAGTTGCGCAACCTGACGGGCATGTACCTACCACTGCCAAGCGCGCCTACTGCGCCAGTGCAACCAAAGATGGTTGATGGCTCAATATCACCCGCAAGCACTGCACAGAAGCCAGAGCAGAAATCTGAGCCAGCGCCAGAGCCGCAAAAGCAGGGTTGGTTTCGCAACCCGTTCGCGCACAAGCAGGAACCATTGCCGGTATACACGACGCCTGCCCAGAATCCTGAGTTTTTCGAGAAAGAATTCCGCAAGCTCCAGGAAGAGATGGCAGAACTGAAGAAGCAGCGCCAATCTGAATCAACTCAGGCGCCTGCCCAACCTGAAACAAATGTTTCACAACCTGCACCGAAGCGCACATATCCTGTGCTGCCCGATACGCCGCGTTATGCCGACACAGAGCCGCTCGCACCGTCTGCGCAGCCATCGTACGCTGATGATCTGGCTGAGAGCGTTGGAGGTGCAGCAGCCAGCCCTTTAGCCAGCCAGAACGGGCACCAGAAGTAACGAACCTACCGTCACCGGACGAAGAGAGAAAAATATTAACGCCGGAGCCGGAAAAATTTAACGAAAAGCTTAACGCCCCGTTAAATTTTTCCGGGGTCCAGCCCGCTCCAGAGGCGGATTCATCCGAAAAAATGAATTATGCCGGAAGGGACAAGGGACGGCAGCGAAAATTTTACGAGACGATAGCATTATTGGAGATGATGTATGCAGGAGACACCCGAATCTGGGATCGACTCGACGGACAGATGCAGCGCTATTATCGACGTGAGTATCCTGAGTACTTCGGGCGCGCGTCAAAAGCAAAACAAGATACCAGGCAGGAAAACAGGATCAAAGCGAGCAGGATCAGGCACGAACGTTTCCAGCGTGAAGCACGATCCTCCTCCGCGTTTTCTCGTGACAGAACTCAGCCGATTAAGCTTTCGGATTGGCGAGAACATCTATCAGGCGGATGATACCGCCCACACGCAGGAATGGACGCAGTTCATATCTGAACATGCCAACATTGCCCCTGGCATCGATTGGGCCGACTTGGAAGAGCGTGCGCATTTCCTGAACATGTTATACGCGCACTGCTCTTCCAGAGGCATCCCGTTTCCACTGGATAAGCACGATGAAGAAAAATTTAATGAAAAAATTTAACGAGCGCTAAATTTTTTCAGCCAGCGATGAGGCTTGAGAAGCCTCGCGAAGAGAAAGGACGCAACCCGATGAGTCTACGAGATTTTAAGATCAGCAACCGAAACAC
>CAYTFY010000058.1:0-2059 GCA_964437225.1 uncultured Gemmatimonadaceae bacterium | reverse complement strand
GCGCCCTCGCGCTCGCTGGCGGATATCGCCAAGTCGGATGACATGGAGGCGTATGCGGCGGCGCGTCGGGCAGGCAAGGGCGGACGCTAAACCTCAATCGCTTTGAACGTCGTGATGACGTCCAGGCCCCGTGCGGCCACGGCCGCCAGAAGGACCCTATCAAATGTCCAATACCACGCTTACCGCGGACATCATCGCCGCGGAGGCCATCACCATTCTCGATAATGAGCTGGTGATGGCGAAACAGGTGTTTCGCGGCTACGAAAACGAGTTCGACAAGAAAATCAACGGCTACACGCCCGGCGATACGATCTCGATCCGCAAGCCGACCGATTTCACCGTGCGCACCGATGCTGTCATGGCGGCGCAGGACGTGACGGAAGGCAAGACCTCGATCACCGTCGACCAGCGTCGTGGTGTCGATTTCTCTTTCACGTCGCAGGACTTGACCCTCAAGATCGGCGACCTCTCGGAGCGAGTGATCAAGCCGGCCATGGTCCAGCTTGCCAACTCGGTCGATACCTACCTGATGGGCCTTTACAAGAATGTGCCCAACTGGGTGGGAACGCCCGGTCAGGTGATCAATTCGTACACCGATTTCGCCCTCGCGCCACAGCGCATGGACGAATATTCGGTGCCCACGGATGGCCGCTCGGCGGTGCTCTCGCCCGCCGATCACTGGGGGCTTCTCGGCTCGCAGACCGCGCTCTACATGCAGGACGTGGCCAAAGACGCTTATCGTAAGGGCTCGCTCGGCTCGATCGGCGGCGTCGACACGTTCATGTCGCAGAACATCCCGACCCATACGGTCGGCGTGGCAACCGGCACGCCGTTGGTGCAGGGCGCGTCGCAGGCCACGACCTATGCCCTTACCATGAACACCGGCGTGCAGACGCTTGCGACCGACGGTTGGACCAACTCGACCACCGGCATACTCAAGGCGGGCGACGTGTTCACCATCGCGGGCGTCTATGCCGTCAACCCGGTGACCAAGGCCACGCTGCCGTTCCTCAAGCAGTTTGTCGTCACGGCCGACGCGGACTCTGGGGCGACGACCGGCCCGGCGACGCTGACTATCGCGCCGGCCATGATCGCCTCGGGGGCGTTCCAGAACGTTTCCGCGGGCCCTGCCGACAATGCCGCAATCACCGTCCTTGGCACGGGGGGCACCGGCTATCGCCAGAACCTCGTCTTTCTCAAGAACGCGTTCGCGCTGGTGATGGTGCCGCTCGTTGATCCGCCTGGCGCCATCGACGTGTCGCGAAAGTCCTACAAGGGCCTGAACGTCCGCGTCATCCCCGTCTATGACGGCACGAACGACAATAGTGCGTGGCGCCTCGACATCCTGTTCGGGGGGAAGACCCTCGACGGGCGCCTCGCCACTCGCGTCAGCGGCACCGCGTAACCTGGTCAGCGCGCCAACTGCCGGGGACTACGGCCCCCGGTCACTCTCACGCGAGGGCTGATGCATGGACCTGACGAGCTATAGCGGTCTGCAAGCGGCCGCGCTTGAGTTCATGACCCGTGACGACGTTGCCGCTGATATTGCCGCCGCCCCGGCATGGGTTGCGCTCGCCGAGGCAAAGCTGAACCGGCTGCTCGATCCTGTCGAGACCGATACCGCATTGACAGGCACGATCGGCAGCCGCGCCATCAGCATTTCGACGCTCGCCATGGTCGAGCCCGTTGCGCTGTTTCTCGCTGAGGCGGGGCAGGACGAGCGCGAAATCCAGCAACAGGCAGACGGCAGTTTTCCCTATCTGGTGACCTCCGGGTGGCCCTCGCGATGGGCGGTCGACGGCACGAACATCGACTTCGATAGGCCGCTCGATGCGGCTTACTCATTCCGCTTCCGCTACCGGCAGCGCTTCGCCCTCTCGGTGGCGAGCCCAAACTGGCTGCTGACGAACCACCCCGACATTTATCTCGCCGCGACCATGATGTGGGGCGCCGGCTATCACGAAGAATGGCAGAACGGGCAAATCTGGAAATCACTGCTGGATGAGGCCATTCCTGAAGTGCGCCACACCATCGCGCAGGGCAAACGCGGTACGTCGCG
>CAYTFY010000057.1:0-2064 GCA_964437225.1 uncultured Gemmatimonadaceae bacterium | reverse complement strand
TGACCACCTTCGCGATGTGGTAGTCGTAGCGGATCGACTGAACCTTCTGTCGCTGAGCTGCGATGTCGTCGTCGTACTTGTTCCCCGCAGCAAGATCACCGGTACGGGCGCCGATCCGGCGCAGCCGGCGCACCTGACGGTTGACCCTGCCGATCGAGCCCGTATTCGACGCCAGGGTCGCCGCCGCTGTCGCGCCCTCCTCCACCCCGGCGGCCAACAGCTGGTCGAGGGTGGTCTGGTTCAGGCCCGACTTGATGAGCTTCTTGATGTTCTCCGAGAATGCCTTCGCATCCTGGATCTGCTTGTGCAGACCGCGCGTGATGCCGAAGATGTTCCCCGCAGGCTGCGCGGTGACGTCGGCCAGGTCAGTGAACGAGTCCTTGATGTCGGAGGCGTACTGCTTCGCGGCGTCCCGCAGCTCGCGTAGCTTGCCGGTGCTGTCACGCAGCCGGTCGCCCATCTTGTCCGCGAGCCGGCGCATCGAGGCATCGACCGTGACGCTGCCGGCGTCCACACCCTGTGCGAGCCCGTCGGTGACGTCGGTGCCGATCTTGCGGAACTTGCGCGACGGGGAGTGCGAGTCCAGTGCGGCCTTGGTGGATGAGAGCGCCGTGAAGCCGAGGCGCTGCGCAGCCGCGTCCACCCACGGAGTCCCAGACTCCAGTCCGATGGCGAAACCTTGCGCGGAGTCCTTGCCGCCCTGCTCCCACTCGGTCGAGAAGTCGTAGCCGCCCGAGCCGTACCCGAAGGATCGGGCGACCTGGTCCTCGATCTGCTGGTGCTTGCTCTGCAGGGTGGTCCGGTAGGCGTCTGCGACGTCCTTCGCGGACTGCTTCGCATCTCCCCGGAGTCTGCGCAGCGGCCTGAGCATCTTCTTTGCTTGCGCGTCGGTGAGCCCGGCTGTGGTCAGCTTGCGGAAAGCATCACGGTAGGACGACTGGAGTACCTCGGCCTGCTTGACCGAGTCCTTGATGCCTTGCGCACGGGTGGCGACGTCGCGCTGGAAGTCCAGCGCCCACTTGCGGGCGTCGTCAGCGTTCTCCTTGAAGGACTTCGCTTCGGCGTTGAGGTCGTCGCGCAGCGCCTGCCGCGCCTCCCGCCGCGAGAGCACCCGATCGTATGCCTTGAACGCGGCCGTGAGCTCTTGCTGCGCCGCCTTCACGCGCGCGAGCACCCCAGCCTGGTAGTCCAGGCTGCCGGACATTCCGTCGCTGGCGGCCTTCGCGCCGTCCATCGCACTGGCAGCAGCGTCGGTGGCGTCCTTGTTGGCCTGCCACGCCTGCTCGGAGTCGTACAGGTTGTTCACCTGGTGGCCGACGGTGTTACCCAGCGCCTCGGCGACGGCCGTCCCGCGCGTCCCCGAGGTACGCCATGCCTCCAGGTCGGCGAGGAACCGGTCCCGGGCCGGACCGCCCTGCACAAGGATGCGGGTTATGTCCCGCAGCGACACGCCGAGCTGCTGCTGGATGAGGTCCCATTCGCCGGCCTCGGTGATGTCGGCTCGCAGCGCCTCGGCGATGGTCTGGTAGGTCTCTGCGGTCGCTGCTCCGGTCTGCTTGTCCAGGCCGGCAGTCAATCCATCGACCGCAGCCGAGGCGTTCTGCTGCGCCTGGATGAACCCACCAACGGCAGCGGTCGCGCCGGCCAGGGCCAGGCCCCACGGACCGCCGAGCACGCCGAGCAGGCCAGAACCTGCGGCGCGCAGCCCGGTGGTTGCCAGTGACCCGGCCTTCACGGTGGTCGCCATCGCGCGCATCCGGGACATGACCCCGGCCTGCGCGATGCCCGCAGCCTTGGACTGCGCTGTGACGTAACGCCACGTGTCACCGAGATCGGAGTTGGCGAGCTTGGAGCCGATCGACGCGCGGATCTGCAGGCGCTGCGCGACGGTGAGTAGCCCGATAGCGACCGCTGCCTGCTTGACCGGCGCGGGGATGGCCTCGTACGCCTTGAGCAGGCCGACGCCCGCCTGGCCGACCTTCGTCACCGTGGGCAGGGTGTTCGCCGCGAGGTCGGTGGTGATGTTCGCCCACTCCGCGGACAGGGTCCGCAGCGTGTTCGAGG
>CAYTFY010000056.1:0-2100 GCA_964437225.1 uncultured Gemmatimonadaceae bacterium | reverse complement strand
CATGAGGCGAAAAATCGGATCGCGCGGGTTAATGTTCTCAAGCGTCGTGAGACGTTCGATCAACTCATCATTAGTAAATGGCAATGATTTAGTCTCTGACATTGAAAATTCCTGTTTCCAAATAGATGCGGATCAGCTTGGTGATGCCTTGCGGGCTTCTTCCGTTGAGGAGCGCCAAGCAGATGACCTTTTCCAGATTGCCGGGCGCACTGATGTTTTTGTAGACGCTGCGGCCGTAGTCGGACCATTCTGTATCTTCGCGCTCACGGCGCAGACGCATGGCCTCGCGCTGCGGAAGATCGAGCATCGACTTGAAGTCGTAGAGGTCATTCGACATAGAGGATGCTTTCCCAAACAGTGATCGGGCTTGCGTGCAAGGTCTTACGGCGCGAATTGACCGGGCGGCAGTCAGCTTGCCGACAGTATTTCTTTTTCGCCGCGCGCCTCATCACAGGTCCGAACGCTCGCGCGTCGTGTGTCGTCGGCGCTCCGGGGTATTGGTCGTAAAGGTCGAACACGTCGTCAGCAGTGAACTTGGGCATGGTGCGCGCCACACGCTCGACCAGCTCCAGCATCAGAATCGACCACTCTGGCACTGCGTTGGCCTCGACCTGCTCCATGGCAAGCTTCTTTGCAGCCTCGGCCGCAGCTATCTTCTCGGCGCGGTAGAATAAATCGTCCGTCATAGATTCACCGTTTCTTGGTCGGCGTCTTCGGGCTGGCGGCGCGATAGCCTTCGCAATACCCGACGATGCCAGTGATGACACAACAGAAGATCAGGATCAGCGTCTGACCGCTCATGACGTCGGTTCCTTGGAGTTGCCTGCGTAGATAATTATAGGATTCTCATATGGTGCATCCGCTGGCCTCCAGACCATCCAACAGTGATCCTCGGTTCCGGTACTGTCACCGGGAAACCATTGAATGCGATCCGTCAGTGCGATCTTGGCGTGAAAGCGCGGGTTATTGCCGAACAGATCGGCGCGCGTCTTGCCAAAGTCGAACTTGGCGGTCAGCAACAATGCCACCCAGCCGGAGCAACGTTCCAGTGCCAGCCGCGCGAATCGCACCGCGTCACGATTCCCCTTCCCGTAAGGCGGATTGGTGTAGAGGTGCGTGGCCCATGCGACGTTGTGAACGGGCTCTTGCAGGAAGTCGTATGTCATGTCGTGGTGGCGATCATAGACGGCGATGTCGCTGGTGATGACCATCGCGCCAGTCTCACGCATCACGTCGGCCATCAGATGATTGCCAGCCGCTGCCTCCCAAGCAATGTCGCCTGCCTTGAGCGGGAAGTGGCGCAGCAATGCCAACGTCGCGAACGGCTCCGTCTGATAAAGATCGTTCTTCTCGCGGGCATAGCTCGATGCCACCACCGTCATCGCGGCAATTCCTTCACCTGTACGATTTTGATTTCCGGCCACGCCACCATGATCGCCTTGCACTTGGCGAGGTTGCCGACAACGCGGCCATTGGCGTGGTGGTGCAGCACCGCGCGCGGATCGCGCTTCTGGCGCGCCAGCGCGACCATCCTCGTTACCGTCTTACGCGGAACCTTGAGACGTTGTTCGATGATGGCCGCGCTGTAGCCCATGGCCCACAGCGTCAAGATGCTGGGGACTGGAACCCCCTTCATGTGGCGATCTCCACCAGATCGTCGGCGGTGACGGCGTCGGCGGTCAGCTCCTTGATGGCGCGCTGGGTCGCTGGCCGCGGAACGCCATCCCCTCGCCGCCACTTCGCCACCGATTTGGCTGAAATGGGCTTGGAGCCCTCGCGCTCCAGGATGACGTTGAGCGCGCTGGCAAAAGCCGGGTCTGACCAGCGATTGTCACGCATCCACGCTTGGAGTTTCGTGATCGGGCGGGGTTTCATGTGAAACAATATTACCTTTGTTTGCTGGGATAGTCCCTAAATCAGTGGTTGAACTCCCCTATCTGACATGCCATAATCTGATTCGTCAAGGGGTACCTTGGCGCTCCGAATGACCTTCCCATCGCAATAGGAATGGAACCGAATGACCCTCCCAACCATCATTAAAGACGTTGATTTTGCTGCCATAAAGATGGCGGCGGATATCGCCCGCAACGCGCATCGCAC
>CAYTFY010000055.1:0-2158 GCA_964437225.1 uncultured Gemmatimonadaceae bacterium | reverse complement strand
ATACCCCATAACAGGGGTTTCGACCTTTTATGCTGCCGGTCTCGGGTAATGTTTGCGTTTCAGCTCCGAGACGGCCGCTTTCACACATTTCCAGTAGGTCGTGTAGTTATCGCGCATATCATCAATTTGGTTTTCCGTGAACACTGAGACGGAATTACCATCTGAGGTATGCACCAAGAACAGCGGCATTCCCCGCATAGAAACGCGGACGGAATACACCCCATAACCGAATGTGTCATAATCGTGCTCTTTCACTTTCACGGGTGCGCTGAATCTCCCATTAACCAAGTCGTACAGTGCGAGCGATAGCGTGTCTCGCTCTGCTTTGATGGCGTCGTGGTTTGCAATGCGTTCTTTATTGGTGGTTTTGTATGCCATATCGATCAAATCTCCTATGTCTCAATCCCTCTGAATTACGCTTGCACAAAGTACGGCGCAATCCGATTGCGATACTGCCCGCGCACACTCTTACGCGGTACAACATGCAACGCGCTCGCTTCTTGCAGCTCGCCTCGTTTGTACGGTTTGCGGCCAGCGGTAAGCGTAAACTCTACTCTTTGGGCTGAAGACGCAATCCCTGAAGTTCCTTCAATGCTCGTTACCTTGCACGGGACTAATCCCGCGAACGAATCCCAATAAGCCAAATCACCAACTTTAAGCGTTTCCATATTTCAATCTCCTATGCCCCAATCCTATTACTTAACCAAGGTCGCGTCAACAGAAAAATGACTGTGAGTCATGATTATTTTGCGGCCGCCCACTATTCGAATTCTTCTAATCCGTCGAAGCCTACCCGTTTGCAGAACTGTTTTAGGTTATCGATTGGTATCAAGAGGACCGTCCGAGTCCGCATGTTCCTTACGGTCGCGCATCGCATACCGTCAATCACCTCAGTTCCGCAGATAACCTGTAATCGGTCTTCCGGTCGGAATATTGCTTTACCAGCCCGGATCGCCCGCTCTACAAACAATCGATCACCCATACCTAATCTCATGATTTTGAATCTCCTCTCTGTGGGTCGATGATTATTTTGCGGCCGGCTCCCATTTACTTCTCACTTCATCCCGTGAATCGAACCCCTGAACAACCATTCGCAGCTCTGAATTAATCCGTGCCTTATCGAACCCAAACCAGCGTGAGCCGTGGTCAGTCACCAATTCGACGGCCGTACAATCCTGTCTGATAATGCATCCTTTGGGGTGAGTACCTGGAGGATATGAGCGCGCCGACATAACAGGGCATCTCTTCATAACACTGGCGATCATCACGTGACCTGGGGTGTAACGCGGGGTAGTGTCTTTCATATCCTTATTATCCACACAACCAAGGTAATGTAAACAAAATTCTGACTGTCAGTCACACTTTTTTTGATCCCGCCCGCACCTTGCACATTCCACAGTACAATCGGATTATGGACGCACATTCCCCAGCCGCTAATACTCGGGAATACCCGCTATACCCATTAAGAGCCCAAGTCGTTGGCACACTTACTTATGTATGCCCATACTGCGGTAGGATCACCCGATGCCAGCTAACGCCTACCACTTGGCAAGTCCACTGTAAAGCAACCGGCTGCGGCCGGAAGCTATTGGGCATAGGCTTACGCCTAAGCCCAGCGAAACCGGGCCCAGGTCGCACAGCGCCGATAGATACATTCCCATTAGCGGAGTGGTTCGACTTTCAAAAGAGCAATAAACGATTCCACGTAATGAGCGAGCAAGCGAGCGGTAATCAGTCCACTTCGCTGCTTTCCCCTGTCTCTGGTAGCGGCGAGATGAGCTGTGACACGGACGCAGCACCTGGGGACCCGGCCGGCGCGGACTGACGCCCAGCCAACGTACACCAGCATCGAGTGTATCTAAGTGGTTTTGCTACGCAAACCACTTTATAACGCAGAAGTCCTGCATTGTCATAGACTTAGCAGCCAAACCCGATTGGTCAAAAAGTTTACATATGACTGGTTATCGGACGTTAACGTTAACTATTAGTAAAACTTATGGCATTTTACGTGAGATTTCTCACTGTGTTAAATCTTACTGTTGGATATCCAACAGTAATAAATCGCACACTGGCCGGGGTTAATTGTCCAGGGGGTGAGGGGGTGGGGGCTGAAGACGACGTTGCGTAAAGCCGTCAATATTACGAATTGCCGGGTCTT
>CAYTFY010000054.1:0-2211 GCA_964437225.1 uncultured Gemmatimonadaceae bacterium | reverse complement strand
CTCGCCGCCCTCGGCCACGCCAGCCTGCTCACCACCGGCTCGCTCATGGTCGTCGCCGGCAGCGCCTTCGCCTGGATGCGCTCTCTTCCCCGCCGTCTCGCCGGCATCGTCGAGCGCCGCTTCGTCGTCGAAGCCGAGATCCGCGACAACTGGACCATCTTCGAGTGGACGCTCGCATGGCTCGCCGCGCATCCCTCCATGCGCCGCAATCGCAAGTGGAGCGTAACTACCCGCGCCAGGAACTCCACCATACCTGGAACCTCCGGAGGAGATTGCGCGGCAACGGTTCCGCAGTCATATGGCGGCAATTACATGCCTGAGGTTGAGCCGGTCCTCGTGCCGGGACTCGGCACTTACCTGCTCTGGTTTGAGCGCCGCCCGGTTGTGATCACGCGCACCCAGGAAGACCAGAAATCGCCGATGCCCGGCGGTCGCGCCCCGCAGCACATCACCGTGCGCATGTTCACGCGCAAGCGTGAGCGGATGGAACGCCTCCTCGCCCTCATCGCGGCCAGCGGTCAGGGATCGGCTCCCGACGTTCTTCGTGTTGCCATCGCTGACGGCGCAGCCTGGGCCGCGGTCGATGGCATTGCCAAGCGGCCAATCGAGACCGTCATCCTGCCCGGCGACCTTATGCAGCGGTTGCTCGCCGACCTCGAATGCTTTCTCGGCGCGAAGCCTGACTACCGGCGGCTCGGCATTCCCTACCACCGCGGTTACGGATTCTTCAGCCCTCCAGGCGGCGGCAAAACTTCACTGGCGCAGGCCATCGCCGGGCATTTCAATCTCGTTCTCCACGTCCTGAACCTCTCCTCCGTCTGGTCCGACGAGCAACTCTTCGGCCTCATCCGCCGCCTCTCGCCCGGCTCCATCCTCCTCATCGAGGACATCGATGCCGTGGGCGCGACCGCCTCTCGCCAGACGTCCGAGTTGACCAAGGAAACCGGCCCCGGCGTCAGCCTCAGCGCATTACTCAACGTGCTCGATGGCGTGCATTCGAAGGACGGCATGATCACCTTCCTCACTTCGAACCATCCTGACCGGCTTGACCCGGCGCTGCTGCGCGACGGGCGCATTGACGTTCGCTGCGATCTCAATCCTCCCACTCGCCGCCAGGCCGAACGCCTCTTCCTGCGCTTCTATCCCGAGGCCTCGTCCATCACCACTCGCTATTTCGCCGACGAGGCAATCGAGCGCCAGGCCTCCATGGCCCAGTTGCAGGGCGAACTCGCCCGCCAAGTCTTTCAACCCGTCACGCTGACCACGGATGCCGCCGAGTCCGAGGCCCTGTCTCTCAACTGAAACCGCAAGGAAGGAACGTACCGTCCATGTCCAAAACCAACCTCAACCCTATCAACATCGGCTCCATCGCCCGCGGCGCCGCCGTCGAGCTTTTCGAGATGGCGCTCACCAAAGTCACCGCCAACATCGCCGACAAATCCACCGACGCGACCGCCGGGCGCGAGATCACGCTCAAGTTCAAGTTCAAGCCCGACGAGGACCGCCGCTGCTGCATGGTCTCCACCACCGCCTCCACCAAACTCGCCGGGGCCGAGGAGCACGTCTCCAAAATCTACCTCGGCAAAGACGAGGACGGAAAGTCCTACGCCTTCGACTCCGACCCCCGGCAGGTAGTGCTCTTCGAGCCTCCTGTGAAGGACGAAAACCTGCTCGCATTCAACGGCAAACCGTAGCCGCTGACACCCTCAACCCAAAACCGCAACCGCAGAAAGAAAAGAGTCCACCATGATCAAAGAAGCCATCGAAAAAATTCAGTTCCTCGCGCTCGCAGCTTCTGCTCCCGACCTTACCCAGGCGATCGATCAGGAGTTTCAGGAAAAGCCGCATACCTACATCTACAAAACGGTAAGCACGCAGAACGGCGCACGCCAGCTCAGCGAAGTCATCCAGCCCTTTCGCCCCCCCAAGCTTGAAGTCACCACCCTCACCGGCTTCGTCGACGCCATCAAGGCCGGCGTCTGCGGCGATGTCAAGAACGGCAAAGTCATCCACGTCGAAGACTTTCTCACCGTCTCCGTCAAGGAAACCACCAGCGATGCTTACGGCGTCCGCAACACCCTGCTGAGGGCCGCACACACTCCCATCGACGCCTTCAAATTCGACGAGTATTACCAGGACCCGCAGAAGTTCATCATCGCCCTCCAGGTCGCATTCCTGCAGACCGACCAGCTTCTGAGCATCATCCAGCTC
>CAYTFY010000053.1:0-2256 GCA_964437225.1 uncultured Gemmatimonadaceae bacterium | reverse complement strand
TGATCGCCGGCAAGATGTACTCGATCTGGTATGACGGGACCAACTTCAGGATGCCTCCGCGGACCTACGATAAGGCATCGTGGGGCTTCTGCGCGGCGACGAACTGCGTTGCGGGCGATGCGGTGGCGATTCCGTACATCGCGGCTGTCGCCTCCACGATCAACAAATGCTTCATCGCGGCGGGAACGGCTCCGACTGGCACGTCACTCATCGTCGATGTGCTGAAGAATGGCTCCTCGATCTTCGGCGGCGGCACGAAACTCGTGCTCGCGGCGGCTGCTACGTCGGGCACGCAAACGACATTCGCGACGACGGCTTTAGCCGAGGGTGACGTATTGACCGCAACGATTACTCAGGTTGGATCGACCATCACCGGAAAGGATATCGGCGTTGTGTGCCGACTGGGGCTGTAATATGCGGCTACTCATCGCGGTACTTCTCACAGCAGCCGGGCTGAGTGCGGCGACGTGCACATCGTCCGCTCTCGGCAACTGGTCGGACGGCACGAAATGGGACTGCGGCCATGCTCCGACGATTGGAGATACCGCGGTCCTTGGGCACGCCATGACGGTCACGGCGAGTGAGACTGTCGGCACGTCAGGCGCGGCTGGCACAGTGGCGATCACGATCAACTCGGCAGGTTCCCTGCGCATCCAGAACGGCGTGAAACTGAGCATTCGCGGCGATGTCGTCAAGAACGGCCCGGTGTATCTGGAGTGCGGCTCGACATGGGAGTGGGATGGCAGTGTTTCCAGCGTGAAATACAAGGCGGCGGCTTCGGCCCACTCTCTGACAAACGCGAAGATCCGAACCGTACTCGCGGGACAGACCACCGTAGGAGACTGTACAAGCAATCCTGTGACGGTGCAGAGCGTCAACGTTGGAGGCGGGACCGGCACCGCGAACGGATGGTTCGACACGGCCTCATGGCTTGAGTCTGGGCAGTGGGATGCGCAAGGAATCAACTTTATCCGCATCGGAGATGCAACGAACCCCGCCGTCAGGCACTTGCTCAGCGCAAGCGGCGACATATTCCGGCTTCGCAATTTCACGTTCACCGACAGCGGTCCGATCAAGCGCGGCGGCAATTCGCCAGGCCATGGCAACACCACTTTCGTCATCGAGGATGGCACGTTCACCAACACTCAACAGACCTATTCACTAGACTTCAATGCATCGGTCGCGCGAACTACTGGAACGTGGTCGGTCCAGCGGAACTATCTCGACAAGGCGCTGGGAGACAGCGCAACGGCGGCCAATTTGCAGGGCGTGACGATCAGTTACAACGTGTTCGCGGCCAACATAAACCCACTTGTGGGAAGCACATGGGCCGCGTTTGAGCACAACGTGCTCTATGACCCCCGGACGGGCGGCAGCACTGACACCAATATCTACGGCGACGTCTCGAACAACTTCCTACTCAAAGCGGACGCACAAACCAACCCGCACTGGCCTACGCTGGCGAACACTTCAGCGGGGCAGACGATAACAGGAAACATCCTGCAAGGCGGATCGGCCGCGAGCGAGGGAGACGGCTTCATTTTCTCAAGCGCCGCCCCATCGATCACGCACACGATTACGTATAATCTCGTACTGCCGACGACGGCCGGAACGTCTTCGGGCGGTCTCGTTAACGCCCTCGGCAACAGCGTCACTTCGCATGCAATCGTGGAGCACAACACTATGCCACTTGGCAGTGGAGGTGTTTCGGCGAACCATGGGCTGATGTTTAACGAGGCTTCCACCACAGCAACTCCTGCTGGCACGTACACCAGATACCGCAGCAACATCACATGGGGGCCGACGGCTCGCACGACAAACCATTTCTATCAGTCAGGAACGACCATTACACCGAACGACAACGTCGCTGATCCTGCACAAATCACCAACAACGACTGCTGGAATTGTGGGGCTGCGTCTCGCGTTGGGAAAACGTCGAACGGAACGTTCTACGATCTGCCAACAACCGGAACTGTACCAGGCGCAAGCGACGTGAACGTCGATCCGATGTTTGTGGACACGACGCGTAACTTCCAGACGGCGGGAACCGCACTCTGGGGTGCGGATGGAACATTGAGCGGAACGCTCGCGGCGCTGAAGGTTGATCCGGGGACGCGCATCCCGCAATTGCTGGCATGGGTGAAAGCAGGCTTCGCGCCAACAAACTCGGCGATCGCGACAGCGGGCCACGATGGTACGTTTATCGGCGCTGTTGAGCCGGTGCTGCCTCCGGCATTCCCGTTCACCGATTCGTTC
>CAYTFY010000052.1:0-2369 GCA_964437225.1 uncultured Gemmatimonadaceae bacterium | reverse complement strand
CGGTCCATCCATTCGGATATCGCCGCTTTCAATTCGGTATAGTTGCTGATTGCCACTGGTTACTCCCCGGCTGCCGACTTGATCCATTCGGTAGGATCGCCAGTGAAAAAACGAAGTCCGTCGTGGTGACGAAGCTTGATGGAGGGATCGAGGAAGATTTCGCCGCCCGAAGCGGTCCACAGCCGGCAAAAGCCGTAATCCTCGCCGAATATCTGGCCGTTGTGCATGCCGGTCGGGAAGAAATCCCGCATAGGCTGGTCGTTTTCGTCCAGATACGGTTCCGCGCCTATAGTTTCGAGCGCCTTACGAGATATCTTGAGGAACCCGGTGGGCAAGCCATCGACCGCATATAGATCATCACGCGCTACGGGCTTGCCTCGAACGTGGTAGTAATCGTCATCCCGTTTGGCGCGGTACGTCGCCCCGACCACATCGGTAGGGCGCTTTGCCAGCCTTGCCAGATCACCGCCGGTCCACGAAATATCTGAATCGACAAACACCAGGCAGTCAGCTTCGGGGATATCCAGAAAACGCTTTGCAATCTTGTTGCGAGCTACCCCAATCAAGGAACAGCCTATTTCCCAGAGTATGAGAAAATGGATTCCCTGCTCAAATCCAAGCAATTGCTCGGCAAGCAGGGAATCCACAGTGTTTGCGCAAGGCTTCCCGTCGATTGTCGGGATGCCAACGCAGATCAGCATCAGCCGACGATACCCTTCGCAGCCAAAGCCGCGTAGAGTTCAGCAACCGCCGCCGCGATGTTCGCCGGCGTAGTCGTCGCTGCTGTCAGCGCTGCCGACAGTGTGCAAGTTGCCTTTGCGGCCGGGGTAGCGCCATGAAACGCTACCTTGTCCGTCGCGGATTGCCCGAGGGTGCTGCCATCGGTGCCGCCATCAGAGAGTTGTTTTACGGTCATGAGGATACCCTTTCTTATGCCGCGCCAGACTGGCGAGTTGCGAGACGACCATCGAGCAGACGACGACCGTAGAGAACGTCGAGACGCCACATGCTCACGTCGTTGATACCGTCATAGACGGGGATCACGCGGACGCTGATGCCCTTGTAGGACTGGCGGCTCGGGTTGACGGCGCCCGGCGGGAGTTCCATCGGGACGGAGACGAAGGCAAAGGCGTTCTTGTGGAACGACATATTCTGCCTGTATCCGACGCCGCCGGTACCCAGAACGGTGATGTTCGCGGCGTCCTGCGGGATTGCCGAGCAAGTGGCCTGAGACCCGCCAACGATGATCGGCGGGCTGATGGTCAGCGTGGCCGGGCCGGTCGATGCGCCGGAGTTGGCGTCGGCGAGCACGGTAAACTGACGCTTGAACGGCAGCGTTGCTTTGGTCACCGGGTTGACAGCGAACACGTTGTCGATGGTGAACACATCGCCAGCCTTCAGAATGCCGGTGATGGAATTGGTCCATCCATCGGTGCCCAAGGTCTGGGAGAACGTGTTCGAGCCCTTGACGCTGTCATAGGTAACGTTCTGGTTGGCACCCTTGACCTTCGGAGTGCCGCTTGCAACGCCGACAGTGTGGGTGGCGACGTTCTGAGCCATGTAGGTGTCGGAACCGCCGATCACGCCAAGCTTGGCATTGCGGTAGGCATCGCCGGCCGGACCCTGGATATAGAGTGCGGTCTGGGAACCGAGCATGCCGCCCTGGTCGGAAGGCGACAGAACGGACGAGCGGTCACTGAGAGGCACCGCAAATTCGTTCAGTCGTTCCTGCGCCGCATAGAAGTCGGCGAAAGAATTGATCGTCTGGCCCGGCGTTCCGACCCAATTGGGAACGGACGAATAGAGAGCGAGGCAATCGCGGTCGATATCGTTGGCGATCTGCACCATCTGCGGCTTGATTACCCGTTCGGAGATTTCCCCGATGGACAGAGTGAGTTCCGCAGAAGTGAACTTGAAATCGCAACCGACCTGCTGGTCAACGGTCACGGAAATGTTGCCTTCGACAACATCCTGAGCCGCAGCAACGGCGCCACGACGGACAGTGAAGTCAGCAGGACGACGGATGGAAACGGTCGAGCCGGTCTTGTAACCGTTCTTCGCGTTGGTGAATTCATCCTCGTAGCCGCGATGCATGAGCTTCGGCATGACAAGGGTGTTTTCGAGGACCATCAGCGCCTCTTTGGCGACGATGGTAGGGGTGAGAATGTTATTGGACATTTGGGGTTAAGCCTTTCGAAGCTTACCCGCTTGCCCTCACTTCAGCTTCCCGGCTTGCCGGGCTTCGATATAGGCTGCCATGCCCGATTTCTCGGGGTCGATTGCAACGGCAGCATTTGCCTTCGCGGACACGGTTTGTGTCGCGGCGATAGGCTTTGCCTGAAGGGAGGATTTTGCGGAGATTTGTCGGA
>CAYTFY010000051.1:0-2388 GCA_964437225.1 uncultured Gemmatimonadaceae bacterium | reverse complement strand
TTTCTGGAAGAGATCAAAACGAATCCAGATTTCGCCGATATGGTCGCCGCGGTCATCGCCGCACGCACTCCAACCGTCTCTACAACAGAGCCTATCACAGAGGTCGCCGCGAGTGTCTCTCCAGAAAATCTCACACCCGATAGTAAAACTCCTAATACTCTCGGTGTAACTCACTCTACAACCATGATCACGATCAAATCCAAAGAGGACATCGCCTCGAAGTGGGATGAAATCCGCAAGCTCGAAAGCTGCGCTTCCATCACCGAAATCATCGACGCTATTGAACAGGGCTCAAAGCAACACATCGAACAGCGCGATGCCGCACTCAACAGCTCTAAGGCTGCTGAAGAAGCGAGGATCGCAAGTGAAGCCCGTGCCACTGCGCTGGAACAGTCCGTTGCTCAATTGCAGGCTCAACTCGACGAGGTTCGCGCAAGTGCGGAGGCTGCAGAACGTCAGGCCAAGTACGGCGAGCGCATGGCGTCCTTCGACGAGGTCTTCGATCTCGGTGACGAAGAGCGCAAGCTGATCGCCGCGGAAGTCCTCGCTATCGAGACCGACGAAGCCTTCGCCACCTGCCTCGCGAAATATCAAACGCTGATGGCCGCGAAGAAAAAGGGTAAGTTCGTTCCGTTCGAGAAAAAGGACGGCGACAAAGATGGCGACGATGACTCTAAAATGAAGGAAGGCAAGAAAGAGTCCTGCGCGAGCGTAGACACCAAAGCCGCCCTCGCATCCGTCACCGCTGTAGAGAACCAAGTCATCGTCCCAAACACCGCGGCAATCGACGAGACTATCCTCGACAAAATGACCGCAGCATTCGCCTCCGCTCTCAAGATCAACGGAAAATCCTCAACCCAAAAGTAAAACAAACACAACCCTAGTGTAATCCCTCTCAAGGAGAAATCAAATGCCTACTATTCGCAATCGCTTCTATCCACTTCAGGTCATCGACGAACACGATGTCCTTGCCGCTCCTGCATACTCCATGATGCAGACCGGTCTCGCTGGCACGCTCGTTAAGATCGTCACCGGCGCTGCCAACCCTCAGAATGCAGATGGTTTCTCGTCTCAGGCTGTCGGATACGCCTACAACTCCGCTGGCATCTACGCCTTCTCGAATCGTTACGAGACGAAGATGAAGCTGACCCCAACGGTTTCCGGCGACACCGCGTACAACGCGATCGGCCTCACTGAGTGGAGTACGCTCGAAAAGGACGAAAACGATAATCCTCTCAAGTACAACGACGTTCGCGCTCGCGAAATCGGCGCAGTTCGCTCTGGCGAAAGCGTTCCAGTCATCACCCGCGCACCAGTGCTCGGAATCTGGGGTAAATACATCGACCAGTCCACGAGCAATGTTCAGCCCGGCAACGTGCTGTGCGTATCGCGCTCTGGCGACGGTCGTCTCGCCTCTGTAGACCCAACAAACGCCACGGTGTTCAACACTGGTGGAGCGTCCTTCTCTTACACCCCGGCGCATGTCGTGGGTAAAATCCTCACCTCGCTTCCGACCTCGTCCAGCACGGGTCTCGCGAACGAATTTAGCGATCAAGGAGGCTACGTCCTCTTCTCCTTCAGCCCAGCCAAGTAAACATTCTACATCCTCAAGGAATCTACTCGAATGAAAATCAAGATTGAAAAGAACCCGCAGGTTGTAGCGATGTTCCAGCTCATGGCTGACAAGAACTACAGCGTTGCTCAACCCGCTCGCGAAGCGTTCGCAGCTACCGTTCAGGAGCCGATCATGAAAGCGATCGAGTCCGAAGCGGTGCTGGGAAACCTCTTCACGACCCAATCCTTCACGTACGGCACCCCATCCACGATCGATCTCGCGCCGATGTTTGACATCAAGCAGGCCGACTTCATCAAGGTGTGGTCGCAGGTCCGCGCCGGTGGTCTCGCCACTTCTCAGAACATGAGCGTGGACGAACTCTACGTCATGACCTATGCTCTTGAGTCCGCAGTCAGCTTCAAGCTGGACTTCCTCAAAGCAGCTCGCGTTGACAACGTCGCCGCATACCTCCAGCGCATGGCGCAGGAAGTGCAGTACAAACAGGAGCTGAACTCCGCCGCTGTTCTCACCACGACCGCCGCCAACGCGACGTACTCGGACAAGAACACCACGAAGTTCCAAGTCATCCGCTCTGCCACGCAGGGTGTGATCACTCCTCAGGACATCAGCAAGCTGACGACCCTGATGAGCCGCGTCAACAGCTCTTGGGTCGGTGGCACGCCACGTGGCGCAGGTCGCTCGATCACGACTTTGGTGACCTCACCAGAGACGCTGGAGCAGATCCGCAACAGCGCGTTCCAGAACATCAATTCGAATGGTGACGCTATTCCAGCGTCCGACAAGTTCCGTGACGATATCTATAACGCGGTGGG
>CAYTFY010000050.1:0-2557 GCA_964437225.1 uncultured Gemmatimonadaceae bacterium | reverse complement strand
CACAGCTCGCCCTCATACTATTTTGCCGCCGGAAGGACCCGCCGATGGTGCGATGCGGTAGGATTTCGCAATTGCGAACAGATGGTCACCCTTCGCCGATCATTCATCGATCGTTCAAATGAAAAGGCGGCCCCGTTAGAAGCCGCCGTTGAGTAAGCACCCGTATTCCAGCCTTTCGGCAACGAACTGTCGGCCTACCCCTATCGCTTACGCAGCGATCTGTTCGCCGGTTGGCAGACTTTGCCTAGTCGATGAAGACACACCGCACCTGGCCTTCCGGCGATTCCATTCCCGCCACAAATCCCGTAGCAGGTATTTCGTCATGATGCGCAGCGCGTCCGAATGGCTGTGAGCCTTGGTCCAGTCGGGATGCGTCTCGGCAGTATGTGCCCTGCGCCTGTCATAGATGGCCCTGTATGGCCCTTGTGCTACTGTCTGCGCACGGAACAGGGGATCGGCAAAGGCAAACATCTCTGCACGACGGCGGGGAGAATATCCCGCCTCGATCCAATCGTCCTTGCCCAGCCCGCCTTTCATCCGCCATGTCGAGTAGGCCTGCCCCTCGAATGGAGCAAGGCCAAGCCGTTTCCATAAATGGCCCTTGGCTGGATAGTTCGACAGGTCGCCGGCCTCGGCTATGATGACCGCCAGCCCGCGATCGCCCAGGCCCTTCACTTCCTTCGCCCATTCATAAATCGGCAGCTTGCGGACGATGCGCGCCATTTCCAGTTCGATCTGGTGACGGCTTGAACGCATGATCTGCAATGTCGCGTCTATGGCGGCGATGGCCGTCTTGTGGCGTTCGAATACCTCGATATCCTCGGGGCGTTGTTCCTTGCCCTTCTGTGCCGCGTCGAGAATGCGTGCTGCCCGATCCTTGATGGCGGATGCTTCCTTCTCGGGAAGGTGCTTGTGCCATCCAAGAGAAAGACGAATGAGAGCTCCGATGGCGTTCGTCTGCCGGTTGATGCTCTTGATCCAGAACTTGCGGTCAACCTGTAATTCCGCAAGCTGGTCTATGAAGGCAGAGAGAGGCACGTCCTGAATGGCCTTATCGACAACGTTCAAGTGGCCTTCTCTGCTTTCGTGCGACGGGTCGGGCAAGCTGTCCTTGCCCTGAACGGAAAAAATCGACTGGCCCTCCCCGCCATCCTTACCCGTTTCAGTGAATGTCATTGAGACGCTCCACCGATACGATGATCTCCTTCAATTCTTCTTCCGATACGATCTGGTCGAGTGTGGCGGATGCGTCGGTCGGGACGCCACGATTATGAACCGCCGTCATGACGCGGGACAGGAACGTGAACCGCGATGCAAGCTGCGGGACTTCCATCCAGCGAATTTCCCGCAGCGAACGTCCATCCGGCAGTTTCGTGGTATCGAACAACGATTTGGCATAAGCCTTTTCGACAATGGCCGTTACGCCGCTCCTGATCCTTTCGGCACGGGAAGGACGAGGCGAAGCGGAGGGCACAACACCCTTGGCCTTGTCGGCAAACGTTACATGGCCCCCGCTTCGTTTGGTTGCGGCGTCGGGCAACGACGGAGCGGCCCTGATGACACCTTCTTCTTGGCCCTTCGCTGCATTGATGCGGGAAGCGGCTGCAAATGACGCATGGCCTTGCGGCGCGCCATGAATGGCCTCGCTCCCCATCTTGTCGCCGCGCATATCGGCCTGACGATCCGCCAGATATTGCCGGCACAGTTCCGTGAACAGGTCGAAGTCGTTTCGAACCCGCGTTCTGAAAACATGCAGCGCGACGTTGAAATCCCGACCGTTCGTCAGGCTTTCCGTCGCGTTCATGTAGAGCCTGGCGCTGTCGGTGTTGAACCCGGCACCCTTCAGCTTCTCTGCCAATGCTGTTTCGGTTTGCATGTGTTTCTCCTGACAAGGTGCGGGCACATTTACAATGGCCTGACGGCAGTAGTGAGCCGACCCGCTGTCTTGTCAGATTATCAAATTTTCGCTATCTTTCAAGCTCGAAATTCGATATTTAATCGTGATTACTTTCTCTTACCCCGGCTTACCAAACATGGACCAAAGCAGCGATATTGCGATAATTCATCGTCCCCATTACAAGCCGATGGCGATGATCACCGGAAAGCAGATTCGCGCCGCGCGCGCCCTACTCGGCTGGACAATCCACCGGCTCTCCGATGAATGCGGCATCCACTACGCCACGCTCTCCAAGGCAGAACAAATAGACGATGTTCCGAATGTCCGGGCGACAACCCTTGTAGCCGTCAAGAAGGCCCTCGAAACTGGCGGCGTCGTCTTTATCGAGGGGCCATATTCTGGCGACGGCGGTCCTGGCGTTCGTCTTCGTTAATCCCCGCTTCCGCTATTCCCGATGCTATGAACACGCGACCGCACGATCGCGCCCGGCAGACACCGGCCATTCTTCATGGACGATAGACGGCTTGTTCCGCTCGCGGGCTGGAGTGGTTGGAAAGACCTGCCGGATGGAATGGATCAGGCTAGATGCGCTCTACCTTGCCCTTGGTGTTGTCTGGTGTGGTGATGGGAGTGCCGATGGTCATGGGATGCTCCAAATAT
>CAYTFY010000049.1:0-2601 GCA_964437225.1 uncultured Gemmatimonadaceae bacterium | reverse complement strand
ATGCTGTTTATACAGGGGAGGAGTGAGAGGGATGTTGGGAAGGCGCTAAAGCTGAGGAAGACATCGAGAATGTTTGCAGGCTACTCCTATATACATAAGTTCAAAAAGAAGGTCGTGAAGCTAGCGCGAATTGTAATCGACGAGGACGGCTTGGTGTGAAGATGGGAGAGCAACATTGGGGGAATCTGGTGTAAACCCTTTTGGACAGATCACGGAAAAACCGCGGAGTCACAAATTGGACCAAATCGAACTCAGATTCAAAGAGAGCGCAGTCTTGATCGCACAGATACAAGAGCGTGTCGGCGACAAGACGGCTACAGAGGTCGCTCGCGCCGCACTCCAGTTCTACAACTGGGCCACCTACGAGATTGGCCAAGGAAAGCAGATCATCGCGGATTACGACGATGGCAAGTCCCACGTCGCGGTCTTCATACCTCATCAATAGCCCCTATGCCGAAAGCCCGCAAAGAACTGCCCGCGCTTACCGACGCGCAAAAAGAGATCCTGAAACGCGACTGGCAAATGGATCAACGCGAGCTGTGTCAGAAAGTGTGGGGCGGCATGCCTAATCTCACACTAAGACATCTACAGTGCAAAGCTTGTCAAGCGTATCTCGCCGAAATCGGACTCAACGGCGGTCTCCCATTTGGTGACGACGACGATGACAAATCCGACACTCTCGCCACCGTCACTCTCCAAGCTGACGACGAGCAATACATCCGCAACAACCACGAGGCGTCAAATCCCCTAGAGATCACACGCACGATCTTCAACGACAAAACCCTTACGCTCACGTCGCCACAGGGGCGCGCGGTCATGGCGTTCTGTAAACAGATCGCACCTCATCTGTATAATCGGAACGACGAGCCTGTAGAGGAAATTGAGTATAAGCCGCCGCGGAATCTCGGCGAGATGGTGTCCCGGGTAAACAAGCTCGTGCCAAACCCCGCGGGTCTTGCCACGCCATTATACGTCACGAAAGAGCTGAACGCACAACAGACGAAGAATCTCAACGTGCTTCTCGCGTGTGTGAACATCCCGAGGTTCATCCACCAAGCGTCACAGTACCTTAAGAAGGTAGACCGCGAGTTATTCGAGTCGTCGTTCATGCGGCAGATCCACAATATGACGGACCTCGGTGAGGCGGATATTGATCAGTATATCGCGTATTGCTCGTCTATAGTGAGCAGCGCACAGACAGACCGCACGATTCAGCGTTTACAGGGACAAGTGGATCAGGAATTCGAGGCGAACCAAAAAGTGCCCATGGCTCTCGTGGAGCATCTCAAAACGCTCAACTCGAATCTGCAGGACGAAAAGAAGAGACAGGAAGCGCTGTATAAGACGCTGAATGGGGCGAGGTCCGCGAGGATCAATGATCTCACACAGGCGAGTCAATCGATGCATCCGTTGGTGGAAAGGTGGAGAACGAAGGAAGGGCGCGATCGACTGTTGAAGCTGGCGGGTGGCAAGCGTGACGCGCTCGGTAAGGAGATAACGAGGCTCACCGAGATGGAGCAAGAGCGTGCGGAGATATGGGGACTTTCAGACGACGTAATGCGATAATGAGTGTCACCTGTCTCGCAGATCAATCCGTCCATCCCGACCGCGACGCCCTCCACAAGCATCTCCGCAAGCTGAGGCTGAAGCAGGAGGAGTATTACAACCTGCACGAGCCGCGGCTGGACCGCTGTACGGGCGAGCCTATTCCTTACAAGGCTCCTACAGAGCGGTATCTCAAGACCGAATTCGCAACCAAGCACACGCTCAAGCGGTGGATTAGGTCTGACGTGCCAGAAGCGCGAGAATGGGCGTTGAACTGGCTGCGGAAACGGCGCGAGGAGAAAGGTCTCGTGTACCCACCGTCACAAGTGGAGCTGCGGTCGCTGATGTGTCCGACGATCCCGTACTACGATTTCATTGGAGGGTACAACACCATCTGCGCAGAAATGGGCTACACGATTCGATATGACGAGACACTCGACGAGACGTCTCTCCCCGCGAATGCCGTGATTATCGAAGACACCCGTGAACAACAGCCTCTCATAGTACCATTCAAAACTGTCCAGCAAAAGCTGAACTGCGGCGACTACGCGCTCGCGCCACCACACGACAGGGGTGTGTACATTGAACGTAAAAGTCTCCCCGACTTTGTATCGACCGCGAGCGAACGCAAGATCGAGCGGAAATCTGGAGATGATTCGAACCTCGATCGTTTCACCCGAGAACTGGAGCGCGCGGAGGAGGAGGGGCGCTACGTGATCATGCTCGTAGAAGCGGACATCAACGACGCACTCGGGTTCAATTTCCTTCCGCAGTTCACACGTCGTTTTGGCCAACGGTTCGATGTGAAGACCCGCCGCATGGTGCCATGCGAGTATCGCGGCGCGATGCCCGATCACATCTTCAAGAATTTGCGTGATCTCATCGTGCGATTCCCGGGCTTTCAGGTGCTGTTCGTGAAGAGCAGAGACGAAGCTGCAAACGCCGTGGTCAAGCTGCTCGCAGCAGGCGAGTCAGTGAAGCGCGTGGACCTTCAGCTGGAGTATGAATCCAAGAGATTGACGTTCTAATGTGGGAGCGCGGCTGTAATATCATCAG
>CAYTFY010000048.1:0-2604 GCA_964437225.1 uncultured Gemmatimonadaceae bacterium | reverse complement strand
CTGGATTGCGGCGACTAGGCATCTATGACGTGACCGATTCAACCGTGCCAATCCAGTGGCATGGTGAGCCGATGGGACGAAGTTGGGCCAACGATTTAACGATCCGCGCCGCGATCAAGCGATACAACAAACGTGCCGCCGCCAAACAGGGATGCACGATGGCGATGGCGGTCTTCCCGTACCAGCGGGAGTTCTGGCGGGAGTAGTTCGGCAAAACATCGCATTTTTAACTACCCTCGGTGCGACTCGAACGCACGACCGACGGATTAGAAATCCGTCTCAGGGGCGTATTGGCGCTACCGATGGCCTTTTTCGGCTTGTTTTCGCGTGCTGCGATTACCGTTTGAACCTCGTTTTCGGGAATCTTTCCGGGAGTAGTCTGACCACAGGGCGCTCCCAATGTCCTCGGAATCGAGTTGGGCGTAAAACTTCATCGTTGTGTTGATGGACTTGTGCCGCATGAGCCGTTGCAAAATGAGCGGCTTAACTTTCTGCGCCCATTCACGGCCAAAGGCGCGGCGGAGGTCGTGAGCGCTGGCGGGCTTTCCGTCGTCACTTACGAACACTTCCGCCGCTTCTCCAATATCCGAGATAAACCGCGAAATTGGATCGTGGGTAAGTTGTTCGCCGCGCAGTCCATGAAGCGGGGCGACCAGTCCTTTGCGTTCCTTGCGAGGAGTCGTTCTAAGCCACTCAGCAAAGGCGGGCGTGATCGGAACAAGTTCATCTTCGCCCGACTTCTGGCCCTCACCGTAAAACAGCAGATAGGGATGCGGTATGGCGTCTGGTGAAACTTGAATTGGTGGCGTATCCCATGCAAGTCGCGTGGCCTCTTCGAGCCGCAGCCCTGACAGGCGAAGAAGTTCAAGGAACCGCCGCCACTCGGCAGTTCGCTCTTTGCCATACGGAGCATCGCAATGCTTGAGCATCTTTCGAAACTCTTTGTCGTCGATCGCGCGACCTCGCATGAATTTCCTCCGCACGGTTTTTGGCATGGCAACGTGAGGGGCCTTTTTAAGCATCCCGTTGCGTTCAGCCCAGCGAAAGGCAGATCGGCAATGCGTCAGAATATTGGCGACAGTCGCGTAAGGTCGTCCCTCGTCAACTAAAACGCCTTTCACCTTGGACACATGGGCGGTCGTTACGTCGCCCACGCTGGCCACGGATACGATGCGCTCAAAGTGATTTAGGGCGTTGTTGTAGGACCGCCGCGTTTTGATGGGCTTGTCGGCTAAATGCTCATCGCGGAACCGATCGCGGAAATAGCCCCAACCGCAACCGTCAATACCGCGAACCTCTTTAAGCTCCGTTTCCCAACGCTGCGCGGCGCGTTGTGCTTCGTCGGGATCGCGGGTCTTGGCAGAGCGCGATACCTCGCGACCTGTAAGCGGATCAGTGAAGTAGAGAGAGATTACATGCTTGCCCTTCTTTCGGACGAAGACTTTTATCTCGCTCATTTCTTTGCTGTCTTCTTCTTGGGTGGATCAAGTGGTGCGGTATCGCCTAGATGATTACCGCGTGCGATTGCTCGATTTTTGACAAATTGCTCCAGCCCAGAGTTGGAGCGAGCAGCAGAAGTTGGCCGTCCGCCCGTCTCTGCTGGCAGCATCAGCCCGGCGGCAACAAGCTCCGCGTCTGTAAATTCTTTTTGGTCTAGCAAGCGTTTAGCTCGCTGGTAGCAGGCTTGGTGTAGCCCGCGTCGCTTTTGGTTATTGGGCGGAATTGGCTTACCGCAATCCAGGCATAGGCCGGAAGCGACCATTTCCTTCACCTCCTCTGGAGGTCGGATAGGCCCGGCGCTGATTCCAGATTCGCTAGTCGGCTCCTCAGCAACAAGAGCCTCCATTTGCCGGAGCAACTTCCGAATCTGTGTAGCGAGTTCGTTACGTGTTTGTGTCATGGCTCCGGCATTCTGGCGATTCTTCAGGAAATTTCAAGTCCTACGCCTGAAAGGACTTACGAGGCTTTAGAAGTTACTAGAAACAAATTCGTAACATACTTGTATTGACAGGCGTGGTTTAGACGCTAAATTTTCGATCGTAGGACACATTTCAATCATGGAGGACAGCCTAATCAGGGAGCCTTCATGACAGAAACAATTTTCCAAGTGGTTGAGGTAGTCGCTGTGACAGTGAAGTTGACCCAGCAAGGGGAAAAGCGGCGAAGCGAGCTACTAATCCAAGGGCGATGCTTGGGCTGCGAGCGCCAGTTAGTGCCAGGGAAAAGGGGCGATGAGGTTCGTTGCGGGCAATGCAACTCGTGCTACGCAGCGACGCAACGAAACATCAAGGCGCGTCGCGTCACGCAAAACGAATTGGTGCGCGAAGGGAAGCTACTCAAGCCGACGAAGGGCGGGCGCAAGCCCACGAACCCCTACACCAAGTCTCTTTCCGAACGAGGTTAGCTATGCCTGCGATTTCTGATCGTGGCGTCATTGCGCCAGAACGGTGGTATCGACACGACATCGCCGCTTCGCTGGTGGGTCGTCGGGCGTTAGACGAGGCTCGGCAGATGAAGAAGGCGACACCGAAATATGGCGGTCGCTGGTCGTACTACGTCGGTTCGGAGTTGATTCCGCTACTGACAGTCAAGCAAGGCAAGTAA
>CAYTFY010000047.1:0-2746 GCA_964437225.1 uncultured Gemmatimonadaceae bacterium | reverse complement strand
CGAGGATGGCGAGTGCCTGGTGCTGGTTGAAGTTGGCTCGCACCCGCACGGCCGAGGGTCCGCTGTCGCACCACTCGCCGCAGGTGCAGTGTGGTGGCTCGTCGGCCGACACGGCGGGCACGAACTCGTGCAGTGCCGCCTCGTCCTCGATCGTGGTTTCGATGCGGTCGGTCATGCGGTCTCCTCCAGCACTCGCAGGATTTGTTCCAGGACATCGGTGGACTGCTTGAAGCCGATGTATCGGTCATAGGTGATTCCGTGCCCTCTGATCGCGTCGATCACCGCCTTGCGGCGCGCCTCCTCGGCGACCATTCCGGGTGTGCGGATGCGGCCTGGTGTGCCGTACTTGTTGTTCGCTTCGTAGCCTGACCAGAGGTCGAAGGCTCGCTCTCTGCCGTATTGCTCGATGTAGGCGTATTTGCGGCCGACGCGGGTGATGGTGGTTTCAAGTTCCGATTGATGGCGGATGGACAGGATGACCGTGTCGCCAACCTTGAACTTCGGTGCGTCAGTGCTCATGCGGCTGTCTCCTTGTGGTAGTCACGGCAGGTCATCTAATCCCCCTCCGAGTGTGCGTTCCATGAGGTTTCGGCCGAGAATTCGTCTAGGCCGCTCGGGGTGTAGGCGGGTGCGGGTGGTGGATACTCGACTTCCCATGTGGGGTGCAGCAGTGCCCGTGTGCCGTCGTCGAGGCGCACGCGGAGGTATTGGGAGTTCGCCCCGATGATGGTGGCGCCCCGACCTTGGAATCTGATTCGGCCGCCACGTTTGGCGGGTACGCCGTAGAAGCGGCGTATGTAGTCGAGGCTCATAACTGCACCTCGCGCCAATCGGTCACCCAACGCTCGCTGGGTATGAAGTGCAGACGCCGCTCGGGAACCAACTCGGGGCCGACGATGAATGGACTGCGAACCATCTCCCCGGTATCGCGGAACTCCGGCTTGTTCAACGTCTCCCGTGTGAGTCCTCCGAGGGCCTTGTCGATCTCAGGGGTTACGTGCGCGATCCATCCCGCGTAGTCCCCGTGGTACGCGCAGCCGTAGCAGCCGCCCCGCATGTCGTTCTTCGCTGGGCTCCACCGATGTGCGGCCAGCACGTCAGCCATGGGCTTCTGGGCGTCACTCATCAGATGCCGCCTTTAAGCCATCGCACGTAACGGTCGGCCATGTCGCCGTCGGTGAACAGTGCGATCAGTGCGTCGTCTTCGTTGTAGACCTCGCACCACTTCCGGTCATCGCTGACTTTCCATCGGACTTCACTCATCGGGCACCTCGTGCGATTCGTTGGGCGCGGTTCATGGCGCTTTCGTGGGGATTCCAACCGAGCGCGGCGCACCAGGCCACGCCGTAGAAGTCGAGTTCCCTGTTGCCCTGGTTGATTGCCCAGCCTTGGATGCGTCCGTTGGCGGCACGCACCGGCTGAACCTTGATGCGGTCAGTCATCGAACTCGCCCGCCCATTCGAGAAACACGACCCGATTGCGCAGGCGTGAACGCCAGTAGCAGGCCCAGTGCAGTGGGTTCCACTTGCTGAACCGCACCCAGTAGGGCCGCATATCAGTGGGCGCGTAGGGAACCCACCACGCGCCATGCTCATCCTCGCCGAGAATCCACTGATCCTGTTCGTCCCACCAGATGTATTCGGCGTTCGCCATCCAGTACTCGCGGTCACTCATTCGGATGCCTCGGCTTTCAGTGATGCCCGAATCTCACGGACCACGAGGTTGCGTCGCGTCGCAGTGGTGCCGCAGATCAGATACCCGTAAGCCTCCGCAATGGATGCCAGTTCCAGGATCTCTGCGCGGGTGAGTGTGGAGTACCGCGCCGCCCAGTTCGCGGGTCGGTCATCGTTCTCCATACAGGGTCGAGGCCAGGACGATCCGTCGGACAACTTGATGCGGCTCATTCGGATGCCTCGGTTTTCGCGGCGGCGGCGAGAAGGGCGGCAGCGACATCACGCAGTTCGTCCGAATTGATTCCGAGGCGGTCCGCGATGATGACGCCGCCGTCGAGCGTCTGCTCGACGTACAGCGGCACGTGGCACCACACTCGGTTGTCGGCGCCGTTGACTCCGACCGGTTCGGGCAGTTTCACTAAGGCGTGCCCGGTTGCGGCGAGATGGCCCAGGTGCGCGGCAATCGCAGCATCGGCGGATTGCCGGTAGATCCAAGCGTTCACGTCGTCGTCCAGATTCTTATACGGCCTATGCGCCTGGTAGATCGCTTCGGCCACTTGCTCGCGTGCGCTCATCGGATCTCAACCTCCACCGCGTTTTCGGGATCGACGGTGGCGATGGCTGCCACGACGCTCGGGTTGCGCACCAGGCGTTCAAGGTTGGCTGCGTGCTCCCGCAGCCGCTCAACCTCGGCGACCAGCCCAGGCACGAGGCCGCGCGCCTGGGCGATGAACTCGGCGTCGGCGTAGCCCTCAAGCTTCACCACGAGGTCATCAGGTCCGAGCACCATCGCGCGTGCATCCATGCCGTGGGTCCATGTCCACGGCCCGTCGGTGACGCCTTCCAGTGCGGGCTGTGCCCGCTCAACGATGTCGGTCATTGCAGCTCCTCGGTGGTGTAGATCAGCGGGGCAAGCTCGTCAATCAGGCTGAGCACGCCGTCATCGAATGCGTTCCCGATGTCGTAGTCGGGATCTGTGGGGTGAAGTCGTTCGCCCGCCGCCGCCCTCAGCTCGTCACACTTCTCGCGTATCGGCTTCAACGCCTCACGGGCAGCGTCCACTGCGGTGCGGC
>CAYTFY010000046.1:0-2788 GCA_964437225.1 uncultured Gemmatimonadaceae bacterium | reverse complement strand
CTGACCACCCCGGTCAACCAGACGCAGGCCTACCAACTTGAGAACGCCTATGGCGTATTGCAATCGACCGCGATTGCCTACACGGCGTTGCCCCGGTGCAAGGTGCCGGCAAGTGTCGTGAATGTCTGCTCGGAAAAAGCCGTTATTCGACAACTGGCGAAAGCCGACGGGCAGGTACGCCTCGCGTTGAGTGCGCTAGAAGCGTTTACGAGAAACCCGGCCAATTATCCCGGCCTCACCTACACCGGCTTAATCGCCGCCGCCCAGCAGGCGATTGACGTTTTCCGTCAGATTGAAACAAGCAACGGAGTGAAATGATGGACTATGCGAAAATTGAGGAAGTGGTGCTGGCAATTATTAATGCTGCCCCTGCGATTGAGAAGGGCATTGTGAGTGCTGCGCCATACGTGCAAGCTATCATCGGGCTGATTAAGTCCGGCGGCGCTCCGAGTGACAATCAGTGGGCGGAATTGAAAGCCCGACTCGACGCCGGAAGTGCAGTGCTGCAGAATGCAGCGAATGAGGAGGACCTTTAATGTTTACCACTTACGACAAGGCAATTGTGGCGATTGTCATGGGGGTTTGTTTCCTGCTGAACAGTTGGTTCCACATCTCGATCCCCGGCTTCATTACCGCGGATAATGTGACGCAGGTACTCGGCATCCTAACCCCGATCCTGGTCTACGTTTTCCCGAACAAGGCCACGCTGCAGCAGAAGACCGAAACACTTTCGAGTGCCGGGGTAGCGAAGCCCGCAACGGTAGCGAAGACACTTCCGTAAAAGGGAAACTCAATGCAACTCGTTGCACTAGTTGGGATCAAGCACCGCTTTGAAGGTCGAATACTTGAGTGGTATGTGGCCGCGCAGCTGTTGCTCTGGGGGCTTATTCTTCTGCTGCCCGAAAACACTTTCGGGGACGGTCAAAGTTTCGTCGCTTTCCAGATCAATGAGGACACGTTAGCATGGTTCATGCTGGTGCTTGGGGTGGTGCGGATCGCGGCGCTGATCATCAACGGTACTCTACCGGGGGTGACGCCGCTAGTCAGACTCGGCGGGGCCTTCATCGGGGCTGGTGTTTGGTTTTACATCAGCCTTGAGTTTGCCGGATCGGGGTTTGTCGGCACCTGGATTGCCGCTTGGCCAATGGCCTTCATCGCAGAATTTATTAATATTTACCGCGCCGCTCAGCACGCAAGGATTGGGTGGGCCAAAGCACAAGGGCAAAGACTATAAAAATGGATAGTGAATTGCCGCAGTGGATTTCTTATGTGGCTGGCGCGGTTGGGGTCATTATTGCTTCAGTGATTGTGCGACTTGGGTGGATAAAGGGAGGACAGGAGTCGACCGGGCGCCCGGAAACGGCCAGGGTAATGGGGGCCCTAGTCGACTCAAAATCCATTTATGATTTGCAGCAAACACTCGAAGACCACACACATGTGATGAATGACGTCGGGGAAAAAATGACACGAGAACTGCGGGTGCTGAGTGACGAGGTCCGACACCTCGCCAACCGCGAATAATTAATTCGCCTTCGGCGGCCGGGGTTTGTAGCTTTTCCAAACGTCGCCGGTTGCCACCTCGATCAATAGTCCGCCCTTCTCCATCACCTCTAGAATGCGCATTACATTCTGGACCGGGACACGCTCGCGGAGGAAGTCGATGATGCGAGCCTCGATGATTGGCTTGTTCTCCTTCATGAAGATGCTGTAGACGAAGTGCCAGCATTCCTTCATGGCCTTAGCATCCCCGCCAATTGCCATGGCTTTGAAGATGTCAGGCATGAGTTGCTCGGCTTCAAGAAGATAGGTGAGGGCCGCGTCGACGTGGTGTTCTGTGACAATGAGGTCGTCAGTGGTTGCCGCGCAACAGACCATGGCGAGTTTAATGATGTGAGCGGTGCGGCGGGTATTGTAGTTGGCGAGCTTCGGGTGGTCAGGAACTGGCGGGCCTCCGGCCAACTGCCAGCGATCAATCATAGTGGCCGCTGCCTCGGTGAAGGTGATTTTGCCGTACAGGTTAAAGATGGTTTTCAGGTCGTGCTCAAGATCGGCCCGCAACTTTTTTTGCATCGGCACTTCGGTGAAGAGGGAGCGCTTCACACTCTCGTTTGAGAAGATCAAGAGGGTGCGGGAAAGGAAGCCCATGTCCCAAGCTCCCTCCGGCATGGTCCCGGCGAGATAGCCGGGCGTGCAACTGGCAATGAGGTTAAGTTGCGGGGCCTCAATCTTGAAATTAATGTTACCGGTCTTGCGACGCTGACCGTAAGGTTTGCAATCGTAGAGGTCCGTGAGGACCGCCATGAACTCATTTGCGTATTCGGGAAGGAGCACGCCAAGCTCATTCGAGCAAACAGCCAGAGAATTGAACTCGACCATGTTTTGCGCCTCGGTGAGGCGGATTACTTTCCGGGTTGCGTCTTTGAGGTCCTCGATCAACGCCGCGCTGGTTACGCTACTCGGCGCGATATGCAGGCCGGAACTGGTGCCATCGCTCAATTCATTCCAAAAACTCCAAATGATGGAGGTAAGGATAGTCTTGCCAACGCCAGGCGGGGCTACGAGGATGGTGTAAAGGTTGGGGTAGAGGGTGCCGATTGAAGTCCGCACCCATACCTTGCGCTCCAGCGCCCCAGCGATGGTAGCAATTGCCGCCCACTTTTTGAACAGTGCTGGGGATGGGAGGGACTCGGCATAATTGAAAAAACTTTCGATCCAGTTTGGAAGTTTCCGCACCCGATTTACCTATTCAATAGCTCGCGAAGCGAGGGTTTCTGATCCGGCTCTTCAA
>CAYTFY010000045.1:0-2870 GCA_964437225.1 uncultured Gemmatimonadaceae bacterium | reverse complement strand
CAGGAGAAAGGATCTGACCATGGCCGCCAACAGTGACCAGTTTGTCGAAGAGCCGAAGTTCATATCGGTTGCCGACCGCATGCAGGCACTGATGCTGGCTCAGATGAACGACGAGAAAGCCGAGTTATGCACCAAGGGGCAGGAAGGGCTCCGCGCCTTCTTCGAGATGAATTCCAAGTTCCTTATGGAGATCGCGAAATGAAGCTCTTCACCTGGATCGACAACCACCACTACTTCGACTGGTGCGCGCTCATGGAGCGCATCTGGCGGGCTCGCATCGCAAAGAACCCGAAGACGGCGCAGGCGGAGCGGTCGCTGGCGAAGTTCCACGCGGACAACCCCGGCCACGTCGTGAACTTGGCGCAGTGGAGACTGAACCGTGCGCGACGCCGAGCTGCGTGAACGCTGGCTCCAGAAGATGGAGCGCGAAGTGATCGAAGGCCGAAAGATTCTTGAGGAACCACAATGGCAATCAGACTCGAAGATTTTGCAACAGACCTCGCCGCTGCCAACAAATTCGTCAAGGCTGCCTTCGGCGGATTCGCCGGCGCAGGTAAGAGCAAGACCGCAACCGACTTCGTGATCGGATCGTACCGCGACCTTGGCTATAGCAAGCCAGTCCTGGTCATCGACAACGAGAAGGGTTCGCGCTTCCTCATCCCCGCCTTTCGCCAGGCTGGAATCAAGGCGCTGATCAAGGACACCACGAGCCTTGCCGATGTGCTTACCGCGCTCGACCTGCTCCGGGCTCGCGAGATCGATTACCTGTTCATCGATTCGCTGACGAAGGTCTGGTACCGCTACGTCCGCGAATACCTGGAGAAGAACCGCAAGCAGTTCATGGAACTCCAGGACTGGGGGAAGCTGCTGCCGAAGTGGCAAGAGACCTTCTCCGACAAGTTCGTCGACGCACAGGGCAGCATCGTATTCACCGGCCGTGGTGGCTTCTCCTATGAGAAGGAGGAAGACACGAAGGACGACAGCGGACGTGTGAAGAAGGGCCAGTTCGTGAAGTCCGGCGTGAAGATGAAGCTGGCCGGCGAGACGCCGTTCGAACCCGACCTGAACATCTGGATGGAGCAGCAACAGGAGATCGGCGAGAACGGCCTGACCGTCTGGCGTGAGGCTCACGTCATGAAAGATCGGTCCGGCCTGATCGACGGCAAGGTGTTCCAGAATCCCAAGTACGAGGCATTCGCGCCTTTCGTGCGCTATCTGGTCGACGTGCCGACAGGCGACGTTGCAGGCCAGACATCCAATCGCAACCTTGCGCCCGGCGAGAACTTCGATGGCTATGACCGCAAGGTGAAAAAGGAAGTCGCGCTCGAGGAGATCGCCGAGGAGCTGAACAAGATGCACCCCGGCTCTACGGATGCCGCGAAGGTTGCCCGCAAGGATCTGCTGGAGAAGGTATTCGGCACGCGCTCTTGGAAGGCCGTCGAAGTGATGGCCCCCGATGCCATCTTTGATGGACGCAACAAGATTTGGGTTGCATCCCGCGGTCACGAGTACGGCGTCCAGCCTCCCGGCGATGAGAAGTTCGACGACCAAGTCCCGGGGGCCGAAACGTCGAAGGACGCAGCGTGACCGAGTTCATCCGCAAGGTGTGTAAGGACTGCGGCGTCGAGAAAGTTCGATGTCGCAACTTCTACCGCCACCCGACCACCCGGGACGGCTACATGCACAGCTGCAAGGACTGTCACAACGCGTATTGCCGTGAAAACAAAGAATTGAAGCGCGATCAGTACAGCAAGACATCACGCCGGTATGACGCGCGACCGGAGCGAGTGGCGGCACGGAAAGCATACGTCCAGACACAACACGGACGCGAAGTCCAGCGCGCCGCTTGGCGACGCTACGCGAGACTGAAGCGGCTATTCGAGGCACGAGCATGAGCGAAATCCTCCTCATCTGCACCCACACCCGCATGCTGGCGCCTGCCGACGATGAGGCGCGCGAGACGGCGCGCAAGTGGAAGATCGGTGCCCTGCTCCGGGTCGAGGCCAAGCAGATGCGCAATGGCGCATTCTTCCGCAAGTGGTGGGCGCTGGTGCAGCTGGGTTACGACTATTGGTCGGAGACATGCACGCCGATGGAATACAAGGGCAAGCCAGTGCTGCCCAACTTCGACCGCTTCCGAAAGGACGTGACGATCATGGCCGGCTTTTACGAACCGACCTGGAATCTCAAAGGCGAGATGCGCGTCGATGCGGAGTCGCTGAAGTGGTCGAGCATGTCAGAGGAGCGATTCACGCAACTGTACGACGCGACCATCAACGTGCTGCTGAAGATGGTCTTCAACGGGAAGAACGCACGGAAGTGGTCTGAGGAAGAGTTGCGCATGGCGACCGAACAAGTGATGGCGTTTGCAGCATGAGCAAGTCACTGCGCCAGCTCGCGGCCGGGAAAGAGTGCTACCTCCGCTTGCCCGGCATCTGTAACTACGACCCGGCCAGCACGGTCCTAGCCCACATCCGCCGTGGCAACACGGCAGGCGGCGGAATGAAGCCTGCCGATATCAATGGCGCCCCGCTCTGCTTCGCCTGTCACCAGGCGTATGACGGCGTGACGCGGACCAGCTATTCCCGGGTGCAGCTCGACGCCGAGATGTTGAGAGCGCATGCGCAGTGGCTCGACTGGCTGTGGAAGAACGAGATCATCATCGTGGTGGCAGCATGAGTTACTTGATGCATCTTTCGTGTTACTGGCTGTCTCTACAGCTCCAATTCAGAGAGCGATGCTTCTCGCATGGACACATGCGAAGCACGCTACAGGGTCAGCGATATTCTGGACCGGTTCGAGCGGGACTATGTTCCCTCTCTCTCTCCACGGACGCAGAAGGATTACGCGCGACACTGTCGCGACCTGAA
>CAYTFY010000044.1:0-2878 GCA_964437225.1 uncultured Gemmatimonadaceae bacterium | reverse complement strand
CGGCAGATCAATACCCTTACCATCCGCCAGACTCGCAACAAACGCATCCCACGACGCCAGATTAATCCCAGCCGAGTTGTAGATGAACGACGTGATCTGCGCGCCCAGATTCTCCGCCCACTCCTGCAACTGCTCAAACGAACCGACACCCGGAACAATGAACCCCACCACGGCCATAACGACCCGCTCAAGGAACTTCTCCAAGAACCATTGGACGAACTCCGCAAGGTCCGGCAACGACGGCAGCGGCACACCACCCTGCTTGCTGTAGCCACCCCACGGAACGTCCGGAAGATTGTGCAGAGAATCCAGATTCGGAGTCGCCCGCGCCCACTCCGGTAGCGGATCGATCACACGTACTCCACATCAATGGAGAACCACGACTCCGTCGTCTGATACGTCGCCGCGCCCGACTTCTTCTCGGCCATCAGGTACACGGTCGCCCCGGCCCCGCCCGCGGTGAAGTAGTCAGCATTGGATGACGCGGTGCCCGGAGGTGGCCCAGAAATCACCACCGTGCGTTGCGTCTGCACCCCAGACACCCCGTGCCCGTACCCGATGATCGGACCGTCGGCAGCGCCCAGGCGTGCAACGATGTCTACCTTGAGGTCCGAGCTCGACCCGATCACCGTGGCGCCGGCATTGACGTGCAGTCGGTACGGATCCTGGTAGGTGCCCGCAGCGATGTTGACGGCGCCGAGTTGGTAGGTCGCCGTAGTTCCCGCTGGCGCATTGGCAACCGAGCCGGGCCAATGCGCCCGAGCCACCTTCGGCTGCACCAGATCAAACCCCGTGCCGGCAGAGTTAACCGCTGGCACCGTTCCTGACACCGGGGACGGGTCGAGGTCGGTGGGATCCCATGTGGCGTCACCGTCTTTGCCGTCCTTGCCGGTACGCAACGCCAGACTCAGTTGCACCCGCTGCGGAGTGCCCGGCCCGCCTGGCTGGGTAACCGTGATCGACGCGCCAACCGGAGTCGTATCACTGTTTGCCAATTCGGTAACCGGCACCTCTTCCAGAAACTCAGTCCACGGCCCTGGATCACCCTGCGCCAACGCCGGTAGCCCAGACATGCCGGGGAGCGGCTTCGCGTAGAAGATATAGGCGCCGCGCTCCGGGTCTGACTCCTTCGGCACCAACGTCGGGATCACCCAATACTCCTGGCCGTCAACGACCTTCGTGGGGTACGGCTCTGTGGGCACGATGCGCTCCTATGATCTCGGGGCCAAGGTGGCCACATTGAAGGCTTCGAACAGCCCTGTAATGAATCGCTGATGCTTAGCGATCGACGCTTCTTCGGCCTTGCCATCACCGATCTGCACCAGCAACTCCCGGTCTTTCGGGTTGAATCTCCACGGGGTGTCCTCGACGTAATCCGTGTACATCTCCCAACCCCAACCAGGTACCGGGTAGATGAGAGAGAACAGGCCACCCTTGAAAAAGTCCCGACCCAACGCGAGGGGGCCATACGGGGCGTTCTTCAGTACTGCCTGCGCCGACGTGTAACCCCGCGTGTCGAAAAGCGTTGTCAAGAACGTGAATATCGCCTCCACGTTGTACGGCGCCGACTGGGTAGGGACGACAACCTCGATGTTCGGGTGCATCGGCCCCATGTCGGAACGCCGCCCGTAGTGCTGCAACATCTGGAACGCGAAAAACGCATCGTTCATAAACCCGTCAAGCAGATTGCTTGGGATACCGGTGAATCCGATGACGATCATGAGCGAATCGATCAACCACGAGAGCGTGGCGTTGATGAGGTCGTTCAGCCACTTCGGCGACTTGCCGCCAATGATGATCTGCCACGCCTTTGGGCTATGGTCAGTAACCTTGCACGACACCAGGGGCGAGTCCCCACCGTGCTCCGGGGCGACAACCACCGCATACGGCTCATGGAAGTTCACACCCAGCTTCGGCGCCACATACACGCCCGGCATCGACTGGACCTGCTGAATGATCGGCGAAAACACATCACTCAACGAGCCGCCAAGATCAACGACCGTCCGGAAGATCGAATCAACCACCGTGCCAGTCGGCCCAGTGATCTGACTGCGATCCTTCACCGTCACCACATAGGTCGGCTTCGTCAGGTTCGCCCACCGATCCGGCTGCGGATCCCCCGGCTCCCACAACGACACCGACACATCAACGCCGTACGCCTTCGTCAGATCCTTGATGACCGAGCCGCACGACTCCATACGAACCGTCTTCGCCACCAACGGCGAACCATCGAAAAACGGGTTGGTACGCACCACATACATGGGCGTCTTCAACATCTCCAGGAACGTGTCAGGAGACAGCCCGTCACGCTCGATCGCCGACAGGATGGTGCCGAACCATGCCCGCACATCAGGATTCAGAGACAGCCCGTTGTTGACCATCTCCCAGATGCCAGCCTGGATCCGCAACGCGCATTCGGAGATCATGTTTTCGATCACCGTCACGATGGGGCCAACGAAGATCGCATGGGAAAACGGCTGAGCCTGAATGGGAAGCCACCATGACGGAAATATCGTCAGGTAGTTGAGAATGTCCCAGATGCCCAGGCAGCGGGCGGTTCCTGTCCACGCGGCCTTCTCGTAAGCCCAGTCGTGAGTGTCGACGTAGTAGGGCATTTTGACGCCCGCGGTTTCGACGATGACGCCGACCATCTCTTTGCGGCACAGTTTCATTGCCGCGATGTGGTCGCTGTCGCCTTTGAGTTTGAATGTGGCGGCGCCTTTGTCGTTGCGCGGATCGTTGCCCGACGCTTCCATGAGGTCGGCGCCGAACTCTAGTTGACGGGTCCAAAACTTGTTGCAGCGCGTGAAAATCCAGTCGGTGTCTGCCGCGTCTTGCAGCTTGGCGAGCTTCTCCGCGGCCATTGCGCGCATGGAGA
>CAYTFY010000043.1:0-3001 GCA_964437225.1 uncultured Gemmatimonadaceae bacterium | reverse complement strand
TTGATGAGCTTGTTGCGCAGGCCGCCGAGCGGGCCACCGTTGAGGCTGGCGGCGGCCGTCAAGGCGTGACCGCCGAGCGACAGATTGCCGGTCATGGTGCCGCCGGTTAGTGGAAGAAACACACTGGCAAGTGCCGCTTTTAAATTTACCCACGAACGCTTGATCAAACTTCCGTCTGTCGCCTTTCGCGCCGTGAGCATATCCGCATCAGCAAATGCCGTGTCTGTTGCTGCATTGATTTGATCCGGCACCGGAGTAACACTCGCCGCGGAAGCCGCAGCAGCGGATGCAGAATTTGCCGCGTTGGTTGCGCTAGTACTGGCGGCCCCGGCTTGGGTGGTAGCAGTAGTCGCTGCATTGTTCGCGGTCGTGGCACTCCCTGCCGCAGCCGTTGCGCTATTTGCAGCATTCGTTGCATTAGTTCCGGAAGTGGTAGCACTCCCCGCTGCGCTCGTCGCACTCGTTGCGGCGTTTGTTTCACTCGTTGCGGCGGCGTTTTTGCTGCTCGTTGCGCTAGTCGCGCTATTCCCGGCCGATGTGGCCGAAGCCGCGGCATTCGTTTCGCTGGTGGCGGCGGCGTTCTTACTCGCAGTCGAGGTCGTCGCCGCGTTACTTGCGGTAGTTGCGCTGGCAGCAGCGGCAGTGGCACTTGCATCGGCGGCGGTTGCACTCGTGGCGGCGGCATTCTTGTCATCAGTGATAGCAGTAACCGCATCAGAACCGGCTGCGTTCACCAGTCCGATTTGTTCCTGCGCAAAGGTGGCAAGGGTCTGGAAATAATCCTCGGCGGTAGTACCGAGCCCAATCGGCACCGTAACAGCTCGCCCGACTTCTTCCGCCACCTGCTGGATTTGCATGACAATTTTGTCAAGCTGGATTTCCATCAGCGCCGGATTATATGCGTTTTCCCCGTCGACATCCAACCCCTGCTCATACGGCATGGTACGGAAAATGCTGATCTTTTCGGTCGAGGAAAGTGGAGTGCCGGATAATGGGTAGGTGACCGTTCCGCCGGCGGGGTCTCCAAACCCGGTTGCGGAATAGAGGCTCGGGTCAAGCGTCGTTGTAATGCTTGTCACAGTGTCGTATAGCGAAACGACAAGATCAGCAGCTTCCGGAATCAGGAAGGTGAAGGGGAAAACAGTTGTAGCGCCGTTACCGATTGCCGTGACAACGCGAGTCGGGTTGGTGATAGTCATTGGCGAGCCTCCGGCAGGCCACTGGCCCGCTCTAGTGCATCAAATCCCTGACGAAGGGCAAACTGGTTCTGGAACGGAATGAGAAGTCGAAGCGCGTGCAAGTTGGCCCTGGTCAACGTTGGCGTGCCCGTTGAGTCCTTTCGCATATTCATAGCATCGAGTACATGCTGCGCCGCTCCGGCACTTGGTCCAAGAATGTCGCCGAGTGTATTCGTGTGGGCGCGGTTACTCACCTGCGAGCCACCGAAGCTGACGAGACTATTCGTCAACGGGATGTTGGAAAGGAAACTTTGCAAGTCCGCCCCGCTCGCCAGTACGCCGGAGCGGTTAATCGCCTCGTCGGTGAAGTGCCGCCAATCACCTTTCGCCATGTCAGATTGGAGACGTTCGAGCACGGCACCACCAACTGTGTGAGCCCAAATGTAATACGAAAGGCCGCCGAGGGCAAGAGATAATATGGTGCCGTTGAAAACAGCCATATCATGCTGCTGCATCCCCGACATCAAAGTTTTACTGATGGAAGACAGGCCGAACGATTTAAACTGTGTGATCATGCGGAAGAAGAGGTTGGCGTCGGTAAAGCTCGGCCGCTCAACTCCCGGCGTGATGATTGTTGCTGCCGTCTCACCCTGCAGCAACTGCCGATAGGCGTCGATGGCATCTTGATTTCGCCATGCTTCAGTGTTGGGGTAAAGCAAACCGTTGATCTCGTTCGAGCCGCCATCGCTTTTTACTTCACGCCAAATTTGCCGTGCAAGATCTGCATCAATGCCGTTCTTGGCCAGGAAGAGCACGCTCTTCGCGAGTTGCGCCTTCCCGGCTCCCTCCACCACATCCCTGAGCGCATCCATCGCTACCCCGTTAATAGTGAGCCCGGCCATCGACTTCATCGCGTTAGTCCAGGGATCGAGCAACGATACAAAGCCCAACTTGGAGTTGGCCCACTCGATTCCCTTTTCGAACTTATTCCCTTCGACGCGGTAGTCCGCGATATCACTCAGGGCGTGAATACGGGAATGTAGATAACCGTCCACATTCACGTTAGCCCGCTGCAACTCGCGGCGCCCGAATTCCCTAATGTCGCCAAAGTTTTGAAACATCGGCACCCAAGACTTCGCTAGCGACCGACGCAGGCCGTAGCGAAAAATCGTGCGCGAGGCATCCGGAAAACTCGAAATAGTCACACTCCCCATGAGGGCCGTGTTGTTCAACTGCATGAGGGTCTTGCCGATCCGAGCACTGATCGCCGTTGGGTCGGTGGGAATGCCTCGCTGATGGCGCAACCTATCAAGCACTGTGCTAAGATCATTGCGGAGCTGCCGATAGTCTTTGGTCATCTGGCTCTGCGCCAGTTCAATTTGCTTGAGCAACGCCGGTTCATCCAGCGGTTTTGCCTTCGCTGCATTCGCTTCCCGCATCCGCGAAGCGAGGGCGAGTTTGTTCGCGGTCTCTTCCTCGGTTAATTTAATAAACTGATCATTCTTACCGAAATCGGGGGCAAGTTCCCCCAATTTGTTCGTGATCTCGATGTCTGGAGCGAGGGTGTGAACGTAGCGCTGCGCAAGTTCCCGCACATCATTTTTCAAAAATGATCGACCGTCTTTCGTCACTAGTTTATTGCTCGCGATGTCGAGCATGCGGGAGAGTTCGGCCCCCGTATCGCCCTGCATAATGTCGATCCCCGGCAACCGCATGTTGGTTGCGAGGATTTTGTGCGTCACATCTGCGGCGGCCTTAGCGGCGAAGTTCTTAAAGTCGATGGTACCGTTTTGAATGTGGCCCATCTCCTGGTATTTATCATG
>CAYTFY010000042.1:0-3091 GCA_964437225.1 uncultured Gemmatimonadaceae bacterium | reverse complement strand
CCGTCATCAAGGATCATCTTACGGAACAGATCCGCGCGAGTGTCGGTCCAGTAGTTCGCGAGATTCACATATGCTTTGTACTCCTCGGGTAGTGCGCGATGTAGTTTCTCCAGTGCGTCCTCGTGTTCTCGCTCTAGATTCTCGATCAGCGCGAGCATTCTGGTGAATAGAGCCGTCACAAGTCTCCGATTCTGAAAGCGCAACAGAGCCTCCACTTCATCACTGGTGTATTTTATCATTGCATGGTCCTTGAGCCTTTGACTGACATCCTGTACCTTGTGAAGGATTACACCGTTTTCCGCTCATGTTGCTGAGTGGAGACATGAAAAACCCCGCACCAGTTACGGCGCGGGGTTTGAAGACCGTGATATTGAGTGAAAGAACTACCCCTTATGCACTCACGCCGCTCATGAACAGATTGTGTGCCGTGTCAGTTGGCCCACCGATCGTGGTCGTGTAATTGAGCGTAACCTGCGAGGCAATATCGGCGATTGCATCCGAGTACGACTGAGATGCCAGTTTCGCGCCAAGAAGGGTGTAACGGGCGAGAATCGTACCATCAGGTTGGCCCATGCAAGATGGAGCGCGGAGATCCACTTGAACGGTGAACTCGGTATCGTTACACAGAAGCGACGAAAGAGAACCAGTGACAAGGTCACCCCAGTACGCTGTGACGGAAGCGGTGACTTCCACAGGGAATTGAGGGACAATGGCATACGGAAAAAAGGAATCGAGTTCCGTTAAGTTCTGATTTTGAAAATTCGCCGAGATGTTATACCGTTGGATGTGGAGATCTGAGGCAAGGAGCCCAAGAGGATTACCAATCGTAACGCGAATCTCAGAAGGACGAATTGCTGGTACTGCTCCAGCAAGACCGCTGCTCGCGACTGGGAGGGTGAACAGGATACCAGTCGTCAGGGTGTTGGTCGTAATATCTACGGCCTGCAGCGGTTGCTCAATTGAGCCCGTGGCGTACCCTTGGTTAAAGCCCTGCGCGCCGATCGTGGTGGTTGGAATTCCGCCGACTGCGCCTTCAGTGGAAAAGGACGTTAGGAACCCGTTTGTGACGTAACGGACATGGCTTTGACCAGTCCACCCAATTGCGTCAACCCCTTGAGGAGCAATGGCAATATAATAGTTCTTATCTGTTTGAGTGCCGTTGAGAATGTTCGTGAGGGCGCTCTGGTCGCCAGACACGTATAGACCCACTTTCAGCTCATTGGAAAGATCAGCCATATCCCATGTCATCTCAATCGGAACCGTTGGCGGCTCAACAATTTGCTGACCGACAATCGCCAACTGACCTAACTGGTTGACGTTCTGTCGGTTAACAGTAAACGAGTCAGATACTGACTGCAACCGGGTGAGGGACTGAATCAGATTCGCCCCAGAGTTGCCACTGGAGAAATTGAAGCTGGTGGAGGGCGATGGGCCAGAATATACCGCGAGCGCTTGGTAGAATACTCTTTGACGAGACATAGGTAGAGTGGGTTAGGGTGTAGATGGATTTACACCGCTTCTCGCCTATGTTGCGCTTACGCCGCTCTATTTTCTGTCTCTGCCTGCTGTTTCCTTCGCGCTGCGTCCCGCTCTTTCTTCATTCGCTTGTCGATTTGACCCTTTCGCTTATTATCGACGGGCCACATTGGACGCAGATTCGTGTAGTGAAAGCACTTGAATTGCTCCTCTTTCTTTTCCAAATCAAAGAGACAGCACGGCACGATATGATCCATGTGCACTTCACCGTTTCTCACCTTCTCCCACGTCATACCTTCGGTGAAAAGAGCGCCGTAGTAAGCCTCGAATTCTGCCCATGAGCAGCCGAGTAGCTTTTCGGTGGAAGCCCACTTTTTGTTCCCCTTGATCGCGCTACGAAGCCTGCTACGAATGTTCATGGCCAGCTTGTATTGATTGTCAGTTCTGCGCTTCTCTTTTGTGTACTTTCGTTGGTAGACTCGTATCTTCTCCGGATTGGCCTTCTTCCATGCATCTCGCGCTATCGCCGTGCTCACCCGGTGTCTATGGCGATACTCTTTCAGCTTTTCTGGGTTTGCATCCGCCCAGCGCTTTCCACGGGCCGCAACGATGTCAGGATTTTCCTCAGCGTAGATGCGAGACTTCTCACTTTCGCATGCTTTGCACCACGAGCATTTCCCATCTATCAACTCCTCATTATCGTAGTAGTCCTCTCGTGGCTTTTCGACGGCACACACCTTGCACACTTTGGTCGGTTTAGCTCGCATTTCAGCGCGCCGTGCGGCTCGTTTTCGCTCTGTCTCGATTCTTTGCTTTTCACGCAACGGGCCTACTCGCGCTAGCTTGATCTCCTCGCAGCACTTTTTACACTGATGCCTGAGTCCATCACGGTTGGTGCACTGAATGTCGAAATTACCTATCGGCTGTTCTAAGTTGCAGCGATTGCACGCTTTTGTCGTTCGCTCTTTTAGCGCCGCTTTTTCAGCCAAGCGTTTCTCTTTCTGCTCTCGTTTGTACTCGTCGAACGCAGGAGTTCCACGCATTTTGTCAATCTCTCCGAGGCATACGCGACATTGTCCGCCATAGCCGTCACGAGAGGTGGCGACGGCGTAAAAGCCTGTTTCCAGCTCCTTCTCAACTCCACATCTCACACATTTCTTCACCCCTCCATTCTACCGCTGCGGACTCTGGTGTCAAGCCCTTACACCACTCCACCCTACCTCGCCGCCCTCGCCTGCCTCACCACATTCGTGTCAAATTCCACCACACTCACCATGAAACTCGTGCTCTTGTTCGCCGCTTGACTCACCCTGCGATTATGCACTTCCTCAATATACGCACCTGCAGGTCCGTATCGCGCACACAGGTCATCATAGCAATAATATCTCGCTTTCAAATCCCCACTTGACCCCCACGGGGCGTCTCCATAGGTTGCCAGAGCAAACGAACGATCAGCCAGATCGCGAGTATACGAGTTTACCCCTTCCTGTTGATACCCGTTATTTGAAATGATATAGCCCACGAGTGTATTGCGCGTTTGATCCATTCCACCCAACGCCCAAGGTTCGTTCTGCTCGAATGAGTTCGTGAGAATGATACACGGCGCGGCGAATGG
>CAYTFY010000041.1:0-3187 GCA_964437225.1 uncultured Gemmatimonadaceae bacterium | reverse complement strand
TCGATCCGGCCGTGACCGAGCCGCCACCGCTCGACTTGATGGCCGCGCGCGTCAGTCGCGCAATGGCCTCGATGAAGTCAGACGGAAGGGCCGAGATCATCACGGGATACTGCGGGTCGTACGGCACGTCTTGAGGCAGCACGGGGCAGATGACCGTACCGGGCCCGGTGCCGAGGCCGCCGGCCGGCGCGGTCGAAACGGTGCCGGCGTAGAAACTCACCTTGCTACCCCCGGCCACCGTGCCGGGGTAGATGGTGACCCACGTATGGCCGGCCACAAAGCCAGTAGTGTCGGCCACCGGGATAGCCACGTTAGCCCCGGCAACGAGCGGCGCCGTGATGACCGTGTGTGGATATCCATTGGTGTAGGTGTACTCAACCCACACCTGATCCATCGGCCCGGCCACCGTGCCGAACTGAATCGGGCCGGCGCTCGAGGTTGCCAGTAGCCCGGCCGAGCCAAGCGGCACGGTGAATCGATTCTGCTCGACCACGACCGAGGCCAACGACTGCACTACCTGGATGTTGCCGGGAGATCCCCATGCAAACGAGTTGAGACCGATCACGGGCCGGAACCGGGGATGGATGACCGCATATCCCTGGCGGTTGACGTTGACTCGACCGATGACCGTGTCGGACGTGGCCACGAGAGTCTGTAGACAGAACGAATCCGCCTCGGCGCTGGCCGACTCGATGTAACGGCCTAGCTCGGCGTCCTGTTCGTCTGGCTCGCCCTGCGGCACGAGTTGCGTGATGTTGACGCCGCGGCGCATCGAATGAAAGAGCGGCACAGACAGGTAGGGCGTCGTGCGTACCTGTGACGTGGGCCCGACAACCGGCGCAATCGTCATGAGGTCACCTTGACTCGCCCGCACATGCGCGTGATGACCTCGGACGTAACCGCGTCCGTGATCTTGATCCATGCGTACCAGTCGCCACGGCCGAGTGCGACCGTGGCGCCGGTGCCGACTTGGACCTCGGCCACATAGGTGCCATTGGGCGTCACATCCCAGAAACCGGCCACCCACGGCGCTATCGGGGCGCCCGAGGTCTGCTTGAAATTGAACTGCACCGTGGCCGCGCGGGGATCAACGATCTTCCCATCGCGGTACGCGGCCACGTCCACGGCCAACGGCTCGGGCGCGCTCTGCGCAGAGATCACAGCGGAGAACATACGAATATCCCATACATTCGAAATGTCCCCGATCTCATAGAGCGTGCCCGGCGCCGTCATGATCTACCGCGTAAACGTGCCGTGCTGGCAGGATTGCGACGCCTGGCCGAGTTGCCAGCCGAACGGGAAGCACCCGTACTCGCACAGCTCGGGGCCGTCGTTGACACCCTCGGCCAAGCCGGGCCGGACTCGACCCTCCCCGCGAAAGAGTGCGTTCCACTGCGCGATGACGCGGGCCCGACGATCGTGGCCCTCACCGATGCCGACAACGTCCCCGTTCTCATCGGTGGCGTAGATCGTGTGCTCGACCGACGCGCGACCCTCACCAACGTGCGTGACCGGCATGTTGCACCCGCCGATCAGTTCGCCCTTGACCTTGCGCGGCGCGCCGCACAGATGGTCGTCGCCCTCATATCCGGTATCGCGCTCGCTGACGCGCTCGACCGGCGCCGCCTGCGCGGCGTGACCGGCCGCCAGCAGCCGGTCAAACTGCTCATTGGTCAGTGTCACTGTGCCGGGCCGCGCCTCGGCCGGCGTCTCGGTCGGTTCGCTCTTGGTGGTCATAGTCTCCCCTGCCTGTAGAGTCGGTATTTCGATCTTGAGCCGGCGCGCCTGCGGTGGCATCGATCAGACCTCCCGGCCGCATCGCGAACACTTGCGAAAGAATGTGGCAAAGCCGCACTCGCACCGGTGGCCGGCCGCGCGCGAGGCGATGCCGGGCACGTGCCACGACCCGTAGCCGGCGCTCTCGAGATGCGCTCGGGCATGATGCTCGGGCATCTCAAAGAATCCATCACGGGCGCGGTACTCGACGCCATCGACCACTTGCGCCATTTGCATCCGGTCCTCGGCCGGCACCCTCACCATGAGCATCCCCTGTCTGTAGGCGCTGGCCAGCCGTCGCCGGTATCAAACCGCCACCGGCCAGCGCCTACAGCATAGGACGATCAGCTAACGCCGACGATGATGCCATTCGTGAACGGTGCGTAATGCACGAGAGTCCCGATCTGGTACGTCGAGATGTCGTACGTGAGCTGGATCTGCGGCCAGTCGATGGCCATGTAGTCCTGGACGTTCACGGCCGCGATCGGCGCCGAGACATTCGCATCCGGGTACGGGACCGAGGTCGAGCGGATACCGATGACGCCGGCCGGCAGGAAACGGTGCGTATGCAGGTCGAGGATCTTGCCCGTGTTGCCATTGACGTACCCGGTAACGATCGTGCCCATGGTCACTTGGCCGCCCGAGTTGATCTCGGTACGGTAGCCGGACGCCGCGCCGTTGGCGCCACCGGCGCGCATCGACTGGTTGATCTCGTTGCGAATGGCGCCGGTCACCCAGATTTCATCCGGGTTGGCCGCCACGTTGGTCCACATCGTGGCCAGCGCGAGATCGATCTCCGCGCCGGGGTTGGACGTGGACAGCGTGTTGTTCAGGTGCCGGATGTAGCCGCCATTGGCCGGGTTGAGCTGGACCGGAATGAAGCCGTCGTACGACGCCGCCGAGAATGACGTGTCCGTGGTCGGCGCGGCCGGCGTACCCGTGGCGTTGTAGCTGGTCAGCACGATTGTGTTGGTGGCCGACAGGCTGAACGTGCCCTGATAGTGGGCCGAGGTCTGCGTGCCGCTCGTGCCCAAGTACACGTTGTAGATGCCCTCGGACCCTGTCGGCTCGGTGGCAATCGTGAGCGTGATTGTGGACGTGGCACCGGTCGTAACCTGCGTGACCAGGGTGGACGAGTTGGACTCGCCAAAGCCGGCCACCGCGGTGACGTACACGTTGTAGGTGGCCGCGGGGATCGTGCCACCGGTCGTGGCCGTGCCGGCCGTGACGGTTGGCGCCGCGACCGATCCCGAGAATCCGCTACCGGACGCGCCGCGCGCGTAGAGCATCGCGCGCTCTTCGCCCTGTAGGTGGGCCCACAGCGCCGCCGTGTGCGACAGCGAGCGCAGGTCGGCGAAACCGAGCGCCTCGAACTGCGCGACGTAGTCAACCGAGTCCGAGAAACCCAGCT
>CAYTFY010000040.1:0-3426 GCA_964437225.1 uncultured Gemmatimonadaceae bacterium | reverse complement strand
GATCGCGCCATTGCTGACATTCGGGGGCTCGCATGACGCTTCAAACAGGCACCGGCATCATGGGCGGGCCGCGCCGGTGGGACATTCTCGCCAGCTTCATGCTCGAGCAATCCTACAAAACATTTGTCGAAGTGGGCTGCAAGGAGGGGCGCACGACCGGCCACATCCTGGCGAACGTCCCAGACTCGCGTGTGATTGCCATCGATCCCTGGATGGCGCAGGAAGCGACAGCCGATCCGACCAAGGAAACGTACGCCGATTGGGACTTCAGCTCGATCGAAGCGGAGTTCTGGGCGAACGTCGGCGAGCACTGTGAGCGCTGTTCGATGGTCAGAGCGACCAGCGCCGAGGCTTGGAACCACATCCCATCGTCGTTCCGTGGCCTGTATGACATCGTCTTCATCGACGCGCTACACGACTACGAGCACGTCAAGCAGGACATCGCGCTGTGGTGGCCCAAGGTGCGCATCGGCGGCATGTTTTGCCTCCACGACTTTAATCATCGCTGGCCGGGTGTCGAAAGGGCCATTGCTGAGGCTTTTGATCTGATGCAGGTCGGCGTTGCACCCGATTCCGTTGCGTTCGTACTGAAGACTTCCGAGGACCAATATCGTGGTTGATTGGAAAGCACGGCCGCAAAATCAGCGGCAGGACTGGCAGGCCAATTTTCGAAAGAAGGTGTCTGCTGGCGCAGCAGACGAGTGTTGGCTCTGGACTGGCGGGAAGAATCAGGACGGCTACGGCCGGTTCCATCTGCATGTGGACGGGAAGCGGCGAACCAAACAGGCACACCACGTCGCATACTTTCTGAAGCATGGTCGATGGCCGGCCTATGTGCTGCACGCGTGCGACACCCCTGCATGCTGCAATCCGGCGCACCTTCGCGAAGGGACGCATCAAGAGAACATCGACGAATGCTGGAACAAACGCCGTGGGCGGCGCTTCAAGAACACTCACCTGTTGCCAGAAATCGAAAGGCGCATCGCCGGTGGTGAGCGCAATCGCGATATCTGTCGAGCGCTCGGCATCAACAACGATGCGGTGAGCCGCATCCGCAATGGTCATATCTACGGTCCGACGAGCCGTGCGAGGGCCGCATGAACCGCCAAAAGCTCACGCTGCGGAAGCAGCCCCCGGCCGATCCGATCAAGATCGCACTGTCGCTGCAATGTGGCCTTCGCTACGTCGATCGCGGCGGGCGTTATACGGCGCAGGCACTGGTGACGATCTGCCCGGCTGACCACGCCGAACAAACCTGGGTCGACATTCCCCTGGTCCCTGAAACCTACGGCGAGGCGCGCTGATGTCATCATATTTCTGGTTCGTGCGTGGAGCCGAGCACGCCGCGATGTGTCGCCAGTCGATTGCCTCGGTGCGCAAGGTCGATCAATGGGCGCGCTGCTTCGTGGTGACGGACGAGGCAAACCCGGAATGGGATGTAGGCGTCGGTCTGTACAAGATCGAGCCGGGCCGGCCGATCATGCTGGCCAACCTGGAAGCGCAGGTGGTCGCGCTGGGTGTGGCGCCACCGACCGAGCCTGTCGTGTTCCTGGACACGGATGTGCTGCTCGTGCGGCCGTTGCCCACAGGCATCGCCGATCTAGTGGTGACATGGCGCGATCATGTCGGCGTCGTCGATGGTGAGGAAGTCGAAGGTGTCGCGGCTCAGATGCCGTACAACTACGGCGTGATCATCACCGAACCGAATGCCCGCGTGCTCGAGGCGTTCATCTGGATGCGCGAGCGCGTCCGGAAGATGCACACCGGCTACAAGCAGTGGTACGGCAACCAGATCGCGCTCGCCGAGCTCGTCGGACCCAAGCCCGTTGGCGTACCGAGCCCGGAGTTCCGCAAGATTCCCTGGAGCCCGGCCAGCATGCCCGGATACGGGATCAACGTCGCGAAGCTTCCCTGCGAAGTCTTCAACTACACGCCGCAGGCAGCCGACGAAGACATCTCAAGCAAGGTGGCGCTGCACTTCAAGGGCAAGCGCCGGGAGCTGATGCCGCACTACGCCGAACGGCTGGGGGTCGCATGACGTTTCCGGTCTACATCGGCTACGACCGCCGCGAGCCGCGCACCTATCAGGCATGCGTCAACAGCCTGGAGTACAACGCCGGCTCACCGCTGGCCATCCACAAGCTCGACAGCGAGCGCTTGGCGGACGCTGGGCTATTGCGTCGTCCACAGGACACGCGCGGCCAGCGCTACGACATCCTCTCGAATGCCAACGCATCCACCGAGTTCGCCATCTCGCGTTTCCTGGTGCCAATTTTGCACCAGTCCGGCTGGGCGCTGTTCATCGACTCGGACGTGATATTCCTTGAGGACGTGTCCTCGCTGTTCTCGCTCGCCGATCCGTCGAAGGCTGTGATGTGCGTCAAGCACAAGCAGGAGGGCGGGCCGGCGACGAAGATGGACGGCCAGTTGCAGCAGTTCTATGCGCGCAAGAACTGGTCCAGCGTGATGCTGTTCAACTGCGATCACCCGGCCAACCGCCGACTCTCGCTGGTCGACGTTCAAGAGCGCCGCGGGCTCTATCTGCACAGCTTCGGCTGGTTGCACGATAGTGAGATCGGCCAATTGCATCCGGAGTGGAACTTCTTGGTTGGCGTGGATCTGTACATGCCAGAGTTGTCACCACCGCCGAAGCTACTGCACTTCACGCTGGGCACGCCCGAGCTTGGGGTTACCTCACAATTTGATCGTCACTGGTACCAATATGCGCCGCCGGCAGATAGTTCAGCAGCAGCGTGACCAAGCGGTCAAGGCCGCGCTAGAATCGGCGCAGGGTCGGGCCTGTCCGACCTGTGGCGCGGTGTCTGGCCGGGACGCGCCCTCAACAGAGGGCGGTCATGTCAACGTTCGGCCAGATGGTCGCAAACATCCGCGAGGATCTAGATCGCGGAAGTAACTACGATCCGCGCATCAAGCGCGCGGTCGCCGACGCGATCCATTTCTATCGCAACCGCCGCGTCGGCTTCAACATCAAGCGTGCCTATGCTGCCGTCACCTCCGGTATGGAGTACGTCAGCCTTCCTCTCGACTGGATCGAAGCTGACTTCCTGCAGCTTCAGGACGGCACACGCCGCGAACCTCTCGATGAGGTGACATACGACTGGATCGAGGATCGCCTCGGTCCGACCGACGAGCGCGGCGAGCCGTACAAGTACGCCATCCAGAACCGCACGCTGCGTCTCTATCCAATTCCCGATCGCACTTACACGCTGATGTTCAGCTTCCAGTTCGAGCTGAAAGACGTGTCCGTGTCCGCGTCTGATGGCGCAACGAATGCGTGGCTTACCGAAGGCGAGCAGCTGATTCGCACGCACGCGAAGGCTGAACTGTACGTCCATTACATCGGCGGCGCGGAAGCGGTGGGCATGGGCCAGCTGTTGCGCCAGGAATGTTCCGATCACCTCTTGC
>CAYTFY010000039.1:0-3568 GCA_964437225.1 uncultured Gemmatimonadaceae bacterium | reverse complement strand
CAACCCTGAAACGGTGAACAATGGCCGAAGGTATCAGCCTGGGCGAGCTTTCGCGTCGTCTCGGCAGGGACAAAGGCGGGCTGTCCAGACTGGCGAAGAAGGGCCGTATCCCGCGCAATGCAGATGGTTCATACGATCTGGACGCGGTTGTCGCCGCGCTGAAATCGAACACCGATCCGGCCCGCGCCAAGCCGTTGCCCGATGATGTTGACGCGCCTGCAACGGTCAACACACCGGATCAAGCCCGCGAAGCAATCGCGCTCATTGCGCAGATTTTGAGCGAGGAAGGTCAGTCTGGACTCTCCGGCTTCGATGCGGCGCGCACAGCGGAGACGATCCTGAAGGTCCGGGAGCGCGATCTGAACCTGGCGAAGAAGCGCGGTGAACTCGTGGACAGCCGGCGAGCCACGGACCTGATCTTCGCGAAGGCGCGGGCCGAACGGGATGTCTGGCTGCAATGGCCGGCGCGCGTCGGCGCCTTGATGGCCGCCGAATTGAAGCTGGACCCGCACCAGGTGGAAACGGTCCTCGACGATTATGTCAGACAGCACCTTGCCGAGATTCCCGAGTTCCGTCTTGAACTCAGATAGCTTCGCTGGCGAGGCGCTTTGCACGGAGGCATGGGGATCAGGACGAAAGCCCGACCCGCAACTGACGGTCTCGGAATGGGCGGACAGGTACAGGTTTCTGTCGTCTCGCGGATCGGCGGAACCGGGAAAATACAGGACCTCCCGAACGCCCTACATGCGCGAGGTGATGGACTGCCTGTCGCCGTCGCATCCTGCGCAGCGCATCGCATTGATGGCCGGCGCGCAGATTGCGAAAACGGAGTCGGGAAACAACTGGATCGGTTACGCGATCCATCAGGTGCCGGGGCCGTTTCTAGCTGTGCAGCCCACGGTCGATCTGGCCAAGCGTCTGTCGCAACAACGCATCGAACCACTGATCGAAGAAAGCCCGGAGCTTCGCAGCCGCATATTGCCGGCGCGGTCGAGGGATAGTGGCAACACGGTCCTGTCCAAACGGTTCCCCGGCGGCCAACTGGTCATCACCGGGGCGAACAGCGCGGCCGGGCTTCGATCGATGCCGGCGCGATATCTGTTTCTGGATGAGGTGGACGCCTACGAGGGCGACGTGGACGGAGAGGGCGATCCGATCGCGCTTGCCGAGGCACGGACGCGGACCTTCGGTCATCGCCGGAAGGTGTTCATGACTTCGACGCCGACGATCAAGGGGCTTTCGCGGATCGAACGGGAATATGAGGCGAGCGACAGAAGGCGCTATTTCCTCCCCTGTCCCCATTGTGGCGAAAAGCAGTGGCTGAAGTTCGAACGGCTCCGCTGGGAGAAGGGCAAGCCCGAAACGGCGGCCTATCATTGCGAGAGCTGCGAGGAGCCTATCCCTGAGCATCACAAGACATGGATGCTCGAAAATGGGGAATGGAGACCGACTGCGGAATCGACCGATCCGCATCTGATCGGGTTTCATATCTCCTCGCTCTATTCGCCGGTCGGCTGGCTTTCGTGGGCGCAGGTCGCGCGGGAATGGGAAGCGGCGCAGGGTAACGATTCCGCGCTCAAGACATTCAAGAACACGGTACTCGGCGAGACCTGGCAGGAACAGGGTGAAGCGCCGGATTGGGAGCGGCTTTCGGATCGGAGAGACCAATTCGCCGCTCCGGTGCCGGATGGGGCGCTGTTCCTCACCGCCGGCGTCGACGTGCAGGGCAACCGGATCGAGGCCGATATCTGGGCCTGGGGCCGGGGGCTGGAAAGCTGGCTCGTCGATCATATCGTGATCGAGGGCGGGCCGGCGACACAGGAAGCATGGGACGGGCTGGACGAACTTCTATCTCAGACATGGACGCATCAATCCGGTATCGAAATGAAGCTTTCCCGGCTCTGCATCGATACGGGTTACGAGACTTCGGCCGTCTATGCATGGGCGAGACGTGCCGGGTTCGGGATCGTCAGTCCCGTCAAGGGCGTGGAAGGGTTCAACCGATCATCACCCGTTTCGGGACCGACCTTCGTCGACGCCACCATAAGGGGCAAGAAGCTTTCACGCGGCGCTCGGCTCTGGACCGTGGCGGTCTCGACATTCAAGTCGGAGACCTATCGGTTTCTCAACCTGAAGCGCCCGACAGACGAGGACCGCGAAGTCGGCGAGGTCGATCCGGCCGGCACGATCCATCTCCCGCAATGGGCGGATTCGGAATGGATCAGGCAGCTCGTCGCCGAACAACTGACGGTCGTGAAAACCCGTCGGGGGTTCCAAAAGCTCGAATGGCAGAAGATGCGGGAGCGCAACGAGGCGCTGGATTGCCGTGTCTATGCGAGGGCGGCGGCATGGATACTCGGCGCTGATCGTTGGTCTGAAAAGGTCTGGCGCGATCTGGAAGCGCAGTTCCCGAGCCGGAAGCCGGTCAAGCACGAAATTGAAGATCATGGGGTCGAGGTAGCGCCGCCGCGCGCCGCCGCGCCGGTGCAGAAACGACGCGGGCGCTCCGTTCGCCGCAGTTCATGGATGGGATGAAGCCCCGACGAACCTAGCTGTCAACGATATCCTCGCAGCCACGAGGAGTGAAGCGCGGTGGAGTTTTTCGTCTCCATCGTTCCCCGGAGATGCGCAAGCATCCCCTGCAAAAATCGCGCCGGGCGTGGCTGTCCGGGCGAACGATGGAGAACTAAGACGATGACGAAAGATTATCGCGTTGTTGCGAAGATTAAGAATAATCGCATTTTGTCGCAAATAGAGGCCAGTGGATATCCATCGATAATTCGATTCTGCGAAGCCATGCAGCTTTCATATACAGGAGTGGTAAACCTCATAAGCCTCAGTCGTCCAGCGATGACGACCAAGGGAGAATGGTGCAAACTCGCGGTGGATCTGGCTTCCGCTCTTGGAGTTGAACCAGAAGACTTGTTCTCCGAAAAGCAGGCGGAAGGCTTTGGGCCTTCGCGGGTCGTTGTCCGTGAGGTCGATGAATATATGGTCTCATTGGAATCCGCGGCACCGCTTGCGTTGGAGGTGCATCATGCGATCGAAGATGACGATCTTGTGCAGAAATTGCAGGAACCGTTGAACGATCGCGAACGGAAGATGATCGCCATGCATTATGGGTTGGATGGCGAAGGCGAGCATACTTTCGATGAGATCGCGCAGGAATTCAGCATCGGCAGGGCTCGCGTCTGGCAAATCATCAACAAAGCAGCGCGAAAGATGAAACAACACGCGGACCGCCTCGGTTTTCGTGAATACGTCAACTGAGCCGAACCAGTTATTCGAAGTATGAAGTATGACGAGCGCCCTTTTGAGGCGCTTTTTTATTGGGAATCGCTCGAATGACGACGACCTCCGAACTCCAGACCCGCCTCGATGCGCTGAAGAAGGCGCGCGATACCGGCGTGTTGACCGCGAAGCAGGGCGACAACCTGACGACGTTCCGCTCCCTGTCGGAGATCGAACGCACCATCGCTGCTTTGGAAAAGGCGATCGCGGCGGCGCAGGGCACGGTTCGCGGTCGCATCCGCTACGCCTTTCAGCGTTGCAAGGGGCTGTAGATGGC
>CAYTFY010000038.1:0-3609 GCA_964437225.1 uncultured Gemmatimonadaceae bacterium | reverse complement strand
CAAGTGGCAGCGCGAATGCATGCACAAGGTTGCCGCCGAAGCCCGCCTTGCCGAGTTCAAAGCCGAGGCGAAGAAAGTGATCGAGCCGTTTGCGAGAGCAGGCGACCTTTTCGGAACGTGCAACGATGATGGATACGATCAGTGCATCTACGGCCCGGCAGCCGGGCCTCAATACAACCTGATGGCCGATCACCTCCGCGCCGCCCGCACCTTCCTCAATGCAGAACAGGAGAAGGCATGAGCAAAGCAGCACTGCTTGGCGAGCTTCACCTGCGCATAGGTCGGACTCCAATCTGCCCGCGATGTGAAGAGTGGAATTTCGATGACTGGCATTTGGATAAATCCTGCAAGAGCGCGGGCGGCCCGGTCGTTGATATCTACGCCCGTTTGAAATGCCATGGCTGCGGCATCTTCTTTTCCGTCACACAATATTGCGACGGCGAAATCCATTCTTGGTACCGATCCCGAGCCCGTCAACAGGAGCCGTCAGATGCCTCGTAGATTAACTTTGAAGCAATTGAACATGACCCGAGAGAACATCAAGGCGGGTTTTGCTCTTGTCGGCCCTTACGGAAACGTCTGGCACGACGCAGTATTCGACAAGCCGGAAGACGCGATCCGACATCTGACCAGTTATTGGCGCGACCACCCTTGGAATCCCGACGAGTGGAAGGTTGTGCCGGCCACTCAAACCATCATGCCGAACCATGGCGAGAAGGAAATCCCGCTTTCGACGTTTATGCCGGGGCCGTCCGATGCCAGGTAACAACGTGACAGATGAGATGGTGCGCGACTACAAGATCGCATTCGGCGCATACATGGACGAGGTTGTACGCGGCCTGTTTACGCCGCCATCCCCAGACGTTGGGTTCCATGCGTGCAAGTTCGGCCTCGAAGCCGCCCTCACCGCAGGGCTCGCTGAGAAGGATAGTTGGATCACCGAACTTAAAGCACAACGCGATGCCCTCGAAATAAGCAGAAACCGCTGGATAGACCTCGCTCGTAAAATGCGTGACGAGTTGAATGCGGTGAACGGCACCCATGTCGTCGTGCCGAGAGAGCCGACAGCCGAGATGATTATTGCCGGTTGCGAGAATAACCCAACACAATGGAGTGATGGCACTGACGACGGCTTTGCGGCCGATGTAGCCAACGACGTCTACCTCGCCATGATCGCCGCCGCCCCTCCGACTCCGGCCAAGGAGGTGGGGTGATGGGATTCAACGCAACAGTCGTCGTTCTACTCGATCAACTCGACCGCATCGAGCGAGATCCGAATTTCGGCAAACAACTCGCCGACGCTATCCGCCGCGTTTCTGCGCGGCCAAACGAGAGCCACCAATACGTTGCCGGTCAAACACGAGTAATCGAAGTCCATCACGCAGACCAGCAGATTGTTGTGGCGGTTGGAGGTAACACCGGAAAGGTTCTTGGTTTTGGCGGCTATTATCGCGCGACACCGGACGAGATTATCAAATCTTTGAACCAAGACCGCCTAGCGCGGAAGCGCGTGGCCAAAGAGGCGGAGGCGTCAACATGAAAACCCTTGGTGACGACCTTCCAAAGGTCATGGCCCACGTTCGTGATGTGGTGATCCCGGCCTACCAATCAATCGGCCCGGCAGGCTCGTTTGCAATTGCTAGTATGCGAGGCGACCTGAACGCCGCTGCGAAGGCTATGGCCGAAGGCGACCTGCCTGCGATGATTGCTGTCTACCAGTCGTTGAAGGGCTACAAGTTATGACCACATCCCCCTCACTCGCAAAGGCTGAACTACGTGGCTGGCAAGTTGCTGAACTGGCGTGGGCTGAGTTCGATGCATGGTTATCGAGCGCGGGCGACGACATTCAGGGACTGTCGATCCTCGATCAAATCGGTCTGTACGCGACCGCCACCACCAAGACGGAGGCGGTGAAGTGAGCGAACTTGACCTCCAGCATCAATCTCAATTGCATCCGTCAGAAAACAAATTTCACGTGGGCAACGGATCCGACCAGAAGCACTATTGGCTGACGCCGCCCGATCTATATGAGCGACTGCACGCCGAGTTTGAATTCACCTTCGATCCCTGTCCGTTTCCATTGCCGGACGACTTCGACGGCCTGACATGCGAATGGGGCCAATCGAACTATGTCAACCCACCGTTCGGTTCGATTATGCACGAGGGCAAAAAGAAAGGCCCAACGGCGTGGGTTCGGAAGGCCATCATTGAATGGCAAAAGGGCAAGCGCGTCGTCCTGGTTTATCCGGTCGACAAATGGCTCTTGATGCTACTCAAAGCCATCTTGGGCGAACATGCGTCGGTCCGGAATCTTGGCGATGTTCGATGGTTGGCAAAGGAAGATGGATCCGCCGGCAAAGGCACCGGCCGACACATCGCATGCTTCATCCTTGAGCCCCGCAAGGATGCTGAGGCATGACGCGGGCGGCCGACGAGACTGATCTGATCACGCTCAAGCGGGCGTGCGAGGAGTTCATGGCCGGCACTGTGACGATTGCCAGCTTGCGAGCCGAGCATCGTCGCGGCAACCTTGCCCTTTACAGGATCGGGCGCCGGGACTTCACAACGATATTTGACCTGAAGGAGATGAAGGAGCGATGCCGCGTCGGTCGCAAGGTCCCCGGCTCTATCTCGATAAGCGGCGAAGCCAGTGGGTTATCCGCGATGGATCGAGCTTCATCCGCACTGGCTGCGCTCGACCAGACAACGAGAGCGCTGAAAAGCGGCTCGCAGAATATATCGCCAGCAAGTACCGGCCCGCGCCGAGTCCTTCGCCGCTGATTGCCGATGTCCTGCTGGTCTATGCGAAGGAATGGCTACCTAAGACGCGCTCAGCGAAAAAGGCCGCGCACAATGTTTCGAATCTGAAAGGGTTCTGGGGATTGAAGACTGCGGTCGAAATCAACGCGGAGACCTGCAAGGAGTTCGCCGACAAGCGTCCTCCGGTTGCCGGCCGTCGCGATTTGGAGGTGTTGCGCGCCGCACTGCTCTATTGGAATAAGTTCTATGGTCCGCTCGACAAGATTCCCAGCATCGTCATGCCGGATAAGCCGGCGCCCCGCGATCGATGGCTGACCCGCGAGGAAGCCAAGCGGCTCCGACTGGCGGCGATGAAAACGCCACACCTCTACCGATTTATCATTCTGGGCTTGAAGACCGGCAGCCGGTCCGGCGTGCTGCTCAACCTGCAATGGGACTGGATCGACCTCAAGCGCGGTATCATGTCGCGCCGGGCGCCCCGAGAGGCGGAGAATTCGACGAAACGAACACCGCCTGTCAAGTTGGGGCGATCTCTGGTGCGGCTCCTGCGGCTTTGGAAGCGCAGGGACAAGGGTATCAAATACGTGGTGCATTACGAGGGCCATCCGGTCCGCAAGCTCCGGCGATCTTGGCAAACGGCCTGCACTGCCGCAAAGGTCAAGGATGCCAGTCCGCACACGCTACGGCACACCAAGGCGACGTGGCTGATGCAAGCAGGTGTCGATCCGTGGGAAGCGGCCGGCAGCTTGGGGATGAGCCTGAGGGTGCTGGAAACCACTTACGGAAAGCATTCACCAGACTTCCAATCCAGAGCGGCGGAGGTGTGAAGCTGTGCCGTTTCTGTGCCGA
>CAYTFY010000037.1:0-3676 GCA_964437225.1 uncultured Gemmatimonadaceae bacterium | reverse complement strand
CGGGCAAATGCCGCCAAGTGTCGGTGATTTGCCGACAGACCCCACGCAACCACAGCCCCCAGCGGGCAATCTGAACCATCCCGCCATGCAGGCAGCCCGCGCGGCGGCGATCCAAGCCGCGCAATAGTTAGGAGCAAGAGCAATGGCAGCAGCAACGGTACTCGCTGAGATCGGCACAGGCGGCACGGTGTCATGGGCCACGGCGGAGGGCGGCATCAAGTGGAACCGGGCGGATAGCGCCACGGACACCACGACGCCTATTCCCGTCCCCACCACCACCGGCACCAACTACTCATGGATTAAAAACCTCGTGCTGTACGTGACGGTGGCGGGCACGACCAACATGAGTAACCGCAAAATCTATCTCGCCACCAGCCCCGCCACCGGCCTCACGTTCTCCTTCAAGAACGTGGCCGTGGCGTCGTATGCGCAGGCGGCTAGCGGCAACATGCCAGCGGCGGGCGGCACCGATGGCGCCACGCCGAGCGGCTATACCGCCATGACGACCACGGCGCAAACCTGGGACGCCACCAGCACGGCCACCAGTTCCACCGGCCCGAACGGCGGCATGGTGGTGTGCGTGGCGGGCCTCGATAGCACCTATGCGGGCGGGCCTGGCACCAACAACGCCGCGCCTAGCCTCAAGCTCCAGTATGACGAGGCGTAGCATGCCAGCGGAGATGTATCGCTGGGAGGCGACTGACCGCTCCACCGGCACGGTGTACCGCGAAGACGAGCGCGGGCTAGGGTCGTTCTCGCAGTTGGATGCGGCGCGGCTCTCGCAACTCGCGCTCTACACGCAAGTGCCAGGCGGGGAGGCGGGCGTGCATCTCGCGGTGCCGCTTGGCGCGGAGGCGGTATTCACGCGGCGGCGCGTATTCACGTTGGAAGAGAGCGCGCGGCAATTCGTCTTCCAGCCGGGCTACACCATCATCGGCTATCGCTGGCCGGATGGGAGCGGCGTCTATCATTTCTTCGATGCTGAGGGCAACACGTTCGAGAGTACCGATTTCAACGCGGTATAGGGGCTGACTCATGGCGTTATCCTACGTAGGCCGCGCCGGAAGCGCAACCGGCAACACACGCGGCGCCGCCGTCACGGCCACGACCACCAGTAGCATTGCGGCGGGTGATCTCATCATCGTGTCTGTCAGCGGCGAGAACGTAGGCGACCTGAGCGACCTGGCGAGCGTCACGGACACGGCGGGCAACACGTATGTCAGCGCCGTGCATACCGTTGATGGCGGGCAGAACACGCTTTGCGCGGTGTGGTACTGCGCGAATTGCCTGGCACTGGCGAGCGGCGCCACCGTCACCGTCACGTTCAATACGCAACTCCTCGCCTCCGGAGAGTCGTGGGAGATTGCGGTAGACGACGTGAGCGGCGCGGCCACCTCCACACCGACCGATGGCACCAACGGCCACAACTCGCAGGTGATCTCCAGCACGGCCACATGGGATACCAACACCATCACCACGACCAACGCCGCAGACCTCCTGTGGGTGGCCATGGGTGTCAATCAGGGCGAGCCAGCCGCCATCACCAACGCGAATAGCACACCGTCAAGCGGTTGGACCATCCAAACCGGCATCACTGGCGGCTCGAACTCGCACAACTCCTTGCGCACGGCGTATCAGATCGTATCGAGCACCGGCACATACAAGGGCGGTGGCACGGCCACTACGTTTAGCAATGGCGTCTCCGCCGTGATCGTGGCGTTCAAGGCGGCGGCGGGCGGGGCGACCACCAACACGCGCACGGTACCGGCGTCGCTCGCCACGCAAACCACGAGCACCCACACCGTTCCGGCATCAGTGGTGACGCAAACCACGAGCACCCGCACCGTTTTCACGTCGCTAGCGGCTCAGACCACGGCCAGCCGCACGGTGCCAGCCTCCGTGGTGGCGAGCACCACCGCAAGCCGCACCGTTCCCACAAGCGTGGTAGCGCAGGTGGCGGCCAGCAAGACGATACCGACCTCGATAGCGACTCAGGCAACCACCGCGCACACCGTACCGACCTCAATAGCCGCACAGACGACATCTAGCCGCACCGTGTCAAGCTCGCTCGCCACGCAAACGACTAGCGCGCGGGATGTGCCCGCATCGGTGGTGGCGTCGGTGGTGGGTACAGAGTCGCGCACGGTGCCAACGTCGCTGGTTGCTGAGGCCACCCAGGCGCGCACTGTTGCGGCCAGTCTCGCGGCTCAGGTGACGGCCACGCGCACTATTCCAACGTCGCTGGTGGCATCGGGCACTGCGGTGGCGTCGGTCCCCGGCACCGTGACGCTCACAGACGCCCTAGCGGCCACAGTGACGCTCTCCGATACGCTCGCCGCTACCGTGACCCTCAGCGACGCCCTAGCGGCTACAGTGACCCTCTCAGACGCACCAGCGGAGGCAGCATGACCATCTCATCCTATGATATCGGTAGCTTGGTGACATTAACCGGCACTTTCAAGGTCGGCTCAACTTTGACCGACCCCACCGCCGTCACCCTCACGGTGACAGACCCGCTGGGCACCGATACCACCAAAGTGACCGCCGACCTGACGCACAGCAGTACCGGCGTCTACACCTACAACTACGACCTCACCAGCGCCACAGCGGGCACGTACTGGTACAAGTTCGCTGGCACGGGCGCATGCCAGGCGGCGGAGTGGGGCAGCTTTTACGTGGAGGCGGCACGCGCATGAGTAACGATCATCTCCCGGTGGGCACACCCGTAACGCATGGGCCGTGGCATGGCGTAGTGTGCGGCCTCAGCGTGACGGACGCGGGCATCGAGTACCACGCCTATGACGCGGAAGGCCAGCGGCGCACCTTCGCGGCGGGGGAGTTGGCGCCCGTCTTGGCTCCGCTCACGGTGCGCGATTATCAGGCGGCGGCACTCCGCACAGCCAACCACACCCTGAGCGGAGACAAGGCGCTGATTGTGGCGGCGCTCGGCTTGTGCGGTGAGGCGGGCGAGGTGGCGGACCTGGTGAAGAAGCACGTCGGGCAGGGCCACCCCTTCGACCAGGCGATGCGTGATCGGCTGATAGGCGAGGCGGGGGATGTGGCGTGGTATCTGGCGTTGCTGTGCGCGGCGCTGATGGTGCCGCTGGAGGATGTGCTCGCCGCCAATGTCGAGAAGCTACGGGGCCGGTATCCGAGCGGGTTTGAGGCAGAGCGCAGTATGGCGCGTGCGGAGGTGCGGTGATGGAGATGGTGCTGATGCTGTGGGGCATCCTGGCGTTTCTCGGCTGGCTGTTCTATCTCGCCTTCAAAGAGGATCGCTAGGTGTCTATCCTCTCCACCGCGCGCACCTACAAGCGCCACCTGCTGCAACACGAGGCGCACGCCGCCGCCCAGCTCACGAGCGCGTACCAAACGATCTGGCAGGGCATCCAACCGCATGTGCAAGCGCTACAGACGGCGCTCCAACAGGCGCAAGACGCCGGGCAACCTATCACGGCCAGCGCGGTGATGCGGCTCTCACAGATGCACAGCCTCATGGCTGCCACCCGCGACGGCATATACCGATGGGCCGAGATGGCGCGCGCGCAGGTGGAGGCCAGCCGCACCTATGCGGCGTCGCTCGGCTCAGAGAGCGCACAGGCGTTGCTCCGGGCCACGGTGCCCGCGGGCATTTCGTACACCTTCGGCACGCCCAACCCCGCCGCAATCGCGCATC
>CAYTFY010000036.1:2392-3992 GCA_964437225.1 uncultured Gemmatimonadaceae bacterium | reverse complement strand
TTCGACATCGACGATCGGGCCGGGCCATTTGGGATAGTTCGTCGGCGTCACGCCCAGGGCGATCTCGGCGGCGGTGCGGTCGTACCGAATCAAACTCTCATGAACGGTATCCCTCTCGCCTAGAAGCCCGATCGGAACATGCCGCCAGGTGCGCGAGAACGCCCCTAATGTGGCGTTGATGCGATAGGCACCGCCTGCCGCATAAAACCTGACAAAGCCATCAGGGCCGGCCTCAACTGGATTGCTGATCGGATTAGAGCCATCTCGATCAGAGAACAGAGCTGCCGTCGCCCCGCTCGATTCCAGCAGAACTTCAACGCTAGCCTCGTCTTGAACATTCCCCGACTCATCGACGATCGTGGCTTGCCATGCTGCCAGAGCCATCAGTTAACCCTCGCACCAGCGATGGTGCCTTCATTGATCCAGTTGATATAGCTGTCGCCGTCAACGGCTAGGCCGGCCGTGCCCGGGGTACTACCCACCGCGTTACCAGGGAATCCTGGCGCAGCAGGGCCGCCGCCGTTTCCGCCACGGGATGTAGTCACTAGGCTAATTTCACCTCCCGCCCCGCCCGAGGTCGGCGTACCGGCGCTACCGCCGTAGTAGCTGCCGGTTCCAGGTGGATATCCCGCACCACCACCACCACCAGCAGAAATGAAACTAGGGCTCTCCGGGTCGCCAGTGCTTAGCAAGCGTCCCGTACCACCCCCGCCGCCGCCGCCCCATATCTCTCCGTTGTTCTCAACGGAGATCGGTTGACGCGTGTACAGTGCAGTCCCGCCATTGAGGCTTCCATATCCGCCACCCGCTCCCTGAATTCGACCATTGTTTACAATGGTGATGTCGACGAAGTCCGGCCAGTCTCCAATTACAAATTGGCCGGCGATAACGCCCGCTCCGACGACGCAGCGGATAACGTCATACTCTTGAGGCTCGGCGTATATCTGATCATGGAGCGCGCGAAGATTTGAGTTGGACGTGTTATCGTCGATGAAAATCAACTTCGCAGTTTCGAGGTCGTCCTGCGGAACAAAGATTGACTCTTGCGCATCGACGATGAATCGATCCTCCTTGCGCTCAAGCGATGTGACCTGGGCCGGTACCGCGATCACATCTCCAGTAGCATCTTGGAGCGACCACGTCCGGGCTTGCAGCCCGCCGCCTAATGTCGGTACCTGGTCGACGGTCTCGTACAGAGCGAACGTGAACTTCCTCGGTGCGTCCCTGTAGCGAGCCAGCAGCATGGAGTTTAGACGAGATGCCGCAGACCGATTGTTTAAGGAGATCCAACGAGAGAAGACCTTTTTAATCGCTGGCTGCTCGTAGTCCTGATCCGAATTCGCATCAAAGGTTGCGATGGCCGCGCGATAGTTCCTCGCCTCTTCTAATTCCTCCAGAGGGTTCCTGATTCCATAGTATGTCCACACCTCTGATATTCGCCTGTTGGGCTGCTCAGTCGAGCGAAACGAATCAGCCATGATCTGATCGTCATCATATACTTTCGCCTCGGCACTCACGGGCCGCAGCGAGCGCAATCGCAACCGCATGGCGATGGCATCCCACCAGAACACCAGTCCAACCTGCTCGATCAGTTCATTCA
>CAYTFY010000036.1:0-2292 GCA_964437225.1 uncultured Gemmatimonadaceae bacterium | reverse complement strand
GCGGAGTCGATGACGTAGTTGTACGTCGTCATCTCGGATAGATCGTCGCCCTCATCGCCGATCAGCATCCGAAACGCATATCCCTCCAGTGAAGGATTGCGGGCACGCAGTTTCGCGAAGAAAGATCCACGCTGGAATGGATCGTAGTCTCGGTCGGCAAGGTACTTATCGAGCCCGGCATCGGAGTGAGGATGATCCTCAAATACCACCCGCACCGTTTCTCGATTGCCTATATCGACACCGGGATTAACGACAGCCGGGGTGACGCTGACTGATTTGACCGATGGAATTACGACAACCGGCAAGCCATTGCGCAGGAAGTCTGTATCGCCAGCCGGCATGCAGAAGCGCAGCGTCAGTGACGAGGGCGTGAAGTTCCCTCGGTCCTGACAAGTCCGGATAACGTTGAAGCACTTGCGCTCACCGGTAACGCCCAGGGCAGCTGTGCATGGCGCTGTTCCGTACACGAGATCGCAGTAGGGAATATCGATCTCGATGACCGTGATCGTCATGCGGCCCTCTTGCGCCGCGGTCTCCTATTCGCGGCCTGTTGGCTCGGCGTTGCCCATCGACAATTGCCGGATTCGTAGTTCCCATCATTGTTCGGATAGCGATCAATGGTCGTTCCTTCCGGCCGCTCGCCCATGTCGGCCAAAAAGTTCTCGAATGTCCTCCAGCGCTCGCAAACCTTAATACCGCGACCACCGTATTCCGGATACTTTGGATTCTTGGTATTAGTACATCGCTGAATCATTCCCATCCATGAGACATACGTTGGCGTTGGAGCGGCGGTGTTTGATCGATTGTGCCCATGAACAATGCGTGAGGTGCCGCCCTTCGACGCAACTTCCCGCTGGAAACAGCCACAAGATCTGTGGTTCCCGCTGCGGAGACCATTTGTCGAGACCGTCGCTTCATTTCCGCATTCGCAACGGCATAACCACATTATTTGGTTGTGCTTGTTTCTACCTATCGCCCTCACAACTGTTAATCTTGAGAATATATCGCCAGTGAGATCAAGGAACTCGCGGCGAGAACATCCGCATGACTGAACCATGCCATTTCGAAGATTATCCGAGCGAACTATTGTTTCGACACCACATTCGCACCGGCAAATCCAAGTCGAGTACGCCCGACCATTCGGAGATACCCTCGATCCATTGCTTCGGATCGCTGTAAGACGGCCGAATTTCTGGTTTGTTAAATTCAGGGCCTTCATCGAATTCCTTGCATGCTAAAACTGCATTGTACATGGCCGTTGGATCGTTGATTGCTCATCTTCGTGTCATCAGCAAGCCACGCATAACCGCATTCGTTTGGATATGACGCGGGCCGCCAGCTCCAAAAAAACGGCTGTGTTGTTGCAGCCTCGGAGAACGGTTCGAAGTACTGCCGATACCATGTCGGCGTGATGTTCTGAAGATCCACGGACGACTCAAGGAACTGCCTGCGAAGCACTCGCCCGAGAAATTCCCCAGACTCTGAGCGGCCATTCGATACCGTCGTCTTGCGTCCATAGACCAGCGGCGTGTGACCCACGTATATTCGGCGCTGGAGAATCAGAATCTCGCCAAGATAGAGCACGGAGATGCTCGGCGGCGCACTCCCTGGCGTGATCAACAGGCGGAAGTACTGCGCGAAGACGGTGTCGAACTCATAAATCACGACGTAGTCGGTATTGAGTACGATCGGTGAAGTAACGTTGTCCCACGTTGAACCGTCCGTGCTCGACTGAAACTGAATCGTTGCGCCTGACGAACCCAGATTGTGTTTCGCGATGGCGAAGTAGTTCACTTCCGCGGCTGCGATCAGCGAGACCTGCACCGATTGCTCGCTGGTCGTTGTTCCCCGCCACCTAAGATAGGTTGCGGGATTGGCGATATTCACGACCGGTTCACCTGCGGCCTGCTCGTCGGCGGACACATTCTCAGCTGTAGCCAGGTTGTGCCAACCGATCCGCGGATTGCGTGCATCGACCGGATCACCCAGCGGGCCGAGAACGACGGATGAGCTGATATGGATCATGTCGGGTTACGCAAACTGGACCGATCCGCCGTCACGCTGGTGCTCGGCCAAGCGTTCGGCCAAGGCCCGCACGGTACGGCCGCTGAATAACGCATCTGGAGACACGCCCTCTACCGTCAGCAAGCTTCCACCGCCACCACCGCCCGATTGCGGCGTGCCTCCCGTCACTGGTGTAACCGGCGTCGCAGGCGTGCCGCCTGCAAGCGAAGGAGCTGCCGAGCCGCCACCGTTGAAGCTCTGACTTGCGATAGCTCGTACTTGAGCGAA
>CAYTFY010000035.1:0-4081 GCA_964437225.1 uncultured Gemmatimonadaceae bacterium | reverse complement strand
GTCGTCAGCTCGTGTCGTGAGATGTTGGGTTAAGTCCCGCAACGAGCGCAACCCCCGTTCCTAGTTACCAGCGAGTTAAGTCGGGGACTCTAGGAAGACTGCCGGTGCCAAACCGGAGGAAGGTGGGGACGACGTCAAGTCATCATGGTCCTTACGTCTGGGGCTACACACGTGCTACAATGGATGGGACAGCGGGGACCGACCTGGCAACAGTAAGGCAATCCTTCAAACTCATCCTCAGTTCGGATTGTGGGCTGCAACTCGCCCACATGAAGCTGGAATCGCTAGTAATCGTGGATCAGCTACGCCACGGTGAATACGTTCCCGGGCCTTGTACACACCGCCCGTCACGCCATGGAAGCTGTGAGCGCCCGAAGTCCGTGCCGGATCCCGTAAGGGGCCAAGCGGCCTAAGGCGAGCGCGGTGACTGGGGCGAAGTCGTAACAAGGTAGCCGTAGGGGAACCTGCGGCTGGATCACCTCCTTACCGGAGCGACGAGTAGTGGGAGTTCGCAAGAACTGGTCACGAAAGTCCTCACTGGAAGTCGCACGCCTCCACATCTGGATCTCAACTTTAGTTTTTTTGACTGTTTGCTTGGACGGTGGGAGTTCCCGCGTTCGAGCTGCTGTTTGACAATAGAAGGTCGTAGTGATTGTGGGATAACGAATCTACAATTGTGATTCAATTTCGACGAAACGCTGGGAGATGCCTCTTCGGAGACGTCTCTCAGAGACAGAAGCAGATTGATTCACTCGTTCGAGTAACGCCTTCACAGCGTTACTCACGTAAGATCGCGCGTAGGTAAGACTCTGCTTGAACACAGTATATGGATGTCAAGCGAATGAAAGCGTATGGAGGATGCCTGGGCACACAGAGGCGATGAAGGCCGTGGTAAGCTGCGAAAAGCTGAGGTCAGGTGCACACAACCGTGATGAGCCTCAGATTGCCGAATGGGGAAACCCGGCGGTCAGCGATGACCGTCACTCCTATATGGAGAGCAAACCCTGGGAACTGAAACATCTAAGTACCGGGAGGAAAGAGAAATCAACCGAGATGTCCTGAGTAGCGGCGAGCGAAAGGGATGGAGCCCAAACCGATTTCCCTTGGGAAGTCGGGGTTGTAGGACCTGCGGACGCTGCATGCAAACGATAGCGAAAGTCGCCTGGAACGGCGCGCCATAGACGGTGATAGCCCGGTACGCCAAATCTAGTCGCATGCGGTAGCAGTGTTCCTGAGTAGCGCCCGAGCGTCGAGGAGTCGGGCGTGAAGCTAGGGGGACCACCCTCTAAGGCTAAAGACTCCTGTGTGACCGATAGTGAACGAGTACCGTGAGGGACAGGTGAAAAGCACCCCAGTGCGGGGAGTGAAAGAGATCCTGAAACCATACGCTTACAAGCGGTAGGAGGTTGGCACGGCGCAAGCTGTGTGACGACTGACTGCGTGCCTTTTGCATTATGATCCGGCGAGTTACTCCTCTGGAGCGTGGCTAAGTGCCTATGGTACGGAGCCGTAGCGAAAGCGAGTCCTGTAACGAGGGCGTGTTGAGTTCCAGGGGGTAGACCCGAAGCCAGGGCGATCTACCCATGAGCAGGTTGAAGCTCAGGTAACACTGAGTGGAGGACCGAACCGGTGTGGGTTGAAAACCGCTCGGATGACTTGTGGGTAGGGGTGAAAGGCCAATCAAGCCTGGAGATAGCTGGTTCTCCCCGAAATCTATTGAGGTAGGGCCTCGAGGAATTGTTAGCAGCAGGTAGAGCGACTGGATGGGCGCGGGCTGGCATCAGCCGGTACCAACCCCAACCAAACTCCGAATGGCTGTCTAATGTATCTCGGGAGGCAGTCGCTGAGCGATAATGTCCAGCGGCGAGAGGGAAAGAACCCAGAACCACAGCTAAGGTCCCAAAGTGGCCACTAAGTATAGCGAAGGATGTGTATTTGCCTTGACAACTGGGAGGTTGGCTTAGAAGCAGCCATTCCTTGAAAGAGTGCGTAATAGCTCACCAGTCCAGCGAGTATGCGCCGAGAATGGTCGGGATTAAGTGGCCCGCCGAAGCTTGGTCTTCATACAATGTATGAGGGGTAGGGGAGCGTTCCCATCCGCAACGAAGCGTCCGTGGAAACGAGGCGTGGAGCGATGGGAAGTGAGTATGCCGGAATGAGTACGCGCAAATCCAAGTGAAAACCTTGGACACCGTAAACCCAAGGATTCCTGCGCCATGGCAATCAGCGCAGGGTGAGGCGGACCCTAAGGTGAGGCCCCAGAGGCGTAGCCGATGGACAGCAGGTTAATATTCCTGCGCCGTCCTATAGACGTTACCACCCCAGCAGGGACCGTGGAACGAAATGATAGCGGTCATGTGGATCGACCGTCTACCCGTGTAGGGCAACCGAGGCGGGCTAGCGAGTGGTGCGTCGCAAGACAAACCGCGAGTATCGTGGAGTCGACACGCAAGAAAAGCTGTTTGGGGGAGTTGATAGGGCGTCCGTACCGTAAACCGACACAGGTGGGTAAGGCGAGTAGCCTCAGGTGAACGAGTGAAACGTGGTCAAGGAACTCGGCAAAATCATCCCGTAACTTCGGAATAAGGGATGCCTCGATCGGTCATGCGATTTACTTGCATGGCTTGTGGAGGCCGCAGATAATCGGCCCAAGCGACTGTTTAGCAAAAACACAGGTGTGTGCCAAGCCGCACAAGGCGCCGTATACACACTGACGCCTGCCCGGTGCCGGAAGGTTAAGGGGAGAGATCATGGGGGGAACCCTTGCAGTCTTGAGCCGAAGCCCCGGTAAACGGCGGCCGTAACTATAACGGTCCTAAGGTAGCGAAATTCCTTGTCGGGTAAGTTCCGACCTGCACGAATGGCGTAACGACTTGGGCACTGTCTCGACCACGTGCTCGGCGAAATTGCAGTCTCGGTGAGGATTCCGAGTCCCCGCAGCAGGACAAAAAGACCCCATGCACCTTTACTGTAGCTTGTCATTGGTCGTTGCACTTCACTGTGTAGCATAGGTGGGAGCCGGTGAGTCGCAGGCGCTAGCTTGCGAGGAGGCTTCAGTGAAATACCACCCTGTGTTGTGCGACGCCCTCACCACGGAGAGCAAACCTCTTCTGGGACCGTGGCAGGTGGGCAGTTTGACTGGGGCGGTCGCCTCCGAAAGAGTAACGGAGGCGCGTGATGGTGCCCTCAGCGCGGTCGGTACTCGCGCTTAAAGAGTGTAACGGCAGAAGGGCGCCTGACGGTGAGACTGACGGGTCGAACCGGGACGAAAGTCGGCCGTAGTGATCCGGTAGCCCCGCGTGGGCGGGCTATCGCGCAACGGATAAAAGGTACGCTGGGGATAACAGGCTTATCGCGCCCGAGAGTTCACATCGACGGCGCGGTTTGGCACCTCGATGTCGGCTTATCACATCCTGGGGCTGGAGCAGGTCCCAAGGGTCCGGCTGTTCGCCGGTTAAAGTGGTACATGAGCTGGGTTCAAAACGTCGTGAGACAGTTTGGTCTGTATCCGCTGCGGGCGTTGGAGTGTTGAGGGGCGCGAACCCTAGTACGAGAGGACCGGGTTGGACAATCCGCTCGTGTACCGGCTGTGACGCCAGTTGCAGCGCCGGGTAGCGATGATTGGTGGCGAGAACCGCTGAATGCATCTAAGTGGGAAATGCCCCCCAAGATGAACACTCCCTGATGCCTTGAGCATCCTGAAGGGCCGGGGAAGACTACCCCGTCGAGAGGTCGCACGTGGAAGCGCAGCAATGTGTTCCAAGCGAAGCGATCCTCATCGCCCGTGAGGCTTGACTCCCAAGAATGGAACGGCTGTGATGAACAGCGGTTCCTCTTATCCTCAAGCAGAGTCTGCGATCTTGCAGAACGAAACAGTAGTATCCCGTATTACACAATCACTACACCTCTTCTATTGTTATTTTGACTAGGGTTTGGGTGTCACCATCCAAACCGACCAGTTCGCTGGCGACTAGAGCGCAAGGGCCACACCCGTTCCCGTTCCGAACACGGCCGTTAAGCCTTGCAGCGCCGATGGTACTCCGACCGAGAGGTCGCGGGAGAGTAGGCCGTCGCCGGCACC
>CAYTFY010000034.1:0-4221 GCA_964437225.1 uncultured Gemmatimonadaceae bacterium | reverse complement strand
TCATGGACTAATAAAGGAGCCAATATTTGGGAAACTACCAATGCAGTATCTACTTTACCTGATTTAAAGATGGTACTTATAAATGGAAAAAGTACCCCTATGGGCAGATATCCCAATGGCGATGCTTCTTACCCATTTCTACCTAATTTTTATAAGTTTCAGGGTATTGCCGGAACGGGTGTAGGGGCTTCGTCCATAACAAGTACTGATCTATCTGGTGGTTATGATTGGACTGGTGCGGATGTAGTGATGAGAGTAAACCAATGGTCGTTTCACAGAGAAGTAATTACATCTCATGTAGGAAGTACGATCAGTTTCTCAGGGCTTGGTTCCGGTTTATCGGCAGATTGGGGGTTCTTTATTCAAAATGATATAAGGACATTAGACCAGCCTGGTGAATGGTATTATAATCCTTCAACCAAAAAGATAAGTGTATATAGTGTAGGTGAGCCTACTGATGTACAAATATCAACGGTTGATACTTTGTTTTATCTGTACTCTAATATTCCTTCCGTTAACTCTACGGATGTTGACAATATAAACTTCACAGGGGCAAATACTAATGCTATTTGGATAAGTGGTAATCTTACTTTCTCGGTTACAAATTGTGATATTTCTTACTCAGGCTTAGAAGGTATGTTATTATATGGCGGGGGCATTCAAAGTGGGACTATAAACGATAACACTTTTTATAATTGTGGAAGTAGCTCAATCTTTAGCACTGGAAGTGTTTCTGATTTAACCATCACAAACAATGATATTAATTTATCTGGAATAATTTCAGTGTACAAAAGGGATGATTATAGCAATGGTGGAATTGCGTTTTCTGCTGATAATTCGTTAGTTCAATACAATACTGTTGATAGCAGTGCATATTGTGGTATCAATTTTAATGGTGCAGATGTGAGGGTAATAAACAACTTTATAAATCACTCAGCCCTGGTAAGAGGGGATGCAGCAGGTATCTACAGCGGGTATTCAGGAAACACCGGTAAGATCATAGAAGAAAATATAATTTTAAATTCAGTTGGTAACATCAGGGGCACTCAAAGCAATGACTTGTTTGCATTTGGTATATATAGTGATGATCTGGGCAATCACATGAGTATCAGTAATAACACTATTGCCAACTGTACAAGTGGGCTATATATACACAATTCTAACAACCTCACTGTAAGGAACAATACAATTTATAATACTGGTTCAAGTAATTCAGCACAAGCTGCTGTTGCATGGGCAAATGGAAGTATTGCAATTGATGGTAACGGCAATGAGTTTTCAAATACCGTGTATGGTAACACGATAACCAACAACATAATATTTGCAACCAATCAGTATCAGTATGGGATAAACTATTATTCAGTAGAAGGTAGTGGTAATGATGTAGGAAATTTTGGTACTATTGATTCAAATTATTACGTAAAAATAAATTCACCGGCTACGATTATTAAAACACGTCAATCAGGTTTTAATGGTACTATGAGTTTAGCAGAGTGGAGAACTTTTAGTGGTACAGATGCCAATTCAAAAGAATCGCCAAAAAGTATTACTGATGCTAACGATCTGAGGTTTGAGTACAATGCGACTAACGCTCCTGTTACGATTGATTTATCTTATAGGTACATTGATGTTGCAGGTACTACTTATAATAGTGGTTCTGTAATACTACAGCCTTATAGTTCGATAGTGCTGATTAAGAACGGTAATATGCCGCCATTACCTGTAAATATCACGCAATTCTGGATTAGGAAAACACCTCTAAAACTTAGCGACGAATGAAAAAGTTACTCATCATATTATTCATGTTTTCCTGCAATACATCATTGCATATCTCACAATCTGCACGAGAGACAGCTATTGTTTTCTTTCATGCGGAAAATGAGAGTGGGATAAGGTTCTATGTGTTGCAACAATCTGATAACACATCGGATTGGAAGAGCATACGTGAAGTGCCTGCGAAAGGTGGCGGGGATTATCAATTTGAAATTCCATACCAGGCTGGCTTTTATCGGTTGCAGATAAAAGAGGACTGGGGGGACAGGTATAGCTGGGTGGTAAGTTTAAAATAATTGTTCATCATCATTTGGGAATCAAGCCACTCAAATGAAAATATTAAAGACTCCGATCAGCTACTATGGCGGCAAGCAAAAGCTTGTCAGTACTATTTTACAAATCATTCCATCGCATACACTTTATGCGGAGCCATTCCTTGGCGGGGCGGCAATTTTCTTTTCCAAACCAAAATCAGAAATAGAGGTATTGAATGATACCAATAAAGAGTTAATCAACTTTTACAGAGTTGTTCAAAATGATTTTGTAGGCCTGGAGAAGGAAATAAGAATTACACTTCATAGCCGCGACCTGCATCGCAAAGCATCTGTGATCTATAACAATCCAGATATGTTCAGTGAGATCAAAAGAGCCTGGGCGGTGTGGGTGTTGTCATCGCAATCATTCAGCGCCATGTTAGATGGTAGCTGGGGCTATGATAAGGCTAAGAATACCTCTACAAAGAAGATAAGCAACAAACGTGATGGGTTTACAGAAGAATATGCCATCCGGTTGCAGAATGTACAACTGGAGTGCACTGATGCACTTTACGTAATAAAAAGCAGGGATACACCTGCCAGCTTCTTTTATTGCGATCCTCCCTACTATAACAGCGATTGCGGACATTACGATGGCTACAGCGTTGATGATTTTGAGGCGTTATTAAAAAGGCTCTCAACGATTGAAGGCAAATTCCTGCTTTCATCCTATCCGTCTGATCTGTTAAAACAATACACAAAAGCTAATAGCTGGCACACACGCAGTATTGATCAGTTGGTAAGTGTAAATGCTAAAGGCGGCTATCAAAAGCGGAAGGAAGAAGTATTTACGGCCAATTATTCAATTTAATTTAATAAAAGGCCCGGACGGTTGTGGTGTTTGCCAACATTCACAATCATAGCGCAGCGGCGAGCCGCTTTGTTGTCCGGGCTTTATTTTGAGAATCAAGCCAGGATTAAACGCTATGATTGTATGTGAATGTTGGCGGTGTAAAGATAGTAACTTAGTTGGATGGAATTTTTAATACGCGTAAAAAAAGACGGACGCAATTATAATTTGAAGGTTAAACTACTATACCTGGACGAGCGTACAGAGCGTTATGAAGTAATAGGAAAGAATAAATCAATCGTGATAGAAAGTAACCGGCCTCTCTTCCGCAACAAAGGTTTGAAGCATCGCCGCCCTGACTGGAAATTGATCCGAGGAGAAGAAATGTATGGCGGCTCTCTGGAGCCACTCTACGAGGCAATAATGAAGGCTTTGGAACCACCTTTAAAAGGTGTTTAAGGACGGTTTTTGACATGCTGCAAAAATGTTCCCTTTGGTTTTAAAAAATGTTCCGTTTGGTTTTGGCGATTATAAAATGAAGAAAGTCATCTTAATAACCGGGGGCGCGGGTTTTATCGGATCACATTTAACAAGGCTGTTCGTGACTAAATATCCGGATTATAAGATTGTGAATCTCGATAAACTTACCTATGCAGGAAATCTTGAAAACTTAAAGGATATTGAAGATAAATCCAATTATACTTTTGTAAAGGGCGATATTGAAGATATGGTTTTAGTAAAAGAGCTTTTTGAAAAATATGGTTTTACCGGAGTGCTGCATTGCGCAGCAGAAAGCCATGTTGATCGTTCAATTACTGATCCTCTGGCATTTGTAAAAACTAATGTGTTAGGAACCGCTTCGTTGTTGCAGGTTGCTAAAGAAGCCTGGAAAGATGATTATAATGAAAAATTATTTTATCATATTTCTACCGATGAAGTTTATGGAAGCCTGGGTGAAGAAGGTTTTTTTACAGAAGAAACTTCCTATGATCCGCGCAGCCCATACTCTGCATCTAAAGCCTCGTCAGATCATTTTGTCCGCGCCTATTATCATACCTATCATCTGCCTGTAATTATTTCCAATTGCTCTAATAATTATGGCCCCTATCATTTTCCTGAAAAATTGATCCCGCTTTGTATTCATAATATCATCCATAATAAACCGCTTCCTATTTATGGCAAAGGCTTGAATGTGCGTGACTGGCTATTTGTAGAAGATCATGTACGGGCTATTGATACTATTTTTCATGATGGTAAAATTGGCGAAACGTATAATATCGGCGGACATAATGAATGGAAAAATATTGACATCATCAAAGAATTGTGCAGGCAGATGGATGAAAA
>CAYTFY010000033.1:0-4312 GCA_964437225.1 uncultured Gemmatimonadaceae bacterium | reverse complement strand
TGCCTACTGCCACGTTCCAGCTCACCTATCAGAACGACTGCTCCTCGCTCGCGGACTGGGACGTCCTCAACGGTCGCACCTACGACCCGAAACAAACCAAATCCCCGTTCCAGTCGCCCCGCATCAAAGAGAACGTTGAGGTCAAGACGGGTGTCGCCGGGGCGACCGGGTCCTGCATCGCTGTGTACAGCCGCGCCGCGTCAGCATCCCTCGGGTATCCGGGGAACTGGGCTAACGGTGGCATCCAAATGCATCAGCCCGGCTCCCATTTCGTTGAAGCCCGCTACGAATGGCGTGGCTTCTTCACCGGTGGCACCAACACCAAAGGCGTCTACCTGTTGTGGCCGGATGTTGGTCACTGGTCAGGCTGCCCTGACAACTCCGCTGTCGAGCAGGACGTCGTCGAATGGTATGGCGCGGGGACAACCGCCGGCTCCAACCTGCATTACAAGACGACGGTCACGAGCACGAAGTTTCAGGATCAGATCGGCCCGCTGAAAATCGGCGGTGTCCCAATCGACCATTCCGTGTGGCATATCTGGGTTTTCGACAACACCTCGGACTACATCACGTTGACGTGTGACGGGTCTTTGGTTGATGGGTATCCGATCACCCGGAAGCGGAACCTGCCGCAAACCTCGTTCTTCTTCGGGTTGCAGACCGCGATGATCGGCGCGTCCCGCACCGTCTCCCACACCACTCTGACCGCGTATCTCGACTACCTGAAGGTGTACAAGAAGACGTCAGGCCCGGTGATCGTGGGGCCGTCCGCTCCGCAGAACGTCACCGTTCCTGACCCGCTGTCAACATCAGCGGCGGCGAGCTGGCGCGCAGCGACCCCTGGCAGCTTCCCGATCGCGGGCTACGACGTGTACGCAGGTCCACACGCAGGATCGTTGACGAAACAGAACAGCACGCCCGTCCAGAAGACCAGCTACAACCTGACCGGTCTCACCGCCTCCACCTCCTATGACGTGTATGTGGAGGCGAAAGACACCCAGGCGACACCGCTGACCGCTGATTCCTCTACAGTGAATTTCACGACACAAGCTGGGGCGGTTGTCGGTCCGACCGCTGACTTCGCTGTCTCACCGGTTTCAGTGTTCGTTGGGGACACGATCACCCAAACCGCTACGCTGCTCACCGGCTCCGTGACCTCAGCGAGTGTCGACTGGGGCGACGGGACACCTCAGTGGACCGGGACGACGTTGCCGACCGGCCTCACCCATCAATACGCGGCGTCGAGCACCGATCAGCCTGACGGGGTTTTCTACGTCACGTTGAGCTTGACGGATGGAACGAACCCGTTCACCACCACGATCCCTGTCACAGTGGGAGACAACACCAGCAACGGGCTCGTCCTGCCCAAAGAGGGCGACCCGGTTGACACGATGTGGCGCACCTATAACGCTGCGATCCAGCAGGTCGCGCAAGGCTCCACATCGAACAGCCTGCCCGCTACAGCGTTCTGGCTGGACGATGGCGAAGGCGGCCTCTACTGGGGTTACGCGGGAGATGATTACGCGCGCACCGTTCTGACGCCGGACGCGTTGTGGATGGGTGGCGACGGCACCTGGGATGTCACCACAGCCCCGCCGCTCATCGGCGCAGGCGCGATGCTGCAAGTGCAGAAACCGACAGTCGGGGCAGGGTTCGGCCAGTACTTCGACGGCAACAGCAACAACGACGGCGGCACAGCCGGCACCACAGCATCGGTGACGTTCCCGGATAACATTCCTGACGGGTCGTATGCGCTGCTCGGCGTGCAGATCAAAAACACCACAGCGCCGACAACCCCCTCAGGCTGGACGCTGGAACAGATCGAGAACGACACAGGCAACGCGACGAACGACCAGCTAGCCGTGTACGGGAAAGCGGTCGGCTCAAGCGACTCCGGGGACACGATCAACGTCACGATCCCGTCCTCGCTGTGGGCTGCCACCGTCTCCGTCTACAGCGGTGTTTCAGGGGTCGCTGCTTCAGCGGGACAGTTGAACGCGCAGACCGCGCAAACCACGCATCAGCTGCCTGCGGTCACCACGACACAGGACAATCAGATTGTTGTCGGGATCGCTGGGTGCCGGTTCGCCACGAACTCGACAGCACGGATTCACGCGGCAACATCTGGTGTGTTTGAGCGGCAAGCGGATGTGTCCGGCGCTACGTCTGGCAACAATGTGTCGTTGACGACGTTCGACTATGTCGAGACGGTGTCGGGGACCAGTTCGACTCCACCGCCCGCATGGACCGGGATAGGCGCGTTCTCCGTCGGGATCACTGTCGCTCTCACCACGACCACAGGCAGCTTCAAATACGCGTCGCTGTTCGCCGCGAAACAGAACCCCGACTTTTACGGTCTGATCCTGCAAGGCATCGCCGGGTCGATCACGAACATCTTGGAGATCGACGACCATCTTGGCGCGCCGATCATGGCTGTCGGTGAGGCGGGTGGCCTCGGTGTGTTCGGGGACAACATCCGTGTTTTCGCTGGCGGGGACATTTTCAACCCGGTCATCAAGCTCCGTCAGGATGGCACCATCCAGGCCGCGAAGGGTGACCCGGCGAACGGTGTCGGGGTCCTCGCGCTCGGGAACGCGACCACGGTCCCCACATCGAACCCGGACGGCACACACACTGTCGACGGGTCAACAACTGTGGCCGGCGGCATCCTTTATGTGCAGGGCGGCGCTTTGAAGTTCAAGGGATCTTCCGGAACTGTCACGACGATCGCTCCAGCCTGACCCTACGAATCGGGGAACGATGTGGATGATGGCGCTGTTGTCGCGCTCGTGGTCGGGTTCCTCGGGTTCCTCGGCGCGTTCTGGGGTGGCTGGGCCACGATCCGCGCCGCACGAGTCCGGCGACGTGATGAGATCGGTCAAGGCCAACTTGACCTCGACCGGCTCCGCGCCGTCTGCGACGCGCAAGCCCGCGACCTCGACGACGTCCGGCGTGAACGGGACGAGTTGAAAGACGCGTTGCATGACGCGGCGACCCGGGAGAACGAGCTGCGTCGTCAACTCCACGAATCATGGAGGCATCAGTGACCCATCCGGGGATTGACAAAGCCCGGCGTAAGTGGCGCACCGAGCCGGTGTGGCCGCTCACGGTGACTTTCACCTGCCTGGTTGTTGTTCTCGGTGTTGTCGCTGTCCTGATCGTCGGGTTCCACAACGACGCGAAAACAGCCCGCAGGGAAGCACGGCATGCGGTGGCGAGCAACAACTCCCGCTGGTGTGACCAGGAGTTGTCGCTTGCGGGTTTGCCGACGAGTTATCCGCCGCCGACGTCGGATCTCGGCAAACAGCTCGTTGACACGGCGTTGCATATCCAAGCGGCCTCTGAACGGCTCGCAGCCGAGTTCAACTGCCCGCAGAAGGGGGCACGCTGATGGCCCTCGTAGTGGACGGCCCTCACACCATCTGGGCTGACGTAGGCGGCGGCGCGCAATGGGACGTCGCCACGATCGCCCGGCTCGGCGCTGCTGCCCTCGCCTACAAAATCAGCGAAGGTCGCGGCTACATAGACGCGGCCGGGCAGTATCACCATGACCAGGCTGTCGCGCACGGCCTCCTGCCGATCCCTTACGTGTTCCCGCTCCCGGCAGCCTGCGGGATGTCGATCCCCGATCAGGCGAAACGGGACGCCGACCTCATCCACAGCCAGCACGGCAGCTTCGACGGCATCGGGTTGATGCTTGACCTCGAATATGAGCCTGGTGTGCCCGGCTGGGGACCGTTCCAGTTGTCCTCAGCGGACGCCCGCACCTATGTCACCGTCATCAAGCAGCTGACCGGCCTCAAGGTCGGCGGGTACACCGGCGCCGGATACGCCTACAACGGACGTGAAGGCTTCGACTGGCGTGTTGTGCCGAACTACAGCTACGGCGGCGCTCGAGCTTCCGCGCAAGGCGTTGACGTGATCCTGCGGGTCCTCAACGGCGGTGTGACATGGATGCCGCTCGGCGGGGCGTGGCGTCAGTTCACCGACGCTGTCAACGTGTCCGGTCGCAAAACGGACTTCAACATCGCCCCGATCCCCTCGAGCGAATTCCTCGCCATCGTCGGCGGCGCGCAGCACACCCCCAACACGACGGGAGACTTCACGATGGACAAGGACGCCAAGGACGCGTTCGCGGCGCTGAACAAGCGATTGGATGAAATGGGGGCGATCCTCGTTCACGGCACCGCGGACGGCAAGCCTGACCCAACGCATTACGGGCTGGATGAGCTCCACGCCGACGTCAACCAGCTCAAGGCGGACGTCGCCGCGATCAAGGCGAAGGTCGGCGGATGAAGGTCACCGTCCTCGC
>CAYTFY010000032.1:0-4595 GCA_964437225.1 uncultured Gemmatimonadaceae bacterium | reverse complement strand
CGGTCAGGCATGCGCAAATCCGGCGCACTTACCTCGCGCTGATCGGATTGCGTCATGTCTTGGATGATCTGGGTGTAGAGGTTGCCCCACGTCACAAGGCGCTCGTCTTCGCGAAGCCACGGCGCGGTTTGCAGCAGTGAGCCGAACAGATAGGCGTCGGGATGATCCTCAACGAGCCAGTTTGTCGGCACGGAATCCGAGAGAGAAGGAATGCGGCGGTAATAGACGAGATTGCCGGTGTATGTATCGTCGGGAGCCGGGCAGAACTCGAATTGATTGCCGACAACCGTGTATGCTTCCGGCTTTCCACTGGCAGAACTGCGCAGCGATTTCATTTCGACGATGGATTCAGGATTTGCCGCATAGGCCAGCTTCACGGGCGGCGAGCCATCAAGATAAATCGCCTGTGACCCCGCGAAATCGCTAGGAAGCATCACAAACTCGGCGTCAATCGTGGCCGTCGCGCGCGTCATCATGCGGCGCATCCGAAGCCTGCGGTTCAATTGCGCCTCGCAAAGGCCGACAAACACCGGGATTTGGTCGATGATGTCCTGCCTGTCCCACAGATAGCTTGAGATGGCGGTTTTGAGCGTCGTGTAGTCGGTGATCGGATCGGCCATCAGAGACGCCCCGCCGCTGTGCGCAGATACGCATAGTCAGGATCGTTGAGCTTGCGCTTCAGCCGATCCGCGTATTTAGGATCGAGCGCATTCCAACCTTCCTCAACCAACCATTTGTGAATGATGGTGAGAGGGATCGATGCAACGCGCTGAATATCGCGCGAGGGCGTGTAACCATCGTTGTGATTGTACATCGCCTTGTTGAGTTCAATTATGGCTTCGCAGTCCTGCGTCTGCGTTACGGTGAATGTTCCGTCCTCATTATCGATCCACTGACGCTTGATGCCCGGATCGTTGAGAAACGGCAGAATCTTGGTCACTGTCAGTCCTGAATTTCAGCAAAGCCGCGAGCCTCAAGCTCGTCAGCCGTGTCTTCATCGACTTCCAGAATCGTATCTTTCGCGGCAAACACATCGCCAAAGGCGGATTTGTGTTCTCCGGTGGAAACCTTGTTTTCTCCGAATTTCGTCACCCGGACCTTGATCCGCTTCGCATCCTCGCCGGACGCGGCCCTGATCATCTTCTGACGGCGCTTGCCCTCTTCGGCCTTGCGCATCTGTGTCTGAGCTTCCTGAGAGCGTAGCGCCTCCTGAATCTCTTCGTTTGCGGTCTGTGCGATTTCTTCGGGTGTCTGCGGCATGAAACCTCGCATGTAAAAAGAGCGGGGCCACCCAGTTAGGGCAGCCCCACCCAGGGGGACGGATTACGTCAGCGCGAAGATGGCTGCGTGAGCCTTTTGATTTTTGACCACGAGCGTCTTCTCAGCCAGCAGCATGAACTTCTCCGCATCGCCGGTCTTGGCAAGCGGGATGTCCTTGACGCCGCGAAGCGTGGCGATGCCCACATACTCAGGATCGACAAACAACGCGGTGCCGGTGATCGCGTAGGGATGCGGGATGATGCTCATCTTCCCGAAATCATCCTGATACACGTCAGCAGCGCCGATGATCGTGGCCTGCTCGTTGGGGCTGGCGTTGACGCGGATCGAGGCAATGCCGGTGAAGGCCGACATCTGCTGCTTCTGCGTCGGGCCGACATACACCTGAGACGGAGTAGCGCCATTTCCGAACGCAGTCGCGCGAACGGATTTGAGGAGCGTTTCCGTATAGGTGCGGGCCGTGCCCGCCGTGGCCGCAGCAACCGTGCCGCCCGAATAGCCGCCGGCAGACCCACCAGCGCCGAAGCTGGTATTGCTGGACAGCCATGCGAGCATGCCACCGCACTTGCGCGGGGTAGCGCCCGATTCCTGACCGGACACGACGTTGCCCATAAACGTCATTTCCATGTCGGTACGCAGTTCGATGCCCTTGAGCATCTTTTGACGCGCCGATTCGGTGTCGCGGCCCGCCTTGTTCACCACATCGTCGGTGCCCGAAACGATACCGGTCTTGACGAAGATTTGCGCGTAGTTGCCCACGCGCGTGGTGACGTTTTCCGAGCCGAACGACGTGATATCGTCGCCTTCCAGGTGGTAGTTGGAAGCGGACGGAGAGGCGAGAGATTCCACCTGCCATTCGTGGAACGTGTTGGAGGCTTTGATGCCCTTGCCAACATTGTTCTGGAACGGCGTCTTTTCGGGAGCAACGCGATAGATCACGTTCTCCAGATCTTCGCGAATACCCTTGGTCGTCAGGGTGGTCGCGGTACCCGAGATTGCAGTCATGAGTTATTTGCCTTTGAGCAATGTAAGCTCCACGGCCTCATCGACGGTCAAAGACCGCTTGCGATTGAGTGTTTCCATGCGAGCTTGGTTGGGGGAGCGCGAGCTTGCAGACGCCGTGGGCTTCACCACGGTTTTCGGCTGCAATTTCGGCGCGGCTTGGGGCTGGGAACGTGCCTGCGCTTGGGCTTTCGCCTGCGCCTGGTTCCAGCGATATGCGTCGTAAGCCATCGAGAGAATGCGTGCATCGACGTTTCTGAGCTCTTGCTCAGTCGCCCCGCGTTCAATGAGAAACTTCCCCACTTCCGTCCTGAGAACCTTGCCCTTTTCAGGGTGAACCAGATCGGGAGCGGCGGTTTTGAGCTTCTCTTCCTCTTCGGCTACGAATTTTTGGTACTGCTTTTGCTCCGCAACATGCTTGGCAGCCTGAAGCTGCTGCAATTCGGTGTGCTCGGCTTCCATCTGCAAGCGCCCTTTGAACGCTGCTTCCGGATCGGTGTCGGCCCATGCCTTCCAGTCCACGCGCTCCCATTTGGAGGCGAAGGTCTGTTGTGCTCTGGGCAGCAATTCATTGATGGCGGTCGCAATCTGCGTGATCTGCGCCGTCTCGGCTTCAAACTTCTTTCTGACCTCGGCCGCTGCCTGCTGAGCCTTGGTGACCGCAGCCTCGCGGTTCTTCTCCTGCTCAAGAACAACAGCCTGCAATTCGGGCGGAAGGGTTTTGAAGCGGTCCTTGCTTTCGGCGTTCCACCAATGCGGTGCCTCAACCTCGGGCTGCGCTTCAGGTTTGTCCTCTTCGGACTCCTGCCCTTCCTGTTCCGTCTCGGCTGCCTCACCTTCAGCCTCAACAGGCTGCTCGGTCTCCGTCGCCTCTTGTTCGGTCTCAACCTCAGGCTGTTCGGCCTCGGGCTGCTCTTGCGTTTCCTTCTTTTCCGGCTGGCTGAAAAGCGATGCAGCTTCATCGACAGACAAAGCGCCAGTGTTCTCGGAATCGAGAGGGGGCATGCGTAATCCTTTCGTGCTTGGTCGGTCAGCCCGACTGCTGGGTAAGCTCTTCCATCACGACGGCCATCTCGCCGCCCTGAACAAGGTCTGAGAGGTGTTTGCGTACGGTGTCGATGACCTGAACCGTGCGATAAAGATGCTCACGTAAGGCCTGCTCACCGGCTTTGGAGGCAACAATGCGTTCGAGAGCACTTGCCCTCAGCGTATCGAATGCGGCGTTGGTCTCTGCCAGTTCCGATTTTGCCCTTGCGCCCCTGCGCACAGCCTCGGCGTCGTTCATTCAAGAGCCTCTATCGCGCATACATCGTGCCAATTGGCAAACCGTAAGCGTGGCCCGGTTCTGGAAAAGGCTCCGGACTGTAAATCCAGGCATCGGATATATTCAAAAACGACGATGGGGAGCTTGAGGTAAATGTCGATCACCCAAGCTCCCAATACCATTTCATTTTGCCACCAGCCGCCGATTGTTCTACCGAATCTCATCCGGGCTCACCGCCCACATTGACAGTCGATTGCGCCTTAAGCTTGGCCGCATTGTGCGCCGTATGGGCGTGCATCACATTGGTATGCGCCGTTGTCGCCATATCGGTGATGCTCTCGATACCGGCAATTCTCAGCTTGGCCGCAACTTCCTGATCGATCTGGTATTTCGTCATCTGCGCGTCGAGATCGGCCTTGTATTTGTCGGTCTGCTGCTGGAATTGCGCCTTCATCTGCGCAATCTGCAAATCGGATTGGGCTTTGATAGCCGCAGGATCGGGCTTTTGCGGCTGCTGCGGCGTGTTCGGATCGGCCGGATCGGTCCAGAATTGCGTCGCGTTCTTGAAGCCGATCTTCTGTGTCAATTTCTCAAGCAGGTTGAAGGCATTTGGCGCTGTGAGTAACGGACCACTCAAGCCGCCCTGTTCTGTCGCAACCTGCATCTGCAAGCCGATCAGCGTTTGCAATGCCCCGAGGTCTCCCGATGCACCCACGCCGATCTCAATGCTCATATCGTTGCGCTCGGCCCATTTCGACGGGTCAACCGGAACCCATTGTTTGCGAAGGCGGACCATCTGCGGCTTGGTCGCGTTCTCGCGGATCGTGGCATGGATACCGAGGAACAAATCCTTGATGCCTGTCTCTGCGAATATCTTGGCAATGAGCCTCACACGCTTCTGCGCGGCGTTCATAAGCGCCATCGCGCCCTTGGCCGTGTCGTGCAGCGTGTCTGGATTGAGCCCCTGTGCGTTGCGGACAATGCCTGTGCGCTGCTCGGCCTGAACCGAGAAATATTCCAAGGCTCCGAAGGCATCGAACGACAGGCCCGC
>CAYTFY010000031.1:0-4683 GCA_964437225.1 uncultured Gemmatimonadaceae bacterium | reverse complement strand
CGTAACAGTCGGTTTTCGTGAACGCGACGGCGATGTCATGCAGTTCGCCCATCAGCTAGCCCTCGGCGCTTTCGAGACGGCGAGAACATGGGCTTTCGCGTCGGCAGGCCCTTTCGGCGACGACACCCCCGCATGCAAATGGTCTGGCCGGTACCGCTGGTCGCCGACCCACCCGATGAGGTCACCGGCCTCCACGCGCGCCCCGACCTTGAGTTCCGGCAGCCGTTTGCCCTGGTGGGTGAGGAACCACACGTACCCCTTCGGGGTCTGCAAATACGTTGTCCAGCCGAACACCCCGATCGAGTCGGCCGTGTCGTCGGATGGCGGGTGCCCGGAGAACCTCGTGACGGTCGCGCGTTCCGGGGCGACGATCCCTGAGCCTGCTTGGCACAGGAAGTCCAGCGCCCAGTTGCCGGGCAAACCGCCGGTCTCATGGAGCCCGCCGACGTGCACGTCTGTGTCTGGGCCGGCGATCGGGAAACACAGGACGGGCGGGGGCGCGTAGTCCTGCATCAGCTTCGCCGCGTGCGCGTCGAACGCGCCGAGCCGCTCGAGATCCCGGTGCTCGCGTTCCCGGTAAATGCCTGTTTGGCCGACACCGATCTCGCGCTGGAGGCGCTTGACAGCAGCGGTTTTCCCGGCACCCCACGTGCGTCTGACCGCAGGCGTCTTCTGCACGAACCGTGACAGTGGCCCCATGAACTTCGCCCTCGCGAGCGCCCGGCCGACGCCCTCAACGTCAGGGCCGACACACCCGTTTTTCAGGGTGCGGGTGAACCTTGCTTTGGTCACGCGGCAGCCTCCCTTCCGGGATTCGTTTGCATCGTCATAAGGTCAGGCGCTTACGGACGTGTAGCCGGCGTCAGCGACACGCAGCACATGGATCTGAGCGCCGAAAGTCACCGCCGCCGTCTCGTCCGTCAACATGCGGACACCAAGCTTGAATGGAACCTCAAACCCGTAGTTCCCAACATCGGGCTCTGGCGGGTCATAGTTCAACACCATGAACTGAAACTTGCCCTGGTGGCGCGGCGGCGACGCTGGCTCCTCTGCCGCGAAACTCTCAACGGCGCGGCTGCCGTCCAGTCCGTTGAAATCAGCCAAGGAATCCATCTCTGAGTTCAGTACGGTCGGGGAACCGCCCTCCTCGAAAATGGGTTGCAGGAACGAATCATGCACCCCCCAGGCAGGCTGGCTACTGCCCGACGGAGGGGCAGTAATGATTGAGAACCAAACGTGATATAGACCGCCTCCCGTGATACCGAGATACCTGGCTTTTCCGGTAGTCACGTTCTCCAGCGTGAACATGCTCGTATCGTTGGTGCCCATGTCCGTGAAGTCCGCGTAATACCAGGAGCTTGTCTTGGACACGGATGTCTGGAACATCACCGCGGTCGCCCATTTCGGCTCCCAACCCGCCGCGCTCGGGATCGGGTCCGTGCCCCCCTCCGACGCCGGACGGTGAGTCCAGGCGTGCTTCGACGGAAGAGGCGGTGAGCTGGCTTGGCTAGGCATCGAACACGTTGTCCGTGTAGTAGGCGAACGGGGAAAGGTTCGGAGTGAACTCCACGAAATCGAAATCCGGGTTGAGCGGTCTACAGGTCAGTTCGATCCCCTCCACGTAGAAATCCTCTGCGACGCCTGCCTCATCGACAGTGAGCGCGATGATGTCCGACACGTCGCATTTGGTCATGAGTTCCCATGTCGCCGCAGCACGATCGTCGTCTGGGTGGACAGACGTGAACGTCACACGGTCGATGTTCAACTTCGGTTGCGGGTAGTTGGCGATGAAGAAGTCGCCGAACAGCCCGCACTCATCCGTGCCCGTGTTCCCGTTAGTCTTGTGCTCCTTGATAATCAAGCCCGCCTTCTCGATGCCGCAATAGCCGAAATCAGAAATAGACGTCGCGTCACTACGCTGGAGAGTCGCGATATTCGCCTGGTCGAACGTCACTCCGTTCTCGTCATTGCCGGGCCAAGCCAAGTACGTGTTGATGATCTTGTCCATTGGAATATTCCAGGAGAACTCTCGGATCTGCGCGATGTTTGCGCCGACGTCCTCTCGTGTCGCAGCCGCCCAGCGATGAAAGTCCCACGCTCCAGTTGCCGCCCCAGCCGCGGTCGTATCAGGGTCGAATCTCGCCAGACGCCCGTGAAACACCGCGCGACCGAACCTGTCCACATACACGTTCGCGATTCCCGGGAACTCGGCGTCGGCAGCCTGTAACAGCGCCTCTCGGATCGTGTCCTGCGGGTCGTACAGTGACTCGTTCACGTTCACGTTCCCCGAGAACGCCACGTACATCGTGGACGCCAATCCAGCGTCAGCGAACAGGTGCTCTATCCTCCCGCCGTCGTCGGGGTCATTCGTTCCCGTAGCAACGGGGCCGTCCTCATAGAACACGGAGCCTTTCACGGTTGCGGGTGCCGTATCTCCGAATGTTCCCACGATCATTCGTGCCCGCGAGAGGTAGCCGAACACGTCGACGCAATCCACCTGGACATTCGCGAGCTCAGGCGCGTTCGGTGACGCGACAATCCCTATGTTGTCGACCGTTCCGCGAAAGCACGGCTGCCACGCGCCAACCACAGGATCGAACAACTGGAGCATGATCTGTAGCCCGATCAGGCTTGTGTCGTTCATGGTCTGATTGCGGTCATGGAAATACACCCGGGCCGTTCCCGCATCGGTCACGTCAAACTCTGATTGCCGGCCCCGGGACACATCGAAGCCGTGGCACCGGCACGTAGATCCGAGGTTGTCGTATCGTGTCCACGTTGGTTCGGCGACGAGCGGTCCGTCCGCGAGGGCGATCAGAACCCTCCCGTCACCGGGCGACTGGTAGACGGCCATGGATTGTGTTTAGAGGCGACGGGGCGGGTTGTGGCGGCTGTCGTTCTGCGTAAACCGCTTGTTCGACTGACCGACCTTCTTTCCGTCCAGAACGACAGTGGTGTTCACCTGTATCGGCTGGGTTGCAGTAGATGAGGTCGCAGGACCTGCGAGAGGAATCCTTCCGAGACCCGCCGGACTGAACCGCGTGAACCGCTGCTCGAGCGTCCTGAGAACGTTGTCGGGAACATTGATTCCCTCAAGGAACTTGTTGAGCTGAAACGCGGAGCCCTTCGTGAGCGGCCCCTGGAGCTTTTCCTTCGAGTCGCCGCCGTTCACCGCCTTGATGAAATCGTTGATCTTCGCCCGCGTGTCCTTCGTCAGCTTGTCGCCCTCGCTGTTGATCAGCTTCCTGGCTGCACGCAACCTGCCGGCGAGCTTCGACCCGATGTCCAGGTCACCGGATGAGACTTTCGACAGGATCGCGTTGATGCGTTTCCCGAGGTTGTCGATCCCTGGCACGACCTCGTCCCCGGACGGTGCGAGCCCGAGCGCCTTGAACTGCTTGCCCTGGAGGATCTCCGCGGCCTTCCTGGCCTCGTCCTCCCGAGCCTGCTTGATCTTCTCCAACTGCGCGAGATGCTTCTGCTTCGCGTCGTCGCTGGCCCGTTTCGCCTTGTCGATCGCGTCCGTGCGTTTCTGATTAGCCTCGTCAACCGCGGACTGGATCGCGTCCTTCTCACTGGAGATCGCGCCCAGCACGCCCCTGAGCTTCTGCTTCAAGTCAATCGACTCGTCGCGTGTCAGCCGCGGATCGTCCAGGGAATTGAGAAGCGAGTTCTTCTCAGTCTCTAGCGCCTTGATGAGCGCCTCATGGTTGTCGGGGCTGGCGATCTGAACGTCCAGCAGCGCCTCTTGGAGCTTCTTCGGGATGTCCGTGATGAGCGGCCCGAGGATGTCCTCCGGCTTGAGTCCCGTGGCGAAACCGGGGACGCCCTTAGCGCGCGGTGCCGGGGCGGTGGCGATCGCCTGGTCGAGCGCGTCCTGGAAGAAGCCACCAAGGTTTTCCTTCATCTGCGCGGCGAGAGCGGTCGTTGCCTTCGGCTTCTCGCCCTCGAACCTGTCGATGATGTTCTTCGTCAGCGCCGCATAGAACAACGCGGGGCTGAACTGCGCCAACGGTGCGAGCTTCGCTGCGCCGCCGAGGAGGCCGAAGAACCCGCCGCCGTCACCGCCGACGTCCAGAGACAACGGCACATGGATAACGGGGATCTCGACGTTCCCGAGGCCGTGCAGGCCGTCCACGAGCTTGTTGGCTGCTGCGGCGGCGTCGTTGAGTCCAGTGACGCCCGCCTTGATAGAAGGCAGCAGCAGCCTCCCGATGTTCGCCTCCAGGTCCTTCACCTCAGCGGCCAGGATCCGCTGCTGGTTCGCGAGTCCGTCCGACGTCCGCGCGAAATCCCCCTGCGCCGCAGCCGTGTCCCGGAAGATGATCGCGATACGCGCGAGCGCCTTGTCCTGGTCGGTGAGCTGCTTGACGTTGTCCTTGCCCGTGTCCTTGAGCGCGAGCTGCTGCACCCGCGCCTCCGACAACAGCACCCCGTACTTGCGCAACGGCTCCGCTTCACCAACGAGGCCGGAGCGGATGTCATTTAGAACATCGCCGGGGCTGGCGTTGTTGAACGACGCAAGGTCCGCGGCAAGCTGAACCAGCCTCCGGGACGTGTCCGCGGACTCCTTGGTGCCGAGGTTGATCGACCGGAACAGGTTGCCGAACGTGCCCGCCGCTTCGAGCGCCTGCGTCTGCGACGTACCGATCGCCTGCGCCGTCGTCTTCGACCACGCCAGGA
>CAYTFY010000030.1:0-4718 GCA_964437225.1 uncultured Gemmatimonadaceae bacterium | reverse complement strand
TGGCACAGTTCCTGCAGCAGGTGTGGGCCCAGCGGTATCCCCTTGTGCAGCGTGCCCCCACCCAAATAGTGACCACCTTTCCGCGGTGGTGGGGATTAAGCGCAGTGTACCGAGAAAGGGACTAGATAACTCAGGGGCCAAACCCGGGTAAGTTGGTCCTGGCAGTGCCCCTGGGTGACGAAATCCTGAGACGCTGTTAGCGAACTAAGGGTCACTTGTGCAGTTAAGAGCTGAAGGTCATACCTCCCTAAACCTGTATGTGTGTCACTGGGCAGCGGGAGGGTGATACGGGGGGAATACTGCGCCTGCGAGGATGTACTCTGTCCCTAGCGCCATGCCTTTTTAGGTGAGCTGAATGGCTCTGCGGTGGAACTGTGAGGACATAACTGGTACTAGGCCATGCGCTGGGCTGGACACCAGGAGTGTACAAATGGAACCACTCAGTAAAAAAACCAGCCGGGTGCTCCTGCCGTTCCAGGGGCTATGCCTAAGACTGTTGGGGTAGACACTTAGGCGAGACACCGTACCAGCGATCGCAAAAATGAAAAACTCGACCGTGTGCGAGTATAATGCACCGACCTTGGGAGGTCGTGCTGCTGCCTGGGAACTGTCAGGACAGTGTGTGGTGATCTGCCTTTGGGGAGTTGGTGAGGTGTCTCTGAACACACTTTGGGGCTGGTTGGGCAAAGCGCTGGGAGCTGCTCTCATTACCCAGGTACGCAAGTGCCTGGCGGTCGCACAACAGAGCAACACCCAGCGCCGATTTGACATGTATGTGACGAAGGACTCTGCTGCGGCAGTGCTGAACAAGCTGCTGGCAAAGAAGGCTCAGTACAAGTGGCACTGCCGCCTCCATGTTCAACCGGGAATGGGAACACGGGCTCCAATTACTACGGAGCGCAAGAGCCTAACTATGGGAACTAAGATTAATGGCCCCCTTACCATGGCAACTTGGAACATTAATGGACTGCGGGCAAAGCGAGTGGAGCTGGATGTGTTTCTGCTCAAGAAGCAGCCAGCATTCATCGCAATCCAGGAGACCCATCGGGCAGAGGGAAGCTGGCGCCTGACACTGCCTGGATACAGTGTTATCGAGCGCATGGCCAACCGTGCTGAGAACGCACAAGGTGTGTTGCTGGCAGCACGGACGGATTTAGGCCTGATTGAGATGGAGGACGCAAGCCAATACTGGGTGCTTGGTCAGAGCTTGGGCAAGCAGAAGGTGGTGGTGGGTTCCATCTACCTCCCAAGCCAGCAGAGGCGTGTAATTAAGGAGGAGCTCAAGGCAGCCCTCAAGAAGATCCTGGCAAAGGATGCCAATGTGCGCATTGTGCTAATGGGCGATTTTAACATGAATACCGAAAAGGTAAACCGGATGTTCGTTCGTTGGGGGATGCCTTTGCAAGTGTTGCAGACGAAGGGCAGTGGAAACACATGGCACCAGGCAAACAAGACCACCACTGCAATTGATCACATTGTTGTGAGCCATTCAGTGAAGGAAATGTGCAGCCGTGCCTCAGTGGATCGGAGCTGGGATGTCTCTGACCACTGGCCCATGTTGGCAAAGATGAATATTGCAACGCCTAGTGTGCTGCCTGTTGCGGTGAAGGAGATCTTCAACCGGTCCGAGCTCAAGGCCAAGGCAGTCCAGTTTGGAAACAGCACATACTGGGAGCCCCTCCGTCTGATGGCAGAGGACTCTCAGGCTGATGCCAATGAACTGCCTGCAGCTTTTGAGAAGGCCAGCTGGGCAGCAGCCCGCAAGGTCGGAGCTACCAAGGAGCTCAAGAATGGGACCAAAAGTGTCCGCTTCCACTCTCTCCAAGGCTGCCTGCAGGCAATTGAGGAGCGCCGTCTGGCCTACAAGAAATTGCGAGCAGCCAAGGGTCAAGCTCAGGAGGCTCAGTTGCGCACTGAGTACACCAAGGCAAAATCCAAGGCTGTGCAGGCAGTCAAGGAGGCAAAGCAGTGGCAGTGGCTCCAATATGTGAAGAAGGCTTCACAATTGGCAGTGGATGGTCGGACCAAGGATCTCTGGGTATGGATCCAACGGTTCACAGGCCGTGGGAAAGGCCCCAGGACTTCAGCAGTGCAGCCTGTCAGGCAGAAGGGCACTGACAAGCTACTGACTGAGCCTAAGGATATTGGCAATGAATGGGCAGCACACTATGCGATGTTGGCGGCTGACGAGACTGGTCATAGCCGCAATGCTGACCACTGGGCAGATATTGCAAAGCCTGAGGCACTGTCTGAAATGCCAATGGATGAAACCATCAGCATGGAGGAGGTGATGAAGGTAGTCAAGAACATGGCCAATGGAACAGCACCTGGATCGGATGGCATCCCCCCTGAGCTTCTCAAGGCAGCTTTCGTCAGGGATTCTGAGGGCAATATGGTGAGCACTAAGCTGGGGAAGACACTTCTAGCTATGTGCACTAAGCTCTTTGCGGAAGGGCAGGTGCCAACTGGATGGTCAACCTCAGCAGTGATCTCCATACCGAAGAAGAACGCTGACATGGCAAATATGGATAGTTACCGTGGCATCTCGCTCATGCCCGTGGCACTGAAACTGTTGGTGTCAATTGTCACCAGCCGAATCAGTACTGCACTGGAGAACAATGGACGGTTGTCCAGGGCACAAGCAGGTTTCCGCACCCTTGAGGAGTGCATTGCACAAACGACAGCGCTCCTGGAGGTCCTCCAGCGACGCCGTCAAGTGGGTCAGCCCACCTACCTGGCATTCATTGATTTTAAGAAAGCCTATGACACAGTGCCACATGAGGCACTTTTCCTGAAGTTGGAGCGTATTGGCGTACGCGGACGAGCTCTGCAGTTCATTAAACAGCTGTATGCAAACACACAGATTGTTGTTCAAGGAAATTATGGCAAAGCACCATCGGTCCAGCTTCTGCGGGGACTCCGTCAGGGGTGCCCCATGTCTCCCATCCTCTTTGACATTTACATCAATGACATCCTGGATGAGACAACAGGACTGGGAGTAGAGGTGCCTGGCCTAGTTGACGATGAAATGGCAGGTCTGCTGTTTGCTGATGATCTTGTGCTGACGGCACCCACCAGTGCCAAACTGCATGAGCTGCTGAAGTGCACTGAGACCTGGGCAAGCACATGGGAGATGACATTTGGTGTGCAGAAGTGCGCTATTATGGGCATTGATGTGACTATGGAAGATTTGCGCCAGGCAGGCCCATGGGTGCTGCAGGGTGAGCAAGTGGAGCTTTGCGAGGAGTATATCTACCTCGGTACCAAGATTACTCCCTGCCTGAACACAGCAGGTATGGCGGAGGATCGTGCCAAGAAGGGCACTAAGGCTCTGACAGCGGTGGAACCATTCCTTGGTTACCAGACCGTCCCGCTGTACTTCCGATTGATGGCACTCCGTGCAGTGGTTCTGCCTGTTTTCACCTTCGGGGCGGAAATCTGGGGAATGCACGAGGCACGCGCTAAGAGTGCACAAATGAGCATGAACCAAGCAGTACGTAGGCTGTTTGGATCCAAGGCGACTAGCACGGTCATCCCCACTGTGACTGCTCAACTGGAGCTGAACCTGCCACCAGTGTCAGCCATTACTGCGGGTCTGCGGACACGGGCCTACAAGAAGTACAACTCACTCAAGACCATGATCGCCCACCTGTTTACTGCACCAGTGGCAAAGGGCCGATCTACCTGGATGAGGAGTACTGAATGCTGGCTCAAGACCTATGGCCCAAAGGAAGGGCTGAACATGGGTGACATCTCAGCGACAGCTGCGTTTCAGGCAGTGAAGCACCTTGTCTGGGAGCGGAAACGCAAGGCAGACAACTCCGCAGCCATGGTAGCGTACACCAACAGTAACTTTGTGGCTACTCGTGCATACCTTGTCAAATCAGGTCCGTTTTACCCAGAGTTGGCAAAGGGATTCACCATGCTGGCTCGGGCACGCATTGGTGCTATGATGACCATGATCCGTCTCAGCCAGTTCCGCATTGCCTACGGTGCCCAATGGTCATCAAAGTGCCCTTGCTGCCTGGCAGCAACCCCAGAGACAGTGGCCCACATCCTGTGCTCTTGCCCACAGTGGAAGAATGAGCGGGAGGAGCATCTGACTGGTCTTATCCAGCGGGCACGATCTCTGACTAACCAATGCGACATTAATGTTTCTGAGGACACTGTGGCAGTCTTACTCCTGGGAGGGGAGGTTGAGGGCAAGCGCCTGAAGAACTGGGTCAAGTATAAGCTCCCCTTTTCCAAGGCTCTTGGTCTTAGTGATGCATCTGGCTCGCAGACCGGCAAGTCAGGAAGTGCCTGCGTGGCACAGTTCCTGCAGCAGGTGTGGGCCCAGCGGTATCCCCTTGTGCAGCGTGCTCTTCGGACCATGCCTCCTCGGGCCAACGCCTCTAATGGGTAGGGCAGCTCGTGAACTGAGCAACCGCTTAATGGCCATGTGGGGGGTCCCTAGGGTTCCTAGGGATCCAAAAGGAGGGTTTTAGTGGGTTAGAATCCCACATTGGGCACCTCTGTAGTGGGGGTAGCTGCATTTAACTTCCATGCCTGGAAGGAGGAGACTAGGGGTGAAACCCATAAGCTCCTCTTGGTATGTTAGGAGAAATTTCCCGCCTGGCCTTTAAGCCAAAAAAAAAAAAAAAAAAAAGAAAAAATATGGGGGCTAAGCTTAAAGGGCCCCCAACCATGGCCACCAAGAACATAAACCGCCCGGGGGC
>CAYTFY010000029.1:0-4770 GCA_964437225.1 uncultured Gemmatimonadaceae bacterium | reverse complement strand
GGCGAGCCGGTCGAGGTGCCCGACGACGCCGTCCTCGGCGCCGACTGGCTGCCCGCCGACCTCCCGTTCGAGGGTCCGTTCGAGCGACCGGATGACGCGCACCCCGGAGTGCAGCTCGCGGACGACGGACGCCCGATGGCCGACCAGTCGCTCAAGGCACTTCGCCGCTATGCCGCTGAACGGCTCGATGGCGACTACTCCCGTGCGACCAAGAAGACCCTGCTGAGCGCGCTCGCTCCGCAGTATTCCCCGCCCGACGAGGGCAACGACAAGGAGGCCTGACATGGGACTCGGTTCTGGACTTGCCCGACAGATCGGCTACGCGTTGGAGGTGACGCCGGGGGTTCCGGTCGCGCCCGTTGCGTTCGTGCCGCTGATCGAGGCGGGAATCTCGCTCGACACTGACCGTGTCGAATCGGCGGGCATCATCGCCGGTCGTCGCGTGCTGACCTCGGATCAGTGGAACGGCGGCAACTTCACGCCGGGCGGTGACTTGCAGCATGAACTGTACACGCTCGGCATCGGGAAGCTGCTCAAGGCGTGCATGGGTTCGGTCTCCACGTCCGGCTCGGGACCGTACACACACGTGTTCACGCCCGGTGATCTTCCGACGTTGACCGTGCAGGTCGGTGAGCCGGACACGTCGGGGACGGTGCACCCCTTCACCTGGGCGGGGTCGAAGGTCGCGTCGTGGGAGATCGGCTGCCAGCAGGGCGCGGTCGCGACGTTCGGCGTGACCGTGACCGGCATGGGCGCGCAGGCTGGTTCTCGCACCGTCACCGATGGTGTGACGACGAACGCGTCGACGACCGTCACGTCCGCCACCGCAGCGTTCGCGGCGAAGGACGTCGGCAAGTCCCTGTCCGGCACGGGCATTCCCGCCGGTGCGACGGTCGCCTCGGTGACGAACGCGACGACGATCGTCATGTCCGCAGCGGCGACCGCGGCGGGCACTGGCGTGTCGATCACGATCGGTCTGCCGCTCAGCACGGCGTCGTACCCGGCCGATCAGGAGATGTTCAAGTTCAACCACCTGTCGATCACGGTGGACGGTTCGACGGAGCAGATCAAGAACGCGACCTTCGCTGGCGACAACGGGCTCGACGCGGACCGTCGGTTCCTCGGTTCGCAGTGGCCTGCCGAGGCGAAGGAGGCGGACCTGCGCGCCTACACGGGGACGCTCGACAAGGAGTTCGCGTCGCTCGCGATGTACGAGCGATTCTTGAACGGAGCGGAAGCTTCGGTGTCGGCGGTGTTCGCTCGTGGCGCGTCGATGCTGACGATCGCAGGCAACGCCCGGTTCGACGCGAACCCACCGAAGGGCAACGGTCGCGGGCTGCTCACGCAGTCGGTGCCGGTCAAGTTCGTGGCCTCATCGACGGACGCATCGGCGATGACGATCACTGTGGTGAACACCGACTCGACGCCCTGATGGCCGTCCAAGCGGTTTCGGTCGCGGGTCTGAAGGAACTGCGCCGGGACCTCAAGGCGCTGGGTCCGCAGTGGCCGAAGGAACTGTCGAAGCTCCACAAGGCAATCGCGAAGACGGTGCAGGTTCAGGCGCAATCGAACGCCCGCGGCATGGGCCGTCAGCAACGCAAAGAAGCTGGGGCGATCAAGGCGTCTGGCACCCAGTCGGGTGCGGCGCTGTCGGTGACTCAGTCGTCTCGTTACCCATTCGCGAATCCTGCCTTTTGGGGGAAGATCAAGCGGACGGGTTGGTATGCGGGCGGCACCGGACGCGCCCAGTCTCTGCCGTGGGTGGGTTCGGCTTGGGAGGTGGGCGCGAAGGGCGAAGGCCCCTACGCGCTGAACGACGCGGTAGCCGAGAAGTTGCCCGAGATCATGCAGTCATACGAGCGCATGTTGGACGACCTGCTCCATCGTGCGTTCTCGGAATAGGAGCATCAATGGCCAAGGCCCCACGTCCAAAGCCGGACGGCTACCAGGCGGCGACGGAAGCCGCTGCGGCGAACCGGAAGGTTTGGGTTTTCACGCTCGACGACCGCGAGTACCGGTTGGCGTTGCGGAACGTGCCGATCGGCGAGCAGGCCCAGGTGCTCGCGCAGACGCCACTTACGTGGGACCAGGTGCTCCAAGCGTTCGGCGGTGACGCGTTCTCGGCCGCTGCGCTGGCGGTAATCGTGTGGCTAGCTCGTCGTGCCGCTGGTGAGCCGCGGTTGACGTGGCAGGCGTTCTCAGTGGAGTGGGACGAAACGATCTCCCTCGCGTCCACGTTCGAGATGCGCGTCGAGGACCCCGCCGAGTCTGACCCGGAAGCCTGAGGGCCTCGCTGATCTACGCGTGGCCCGCACTTTCGCAGGCGTTCGGTATTCACCCGTGGGACTTGGACCGACTGTCGGTCCCGGAACTGGACGCGTACCTCGACGCACTCGCGGATCGGAGATGGAATGGCTAACGCGAAGTCGCTGAAGCTGCTCATCACCGGTGATGTTTCCGGCGCGAAGAAGGCGTTGGCGGACCTCGACAAGTCGATGGGCAAGACGGGTGATTCGTCCGGGAAGCTCGGCTCACAGATCAAGAGGGGCATCGGTGCGCTCGGCCTGACCGGTGCGATCTTCGGTTCGCTGTCCGCGGCGAATGAGTCGTTGAAGATCGCTCACCAGACCGAAGCGGCGATCCGTTCGACGGGCGGTGCTGCGGGTGTGACCGCGGACCACGTTGGCGACTTGGCCACCGCGATTTCGAACGCGACCGGCATGGATGACGAGATGATCCAGTCCGGCGAGAACATGCTTCTCACGTTCAAGAACATCCGGAACGAGGCCGGCAAGGGCAACGACATCTTCGATCAGTCCACGAAGCTGATGGCGGACTTCGCGGCGGCGACCGGCACCGATGCGAAGAACGCTGCGCTGACGCTCGGCAAGGCGCTGAACGATCCGACGACAGGGCTTACCGCGTTGCGTCGGGTTGGGGTGACGTTCACGCAGCAGCAGAAGGACCAGATCAAGGCGATGCAGGCGTCCGGCAACATCATGGGCGCGCAGAAGGTCATCTTGAAGGAGTTGACCTCAGAGTTCGGTGGGTCGGCTGCCGCGCAGGCGTCGGGGCTCGACAAGATCCACACGCAGCTGGGGAACATCGCGGAGACGGTCGGTACTCAGCTGATGCCCGCGGTTGATGTGACGTCGAAGGGTGCGACGGTTCTGGTCGACGTGTTGAACGAGCTGCCGGGTCCGGTGGTCACGTTGGGCACGGTCGTGGTCGGTGGCGCTGCCGCGTGGACACTGTTCGGGTCGACGGTGATTGGCACTGTCGGGACGCTCGGCGACATGATCGGCGTGCTCGCCACGTACACGCCATCCGCGATCGTTGCCCGTGGCGCGACGGCGGGGCTTGCGGAGGCGTTTGCTGCGGAGGCGGCCGCGGCGGAAGGTGCGGCGGGTGCGACGGCCGGTGCTGGTGCGGCGTCGACCGCGAGCGCGGGCGGCATGGCCGGACTGGGCAAGACGCTCGGCATCAGCGCGGCTCTTGCCTACGGGACCGGCAAGGCGTTCGGGTTTCTCGCGGACCGTGCGCATGGGACCGCGCCGCCCGTGAAGGACGTCGCCGCCGCGTTGAAGCAGTTCGCGGACACGGGCAACGATTCGGCGTTGGCGTCGAACGGTGCGATCACCGACCTGGTGATGAAGATGGACAAGTTCGAGCATTCGACTCAGGGTTGGTCGAACGCGACTCGTGGCTTGTCGTCGCTCGCGCACGTGGTGACCCTCGGTGCGATCTCGGGTCACACGGCGATGGACAAGTTGACGAAGGACATCAACGCGTATGACCGCGGGCTTGCGGAACTGGTCCGATCCGGTAACGGCAAGGAGGCCGCGTCGATCGCTCACAAGATCGAGGCTGGCATGAAGGCGGCTGGCTATTCGTCGAAGGACACGGCGCATTTCCTGAACGACTACCACGCCGCATTGAAGGACGCGAACACCTCGGGTGTTCTCGCGAAGGGCTCGGCCGACGGGTTGTCCGGGTCGCTCGCGAACCAGAAGTCCAAGACCGATCAGGCCAAGGACGCGATGGACAAGCTGACGTCTGCGCTCAAGGCGTACGCCGATCAGTCGACCTCAATTCTTCAGGCGAACATCAACTGGGAAGGCGCGCTCGATGGCGTCACGTCGTCGCTGCAGCAGAACGGCAACCAGTGGGACATCAACACCGAGCAAGGCCGCAACAACTACAACGCGCTGGTGGCGGCAAAGAACGCGGCGATCGACAACGCGAACGCGATGTTGCAGAACGGCGCGTCGGTCGATCAGGTCACCGGTCAGATGTCGCTGTTCCGCGGGGAGCTCGTCAACTCGATGTCGCAGGCCGGGTTAACGAAGGACCAGATCGCGTTCCTGATCGCTGAAATGGGTCTGACCCCGTCGCAGATCAAGACGACGATCGTGACGAATCTGCCAGACGCTCAACGTCAAGCGATGGACTACAAGGCGGTGTTGGATTCGCTGCCGTCGACGAAGCGGATCGCAGTGGAGACGCTCTTTCAGTCGGCGGGCGGTTTCTGGGATGATCCTGGCGCCGGTCAGTGGTGGGGCGGCAACCTTCCCGGTCACGCATGGGGTGGCGCTCCCGCGGGATGGAGTTGGGTGGGTGAGCACGGCCCCGAGTTGACCGACGGCAAGCGGGTGATCGGCGCGGGCCGCTCCCAGGCGCTCGCGTCGCGGATCACGCCGATGCCGATGGCCGCCCCGTCGGTGACGAATATCGTGACGCTCAACATTGCCGGATCGGTGACGACCGAAC
>CAYTFY010000028.1:0-5649 GCA_964437225.1 uncultured Gemmatimonadaceae bacterium | reverse complement strand
GTTCGAAGCAGCGTCAGGCTCAGCTATGGGCCGATGCTCTCCAGAAATACGGCTCTGCGGATAGGGCCAGGAAGTGGGTGGCTCCTCCGGGCCGGTCCCAGCACAACCACGGCAACGCCGCTGACCTCAAATTCCTGTCGGACGACGCACGGAAGTGGGCGCATGAGAACGCCTCGAAGTACGGCCTGGCGTTCCCTCTCTCCAATGAAGACTGGCACATCGAACTTGCTGGGGCTCGAATGAACGACAAGGTTACACGCGCTCCGCTCGATCCCGTTGCCTCCGGTGATGCAGGGGATCCCCGTTCGTTTATGGGCGGCAACTCCGACCTGAAGGAGCGCGCCCGCAAGGAACTCCTGAAGCGTCGGGCGAAGGCCGAACTGGAGCGTAGAAAGGCAGCACCGAAGCCAGCCGGCCATGATGTTCCAGAGTTCAAGCCCGTTGGCGTAGATGGCTACAACCCCGAAACCGGCGAAGTTGAAAAGACGGGCGCGGTTGACAAGATTGGAGCATTTCTCACCAGCGCTATTGAGGGTGTGCCTGTTGTCGGACCGACCCTCAAGAAGGGCGTTACCGGTGCTGCGGCTGGAATAGTCTCCGGTCTTGGTGACGAGAATTTCGGCGATGTCTACGACGACATGACCCGGAATACGGTTCGCACCGAGGCGGACAACCCGGGGTGGTCCCTGGCCGGGAATCTGACGGGCGCAGTCGCCCCAATGGTCGGGCTTGGCGCAACGGGTCTAGGCGCTCGCGCTCTCGGCATAACGGGCAACTCTCTTGGACAGCGAATGCTGCTCTCTGGAGCTTCGAATGCGCTTGTGTCGGCGGCTGATACCGCAGCACGCGGCGGAACAGATGCTGACGTTGCAAAGAATACGCTGGTGAGTGGTGGGATCGGCCTCGCCATTCCTGCGGCAGGTGCGGTGCTTAACAGCATGGGGCGCTATGCCAAGGACACCATTGGGCCGCGCCTGAACGCCATTGCGCGGCCCGGATATGAGGCAGAGCGCCGCGTCGGCGCTGCTCTTGCCCGCGATGCAGACAATACCGCAGCCCCGCTCCTTAACCAGACAGACGAGGCGACCGCCGCGCTGAACCAGCAGCAGCTTTTGAACGTTGACCGCGGGGGTGAGACGACGCGCGCTCTTGCACGTTCAGCGGCCAACACTGACCCCGAGGCGAGGGCGATCATTGAACGCACCGCCTCTGAGCGTTTCGGTTCTCAGGGCGATAGGGCGCGTTCCTTCATCGACCGAATTACCGGTGGGGCGACGGACGATCTTGCCGTGCAGGAGGGTCTGCGTAATGCAGCCCGCAGGGTCAATGATCCCGCCTACAAGCGGGCATTCGCGCAACCGGGTGCTCAAGACATGGCATCCCCAGAACTGATGGACATGCTCAAATCGCCAGCCGTCAGGCAGGCCGCCGCCAATGCTGAAAAGCGTGGGGCGGACAGGGCTGTTGTTGAGGGCTTCGAGGCGGTGCGAAACCCGTTCATCTTTGACGAGGCGGGCAACGCCACGATGAAAGAGGGCGTCAAGCCGACGCTGCAGTTCTGGAACCAGGTCAAGATCAATCTGGATGGCGAAATCGGCAAGGCCGCCCGCGCCGGGGATAACACCCTCGTTAGGGACCTCACCGGACTCAAGAATAGGTTGGTATCCTCCCTTGACGCCGCCGTTCCTGAGTATGCCACAGCTCGCCAAGGGGCGGCTGCGTTCTTCGGCGCGGAGGACGCTCTCGATGCGGGAAAGAAGTTTGTCACCATGAACCGCAAGAACGCGGAGGTGGCGGCGGCCCTGAAGAAGATGAAGCCCGCCGAACGGGCGTCCTTTGCGGTGGGCTTCGCCTCGGAGCTGAAAGACGCCATTGCTCAGGCTGGCGACCGGACCAACGTCATCAACAAGATATTTGGCTCGCAGCAGTCCCGCGAGAAAATCAAGATGGCTCTCGGGCAGAAGGCCTTCGGCGAATTCGAGCAGTTCGTGAAGGTTGAGAACGCGATGGACATGCTCCGTGGCGCAATGGGCAACTCTACGACCGCCCGGCAATTGATTGAAATGGGGCTTGCTGGGGGCGTGGCCGGGACGGGGGCGGCGCTCTACACCGGAGACTGGACCCAAGGCCTGACGATTGGCGTTCTGGCGGGAATGGCAAAGCGCTACAGCGCGAAAGTCGATGACCGCGTGACTAAGCGCATTGCCGAATTGCTGCTTTCAGACAACCCGAAGGCGCTGAAGCAGGCCGTCACGCTAGCCGCCAATAGTCAGAAAGCCTCCGCAGCTCTGGACGCAATTCAGATGGCGATATCCTCGGCAATCAAGGGAGCCGGCAACGCAACGGTCCGCCCGGAACGAAAGCCGTTGGAAATTACGGTCACGGAGCCCGCGAACTAACGGCCACGCCACCTATCCCAGCGTTTAAGCAGCAGGTGGATGCCACCGAAGTACAGAATGCTGAAGGTCCACGCGCCCACCACAATAAGAAGCCCGTCCGTAGCCGACATACCGTCAGGGACGAACTTCCAATAGGCAATCGCTGTAGCCCCAACCCCAAGGGCGATCAGACTTCCCAACTTAGGTTTTTCCGCCATCGGCCCTGCATATAGCAAGCCGGGGCCTTTCTTTCCATTGGAGAATTGAATGGCTCAATTCCTGGGTCCTGCTTTCCAGCAGGCGCTTGACGCTAGTGCTGTGCCCTATAACGGCGGGCTGCTCTATGTCTACGAGACGGGCACGACAACGCCCATAGCATTGTTCTCCGATGAGGACATGCTGACGCCGGCCGCCAACCCGGTTGTCGCGGATGCTTCGGGCTCGTTCGCTCCTGTCTTCATGGCGGAAACCAGCGTCAAACTGGTCCTCCAGACTTCGGCAGGCGTGACGGTTCGAACCATCCCGGTTGCTTATACGGTTGGCGTTGCGAACGTCCTCAGCGCGAGTGACGTTGCCTACAACAACAGCACGAGCGGTCTGGCGGCCGAAACTGCCCAGGCCGCGATAGACGAGATTGTTGACCTTCAGGGCCTTTCCCAAAGCTGGACCTCGGCCTCAGATGGCCCAATCGCGACGGGCACCTCCACGAACTCTGGGGCTGCTGGTGGCCCCGATCTGGACCTGTACCGCGATTCAGCCTCTCCGGCCGCTTCTGACGTGATCGGCGGCATCAGGTTCAACGGGGAGAACGCCGCAGGAGCCAAGGAGCTATATGCCAAGGTCCATGCGGTAATCCTGGACACCACGAACGGTTCTGAAGACGCCAAGGTCGTCATCCAGACTGAAGTTGCCGGCGCACTCGCAGATCGCATCCACATTGGCGGGGGTATCTGGGGTGACGGTGCGACCGATCCCGGAACGGGCAAGGCGAACTTCACCGAGGTTCAGCAGAGCGGGGCGGGCATCCGTCCGCTAGTCACTGCAGCGTCACAAGCGACCACGACAGGCACGGCTTTCGACTTCGGATCGATCCCGTCTTGGGTGAAACGGATCAATGTTCTGTTCAACGCCGTGTCGCTGTCGGGTTCCGACAATCTTCTTGTGCAGATTGGGGACTCTGGCGGCATCGAAACCACCAGTTACGTTTCCGTCTCGACCTACTCCAGCAATGACTCATCTTCGACCTCCGGCTTTATCGTCCGGGTAGGCGGTGCGGGCGGCGCGGCCTCCGGGCGGATGGTCATCGAACACTTGGGCTCGAACGTCTGGGTGGCGTCTCATAGCATGGTTGTAGATGGAGGCGGCTCCACCAGCGGACGACATGGCGGCGGCGTCAAGACCCTTTCCGATACGCTCGACCGGCTGCGTCTGACCCGAGACGGCACCAACACCTTCGACGCCGGCTCAGTGACCATCAGTTACGAGTAGCCCCTCCTCTCAAAGAACGGTCATCCAATGAACTATTCGTTCTTCAACGAATGGGCCGCCATATTTATGGGCCGGCTCATCGCTGACTTTGCCTTGTCCATCGAGGACGCGGCGGCCATCATCGGCAATGCAGGCCACGAGTCTGGCGGCTTCAAGTCGTTGCAGGAAATCAAGCCGCTCGTTCCCGGCTCCCGTGGCGGCTACGGCATCATGCAGTGGACCGGCCCGCGTCGGCGTGAGTACGAGGCCTACTGCGCCCGGAACAAGCTCAACCCTGCCGACATGGACACGAACTACAAGTTCCTGTTCGTGGAGTTGAAGGGGCCTGAGGGCCGCGTTCTTCCCAAGCTGAAGGCAGCAAATGGTCTGGACGCCAAGGTAGAGGTGTTCTGCAAGGGCTTCCTTCGCCCCGGCATTCCTCACATGGATTCCCGCAAGGTGTGGGCGAAGCGCGCCCTGGCTGCTTACGGCTCCAAGCCTTCCCCGAAGACCGCCCCCAAGCCCTCCATCCCCACCACTCCCGGCACAGTTGTTGTCGTTGTTCCAGACGCAAAGCCAGAGCCAAGGAACCGTCTGCTGGCGTGGCTGATCGATTTCATCACCGCAATCTTTGGAAGGAAGTCGAAATGAACACCGTCAATCAGCCTAGGACATACGGTTAATCTTTCTCGCCGGTGTTTCCACGGCCTTATCGATGGGCCACTTCTTTAGAAGCCTGTCCTTCATTGTGCTGTAGTTAATACCCGCAAGCTCGGCCAATTCCGCGAGGCAGTAGGCCTTCCCTCGGTAAAATCGCTTCCGGTTGCGCCTAGTGTTGCGGGTTTGTGTATAGGGCAAAGCCCACCGGCAATTGTCCGGTTCGTAGTTCCCATTGTTGTCGATGCGGTCAATTGAATGCCGTGCCGAAGGGCGGGGCCCCATATCGGCGTAGAAGTTCCCAAAGTCCACGCGCCAGCGTTCACAGACGGTAATGCCGCGCCCGCCGTACCGATCCCATGAGCGATTGTTGGGGTTGGTCGTTCTGGAGATCATTCCCTTCCAAACAACAAGTTCCGGCGAACGCTTGTAGCCGGCAGAGTGCCCGTGAGTTCTGCTCCTCTCGCCGGTCTTCTTGTTTCTTTCACATCCGCAGGACTGCGTGTTTCCGGAGCGGAGGTTGCCGGCTCGAACGAGGGCCGGCTCCCCACAGTCGCACTGGCATCGCCAAACCACAGTCTTACCAGCGTTAGGCGCTCGCTGCACCACGAGCAGCCGCCCGAACCGCTGACCTTGATAATCGATAAACGTTGACATGGAAGGACTCTAGCATGTCCGAAACTGTAAATCAAAGTACGCGACTGCCTACGAACAAGCTGACGGCCGCCATGGTTGCTGCATCGCTCGCCAGCATCGTCAAGGCGTTCGTGGTGCAGACCTGGCCGCAGTTCGCGGACCCGATCATCTGGGAGCCGCTGCCAATCCTCCTCGGCTTCGCTGTCGGCTACTTCGTCAAGGATCGGCCGAACACATGATCGCGGAACCGCTCCTGGTCATCGCGACAGGCCTGCTCCTGTTCTTCGCCTATCTCTGCATATGGGAGTTGCCGAAGCTATGAGCATCCTTCTCTCCCTGCTCATGAACCCGACTGTCTTGGCTATTCTTGCCGGTATCGCCGCCGTATTCGGCTGGGGCATCAAGCAGCGCAGGGCAGGGCGCGCTGAAGTCCGTGCAGAGCAGGCCAAGGCCGATCAGCGTGTTCGCGATATCTCGGATGAAATCTTCGATGATGTCCGCGCCATGTCGC
>CAYTFY010000027.1:0-6324 GCA_964437225.1 uncultured Gemmatimonadaceae bacterium | reverse complement strand
CACCCGATACGCCAACGCCATCGGAGCCAAAATCACCGTGGAGGACCAGCAATGAGCCAACCCATCGAAGCTGACGGCAACCTCCCCGAAGCCCGCAAAAAACTCGGATACGCCATCAGCACACTCATCGACCCCAAACCCACACACCGCCAACTCGACGACGGAACCAACCGCATCGAATGGATGGACAGCCTCTACGACCAACTCGCCGATGCCATCCCAGGAGGCCAAGGCAACGCCACCCGCGTCCCACAATCCAGCCCACCCATGTGCATCGACGCCGTCGACATCATGCGCAAAATCGAAACCACCACAGCCCAATGGGAACCACGCCCAGAAATCGACATCGCCGGCATAACCCCACCCATCACGATCATCAGATTGCAAGCCATCGACAAACGCCAATGGAGGCCACAAGACACGTCGCTCGTCGAGCACATCGCCGCCGAAATCGAAACCTGGACCACAGAAATCCGATCCCTACTCGACCCCGCCAAACGCTGGACACTCCCCAACCCATGCCCCGCCTGCGACACCGCCATCGTCTACAAACGCAACAGCTCCAACGAAACCGTCCGCCAACCCGCCCTACAAATCGGCCCCAACGGCTGCATCTGCCAAAACTGCCACCACACCTGGGAACCCGCCTACTTCCAACACCTTGCCCAAGTCCTCGGCTACAGCCTTCCAACAGGCGTTTTAGAGTAGAATCAAACAGTTGAACGAAAGGCCCCGGCGACTGCGCGAACAGCCCCGGGGTGTGGCCGACTAACAAGGAGTCGACATGGCGAATGATACGCACCAGGTCCACAAATGAGCACCTGGACCGGAATGAACAAAGGGAACTCCGAATCCCTCACAGACACCAGATGTTCCTGGCCGATGTGCACACTCAAAGTCCCAAACAGGTTCCACAAAGAGCGCCTATGGTTCTGCCGCGAACACGCCCTCTACACATGGTCAGTCGTAGACCAGCAGATCAAAGACGGCTTTCCGCTAGAACAGCCCGACGACGAGGTCTACCAACCAGCACAGTCGCCAGAACAAACCGGAATCATCTACTACGCCCGAACAGGTGGACGAATAAAAATCGGGCACTCCATCAACATTCACCGTCGACTGTCACAATATCCACCCGACATCGAACTGCTGTACCTCCAGTGGGGAACAAGAGACCTGGAGCGGGCTGAACACCTACGGTTCCGTGCCTACCTAGCTGATGGACGCGAATGGTTCCAGGACCGCCCCGAGGTAACCGACCTGATCGCAGAACTGGCAGAAGCCCACCCGAATTGGAGACGAATCGTTGACGGGGACTGGTGGCGCCGACGCCAAGCGCCCGCCGTCACAACCCGGCAAACGATGAGAACGACACGCTAAACCCGACGACAATGGTTCGCAAGAATGGCGAATTTGTGGCAGGATAAACGTCGGCACTACAAGTGTCTCTATAGCGCCCCGGCCCTCATCGGCTCGGGGCGTTTCTCGTTGGAGGTGTTCCTGATGCCCACATTCCCCACCCCAACACCACTCACCCAACGCATCACCGAAGCCAAACACGCGCTAGACCAAGTCCGCCAAGACGGACACAAGCCGCTCATCGAAGCCGCACAACGCGTCTTAGATGGGCTGATCGACAAACTTCCACGCGGGGAGGCACCGTGAACCGCAAGGCTGCACACGGACTGCGACGGACAGCACGGACACTCATGCGATGGTCGAACAAACTGGAACCGCCGGCGCCGCTGGCCCTATCGGGCTCGATCGAGACCGGCCGCCGCCTCGCTGAACGGACTATCAGCTACGCCGGCCAGAGCGCCGGACGCGCAGTAGCTGTCGGCATCGAAGTGGCCGCAGCCGAGGAGCGCCTGGCTAAGGCCCGCCGGAAGCAGGCAAGGTTGCACTGCCAGTGATCAACGAGGCTGTAGCCCAACTCATCGCCGACAACCTGCCCGGCCTGATCCACCCCGGCGACGAGAAAGGCCCGATCCCGCTACCGTTGCCCATGTTCCGCAACTCCGCTATCCCAGCGGACATGGCGAAGCAGATGGCTGCGGAAGCGGGCCTACCGTCGTTCGATATCGCCAAGCTCACCGGCGAAGCGATCGCACACTTGTTGGATGAGAACAGCTACGACCTCTCGATCACCAAGGCTGAAGTCGCCCAACTCCGCGCAGACGCAGCAGCCGGCATCGAACGCCACCGCACACCCCACGTCCACTGCACCTGCGGCACACCCCTATTCGACATCAACATCGACGTAGACAAACCCACCATCAACGGCCCCGCATTAATCCGGGCACTGGCCAAGATGGAACCCGAATGTTCAGCCCAACATCGGAGGAAAGCTTGATGCCCAGCCTGCGCATCGTCGTCAACGGCGAAACCTGGATGAACGGCGACCTCGGCGAATGGCAACAGAAACAACCAGCCCAATTCGTCGAAGCATTCAAGAACCCCCGAGCCGCACGCCCCGGCATGATGCAACTCCTCACCGCCATGGGCGAATGCGCCACCAGCGACAAAGCGCACACCCTCGAACTCACCACCAGTGACGACGGCGGATTCACACTCACCAAGAAACCCACCGCCTCAGGCTGATGCCAAGCAGCGGCAGCACCAACGCCCGAGGCTACGGCTCAGGTCACCAACGGCTACGGGCCAAGTGGGAACCCAGAGTCAAGGCGGGGCAAGTCAACTGCTGGCGATGCAGCCAACCCATCCGCCCCGGACAACAGTGGGACCTCGGCCACGACGACCACGACCGCAAGCGCTACCGCGGACCAGAACACGCACTCGCCAAGGACTGCCCAGCCGGCGGCAACAGAGCCACAGCCGGCCGACGCAAGCCCCGCAAGCAGGCCACGCCACCGGCCGCACTCGGGTTCTTCGACACATAACCGCAGGCCAGGGGCGGGTACGACAAAACCCCAGGTCAGAGCCCGTTTTTTAAGGGGCCTCCGACCTGACCCCGCCACAGTCAAAGTTTCTCTCCCCGCGCAAAAAAACAGAAAAGGAGGCTGCCAGATGTCCGGTAAGCCCTCTCTGCGCGCGGTTAAGTCGTCTGATGCGGCACCGCCGAAGCCGAAGCCCACAACACTTGCCGACGCGGCCGATGCGTCTGAGCGCGATCTTCTGGTGATGATGCGGGACAAGATTTCGACCGAGATTGACGGTGGGGTTCCGCCTCACACGCTGGCGCCTCTGCTGCGGCAACTGCGCGAGATCGACAAGGAGATCCGGTCTTTGGATGCGCGCGCCGAGGATAGCCGAGATTCGGTGACCTCGACGAGTACGTGTGATGGGTACGACGCCTCAGCGATCTGATCTTCCGAAGCTGTCGGAGGCTGCGCGGCATGTTGTGATCCCGGAGGGGATAGTCGCGTCGAATTTTCCGCGAGTTGAGAAGCGGTTGAATGCGGCTGGAATCTCGTTCGATCCGTGGCAACGCGGGTTTGGCACGGTTGCCCTTGGCCGTCGTGCGGACGATAGGTACGCGGCGACGGTCGGTGGCGTGGTGGCGTCGATTCCCCGGCAGGTGGGTAAGACGTTCACGGTTGGAAGCATCCTCATCGGGCTGTGTTTGGAGTTCCCTGGCCTGAAGGTGATTTGGACGTCGCATCATCTGCGGACGACGGCGAACACGTTTCAGTCGTTCCAGGGAATGGTCAAACGCAAGTCCATCGCTCCGTATTTGAAGCCGAACCGGTCGGATGGTATTCGTTCGACCAATGGCCAGGAGCAGATTGAGTTCCGCAACGGGTCAATCATCTTGTTTGGTGCCAGGTCTCAGGGTTTCGGTCGAGGCTTCGATGAGGTTGACGTCGAGGTGTTCGATGAGGCGCAGATTCTTGGGTTGAAGGCGCTTGAGGACATGATTCCGGCGGCCAATCAGTCCAAGCATCAGCACGGGGCGTTGATCTTCTTCCTTGGTACCCCGCCGCGGCCGACGGACGACGGCGAGGCATTCACCTCGAAGCGTGACAAGGCGCTGAAGGGGAAGCCTGCTGGCGATGTGGTGTGGACGCACGGCCGGCAGATGTATGTCGAGTTTTCGGCTGATCCGGACACCGAGCCGTATGACGTGACGCAGTACCCGATCATGAATCCGTCGTTCCCGCATCGCACTCCGATGGAGGCGATGGAGCGGATGCAAGAGAACATCCCGGACGTTGATTCGTGGAACCGTGAGGCGCGCGGCATATGGCCAGATAACGGCATGAATGTCTTCAGCATCGAGCGCTGGAACGAGCTGCTCGACGTTGATGCTCCGCCTCCCTCCCGGGTGGTGTTGACGATCGCTGTTGCGCAGGACCGCAGTTGGGCGTGTATCGCGGTGGCTGGCGAGGTTGGCGGCAAAACGCTGGTGATGTGCCACTCCATGAGGGGATTGGGCGGCGTCGTCGAGAAAGTCGTCGAATTACGGGCTTCCCGCAACGTCGCTGAGGTGGCCCTGGTGGGCGCGCAGGCGAAAGCCCTGCAGCCGGACATGGTTCAGGCGGGGTTGGAGTTCGAGGTTCTGACTGGCACTGAGGAAGGTGCGGCGTGCGCTGCGTTCCAGGAAGCCGTGAAGCACGGAACTGTGGTGCATTTGGGTCAGGCCGAGCTTGATCTGTCTGTGAAGAACGCCCGCACCCGCATGTCTGGCGAGTCGGAGCGGTGGGACCGCAAGGACGCGAAGGTTGATGATTCGCCGTTGGTCGCCGTGTCGGGTGCGTTCTACCGGTGGGGTGTGAAGTTCACGAACTACGACGTATTGGAGTCGATTCTATGAAGGTTGGGGCGGTTGTGACGACAGTGCTCGACCTGATCGGGATCGTCTGCCTGGCGGTGTTTGCGTGGTTCGTGTGGCCGCCGGCCGCGTTGTTGCCGGTGGCTGTGGGTGCGTTCGTGGCGAGTTGGTCCGCTAATCGTGGTGGCGATTCGTGAGTTTGTTCTGGCGCCGCTCCGAGCAGCGGGTGATGCAGCACTGGTTTGGCACTGGTGAGGATCGCAGGCTTCCGCATCGTGTTACCCCGGATTCTGCGACGTATCTGGCGCCGGTGTTTGCGGCGTTGCGGCATATCGTGGATTACGGTTCGACGTTGCCGATCAGCGCGTTTCGGCGTGATGGGGAGAAGCGGACCAGGATTACGGCGCCGCAGTTGATTTCGAGCCTCGATGGCGAGGGTGAGCCGGGCCAGGTGGCTTGGCTTGGGCAGGCGTTTTTCTCGTTGGCGGCGTACGGCAATGCGGTCGGGTGGATCAGCCGAATGGACGGCAACGGGTTTCCGAGCCGGGTGTCGTGGCTGCAAGATTCAGACTGGACTTTCAGCGATGCCGCCAAGCAGTGGTATGTGGGCGGGGCGCCGGTTCCGTCGTCTCGGATTGTGCATGTTCCGTGGATTGTCCCGCCGGGGAAGGTGTTGGGGCTGTCTCCGATTGAGCATTTCGCGTCCGTGATCTCTGCGGGCTTGTCGGCGCAGGAGTACGCCGATGTGCGCCGTGGTGGGGGTATTCCTCCGAGTGTTCTGAAGAACTCGGAGTTGACTCTGGATGAGACGCAGGCCGAACAGGTCAAGGGTCGGCTGATGACGACTCTCCGTAAGGGTGAGCCGTTCGTGACGGGTCGTGACTGGGATTTCACTACCGTGACGATCCCGCCGAATCATGCGCAGTTCATTGAGACGTTGAAGTTGTCGGCGAATCAGACGGCGGCGATCTACGGCATTGATCCGACTGAGATCGGTGGCGAGGCGGCGAATTCGCTGACCTACTCGACTGAGGAGTTGCGGCAGATCAATCGGGCGGCGAACATGCGGCCCTACATTGTGCGGGTCGAGAAGGCGATTGATCGGCTGTTGCCGGGTCCGCAGTTCGTGAAGTTCAACATCGACTCGACCATTCGGGTTGATGTCAAGACGCGCACCGAGGTTCAGGGCGCGAAGATCGCCGATGGGCGTATGTCCATCAATGAATACCGTGCGCAAGAGGATGAGCCTCCGGTGCCGGGTGGCGATTACCACAACGTGCCCGCGCCAATGACGGGGCCGGTCAATAGAGAAGGAGATACGCCATGACCGACGCAGAGCGGCGGTTCACGTCGGTTCGGGTGGAAGTCCGTGCCGGCGCCGAGAAGATGACCATTGGCGGATACGCCGCCAAGTTCAACAAGATGTCTCGCAATCTCGGCGGGTTCATCGAGCAGATTGATAACCGTTGTTTCAACGGTTCTCGTGGTGACGGTTGGCCTGAGGTTCAGGCCCGCTACAACCATGACGACAACATGTTGCTGGGGACGACGGCGGCGGGGACGCTGCGGTGCGGCCTGGACGATGTGGGGTT
>CAYTFY010000026.1:3772-7087 GCA_964437225.1 uncultured Gemmatimonadaceae bacterium | reverse complement strand
TTCTGCGTCTGGATCGCGCGCTTGTTGTTCATCGCGCCCGTTGAGAGCGGCGCCTTGGTCAGCGTGCCCGCCGGCAGCGTCGGGTCCATCTGCTGCGCGACGTGCTCGGCATACGCCAGATACTGCGCGGCGTCCTCCGGCGTCTCCATCGTCTGCGCGTGCTCGAGCGCCTTTTCGATGAACGCCGAGACGGCATCCTTGCGCTTCGTGGCGTCCTGCTCGCGCGACAGCGCTTCTCGCGCACGCGCCTGCTGGCCCTGCACGATGCCCTGATAGAGCGCCGCCTGCCCGAGCGGGTTGTTGCGCGCGGTAAACGCCGCCAGGAGCATCGGCGCAATCTGCGTCAGGATGTCGCGCGCGCCCATGCGCCCGCTGCCGGCGGCCTGCGGCGCTGTCGGGAGCGGCGCCGGCGTCGGCACGGGCGTGGGCATGTTGACGCCGCCCACCGGCCCACCGGGGAACGTCGGGGCGTTCGTGGCCGGGCCGAGACTATCGGCCAACGGATTCGCCGTCGGCAGCCCGCCGCTCAGACCCGGAAAGAGGCTCGCCAGATCCATCCGTCAGCCTCGATTCTGCGATGCGAAGTAGCCCAGCAGCTGCCCGAGCCCGGACAGCATTGCCGCTTGATTCTGGTTGCCCGTGTTCGTCGCGTTCTGCGTCAGGTTCGACAGCTGCGCGAAGCCGTTCAGGATCGAGCTCGGATTGTTCGCCCCGCTGCCGTTCAGGATGTTGTTGGCGAGCGTCAGCCGCTGCACCGGGAGATCCGCGAGCATCCCGGCATACCCGAGCGCCTGATTCTGTCGGGCGAGATCTTCCCCGCGCGCACTCGCGCTCATCCCGGCGAGCATCTGCGCGAGGTTGAGCGCCTGACTGGTCCGCGCGTCCCGCTGGCCACTGGCCTGGAGTTGCAGCCCCTGCCCTTGCAGCTGCATCCCGGCTTCGGCCTGCCCGGCCGACGCGAGGCTCTGCGCCACCTGGACGGCCTGATCCTTCCGCCGCTGCCGCTCCTGCGCGATGGCGAGCAGCAGTTGGTTGGTCCCTTCCGCGCGCGCCGCATCCGCCGAGCGGTCCACTTCTCCGAGCCGGGCCTGGAGCGTGCCGGAGGTCTTGCCCTGTCCGAGCCTGGAGGTATCTTCGAGCGCCCGCTGGCGCGAGGATGTGCGGAGCTGTTCGACCTGCTCGGCCGCCTTCGTCCGCATCGCCGCTTCTTCCCCCGCCGAGAACGGCTCCTGATTGAGTTCGGTGATCCGCTGCCGTCCGGCATTCACCAGATCCCCAAGCAGCGCGTTTCCGCCGTAGCCGACCGAGGGCGTGGGCGCGTTGAGCATCGACGGGATCTTGCTGGCGAATAGCGCCATGACGGCATCGCGCGTCGGATCCTGCACCGGCTGCTGCAAGGCATTGATGGACTTGCCGAGCATCTGCGTGAACAGCTGCGTGCTCGGGTCATCGAACATGTTGAACGGGTCCGAGCTCGCCGGGGTCGTCGGGGCGGGCGCGGGGGCTGGGCTGAAGGTGGCCCCGATGGGGCCGGTCCGTCTGGGCATCTACACACCGCCTCCCACGAGCCGCGCAATCGCGGCCGTCAAGGGATCCTGTGCCGTCGGCGTCGGCCGAAGGTCTGGCGCCTGCATCGCCAACAGCCGCATCGCGGCCCCGACGTCGCCGCCGCTCTGCGGATCGAGGAGCGGCGTGGGCGCGTCCCCGCTGATCACCGGCACGTCGCTGCCCTGCTGCTGTGCGAGCAAGGGCGCGAGGAAGGACATATCCATCTGTGGCGCCGGGGCCGCCTGGGAGGGTTGCGCGATCATCGAAAGGATCGGCGCGAGCCACGACATGTCCTGCTGCGAGGGCGCGACGTTCGGCTGTGCGCTCGAGAACGCCGAGAGCAGCCCCGTCAGGTCCGGCGCTGCGGCTGTGGGCTCCGGGCCGATGTAGAACGGTTCCCAGAAGGCCGAGCCGTCCCCGGTGAAGTTGCTGATAACATCCGCCGATCCCGAGAGCCCGCCCCACTCCGGCGAGGTCGGATTCGACAGCGAGAGCGTGTCTCCCGAGCCACTGAATGTGCCGAGATTGAGGCCGTTGAGCGCGGAGAGCAGGGCCGGCGTGATGCCCTGCTTCGGGTCGAAGCCGGCGAACGTTCGCCCCAGCTGGTACTTGACGCTGTTGTGCGACGTGTCCTGCAGCTTGCCGGGGTCGTACCCGCGCAGCCAGTCGAAGTTGAGCGACGGCGTCGGCGCCGGCGCGGGCGTCGTCGGATTCGGCGTCAGCGGCCCGTTCGGATTGTTCGGGTCCGGAGGGAAATACACCCGTCCAGGCACCTGCGGAGTCGGGGCCTGCTGGCGCGGTTGCGCCCCCCCAGAGAGCGGGGACAGCGGCGTACGAGGCACCGCCGAGCCGCCGGGTGCGCCGGACACCTGCGGCCGGGTCTGCGTGCCGAAGGGATCCGTATCGAGCATCATCGGAGCGTCCCTCCACGCGGCAGGGTCGGTGTGGGCGTCGGCATCGCGCCGCCCATCCCCGCGCGGGCGTTGGTCGGGAGCAGGCCCATCGCCATCCGCAGAATCGCCTGATAGAGCGGATCGGCCTGCTGCATGCGCTGGGACTGCATCCCGAGGAGCTTTTCCATCTCCGCGCTGTAGGGCGCCTGCGTCTGCCGATTCCCGCGCGCCGCGCCGTAGGCGCTCAGTCCGAGCTGTCCCAACATCGCCAGGGTAGATGCGTTCATGCCGAGTCCTCCGCCCGCGGCGGCTGCGCCGCCGGCTGTGCCCGCAATCGTCGGCGCCGTGCCGCCGATGGCTGTCGATCCGATCGTGGCTTCCCCGCTGCCCACCAGCCCGCCAGCCCCCGCCGTACCGGCGCCACCGGCGAGCGCCGGGAACGCGAGCGCCGCACCGCCGTAGCCCATCATGCCCATCCCCGCGAGCGAGGCGATCTGACCCAGTCGGGTGGACCAGCTCGAGTTGTCGCGCTCGACATGCCCGTCGTGGACCTTGTAGCCCGCCGGCAGGGCGTAGTTCGGGTTGGCCTGTCGCTGCTGGTCGAACCACTGCGCGAGGTCGTCGATCGATCCGCCGGGCGTCCAGCCGGGGCGCGGAACTGCTGCCATCAGGGAGCCTCCACCATGAGCGTCACGGGCGCGTCCGTCTCGCTGCTCTTGAGATAGATCCGCACCGCATCGGCCGCGCGCGTCACTTCGAGCGGGACCGTTGACGCCCCGACCGCCTGCAAATCGAGCACAGGAATCGCCAGATACGGCGCCTGTCCCAAGCCGTGCGCGATCGAGAACTCGGTATCCGCGACGGCGTGCGTGCG
>CAYTFY010000026.1:0-3672 GCA_964437225.1 uncultured Gemmatimonadaceae bacterium | reverse complement strand
GTGCTCGTCGGGATGCTCTGCGTGCTCGTGTTCCGGACGACGGCGCGCGGCTGGCTCGTGTTCGACAGCGCGCGCGAGAAGCCGTTGACGAGATCCGTCTCGAGGGCGACGACCTCGTCCTGCAGATCGTTGATGTGCGAGGCTTGGATCGTGTCGGCGCTCGCCTTCGTGGAGAACGATTTGATCGTGCTGGGATAGGACGCCATCTAGAATCCTCGCGGCAGCGGCTCCGCGATCAGCGCGAGCCCGTAGGTGAACCAGCGGAACGGCGACGTGCCGGTGTAGGTGCCCTGCACGACAATCGAGCGGCCTTCCGCTTCGAGCGGCAGGACCGTGGTATACGTCCGGCGTCCCGCCCCGGCATACGTGGCCGTGCCGTAGACCGCCGTGTCGTACCGCGCCACGCCTGCGCCGATGTCGAGGCTCAGCGTGCAGACTTCCGAGCGGTCCACCAGCACATTCAGCCCGAACGCCCCGCTCGACGGCTCGTATTCCGCGTAGATGTCGGTGAAGCGCGCCATCGGGAGGCCCGTGACAAACGCCGGGCCCTCGTAGTCCGCCACCAGCGCATCCCCGTTCGCGTCCGTGCCGGTGGCTTCTTCGTAGAGCCGTCCCACGGCCGTGTGCCAGGAGAACAAGCGCCCCCGGTCCCCGATGGCCGGTTCGTTGCCGTCCCAGTAGATGTAGCCGCCGATGGTGCGGTCGGTGGACGTCCACGCGGGCGTTTCCTGCAACCTGGTGCGGTTCAGATCGAGCACCCACTCGCCCGGCGTGCCGTAGGGATAGAGCCGCGGGACCGCAATGCGCAGTTCCTTCGTCGTGCGGTGATACACCATCGCCACGCGCTCCAAGCTGGCGACGGACGCGCCGTGGACGAGGTCTTGCCAGCCGGGATCGATGTCGTAGGACAGCAGCCGGTCGGACGCGCCGTCGAAGATGTAGACGCCTTCCGCCGCGGCGTGAATCAGCCCGTTCTCGACCAGCGCCACCGCCCGCGGTCCCAGCGCGCCCGCTTCCGCGGCGGCGGATGGCCGGACCTCGAAGTCCAGCGACGTCTGCCCGAGGATGAGGAACGGCTTCGACGCCTGCCCGAACACGACGAGCGTGTCGCCGCTCGGGAGCAGGGCGCTGATCTCGTCGCCCCGCTCAAAGGGAATGTCGATGTAGTAGAGCGCCGGAGCCGACTGCGGGTCGAAAATCTGCGTGAAGCGCAGCCGGTTCTTGACCGTCGCATCGCGCATCCACCAGCGGTTCTTCCAGATCACCCCGAAGGCGGCCGGTTCGGGAACGTCATGATCGACCGGCGCTTCCGCGTTCGAGCTCCAGTTGTTCGTCGTGATGTCGAAGGTCGTCGTGCTCGCCGGATTCGCCACGCTCCCGACCTTGCGGCGGACGGATTCGCCGATGGTCGTGTCCTGCACGTAGATGTTGATCGTGTCGACCTGCGGGTCCGCCGAGCCGGTGACGGTGACGCGCGCGGTCAGGTTCGCGCCAGAGACGGTGATGTCCACCGTGGCCGACTCGTTCCCTTCGTGCACGAGCGCATCATCCTGGTAGCTGTAGGACACGCGGTAGACGTCGCCGGAGATGAGGCTGCCCCCCGCGACGGCCGTGCCAGTCGGGGCCGTGGTCGGGGCGGCAATGCCCATCGCCGTCCAGGTCGTGCCGTTGGTCGACTTCTGCGGCGCGTTGACGCCGTCGAACACGGCGACCATGTCGCGGTCGGACGTGAAGTACACCTCGTGCGCCGAGTTGATCCCGGTCAGGACCGGCGAGCCCCACACCCCCGCATCGGAGGGCTTGTAGACATCGCCGTCCCACGCCGCCAGGGTGAACGGCGTCGTATCCGCGAGATAGATCCGCTGGCCGCCCTGCACACGCTCGTCTCCGAGGCTGGCCGTGGTGTGCTCGGTCCAGCCGTAGGCCGTCACGAGCGCCCCGGCTTCCCGGAGGCTCCAGTTGCGCAGCCGGCGCGCACGATTCGGCTTCAGGAGCGAGGGCGTCCGGCGCAGGTCGATCCCGGCCGACAGGTCATCGACCAGCAGCAGCTGCGGCTCTTGCGCCGCTTTCGACGAGCGAGACTTCGTGCTGAGGCTCGGCATCAGAGAATCGGCGCCATCTTCGATTCCGGACCCTTCCGCGCCAGTAGTCCGCCAGGACTCGGGCGCAGCGGCCCAAACGGGTTGGCTGGATCGACCGGGAGGAACGTCTTGCCGCCCGACTCCAGCAGTGGTGGCGGCACGACCGGCCCGCCGCCCTGCGGGCGCACGCTGTTGGCGGTGTCCACGCCGGGAATGACATGCGGTGCGGGCGCCGGAGCGCCAGACAGGCCCGCCAGCGGCCCCATGCCGTCGTTACCCATCTGCGGCAGCACACCGCCGCCCAGCGCCTTCGCCAGCGTCTGCATGACCGCCGTGAACGGATCCACACCCTGCGCGCCAGAGGCTTGCAGGAGCTGCTGCGGAGCCAGTGCCCGACGCGCCCCAAGGAACTTCGGCAGGCTCATCGAGAGGATCTGAATCGCCTGCGGCACGCCTTCGAGGGAGCCGCGCTTCGGTCCCATGAGCGCCGCGTCGGCGGTCGGGGCGAACGAAATGCCGAGATCATCCGTGGGCGGCATCGGGGGTGTCTCCTGTCTGCGGTCGGAGCTTCAAATGCGTCTCGGCCAGTGCGGGCGAGGCCGGATCCAGCGCGCGCGTCGTGGCGTACGGCCCGGAGCAGCAGCCAGTAAAGTGCGGCGGGCGCGCGAGGAGCACCCGTGCGACCGCGGCGTGATGGAGCGCACAGCGAGGGGCCTCTCCGCCCGTCTGGGCGTCGGTCAGCCGGGCCGCGCATCCGCACCGAAAGAGCGCCTGCATGGACATCAGGGATACCGCGTCGGATCGAGGCGGTTGCCGCCGGCAAAGCCGGAGCGCCGCCGCGCGTCCTGGTAGTAGTTCCGGGCGAGCGCAATCTTTTGCCCGCCCTTGCGCCGCTGCTTCGAGAGGTAGTCCGCGACGAACGCCGAGAACAGCGCGCGCTGCCGCTGTTCGGCCTGGTAGCCTTTCCGCAGGGGCTCGAGCAGCGCCGCCGCGTAGTGCACGAGCGCCTGATGCCACGGCGTCAACCGCACCTTCGCGTCACCGCCGCTTGTGGCGAACGGCAGATCGGTGTCGTTCACCATGTCCGGCGGCATCGCCACATACCCAAGCCGCAGGACCGCACTGTCGCCCGCGGTGATGGACGGCGCGGGATACAGGCCGATGTAGGTGCTGCCAGCGTTCTCGCGCACGTACCACGCGCTGGGTGTCTGCGAGGCGTCCGCATTCCGCCAGCCGGGCTCGTGGCGGTTCAGATCCGTGATGTCGCGCCGCGGGAAGTCGTCATCGCCAGAGACGGACGTGATCACGCCCGCGCCGTCGGTGTAGACGTACTCGGCTGGCTCGATCGAGAAGTCGAGGAAGTCGCCATCCGCCAGCGCGGAGGTCGCATCGAGATCCACTTCCGCCACGCCGTCCGTCAGCGCCAGATCGATCCAGCGGATGTAGCAGCCGGTCTGCTTGGCGAACTCCAGTTGCCCCTGGTTGATCGCGTCCTTCCGGCGCGCGGTCGTGAACAGGTTCGTCCGATCGCCGGTGCCCAGCTCCCGGTCGAGACGTTCGCCGTAGAGGGCGAGGAAATCAGCCACGCGGC
>CAYTFY010000025.1:0-7112 GCA_964437225.1 uncultured Gemmatimonadaceae bacterium | reverse complement strand
AACTGACCATCGGTCCCCAACGTACCCAGCGGAATGCCAGAGCAGCGCAGCTCGGCCAACAGGACTTCGGCAAACCCTTCCATCGCATAGAGATGGGCCTGCCATTCAGCCGGCAGATCCGGACCATACTTCCGAAGATACGCTCGGGCAACGCGACTGCGACCGCGGACAAGGTGCAAGCTCTCGTAGCCCATATTGTCTACGGACTTCGATGGATCGAAGTATCGAAGATCCAACCGGCCTAAAGAGCCACTAACTATACCCTGAGGCTGAACTGGAAGAGTGATCAGTTCATCAGTGAATACCCCGGACAGCGCAACATAGGTAGGTGACACAATACTAGTTTGACCAGGCCTAATCACCTCCCCTGCACCAACCGCAAGTGCAAAGGCGTCGATGGCGCCGCGGTACATAGCGATTGCACCTGCAGCATTCTGTACGACTTTCGGATCGCGAATATCGGAGGGGGTTTCCGCATTATTCACGATGTCTGGAAGCTTGCAACTCGACAGCAGTGCACACACACACAGACCCACGCTGATCGCAGCCCATCGAGCACGCAGGAGTGGATAGGACATGCTTCTTCGCGTACGTGACGTCATTATTGGATCCTCACGGTGAGTCCCCACGTCCGGGGCGTTGGCAACGCCGCCGTGGGCTGTGCACTTGATTCAACAAATCGCGATCCTGATACTCGAGGATCGATATTGCGGAAGTTCGTCCACAAGCCGAGGTTTCTGCCGAGAAGAGAAACCGTTAGGCTTCTGGTGTGCAGAAAGCGTTGTGTCAGGTGGCGCGGCACATTCACACCAACTGACGCCTCTTCCAGTGTGAAGCTTGACGTAGTCTGCACCCCAGCGATCGCGCTATATCCACTATATGCTTGTTCCGAGATGGGGGCACTGGGGTCGTTCCTCACATACGAATATGTACCACCGCTGCTTGATGATCCTGCCGCAGTATTTTTTTTGGTCAGTCCGCTCACATAATTGCCAGATAAGTTCATAGTCATCATGCCAAACAAACTGAACGACTGCGAAATGTTCGCGGTAAATCGCGGATCAGGCGACCCCATATACACAGCACTATCGGCATATTGCACCTCACGCGAAAGTATACGCCCATCTCCGTCCATATCCGCATACGCGGCCAACGGCCGCACCCAAAGCCCCCGTAATGGGTATCCCACGACATGCCTGTTGTCTGCGACCCTCAAGGGATCAAGCTCTGCACTCTTATTGGCAAACGCATTACCTAAGCGTACAAGCATATTGGATCTCGAGGTCAGCCCGATCATGGACGACCATACCAACGAACGGGATTCGATCGGGATGATTTCAAGGGTAAATTCGCGTCCTTGCGTTTTCACATCACCAAGATTGACATATTGTGAAATATTTCCTGCTCCTACAGAATGCGGGATGTCCTCCAAGACCAGAAGATCTTTGGTGGCACCATTCACCCATGTCGCATTCAGACGTACACGATTGGCAAACAACTCCACATCAAAGCCGAACTCAACCTCTTGGTTGAGTTCGGGAAGGAGGTTCGCGTTCCCAACACCACGAAGGCCAATCACCTGATCAGAGACGCCATCCACGACTTTGGTCGAAGTGGTAAACGTTTGGATCGCCGCCCCCACGGGAGGCTGGCGTCCAGCTCGACCATATCCCGTTCGCAACCTCAACACGCCAATATGGTCGGCAAATGGCAATCGCTGAAATCCAGCCGCGTCCGACACTATATAGGAAAATCCTAAACTGGGGAATCGGGGTGCAGCACTTGACCCCAGAGCACTCCCAGCATCCTGTCGAAATTCGAGCGGAATATAAATTTGGTTGAAGAGACCAACGGTCATCCCCGTATACACCCCGGCGGTGATCCGATCATCCTTCATATATTCCGTGAGGATTTGTTGCGCTCCGGCTATAGTGGTTGCACCATACGGAATATCTCTTCCAGCAGCTCCATATTTTGCAGCCTTTTCTCGCAAGTAATTCCCACCAAGCGCGAATCGTGTCGAAATCAAGTTGGCGAGTGCGAACGTCTGGCTATTCAACCGTACATTCAGATTCTTGACAAGCACCGTTTTTTGTTGAGCAAAAGCAAGCCCATTGATATCGCACGCCGTTTTAGAAGGAAAGCATTCGCCGCGACCAAGAAGACTAGCATCCGTCGTCGAGGCCAAATCCAGACCACCAGTTACATCGGCTGTGACATTCCAAATAGTACGTGCGATCCCCAACGAACTCAGGGAACGATAGACGTTACCGGTACGCCGTTCTCGAAAATCCGGAATCGATGGCAAAAGAGCACTCCCACGCTGAACGAGATTCCCGGACGCATCAAACGAATCTACAATCGGTGGTGAAAGCTGCGCGCGGGTCAACGCAGTATTGAGCGGTGTTCCGCGGGTGAACTGTTGAGCTAACGAGGACGAAAAAGTGACTCGATATTCACCCATTTGAAGATCAACGCGTGCCAAGCCGTTATTGCTTTCGTTCGCTTGCGGCCGACGAACATCTGCAGGTATCACCAACCCTCGCTCTCGAAGTAATGCGACATCGGACTCCGCCAGCTTCATCAGGCCCAACGTACGCGCGGTACTCCCCGTCACCGAATAGGTCAGTGTGGGCGCACCACCACTCACCGATACGCTGTAGCGTTGCGTGTTCCCACGCCCGAGCACGGTCGTGTAGGGATCATTCAAAATCTGATAGGACACCACGCTATCAACCGTACATCCAGTGGTACGCGAATCGAGATCGCACTGCCCGGGTGTGCCAAATAGACTGTTTCTTCCAAATGCATAGTAATTCAGTGGGTATTTCCCGGGGATATACTCCACGCCCCATTGTCCGGCCATCATCCACCTAGCGGGCCCCACCTGGCCTCGCTTCGTGGTCACAACAATTACCCCATTGGCGGCATGACTCCCATATGCCGCAACCGCAGATGGTCCTTTGAGTACCTCGACCTTTGCAATCGAATTAGGATCGATTTGATCAAGTGGTGAGAGCGCGAACGAACCCGATAAACCCGTATTTCCGCTAGAAATTGACCCCGCTCTTGGTGGATCAATCTGCCGGGCATTGACTTGAACGCCATCCACAATCACAATCGGATCATTACTCCCGTTAATACTATTCGCCCCTCGAATTCTCAACAGCCGACCCGCTCCTGGCTCGCCCGATGTCAAGGGTGCGAACACCCCCGGGACACGCGTCGCCAGTAAATCCGGCAACGTCGCCGCCGGTGACACACGCATAATTGAATCAACATTCAACACCGCAATGTCCGTCGCAATTTCCGCACGCAGTTGCTGCCCGGTAGCGGTGGTAACGATCTCAGCTAATGCGGTTGCGGTAGGAGCGAGCGCAAACTCCCATTTACTCTCCGATTTATTGCCAACTTCTCCAGACTTCCTCGAGCCCTTATATCCAAAAAGTCGAACGGTGACGATACGAGCCCCACCGGGAACACCACGAATAGAAAAAAGACCTTGATCGTTCGTGATCACTCTGAGACTTGTTCCTTCGATTGCGACTGTCGCCCCCGATAGCCCCTTTCCACTCGCGGAATCTGTAACTCGTCCGCTGATAGAAATCACGGAATCCCCATATACTTCGTTCCGAGTTGGAGCGGAGGGTCCTACCACGATTGTTTGACCATCGGACATCCGGGTAGCGATAAGTTTCGTTCCACGAAGAACTTGTGAAAATGCATCATCGATATTGGCCGATGCGATGTCGACGGTAATCCGCCTTGCAAAAATGGGATTCGATTTATCGAGGGAAATCCGCATTTTAGCTTGCTGCGCAATGGTACGAAGCACGTAGAGAATCGAACTATCGGTGGCTCGAATAGAAATCTTCTGATTGTTGAACTCCGGTTGCTCTGGAAGCGTACTGGCCCAGGCTTCAACACCCGGGCCTCGAGAGTCCGCCGGTGCACTCTGTGTGCTCTGTGCACAGGCAGGTGAAGGTAAGACTATAGAGACTCCGGTTATTCCGAATACACAACACCACATTCCAATTCGTGCGTGCTGCACCTGTTGCCGCAACAAGCGTCCACCTTGTATCGTACGCATTAATGATTGGGATAAATGGTTAATACATGGCCTTCCCGTACGACTTTTACGTCAAACGTCCAACGCAACATTTCTGCAAGGTTCGCAACGCTCCCCGTGACGTATTCTCCTGCGAGCAGACGAGATCCTAGTGCAGGATCGCCCAATCGCACATCGGCATCGAACCATCGATTGAGGTCCGGGATGGCGTCCTTTAGAGGTGTACCGTCAAATTCAAGGATACTACGGGAAAAGCTGAACCGTGTCATTTTTGCTGGATGCATGACATTGCTGGCATCGGCATTGACGTTGACTTCCTGGTTCGCAGTAATAACCTGCGTTCCTACTGCAACTTTCCCATGTTGTACGGCAACGGTGGCACTGGTATCGGATGCATAATATCGCACCAAGAAACGCGTTCCAAGCACTCGCGTTGTACTTGGGCCAGCAAGAACCGTGAAGGGAGACTCGGCATCGGGAAGTACATCGAAGATAGCTTCTCCAGCGAGTCGCACGGTGCGACTCCCAATCGCATAATCAGCACCGACGCTCAACCGGCTCCCAACGTTCAGGATGACAGTACTGCCATCCGGGAGTGTTACCGTTGCTCGCTCACCATTTTCAGTCGTATACACCAGATTGTGACGGGATAGCTCCGAGCGCAACGCATGATCCCGGCTTTGCCATCCGAATGCAATACACAACACGGCGGATAAGCCAACCGCTACCGTAACCAATGTCGACCGTTGGTAGGCTCGTATAAACAACGAACGAAGACCCGTTTTTTGCTCCCCAAGGAAACGATAAGATGTGCGCGTCTCGTGATCCCCGGATGTACTCGTACCCAAAGCATCTGTATCCGTATCCGCATCAATCCTACGCTTGAGTTCATCTAACCTCGACTCGACATCCCACGCAGATTCTTTCACCGATGATTGCATACTTCGTAATGCCCGAATGGCGACAGTGCCGTCATCAAATCGGCCCAACCATGCGTTCACCTGCTCACGTTCCGCAGTAGTGCAATCCCCAAGAAGATAGCGGTCTACAAGTTCTGCCCGAGGGGCACCAGGATTAACCGAGTACATCGTCATGCTAATAGATCCACGACGGTCAATAATGTTATCATTGCAAACACTGACTGTCCGACAAAGGGACTGTCAGTAGCATTTGCAAGATTGGAAGGCTAAGGGAGCTGTAGTCGATCCCGTAGCATGGCGAGAGCTCTACTATGCAATAGCCGAGCGTAGCCGTAGGAGATTCCCATGAGCGAGGCAATGTGGTCTATTGAGTACCCGTGATACCAACGAAGTACTAGCATTTCTCTCGAACGTGCGGGGAGAGCCTCGACTAAATCATGCACGCGGTTAAGCAGCGTTTTATCGAAACGTTCGACGGTTTCGTCTGAATTATCGGTAACGAATATTTGTAGTTGCGGTTCGTGTGCAATACGAACCTGATCGTGACGGATGGTTTTTAGTGCTCCGTTTCGCGCTGATCGCAACATATAGTGAAAGAGCGCAGAATCGGTATCGACAGGAAGATATTGACGATTCTTCCAGATAGTCCAAAACACATTTTGGACGATATCTGCTGCGTCTTCAGGAACGACCAACGTCGAAACATAAATGCATAGATCTTCAAATCGGTTTCGATAAATTTCCTCGAGCGCCGACCGATTCCCTGCTTTTAGTGCCGAAACGATGCTGGTATCATCCATGTTAACAAGATGCGTCCGGAAACATTGGACGTCAATGGATGTGAATTAGTACCTCGGCGAGCGAGGAGCAGGTATGTTGGTTTTTATTGGGTTGATATGTTGAGTCTTCTACACTCCTCCATCCTGACAAGAAAAACATTGCATACTAACTCGGCTTGAGATAGGCATGAGGAAGGGTGATTGGTGTTTCTCGACGTATCTTATTCGGATATGATGTTCGGTTTTGAGGTCAAAACATTGAGAATGCACACGACTCTGGATAGTCTTACTGCATGGTCTTGAGTGTACTATCGATAGTCGTCTTGGAAAGCCAACGTCCATTGACCATCACACCGGTGATACGCGTAGAGTTTTGAATATCGATCAACGGATTTGCGTCGAGTAAAATCAAATTGGCTCGTTTTCCTTGGCCCACCGTCCCTTCACTCTCAAGCGTTCTGAAGTACTCAGCCACATTATACGTTCCCGTTCGAAGCGCATCGTATGGCGTAAGCCCCGCGCGAACCAGCGAAGCTAACTCATGATGCACCGCAAAGCCGGGAACCTGAAATTGTACCGGCGTATCGGTTCCCAACAACAACCCGCCACCCGCCGCATGGATCGACCGGATTAACCCACGCGACACATCGAGCGTCAACCCTTCTACCCCGCTGCCGATGTCGTTCGTTTTCCAGAGTCCTCGTTTAATCCTTTGTGATACGTACCCAACTTGTGTTTCAGGTGATGCCAAAAACCGAGCTCGCGCGCTGTCGGGGTCGGCTTTGATTTCGTTGAGCGCTTGTGTTGGACAGTTCCAAACACCGGCCGCGGCAAATCCCATCGCGAGCGATTGAATACGCGATGAATCAAGCGGTTTATCAGAGACAAATGTAAAGGGCTCGACGCTCCGCAACCCGGAGGTCGCAATGCTGTCTACTGCCATCCATCGAGGAGCGTGGCCCGCCAGTTCAAGCCCGGCGCGACGGGCGGCAGGAGCAAGTAGCGCATATAACGACGCTGACTCGTCGTGGACCTTAATCAGGTCATACCCTGCTTGTTTGTAGGCCGCGAGTGCGCTGTCTATGTTCGTCGGTATTTTGGACAGATACGACATGAACTTGGTCTGTGCCTGACTTCGCCACGGACCGGAAGTGTAGATCCGCGGTCCTACAAGTGTTCCAGCTTGTATACGCTTTCGAAAATCGATGACGATATTGGGGCGTGCTTTGGTCAGTTCGACAACGTTGAGGTAGTCGAGGTTTCGAATCGTAGTCACACCGTTCGCCGCGAACAAAAAGAGCCATCGTTCGATCTCGGCGCTGTCGGTAAACGTCAGATGTGTAT
>CAYTFY010000024.1:0-7446 GCA_964437225.1 uncultured Gemmatimonadaceae bacterium | reverse complement strand
GCACGCATGGCGTCATGGAACCCGCAGACCGACATGGCTTCGTCGGCGAGGGAGTTGGGCAACTCCGGCTCTTGGAAATAGCCTGTCTGCCGCATCTCCGGGACAGGCTGAGGTTTCAGGAATTGCGGGATCATGTTCATCGGGCGGCCCTCTCGATTTCATCGAGCCGCTTGCGCGCTTCTTCGAGGGTGAAGCGGTTCTGCCGGAAAAGGCGCACCGATCGATCGATGATGGTCATGAACCCGAGGATCGCGCCGGTCCACTGCATGGCGTTGCTGTCAAGCACGACGCCTATGCCAATGAGAGCGACGAATGCCGCAACGCTGGACGCATCGCGCAGCCAGCTTTGGCGCACAGATTCCGTGATTATGATAACTTCGCGGTCAGCCATTATTCACCTTTCAGTTCTGGTGCGATCAACAGCGCCAACCAGCGCGCGAAGCGCAGCCACAAACGGGCTATGAAAATCCGGGTCTGCGCCCTCCAGGAGAGCGTCGGCGCGGCTGATGAGACGGCCGATCTCATCGATTTCTTTCCGGCCGTATTTGACACCGGATACCTCCTCGATTTTTCTGATTTCGCGGGGCTTTAGAGACACGCGCTCGTCGGCGTACCAGACGCCTTTTGCCCTGCTGAATTTCCAACGAAGCATCGTCGCCGCTAGACGGATGCGCTCAAGTTTCCCTGCCGCAGAGCCCGCAGGCGCGACGACATTGCGTAGGGTCTGAGACGCCCAAACCAACTCAGACATTTCTGACTTCTCCACCGTGTTTTCGGACATTTACGAATTTCCTTCCCGTAGGTTCGTGTCCGTCGAACCCACGAGCTAAGCCGGCAGAACCGGCGGAAAGGATTGAGTTTTGGAGACGATTGGCCAAAGCGTGCGCAGGCTCTTGGAACAGTTGGAGCGCACGGCGAAGGCCAGGAATGAGGCTCCCGACGCCTCTGAAGATCGGGATGATTTTTGGGAAAGCCGCAGCCGCAGCGGCGCTAGGTCGAGCGAGGCTATCGGTTCCCTCGTGCCTCGCTCGACCGCACTTGTTCCGGCAAACGACAATGGACGAGCTCGTCATGGCCGCCATCCACGCGTTTGCCATGGTGAGTAAAACTGGATGCCGGCAGGGTTATCGGGGTGGGAAAGATATGTGCAGTCACATCGCCCGCCGGCTACCTTCACGGATGCGATGCCGCTTTTTTCGGGCCGGTTCCGAGTTCGGTCCGCGTGAGGATTGGAATTGACGCCGACAAGCGGAGACGCGGGAGGAGCATCATCACGCTTGCCGGCAGGCCCGCCGCACAGGCTCAGCGGGTTGGGGATCAGGTGGAGGGTCAATACGCCCTCCTGAAACGTTGTTCGGGCGTCTCTATGCGCTCGTATTCGTCGGCGCCGAGTTCGAGAAACCGGAGCGGCATGTCGGACGCGAACTGATTGCGCTCCTGCATCCGTGTGAGACGCAGGCCGGCAATCGCCCACAGGCCAGCGCAGATGAATGAGGCCAGTATCCATGCGAGGAGGAGGAGCCAGAGCGTCATGCCGCCTCCGATCTTTGCCCGGAGGAGACACGCAATTTTGCTTGTGCGAGAGAATGTTGAGCCGCGTCGATAACTTGCGTCAGATCGCGAATACGTTGGTCCGCATCGAGCGCCTTTACGGCTCGTTCGATGGCCGAAGAGATTTGCCAAGTTTGGGTGGCGCGCGGCAGGCCGAGCAAATCGCAGAGACGTTCGTATTCGCGCGAAGCTATGTCTTCCTTCTCGCTCGCTCGTTCGCGTTCAAGACGGTTTCGCTCCGCGATCTGCGCGAGGCGTTTTTTCTGTTCGGAAATCTCGTTTTCGATCCGCCATTTCATCGTGTCGCGGTCGGCGGCGAGCTTCGCGATTTCCTCGCCCAACGCGGCCTTGAAAGCGCGCTCGCGAAGGTAATATTCGCTTTGCGCCGCGCGCTGGCCGCGCTCGACACGATGCAGGCCGTCCATAACGAGTTTCATCCACGCGGTGCGCGGCAGGTTGTCGAGGACGTTCACGCGAGGCGCCTTCGCCACGCGCCACACGGCTTCTTTGCGGACGATCAGGCCAGCGCCTTCCGGCAATTCGGTAGACTTCACAAGGCCATCGGGAACAGCAAAGACGACCGCACTCGCAAATGCGTAGTACTTCTGCCACTTGCCAACATTCGCATCGGCAAAGAAGTCGGAACGAGATATCTTGCATTCGTAGGCGAAGGGCGTGAATTTCGAGTACGACTTGCCGATGACATAGACATCGGGACGTGGGGAACCCGCCGGGCCCAACTGCATGTCGCACCAGACGAGGCGATCCCGGTCATTGCCCCGAAGGTAGGTCGCGAGGTCCGCAGCGAGATCGTCGTGTTTCCAAGCCATCTACACTGCCTCCGTCTCGGAAGCGGCTTCCATGGCTTCGGCCCACAGTCGTCTTTGCTCATCCAGCGGCCGCTTTGCCCAATCGAAGAAGCAGTCGTCGCAGCTTCCTTGATCATGTGCGTGAGAGCAGGTGCCGGGATGCTTGCAACGAGGGTTGTTGAAAGAGGCGGCTGGCGACGAGGGAGGAGGAACGTCGCCAGCCTTATCGGTCTCGCCGGGAGGAGGAGGCGCTACCGAACTGGAAAGGGTTGCCGACGACGTGGGGTTAGCTTGGGCGGCTTCGTCGTCGGCCGCCAGCCGGGGGGCGTTGGCTGGCGATGGGGAATGAGATGCCGTCTCTCCGGCTGTCACGCCACGTTTTCCCGCGTCATTGCGCGCTGCGGTGGAGGTGCTGACGTTCTCTCCGACCTGAGAATGAGGGGCCGAAGCTTCCACCTCGGCAGTTTCCACGCCACGGTGATCTTCATGCCTAGGGTGCGTGGGTTGGGTTGCCGTCTCCGGCTGTTCCTGGGTGTCTGTGAGTTCGCCTGTTTCGGGGCTGTGAGGCGGAAATTCTTCAATGTTTTCTCGCGCGGGCGTGGCGCGCGGCGCGGGACCAGTGATCTCGATGAAAATCTCATCCGCCAGCGCGTCGGCTTCCTCGACTTCCGCTTCGCTCGTTTTGGCGATGGCGCGACGACGACGCATGGCGCGCTTGAGCGCTTCGATCTCGTCCTTGATTTGGGCTTTGCCGAAACCCTTCTCGGCAAGCTCCGCCCGATAGTCGCTCAGCGTCTCGCGCTTGCTGTCCTGCAATGCGGAGATTTCCGCGTCGTAGCTGTCGAGATGGTCAGCGAGCGATTTGCGCGTGAAGGCCATCTATGCGGCCCTCGCGCTGATCACCATGTACGCGGCCAGAAACACGGTCGTGCTGACAAAGAAGTTGCTGTCGCGGGTCCACAGGTAGAGGCCGAAATGGACAAGGCTGAATGTGAGTGTCGTCGCCCTCATCAGCTTGCTACCTTCTCTTGGGAGCCGATGTGCGGTCGCTTCCAGCATCGTGACCGCGGCGACGCCAACATCCCGTGATTTGGATGATAGCCGTATTTAATATCGGCGGCTTTTCGGGCCGCAATCGCATCGGATTTGTCAGAGAAACTACCAAGATGAAGCTTCTTGCCAAATGCTCTGACGGACGCGCGCCACTTCCTATCGCGTCTACTCCAAGACACTCCCGGCGTGCCAGACGTATTATTGCTTTGAAGAGATCTATTCTTCATGTTGCCGGAATTTGTTGTGACACGAAGGTTGAGCCACCTGTTGTCGCTTTGTATGTGGTTCTCATGGTCGATTTCATCTTTCGGCCACTCCCCAGTCATCCAAAGCCAGATAAGGCGATGGGCTTTGTAAGCGCGGCTCAGAACCGTGCATTGGAGATAGCCGTCGCCATCGGGGGAACCCGTCTCCTTACCAGCGAATATCTTGTTCCATGTCTTCTGGTCGCCATCTCGTTTGAACCAATGACGGTCGCGAACACGCCAAATCAGGATCCCGGTTTTGGGATCGTAGTCGAGCAGTTCTCTCACCATGGCTTGCGTGAGCGTCATGCCGCCGTCTCCTTTGGAGCGGGGCCGAAAACCTCCGGGCAAAGATCGTGGCGGGATATACCGGTAACGCGCTCGACCGCGATCGCGCGCGACGGCGGCACTTGCGTCCATTGCGATATCGCCCCGGACGTTATTCCAAGCGCCTCCGCAAGCTCCCTCTTGGCCCCGCGATGAACGAGAAAGCCGCACAAATCGACCGGCTTCCTCGTGTCCAGCGCTCCCGCAGGCAGATCAATCTTCATGCCGGCAATGAAGTGCATCAAGGTTTCGGTCGCGGCGAACCATTCGCCATGCACCCGCGTATCTTGGAATTTTTCATGGATGGCGAGCTCATCCGCCGGGCTGCCCGGCCAATAGCCGAGAAGCCAGCAAGGAAATGGCGCGTCGGAAGCGATCTTGGAGAGGCGCTTCGCCGGCTGCATCGAAAAGCCGATCTTGACCCTGCCGCCGCACTCGATGGCGTAAACGAAGCCGCTCATGCCGCGCGCCCCTTTCTCGCCGGAGTGGTCGAGAACCAATCAGCAGGAGCCACGGCGCCGCCGGTTAGATCTCTGATGCGCAGGATCATTTCCCGGTCAGGGAAGCGCTGCCCTTTGACGTATCGATGCACCGTCACTTGCGAGACGTTGAGATGGGCGGCGAAAGCCGTTTCGGTCATCTCTTGGGAGTGGAGATATTGCGCTAAAGTCATAGCCGATAATACCAAATTGGTATCTGCCCGCAAGCAAAAAATACCATTCTGGTTTTTGATAATTAGTTCAAACGGTTATACCAATATGGCATGGATAATCTGAGGAAGCTACGCGAGGCTCAGGGTCTCACCCAGGCCGAGCTTGCAAAGAAGGTCAGCACGTCCCAGCCGCAGATCAAGCGCCTGGAAAGCGGCGAGCGCGAACTGACGCGAGCCTGGGCGGAGCGCTTAGCGCCTCATCTGAAAACGACTGCCATTCACATCGTGTTCCCCGAGGTGCCCTTGACCGACGAAGCCGAAATCAAAGTCAGCGGAGAAGCGGCCATTAAGAAGTTGCTTGGCCGTATCGACAAATTCCCCGAAGCCGCCATCCAGCCGGTCTGGCGGATGATCGACGGTTACATCATAGACGCCGAGCGATCGTCACAAGATCGTTCTCCGGCTCAAACTGAACCCGCCAGTCCCCGCCATGAACCAGAGCCAACAAGGTAGCGGCTTCAGCTATTTTCCGCTTCGCTGCCATTCTCGGATCAATCGGCGGACCGGCCCCTGCAGATTCGCGTAGTTTCGCCACTGTTTCATCATTCCGAGACGCGTAGCGCTGTCTAACCTGTCGGTCGATTGCCATAATTCCTGCCCACGCCTACCAGAACAGAATAGGAACATACGCCCGCCCGCCCTGTCAATGATGGTTGCGGCCAGATGGCCACGACGATGCGCTCAAAGCCGCGCTAGGTAGCGTTCCAATGCTTTTCTCGGTGTCGCGCTACTGTGGCGCGAGCCGGGGGTTAGACATCTGCCAAGAAGACAGACCGACGAGCCTTTGGCTTTCGCTTGGACATACGCACGCCGCCCCCGGCCGCAAAGGCCAGGAGTGCGTCGCCGCCAAGCAGGCGCACGGTTCGACGCCTGTCGCGTCTATTCTTGGTCCGGGTGTCTAAGCCCGATGACAGAGTGTGAAAGATCGAAACGATTCGCAAGCGCGATATGATCGACGGGGCGGGTATGATTAACCGTCCGTTACAATCGCCGTAGACGGCCGTCATCACCGGACTTTTCTCTCGCCTACGATTCGAGGCCGCCAGCTAATCTACTCGTCTATGCAAAATTTTATACCAATTCGGTATTGACTACATATACCAATCTGGTATTCTCCTCCCTGTCGATACGGGCAATGACCCGCTGAACACGACGCACCCCGGCTCTCGAAGCAATCGCAGATCAGCCGGGGAGGATGAGGAAGAGACAGATGCAAGATTTGGCAGACCATCCGTTCTCCGCAGAGAACATCGCTTACGAAAGCGGCTCCTACACGCCACGCGATGAACGCAAGTGGCTCGCTTTCGCCAACGAGTGCGAGCGCCTTCTCGGCCATGATCTCGACGGCAACGACCCTGACGCCTTCGATGCCACCAAGACCGGCGGCGACGGCTACTCGATCGATGAGGCCATAGAGGCTTTCGAGCGCGGGACTACCGCTCACGCCTACGTGGCGATGGTCACGAGCCGCGAGCGCTACCGGGGGCGGCAGTGATGGCCCGCCTCACCAAGCCCCTTCTGATCGCGATGCACGCTGCGCTTGACGCCGCGCTTTCCGGTGACGGCTTCGACGGCGGCGACTTCGATGGGATGAACCGGGACCATTTCAAGCACGCTATCGATTGGGTCGAGGAACAACTCGACCGTCGGCGCGCCGAAGCCGAGGCGCACTGACATGACCCTCATCGCCCCCCACTCCACCGAATACATGGCCGAGACGCCGACCGCACTTTGCTCGGATTGTCCGCCCGAAGGATATCCAACCGACAAGACCAGATGCGCGCCGTGCCCAAGAGCGTCCAAGAGCGCCCACGCGACAACCGCCATCGGCATAGCCGCAGCGCTGATGAACGTTCCCCGCGTCGAGCAGACGGTTCACGTCGAGACGACAATTTTCTCCGGCTCGCCCCTCGGCCCCAGGTACGTCGTTTTCGTCAAGCCGAAGAATGGCGCGGGCGAAGTCTACGAATGCGGCCAGCGCGCCCTCGATCAGCTTCGCATGGGCGTCAGCCCGGAAGAACTGTCTCTGGAGCCATTTGAGCCGGAGCCGGAAGACGACGCCGAGGGCATCCCGAGCCCGGAGAGCTTGCGCCGCTGGTATGAAGGGAGGGTGCTGTGAGTAAGCTCAAGAGATATCCACACGCCGATTTTCGGGCTGTCTTGTCAGTGATCCAAGAATGGGACGGCGAAATTGGCACCGAGCTTCGGATTGGCGATGCCGATGATTTGGCCCACCGCGTCCTTGATGCCTTGCCGGACCAGAAGATCGACTTCACCGATGCTGCCGAAATCACGAGGGCAATCGCAGCCTGCAACGATCCTATCAAGGCGGCGTGCACCGTAATAGGCTTGGCGGCCGGTGTCATAGAACACCATGCCAGCCAAGCGGTCGCAAGGCAATTTCTCATCGCCGCAGCGGAAAGGTTGGCATGATGGCTAAGAAGCTTTCCATCTGTGTTGACCGCGACGGCTGGACCAAAGGCCTACAACTCAGCATCGACCTTGAAGACGAGAAGGGCGGCGGCGTTGGTTATCGTCTCGCCGGCCCGAAGTTCAACGGCTCCAGCATCCGCGTGTTCACGCACATCCTTGACGAACGGGACGCGGACGAAATCCGCCGCTACCTCGATCAGGTCTTCCCCGCTCGTCGCTCCACCCGCCGTGATGGCCCGGTTCTGCGGGAGGGGATGGGAAATGTCTGACCGCCTTCCCGGAACAAGCTGGTCCAATCCTGTCTGGCATGGCCGCT
>CAYTFY010000023.1:6741-9784 GCA_964437225.1 uncultured Gemmatimonadaceae bacterium | reverse complement strand
ACGTCCTTGACGGTACGTTCGAGCATGGTGGCAAGCTGACGACCTGCTGCGTCGGTCGTGCCGCGCGTCTGAGTCTGGGCTTGGCCTTCTGTGATGTTGACGGTGGTGTAGACCGCGATGGCACCAGCGCTCGCGCTTCCCGTTTTCATCGCCACCGGCATCCGAAGTTCGACCGGTATGCGACCACCATTCGGAAGCGGGATAACTGCCTCTTGGCCATGCACGACGCCGCGCACCTTGCCACGCTGGCCGCCTGTGTTCGAGGTGCCATCGGCAAACCCTGGCATAGGGCCGAAGTTGAAATCCGATACCGCCGCACCCGCGCTGCTGGCCCCCGCGCCGAAGAGCGAGCCAAGGGCTCCCGTCGCGGGCGAGCCGACCGGACCAAGCAGGCCCTCCATCAACGGTTTCAACACGTAGAGCTGAAGGATGAGTTGCGCCACCTGCTTGATCGCACTCACCGCAGCATCGACGATGCCGTCGAATCCATCGACACCAGCAATACCAACGTCGATGAAACCCTGCCGCAAAGCATCTGTGATCTGGATTTGATTGCGGAGCGGTTCATTGGTCTTTTCGAGTTCTTCATAGACCCGGCGCACCGCGCGGGCTTGCTCGTATGTCTTGTCGGTGATTTCCTGAGTGATCGGGATGCCGTCAGCGCGGAACTGGTTCATCCGCTCTTGGACGAATTGCATCTCGACCAGCGCACCCTTGACGACGCCTATCTGCTCCGACTCGTCTTTGTATGACTGGATCGTCTTGTCGCGTTCGACATTAGAGAGCGCAGCCATGTCGTAGAGCTGGCCTGCGAGTTTCGTTACCTCGGCAACGCGCGAGGGATCAGGCAGATTAGTCTTCGGATCATTTGGGAGCCGATCAACCGCCGAGCGGATCGCCTGATTGCGCGCATTGCCAAACGCGGCGATCTGCTCTTGAAGATCGCGGACAACTTCTGCATCGCGATTTGTCTGTTTTTCAAGTTTGGTGGCGGTCTTTTCTCGCTGCTCGGCTGCCAATTCTACCTGGGCTTGTGATCGCGCCTGATCCTGCGTGAGCGGAACCTTCGCGGCCTTGGCATCAGCGAGCAGGGATTTTGTGCGAGCTTCTAATGCACGCGCTTCCGAGCCAATAGCGCGCGCCGCCAGAAACGCAGCCGTCGCTCTTTCCTTGGCGCGGGATGCCTCTCGACTATATGGCGCGCTATGGCCGCGTGACCCACCTTCTTGCGCAAAGATCATCGCTTGCAAGCTGCGTGTGGCTGCGTCCACGGTCGGGCCAGCATTGCGCAGCGATGCAATCAGATTATCAACGCCTTGGCCCAGATCGAGGCTGGCGATCTTTGCAAGACGCTGGTTGAGTTCGTTCGCCGGGATAGAGCCGCTCTTAAGCCCAGCAACAATACCCTCGATTTCTTTGCCAACCTCTTTGGTGATGACGTTGGTGCCAGCCCATTGGCGTGCGAGCGAGGCAACTTCATCGACCGGGATATTCTCCGGGTCGAACACGACGGCGAGGCCGCTGAACAAGCCGCCCTTCGTCAAGTCATCAAGCGCTCGCTTCGTCTCTTCGATCTTCTTTCTGATCTGGTCGTCAGCGAGCTTGCTGAGCGCCGTTGCGGTATCTTCAAGTGCCGCGGTGGTCTCCGGCGCGAGATAGCCAAGGCTGCGCAGTTCGGCCTGCAACTTGCTGGTGCGTTCCGCCGCCTCCGCCGTCCGATGCGAAACAATGAGATAGGTTCCGGCCAACGCCGTCAGCGCGATTCCAACAGGGCCACCGAGCAAGCCTGAAAGAGTTGAATAGGCGCGCATCGCGACACCAGCCGCGCGGGCTGCAATCGTCGTCCTGCCTAACGCTGCAGCATGTGCATTCGCTGCCGCCGTCGCTATAACCTGCGCGCCCGCGAGACGTTCTTGTGCGACGGCGTGGGTTGTAGCAGCCGCCGCCGCTTGCAAATCAGCTTTGGCAACAAGCCCTTCAGCGGCAGCCAGTTCAAGCGAAAGAGCGGCGAGACGGTTAATCGCTACGGCGCGCCCACCCTCCGTAAGCGTCCCATAGTAGCCCCTTCCTACCGTCTTCAGATGGGCGGACTCAGCGGCAATCTCAGCCCGGATCGTATCCGCCAACGCGACGACACGGGCTCGCTCGGCTTCCGTGCGTGCGATCGCTGCCGCTGTGGCTGTCTTATCTGCGCTCGCTGCCTCCAACGCGGAGCGGGCAGCGCCTCGCTCAGCAAGGGCTTTTTGTTCAGCCGCGCGCTTACCACCGATGATGACCGTATTGCCAGCCGCAACACCGGCATAGAACTTGGCCTGCTCCGCACCCGCCGCGATAAGGCTCGCTACCATGCGCGAGCCGATGGCTGCCGTAATCACAGCCAGCGCTTCGCCAAGCGTTCCGAGATTATTGGCGAGGTAGATGATACCTTCGGAGAGTTTCTCCGTAGCGCCAAGCGAATTATTGGTTTGGCCGATACCGCGCGCGAGTTGATTATAAAGAGCGGTGAAGCTGTTCTCGAGTGTAAGGTTCGCAGCGGCGGCCTGTTTTGCCAGCGCCGGGGCCTGCGAAAGAATGCCTTGGAAAAACTCCCGCGACGTGACTTCGCCATTGATGATGGCGGTGCGGAGCTTCGCAACTGAGCCTTCGAAGCGCCCGATTCCCTTTGCCGCCGCCTGTGCGATAGGCAACGCGCCTTCCATCAGCGAATTGAATTCTTCGGCGCGGACAATATCCTGACCGAGCGTCTGACTGAGCTGGAGCAGCGCGCCGCGCGATTGCTCCGCGCTCGATCCTTGTACGCGCAAACCATCGGAGACAGCGCCCACGAACGTGTCGAGCTGCTGTTGCGATGCACCCAGAGCGCTTGCCGACAGAGACGCCCGCGCATAAACGGAACCTAGCGCTTCGATCTCGACGCCGTTCTTATTGGCCGAAGCAAAGAGCTTATCCTGAACCGCAGTCATATCCTCCGCGGCAACACCGGCAGTCTTCAAGCGGTTCTCAAAGCGAGTGTATTTGTCGGCAAGGCCCGCCACCTGCGTTG
>CAYTFY010000023.1:0-6641 GCA_964437225.1 uncultured Gemmatimonadaceae bacterium | reverse complement strand
TCAACGACGACTTTGTCTGCTGTTACCGCGACCATCTTTCGCCTTCTTCTGACGCGCCAAAGCAACGGCTTTCATCTGCTCGAAATCTTCCTTGCTCACGGGCGGGAGGGTTTCGTCTTCCGTTGCATGGGCTTTGTTCCACTGGAAGCAGAGGGCTCCATATTTCCAGTAGGAGAGCCGATCGATTTGCTCGACGGAATTTCCTGCGATGGCTCCGTTCCCGTATGCGACGGCGATGTCGAACCATCCTCCTGTGTCACCGCCGTCTCCGGTTTTCCCGGCTGTTCACCGGGCGGCTCATAACCGACGATGCATGCACCAAGGATCGAGATGGTATGGATCCACAATTCCTGCTTGGGCATGGGTTCGGCGTAGCGTTCGCAGAGCGTGCGGGCCTTCAGCGCATCGAGGCCGCCGCCAATAAGGCCGAGGCGGATCGTCTCGGACAGGTCTTCGACGTAATATTCGCCAGCCAGAACGCGCCGATAGATCGCGCCGATGCCCGCCTTGCACTTTTCCTGAAGCTCCGCGATTTGTTTCAGCGGAAGGCGGAACAGATAGTCGGCATCTCCGAATGCAAGTTCGATCTCGCATGGAGAAAATCTCGGTTCCTCGCTCATCACGTGGCCGCGACCCAAGTGACGGGGCCGGAACTTTCGAGCGAGATTTCAACCGTGGTCTTCTCGCCGTTATTGCCGGTGATGTTGAGCTGCGTCAGCATCATGGCGCATTCCCAATAGCCGCCGCCGTCAAGAGCCGGAACACCGATGCTGACCTGCGCATTGACCGCATCATCATCACCATACGCGGCCCAATAGCGCTCAAGCGCTGTGCTATCGAGCAGTCCGTTGCCGCTGACCGAGAGGAAGCGACCCGACTTTGTCAGGTTGCGCCACGGCGGCGTGTCGAGGCTGTCGCAGTTGTAGATGAAGTCTTCGTTCGTGTTCGATTGGAAGTTGATCGTCTTCGCGTTGATGCCGCAGAAGGCCGCGAACTCTTCATCCGTCGCGCCATCACCCAGCATGATGCTGACCAGCGTGCCTTTGACGACTTTCGGTTCGGCCATGTGAAGGCTCCTTCGATGGGATGGCGCACGTCATCCGACGTTCGCGTCAGCCGTTGCCCAAGCGGCTATGCGGGCAGGTCAGACTTTTTCAGAAACGCTGACCGTAAATTGGTGGATGTCATGGTATGCACCGGCCTCTTCAGTGTCGCGTATCAGGTTTGACAGGTCGTGCCGGATCAGCGTGACGCCAGCGTCGCCGGTGATGGCGATGGATGCATCGTCCAGGGCGGCAATGATCGCGGCGCGGATCGTGAGAATGCTGTCGGTGTAAGGGCCGTTCGCAAAGGCATGGATCGTGACGGCGTGCGTCCCGCCCTCGTAGCAATCGAAACGATCCGGCGTAACGCTGGGCAGGCCATAGCGGATGAAAGGCCATGCCGGTTCCGCTGGCGGTTGCTCGCCATAGATGCGTGCGGAGGGGACCAGCGCAACGAGGGTGGCGTTTGCCTTCAGATGGTTGACGATGCCCTTACGGAGTAGGAGCGAATGATCCTTCGCCATGGGCGGGCTCCTCTTGTGGCGCTTCTTCATGGATGAAGGTGCTGGTGACGAAAGGCTCACCTGCCTTGCTGATCCTCATGCCTTCGGGCTTTGTGATTTCATGGCCCTTGCCTGCCGCTTTGGCCGCCGTAGCGCAGGCCGTTGTCACGTTCGTCTCACGCCCCGCGTGATATTTCTTGCGCAGGTTTGGTCTGATCTCGAACAGAAAATCGCCGGTGAAATGGAACCAGGGCATCATGACCTCCTTTAATGCTGGGCCGAGCCGCGTGCGATCCAGTGCGTGTTCGCCGGGTCGGCTTCGATATCGGCAATGGCCCAATTCCTGCCGCCGAGCGTGATCCTGTCGTCGGTGTTGGGCCTGAAACCAAGCCCGGCTTGTAAAACGATGATGCGCATATCGCCGTCGGTATAGCCCGCGCTCTGGCGCATGCGCTCCGTCACCGCATCGACCTGACCCTTGATCGGATGCGTCTCGGTTATCTCGCTCCCGCCGCCCTCACCATCATCAACCAGCGTGACGCGGATCAGCGAGCCATCGAGATAGATTGAGCCGAACGCCGCGCCAAAAACCGACTGAAGACCACCATCGAGCAAGCCCATGTCACACCACCAACACGGCTGGGATGTTGCGTTTCAACAAGTCAATGAAGCGGCGGCCATAGGAGGTGAGCGAAAGCTGATCGCCATTCGCGCCGGTTTCGGACGCGGAGAAGCGTTCCAACGTCAGCCCGCCCGACTTCATAACTTTGAAGCCCAACGCACCCGCCTTCGCGCTTTCCGATTCCGCGCCGGTGCCGTGGCCGTCAATTGTGAGGATATGTGCCGTCAGGAGATTAATCCCGAGCCTGAAATCCGCCTCGCTCACCCAGGTGTCATCGACGCGAAGCCCGGCCTCGGCAATCACCGTCTCGACAATATCGTCATCCACGGTTGCGAAGGCAGGGAAGCGCGCCTTGAACTCTTCTGGCGTCGGGGCGACCCATGCCATGGCTATGCGCCGCGCATCTGCGCGATGATCGTTTCGCGCTTGGCTTTGTGGTGGGGCTTCTTGCCCATTGCGGCCTCATAGGCAGCGGCCAGCTCTTCGTCTGTCATGGCGTCCAGATCGCCCTCGCCTGCGATAGGCGGAAGCGCCTGCCCTTTGGCGTCGCCGGTCAGGATTTGATCCACTGAGCCGGTATAAATAATGTCAGCGACGCAAAAGAACGGCAGGCTGCTCACGCGGTCGTGAGAACCCTCGTCAAGATCGAGCAACCGCCTATGACCCGGCTTCAAATGCACAAGGCCCCTGGTGGTGTGAACCCCCTGCGGTGCCTGAGACAGATTTTCGATCAGATATTTCATATCGTCTTTCAGAAAAAAGGCGGGCAACCCTTACGAGCGGCCCGCCAGTTTCGGGGAGGAACATCAGACCGGAGGTGCCGTCACTTCGTCGGCATATGCCATGGCACCGGGAAGGCGGATTTCCGTGCCGCCGGTGCGCGCGATGATGCCGGTCTCAAAGCCCATGATGGACTTCTGACGCGGCTGAAGAACGCGGCGCGGCATCGGCAGGTGGAAGCGCAGAACTTCGGGATCGCGGCGATAGGCAACCATGCGGCCGCCGCCGTCCGCCGACGCCGTGGCAAGCTCACGCACCGGCAGAATGGTGAGAGGCTGGCCCGTCGTCGCGGTATAGACGTTGTTGGCGCGGATGAACTGAAGCCCGGTCAGCAAGCCGTCGCCCTGACCAAGACGGATCGTTGCGAGACGGCGGAACGCCTCGGGCGGCAGGGCCAGCGTATCGGCCCACTCCACTTCCTCGGTGTTTGTGCCGACACGGTTCAGCACCTCGTTGATGTCGATGACGATCTGATCGATCGTCTTTGCGGGCCAGAACGTGCCGGGCGTCGCAACATCGGCGCGTGAAACGGTTGCGCTATTGGCAAAGCCGGTCCAATTTTTCTCGGTCGAACCGCGCATGGCGATGTTGTAGAGCATGCGCTCAATGGCATCGGCCGCGCTGATGGCCTTGGTGCCGTTCAAATCGACACCATAAAGCGCAGACTGGTTGATTTCTTCGATGTTCCACTCCCAGCCAGAGCCGAGCATGGCGAAATCGTGGCTCGCCTGATCGCGGGTCGCGGAGGTGAATGGCGTGTCCGTCCCGGCACCGGAGAGGAACTTGGCCTCTCCCGTCGTGTCGACGGTGAAGAACGTGGTGCCGATCGCCCACGCATTGCCTTCCGTCACGACCGGCACGACCGAGGCATAATTGTAGCTCGGGTAGCGGCGCTGATAGATGCGGGTTTCGATGTTGCGGCCCTGCGCGACTACGAACGGGAGCGCGGCCTGTGCGTCTGTGAATTGTAGCGGCATTGTCTCATTCCTTCCAAGGGCCGGGCGCGCTTCACAGCGGGCCGAATAGGGGTCAGCGGAGCTTCAGCGAAATCTCTACGATGTCGCCATTGCCGCCGCTCGTGTCGAAAACGGCGTTCGGGATTTCCACGTTGCCGGTGCTGTCACCAACATATTTGCCTGAGACGTCATCCCAATAGACTGGCTCGCCCGCCGTAACAGCGGCGCCCGCGGTCACGTACATCTGACCGCTCGTCATGAATGCCCCGGTGAAATAATGCGGGTAGCCATCAACGAGCGTGGAGCCGGAGGCCACGGGCGGCACGGCAGGATTGAGAACCGCAATGCCGATGAAATCGCCGTTCGAGAGAATGGCGACGCCGTGATCCGTCGCACCGCGCTGAACGGGCTGGCCGAAAGCAATGCCCGCCACCGTCTCAACCGTGCGGCTGATCTTGTTCGTCGGATGCTCTTCGTTAGCGATCTGGCCCGGAAGGCCCTTCGCAGGAGCGGTGGTGTAGGTCGTCTGATACGTCGCCATGTCTTCGTTCTCCTAGCGCGCGGGCGCGAATGGGTTGGGTCAGGCCGCCTTGGTGGGCAGATAAGCCGACTGCTGGTCCTGCACCATCTTGGCGTAGGCATCAGCGGCGGCATCGCTGACGCCGGTATTGGTGCTGATCGCATTGGCAACAGGATCGATCGTCTTCACGTCCTTGCTGATCGCCTTGAACATGCCGGTGATCTCTGCGTCGGAGGCGTCCTTCGTGACGTCGGCACCGAGCTTGGCCGTGACCGCCGCTTTGCGCAGATCACCATCTGAGACACCATCAACTTTGATGCTCGCATCAAGCGTCTTCACGACCGTCACTAGCGCGGCGCGATCCGCAACCATCTTGTCAAGGGCTTCAGGCTTCACGGCTGCATCTTGTGCGGTCTTGAGTTCAACCTTCAGCTTGCCGAGATCTTCATCCTTCGCGGCAATGGCCTTGGCGTGAGCAGCTTCGGCGTCGGCGAGCTTCTTTGCTACCGCTTCGGCGTCCGCCGTCAGCTTGGCGATGTGGCGTTCTACAAGCTGGCCGTCACGGTCTTCAAGCGAGACAGTCAGGCCGTCAACAACGATGGTCTTCATCGGAATATCCTTTCCAGGGTTTGTGTCACCGATGCGGAGCTTTGCGCCACCGCGCGCGGCATCCACGACCGCGATATGATTGATGCGAATGTTTTTCTGGATCGCGTCGTAAACCTGACCGTCTTTAGTCTGGCCGGCCGCCCATTCGATATCGCAGGAATAACCTGCGGAAAGCTCGCGCTTGCCCGAGGCCACACCGTCAATAGCTTCCTTGTCCATCAGCGACATAGGCACCTTGACGAACTCGCCGTCGCGGACGATCTCGCCGCCAACAGTGCCAATCGCGAGGTCTTTCCAGTTCGCCGCTGTTACCGGCTTGGCTGGGTGATTATCCGTGATCGGCTTGAATGCGAAGCTGCGCAGCGAGTCCTCTGCAAAAACTTCAGCCTCGTCGCGATAGACGCGCACCATTGAGAGATCAGGGCGACCCATCTCGGTGCCGAGATAAGTCTGGATGCCGGTGCGCGCGGTGCGGGCATCAAACACGACATAGCCGTCGCGCGTCGTGCGCGTACCGCTAATCGTGACTGCATCCTGAAAATCCACGCCAATGCCTCTCGCGCCGAAATAATTACGGCAACGCTACGGCTCAGGCCTTATCCCGAACAGGTATCAGCTTTGACAGGAGTTGAGAGGGACGGGCCTCATATAGCCTCACCGGCCATGAAACCTCATTTGCACATCGCGGGCATGCATGGGCTTGGTGACTGCATCCATCAGCGCGCCGTGGTGCGACAGTTGATAGCACGACATGAAATCTGGCTCGAAACACCGTGGCCCAGCGTCTATCACGATCTCGTCGGCCCGGACCTTCACCTGATCTCGAAGGGCTCCAAACTCCGCACGCAGGCAAAGAACGCGGCGCGTGAGGCGGGCAAGTTCGAATCGACCACCCCGGCGCATGCGGATCGTATGGCGATCACCTATAAGCCCGCGCTCATCCGCTCCACGGGCTCCGTCCTCGGCGCCATGATGGCCGCGACCGGATGCGAGATCACACGGGCTGATTTCCGGCTTCAGATCCCTGATGCGTGGCGCGCTAACGCGGCGGCGCTCGTTGAAATGTGGGATAATCCCACAAAACCCATCATGATCTATCGCCCGCTTATGGAGCGTTCAGAATGGAGCGGATGCAAAGCCCGAAATCCGGATCATGCGGCTTATGCTGATCTCTTCGCCTCGATCCGTGATCATTATTTCGTCGTCTCGGTGGCTGATCTTGAGCCGGGCAAGGAATGGCTGGTAGGCCCCGGCGTTGATGCTGATGTCCGGCTGCATGGCGGCGAACTCGACTTCGAGACGTTGGCCGCTCTGACGCAGATGGCGGGCCTTGTCTTCTCATCGCCGGGCTTCGCCATTGTCCTCGCCCAAGCGGTCGGAACGCCAAGCGCCTGCGTCTTCGGCGGATATGAGGATGGCCGGAGCTTTTCAGCGGGCGCGCGCCATGCGCCTCACCTCGCCATTGAACCAATCACGCCTTGCCACTGTTTCCGCCACGATCACGCATGCGTGAAAACCATCGACATCCCGCGCGCCCGCACCCGCCTCTCGGAGTTCATCAATGAAGCTGCCCGTCGTTCCGCAATCGAGCCTCAACATCCGGCCCTT
>CAYTFY010000022.1:0-10932 GCA_964437225.1 uncultured Gemmatimonadaceae bacterium | reverse complement strand
ATACACATCTGACGTTTACCGACAGCGCCGAGATCGAACGATGGCTCTTTTTGTTTGCGGCGAACGGCGTGACTACGATTCGAAACCTCGACTACCTCAACGTTGTCGAACTGACCAAAGCGCGCCCAGGTATCGTCATCAACTTTCGGAAGCGCATAGACGCCGGAACACTGATAGGACCCCGGATTTACACTTCAGGTCTTTGGATGAGTCAGGAACAGAGCACGTTCATGTCATATCTGTCCAAAATCCCGACGAACATTGACAGCACGCTCGCGGCCTACAAACAAACAGGGTATGACCTGATCAAGATCCACGATGAGTCCGCGCGGTTATATGCGCTACTTGCTCCTGCGGCCCGCCGCGCCGGGCTCGAACTGGCGGGTCACGCTCCTCGATGGATGGCATTAGACAGCATTGCGACATCTGGATTACGGACCATCGAGCACTTTACATTTGTCTCCGCTAAACCGCTTGACTCCTCGCGTATCCAATCGCTCGCGATGAGATTTGCTACAGCGGGTGTTTGGAACTGTCCAACACAAGCGCTCAACGAAATCAAAGCCGACCCCGACAGCGCGCGCGCTCGGTTTCGAGGCTCAGCTGAAACACAGGTCGGGTACGTGTCACAACGGATTAAAGGAGGACTCTGGCAAACAAACGACATCGGCCTCGACGTAAAAGGGTTGACGCTCGACGTATCGCGGCAGTTAATCCGGTCGATTCACTCGGCGGGTGGCGGATTGCTCTTGGGAACCGATACGCCGGTACAATTTCAGGTCCCTGGCTTTGCAGTACATCATGAACTAGCTGCGTTGGTCCGCGCGGGGCTGACGCCGTACCATGCGCTTCGAACGGGGACATATAACGTGGCCGAGTACTTCAGAATGCTCAAGAGCGAAGGGACGGTAGGCAAGGGAAAGCGAGCTAACTTAATTTTGCTCGAGGCGAATCCACTGATCGACATTCAAAACTCTACACGTATTGCCGGAGTAATGGTCAATGGACGCTGGCTTTCCAAGAGTGCTATCGATAGTACGCTCAAGACCATGAAGTAGTACGAGTGTGATCGCGATGGGACACGACTGATACCTCTACGTATTTCTGGCTTCCAGAGTAAGGTGGCTGGTTCGTGGTAGAGAGGCGCCGTAACCATTGAGAGCGCCTCTCTACCACGAATTCCAACGATTCCCAAAGTCGGTGATAGTGTTATAGGACTAGCGGTGCGCCGTGCTCCCGACCGCGACTCGAGCGTCAAAAACACACGGGAAGTGATATGAACATGCCATTTCCTGGCAGGGGCAGGCAAAATGGCGAGAGAGCACGCTTGGGCCACGGGAAAATTAGTTCGCATGTTAAATCCCCCCAGGTAGAATAATGCCGAGATCGCAGATCCCTCCTTGGGGCGCCTATCTCATCTTATAAAAAATCCATATAATTGAACAGATTGTCTGCGTGACTCCGAATCATATTCGAGGCGGTTCACCTTTTTGAAATAGTGCGATAGGATCGGAATACGCATTTCAAACTTTCTAGCAGGTAGTCGGATTATAAGCGTAGGCGAGGGGGTTCATTGATAAGCCATAGAGCGACATCTGGAAGTAGTTTATGGCGGATATTTCTTACCGCAAGAATGAACCTTCGGGCGCGACAACTGAGCTTTGGAGTATGCCTATCATGACTTCTCGCCTTGAAACAAGCTGGCTAACGGGCGATCAAACGCTGATAGCCAGACTGCGTAACGGCGACGATAGCGCATTCGAATCGCTCGTCCAAACGTATGGAGGACCGCTCATCGCCCATGCGTTTCGCATTGTGGGCGATGCCGACGTCGGACGAGAAGTTGTGCAGGACGTATTTCTATCTGTTTGGCTCCAGCGAGATCGCCTTCAGCCTGAATGGGATATTCGGGCGTATCTCTACGGACTCACGAAACAACGATCAATTGATGCGATCCGTACCGAGCGATCCTCGAGTGAACGCGAACGTCGTTGGATTACACAACATTTAGCGGAGTTCGACGGGAGTGATATGCCTGGCGACGACCCCGAGGAAGGGGAAGTCCGGAGAGCTGTTTGGAATGCATTACTGGAATTGACACCACGCTGCCGCGAAGTCTTCCTTCTCGTGATGGATCACAAAATGGCGTATCCGGAAATCGCTCGTTCTCTCGGGCTTTCCGAAACCACGGTTCGCCGGCATATGAGCCGAGCGGTGGCGCATCTCGCGGAGATTTTCGGGCCTGGGGTTCGGTTCGGCGACTAAGTCGGCTTGTCATGCGCCGTTTGTGCATCGTCGTGTATGCCGTCTCATGTATCCTCATATATCGCCAGCGATTCGCGGCGGCGTGTACAGTGAAAACCGCCGCCGTGCCAGTCTGAAAATTTTTATCGCGACCGATTGAACAATCGAGACTTTGGCTCCGATCCCCTTATGTCATGAATGAATTCACTCCAGTTGAGCTTGCGAAGCTCGCAGACTACCTCGCTGGCGCATCGGACGAGGCTGAAACGACTCGAATCGAGCGTTGGAAGGAGGAGTCTCCGGAACGCGATCGATTTCTGACGATGCTTGCTGAGTCACGAATCGATTACTCTGCTGCTACAGCAGAGACGATTGCCGACCTTCCGGCGCAGTTACAAATGCTATCGGAAAGTCTGGGCGAATCGATTCGAACGGCTAAAGAGCAAGAGCATACAATCGCCATGGGCCAGCGAACGCGAAGACGTTCCGATTTGATCGGTAGGGCCCATATCCCTTGGATCCGACGGCCTATGGCAATGGTAGCCCTGGGAGCAACGTTAGCGTTGTTAATCATGGCCGCATGGAGTGTTCCAAGGATATATCGCGACACGACATCGTTAGGATCGGCATCGATCTATACAACGAATAATGGCGAACGAGCGTCGGTTACACTCGCGGATGGTAGCACCATCATGTTGAATGTCGGGAGTCAGGTCGAAGTACCTATCGATTATGCGATTGGCAGCAGGACCGTTACGCTGAAGGGACAAGCATACTTTACTGTCGCCTCAAACAACCGTTTGCCATTCATTGTTCTGGCTGGTTCGAGTACGACACGCGTGTTAGGAACGCGATTCGTTGTTCGAAACTACGACGCTGATTCTGCCGTCACTGTTTTTGTTGAAGATGGGAAGGTCGCGGTTGGTGATACTGTCGTAACACCCAATAAACAGGTTAGCGTGACGGCATCCGGTATTTCTCCGGTACGCACTGCCGATGGATCGCTTTCCAGCTTCGTGAAGGGCGTTCTTACGCTCACGAAGGTTCCGTTACCTGCGGCTATCCCGGATCTTAACCGCTGGTACAACGTCGACATCCGTCTTGGCGATGCTTCGCTCGAAACGCGGGAAGTGGATGGAGGATTTGTTCTCGGTTCGGCCGTTGAGTTACAGTCGATCCTGGAGTTAATGTACGATGTAAAAGTGGTGAGAAATAACCGTATGCTCATTCTATTTCCTAGAGGACAATAGCATTGGTAATAAATCGTACAACACAACGATCAGCCACGATTATTGCCTCGGTCGTTACGGCAAGCTTTGTAATTGTGCCTTGGGTTGGGGCACAAGCAAGTTCACCGCCACAACCAATTGAATACAATTATGATGGCTCCAGTGTGCCGATGCGCTTGGCCAATGGGCAAGTGATCCGCCTGTCTGTGAAAGATCAATCTGTACGGGACGTGTTGCGGACCTTGAGCAAACAATATGGGCGACAGATCGTGTTCGATAATGCGCTTCCACAACTATCGCGGCGTGTAACGATCGTGCTGAATGGTCTCGATGTTGTTGCCGCAGTCTCTGCAGTATTGGAAGGGACCGGGCTTGGCGCAGCGGTGGCGAAGGATGGCCAGACAATAGTTGTGAGTTCTCGATCGCGGCCGGCAGTGGACAGTACCAATCAGGGATCCCGGATCCTTGGAGCTGTCACAGATTCAGCGACCGGCTTGCCTGTGAGTGGAGCGACAGTGACAGTCGCTGCGACCAAGATCTCTGTGAACACTAATAGCCGTGGTGTTTTTGTCCTGAATCGAGTTCCACCGGGAAGTCAGATTGTGCATGTCAAAATATTCGGTTACCGCTCCGTATCACGGGCGATTGCTGTAACTCGAGACGATGTTGTTTCGATAAAAATTCAGGTATCGGCGATAGCTACGCAGTTATCAGATGTTGTAACAACGGCAACCGGGCAGCAGCGACGTGCCGAAATTGCGACGGATATTGCGGTGTTGAATGTGGATTCAATTATGCGTGTGTCGCCGGCAGCAACGCTGTCAGATTTACTAGCGACTCGTGTCCCGGGAGTGTTCGCACCGTTGGCGTCAGGTGAGCCCGGGGCAGGTCGCTTGTTGAGGATCCGGGGGGCGAATAGCATTAACGGGAGTAATGATCCCTTGCTTGTTGTCGACGGGGTTCAGGTGAATGCGCGGCAGATTGATCCACCCCTGGTAAAGTCAATGACAGGCACTGGTTTGGGAGTTGAGGAAAAGACGTTCGCGCTTTCTCCCTTCGATCAAATTGATCCCAATTCGATTGCCAAGGTCGAAGTGCTCAAAGGGCCATCGGCAGTGGCGGCCTATGGGAGTCATGCTGCTAATGGGGTCATCGTTGTGACTACGAAGCGAGGTCGAGTTGGACCGGCAAGATGGACAATGAGTGGGCAATGGGGCGTGGAGTATATCCCCGGAAAATACCCACTGAATTATTATGCGTTTGGGACGGCCGGTTTAACCGGGACGCCCATGCAGTGCCTGGTCAATCAGAGACTGGACTCGTGTGAAGTGGATAGCGTCGTGTCTTATCAGATTTTAAATGATCCTTCCACGACCGTGCTTGGTCGTGGGAACACGCAAAACTATAGTGTTTCTGTGAGCGGTGGAGCCTCCGCACTGACCTATTCGGTGACGGCGAGTACCGCGAGTACGTTGGGGCTCATGAAGTTGCCGGAGTCGGATGGCGCATTGCTTCGGGAGCGAGGATTAGTGATGCCTGCAGATGTTCGTCGGCCGCAAGCGAACGAAAGGAACAACGGCCTCGCAAGTGTTGATCTTCAAATGGGTGAATATCGTGTCACCTTTTCATCCTCATTAGCCCAACAGTTCACCCGCGGAACACCGCTCAATAACGCATTGGCCAGCGCACAGATGTCAGGCCCGATTGTAGATTCATTTGATGCCGCTGGGAATCTCATTGAACGCGGGAGTGCACTCTTGACTATGATTCCCAACTTTCGAGAGCGGCGTACCGGCAATGTCTATCGATCCATGAATTCATTGGGGATCGCGCGTACCATCTGGAATATCCAAACCAAAGTGACTGGTGGTCTTGATTTGGCCTCGACGACCGATGCCAGGCTGCTTGGTCGCGGAGAGTGCTTTCCCGCTAAGAATTCCGGGTGCGACAGCACTGGGGTTGCCTTTGCTCAACAAAGGACGATGTTTGTCCAGAATCTGAATGTGGAATTGAATACTCAGACATTTGCACTCGCTAATCTCATTTCGGCACGATTCGCACTTGGCGGGAATTACTTGCGGGAAAGGTCAACAAAAAATGCAACTAGTGGACGAGATATTCCGTTTGGTGCAACCACTATATCTGGAGCGCAAAAAATGCTCACAGACTATATGAAGGATGATCGTATCACCGCTGGGGTGTATACTGGAATGACCCTCGGCCTTTTCAATCAAATTTATATACCGCTCGAGTTACGGCAGGACGCAGGGAGCGCCTTGGGATCGAGTGCTGCGCCCAGATTCCCCAGTTTAGGATTTGCCTATGCAGTATCGGAGGCAGCAGGATTTCAACGGTTGCCATTTGCCGAGCATATTGGCGTGTTGAAGCTGCGGACGGGATATGGTCGGGCTGGACGCCAGCCGCCCGTTGGCGCGGCGATCCGCACATATAATGTTGCGACCAAAGTGGTGGATGGTGTCTCTGACTTGGTGATCGGCCTTCAGGGTATCGGGAATGCCGACCTCGTTCCGGAGCGTGGTGAGGAGATCGAATTGGGCTTTGATGTTGAGATGTTTGCCAATCGAGTGCGTGTCAATGCGACCTGGGTGCGCGGCGCCACCAAAAATCTGCTCACTTCGGAAGACATCCCGTTCTCTGTTGGAGCAGGGAACATGACACAATATATCAACCTCGGTGATGTGAAAACGAAAGGACACGAATTGATGATCGAACTCATTCCGGTCGAATCTCGTTCGTTGATATGGTCTTCCACGATAGGGATAACATCGCGATCTAATACGCTCGTGCGCTTAGGTAGCGGAAAAATCCCGTTTTTAAGCGTTGGGCTAGATCCATCGAATCCCACAGATAATAGGAATGTCGTGGGATATCCACTACGGGGAATTTGGGTGCGACCATTGGTCGCATATGCAGATATGAACGGAGATGGACGCATACTCCCACGTGAGGTGCAATATGCTGATAGTGCCGTGTACATTGGATCGCCCGAACCTCGATTCACCGCGAGTATTACGCAATCCTTCAGCCTCTTTGGTATGATAACCGTGAATCTATCTGGCAACTACATTAGCGGACAAACCGTAATGAATACCGGAGCCATGGGAGTGAATGGGCAGTACTCATACGCCAGGAACGATCCTGGTGCGTCCCTCTCCGAACAGGCATACAGTGGATATAGCGCGATAGCCGGGGTGCAGACTACATCAAGTTTCACGCTGGGGGAAGCAGCATTTGGTGTCAATGTGCCACGCTCTCTGACACAACGCTTTTTGCACACTCGAAGTCTGACGATATCTCTTCTTGGCAGAAATCTTGGGCTATGGACGAACTTCCGCAATATCGATCCTAGGGTATCGGGAACGATATTCGCTGAATCAAGCGCCAAGCCCACAGGCGCGCTGCCGATGCCCAGGACATGGGGCTTGACCGCGAGGATCCAATAATGACGATACGTATCCGAAGAGGCGTGCTCCATCCGTTCGTGCGCACTCAATGGTTCGCGGCCAGTGTGTGCGTGTGTGCGTGCGTACTACTATCGAGTTGCAAGCTGCCGGACCTCGTAAATAATGCGGAAACTCCGTCCTATATTAGGGATCCGAAAGTCGTACAGAATGCTGCGGGAGCTGTCGCGATGTATCGTGGCGCGATTGACGCATTTGCTTGCTATGTCGATGGGGGAGGAGAGGAGGGGCTGTGTAATGGTGGAGAATTTTACAACATTCCCAATTCCTATGTTGCGATATCTGGAGTGTTTACCGACGAATTGACAGGCTCAACATCATCTACTGGTAATTACGGCCTATTGGATCTCCGGGCCCTTGATCGCACGCTCGCAGGTGGCGCTCCTGAATTTGGATACAAGGGTTTGCACCTTATTCGAGGTCGGAGTCGTGTCGCCCGCGCGTACCTTCGTCAGTACGGTTCGAATTTACCCCAGGAATGGTTGGCGCATCTCTATGCCATGGAAGGCTTTGCCGCCGTGATGTTGGCCGAATTGCAGTGCTCCGGGATTCCGTTGGGCACGCTGGGGGACGAAGGTGCCTTCACCACAACACGAGGGTTTACTACGGACGAGGTGTATGCCTATGCACTGGCGCACTTTGATTCCGCTCTGGCAACGGCCGGGGATAGCGTTCGTTTCCGATACGTGGCCCAGCTTGGGAAGGCGCGCGCGTTGTTGGGCATTGGAGACGTGCAAGGGGCCGCCGAAGTCGTTGCGGGGGTGCCCGATACTTATCGTTACGTCATCACCTATGCCGTTCAGTCTCCCAAGTTTATCCCCGTGCTTCCCTCCAATTCCGTGATCCAGAGCGATAGGGAAGGCATCAACGGGCTTCCCTTCATCTCTTCCGGTGATCCTCGCACTGCGCTTCCTGCTATCATGGATCGTACTGCACCGCTTGTGTTCTCAACAGGTCTTGAGGTTCGTTTACTCCAGGCAGAAGCCGCAGTGCTTGGCGATGATCCGAAGTGGTTAGTCGCGCTCAATGCACTTCGTACCACGTGTGTGCTTGGCGATCCATGTCCGTCACCTGCACCCGCTGGACTTGGTGGGATATCCAATCTTCCGCCGCTCGTTGATCCTGCGACAGGGATGTCGACGCATAAGGATAGTGTGGATGCACGGATCGACCTGGTGTTTGCAGAACGCGCCTTCTGGCTGTATCTGACGGGACGTCGTCAAGGTGATTTGCGGCGGCTTGTCCGTCATTATGGACGTCTGGAAAGCAGTGTATATCCCATCGGATTCTGGAGTTCCACGGGCAGCGATATCTATGGTTCAGCAGTCGTTGTTCCGGTTCCTGATGTGGAACGCAAATTCAACCTTTTATACAAAGGGTGTCATAATCTTGACGCATAATTGGTTAATACGACCGAGATCATTCCGTAGCGGATTGACAGCCACTTTTTTCGCGATGATAAGTCTCCTGGGAAGTACAATGGCGTGCCATACGGATTCGTCATTCGCCGAACCGGTCGACCTGTCGAATCGCGCGTGGATGGTTCGGATCAATCATCCCGCCGTGCAGCTTTCTCTCGCACCGGCCTATAAGACTGTCCAGTTGGAGGCAGTGACCTATCGGCCTGATTACACACCATGGTCTGCCGTCAGTGACGACGTTACCACGACGTGGGTATCGGAAGACTCCACTACAATTCATATCACGAACGACGGACTCGTGACTGCGTTAGGTACAACACCAGCAAATGGCGTTCGGATCTTTGTTCGACGACAAATCGATGGGGTCACGCTCTCCGACACGGCACGTGTATACGCGTCGAATCTAACCGACCCACCTGTGCTCGATACGTTGCGGCTCAGACCCACCGATAGTTTGAAGCGGGCTACGGTTTTTGGGTTTCCGTTGATGCTTCCGATCGTGCTGAAAGATACGGGCAACAAATCCATCACGGGAATTCCGGTCGCGTACCGGTCGCTCAAGCCGGAGCTCTCGGATTTTCTCAACAAGTGGGGGAACGGGCTCACCCTGTTTTTCGGGAAACGGGGTACGACGACGATCATCGCATCGACCTATGCGTACGGCGTTGCGCGAGCTGACACATTTCCACTGGAGATTGGTGCACCCATAGGATATCTCGTCGGCTTTCCCTCCATTATCCAACGGGTAGCCCTCAACGGTCGGTTGGAGATAGTTTTGCTGGCAAACCAGCATCAATTAGGGCCGGGAGGTGAGTTGCGATGGGAGAATAAGTCCGCTGTTCGCCCCTCGGGATATACGGGAGCGCTGCTCCCGGGTGCCGATTTCGATGTCATCTTTGATGATACGGTTGGTGTGGAAGCGGCTACTAACAATTCCGGGAGTGGCCATATCCTCGGTATTCCGAGCGACTCCACTTTGACAATCGTTCAGCGACAACGGTATCGTCGGTTCACAAAACCCGGGACGTATGGTTATACCATTCGCCCGTACGGGTTTCGTGGCACGGTGTTCGTCCTGGAGCGCTGAACGATGTCCCACACGATATCTACCTCAGAACAATTTCGTTTCTAATTCCTTGACTCACATATTATGACCCAATCCCGACGGAGCTTTGTTAAGAATGGCGTTGCGGTGGCGACCAGTTTATCGCTTGCAAAGACGTTTGTGCCAACCGCGTCGCTCTTCGCGGAGAGTAGTATTCGTGGCACCCCAATTCCTGCAATTGATGATCCGACGCTGAAGGCGAATATTCAGCGAGGGTTGGATGCGGCGCGTACAGCAAAGGCCGATTACGCCGACATCCGAGTCACACATTCGTTCAATCGTGGCTTTTCAATACAATTCGTCCATTCAACGGAAAGCATGGGCGCGGGTGTCAGGGCCATGGTCAATGGCTATTGGGGATTCGCCTCCGGGCCAATCTGCGACCCCGATGAGTTGGTACGATTGGCGAACGCTGCTACCACGTTGGCTCACGCCGCATCGGCTGCTCATGGGCGTCCAAATGAAACACAGTTGGTCGACCGGCCTGTGGTGCGTGACGGACATTGGACAACGCCGATCGTCATCGACCCGTTTACAATTCATCCGTCGTATTACTCCGATCATCTCGGTCGAGCGATCTCGAACTATGTAACGACGCGACCAAACGCCTTGGGAGCGCTGTTCGGTATCGGATTTACCCGTGAAGAGAAAGCGGTAGGTGCCACGGATGGCACCTACTTCACGCAGCGACTCTATACGAGTGGTGGAAATCTTGGCGTTAGACTTTTTCTTGGAGGTAGAGAGGTTGTTGGCCGTTCAGACATCTTCCCATCGACGGGTGCTGGCTACGAACTCTTTGATGAGGTAGCACTCCGAACCGAGGCAGATCGCGTCATGGAGGCGTTGCGGTTTGAGGCGTCACTACCGGCGCAACCCGTTGACATCGGACGGTTTGATACGATCTTTGCCGCGCATGAGACGGCCAATTTTGTGTCCGGGACGATTGCCGCCGCGGCACAGCTGGATCGCGCGCTCGGGTTTGAAGCCAACGCGTCCGGCACAACGTATCTTAGCGATCCGGATCAGATGGTTGGTGCCTATCGCCTGGCAAGCCCCCTGATCAGTGTGACAGGGGATCGTACGATGCCGGGTGGGGTCGGGACGGTTGCCTGGGATGATGATGGTGTGGTGCCCACACCGGTACCCATCGTCACCAAGGGCGTGTTCACCAATTATCTGACGAGCCGAGATATGGCTGGAGTCGCGCGGGCTGCGCTTCCGGGCTATGGCAAAGCGGTAGCCTCAAATGGCTGTGCGCAAAGTCCGACCGCAATTGACGCGCCCCTCGTGCATACACCGAACTTGACGCTGCATCCTGGCGATAGTCAGAAGACGTTTGCCGAGCTTTGCGAAGAGATGGGAAATGGCATTGCCATCGGAGGCGGTGTAATGGGAATTCAGTCCGCAAGCCCGAGCATGGATCAACAACTGCTGAACGGCTACATCCTTGG
>CAYTFY010000021.1:0-11267 GCA_964437225.1 uncultured Gemmatimonadaceae bacterium | reverse complement strand
GGATGATCGGCTCGGGCTTGGCGACGTACTGCGGGGTGTCGTCGGGGATGATCCCCGCGTCCACGGCGGCGTCGGCGAGCGGCTTCAACGTGGCGACGAGGTTGTCCGTGTCCCGGCGGCGGTTGTCCCGTGGCACGTAGACGAGCTGCAGCGTGCAGTACGCGAGGGCGGGGATGTGGGCGGCGCGGAGCATGTTCGCTGCTGAGCCCCGGACCACGCGGGTGATGCGGTGGCGGGCCATGTGGTGGAGGCGGTCGTTGGCGGACAGTGGTGGGGTGCGCCAGGGCAGGCGGATCGTCCACTCGCGGCCGGTCATCGCTTCGCCGTCCTGCACAGCGTGCAGTCCACGGGCATGACGCGGTGGTGCGAGTGGCGTCCGCTGATGCGGTCGACGCTGGCGCCGCACTTGACGCAGGTGTCCCACGTGCAGGTGGTGTTGGTGTCGGGGCAATGCCGGGTGAGGCCGCTGACGACGCACACGGGGCAGGGCACGTACTTCTCGCTCACCATGCCGGGCCCCACGTCCCGGCACACTTGTGCCAGTTGGCCCCTGGCTCGCACTCACGGCCACACTCAGGGCAGGCGATGCGCTCGACGACGACGCGGCCCTGCCGTGCGGCCGTCCGGTCGAGCACGCACCGACGACAGCAGCGGTTCGGCCCTGAGCGATAGATGTTGCCCTCCACCAACGGGTGGCCGCGCTTGCAGGAATCCTTGATGGCCCACGGATGTGGGCCGGGTACGCCGACGTCGCGGGCCCGCCCCTTCGCGCGCATGTCAGCCAAGTTCTCGACCTGCGTCGCCGCGCGGAGGTGCTCGGGGTTCACGCATGGCGGGTTGTCGCAGAGATGCATGATGACCAGCCCTGGCGGGATGGGGCCGAACACGAGCTCGTAGGCGACGCGGTGCGCACGACGCGACTTGCTCTTCCATTGAACCTGGCCGTAACCACCGCGCAGGTAGTTGCGCCTTGGCCACTCAAGGCACTCGCCGGCGGGCACCGCCTTGGCGAAGAACCGTTCAGCCTCGACCGTCATCACCAGCATTGCGGGCCTCCGTCCAGCCACCAGTGCCCGCGGCCCCGGCCGTGGTCGAACAGCAGCCGGAACGCCCGGTCCTGCTGGCGCTTGCGCCACCGGTTTGCGGGGACGCCGACCAGGCGCGGGTTGTGCATGAGGCTCCGGGCGACGTAGTTGCTGGTGGACAACATGAACTGGTACGCCCCGGCTGACCCGGAGCTGTGGTTGACGACCCGGTAGTTCCCGCGGCTCTCCCTATGGCGGATGCAGCGGGCGACGTCGGCGACCCACGGCGGGCGCAGGACGGGGCGGGCCTTGGCGCGGCTGGCGGGCTTCGGCCGGGGCTTGGCCGCCGGGAGTATCGCCGACGCGGCCACAGTGGGGTCCCCGACGACGGCGGCAGGGGTCGGCACCGTCGCCGGGGAAGTGCAGGACGCGAGCAGTGCGGCGGCGAGGACGGCGGGCGCGGGGCTACGCATCGTCGTCCTCCGGGTCGCGCTGGCAGGAGTGGTAGCCGCCGTCGCCTTTCGGTCGCACGCAGCCGTGCCATTCGTCGGGGCGGCAGTGGTCGCACGGCTGGGAGCACGGTTCAGCCATCGGTCGCCTCCGTGAGCAGGGCGAGCACGACCCGCGCCACATGGTCAGCGCCAATCACAGAGATCGTCCCCTCGTCGGCTCGGGACGTTGCCCACACGACCCTGCCGAGCCGCGTCACGCTCGGCAGTCGCACCACGCTGTACCCGGCGGCGGTGAGCGCTCGGAGGACTTCGGCTCCCGACGGCACGCGCAGTGACGTGGGGGTGGCTTCGATCGCCTCGGCGGGCGTCATCGCCCTGCCTCCGCTCGTAGTGCCGCGAGCAGGGCTGTGCGGTAGATCTGTGCATCAACAGCCACTCGCCCGGCGGTATCCGGGGACATGGGCACGTACCAGCCCCCCTGCTCCTCGACCCAGGCGGCGAACTCCGCGAGCGCGGCAGACGCCTGCACCTCGACGGCTTCGTCGTGGTGGGCGGCGATCCGGTCAACAATCCGCTCCACCAGCGTCGGGGCGGGCGGGGTGTAGAGCAGTTCCAACGGGCCGTGGGACTCGACCATCTCCCACCTGAGCGTTCCAACGAAGCCCGTGATCCACCATCCGCCGGTGCCGCGTACAGCCGCACGGGGCGGGACATCGGCAGTCCGCCAGATGCTGCCGATGGGCGGCTCGGGGGCGCTCACGATGCCACCCGCTCGCGTCGAGCCGCCTCCCGTAGCGCGGCCACCACCTCGGCCTGCGTGCGGTACTCGGCGTCGTTCCAGATGATGACGCTCGCGCTGCTAGCGACCCGGGCCAGTGCCGCAGTAGCAGCGCCCTCGACCTTGTACGGACTCGGGTCGTAGGCGTGGAGAGAGGCCACGGCTGTGCCGATAGCACCAACCGCGCACCAGCAGACCGCGGTGGGGGCGAGCGAGTTGTCGCACGCCCGACCGTCGGCGTCCCGCGCCGAAACCCCCTGCGTCCAGGCGCCCTCCGGCTCGATCAGGTCCGCTGCCCGGTCCAGCACGTCCGCGATCTGCGCGCTCATGCGAGCGTCACATTGTCTGGCAGGCCAAGCTCGGCCCGGTACCTCTGGACCTCGGCTTCCATCTCGTCAGCCAGGGATTCGAAATACTCGGCCCTGGTGATGATGCCCTTGCCGATCAGCAATTTGGCGAGGGCAGTATCGGTCACGAGCGCGGAGTTGACCCCGACCCGCAGGTGCTTGGGGCTCGTGTCGCCACCGACGCCACCGTTCCGCTCCATCGTCATTGCCACGCCGGTCTGCATGGCATGGCACGCGGCGGCGTACCTGTCCTGCGACTCCTGCTCGGGGGCGCTCATGACCCCACCACCTCATCGGTCCCGTCCCAGGTGAACTCCCCGACCGGGGCGTGCAGGCCACAGCCGACGCAGTACGTCGCGCCGTAGAACTTCGGGTCCCGGGCGTAGGTCTCCGCGAGCGGCAGCGACATCGTGGTCTTGACGCCACACCCGTGGACGTAGGACCGCCGCACCGGTCGCACGAAGCCCTTTGCCCGCTCGGCCTCGCTCAGCACGAGGTACGCCTTGGCTTGCGGCGTTGGTTCGGCGTCCGTGCCGTGGGTCAGGTCCGGGTCGTTCGGGTCATCGGTCAGGCGGCTCATCGCTCACCGCCCGGGGTCCACACTCGCCACGCCGAGATGTGCTCGGGGAGGTGCCAGCGTTCGCCGCGGACCTGCTTAGCCGAGCACCACTCGCCGTCCACCTCATCCGGCCCGAGCAGCAGCACGTCCTCCACGCCTCGCACGGTCGCCATGATCGGTGTCGGCTCGGTGGGTAGCGGGGGCATCGGGCGGGGCAGGATCTCCACGGACACGACGTGCGCGGCGGTGGCGTTGATGCAGTTTCCGTCCGCGCCCTTGCCGAGATCAAACCAGCGGCCGTCGATGCCGGACACCTCCCCTTCCAACACCACCCGCACCCGGTCGCCCCTCTCGGGCATCACGTTCTCGCTCATGCCGCGCCGCCCGCAGGCTCGTATGTCGCGTCGAAGATGTCCGGCTTGCACGGGTAGAACTCGCCCTGCACGCCCCGGATGGTGTAGTCGCCGAGGGCCGCCGACATGGTTCCTTCCAGCGTGTCGATGCTGAGAGTTGGGCCACCTTCAACCCATCCGCAACCCTTGACATCGCAGAAGCGGAAGGGTCCGTCTTCGTGGGAGCCGGGGCAGCCGGGCGCGCCAGCGTTGTCGTGGTAACGCGCCGTGCCGCCGTTGACGAGGACCCAATCGATGACGGTAGTGGCGCTCTCGGCCGTCCCGTCCCAACGGATCGCCTCGATGACGACGGGCTTCTTCCGATACTTCTGCGCGCTCATGCGTTCCTCCACTCGTCGTCCCGCAGGCGCTTCGCCCGCGCGTGCTGCTCCGGCGTCAGCGGCGGCACCACACGCCGAACCCCGTCCGCCTCGTCGAGGTCCACGGGCCGGGCGTCGAGGACCCACAGCGCGATCAACGCCGCCACCAGCACCACGGCGCTCACGACGACGGCCACGATCGCCAGCCACGCGGCCACGACGAGGGCGGCGTGGGCCTGCTCGGGCCACAGCGACCGCGCGAGGACGAGGGCCAGGGCGACGGTGATGACCCAGGCGAGACGCTCACGGGTGCGGCGGCTCATGCCGTCACCGCCCACGGTGTGGCCGAGCCGTCATGGCCCAGCAGCGTCCACCCGGTCCACAGCAGGATCGGGACCTGCGCCGGGTCAGCGCCGGAGTGGATCGAGATCACGTACCCCTCGTCGATCGCCTCGCGGTCGCGGTCCTCGCACACCCGGTGGCAGCCGGCCGACGTCGCGGACCCGCACAGCAGCACCAGGTTCGCTGGGGTGTCGGCCCGCTTCGTGCCGCCCATGCCGCGGGCGATGCGGTGCTGACGGGAGTACCAGCTCGTCAGGACGCGCCCGCAGCGCTCGCAGCGGCCCTGCGCCCTCGCGTCCACCAGGTCGCGTACCACCTTGGGGATCACTCGGTCACCACCGTCACGGACACGGATGCCGGCGCCACGGATAGTCCGGGGACGATCACCCCGGACTCGTCCACGACGGCATCCCCGGCGATGGTCAGCGCCTTCGCGATGGCCGTCATGTCGGGGACCGGTCGCTCGCGCACCAGGTCCAGAGCGGCACCGGAGCGCGCCCAGGTGACGAACGCCTCCGCGTCGCTGACCTGGATCCGCTCCGCGTTCTCGCGGGTCTTCAGCGTCCCCGGTGGCAGCGGGACGGACTTGCGGCCGAGGGCGCGCTGGCGACGGGCGTAGTCCACGAGGTGGGCGGTGAAGAACTCCACGTCGTGGGCGCGGTGCGCGGCCTGGTCGTCACGCCATGCCGCGATGCGCTCGTGCTCCAACGCTGCAGTCGTGTCGTCGCGGTGCTGATCCATTCGCAGGCGGGCGAGCTTGCGCAGCGCCCACGACGCGACGTCGTCGACCTCGATGCGGAACCGCTCGCGGTGCGCGTCGTCGAGGACCGTGTCCAGGGCCAGCGGGGGTAGGTCCGGCTCCGGCGCGTCGGGGTCGGCGGACAGGTCCGTGAACCCCTCGAAGTCGGGCGGGTGGTCGTGCTCGGTCATGCTCATGTCGCGTCCTCCTCGGGCGGCAGGGCTTCCCTGCGGGCCGTGATGTCTCGCGCCAGGGCCGCCTTCACGGCGTCCGGCAGGTGCGAGCGGCCCATGTCGGTGTAGAGATCGCGCAGCGAGTCCAAGGAGTCCGCGGCGGTGATCGCGTCTGCGTAGTCCTTCGCTGCCGCTTCCTGCTCCGGCGTCATCGCGTCGGGCTCGCTGCGCTGGTAGGACTCGTGGTCCGGGTCGGCCTCGTCCGTGGGCAGCGACAGCGCCTGCAGCAGAGCTGTGCGGTACGCGACGCTCATCGCCTTCGGGGTGGCCTTGTCGCCGGAGTCCATAGCCTCGCCTGCGACCTGGCAGTCCATGTCGTCCCCGGCCGGGCCGGTGAAGCGGTACGTGACGATGACCGACACGTGACCCATCGGGGTGCGGCGCTGCCCGACCTCGACGGTGGCTCGGGTGACCTCGACGGCGATGGGTCGGATGGTGACGCCGTGCGCTGTCAGGTGCGGGTGGACGGCGTTCACGACGGCATCGACACCGCGGAAGTTGAAGCCCTGGCTCGCGTTCCGGTCGCCCTTGTGAACAGCACCGACCGCGCCCGAGATCCGGGACAGCAGCACCGGGAGCGCGAGCGGCTTCGCCTCGGCGGCGCTCACCGCTGCACCGGCTTCCCCAGTCGAGCCGCCCACCGGGTGAGCCACCGGTCGCAGGGCCCGCCGAGCAGTCCGGCCACGACGAGCAGGACCGCGAACGGCAGGACATCACCCAGGGCGCTCACGACTCGCCGCCGTGCTGGTCGTCCCCCAGTAGCGACGCGGCGGCGTACAAGGCGGCGCAGCGCGGACAGCGCTTGGTGCCGGGCGGGTAGTCGCTCGTCCAACCACCCGTGCGGCCGCAGTCGGCGGCATAGCCCCGGACGATGTGCAGGAACCCGCTCGGCCAGGCGCGCATCACTCCCGGACGGTCCCCCGTGGCGAGGAGGGCGCTCAGCGATTCCCGGCCCACTACTCCCGCCCCCCATTCGGGGCGGCTACGAACGGTGGCGGGGTCGTCGCGGCGTACGGCTCGAGCGCCTCGGCGACGGTGTGCTCCGGCGCCGGCGTGTGGTGCTCGATGCGGTGCGGTTCGCCGTCGAGGCGGGCGGCGGCGTCGAGCAGCACCTGTGCGAGCCTGCGGGCGGCGGCTGCGTTCCTGACCTCCAGCAGCGGGGCGAGCGGACCGTCGTCGAGGTAGACGACCAGGCCCTGCTGCCGCGGGGCCATGCCCTCCTGCAGCGCGATCTGCACGCGGACGTCGACGTGCTCCCCGTGCAGCCTGCGCAGGGCCGCGGACACGGCGTCGCGCTCGGCGTCGGTGCGGTCGAGCGGTCGTGCGGTCATGTCATACTCCTGTCGTTGTCTGAGAGCGGCTGGCCTTCGCGGGTGTGGCCGCTCTCGGGCTGTGTGGATCGATCAGGTCGACGGCAGGGTGATCTCGCCCGTCTCGGTGTTGACCTCGATCGCGGTCTGGTTGCAGATGTGGTCCACGGCCTTGCCCTTGAGCCGGACCTTCAGCGAGGACTGCTCGTCGGCGGCCGACACGGTGAGCACCTCGCGTAGCGCGATCAGGATCAGTTCGGAGCCGCCGCACTGCGGGCAGTGGGCGTGCACGATGTAGGTTCCGGGGTCGATGTCCTTGGGCACGGGATTCTCCTTGCGCTGGAAGGTGTGTGCCCCCGCCCGCGAGGACCCGGGGCGCGGGCGGGGTCTAGGTGGCGAGCCGGTAGATCGCGTCTGTCTTGTTGCGGTTCCTCGATCGGATGTCGTCGGACCGGCGCTCGTCCACGCGCTCGATGACGCCGCTGCGAGTCAGGCCGCTGTAGACGGCGCCGACGACCTGCGGGCGCAGCCTCGGGTGCTCGCGGCGCAGGACGGTCCGGACGCGCCCGGCGTCGATCACCCCGTCGTGGGCGGCAGCGTCGGCGCGGATGACGGCCTCGACGATGTCGGAGTCGATCCGGTGCGCGTCGGCCACGGCGTCGAGGAGGTCGAGCTGATCGGCGTAGGTGGCGCTCACGACGCCGCCTCGAACCGGACGACGCCGACCGCCGCGACGATCTGCGACAGGCGGTCCCACTCCTCGGCCCGCGCGACTGCGATGTTCGGGGCGACGTACCCGACTGCGCCGCACACCCGGTCGGCGGTGGTCTGATCGAGTGCCCAGGCGCATCCCTCGGTGTCGTACCGGGACCGGCTGTAGGCCTCAGCCCACTCGCTGTACTCGGCCCAGCGCCGGTCGCGTTCGGCGGCGCGTGGGCTGTGACGGATGTTGTGCGTCGGGTCGAGCGTCTCGATGGTCTCCCGCTCGATGCGCTCACCATTGGTGACGCCTCGGCCGACGTGCCAGACGTCGACGTGGGTCGCTGTCGAGGGCCAGCCGCCATTCGGGAGGAACATCCCCCATGACTTCATCCGCTGGTCGGGGTTACTGGTGCAGCCGACGTAGAGGGGTTCGTCTCCGCGCCACGCGATGTAGACGTAGTGGTCGCGGGACTCAAGGTGGTCGCGGAACCTCACGACGCGGCCCGCTCGGTCAGCGCGGCGATGTCCTCCGGCCGGAACCGGACGGCGCCACCGGGCAGCTTGACGGCCGAGATGCGCCCCTCGCGCGCCCAGCGGCGCAGCGTTTCGGGGTGGACGGCCAGCCGCTCGGCCGCCTCGCGGGGTGTCAGGAGAGGCGCGATGTTGTCCATGACAACGGAGCCAACCACGGGGGAGGCCCGTTGTCAATGACAACGGGCCGTGTGGCGCGTGGTCTGCTGTTGGTAAAGTTTCCGATCAAGGGTTGCACGGGATTGCCGATAGTGGTCTCATGTGGACCATGGCAACGACAGAGAAGGTCATCCGACTCCGGGGCACCGTGCCGCCGGACCTGTTCCGGGTGCGGCTGGCGATCATCCGCGCCCTCATGAACTGGAGCTACCGGGACGCGGGTTACGCGGCCGGGGTGTCCGGTGAAGCGTGGCGGCTATGGGAGATCGGTGAGCGCGACTGCTCCAGGCAGGACAGCGTCGCCCTGAACCTCTCGCAGGCCACCCCGTTCGACCGCCGCTGGATCCTCGCGGGCGGGCCGCTCGAAGAGGTGGACCCCGACGACCCTCGCGGCAAGGGACTGGTGCCCGCGGCAGGATTTGAACCTGCGGCCTTCTGCTCCGAAGGCAAGAGTGTCGCCGGTATCACTCTTCTGCCCCCTCTCGCAGCCTGACGTGGCGACGATGGTCCCCCCAACGACATCGTCGTCGGGGGGAGTGGTGGTCGCTTTGGTGCCGCGCGGGGAGCACACTTGGATCATGCCCGTGCTGCCCTGGCCCGAGACGCTCGATGAGACGCTCGCGGCCTGGCGCGCCTGGTGCACCGACCCGAAGCGCCGGCACTCCGACCGCACCGTGTCCAGCCGCGTCGGCACGATCCGGCGCCTGGCCCGCGCGCACGACCCGATGACGCTCACCGACGTCGAGCTCGAAGCATGGCTGGACGGGCTCCCGATCAGCGACAACAGCCGCGCCACGTACTGGGCGCAGGTCTGTGCCTGGTACGCCTGGCTAATGCGCACCGGGCGGCGCGACGACAACCCCACCGCGACGATCGACGGCACCTACCGCGCCGAGAAGGGTGAGCCCCGGCCAGTCAGCGAGGACGACGTCGCGTCGATCCTGGCCCGGTGCGCGGATCCCCGGACCGGGAACGCCCGCGCCTACGTGCTGCTCGCGGCACTCGCAGGACTGCGAATCCACGAGATCGCGAAGATCCGCGGCGAGGACGTCGCCCGCGGGCAGCTGCGCGTACTCGGCAAGGGCCGCTATGACGCGTCGGTGTGGCTGCACCCGGATCTGCTGGACCTGGCCGAGTCGATGCCGCGCACCGGCTGGTGGTTCCCGGGTCAGTCGGCGGGGAGCGGGCACGTCTCACGCGTGAGCGTTGGTGCGGCGATCAAGCGGGCGATGGACCGCGCGGGCGTCGATGCGACCCCGCACCAGTTGCGGCACTACTACGGGACCGCGGTCCTAGCGTCCACTGGGGACATCTACAAGACGCAGAAGGCATTGCGGCACAAGAGCATTTCGAGTACGCAGATCTATGCGAAGTTGCCGGATGAGGATCTGCGCCTCGCTATCGCTCGCATCGGCCCGCCTCGCCCGGCCGCCTGATCCGCTACCGTCCATCCAACCCAGCGCCTCGACCGCCGCTCACACGACGGGCGAGGCCGGACAGACCCACAGGAGGAGTCATGTCCAAGATCCAGGTTACGGCCTTCGCCCTCGCGTCGCTGCTCGCGCTCGCCGGGTGCGCGGCATCCTCGACCGGCACGGCCACCGAGCCGACTGGTGCCGCCCCGAGTGCGCCGGCCGCCGACGCGCCGTCCGAGACGCCGGCTACCGAACCGGCCGAGGCGCCATCGGAGCCCGAGGCGCCCGCGCTGACCGTCGCGCAGGAGCAGGCGGTCAAGTCGGCGGAGTCGTACCTTGAGATGAGCGGGTTCTCGGAGAAGGGCTTGATCGACCAGCTGACCTCGGACTACGGCGAGGGCTTCTCCAAGAAGGACGCGGTGTTCGCGGTGGCGTACCTGCACCCCAACTGGAACGCGGAGGCCGTCGAGTCTGCGAAGTCCTACATGGAGATGGGCGGCTTCTCGCGGAAGGGCCTGATCGACCAGTTGTCATCGGCGTACGGCGAGAAGTTCACGCAGGCGCAGGCGACGCACGCCGCCAACGCTGTCGGCCTCTGACCCCGGCCGCCCCCCACCGTCCTGACCACACGCCCAGCGCCCCTCGATCCCGGGGGGCGCTGTCGTCTAGCCCCCTGGACGCACGAAAGCCGCCCCGCCACCGGCGCGAGGCCAGTGACGGGGCGGTGGTCGTGCGGCCATCGGGACCGCGTAGGGGGGTCAGGAGCGCGAATAATATTCCGGCCTCGATCTGCCGGGGTCAGTCAGCGCTTCGCTGCCAGGATCGCGGCCTGCGTCTTCGGCCCGGCCGTGCCGTCCGCCGGCGCGAGCGCGGGGTGCTTGCCCACGAAGCGGTCGACGAGCCGCGCCGTACGCCGGGTGTAGCGCTGCCCGAGGCGCTGACCCAGGGCCCGGCGCAGGGCCTTCACGTCGGGGCCGTGGTCGCCGACGTGCAGGGTCCGGGGCTTGGTGCGGGCGGGCGGCTTGCTGCGGATGCCGTTGCGGTCGATGCCCAGGCGTCGCTTCGTGGCCCGGACCTGCGCCGACGTGGTGCCGGGCTTGAGCGCAGTGTGCATGAAGTCCCACAGCGACGGCGTGTGGTAGGAGCCGCCGAGGTCGGTGGCGCCGCCCCACATCAGGACGCCGTACCGCTCGAGCAGCCGGCGCATGGTGGCGGAGTGCTCGCCCTCCCACCAGTCGTGGCGGGCGGGGCCCTGCGCGCCCTCGCGGCTGGCGTTGAGGTCCAGCGCGGTGCCGCTGCTGTGGTCGGACCACGAGCTCGAGGCGCGGGCGATGCGGTAGGAGTAGCCCCAGTCGTCGAAGGTGCCAGTGTCGATGGGGGCGATGAGGCGGTGGTAGTCGGCGGCGAACGCGAGGAAGATCGGCAGGACGTTGCGCCGCATCGTGATCTTCCGCTTCGTGCCGGGGACGACGGCGGTGCGCAGCAGCGGGGAGCCGTACCCGGTGATGACCCGCCACCGGTTGATCGAGGTGGGGGCCATCAGACGTCGTGCTCGTCGACGTCGGGCAGCGCAGGCTCGGCGAGCTGCTCGGCGTCACCGAGGCCCGGCCCGCTCGACCCGGTCGCGCCGCTCGCGTACGACGTGAGCAGCGACAGGACCGCGCCGCCAGCGGCGAACCCGGCGACGGTGCCCCAGTCTGCGGTCATGACATTGAGCTGGTCGGCGCCGATGACCAGGAGCGCGGCCTGGGCGGCGGTCTTGCATGCGCGCTCGATGCTGGCGCGCAGGAACAGCAGGGTGAACATGGCGATATCTCCTCGTGGCGGTGGGTGGGGTCGGCGGGGCGCAGGTACGCCTCGCCGGAGCGGGTCGTGGGCGTCCTTCGCCGAGAGACAGGGGCGGCGTTGACGCCCCGCCGGGTCAGGTGATGGACAGGACGCCGACCTGCACGACGGGGATCTC
>CAYTFY010000020.1:0-20493 GCA_964437225.1 uncultured Gemmatimonadaceae bacterium | reverse complement strand
GGGGATGTTCCAGTGAATTCATGTATTTGACGGCGTGATAGACTGATATGCCGACGGGGATGTGACCGGAGACTGGAAGACCGAGACGTTTCCCGATGATGACGAGCGAATCAAAGACCTCTTTCGGCTCGAAGTAGGGCTTAATAAAATCGAAACCGCCGGCTTTGTAGGCAATGAGATGTTTTTCGATGTCGCCAAGCGCGGGCCAGTGGATGGTGAGCGTCGCATTTGATTCATTATCTGCCGGTGGACGCCACCGTGCGGCGGTGTAGATGCGCGGACTTGGCACCGTGCCGCTGGCCGCTTCGGCTTTTAACATGAGCGACAGCTTCCCAGGCTCGGTGAACGCGTGATCCATATTGCGCACTGTCGTAACACCGTTGGCGAGCCACCAGGCTAGGCGGCGGCGTGCCCGGACGGTATCCCTGTAGGCTCCCACCCCGGTTGCCGCCACTCCCGTGGGCGTTTCGCCGTGGAGCGTGTGAAAGAGGTGCGCGTGCATATCTGCGAGTCCTGGGATCATGAACTTCCCTACCGCATCGATCGTGACCGCGTCGTTCGGTACGCGGACTTTAGCGGCGGGTCCCATCTCCACGATCCGGCCACTCCGTATGAGCACCGTGTAATTCGAGAGGATTCGTTCTTCGTCCATCGGAATGACCGTCGCACCGATAAAGGCCGTCATTCCCGGCGGAGCACCGACAATCGCTTCGTGCTGTGCTGTCTCCGCGCCTTTCGCTGGATGTGTGGGACTTGCTCCAGCGGTTGTCCGTTGCGCTCCGGCCAGGGAAGATGCGGCGACAAGAAGGCCACATATTATAGCAAGATGCTGACGATGCGTTAATGTCAATGGGAACGCTCGGCTGACTCGTGGAGTTGACCAATATGTTTTGTGGGTCATAAAATTCTTATGTTTGCATCCGACGACTGTCTATGATTGCGACTTACCAAATTTGCACACATCGTTAAGGTGTTTTGTTATTGATCAGCTAAACTTGCAATGCGCGCATCAATCGCCGCTTTGGTATACCAGCGGCCACCGACCATAACACCCACCGGTGTTGCCGTTGCTTGAATATCCATTAAAGGATTCGCTGAGAGCAGCACAAGATCGGCGCGTTTCCCAACGGTAATTGTCCCCACATCTGATATTGTCCCCAAATACTCTGCGACATTGCGAGTGCCTGTACTGAGGGCTTGATACGGCGTTAATCCCTCTGCAACGAACGAGGCGAGTTCGCGAGCGATGATCCCACTTCGAGGTGCTTCATCGGTACCGAGGAGGAGCCCAACTCCGGTTTCATTCAAGTATTTTATAATACCATGTGCTACGGGAAATCCATGGAGCGCGATGTAGTGCGCTTGTGTCGGAGTGTGCCATGTCCCATAACGCCGCATCGTATCGGCCATTGTGCGAAGATCGTTCGAATCTGGTTTTTTCACATTGAGCGCTTGATCCCATACAGGCATCGGATGTTCAATCGAATTCATGTGTTTTATTGCGTGATAGACTGATATGCCGGCTGGGACGTGGCCGGCGACCGGAAGACCAAGGCGTTTCGCGATGATGACGAGTGAATCATAAACCTCTTTCGGCTCGAAGTATGGCTTAACAAAGTCGAAGCCAGCTTTTTTGTAGTTGATCAGATGCTGTTCAATGTCGCCAAGTGCAGGCCAGTGTCTTGTAAGTGTAGCCTTCGACTCGTTGGCTGCAGGTGGCCGCCAACGTCCTGCAGTATAGATGCGCGGACTTGGCACTGTACCACTTGCCGCTTCGGCCTTTAATATGAGCGCAAGCTTCCCCGGCTCAGTGAACGGGTGATCCATATTGCGAACCGTCGTGACACCGTTGGCAAGCCACCAGGCTAAGTGGCGGCGTGCACGGAGAGTATCTGTGAATTCCCCGGCCACTGTTGCCGCCACTCCCGTTGGCGTTTCGCCGTGAGCCGTGTAAAAGAGGTGCGCGTGCATATCTGCAAGCCCTGGGATCATGAACTTCCCGAAGGCATCTATTCTGACTGCACCCTTCGGTATGCGGACTTTGGCAACTGGTTCCATCTCCACGATCCGACCGTTGCGAATGAGCACCGTATAATTCGCGAGGATTCGTTCTTCGTCCATCGGAATCACCGTCACATCGACAAATGCCGTCGTCCCCGATGGAGAACTTACGATTTCTTTGCCTTTCACGGAATGTGCGGGGGTTACTCCAGGTGTGGTTCGGCTGGCGCTGCAACCATATGACGCGACAGCAAGAAGACCGCAGACCAGAGACAGAGAAAGACGCTGACGGTGCAGGAATGTTGTGTGGAGCGCTCGGCCGACTCGTGGAATTACCCAGCGGATTTTATAGGTCATAGAAAGCTAAAACGTAGGCTTGGGTGCGTGCATCACTAATAGACATGTCACTTCATGCCTACATTCGACGACTGTCTATCGTTGCGGCTTACCAAATGTGAACACGTTGTTTGGTCGTGAGCACCATGGGATCGCCTTCTTTACAACCAAATGCTTTTGCAAACTGTGGTGAGTTTTGCATCATCAACGTCACGCGGGCAAACGGGGAGCTATGCGTATCCTGACTGAATGACGCAACAGGCTGCCACTTATATCGCCAGACTAATGCAAGGCCAAGAAAGAAACGCTGGTCTGGAGTGAAACCTTCAACCAACGGTGCGGGTGGCTGCCGTGACTGGCGCACCGCCTCTTTCCAGGCGTCATAGGTCACGAGCGCCGCCCCCAAGTCGGCCACATCTTCATTGAAGGTGCGCGTCCCATCGGTCGACCATTTATCGACAGTCGCAATTGCGCTCACAAGAGCTCGAAATTTGTCCGTATTTTCCTTCCACGCCGCATTGTCCAGCGCAGAGAAGCCATGGGCAATGCTGTGAAAGATCTCATGCGCAATCACACTCCCTACACCTGAGTAATTCAAGGCATCTTCGGCAGTGGGACTAAAAAACGGCGGCATGAAGATGCCTGCTGGCACTTCGACGGAGTGTGACGTCGGAACATAGCGTGCGTCCACGACAAACATCTGCATGCCCATATCGGACCCAATCGCACCACCTATCTGCTTCAGCGCGGTGCGATGCGTAAATTCCGCAATCACCACTTTGTTGTGATAGTAGTCGTCCGACAAGACGAGGTCGTTATAATCGATCGCCTTGGGTCGACCCACATGCAGCTTTAACGACTTCAATCGCCCGATCGCCCACATGCGTTCGTTGGGCGACAAGACAGGATTCGCCTCAATCCGCTTGATAACAGAGGCCATGATTTGCTTGAGCATAGCCTCCATCCGGTCAGCGGCGTCAGAAGCAAAGAGATCGTCCGCAAGCACCTGCCCCACGGCGTCTGGAAACGTCACCATACTGCGTCGCACGCACTGGGCACTCCGCGATGAGTCCGGGATGGATGAGTTCCCGCGGCGCGGGCTCCATTCGAGCGTGTCGGCAGTCATACAACTCGCATAGAAATTTCCAATGGCTCTGATTGTGGGGTCGGTTGTCGTCGCAAGGATCGATCGTGCAGAATCAAGCAGCGCTTGAATGCGACGCTGCAAATGATATTCGGCGTAGGAGTGCGTTGACAGGCGTTTCAGCTGTTTTCCATCAAACGGTTCCATCTCGGTTTTTGCACGCCAACCACCGTGCACATATTGAAAGAAGTCCGCGCAGGGTGAGACTGTTGTATCAAGACCGTGCCGGAGTGACGGGCCGTGGATGGTACTAAGAACGGTGTCGGTTGCAGAAGACGGCTCCGTCGCGATTAGCATCACCTTTGGGCTCCTGTGCATCGGAAGCCCCGACACGCCAGATTGTAGCTGACCACCGGATATGCAGTACCAAGGGAAGACGAGTAGTGTGGTACGAAAATGACTTGCAAGCACTCGAACGAAGAGGAGACGGAGCATGAAAATACAAGTGAACCTGTGAATAAATAGTATCAGGATGCAGGAGCGCTTCTCGGGGTAAACGTTAAAGCGTTACGTACGGAGAACACCTCTCTATGAAAGCACGTTAACTTCCTGGGGGGGAGGATCAAATTCCCGACTGCCGCAGTGCCGTGACGGAGGCTCGCGTCCCTCAGAACCCCTACCAGATCACTGGTCGTTGATCCCGCGGAACAACCATCGGATCCCCCTCTTTGCATCCAAACGCCGCGGCGAACTGCGGCGCGTTGCGAATCATGTTATGCGTGCGAGCAAAGGGAGCGGCATGTACGCTACCGAACCCAGTTCCCGTCCATTTCCCGCGCCACACTTGTGCGACGGCGAGAAAGAATCGCTGGTCGGGCGTATACCCATCGATCGTCGAAGGTTTCACATTTTTCTTGCGAAGCATGGCTTGCCACGCATCATACGCCACCAAGATTCCACCAAGATCCGCGATGTCTTCCGTATACGTGCGTTTGCCGTCGGTATCCCACCCATCCAACGTACCAAGCTGCGAATTTGCATCCTTAAAGCGCTGAATGTTGTCATGCATCTTCGGATTGGCAGTCGATCGTAGCAGTGACGTGAGGCTATGGAAGATCTCATGCGCGATCACGACCCCAATGCCGGCAAAGTTCACCGCATCGTCGGCGGCTGCCACAAAGAACGGTGGCATGAACATCGCAGCCGGGACCTCAACCGCGTGGTCCATGGCGGAATACGATGCGTTTGTATTCACCAAACTTGCGCGCCATCGCTCGCGGGGATCCCCACCAATTGAGGACAGCCATTGTCGATTGGCAAACGCCACTAAGGACGCTTCGTTTTTAGCAAAATCATCCGAGAGCTGAAGCGACGAAAAATCGACCAGTTCACTTGGCATCCCAATTCGCAACTTCAAGCGATGCAGTCGCTCCACGGCCACCGTGCGCTCGTCTGGCGACATCCAGGGGTTCACCTTCATGCGCTCAATAGTGACCAGATGAATCTCGGTCAGTAACGCCTCCATGCGCTTCAGCGCGTGCGAGGCGAGCAAATCGCGGGCGAAGGCTTGCCCCACAGCAACCCCCAACGAGCCCAAGGTTTTACGATAGCATAGCTCCACACCCTGTCCGTCCCTCTTCCCGTCCTTACTCTTCTCGTCCGCCGTAATGCCCGACCGAGGCGCGATAGCATCCGGGCCAGCTGTCGCCTGTACCGAAGCCACAGTGAGGCAGCTTCCGAAGAACGTTCCAATCACCTTCAAGATCGGATCAGTCGTAGTGGACGCGACGGTGTGCGCCGAATCGATGATCGCCCGCAACCGTTGCTGTGTGCGGCGCTTAGTATCATCTAACATTCTGACCGCTATCATTCGGCCAGGTGGAGGTGATCCCAGTACAGTCTTGGCACGCCACCCTCCATTGGCGTAGGCAAAGAAATCCTCGCAGGGTGACACGCTACTATCCACCCCATAGCCCAATGAACTGCCAAGGAGTGGGGGCGTCATGCTATCGGCCACCGCCAATCTCGGACTCCGCAGTAATTCAAGAAGTAACACGGGGGGCTTCAAGATCCGTGTCGCCTCGGTATCAGTGGGATTAGCGCCGAATAGCACAACGAGCACCATCGACAGCATTTGACTCATCGCGATCATGATTGCGATGGCGACGTTTGTAAGATATGGTCAATCGCCGCATCGATCATGCGTTTGTCATTCCGCGTCTTGAGGGGGCCAATCCATCGCACAAACCCGTCTTTGTCGACAATGATTGCATCCGAACTACCAAATGCGGTATTTAAGCTTGATGTCCGCCGAGCAATCCGACCGTCGTCTAATGTGTCCACATCCGAAGTGAACACGGCAATCGCCACGGGGAGTTCGTGATATTGCACAAAATAGCGTTCGATTGCACCGACTTCCTCGGCGGGTGTGAGGACGCCTGACCCAGGGGCATACCCCCACGTCCCGACCGCAAACGTCAGATCCAAGTTCGCACCATGCTGCGCGATTAACTGTCGGACAATATTGTACTGATCATAACACTTCGTACCACAGTTATGATTTGTCTTGAGAATCACGGACAATTTTCCCAGAGCTGGGTGCACATGTCCACCATCGTTCGCCCATGCATCCGCGGGCAAGGCTCGGGCTTTCTTCCCATAGGTCGCTTCCCGCATATCCACAAGTTGCGTCTTTCCAGCCACCCACTGCCCTCCTTCGCCACCTCGCCACGCGGCAAAATCAACCAAGGCCGAGTCAAGAACACTGTGCTGCGCTCGAATGTCACCGGTCGCGTTGGCGACGACTAACAACATGTCCCACACATCTTTCAGTTCAATGGCATTCCGTTGAGCAGGTGATAGCGGCGCACTCAACGCCAGAATGCGGGCAGCATACGCCTGAATGCTATCGACCTGGTACCGATCATACCAATAGTCGAGTAATCGTATCCGGACATCAATCCGCTGCATGACAGCAGCTTCACCCAATGCGTCTAGCCGACCAAGCAGGTCCATGATATTCGCAATGCGTGCCGGCTGCTCCCGAAACATCTGGTCAACTCCTTTCACTAGCACGGTGATTTGTTCATTTACGGATTCCGCAAGTGAGAGACGCCGTTCGAACGCCGCCAGCGCTTGCGCATCGTCCTGCAACGCAAAGGAGATTCGCAGCAAACTCCACAGCTCAGCGGGATCGATTGTCGCCAACGTAAACTTACTACCGCATGCTTTCGCAATCGCAAAGGCTTCGGGTGCAATAGGCGCGTCAGCTGCACTGAGAAGCGCAATGCGAAACGCCGTATCACGGTTGTAGACGCGCGACGACAAGAATTCAGTGGCCCGAATTGCCCGATCGCATGGCCTCGCTCCAACATACCGCGAAAAATCTATCCGTCCCCACGTCATCCGACCCGTGTCGGCTGGCGATTTGAGGACTTGGGCATCCGCCGTCGTTGTTGTAAACAGCAGGATGGCAGCTAGGATGAGCGGTCTCTGGAACCGCATACCCATCGACACAGATGTGCTCCGCATTAGACTGCATCCGACATTGAGGTAAAGCTGAAATCCTGCACTTTGAGCGCAGGGACACACGCCGGGCCTGCTTCGCGAAATACGCGCTGTGACACGCCGATCTCGAGAACGTTATTCAGCATGATTACAGGGGACTCCGTAATACGAAAATTCTTGACTGCCTTGCTGATTTTGCCATTTTCAATGAGCCACAGACCGTCGCGTGTGGTCCCGCTCAAGAGCATCGACTGGGCATCGAGTACCTCGATATTGGCAAAGCGTGTGACGAGTAACCCACGTTTGGTTGTTTCGATCATCGACTCCACGCTGGTAGTGCCGTCACCATTCATCTTATAAGCGAGAGAGTTCTGGCGACTGTCATTGCGACCGAGCTTCTGAATAGCATACCTCCGATCATGCGCAAGCTGCTTGAGCACACCTTTCTCGATCCAGGTCACCGGGTTGTAAACCCGTCCGTCCGGTTCGAACGGCGGGAAGCCAATATCGGGATCCATGGGATCCACCGATATCGAGAGTCGAGGGTCGATGACCTGCAGCCCAATTTTTGATTGGTTCGCCCGTAACCAAAACGGAGGGCCGCCCCGCCGATCCTCATTGCGCGTACGATCCATGGAGTACAGCATAATAAGCTCAAAGAGATCGTTCACCGCTTGCGGTTCCAAGATAGCTGTGTACCGTCCGGGTTCTACGGCCACTGGATTCCGCGATCGTAGACATTTGTCGAGTGCGATGGCAGAAAGTCTATTGACGTCGATCTTCTCCCAGTCATTGCCGTCGACCCCCGCCCATCCCGAGCCTGTGCCGTCGGGATCTCGGACGGTCACGCTATACTGGGCCCGTGTGAACGGGTAGTACAGTGGTGCGATGCCCTCCTGCATCGCCGCTCGACCGTGCGCGGAGACTTGTATGTAGCCCGCCGCCAGCATCCCCGCCGCCTCTGCCGGTTGAACCAGATGACGGACCACCTCCGCGCGGGCCTCTGCACTCAACGCATACGTGCGGTCGAACCACAGTGTCGGTTCGTGATACGGTTCAATGTAGGGCGCGATGAGTTCACTCCCCGCCGTCTCTTGCCTCAACTGTATCAACCGCTCGGCTCGCCGCAACGTCGACTCCAGATGCCAGTCGGAGATTTCGTTGGTCGACGATTCCCCCTCCGCAAAGTTCTTGATGCGCGTGATCGTGACCGTATTGCGCCGGACATCGCTATTGCTCGCAATCTGATTCCGAGCCCACCGCACGCTGCCACTCCACACACTCTCCAACCCTACATTGACGACGCCACCGCCGTTTGCTTTGGCAATCAACGTCTTGCTGATCTCGAAGCATTCGTCCCGCGACAAGAAGCGCCCTTTCGGACCGGAATCATGATCTACGGATCGACGCATGTCTTCGATCAACATGGACGGTGCGATACCGTCACGAGTTACCGCTATCTCACTCATTCCCTATGCCCGCCGTTTAACATCGACCACACTCACATTCTTCACAACCATCGGGACCGCCGAGATCGAATAGGCACACTCTTGCTGCGGTTGGCCCTTGCGACTAGTGCCCTCAACAACTGCCGTACTCTGCAATCCTCCAATCGCGGTTACATTATTCCATAACTCGTGCGAACTAAAGAGAATCCCACCACCCAATAATGCATCTCCCAATTTGCCATTCACAATCTCACGCAGATAACCATTAGCAATCATCCCATTCTTTGCTTGAAAGTCGAGCGACGGGCGAGCCGCAATCACTGCAACTCCCCGTTTAATGCCCGACACCAATGATTCGAATGTCTCATCCGAGGTTCCCGGGGCCATCACCAGATTCGGCACATGTTGCATCGGCAAGTCAATCGCAGACGGGCCCCCGGCGCAGCCGTGCGACATCGCCGGGCGTTGCGTTTTACCATACCACTCTTTTAACCAACTCACTTGTTCCCGAGTGGTTTGATAATCCATCAACACCCCATTTTTGATCAAGTCAAAGTCATGCGGAGTTGCACCTTCGTGATCCCATTTAACGGTGGCTAACCCCGACGGGTCCGATCTGTTCGCTTGCACGCTCACAAGAGGAGCAGCGACCGTCCCGGTTCCCAGAAAATTGAGTGGGTTGGGCCCCAGATAACTGGTGCCACCCGCATTCGCCTCGTACCCCAGTGCGCGATCCAGTTGCGTGGCGGCGCCAAACGTCTCACCCAAGAGTCGCCCCGTGGCCAAACCAGAGAACACGACATCGAATCGACCAATGTCAAAGGGAATGGCACCGATGCCCATATTTTTCACCGCACGGTCCATCATCGCTGGGATCTGGTCAGGCAGCTTGGCATCGAGAATTACCTCCCAACCACCGCGTTGCCGGTAAATTTCTAACGCGTCGTCTCTTGCCATCCCATTCTCACGCACCAACTCTGGATCCCGGTGATAAATTGAGATATCGTACCCGCCGCGCGTGGTATACAACGTCTGGCGAACCGCAGTCCCTTCCGTGGAGGCGACGAACCAATCTTCCCGGTCAAATGTGATCCCACCGACGCCACCGCCATCCACAACGAAGTTTTTGTAATAAGTATCAGACTTGACCATCAACCACCCGTTCATCAGATCCATCTTTTCTTCGAGTGTAATCGTGAACGGGTCGATCCCTTTGGACGCCCACTCACCGGTGACACTCGGAATCGGCGTCCAATCCACGACCTTCGGTCCAGCGGCCATATTCGCTTTGGCCTGCGCCACCGCTGATTTCGCTAAGGCCGTCGCTTCCGCCTCTTCCCAATAGGGGCTGGACGCGAATCCCCAGTAACCATCCACGAGAGCGCGCACTCCGAATCCGTACGATTCCTGATCACGCAGCATCCACGGGCTTGGGCGACCAGCTACCGACACGTTCTGGGTCACGATCCGTGAGAGCCGAACATCAGCGTACGTCGCCCCGGCAGACCGAGCCGCATCCACAGCGCGCAATGCGAGGACCTTCATTTGGCTAAAATCCGTTGGAATTGCAACTGACTCGGATACTGGGACCTGTCCTACCAAAGGATGGCGGGAAACAGCACCCAGGAAGGTGGCCGCAGTACCGGCGACAAAATCTCTACGTGATATTGGCATACATAACAGTTAAAGGTGACATCACTCGGGACTTGAGCCGACGGTCAGCGACACTTTCGTGAAGCTCGGAATGCGAATCGGTTTTCCATCAGCACCTGTGATGCTGAACGCCCCCGTCTCGCGAACGACCCCGCCAGGCCCCGTGGAACGTGACACGACCCAGCATAGGTATTCGCCAGCTTTCGCATCGGCCGGAACATCTACAGTTACCTCGATCCGCTTCTTTTCGCCGGGCGCAAGCGTCAGGTGAGCCGGAATGCCCTTGAGCCACGGCACGAGTGACCGGGTTTGTGGAATCTCGGCGTTGGCACTCTTACTCTCATCGTCGTTAAGCAAAGCCCCGAGGAGACCACTAGATGCTTGCTTTGACTTAGTACTGTCTCGAGACAAGCGCTTCGGATTCAATCGGAGCGGCGCATCAGTTGTTATCTCAATGTCCGACTCTAGTGTGTCCATAGTCTCGTTCAAGAACTCGATTGTGGCAGTTTTCGTGTGTAGGTCGATTGTGACCAAACTGGGAGAGAGCGTCAACTTGGTCTGGACCATGCCACCGAGGGCCTTTCCTAGCGGGATGGATTGGCCATCCTTCTGCTGCGCCATCGCAATACTTGTCCCCATACAAAGAAGTGTGAGACCAGCACATGCCCATGCGCAGCCCCATGACAGCTTCCGATACCACGAGGCGTAGTATGCATGGGGCGAAACGGACTGAACCTGATAAGCTGCCATTACCATGACTGCCCCTTCGGCAATAGTGGACCAACGGATCTGGCTTTCCAACTCATAGCGCATCCGCGAGCATCGCGAAATGAAAATCCTCCACCTTCAGTGCAGGCACGGCAATCGGCACACGACCGTTGTGCAGTACCATGGCCGGTATGTCATCCACAGGAATGACATACCGGCGTCCCCAAGCCCGTTGCGTAGGTCCGACTTGCAGTACCCGATTCAGCATAAACAACGGTGATTCGAGAATGTGCATGTTTTTGATCGCATGCTTGATCTTCCCCTGCTCCACTAACCACAGCCCGTCTAACGTCGTCGTCTGCACCTGCAAGCTCTCCCGATCCATGGTCTTCGAGACCCCCACGCGCTGAACATAGATGCCGCGTGGCGTAGAGGCGATCATCTCGTCGATCGTAACAACCGGGCCATGCGTCTCGAGCCGACAACTGAGGGGATAGGGTAGCGGAGATGAAACGCCAAGCTTCTCCTGCGCATAGTTCATGTCGTAGCTCAACTCTTTGAGCACGCCTTTGTCAATCCAGGTCGTCGGCTTCATGGGATATCCATCGTCATCGAACGGGATAAATGACGCGAACGGATCCATCGGATCGCTTGAGAGCGACAGCCGTTCGTCAATCACTTTCATGCCGATCTTTGACACACCTTTGGTCATCCCAAAGGGCGAGTCGGGGTTCTGTTCCGTCCGCTCGCGATCCATCGCTTCGGAGATGTGACAGAGGAACGCCGCCACGACATCCTGGTGCAGAATCGCGGTATATCGTCCCGGCTCGACGGCGCGAGGATTGGCCGACGCAAGACACGATTCTAACGCCTTGCTCGTAATCTCACGCACATCCAGTTTCGACCAATCTACTTCTGTGGCCCCGCGCCACCCCGCTCCCTTACCATCAGGATTCCGAGCGGAGATCTGAAACAACCCGCCGGTGAGCGCAGAATACGCCACTAAGCCTGAGGTATTGAAAATCCCCCACGTTTCGATGTCGGTCTCTATATACCCGGCCGCCAAACACTGCTTCGCTGCAATCGACTCCACGCTATCGCGTGCGGTCGTGGATCGGTCGAGCGCTGATACCGTGGTGATTGTATCGCTCCAGAGTGAGGGAGCGACATAGGATTGCGCACCAACAAAGGCAAAGGATGTCTCTCGCAGCCGACTTTCCGTCGACTTGACAGCCTTCGCCAACGAAGCGTCATCGAACCGATTCGTCACCGTCGTGGACCACTGACCATTGATCCAGCGCCCAATGCGCACCGAGCGATCCATTGTAACCCCCGACGTCGTCGGACGATTGCGTGCCCAACGCAACTGCCCGACCGATGACGACCGCACGGTGATCTGTGTTTCACCGCCTCCGGCTGCGAAGGCCGCAATGCGATGCAGCAGTGCAACCCCCTCTTCTTTCGAGATCACGCGGACAGTCGGATCGAGAACCACACCAGCGTCGCCCCAGGTCGCACGATCAGTACGCCTATGCATTGGTGTACATAACGATACCTGCTGATCGTCAAAGACCTCGCCAGTAAATTCGCGTGACTCACCCGCCATCATCTCCCGAGCTAAATCGGCGACATTAGAACGCACTGAACGCTCCCAATGGACGAATGGCGACATCTTTGATGCGGGCCGCACAGGCACGCACCGAATGTGTCAGCCGCTGTGACGGCTCCCCCTTCATCATGCTAAACCCTTGCGTCATCACCGTCTTTGGCCCTCCAAGTGCCACGATATTTTTCCAATGATCGAGCATGTTAAATGAATACGCCACCTTCCGAATCGGCTCCGCGAGGCGTCCGTTCCTAATGACATAGATCAGCGGGCTGGCCCCCCACCCGGTTAAAAATCGGCGATCCATATCCACCGATCCGCCCAATACTGCAAATCCGTATGTGATGCCCGACAGCAGATCGGTAAAACTGGTCTCCTCCGTGGCGGGCGCTAATGTGAGATTGGGTGTCGAGACGATCGGCATGGCTTTAGCTCCGGCAGATGCCATCGCTCCGTGTGCCAAAGAAGGGATTTTCTGTGTCGCATACCAAGCCTGTAAGTCGGGGATGCGCTCACGCCCATGCCCATAGTGCATCAAGACCCCCGACTGGATGATCGGATGATTTGAGGGCACTACCCCCTCATCATCCCAGCCCACGGTCGCTGCACCACCCGCCATACTCCGATCGGCTGTAATGGTAACCGACCCCGGAAGGACTTGCTTGCCTAATTGCTCACGCATCGGCGCGAGAAAGCTCGATTCGCCGGAAGCCGTTTTTAACCCCAAAGCCCGGTCCGCCTCCGTTGCCTGCCCAAACGCACTCACTAAAGCCGCCATCGCGGCGCCGTCAAATACCACTTCATAGCGACCCGGTTGATCGAGGGTTATCGCCCCCTGTAATCGAGCACCATGCTCCAAAGCCTCAGGAATGTACGATTCGTAGGTCGTAATCGCTTCCCACCCACCTCCAGTCGGTGACACCTGGAGAATAGGCGCGGTATAGTCATCCTGTGTGACGACGGTTATTGACGAGTATGGCGAGGAGAACCGCGACCCCACTTGCTCGTTCATCGTGGTGTAGATCCGCTGCTCGGTCAGGGATCCGGTGCTTGAGGCAAAGTATCGATCCTGCCGCTCACAATTCAGTTGGAATGTGGTCCCCTTTCCTCCATGTTCCAGGACGCGCCGTATAAATGCATTCACCGGTGCATATTTTTCAGCAAGAGCGACTGCAAAGGGATCAATCTGCACCGGGGTCTGCCAGCGACCCGTCACTACCGGAGTGGGCTCAAGTTCGACCGGTGGGACACCTGCCCAGACGTTCGCTTTGGCAAGCGCTGTAGCCATGGTCCCCACCCAATGCAGGGTATCCGTATCGGTATCCATGTGCGAGGCAAAACCCCAAGCGCCATTGGCCAGGACGCGCACCCCAATGACATACTCCTCACTCTCTCGCTCGGTCTGCCGTGACAGTTGAAGCCGATTCGTCCGCGTCATTCGTACGTCGGCATATGTGGCCCCTGCCTGGGTCGCGGCATCGATCGCGACAGCGGCCAGCGCTTTGAAATCGGGATCCGCAGCATCCAAAGCGCGCCTTATGCGCCCACGTCCATCCAACGCGAACAACGGCGCGGCCGGTACCAGCATGGAAGCGCTGACCACGGTCAGTGATTCGAGAAACGATCGTCGGGTGTGATTCATTTGCATGCTACTGATTCCGCGAGTTATGCCGTTCCATCAGGACTGCCATCAGATCGTTTAACCAAATCTCAGGATACATGCGGTCCACAAACTGGCGTTCAACGAGAATACCATTTTCATCCACAATGAACACATACCGTTCATCACCTGATTTAGGATAGTTTTCATAGTTTTTCGGTGTTAGGTGAACCCGACGATTGTCGGGTGGTGGCAGTTCCACAATTTCGCTCACGGCAACGCCTAGTACCGCCTTCGCGTTCCGGCGAAATTGTTGATAGAACCGGGACTGCTCTGCCGACTCGATTTGGGCCTCACGCTGTGACAGCGGTCCAAAGTAGCCTTTTGTCATGCCAGAGAACACGAGATCGGCGTCAGGATATCGACCAGCAAGACGACGGACGATCACATTCACATGTTTGTTAAAAAATTCCGGGTCTGAACTCGGAAACTGCACGATAGAGACGTGCCCTTTCCGTGGATATGTTTCACGGGCGGCCGATTTGGGAAACCAGAACTCGCCAGTGAGCGGAACAGTTTCCATACCAGCTGGTGACCCATCCGGCCGATCCTGCATCACCTTTTTGAACAGCGAATTTTGTATTGAAACAAACGCTTTCGTACTCACACGAAGACTATCCAAAATCTGCTTCCGATACACGGCCTGATTCATTTCGCGTACGACCAAAGCGATGATCCACTGACCAGAACCATCCAAGTCTTCGGGATCTGCCCCTTGGATGGCATCCAACGCCATTTGACCATACTTGAATAAACTGGGCTCATCGCGCATCTCCACCGCAGCACGCGTCATCACGACGCACATCCCAGCCCTTTCGAGGCCAGTGTAATACGTGCTGTAGTTGTTGATCACCTCATCTGCAATGGCATGCGCTTCCGCCACCCGTCGCGGCGAACTATTGATATAATTCCGCGCGAAGGAATCCAATACGAAAGCGCGTTCGGTGGAATCCGAAATGGCGTTCACACGAAGGCGGACCAAGGCTGCAGCATCCGCATCGCGACCCGCGAAGAGAAAGGTCTTCTGGGCCATCTGCGCAAACGGCGCCGGAATTTGCTCCGGTGTAAAATGCGCGAGACACCGCTTGGTAACATCCAACACCTCAACGGGGATCGGCTGCGTTCCATCTAACCCTAAGAGCGAAATCGTATCCGGGTCCGCGGGACTCACGGTCTCAAGACTATCTTGCACACGCTGCGCTGCAGCCATGCAATTCTCCACATAGCGGAAGTGGGTGACGTCTACTTTGGAATCGGGAAACTCAAACCGAGTTTGCGCTTTCAATGACGATCCCATAAATGTCCCGGCGATCATAAAGCTGATCGCACCGATCTGCCAGCGAAATCGTACCATCATTCTCGTCGTCATACAGCGTCCACCATCGCCGTGAAGCTGAAATCATTGACCTTGAGCGTCGGCACAATTGCGGGGGACATGTCGGCGCGATCCGCTTGCTTGACAGGGCGGAACACGGGTACCGCCTTACCTATCTGTTCAATGTTGTTGAGCATAAACAAGGGGGATTCCGTAAAGCGCATATTCTTGACCGCCTTGGATAATTTGCCGTTCTCAATGAGCCACAGGCCATCACGTGTGAACCCTGTGCAGAGCAAGCTCTTGCCATCCAGCTGTCCCACATGTCCGAACCGGGTCAGCAGGAGTCCGCGTTTGGTGGTCGCAATCATCTCGTCGATGGTCGTAGACCCGCCCGACATCCGGTAGGCGCTCCGGCTTTTCTCAGGACCATCGATATTGCGATCCTCCACGCCCAATCGGCGTTCCTGCAACGCCATCTGGGTCAGCACCCCATTCTCAATAAACCGGACGCGTCCAATTCCCGGTATGGGAATCACGCCCAATTCAGGATCTTCGGGGTCGTGCTCAATCGTAATCCGCTCATCCACCACTTTCATTCCGAGCATGTTGCGCCAAATCTGTAAGCCCTGATCATAGCTCAACGAAAAAGGATGGAGCCCCGTTCTATCCGCTCCACTTCTGTTATTCAATGCGCCGATGAGGTTCTCACACAACTGCGAGACTGCCTGCGGTTCTAAAATCGCGGTATACCGTCCTGGCTCGATCGCCACTGGATTTAACGACGCAATACATTTTTTGAGTGCCCGATCTGCTAGCTCAGCCGCATCAACACGCCCCCAATCGTAGCTTGAGAGACCGGCCCATCCGGATCCGATCCCTTTCGGATGCCGCACTGTCATCGAACATTGTGCTTGAGAATAGGTATAGTACTCCACCGAACTAGGATCCGCCCCCTCAGCGTCCCAAAGCGCGAACTCGCCGCCACGCAGTTCGATATAGCCCGCCGACATCAACCCTTGATCTCGCGACGCGGTGGTCAGATGCGCAATTAATTTCGCACGTTGCTCGGCCGACGCATTAAACGTGGCGTCGCTCCAGACGGTCGCATCCGCCATCGGTAAGATGGGAGGGAGCATCTCCATGGTCTCCTTCGCCTTGGACTGCCTGAAATACGCATTGCGTTCAGCCTGTGCCACCATGCCCTTGAGCGACGCGTCATCGATCTGATTTGTGGTAGCGCCACCTGTAGCTCGACCTAGCTCTACATCAAATCGCACCGTCAGATTGCGCCGATCGGCAGACATGTTGAGATAGTTCCGCGCCCATTGCATCTCACTCTGCCACCATCCCTGTACCACCACATAACGGCAAACGGATCCTGATGACATAAAGGTTTTGGTCCGAGCGATCAGCTTTTCCACCTTCTCACGAAAGAGTATCCGATTGTCTTCCACCAGATTTATCTGGGTCATGCTTTCCTCTTGGCATCAATGTAGGTCAGCTTTTCGACCAGCACGGGAACGGACGAAACAGTGTGGAACGTCGTCTGCCCGGGTTGCCCCTTCGTGGATTGCACTGCAAACCGTTGGGCACTCGCGGCGCCGCCAATAGCCTTGACACCATTCCAAAATTCCGGTGTCTGAAACAAAATCGCCGCGCCATGAATGGTTCCACTGATTTTCCCCTGTTTTACAGCGTACAACCGAGCCCGGTCGCCGCTGATATAGCCGTTAAGCAGCTGCTGGTCCATCTCTGGACTTGCGATCCCTCCCATCACCCCGCCCCCGATGGCAATGCCATCTCCCATGTCTTCGCAGAGCGCGGCGAACGTTTTCTGATTATCGCTCGGATGCAGCGTCAAGTTTGGCGTATGCACGAGCGGCACCTCGATTGCACTCGGACTCTGCGCACAACCATTGGAGGCCACCGTTTTGCCGTATAAGGGGAGCGCGGTTCGGGCCACGCCAGCCATGTCTCGGCTCGTCAGATAATTAGTCAGCATGCCATTGGTCACGATCGGTACCGGCACTGGCACCACACCATCATCGTCCCACGCCACGGTCCCGACCCCGCCCAGCATCGTGCGATCCCCTGTTACACTGATAAGTGTGCTCGCCAGACGATAGGCGCCGACCATCTGGTCTGGATCATCGAGAAAGCTGGTCCCAGAGGCATTCGCATCAAATCCCAGTGCCCGATCGAGCTGCGCCGGAGCGGCAATTGTTCTAGACACCAGATTAGCGGTATCATGCGCCGCAAAGATCGTATCAAACCGCCCGATGTCAACGGGCGAGGCTGGTAACGAGGCCTCAAACCGAATCGCCTCCACGACGCGATCGGCCTCTGCACGAAGCGCGACCTCATCAAACAGCTCGTACCCGGCGCCCGTCATAGGAAAGATATCTGACTCACCGCCAACATTACGATTGCCGATACGAATAACGACACCAAGGCTGCCAGCACTCGTGTACAGCCGCTGGGAAAAGTAGGTCCCGTCGGTAGCACCGACGGCTTTCTCCACGCGTGAGAAACTAACACCCAAATTAGCACTCTGTCCGTTTGGCCGAGTGGTCACGTAGTTCGAGATCGCACGACCCAGGTGATCGGAATAGTACGAGGGATGGATGGTAAATGGGTCAATCGTAATCGGCGTCGTCCAATGCCCGTCACGCACGATTGGACGATCGAACAGCTGGACCTCATTCGGTCGTCCATACGCAGCCGATGCGGCGTGAGCCAGGGTTGTGGCCGCTTTCGCCAAACGCACCAACTCATCGGCTTCAAAAATTGGTCCCGACGCGAATCCCCAATAGCCATTGACCATGGCTCGGACGCCCACACCCACCGTTTCTGTGGAATTGACGTGACGAGACGAAAAGCCTCGAGCGAACGAATGCGTCACTCGAATATCGGCGTAATCGGCCTTCGCGGATCGAGCCGCATCCAGCGCCCGCTGAATGTTCGCCTTCAGGGTCGGATCCTCGATGGCGGGAACCTGTGTGTCTTGAGCTCGGCTCTCGGCCAAGAGTGACGCGGCTGGCACAAACGTCTTCGCAAACGACAGGCTGGTCGCCACTGCGACGCCATTTTTTACAAAAAAACGTCTGGATTGGGTCATAGTGTGTTGTAAGTCAAGGAATAGAGCAGGAAATCGTGCTCAACAGATCCAGTACGTCGCCCAAACATCGATCACCGCTCCAAGACGATCACCGTCCCACGAAATCCATACGGACGAATGGTATAACCATACGTCCCAGGTTTTGTGAACCGACGATGCCGCTGTCTTTGAGCAACAGTGAGGGTCGGATCACTCGGAATGCCAAGGATGTGACCACTCCCGGAGTTTATAGCGGCAGCTTCCACGCCCACGGTATCATCAAAGATCACATCGATCTCTGCACTTGGTAGCAGCTCTCCTAGATATGTCGAGGGACGAGTGGCGGAATTGTTCTGCCATTGCAATGTGCCTCCGGGCCCGAGGACATGCCGGTCAACCAGAACAGCTTGTTCCAATTGGTTATTAACAGCCACGCGCTGCTCGACGGTCGGAAACCCGACCAAATAGCCCAAAGGAGCGCCGATCTCAAGATCAAACGTATCTGCTCGCTCAACCCCATACGCATAGGTCGACGCGATGATCGTCGTAGTGCCTCGTTGATTAAACATCAGAATGAGCGAATTAGTCCACTTTGAGGTGTAACTCGCGAGTTCCGGTTTGAGCGATCTATACGCAACAGGAAGACCGGTGATTGAGTGACCGCCCGTATCTTTGAGCACAAGTGGGAGGATCAAAGAAAACCCCATTGTCACCGCGCGTTTCAGGCTGTCCGTCGGCCGGAGCCGCAACGTATCGAGTACGGGTGGGTCAGTCAGATTCGACACATGCACTCGCGTCGTGTCAGTGAGTGTGACCCCATCGATTTGTCGTCGAACAAAGATCAGGACGCCATTCGCCGTGGTCGTGCGCAGTGCCGTCAGAAATCCATCTTTCGTGGTATGTACAGTGGTGGAGTCCGCCGATTCCCACGCGGTTGTGATACGGACATTGTCTCCAGTTGGAGACCAGAGTGTGTAATCGGGCCGATAGGTCACGGCCTTCAACTGGACGGTCTTGTAGGCCGGGGCAAGCGAGAGCTGAACCGCCGGATAGTTGACCCGAAGCAGCCACGCGCGATTCGATAGGTCGACCGGACCGGCGAACGACGAATCCATGTGGCATGCCGTTGCACTTGTCAGAAGACCTATTATTGCGAGAAAGACGGAAAATGGCGATTTCCCACTAAATAATCTCAACCGTATTGATGAATCACGCATCAAGGTGGCCACATCCTTTGTATAAATGGTTACGATCGCGCTCGACATCGGGAACAGGTACAACGACGGCCGTGCCGTAGAGGTTAATGCCAATGGAACCCCACGGCCCCACGGGATACACTTGGCCTTCCGGACGCCTATAATGACGGACGAGTCGACGTAGATCGCCCTGCCGCCGCCCCGTCAGATAGAGCCAGAAGGCCCGTTCCGAAAACACCAGATCGATACGTGCATTCACACTATCCTCGTGCGTCAGCATACCCGTCACAGGGTCCGCGAGCGGCGGAAGATTCGCGACCCCTCCCAACCCTGCGGGTACGGGCGAAGGACATGGGTCACCAAGCGCACAGGTCGTTCGAAGCGCATTGAGCGCGACCAGCCAGTTTGCATCTCCCGCACGCACTGCAGCTTCCGCCTGAAGCAGCCGAACCTCAACTCCAGTCGCGAAGACGAGCGGTGCGATGGGGTTCATCAGATCGGGATACGAGGTCCGAGGATCATTTGAGGAGACAAACGGAAGCCCGTTGAGACCTTCATTGTCGCCCCGAGTCACAACCTGCGGATCAGGAATGAATTTGGGAGATTGCGCGACATAGGTGAGGACGTACCGGTACGTATCAGGCACATCCTGTACGGCCTGCGCAGCCGCAATGATATCCCCTTTGCCTAACAGCGCTCTCGCCTTCCCGAGTTTGGAGAGATACAGAAATCGTGAACTGTCCCCAGCGGTAGCAAGGGCGGAATCAAAGAGCACAATCGCGTGATCGTAGACTTCGTCGGTACTGAACCCTCGTGTGACGGTGAACTGACCATCGGTCCCCAACGTACCCAGCGGAATGCCAGAGCAGCGCAGCTCGG
>CAYTFY010000019.1:0-25684 GCA_964437225.1 uncultured Gemmatimonadaceae bacterium | reverse complement strand
GCGTTTTTTTGTCGCCACCACCATTAGGTGGCAGCCTTTCAACTTACTTCTTTTTGGCTTCGTTCGCAAGGCCTAGCGGGTGATTTTCTTAACTCACTTGGCTCGCTGCGACGCCGTTTCCCGCGGTCTCAACTACTCTGTTCTAGCGGGAAGACTAGTATACACCAACCTTGGAACAGATGGAAGTGACGATGTTACGAAAGTGAGACTTTTTTGCCAAGTATTCTGATACGACGGCTGCGGCGTCGAACACCAGTTCGCTTTCCATCTATATGAGCACAGTCAAACTGTTCCACTAGGCCTTCAAAAGCACCTGAACGCCCAGTTCATCAAGACGTTCGTTACTGTGCGCTTTCCACAAAACCAGGACGAACTTCCGTATGACGAATCTCTCCGCCATATAAGCCGGCCACCGACATCCCCATCGCCCCAAACAAGCCAACTAGCGCCGCAACCCGAACCGCCCAAACAGACAAAGACGCGGGTCGACGATACCGCCAAAGCGCCCACAACGAAAAAATCGCGAGCACACCTACTATATAGGCCGCTTTCAATGCAACGTCTTCATGCTGATGAATCAACGCTTTCGTGACGTCTGGAAGGTGCTTTGCTACATCTTCTGCGGGTTCACCAGTCAGGTACGTTGGGAGGGTAAAGACTCCGGCCGCAACAAACATCGCCAATCCCACTCGACTCAAACCGTCTTGGCGCTTAAACACGGTAAAAGCGATCAAGACAAAGCCAATCAAGGTGAGAATAATTGGAAAGTGGTTCAACAAGAGGTGCAAGTGTACGAGGGAGTACATAACCCGGGTCTATATAAGGTGTGGGTGCTACTACTTATTACTTACTAACATTGAAGGCGTTTACTGTTGGCGCTTAAAGGAATTGACCACGCTAGGAATCATCAACCGGCCCACGCCGATCTTTTTTCCGACTCGCCCGCATTCGTTTCTCATCCAATCTCGCCTGCTTTTGCCGTCGACTTGGCTTCGTAGCCTTTCGAGCTTTCGGAATAACCAACGCATCCCGCACGAGCTCAGCTAACCGAGTTTCAGCAATCTCTCTGTTTCGAAACTGGCTGCGCGTGTCACTCGCGACCACTCGCAATTCCCCGTCCCCACTCAGCTTCGACGCTAAAGCATGCAGCAGCCGAGCACGCTGAGCGTCGCTGGGAACGGTAGATGTCACAATGCTCCAGACAACTTCAACACGTGAAGCCGTCTTATTTACATGTTGACCACCAGCGCCTGAAGAACGCGTAGCCTTTATCGCGAGTTCGGTGCGTGGAATTACGAATCTCGGCTTAACATGTAAGCCGCTGAGTGGCTCAGAAGTCGCGCTTTCGCATTTCGTCGAAGAAGTGCTCGCTTCGTTCTCTTTCTTTAAGGCTGGCCTCATCAGCGGGCTCATCTTTCTGATTAATGTCATACTTCTTCCCGAATCCTTTGACCGGGACCGAGCCCTTTGCGGCCCGGGCCGCATTCTTTTTGATCAGCGCTTCCAACTGCCGTTTATCCATGCCTGGCTCCAAATTTAGGCGTATTTTTAAGATTACTGCACAAACGAGACCTCCGCAATAGTTCAGTAAACTCAGGCGATGCGGGAGTAATTTATGAGGGTGCGTCAACCGTACAAACCGCCCCTTCCAAGTGCGTTTACATTTCTACTTTATGGACGTCGTACGCCGCGTTTTTGGCATGTGGTTAGGCCTCTGGTTCGTGTTTTTGGTAGCCGAACCAGTGCCGGTACACGATTGTCCCATGCACAGCCCCCATCCGCAAGCGGCTATGGGAGGGGCTGTTTCGGGCGGAGTTCATGAAGTAGCTCCCCATTCGGAGGAACACCACGGTTCTCATGGCGAAGAGACACATCAAAGCCATGGGAAAACCACCGAACTATCCGGGTCGAACGTCCACTCAGGCTCTCCCACGCAACACAGCGGTTCCCAACACGCCGATTCGTCTCATCACTCGACTCAGAATGCCAGCCATAGCTGCCTTTGCCTAGGCTGCGCCGCAGGTTCAGCGCCCGTCCAAGGATCGCAACCGAGCAGCTTGGTACCTGTGCCGGAGCAGATAGCCCGAGTTAAGGCGACGTATCCCACAGTTGAACATAGCCCCATCGACCCGGCCTTCACTCTACCGCCGTCGACCGCACCACCCCAGCTGTCGTAAATCACAAATCTGATTAGACGCCACCGTTGCTTTACCCGGCCATTTGCAGGGGGGGGCAGGGCTGGCGCATGACTTCGCACGCCGCGATGTCATCAAATTACGACACACTATTTAATGTTGCTCCTATATACCCTCGCTGTGGGTGCATTTATGCACGCCCCAGTGGAAGGATCGCTACGCCCATCGTTCACGCCGCCGGTACGGGGCGGCGCCTTCGGCGTAGATACCATCGCCAAGGACAGCTCTAGAGCGCGCTCCGACACAACGAGCCGTACAACGCTCCGCCGTCCTGCGGTTCTATCACCAACCGTCGTAACCGGCACCGGTGAGAGGCAGAGGCGCACTGAATCCTCAGCTACTATCGACGTGATTGGCGGTAAGGAAATCGACGTCACTCGCCCGACGCATCCTGCGAGTATCATGAACCGAATCCCCGGGGTTCACATTAGCGAACTGAGTGCTGAAGGTCACAGTACGGCGATCCGTCAGCCGCTCACGACTAAGCCGATGTATCTGTATTTGGAGGATGGGATTCCAACGCGGGCGACCGGTTTCTTTAACCACAACGCACTATATGAGATCAATCTTCCACAATCTGGCGGCATCGAAGTACTCAAGGGACCTGGAACCGCGCTTTATGGAAGCGATGCCGTGGGCGGTGTTATTAATGTTCTTTCCAAGGTCCCCCCTGCTCGACCGTCTGTAGAAACAACTCTCGAAACCGGGAGCTTTGGATGGCTACGTTCTCTCTCGAGTGGAGGTTTTCGAACGGCGCGCAACAGTGCCAGGTTTGATCTGAATCTTACGCGGTCCAAGGGGTGGCAGAACGACGCGCCGTATAATAGAAAGAGCGGTACTGCCCGCTGGGACGTTGTCGCGCCCGACGGCTGGTTCATCAAAACGCTCGCAACTGCAACCGCGGTCGATCAGCACGACGTTCCAACTATCTCCCAGTCGCTGTTCGATGTGAAGAGTGGCTTTAATTCAGCACCGATCGCATTCCGGGAGGTTCGAGCAACTCGTCTCTCGGTTGCGCTCGAGAAGACGGGAGTGACATCGTTGATCAACATTACGCCGTATTTTAGACGGAATGTTCTCAATCTGCTCCCGAGTTGGCAGATAAGCTATGATCCACAGGTCTGGTTTCAACACAATAACTCGTTCGGATTACTCGCAAAGATCCGAAAAGATTTGCCGTGGATTCGAGGCAAGATTGTCTCAGGGATCGACGCGGATTATAGCCCAGGCCACTTCGATGCAAATCAGGCGATGCTCGATACGACACCTGCAACTACAACATCACCAATTCGATTTGCTTCGTATTCACTTGGGCAACAGCAATACAATTATGATGTAACGTATTACAATGTTTCGCCGTACACACAGATCGATGCATCACCAGCATCAAACGTTCACATTGATTTAGGCGTGCGATATGATCATGCGGGCTACAAATACGAAACGTTCTTAAGCCCGGTAAATACAGGCACTCATAGAATACCAGCAAATACGAGTATTTCGTATCAGCATGTGAGTCCAAAGGCTGGCATCACAGTTGACGTATCTCCGTCGCTCAATGTGTACGGATCATATAGGCATGGATTCCGTGCGCCGTCTCAGGGACAGTTATTCCAACAAAACTCTGCAGCGAATACTGTAGCACTCAAACCGGTACAGGTAAACAGTGCAGAAGTTGGTGTGCGCGGAGAGGTGCAAGGTTGGCTTCTCTATTCGATAGCGGCGTATGACATGATTATTAAAAATGATATTATCAGCTATCGTACTGCCGCGAATACAACGGAAGCAACGAACGCGGGCGAAACACGTCATCGTGGCGTGGAAAGTTCAGTCGGAATTGAACCGCACAAAGCGATTCGCATTGATGTATCGTACTCAATTATGAGCCAACGCTACATTACGTGGAATCCGTCATCCACCGTTGCGCTTGGAGGGAATAGAATAGAGCAAGCTCCCCGGGATCTTGGCAGTTTATTGGTGACGTATAAACCGTCGATATTACGCGGTGGACGATTGGCGGTGGAAACGGTTCGAGTTGGGCAATACGCTATGGATCCGCAAAACACGCAGTCGTACGCCGGCTATACCGTTGCGCACCTGCACGCGAATTATATAATTTCGCAGAACAGTGAGATCTACGCGAGAGCTGCAAATGTGTTGAACAAGCGTTACGCTGAAGTTGCGACGTACACCACGTTCCAGCAGCATCAATACACGTCGGGCGCTCCTCGTGCGGTTTATGTGGGCGCGCGGTACCGTTTACCCCGGTAGTTGCAATGAGCTAGCTGTAATTAACGGGATTGAGGTAATGGGGCTGCAGTGAAGATCGCAATCTTATATGATATGATGCCGCGACTTCGCTACAATCTTATTACCTCAATCCTGCCTTACACCCAACGTTACGGCGCGCGTAATGCGGCGATAACCAGACTCACCCAACCCAGGATAAAGGCGACGCCACCAATTGGGGTAATTGCTCCCAGCCATCGGACGCCAGTTAAAGAAAGCACATACAGGCTTCCTGAAAAGATCACAATCCCGCCGATCATGAACCATCCGGCCATACGAAGTGTCGCGAGATGCGGATAACGCGCAATAAAGGCGGCGACGGCGAGCAGGCCAAGCGAGTGATAAAACTGGTATTGGACAGCGGTATGAAACACACTGAGCATGTCGGGGGTCAGTCGGGTGCGTAGCGCATGGGCCCCGAAGGCACCAAACATAACCGACAGCATCGCACTGAATGCGCCAGCCGCGAGAAAAAATCGAGTAAGAGACGGCACTACAACTCTCCTTCGTGAAGCTTGGTCATGAACGCTTGTCGTGGCTCAGCTGCGTGGCGTTCTTACATAATATACCAACGCCCTTCGCCCACAACGAAAAAAAGACGCCGAGGAAGTTATCCCTCGGCGTCTTTCTCGTGCTATAACGAGTTGTTGTTACAACAGTCTATCGACGACGAATATCGATGCGACGGTTTTCAGCTCGCCCTTGTGCTGTTGCGTTCGAACCGATTGGCTCCTCTTCTCCGGCACTTCGGATCGCCATACGTGACATGGCAATACCTTGGGATGCGAGGTACGTCCGAACGGATGTTGCGCGACGGAAGCCAAGTTCCTTGTTATATGTTGCGCTTCCAACGTTGTCCGTGTGGCCAGTAATCTCGATGTCGACCGTTGGATAGTCACGGTTCAACTGTTCAGCGAGACGATCGAGGTAGTTCTTGGCCTCAAGGTGTAACGTCGCTTTGCCTGTCTCAAAAAGCGCACCTGGGAGAACAAGCATCGGCTTGTCCTTGGATGGCAATTTGAGAGTATCCACACGCACAACCGTATCAACACGCGGTGGTGGTGGCGGAGGAGGCGGTGGTGGGGGTGGCGGCGGCGGTGGTGGTGGCGGAGGAGGTGGCGGTGGTGGAACAACAACCGGTGGAAGCGCCTTGGCCAGGCTCTTACCGAACCCGAACGACATACCTGCAAGGGCGCTCATTGCGGTCCCGTTGCCGGTTTGTGCATTGACTTCAGCCAGGAACGAAATGCGATCGCTGTATCCAGCGCGCACACCGGCACCAAAATGAGAGGTCCCAATCTGGCGACTTTCACCACAGTCACAACGCGGATTTTTGTAGTTCACAAAATTCTGCGCCAACCCAGCCAGGAGGTACGGACGAACCGGGCCCGTTACCATTGGATGGTACACCACCGACAAGCTAGGCTGAATCTCAGTTAGCGACGGCCATTCAGGGGTGTCTTCCTGCTTGTTCCAGGCGCCGAGTACGGCGAGTTGGAGGCCGATGTAGTCGTTGAAGCGGCGCTCAAGTGCGGCAGTAGCGCCGAACCCGTTACGCTTGTCTTCTTTACTGATTTTTGTGGATGCATGCCGATAGGTGGGAGCGATGTAGAAGTCCCATTCTCTCGGTGCTACGGTTTGCGATTGAGCCGGCACTGCTACAGCGGTGGTGATTACCACCGCTGTAGTGATTGCCAGGCCGATGCGCGTTATGATCTCTTTAGTCATCGGAATATCTATCCTTTAGAGGCCCAATACGGAGACTACGCTGACTCGAATCACGTTACTCGTCACACCTTCGCAGACGGCCGTGATGTCAGATGTTCCAAGGCCCAACGCAGTTACCTGTAGGAGGCCAACTTTGAGAACGTTCGGGTTGGTGCTTTGCAACGTGCACGCACGTCCGGTCAGCTTGTTTCCAAGCGCGTCCTTCGGCGTTGCGGTAAACGTCTCACTGGAGCTTCCCCAGAGAAGCTTGACAATCAACGACGGCCCTTCGAGAAGGACACTCGTGATTGGGGCGTTACCAACGGTCACTGCGACAGTGGAGGACTTCCCTTCACTGCTTACAGTAATCGTGGCTGTTCCGAGGGCAACAGCTGTGATCAATCCTCCGTTCGGGGTTACCGTAGCAACAGCAGGGTTGCTTGATGTGTAGGTAACTGACCGTCCAGTCAACACATTGTTCTGTGCGTCAAACGTCGTTGGCGTCAGCTGTTGTGTGAGGCCAGGTGCGAGCGTAACCAGGGATGGAGAGGCTGCAACGGACCCAACCGGTGTGTTTGAAACTGCAACAGTGACTGTCGCCGATTTTCCACCAGAAGTAACGGTGATCGTCGCATTACCAACCGCGATTCCGCGTACCAAACCGGCGTTAGAAACAGTCGCAACACCGATGCTTGATGACGAATATGAAACTTCGGCACCAACGATTGGGGCATTGAGTGCATCAAGAACCGTCGTCGTGATCTGCTGCGTGCCGTTTGGCTGCAACGACATCACACTTGGCGACACGTTGACCTGAGCTGCCGTAGCGGGGCACACTGTTACCAGCGCAGTCTTCACAACACCTTCAACCGTTGCCGTGACCGACATGACTCCAGGTGCGAGTGCGGACAACAGGCCGTTGTTGGTAATAGCACCGAGGAGCGGCGTGCTGGTTGTCCAGCTGATTGGGCGACCGGTCAACACGTTGCCAGAAGCGTCAAGAACCTGGCCGACAACCTGGACAACGGAGCCGAGCGGTACACAAAGTACCGATGGTGGCGTAACAACGATGTTGTTGACTGGCAGTAACGTGACTTTCACGACAACCGAGGCTGATTTACCATCAACAGTCGCTGTAACAACAGCGTCTCCGACAGATGAACCTGTGACAATTCCGCGATCCAACAAAATATCGTCGTCCGTCACAATCACACGTCGAGGAGATTCGTTGCTGCTGGTGAAGTTGACTTTACGTCCGGTCACTTCATTTCCAGCGCCGTCATACGCAATCGCGATTACCGTAACCGAGCCACCAACTGACAGGTTGATCGGTCCAGCTGGCGTGATAATGACAGTTTCGATAACCGCTGGCTGTACCGTGATGACTTTCGTTGTAGAAACGTCGTCGATTGTCGCCGTGACTGTTGACGTACCAACGCTCATACCACGGACGACACCAGTCGACGTGATAGCCAAGACAGCTGGGTTGCTCGAATTCCAGACAGCTGCTCGGCCTGGGATTGGGTTATTCGCGCCGTCTCTTGCGGTTGCAGTCAGTTGGAGCGACTGATTGACTCGGACCACTGGTGCTGCTGGTGTGATGGTAACTGTGGTAACCGTTGCTCCGGTCACTGAGATGTTACCGACGATCGAGAGACCGTTGCTCACTGCGGTAAATGTCGTCGTTCCGACGGCAACGCCTGTGATGGTTGCTGAAGCGGCGCCTGTGTTCGTCACCGTTGCAACTGCAGGGTTTCCAGTTGAGAAAGCGACTGAAGGTGAGGCAACAACGTTTCCGGCTGCGTCACGAACTGTGGCCGCGGACTGCGCGGTTCCGCCAACGGCGAGTGCAACAGAGTTAGGCGCCAGTGTGATAGAACCTTGTCCTGTGGACGAAATCGTCACTGCAGACGTTCCTGTCTTGCCCGCGCTCAATGCCGTAATCGTGGCATTTCCAGCGGCAATACCGCGAACGACACCGTTGCGATCGACCGTGGCAACTGTTGTGTTGCTGCTAGCCCATGTGAAGGCGCGTCCCGTGAGAACGTTACCGCTTGCATCCAACGCGACAGCCGTTAGTGGCGCTGACGAGTTGATACCAACTGTGATAACAGGTGGGACGATTTCCACGGTTTCGATGGAGCTCGAAGCAGGAACAATGATGACCGTAGCTGTGGCAGTCTTTCCGCCGCCAACCGCGGTAATCGTTGCAGTGCCTTCGTTCACGCCGGTAACGAGACCGGAGTTCGAAACGGTTGCGACGTTGGTGTTGTCAGACGCCCATTGCACCGTGATAGATGGCGTGGCGTCGGCTTTCGCGATGCGTGCCTGACGAACGCCTGCGCCCAGTGGGGCAACCTTCGAACCCATTGGAATCGGATCGCCATTACCATCGAGTGCGATGGCGATAAGCTGACCAGTTTGCGATTTGGCGATCGTCGTTGTTACCGGGACGATTGAAAGCGATGTGATCGCTCCGCTACCACCTGTTCCGATGGTAATCTGCGCGGACGATGATTTATCGCCGAGGCCAACGGTGATGGTGGTTGTACCGTTTGCAACGGCGGCAATCAGACCATCGCTTGTAATCGTCGCGACCGCCTGATTGGATGAGCTATAGGTGAAAACACAATTGGTTAGAACATTACCGTTTTTGTCGAGCGCAGCTGGGCTCAACTGTACGGTGGTTCCAACAGGGATTGACGTTGTTGGGAAATTCACCTGCAATGATGAGACTGCGCCGGGGCCAGTCGAATCATTACACGAGATAATTCCAAACAACGCAGCGCACAAAACGAGTAGACGTTTCATGTAAATGCGAGGCGAGGGGGTGAATAGATGTTGCACCTGCTGTTTTTTGTACCGCAACTTCCGGGTGCAGTGTGCAGTTTTTCGTTGAACGGCGCTAGATCAGACAGTGATTATCACTGTTTTCCCATACCAGCAACGGAGTGAATACACGTAAGTCTTTATAGTGCGCGACTTTACGATACATATGATGCACATATGCGCGTATGGGATGTAATGAGCCCCATCAATCTATATGTATCATACGACCCCATAGTGTATGAGTTATTCCGATGACATATCAGAAAGACGGTCATGATACGAGATTGTAACTTTTCACCTGAAGTGACTTAATTCGCGAACAAGAGTCGCGTTTTGCGCGCATTCAGACCGTCTAACCGTATTAAAGACGAGCAGCGCATTACTTGGTTACATCTGGATTTCACACAGATGCTATAGGACGAATTGTCTTTATATACAAACAAAAACGCATCGCTGTATAGAAACTAACCAGCGATGCGTTCAAGATCAAATGACGTGAGTCAAATCGCCGTTGACCCATGTTGCAACGCAACGTTGATCGCCGTACCAATACGGGAGTTCGCGGACGTCATCGCAGTCCCACATCGCGATGTCAGCGGCGTAGCCTGGTGCGAGCTGGCCGATGTCGTCGCCAAGGTTGAGTGCGGCGGCGCCATTGGTGGTTGCGGCGTTGAGGACTTCTCCTACACTCATCTTCAAGAGGCTGACGCCGAGGGTGAGGATTAGCGGGAAGTTGACCGTGGGCGACGTTCCAGGGTTGTAGTCGGTCGCGAGTGCAACGGCGGCGCCTGCGTCGATCAGGGCGCGAGCTGGGGCCTGTTGCGAGCGGCCGAGGAAGAGCATGGTGCCGGGGAGAAGCGTTGCGACGGTGTTTGATGCGGCGAGCGCGGCGATGCCTTCATCCGAAATTGCGGCGAGGTGATCTGCGGACGCGGCGCCGAGTTCGACGGCGAGTTCGGCGGCACCGGAGGGTTCGAGTTCGTCGGCGTGCAGCTTGAGTGCGAGGCCGGCTTCCTTGGCGGCTGTCAGGATCGTACGGGTTTCTTCGATGCTAAATACGCCTGGTTCGCAAAAGATGTCGGCGAAGGTTGCGAGGTTTTCATCGACAACCCTGGGAAGCATTTCGTTGATGACGAGACGAACATATGCTTCTCGCATCCCGACGACGTTGCGGTATTCGAGCGGGACTTCGTGTGCGCCCATCCATGTGGCGACAATGCGGAGGTTTGTGTCCTTTTGAAGGCGTTTGATGATTCTGAGTGCTTTGAGCTCGTCGTCTATGTTCAGACCGTAGCCGGATTTGATCTCTACTGTGGTTGTGCCGTACGAGGCGAGCTTGGCGAGTCTGAGTCTCGCGAGCGTGTAGAGCTCTTCTTCATCGCGTTCGCGGAAGTCGCGTACGGAGGCATGGATGCCGCCACCTTGCTGAGCGATATCCATGTAGCCGGCGCCGGCGGCGCGCATCTCTTGTTCTTCGTATCGGGCTTTGCCAAAGACGGCGTGTGTGTGGGAATCAACGAGCCCTGGCGTGAGTATATGATTCGCGCAGTCGACGAAGATGGCGCCGGGGAACTTTGATTCGAGGTCGCGCTGGTTGCCGACAGAGACGATTCGACCATCATCAACCACGATGGCGGCGTCGGTTCGAATGTCGAGCATGTTCATCTCTGCGCCACGTCGAGGGGATGGGCCGGCGCAGGTGATGATCTGTTTTGCGTTTGCGAAGAATTTCAGCATTACGAATTGGATTCAGACAGAGGGATTTGGATGTGGTGCTGTGTTGCGGTGTCTTGCGCGATTTCGTATCCGGCGTCGGCGTGGCGGAGTACGCCCATCGCAGGATCGTTGGTGAGGACTCGTTCGAGGCGGAGTCTCATTTCCGGGGTGCCGTCGGCGACGATCACCTGGCCTGCGTGGAGCGAGTTGCCGATGCCTACACCGCCGCCGTGGTGGAACGACACCCAACTTGCGCCGCTGGCGACGTTGACGAGTGCGTTGAGAATCGGCCAGTCGGCGATGGCGTCGCTGCCGTCTTTCATAGACTCAGTTTCACGGAATGGCGATGCGACGCTGCCGGTGTCGAGGTGGTCGCGACCGATGACGATTGGTGCGCTGAGTTCGCCGCTGGCTACGAGGTCATTGATTGCGACGCCGAACTTGGCGCGATCACCTTGGCCGAGCCAGCAGATGCGTGCGGGGAGGCCCTGGAAGTGGATCTTTTCGCGCGCGAGAGTGATCCAGCGTTTGAGGTGTTCGTCGTGTGGGAACAGCTCGAGGACCAGTTTATCGGTACGTTCGATGTCTTTGGGATCGCCGGATAGTGCGGCCCAACGGAAGGGGCCTTTACCCTCGCAGAATAGCGGACGGATGTATGCGGGGACGAATCCAGGAAAGTCGAATGCGTTTTGGACGCCTGCATCGAATGCGACGGTGCGGAGATTGTTTCCGTAGTCGAAGGTGACGGCTCCTAATGCCTGGAGGGCGAGCATGGCTTCGACGTGGCGCACTGCGGAGGCAGTTGATCGGTTGATGTATTCGGTGGGGCTGGACTGTCTGAGGGCGTCGGCGTCATCGAGCGACATTCCGGCTGGGATGTAGCCGTTGAGCATGTCGTGCGCGCTGGTTTGGTCGGTAAGTACGTCGGGGACGATGTTGCGCTGGACGAGCTCGGGGAGTATGTCTGCGGCGTTACCGACTAGGCCGACCGAGAGCGGGCGCTTTTCTTTGCAGGCTTCGTTGATCCAGGCGAGGGCTTCGTCGAGGCTGTGTGTTTTGCGGTCGCAGTAGCCGGTTTCGATGCGTTTGTCGATGCGCCATTCGGCGACGTCGATGCCGAGTATTGCGGCGCCTTGCATGGTGGCGGCGAGGGTTTGGGCGCCGCCCATGCCGCCTAGGCCTGCGGTGACGATGAAGCGACCGGCGAGGGAGTTATTGAAGTGTTGTTTTGCGACGGCGCCGAAGGTTTCGTAGGTGCCCTGGACGATGCCTTGGGAGCCGATGTAGATCCATGAGCCGGCGGTCATCTGGCCGTACATCATGAGGCCTTTGCGTTCGAGTTCGCGGAAGTTGTCCCAGGTGGCCCAGCGGCCGACGAGGTTGCTGTTGGCGATGAGGACGCGTGGGGCGTGTTCGTGGGTGCGGAGGATGCCGACGGGTTTGCCGCTTTGGACGAGGAGGGTTTCGTCGTTTTCGAGGGATTGGAGGGAGCGGACGATTGCGTCGAAGGCTTCCCAGTTGCGGGCGGCTTTGCCGGTGCCGCCGTAGACGACGAGGTCTTCAGGGCGTTCGGCGACGTCGGGGTCGAGGTTGTTCATGAGCATGCGGAGGGCGGCTTCTTGTTGCCAGCCTTTGCAGGTCAGGGTGGATCCGTGGGGGGATTTGACGACGCGCTTGGGGGTGGGGGTCGGTTTGGTGGTGGGTTTGGTGGTGGGTTTGGTGGTGGGTTTGTTGGTGGGTTTGTTGGGCTTGGTGCTTGGTGTGACGATGGCGTTGGTGGTGCTCTTTTGGGGCACAGGCGTTTCCTCTGTGTGTTTCTCTTGGGTGTTCGGTTGAGAGGTGAGGCTGGTGTTGGAGCTCTGGTTAGTGCTGGCGTGGATCTTGGCGGTCATTCTACTGATTATCCGATGTTTTCAAGAACGGTGTCGAAGGTGCCTAGTGTGATGGCGATTGCGAGTTGTTCGACGTCGGTACTGAGGACGCGGTCGCGTTCGAGTTTGGGGATGATCGCGCGAACGGAGTTGTGTGCGCGTTGGACGGCTTTTGCGGGTTTGAGTGGGGCGCGGAAGTCGATGCCTTGGGCGGCGCACATGAGTTCGATTGCGAGGACGCGTTGGACGTTTTGGACGATTCGTCGGGCTTTCCATGCGGCGCCCATTGCCATTGGGACGACGTCTTCTTTGCTGCCGTCGGTTGGGATGGTGTCGACGCTGGATGGGTGGGAGAGGACTTTACATTCGCTGGTGATGGAAGCTGCGGTGACTTGCGCCATCATGAAGCCGGAGTTTGTGCCGGCGTCTGGGGACAGGAATGGAGGGAGGCCTTCGTTGAGATCGGGGTGGACGAGTCGATCTGTGCGGCGTTCGCTGATTACGGCGAGGTTGGTGACGATGATCGCGAGGAAGTCGAGCGCCATTGCGACGGATTGGCCGTGGAAGTTTCCACCGCTGAGCATTTCGCCGTTTTCGAAGACGAGTGGGTTGTCGGTGGCGGCGTTGAGTTCGCGGGTGACGACGCCGGTGATCCAGTCGAGGGCGTCGTATACGGGGCCGTGAACTTGTGGGATGCAGCGGAGGCCGTAGGCATCTTGTACTCGTCGGTCGTTTGTCCGGTGTGATTCACGGATTTCGCTGTCGGCTAGCATGGCGCGCATGAACTTGGCGGAGATCTTTTGGCCGAGTTGACCGCGGGCGTCGTGGATGCGGTGGTCGAAGGCGACGGGGGTGCCCATCAGTGCTTCGAGGGTCATTGCCGCGATGGTGTGTGCGGTGCGCCAGAGAATGTGGGCGTCGTGTACTAATAGCGCGGCAATGGCTGTGTGGGCCTGTGTGCCGTTGATTAGGGTGATGCCTTCTTTGGGGCCGAGTGTTACGGGTTCCAGGCCGTGGTCGCGGAGCATCTGGTCGGCTGGTGCGGTGCGATCGCCTTTGTGTAGGACACCTTCTCCGATGAGAGAGAGGGCTAGGTGGGCGAGGGGGGCCAGGTCGCCGCTGGCGCCGACGCTGCCTTGTTCGGGGACGGATGGGTAGAGCCCGGCGTTGAGCATGCCGAGTAGGAGGTCGACGAGCGCGGGGCGGGCGCCGGAGTAGCCTTTGGAGATGACGTTCGCGCGGAGGAGCATCATGGCGCGGACTTCGGGTTCGCTGAGGAGTGGGCCGACGCCGACTGCGTGGGAGCGAACGAGGTTGACTTGGAGTTCGGCTAGGCGATGGGGTGGGATCGCGATGTCGGAGAGTTTGCCGAAGCCGGTTGTGACGCCGTAGACGACTTCGTTTCGTGCGACGATGTCGGTGACGGTTTGGTTGGAATCGAGCATTCGCTTGCGTGCGGTGTCGGTTAACTGCACGGTGGCGCGGTGGCGAGCGACGGCGTGGACGTCGGAGATGGTGAGGGAGTTACCGTCGATCGATACTACTTGATGGGACATGTGGGGAGTGGGTGGGGTGTAGGAGGTGGGGTGCTGTATGAGGTTTGTATGAGGTTTGTACGATGGTTTGTACGGATTCTGTTGTGCGGGACTAAGCGGGTGTTGCTGATTTGGTGTTGGCGTTACTGGTTTGATTCTGCGGTTGCTTGGGGATCGGTTTTTCTGGTTCTCTAGTTCTGCTTCTGCAAGTAATTCTGCTTCTGTTTGTGCTTCTACGTTCCTGCTAGTTACGGGTTTTGCTTCTGTTTTTACTTCTACTAAGTGGCTTGACCAGGTGTACGCAGCGCAACGCCCGTTAGAAAATGAAGAACTGTGTGTACAGCGGTTCGTACTGTCGCTCGGCGGAGATCTTGTGTTGGGTCAACTTCTACGATGTCGAATGCTTTGACTGATGGGTGTTGGCCGAGTTGGAGGACTGCGTCGAATAGTTGCCAGGTGGTCATTCCGCCGGGGACTTGTGCGGGGACACCGGGTGCGTAGGCGAGATCCAGTACGTCCATGTCGACAGTGATGTAGACGGCTTCGGTGCCTTTCGTTGCGACGGCGAGTGCCTGTGTTATGAGGTCGGCCATGTTTTCATGGGCGACTTGTTTTGCGGTGAACTGTGTGATGTTGTGGTCGCGGGCGAAGTCGCGGTAGGGCTTTGCGTTTGCGAAGGCGTGGAGACCAATTTGTACGATATGCTCGCCATGCACGGTACCCGATTCGATGAGTTGACGGATGGGGGTTCCGTTGGTGAGGCCGCCGTCCTGGAGGTTACGGAGGTCCATGTGCGCGTCGAATTGGATGAGACCGACGGGGCCGTTGGTGTGGGCGCGGAAGGCTTCGAACGAGGGCGCGGTGATGGAATGGTCGCCGCCGATGACGAGTGGGATGGTGCTGGGGTTGGCGGCGCATACTGCAGCGACGGCATCTCGGATTCCCTGCCTCGATTTGACGAGGTCGGTTGGGTGGGTTCGCGCGTTGCCGGCATCTCTTACGGTAAGTACGTCGGCTAGATCGAGGTCGTAGTCGATGTTATAGGTCGTAACGGCGGCAAGGAGTTCTCGAAAGGCGGCCGGTGTTTGGGCTGCGCCGGAGTGAGAAATCGATGGTTTGGAGAGGGGGGCGCCGACGAGGGTTGCGATGGGCGGAGTGGTGTCGTCCCAGGGTCGAATCCAGGCGGAGGCTTTGGTTTCGAGGTGGTCGCGGAAGGCAGGGGCGCCGGGCGGGGTGAGGGGAGAATTCGTCACTCTAATAGAATAACGTGTAGGGGGAAATGAGGAAGGAGGAGGGGGCGGGTAGTGGGTTGGGGTTGGGTGGTTGGATTTGGGTTTTGGGCTATGATGGGGGCGAAGTTATTTGTATATTTGGTGGCTATGTTCTAAATCGGGGCGTAGCACAGCCCGGTAGTGCGCTTGCTTCGGGAGCAAGAGGTCGCAGGTTCAAATCCTGTCGCCCCGACTTGGTAACTCTAATCCCTACAACGACTTACGTTGTGGGGATTTTTGTTGGCTGGTCTTTGGGGACCGTTTGGGGACCGTTTGGGGGCCGTTTCTCGGGTTACCCGCCAACGATCGTGGCTGCGGTGACTTTGCGAGGTTCGCTCATCACGGCCAACATCGTTTGTCGGTCGGCTTGTTGATAACAACTCAACAGCGTGCCGACATCTCTCCAACCCCCTACTGCTGCGACGTCCTTGAGGGAGAGATTCTTTCGTTCAGTTGCCCATTTCCGGCGGTAGGTGTGCAACAATCCGCCGTCGAGTTTGGGCAATTTCGCATGACGTTCGAGCATTAAGATCCATCGGGAGAAGACGTCTCGCCGGATGGGTGTCGCTGCGTTTTTTTCTGCTGGGAATACCCATCCTGCCACGGCGCCAAGCTTTCGCCGAAAGGCACGTAGTTCACCGAGCAGTGACTCAGGAATTGGAATTACCCATTCCTGTCCTTTTTTGTCTGTCGCAGCCCGCCATGTAATTTCGGCGGTGGTAAAATTGATGTCTTCCCACCGCAGCTGTCGAATGGCTCCAGCACGGCGACCGGTGGCTTCGAGCAAGACCAATGCAAGTTCCGTATGAATCCACTTTTCGCGGTCAGCATCAGCCGCCGCTCGTCCTTCTGGTGTTTTTGCGTCTGTGCGCTTGGCTTCGGCCTGTGCAACTAGCTCTCGGGCCGTTTGCCGAGCCTGTTGATATCGCTCCCACGTGGTGATCGGCCGTTTCGGGTTTTTCTCCCGGATGTACCGGACACCAGCCAACGGATGAAAGTCGAGCCATCGTTTGTATCCACTCACCCGCAGCCGTGTGGCCCATGTGAGCGCCCAATAGAGGACATCCAGATCGGACTGTACGGAACGAGCTCTGACGGGTTTCGTCACTTTGTCATTATACGGAATCCCTCCGGCAAGACGACGATGTGTATACCGCAGCACATCGTTTTCACACAAGGATCTGACATCACGATGCTCACCTAAAACACTGATGAGAATTTTTGCTCGGGTAATGCTCGCTTTGCGTGTGGATTCTTCATTATCCAGAAAGGTGGCTGCTTCGTTCTGGTATCGGTGGAACAATTCGCCTAATGTGATCGGACCGGTGAGCACAACAGGTTCGTTTTGATATAGCTTCGCCAGAAGTTCGCGACCGATCCGTACGGCGACTTCCCGCTGGTTTGTATGTAAACATTGACGACTCTTTCCAACACCGGGGATCCACATATCCCGGTAAAAACTACCATCCCTTCGTTTTTGAAACAGCCGGATCCGCATCCCCCGTTCGCCAAGGGTCCGGGTCCATATTCCATTTTTCTGGTGCCACTCAGTACGCCGTTTTGTACGACTCGCCATGATTGCCTCATTGATGGCGTCGGCTTCTGAGAGACCGAACATCGGCATTTATATCATAGCCCGATTTTAGAGCAGAAACAACGTTAGAATAGGGTTTTCGGGGTAGATCTCCAACCCGAATTCGTGGAGCACCTTTGCGGCCGACATTCGGAATTTTGCCTTGGCGCAGGAGAAGGCCCAAATGGTCTTGGGTATAGCCAGAGAGACGCGCTGCGTGTTGCAGCGTTAGCAGAGTATCTGCTTCATCGCGTACAAGAGTCGCTAATTCCGTTAAAAACAAATCAATCAATCGAGTGCGGGTAGTATCCCCGCACTCAGCAAAGACAGCACGACGCTGCTCCCAACGAGTCAGAAATTCTGCGCGACTCATGCTTCCTCTCGTTCTATAATTTCCGAAGGCCCAGTATGCGTCGATACGTCGCAAAGAACGTAACAACACTATCAGTATCTGGATTTAAGAGAGTCTTCGTCCTGGCCGCTCTCGTTCTCTAGCGATGTAAGAGGGTATGATTCTGCGCTAGAGAAAGTCATCACACTTCACATGCTTATTGGTGATGACGCTGAAATTCGGAGATAGGTCTAATTTCGAATGTGGGTGTCGCCTCACTCTTTTCCGCTGAAAACACCCATCCTGCCACGACACCAAGCTTTAGACGAAATAGGGATCGCTCAAACATTTATAGCATGGCCATTTGCAGTATCACATTCTTGCGATGCAGGGTCTAACGTTCCCATTACATTCAATCAACTACCAACTACCTACGTCCAAGACACACAATTCTTGGCGAGTATCGAATAACCAGCATCCGATCTCGAGTTCGATCCAATCCCAGCGCGAAAACGGGCCGATCCTGGAGAAAATCCACAATATAGACCGGCCCTGACGCCAACGGACGATGCTGCACAGCAATCTCCAGCGGCTCATCAATTTCCCAATGCGCGGCCTGCCCGCCAACTCCGCCTGCGCCTCCTACCTGGCGAATCTTCGGGCTGTCACGCGTAAACCCCAGTTTTTCAGCTGCAGCCCAATTCATATAAGTTTCAGTCGCACCAGAATCAAAAAAATTGGGTATTGCGTGACCATTCACGGTCAACGGAAAGCCGATAAAGGAGGGATCGATCACAGATGTTCCGTCAACGCAGTCGCTTGACTTGATTCCTTCGGGAAGCCACGCCCACGTGTGAGCTTGGAGGGAGTCCGACTTCTGTAGAAGTTGTGCCCGATGATGTGGCACGTCGAGAACAAGCACGTACTGCCGTAACACATCTGTACCTAACCAGCCGGCAACGGTAAACCCGCGAAAATCCATACTTTCCACACCTTGCATGCGCAAGTTGCGGTGGACTGCCGTACCAAGTGTGAGAGAATCTAGGAAAACCAACGGTAGAGTCACCGCCCCGGCAATACCTCTGGCGACAGTTGTACCGGCGCTTTGCTGCGGGACTATCCCATATGTTTTTAGCGCCGAAAAGCTAACGGCGCTTATGCCCGCACCAAGATCGATAAGGAATGGAAGATGGGTTTGCGATCCGACGGTCACAGGAAAAAACAATAACTCACTCCTCTCGATAAAAGACGTAGAAAGCGGAACGTCCAAGAGAACAGACGACGGTGCGGAACGCGTTCGAGGCGCGATGTGACAACTTACGATTGTTGCGAGAAAAATAACTGAGAGTAAGCGGCGAGATCTTGTCATCATATGGAAACGGCCGTCGTATACAGAGAATGTGTGCATTTGTTAGCGGCCATTTGGAAGCGTAAAGCACTGCATAGAACGTGCAAAAATATTTGTCTCATTGTTCTCTCTCTATAAAATCATCAGTGGTCTATCCTGTTATTTTCCATACTTACACGCATTACTAAAACTGGTGAATCTGAAGTCACGAACCTTGACAGCAGGAACAACGATGGGTTCTCGGGATGGAACACCTAACTGTTCAATTTGATTGCACACAAACCAAGCACGAACTCGCTTTCACCAACCGAACAGACCTAAAACGCAAAAGCCTTACAGTTCTACGCCCGCTTGACTTGTCTCGGCAAGAAACGCCTTAAGTGGTGGCCCCATGGCTCTGGCATCAAGAACTCCGTATTGCTTGGCAAGCGGCAACCAGCGGTTCGTGTCGAAGTGTGCTCCCTGGCTTCCATCAGGATTAACCATGAAGAACGCCGGAAGCGCAGCGGGAATCGCGTATGGCCCGTTCACGAACGCATCGCCCCACCGGTCGAAATCGACGCGCACCACACGTGCATTCTTGAGCGCGTCCACCATGATCGAATCCGACAGGCTGTTCAGGAAGAGATGGCATGGGGCACACCACGCGGCGCCAACCTCGACAAGAACACGCTTCCCTTCTTTGGCGGCCAAATCGGCCTCACGCTTGAGTTGCGTCGCAAGCGCACCTCGCTCGGGAATCAGTTCGATGAGCGGAACGCCCTTTGTGGGTGCCGATGTGACAGTTGCAGTCCCCAGACTGCTACTCGGGGCGCTCGCAATCGGTGGCGTCAAATCGACCGATGCCGTAATCTTGGCAGGAGTAAACGTGAGATGTGTTGTCCCCATAATATCAGGACGAACAGGGTCAACGACGAGCGAGATGGTATAACTCCCGGCCGGCATACCGAGCATCAACACATTGAAGCAGGGATGCATGTCGCTCTGTGCTTCAAGTGGAAACTCCGTTGTTAACGTGTCGCGCCCGGTCGGTGTTCGGACTGACATATGCACCGTGCCGAGCAGCGTAGCTGTTCCTGTACGTTTTAGGTCGACGCAAGTGCGAACGTAGCCATTCGGAAGCATAGTGGCACGTGCGTCACTCAATGTGACACCTGTCGACGGCGTGCCACGACGGTAAGCGATGCGGGCGACGGTGGTGTTGGGAAATGGGATGTTACCGGTGGCTGGCTGCTGTACTAACGTCGGTGCCCCGCCCGGTGTTTCGGGGGCGAGGATCAGCTGCCTGACCACTAGAACCTGCCGTTGAACTGCGGGCGTCGCGGCAACGACACGTGCCCAGTACTCAGGGGCGGCGGCCGTGTCGGGAACCGTTAGCGTTAGCGTAATCGACTGAGTTTTATGTGGTGCGAGTGTAACCTGTGCTGGAAGCCCCCTAACCCAATCAACAAGCGATGGTACGTCGTTAGGCATTAGCGACCCGCCAGTATGCAGCACGTTGCCGGCTGTATCGGTCCGCACTCGATAGAATTCCAGCTTGAGCGCAACCGTAAGCGTCGAGTCACCCCGGTTAATCACATCGAACGTCGCTGTATTGGTCTTCGGATCGACTACGATGAGACTTGTCGACAGTTTGGGTTCGATCTGATCTTTGATCGCCTGAACTCGCAGAGTATCGAACAACACGTTTTGAGCAAGGATCTTCCGTTGGGCGTGCGCCGCAGGAACTCCAACCGATGCGAGAAAAACGAGGCCGACAAGCGCGGCCGAGGCATGTAAATTCACTGAAAAGACCCTTCACGTCAGAAATAAGCGAATAAGGCGCGAGGATCTACGAGATCAGATGTAACTATCGTTTATCCATTGGACTCGTGTAGATACAGCTCGTGCCGGGACAATCTGTTTGTGACAGCTAAAACTGAACCTTCACGGTTACGTTTTAGTTGCAAGTTGACTTACTGCAGACTTAGCATGCCTTTTTTAGCTAGTTGTTCAAAATCGGATCGGTGGGCCTTGAGAAATTCAATGTTCTTGGCAAGTATTGAATTGTCTTCAATTGGTTTGAATTTTATAGATTTGGCTAGCACAGCCGATGTATCGACGGCTTCACCGTCGAGTCTGGCTCGTATAGTATAGTACGCTTCGACTATTGATTTGCGATACGCATCCGCTTCGTCAGCGGTTAATCCAGCTTTCTGGAGCAACTCCGAAATTTCAGGATACTTTGCGGCGAACGATCTCAGATCCATCATTGGTGTAGTGGTCCATTCGGTGCCGACTTGCATCCAGACTTCGCGTTGATGCTGCATTCGTGGGTCGTCCCGAATCGTGGTGGGGAGTTGAGAGAAGCCGGTCCAGAAGTTCGTGAGGTTTTCTAATGCTTCGGTTGTTAGCAGTGTCGTCGAACTTTTACGGGGGATTGCGGTGGTGGTGACTTTTGGATCTTTCCAGCTCTGTTGTAGCCAGCCCCACACAAACTCTTCGTCTTCGACTTGATCAACATGGCCGCGTAAACCGACTTGGGTTTTTACTGGGTGGCCGTCGGCGCGGAGAACGGCGGCCATACGGATGACTTGTTTGATGATATCACCTTCTCCAAGGCCGCCGGAGATGAAAAACTGCGTTGATGGGTTTGCAGGGCCTTCGCAGTAGAAGGGGATCAAACCCGAAAGCGGAGCGATGCGGGAGAATATGTCGAGGTTGCTTCGTCCCAAGAAGAACGAGTAGCTCCCGCCATCAGAGAAACCGAGGAGTGCGATGCGGGTCGGATCTATCGCGTAGGTCTTCAGAACGTATTTAAGCGCTGAATCCAGCGTACCGAGATCCGTGGGTTGGAAGCCGAGCGGTATATCGCCTTTTTCGGTGGATTGGCCATTGGATCGTCGCAAGGCTCTGTGAACGAAGACGTCCCAACGGCCTGGTGTTAGTGAGCTGGCAGTGAGGAGGATCATTCCGTATTTGTCTGCGAGATTTTGGAACTTCCGCATCTCGATAGAGCCGTTTCTGCCGCCGCCGTGGAGGAGGAGTACAAGTGGCGCGCGTTTCGTTCCGACGGCCTGTTTGGGGATGTGGATGTAGTATCCTTTGAAGCCTTCGAGTCCTGTGGTACCGGAGTCTTTGTTTTCCGTGCCCGTAGCGTCTTTCTTGGGATTTACAGTAAGTCTCGGAAAAACGATCGCGCTGGAATCGCTAATCGATTCTTCATGTATTCTTGTGCGTGCTTCGCTATGTGGCAGCAAGAGCATACACGTCAGTATAATGTTGAACATATAGATCTATCAGAGCTTGGATATTTCGTCGGGAGCGAGGTGCATGCGATCGCCGGGTTTGCAGCCGAAGGCTTTTGAAAGTTCAGGCATTTGCATCACGGTTCCGTTGACTCTGGCGAACGATTCGGCATGAATATCATATGCTTCGCTCGCCAAAGTTGCCTATTGCTACAAAGAATCGTTGATTCCGTATAAACCCATTCGCGCCGGTCACCACGCCTTTGGAGCGTTTACCCGTGGTCGATTTCTACGCGGCGTAGACCGCGCGCATGCCTCTTATATCAGCAATGTCTTCCGATGCTGGTGCGAACAGCTTTTGATCGTTTACATTAGGGACGAAGTGCCAACAGGCGATCGATGACACGATCAATGGCGTAGTTAGCTTCATAGAGCCCACCCGAAAACTGAATGATTCCTTTGGAATCGACGACGAGTACTGGCATCGGGAAAGCTCTTTCATACGCCACCGGCCCTACACTTCGCCGGCCATCGGGCTTGGTCTCGATTGGTCCTTCAGCGACGATCACATCGACCGGGAGCCGCTGCGCCTCCTGAAAGAACTGTCGGATCGACTCGGCTTCCTGGGCTGGTGCCTGCGCGAGACTGCCTCGGGTATACCCGATTGTCTTGTCGTACAACTTCATTGAGAGCGTAGCCCCGTATTTCGTATGCAACCGTCGGATCGCTGCGTAAAACTGATAATTGTACGGCCAATCCTTGTCACGCCATTGATTGGGCGCTTTCAGCAGGAGGATGATCTTCACAGCCGAGTCAGGCGGTGTCACATTGCTCTTAAAGACATAATCTCCTGTGAGTGTGGGCGCCGGAGTGCCAAGCGACTTAAAACCGGTACGTCCCATAATGCCTTCGACGAGGTACCGAATATCGCTACCGGGCGAAACCTGTCGCGCAAAGATAGCGAGCGAATCAAGCACGGCTTGCGGAACAACGCGCGGAGGATCGTCTTTAAACATCAACATGTTAATCTTCTCCATGTAGGGTTGATGCCAATCTGCCAACCCTACCTCAATTTCCTCCTGCGTAAGCAGACGTGTCAACACAATCGCGTGGTCCGCTTCACGAACCCCTTGGTCAAAATCGCTCACCGCGTACCGGTAATACATCATCAAGGCGATGCGTGCTCGCAGCTGTGGGACATGAGCTTCTGATCCTAACGCATCGAGTTGTGTCATGGTTTTTTGCGCAAGTTCTACCCGTGGAGGATGACCATTGAGGTAGATCTCAATCGCGTCACGGAGCACTTCCCCGCGCGCAACAGGATCGGAAGCCAATGCAACTTGACGATCGACGACCGCTTGAGCCATCCCATCATCTTGTGCTTTCAGGGCGAGCCATAGAAGCCCAGTCAATTCATTCGACGGGACCTTGGCCACCGAGAATCGAGCCGCACACGCTTTGCTCGCGCGTACGGCCGCCGTCGATTGCGTGTCCCGGACAATCGAATACGGCAGAGTGTCTCCCTCCCATTGCCGGTACCAAGGAAACCCATTGCCATCCGCCAATCGATCTGTACGCTGCTGTCGGTTCCGACTCGCAGCCACACACATCAAAGGCGTAGTGTACCTCGACCAATCTTCGTGCGCAGGTGACATACGGCCGGTATCCGCCGACGCCTTAGATGCAGCCGGGAAGCTTGGAGCCTTAGGAACCGAAGGCCGGTTCCCACTTTGGGCCCCTACCGAAGACCGTAACATGGTATTCGCACTCGTCATGCTCAGCAGGATGAGCGACATTCGGACCCACCATCTCATATTATACCGCATCGGCAAGGCTGCTGAAGTTAAAGTCTTTAATCTTGAGTGATGGCACCACCACTGGCGCATCGGGGTGAAATACACGTTGCGGCACACCCATTTGCTCAACGTTGTTGAGAACAAAGAGCGGAGACTCAGTAAAACGGAAATTCATAATCGGTTTACTTATTTTGCCGTTCTCGATGAGCCAGAGTCCATCACGCGTGTACCCCGTCAGGAGCAAGCTCACTTCATCAATCGGTGGTTTACTGATATTGGAGAACCGAGTAACGAGCACCCCTCGTTTGGTCGTGGCAATCATCTCATCTATCGAGGTCGTACCTCCGGTCATGCGATATGCTCCACTATTGAACCGCGCTTCGTTCTGCCCCAACTGGCGAACGGCGTAATCCCGGTCATAACTCAAATCCTTTAGAACTCCGCGCTCGAACCACGTCACCGGACGATACACATTACCTCGACGGTCGAACGGAACAAAACCTAACTCAGGATCCATGGGATCCGCTGTGACGGTGAGGCGCTCATCAAGGAGCCGTTCGCCAATTTTTGACTGGTAATTCCCATTTGCATAGGGCTCCTCTATATTTTTCGTCTCATTCTGCATACGCCATAAGGGTCTCGGAGCAACCGCCGCGTCGAAAAGATCACAGACCGCTTGGGGCTCCAGAATCGCTGTGTATCGCCCAGGCTCCAACCGGACCGGATTTTGAGACTGCACGCATTTGTCCAGAGCTCGCCGAGTCAGCGTGTCCGCGTCGACCTTATCCCAATCGTGCCAGTCGACCCCAGCCCAGCCAGAACCAGTGCCCTTGGGATTACGGACAGTCACAGAGTATTGCGCTTGTGTATAGGGGTAGTACATAGTCCGTCCAGTACTGTCGAGCACCGTCCGGCCACGTGCGGTCACTTGGACATAGCCCGCCGCAAGCATCCCGGCCTTCACGGCAGGCTGCACCAAGAGGTGCGCAACCTCGGCGCGCGCCGACGCATCTAGATTGTAGGTTGTGTCACTCCAAATCGCGGGTGACGGATAGGTTTCCGCAGGTAAGTCGAGCGGTGTGTCCGGATAAGCCTCATCTTGTAACACCAGGAGTCGCTCCGCCCGCCGAATAGCGGTCCACACGGTTATGTCATCCACCGCATTGATGATCACCTCGACATTCGCACCACGAACGTTGCGTGTGAGCCACACGTCATGGGTCTCCAGGTCACCCGAACTTATGATTTGATTCCTGGCCCAGCGCAAATTTCCCATCCACGTACTTTCAATCGAAAGTCCGGTCGTTCCCCCACCTTGCGAAAAACTCTCTGCACGAGCCAAGAGCGCTAAGCAAGCTTCGCGTGACAGAAAGCGCTCAAGTGGGTCCGAGATCCTATCGGAGTGTGTCGTACGCCGTATCATGAGCGCCTCTTGATATCGACGATTGTGGCGTTCTTGATCGTGACTGGTACCGCTGAAACGGTGTAGGCCGTCGATTGCGCGGGCTGCCCTTTTTCGCTCATGGCCGCACGTGACACTGTACTCGCAGGACCGCCAGTCGCTACGAGATTTTTCCACAATTCAGATGCTTCGAATAGGAGACCGGAGTCTATGATCACTGCACCCAACTGCCCGTCAATGATCTCACGCACCTTCATCTTCTCTCCAATACACAACCCGTTTTTCCCCTGAAAATCCATCCGCAGCTGTGCGTCCTGAATAGCAATGCCTTTCTTGACATCGCGAATAAGTTCCTCGAAGCTGACTTCTGTCGTCCCCGGCTGCATGACTAAGTTGGGGGGATGCGCCATGGGGATCGACAGGGCCGTGTCCGAACCCGCACAACCATGCGACCGTACCGGACGTCCTTGACTGTTATAGTAGCTTGCAAGCCACGATGCACTCTCCCGAGTTGTCTGAAAGTCCTGCAGCATTCCCTCCTTCACGAGGGGTACCTCATCGGGCTCGACACCTTCATCATCCCAACGGACGGTA
>CAYTFY010000018.1:12668-32585 GCA_964437225.1 uncultured Gemmatimonadaceae bacterium | reverse complement strand
AAGAAGGGAAATCGCCTTCAAAGGGTATAACACCTCTGTCTCCACCTTCATTTGCGGGAAAGCCTGACTCCTCACCGAGTCGGGCTTTTCAATTTCAGCCCTCTTCATTTAACTGGTCAACCTCTCACGGTAGTACCTCTGGAGATTTCACTCCGGGGAGACCGATGAATAATGAAAGAGACCAAAAAATACAAACGAGTGCTCCTGCTGGGCGATATTCACCTGCCTTGTCCCGACTGGGAAGCAATCAAGCAAGCCGCAAAATTCAATAAAAAGTTTAAGGCGCAACTGGTCATCACGACCGGCGACTTGATCGACGCCAAGGCATGGTCCAGGTACTCTAAAAGTACTGACGACCTGAATGCCTATGATGAGTGGGAAGCCACAGTCAAGGCAGCCAAGAAACTTGCCAAATACTTCCCAAAACTCACCATCATCATGGGCAACCATGAGGCTCGCATAGCTAACAAGGCCGTCGAAGCTAATCTTCCTCCTCAACTTGTCCGCGGTGTCCATGAAGCTCTCGGTATAAAGAATTGGACGTGGCACCTCTCCACCAATCCCCTCGTCATCAAAACACCATCCTCTTCGTTCGCAATTATCCACGGGGATGAGATGGCTGGGACCTGCAAACAGAAAGCCTCACGACTGGGAATGAACTTAGTTCACGGTCATACACATCAAGCCTCACTCGACTATATCAACACCTTCGATAAGCAACTCTGGGCCATGGACGTAGGCTGCATGGCTGACCTCCAATCCAAAGCTATGAGCTACGCCGCGAAGAACCCTTTAAGTTGCTTCGTTGGATTTGGGTACATTGAAGATGGCGTTCCCCACTTAGTCCCAAAGAAATGAACCTCAAAACTCTAAAATACATCCTCATCAAACTCCAAGGAAAGAGGCTAGTCGTAGATCGATACTACCAACCAGGCTCTGTCTATATTGTCGACTCTACTGCCGCCTTCCATTCCTACGACGACTACGTAAAGTTCAAATACATCCTTACCCTCCAAAAACTCAGGCTCACATGATCCCACCTAAAGCGATCGAACTCATTAAAATCTGGGAAGGTTGCCGACTGAAGGCGTACCGCTGCAGTGCAAACGTCCTCACCATAGGCTATGGCGACACCCACAACGTCAAAGAAGGCATGGTGATCACGCAGGAAGAGGCTGAGAAGCGTCTAGCTAAGCATCTCAAAGAACTCAATGCCCAATTATCAACTCTCCTAAACGTGCCACTCAAAGAAAACCAACGAGCAGCAATCCTCTCACTCATCTTCAACATTGGGATAGGTGCGTTCCGTACCTCTACCTTGAGGAAGAAGATCAATGCTAAAGACGAAGCAGGCATCAAAGAGGAATTTCTAAAGTGGAACAAAGCTGGCGGCAAAGTCGTTCAAGGACTCGTCAACCGCCGTGCAGACGAATTACACATCTTCCTTGGCGAAAATGCTTCTTCGTCCGACTTGGACACCGACTTGTTACCGACTGGACCAACTGAAGATGAAATAAATGACATCTTGGAAGATGTTGAGCAGTCCGTCCTAAAATAAATTAAAAATATTTCACAGAAAATATCTAAGCCGTTGATGCCTCGTAAGGATGCTCTCCTGTTTAACCCCGCCACTCTGAGAAGATATTCCTATAGCCACACAAAATAAACCAAGTGGCATAGGGAGACATGGGACATGGGTGCCAAGACAAAATTCAAATCAACAGATACTATTTTATTCTCAGAGGCAGAAGCCGACTTCATCCACAAAGTTATCGGCGGCCTCGACTACGACAACTACGAGCTTAGCCTCGACATCCTCAATCGTATTATCACCAACCAAATTAACAACATCACTATTGCGGAAGCAGACAAGCTCCCAGTACTCGAATCATTGCAAGTTAAGATCTATGATTGGCGTGCAACACGAGAAGTACAGCGGATGCTCTCTGACCCTTCCTATGGCAGTGGAGCTATCTCGTTCCCTGTGAAGAACCTCACCAAAGCCCTCTCTCTCAAAGCAACACGAAGTACAAAGTCCCAGTGTCACGCTCTCATCGTTTCCAAGTTGAAGAAAGGTGAGATGACCCGTAGGGAGCTAGCCGAAGCAACTGGACTTCGTCTCCACTCTGTTTGTGGCCGCGTCAATGAGTTGATGTCCTCAGGAGAAGTTGAGGTTGTGGGTACTAAGTGGGACTCGGACACCGAACGTAACGTTGAGCTCTTGGGAGTTCTCTAATGGCAAACTATAGTTTCTGGAACTACTCCTCCGTGCAGGACGACTTCTTGGACACACTTTACAAGCTCAACTTGAATACAACTGCTTCTTTTAAGTTGACCCATGAAACGCTGATCTACAACTACATGAAAGCCCTTTGGACCACAAAGGTGATGCCATACAGGGATGAAACCAGGTGGGTCAAACACATGAAGGAAGTCCAGAAAGAGATAGATGAGCAATGCAAAGTCAAATCGAGCAGATGACTGAGGAGGATCTTGAGGCGCTGGTTCGCTACCTATCGACCCTTCATGGATTGAAATTAGTGAACCTCTCCAACCTCCCGCTAGATGTATTCGTGATGATTAGATTGTGCCTAATGATTGAAAGCATAACTTAAAGAAGGTGAATATGAAGGCTAATAACAATGTCCAAGCCACGTAACCCACAGCATACGCGCAACTGGCGGTTCCTAAACGATACCCCATACCGATCTAAGCTCACTCCTGAAGAGAAGAAGTTCTTAGACGAGTTCAACTCAGAGCATTGGGATGACAGGGCAAGGGATGATGCAATGGAAGTGGCCATCCCCTTAGGTGAACACAGTATCCACTGGAGTGCGGCTCCAAAGCTACCAAGTACCAAGGACAAGTTCAGTAGCCTTACTCCAGCGGATATTAAGATGTACCTCCAGAACCAGAAGGACAAGCTCTCTCTACGCCAACTGGCCCAGAAGCTGAACATGCCTCATACGACGGTGAAGTTTAAGTTGAAGAGAGTGGGTGACATGCTCAAGGAGCTCTCACTAGAAGAACTTTCAGCATTCCTTCCTGATGATGTCACTGAAGAAGACCTCAAAGAGGCCCTGTACAACCTAGAGCGGTAGTATAGATGCTCCGCGGGTGATTAATAAGCCCTCCCTCCAAGTTATAAACTTACAGCTTAGTTACCCACCAAGGCCTTTCTAGGCACTTTGAACTAAGCTGTGAGTTTCCTTCCCTGGGTAAAATAAGACCATGAAAACCTGTAAGAAACAGCTTCATCAATATCCTAAAGGACTTAAATATTGTCCTGAGTGCAAGAAGGCATATGAATCTAAGTGGTATATTGGCAACAGAGATCAGGTAAAGAGAAAGGTTACTGAGTGGAGCGCAAAGAATCCCGACCAAGTTAGGAAAAAAGTTACTAGGTGGAATACAAAGAATCCCAACTACCGAAAACATCGCTACTCTACTGATCCTCACTATAAACTAAGACAAAATCTTCGTAATCGTCTTAATAGTGCCATCAAAGACAATCTCAAAACAGGTTCTGCTGTCAGAGATCTAGGCTGCTCCATCTCAGAACTAAAAGCCCACCTAGAATCTAAGTGGCAGCCAGGAATGTCTTGGGAAAACCATGGCCAATATGGTTGGCATATAGATCATGTCGTTCCTCTAGCTAGTTTTAATCTCACTGATCGTGAACAATTTCTAAAAGCCTGTCACTTCACCAACCTCCAGCCTCTATGGGCTGAAGATAACCTCACAAAGTCAGACAGACATTCTTAATTAAGGACTAACACCTTGAATCCAATTGATCCAAAAACCCTAGAACGAATGATCCACACCTATATCCTCTTCCATTCCCTTTCAGATACCCTCCAGAACGTAGACCAGGATCTAGTTGAAGACGCCAAGAGCTTAGCTGCTCAGACCCTTCATGAGCTCACCAACCAATACCTATCCACTCATACCCAGGACGATCTCGAATCGGTCCTTAAGGCTTTCGACTCCAAGATTAACCCTACCAATCAAAGCGCCACTCCCAATGAATGAATCTAAGAAGAAGGATAAGAGCAGCTCCGAAAAGCTCAAGATCTCCCTCACTGCTTACACAGTAGGTAAGGCTGGATCTACCACTGCTCAAGCCTATGAAGTGAAGATCGTTGACGGGAAACTGGCCAGCATCAAAGAAATCTCAAGAGCACCAGACCAGCCGGCCACCGTCATCATGAAGGCAGTAGAATACCTCTGGTCCGCATTCCGTAGTCAGAACGCCTCTACACTCAACTCGGCCATAGACCATGAATAAGTTTGAAAAGCTCCTTGTCCAGCTCCGTATCATGGACGCAGACAAGACCCTATCTCTCACAAGCATCCTAATGATGGTTCTCATCGTGAAGATCGCGATGGTACCTGTTCTAGACTGGGCTTCCCTCGGAGTAATTCTCTTAACCCTCGTAAATTACAATATTAAGAGAGTTTCATATATCAAGTCGAAGAAAGTCGACGACTCAGTTCAGGATAAGTTGAAGAAGATCGAGGAGAACACTCAGGATCGACTTAATAAGATGGATACAGAGCTAAAACAGCTCATCTCCAGCAACGAACTACAGAAACTTAGACGGTAAATAGATTCATGGAAATATACGGCCGCATTTATAAAATTACTAATAAGATTAATGGCAAATGCTATGTTGGGCAGACGTCTCAAGCAGTTGAGCGTCGATGGAATGAACATAAAACCAAGACTAATCGACAATACCCTTTAACTAGAGCAATTCTCAAATATGGTAAAGGCAACTTTACATTTGAAGTAATTGGTCAAGCTACATCAGTTGAGCAATTGAATGAGATGGAGAAAAGTGCCATCGAGCAACATAAATCACTTAGTCCTAACGGATACAATCTTCGTAAGGGAGGTGATTCCGGTGGACATTTGGTTCAAGAGATAAAAGATAAGGTAAGTGTTTCTCTAAGAAAGCATTTTTCTAATCCAGCCAACCGTTTAGCTGCGTCAAAGGCTCAAAAGGGTAAGAAGTTACCTTCGCTGTGTAAAAAAGTTCTATGTATAGAAACGGGCCAGATATTCGAGTCTTTTGCCGATGCTAGTGAATGGGTTGGATCGTGTCGTGGAAGTCCTAAAATCAGGTTAGTGACTGAAGGCAAAAAGCCTCAATACAAGGGCTATCATTGGAAGCGGGTAGCGGACGAATTGCAGGAAATTAGCGATGTCCAAGTTTAAACCAGGCACCCCAAAGCCACCCAATTCAGGCAGACGTAAGGGCACAAAGAATAAGAAGACCCTACTCAAAGCAGACACTGTCCTAGCAGAAGCTGACTTTAACCCTACCCAGAAACTAATAGATCTTTTTCCAGATCTAGACCCTCAACTCAAGCTCCAAGCCCTCAAGCTCCTCCTCGAATATTCAGACCGCAAGAAAGATAAGTCCCAGAACGAAGCCCCACAAGAACCTGCCGCAGATGAAGACTCCACACCTCCAGTTCCTCCTACTCCAGAGAACATAGCCAAACTCATATCAATCGCTAAGTCCAAGGACCCAGCGTAACGAATGTCCCAAACACTTACACAACAAGCCATAGATCAACTATGGAGATGGGGAGAGCTCGGCTATCTTCTTCGTCCAGAGCAAGTTGCGTTCAAGGAAGGGATAGATAAGGCTATCAACCCTCTCATCGTAGGGAACATCTCTCGCCGACTTGGTAAGTCCTTCACTTTAGTTACCTATGCAATAGAACAAGCTCTCAAGTCTAAGCAACGAATCCGATACGGATCTGCTTTCCTCACTGACTTAGAAGAATTCATTCTCCCAGCCTTTGAGCTCATTCTCACAGATTGTCCTGATGACATTCGACCTCACTACCTAGCCTCTAAGAAGACTTGGAAGTTCAGGAATGGATCTGAGATCAGGTTGATTGGACTAGACAAGAACCCTAACGGTCTACGCGGTAATGCTATCTCCATCATCATCATCGATGAGGCTGCATTCGTATCCCACCTTAAGAAGCTCTATTACTCGGTGATTATCCCAGCCACGATGAAGCAGAAGAACATTCGACTAGTCTTCATCTCTACTCCTCCAGAATCCCCAGCTCACTTCTTCGTCAACCTCATCTCTAAGGCCAAGCTAGAAGGCTACTACCTAGAGCTAACGATCGATGACATCTCTGACCTAGAGCCACAGGAACGTAAGCGAGTACTAGACGAAGTAGGTGGAGAACTCTCTGACACAGCTCAACGTGAGTTCTTCTGCAAGATCATCTCTGACCCAATTAGAGCAGTCTGTCCTACCTTCAAGGAAGAAGTTCACGTCAAAGACATAGCAGAACCCACTTACATCAACTGGGCATTTGCTGGTGATACGGGTGGTCTTAAGGACTATACGGTCGCCTACTTAGTAGCTTGGTCTCATGAGTATAAGAAGGTTGTCTTCTGGGATGAAATCTTCTTCCCCAACCGTACACCTACCTCTGAGATGATCGAAGGCTTCAAGAGGATGGAGGGGAATAAGAAGACCTCTCGCTGGCTTGATGCACATGGTCAATCCCAAGTCGACTTAGCTTTCGGTGGCTTCTCTGCTGGACTTCCTCCTAAGGATAACTTCCAAGCAGGTCTCCAGCTCATCCGAGCAGCATTCCATAACGACCAGATCATTGTTCACCCACGCTGCAAGATGCTCATCCTCACGCTCAATACTGGACTGCTGAACAGGAACGGAACTGACTACGAGCGTACAGACGAACTAGGACACTGCGATGCACTAGCTGGCGCAATCTATGGTCTCAGAGTCGTAGATAAGGTAACTGACACTAGGCCCAACGTTATAAATCAGGACCGCTGGACTATGCAGAAGAAGCCAAAATCCTCCGAACTCACAAAGCTCGGTTGGCAAGGCAATAAAAGCGATCGTTGGTAACAACCCACCCTCAATCCCACCTCATATCCCCACCTAAGGAATAAGAATGAGTAACATCCAGTATTGGGCATCTAAAAGCCCACAAGAAATGGCAGCCGAGATTCAGAGTCAATTTGAGAACTATCAAAGTTTCCTCGAAACCTCTGGTTACATGGCAAGGATCAGAACCTCTTACAACACCTACTATGGTGTATCTAAAGAAGGCTCTGTTGAGCTTAGTCAGAGTGAAGATGGTGCAATCACCAAGATCTCAGTGAACCACTTCAAGAACCTCCTTAAACGACTCCATATCCTCATCACCCAGAACAAGCTCGCATTCGTTCCTCGTGCACGCAATACGGACGCCAAATCTCAGATTGAGGTTGATCTAGCCAAGGGCATCCTCGAGTATTACTCGGATGAGAAGAAGATGTCTGGGACGTTCTCTGAGGCCGTAGAGATGGCCTTGGTATGTATGGAAGCATTCGTCCACTCCCCATGGGATGAGATGGCAGGAGAAGAGCTTGCTGGTGACCTTAATACCAACCAAGTCCTCAACTCAGGTGACCAAGCCTTTGAAGTACTCTCTGCATTAGACGTCGCTCGTAGTATGTCTAGCCGAGATGCCAACTGGCATATCCTTCGACTTAAACGAAACAAGTTTGACCTTGCTGCTCAACACCCACAGTTTGCCAATGAGATCCTGAGTAGTTCTAGCGATCACAATTACAACATCATCCGCACACAAGAATCCCTCCACCAAGACGAAGACCTCACAGACGTCTATGTCCTCTACCATGCCAAGACCCCAGCAATGCGTAAGGGTAGGGAAGTATGGGTATGTGGTGGTGTGGTTATCAAGGACCGTCCATTACTCTATAAGAAGGTTCCAGTAAGTCGTCTCTCACCAGGTGATGTGATTGGTCAAGTGTTTGGTGACAGCCCAGGTATCGAGCTCCTTCCTATCCAGGAGATGATTGATGCTCTCTTTTCGGCAGTGGGAACGAACAACCTCAACCATGCTGTACAGAACATTCACTCGGCAGATCCTTCCCTCACTATTACTGAACTGAACGCTGGACAAAGACTTATCCACTCGGCTGTTCCTCCAACTGCTCTCCAACTCACTGCTTCCTCTCCAGAGACATACCAACTCATCGACAGCCTTATTAACCAACAACAACTCTTGTCGGGTATCAACTCGACTGCTCGCGGTAACCCTGAGTCGTCCCTTAAGTCGGGTAACTCTCTTGCTCTGATGCTCACCCAGGCAATCCAATACGTCCTAGTCCTTCAGCAGAACTACTCTCAGCTTGCTAGTGATGTAGGAAGTGCAGTGATCAATAACATCCAATCCTTTGCTTCCTCTGAGATGGTCGCAGTTATTGGGGGTATCTCTAAGCAGAGCTACATCAAGACTTTCAAGGCAGAAGACATCATGAACATTGACCGGGTCTCAGTGGACCTCGGTAACCCCATCATGCAGACGACTGCCGGTAAGTACGAACTCATGCAACAGATGATGCAGTTCGGGATGCTCAAGAGTCCAGACCAAGTCACAACCTTCCTCCATACGGGTGAAACTGCTTCGGCCACTGAGGACAAGTTCAAGAACGCCCTCACTATCCGTGAAGAGAATGAGATGCTCAAGCGTGGTGAGAAGCCAATCGTCTTGGTCACCGACAACCACCCTCAACACATTGCAGAGCACAACACAGTGCTTGCTAACCCAGAGATGAGGGAGAACCCAGATCTGGTCAAAGTGGTACTTGCTCACATCCAAGACCACATCGCAGCATGGCACGAGCTCTTCGAGATCTATCCTGAGATGGCAGCAGCACTCCAAATCCCACCGCCCCCGATGCCACAACCTCCGATGCCAGGAGAAGAGATGATGCCTGAAGAGGGAATGGGACCGGCGCCAGGAGGACCAGAGTCAGAAGGTCTTCCACAAGCTCAAGTGAACGGTACTAAGCTTCCATCTCTCCCGCCTAATGCTCCCGCCCAATCCGCACAAGTCTACGAGCAGGTCACCTCGGCTGTTCAAAACAACCCATCAGTAACATCTATCTAATAAGGACCCACCAATGACTATCGATAACACCACTACTACAACCACAACTGCCACAGAAACAGCCGAAGGTGATGCCCCAGAGGTAGATACCTCCGATCGTTGGGATGATGAGGTAGCTGAGGAGACTGAATCTGAAGAGAAGAAGGAAGCAGCACCTAAAACTGAAGCCAAGCCAGAAGCTAAGCAAGAGACCAAGGAAGCTAAGGCAGAGCGCCAACGCCGACTTGAGCGACTGAAGATTGATGGCAAGGAAGAGATTGTTGACGTTGACCAAGTCCTTCGTGACTACGCCAAGTACAAGTCTGCTGACAGTGAGAAGCGTCAAGTCGCTGAAGCTCGTAAGCAACTTGAAGCCTTCTATGAGCAGTTCCAACGCGATCCTATGGCTGTCCTTAACCAGAAGAACCTTCCCATCAGTAAGCGTGAGCTTGCTGAACGATGGCTTAAAGAATCTATCGAAGCTGAGATGAAAGACCCTCGGGACATCGAGCTTGAGGAGAAGAGTGACAAGCTCCGTAAGTATGAAGAAGCAATCATTGCCCACAAGAAGGCACAGGCACAGCAAGAGAGCACTCAGAAGATGAATGCTCGTCGTACCCAACTCTCAGAGACCTTCGGTAAAGCTATGGAAGCCTCGGTCCTCTCTAAAGACCCAGCAGAATCAGCAGCAGTACTCCGTGAGATGGCTATGTATGCCCGTCTCGCTAAACAGAACGGTGAAGAGATGCCCTCTGCTGAGGAACTGGCATCACACGTAGAGAACTCACGACTTAAGCAATACCACTCAGTCGCTCAGACCCTTGATGGTGAAGACCTCATCAAGTTCCTTGGTGAAACGATCGTGAACAAGATCCGTAAGACCGACTTGGCTCGACTTAGAGCGAAGCACGGCATGTCTGATGGACAACCAACTGAACGGGATGACAGTTGGAATGAACCAAGTTCTTCTAAGTCCAAGAAAGCTGAGTTCCTAGACCCAGTCTCCGCAAGAGAGCACATCCGTAAGAAGCTCGGCATCAAGTAACTGTACAACTTCCAGCGGTAGTATAGATGCGCCTATCCTTAGTTGGACGCCGCACCTGTTCTATGCCCACTGATCCATCCCCGGACGATCACACAAGCAAACTCCTCTCTTCCTAGTCAGAACTTCCATCCCTTCGGGACGAAGCAAAGACAACCCCTCAGTGCGTCCTCCGTTTCTTCAATTTCATTAATCAAATCAAACAAAACTCTAAGGATCTAAAATGGCTGTTGTTAACACCAAAACCACGCTGGCTTCGCGTCTTAAAGAAGTCTACCCGAACGCAACTACGGAACTTGTCCCCGCATCTGCTGAACTTATGCGTCGTCTTAAGTTCCGTGATGAAGTTTCTCCTGGTGAGAAGGCACGTTTCGACGTCCAGCTCAGCCACGAAGGTGGTTTCTCGTTCGGTAACGGTGATGTGTCCCTCAACGCTGCAGTAGCTCAAACGGCTGCTAAAGCTGAAGTTGAAGGCCAAGGCATCTACCTCCGCTCGCGCGTCTCCTATGACCTCATCAAAGCAGCTAAAGACAGCAAGAAAGCATTCGCTCGCTTCACGGACAGCAAGTTCATCCCGATGGTTGAATCCTTCAAGAAGATGGAAGAGATCTGCGCAATCGACGGTGGACAAGGTCTTGGCGTATTGAAAGCTGCTGCTGTTGGCCAAGTGATTGAACTCACTGAAGCATCGTGGAACGCTTATCGTTGGCTCGGCGTTGAAGGCCGCGTTATCGAAGCATTCACGGCACTCTCTGGTGGTTCACAGCACGACGGCGACCTCACGATCGTCTCTGTTGACACCTCAACCCGTAAGATCACGGTTTCTGGTACCTGCTCTGCTCTCGATACTGGTGACATCCTCTTCCTCAAAGGACAGCGCGGTAACGAACCAAAAGGTTTGATGACGATCGCTAAGGCAACGACCACGATCTACAACATCAACCCAGCTACGTATGCCCTCTGGAAGTCGAACCACTATGACGTTGGTACGTCTGCTCTGACCCTTGGCAAGTTGCTCGAAGCTGCTGCCTTGTCTGCTGACAAAGGCTGCGACGAGAAACTGGTTGCTCTCATCCCGATGAAAGCATTCCAAGGCTTGGTTGCTGACGAAGCTGCACTTCGTGAGTATGGCGCCAACTACAACCCGAAAGAAGCTAAGAACGGCTTTGAACGCCTCACCTTCATCGGTGCTACTGGCGAAATCGAAGTGGTTCCTTACATGCCGATGCGCGAAGGCGAGTTCGTTCTCTATCCAGAACGTCTGACCAGCCGAATCGGTAGCTCGGAAGCGACCTCTACAGTTGCTAAAGACGGCGACATCATCTTTGACGTCGAAGCATCGACCTCGAAAGAGATGCGCATGATGGCTAACTGGACGGTCTTCTGCGAGAAGCCTGGGTACATCACCTACGGTACTCGTTCTGATGGTCTCGCACTCCACACCTAACCCAACCCCTAGAGAGGAGCTGAAAGGCTCCTCTCTTACCTTCCTCTCTTAAAACAATCCATTGCAGGAGATTTCAATGGCCTCGATCACTCTCGTCGTTTCGACAAACAAAGATACCTCTCAGATGACGCTGTCTGGTCAACCTCAGGGCAACCTTCAGCGCATCGCTAACCTCATCAACGGTCTCAAAGCCGGCGTCCTTCGTGGATCCGTCACCGTCTCTACATCTACCGCTGACCCAGTGGCAGCATCAGGAACTCTTACACTTACTTCCGCAGTAGCTACTGATAAGGTGACGATTGGCGCAGTAGACCTTACCGCTTCCTCGACTCCTGGTAGTAACGAAGCCCTGTGGGAGATTGATGGTGCAGACGACGCAGCAGACGCTGCTTCCTTGGCTGCTTGTATCAACGCTCACTCTGTTCTCTCTAAGGTGGTCTCCGCTACGTCGGCCTCGAATGTAGTCACCATTACCGCCGTTGTCCCAGGAGTTATGGGTAATCAGATCCCACTCTCTTCTGCTGACGCTACGATCGTTGCCTCGGCATCGTTCCTCGCAAGTGGTGCTGGCGGCGCAGGTAGTGCTCCACTGACCATCGGTCGGTAAGGAGATAAAACATGAATAAGAGAACAACTGGCACTCCACTTAGTGCCACAGACCTTGCCTCGACCACTAGAATCGTCATTGATCCTCAAGGAGCATTGAAATGCTCAATCCAAGTCAATTACTCGGATGCAGCTCCTAGTGCAGCTGTCATCAATGAGACTGACGTTGATGCTACTGCAAACACCTTCACTAAAGCTGGTCACGGGTTTGTAACTGGTCTTAAGGTAGCAGCTACCACAGACGGTACTCTCCCAGCTCCTCTTACAGCCACAAACTACTATGTCATCAAGGTAGACGCTGACACCTTCAAGGTAGCTTCCTCTCTCTCTGATGCAGAAGCAGGAACGGCTGTGAACATCTCGGATGTAGGTGTCGATAACACGACCTTTACTCCTGCTACCTCGGCAGGAAACGTAGCTAAGATTCAAGCCTCTAATGACGGTGTGAACTGGGTAGACGTAAGTGGTGACACAGTGACAATTACTACCTCTGCTGGAAGCAAGATGTACAACTATCCCAACCTCTGCAATCGCTACCTTGCTGTGCTGTACACGCCTTCTGCTGGTCAAGTGAATCTCGCGATTCATACCAACATGCTGACACAGACTTAAGACCTCTAATTCACCTACCTAGCTAATGAGTCTCAATAATGAGCGTTTCAGTAACCTTCAACGGTAATACTTATAGTATCCCTAGCAACAGAGAGCCTAGGGGCTGGGGTACTTCTCTTTCTTCCTTCCTAGTTGCAGTCGGTAACAACGCTCTCTCCAAGGCTGGTGGGAGCTTTGTTCTTACTGCTGACATTAACTTCGGTACTTCCTTTGGTCTGGTTGCTCCATACCTTAAGAGTGCATCGGCAAACATCGCTCAGAGTGGAGTCCTTCGACTAGCCAACAACGAGGGGATTGCTTGGAGGAATGCTGCTAACGGTGCTGACGTTCTCCTTAAGGTGAATGCAAGTGACCGTCTCGAAGTTGACGGCGTAGTAATCCCGACTCTTTCCTCTACTGATACCCTCACAAACAAGACGATCGATGGCGATGACAACACTGTCCAAGATCTTGCACTCACGTCTCTTAAAACTGACTTGGCGAATGCCGGAAAGTTTATTGAACGAGATGTTTCCGGTATTGTGGTCTCAGGTAAGGCTGTCCCTACTGGAGATGTGGTAGGTACGAGCGATTCTCAAAGCCTTACGAATAAGACTCTTGTTACTCCTGTTGTTGATGACTATTTGGAACTCAATGAAGAAACCGCTCCTGGAAGTCCAAGTGCTGGTGCTGTTCGCGTCTATGCTAAAAATGATAAGAAGCTCTACACCAAAGATAGTAACGGTGTTGAGAGCCAAGTCGGTGCTGGATCTTCTGGTGGCGTCACCTTCTTCTATGATGACCTTGAGAACGGGTCTACTTCTAATTATGCAACCTACGATGACGGTGCCTCTGCTACTCCAGTCGATGGAACAGGCGGAAGTGCGTCAACTCTTACAATCTCTGCTTCTAGCTCCTCTCCTTTAAGAGGAACCTACAGCCTTGCAATCGCTAAGTCGGCTGCTGATGGACAAGGTGAAGGTGTTGCTGCTGCGTTCAGTATCCCTTCAGGTTACCAACAAAGTTACAAGAGACGACTTGCCTTCCTCTGGGATGGTACTGATGCAAATTACGTTGGCGGAGACATGGTTTGTTACATCTATGATGTGACGAACGGTGTACTGATTCCTCCTTCTGTCACTTCTCTCCCAGCTACGAAACAACCAATTGAACTCTCGTGGGATAGCTCCACTTCAGCTTCCTACCGCTTGATATTCCACGTCGCAACGACGAGTGCTCTTGCCTACACGGTGAAGTTAGATGACGTGACGGTTGATCCAGGAAGAGTGGTGAATGGGTATCCTGGGAGCGGCTGGGTATCTTTTACCCCGGCAATCACGCTAACTGGTGTCACCTGGACATGGAACGCACTATATCGTCGTGTTGGAGATTCTGCTGAAGTCGTAATGCAGGCTAGTTCTAGCGGCGGAACCTGTACAGGCGGAACCGCAGTCATCACTTTGCCGTTTACGATTGATGCAGTTAAGCAAGCAACAAGCGGGGCATCACATGGTCGATATGGGGCTGGTAGTCTAACGAAACAAGGCGGCAGTTCGTACCCCATAACCGCTCAGTTCTCGAATGTAAACGGCGCTACGTTTACCCTGTTCTCGCCAGACCTCAACGCGAACATCTCTGATTCGCAGCCTACTAATTTCGGGGATACGTCTGGTGATAAGTTTTCAATTAGCTTTACCGTCCCCATCGCCGAGTGGGCCGACAGCGGAATAAACCTCCTCAACGTAAACCGTCAGTCCCCTTTAAAAGCAGGTATCATCGCTCCTTATGCTGGAGCGACTGCACCTACTGGTTGGTTGTCTTGTGATGGTTCAACGCTCTCACAAGCTGATTATCCTGACCTCTATGCAGCACTTGGTTCTACTTGGGACACTTGCCGTAACCAGTCAACTGGTTCCAACTACTCAGCACCTTCTGCTGGAACATTCAGACTTCCTGACCTTCGCGGTTCATTTGTTCGTGGTGCAGGAACGTCAAGTGGCTATGGAACTACAACGCTAGCTGCATTCCAAGACGATGCAACGGCGAAGAACGGCCTTGCAGCTTCGACCGCATCGGACGGCGGACACAACCATAAGTTAGACATTGGAACGGGAGCGTTTGCCGGGAACCAGTATCGAATCAATTCGACGGCTGTTTCGTCGCCTTCTAGTTCTTCTACTTCCTATCCTTCGTCTGGAGATAACCCGACAACGGCGGCAGACGGTCAGCACAACCATACGATCACCGTGACAGGTGACTCAGAGACCCGTCCTGCTAACGTAGGTGTCAACTACATCATCAAGGTGTGGAATGACTCTGCTGATGTAGTCGGCTTCGGTGCCGCAACCGCAACGTCGATGGGGTTGGTTAAAGGTGGGACGGTTCCTGGAAGTACGGCGGGTACGGCTATTGCTACCGGTTATGTTGGTCAGAAGATTACAGCTACTATTTCTGGCTCACTCACAAATATGAGCACGGCCAATACCATAGCTAGTATTCCTCTAACTGCTGGTGTTTGGATGGTTTATGCCAATCTTGTCGCAGCGAATAGTGGTAATTACCCTGCGGCATGGTCAACGCGTACCGAACCATTTTTGAATTTGAGCATTTCAACATCGACGGCACTGGACCCGACGTGTCAAGCTAGACAGATTGTGGTTGGAACAACCTCTACTAATGAGGACATTTACACCACACCTATAACGAGACTGGTGACACTTTCGGCTGATACAACCTACTATTTTATTGTCTCACCACTTATTTCCAACTCTCCTACCTTTACTGTTAATACTACAAACTCTCAATTCTACGCCGTGAGGATCGCCTAATGAACGACCTCAACAAATACCTGGAAAAGCTAGACCAGAAGCTAGAGAAGCAAAGCGAGTCCATCCACTCCATCGATAAGACTCTAGCCAAGCAGGAAGAGAACCTCAAAGAGCACATGCGTCGCACTGAGATCGCTGAAGAGAGCATTAAGTCACTTCGAAGTGAACTCAAGCCAGTCCAGAAGCACGTTGCAGCAGTCGGTGGAGTACTTAAGGCAATCGGATTACTCGCTACCATCCTCGGAATCGTAGTCACCATCATAAAAATCACAGACGTATAAGGAATAAATATGAAAGACATCGATATGGAACTCCTCAACGACCTCATCGAGAAGTGTGAAGCTAAAATGGGTCAGCCTTTTAAGAAGTCCAAGCCAGAACCTAAAGAAGAACCTCAAGAAGAAGAATCTGAAGGTCTTGCTGTACTCCTCTCAGGTGATGAAGAGTCAGAAGATGAGCACGACGATACAGATCTTCAAGACCTCATCGAGATGTACAAGAAGCTCAAGGGCTAATTGTCCTCCTGCCATCCTTCCTCACAATCCTTCCCTCTAAGAAGAACTAAATGAAAACCTTCACAACTACTAGGTTGGTTAGTCAGGTCACCATGAAGGGCGCATTAGCCACTGGCGACTTCAGTGACCAAGAGATCTTGGACCAAGCAACAGACTGTCTACTGTCTGAACTCGCTCCATTCCTCATTTCCCTACGAGAAGAGTACTTCGTTAGGAATGTGAGCATGCCGATAACGGCAGGACAAGCTGCCTACCCAATACCCTCTAGGGCAGCAGGAATGACCCTCCGTGATGTGAAGATCATCAAGGGTACAGAGATATGCCCGATCTATCAGAGAGCAAGAGAGGACATCACGAGCACTGCTCAGGGTACGCCTTCTTCGTTCTATAAAGAGAACAACGACATTATTCTGTACCCAACTCCAATGAACACCGAGCACACACTCAAGCTGTCCTACCTCATCCGTCTCTCCTCACTCGTTCCAGAGGATGAATGTGGTCGGATCACTACTATTGATACTGCTACTAAGACCATTACTGGTTCATTCCCATCAACTTGGACTACCGCAAACACGATGGACCTCATCAATGGGCTGTCTGGCTACGACCACAGGGGAACTGACCTCACTGTCACGTCCGTATCTACCTCATCCATCACCTTCACTGACACTCTACCTACCACTCTCCAAGTCGGTGACTATGTCTCACTAGCTGAAGAGAGCTGCTTCCCTCAGGTTCCTCAAGAGGCTCATCAACTACTTGTCCAGATGACTGTTGCCTCTTGCCTTGCAGCCAAGGGCGATAGGGAAGGTCTTGGAGTTGTTATGGGTACGATCGCGAAGATGCAAGAGAACATGAAGAACCTGATGAAGGATCGAGTTCAGGGAATGCCACAGCGCTTCAAATCCCAGCTCATCTAATGTCTATCATTAGACTTAAACCTCCCTCACCACTCCGCAGATTCTTCTCCAAGCTCCTCAGCTACTTCCGCAAGCCAGCCAAAATTCTCCCAATAAAGAAGAAGCAATAAATGGCTCAAACAATTAACTTAAATATTGCCGGACTCCACACCTACGCATCCCCTTTGTCTGGTGTGCCTAAGGGTGCGCTCTCTGTTGCTGACGATGTAAACATCTCTCGGCTGAACATCATTGAGCCTCGTCGTGGCTTCTCCTACCTAGACCAAGAACTACCAATCACCACAGATCGCACTAAGAAGCTCTTCTTCTATAGCAATGAGCTTTTTGTTCACTATGGAACAACCTTCGGTCTCTATGATCCTAGTGGAATACTGAGTAGAGGAAGTCTGACAGCTCCTTCCAATGCTCAGTCCGTCAGATCTAAGAGCATGAACCAGACCCTCTACCTCACGTCCTCTACTGGTATCCAGAAGATGGACGATACCAGCTCTAGCATCTATGCGGCCGGTATCCCTGCCGGTCTTATGATCGAGCAGAATGGTTCACTGGTAACGTCAGGTACAGCAATTGCCGAGGACTACGGTACGGTTGCCTATCGCTATGTGATTGCTAGGAAGGATGCGAAGAAGAACACCTATTATGGTGGTGTATCCTCACGCTGCATCATCTTCAATAACTCTACTGATGATGTGAACGTCCCGCTTAAGGTGTGGTTGCCGGCTGGACTCGACAATACCTATTATGTCCAGGTCTATAGGTCGGCTTGTGTTGCTGGCAGCACTGGTGTCCCTGGTGTTCCTAATGATGAGCTCCAGCAATGCTATGAGCATCCCATTACTAGCACTGATATAACTAACACCTACTTCACTTTCACTGACATCCAGCCAGATGACCTTCTTGGCGCAAGCCTCTATACCTCTCCTTCTCAGGGACAAGGCATGCTGGACAACAACCAGACTCCTCCCCTGGCTAGGGACATCGAGGAATATAAGGGATACATGTTCTTCGCGGACACTGTGTCCAAGCATCGTTTTGCCCTGACTCTTATCGCCTGCGGTGGCTCAGGACTTGTGGCAAACGATACGATCACCATCTCAGATGGAACAACAACTGAGGTATACACAGCCAAGGCATCAGCAAACGTTGCTAACAAAGAATTTGCAGTAGATGCTGCCTCTCCCTCTATCGCTACCAGGATCGATAATACTGTCCGTAGCTTCGTGAGTGTCCTCAACCAAGCCTCTGCTCTCCTGTATGCAAGTCTCCTCTCCTCGGGTGGTTCTGATCTTCCTGGTGAGGTGCTGTTAGAAGAGAGATCAATTGGTGGGACAGCATTCACTGTTGTCTCTAGCCGTGCAATAGCCTTCTCTCCTCAACTTGCATCCACTCCAAATGCTAACCAGACCTCAAATAACTCTGAGTTCAAGAACGGCTTGATGTTCTCTAAGCAAGCAGACGCAGAATCTGTGCCGGCTAAGAATATGTTCAGGGTTGGCAGTGCTGACGACAGGATCAAGCGAATCGTGGCTATTCAAGATGCTCTCTTCATCTTCAAAGAGAATGATGGTGTTTACATCCTCAGCGGTGAGAACCAAGGGTCATTCTCTGTCCGTGCACTTGACCTATCAGCCAAGATCGTTGCTCCAGACAGTCTTGCGTCCCTTAATAACTACGTCTATGGCTTGTTTGATGCTGGTGTCGCAGTAGTCTCTGAAGCTGGTCTTGAGTTCATCTCTGATCCAATCAAAGACAAAATTCTAACCCTTTACTCCAGTGCACTGAGTGACGTGAAGGCATACTCATTTGGTGTGGGATACAACGTCGATGGTAAGTATATCCTCGGCATGCCCACTACATCGGGTGATACTTCAGCAACTCAGCAGTTTGTCTATGATGTATATGGCGAGAAGTGGTGTCGCTGGACAATGAACCTGCTCACAGCGAACATCAACCCAGAAGATGGACTTCTCTATGTAAGTCCTGGAGACTCTGCCAAGATACGGTACGAGCGCAAGGCGAACGACCACACTGACTTTGCTGACTTAGTTGATTACAGGACAATCATCTCGTATATGGATACCAGTCTGGTTCTGGATGATACGAGTGACCTTGATATTGGTGACTTGTTACAGCAAGGCGATAGCCTCGCATACATCGAGAGTATTGACCATAATACCTCCACGGTGGTTACAGATTCAACACAGGTATGGGCGACTGGTTCCGCTGATGTTGAACACCTCAGAGCTATCCATACTAGGATCGAGTGGAACGCTGAGTTTGCAGATAATCCTGCTGGCCAGAAGCTGTTCACAGAGACAAACCTCCTTTTTAAGCAAGCCTTTCAGAGAGAGGCAACTGTCTACTACTTCAGTGACATCAACCAGGCTGAGTCTTCAATCACAATCGATGCTCCAGGCGGTAACGGAGCTTGGGGAGAGTTTGAGTTTGGCGAAGTTGCTTTCGGTGGTGACTCCACTGCTCTTCCAGTTCGACTTGGTATTCCTAGGGAGCACAAGCGCTGCAACCTCCTCACTGTACGGTTTGAGACACGAGTAGCCTTCTCTGACTACCAACTCAACGGCATCTCTCTAACGTTCAACCCAGTGAGCACCAGGACTACGAGGATTCAGAATGAAGCTTAATGTAACCAAGAAGATTGGCGTTGAAGAGTTCCCCTCTGATGTTCGCTCGTGGATGGGTAAGCTGGTCAACCCACTTAACAAGTTCTTCGAGCAAGCCTATCTCGCCCTCACCAACGGCCTCACTATAGGTGACAACTTAAAGGGTCAAAAGTTCAACTTAGATATAGCGGCTAACCAACCTTACCCGATCAAAGTGAAGTGGAACTTAAACGAACGACCCACTGCACTTCTTCTTGGGTACATAGCTGAAGATCCTAGCGGTGGTGTAATCCCTGCCCACTCCATGCAGTGGTCAATCGATAGCGGTAGTATAAGTGTGACATTCAGCGGACTCGACTCAAATACAAAATACAAAGCAACCATCATTGGCTTAGTTTAAA
>CAYTFY010000018.1:0-12568 GCA_964437225.1 uncultured Gemmatimonadaceae bacterium | reverse complement strand
AGCGGACTCGACTCAAATACAAAATACAAAGCAACCATCATTGGCTTAGTTTAAATAGGAATATGAGAAATGGCATTTAAGAAGAACTACTTAGACGAAGACGACAGCAAGAACCTTGGTTCTGGTGGCATTATCACTGCCCCAGGTGCTCAGAGTGGTGCTCCTGCTGGCGGTGGTCAAGCTCCCGCTGCTGGATCTGGCTGGGACAACCTTCAACAATACCTCGATGTAAATGCAGGCCAAACAGGTGGCCTCTCTGACGCCTTTGTAGGTGCTAACCAGAAGGTTATTGACGGCACTTCAATCGGCAAGGACTTGGTTGAGCAGACCACGAAAGACGTTGATAAGTGGTCTGCTGATGAAAAGAAAGCCAAAGAGCTAGCGAATACAATCCGTACTGCTGACCTCACTGGATTTGATGCTACTGGCTATAAAGGAATAGCAGGCAAAACCTACGTTAAGCCTAACTACGGTACAGACCTCAAAGCCACCGTTGATGGAAAAGATCTTGGATATGGTGACGTCCTCAAATCGTTCGCTAATGCCAGCGATAGTGTAAAGAATGCAACAGACTATGGAACTCAGAAAGCGACGCTTCAAACAGAGTTTGGCGGTAGTGGCAACTATGGGAGCGGGGCTTCTGCTCTTGATACGTTTATGTTGCGAGCAGATCCTAACTCGAAGCAAGCGATCAAGACCTTCCAAGACACAAATAAAGATTATCTAGTTGATCCTGCTGCTGGTAGATCAGCAAAGTTCAATGAACAAGTTGGTGGCAAGCTAGATGGATTCTTCGGTGAGCGTGCAAGCGCTTTCGATCTCGCTAAGGGTGATATGTCTAAGGCCGTTGTTGATCGACGAGCTGCTATCGAAGGCAGTGCTGGTAGTGCCCTCACTGCATTGACTGCTGCTAAAGAAGCTGAGAGACAAGCTGAGATTGATAAGTATGTTGAACAAGCGACCGCCGCCGGTCTTGATCCCGCTACTCTAGATTTTAGTCAGTTCGGTAGTATCTCAGGTGTCGACGAAGCTGATGCATTGTCACAAACCGATTGGGATGCTCTGGCTTCTCTCGAAGGTCTTGATGGTGGTGAGTCTAAATTCAAAGGTCAGACACGCGGAGATGCTGTGTCCTCATTTGATACAACTAAGGCAGATAAGGCTATCAATGATGCTACGGCGGCTAAGCTTTTGCAAGAGTACATTACTAATGCTGAAGGTAGTGCTGAAGCACTTAAAGATGCAATGGATAAGGGTCTTATAACTGAAGCGATACTCGCCAAGTTCAACCGGGACCTTCCTCCTGGTGCAACCACTCTCAGTATGAATAACCTTCAAGCACGACTCAACCCAGGTACTCCTACGGTTGGTGGCGATACTGCTTCGGCCACTAGCAACTTTGGTGCGACAGTTACAGGTAAGAAGAAACTCTGGTAATCGCTCCTACCTCTCCTCGAATTATCTAGGGCCGTTCTGGCCCACAACAAGGAAATAACGAATGGCAATGAATCCCTTTCCCAAAGGCTCAACAGAAGCCGCAATGTGGGACTACGAGAACGCTACCAACGAGTATGCGGATACGGAGTATGACTGGCTTGGAGACCTCTCTCTTGATGAGATAGGATACACACCATTTCAGGGTGAGACTGGATTAGCTGGTATCCAAGGCAACCAAGAGCTTGCCGATATGGAGATGCTTGCTCTCAAAGACCTAGAGGAACAATCTAAAGATGGATTGTCTGCTCGTGATAAGGCTGAACTTGCGAAGCTAGAATCCAATGTTAACCGGCAGCATGCTGGTCGTATTGGAGCTGTTCGCCAGAGTATGGCTGACCGCGGACTTGGTGGATCTGGTCTCGACTTTGCGATGCGTCAGCAAGCAGGTCAGGATGCAACTGAAGTTGAAGCACTAGCTTCTCTTGAGCGTGCAGCTATGAGTCAAGAAGGTAAACGAGATGCAACGTCTCGTATGGGTCACATGGCTGGTAGCATGGGTGAGCGTGAGTTCAACCAAAAGGCTCGCAAAGCTGAAGCGCAAGACGCTATTAACCGGTTCAATACTGGTAATACGATCGACACGAATCGATTCAACGTCACCACTCGTAACCAAGCCTCCCAATATAACAACCAAGGTCGTCAACGTACCTCTGATAATAACGTCAGCCACCAAGGTGACATCCTTGCCTCTAAGCAAGACCTTGCTCAACTCCAGTATAATGCTGCTGTGGATGCCAAGAATCGTGCTGAAGAGCGTAAGCGTCTTGAGCGTGAACGTAAGGCTAAGAAGATGGGTGCTCTTACAGGGGCTGCTGGTGCCGTTGCAGGTGGTGTTATCGGTTCTACCGTCGCTCCTGGTGTAGGTACGGCAGCCGGTGCGAAGCTCGGCTACTCCATGGGCAGCGGCATGGGATCGGCCTACGCTGCCGAAGGTGGGAAGGTCCCTGGCGAAGCGGAATTCCCTGGTGATGACTACCGCAACGACACCTTCAACGTGAACGTTTCTCCAGGCGAGATCATCATTCCACGTTCAAAAGTAGAAGATCCTGAGGAAGCACGTCGCTTCGTTGAAGAAGTGAACGGTGAGACTGGCGACGAGGCTGAGAAGGCCATCCAAGGTCTTCTTGATGCAGTTAATTACTTGAGCAATAAAAAGAGGAAATAATATGGCACGCTACCGCGACCCATTCCTGGACGAAGATGAAGAGATGTATAGCCGTCAGCCTAAGACCGCTGAAGAGCGAATGGCTGAGCGCATGGACGAGATTCGCCGCGAAGTGGCTGCAACTAAGGGTGTTGGCCCTATCGCAGATGGTAGTGCCTACGCATCTAACTTGGATGAAGCCAAGCCAAAACAAGTTAGACGAGTACCACAACTTAGTAACTTAGAAAGTCCGACTTCGGATACTCCAGCTCCAATCGACACATCTGTCCTTAATGAGATGGCTAAGAAGGACCCTAGTCTCATCGAGCGCTATAGAGAGCGTATGGGCCTTGCTGATGGGAAGGTAAAGCAAGCTGAGAAACTTAAGGAGTATGCCGGATACGCTAACGTAGCTGGCAAGATCTTCGAAGACCTCTCCAACGCAGATAAGCAAGATGTCATCCTCTACAATCGTATGAGTGACCTGGGTAGAGCTCCGGTTATTCGTCAGCAGGAGCGTGACAAACTTGACCTTAGCCTTATGAACGAGGCCGTCGATGATCGCCTAAAGAATGCCAAAGCTGACCGTGATCGTGACGAGAATCAGTTCTTCACTGAAGATAAGCTCACCAAGACCTCTGATATGCGAGATCCATCATCCAAAGAGTCCCAGAGTGCTCGGGAATACCTCAAGATGCTCGCCCCTGGCGTAGCTAATAAAATCCCATCCTTCGATACCCTGAATGCAGAGCAGCTTGATAGGGCCGCTCCTACCATCATGGCGAAGTGGAAAGAGGAGAATGCTGACCGTCGCCATAGAGAATCATTGGCCAATAAGCGCCAAGCCACAGCCGGTAAGGAGTCCATCCTCGATCGTAAGAGGAAGGAACAGATCCAAGAAGTTGGTGAGCGCACTACTAACATCCGCGCTAGGGTGAGTGAACTCAAAGAGATGGTTAAGGATAAGGGAACGTTTGAAGCATTCGGCCCACATAACCAGAACATCGAGCGAAAGGTTGATCAGATCGCTACTGATATGGCGAAGCTCATGGACCCTAGCTCTGTTGCTCGTCCCTCTGAGGTTGAGCTGATTAAGAAGGGTCTTATTCAGTCTGGTTTCACTAACCGAAACTCGACGGCTATCCAGGTCCTGGAAGAGTTTGAGAATGAGATTGATGGTCGTGTGGCTGAAGCTTACAGGATTCGTGGTCTTGATATTCCTGGTGCAAGTACCGGTGGAGGTCAAACATTATCTGCTGATGAGCAAGAAGCTCTGCAATGGGCTGAAGACCACCCAGATGATCCTCGTGCAAAAGAAATTCGTGAAAAATTAGGACAATAACATGGCCTTTGATCCAGATAAGTTTCTTAAGAAGTATGAAACACAAACCGCTCCTTCCAAAGAGAAGGAAGAGAAGCCTCGCCGTAAGGCTTTCGACCCTGATGAGTTTCTTCGTGAGAAGAAGTCAGTGGTAGAGTCCGCTGCTAGAGGTGCCGCTCAAGGTGCCTCATTTGGCTTTGCTGATGAGATTACTGGTGCCCTTGAAGCAGCAAAGGACGTTGCTCTCACTGACAAGGAGCTTGGTGACCTAGTTGACCAGTACAAGAAGCGTCGTGATGAATCGCGCAAAGAATATGACATGGCAGAGAAGGACAACTCTGGTGCTTACATGGCTGGTAACGTAGCCGGTGGCGTCGCAACTGCTTTTATTCCTGGTGTCGGCTTGGCTGGCAACCTAGGCAAAGGTGCCTCTCTCGGTGCTAAGGTAGCTCAGGGTGCGAAACTCGGTGCTATGGAAGGTGCTGCATTCGGTCTTGGTGAATCAAGAGCTGATCTCACTGAGGGTGATGTTGGTGGAGTCCTGAAGGATACAGCTACTGGTGCCGCTGTAGGTGGTGCACTTGGTGGAGCTCTCCCTGCTGTAGGCCATGGTGCCAAGAAGGTTCTTGATGGCGCTCCAGCTCGCAAGGTTACTAAAGTCGGGGCAAACATCATTACGGATATGCCTCACCAATACACCGATATTATCCTAGATAATCCTAAGCTCAACCGTGAGCCAGTTTCACTCATGTCTATTCAAGATGACATCGCTTCTTCTGCCAACAATCTCCAAAAGAGCATCGCAGATGCTGACAAGATCGCTTGGGAAACACTTGGCAGTCAGCGAGTATTCGATGCGAGAGATCTTGATGCTGTGGTTGATGATGTTCTGATTGATAATAAGATTATGCGCGAGGGCAAATTTGGTGATGCTGCCTACAGCCACATGGGACAGGACAAATCTGCCCTTAGAAAAGCTCAGGAAGTTAAGAATGAACTTGCCAACCTAGAGATGCACTCTCAGAAGGACCTAAAATATATCATTCAAAAGATTGATGCTGAGACCGATTGGGACAAGCCAGAGCTTGACCAGGCCAATAGGGTTCTCCAGCAGGTCCGTCACAGACTTGATGATATTCTGAAGGGTTCTAATCCTCGTTACAAGGAAGCCATGGGGCATGTCGCTCCTCAGGTTAAACATCTTGACGATGTTAAGCGTGAGTTTCGCTTGAAGCGGAACGGAGAAGGTGGCTTTCAACCAACCGACACAACTCTTTCTAGGCTCCGCAATCTTACTAATGCAGCCGGTGATGCAAAGAGGCTACAGGCCTTTGACACATTAGAGGGGCTTTCAAGCTATCGAATTGGTTCTAATGTCTCTGGACAGACGAACAAGGAAGGTGTGGAAGCTATTCTTGATGCTAAGAGTTTCACGAAGGACCTTGAGATAGCTAAGATGCTGGGGGCCACGGAGACTGGCGTCACAAACGGTTCCAGGAACGTTAAGTTGGGTGAGATTCTGCTTGGTGGTGTGGGTTCTGCTTTGACCGGTGGCCTTATGGGTGGACCTATTGGCGGTCTCTACGGTGCCGTTCTTGGTGCTTCTGCTGGTGTGGTTCGTGACAAGTATGGTCGGAAGATCGGTCGTAATGTAGTAGCCAAGATGGCAAATGGTGTGAATGCCTTTGATTATTACGCCGCCAAGCTCGCCAACATGCCTGCTAAGTATAAGCGTGCTCTTGAAGCTGCTGCACGTCGCGGTGTTGAATCACTCGCTATCACTCATGAGTACCTGTCGCAGAACGATCCTGAATACAAGAAGGTGATGGAAGATTAATCTTCTAAGAAGATAACTTCATTCTTGAGCTTCTTAAGTTCGCATTCAAGTTCAATACGAAGCTCGTTTCTACGGCGTGCATCCTTAATGAACTTTGCTCTCTTGAATTCTTCCTTTAGATCCAAATCCGCTTGAATAGCTTCAATGTCCTGAATGATTTTTTGTTTGAGCCTATTGATTTGATTAGCAAAGAAACTCATATCCATTCCTTAGTTTGAAATTCACTCCATCAGATAGATTAATTCTACCACCATGGCCCCCTTAAACATCGGATCGGTTGTTCATGAGCTACGTCAATCCCAAGGTCTGCCCAAGTTGTCACTTCTATTTGTTGAGTGTCAGGACTGACAGAATTGAGTGGCATGAATGGTTGAGGTGCAATCTGTGCGGGTACATGGAAAAGATTAAGAAAGGAAATTAGTGTGGATCTCTTAGATAAACTCTCGGCCATGTTCGATGAGGACAAGAAGATTGAGAAGAAGCCCATGAGCGAACGCTACAAAGAGGCTGAGCTCGACTATATGAAGGGCAAAACTCTTGATCCTCATCCTAAGCGCTCATTCAGCGAAGGCTTACAGATGTTCTTGGACTCTCTCACTGGTTCAGATCAGATTGGCTTGGATCCTGGTGAAGAAGCTAAGGGTCTCTACTATAAACCTGAGGAACTTGAACCGTTTGATGCAGCTACGGGTGTTGCTGGCGGTTTTGTTCCTAAGAATAAACTGAAGGGAAAGGCTAGAGAGGCTATTGATGCACTCTGGACGGATAATATTAGACCGAAGACAGTGCGAGAAGGTGATTCGACCCTGATCCGTGACTTTATCTCTAACTTTGATAAAGAGAAGGCTGATAGAGCTGGTCGTCAAACAGATGCTTTGTTTACAGACAAAACGAAAGCTAAATATCTCAACAAAGCAGACATCATCAAGGATGTTTATATTAGTGATATAGACCAAGAGACAGCAAAGAGGGCTGCTCGTCAGAAGGACGCTCTTGGTGCAATTGATGTATCTGAGAGACGTGCTCCGACCTTATCTCCGGAGGAGCTTGGTGACATCGGTGGGCACCCTGAGTATAGGAGGTTGTTTAATGAGCTTGTTAAGGAAGGCGAGACGCCAGAGAAGGCAGTTGAGCGTGCATATTTACTATTCAAGCTTAGGCAATAGGAAAAGAGGAAGCTAAAGAGCTTCCTTTTTAATTTGGGTATCCACTGACGTCTACGCCATCAATGAACGCTCTCCACACGGACCATTCCCCATTGTTTATAGTAGTAGAACGATCAATTGATACGTAGTTATCATAGTCAAAGACATATCGGACTGCCTCGCTAAGCGGCAGGTTACCGATCTGCTCAACCTTTGCATTCTTAATGATGAAATCTCTTGCCTCAGGAGTAACATCAGCCCACCTCTGCTTGAAGTAGAGCATGGCTAATGCGTTCTTTCCTTGCTGGAGCACCTTAGCTGCTTCTTCATCGGCCTCAGTGGTGTCTTCCTCAGGATCTTCAGGAATAAGTGGGATGCAATCCTTGGTATCTGTAACACCATCATCATTCACGTCACCGACTGAATCGAAGCAGTTTGCACCATTACTTCCATCGTCACCAGTGCCACATCCTATGAGTGAGAAGGCAAGAATATATGGGATGATTTTCATATTTAATCTCTTCATAAAAGAATCTTGATCTAGAGAAATTGTACCAGACGTCTTGCTTAAACATTCCGAATGAAGAAGGGGAGCTAAGAAGCTCCCCCGTTTAGTTTATCCTAGTAACTTTATTTCACCGTCTTCAAGGTGGACCAGTTCCATGGCCTCCGTATCATAGCACTGGAGGGCTATTCGGTTACCTCCAGGATAGATCAAGAAAACCTTACCGAGCACTTTGTTGAAGCCCATCTTCTTGAATATTGAGTTACCGATCACTTCGATCTCATCACCTTTTCTAAGTTCCATCTCGAATCCTTTTGTAGAGTCGTGGCGAAGTTGTGCCACTTAGAGACAAACTTATCTTGTGAAGTGAGGTTAGGGAGCCCGCCTAGGCCCTTCATTTTTTAATAGGAAGTAAAAGGGCCGGCCTACTTACGTAGGGCCAGCCCAATCCTTGGAGGGAAATAGTTTAATATGTGCTTTTAAGGGAAAGTGGCAGTGACATGTTTATGCGATCTCGTCTATTTCCTGGACACTCTGCTTGGCCTTCAAGTTGATCATCTCGAAGATATGGATATAGTCCTCATGGACGTCACTCTTGTGCCCAAGCATAGCTTTGCCTAGGAAGAATGAGCGCGTCTCTCCGACAAGATAGGTTGCCCTAGAATGGCGGCAGCAGTGATAGGTCTTAGGTCTCAATCCTAGACTCTTGAAAGCATCCTGGAGTGCTCTCGTTAGTCTGGACATATTGAGATTATCAAAGAGTAGGTAGTTCACCTTATCCATGCCGTAGACATGCTTATCCAAGAGTTCCTTCTGTTCCTTGTAACGGCGAGCAAGGACGTTCCAACACTCTTTGTCTAGGATCGGGATCGTGCGGGCATTCTCTGGACTTATCTTCTTCTTGGTCTTGAGTGGCTTTCTAGGGACAAGGTGCCCATCGATGCGAGTGGCTGCATCTCCATCAAGTTGACTTTCTAGGACGATATAACCGAAGTGGGATAGGTGGTGCTTATTGAGTTCGTCAGCAATAGGACCAGTGAGCTTTCCACCGTAGAGGTAAGCCATGGGAAGTCCCCACAACTCTGAGAATCGCATTCCAGTCCAATAGGCCACATAGAAGAAGTCCGCCACGTCTTGATCCTTCGCCTGAATATGGCTATGGACAGTTGCAAACTCCTCCTTCGTAATTACGTCCTCCCAACTACGCTTTCCAACAAGGTGTTGAGCGAAGCACTCGCAGGTAATACGAGCTTCGTGGTCCATGTGGTTATAGGCCACTAGGAATTCTTGGAAGTTGTTGAGGGTACGAATGCAGTGGTTGGCCGTGGAGTAGCTTAGCTTCTTCCCACCTTTTCTAGTCCCCTTAGCCTCATCTTCTAGCCAGTCCCTAAACTCCTGATGGAATAGGTTCCACTGGTTCACATTGCCGGCCTCTTTCTTGTTCAGGAAGAAGTCGAGGACATAGGTAAGGCTGAGCTTGGAGTTCTGCCAGCTATTGGGTGCCTTCTTTTGGTGCCATTTCAGGAAGGCTTCTTCGAGCTTGGTGAAGTCGTAGTATTTATTACGCCACTCATACTTCCGCTCCATCCTGGCACGCTGGGCCTCTTGGTACGCAGCCTGGGTCTTCACCCATGATTCTGCCTCGGCTTTGCTTTGAAACTTGGGATGTCTCTCAGAGGGAAGGCGCTTCCGCTTACCTGTCTCGTCGATGAAGGTGATGCGGTAAGTAGTGGTGCCGTTCTTGTTCTTGCGCAGGTCAACGTACATGGAGGTCTCCAAATAGACGCTCCATCCCTATCGACTTTTAACCCTCACCCTTTAGGTAAGGGTTTGTAAGTCGTCGATTCCATTGGTGAAAATACTGTCGCGTGGGTTAAAGAGGAATGGAGGCGTCTGGAATCGAACCCACAACCATCAATAAATATCATAAAAATTTCGCCCGGTAAGCTGGTTATACGAACGAAAGTGGGCCCCCTGGCCGCGCGAGAAATAAAAGAACCCGGCCTAGGGCGGACCTAGGGCCGGGTCAATTTTGTGGGGTCAGGTTAGGAGGCTTTGAAAGATCTGATCTGGTCAGGGGGAAGGCCGAGCACTTCTATAAGGTCTTGAGGTGCAGCGGTGAGATCTATCAGTCCGTCTATATGGTTTTGAAGGAGGATCAGAGTTGCTTGGCGTCGCACAATCTCTTGGGCGACTGCTTTGGCCATTCTTGGTTCTTGGATCGTACCCAAATCAAGGAGCTGGCTTAGCACCTTGTCCTGCTGACGAGGTGGTCTTCTGGTCGCCTTGTATTTGGTCCCTCCGTTTAGTCTTGGATCGTGGGTGAGACGTTCCCAGAGGATGCGTGAGGCATAAGATTCGACCTTATGGCGTTCTTGTGTCCGAAGTCTCTCTGACGCCGGACAACCTCCCTCTATGATCGCGTCAGCTATCCGCTTCACCATCTCCATCTTCAACTTGGATGAGAAGGCATAGGTATGGGCCAGCTCTCTGAGGTCCACCTGGAGGCCAGTTTCGGTCCCGCTCTCCCGCAAGACTTCGAGAACTACTTCATAAATGAACTGTCTTTGAGATTTACCCAAATCTTACGCCCTCCACTATCTCCCTCCTTATCGGTCGCATCGTTACGGTCTTAAGTGCCTTTTCAGTGCCCACTGAAACTCACTGAAAACCGACTCGATAGGGGCGTGAGCGCATATAGCTCCAACTAAGCTAGCCACGACGGCAATAGCATCACTGGGCAACCCCAGATCGTGACACGGAGAGTTGTGCTCACAATCGAGGACTAGGTTGTCTGGTCTTCGTAATGAAGTTTAGGAGTTGGATATGAACGAGAACGACAAGACTCTGAATGCGATCAAGCAAGCAATCTTTGAGACGGAAGGGCTTCAACGATTTGAAGTTTCCTATGATGGTATGGCCTACGGTGACGCTTCCTACAAGATCCTCTCCTGCATCAAGAGAGACTTCTGGAGAGTCACAAAAGTTAAGTTGCATGAAGATGAAGTTCAAAATCTCACGTCAGAGATTCAAACGCATCGAGACTTCACCGATTGTGATGAAGCGATCGACTTCTACGCCAGCCTAAAAACAAAGTGAAAATAATCTCAAAATAATTGCGTCTAGGCCCAAAGTTTAAGGGGGATGCCGTGGTCTAATAGGAATATCGACACTCCACGTAGTTGCGGCCTGCGAGTGGTGTCTACCGCAACAGACATCACTTAATGGCCCTAGTTACGTGGAGTGTTTTTTATTTCTAGCAAACGAAACGGAGAAACTATGAAGAAGATGTGCAGAAAAGGACTTCATGAATACGAAGTCGGAGTTGGGTGTCCTAAGTGCAAGAAGGAAAGAGATAGGGAGTGGAACGGTTCAAAAGAAACTCGTCCTCAACCTACACCTAAGAAACCAATGAAAGTGACAACGAGAGTGACCGACTTAAGCCAATCAGTATTCCTAAACGGCAACGTCGCTTGGCAGATGAAGAATGGTGAGAGCGTGTTTGGAGAGTGGCTTTACCTGGAGTACGGCCTTGAAGGCGTAAAGGCAGTGCTTAAGGCAATCGAGACAATTCAAGAAGGAGAGAAGCATGTTAAGTGATCTACTGAAAACAATTGATGAGCTTACAACTAACCAACCAAACCGGGTTAAGCTCACTGTTACAACGAAGCTAAAGAATATTGAAGACGAAGAGGCTAAGAACTTCCTCAAGTCACTTTATGCGAGTTCAAATCCAACCAAGAAGATACTGGGCTCGGTGTTCAACTCTATTATTACTCAGAAGCGCTTTGCATTCCTTCTGACCAAGAACATTCTAAGTGAGCTGGTTGAGAGTGATCCTAACTTAAAACGTAACACCATCAATACCCAGGCTTGGAATGAGGTCGTGGCAGCCTTGCTTGATCCTCAGAACGCAATCTTGGAGAGAATCAAAGAACCAACCGCAGGAAGAGGAGGTCTTCCGGGTGTCTATTTGGTGGTTAATTTTGATCTGAAATCATTGATTTCGAGACTTGCCACGAAAAATCTTGAAGCTCTTCACAAGCAACAAGCCCTAGATTTGTATGATGAATATGAGCAAAAGTCCTCTGAAAAGTCCCAATTAAAAGTCCTGAGGGTAGGGGAGAATAGAATAGAAGAGGCTAGAGGAGGGAAGAAAGATAAAGAACATGTATTTGTAAATAAGACACCCGCCCCCCTTAAGGAAGAAACAGGTATTCAAACAACTCTTCCTGAGGATTGTCCCTATGATGGTGATCAACTCTTTACTCTCAGCTCCGCATGCACTTCATTCCTCAATGGGATCAAGAAGCAATTCGGCGCTGATGCAATCAAGCAGTTCCAGGGACGACAGAATCGCGTCAAGACGATCAAGAACATCCTGGCCCATATCGAGGCATCCAAAATTGATCTAATTGATCCTGAGCTGATCTCGCAATTCGTACAGACTGGTGTGTCGGAAATCATCTTTAAGAACAAAGAGAATTCTGCAAACGCAACTCTTCTTGAAGAGATTAATGATGCAGTTCAGTCTCAAGTCGCTTCTAGGTGGTTTAAGTCCGGAGACATTGTATGAGCGACTTAAAGAAGTGCTCCAAATGCCAAGCGACCAAGCCCCGCACTGAGTTCTATAAACAAGCCGACAAGAAGGATGGTTATAGAGCTGAGTGCAAGGCTTGCCGTGATATTACTAAGCGCAAATATGCTGAGGTTAACAAAGATACAATAGCGGCTTCAAAAAAGTCTTATTATGAAGCGAACAAGAAGGAGATAAAGCAACAGTCTGGAGAATATAAGAATAGGCTGAAGGGGGACCCTATTTTCAAGGGCAAAGAGTTGGCAAAGAAGCGGCGAAGAGATGCTGCCAAACTTCAACGAACTCCTCCGTGGTTGACTAAAGAACATAATAAACAAATTCAGCGTTACTATCTCACGGCTAAATGGCTTGAAGAGCAACTTGGTGAGACATTTCATGTAGATCATATTCATGCATTACGAGGAACGAACTTTTCAGGACTTCATGTGCCATGGAACCTTCAAATACTTCCTGAGGCGGATAACCTTAAGAAGGGAAATCGCCTTCAAAGGGTATAACACCTCTGTCTCCACCTTCATTTGC
>CAYTFY010000017.1:33218-36828 GCA_964437225.1 uncultured Gemmatimonadaceae bacterium | reverse complement strand
GGTTCAGCCGGTTCAATTCCGGCCCGCCCGCACTTAATTTCTCTCAAAAAACCAACCCATAAAAACCATGTCATATCTGCAAAAAATCAAAAAAGGTAACGCTGACCTTCCTCCGCGAGTTGTCGCGGCGGGACCGGAAGGCATCGGAAAATCAACCTTCGCCGCAAACGCCCCTGAGCCTCTATTCATCGCCGCCGAGGACGGCCTGACCGGGCTGGAGCACGTGGACCGCTTCACCCCGTCAACATTCGACGAACTCAAAAAGTTCCTGGATGAAATCGAAGGTTCGGCTGAAATCGCTTTCAGAACGCTCGCGATCGATACCGCCGATTGGCTGGAGCGAATGATCCACGCGCATCTTTGTAAAGCGGGCGGCGTGAAGTTCATCGAGGATTACGCCAAGGGATTCGGAAAAGGCTATGCAGCCGCGTCGGCAGAGCTTGTCTCCTTGCTAGCTCAACTCGACCGCATCCGACACAAGCACAAGGTCAGCGTCATCATTCTTTCGCACGTCCAGATCAAGAGCCACACGCCTCCCGGCTCTGATCCGTACGACCGATACGAAATGAAAGGCCACAAGGGCTTTACCGGCATCCTTCGCGAGTGGCCGGATGCCTGTCTTTTTATGGTCTACGAGACTTTTCTGACCAAGGAAAAGGGCGGCAATGAAAAGGTGATCGGCGGCGAGCGCATTATGCGCACAATCTGGGCACCGGGCTGGGACGCAAAGAATCGCTACAATCTGCCCGACCCGATCCCGCTCGACAAGGATCGTGGCTATTCAGCCCTGCTCGACCTGATCGCCGAACATCGCGGCGCGCCGCAGAAGCAGCAGACCGCCGAAGAACTGCGCGACCGAATCCGCACCCTCGCGCCGCTTGCCGGGTTCGAAGACGACGAAGCCAAGGCCCGGTTTCAGGCGTGGTTCGACAAGCTTGAAACTCACCCCATCGACCAGCTCAAAGCCGGTCTGAAATCACTCGAAGAAAAAGTCAACTAACACACTATGCCAAAATATATTGACGAAGCAGGAAGTTACCGATGCCAAGTGACCGAGCCGCCGGGCGGCGAATGGTTCGGGGAGTCCAAAGAGAAAAACACCCCCTATATCGCGATCCGGTGCGTGGTCAACGAACCGGATTCCAGCCAGCACGGCGCAGAGATCACGTATCACGCCTGGCTTACGGAGGGCGCGCTTGATCGCACCGTTAAAGACCTTGGCGAAATCTTCGGATGGAATGGCGACATGGCGGCGCTGGCTGGCGGCGAAGTTTCGTTCGTCGGCCAGGAATGCGTGATCGTCACCGAGGCCGAGGAATACGACGGCAAGACCCGCATCCGGGCGAAGTGGCTCAACTCCGTTGACCGGCAAGCGCCGGTGATGGCGAAGGAGAAGGTGGCCGGCCTGATTGCGCGACTCAACGCCAAGACCAAAGCCATCGCCAAGGCTGCCGGAACGTCCACCCGTCCCGCAGTGGCATCGTCCAACCGTCCGTTCTGATTTATGAGCACCACGCAAACCACACAAACCACGACAGAACGGAAGAACCTTCCGTATCGCTTCACCCCGGAAGAGATCATCGCCATTGCCAAAAAGGCTGCGGAGGAACAGTCCCGCCTCAAGGCATTGGAGGAAGGCAAGAAGATGGTCGCCGACGAATGGAAGGCGAAAATCTCGGCCTGTCAGGCTGAGATTACAAACCTCTCCAACAAGGTCACCAGCGGCATTGAGTATCGAGACTACAACTGCCTCGTGACGCTCGATGATCCGAAGCGCGACTACAAGACGCTTCGGCACCCAGGAACCAACGAGATCGTTGAAATCAAAGAGATGACCTTCACCGAGATCAATAAGCGGGACCAGGCGGAACTTCCCTTGGAAGAGGCAGCCCCGGCAGCGTCGGCACCGACTGAATCCGCGCAAGCGGAGGGGCAACCGTGGATCGCGGAGGAGGAACAACCCGAGGCGCTCGATGAGGAAGCGCCGAAGGCTGAACCCGAACCGAAAACCCCCAAATCGAAGAAAGCCCGCAGGCCGTTCTAAAGACCACACCACCCCGCCGGGGGAGTTCGATCCTCCCCCGGCTTTTTCCTGTACCCATGATTACCGCATTCATTCCAGGCGACCCTCCCCGCGTCACGGCGCAGATGAAGAAGACGATCTGCCGAGGCGGGAAGCCGTTGCATGTTGACAGCCCGGAACTCAAGGAAGCAAAGAAGTACTTCTTCGAGAGGTTGCTTCCCTATCGTCCCGTCGAACCGCTCGCCGGCCCCGTTCGCATCCGGATCAAATGGGTGTTCCCGCACCGGGCCGATGTCGCCAAAAGGTGGGAGACAACCGAGGTTCACAAGGATACCGCTCCCGACCTCGATAATCTCGAAAAGGCGCTACTCGATAGCATCCAGACGCTCGGGTTTTACGGCAATGACGGGCAGATCGCCGACAAGCATACCCGCAAGTTTTGGGGGCCGCACACTGGAATCTTTATCGAGTTGGAGGAGATCAAGCTGTGACCCTCCAGCTCGGCAACTACCAGCAAGACGCCGTTGACTGGTTGACTCAAATCCGTCGCGGCATCGTGAAGTGCCCGGCGGGCGGCGGGAAGACGCTCATTGCATCGTGCGCAATCAACAGGGTGCTCCGCTCGTTCGAGCGCGACCGAAAGGCGCTCATCACCTGGCTCGCGAACACGAATGACCAGGTGGAGCAGGCACAAGCGGCGCTGGGCCGGTTCCCGTCCATCGGTGAGCTTGCCCGGGTTCGGGTTGCCTGCTGGCAATCCGGGATCGACTGCCGGGGGGAAGACCTCCTGGTGGTGGATGAGTGCCATCACGCCGCCGCGCCGACGTTGCACGCGATGGTTTCGGCGTGCGAGGGCGCGCGCTGGGGGCTTTCGGCAACACCGTTCGGAACGGACCCGGACAAGAACGCCGCGCTGATGGCGCTCTTCGATTGGCAGATGTTCGAGGTGAAGCGGGATCGCGTGCTCGATGCCGGGCGGCTGACCAAGGCCCGGGTGATTCTGCACAGCGATACCGACGCGGGAGTCGCCGAGGCGATCAGCGCCCAGGTTCCGGAGTTGCTCGCCGCGCGGATGAAGAAGTTTCCGCATCTGGACATGGCCGAGCAGCGCCAGCGGATCACCTGGCAGCTTTGCCAGAGCATCGGCATCGCGGAAAACTACATGCGCAACCGGAAGATCGTCGAGATCGCCCGGCAAGGGGAAGCCGTGCTTGTGCTGGTCAACACCGTGGAGCACGGGCGGCGGCTCGCCGAAGAGATCGGCGGCGCTGTGGTCTGCCACTCCGGCATGGGTGTGAAGAAGCGGCGTGAAGCGATTGCGGCGTTCCGCGAGGGAAGGTTGCGCTGCATGGTGGCGACTTCGCTGGCTGATGAGGGCCTTGATATTCCCCGGGCGTCCGAGCTGGTACTTGCGTGCGCGGGCCGATCCTCCGCGAAGGTGGAGCAGCGGACGGGGCGCGTGCTCCGCGTCTTCGAGGGCAAGGAGTACGGAATCATCCACGATTTCGCCGATCGCCAGCACTCGATGCTGTGGGCGCAGCACAAGAGCCGTCTGCGGCTTTACAGGAAACTTGGGTATGAAATCCC
>CAYTFY010000017.1:0-33118 GCA_964437225.1 uncultured Gemmatimonadaceae bacterium | reverse complement strand
GGGCGCAGCACAAGAGCCGTCTGCGGCTTTACAGGAAACTTGGGTATGAAATCCCGGGCTGATTCCAATGAAACCCTACTATCAAGACTCAGCCGCGACCATTTACCACGGGGATTGCCGGGAGATTTTGCCGATGCTGCCCATGGTGGATCTGGTCTTAACCGATCCGCCTTATGAGCTTACCGCGAAAGGCGGAGGTATCGGGTCCCGCCGCGAATACCTGTCCAAAATTGAAGGGCATCTTGATGCCGGTTTTGACGTCAAAATGCTTGCACAGTTTCCTAACTGGATGTGCTTTTGCGGAAAGAAGCAGTTAAAGGAATTGCTTGGAGCAACAGGCGATCGGGTGTGGGCATTGGTAACATGGAACAAGCCGAACCCGACACCGCTTTGCTCGGGGAATTATCTCCCCGACACGGAATATATAGTTCACGCATACCAAAGTGGCAGGCTTTTCGGAGATTATAGGGACAAGAGCCGATATATTGTTCACCCCGTCGAAAAGAACGAGTTTGATCACCCTACGGTAAAGCCGCTTTCGGTAATGATGAAGCTGGTGAAGTTAGGAACTCGGTCCGGGGAAATGATTCTCGATCCCTTCATGGGCAGCGGAACCACACTCCGCGCAGCCAAGGATCTCGGGCGGAAGGCGATCGGCATCGAACTCGAAGAGCGCTATTGCGAGATCGCGGCAAAGCGCATGTCACAGGAGGTTTTTGCGCTGTGATCGACTTCAACACCGCTCTCGCAGAAGCAAAAGCGAAGCTCCCCCTTGATGCGCTGATGCGTCACCTTGGGTACGGGCCGGAGTTCATCAAGGCATCGTGCAAATCGCCGTTCCGCGAGGAGAAGACGCCCTCGTGGGGTGTTTTTACGGGGGACAACGGCGAGCTGCGATGGAAGGATTTCACGACGGGGGAAACCGGCGACCAAATTGACTTCCTCGCGCTGCACGCGGGTTCCTCCACGCGCGAGGCGATGGACGCATTCTTCGAACTCGCGGGCGTGCCTTGGAGATCGTACGAGCACCGGCCCGTTTCCAGACGCCCGGTTCGCGTCCCGGAACCGCTGCCCGAGCCAGAACCGGAACCGGCTGCGCTCAAGCCGTTCAACTGGGAGGCCTGCATCGCGGCGTTCGACGACGAACGGCAGGAGGGCTTTTCGAAATGGCGGGGATACTCTCCGGAGTTCGTGGCGTGGCTGAAAGAGCAGGGCCACGTGGGCATTTACGACGGCTGCCCGGCAACGCCGGTCATTAAGGACGGCGTGGTGGTAGGCTGCCAGTACCGGACGAAGGATGGCCCCCGGTACGCCAATGCCACCCCGGGGGAAAAGACGCCCGCGGAACCGCTCCTCATTGGTCAGCCCGGCGCGGACATCTTCCTGGCGATGGAAAGCCCGTGGGACGCCTTCGCTCTCATGGAGGCGATGGGCTGCCACAAGACCGCCAACTCCATGCTTTGCCTCGCGGTCACGCGGTCGGCCAGCAACCACGCCAAGCTGATCGACGTGCTCCAGGAGCGCGCGAAATCGGATGCCCCGGGCGACGTGATCCTTGCCGGGCAGAACGATCCGCCGCGGAAAGACGGCAAGCCCACGGGCCACGACACCTTGGAGGCGGGCTTGCGGAAGCTCTGCGCGGAAACGGGACTCACGCTCAAGCTGGCGATGCCACCGGCGCGCGTGAAGGATTTCAACGACTGGTGGCGGGAGCAGCCGGACCGCATGGAAGTCATCGCGGTTTTGGAGGAGGCGAAGGCTTCCTCGAAGAGCAAGCTGACGATCCGCTCAGTCAAGGAGCTGCTCGGGTTCGCGTTCACCGATTCGGACAACTATTTCGGCGACCGGATTCTCGCCGAGGGGCAACCGGCAACGATCCTGGGGCCGGGCGGAGTCGGCAAAAGCCGAATTGTTCTCCAGCAGGCGATCTCCATGATCTTGGGGCGGGAGTTCCTGGGGGTGAAGACGCACGCAAGCTGGAAACGATGGCTCTTCATCCAGACGGAAAACAGCAACCGACGCTTGCAGGTGGACCTCAAGGGGATGATTCAGGGGATGAAGCTGGGCGCGGCGGCGATGCAGGCGCTGGAGGAGTGCCTGATCATCCACACGATCGAGCACGAAGGCGATGGGTTCCTCGCGCTGGAAAACAGGGATGAGTTCCAGGCGGTGCAGAACCTCATCACCGATCTCAACCCGGATTTCGTGGTTTTCGACCCGCTCAACACGTTCACGCTCGGGGACCTCAACTCCGATGCGGACATGCGTGCGCTTTGCACGGCGATCACGCAGGCGACCAAGCGGGGGAACCCCAAGCGGGTGCCGATCGTGCTCCACCACTCGCTCACAGGCAAGGCCGGGGCGCAGCGGGCCACCGGGTGGGACAAGGCGAGCTATGGCCGCAATTCGAAGGTGCTCCAGGCGTGGACGCGCTCGCAGGTGAACATCGTCCCGCGCGACCCGGAAGACGCGACGAAGCTGCTCATCACGTGCGGCAAGAACAACAACGGCGCGCATTTCCCGGACATCGCCGCGGCGTTCGACGAAGACGCCGGGATCTACGTCGTCGATGAGAGCTATGACCCCCAGGAGTTCCAGGAGAGCGTTGGGAACGTCCGCAAGTCGAAAGGATCGAAGGTGAAATATGATCCGGCTGAAGTTGTTGATTTGTTCCAAGAAGACATTGTGAGTTTTGATCTTATAGAGTTGATAAAGAAACACTATAAGTGCGGGAACACGAAAGCTTACAGCATCATGAGTGAGGCGAAAAGGGCCGGTTATGTGGATTACTATAAGGCTGATGCGAGTACCGTTAAATATAGAAAGGGCGATTTGAAATGATATATCTTATCAATGAACTTCGCGACTTCGCGAAGTACGCGAAGCTGCTTCGCGAAGTTGGTGCCGCTCACCGCCAACTTCGCGACTTCACGCCGCCCCCTTTAGGGGGCGGTGAAGTGCGAAGTGGAGCGGGGTTCCGTGGACTGCCCCAAATCCAACCAAGGAAAGCCTAAAATCGAAATGGGAAATCACGATTTGTGTGCTTGCGGTTGCGGGCTACCGGTTAAAAGGGGAAAGACGTTCGCCACAAGAAAATGCGCCAACAAGGTTAATGGTATCAACAGAATGGGAAAGCGGAGTTGCAGAACGTGGCAGACGAAATGCGGACACGGGCGGGCCGTGGAGACGGATCGGTTTATTTCGAGGACGACAAAATAGAATTTTGTTGCATCCCTCTTTGAAAGGGTTTGGGAAAGTAACGATGCCGATCCTCAAGAACCAGAAACACGAACGCTTTGCGCAGCTCATCGCCACGGGCAAGAGCGGAGCAGGTGCCTATGGGCAGGTGTACGGCAGGACCGGGAAAGTGGCCGAAGCGAACGGCTCCAGGCTGCTAAGGAATGCTGGGGTTGCGGCACGAGTGGCGGAATTGCAGGCCAGGGCCGAGAAAAAAGCCGTGCTGACCTTGAAGGAGATGCTTGCCTACCTGACCCGAGTGACAGCGACCCCGGTGGACGACGTGCAGGGGACCGATCTGCACCAGGGCTACAGCAAAGGCGGTGCACCGACCATGCCGGACAAGCTGCGGGCGGTGGAGCTTTTGGCCAAGCTCCAGGGCATGTTTAAGGAGCGCGTGGAGGTCAGCGTTGATCCCGTCGTAGAGGCGCTGCTGCGCATCAGGAGGGGCGGCAAATGACGGATGCCGATCTGGCGCGATTGCTGGTGACGGGCAACGAGCTCGACGATCCGCTTTGGCGGCTCTCGAACCTCTACGGCGTCAAGGAAGCTGGTACGGGCCGCGTCGTGCCGTTTCGCCCCCGGCCCGAGCAGATGCAGGTTTTCGAAGCCGTCCATCGCCACGGCATCAAGCGCATCGTGATCCTCAAGGCTCGGCGGCTCGGGATGTCCACAGCGATCGACATCATGGCGGCGGACGCGGTGATCTTTAACGCGGGCGTGCAGGTGTCAATCATCGACCAGACGCAGGACGACGCCTCCAAAAAGCTCAACGCCATTTGCAAGACGGCTTGGGAGTTTGTGCCGGAGGCGTTGAGGACCCGTTATGTGGTGACCCGCAACAATGATTCGTTGTGGGAGCTGGCTCTGGCAGACGACACCAAGAGCGCGGTTTACGCGGGCAAGAACGCCCGTGGCGGCACTAACCAGATTTTGCACGTCTCCGAATGGGGTCCGATCCAAGCGGAAGACCCCCGGCGCTCTGAGGAGATTCTCACCGGCGCGCTCCCCTCGGCAGAACACGGTACCGTGATCGTCGAAACGACTTGGAAGGGTGGACGCGGGGGGCACCTCTACTCAATTGTGAAGGAGGCGATGGAGAACCCCGAGAAGACGGCCCGGGACTGGCATCTGTTCTTCTTCCCCTGGTACAACGACCCGACCTATCAGGAGGAGGGAGCCGTTTCCGCGATCGAGCCGGAGGTTGCCAAGTACCTGGCTGAAAAGGAGGCGGAGATCGGGGTTAAGTTCAGCGACCGGCAAAAGGTCTGGTACGCCCGCCGACGCCGCGAGCTGGGCATGTTCATCTGGCGCGAGTTCCCGACGACCATCGAGGAGTGTTTCCGCGCGCCGATTGAAGGGGCGATCTACGCCGACCTGATTGACCAGCTCCGCGCGAAGGGGGCGATTGTGCGCAGTGAGATTGACCGCAGCGCGCTCATTCACACCTTTTGGGATCTTGGCTCGCCGGTTAATACCGTGTGCTGGTACGTGCAGCTTGTCGGCTCCGAGATTCGGGTTGTGGATGTTGACCTTAACCTTGACCTGACCGTGACGGAGCGCGTGGCACACATGCTTGGCAAGGGCTACCTTTTCGGCCACCATTACCTCCCGCATGACGCGGCGGCCCTGCATCGCGGGATGAACAACACGGGGCGCTCGATCCAGCAAGAGCTTGAGGCCGCCGGGCTTCGCAACTGCCGGGTGATCCCGCGCACAACGGACATCTGGATTGGCATCAATCGGGTTCGGCAGCTCATGCCGCGCATGATCTTCCGCCTGCCCGCGTGCGAGAAGGGGATTGAGGCGTTGAGCAACTACCACACCCGGCGGGAGAGTTCGAGCGGGTTGGCTCAAGACATGCCGGTTCACGACTGGTCGAGCCACGCCGCCGACGCGCTCCGCATGTTCGCCGAGGCCGACGCGGCCGGGATGCTGGAGGGCGGCAGCGCCACGGCCATTTCCTCCCGGCGCCAGGGTATGGGTGTGCGGGTTCTCACGGGGTTCCGCGGGGATTTCGGAGGGCAAGCGAGGGTGATCCGATGACCCCGGTTGAGCGAGCCGCCGCCGTCTACCAGCGCGAGCCGTGCGCCCGAACCTTCCGCGAAGACTTGGAGGCGCACCTGCTCAACGGCTACGTGTTCTCGACGCCGGAGACCTTCGTGATGGGCCGCCTGGTCCAGCATGACGCTGACCCGGACCTGATCGTCAACCCGTGGCATCGGTTCGAGACAGGTGATTGCTGGCTGGTCTACCTCGCCGCCGGGGACATCATCCGGGAGGCTCGCCGGTGGATGCCGTGGCCGGTGCCGTGGCTGGCTTGGGAGCGCGGCAATCGGCTCCGGTTTTGGCGGACGGATCGGGTGCTACGTGCGAATCGCTGAAAAAAACTATTGCATGGCCTTTTGGAAAATCGCTCGGTGGCGATTACAAGGCCATGTTTTTGCTCAACCGACTCCAACACAACGGGCATCAGATCGCGCCGGGGATGATCTTCTTCAAGGGCGGCGGTGCGCCATCGGCTCCCAAGCGGCAGAAGGTCAAGCTGCCGCCGGTGCCGGAGCCTCTCCCGCCGCCTCCGCCTCCCACTGAGACGCGGCCCGATGTCAACCAGGTGACGACCGACGCGCGCCAGCGTGAGGCGAAAAAGCGTGGCATCGGAGCCACTCTCCTTGCCGGGGAGACTGGCGGAGCCACGCCCACAGGCAAGCGCACTCTCCTGGGATGAGCGAGTCGCATCCAGAACTGGCGAGGCGGCTGATTGCGCGCCACACGGCGCTCAAGAGCGAGCGGTCGCCGTGGGATGCCTTTTGGCAGGAGGTCGGCAACTACGTCATGCCGCGCAAGGCCGAGATCGTGGAGCAGACCGACACGCCCAGCACGGCCAAGCAGCAGACGCTTTTTGACTCCACGGCCATCCGCTCCAACAACATCCTCGCCAACGGGCAACTCGCCTGGATGACGCCCCATGAGTCATCTTGGTTCTCGTTCGATCCCCCGGCGGAGTTGAGCGGCAGCGAGGCCGTTGCGCAGTGGTTCAAACGGTGCTCGGAAATTGCGCACCTGGAGTTTTCCCGCTGCAACTTCTACTCTGAAATCCACGAGCTTTACCTGGATCGCGGGGCTTTCGGGACGGCGGCCATCTTCTGCGATGAAGGCAAACGCAATGCGCTGCGGTTCGAAACGTGGATGGTGGGATCGTTCTCCATCGGCGAGGATGATGAGGGGTATGTGGACACGGTGAGCCGCGAGTATTGCTTTACGCTGCGCCAGGCGGCGCAGCACTTCGGGGAAGAGAATCTTTCGGAGGCGATGCGGAAAAGGCTGTCCGAGGCAAAGAGTGACCCCAAGAAGCTCGACGAACGCGCCACCTTCCTGCACCTGATCTACCCGCGCGACCCTTCCGAAATCGACCCGACGAAGGTGGACCCGGAGAACATGCCGATTGCCTCGGTCTACATCGACCAGGCCGCCAAGCATGTGGTGCGCGTGAGCGGGTTTCGGGAGATTCCGTTCTTCGTCACCAGGTTTCTCAAATGGGGCAATTCGCCCTATGGTTGGTCCCCGTCGTGGATCGCGCTGCCGGAGTCGCGCCAGCTCAATTTTCTTGAGAAGAACCTCGATTCCCTGGCGGAACTTGCGGCGTTCCCGCGGATGTTGATCCCTCAGAACTACGCGGGCGACATCGACACGCGCGCCGGGGGCGTGACTTACTTCGACCCCAACAGCCCGAACGCCGTTCCGAAGGAATGGGCGACGGGCGGGCGCTACGATGTCGGCTTGGACCGTGCAAACCGGAAGCAAAAGGCCATCGAGGACGCCTTCCACGTGGACCTCTTCCAGATGTTCGGCCAGCTTCAAAAGGCCAACATGACGGCCACGGAGGTTTCTGAGCGGGCGGCGGAGAAGCTCATCCAGTTCTCCCCGACGTTCGCCCGGATGACGACGGAGCTTTTCAACCCGCTGCTTCGCCGGGCGTTCTCGGTCCTGCTTCGCGGTGGCTATTTCCCGCCTGTCCCGCAAGAGGCGGTCATGCAGGACGCCGCCGGGGGCGCATTCCTCCCGGAGCCGAAGATCAGCTATTCCTCCCGGATCGCCATGAGCATCCGCGCGCTGGAGAATAACGCTTTCAACCGGAGCCTGGCGATGATCATGCCGGTGGCGCAGCTCCGTCCGGACATCCTGGACAACTTTGATTTTGACAAGATCGTGCGGGCGATGTCGCGCAACGACGGGATGCCCTCCGACTGGATGATGGACGCCGAGCAGGTCAAGCAGCTCCGGCAGGCCCGGGCGCAGGCACAGGCCCAGCAAGCGCAGATGGAGCAAGCGCAGATGCTCGCCGACGCCGCAGGCAAGGCTGGCAACATCAAGCCCGAGAGCGCCGTAGGGCGCGCCCTGGAGGGGGCGACGTAATGGACGCCATTGAAAAGGCCAAACACGCGCAGCGCGTCATCAACGCTTACCGGGCGCTCTTCGGCTCGGCGGATGGAAGGCTTGTGCTCGAAGACCTCAAGGCGAAGTTCGGCACCGGGCTGCCCGCGTTCATTCCGCGCGCCGATGGCGGCTTTGACCCGTTGTGGGCCGCCGTTCGCGACGGGCAGCGGCAGGTCCTGATCCATATCGAATATCAAACCTCTCTCCCTGCTCAAGGGGATGGGAACGTAGAGAAACCCAAAGCAAAGGTACTGAAATGATCGAGACGAAAGACGGACAGTTATTCAAAGACGGCGCTCCCGTGGGCGTCGTGGACGGCAATAAGCTGGTTGTGCCGGAGAAGCTCCACCACAAGACCCGGGAGCAGATCGAGCGGGAAACCGGGCTGACAGTGGAGGTTGATCCCGCGGCGGGAAATCCCGCAACGCCTCCGAGCACAGCCGATCCCGGGCCTCTCCCACTGGAACCGCCCGCGCCCCCGGAACCTCCTGCCCCGAAGGTCGAAGAACCCGAGCCGCTCAAAGATCACCGGGGCGACAAGACCCCGGCTTTCGTTGAATGGCTCTTTCGCAACCGGCCCGAGGAGGCCGCGAAGCGGTACGCAAACCGGAGGATTGCGCGATGACCATCACTATTCCTGCTTGGATGTTATGGGCGCTGGGGGCTTCTGTTGGCGCCATCATCCTGCTTCTTGCCGCCTACGGGGTTTGCTGCATCGCGGCCATCAGGAAATGGAGAAAGGAGATTTGATTTATGGGAGATACACTACTCGATACCGGAACCGCTAATGATGCGGTCAACAATGAGAACAATGCCAATGCCAATGCTGGCGCTGGCGACAACAACGCGAACGTCGCTCCAGTCGGCCTTCTGAATGCCGATGGCACCTTTACCGAAGGCTGGCTTGACCGGCTGCCGGAAGAGCTTGCCGAAGCCAAGCCGACGCTGGGCAAGTTCCAAAACTTCGGCGACCTCGCCAAGAGCTATGTCTCGCTGCAAACGGTGATCGGCAAGAAGGCAAACGCCGTCGCGGTCCCGAACGAGAAATCCACCCCGGAGGAGATTGCGGCCTACCGCAAGGCCGTGGGCGTGCCTGACGCGCCGGACGGCTACAAGCTCAAGCCGGAGCAGCTTCCCGAAGGGCTGACTTGGGATGACGAGCTTGGCAAGGGGTTTGCCGAGATCGCCCACAGGCACAACATCCCGGCGGCGGCTATGCAGGAGCTTGCCGCGCGCTATATGGCCTCTGAGACGGCGAAGCTGGAGGAATACTCCAAGAGCGCGAACGCCGAACTGGAGGCCGGGAAGACCGAACTGCGCAAGGAGTTTGGTGGCAACTACGAGGCCAACATCCAGCTTGCCGCGCGCGTTGCCAACACGGTCGGGCTTGACCCGGAATCGCCCGGGCTGCGCGACCCGAACGTCGTAAAAGCTCTGGTGCGCATGGGAAAGATGGTCAGCGAGGATAAAATCTCGCAGCTCAGCCAAGGCGCGCAGGCCGGGGCGTTGAGCGCCAAAGACATCATGACCAATCCGGCAAACCCGTACCACAAACGCTACCAAGAGGGCGATCTGGAGACTGTGGGAATGGTCCGGGATTTGATGCGGCGCGCCTCTTGATTTAGGAGGGGGGAGGGAGTCGGGTTCATGGTTTGGTTTCCCGGCTCCCTCCTTTTTTGTGCCCGGACGAAAAATAACTATTGCATCGCCCTCGCGAAATTCGCATTTCGCAAATGACGACGGTGGACAACTCCCTTGGAGCCCGCCAGCGGCAACGCCAAACGACCGACGACCCGCACGGCGCGGATAATCGCTCATGCCGTTGGCTTCAAATCCAACTTCAACGGAGACTATATGCCAGACCCTAATCTCACAATTCCCCAGCACTTCCCGATTGAGTTCGGGATGAACTGGGAATTTCTCTGCCAGCAAAAGCCGTCCGTGCTTAGTGGGTGCGTAACCCCGGCTACGATCAACGGCGAAAAGAAGAGCTTCAACCAGCTCGGTCAAATGACCATGAGCCGGATCACGAGCCGCCTTGGAAATACCCGCATCTCGGAACTCGGGAGCGAAAAGCGTTGGCTCTCCAGCGTGCCCTACGATGTCGCCAACCTGTTCGACGAATGGGACAGCGATTTCCTCGGCTCCGTCGTGCTGCCGACCTCGGAGACGGTGCAGGCGCATCACATGGCCTACAACCGGCTGTGCGATCAAACGATCATCAACGCCGCGCTCGGCACCGCCTACACGGGAGAGGACGGCGTGACGCCCACTTCGTTCGACAGTAACCAGAGCATTGCGGCGGATTACGTTCCGTCTGGAACCCCGGCAAACTCCGGTCTGACGATCCCGAAGCTCATCGCCCTCAAGGGCTTCTTCGGCAAAAACGAAGTGCCAGACGAAGAGGAAATCTTCTTCGTCTACAGCCAAAAGCAGCTCGATGATCTGCTTGCCACGACGCAGGCCACGTCTTCGGACTACGCCGCAGTTAAGGCGCTCGTGGACGGGAAGATCGACCGCTTCCTTGGCATGACCTGGAAGCGCACCGAGCTTCTTCCGAAGGATTCCAGCGATCTCCGCACTTGCTTCGCCTTTGTGAAGCGGGGCGTGAAGTTCGCCAATGCGGGCCGCAAGGTCCACATGGACGTTCGTGCAGACAAGAACCACGCGCTCCAGATTCGTTCCGTTGCCAAGCTCGGCGCGGTCCGGATGGAAGAGAAGCTGGTTGCCAAAGTCATCTGCGACGAAAGCCCGGCGGCGTAACCGAAAGCCACCAACTCAAGAAAGGAACCAATCCATCATGGCTGCTACTCTGCAAACTGCACTTGCCAAGAACCAGGACTCCACCGCTGCGAAGAGCCGCCCCAACGGCTTTGAGACCGGCGCGGGCCTCCAGTGTCTCACGGCGACCTACACCACCACCGGCAATGAAGCGGATGGGGACGTGCTCGAAATCGGCGATCTGCCGGTTGGGGCGCAACTCCTGCCCAGCCTCTCCCGCGTGGTTTCGGAGGGCGTCGGCGGCACCACTGCCACCATCGCCAAGCTCGGCGACGCTGACAACGATGACCGGTACTCCGCGACCGCCATTGCGCTCACGTCTGCCGGGATCGTGGCTGTGACGGCGACCAACGCAATCGCGCTGGAGCCGTTCACGGTCACGCCCGACACCCAGCGCATCAAAGGCGTGTTGGGGCTGGCGAGCGGATCGTTCACCGCGAGCAAAAAAGTCCGCGTGGAACTCATCTACAAGATGCCCGGGCACTAACCCCGGACTTCATGGGAAACAGGCCCCCGGCGTGCTTCAGCCCGCGCCGGGGGCTTTCTCAAGGCTGAATTCCTGACATGGCTGACGACATCTCCATCTGCAATCTCGCGCTCGGTGAAATCGGGGTGCCGCGCATCACGGCACTCACAGAAGCCAGCCAGCCCGCGCGCTACTGCGCTCTGTTCTACGCGCAAACCCGGGATGAGGTTTTGCAGGCCGCCCCGTGGGCCTTTGCGATCAAGCGCGTGACGCTTTCTCGTCTCGCCGACGCCCCCGCTTTCGGCTGGGCTTTCCAATACCAGATTCCGACCGACTGCCTCGCTGTGATCCAGCTCAACGCCTGGCAGGCCAGCGAGGCGCGCGACCTTTACGAAATCGAGGGGGACCGACTGCTGACCGATGCGGAAGAGGCGCAGTTGCGCTACACGGCCCGGATCGAGGACTCCGAGGTTTTCCCGCCGCTCTTTGTGCAGGCGCTCTACACCAAGCTCGCCTCCAAACTCGCGCAGCCGTTGAGCGGCAACCGCTCCCTTTCCGGAGACTTGCTCGGCGAATTTGAAAAGCTGGTGCAGCCCTTGGCGGCGAAGGCGAATGCCCGGGAGGGGCGACCCCGGCGGAAGCTGCCCTACGTGGAAAGTGACTTTGTGCGGGCGCGGTACGGCGTATGAACCATCTCCTTCCCTCTTTCAATGCCGGGGAGCTTTCCCCGCGGCTCGAATCCCGGCCCGACCTGGACAAGTACGGGGCCGGTTGTCGGGTTCTCCAGAATTTCCTCATCATGCCCTACGGTGGCGTGAACCGGCGGCCCGGGACGCAGTTCCTCGGTGCGGCCAAGTTTGCCAACCGGAAAGCCCGGCTGGTGGGATTTAACTTCTCCACCACGACCAACTTCATTCTGGAGTTCGGCCATCTCTATTGCCGGTTTTGGAGCAACGGCGCGCAGGTGATGGACGGGGACGCGCCGCTGGAGATCGTCACGCCGTTCACGGAATCGGAGCTTTTCGGGTTCCAGTTCATCCAGGTCAACGACGTGCTTTTCATCACGCATCCGGCGCACCCGGTGCAGACGCTCTCCCGCGTGGCCGACGATGAATGGGTGCTGGCGGAAGCGGCATGGGACTGGCCTGCCGTGCTTGATGCCAACATCACGGAGACGACCATCACGCCCAGCGGCACCAGCGGCACCGTCACGCTCACCGCCAGCGCGGCGCTCTTCAGGGCGGGGCACGTCGGAGCGTATTGGGCGCTCTCGCAGAACCGCGAGTCGAGCAGCATCACGTTGCCCTACACGGCCAACGGCACAAGCGACCCGCTGCGCGTCATCGGGAAGTGGGACTTTACGACGCATGGCACCTGGGAGGGAACGGCCTACATCGACCGATCGCTTGACGGCGGCACGACCTGGGAGACGATCCGGACCTACACCGCGAAGAAGGACCGCAACATTTCCACGAACGGCGAAGAGGAGGATGAATGCAAAATCCGGCTGCGATACGAGTTTGTCGCGAAGGACGGAACGCCCGAACCAGCGGGCTATTTTGAAGCCTACGATACTGCCCACGACGGCGTGGTAAAGATCACTGGCGTCACCTCGGGGACTTCGGCCACGGCCACCGTCGTCAAAGACCTGGAGAGCGCCACGGCCACGAAAAACTGGTCAGAGGGAGCTTGGAGCGTTGAGCGCGGATTCCCGCGCACGGTCTGCCTGCATGAGCAGCGGCTTTTCTTTGGCGGGTCTAAGGCCAAGCCGCAGACGCTTTGGGCGTCGGTGATTGGCGACTTCTACAACTTCCGCCTTGGCAGCAAGGATGACGACGCTCTTGCCTTCACCCTCGCCAGTGCCGAGACGAACGCCATCGCCTGGATGGTGAGCCAGCAGGCGCTTTGCATCGGCACTGCCGGGGATGAATACATTCTCACGGCGGGATCTGATGGCGGGATCACGGCGACGAACTTGCAGGTGAAGCGGCAGAGTCATTTTGGCTCAAAGTACGCGCCCGCCCTGGTCGCGAACGACGTGTCGCTTTTCATCCAGCGGCAGGGGCGGAAGATCCGCGAGTTCGTCTATGAGTTCCAGAAAGACGGCTATGTCGCCACGGATTTGACCTTGCTTGCCGACCACATCACCGAAGGCGGCGTGATCCAGACAGCCTTCCAACAGCAGCCCGACGCCATTCTCTGGTGCGTCACCGGCAACGGGACGCTGGCGGGAATGACCTACGAGCGCGCGCAGAATGTCGTGGGATGGCATCGCCACACGACGGACGGCACCTTTGAGAGCGTGGCAACGATCTACTCCGATGACGCGGCGGATGAGGTGTGGGTGATCGTCAAGCGGGGTGACGCGCGCTACATCGAACGCTTTGACCCGAACTACCGGGAGTCGCTGGAGGATCAGGACAAAAACGCGTGGTGGTATCTCGACTGCGCCACGCGCGCGACCCTGGACACACCGGCCACGGAGATTACCGGGCTCGATCACCTGGAGGGCCGTACGGTGGACGTGCTGGCCGATGGCGCGGTGGAAGAGGGGCTGACCGTCTCGGGGGGCAAGGTGACGCTCCAGCGCGCCGCCAGCAACGTCTTGGTGGGCCTGCCCTTTGTCTCCCAGCTCACGCCGATGCCGCTTGATCCTGGCCCGCTCCGGGACGGCACGGCGCAGAGTCGCCACTTCCGGGTACATCGGCTTGTGCTGCGCGTCTACAAGTCGCTCGGCGGGGAGGTGGAGATCGGACCGGGCGAGTGGGACGCTGTGTTCTCCAGGTCCGCCGCCGACCCGATGGACGCTTCGCCGCCGACCTTCACGGGGGATCGGGAAATTTACATCGCGCGCAGCTACGAGCCGAAGGGCACGGTCAGCGTGCGCCAGCGGCAACCGCTTCCGCTCACCCTGCTTGGCATCATCCCGAAATATGAAGTCACCGGAACCTGAACCCTTTCTCTTGCGCGTGTTCGACCCTGGCGCCGATTTCCCGACGCTGGCCGCGTGGTGGCGCGCCCGGGGCAAAAACCCGCCTCTGCGCGAGTTGCTGCCCAAGCTCGGCGTGGTGGCGCACCGTGGCGGCGAAGACGCGGCGATGGGGTTTCTCTACATGGACAACTCCTCCCCCGTCTGCTTCTTCGAACTGCCGATTTCCCGCCCGGGCATGGCGCTCTGCGACGTGCGGCGGGCATTCGAGGCAGTAATGGGCTTCCTCAAGCTCCGCGCCGCGCAGCTCGGCTACGCCATCATGTACGGCTACACGCTGCCCGCGCTTGCCCGGGAGGCCCGGCGGCTCGGCTTCCGGGAACAGAGAAAGGACATGACGATGATCTACGCAATTTTGAGAGAGGAGGTTGAAGATGGGAACCGGCCTTGAAGTCGCGCTCGTAGCGGGCGCAGTCGCCACCGTGGCCGCCGGGGGACTGTCGTACTACGGGAGCGTCCAGCAGGCCGACACGACGCAGCAGGTGGCCGCCTACAACGCCGCCGTGCAGCGCCAGCAGGCGGACTTGAGCGCGCGCATCCAGGGGCGGCAGTCGGAGATCAATCAGTCGATGCTCCAGACGCAGCTCAACCAGACTGCGGCGACCGATCGGCAGGCTGATGCCGTGGCGCAGCAGGCCCGGGAGCAGCAACGGCGGTTGCGCGAGGAGAAGATGCGCCTGCTGGGCACACAGGCCGCCGGGTACGCCAAGGGCGGCGTCGTCTCCGAAGGGACGCCGCTGGCGGTTTTCTCTGATACGGAACTCAACTACGCGCTCCAGGAGAATGACATTTTCAAAACGTCGAGCGAGCAGGCCGATGCGCTGCACCGCGAAGCCGACCTGACGCGGCTCGGCCTCAACACGCAGCTTGAGGCGGAGAAGCTCAATGCCCGCTCGGCGCGCGCTGGGAAATCCATCGCGCTCAACACGGCTGGAATGACTCTGGCGCAGGGCGCGGCGCAGGCGAGCGCCTACCGGCTCGCCGGGTACGGATCGCTCCTGAGCAGCGCGGGCAGCGCGGCAAACAGCTATTCGAAAATCTGACCCATGCCAAGAATCCCACTTCGAGACATTCCCAACGCGCCACAGATCGTGCAGCAGCCGACCGGCGGAAACCTCTCCGGCGTCAACCTCGGGCGCGCGCAGACGTTGCTTGCCACCCCGCAGATTGCCCAAGGGGCTTTTGATGGCGCGGGAAAGGGTTTGCAGGCGCTGGCGAGTGGGGTTGCCGGTGCGGCGCATGGCTTCTCTGAAGCGGTCGGCCACATCAAGGAGCAGGTGGACAATAACCAGGTCTGGAAGGCCGCCAATGCGTTTGAGCAGGCGTACAACTCAGTTTCCGAAGACATCGCGGCCAATCCCACCCGCCCGGAAGAGTACGGATCGAAAATGCAAAAAGGGCTGGCGGATGCTTACCAGCAGTTCACATCCGGAGAAAAGCTCTCTGCCGCCGCCAAGATGCGGATTGAACAGCTTTACGGGAAGTTCAGCACGGAATCGGTTGGCCGGATGCGGGTCGCGGGGGCCAAGGCTTTATTTGACGAGAACAAGAGCTTTGCCAAGGACGCTTACACCAGCGCCGTCGAGTCAGGGGACACCGCCCGCGCCATCGAGGTCGTCAACCAGAACAGAGGGAAGCTATTCTTTGATCAGGAAGCGGACGGACTGATCCACCACGCGAACCAGCAGGGGGACGAGTTGCGGGTCTTGCAGCTCTCCCGGAGTGATCCCGACCAGGCGCAAAAGCTGCTCGACGACGCAAAGCAGACGCCGCACATCCCGGAAATTCGCCGCCTTGTTTTGACGGATCGGATCGAGACGGACCGGCGGCGGCTGGAGGCCGAGAATTGGGAATCCCTGGTCAATGGGGTTGCGACCGAAACGATTAAAACGCCAGAGGACGCGCGAGCGATTTTCGGAGACAAGTTCGCCGACGGGAACGCCGCGAAGATCAAGAGGCTTTTCCCGGAGAGCGTTGACCCGGAAAGGCAAAAGGCGGCATGGATCAGCATCCGGGAAGACATTGCAAAAATCGACCCTTCCAACTCAAAGGGTGCCGAGAACTCCGCCTACGATGTCCGCACGCGGATCAGCTCGGAAATCGCCGATCCCGGGGTTCGGGAGTCGCTTCGGGCGGAGATGAATAGCCTTCTCAACAAAAAGCCAGAGGCGATGCTGCGCTCTCAAATGACCGACGCTTTGACCTTTGCCCGGCAGGCGGGCGTCTTCGGTCAATGGGATGAGGATGATTTGAAGGATGGGGATCAAGCGGAGTTGACGAAGAAGAACGCCGCCTACTCGGCCATGTATCGCGTTCAGCAAGACGCTGAAGCGTGGATGCGAAAGAACCCAACCGCGACCTCCGAAGAGTTGGGCGAATGGCTAAACCGCCGCATGAGCCGCGAAATCAAGCAAGTTGAACCTGGATGGTGGGGGAAACACGCGCCGACTTGGCTGGGAGGCGCGAAGGCCATTACTCCAAACCCGGCCCCCATTGAAGACAGGATCGGAACAAAGCTCGAAAGACTCAATCCATGATCGACGAAGCAACGGCAGAACAGTACCTGGATGCTGTAGACACGGCAGCGCCCGACGAACAGAAGCGGATGCTCGATGATCTGCGCGAGTTCCGGGATGCTCGGCTACAGCAGCAGCAGGCGCAGCGCGACACCTACACGCGCGAACTTTATCGCAACGTCGATGACCTCGGCGGCCACTGGCTGCCCGAGATGCAAACGGCGCTCGGCCCGTGGCAGACCAACCCGAAGGCCGACCGGGCAGCGTGGGCGAACACGCGCTTTCTCGCCAACGCCGCCGGGATCAGCGTGGAGCAGGCGGCCTCCAGCTACGACGTTCTGCGCGACAAGTACGCCTATGACCATTTCAAGGGCGAACCCAAGGATGACCTGAGCTTTTACGCCGCAGTCCAGAAAGACTACGAAAAGGGCGAGGCTCGACAGGCGGCGCTCCAGGCGATCAAGGAGAGCGCCTTGGCTAGTGCCTTCACAGACCATCGCAGTGGTTCCGCGCCATCATGGGGAACGCACATCGCCGCGCTGAAGGAGTTCGAGGCGGACAAGCTAAAGGGGCTGGGAGACATCGACCCGGAGCACCTCGATCTTCAATTCGGCAAGGAGTACATGAAGGCGAGGGTCTTCATGGAGGACCACCCGGAGCTTGAAAGCGTTGCTGACGTGCTTGCGCATGAATTTGGCCGAGGCGATTTGGCGCGGCCCGGCCTGTACGCCGAGAATGGCTCCGGCCTTTCGAGGGCCGCTGAGACCATTGCGAATCTAGAGCCGGAGGCGCGCGGCCAGTTCCTCGAACTGCTTTCTACCTGGTCCAAGGCCAACGGCGAGAAAGACCCGAATGGAGCGGCTTCCAGACTCGCGGAAGCGTTCCGGCAGGCTGGGGACGCGATGGTACGCGGAGCGGGCGCGGCATGGGGAAGAGGGCGAATGGCAGCCGAGGGCGATCAGGTCAATGAGAGTATCCTTAGCGACTTGCAGATGGGTAGGCCGGTTCTTCTTCAGGGCGATGGATCGGATCTGAAGGACGTGGTTTCAGGAAAGGAAATCGCGCGCCGAAACTCTCACTTTGGAGGCGACCCGTTCACCGGAACCTTCATCCCGCCGACCTACCACGATGAGCGCCCGGCCACCCCGAAGGAGCGGGAAAAGCTGCTCAAGCAGGCCATGCAGCAGCGCGCCTACTACCAAGCGTACCGCCAGCTTGACGCTATCGCGAAAGAGGAGATCGCCCCCATCCGCACGGTCCTGGCCCCTCGTTCTCTTGAAAACTTTGGAGCACTAGGAAGGTTTGCTGGAGGCACGATAAAGGCCGCCGAAAGAGGACTGCTGTACGGAACCGCCGAGTTCGCGCCAGTCATGGGCGCGTCCATGTTGACTTCATCGGTCAACCCGTTTCTCGGCGCGGTGGTGATGGCCGACGCAATGCGCGGCCCGGAGTACAACCGGCTCCGGCTCCAGCACCCCGAGATGAGCGCGGACGATGCGAATACGATCGCCACCGTTTCTTCCTGGGCGATGGCGGGCGTCGGCCAGCTTCGGATTGGCGCAATCAAGGGCGGCAAGGGTTTGCTCGGGAGGATTCCGGGAGTGGATCGCGCCCTAAAGAGCCTCTCCACGCCAACCAGCCGATTTTGGAAGCCATTCCTGGCCCGCACGGCGGTCGGCACCGGGGAGCAGATGCTTGACATGGGCCTTATGTCGGCTGCCCCGGCTGCGGTGCAGCACGTCATGCACGCCTTGGGCGAGGACGTTCCAGATGTGGATTGGAAGGCGGCGTTCGGCGACGCGATTACCAGCCCGGAGACGTTCTTCGGCGCGCTTCCCTTTGCGCTGGTCGGGGCCGGGTTCGGGACATGGAAACAAAGCCGGGCGGTGGCCGAGGGGATGCGCAGCCCCGAAACGCTCCAGATGCAGGGCGTGCCAAAGGAGAAAGCGCACCAGATTGCGGCGGAGGCCGTGGCGGGCCGGATGGACGGCGCGGAATCGCTCTTCCGGGAGGCGTGGGCCGCTCGCACGAAAGAAGACATCGCCCGGGGCGTCGAGCTGCAAAAGCAGGCCGCAGACGCCGCTAAGGCAGTGCAGCAAAGCCCGGAGATGCCGAAGCTCCGCGCCAACGGCGACCGGTGGCAGATTATCGAGCCGGATGGAAAAGTGAGCGCCGAATTTGAAAGCCGGGAAGTGGCGCAGAGGCAGCTTGATGATCGGCTGCTTTGGGAGGCAACCGGACACGCCCGGGGCGTGCGCGAACTGGTGGACTGGTTTCGCAACCGGGTTGACCCAACCCGCTCGGCGGAGATTACCGGGAAAACCAAGACCGTGGCCGAGGGGATGGAAGAAAGCCCGCTCAACGCTGAGGCGCTGGCGGAGCGGATGCGCATTGCGGGCATCCAGGAAGGCGCGGACCCGTCCCGCCTCCCAATCTACGGCGAGACGACACAGGAACTTCGCGAGGGCGTCTATCAGGACGTGGTGAAAATCCACAACGGGGCCGACGTGATGGACGTGGTGGAAGAGCACGGGCACGCCCAGCTTAACAAGGACATGCGGGAGGGGAGGATCACCCGCGAGCAGGCAGCCGAGGCGGCGAAGGTTTGGGCGAAGGAGACAGGGTTTCACCTGGAAGACCCCGAGAACCCGACCGATACGGAGATTCACGAGGCGGCCGCCGACATGGTGAAGGCGCACTTCTTGAACGAGCGGAAACGGCTCCCGGGCTTGCCTGCTTCCATCCGCTCATTCATTGCCCGGCTGCGAGTCTACTTCAAGGAAGTGCTCGGGCGGGCCAAGACCCTGACCGAGATGCGCGATGCCGGGAAGCTCGGCAAGGATTGGGAGGGCTATCTTGCCCGGTCGCTCGGGATCGACGATCAGGTGGTGCACAACCGGGAGGTGGCGAAGGCGGTTGGGCAGCCGCTCGCTTCATCCGCTTCGTATTCAATCGGAAAGCTTGACGAGCCGTTCCATTGGCGTAAGGTATTTGGCGATGGCGAAGATCAGAAGAATCGAAGACTTGCCGCCCGAAGAGCAGCGGAAGCTGGAGGAAGAATTCTCGCAGGTCTTCAATCCCGATACAATGGAACTCCGTTCCCTCGAACGGAGACGCGGGAAATGGCCGCCTCCTTCTACGGAGTCGAACTCGGCATCAAGCCCCTCTACCACGAACTCCTTGGAGAAGACGCCCCGCAAGTCGCGGACGCCCTCCGGCGAGCCGCTTCGGAAGGCGTCGTAGTCCGCGAAAAGGACGGGCACGTTTACGCCTACCGCGAGGACGCGGCGAGGCGGGTAATTGAGCAAAACCCCGAGGCATATCCTGGGGATTCGCTCTTTGATAAGATTCACCACGCCTCTCAGGGCGACTACAACGGCGACCTCTTGGGCTACGGCGCGTTGACGCGCGATCAAGGTTTGGCGCTGGCGCTGCTTCATGATTCCAATGGCGAATTGGTTGCCGGTTTCCGTTCGCGCCCGGAACTGGTTCGGGACAGAGCGGAGATGTTCCAGAAGATGTGGAGCGACCTCTACGGAGAGGAGTTCACTCTGGACATCAAAGGGGAGGGGAATCCTTCCTCCTTTTCCATCGGTCGCGCCGACTATCTGACCGATATGGCATCCAGGATTGACGCCATGAAGCGCACCCCGGAGGAGCGCCTGGAGTTTGCCGAGAAGGCGAAGGCGAACCTGGCGCGCGCCGGGCGCTTTCGCGATGAACTCGACCGCTGGACCCGGCTGGATCGGGAAAAGGATCAGCGGGCTGCTCAGTTGGAACTGGACGTTGAGAACCTCCGAGCCGATCACGAGCGCCAGCTTGAGGAACTCCAACAGCGCAAGGCCGAGGAGATCGCCCGGGCTGGCGAGGCGAACACCGTCAAGTTTGGAGACCGGATTGAGGCGGCGGGGACACCGAAGGAGCACAAGGCGTTGGAGCGGCAAGCCCGCGAGATGGCCGCCGAGATCAAGCAGGGGATCGAGAAGGACTTCCGCCACCAGGAAACCGCGCTCAAGGAGCGGTTCCGCGCCGAGGAGCGCGCGATGAAGGAAAAGGCGCTCGGCGTGGAGCAGGCCGCCAAGGCGGAAGTCGAAGCGGACGACCGGCGCGCTGCGATGCTGCAAGGGCTGGCCGACCTGGACGCCGTGCTCATGGCCTTGCCGCCGGAGGTGCGCGGGAAGATCGGCGGGTTCACCAAGCTCGCCACGCTCAAGACCGACAAGGCGCGGGTGAAGTTCTTCAAGGAACGGATGGAGAAGGTGGAGGACGCCCTCGAAAAGCATCTCAAGGAGCAGTACGGCGAGAAGTTCGAGAAGCTGCTTGACCGCGCCCAGCCGAAGAAGGGCCAGAACCGCGTCCAGAAATCGACCCTTGGGCCGGAGGCGCAGGCGGCGGCGGCAGAGATCGAGCGGCTCGCCCGGATGGATGAGGACGGGATTGCCGCCGAGATCACCGGGATCGAGGCAAACATCGACGCCGAGAGCGATCCGGCAAAGCTGGCCGACCTGACCCAGCAATGGGCGTGGGCGCAGCAGTTCGGCAACATCGAAGGGAAGACTTCGGCGGAACTGGCCGATGCGGTTGCGGATTTCGATGCCATGCTTAAGCAGGGGCGCTCCCAGTGGAAATTCCAGGAGGAGGCACGTCTGGCCGACGTGAAGGCAAAGCGAGGCCAGGTTCTCGCGGAGCTTAAAAGGCCGAACGGGGTGACGGATTCCGAGCTTGCGGCATCCAAACGGCGTGACCGGAAGACGATCAAGAAGGTGCTCGATTTCGTAGAAAGCAACCTCGATTTCTCGCAGACGCTCCAAGAGGCGTTCCGCAACGGTCGCTCCCGGATGGCTCTCCATTTTTCAGACCGGGCGCGGCTGGCGAGCAACACCTACGCGGACGCCTTGATTCTCCGCAAGAACAACTTCCGAAAGGACATGCGGGGAATCCTGGGCGCGAAGAGCCTCCGGGAACTTCACGTCCGCCTTGCCGCGCTCGCGGAGGTGAGGAATACCGGCGTGGAAGTCATCGAGGGGCGCAAGACCAAGAAGGAGCGCGTGCCGGTAGACGTTGCCCGCCGGGCGGTGGACGGAAGCGCGCCGCTTGATTTTACGGCGAAGGAGCGGGATGCGCTCAAGCAAGCCTTGGCCGAAAACGACGCGAAGCCAGAGAACCGGAAGCGGGACTACATTGACTTGGAGCGCGTTTTGAACCCAGGCGAAAAGACGATCCAGGAGATGAGCGAACTTGAGGCGGTGCATTACCTGCTTTCATGGGCGCAACCGGACGTGCGCGCGCGCATGGAACGGCAGGGCTGGACGCCGGATGCCGTTCAGGCGTTGCGCGATTGGATTTCGCCCGAGGCCCACAAGGTCAAAGACTGGCTGCGGGAGCGTTACGCTGAAGGATACGACCGGCTCAACCCGGTTTACCGCCGGATGTACGGGATGAACATGCCCCGGATCGAGAACTACGCGCCGACCTATTACGACACGGCCGCCGCCGATCAGGGCCAGCAGAGCGGGCCGGTGGATACCACGCCGAGCCGCAGCGGGATGGCCGCAGGATTCATCAAGAGTCGCGTGAATCATGATGCACCGATTGCGCGCGTGGACGCCTTGGCGGCGTACTGGCGGCACACCGTTCAATCTGAATACTGGATCGCCTGGGCGGAGACGGTTCGCGAAATGCGCGGCGTGCTCGGGAGTTCTGACGTGCTGCGGGCGATCCGCGTGGTGGACGGGGCTGCAAGGGAGGAGCAGGTTAAGGGTTTCATCAAGGCGTTTGAGACAAACGGCCAGAAGGAAGCCGGGATGCTCAAGATTGTGGAAGGAGCATTGAAGAACGCGCTCTATTCCAACGCCGCAATCGCTCTCGCCTTCAAGGTGGGCACGTTGATGAAGCAGGCCAGCGCCATGCTTGGCAGCGCGATGGATTTGCCGCCAGGGGCCGCAGCGGCGGGATGGGGGCGATTCCTGAGCGGACAGCTTGAAACCAGCTTGGCCGAGGTCTGGAACTCGCCCACGATCCAGCGCCGAATTGAATCCGGCTACTCCCCGGAGGTCCGGGCTGTGTTGCAGGCCCACGGGGTTGCGCCTTCGCGGTTTGCTGCGCTGGTGGAGAAAGGGATGTATCCGGTCGGGGCGGTGGACGCAGCCTTCACAACGATCTCGGCGGCCATCGCTTTCGACCACCATTACCGCGAGGCGATCAAAGCCGGAATGCCGGAGGCGCACGCGCGGGCTTACGCGATGGACGCGATGGATAGAGTTGTCCACCGGACGGCGCAGCCCGCCGACGCGGCAGACAAGTCGCTCAACGAGGTGAACGCCGGAGTCCTCGGCAAAATGCTGATGCTGTTCAAGAGCGAAGCCCGGCAGAAGTTCGCGCTCTCCTACCTGGCGGCCAAGCGGTTCGCGCGCGGCGAAGAGCGGGGCGGAAATGCCGCGCGCCTTGCCGTGACGTGGATGCTGGCCCAGGCGGTGACGCAGACGATGGGCAACATCTACCAGACGATTTTCACCGACAAGGAGAACGAGGACATCTGGAACGCCGAAGATTACGCCCGCGCAATGGCTCTCGGCCATCTGGATGGCGTTTATCTCGCCGGTCCAATGATGAGCGCGGCTCTGACATGGGCACTCGGCGGAAAGGCATTCCCTTCAAAATCGCAAAACCCGCTGGATCAGATTGCAACCGACATTCGACGGAAGGAAGTCAACCCGTCGAATTGGGAGGATGCCGAGGACATTTTCAAGGGGGTGACGATCTACCTTCAAATCCTTGCGCGCACGGGAGTAAGCGAGGCCGTGACCGGAGCGGCGGCGCTGACGAACGCACTCAAGGACGCGCTTGGCGCAGGCGAGAACGCAAAAAAGAAGGCAGAAGGAAAATAACTATTGCATCGACCTCGCGGATTTTTGATTACGCTCACTGATGAGCGTTCAGTCCGACACTTCGAGCATCCAGTACACGGGCAACGGCTCGGCGGTGACGCCCTACCCGGTGCCGTTTGTCTTCCTGGAGGCAACGCACCTGCACGTCATCATCACCGACCCGGACGGAACAGAGGCCGAACTGACCCTCGGCACGGAATACACGGTATCTGGCGCGGGATCGAGCAACGGCGGAAACGTCACCACCAAAGTCGCCGTGTCCGGCACGAAGAAGGTGACGATCTACCGCGAAGTCCCCGCCGTGCAGCAGTACAAGTTCACGGAAAACGACGCCTTTCCCTCTCGCGCCGTGGAGAAGGCGCTTGATTCGCTCACGATGATCTGCCAGCAGCTCTCCCGGAAGGTGGAACGATGCTTTCGGGTGAGCGATGCTTCTCCGGCGCTTGTGGGGCTTGAAGCGTCGAGCCTGGATGCAAACTCCGTTTTCATTTCCGGCGAGGATCGCTCGCTGCATCTCTGGTCGGTGAAGCGGCTCAAGGAGGAGATTTCCGCGATGGCCGCCGTGCCCGCGCTCATCAACTACTTGCAGGTGCTCTATCCGGTGGGCTGCCTCTACTTCACCAGGCGGACGGAAAACCCCCGGGACATTTTGGGCTTTGGCACTTGGGAGCGTTACGGCTCTGGCCGGATGATTGTCTCCCTCGATCCCGGCAACGAGGCGCTCTCTGTAGTGGGAGCAACCGGCGGCGAGGCAACGCACACGCTCACCGAAGCAGAAATGCCCGAGCACGATCACCCAGTGCTAGAGCAGACCATTACCGGGGGCACGCACAAGCACACCATCGCGCCTCCCGCCACGGAGACAGGCTCCGCTGGCGCGCACACCCACACGGTCGCCACCCAGGGAAATTCCGGGTTCGGCGGAGGCGGAATCGCGACCGGCGACAATTCAGCCAACAGCACCCGCGAGACGAGCGAGGCGGAAGCGCACACCCACACGGTGGAAATCACCCCGTTCGAAACGGAGAGCGGCGGCGACCATTCCCATACCGTCCCCGAGCAGAACACGCAGGCAGTCGGCGGCGGGGCCGCGCACAACAACATGCCGCCCTACATCGTCGTCAATGTCTGGACGCGGATCAATTCCGATGCGCCAGAGGAGGGCGTTGGCACGCTTCCGTTCCCGGCGGACCCGACGCTGTTGGTGGATCGCGTGACCGGCGCGACCCGCAAAATCGTTGTCGATGACACCGTGATTGGAACCGTTTCAGTCGAATGAAAACGCTAAACCATTTTCTTTCAGTGGCCGCGATTGTCGCGGCAGGAATGGCGATCCTCGCCGCGCAGCCAAACCCGGCCTATGGGGACCAGGCCGAGAACATGGCCGTGATGACCGGGACGAACACCCAAACCATCCAGGGGCAGAAGGTTTTCCAATCCACCGGCACGCAGGACACTCCGCTTGTTGGCCTCTCGAAGTCCGGGGCGGCGGCGGCCATCGTTGAGCAGCAGGATCATTTCGACAGTGCGGCGCTCGTTGTCATGCGCAGCGGGACAGACGGCGATGTCACGGACACGCCGACGCTCCACGTTGTTGCCGGGCATGAGACGCAGTACGATGACCCGGTTTTCCAAGTGACCGGCTGCCTCGCGCTCTCCGGCGACAACCACCTGGTTTACTATGGTGGCGGCGGGCTGGCGATCCCGGGCGGCGTCCTGGACAACCGCACCCCCGCGATGGGGAAGGTTTCGGTTGACCCGGTAAGCCGGCAACTGATCGCCGAGGACGGCTCGACGCTGCGCCTGTCGTGGGAGAGCGGTACCGTCACGGTCCCGACGCTGACGGTTTCCGGCACTCTCACCCTTGGCGGATCGGCCACCGTCTCGGGACTGACGAGCGCGGCGGTGTCGGGCCTGGGCACGGCGGCCACGCTCAACGTCCCTGCCGCTGGCAACGCGGCAAGCGGGGAAATTGTGAAGGGGAGCGACACGCGCCTTTCAAACGCGCGGACGCCCACGGCACACACGCACCCCGCCACGGACATTTCCGATTCGACGGCGGCGGGCCGGGCGTTGCTGACGGCAGCCAGCGCGGCGGCGCAACGCACGGCGCTCGGGGTGCAGGCCGCGCCGGGCTATGGGGAAGTGACGGGGACCGACATTTCATTCGCTTCCGGCGGCGTCTACTACAAGACCATCGCGGCGGGCACGGCCTTCACATTCTCCAACGTCGCCAACGGCGTCACCGTGACCGTGGAGATCACGACCACCGACGACGTGCAACCGACCTGGCCGGGAGAAGTGACGTGGCCGGGCGGCTCCGCGCCGACGCAGCCGAGCACTTCAACGGTCATCTACCAGTTTACAGTTATCAACGGCGCGATCCGTGGGCGCGCTGAAACCTATTGAGGGAGGCAATCATTATGAGTTCGATTTTCATTCAACTGGCATCCGGAAAAGCGGTTCCCGTAGACCCGCGATTTAACCCGATCTGCGGCTTTGACGAAAGCGGCAACCCCGTTGCGCTGACGCTCGGTTCCTCCGGTGGCCTTCGGGTCGATGGGGTTGGCAACGACTGCGACTTCCTGTCTTCGACCGATGGCGCAGTAACCGGCAAAGACTACATCGCGCTGCGCATCATCACGGACACGGTGCTTTCTTCCGTCACGCTGGGAGACGGTTCCACCGGCGGCGCTCGACTCGTTGGCCCGACCATCCTCGCGCCCGCCGAAATCCTCGCCCCCGTAACGGGGCTGACGATCAGCTCCGGGGTGGTGCAGGGCATCAAGCGGAATCCCGACTCCGAATGATTGGACTCTTCACAGGACCGGGCAAGATGATGGCGCGCGCTTCTCAGGCTCGCCATGACCTTGCCGCACACTCTGATCGGCTGGCGGGGCTCGGGAAAGTGCTCTCCCCGCAGGCACGCGCCGAGTTGCAGGCTTTTGCCACGGCGCTTTATGCGGCCTGCGGGCGTACAGATTTCGTCTCTTTCCGATCAGCGCACAATGTCGGCAGCGGATCGAGCTTTTGCAGTTTCCTGGGAGGCACTGGATCGCTTTCCAACGGTCCGACGTGGGGAGCGAATTATGTTTCCTTTTCCGCGAGCGGCGGGCAATACGCGACGCTGCCCACATCCTGGAAGTGGAACGTGCCGGGCACGTTGATTGGGTTGTTTCAACTACCCGGATCGGCTTCCTCGCGGACGGTGCTCGGAGGACTGCAAAGCACGTCATCGTCAGGGATCCTTTTGGGTACAGCCGCTGCCGGGGCGACGTCGGGGGTGATTTGGTTTAGCCCCGCCATTGAGAATGTATCTGTTGCAACATCTGGCATGTACGGATCGGCTTATAATTCGCTGGCGGTGGACTTTGGAGCCGACACGAGAATTTACAGAAATGGCTCGCTGCTGACATCCGACGCGGCCCTGCCGACCACAAATAGCTATTTCGACGGAGTACGGATTGCCCGCCACGGAGAGGTCACTATGGACGTCAACATGGTTTTTGCGCTGGTGGCCTCGAAGAGCCTCACCGCAGATCAGCACGCGGCGATTTGGGCAGCGTTGCAAAATTTTTACCCTGATTTGCTATCATGACGAATTTCAAATTTGCGGTCTTGCAAGTTTCGCCCGCCGCGATGGAAAGGCTGCCCGCGCTGCTGGAGCGCTACGCGGTAGATGTTTCGGGCGGCGTCGTGATAGACGGCGAGCCTATTGCGGCCCCATCTGCTCTGGAGCAGAGCGTCTCGGCGACTCTTTTCGTGGATGACACCGCGCGCACACGTTTCCGGCTGGCGAGTCTCGATGGGGTTTCGATTGCGCCGCTGCCAATCCTGGACGGTGAGAGCATCACTGGCTACCGAGTCCCGTGCTGTTATCCGGCGGAGCTTTTGAGCGACATTCAACGTGATCCCCAACCCGAACTGGAACTTTTCGAGGGAATCCAAATTTTATGAAAAACGCAAAAGCCCTGTTGGCCGCCGTGATCGCAATGATCGCGTTCGCGGGAAATTCATTCGCTCAATCCCCGACCCCGAACCCCGCAACCGGAACCTTCCGGGATGACGCTCTGCCGGTCGCGCAGCGCATCGAACTGGCGAACGGCGTGTTGACCCAGGAAAGCGCGACCGCGCGAGACGCTTTCGAAGCGGCGGCGTACATGCTCAAGGTCAGGCCCGTCGTGAAGCTGGTAACGTCGCATCCCGACTTCGCCGATGCCGTGCTCGCCGATCCGACGCTTGGCGGGAAGCTAACGGGAACCTGGCTCTGGTCGCTGGCTGTGTCCTGGAAGACGGACGCCACGCCAGGACTGGCCGCCAAGATCGCCTTCCTTGGGCCGCGCCTAAAAAGCGAGAACCTGGATGCGCGGCAAGCGATTGCGCTGAAGATCGTCTACGGGCGGCTGGTCGCGCAGCAGGCGACCAAGAAGCTCCAAGCACGCGACTACGAGGGAGCCATTGAGGCGGCAACGCCGGTGGCCGGTTGGTCCGGCAAGGCGCTGGAGGTTGTTTTCAAGGCAAAGCTGCGCCAGCGCGCGCCGGACGCGCTGAGCTGGGCGAAGCTCGTCTATGTCGCCTCGGACTTTGGACACACGCAAGACGGCATCGAGGCGGTTTCCTCGGCGCTCCGATCCATCGACGCCAACCTTGTCCGGGCGAACGCATTCATTGCATTCCAGAAGGATGGTAAAGGGACCAATCCTCTCGCCGGGGTGACGCTCCCGAAGATCGAGTTTCTCGGCAATAGCCCGGAGGCCCGAGCGAAAACGCTTTGCGTTGCCGGAGACAACCTCGCCGCGCTGAAGGTGGCGATCCAAGCATTCGCAACCGCTCCCTCCGGAAAGCAATTGAACCAGGCTACGGCGCTGGTGGCCGCTTGCCTCCGCAACCTCGACGGCAACCTTGTCCGCGCCAACGCTTTCGTGGATGCGCAGAGCAAGGGCGAGCCGTTCACCATCGCCGAACTCCAGCAATGAAGCTCCTCGCGGCCATTTCCCTGATGCTGGGCACGGTTGCGCTCGCCGACGATGCACCGACGGTCGTGGTTGTTCTGCCGCCGGTGGCCACCGCCTCGACGCCCGTGGCCGTGGCCCCGGTGCGACTCGGGGCGGATGTGCCTCTCCCACGCGCGCCGAAGGCTTTGGCGGCATCCGTCCATCGCCTTTCCGTAGAGCAGGTGGCCGCGCTGCGTGCAACGCTTTCGCGGCTGCCTGCCGAGAAGATGAAGGCCGCCCGGGTGCAGCTCTTCCTTGCGGACATCGAGACGTGGGCGCGGGTGAGCCAACTCATCCAGGCCGATGAAAACCCCGGGCCGCGCTTCGGCATCAACTGGATCGACGCCGCGCGCGCGAAGCTCCGCAAGCGCATCGAGCGGGAAGGCTACACCCCGGCCATCCTCAAGGACGCTGAGGTGCTCATGCGGCGCGTCACTGACTCAAAATGAACCACATCGTCGTCACCCCTTTCATTCTTGCCGTCGCCGCCGTGGCCACGGAACTCAGCCCTGAAACTCATGTCTCGCTCGGGAGCGCCATCACCGTGGGCGTTGTCGTCATCGGCGGAGCCTTCTGGGTGGGGCGCTACATGCAGGAGGTCAACGACCGCCTGAAGAGCGTGGAGGCGCGGCTAAAGGCCATCGAGCGGCAGCAGACCAACGATTTATGAAAAACTGGAAGACTACCACACTCGGCGTGCTCATCATTGTGGGCGCGATCATCAACGCGGCCATCCACTGGCTGCAAACCGGCGCGCTGCCGGAAGTCTCGACGCTCTGGCCTGCCGTTCTCGGCGGGTGGGGGCTGCTCCACACCGCCGACGCGAACCCGACCCCGCCGCCGCCCGCAAAGAAGATCGTGCCGCTGGTTGCGCTGGGGCTGATTGTCTCGTCTATGGCAGGGTGCGCATGGATGGAGGCGCACAAGCCGCAGCTCAAAGCGACGGCGGGGGTTGTCGCGCAGCGCGCGGCATCCGTCGCGGTGCAGACGCTGATCTCCTACGCCGTGGACGAGTCAGATCGCGGCTGGAAGGCCGACCATCTTGACTTGCTGGCCGACAATCTCAGGGCCAACGCGGGCAACATCGTCACGTCTGGCGACGTGGAGCAGATCGTCCGCATCTGGTCCCCCAACGACGGCGCGCGCTGGCAGGCGCTGGCCGCTGGTGTGGCCCAGGTCGCGCAAGACGAGCTTGCCACCCAAGGCAAGGATCAGGCCGCCGCCGTGGTCGAGCAGATCGCTACCGGCCTGCAATCCGCAGCCGCGCAGGCCAAGCCCGCAACGCCCTGACTATGTTTGGCTGGCTTCTCAAATTCTTCGGCATCCGCCGGGAGCCTCCTATGTTGCCGATCTTCGACGCCCGCTCCGAAACCTACATTGCAACGCTGCTGCCCCCGGCGCAGGAGGCGGCGCGGCGCTGGCTGGCCGCCTGTCACGCCGCAGGGCTGCGGGTCAAGATCATCGGCGGGACGCGCACCTACGCCGAACAGAATGCGCTCTACGCCAAGGGGCGTTCCCTGCCGGGGAAGGTCGTCACCAACGCCCGGGGAGGGTACAGCAAGCACAACTTCGGGATTGCCTGGGATTTTGGGGTGTTCTCCCAAAGCGGCGACTACCTCCCCGACAGCCCCCACTACGACACGGCGGGCGGGCTTGCCGAAGCTCACGGGCTGGAGTGGGGCGGGCACTGGCAATCGTTCGTTGATCGCTCCCACATCCAGCTTCGCACCGGCCTCACGCTGGCGGAAATGCGCGCTCGGGTTGCTGCGGGTCGGGCTGTGGTGTAGGCGTTTTTCTGGCGACAAAGTGGCGACAGAATTTTTCACAGAGTAAGTTCCTGGCCTCCGAAGCCGAAGGTTGTGGGTTCGACCCCCGCCGGGCGCAGTTTCTGCTACAAGCCGCTTTTCCTTCTAGGAAAGCGGCTTTTTCTCTGTAAATCGGGCGCTTTCCCGGGACGCGACCGCCAACCGCATGGCGGGTCGCGATGGTCAAAATGGTTGTAAATGTTACAAAAACAACCAAAATTGGCCCCATGAAGTGGCGACAAAGTGGCGACAAAAACGAGCCGTTTTCGGTCAAAGAGGGGGTGCATCGAGGCGTCGCCCTGTGGATCGCCGACATTCTAGAGTCAGCGGTCGGAAAGAGGGTTCGGATGTACCGCCCCACCCGCGAGGAGGCCGCCGCCGCCGCGAGCGAGTACCTTTCGGAGCACCGCCTTCACGGTTCCGCCCTCTCCAGCCTGACAACTTCCGAGCGCACCTTCATCCTTTGGCTCCGGGAGCGAGGGGTCACCGTGGAGACGGCGCAAAAGGCTTTGCTCGACACGCCAGCGGCCAGCGGGTTGAAGCTGGAGACCGCCATTGCGAAGTACATGGCCTCCCAGAAGGGAAACGATCCGCATCACCTCTACTCCCTACGCTCGAAGTTTTCCCGGGTCGAAGCGGCGTTCCGGAGTCGGTTCGTGAGTTCGATCCGCGCGGGGGAGATCGAGATATTCTTGCGCGACAAGGGGCGCTCGAAACCGGCCTACCACCGCGTTCTTCGGGCTTTCTTCAACTTCGCTGTCATGCACGACTGGACGGAAGCGAACCCCGTCTTGAAAGTGCCGCGTCCGGTGATCGTCCCACCTGAGAGGGTGATCTTTACTCCCGAGAAAATGAAGCGACTCCTTGCCGCCGCGATAGAACTGGAAAATCTCCCGATGCTCCGGCTGCTGGTCTTTGGGGGTTTTTTCGGTCTTCGGTACAAGGAGATTCTCCGCCTCCAGGTGGAGGATGTGGGAGCCAAGGAAATCTTCATCCGCCGGATGAAGACGCAGAAGAAGGGAATGCGCGATCGCTACGTGACGGTGCTCCCAAATGCAAGGGCGTGGCTGCCACTGCTGGAGCTTCCCGAAAGCGGCTCGGCGCTGGGCGTCAACGACAAGAACCTCCGGCTGAACCGGGAGAAGGTTCTGACCAAGGCGAACGAGAAAGGGGAACCCATCGCTTGGCCTCACAACGTCCTTCGGCGCACCTATGGCTCATCTCACTTGGCGGCGTTCGAAGACCCGGGCCTCACAGCAACGCAGATGGGGCACACGGACCCGGAGACAACGGTTGGGAAGTATCGGGTTGCCAGGCGGAAGGCCGAGGGGCGGGCGTGGTTTGCGATCACGCCAAAGGCGGTTGCGAAGCTTGGGAGCGTGCGGTGAGGCGGGGGGTAGTGGGGCGAGATTTCTATCGCATCGAGCCGGGATTACTTCGACTTAACGAAGCTGAATGTGTGCACTTCTTCTCCAGCGGATACTTTGAAGTGAATCTCCTTTGGGCACTTCGTAACGAGCATTCCTGAGCACACCTGCTTAGGTAAAACGGTTGTTGTATCAAAAACCATTCTTGCCTCCTCTAGGCTACTGCTGAGGTTGCGTGAAATCATCGACATGGAGCTGTCTGCTTGATCATTAATCCTCTGTTGCGCCCCCGCCGCCCTGGATGGTGAATAGGTTGTGGATAAACCGGAGTAAGTGGCTTGGGAGTAAGGCATGTCAACACTTCCAGAGTAATATGTTGTATCCGGCAAGCTGGCCTGAAGACTCTGCCCGCCAGCATTTATCGCTGTAGATATAGCCATTATATTAGCTCTGGTTCTCGCCGCTCTTTCCATCTGCTGTGCCGTATAGATTTTTACCGGCCTCCCCCGATTGTTTGAGGCTGTAATTTGATTCGGGTACACCGTAAATGAAATGTCAGATTTGTTGCCTATGGTGAGAGCAAAGCGAGCCTTCCCTTCATAGATCGAAACGGGGGTTATATAAACTAGGGATTTCGCTTTAGAGCTTTTCGTCATGGCTGATCCATTGCTGTAGCGAACATCTTGACCCGGAATGGGAACATAGCGAGGTGTGGCGCAACCAGAAAGGAAGACGATGGCAATTAGATAGAGATGTAGTCTCATAAAGTTTAATCTTGGATTACTCGAACCGGATCAACCTCAATCGAACCAAGGGTTCTTACCCGTAGGCCATCCCTTAGTTGAAATAATATCAGTATAAGCGTGCCTGCTATGATTGCCAATATGATGTTTGTGAATGTGCCTTGGGTCATCATAATCTTTCAAAATCCTGATGCTATAACGTATAGATAATCCTTAAAATATATCCGATTATTACCGCGATAGCGCCGATCCAGAAGAGCGAATGTCGGAGATTAGGCGCTCGCGCTCGCGCGGCTCCATGCCTTGCAGGATTGCTGTGACGCGACTTCTTCCGGATTGCTTTGATTCGACAGTTGAGCCCGTGGATTCGACGATTCCGGCAGGCTCGGCAGGGGCGTTTTTTGCTCTTGGGTCATGGCGGTGATGGTGCGGGTGAGTTCTGCAATCGTTCGGTTGGCTTCTCCGATGATCTTGTTGGCCTCGGTGTTTGCCTTGTGAGCCTCAATGAGGAGGGTGCGAAGGTCAATGTCTGGCTCGGTACTGGATGTTGCTGTGACGTCTTTGGAATTCGATTTAGCCAGCAGCTCTTCGAGCAGCTTCCGAATTAGCTCTTGAAGATTAGCCATCTGAAGGCGCTTCGCTTCTTCCCGGAGCCGGGCTGCAAATTGCCTTTCTAGCCTTAGAGTTAAAGCTTCTGTGTTCCTTGGAGTGCTTGCCATCGCGGCATTTTACCAAGTCTTTTTTTCAAAAAGGAAAAAATTTATTGACGCGGACGTCCGGCGGATGGCACTGTGACGTCCAATGAATGCAACGAGATCAAGAAAACGGTTGGTGATCGCCCCCGATCTCCATGCCCGGCTGAAAGTCCGGGCGGCGCGCGAGGGCGTAAAACTTGA
>CAYTFY010000016.1:0-38207 GCA_964437225.1 uncultured Gemmatimonadaceae bacterium | reverse complement strand
CCTGCAGATGAGCAAGTCGCGCATCGGACGTATCCTGCAGCAGGCTCGCGCATGACCGGCTCAAAACCTGAGAAACGAGCGCGGAGGGGCGCATGAACTGGCAACCGATCGAGACGGCGCCGAAAGGCGTTGAGATCGACGTCATCGTCGGTTGGGATCAGGCGACGGTGTGGATCGTCTGCAGCGCGTGGTATCGCGACGCCGCCGACATTCAGGAACTGCGAGAATGCGGAAATGAAGACGCCGACGAAAGCTGGATCGGCTGGTGGTCATATCGCAGTTGCGTGACCCAAGAGAAGGTTGAGCCTACGCACTGGCTATGCGAAACCGAGAGGCCGCCGCTGTGACCCGCGACGAACGCATCGTCGAAGCCTACCGCGGCGGCGCCTTGACCATCCGCGAGATCGCGGCGCTGTGGCGAATCTCCGACGCGCGCGTGGGCCAGATCCTGCGCGAGGCCGGCATCGTGAGCCTACGCAGCGGACGCCCGCGCGGACCCATCCCCGACCACATGCGCAAGTCCTACGTCGGCGGCGCCGACATGACGGCTGAGCAGCTCGCAGACGCCGTCAGGAGCCGCCTTGAGCGCACGGGCGGCGCCAAGCTCATCTACGTCCTCTTCGACGCAGGGCGCGTCTATGCGCCGATCAGCCGCGGCGCCGTCGAGGAGTTCGCGGAGACGCGGCCGGAGCTCGTCGTCGGCTGCTACGCGAATGGGTTCGAGGTCGGGGATTTGGCGGAAGATATTGAGGCTGCGAGGAGGTGGGCGTGAAATATCCGGTCGGGACAAAATGCTGGGTCGTCAAGACTGACGACGAGCATCGTCAATATCGCGGCTCGGTCGTGACCGTAACAGGACACGAGGTTCTCGGAATCGTCGTCTTCGGCCTGACCTGTGGAAGTTGCGACTCCGCAGACCACATGGTCACTACTGACGCAGGGCCGTCAGGCTGCTGCTTCTGCAACCTCGTCCCCATCGACGACCCCGACGCCAGCAAAACCGTCGAGGAAGACCTCGCGCTGCCGTTCGATCCGCGGAAGATCGGGGAGATTGCGTAGTGACCGTCTTCGAAAAACTCCTGCCGATCGAGACCAAAGGCGGCCCCAACAAGCGCATGCACTGGGCGAAGCGCGCGACGCTAGCGGGCTCCGAACGGTCTTGGACGCGGACCATGCTGGGCTGGAACTTCAAGCCGCTCCTGCCATGCACGATCACGATGACACGCATGACGCCGACCAAGTTTCTGGACGACGACAACCTTCGCGGCGTACTCAAGAGCGTGCGCGACGGGATCGCCGACCGGCTCGGCGTCAACGACAACGATCCGCGCATCGAGTGGAAGTACGAGCAGCGCAAGTGCAAGCGCGGCGAGTTCGGTGTTTTCGTGAGGTTTGAGAGCTTATGAAGTTCAACATCACGCACACGAGCGGCGGCCCGGTCGAGCAGATCGAGATATATACGATCGAAGGTCTCACCGCGCTCTCGGCATCGGAGGGCCATCCGCTGATCGTCAGCAAGCCCTACGAATACGGCGCTGGCGATAAATCGCTTTGGAACATCGAGGTCTATGATGACTACCGAGAATGATGCGGCGCTTGAGCAGGAAATTAACTGGGCTCTGCTGCGATGGCAGACAGCGCGCGGTCCGACCGCTATCCGCAAAGCCTACAACGAGTTTCGAAAGCTCGTGGCGCAGCGCTCGCCTGCTGCTGTCGAAGCGCTTGAACGCGAGCGCGGGATTTTCACGGAGGGGAAGTGAAACAGCGATGGGAGGTCATTGTCTGCGCGCCCGATGTTACATCGGTGCAGACGCTCGAGATGTTGGCCGATGATGCAGAAAGCGCAGCGTCATCCGCGTTCATGTCAAACGACTGGCTGGCCGATTACAAGCTCGTCGCCGTCGTCGCTCCGGATGGCGTCGTATTCGTGCGAGACGACAATCGGACCGAGGAGTACGGCGTATGTCCGTGACCTGGTTCGACCGCCTATGTGCGCGCATCAATCCGCCGATGCCGGATGCGATGCAGGCGAGGATGCTGCGCGAGGTTCCGCTGCTGCGCTGGCATCGTCAGCAAGCGAAGGTTGCATTCGCAACCATGGAAGAGATCGCGCGCCATTGCCGTGAGCTTTCGGACGCGCTCTACGGCGCAGGTTTCAGCATTTCCGACTTCGGGAGAAAGTCATGAGCACAAACTTCGACCGCGCCGCATTCCGCGCACAGCATCGCCAGCAACCGTCGTGGATGGAGCCGCGCGAGGACAGCGGACTCCTCCGCTTCATCGTCGCCGGCATCGGCATCGCCATCCTCGTCGTCGTCGGCCTCGCGATTGCGCTCGGCGTGCTGCTCTGCCTCGCGTTCTGGGCGCGCGTCGCCGCGGATCTGCGCAACGATTCGTTCGCGAAGGAGCGCGTCGAGGAATGCATTGCTGAAGGCGGAACGCCCCACGTAGATCGCGCGAAGGACGATAGCGTCATCGATGTTCGATGCGGCTCAACATCCGGCCTTTCGGAGCCCTATAAGGATGCCTCCGGAGAATGGCGATGCGCACCCGGCAAAATGTGCCGCGTTCCTGATGAGGGGGCGAAGTGAAATTGCGGACTTTTCTCGGCATCGCCGAATATTTCTGCTTTGCGGCTAGCGTGTTCTTCGGCGTGGCCGACAACATCCAGATGGCGACCTATTCGATGGCCGCGTGCGTTGTCTATCACCTATGGAAGGTAGAGGAGCCGCGCCCATGACCATCTACCTCGCCCTAGCCCTCCTCTTCGCCTGCGGCCTCGCCGGGCACGAACTCGATGAGGAACGGCCATATCTAGCCTCATTCTTGGCCCTCCTCGTCGCGCTCGCGTGGCCGATCGTGCTCGGCATCGTGCTGCGCGCGCAATTGCTGACCTGGCGCGATGCGGCGGTCGTGAAGTGGAAGGCACGGAGGATGCGGGCGTGAGCGATCCTCCGCGCTGGCGCAGACTGCGATCGACCGGCGCGAAAGTTCTCATTCACCCTTGTTTCGTCTGCGGCGATGCACATGCGCCATTCGGCGTCGCCGAGAACTGGTACTGCGCATCGCATCGACCGGAGCCCGACAGTGAACGAGAAAGTTTCAAGCTGGACACCGCCGAAGAGTGGCGAGGTATGGATCGGCAAGCGGCAGTTGCCGGTGGTCGCCGAGTCGCTATTCGGGGCAGCGCCAAGCGGAAGCGTTGACTGGCGCCGCATTATCGCCGTGCGCGGCGGCTTCGTGTTCTACAGCAACGGCGGCGACCACAACGGCGAGTGCCGCATCGCTACGTTTCGCCGCTGGGCGCGCGAGAATCAGGCGGCGCCTGACGCTTGACGACGAGCGCCGATCAGGCGCAACAATCAACCGCCGGGACATGCGGATAGCTTCCGCCGTTCTGCCGATACAGGGCTACACCGGCAACCATTCGCTTATCGGAGCGCAAGATGCCCACGAAACGCCGTCAGCTCCCGCTGACCTTCCACCATCCCGAAGATCTCGACCATGTGATCGCGCTCGCAGAGAGCGCCGCCGAATACGAGTTCTACGGTGACCGCGACAGCTACGCGGGCTGTGTCCACGAGGCCAATACGCGCCTCAATCGAAGCGAGAGGTGCTTCTTCGCCGGATTTCTTGCCGCGCGAAGGTCGGAGCTGCCGTGAGGACCGTCGCCGCGTTGTATGTCGAGACCGGCGGGTGCTACTTCGGTCTTGACGGTGTCGATCCTTGGGACACCAAACGCGACGCCAGGCTCTATGCTGGACCTCACCCTGTAGTCGCGCATCCGCCGTGCTCGCGCTGGTGCAAGATGGCGCCGGTCAATCAAGCTCGCTACGGCCACAAGATCGGCGACGATGACGGATGCTTTGCGGCTGCGCTGGCGGCCGTTCGAACATTCGGAGGCGTGCTTGAGCATCCAGCGGTGACAATCGCCTGGCGCGCGCACGATCTGCCGCATCCGCCGAGTTCTGGGGGATGGATTAAGACGCCGTGTGGCGGCTGGACGTGTCACGTCGAGCAACGGAACTATGGTCACCGCGCGCGCAAAGCGACCTGGCTCTACGCGTTAGGCATCGACCCCCCGTCGCTATACTGGGGCAGAGGGCCGCGGCCTGAGGTGTGGATTAGCGCCGATCGGCCTCGCGCGGATCTCGCGGCGGCAGGCATCGCGCAGATGTCGAAGCGCGAGGCGAGATCGACGCCGATAGAGTTCCGCGATCTGCTCCTCTCGATCGCTAGGAGCGCAGCATGAGCGCCGCCGACCTTGCGCGACTGCTCGCCGAGTGCGCCGAGGACGTCTGCCGCTACCTCCTGCCGAATGGTCGCCGCGTCGGGCACGAGTGGAAAGCTGGCGGCGTCGACGGGCACGCCGGCGATAGCCTCGGGGTCCGACTCACCGGCGACTCTGCTGGGAAATGGGCCGACTTCGGCGGCTGCGAGGACGAACGCGGCGATCTGATCGGGCTTTGGAAAGCCGCGCGCCGCGTCGACGTCGCGACCGCGTGCACCGAGGCCGAGGAATGGCTCGGAATCGTGCCGCGGCGGAACGGCGTCAACGGCTACGCCAAGCCTAGCCATCGCGCCGTAGCGCCCGCCGCAGAGCCGGACCATCGTCACCCCAGGCTCGGCACGCCGTCGGCCGTGTGGGCGTACAGGGACGGATCTGGCGCGGTCATCGGATACGTCTGCCGGTTCGATCCAGCCGGCGCGCGAAAGGAGGTGCTGCCGCAGACGTGGGACGGTTCCACGTGGAACTGGAAAGCGTTCCCAGAGCCGCGCCCGCTCTACGGCCTCGATCGGCTCGCCGCGGCGCCGGATCTGCCAGTGATCGTCGTCGAGGGCGAGAAATGCGCGGATGCTGCCGCGAAGCTGCTGTCGGGCATGGTCGCCATCGCATGGCCGGGCGGCTGCAAGGCGCTCGACAAGGTCGACTGGTCGCCGCTACGGGGCCGCGTCGTCACGCTCTGGCCGGACGCCGACGATCCCGGCAAGGCCGCTATGCAGGCCCTCGCCGAGAAGCTCGCGCAGCCGTGCCGGATCGTGCGGCCCAATGGCGAGGCCGAGGGATGGGACATTGCGGACGCGCTCGCGGCTGGCTGGGATACAGCGAAGGTGCAGGCGTGGGCGCGCGCGCATGTCGAAGAATGGACACCACCGTCGGCCCCGCTCGAAGAAACCCACGACCTCGTCAGCGACTACGAACCGCACCCCGACATCCTCGAGCCTGATCAGGAGCTCGAGCGGCCTCGCTTCGGCTTCCGCAGCGCCGCCGAGCTCGTCGCGGAGCCCGCGCCAACCGACTGGCTCGTGCAGGGCTGGTTCGAGCGCAACACGCTCGCGATGTATTTCGGCGATCCCTCGAGCTGCAAGACATGGGTCGCGCTTAGCCAAGCCGTGCACGTCGCGCTCGGCGTTCCCTGGTTTGGTGCAAGGGTTCAGCAGGGCGCGGTCTTCATCCTCTGCGGCGAAGGGCACCGCGGCTTCCGGAGGCGTCTCGAAGGCATCCGTCGCTACCACGACATGCTCTACGACGGCGTGCCGCTGTTCGTGAGCGACGGGCCCGCCGCGCTGACCGAGGCAGAGAGCGTCCGCGACGTGCTGACCGCAGTGGAGCGCCTCGTCACAGAATCCGGCTACGCGCCGGCGCTCGTCGTCATCGACACCCTCAGCCGCAACTTCGGCGGCGCCGACGAGAACGCGACCTCGGATATGGCGCACTTCGTCGCCGCGTGCGACAAGATCCGGACCGCCTACGGCTGCACGATCCTCGTCGTGCACCATTCAGGCCACGGCGACAAGACGCGCGGCCGCGGCAACAGCGCGCTCCGGGCGGCGCTCGACGCCGAGTTCCGGTTCGCGCGCGACGAAGGCGGCGCCGTCGAGGCCTCGTGCACGAAGGCAAAGGACTTCGAGGCGCCCGAGCCACGCAGGTTCGAGCTCGTCAACGTGCCGCTCGATTGGCCGCCTGGTGACGACGGCCTTCCGGTCAACAGCGCCGCCATCGCGCCCGTCGGAGATGCGTTCATACGGGATGCCTTCTCCGACGAACCCGTGCCGACCGGATCGGGGTCCGGCTACATCGGCCCGAACCAGAAGAAGGCGCTGGAGCAGCTCGAGCAGGAGTTCGTCAAGCGCATGCGAAATCTAAAGGCGCAGGACCGAGATCCGTTCTCCGCGAGGGTATCGATCGCCGAGTGGCGCGACCTCACGGGCCTCGATCGGAAGCGGTTTTCGGAGGTCAAGAAAGCCCTCGAGGATCGTGAAATGGTGCGCTGCGACGGGATTTACGTCAGTCTCGTAAACCATTGATTACCAAGCACGTGAACAAAAGCTGAATGTGTCCGAAGTTAGCGTCCGAACCGTCCGAAAGTGTCCGAACCGGACCCTCTCTGACCCGTCCGAACCGGAGCTATATAGAGCTTACGCTCTATAGCGGTTCGGACGTTTAAGGTCAGAGCGTCCGAACCGCAGGAGAGATCATGAGCAATACCGAGCAGTGCAGTAATTGCAGGTTTTGGGATACGAGATCAGCCAAGATACGTGGCGAAGGATTGTGCAGGCGACACGCGCCGAGCGGTGGCAAATGGTGGCAGGACACAGCTGACGACGACTGGTGCGGCGAGCACGAGCCGATCGAGGAGGAGCGGCCGGACGAGACGCTCGATGAGAGCCGACCGGAGGAGGATGACGGTGCGCTCTGACCTTGCCGCACTCGTGGCTGCTTGGCGCACCGAGGCCCAGCAGAAGCTCAAGGCCTCGAAGGCCTACAAGTGCCGAAGCATGGACGGCGAGCGCTCGGGGCTGGTAAAAGGGGCTGCGGCGCTCATGCGGGCAGCCGATCAGGTGCAGGCGGTGCTCGATGCCGAAGCGCCGAACCAAGGAGACGAAACATGAACGGGATCGTATTGCGCGGTAAGGCGTGCCAGTGCACGGCGTGCGGTCAGGTGTTCACGACCGAGAGCGGGTTCAACCGGCATCGGAAGGGCAGCTACGCCGATGGCCGCACCTGCCTCACCGTCGTCGAGCTCGAAGCGGCAGGATGGACCAAGCGACGCGGTACGCACTGGATGACTCCTGGACCTGCACGTCCGACGGCGTTTCCGCAAACTGATATGCGCGTAGAAACGAATCCTGAGGCTTAGGGCCAGCGCACTTGCCAATTCAGTCAGGCGCGCAATCTAGGTCGAAACACGCAACGTAGAAACGCTATGGCAGCTAGACCAGAATGGAAACGCAGATGGGAGCCTCTCAGGGCATCCATCCTCCAGCGGGACCAGTTTCTCTGCCGAGCCTGCTCAGCAATGGACCCTCCCCGCTACACAGAGGCGACCGAGGTCGACCACATCGTGCCTCGGCACAAGGGCGGAACGAACGATCGTGCGAATCTGCGCGCGATCTGCAAGGATTGCCACGAGGCAAAGTCCAAGCGCGAGGCGAACGAAGGCTATCGCGAGCCCGTGCCGGTACTACACGCTGATTCCGTATCGCGGCAAGCACGCCACCGATGGGCCGCGCTACAAGGCGCTCGGCAACTCGATGGCGGTGCCGGTCATGCGCTGGATCGGCGAGCGCATCGCGGCGGTGGAGGCGATCGCATGACCCCGTTAGAGCAACGCCCGGAGGCGCCGGTCCTGCTCGTCCATGCCCGCGACGATATCGCCGAGGACTGGCTCGCGGCCCACGTCGAGGCCGCGGCGAAGGCGTACCCAGGATTCTGCGTTCTCCCCCTCCACGGACTCGCAATCGACGCCAGCGCGCTCCAGGGCCGCGACGTCGTGATCTGGCCGTGGATGGGTGCCCCGAGCCAGCGCGCGCAGCTACGGCCCGCAGCTGGCGTTCTGGCGCGGACAGCGAAACGGGTGCGGCTTGCAGCACTTCTACGAGGCCGTCATCGGCGACTCGACGGGCGAGGTCGAGCTCCTGCACCGCGTCGCGCGCTGGCTGCTCGCGGCCAAGCCCGAGACCTTCACGCACGCCCAGATCGCCAAGGGCGTCTCGGCCTGGCGCTCGGCGGCGTGGAACGTGCGCCGCAATGTCCTCGATCGGCTCGAGGTATGCGGCTGGGTTACGGCCGAACGTCGCCCGACGCTCCGAGGAACCAAGGCGTGGCGGCTGAACCCGATCGCGGCCGAACGCTTTGCTGGGATCGCCGAAGCTGAACGACTGCGGCGAGAGGAGGGGCGAGCACGCATCCTCGGCGAGGTCCGCGACAGGCCAGCGAAGTATGAAAATGAATGATTCATGAACTTAACCGCGCGATACGCCCTCGCGCACATGTGAGACAGACAGACGCATTTTCTCTCTCTCTCCTACACGTCCGCGCGAGGGTGTAATAGGACGATTAGATTTACCAACCGTTTAGGATTGTGAAATGAGCGAAACCCACCTCTTCGAAGCCTACGTCTGCGATTGCCTCCGGCGATGGGGCCGCGAGTTCCCGCTCGGCGAGGAACGCGGAGGCCACGGCTACCCCACGCGCTCGACCGTCTACGTCGCCATGCGCTTCGCCGGCAGGAGCCCGCGCTCGAACGTGGCGCCGCCCACCTGCCTCGACGCCACCGCCTGGCTCGTCGAGCAGATCGTGGGGCAGATCAGCACCTACGAGCCCAGAATGGCCCTAGTCCTGCGTGCGGCGTTCTGTGCGCGCGGTTCGTGGGCGGAGCGCTTGGCGATAGCGGTCAAGGCGAGGTCGCGCTCAGAGCGCGTTCTGTGCGGTTCTAGGGGGGTGTTCTACCGGGAGCGGGAGGCGGGGATCGATGAGGTGGGGTGGTACCTCAAACGCATCTGCGAGGAGTGATGCACCGAGCTGGTGCGGAAAGCTGCACCTTGACAGCGCGTGAACGAATCCGTAAAAGGCAGGCACGCTCCGTAACTGTCCCCGATGATGACTGGCCGGCCTTCCGACTTCACGCAGGACCTGGCCGATCAGCTTTGTTCGGAACTCTCCGCAGGTCGATCGCTACGATCCGTTTGCAACGAAGATTGGGCCCCGAGCCGCGTCACGGTGTTCCGATGGCTCCGCGAGCGCGACGACTTCCGTGACCAGTACGCGCGCGCCAAAGAAGAGGCCGCCGACGCTCTCGCCGACGACATCATCGACATCGCTGACGACGGAACGAACGACTACGTCGAGCAGCAGACGCGCAACGGCACATACGTGGCGCTCGCTGCCGAGCACGTACAGCGATCGAAGCTACGGGTGGACGCACGCAAATGGATCGCCGCCAAGCTGAAGCCGAAGAAGTACGGCGACAAGGTAGAGCACGAGCACAAGGGCGAAGTCGGTCACGCCGTGCGCGTGTATATGCCCGCCAATGAGCGAGATCCAGATCCGGCCGCAGAAGGGGCCGCAGGAGAGATTCCTAGCGACGCCGGCTGACATCGCGATCTACGGCGGCGCCGCGGGTGCCGGCAAGACCTTCGCGCTACTGCTGGAACCGCTGCGGCATGTCACGACGAACAGGCAGTTCTCGGCGGTCGTTTTCCGCCGCAACGCCGTGCAGGTGCGAAACCCTGGCGGCTTGTGGGACGAATCCTTCAACCTCTACGGCGTCGTCGGCGGGACTCCGCTCGCGCAGCCGCTCGAGTGGAAGTGGGGCGCCGGCGGGCGCGTCAAGTTCGCGCATCTCGATCACGAGAACGCGGTGCTCGACTGGCAGGGCGCGGCGATCCCGCTGATCTGCTTCGACGAGCTCACACATTTCACGCGCAAGCAGTTCTTCTACATGCTCTCGCGCAACCGCTCGACATGCGGCGTCGCGCCGTACGTGCGCGCGACCTGCAACCCCGATGCGGATTCGTGGGTCGCCGAGCTCATTGCGTGGTGGATCGATCCCGAGACCGGCTATCCGATTCCGGAACGCGCTGGCGTGGTGCGCTGGTTCATCCGCCGCGACGACGCGCTGATCTGGGCGGACACACGGCAGGAGCTGATCGACAAATACGGCGCCGATGAGTTGCCGAAGTCGCTGACGTTCGTGCCGGGCAAGCTCGACGACAACCCCGCGCTGACGTCGAAAGACCCCGGCTACCGCGCAAACCTCCGCGCGATGACGATCGTCGACCAGGAGCGTTTGCTGCACGGCAACTGGAAGATACGGCCCGCGGCTGGGCTCTACTTCCAGCGATCGTGGTGCGAGGTCGTCGATATTGCGCCCGCGCATCTCACGGTCGTGCGCTACTGGGACTTGGCGGCGACGCGCAAGACCGAAGAGAACGATCCCGACTGGACGATCGGCGTCAAGCTCGGTCGCGATCCGAAGACGAAGGAACTCTACATCCTGCACGCCGAGCGCATGCGCGAAGACCCGCACACGGTCAGGACCGCGCTCAAGAACATCGCATCGGCGGACGGGAAGAACGTACGCATCGGACTCCCGCAAGATCCGGGGCAGGCCGGCAAGGCGCAGGCGAAGGACATGGTCGCCGACCTCGGCGGCTACAACGTGCAGGCGCGACCGGAGCGCGGCGACAAGATCGCGCGCTTCTCGCCGTTCTCGGCGCAGTGCAAGGCCGGCAACGTCAAGGTGCTGCGCGGTCCATGGAACGACGACTTCTTCACGTCGCTCGAAGGCTTTCCGGATGCCACGCATGACGACGACGCCGATGCGTGTGGCGGCGCGTACGGCATGCTCATCGACAACACGACAGGGCTGATCGACTACATGCGAACGCTCGGCGAAGAACTCGGCGTGAAACCGGCGGGAGCTGGCGGTGGCTGACACAACCCAGCAGGCGCTGACGCAATACCCAGGCGCTGTCGCCACGCCGATCGACCCAACGAAGCCGAAGCCGCGCGTGCGCCTCAACAGCGACGGCGGCTACACCGTCTTCGGCGGCGGCACGACAGACTGGTTCGGGCCGAACTTCCCGATCGCGCCGGTGGCGCCGCCCGAGCAGCGGTTTCGTGCGTGGGACTACCCCACGTCGATCAACACGAACTACACGTCGCGCCGCGGCGTGGCGTCGGTCCCGTATTCGCAGCTCTACAACTTCGCGACCTACTACGATCTCGCGCGCCTTCTCGTCGAGCGCCGCAAGAACCAGATCGCGAAGCTCGAATGGAACGTGCAGCCGCGCGACGCCAAGAAGAAGGACGATGCGCGCTGCCAGAAGATCGAGGCGTTCTTCCGCCGCCCAGACGGCGAGCACTTCTGGCAGCAGTGGATCAAGAAGCTGCTCAACGACGTCATCGTCTACGACGCTGGCTTCGTGTTCCCGCTGCTCGACCAGCGCGGCAACCTGCTATCGCTCGAGGTGCCGGACGGAACCACGTTCAAGTTCCTCGTCGACGAGCGCGGTCTCACGCCGGCGCCGCCGTGGCCTGCGTACCAGCAGATCATCAAGGGCACGCCGGGCTGGAACTTTACCCGCGACGAGCTCATGTTCTTCCCGTTCAATCCAACGAACGAACGCGTCGGCGGCTACAGCATCATCGAGCAAGTCATCGTCACCATTACGATGGCGCTCAACAACCAGGCCTCGCAGCTCTCGTACTTCACGAACGGCGCCACGCCCGACATGATCCTGTCGGTGCCGGAGACGTGGTCGCCGGAGCAGGTGCGAGAGTGGAAGGCGTGGTGGGATGCGATGCTCGCGGGCAACCTCGCCGAGCGCCGCGGCACCATGTTCGTGCCGAACGGGATGAACCCGATCAACACGAAGGACGCGGTCGTCAAGACGCCGCTCGACGAGTGGATCGCGCGCGTCATGTGCTTTGCCTTCGGCGAGACGCCGGCCCCGTTCGTCGCGAACATGAATCGCGCGACCGCGGAGTCGCTGGCGACGCAGGCGCAGGAAAACGGCGTCGGCGCGCAGATGGATTGGACGCGCGCGATGATGGATTACCTCATCGACGTCTGCTTCGACGCGCCCGATCTCTGCTTCCGCTGGCAGGAAGAGGACGAGACCGATCCTCTGACGAAGGCGCAGACGAACGATCTCAAGGTCCGCAATGGCACAAAGACAATCAACGAGGCGCGCGAGGAAGACGGTCTCGACGCAATCGAAGGCGGCGACGAGCCGATGGTGTTCACGGCGTCGGGGCCGGTGCTGCTGAAGGACATCATCAATCCGCCGGAGCCGCAGGTTGTGGTTGCGCAGCCGGGCGCGTCGAGCACCGATGGCGAACCCATGCCGCCGAACAAAGGCGACGCGCCCGGCAATACCGAGAAGGCCGCCGGAGGTGCGGCCCTCGGCCCTTTTGAAAAACGCGGGCCGCGCAAGACGCAGCCGAGCGCGCACGACGTCAAGCACTTCGCCGGCATCGTGCACGGTGTTATGAAGCAGGTCGAGAAGTCGGTGGCGTCGCAGATCGCGCGCCGGCTCGGAAAGGCCAACGATCCCACGGCTGACGACATCTTGGGCGAGATCGACATGGGCACGTGGTCGCTGCTCAACGATCCCTTCATGACCGCGGCGACCGGCATGGCCGAGGGCGGATTCACCGATGCGATCCTGGAAGTGGGCGGCGACATTACGCAGATGGTCGCGTTTGGCCTGCCGAACACACGCGCGGTGCAATACGCGCAAGCGCGCGCGGCTGCGCTGATCGGTTCGGCCGCTGACGGCGGCGAACTCGCGGATGCCACGCGCGAGATGCTGCGCTCGACCATCACGACGGCGATCGGCGAGGCCTGGTCTACCGCTGACCTCGAGCGCGCGCTCGCCGACGACTACGCCTTCAGCGCAAGCCGCGCCGAGACCATCGCGCGCACCGAGTTGAAGTCGGCGATGTCAGCCGGCAACGCCGAAGGCTGGCGCGCATCAGGCGTCGTCACCGGCAAGGTCTGGCAGGTTTCGAACGACGACGTCTGCGACATCTGCCTCGAAAACGAGGATGCCGGCGAGATCGGCATCGACGAGACGTTCCCCAGCGGCGACGACATGCCCGGCGCGCATCCGAATTGCAACTGCGTCGTGTATCCGGTCGTCGGCGACGACAGCACAGAGGATTGACCCATGAAGATGTTTTTCCAGCTCCAGAAGATCGACGAGAAGACGGGCATCGTCAGCGGTCGCGCCGTCGAGGAAGTGCTCGACCATGCCGGCGAGATCTTCGACTACGCGAAGTCGAAGCCGCACTTTGAGGCGTGGTCGCAGAACATCTCGAAGGCGACCGATGGCAAGAGCGTCGGCAACGTGCGCGCGATGCACGGCAAGGTTGCGGCCGGCAAGCTCACCGACATCGTCTTCAACGACGCCGAGAAGGCGATCGACGTCACGGCGAAGATCGTCGATCCCGTCGAGAAGGCGAAGCTGCTCGAAGGCGTTTACACCGGCTTCTCGATCGGCGGGAGCTACGTCACGAAGTGGGAAGACCCCGTGCACAAGGGCGTCATGCGCTACGAGGCCGAGCCCTCCGAGATCAGCATCGTCGATCTGCCGTGCGTGCCGACGGCGCAGTTCACCGCCATCAAGGCCGACGGCTCGCAGGAGCTTCGCAAGTTCCACACGGTTCAGGACTCGGAGGCGGTCGTCACGGGCCACACTCCTCCCTCGGGCGATACAGCAACCGCCTCCGAGTCCGTCTCCAAGTCAGCCGCAGCGGTCGAGACCTCGCAGGACACACCACCGGGCTCGCCTGATCCGTCCGCCGCTGCGGCTGCCCTTACCAAGCGCGAGCCGTTCATGAAGCGCGCCGAGGCGCTGGCGAAGAACGAGGCCGCGCGCGGCACGCTCGACGCACTCCGCGCCGCCTACGGCCTTCCGGAGGTCGAGAAGGGCCTCTACGACGTCGCCGAGCTCGCCGACCTCCTGTCGTGGCTGACGTGCCTCGCCGACTGCGCCGAATCCGAGTCGATGTGGGAGGGCGACAATTCGAAGGTGCCCGAGGATCTGCGCGCGTCCGTGCGCGAGCTCGGCGCGGTGCTGCTCGAGATGGCGCGCGAGGAAATCGCGGAAGCGGTCGGCGACGAGGCCGGCGTCATGGAGATGGCGGCCAAGATCGGCGAACTCGCCAAGCGCGACGACAACACCGAGACCGTCATCGAAGCCCTCAAGGGCATCATGGCTGCGCTGGTCGAGAAGTTCCCGCCGCAGCCGCCTGCGCCCGCTGGCTTCTCGAAGGTCCAGCGCGCCGTCCTCGACGAGACCACACACGCGCTCTCGAAGGCGCGCGCTGAGGTCGACACCTTGCGCAAGCGCGTCGAGGAGCTCGAAAAGCTGCCTGCAGCGAAAGCGCCGGTGCTCCGCGTCGTCGGCAAGGGCGACGACAACGGCACGCCGATCGGCAGCGACGCCGCCGAGGCCGAGGTCAAGCCCGTCATGGTTGCGGGCAAGGAAGACCCCTTCGCCACCAAGATCAAGAAACTCCGCGCGCAGCAACTGCGCGGCTCGTAAATCGGCCTCCGCGCCGAATCATCTGGGCGCTCCGGCGCCCTTTCTACTGCCTCAGGAGATACCGTTATGCTGAGTCTTCAAACCGATCGCGCGGAGGCGCTCAAGGCACTCACCGCCGCGCGCAAGTCCCCGATTCCCTCCGAACTCATGAAGGCGTTCGACGTCCCCGCGTCGGCGATCACCGGCATTCAGGGCTACGAGCTGTGGCCCGGCGTGCAGGAGTTCTACGCCGTCACCGACCTGTTCCGCCGGATGATCCCGCGCGTGCAGGGCGGCGCGACGATTCAGGCGAACTGGCGCCAGATCACGGCCATCAACCCGAGCGCGGTCTCGGGCGCGGTCGAGGCCGGCAAGCGCGGCGCCTCGATGGACCAGACGCAGGTCAACAAGCTCGCGGCCTTCGTCTCGCGCGAGATGGAAAACAACGTCGTGTGGCAGGCATATCTCTCGGCCGAGGGCTTCGAAGACCTCTACAGCCTCGCCGTCAAGGAAATGCTGCAGGCGACGATGGAAGACGAGGAGCGCCTCATCCTCGGCGGCCTCGGCACCTACGGGCTCGGCACCACCCCGAACCCGACGGCGTCGTGGGCGACGACCGGCGGCTCGATCGCGGCCGGCGCCTACCGCCTCTTCTGTGTCGCGCTCACCTACGACGGCAAGTGGCAGTCGACCTCGGCCGCCGTCAAGCTGCCCTACACGCGCAACAACAACGACGGCACCACGACCGCCGTGCAGGGCTTCGCGGCCCAGAAGTCGGGCACGCCCGCCACGCACACGTTCGCGACCGGCGTCACCACGGGCTCGCTCACGGCGTCCGTGACGGCCGTCCCCGGCGCCTTCGGCTACGCCTGGTTCCTCGGCACCAGCGGCAACGAGCGCCTCGCCGCCATCACCTCGCTCAACAGCGTCGCCATCACCGCGATCCCGACATCCCCGCAGCAGGCGATGTCGACGCACTTCGACACCGACACCTCGCGCAACGACCTCGCGTACGACGGCCTCTTCTCGCAGATCTACGCGTCAGGCTCGGGTGCATACGTCAAGGCGCTCGACACCGGAACTGCCGGCGTCGGAACGAAGCTGACCGCGACGCAGGACGGCACCGCCGGCATTCAGCAGATCGACGATGCCGTGCAGTCGTTCGTCGACAACTACCGCCTGTGCCCGGACACGATCGCGTGCTCGACCTCGGACTACCCGACGATCCGCCAGCTCCTGCTCAAGGGCAACACCAACCTCGCGCCGTTCCTCGGCGCAGGCGGCACCGTCAACGGCAGCGGCATCATCACCGGCTACCGCAACCCGACGGGCTTCTCGACGCCGACGCTCGACTTCATGGCGCACCCGTGGATTCCGCAGGGCACGATCATGTTCTACTCGAAGACCAACCCGTACCCGCTGTCGAACGTGGGCACGATCTGCCGCGTCTTCCTGCGTCGCGACTACACGCAGTACGAGTGGCCGGTCACGACCTTCAACAAGTTCTTCGGCATCTTCTGGGACGGCGTGCTGCAGCACTTCTTCCCGCCGGCGATGGGTGCGATCTACAACATCGCGCCGGGAGCGTAAGAGGCCATGAACCAAGCAACGGTCAAGCTCGAGGCGCCCGACGGCGCCTCCGGCGTTTCGTTCGAAGGCGAGGACTACCGCGTCGACGGTGGCCTCGTCGAGGTGCCTGCGCGCGCGGAACCGATGCTGCGCGCGCACGGTTATGTGCCCTACGTGCCGAAACCGAAGCAGAAGCTCGAGAAGGCCAAGTCCGATGGCGTCTTCTGACATCGACCTCACGACGGTCGCCGCGGTCGCCGCCTACATCGGCGGCATCGACGGCACCGATCCCACGGTCAATTCGCTGCTGCAGTCGCTCGTGACTGCGGCCTCGGCCTTCGCCTCGCAGTATTGCTCGCGCGACTTCCGCTCGGGCGAATACACGCAGCGGTTCAACGGGCTCGGCACGCAGCGGATCATCCTCCGCGTCGCGCCCGTGACGGCGGTGTCGGCGGTATCGATCGACGGCATCGACATCAGCGCGCGCACGACGCCCGGAGCCGGCGGCTACGTCTTCGACGATACCGGCACGCTTTACGTCGACGGCTGCTACGTCTTCACCAGGGGCTGGCAGAACGTCGCCGTCACCTACACCGCGGGCTGGGTCACGCCGGGCCAGGCGGCCGCGACATCGCCGGTCGGCACGGTCACGCTGCCGCTCGACATCCAGCAGGCGGTGATCGAGACCGTTGCGCTCAAGTACAAGGCGCAGCGCAACAACATCGGCATCGCGGCGCGCCAGATCGCGGGCGAGACGATCTCGTATTCGCAGGCGGATATTCCGAAGTCCGCGCAGCCGGTGTTCGATTTCTACTCACGCGTGGGAGTGTGGTCATGACCTTCGAAGGTTTCTCAGTCCTCGGCGCCGTCGTCTTCGGCATCCTCTTCGGGTTCGGCTTCGCCATCGGCGGCTGGCTCTGGGGCGTCATCACGGGCGCGTTCGCGCGGCGCATCAAAGAGCCGTGAGCGTCCAAGGCGTCGAGCAAGTCGTCGCGCGCTTCCGCGCCCTGCCGGAGTACGTGCGCAAGCAGCTCCGCGACGGCATGAACGCGATCGGCTACGCCTTCGCGGGTCAGGTCGTCTCGACGAAGCTGCACGGGCAGGTACTGCACCAGCGCAGCGGCAACCTCGCGACAGCCGTCGCAGGCGGCGTAGAAACGACGGAGACAGCGACCGAGGTCAAGACCCGAGTCGGCGTGCTCCGCGGTCCGGCGCTCGCATACGCGGGCATCCACGAGTACGGCGGCAACATCAACCGCGTGGGCTCGAAGAAGGGCGGCTACGTCATCCACATGCCCGAGCGCAGCTACCTCCGCTCGACGCTGTCGGAGCAGCGCGACCAGATCCTCGCCAAGATCAGCCGCATCGCGGCGGAGGCGTCGAAGAATGGCCGTTGACACCGAGGCTGCGATGGCGGCGCTGTTCGCGCTGACGGACCCGCTGGCGCAGTTCAAGACGCGATCGCGGCGCCTGCAGTTCGTCGAGGACATGGCGCCGGAGGCACTGCCGGCGGTGTTTCAGAATCAGGTCTCGCGCACCGACAACTTCGCGCTGAACACGATCTACGCGGCAGACATCGACGTCGAATGGTACGTCTACGCCTACCAGGCGAACGACCTCGAGCCATCGACGCCGATCCTGAATCCGCTGGTCGATGCCGCGCTCAACGCGCTGCCGCCGGACGGGACCAAGATCACGCTCGCGGGCGGCGCGACAGCGACGGTGTTTCGCGCCGGGCCGGCGCACTTCTTCGAGGGCCTGCTTGGGCAGCGCGCGGTCGCACGGATTCCGATCCGTATGAAGGTGCCGAAGACGTGACAACGATTGTCTGCGTGGCCTCAGGGCCATCGCTGACAGCCGAGGACGTCGCCTGGTGCCGGGATCGCGCGCGCGTGCTCGCGATCAACAACAACTACGCGATGGCGCCGTGGGCCGACTGGCTCTATGCCGGCGACTACCAGTGGTGGCGCTGCCATCTCCGGGGATCGCACGGGCGCGCGACGTGGAAGGCGCTGCTCGACGGCTTCACCGGCGAACGCTGGACGCTCGATCGCAAGGCCTCGCAGGAGTTCGGCCTGCACTGGGTCGAGGACGCGAGCGACAAGGGCAAGCCCATGCGACTCTGCAAGGATGCGGGGCGCGTGTACAACGGCGCGAACTCGGGCTTTGCCGCGATCAACCTCGCCTATCACTTCGGGGCGACGCGGATCGTGCTGCTCGGCTACGACATGCAGAAGACCGGCGGCCTCGGTCACTGGTTCGGCGATCACCCGCCGGAACTGTCGAGCGCCGCCGACTTCCCGGCGTTCCGCTCGTTCTTTCCGCTGCTCGCGGAGGATCTTGCTGAAGCCGGCGTCGAGGTCATCAACTGCTCGCGCGCGACGGCGCTTGATTGCTTCAAACGGTCGACGGTGCAGGAGGTGTTGCGGTGAATCTCGACCTACAAGCGCAGGAAGCCGCCAAGTACGACGCGCAGTGGCAGGAACCATGGTATCGCGAGAAGTGCCACGGCCTGCACCTCTATCTCGAACGCCGCGACCTGTTCCCGCGCGAGTTCGCGACCGCAATCGACTTCGGCTGCGGCACCGGGCGCCTCGTCAAGCAATGGCGCCGCGAAGGCATCGAGGCGAAGGGCTTCGACATCTCGACGAAGGCGGCCGATCCGGACATCGCGCAGCACGTCGTCGTCGGGTGTCTGTGGGAGCCCATTCTCGCGAGCGAGGTCCGCTTCGACGTCGCCGTCTGCGCAGATGTCATGGAGCACATTCCGCCGGAGAAGGTGCGCGATGTCATCGCCTGCATCTCGCGCGCGTGCAACATGTGCGTCTTCAAGATCGCCAATTTCCCCTCGGTCCATGACGGTCGCGAACTGCACCTGACATTGCAGCCGCGCGGATGGTGGGCCGAGCAGTTGTCCGCGTTCGGCGAGGTCGAGATCATCGACTACAAGACGCCGACGATCGAGTACGTTTTCCGCGTCACGTTCTAACCGCCCGCCGTGCGCGGGTTCTTCCAACCCGTGAGGTTCTCCGATGGCTACGATTCTTAGCACCCAAGGTTTTGAAGTGTTCCTGCTTGACGATCGTGTCTCTCCGCCGGTCGCTCTCAAGGTCGATCTGCTCCGCGACTTCAACGGCCTCGGCGGCCCCGCGAAGAAGATCGACACCACGACCTTCTCGAACACGAACACCGAGTCCTACGTCAAGGGCCTCATCGCTCCGACGGAGACGACCGGCACCCTAATCTTTGCGCCAGACTCCGATGCGCATCAGTACCTCATCGAGCTCGAGAAGCGCACCGGCACGACTGCGACGATCCAGTTGTTCGCTGGTTCGAGCGATGGCACCTCGCCGCCGACCGTCGTTGCGGGCGTGCTCACGCCTCCGTCGGCGGGCACGCCTGCGGACTGGACTCGCTCTGGCTTCTGGACCGAACTCTACGTTTCGAAGGTGAATATCAAGAACGCCGTCAACGACGTCCAGATGGCCGATCTCGCTGTTCAGCCTTCTGGCGAGCTCAAGATGTACGTCAAGGGCGAAGCCACAACCATCGTCCACTGATCCCCCGAACGGTCTTCCCTCTCAGGGTTCGGCGGCCGGCGCGAGCTGGCCTGTTGACCGTGGGCCTCCACCGGGCTCGCGTCGGTCCGCCACTCTCGAACGGTCAAGGTGAAAATCATGCGTCTCGAAGACATCCAGATTCCGGAACAGCCGGAGGTCGTGCTGCGCAAGATCGACTACAAGGGCGGCGAAATCGACGGCTACTTCCGCATCCTCATGGCGGGCACGGCCCAGAACCTTTTCGACTACAGCGATGCCAAGGGCGAGAAGGACATGAAGAAGGTCCGCACCGCCGACTACCGCATCATCGCGGCCGTGTGCTGCAAGGAAGACGGCACCGATCTCTACACCGAGGAACAGGCGCGCAAGCTCCCGGCGCCGCTGAAGTATGCGATCACGAAGATCGCGATCGAGCTCAACGTCCCGCAGACGGAGGGCACGCCAAAAAACTAACAGGGGCCGACATCCTCTGGCATCTCCTCGCGCTTGACCTCGGCGTACCCAGCGTGCGCCGACTCAAGATGATGGTCACTCCGCAAGAGTTCTACACGTGGAACTGGATCATCCGCGAGCGCCAGAAGGCGGAGGCCGGCGACAAGACCGCGTTCCAGCCCTCGAACGAGGAACTGGCAGCGCAATGGCTCGCAAAACAGGGTAAGACCTCGGATGGCTGAGAACGATCAAATTACCGTCGACCTGGTCGCGAAAACCGACCAGTACAACCAGGCGCTGAACTCTGCGGCGTCTTCGACGGAAGCGTTCGGCTCCCGTGTCTCGCGCGCCACGGACGGCGCCAAGGCCGGACTCGACAAGCTCGGCGTATCCGTCGGCGATCTCTCGCGTGACTTTGCGGGCGCATTCCTCGGCGCGATCAGCGTCGAGAAGATTATCGACCTCGGCGCGCGCTCGATCGAGACCGCCGACAAGCTCAACAAAATGTCGCAGCAGGTCGGCATCGCCACCGACACACTCTCGGCGTTGCAGGCGCAGGCGCAATTGTCAGACGTCGGATTCGATCAGTTCGGCACGGCGATGGAGCGGCTCGCACGTTCGGCTACGGCGGCGGCTGGCGGCGCGCAGCAGCAGGTGGCTGCGTATCAGGCGATGGGCGTCTCTGTCACGAACGCCGCCGGCCAGATGCGGCCGATGTCAGACATCCTTCAGGACGTCGCGAAGAAGATGGCCGGCTATGAAGACGGCGCATCGAAGACGGCGCTCGCGCAGCAGCTATTCGGTAGAACCGGCGCGGCGCTGATTCCGCTCCTGAACCAGCTCGGCGAGCAGGGCTTCGCCAAGGTCCGTGAGGAGGCGGAGAAGTACAACCAAGTCATCGGTCCCGAGCAGGCGCGACAGTCCGAAGAGTTCCACGACAACATAACGCGCCTGCAACAGGCGACGAGCGGATTCGCGAACGCGGTCATGCGCGAACTCCTGCCGGGGCTCGTCAACATGACCGATCAGTGGGCGCAGTCAGCGACAACGAGCGATGGCTATGCGTCGAGTGCTCGAACTGTCGCCGGCCTCATCACGGAACTCATCAACGACGTGCGCGACCTCGGTCACGCGATGTCGACGATTCCGCAGCAAATCTCTGATGCCGCGAAGGCATTCGACGATTGGGCGAAGGACATCACCGGCACCAGCAAGGCCCTGCGCGAACTCTTGGATCTCCTGCCGAAGGTCAAGCAGGATACGAACAAAGGGCTTTTGGATTTCCCCGGCGCCGAATCCACCGGATTCTTCGGTGCCGACGCGGTGCACCGATTCCTTCAGCGCCTCAACACGCCGACCGCAGGCAGCGTGCTCGACGCGAAGATGCTGCAGGCGGCTACGAAGCCGCTACAGGATTTTGACAACACGCTGCAGCTCACGGTGAAGGACGTCGATACCGCATCGACGTCGCTCGGCGGCATGGCGCAGCATGTCGATATGACCGGAGTCGCCGCAGCAAAGGCGCAGGCGCCGGTCGTCAAGCTAGGAACGGCCGCGGAGGATGCAGGAAAGCAGGCGCGCGAACTCGACGCGGCGATGGATCGCCTCGACACCGATCTGGACAAGCTCTCGGCGAAAATGGCCGGCCCCTACGTCCAAGCGCAGAGCGCCTACAACGCGACCGTGCGCCAGCTCCAGAACGACGCCGAGGCCGCGGCGATTGCCGGCGGCAACGTCACCGAGATCATCCGCAAATGGCAGGAAGCGGAGACGCTCGCAGGCGCCGCGCTCGGTCAGACGCTCGCGCAGATCCGCGAGGAGCACGATCTCTTCGCGCAGCAGGAGACGGATTACAAGAACCTGATGCAGGTGCTGCAAGTCGAGCCGCAGTATCGCGACGTCGCTCGCGCGGCGCTTCAGAAGTATGACGATCTCATGAAGTCGCACTACGACTTCTACGGCAATTACATCCAGGACGAGAACGATCTCCGCGACGCGCTCGACGAACAACTTCCGAAATACGTTCAAGCCGGTGAGCGCATTCAGGACGTGACGCAGGCCGAAAAGCTCAATCAGGACGTCACGCACGACTGGATCAACATCTGGCAGCAGGCCGGCGATCAGCTCGCCTCGACTTTCGCCTCGATCCTCGTCAACGGCGGCAGCCTCTTCCAGGCGCTCACGAACCTCGCGAAGCAGACGGTCTCGCAGATCATCGAATACTTCCTGAAGCTCGCGGTCATCAATCCCATCCTGAACGCGATCTTCGGCACCGCCATTACCGGCGGCGCAGGTCTCCTGCCGACGCTCGCGAACGCGGGCGTGAGCGCGGCCACCGGCAGCTCAGGCGGTGGCGCCGGCATCATGGACTACGTAAGCGGCGGCCAGTCGGCCTATGGCGCCTATGGCTGGCTCACGGGCGCTGGCGGATCGCAGACGGCGGCTGGCTCACTCTTCGGAACCGGCGACTTCGACGTTGGCTGGGGCAATTCGCTGAGCGCTGGCGGTGGCATGGGTGGCGCGCTCGGCACGGCCGGCGGCGTCTTCGGCGGCTACTACCTCGGACAGAAATACCTCGGTGGCACGGCGGGCGGCATCGCTGGAGCGGCTGGTCTCGGCGCCGCCGCCTACTTCGTCCCAATCATCGGCTGGATTGCCGGCGCGATCGCGCTCATCGATATGATGACCGGCGGCGGTCTCCTCGGCACAGACGCGAACAAGCTCGTCGGCGGAGGGCAGAGCGTCAGCATTGGCGCCGGCGGCGCCGACGTCGCCTCGCACTACACGCTGAAGGGCAAGAAGCCGCTGTTCGGCGGCAGCTACTACGAAGAGCACTCTTACGTCGATCAGCAGGCGCTCGACGCATGGAATCAGTTCTTCCAGATGCTGACGACGAGCAATGCGAACTTTGCAAAGAAGCTCGGCGAGGAAGCTGGCGAGGTCGCGGCTGGCACATTCGCGCAGACGTTCGACAAGAAGGGGAACATCACCGGCTCCACGACGACGATCGCTGGCCACACGTATTCCGGCGAGACCGCGCAGCAGTTTCAGGAGCGCGAGATCGCGGAGACGATGGTCAACACGATGTCGCAGATGGATGCGGCGCTCTCGGCCTCGGTAGATCAGTACCGCGCCAACGCCGATCAGTTCTATGCGATCGTGCAGCAGCTCGGCAATGCCGCCATCTACATGCACAACGGCGGCCAGTTCCTCGCGCTCGGCTCCGATCAGTCGTTGTCTGCGCTCCTGAAGCTCGCGCAGGGCGCTCAGCAATTCGGCGAGAGCATCGACCAGACGATCCAGCGCCTCATGCAGGCGCAGGCGCAATACGATCAGTTCGTGGGCCAGTTCAAGCCCGCCGCGACCTACGTCGATTCGTTTGAGGCCACGCTCGCCGGCATCAACGATCAGATGAACCAGAACATCGCGACGGCGAACGCGCTCGCGCAGGCGGCTGGCGCGTCGGGTGCATCCGAGCAGGATCTCGCGAACATCCACCGCTACGCCGCGCAGCAGATGGCGCAGGCGATCATGCAGCTCGAAGCCTCGGCTCAGGGCCTCGCCTTCAGCCTCGGCCTCACCTCGATCGGCTCGCTCGACGCCGTCAATCAGGAGATCGCGCAGCTTCAGGCGCGCGCCAACGCGGGCGGCCACGCGGTGCGCGGCTTCGGCGACGCCATGCAGGCGGCGGCGCAGCGCGCGACCGACGCCATGAACCTGCTGCTCGGCGACCTCTCTCCGCTGAACGACGCCGAGAAGCTGCAGAAGGCGCTCGTGGGGCTGCGCTCGGGCACGGCGACGCAGGAGCAGGTGCTCGCGATCGGGCGCCGGCTCTACGCGAGCTCGCAGGCGTACACGGACCTCTTCAACCAGGTCATGGCGATGGGCCCGGGCCACGCCGGCACCGGCGGCTCGCAGTTCGCTCAGGCTGGCGGCTCCGGCCTAAGCGCCGCCGACAGCGCGCGCCTGCGCGAGCTCGAGAAGGAGAAGAAGCAGCTCGAATCCGCGCAGCAGTTCCAGCAGTACCAACTCCTAGCGCAGCAGATCGCGGAGATCGCGAGCGCGAAGGGCGAGGACTGGCAGCAGGTCGTGTCCGACATGGGCATCGACCTCAAGGCGTTCGAGAAGGGCTTGGGCATGAACGATGCCCAGCTTGACGCCTACATCAAGAACTTCCAGTCGCTCAAGGATTCGAACGGCGAGAACACGAAGTCGATCATCGCCGTGCTCAACGCCATCCTCGTGCAGCTCGGCGGCACCCCGATCGGCGACAGCGGCGGCGATACCGGCGGCACCGGCAGCGGCTCCACGCCGCGCGGCCACAGCGGCCACGGTGGCGTCCGCGACCCGCGCGTCGACCAGATCATGGACGGCTTCGCCCGCATCATGCAGCAGCAGCCCCGCAGCGGCCGCCAGCGCGGCACCGTCACGATAGGTGGCGCATGACCTACGCCTCCCGCAAGACGCTGCTGGCGACGATCTCGCCGACGCCGTACGACAAGCCGCTGCTGCTCGACCTCGTGACGCCGGCGCCGCATCGGTTCTTCCTCGGCGTCGCGCTCTCCGGGGTCTCGCTGGTCGGCTCCGGCGGCGCGGGCGCGCCCTACTCCTACTCGATCCTCTCGGGCTCGCTGCCGACCGGGCTCTCGCTCAACGGCTCGACGGGCGCGATCACGGGCACGCCGACGGTGCAGGGCGCGGTGTCGTTCGTGGCGGAGGTGCAGGATTCGGCGTCGAACGTCTTCGACCACTCCCTCACGATCAACATCGAGGCCGCGCTCGGCGTGCTGCAAGGCGGCTCTCAGCCTCCGCCGGGGCGCCGCGACGTCTCCTATCGCTTCGCCTTCCTCGTCGCCGACTTCACCGGCAGCACGGCCGGCATCACGTACTCGGTCACGACGGGATCGGCACCGTCCGGGCTCTCGCTCTCGAGCGCGGGCGTGCTCTCGGGTACTCCGAACGGATCGGCCGTAGGGACGACGACGTTCACCGTGACCGCGACTAAGGCCGGCGCGGGCTCGCTCGCAATCCCCGTGACGATGGTCGTGCTCGACCGCATGAGCTCGGGCACGCTCACGGTCCCGAACGAACTACGCTTCATGACGAAGGGCGTGCCCGTGAGCGCGTACCTCACGCTGACCTCGCTCACGTCCACCACATCATCGGCGCTCGTGTTCTCTGTCTCTGCAGGCGCGCTGCCGTCCGGGCTGACGATGGATGCCTTCGGGCTGGTCTCTGGAACTCCCGATACTGTGACGCTTTCGACCTACACGCAGCCGACCATCCGCGTCACCGACCCCGGCACGCAGGACTACATCGACTTCACGCTGACGGCGCCGAATACGTTCAATGTCGCGACGCGGTTGAAGCTGAGTGCGGTCGTCAATAACACATCATTCGTCACGGTCGACGACGCAGGAGGCACCGGATCATCGGACTATCTTTCTATTTATTTCGGAGATGGAAGCGACGGCGATCTTACAATCAGCAGCGGCACCACTACGCTATCGCGCGACATGTACTACGACACATTGATTATCAACGGGACAGGTCAGTTAAATACGCGCGGATTCACGGTGTTCTGCAAAACGCTTCTTGATCTCACGAGTGCGCCAGCAAGCGCGATTTTTTGTTCTGCGGCGGCACTGCCAAATACTGTCACACGAACTGCCGCACCTTATGGAGAGGCTGGCGGAACGAGTGTTGCCGGAGGAACCGGAGCTGGAACCGCAGGCGTTGCCGGGAGTGTGCCCATAGTTGGATGCGGAACATCAGGTAATAGCGGAGGTGGCGGAAGCGGTAGTAGTGGAAGCGGTGGCGGAGTGGCGTCAGGCGTTGCGCCTGGGTACGTTCCAGGAGGTTACATAATTCAGAACGACAACGTTTCCGTGTTCAATGGGATCAGCCTGAGCATTACCGCCAATGGCATCTATCCGCTCGGTGGTGGCGCTGGCGGCGGCAGCGGCGGAAGTGGTGGTGGGAATGGCGTAGCTGCTGGAGGAGCGTCCGGAAACGGCGGCGGAGGCGGCGGACGCATCATCATCCGTGCTCGAAATATCGCTAGAAGCGGAAGTACCTCAGCAACAGCCATAGATGCGCGTGGCTTCAAGGGTGCTACTGGCAGTAACGGTGCTGGAATCGGTCGTGGCGGTGGCGGTGGCGGTGGTGGTGGTGGTGGTGGCTATATCGGCATTTATCACGCCGGGCTTACCGGGTCTACTGCGACAAATGCGATCGACGCATCCGGTGGCGACGCAGGCAACGGTGGCAATGCTGGTGGCGGCACATCGACCGCAGGGGCTGGAGGAGCCGGGGGTTTTTCAGGAATCATCAACCTGCGCGATCTTCTGGCAGGAACAATTTCTACCGTCGGCATTTCATCCGGAGCAGGTGGATCAGGACAGACCGGAGGAACCGGCGGTTCCTCCAAGTTGAGCCTATGAACGCACCCGCATCAATCATTGCAAGTCAGCGTCAGCACGGGATCGCCATAATTGTAGGCGAAGTCGCCGAAGCACGCGCTCTGCGTGTACTGGTACTGGCCTTCGATCCAGAGCGCGATGTGCCAGATCGGTTTGGGTCCGGTCGCGATGCGACGCGGCGACTTCGCGGCGCTGTGATCGGTGACTTCGAACTCGACGCCTCCGCCAGCCGTCTGCGAGATGTTCGACTGCAAGAACGTGCCGTGCATGGTCTCGGACCAGCCCGGATGATTGATCGTGAGCTCGGCCGCGTTGACCGACACCGCAAAGCACGCAAGCACGCACAAGAAAAGTTTCATGCCGTTATCTCCCCTTCCGCCTCCACCGAAGCGGGGAGCCGATACTAAATGACCGCGCGCGTCTACTCAACCTGGAATCCGAACGCCTGCGGTGCGACGCAGAACGATCTGATCCTCGATCAGGGCAACCTCGTCGTCACGACCGGGCAGGATTCGCTGTCGAACGCGCGTAAGGTCTTGGCGACGTTGCCGAAATCGTCGGCGTCCGGGTTCTACGAGACCGTGTTCTGGTCGACGCCTCAGGTGAGCTTGAGCACGAACATTGCGACTGGCGTCGCGCAGCCGGACTCGCCGCTCAACGAGGCCGTCGGCCACGACGCCAAGAGCTGCGGCTACTACCCGGCGACCGGCGAGATCAAGAAGAACAACGTCGTGCTGACGACGCTAGATCCCATCGACGAGCGCACGGACATCGAAGTCTACCTCATACCGTTCGGAGGTCACATCTACGTCAGCTTCATCATCGCAGGAACGTGGGTCTACGAGGTCGACCTCGGCACGTCCGGCGTCTGGGTGCCGGCGCAGACGCTGGCCGGCGGCATCGCGGGCGAGACCAGTTCCTACACGCGCTTCGGCGGTGGCGGCGTCGCCTTCAACTATCCCCGCATCGTGGCGCCGCCGACATGACGCAGATCTTCCACCTCCAAGGCTGGTACGTTCAGAACACCGAAGGCATCGGCACCGTCTACCTCGCCAGCATCGACGAGGGACTGCTCACGACCGAAACCGACACGCCGGCCGGCGTCGAGTTCCCGCCGCGGATCAAGAACGCGGACACGTTCTCGATCAAGCGCGAGGCGTCGTTCTGGCCGTGGGGCGACAGCGGGGACTCGCTCGCGGCCTACGGCGAGCTGCAGATCGACAACTACGACGGCGCCTTCGACTTCCTGCTCGCGGCAGACCTCCGCGATGCGCCGGTCGAGTTCAAGATCGTGCCGGCGTCCATGCTCGGCGGAGCCACGACCGTCGCCGATGGCATCACGGTCGCCACCGCCATCATTGAGGACGTCGCCTGCGACACCGAGGACGTGATCCGCGTCACCTTCAAGGACACGCTCTCGCGCTTCGACGTGCAGCTCCTTGCGCGCTACAACCCGCCCTACGTCGATTCGAACGCGGCGAACAAGATGGTGCCGATGACGTTCGGCGCCTGCCGCAACGTGCTGCCGCTCCTGATCGCGCAGGATGGCCTCGACGGCAGCGGCGAGCCCGTATACCAGTTGCACGACGTCGCGCTCACGAACATCGCGCAGACCCGCGACATGGGCGCGATCCTCGACGTCAACGCCTCGCCGCCGCAGGTGACTCCGGCCCTGAACCGTAGCGGCATCCAGCTCGCGACGCTGCCAGTCGGCAAGCTCCTCTGCGACTGCTCGAGCGTCGGCACGCAGGCGATCGCGCCGGGCGCCGTCGACGTCCTCGCGGGCGCCGGACTCCTGACGACGTGGCCGGTCGCGGGATCTCCGCCGACGGGCTGGACCTATGGCGGCAGCGGCACGCGCACGCGCGTCGGCACGCCGAACTACGTGCAGGATTACTGCATGCAGCTCGTCACGACCGATCGCTACATCCCGACGCTCGGCGAGTTCGGCAACAGCGCGCACGTGACGACCGCGTTTCTGCAGCCGGGATCGGCCTACCGCATCACGATCGCGATCGATCAGGTGCTCGGCACCGTCGGCACGCAGGGCGGGTTCATGCTGCGGACGAACCTCACGACCGATCCCAGCGGCGACATCTCGGGGCCGTGGAATGGTCCGTACCTGCGGGCACCGCAGCTCGGGAGCCAGAACTACAGCTTCGAATACCGATGCCCGAACGACGGCACCGTGCGTACGCTCTACGTCATCATGGTCGGCGGCGGCGCCACCAATCCGGCATGGACCGGCACATGGCACGGGCTCACGGTCGAGCTTCTGGGCCAGTTCGAGGAGGCGCCGCTACAGGGCATCACGCTCGCGAACTTCGCGCCCAACGAGATTCTGTACCTCCGTGCCTACGAGGACACGAGCGTTGTCGATACCGCTAGCTTCGCCGCGATCGACGATGCCACCGGCTACACCTTCGGCATCCACTACGACTCGGCGCCCAACATCTACCGCGATTGTCTGCTGGGACCGCTGCCGAGTTTCTGCGCTGACGTGGCGACGAACGCCGGCGGTCAGGTCTATGCCTTCCGCCTCGTCGACCCGAAGCTCGAGACGCCGGTCGCGGCCTTCGACCTCACGAACACGCAGCGGCCGATCTCGATCCGCGCCGACCGCGCCATGAACTTGACCACGGTCATGGGCGCGCGCCGGAACTGGACGATCTCGGGGCCGGCGGATTTCGTGACCGATTACGCGCTCGTGCCCGCCGACGTGCGCATGCGCTACGGGCGCAAGTCGCAGTATCAGGTTACGTCATCGGTGACGCCGGCCGGGCAGTATTCGCATGCGATCGGCAACAGCATCTTCGACTCGCTGCTCGACGATCCCGACGACGCGCAGGTCGAGATCGACCGCGTCGTCGGGCTCTACGCGCCGAAGGTCTACGACGACGGCACCATCTTCAACGGGAAACGGAACTTCGTCACCTTCACCGTCTATTTCGACGACGTCGGCGTCCTCGGCAATCAGACGTTGGGCGCGCTGGCTGCGCAGAACCTGCTGCTCGGCGCGACGGTACTGCTGACGTATGCTCACGCGGACGGGACGGCGATGTTCGATTCGACGCCGGTACTCGTCACAGGGACCGAACTCTTTCCGTTCGGGAACAAGGTCACTATTTCGGGGTGGTACTGATGACTTCCTCGATCCACCACCACGTCTCGCCTTCCATGTTCTCGTCGAACTGCACGGCGAGCGTGTGCCCGCAAGAGCACGTCTCCTCTTTGCCGAGGTCATCGAAACTTTTCTCAAGCTTCAGTGGCTCGCCGCAGAATGGACAGTCGAAGTCAGCCATAGGGGGACTTTAGCATGCTGCTCGGCTACGGCGGTTACACCATGTCGGCTGCGATCACCGGCCAGTCAGGCAGCGGCGCCGCGTTCCTGACCGACGCCTCGGCACTCTTCGACGGCCGCACCGGCAGCGGCGCGAGCCTGCGCTGGACGAACGGCACGCAAAACACGAATAGCTACGTCGAGATCACGGTCACGATCTCGGCGAACCCGTTCGGCGAATCCTCGCCTCGGCAAGGCGTGGCCGCCTTCATCAACGTGCAGGGCTCAGGCGTCGTCTACAACCTCCGCACGGTCATCGGCGGCGTCACGCAGCGCCTGCGCTACGGACCTCGCGGCGAGCTCTGCTCGTGGGCGTTCCCGTTCGCGAACGGCACCTCGCTCGTGACGCGCATCTACAACGACAACGGCAGCGGCGGATCACCGATCGCGGCGGCGGCCACCATCGCGATAGGCGAGATGTACTGCGGCCGCATCATCGACCTGCCGACGCTCGTCTACAACAACCCCACGCGTCAGCCGATCGACCCCACGGCCTACCAGCGCAGCGCAGGCGGCCAGCTCTGGCAGCTCATGCGCAAGCCCTACTGGCAGGCCGGCGCGACGCTCGGGCGATTCTCGAACGCGGATGCGAAGGGCGGCGCCTCATCGACGCTCGCTGATGGCGGCAACCCATCCGGCGTCATCGACATCCAGACGCTGCAGATGCTGCTGTCGACGACGGCAGTGTGCGCGGTCTGCGATACGCCGCATGGGGACACGTACTCGACGTCGAACGGGATCAGCTACGACCAGGAGTTCATGCAGGGCAACTGGCTCCTCGCGCGACCGTCGGCAATCGGCTCGCTCAACTACGACCAGCCGCCGCTGTGGACGTGGGGGCCTCAGTTCCAAGAAGCTTCTTGAGGAAACGACATGACAAACCGCATCGGCTGGGTCGTCACCGAATACGACTTCACGATCAAGGCCGGCAGCAACGGCAGCTATCAGTTCGTGCTCAACGTCACGAATCAGGACGGCACCGCGCTACCGACCTACGACGGCTGGACGGCTGCGGTCTCGTTCAAGTCTCCGTTCACGTCGCAGGCTGTCATCACGAAGACGCCTACCGTGACCGGCGACGGCGTCGCGAAGACGCTGACGTTCGATCTCGACTTCGTCAGCGCCGACACCGCCAACTTGCAGCCCGCGAAATACGAGGCTTCGGTGTGGCTGCTCGATCCCACGGACTCCGGGTTCTACTGCCCGGCCAATCTCTCGCTCACGGTGGAGCAGCATGACTAACGTCGACATTACCAAGCCCGTCATCTGGACGACGCTCGGCAACCTCAACGAGTGCGACTGCGAGATCTACATCGAGTGGATCAAGAACGACGACGAGGTCGTTTTCGTCAAGCACGTCTACTACCACGGCGAAGAAGTGAAGCGAGAACCACACATCCTTAAATTGCGCGGCGTCGAGTCAAAGGCCGAGGCCGCGCACCTCAACGGAGCACACTGAGATGGCAAACACCCAAGCAATCGCAACGTCCTTCAAGCAGGAAATCCTCAACGGTATTCACGCGCTCGGTACGACCGTCACGCGCGGCGCCACGACGGCCGATTCGTTCAAGGCCGCGCTCTATCTCGCGACCGCAACCGTCAATGCGAGCACGACCGCATATAGCGCGACGAATGAAGTCAGCGGCAGCGGCTACTCGGCCGGTGGCGTCTCGGTGACGTGGTCGGCTCCGGCGACATCAGGCACGATCGCGTACACGACGCTTTCGGCTGACGTCGCCTACGGAACCGTGACTCTGTCGACGTCATTCGACTGCATGCTCATCTACAACACGACGCAGTCGAATCGAGCAGTGCAGGTGCTGACGTTCACGGCGCAGACTGTCGCGGCGGCGGCCTTTACTGTGACGATGCCGACGAACAACTCTTCAACCGGGTTGCTACGCATAAGCTGATATGGCAATCACGCTCGGCAACAGCGTCGTCTTCGGCTCGTCGTCCAGCAACGGCGGCACGTCGTCGGCTATTTCTGTCACGGCCGGGCAATTCATCGCCATCCACGTCATCACGGGATCGTCGCTGTCGACGACTATCTCGGTCTCGACGAGCCATTCCGATGTCGTCGTCGGCATCGGATCGGAGACGCTCAATTCGGGCACTGCTAGTGGCGGCAATCCCTTCAAGGTGCGCTCGTTCTATATCGCGAGCGCGGTTGGTGGTTCGACGACATTCACCGTCAGCGACGGCGGCGGCGGCGGTTTCCCGACGATTATCGTCCAGTGCTACAACAACGCCGCCTACGATTCGATCGCGTCGGTCTATGCGGTACAGAACGGCACGAGTCCGTTCGTATCGGCCAACATCACCACGAACGCGAACAATGGCTGGCTGATCTCGGCGCTCGGCACCGCGCAGGGCTCGAACCCGACATTCACCGCCGGCAACAGCTTCACGAAGGATGCCAACGAGCAGAACAATTCCTTCTGGACGGGCGCGCTCGGGCACAAGGCCTACACGGGCGCGACGACCGATCACGGCTCTTGGACGACAAGCGTCGGCACCGGCAGCACGACCGACGCCACAACCATCACGTTCGCGATCCGAGACACCAGCGGCGGCGGCGTCTCGGTTTCGGTCTCTGGCTCGGCGGCAACGGCGTCTAGCGGAACCGCGGCACTCGCGAAGGCACTGGCCGCAACCGGCTCCTCGGTCACGGCGTCTTCGGGAACGGCCGCGCCCAAGGTCTCGATCGCGGCGACCGGCTCCGCGGCGACCTCCGCATCGGGGTCGGTCGGCACGCCGCAGTTCGCGGTCGCGGCCACGGGCACGGCCGCCACGGCAAGCTCAGGCAGCGCCGGGACCGCCTTCGCGCTTGCGGTAGCCGGTAGCGCCGCCTCTACGGCCTCAGGAACGGCGGCGCCCCTCCACAGCATCGCGGCGGCGGGCTCGAGCACCTCGGCCTCCACGGGCTCCGCAGGGGCGTTGCTGGCGGTCGCGGCGAGCGGCTCCGAGGCGACGGTGGCCGACGGCTCGGGAGCGCCGGCCTTCGCGCTTCCGGCCACGGGGAGCGCGGCTACTGCGGCTTCCGGGTCGGTCGGTCTCGCGCTCGCGGTCGACGCCGCCGGCTCCGAGGCCGCGACCTTCTCCGGCACCGTCACCGTCGGGGGATCGCAATCGGTCAGCGTCTCGGGCTCGGTCGCGGTCGCGATCTCGGGCGACGTCGCGCCCGCGCTGGCCGTTACCGTCGGAGGGGTCGCGCTCACGACCTCGGGCGGCACCGCCGGCCTCGCGCGCGCGGTCGCTGTCTCTGGATCTGTGGCTGCGGCCGCGGACGGGACGGTCGCGCCGGCCCTTGGCGTCGCCGTATCCGGGACCGCCTTGACGGCGGCCTTTGGCGGCGTCGGCCTCTCGTTCAGCATCGCCGCCGTCGGCAGCGAGATGACGGCGTACTCGGGCTCGGTCGTCGACCACTTCCTGCCGCCGCGCCTCGTCTCCGTCACCATCACCAACATCGGCAGCGCCGCCTCCGTCACGATCCAGAACGCCGGCAGCGTCGCCGCCTCGACCGCGACAAATACCGGAACAAAGTGCACAATTACCGAAACCGACCTCAACTAGGAGGCTTCATGCGATCGGCTCTCCTGCTCCTCCTCTTCTCCGGCGCCCTGTCGGCCGCGCCCGCTCCGAAGCCTCCGATCCCGACCGCGATCACCTTCACGCAGGGCACGGTCACGCGCACGCTGCCGATCTCGAGCGCGAGCTGCACCGACTACCGCGGCAGCCCCGTCAACGGCCAGCACGGACTGACCCGCTTCCGCCTCATCTGCGGCAACGTCGGGCAGGGCAGCTACGTTCAGTTTGAGACCGACGCCGGGCCGATCTACCCGCAGTGGCAGTGGCCGGCGCCGACATGCGGCCAGAAGCCCGCCGTTGCGTCCCAGCACGCGACCTGTCCGCCGGGCACCGAGGGCGCGGGCTGGACGCAGACGCACGACTGGACGTGCGCTGCGGGCTCGTGGCAGCCCATGCCGTGGGTGCCCGCCGATCCGCCCGCCGGAGCCTGCGCGCCCGTGGGGCCGCCGCCGTTCCAGTGGCAGGCACCGCGGCCGGGCTCGACCTTCACCGCTCCCGCGCGCCCGGCCAAGGGCGGCAGCTACCTCAGCCCCTATGGCGCGACCGTGACGCGCGTGACCGACCACGCGACCGACGCCGGCGGCGGGCAGGCGTGGCTGCGCGAGGACTACAACCGCAGGCAGTCGCTGAACGCCGACGACTCGCTGCTCGCGGTCTACCAGCCCAATGGCTTCTGGGACGTCTTCGACGCGCACACGCTCGCGTTCGTGAAGAGACTCGCGGGCCCGGCCGGCGACAGCGAGTTCCAGTGGGACGCGGCGGACCCGAACATCGCCTATTACCTCTCCATCAACGGCGGCACCGTCCTCTATCGCCTCGACGTCGCCGCGAACACGAGCGCGCCGCAGTACGACTTCACGGCCGCCGTGACCGCGCTCTGGCCGACCGCGCGCCGGTGCTGGACGAAGTCGGAGGGCTCGCCGAGCGCCGACGGCCGGATCTGGGGCCTCATGTGCGAGACCGACGGCTTCGCGCCGCTCGGGTTCGTAGCGCTCGACGTCGTCGCGAAGCGCGTGCTGTGGTCGATGCCGAACAGCATCAGGCCCGACAACGTCACCATCACGCCGAGCGGCCGCTGGTTCGTCCGCAGCGGCAACGACAGCGCGGGCACGCGCGCCTACCGCATCGACGGCAGCGGCGCCACGTGGCAGCTCCATCCCGGCGTCGAGCACGCGGACATCGGGGTGTTGCCTAACGGCGATGACTTCTTCGTGAGCTTCGACTACACGGCCGGCGTGACGTTCGTCACCGACATCGACGCGGGGCCAAGCTCGCGGCGCACGCTGTTCCCGATCTACGGCAACGCATGGCTCGACAACGTGCCCCCGCATCCGTGCGCTAACTGCGCCGGACACTGGTCGGCGAAGGCGTTCCGCAAGCCCGGCTGGGCCGTGTTCGGCAGCTACGGCACGCCGCCCGCGAACATCGTCGCCGTCAACGTCGTCACGGGCGCGGTCTACGGGCTCGCCGCGAACTACGTCAACGACGGCAACTACTTCGACGAGCCGCAGTGCTTCGCGAGCCGTTCACTCGATGCCGTGTATTGCAACGAGAATTGGGGGACGTCGCTGTCGATCGACGTTGTGCGAATCGACGTGCCGGCGCTGCCGAACTGATCCGATAGGAGCGTACTCGAATGAACCGCGATCGGATCATCAGCGAAGACGGCGTCAACATGATCGAGGGGTTCGAGTCGTTGCGCCTGCAGGCGTACTACGACCTGCGCGGCATCCTCACGATCGGATGGGGGCACACACGCGGCGTCCGCGAAGGCGATCTCATCTCGCGCGAGGAGGCTGAGGCGCTGTTGCGCGAGGACTTGGAATCGGCGCAGAACTGCATCCGAACCGCCGTAACCAACGTTCGCCTGACGCAGCACCAGTTCGATGCGCTGACCTCGCTCGTCTTCAACATCGGCTGCACCGGCTTCCACAACTCCGACACGCTGCGCTGCCTCATGATCGGGGACTTCGACGGAGCCGCCGAAGGTTTCAGCCATTGGACCCGCGCCGGCATCGAGCATCCGGCCGGGCTCATTCGACGCCGCGCTGAAGAGGCGGCATGGTTCAGGACTCCGGACTGATGGAACCGAGTATCACGCCCGCACTCGTCGCCGTTCTCGGCTCCATCGGCGTCGGTCTCATGGGGATCGCGGCGGCGATGTTCTTCCGCATCTTCAAGAGCCCGCAGCAGGAGAGCGCTGACATCACACGACGCCTCGAGGGCGTTGTCGCAAAGGTCGACAAGAATTACGACGACCACGGCCGCTTGGCTACCAACGTTGCGGTTCTCGCGAGCCAGGTCGGAACTCTATCCGACAACGTCAAAACGCTCGGCGTCAAGGTCGAGAACATGTGGCTAGGCCGAGGCGAGGGTCATTGGGGAGGGTAAATGCAACAGCTTACGGAAGCAGTCGACGAACTCCGCAAGACCAACGAGAACGTGGCGACGTTGCTCGAGAAGATTCAGCAACGCGGCGTCACGCAGACGGTTGTGCATAAGAGCAACATGGGCGGCTTCGTCGCAGGGATCGCGGTAGCGGCCTGCATCTGCTCCATGTTCGTGACGATGTTCATCGCGAGATCGGTCACTAACGAACTTCGCGACATGAAGGCGTGGCAGGACGTGCTGCGCGGAAAGGTCGCGACGATCGAAGGCAAGATTACCCAGCAGGAGAAAAGGCCATGAGTGTGGTCATCATAGTCGGGGGCACGGGACGCCTTCGGACAGCAATCGACAATGCCAACCAGGACGCGAGCGCCCATAGCTGGACGCAGGCGCAAATCGACTGGATGGCGGCGAAGTTCAACGCAGACGCCGACGAGATCGAGAAGAAGATCACGTCCTTCAACGCAGGCAACCCGCCGTAAGGAGGCGAGCATGACAATCCAGTTCATCGAGAACGCGTGGCCGGTCATCAAGGCTTCGCTCGTCGCGCGCCTCGGCGCGCTGCTCGGCGCCTACGGTGCCATCCTCGCGGCCGCACAGACGTTTCTGTCCGCCGCCGATCAGGCCACGCTGCAGGTTCCATGGCAGGTCGAGCACCTTCCCTTCATCCTGGCCGTCGCCGGTATCCTCGGCATTCCCGTCGCGCGCGGCATCAAGCAAGACTCGGTCACGAATGCCGCCAACAAGTAGGAGGTCCATCACCATGAAGTGGCTTTACGCTTTCCTTCTCTGCGTGCCGCTCGCGCTCTCGGGCTGCGCGAACAACATGCCGAAGCCGGTCAACGCGAACGGCTCCGTCAATCCCAGCGTCGCCGTCGCCGAGGGCGCTCTCAGCTACGCGCGCTTCGCCAACGAGGCGCAGGCGTACATCGCGACCTGCCACGCCAACATGGCGACCATCGGCTGCAGCGAGGCCAAGATCACGCAGATCAAGGCCGCGATCGTCAAGGCCGATGCCGCGGTGAAGGCCGCCATCGCCGCCGTCAAGGCGAACCCGAATGCTGGCGCCGGCACGCTCGACGGCTATATCGCCGACCTCAACATCGCGCTTGCGCTACTGCAGGCGCTCGTCCCGCCGACCGGAGGCTGACATGGACCCCGCACTGATTCTCCAGATCGAGCAGCTCATCCAGTGGGCCGCGACCGGCCTCCTCAAGTGGAAGCAGAGCGACGGCACCGACGCGCCGTTCGTGCCAGTGTTCCGCGCCGCGCTCGCCGAGAACCGGCCGCTGACGGCCGCGGAGTGGGCGCCAATCGAAGCCGTCGTCGACGCCGCCACGCAGGCTGCGCTCAACGCCTGAGATCCACAGCCGGGCGTGCAACGCGCCCGGCTTTCTCACTTTTTCTCGCGCGCTCCGCAATGGATGCAGACTGCACCAAGTATCGAATCATGGCCTGACCAAGCGTGCATGCACTTCGGCCCGCAGTCGCACGTGGGGGCGGCGTAGAGTGGAACCATGCACGGCAAATCTTGCGTCACGCTGAGCGCGGTAAGTCGCTGACCACGATCGCGCAGGAACCCAATGTCAGCGCCATCTACCCACGCCACAGGCTCACCCGCACTCGACGCCTGCGCGCGGATGACCTTTTCATGTTCCAGATAAGGGAAGTCTGCCGAGGTAAGTTCGGGCGCATCCGCCTGCGCGCTGGCATCCACCGGATTGCGCGCGCGGTCGGCGGCTTCGAGGGCAGCACGCATCCGTACAAAACTCGGGTATTCGCTATCGAATGGGCCGCATTCGTGATATTTGTCGCAAGCGGCTTGCGTCATCGCATCCGTAACCCCGCCGCTCGCGTCGGTCGGTGGGGTTGATTCGTGCGCTGCAATCACAGCGCGCAGTCTTAGCTCTAGCTCATCACGCGTTCCAGCCATCGGTGGGACATTGGCCGTGTGAAATGCGGCAAGCAAATGATCCATCGCGCTATCCATTGCCGATCTCCCGAGTGTTCGCGATCGCTTCCGCCGTCCGCCACTCTCTAGCAGCAGACTCGACAAGCATCTCAGCCGCGATAGTCGCGAGGTCGCGATAAGTGCCAGTCTGTTGCGCGTACCGCTCAAACAATTTGTCCTTCCACCGTTGAACTTCGGAAACGTGCTCAGCCTCTACCCGCTCGGGCTGCACCCTGTCCGGGGGCGGTGGGGCGGTGTAGAGAGGCATATCGGCTTTGTGCGCTGGTGTAGTTGGGCGTGCGTAGCAGTCAATACAAAGTTGTGCGCCTTTCTCACGCGCCTTTGCAAGGGCACGCAGCGAATCTGGATTGACATACGCAACCGCCTCCCGCTGCGCTCCCTCTGTCACGGGGGCGGGCGCCTCCTGAGGTGGGGGTGTGCGGGTGTTCCATTGCGCCATGGTGGCTTCAGCGTTGTATCCGGCGCAGTTCGAGTCATCGCACGAATAGAAGGCACTCTTTCGATACGGCGTATTGAGCAATACAGGTTGCTGCCCGCAAAACGGACACGGCAAAGTGGCCTCTGTCGCCGGATTCGAGGGGGTGGGGGTGTTCATACATTCTCCGAAATCCATT
>CAYTFY010000015.1:0-44129 GCA_964437225.1 uncultured Gemmatimonadaceae bacterium | reverse complement strand
CCACCGTTACGGCCAATCCTGATCTGGTGACGCCAAACCCTGACATCGTGACGCCTCAGCCCCCGACCTGCAGCCAGCCCGGATGGTCCCTTGGCAGCGGCTTCGGCAACTACAGCTGCTGACCTTCACCTGAGCGCGTCTGCAACGGCGCGCTCTAGCGAAGTTCAATGAACCCCGGCACACCGCTCGGGAATGGAGAGAGACAGATGGCCGAGATTAGCTACACCACCGATGGGAACATGAAGCCGGTTCTATCCGGGGCCGTGCCTCTCCCAAACGCTGAGGACGTGGAGCCGCTGGGCTTCCTGAACAACCTTGCGGCTGGCGGTCACATGATGAACCCCGTTTGGGGTTGGGCAATGCTGCCTGACAACAGCCGCAAGCAGTGGACGCAGTTCTTTCTCACGCAGGGCGGCATGGGCGGCTACCTCGATGGCGGCGGTTATGCGGTGACTTACGGCGGGCAGAAACCCATCGTTCGGCGGTTCGCCCTTTGCAAGCACGAGCAGCAGCTTGGCGCAGGAGCAAATCCATCACGCGGCTGGCGTCCCGGCAATTGCAAGCACTGCGGAATGAACATGACCGTGGACAGCGGCGACTGACCCGCCACCCCTCAGTTCAACAGGCACACGCCAAGAGGTTGAGACAATGCCCACCGTCAAAGAAAACCTGATCGCAGCAAAGGATCTGATCGCTGATCCCGCGAAGTGGATCAAAGGGAAAAGCTCGGATGGCTGCGGATGCTTCTGCATCGTCGGAGCTTGCTGCGAGGTTGGTGCCATCACCGCCGCAAATCTGCTGGATGACCTAGTGAGCGCAGAGGATTTTCCTGATCGGGGAATTTTGCGACCTGCCGCCGCTTTCAACGACGATCCAGCCACCACCCACGCCGATGTCATGTCCCTTTTTGACCGCGCCATTGCAGCGCAGGAGGGCTGAGACATGTACCCCTTCACCACCGACATAACCGCGCTGATCTTTGGCACGGCAGACCAGACCATCACCCTGTTCCAGGACTTTGAATGCCACGGAGGTTGATATGACCTATGAATTTTGCACCGATCTAGTCGATCCGATCACCGGCATCATGCTTGTTCGGGACTTTGAATGCCGCGTTGAAGTCAACGCTTGCGTCGATGATGGCCAGCTCATTGCAAGCTGCCGCGACGTTCTCATTGACGGTGTTTCAATGAAGGGCATGTCCACGGTTTCAGACGCTATCCGTATGCTGGTCCTAGAGGCGGCAGACGCTGACATTGATGCCGCTGGCCCCCTTTGGGATCTGGTCGCCAAGGATCAGGGCATTTTTGTCCATGGTGCTGCTGGTGATCCTGATGCTCATTTCTATGTGGCTGCGGAGTAGGTCCGATGCTGCACAGATGCACAGACCGCGCCTGCCCCTCGTTCGATCAGCGCACTAGCCCTAGCTGCGGATGCCACCAGACCGACGAGCAGGTTTTGCGGGCCGAAATCGAGAGGCTGCGGAACATCCTAGACGATATCGGGGGGCTATCCCGGTTCCTTCGGCAAGGTGGCCCTGCCCCTATGGACCTAGAGGGGCTGTCAAGCGGCCTTTCTCAAGCTGTGGACTTGGCTAACGAGGCGATATCCGAGGAAGCATTATGAGCAACGGTATCGTTCTTCCCCGTCATCGCAACCTACTCAAAACCGTTTTCCCCGAGCCTGACTTCTCCAGCAGCATTGCCCGTGTGATGCGCGAAGAAGCTGAGGACGGCGCGGCCTGTGGCTGGCGCTCATGCACCGGATGCCACGAAACCAATGAAGGCGCTGAGACAGGCGATTACCCCTACAGCCCAATGTTCCAAGCCTTCGTCGGGGCTGGCTGCGGTGAGTGCGGCGGCATCGGTGTCGTTTGGGAATACTGGTCGATAGACGACCTGAAGGCAATGGCCGAAGGGACGGCACCATGACCCCGACCGCCACCATATCCGCTGTCGAAGCCGCCCAATCAGAATACTTCGCCGCCGCAAAAGAGGCCGCAGCTCGTGGCGCAGTGATCCGTGTAACCCCTCTCGATATTGCGGGACTGGCTGAGACACGCAGAGCCGATCCTGAATTGGCCCTCAAGATTGCTGAGCAGTCAGCGAAACAAACCGGAGCGATGAAATGAGCGATCCATTTGATCCTGAGTATGACGGCTTTGACGACTACGAGCAAGGCGAGGACTGTGCGAACTGCGGCGGCGAAGGCTATGTGTCTCACTGCTTCCAAGAGTTTGCCTGCAAGCACCCAGACGAGGGCTGCGAGGACTGCATGCGCCGCTGTGACTGGTGCAACCCAGCGCCCCGAACAGCCGCCTCCGATGCCCTTTCCGAAGCCCTCAGAAAAATCCTGTCCGACGCCCTAGAGCAGTCAGCAGCGCAAACAGATGGAGCGATGAAATGAGCGAACACAGTGACGACGGCTTTGATCGCTGGCTCGCCGCCGAAGACTTGGCCCACGAGCTTAGAAAAGCGTGTGACCAGCAAGGCAACGGTTGCGACTGGTCACGCGAGACAAACGACGACGGACTATTGGAATGCAAGACGTGCGGCAAGGTGGTGGACCTGTGAGCCCCCTCCGCTCCCCATTCATTGAGCCCGAACCCCTCACCTTCTCCGAGCAGTGCGAACAAGCCGCCGCTCTATTGGTGGTGATGGTGGTGCTGTTTCCCGTCCTTTTCACGATTGGGCTGTGGTGGATGGCATGAACCAGATTTCGCCAATTGTTGCACAGCGCAACATGTCGGTCTTGCAGGCCCAGAGAGACGCGTTTGTGTCCCTTGCCCTAACCCAGCGCCGGTTGTCCTGGCGCTATCGGAAATGGGCTTTGGATGATGAAGCGCGGGGCGACCGCAAGGCTTTCCTGAAACACGCTGCCGAGGCCCGCCGCTTGTGGCGTGAAGCTCTCTGGCACCTCGATTACGCAAGGAATATTACACATGACAGCATCCACTAATCTAGACCTTTGGAACCGGCTGGGCAAGACCGACCCCGCCCATACAAAGAAGTTCAAGCGCGCTGGCGGCTTCGGTGGGACGGCCATCAAGCCGATCTACACCAGCCAGAAAATGACCGAGGAATTTGGCCCCGCAGGCAAGGGCTGGGGCATGGGCGAACCATCGTTCCAGACCATCCCAGCCAGCGAGGGACAGGTTGCGGTCTATTGCACCGTCTCGCTCTGGTGGGCTGACGCCGATGGCGCCGTAAACACCGTCTATGGCGTCGGCGGTGACATGGTTGTGGTCAAACAATCGTCTGGCCTGCGCACCGATGACGAAGCGTTCAAGAAGGCGTTCACCGATGCCATTGGCAACGCCATGAAGCATCTGGGCATGTCGGCAGACGTTCACATGGGCCTGTTCGATGACAGCAAGTATGTGGCCGATGTTGCCCGCGAGATTTCCGAAGGCCCAGCCTTTACCGCTCCCCAGCCTAAGGCCGCATCCCGCGAGCTGCACCAGAACATGCTCGACAAGGTGATTGAGGCTGGCCGCAAGGGTCGCGGCGCATTGCGGGCCTACTGGACCAGCGAGGAATTTATAGCGGGCTGGGAAGCCCTGCCGCTCGACTGGCGCACGATCCTCCAGGAAGAAAAGGACGCGTTCCTAGCCTCCTATTCCAAGCCGACTGGCGCTGTTGATCCGAACGCCACTCTTGACCAGCAGTTTGCCGACACCGTGGGCGAACCCGCTTAACCCCATCACCCCCAGGGAACCTACGGCCCAACCGTCTATGACGAGAAAGCCGTAGGACAAATTCAGATGAAGATCGAAGCAGAGCTATTGGAGCAAGTGAAGGCGGCGACGGGTCCGGACAAGGTTCTAGACGCCAGCATAGAGCTAGAGCTTGATGCAAAGTCGTTCTGGAAGAACCCAAACGAAGATAGCCCGCCGTTCACCGCCTCCATAGACGCCGCCTTGGCGCTGGTGGAGCGCGTGATGCCTTTGGCTTTCGTGACGCTTGAGAAGTTTGCCGTTTCTGATGAAGGCAAAAACGAGTGGCGGGCATGGGTGAAGCTGCTCAATGAAAGCGATTTGAGCGGCGACGGGCCATCCGTCCGACAGAGCCAGGGTTTTGGCAAGTCAGCCAATCCGCCCCTCGCCATCCTTGCCGCCCTTCTCAGCGCTCTGGACGCCCAGCCATGACCGATACCACCCAATACGTAGCAAAGGCCCTAGCCGAGCTTGAACAGGTGAAGTCAGAACGTGCCCTAACGGTATGGGGAGACACTTTCACCAACAGCGTTTCCTATGCCTACGAGCTTTCGCCAGAACAGGTCCGCACCCTTGAGGATGCGTATGACCGGAAGCTGAGCAAGTTCATGCCAGCGGGATTGGCGGGTTAGTCATGAACAGCGCACCCGTCCTATTCCGCTGGTCTGGCGAGGCAATGGAGCCCCTGCCCCGTTTTGCCAAAGCCTGCGATGACGCCTTCACGGTTGGCGAAGTGTACCGCATGGAAGTGCAGGAGCAACGCTCCATTATATCGCACAACCACTACTTCGCGACCCTGCAAGAAATCTTCCTCTCGCTGCCAGAGGATGCCGACGAGCGTATCAAGACCGCCGACCATATGCGCAAGTTCGCGCTGATCCGGCTGGGCTATCGCGACGAGCGTTCCATCCTCTGCGCCAGTAAGGCCGAGGCGCGGCGACTGGCGGCGTTTATCCAGCCCATGGATGACTTCGCCATCGTCACGGTTCACGAGGCCATGGTGGTTGTCTGGACGGCCAAGAGCCAGTCCCTCAAAGCCATGGGCAAGGTCGATTTCCAGAAGAGCAAGGAGGACGTTCTCGGCTACTGCCAGAGCATTCTCGAAAGGGATGCGGCATGACCCAGCGCCGCGCCGAAATCAGATCCCGCAAATACCTGGACGGCTCACGCGGCCAGCCATGCACCCTACAAATAACAGGGGTTTGCACTGGCGACGTTGAGACGACCGTTGCCGCCCATATCCGCGACGAAACGCAGGGGCGCAGCGTCAAGGCCGATGACATTTCATGCGCGGATTCGTGCTTTGCCTGTCACCGGGTTTTTGACGGGCACGGCCACACGCCGCTTAGCCGCGAGGAATGGCTGTTCTACGCCCTTCGCGGCTTACAGCGGACACTCAGGAACCGCGTAGAGCGCAAGATAGTCATTGTCCCGCTCGACCCCGAACGGCTGTCCAGTGAGCGTCCTACGCCGAAGCGGAAGCCGCCCGAACAGCGCGCCCGCATACCCAGCAACCCCGCCCGCAAAATCCAGTCTCGGAACAATCTGCGCAAAGCCGAAAGGGCTCTGACATGACCCGCATTCTCACCCTAGCCGCCATCCCGTTCATTGCCGTTGCCCTTGCCGGATGCCCCGCTCTTGAGGCGATTGAGGGCAAGCCTTCCCCCGCCAAGGCAGAAGTTGAACGCCGAGCCGCCCTTACAATGACGGTTGAACCAGCAGTGCAACAGGTGGCTTTCGTACAGCAGCCGGAGTGTTTTGAGGAGTGGCGCATTCGTCGGTGCATCGACGGGGAGGCAGTTCAATGGTGAAGCCAGATTGGTGCCCGCAAGGGGTTTGGGATGCCGCAATTCGCGCTGAAGGCGGGAGCAACCCGGCACTCGTTGAGAAAATCGCCCGCGCCATCATGGCCGCAGAGAAACGTGGCGAGGAACGCGAGCGGGAGGCGTGTGCTGTGGAAGCCGAAAAGGAAGAATACGGCAACCATATTGCGCAGCGTGTCGCCCGCATTATCGCAACCGCCATCCGCAACCGGAGCAACACCAATGACCACTGAACAGACGTTAAGCGCGAAGCTGGATGCACGACCAGCAACATTCACCTGCGACAAAAGCAAAGTCGGTCCGCTGTATTATTTCGCCATCACTGACCGCGCCCCCGGACCCTACAAGACCCAGCGCCACGTTGAAGCGATCTTGGACATAGCCAGCGATGGAACGCTTGCAGGCGTCGAATTGATCGACAACATGCCCCCGCCTCCTGCCCTCACGCAATCCATCCGTACCACGGAAGCGGGGGTGGTCGTCCCAGTGGGCTGGTACTTGGTGCCAGAAGTGCCGACCGAAGAACAGATGGCCGCAGGGCTTTACCAGTCCAGCCACGACGCGGAATATTCGCACGTTTGCCAGTCATACATGGACATGGTGAGGGTCCCCGTCGATGCACCTGCCCTCTCTCAACCTCCAGCGGAGGGCGTGATGGTCACAGACGCGATGGTTGAGCGGATCACTGGCCACCTGTTCAATCGGCTCGGGCTCTCTCGCTGGGGCCTGCGCGTGGAAGACGTCCGCGAAGTCGTTGCCCTCTCATCCCTGGAGCCATCATGACAGACAAGATTAGCGATGAACGGCTGAAAGAGATTTCGGCGGAATATGGATCAATGGCTGATGGCCTTCCGCCGCAGCTTGAAGATGGACCGGGAGCAGCAAGCGCATTCTACATGTCGTGCAGCCTTGGTGAAATAGCCGCCATGGCCCGCGAACTCGCCACCCGCCGCGCTCAATCGGCGGTCGTGGCAGCTGATTTGCCGATTTTGACCATCGCACACCGCATACAAGCGATTTTGGCGGAAACCCTCACCGTGGACGAAGGAGAGATAATGATGGTCGGCCCTGCGTCCTACAAGATCGCTCGGCTGTTTAAGCCCGCTTACAGCGCTCAATCGGCGGTCGTGGGGGATGGGGTGATAGACGAAATTGCAAAGGAGGCGCGCAGATATGCCAGTTTCTATCCCGCTGGGTCTGATGGAAGAAACACCTTTGTAATTTTTGCAGAGTGGGTGGAAAGCAACGCCACGCAGGAAGGGAAGTAGCAGATGGGCAGCTTCGATTACATCAACCGAACCTATGGCTTGACGCTAAAGCGTGGAAGCCGGGTTGAGTACACCGGCAGCAGGATCACCGGCCCCAAGCGCGGCGCGGTCACCAGCGCGAAGGGCCAATACATCAATGTTCGCTTCGATGGCGAAGCTAAGTCAGACGGCCCATTCCACCCGACATGGGAAATGCGCCAGATCGAGGAGCCCACCCCATGAGCAACCCGGTAAGCGTTGGCGACGATCTGGTGGGCGACCTCCGGGACTGCCGAGATCTGAGGAAGAACGGCGCGCTCAGCCTGCCTGCTGTCAATGCGTACATGCAAAAAGTCTATTCTGTTCGGCACAAAGCTGCTGACCGCATTGAGGCGCTAGAAGCCCAGCTAAAGGCTGCGCGTGAGGCGCTGGAGCGACAAAAGCTCAACATCGACCACTGGCTTGAAACCGGCATTGCCGCAGGGCCGGAAGAAAGCAAGTCGATCTATGACCAGATTTGCGCCGCCCTCAACCCCAAGGTACCATCATGAACCTACACCGCCGTTTATTCGCCATCGGAATTGCATCAGCACTTCTATATGGGATTGGGTATTGGGCTTGGGAGACTGTGTTTTGAGCTCGAGCGCAGCCATCGTCAGACAGCGCGATGTAACCCGGATCATGCGCGGCGCAAAAGCGGCTGGCGTGGATCTCGGAATTATCATCAAGAATGGTCAGGCTCATTTTGTTCCCCTTGACCAAATCATAGACACCCCTGAACCTTCCGCGCTCGAGGCGTGGAGGGCCAAGAGAGATGCGGATAAGGCTCGTGGGCGTTCATAAGGTCAAAGCCAAATTGGCCGATGGGTCAGTCGTCACGTACTATTATGCTTGGCGTGGCGGTCCCAGGATCAAGGCGGCTCCGCACTCGAGAGCCTTCGGCATCGAATACCACCGGCTCACTCGAGCTCGAGAGGATGCGCCCGGTAAGGGCAATGTGGCCGAGCTCATACGCGAATACCTCAAGAGCCAATCCTATCAGAAACTGCGGCCATCAACGAAAACGTCCTATGACTGGGCGATCCGCAAAATCGAGGATGAATTCTTTGACCTGCCGATCCGAGCTCTTGGCGAAAAGGGCGCTCGTAAATTCCTACTCGAGTGGCGCGACAGTTTCGCGGCGACACCCAGAGCGGCGGATATGGTCATGGCGGTGTTGAGCAAGATCATTGCCTTTGCCGTGGACCGTGAGGATATTCCCAAGCATCCGCTCGAGAAGGTCGAAAAGCTGGCCTCGAGCTCGAGGAAAGATAATATCTGGTCCGATGAACAGGTGGAAGCCTTCAAGGCCAAGGCCCCTGCCCGCATGGTGCTCGCGCTCGAGCTCGCACGGTGGACCGGCCAGCGGCAAGGCGACCTGCTAAAGCTCACATGGTCCGCCTATGACGGAACGCACATAACGCTTCGCCAATCAAAGACCGGCGCTCGAGTGAGGGTGAAGGTGGCGCAGGAGCTCAAGGCTCTACTGGACGCTCAAAAGAGGACCGCCGTAACGATCCTGACCAACCGGAGCGGGTTGCCCTATAGCGAGGGCTTCCGGTCGTCTTGGGCTAAGGCTTGCGTCTTAGCTGGCGTGGAAGGGGTGACGTTCCACGACTTGCGGGGGACGTTTATCACCCTGTCGCACCGTGAAGGCTCGAGCATCAAGGAGATTGCCGAGGTAACGGGGCACTCGGAAAAGGACGCCGAGGCCATCATTCGCAAGCACTATCTGGCCGGAGATTCGGCTGTTACGCGCCTAGAAAACAGGAACAAAAAGCGCGACGAACTGTAAAAGGGCCTTTCCGGTGTAAAATGCAGCGCTTGTTAGATAACGCTGTAACCCCCGGAATCCTTAGAGTATAATGGTCGGAGCGGCGGGATTCGAACCCACGACCCTTTGTCCCCCAGTTCCAGCATCATGACGGATTTGTCAATGGGTGCAATACGGTACGGGAGGCCATTTTGTAAAAAGCCCTTAGATGACGCATTGATTCAGAACAAGAAAACGGAGCTTGTGTAAAATGCCAACCGCCCTTTTTGACGCTGCCGTTCTAGGTTCGCTCGAGCTCCCAGCCACGCATTTCCGAGGCGGATCGACTTTCGTCTACGCAGTCCAATGCGGTGAGTTCATCAAGGTAGGCGTTGCCTACAACATACCGGCTAGATTGAGTTCAATGCAGACTGGGAACCCCCACCAGCTCGAGGTGATCGCTGCGCTCGAGTTCGATGCCGAGGGCGCGGCAAGGTTTGCCGAGAAGGCAGCGCACCGTTTCCTGGCTCAACACGCTCATCGCGGAGAGTGGTTTAAAATCGAAGCGCCACCTGTGCTCGAGCTCTTGCAATGCCTCCATGACGCCACGCCCGCTGCTTGGGCTAAGGCTATAGCTACGGATATCGAAGATGCTCGAGCATACGACCGCAAGATGGCGGCTCTAGCATGATTCAACGCTACAGCCATATCAGGCAGAGCGGCGACAAGTATGAGAACTGGAAATGGACGGCAATTGCAATCGAACGGGCTGCGGCCTGTTCTGGATAGGAGAGACGAGATGGCCAGCGTGAACGAATTTCGGAAAGCGACCTTGGAGCAGATTGCCGAAATCGCCACCAACCCGACCTATAACCCACTGGAAGTGGGCTTCCGGCACTCACCCCTGCGCCCCGCCGAGATTGACCAGCGGCTACGTGAAGCCTTGGAGCTTATCAAAGAGCTTGCAGAACACGGGCTGTCGCCAGCGTTGCCTGCTGACACACTAACCCAGGCTTAGGGCCTGTTATGGAGAAATGATGATGGATGAGACAGCTACGGGAATTCGAATGCGTGGCATTGAACGAAGAAACCTTCGCCAGCGTCGGGCGGCCATGCTCACGGCGGCAGTCTTGCAGAAGATAATGCCATTTCTTGATGAAAGCCAACATCGGGTTTTGAGCGATACTCACGACGCCCTGCTGGGCCTATTCATGGAAAAGGGCGTGGAGGTGTTGACCGATTTTGACCGTGCCGAAATCGGCCTTAGTCCGAGGACAGAGGACGGTTGGACACCAGACGAAATTCTGGCCCTTGAGCGGGTCCGGCTCGAAATTATGATGCGGCCTATCACCCTCCCCTCCCCATAGGGTATGAACACGAAAGGATAAGAGGAATGGACGAACGGAAAATGACAGACCGAATTAAGGCTGCTTTGGATGCGAAGGCCCGAGAACTCATGGCAACCCCGGAATACGCCGCTGCGATTGACGATGTGTATTATGGCGGGGCCGGGCTAGCCTTCATTAAAATATCCGATGACGGCAGCGTCAAGCGCATCGACCCCAAAGACGTGTTTATCGACCATCAAGCGGATGATACCCCAGAGCAGGCCCTATAATCGACGCCTCGCTTTCCTCTGCCTCAGCCTTCTCTTGCAGATAATGCAGGAACCGAAACAGATCATTCGACATAGGCTGATCAACCGAGGCAAGGCCCTGCTCTTTTACCACCTCACCGGACAGGGCTGCAATCTTCTCCCAGAGCGTCATTTTAGCGCCTCGGTCACGGCATCGACCAAGAGGCGGATTGCGTCTCTGGTGCGAAAGCTGACGTTTTTCTCTGCCTCGATACGGGTGGCAATTTCCTCTAGTAGAGCAATGACCTCGGCTGCGGTCATGGTGCGCTGTTTGGCAGGGCGCAAAAATGTTACGTCGCCAGCCTCTTGGGCTGCACTCATGCCGCTTCACTTCCTCACGCCTCTCCGTATCAGTTCAGCTTCAACAGCTTCACGGATAAAGACGGCGCGCCTGTTCGGCCCCGCCAGCGCGTCAATGCGCTCTACCGTTTCGCTTGTGAGGCGAACCAGGGTGGCCTTGGTTATCGAATCTTTGTTGAGCGGCGGGCGTCCCATCCGAGGAGCGCTAACCGATGCTGTGTTTTCTGTCAAAACGCGCTCCATAAGCGTTATCGGTTATTGACTTGCGATCCGTTATAACCGATAACGCTTACGTGTTCAATGATCACCTGAAGGAAATGGAAGAATGAGCGATACGCCCGAAAAGCTTTGGCTTTCTGCCCCCGACGCAGATGGGGAGCATGAAGTCTGGCTCGATCCTGACGAAGGCGGGACGCAGTACATACGCGCAGATTTAACCGCCAATGGGCTGGATGTTCGAGTGGGTAGAATAATTGCAGCCAATGCAATCGGGGGTTCTGAAACGTATGATTGTTATGCCAGCCTCTCTCGATTGATAGCTACTCGCCTACTTGGGGTGAAGCCTGATGAGCAAGACCTTGAGCTTGATGATCACGACTGGCGTCTCATCATTGACGCGCTGTCGCACAAGGCTTTGACCCGCGCCGAGATGAATGGCGATGGGGCTGCGGCTGGAACGGACATGCCTGCGGCTCTTAGGCTGTCATACCAATATCTCTTGGGGTCTGACCCAGAGGTGACGAGCGGCGGTATCAAGAACGCCGATTTGCGCAAGATAATTGCAACGGCACCAGCCAAAGCAGAGGCCGACCTGTGACCCTTCTTGTCGTAGAAACCAAGCGCATCCTCCGCGAGCAATTCGGCAAGTCTGACACCGAAGCTCACTGGATGGCGGCGAACAACTGGACCGACCACGGCAGGCTGGCTGATGACCTCCAATTAGCACGCAAGCAAGCGCTCTCTAATCTGGAACGCCAGTCTCCTTATCCAAGGAGTGGATCATGACTGACGTGAAACAACGGCTTCTTGCTTCTGTTCTGTCGTCAGGGAAGCTTGGGCCATTCTACATGGCCTTCCAGAAGTTCAGCCCAGCATTGACCAGCCAGATTATCGCGCCACAAACGGCGGCAATGACTACCCAACCAATGCGGGCTGCTGTACCATTCACCCCTCGGCGCAATGAGCGCAAAAACATGAAATCGCGGCGCGCTTCGTCTTGGTTTTCAGCGCCTTCAATGCGTAGACCAGAGTCCGCCAGTTCCTCACGAAACACACTGCGCAGTTGCTCCAGCTGTTCTCTGGTGAAGCCTTCCATTTACAATGCCTTCACTGTTGAACGGTCACAGTCCTTCTTAGCCATATGCCGAGCCCCTTATGCTTGGTGTTTGGTAGGCCGGCGCTGGGAATGCCCTCCCGGCGTCGGCTGCTTATTTCCCGTTGAGGATGTCCCACACGGTTCTGATCTTCCGACGCGGGCGCGGCTGTGGAGCAACCGTAGGGCGCTTGATGGGCTCGACTGGCACAATAGGCGTCTTGCCTTCGCCTCGGTCGCGCCAGCCCTGCCGGTAAGCGCCAAGGGTCAGGACAGCGACAAGCGCACCCACTACACCCTGAGTGCCGAATGTTTTCCATGCCCAGCCGATGGCCAGGCCGGCAATGATCGCCCAGACCCAGAGCGGGATCGCTCCCAGCACAAAGCCAACGATAGTTTCCCAGAGCCAGCCCATCAGACGTTCTCGTGCGGGTATTCCGCCTCTGCCGTCTTTCCCAGATCAGCAGCACGGCGGCGGCGCAGGTATTCGGTCGCAACACCATTGAGCAGAATGTAGAGCGCGAAATTCTGAGGCGTTAGAAGAGGCTGGACCAAAGCCGGGTCAACGAATGTCAAGGCAGTTGTCGCCAAACCCACAAGGGAATTGAGGCGCGCCCAGAAGATCGTCTCGGACGACTTGAAAAAACTCTTGATGCTATCCCATTTCATGGCAGTGGAACTCCGTTTGCCTTTGCAAATTGGTAGAGAGCGAATGCGAGGGCCGCCAAACCGGCGCCGATAGCCGCCAGCGGGCCTTTGCTGGATTTGGGTGCCGTAGCCTGCGGAACTGGCTTAGATGGCTCCACGCCGTAACCAGCCTTGCGCAATTCGGCGTCGTACTTGATCGCCAGCGCGGCAATCTCGTCGTCCTTGTCCGTGCCGTTGATAATGCGGCGGGCAGAGACAAATTCGCTGGTCTTGAGGGTGATGTAGTCGGAGAGCTTCTTGCCGGTAAACCAGCCTTCCACCATGCCCAACACAAGGATTTTGGCGGCATGATCGGGCTGCATGGCGGCGTCGGGGTCTTTGATCAGATCCACGCCGATCTTGTCGCCAGCCTTTTTGTAGTTGGCTTCCCATGTGAGCTGGACGAATCCGCGCCCGTACCATGGGTAATAGCGGAGATTGCGTTTGCGCCACTGCTCGGCGTTCTTGACCCAATAGGCTTCTCGGACGGGCATGAACGTGGCGTTAGTTTCGTGGTCAGCGGTCGCCAGCACATAGGCGGCTTGATTGCGCAAAAGCCCATAGGCTTTGCAGGTGCTGACAATCAGCTCCTTGTACATAATGAACCTCAATGTATGGGATTGGGGGATTGCGGACAAAGAAAAGCCCCGCTCGATGGCGGGGCTGGGGGAGGAGAAAGGGCGCTATGAGCGGTTACGGCTGAAACGTGAATTTTGCGAACAGATCCGCAAGCGTTCCGTCGAACTTCGCGATGCGAAGGGACGCGTTATCTACTTCGTTGCCTTGGAAGTAGATGGCGATAACTTCGCCGTTCCACTCCTCCCAGGTCACGTTTCCGTTGTAAAAGATCGGCCCACCGACAACGCCAGGATATGCGTCACCATGATCAGGGCCAAGGAAAGAAAACGGCGACGTTGAGAATTTCCACGTCGTGAAATTCTGCGTTCGGGCAATGCGCGTCTGGCCAGTAATGCTGTCGGAGGTGACGTAGGTCCAGCCATCAGGCATTGAGCGAATGCGGCTTTTGCCAGTGAAATCTGACGCATTGCCAAAGCTGTAAAGGACGGTAAAGCTCTGGAATGCCGGGTTCTGCGAGAGGATATAGCTTTCTGCTTTGATCCCGTTTGAATATGCCTGCTCAACAGCGAGAACGTAGCCGAGTGGCGTCTTGGCAACCTCGATATTATTGAAGCCCATGCCGGACGGCCCAATGATTACATTAGGGGCCGAAAGGTTCCAGTTGGCATCCACCGTGACGTGAACAATGGAGTTGTACGGCGGGTTGTTGGTCGCGGGCGGATTTACTCCGTACAAGTGCAAAACCCCTTGGTCATCCACCACTGTTCCGCCCATGGCGGCGCCCCAAGGGCGGGACGCAATCAGGATAGCATTTTCGCCGTCGCTGAGATCGTAGAAAAGCACTTGAGAAGCCAAAGGTGTTCGATTGAACACCACCATAACCAGCTTGCCGTCATACTTGACCAGCGATGCTTCATTAGATGAGTTTACGGGAAGAATGGGGCCAGCCCTCTTCTGCCATAGTGGCATTGAGGGAGCCGAGGCAAAGGCCGGAATCGCCATCGAGAATGCTAAAACAAATGCGCAGGCATAGCGAAAAAGGGTTTTCATTGGTGTTCCTGTTGGGCTTGGTGAAAGTTAAAGCCGACTTCAAATTCAGACTCTGGTGTCTATCCATCCTATCGTAGCGATAGCGAGACGGTCACCGGCAACGGACACAGAAAATCGTGTTCTGACCTCGGCGGATGTGTTTGTCATCACTTCCAGGCGCCCGAACGCAGTCACATCGACAGCGCCGCGCACTGAGACAACGGACAAAGGCGCAGCAGAAGACGACGGGGCTTGGTCTGACGCATAGGGCGAAGATATGTTGACTGAAATGTTTGACGACGCCTGCGTTCGTATGCCGGCGTTTATGATCGCCCGCACCGAAACCCCCAATGGGACGCTCAATGCTCTAAGAACTGCTGATGTACCAGGGTTGTCGACATCGACATCAAGGATTGCGGCGCTACGAATGAATTCATCACCAATCTGCGTAAACGCTACGATAGCGCCTGAAACGCGAAGAATGGCACCAATTCGTCTTTTTCTGTCGTAGCTGGTTGGCATCGTTGGGGACGTTGCCGATGTTGAAAACAGCGCATCTACAACGCCGGTATCCGACCTCTGGATTAGCCATAGGTGGTAGGTCGTGTCGGCAATCGAGCCAGTGTCGAGCCCGCCATTGCCCGTTCCGACAGCCCATGCAGCATCCAAGCGCTTGGTGATGCCAGAGGCAAGGGTGATCAGAACCGGGGCCGTGTCGCTGCTCGCGACTTCGCCAGCGGCAATATCAATGTCATTGCTCGCATCGGTGCTGTTGTTGGACAGCGTGAGGCCGTAGATATGGCCACGCGGAACGGTGGACATGCTGCCGTCAGCGTCAGGAATCTTGATCGTGCGCGTTGTTGCCGTAGTCAGCTCCGACAAGTCAAACGCCAGCAGCTTGGTTTGATCTGTGCTGTCGCGCAGCCGGAAAATGCTGGTCTTGAATGCGCGACGTATCAAGCCCGCCATATTGCGAATGGCGTTGTTGATCCCGCTCGGCGGGCACCCTTCGGCAATATTTGCCCCGGTAATGAGGGTGTTGTTGGCGTCGGTTTCGCTGAGGTCGGTAAGTTCGGTCATGGGTTCGGGCCTGTGTTAGCGCGAGTTGAGACGGCGGGCGGCTTCTGGATCGCGGGCATTGGAAATCGCCCGTTCAACAGCGGCTTGGTTGGCGGCGTCGTAGGCTTGGGATGGGCTGTAACCCTGCGACTGGAACTGCTGCACTGGCGTCATCTGGCGCGGTTGCTGGACGTTGCCGCCGTTGATGGTGACGCGAAGGGGTGACCGCTGCTGTTGCGGCATGGCCTGTGGTGCGAACTGCTGGCTAAGGAAGCTCGGGCGCTGTCGTGGCATTGGGGGCATTTGCCGTACCTGCCGCTGGGGTCTGGCGTAAGGCATGGGCGGCATAACGCCGGGAGCCTGGATAGAACCGGGCATTCCGGGGATTGGCACAATTCCGCCCGGAGCCATCGGATAGACGCCAGCCACAAGCCGGGACTGATCCTTGTTCGCCACATCAAAGCCTTGCAGGGGCGGTAGTGATGGCAGTGAGGTAACAGGTGGAACCTCTGGCGCAACATAGGCCGGTGCAGGTTCGCCAAAGCCACGACCAGCGAGCCGCGTATAGGTCGGTTGGGCTTCGCGGGGCGGCATTGGTACGGATTGAACCGTGCGCGTTGCCGGGGGCTGTCCTAGCCCGGTTGTCGGCACTGTCTCGATGGTCTGGAAGCCATTACGACCGCGTACCATGTCCGAAGCGCTGGGGGATTTAGCCATTGCCGATGGTGGGATTTCCGGCAGTAGCACCCGTTCTGGCCGGGGAGCGGTATTGCGGGCCGTGATCCGCTCGAATGGCGAGGCAGGAACCGGGGGCAAGATTGTCTGGGGCAGCGCGCCCTTTGCCGGGATTGCACCAGATCTGGCATAGTCGGGGCTGTCATTGCGGGCATAGCTGGAATTGAACGCGGGGCCGCTATAGCCGCCAGCGTTGAGCGATGGAACGCCAGCGCCACGAATTGGGGATAGCGCTAGTTGATCGCTTACGTTGGCCGGGGTGGGCTGGGGAAGCCGCGCAAACGAGCGTTCCACCGGATCGGGCCGCGACATGGGAATGGGCGGCATGGGTGTAGCTGGTGGCGTTGGGACGGTTGATAGCGCCGTTCCGACCGAGGGCAGTTCACCGGGCGGGACAGGCATCTTGGCGAAGGGCAACACCTGCTCTGCGTACCGAACCCGGCTGGCATTGTGGGGAATGCCGGGGCGAAGGTAGTTCTCCGAGACAATGCGCGCGGCTTCTGCTGCCGTCCCCGCTTTCTTGACCTTGTTGAACTGGTTGCGCTCGTAGCGGTTGTTTTCCAGCTCGTGCTTGAGAAAACCGTAATTGGCATCATAGGAGTTGCGGTCAACGCCACGCTCTTTGACGTAGCTGTCAAAGCTCTTGCGGCGGGGGCCGGTCCACTGCGCGAAGCCAAACCCACCAGCCGAACCGGGCACAGTCGGGTTGATTTCCTGCAATGAGTTGAAGCCGCCGCTTTCGTGCATGAGGTTGCCGACAACGCCAGCCGCCTGCTCATTGGTCAGGCCAAAATCCCGCTTTAGGTCGCTCAGCAATTGGCGGGCGATCAGTTGGGTATCAGCCATTGCGGGCTCCATAGAAAAAGGCCCCCGTTAGGGAGCCTTGTGGTAGGTGTGCGAGATGGAGGGAACGATGATGAAGCGTTATGAGCCAGCCGAAGGGCCGAACAAGCTACAGGACATTCAAGTACGAAAACTGGATGATGAAAGCACTGTCGCCATTGTGGTGTTAGACACCGATCATGGGCGGGTTGAGTTTTTGGTTAATCGAGGGCTTGCTGAGTTCATCCGAGCGGAGATGGATGAGTTTTTGGAGGGGCGGGCAGAAGCCTTCCCGAAAGACTGACGGGGGCGATCAACTCCCCCGGCCTACTTTCGTAGGACTTGCCTTCACCGCGCGTTTACGATGGTCATGGCGCGGCTAATTAGGGTCTGACGGCGCGCACGGAATGACCTTTCCCGCTCCTCAAGGATAGCTCGGGCACAACGCTCAACAACTGACGGACCACGGCCCGTGAAGTCGTTGTCTTCGATTGCCCGATGGGCTGTATCCCAAATGTCCTGCGGTATGTCGTCAGGCTTTTGCATTGGTTCGCCTCTTGTAGGCTTCCTCGTAGGCCTCAACGGCGGTGATGTCGCCATCAACCAAGTCGGCCACTAAATCATGGTATCCGAGGCCTGCAAGCCAAGCTTTAGTGGCGTTGGATTGCCGCTCCAAGGATTCAATCAGATAGTGCTTTTCGGGTTTAGCGGGTTTAGCGGGCTTCTGTTCATTGGAGCTAACCAGACGAATTTGCTTCCGTTTTACCTCGGCGCGGCTTTCGGCGTTCTCCCGATCAGCCCACGCCACCATATCTTCCCACCACCCTAGTTCTTCTTCCGCCCTCAACATACAGGCGGCGAGCAACTTCATCATCGGGGTATACGCGCCACCCTCTGGCAGCTTCAGTTCAATCTCCTGCCCGTTGAGCAGGGTATGCAGTGATGCTTCGCCTACGGGGACTACTTTGTATCGGGCCATGATCGGATCATCCTTTGGAGTGAGTACCATGGGCAGGGGGCCTGCCTGCCAGCAGGGTGTCCAGCCGCCCATGGATCGTTCGTGACAATGTCTTCCTAGCCGTCACAGAATCTCACGAACCCCCAAGGAAATCAACGTTTTTGAGGCCTTGCGCACTACCGTCCACAGACGTTCCCAGACGTTCCCTGGCGTCCACTGGCGTTCGGAATGGCCAAACAGTAGCAAAATATTTCACCTTCTTGCGCACATGCTTGGTCGGCGTTACATTTGTGGGATGCAGATAGATCTAGAGCCGCGCCAGCATTCCAGCTCTTACGAGCTAAAGCCGATGAGCCGATGGTGGCTGGTGTTAGTACTCGCTCTTTCCAGCCTTGGGATTTACGTCAACGGATGGGATAATCCGGCCACATGGTATTTGCTCATGATGGGCTGGGGGCTTGGTCTGGCCACCCTTTTGACCAACCCACAAAAATGGCTGTCAAAACTCGATTAGCGGTCTCGCTGAACCACTATACGAAGTGGCCTTGGCTCCGGTGCTCCTGCCCCGATAAGTGGAGCTGCTGAGCGGAGTGAACGCTCCACGACCCCGGCTTGCGGCCCTGCAAACATCTGGTTTGACAGCAGAGCCCGACCGGGACGCGACAGCATAGCGCCGCCAACTAGCCTTGGGATGGCCGCGCCTGCCATACCGCCAGCAATCATGCCGGGGACGCCAGCCGGGGAGCCCGCAGCAGCGCCCATCGCGGCGGGCAGGCTGCCCATAGCCGCAGCGGCAAGGCGCGGGGCCGTACCTGACTGAGGAAGCGGGGTCATGGTCTGGATTCCGGCGCGGGCTAGATTGGCGAAGTCATTAGAGCCGTGCGCAAAAGCGCGACGGTTTTGGTTTACGGCAGCGGTGCGAATCTGGGCAGGAGTGATCAGGCCAGCAGCGGCCTTTTCGCCTGCCGAGGTGACGGCCTTCTCAACCACGAGATAGTTCTGATAGGCGCGACGAGCGGCCTGCCAAGCCTGCAAGGTCTGACCGTTAAGGTGACGTTCCACGCCATCGTCAAGAGCGTCTTGAAGCTCCCGCAGAGCCATGCGGGTTGTCGGCTCTGCCGCCTGGGAAAGCCGCCCGATGGTCGAACGCATTTCCTGATACGCCTGTCCGGTCAGCCGACCGCCGTTCTGGCGGGCAAGCTCCCCGATGCGGTTGACCATGTTCTCTACGACCGGCGCCGGAGTGCCAGCGTTGCTGACATAATCGGACGCCACATTGAGAAGGTTATTCTGCAAGGTGGTATCGAACGGCGTGTTCGTGACCATTGCTAGGTTGTCGAACTGCTGCCCAATGGCCCGATATGCGCCTTCCACAACTTCCGGGGTCGCACGATTGGCATTGACACCAATACGGCGCAACACAGCCCCGGTGAATTCCTCGGACTGGCGCTCCATCAGATCAGCGGCAGCGCCCTTGCCAAGCTCGCTCTCAAGGTACTGCATGCCCTTGTTGCCGGTGGCCTGCCCAGCGGAGAGAGTGATGCCCTCATCTGCCATGGCGCGGGCCGCTGCCGTCTGCGATGCTGATGCAGGAGCCGGGGACAACAGGCGACGAGCTGCCGCGCCTACATAGGGGGCCGCACCGCCAACAGCGCCACCAACAGCGCCGCCGACGAGACCGCCCATAGCACGTTCCGGCAAGCCGCCCTCAGCAGCGCCAGCGCCATAGACAGCGCCTTGAGCACCGCCGACAGCCAAACCGGAGAGCGCACGAGCGCCAAGAGTTGCGCCACGGCCCACGAATTGCCCCCCAGCCAGCGCCGCTGTGGGCACCGCTCCTGCCATTTCAGAGGCAAAAGAACCGATGGGGTTCACGTTGCGCTCATGGGACAGGGCATTGCGCGCCTCATCAACCGTCTGGTCGTAGGCAGAGCCAAAATCCCGCCCCTGCATTGCTTCGCTGGCGCCGACAGCCGCCCCCTTCAATTCATCAGCAAAGCCGAAGCTCAAACCCTGCATGAACGGATCAAGGATGCTCGACTGCGTTTCGGTAAAGCGAGGATCGCTAACCTGCGGTAGGTCGCGCCCTTTGCCTGCCTGCGCCTGTTGCGCTGCCCATGCCGCATATTCCGGCATACCGGGGCGGGAGCCTTCGGGAGGGCCGCTTGGTGCCGGTTCGGCAGGATTGCTTGCCGCCCATTCCTGAGCGCCGCGCATGGCTGTAGCTTCGTCGCCCGCTTCGATCTTGATCTTGCGACCGTCTGGAGCCTGAATGGTGAATACCGGCATTATTCGACCCCTAGAACTTGCCAGCCGTTACCGCTGCCGCCCTGCCCCGGAATGTCTCTTTTCATAGCCTCAACATTCCGATACTTCTGCTCGATGAAGGCGTTAAGGACTGCCTTCTTTTCCTCCGGGGACTTGTTGGGGTCACCCAGAGTGGCGCGAAGGCTTTCGCCTTCCTGAACCGTGAACTGCGCACCGAATGTGTCTCGGAGAAGGGGAAGAATTTGGTTATCGACAATGGAGATGTAGCTAGTTCGATCGATAGCGCCTTGACCGACTGGCAAGCCAAATTCTCGCTTAAGGGCGTCCATGGCCTGACCAGAATGCGTATATGTCGCCGTGTCGGATAGTGCCGCGAGTTGGTCAACAACGGTTCGGAGCCCCGGCATTTTGCTAGAAACACTCTCGTAGAGCGCTACATTTTCCGCGTCGGTCTTGCCTTCAACACCGCCATAACCGGTTTCATAGGCCGCTTCACGGTTCTCGATGGCAATCGGAGCGCCGATAACGGTACCTGGGTTAGCCGGATCCTGCGTCACAAATCCGGTGCCGATATTAAGCGGCGTATTGGACCGCTTCATAATCAGATATTGGCTCTGCTGTTCCGGGGTTAGTTGATTGTAATATTCCCATTCGCGAACGTTGGAGGGAGCATCAGCACCGCCCCCAATTTCACCATATCCCGGCTGCATACGCTTCAAGGCTTCAGAATAGGCAATGTCTGCCTGCCCAGCGTCCACCAGTGGCACAAGGTCGGTAAACCCCTGCTGTTCTAGCCAGGAGCGGGTGACGTTGCCCTGTTCGGTGAGCTTGGTCTGTTCGGCCAGCTTGTCAGCGCGCCTTTCGTCCAGAGGCATGCCCTGCGCAAATCCTTGCGCAAAGCCGCCACCGATATTGCCCGGAGCCGCCCCGCCAAGCCCGGCAAAGCCAGAGACAATTGCGCTCCGATTGCTGTCAAACGCCTTGTAGATGGGATTGCTTGCCCAACCGAGGCTTTCACCGAATCCAGCCATCATCGCCTCCTAGAAAAATGCGCCAGCAAGGGTGCCGCCAATGGCAACAGGAGCCTGCCACCATGGAGCGCCCGGCTGTGTCTGAGTGCTAGTCGAACCGCCAGCACCGTAATTTCCAGATGCAATGGCCGAAGCCTGCCCCAGATTGTACCAAGGCGCTTCACGCTGCTGCTGGCCAATAGAGGCTTCCACACTGCCCGGCGCCTGACCCGCTGCAAACGCACCCGGCAGCGCAGAAATAGCCTGCATCTGGCGTTGCTGATCGTTCTGTAGATTGGCGTAGTCGAGCCCGGCCAGCGTTTGTGTCGCGGCCCTGCCAACAGCATCGCCGTGGACGGTGGAACCGAACCGCCCGTCAGTCAGTGATACCGAATTCTGGCCGGTGACGACATCATCAAGAACACCCTCACGCATCGCCGCATAGCCTGGATCATCCATGCCGAAGCGCGACCCACTGGCAATGTCGGCAAGTTCGCGGGTGGAGCCCGTAACGCCGCGTGCATAGTCGGGGTTATTCGCCGCCGAGAGCTGAGAGGCCCAGCCCGAAGTCATTGCCGCTGGGGTACCCGCCGCCGAGGTTGAGCCATACGTTCCCTGTACCCCTTGCAGGAGCCGGGAAATCGTCGGGTTCACGTCCGGGTTGGACGGAGCACTTGTCTGTGTTCTGGTTTCAGTACCGCCACCGCCCATTTTACAGGACCTTTCTCAGTTCATTAGGATGGCCGTCAAAGGCCGAATAATGGGGTAGAACCCGCGCCCAATCCCGACCACAAAGCCGGTGTTCAGTGCAGCCCGCCGCTCTGGCGTGGGTTTCGAGGTGTTCAACAGCGGCCCGCATGATGGCCAGTCGCGCCTTGGGACCGCCTTCGATGGTCCCGGCCAGATATTTCGTCCAGCACACAAGGTCGCTGGTGACTTCCACCACCATCAGGCATCTGCCGGGGCCGGATATGTCCAATAGGCTGTCAGCGCCGCTCGCTAGGCGTTTGTGCAGCCCTTCAAGCGTCTGTGTTGGATCATTCCGCACCGCTGGCGCCAGTATTTCAGCAATGACCGGCCATTCCCGTTCGATGCGGGCCGGTTCGACATGAACGAACTGCATTAGCCGCCAGCGCGTCTTGGCAGGGCGCTCAACACTTCCACATGCAAGAGCCCTGTTGCCTGATCGGACGTAACCCGCAGGCTTTCCTTTGGCGCAAGGAATATGTCGTTGATTTCCATCGACAGAGAGGCCGACGCCAGCGAATAGGCTTTGGTCAGGTAATACGAGGTCGTGCCGTTATAGACTTCCACATCGACCAGCACGGCACTGCTATGGACGTTGCAAACCCGCAGCTTGCCGACCAGTTGGGCATTTGCTGGGTCAGCAGCAAGCACGGTCGTAACCGCGTCAGTCGTCAGGATCGTATGGGTGCAGTCGGCAATGCCAAGCGCGGCCTGAAAGATCGTCATTTCGCCCCCCCCTTGGTGATGCCGTTGGGCGGAATTTCAATGCCACGGTCATAGGACCAGATCGCGCCGGCAGCGTGATTGACCCGTGCAACAATACACTTGCCGCGCCCCCTCACAGGAATCCGACCGCTTGCCGTCTGGCTGGCCGGGTCTTTCCATGTCACCGCATCAGAAAGGCGGTCACGAACTCCAAGCGTCAGCGTAACATCTGGATCGTCCGACACCGACGCCAGCCAGCTTACGAGCATTGAGGCATTGTCGGTCAGTGTCGCCGTGTCCAATTCGGCTGGCAGGTTGGGACCATCAAAGAACCCGAACTTGCCATCTGCGTTCAACGCCGCCATTCTTGGGCGTCCGCCCTTCCAAGCATTGCTGTCGAGAGAGTATGGCAATTCCTCCAGTGTTCCGAAGGCGTCCAGATCCTCAAGTGTCAGCGCCGGGTTGGACATGCGAATGATGTAGCTGGTGCTTTCCATCACCGGCACAAATTCCTGGGTCGCAAGATCATATACCAGCAATTCGTCGTCAGACTTGCACCACACAACCTGCTTTAGCTCGGGATCATAGGCCCCAATCACCGCCGTGATATCAACCACGCTGGAAATGAACGTGCGGGCAACCTTGCTGTCACCAATGGCCGTCACACCTTGCGCCGTGGCAATCTGGGGGCCGGAGCTATCGAGAAACGCCACGCCACCGGGGATCTGAACAATACATTCCGGACTGACTGCGCCAACATCGCCGGGGAACCTGTCAATACGGAATATCCGCTCCGTTCCCGTCACGGTCAGCAGCCGAACCGAACCGCGCTGGATAACAACGGCCTGCCCGTCATTGACCACGCCGCCGCCCATCAGGGCCTCGCCGTCCGCAAATTCCTGCGCCCCTGCCCCGCGTGTAACCCAATTGGTATAGGAGCCGGGAGCTGAATTGCGCATCAGGCGATTGTCGCCGTCGCAATCGAGCGCGATCACCATTTCAGCCCAGACAAAGAGCGCGCGGGCCTTGGGGGCTCCCGCCACCGCGTCAACCGATGTGCCGGTCTGGATATCCCATTCCAGCAGGCCATCGGTGGTATTGGTTACAAGCAGCCTGTCGCCATACTGGCACATGCCCCACGAATGACCTGCTGGCAGGGTGTAGCCGGTTCCTATCTCGTCAAAATCGTATGCCGCATCCATTTCATAGAGCTTGGATTCGGTGCCGAAATAACCCTTGAACACGCCTGCCCGCTGAACCACTGCCAGGGCGCCGCGTGGGGTCGCAGGCAAGGCCACTGCCGTTGCTGTAACTTGCAGGCTGCGGCGCGGGTGATAGGATATGCCGGTACTGTCCTTGCGCGGATTGACGTTGAGAACGTGCTGCGACATGGCCGGGTTGGTTTCGGCAACATCGGGGCGATAGGGGCCAAAGGGCAGCATCAGTTCGACCCATCCCAGCCATAGCGATAGGAGCGGCCCACCATTGCAAGGCCACGGTCAACGGTCGAAACCGCGCGCTTGTTCTGCGCTATGGTGCTGCGAATGCTTGGGATGGCTTCATCCAGAATGCCCTTCCACACCGACCCGTTGGACCAGCTTTCGTTATAGCCAGCGCCCCACATCAGGGTTGCGGCCAGGTACACGTCCGGGTGATTGGTCAGGAGCCAGTTGGTGTCGCTGGTGGCAAGATTGAACTTCTGCCGGTAGCGCAGGCGAAACGGGTATGCCGCGTCAAGAATGCGGTCAAAGTCGATATTGGTGCCGTCCAGAGCCCATATGCGCGGGCGCCCGGTATCGTCCAGATAGGGGAATGTGCCATCGGCCTTTGGCGTGATGAACACTTCATCATGTCCCACTTCGGCCAGGAACAGCGCAACGGGCTGCACCATGGCGAGAGAGGCAATATCAATGCGGCGGGAGCCGGAAACGCCCGTGATTGCCGCGTCGGTTTCGACAGCGCCAAGCTCACGGTTTAGCCGAGCCTCGCCCAATGCGATCCAGTCCGCAACCTTGCCGGTCTGGCCGGATCGCTCCATCCAGTCGAGCGCGGAGGCTTGAAGGTCGGTGTAGTTATCCAGCGCCATTCAACTGCTCCTTGATCCATTCGGCAGGATCGCCCGTATAGGCGCGGAAACCATCGTGGTGACGGAGCCTGATGGAGGGGTCCAGATAGACCGCGCCGCCCACTTCACCCCACAACCGGCAAAACCCGTAATCCTCGCCCCAAAGCGAGCCATCGACTATTTCGGTTGGGAACCAGTTGCGCATCGCTACGCCCTCATCCGTGGTGTAGGGCTGGGCATTGATCATGCGCTCGAATGCGGTTCGGGTGATCTTGATAAAGCCGCCCGGCAGCCCCTCAACCCGGAGTAAATCGCCCTCGGGTTCGGGATTTCCGCGAACGTGGAATTTCACATCGTCGGTCTTGGCGCGATACGTGCCGCCCACCACATCCTGGGGCCGCTGGGCAAGCGCCGTGAGCGCCCCGCACTTCCAACTGATGTCGCTATCTACAAAGATCAGCGCATCGGCCTGTGGCGTGTCCAGAAACCATCTGGCGAGCTTGTTTCTCGCGGCGCCAATGAGCGAGCAGCCCATTTCGCTCTTGACCAGAAAATGGACGCCCTGCGCGTGACCCAGAAGGGTATCGGCTAACAGGGCGTCCACCAGATTGGCGTGTAGCTTCCCGTCGATTGTGGGGATGCCCACGCAGACCAGCATCAGGCGATCAGGCCAAGGCTGGCGAGGGCTGCATGGATTTCGTCCACGGCAGCGGCGATATTGGCCGGGGTCGTGGTGCCAGCGGCCAGTGCGGCGGCGAGAGTGCAAGTCGGGCGGGCCGCAGGGGTGGAGGTGCCGAAGAAGCCGACAAGATCGGTGGTGGACTGGCCCAGCACAGTGCCGTCGCTGTTGCCATCGGAGAGTTGCTTAACAGTCATTGGACTGTCCTTTCAGGGAATGATGGAGGGAGGCAGCGGGGCCGAAGCCCCGCCACTATGCCGGTCAGGTTGTGCCGCTGAGACGGGTGGCCAGACGGGGGTCGATGGTCTTGGTGCCGTAGAGGATATCGAGGCGCCAGGCGCTCGTATCGTTCACGCCGTCATAGACCGGGATGACGCGGACGTTCAGGCCCTTGTAGGACTTGCGCGCCACATCAACCGCACCCGGAGGCGAAACCAGCGGGACCGAGACCAGAGCGAAAGCGTTCTTGTGGAACACCATGTTCTGGCGGTAGCCGGTGCCGCCCGTGCCAACCTTCGTGATGGCCTTGCCATCGGTCGGTGCGGCGCTGACGTTCTTGAAGGCGCCGGTCGGGATGATCGGAGGCGAAATCTTGATCGCCGTATCGCCAGCGGCAGTCACGGTGTCTTCCATGACAACGAACTGCTTCTTGAACGCCAGGGTGGCCTTGGTCACTGGATTGACCGCGAACACGTCCGCAATTTCCAGCACGTCACCAGCCTTGAGCGAGGATGCGTCCCAGCCATCGGTGGACAGGTACATGTACCCGGTGTCCTTGGTGGCTTCGTAGGTGGTGGACAGAACGCCATCACCGGCAGGAGCATCAGTCACCGCCGAAGCAGTCGCAGCCGAGCCCACAATATGGGTCGGAACGTTCTGCGACATGTAGGTGTCAACGCCGCCGATCATGCCCAGAGCGCCCTTGCGGTATGCGCCCTTTGCCACGTCCTGCATATAGAGTGCAGTCTGAGAACCGAGCAGGCCCCAATGGTCAGCAGGCGAAAGCACCGAAGCGCGTTCGGAGGGGACCGCGTATTCGTCCAGACGCTCGGGCGCCTTGGCGAAGTCGGCATAGGAGTTGATCGGGGAGGCGGGAGTACCGACCCAGGACGGGATGTCCTTGTAGAGGGCCATGAGGTCGGTATCGACCTGATTGGCAAGCTGGACCATGGCGGGCTTGATTACCCGTTCGGACAGTTCGCCAATATTGAGGGTCAATTCCTGGCTGGAGAACCGGAAGTCGATGCCCTTGCGCTTGTCCACCTTAATGGTGGTCTTGCCTTCGTTGACTTCCTGCACATCCATCGTCGCGCCATCGCGGACGGTGAAATCGGTAGGCTTGCGGATCGAGATGGTTTCGCCGGACTTGTAGCCGTTGACCTTCTTGGAAAAGTCATCTTCGTAGCCACGGAAAACCTGCTTGGCCATGACCAGTTCGTTATCGAGAATGGTGATGGCCTCGGCGGCGATGATATCCGCCGTCAAAGTGCGCTGTGTCATTTATGGATTCCTTGAGGGAGTGGGGTTTACCGCTTCCGCCCAGACGCCCGCGCCGCCGCATAAGCCTCCATGTCATCAGCCTTGGCGAGGTCAGCCACCGACTTTGAGGTCGCTGGACTGGACGCCGCCTTGACTGTGGCAAGGGGGGTAATGACGGGCTTGACGACTGCTTTGGGAGCGGCCTGTTTTGCGATGGCCTGAGAACCGATATGCGCCTTGTGGAGCAGGCCCAGGAGCACGGGGCTCCAGTTGGCTTTCAGCACTTGCTCAGGGATGCCCTCTGAGGTTGCGAAAGCGACGAGCTTGTCTATGGTGGCAGTACGGGTTTCCGGTGTCAGGCCGGGGATTACTGTTGGAGCAGCCTCAAGGGTTTCCTGAACGCGCTTGGCGAGTTCTCGCTGCGCTTTCTCAGCCCGCTGTGTGTCTGCGTTACTCACTACACCCTCAAGCTCGGCCTTCTGAGCCTTGAGGTCGTCGTATTCCATGCGCGCCTGCTGGGTGCCCAGCGGGTCGGCCTGCATGTGGTGCTGCCAGTCGGCAGCGGTCAGCTTGGCATATTCTGCCAGCCGTGCGGTCACGCCCTTGAGCGTGGCGCGCGCATCCAGTTCGGCCTCCGTGGCTTCGGCTTGCTGGGAAAGCTGCTGTTCGCGGGCTTCCAGTTCCTTGGCCTTTTCGGCGACTGTCTGCGTTTTCTTGGTGTAATCCCCCTGCATGAGGAATTCACCTTCAAGCTCCTTGGGAACCTGATACTGTTTGCCGTTGCGCTCGAGCGTTACAAACTCGGGCTCGGCGGCTTCGGCTTCTCCACCTTCGTCCTCATCCCCAGCGGCTTCCGTATCGCCGGGGTCGGTGTCAACGGGTAGCTCCTGGGTCTCGGTTTCGACTTCCGCCGTTGCCTCGATTGCTGGGGTGTCCAGTTCGGGCAATGGGGCAATAGATTCCTGTTCGTCGGACATAGACGTGCAATCCTTTTCGGAGGTTGTTGCAGTGGTGGATTAGTTGGTGTTGGGGGCCTGCTGGGGCTGCGCGGCGCGCGCCCTGGCATTCATTGCCGCCGTTGCCGTGGCGATGCGTTCGCGGGAACTGATCTCCATCAAGGCAATCTGTTCCTTGCTGGCGATTTCAGCAGCGGCGATCTGCTGGTTGCTTTCGAGCGTGGCCATCTTGGCGTTCGCTTCGGCCTGCACCTTTGCCATGTCAGCTTGAGTGTCGGCCTTTAGCTGCTGATTTTCCTGCTCTAGCTGTTCAAGTCGGGCCTTGCCTTCCTCGATCAGCTTTTGCACCTCTGGCGGAATGGCTGGAGCGCCCGAAACCTGCGGCGGCAGCATCTTCTTGAGCCGTTCGGCAATCTCGTCTGCGCCCTTCCAATCGAGCGACTTGACCAGAATATCGCCAATGAGCGGAGCCGCTGCCGGATAGGCTTGAATGAGCATCATCATTTGCTCAGCCGTTTCCTGCCGCTGCGTGGTGTAGCTCGGGCCGGTCGAGACGGTCAGATCGTACTTGCCGACACTCAGATCATGCAGGGCCATGACGATTTCGCCCATTTCGTCGCGTTCGGGCTCGCCGGTTTCCTTATCGAGCTTTGGCGTGGGCTGGTTGACCTGAACGGGCTCTTGCGACCCATCCTCGCCAATGACGCGGACAATGCGCGGGGCATCGTAAACGTGTGGGATCAGGTCAATGACGACGCGGCCTGTATGCCGAATGGCGCGGGCCAAATTGTCGATGAAATGGAAGGTGGAAACGTCGCCTTCACGCTGGCGGGCCCGAATGGCAACACCGCTGGTTTCGTTCGACCGGGCGCCAAGCGATGCGTCATGTATGCCGGTAATGGCCTTGATATCATCGGAGGCGTTGAGGGCTTCCTGCATAGAGCCAGCAGCAACACCGCTGTCTAGAGGCTGGCGCTGTGGAGGTGTGCCCTTGTCGTCGTACTCAAGGTAGCTGTGGCTCTTGGTGTTGGCGGTCTGCCAACGCTCCTGATCGCTGTCAAACGTACCCTTGGGGCCAATGAACGGCACACGCGGCGCCAGTGCAACAAGCTCGGTCCCTGACGTGCGCCAGAAATTGAGCATCTGCTGGGCGTCCTTGGCCCCGTTGATCAGGCTGCGAAGGTAACGCTTGCCGTCGATCCAGAATTCATCGCCATAGACGGGAATGATCGGGATATACTTGCCCGGCCATTCGCGCTCGGAGAGGATTTCAGCCCCGGTCATAATGCGCTGGATAACCCGATAGCATTTGGTTGGACGTGTGTTCTCGACGCTGATAACGCCTGCCTCAATGAGCAGGGCCAGATTTTCGTCCTCGGTCAGATCCTTTTCATCGCGGATCGAGCCATCGGACAGGCGAACAATGGTCTTTTCGTACTGTTCGCGGGTCCACCATTCGGCAACCAGAACGCCGTCGCTATCGAGCCAGTCGCCCGAATCCATCCAGGCATCGCTGTCCCAATCGGTCACAGTCGCCTTGGGATAAGCGGCCTTGAACGCCTCGCGGGTCATCTTATCGACCACAAAGGCAACATTCCAATCCGAGCTATCAGCAGCGGTGGAATGCGGGTCAGGATAGACCGCTAGAGGGTTGGGAACGCGCTCAATCTTGATGTCCAGATCAAAGCTGTCGTCATAGGCATAGTCCAGCCCGACCCGGATATAACCAAACCCGCCGCCAACAGCACACTCGACCGCCGTGTCATAAGCCACGTCAGCATTGCTGGTGTATTCGATGTTGCGGATCAGGCCGTTGATGACTTCGGCAGTCTCAGGGTCGCCATCGCTATCGACGGGGTGCACCTTGATCGACGGCTTGTTCTGGCGGCTGTCATTGACAACCTGCCGGATGACAGGGCCGAGCTTGTCGATGGTCAGGCATGGGCGCCCTTCGGCCTCACGCTGCTTGCGAATGTCTTCCGGCCACTGCTCACGAGCGCGAACGAATAGGGTGTCATCCTTGTAGGCCTGCCGATTGTCGGATTCGTGGTCATCGCAGAGTGCAAACGCCTTCTTGCCCTCGGCAAGCAGATCGTCCTTGTCGCTGGCCTTCTTATCGTCATCAGCCATTGATCATCCCATCCAACCACCAGAGCCGCGATGCGACCCATAGCCTTCGTCATCAGTTCGTTTCTTGCGGGGCTCTTCGTAGGCGACACACATCATGCCGAAAGCATCAGCGCCGTGGCTCGACCAGTCGTGGTCAGGGCCAAGCCCTATGTTGCGGTCGTCCTGCGATTTCTTCTCGTGATACCAGCCAAGGGCTTCGCGCCCGCCTTCGGTGCTGACTTCATCGAACCAGATGGCACCGAACATGCGCCGGGCCGCTTCAATGCGCATACGAGCCGCGCCCTTGCCCTGGTTCTTGATCACCTCGACGGTGTAGCCAGCAGCTTCAAAGGCGCTCTTGAATGAAACATCAATAACGCGGTCGTTTGTCTCGCCATCATGCGGCAAGACGATATCGGCGCGGTCTGGCGTATAGCCCTTGGAGTGAAGCCACTGGATATGCGCGGCGATTGCCTGCCCCTGCGCCTCGTAATAGTCGCGAGTGCGGATTTCCTTGCCGATGAACTGCGCTGGCCACATTGCAAAGGCATCGGCCTTGGCGCCAGTCCCGCCCAGATCGCAATAGACCTTGACCCGCATCAGGGGATCAAACGAAACCCGGCTAATCCGCCCTTCGGTTTTGGCCAGTGCCAGGCTCTTGGCAAAATAGGCGCCGTCGATAACGGTCACGTATCCGCCTTCCCATACATGGTCGTAATCGTCTGGCGTGATGCGCAGCGTGTCTTGCCGCTCTTGCTCCAGCTCGGCTGAGAACCACGGATTGTCGCGCCAGTTGGCCTGGACCACGATTGCGCCGGTTGGCTTCTCTGGCCCGCGCAACATCACATCAACCGGGTCAACCTTGCGACGAGCGTTCCAGCTCCACCACATTTGAGAACCAGGGGCGCGCATTGTCGGGCGCAACAGCCGAATGGAATTCTTGGTGGCGCTCTGGGCTTCTTCCCACCACGAACGCTTGAAGCCTTCGAGCGACTTGATGCTCTCAGCCGTATAGTCCTGCATGCCCTTGAAGATCAGCAGCCCGTCGCCGGGAGTGCGGATTACGTCGCGGAACACCTTGAAGCCATCGGCCTCGCCAAGGTTGAATTCCTGCAACTTGCTTTCGATCAGCAGCTTGGACGATTGCGCCAGATCCTTTTGCACCTCACGGATGCAAACGCCGCGCAATCCTTCACCGCCACTATTGCCGGGCTCGGCTTGGCAGTCCTCGATCATCAGGCCCGCAAAGAAATGCGACTTGCCCGAACCGCGACCACCCCAAGCGCCCTTGTCTCTGGCATCCTCCAACAGCGGGAGGAATACCCTAGCTGTCGGGATTTGCAGGATCGACAACGACGCGCTCAATACGGGTCAACACGCTGATGGGGTCAAACTCCCCATCGCCTACAAGCGCCTGCGGTACCTTGCCATCAATGCGGTCAGCAACTTCCTTGATCGCTGCAACGTCGCCGGTCATTGCCTTGTCAACCAAAGCGTCAGCAACAGCGCGGAGCTTGGTCTTGTCGGAGCCCTCAATCGCTTCCTTGATGGCGATATTGAGCATGGCTGCGAATGAACGTTCTTTAGGTGGGCGACCAGCCATATTAAATTCACTCAAGCCCTTGAAAGGCTTAAGTCCCCTTGCCGACTGCATAAGGCTTGGTCGGGTTGTGAGATATTGGAAAATATTGCTCTCCACACGGGAGGCAAACCGCACTAGGCGATAGTTTTATTCTAATATTGATACAGCGCGACAATGCCAGTGGCTGTCGTACCAGCGCCAGCGCCATAAACGCCGACAGCGCGGATCGGGTACATCTGGCCAGCAAGCATCGCGATAGTGACTGGGCCGGCATTGTTGATGCAGAGAACCGCAACATCACCATCAACATTGACGCAAAGGCCGATTGTAGCCTCAAAGCGCGTGGTGTCGCTGGGAGTGACCGCAACCATGCGGCCAACCGATTGGGCGTCTACTTGGTTAGCCATATCGGCCTCCTATGTGTTGATGTTGGGGGTCAGAGGCCTAGAAGTCGTCAATGATGGGGCGCACCCAATTGTCGTGCAAAACGCCATCGGCGCGCAGCGGGATAGCCTCAGCAGGCTCCGGCACTACGTCCACCCAGACATATGGAGGGCCGAGATAGGTGGTCACGTGCTGGCCGTAAACGTCGGTATCGAGCAGGCCGAGAATGCCCTCTGGCTCGCTCTGCATGATCTGGATATAGTTGTCACAGAATGCCTTGTAGGCCTGCGCCTCTGCCAGCTTATCCTCTGGGAAAATGACGAAGATATTGGGCATCATGCCCTCCTTTGGGTTTCGGCCCATGCCCACATGGCGGTGAGGTCATCGCCAGTCAGGATAGGGGTAACGATGATATGGCGAATTTTGCCGTTGAATGGACCAGCGCCGTTGGTGGCTAAGCCGGAGCGCACTGTGGTACCGGCAGTTGCCGGAGTCGCTGGGTTGCTTATCTCTGGCGCAGCCCCATCAACAGCAATTGCCGCGCCGCCGTTGATAATGAGCCTTACAGCATGGCGGCCAGCCGCGTTGACCGTCGAATTGGTCGAATATACAGCGGTTGCACCACTTCCGACATATCCGCCCAAGCGCTGCGTTCCCGCGACACCAGCGGTATAGACAGCGCGCGAGTCGTTTGAGGTATTCCCGCCGTAGTTGAACAGCCGCCTTGTGGTGGTATCTGCTCCTGGTGCTTCATTATCGAACACGACCCAGATTTCGCAGGGGTCGGCACCGATGGGGATCGCCACAGGAACACCGGCTAAGGTCGTTTGGTCATCTAGGCCGTCATAGTATAGGCTCGGAGCGCCGTTGAAGTTGCTGGCGGAATATACAGGGCGCGCACCGCTAACGGCCTGCACCATATTGTAACCGGCAACCACATCGCGCCAGCTCGTCACTTGTGAGCCCGACAGTGTGATCAGATCGGTTCTATCAGCGCTCCACCATGCGTAAGCGCCAGCAGTGATTGGAGAGAACCCCGCCCCGCCTGTAGTGGCAACGGAACCCAGCCCTAGATCAAGGGATAGACGCATAGGGCTAACCTCGAACGGCTGGAGGGGTTACAGGGGCATCCAATGATCATTGATCCGCACATACACCTTCCCGCATGGATGGGCGGTTACTGGTGCTCCGAATACAATGGCAAGGCGGCGGAAGAATCTACACATGATGGCCTCGGGGTAGATGCCCCTGACCATTGAAGGCCAAGGGCTGGGGAGGTTAGGCGGCGGAGCGATGCATCTGACGAGGAACGCCGGGCGTGATGTCGTAAACGCCAATGGTCTTGCCGAGGTCGTTCATGACGTAAACGGTGCCGCAGGTAATATCGAAACTGTCGCTGGTCGGAGTGATGACCGTAAGGGTGCCAGCCGGAGTGTCTGACGTTTCAGGGTTTGCCTCGGGGTACCAAAGCGCACGGCGCGCGATGTCGATGGCTTCGGCCCCGTCTGGGCGAATGTGTTTTACTGTGAGCATGCTGCTAGTCCTTCTGTTGCTGGTGGGTAGGCACGAAAAAACCCGCCGTGTGAGGGCGGGCTCATGAGTATCGAGCGACAAACAGCCAGTGGTTATGGACCGTGTTGGGTGATGCTGGTGCGCTCGAAGGGATTGAGGCTCGGAGATGGCTGACACTGGAACGCCCGCGCGGCCAGCTGCACTTGCGTTGCGGGAACGCAGCCGAACCTCAAACTGGTATGTATAGCAAAGCGTCGGTGCCTTTGCGCTTTCTGCTAACATGTATAGGTATCGAGACAGAGCGTGTGGGATTTGAACCCAGCTTAAGGACCGAAGTCCAACGTGCTAACCAACTACACTACGCCGCTGCCGTCTCGATCTTGTTGCCCATGGGGCGAATAGGGTTGCTGGTCCGACGGCTCGTCCGCTAATCCACCGTCGCGCGCGCTCTGGTGTTTCGCTCAAATCGTGTGCTGCCTGCGCTCGGACCTACACGCGCTCTATTTTTCGACTCCGAAGCGGGAGCCATCTGAATCAAAAGAGCCCGCCGTGGCGAGCCCTATTCTGGACGTTACACTTCCAGTGTAAAAACCATGGCCTGATTTGCCCGGCGCGTCAAGCGGCCCGTGCCTTATCCCCAAGTCCGTAGTGCCGAGCGAGCGCATTGAGCCCTTCACGCAGCCAGCCTGTCATATGATGACATTCGAGGTCTTGGAGAATGCAGGTCTGCAAAGCCGCGTATAGAGCCCCCGCCCCGCCCACTTCGTTCTGGCGAACCTGTACGGCATCGACAGCGGAGCGCCAGCGTGTGGTGGAGCGACGATAGAACTCGACGTTCTCCTCGTCCACAGATCCGCCCTGCACCCGGTTGAGGTCAACGCCCGATGGATCACGCGGCGCCCGGATCGCCATGAGGTTGTTCCGGTGATCCTCCAGAAAGGTCAGGGAAGCCTCATACTGCACGGCGCTGATTTCTCCGCTCATGCATAGACGGCCAACGAATGACCCTGCCCGCTGGTCACGGCTGACCTCTGGCGCAATGCCATGCAGCCGAACACGCGCCTCGATGCCGGGGCGAAGCGTTTCGCGCTCATCCTGGTCCAAGCTGGCCGCTAGCCGGTTCATCACGTCCGCTGGCTTGCGGGACAACCGCCCGTTCGCCATGCGCTTGCCCTCTTTTGGCTTTGGTCCGCGTTTACCCATTTGATTGCCCCATAGTGTCAGCCTCTAGTTTGGTGGTTAGGATGGTCGCGCGCGGAGCTTTTGAAGTTCCGCAAGCAGGGCAGCGATATCGTGGGACTGCTGAACCGTCAGGCCCGCCAGATACTTCTCTGGGTCGCCGTTAGCTCTTGCTCTCTCGGCGGCGCGTCGTAGCCATTCCAAGCGGTCATCGCTGATCATCTCAGAAGTCCAGCGACAGCGTATGAGCCATGGCGCCAATGCCGCATTTAGTGCATACTTGCTCGCCGCCTCGGCCATCATCAAACTCTCGCCATCCCTGAAAATCGTGGGCGCAGGCATCGGCCTTCGGCGTGGCGTGGACGAAAATCTTGTCCAGCCAATCCTCCCGCTTCGGTGTTTCGCCTGTCATTTCCAAAGCGGCCTTAACTGTCTCGCGTGTGCTCATTTCCCGTCTCCTTCATCTACATTGGGCTGGGGAGTGGGTATCTTGCCGGTCCCCATTTGACGCGTCGGGTCTGGAGAGCAGCGAATGCACGGAGCGCCAGCCCCGCAACCGCATGCTTCGGCATGGTTGCTCATCCCATCCCAAGGCCGGTCCCGGTGGTTTTCGCAAACGACGCCAGTGCCGTCGCAAACCGGACACTCCACTTCCCCCATATCGTTGTATTGGTCGGTCATGCTATCGCCCCTTGCTGGTGGATTGAGTGATTTCATCTTCAAACGCTTCATACGTCCGCAGGGTCAGTAGCGCGGCCTCTGCTCGATCAAGCCGCACGGCTGCTGGTGGACCTTCCTTTGGCTCTACGCCGTTATCTACAAAGCCCTGTAGGCCATTGCGGTAGCGCTCTATCTCAGCGATCTGATCGGTGATTGGCACGATCACGCCACGCGCTCCCCGCCCATGTCGTGCTGATCATCGTCGGCGCTGTTGAAGGTCGTTACCTGGCCAATAAGGCCACCAACCAGTCCCCTTGCCCGCGTGGCGTTGATAGCCATCTGCTGCTCTGAAATGCTCGGCGGCAGAGCAACCAGCGCCGCCTTTTCGCAATCGTCCTTGTTGAAAAACCAGCCATCTTTCCCGTCGCGCTGGAATGTCGGCAGGCTATGATTGCCGCGATGGATTTGCAGTTGCTTCCACAGCCTGCTACCGGCTTCGACGAACAAACGCTCGGCCTCGTAGTGCTCAACCTTGAGCTGCCCCTCTGCCGTCTTGCAGGCGTCCGCCAGTTCCGGCGCCGATGGGGCAAAAGCATTGTTGCGGCCCTTGACCTCGCCACGAACAAACAGGCGGCAGGCGCGCTTGATGGCGTCGAGAGAGAAATCCTCGACGGCGAACAGGTAAACCCTGGGACTATCGGCGCTCATAGTCGATTGCGAGGACGGGAACGCCTTGAGCATCATCCCAATCGCGGTTGTCGCTTCGGTGGCTTCGGTTTTGTTCATTACTGAGTTCCTGGGCTAGGTTGGCGAAATGATCGGGGCGTTCTGGCTTGGCAAAGGCGGGGGAACCTCTGGCGACCTCGGCGGGCTGGTCAGCCCATCGTTGCTGGTGGAGCCACGTTGACGGGTTGCACCATGGCCGGTCGTCGGTCTTGGCGACGTAGGCAGCGAGGCCGGTCATGATCGTTTCGAGGGATGCGACCCGGAGCGCAGCGGCGAATTTCTTGGCAGCGACGGGCTTACCGACCTTGTTCGGGTACAAATCCCAAAACCGGTCAAAGCCAGCGGGGAAAGAGCCCCCTTTAGGGGGCGATGGGGTCTTGGGGTAAGGGGTTATTTCTAAGGGGGTTTGGGGGATTTCTTTAGGGGAAAGGGGCTGGACGTCTTCGTCTGAAACGTCTTGCTCAGACGCTTTAAGACGCTTTTCAGTCGCTTTAGACGCGTAATAGCGGGCATTCCGTTCCTGCCGCGCGGTACGCGGTGCTGGCGATTGAGCAGCGCCATGGATCGCAGCGCGCGCGACAACCTCAGCGGCCTCGATAGGATCGACACCAGCGGCAACAAGCTGTTCAATGAGCGCGCGGATTTCGGTCATCTGCCATACCTGAAATCGCGCACGTCTAGATCATAGGAGCACCTCGATACGCCGTGGTAGCTCGTGGCAAAATACCAGTCAGCCGTCTCGTCTGGCTGGAGAACCTGGTCCACGAATGCGCTGATATTCTGCTCCATCAACGCAGCGGCGGCGCCGGGCGTAATGTCGAACCACTCCCCTTCAAGGCGGTGCACTTGACATGTCTGATGGAAGCAGCGCTCTACCGCCATTGCATGGGAGCGCTTCCAGAAGCAGTATCGATCGACAAGAACTAGCCGCGAGGATGAGCCGGTCTGGACGCTCTGCATCCTCGACAAAGGATTGTTTGATATCCCAATCTTGACCGGCCCTATCACCTCATAGGCGCTGCTAAGCTGCCCGATGATGTAGACATAGGTATCGGAAGCGTCCCGGTTGCCCAGTTCGCGTTTCCATACGGTTTCCATGCCCGGCATTGGTACGACGCTCATAGCCCTGCCGCCTCCAGCGTCTTGCGAGCGCCTTCATGCTGCTTACGCCAAGCAATGAACTGGGCGGTATTCACCGCAACGCTGGTCGGCTTGGGCGTTGGCTCGCGCAACTGCGCTGAGCGCACCAGCGGACGCTTGGGACGGCCCTTATAGGCCAGCACCCATTCCACTACCTCTTTGGCTGTTACACCGCCTATGTCCTCGGCTATGTACTCCCATGAGCGCTTGAGGCTTACGAGGTGTTGAACGCGGGTCCATAGGGTGTGATTGTCCGGGCGAAGCTCGGTCATCTGCATAACCTCTCCAGTTGGTCTACTTGAACGCGGGTGACGGTGATATTCCGGGCCGCACCGCTGAGGTGGCGGGCCTTGTCTGCAACTTCGGCAGCAACCTGGGCCGACATGTCTTTGGTCAGGTTCAGGTGCGCCGTGGTGGACCGGCCAATTCCGTTAGTTTGAACTGCGCGGATCATGCTGCGGCTCTCCTGTCTTGATCTTCTGCCCATGCAACAAGGGTGTAAGCTGCTCCACGGCTGTAGCCTCTGGCCTTGCGACGGCGGGCGCGGTTGAGCTTCATCTGTGCGTATGCGTCCCATTCCGGGGATCCGCGCATAGGTTCAGTGGGGAACCGGGCATCTTCGGTGCGGCGGGTGTCGAGTTCGGTGAATGCCCATTGTTCGCGGGTCATGCTGCGGCCTCATTATTACAGTTGACATGTAGGACCGTTGGCCCTATATGTGATGCATCGGAATAAGGAGAAACCAGATGAACGCCATGGACCTGATCAGCCGCGAACTGGCCAAGCCAAAGACCCACGCTTCGGTCATCGCCTATTCGGATGGCAGCGAGCAGCGTGTGGAGCACAACAGCGAATTGACCGCTGGCAACTACCTGAGCAGCTACCGTCCGCTGATCGGCAAGCACGAGTACATCAGCCGCGCCAACGGCAAGAAGATCACCATCGTGTCGTGCGAAGTTGTCGCGCTGTGACACCAGAACAATTGGAAGCCCGCGCCATCCCGCTCTATGGATCGGCGTGGCAGTCCGCGTTGGCGCGGCGCATTCGCGTTGACGCCCGTACAGTGCGCCGATGGAAGGCAGGCGACCGCGATATACCTGATTGGCTTGAATGGGCTCTTGGTGTTCTGGAGCGGCATCCTGACGAGCGTTGATCATGCTGCGGCCCTCTGGAGAGATACAGAACGGGCCATGGAAATCAGCAGGTCACGAAACGGCTCTGGCGTGTGAATGCGAGGGGTGCTGTTCTGACCACCACCACGCGCACCGACTTCGCCCAGACGCTTTGCGCGCTTAAGGCCCATGCGAGCGACCACGGCGGGGTCAAGGCGCGGCTCCCCGATGCCCCAATCGAGTTCTGGGAGTTCGACGCCATAGGCCAGCAGAAGCGTTGGCTTGCGGGCGTAGTGGCCGTAGCGCCCCTGCTCGACGCAACAGGTCCAGCCGTACCGAGAGAGCCCTGGAAGTTCTGCCGCAATCCAACCACCGGTCCGGGGCGGGACGTTCAGGCCGAAATGTTTCCATGCGTGACTGCCCCAAGGATGCTCCAGCACCCCGCCGAACCTGCGGACAGCCTCCAGTGCGGCGAGAAAGCAGCCGCCGTCATCGCCTTTTATCTTCCTCTCGCCAGTGCGCTTGATATGTAGCGGCTGGCCCGCCCACAGCTTGCCCCAGCGTTGGCATGGCGGATGCGCCACAACGGGATGAGGGCCGGAGTAGGTTCGGGCGTCCCGCGCCTCGTCCCACGGATCGATGCCAGGAAGGCCGAAATATGAACCACCAGTCTCGACATAGAGCGCGGCCACGGTCCCCATCACATCCCCCCTCCATTACGCTTTAGAGGCGGGAGACGGTTTTCCATGGTTGCTGCCTTTTCTACTGCGGCCTTACGCTTGGACATGGAGGTGACGCCCTTCCGCTTTAGAAGGCGGCGGAGTTCATCGTTGTTGGCGTTGAACTTGGTGGTCCAGGTGCGGGTGTTGCCCATGGCTCAATCCATGCGCTCGGGCATGGGGAGCGAGTTCAACCCGCCCTCGTACAAGCGCATGGTCTGCTCGATATCTTCGATGTGCATGTTGAGGCCGGTTTCGATGGCCTCGAACTGGCGACGGAGATTGTCGCGGCGGCTGATCAGGTCGAACCGCTCGCTCTCCAGTTCCTTGACGGCCAGGTCTATCTTGTCCCGATGGGTGGCAAGACGTTGCACCATAGGGGCAGTTTGTTGCCCAGAGGCGGCGTGGAATTCGGCCTCGGCTTGGTCGATATCGGCGTCAACGATTTTGAGCTTGGTCTTGGTGGTCATGTGTCAGTCTCCCTTGCGAAATGCGCGGTGCTCATGCGGCGTCCAGTGCATCGGACCATCGGGCCAGAAAGCGTCCCGAGCGCGCTGCTTCTCGCCGATGTGTGGCATGTACTTGCTGTACCTGTAGGGTGTGCCGATGTAGCGGCTGGGGACGGGGCCAAAGCGAAGGCCGGAACTATGGAGATGCTGGCGGTCCTTGATGTGCTGGTTCGCTTCTGCCCACGTCAGTTTTTCAACGGCCACGGCGTTGTGCATTTTCCATGCCTCGCGCCTTGCCTGCCTATACGTCGATGCGTGTCGTGCCATGTTTCAGGACTCCTTGGTTTCAGTCGGTTGATCAGCGGGCTTCGCCGGGATTTCCCACGGCGCCATCCAGTGCGCCAACGCGAGAAAGGACACGCTCAAGCGCAGCAAGCTCCGCGCGATCCATGTCCGCACCGTCATCAGTGGCCTGCTGGTGGATGTAGCGGAGCCATTCGATGTGTTCCCGGTTCCGGCGTTCGCGCGCCTCGGCTTCGATGGCGTCCCGTTTTGCTCTCGCAAGGTCTTTCTCCCAGGATTGGACAAGCCGTGCGCGGCCCGTAAGGAATTCAAAGCAGCGGTTCCACGTAATGAGTTCTTCGCCCCGATTGACGCGGGGGTTGAAAGCGGCGTGAAGCGCATTGGTGCGGTCTTTGTTTTTGGTGGATGCAGCCAGCTTGCCCGCGATGAATTCGGCAAGCGTCTGCATTTCGGCTACGTCATCAGCTGCCGACATGGGGGTAACCTCCCTGTCTTTTTTGGAATGCTCCAACGGAGTTTTGGGCTCGTCCATTTGCTGCCTCGCTAGTGTTGAAACCAGCGAAGGCAACAGACGACGAAAGGTTAGAGACATGACGCCGATCAGCGAGACACTTCACGAGTTGCTGGTTCGGCAGGGATTGGCGAACGGGCGGAGTGCAATCCGGCCTGTTCACGCGAATAAAGGCCCCGCGCTCAGCACAATGGCGAGCAGCGGGGGAGTGGTGGCCGATGCGATGGGAGGAGCGCCGCACCGGCCTACGGCTCAAACGGGGGAGAAAACCGCGAGCCGATCTGGAATGGGAAAGACCGGGAGCACGAAGCCCCCGGCAAGTTTTCAGGAGGTTGGGAGCGTCAGCGCCCTTGATCCCAGCTCCGCAGATCGCGGACCAGTCCTGTTCCTGGTAGCCAGCAACAAGTGCGAGCCGACACGTCCCCAAAGCGAGCGATTGCCCCCGCTCGGTGTCGGTTCCCATTTGGTGCTGATCCAGGGCGGCAGAGCATGACCCGGTGGCCTTGGCCCCGAGCTGCAATTCACCGCCCTGAGTGGATGCGACTGTCACGACAGCAACCACGGAGCAAGGTCGCTAATAGCCATAACGATAAACACAGCGACGGCAGCGCCGGTGAGGAAGTTAGCCATCAGATCACCCCCGCCAGACGAAGCGCAGCGAGCACCGGGAGCCATGAGGCAGCGGCAAAGACAAGCAGCCAGTAAATGCGTGGGGTGCGGGATGGGGAGAGGGTCATTCTGCGGCCTCCCTAGAACTAAAATACTCGTTCATATTCAGCCCGAGCCGTTCGGCGTATTCGGTCGTAGCCTCGGCGCGGTCGGTGACTTTGCGGAGCTTCTTGCGTTCCCCGCTCTCGTCCTGCTCATCCTGAATTTCAGCTTTGATAAGGGCCTTGAGCGCGCCCCAGTCGCCGCCTTGAGCGGTGAAGGTGTCACGCAGCGCAGCCAGCATCACGGCGTCGTTAAGCTGGCGCTCGATGATGAGGCGGGCTTCGGAGCGAATGTCTTTGAGGGATTGGGAAGTGAGCATTACTGGATTTCCTCGTAATGTTGTGGGACGGCTTCAATCGCCCTGATCCTGCAACCAGCGGCAGCGTCGGAACGGCGGCGCATGCCTGGTCTATCGTTCCAACCCACGCCCACTTGCTTCCGGTCTGGAGGTGGTTGCCGCTCTGGTGGAGGTATTGAAGCCCTGCCCGAAGGTGGTATTTCGGGGTCTTGGAAAGGTGGATGGACAGGGCCTCAGCCTTCAACCCAGCCACGCCTTGAACTGCGCCATAGAGGATGGTCATTGCATCACCTCGTTGGCAGCGCCGAAAATGTCGGGGCGGAGAACGTGGCGGGAAATGCCCGTCAGGGATTCCACAGCAATCACCTTGTCGGCGGGCACCTGCCCCCGCGAACGCCAGTTCATCACGACGCTAGGGTTGGTTATGCCGAGGGCGCTTGCGGCCTTAGTCGGGCCACCTAGAAGTTCAATGAACATCGCAGCATCGTCGGACGCCTCAACCGGCTTGGCCTTCGGGGCCACGTATGGAGGAAAGGTTTGCTGGAGGTGCTGAATGGCGGCGCAATCGCGGAACCACTCGCCGCTCTGGTGCCAAGGGCGCAGCAACACGTGGAGGGCGCTCTCGTCCTCGCGCGTTCCAGCGACGAACCCGATAAGGGTCAGCGGGTACGGCGATGCTGTTTGCAGGAGCGCGAGGCGGCGAACGGGGGAGGCGCTATAGCCTACTTTGTAGAGCCCGGCATCGCTGCGGATCAGGTAAACAAACCCGTTCACGCTGCCACCGCCCGGCGCTGGCGCTCTGCCATCATGAAGGCGCGGATTTGCATCTCTGTCTCGGGCCAGATGCGGACAGGCTTGCCCTTTGGCGTAGTGCCTGCACGCAACCGTTCTACGAGCCTGCCGTTCTTCGCGGCCAACAGCCCGAAGCGGTACTCGCCCATGCCGGTTTCGCTGAGGAAATTCTCGATGTCAGAGAGAAGTGTGTTTCGCATAAGCGCCATTATGCACGCTAAAGCGGGTACGTCAAGCACCCTCCATTACGTGCACACGTTCTAACGTAAATGCTGGTATTTGCTTCGCCCATGGAAGATTGGCGCATCAGGTTGATTCAAGCTGTGGACGCGGATGGGCGATCTGATCGCGCCATCAGCGAGGCCGCGGGCTTGGGCGTCAACTTTGTCAATGAGTTGCGCAGGGGCGAGAAAGAGCCCGGCGTGAACAAAGTCCTGAAGCTTGCAGGAACCTTACGGCTCAGCCTAGGCTTTGTGTTTAATGGAGCGGAAATTTCAGCCCGTGATGAGGCGGACCTGAACCTGTTCCTGTCTCTGTCCCCTGAGAGCCGCCAAGCGATCCTGGACCTTGCTCGCCAGATAGTAGCAACCGAGCGCGCCTAAGCAATCGCTCCCTGCCCTCCTGGCTCAACTCCGCCAGTACGCGCAGAAACTCCTCCGCATCACCCATCCCAGACTCCCCGACCGCCGCCCCGACGCATGTTCTGGAGTTGTTCTTAGGACAACTTTCCTAGAACCGCAATAGTGGCATACCATTTGTTAAGTCGCATGCACTTTTTTGCGTGCATCCCTATTGCCATGCCCGCAATTGCGTGTATATATGCTCCCCATACCCCAGCACACCGCTGAGAGGAATGGAGGACTACAATGAACCGCCTAACGCTTACCCCGACCGTCGCCCTTGCTCTTGCCCTTGCTGCAATGAGCGTTCCCGCTTCTGCCGCCAGCTATATCCCGCTCGGCCCAAAGACATACACGCCCCAGCCTGACATTGTGACGCCGCAGGCTCCTACTGTGACGCCGCAGGCGCCCACCGTCACCAAGTCGGGCGGCGGGTTCACGAGCAGCAGCAGCGAGCCCCATATCGGCAACCCGAACCCCAGCGGTTCCGGCTGGTACAATGCCAAGTGTGACACCATTGCCGATGTCAACGCCGACTGTGTTCCGCGCTCGCTCCATCCCGGTCATGGCGGCATGCCTATCCCGGTCAAGACCACCGTTACGGCCAATCCTGATCTGGTGACGCCAAACCCTGACATCGTGACGCCGCAGCCCCCGACCTGCAGCCAGCCCGGCTGGTCCCTTGGCAGCGGCTTCGGCAACTACAGCTGCTGATTTTCACCTGAGCGCATCGGTTCTGGTGCGCTCTAGCGAAGATCGAACGGCAAGATGGAGAGAGACGATGGAAGCCTTAGCTGCAAACGCCACGCTCAAAGACGTTGGCAAGTTCATGTCCGAGTTTCGCAGGGCTGTGGGGACAAATTGCGATGTCTATGCGTCCGTCAACTCTGACGGCACATGCGAATTCTCTGCGTACCTGATGGGCATCGGTCGGTCGAGTGAAGGAACTATCCGCACCGAACACAAGGCGACATGGGCAGAAGCTTCCGCCGAGTTGCTGCATCAGTGGGAAGCGCAGCGCGCCAATCATCGCTCGGTGAAGCTCCGCAAGATGGCGGTCGAAATCATCCAGATCACCGCCGACCAAGGCGAATGCACAGACCGCGCTTTGCGCCTGAATTTCGATCAAGCCGAAATCGATGCGTTCGGGCCTGATGCCGCAGCACTGGCAACCGAGATGGCAGGGAATGGCCCGTTCTCAATCGTCACAACAGCCAAAGCCAACGCCGCCTGATCCCCCCTGATCCTCACCCCCGAGGGCATCCGCCGTGGTGCCCTCCTGCGAAGATCACGAAGCAACCAGCCAAGCGCTGATGATGGAGAGAGACGATGGCGACCCGCCCGAACACACTTACCACCAGCCACCATGCGCCTTGGGCGCTCGTTCGCCGCGCTGGCGATACTGTCGGCAAACGCCCGTCCACTCGTATGGCATTCCTCGTCGGCACCGTTGCGCCGGAAGGCAAGGCCGTCGCCCTAACCGGGTACGTCATGAACAATGACATGACCGGATGGACGAAGCGCCCCGTTCGCATCGAGTGGGCCGACATCGTGAAGCAATGGAGATTCCAACCCACCGTCGCGGACGTGCGCAAGGTCAAGGCAAGGATGCCCGCCATTAAGTCCGAGAACGAACGCTGGGGCTGGGGCGGTCGAGCAGCTTCGCAAGCAAACCTGTCCGCCTAGCCCTTTGAGCGCATCCACGCGGTGCGCTCCCCT
>CAYTFY010000014.1:0-49030 GCA_964437225.1 uncultured Gemmatimonadaceae bacterium | reverse complement strand
TAAAGACCAGTGGAAGAGTTTATAGAGGCACCTGAGTTGTTAGTTTCTATTGAGTAAGTATATACCTTATACCCACCCAGTGTAGTCAACTGCAGGTCTGCCCCAGCTTGCACTTCCCCGCTTGGCGGGTTCAGAATCATTGGTACTATGACTATGTTTTCTTCTGTGAAAACAGGTTGGTATTGTTTTGGCGCAAGATAAGTATATGAAAAAGCATAATCATACCCAATATAAACGGGGTCCATTGCCGCTGTCTGCAACGAGTTATCAGAAACATAGATGAGCCCCAGAACGGTTGAAACCCCAGAAAGATCAAATATCAAATATCGGTCACCGATTGCGCCTGTGACTAAGCACTCTTCTAACCCAGGTACAGCTTGCACCTTCGTTATAATTGTCCCAAGCGTATCGTCCCAGTTGATAACCGCCGATTGGTTGCCGTTATAGTTGATTTTGAATGATCCACTTTCAGCCGCCCCAAGCAGCATTATTTGCTGAATCAAACCATCTGAGAAACCTGCAGAAGTCACCAAAGTGTTGGGGTCGATTTTCTGTACAGCGGTAGCCAATTGGTTGACGTCAATTTCCACGCTGACACCAGGAGTGAACTGTGTAACGAGTCCTGAACGGATGGCAGCAATGTTTGGTGGCGTAACACCGTTGATTGATGTGGCTGTGAACGTTAGGAATATGCTTGATGGTATGACGTTATCCCAGTTCACAATAAACGGTGTGCCATCAACTTGATTTATAACGTATGTTTCATTCCCACGCATTCCGCATCCAGCGTTGCGTTTTGTGTAGATGGCATTGGCGATATCAGCCGGTTGAGCAGTTCCGCCGATGATAACCCAAATTGAATGTCCTGGTACACCATCGCTGTCTGTTACACTTGTCACGTTTTCGTAAACCGCTGCAAAGGTCACACCGACGATATTCTGCAACGCACCGAGCAGACCTTTGTAATAACCTTGAGAACCAAGGGACACAGATTTCTGCCGCCGAATCTTTAACTGTGCATCTGATTCTTCATTGATGCCTAAAGTTGTGTAGGAAGTGGGGTTGTTAACTGAATCAACACCCAGGACAATTGTTGCTGGGATGGTGATGGTGTTTGGTACAGTTAATTGCTCACCAGGTAACGCGGCTCTGAAATTAAGGACATGAGTGCCTGCCGACAACCCAAGTTCAGTTTCGAGAAGAAACCATTTGTTACCTGCATCATCCTGCACTGTGAAAATCTCTTGGCCGTCATCCCTTACATCCGGGTTGATGATTGCACCGTCAAGGCCATAGAGGTTAATAGATTGGGAGTTAACCAATGTGATCGGTGTAATTGTGTAAGTTCCGCCTTGGCGCTGGATGCCGTTGATAGCAACACGTTGGTCAAGAACTTTGCCAACAGCCTCATCTGGATCAAAAGAGTTGTAAATCTGTGTGAGTAAATCCTCATCATCAAGTGCTGCCTGAATGATGATATTAATTATCTGGCCATCTGGTGTGTTTGAACTGATATCAATATCTGGCCCGTATATACGTTTGAAAGATGTAGTGAAGAACTCCAGTAGTTCTTCTCTTGTCATCGTTTGCAAACCATTTGCGTCTAAAATATTTGGCATGTTGGATTTTCCCTAAACTGTAACTGGGTCAAGAGTGAAAGCTTGAGCTTGTGTACCATATGAAGTTTGCACGCGGTACTGGATAGTCAAGCGTCTACTTTGGTCAAGTTTTGTTGAAAGTTGTAATAGGCCAGTGACTTCTTGGGTGTTTAAAATAACAGAAGAAATTGCAAGATTCAACGCGGTCAGATCTTTGCCACCAAGCAAATTAAACCAGTCAATGCCTGCACCGATGTTAAAAAAGCAATCGCCAAGAAACTCTTGCAACCGCGTTTGTACGTTTTGATTTACAGCAAGGGCGTCTTTCTTATAGTCATTTCGCCCTTTTCCAAATTGCCAGTCATTATTAGCATCAACTGCTCTTACAATCATAGGGCATCATCCTTTGAATGACTGCAGTACCGAAAGATCACCGACGATGGGGCTACCACCTGCCGTTGCTGTCTGCAGAAATTGAATCAGTGCAGCTACAAATTCACCCGTTGTGTTTTGCACTTTAAATTTACCGATGTTGTCTATTGACAATTTGGTGGTGCCTGAAGTTGCCTCAACCAAGTTGTTCTTAACAGAGATCTTAGCCGCCCCGGCAACAATCTCAACCGAATCATTTTTTAGTGTTATTTTGAACTGACCATCTTTTGATCTAAATTCTGGTTCGTTGCCATTGTAGTTCAAAATCACATTTGGGAGGGAACGCACACCAACTAATATGATTGCATCTGAGAAAGAATGTAAACGGCCAGTTGCTACAGGTGATGTAGTGCTACCACTGAACCAGTTATCAATGTTACGATCATTGAACAACACAAGGCACTCATCCCCCTTTTTTATAGGGAATGTGATCATGCCATTTCCGCCACCAATTGATATAACTGGGGCATCGACAATAACCGGGTAGTCTTTGGTTGTTGGTGTGATGCCGCCTATAACGGTGTTCGGTTTGAAAAATGTCTTTTTGTAGTTGATTGTCACTTTGGCTGTTTGATCTACAGCATTGAAACTTTGAATAGTCCCCAAGTGGTGACAGTTGAGCCCAATTAAAAGGTCCTTCTTAAACAAGTTAAGAAGGTCCATTAGTGAGGGTTCATTTGGCTCTAAGTTTTGATTTATTGTTATCTGTTTAACCATTTTGTTTCACTTCACTGGTATTGCGCTTTTGTCATAGAAAAACTCGCCAATTGTGATAGCTGAACCTGCAATAGCTCCTGAGATAATGCCACGATGCTCAATACCCACAATCTTGTAAATGCCGTTGTAGTTATCACCTGTGATACTATCAAGTATCGCGGTTGATCCAAGATTCAACTGTGGTTCAAATAGCATTTCAAAACGCGCAATCGTTTGCTCAAGGATTGGCGTACCAAGCAAACCAGATCTTGCATCAATTAGGATTGGCTTTCCTGCAAGATACTCGTTTGTTTTAAGAGCGTATGCTTTTTCTTTATCAATGAAGAAAGCCCCACCAGTGAGCTCTTCTGATAATATACTTTTGGTGTTACCGCTTACCGTGATGCCGCGCGATAAGACGCCATCGAAACCCCCGATTGCGCCAACTTTCACAAAAGGTAGATCTTGCATAACAGATGCAACAACAACGCGCTCAGGGGTCCCTTTAGTGAACGTCTTTGCAGTTTCACCATTCAAATAAGCAAAGCCACCATCAAGGCAGATAATCTCGGTTATCCAATCTGTGCCTTGGCGATGGGACCAAGCTTGAGACATATTGCCTTTAAATATTTCCGCGATGTTGTTCCCGTATCCCGCCTTTAGGGAAACTTGCCGGTAGATGCCACGGTTGAATATGTTGAACCTGACCCGGTTGCGGTTGAGCTTTGATAGGTTATAAATACGCAAGTGGCACATGTTTGCCATGCCAAGCGTTTTACGAATTACGTCAAACTCCAACGTGAAAGGCGGGGAAACAATAAGCGAGGGCTCACCTTCGCTTATGAAGTTTATTGTTAGCTCGTAATTTCTTCCAAACTTGTTCACTTCGACAAGTACTCCACATATTCTAAAACTTCTTCCGCTGTAAGAATGTAAAGCTTAGACGCACCAGATGAGAAATCTTGTTGCAACTGTGGTTCACGATTACCATCTGAGAAACATGCAAGACCAAAAGGAAGTTGTTTCCTGTACTGGTGGAGCATGTTCGGGCTATTCACAATTCGAGTGCCATGCAACTCAAACGTTTCAAACTGGATTGTGTTGAAAAACCACCCTTGCTGATTTGGGCGGTAGTACATCTCAATAAAAAGCGGACGCCCGTCACTTAGGACAAGCGTTTGTTGCTGCAATGGGTCTGCCGTGATTCTTTGAATTTGAAACATCTTCCACCACCTAAGACAGCATGGACGTTAGACTTGGCCCGGGAACCGGTGATGATATGCCAAGGTTAGTGACCGTTGCCGATTGAGCTCTTGCGCGTCCCTGTGTTAAATAGCTTGCTACACCAAGTCTTGTACTTGCAACCCGGATCATCTTAAATGTGATTTCAAAATCCGTTATGGTTCTTGTTTCTTCGCTTTGGATTGCCCGCAATCGGCTAATCGCCATGTTCTGTAATACCGCCCATGGAGTTTGAATTGTAAACAGTGTGCGGTTATACCAGTATCCGTACATTTGTTGGAATGCAACTTGCTGTCTGTTTTGGTTTCCATTAACGCGCCCACTTGCAAAATCAAACTGTGTGCCTAAACCTTCACTGCCAATAACGTTCTGGCCATCGCTACCTGATATTAAATTGTTTATACCAGACCAAGCGGACACAGCCGAATTTACAGCGGTTCGCCCTACTTGATATAACAGCAACGCATTAGCGTATGCGAGTTGCGCTGTGATTGTTTGCTGAGGGGCATACGCCACCACTGTGGTGAGTTTGTCAGCAATAACCTTCAGCGGCTTTAGGAGATCTGGCACAATGTCTGTCAGTTCGCCGATGTAGCCATATGTTGTGTAGATCTCAGGTTTCAACGCAATCTGATCTTCAACTGAGATGTTGTTCTCAACGTAGTGGTCAGTTATATCGCTTTCGAGTGTTAAAGCCTGCTCACCTTCATAGTTAAAAACAAACGTTGGTGGCTTTTGTGCGTATGACGGAGTGCCATCTGCATTCAAAGGGTTTTCTGGCTGATACCCAACTGTTGACTGTGGGGATACCAAAATTAAATTAGAAAGCGCGGTTGCTTTCGTTGTTAAAGACGATAATGCAGATAAGTTAGGCATAGCTTACTGCCCTTGTGCAGAAATTTGTTGAAACGCTCCCTTGACACCACTAACCGTACTACTTCCTAATTGTTTGGCGTTTGTACCCGGATGCTGGAAATTCTGGTTTATAGTTACGTTTTGATTATTGTTAACAGTTCCCTTGTCACTTGCTGCATCTACCTTTGGTGACACCATGTCCCTAAATGCTCGAATTTTTTTCAATCCTGGGTGGTTCTTTTTAATAAAATCAGAAACCCCATCGGCATCCTGAATATCAAAGCGATCTTTTAAAAACTGTTTCAGAACTTCGGTGCTCTTACTGAGGGCCTCTGTTGGTGTCATGTTTTTAAATTCGTTTTTCTTCTTTTCAAACTCTTCTGTTATATTGATCTTACCAGAAAGCAGATTATCTATTGTGGTGACAACATCACCGATCTTTCCCATAGATTCACTTGCGCCTTTTAACCCATCTGAGATGATAGTTGCTGCCTCAGATATTTTGGTGAAAACGCCAAGTTTGTTTGAGATCTTTGCGGCCTCATCTGCAATCTTACCCATCGCAATAACAACTTTAGATAAGTCACCAACAAGCTGGCCGCCGTGCCTTGAGTTGAAGTTGCCTACAACACGCTCTATTGTGTTGCCAAGGTTGTCCCACATCGCTCTTGCTCTGTCTAAAGCTGCAATCTGGGATTCTGAATATACTGGGGCTTTGTTCAAAACATCCGGTTGAAAAATATCACGGTGAAGAGCCTCAATCATGTTCTGGCTCAAGCCAAATGATTTCAACTGTTCATTCATGAACCCTTTCGCAACACCTTGCTGCAGGCCAGCGCGAACATACTTTTGTAATTTCTGCAAAAGTAAATCAGGGCTACGCATGTACTGTTCAAAGGATGCAGTTGTCATTGCATCCTCGTCACCAGCGCGGGCTAGAACCTCTGCAATATGACCTGTGCCAGTTGGAGCACCTTGGTTGCTCAGCGTCTTAGTTGCAGTTGATTGGAGATTGAGCAATGATGACGACAACTCTTCATTAGCAAGCCCTGCTTGTTTTGCAGCATATTGGTATTGCTGAAGTGTCTTGGCAGAAACACCTGTGGCTTTGCTGAAGTTGAGCAGGTTCGTACCTGTCTGCCCAGATGCGCTGAGAAGGTTTTGCAATCCGTAAAACGCACCAATCAAACTGCCCTTTAATAAAAGGGCGTTTGATGATGCCTCACCAAGCAAGCTTTTTGTTTTGCCGAGTGTTCCGAGTGTTTGATTGCCACCCTTGATACCAAGGTTAACGAACAACTGGGCTATGTTCATTTGTTCAACTCCAAAAAGGCTCGCTCAAGATCGCTACAGAATGCCTCAAAATTCAACGCTTGCAAAACAGTGCGTGCATCCATTTCCATGGCATCCCTAACAGAACTTGCATAGCCCGCTTTGCACAACCTGAAATAGATAATCAAGTTATCGTCTTTTGCCTCTATGCTTGGATTGAGTTTACTATCTGTAACAAAAGTAGTGACTTTGCATAGAGGCTTTTCATAAAAGGCTCAAGGTTTGCCTCAAGAACTTTTATGCTCACTTCGATATAATCACCACGGTGGTCAACGTGCTCAAAAGAATCCTTGTCAATTTTCAACCCATCAACTGTGCAACGCTGCATGCATTTGAACAGCAACGCGTCAATCTTTGGTGATGAGAATCCAAGGCAAATGAAATCCTTAGCAATCCCGAAGATCTCAGTCTGTGAGTCAATCCTGATATTTTTCATTTCGCTAAGAACTGCTTGAAGAAGTTCCTTAGCATCAGCAAAAGGGCTGACCTGTACGGTCAGCCTTCTCCCACTGGGCAATGTGTGTTCGAAATGCATTATCAAAAACCTCTATGTAATAGCGCGTGGAACATCTGTAAATTTGATTGTGTAAGTAGACGTTGATTGATCTGTGTCACCTTCAACGTTTGATTTAGCCTCAACTTGCTTGGTGAAAATCCCACCAGTGCAGATATAGGTGTCAGATGTAACATTCCCTGCACCATCACCAAGCTTTTTAATGAACGTACCAAACATAAGCGGAAACGTTTCAAAGCTGTTTTGCTGTTGTGCTAGAAGTCCGTTTAAAAACTTATCATCTGCAGAGCCGCGTAAGACGCGCAATTTCAAATCTGCCTGCCGACCTGTTTCATTCAGGGAGTAGATTGAGTTGCCGTTCTTTCCTGTCTTTACATTCGCAATGTCATTCGGGAATGTGAGTTCAGCAACGCTGCCATCTGCAAAGTTGTTAAAAACGTAGTTGTTAATACTTAAGGTATCGTTACCAGATAATACTGTAACAGCCATATCTATTCCTCCTGGGATTATGCGTTAACGTAAACTATGACAGTAGACTCATGGATGGCACCAGCTTCTTTCAGAGCAATCTGAACAAGTGGAGCTTTTCTTTCTTCGCGGTCAACTTGCAATTGCATGCCAATTGGCTGGGAGTAAATATAGTATCCACGTTGTTCAATGTTCTCAAGCAGGTTCGATTGGTTTCCAAATGTGTTGGGGCTGTTCCAAACACCAGGAGCGCAATAACCGTTGGTTCTTGCTTGCTCACATACTGCTCGGTATGCTGATTTCAAACCATCCATGCCGTTTTCTGTTTGGGGGATTTTTGTAGAAGTTTGTGCAAGGTAATTAAAACCAGCAACTTCCAAAGATCCAATAAACCAGCATAGGTTATAAACTTGGTCGAAAAAGCGGTTTGCACCGGATGTAAACACTTTGGACACACCTTGTAGACTGACATAGCAATCTGCTCCTGCAATTTTTGCTTTCTCAAGTTTAGATTGTGTCATTGTTGGGTCTGGTTGCACACCGTTCAAATCTTTCAAGTGCATCGTCGATGTTGTCAATGAACCACTGAAGATTGTAGAAAGAGCACGCCCAGCATAAGCAGCTTTCATGATAAGCGCATCAAGATCATTATCTGATCCGTAATAGAGCCCACGAGATTTGAAAAAGCCACCAGTGCGTAAAAGGTCTAGTGTACCACCTGGATCAATCGAACCGCTGGCGCGTTGAACAAAGAAACCAATTTTGTTGAGTGCCTGGATAACAGCGGCAGCATCAGTTGTACCACTCTGTGTTTCAATTTCAGTACTCAAGATGCCAAAGTACTGTACAAGGTCAGTTGTACGCGTAATTGCCTCATCCAGCGTTTCACTAGCCTCTAATGGGATGACAACTAAATAGCCACCATTGGCAAGCATGTTTGGCGCTTGCGAGAACATAGCGTTGGCCATCTTGTAAGTGGTGCTGGAAGTTCCAAAATCTTTGCCAACTTCTGTTGGGTCTTTGTAGATCTTGTAGCCATCGGAAAAAATAGGGCTCGGCGTATCATCAGTGAACAACGCAATGTTGCTTGTGTTGTACGCGCTAACACCCAATGGTGATTGAGAAACCGAAATGTTGATTACATTTGATAGTGGTAATTGCATATAAAAATTCTCCCTTGTGGCAAAAAAAATTAAAAACTTATCGAACACGGCGCGCCATGATTGCACCTTTTTCAGCGGTATACTGCCCACCTGAATAATTCACGAGTACATTTGCATAATAAGTTGTGGTTGCCGCTATGCTTACACGCGTAAGAGGCAGGCAATGAAATGAATAAATATTTGTGGTTGATGGCTTAAATAAAGCTGTTTCCATATAGTTTTTTCCAAGTGTTAATCCGATATTACTGCCGGAAACATTATTAAGCCCTAACTGCATGTAACTTGTGCTTGTCACCGCTGACGTTGTGTTTAGCTCTAAACAAGTTGCAACGTCCCAATCACCGGCTGTTAAAGCTATTGACCCAACCGCTGTAACAGAAGCACTAGTTAAATTTGTTGGCGTGGTAATGATTGTTTCGATGTACTCACCAACATTCCCCGCAGTGGCGTTGTCGTTAGTGGTTGTTCCAGGAACCTGCCCGCCCTGTACTAGCCCCATCTGTGTCGCGGTTGCTGCACCACCCCACGAAAGGGTCCCAGATCCATCTGTTTTTAAATACTCGTTAGCGTTGCCGTCTGTTGTCGGCAACGTAAGTGCGTAACTACTGGCAAGTGTTGCTGGTGTGAATATGTTTATGCCATTGCTACCTGTAGAATCATTAATGGCTATAATCCCGCCAGCACCACTACCACCTACAGCGTTGATATTTGCTGCCTGTATAATTCCCGCAGCCCCAGAACTTGTGATGTTACCTGTTGTTGTTATGTTTCCACTGGCAGTTAGTGTGGCTACAGAGTTCCGCAAGACTTTGCCAGTTGTGCCGTTGAAAACAGCTATCGCATTATTAGTGGATGATGCTGGCCCCGCTGCTTTTGCGTCTAACTGTGTCTGGATTGAGCTTGTAACACCATTCACATAACCGAGTTCAGTTGCAGTTGTCGTTGCTGCAGTTGGCAAACCATTAGCATTAGAAACAACTGCACGGTTTGCCGTGATAGCCGCTGCCTCTGTGATATTCCCACCACTTGACACCATGACCCTATTGTTGCTCATGGCTGGCAGTGAAATACTTCCAGCACTGACATTGCCAGAAGTTGACACAGCACCACTTGGCGTTATCTGCACGCCATTTAAAGATGCATTCTCTGTACCGCTGAGTGTGAACCCACCATCAACATTTGTTGTGGTTATCGTGTTGCCACCTTCATAAGATTCTTGCAGCGATGATGCACTTGGCGGGATGCTCCCCCAGTATGTTGATGTGCCATTGGAGAAAAGAATTTCACCAGCCGAGCCAGCGGTTGGAGGAAATGACCATGTGTAATTAACTGTTGTTGTCCCCGCAGCTTTCACATCAACAAAGTTTGATGAGTTATCATCAAAAAGACGTATGCCTTTATTTTGGTAGATTGTGAAACGTGAACCAAAAGTGACTTCACCATTACCGTTAGGCTGGATATGGATGTTGCCATCCGTATTCGTGGTGTAGATAGTATTTCCGCCAAAACCTAAATTGCCTGCCTCAACTAAAAAAGGAACACGCATTTCCCCAGCGTCATTTAAGGTAGCACCTGAGTTCTTAATTATTTTCCCAGTGGTGCCATCAAAAGTTGGTATGGCGTTATTCGTTGATGATGCAGCCCCAGTTACTTTGCCGTTCAACTGTGTCTGAACGTCACTTGTCACCGTCCCAAGGTATTGAACTTTTGATGCTGGCAATGTGGTAATTGTTGGTTCTTTGCCGTTCAACTGTGTCTGAACATCGCTGGTGACACCCGTGAGATATTGAACTTTTGATGCAGGTAACGTCCCCGCTGTTTCAGTTGCAAGATCAATCGGGCCAGAACTCACCACGCCGAGTGAAGATCTCAACGGCCCATCTAGCGCAACATTCAATTTCGCGTTTCCAAGCACAGTGAAGTCATTCACTCCACTTATGTTGTTACCGTTCATGTTGATGTTATCGCGGTAGACAATATCTGCTTTTGCAAACGTACAAACAAATGCGAACAAAAATAAAATCAAATTTTTCATGCTGGCACCATTGCAGTTAAAACTACGCGAATTGTTCCCGTGAAGGGAGCACCGCTTGTGATTTGGATTGTTTCAATAGATGGTCTTTTAAAGCCCCAGAACTCGCTTGGGTAATCGACACCATCCATAGTGATAATATCCACTAGTGCAGTTAACCTTGAGTTTTGGAAAGCAGCTGTTATGTCCAAAACGTAAGTTGTTTGGTCTTCCCAAATTAGATCATAGTACTTGCAACTAGTATCTGGCGGCTCAGGTGGTGCATACTTTGGGTCTGTTTCAACCTCAAAATCAAACTTGTCAAAATACTCAACACCAAGTGATTTTGTTTTTAGGTATTTTATTTTAACAGGTATTTGGAAGCGATACGGGATTGCAGCGCCGTCAACATGTGACAGGTTTGTGAACTGTGCATTCACAGAAAGAACAGCAACGTTGAAGCTATTTGCGTCTTGTTGGTATTTTGAATAGTTACTGCTAAGAGCCGCAATCAACTCTTCTTTGCGGTCACGCGCGGCTGGCCCTTTCGAAATGAAATCAACCATGATGGTGGCGCTCATCACCACGGTCTGAAGTGATTCAAGGCCACCACCAACGGCAACATTTGTGTTGGTACTACCAATAGATTGACAGCTTGATTCTGACACCGCTATGTACAAGTCAGAGTCATGCGGTTGCATGATCTTCTGGTCCCACAAGTAAACGCGGCCATTCGGCAATCCGAGCTCTTTTTGCAAAATGTCACAAAAAAGAATCAGCGCACTACCAACCAAAATGCGGGCTGTACCTGTGTCACCATTGGCATCGGTAACGACGATCTGGTCATAAGACCGCGCGGGATCATCGCTAAGAACAAGGGGCGCAACGTATAGCCCTGTGGAGTTGCCTATTGCCCCACCAGCGCCACCAGGGAGGACGCTGAAGGTGTAAGGGGCCATGCCGCCATTTGCGGAAAATGACGCTTGAATCCCGGCCCCTACAGCTGTTGCAGTCTGCTTTACTGTAATCATGTGTCAATCCAATTTTGCACAAGGCTATAAGCGATGTACCCGTAGATTTCATAGTTGTTGACAGACATAACCCGCGTGGGTACGCCCAGGTACTCAATTATGTCGTCAACTTCGAGTTTTAAAGCTGGTGTTGCATGTACCCAGTACCATGACCATGCGCGTTGACCTTCCGGCAATTGGTTAAGGTCTCGTGCTTTCCACGGTTGAATGACACCATGAAATTCTATAGGCGTTTTTGTTTCTACTTCACGGAAACCGACAACTGATTTTTCAACGAGTGTAAATGTCATTGGCTGAAACCAATTCAGCATAGCGCCACCAACGTTAGGGATTGTTCCTGTTTGGGCGTTCAGCGGTATATCTTTCGCGTTTTGAATTGTGTTAGCCATTCTCATCCACTTCGCTAGTTATTGAGTTTCTTAACTGGGTTGTCTCAACAAGCGTTTGATGGTTTGTTTTTCTCGCCATATTCGATGGCGGCCATTGTCCAAAACCGCCAGTGTCGAATGCGTCCGCAACAATCTGCTCAGCGACAATGCCAATCTTCTGAAATGTGGATTTCAGCGAACCAGTTCTTATGATTTCCTTGACAGCATCATTGCTGAAAAGACCGGCCTTTTGCAACCTGGTATCAAGGAAGAAAATAATAGGCATGCGAAGGAAAGAACGTTGCGGGAGTTGTGTTGTACCAAACTCGTGATAAGCGCCAATTGTTGCGTTGTTCAACCCACCATCGCTAGAGCGTGCTGCCTTGTCACCAAGGATGCCAACCTTAACGCTCATGTTAGTTTTCAACGCTTTAACGAGCTTATCAAGCGCGTCCGTATTTAGATCTACATCGGCCACAATTTTTTCTCCTATGGGCGAGTGCTACCATAGGCAATAAAAACCTGACCAGTGAGTGACGGCAAAACTAGTTCGAGATATTTTGCACCGTAATTGGTTTTTGTCAGCATGGCCATATACGGATTCTCAAGGATTCGTTGAGGTATCGCAAATGACTGACTAACAGAACCAACTGATTTTGATTGCTCAAGAAAGGAATACTGGCCGTTGATACCCTGTGAGCTCATCCTAAGATCAACCACTAAGTAGTGCGCCCATAGGAGAAGGTAACAAATTCTGTAGGCGTTCTGACTATTGAACAAAGCTTGGTTGATGTTAACCGCTGCTTGGCCATACGCTTTTTCTAAGTCCGCATCAGTTACCTGAGATGCAATATCGCTCCCAAAAGGAAAATCCCTTTGGAAGTAGATTTTGAACTCAGCAATTGTCGGGTTAACGTAAGCCACTCATCACCTTTGTTTTTTCCATTGGTGGGAGTTCCCTCCCACCAACGTAAATATCACGCTTACAGGCAGCCCATCTGGTGATTAGGCTGTGTAATTGAAGTACATGATCTCAAGCGGACGATAAGCCAACACACCAGTGAATTGGCCATAACCAGCATTCTGGAAACTGAAGTTATCCAAAGAGTTCGCAAGGGTGTTGGTGTAGTCAAGCGGAACATCCATGCGAATTGAATCAACGTCATAATTCAGAAGGGTGTAAACTTGCTTGCCGTCAATGCCGAACACGCCTTGGTGATACTGAGCATCAGCGTAAGAAAGTGGGAGAATCTTAAAGCTTGGGTTCATTGTTGCCGCGCGGAAAGACTCCTGCAACAACTCCAAAGTTGACTTGATTGGGAAGTCAGGGGATGCCTGTGACACCAATCCGTTGTAGTCAGATTCAGGGATAATGAACGTTGTTGGCCACGCTGTGCGCTGGTTGTTTTGGCGGTAAGCCTCAATCATAGTGCGCGTGAATTGTTTCAACTGATCAGGGGTCATAGAACTGATCGGCTGAGTGATGATGGTTGAGTTAACAGTTACACCTGGCTGTGCAAGCAAACCGATGCACGCGCCACCAGAACCGTTCTGGCCATCAGCGCCCAAGAATGCAATGCGCTGAATACCCAAGTCCCAGTTCTTCTTACGGGAGCGTTCTTTTGCAGCAACAACATCCCAGTTGCCAGACTTCGCTGCATACTCAAGGTCAAAAATGGACCAACCAATTGATTTCGCCCAAGAGTAAACTTTGATGTTCAGCGCGTCCACGCCTGCATCTGCAGTTGCAAGACGGGAGTTCTGGCCACCTGTGTTGATGATACCTGTCTCAAACTCATCAGCGAGGTTGAAGGACCGGTAAGTTGTCAACTGTGTTGACCATGGTGCAGTGCCAACTCGAACAGGGAAGAAATCTGCAGGAGCAACTTCAAAGAATTTCTGCTCTGCAATCTCTTTCATGATGGTTGTGAGTGTGGTGATGTTGATCTCATAACCAAGTGAGTTCTTAAACTTGGTGTTCATTTCAACTTGCATGAGATCTGCAAGGTATTGCTCTTCTCGTGTTAAGCGAATTTCTTGACCTTTTGAGTTAAGAATTTTCAACGGTTTTGACTTGATCATTTTTATATGTTCCTTCTGATTCGTTTTATTTTAAAATCCGGTGCAAAGGGGGCGATGCCAAAAAATGGCATCAGCCCCCTTGAAACTAGCTGTCAAGATCGCCTTTTGTGTTGAGCTCAACCCGGATGAGTTGACCGGAGTTCGCTGCCTTATCGTAAGCATTGCCGACGATACGGTCACCCGTTGAACCAGTTGCGGCTTTAACGCCACCATTGGTGTTCAGGTCGAGAACAACTTTAGCCATGCGGTCGATTGGGCCAGTTGCGATTAGGAACATGTAGTTTCCAGACATGGAAACCTCTGCAGGCATCCCCTTGGTGAAACCAACTGTTTTGATGTCATAGTTGATGTAGCCAAAGACAACATCGTTTTCAGCGGTACACGCAACAACCTTCGGAACGCCACCGGCAGAGTTAACAATCTTAACAGGTGAGCCCGCGTACAATGTTCCTGATTCAGATTGATCAATCAAAACTGAAACAGTGTTGTAAGGGAAACGCATGTCAATCATGCCAAGGTATGGTGACTGAGCAAACTGGTTAACGCTTTGTGTGGGTGGCGCTGTCACCAATGCGGCTTGTGATGTGGTACCTTCTTGCGGTGTGGTTGAATCATCAGTTGCAACCATCTTGTAATAGTATTGAGTACCAGGGATCAAACCCGTGTCTTCAAGATTGAGCGCGGTTGCGCCTGCAATCTCAGTTGCGGGACCTGGCACAAAACCAGAAACTAAAGAGCGATACCACTGATATGTGTATGGCGCTGTACCACCGGATGCGGCAGGGCTAGACAAGCTAACGCTGTTCGCGCCAATTGAACCTACTGAAATGGGACCTACTGAAACTGGCATATTTTTAAACTCCCTTTTAGGTTTTTCTTCGATCTATAAAAAGTTAACGCCCAGACCCGTATCGGGACTTCCCAAGATCAACGCTCTGGGATGACGTATAAACTTGAGCTTGCTCACTTGCGCTGTGAGAACCCGCGTTGCGTAGGCGCTCAGCTTTTTCCCTGGCCTCAAGAGAGTTCTTCTTTTTGCCTTTGTTTTTCTTCTTTTCTTCTTCAACTGGGTCTTTGTCCTCAGAAGCTTTTGCTCCCTCGTCCTCATCTTCATTTTCTACTTTGTCATCTTCTTCTTCTTCATCTTCGTTTTCAACTTTGTCATCCTCGTCATCTTCATTGCATTTCTTTGCGTTGAAAGTTTTAACGAGTTCTTCGACGGTAACTTTCTCGCCATCGATCTCAACAAAATCAGCACTGTTCGCAAGACGTGGCTTGTCTTTGTTCACAAGAACATCGTCCATTGCGTTGGCAAGTTCAGTGATGGTGTACTCTTTTTTAGAGTTGGGAAGGACAAGGCTTACACCTTCAATATCCTTTGAGTTCTCAACTTTTTCTTTTTTGAAAAAACCAAGTTTCATAGTGTCATCTTCCTTTTTAGGATTATCGTTATTGGCAAGCTTTATTAGCTCAATACGTTTTGATTCATTGTACTTTTTGAACTCATCCGGTGACATAATCACCGACTCTTCATAACGGGGGTTCGGGACTATAGCCAGATGCTCATACTCACCAGCGGTAATCTCCTTCTGGTAAGACACACCGTTCCACAGGCCACCGTTTGTAAATGATTTTGGGATGTAGCAATTAGAAAGGCGGAAACCTTTCTTTATAGCAGCCTCAGCACGTTCGCTGCAGACAATGAACTTCACCCAATGTTTGCCATCGGCCTCATTGAAGAAACTTTCGATGACCCACCCATCAACTTCTTTTCTAAGTTCGTTGATGTTGTCGTTAACCTCATCAACGTGGGAAACAAAAACAGGCCGTCCTTGAAAGGATGGCCCCATCTTGCGAATTGTGTTCTCATTTAGAAAAACGCGGAAAGCGTCTTTTCCGGGTTCGGAGTATTCAGCAACACCCGGGTAGAAATGCATACCGTAGTAAACAGAACCTTTTGAGTTCTTGAGTTTCTTTAGAACCTCACCACTGGTTTTGCGAAACATCTGCAATTGTAATCCTGCCCTGGATTATTACGTCTTTCAGGTTCACCTGGTGGAGTGGTAACGGGTGGTTCACTCCACTTGAAGGTTTTCCCTTCAAGAACTTTGTGAGATGGCCTCACGGGATGGTTAGGCGACCCTGCCACACAACCCCAAACATATTCGTTAACCCCGGCCTCTGTGTAACGTGTCTCTTTGAATTTAGTCATCAAAAGGGACGTTTCCTGCCGCGCAAGAAACCGGGCTTTTCTTTCTGAAACTCCATATGATGATTTGATCATCCCACGGAGTTCTTCGTATCTCCCACCTTTAAAGACGTGCTCCCGCACTTCTTTTCTTAGCTTTTTGATCTCATGTTCTGTGAAGTCTACAATCCACAGTTTCATGTTATCTTGCCATTCGGCGGCTATCTTGTGTCTACGCTCAGCGGACATTTGTGGGAGTACTGTTATATTTTTTAACGTCTTTGATACTGATCGGTCAACCTTCCACAGTGCTTTTTGAAAATTTTTTTCAATTTTTATCTTTTCTGCAATTTCTTCCGGCAGAATTTGCCGAAGTTGATCATCAATTTTGAGCAGCCGTTTACGGAAAGCTTGGTAGCTTATCCTAATTGCCTCCTGGATTTCGATCGGTAGCGACGACATGTGAATGCTAAATGATTTGGTTTTCTTGTCCCATGTAGCACCCATCCGGCGAAGTTCCCGCGAAACGGCACCCGAGAAACTTCCGGTGAAACGCCCTTGTGAGAAAACTATCTCCCTGTTCCCCACAGCATCTTTCACAGCGTCACCAAAAGCGTTCAGGAACTTCCGCTTTAATTGGAGCTCTTTGAGCATGGGGAAATAAATTTCCCGTCGCAAGACTGAGATGATTTTCTTCTCGATATCATCATAGTCACTAAGAGTTTCTTTTATTGCAGGAAGAACTTTAATCATTATGCTTTCTTCTTTGGCGCAACTGTTCGTGGCGTATCAGTCACATCCCCAGCGGTTTCAGAGCTTGGCAACGACACTGTAATCTCACCAGGTTTAGGGCCGCTGTTCGGTGATGCCGATGTGTCATAGAGTGACCCAGCGGGCATACCGCGTTCGCGCATCAAAAATTCTTCGCGCTGACGGCGACGCTCTTCAGCCGCCTTTTTGTTCTTAACGTCATCCTCGTCATACTTTGCAAGCTTGGCATCTAGTGTGCGTATTGCAATACCAAGTGAGTTCGCCGTCACAGTCTTGTTGAACTGGTAGAACTTATAAGCATGGAGGATGGCTTGACGTTCGAGATCTTCTAGCCTCATCCCCGGTGACCACATAACACTCATTTTCTTACCTTCCTGTTAAACGTGAATTTCCCACCTTGTTTCTGATACCACCAAACTACGAACTGCCATCGTAGTTCGCCGAGTGCCTCAATTGATGCAACTTCCGCCCTCCGCCACAGGGATAAGTTAACATCGCCAATGCTTGGGTTTGTAAAGAACAGTTCGCGTCCTGGATCAATCCAGTTGTCACCACCATGGGCCTCATATGCTTTGCGATCAAACGCTGCCGAATTAAGAAGCTTGCGCTTCACAAGCTGCCCGTCCGTGTATGGCTGTGGCATGACTAGAATTGAATTTTCTGTTTTTTCATTAAGTGAATCAAGGTCCTTAACAATTATTGCGGGGAAGGATTTAGCCCCGTTCATATTCAAAGCATCAAAACGGTGCCCACCCTCTAAAACGTAATACCCTTCGTTATCCTGCACAACAATAAGTGGACTAATTGACATTGAAACTTTGATTTCTTCAGCTAACTTTCTTGTCCGGTCCATTTCTGACTTTGAATACGGCGGCGAATAAGTGAAATGGTCCATAGAAATTTCACGCACACCTTCAAGGACTTCATAGTCCCCTAATGACGCTTCAATTGAACCCATGTTAGGAACTTCGTCCCTAACTTCCATGCCGCTAACTTTGTCCCCAGACTTAATGGGCTTGGGTTCCCCCTTGCCGGTGTCTTTCCCTTTTGGAACTGCAACGGGTATAGAACCTTTGGCCCCTTTCCCGCCACCGCCGACCATTTCACTGAACTTGCCTTCTTCGTCGCGCTTTACTTTTGACTCATCAAAATCTGAGTTCGCGTAAACTACAACAGGGGAGTTTTTTATAGGCTTAGCTTTGCCCTTCTTATCGTTACCTTTCTTCTCGCTTTTTGAGTTACCATTTTTCGGTTTGACGTTACCCTTTGGTATGCCACCGGCTGATTTCGCTGTTGGTTTTTCTGAGTAATCGCGGCTTTCACCTGGATTATCAACATCCACATCATCACCATCGCCACCTTCAATCTGGTCGGCAAGGTAGCCCTCTTCAAGACCTGGATCTTTTTCAAGCGTGATATCGAACAACTGTGACTTGTTACACCCATCGCGGAACTCCTCTAGCGTTATGGCACCAGATTGCAGAGCTTGGGCAAGACGTGAAAACTTCTTGTCTTTAACTGTTTCTTCTTGTTCTGAGCTCATTACCCGGAGTGGTTCAAACTCAATACTTAGATCATCTGGGATGTACCCAAACATCTTTTTGCATTTGATCTCAATCATTCGGAGAATCAGATATTTGATCTTATTACGCACCTGGCTTTCAACCATTGCGTTATAAACTTCAATATCATCTTCACCTGAGTTGAAACCGGATGCGGAAATCCCAAAGAGCTTAGTCATTGGCATTCGCATGTCACTCGCCACCTGCATACGGATCTGCAGCATAGCCTCAGCGATACCAGTGAAAGACAATTGCTTATGGTCCCAATCGTCCTCTGTGTCCATTGTGAGGGCGTTCTGGTAGTTCTTCTGGTAGTTAGCAAGCTGCACACGGCGCTTGATGAGCTCAGTACCATCGGGGCTCATCAAAGCTTGCGAGAGATTTTTTATTTTGAAAACATCAATCTTGAACTCATCAAGCACTTCAAAAGTTAAATCAGTTGCTTTCAGATATTGGTTGATTGATCTCACGAGGATTTCAACAACTGAGAAACCCCACCCGCGCAAGCGGGGGCGAATGAATGAGGGAGCAACAAGCCCCTCCATTTTCATGACGCGCGTTTTGTGGATACGCTCACCGTAGTAGTTGTAGTATTCAAATGTTTCAGATTGAACTGTGGGGTTATAGCCATCAGCGCCCTGAGCATCATGGAAGAGCTCCCACATATCGACCGCGCGGAACTCTAAAGGCGTGTCCTCGTCAATTGACTCAATATCTAACGGCTCTTCGGGATCTTGGTCAGTTAAGATGATCACACCAGCGCCACCAAAAAGTCTGTTCCACTTTGCAGCCTGACCCGCTGTAACAAGATCGTTATCGCGGTCCAACGAACTTTTTAGCTCAATCAACTCTTCTTCACCGAGTTGATCAGACTTAATTGTTACGCCCCCTCGGAGTGCATCATCAACTGGCACATCACAGATAGTTTGCACCAGACCGATTTCAACGTATGCCTCACAGAGCATTTGGCGAAAGTTTGAAACCAAATACCAACGGAGGTTCTTAAAGATAGTTGTGGCGTTCTCCACTTGTGCGGTTCCAGGGAAACCTTGATTCATGGGGAAACCGATCGGGTTTATACCGCCACCAATACCTGGTGTGCTTGACACAACATCAGCCAGTGAGTTTTCAACGTTATTTGTCTTTTTTGATTTCTTTGACATTGCAATTCCTTTTACAACGCTTCGAGGATACTTGAGCCGCCACTTAGTTCGTTGAACGCACCGGAAAGCGTGTCAACGATATCGTCATGAGCACCTTCGGGAAAGTTTTCTAGTTCCTTGAAAAACTCATCATTCCAAGGTGCTCTTAGCACATAGATGTTACCAGCAAATGCTTGAGAAGAAACAGGCTTGGCGCGTGTGAGTTTGTCTTTGGACGTTATCATAGTGCCAACATGATAACCTGCAAGCTGTTTTATAAAATCTTCAGCTTCCATAACCCCAGCACTTCCGGGATCTTGCTGACTAACAATCTTTGTGTGGATGCCGTCATAGCTGGCCACGCCCTTAATAAACCGCATGACTGAACCGGGCGTATCGCGCATAGACTTGAGATCGGCTACCAGATATGTCCCATCTGGGTATTTTAGGAGACGTAAACCACGCGTCCAATCCGGATCTTTATTACCTTCGTGTGGGCGCGTTGCAGCGCGGTCCCAGAATCTAACAGCGGAAACAAACCCTTTTGGGATCGTATCAATTAAAGTGAACCATTCGCGCTGGAACATTGTACCAGCACTCATCCGTATGTTCCAGTTGCCACCCAAAAGGCGCATGCGTTCAACATGCGTTAGTGAACGGAGGTTCGCTAAGTAACTTGGGTCCTTCTGAAGTAAGATGCGGTTATCATGAATTGTTGAAGGTATGAACGTGAATGATTTTGGGAGCTCATCTGCACCATATTGCTCAATGAGCTCTTCCCGCGAATCAGCCCAAATAAGCTGGTCATTGATACGAATGAACCAGCGCAACACTCCTGAGCGTTCCTTGATCGGATCACCGTTGCTGTCAATCCACCAATCAATTAGCTTACGCACCCACGAATCAGCATCGGGGTTGCAGGTTGCACGCACATAACCGGGTACACCGGAAGTGGAACGATTACGGGAAAGCATGTAGAAGAATTGTCGTTCAGTGAAGGTGGTGAGCTCATCAAATCCAATAAACGGTATCTGTGATCCGTGCCAATCGGTAACTGATTTTTCGTATTCGAGAATGCCGAATTTAACTCGTGGACCACCTGGGAGAATCCATTCAAGGAAAGCCTCACGCGGTCTGGCACCGAGTGGGCCGTAAAGGGAAACTGATTCATGCCACAAGCCACCTTCGTTACGAATCTGTGTTGAGTTACGGCGAAAGATTACACAACCAAAACGCGGGTTATCATGGTGTCGGAGTGGTTCGAGAAGAAGTGCATAACTCTTCCCTCCACCTGCAGCGCCACCATAGATAGCAATATCAGCTTTTGTCGTTAAGAACTCCCTTTGGGGACCTTCTTGCGGACCAACAGCAATATCAATTATTTCTTCATTTTCATTTTCAATTACCATTGCCGATTGTTTTACAAAAGATATAAAAAAATTGAAAGCCCTTGAAATATTTCAAGGGCTTTCAGCGGAATCATGGTACTACGAACGGGTGTCTTTTATATCTTAGAACAAACTGGACACCATTTGCAACTTCACTGTCATTTCAGACTTACCGCATCCATTTGTTGCAACGATCTTGATGGTGCCATCTGCTTTGGGCACATAGAAAATTTGAGCGCCTTTCCCAATTGAATTGATGCCATCGTACCACTCGTATGAGAACCCTTCTTGCGGCTTGACCGCGAAAGATATCTCTTTTCCGTGTGCAACGGCCATGGTTGAGGGGAGATTCAAGAGTGCTGGCACACAGGTATCACCGCCATTATCCGGGTCATTTCCACCGGGCATAGAAAGGAAAGCCGCCATCTCGCCAAACATGGACGCGCCCCACTCAAGCCAAACATAGCCATCGCCGTTCCAGGGTTGCCCCCATGAGTTCTTGATGTGGTACAGGTATTGACCTGGGCGCTGGGGGTCTGGCTTGTAGCCGGTTAAAATAACAGCGTGGTTGGTGCGTCCGTTGCCGCCACCCGCTTTACGGATGATTGGCCCCGGGCTGTTCCACACGGAACTTGCGTAAACAGTCACCCATAGAGCGCCTTTGTTAACCAGTGCCTCACGCACTTCAAGTTCAGAGGGTGCGCGTCCTGACCCACCAACAAAGGCCCAGCTTTCGGGCTTTTGATGCGCTGAGGCCATCTGCCTACACTGTGTCGCGCGTCCCGCATAGGGCTCAGCGGTTTCAAACGGAGCTCCATTTTCAACAAGGTGACGCCCGTGAAAATAAGAGCCCTGGCATTTATAGTTCTCGTACTTCGCGCAATTGAGCACGTTTTGTTCAGAAAGATCTGCATAGATTTTGAATTTTCTTAGCAGTGCTGATTCATAAATCCCGATTGATGCGAAATGGCTGCAGGATCCACACTGGCCCTGATTCTTCACGCTCGTCATTGGGTTTTCGTATGATTCGGGAAGGGCAAGGATCTTGCCCTTCAATAAGGGCTTTGGGGTGTAGAAGGTTACACCGTTTTCCCAGTTTTGCGGGATTGAAAGGCCAGTTGGATAGTTAAGTGTTTGAGTTGTTGATGTGACACATCCTGTGAGAACAAAAATAAACGCCCCCAGTAGGAGCAGCATTCGGCGCATGGTATTTTCCCTTTCCCTGGAAAATAAAAAGGCGCAACGCAATAAAGCGTTGCAACCTTTTTGCATCTATTCAGTTGTTACTTGACAAGTAAGCAAAGAGCTTCGCACAACTCAAAGAGTGCGCCAGTTGCCTCACCACCAAGGACGCGGGCATCTTCTGCCTCAAGGTTCTTGAACTCTTCTTTAACTACAGAGATGTTATCCATTGCCTCACCAACTGGACCCATCATTTCAATCGCAACTTGCATTCTTTCGCCAACGGACAATGTGCCGTCCGCTGCTTTTTCTTTGATTGAATGAGCAAGTTTCTTAAACGCATTCACAATGTCCATTGTTTCTTTGATGCATGCCTCTGACATATTTTTCCCCTTCCTTGGGTTTGGCGGTAACTGCTCTAAATTGTGTTGGGATTGTTGTTGTGGCTCAATATTCACATAGAAAACCGAATGCCGTCAATAGGGACGCGGTCGGGGAAAAACCAAAATACGCTCACAATAGTCCCTTTTCTTTTTGCGGAACTAGTTCCTATGTGAAAAATCTCGCCCAACTTTACATAGGAACTAGTTCCTATGTGCTCAACATGTGCATATCCTTGAGTATTTTCCTGCAGTTATAGAATCTTTATAAAAACTCTTTACATTATTAAAAAACTTTATATAATGCGGGCGAAACAGACAGATTGCATTACAACAAATGGAGTAACTCAATGAAATCTATGGTTCTACTACCGGCAGTAATAGTGTCCTTGGTCATGGCATGCGGTGCAAAGGAAAAGCAGAAGGATGCCCCGGCCCCTCAACAGATCAAGCCCCAAGACCCGATTGTTGTTCAAGTGGAGGTTCCCAAGCAGGAACAGCCGCCCCAGACCCAGCAACCGCCACAAACGCAACAGCCGACGACACCCACCATACCAGGCAGCGACAATGGGGGGACGCCCATCCCAGCCTGTACGCAAGGTGGAGCGGTGCCATGCACTGGCAATGACGGAACTGTGATCAACACGGTATGTAGTGGTGCGGTCCCTGCAGCGCCTTGCTTGGGTAGCAATGGAGTTGTCATTGTCGCGAACAATGGCCCTATAGTCCGAGTTCCAACTCCCGGATTGCCACAAGATTGTTACAAAGTTGATCCGGTTATCTGTGATATTGAGAACACGGTTTTAGGTCTGATCAATGGCCTACGCGCATCACAAGGCATCGTCCCATATGCTGGTGATTTCCAAATAGCGTTTGTTGCACGCATTTGTTCACAACGCAACATCATCGCTGGCACGTTATTACCGTGCAACTTAGCTGAACTTTCTTCAATCGAAGTGCTTGAGTTTAGCGGCCAATTGTTCAACCCGTATCTAATCGCGCAAAATCTTGCAGTGGTTAAAGTCAACCCAGTGTTCTCAAGCCCCGCACAAGATGCACGAAGATTATATGAAGCAATGAAAGCAGACCCAGTTGCCTTAGCAAACATGGTTAACCCAGCATATCAAGCTGCAGGTGTTGGCGTGAGTGTTTTAGGTACCAGCATGGTTGCTACAGTGATTTACTCCCAGTAAGGTTTTGTTGTTCTTTTTCTCCTGTTTGCAGCGTGTGCGGTAATTGTTGCCGCACACGCCTTTTCAACCCGATCAAAGAAAGAATGTTAACGTGCTATGTCAAACGAAAAGTTATCTCTTCAAAGTAGACTGAGGGATCTTGCCCTTGCCGAACAGAGTTTGAAGCTCAAGAATATCTGCTACTCAGTAGATCTCTTAAGAGATCAATTAGCCGACATTCCTATAAAGCTTTTTGCAGAGATTGCAGGGCGCTCATAACCCACCACTGTACACAAAATAAAACTAAAGTTTTTGGCGGGAATGCCGATAAGTTAATTGTAGGCAGCGAGGAACACACAAACAAAGGGGACAACCATGAAACGTAAAGACATAGTGGGCGCAAGGGATTTTGACAGAAAAACGGTTAACGCTCTTAAGCGTAAAGGGGTTACGTTTATCGGTATCCAAGCGTATAGGGTTACATATCCCAATGGTTCATGGGGTTACGAAACAGCCTACATATTGAACGATAACGGGGTCTCCCGTATAAGAGCGTATTTCGAAGTTATCGATTTAGCAAAAAAGGGTTAAACAATGGGGCCCCCCAGAATGAAATACTGTGGACACCCAGCGCGACGCATAAAGGCGTTAAGAGAAAAAGAACCAGACGGGTCAAGAAAAATAGTCTGTTTTGATTGCGGCATAGAAATATATCGAACCAAGGGAGCGTTAAAAGTAATAATTGGTGGCTAAAGATTTTTGGCCGTCAACCGATAAGTATTATGTAGGCAGCGAGGGGATACACAAACAAAAGGGGTTAGATCATGGTCATGTATATGGATAGCAAATTCGGTGAGGCGCTTTATACAATGGTTGACTCTGATACCAACATTTCAGTAGTGCTCTACAAAGTCCATAACCAGCATGACCCTTACGCCGTTGTAATGCGCGACGAAGACGCGGGTGAGCTAGTAGCACGTAGAGACTTTAAGGACGTTGAACTGGCTAAAGAATGTTTTAAGAAACTTGGTGGCGTTTTGGTTTAAACGGAGACGTTTTCGCGAAAGGTAACAGCGAAATTACAGTTTGTTGGGAATGTAAGAAAAAATAAAATATACGGTCACCCTGGTTTATAAATCTCTTTAAGATAAGGATTTAAGAAAATGAAAGCGTTAAAAAAATAGCTCCCTTCCATAAGGAGGGGAGCTATTTCAGCAAAAAGGAATCACCCCGAATGCCATCACTGAGCGAAAACCTATTCTAACACAAACTTAGTCACACTGTAAGGGCTAACAGTCAAACTGAGATCAGTTCGGTCAATCCCATTTGGATGCCCGTCTACGATCTCTTTTGCAGCAATCACTTTGTAGTCGCGCAATGAGCCCTCAAAGTTGAGATCGGCAAGCTTCTTTGCTGCAGTCTTGTTGATAACGATCACAATGGCTTTCTTATCTACTAGTGATGCATAAACAGATGTTCCGGCAATATCGTCCGTAGTTGCTTCAACACCCATCGCACCAAAACCACCAAACAACTTCATAGCACCAAATATGTAGCGATCATCAGACTTGCCAATGTGCCAATAATTAGCAACCGTAACACCTTCTCTTCCAAAGATCCCGAGACAATCGGCTTGGGCGATAGCACCAGAAATATGACTACCACCACCATAGGTATATTCACCAATAGAAAGGCCAGTGCCAGGGAACTTAGCATTGATCTTCTCCCTCAAACGTGGGAGCAACTGAATTGACCCGCGCAAAACATCGTTTGAGATCCAACTATCTTCTTTGTAGTTTGGGTCCCACAATGAGCGTGGCGCTTGCATGCGTGCCTCTGATACCGCTGGATCAATCGAATCTGCCCCGCCACCAAAGACAATGCGCGTGCCGTTGCCTTTTGCCTCCGGGTACCAGTGGAAATCAAACAGATCGACTAAGCGCATTCCCGCCGTATCGCTCTGCTTTTTCATTTCTTCCAGGAAGTATTCGACAAAATCACGCGGGTCAAGTGGGTTGGTGCCAAGTGTCATAAGACCGTAATAGCCAGAAACACAAGGACCTGCTACACGCGCATCACTTCCCGCAACGCTCTTGATCATGCGCGCGGAACTTACCGCGCGTTCCATGTACCGCTCATAACCGAGTTGATCAAAAAGAATTGAGTGCGTTTCATCCCAGATATCTGGCTCATTATCTAGTGCAAAGATGATCTTGGATTTGTCGAAAGTTTTGATCAACCAACCAACGAACTCATCCTGCCTTACTACTTCAGATGGGCTATTAGTGCCATCGACACGATTAGCAATAAAACGCTTATTAAGAAAATCAGGGGTTTGACGGACGTCTGTGTTTTCCTTATCACGCGCGACATAAGCGCCAATTGGTATTTGCACCACAGCGTGTGCAAGCTTTGCAAATATCTTTCTCAAGCGAATTGATACCGCACCACCCGGCTCATCACTGCCACCAAGAAAGCTATTGTTGAAATAGCTCCAATCTTTTCCTGAGTTCGATGCGTTGTTTCGCCAATTGTACGGCGTCCAAACATTGCCGCCTAAACGTCCGCATGTTGAGAAACCTGGATGCTCATCAGTATCAAGGTACAAATTAGTGCCATAGATCAACGGCGATATTGAAAAACGTTTTGCCAAATTGATCTTCATTCGCACATCGGGTACTGGCTCAGGTATTGGCCCTGGGTTCGGTCCTGGATTAGGATTCGGCCCTGGGTTCGGGTTCGGCGCTGTTCCTTTTGCAACGCTCAAGTTCCATTGATCACTTCCAAGTGTCATCTGCAGTGAATAGTAATCACCAAACTCAAGGTCATTGCTAAGCCGCGCAATCAATGCAGCGGCCAACTCATCAGCGCCGTGTGGCATGTTATCTACCTTTCTTTCCGATAGTCATGAACTGAACTCAAGCCCGGCTGGTTATCGCGAAAGCCATAACCAGAACCAACTGCCCGCATGTTTTTCACATATGGACAATTATAGCATGCCCCATCTGGTGCAGGAGTTTCCGCGTATGTTTCTTTTGGTTGTTCTTCTATTTTTGGTTTTTCCATGACTCATTTCCTTTTCTTACACGCACAAACGCAATCACTTGTTTCAGTATCCGGCGATGGGTTCGGATTAGGGTTCGGATTCGGGTTAGGATTCGGATTAGGGTTCGGATTCGGGTTAGGATTCGGATTAGGGTTCGGTGTTGGCCCTACGTTGCGTGGTGCATACCAACAGCGAGGGCGTGAACCCTCACCTTCACCGCACGAATACTTGTAAGCGGTTGCCTCAGCTTGGGTGCTGTTATCCCCACTGCTACCGTTCTTTCCTGGTATGAGTGAATCATTGAACGGCGTCTTACATAGAGCGCCCGCCATATAAGTATCAAACCGGCATTGTGGTGCTGGATGGCGTGAGTTTGTTGTGGACACAACAGTTGGATCTGTTCGCGTTACATCAACACTGCCACCAGATGCGGCAAGTAATTCAGCGAGTGACTTACCAGCCATGCCCGCGCGATAGCACGCCTTGCGATCTAAATCTTCGCTCCATACCGCATCACAGCGTTGTGCAATCGCTTGATGGGGTGGCACAGGGTTATAACCGTCTTTCGGCCAAATCTTTTTTGCACATTCTTGTGATGCGAAATAATCAGACTGACCTTCATTTGATGCCCACACACCACTTTGAACAAACGGGAAACCCGCTAAGTGGTGGCCGATCTCATGGCAAAGCACTAACGCAAAACCATCTGCAGTAACTTCCGGGCGTCTTGCTAAACCACCAAACATGGTAACTCGCCATGTGCTCCCGAACTGTTCGGCATAAGCGTTGACGGTTGAATCACTCCACTTGCGAACAATTTGCAGCGTTGCACCGAACTTTCTAAAGATCGGTGTGTAAACTGTTTCAGCCCGATCAATGACCTGGTTAAATTCGCTTTCCTGGATGTTGGCGCGAAATTGATTATCTTGCAGATGCAACTTGTTCTTTGGCATGAACTCGTGGGCATGTGCGGTAGTCGCTAGAACAAAAGCCATCACGGCAAAAAATTTACTCAGCATCTATTGAATCCTCATTTCTTTGGCGGAAATAACGCATAATACCGTCACGCAAACGGATACTTCTTTCGGTGCCATGATCCACCAATTGGAAAAGGCCCTGCCAATCGCGTGCAATATCAATATCAGGATTGTAATCTTTCAAGATCTCCCAGCGATCTTGGTAACGCCGATCAACTTTTTTGCCATGGAAAAAGTGATTGATGATGCCAGGGACATAACCGATACGGCGGCGAAGATAACGGTCAACGCGTTCTTGCCACGCATCAAGGCGCTTGAGATATGACTCATGCATCCTTGTTAGTTTCATCCAGTCATCAAAACTTTCTGGATATCCTTGTGATCTTAGAAAAGAGTGGACACTAACACTGTCACGCACTTTTCCAATAAAAGCATGTGCCATATGGTTATCAGCGGCACCAAGAATAGCAAAATCAATAAGGCCACCCATTGCATCCCAAGCCTCACGACGACACGCCCAAGCAAAACCAGGGTGCCAATGCCCATAGCCCTTGCCGCGTCCATACGGTTTTCCATTCACATAAGAGTAAGCAAAACCTTGATGCACTTTCATAACTTCGCGGTCATAGTTCATATCGACCGCTTGAGAAAACAACTGCACAACATGGTAGTGCTGCAACTGTTGCATCGTTTCGATGTACCAAGCTTTACGCCCTTCCCACCGTTGAAACTCAATATCGGCATCAATCCATGCGATATAGCGGCATCCATATGGCAAACGCTGCACTAGCAAATTGAGTGCGTTCTCTTTGTGCCAAAGTTCATGCTCGGTGCGTAATTGCAAGTGGTGTGGGTTGCACGCGTTTGTAACAACGTGTGGCCTGTTGCCGTGTGCAATCTCTACCGTCCACAACTGAACACCAGCACGTTCTAGCTGGTCACGGAATTTGAAATAGAGATCATATCGGCTTTGATAACGCGCGGGGTTTGAAATCATGCAGATAACATGGAGATTACTTGGGTCCATGTTATCCCTGGCTAGTGGGATCATTTCGTTTTTTCCTTGCAGGGAACCTGGGTTCTATTTGGGATTTGCAAGGGGATGATAGCCAGTTAAACCAAAGCTTGTAAATAGCATTTTATTTTAATTCTGGGTCTTTCCTAACTTCACGTCCATTAGATGGGAGTGTCACTGTAATGCGAACGTTGGATGCTGGGGCAACCCCTATAGGGGAGCTATCGGGGCGACGATCAACTAACCGATCCAAAAATGAATCAAATGTAGCCATATTCCCAGTTTGCACAATTTTCAGAACTACAGAAATCACCATGGCCTCAAGTGCGGTCACGCTATCCTGCTTTTCAATTTTCCGAAGTGTCGCAATGTCGTTTGACAGAACCAGGTTGTAAACGCGCTCTAACTCTTCAGAAGTCAGCGTTTTCAATTTCGCGATGTTCAACGAAAGTTTCTTTGAGCTCGAAGGGGGCTTTTTCTTTAATTGCGGGGTTAATACCTTCCTTGGCATTGAAACACCTATGCTCTGTTAACGGGCTGATTTAACAGAGCATAGTTTATATGGGGATTTTATAGCAAGCAATTTCTACCGGCGAATATTGCCGTGCTCTTTTCCATGTTCAAATATGAAGTCTTTAAAACGGACAAATAGATCATAATAGAGGCAATGCCCGGCCACCCGGTGAAGGACCGCATGCGCAAAAATAACTAAGACACCAACAAGCAGCATCGGGACGGTCACAAATAGAAACAGGATTGTCTGTTGTACAATGCTGGCAATTATCCCCGGCTTGAAAAACACCGTCATAGATTACTTTCTTTCTAAAAACGTTTTGTAACGACGACCATACTCAGCGATCAAAAACGCATCAACTAAACCATCGTGTGGTGTTCTTCCTCTTCCAACTGTAAACGGGAACTCCGTTAGTTTCCTTGCAGCGATAAGACTTCTCTTCTTTGCATCGACATTGATCGAGATGCCCTTGTGCATGGCACGCTGCCATATTTGTGGCTGTACCTTATGGATCACATGAAAACCTTCATTCTTCCTACGCCACCACATTTCAATCGCACCACACATGAAACCGAAGTTGAAAACGTTTTGTGATCCCCAGCGGGTTGCCCCGCCACGTCCGTGAACATCTTCAATAAATATTTGCACACTGCTACATTCAAGCGCAAAGATAACCCAAATATCACGAAAGAAATCTTCCAGTATCCAAGTGTCTTTGTTTGAATCTTTTGGAAAAGGCAATGCAGATTCAATCTCACCATTTCTGTTTAGAAGAACAACACCACCTTTTGCACCGGGATCAATGCCAATAAAATAATCTGGGTGCTTGATTAGCCAACAGTCTAAGCGCATTCGGATAAGCTCTTTTCTGTCTTTAAGTGATGGCCAAGAATTTTTGATATAAAAACGCGGACGCTCGCTTCTATCTGTTTTTCTTCTTCCATTTCGTTTACGATTCTCGTAGCTGCGATGTCGAAATATTCTTCACCCATTTCAATCCCGCAAAAGCCAAAACCGGCCCGCAGCGCGGCAACACCCGTACTCCCACTGCCCATGAAAGGGTCGAGTACGACGCCCTCGGGAGGGGTTATCATTTTGATAAGGTATTCCATGAGCTTTGTTGATTTGACGGTTGGATGGTGATTTTTAGTCTTTATTGTCTTGTTAAAACCATCGACATTGTCATATTCTTCACCGCGCGCAAGCGCCGCTTGCGCTCCACCGCTGCGAGCAATATCCGGCATTCCCTCAAGCCCCGCATTACGATCTGCCTTACTTGCTTTACTTTGATATCGAAACCTTGTCGGGGGAAAGCACGCAAAAAAGCGGGATGCGCCGCCGGAGTCGCCGATTCGATGGCCTTCCCCACCTTCCATTCCAAACATCCCAGTTTTAGTATCCGTTCTTTTAGAAGTCCGCTGTTTACCCGCCGAATGCATTCCACCGGCCAAACTCTGCCGATCCAACTCCGCGACCGCGCAGCCTTCGGAGCATTTTTCTACCGGCTCCATAGTCATTTCACATGACGGACAACCGTTAACTAGATCAGATATATGAGCGGTTATGTCGCACGTTTTGCAAATGTAATGACCTATCGGCCCGCAATCCTCGTTATGCGAAAGCACGAGGTTGGCGGGGAAGCGGCCTTGCGGATTAGGCGGCATTACTTTAGCATTCGTGGCGATTCCGCTCGCATTTTCTGCGACACCTTTACCGCTACCAATTTTAAACCCACCGCCCGCGCCGTAGCCTTCAAGCCCTACCCGACTCGCATCAATATTCAACCCACCCGTCCCATGCTTAAGCACGTTCTTAGCAACGGTCTTTTCTCCCAAAGGCTTGCGGACTAAAATCCAATGTTCGCTTGCGGGTTTTAGCGCGGTCCCCCAACCGGACCATTGTTTGGCGGCGTCGGTTTTCGCGGGCTCTGATGGTGCATTCCACGCTCCTCCACCCATCCCTTTGCCGTAATCGTTGTTTTTATGATTTGGCGTGTAAGACGATTTGCGAGTTTCGCCCGCCGCCTTATCAATCGCCTTAGAAATATTTTGAGATTTCGGAAAACCCGAACCAAACAAATGCGTAACCACGTCCCGCACTTCAAACCCCGCATTTTCCAACGCCGTTGCGGTCCAATGAGACGTGCGAGGGATTGCCCACACTAAACCATGCGCACCGGGTTTTAGTACGCGATAGCATTCGCGCATAACTTTAGTAAGCCATGCAATCCATTGGTCACGTCCGCCTTTGTCGTCGTCCCATGCTTTTCCCATGAATGAGATACCAGCTGGCGGATCGGTGACGAGCGAGTCTAAGCTATCCGCTTCCATATCTTTCAAAGCAGCTAAACAGTCATCATATATTAATGTAAGCTTTTCCATTACCAAAACCTTACTCCGAAACTTCTTTGATTGGAACAATAATAGGCGTGACACTCATCACCATTTACTCCTGTGTTGCTTGCGGCAATTTTTTCAAAACTTGGTATGTGTAGAATCCGGTCACTACCGTGGCGGCTTGCAAAAGTAAATAGAGGATAACGAGCGCAATTAATTTCTTCGGTATTTTCATTTCCAGAAATCCCTAATTGAAATTTGAATTTAAATCTGGCGGTTATTTTTTTGCGTCACAGTGTGACGCAATTATCAGAAACCCGCGAAAAAATCAAATTTTAGGGGGCCAGTAGGGGGCACCCCCCTACTCACCAAAAATAATAGTTAGAAAAATCACCATGTTAAGTGAGTAGGAGGGGAGGGGGGAGGTAGTAGCCCAACATCCTGGCCAATATATTTTTAAATTAAATACAGGGTGGGATTTAATTCTTTTAATTTATTACTACTCTATACTTTTAACTACTTTACTCCCTACTCCCCTACTACTCACCCTTACCCTAACCATTATAGGCACTTAGAATTAAAAACATGTCAAAATGACAGTAGGGGAGGTGGGGGGGGTGCCGTTTTCACAATTCAATTTTGGTGATTTAATTCCATTTCCGCGCAAAAAACGCCAAAAACCAATTAAATAAATTAAATAAAAAGGCGAACAATAATCATAACTTACAAAATGGAAATAATTTGCCCATCCAATTTTTCCAATCAAATTAAATAAATTAAATCCCCGACCAATTGTTTTACCTGTAATTACCGTAACTTAAATTAAAATCAAATAAAATCGGGGCCAACCGCTGGCCCCGTAATTTAATTTCAAATTATTGACACCTGACTAATTCTTTGACACCCCAAATAAATTTAACACGTTGAAATCACAGCTATTTAATTACGGGAAATAAATTTGCAACGTCCCAAAGCGAGTATTACTCCCCTGGGTACTTCGCATTTCAAACCGAGGTTTCGACCTCGGTCTTTCTTTCCCCCGGCGACCAATTTGAAATATCAATTTTCCAATACCGGTACCCTGATGCCAGCCAGGATTTGATCATGGGAACAGCATTTAAAGAATCCACCTTACGCATTGCAGCCGATGCCTGTTGCAGCGTCATGCCATTAACCTCCCACTTATGCAGCGGCCCACCAAATTCAAAAAGCTGAGAAAGGCGGAACCGGTGAAACGGGAACTGTTCATTTGCGGGCTTGAGTGTTTCTTCTTCAAAGAATTTAAATAGCGCCTCACTCATGAGATCCGTTTCCCCGTACACCATCTTCTCACGGTGTAACTTCGCCACCACATCCGAAACATCACTTTCCACATCAAGCGAGAACTCCAGCCCATGCTTATAAATGAACAGTGCCTCTGCCCACAGTTGATCTCGGTCCCGCATGAGCGCCTTGAAATTGAGCCGCCCCACCTTCACCGGCATGAAACGTCTGTTACCCGTTGTGTCACGAAGATATTCAGAATTGTTGGTGGTGCCAAAAAAGACAATCTGCCGTGGTATCTCGATCATCTTACGCCCGTATGCCGGTCGGAACTTATCCACCTGCCGCGTAATGAAACCTTTAACCGTTTCCATTTCATGTTTTCTAAGGCTTGCAAGTTCTGCAAACTCCACACAGCGGACGCCGAGAAGTTCCGCTGCACTTTCTTTCTCGCCTAAGTTGCTGAGCCGGTCGGTGAAATATTTCTCACCAAATAAGATTTTTCCGAAACTGGATTTTCCGGCTCCCTGGTGCCCTTCAAAGATCGGCAACCAGTCAAACTTAGCCCCGGGCTCATAGATGCGCGTGACAGCCGCCACGAGCCATTTACGAAAGATCTGTGCGAGGTATTCCGGGTCAGCATCGGCACCAAAGTTCTTCTTTAACCACCCGTCCAAGCGTTCCACGCCGTCCCATTCGGGGAGCTTTTCAAACTCCTCCATAACCGAATGGTAAGTGTTCTCTTCAACCATACTGGTGACAACTTCATGGATGGTGTTGACGTGTGGTTCAAAGCCGAAATTTTTGACAATCCAATCTTTTATGTTTATATAGTCAGCGTCCGTGATAGCTTTGCCCTTCTCAGCACCAACCCACGGTGCAACTTTCCCATAGTATTCACGGCCCGAAAAGCTATCTTTAATAAACAGATCTTCTTCGATGTTTGATAGGACTAGCTTTACATTCCAATACGAAGGTTTTGGCGGGCCGTCCCCATCCTTTCCACTTCTTTGCAAACGAAGCTGCCACGGGCTATCTTCTCCCTCTGAAACAATCTCATCAAACTGAGCTTGCGCATCTTCTTCGCTGAGCATTGTGTTTTCAGTGATGGGAACATCTTTAAACACGCCCGCTGCCGTTACATATTCCTTTGCGGGTGCTAAACAATAGTCCCGCACCCACGCTGCAGCAACCGCGCGTGACTCCGTATTTCTATGATCATAGCCAGTGTCACCAAGATAATTATCCCGGTCTGTTAAAACTGAAAGAATCTCGTCGTCGCTATAACCGCACTTCACCATTGCATTACAAACGCTTTGGCATGCTGCAGATCTATCTTCTACATCTTCACCTGATATTATCATCTCAACAATTTTATCGCTGAGTGGTGAAACTAATATATCAACATCAACCGGTGTGAAATTATATATAACGCTGACACCGGATTTACGTCCGCGCTTGCCGCTGATACTTGTCAGATCTGTAATATCGATAAGCGGGATCTGTTCATAACTATCTATAGAGCGTGCCCAGGTGTACGGCTTTCCCGTATCTGGGTGAACAGTTGGTGGCAAAACCACCTGCCGCCCAATGCTCATGAACTCAACTTCCCAAGCACAGCGCATGCGCCACCCAGCGGCCAGTTCTTTTTCATTCAGTGATTTTTTCTGTGCGTTGTTGATCGGTGCGTTTGGCATCTTCACGCGAACGTTATCGGGTGAGCTCGATAATTTTCCCGATTGTACGGGTGTTGGCGTTTTCACAAATAAACGCAAACCATATCCGGTTTTAACAACAGGTGCCTTTTTAATTAATCCCGGAAATTTTGAGTCAAGAAATTTTAAAGCCTCATCACGGTGATGCTTTAGACCTGATTTCACATCAACGTCGATGTTTGCGAGATAATTGCCACATGGGAGTTTTGATGCCTCACCCATCTTCACGCCAAGGCCATAGCCCTTGCAATATGTTGCCAGCAATTCTTCTTTTGATTCGCGTTTGTTATTTGTCCAATTACTTTTAAGCGGTGCTTTTGAATTTGGTCTTAACCAGTGCAGAGCAAATCCGAGCGAATATAAATGGTCAACGTCTTTACGCATTAGCGGTTCCAAATGGTGTGCCGGTTTTTGAAAAAAGAATTTTTTCAGTTGTGAAAAATTGTTTACATGTTATCCGTTATCGCGTAAAAAATTGGAACAGAAAATTTCAAGTGAAAAAAAGTTCAAATTCAAAACACTACGGGTAGCGTCTTTGATTCTTTTGCAACTCCACCTGCCGAGCAGAACCTTTTTCATACGCCCTTGCCTAATTTGGGAAGAGCTCCAAAAGGCTGGTTTTGTGTGGCATCGCAAAGAGAAGGTGTGGTTTACTAAAGATATCCAGGTGGCCGCCAAATTCAGAGAATACGCATCACAAGAAACAGAAAAGTTTTTCAAAAAGTTTCTTATTGAAGTTAAGTCCTGGGATGGCGTTCTACCTGGTCCACCACCTGGCCTCACTCTGCAACAACATCAAACTCAAGCGTTATATTTCGCACTAGAACGCACTCAATGTTACTTGGCACTGTCCCCCGGTCTTGGTAAAACTATCGTTGCGGCGATGCTTTCACTTGCGATCAATCGCCGCGTTGTCTACATCACGCCACCATTCTTGGTTGAGAATATTAAAGCAGAGTACAAACGCTGGGCACCGAGTTTGGCGGTCGGAACTTTAAAAGATAAGCTTTATTATTATGACGTTTTGCTTGTCCCTGATTCTATTATAACACGCCCCGATGTTATCGAAGAGATCAAGACCTTCGAGGGCCACATGCTGGTTGTGGATGAGGCCCACCGTTTCAAAAATTATAAAAGCAAACGCACAACAGCACTTCTCGGCAAAGCACGGAAGAAAGGTATCTTTGATCTCTTTGAACGCGTGGTGTTCATGTCTGGGACGCCGATGCCTAACCGTCCCATGGAACTTTTCCCCATTTTGAACCGGGCGTGCCCTGCTCTTATAAATCACATGAACCGGTACGAATTTGGGATGTACTATTGCGATCCCAAACATGGTGACTTTGGTATGGAGTTCAACGGCGCATCAAACTTGCGCGAACTTGCGGGCCGCATTATGGGCAAGTACATGCTCCGAATCAAAAAGGACGTGCTTGATTTGCCACCAAAGACTGAAGAAGTGTTTTTCCTTTCCGCTGAACTAAAAGGCGAAATAAAAAAACTAAATCACTCCATAATGAAACATATCAAAGCCAAAGATGATGATGACGCGGCATCGCTTATTATAAATGGTGTTGAATTTGATGCATCTCTACATATCGCAACTTATCGCCGGATGCTTGGCCTTGAGAAAGCGAAGTTATCTGTTCCTTATATTCGCGATCTCCTTGAAGAGTCAGATGAGTCAATTCTCGTTTTTGCTCATCACAAAGAAGCAATTAATTGCTTGGTGGAAGAACTTGAAGAACACAAACCATTTGTCATAACTGGTGCGACTAAGGTAGAGTCCCGTCAATCTCTTGTTGCAGAGTTTCAAAAATCAAAAACACGCAAACTGTTCATTGGTAGTTACATCGCGATGGGTGTTGGTTTCACCCTCACCAAAGCAACGCGGGTAATATTTGTTGAGTTCGATTGGGTACCGGGTGTGAATGAGCAAGCGGCAGACAGATGCCACCGTATCGGCCAAAATTATTCTGTTCTAGTTCAGTACATGGTGTTTCCAAAGTCTTTAGATGCAGCGGTCATTGCTGCACTCTTACATAAGCGTATGTCCGCTAACCAATTCAGGAGTGACAATGCAAGTTTCAATTACAGTTGATTTCGATCCGTCAAACCCAGGAGTTGCTGCAAGCAAGATCCGTTTGTTTGCGCAAAGGCTAGACGGCTATGCGAAAAGTGCGGCACCTGCAGCGGCAGCACCGGAGAAAGAAGATGTAGAGCCAAAGAAACGCGGACGTAAACCAAAGCAGGTTGAAACCGATGATTTCGATTTTGGCGACATGGACGACAAAACCGGTGAAGAAGATGAAGAAGAAGAGCTCTTTGATGAGATCGCTGAAGTAGAGGCACGGGCGTCAAAAAGCAAAAAAGCTGCCCCAGTGAAAAAGCGTGCCGTATCCATGGAAGAGATCCAAACAGAACTACAAGCGTTTGTTAAGAGAAATGGCCGTGACAAGACCGTTAAAGTTCTCAAAACATTCGGCGTCACAGCGGCTAAACGACTCGAACCATCAAAATACGGCGAGTTCTTGGACGCATTGAGAGAGGGCTAAACAATGGGACGTAAGAAGAAAAGTAAAGAAGGGCTCAAAGGCAAGTTTGTAATCCATTCTGCCACTGGTGCGCTCGGTCTTGCATACTTTAGTAAGACAGCGGGTATGTTCGTTAAGTACAACCTGGTGGAAGATATTGAATCATGCCTCTATGATTCAGTTGATGAGGCAACAAACGAGTTTGCCGCATTTGAATTGACAGGTGGCAACTACGAAGGTTCCGTCCTTATCGAAGATGCCAGCCATCACTTTCAGAAAGTTTTCAAGTTCAACGTCAATGAGAAGGGTGTGCCAGTACTTCTCAGTGGGTGGGTGTTTTTAAAAGCACCAACTGCAGAAAATGATGTGAAAGAAAGTGGTGTGTTTGAGAAGAGAACCGATGCGATCCGGGCAATGCGTAAGCAGTTATCTGCATCAATCAAGTCCATGAAGAATGCAATTAAGGTCCAAAAGAAAGCGGCTCTTGTTTTCAACCGTGACATGATGAAGGGCATTGCTCAAACGCGTAAGATTCAAAATAGGTTCGATAAGACATGGTAGAAATAGTTGGTGGCAACAAAGCACACGCCGAGTTCAGCGCATCTGGTTCACACCGATGGTTAAATTGTCCCGGCTCAATCAAGCTCAGTAAGAACTACCCGAACATTGAAAGCAAGTATGCTCAAGAAGGTACGCTTGCCCATGAATGTTTTGAAAAGATTCTTAAAGGCGGGAAAGATCTTTCCTATGATGATCTTGATATTGAAACGGGTATGCTCTTTAGGAAACCATACCCTAAAGAGATGATCGCTCACGGCAAAGATGCCGCAAAGTGGGTGCGGGATAAGTTCAAAACTCTGTTTGATGCCGAGATGTTTGTTGAGAACAGAGTGGACGCGTCACCATTCACTTGCGCGGGTCAATTTGGAACGCTTGACGTTGCACTTGTTGAGCCGTTCGGGACACTTGTTGTCATCGACTATAAGTATGGTGCTGGTATTGCCGTTGATCCGGTAGATGATGAGGGCGAACTCAACCCCCAGCTTGTCTATTACGCGCTTGCGGTTGCCTATGAGCATAAGTTCAATTTCCAAGAAGTTGAGTTGGTGGTGATTCAACCCCGGGCGTTCCACCCAAGCGGTGAAACAACGCGGTCTGTTGTTATTGATATTGATGTGCTGAAATCTTGGAGCTCAATCTTTCTGGATGGCGTGAAAGAAACGCGCAAACCGGATGCGCCTTTAAAGGCTGGTTCTTGGTGCAAATTCTGCCCTGCCGCTGTTGATTGCCCTGCCCTCCGGGACCGGGCCTTTGAAAGCGCACAACTAGCTTTCTCACCACAGAAAGAACTTTTGATGCCTGACCCGAATAGCTTTCGGCTACCGGATCTTGGGGATGTTCTTACCGCATGTGATCAACTTGAGATGTGGATTGAGAAGGTACGCGCTCATGCGGTCAATGTGCTTGAACGCGGGGAGAAGATTGACGGTTGGAAACTGGTCGAGAAGAAAGCAACGCGCAAGTGGATTGATGAGAACTTAACTGCAGTTGAGGCATTAAGTGAATACGGTGAAGATGTTTTCTCTGAACCAAGTCTTTTGTCACCAGCACAGTTTGAGAAGAAATTTGGGAAAAAAGTAAAAGAGTGGGTTGCTGAACGGGTTGAGCAGAAATCTAGCGGAACAACAATGGTGAAGGATACCGATAAGCGGCCCGCAATTGAATCACCGTTCGGGGTTTTAGATGTTACTTTCTGAGTTCATATCAATGGGCGTGTACATACTTCGCCACCTTGGTGATGCTCAAATTGAGATCAGGACGCCATCGGGTTTTGCAAGTGACATTGGTTTTGCGAGCAAACTTAATAGTGAGGGCATCCTGGTTAGTCACACCATTGGTAGTGAGGCAGAAGTGTCTGCAATGCTGGAACGCGTCACCACAGGAAACAAGTTAACAGTAGTAAAAGAGGATTAAAAAGTATGGCAAAGAAAAAGAAGAACACAAAAGTAATCACACCAGTTGGAGTTTTAAACTTCCCGCAAGTTTTCAAGCCAAAGAGTTTCAACGGTGGAAAAGAGAAGTTCTCAATCATGATGACCTTTGATAAGGGGGCCGACTTATCAGAGCTAAAACGAATTGCTATTGAGGCTGCAGAAGATAAGTGGGGAACTGACCGGGATGAGTGGCCGGATGGTTTAAAAATGCCATTCAGGGACGGCGATAAGAAAAAGAACTGGGACGGCTTTGCGGGGAAGATATTCTTCAGCGCATCAAACACCGAGCCACCAGGGGTTGTTGATGCGTACAACCAGAAGATCATGAACCCAGCGGACCTATATGCGGGTTGTTATGTGCGTGCCCAGGTTAACGCATTCCCGTTTGATACTGCAGGTAATTGTGGCGTGGCTTTCTCGCTGCAGAATATCCAGAAAGTTAAAGAAGGAAAAGCCCTCGGCGGACGTCAACGCGCTGAAGATGTTTTTGAGGCAGTTGAAACCACGGTTGATGATGATATGATGATGGAAGAAGATGACTCTGACCTTTTCTAAAGATCAAGTCTACTGTGTCTTAGATTATGAGACATATTCAGAGGCAGATCTTAAAAAGGTCGGTCCCTACGAATATAGCTTACATCCAAGCACCGAGATTATCTGTGCATCATGGGTAGTAGGAACAAGAGATACGCTCCCTTACGCGCCTATCCGTAGTTGGGCAGATACGCTTGATGGTTCGGATGATTGGTTAGAACTCTTTGAGGCATTGCAAAACAACAACACCATCCTTGTTGCTCACAATGCCTTGTTTGAGCAAGTAATCACCAAGCATGTTCTTAGTGCTTACGCGCTCAATTACGGGTTCGGGAAGTTGTACACACCACCTCCCCAAAGGTGGTTGTGTACCGCTTCTTTAGCCGCTGCCATGTCACTCCCCCGCAACTTGGAAAATGCTGCACGCGTTCTGAAATTGAACACGCAAAAAGATATGGCGGGCAACCGCCTTATCCAGAAATGGTGCAAGCCGAAAAAACCAAGTATGAAAGATCCGAGCACAAGGCACACCGATATCATTGAGCTCTTGCGGCTCATGGAATACTGTGAAACCGATGTGCGCTCTGAAACAGAGCTCTTGTTAAAAGCGCGTCCGCTCACAACAAAAGAACGGGCTGTGTGGTTGATTGACCAAGAAATCAATCTGTACGGTTATGAAGTTGACCGCCACCTGGTGACGACCGCACTGGATTTGATCGAACAAGAAACGGGGTTCATGACCGCGCGTATCCACGAGATCACCGATGGTGAAATTCGGACGGCAAACCAGCGCAACAAAATCTTGGAGTTCTTGAGTTCAGAGGGCATAGACTTAGAAAACTTGCAAGCAAAAACCGTTGACGATGCCCTTTTAACTGCACCACCCGGGCGTGGCCGGGAGCTCCTGGAAGTCCGCCAAGCGATGGGGAAAACATCCACCACCAAGTACAAAGCCTTTGAGGCCCGTTCCCGCTCAGATTCGCGGGTGCGTGATAACCTCATGTACCATGGGGCCTCAACGGGCCGCTGGTCAGGTACCGGTGTACAGCCTCAGAACTTCCCGCGCGGTAGCATCAAGGACACCTATGCTGCCGCTGAGGCCATCAAGGACGGCGATCTTGAGCTTATCCGTATGGTGTACAACTCACCAATGGACGTCTTTTCTAGCTGCCTTAGAAGTGCAATCGTCGCCCCGGAGGGGCGCATCCTGGATGTGGCGGACTATTCGGCGATTGAGGCCCGTGTGCTCTTCTGGGTGGCTAACCACGAGGATGGCATCAAAGCTTTCCGCGATGGCCGGAAAATGTACGAAGAACTGGCCGCCAACATATTCAGCATTCCGCTTTCGGACGTGACACCGGAACATCGTTTTGTCGGCAAGCAAGCAACACTTGGTTGCGGCTATCAAATGGGTTGGTCAAAGTTCCAACAAACGTGTGCAAGTTTCGGCCAGACTGTTTCCGATCAACTCGCTGAGGTTGCGGTTGAAACGTATCGCGATACGCACTGGCCGGTGGTTGAGCTTTGGAGCATGCTTGAACAAGCTGCAGTCTATGCCGTGGAAAACCCCACCAAAACTGTGATCTCAAATCACACACGCTGGTACATGCGCGAAGAATTTCTTTACTGTGGACTACCTTCGGGAAGAGCGATTGCTTACCCATACGCAAAAGTTGTGTACGAAGAACACAAATGGCGCGGGAAACGCCCCATCCTCCGTTACTGGGAAACAAATTCGTATACGAAAAAATGGGAAGAAACAGCAACTTATGGTGGGAAGTTGACAGAGAATGTCGTGCAAGCTATATCGCGGGACCTTATGGCAGAGGCAATGATTCGTATTCGGCGCACAGGGCGCTGGGACATTGTTCTTACTGTGCATGATGAGTTAGTTGCCGAACGCAAAAACATCACTAATGGAACCAACAAAGAATTTTGCGATCTCATGGTGCAAGTTCCAAAATGGGCCACCAATTGCCCGATCAAAGTTGAGGGCTGGGAAGGAAAAAGGTACAGAAAATGACAGACACAGTTACGGGGAAATTGTTTTTAGATACCGGTTGCCCTGCATGCGTGCAGAAAAAAAATAAAGGAAGTGTGAGTATGTACAAAGGCCACCCAGATCAAATCTATGGATGCAATACTTACAGCCAACACGGTGAAGATCTTCTAATTGTTTCACTGTTTGACCAGCTTGGGATTGTCAACCCGTCCTATTTAGACCTTGGCGCACATCACCCAGTAAACATATCCAATACTCACCTGCTATATACGCGTGGCAGCCGTGGAGTAAATGTTGAGGCCAACGAAAAACTTATCCCGGAGTTCAAAAAGTACCGCACAGAAGATATCACTGTCTGTTGTGCTGTTGGGTTAAGAGATAACGGCAATGTTCAACTGATCAAGTTTGATGATTGGAGTGGGCGTAACACAACATCAGAAATTGAGGCCGCTGCATACGGGCGCCCAGTTAAAGAACGCGTCTTTGTTAAAGCGCACACTCCTAACTACATCGTGAATATGTTCTGTAAAGGTGTGTGGCCGGATTTTTTGAGCGTTGATCTTGAGGGCATTGATTACGAAGTCATCCAGCACTCAATTGAGTTAGTGCCAAACAGGCCAAAGATAATCTGTGTTGAAACACGGCGGGCGCAATCCGTGCAAATGAAAGAGCTCATGCTAACAAAAGGGTATCAATTTTTTGTCCGCATGGGCGAGAACCTTATTTTTGTAAGAGATGACCTAATGGAGGTTTTGTTATGACTGAAGATGTTAACGGGTATAAGAAATCTATTGATTCAATCACAAACTCAATTGCATTTGTCAAACTTTGCGCTGATATTCAGAGAATTGATCTTGATCTAGTTGGGTCGACAGCGGCACTTGTCCTTGCAGGCCATGATGATATGGAAAAGCTTTTAGCCCACTTTTTGGAAACCGTTAAGAAACTGAAAGAAGTGCAGGATTTTTTGAGGGAACGCACTGAAGGGTAGAAAACGGCGGGGCCTTTTAAGGCCCCTCGTCTTCTTGAGCTTTCGCATCAGAGGAAGACGCTTTCTTGCTAAGTTTCTTGAGCTCCTGAACAATCTTCTCTGCCACCTTGTTGGTAATCAGTTGCAAGATCGCTTTTGCAATCGTCGCCCAGCCCATTATAAAAGGCCCCCGTTTGAACTTGGCTGTAGAGGTAGAGGTAGAGGTTATAGGTCCATTTTACCAAATCAGATGGGTCTGGCAACCATTCCATTAGAAGGTCACCAACATTTTCGGCTGAGATCTCGTTTGTGGTGTTGGGGCAATAACTAATATGATCCCAGATGCCGCCCTTTCCAAAGTTGAACATCCTCCATGACCATTGGCCTTTTCGCCAATGCGAGATGTAATCGGGATGTTTACAGGTGGCTACATAACCGATCCAAGTATTTCCGGTGTACTTGTCGTCGGGGTCTTGACTTGCCGCCATATGCAGCGGCGAAGAATCATTGGTGAGAAGAACATGAGCCCGCTGCAGAATCCAGATTGATTCAGCCACACTGAGTTGGTTTCTGAGATCAATGCAACCGGCAGTGTCCACATCAACTGTTCCCCGGTTGTCATCCGTGTCCGCGCCGATAATAAGGGGCGTGAATCTATGCGCCACCAATTCTTGGATGACCTTATCCCACCAACTCTTAGGGAATGTTTTTGATTGCCAATGCCGCCCCGGGTGAATGCAGACGTTGAACTCATTTGCGTTTACTGCAAAACGCTCAAAAACCCCCGCGCGTTGATAATAGGGTGTCCCTTTAGGCATCGGCTTTAAAAAGATTTCCTTATCCTTCACCGGCAATTGGCAGCGGAAAGCACTAAGAGAAGGATAGTCCACACAATTGGTAATCATGTGGCTCATGAACTCCCACTCAAGGTGGTTGATCGGGGTTATGGTGTTGAACGTGAGATAGTTTTCATAGACGGGTTGAACTTTTTTTAGGTCGAACACTTCATGAAAATTTAGATGGCTGAAGAGCTCAGGGCATTCAGATGCAAGACTTACTTTGCACTCTTTGAATGTTTTTAAAGCAAAACGCAAGGTGGGCTCAGCGCATATTTGATCACCAAGCCCGCCCCACGTTTTTAAAAGGATGTTCTTTTCTACACCACGTTGGATTGCAAGTTGTGTCCTAAATGAAGGGATGCACATCCCGGGCAATGTTATTTTCGTATTCTCGTTGATCAAAGCAGCACCTATTTAACTTGGATATTCTATTACAATTTGTGGTACACCAAACACGCTAGAACTCCAAAGGTTTTCTGCCCCGAACCTTATAACCTGGTCCGTTAGTCTTATTGCGTATGTTTCACCACCAGTGACATTTGCTGTGATCTTGTTGAGAATATTTGATTGCTGCGATTGCCATTTTAAACCGCCAAGAACAAGGGTGGGTGTTGATTTTTTGTCTAAACTGCCAATACCCAACTGCCCGCTTGGGTTGACCCCCCATGCGTAAAGATCACCGTCTAACGTGCAGCCATATACGGAACGCAATCCACTACTTGCTACCTTCTGCCATTTCTTTCCACCCAAAACCAACACAGGTGACGATACTGCACCACTGAATTTGTTATTGCCAAGCACACCATCGGTTTGTGCCCCGATGCCGTACATATCATTGTTCTCATCTATGGCTAAAATATATGAAGAACCCGCATAGCAAGATTTCCATTTTTTTCCGCCAAGAACTAGAGTTGGTGTTGATCGCGGTATAACGTCACCAGTTCCCAACTGACCCACTTGGTTTGCGCCCCAAGCGTAAAGATCGCCGTTAGAAGTGATCCCGCAACTTACTCCCTGGCCCGCTGAGAAATCTGACCACTTATGCCCACCGAGAACTAGTATCGGGGAAGATGATGTTAGGAATATCCCGGTGCCAAGAGCACCAGAACCATTTGCGCCCCATGCGTACAGACTGCCATCAACAGCTAAGCCGAGTGATTGGTGTCCACCGAGGGCAACACTTCTCCATTTCAGACCGCCGAGAACAAGGGTGGGCGTTGATTTATTTACATTTGTGCCGTCACCAAGTTGCCAGTTGTTGTTTGAGCCCCATGCATAAGCATCCCCTTTCTCATCAACCGCTGCCATGGCTAATGAGTTGCCATATGACATGATTGATTTCCATTTCTTCCCACCGGGTACTAACTGTGGGGAAGAGATGGCCGCCGTTACCGAACCGTCACCAAGTAAACCTTGGTTGTTCGCCCCCCAAGAATATAAATCCTGGCTTGTTGATATGGCGAATGTCGTCGGACCAGTGGAGCAAACAAAATTCCATTTCCTTCCACCCGGTAATATCACAGGGGAAGAAACAGATGTTGTGTTCCCTGTTCCAAGTTGGCCGTTGATATTACTACCGCACACATATGAATTACCATCAGTGTCCACGCCAATTAAAATGTTAGAGCCATTCAATTTGTTCTGGCTCTGACACAAGAGCATGACGTTAACTTTTGAAACACCTTGTGGGCACACCCAGTTGGTGTCGCGTGTTATCACTTCATATTTAGCTGTGCCTTTTTTCCACTTACTTGTGTCAGTTAACGGTGCGGTATTGTTGTTCACTAGCGAATGGTACATGCCGCCAATGCTGTCACTGACAAAACTGCCAATGAAGTATTCAGTCTGTGCACTCCATTCAGGCACGCCGGATTGAAATAGGTAGGCGAGTTGTCGCGTGGTGAGAAAGTCCAGCGAGTTCATATCTTGGATTGCTGGGGAGTTGGCACCAACGACAACCCCCGGCCATCCTGCAAGATACCCACCAAGGGCTTGAATTGCATCAACGTCCCTGGTGAAAACTTCCGAACCTTCTGCCATTGAGCCAATCTGTGATAACTGATCACTTTCCGCGTCAATGCCAAAAATCTTCTGTAGAACTCTTGTGAGTTTTGCTGCCATTTTAAAAACCTTTTCTTAGGACGGGTATTCAATCACCAGTTGGGGAGAACCTGTAAAGTTATAGCTGTAGAGGTTCTCTATGCCGATCCGTAAAACACTCTGCAGTAATTTAACATCATAGGTTGTTCCAGGAACCACATCCAAAACCATCTCATTCAGTATGATGCTGGAACTTGATGCCCATTTCTTACCGCCGACAACTAGAACCGGAGTTGATTGAAGTGTCTCAAATGCATTACTACCTAACTGACCAACTTCGTTGTTGCCCCATCCGTACATGTCGCCATTAGATGTGATGCCTACCGCACCGTTGTCACCACCGAACACGTTGAGCCATTTGTGGCCACCGAGAACAATTGATGGTGAAGAAACGAAACTTGAAAAGCTAATAACGCCATCGCCTAATGCACCGAACGCACGGGCACCCCAGGAGTACAGATCTCTGTTGGTGTCGATTGCATAAGTCTGCCCTAAACCTTTTGAAATAAGATCCCACTTACGTCCGCCGATCACTAGCGTGGGTGTAGAGCGGTCATTGATATCACCGACACCTAATTCACCTTCTGTGTTAGAACCCCACGCGTACATATCGCCGTTAGAATCTATTGCGTATGTGTTGTAAGGACCGGCAGAGATATATTTCCATTTCTTGCCGCCACCAATTAAAGTTGGAGTTGATTTCGGGATAATGCTGTTGATCCCAAGCTGACCGTAAGTGTTATCTCCCCAGGAGTAGAGATCATTATCCACGGTTATGCCGAAAGTTGAAAATGCACTGCAGACAAGCTGTTTCCATTTGTACCCGCCGAGTACAAGAACGGGCGAAGATTTTGGCACAATTGAATTGTCACCAATCTCGCCGTTGCCATTAGCGCCCCAGCAATACGCATCCCCATCAACAGTGATGCCGCCAAAGTGTGTTACACCTGACGCGTTGCTACCCGATATGAAAGCCCATTTCTTTCCACCGACAACCAGAACCGGAGTTGATCTCGCTCCTGGTGGTGCAACGTTTATCCCAAGGGCACCCGAGGAGTTATCGCCCCATGCGTACATATCATTGTTTGTGTTGATGCCAAAACTGGTAGACATGTTGCCAGCAAGCTGCAACCACTTATGCCCGCCGAGAACAAGTATTGGGGAAGAGTATGCGGTTGCGTTCTCATTGTTCCCGAGGGCACCGTAAAGACTGCTACCAAAACCATAAGCATCACCATCGACGGTCAACCCAATGGTATAACCACTATCTTTGGTACCCTTCCCTGCATAGGTTGTGGTGAGTAGGGCTCTTATTTTTGTCACACCAGGAGGGCAAACCCAGCTATCATCGGTTTCAAACACTTGTTGTTTGATACCGCCCTTGCTCCATTTTGTGGTGTCAGAAAGTGCATTCCCAATGTTGTTGTCTGCTAAGGAACGGTAGAAACCACCGAGTCCATCGCTTACAAAGCTGCCAATAAAATATTCCGTTCCGCTTTCCCATTCAGGGATACCGGATTGAAATATGTAAGCAAGTTGCCGCGTCACCAAAAAATGAAGGGAGTTTAAATCCTGAATTGCAGGTGAGTTCCCGCCCACTGCAACCCCGTACCATCCGGTAAGGAAATTGCTTAGAGCCTGCATGATTGCCGGGTCATTTGTGAACATAGGGGAAGATGCGGCATATGACCCAATCTGGGAAAGCTCAGTTGGTCCCGCTGCACTTCCGAATATTTTCTGAATTTTTCTTAAGAGCTTTGTTGCCATTTCTTCTGCATCCTCTAAGTAAATGAATCAGCGTAATCAACCCAAGGCCAAGTTGTTTGATAATCTTCGTATGAGTTCAAAGGGTTCACGAGATTGTTTACTGGTTGCTCATAAGAGCAAAGGCCAAAAAATTGATCAATCTGTGGTGTCACCAATACTGAAATTCCCACACCCATCGGGCGCGGTAGGAGTTTCTGGGTTATGAAAAGCTGCAACAACCCCTCAGAACCAACAAGCGAACTGATAATGTAGCTCATTCGCATGTTTTTGTAGTCAAAAACGTATATAAAGCCCGCAAAGTATCTGTTCAAGAAACCCTGGATATCGGCAAGGGAACTGCCAAGGGTGTTGTTTGCAATTGCCATGCTTATCAGTGTGTGAAAATCAGCATCGTTAAGAGTGATGTTCTCATAGAACCCTAACGCACTTCTTGTTACACCGACATACTTGCCGATAATATCAAGTTGCTTTCCCACTGCTAAGTTTGGGCCAATGAGGTTGAAACCGTTCTCAACGGCTAATTTCAACGGCACATCACTTGACGTGATAGCTATGCTCACAGGTGTGATGCCAGCAACCAGGGTGCTAGACCCAACTGTGAAATCACCCGATTGCCCGAACTTGTTCAAAGCGATGGTGAGGCTAAGAGTTGAAATCCCACCACTGGTTGTTACAGTGCCGATGTTTGGCAGGGCCTCAATCTTCATTTTGACAGTTGCGTTGCTGTCATTCCAGTTTATAGGGGCAGTAGTGTTACCGCCCCATGTAAGTGTGAAACTCCCGGAAGTTGGTGCAGCACTGAATGCCAATGTCTGCAGATACGGTTGAGGCATTACAAAAGGGGTTACAAATGTCGAAACCGTATCGTAAGCTTTTGGCTTACCGATGTATTGAATGATCAAAAGATCAGCGTAATACTTCACCAACTCGATTGCGTTCATGATTAGATCTTTCTGTAGCTTTCGGTGAAGCCTATGGCCTCATCAGTTGGGTTGAAAATCTGGTGACACCGATCATCCCAATGTGAATGCACGTTATCAATCTCCAACGGTATCCAATCCCTCAAGCCGCGCTGCAGTTGCCGGTTTTTCAACTTTTTCACAACCACATCCGGGTAACATGCTGCAATCCAGCTTGGGCCTGAATCCATGCCGATCAACATCCTTGCCTCAGATATGACTTGTGCAAGGTGCCAAAGTGTTGGCGTTTCTATTCGCGGAATGCCGAGATCAATTTTAGATTGACCGATAAGAAAAAGCTTACCAGTTTTTTTGTACTTATCCAGGACATGCTGGATAACGTGCCTTGGCATATCACCATGGCTTTTGCCATCAACGTGGAGCAATATTTTTTCACGGCGTTCGTAAGGGAAATCTTCAAACTGATATAGGCGTGGGCGAATCAACTTAGCCTCAACGCCCATTGCTTTTGCATGAATCTCGGCATTACACAGGTAGACGCGCGGGGAACCTTCAGGACGCGGCACAGGCCATTCGTATTTACGCGGCCCAAAGTTCCACATCTCAAAAACCTTTGTTGGATTTGCATCTCTGACAACATAAGGGTTTTTGTCAAAAAACCACGGCTTTGAAACGTCCACAAGTGGACGTCCCGTAGCACGATAGTAGTTCTCGGGTACTGAAGAAAACTGTAAAGCGTCACCAACTCCAATTGTTGGTTTTATTGAAATGCCGGTCAATTTCATTTAACGGTCACCGTGGTGGTTGCAGTGTTTCCAAGTGCATCCGTTACCATAACCGTATCTGAAACATCGGTGATAGGTCCCGCTGTGTAAAGACCAGTGGAAGAGTTTATAGAGGCACCTGAGTTGTTAGTTTCTATTGAGT
>CAYTFY010000013.1:0-73932 GCA_964437225.1 uncultured Gemmatimonadaceae bacterium | reverse complement strand
ACGGTTTATGATACCAGCGATATCGTTAATTGATCCGTTCGGATTCGCATCTTTGCCGAGTTCTCCGGCTTCATCGCAATAGCGGAAGAGTACTTGGCCATTCCCCTCGATTTCGTCGATGGTCTCAGCGTGTGCCGTGTATCTGCCGTCCCCGTGCGCGACTGGAATCTGCAGAATTTGACCGTTACCGTAGTCGCGGGTAAACTGGGTTTCTGCGTTTTCCACTCGAATGCAAACGGTCTGCGACACAAATTTCAACGATGCGTTCCGGAGAAGCGCTCCCGGTAGTAATCCGGCTTCGCAAGCGACCTGGAATCCGTTACAGATCCCTAAAACCGGGCCGCCACGCTTCGCGTGTTCCGTTACTTCCTGCATGATTGGGCTAAATCGCGCGATTGCACCGGCGCGGAGATAGTCTCCGTAGCTAAAGCCACCAGGCAGAATCACGACGTCTACACCTTGCAGGTCGTGATCTTTATGCCATAGATAGACGGCTTCCTCTCCAAGCTGATCGGCGACCGACCGATATGCATCGTAGTCGCCGTTTGAGCCTGGAAAGGTTACAATCCCAAACTTCATGCCGCTGTCGCCTCTGTAATATTTGCAGATTCGATCACAAAATCTTCAGTAACTGGATTAGCCAACAGCTTTTCACACATACTCTGTACCTCGGCCTGGGCTGCCGCAACGTCCGCAGCCTCCGTGTGTACAACGATGAATCGGCCAACGTGAACGTCCTGTACGTCAGGAAATCCAACCGTTTTCAGGGCGCTGGCAACAGCGGCGCCTTGTGGGTCCAAGAGGCCTTGGCGGGGAACGATCTGAACGGGAACGCGAAATAACGGCACTGGTTATTCTCCAGACGGACTGTCAGGTGGTGTTGAGCTTACCGGTGTAGAACTGGGGCTCGAATTAGGATTATTACTTGAACGATCGCGGCCACGGCGTCGCCCAGACGACCGACCTTCGCGATTTCCGCGTGGCCGATCGCTTTCTGGATTGCTCTCACGAGCTTCAGGCGAGCTGCTCTCTGACCGACTTTCGTCTGAACGATCTTCGTCCGGACGAGGTCCGCGTGGTCGGCGACGCCGACGGCGGCGGGGTGACGACGATGACTCATCATCGTCAGATGCCAGCGTATCCGCAGAAACGCTGAGCCGAGGACCAGATGAAATGGCGACGGCAGGTTCGAAAGGTTCGGCGAATTCGTTATGCTCGTTGTGGTGGCGCTGTGGAGTGGAATCATCCGCTACGCGGCGGTTAAATAGTCCAAGCAGGACCGTTTTAACCAAACCGTAACCAACGTACAGCATACATGCCGGGAAGAAGAACTGCCTTGGAATAAAGAATACGCCGGCAATCGTTGCTATAACTACGAGTAAGCCGAGAATCTGACGCGTGTTTTTAATTCCAACAACCGGGAACGCAGGGTAGGGAACTCGACTGATCATCAATGCAGCCAAACCAAACATGACGAACCGGAGCATCTGGTGCCACGGCAAGTTCACAATGTTTGTATCGGTATACCAGGATGTCTGACTAAACCAGTAATACGTTGCTAACGTCAATCCAGCCGCTGGACTTGGTAATCCATGGAAATACTGCTTTGCGCGACCAGCTTGCTCAACGTTAAATACCGCTAAACGCCAGGCGGCACAGGCAATGTATACGAATGCCCAAATCCAGTCCCAACCTTGGCGATTGAGCACTGCGAAGTACATGATCATCGCCGGTGCGACACCAAACGTGACGATGTCGACTAACGAATCCAACTCGGCGCCAAAGCGCGTACCGCTGTTTGTCGCTCGAGCAACACGTCCGTCGAGCATGTCGCAAACGCCACCTAACACGACATACAGTCCGGCCGTAAAGAAGTCACCGCGTGAGGCTGTAACGATCGCGAAGATACCAAAAAACAGGTTCGCGAAGGTAAAGCCACTTGGGATCGCAATAACTGCGCGTTGCCGTAATGGCGCGCGATGTCGTTGTTGATTGCGATCTCGTCGGAATCGATCTATACGCGGTTTCATGAGCCTAACTCCGCAACAATCGTGGTTCCTGCGGATGTATGCTCGCCCAACGTCACGTTGATACGCGCCGTTGTTGGAACAAACACGTCAACCCGCGAACCAAAGCGAATTAACCCTAAACGCTGACCTTGCTCGGCTGTCATACCAACTCGGCTGTATGTAACAATTCGTCGTGCAATGAGGCCTGCAATCTGACGCGTTAAAATGCGTGTGCCGGATTGAGTTGTAACACCCACCGACATTTGCTCGTTTTCGATACTCGATTTCTCGGCAGCGGCGTTCAAAAATTTGCCTTTGTTGTACAGCGTGTAGTCGATGCTACCGCTCACCGGATAACGGTTTACGTGAACGTTAAAGACGTTCATAAAGATAGAAACGCGAATTGCTCGCCCTTTAATAAACAGTGGTTCATCAACTTCGGTAATCATCAAAACTTTGCCGTCAGCAGGGGCGATGATGTACTGCTCGCCTCGTGCACCATTGCGTTCCGGATCGCGGAAAAAGTACGCGCACCAAATTGTGAGCACGGTGAGCGCAACTGCGATAAGCCATAGCGGCCAGGCACCTGTGCGGAGCGCAAGCCAATACGCACCAACGGTGAGCGCAAATCCGAGCGCAATAAACGGCCATCCCTCTCGTGCGAATTTCATGTGAGCCCCGGAACGTTCAATGGGTGCCCAGTGATTCGCAGAAACGCATCCAGATAGCGCGCGCTTGTCGCTTCGACTACATCTGCGGGTAAGGACGGGGCCGGCGCGTCGCCGTTCCAACGTCCTGCCTGCCGCTCGGCCTCGAGATAATCACGCAATGGTTGCTTATCAAAGCTTGGCGGGACTGTCCCTGGCTGATAGCTGTCGGTTGCCCAGAAGCGCGAGCTATCGGGCGTCATAACTTCATCTATTAATATAATCTCTCCACCACGTTCTCCGAATTCGAATTTCGTGTCGGCAATGATGATCCCACTCTGTTCGGCGATCGCGCTGCCCCAGGAGTAAATCTCCAGGGAAAGACGTTCGAGATCGCGGGCGACCGGCCCAAGCACTTCTTCGGCACGGGCGCGGCTAATGTTTTCGTCGTGACCAGATTCAGCCTTTGTCGCAGGCGTAAAACGTGGTTCAGGGAGCTTACCGCTTTCGGCGATTCCAGCTGCGATCGGCTCTTCGGCTAATGTCCCCTTGGATTTATACTCTTTCCAGCCACTTCCGGAGAGGTAGCCGCGTACAACGCATTCCACTGGAAACACATTTGTGAGTACGGCAAGCATCGAACGGCCAGCCAGCTCTGCCTTAAATGGGGCCAGGGAAGGCACGCGCACCACGATTTCGTCGATATCGGCCGAAATCATGTGATGTTTGACGTTTTTTAACTGACCAAGCCACCAGGCGGTAATCTGGGTGAGAACTGCACCTTTGTACGGAATGGCTTCATCCATAACCACGTCGAACGCGCTGACGCGGTCTGTCGTGACCAGAAGGAGCGTGTCAGCATCCACCTGATACACATCGCGAACCTTGCCACGACGTACTAACGGGAGCGGCAAGGTGGTTTCTCTGAGGGCAATCGTCATACGCGGATCTCCTCGACGGCTTTGAAGGCAGAATCGGTCTTTGACGACTCAAGAATCGGTGTAATCACCTCATCCAGAAACTCAACGACTTGTTGCGGTGCTCGGCCCACATACCGGCGAGCATCGACCACGCTCTGAAGATCTTCGATCGGGATTCCAAATTCCGGATCAGCAGCCAGACGATCAAGCATGTCGTTCCGCGGAGCGCCGTCTTTAACGGCTGTCGCAGCGGCTACACTATGGCGACGGATCACTTCATGGACAGCCTGGCGATCGCCGCCAGCCTTTACTGCGCGGACAATCAGCTCTTCCGTGGCCATAAAGGGCAGTTCATCGTCCACTCGACGACGAATACGCGCCGGATGAACTTCGAGCCCAGAGGCCACGTTGTGCATGAGGATCAGAATGGCATCTGTTGCGAGATACGATTCTGGAATCACCAAACGACGATTGGCGCTATCGTCCAAAGTGCGTTCAAAATATTGCACAGAATGCGTTTCGTTCGCGTTGCTTTCCAGCGAATTCACGAATCGCGCGAGCGAGTTCATTCGCTCGGACCGCATTGGATTGCGCTTGTATGCCATAGCCGACGAACCGATCTGCTCTTTCTCGAACGGCTCTTCGATTTCACCGAAGGCCTGGAGCATACGCATATCGCTCGCGAACTTCGCCACGCTTGCGGCGATCCCTGAAACGACCGAAAGCACACCCGCGTCAATCTTACGCGTATATGTTTGCCCGCTCACCGGGATCGACTTCTCAAAGCCAAGCTTTTTCGTGACTAACCGGTCGAGCTCTCTGACCTTCGCGTGGTCGCCATCAAATAGCTGAAGAAACGAGGCCTGGGTTCCCGTGGTGCCTTTTACGCCACGCAGCCGCATGGTCGACATACGGTAATCGATATCTTCGATATCGAGGGCCAGGTCCTGCATCCACAGCGTGGCTCGCTTGCCAACGGTGGTTAGCTGAGCGGGTTGGAGGTGGGTGTAGCCGAGGGTGGGTTCATTGCGCCATTCGGCCGCGAAGGCGGCGAGTGCGCGAATAATTTCGATGACCCGAGCTCGGAGCAGTCCGAGCCCGCGGTGCATCATAATGAGGTCAGCGTTATCGGTAACGAACGCGCTGGTGGCGCCGAGGTGGATGAATCGGCTTGCGGCCGGGGCAACGTCGCCAAAGGCGTGGACGTGCGCCATTACATCGTGCCGAAACCGTTTTTCGTAGTTGGCAACCGCGGAAAAGTCGATAGTGGATACATTGGCGCGCATCTGATCGATCGCTTCCTGGGGGATATCCACCCCAAGTTCACGTTCGGATTCTGCGAGTGCGACCCAAAGTTCGCGCCACAGTTGGTGGCGAGTTTGGGGTGACCACAACTCAAGCATTGCGCGCGACGCGTATCGAGCGCCGAGGGGGGAAGTATAGACGTCCTGCATGTTATCGGGTTTGAAACTCCGTCACGAAATATTCGCCTTGCCGTTCCACGTACATCGTCACGAGACCGCGGGCATTCCGATCGTTGAGCACCTGCGCCGCGACTTCGGCGTTGGGAATTCGGAGACGATTGATCTGAACGATCACGTCGCCCGGCTGGAGCTGCAGCTGGTCGGTCACACGTTGACTCACGCTTTGAACGTAGGCACCAGACTCGCTGCGGATGTTGTGTTCAGCGCGCATGGCGGGGGTCAATGTAACTAATTCGATCTCCTTTAAGACAGTGACGCGGGGGGCATTCACCTCTGGAAGGTCGGCAACTTTCACATTTACCTTAATTTCTCGACCTCCCCGTTTGACCACGAGCGGGACAGTATCCCCAACTTGCAGTTCAAGGAGCTCGGCTTGCCAGTCATAGGCATTTTTCAGCATTCTGGTACGAGATTGCTGGATGACGTCGCCTTTGACGATTCCGGCCGTCGCGGCAGGGGACTCCGGGGCGACCCAGGCCACCACAACACCCTTTCCTGCGCGAGTTGCCGAGACCTCTGCTTTTACTCCGACCCATGGGTGCCGAACGGCGCCGTGTTCGATAATGTCGTCGGCTACGCGTCGAGCGCGGTTGATCGGGATGGCGAAGCCGAGTCCGACCGAACCGCCATTGGGTGAATAGATGGAGCTATTTACGCCGATAACCTCGCCTAACGCGTTTACCAGCGGGCCGCCAGAGTTACCCGGGTTGATGGCCGCGTCGGTTTGGATCATGTCGACGTAGCTGCCGGCCTCGCGATCGGCGGCCAGATTTCGACCTACGCCACTTACGACGCCCACGGTTACAGTCGGTTCGGTGTTGGCGAGTACGAAACCGTAGGGATTCCCAATCGCAATTGCCCATTCCCCAATTTGAAGCCCGGTTGACGAGCCGAGCGGGGCAACCGGGAGGTCTTTGGCGTCGGCTTTGAGGACGGCGAGGTCGTTGTTCTCATCCAATCCAATAATTTTGGCTGAGTAACTCGTTCCGTCTCGTAGTGCGATCGAAATTTTGGTTGCGCCTTTAACTACGTGCGCATTGGTGACGATATAACCATCTGGTCGGACGATAAATCCCGACCCGATGCCAGCAATCGCTTGTTGGCCGGATCTACCGCCAAAAAACTGCTCAAACATGTCGGCGGGAACGCGCTGAATGGCTTCCGTCTGTACCGTAACGACCGCCGGGGCGATACGTTCGATTGCGGTGACAATGGCCGTTCTGCGCGTTGCAGAGATTTGTTCCGTCGGAGGCGGCGGTTGGTACAGCTTTGTGTCTTGCGCATGAGTTTGTCGCCCATCGCAGGCACATATAACAACGACGACGAATGCTGTCGCCAAGTAACGGATTGATGACATCTTCAAATACTCCTCGGCCGATGACGTTTGCTAAGGTTACTGAGGAGCCGGTCGACGCCTCGGTCTGTTAAGGCGTGGACCATGAACGATTTCAGCATATCCGCAGATGTACATACCGTGTCGGCGCCGGCAAGCAGGCATTCTGTGAAGTGCGTGGAGCTGCGGGGTGATGCAACGATCAGATCGCATTCCAACTGACCGCTGTCAATCACGCTACGAATTTCCGCAACGTGTAGCGCGCTTTGGGATCCGTGAGCGTCCAGATCGTCTACGTGAGCCATTACCATCGTGGCTCCGATCTTTGCGGCTAGAAAGGCCTGTACGCCAGTGTAGACGTAGTTTGCGCAGACACGGACGCCGTCGTCGACAAGCTTTCGGATTGGAAGAACTGTATCTTCAAGAAACGGCACCTGGACGATGGCCAGATCCGATATGCGGGCGAGTTCTCGTCCTTCACGATATACGTCGTCTGGTGTGATGCTCGATACTGGAATACACACCGGGACCGCGAATTCACCTGCTAGCGCTTCGACGCTTTCAAAAACAGTGGAACCCCAGGTTTCGTCGACGAGGTTCGTCCACGATAACACGACGCCGTCTAAAAGCCCTTCACGCGCAACGTCGCGCAGGCCTTCGGCGGATTCGCTTTGGAGGAAAATCTTCATGTCTGCTGGAGATAAAGTTCTGCTGGATACATAACCTGATCGAGGAATAAGGCGTGTGCCGGCGCCGGAGGGGACACGGCGAGGTTGTTATCGGCGAGTAGCAGCGTCTGCATGGATTCGAGCGTACGGCGCCCGTTTGCCACTTCGACCATCGTGCCGACCAGAAAACGCACCATGTGGTGCAAAAATCGGTTCGCTTCCACATGAAAGACCCAGCCGCCGTCTCTTTGAACCCATTCGGCTCGTGTGACGATGCAGCGGTGGTGATCGGTTTCCGGGGCGGTGCCTCGAACCGCAAAGCCGCGGAACGTATGCTCGCCTAGAATAAGCTGAGCGGCGGTGTGCAGAAGTTCAGGGTTGAGAGGGCGTGGGACATACCACTCATGATGGCGCCGAAACGGAGATTGGGCTTCTTCGTTCGTTCCAACGTAGTAGCTGTAGGATCGGGCAAGTGCGCTAAATCGGGCGTGAAAGCCCGGTTGCATCTCATGTACCCGCATAATCCAGATATCCGCTGGAAGAACCGCATTGAGCGCTCGACGGACAATCATTGGGGTCCAGCGTTCCGCCACCCGCACATGGGCAGATTGCCCCCGTGCATGAACTCCCGCATCGGTGCGACCTGCGCCCGTCACGGAAATGGGTTGACTCATTATTTTCTCGAACGATTGTTCGAAGTCGCCTTGGACGGAGCGTGATTTGGGCTGTCGTTGCCAGCCGCAGAACCGCGCCCCATCATACTGTAGGACGAGCTGAAGGGTGCGGTCGGCCATTGCGCGGAAGTTACGCGTTGGGAGGGCGAAGTCAACGAGGAAGGGGGAAAAAGAACGGGTTTAAGCTCATGCATTGACAATCGGTCAAAAGTGCGCCAAACTCGCTGGTTGATATGTCGATTCCTCCCCCTCATCAATTCGATAGTCTGTGAGTCTATTCCTCGAACAGTTAGCGGGTGCGCTCGCTGCGGCACAGGACGTGGATGCCGCATTGGGCGTTGCAAACTTGGCGTTAGAGGCGGAGCAGAAGACTACCTTCGTATTGTTGTCCTATGATGGGCGTCGCAATGTTGTTTTTAATCGAGGTGCAGCTCGTCCCACTGAACGCGTGACGGGTGGGGCACAGGTGGCGATCGATCATCTTCCGGTGAATGTTCGGCAGATGCTGCAGCGCGGCGATCGGTTTGTGGACGTTGGAGACCAGTCGTATCAGTATGCGCAGCTATTTAAGCTCCCTGTTTTATCTGAAGAGAGTCGGCTTTTTTTGCGCGGGATGGTGATCGACGAATCCATGTGCGCCGTTGTGGCCGCGTGCGATGAACGGCGTTGGGGCGGGGGGCGTCGGTTGGATCGTCTGGAGGCGGTGGGAACGTTGTTTTCGCTTGCGTTTGCGCGGTTATATGAACGCGATGCACGGTTTGAGGCGGTCGCTGCGCTCCAGGATTTAACGCGAAAGCTGCACGATGGACATTTGGAGCGATTGGCTGAATTGGAGCGCGAGATTGTGCGTTTGCGCACCGCGCGTGGCGATGTGATTGACCAAAAGCGCGCAGAGCAGCTTAAAGCGGCCGCTGCGAATGCGAAACGCCGAGCTTCGTCGGCGGAACAGCGGTTAGCCTCTATTGAACATCAGGTGGCGGGTGCGGTTGAACGGTTGGAACGGGCACATATCCAGATTCATCGACAAAACGAAAAGTTGCGGGAGCAAGCTGAGATGATTCAGCAGTATGATGAGCAGCTTGCTCAGGCACCGATTGTATCGTTGCGCACAACGGTACGCGTATAAATGTCGGCGTTGCCTGTTCCGGCTGAGTTACACGCCGTTATCTCTGATTTGGCGCACGGCCGAGATTTGACCGAATCTCGGGTGGCTGGTGCGTTTGATGTGGTGATGCGAGGTGACGCGTCTCCTGTGCAGGTCGCGGCGCTGTTGGCTGGGTTGCGTGTGCGGGGTGAGTCTGCGCAGGTGATTGCTGGCGTTGCTGGGGCGATGCGGCGAGCGATGATTCCGCTGTCGAGCGCGGATGCGAGTATACTGGTGGATACCTGCGGGACAGGTGGGGGGGATATTACCACCTTTAATATCTCGACTGCCGCCGCGCTCGTTGCTGCTGGCGCGGGAGTGCAGATTGCGAAGCACGGAAACCGGTCGTTTACGTCAAAATGTGGTAGTGCGGACGTGCTCGAGGCGCTCGGCGTGAATATCGATGTTGAGACCGACGTTATGGAACGCGCGCTTCGCGATGCGGGGATTGTGTTTATGTTCGCGCCGCGTATGCATCCGGCCATACGTCACGTTGGGCCGGTGCGTCGGGAGCTCGCGATCCCAACGGTAATGAACATTGTCGGACCATTGGCGAATCCGGCTTCGGCTGGGCGGCAGGTTATTGGGGTTGCGGATCGGCAACGGTTACGGACGATTGCGGAGGCGCTGTCTATTCTTGGGACAGAGCATTCGCTGGTTGTGCATGGTGCGCCTGGGATGGATGAAATTTCTCCGCTAGGCACGACGACCGTTTTGGAGTTGCGGAACGGTTCTGTTGTGGAGTGGGAGCTTGATCCGCGCGATTACGGCTTTGAGCTCTGCGATGCGGGCGAGCTTATTGGTGGGGATCCAGGGGAAAACGCGGATCTGATCGAGCGGCTGTTTAACGGCGACGGAACAGCCGGCGCACGAGCTGCGGTGTTGTTAAACGCGGGTGCGGCGGTTTACGTGGCAGGGATGGCGTCAACGTATGCGGATGGCGTAGTCGCTGCGAACCACGCATTGCGTGATGGGAAGGCGACTGACGCGCTCAACAGGTTGCGTCGGGCGTTGCCGATTAAATAGGGTACTGTATGTCGGCCGCAGCGCATTCGGGGTCGGTTGCGCCGTGTTCCCCAGGACGCCGGACAGCGCACTAAGGCATTCTCCGCTGCGAATTTCGCAACAGAATCAAATTCAGCTTACTTCTTGGCGGCTAATCGCAGCCAAGCGACCTAATAAGCGTAATGCGGCTGCGATTAGCAGCGACGCATTACACCAACGACTACGCCTTGAATGGCGAGATCGTTTTCGTGGACGTAAATCGGATCCATCGTCACATTCGCCGGTTGGAGGCGAATACGGCCGTCGCGTTCGCGATAGAACTTTTTGACCGTCGCTGAGTTTCCATCGATTAAAGCGATAACAGTCTCGCCGTTATCAACAGACTTGCGTTCGTTAACAACAACGAAGTCACCATCACAAATATGTTCGTCGATCATGGAGTTTCCACGAACGGTGAGCACATAATGATTCCCGCCGCGCCCGACAAACGTCTCCGGAACCGCGATTGTTTCATATTGCTCGATAGCCTCAATCGGCAGACCTGCTGCCACCAAACCCAGCATGGGAAGCTGGACGGAGCGAGGGTTTGCCTCTGAGGGGAGTAGCTCAATCCCTCGACTTTCGTTGTACTTCCGCTTGATATACGACTTTCGCTCTAGATTACTCAGGTGCTCATGCACCGTAGCAAGGGAGCTATAGTTAAATTGCGCGGCGATCTCTTCGAAGCTTGGCGCGTAGCCCTTCTCGTCAGAGTACGTTGAAAGAAAATCGAAAATTTCGCGTTGGCGCTTTGTGAGCGACATAGACAGATTCCTAGTTGTGGTCCGATATCATCCCGAATAGCTGCCGAAGTGAACGTTATCCGAAGAACGCCCGAAACGCAAGCCAGTAATATCTGGATTGCCCCAGGAGGGGTCCTGGGACGCATTACAAACGAAGCGGTTCAGCGTGCTGCTGAACTGCGTAAGCGCGACATAGATTGGCGCGCCGAGGCCGAGAATGGGCCACCGGCGCCGTCATTTGCGTCGGCATTGCTGCGGCCATCGGTCGCGGTGATTGCGGAGGTTAAACGACAGTCTCCGTCGAAAGGCGTGATCAACCGGGCCATTGTGCCGTCCGAGCAGGCGCTCGCATACGAGGCTGGTGGCGCCGCCGCGATTTCTGTGCTTACCGAGCCGAATCATTTTGGCGGCGCAGTTGAGGATCTGATCGCTGTTCGCGAGGTTGTGCGGATCCCAATCCTCAAGAAAGACTTTCACGTTGACCCCGTTCAGCTGTATGAGGCCCGGGCTTTAGGAGCATCGGCCGCATTGCTCATCGCGCGAGCGTTAGACCCGGTTCGTTTGCGCGATCTGGCTGAGTTGGCGCGCGGAATTGGACTGGAAATCCTGATCGAGATTCGAGACGAAAAGGAGCTTCGGCGCGCACTCGACGCAAATGCCACAATGATCGGCGTGAACAATCGAAATCTCGAATCGTTGCAGATCGACGAACTGACCTCGCTTCGGCTGATTCCCAAGATCCCGCAAGATGTCATTGCGATTGCGGAGAGCGGGATGCGAACACATGACGACGTAGTTCGGGTTGCCAAGGTAGGTGCCGATGCGGTTCTTGTCGGATCCTCAATTTCCGCAGCAGAAAATCCGACGCACGCCGTTGCGGATCTTGCTTCGGTTCCAGCCTTACGAGATGTCCGTCCGCATTAAGTTCTGCGGATTAACGCAAGCCAGCGATGCGGCCTTCGCCGAGTCTCTGGGCGCGTCCTATGTTGGTGTGGTCTTCGCCGGCGGTCCTCGGCTTCAATCGGTTGGATCGGCTCGCGACGTATTTGGTATGCTGCGCGGCCTTCAAGCACCACAGCGTGTTGGCGTTTGGGGCGCGATTGGCAATACGGAGCTTCTTCAGCGGACGATTGCAGAGGTCCGGCTGGATATTGTACAGTTGCATGCGGATCCGTCGGTCGGAGACGTGGCCACGGCTCGTGAGCTAGGGGCGCGGGAAGTTTGGGCGGTGGTTCGTATCGATCACAATCCGGTCTCCTGGCCGCGGCTCGCCGAGCTCTTTAACTCCGCCGATGCCGTCGTTCTCGATACAAAGTCAACATCCACATCATCCCTCGGCGGTTCGGGCGAACGGTTCGATTGGCGTCGAGTTGCGGATCAGATCGCGCCGTTTCGTGGGGATACCAAGGTGATCGTTGCTGGCGGTTTGAACCCGGATAACGTAGCAGACGCGATTCGGATTCTCGACCCGTACGCGGTTGATGTATCTTCAGGGGTGGAATGCGCACCCGGTGTTAAAGATTTCCAGCTCATGCAGCGTTTTGCCGATGCCGTTCGTGAGGCGTCGGGCACGCACGCATGAGCCTGTTCCCATATTTCATTCTTATATGATGAAAACATCATCCTCGGCAACAGATCGGTTTGGCGCCTTTGGGGGACGTTATGTTCCCGAGACGCTGATTCCTGCACTCGATGCACTCGAAGCGGCGTTTGACGAAGCCATGAGCGACATCGACTTTCTGGAAGAATACGAAGAACTGTTGGTGACCTATGTTGGGCGCCCGTCTCCGTTGAGCACTGCGCCGCGTTTGAGTGAGATGATTGGTGTTCCGGTATATCTGAAGCGAGAAGATATTAACCATACCGGCGCACATAAAATCAACAATGCGCTTGGGCAAGCGTTGCTTGCGAAGCGAATGGGGAAGCGCCGCATAATCGCGGAGACCGGAGCGGGGCAACACGGTGTTGCAACAGCAACCGCCTGCGCACGATTTGGTCTCGAATGCGTTGTGTATATGGGCGAAGAAGATATGCGCCGCCAAGAGCTGAACGTGTTCAGAATGCGATTGATGGGGGCCAGTGTTGTTCCGGTCACATCAGGAACACGCACGCTGAAGGACGCAACAAGCGAAGCGATTCGAGATTGGGTCACAAACGTTGACACCAGTTATTACATCATTGGTTCCGTTGTTGGCCCAGCTCCGTATCCGCGCATGGTTCGCGATCTACAAGCCGTTATTGGCCGAGAAGCACGGATGCAGATGTTGACGCAGGCTGAACGTCTGCCCACAACTGTGGTGGCGTGTATCGGTGGCGGGTCTAATGCCATGGGAATCTTCCAGGGGTTCATTGACGATGAGGATGTTGAACTCGTTGGCGTTGAAGCTGCTGGCGAAGGTGTGGATACCGATCGGCATGCAGCGTCGTTTGCAAAGGGGCGGCCAGGCGTTCTCCACGGTTCGTTGAGCTATCTGTTGCAAGATGAATTTGGGCAAGTGAGCCCCGCGCATTCGATTTCAGCTGGACTCGATTATCCCAGCGTTGGTCCCGAACATGCTTTCTTGAAAGACAGCGGGCGTGCGTTATATGTACCTGTAACAGATGATGCTGCCCTTCGCGGTTTTGTGACGTTAAGCCAGTTGGAAGGTATTATTCCGGCGCTTGAAACATCACATGCTATTGCGTGGGTTATTGATAATGCCTCGCGCTGGACGAAGGATGATGCTGTGTTGATTTGCGTGAGTGGGCGAGGGGACAAAGACGTAGCACAGGTCAACGCAATGGGTGTGGTACCGAACGTATGACGATATCTTCAAAAACTGCTGGCGTTCAGGTGGTTAACGATCGCTTCAAACTTCTGCGCGAGCAGAATCGTAAAGCGCTCGTGTGTTATACCACAGCCGGTTATCCCGATCGCGCGAAATCAATCGAGCTGTTACGTGGTCTCGAAGGAGCAGGCGCGGATGTTATCGAAGTTGGCGTTCCGTTTTCGGATCCAATGGCAGACGGTCCGGTTATTCAGGCAAGCTCGCAGCAAGCGCTGGACTTGGGCACAACGTTGGACGATGTACTCAAGATTGTTTCGGAAGCGGCGCTCGAAATACCAGTCGTTTTGTTCAGCTATCTCAATCCACTCATCGCTGCTGGGCCGGATGTACTGGAGCGTGCTCGTTCCGCTGGTTGCGATGGAATTCTCGTCACCGATTTACCCGTTGGTGCAGATCCCGAGCGCGAACAGTGGTTAACCGAGAGCGGGCTGGCATTCATTCGATTAATTGCACCAACGACCCCGTTGGAACGAATGAGCCTTATCGCAAGCCATGGATCCGGCTTCGTCTATCTTATTAGCCGGCTTGGCGTTACTGGCTTACAAAGCACAGTATCGCAGGATCTCCCTGCAACGGTTCAACGACTACGACAGGCGACAACGCTTCCGATCTGCGTTGGGTTTGGCGTTTCGAACCCTGAGCAAGCAAAGACTGTTGCATCCATTGCAGACGGTGTGATTGTTGGAACTGCCATCGTTCAAGCGGCAGGGAAAAGTGTGGATGCGGCGGTTGCATTGGTTCGCGATATTCGCACCGCAATAGATTCCGTTTGATCTAACAGTTGAGGCTTTATTAAGATGCCAGACACTATCACACTGAAGTCAATGCGGTTTCACACATTCGTTGGAGTGTATCCGCACGAGTTGGAGATACCGCAACCGTTGGAGATCGATCTATCGGTTGATATTCAAGATAGCTTTGCTGAGGCCACAGCCGAACGTGAAGTTGTTGATTACGCAGAATTGTATCGTATTGTGGCCGGTGTGGTGAATGCTGGCCATATCGGTTATATCGAAGATGTTGCTGAACGCATCGCCGAACTGGTGCTGAAGGTCCGTGGTGTATTAAAGGCGAGCGTTGCCGTTCGCAAACCGCATGTCGCACTTCCAGGTCCACTCGACTATTCGGAAATTGCGATTACTCGGCCTCGGTCCGCACCGTTATTATGATGACGTTAGATCTCGCCTATGTCGCCCTGGGCTCCAACCTCGGTGATCGCGACAAGCATCTTGCTGATGCTCGAGCTCGTATCGCATCTATCCCAAATGTACAAATCGTTGGCGAATCGACAATTGAACAGACCGATGCGATTGGTCCTGGCGACCAATCGCCATATCTCAATCAGATGATCGCTGTCGAAACCGAGCTCAATCCACGCGAGCTGTTAACGCGCCTTCATGAAATTGAGATCGCTGGTGGTCGAGAGCGAAAGATCCGCTGGGGAGCTCGAACTATCGATCTGGACATTGTCTCTTATGTTCATACTACATGGGATGAGCCAGATTTAAAGGTGCCGCATACTGAACTTCCGAACCGCGATTTCTGGATTCGAGAACTCGCCGAACTAAAAAATTCTTATGAGTAGTGTCGCAAAAATTCGTGGGCTTACTGCACGCGATATCCAGGCGAAAAAAGGTGGTGACAAGATCGTTTGCGTCACCGCGTATGATGTTCTGTTCGCGAAGCTTGTCGATGAAGCTGGTGTCGATCTCATTCTTGTTGGCGACTCCGCAGGCAATGTGGTTGCAGGATACGATTCAACGCTGCCAGTCACGCTCGATCAAATGGTTTATCACGGTGCGGCGGTCCGACGTGGTACGTCGCGCGCGTGCGTGATTGTTGATATGCCATTCATGACATACCATACCGATGCACCAACAGCCGTTGCGAACTGCGGTCGAGTGATGCAATTGACCGGTGCCGCCGGCGTGAAGATGGAAGGCGGAAGTGTTCGTCTCGCAAGCTTCATCGCTGAAGTTGTAGATAGTGGGATCCCGGTTATGGGTCATCTTGGCTACACGCCACAATCCGTTAACGTGCTTGGCGGCCATCGCGTTCAAGGTAAAGACGATTTAGCGGTGCAGCGCATGGTTGATGAAGCGAAGCGACTTGAGCAGGCTGGTGTTTTCTCGATCGTGCTTGAACTCGTGCCGACCGATGCAGCACGGCACATCACTGATTCTATTGGTATTCCGACCATTGGAATTGGCGCTGGCGCTGAGTGCGATGGGCAGGTTTTAGTGCTCCCCGATTTATTAGGAATCAACGACAGCTTTAAACCGAAGTTCCTCAAGCGGTATGCAAATCTCGCGGACACTATCCGCACCGCCGTCCGGACCTATGGTGATGAAGTGCGAACCGGAACATACCCGGATGAAACCCACAGCTTCTGATGCGTCTAAGTTGTCTTCGTTTACCCCTTTAACCTCAACGATGAGCTTGCGCGAGATCGATAAAATCTCTGACCTCCGATATGCGCTAAATGCATTACGTCGAGAGGGACGGAAGGTTGCGTGTGTGCCAACGATGGGAGCGTTGCACGAAGGCCATTTATCGTTAATCGATGAAGCGAAGAAACACGCAGACGTTATTGTTGCAACGATTTTTGTTAATCCACTTCAGTTTGCACCAACCGAAGATCTCGAGAAGTACCCGCGTACGTTTGATGCAGATTTAGCCTCATTACGTCTGCGTGGTGCAACGTTGGTCTTTGCACCAGAACGCGCTGAAATGTATCCAACGGAACAGCGCATTCATGTCACGGCAATACATGGTGATACCGCATTTGAAGGCCAGATTCGTCCGGGCCACTTTACCGGCGTGCTCACCGTTGTGGCGAAGATCTTTAATGTCATTCAGCCCGACTTTGCCATCTTTGGTCAGAAGGATCTGCAACAACTTTCGATGATACGGCAAATGGTCCGTGATCTGAACTTCCCAATAGAAATCGTGGGAGTTCCGATCATGCGCGAACCATCCGGGTTAGCGATGTCGAGTCGCAACCGGTATCTGTCGGACGAGGATCGCGAACGGGCAGCCAAGCTCTATAAAGTGTTAACGACGGTTCGGAGGGCATTCGAATCCGGTGAAACCGATTCGCAGTCGCTCATCTCTGCTGGCGTCGCTGAACTGGTCAACGAGCCGTCGATTGCGCTGGATTATCTCGCGATCGTCGATCCCGCAACGTTTGAGCGAGTTCCCATTGCAGAGAAAGGTACCGGTGTGATTCTTGCTGCGCGGTTGAATGGAACACGCCTAATCGACAACCTCATTCTTTAATGGCATCAGTCACGTCGAAGTCGCTCGATCTTCCCGTGTGGGCACAAGTTAGTGAGAGGCGCGCAGAGCATATTTTGCGTGTGACAATGCTGCTCACCGCATGGGCGGCGGCGATGCGACTGCCGGCAGAGCATGCGATTATGTTTGCGGATGCCGGCCGTTTGCACGACGCGCTTCGTGACGCACCCGAAGCCGAGTTGCGATCTATTACCGGTGATACGACATCCCCGGTTGGTCTGCTTCATGGTCCAGCCGCAGCGATATATCTGGAACGCGATGGTGAAACCCGTCAAGAATTGCTCGACGCAGTCCGCTACCACACGGTTGGATATATGGGGTGGAAGACCGTTGGGAAAGCGCTCTACATGGCCGACTTTCTCGAGCCAGGGCGAAAGTTCTCCAAGCAAGACCGACATCTGTTCGCGACCATCGTACCAACCGCATTCGACGGCGTGTTTCGCCAGGTAGTTCGATTACGTTTAGAGTGGTCAATCAGGGAAGGCAATACCATCTTCCCTGAAACAGTTTCACTTTGGAATAGCTTCAGTTGAAGATCGGTCGATATATACTTGCAGGTGTGGTCGTTGTTGCGGTAGTAACAACAGGATTCAAACTTTGGTCGAAACATAAAGAAAAGCAAACGGTGTTAACCGGATCTGTCGTGCTTCCAGTATACGACGATTCCGCATTTAATACGCGTGCGCCTGAAAATGTTCGAATCAAAGTCGAAGTGTTAAACGCAACAACCGAGCGTGGGCTCGCGCGACGCGCTACACAATATCTGCGTGATCGCGGCTTTGACGTTGTTGCAATGGGTAACTCGAGCGAAAAAATCGACAGCACAATCGTGCTCGATCGCATAGGGAATGCAGAGCACGCGGCAATCGTTGCGAAGGCAATGCATGGGCGCGTTGAAGCGCGCCCTGATACATCACGCTACCTCGACGTGACTGTCCTCGTCGGTAAGGACTGGGCGCCGCCGCCCTTGCCGTTCTACCCGTAGCTGACCGCATGCCGCGGCAATATCCATTCCTCGGCTTTTTCGTACCGCAACCTCAACACCGTATCCTTGCACTTCGTTCGCGAATGCACGAATGTCGCGACTGGTTGTTGGAGTAAAGTTTCCTGTTCCACCTGGATGCAGCGGAATCAAATTCACAAACGCTTTACAGTCGCGAGCCAGTTGCGCAAGCTGATACGCATGATCGGATCCGTCGTTCACGTCGCCTAACATCACATATTCAAACGTCACTCGACGATCAAACGCCTTGGCCGCAGCAATAACCTCTTGCAGCGGATACTTCGTATTAATCGGCATCAACTCGTGCCGCAGCTCATCGTTTGGCGCGTGAATCGAAAGTGCCAACCGGAACTGCTCGGGCCGATTCGACAGCGCGATAATTCCAGGAAGTATGCCAACCGTTGAGACCGTAATATGGCGCGCGCCAATCTCAAAGCCATCCGGCGAGTTCAGAATCGTGAGTGTCGGGTCGACCGAACGCCAATTCATGAGCGGTTCTCCCATCCCCATAAACACGATGTTGGTCACGAGTCCCTGACCTTGCTCCGTCAGACGTATATTGACCTCTCGTACCTGTCCCGCGATTTCAAACGGCTCCAAATTCCGCTGAAAGCCCATCGCGCCGGTTGCACAGAACGCACATTTTAACGCACATCCAGCCTGGGACGAGATACACAGCGTCAGCCGATTCTTATCTGGAATCGCAACAGTTTCAATCGCTTGGCCGTCGGCTAGGCGAAATAGAAACTTTTGCGTCCCATCGGACGAAATCTGATGGGTATCCAGATCGAGCGTCGGAATACTGAACGATTGTTCGAGTTTGAGCCGTAGCGCCTTCGGGAGATCGGAGATCTCGTCAAATGAGCGTACGGGCGCTTGCCAGAGTCGTCGAACGATCTGTTTTGCGCGATATAATGGCTCACCTTCCTTCACGAGAAACGCTTCGAGCGTTTCCTGCGCGTCAGATGGGGTGAGATTGAGCAGATTCTGTATCATCGCCTTTCATCAACTTATTGGTACACTTAAATTTAACCCCCATCCATGCCATATTCGCATTGCCCCAGTTTGGGGCCTAATTTCGACGCGTGAGTCAGTCCGCATCGTTTACAACCCAACGTACAATCCTTTGCGGTGAGCTACGGGCCGAACACAGCGGCACGCCCGTAAAGCTTGGCGGTTGGGTCCATCGAACCCGCAATCTGGGCGGCCTAGTTTTTGTCGATCTCCGGGATCGCGCTGGGTTAGTTCAAGTTTCGTTTAATCCTGACTTTACGCCGGCCGAAGCGCTGGAAGCGGCTCAATCGCTGTCGTTGGAGTCCGTAGTGTTGATTGAAGGCGAAGTCGTTATGCGGCCGCCGGAGATGCGTAATTCGGACATGCCCACGGGCGAGATCGAGGTCCGTGCGACTTCGATTCGAACGGTTGGGCCGGCCCGTCAGCTCGCGATTCCGGTTGCGAGCGGGAAGGGAGCCAATTTGCCGGCCGAAGAGCTTCGGCTGCGATATCGGTATCTCGACCTTCGACGTCCGGAGCTTCAGAAGAATCTGATCCTTCGGCACCGAATGATGCAGACGACGCGTCGGTTTCTGGATGAGCGTGGCTATCTCGAAATCGAAACGCCCATGCTTACGCGCCCAACGCCAGAAGGTGCGCGGGACTTTTTGGTCCCAAGCCGAGTTCACGAGGGAGAGTTTTATGCGCTTCCGCAGTCACCGCAGCTGTATAAACAGCTGTTGATGATGTCCGGCTACGATCGATACTTCCAAATCGCTCGGTGTTTCCGCGACGAAGATCTTCGTGCCGACCGTCAGCCTGAGTTTACTCAGATTGACATCGAAGCCTCGTTCGTAGGTGTGGAGGACATTTATTCGCTCGCCGAAGGGCTGCTCACCAAGATCTTCGCCGACGCCGATTTGACCGTTCCAACGCCGTTCCCGCGTATGCGATACGCCGATGCGATGGAACAATATGGTTGCGATCGTCCAGATCTCCGTTATGGCCTCGAAATCCAGGACGCAACCGCCGTTTTTGCGTCAGCCGACTTCGTGATTACCAAAAACGCGATTGCTGCTGGCGGTCGTATTCGTGGTATCCGTATTCCCAACGGCGCCTCGCTCTCCCGTAAGCAAGTCGACGAGATCGAGCTGGAAGCCAAGTCCGCGGGTGCGGCAGGCCTATTGCGTATGAAGCGGGTAGATGGAAAACTTGATGGCCCTGCCGCAAAGTTTTTGGATGAATCCGCAGCTGAGCAACTTGGCATGCAAGACGGCGAATTAATGGTATTCGTTGCCGCTCCGGATCATATCTCCAATCCTGCACTCGATCGAGTGCGTCAGGATGTGGCGCGTCGCATGAATCTGGTTGACTCGACGGCGTCAAAGGTGGTCTGGATTACTGACTTCCCGATGTTTGCAGTGGATCCGGTGACTGGTGCCGTTGACGCGGTACACCACCCGTTTACCGCTCCGAACCCTGAAGATCTCCAGTTTCTCGAAAGCGACCCGGGGCGAGTCCGTGCCCTGGCGTACGATGTCGTGTTAAATGGAACAGAGTTGGGTGGCGGGAGTATTCGAATCAATGATCCTTCGCTCCAAAAAACGGCCTTACGTATTCTCGGTATCGACGAAGAGACCGCAGAAACACGTTTTGGCTTCCTTTTAGAAGCGTTGAGTTCAGGTGCACCTCCGCACGGCGGAATCGCGCTCGGCTTTGACCGTATTGCGATGATGCTCGCGGGGGCGCAAAGTTTGCGCGATGTGATTGCGTTCCCCAAGACAACGGCGGCACGGGCATTGTTTGAAGGTGCACCGTCCGTAGTGCCGGCGAATGAATTGGCGGAGCTTCACCTTATCCCGGCGGCAAATTGAGCATCACTGAAGACGCGATCGTGCAGCGCCTCTCAACGGAAGGGGCCGATATGTTAACGCTAGCTGGCGTTAACGACGAAAATCTGACTGAGCTGATGAGGCAAAGCGGGACGCGAGTCGCGCTTCGTGGTGACGTGTTAACAATCTCTGGATCGCGCGAAGAAGTTGATCGCGCGGTCAGTATTGCTCAACGGATGATCGACGTGGCAAAGCAGCAACAGATGCCGCTAACTGCCGACGACGTCTTGCGCATGAGCATTGAAGGCTCGCGCGGTGATTATACCAATGGTGATGCGCGAATTGTATTGCCTGGTATTCGCAAAATCATTCAGCCGAAAACAGCTGGACAGGGCGAATACCTGAAGTTGATCGGCGAAAATGATGTGGTCGTTGGGATTGGTCCGGCTGGTACGGGTAAAACGTATCTGGCCGTTGCGGCTGCGGTTGACGCGTTATCGCGCAAACGGGTGAAGCGTATCATTTTGGCTCGTCCCGCCGTTGAAGCTGGGGAAAGTCTCGGCTTTCTTCCGGGCGATATGCAGGCAAAGGTCGATCCCTATCTCCGCCCGTTGTACGATGCGCTCGAAGATATGATGCCGCAGGAGCGCGTGCAGAAAGCGCTCGAAACACGAACGATCGAAATTGCGCCACTCGCCTATATGCGCGGGCGTACGTTGGCTGATGCGTTTGTCATTTTGGATGAAGCGCAAAACGCGACCAACGCGCAGATGAAGATGTTTCTCACTCGATTGGGTGTGAACTCGAAAGTTGTGATTACTGGCGACAAAACGCAGATCGATCTGCCGCGTCGCGAAGATTCTGGGCTTGTGCAAGTTGAACGCATATTGGCCGGAATCGAAGGAATCGCATTCTATTACCTTAGTGATGCCGACGTAGTACGCCATCGCTTGGTTCGCGAAATCATCAAGGCGTACGCAGAGGACTCTGGAGCGTAGTGTCGTCATGAATCTTTGGCAAAAACTCGAATCGCAAGCGAGCAGCGAGGAGCCTCCGAGTACTCAGCAGAGCGTTACACCGCTCATTCCGCGGTTGGACACGGCGCTCAGAATCAGTTCGGTGGCCGCGCGTATCGTACTTGATGCTCGCTTGTGGTTCGTGCTTGCCATTGCAAGCGCGGCATTTGTTCACGGTAGGGTTGGTGATGTACTCACCGCAGTTTTTGTAGCCCTTGGCGCATGGTTCACGTACAAAGCTGAACGATTCCGCAGAATTCCGGACCACTTAAGGTGGCTCGCATGGTCTGACCTCGACAAGCCTTTAATGCGACGACTGAGCCTGGAAGCGCCGGGGACGTACGCACACACCATCGCACTCGCAAATTTGAGTGAAGCGGCATGTAATGCGATTGGTGCAGATGGATTGCTTGCACGAGTTGGAACGTATTATCACGATATCGGCAAGTTGCGGAAACCTCAGCATTTTATTGAGAATCAGCCGAGGGGGCGTAATCCGCATGATAAACTCAAGCCGTCGACCAGTGCGAGTATTATTCGCAACCATGTGCGTGAAGGCGTTGAGCTAGCGGAAGAAAACGGTGTGCCTCCTGAGATTCGTGCGTTTATTACCGAACATCACGGCACGATTCCAATCATATTTTTTCTTGAAAAGGCGCGCGAACGCGATCCCAATGTGAACGTGCTCGACTTTAGCTACCCGGGCCCGATTCCACAGTCTGCTGAAACGGCAGTGTGTATGTTGGCCGATGGTGTCGAAGCCCGAGTTCGGGCTTTGAGTGATCCAACGCCAGCTGCGATTGCTACGGCGGTAGAAGCGACAATTCAACGCCGGCTCGAAGAAGGGCAGTTAAAAGATGCACCGCTCACCTTGCGTCAGCTCACCATCGTGCGCGACCAATTTGTGCGTATCTTGACTGGAATGTATCACGGACGAATCGAGTATCCAGCGGATACCGGTCGTCCACTCGTGATGACGTCATCGTCACGCGCAAGCGCATAAAACATATGAAACAGCAAGCAGCAGTTCAACGCGGCCAACCGCGTGTAAAACATAGCGTATCGGCAGAAAAGTCTTCGACTGTGTCGAACAAAAAATCCGTGGCTAAATCGGGACCGAAATTGTCCTCATCGAAACTGGTGGTCGACGTGTCGCGAAACGACGTTCGAGTTCCGATTTCCGAAGAAAAAGTGAAAGAGATCGTACGTGCCGTGTTACGGAAAGAACGCGTGAAGGAGGCGATGATCTCAGTCGCTTTTGTCACCGATCGCGCGATTGCGAAGATAAACAAGGATTATCTGGATCACCGCGGCCCAACCGACATCATTACCTTCGAACTCAGCTCGATTGACGGTATTGTGACGGGCGATATGTATATTGCACCTGACGTTGCGAAAGAAAACGCAAAGCTTCACGGTGTTGGTGTTCGTGAGGAATTAGTTCGTTTGATTGTACACGGGTCTCTTCACGTCTTGGGGCACACGCACCCCGAAGACGAGGCTCGGCTCACAAGCCCTATGTGGCGTAAACAGGAGAAGTTGGTTGCTGCACTCGCTTGATCGGCTACTTGCGGACTTTTTCGCACGTAAACCTGCTGCGCTCGCACGCGCGGTCAGTATCGTTGAAAATCATCGGGATGGATACGATACGCTTATGTCCACGCTGCATTCCAGGATCGGCAAGGCTCGACGTATAGGCATCACCGGGCCACCTGGCGCTGGAAAGAGCACGATTACCACATTGATGGTGCGCGAGCTTCGCAAGCAGGGCTTGACGGTTGGCGTGATCGCGATCGATCCAACCTCGCCGTTTACGGGCGGAGCGCTTTTGGGCGACCGAGTGCGTATGGAAGCGGTGGCGCTCGACCCAGGCGTCTACATTCGTTCTATGGCCACCCGCGGATCGCTCGGCGGTCTCTCTGCGGTTACGGGCGAAGTCGCCGACGTTTTGGATGCGTATGGCTTCGATCGGATCATTATTGAAACGGTTGGGGTCGGCCAAAGTGAGCTCGATATTGCCCGGAACGCGGATTCCACCGTTGTGGTGCTCGTTCCAGAGTCTGGCGATTCCATCCAGACCCTCAAGGCTGGCGTCATGGAAATCGCCGATATCTTCGTGGTCAACAAGGCCGATCGGCCAGGCGCCGACAGGATGCGCAACGACGTCCAGCTCATGCTCGGCCTCCGAGCCGGTGCGACCAATGCGCCTGCTCCAGCTCACCATGGGGTGGAGCTCAAAAACCTGAATCCCATTCGGGTTGCCCGCCAGGCGGCCAAAGATGAGGCCCCGGCAGTCTGGGTTCCGCACGTTTTGCAGACCGTGGCCGCAAAAGAGGAAGGAATTTCGGAGGTTCTGGGCGCTCTGGAGCGGCATTTCAATTATCTTCAGACAACGGGTGACCTGCGCGAACGCCGGCGGTCCAGGCTTCGCGATCGTGTGGTCGACGTCGTCGAGCAACGGGTACGCACTAGGCTTTGGCGCGATGACGCGACTAATGCTTGGGTGGATGCGCAGTTACCTGCTTTGGAAGCGGGATCCGAAACACCGTTTGGTGTGGCTGACACCCTGCTGCGCGAAAGCGGACCTTTGTTAACCGGAACGAATTAAATGAGTACTGCCGAACTGAAATCCAACACGAAGCACCAGAAAACGCCTGATACCGCACACAACAACGGTGCCGCCGGATCAGACGGCTCAGCAGCTGGCGCTCCGTCGATCGATCACGCGGCAGAACTCGAACGTCTTCAGGTAGAAGTCGCACATTGGCGTAAAAAGTACGAAGCTGCCTCCAAGCGCGACATCGGCTTTAACAACTCGGCTGACGAAATCGAACCGCTGTACACTGGGCTCGACGTTCGAGGTGGGGCAGGGGCAGCGCCTGAAGTTCCAGGTTCGTTCCCGTATACGCGCGGTGTGCACGCAACCGGATATCGTGGCAAGCTATGGACGATGCGGCAGTTTGCAGGATTTAGCACCGCTCGCGAAACAAATGCCCGATATAAGTTTTTGCTTGCGAATGGTCAGACTGGTCTCTCTGTCGCATTCGACTTTCCAACGTTGATGGGCTACGATGCGGATCATCCGCGCTCGGAAGGCGAAGTTGGCAAGTGCGGTGTTGCGATTTCGAGTTTGGCCGACATGGAAGTGTTGTTCGAGGGAATTCCGCTCGACAAAGTGTCCACGTCAATGACCATCAACGGCCCAGCCGTTATTCTCTTCTGCTTTTACATTGCAGCCGCAGAAAAGCAGGGCGTCGACTCAACTCAGCTACGCGGTACGATTCAGAACGACATCCTGAAAGAGTACATGGCGCAGCATGCGTGGGTATATCCCATTGAGCCAGCGCTACGGTTGATTGTCGATAACTTTGAATGGTCGGCGAAGCATGTTCCGCAGTGGAATACGATTTCTATCTCTGGCTATCACATCCGTGAAGCTGGAGCCACCGCTGCGCAAGAATTGGCCTTCACGTTGGCCGACGGCTTTACCTACGTTGAACGTGGCGTTGCGCGTGGTCTGAACATCGATGACTTTGCGCCACGACTGTCGTTCTTCTGGGATATTCACAACGACTTCTTTGAAGAAATCGCAAAGTTGCGCGCTGCTCGACGCATCTGGGCGCGTCACATGCGCGAGCGTTACGGAGCCAAAGATCCACGTTCGTGGATGCTACGTTTCCACTCGCAGACGGCCGGCGTTACGCTGACTGCGCAGCAACCGATGAACAACATCGTTCGCGTTGCGTATCAGGGGTTAGCCGCTGCACTTGGCGGAACGCAATCGTTGCACACCAACTCGATGGACGAAACGCTTGCACTTCCAACGGAAGAAGCGGTGGAAGTTGCGCTTCGTACGCAGCAGATTCTTGCGTATGAAACTGGAGTTCCAAACGTTGCAGATCCATTAGGCGGTTCGTATTACGTCGAAGCGTTGACCGATCAGCTTGAAGCGGAAGCCGAGCGTTTGTTTGCGCAGATTGAAGAGATTGGCGGGGTTGTGCAAGGGTTGGAAAATGGATGGTTCCAACGCAAAATTGCCGAATCCGCATCGCGTCAGCAATGGGAGATCGAGCAAAACCGACGCATTATCGTTGGTGTGAACGACTTCGTTACGGACGAAGGCGAGCTAACAATTCCGTTGCTCAAGGTTGGTGAAGAAGCCGAACGTGAGCAGAAGGCGCGTATGGCTGAGATGCGTGCGGCACGCGATAGCGCGTTAGTCGCAGCACGATTGGATGCGTTACGTGATGCAGCAAAAACAGATACCAACTTGATGCCGTTCATCCTCGATTGCGCGCGTGCATACTGTACGTTGTATGAAATCCGTGCTGCGATGGAAGATGTGTTTGGGGCATATCGTGAGCCGGTATTTTTCTAACATTAATGACTTTCTCTCTGTAGGAGTGCAATGCGGCCTATTCGTGTGTTAGTAGCTAAGCCTGGGTTGGACGGGCATGACCGTGGCGCCAAAGTGGTCGCGGCGGCGTTGCGTGATTCTGGTATGGAAGTGATCTATACGGGTCTCCATCAGACGCCTGAAATGATCGCCACTGCGGCGGTTCAGGAAGATGTGGATGTCGTTGGTCTGTCGATCCTGAGTGGTGCGCACATGACGTTGATTCCGCGTGTTTTGCAGATTCTTGCAGAGCAGGGACGAGACGATATTCTTGTTACCGGTGGTGGGATTATTCCGAAGGAAGACATGGAAGCGCTGGAAGCGAAGGGTGTTGGCAAGCTGTTTGGCCCAGGTACCGCGACGAGCGATCTCGTGGATTACATCAAGACCTGGTTCGCCAGCCGCGAACACGAAACAGCGTGACCGCCGCGGCAACTTCTCGGCTCCGGACACTCAGCGATGAGGTCCGAGCCCTCGAAGCGGTAGTTCGGCAGGGTGGTGGCGCGAAAAAAATTGCGAAACTACACGACCAGAAAAAGTTTTCAGCGCGCGAGCGGATCGAGAAGTTGTGCGATCCGCACACGCGCTTTTTGGAGATTGGGCTGCTCATTGCGTACGATGAGTACGATGGCCAGGCGCCGGCTGCCGGGATAGTCACCGGGTTGGGCGTTGTACATGGCCGACTGGTTGTGATTGTTGCGAACGATGCGACCGTCAAGGCTGGGTCGTGGTGGCCTGAGACGATCAAGAAGACATTGCGTGCGCAGGAGATTGCGATGCGTTGCCGGCTTCCTATTGTCTATCTCGTTGATTCTGCGGGTGTGAATCTCCCGTATCAGGGTGGAGTGTTTCCGGGGCAGTTTGGCGCGAGTCGTATCTTTTATTACAACTCGATCATGCGTCGGTACCTGCATATTCCACAGCTTGCTGCGGTGATGGGGCAGTGTATTGCGGGTGGTGCGTATTTACCTGCGCTGTCAGATGTGATCTTGATGGTGAAAGGGACGTCGTTTATGGGGTTGGGCGGGCCTAACCTTGTGAAGGGTGCGACCGGCCAGACGATTGATTCCGAAACGTTGGGTGGTGCGATAACACATACGGAAGTGAGTGGTGTTGCGCACTATGCTGCGGAGAACGAAGATGATTGTCTCGCGCATTTGCGTGATCTGATTGAGCGGTTACCTGCGGCGGCTGGATCTCCTGGTGTTGGTGGAGGCGAGGGCTTGGCGTCGTCGACTGCGTCCAACACGTTTGGCGATGAGGATGGGAACCCGTCCTTTGATTCGTCCGACTCTTCGCATTCCTTGTACGATGTATTGCCGTCGGACCATCGCATGTCGTACGATATGCATTCGGTGTTGAAGTTGGTTCTTGACGACGGTAAGATCGACGAATTCCAGTCGGGTTTGGCGCGAGAGATTATCTGTGGCGATGCAAAGATCGATGGTATTCCGGTTGCTGTCATCGCCAATCAACGTGGATTGATTAAAGGGCGCCCGAATGAGAAGCCGAGGTTTGGTGGAATCATCTATGCGGAAAGTGCGGAGAAGATGGCGTACTTTATTGATCGCTGTGATCGACAAGGTATCCCGATACTTTTTGTGCAAGACGTCTCTGGTTTTATGGTTGGACCAGAAGCTGAACATGAAGGGATTATTCGTGCTGGCGCCAGGTTAGTTGAGGCAATGGCAACGACTCGTGTTCCTAAAATCGTTTTAACCGTGAATCACGCGTCTGGTGCGGGGTATTACGCCATGGCAGCGCAAGGGTTTGATCCTGACTTCATCTTCAGCTGGCCAACAGGGCGTATGGCTGTAATGGAAGGTGAATCTGCAGTGCAAGCCGTTCACGGACCTGCGATTGAAGCGGCGAAAAAGGCTGGTCAGAAGCCAAGTCCTGAAGTTGAGGCATCCATGAATGAGATGCGTGCGGATTACGAGCAGCAGCTAGACGCAAAATACGCTGCCGCGCGTGGGTATGTTGATGCCATTATTTATCCTGAAGAGACTCGTGAAGTGCTAGCAATGGCATTTCGTGCGTCGTTGCAGAACAGCGGACCACATCTAGGTGCGTTTGTGCTTCCACCGTCAGTCACCATCAATAACGTATGACCGATAAAATTGTCCGAGTTGCTAGTGGCCAAGGCTTTTGGGGCGATTCGCTCGAAGCTCCCAGGCAGCAAGTTGAAGGCGGGCCAGTCGACTATTTGATGCTGGATTATCTGGCAGAAGTCACCATGTCGATTCTGCAGAAGCAGAAAGAGCGCGATCCGAATATGGGATATGCGCGTGACTTCGTTGGTGCAATCGAAAGCGTTTTAGAGGCGATCACGGAACGTGGTGTTCGCGTGATTGCGAATGCCGGCGGTGTGAATCCTATTGCGTGTGCGCAGGCGATTCAGGCAGCTGCGACGAAACGTGGTAAGACCGTTCGCATTGGTGTTGTTACGGGCGATGATCTTCTTGATCGCATCGACGATCTGTTGGAGCAAGGTCATCCGATGTTGAATATGGATACGGGTGAGCCGTTAAGCGTCGTCCGCGATCAGGTGATAGCTGCGAATGCATACATCGGTTCCGAACCAATCGTTGAAGCATTGGCGAAGGGCGCGCAGATCGTAATTACCGGACGTTCCACGGATACAGCGCTTACCATGGCGCCGTTGCGATTCGAGTTTGGGTGGGCTGAAGATGATTGGGACAAGCTTGCTTCAGGAATCGTTGCCGGGCACATCCTTGAATGTGGTGCGCAATCTTCTGGTGGTAACTGCTTGTACGATTGGAGAAACATCCCGGATCTTGCAAACGTTGGTTATCCGATTGCGGAAGCGCGTGCTGATGGAAGTTTCGTAATTACCAAGCATCCAAACACCGGCGGTCGAGTTTCAGTGCCAAGTGTAACGGAGCAGCTGGTGTATGAGATGGGGGATCCGCATAACTATATCACGCCCGACGTGACAGCGGATTTTACCACAATTCAGCTGGCGAGCGACGGTGAGAATCGCGTTCGAGTGTCTGGAATTCATGGAACACCTGCGACCGATAAATTGAAAATATCGATTGCATATCGTGCTGGCTTTAAGGCCGTTGGTACCTTGGTCTATTCGTGGCCGGATGCGTTGGAGAAAGCTGAGGCTGCGAACGCTATCTTGCGTGAGCGTCTCGATCGGCTTGGGCTCAAGTTTGATCATATCTTGACAGAGTACGTGGGTGCGTCGGCCACACACGGTCCGTTGGCTGGCGATATTGGCAAAGATTTGCCCGAAGTGCAGCTACGAGTGGGTGTGCGTGGGAACGACCGCGCTGCCGTTGAGCGATTTACGCGTGAGATTGCGCCGTTGGTGTTAAACGGGCCACCGAGCGTGACCGGCTTTGCCGGTGGTCGCCCGAAAGTCGAAGAGATCGTGGCGTACTGGCCAGCATTGATTGACAAAACCGTAGTTAAAACGCAAGTGAAGATCCTATAATGAAAGTTCGTCTCCTCGATATCGCGCATGCGCGTTCCGGCGATAAAGGTGATACCGCGAACGTTGGCGTGATCGCGTTACGTCCGGAATGGTACCCGTTATTAGCGCGTGAGCTGACACAAGCGCGCGTAGTGCAGCACTTTGCCGGAGCAATTAACGGTGGAGTGGATCGGTTTGAACTCCCTAATTTGGGTGCCGTGAACTTTTTGTTGCATGGCGCGCTTGATGGCGGTGGAACACTGTCGTTAAAGACAGACGCACAGGGCAAGGTTTATAGCACTGCGATCCTGCGTATGGTGCTTGATATACCAGATGCAGAGGCAAAGGCACTTAACCTTCCTGCTGCGCAATGAGCGTAGAGCTGACTCGAGTTCGAGTCGCATCGCATGGTTCGGTGGGGCGCATTACGTTGGCGCGCCCCGAACAGAAAAATGCGCTGGATCAGCAGACTGCGCAGGAGCTGTTGCAGGCGTTAACGTCGTGTGCACAGCATCCGGAAACAAACGTCATCATATTGGATGCTGACGGTCCGGACTTTTGTGCGGGTGCTGATTTGAAGGCGTTGTCCGCTATGGTTGACGCGCCACCGGAAGTGCATTATCACGATGCAGAGAAGTTGGGGCGAGTATTCACAGCGATGCGCGAAATTCCGAAGCCGATTATAGCGGCCGTGAAGGGGCGTGCGTTGGCGGGTGGAACCGGGCTGGCGTCTGCGTGCGATATGGTGCTTGCGGCTGAAGATGCCCAGTTTGGGTATCCGGAAGTGCTGGTCGGCTTTGTACCGGCGATGGTGATGACAATGTTGCGACGCAGCGTTGGAGAAAAGCGTGCGTACGATTTAGTCGCAACAGGCCGTCGAATTTCTGCGCACGAAGCCGAGCGTATCGGGCTAATCAGTCGAGTCTTGCCGCTCGACGGATTCGACAATGCTGTAAACTCCATCGTTGCAGAGATGGCAACATCGTCTGCCACGGCGCAGCAGCTAACCAAGCAGCTATTCTATTCGCTCGACGGGCTGAGCTTCCGCGATGGAATCGCAGCTGGCATTAAGACGAACGTTCATGCGCGTGCTACTGACGATTTTAAGGCCGGCGTATTGCGGTTTTCGTCCAAGAAAAGTTAACCTCAGCCGAATTTCGTGCGTATATGAAACGAGTTGATATCTTTAGGCTGTGCCTGGCGGCGTTCGCGTTATTCCTGTTTTTCTGGGGGATTCGGACAGGACAGGACGTGTACCGTTGGGCTGGATTGGCATGTTTAGCGTCTGCTGTCATCTTACGATTTATTAGTAAACCGAAACGTCGGTAAGGCGCGTCGAGTTGGTGGTTTTTCATCTTGTTATTTTCTTGTGCGAAGAGGCACGTTGTCTGTGAAGTTGCTTGAGATCCCTGAACTACTGGCACCTGCTGGTTCGTTAGATGCTGCGCGTGCTGCGATAGCGAACGGTGCGAATGCGATCTATCTGGGTGCGGAGAAGTTCAACGCACGAGATGATGGTGCGCAGCTTACATTAGACGACGTTGAGACCGCCTGTGCGCTCGCACATGAGCGTGGAGTGCGTGTATATCTCACCTTTAACGTTCTTGTTAAGGCTGCGGAGCTCGCTGAGGCACTCGAATTTCTTGGCGAAGCCATCGACCGTGGGATTGATGCGGCGATTGTTCAGGATATTGGCATTGTACGGCTTATTCAAGACGTGTATCCCGGGTTCGAGATACATGGTTCCACGCAGATGACCGTGCACGACGCCTCGGGCGCTGCGGTGATGAAAGAGCTGGGAATCGAGCGCGTGGTACTTGCTCGAGAAAACACGCTGGACGACATTCGCGCCATTCGAGATACCGTCCCGGGAATTGGGCTGGAAACGTTCGTGCATGGAGCGTTGTGTATCTCGTATAGCGGACAGTGTTTTATGTCCGGTATGATCTCCGAACGGAGCGCGAACCGAGGGTCGTGTGCGCAGTCGTGTCGGAAAGATTACGTGTTAACCGACGTTGAATCTGGGGATACGCTTGATACGGGTTACCTCATATCCGCAAAGGATCTTGGGGCTTATGACTCACTTGCGGAGATTGCGAAGGCCGGTGTTGGTTGCCTCAAAGTAGAAGGTCGTAAGAAAAAACCTGAATACGTTGCGACGATTACCCAAGGGTACCGCAAGTTTCTCGATCGAATCGAAGAGGGTGACATTGCGCCTCCATCGCTAGAAGAAGTACAGCCGTTGGTCCAGATATTCAGTCGCGGATTTACACCTGGGATGTACACCGGTCGAGCGGGGCGAGAGTATATCACCCGTGACCAGCCAGATAACCGCGGCTTAGTTCTTGGCGTGGTCACAGCGCAGCAAGGGCGCAAAATTATCGTTGAAGTATCTACGCCACTAGTTATGGGCGATGGGATTGCAATCGAACCTCTAACTGATCAGCAGGACAGAACGGTTGGCGGAACAATTAGCACAATTCGTACGTTGCGTACCAGAGCTGGACTTACACAGCAGGCAGTCGTGTTACGCGTTGCGCCACGATCTCCCGTACAAGTTGGATGGCGCATTGTTCGCACGTCTGACATTACATTGTTGGAACAGTCTCGCGCGAGCTACGCAGATGTTGATACCACTCGCAAGCGAAAAAGTCGTGTTGACGTAAGTGTCTTTGGCACCGCTGGTGCGCCACTTAAAGTTATCTGGACCGTTGGTGAACATAACGTGACCGTGCGAAGCGATATCTCGCTGGCGATCGCATCTCGTCGCTCGTTGGATGTAATTCAACTACGCGAGCAGTTTGGCCGATTAGGCGATTCCCAGTTTGCGCTCGGATCCGTAACAGCGAATGGACTGTCGGACGGTCTATTTATCCCGGTGAGCGAGCTCAACCGGTTGCGTCAGGAAGCCACCGAACAGCTCACTCAACTGTTTGGATGGGACGACGCGGCAAAGCTGCATGCTCGTACGGAACGCATTGCCAATAAGTTGGCTCGATTGCAGTCAACACAGGAAAGCGTGACGTTCCAGCAATTGTCAGCTCCGATGCCGGCACAGTCAGCTGCTGCGCAACCAGCACAGCCATCACAAGCATCCGCATACCAACTCTGCGCCCACGTTTTCGACCTCGCCGACGCACAAACCGCGGCTGATGCTGGCGCAACCGAGATCGTACTCGACCCCTTCATCCGTCACCCCGCACCACCCCTCTCCAAAGTCCGTGCGCTCGCTGAGTCACTACGCGCAGCCAACGTTTCACTTCGCCTGCGAACTCCTACGATCGTACGCCCTGAAGATCGTAAACAGCTCGACAAGTGGTTAGCACTCGATCTCCCAATCCTGACCGGACACCTCGGACTCATCTCCGAACTCGCCAAGTCTGGCAAAGATATCGTCGCCGACTACGCAGTGAACTGCTTTAATCCGTACACCGCCAACGAGCTCTTCCGCATCGGTGCGAAACGCATTGTCGCATCCATCGAACTCACAACCGATGAAATCGCGCAAGTCGTTGCCCCATGGAACGGCGTCGGCTTCGACATCTTTCTCTACGGTCGCCCCGAAGGAATGACCATCGAACACTGCGTCCTCTCCGCCGCATTCGACCGCGTTCCAACCACCTGCAGAGATCTCTGCGTCCAAAAGCATAAAAACGTCGCCCTCACCGATCCAACCGGCTACACATTCGCCGTCGCAACCGACAGCGACTGCAGAAACCGTCTGCTACATTCCCGCCCAGTCGAAGGCTCCGAATTCCTTCCAAAGCTCTGGAGCCAGGGAATCCGCAACTTCCACGCAGTCTTCAATGTGGTCGGCGACGATATCGCCACAATAATCAGCGGTTATAAACACAATCTCGACTCACTCTCGCACGGTATCGTTCCGCAAACGAGCAGAGTCCGCGATCTCGTAGGCCAAACATTCACACGCGGGCACTTCTCTCGCGCTGTCTAATGCATGATTTTGATGCAAGCCAGCGAAAAATGATACAACGCTTCCCATAAGTTTGTTGTATAGTAGTTGAAGTGCCAGACTTAACCATCGACGCCGCACGCGCCGCTCTCAGCGCCTCTTTCGGATACGACAACTTCCGCGACGGTCAAACAACCGCCGTGGAATCCGTCTTGGCCGGAAAAGACACGCTCGTCATCCTCCCAACCGGAGGAGGGAAGTCGCTGTGTTTCCAGGTCCCAGCGCTCTTACTCCCAAAGCTGACTGTCGTTATCTCTCCACTGATCTCTCTCATGAAAGATCAGGTTGACGCACTCAACGCACGCGGATTACCAGCGGCGTTCATTAATAGTACGCTGTCGTCTTCCCAGGTAAGCGACCGAATGTCTCGCGCCGCCCGCGGAGAAATCAAGTTGTTGTATGTCGCGCCAGAACGCTTCGACGCAGGTTCCGCAGCAAAACAACTCCGCGATATCGGTGTATCGCTGCTCGCCATCGACGAAGCACACTGCATCAGCCAGTGGGGCCACGATTTCCGCCCCAGCTATCTTCGCGTTCGTCAGGTTCGCGAAGCACTTGGCGATCCCCCAACAATCGCGCTCACCGCAACCGCAACCCCACATGTCCGTCAGGACATCGCCAAGCAGCTAGGCCTTCGTAATCCCACTGTTATCATCACCGGATTCGATCGCAAGAACTTGTCATATTTCGTCCTCCCCGCTCGCAACGACGCCGAAAAAGACAAACTGCTCGTCCAAACGCTCCAAACCTACGACGGTCTAGCCGTTGTTTACGCATCCACGCGTAAAGCCGTAGAACGCATCACGCACTTACTGCAACACTCGAACATCTCAGCCGCTGGCTACCACGCCGGTCTGGACGATGACCATCGTCAGGATGTTCAAGACGCGTTCATGCAAGAAAAGGTTCGCGCTATCGTCGCAACCAACGCCTTCGGCATGGGGATCGACAAACCAAATGTGCGCCTAGTTATCCACCATGCAATGCCAGGCACGCTCGAAGCATATTACCAGGAAGCCGGAAGGGCAGGGCGCGACGGAAAACAGTCCGACGTGTTTCTCCTCCACGCATTCCCAGACCGCTTCACGCACGAATATTTCATCAAGGGCTCTTACCCCGAACGTGAATTAATCGAAAATGTCTACGCGTCGCTCCAATCTTTAGCTACACCAACCGGCCTCATCACCGGCTCCAACGAACGCATCGCCGCCGCCGCGAAAGGCAAAGCATCCGCACGCGATGTCGAAAGCGCACTCCGCATTCTCCAACAGGTCAATGCGGTCTCAAAGGAATCGGATTCACTCTCCAATGTTCACGTTCGCCTTCTCGCTACTCCAGCCCGCATCAAAGCTGAGGTTACCGGCGAAGCAAACATGGAGCTAGGCCTCCTGCGTGCCCTCTGGCGCCCTTACGGCGAAGCGCTCTACGACGGGGTCAACCTCGATCTCCTAAGCCTCCCACCAGGCCTGGGATCCCCAATGGAGCTGCTCGACTTGCTCGACTCGCTCCAACAACGCCAATTTCTCACCTTCGCAAGAATGGGCGCCGGTCTCACGCTCACAAGACCCAAGTTTCCACTCAGTGTCTTCAAGGTCGACTGGCTCCAACTCGATCACCGCCGTCAAGCCGATCTCGACAAACTCCAGTCTATGCAGGTCTACGCCTACACCAAGGACTGTAGACGCAGCTTTGTCCTCAGATATTTCGGCGACAAAACCAAACTCCCCAACAACTGCCAAGCCTGCGACAACTGTCTCGGCATCACGCCCGAACGCCCGTCGCAATCGGAAAAGCTGAGTAAAGCTGTACCCAAAAAACGCTCGGTAGGTGTCGCGTCAGCCAAGTCAAACGCGCCACGACCCGCCCGCTTCAATCGATCCGCCGACTTCGACGGCGACGGCATCGCTCTCCCAAGCGCGCAAGCCACCAAACGCCCCGTACGACCCTCCACCCCCGACGATTCGATCGACGACGCAACGCTCCAACTCCTCGAATCGCTCAAAACTCTCCGCCGCCAAATCGCCCACGAAGACAAGGTCCCCGCATATATTGTCTTCGACAACAAAACGCTTCACCAAATCGCTCTGCTCCGCCCAAAGTCGCCCCATGCCCTCGAATCCATACACGGCATCGGTCCCGGCAAGTCAGCCAAGTACGGCGCCCGTTTCATCGAAGCCATAACCAAACACCAATAATCCGCCCATTTATTTCATGGACGATTCCCTCTACTTCTCAGAACAACACCTCGCCGTCCGTAACATGGTACGCGAGTTCGCCCGAGACGAAATTGCCCCGGTCGCCTCTGCCCTGGACGACTCCGCAACTTTCCCGTGGGAAAACGTGAAAAAAATGGCCGATCTCGGCCTCTTCGGCATACCATGGCCTGAAGAACTCGGCGGCGCTGGTCTCGATATTCTCAGCTACATGATTGTTATCCACGAGCTCGCCAAAGTCGACGCCTCGCACTCGATAACTATCTCCGCTCACACCACTCTCGGCACCTCCCCGATCGTAAAGTTCGGTACGGATGCCCAAAAAAAACGCTACGTCCCCATCCTCGCCTCCGGCAAGGTACTCGGCGGATTCGGGCTCACCGAACCCTCCGCCGGCAGCGACGCAGCCGGAACGCAAACCACCGCCGTCAAGAAAGGCGATAAGTACATCCTCAATGGATCGAAAATCTTCATCACGCACGGCGGCGTCGGTGAAATCTTTGTCGCCACCGCGGTCACGAACCCGGAACGCGGCTCCAAAGGCATTAGCTCGTTCATTCTCACCAAAGACACCGTCGATCTCGAGAAAGCCAAATTACTAGGCATCGGACACGACGATTCTCTCCCAAAAATCGGCGGTTTCCGCTCCGGTAAAAAGGAAGACAAACTCGGATGGCGCGCCTCCGATACCAGGGAATTGGTATTCGAAGACGCCGAAGTTCCCGCCGAAAATCTTCTCGGTGAAGAAGGGATGGGCTTTACCAATTTCATGCAAACGCTCGACTCCGGACGCATCGGTGTCGCAGCTCTCTCGTTAGGCATCGCCGAAGGTGCCTACGTGGAAGCGCTCAAGTACTCAACGCTTCGCAAACAGTTCGGCAAACCAATCTCGAGCTTCCAAGGCATTCAATTTCCACTCGCCGATATGGCCACGGAAATCGAAGCTGGTAAACACTTGATGTTCCACGCCGCCTGGCTCGCACAAAACAACAAACCATTCGGCAAAGAAGCCGCAATGGCAAAACTCTTCTGCTCCGAACTCGCCATGCGGGCAACTATTAAAGCTGTCCAAATCCACGGCGGATACGGCTACACCAAAGACTACCCAGTCGAACGTATGATGCGCGACGCAAAAATCTGCGAAATCGGAGAAGGCACTTCCGAAATCCAACGCATGGTCATCGCTCGACAGCTCATTAAGGAATTCAACGCGTGACATACTCCGCGCTCGCTCGACGCATGCGTCTCCCCCTGGGATTTATCCTGGGAATCACATACGTGATTTTTGCAAAACCATCACCACGCACACTCGTAATCGGCGGAGCTATCGCGCTCATCGGTGTGCTCGTTCGCGCATGGGCCGCCGGACACATTCGTAAAAATGCCAGCCTGGCTACAAGCGGCCCATACGCCCACACACGCAACCCGCTCTACTTCGGAAGCTTCCTCATCGCATGCGGCTTCGCTATCGCCGCACACTGGAGCCTCCTCATCGCAGTGATCGTTTTCTTCGGACTGATCTACTACCCAACGATGCAACGCGAAATCGCAAACATCAGCGGATGGTTCCCGGACTCATATCCGAATTATGCCAAAAATGTCCCACTTTTTGTCCCTCGCCCAATCCCGTGGCGCGGTGATGAGAACTCGAACAAACGTTTTGATTTTGCCCTCTACATGCGGCACGGCGAATGGAAAGCGGCCCTAACTTATGTTCTGGCAATGATTTGGCTAGCGTTCCGGTCAACCTGGACGTAAATTAAAGATGTTAGTGTCGATGCTGAAAAGATTTCGACACCCCAGCATAGACATTTTTTGGACTGCATCGGCCGGGTTCCTGTAGCACGTTCCCTGCGCCGATGTGGGCTACAATGAAAAGAGAAATCCTCATAAACGCGGCCGCGCGTGAAACGCGGATCGCGATCCTGGAGGACGACCGGCTCGTAGAGCTTCTGGTCGACCGTCCAGACAATCGCCGCAGCGTTGGCGATATATACTTAGGTAAAGTAGAAGCCGTCCTGCCAGGGATCCAGGCGGCTTTTGTCAATATCGGTACCGACAAAAGTGCCTTCCTCCACGCATCTGACGTATTGGCAGATGACGCAGACGAGGACGAAGACCCCGACGATAAAGACCACGACGACGAAGGCGGTGAAAACGGCCACAGTGATCGGTCGCGTCGCAAGGTCCCACCCATTCAAGACATCCTCAAGCGTGGTCAGGACATTATCGTCCAGATCACAAAAGAGCCGATTTCAACAAAAGGGCCGCGGGTTACCGCACAGATATCCCTGGCCGGACGGTTCCTCGTCTACCTTCCCGACAGCGCCCGCGTAGGCGTTAGCCGAAAGATCGGCGCGGGCGCAGAACGTCAACGGTTAAAAGAGCTGGTCCGCGGCATTCTTCCAGAAAAGTCCGGCGGCGTCATTGTTCGAACCGTCAGCGAAGATGTCACCACAGAGATGCTCGAGCGCGAACTCCATGCGCTTATGGCTCAGTGGAAGCGCATCAAAAAGAAGACTCGGTTCGTTAGAGCTCCAGCGGTCCTTCATCGCGAAACCGGCCTCACACGGGGCCTAGTGCGCGATCTGTTCAGCACAAAGGTCGATAGCCTCACGGTCGACGCCAAGCAGACTTTCAACGAGATCACCGAATATCTCACCGATATCGCTCCCGATCTCATCCCGCGCGTCAAGCTCTATGAAGAGCGCATCCCGCTGTTCGACAAGTCTGGTCTCGAAGAAGAAATCCACGAAATCTTTAAACGCCGATGCGATCTTCCATCGGGCGGCTATCTCATTATTGAGCCGACCGAAGCACTCGTCTCCATCGACGTAAACTCTGGGCGTTATACCGGTAAAAAAGACCCAGAGCAAACTGTCCTTCGCACCAACATGGAAGCGGCCGCCGAAATCGCGCGCCAACTCCGGCTGCGTGACGTCGGCGGTATTATCGTAGCCGACTTCATCGACATGGAGACCAAGCAGAACCGTGAAAAGGTTTTGCAAGAGCTCCGCAATAAGCTTGTCCGCGATCGTGCCCGCACCAAAGCACTCGCCGTAAGCGACCTTGGCTTGGTCGAAATGACTCGCCAGCGCGTACGACAGAGCCATTACCAGAGCATGACGGACGCATGTCCGATGTGTAGCGGTACCGGTCGAGTCTTCACCCCGGAAACCATCGTCCGTCGAGTTGAGCGGTCCGTGCGTCGTATGGTCCTTGAAGGCCGAAAAGAAAACCTCGTTGTAAAGCTGCACCCCGAAGTCGCGATGTACGTACTCGAAGAAGAGCGCGATCTGCTACAAAAGCTGCAAAAGCTTGCACCATTTGGACTTGAGCTCCGTGACGATCCACTGCTCAAACCCGATGAATTCAAGCTCGTAGTAAAAGCCCAAGGTCGGGACGTAACCAGTCAATACGCTATCGCATAGCCGCGCCGCCCACTCACCCTTTGACAATCATCAGCCGACCTTATAGATTGGAAGGCTGTATCAAATCAAGCCATAAAATGCCATACGCCATCATCCGCACTGGCGGCAAGCAGTACCGTGTCGAGCCAGGCAAAACATACCGAATCCCAACCCTCGTCGGCGACGCCGGCGCGAAGGTGACGTTTAGCGACGTCCTTCTAGGGAATGACGATTCCAAGACTCACGTAGGCGTCCCGGCCCTTCAGGGTGCGGCAGTTACCGCCGAGATTGTTAAGCACGGTCGTGGAGAAAAGATCGTGATCTTTAAACACAACCGTCGAAAGAACTATCGGAAAAAGCAAGGCCATCGCCAAGGCTTCACCGAAGTTCGTATCGGCGATATCAGCTTTGCCTAACAGGTAAGAGATCCCATGGCACATAAAAAAGGCGCCGGCTCTACGCGTAACGGCCGAGATAGTAACCCGCAGTATCGCGGTGTGAAGAAGTTCGGTGGGGAACGCGTGATTGCCGGAAATATCATCTTGCGTCAGTGTGGCACTAAGTGGCACCCTGGCCGTAACGTTGGTCTGGGTTCAGACTACACCATCTATTCGTTGATCGATGGCGTGGTGAAGTTTGAGCACAAGAGCAAGACACGTTATAAGGTTAGCGTGTATCCAAATCCGCAGGTTGAAGTAACCGCGTAAGCGACTTCGAGCTGTTGATTAAAAGCGGGGCTGTCTTTAAGAGACAGCCCCGCTTTTTGTATCCTATCCTGATCGTATCGTAGGAAACGTGCGACTGGATGACAGCTGCTATTGTTATAGTGGCGGCTGGGGGCGTTTTGGGATCGGTTGTTTAGCGTTTAGCGAGCGGAGACAGATCCGTGCAGATACCGGCGACCCCCATTTCACGAAACTCGTGCCATAGTTGAGGTTCGTCGGCAGTCCAGCAGATAACCTGGCCTCCGATGGCTTGTACTGCCTCTACAAGGTGGCGATCGACGAATTCGTACCATTGCCACAGGTCTTGAGCGCCTGCGGCCTGGAGTGCATGGACACTGTCCATGAGCCGACTGGACTGGAGAATTCCGGTGCGGATATTTGGGAGAATCGATTTGAATCGAGCGACAGCGTGGTGGTCAAACGAATGGACCGAGCACTCCGCGTGTGAAGCTTGAATGACCTGTGCGACCTCGTGTTCGATTGAGTGGCCTTTGAGCTCTATGTAAACGTGAAGTTTGTTTGCTAAGAGATCCAGGACATCACTTAAGCGCGGTATTGCAGGGTTCGCCTTTAATACCGCAGCATAAGAGTTTTTTGCGATCACGAGAGATGCGGATGGGGTAACTACCGTGTAGTCGTGATGAACCACGCACACACCATCTTGCGTAGTGTGTGCGTCTAGCTCGACACCATCAAAGCCTGCATCTATGGCGCGTTGAAACGCGTCAATCGTATTTTCCGGAACAACGTCGTGTAGTCCACGGTGCGCGATAAACTGCATACGTCAGACAGACCGTAACATGCTTTCGCGCTGGACCTTACGAACCAAAGCTACCGGAGTTGGAGTGGCTTGGTGTGGAGTGCCGTCCAAGAAACCCGTTGAGGAACAACGAGTAAACATTCTTGCTCATTTCAGATACATTAAGCGGCGTATCTGAAATGCCCCACTGATTTGGGCCACTCATCATTGAGAACAGCATATCTGAAGCGAACGTCAGCGGTACAGACGTTGGTGATTCTCCAGAAACCCTGCTCAAAATGTCATGCAGTACCCGCGCATACTCCCTACGTTTTCCGGCAACCAACTCTCTGCGCTCATCCGCGCCTTCCGCATTCTCATGCGAAAGTACTCGTACAAAGGCAGTGTGCTCGTTCATGTATGACACATGATTTTCGATAAATCGTAGTAATTGATCGCGCGGCTGACTTACACTCGATAACGCTTCAGCTGTTGATGCGAGCAATGCATCAACCGTTCGCGACTGAATCTCAAACAACAGCGAGGCTTTCCCGCGCGTGTAGTAATAGATCCCTGATAGAGAGATACCAGAGTCGTGAGCAATGTCGCGCATGCTGGTGCCACCATATCCGCGGGCGGCAAAGGTGTTTGCGGCGGCTGCAAGCAGCGTTTCAAGTTTCGGAATACGGGATTCGTCGGCCATGGCTCGTGTAGGTGAAAAGGTCCAAAACTGTTCGACGAATTCGAACGGTCGTTCTATCTAAAAGTTAGAGGATTACCCTTCTAGAGTCAACGGCCAGTCGGCGTCGTAGCGCGAATAATCGACCTGCGGCGATGCGTGCCACACTGATGGAACGCGATTCCCGAACACTTGCACGAAGCATACCGGGGCCGACTTCCTCCACTCGGCTAGTCGTATATTGAGACATTGCTTCTCGAAGGCACTAAAATATGCGTGTGAGACACATCCTTCGAAACCAGATCGGTCAAGAAGATGGCCCCTTAACGTAGCGCGGTTGTGAACGTCTATTTAACGTGTGGGAGTGATCGCGCCGCCAGAATCTGAGTCTTCGGACATTGACCTCATCAGCCAGTGGCAGATGGGGGATAATACGGCTGCCAGTCGTTTGGTCGGTCGGCACGCCGATTCGTTGACTCGGTTTGTGGCGAGCTTGGGCGAGCGGGATAATGCCGCAGAGATCGTACAAGATACCTTTGTACGTGCTTTTGGCTCGATAGCCTCGTTTCGCGGCGATAGCTCCTTTCGGACCTGGCTCTTCACCATTGCCCGACGACTGGTTCTCGACCGGCGGCGAGCGGAGCGGCGAAGGCCAGCCATCGATAATATCGAGGAGGGGGATGCCGTGACTCAATTTGATGCCCTTGATACGATAGTTGCTGACGAGGCGATGATGCGAGTGCGTTCGGCTGTCGAAGCGTTATCAACGAAACAGCGCGAAGTCTTTATGCTCCGAGTGGAGCAAGGGCTGTCGTACAAAGAAATTGCGGACGTAGTTGGCAGCACAGAAGGCGCCACTCGTGTGCATTATCACAATGCTATGCGAGCCGTAAAGGATTTTCTCCATGAATGATTGTCAAAATGTAGTAATACGTGACCAGTTGCCGGATTTTTTACACGGTACGCTTGAGTCGCGCGCCTATGAAATAATAGAAGAGCACGTTGCGGGCTGTGAGGACTGCACTGCGGAGCTTGCGTTGCTGCGTGATGTTCTTGAATTCTCGCAATTGCAGAGTGTTGCAGTTCGGATTGACGTTGCGAGCATCAGCGCACAGATCCCACCATATAAGCGCGAGAAGCGTGGGATTCGTGTGGAGCGGTCGATGATGCGTTTAGCCGCTGGATTGTTGATTGCGGCGATTGGTGTGTCGACTGTTGTGGTGACATCGAGGTCTGGAGTCGACAATATAGTACCGGTTGATTCGATTGCGATGAGCTACGATAGTGTGAATCGAGGTAACGTTGAGCAGAGTCCTGTTGGTTTGTCGCTTGTAAGTGTGAGTGCGTTATCAGCGGACCAACTGGAAGCGTTGCTTAATGATGTGGATAATTTGGAAGCGTTACCAGTTGAGGAAACAGGTGCTTTGCTTATGGACCCGATAGCTGCGGTGTCTTACGATATGTGGAGGGACATGTAATATGCGATTGATCTATCTATCGACGGCGCTGTTGTTGAGTGCGACGACAGTGATCGCGCAAGACGCGCATCGGGCGCCCCGAGGTGATGTGGAGTCGCGTGCGAAGGCCGAGCAGGAGTTTCAGAAGAAGATTGAGCAGGTGGTGCGTGAGCAGTTGAAGTTGACTGATGAGCAAGTCAGTAAGCTACGCGTTGTGAGCGCAAAGTATTCCGCGAAGCGTGGTGAGTTGATGAAAGAGGCTGGGGCAAATCAACGTGAGCTTCGCAAGGAAGTTGAGAAGGGAGATTCGGTTGCGAATCAAAAGCGTGTCGCGCAGTTGATGGAGGAAGACCGCGCGTTTCGTCGACGGTTTATTGAGTTGGGGAATGAAGAGTCGAAGGAGTTGGCTGGTTTTCTGTCGCCGGTGAAGGTGGCACAGTATCAGGGGTTGCAGATGCAACTTCGGGAGCAAGTGAGGCGGCGGACTGATGATGGTTCGCAACGGCGGGAGCGGCGTAAGTAGGGAGATCCTGGGATTGCGCCACATCTTAATAAGTAGAACGTAAAGAATTCGCGCCAAAAGAGTCCAAAAAGAGTGGTGGCCCACCAACATCTGAATAGAATCTCCTTGTCTTGGCCCGCCGGAAACATGTACATCACGACTCCCGGCGGGTCAAAGGGGATATTTAGTGCACGCGACTCTGACCGACCCTACAGTTCGGATAACGCTTTCTCTATAAAAGCATCCATTTGTGATTCAGAAGCTAGTCCGACAAGGCGCGCGTATACTTTCCCGTCTTTACCAATAAGCGTTGGGTTGTATAGATGATCAGAACTCCTATACTTTTCAACGCTTCGGATTATTTGTCCATCAGCGCGAGTCTGAACATCGGTTTCATAAACGACTAATTGTACGGGAAGTTTTGCGACGTCGTGATAATACCACTGATATAGTTTTGCTTCTTCTTCTGGTGACAATGGAGGGCTCTTCGCAAAGTAGCCTAAAGTGGGAACAACCATAATAACTTCAAATCCGCGCGCTGAATATTTGTCAAGCAAACGTCGATAACTTGCGGTAGAAAAATCTAAGAATCCATCCGATGGTCGTCTCCCCCAGATGTAAAGCGAGACTTTGCCAATTTCTGGTATGGATACTGACGTGTCTGTTTTTGGGAAAAATTTGAATGTACCATCATCAACTTTTCTAGCGACCTGTCCGATATTCTGCGCCCCCTCCGTAAGAATTGCAATCACTGCGTTCGTGCTGTTCTCGATTGCAGGATCCTTTGTAACGTTATATATGGTGTTCTTTGCGCCCAACATGTACCTTCTAATGCTGTCCGCCAAATTGTCAGGTCTTCTTGACCAAGCTATGATCAACGAATCGTAGTAGGGTATGCTGAGTACATACTGATAACGAAAGACCTCATCGTCAGACATACCTCTCGCCATCGCAGCAAAACGTTCAATCGATCGCTTTAATCGACTCGTATCAAATGTTATTAACTCATAAAACCTGCTTTCAATGTATGCGGCTCTAGCTCCATGCGCGGCAGCAGTCTGGCCTAATGTTGCATATCGATTGAGCGCTGAGTCGGCTAGGTGAGTGAGAGCGGGATATGATTTGTGAAAAAAAATTTCAACGGCATCTACGAGCAAATATCCTTGCCGCTCGCTATTAGCCGCAAGTTGCAGCCCACGGTCAACGGCTGCTGCTGCAAGCGTTTCATCCCGAATTAAAGCAGCGAGCCGTATGAGATCGTAAATATCGTGCGATGGAGTTGAATTGAGATCTAGATTCAGTGCGCATCTTTTTCCAATCTCCACCGCAGCTGTTGGTATCGAATCCCCATACGTTCCAACATACACTGTGTCACGCTGTCGCTTGCGCCAGACAGAATGTTGAACACGCTTAATAGCGCCCAGGCACATTCCCGGGGTTTGATATCTGGAAATATCCTGATATCCTGGTGACATTCGACCTGTATCCGCAATAGCTGCGGCATGTAGCACGGCAGTAGAATCTAGCGGTTGTTGAGCGTTTATTGCTACGGAAGACAATAAATATATAATTGACACAAGTGAAATAAAGTTTTTCATATCAAATAGCATCCGAAAGCGATGTAAAGCTGAAATCTTTAACTTTAAGGGAGGGTGCAATCGTTGGATTATTGGGGCTGTACACTTTTTGCGATGGCCCGATTTGCTCGATTTGATTCAGAGCAAACATCGGAGATTCCGTAAAACGAAAATTTTTAATTGGCTTTGATATCTTTCCATTCTCGATCAGCCACAGACCATCTCGCGTATATCCTCCTGCCAGAAGGCTGTTTACATCTATGACCTTCACATTCCAGAATCGTGTGACAAGTATCCCGCGTTTGGTTGTTGCAATCATTTCATCAATTGTCGATGTGCCGCCTTCCATTCGAAACGACATGCTATTAGGAAGTCCTGTATTCTTCCCTAAATTTTCGATTGCCCACGACCGATAATAAGGGAGATTAGTAAGAACTCCCTGATCGACCCATTTGGCTGAATGATAGACATTGAGGGATAGGTCAAATGGAACAAAGCCGAGATCAAGATCGTTTGGATCTGCACCGATCGTCACACGTTCATCAAATACTTTCTCACCGAGCTTTGATTGGTCGGGATATAGATTAAACGGTCCGCTCCTATTGGCGTTAGCGCGGTCCATAACTTGAATCATAGGAAAAAGTAAATCAGCAACTGCTTGCGGCTCAAGTATCGTTGTATAACGACCCGGTTCGCACGCAACAGGGTTCCTAGACCGCACACACTTATCAAGCGCTATTTCCGTAAGAGCGATCGTATCAATGCGATTCCAGTTATTGAAATTGATCCCAGCCCAGCCTGAACCAACACCTTTTGGGTCGCGAACCGTTACTGAATATTCAGCATTTGTGAAGGGATAATAATGGTTCTTTTCTGGGAGTGCCATAATGCCTCTCCCTGTCGCTGACACCTCAATATAGGCCGCGGCGAGCAATCCCGTCTTCTTCACCGGTTCCATAATTTTTTCGAATGCAGCAAGGCGAGTTTCAATATCTACGTTATATGTTTCATCATAGAATATCTTTGGTTTCACATACTCTTCAAATGTTTGAACCAGCTTTCGTGTTTTTGGGTTTGGTGAACGCTCCATGAAATGTTCCTGCAATTCGATGGCGCCGTTCTCGTTTTTCAAGCGAAGTATACGTTCCGTACGACGGATTGCGGCTTCCACCCCCACATCGTCTATCTGATTAGACCAAACGGTACCGGTTGCACCAAGAATGGAGCGAATGATCTGCATCTTGTTATCACGCGTTTCACCATTATGGGTTATCTTGTTCCGTGCGCAGCGCAGGGACCCGCGCCAGACGCTGTCGAGACGTGTTTCCGACTGACCACCCCCAACTGCTAAGGTGTTGAGCTTTTTCGAAAGCTCAAGGCATTCATCGTGTGACAGAAATCGTGAAGTCGGTTTCATGCTTTTCTCCGAACATCAAATATCGCAGCATCTTTAAATACAGCAGGAACGGATTCTATCGTGTATCGTGTCGTCTGTTGCGGCTGCCCCTTTTTCGTGTCATATGGCAAACTAGTTACGCTATTTTTGCCACCTATGGCAGTTAAACTTTTCCATAATTGGGTTGACTCGAATAAGACACCAGCATCGGGGATAACAGCCCCTAATTTTCCATTAATAATTTCGCGCGGCATTCCAAGCGAAATGGTGCCATTGCGTAATTGAAAATCTGGTGTGACAAGACTATTAATAAAACACATGCCGCGCTTTATCGGTGAAATAAGATCCTGTAATCCAATGTCCTCATTCGCAGATTCCATTATGATATTTGGACTCATTACTAACGGTGGCGAAAATGCACTTTCAGAAGCTGCACAGCCGTTGGATTTGACGGGCATTCCTTGCTTTTCGTTCCATGCTGCGGTTGTAGACGCATGTTGGCGTGTCGTCTGATAGCTGTGCAAGACACCTTCACGAATTATCGGAAATTTCTCGACTTCAACTCCTTCATCATCCCATTTAACTGTTGCCAAGCCCGCTGGTAATGATCGATCAGCATGCAAGGTGACCAGTGGTGAGGCCGCCTTGGATCCGAGGTATTCGATGGGATCCGGTCCGAAATAGCTCGTTCCACTAGCATTTGCTTCATAGCCGATCACCCGATCGATCTGGGTGGCTTGGGATAAAGTGGTTCCTATTAGACTACCGACAGTGGAGGCATCAAAAACTGTGTCGAATCGGCCAACTTCGACTGGACCTGCTTGAAGAGTCATATAGTATTCCGCCTCGTCGATCAGACCATGTATTTGCTCTCGTAGCTTCGCATCCAAAAATCGTTCAAATCCTAATCCTGCAGGGGTGATATTTGTTGCATAGGCCCTACTGTTATTTTTGGTGACTAGATCTTCAACAGCCACTGTAAACGTTCCACCAGTCGAGTACACAGTTTGACTGAAATAGCTACCATTTGATATCGCAACAAATTGTTCTTGGCGAGTGAATTCCATAATTAGCTTTATTCCGTAATTTCTGTTTTCTACACGCCTGGGAATGTAGCCCTCAAACGATTCCATGTAGTCAATCTTTTCCTCCAGTGGCATAGAGAATGGGTCTATACGCATTGGTGTGTTCCATGATCCGGATACTGCTGGGTAGGATCCCATATCGATAGGATCTTGCATACGATGAGAAGCGCCTTTTGCTTGAGCAATCGAATCGCGGGTGAGGAGAATTGCCTCCTCTTTGTCACAGTAAGGACTTGCTGCGAACCCCCAACCTCCACCAATAAGCGTTCGTACGCTAATACCAAGTCTTTCGCTATCGTACTGAATGTCCCCTTCCCAGAATTCCTGTGCGACTGTTCGCGTCAATCTTGCTTCAGCATATGTCGCACCCATTGCATGGGCAGTGTCAATTGCAGCAAGCAACATTTCGCGAATTGTCTCTGATTGAACTTGTTCAGTTAGAGACAAAGATGTCAGCGAATGTGTAGATACTGAAGTGCGGAGATTCAACGGTATCATCGCCCCCGCGGCGGTCAATCCACTCGACTGAAGAAACTTGCGGCGACTCCAAATATTATTTGATTTCATAGTTCACTATTTGATTTGACCATGATTGTCTGCGTTCTACCTTGTGTATCAGTGTATCGATGTTTGCCAGGACGGGTGAACGTACGCGCTCTGGCTTGCCCGGCGCCTATCGAATCTATATTGCCTTCAGTCATATCGAATGGAAATCCTGGTAATGCATCCAGGGGTGTATCGAACGTGAATCTAAAAGCACCAGAATGTTCCTGAATTCCCAGCCAAAGTACAGTGCCACCGACGCTAATTATTGGTTGCGATGTAATTCCGGTTTCCATGACACGATCTGTTATAGTCATCAATATCATGGTTGGATATCCAGATACGTATTCGATCGAATCTTTAAGTCTAGTGCCGTAGTAATATGACGAAACTGTAATCATCGTTCTACCTTGAGTAATTGCCTCAAGTGATCCGGTTCGCCTATCGATGTACATGATTCGTGGTTGTGAGGATTGGTAGCAGAGCGATAGGTTACGAATGCTTCTACCGTCTGAATTTGTTATTGAAGGATTGATGACTTTTCCTGTCCCTGGAGATGATATCGCACTATCCGATAATATCGGTTGAATCGAAAATGTCACAATTGGTGATGTTGGCATCGTGCTAGTGATGTTTACTATTGCGGTATCCCAATGGGTGACACCGTTGATTTGCATCTTCGCAGTTACTATCACTCCTGTTGCAACTTCTTTTGCAGTGAGTCGTCCATCGGTGGTAACGCTGACTCGCGCCGTATCAATAATTGAATATACCGGTGTTCCAATATCTTGAGTATATGGTTTACCTTGTGCTGTAACCGGTATTACTGATAACTGAACTGAATTCGAAGATTCTTCGAGCGACAGATTGATAGCGCGATCTCGAAACATGAGCCCCCAATATGTATCGCTGTCATCTATCGGAATTGGCAGGTCGGTAACGTCGCTTTTGCCGCACGCAATTGCAGCCATTACCATGCTCATCAGAAATAATATTCGCGTAGTTGTGTTTAACACGTCATGCATCCCTGTTAATACAGCCATGATACTTTGGATTCTGTTGAATTTCTGCTTCAGGAACAGGCAAGTTTGTATCGCTCCCATATATGGGTACCTGTGCACTATAAAATCCTGTCGGATAAATTGACTCTTGGGGACGGCCATCATTGCGCACAAAACGGCGTAGATCACTTTGACGAATTCCTGTTAGGAATAGCCAGTATCCACGCTCTTTCAAAATCAAATCAAGGCGCACTTGCAAGGCCGTCTTTCCCGTTGGAAGTTGTGATAGTCCAGGGTCAGCTAGGCGGGGTAGTCCGGCGACGTTGCCCGAGCCGGAAGGAGCGGGGGAAGGGCACGCCTCGTTATCTAGACATGCGGTTCTCAATGCATTTAACGTGTCCAACCAAGCAGTTCCGACCCTATTTCGAAGTAGAACTTCAGCCTCTATAAGCCGAGCCTCAATCCCGCTCGCTATCGTTACAGGATCATATCCATTGGCGGAAGGATACTTGCGAGCCGTGTAACGCATCGCCCACGTGCTGTGCGGATGCGGTGCGCTGTCAATTAAAGTTCTCGGATCTTGGCTCGATATGAATGGCAGTCCGTTCATCCCTTCGTTATCGCTTACCACTATCGAGCCGGAATAACCCGCTTCCCCGTATCTAAATCCATTTTGATATAAATTTATAGCATATGTTGTTTGATACGTGTAATTGGTGGGAATCTCGGCGACCGCTGACCCCGCTTCGGAATAATGTCCGAGTGATAGAAGGGCGCGTGCTTTTGCAATGTGTGCAAAATGTAGTAGACGTGTACTGTCGATCGTAAGCACGATTGCTGAATCGAGTAGAGCTATTGCGGTCCGGTAGACATCGGCGGTTGATGATCCAGCTTTAGGTGTAAAATGCTCTCCATAGTCTACCGTGCTCAATGGAATGCCTGAGCAGAAAATATCGGCAAGATAGATATCTGCCATTGCTTCAATAATGAATAGGTGGCCGATCAGGGCTGGTGGAAGCGCCTTGGCAAACTCGATTAGAAGGCCACGTCCTTGCCGTGCATGTGCTCTAACAAGCTGAAGTTGAGAAAATGGATTACGGACCGATATGTTCGTTGGTATGTTGCGATCATCAAGTGGAGATCGAATTTCACGTGCACCAAAGGAAGTCAGCTCATCGGTTAGCAGTGCTGATGTATAGGCGTATTCACCCACCGCGCTACTCTGCAACGCAATTACTCCTCGATAGAATGACTGCGAGCCCTGCAACGATTTAGCTGCATCGGGACTTCCGAGCTCTATGTCGGCGTCTGCCGGTTCACCAACCAAATCCGATAGTGAACAGGACGCTATTGTGGCGATGAGCGTTGTTGCACCAATTAGTCCCGTAATACAACTCTTGAGCATTTTAATATTTCTTGTCATCGTCATATCGATTTATGTCTAATAGATCAAGTGAATATTGAGGCCCCACATGCGCGGAAGCGGAAGCTGCCCAGTGTCAATCGTTCGATTGCCGACTATTGATGCATTCACGTTCGGATCTGCTCCACTATATGTTGTCCATAAACCCAAATTGTTGGCTTGTAACGCAATCGACATGTTGCTCGCGCGCAGACGATCACTAATGGTTTTCGGCACTATTGCTCTGACTGAAAGCGTCGTAAGCCTCAATGTCGAAACAGTGCGAACCGCGAAATTTCCCGATCGTACAGCGACTTGTTCTTGTATCGGTGTAGAGGCATCGTTAAAGGCGCGTAGTGTCGAATTCCCTGCACTAGCCATGTTTGCGAGCAGAGTTCCGTTGGTCTGCGTTGCTCCATTCTGGTACTGGAGACTTGTACCTGCAGTGATTCGGCCGTTCCATAGTCCCAGTTGAGTGCCAAATACTCCTTCAAAGTTTGGTAGCGGTCCACCTACAAACACTGAGCTGTCAGATCTAAGCATTTCGTTAGCTTCGATGAGGCCATCGCCGTTACGATCTGTATATTGAATAACCGGTCGCACCCATACTCCGTCAAGTGGATATCCTTCTACATAACGGCTACCATAAAACTTATTCAAAAGTGCTTGATCTTTGATGTTCATTAAGAAAAAGAGATCCGATTGTAAATCTCGATTACTTTCGCGTGCGAGCCGAACAAGGGTATTACGATTCCTCGATGTACCGATATTAATGCCCCATCGTAAGAGCTGACTCTCATATAACACCGCACCGATGGTCATTTCTAAACCGCTATTTTTTACAGATCCAATATTCGATGTAAGTGTTCCTCCCGTAAGCGATGGGGGAAGGATGGTGCGAACTAATGCATCGCGTGATAACTTTCTATAACCAGTAACACCGAGCGTGATGCGGTCCTCGAGAATCCCGATGTCAAAGCCCGTTTCAAATTCCGTCGTGCGTTCTGGCCTCAGTTTATTGTTTCCTAATGTTGCTAATTGGAGAGTTTGCTCAACTATTCCAGAATACACTCCTTGGCTCGCATTATACGTTCTTAATGAGGCCCCGATTTCAGGCTGTACCGCTGCGTGCCCGTATGCGAGTCTGAGTCGCAGCATGCTGACTAGATTGACGGGAAAGAATTGCTCACGGGATATAATATACGAAAGGTCTAATTTGGGATATGTGGGCGTAATGTTCTTACCTAAAGCATTTGAAGCATCGATACGGCTGCCAAAATTTGTAAAAAGACGATCATTTAACACCGAAACTCCAACACCATAATACATCCCAACCTGAACTGCATTAGACTTCCGTTGATCGACATTGATAATACCGGCACCGGTAGAGGATGTCGCACCTAACGCAAGGTCCCGTGCCTTAACGTCGATATTTGCTCCAGATTCACTAGAATAATTCGCACCTAACGATGGGGTTAATCGAATCCATCTATTCTGCGGCAGTTGAAACGTTGCTCTAAAATCCATTGAGCCAACGGATCGATCGTTACGAGCTTCGGAGAATTTTCCTAATCGATCAGCACCACTGCCTTTACATCCAGGGCCGTCAACACAGTCACCGCGTTTGAGAAGGGCGATTTCTCCGCGGTCTAGCTTTTGATAGCCAACATTCGCAGACAAATGTGACCAACTATATGGCACCCAGCTCGCATCAATCTGATTACGAAACGTTGAACTGCCTGTATTAGTTTTCTGCCGAAAATTCCCAATTCGAGACATAACAAGCGATGTGTCATCAGGCGTTGGTTGATTCTGATAGGCCGCGATCGCTTGATCCATCGGAGTTGTTTGACGCTTGTCCTGTGTAGTTGCTGAGGTAATATTCACTTCAAGCAAAGGAGAGATTTGTACGCTGATTCGTGACGTTCCGCTTACATTACTCGACTGTTGCGGTTTTCGCAGCGATTGTTGAACTTTGTTCCCCGTCGTTTGCTGAATCCATGCCGCATCTGCGTTAGACATTGTGAGCAATCCCGTTGTGTTCGAGAGAGCTCCACCAAAAAAATATCTGAGCGTCTGGCTCCCCCCTGAGACTGATGTGTTGTAAGACTGATCTCGGCCGATGCCGAAAACGGACGTTCTAGGATTTGCTAGCGGGTTAAAAATGATGAGCGTATCATTAACACATGACGCATTTCTCGCTGGACCCACCAAAATGCAGTGCTCTGCATTACTACCACCAAGAATTTGAAGTGTGCCCAGTCGATAGTACAACGGAGTAAAATTGCCAGGTTGAGTTGTTATCTGCTGATTGGATTGCACTGTCCACTGGGCCTTCCCCGGGCGGCCTTGCTTAGTTGTTATTACGATAACGCCATTCGCCGCATCTGATCCGTAGAGTGCCGAGGCACTCGGTCCTTTCAGGACATCGATCTTTTCTACGCTGGTGAGATCGATTTGGTCGAGTACCGAGTATTTCGCATCTTCAGCACTAGAGGTTTGTGCCGAATATATTCTCGACCCATCTAAAATTATGATTGGATCATTCGATGCCATCACGCTCCCGTTGCCGCGTATCCGTATTCTGGATGGTGCTCCCGGGGATCCACTTGAACGTGATACAATGAGGCCCGGGACGCGTCCATCTAGTACATCCGTAACAGTTGCTACGGCGGCACCGCGCGTAATTGAGTCGACATTCAATGTCGTGATTGAATTGCCAACTTCCGATCGACGTTTTTCCCCAGTTGCGGTTGTGACAACTCCGGAGAGAATTGTTGCTTGACTCCGTAAGATGAAGTCCGCTACTGCTGACGCCTTCGGAGTAATCGTCACCGTGGCACTATCACTTCGATGACTGACGATCCTTGCGACAATATTCCGTGGCCCTATAGGAACATCTCGAAGGGTGTAACGTCCGTCTTCGCCTGTTAGCGTGGTGAGCTTCGTCCCACGAACCGTCACCGTTACATTCGGAAGTCCGCGTTTGGTCGCGGAATCCAATACACGTCCACTTACGAGACCAGTCGCCTTGATTGCGGTGTCCTGGGCCATAGGGCGGGTGACCATCAACTGACCCGTTGACGACGATTGTACGACTAAGCCAGTTTCCTTTAGGACTGCATGGATCGCATCAACCGCCGATACCGGGCCAATTGATACGTTGATTTTACGTGTATCGAGAATCGCGTCTTTCCCAATTGCGATTTGTGCACCAGATTGCCGAGCGACTTCATCAAGTGCTTTCTTCAGGGTAACGTTTCGCAGATCTAGCGTCACTTGACGAACTTGTGACACCGCCGCGATCATTTGGATTGGCACTTCTGGTGCTGATCGGCTGGCCTGTGAATAAACAGTGTTGGGCAAGCATAACCCAGCACCGGTTACTAGCGTGGCGATTACAACCCGTCTGAACCGAATCGTAGAGTGACCTAAATTCATCGATTTGATCGCCCGGTAAACACGACAACGTTATTGTTCATGACGTAGGTGGTTTGAGTGAGTGTTGCAATCATGTCCAGAACCTGCGCTGGTGTTTCGTGGTGGAACGTTGCACTAAACGGTCTCCACGATGCTGACGAATCAACTGTAATTTTGAGATTGAGCCATCGAGAAATGGCAGGTACCGCATCACCAAGTGTTGCGCCATCAAATAACAGGCGTCCTTGTGCGAACGCGAGCGATGCTAGTACCCGTTCTGCGTCGTGTGTAACCTCAATGGATCCATTGGGATGTACGACCGCAAAGTCACCGTTGCTAAGAACTGTGGATTTTGAGAAATCTCTATTGCTCCCGTGGGCAACAGAGGTCTCATATACCGCAACGCGACCTTCGGCGACGGTAACATGTGTAAACGAATCTGTAACATATCGGCGTACACCAAACGTGGTTCCTAATACACGCGTATCGATATTTCCGGTGCGAACAATGAATGGAGTTCCGGCGCTGTGTGTGACCGTAAAGAGCGCTTCACCAGATAGTTCAACAACGTCGTTGTTTACACGTAATGTTGTGGCTGGAGCGAGCGTAGCGATGGTGCCGTCTGGCAATGTGACGGTTGCGCGTTGACCTTCTGCGGTTGCGTATACACGATTCCCCCATGTTGATGTAGCATTATACCGTGAGATCGAAACTCCAGTGTATCCGAATAACGCTACCGCGGCAGCCGTAATCGCGATTTGGGGCGCCATTCTAGAAATGTTTCGCCACCAACCGTTACGGGCAGATGCAGCGGTTGCCGTATCATCGACACCAGCCACAGCAACAGATGACGAACTCCCCATCGCTTCGCGAATATCGGTCCAGTGCGCGGACGAGTGCCACTGAGATTCAATCTCCTCGGCCGTAAGTCCTCCTGTTTTCAGGAGTGATATGGTGTCCGTGGCTTTCGGATCTGTTGCAAGCCACGCTTCAATACGTCGCTTTTCTGACGACGACGCGTTCCCGCTCAAAAAGCGATCGAGGCTGGCAATATCGGGCTTCAACTCAGGCATATTGAGTTTTTCAAAATCGATTAGCTGTATAGCGCGGTGAAGGGCAGTGTCGTGATCAACGAACAAGCACCTTGACCTGCTCGCTACTTGATAGACATACAAGCGGCTGAAACTACTGCACCGTTTTTTAATATTTCCAAATTTTACGGAAATCGATCCCGAAGAAGGACCGTTAAGTCGTCAATCGCCCGTGCGTGAGTCGATTCAACGGTGCGAACCGAGATTCCCAATACCTTGGCAATCTCACCATTAGTCATCTCACTCATCCACCGCAACAGCACCACCTCTCGGCGACGAGGCGTCAGTCGATCCAAGGCGGTTCGCAGAATATGGGCACGCTCGTCTAGGCTAGCCGAGGTGAGTGAGTCGATTGGTGCAGATCCCATTCCTGGAGAGAAATCGTCTCTCGCAAGCGCTTCCATCTGAATGGCTAATCCAGACCGACGTCTCGCGTTTAGCGCCGCGTTGCGAAGGGCGCTATAAAGATAGGTTGCGAGCGAAGTGTGGATTTCGATATCACGCCTGCGGACCCAGACGACTAATAGAACGTCTTGAACGAGCTCGAACGCTGTCTCTCGATTATCGATAATCGCGGACGCATATCGACTTAACGGCAAAAAGTAGTGCTCAAAGAGCGCTTTGAATGCAGTCTCGTCGTCTTCGCGGATTCGCGCCATAAGGGCGATATCGCGAGAATGTGAGTCGTAGGGCGTGTTCAGTCCGAATATCCGATCGAGAGGTCAGCGCTGAATCTAGGTACGTGGGCTCGACGACACAATTCACGTTGCAGCTCCGTCGCTACATTACATGAATGCTATTCAGGAAATAATAACACGCAATAACAAAATTATTTAGCCTCATGACCGGATGGAATATCTGACGCGGTTTATGAATTCGCCACGGGCTTTAAACTCAAAACTAAAAATAATTTAGGAGAGGAATAGGCTACGTTAACCCCCTGCGTCTATCTATGGGATAGGCGCAGGGCGTCAGACGAAGAATCAGATCACGGTGCCGCCGTTGGAAACTTTGTTGGCATCACAACAATTGTGCCAACATCACTGAGTGATCGCCACGTGTACGTTCCAGGCGTATTGAACTGTCGTGCACGAACTCCGCCACTGAATGGCGCGATATTTCCCGACTCACCTCCACCATTCGTTCCAACTGGGGCAACTGACGCCGCATCCGGATTATCGAATGTAATTCCGGCCGCATTCGCCGAGTAATTCCCCCAGGATACAACACCACCTGGACGAAGCTGCACCGTTCTTGGAGTTGCCCAACCGTTCTGACTGGAATAATTCCAACCAAAGGAATACTGTGATGCATATGTGACCTGAAAGACTGATGTACTATCGATCAGCGTTACGCCGTACACTGTTGCTCTCCCAAACATCCGTGCGCTACCGAACTTACGACCTTGAAACCATCCATATTGTCCAATCATAAAGAGATCAGGGTCAAGCGCGTAGTACCAGACCGGGGGGCCTGTGATCGTATCTCCAGACACCGTTATGACAATTGGATCGAAATACACCGCTCCTGCGATTGAAACGAATCCTGAATCATCCTCAGCCCGAATGATCTTAAGATGAGCAGGAGGAGATGCTGGAGCGGTTGCCGTGATGTATATCGATGCAGTATCTGAGCGTGTTACATTATCGCGTTGAACTTTGGCAACAACTGTAACCAAATCGAAATCCGGCATTGCAACTGCCTTGATCACACCGTCTTTTGTTACCGTCACCAGCTTTGAATCCGACGATGTGAACTCCATGTCATCGACGTTCGTGAACGCCTTGCCTAGATAATCGTACGCAGTTACGTGCAGTGACAGCGTGTCACCAAGGGCCATCGTAATCGAATGTTCCTTAATCTGAATACGGGCAAGGCTTGCCGGAGAAACACCGACTACTGCGGCCGATGGAGCATCTGAGCAAGATGTGAGTGTTGCAGTGCCTATTGAGATGGCAAGCCCAACGTTCATCAACTGCCGCCACCGCACACTATTGAGCAAAAATTCTACACGATTAGTCATATTAATCTCTGGACAGGCAGCCATGAAAATTCGGATTATTCTGCAATTCTTCATATCCAACTGTTGCATCGATTCTGGATCCGTAGAACGATGCGAATGGTGCTGACGCGTATAATCCAGTCGGATATACCTGATCTTGACGCATACCATATTGCTTCACCAACCGTCGCATATCCCCTTGACGGTGCCCTTGGCTGAAGAGCCAGAATCCTTTTTCTCGAAACGTCAAAAGAATTCGACCACGGTCCGTTCCTGGATCTGCAAGTAGTGCAAGCCCTTCGATATTTCCGCTACCTGCTGGGGCAGGGCTTGGGCATGTCGCAGTAGTAGTACAGGTGGTTCTCAGTGAGTTCAATGTATCCAGCCATTCAGTAATCATTCCTTTTTTGAGCAGAACTTCCGCTTCAATCAATCTCGCTTGAATTCCACTTGCTAATGGGATCGTAAAATCTGCGGCAAAATACAGCTTCGGGAAATACTGGGCGCCACCCGATGTTGTTAATGTATGGTACGTTACTCTCGGATCGAGTGCGCCAACAAAATTGAGCCCATTATTGCCTTCCGCATTCCCAATCGATGCAGTGATGTCGTTCAGCGTATTATGGAAATACCCTTTTGCAGTCGTTGAAGTTTTGGAAAAGCTCAGATTATACTGATAACTGGTTGGGATCCCACTAACCTCAGTCAAAGCCTTGTCGTATTGATTGAGATTCATGTATGCCCGCGCCCGACCTAACTTCGATAAGTTGGTAAGCTGTATAGAATCTTTGCCAAAGGTGTATGCAGAGTCGAACTGGGTTAGAGCATGTTCTAAAACTGCCCTTGTCGTGAGTGGTGTGCCGTAGCGAACTTCACCGTCGCCGAACGCCTCACTCAACGGAATCCCACTACAATACATCTCACTCATGAACAGTTCCGAAAATCCGCGGAAGTTGTACATGTTGGACAGATATGCCTCTGGTGCGTCTTTGGCATACGCCGAGAGATAGCTGATCGCCTGTCCGGCCGAGATGCGAGCGAGGGAGAGAGACGAAAAGACATTCCCACCTACGCCGCCTACGGTTCCATGTTGATCAACCGCGTTAATATCTGCATCGTCGCGCCGATCGATTGCGTTTTCGACTGTGGATCGATATTCATCAGCCAGTTGACCGGAGGCGATCACATACGGTCCAACCATTCCGGCTGTTGTCCCCATAAACGAGGAAGCAAATTGCGTGTACGATCCATTATAGATTGCCACAGCACCGGTATATGATTTGACGGCGTCTGGGTCTAAAATCGTTGACGGACGTTTGACATCTACGAGAGAGCCGAGTGAACATGCGGAAAGTAGTGGAGTTGCGCATAGGAACGCACTCAATCGAATGAACTGACGTATCATCATCAGAACCCAAGGTTAACGCGCAGCATCCAGTTGCGCGGAAGTGGTAAAGCACCATCTGTTGCAACGTTATTTCCAGCCGGTGACGCATTGACGCTTGGATCCGCGCCAGAGTATTTCGTCCAGAGTGCAAGATTTTGTGCCATCAATAATACCGTTGCCGATCTGGTACGCAGCCGTCGAAGTATTGATTCTGGAATATCATACGAGAGGGAAGCTTCACGGAATCTCGTAAACGACTGTGATGATGCATAGGCCCAGCTAATTGGAGGAGATACCGTAACGGCTATCGAGCCCGCCTGCTGATCGAGTGGTGTGGACGGATCTACACCGGATTGGCATCGGTTCGGGCACAACATTCTCGTAATACCATCTGTGGCGAGCCCACCACCACGGTAGTCGAACAGTCCGGAAATCCGAATCCTGTTATTAAGAAATCCGAATGTCGTTGAGAATGTCGTCTGTCTCGATGGAATTGGTGACCCAGCGAACTGCATGGAATCTCCAATGATAAGCTCGTTTGCTGTGATAACTCCATCTTCATTTGAGTCGAAGAAGCCGAGTATTGGATAATTCCATCGTCCTGATAAAGGATATCCTGGGACGTTGCGGTTGTTAGTCGTTTGCGTTGGTGGAACATTTTCACCAAGAGTTAATAGCTTATTACGGTTCGCCGATGTTCCGAGCATAACATTTAGCGTAAATGGCATAGTCTGAATCGGCATGGCGGTAATGCTCCATTCCGTCCCAGTATTCAACACGGAGCCAATGTTTTCTTGACGACCGGCTAACGAGGATACGAGTGGACTATTTCCAGCCTTGGTACCATTCCCACCTAATGAATTTGGGAGAGACCTACTGACCAGGGCATTTTTGCTGATTTTACGGTACGTTGTCTGTTCGATGGTGACACGATCATTCAGGAGACTGATATCGAATCCGCCTTCAAACTCCCGAACACGTTCGGGGAGGAGAGCCACGTTGCCGAGCGAAAGCAAGTATGCGGCATTCACTCGAACGCCGTCCACATATCCTTCACCAGATTGGAAGGTTCTGAGTGCTGCCGTTGTACTTGGCTGTACACCAGAATGGCCGTATGCGAAACGAAGCCTGAAGTTATGTAACGCTTCGAATTGCGGGAAAAACGACTCTTGCGAAACGAGCCAGGACATGCTGAGCTTCGGGAACGTTGGTGCCTTGACTCGACGACCAAAGGCACTTCCGGCATCCTGACGGAGTGCAGCTGTTACAAAGAGGTTGTCTCGAATGATGCCAGTCTGTTCGATATACCATCCTGCCGTCGCATTTTCGTTGAATGCCTCCTCTACTGTTTTAGTCTGCGCGCCGTTAAATGATGTTGCACCAAGTGAGAGTCCCGTTCCTCTTGCAACAAGCGACTTGGTATTCGATCGTGCGAATTGCAGACCGATTGACGTTCGCGAGAGCACCTGTGGTGCAAGTGAAGCCATGGCAGTTGCGCCAAAATTTCCACTGTACAAGACTGTATTTGATTCCGCGCGATTGCTGTTTCCATCGGTCGCGGCCGATGGTGTTGGTATGTCGCCAGCTCGCGTGAAGTCTCCGTCTGTTCGATCCGTATAGTCAACGCCAAGTGTTCCGCGTCCATTCAACCACGACATTGGGCGAACAGTTGCATTCAGCGCGGAATATCCACGCATGATGTTATTGGTCACTTTGGAGGCAAAGAAGATATCCGGCGTGGCGTTGTTGTTCCACCCTTCATATACTGTATCGCGGTATCCAACGCCGTTCGTGGCATATCCAATCACTGCGGCATCGCTTGAACTCCGTTGCTCCTGCCGAATAACCGCAGTCGAGAGCGAAACATCAGCGATCGATCCAAGGGTGGCGAAAATGCGGCTGCTGGCCGATAGCTTTTGCAACGTGTTGGGACGGCGCTGCCAATCCGGGAGTTGTGCGCCATTGCGTTGTACTTTCAGCCGGTCTACGAACACATCCGGCATCTTCAGTAAGCCAACATTATCGAGTAAGCTTCCGCTGAAAAAGTATTGTAATTGATCGGATCCGCCGGATACTTGACCGCCATATGTATAGTCATTGCCTCGACCGAATGGTGTTGTCTCTTTCTGGTTCAATGGATTGTAGTGGGTCATACTATCCATCTTGATACAGCTACCGTTAGAGAGTGCCAAAAGGTCACATACGACAGGGACACCGGGACCCGTCACTAGACTTTTACCCCAACCACGCCAGACTTCGGGGAATGTGGCGCGCATCTTTGAAGTTCCAGCCTGCCCAAAGACAGACCAGCGCGCGCTTCCGGAACGACTCCGTTTCGTCGTGATAACGATTACGCCGTTCGCCGCATCTGATCCATAAAGCGTTGCCGCCGACGGCCCTTTTAACACCTCGATGGTTTCAATCGTATTGATGTCGATATCATCGAGACGCGCAGTGGCTGTGCTAACTGGTCCACGCGATGACGGGGATGCGAGATTCGTTTGCCCACCGCCATCAGAATATGCCGCGTTCATTCGAATTCCGTCTACGATCAGAATTGGATCGCCAGAGCCAACTGCCGATGTAATTCCGCGAATACGTATACGGGAACCTGCGCCAAGTGTCCCGGCGGACGTCAATACCTGAACTCCCGGTGCTCGAGCTGCAAGTAATGAACTCAGGTTTGTGATTGGGGCATTGGCAACAACTTCCTCTGCGTTAATTGTTGCAATAGAGTTCCCAATTTCCATTCTTCGCTGCACGCCGGTCGCCGTCGTTACAACATCATTCAACTTGATTGCGGCTGCCGATAAGCGAATATCAACGGTGCTTTGTTTTCCTTCACGTACGATAACCGTACTTTCTGTAACGCTAAATCCAAGACGAGTGACACGGATTGTATGTGTCCCAGACGGTACACCTGCGATTGTAAAACGACCATCACTTTGTGTGATATACTTTAGATTTGTTCCTATAACTTGTATGGTCGCGCCACCAATAGGGACTTCGGTTGTTCCATCAATGATATGTCCTTGTATACTGCCACTAAGTGAATCTGCGGAACGTGGCTCTGAGATTTTTTTGTCGCTTGTTAAGGCGATGCGTCCCTTGATCACCGGAACAATCTTTACATCGGTTCCCGCAAGAACATGCTTGAGAGCTTGCTCTGCCGTTACGTTGTTCAGCTGTATGTCAACAATTCGCTTTAGCGGCACGTAGAGCGGAGAATACGATAATCCCAGCTTGGCCTGCTTGTCAATCTCGGTTAATGCAGTTGCCAGACTGACTCGACGTAAATTCAATGTTACTCGGCGTTCCAGTGGCGAGTCCCGATTAGTACTTTCAACCGCTACTGTTGTGTGGCTAAGCAGAGACTTGTTGGATGTGACTGTCTTTGCCTCTTGTGCGACAGCCGGAAGCTGCCAGGAGCACAGAAGCGCGACAGGGAGCAACATGCGTGGCCGAACTACTAGGAGGGTCATCATAGGTCCCGTTTAGTGTTTGCGTTCGATAAGCCGAATTGTCGCATTGCCGCGACGTTCGAACTGAAGGTTCAGGGTTTGCGTGATCAATTCAAAAATTTCATCGATCGATCCGTTCGGTAAATCGATTGTTAGTGGAATTCGCGCCATTTCCGGATTCGCATATTCGACGCGCACGTCGTACCACCGCTCAATGGTTGCAACAATTCTCGATAATGGTGCTGAAACGAAATGATGTTCGCCGCGTAGCCATGCCAACATCTGTGGTACATTCACGTTGTTTGTCACACTCGTGAGTCCAGATCGTTCGATAACTCCAGCATCACCAGCAGATAGCACACGAGCATAGCTGGTGGGATCGATTGCACTTGAAGCACTATCGAAGGAACGAATTGTGACACGACCTGATGTGACTACAACATGCGTTGCATGTTCACTCGGCATTGTTTCAACTGCGAAGGCGGTACCGAGCTCTTCAATAATTCCATCGGCAGTCCGAACGACAAACGGGCGGCGAATATCATGAACGACGTCAAAATACGCACTACCGGTCAATTCAACGTGCCGATCTGCTCCTAGTCCATCCTGCCGTACACGAATACGAGTGTCGGGAGCAAGGGTAACCTTCGTTCCATCAGCCAAATACACTTCACCTCGTTGACCACGTGCCGTGACATACGACTTCCATTGTGCACCATGATTATTTGAGAACGTTTGCGTCTGATGAAATGCGAACCATGCTCCGCCAATTGCAACCATTATAGTCGCAAGGGATGCAAGAATTGGCATCATCCGTCTCCCTGCTCGGCGTTGACGCTGTACAGGCTGAACGCGATCCGTATACTGATTTCGTACATTGTGAAATGCGGCATCCACATCGATCATCGTTCTTCCTGGTGGAGTCCAGGGCGATCGAATCGCTTGGACGCATTGCGCGATCTCTATATCGCTATCGATCCATTCTTGCAGATGTGCTGCCTCATCCGGACGCAGCTCTCCTGCAAAATACTGATCAAGTTGATCGAGATTGAGAATGATTGATGTCGCTTTGTCGTCCATGTTATAAATAAGACTCTGGTTCCTGAAAATGATCTACATGCAATCTTCGGTGGTTCTTGAGTTCGCACCGATAAGTACTTACGAATCCGTCGCTAACGTTTTTGCAAGTTTGCGTCTTAACATCACAAGCGCTCGACTCACCTGTTGCTTGGCTGATTTGGAGTGGATACCAAGCATTTCGCCAATGTCGTTATAAGACATCTCATGTTCCCAGCGGAGCGTAAGTATTTCACGGGTACGTTCAGGGAGCGCGAGGATCGCCGCCCGAAGCTGTTGATATCGTTCGCGCTGTTCCATCGCGACGTCAGGGGGTTCTCGGAACTCCGAAAATCCCGGGGGTGTTCGTATCGGAAGGATCCCTTCGACATACGCATCGGCAACCCGTTCTGCAACGAGTTCGTTCCGATGGATCGTAAAAGCGCGATTTCGAACTGCTGTATATAGATACGCTTTCAGATTCCTTGGCACTTCTCCTTGTTCGTGCAAACTCCATAACGCAACAAAGACCGCCTGAACAACTTCTTCTGCGACATCCCACGACCGCGTGAATCCGGCGGCATATTTGCATAGTGGTGCGTACTGTTTGCGGAACACGGTTTCATATGTTTCCGGTTCTGTCGCCGCAGCCGCCACCACCTCGGAGGTTGGCTCCCGCTCTCCGTCAATCATCGGTCATGGACATAGATAATAGAATGACTCGGCGTGTTCGCAAACGTCTACACTCCAAATTGCCTTCATTCTGAATGAGGACAAATGCGACCTTCCCGAGTCTTGTAAGAGCGGATACAGAGCGACTGAATCGTGAGTCATTTTGCCATCATCGCATACGACAATCGTAACATTTGAGGTAAGGTAGTGCCATTTACGCGTCGACAATTTCTCGGGACGACTGGTCTCGCCGTTGCTGCTCCTTTCTTTCCAGTTTCAGGTCAGGAGACTATAGCGCAGTCTAGAGCTACGCCCTCCTTTACGCCAGATCCCGGAGTGCAAGAAGATCCTCAAATTCTGGCAGCATCCGCTATTGAGGCGGCGACCGCTGCTGGGGCCTCCTACGCTGATGTTCGGCTCACGCAGATTCGAGAGCAGAGATTCTATGGGGCCAGCGCTCCGACCGAAGAGGAGCGATATGCCGTGGGAGTTCGAGCCCTCGTGAACGGCTATTGGGGTTTTATGTCGAGTGCCCTATGGACTCAGGGAGAAGCCCAGCGGTTGGCCCGGGGATCAGTCGAGCAGGCCCGGGCGACTGGATTAGGTAGATCTCGGACGTTGTTGCTTGCCAGTATGCCACCAGTCGTTAACGGTCAGTGGTCGATGCCGGTAACATACGATCCTTTTGACATCCCAGCCGAGGAAAAGCTCGATTTTATCATGAGCGCGGATGACTACGCCAAGAAGGTGATGGTCCGAACCCGATGTTTGCATACGATGGGGTTCCGGCGCAGGAAACAGACGTTTGCATCGAGCGAAGGGTCGTCATGGCGCCAGACTACCTATGTGAGTGAGGCTTCGTTTACTCTTTCGTACCGCGACCAATACCATCTCGGACTCGGGGAGGCCTCGGCTTCCGCAGACTTTCTCTCACCTGCCGGGAAAGGGTGGGAGCATGTTTATGAATCCGGGCTAATCGATCAGATTCCTAATATTATTGCTGATGCCGAACAGGCGCGGCATATCGTGCAGGTAGAGCCGTATCGGCATGAAGCGGTATTTAGTGCGCAGGCAATGGCCAAAATGCTAAACACAACCCTTGGTCCTGCGACTGAGCTTGACCGGGCGTTGGGATTTGAAGCTAATGCGAGCGGTACCAGCTATCTATCCGCACCGGTCGATATGCTCGGCACGTATGTCACAGCATCGCCGGTCGTAACTATCACAGCCAACAGGTCTCAGGCTGGCGGGAATGCAACGGTTGCATGGGATGACGAAGGCGTCGTCCCGGATGAGTTTACGCTTGTTAGAGGCGGTGTGTTAAATGATTATCAGACAACGCGCGAACATGCGATGCGGCTCAAGCCCGGGTATGATCGGCAGGGGCGTGTTGTACGATCGCATGGTTGCGCATATACGGCATCGGCAATGAATATTACGATGTCAATGTTGCCTAATTTATCACTTGAGCCGGGAGCCGAGGATTTAAGCTTTGAAAGCCTCGTGGCCAACGTCAAAAAAGGTATTGCTGTTATCTCGTTACTAACATGGACAGATCAACAGCAGCTCAACGGTTCGGGGCAGGGAATCGTTCGTGAAATTGTCAATGGAAAGTTAGGGCGATTCATCATTGGTGGAGAATTTCTTTTTCGTACGCCGGAGTTCTGGAAGAATGTACAGGCTGTTGGCGGTATCAACAGTCAGCGATCATTTGGGTTTACACATGGCAAGGGACAGCCGTATCAGCAAACGCACAACACCGTGCGTGCCGTCCCTGCACTTGTCAAAAATATCGACCTTGTTGATATGACCAGGAAAGCCTGAAATGAGTGGCGATTCACTAAAGCATCCGCCCATCAAAAATTTATTTATGCCTTCATATAATGATGTTTTCGCGGATGGACGATCCAACTCCGATCGGTTTTTATCGCGAGACGATTGTAAGGCACTTACTGATCGCATCTTCAATTTAACGCGTGGTGGCGGGAACACCATGGTAAACATCAACACCACATGGCGCGGTAATCTTCGATGGAACCGCAACGAGCCAACGACAGGTGGCGATATGCAGGAAACATCGATTTACATCAATCGTGATATTCGAGGTGCAATTGGCACAGCCATTACCAACGCTATGGATGATGCATCGCTTCGAACGTGTATTGCTCGCGCAGAAGCATCGACACTGATCGGTAGTGAGAACCCCGAACAATACCCTGATGCGCCACCCGCGACCCATCCACATGCAAATCCAACGTTGTGGTTTGATACGACATATAATCTCGATGCAAAACAGCGCGGTAGTGCCCTTACAACGATGATTGCGCCTGCTGAAGCCGATCAATTACTCTCTGCTGGATATCTAGAGACGAGCGGTACCGGGTATGCTGTTGTGAAGTCTGGTGGGTTGTTTAGATATTACCCATTTACAAGTGCAGAGTGCAGTGCGACCGTGCGGAATGCTGGCGGAACGGCATCGGGGTGGGCCGGGGTCGACTTTAATGATTGGAATCGAATTGATGTCAACGCACTGTCGCAAACGGCAGTTGATAAATGTCGGCGGTCAAGTAACCCTGTGGCAGTAGAGCCTGGGCGATATACGGCCATTCTCGAACCGCAAGCCGTGTGTGATCTATTTGCTCCAATTATCGATCAGGCGATGGACCGTCGAATGGCTGAAGCTGGGCTGGGGCCATTCGCGGCAGGACTGGGTAACTCAAAGATCGGGCAGAAGTTACTTGATGAACGTATTACGGTAAGTGCTGATCCGATGGATCCCGATGCGGGATTTGTTCCATTTGATTGGGCGGGCGAACCATATACGCCAACGAATTGGTTTGAAAATGGAGTGCTCAAAGCGCTCGCGTATGATCGTCCGTATGGCTTGACCATGCTGAACATTGATTCCGCGCTGCCGAGCAGCCGATCATTTCGTATTAGCGGCGGAACAGCAACGATGGATGAAATGATTGCGACGACAAAACGTGGATTGGTTGTGACGCGATTTAATTCGATTGGTGTAATCGATCTTGCCAGTATGCTGTTGCGAGGTAATACACGAGATGGATTGTGGTTGGTTGAGAATGGAAAGATTACGAAAGCGGTTAAGAACTTTCGTATTACAGAATCTCCGTTGTTTATTATGAATAATATTGAGCAGCTTGGTGTCCCAAAGCGAGTGTATCGTCCCTGGGCGCCAACGGTTGTGCCATCAATGAAAGTTCTGGATTTTAGCTTTACCGGGTTGATGGATGCGGTATAATCTTAAAGGGCGTACGCGTTGCGTAACATACTATTTGATCATCTGTCTTGTGCCATTATTAGCTGCAAGAACGGTATATGCGCAACCGAATATAAATACCGCTGATCGCGCCGCATTGGCATCACCGTTGATTGTGTTGGCGCCTGTGTTATCGACCAGCGTAACGGTAACCTCCATTCAATCTGCAAGACATGTAGAGCTGACAGATACGACTGATAACCGTGCGAATCCATATATTCGGTATGTAACACCCCGTCAATGCCAACAAGCTGCATACAGGCTTACTCGTTTGTATTGGCGCGATAAACGTCCTGATACAGTAGTATATGCGCCTTCAACGGATAGCGTACCTGCAATGGCGGTTCAAGGCGCCCGCGAATGTGGAGCACGGTTCTCCATTGCTTCCGTATTACCGAGGGATTTACTGGATCTTGCGCAACTTTATCTGATAGCTGGACAGGACTCGCTTGCAAACATCGCATTTGATCGACTGCTTAATAGCGAAGGATATCAGGGAACGGATACACATGGATGGACATTACGCCTGATTGTTGGAGCATTGCTCGAGGCGCGACCATCCCGAGTGTCTCGTGCGCAATATTATCTCGATCAACTTGATGCTATCGGTACCGAGGTTGCGTTGTGGCGAATGCTGGCGCACACAGAATTTGCTCAGTATAGTCTATCGGTTGATAGTGTATCAAAGTCGCTGGCGGAAGGAACGGCTGCGCTCAACGCGAGTGCGCAGATGTCGCAGAACGACCGTATCGACTGGGCTTATGCAATTCTATCAGCGTATGGCGCACTCGCGGATCCAACCGCAGTTGCGAAGACCGGGCCTTCCGCGGTTGCGTTGATGGATAGCTCAAAGATGGATTTACTCCCGCTTAGGCCGGTAGATTCTCAAGATCAATCATATTTGAATAGCGGAATTATGGCCGCCAGGTATCCGTATACAATTTGGGGATTAGCTGCGTCTCCACTTGATGTGAGCCATTGGTATAAGACGAACGATACCACGTCAACTCGTCCTGCACCCGGGATTGTCTCCATGATTGTATTCGTTGGGCATGCATGCGGTGGAATGTGTTATCCCACCTACGCAACATTGCGGCGCGTGTATGATCGATTTCATGATAAGCCGTTTCAGATCATATTAACGGGGCAAACTGTGGGGTACTATCGAAATCGACTTGAGCAACCAAGCGCGGAATCCGATTCCGCAAGTCGATACTTTGCTGAATTTCTCGCATTACCGGGCGTGATTGCATTTGATGAGACGCCATTTACAAAGCAGGCTGATGGCCGTCGTGTGAATAAGGCGACGCCGACAATGAAAGCCTATAGCCGAGGACGCAACGCGATTTTGGTGGGGAAGGATGGGGGAATTCGTTTTGTGATGAATGCCGTCCCAGAACGTGAAGCAACGATTGTTCGAGAGATAGAGGAAGCGTTGCGGTAGGAATGAAATGGGGTTTACCGAGAGAGTCTCTGGACGCGGCTCCAGGCGATACGACTTCCAGTAGTCGCGAGGGACGGATTTTTGCAATTCGTAGTCCCTGACAACCGATGAGACCGGACGACCCTCGTAATCGATGGAGTTTCGGCTCGATTTATCCCATTTTCCGGACTCGTGATATGCGACCTTTCCGATCTATTTCCACGCCCATCGTCGCCATGCTATTCCTCGGTGCCGCGACGATCCCGGCGGCTTGCCATCGAGCCTCGACTAATGAGTCCGCCAGCGATACTACGGCAACGAGTCGGCTGACTGACACCGAGTGGCATTTTGTTGAGGTGGAGGGTGAGGCTGCAGGGGTCGGGGCAGAGGGTAAACCGGCGACTTTGATGTTGGCGACGACCGATCGTCGAGCGAGTGGCTTTGCTGGGTGTAACCGGATGACGGGTGGGTATGTTGTGAACGGTAGTGAGTTGCAGTTTACTCAGATGGCCATGACGCGCATGGCGTGCGCAGAGGGGATGGAGCTTGAGAACCGGGTAAGCTCTGCAGTTGAGCAGACTCGGAGTTTTAAGATTTCGGGTAAGACGCTAGAGTTGTTGTCGGGTGAAACGGTGGTTGCGAGGTTGGATCGTAAGTAGGGGGAAGGGGAGGGGATTTCCCGCGCCTGGCGCCGCTCCGCTCTGATGCCATCGCATTCGTGCGTGCGCATTTTGTGAAGCTCGGAGAGCTGGGATTTCCACTTGCTGCTGCACTTGCACAAAAACCTGTACCGAAAGATAAAGATACGGTGAAATAGCTGACCATATCAGACGGCTGAATGATACATCAAGTTGCGGGTCGGCGGTGACAAAGGCCGGGACGTCACGGTGCTGTCCCGGCAAATAATCGTCAGAGCCAGAATTAACCTATGGGTTTATAACGAAGGACAGGATGCTGTCGCGACGCCTGGCCTGAAAACGAGTCGACTCACTCGTCCTGGAATGGCTGTGGTGATCTGGACAAGCTCGTCTCCGTCGACCGTCAAGGTATCGTACTTGACCACAAATTGGACAGGCGCTCCCATACCACCAACGCTTGGGGCGGTAGGTGTCGGATCGCGGACATAGTATTTGAAAATTATATAGCGTCCGCTACGTATCAGTGCGACATCGTATTGTGTGCATCGGTAGCCGAGAACCTGATTGTCCGTTGGGTGTAGAACGTCCATCACTTCAGATACAACAAACGTGTCCAGGGTAACGTGTTTAATAGTCCGAGCTACATAGCGGCTCGCACTCGGAAACTCTGAGCTGCCAGAGTTCGCATACACAAATGGGACCGGATTGGCGTCGATTGTGGTAAGGACGTAGCTCGATGCCAGCGGCTTCATGGGCTCTGTGGAATCGCCGCAGGCCGCCACGAGAGCTGCCACTAGGGAGGCAAACGCAACCATAGAAGGCCGCCACTTGGCTGAAATTCGATGAGGAAAGTGAAGCATACAAAGAATATATTGTTTAGCTGTCGCCTTGGGAATCCAGAAGGATTTTTTTGGAGTCGTTGTCGCACAGGGTGCTCACAGGCTGTCCGTGCAGCGAATGCGCCAGATTTTGTTGCGGACTGCGGGCTCCCCGTAGTTTTTTTAGGCGGTCGGTTACTAGTCTTCGACTGCGCCTGAATGGCGGAATTGGTGGACGCAGGGGACTCAAAATCCCCCACCCGAAGTTGGCTACTTGCAAATTGTCAGTCGTCAAAATCCCAGTAGAGCCGTCCTGAGTGATTCTGCACTGGTAGCGCGAAGGCGTCAGAGCGGGATATAAAATCGGCTACTGTTCTGTGTCCCTTATAGGGTAGGTTTCGGTATTATGGGCATATGGATTCTCGGTATGGCAGTGGCAGTCGCGTTGGTGATCGTCCTCGTAGTTTTCCTCGTTTGGCTCATCCGAACGGCCAAGCGGCATGATCGGGAAGATGAAGCGCGCGACTTGGATCGCTATAGCAGGGGCGACTAGTTTGAGGAAATGGTGTCTGCAGCCTGTGGAGATGTGCGGCTGTAAGTCGTGAGGACAGCGAATAAGTTCCTGGGGATCAGCCATGCGCTTCGCACGAGGGCGTATAGTCCCCGAAAATTTGGAGACTACCCAGTGGTATTTTTAAACCGCCTGTGCTAGTATTCGTCTCAGCCCGAATGGCGGAATTGGTAGACGCAGGGGACTCAAAATCCCCCGGTGCTTGGCACCTTGCGAGTTCGAGTCTCGCTTTGGGCATAGAGTTACAAGTGTTGAAGTAGAAGTTACTTGAAGCGTGGTAGTCGATTTGGTAGACACGGTTATGCCCTGTTTTTTGATGTGATGGGGGATAATGTTTACCTGACACTGCCGCGCTTTTTGTGTTTCAGTTAGCTGGTGGCGCAAGGGGGCCAGGTGGCGATTACTCACCGAAATTTGAAGCTACGGAAGTCGATTGGACATAGATGCTTCGCCTTCACGCACCCAACCAAAGACATTCCGCACTCGCCCATGCCGTACCGCCCGGATCCGTACAACCCCAGATGGCTCGTCCCAGCTTGGTTCATCGTATGAATAGACAATCGCAAACTGCCGAACATTCCATCTTCTCAACTCCACGCCGGTGGAAGCTCGTTTGTACCGGACTGGACGTTGCAGCGGAGCCCGCGCAACGTTCGTGATGGCGTTCTGAATATCTTGTAGGCGTGCCCGCGGGTCTCCTCCAGGATATTTACTTACAAACCCTGTCAAACCATCAATATCCCGAAGCACCCGCGGGAATAAATCAATACGCGCTTCGTTGTTTAACGAACGCATACATCTCACCCGAAGTCATATTGCGCATCGCCGCAAAATCCTCAACTGTCAACGCCATAAACTCTTCCATTGAGAACGATAATCCGGCTGCACGCTCCGCTTCGCTCTCATCGTGAATCGTATTCCAATCAATTCCACACTCATCATAAACTATCCCGTCGCTACCTGTCGTTGCTGATGACGATGGAGACGGGCGCAGGTTGGAAGAGTCGGAGTTTGGAGACTGTAATGCCATATGCACTCCTCTGAAAAATATATCGCTTTGCTGTCCTTGCCGAGTATACGCTCGGCGTGAGGGCCGAGTCAAGGGATATTTTTTGATTGTTGTTCGCGGTGTTGAAGATTCGGAAAGTGGTGGAACCTGCTGCACGGATCTCCTCACTTTCTGTTGCGCCTGCAACGTCCAGCCGACGCACATTTATACCGCGGCAGGCTCTCAAGCTCAGCGCGGCATGGTATCCCCCGCCGCCTTCAACGGTTGTGCGCGCCGCTCGCTAACTCCTGCCCCAGACTACCCCCCCCACCCGCAACCCCTAAACCGTCACTAAACCCCCGAAAACCCTCTTGCCCCTCAGTGTGTCAAATAACTACGCTCGTAGTACTGGTATTCCCGTTTTTCAGAACCACCCCAGGGAGCCCCAGAACCCAGAGCCCGAAAAAAAACCCATGCGGTAGACTGTTCCCACACTCCAACAGCCTATCGCGACAACTCCTAAACACCAGCCTTCGGTAACCTCTTCAATGCACATGGCGAACGCCCTTCTCCTTGTAGGACTATCAGTCGTAGGATTGCACGGTGGTACCATCAGCCCCCGCGCAGCCGGTCCGATCGCCAGCGCATTAGCGCGGCCAGATACCGCCGCAACATCTGATACCGCCGCTAAAAAAGTAGACACCGTTACCCAGCCAATGCTTGGCCCTTCAATCCGCTATGGTGTCGACACAACAGTTGCCCCATGCGAGGATTTTTACCTATACGCCAATGGCGATTGGCGCAACAAAACCAAAATAATAAGTGAGAGTGGCGCTCCCAAGCGGGTTGAGTTCTTCTCCGATACCTACAAGCGTACCCAGAAGCGTCTCCAGACGATGCTAGATTCCGCCTGGTCCGTCGCAAGCACCACCAAGGACCCGACTATCAAGATGGTCGGTACCTTTTACGGTAGCTGCCTAACAACCGATTCGCTCGATCTGCAGCCGCGCTATATATCGTCAAAGCCAATCCCAGATTCGACACGCGCACAGCAATGCTTGACGCGATCACTCAACAACGTTGGCGGTGGCGTGGGACAGATGTTTGCGCAGGAACTGCTCGTCACAAACGCGATGTCGCGGATGGAGCGTCTTCTTGAATCCCTCCGAGTGTCCGTAATCGCGCGTATCGATAAGAATCCGTGGATGAGCGTCGCAGAAAAAAAGCGGGCGCACGAGCGCCTGGAAAAGTTACATCTCCGCGTAGGTATGCCGAAGGAAGCTGTCGACTATAGCGATCTCGTGTTATCGTCGTCCGATTATAAGGGGAACAAGCAAGCAATCAAAAAATTTAATAATAAAAAATGGGCTAACTCGATTGGTGAAAATGATCGAGAAAAATGGAAGGCCAGCCTGCTTGTTCCGAACGCGTTTTACATGCCAGGCGACCATGCGATCGAGATTCCGGCTGTGATGTTCATGCCACCGTTTTTTGATGTTAACGCTGAAGATGCCGCAAACTACGCAGGTATCGGGATGGTGATTGGTCACGAAATTTTCCACAGCATTGCGGTTAATCTCTCATCTCTCGAGAATCCAGAGATGAAAAAGCAGGTCGAGCGTCTCAAAGCCTTTAACTCTACGCTCGGCATTCTCGATGGTTGGAACACTGATGGGAAGAGAACTTTCAGTGAGGATGTTGCTGATCTCGGGGGCGTCATTGTGTCTTATAATGCATGGAAGTCATCAATCAAGAACAACAAGGCAGCGAATGCGGTTGTTGATGGCTACACACCCGACCAACGTTACTTTCTCGCGCTGGCGCAGGTGTGGCGCGCAAAGTGGACCAGTGGGGCCAATGGCGATGTTCACGCTGCACCGTTTGCTCGCGTTCATTCGATGGTCATGAACATGCCGGAATTCGTTAAGGCTTTCGGATGCAAAGAAAATGATCGTATGGTTGTTTCTGCGGACCAAAAGGCCATAATCTGGTAATCTCCGCCCGCACGTAAACTGTACAACGATCCCCGCGTGTCGAATTAGATTCATTTCGATACGCGGGGATCGTTGTTTCATACACACTAGCCGTTCGGTTTCGCCATGATGATAGTGTCTCGCAGCATTGCAGTCTCGATCGCAATTCAAGCCACCATCGTATTCGCTACGGTCCTGAGTGCACAGGGCAATCCCGAAACACGATATGAATCGACGGCCACCCGTGCAGCAACAACGCCAACGGTAAAGGCGGCTCAAACTACCGTATCACCGGTTATCGACGGTTCTGATTCCGATAATATCTGGAAGTCCGCAGAGCCGATTCACGACTTTCAGCTGTTCGCACCAAGCGAAGGCGGTATACCACGCTTCAAAACCAGTGCAAAAGTTGCGTATGATAAGCGCGCCCTGTATGTCTTTGTTCGTGCGTTCGACCCCCACCCCGACAGCATCGCCACCCCAATGGCTCGGCGAGATGTTAAAACTCAGTCTGACCATATCGTAATACTTATCGATCCCCTACGAGATCGGCGAACCGGTTACATCTTTGCGGTGAATCCGGCTGGTGTGAAGCGTGACTATATCACGTACGATGACTCTGTTGAAGATATTGCGTGGGATTCTGTCTGGGATGTTGCAACACAATTGGACAGCCTGGGATGGACCGCTGAGTTTCGAATACCATTCAGCCAAATACGGTATGCAAATAGGGGAGCGCATACCTTTGGATTTAGCGTCCGTCGAGATATCGCACGGATACAGGAGCGAGCGAGCTGGCCGCAATATCGAGTATCGCAGCCAGGGATATCATCGCAGTTTGGTGAACTTACAGGGGTCGATGGAGTTGATGGCGGCGGACGTCTCGAACTTGTTCCGTATCTTGTTGCAAAAAATGCGTCAGCTGTATCGTCGAACGGACGGAGACGAAGCCAGCAAACAGCCGGTGGTTTGGA
>CAYTFY010000012.1:0-80033 GCA_964437225.1 uncultured Gemmatimonadaceae bacterium | reverse complement strand
GCGCCGATGGTACTCCGACCGAGAGGTCGCGGGAGAGTAGGCCGTCGCCGGCACCTCATTGTAGGAAACAAAAAGCCGTCCTCACAAGGGACGGCTTTTTGCGTTTGTATATACGCTACCATGAATATGTTCGCGCTACGATCCATCCGCCGATCCAGGCTCGATCGCGTTGTCCTTGATCGCATTGATCTCGACATACCGATCCAGAAGATTACCGCAATCGTTGGCCCGTCTGGCTCCGGTAAAACATCTCTTCTCCGCCTCCTAAACCGACTCGATGAGCCAGACAGCGGAACCATAACAATCCAGGATCGCTCCATTCGCGATATCCCCATCCGCTCTCTACGCCAACGTGTCGGATTTATGTCGCAAACAGCTGTCATGTTCCCCGGGACCGTCTCAGATAATCTCTCCATCGCAGCAGCACTCGCCAAGCAACCTGCAGATATCAATACCTCTCTCCAGGATGTCGGGCTCGATTCCACGTTTGCACAACGTACCGCAACCGAACTCTCTGGCGGTGAACAACAACGCGTTAGCCTAGCCAGAACCCTAGCAACTGCTCCAGATGCACTACTCCTCGATGAACCAACCGCCTCACTAGACCCTGAAGCCGCTAAACGCCTGCTCTCAACAGTGCAGCGCCTGTGCGAGATCCGTAAGATGACAATCGTCATGGTTACGCATCGACTCAGTGAAGCACGAGCCATTAGTAACTGGACTGTGATGCTGGACGGCGGCCAGGTCGTTGAAGTTGGAGAAACACAGTCGCTCTTTGGGCACGCCAACTCCGAAAGGGCACGCGCATATTTAAATAGCGAACAATAGCGAGACAGCAATCCATGCCTTCGTTACCCACTATCACTCCGATCTTCAGTTCAATCGCTGGTCTACTCGGCAATGTTAGCCAGGTCGGATCACCTCGCGCCGATACATCCGTCCTCGGTGCAATCACGGATATCGTTCGAAGTGTTGGTCCAGTGGGATCCACTAACGCCGATCCATCCACAATCCCCATCTCATGGCCTGACCTGTTATTGGCGATCGCTCTGATCGGTGTGGCCATCGCGATATCGATGTGGTATCGCATCGGCTTGGCTAAGCGGTTTGTGATCGGTGCGGTCAGAGCGGTGGTACAGCTCCTGGTCGTTGGTTACGTCCTCGTTCGTCTATTCTCCGTAGATCGATGGTACTGGGTGATGCTCGCCCTGATTGTAATGCTTGTCGCTGCAGCCTTTACCGCAACGGATCGCATTCACATCAATCGTCGTAGTCTGCTCGTGATCTCGACGGCTGCGCTATCTATTGGGGCAGGATTAACGCTCGCGTATGTGAATGAGATCGTTATTGGCATCGACCCATGGTATAACCCACGATACATTATTCCGCTGTTCGGAATGATCGTTAGCAATGCCATGAACGGCGCTGCGCTTGCGGCCGAACGACTGTCGAGTGAGATACACGCTCGTTCAGGGGAGATAGAGGCGTATCTCGCATTGGGCGCCTCGCCAGCACGAGCGACGCAGAGTGCAGTCCGTGCTGCTTTAACGGCGGCGCTGATCCCCGCTGCCAATGGGCTCGCGATTGTCGGGATTGTCTCTCTCCCTGGGATGATGACGGGACAAATCCTGGCCGGTGCTTCGCCCGTGTTGGCAGTTCGATATCAAATTGTCGTGATGTTCATGCTGACCGCAGCTGTTGCGGTGACATCTGCGCTTGTGGTGATATGGTATCGCCGAACATTTTTTACTGATGCCGAACAGCTACATCTTGGTACGAAGTAGTTTGTTCCCTCGAGTTGGATCAGAACTGATCGTGATGAGACCGATTCATTCGTTGCTCTTTCCCCTGAATCGCTTCTTCGTAAACGAACGGGGCTTAGTGTTCGGAAAATTCTCAGAACAGCGCCGATCAATTGTCACCATAGGATTGCTGCACGTTGATGATTATGCGGATATACTCCGATAACTTGGACATCTGATCGGCTGAGAGGGTGCTTTTGATAATAGGTACACTCGTTTGATAAAAGATATTGTCCATTGCACGATTCGTCTTCGCGGTTATATCTACGAGCATTTTAGATGTACCAGTGGATTCAAATAATGCCTGAATCTTATGGGATCGAACTAATGAATCGACAAGACTGTCGACAAAGGACTCAGATTGGATTCGGTGGAGTCGTTGTGCACTATCGAGCCTAGTTATCTGATCTGGGGACAGGTCGAGACTATCATACGACTGACGAAGCATCATAAAGACATAAGGTGCGTGGCTTCCAAGCTTCTTTAGTGATGTCTTTAAAACCACGGCTTGCGAGTCAACCGATTCCACTTGCGTAAGCTGATTTCTAAGTGCTTCAGCGGATCGAGAGGCTAAGTTTGGGCCTAGTCGGATTGTCGCGCTGATTGCTAAACGGAAATTCGACGAGCGTTTACCTCGGAACGATAGTGGGGCTCCGAAGTTTTTATCTATGTCGTACTGAAATGACTGGGAAGTGTGGTCGAATCCGGACGGGGTAAGCAAAATCGGGCTCACTGTTTGTTGTACGCCCCAGCCGCGCATTCGATTCTGCCCATGCAATAGTTGGTCTGCGCCGCCGAGCACGTCGCTGAGGTAGGTGGTGACCGATATGCGTCTGGGAAGTCCGATGCGCGCGCCATCCAGTCTAAAGTTAAGATCGAGCGATTGCGACCATGGGCCAGTGCAACTGTTTCTGCGTGACATCTGATTCATCTGGCTCTTGATGCAGCTCCTTGCACGAGCGGACAGCTCAGGCAATCGATCCATTACATCCGCACCGATATAGGCTCGATCGTTCATGTATCCGTCGCCGTTGATGTCGGATCCAACGATTGGTGTGAACGGCATGCCAGATCGTATTGTACCGAATGCCATGATTGAAAAGCCATTAAAAACCGAGGAGGCGGAGATCCTAACGATGTGCCTGATATCGCCGCTTCCGCGACCCCATTCCCCGGTAACAGGGTTTCCAACTGTTGTAGAACTAAATCCGCTGCGATACGTCTTCTGGTCAGATAGTATGTATCTCACTGCATACGAATGCGCCGAACTTGCAAGGAGTATATTAGGAAGTGACATACTGAATGAAAGTTCACGAGCTATGGATTTACCAGTTGAGCCAACTTCACTGATTCCGAAAAACTCAGGTAACCGTCTCGATCCTCCAATTGCGATTACACCGCTTGGGCTGAGTATCGAGCTTGCATTTACGTACACGGGGCGGTTCGCTTCGGTGTTCATAGCGAACTTTGACGTCGTGTCAAAGTTACGGTCTATAATGTCTCTCTCGTTATAGCCATTTGAATACGTTGCGCTAACAGAGAAACTTGCAGCGTCCGTTATATGTTCGAAGTTTAACGTCGAGCGTAATGCCTTCGGAGGTTTAAATCCATTGGACATAAAGTTTACGATCGATGCCCTCTGGGCGAATGTGTTTCCGCTCGATTCGTCTACGCATGTTGATGGAGTTGGATTTGTATTGCCGAGTATGGAATTCCAGTTGAGAGTTGGCGTGTTATCTCCGTAACATTTTAATGTTTGATAGTTATCTCGAATGCCTGTGTAGGCCATTGAAGGCATTACCATATCAGGGGTGAGATCGCTGGCAAATACGCCGATTCCGCCGCTTAATGTTGTTTTTGTGGAGCTTCGGGCTGCGTCGGTTTGTATATCAGCAGACTCAGAGTTGAAAAATCTGCGTTTGAATCCTAACCTTGGGCTGATGATCAAAGCCTTTGGTGCATAGTCGTTGCGGATAGATAACGATGAATCCAGCAAGAAGTTCTTCTCAGGATACCGTAACGACTGTGCGTAATCGAGTCGAGCGCCAAATTGAAAGCTTATATTGTCGCTATATCTCCAACTGTCGCCAATCGAGACACTCGAGCCGAATACCGTTGCGCGTGACTGAGGCTGTTCCAGTGTGCGAACAAAGCTGGTGGGGGTGTTATTCGCCAGGTCTTCGATCGAATTGAAATGGAACTGTCCGATGCTGTTATATAATGCGGCTTCATGTGCTGTATTTAGCTGCACATTCGACGAGAGTTTGATTTGATGTTTATTGCTTGGCGAAAACCAGGATAGCGTATTGTTGTGGTTAATACCAATGGCTTTGCGTTCGGCGTTGCCAGACCCACTACCACCAAATAGGAATTGATTAAACGACGTTCCGTCGGAGCTTTGATCGTTTACTGAAACCGAAATTGCGGGGGCGAGTAGTTCCGGTCTGGTTAACGAACGTGTGGCTGACACACCGAACTGCATTTCGTGCAAGAAAAAGTTTCCTATGTAGTCGGAATAACTGTACTGTAATGCTCCTGTGGTGTTTACCATGTTCGCAGTGCGCGAGAGAAATCCATTGGAGATTGTGCCCAGGCCATTGCGCACCGAATGCTGGCCTCGAACCACAAGATTAGAGCCTCTGTTCGATCTTGGGGATGTGAAATCAAGTCGCAGATGCGTTGCGAATGTTCTACTTATATATGACGGCTCAGTACCTAACTTCGCGCCTAGTGGTAGTTTCGCATTAAGAACACTGTAGAAGTTATTTAGTGAATCATACGTTGGAGCGTTGCTGTTCGATGCTGCCGGAAGGGCCGAATTTACTATTCTATTCAGTGACGCAACTGCTGAGTTTTCCTGGTTGAACTGTATGCTGAAGTTATAGAATCGACTTTTGTTTTTTAGCGGGCCCCAGCCAAAATAGTTTACGCTTCCTCTGCGAATCGGTGCGTTGGAAAAGTTCGACGACTTTGAACGAAAGAGAGGACCATCGTAGGATAGTGACATTTGGCGAATCGCGTAGATGGATCCGCTCTGTGTGTTTACGCTAATCAGTCCACCGCTAAATCCGCCCTTGGATGGATCAAAGCTCGCGGTTGTAACGGAGAGTCTTGTGCCACGCATTGGCAGCATGGTTCCAGAGTACTCTATTCCGTTAAACGTGTACTTGTTCTGTGATGGATCTTGACCAAGAAACGAAATTCCATCATCCAGCAGTCGCCCGGCAGTCGCTGCTTCAAGCAGGCGATTCATATCTTGCGCGTATGCGGGTGATAAACGACTGCCTTGCGTGGATACGCTCTGTTCATTCGAACCAGCCGATTCATCTTCGGTTTGATTCCGGGACGGCTTTTCTCTCGTTCCTGCAACGTTGACACCTGACAGGGTATTTCCTGATTTCGGTGCCAAGACATCCATTTTAATGTCAGCGATTAACGTGGTGTTGTCGTCGGATCGTTGGATCGATCGTCGTGTAACAGCCATTCCGAGTGCTCGCGCTTCGATGAGATATGTTCCTGTACCGCCGCGTACGATTACCGAAAAGCGACCGTCTTTACCGGATCGTGCCTGGCGTATCTCGATACCGCCATCCAATACCAGGATCAGTGCGTCTTTAACCGGTTGATTGTGGCTGTCGGTAACGGTGCCCCGGATAATGTCTCCGGATTCGCCTTGAGCGGCTAACTGATCGGAGAGTAGGCAGCACGCGGCAATTGCTACGCTAAAGTAGAGTCCGAATGAGCGGAGGGACTTGAGTGCTACGGCAAAATTCAGTAAACGAACAAGGGGCATAATAGTCGACTGAACGTTTGATTGAGGTGTTTGTGTGCGATCGGCTATCTTAAATGACACTTCACCGAGCAAAATGCCTACAGTATAGTCTACGTTATTAGGGCGTTCTGGGAGTGGGGCCAGGTCGCATCGAATTTTCTGTACTCTGGCTCTCTTTGTGTCCGCCCTATATCTTGCTCCCGTGCAATCGGACGAAAGCCGCACTTCTGAGCAAGAAGAGGATTGGATAGACGGAATTCGAAGATCTGACTTAGAAGTCTTTAAGCAGGTGTTTGAGTTTTATGTTGTCCGGTTGCGTCGCTTTGCTGCTGCCAGTGTGCCGGAAGACCAGGCTGAGGACATGATACAGGAGGTCTTCGTGAGCTTGTGGGAGAGGAGGGCAGAGCTATCGGTGGGCCCGGGGGAGCTGGGGCGATATCTGATCGGGGCGCTCCATAAGAAGATCGTTCAGAGCAGGCGAAATTATGCGGTGCGATCGAATCTTTTGTCGAGCCGAGAAGGTGAGGTGGCGGATATATCGCCCAAGGCCTTTCCAACGGATGCTCAAGTTCTGACGGCAGAGTTTAATGCTGTCTTTTTACTGGCGCTTAAAGGGCTGTCCGAGACTCAGCGACAGATCGTGAGTCTGCGTTGGGGTGAAGGGATGTCTTACTCGAAAATCTCGGAGCTGCTCGGAATATCGGAGAATGCTGCGATGCTTCACGCGACTCGGCTAAGGCAGGTGTTGAAGCCGGTATTAAAGCGCTATCTGGCCGGTCTCGATTAGTAGGATTTCCCGGCGATTGAAAATTATTGACAGGTTTTCTCAACTCGAGGAATATCCTGTCGTATGCCGAATAAAGACGACTCCAGTCGCCCCGTTAGCTGGGAAGACCTAGATAAGTATCTGGCCGGGGAGCTTGATGATATAAATAAGCGAGAGATCGAGTGTCTGCTCGCGGAGGTCCCGGACTCAGCCTTGGTGCTCAAGAGCCAGGGGTTGTTTGAGGATTCTGTGGCTTCTCAAGGTGGCGCTCTGAAGGCCGCACCGCGATATATGTCGGTGGCTGAGTCGTGGAGCAAGCTTGCGGCGAAGTTGGGTGCGGTGGGCGGTACTACGGCCGGTGCGAGTGTGAACTCGGATGCGAGGGTCGGTGCGACTCAGCTTTCTCAAAGTGCGGTCTCGTCGCAGCAACTTTATGAAAAGGTGTTGCCGGTCCGTAGGGCTCGTGCATCGCGCTTCAAGGTAGCCGCGCAGCTTGTATCCGCAGCGGCGGTGGTGGCTTTCGCCTGGTTTGCGGGGATAGGTAAGGTCCGCAACGATCTGTCTACATACGCATCTGTCTACTCTACCCAGCCCGGGCGTCAGGCTTCTGTGACGCTGCCTGACGGGACTGACGTTGTTTTGAACGTTGGGTCCCGCCTTGAAGTCGGCGGAGACTTCCTGGCGTCCAATCGCAAGGTGAAGCTTACCGGGCAGGCCAAGTTCAACGTGAAGCATAATACCGGGAAGCCGTTCTCTGTTGAGACATCTACCGGAACCGTCACCGTTCTGGGGACTGAATTTGTTGTCCGTGACTATGCGTGGGATTCGCTGAAAACGGTATCCGTTTGGGAAGGTCGCGTAGGATTCGGCCGAGATATTGTGTCTGCCGGGGAGCAGCTGTCGATTGCTTCGACGGGTAATGGGACCCAATCTGTTGTCAAATCCGGATTGGATACGACGTCCAACTCATTTGCAGATGGCGTGTTGATCGTCAAGGACAAACGTCTGGAAGATATTCTTCCGGAGCTGTCTGCATGGTACGCAGTGGACATAAAGTTTGGTGACGCTCAAACTCGGAATCGAAGGATCTCCGGCCGTTTCGAGTTGGGATCGATCTCCGAGTTAGTTGAAGTTCTTGCGTGGACGCTTGACGTTCGCACTGAGAGAAATGGTGACCAAATTACACTCTATTCAAAGTAGATCGAAATGAGATTTACCCTTCCATCGTGTTCGCCGCTGTTGTTGGGGATAGTATTCGCATTCCCGGGAGCGGTGGTTGCTCAGTCGATTCCAGCTTCGTCATACATGGTTGGTTATGGAAATGACGCGGTCCAGCAGAAGCAAGCGAAATCTGTTACGATCGATGCGAAGAATCGATCGATTGAGTCGATCTTGAATGAGATTGTCGAAAAGGCAAATATTAGGTTGTTCTTTAGCTCGGAGAACCCTGAGCTACAGATCAAGAAGTCTATTGTCCTAAATAAGGTGTCTCCACTAGACGCTATATCTGCAGTCATCCGTGGTACGAACCTGGTTTCCGGGAAGACTTCAGATGGTCAAGGGATCATGATCAGGTCGAAATCTGATTCGACGACCAAGAGTGCAACCATTGGTAAGGCGTCCATCGTTGGCGTTGTGACGGACTCCGTAACAAAGAAGCCCGTCGTTGGCGCTACGGTGACTATTGCTGGGTTGAATATCACAAAGGTCACAGACGAGAAAGGGGCTTTCCGGTTTAACGATATCATTCCCGGGAAACATCGTGTTTCGGTCAAGATGCTTGGGTATGTTTCCAAAACCGCGGTCGTTACGATTAACGACGAACGAGTTGTAACTACTGACTTCGCGATCTCTTCGTCTGCAACGTCGCTATCTGAGGTTGTAACAACAGCCACAGGACAACAGCGGCGGGTTGAGATTGCGCATGATATTGCCAAGATCAATCCTGAGGCGATTATGGAGCGAACCCCGGTGCGCACGGTTGCCGATATTCTCGAAGCGGCACAGGTTCCTGGGGTATTGGTTCAGCGTGGTGGAGGTGATCCGGGGAGTCCGACACGGATACGGATTCGCGGTATTGGGAGTATTTCCGAATCAAATGACCCGGTTGTTATTCTTGATGGTGTCTGGATTGACGCGACCGCGTCTCGACCGTCGCGGCTGGATGACATCGATCCTGCGTCGATTGCGACGATTGAGATCATTCGTGGGCCGTCGGCGGCAACGCTGTTTGGGCAGGATGCATCCAACGGGGTTATTGTCATTACGACCAAGAAAGGGAAGGTTGGTCCTACCAGGTGGAACGTTGCGTATAATCGCGATTGGGGGCAAACGTACGGTGAAAGCCCACTGTTCTATGCGGGGATAGGGACGCCACTGAGTTCTACCGAAATAAGAGCGTGTCCGATTCAGCAGGTTCTTGAATATTCGTGTACACAGGATTCGGTCCTGATCATGGATCCCAATAACAAACTGTTATCACGCGAGGGGGTCGAAACAAATAATAAGTATACCCTCCAAATGGATGGCGGCGCGCAGAATGTCACGTATAATGTGACTCTATCAACGGGCAGCACGATTGGTGTACGGAGATCCAGCGACATTAACAAGCTCCGTTACCGCGTGTTTGGCTATGAGCCTACTAGCGAATTCGATCGTCCATCCAAGTTAACACGTAACAGTATTACAACCGGGCTGGTGTTTACTCCGCGCAGCAACCTTACACTCAGTATGACCTTAACGGGGGCACAGTCGAACCTCAAAGACAACGTATTATCGCCGAGCTGGAGTGGCTTATCACCTGTCGGGCAGATAGCAGGTGAATTCAGCACGGACACAGTTTTTGGGCGATATGGTGGCGGAACAATCTCGGCCAAAGAAAGTCCAATTCGGACGACTTCCGGAATGATTTCCAGTAGTGTGCAGTATCGTCCGCGTGGTACGTCTGTGATAAACGGAAACTTCGGAGTTGAAAGGACGAACAAGGGCGAATCAGTCTTTGACCGACGAACCGCGTGTAAGCTCGGGGAGTCTTGCTATGATGATCTCGGGTCTCGAAGGGAATCAACACAAGATCGAAGTGTGTACACCATTCGATTGAATGCGTCTACCAGTCTGAATCTTGGTTCGTTTAGCAAGTATTTGGATGTGCGTCCCTCCATTGGTGGTGATTACAAAAAAACTGGTGACAACGTACTCTTGCTTTCCAAGTATGATGTCCCTGTAGGCGATAGGTCGATGAGTTTTGGGAAGTTAGGGTACTCAGTCAGCAACGCAATTGAGAATGCGACTGCGGGTTGGTACATCAATTCGATGATTGGGTTGTTCCGGCGCGTCTATTTTGACGTTGGAATTCGTCAGGATATCGGTAGCGCCATCACATCATCAAAAGACGCTGTATATCCTAAAATTGGTGGATCGTGGTTGGTTTCTGACGAATCATTCTGGAGAGATAACGCCATCATCAACAGCCTTCGGATTCGTTCCGCTCTTGGCCACTCTGCGGTACAGCCGAGCTTGAGCGATATCAATGGAAAGTTTGTAAGTGGCGTCGAGTATGTTGATGGAAAATTTGTCAATGTCGTAAAGTTGGATGGTACAGGCAACACTCGATTGCAGCCTGAGCGCGCCGTTGAACTCGAGTTGGGCTTCGACCTGGATATGCTGAACGACAGAGTGAATTTGATTGGAACATATGCGCATAAGGAAAACAGGAACACGCTTGTAAAAAAGACATTGCCTCCGTCGTTAGGAATTGCTATTGGTGGGGTGCGCAAGGAGAACGTTGCGAAGGTTCGCAATAGAAACTTCGAGTTGAGCGCGAACGCGCGTGTGATCGAAGCTCGTAATGCACTATTGGTCCTCAACTACTCACTGACGTTGAGCGACAACAAAGTTGTACGGCTTGGCAATGGAGTCACGCCATTTGGGTACGCTACGGATCGAATTGAGTCTGGATATCCGTTGCTTGGCGTCTGGAGCCAAAAAGTGCTGGGCTATCGCGATGCCAATCGGGATGGTTTGCTTGCCAAAAACGAAGTTATCCTTTCGGATTCTCTTGTGTATCTCGGATGGAGTCAACCACGTTATCGAGCGGGATATGGCGTTTCATTCACGTTGAACAATCAGTTTGTCTTTGATAGTCGATTTGCGTATCAAAGTCGTTATGTACAACCATATTCTCCGCAAACGCGATATGGTGCAGAGGATATCAACGCACCGTTACCAGACCAGGCACGGTCTGTGGTCTATGGACTCGATGGTCTCCGGCCAGTGTCTGACTTACGATGGAGCTCTGCGAGCGTAACGTACCATCTTCCGCAAAGCCTCCTGCAAAAATTCGGTGGGCGTAGCATGTCGGTCGCGTTACAGGGGAGTAATCTTGGATTATGGACGAACTTTGTTGGCCGTGACCCTGGTGTGAACAGCAATATCCTGGGCGCTGGAGTCTCCAGTGACGACGGGCAAACACCACCGCGCCCACGTCTATATGTGCTTGACTTCAAAGTTGGACTTTAAGGTAATTCGATATTATAACAATGAAAAACTTACTTAAAGTGACCATTTCAGCTATCGGCGTGATTGCAGTTTGTGCTGCGTGTTCACTCGATAGGATCGTAAAGGTCGATAGGCCGCTGGTGGGAACTGAAGTTGATCATGGCTATCTCGATACGAGAGCTGGTGCGTTGGCGTTGCTGAACTCTACGGTTGGTAGTTTACAAAAAGCGGTGAGTGCAGCGTCGTTGGAAGTCAGTCTGATTACGGATGAGTTACTTTCGCGACCTGCTCGAACTCCTGAGTATCAGTGGTCTTTTGGTACAAGCCCCGATACAAGGTTTGAGTCGATAGACTATTACGGAGTAAAAGGACTTCAGTTAACGGCGTACGCGGGTTTGCAGAGTGCCCGAGTGCAGGCGGGGTATGCTCGATACTTTCTTCGTCGTCGAGCGGATTCAACCTTGAACTATGCAATCAGTGCGGCGTATTCGTTTGAAGGGTATGCGATTACGATGCTCGCAGAAAATTTATGCTCTGGCGTTCCACTTTCAGAATCACAGTATGGTCAACCAGCGGTCTATGGCGTTGGATTGTCCACTGATTCGCTACTGAAGATTGCTGTTGCAAAGTTTGATTCGGCTATCGCCATACCTCATGATAGTCTGCGTTTCGCGACGTTGGCGAAGATCGGGAAAGCGCGAGCATTGATGTCGCTCGGGCTCTATGCCGATGCGGCGCAAGCTGTTGCCGGTATCGCGCAATCCGATGCCTATAATCTCTATTACACAGAATCTCTCACTCCTAACCCCAGTGCGCCGATCCCTGCCGCTGAAAACGCTTTCTGGCCAATACCGTCGAGTATCGGAATCCGGGGAATGTATGACGGTCATGAGATTGTCAATCGTGAAGGTAATAATGGACTGATCTGGTTTGTGAATCCTGCTGCGATTGATCCTCGGGTGCCGGTTACCGTTATGACAACTGATGGTGTAGCAACCTTTCCGTTAGTTGTGCGTGAGACAAAGTTTCCGGATGGAAACGCCGTCTTTCAACTGGCGGGTTGGGTTGAAGCGAAGATGGTGGAAGCTGAGCATTTGCTGAGCGTTGGTGATCCTGGATGGATCAATGCAATCAATGCGGCCAGGAGTACCGTTGGATTACCGGATACAACGGCACCAGCTACAGTCGATCAAAAAGTGAATTTGCTCTTCCGCGAACGTGCATTTTGGTTCTATGGGCAGGCGACGCGCCTAGCGGATATGCGGCGACTGGTTCGGCAATATCACCGTCATGTGAACACCGTGTTCCCGATTGGGCAGTATAGTCGATCGGACAAAGTCTATTCGTACGGGGACGCTACCGTCTTTATTCCCAATTCGGCTGAGTTCAAGGATAACTACAAGTATTCTGGCTGTATCAATAGAAAACCATAGACTCTTTCAGAAAACTATTATGAGGCTGATGAATAGATGGACGTTGTCGCTTGTGTTGCTTCTGGGAGTCGCATGCGTTGATATCCAGGGACCAGAGATGGAAGCGTTAGCACCAAGCGATGTGTTGGCGGAGATTAAAATCCGGTCGTCCGCGATAATGATTGCCAAGGGGGATTCCCATCAAATTGGATTTGATCTCATTGCGATGAATGAGGATACGATTCCAGTTGATTGGAAGAGCATCAAGTGGATTTCTTCAGAATCGCAAACCGTCTCGGTTGATAGCACAGGGTTGGTACGAGGGTTAGAGATTTCTGATGGACCGATCCTTGTTGCTACAGAGTATCATCATAAATACGTAACAAAGGTGGATACCGTACGTATTTATGTGACCGATGGGCGAATAGATGCTGATCAGATACGACTTATCGCGCTCGATAGTACTCGTGTTGGTGGGGCAGGAGTTTACGGAACTCCTCGTGTTCGAGTTGATTTATTCAAGGGTGGAACACTCGTCGAAAAGGGAGCCCTTATTCCGATTCAGGTGGATGCGCCTGCAGTTGCTGATGTAGACGGAGCGGGTGGACCAAGCTTGGAGCCTGTATATCGCATCAGGAATGAAAAGTACCTTATCGGAAAATTTTGGGTTCGTGCTTCGCTGAATTTGTATGGTAACGAGGTTAATGATAGTCTGAGCTTTACTGGGCTCTATAATGATCTTCCCATACCGGCAATTGGTGCCGTCACAATTCCACCCGGGTATTCGGAGCCTATTCCGCTCCTGGATACGCTGCCGCTGCGTTTATACCAGGTGTGCGCGGCGCAATTGATACTCAACGTATCGGCGGAAGCTGTCGATATAGTGTTCTCCGACTCAACGGCGCCTGCGACGGGGTGTGCCTTGGGTCCATCGGATGCGTTGAGCAGCCTTGGTCTCCCTGTGCATGGTGAGATTATCGGTGGAAACGTCGTAAGCATGCCTCCGTTCAGCGTTGCGTTTCGCAAGAGCAATACGCAGGGAGTCATTAGTTACCGAATCAGAAAGTCGTCTACAAAAGAATATATCCCTTGGTTCATAGGCCACATCAAACAGGTTGATGTCGCAGATTAATCTCAATACATATTGGCTAAGCTGATGTTATATTCACGCAGAAGTGTATTAAAGAGTAGCGGGCTGCTCTCGTTGGGCGCCGCTGTAATGCGTCCAACAGCCATGTTGGCGAATGCGAATGTTGCGAAGCCGTTGTTCCCGAACGGATACCCTGATCGGAACGAGATCGTTAGTGCCGCGGTCGATGCCGCTATCGCAGCGGGAGCAACATATGCGGATGCTCGGCTATCACACACCGAGTCATATTTCATCAGCTCATATGCTCCTGGACGAAGTGAAAATATGGCGTTTGGTGTGCGCGCACTGTATCAGGGGTATTGGGGATTTGCGTCGAGTCCCGTGTGGACGAAAGAGGAAGGGGCGCGACTTGGCGCTGCCGCCGTTGCGCAGGCAAAGGCAAACGTGTTGGGGCGGGAACGAATTACGGAGCTCGCCCCAATCGCTGACGTGACGAGTGGGCATTGGCAGACCCCGATCAAGGACGATCCGTTCAAGATCGATGACGACGAAATGGTGGATTTTGTTGGAGGATTAACGTCGTATATTGGCAGTCTCAAGTTCATGGGAACGTTTCGGACCGGGTTTGGCTTTCTTCGAAACAACAAAGCGTTCGGTAGCTCGCTAGGGCAGTTAACCACACAAACGCTTTATTCCGCTTCTGGTCTGATTGACTTTGGACTCAAGGACGAAGCGAGGCAACTTGAATCCGGCGGAAGTGTGGAAGGAATCACTCCAGCTGGTCAGGGGTTTGAATATTTCCGGGACAGACCTCTCCGAGATTTTGTGAAGGTTGCTCATGAAGAGGCGCTCGCTGATCTGGAACTTCCGATTAAGCCTGTTGATGTGGGAAGGTATAGTGTGCTCATCGATCAGAGTGGGGTCGCAAGTTTAGTGAGTCAATCGATTGGTACCGCAACTGAAATCGATCGAGTCTTTGGGTTCGAAGCGAATGCGGGTGGAACGAGTTATATCAACGAGCCCGAAACCATGTTAGGGACGCTGAAGATCGGTTCGCCGATGATGAACGTCACGTGTGATCGATCTGGCGTTGGATCTGTTGGGCGAGTGAAGTGGGACGATGAAGGGGTTGCACCCGCTCAATACGATCTTGTTAAAGACGGCGTTCTCGTGGATTTACAGACCAATCGGGAAGGGGCATCCTGGATCAAGGACTATTATGCGCAGAGGGGAAAGTCGGTGACTTCATACGGATGCGCCAACGCACCAACCGCGCTGGACGTCCCGCTTGTACACAAGGCCGACTTGTCTCTCAAGCCAGCCACTACCACTGAATCCAGCGATGATCTCCGCGCCGCGCTGGGCGACGGAATGGAATTCAGATTACCCAGCGTCACCTTTGACTTCCAACAGGTGACCGGGTTGACGCGCGGACGAACATACGAAGTGAAGAAAGGAAAGCGCGTTGCACGGTTCCTCGATGCAGGAATGATATTCAGAACAAGTGAATTATGGACAAATCTTATAGGGTTGGGTGGCTCCGATAGCGTTCGATATAATGGTCTCGAATCGCGAAAGGGGCAACCAGAACAAAAGATCGAATCAGCCGTATACGCCCCCCCGGCGACCTTCAAAGAAATGACGTTCATTGATGTAACGAGGAAGAGCTAAGATGACCAGTTTTACTGCAAACGATGAGCTCAGTGCTCGCGTATTTACCGAAGCAGAGGCTCGGCGAATCGTTGACGAAGTGGCTTCATATATGCAACCACGCGGGATACTGAATATTCAAGTGACGAGCTGGTGGGGAGCCGGGCTTCGATGGGCACGAAACCGCGCGTCGTTAAACTCAGATCAGCGTGAGATTACGGTTACAGTCGGTCGAACACTGAAATATCGGACAAACTCGGCGATTACCAATCAGACTGATTCTGAATCGTTGCGTGGAATTGCAGATCATATCGACTTTTATTATGGCCGTTGGAACAACAAAATTCCGCCTGATAAGATCATCGACCCACCGCAGTCCGAAGGGAAGGGCGCTATTGTGTGGAGCGATGAAACGTTTAACCGAAGTGTTGTTGATAACGCTGTTGCGGTTGAAGAGCTGACTCGTTTATCGGAGGAAAGTCAGTTGATGTCGGCCGGTTACATCGAGACAACCGGTAGTACATCGCTCAGATATGAGAGAGATAACTGGGGGCGGGCGACCTATGAGTGGGGACGAGTGACCCAGGCCCAGTGTTCAGCGACGGTGCGACATCCCAAGGGAACCGGTTCTTCGTGGGTCGGGAAGACATCGTTCGATCTTGCTCGCGTAAATATCCCCGAAATCGCGAATCTGGCTTTTGAAAAGTGTAAGAAATCGTTGAATCCAGTCCGAATCGAACCTGGCCGCTATCAAACCATCCTGGAGCCGCAAGCTGCCGGAACACTCGTGCGTTTGCTGATGTCTGCGCTTGAACGATATTCTCCGGAACGCTCGGGTATGGGGCCGGTGTTCCTGGGTGCCGATCAGGCGATTCATCGATACAGGAGTAAACTGGGATTGAAGATCGTTGACGAACGAATCAACATCTTCCATGAACCATGGAATCCAACGGTCGGTACACACGTTGCTCCGTTACACGGTCGTGCAAGCTTTATCGAGAAGGGTATTCTAACAGGCTTAGTCGACAACTATCAAAGTCATCTCAACGAAATGTCCGACATTCACCCGATATTTCGAACATCGTCGTACACATTGCGCGGTGGCGATACGCCGATTGACGAGATGATATCCACAACCAAGCGTGGCCTTCTAGTGACTCGTCTTGCTCAGCCTGAAATGCTCGACCCCAAAAGTATGCTCTTTGGGGGAGTAACGCGCGATGGGCTCTGGTTGATCGAAAACGGAAAAATCTCAAAGGCAGTTCGCAACTTTCGATGGACGGAATCTCCGTTGTTCGCATTAAACAACGTTGAGCAAATCGGTGTTGAGGAACAGATCTTTGATCCGGTGACGTCACGCAACCCATTTGAGCAAGTGTCATTTTCACTGTCGCTAAATAACGTTGTTGTCCCTCCACTAAAAATCAACGACTTCTCGTTTACCTCAACTATAGACGCGATCTGAATGATACACCAACGATTTATGAGGGTGTTGTTGACCGTCATCTCCATCGTTCCCATGATAGAGATCGGTGCACAGACTCGATTTGCTCGACCAGACACAACACCAAATTACGCAGCGTACAAATATCTGGATGAATGTGTCGCAGCTATCGGTCGTTTGAAAGAACGTGCAGTTGCCGCCGACCCGATTTGGGAAGACACGGTGAGCCTGGATACATTAAAGCTGCGTCGACCCCTACCGAAAGAGGTGGTTGAGTACGCGACAGTTTGTTTGGCAAAGGTCGATGTTGACACCGTGTCGCTTAAGAGCTCACATGCCGTTGCTGCTGCGTTGTTGGTTGCGAACAGAGATGGAGATGTCCAGCGCATGTATCGGCGGTTCGCTGACTCAATAGCGAACGACTCGACTCGCGAACACTATATGGGAATGCTTGGCACGTATATGCATGCGGTTCCCGTGCGGTTGGATCGTGTAATAGATCTGTATGAACTTGGTCTCTTGCGTTTGCAACCGGATTCGGTTGTTACCGGGCTCATGCTTCGCACCGTGGTTGCTGCCGTCAGCGCTCGATCTGGAGATCAGACACTGGCACAAAAGATCGCAGTCGAAATTGTGGGCATTGTTGATACACTGTCACCAAAATATCGCGACTCACCACAGTATCAAGAGATGGCGAAAGGGCTGTTTTATCCATTTGTATCAGCGCTGATGCCAAAGGAGGCGGAGGATAGCCTTGCTGTATCCACCGAGGCATACCGGGATTATCTGGCCGGCATCTGGAAGTCATTTTTCGGCTACGCACCCGGAACAGAAATTGGACCTTACGCGGTGGCGGCACCGGAGCCAACGGGGCATTTCTGGTATTCGAATATGGGTTCCGTCGGACAGATCAAAGCGATCACTCCAGGTTATTCATTTGAAAAGGGGAAGATCACGATGATTTACTTTGTTCAAGGCGGATGTCATGCGAACTACGAGTCTGTTATTATGGGACGTAACAACGGTTTCGCGTCTGGCTGTTGGGCTGAAATTCATAAGATACGAAAGATTCTCGAAGAGTATCCGAATATTAAACTTGTTGTGGTGAGTAGTACATTCGGATCGTTTGGTGATGCGTCGCCGTTAACGCCACAGCAAGAGGCGGATACGCTTGCGAATTACTTTTTGGGTTTTCACAAGTTGAAAGGCACTCAGATTGTGTATCAGACTGAGTTTATTCGGTTAGGTGGATATGATAAACGTAAGGTTGATTCTGAGACTGAGAATCAGATAGCGTTTCAGTTTGGAGATGTCCAGTTGGTCGGAAGTAATAACGTGGTTTTGATCGATGAGCTGGGGCAGATTTTTCACTTTGGAGGGAATACCGGTATGGTGGAGTATACTGCGAATGTGAGGTTGCGAACGGTGATGAATCGGACAGCGAATCGGTTGAAGTAGTAGCAGTAGTGTTTATTTGATTCTCGCAGATTCTCGACGTGAATCGGGAACGAGAATGCTCCGCAGACGAAAGTCGATCTGCGGAGCATTTTTTTGTTTTTCTATGTTAAGAACGGAATATTTCTCCCTAGCTTGTGTTTGCGAGGTTCTTAACGTAGCGTATTGCGTGCCTGCGTTTCACCTTCGAACTTGTGAACCCGTCTCATATGGATCAAAATCGTGATTCCAAACGTGAGAACTCCAACGCTACTCTATCGAGTAGCGGGGCTAGCTATGGTATGGGGGAGGTAAATCCTGATAGCGTCCTTATTCGCCGCATTCAGCAGGACGACGAAGATGCTTTCACTGTACTGGTACGGAGATACATAAATTCGGCGACGCGATTTGCAAACTACATGGTTCATTCGCGCGATACCGCCGATGACATTGTCCAGGGAGTCTTCGTCTATATCTGGGAGAATCGCAAAAGCTTGGTCCCCGAAAAGTCGCTGAAATCATATATTTTAACGGCGATTCGCAATAAGGTGTTGAATGACAGGAAAGCCATGCGAGTCCGGGAGCAGCACTATAATACGACACTGGCTGAGGCTGGCGCGGAGATAGGAAAGAATCATACACCTAGCATCGAGAACCTGATCCTGACGGAAGTGGCGGTAAACGAAGCTCTTAGCCGTTTGCCGGAACGGAGGCAGATAGCGGTGCGATTAAGAATTCAGGAAGAGATGACACACGCCGAAATCGGCGAAGTGCTTGGGACGACAACTGACAACGCCAAGAAGTTGGTAACCCGGGCAATCGCCGAATTACGAGTTTTTTTGGGAATTGTGTCCCCTTAAAGCGTTCTGGGTTGCTTTACATGCATGGCCCACCAATTCGACCCTCACGAGAGCTTTGATAAACTGCTGGAGCGTTACTGGCTGAACGAGGCCGGAAACGTTGAGATTGCGACTGTTGAGAAATGGCTCGCCGAGCACCCGAAGGAACGGGTATTGCTCGGCCAGCTTCATCAAGGAATCGTCGCTGGGCGATGGACGAACCTTACTCCTCGTGAAGAGGATGTGCGCGTAGCTCGAATCCTCGAAGGCGTTAGAGGGCCCGCGATTCAGTCACAAAATCGATCGGTCGATCGGAACTCCATCCTGCGATGGGACGTCCCACAATCAATCGGAAATCAATTCGCTGGCGCACGAGGGTGGTTATTCAGCCTGGTTGCAGCAGCAGCCGTCGTTCTCGCCGTTCTTAACATTCCTGGCGATGAAAACGCAAAGACTACTAACCCACATGTGGCTGAACGTGGTTCGGTGTATACAGCGTCGAATGGCGAGCGGGCGACAGTGTATCTCCCCGACGGAAGCACCGTGATGCTGAACGTCGGCACGCGTCTGGAAGTTCCCGCTGGTTTCGGAAGGGGGCAACGAGAGGTGTTTCTTGAGGGCGAAGCGTTGTTCACCGTGGAGCATAAAAAAGATGCTGCATTTCAGGTCAGAACATCATCCTCATCCATCAGAGTGTTAGGTACGAGCTTTGTCGTGCGCGAGTATGCTGGTGCTGAGGAAGTGTTCGTAGCTGTTCGAGAGGGGAGAGTAGCTGTCGGAAAGTCAGTCGTTGCTGCCCATCAGCAGTTAACGGTCGAATCAACTGGACAAGAACAGATGCGTCAGTTGGATCCAGGTGTTTTTTCATTCGAACGAGGCGTGCTGACGTTGAGCAAATCTTCTCTCCGTGAGGCCGTTGATAGGTTGAATCGATGGTACAACGTGGAACTTCGATTTGGCGATCAAGCCGTTGGAGATAAGCTGATAAGCGGTAATTTGGCGGCAGGGTCGCCGAGTGATTTGATCGAGTATCTAAAGCTGATGTACGATATTCGCGCTGAGCGTTCTGGACGAGTAGTAACCTTATATTCCGGTGGAGAGACTCAATGAGGCGGTTAGGATACGTTGTGTTGGTCACGTCCCTATGGTGCGAGAAGATCGGTGCTCAAAACTACGAAGCTCCTACTCAATCTCGTGTGGGATCCTCGTCGCTACAGTCTGACAATGGGGCACCGATTGGGGCAAAGACAAACCAAGGTATTAAGATATCTGTCCGGGACAGCACCATATCGTACGTGCTTTCGGAGATTGCGAGACAGGCAAATATCAAGTTGCTGCTTGATGAAGGGAGTTCTGAGGCGGCTCGGCGGATCAGTATAAACATATCGACCTCAAGTCCGATAGATGCCATAAGTAGAGTGCTGGCTGGGACTGGCCTTGAGCCTAAAATGGCATCGGATGGTACTATTTTAGTGAGGAAGCGTACAAGTGCAAATTCCTCGAGTCGGTCTGCGCAGGAGGATGGCGGCCTATTTGGGCAGGTGGTTGATTCGGCAACAGGAAAGCCAATTGCGGGGGCTACTGTCGAAATACAGCGTTTGAGTAAACGGCTACTTACGACGGACAAAGGGACGTTTGTCTTTACAGGTATTCCCCCGGGGAGCCACGTGGTGACTATTCGGTTGATCGGGTATAAATCGACCTCGAAAACGGTGGTTGTCGAGTCCGGGAACAAGGCGATGTTAAACGTTGTTCTCCCGGCAGCCGCGAGTGTGTTATCTGGTGTTGTTACGACGGTGACCGGTGTTCAGCGTAAGGTCGAAGTTGGGAACGATATTACAACGATTGACGTCGAAGAGATTATTCAGAAGAACCCTGTCTCTTCCGTCACTGATCTACTGGCTACTCGTGTCCCGGGAGTTATCGTGGGAAAGGCTTCTGGGGAACCGGGGGCAAAGACCTCAATTCGTATCCGTGGGACTGGAAGTCTTAGAGCGTCCAACGAGCCGATTATTGTTGTTGACGGTGTGCAGGTTTTGAGCGAGCGAAACGAAAGTGAGACAGTGATGGCTACGTCTCCTATTGATCAGTTAGATGTAAACTCAATCAGTAAGATCGAAGTACTGAAGGGTCCGTCTGCTGTCGCGTTATATGGCAGCAATGCTGCAAACGGTGTGATTGTGATCACCACAAAACGTGGCCAGGATGGTCCGGCGCGTTGGATCGCTTCGACTAGGTTGTCTCGGGAGAACATGCCAGGCAAGTGGCCTTTGAACTACTTTGCGTGGGGCGAAGATCTGACCGCCGGGCTTGGTACCGTTCAGTGTCCTCGAACGGCATGGGGAGCATTCCCGGATTGTCGGTACGACAGTACAACAGTGTATCAAATTCTTAACGATCCCCGAACAACGGTTTTTGGTACGGGAACGAAGAAAGAATTCTCGATGGGAGTGAGCGGCGGTAACCGACAGTTCACTTACGCATTTTCCGGATCATATTCGTCAGCCGTCGGACTTATGAAGTTGCCTGATGCGGATTTTGATCTGCTCAGAACCGCTGGGATTGGGGTAACAAGCTGGCAACGTCGCCCACAGGGGCTGGATAGTTATAATGGGACTGCGACGTTCGGCCTAGGCATTAGTGATCAGTCCGATCTTTCGTATAGCACGAGATTTGGGCGGAATGACCGAAGGACAAGTCCGTTGATTCAAGCCCTCGCAAAGGCGGACGGGTTAGAACCATCGATTGCAGTGTATGATCGAGATGGCGCGACACTCGGAGTTGGAAGCGGGGTGTTAGTTAAAGTCCCGGATTTTAAGGCGAGCCAAGATATTGTTGAGCTCCAGTTTGCAAATTCCGCGCGTTATAGGAAAACACTTTGGAGCGAAATAACTTTCGATGCAACCGCTGGGGTTGACCTCTCTAGCGGTCGAGAAACCTATCTGCTGAAGCCGGGTGATTACTGTCCCTTAAACGGGCCAATAAATGTTGCATTCGGTAACTGCGTTGAACGTATTGCTGGGCCGGATGGACTTGGTGCCGCAGACTACCGGAGTTACCGAACATCGACAACCGTCACCGATTTTCGTATCAATGCATCAGGTACTCCCAAAGGACATCGGTGGCTAAACGTAACACCGTATATTGGAATTGACGGCAATAGTAATACTGGCGCAAAAAATGGTATTGCGGCAGCGGGATTGCCTGTTGGTGGACACGGGATTCAAGGTGCAACCAAAACGGGCGTCTTAGCTGACGAGCAAGGTACTCGACGGACCGTAGGGATGTTTGCTGAAGCCAGAGTACAGATAGCGAATCGGTTTTGGATGCCGCTCTCCATACGAACGGACGCAGGAAATGCGATTGGGAGTAACACTACGCCGCTGTTTCCCCGTTTGAGCTTTTCATATCTTGCCTCGGATCAGCCGAGCTTCCGAGCTATTCCGATACTTGGGATGCTCCCGGAATTGAGGTTACGTACCGCGTTTGGTGTTGCCGGCCGACAGCCTGGATTGGCAGATAAATATCGTACTTTTAATTTTACATATTTTCCAATAGATGGCGTTAGTACACAGATTGCTGATGTTAATTCGGTTGGGAATACAAAGCTATCTCCTGAGACTTCACGAGAAGTGGAACTTGGATTTGATGCGACCATATTTGATAACGCACGTGGGCGTGTCTCGGGAACGTTTACTCTGGTTCGTAAGCAAACGTCTAATCTATTGGAAACCGAATTGCTTCCTCCTTCGTTAGGAACTATTCGGAGTCGCATTAGTAATGTTGGAGATCTTGTTAATAATGCGATTGAAGTCAGTCTTGAAGGGTATGCAAAAATCGGATTTGTAGACTGGAGTACGTCGAACTTGATTTCGACGCTCAGCAATAGACTCGTTCGCTTGAACAATGGTCGGAGTGTATTGGGGGGCGACATAAACGATAAGTCTGCCGTACAGCCATTGTATCGTGTTGGATATCCAGTGAACGGCCTATGGGCATACCCGGTAGCGGGATACGTGGACGGGAATCGAGATGGAATCCTACAAGCGAATGAAGTCGTATATGGCGACAGCGTACGCTTCATGGGAAGTCCTTTTCCTCGCTTCACATTAACGAATAACAACCAAGTTACTCTTGGAGCCCAGGTTACCCTTGCCACGACAATCAGCTATGAAGACGGAAGCGCGCCGTCGATGGCTAGACGTCTCTATTATTCACAGTTTTCGAACGATCCCACACTTTCCTTGGAGGATCAGGTGAGGCTGAATTACGATGCACAAGCGATAACGTATCGTGTTTCAACGCTTCGCTTTAATAGTTTGCAAATGACGTATAGTATTCCAACTCGTTTCACTTCTCATTATCTGTCGGCCAGGTCGCTACAGGTTGCTGTGTCAGGGAGTAATCTCGGACTGTGGTCGACATTTAAAGGAAAAGAATCGGGTGCGGGGAGGATGAATCCCAGGCAAACCCAGATGTTGGCGTCAACCCCGATTCTCCCAACCCCTCGCACGTGGGGCATCTCCATGAGGATCCAATAATGTGGTTTGATCTGCATGCAAGAAGAAGATATCTGGCTGTTTGCCTGTCACTAATCTTCACATACGGTTGTTCTCCATTCGGGATCGTGGATAATGTTGATCCATCCACTGATACACTGGATCCACAGGCTATCAAGAATCAAGAAGGAGTGCTCGCGCTATATAAGAATACCGTACTGACTCTTTCCAGAGTCGTTGCTGGCAGTTCAACAAATCTTTCAGGGATAGAAATGGGAGAGGATAGGTCGTTTGTTCGATCTGTCGCACATGTGAGTGATGAAGCCGACTATAAGATATCAACTGCAAGTATTCCCGCGTATTCCATGCTGGATGTTTCAACTCGCAATTTCAATTTTGATCCTTTAAACGGAAACACCGTTTACTTCGATAAATTGAGTCGTTTACGAATTCTTGCTGCTGAAACTCAAGCTGGGTTTCGACGATATGGTAGTTTGCTCTCAGACACAATCCTGGGACACTCAATGGCCATAGAGGCATCCTCGCTCATTATGCTTGCCGAGTTATATTGCTCGGGGGTGCCGTTAAGTAAGTTGACACAAGATGGTGACTTTGAGTTAACTCGAGGCTACTCGACAGAAGAAGTCTATTCCTTTGCATTGGCAAAACTTGATTCTGCATCGACGTTATCTCGCGAAAACGCTCGCATATCCGGTTTCATAGATTTATTGCGCACTCGGGTGCTCTTAGGAATTGGAAGAATTCAGGATGCTGCTCGCATTGCCAATAGCATTGAGACATCGTTTCGATATAGCATACTTTATACAAAGATCGCAGCGATCCCTACGTATTCTATTTCAGGCAATTACTATAGCAAATTTGTAATAGCAAGCGTTCTCAAAACCGAACGGATCGGAAATCTCAAAGGCCTCAACGGACTTCCTTATTCGTCTGGGCATGATCCCCGAGTGAATCTTCCTGAGCTGAGTGACTCCTGGGCTCCGTTTGTGATGTCGAGTGGACTTGAGGCTCGTCTGGCCCAAGCAGAAGCTGCGTTGGAGCGGGAGGATCCCTCCTGGTTAACAATTCTCAACGAATTGCGCACCAGCTGTGCTACGAATGATAATTGCGCAAGTCCTGCACCGGCTGGAACAGGTGGAATATCAGGGCTCGATGTTTTGGACGATCCGGGGAATGACAAAGCTCGTCTCGACTTGCTCTTCGACGAACGCGCATATTGGCTGTTTCTCAGAGGGTTCCGCCAGGGAGATTTACGCAGACGGATACGCGTGTACGGTGGAAGTGTCAGCGAGCTTTATCCCATAGGATTACCAGAAGTTGGAAATGTCGCGTATTCAGGAATGGTGAGTTTGCCTGTTCCCAAAGAGGAACAACGGCTCAATCCGAAATATAGAGGATGCTTTCATAATGATGCGTAAACAGCTCAAGCGGATATACATAATACCAGTGTTAATCGGAATGGTGATCGCCTGTTCCGATTATAGCGTTGTTGCTCCAACGAATAACACTGAGGAGTTTTATTGGGAACTCAACGCAAATCACAAAGCCGTTTTGCTGAGTATGGAGCAACCCTATAATGCAATTCAGTTGGAAGCGAAGCCATATACCATTCATGGGAATGAGTTGTTGGTGGATACGCTGCAAGATCCCGTTCATATTGCATGGGAATCGTCAGACACATCAACCGTACACGTAACACAAACGGGATTGATTACTGCGAAAAAAGCAGCAACGAAGGTAAATGTATATGTGACCGTGTCGGTTGGTCAGATAACCCATCAGGATACGATTTGGGTTGGTGTGACGCAGAATGCACCTTCGCAATTGGATTCACTTATTGTATTTGCTCCCGCCGGGGAAGATAAAGTGTCCGCTGGAGGGACACTACAACTTTCGGTAATGGCTAAGCTACAGAATAGCCAACTCGTTTCTGATGTTCCCGTCAGCTATCGCGTTAGTGACCGATGGCTTGCCACTTTCAAGCAGACCGCTGGACTGTTGTACGGAACTGTGCCGGATGATTCCGTTTTCGTCATTGCTACTACTACCGTATATGGTGTGACAATGAAAGATTCGATATTTCTGTACACCGGGTGGCCAGTTCGACAGGTTAGTAGGGCTTTTTCGTTGGAATCACAAATGGGAAACAATAACACCGTGATTTTTGTCCCCAGAGTTGTGGATTATAAAGGAGGAGCTGGATCAACATTCCGATGGGAGAATATGACTGGATATGCTCCCAAGAACACCGCTGGTTTCTCTCATTCCGGTGGGATGAAAATAGATGTCATCTTCGATAATCCTGAGCTCGCCGAGCCATTTAGTGCTTTTCTACCTCCGCCTTATAACGAGGTAGGGAATATTCTCCAGCTACCATATGATACCACCCGCGTAGACGGACAACCGGTCGCTTACCGTAAGTTCACGCAGCCAGGCGATCATTATTACACCGTTCAGCCATTAGGGGTACGTGGTAAAGTCACGATAAGTGAACGTTAATTATGAAAGTTGATTCAAAACCTATACAAAACATCAAATCATGAAGCATCAACTTCGACGGACATTTTTACGGAATGGACTGATTGCGACGGGAGCGTTTTCTCCATTCAGCACGACATTATTAGCGCAAAGGAGTCGGCTTTATACTCCTTCTCCATCAATGGATACAACGAGCCCCGGTATTCAGCAGTTACTTCAAGTGGCGATCGATGCAGCAATCGCCGCCGGTGCATCTTATGTCGATTGTCGATTGACCCACACCAAACAGAGGTCATTTCTTCAAATCGGCGTTCGTGATAACAGGATGGGCGGCGAGGTGAAAGACACTGAGGACGTCACGATTGGAATCCGTTCGTTGGTTGCTGGATATTGGGGAGCCACAGCTGGGCCGATCGTGAGCCGAGATGAAATGGCGCAACTGGCTCGCGAATCGGTGGTACTGGCGAAGGGCGGTGCTGCAACCGGAAAACGAGAGGTCGTGTTGGCTGATCGACCCGTCGTGAAAAACGGGACGTGGGTCATGCCGATCGCCATCGACCCGTTCGCTTTGCATCCGTCGGAAGTCGTCGACAGGCTTGCCGGACTACAGGTCTTTGTGAATAACTTACCGATGACAGGAGCCGATCCATTAACGGCGATCTTTCAAGTCCAAACAAAAGAATTCTTGGCGAGCGATGGCTGTTCGTTTACTCAGAAAACCTATTTGAGCAATGGAGGCACTTCCGTCACCTATGCGCATGAGGGCAATAAAATGCAGGCGGAGATCGAATCATTGTCCCCCGCCGGTGTTGGCTTCGAACTCTTTGATGAGGTTCGGTTGCGGGAAGAATTTCGGAAGGTTCGCGAGACGCTCATAGAAGATATTATGCTGCCAGTGAATCCAGTCGACGTCGGCCGGTATAATGCACTCATTCGTACTCCGGCCGTTGCTGGCATTCTGAGTAGTACTATCGGGGCTGCGACGGAAGTGGATCGCGTTCTGGGGCATGAAGCTAATGCGACCGGAACCAGTTATCTCAAAGATCTCGAAGAAGATGTAGGGACCTTTATCGTAGGTAATTCGCTGATTAACGTCACGGCCGACCGAACAATGACCGGTGGGGCGGCCACGGTGCAATGGGACGATGAAGGGGTGGCAGCCGAACGGTTCCCACTAATTCAGCGCGGAGTGGTAACGGACCTCCAGACCAATCGTGAGGGAGCGGGGTGGATGACCCCGGTTTATGCTCGCACAAATGTCCCTGTGCGATCGCGGGGATGTGCTTCCGCTCCCAATGCGGTGGATCCGAGCATGGTGCATACCTCCAATCTCAGCCTGCAACCAACTGAGGAAAACGCATCGGAGGAGGCGCTTATGAAGTCACTCGATAATGGAATCTACCTTTCACAGCTTTGGTCGGATACCGATTTTCAGCAGCTCAATGGTTGGGGATTTAGTCGTCGGTGTTTTGACATCAAAAAGGGGAAGAAGGCTGCGATTCTGGCGAATGTAGGAATCCTGTTTAGAGCACCAGAATTTTGGAAGTCTGTTCAGGCGCTTGGTGATACAGCGAGCGCACAAACCGTAGGGGTGCAAGCGCGGAAAGGACAACCACAACAGCGGTCATATCATAGCATCAGCGCGGTGCCAATGATTATCAAAGACTTAAATGTGATTGATTTCATGAGGAAAGCGTGATGAGCGATGATAGAATGACAGACGATGTGAAGAGTAAGGATGGAGCGTTGCCTAGCGATAGTGACGACACTCGAATTCTGACGAAAGAACGGGTTGAGAAGATCGTCGCAGGAGTATTGGCTGCCGTTAAGGGATCGGATCGTGACACAACCGTGGAAGTTCATGGTTGGTGGAATAGTGAGATTCGTGTGAGTCGCAACCGGATTGCGCTGTCGAGTCATCGTCGAGATATTCGGGTCCAGGTGACTCGGACGGTTAAAGGTATAGAGGGGATTGCATCCACCAATCAACTGGATGAGGCCTCGTTACGTGGCGTGACACACGCCGCTGAGCGCATCGCGATGTTTCGCAATGGGCTTATATCGAGTGAACTCGCACAGTTGCCAGAGCCCGACTTGCCGGTCCCCCAGATGCGAATCTGGAGTGATTCCACGTTTCAACTGCCTGCGCAACAACAAACTGATCTTGCGGTGCTTTTGGCGAATGCATCAGAATCCAGCGGTATGCTTGCAGCTGGATATCTTGAGATTCGGGCCGGCGAACTTGCGGCACATCGTATTGGGCGGTTTCCCGTTAGCGCGTATACACCATATACTCAAGCTCAGTGTTCGATGACAGTGCGTCATCCGAAAGGCGTTGGTTCTGGATGGGCCGGTCTCTCAAGCTATGACTGGTCGGCCTTGCGTCCCAAGCAGCTAGTTGAGGTTTCGCTTGACAAGTGCATGCGGTCGTTAAATCCGGTCGCGATCGAACCCGGTCGTTATACGCTTATTCTGGAGCCGCAGGCTGTCGCTGACATGTTCGAATTCCTCTTTGGGGAATTTATGCCGCGAGGTGCACAGGAGAGCCAGCCATCTCGTCCGTTTTTCCTCGGTGGTGACGCTGCACTCGGCATCGGTCGGTCAAAGCTCGGGCTGAAGATCGTGGACGAACGGATCACGGTGTCTCATGATCCGGCGAATCCGTTGTTAGGTGTGGTGCCATATCCTGGAATGCAGCCTGTCAAGTGGATTAAAGACGGAGTGCTCCAATCGCTTGGGCACGATAGAGGATATGCGTTGGCGCAAGTGAACCAGAATCTAGGTGATCTCTGGCGGCTCGGCTATTCGATCAAAGGTGGGAGCTCGTCAGTCAGTCAGATGATTGAGCAGACAGAACGCGGACTTATCGTGACCCGACTCTCGAAGATGACGCTACTCGATCAGAGGAGCGTTCTCTCGACCGGGGTGACGCGGGACGGTTTGTGGTTGATTGAACGGGGGAAAATCTCGAAGGCGGTGAAGAACATGAAATTCACCGAGTCCATCCTCTTTGCGTTGAATCAACTGGACTCTCTCGGAGAAGCGGTGTCGGTGTTTCGTCCTGTGGATAGCCCATATAGTCTCGCTGGAATTACTCCCGCGGTAGTGCCGCCCATGAAAGTTCGTGACTTCAGCTTTACCTCGATGATTGATGCTGTATAACCTTATGAAAAAATATATTGTATTCTCAGGAATAGCCTTGTGCTTTCTTATGGCAGCGCATGTGGTTCAAGCACAAACGTTATTTGAATGGCCGGATTCGAAGGTAAATCTGCGAGGGTATCAGTACCTTGATAACTGTGTTGCGGTTGGTGCTCGTGTCCAGGATAGTATTAACTCCGACAAGGCTATTGCGTTCGATACCATGTTTAGTCCACGCGGGCGGATTGGGGTGCCGACGGATGCGAAGGTGCACGAGTCTCTGCAGGAGTGTCTGTCAAGCTACACCCCAGTTCAAATTCCTAGAGCTTATACGTTGCTCGCCCAGAGAACGTATTTGTACGCGGGGCGGTTTGCGGACGCCAACGCAGTTGTACAACACGGTTTGTCAGAGATCGCCTCGGCCGATACGGCGAGCAAAGCTGCGCTCCTCGATTCCGTGATTCAACAATACACCTCAATTCCGCCGTTTCAAACTCAAACCGTAATTGAGTACCTCGATACCCTCGAACGTTATGGCGACGCGTATCGCAGTTGGAATAAGTTGCGTGACTATTTTTGGCTCATGCATTCAGCCTATGTCGCGAAGGAAGATTCCGTGGCGTTCATGGCTGCTCGCCGTTTGCTTGAGTTAGGGCCTGAGGCGATTAAAGGGAGTGAGCCACCAGAGATTGCTGCCGTAGGGATCGGAGTAGCTTGGGCGATCCGAATCAGTAGGATGGATGAAATCCTGGATAGTCTGCGCAGTGGGACCTCCGCATATGCCGCATTGTACGCGGATAATCTCAAGAAAATCTTGGGGTTTATACCATCAGAGATGTCGCGTGATGTTGATGCTCCTGTGTTGGAGGGTGATTTCTGGTTCCCACAAACGGCAGCAACTCAGGAGTTTCCACGAAAGGGTCGAGTGAGCATGGTGATGTTTGTACCATCGCGATTAGGGATGAATCCAAGGGATGTGGGAGCGCTCAGTGTGCTGCGTCGGCTGTCTCGCAGGTACCCGACAGTCGATCTCGTCATGGTCACACACACAGTGGGGCACTTTGGTCAACTCGAACCACCCACGCCTGAATACGAAGCTTCTGTCTCCGATAGCGTCATACGACACTTCCACCAGTTAACTCCGACGCTCTCAGTCACTAAAGGTACCTTTGTTCAACTTGAAGCGCCTGATAATCGGCGTATCTATCAACCATACCCGAATTATGATGCGTACCCGCCAGACGTAGTTCGTTTAGGAGATAAGGATTTTAGTATCTATATCATTGATGACCATCGAAGAGTCGTCGATATAGTAACTGCTAATACTGACGAAGAAGGATGGGTAATGCAACTGATCGATGCGTTGTTAACACGCGTGTCCGGGGGACGTGAGCAGTGATGCGTAAAGTACTGGTACGGCCGATGTTAGAGCCTGTGTTCCAATCAATGTTACGAGTAAGAGGTATTTCCTCGAAAAAACCTATGTTGGCTGCGGCCCTGATTGGAATGGGGGTGATGCAGGTCCCGGTTTCTCAAGGTGATGCATTGTGGCAGATAGGGAGCGTGGGGACTGAGTCCAGAACAACGCATACGCCGCCGCTGAGCCCGTCTACAACGCTCAAAACCGGAGTGTTCAAGAACGGCATACGGTACTACATCCAGTCGAATCCATTTCCGGCCAAGCGCGCGGCCATGTGGCTCGCTGTAGATGCCGGCGCCATTCAGGAAGACGACGATCAGCTAGGCTATGCGCACATTCTTGAGCATATGGCCTTTAATGGCACACGCAAGTTTCCCGGCAACAGTCTCATTGATGTTATCGAACAATCCGGAATGACGTTTGGTGCCGATCTCAATGCCTATACGAGTTTTGATGAGACAGTCTATCAACTGACCGTCCCCACTGACGATCCAGCGCTTGTACAGAATGGGTTGGATATCATTCACGAATGGGCGTCAGGGGCAATCCTGCTGGATTCCGCAGACGTTATAATGGAACGTGGAGTGATATTGGGCGAGTGGCGGCAGCGCTTGATGGATACACTTTCGTTCAGACTGTTCCAGGACGACGTCTCACGCAGTATGGGTGGGGCGAACAAGTACATCCACCGGCTTCCCATTGGGACGCCAGAATCGATCAAAAAAGCGACGGCTGCACCGCTGCAGCGCTTTTATCGCGATTGGTACCGTCCCGACTTGATGGCGGTTATCATCGTCGGGGATGTTGATCCAGAGCGTATGTATCAGGAAGTAAAACAGCGCTTTGAACGGATTCCAGCCGCATCAAAGAAGCGTCCGTTTCAGCGACCAGCGGTACAAGCCGAGGCGCGTTCGGCAATACATGTAGTCAAGGATAACGTCAATCCTAAAGTGGTCGTCCGCTGGCCGAATCCCATTCGCGGCACGACGCCAGAAGACCGTGTGAAGGAACAGGTTACCTACTCAATTCTTTTGCAACATCTCAACGAGATGTTCTCGCGACTGAGCAAGGAAGAACGGCGCCCCTTTGCGTATGCCGGGATGAGCATTGAATCGGGTACAGTACGACCAATGGGGACGCAGCTTGAATTGACGATTTCGATGCATCCCGATAGTGCGCAGTTATCGCTCGCGTATGTATTGGGTGAAATCGAACGCGTGGCTCAGGACGGGATTCCGGAGCAGGATCTGGAACTCGCGAAATCTGCGGAGGCGCGTCGGTTGGTTCGAGCGGTGGATGGCTTGCAGCATGTTCCGTCACGGACGCTGGCTGAACGGTATGTCGCGAACTTCTTTGATTCGAATGATCTCCTGATCACTTCCGAACAACGACAGGAGATTGGAACTCGATTGCTCAGAACCTTGTCGAATGCGGACATTCAGCGGGCTGCGACGTTCTGGAAGCAGGCGGTTGGTCGATCGGTGAGCGTGGAGATCCCGAGGTTCGCTAACGTTCGGGTGCCGACGGAATCTGAGGTGCGTGCGATATTTGAGGAAGGGCGTGCAAAGGATCATATCCAAACGCATGCTCGTCCGGCTGCGGTGGTTGCCCAGGGTGCTGGGAGCAACGCACTGGCCTCGGCCTCCGCGGCGGCTTCACCGTCCTCCTCCTTTGCATCAGAGGCGATAGTCTCGGAGACCATCGACGACGCATCTGGGGTGGTCGTTTGGGAGTTGGGCAATGGCGCGCGTGTTGTGTTCAAAGCTACGGCGAACAACCCAGATGAGGTGATTCTACATGCGATTAGCCCGGGCGGATATACCAAATTGCCCGATAGCTTGCGGTTATCGTCCGGCCGATTAATCGCCGATTTAATGACGTCATCAGGAAACACGGAAGCCGGCGATCATACGAAGTATGTGCAACGTCTGATAACGATGGGTGTTACCCAATTCGCCGTCGTCTTGTCAGGGCTGAGGGAGGAGATGATTGTGGCTGGATCATCGCGCAATCCCGCGATCCTCTTCTCCACCATGAACCGTCAGTTTGTCGATCCGTATATCGACACAACGGCGTTCTCAGAATGGAAACGGGCCGGGATGCGATCGATTACCTATAGCAAAGAGGATCAATTCCTGTCCGCATTGACGGGCGATCGTCGGTTCGCGCCGCCGTCGGTGATGAGCGTTCCGTTGATGAGCTTACAGAAGGGGATGGACGTGTATCGTGATCGATTCGGTGATGCGAGTGACTTCACGTTTTATATCGTTGGTGCCATCTCAAGGGATTCCGCCAAGGCTCTGGCTGGTCGGTATCTCTCGCCGTTGCCGTCGACGCATCGGAGTGTCCCGGAGACGTTGATTTCGACCAAGGCAAGATCCATTAAGGGGGTGATGTCGGCCAAGATGGAGCATCCGCAGTTACAGGCGGTGCAGGCTGCGGCAACTATTAACTTTGGCGGATATTTCCCGCAACGTTATGATAGTGTGCAGCAAGAGCGGAAGCGGCTAGATGCGGTTGCGCTCATCTTGAACCGGCGTTTGCGGAATAAACTGCGCGAGGAAATGGCGGTGACGTATGGTGTTAATGTGTCGCCGATGGTTGTTGAAATCCCGGATTGGTACTACACGGTTGGCATTGAATTTATGGCGTCTCCGGATGACGTAAACCGTGCGGTGGATTCGACGTGGCGGGTGATTCGGGAGCTGCAGAGTTCGGGACCGACGTCAGAGGAGTTGGCGATTACAGCGAAGATTCAACAGCGACGCCGAGAGAATTCTCGTGAGTCTAATACCTGGTGGGTCTCGGAGCTGAGCCGGTATGATCGCATGGGGGCGTCGTTTGCCAAGCTGGTAGAGGTTGCGGTGCCGATGGACGCCGAGGAGTTTAAAGCGGCGATGAAGCGGCTGTTTTCGGAGGAGTCTTATTCGCAGAATATTGTTCTGCCGAGGAAGGAAGTGTTGGAGAAAAAGGCGAAGGAAGACAAGGCGGAGACTGGCGAAGGTAAGAAAGCGGGAGGGACGTAGAAGCTAGATGGGGTCGGTCTTAATGGAACGGGTAGGGGTATATGCCCGTTCTGTAAAAGCAAAAAGCCACCCGTAAGGGTGGCTTTTTGCTTCCTAAGTTGTTGTCAGTCATTGTGTTGCGACTTTATGCGCCTGAAGGGACTTGAACCCCTAACCTTCTGATCCGAAGTCAGATGCTCTATCCAATTGAGCTACAAGCGCAGAAGCGTAGGCCGGTTTGACCGGCACACGCCTAATCCCAAAAATCGCATATTTTAGGGAGAAAAGCAACAGATTGCTCGAAGTATCTGAGTTGGTGCGATAAATACGCCCTAATGACTTGTGACCGTGTTGTCTGGCTCCAATCTGGTTAGCCGCATGCGGCTGTTCTCATTGATCAAGGATGGTACCAATCCGGTGCGTCCCATGTTGTGATGCCGATTGCATACCTGTCGATATTGATGTTCACTCTATCAAAATTATAGAAGAATTAATTGCTTCTAGAAGTAAGAGTGTTGCTTGTCTCAATAGTTAAAGGTTTCGCTCTCGCGGATGGATTGTTGTTCGTGCTGAACCAAATTGTTTACATGTTGGCACAGTGAACGATGGGGGGAGTGGCTCGCACAGATGAACCGATAAAGTTCTTGATGCTCTATTGTATCTGTGCAGTCCCGATGAGCCCTACATCATCATAAGCATTGCGTGATCTTGTCCCACGCGCAATCTTATAGCCGCCATGCCCGACCGCTATCTCCACGAGCTGGGAGACCAGTTAGCTGAACACCATATCTGGATGCAACGCATCCGACAGGGTGATCGGGGCGCATTCCAATTGCTCTTTCGGGAGTACTATCCACTCCTTGTTTCCTTTGTATATCGATTTACAAAATCGAGGGAAACCGCTGAGGATATTGTTCAGGAGCTCTTCTTGGCGCTCTGGGCAAGTCGCGCCGAGCTTCCCGCCGTTCATAACGTTCGTACATATTTATTTCATGCCGGTCAGAACCGCGCGATTAGCTACCTGCGTCGCCAACGCCTGGAGCTGGATTGGCAAACGGAAGCCCCCAATGCCTTGGAAAAGGCCGAATCTGTCTCCGATTCTGAGCTCGATATCGTCCAAATGGAACTTGTGGTCGCCCTGCACCGGGCGATTGCCGAACTTCCTGATCGAGGTCGCGAAGTCTTCCTCCTCAGCCGACGCTCTCATCTAACCCACGCCGAAATCGCGGCTCGGCTTAATATCTCCGTCAAAACGGTGGAAGTCCATATTGGGCGGGCGTTACAGAAACTTCGAGATCGGCTGAAAGTTTTTTTGACGTGATGTAAGGGTTGTGAGCGCGCCGCGCGTCTGTATAAGCGTGGAAGAGATTAATTGGATCGCGTTAGCGCGATTATTCGATGGCAATCAGACAGACGCAGATCGCACCTGGTTTGCCGCATGGGTGTCGGGTAATCCCGAGCGAATTGCCTATGCTGAGCAGCTTCGAGATATTTGGGTGACGGCAGGGGCGATCCCGTCGCGCCTGGAAGTGCATCAGGCGTGGACCAAGATGGAGGCAAAACACGCGCTTCTACCCGCAGCCCCCGTGCCCCCGAAGCAACTTCGCGCGAGTGCTGGATTCTTTCAGCATAGAGGTATGCGATGGGCTGGCATGGGTACGGCCGCTTTGCTCGCTCTCGTTCTCTTGCGTGTTACAGATATCTCCCAATTTCGTTCTCGCACGCATTCGGAGGCATCGGTGTCGACGATTTATTCGACTCCCCCGGGCAAGAGGGCCGTTATTGAGCTTCGCGACGGAACTCAAGTCAGTCTGAATGTGGCGAGTACACTCGAAGTGTCGCGCGACTTTGGTACGCATAATCGAAACGTTACACTTTCAGGACAGGCGGTCTTTGACGTCAAGCACGCTACGAGTACGCCATTTGTAATCAATACCGGTGCGACAAAAACGACGGTGTTGGGCACTGTGTTTGGCGTTCGGGCATATGATTCGACTGTGCAGGTTGCAGTACAGTCCGGTAAGGTGGCAGTTTCACCATGCCCAGTCGTTGATATGAAGCATAAACAAAGCTGCGCCGAAACTGGACGAATTGTGTTGCAGGCTACTGACATCGCCACGGTTACACCAACTGGGCACGTAAAGGTCGATCGGAATGCACCAAACCAAATGGACCGAGCGTTTGCCTGGGCATCGGGTCGACTGTTGTTCCAAAATACCCCGATTCGCGAAGCGCTCACAGAGTTGGAGCGATGGTATGACGTACAGTTTGTGGTCGCTGATTCCACGTTGATGCAAGGGCATCTCACAACGACGTTCAATCGGGCACAGTTAACGGAACATGATATTCAGGATCTTTCCGTGTTGTTGCAAGCGCATGTCGACCGGCATGGAAATACTATTACGGTCCGTCCACTCGAGGAAAATCGATGACTGTTACAGGATCAATTGTTAAGGTGTCAACGATCACCGCAACTGCTCTTTTGTTTGGTCTTGGAGCATCTGGATATGCCCAGACCCCTATAGAGCAGGAGCGTAATGCAGCCGATGCGGGAGGCTTTCCGTCCCCGGTAGCGGTGCAGAAATCGACGCCGAAATCTGTTCAGAATCCTGGGCAGAATATTCAGAATGATTTGCAACGACGGATCTCTGTGGATTTCGATCGTGTGCAATTAGGCGATGTGTTGATGGAGATTGCTCAGCGTTCAAAGGTGATGCTTTCGTATAAGCGTGAGGTGTTGCCATTAACGCACCTTGTTACCGTGCGGATGAAAGATGCTCGTGTAATCGATGTGCTTGAAAGCGTGCTGAAGGGCACTGGGATCGTTGTTGATTTATCGGATGGAGGGCGTGTGAATTTAATTGCTGCGCCGAAATCGGGTTCCTCGGCAACCGCACAGCAGGGTGAGGGCACGGTAGGTGGTCGCGTACTGGATTCTGCGACGGGGAAGGGAATTCGTGATGTCACGGTGACGGTGGTCGGGACCAAGATCTCCGCGGTGACGAACGAATCAGGGGCGTTTGTGTTACGGAAGGTTCCGGTGGGTGCGCAAATGGTATTGGTGCGAGCGATGGGCTATGTCACGGTGAATCGCGCTGTAATAGTGGCGACAGACAAGGCCAATATGGTGCAGGTGTTCCTGCGAAGTGCGCCGACCCAACTGTCCGGGGTGGTAACGACGGCGACTGGAGAGCAGCGGCGGGTTGAAGTGGGGAACGACATTACCGTCATCAAGGTCGACTCGATAGTCAAAACTATGCCGGTCTCTTCATTGAGCGACCTACTGGCAACCCGCGTTCCCGGGTTATATGCAGTTCCCGCATCGGGAGAGCCCGGGGCGCCAACACGGATCCGGATTCGCGGGATAAGCAGTATCAATGGATCGAACGACCCCATTGTGATCGTTGATGGTGTACAGGTCTATGCGAGGCAGATTGAGCCGAAGCAGGTGACCACAGCTAACTTGACGCGAAGCATCAATGACAAAACGTTAAATACGTTTGCGCTTTCACCCATCGATCAAATCGATCCCAATAGCATTGAAACAGTAGAAGTGTTAAAAGGACCGTCGGCTGTGGCATTATATGGGTCTGATGCAGCAAACGGGGTTATCGTGATCACCACCAAGCGAGGGCAAGTTGGGCCGACTCTGTGGAGCGTCAGTGCGAATTATGGGACGGAGTACATGCCCGGGACTTGGCCTACCAATTACTACGCGTCGGGACATTATTACTACAACGAAGCTGGCGTCATGCAATGCACACAGTCGACCAAGAGCTGTACCATTGACACGCTTATTACATACCAAATGCTCAACGATCCGGCGACTACTATCTTCGGACATGGTACGACGCAGACATACCGGGCCGACGTCCGCGGTGGCGCTCGTGGAGTAACGTATGCGCTCTCCGGTTCGATGGCCAGTGTGCTCGGATTAGCAAAACTTCCTGACGTTGATGTCGATATTCTGCGTCAGGCGCGCATGGCGGTGCCGAGCACAGTCCGGCGTCCACAGGCAGACGACAAGCAGAATGGGACAGCCAACGTCATGATGGATATCGGGCGGTCGACTGTCTCGTTTACGACGATGCTCGGTCGACAGGTTACCCGGGGGACGCCACTGAGCCGAGCAATTGCACAAGCCTCTGGGTTCGAACCACCCAGGGATATGTATGGGGCCGACGGCCAACTACTGCCACATGGTAGTGGGCTATTGCCAGCCATCCCGGATTTCCGAAAGACGCAATTGAGTCAATCTCTCCGATCGACTAATTCAGTGGATGTTCAGAATACCTTTGGCCATCAGATTAAGACGCAAGTGACCGGCGGAATTGATATGTCCAGCCGACGTGATCGGGCGATGCTGAAGACGGGGGAGTGCTACGTCGTTACAAGTGCCTGTAATAACCAAGGGTTCTATTACACCGGGCAAGGAGCTGCCAATCAGTCGAATCTGAATTTGCGTGCATCAATGCCACTGTCTGTGACACGTTTGTTTTCTGTCCGAACGTCGATAGGTGGTAACTATGTGCGGACTACGACGAACGATCTTTTACGCACGGCTGAAGGACTACCGCCAGGAGCTACGTCAGGAAATGGCGCAACGACAATGAATTCCTATGAGCTCAGCAGTGATCGAGCGACCGCTGGAATGTATGTGGGAACACAAATTGGGATTGCCGATCGGTTCTTTTTGCCATTGGAGATCCGAAAGGATGCTGGCAGTGCGCTTGGGAGTAAGGTTGCTCCTACATTTCCTCGGCTTTCATTCTCTTATGTCATATCAGATGATCCCCGATTTCGCGCGATTCCGTTCGTTGGCGCACTCTCGATGTTACGTTTGCGTGCCGCCTACGGGGAAGCGGGGAAGCAGCCTGGAGTGGGAGCTACGTTCCGAACCTATATCTCAGAGTCTGCAGTACTCGATGGGATCGCTGTAAATGCTATCCGGATGGCAGGGTTTGGAAACACGATGCTCAAGCCAGAACGTAGTCGTGAGATCGAAGGAGGCTTCGATGCTGACTTATTACACGAACGCGTAAGCCTTGGCGTTTCATGGTATCGAAAGGGCACCGAAGATTTATTAGTCTCTGAACAAGTGCCATTCTCTGCGGGCGGTGGCGGCTCTCGACAGATGAACTTGGGAGACGTGACGAATAGCGGTTACGACGTATCGCTCGGAGTGACGGTTCTTCAATTACCAGTAATGACGTGGCGTTCAGACGTGAGCGTGTCTCGGCAACGAAATCAGTTGACACGAATCAACGCAGCGACTGGCACCGCGGTTGGAATTGGAGGGGTCGATGTTACTTCAATGAATGTGGTCGGGTATCCCCTTGGTGGGACATGGGCATTTCCTATGTTGGGATATGCCGATCGTAATCACGATGGAAAGATTGTTGCTGCCGAAATTCTCTTGAGCGACAGTGCCGTCTATATGGGAGCGCCTTATCCGAATTTTTCGATGATGATTCAGCAATCCGCAACATTTCTCGGACAGATTACGGTCGGAGCAGGGTTAACCTATCAGGATGGACTCACGCAAAGCCGTTCATTCAACAAACGATTCAGTCGTGCAAATAACGACCCTACCGTATCGTTGGCTGAGCAGGCATACGGATTACATAGCAGTATGACAAACGTCCAGACTGTGTCGATCCTACGATTTAATTCGCTCTCGATTGGATGGAATCTTCCGCGCCAAGTGACGCGAGCCCTCTTGCCGAACCGAACGTTACGAGTGTCGTTGCAAGGGAGGAACTTAGGCCTGTGGTCTAACTATCGAGGCAAGGATCCCAGTGTTACGGCCGGTTCTGGTAATCTTGAAGGCGCCGCTGATGTTGGTGCGCTTCCAACTCCCAGAGTATGGGGACTGACGGTGGGAATCAATTGATGATATCAAACGATACAATTGGGAGCAGATCCATGCGACAGACCATCGCGCGGTCTTTGGTTTGCGTCGGAGTCGTCATAACACTGACATCGTGCGCATTGAGTGATCTGGTTAATAACACGGATCTCCCTGCCGATCTCAGCGACCCGAACGTAGTCAAAACAGAAGAAGGAGCCTTAGGCGTGTATCGGCAAGCCAATTTGTCATTCGCCGACGCAGTGGCCGGAGGAGTTGTTAACCAGGGCCTTCAAGACCCCACAAGCGCCGAAAGCTTTGTGTATATCGCTGGTCTCTTCACCGACGAGTTGCAACGTTTCCTGCAAGCCGGTGCTGGTACAGTAGGCGGCAGCGGTATTGCACTCGTAGATCTCCGAATTACGCCAGAAGGAGGCAGCGCCGACATCACCGGAGTTTATAAGGAGCTGCAAAGAGTCCGCGGCTTAACCCGTGAAGGGGTGGGGGCGCTTCGGAAGTACAATCCATATGCACCGCTCGCCTTGCAAGGACATCTTTTTGCTATTGAAGGGATGAGTGAGGTGCTCCTCGCGGAATTGTATTGCTCCGGGATCCCGCTTAGTACTGTGGACTTTGAAGCGGATTATACGTTGACAGCCGGCTTCTCAACCGATGACGTGTATACCCATGCGCTAGCCCTCTTTGATTCGGCGAGTCAATATTCAGCTGATAGTGTTCGGATCCTGCACTTCATAAATCTCGGTCGCGCTCGGGCGCTCTTGGGCTTGGGACGCGTGGATGACGCAGCTGCGGCCGTCTCCGAGGTACCGGACACGTATCGTTATCAGCTCAGCTACGCAATTAATCGGGTGAAGTTTATCCCTCGGCCGAACGAGGTGATAGTCAGTAATAATGAAGGGCAGAATGGACTCCCCTTTGGCAGCCATGCAGATCCCAGGACCACCCTCTCTGCGCTAACCAGCAATACGGCGCCCTTGGTGCTGGCGAGCGGAGTTGAAGCGCGCCTCATTGGAGCGGAGGCGGCGTTGATGGCCGGTCGACCGAACTGGTTGTCCCTTTTGAATGCCTTACGGACTACCTGTGCGTCCACGCTCGATTGTCCTACACCGGCCCCGGTTGGACTGGGAGGCGTGGCGGGTTTGCCCCCATTGGAAGACCCAGCGCTCCAACCGCTTCCAGAGGGTAAAGATGCTATGGATGTACGCATTGATCTGCTCTTTGAAGAACGCGCCTATTGGCTGTATCTCACCGGCCACCGGCAGGGTGATCTCCGACGATTGGTACGACACTATCATCGGCCTGAATCCACCGTCTATCCAATTGGGCTGTGGGGAGCGCAATTCCTGGAGGTCTATGGATCAGACGTAACTCTGCCCGTGCCCTACCAAGAACGAAAGGAAAATCGACAGTATGAAGGATGTTTCAATCGTGACGCTTAGAACGATGCATACAATGAAGCACAAAGTGAGGTATGGGATGGTATATGGCACAAAGGTTCAGCGACTGGCACGCTGGCGCTCACTGTTGCGTGTTATGCGTATTAGTCTGCCTAGTTCAAGTGCGAATGTTTTCACGGGTGTCTGCGCTGGTCTCTTTGCGTTGAGCAGTATTGCGTGTCGTAATGACATTGTTTTCACGCCGTTACCCCCAGTGGAGACCCTCTATTGGGATTTGCGCGTGAATCATGGTGCTGTGCAGCTCTCCACGACGCCACCTTACGATACAGTACAGCTTCAGGCAATTCCGTATACGGCAGACGATCAGATCTGGACGTTTACCGGAGATTCAACGGATCGCCCACAGAGCACGACTACCTGGGTATCTGCGGATGCTTCAAAAGTCTCTGTCTCGGCGGATGGGTTATTAACTGCTCGTGCTCCTACAGCAGCAGTAAATATTATGGTAACTAGGCAGATCGGGACCGTGACGCATAAAGACACCATTCGGGTGCAAGTCAATACACTCACTAACCCTCCTGTCTTAACGAAGTTTGCAATTCGTCCAACCGATAGCCTAAAGCGTGCGATGAGCATATTGCCCATGACACTTCCGCTCGTAATTCGGGACAACAATGACGCTCCAATCGCCGGGCTGCCGGTCGTGTATTCCTCTTCGGATAGTACGATTGCGCGATTCTCGATTAAATGGAATAACAGTATGGGGATACCGGCCTCGCTTGGCGGTCCTGTACTGATCACGGCTTCCACCTATGCTTATGGCGTGTCGATGACCGATACCTTTACGCTCGAAGTGGGGTGGTGGATTAGTCTGGCGATAGGGCAACCGGCAGTCGCACAAATGGCGGTCCCGGGAAGTCCTCCTGTCTTCAACCTGAAGGCCTCCCGCCAGGATATTGGCCCGGGAGGAAGTGTGTATTGGGAGAACAGCTCCGGGCAGCGCCCGACTGACTTTACCGGGACTTTGCTACCCTTTGTGAGTATGGACGTTCTCTTTGATAATCCCACAGATGTGCTGGAGGCTGTTGGGAGTAACGCCTCTGGAGCTGGGAATATTCTGAACATTCCAGGGGATAGTGTGCTGTCCGTGACCAATCGGCGGCGTTATCGCCGCTTTGCGAAGCCGGGCGAATATCGGTACACAATCCAGCCCTTCGGCTTTCGAGGTGTTGTGGTCGTTCATGACCGATGAGAACACGCCAATCACAGTATTCACGATGAATGGTAAACTTTTGACAGTTCGGAGATAACTATGAGATCTCAATCTCGTCGCAGTTTTGTGAAACACAGTATGGCCGTCGCAGCGGGGGCCTCGCTCGCAACCGCTTTTACTCCTCCAGCACCACTCTTGGCATTCGTCGGGTCCACCCCTGAACCCGTCCCACCGATCGATGATCCTCGGCTCAAGCAACTCGTGCAACGCGCGCTCGAAAACGCTCGATCCGCTGGAGCGAATTATGCCGATGTGCGCCTCACGCACACCCGGGCCCGCAATTACGATCAAAGCGGCCGATGGGTCCAAGACTCAGAGTCGATTACTGTAGGCGTCCGCGCCCTCTCGGGTGGATATTGGGGATTTGCTTCAGGGCCGGTCTGGAGCCCCGACGAGATGGCACGGTTAGGGAAGGAAGCCGCGAAACAGGCAAAAACCAATGCTCTCGGGAAACCACGTACAACGGAACTTGCGGTTATCCCTGTGGTGCGAGATGCTCATTGGACCATGCCGGTTGCGGTGGACCCCTTTACTGTGCATCCCGCACAAGTATACGACATGATGTTTGGGCTCTCCGAATATGCGAAACGTCGTCCGTATGGAGGCGCTAGCCTGCAAGCTCGATTCGAGGTTCAGGATAAGTCGTTTGGTTCGAGCGAGGGGAGCTACTACACGCAACGCACGTATCGTAGCGAAGGCGTTGGCAAGGTATTTTATGAAGAATCGAAGCAGCGAAAAGGTGCGGACAATCTCGATTCATTAAGTCCCGCCGGCGTGGGATATGAGCTGTTTAATGAAGCCGCATTGCGCAACGAAATAGATCAGGTTCTGGAAGATATTAAAGCCGATCTATCACTTCCATGGAAACCCGTGGATGTCGGTCTGTTTGACTCGGTGGTCTCAGCTTCGGCGATTGCAGACATTCTGAGTGCAACTGTTGGCGCCGCGACTGAGTTGGATCGGGCTCTCGGATATGAAGCGAATGCTGGTGGAACAAGTTATCTTAGCGATCCTTCAGAGATGCTTGGTCGATTTCCTATTGGATCGCCACTGCTCAATGTAAGTGCAAATCGAAATGATCCAGGTGGAGCGGCAACGGTAGGCTGGGATGACGAAGCGGTGGTGCCGGAATCATTTCCAGTCGTTACGAATGGCGTGTTATCCGATTATCAAACGACTCGTGAGGGTGCAGGATGGCTTCGCGACTTCTATACAAAAAGCGGTCAGCCAGTCAAGTCGCATGGTTGCGCACATGCACCTGCCGGTGTCGATGCGCCGTTATCACATACAGCTAACCTGGTGATGGCTCCAGGCTCGGAACCTCATACGTTCGATTCGCTTTATGCGACGCTCGATAAGGGACTCGCATTTAAAGGGCTTGGGATATCTATGGACTTTCAGCAATTAAGCGGCCTGGGAATCTCTAGCGGTTGTTATGAGATCGCAAAGGGGAAGAAAGTTGCTCGTCTGGGTGGAGCTGGTACGCTATTCAAAGCACCGGAATTCTGGAAATCTGTCAGAGCACTCGGCGGGAGCGCCAGTGCAAAAACTTATGGACAACGTGGGAGCAAAGGGCAGCCGGCTCAAACCGCATTTCACAGTGTGACAGCAGTTCCCGCACTTTTGAAGGAAATGACCATCATTGATGTTACGAGGAAAGCATAAGCATGTCGCGCATATATAAGCAAGACAAGACCGCACAACCGTTGAACTCAATAGATGCCGATGAAGCGCCTCGGATTTTAGCGCAAGAAGAAGTTGAGCGTATTGTTGGGCGCGTGTTACAGTATGCCGGAAAAACCGGGCTCGGAACTGTTGTTACGATTCAGAGTTGGTGGAACGGTGAGCTTCGTTGGGCACGCAACCGTGTGAGCTTGGCGAGCGATCGCCGAGATATCAATGTTAAGGTTTCGCGCATGGTCGACGGTGCGGTCGGTGATGCCAATACGAATCAGGTGGATGATGTATCGCTGGAATCCCTCGTGCGCGTGGCTGAGCGAAGTGCGCGGGTGATGAACATGCGAGATCAGGTGAGGATGAACATGCTCCCTCCTCAGTTGCCATATCCGAATTCGATGATCTGGAGCGACGCCACCTACAATGTGACGGCTGAAGAGCGCGGGAAAATTGCGCGTGTGCTTGCTGAAGGAGCCGAGGCAAAGGATCTTCTTTCTGCGGGGTATATCGAGCTGCGAGCTGGAGAAGTGGCTACGCTCGACCCTACATCCGCAAAGCCAGACACGGTTCAGTACACCACATATAGTCAATCGCAATGTTCCATGACGGTCCGACATCCGAAAGGCGTTGGATCGGGATGGGCGGGGCTATCGAGTTACGATTGGTCGGCCATCAATAGCGGTGCCCTCGCGGAAGTCGCATTGGATAAATGCATTAAATCGCTCAATCCGGTCGCCATTGAGCCTGGACGGTATACGGTTGTCCTCGAACCACAAGCTGTAGCAGATCTGTTCGAAATGCTGTTCTTCTGGCTTAATCGTCGAGACCTGGCTGAAGATGGGAGAGGGCCGTTTCCGCTTGGCATGGATCAATCGCTACGAGTTATCCGTACGAAGCTTGGGTTAAAGGTTATTGATGAGCGGCTGACCATCAGTCACGATCCGATGGATCCGTCCTTGGGTATTCTGCCGACCGATGGACTTGAGCGAACGACATGGATTGAGCGCGGAATTCTCAAGACGCTGTCGTATGGCCGAGGATATTCGTTGGCCGCGTTAAACGAAAATGTTCCTGGAATGGCTCGGGCCGCGTATCGAATGTCCGGAGGGGAAGTGCCGATGGATGAGATGATCAAGACCACCAAGCGTGGACTCCTTGTCACGCGATTATCGGGACTCGTTAACGTTGATGCGAATAGTGTTTTGATGACGGGTGTGACACGTGATGGGCTTTGGTTAATTGAAAACGGCGCTATTTCCAAGGCTGTAAAAAATCTGCGGTTTACCGAATCTCCGCTGTTTGCACTTAATCAGGTGGAGCAGCTGGGCGTTCCGGTTCCAGTCTTTCGCCCTGTGGCAAGCCCCTATAACCCAGCGTTGAGTCCCGCGATTGTACCGCCGATTAAAGCGAACGATTTCAGCTTCACGTCAACCACCGACGCCATATGATTCATCACAAGATGTACTCGACAGTCAATAAGACACCGTGTCTGCAAGAGCGCTCCATTATTTCCCGGTTGGCGATTCCGGTGATACTCTGCACAAGTCTCGCGGTTAGTTTCACTCCGATTGATGCTTTCGCACAAACGAAATTCGAATGGCCGGATTCGCGCGTTGACGTTACTCAATATCACTATCTTGAAAATTGTTTTGCGGCCGCGAAGCGAGTGAGTGATAGTCTCTATGCTCGAAACGAAGTGCTTGTCGATACAGTTACCGTTGTGCGAGGGACTGGTGATAAACGGTTGCCAGAAGGGGTTGTTGATATCGCGCAACGCTGCACCAAAAAATTCACAGTCGATCAAGTTCCAATCACCCAGACATTTCTGGCGCAGGAACTCTATATGATCGCCGATCGCGACGCCGATGCAGCCGCTGTTGTGCAGCATCGTTTAAGTGCCATCAAGGCCACGGACAGTGTGGAGCGAGCCCGAGTGCTGGACACAGTGGCACGAACCTATCTCAAGGCGGTCCCGCATCGAATTGCAGTTGCACAGCCATTCGTGAATCAAATCACTGAACTTGGCGCAGTAGTCTCATTTGACCGCCGGATGGGTATTTACTGGGAGATGGTAAAAGCGGCCAATCGTGTAAAAGATGATGCGTTGGTGAAGCAGTATGGTACGGCTTTGGTTGACGTCGTACGTGGGATGACCGAAAAGGAACGTGCTTCGCCGGACGCATGGGTTATTCCCATCGCTGTGCGTGCGGTCAATAAAATACTATATCGTGCTGAGTTAATGGATAGTTTGCGTAAAAGCACTGAAGCGTTTGTTGCGTTACAGCAAGCTTTATTCTCGAAAGCAACGGGTGCATCCGACGTTGATCTTCCCGCTGGTAAACCGGTGCCCGTGCTGGAAGGCGATTTTTGGTTTCCGGAAAGCGCGCGAAACGTTCAATATCCTCAATCCGGGAAAGTAACACTGGTGTCGTTTGTTCGGCCCAGGTTGGTGAGCAATGCCCAGGATCTGAGTCAACAGACGGCTCTCCGACGAGTCGCCTCGCGTTATCCCGATGTCGAGCTCATTTTGGTGACGAGCACACGTGGCTATTTCGGCCCGCTGGAACCGCCGAATGCCGCGAAAGAATCTGCCTTGATGGATTCGCTATTTCGGAAATTCCAGGCATTTCCGGCAGTGCTCACCGTTACGACGGGATCTTTCATTGCGCTCTCGGATCCTGACCGGCGGCGTATCTATCAAACAGATCCAAATTCTGAAAATTATCCTGGTACTGGTGGGTTAGAAGGACGGGATAAGACTGGGCATACTTATCTTATCGATCAAGACGGGAAGTTGGTAGATATGGCTGGTTTATCGACGGAGAACGAGGAGTCTTTTACTGAAATGGTTGAGATTCTTTTGAAGCGGAATAAGGTTGCGCAGCATTAGTACAGCTTATGTCATATCATGATTGGAGATGTAATTATGCCTGATCACTTTCATCTAACGTACCGAGCTTCGCCTCCTCGTGTGGCGCCTCGGCAACATCGCACATTGCTGTGGCGATGGAGCTTTGGAGTTTGTTGTACAGCTATTGTTGGGGTTATTACTGCGAACGTCAACATTCGTGCTGCGACTGCTCCGGCTGTTTCAACTGCTGCGATTACGCCGGTTGGTTCGGTCTTTTCTCCCCTAGTCGATTCTGTGCTTGTCGACCCAGAGTTAATGGTGGGAACGTTACCGAACGGGATGCGATACTACATTCGGGTCAACAAACTGCCTGCCAAGCGCGCCAATCTATGGCTCGCTGTTGACGCCGGCTCAATTCAGGAAGATCCCGATCAGTTGGGCTTTGCTCACTTTCTTGAACATATGGCCTTTAACGGGACCAAACATTTCCCGGGCAACTCACTGATCGATGTGATCGAACAGACTGGAATGACCTTTGGAGCGGATCTCAACGCTTCAACGAATTTTGATGAAACCGTGTATCAACTCACGATTCCCACCGACGATTCCAAGATTTTTAGCCAAGGCCTACAAATTGTCGAAGATTGGGCGAATGGGGGGATTACGATGGATTCTGCAGCCGTCGTTGGTGAGCGCGGTGTTGTGATGGGTGAGTGGCGCATGCGCTTACCCGACACGGCATCCAAACGGTTGCAAAACGACATGCTTACGAGGACTTTCGGGAAGGGGTCCAAGTATCTCGATCGATTCCCGATTGGGACGCCAGAATCCCTCGAAGGAGCGACCGCCGCACCAATTCAGCGGTTCTATAAAGATTGGTATCGGCCCGATCGAATGGCGATCATTGCGGTTGGTGATTTTGATGCGGCGATGGTGAAAAAAGAGATCATCAAGCGATTCGGGCGGATTCCCAAGCCTTCCGCATCCGCGCGTTCGTTTACGCGCCAGCCAGTCATCTCATCATCATCGACTGTGGTTCACGTCATTCGAGATCGGGTGAATCCGCAGGTTGAGCTTACGTGGACCGTTCCTGAAGCGTCCCATACGCCTGAGGCGGCGATGCGACAGGCGCTTCTTGAGCGAATTACCTTTCCTGCAATACAACGGACACTTACAAAGTTGAGCAAGCAGGAACGTCGTCCATTTGCCGGAGGAGCCATTGGTCGATCCACTGGTATGGCGCGACCGCTTCCAAGTCAATATCTGGTTCGTCTTGCGGCTGCACCCGATAGTCTTACAAACGGGCTCGCCGTTCTGCTGACGGAAGTCGAGCGTGTGGCGCGGTATGGTATTCCCGGCGCGGAACTCGAAGCACAAAAGGCGATTCTGTTACGCCAGTTTGAAAGCGCAGCTGATGGTCAAGACGCTCTACCCTCACGCTCAATTACGGAGCGATATTCCCGGCATTTCTTGACTGGTAAAGGCCAACTCTGGGGAGCGGCGCAGGCACTCACACTTGCGCGTCGTCTCTTACCTACCATCACGTCGAACGATGTGGCTGCTTTTGTGCGTGAATGGCACAATCCAGCTGGTCGAGTCGTCACGTTTCAAACCCCCATTGCCAACGGTGTGCGGCCGGTGACGGAAGTTGATGTGCTGGCGGTACTCGACTCGGTGACAAGCACGCAATTTACGGCGACACCGGCATCGGCACCCGCGCTAGCGTCTTCGACCGGTACCAAAGCCTCCACTTCGATCCTGGCCACGCCTCCAACTCCTGGCACCATCATCAAGGAAGAGCAGGCAACCCTCGCTGGCGTTACAACATGGACCTTATCGAATGGCGCCCGCGTGGTGTTCAAAGCGACGAAGAACAATCCCGACGGGCTCACGCTGCAAGCGTATAGCCGAGGTGGGCATACTCGGCTTCCGGATTCTCTGTTCTTTACGCCGGGGCGGTTGGTCGGGATGCTGATGACCGCGTCTGGTGGGCTTGGTGACAAGGATCACGAGCAGTTAACGAATGAACTTGGAACGACCGGTCTCAAAGAGTTTCGTGTCGATTTAAATGCGTTTGATGAAGAGATTGCGTTGACAGGGTCACCACGTGAACTGGATATGCTGTTTCAACTGTTGTATGCACAATTTACCAACCCTACGGTGGATACCACCGCGTTGGCAGAGTGGCGCCGTACGGGTGGCGGGACATTGCGTATGATTCCGAACGATCGACTGGCTTTACAAATGGGACAACATCGCCGCCTTGCTCCTCCCCAAGCGGTAAACGTACCATTTATTGATCTCGCGCAAGCGATGCGGGTTTATCATGATCGCTTTGGCGATGCGAGTGATTTCACATTCTACATCGTGGGTGCCGCTACTGCACAACAGGTGAAACAGCTGGTCGAACAATATCTAGCCAGTTTACCGTCTACACATCGAACGACTCGGGAAACGGCCAGAGATCTCAAGATCAAGCTGCCGAACCAGCGAGTGGTGCGTGAAATGAGGAGCCCGAATCTCTCTGCCGAACGTGCGCAGGCGCAGTTTGTGTTTAATGGTCTCGTTCCGTCAAGTCCGGCTGAGTATCTTATTGAACATCGACGGTTGATGGCGGTTTCTCAGATTTTGGGTGATCGGCTTCGCAACCGATTGCGCGAAGACATGGCGGTTACGTACTCGGCGTCAGCCCCTGTACAGTTTTATCGTACGCCGGAAGAACGGTATTGCCTGGTTATCAGCTTCCTAACCGACCCTTCTGTGATCGATTCGTCCGTTACGGCAGTGTGGGAAGAGATTAATCGTCTACGTGATAATGGTCCGACCGCAGGTGAACTTGAGATTGCGGCAACGATTCAACGTCGCCAGGCTGAGAATGCGCGGCAAAGCAATCTCTGGTGGGTGAGTCAATTGCAGAATTTTGAGACGTTGAATATTCCATTTGATAAACTGGGGTTGGTCGCACAACCGCCATTAACGGCTCAAGAAGTCCAGTCGGCGGCAAACAAATATCTCTCGAAAGATATCTACACTCAGATGACGATATTGCCGACACTTGAGACGTTGGCTAAGAAGAAAATGCAGGCCGATAGTACACGCGATAGTACGAGTACCAGTACGAATCTTAATCAAATTCACTGATCGTATTACAAAGGCCGCGCTGCATATTGCATTGCGGCCTTTGCTTCGTTTCTATCAAGGAAACTCTCATCAACCTACATCCGCCGATACACCGATCGCCCCTCCTTAATCGTCTCTAGCACCTTGATATCCGCAATCTTCATCGGATCCACTGTCAATGGATTCTCCGAAAGAATCACCATATCAGCAAGCTTCCCTGGTTCCAGCGAGCCTTTAGTCTTCTCCTCATGATACTGATACGCTCCCCAAATCGTCACCGCTTTCAGAGCAATCGATACCGGAATCCGTTGGTCGGGCCCCAACACCTTCCCACTTGTTGTCATTCGATTCACCGCAGACCACACTAACCTCAACACATCCGGCGGAACCACCGGCGCGTCATTATGAAGGGTAAACTTCATACCGCGATCCACAGCCCAACGTAACGGGCTAATATTCATCGCCCGCTCCGGACCAAGAACAACATCGCGATACCAATCACCCCAGTAATACGTATGCGTTACAAAAAACGACGGAATCACCCCCAACTGCTTCATACGATCGAGCTGTTCCGCTCGCGGGATCTGCGAGTGAATCGCTACCGGACGTAAATCACGTTCCGCCGTATATCCCGATCGTTCGATTGCATTGAGCAGTTGGTCAATAGCCGCGTCTCCATTGGTATGTGAGATCGGCTGTATCCCCTGATCCAAAATCATCTTCATGCCAGCGTCTACCGCGGAATCCGGCATGCTCGGATATCCATGATAGTCTTCCGGTTGGCCCTCTGGTACCTTGTAATAAGGTTGTGTCAACCATGCTGTACGTCCTTGCGGCGAACCGTCCAGAAAGAATTTTATTCCGCCAAGTCGCACATGCTTTACGTAGTCTTTGGGTACATCGCCGGTGAGAGTTGTCCCGAATATCTGGTACATCACCAGGTCTATCACAATTAGTCCAGAGTCGCGTGCGGGTTTAATAAATCCATTCCACAGTTCGTCGTTGGTGGCGCCTTCTTGTGCCGTCGTGATCCCATAACTTGCGTACCGTTCCAGCCCTGCCTTCATGAGTGTAAGTCGCTCGGAGGCTGGCGGAATGGGAGGGTATTTTCCGCTTGCGAAATAGGTGAGATACGCAGACTCCTCAAGCACACCGTCTGGTTGCTGGCTACCAGGCGCTCGGCGAATCACGCCGCCAGGCGGGTTCGGCGTTTCCGCTGTGACACCAGCGAGGCGTAGGGCAAGGCTGTTCCCGGTCCCAAGGTGTCCCGATGCATGTCTAAGCACAATCGGATATTTCGTCGATACGGCGTCGAGATCCTTTCTGGTTGGATGGCGACGTTCTTTGAGGGTCGCATCGTCGTATCCCATACCAACAATCCATGCTCCTTCGGCAGGGTGATGTTTTTCTATATACTCGCGTAATCGGCTTTGGATCTCAGCGATCGATGTGATTGTTCCGACTGGAGGTGGAGAGAGGTCGATTTCTCCCATCGCAACCGACATGGCGCCCACATGTCCATGTGCATCAATGAAACCGGGCAAAATGGTCTTTCCATGAAGCTCTATAACGCGCGTATCCTTACCTTTGTGCGTCATAATTTTATCGTTGGATCCAACGGCGAGAATTCGACCGTCTTTGATCGCGATTGCCTGTTCCATAGATTCGGCTTCGTTCATCGTGACGATCGTTGCATCACGATAAATGAGATCCGCGTCGCCGGTTGTATCAGAACTGGCTGTCGCAGCTGTCGATGATGGCTGTGCATCCCCGTGCTGTGCTCGGCTACGTTGCCACGCAACTACACTGGCTATAACGATGAGTGTCGTAATTGGATAGAAAAATCTGCGAGTATTTAACATTGGCGCCTCCCGCGTTGACTGGCGGCAACTTTTACGCCATTCGTTTGGCGGAAGCACAGATTCCCAGACGATCCGCGCTGGAGAGGCGACTCTGGCAATCTGGTTTCTTGCTTTCCCTGCGAATACGGGTACTCACTGGCAAGCATGATGCATCGGATCAATGGTTATATGCAGGATCCATGATTGTTGATGTTTGGTATTTGTAGAACACGCATATTATGAGCATCTCATTTTCATCCAGTCGTCAAGGAGATTGCAATGTTGTTCTTTCGAAGCGCGTCCCTTCTGACTATCGAGACGAACGTTCTTGCCAGGTGGAAATCCGAGCGGTCTATGGCTATGCGGTATCGGTTGTCCCTGCCGATACAAATGTTCCTGTTGGTTGCAGTAGTTGCGTCATCCAACGCTTACGCCCAGGGTGACACTGTTGCTCGAAGCGACACGGCATCTGCGAACGACACGTCCAAGCTGACGATAAAGCCCAGTATCAGCGCTATGGTCGCGACCTTTCGATACAACGGTGCCTGGTTTGGCCTCGCCGGTATTGGAGCCCCTCAAGAGAAGTTCGATGAGAGCCGCGGTTGGACGGAAACATGGATGAAGCCAAAGGTTATCGGTACATACAAAGCAAACCACAACACTGATCTCTATGCTGGACTTAGTCTCATGGCGAGTAAAACGTTTGGTGGCGACGCCTTTGATGTTCGAAACGAGGGAGGCATCACACTCGAAGATGCCTTTGTTGGCGTTCGGTTTGGCAGGAAAGACGAACTACAGATCGATTTGAGCGGCGGTCAGCAAAACTATGGTATTGGTTCCGGAATGATGATCTGGCAAGGTGCGTCCAATGGGTTTGCGCATGGAGCCCTGAATGTTCAACCACGACGAGCATGGGGAGTTACAGCGTTGGCAAAAGTCCACTCCAAAGCTTTTTCGCTAGAAGGCTTTTTGCTCGAACCGAACGAACTGAAGACGAATAGAACTGAAACGCGAATCGTTGGTCTCAATGCCAACTATCAGATTAAACGGAAGACTCTTGTTGGCGCAGCGTTCTTGGCGGTTCCTCATTCTCGTCAGGCATATCCGTTACCGACACTTCCGCTGATTATTGAAAACGGACGTGACGGACTAAAGACGCTTCATGGCTACGCGGAGCTGAATGGGGAGTTGATCAACCATCCGGATATATGGGCGAAGACCGAATTTGCAATTCAACGTAATGGACGGATCGACCAGCGTTCGCATGCGTATTCACTTGAACTTGGGTATCAATTTCTCGAACATCGCATGATGCCATCGATTGCGTATCGGTATGCGGTTTTTAGTGGCGATAATCCGAATACATCCAATAAATATGAGCGTTTTGATCCGCTCTATTATGGAAACGGAACAGATGGTTGGTATTTTGGTGCGAACTCCTCTTATGTATTTCTTAATTCCAATCTACGTTTTCAACGTATCACCAGCGATTGGAAGCTCTCGAAAGCCGATTTCTTGCGGGTTCAATTTATCAATGTCAGGGCCGACAAATTGCGCAGCCCAATCCAGTTCGGTCAGTTTGCTCGGCTTGATATCGAGAGCGGTGGAATCGTGGTCGGGGTGACGAGTCCACAGCTTTCGAATGAGCTCTACGTTTCATGGTCGCGCACACTGACCAAAAAGATGAACTTTACACTATGGGGATCCACGGCGCGGCCCGGTAAAGGTCTGAAGACTGCATCTGATGCGGTCAAACTGCATAGTTGGACTGGATTTAGCGCGGTTGTATCGGTTCACTATTGAGCCGTCAAGCATGACGCATCCTTCAACTTTCAGCCGACAGCAAACCCGGATTGTGCTAAATTTCTGCTATGCCTGGCACGATCCTAGTTGTCGACGACGAACCGCCCATCCGACGTGTGGTGCGGAATGCAGTTGCTGATGATTTTGACAGAGTACTCGAGGCGGCCACCGGGCGGGAAGCGATCGATCTGGCCGCAGCGGAACGCCCTGCGCTGATCGTTCTCGACCTTGGCCTCCCCGACCTCCCTGGGATTCAAGTCTGTCGGGAAATTCGAAGTTGGCTCTCGGCCCCCATATTGGTCCTCTCTGCCAGGCATGCGGATACCGAAAAGGTCGAACTTTTGGACGCCGGTGCGGACGACTATATCACCAAGCCGTTTAGCACGGTGGAGTTTCAGGCTCGAGTTCGAGCTCTGCTCCGACGAGTAACGCAAACGAGCGAAGTGCCGCTGCAAATCACCTTTGGTGACTTCCTCATGGATCTATCGGCTCGTACGCTGACACGTCATGGCGAAGTGGTTCACCTTACGCCAACTGAGTGGGATCTACTTCGAACGTTAGCCACAAAAGCAGGGAAGGTCCTAACCCATCAACAGCTGTTCAACGCTGTATGGTCGGGACGATCTCATGGCGACGCGCAGCAATATCTCCGCGTCTATATCGCAAATCTTCGAAGAAAAATTGAGGACGACTCACTCCGCCCGCGTTTTGTTATTACAGAACCTGGGGTAGGTTATCGATTCAACCCTTCTTCGAATAGTTGAGATGTCGGAAGCGCAAAGATGGTTCCGACATCTCAACCGTGATCCATTCAAATGGCTGTTGTGGGGCAGTGTCTTAGCTATTGCGGTAATGTTGCTGCTGCCTGTTCGAGATCGACTTGATGAAGCGCACGTTGCATTAACGTTTTTACTGATTGTTCTGGCAGGCAGTGCGCATGGAGGTCGGTTGCTGGGAGTCTTGCTCTCATTCGCCGCGTTCTTTTCGTTCGATTGGTTTTTCTTACCTCCATACACAACTCTCGCCGTTCGTGATCCACTTGATTGGCTTGTTCTGATCGCCTTTCTTGTGACCAGCCTTTCTGCGGCGCAGCTATTATACGTCGCACGCGCACGACGTGATGCTCTTGAACGGGCAAATGCACTGAGTGAAGCCGATCAGCTCAAGAACGCACTCCTTGCTTCAGTCTCACATGATTTGCGCACTCCGCTTACTACTATCAAGGGGTTAGCGCATGAAATGTCTGCCTCCGGTGACGAACGCGCAATCATTATTGAGGACGAAGCTGATCGTCTCAGCAGGATGGTTGGAGACCTGCTCGATTCTGCGACATTAAATGCAGGGGCATTCCATCCCGATATTCAAATGAATGCCGTTGACGATCTTATCGGTTCAGCCATTCAGCAATTTTCAGGGCGGAGCGATAAAGATCGTATTATTGCAGCGTTGGATCGTCCGGATGATCTACTCATTGGCCACTTCGACTTCATCCATACTCTACGCATCATAACCAATCTCCTGGATAACGCGTTGAAGTATGCACCCGCGGATACCCCGGTTGAGTTACGAGCCGGACGTGATGGGAATATGATCTCGATTCGCGTTGCAGATAGAGGACCAGGCCTGCCCTCTCACGAACCTTCGAGGATGTTTGAGCCATTTTATCGTCCTCACGGTGTTGTTGCCGATTCTCGTTCTACCGGTTTAGGTCTTTCGATCGCAAGGCAATTAGCCGAAATTCAGAAGGGAACGCTTGAATGCACGGAGCGGACGGAAGGTGGTTCGGTGTTTACTCTTCGCCTTCCCAGCGCGCAGTAGCTCCCTTCGCCGATTGACGGCGGTAGAACCCGCGTCACACCAATCTTTGTAAAATCTTTATGTCAGGGCGCTCATTCTTTGTGCGCCCTTTATTGTGTTCGTCGTATTGTTCCTCTGTACCCAATGAGGACGATAGCATGATTGACATTATATACATCGCTCTACTGATTGCGTTCTTTGCGTTGATGGGCGCATATGCAAAAGGATGCGAACGGCTCGGTCGGAATGACACTCTAGAAGTTGTTGATACATGAGCGCAGACACTATTGTTGCGAGTGTAGCTGCGGTGGTTGTCCTCATCTATCTCGTATACGTGCTCTTGAATCCGGAGCGATTCTAAGATGACCATCAATGGATGGATCCAAATTGCAATATTTTCCTGTTTCCTTCTTGTTGTTACGAAGCCAATGGGGATCTACCTCCTCAGAATTTATGACGGATCGTTGCAATTTCTAGGACCAGTGGAACGGTTTATCTATCGACTTTCCAGCATACGGGAAGACGAAGATCAACATTGGACAAAGTACTTGACTGGGCTGTTGCTGTTTAGCGTAATTTCGCTGCTCCTGACCTATTTCGTGTTACGCCTACAGGGATGGCTGCCGCTCAACCCAGAAAGGCTACCAAACGTAGTTGATCGTCAGGCGTTCGAGACTTCCGTATCCTTCGCTACAAATACAAACTGGCAGTCATACGTTGGGGAATCGACGATGTCGTATTTCTCACAAATGACGCAGCTGACGTTTCATAATTTTGTATCGGCTGCAGTCGGAATGGCCGTCGCCGCCGCTCTTATACGTGGATTGGCGCGACGGTCCGCAGGGCGTCTCGGTAATTTTTGGGTCGATCTGGTACGGGGCACATTATATCTGTTCCTCCCGCTTTCAATTATCCTTGCACTTATACTGGTTCAGCAAGGTGTACTGCAGAACTTCATGTCGTATGTGTCAGTCACAACGCTTGAAGGTGCAAAACAAATACTGGCAATGGGACCTGTCGCAAGTCAGGAAGCGATTAAGCAGTTAGGTACAAATGGCGGTGGCTTCTTTAATGCAAACGCTGCTCATCCGTTTGAAAATCCAACGCCGTTCACCAACTTTTTATCGATGGCAGCGATCTTTTTGATTCCTGCCGGTATTCCTTATTGGTTCGGACGAGCTGTAAACAACACTCGGCATGGCTGGTCCGTATGGATTGCGATGTTCCTGCTGTTCCTCGGTGGAGTTGGTATTACATACGCGGCTGAGGCGAAGGGAAACCCCGTTCATATCGCTCAGGGAATCAATGTGGTTGCTCAGCCTGGTCTGCTTGGTCAGTCTGGCGGCAATATGGAAGGTAAAGAGACGCGATTTGGAATCGCCAATTCTGCGCTTTACGCAACCATCACTACTGCGGCATCGTGTGGGGCTGTGAACGCGATGCACGATTCCTTTACACCAGTTGGTGGGCTCGTTCCGATCGTCAATATGCAACTCGGCGAGATTGTCTTTGGAGGGGTTGGGGCTGGATTGTATGGAATGATTATCATGGTGATTCTGACTGTGTTTGTCGCCGGTCTGATGATTGGACGAACACCGGAATATCTTGGTAAAAAAATCCAGAGTCGAGAGCTCCGCATGGTTATGCTCTACGTGCTCGCCGGCCCCGCTGTAATTCTCATATTCTCGGCGATTGCAATCTCTTTACCCGCCGGTCTCGTTGGGTTGAATAATGCAGGGCCGCACGGACTATCAGAGATTCTCTATACATTTTCGTCTGGCTTCGCAAATAATGGCAGTGCATTCGCTGGACTAACAGGCGGGACGTATTTCTACAATACGATGATTGGTCTCTCAATGTTGTTCGGCCGTTTTGCGCTAATCGTTCCCGTTATTGCGCTCGCAGGGTTTTTGTCCGAGCGGCAAACAATATCGGATACTGAAAATACATTTCCGCTCAGTGGCCCCTTGTTCATCTCGCTGCTAATCGGAGTCATACTAATTGTTGGTGCGCTAACCTTTTTCCCAGTGCTCACGTTAGGACCAATTGTTGAATTTTTCCTCATGCACCAAGGTGTTTTGTTCTAATGACAACAATATCACAACCGCTGTTCGATCGGAAAATTCTCAAGGTCGCTGTGCGGGACGCATTTGTGAAGTTATCTCCAAAGTATGTTGTGAAAAATCCGGTGATCTTTGTTGTCTGGATTGGCAGCATTCTCAGTACCATCGCAATCTTTCGTGACCCAGCAAGCATAGGATTCAATCTTCAAATCGCAATCTGGCTCTGGTTTACTGTGCTATTTGCAAACTTCGCCGAAGCGGTGGCAGAAGGGCGAGGCAAAGCTCAAGCCGATACACTTCGTAAAGCGCGACAGCATGCTCATGCACGCATACTCGCGAATCCTGAAGAATATCTCATGTTTGAGACCGTCTCTGCGCTCGAGCTCAAGCCAGGCGATTATGTAGTTTGCTATCCAAACGACATTATTCCTGGTGATGGCGAGGTCGTAAGTGGTGTCGCTTCTGTTGATGAATCGGCTATTACCGGAGAGTCCGCGCCAGTTATTCGAGAATCTGGTGGCGATCGGTCTGCTGTGACTGGTGGTACCAAGGTCCTCTCCGATCATCTGGTTATCCGTATCACCGCCAAACCCGGTGAAACGTTCATCGATCGAATGATTGCGCTTGTAGAAGGTGCATCTCGGCGAAAAACTCCGAACGAAGTTGCACTCACCATCCTGCTTTGCGGGCTAACGATTGTCTTTCTTCTTGCCGTCGCAACGCTTCCGGCGTTTGCAAGCTACAATGGTATAACGGTTAGTGTTTCTGTTTTGATTGCCTTATTGGTATGTCTTATTCCAACTACTATTGGCGGGCTGCTGTCAGCCATCGGTATTGCGGGAATGGATCGCCTGATTCAGCAAAATGTCATTGCAATGAGCGGACGTTCGGTGGAAGCCGCCGGAGATGTTAATACACTCCTCCTTGATAAGACCGGAACAATTACGCTTGGAAATCGGCAAGCCGTTGAGTTTTATCCCGTTCCAGGAGTAACGGTTGAAGAGTTAGCAAGTCAAGCACAACTCGCATCGCTTCCCGACGAGACACCAGAAGGCCGAAGTATCGTGATCCTCGCTAAAGAACGCTTCTCTATCCGTGAACGGCAGCTTGGTGCAGAACATCAGCTGGAATTTATTCCGTTCAGCGCGGCCACGAGAATGAGTGGCGTCAATATTCACGGCATCGAGTTGAGAAAAGGTGCTAGCGATACAATCGCGAAATATGTTCGCGAACGTCATGGTGTTGTGCCGAATGAAATCGATGCGATCGTTGAAGGGATTGCACGAGAAGGAGGAACTCCGCTTGTTGTGGCTGAGCATGGGCCAGATCAAACACGAGTTATTGGTGCGATCTATCTCAAGGACGTTGTGAAAGGTGGCATGAAGGAGCGCTTTAACAGGCTCCGTGCAATGGGGATTCGTACCATCATGATCACGGGAGATAATCCCTTAACAGCAGCAGCGATCGCTCGAGAAGCTGGTGTTGACGATTACCTTGCTGAAGCGAAACCTGAAGACAAGTTGGCACTTATTCAGCGCGAACAGCGCGGTGGTCGGCTCGTCGCCATGACCGGTGACGGGACAAACGATGCGCCAGCACTTGCTCAAGCAGACGTTGGTGTCGCCATGAACACTGGGACCCAGGCTGCGCGAGAGGCCGGTAATATGATCGACCTCGACTCCAATCCAACAAAGTTGATTGAGATTGTTGAAATTGGCAAGCAACTGTTAATGACGCGCGGGTCGTTAACAACGTTCTCCATTGCGAACGATGTCGCAAAATATTTCGCCATTATTCCTGCGATGTTTATGCTTGCATTCCCTGCGTTAGGGATTTTGAATGTGATGCATCTGCATTCACCGCAATCTGCTATTCTAAGTTCTGTAATCTTTAACGCCATCATCATTGTATGTCTGATTCCACTTGCTTTACGAGGGGTAAAGTATCGCCCGGGACCGGCGTCTCAAGTGTTGGGTCGGAATCTTCTTTTGTATGGTGTTGGAGGGTTGGTGGCACCCTTTGTTGGGATCAAACTGATTGATCTCCTCTTGGTCTTTGTGAGGGCTGTATAATGTGGAAGCAACTTCGCAGTGCCGCAGTAGTTACAGGCATTCTTGTTTTATTGACCGGCGTGATCTATCCCGGTGTGGTTACCGCGCTAGCTCAATTGCTTTTCCCTACTCAGGCGAACGGTTCGCTGGTGATGGATGGTGAAACAGTTATTGGGAGCGAATTGATAGGGCAGCAGTTCACTCAAGCGTGGTACTTTCACGGACGTCCATCCGCGGCAGGAGCTGGATATGATGGAGCCGCTTCAGGTGGACGTAACAAAGGACCTACCGATCGTAAATTGGCCGACACGTTGATCGCTGATGCAATCGATAGCGTAACCAATCGTGACGGAGTCGTTCGCGGAGAGATTCCTGCCGACATGGTCACAGCATCCGCGTCGGGTTTGGATCCTCATATCTCTCCTGCAAATGCTCTCAATCAAATCAATCGAGTGGCACGCGCGCGCGGAGTAGAGCCGAGTCGTGTTCGTAGTTTGTTACTGAGCGTTGTTGAACCACGTCAGTTCGCAGTACTTGGCGAACCTCGTGTGAATGTACTAAAGCTGAATTTAATCCTTGATCAAGAAATTCCACTCAAATGAAACATATAATTTGCGGCTGTACTTTAGCCATAATAGCTCCGTTATCCCTGTCAGCACAGAGTTCCGATTCAAGCATGGTCGTGAAATTTGGTGCATTTATCGACGGCTATTATGCCTATGATATGGGTCGGCCACCTCTGATAGATCGGGCCTTTACAACACAGGCCGCTCGACATAACGAGTTCAATATTAATCTGGCGTTTGTTGAGGCAAAGTTGCAATCTCCGCGTGTTAGAGCGCGTCTTGCCTTGCAAGCTGGAACATCCGTCCAATCAAATTATGCGGGAGAGTATGCGGTTGGGGTAACATCCGGGCCGTCGCTGGCACGTCATATTCAGGAAGCTGTCGTTGGCGTTCAGGTTGCAAAAAACCTATGGGTTGACGGCGGAATTTTCTTTTCGCATATAGGAATGGAAGGGTATATTTCGAGAGATAATCCAACATATACGAGATCGTTAGCGGCGGAGTTCACGCCGTATTATGAATCTGGTGTAAAGCTGACATGGCAACCTACTACCAAATTGACACTTCTGGGAACGGTTGTGAACGGATGGCAGAACATCTCCGAGAATAATCAGGAAAAAGGGGTGGGGCTGCGAGTGGATTTTAGCCTCACTAGTGAAGCTGTGATTTCGTATTATAATTTCTTTGGCAATGAAGTGTCCTCAAGTCGTCTTCGGACATTAAACGGCATTGGTATGAAGGTGATGCCACAAAAGCGACTTACCATCTTGGCCAATATCGACTACGGCACTCAGCAGCGGGCTATCGCGAGTGGTACCGATACATGGTATGCGGGTGCTTTGATCGCGTCTGCAACAATATCAGATGCTGTTGCGATTAATGCGAGAGTTGAACGGTATGATGATAAATCTCAGGTAATTGTATCAACTGGAACTCCAAATGGATTCCGAATTTCCGGTATGTCGTTTGGGGTGGACACAAAGGTAGCTCCTCAAACGTTATGGAGAACCGAAATACGGGGGCTAAAAAGCCGAGATGCGGTATTCTCCTCTCGAAAAGCCACGTCTGGTATGTCGACCGGAAATGGTTTGATCGTAACATCGCTCGCGATCACATTATAGCTGCGAGCGAGTTCGTTATCAGCAATCCCATGGTACTTCAATGACAGCCCCAACGCCATCCACTTCATTTCTTGAGTTACTGCAACGTCGCGAACGGGGCAAGCTCAAGGTGTATATTGGATCGGCGGCCGGTGTCGGGAAGACGTATCGTATGCTTCAGGAAGCGTATACATTGCGTAGTCGAGGTGTTGATGTTGTCGTGGGATATGTTGAAACGCACGGTCGTATCGAGACCGAGCAACAGGTTGGTGACTTGGAGGTTATACCGAGGAAGCAGACGGTGTATCGTATGGTCACGCTCGAAGAGATGGATGTAGATGCGGTGATCGCTCGTGGCCCCACGGTAGCTTTAGTGGATGAGTTGGCGCATACCAACGTGCCAGGGTCAAAGAATGCAAAACGTTGGGAGGATGTCCAGGATATCCTCGGTGCCGGAATTAGTGTTATTACTGCGGTAAACGTGCAACATCTGGAATCCCTCAACGACGTGATTGCTGGTACTTTGGGCGTTGTTGTGCGAGAAACTGTACCAGATTGGGTTGTTACACACGCTGATGAGGTCGTTAATCTTGATATTAGCGCGGATGATCTGAGGCAGCGGTTGCTGGAAGGAAAGATATATTCTGGTGATAAAATCCCATCGGCCTTATCCAATTTTTTTACTCCAGAAAATCTTACAACCTTGCGTGAGTTGGCGTTGCGTGAGGTCGCCAGCAACGTCGATCGCTTGCGCGAAGGAATCGCATTGTACGAGCAACCTGCTACGCAACGCTCGGTGAGACGCCAGGCCAAACGTGCATCCGACCGTATTATGGTCGCAATGTCGAGCAATCCACCGTTCACTTCGGCACTGCTGCGAAAGGCGAGCCGAATTGCGGGAAGGTTGAATACGGATTGGTATTGCGTGTATGTTCAAACTCCGGTGGAGTCGTCGCATCGTATTGATACGGCAGTACAGAGACATCTGGTTCAGAATATTCAGAAGGCACAGGAGATGGGAGCAGAGGTCGTTACTATACCGGGTGTGGATATCGTCGAAACACTCCTTGATTTTGCAGCTCGCCAGAACGTAACGTTGCTGGTTGTTGGTCAGTCTCGGCGTAGTTGGTTTCAGCACATGACTCGTGGATCCATAATCGATCGACTAGTGAACAATTCACGCGAAATTGACGTGCTCGTGGTTGCAGTGAATGAGCACCGTACGCAGAGTGGCTCATGATCGGGTTATCTGAGCGACAGCTTCTCGCGGTATTTCCTGCAATTATCGCGCTCTTATCCGTATTAGGTTTAGCATATTGGGGAGAATATCTACACGAAATCCCTTGGTTCCTTATTCCTATTGGTGCTATAGGAGCTGCAGTCTCATTTGCACTGGCGTGGGGGAATATTCGATGGCTTGAGAAGCGCATCCGGCGTTTGGAGGAGTTGGAGCGTGGTCTGGAGCAAGAGAACATCGAAAGAAAGGAAGCTGAACGGATTGCTGCATCTCGGGCGACAGAGTATGCGGTATTACTTTCAGATGCGTCCAGTCTAGTCTCACAACATCTTGAAGAGGTCAGATTACCACTTCATATCCTGTTAACAACACGATTCGGAGATCTGACGGATAGCCAAGAGGAGTTGTTGCGAACAGCACAGAGCTCAGCCGATATTGCTCATAGTACACTTCAGCAGTTACAACAAGTTGCGGATATAGATCGAGGCGCACTTACAGTGTCGACTGAGTCCCTTCGAGTTAGCGATATTATTGAATCCATTGTTCCTGCCTTGCAGGCACAGGCGTCCCGGGATGGAGTGCGTTTCAGAATTGAGGCCGATCCTGCTATATCCAGGATATCAGGGAATCATATGCGAGTGCGAGATGCATTACGGTTTATAATCGGCGATATTCTTGGCCGATCGTCACCGGGAAGCAAGGTGGCAATCAACGTTTTACCCCGAGGAAACAACGTCGCATTTGTGACCGAGCACGAGGCGCGCACCCATTTTAGCACCGCTGCGATTCTCGGGCGTCGTCTCGTAGCGATGCAAGGCGGTCGTGTTGAAGATGAGGACGGGAAGACAGTTGTTATGTTGCCTATGAGTATACAGCCCTTTCTCGCTTGAGAGTGGCATGGAAGTCTGTAGTTGACGCCGGCATTACATAGATGGTTGAATGTTTCCCAGTATCCGTCGTTGAATGTTCTCGATATACATGCCACGCCATCGCTGAATATGCCAGCAACCCTAAGCCGACTAGCAACACAAAGTTCACACCCGCAAACGCCGCACGCCATGCCACGCTGCGGTGCCACGCGATAGGTGGTCGATAGAAGGACCCTGGCCCTTCAAGTAAAAACACAATAAGCGCACCGTGAATTGCTGTATGACCAATTACTTCGACCTTCCCGAACACCATTGTAGTCAGCATAAATACTACGGTAACTAAAGCTGCGATCGGTCGCTCGAATAGACATATCAAGAACAGATACGCTAACGAAATCTCTACAAACGCGGCACCTACGCGGAAGAAGTTTGGATCGAAACCCAACGCAAGTTGCGGATTCTGTTGAAGAATGTATAACGTCCATTCAGGATAGATAATCTTTTCCAAGCCGAGCCAGGCTAACGAAAATCCAACAGTGATGTATAGAACGGGAATACGGCTTTCTTTTAATCGTACGTCTTTGGCGTCTACAACAAGTAGATACCACGCGATACCGATATAGTGTAAATAGTCGATCATATGAAAGACCCCAAACGTCGCGATACAATATCCGAACAACGCAAGGATCCCAATCGCCGCCCAGGGCGTCGTCCGTCGAAACAGTAACATCACCGCAAGCAAAAACTCAATCCATCCTACCCACGCTCCAACTATGAGCTCCGGCGCAAACACCGAATCCTGTTGCCACGACAACAGCAACGTTGCTCCCATTACCACTCGCAACACAATCGGAGCTTGTGTCTTTCGTTGGCCAAGCCAGCTGTTAACTCGCTGGAACCATCCTTGGTCGGCAATGCGTTGTTCTGTTATGGCCAGTATTGTGATTACCACGACGCTAAGTACAACGAGCCCCAGGAATACCGGTGTAACCGCCTCGGCGATGGTTGCGGGGCGGTCTGAGAGGCTGAACTTGGAAAACCATTTTACGTGGGCGAAGGCGGTCGCGGGGAGCAGCAAGGCCATGGAGGCGATGGAGGCCAAGCGGGACGAGTTGGAGGAGAGAGGCATTGGCTGGCGAGTGATTGTTGCTTTTTTGAGAAGACTCTGGATTCGATATTCGACTATTCTTAAAGAATGGCCGAGTTGAAGCCGGGACTCCGCGATTCCAAGGCGATCCCCATAGGGTGTGCAGGGATGGGGCCAGAGAGAAGCATAACCCCGTGATTCAGCTCCACAGCTCCGATTTGCGCTAAGTTTTTGGAATCCAGACCATGAACCGATATCATGAGTCGGAACCAGAGCTCCTACTTCCCAACTTAGCAACATCATATCACATTGTAATAATGGGCCTGCTTACACCCCATCGCTCCAGCCGCATTGTTTCCGAGCATTTTTAGGTGTCGCCGAGTACTCCTAAGGTATGACCGATCGCGATCAAACCGATCGTCATCGCCCCGATGGTTTACGAGGAGATGCTGCACTATTAGTGCGTCTAAGCGAAGGCGACGAAGTCGCTTTTGACACCATCTTGCGTGCCTATGGCGATGGGCTTATTCGATACGCGTCTCGTGTCACCAGCTCCCCGGATTTAGCGCAGGATATTGTACAAGATGTTTTCCTGCATCTATGGGACCATCGATCCGAAGTGAAGCCGGATTGGGATATCGCGGCATATCTTTATGGTCGCACCAGAAATCAATCCCTCAATTCGGAGCAGTCACTCCGATCGGCAGCCAATCGAGAAGAACGTTGGGGGCAGCAGCGGCGGATAGACACCGATTCCGCGTCATATATTGACGAATTCTCAGACGAGGCGACAAGCATTCGTATAGATGTGTGGAACGCGCTTGCCCAAACATCGCCGCGATGCCGGGAGATCTTCATGCTCGTATGGGATCGGCAGCTTCCATACGCTGAGATAGCGCATTCTCTTGGTCTCTCGGAGCCTACGGTACGTAACTATGTTAGCCGAGCGCTTAAGACGCTCTCAGAAGTCCTCGGACCACGGTATCGGAAAGGAAAGTAGAAACTTTTCCTAAAGCTGTGACATTTTCGTGAGCGACTCGGATTTATAGGTGTATGGACGACTTCACACCCATTGAGCTCGCGCGTTTAGCCGACTACTTCGCTCAGGAGTTACCACCTGAGGAGGCTGCCCTCGCTGAGCGTTGGATCAACGGGGATCCCGATACACAATCCTTTGTTCGGGACCTCCAACGCTCTCGGCTCGACTTTGGCGCTGGCTTGGCTCATGGCGGGCATATCCGCCCATCATCGGGTGTCGAAGCGATCTCGCAGAATCTCGCGCAAGCGCGGGCTGTAGAGAGGAAGATTGTGCAAGTGCAAGACGATAGTCCGTCGCGCGACAAGCGTTCCTATCTTCGCCGCCCAATGTTTGGCGCCATGTTTTGCAGCGTTCTTTTGATAGTTGCCGGATGGTTTGCCTTTAATACTCTGTATCCATCATCTCATGCAGTTGAAATGGCAACGTATGAGACAGCCAACGGCGAACGTGCTACAGTCACTCTTCCCGATGGAAGCATCATCACTCTCAACGTCGGCAGTCGACTACAAGTACCCGTTAACTATTCCGATGACAACAGGACTTTAACGCTCGTAGGTGAAGCGCTCTTTACTGTTACTCACCACGAAAAGACGCCGTTTACAGTGATCTCTGGACCGAGCACGACCCGCGTTTTGGGAACTCGATTTGCTGTCCGTCACTATCCCACAGATGCTCATGCTAATATAGCGGTGCAGGAAGGGAAAGTTTCCGTGGGCGACAGAGTTCTTTCTGCCGGTCAGCAACTGAGTATCAATCAGCATTCTACTGGTAAAACGCTAGCTGTAGACGAGACCCGATTCAACTTCGCCGCCGACATGCTGACACTCGATAGAGTCTCAATGGTAGATGCTATCCCGGAGTTAAATCGGTGGTACAATGCAAATATTCAGCTGGGTGATCTCTCGTTGGGTAGCCGCAAGATTATTGGTGGATTCAAGTTAGGCTCCCTCACCGATTTGGCCGCAATTCTGGAGCTGACTTTTGATGTTAGGGTCGTGCGAGCCGGAAATACTCTTACCCTTTACCGTAAATGATAACTTCATTTAAATTGCGGTTGTTACCGTCCGTATCGAAGCCGCGTTCCCGGGCGGCAATCTTGATCGTCATAGCTGCTGGGTGCTGTACACTATTTGGACGTAACCTCAGCTCTCAAGGTGGAGCAGCTCCTGGTGTCGAGCGTAGCGTAGAACAGGAAAAACCAGATAAGCGTTCACCTAGAGTGGTTAGTGGTGCATCTGTTACGCTGAATATCAAGGACAGCTCGTTACGCTATGTCCTGCAGGAAATTTCCAGGCAGACAAATCATCCAATCGTATTTGACTACACCGACTCCTTCGCTTCAAAGCGAGTGAGTGTCAACATCGTTAACAAAAACGTTGGAGAAGCTATTAATCTGGCGTTGAAGGGTACTGGCCTAATATCCGTAGTTGCCCCTGATGCAGAGACAATTGTTATACGCCGTCAGGCTGCGAAGCGCGATACCGTCGAGAGCAAGCGGACGACTTTGAACGTCGTTGGCCACGTGATTGATTCTGCTACAAAAAAAGCACTGGTAGAAGCGACAGTGACCATTCTAAATACAAATTTTTCTACTCTTACCGAGACGGACGGCAGCTTTAGGCTTCAAAATGTTCCCACGGGTAGTCACGTGTTGTCAGTCCGATTAATTGGCTACAAGTCACGTCAGCAAGCTCTGGAACTATCTCCCGGGAAGATCGCGAATCTGCTGGTCCGTCTCTCTGCATCCACTGCCACGCTTGCCGAAGTAGTTACGACCGTTACAGGAACTCAGCGGAAGATCGAGATTGGGAACGACATAACGACACTGAACGTCGAAGAGATAATGAAGCAGGCGCCCATAACAAGCGTAACGGATCTACTCGAAGCACGTGTTCCAGGATTAACTGTTATGCGTACATCTGGTGTCCCGGGGGCTCCGTCGCGCATTCGATTACGGGGGATTGGCGGAGGACTTCTCGCTGGTGTCCCGGGCGCGCCGACCAACGACCCGATTGTCGTTGTCGATGGAATTCGAATCCAATCGAGTCAGTCTGGTGTGGACGATCAAAAGATTGGGGGAGGTGTTTATCCTACGCCGTCCCCAATTGACCAGATCGATCCTAACACCATAGAAAAGATCGAAGTGTTACGAGGCCCGTCCGCTGCGGCGATGTATGGTTCGGATGCCGGTGATGGGGTAATTGTTATCACCACGAAGCAGGGGCGTGCGGGTCCGATGCATTGGGGTATGACAGGGGTGAGCGGAATTGAGTATATGCCAGGTTTTTACGCACAGCCCGGGTTTTATCGATTTGGGCATGCGACGAATGGAGGCAGTCTCGGATCGAGTAATAATTCCAGAACGAACCCTTTTTGCCCGGGATTAGGTAGTCCCAATGCCTCAACTGACTCGTACTTCGGATGTATAGTTGACAGCCTAGTCCGGTTTCAGGCTCTTAACGAATCTCGCCTGTCTACGATAGGAAGAGGTTCAAGGTACAGCCTTTCGGCGACTGCATCGGGTGGCACACAGCTTCTAACGTATTCGGTCACTGGGTCTATCTCGAATAGTCTGGGCTTAACGAAGATGCCTTCCCTGTATCAGGATCTATTTACACAGCTTTACGATTCTGCTCCGAATAAACGTATGCGTAGGCCCAATACCATGGACCAAAAAAGCGGGCAAGCGAGGTTTTCTGGCGAGCTAAGTGAAGGGGTACGAGCAACGTTTACAACGTCAATATTGCAATCCCTGCAGCATCAGTCGTCTGCGAACGCCGAACTTGCGTCATTGGCGTCTGTGTACATAGACACAATGAATATACAGCCGGCTGAGATCGGTAATTATGCGTATCAACTGAATACCAGGTTTTTAACATCCAATAATGCGCTGACGTTGGATTTCGTCAAGTGGACAAGCTTTCCACTAACTGCAACGTTTGGAGCGAGTCGAGAAGAGAGAGTTGGGGAAGGGGTGACGCCTCGCGGCATTATAACCTACAAGTATTCATTCGGTGACGAAGTAACGACTTCACAGGGTAAATTTACAGAACGTCGTGAGAACCGTACAACAGTAACAAGTCGTATGAACGGCACTTTTTTTCCGCGTGCCCGTATTTCCACAACAGTAGGTGCCGAAATTACACGTCGCTTAAACGAGGCTATGGAGGGATTTAGCGATACGCTTGTTCCCGGTGTATCTCGACCAACTCAATTAATTGGCGGAACTCGCTCCGGAAGAAATACAACAACTGGTGGCTGGTTTTTTGAACCTCGCTTAAATCTGAACTCGAGATTTTTTGTTAACCCAGGCTTTCGGTTCGACGCCAGCAGCGTATCTGGCTCTAAAGGCGGCTTCCGTGGCGGGATTCTATCTCTCTTTCCAAAGATGAACTTTTCATGGATCGCAGTCGATCGAGAGGGAGGTAAACCACTCTGGGGGGTTGTGTCGTTAGTTCGCCCGCGGTTTGCATTTGGGGTTGCTGGTGTTCAACCGGCGGCGGAGTGGAGTTTGCGTTTGTTAGAGCAGGATGTGGGTACCTGGACGGAAGGTAACGGCGATCCCAACCTGGTAGCGCCCGATCTCGGCTTGCGGCTTCGTAGCGTGGGTAATACGCGATTAGGACCTGAGAAAACTCGAGAAGTCGAAGGTGGTGTCGACATGCAGCTATGGGATACCAGGTTAACCTTTGGCATTACCGGCTTCTACAAGATCAGGAAAGATGCTATCGAACGCTTACCGTTAGCTCCGTCTGTCGGAACGACAATGTCGTACTACACGAACATTGGGCATGTAAGGAACACTGGGGGAGAAATGACCCTTAGTGCGATCATTCTGGATCTGCCAGCAGTGAACTGGAATGTTGATCTGTCAGTATCCAAGTATGTGAACAAGCTAGTCAAGCTTTATGGCGAACGTGATTATGTAGATCTCGGTAACGGAACACGTCTTGTCGAAGGATATCCATTGTTTGGTCGATGGTCTCGACCAATAACAGGTTGGACAAATCCAATTGACGGACTAAAGCTGCGATATAAAGATATCGTTGTTGCAGACTCTTCAGTGTATATGGGAATGCAGGCGCCAGATTTTGAGATGCCTTTCAGGAGTTCACTAACGTTATTTCATGGATTACTGAGTCTCAATAGCCAATTCAATTATAAGGCAGGGCTTACACAGAATAATCTGGGGAGCAGGGGGTTACTGGGTAACATCTATGAGAACCCATCATCTTCTCTCGGCCAGCAAGCGGCGGCGCTAGCGGCTGCGTGCTTTCAATCAGGTTCAGTGGATTATTACAATAATATTGGGAAACCCTGCACCGATTATGGCTTTATTCAGAAGGTAAACAGCCTGCGGTTTAACTCGGTGTCAATTGGTTACAATGTTCCGCGTGGATACCTCAAGCGTTATCCAATTTCCACGCTAAGTCTGTCACTTCAGGGAAGTAACCTTGGATTATGGACAAATTATAGAGGTAAGGATCCTGATGTTAACAGTAATTTGGTTGGTGATGTTACTTCTGATGAAGGACAACTTCCGATGCCTCGTACCTGGAGTCTTCAGGTAAGGATTGGTACTTGAGATGATGATATTCAATCGATTCTACTCACGAATGATTAGCCGTTCTGCAGCTGCGTTCCTGATTGTCATATCCATAGCGGCATGTAGCGGTATTACCGACACGCAACTTCCCGATGGGGTTGAAAGTCCGTCAATGTACAATAACAAAGCGGGCGCTATTCGCCTGACTCAGGCAGCGACTAGTAAGCTTGCGAGTGCTATTGCGAATTATGTGGTTGTCTCCGGAATGCTGACGGACGAGCTTATGGCAGTGCCAGGATCGAATAACCAGAGCGCAGCCGTGGATTGGCGAAGCACACGAGCTTCCGGGGGGGCGGGGCCGTACGGCCTCCTCCATGAGGTACGATCTCTCTCTCGATTAGCCCGTGGTGTGGTGAGAACTTACGTTGAAGGGGAAACGTCCGCGTGGCAAGCACAGCTCTTTTTATATGAAGCTTATGCCGAGATTCTGTTGGCGGATGGTTGGTGCTCTGGTGTTCCTTTAAGCACATTGGACTTCGAGGCCGATTGGACATATCAACCGGGGTCGACCACAGAGCAGGTGTATGAACATGCGATCCTGTTATTGGATAGTGCTTATGAGCGCGCTGCGGATAGCGTGCAGCTTCAGTTTGCAATTAGCACTTTAAAAGCACGCGCTCAAGTTTCGTTGGGAAAATATGCTGATGCGAAATCAACAGCGCAAAGCATAGATGGCGCCAGTCGATATAACTTGTGGATTGCATTCGATGACATTGCGGCAGGGGTGATAAGCTCTATGCCGAGACCGTATGAGCGATTTATAAGTCAAGCAACGATATCGGACAAGGAGGGCATCAATGGATTGTCCTATCTCTCTTCCGGCGATCCAAGGACACATGCTACACAAATTACGAGTCCGTCTGCACCTTCTGTCTGGTTCCCGACCAAGTATGTCGCTACCGATTCATCCGTATTCACACTTGCTTCAGGTATAGAAGCGAAGCTCATTTTAGCTGAGATTGCACTAAAGGATAACAATCCGCAACAGTTCATTCTTTTGCTAAACTCACTTCGTACCACCGGCACGTACTTGAGTATCGATACTACTTACAGCAGCAGCGACGGTAGCGAAATAATTGATACACTCTGGAATGAAGGTCTTGGGCATGTGGCCGGTCTCGGTCCGCTCACTGACCCTGGGCTCGAAAAGTCCAGATTACAACTCCTCTTTATCGAGCGTGCAGCATGGCTGTTTGTCACGGGGGCAAGACAAGGTGATCTGAGGCGTCTGGTTCGGAATTATGGATGGGATCGCGAGCAAGTCTATCCCACAGGAACTTATACCGGGCCAGGTAATATCGATGTATATGGAACTGATATCTCATTTGGTATGCCTGCCTCGGAATATACCAATCCGCATTTCAAGGGGTGTCTGGACAATGACTAAACTCCAATCTGTCAGAATGCGTTCCACCTTGTTCATTGCATTATCAATCGCGGTTTATGGATGCAATTTATCGGATACAGGTCACTCCTCTTATTTACCACCAGAGAACTTCTACGCAGTTCTCAAACTGGAACATCACGCGATTAACCTGTCTATGATCGCACCATATGATACGTTAACTCTTAAAACAATACAGGAGATGGGCGATGGGAACGTCGCTCCAGGAGAGGTCGAATACAGCGTTAATAATCCTGCTATTACTGTAACAGGCGGCGTTCTTACTGCAGTGAGTCCTGTAACAAAAGCAGTCGTTCGCGCCACACTAACCCATGATGGGATTACCCGTACCGACTCGGCGTTTGTCTCGGTGATAGCTGCAGCTCCCAACCGCCTCCGAAACTTTGGGATGAAGCTAAACATTGGGGATAGCGCAAAGATAGGGACCGGTGGTGGGAACAAGGTGATTCCAATGGTCAGAGAGGGGGAATCTGGGGCGAATCTTTCTACACTCTTAGTGAGTTTTATATCGTCAGATCCTTCAGTTGCCACGATCGCACAGTCGGGGAGTAACCTACGCGTTACTCCTATAAGACCGGGCAGGGTGATGCTTTACTTATCGACATTTGCCTTCGGTAAGGCGTGGCAAGACTCGCTTCCGTTTACGACAGGGTGGTCGGTGTTGTTCACCGTGCCAAGCTATGAACGATACGTCACTGGATCACTAACCAAGATGTTAGATCTATCACTCAATGATGTCACCGTTGGAGTCGGAGGGTGCGTGGTATGGAGAAATATGAGTGAGAATATGGATCTTGATATTGAATTTGAAGACACGACCAATATCGTTGCCCCGTTAGGTTATAATTGCGCTCAGAATGTTCTCAATCCAGAGGTTGGCGGAAATATTGGACCGTTCCACTTTATATCGAGCGACGGTACGATGGAGGGAATTCTACGCTCCATATTCTCTCCAAATGGATCGCGAGTGTTTACTAAGGCAGGGGTATATAAATACCGAAGTACTCTATATGAGACCGGCGGCATTATTCGCGTGTGCGACGAAAAAAGTGACACAACTTGTGCACCGTTACATGCGGGAGGTTGGTACTGATGAAGTTGTTAACACTTTCCCTTTATAGGTCTTTAGAATGATTACTCGGAGATCACTTATGCGCGGAGGCGCAGTAGCGCTTGCCGGCGCAATGGTAGCACGTCCGATGATGGCGGCTAGTGTTGAGCGTTTCCAGGAGCTGCCGACGCCTCAGGATGAGCGTATGAAAAAGCTCATTCAAACGGCCGTTGATGCGGCGATGCAATCCGGGGCGAAATATGCCGATGCGAGGTTGACGTTTACGCAAGAAATGCAGATTCAAGCCGGTGGCTTTGCGACAGCCAAGACCGGAGGGATAGCAGATCGACAGGAAATGTTGGGCTTCGGAGTTAGAGCTCTATATGACGGCTACTGGGGTTTCGTCTCCAGCTCGGTCTGGACTAATGAAGAAGCTGCTCGACTAGGCCGAAGTGTCGTGGAAGATGCCAAGGCTAACGTGCTGGGTAAGCCTAGAGAGTTGGAGATGGCTCCAAATCGAGGGGCCAAGAGCGGAGACTGGGTAATGCCTGTCAAAGACGACCCTTTTGAGATGTCTCCGGAAGAGATATATGACTACCTCTCTGGGCTCCAGGAGTATATCTGGATGCTTCCCGGGGATTCCAAGCAGGGGATAACTGAAAGTATTAATGTAAGCGGTAGATTTTCCAGACAGCAAAAGGGGTTCGGAAGCTCCGATGGGCAATTCCTGACTCAAAGAGTATATCGCACTGGTGGTAATGTCAGCTTTACCGTTAAGGATCAACCCTGGGATGGCGGAGCAAGGGCGGCCGGTGAGCTTGATCAAATCCGAATGTCCGGTGCAGGACTCGGATTTGAGTATATCCGCCATAGCCAGACGCGCGAGTGGGTCAGGAAGTTATATGAAGATCTGCTGGAAGAGATGCGTCTCCCATATGTACCAGTGGAGGTAGGGCGTTATCTATCCCTTATACATCCCATCGCTGTTGCGGAAATACTATGCAAAAGTATTGGTGTTGCAACTGAAGTTGATCGAGTGATGGGGTTCGAAGCAAATGCCGGTGGAACAAGCTATATAGTTGATCCTGATGCAATGCTGGGTATTCTGAAAATTGGTGCTTCAGCGATGCAGGTAACTGGAACCAGATCTTCGCCCGGAACCATAGCGTGCGTTAAATGGGACGATGAGGGAGTAGAACCTAAAGATTTTCAACTTATCAAAGATGGCGTTCTCGTAAATCTTCAGACGAATCGAGAAGGCACTGGTTGGATTAAATCCCACTACGAAAAGACGGGACAACCGATAAGCAGCTCCGGATGTTCGTTTGCGCCTGATGCAGGTGATCCGCAGCTTGTGCATCCAGCAGATTTAATCTTGCATCCGGACTCCGCTCACGATACGAGTATCGACCGACTTCGTGAACAGATAGATAAAGGGGTAGAATGGAAGACTCCCAGCTTAGTTTCGATGGATTTTCAACAGGCCACTGGTTTTATGACTGCCTCGGCGTTTGAGATCAAGAACGGTAAACGGGTCGCTCGTATCGCTGGCCCCGGTATGCTATACAAGACATCTGAATTATGGGGAAATCTACAGCAGCTTGGCGGTCCTGGCACTGTGTTGCGGGTTGGGGTGCAACATTGGAAAGGAGAACCAATGCAGGTTGCATACAGCAGTGTAGATACGCCAGCGGCTTTGTTTAAAGAGATGTCAGTAATCAATCCTTCAGAGAAGGCATGAGCAATGAAGCAGTTATATGATAATAATGACGAAGCTCCACGTTTATTAAGCGATGCCGAGGAGAAAAGAGTTATTGATGAAGTGATTTCCCTTTGTGGGAAAGACGGGATGTTATACGTATCAGTGCAGAGCGTTTGGAATGGCGGGCAACGCTGGGCTCGTAATCGAGCATTTATGACCAGCGATACCAGGGCCGTTGGAGTCTCCATCAGGCGTGCATTGCCTGGAGGATCAAACGCAATATACATGAATCAAATCGATGAAGCGTCACTCCGAGCGGCTTGTAAGTTTGTGGAGGCAGGTGCGAGAGCGAAAAATCGGAGTACGTTTGACCCTGGGCTTGACTTACAGCTTGAATATCCCACATGGGAGCTGAAGGGGATTCCTGTCTGGAGCGATAAATCATATAATCGCACCGCTGCCGAAAATGGTCGCGTTGTTTTAGAGATTACCGAACGCTCTGAATCACAAGGAATGCTTTCGGCTGGATTCCTCGAAACCGTTGGTGCTCGCATCGTGACATATGTTCGCGACCCATGGGGACGCGAGAGTAGAGAAGCTGGTCACGCCACTCTGGCGCAGTGCTCCTCAACTGTCAGGCATCCTAAAGGGGTTGGTTCGGGATGGGCAGGAGCGTCATCGTTCGATATAAACCGTATCGATATCGGGAAGTTGGGTAACATGGCGTTTGATAAGTGCATTCAGTCTATCAATCCAGTTCGTATTGAACCGGGGAGGTACCAGACTATCCTTGAGCCCCAGGCGGTCGCAGCATTTGCAACACGCTTCTCAGACTATTGGGATCGATTCAAGGCGGAATATCCAGGATATCCCTTATTCTTAGGTTTGGATGAGGGAATCGGCAGGTATCGTAGCAAGCTTGGGCTACGAATTATGGACCCGCGTCTCAATGTATTTCATGACCCTGACGATCCTATCAGTGGGACCCACCCAGCTAAGGGTGTGCGGAAGATGGATGTCGTTAAGGACGGAATCTTAACGTCGCTATATACCGACTATAGGACGTATTCTCAACCAGAGATGAATATTCAGGATTTTAATGCGAGTCGTAGATCCTTTGTAATGAAAGGAACCGAATCCATTCCTGTTGAAGAGATGATTTCTACTATGAAGCGTGGGTTGATTCTCACTCGAGTCTCTGATATGTCGATGATACATGAAGGAAGCTTGCTCTGCACGGGTTTGACACGAGATGGATTGTGGCTCGTTGAGAACGGAAAAATTACAAAGGCCGTCCGTAACTTTCGTTGGACTGAATCGCCGTTGTTTATTTTCAATAATGTAGAGTCTATAGGTGAATCGGTACCGACATTCAGTCCCTCGATGGGGCGGCTTCCGTTCAGTGCCGGCAGCCTTCAATCTGTGGTTCCAAGCGTTGTGGTTCCAACTTTAAAGATAAATGACTTTAGCTTTACCTCTACTATAGACGCGATTTAATGCCTTGCGTATTGAACTATCGATTGTTGATCGCGATTGGTCTCACGACCATCGCTCCGCAGCTCGGAGGTCAGACACTATTTGTGCGGCCAGATACGACTCCGAATTATGCTTCTTATGGTAGTATAGAAGACTGCAAGATGGCTACTCTGCGGTTGACGGACGAAATCGCAAGAAAGGATCCCATATGGTATGATACGGCTAGTCGTGTGTTGCAAGAGGGTCGGCAGTTTAGGACTGCAACCAGTCAGCGTCCGGATACAGCCATTACTGTTACGAAGGTATGCTTGAACGGATTTAATGCCGATACGGCACAATTCCCAAGTTTGCGGTACGCGAATTATATGGCTGCTGCTCTTCTAATGGCGAATCGTGACGATGATGCACACCGTTTCTATCTTCGGGTACAAGAGTCTGTCCGCGATCAACCTGAGGCGAAAAAGCGGGAGGCTTTGAGCGGAATCGTACGTACTTATGGTCAGGCAACTCCTGTACGATTTAAGGAGTCGAAGCAATATTACGATGAGTTATTGGTTGCGTTAAAGTCGGATTCATTGTATCGAACTGTATATGCCGCGATGGATATGGTCAATATCGCCCTTCGAGCAGGTGATACGACTTATGCTCAGCAAGTCGCATGGCACGCGATCAAAACCCACGATGCAATTCCGGTAAAGGAGCGTCCGAAGCAGCCGGGGTCGAGTTCTAGAATGCCGACCCTGGCAGGACTAACCGCTTGGCTCACAAGCGAGGAAGGGATTGATAGTATACGGAGCTCTACTGTTGCATATAGAAAGTATTATGCCAATACAGTTCTCAAACGCGTATATGGAGATACTCAAAATATCCGTGCTTCCAGTATCAACGTAAAAATGCCGGAAGCTCAGGGGGAATATTACTACGTAGCTGCTGCGGATAATTCTTCAGCGTCGAAAGCCCCGGAACATGTAATTTATGCAAAGAAAGGATCTGTTCCCCATGGAGAGCTGCCCGTTCCGAATCGAGTCAATCTCTTTATTCGTCTGCAAGCCATCTGTCACGCAGAAGGTCGTGCAAGGAGTGGAGACCATCCGACGAATAGCGCTTGTATGCCAATTTACGCACAACTTCGAAGGCTTAAACAACACTTCCCTGAGATCGAGATAACAATCCTTACCAGTACGTACGGGAATGTGGGTATGCTGCCGCCACTACAACCTGTTGATGAAGCCGATACCTTAGCTAAGCTATTTTTGGGGTTCCACCATGTCCCAGCCAGATTAGTGGTGGAAAAAACACAGTATTTTAGAGTTGCACAACCCGATGATCGGCGGATCGATCTTCCAACACCGTATGTGGATTCATTAACCGCGACATTCAATCGACCTCCCAAAATGTATCTTATAGATAAAGAGGGGAAGTTTGTGGATGGCGGTGGTTTAGGGACAGAAGTCTTCGATCGCTTTGTCGAAGCGCTAATTAAACGAACCAGCCGATGACCGACACAAATCTTATGAGTATTCGGTTACCACGCCGTTTTCGATCTGTCGTTGTTGTCAGTACGATGTTGAGTGCTGTACTTTACTCTGGATGCACCCATGGTTCACCGCGCACAATACAGCCAACTCCATCCACACAATCGCATTCAGCCAAGGCTTCGGTTACGTCGGTTAACCCTCTGCACGATCCAGAGCTCATTACCGGCACCCTTCCTAGCGGTTTACGTTATTACATTCGTTCGAATCACTTCCCAGCCAAACGCGCAAATATTTGGCTCGCCGTCAACGCCGGCTCTATCAACGAAGACAACGATCAGCTCGGATTCGCACACTTTCTTGAACACATGGCGTTCAATGGAACAAAGCACTTCCCCGGGAACGCTGTGATCGACTTTGTTGAACAGTCAGGAATGACCTTTGGCTCCGACCTTAATGCCTATACCAGCTTTGAGGAAACAGTCTATCAGCTAACTATTCCTACCGATGATAAATCCCTCTTTAACGGAGGGCTTCAGATCATTGACGATTGGGTGAGCGGTCGAATTTTAATGGACTCATCGGAAGTCGTCGCTGAACGCGGAGTTGTGTTAGGTGAGTGGCGGGCCAGGTTGCCGGATACGGCATCCAAACGTTTTCAGATGGATGGGCTGTCCCGGACGTATGGTGAAAGCTCTCTATTTGCCAAACACTTTCCAATTGGAGATCCGGAGCTGCTAAAAACTGCCACTGCCGAACCTATTCTACGGTTCTATCGCGACTGGTATCGTCCCGATCTCATGGCTGTAATCGCCGTTGGTGACTTTGATGCGAAGGCGGTTGAAAAAGAGATACTAAAGCGATTTGGGAAACTTCAACCACCAACGAATGCACGAAAGTTCGGCCATCCGGTCGTTACGGCATCTTCTCAGACAATTGTCCACAGCCTGATCGATAAAATCTGGCCGAATATAGAGTTCGAATGGCCGGCATCGCCTCTCTCGGATGATCCTTTGCTCGCACTGAAGCAGCAGCTCATCGATCAAATTACTTTGCCGTATCTGCAGCGTACGTTTAATGCCTTGAGCAAGAAAGAGCATCGTGCATTTGCCGACGCACGGATAGGCCGAGAACCTGGCATAACTAAAAGATCTCACGATAGGCTGGTGTTGCATTTAGTGGCTACCCCAGACACCCTGATGCCAGGGTTTCAAATCGCGTTAACGGAAGTTGAGCGCGTTGCCCAACATGGGATATCGAACGAGGTGTTAGGCCGTGAAAAGCAGGCACTTCTTCGAGAGTATGAAGCGTGGGCAGATGGAAGCGCCTCCATTTCATCAAGCTCGTATGCACAGCGATATACGCAACATTACCTGACCGGTGAAGGAAACCTCCTTGGCCCAGCGCAGGCGTTGGAGTTGGTTCGCAGTATATTACCTACGATCTCCTCCAACGACATCGCAAGAGAGATGCAAGGGTGGCGTAACCAGGCGGGTCGAATTGTTACTGTCTTTCAGCCACAATTTGCGCCCGTCCCGAAGATACCAGACAGTGAGGTGAAAGAGCTTCTTGCGTCTATTGCAGCATCATCGCTTTCAACTGCTTCGCTAGCTGATGGGTTGTTGGGATCGCCTAATGCGGTGGCGTCCATCAAAGGTTCGCTACTCTCCTCTCCGCCACCTATCGGTAATGTTGTATCGACTACAAGCTTTGCCGCTTCGGATATCACCGTATGGAATCTTTCAAACGGTGCGCGAGTTGTGTACAAGAAGAGCGAAAATCAGCCAGACGATATAACAATTGAGGCGTACAGTCTCGGCGGCCACTCCTTGTTACCCGATTCACTCTACGCCTCCCCCGCACGACTTGTCGGTATGCTGATGACTGCTTCAGGTGGCTTTAACAATACCGATCATGAAGCACTTGAGCGGCAGGCGAGAACAACGGGGTTACGGGAGTTTCAGGTTTCATTAAACGCCTTTGATGAAGAGATAGTTGTTGGTGGATCGCCACGTGAATTAGAATATCTGTTTCAGATGATGTATCTGCAATTTACTGCGCCGAAGGTGGATACACTCGCGTTGGACGACTGGCGAAGGAATGGATTTCGTACCATGTATATGTCGATGAACGATAGATATGCTGCGAATCATGGCATGGGGAATCGTCGACTTAAAGGGCTCACGCCAGTCAGTGTGCCATTTCTGAACCTTGAGCAAGCCATGAGGGTTTATCAAGATCGCTTTGGTGATGCAAGCGACTTTACATTTTATATCGTTGGGCCTGAGAAGTCAGTTGATATTCTTCCGTTCGTTAATCAATACATCGCCAGCCTTCCGTCAACGAACCGTAAGGTACGTGAAGTACCGCGTGATTTTAAGATTCCCGTTCTGAATCAAAAATTGCAGCGGCCCGGAGTCGGGTACTATCTCCCGCCTGAGCGTGCCGGGATGAGTCTTATGTTCGTAGGTGCAGTGCCGCACGACACGACTGAATATCTAGCGGCTTCCGAGGATCTGAGTGCCGCATCATGGATATTGGGTCGGCGACTGCGCAATGAATTGCGAGAAAAGATGGGCGTAACGTATAATGCGTCAGCTCCGTATGATCAATACTGGACGCCAGATCCGCGTTATGTGGTTGCAATAAACGTCACAACTGATCCGCAAGCACTCGATACGACGGTTGACGCGGTGCTGAATGAGATTGAGAAATTCCGGAAGGAGGGGCCAAGCGATGAAGAGCTCTCCATGATCCGTAACGTCCGCACGCGTCAGCTTGAGAACGCGAGTCAAAGTAATAAGTGGTGGATTGGAAAGTTTGAGGTGTTTGATCGGCTTGGTATTTCCTACGATCATCTAAACAGCGGTAAGGAATCGCCCCTTACGAAGGAGCGTATCCAGGCGGCGGCGAAAAAATATTTCCCCGAGGATACTTACATCCTTAATGCACAAAAGCCGTATAAAAAGAAGACGGTTGCTGGGGAGGATAAGGGGAAGGACGACGGTGAAGACGTTCCTAAGGGCGACACGAAAGACGAAGGAAAGAACGGCGTCAAGAACTGGTTGCGCAGTAACTTGTTCTAAAAGGCCCCGAACTACAACATTGCCGGCGCTTCTAAAGGGAGCGCCGGTCTGAGAACTCGCCGTACCAGAAACCAAAAAAAAAGTCCTACAAGCGAAGCGCTTTGTAGGACTTTTTACGTTATACCATGCGCCCGTGAGGACTTGAACCTCAAACCTCCTGATCCGTAGTCAGGTGCTCTATCCAATTGAGCTACGAGCGCTTCGGTGTCCATATCAAATCAGACACTGTCCAACCATCCAACCTATCCCAACAATGGGCGGTACAAGACTCGAACTTGTGACCTCCACGATGTCAACGTGGCGCTCTAACCAACTGAGCTAA
>CAYTFY010000011.1:0-85358 GCA_964437225.1 uncultured Gemmatimonadaceae bacterium | reverse complement strand
GCGCCGATGGTACTCCGACCGAGAGGTCGCGGGAGAGTAGGCCGTCGCCGGCACCCCTGTTGGTTCAAAAGGCCGTCCCCACAAAGGACGGCTTTTTGCGTTATACCCACTGTGTTTTCAGTTTCTCCAGCACTAAATATCACAACTGGATTTCACACATAGCTACATATACGAAATCACACACGCACTTCATACAGAATGACTAAAGCAGGAATCGTTACCGTCGTCGGAAAACCAAACGCCGGTAAATCCACGCTCCTTAATCGCGTGATCGGACAAAAACTGAGCATCACCAGCGAAAAACCTCAGTCCACTCGAGATAAAATCGTCGGTATCCGATCCACTGACGATACGCAAATGGTCATTCTCGATACTCCGGGACTCCTTGACCCGGCGTATGAACTGCAATCCGCAATGCGACACGCCGCCGTGCTCGCACTCAACGAAGCTGACGTCATCGTCTACCTCGCCGATGCACGCGACGGCACTCCCGTACCACTCGCTGAAGCCGTCGGTGTACCCGTCGCGTCCAGAGCCCCTGTCATCGTCGTCCTCAATAAAAGCGACATGCTCACGCTCTCGCAGATCGAAGGCATCATCCGCGATCTGCCAGACGCAACGCTCATCTCCGCGCTCAACGGTGAAGGGGTCCCCGAGCTCCTCAAGCTCATCTCCGAAAAACTCCCCGAAAGCCCGTTCCTCTACCCAGAGGACGACATCAGTACGCAGTCCACGCGTTTCTTTGCAGCCGAGTTCATACGTGAAACTGCCCTGGAACAGCTAAGCGAAGAGGTGCCATATAGCATCGCCTGCGAAATCGAAGAGTTTCGAGAAACTGGCTCGCCTGTGTATATCCGAGCAGTACTCTATGTGGAACGAGAAAGCCAAAAACGTATCCTGATCGGCGAAAAAGGAAGTAAAATCCGCAGCATCGGGTCGTCTGCACGCGAAAAAATCGAACGACTCATCGGCGAAAAGGTCTATCTCGACCTCTGGGTTAAGGTCCTCGCAAATTGGCGTAAAGACAATTCTGCTCTCAAGCGCCTCGGATACACGCCGCCGCAGTAAATTTCATAGCATACGTACACGCATTTCAATCGTACGTATCTCAGACTATCGACGTTCTCGGAGCTATTCATGACTCTCGCACCACAACTCCTCGAAATTCTCGTTTGCCCCAAATGTAAGGGAAAACTCGAATACAAGGCGGAAGAACATACGCTCACCTGCCCGAATGACCGTCTCCGTTTTCCCGTGCGAGACGGCATCCCGATCATGTTGATCGATGAAGCTGAGTCGTTTTAACGGCTCCTTTCGACGTATCGAGTCTTAGGTCGTCTGAACTTACCTGTGACTATCCCACTCGCCCTGCGTAGCTTGGTCATTCGCTGCGCAGCGCTCGCATTTGTGCTCATCGCATCGCTTGCCCCACACGTCGCATTTGCGCAGAGTGGAGGGGAAGTGCTGTTCCTGTTGCTACCAACAGGAGCGCGTGCGGTTGGGTTAGGCGAAACGGTCGTAGCTCTAAAAGGCGGAAGCGAACAGATTTGGTGGAATCCGGCCGGCATCGCCGGCGATTCAACCAAGGAGATTGCGTTACATCACTCCCAGACGGTCGTCGGTCAAGGGAACGCTATCAGCTATCTCATGCCCTTTAAACGTGTCGGTACGTTTGGTGTCTCACTTAACATGCTCGACTTGGGCGCTCAAAACGCCACGGATGACCAAGGCCAGATTCAAGGGCGAATTTCGTCGATGGACTTTGCATACGCGCTCACCTATGCGACGCAGCTCTCCAGGTATCTCGCCCTGGGTGCAACCGTGAAACACGTTCAAATGCGCGTTAGCTGCTCCGGGCTGTGCACGGATCTCCCTGTCGGCGGTTCGAGAGCAAACGGAGCTGACGTTGGCGCGTTAGTCGACTTAAACCAAAAGCTTCCGCTCACCTTAGGGCTCTCCATGCGGAATCTAGGCGTCGGGTCAGGTCAGTTTCGTGCGGCACGAGTAAATTTTGGCGCAAACTATCGAGTGGAAGCGATTTCAAAGTACACTGACCAGGTGGATGTATACGCTGGGGCAGGCGTCACAACGACGTCCAAGCTCGACAGCGCATCCAGTCGAGTGGGCGCTGACATTGTTTTCGAGAACTGGATTCATGTGCGAGGCGGCTACATCTTCGATCATTCGAATGGCTCTGGAGCATCCATCGGCTTCGGTATCACAACCGGCCGAGTCACTTTTGACCTCGCACGCACCTTCGGAGGAATCTCGGCTGACGGCGATCGCCCGCCAACCTATTTTTCGCTCCGATATTCATGGTAGGGGGCTCCTTGTCCAGTTATCTTCCATGTACTTCACATGAGTGTCGAACTTACTTCCGCGTCCAATAACGCTATCGTCTTCAAATCCGTCGTAACGGAAGAGGAACCCTGTGCCATGACGACCATCATCGTACAATGTCCGTCATGCCTCACGGCATTTGAACTCGACCCGTTGAAGGTCCCAGCCGCCGGTGTAAGGGCCAGCTGTTCGGTGTGCTCTGCCGTGATCACTGTTCCACCACTAAAGGTGTCGACTGGTGACTCTGCCGATGCTGAAACTTCCGCTCCAATAGCAGTCACCAGTGCAAGCGAAGCTGTGGATGTTGGGGCGAGTTCCGCCCCCATGTCGACATCGAGCAGTACGGGTGTAACAGACTCGTCTTCCGGCGAGCGAGAGCTTGCAGCCGCTTCTGATGTCGCATCAACGGCCACAGTTGTGGAAGGGGATGTGCTGGATACCCATCAACAGGACTCGGAGCCAATTCGAATTCCTGAGATTCCACGCCGCCGTCCGATCAATCCGTTTCTTGCGCGCGATCCAGCGCTCCGCGCTCAACGGCTTGCACGCGCTTTGGTGTCGGATATTGTGGCGTATCATCCTGCCAAGCACGCTGAAGGGCTCCGTGATGGATCGCTCAAGACGTTGTTCCGTGACGAAATCCGCAAGAGCTACGACGAGTACATCGATCAAGTTGGGCGCGAATTCGCCAACTCGACAACGCACTTTCATGATGCGTTAAACGATGTATTAGCTAGCGGAAAAAAGCTGTTTTAAGTTTTCATCTATAATCTTTTTTATCTATATGTTGGATTACGAACGGACAAAGCTGTTGCAGGCCGCTGAAGAGCGGCTGAAGGATCTCCGGAGGTATCTTTGACATCCAGGGCAAACAGCAACGGTTAGCCGAGCTCGAAGAACGAATGGGTATTGAGGGCTTTTGGAACAATCAGGAGCTCGCAAAAGAAGTCGTTGGTGATGTAAAGATGTTAAAGGGTTGGGTCGAGCCATTTGGTAAGCTCGACGCCCGCACGCAAAGCGCCATCGAACTCGAATCGATGTTGCGTGAGTCGCCAGACCCAGAGATGCAAGACGAACTCGACACTGAGATCGAGCAACTCGACACACAGCTTGGGCAATACGAACTGCGCTCACTTCTCCGCGGCGAAGATGACTTCCGGGACGCGCAGGTCGAAATTAGCGCAGGGGCCGGTGGTACCGAAGCGCAAGATTGGGCACAGATGCTAATGCGAATGTATGTTCGCTGGGCAGAACGTCGAGGCTTCGAAGTTGCTGTGTTGGATGAGAGCGAAGGCGAAGAAGCCGGGATCAAGGGTGCTGTTCTTGAAATCACTGGAGAATATGCATACGGTTTTTTACGTCCAGAATCCGGCGTCCACAGGTTAGTTCGCATTTCACCGTTCGACGCAAACGCACGACGACATACCAGCTTTGCATCGGTCTTCGTTTATCCAGTTGTGAACGAAGAAATCAACATCGAAATTCGCGAAGAAGACATTCGTACGGATGTCTATCGTGCATCCGGTGCTGGTGGTCAGCACGTGAATAAAACGAGCTCCGCCGTTCGTCTGACGCACATTCCGTCAGGCTTCGTGGTTGCATCGCAGGCGCAGCGATCGCAGTTCAAGAACAAAGCGACTGCGATGAAGATGTTGAAGAACAAATTGTATCAAGCAGAAGTCGAGCGGCGTGAAGCAGAAAAGGCGAAGGTCGATTCTGCAAAGACGTCCGTTAGCTGGGGGAATCAGATTCGAAGTTATGTCTTTCAGCCCTATACAATGGTGAACGACTTGCGCACCGAACTGAAAATTCCCGACGTCCAGAAAGTTATGGACGGTGCTATCGATCCATTTATCGAAGCATTCCTTAAACAACAAGCATCCCAGGCGGCCACGTGAGCACCGAAAAACACGTCACCGACGATCTTAACTTTGTCATGCAGGCGCGTCGAGATAAACTCGATGCCATGTTAGCGAGCGGCTTGGAGCCGTTTGCATATTCATACGATCGTACACACACTGCAGCTGAAGCCGTTGCTGCCGCGCCACCCGCGGATGCAGCTGACCATGATGGGCCAACTGTCAGCATTGCAGGGCGCATTGTGGGTTGGCGCGCACATGGAAAAACGGCGTTCGCACACGTTGCCGATGCAACGGGTCGAGTGCAAGCGTATTTCCGGAAAGACGAGTTAGGCGACGAAGCATATGCGGCATTACACCACTTCGATATCGGCGATGTCGTTGGTATTAAAGGTGTTGTATTTCGAACACGAACGGGTGAAGCAACCATTCGTGTTACGTCTGTGCAGATGTTGGCCAAGTCGCTACGTCCTCTGCCATACGGAAAGGAAGAAGTCGCGGAAGATGGATCGATCGTGCGCCATATGGGCTTTGCCGATCCAGAGCAGCGCTACCGTCAACGTTACGCCGATCTTGCGGTACATCCAGAGGTCCGCAGCGTCTTTATCGCACGTTCGCGAATGATCTCTGCGATCCGCACGTTTCTCGATACGCGCGGATACCTCGAAGTCGAAACCCCCGTTCTGCAGCCTCTATACGGCGGTGCCGCCGCTCGACCGTTTACCACGCATCATAATGCGCTCGATATGCCGCTGTATCTGCGAATTGCAGATGAGCTATATCTCAAGCGACTCATTGTTGGTGGCTTTGAAAAAGTATACGAGATTGGGCACGACTTCCGGAACGAAGGAATCGATCGCACGCACAATCCCGAATTTACGATGTTGGAGTTCTACGAATCATACGCCGATTACACGGTGATGATGACCATCGTAGAAGAGTTGTTCACCGTTGCGGCTAATGCTGTTCGTGCGGTTCCTGGCTTTGCGAACACCGTCCCTGTGTTCACGACTCCATTCCCACGCATTGACTGGATGGGATCGCTCAACAAAGGACTTGGCGAAGATGTGAGCGTGCTCGATCACCAGGGGTTGCGTGAACGGGCCAAACGGCTCGGCGTTGAAAAGGTTGAAACGTTAAGCCGCCCGAAGCTGCTCGATGAAATGTTTCAAGCGTTGGTCGAATCCAAGATCGATACACCAACATTTGTTCTTGATTACCCGGTTGAGCTTTCTCCGCTCGCAAAGCCAAAACGCGGAAGCCCAGGCTTAACTGAACGGTTCGAGCTCTTCGCTCAAGGAAAAGAGTTAGCCAACGCATTTAGCGAGCTGAACGATCCAATCGATCAGCGCGCGCGTCTTGAAGCCCAGGCCAAACTTCGCGCCGAGGGCGATGAAGAGGCCTCTGGTGTTGACGAAGACTTCCTGCGTGCAATGGAGTACGGCATGCCTCCAACCGGTGGTGTCGGTATGGGAATCGACCGACTGGTAATGTACCTCACGGCAACGCAACATATCCGCGACGTAATCCTGTTCCCAACGTTGCGGCCGGAATGAGACAGCTCGAGCTCGCCATCGCATGGCGGTACCTTCGCAGCAGGCGTGGCTCAAAGCTGTTGTCGTTGATCAGTATGATCGCAATAGGCGGCATCGTTGTTGGTGTCAGTGCGCTCATACTGATTATTGGCGTAATGAGTGGACTCCAACGAGACCTTCGCGAGAAGATCCTCGTTGGTAGTCCAGACATTCGCGTGCTTACATACGGCGACGATCTCAAGATGGACGATTGGGAATACGCACTCAAGCGAGTTCGTACCATCCCCGGCGTTGTGAAGGCCGCGCCGTTTGTGCAAACCGAAGGTGGGATGAACGCCAACCGTGGTTATGCGGGTGGTGTCTATATCGTCGGAATTTTGCCGCTAGATTCCGGTGTTCCTGAAGTCACCACTATCCGGCAGCACATTGTTAAAGGTGAGGGTGACTTTAGCTTCAAGAGTAGCAATGGAGAGCGACGTGGCGCCGTATTAGGAAAGTTGCTCGCGCAACGTTTCAACGCCTGGCCCGGTGATTCCATCAATTTGATCTCTGTTGTTGGCGCGCAGCAAAACGCAGTAACTGGTGGATTTGTTCCTCGCGTATATCCGTTTGAAGTGACTGGTGTGTTTGAAACAGGGATGTACGAATATGACAATTCGTACGTTTACCTGTCGCTACCAACTGCACAAGAGTTTGCCGGTGTCGGTGCGTCTGTAACCGGTCTTGAGGTCAAGACAAAAGATCGCTGGATGGCCACTGAAGTTGCCACTCGTATAACGGATTCTTTGGGCTTTCCATACAGATCTGTAGATTGGCAGGCACAAAACAAATCGTTGTTCCAGGCGTTAAAGCTCGAAAAGATGGGAATGGGTGTTATTCTCTTGCTTATCGTTGTTGTGGCTGCGTTTAACATCGTGAGCACGTTAACGATGGTTGTTACGAACAAGACCCGCGAGATTGGAATTCTGAAGGCGATGGGGATGCCGTCGAAATCCATTCGTAACATCTTCTTCTTCCAGGGGTTAGTTATAGGAGCCGTTGGAACATTGATCGGGCTCGTCCTTGGCGTTGGATTTATCCTGGTGCAGTGGAAGTATCAGCTCGTAAAGCTCGACCCTCAGGTGTACTTCATCGACCATTTACCGGTCGTCTTATCGGCGCTCGATGTGATCAGGATCGTACTGGCGAGCTTGGCGATTGCTGCGATTGCCACAATTTATCCCGCAATTCAGGCTGCTCGTATGTACCCTGTTGACGCGATTCGGTCTGATACATGACGGTCGTCCTTGAAGCGCGTGATGTGCACAAAACGTATATCGGTGGCGATGGTCAGCCGTTACACGTATTACAGGGCGCGAATCTAATTGTTGAGCGCGGCCAGATGATCGCCATTGTTGGTGAGAGCGGTTCCGGGAAAAGCACGCTGCTGCACATCCTGGGGGCGTTGGACCAGCCAACTTCGGGCGATATCCTGTTTCGTGGCGAGTCCGTGCTGAAGCGGTCAGATGCCGAGTTGGCGCAGCTTCGAAATCGGTCGGTGGGATTCGTCTTTCAGTTCCACCATCTATTACGAGAGTTTTCTGCGCTCGAAAACGTCAGTTTTCCGCTCAGATTGGGGGGCGTTCCTACCCATGAGGCCGACGCAAAGGCTCGTGAGCTCCTCGAGCGGGTTGGATTGAGCGCTCGTCTCAATCACCGGCCGAACGAGATGAGTGGTGGCGAACAGCAGCGGACAGCGGTGGCGAGGGCGTTAGCCGCACGTCCAGGGCTGGTCCTGGCCGACGAGCCATCCGGGAACCTGGATCACGAAAATGGTGAACGATTGCACGCCTTGTTGTCCGAGATGGTTCGAGACCTCTCCGTGTCGATGATCGTGGTCACCCATAACACCTCGTTGGCCGAACGGGCCGATCTGGTGTATACGTTACGTGAAGGGCAACTAGTTAAAGTTTAAAGCCATGCTCTGTGACGTTTGTAAAGAAAATGATGTCGTAATTACCCTCACTGAAATATTTGGTGAGGGCGTCCGTCAGGTACGCCTATGTGAGCGCTGCGCCGCTGAGCGTGGCGTGCAGGCTGTGTTTACCGCACCAAAACCTCAGATCGGGAATTTTTTGCAGTCCGTGCATCAACAAGTGAATGCAGCGCAGGGTGATGCCACACGATGTTCGTTTTGTTCATCCACCCTGCGCGACTTTCGACAGTCTGGTCGAGTCGGATGCGCCCACTGTTACACTGCATTCGAGCAGGCATTGCGTGATCTACTTCGCAGAGTCCATGGGAACTCCAGGCATGTTGGCGATTCATATGATGGGCCAAGCGATGAGCAGATGTTAAGCGTTGGTACGGCGGAGCAGCTGCGCCAGCGTTTACAACGAGCGATCGATACAGAACAGTTCGAATTGGCGGCTACGCTACGCGATCAGCTTCGCGCATTGGAGGCATAATGTTCGATTTATCGCATCTTCCTGAGGGTGGCGTTGGGTGGTTGGACGCGTCAGGTGAATACGCGGATATCGTATTATCCACCAGAGTGCGTATCGCACGAAATGTGGAGGGCTACGCGTTTGCGACTCGTGCTCAGGAAGGCGAGCGTTTGCGCGTCCTCGCCCAGGTGCGCGAGGCCTTTGCGGAGACGCCCTCGACCAATTCAGGGCTGCTGATTCGGGTTGATGAGCTGACCACAGCCGACCGGCTGGTTCTGCACGAACGTCACGTTGTGAGCAAAGAGCTGGCTTTAGGCGACAGCGATCACATCCTTCGTGGCGGGGCGGCGGTTCAGGTGGGGCAGCAATACGCCGTAATGGTGAACGAAGAGGACCATCTTCGCATTCAGGCGATCCAATCCGGCCTGGATATTGAACGGGCGTTCGAGAACGCGAAGCGCATCGACCAGGAACTTGGGAAAAGAGTCCCATTTGCGTATCATCGCGAATTTGGCTTTCTGACGGCTTGTCCAACAAACGTGGGTACCGGCCTTCGGGCCTCTGTTCTGATCCATCTTCCTGCACTCGTTCTTACGAAAGAAATCGGGCGGGTTTTGGCCGGATTACAGCAAGTTGGCCTCACATATCGTGGGCTGTACGGAGAGGGGAGCGAAGTGATCGGTAACTTCTTCCAGATCTCCAATCAGACCACATTAGGCCGTTCTGAGCACGAACTCGTTGACTATCTCGCGAGCGTGGTTCGGCATGTGATAGAGAAAGAGATGGAGGCACGCCATGTGCTCTTGCGGGATGCTGGGTATATTATTGAGGATAAGTTGTGGCGTGCGTATGGTACATTGAGATATGCGCGCAGCCTCTCGTTTGAGGAGGCAATGAATTTCTTGAGCGGCGTAAGATTAGCCGTTGGATTGAAACTCATTGAAGGTCTCAGTGTATATACGCTTAACAAGCTCTTGATCTTCAGCCAGGCAGCACACCTGGCACGTAAGGAAGGGCGCGACTTGGCTGAAGACGAAGCGAACGTGGTCCGCGCCGCATTCGTACGAGACACGCTAGACGGGGTAGGCGAATGAACGGATACAATTTTACTGAGCGGGTGCGAAAGGTTCTCGCGATGGCACGGGAAGAAGCCGCGCGTTTGCACCATGAATACGTGGGCACCGAGCATATTCTGCTCGGACTAATCCGTGAGGGTGAAGGAGTCGCTGCGGCGGTTCTCCAAAACTTGAGCGTCGACCTCGATGATATTCAGCAGAAGATCGAGGAGACGGTTAAGAAAGGGAAAGCTGCGACCGCAACCGGCCCTGACCTTCCATATACTTCACGTGCCAAAAAGGTGCTTGAACTGGCGATGAGTGAAGCTCGTGAGCTAAATCACTCGTATGTCGGAACTGAGCACCTGCTGCTTGGACTGCTACGCGAAGAGAAGGGCATTGCTGCCCAGGTTCTGACCGACGCAGGTATCAACCTCGACGAAGCTCGCCGTGAAACGTTGCGTCTGCTTGGCACTGAAATGCCAGCGGGTGGCGCAACTGCCACGCCTGGGGCGCCGGCTGCGGCTCCTTCTTCCGTCCCAAAAGGCGAGAAGAAGTCCAAAACGCCAGCTCTCGATCATTTCTGCCGAGATTTGACTCAGCTTGCTGCTGAGGGGCAGTTGGATCCGACGATTGGTCGCGCGAAGGAAATCGAGCGAATGATGGAGATCCTGACCCGTCGCAAGAAAAACAACCCGGTGCTCATTGGTGAGCCTGGTGTTGGTAAAACTGCGATTGTCGAAGGTCTTGCGCAGCTGATTGCCAATAGCGAATGCCCCGATTCGTTGCGTGACAACCGAGTGTTGTCGCTCGACATGGCGGCTGTAATCGCTGGGACCAAATATCGTGGCCAGTTCGAAGAGCGTCTCAAGGCGGTAATGAATGAGATCGCGCAGAACAAGAACGTCATCTTGTTTATCGACGAGCTACACACGCTGGTTGGTGCTGGTGCGGCTGAAGGTGCTATCGACGCGAGCAACATGCTCAAGCCTGCGCTTGCGCGTGGCGAGCTGCAGTGCGTTGGCGCCTCCACATTAAACGAATATCGGAAGTACATCGAAAAAGACGGAGCGCTCGAGCGTCGGTTCCAAACCGTCGTGGTCGATCCGCCTTCGGTTGATGACACGGTCGAAATCCTCAAGGGATTACGCTCGAAGTACGAAGATCACCATAAAGTCACGATCCCAGATTCTACGTTAGTTGCGGCCGCGAAGATGTCGGAGCGGTACATCACTGACCGATTCTTGCCGGACAAAGCGATCGACGTGATCGATGAAGCTGGGGCTCGTGCACGCTTGGCAACCCAGGCGCCACCGCCTGAAGTTGCCGGTCTAAAAAGTCAGCTCGAAGAGGTCAATACCGCAAAAGAAGCCGCGGTCCGTGACCAGAACTTCGAGAAGGCTGCATCCTTGCGCGATCGCGAACGCGAACTGCAAGGCGAAATTCGTCAGGCACAGGAAACGTGGGAGCAGCATCGTCAGTCGCACCGTCCGGTATTGGGCGAAGAGGAAATTTCCTTTATCGTCAGCCGCTGGACTGGTATTCCTGTGATGCGCTTGCAAGAAGCTGAAACTTCGCGCTTGCTCCGCATGGAAGACGAACTTCACGAGTCGGTCATTGGCCAGGACGAAGCGATCAAAGCGCTTGCGCGCGCGATTCGTCGTAGTCGAGCAGGGTTGAAAGATCCGGCAAGACCAATCGGGTCGTTCATATTCTCAGGTCCAACTGGTGTTGGTAAAACGGAGCTCGCCCGTTCGTTAGCGAAGTTCTTGTTTGCCGATCCGTCTGCGCTTATCCGCGTAGACATGAGCGAATACATGGAGAAGTTCTCTGTGTCGCGTCTCATCGGTGCACCTCCAGGGTATGTCGGTTACGAAGATTCTGGAACGTTGACCAAAGCGATTCGTCGTAAGCCATACAGCGTTGTGTTGCTGGACGAAATCGAAAAGGCACACCCGGACGTGTTCAACATCCTGTTGCAAGTTCTCGATGAAGGACACCTCACCGATAACTACGGTCGAGTCATCGACTTCAAGAATACCGTCGTTATCATGACCTCCAACGTTGGTGCGCGTGATATTACCAAGGGCCGAGCACTTGGCTTTAACTCTGGTGAAAACGCGCGTGACTCGTTCGAGCGAATTGCGCAGAAAGTGAAGGATGAAATGGCGCACACGTTTAATCCGGAGTTCCTAAACCGGTTGGACGACGTGATCGTGTTCCATCCGCTCACAAAAGAGCACATTCGCGAGATCGTCGCTGTACTGCTTCGCAGCGTACAGAAGCGGTTGGGCGAAGAAGAGCTTTCGCTCAAGCTGTCGGATCCAGCGGCCGACTTCCTCGTAACGCACGGATATGACGACAAGTTTGGGGCACGTCCGCTCAAACGAGCCATCCAGCGCTACATCGAAGATCCGCTCTCGGAGAAGATCTTGCTCGGCGAGTTCTCGAAGGGTGATGAGATCGAAGTTGATACCGCCCCAGATGGCGACAAACTCGAATTTCGGGTTCCGTCCAAGGCTCGGGCATAAGTAGAAGCTAAAAAAAAGAAGCTCGGCATCGATTTTTATCGGTGCCGAGCTTCTTTTTTGTCCAGGCAAATCTGTTTTGCATAAACGGTAAACGAGCAGATTTGTGACTGTTTTCTCATGTGTTTTCACCTTTTGCGGGTGAATAGCAGTAAATTTCTCGATTCGAAAAGCTATTGTTTTTCGAAAGTGTCTACTACAGAGATCTCATCTGGCCCTCGTAATAGTATATTTGCGGATGCTCAAAATTACTGGGAGTCTGCTAGCGTTAGGGCTAGTAGGGTTACCTCTCTTTGCTCAGCAATCAGATAATGCGCAGACGGTCGTTGGCCGATGCGCCATGCCGGACACGATAGCCGTGATCGGGAACAGTCGAGTCGACCAGGCGACGGTGCTTGGGACGGCTGGAATCCTGCCCAAAACGGCGTTGAATGCACAGATCGTTGAGCGCGCAATCAAGGCGTTGTTCTCTACGGGCAACTTCGAAGACGTAAAGATCGTTTGTACCGTCGACCCCAAGAAAAATCAGGCAATAATTGGGATAACGGTGCAGGAACGACCGCTGCTGATCGCGACGTCTGTGACTGGCACTGCCAAAGTCGCAGGGAAGGATGTTCGTGAACGTCTTGAATTGCCCGTTGGATCCGCGCTTGACCCGGCGCTCGTTGCTCGCGCTATCGAACGTGTTGATTCGCTCTATCAGAGCAAAGGTTATTATCTCGCCCGAGTCCACGTCGACTCTACGGTTACCGACGGCCAACTATCGATTGCGTTTAACGTTGATGAAGGCAGCAGGATGTCGATCTCCGGCATTCGGGTGAATGGAACCAAGGGTGTCCCTGCCTCATCTGTCGTTGGGGCCATGCTGACGAAACCAGAAGGCTTCTGGTGGTTCCGCAAAGGCGAGTTCGACGAAGTGAAGTACGCTGCCGATCTCACCGACCGTCTCCCCAAGCTGTTTGGTGGTCGAGGCTACATCGATTTCCAGGTGCTCAACGATACGATGCGTGTGAATCGCGAGCGTGGAAAGGGTGAAATTCAGCTGGAATTGCGTGAAGGGGCACGATACACGGTTGGCAACTTTGAAATTTTAGGTAATCGCCGGTTTTCTTCGGAAGAGCTAAAGCTTTTTTATCCTTTTGATGGCCAGCGCGCCTCGTTAACCGAAACTGCCATTGGGCTACTGCGTCGCTCGTATCGCAATCCCAACGGGACGTTCGATGAGTTGGCGTGGGAAGCGGCAACCAGCAAGGTCCGTGAAGCATACCACGATCAGGGCTACATCTACGCAGATATTCGCCCTGTCGAAGAACGCGTCCCTTCGGACGACAGCGTCCGCAAGGTCAACTTACGTTGGGAAATTCAGGAAGGAGCCCCCGCGATCATCAATCGCGTTGACATCCTCGGGAACGATTTCACGTCGGAATCGTGCATCCGCGAACAGATTGTCATGCTCCCAGGCGACGTCTTCCGTCGTGATGCCCTGATTCGTAGCTATCAGAATCTGGCTGGAATGAACTTCTTTGATCAGCCAATGGACGAACCTCAGGTCCTGCCTGATTCGGCTGGCGACGTCAATATTCTGTTCAAGGTGAAAGAAAAGCGCACCGGAAACGTCAACTTCGGCGCCTCCATGGGCGAAGGAACGGGGCTGGGTGGTTTTATCGGACTCGATCAGCCAAACCTGTTTGGGAAGTGCAAACGCGCGCAGCTGCAGTGGCAGTTCGGGCGATACCAAAACGATTTTAGCCTTACCTACCAGGATCCGAACATTCGGATGTCGAACATCTCTGGAAGCGTGACTGCGTATCACATGCGTTCGCGTTACCAGATTGCCGATCTTGGCCAGAGCCGTCGTATCGGCGGCCAGCTCCAGCTTGGGTTGCCCGTCCCGAAGTCGTTTTACAGCCGAATCTTTATCTCGTACGGTGGTGAAGCCGTTCGATATGAGGACAATACAGGCACCCTGTTAGGGTCGCTGAACACAAGCTGCCGTAACTGTTTCCGTTCCACACTCGGTACGACATTCACGCGCGACAGTCGAGTTGGCGGGATGTTCCCGATGGGGGGAAGCATGCAATCCGTGACCGCGCAGTTTAACGGCGGACCATTAGGTGGAACTGCTTCGTTCCAACGGTATACAACAGAGCTGAAGACATACGCTCCGATTGGTTACATTGGATCGAACGCTCCAGGTTCCCAGCCAATGACCTTCCTGATCGGGCTCTCCGCTCGTGCCGGAGCTGTCCTCGGCGAGCCGGGACCGTTCTTTTCGACGCAATCATTTGCGCTCGGCGGTGTACAATATGGCGAAGCGCTTCGTGGTTATTGCGAATTCGCAATCACGCCAGATGGATTTGATCCAAATGCGTGCGATGGATCTGCGCGACGTGAGTCGTTCGGTAATGCGTTTTTTGTAGGGACAGCGGAGCTTGGCTTCCGTGTCAATCATATGTTGTACTTCAATACGTTCTTTGAAGGTGGGAACGTCTGGAAGCGGCCGCGTGAATTCGACCCCACGCGACTGTTCCGGAGCGTCGGGTTTGGCGGATCAACCATTAGCCCGCTTGGACCATTGGGGGTAGACGTCGCGTACGGGCTGGATCGGGTCGATGCGGCTGGACGGAAGAATCCGGGGTGGAAGGTACACTTCAAGTTAGGACAAATTTTCTAACTCCTCGCACTTGTTAGGACTTCAACAGAATCTCAAGATGAATCGTGTTTCAAAGTTTGTAATTTTTGGTGCTATCGCATCGCTTGCCATCGCTCCTTCTGCCTTTGCGCAGAAGATTGCCTTTATCAATTCGCAGAAGATCATGCCAGAAGCGCCAGGTCGCGCCGAAGCTGAAGCGACGTATGATAAGGAGATGGGACGCGCCAAAGCGAAGATGCAGGTGATGCAAGATTCCATGCGCAAGCTCATGGAACAGTTCGACAAGGAAGCCCCTAAACTCGACAGCGCCGCACGTGAAGCACGAGGACAGGATCTTCGCGATCAACAGGAAGATTTCCAAAAGACTGCAGAAGAGCTCGAAGCTCGACTGCAAAAAACACAAGCCGACTTGGCTCGGCCGTTGATGGAACAGGTGTCGAAGGTGTTGGATGAACTGCGCGAAAAGGGCGGTTATGCCATGATCTTTGATGTTGGCTCTGGTTCAAGTGTTGTGGTATCTGCAGATAAGACGCTGGATATCACCGAGCAGGTCATCGCTCGATTGAAAGAGCTTGGGCCGCCGAAGGCAGCAACCGGTCCAACGCCAAGCCGTTCCGGCGTTTCTCGCTAACTGACGTATTCGTTTAAGTGGCGTTAAGCGCACGCGCCATTGCGGAGCTCGTTCAAGGTGAGCTCCGTGGCGATCCAGATACGCAGGTAAATGGTGTGGCACCGCTCGATAGAGCGGAGCCACACCACGTTAGTTTTCTAGCATCGCGTCAGTACGTTCCGTTGCTGGAGCGCTCCAAGGTTGGAGTGCTTCTTGTCGACGCTGACTTGGCCGACGAAGCGCATTCGACGATCTGTCGAGTGGTTGTTGCCAAACCACACGATGCGATGTTAAAGCTCCTCCCAAAGTTGTATGACACAACGCCACGTCCACCACACATTGCTGCAACGGCAAAAATTGGCGCGGATGTTACCCTTGGCGACGGTGTCCGCATCGAAGATTATGTCGTTATTGGAGACGGCGTGACCATCGGAAATCATACCCAGGTTTATTCGAACGCATCGATTTATTCGGGTGCGCAGATTGGAGATCGATGTATCATCCATTCTGGCGCTCGTATCGCCGTTGATGGATTCGGATACGTTTATGGAAACGGCGCGCATCAAAAAATTCCACATGTTGGTCGATGCGTGATTGGCAATGATGTTGAGATTGGAGCGAATACCTGTATCGATCGCGGAAGTATCGACGATACCGTTATTGGCGATGGTACAAAGATCGACAACCTTGTTCACATTGCTCACAACGTTCGAATCGGTCGACTGTGCCTGGTGATGGCGCAGGTTGGTGTGGCAGGTTCGGCCCATATTGGCGACGGAGCAATTCTCGCTGGGCAGGCTGGAGTCGCTGGGCATGTGAAGATTGGTGCCGGCGCCAGAGTTGCTGGGCAGGGCGGTGTGTTTGGTGACATCCCCGCGGGAGAGACGTGGTCGGGATACCCCGCTCGTCCTCACAGCGAATCGCTGCGCGCATCTGCCGCGTTGTTAAAGCTGCCATCGCTTCTACGTAAGCTCGGGCGTTTGGCGGAGCGAGATTCTTGATGAGTCGTCGAACGATTACCACCGCACAGACGTTGTCTGGCGTTGGACTGCATTTGGGCGAGCCATGTAAGCTCACCTTCCAACCCGCCAAAAGCGGTACTGGAATTGTCTTTCAGCGGTTGGATATCGACGGGCACCCGGTGATTCCCGCGCACGTTTCTCAGGTCACGGCGTCTGAACGACGTACGCAGATCGGGACCGGTGCTGCGGCCATACATACGGTTGAGCACGTCTTGTCTGCTGTTGCAGCGCTTGAAATCGACGATATCCGAATTGAAATGGACGGCCCTGAGCCGCCGATTATGGATGGAAGCGCGGCGCCGTTTTTTGAAGCGTTGCTTGCCGCTGGCATTCAAGAGATCGATGGTGAGCCGGTATATCTCACCTTGCATGAGCCCATCAGGATTATCGACGGTGCATCAGTCTATGAGGCGTATCCATCGGATACGCTGTCGTTGGATGTAACCATCGACTTCCCGCACCCGATTGTTGGGCATCAGCACGGTAAGTACGTTGTGACTCAGCAGACATACCGCGACGAATTAGCTTCCGCGCGAACCTTTGGATTCGTGCACGAAGTCGAAGCATTGCGGGCCAAAGGGTTAATTAAAGGTGCGTCGACCCAGAACGCGATTGTATTGGACGACACTGGAGTTGTCGATACAACGTTGCGTTGGGACGACGAATTTGTGCGTCACAAAGCGATGGACTGCGTGGGGGACTTAGCCCTTACAGGCGCCCGAGTCCGCGCGAGAATTGTGGCGGTGAAGCCGAGCCATAGGGGGACGGTTACGTTGGCTCGGGAAATGGTACGAATGACGCGAGAGCAGAGGAAGATTATGGCTGGATCGATGTCCATTGATGAAATTATGAAAGTACTTCCACACCGTTATCCCTTTTTATTGGTGGATCGGATTGTGGAGTTGGACGATAAACGGATCGTTGGTATCAAGAATGTGACCATCAACGAACCGTTTTTTCAGGGGCACTTTCCTGGACATCCGATTATGCCTGGTGTTCTTATCATCGAGGCGATGGCGCAAGTTGGCGGCATGCTGATGATGGGGACGATTGAGCAGCCGGAAAATAAAGTGGTGTACTTCATTGGGTTGGATAATGTTCGCTGGCGTCGTCCGGTGAAGCCTGGTGATCAAATTCGATTTGAGTTAGAAGTCGTGCAGATACGTGGAACGGTGTGTAAGATGCGTGGTATTGCAAAAGTGGATGGGGATCTTGTAGCCGAAGCGGATATGGCTGCAATGATCCGGGATCGATGACAACAAATATTCATTCGACAGCGATTATCTCGCCAACGGCACAGTTGGGCGAGAATATAGAGATTGGTCCGTTTGCTATTGTTGGAGATGATTGCGTGATAGGCGACGGAAGCATTCTGTCGCCTCATGCGGTGCTTGAACGCAATGTGATCCTTGGAAAAAACGTTAAGGTTGGCATTGGAAGTGTGCTTGGTGGAGATCCACAGGATCTCAAGTTTCGCGGAGAGCGAACGACGGTTGAGGTTGGTGATAATACCGTAATTCGTGAGTACGCAACCATCAATCGCGGAACGTCGCATTCGATGAAGACCAGTGTGGGGCAAGGTTGCTTCATCATGTCGTACGTTCACCTCGCGCACGACTGTCAGATTGGGAATGGGGTTATTCTCTCCAATTCTGTACAATTGGCCGGCCACGTCACGATTGAAGATCGCGCGATCCTTTCGGGGTTAGTTGCCGTACATCAATTTACGAAGATTGGCCGACATGCATTTGTTGGCGGATGTTCGCGTGTATCCAAAGACGTTCCTCCGTTTATTAAAGCGGTTGGAAATCCGATGAAGCTGTATGGGTTGAATAGCGTTGGTTTGCAACGGTCTGGCTTTTCTGAGGAAGCAGTACGTGAGCTCAAGCGTGCGTACCGGCTGTTCTTCAGATCTGGGTTAAACGTTAGCCAGGCAATTGAGAAGGCGACATCTGAGTTAGAGCAGCTCCCTGAAGTTCTGGAACTCCTTCAGTTCCTGGAAGCGAGTGAGCGCGGAGTGGCAATTTGAGCGATCTAGCGAACGTCGTTTCGGCGACCAGGAATATCAAACTACCTCGCGTTGGTGTAGTGGGTGCGGGGAGCCTGGGGTATCATCATATCCGCATTTTGCGTGATATGCCGGACTTTCAGTTCGTTGGGTTTTTTGAAAGTAACTCGGAGCGCTCGAACCAGGTGATGCGAGAGTTAGGCGTGCGTGGGTACGCGAGCGTCGACGATCTATTACAAGATGTCGATGCTATTACAATCGTTGTTCCTACACCTGCGCACTTTGATATTGCATCGGCTGCGCTGAAGCTTGGCAAGCACGTGATGATCGAAAAGCCGATCACCACGACACTTGATCAAGCGGATGAATTGCTTGATCTGGCGAAGGCGAGCGGTGCGTTGATTCAGACCGGGCACGTCGAGCGGTTTAATCGCGCAGTTCGTGCTGCGTTACCGTATGTGCAGGAGCCTCGTTTTATTGAAAGCGATAGATTAGCGCCGTTTAGCTTGCGTGGATCGGATGTGGCTGTTGTGCTGGATCTAATGATCCACGACATCGACCTCGTTTTAACGCTGGTTGGTGCCGGTGCTGCAGATATCGCGGCGGTTGGTTTTCCAGTTTTAACACCAACTGTAGACATTGCTAATGCCCGCATCACATTTACGTCTGGTGCTGTTGCAAACATTACAGCGAGCCGAATTTCGCGTGAACGCTTCCGAAAGATTCGTATCTTCCAGGCGAGTGGATATCTGTCGCTCGACTTAGCTTCTGGTTCGGGCGAGTTTTTCAGACTGAAAGGTCTCCCGGATCTTGCAACACTTGGTACTTCGGGCGCGGCTCCAGATCTCACAGACTTTGTAGAACGAATTGCATTAGAGGCACCAGAAGGTGAACCTCTACGTCTCGAATTTGAAAGCTTTTCCGCAGCAATCCGTGGCGATGCACCGTTAGGAGTCAGTGGCGAAGATGGACGTCGTGCATTGCAGGTTGCTTTAAGAATTGTTGCGGACATCGAACGAAACATTCCAACCCTTCGCGCACCTTCACAACGTGCGTGAGATTCTATTCGTTGCGGGAGAAGCGTCTGGCGATTTGCATGCAGGAGCGGTAGCTCAGCAGCTCGCTACGCATAACCCTGACCTGCATCTTGCAGGGGTTGGTGGAGGGCACATGGAACGTGCCGGTGTTGAGATTATCCACCACTACTCCGATCTTGCCGTAATGGGATTTGTTGAAGTTCTAAAACATATTCCCAAACACGCCTTCTTGCTGAAGCGATTAACGGCGCGGATGAAGCGTGGGAATGTAGCCGCCGTTGTGCTCATCGATTATCCGGGGTTTAACATGAAAGTCGCGCAAGCAGCGCGAGATCATGGAATCCCGGTTGTGTATTACGTTACTCCGCAGGTGTGGGCTTGGGGAGCAGGGCGATTGCCAAAGCTCGAGAAGCTCATAACAAAAGCCGCGGTAATCCTTCCATTTGAAGAAGCCTTGCTCCGAGAGCATGGAATCGACGCAACGTTTGTTGGGCATCCACTGCTTGATCGCGCAACGAATCTGCCGACCAAGTCGGAAGCGCGCCGCAAGTTAGGGCTGTCTGACGACGACGAAGTATTGGTTTTGTTTCCCGGTAGTCGAGAGCAAGAAATTGCGCGGCACTGGAAAGATTTTATTGCGACCGGTAAAGAAATGGTGCGTCGCCGCCCGAATCTCAAAGTGATTGTGAGCGGTGCACCAACGATCGATTTGGTGAAGGAGCAATCGCCGTTCCCGGTAAAGCACGGTGCGTCGTTTGACGTGTTGCGTGCTGCTGATATTGGATTGTGCAAGAGTGGCACTACAACGCTGGAAGCGGCTATCGCGGAATGTCCGATGGCGTTGGGATACCGGACCGGGGCTCTCTCCTACATGATCGCTCGACGTGTGGTCAAAATTCCATATATTGGATTAGTGAACGTTGTGGCGGGAAGAGAAGTCGCGCATGAATTCGTTCAAGATGATTTGAAGCCGAATGCGATTGCGGACGAGCTTGAGCGACTGTTATTTGATCAACGATATCGTACATCCGTAATCAGTGGATTGCACGAAGTGCGCGACAAACTCGGCGAGCCTGGCGCAAGCGTACGCGTGGCTGAGATGATACGAACCGTCGTTCAATGACACCGCCGCCGGTTGCGCCGTTAAAGCGCAGTCAACGTATTGCGGTTGTGCTGGCACCAAAAATTATTCGACTTCTCGCCTGGACTTGGCGTCTTCGTATTGAAAACTTTGGTGTATGGAGTGGGCGGCGGAGCAAAGGTTTGCCAAGTATTGTGTCGCTGTGGCATGGGCAAATGTTGCCGTTGTTGTTCAATCATCGTGGGCAAGGCGTGAATATACTTATCAGTGAACACCGAGATGGTGAACTGATCACGCAGGTTGCAAAACGATTAGGGTTGGATGCGATTCGTGGATCCACAACGCGTGGTGCTGCGCGTGCCTTGCTTTCGATGAGCCGAGTGTTGGAAGAAGGGAAGGAGATTGCCGTTACGCCGGACGGGCCGCGTGGTCCTTCGCGGACTGTTGCTCCTGGGATACTTGTTGTGAGTCAGCGCGCGAACGTTCCGATTATTCCGATTGGCGTTGCGGCGTCGAAGGCGTGGCATTTGCGGAGTTGGGATTCGTTTATGATTCCCAAACCTTTTTCGCGTGTTGCAATCGTGTATGGTGAAGCGATGAGCGTACAGGCCGATAATGCACGCGACGCGGCGACACATACCGAAGAGTTGCAGGTCGCAATGGCTGCGGCTGTTGATCGGGCGCAAGCGATCATATCGGGCGCTCCTGTTAAATCATCAACGAATAAATTCGCGACGAATCCCAGTTCAACGGGAAAATGACAGTCGAAGACGTCTGGTCGTCGCGCGCAGTATGGGCGCGCCTTGTCAGAGTGGCGCTAACGCCAGTGTCATGGCTTTATGAAGCTGTGATCGGCGTTCGAAATTTTGCGTATGATCGTGGTTGGCTTGGAACGATACCATCATCTGTTCCGGTGATCAGTGTTGGAAACGTTTCGGTCGGTGGGACCGGCAAAACGCCAATCACCAGTTTTTTTGCCGAATTATTGCAGCAACGTGGCTACCATCCCGCAATCGTGATGCGTGGATATGGAGATGACGAAACACGTGTGCATGGCATTATTACACCAACTATTCCCGTCTATGCCAACCCGGATCGCGCGCAGGGTATTTCAGATGCGGCGAGCGATGGTGCAACTGCAGGGGTCTTAGACGACGGCTTTCAGCATCGTCGAGCTGGTCGCAAGGTGGATGTTGTCTTGATCAGCGCTGACCAATGGGCGTTTAGTCAACAAATATTACCTGCCGGTCCGCTACGGGAGCCTTTACGTTCTATTCGACGTGCAGATCTTGTTATTGTCACCCGCAAGGCGGTAACCGACGATTATGCAAACGGGGTTCGTGCCGCAGTGCGTTCGATTGCGGCCCATGTGCCGACTTCGATCGTACATCTTTGCGCAAATCAATTAGTTTCGCTTGAAAATAAGGCTGCATTGCCACTTTCCAGCCTCTCAGGGGCCTCAGTCCTGGCGATCGCTGGCGTTGGCGATCCAGGTAGCTTTTTTGCGCAATTGCGCGGTCTTGGGGCAAATGTGACGGAACAACGGTTTCCTGATCACTATGCGTATACGGAAAAAGACGTGGCGATACTCGCCGAAAAAGGGGTTAATCACAAATATATTGTGACAACGCTCAAGGATACGGTGAAACTTGCGACTTTTTGGACTCCAAAAGACGGCGATTTATGGTATGTTTCACAGACTGTAGAAGTGGACGACGGTAAATCGTTCATTGATACGTTGATGGCCAACTTTTTTCCTCTTCGATAGACCATAACTGGCTATGGGTACCGACCTCCGCCTCCCGACCGACAAGATCGTTCGGCCCGACAAAGACCGTTTTCTGAACGAAGAAGCCCCATTTGAAGCGATGATGTCGCGCTTCGACAGGGCTGCAAAACTGCTCGATTTGGAGCCGGGGATTTATAAGATCCTTCGGAATCCAGAAAAGACAATCACCGTGTCTTGCCCAATTGTTATGGACAACGGTGAAGTCGAAGTGTTTATCGGATACCGTGTGTTGTATAACACGTCACGTGGCCCGGGAAAGGGTGGTATTCGTTTTGACGCTGAAGTATCGATGGATGAAGTCACCGCGCTGGCTGCCTGGATGGCGTGGAAATGCGCCGTGGTGAACGTGCCCTTCGGTGGTGCGAAGGGCGGCGTAATCTGCGATCCAAACAAGATGAGCGCCGGCGAGCTCGAACGCTTAACGCGTCGATACACCACCGGAATCATCCACACGTTGGGACCAGATTCTGACGTTCCCGCTCCTGATGTGAACACGAATGAACGTGTGATGGCCTGGGTCATGGATACATATTCCATGCACGCTGGTCACACTGTTACTGCAGTCGTTACAGGTAAGCCGGTCGAGATGGGTGGATCGCTCGGTCGTCGCGAAGCAACGGGTCGTGGATGTATGATCGTTGCGAAAGAAGCATTCGAACATCTTGGTATGCCAATCGAAGGCGCAACCGTTGCTGTCCAAGGCTTCGGAAACGTTGGATCCACGGCCGCGATGCTGTTGAAGCGCGAAGGCTGCAAGATCATCGGCATTGGTGATAAAGACGTTTCGTTGCATAACGCAGCTGGCTTTGACGTTGACGATGCTATCGCATACGTTCGCGCACACAAATCGCTACTGGGTTACACCAAGGGCGAAGTTATCGAAGCGAATGATTTGCTCACGATGGACGTTGATCTTCTCATTCCAGCTGCACTCGAGAACGTTATTACAACGAAAAACGCTGGTGATATCCGTGCGAAGATCATTGTGGAAGGCGCCAACGGGCCAACATCGGCCGCTGCAGACGATATCCTGGAAGAAAAGGGTATCTTCGTTGTGCCAGACATTCTCGCAAATGCTGGCGGCGTGACTGTGTCCTACTTTGAGTGGGTACAGGATCGCGGTGGTTATTTCTGGGATGAAGCAACGGTCAACAGCAGACTTACCGACATTATGCGTCGCAGCTTCCAGGACGTGTTGACGTTGGCGAAGCAACATCGCGTGAACATGCGCACAGCTGCGTATATGTTAGCGATTAGTCGAGTCGCGACTGTACACAGGTTGCGTGGTATTTACGCGTAACATCTTGAACCCGCACGCGCAGTTCGTGAGAACCGGCTCGTGCGGGTTTTAGTTTGTGTCGTAGGGCGTCCGAAGGTTGGTCCTATTTCGGATGCAATACGAGAATATGAAACTCGGGCGGCGCGGTATTGGCCGCTCGACGTCGTTGAGGTTCGTGAAGAGAAGGGGAGTAGCAGCGTAACTCCAGACCTTGTAAAGCAGCGAGAAGGTGAACGACTTGGAGAGCGCTTGCAATCGATCCCTGTGATCGTCGCCTGCGATGTACAAGGTAAAACAATGACGTCCGAGCAGTTCGCTGAATGGATGCAAGAACGGCGTGAACGTGCACAGGATGTCGCGTTTGTGATTGGCGGTGCCCACGGGCTGTCGGAATCAATCCGAAAATCTGCGTTGGTTCGCATCTCGTTAGCTCCTTGGACATTACCTCATGAAATGGCGCGTCTGGTACTTGCGGAACAGCTGTATAGAGCTGGGACTATTGTGCGCGGAGAGCCATACCATAAATGAACGAATGGTTTGAACGTTGGTTTGGTACGGAGTATTTAGCGCTCTATCCGCACCGAGATGAAAAAGAAGCCCAAGCCGCGGTTGCACTGATTGCTCGCGTTGTTGACGCGAAGTCGGTTGATCGGATTTTGGATCTGGCCTGTGGGTCGGGACGCCATTCGCGCGCGTTACGGAAGATTGCGTGGACGGTAGGATTGGATCTTTCTGCCTCGCTGCTGAAGGTTGCTAGCGAGCAGGGTAAAGATGATCCCTACGTTCGTGCCGATATGCGTGTTCTCCCGTTTAAAGGCGGAGCGTTTCAGCTCGTGACAAACTTGTTTACCAGCTTCGGATACTTTGACTCGGATGATCAACATGATGATGTGATCGCTGAAGTCAGTCGAGTGAGTGCGAAGGGTGGAACGTTTGTTTTGGACTATCTCAACGCCGCGTATGTTCGCAAGACCTTGATTCCGTATGACGAGACCGTTTTAGTCGATACCCTCGTTAAACAGACTCGATCTATCTCTGTAGATGGTAAGTACGTCGAAAAGCAAATTTGCCTGGCCAAGAGCGGTGAGACATTTTTAGAGCGAGTACGGTTATTTACTCCATCGGACCTTCAATCGATGTTAACTCAACACAACTTTGTCGTAACGCAGACATTCGGTGATTATAACGGATCACCGTTCGACGACGCCTCATCTTCGCGTATCATCCTCTTCGCCGAACGCCGATGATTGAAGTCCTCACTCGGGAATTTGGCGGGAGCGTTTTAACGCGATGCGCTCTTGCGAAAGCTGTTCCAGCTGAATGGTATGAATCGGTGCCGAGATCGGCAGCTGGCTGGAAGGCGGCTGCTGAACGTGTTTCCGCAGACTTTAGTGGTAGGGATTGGTTTGCCGCATTGTCGCCGGCGTTTGGGGTTGATGACGAAAGCACCAATCCAGCGTTGGAAAGACTTCGTCGAGTAGTTGCTGGTAACGGTGTTGTTGTTACTACAGGTCAACAGCCGGGGCTATTCGGTGGGCCGATTTATACATGGTCCAAGGCCCTTACTGCGTTAGCGCTCGCGGATCAAATTGAGAAGCAAACAGGAATACCTGCCGCCGCCGTGTTCTGGGCGGCTACTGATGACTCGGATTATGTTGAAGCGAGTTCGACTGTCGTAACGCACAACAGCGACGTCCATACGCTGCAGATGCCAGCTGCACCCAGTATTGCTTCCATGTCCCGCACACCACTTGGCGATGTCGAAGCCTTGCTCGAGGTACTTGAAGATGCGTGCGGATCGGCTATTGATGTGTTTCCGATTCAGGCGGTGCGTGCGAGCTATGCCAAAGATCAAACAATTGGCGACGCATATGTCAAGTTGTTGCGTACACTTATGGAACCGCTTGGTATTAGTGTACTCGATGCGGCGCATCCTGCTGTTCGGTCTGCTGGGGATCCGTTAATTCGAAAAGCTTTGAGTGGTGCAACGGATGTTCGCGATGCACTTGCTGAGCGCAGTAGTGCGATTGAGCAGTCCGGCGATTATAAGGTCCAGGTACAGCCTGTTCCGAATTTGTCGCTTGTTTTTAACAGCGAAACTGGCGAACGCAAGCGCGTACAAGTGAAGGATGCTGTGCGCGTTGCGAGTACTATAGCGGAAGAGCATTTAAGCCCCAATGTATTGCTCCGGCCTGTCATGGAGCGACAGATCTTGCCGACCGTTTCATATGTCGCTGGTCCGGCTGAATATGCTTATTTTGCACAAGTTACAGCGATTGCTGATTCTTTAGAAGTTGCGCGTCCGCGTGTGATCTCACGTTGGTCTGGGACAATCATCGAACCACATGTTCGTGAGAAGCTGGACGAGCTTGGGGTTACGGTTGACGACTTCCAGGATCCACACGCGATTGAAGGTCGAGTTGCGCGGGAAGAGATGCCGCAAGGTGTACGCGAGTCGATTACAGCATTGCGGGAGTCTGTCCAAACCCATTCCAAGGTTTTGCTGACAGAGGTTGATGTCATTAGCCCACTCCGTAAGGCCGTCGGCAGCTTTGAAGTTCAGGTCGAACATCGTATTGCTCGGCTTGAACGACGATATGCGGCTGCTGTGAAGCGATCTGGTAATGCTCGTTTACATGACGTTGCTGTTGCACGGTCGTCGCTTTTTCCAAATGGTGCTCCGCAGGAACGGACGTTGAACATCATTCCGTTCTTTGCGCGATATGGCGCGATCGTTCGTGAAGAGATGTTGCAAGCGGCGCGTCGTCACGTTGAAACGTTTAGCGTCGGTGACTGAGGAGCGGACTGGGAAAGCTGCATTTTTTGTCGCGACTGGGATTCTTACCAGTCGCGTAGCTGGCCTTATCCGCCAGAGCGTGTTTGCGCACTTCTTTGGGACGTCAGCTGTTGCCGACGTATTTCAAGCGGCGATGCGTATCCCGAACATGCTCCAGAATTTGTTTGGAGAAGGGGTGTTGTCTGCGTCGTTTATCCCGGAGTATGCTGGGCTGCTTGCACGCAATAACAAGGAGCATGCGCGTGAAGTTGCTGGTGCCGTATTTGCTTCGCTGGCGCTTGTTGCATCGGTTGTTGTGCTCGTTGGTGTGTTTGCGGCGCCCTATCTGGTTGACCTCTTTGCCGGTGGGTTTTCTGGCGATCAACGCGTACTTGCAACCACATTAGTTCGAATATTATTCCCTGGCGCAGCGCTACTTGTACTTTCAGCATGGTGTCTTGGGGTGCTGAATAGTCATCGACGGTTCTTGCTATCGTATATGGCTCCGCTCGCCTGGAATGCGTTTATGATTGGCGCATTGCTGATATTTGGTGCGTACCGAACGCAGCCGAAGTTAGCGATAATCCTTGCATGGGCCTCTGTTATTGGCAGCTTTGCGCAGTTTGCGGTGCAGCTTCCTACGGTCTTTAAGCTCGCAGGGGTTGTAAAACCGCAGTTTCGATTTGCACTTGAAGAAACACGCCGAGTATTTCGGAACTTTGGACCGGCATTTGTAAGTCGTGGTGTTGTACAGATTAGTGCGTTAATTGATTTGGCGTTGGCGAGTTATTTGGGTGCGGTTGCTTCGCTCGCATATGCACAAACGTTGTATATGTTGCCAGGTAGTCTGTTCGGCATGTCGATTTCTGCTGCCGAATTGCCGGCCATGTCGAGCGTCATTGGATCTACGGATGAAGTTGCGGTTCGGCTTCGGCAGCGGCTAACCGCTGGTATGGAAAGGATCGCGTACTTTGTTGTGCCCTGTGTTGTAGTCTTTGCTGCATTAGGAGATGTTATCATCTCGGCGATATTTCAAACCGGGCGATTTCAGCGTGCCGATACGGTTTGGGTATGGCAAATTCTGGCTGGCGCAACGGTTGGGTTGTTGGCGTCCACATTAGGGCGGCTTACAACGTCCACGTACTATGTGCTGCGTGATACAAAAACCCCACTCAAGTTTGCGATTGTTCGGATTGTGCTGACGACGGTTCTTGGTATTCTCTTCGCGTTTGGTGTTCCACGTTGGTTTGGGCTGGATCCCAAGTTGGGCGCCGTTGGCCTTACCATCTCTGCGGGTATCGCGGGATGGGTGGAGTTCATTCTTCTGCGTCGCGGGCTTGCCAAGAGCATAGGGCCAACGCCGATGTCGGTGCGCTATTTAAGCAAGCTATGGGCGGCCGCAGTTGGTGCAGCAGCTTTGGCGTGGATCGTCCGAATTCTGGTGCCAACTGGAACACCCATTCTATACGCCGTGTTGATATTGGGCGTTTATGGGCTTGCATATTTGGGAGTAACAACGAGTCTTCGTCTCCCTGAAGCGATGATGCTCACGTCGAAACTGCGACGTAAGGTTGGGGTATAAGTGTCTGCGATGGTTCCAACCCCCGAAATTGTAGCGCAAAAGCTCTTACATCTCCCCGATGACGCCGGAGTTTATCTCTGGAAAGGTGGGGATGGAACGATTTTGTATGTTGGCAAGGCAAAACGGCTCCGCTCTCGCGTTCGCAGCTATTTCGCGTCCGATCATGTTGGGAGCGTTAAGACGCAACATCTCGTTCGTCAGATTGCTGACCTCGAGACGATCGTTGTTCCGACCGAAGCGCATGCGCTTATTCTGGAAGCGAATCTCATTAAGGAGTATCGTCCCAAGTTTAATATCGCGTTGCGTGACGATAAGTCGTATCCGTACATAAAAGTCACGATTAATGAACCGTATCCGCGTGTTTTTGTCACTCGACAGTTAATAAACGACGGCGCGCGTTACTTTGGGCCGTATACGGACGTTGGTTCGATGCGGAAGGCGTTGAATATTGTGAAGCGGATATTTACGGTCCGTTCTTGCAACTACAATATGCCTCGCGAGATGCCTGAACGGCCGTGTCTCGACTACTTCATCAAGAAGTGCAAGGCTCCGTGTATCCTCGCGCAATCGCAAGCTGATTATCGAGCGATGATCGATGAAGTGTTGCTCTTTCTTTCTGGGCGATCCGACGAAGTTGTGCGTCGAGTGAAAGATCGCATGGAAGAGGCGTCGGCTGCGCTGGACTTTGAGCGCGCAGCAGAGATGCGGGATGCGTTGGTGCATCTCACACGTATGGAAGAGCCAACGGTGGTGTTGCAAGTTGAGGGTGGTGATCGCGACGTTGTTGGGTATGCACGGGATGACGATGACGCAGTTGTGGTGATTATGCGAATTCGTTCCGGGAAACTGCTCGCGCGCGAACATCGTTTTCTCGAGAATATCGACGGGGAAGATGACGCCGATGTGTTGAGCGTGTTCCTCGCCGGTAACTACGTGAATCTGACCGAGCGATCCAATGAGCTGCTCGTTCCATTTGACTTTGCTGATCGCGAACTGCTTGAACAGTCGTTGGATGGTGGGAAAGTCCTGGTTCCTCAGCGCGGACCCAAGCACGAGCTGGTTGCGCTTGCCGTTCAAAATGCACGTCATCTGATGGAAGAGTTCAAGCTTTCATCAATGGAAGCGGATGAACGCGCGGGTAATCCGGTGTATGACTTGGGTCGAGCGCTCGGATTACAGAAAATTCCACGGTCGATGGTCTGCTTTGACATCTCAACAACGCAGGGAACTGACACGGTTGGATCGTGCGTCTGGTTTGATAATGGTCGTCCGCGTAGAGCCGAGTATCGAAAGTTTAAGGTGAAGACGGTGGTTGGCACCGACGACTTCGCATCTATGTATGAAGTGGTCACCCGATACTTTAAACGTCGGTTGGACGACAACGCTCCACTCCCCGATCTTATCGTCATCGACGGAGGGAAGGGGCAACTGTCTTCTGCCCATCAAGCGCTCGCCGAATTGGGGTTAAGCGAACAGCCGCTCATCAGTTTAGCGAAACGCGAAGAAGAGGTCTTTATGTGGGGACACTCGGAGCCGCTTCGACTGTCGCGACGATCAACCAGCTTACGTCTTCTCCAACAGTTGCGGGATGAAGCGCACCGGTTTGCGGTAACATTTAACCGCAAACGTAGAACGATGCGGACCATTACATCCGAACTACTCACCATACCTGGCATCGGACCGGTCAAACGACGGCTCTTGATTCAAACGTTTGGTAGTGTGCAAGGTGTCCGAAATGCAACCGAAGAGCAGATCGCGGATCTGCCGGGGTTTAATCTCGAACGCGCTAAAAAGCTTAAAGTAGCGCTCGAAGCGTCGAATCCCGTGAATGTCGCGTCAACCGAAGTCAACTCTGATGCAAAAAGCACAGAAAATGACGTGCGGGTCTCTATGGATGTCATGGATGGTACCGGCATTCCCGATGATTCGGGCTCAGAAGACGGTGTTGACGACGATTTTGACGACAATGTTATTGATGATCTTGTCAACGATATCGAAGCCGACGACGACTCATTTGAGCTGGAACAGCCTGATTCCCACGGCGAGCCACCTTTCCGCGAGTAAAATCGTCCCTACTTCTCCGCACCGCTAGCTTCTGATACGGCACAACTTTGGGCAGCAGAGTAAAATGTCCTTGCTTGTATCACCCACTGAGGACACATTTCGTTACTGTATGGCATGGTTCCGTAAAGAAAAGAAACCGCGACAGCCCAGTCGTGAGCGCCTTGAAATTCCCGTAGATGCTTGGGAAAAGTGCGAAATTTGTGGGTACACGGACATTACTGAAAAGTTTGTCCGCAACATGAACGTATGTCCCTCGTGCGGGCATCATCGGCGTTTAAGGGCGGCGGAATATGCAAATATCCTCCTTGACCCCGGAACCGCCGAAGAAACCGAAATCGAGATCCGTTCCATGGACCCGCTCGGCTTCCCCGAATATCCGCAACGTCTCAAAAAGGCGAACACCAACGCAGGGGAAGGCGACGCCATCCTCACGTTTGCTGGTCAGCTCGGCGGCATGCCGATCAACCTCGGCGTGATGAACTTCGCCTTCATGGGCGGTTCGATGGGGTCCGTTGTGGGCGAAAAAATCGCCCGCCTCGGGCAACGATCGCTCGAAAAAAAGCACCCGCTGGTGATTGTCTCTGCTTCTGGCGGAGCCCGTATGCAGGAAGGCGTGCTCTCCCTTATGCAGATGGCCAAAGCGTCGGCCATGCTTTCTCAGTTGGCTGAGCGACGGATTCCGTACGTGTCCATCCTCACAAACCCAACAACAGGTGGCGTCAGCGCCAGCTTTGCGATGCTCGGCGACGCCATTATCGCGGAACCAGGCGCCGTCATCGGCTTTGCCGGCCCACGCGTTATCAAACAGACCATCGGCCAGGATCTCCCAGAAGGGTTCCAAACATCCGAGTTCCTCCTGGAGCACGGTATGGTCGATATGGTCACACCACGCAATGAGCTTCGGCCCACGATCGGCCGCTTGCTCCGACATATGAGCGGCAAACCTGCCGCAAGTGGATGGGTGTCGCCGAAATAACGGCGGCCCATCGCACAACGTCCTCATACCTCGCAACGGTGCGTAATGGGTAGTACTCACCCGGAATACCGCACCGCGCTCGACGCGCTATTCGCACGAACTGGAGGCCACATCAAACCCGGCCTCCAGCGTACGGAAGCGCTGCTCGACTTCCTCGGTGACCCACATCGGAAGTTTCCCACGTTTCACGTGGCTGGTACGAATGGAAAGGGCAGTACCTGCGCAACCCTCGGCGCGCTCCTCCAATACAAAGGGCTGAAAGTCGGGCGATATTCGTCGCCCCACCTTGTCGACTTCAAAGAACGTATCGTCGTCAATAACGTTGGGATCGACGAAAACACCGTTTTATCACTCCTCGACCGACTAAAAGAGCCAGCCGAGCAGATTGGCGCGACGTTTTTTGAAATAACGACCGCACTGGCGTTCGCGTACTTCGCTGAGCAAAAGGTAGACGTCGCAGTTATTGAAACAGGCTTGGGTGGTCGATTTGACAGCACAAATGTGATCGAGCCGCTGGTGGCGACTGTGACGAATATCAGTCTCGACCACATCATGTATCTCGGTAATACCCTCGAAGCGATCGCCGCGGAAAAAGGCGGCATCTTCAAGTTTGGCCGGCCGGCGATAATTGCTGAACCCAGAGCCGATCTAGCGCGCCAGCTTGCAAACCAAGCCGTAGACCGGGGTGCAACGCCGATTGACGTTCTGCGGCTCGAATGGAGGGCGTGGGGAGCGAGTTACTCGGGTCGTGGAACCACATTTACGGCCCGCACCCCGTTTGGGACGTCCGAAATGACGACCCCGTTGTATGGAGAGCATCAAATCCGCAACACGTTAACGGCTCTCGCAACATTGCATGCGGCTCCATCGGAGTATCACATCCCAATCTCCGAATGGACGACCGCCCTTTCGCACGTACAGATTCCTGGCCGCTTCCAGCGTTACCGGGATTGGATCTTTGATGTCGCCCACAACTCTGCCGGTGCTCAGGTTCTGGTCGACACTCTGTCGGCCATACAGCCGAGCAGGCCGATTACGGTGGTGTTGGGCGTACTTGGCGATAAGGACTGGGAGAGGATCATAGACACCGTCGGCCATATCGCCGATATGTTGATTGTTACTCAACCCGCGAGCGCCCCGGCCGACCGCGCATGGGACCCAATGAAAGCCGCTTTATACGCCTCCCAACGGTCGATTCCCGTGATTCTTGAGGTCAGCTTTGACGCCGCGTTGCTGAGGGCGCAGGCTCAACCGGGCACCAAAGTCGTCACCGGTTCCTTCCATACCGTCGGCGATGCCCTCTCCAGGCTCGGCCTGGATCCGCTCGCAATACCATAAAGCGCGAATCTTGGCTAGCCCTAAGCCTCACGAACTTTTAGGTTTGGACGATGGCACACGGTGCACTACCAGGATTTCGAGATTTTTACCCAGAGCAGTTAGCCGAGCGCGCGTTTGTCATGGAAACGTGGCGAGCTGTCGTGCGCCGCTATGCTTTTGTGGAATATGACGGGCCTCCTCTAGAACCCTTGGACCTGTATACCAGGAAAAGTGGCGAGGAGATAGTTGGTCAGCTCTATAACTTTGTGGACAAGGGTGGGCGGGAAGTGGCATTGCGTCCGGAAATGACGCCGACCTTCGCCCGTATGGTTGGCGCGAAGGCAAATGCCTTGCGTCGGCCGATTCGGTGGTTTTCCATGCCCCAGCTGTTCCGCTACGAGCGGCAGCAGAAGGGACGGCTTCGCGAACACTATCAGCTGAACGTCGACCTGGTCGGCGAAGCGAGTGTCACAGCGGATGCTGAGCTTCTGGCATGCGCGATCGATATCATGCGGGCTTTTGACTTGTCGGCTGAGGATGTGGTCGCCCGGGTTTCCGATCGGCGGATCCTGAGCGGATATCTTCGTGCGCTCGGCATCGATGAATCCGCGTTTCCGGCTATCTTTGCGGTGATCGATAAAGTCGATCGACAACCGCGCGATATCTCCCTGGAAAAGCTCCGTGCAGTGACGACCGAAGCGCAGGCTGAGGTGATCGTTGATATTCGGAGCACCACGCTCGAACAAGTGTTGGCGATTGTTCAGAATGAGGATGATCGAGTACACGTCGAAAACTTTGCGCGGTATTTAAGCTACGTAAACGCACTTGTTCCTTCGGGGTCAGAGTGGGTGCAGTTTGATATGTCGATTGTGCGCGGGCTTGCGTATTACACCGGCATCGTCTTCGAGCTATTCGATCGTACCGGTGAATTTCGTGCAATCTGCGGCGGTGGGCGATATGACAACCTCCTCGGTGCACTTGGTGGAGTTGAACTTCCGGCGCTTGGCTTTGGAATGGGTGATGTGGTACTCACAGAGCTGCTTCGCACAAAAGGCAAGTTGAACACATCAGCCGACCAACTCGACTACTGGATTGTCGATGAAGACGGTACATCAGTTGAATCAGTAATGCGCGCAGCGTCCAAGCTTCGCAATGAAGGACATGCAGTAGAATACGCTTTGTACTCACAAAGCGCCTCAAAGCAGCGTAAGGCGGCTAAGACCCGCAACGCGAGTTATGTCGTGACCGCACAAGTGAGCGGCGACGACATTCAGATTGTAGACCTTGACGCCAAAACGAACGGAAATGGCTGACGATAAAAAACTTCCTACCCGCGCTGAAGACTTTAGCGCCTGGTACAACGAACTCGTACTTCGGTCCGAGCTTGCTGACCATTCTCCTGTTCGCGGTTGCATGGTTATTCGCCCGAACGGATACGGCATCTGGGAACGGATGCAACGTCAACTTGACGATATGTTCAAGGAGACGGGACATAAAAACGCGTACTTCCCGCTCTTTATTCCAGAGAGCTTTTTAAAGAAGGAAGCAGAACACGTCGAAGGGTTCGCGCCTGAAACGGCTGTTGTTACGCATGGCGGTGGGAAAAAGCTCGACGAACCCCTGGTTATCCGTCCAACGTCTGAGACCATCATTTATGCGATGTTCGCAAAGTGGGTGCAGAGCTATCGCGACTTGCCGTTGCTCATTAACCAATGGGCGAACGTTGTACGATGGGAGATGCGGACTCGACTGTTCTTGCGTACAACTGAGTTTCTCTGGCAAGAAGGACACACCGCTCACGTAAATGAGCAAGAAGCCGAAGCAGAAACTCGGCAGATGTTAGGTGTGTATCGCGACTTTATGGAAGGATGGATGGCGATGCCGGTTATTACCGGTCAGAAGTCAGACTCCGAACGTTTTGCTGGCGCGTTGCGCACATACTCGTGTGAAGCGATGATGCAAGACAACAAAGCGTTGCAAGCCGGAACGTCGCATAATCTTGGACAAAACTTTGCGAAGGCCTTTGATCTCACTTTCCAAAGTGAAGAGGGGACAATCGAACATGCGTGGAATACAAGCTGGGGTGTTTCAACGCGTATGATTGGTGGATTGGTGATGACGCACAGCGATGACAAAGGTTTGCGTATCCCACCGTTACTTGCACCAATCGAAGTTGTGATCGTTCCGATTTATCGCGCTGACGAAGAACGTGCTCGCGTGTTGGAAGCGGTGAATCGTATTAAAGACAATCTGCTTGCCTGGGAACGTCGCGCACACGCTCGCCTCCGCATTCATATTGACGATCGTGTTGGTATGAAGCCTGGCGCAAAGTATTACGAGTGGGAGCTGAAGGGCATTCCGATTCGTATGGAAATTGGTCCACGTGATATCGATGCAAACACCGCGGTATTGGTCCGACGTGATACGGGCGTAAAGCAAACGTTCTCGTTGAACACAATCGGCGAAGACATTCAGGATATGTTGTCATCGATTCAAGAAGAGATGTTAATCGCGGCGCGAGATCGTCGTGAGAAGAACAGCATCCGCGAGCCAATCACATACGATCGCTTCCGCGAAATCATGGAAGGCGACGGTGCGTTTGTATACGCCGGATGGTGTGGATCTGCAGCGTGCGAAACACAAATCAAAGAAGAAACGAAAGCAACGATTCGTGTGTTACCGGACGAAGAGTTTCGATCTGCGGTTGCACCGACGTCGTGCTTACTCTGCGGTAGCGATGCCGTGGCGGAGGCCTTGTGGGCGAAGTCGTATTAATGGCGACTGGTTATTCGCGCATCGACGGTGCGTTGCAGTGCGAAGGTGTTTCACTTGGCACAATCGCTGAAAAGGTTGGAACGCCGAGCTATGTATATAGTGCCGCGTTAATCCGCGAGCGTTATAATGCGCTCGCGAATGCGATGAAGGGAATCAACTTTCGACTGCACTATGCGGTCAAAGCCAATTCCAACATTGCGATTCTGAGCGTGCTTCGGGAGCTTGGCGCAGGTGTTGATATCGTGTCTGGTGGTGAGCTTCATCGTTCGCTAACGGCTGGATTTACTGGCGCTGACGTTGTATTTAGCGGCGTTGGCAAGACGTCGGCGGAGTTAGAGGCTGCATTACGAGCTGGCGTTAAAACGATCAATCTTGAATCGCCAGCAGAGCTGTATGCGTTGAATGAAGTGGCTGAGCGTATTGGGATTATTGCGCGAATTGCCCTTCGGGTGAATCCTGATGTGTCGGTTGATACCCCACATCCATATACTCGCACAGGCGAGCATGGGATGAAGTTTGGTATTCCGGATGATCAAGTCGTTGACGTAGCTCGTGCGACGTTGGCTATGCCTTTTGTGACCGTTGTTGGATTGGCGGCCCATTTGGGCTCACAGATCTCGCAGCAAGATCCATACACGATTAGCGCACAAAAGCTGCTTGCGCTTCGGGATGAAATCGCCGCAGTAGGCGTAACCACAATCAAGTACATCGATCTTGGTGGCGGTTTGGGTGTTACGTATGATAACGAAGCTCCGTTTGCGCTCGAGGCGTTTGCTGAAGCAATCATCCCGATCATCCGTGATTCGGGTTTGGAGTTAGTGCTTGAGCCCGGTCGTTATTTAGTTGCTGAATCGGGAGTCTTGCTCACCGAAGTCGTATATCGTAAACACAGCGGTGGAAAAGATATCTTCATTACCGACGCTGGTATGAACGATCTTATTCGACCGTCGCTCTACGAAGCGTATCACGCGATTGATACAGTACAAGCGACAGACGCAACAATTACCGCCGACGTTGTTGGCCCAGTATGCGAAAGCGGCGATTTCTTTGCGATGGACCGCGTAGTTGGCGATGCAAAGCAGGGTGATTTACTCGCGATCCGTGGGGCAGGTGCGTATGGATATTCGATGGTATCAAACTACAACTCTCGTCCTCGTCCAGCCGAAGTATTAGTGGACGGAGATCGATTTGCTATAATTTCTCGTCGCGAGACATACGATGATCTCGTACGTCTCGAGACGACCACTCCAGATTGGAGCGAAAGCTGATGCGTGTAGGACTGTTGGCCGATGGCCACGATCGTGTTCCCGCAATCGACGAACTCATTCGAATGATGATCGATCGTGGCGCGAGTTTGTTGATGCATGCCGGTGATTATTGCTCGCCATTTTCACTCGAACCACTTCAGGATTCAAACATCCCATTATTAGGCGTGTTTGGCCGTAACGACGGCGATCACGAAGGGTTGAGCGCGTATGCGTCTGCACTTGGCGTTGGGGCAGAGCTGTATGAATCACCGCATAGCTTTGAGTTAGCGGGAAGCAGCATTTTGCTCGTACACGATATTGGCGAAGTAAACCAACGATCGATTGAAAAGCATCAGTTTGTAATTCATGGTTGTTCGCACCAAGCCGAGATGAAGGCACGTGGTGACACGATGCTGGTAAATCCAGGTGAAGCGTGCGGTTGGATGTTTGGTTCATGCACAGGCGCCATTTTAGACTTCAAGACAAAAGAAGTCGAATTTCTTAAATTATAAATGATTTTATGACAGATAGCCGGATTCTAATTATCGACTTCGGCTCGCAGTATACGCAGTTGATTGCGCGTCGAGTTCGTGAAGCGCGCGTGTATTGTGAGATTCATCCACCGACCAAAACGATCGAGTGGATTCGCGAGTGGAAGCCAACGGGGATTATCCTGAGTGGTGGCCCGAACTCTGTGTTTGGTGAAAATTCACCGACTGCAAATGTTGAAATTCTAGATATCGCTCCGTTGCTTGGGGTGTGTTATGGGATGCAGTTGATTGCGCATCTTGAGGGTGCAACGGTGAAGCGTGGCGGCCGACGTGAGTATGGTCGAGCGGAAGTTAAGGTCACTGAAGCTAGTGGACTGTTTGCTGGGTTTACACCGGGCGAAGATATCACGGCGTGGATGAGCCATTGGGATCACGTTGTGAATGCGCCGGAGAATTACACGGTTACGGCAACGAGCGATGGCAATCCGGTTGCTGCGTTCCAGCATAACACGCGACCGATTCATGGGATTCAGTTCCATGCGGAAGTTGCGCATACGCCCCGTGGTACCGAGATCATCTCGAACTTCTTGTTTAACGTGTGTAAGGCGTCGCCAACATGGACACCGGGGCACTTTGTTGATCAGGAAGTTGCGCGGATTCGGGAGAAGGTTAGGAGTGCGAAGGTAATTTGCGGATTATCGGGTGGTGTGGATTCATCGGTTGCCGCAGCGTTGGTGCATCGTGCGATTGGTGACCAGCTGACATGTATCTTTGTTGATAATGGTCTGCTGCGGTTACATGAACGTGAGCAGGTTGAGCGGACGTTCCGGCAGAATCTTGGGATTAAGCTGATTGTTGTTGATGCGACGGATCGGTTTTTGGACGGATTGGCTGGTGTTGAGGATCCGGAGAAGAAGCGGAAGATTATTGGGAATACGTTTATTGATGTATTCGAAGATACCGCTCTGTCGGTTGGCGATGACGTGAAGTTCCTGGTGCAGGGGACGTTGTATCCTGATGTTATTGAGTCGTTGTCAGCGGGTGGACCGTCTGCGACGATTAAGACACACCATAATGTTGGTGGGTTGAAGGAGAATATGAAGTTTGCCTTGATCGAACCGTTGCGCGAGTTGTTTAAGGATGAAGTGCGGAATGTCGGTCGAGAGCTTGGGTTGCCTGAAGAGATGGTTGGACGGCACCCGTTCCCTGGGCCGGGGCTGGCGATTCGTGTGTTGGGAGATGTGTCGCGGGATAAGCTTGAAGTGTTGCGGAAAGCGGACGCGATTTATCTTGAAGAGATTCGTGAGGCCGGGTTGTATAACGATATCTGGCAGGCGTTTGCGGTGTTGTTGCCTGTGCGCAGTGTTGGCGTGATGGGTGATGAGCGGACGTATGACAATGTGTTGGGGCTCCGCGCTGTTACGAGTACGGATGGTATGACTGCGGATTGGTTTTGGTTCCCGCATGAAGTGTTGGCGCGAATGTCGAACCGGATTATCAACGAGGTTGATGGGATTAACCGGGTTGTGTATGATGTGAGTTCGAAGCCGCCGGCGACGATCGAGTGGGAATAGTAGAGTAGGGAAGTTGTGAAAAAGCCCTGGCTGCGAATCATTGGTATGAATTCGCAGCCAGGGCTTTTTTTGTTTTGCTGCTATTCGACCTGCTTCAACACCGTTTCAACTGATGCAAGTCGTTGTTCGATCGACGACATGGAACGGCTCATCGTGTCCTGTTGGTGATGGAGATCTTGCATCGAACGTATCAGCTGTTCTGACAGCTGTTGAGCAGTGAAATCGCGTTTAGCAGAGGCACGAACGGTTTTTATAAGAAACCAGATAAACGTGATGAGTGCCGCTCCCGGGAGAAGATACCCCAACGCCGCCAGAACAATAACCCAGAGCTCAATGCCGGAAAAGTGCGGTAGCATATGCTATTTCTCCTCGCAATACATAGACATATTCGTCCCCATCACCGCATCCAAAATCGTTTTCGGATTCAGCAACACATTAAAATTCACCAGCTGATAGTATTTCATCGCCTTCCCATCGGTTGAAAGTTCTAAATCGCTACTGACCAATCCCGCCTCTTCCAGCCGCTTCAGATGCATATGCGTTAATGGGCGGCTTAAACCAATATCTCTGGCCAACTTGCTCACGTACTCCCGCCCCACCGAGAGCCTCGCCACGATTTTTAGCCGATGTTCATTCGCTAAAGCGGAAAGCTGCAGAACCAGCAGCGCTTCAGGTGAATGATTCGATTCGAGTTGCGAATCATGAGGATCATCGAGAATCTCATCTGCCATGTGTAAGATAAATATTACAGGTGTAACAATATTCTGTCAATGCTTCGCTTTGAGAAGCTGACAGTCGAAAATTGTATCATAATTGTGATGTAGCGCGAGTTTCACCATCTCAGGTGACCTATACGCACATTTAATGTCGATCTACACTTGGCTCCACTGTAGATCAAACCCCCGTAGATCCAATGCGCAAACTTCCCGTCTTTTACACAGTACGTACGATGGCGGGAGTTCCTACGAAATATCGAAGACCCACGTCAAAACAATTGCAACGATCCACGAACTCTTCAACCTCGTTTGTTTTTGATACAGCTGGGATATATCTCGCGGTCGAGTACAAAATCTTAACTAGTTTCTTTGTGAATTCGTTGAGCCCATCATTGCGTTCACTTCATCTATAGAGATTTCAAAGTCGGTATGCTTTATACATAATGACGTTCCAAAATTTGTCACCATTTCCCTAGCGCAACTTTAGTTCGGACCGTATCATTCCGAAAATCGATACCATGTGACGCGTGCTCCTTCGCACCATTTGTATCGCTGCAACGTAAGTACCCATCGTTAGTACATCGCTTTATACCACTAGTGAGGCTGAGATCGCGTGTCCACAGATCGTCCGCAGGGTATAACTCGTGTCTTGCTTCCGATCCCTGGCCACGATCACGCATGGATTGCGGGACTTCGTGCGGGACAATTTGATGTATTCCAACAAATCTACGAAACATACGCTCCACAACTCGGCAGATTTGCATGTTTGTCCGTACAACGAGACGTTGCGGAAGACATTATTCAAGATGTGATGTTTGATCTGTGGCGCCGGCGGACGGACATTGAATTTCACGATGGACTTACACCGTATCTAATTGGTGCCGTACGAAAGAAAATTGCGATGCATATTCGACATGATCATGTCGTACATCGAGCCGAAGTAAATGTTAGTCTGGACTCTCCCCCCGGGATGGGAGAGGAACCCGTTGCGCCCGATATATTTGCCGTCACTGACGAGCTTCAGCGCGCACTACGGATGTTTGTTAACAAGCTGTCTCCGCTGCAGCGCGAAATTCTGACGTTGCGTTGGGAGCATGAAATGTCGTACGAGCAAATCTCGGATGCGCTTGGAATTTCACTCGCTGCTGCCCAGCAGCATGGTAGTCGCGCACAGCGAACTATTCGACCGCTTTTAGCCAAGTATTTGAATCGCTAGGCTGGTTTGGTGACACAGTTTTTCTGGCGTCAGTCAAGATTTCAAAAAAAGATGTCAGCTTTTCTGTGCTTGAAGCAACTCTTTCAATATGGAGCCTCATGTGCCGTTAGATCTGGTAACTGACGATATGCTTGATCGCTATCTCGCGGGAGTAGCTACGCCCGCCGAGGGCGAGCTGGTTGCGACTGCGCTATCGGCGAATCCAGGGCTAGAAGGTAAGCTCAAGCGTATCTCTGCCTTTGCGGAGAACGCAACTGGGGATAGTGAGTGGGATACGCCTGCATTATGGGCAGATCTTGTTGATCGGATCGATGCTGAATCTCCGGTTGTTGCCGAGGTTACTCCTGTTTCGGTTTCTGTTCCTGGTCGGGAGGCAGTCGCCACACGTCCACGCGCAATCCGATGGATTCTCGGCGCGATGGCCATGATCGCGCTGATCGCTGTCGGAACACAAAGCATTCCGCGGTATTTCCTGAATGCTGGCTCCGCCGCTGTTAGTACTCCGTCCATGCGTACGGTATCAACACGTCTTGGGCAACAGGCGCATTTCCGTTTTACCGATGGGTCGTCGGTTTTACTCGCTCCAGGAACGACGTTGCGGTATTCGTCATCGTTTGACAAGGGTGACCGTACAGTGGAACTGGATGGTGAGGCACTCTTTACCGTTACACACGATGATAAGGCGCCGTTCGTCGTTCGTGCAGGAGCATCGTCGGTTCGCGTTTTAGGGACGACTTTTTCGGTGCGGCGTTATAACAACGACCGTGATTTGCGCGTGGTTGTTGCTCAAGGGAAAGTGTTGGTTGGGCAGAAGATACTGGCAAGTGGAGATGGTGTCTCTGTGAACGCGAATGGGGTCGCGTTAGTTGAGCGCGGCGTTGATATTCGATCGGAGCTGGCGTGGACAACTGGTACGCTTGCGTTTCGGAAGGTTTTGATGCGAGATGTAATTCCTGAGTTACGGCGGTGGTATGGATTGGATATTTCTGTTTCGGATGTAGCACTGCTTGACCGTGATATTACAGCGACGTTCCTGATCGATGCACCGGATAATGCGCTGAAAGTGCTGTCGATACTACTGCGTGCTGATGTTATACGGAACGGAGAACGGGTCACGTTTACAACACGAGAATAACGGTGTTGGTGCTGCCGAGTTATCGCAACGTAGGTCTTGAGGTATGGTTTGTCACCTTCAATGAAAGGTATTCATGAAAATGATTCGCAGTGTAGTGGTTGTGTTACTCTTGGGCACGGAGAGTTTGCTGCCGAATTCGATTATCGCTCAAGAAGGAATGATGGCGAGCCGAGGTCCGGTTGTGGTTGAAAGCAAGACGGAAGTGCTTGCGATACAGACGCGGCTTGAGACTCCAATAACAGTTGAATTTGATAATGCCAAATTATCGGATGCGCTTGAAAAGCTTGCGAGGCAAGTTGGGTTTCGAGTGGCTTTCAGTAATGAGGTGTCGCAGTCGAAGAAGGTAATCTCTTTGAAGGTTAAAGAAACGCCTGCGGCGGCTGTGCTTGGAATGATGTTGAATGGTACTGGTTTGCGGTATCGGGTGATTGGAGTGGATGAAGTTGTGATTGAGCGGGGCGCGATGGTTGCGGCGAAGCAGTCTGCGGGTGCAATTATGGGTCGCGTTGTGGACTCGACGACAGGGAAGGCCGTGAGTGGTGTTACAGTTGCTGTGGCGGCGTTGAAGCGGTCGATGGTGACGGATGAGAAGGGCGTGTTTGCGTTTCGAGATGTACCGGTTGGTGAGCACATGGTGAGTGTGAAGTTATTTGGGTATCGAGCGACATCGCGGGCGGTCGTTGTGGTGGAAGGGAAGTCGGTAAATGTGCAAATTCGGCTGGTTGCGATGGCGACAGAGTTGTCTGGAGTTGTAACGACAGCGACCGGGACTCAGCGGAAAATTGAAGTTGGAAATGATATCACTACAATTAACGTCGATTCGGTAATGAAGGTGATGCCGGTGTCTTCATTTACGGATCTTTTGGCGACGCGGGTTCCGGGGCTTACCGTGATGGCTACATCCGGTGCTCCGGGGGCGCCATCGAAGGTTCGGATTCGAGGGGTGAGTAGTATGTATCTATCGAACGATCCGGTGTTGATTGTGGATGGGATTCGAGTGAATAGTGAACAGATTAAAGGGAAAGCCGAGGGGGAAACGGAGGGGAGATGGCAACTGGGCTCGTCTCCCTTCGACGCTATCGATCCGAATAGTATCGAGACGGTTGAAGTATTTAAAGGGCCATCGGCGGTAGCGCTCTACGGGACAGATGCCGCCAATGGCGTGATTATCGTTACGACGAAACGCGGTCAGGCGGGCCCCGCGCGATGGTCGGTAGACGGTGTGTGGGGGCAAACAACAATGCCTGGTACGTGGCCTACAAACTATATGCGGGTTGGTGTAGACGAGAGCGGTGTAATAGGGGAGTGTCCTAGCGTTAGGCAAGCGCTATCGAGTGGCGGGTGCACAGGGGTTGACGGAGCGTTACTGAAATACCAACTATTAAACGATCCAGCGACTACGGTGTTTGGCACCGGACGTACGCAAACCTATCGTATTACGGTCAACGGTGGAGCGCGGGGTTTCTCCTATAACTTCAGTGGTTCGTTCGGAACGGAATTGGGGTTGCTCAAGATGGCCGAGGCTGATGTTCGTGTGTTAAAGAATCTCGGTATAGCGATCCCAGGTTGGCAACGTCGACCACAAGGGAGTGAATCCCAATCCGGGACGGCAAAGATCAGTACCAAAATCGATAATGCTGACCTTGAATTTACGACCACGCTAACGCGGAATACATCACGAACAACGCCACTGAGTAATGCAATTAACAAGGCGGGGAGTATGGCTCCCGGCAGCGTTGATCTAAGTGGGTTTGGCTTCCCAGCTAATCCGTGGTCTGCGGTCGGAAGTGGTGTGTTGCGTGAGATTCCAGCGTTTCGAGAGAGAACGTCGGCTCAAACCCTAACTACGCGCAATTCCTTACGAGTTTTAGCTCAACCGTTTCCATGGATTCAAACAGAGGCAACGGCGGGGGTCGACGTTTCAAATCAAAACGATCTGAACACTCTTGGACGTGGTGACTGCTCAACCACAGTCTTTGGGGGTGGGGTGAGCTGTACGTACGATGCGCTCGGTAGATACAATACTAGAACAGGATCCGGGATGGTGACAACCTTAAGGTTGCGGGCATCCGCTCCCAAGGTGGCCATCGCACGATGGGTCTCGTTGCTCCCATCGGTGGCGGGAGATTATACGCGGACCCACCAAGCTTCCCTTAATCGAGAATCGTCCGACTTGCCTGCTGGAGCAACGTCCGGGAACGATGGCGCCACTCAAAGCATGCGTCAATACGATAGCGACCGCAGTACCGCTGGGCTGTACGGCGAGGCGATGTTGGGGTTCGCTGATCGACTTTTTCTACCTCTTTCCCTACGCTTCGACGCTGGCAGTGGATTAGGTGCAAAGGTGCGACCTACGTATCCCCGCATCAGTCCGTCGTTTCTTGTCAGTGACCTGCCTGCTTTTCGCCAAATTCCGTTACTCGGTCGACTCGAGACGGTTCGACTCCGAACTGCCTACGGGCAATCGGGTCGGCAACCTGCCGCGGGTGCAAAATTACGAACTTATCAACAAGTCGGTCGAATTGTTGACGGCGTGTCTGTCATCTCAACACAGATTAATTCGATTGGAAACCTGTCACTCCGACCGGAGCGAAAGTCGGAGATTGAAGGTGGCGCTGATATCGAGACACTAAGCGGACGCTTGAGCATGTCGCTGACTGGATATCTCGGACGTACGGTCGACGCACTTGTCGGCGTCGGTGTTCCCCCATCGGTAAATGGTGGTGGTACACAATGGAGAAACGTGGGAACTGTACGAAATACCGGGATGGAAATGTTGTTGAACGCAACAATGTTACGACAGAGATCAGTAGACTGGCAAATGAATGTTGGGTTATCAACAAATCGAAACACTCTCGTCAAATTGGGGCATGATAGCGATAATATTCCGGATGGGCGGGGCGGACGTGTCAGTACGCGGTATGTGGAAGGCTATCCCCTCTTTGGCCTGTGGGCACTACCCGTCACTGGCTTTGCGGATCTAAATGGAGATGGATGGATTACAGCCGGGCAGGTTCTTCTCGGCGTTACAGCTGGTGTTAACGAATTTCAAGTGGGAACGGATCCTGTATATCTCGGTGCGCCCTATCCCGTTTTTGAGAGTTCGCTGCATAGCACGCTCATCCTATTTCGTGACATCACTATTGGTATGACGTTCAACTATCAGCACGGATTAACACAAACGAATTTTATTAGTGGCGGCCTAGCCGGTCTGCAGGTGAGGAACAAAGCGTTTAACGATCCGACGACTCCACTCGCAACCCAAGCTTATTTCGCAGCGTCACAACTGATAGGTTCGGAAGGCACCGATATCGGATTTGTTCAAACAACATCCACTCTCCGTTTCAATGCGTTATCAATTGGATATCAGTTACCACAACGACTCACCGCGGCGGTTAGTCGAGGGCGAACCATTCGGATCGCCGTTCAAGGAACGAATCTCGGATTATGGTCAAACTATTCCGGCAAAGATCCCAACGTGAATTCAGCCATGAGTGAAGTCGTACGAGATACAGGCGTGTTACCTTTGTCCCGCGTGTGGCAGTTTACCATGAGAATTAACTGATGCCGGTCACCCCATATATTTCGCCGCGCGTTACACGCATGTTCGCAAGGAGTTGTCTGCTTGTCTGTACTGCTGCCTGTTCACTCGGTGACCTGGTCAATAACAGTGGGCTCCCAACCGACATTCAAGATCCCAAGGTCGTGAAGACCCAAGAGGGCGCGATGGGTGCGTATTATAGTGCAGTGATGGCGTTTCGTACTACCGTTGCTATGAGGGGGTATGCCGACGACTTCTACACGTTCAGCACTGATCCAGCGACGACTGTCATCGGGAGTTCCGGGTTACTGACTGATGAGCTGCAATCTGACCGTGCGCGGAGTCCCAATGCTGCTGCTGCGTTCCCATCGGGTAATGATCTCATTGATGCTAGAGCAGACGCCGTGCCGCTGGCTGGACCATATCATGGGTTGCAAGTTGTCCGCGCCAGGGCTCATGAAGCTATCTCTGCATTACGGGCGTATCATCCCACTGCACCACTAGCATTAACTGGACATCTGCTCGCGATTGAAGGCATGGCGGAGGTACTGCTCGCCGAATTGTATTGTTCCGGTATTCCGCTAAGTACACTTGACTTCGAAGGAGGGTACACTCTGCAGCCCGGATCGTCGACGGCCGCGGTGTTCGAACATGCGCTCCAGCTCTTCGATTCGGCACGTGTCATGACCACCGATAGTGTGAATTTTGTGCATTTCGCTTCGCTCGGGCGAGCGCGTGCCTTCTTGGGATTGCAGAACGTCGAAGCCGCCACACTCGCCGTGGCGGATGTCCCCACAGACTACCATTATACCGTGCCGATTGAAGGCGCCTATCAAAGCCTTTTCTCGAAGCCTAGTGCAAACGTTTGGTTTGCTTCCGTGAGCGATCGTGAAGGTGGAATTGGCCTCCCATTTGTGACGGGCGGCGATCCCCGCAGCGTAAGCGATTCATTCGCAACGTATGGACAATGGTTTCCTCGGAAATATCGAGATACTGATGTGCTTGGAACAGTGGCCAATCCCGGAAAAGTCGCCGTGGTGTTTGCGAGCGGCATTGAAGCCCGATTGATCGAAGCGGAAGCTGCGTTGTTAGCCAATCGTCCCGACTGGTTGGTGATGCTCAACACATTACGAACCTCATGTACTTCTGACGAAAGCTGTCCTGCTCCAGCCCCTGCAGGAACAGGCGGTATTCCCAACCTGCCGTTGCTGACGGATCCTGCCCTCGACTCAATTCCGACGGGATCGACGGCGAAAGATGTACGTCTCGATTTGCTCTTTTCGGAGCGCGCATACTGGATGTTTCTTACGGGTCGTCGACAAGCGGATCTTCGACGGTTAGTGCAACAGTATGGGCGCGAGACATACACGGTGTATCCATCCGGGCTGTGGGGACGGCAACAGCTTGCCTATTATGGCTCTCGGACTTCGCTCCCCGTACCCGAAGACGAACGTACCAACAACGCACTGTATCGTGGGTGCGAGGACCTATAATGCGAAACACCTCTTATCGATGGTTTTTCTGTCTTACATTTCTGCTATACGGTTGCGGCGATCAATTTTCCACCGCACCGATTTCTTCAACCAATTTCTACTGGGAGCTGCGATTGAACTATCACGCAGCGCTCCTATCGTTACAGCCACCTCATAATACGCTACAATTACACACAACCCCATACACGGCGGTCGGGGAGGGATGGCAACCTGAAGGGATGACGCCTGCACAAGTAGATTCACTGCTTACTGCGTCGCCAGCGGAATTCGTGTCACGTGATTCGTCCAAAGTGTTGGTGTCCTCAACTGGACTTGTCACCGCACGTGCGGTCCAGTCAGGGAATGTCTATGTCGTGGCCGCGAGAAAGCTCGGCAACAGTATACACCTTGACTCGGCGTTGATCCGCGTTGCCGATGTCGCATCGACACCGGTGCTCGACACGTTTCGGGTGCAACCGCGCGATGGCGATAGCGCGAAAGTCGCGTCTGATCGCAGGTCCGTTTTTTTCAGTTCTTTCGCTGAAAAATCGTTCATGGTCACAACGAAAGATGAGTATGGCTCAACCATAGCGGGAATACCGATCTACTTCACGTCTTCGAACCCGTTCGTCGCGACAGTGAAGGACAGGTTTGCAGCGGCAAAATCCATCTCGATTATCAATCCAGGAGAAGTTGTATTACGCTCCGAAACTTGGGTGTACGGAGTCGCGAAACGGGACTCAATGGTATTCATAGTTGGGTATCCCATTGCTCCGACGTTAGTCATTTTTCCATCAGAAATGTTGAGAAATGATCTTGAATGGCATTATGGGCCAGGAGCCACGGTTGGGTTTCGCAACTTCTCAGGAATGACTGCTGCCCAGGCGTCTCTGTACGGTGTTGCTGCGTCCAATGGTGTACCTATCGAGATCATCTTTGATGACTCTCTGAATGTCAGCGCCGCTGTATCGATTTCTCAGAATAGCGGCGGTGGGAACATCCGTGGTGGCATACCAGGAGATACGGCCCCATTCCCAGATGCGGGGCGTATACGCTATCGCCGTTTTATCTCTCCCGGGAGCTATGTCTATCGTATTCTCCCGTTTAATACCACCGGAAAAATCATTATCCATGACAAATAGCCCACTTATTTCTCGCTGCTTGCTATGAACTCCACTCGACGCACTTTTCTTCGAACGAGCGCAACTCTCGCTGCCGCGACTGCTGCCAGCGCGCCCCGACCACTACATGCATATTTTGGTACACGCGCCGAGCCATTACCACCGATTGAAGATCCACGTATCAAGCAGCTGTCACAGATTGCGCTCGATGCTGCCAGAGCAGCTGGAGCGAGCTATGCGGATATTCGACTTACACATACCCAAACAAGATTCTTTGCTGAACCAATGGGCAATTCCTTTATCTGGAGCTCCACCGACGAGGAAAGTATGACCGTGGGGGTTCGTGCTCTTGTGAACGGTTATTGGGGTTTTGTTGCTAGCCCGCTTTGGAGTGCCGATGAAATGGCACGGCTGGGTCGTGCATCCGCAAACTTGGCCCGTACGAACGCCTTGGGAAAATCGCGCGACGTGAAGATGGCGGCCATTCCAGTCGTGTCGGATGGGCACTGGACAACTCCAGTAAAGTCCAATCCGTTTGAGGTACCGCGTGAGGAGATCTACGATTACTTGAGTGCGCTTTCACAAGCACGCATTCGGCTCTCTCAATCTTTTAAACCGGGGTTTCTAATGAACCACGTGTTTACCTGCACGGAAAAAGCTTTTGGATCAACTGATGGCAGCTACCTTACGCAACGACTCTTTCGGTCCGGCGAGGGGGGGTTAGTTAGTTGGTCATATAACGGGATGGGGGGGTACTTGCGTGAGTATATCTCACAGGCTGGTCTTGGATGGGAAATGTACCGGGATCAACCGCTGCAAGAATATCAACGTGCACTCTATGAGGAACTGAAAGAGGATGCCTCTCTCCCCGTGAAACCCGTAGAGGTTGGCCGATACGATGTAATACTGGACGCATATACCGTTGCTGGCGTTCTTGGCTCGTCGATTGGTGCTGCGACACAGTTGGATCGTGCGTTAGGGTACGAAGCGAACGCCACAGGAACAAGCTACATTACAGATCCGCAAGCGATGCGTGGCACGTTGAAGGTCGGCTCACCGCTCGTGACGGTACTCGCCAATCGTAATACACCGGGTGGTGCCGCGACGGTACGATGGGACGATGAAGGGGTCGAACCAGATGCGTTTCCGCTCGTTCAAGAGGGGATGGTTGTTGACTTTCAAACGACACGCGAAAGTGCTGGGTGGATGACAGAATGGAACCAACCTGGACAACCGCCGCTTCAGTCACATGGCTGCGCTAACGCGCCCGAAGCCGTCGATGCACCATTGTCCCATACTCCGAATTTGCAGATGACTCCAGCACCAGGGAGCGCCAATGTATCCTCGCTAGTCGCAGACATGGAGGAGGGAATTTTGATGAAACGGGGATACATAAGGATGGATTTTCAACAGTTGAATGGGTACGGAGGCGGTATTTGCTTCGAGGTCAAACAAGGGAAGCGGGTCGCAAGATTGGCAGGCGCCGGTGTACTATTGAGAACACCAGAATTTTGGAGGTCTGTCGAGGCTGTTGGTGGTCAATCGAGTATGAAGCGGTATGCGCAGGTATCCAACAAGGGGGAACCCGAGCAGAAAGTCTTTTTTAGTGCGGACGCCGTGCCAATGCGCGTGAAAGGCATGACCGTTATTGACAAGCTGAGAAAAGCATGAAACAACAGTTGGAAGAACGTGGTCGATATTTTACGAAGGCAGAATGTCAGGAGGTTGTGCAGCGCGTGCTGGCGTTCACAAATGGGGGATATACGGCGATTAAAATTACCAGTTGGTTGAATGGGGAACTCCGCTGGGCCCGCAACCGCGTTAACCTCGCGAGTGATCGCTGCAATGTGGAAGTGCGTGTTGTTCGTATCGTTGAACGGGGGGTAGGCGGAGGCGGCTGTACCACCAACCAAATCGACGACGCTTCGCTCGAAGGAGCCGTCCGTGCAGCGGAGCGGCGCCGCGACGATGGGGGGGCAAGGGCGAATAGTTGGGTTAACGAATTCACTGACGCGCTCGAGTCACCAGAGTTACAGACTCCTAATACCTCGATCTGGAGCGATGCTACCGCCGCAGTGACAGGGGAAGCGCGCGGGCATATAGCTCGCATGCTCACTGAAGAAGCTGAGGCCAAGGGCATGCTCTCGGCTGGCTATATGGAAGGGCGATCTGGATCATATGCTTTCTGGTCAAACGAGGCAGCACGGAAGGGGAAAGCCGTTCCCGAGATGGAGTACCAGCGGCTGACGCAAGCGCAGTGTTCGATGACCGTTCGACATCCGCGGGGGACCGGATCTGGATGGGCTGGAGCCTCGAGCTTTGACGTCGCTGCGGTGGACGGAACTGCACTCGCGCGGCGTGCACTCGATAAATGTATTACATCTCTAGATGCAGTGCGTATCGAACCTGGTAGATACACTGTAATATTGGAACCACAGGCCGTTGGGGACTTGGTCGGGGTCTTAATGGACGGGGACGATAGGTCGGGCCCCTTGGCAAGGAAGGGGAATGAGGACCCATATCAACCAGGTCCATTGTTTCTAGCCTACGACGATGTATTACGGCTGGGTCGTTCCAAACTAGGGCTCAAGATTATAGATGAGCGCATCTCTATCAGTCACGTTCCGAGCGATCCGCTCTTAGGAGTTGTTCCTAGAGCAGGATTACAACCGGCTACATGGATACAAAACGGTGTGCTTACGGCACTACATCATTTACACGAATATGCCGCAGAACAACGACAACGTTTTGCTGGCGACCTCTATCGTCCGGCATTTCGAATGAGTGGCGGGGACGTCAGTGTCGAGGATATGATTGCCAGCACGAAGCGCGGACTGTTAGTCACTCGATTTTCCGGAATTGATCTATTGGACAAGCGCAGCCTGTTATGTACCGGGGCGACTCGCGACGGCTTGTGGCTTATTGAAAATGGGAAGATTACCAAATCAGTGTGGAATATGCGATTTACTGAATCTCCACTCTTTGCACTGAATCAAGTGGAGCAGTTGGGAGTTCCACAACCATTCTTTCGTCCGGTTCGGGATCCCGGCACATTCAAACTCACCCCTGCTATTGTGCCAACTCTGAAGATCAACGACTTCAGCTTTACGTCACTTATCGATGCCGTGTAATGCTTAGCCATTCTATAAATCTTACTATGTGGTCGAATACAAAAACAACCAGGCGATGGTTTTCGCGTTCGTTGTTCCCGTTAGCCGTGGCAACCATATGCACAGCAATCTGGACCACTCTAGGCGTAGCACAGACTCGGTTCGAGGAGCCAACAGGAACCCTTGACATCTCAACATATCGCACCGTCGAACAATGTTGGGCAGTCAAAAATCGGTTGATAGATCGTTGGCAAAAACAAAGTATCATTCGCTATGATACGATGCCGCCTGGTCACTCCGATCGCATGACGCAATGGCCCAAGCATATCGTGGAAGCGGTACGGGCGTGTACCGAACGGTGGTCGGCCAATACTGTGTCTCTTCAAGACTGGGATTTGTTCGGGGAACTTTTCCTCGTCGCTGGGCGTGAACGCGATTTTTCGCTCGTTCTCGCTCGGAAAATGTCTGAGGCAGAAAGCCAAAAGACTGGTGTCAGTACGATTGATACCAGCACGAGCGATAGCTCCACCACTGATAGCGCGACGACTGTTTTGACGGTGTACGCAAAAGCGTTGGACTTATACAGGAACGCGAGACCCGTACATCTTCGTGAAATGGATTCGCTCGTGATGTCTCTGGTGACACGTCCCGACTCTATTGTGAGCAAACTCAGTAAGATCGAGGCCTTGTGGTCTCTGCGATCAGTTGCTGAACTCGTCGAGAGGGGATCTGTCGTGGCAATACAAGCCGCGATGATAGCAGATACACTGTTTGTTGGGCTTAGCGAAGAAACACGACGAGCTCCATGGTATCGGCAGGCTGCGAGCCGCGCTGCGGCGAACAGCTATTTCTTGCATTTTCGAGAATTGATGGATAGCCTGAGCGTCGGTACCACTGCCTATGTGACGCTTGTACGTGCGCAGAACGACGCTCTGTTCGCAGGGGATGACCCAGAGCGCAATCATCCGCTCGCGATTGGAGCCGCCAGCCCACGAATTGACGGAGATCATTGGTTTCCCACTAAACCAGTAATACCACGGCCAAGTAGTGGCAAACTGTCGTTAATATTTCCTCTTTCACACTGTCGTGGGGGTTGGAGGCCGGAAATGGCGGACGCATGGGATTGTGTCGGCCAGTTCGCGATGTTACAACGAATTCACCATCAATTCCCTGATGTCGAAATCAATCTGATAAGCTATCAGGAAGGGCGAGCTATTCTCACAGAACCTGGATCCGCCGCGGATGAAGCCGAAGACATGCGGCGATGGTTGCTGGAATACTTTCATCTCCCTGTCACTCTTGCTGTGAACGACGCGAATTTTGTACGCCTCCCGGATCCAGATGGCCGATGGGTCAACACGAAGTGGACGCTTGAACCCATGCTCAACTGGGGCTGTTCGGCTGGTGGCATGGGCAGTTTGGATTGTTTCCGAGGTGTCTTTCTCGTAGACGAATCGGGCGTGCTCTTAGGTGAATTCGGGACGCGCTGGTCTTGGCGGGAGATCGGTGAGTCGCAACTGGTCAGTGTTCTCGAAGCCATCGCTCGCCGAAAACCATAATATGAAACTTATATCTCGTATTCAGTCCCGCTGGTTGGGTATGACGTTTGGAGTATGCCTGAGCGTATGTGCCATCGTATCGGTGTCTGCAACACTGACAAGTGCCTCGGTCCCGAATCAGGCCAATCGAGTTTTGGAAACATCTATCGAGGTATTACCTGCAATTGGATCTTCCGCCTCAATCGGTGATCGCCAATCGACACTTTCGACCCTTACTGATTCTGTCTTGCACGACCCAGCGCTGACTATCGGGACACTCCCAAACGGCCTTCGCTACTACATTCGAGTCAGCACCACACCAGTCAAACGCGCACGCCTCTGGCTTGCCGTTAATGCCGGAGCCATTCAAGAAGACGAAGACCAACGTGGCTTTGCGCATTTCCTGGAACACATGGCATTCAACGGTACGACGCATTTCCCGAAGAACACCTTGATCGATTTTATCGAACAGGCGGGTATGCAATTCGGTGGCGACCTCAATGCCTATACCAACTTCGATGAGACCGTATATCAACTGACTGTCCCCACAGATGATCCAGTCATTCTTGCACAAGGGTTGCAAGTGGTATATGATTGGGCGAGCGGCGGAATCACGATAGATTCATCAGATGTAGTCAACGAGCGAGGCGTCGTGCTGGGGGAGTGGCGCATGCGGAATCCCGATACCGCGAGCGCGCGGATTCGAGATCTGCAGTTCGGCATCTTGTTTGGTGATAGTTCGCTCTACCGTAAACGATTCCCGATCGGCCTACCAAAGTTATTAAATACAGCTCTCCCGGGCCCGATCCAACGCTTCTACCGCGATTGGTATCGTCCCGATCTTATGGCCGTTATCGCAGTCGGCGACTTTGATCCCAAAGCCATGGAACGTGAGATCATATCGCGATTTGGCAGCATTTCACCTGCTTCGAACCCGCGTCCATTTACACGTCCCAATACCCCGCATGCCACAACAACCCCGATCGTGAACATTGTTGAAGATCGCGTGCGACCCATGATTGAAGCGACTTGGCCCGCGGCTGAGCTACCACAAGAACCCGTCGCCAGCATTCGACAGCAGGTGTTGGATGTGCTAGTACTGGAACATGTCCAACGGACACTTACCAAATTGAGCAAAGAAGAGCGTCGTGTGTTTGCTCAAGCTGGGATACGCAGGTCGTCAGGCGCAATACGTCCAATCGGTGAACAGTATACCTTGGCCGTCATTGCAATGCCCGACAGCCTGGAACGCGCCTTCGTCGCTGCCCTTGGCGAACTCGAACGCGTTGCCCAACACGGTATTCCGTCCGAGGTGCTTGAACGCGAAAAAGCCAATCTGCTTCGACGTGTACAGCACGCGGCCGACGACGAACACGCGATCCCATCACAAGAACTGGTGAAGACGTACGTACAACACTTTCTCACCGGAAGTCGTGCTCCGCTGTTAAGTGCAACACAAGAACTCGCCATCATCCAAGAGATCTATTCGAGCATCACACCAGACGCCACAAAAAAGGCAGCACAGTTCTGGCGAACGAGTACGCCACCTACGGTGAACGTGACTATACCACTTTACTCACACGTCCAACCCCCAACCCGGGAGCGGATGATCGCTCTCCTAGATTCTGTCGCGCATGCACCGATTCCCAATGCAGCGAGTAAGGTTCAAGAGACCCGTCAGATATCAACGATCCCGGGAATTTTGACATCCAACGACGCGAAAAAAGTCGGCGCCGGCGCAATTGTGAACGAACAGATCTATCCCACATCCGACATCACCGTGTGGACCTTATCCAACGGCATTCGCGTCTTGTTCAAACCTACGCACGTCAAGTCTGACGAACTCATGTTATACGCTGGTAGCCTTGGCGGTACATCTCGTCTTCCAGACAACCTGTTCTATACACCCGGGCGATTTGTGGGATCGCTCATGACCTCGTCAGGCGGATTGGGTGATCTCAATCGCGACGAACTCGAACGCAATCTTAACACCACCGCGCTTCAAGAACTGCGCGTTGCGATCAATGCCTTTAACGAAGAGATCGCAGTGACCGGTTCACCGAAAGAACTGGAAACACTCTTTCAACTCCTGCATCTGCAGTTCACCGCCCCCAAGATTGATTCCATGACGCTGGCCGAATGGAAGCGAACTGGCGCGTCGTCACTGACGATGTCTCCCAACGATAAGCTCGCCGTCATGCTTGCGAACGGAGAACCTCGATTAACTCCACCATCGCAGAATACGGTGAACATGCTGTACCTGATGGACACCGCACAAGCGATGGCGGTTTATCGTGATCGGTTTGGCGATCCCAGTGACTTTACCTTTACGATCACCGGCGCAGCATCCGCTCAGCAGATCAAACCGCTAGTGGAGCAATATCTTGCAACGCTTCCAACGTTGCATCGTACCGAACGGGAGCAGCCGCGCGATCTCAAGATCAAACCGCCGAGGACGCGTCAAGACGTCCGTATGGAATCGGTCAACGTACCACCTGAGAAAGCGCAAAACCGGCTTATTTTTGACGGACTGCTTTCTGTAACCCCCGCCGACGCGTTGCGGCAGCGACGAGTGCTTAACACGCTGTCGTATATTCTCAGTGGGCGTCTACGCAACAGATTGCGGGAAGAAATGGCTGTCACATACGGTGTTGGCGCCTCCGCGCAATTCTATCAAAATCCACAACCCCATTACCGTTTTGATATCAGCATACTCACCGCACCAGATCGCATAGACGAATCGGTCAAGAACATCTGGCAAATCATCGATACCATTCGAACCCTCGGCGTTACTCCCGAGGAGCTCACCAAAGCCGCAACCATCGCTCGGCGTGCACGCGAAAACGCCATGCAAGACAATCACTGGTGGTCCGCACAAATGCTTCGCTACGATCAGGCGGGTATCTCACTGGATGATATCATAACCGCCGATGCCGTACCCGTCACGTTGGAAGATGTGAAGGCCGCAGCGCAAACATATCTAACGAAGGACATATATTTCCAACAAACCATCCTTCCAACGAAAGACAATATTACAAAATACGAAAAGGAGTTAAAAAAGGGCGATTCGGATAGCGTCTCGAGAGATAAGACGGCGCGTTAAATCGTGGCGTTGAGTAGTAAACGCTGCGCTCGAGGCCACCGAATACCGAGCAACGCCAGCTGAGTCACCAACGGTTGCGACTTACGCAGTCTTTCGCTTTCTCGTTGCTGTCGCCGACTTCACACTCGCGCCACCCCGTCTCGCCCGGGTGGCGCGAGTGCTTTGTACAATTGTCAACTCGTACCCAAGCGCTCCCAAAATCGCAGTCAACGTGCTCAACGACGGATTCCCCTTGCTCGACAACGTTCGATACAGCGTTTCACGATTAAGCCCCGATTTCTCAGCCAACTGCCCGATTCCACCGTAAGCCTGCGCGACCATCCGTAACGCCATTAAAAAGACCTGTGGGTGCCCGTCTGCAAAGCATTCTTGTAGATACGCGCACGCTTCTCGGGGATCTGCTTGTAGCCATTCGACGAGTCGCTCTTCATATGGTTGTGCACCGGCCAGCTTGTATGGATTAGTCTCGATATCTGCCGTTTGCATTTTCGTTCGGGTGGCGTTGTTTGAAGTCTTGGAAATAACGTTTTGCCTTTTTGATGTCATCCTCTTGTCCTCGTTTTGATCCGCCGATGAGTATTACCAGGGAATTCGCAGATAGCACGCCATAATAAATACGATACCCCGCTCCATAATGAATGCGTATCTCCCATACACCATCTCCGACGTTCTGGTGATCGCCAAATAGTCCCACGCCGACCCTATTCATCCTTCGTTCAATTGCAGCCCGAACACGGAAATCGTCAATAGATGATCTCCATTCGGAATAGGGTTCGCTGCCGTCAAAGTGCGCGTAAATGAAAATAGATCGAGGAACAGGTTCCATAGCAAGTATAGCTTATAAGCTACAATAGGTCAACCGATTGCTGAGCCTACGGCTTGTACTTGCATTCTATCGACGGACTATACTCTGGCCTTGTACCATTCTCGTTCGCTTGCATCGTTTTATCGCAAACGAGCCCTTCTATGCGCTGCATCCCTCAGTTCACCGCACAAAAAAAGCGCCCCTTAGAGAGCGCCCTTTTTAATCCAACCATCACTTTATAAACCCATGCAGGCATCCAACCCCCGATCGAAACATCCAACGACCGGTCCGTCCACCCACACCACCTACATCAAACCCCTTTTTCTTCCAACAGCGCCAAAAATTCCTTCGGCTCCTTCAGCGCAAGCAATCGCTCCGGCACATCCGACTCCTTACTAAACTGCGCAATCTTTCCAAGCACCGGCAGATACTGATTCGAAACCTCCAACGGTGGCGCTACGATCAAAAAGAAAAAGTAAACCGGCTTCTCATCAATCGCCTTAAAATCCACCCCTTCCGCCTTCCGACCAAACGCCACCCGGAGCTTATTCACGACCAGAGACCGGCAGTGGGGAATCGCAATCCCCCTACCAATACCTGTCGATCCGAGATTCTCTCGACGCTTGAGCATCTTGAAGAGCATCCCTTCTGATTTTTCGTCTAATTTAAGGAGGGAGATCAACTCGCGGAGGATGTCATCCTTCGCGGTGGATTCTAGATCCAGTTTGATTGCGTCTTCGGAGAAGAACTCGCGTAATTCCATAGGGAAATCGTACTGTCAAATCGTGGTGAAGCGTCCAAGCTAGTTCAGCAATCCGGCGCTGTCAAATGGCATTGGGCAGGGAATTTTTGTCTTTGAGAGGGCGCCTGGCTATCGAGAAGCGCTGAGTCTGGAGGGGCATACCGCCAGTGTGCTGTTTTTACAGGATTGTTAGCCAATTCACCTCCGTTGCCCGTCGCAGTTCACCCCGTTAGCTTCCAATTCAGAATGCCGCAGTTTCCTTTCCCGCTCCGCCATCCGCTCCCGCTTTACCTCGCGCCGATGGCTGGTGTCTCCGAATCTCCCTTCCGACGAATCTGCACCCGCTTCGGCGCGGACGTCGTGGTTACCGAATTTCTCTCGGCGGAAGCTATCCGTCGCGAGAATAAGGCGACCCTTGCCAAGATGCGGTTTGGTCCGGATGAACGTCCGATCGGAGTTCAGATCTTTGGAGCCGATCCCGAAGCTATGGGGGACGCCGCCGCGTTGGTCACCGACGTCTTTCAACCCGAATTTATCGACATCAACTTTGGGTGTCCGGTAAAAAAGGTTGTTAAACGGAACGGGGGATCGGGGTGTTTGAAGGACCTCTCCCTCGTTGAAAGCGTCATTCGGAGTGTCTCCGCAAGCACTCATTTGCCCGTTACCGTCAAAATTCGGAGTGGGTGGAGCGAGGAGATGAGAGACCCTGTTACGATCGCTCTGCGGTGTCAGGATGCTGGAGCGAAGGTGCTTACGTTGCATCCACGCACTCGTGCGCAGATGTACAGCGGCAGTGCGCGATGGGATGAAATCGCTTCGGTGGTGGACGCGCTGGAAATTCCGGTACTTGGCAACGGTGACATCAAAACCGCGGAGGATGCGATTGAGATGTTACGACAGACGAATTGCGCTGGTATCATGATCGCGCGTGGTTCGTTTGGGCAACCATGGATCTTTGATCAGACGCGAGACTTGCTTGAAGGGCGAGCGAAGCGGAACCCACCTCCGGTTGCGGAGCGGTTTGCGGTTGCGTTGGAACATGCGCGAATGGCGGAGACGTTTGATACGGATCCACGCGGCGCAGCGATTGAGTTTCGGAAGCACTTGGGATGGTATGTGAAGGGGCTGCCGTCGTCTGCGGATTTGCGGAAGAAGTTGTATGCGGTTGAGTCTGTGGATCAGATCGAGTCGATTTTTGCCGAGTATTTGACATACTATGAAACTCGGATGGACTTGAAGGGCGGGGATGGGTCGGTGGCGGAAGAGTCATCTGACGATTGTTCTACGGTTGCGGCGTAGTTTCTCGGCGTAGTTGGGGCAATCACCTAAAACGGCGTAGCTCTGTTGAAATAGGGAAGTATGGCTAAACGTCCTCGACATGCTTTCATTTTTACGGCAAAACGGCTGCATGTTTTTACGGAAGGACGGCTGGTAGTTTTTACGGGAAAACGGCTGGTGGGCTTACCGCTTTATGCGAGCGAAAGTAGAGGTTCTCTTTGACCGCGTATAGGTTCGAACGTCTGTTTTTGTATTACTCAACCCCTCCCCCAGACCCGTACCTAGGTTTTCCACCCCCATTCCGTTAAATTTCATCCAGTAGGGGGCGACTGGCTTCGACGGGGCTCGTGAAGCTGTGGTTGCGTGCCGAGGTCTAGATCCTCGTTAAAAAGCTGGAATTTTTTTAACTGCCAACAACGAATTGGCCCTGGCTGCGTAACCTGCTTTTTTAAAGCGGTTCATGCACCATGCCTAGTGTGAAGCGCTCCTGACGCGTCTGCTAGGTATCGAAAAATCGGGATAGTGGGGTGATTTGGTTTCGGTCACTTTGCAAAAGTTTAGAGACCTTTTTCAGCCGTGGTTGTCTCGCCGAGCGGCGGCTGGAGAAATTTATCGGTGAGATACGCACGTAGACGCTGTAGTGAATCGTTCTTCGGACCGGGGTTCGAATCCCCGCGCCTCCACTTTATGACAAGAAGGCCCTTGGTGTTTAACCAAGGGCCTTCTTTATTTGAGTATGCCTCCATTGCCTGCGTTGGATCACATACCCGCACACGTTGTTGCGCTGACCGACTACGAACCTCTCGCACGCGAGCGTATGACGGAGCATGCATGGGCGTATGTCTCGGGAGGTGCGGCGGATGAGGTGAGTGTGCGCCGAAACAGGGAAGCGTTTGAGCATATCGAGTTAACTACCAGGATTTTTAGCGATCTGACGGGTGCTCATACTCGACTGGAGTTGTTCGGGCGGCAGCTTGACTATCCCATTCTATTGGCACCGGTCGCATATCAGCAACTCGTTCACGAAGCAGGAGAACTTGCGACGGCTGAAGCGGCTGATGTCATGAACGCGGGGATGGTTCTGAGCACGCTGTCGAGTGTTTCAATTGAACAGGTTACGCAGCAGACGTCGTCTCCATTGTGGTTCCAGTTATATATTCAGCCGGATCGTGGCTTCACACGCGCATTAGTCGATCGTGTGCAAGCTGCCGGAGCTCAGGCAATTGTTGTTACTGTGGATGCAACGGTTGGTGGGATGCGCAACCGTGAACAGCGATCATGTTTTCAATTACCAGTTGGAGTTGAGGCTGTTCATCTCAAGGGCGCTATTCAACCACCTGTTGAGCCAAGAACGCTTACCGATGTACCGTTGTTCGGTACTGTAGCTGTGAACACTGCGCCTACATGGCGAGATCTGGAGTGGTTGTTGGCGAATTCTCGCGCGCCGGTTCTCGTCAAAGGCGTTACATCCCCGACCGATGCAGAACGTCTAGTCCAGATGGGAGTGGCGGGAATCGTGGTATCGAATCATGGCGGGCGGACGCTCGACACTATGGTTCCGCCAATTGACGTGTTGCCGAATATCGCGAAACAGGTGCAAGGCCGCGTACCAATCTTGATGGATGGTGGGGTTCGACGTGGTACGGATGTCCTGAAGGCTATCGCTCTGGGGGCGACCGCTGTATTGATCGGTCGCCCCTATATTTACGCGCTAGCAACCGCTGGTGCGCTCGGTGTTGCTCATGTGCTCGCCATTCTTCGGGCAGAGCTTGAAGCGGCGATGGTGCTAACTGGATGTGCGAATCTCAGCGAGATTAACTCGGAAATTCTTTGGAAGCGAGTATAATCGCAATAATATCTACTGAACTTGATTTGCTGCTGTTTGCGCGTTTTTACGTTTAAAGATGAACTCGGGAGCCAGCGCGATTCCGGCAATCGTTACTGGAATGATTTGAATGGTTTGAATCAACAATGAGATCGCAATCGCCTTTTCTTTCGTTACGCCATAGTCGGCTATTGCAAATAGATACGCGACTTGAAACAGGCCAACGTTGCCAGGTGTTGGACGTATTACAAGCGATAGGTTAACCAACAATAGGGCAACGACGCTGGCGCTCCATGGGAGCGATATATGAGCCGCACTTGCCGCCAGAGCAAATGTGACGAGCTGGCTTAACCACGCGAGAAACGTAAGCAGTACGATCGGTATGACTCTTGGACCACTCAGCAGATGGCCCATACTCGTTCCCAATTCTTTCAACCAAGCCCGTGCTTTATCTTTCCAATGAGATGATGTTGAAACGGCAACTCCCGCTATCTCATTCTCAATCGGCTTGGACGCTTTCACGCTCAGCCAGACTAACACGATTAGTATAACAATCGCCGCCACAATCGCCGGGATTCTGAATCGCTCAACCTCGCTCGGCAGCTGAAATGCCAAAAATCCCCAAACAAGAAGGGCGATAAATCCAACCGGGTCGAAGGCGCGATCAAGTGCAACTGTGGCCAACACCTTTGCGCTCGGTAATCCTGTGGCACGCGTAACAAAAACAACGCGGGCAGCTTCACCACCATTTGCGACAAGAACGTTGTTCAATCCAGCCCCAGCAATGGTTGCCTTCATGGCTAGCGATACCGACGGTGCACCTGCGGCTCTCAAGAGTATCCACCATCGATAGCCACGAAAGACCAACGTCGAAAAGTTGGCAAGCGTGGCAGCGATTAACAGCGGAATTGAAGCGTAGCGTATCGATTGCCAGGCAGATGCCCAGTCAATCGTCCGTGCAAATACAATCAACAACGCGATGATGGCTGCCGAGAATATGTAGCGGAGGGCTTGTGCTTTTCGATTTGGCTTCGGCGACAAAGCGGAAGCGGTGAATGTGGAATTCAAATGAGTCGATCGAAAAAAATGTATTACGTTGGTAGTGTGCGAAATTTGTAACCACGCGCCTTTAATTGCGTGATCATCTCTGGTAGCGCTTCCGCAGTTTGTAGTCGGTCACCCGTAGGATTATATCCGTCACCATCATGCAGCAATATAATCGACCTTGGTCGAGTGCCCTGAATGGTGCGCTGTACAATGTTGTCAACGCCAGGGCGAGCACTATCCCAAACGCCTAACGACCAGCCAACTGTTTGCTCCCCTAATGATCGCGCGATAGACGTCACCCACGGGCTGCGAAATCCGTGTGGTGCGCGAAAATAACGCGGTGTACCGCCACCCGCATCTTCAATTGCGCGTTTCCCGCGTGTAAGGTCGTCTCGTACATACGCAGGACTCTTCAAGTGCAGCTTCCGATGGAAATATCCATGGTTCGCAATCTGGTGTCCTTCTTTACGCGCGCGCTCTACCAGCGCCGGCCACCGCTCCACATGCCGACCTAAACAAAAAAACGTCGCGTGTACGCCAGCTTCCGCCAGTGCATCCAGAATCCTGGGCGTTGCCTCCGGATTCGGTCCATCATCAAAGGTCAACGAAACGGATTTTTCGCCGTTCGGTAGCTTCGTAATAACTCGACCGAACACTGAGCTGTTTCGATGAAACGCTCCATGCACAGCCAACCCAGTAATCGCTAGCGCGGCAATGCCGCCCGGTACGATTGTCACGTAGCCGTGGCGACTGATCCAGAAAGCACTCGATTATATAATTCGAGTACGTGCGAAGTTACATGGGGCCAGCTATACTGCTGTGCTTCACGATATCCGGCTGTGCCCAATCTCCTTCGCAACGCTTCATCATCCAACAACATCACAAGCGAATCTGCGAGGGAAAGGTCGTCTCCACACGGAACCATCAGCGCTTCCCGATCATGTTTTACAACATCCCGGAACCCAAGTATGTCTGAACACACAACCGGCGTCGCGCACGCCATTGATTCCAGCAACGTGATCCCAAACGACGCCTTTGTTGTTGGACACGCATACATCGCTGCATGCGCGTAATAACTTGGTCGTTCATGCAAGATTGGCCCAACAAACGTAATCCCAGGATCTCCACCAGCGGCGCGATAATAATAGTTCCTCAGCGGACCATCACCCACAACAACAATCTGTGCTTTACGGTTTTTTCCACGAACATGCTTAAACGCCTCAAACAACGTTGTTAGCCCGTTTCTTGGGTCAAACCGCCCGAGAAACAAGATCGATGGAACGTCTGGGCGGATATTACGGGGCGGGGGAGCGTCCGGATTAAACAGCTCAACGTCAATTCCGTTTGGTACAATCTCCCACTTCGCCGTAAAATACTGTTCGAGTGCAATCGTTGTGGAATGTGATACTGCGATTGCAACCGCAAGCTTATCCAATCGTTTTTGAAAGTATTTACGACCAAGCTGGTATCCATACGATTTTTCAAAATATGTATGGAATGTTCCCACAACGGGACAATCAGCTTCATCAATCGCCAGCATTGGTAAAATCGGGCTTAACGGCGAATGGACATGTACAATATCGTAATGCCCAGAGCGCAACACCTGGCGCATCTGCTTGCGCAAGCCAATCCCTAAGGTAATTCGCGCTTGCGATCCATTCGCATATACAGACTGGCTATGGCCAATCCGTATTACGCCGAGTTCGTCAACTGCACGAGGTATATGCGAGGTAATAATGTCGACATGGTGCCCCATGCGTCGAGCTTCTTGTGTAAAGAAGTGGACGTGTTCACAGATACCGCCAAGATGCGGATAATAATATTCAGTCACGAGCGCAATTCGTAACGGCTTTGCACTCGTATGTTGATTGATCGTTGGTAACGACGCGCCATACGCCGATCGCTCACTCCATTGTGGAGCGACCACCATATCTGGCGCGGTTACGCCGAAATGATCAGGATGCGGATTGTTCAAGTGCGGCATGAGCGGCTGCTAGGCGAGCAATAGGAACGCGATATGGGGAACACGAAACGTAGTCGAGTCCCATAGTGTGACATAGCATAACCGACTTTGGTTCGCCGCCATGCTCGCCACATATTCCAAGTTTAATATTGGGCCGAGACTTTCGACCATCTTCGATTGCAATTCTAATGAGTCGTCCAACGCCCTCTCCGTCTAATACCTGGAATGGATCTTCCGGAAAGATGCCTTGTTCAACGTAGCTCGGTAAAAACTTACCTGCGTCGTCTCGACTTAATCCGAACGTTGTTTGTGTAAGGTCGTTTGTGCCAAAGCTGAAAAACTCGGCTTTCGTTGCGATCTTGTCTGCCGTTAATGCTGCTCTCGGAAGTTCGATCATTGTACCTATTAGATAGGGGATTCGTTCTTCCATTGCACCAAGCACGTTACCTGCCACAGTTTCGAGAATCGCACGCTGATTCTCGAATTCTGCCAGGCTCGAAACGAGGGGGACCATAATTTCAGGTTGAACGTCGATTCCTCGACGTTTTGCTCGAATTGCGGCCTCGAAAATCGCGCGCCCCTGCATTTCTGTAATTTCAGGATAGGTGATCCCTAAACGACATCCGCGATGACCTAACATTGGATTCGATTCACGAAGGCCATCGATAATACGCTGTAGTTCGTTACGTGATAAATCGAGCGTACGAGCAAGCAGTTTAATCTCTTCACCGCCGTGCGGCAAAAATTCATGCAACGGTGGATCGAGCAGACGGATGGTTACTGGATGTCCGTCCATCGCGTCAAATATCCCTTCGAAATCGGAACGTTGCATTGGCAACAACTTTGCCAACGCTCGACGACGACCAGCTTCATCGCGCGCAACGATCATCTCACGCATTACGTTGATTCGATCGCCTTCAAAGAACATATGCTCTGTTCTACACAAGCCAATTCCTTCAGCCCCAAACCCACGTGCGATGCGTGCATCACGAGGCGTATCTGCATTCGCGCGCACTTTAAGTTTGCGCGATTGATCTGCCCAACCTAAAAGCTCGGCATACGCCTGATATAACGGCGCATCGCTCGCACGCATCGAACCGTTTGTAACACGAACCACTTCGCTCGGTACTGTCGGCAAGTTTCCGGCAAATACACGACCGGTTGCTCCGTCCAATGTTAGATAGCTGCCTTCAACAATTTCTGTATCACCAACGGTCATTCGGTGATGTTCAACGTCAACATGTATGTCATGACATCCAACGATTGCACACTTACCCATGCCGCGCGCAACGACAGCCGCATGGCTCGTCATTCCACCACGCGCAGTTAATACGGCGCGTGCTGCGACGATTCCATGAAAGTCTTCAGGGGTCGTTTCTTCGCGAATAAGTATGACTGCAGTTCCATCCGCCGCTTTACTTTCTGCGACGTCTGGATCAAATACAGCGATGCCGCTTGCAGCACCAGGACTTGCTGGCAATCCAATGCAAAGCGGTATTGCACGAACAGACGGATCTATAATTGGATGCAGTAGCTGATCCAATTGTGCCGCTGGAACACGCAGTACAGCCTCGTTCTTGTCGATTAATCCTTCGTTCACCATATCCCGGGCAATACGCACGGCAGCGGCCGCCGTACGTTTTCCATTTCGGGTTTGCAGTAAAAACAGCTTTCCGCGTTCTACGGTAAACTCAATGTCCTGCATATCCCGATAGTGCTGTTCAAGCCGAGCCTGCGTATCGAGCAACTGAATGTACGAGCTGGGTAGCCGAGATTCCATCTCATCGATATGCATGGGCGTGCGAATTCCAGCGACGACGTCTTCGCCTTGCGCGTTAACCAGGAATTCACCGTAGAAGCGTCGTTCTCCGGTTGACGGATCTCGCGTGAAGGCCACACCCGTCCCAGAATCGTCGCCCAGATTCCCGAAGACCATCGCGACGATATTAACGGCGGTCCCAACATCTTCGGGAATCCGATTCACTCTACGGTAGTCACGCGCCTTCTTTAAAGTCCAGGATCGCCAAACTGCCTCAATGGCACCCCACAGTTGCTCCATCGGGTCTGACGGGAATTCCGCACTCGTATGTCGTTTGACGAGCGATTTATACTCCTCGACCAGATTTCGAAGCGCATCCTCGCTTAACTCCGAATCCAAGGTCACGCCTTCGGTGATACGTTTCGCCCCAAGGAGGTACTCAAAATCGTGGATAGGGACGTTGAGCACGACATCCGCATACATTTGGATGAACCGCCGATAGGAATCGTATGCGAAACGTGTATTCCCGCTGGCCTTGGCGAGCGCGGCGACTGTTTTGTCGTTTAGGCCGAGGTTGAGGACGGTTTCCATCATGCCCGGCATGGACTGCGCCGCCCCCGAGCGGACCGAAACGAGGAGGGGAGCCTTCGCATCACCAAATCGTTTGCCCGAGACCTCCTCGAGTCGGGCGACGTTCCCTTCGACCTCAACGCGCAGCGCGTCCGAATATTTCCGCCGCTCCAGATAGGCCATGCATTCGCTGCAGGCGATCGTGAAGCCCGGCGGGACAGGTACGCCAAGATTGGTCATCTCGGCGAGGTTTGCACCTTTTCCGCCGAGAATGTACTTCATGTCACGAGTGCCTTCCGCGTGACCGTTGCCGAAGAAAAAGACTTTTTGCGCCATGGAAATTCGAAAGGGCTCGAAAAATCTGTGCCGCTTGGCGATGCTGGGATAGCGGCCAGAGTCGAGCGGCGCAGGTTTTATATGAATTTAATGAGGGTGGGGCGAGATAAGGGGGAGGATTGGGGATTGAGGGAGGCAAAAGTGATGCCTTGTTGGGGCAGTCCCGGCGCTTCTTGTTTGCTCGGGGGGCTGGGAGCGTTGCCGAGGCGACGGTTGCCGGCTCGGGGGGATTGATAGCGGTGATATTCCGGTTGGCGGGTTAGCGGGTGGTGGCTATCGTTGGACGTGCTGGGATTGAGTCCTATAGGTTGGTCGGCGACGATATCCGAAAAAAGCGATATCGATTTCGATAGATAGACTTATTCAGTCTGCGGACAAAGGACTTTTAATGTGTAGTTATGAAAAAGCAGACGAAGTGATGAGTTCGTGAGCATTTTGGCGTCGATGTGTGTGCCAAATTCAAAGTGTGTGCGAAATTCGAAAGGGATCGATTGTTTCGCGAATTAAAGCGTTGAGCTTTTTATTCCATACACTGGAATTAGGGAATGATGTTGAATAGCGATCTATCTATCGCATAATGGATCGGAGATATGCCCACGTCGTTTTTGTCCGTACGTTTCCTCTCGGTTTTTCACGAACTTACGGGTCTAAAATAGTCTCCGCTCTATAGGATTCGCGCGCATGTTCACTAGCGAAGACTGCTGCCACAATGAACGGGAAATTCGATATTGTGCAACCGTGTAACAAGTATAATATTGTGCCCCTATGCACAGTGTTCGGCGTCAAGGCCCGGACGATGGGGATACGTTTACTGCGCGCTTCCCGGACATCGTCGCACAAATTCGTGCTGGAAACGCGCACGCTTTTGAATCGCTGTATCTCGCGTATTTTAACGAACTCTGGCGGTTTGCATACCGGTTCGTGCGTGCGGCTGATGTTGCGGACGATGTTGTGCAGGATGTGTTTGTCTCGCTATGGGAACGGCGTGATGCTTGGACGATTCACACTACTGTTCGCGGCTATCTCTACGGCAGCGTTCGTAAACAGGTGTTGCAGCGCCAGCGCCGAGAGACATTGGTTTCCAGGATTGCGGGAATTGCGGTGGCAGTTAATCGGCCGTTGGGGTCGGGAGATGGGCCTAACTCTCCCGATACTGATGTTACTGCTGAAGATATGGCGCGTGCACTAGGGAAGGCGGTTCACGCCTTGCCTGAGCGTCAACGTATGGCGTTTGCACTTCGCTGGAAGGAGCTTAGCGTTGCTGAAATTGCGGAAGCGATGGGTGTAACGGTTGTTGCAGTGCGAAAGTTGTTAACCAAAGCGCTGAGAACGTTGAACGAAAGCGTCACGTAATTTTTTTTCGGGCTGGGGGTTTCTTTTTCTCGGTCTCGTGCAACGTCAGTGCATGAGCGGTTCACATTTTCCCGATCGGCCTCCTTTGTTGGTGCGTACTTCCCCGGTAGAAGGGAGTGACGCTGAACTGGACGTGGCGTGGGATACATTCAAATTATCGGTTGCGGAGCGGGATCTTGATGCGTTTGTTGATCGAGAGCTCCATGCCGATATTCCCTTGCCGCCGCCAATTGATGCGCGCCTTTCCTGGAAACGTGTGGAAAACCGTTTATCTGCTGCGCGTCCAGTCGTAGAGCGCAGACAATCGCGTTTCGCGGCCTTTGGTGTCGTTCCAGCTGTGCTTAGCGCAGTTGTGATCTTTGTGATTGGAGGTGTGGTTAGTCAGTATTGGGCATCTACTCCGTCGTTCCACGCTGCCGCTGTGTACTCTACTCCTAAGGGAAGTCGTGCGACGGTTGAGCTATCTGACGGTACCAAGATTTTGTTAAATGCTGCGAGTCGGCTTGAGATTCCGGAGCAGTTTGGAGGGGCTAGTCGCGCGGTACGTTTGTATGGTGAAGCGTATTTTGATGTCGTGCATGCGTCGGGGGCACCGTTTGTTGTTCAGGCGTCCGGTACGCGTACCACTGTGCTGGGGACTGAGTTCAGTGTTCGCGCATATGATCGGGAGAACGTTCAGGTTGCGGTGCGTACTGGCAAGGTGGCGGTGGATACGACTGTGCTTGGTGTTAACGACGTGGCTCGTATATCAAACGGTCGTTTAAGTGTTTTACGCGATCAATCTCTTGTTGCTGTGCTTGGATTTACGTCGGGCCGTCTTGTTATTACCAAGCGTCCGCTGCGTGATGCGATTGCGGATCTTAATCGGTGGTACAACGTTGATATCCGATTGGGTGACGATGCGCTGGGCAATATGCTTTTTGATGCTGTGCTCATGGATGGCTCAATAGGAGATCTTATGGAAGTGCTCCAGGTAATCTTTGATGTTCGTGTTGTACGGAATGGGCAGCAACTTACCCTTTACTCACGGTAGCGCACATAATGTCTATGACGTGTCAGGTTGTCCGTTGGAAATTGTATTGGCCGAGAGGGGCAATTGTGTTGGTTGCAATTGGTGTTGCTACGAGTGTGGGGGAGAGTCAGTCGTCTCGGAGTGTTCCGGGGGAGATGGATATTCCGGCGTGGCTTGCAAGTAGTGTCAAGCCACGCTCACAGCAACGGATCTCGTTGAATTTTAAAGAGGTACCGATTGAGAAAGCGTTGCATGACATTGCAGCACAGGCTGGGTTAGCGCTTGGATGGAGCCAGAGCAAAGTTCCGCTTTCTGGCAGTGTGTCTGCCGTATTGAAGAATGTGACTGTTGAAGAGGGTTTGGTTGCAGTGTTGTCCGGGACCGGTGCTGAAGCGCGGTTGTCTTCTGATCGGCAGACGATTTTGATTGTGGCGACCAAGGGGGATAGTACTGTAACAAAGAGGGGTGCTAAGACGGTCGGTGTGATCTCTGGATCCGTGGTGGATTCGGTTACCGGGAAAGGTGTGGGTGATGCGACGGTGACAATCGTGGGTACGAAGCGGTCGACGGTGACGAATGCGAATGGCGCGTTTCGGTTTCAAGAGGTGGATGCTGGGACGTATACTGTGATGGTGAAGTTGTTCGGGTTTCGCTCGGCGTCGCGCTCGGTGACGGTGGATGAAGGGAAGGCGGCGACGGTTCGATTCCGGTTGGTGGCGACGCCAACGGAGCTGTCCGGTGTCGTGACGACGGCAACGGGTACGCAACGGAAGATTGAGGTGGGGAATGATATTACCACGATCAATGTAGATTCTGTGATCAAGTTAATGCCGGTGTCGACGTTTACGGATTTGCTGGCAACGCGCGTTCCCGGGTTGACGGTCTCACCAACATCAGGTGCCCCGGGAGCGCCGTCGAAGATACGGATTCGTGGGGTGAGTAGTATTAACGCGTCGAATGATCCGATCGTGATTGTGGATGGGATTCGGATTAACGACGCGCAAACGGGGAGTGTTGCCGGTTATCGAAATGACAGATCTCAAAACATGGCCGGGGACGAAAACAGAACTGCAACACAACTAGTGTCCTCTCCATTGGATGCCATCGATCCCAATAGTATCGAGACAGTTGAAGTTTTCAAGGGACCGTCGGCGGTGGCGTTATATGGCACTGATGCGGCGAACGGCGTAATCGTTGTTACCACAAAGCGTGGAAACCCTGGCCCTGTGCGATGGACGGTAGATGGAATTTGGGGACAAACCACGATGCCTGGACGCTGGCCGGCCAACTATGTACGTCTTGGGACTGATTTGAGCGGTTACATCGTTGATTGCTCAAGTCGAAGAGAAGCTACGTCGATTTTTTCTGGTGGATGCCGTGGTTTGGAAGGGAGCTTAATAGAATATCAGATACTGAACGATCCACACACCACCGTATTCGGAACAGGAACAAAACGGACCTATCGTATGACTGCCGATGGTGGTAGATCAAACGTTTCTTATTTTGTGTCGGGATCGTTTGGCGATGAGGTTGGCTATCTTCAGATGCCTGATATTGACGTGCGCATGTTGGGTGATCAGGGTTCTGTTGTTCCTGCATGGCAGCGAAAGCCGCAAGGAAGTGAATCACAAAGTGGTTTGCTCACGGTTCGTGCTGATCTGGGGCAAAGGGATGGAGAACTTACTTTCGACATTACTTCTGGATTGACCCGAACAACTACCAGAACGACGCCACTCCAAGGGGCGGCGACTGCGGCGGGAACGCTGGGGCCAACTAATGTGGATACTTCGACACTGCAAACTGCTACGGTACGACGATGGGCAAGTATTGGGAGTGGAATTCTGGGTAAGATTCCACGGTTCCGGGCACAAACGATCAGTCAAAAAATAGTCTCAAGAAACTCGTTGCGCGTGATGGCAAATCCCAAGCGGTGGCTGAATACTGAGCTGATAGGAGGCCTGGAGGTAACAAACGGCAAGGATGTTTCGACCCTAGGTCGTGGTGAGTGTTCGACGGTGTTTGGAGGGAATTGCAGTCTTAATGATTACAATGACGACAACGGGGTTAGTCACAGTGATGCCGGAGTTTATAACACTGCTGGCAAATCTACAATTGTCCCTTCTATAAGGGTGCGAGCATCGATGTCACCGATATCTATGGGCCGATTGTTCTCGCTCCGCCCGACGGTCGGTGGAGACTACAAACGAGATATGACGTTTCTTATCCGCCGTGAAGCGCGTGGATTGCCCTCGGGTGCAACATCAGGGAATGGTGCGGCATTCCAGGCGACGAATGAAGCGTCTGATACATATATTACGGCTGGGATGTACGCTGGGATGCTTCTTGGGATTGCGGACCGTATGTATCTTCCCTTTGAGATGCGTCTTGATGTGGGAAGTGGGCTTGGTGCTAACGTTCGGCCAACATATCCTCGGATTAGTCCTTCATTTCTACTCAGCGATCTGCCGGTCTTTCGGAGTCTTCCTGTGATCGGACGGTTGGAGACGGTACGGCTTCGTGCTGCGTATGGACGGTCTGGCGTACAGCCAACAGTGTCTCAACGCTTTCGGACCTACGCACAACAAACAGGGATTGTCGGCGGACTTCCTGTGCAAACCACTGAGATAGCTTCGTTGGGGAACGCACGTTTGCGTCCGGAGCGTAGCTCAGAAATTGAAGGTGGGGCAGATATTGATATGCTGAACGGAAGATTTGGGATCAAGGTAACCGGCTATAAAAGACATACGCTGGATGCGCTGGTGTCCATTGACGTTCCTCTTTCTGTAAACGGTGGTGGCCCGCAGCTACGGAACGTTGGCACGGTCGACAACGTCGGGATGGAGTTGGATGTGAATGCAACGATACTGCAATCACGGCCCGTGAATTGGCAAGTGAACCTGGGGTTATCGAAACAACAAAACACGCTGGTGAAACTCGGGCGAGATAGTCTCATTGGTGTTTTGGGAAGGCAAGAGTATGGGGTGAAGACACGTTTTGTCGAAGGGTATCCACTCTTTGGGCAATGGGCATTGCCTATCGTTGGATTTGCGGATTTGAATCAAGATGGGTGGATTACAACGGGTGTTACAGGGGCAGTCGATGAAGTTCAGGTTGGGACGCAGCCGGTTTATCTTGGGGCCCCCTATCCCGAGTTCGAAAGTTCAATGCATAATACTCTCACGTTTTTTCGGGATATTTCCGTAGGATTCACGTTTAACTATCAACACGGATTAACGCAGAAAAACGAAGGTGCAACCATCGGATTTAACGGTTTGGAAAATCGTCGACCGCTCAACGATCCTACGACGCCGCTGGCAACTCAGGCCTCGCTAGCGACCGCACTAACATGCATACAACCGGGCTCGACGTGCAAAACAGGTATCGGTTTGATCCAAACGGTTTCCACGCTTCGCTTGAGAGATTTCTCCATTGTCTACCGACTCCCACGACGCCTCACGGCACCTATTAGCCGAGGGCGGACCATTCGCGTGGCAGTACAAGGAACGAACCTTGGGTTATGGACTAACTACAAAGGAAAAGATCCGAATGTCAACGATTCGATGAGCGAAGTCGTGCGTGACAGCGGTATACTGCCCACGCCGCGCCTTTGGCAAATTACAATCGGAGTGAACTGATGATGCGATGGGAAACGTGTGTGGTCGTTGTATTGCAACGTGTGTTGGTTGGATGCATACTCACGTTGTTGGCTGGGTGTTCGTTGAGTGATTTGGTTAATAGCAAGGCGCTTCCTACCGATATATTAGATCCTGAGATTGTAAAAACTCCCGAAGGCGCCAGAGGGGCGTATTACAGCGCTGTGTTAGCGTTCAGAATGTCCTTCGCATCCGCTGGCGGGTATGTTGAGAGTTCAGGATTGCTTACTGACGAACTGCAAGCCGCTAGTGCCATTCGTGTTAATGGCTCACCGTTTCCCGAGATAGGTGTAACGGGCGTCGATGCCAGAATGAACGGGGAGCTGGGTAAAAGAGCGGAGGATGTTTACAAGCAATTACAGGTCATTCGTGCCAAGACACGTGAAGCAGCTGGTGCCCTCCGCCAATACGACCCCACCGCATCGCCAGCCCTGATCGGTCATATGTTGGCCATCGAAGGGATGGCGGAAGTTTTGTTGGCTGAACTGTTTTGTTCTGGAATTCCGTTAAGTACGCTCGATTTTGAACAGGAGTATACACTTCAGCCGGGTTCCTCCACCGAGAAAGTATTTCGTCATGCGCTGACCTTGTTTGATTCTGCGGCGCTTGTTGCCGGTGACAGTACTAACCTTGTTCACTTCGTGGCGTTGGGGCGCGCGCGAGCCCTGCTCGGGATTCACGACGTTGTGGGCGCGGCACAAGCAGTCACGGATGTGCCTACAACCTACCGCTATATGTTACTTATGGAAGGGGAGTATTTGCAACGGCCCGTGCTGAACGTCTTTGCGACGGAGAGGGGCGCATGGGGGCTGTCTGTTGGGGATCGGGATGGTGAAGTTGGGCTTCCCTTTCGTTCGAGTGGAGACCCCCGTACAGTCAGCGACTCGCTACCTGGAGGGGAATGGGTGCCACGAAAATATCGTGATCCCGGTGCGGCAGATCCTGGCGCAAATCCCGGGAAAGCTCCCGTGGCGTTCGCTAGTGGAATAGAAGCCAGATTGATTGAGGCCGAAGCTGCGCTTCTCGCAGGAAATGAAAGGTGGCTCACGATACTGAATGCATTAAGAACGTCATGCCTCAAGGGAGAGGGCTGCCCGATCCCAGCACCTGCTGGGATGGGTGGTATCGCGAACCTGCCGTTGCTAGAAGACCCCGAGGTAGATCTTCTGGGGGCAGAGCCTGTATCAGATGCCCGTTTGGATCTTCTCTTCGAAGAGCGGGCTTACTGGTTGTTCCTTACCGGGCGCCGACAAGCTGATTTGCGACGGCTCATAACACAATATGGACGAGACCAGCGGACAGTGTATCCGTCGGGCTTTTGGGGGCGGCAAAAACTTGCCAGTTATGGAGAACGTATTTCCGTTCCCGTTCCAAACCTGGAAAGGGAAAGAAATCCTCTTTATCGCGGATGTGATGACGTATGAAATACCTCTCTTCCTTTTACCTAGTTCTTGCACTCTTGTTGTGCGCCTGTAGTGACGAGATCGTCGCTCCAGTTGCTCCGCCAACGGCGGCGTATTGGGAGCTGCGGCTCAATCACCATGCCATTCTGTTATCTTTGCGACCTCCCCATAATTCTCTACAACTTATGGCTACTCCATATACTTCTACGGGAGATATTTGGCGTTCGGCGTTGAGCGACGCGCATACAGACTCGCTACTCGCTCAGTCTCCTACTGAGTTTACTTCGCGAGATTCTACCAAAGTATTGGTGTCGTCAACAGGTGTCATCACGGCACGTTCGGAGCAAGAAGGGTTTGTGTATGTTGTTGCCACAAGAAGTATACAAGGCCTCACACATACGGACTCGGCGCTTGTTCGTGTGCGAGATGTTGTATCACCTCCCGTTCTCGATACGTTTCGTATGCGGCCTCCGGATGGCGACAGTGCGAAAGACGCTGTCGCTGGACTTTTTCAGGGCAGCAAGCGTATGATTTTCACAATCAAGGATCGTAGCGGAACGGTCATCGACAACGTACCTGTGTATTTAGCGTCGTCAAATGCCCCCGTGGCCGACGTGTTAAACGGCAATCGATTTGCTACGGCCAAGTCTGTCAAGGCCATTCGACCTGGACAAACCATGTTACAAGCGGAAACGTGGATCTTTGGTGTTGCCCGGCGCGACTCGCTGATCTTTGCTGTCGGATATCCAATCAAAGCCGTCCCGTTTCTAGGAGGCGCTCAGTCAATTGATCCGGGAGGCGTTCTCTTTAAGAGTATGTACGATTTTGGCCCTGGCGCTATAGTGGATTGGACGAATAATACTGGCGTGCGAGGTGCTGCGGCTGCGCGTTCTGGAGGCGTGCCTATGAATGGTGTTCCAGTGGATCTTGTCTTTGACGATTCTCTGAATGTACTCCCTGCAATAAATAGTTGGCAAAACAGTGGAGGTGGCAACATTCGTGGGTTGCCGGGCGATACCATGCCTGGGTCGGTCAACATACAGTATCGCCGATTTTTGAAGCCAGGCATCTATACTTATACGGTTCTTCCTTTTAAGACCACCGGGAAAATCGTTATTCACGAACAGTAGTTCCGTGCCATGCTGCTGCACCCATTTCCCGTGCAGCGTCCCATCCGTTCACTGGTTTTCGCTCTCACTATGATTTCTTCAACTCGACGACAATTTCTCAAGACGGGCACTAAGCTAACCGTCGCATCCACTGCGCTTGCCGCGATCCCGGGGGCGCTGGCGGCTCAGAATGGAGTTCCTACTAATTCAGTTTCGCTGATTGATGATCCTCTTGTGAAACAGTTAACGTTGCGCGGGCTTGACGCCGTACGCGCCGCAGGCGCCACATACGCGGATATCCGGCTTACCCATCAGTTGGGCAGAAGCTTTGCTAAGGAGACGTCTACAGATGGTGAATCCATGACGGTCGGTGTCCGCGCCTTGGTCAATGGGTACTGGGGCTTTGCTTCGAGCCCGGTGTGGACTGGCGACGAGATGGTTCGGTTAGCCCGTGCCGCGGTAAGCGTCGCAAAAACCAATGCATTGGGAAAGCCACGATCTGTGGTGCTCGCGCCCACTCCTGTTGTTCGTGACGGACATTGGACGATGCCAATTAAGATTGATCCCTTCGATGTGCCTCGCGCGGAAGTCTTTGATTTCATGGGCGGTCTCCAACGATTTGCTGAACAGTGGACGGATTGGAACCTGACGGGCAAAATTTGCTTCTTCACTAGGCTGGATAAGGCGTTTGGGTCAACAGACGGCGCTTTTTGGACGCAACGAACATATAAGAGCAGCGGGGGCATGGCTTGGGACTTAACTGGGAAGTACCTTGTAGTTGGGGCTGGCCTTAATGATTACCTTTCGCCTGCTGGACTTGGCTGGGAATTGTTCCTCGACCAGCCGTTGCGGGAAGGTATTCGGCAGTTGCATGAAGAACTCAAGGAAGACGCTTCATTTCCTCTTAAACCCGTGGATGTAGGACGATACGACGCTGTCGTTCGTGGCGATACACTCGTGTCGTTACTTGGCGGTTCAGTTGGAGCCGCCACGCAGCTTGACCGCGTGATGGGGTACGAGGCGAATGCCAGCGGAACGAGTTACATCACTGATCCGGGTGAGATGTTGGGCTCCTTCAAGATCGGTTCGCCGCTCTTAACCGTTCAAGCGAATAGAAGCAGTCCCGGTGATTGCGCAACAGTTAAGTGGGACGATGAGAGTGTTGAACCCGAAGAATTCACACTCGTTAATGGCGGTGTGTTAACCGATTTCCAAACGACGCGAGAAAGCGCGGAATGGATGCGCGAGTGGCAAAAAATCGGGAATTCTCCTTCACGATCACATGGATGCGCAAATGCGCCGCAAGCTGTTGATGTACCTCTTACTCACACGCCTAACCTTGTGATGGCGCCAGGGCGTGAGAAGGCCGACTTTACTTCAATGGTAGCAGGAATGGAGAACGGCATTGCTTTGAAACGCGGGAGTACCGGGCTGGACTTCCAACAGCTCAATGGGTACGGTTCCGGCGCCACATACGAAGTGAAAAATGGAAAGCGCGTCGCATGCATCGCTGGCGCCGGGTTCTTGTTGAGAGCACCAGAATTTTGGAACTCTCTCCTCGCTGTTGGTGGGCCCGAGAGTGTTATCCGGTACGGAACAGGGAGTGGCAAAGGAGAACCTCCGCAGGGAGTGTCATATAGCGTAAGCGTTGTGCCCGTTGTGGTGAAGGATTTGACGATTATCGATCGAATGAGGAAAGCATGAAAAACGAGAAAATCGCGGATGAGCGCTTTCTATCGCAGTCCGCGTGCGAGGCGATTATAGCCCGCGTCCGGGGATTCACGCGTGACGGGGGTAGAACGATGGTAGTGGTTAAGAGTTGGGCAAACGGCGAACTGCGATGGGCGCGCAATCGCGTGAACTTAGCCAGCGACCGGAGAGATGTGAGTGTTTCTGTCTGGCGAGGTTTTGCAGGAGGTTTTGGGCGCACTGGAACTAATCAGTTGGATGACATGTCATTAGAGGCTCTCGTGCGCTCCGCAGAATGGAAGGCAAAGAACGATGACCCGCAAAACGGACTTCACGACAACGTCTTGCTCCCCGCCAAACTCCCATTTCCAGAGACCACAATCTGGAGCGATGCTACGTACGCGGTGACAGCGGAGACGCGAGGCGCATTGGCGCGCATGCTCACCGAAGATGCAGAGGCGAAAGGGATGATGTCCGCTGGGTATGTGGAGATGCGAGCGGGATCACAAGCAATTTGGTCGGACATTCGGCAAACGGGTTGGTACGAGTCTCACACAGGGGACATGCGTTATGACCGGCTCACGCAGGCCCAGTGTTCCATGACGGTACGCCATCCTAAGGGAAGGGGATCTGGATGGGCAGGGCTGTCCAGCTATGATTGGGCCGCAGTTGATGGAGCGGCGCTTGCGAAAATCGCATTGGAGAAGTGTCTCGCTTCACTCGACCCCGTTCGTATCGAGCCAGGCCGTTATACCGTCATTTTGGAGCCACAGGCCGTCTATACCTTGGTGGACATGCTTCTTGATCGTCGGGCATATGATCGTAATCCTGCCGAGAAAAACCCGAGTCCAAGGGGATCCTTCGCGCTCGGTTACGATCATGCGTTAGATATCGCGCGCTCAAAGTTGGGACTGCAAGTTATCGACGAGCGTATTACAATCAGTCACGATCCGATAGATCCGCTGCTTGGTGTGGTGCCTCAGGCTGGGTTGGAGCCAGTCAATTGGATTACGAATGGTGTGTTGACCGCCCTCGGTGAGAAGGACCATAGTCATGCGCGTGCGGATCGGAGAATACTGACGGGTGATCTTTTTAGGCCTTCGTTTCGAATGAGTGGTGGTACGACATCCATCGCGGAAATGATCAAAACCACTCAGCGTGGATTGGTGATCACCAGATTATCCAACGTTCAGATGTTGGACGGTGGTTCTATTCTCGGGACGGGAATAACCCGTGACGGCCTGTGGTTAGTTGAGAACGGCACCGTTACGAAAGCTGTCCAAAATATGCGATTCACAGAGTCTCCGCTCTTTGTGCTCAATCAGGTCGAGCAGCTAGGTGTGCCAGTTCCCGTGTTTTCTCCAGTGAGTGCGCCAACTGCGTTTAGTATTGGATCGGCGATCGTGCCACCCATAAAAGCCAGGGATTTCAGCTTTACTTCAACAAATGACGCGGTGTAAACAAATGTCGATTAATAGGTTGTGTTGTACAGGCGCGTTAATTGGTTTCGCTGTAGCGCTTTGGGTTGGATCCGCGCCAGCGCAGACGTTGTTTCAAGAACCCGTCCGAACCGTTGATTATACGAAATACACGGAACCGGATCAATGTGTCTGGGCTGCGAATCGTGTGGCGGATTCTGTAAGTCGGTTGAGCACGGCGAATTGGGATACGACACCTCCAGGAAAGAAATGGAGGTTCGATCCGTGGCCATCCGATGCTCGGCAGGTAGCGCAGGCGTGCAGCGCGCGATGGTCAGAAACCGCTACAGGTACAGGTATTGGCATGGGTACGAGCACAGCAGCTATTACTGCATACGATTTTCGATGGCTATTCTCGTTGTATCTCATGGCCGATCGCGAAGCCGATGCCAATGCGGTGTTTCGACGGCGCGAGACGCAGACTGCTGAGTCTGATAGCGCTCGCGCCGAGCTGCTCTCTACTGCGGTTAATGTCGCGTTAGCTGCGCGCCCTCTTCGTCTTGCAACTGCGGATTCGCTGTGGCGGCAATTGATTCAGTTTCCCGATTCCGTAGTTGCGGATACGGTGAAAGTGTACGCACTGTTAGAGTTGCGAGCCTTAGCGACCCAAGTTGGAGATCTCGAACGCGCACAGCAACTGGCGATGTTAGCAGAAGAGCAGGTAAAAAAGTTGGGTGTCGAAGCGAGAAAAAGTAGGTCATTCGCAAGCCTCAATCTAAGATATCTAGTGCATAAGAACAACGATTTTCTGCATCACGCCGAACGGATGGACAGTCTACGCCAGAGTACGCAGGCATATCTCACGCTGAGGCAGGAACAGCAGCGTGGGCTGCGCCAGATTTTCTACGATAAAGGTGTGTACGATTCCATCGGTAAGGTTGTTTCTAACATCGAAGGTGATTTCATTTTTCCCGATACGTCCAAGGGAATTCGTTCGACGCTTGGTAAAATCTCAATCATCTGGCCATTCGGGCCGAGCTGCGCGCAAGGAGCTGGACAGTATTGTTTACCTATAGTTGCGGCGCTTAAACGTGCGAAACAACGGTTTCCGGAGATAGATATTACACTGTTGACGCATACGATTGGTTCGTATCGCGATCAAGCGCCACCACCCGTAGTACAGGAAGCCTCCCTCATACGTGATTGGTTTTTGAAGACACTCGATATACCAGCGTCGCTGCATATCCAGGAAACACCGTTTTTTCGACTCCCGCCCGTGGATGGTCGATTGGTTAATCTGACACGGAACCTCGACCGGATTGGACATATTGAGGGTGCTAAGTACTTAGGAGATGGATTTAGTAGTAAAACTGTATACGTCTTGGACCGCGACGGACGATTCGTGTATGAAGCTGAGCTATCGGCACGAGTATTCTCCGAAGAAGCCTACCTCATGGATGTGCTTGACGTTCTCACGCACCGCAAAAACTGATATGTCATTCGTAACAAGCCCACGCTCAAGCGTCTTGTCAACCGCGTTCTGGTGCGCAATCGCAAGCGTAGCTGCAACCAGCGGAATCGTTGCAATGTCGGCGCACCAGCCCATGTCGCATTTTGCCGTATATGATTTCGCACTCGATTCCGTGCATGGTACCATGCATGACTCTTCCTTAACTATTGGCACGTTGCCGAACGGCATGCGCTACTACATTCGCGCCAACCGGCGCCCCGCTAAACGGGCTATGGTGTGGCTCGCCGTCAACGCTGGTGCCATTCAAGAAGACGATGACCAGCGTGGTTTGGCGCACTTTCTCGAACACATGGCGTTTAACGGCACCAAACATTTTCCGCACAATAATCTCATTGATGTTATTCAACGTGCAGGCATGACCTTCGGTGGTGACTTGAATGCATACACCTCCTTTGATGAGACGGTGTATCAGTTGACCATCCCCACCGATGATGCCGCAGTGTTTCGGCAGGGACTACAAATCGTACAAGACTGGGCCAGCGGCGACATTACGATGGACTCTTCCGACGTGATTGGTGAGCGAGGAGTCGTGTTAGGAGAATGGCGGGCTCGGAATCCCGATACGGCCGGTGCACGATTTCAGCAGGAAGACTTTGAGCGACGTTTTGGTGTCGGCTCTCGCTATACGCAACGGCTTCCCATTGGTCTACCCGCATCGATTGAGACTGCACAGCCTGCCGTGCTCACACGCTTCTACCGCGATTGGTATCGCCCAGACTTGATGGCGATCATTGTGGTAGGCGATGTTAACCCGGCAGACGTAGAACGAGAAATTCAAACACGATTCGGAGCCATTCCGGCACCCGTGAATCCCAGACCATTTACCAGACCAGAGATTCCAAGGGCACCCGGTACTGTTGTTCACGTCATCAAGGATAAAGTGTCGCCATCGGTCACAGTCACTTGGCCTGCGCCACTAGTTCCCGCGTCTGCAGAGGCAGCGATACACCAGGAGCTCGTCGAAGAACTTGTGTTTCAACGCGTGAACCGGATTCTCACCAAACAAAGTCGGCAACTACGACGACCGTTTGTACTCGCACGAACTGGGCGCACTAGGGGGCTTGTTCGGTCTATGGGTGACCAGTACACGGTGCAAGTTCTCGCGCGTCCCGACAGCCTGGAGAACGGCCTGGCTTCTGTTCTCACTGAATTCGAGCGCATTGCACAATACGGAATCCCAACTACCGTGTTCGCCTCGCAAAAAGCAGCCTTACTACGTGAACTCGAGCACGAAGCTGCTGCAGAATCCGCTGTCCCTTCTCGGGCGATTGCGTCGGCGTACATTAAGCACTATCTCACGGACGCCGGCCATCTGTTAAGTGCAGCGCAGCGGCTTGCACTCGCGCAACACATCATGCCAACCCTAACCCAAGAGATCGTGGCACACGCTGCCCAGTTTTGGCGCGATAGCAGCAGGACCGTGACGGTCATGTTACCTCAGTTTGCACATGTCCGGCCACCGACACGCGAAAGCGTCCTTGCTCATTTTGACAGTGTTTCGCAAAGAACCCTGTCTGCGGATGTACCGAGCGATGCCAATATCGCGAACGATTCGCAATCAAGCGGCAGCGCATCCAATACCTTACTCCTATCCACTCTGCCAAAGTCCGGGACGATTGTACGTGAACAGGTGATCGACGGGGCTGGTGTAACAATGTGGACACTCTCGAATGGTGCCAGGGTCCTCTATAAACACACGACCAACGATCCTGACGAAGTCTTGCTCCAAGCCACGAGTCTCGGTGGCACTTCGAAGCTTCCCGACAGTCTCTTGTACGGCGCGTCGCGCCTCGTTGCAATGCTGATGACGGCAGATGGAGGACTCGGCGCACAGAACCGCGAGCAACTCGAACAACAACTGAATACGACAGCCGCAAAAAACTTCCGCGTAGAGATCAATGCGTTTGATGAACGGATCGCGGTCGGAGGATCACCGCGTGAACTCGAAACACTATTTCAAATGTTGTATCTTCAGTTTACAGCGCCCAAAATCGACACCGCTGCAGTGAAGGGATGGAAGCGCTACGGCATCTTGACGCTAAACATGTCACCAAACGATCAATTGGCGATCAGGAATGGCGCACCCATTACGCCTCCTTCTCCGACGTTGGTACCGCTGTTTGAGGTGTCGCAGGGAATGGCCGTGTATCATGACCGGTTTGGCGATGCGAGCGACTTTACCTTTACCATTGTAGGTGCTGCGGTACCCGAACAGGTCAAACCGTTCGTACAACGCTATATCGCCAGCCTACCGTCAACTTCGAGGACAGAGCGCGAACAGCCAAAACGTGGTGTATCCAAAGCCTTCGAAGGTGCGTTGGAGAACATCAAACGCGAACCAGGTGTGCCCGTAGAGAAAGCTCTCACGCTATTGATGTTCAGAGGCGCACTTCCAGATACACCCGACGCCTATCTGCGCGAACGCCAACAACTCGACGCGTTGTCCTGGATATTAAGCCGTCGTCTCTTGAACCGTTTACGCGAAAAGATGGCCGTGACTTATTCTGTCGGCGCTCAAGTACAGACGTATATGGATCCGCAATCAAAGTATGTCTTAACGATTCAATACATGACAGCCCCAGACCGCATGGACGATGCCGTGAAGGCCGTCTGGGAAGAGATCGAGAGCATCCGAACAGCAGGTACAACAACCGAGGAATTAGCGATGATTGCCGCAGTTCAAAAGCGACGCGAAGAGAACGCCTTGCAAGACAACAAATTTTGGGAAGCGCGGTTAATCCGGTTCGATCAACTTGGCCTACCGCTCACCCAAGTCAACCAAACCGTCGTTGCTCCTCTTACCTCAAATGATGTTCAAAGGGCCGCGCAACAATATCTCCCCAAAGAAAAGTACATCCAACAAACGGTACTACCGATGAAAAAAGATATCGAAGCCACCAAGGCCAAGAAAACCCCACCCGCCCCATAACTACAATTTCAACATTCCTCTAACCCAAAAACGCCATCCCACAAAGTGAGATGGCGTTTTTTATATCCCTTCAACTATTCCCCGAACCTAACACCCACACCCAAACCGAAGTTTATCAGGATCCGTTGGCGGCGCCGTCGGATAATCTCCCGAGAAACAAGCATGACAAAATCCCTCAGGCCCATCCGGCACCGCATTCAACATCCCATCCAACGACAGATAACTCAACGAATCCACACCCACCTGTCGCGCAATCTCCTCAATCGTATAATTCGCCGCGATCAACTCCTCTCGCGTCGGCGTATCGATCCCATAGTAACAAGGCCCCGTTACCGGCGGAGAACTCACCCGCATATGAACCTCAATCGCACCCGCAGCCCGGATCATCGACACCAACCCACGAGTCGTAGTCCCGCGCACAATCGAATCATCGATCATCACAACCCGCTTTCCTTCCAGCACTTCCCGAACCGCGTTGTACTTCACCCGGACCTTCGCATCACGCCCCGCCTGCTGCGGAGAGATAAACGTTCGGCCAATATAGTGATTACGAATCAACGCCAACTCAAACGGAATACTAGACTCTTCCGCAAACCCCAACGCAGCCGAATTTGAAGAATCCGGAACCGCAAACACCAAATCCGCATTCTCCACCGGCGCTTCACGCGCAAGCTGACGACCCAGCGCACGCCGCGCCCGATCGACCGACCCGCCAAACACTCGACTATCCGGACGCGCAAAGTACACATATTCAAACACACACTTCCGCGCCTCTTTCCGTTCCAACGGGAACATAGAGTGAACACCACTCGCATCAACCGAAACGATTTCACCCGGAGCGATTTCGCGTATTACAGTGGCTCCAATAATATCCAGCGCGCATGTCTCAGACGCAAAGACGATCGACCCACCGAGCTCACCCATCACCAACGGACGCCAACCACGCGGATCCCGTGCCGCCAGCAACGTTTCACCAATCATGGTGACAAGCGAATACGCACCCTCCAAATCCTGCAACGCCGATGCGAGCTTCAGTGCCGGCGATTCTTCCGTCGCCCGTGCAATACGATGCACGATTACTTCAGAATCGGCACTCGATGTAAAGATAGACCCCGCTTCCTCTAACTCACGCTTCTTCTCCGTTGCGTTCGTCAGATTGCCATTGTGCGCCAACGCAATATGCCCACCACGATAACGCGCCAACACCGGCTGCGCATTCTCAATAACAGAGCTTCCAGCCGTACTATACCGTGTATGACCAATAGCCGTATGCGTAAGCACTCCATCAAACTGCTGCATGCTCTTGCCTTCAGAAATCAATCCCATCGATCGGGCAATACCAGCAACGCCTGCTTCGTCGAGTGCAACGATTCCCCAAGACTCTTGACCGCGATGTTGCAGGGAATACAACCCTAGATGGGTGAGTTCCGCCGCTCGCTCGCGGTTATAGATCCCAAATACGCCGCACATCTTACAGAGCTACTCCATCTTGTTGTTCTGTTGCCACCGCCTGTGCGCTCCCGTTCATAATGGACGGCAACGTTGTGTGGTAGACATTCGCAAGGCGTTCCACACTATGTGCTACAGTTTGTCCTCGAATCTGAATCGAGATCCCTTCGCTCTCATCGCGAACTGTTCCGATCTGTCGCGCCGGAACACCGTGTTGCTTCGCAATCTCAAGTACCGCATCCGCGTTTCCTGCAGATGTGGATACAATCACTCGCCCTTGCGTCTCACCGAACAACACGGCGCGGGCAGGGAGGTTATCCCAGGCAGAGAGATCAACATTAAAACCTGTGAGCGACGACGAGTTACCCATCGCACACTCCGCGAGCGCAACAACGAGTCCGCCGTCAGCACAATCATGCGCGCTGTTAATGTAACCAGCTTCAATCGCTTTAAGCAGCGCGTCGATCAACTTGCCTTCGCCAGCCAAGTCGCACTTTGGAGGTGCGCCAGCAACGGTGTTGTGGATCTGAACCAGGTACTCGCTTCCACCAATTTCGTCGGAACATTCACCGAGCAAGATGATAGAATCGTTTGGCGTCGTGAACGTTGCGCGGGTAATGTGGTCGAGCGATTCAATCACGCCAACCATACCAATAACAGGCGTTGGGTAAACAGCTCCTGTTGGGCTTTCGTTATACAGCGATACGTTACCGCCCGTAACAGGTGTACCGAGTGCAATGCAAGCCTCGCCCATACCACCAACTGCTTCCTTGAACTGGAAGAAGATTTCAGGACGTTTTGGGTTCCCAAAGTTCAAGCAGTTCGTAATCGCCTTAGGACGAGCACCTGTGCAAGCCACGTTTCTCGCAGCTTCTGCAACGGCAATACGACCACCGGTGCGCGGTTCGAGATATACATAACGACCGTTACAGTCTGTTTTAACCGCGATTGCTTTGTTCGTACCACGAACTCTGATCACCGCAGCGTCACCGCCAGGCCCAATCACTGTGTTCGTACGAATCGTGGAATCGTATTGATTGTATGCCCAACGCTTACTCGCAATCGTAGGTGCAGCGAGAAGCTGTTCCAACGTCCACATCGGATCTTTCTCTTCGCTCCGTTCTGGAATCGCATGAACATCAACCGCACGTCGTTCAATTGCTTCTTCACTTTCGGCCGCAGGAACGTCGTATAACGGACAGTTTTTAACAAGCGCATCGCCCGGGAACTCGGCAACCACTCGATCGCCTTCAGTAACACGATACACTGGCTCATCAATAACTTTACCGATGACTTCAGCGGTAAGATCCCACTTCTGCAGGATCGCCTTTACTGCGTCTTCGCTTCCTTGCTTCGCAACAACCAACATACGCTCCTGTGATTCGCTCAGCAGGATTTCGTATGGTGTCATGCCTTGTTCGCGAACAGGAACTTTTGTTGTGTCGATCGTTACGCCAACATCACCACGCTCCGCCATCTCGGCAGACGAGGAGATGAGTCCAGCCGCTCCCATGTCTTGAATCGCAACGATATGCCCGCTACGAATCAATTCAAGGCTCGCTTCAAGCAAAAGCTTTTCCGTGAACGGATCGCCAACTTGTACACGCGGACGCTTCGCATCGCTCGCTTCCGACAGATCTTCCGAAGCAAACGACGCTCCATGAATCCCGTCTCGGCCCGTGCGCGCTCCAACCGCTATAATCGGATTGCCAATGCCTTCAGCCTTTGCGGTAATCAGCTCTTCTTCCTTCATGATGCCAACGCACATGGCGTTAACAAGCGGATTACCATCATACGCAGAATCAAAGACGATTTCGCCAGCAACGGTTGGAATCCCAACGCAGTTACCGTAGTCACCAATCCCTTTCACAACACCAGCAAACAGATAACGGTTGCGCGCGGAATCCAACTGTCCAAACCGCAGCGAGTTCAACATCGCGATCGGACGAGCGCCCATCGTAAAGACGTCGCGCAGAATACCACCAACGCCAGTCGCTGCACCCTGATACGGTTCAACCGCAGACGGATGGTTGTGCGATTCGATCTTGAACGCAACGGCCATTCCATCGCCAATCGAAATGACACCGGCGTTTTCGCCAGGGCCTTGTAATACGTATGGCGCTTCTGTCGGCAACGTGCGCAATACTTTCTTGGAATGCTTATACGAACAGTGCTCGCTCCAAAGCGCACTCACAATACCCAGCTCCGTAAACGTTGGTGTTCTACCCAGAACATCCAGGAGCAGGTTGTATTCGTATTCGGTTAAGCCATGTTCAGCGACGAGCGCCGGAGTGATTACCGGATCGCCAGCGCGGGGGGCTACTGCAGTTGTTGTCATGATATTATGCACCCACCCGTGCGAGTAACGACGTAAAGAGACCAAGCCCTTCGCCCGAGCTCACTAACGATTCGACCGCTCGTTCAGGATGTGGCATCATTCCAAGCACGTTTCCATCACGGTTTATGATACCAGCGATATCGTTAATTGATCCGTTCGGATTCGCATCTTTG
>CAYTFY010000010.1:0-87763 GCA_964437225.1 uncultured Gemmatimonadaceae bacterium | reverse complement strand
TTTCGGCACGGGACATCTGCGCCTCCAAAGGTACTGCTGCCATGTTCAAATGTACCCCGAATATAGGCCGAAATCTACCGGCGACGGCTGATCCTTATCCGCCCAATCGCCCTAAACGTTCGGCGGCTTTGCCCAAGGTTTCGAAGGTTTTACAGAACGCAAACCGCACAACCGAGCGGCCAAGTACCGGCTCACTATAAAAACTCGAACCCGGTACTGTTGCCACACCAACGTCCTTCGCTAACCATAGCGCGAACTCCCGATCCGACATCTCCGGCGCAATCGCTGAGAAGTCGGCCAGTATATAGTATGCTCCGCTTGGCAGCGAAAACTTGAACCCCGCATTCGACAGCGCGGTCGCCATCACTCCGCGCCGTTGCTTGTACGCACGCTGGAGATGGTTGTAATAATCCGCATCAAACGCCATTCCAACCGCGCCGGCTGCTTGCAGTGGAGCAGGCGCGCCAACCGTCAGGAAGTCATGCACTTTGCGAATGGCCGACGTTAAATGGCGAGGCGCAACCGTATAGCCAAGACGCCATCCCGTGCAGCTAAATGTCTTGGAAAGCCCTGATATGGTAACCGTCCGCTCTCGCATTCCCGGCCAAGTTGCAATCGGATGATGATGTCCGGCGTATACTAAATGCTCGTAAATCTCGTCCGTAATCACGAGGAAGTTATGTCGCTCCGCTAGTTCAGCAATCGCCGAGATCTCGCCGCGGGTAAAGACCTTCCCTGTGGGATTGTGCGGAGTGTTCAAGATCAACGCCCGAGTGCGCGGCGTTACAGCCGCCGCCAACCGTTCAATATCGAGGTGCCAATCCGGTGCCGTTAACGGAACGAATACCGGTGTTGCACCAGCCAACACCGCATCCGGGCCATAATTCTCGTAAAACGGCTCGAAGATAATGACTTCATCGCCCGGATCGATCAACGCCAGAAACACCGCAGCCATCGCTTCGGTCGCTCCACACGTTACCGTAACTTCGTTGTCTGGATCGACCTTCATGTTGTACCATCGCCGATACTTCTCTGCGATTGCCAACCGTAACGTTGGTGCGCCCCACGTAACTGCATACTGATTGAGGTCACCCATAATGGCCGCACACGCCGCCTCTTTCATGGGGGCGGGCATGGGAAAGTCAGGGAATCCTTGCGCAAGGTTCACCGCACCAGTGCGGTGCGCAATTCGCGTCATTTCGCGAATAACCGATTCGGTGAACACTTTGGTACGAAGTGCGGTCTGCGACATAATTAGTTATATGGGATTAACGTCCACCAACTTTCGTCAACGCAGCTCGAATGAGCTCCGGTGTACCCAACCCGCCACCTGCATCGTCCAACGCGGCGCGTACGCCACGTTCTGCTTCCATGTTCGTATAGCCTAACGAAACAAGGGCACGAATCGCATCTTCCGCAGATGCGCCCGCCGGTTTCGCTCCACCCATATCCACAGTGCTCGGCTGCACATCGCCCATCTTGTCAGACAGATCGAGAATAATACGCTCCGCCTTTTTTCGACCAACACGCGGAACGCTTTGCAACGCCGGGATATCTTTTTCAACAATGGCGCGTACCAAACGTGGTGCCGTGAGTGACGACAACAACCCAATCGCCAACGCGGGACCAACGCCGTTTGCGGTGAGTACCTTCTCAAATACTTTACGCTCAAACAGCGAGGTAAATCCAAATAGCTGCCACGAGTCTTCCTTTACAACCAGCGATGTAAACAACGTGACCGATTCGCCCGTTTTGGGGAGCGTTTCAAACACGGAGAGAGGAATTTGCATCTCATAGGCAATGCCACCAGCAGTCATTACTTCTGCGACTGCCAGATCTTTGCGAAGGAGCGTTCCCGCAATTTGAGAAATCATCGTTGCTGAATTGAGCTTAAGGTTGGGGTACGCATTCGCATCGCACAGGTCAGCGCAACTGCAACACCGTCGGCGGCGTCGGCTGGCTGCGGAACCGATTTGAGACGTAACAAGCGCATGACCATAAATTGCACCTGCTCTTTCGTTGCATTTCCAGCGCCAACGACGGCCTTTTTGATTTCAGCCGGTGGATATTCAAAGATTTCAATTCCTGCTTGCTGACCGGCCAACAGAATAACGCCACGCGCGTGTCCAAGAACAATCGTGGTGCGAACGTTGCGCGCGTAAAATACATCTTCGCAGGCTAACGCCGTTGGTTGGTGTCGGCGAATGAGCTCTGCAATTCCTTCGTGAATGTTGAGCAGTCTGGCCGGCAATGGGTGTTTCGCTTGAGTGCGGATCACTCCGCACTCGATAAGCGAATATGCCCCTCTTTCATCACCTTTGATGACGCCGTAGCCAGTTACCGCCGTTCCAGGATCAATCCCAAGAACGAGCATGGCTAACCGACACGAGCTAGCGAGGCATCACTCTGCAGATTGGCTCGCGAGTTCGTCCGCGTCCATGTCGAAGTTGGCGGCAATCTTTTGTACGTCGTCGAGATCTTCCAACGCTTCGAGCAGTTTGAGCAGCGACATTGCCGCATCTCCAGACACCAGAACGGTGTTTTTGGGGATGTGCGCGATTTCTGCATCTGCGACCACAACGCCTTTGCCTTCCAGCGCAGTTTTCACTTCGTGCAGCAGGTTGGGATCGGTCGAAACAATATATTGCTCGTCTTCGCGAGCGAAGTCTTCCGCTCCGGCTTCGAGCGCCTTTTCGAGCGTTGCGTCTTCGTCGTATGCGGAGGCATCGACATACAGCTGGCCTTTGCGCTCAAACATCCACGACACCGAGTTGGCGGCGCCCAGGTTTCCGTTGCCGCGCGAGAGCTTATGTCGAACGTCGGCGACGGTCCGTGTGGGATTATCGGTCAGTGCGAAAATCAGGATTGCGACTCCGCCAGGTCCGTACGCTTCGTACATGATATCCTGGTAATCGACGCCTTCCAGATCGCCCGTCCCCTTTTTGACGGCCCGTTCGATATTTTCCTTGGGCATCGAGGCGGCCTTGGCCGTATCGATTGCGGTTCGGAGGCGTGGATTTCCTGCAGGGTCACCGCCGCCCAACTTCGCGGCCATCGTGATTTCACGGATGAGTTTGGTGAAGTGCGCGCCGCGCTTTTTGTCGGCAGCCGCCTTGTAATGTTTGATTTGTTTCCACTTACTATGACCTGCCATCGTCTTCCTATATGTATGCGAGGAGTAACGGTACCTGCTGTTTCAACTACGTGTTTCGCGTAAAAACGGGCCTGCTTTTTTCAATCTATATATTAACAGCTCCCGAACCTCCGAGGGCCCATGCAGGTTGCACAGGCCCTCTATTGCTGGTATCAGGCTTCGCCCATACCTTCGGCCGGCTTTGGAGCATGGCCTGTACGGACCTTTTCTTCAATGCGCCGCCCGATGTCGGCGTCGACATTTTTCCAATACTCAATAGCCTTGCCCCGCACCGGTTCGCGGACTCCGCCCAAAAGGCTGCCGGCGACCGTATCCACCAAGCCCGAGCGCTGCTCGTCGCTGAACACATCGCGAACAAGGGTGCCAGGCTGGCCAAAATCGTCGTCGTCGCTGCGCAGCGTATAGGCGCTGCGCACCATCGCGCCGTCGGATTCCCAGCCGTCTGTCGCCGGCCCGGTTTCGTCAGCCCATTTACGGTCATGGCTGTTGGGGGCATACACCGGAGCGTTGCCGCTGTGATGGTACGTCATGTGGCCGTCGAACATGTAAGTGTTCACCGGCACCTTGGGCTGATTGACCGGCAGCTGATGGAAATTGGTGCCGATACGATTACGTTGCGCGTCGTTATAGGCAAAGGCACGACCGAGTAGCATTTTGTCTGGCGAGAGGCCAATGCCGGGCACGGTATTGCCGGGCGAGAACGCTGCCTGCTCGATCTGCGCAAAAAAATTCTCCGGATTGCGGTTGAGCGTCATTTTGCCAACTCTGATCAGCGGATAGTCGGCATGCGGCCAGGTTTTGGTCAGATCGAACGGGTTGATTCGGTAGGTCTTGGCCTCTTCAAAGGGCATGACTTGCACCGAAAGCACCCAGCTAGGATGCTCGCCACGCCCGATCGCCTCGAACAGGTCGCGGCGGTGGAAGTCAGCATCGCTTCCAGACATGGCGGATGCTTCGGCGTTGCTGAAGAACTTCATGCCCTGGTCGGTATGGAAGTGATACTTGACCCAGAATTTCTCGCCCTTGGCATTAATCCACATATATGTGTGCGAGCCATAGCCGTTCATATGCCGCCAGGTCCTCGGCAATCCGCGTTCGCCCATCAGATAGGTCACCTGATGCGCGCTCTCTGGATTGTTGACCCAGAAATCCCATTGCATGTGATTGTCGCGCAGGCCAGAATCGGGAAGCCGCTTCTGACTGCGGATAAAGTGCGGGAACTTCATCGGGTCGCGAACGAAGAAGATTGGCGTGTTATTGCCGACCAGGTCGTAATTGCCTTCACTGGTGTAGAATTTCAGCGAGAAGCCACGCACGTCGCGCCAGGTGTCGGGGCTGCCCATCTCACCGGCTACGGTCGAAAAGCGCGCCAGCATCTCTGTCGACACACCCTTCTGGAACAAGGCTGCTTTGGTATAGGCCGAAACGTCCTCGGTGGTTTCGAGTACGCCGAACGCCCCGGCACCCTTGGCGTGTGGTTGACGCTCAGGCACCTTCTCTCGATTGAAATGAGCCATCTGCTCGAGAAAGTGCACGTCGTGCAGCAGGATTGGACCATCTGGGCCGACGCTGAGCGAATTACGGTCGCTTGGAGCGGGACTGCCCGCACCAGTGGTCGAACCGGTAGGATGGACGCCTTCAGAACTGCCTTGATCTGACATGAATGTCTCCCAATAGGTCTAAGAAAATGCAGGCTATCGCAAATTTTGAGAGCCGGGCTACCCTTGTGTGCTCTCTTTATGCCGCAACGAATACCAAGCCTAGTTGGCGGACATAATTTGGTTGTTGGACCGAAATGGCGCACTGTTTGTTCCATTTTCTACCGCTTCAGCCAGCACTCGAAGCCTCGCGACCAGTTCCGCAACCTCCTGCTGAGAGGCGTCATCGAGATGTCCTGTGAGCGTTTGCGCCAACTCGGATAACGCATCAGCCGCCGTCACCGGGTACATTGCAGAAGCATCGAATGCGCGGAGAATTGCCATTCGGGCTGGCTGAGGCATGGCAAGGTTGCCAAGCCAATGTCTGGCCCGTTCGGCCCGCGTGGCTCGATCCACTGGGCTGAGAGATACGGGTGGGAGCATTCCTTGGACAAGCCGAGCGGCCATCCACATTCCAAGAATGAGTTCGCGATCGCCGTCGAGTGGTGCGTACCCTGCACTAGATGCTAGCGCGGGGAGCGAGAACGCAAAGGTTTCGAGGGCGTAGGGTGGAGCATTACCAAGCACGAGCGGAATCTAGGCTTTCTTTCGCACCATTGCTACATTGAACAGTTGTACGAAACTATAATGCCTGTAAAATCCAAATCTATTCTCTGGGTCGACGACGAGAGCGAGCTCCTGGAATCACATCGCATTTTCCTGCGATCCAAGGGGTATGAGGTTGAATGGGCCAGCAATGCAGACGACGCGGTCGAGCTGCTACGCCGTCACCATTACGATCTTTTGCTGCTGGACGAGCAGATGCCCGGAAAGCGCGGATTGGAAGCGTATCGCGAAATCCGAGAGATTTCGCCGACTCTGCCAGTCGTCATGGTTACCAAAAGCGAAGACGACGCCACGCTGAAAGAGGCGATTGGCGCCAAGATTCGCGATTATTTGGTGAAGCCGGTTAATCCGCGCCAAGTGTTGTCGGTAATCACCCAGATTTTGGACGGGCCGTTAATTCGCTCGCAGGCCATCGCCCGGTCGTTTGTGGAACGCTTTCGCGCCCTCGAGCTCGAGCGCGACCATAACCTGGATTGGCGCGGCTGGATTGACCGTTACGACGAGCTCATGCGCTGGGATGTGGATCTAGCCGACGCTGGCGAACGCGGGCTGTACGAATCGCTCCAAGGGTTATACAGCGACATGCACCGCGAGTTTGTCGCGTATATGCGGCATGCGTATCCCGCTTGGCTCGCCGACCTCAACTCCGAGCGTCCGGCGCTGTCTATTGACGTCGTCAGCGAGTTTTTGCTCCCCGTTTTGCGAAATCACGGTGCCGCCGTTTTTGTGGTCGTAGACTGCTTACGGTTGGATCAATGGCGCGTTATTGAGCCGTTATTGGCTCCATATTTTGATGTTGAGACTACACATTATTATTCGATCCTCCCTACCGCAACGCCTTATGCGCGCAACTCGCTGTTCAGCGGACTCTTTCCAGGCGAGATTGCCGCACGGTTCCCCGATTGGTGGGGGAACAGCGAGCGCGACGATGAATCGCTGAACGCGCACGAACGCGATTTGCTGGAAGCGCACCTGCACGACCTGCACGGTCCAACGCACGTTCGCTATCAAAAGATTACCACGTCCGCACATTCCGACGACCTGGAACGCCACATGGGGACTGCAATCGCGCCCGAAGGGGTCAGCGCCTTTGTCTTCAACTTTGTGGATCTATTGACCCACGGACGTAGCGAATCGCAGATACTATATGAAGTCGCACGCGATGAAGTTGCGTTACGCCAGATCACCAAACAGTGGTTCCAGCGCTCCGCCCTTCTCAGCCTGTTGAAAGAAGCCGCCGCGCGACGTATCCCCGTTTTGCTCACGACGGACCACGGCTCCATTCACTGCAACACTCCCGCAACCGTTTTCGCCAAACGTGACGCAACCGCCAACTTGCGATATAAATTTGGGGAAGATTTGCGCGCCGAACGTGAAGACCAGGCTCTGCTCTTCACCGACAGCGATTCGCTCCGACTTCCCAACCGTGGACTCGGCGTCAACACGCTTTTGGGCGCGCAAGACTGCTTTTTTGTTTACCCAACCAAATTGCGTGAATATCAAAGTCGATACCGCGGATCGTTTTTGCATGGCGGAGTATCCCCAGAAGAAATGATCCTCCCTTTAGCTCTGCTTACCCCCCGTCGTTAGGACGTTGTCAGTTTATCCCCGTTTACTCCATTTCGTTCGACCCCATACGTTTCGCCTGATCGGCGCGATGGTGTCGAATATTATTGCCGCGCTGCTCGATGCCTTTTCGATCGCGCTGCTTATTCCGACGTTAAACACGCTGTTCGATCGCCCCGCGATCGAAATCAACAACAGCTTTGTCTCCAATCTGCTCAACGCGACCATCGGTCAGTTGATGATTTCGGGCGACAAGATGGGCTCGTTACTGCGGCTCATCCTCGCTGTTATTGTCGTCGTCATCCTGAAGAACATTTTTGTCTGGGTGAGCGGCCAATTTGGGGCAACGTTGCAGGAATACGTTACCCGCGACCTGCGCAACGCCGTCTACAAACATCTCGCTCGGCTCCCGCTCGGCTACTTCACGCGCACAAAGTCCGGCCACATCTTCTCGCGGGTCATTAACGACACGGCAGAAGCACGCCTGATCCTGACGCAGATTGTAACGCAGTCGTTGCAATCATTTGCGCTTGTCATCGCGACGGTAGCATTTTTGATCGGCATCTCCTGGCAGCTGACGTTGATGGCGTTGTGTGTTGTTCCAATTCTGCTTGCGTTGCTCCAGCCAATTTTACGCAAACTTCGCAAAGGCAATCGTCGCCGAGGTGCGCAGCATGGTGAAATGGCCAGCGTGCTGCAGGAGACAGTTGGCGGGATCAAGCTCGTAAAGTCGTTTGGCGCGGAAGGTTACGAAGAGCAACGATTCCTCACGGCCAATAGCGTTTATAGCAAGAACTCTGTTCGTTTATTCCGGCTCGCCTTCAGCGCGCAACCCATTACCGAAGTTCTCGGGATGATGGTCGCTGTCGCCGTGTTATGGTTTGGCGCGCGCGAAGTACTAGTCGACCATTCGATGTCCGGGTCTGATCTCATTACGTTTTTGATCTACGTACTGAGACTGTTACAGCCGTTAAAGCAGCTCACTGTTATCCCGGCTAACGCACAGGCTTCGCTCGCTGCTGCCGAACGGCTCTTTGAAATTCTTGATACACCCGCCGAGTACGAGAGCGATAAAGGAACAGTCGCCGTTACAAAGTTTGAGCGGGATATTGTCTTTGAAAACGTTGAGTTTTCGTATGATAAAGCCGACGAGCATAAAGTTCTCCACGACATTAGCTTCCGGGCGAGGCAGGGCGAAGTGGTGGCGTTGGTTGGTGCGAGCGGGGCCGGAAAGACCACGCTGGTCGATCTTATCCCTCGCTTTTACGACATCACGGGCGGTCGCATTCTCATGGATGGAGTTGATACCAAAAGTATTACCCTTCCATCGCTACGCTCGTTAATTGGGATCGTCAGTCAGGACACCGTTCTCTTTCATGACACGGTACGGGGCAACATTGCTTACTCTGCGCCGGCTGGAAAATATTCGGACGAGCAGATCGAAGCGGCCGCGCGATCGGCGAACGCACACGAATTTATTGCCGCCTTACCCGAAGGGTACGACACGATACTTGGGGAACGCGGTACACGACTCTCCGGCGGGCAACGGCAACGTATCGCAATTGCGAGAGCGTTGCTGAGCGATCCACCAGTTTTGATCCTCGACGAGGCGACCTCCGCGCTCGACACCGAATCCGAGCGGTTGGTACAAGCCGCGATAGACCGTTTATTGCAAGGTCGAACCGTGTTCGTTATTGCACATCGGCTTTCCACCGTGCGTAACGCGAGTCAAATCCTGGTATTAGATGGAGGGGAAATTGTGGAGCGTGGAACACACGACGAACTTCTGCAGCTGGAAGGCGCGTATTCGCGTCTGCATGCATTACAGTTTCGTAGCGGTACGCCGGCGGTGGATGCAGGCGAAGCCGTCGATGTTGTAGAAGTGACGGAGTTGGTAGAGGTGAGCGGTGCATCGGATTCGACAGACACGTTAGACGAATCTGACACACCGCGTCGCGAACCGTCCCGAGCGTAACGTAGAAAGGCTTCTGTGAAATACCTCTTCCTGCATATCGGCCAAGAGTGGACAGGCTCCGCGCGCGCATTTGCGGCCGCTGCGCGTGGCCTAGCCGCACGCGGGCATGAGGTACACGTTGTAGTTGAACCCGAGAGTTCGGTGGAGCAGGTTGTCTCGCAGATGGCGGTTGCGTCGCGAAATAAACCACTCTTTAATCTCGAGTCGATTTCACTTCGCGGAAATGTGATTCTGCGCGCGTTCAAGTTGAAGCGTTTGATTAAGGCGAATGGAATAAACGTTGTTTTCGTACATTCCAACCGAGAACATCTGATCGCGGGTTTAGCGTGCCGGCTTACCGGCCGTGCGCGCGTTGTTCGGCGTATGTCTGCGGGACAGTCGATTTCAAAGGTCCGAAGGCAGCGTCTCGCGCTTCGTATGGGTACATGGCTTGCCCCAACAGCATTCATGTTTACCAGCGACCCCGACACTCGGGCAACCATTGTTCCGCGTCGAGTCGTTGCGAAGGTCGTTGTTCCAATAGGCATTAATCTCGACAACCCCGCGAACTACGATACGGCACCTATCGACACGCGACTACAATACATCGTTTGCGTACACGATGGTTCGTCTCGCAGTCGAGCGGCGACCGCCATTCGTACACTCGCGATGCTGGTACCGAGGCATCCCAAACTTCGCTTGATTGTTATGGGCGAAGGAGTGTACGACGACGATCTTCGCATGCAAGCCGCTGCGCTTCGCGTGTTGAACCTGGTCACCTTTCTCGGCGACCGCGACGACAGCCTCCACGTTATGCGTAACGCTCGGCTCGGCTGGGTTGTTGCTGACTCGGATACGGCTGCCTTCGCATTGTTAGACTTTATGGCGCTTGAAGTACCGGTGTTGGCTGGCGAACATACGGTCGCGGAACGGTATGTTTTACCGGGAATTACCGGGATGTTACTCCCGCAAGACGACGCGCATATTATCGCTGCGACGGTTGCGGATTTACTTGCCGATGAAGGGACTCGAACAACGATGGGCGAGGCCGCCCGGGCTCGAGTGGAGCGCGATTTTTCTGAGACGGCAATGCTCGACGGTTTTGAGTCCGTTGCGCAACGTGTAGTCGAGTCACAACGACGGTAGATTTCACCTTGTGAAGCACATTCTTGTTACGCGGGATTTTATGCCTGCCGTTGGGGCTAATGCGCGCTGGAACCTCGAGCTCGCGCGCCGATATCCTGAAATGATGTCAGTTGCAACCGTCGCACACCCGTTTGCGTCGAGGTATGACGCGGCCGAAGATTATCAAATTGAGCGGCAGACATTCGTCGCCGAGCGTTCTGCGAAGCTGTTCAGCCAGGTTCGTTGGGCCCGATGGCTGGCGAAAAGATGCCGAGATAGAGTGCAGGTGTTGCATTGCGGGAGTATGCGGCCGGAGGGGATGGCCGTATGGTGGGCGCATAAACGTCTTGGTGTTCCGTACATATTGTATGTTTCCGGGCCAGATCTGATTCGCGAGCGGAACCGTTGCCGCGCGAGTGCTTTCGACCGGCGGGTCGCTCGACTTATTCTGGGGGACGCGGCGGGGATTGTTACGCCGTCCGCCTGGTGCGCTGCCACGGCTGGCGAAGTTATGGCTGAATTGGGGATTAGCGCTCCGCCACCTGTCGCTTCGGTGGGGTTGGGGGCTGATTCCGGCATGTTTCGTCCATCGAAAGATACGGGCTCGTTGCGTCAGCGCTGGGGGATCCGCCGGGCGCCGATCATGCTCACGGTGGGGAAGTTGGTGCCGCATAAAGGGCAGGACGTTGGGATTCGTGCGTTGGCCAAATTGCGCGACGAGTTCCCGGCTTTACGCTACATTTTAGTAGGCGAAGGGGTCGATGAAATTCGGCTTCGGAACCTGGCCGCTGAGTTGGATGTGATGAATTTGGTGGGGTTTGCTGGGCAGATGATGGACGATGAACTGCCGGAAGCGTATGCGACGTCTACCGTGTATCTGGGGTTGTCCCGGGTGGAGGAAGACGGGAGTGTGGATGGCTTTGGGATAACCACGGTGGAGGCTGCCGCGTCTGGTCTGCCGGTTGTTGTGGGAGATGCAGGTGGTGTTAGTTCATCTGTTCGGGAGGGGGAGACGGGGTTTGTCGTTGATCCTACCAATGTGGACGCGGTTGTTGAGGCGGTTGCGAAGCTGTTGCGCGATGAAGAGCGGCGGGGGCAGTTGGGCGAGGCTGGGCGAGTCGCGGTAGAGAAAGACTTTACGTGGCAGAAAGTGGTTGATCAGACAAGTCAATTTGTTCGAGGGTGTGTTGCAGGGGGATAATGTGAATGAAAAACCAAGCGGTGTTGAAGGGGCGGTTGCCGATCCAGCCAAGGATGGGCGGGATAAGCACGTTGGTTCGTCGCAGACCCGAGAACGTAAGCAGCCGTCGATTTCACATCGCTTTGAGTATTACGCGCTTCGCGCTGTTGTTGGGATTTTGCATGCCGTACCGTGGAGTGTTGCGGGGAAGGTTGGCGAGCAGCTTGGAACGTTAGGGTATTCGCCGCTCAAGATTCGCAAGCGTGTTGTGGAACGACAGATTGCTGCGGCGTTTCCTGAGCTATCGAACGATGAAGTGCGGGTATTGTCGCGTCGAGCGTATAAGCATTTAGGGCGATCAAGTGTTGAAACCGCGTTACTGCCTTCGCTCGAGCGTCAGAAAATACTTGATCTGGTAGAGTCGACAAGCGGATTTGAACTTATTGAAGATGCTGTCGCGGCTGGCAAAGGGGTGATTCTTATTACGGGGCATCTCGGTAATTGGGAGCTCGCTGGGGCGTATGTCGCGGCGCGTGGTGTTCCGCTCGATGCAATTGTGCGAGGCCAGTCGAATCCGTTGTTTGAAGCGTACATCAATCAAACTCGGGCTGCGATTGGGATGAATGTTGTGCATGATCAAGACGCTGTTCGTCGTACGCCGCGCGCTTTTCGTGAAGGGCGGGCGGTTGCGTTTGTTGCCGATCAAGGCGTTCGTGGGTTAGCATCAACGTTTGTCCCGTTTTTTGGACGACCGGCAAAAACACCGCGTGGTGCGGCGGTTTTTGCAATGCGTTATAAGATTCCAACGTTGTTTGTTGCCGTGATTCGGCAGCCAAGTGGGCGGTATCATGTCGGTGTTGAAGCGATTCCGATTGAAGATACTGGAGATCGTGATCGGGATGTGGATACCATTGTTGCGCGTTATACTGCAGTGTTGGAACGATGGGTGCGGTCCGCGCCGGATCAGTATTTCTGGCATCACCGTCGGTGGCGGAGACAGCCGGAGGATACGCCGCCAGAGTTGAGAGATCCAACCGAGTGACGGGGTTTGCTGCGAACGCGCCGAGTGTACCGCCGGCCCATACTGATTCGCACAGTGATCGTGATGTAGAGGTGCACCGTCCGACAGTAACCCGTCGTTTGTTGCGCGATACACGAACACAGATTGGACTCACTGTAATCGCTGCTGTTGTTATTGCTGCGGTGTTCGCGCCGTTTATATCGCGATACGATCCCAATGCAATCGATTTAATCAATCTCCTGGATCCACCGTCTCGAGCGCACTGGTTTGGTACTGATATTCAGGGGCGCGATGTTTGGGCGCGTCTAGTGTATGGTGCGCGAGTTTCGCTTTCGGTTGGGCTTGTTTCGCAGTCTATTGCGTTGTTGATTGGCGTTACATTCGGAGTGATCGCCGGATACTACGGTCGTTGGGTTGATGAAGTGGTTATGCGATTGGCTGACGTTACACTGGCTTTCCCAACGCTACTGCTTCTTATTGCGATGGTTGCTGCATTCCAGCCGTCCATGACTGTTGTTTTTGTGACTATCGGGGTTGTGGGCTGGGCTGGAATGGCGCGTCTTGTGCGTGGACAAGTTCTTGTGGTTCGTCAGCTTGAATATGTACAGGCTGGTAAGGCACTTGGAATGAGCGATGCGCGTATCATGATCCGGCATATACTTCCCAACGTTATTGCGCCTGTTATTATCGCTGCGACGCTTGGAGTTGCGGGGGCGATTATGGCGGAGGCTGCGTTGTCGTTTCTTGGGCTTGGTGTGCAACCGCCAACTGCAAGTTGGGGGAGTATGATTGCTGATGCGCGCGATCTCGATCAACTGCGCAATGCGGCTTGGACGTCAGTCGCGCCAGGGTTAGCGATTGGTGCTGCGGTGTTAGGGTTTAATATGCTTGGGGATGCGTTACGCGATGCACTCGATCCGCGTTATCGAGGAGAAGCGTGAACATGTTGTTCCGGTTTTTTCGGGTGATGCTGACTTCAAAGTTTCGACCGAAAGCCGGTTTGTTGGAGGGGACGTCGATGTTTTTCCGTGTTTGGCCATCGGATTTGGATGTGTTGTGGCACATGAACAACGGGAAATATCTATCGGTTATGGATCTTGGCAGGTTTGATATGCTGATTCGTAATGGGTTGATGAAAGTCACGCAGGATAACGGTTGGTATCCTGTGATTGCAGGCGAAACGATTCGATTTCGACGATCGCTCAAGTTATGGGAGCGGTTTGAACTTCGTACGCGGTCGATTGGATGGGACGAGAAGTCCTTTTTTGTAGAGCAGCAGTTCTATTGCGACAATGAACTATGTGCGCACGCAATTGTTCGTGCGAGGTTTCTCTCGAAGGTGGGAGGATCGGTTACTGCTGAGGAGATGGTTGCGGCGATAGATCCAACGGCTAAGTCGCCTGAGCTACCGGGTTATGTGATACAGTGGCAGGAGTCGGAGATTGCGTATACGGCGGAGTTGGAAGGGAAATAGAGTTCATAGTGTCGGCACTAAACGAGTGTCATAACGACTCTGATTTAAATGGTCGGTAGATCGTTCGTTCGTTCGTTCGTTCGGTTTTCATATTTTCGTCTGCGCCATTACATTTTTCTTGCAAATGTAGTCTCCATGGACTACATTTAATCCATGGAAACGATAGGTGTACGCCATCTAAAAACGCATCTTAGTGGGTATTTACGTAAGGTTGCGCAGGGCGAGTGTATTCTAGTGACTGAGCACGGGCGAGTGGTCGCTGAACTGGGACCACCTAGCGAACTCGCTTTGCAAGCCTCGCCAGAAGCACGATATCAGAAGTTGGTTGCTCAAGGTATCGTGAGTCCGGCGGTGGCGTCGTTACCGCGAAACTGGGCTGAGATGCCTGGTGGTACAGCTCCACGAGGGACGGCTCAAGCGTTATTAGATGAGGATCGCGGTGAGTAAGTCGAAGCGCGATCCTACCGCTGAATCACCGCAAGAGACAAGCGGACCGCTCTATCTTGAGACGAGTGCGCTGCTTCGAATACTCCTTGAAGGCGACGATGATCTTTCTCAGGTCATTGCGAGTGGTCGGCAATTAATTACTTCGCGATTAACCGTCGTTGAAACAGATCGCGGTATTCGGCGCGCATATGCAAACAAGAGATTGACAGGGCTGAGTCATCGCAATGTGCGACGCAAATTCACAGCTATTATTGAGAGCTGCGAAATTATCGAGTTTCATCCCGTCGTGATCACTGATGCTCAAACCGAATTTCCTGTTGAACCCGTACGCACATTAGATGCGCTTCACTTGGCGTCGTTTCACTTTTGGGCGCGTTCTGTTGGGCGAGTCACGCTCGTCAGCTACGACATTCGAGTTCGACAAAACGTAGAGGCGTGGGGATATGAGGTGGTTCCGCCTCGGTGCGGTGCGTAGGGATTTCACTAAAGAAACGACGTATGTTCCACCGGTAGATTGTTTGAGTGTCTACAGAAAGTTGCGCGGCGTGTACGTGCTATGCATTCTCCACGGATGTATCGTGATGTGGTACTAAAAACATCGCTACCACCATTCCTATTCCCGCAACCACTGCCGCCGCTATAAATATCTCGGCCATTGCTTGTGCGCTCGCTTGATGCAACGAGCTTTCCATCCGTTTCGCCATACACTCGAACATACATCCAGCCGGAAGCGGGGCTTCACGGAACTGTGTAAATAGTTGCTGAAACCGTTTCACTTCCCACGAACTCAACGCTGCTAACCCAAAGATCATACCGATCATTCGCATTGACGTTGACACGGCCGCCGCGACACCAAATCGCGATGAAGCAACGGTCTGTAATGCGGTGGCGCTAATTGGCGTTAGCGCGAGTCCAAAGCCTAATCCCGTAACAGCCGTACTAATCGTTAAGAACCACCCCCCGGTTTCCGGGATCCAGCGGCTCATTAGAATAAAACCGACTAACATCACCACGCCCGATAAAATCGCAACCGATCGGGCGCCAAGCCGAGCTACTAGTAAGCCCGACACAAACGCGCCGATAGGAATAAAGATTGTTAACCGCAACAGTAACAATCCTGCATTTAGATGCGATTGACCGAGCACTGCATAAGCAAAGATTGGCACGTTAACGAGCGCGACAATAAGTAGCACGCCAACAAGCAAGCTTAAAACCGCGCTTGCAGAAAACGTTAACGACCGGAACAGCTCTAACGGGACGACCGGAGCTCGTTGCTTTTTCTCGATCAGAATAAATCCAACTAGCAATACCAGCGCACTTACCAGCAAATACGGGTTATGCTCGCCAACATGCTCTGTCGATAGCTCAATCATCGCACCGGCTTGCTGGCTCAAACCCAGGCTGAGGCAAACTAGAGCCGCACCTAATACGATTGCACCGAGCCAGTCGATGCGGGCATCGCTGTAATCGGCACCGTCGAGCCCGTTGTTACCGCGATGGCTGCTGTTGCTACTGCCATTGTCCCCGTTGCTACTAGCGATCGCGTTTTTCGACGTACTATGTCGAGCACCTAACGCAGGTTCCAAGCGCAATTTCGGCTTCGACGGCTGCGGCCACTTCCACCAGAGCAGGAACGACAGTATCGCAACCAGCGGCAAGTTCAGCAGAAACAACCACATCCACGGATCTGGATACAGCGCCCATGTAATAGGCCACTTTTCAAGGATAATCGCGCCATACAACGGCCCCAGTGCGCCTCCAGCCTCCGTCACGCCGCTTATAAAGCCGAGCGCTACGCTACGGCGTTCCGCACCAAACAGCGATCCGCAGGTTGCGAGTGCAATCGGAACAACCGCGCCGCCGCCGACCGCTTGAATGAATCGGGCAATAATGAGCCATGTGAGCGCTGGATGTTTGACATCGATGCCGAGCTTCTGCAAGATCGCCAGATCCCATAATGTTGCGAGTCGTGGCGCTTCGACACATAACAGCGATCCGATTGCAAACACAGCCAGGCAGATCAACATCAACCGTCGTCGGCCCCAGATGTCTGCTACTCGACCCATCAACGGCATGACGATCACATATCCGAGCAGATACCCGCTAATAATCCACGACAGCGACGGAAGATCTTGTGCTGTCATCCCGAGCCCTTGAGACATCGGGAGTAACGCCGTTATAACGACAGTCTGATCAAGTGCAGTAAGAAAGACGACCGCCGCTAACGTGAGCAGCTGAGTGATAATCGTCCATCGGCGGGAGCTGTCGTTCGACAGCGAACTTTCAGCGGAGGTCGTAAACGATGCGTTTCGCACCGACTCTGTTGTTTGCAATGTCGCTCTCAGCTCGGCTTAGCTCAGTGTGAGTGCTACGGGTGTACTATCTCGTACATACTACACAGCCTGCATCTTCTACTAATGATTCCAAACGACGTGAACAGCTACACTAAATACAAATAACCAAAAAACTTGCAAATTTTTATGAAGTCCACAAAAAACAAAACGCCGAACGATTGCGGTATCCGCTAACGTTCGGCGTTTAACTAACCTGCTATTTCTCTGCCGCCGCAGCGCTACACGGCAACTTCCCACGCGGTACTGAAAGCGTCGCACTTTCATTAAACTTCGACAACGTCAAGGTCCGTATTGTCTGCTGCGTATCAGTATCCAGTAACGGTCCGGTTAGCACAAGCTGATGCAACTTCGCATCCTTCTGACTCAACCACAACTCCGCCTTCACGTCCCCAGCCGCCGGGCTCCGCCGGCTCGGCAACGTCTTCAACAAACTAGCCGGTACAACACCAGACACATTCCATGTGTCCACATTATTCAACTTCACCGACTTCGGCGCTGTTACCTGCTCGAGCGTTTTCAAGATGCCAAGCACAAAGCTCGTATCCGACGAAAACAGCACCTTCCCAATATTTGGCGCCGCCTCCATCTTCATAAAATTCCCGTCGCCCATCTCCACAAACTGCTCCGTCCCACATCCAGCCACCACAAACGGCGCAGCCATCGCTGGGGAACTCTGCAATGTCCCCTTAAACACCATCCGATCCGGAAACAGAATCGTTCCTTCACCACCCGTAACCGCAGCCAAGCTGAACCCAGGTGAAACAGACTTCGCTGTCAGCGTAAACGCCAGCGAGGTTGTCTTCGAGAACGCCGTCGCCGCGCGCTTCGCCAACTGATCGAAGTCAGTCGTTCCCGCAGATTTTTGCGCCTGCAACGAGTGAGCGCTAACGGAGAAAACCACCGCAGCGAACGTTCCCTTCAAAACCTGTGAATATTTCATACTGTATTAGTCCCCTTTACACCGAGTTCAGTTTCCCTTTTTGAGCAGCGCACATATCAAACAAATGACGAAGCCATTGCGCTACCCGACCAGCTTGGCCACTCGCTAGTCGACACTCACCACTCACGAATCGACTAGCTTCGCCACGCGTCAATCAACCAGCTTAACCACCGCATAATCCCGCGCACCTTTCCTCAACAACAAATGCGACCCCGCCAACCGCGCCAACTCACCCACAACCGCAGCCCCAGGAGTCCGTTCCCCATTCACATACGTCCCACCCTGATCCGCTAATCGGCGCGCCTCACCCTTCGACTTCACCAACGCGGCCTGCACAAACAAATCCGCAACCGTCGCGACATCCCCAACTCGAATCGTCGCACTCGGCACTTCCTCCGCCAACGCCTCAAACACATCAGCCGATAACGTCGTCGGATCCGTCTTCGCGAACAAAACCCCAGACGCCTCAAACGCAATTCGCGTCGCTTCCACACCATGCACCCGCGTCGTTACATCCCGCGCCAACGCAATCTGCGCCTCACGACGCTCCGGCTGCTCCATCGCGACCCGCTCCAACCCACCAATCTCATCTTCCGACAACAACGTGAAGAACTTGAGATACTTCACAACATCCCGATCATCCACGTTAATCCAAAACTGCAAGAACTTATAAGGCGACGTCAACTTCGCATCCAACCAAACAGTTCCAGATTCCGTCTTCCCAAACTTCGCGCCGCTAGCCGACGTAACCAACGGCAACGTCAACCCATGCGCCTCGCCACCCACAGAACGACGGATCAGTTCGATTCCAGCCGTAATATTCCCCCACTGATCGCTCCCGCCCGTCTGCAACGTCACACCATGCAACCGATGCAACTGTAAAAAGTCATACGCCTGCAGCAACATGTACGAGAACTCGGTGTACGAAATACCGCCATCGATTCGGGATTTAACCGAATCTTTAGCCAACATATAATTGACAGTGAAATGCTTCCCAACGTCACGCATAAACTCAACTGCGCCAATCTTGAGAAGCCACTCACCGTTGTCTTGCATCACAGCGCCCTTCGGGCCGCCAAAATCGAGAAAACGTCCTAACTGTTCCCGAATACCGGCAACGTGGTTTGCCACCTGATCCGTAGTTTGTAACGATCGTTCGGCCGACTTGCCACTCGGGTCGCCGATCATCCCGGTTCCGCCTCCAACCAAGGCGAGCGGGCGATGGCCGCATCGCTGGAGATGAACTAGGCCCATAATCTGGACCAGGTTCCCTATATGTAGCGACGGCGCGGTCGGGTCAAAGCCGCAATAACCCGTAATCGGGGCGCCGTTACTCTGGTTCAGCGCTTCGGGAAACCCTTCTGTATGCTGATACACCAAGCCGCGCCAGCGCAGCTCGGTCAAAAGATCGTTCTGTGGCATCGGCGGTAATATATCTGGTAAATTGTTCCCATGCCCGTTCGCACCAACTCGAAAAACAAAGCTTCCTTCCGCAAACGACACCCCTCGGTGTTTCGCTTTTTACTGACGAGTATCATTCTCGTCGTCACGTTTGGTGTTGGAATCGCAGCCGCCACGTGGACGCTCATCTGTAGCGGGGATCGATGTCCGTCTATTGATGTGCTTGAGGAGTATACACCCAAGCAGACCTCGAAGCTCTACGCGGTCGATGGGCGATTTATCGCCGAACTTGGCATCGAACGACGCACGCTCGTAAAGCTTTCCGAGATCCCGGACGTTGTAAAAGAAGCGTTTATCACCACCGAGGATAAACGCTTTTATAGCCACAATGGGATCGACTACTGGCGCGTCCTGGGCGCGGGGCTGCGTAACATCCAGTCACTAGGATACGCACAGGGCTTCTCAACCATTACGATGCAGCTCGCCCGTAACGTCTTCCCTGAACGACTGTCGCGAGAAAAGACGCTGATCCGCAAGATCAAAGAGTCCAAGATTGCACGTGCGATTGAATCCAAATATTCAAAAGAAAAGATCCTTGAGCTTTACCTCAACCAAATCGCGCTTGGAAACGGCTCTTATGGCGTAGAGACGGCATCTCAGCGATATTTTGGAAAATCGGTTCGCGACCTTAACCTCGCCGAAGCAGCTACGTTGGCGGCGTTACCAAAGGCCCCAACACGGTATAATCCACGCCGATATCCAGATCGCGCCATTCAACGCCGAAATACAATTATCGAGTTGATGCGCAACGCCGACGTGGTTACCGACGCGGAAGCAAGCCTGGCGCGCGCATATCCGATGCAGCTGGCTACACGCGTGGAGTCTGGCGAAACGGCGCCATATTTTGTTGAATGGGTACGCCAGCAGCTTGACGCACAGTTCGGACAACAGCTATACGAAGAAGGGCTCAACGTGTACACCACGCTCGATCTCGGTATGCAGACCGCAGCTGAACGTGCGCTGGAACGCCAACTGCGAGCGATCGAGTCTGGGAAATATCGGCCGTACAAACATGTGACGTATGAACAATACGTTGCAAGAAATGCATCCGGCGACGCCGGTACTAACTCGCCGTACTTGCAAGGTTCGTTTGTCGCGCTCGACCCACGTACGGGCGGAATTCGTGCGCTTGTGGGGGGCCGAGACTACCAGGACTCCAAGTTTAACCGCGCAACGCAGGCGTTACGGCAGCCAGGTTCGTCGTTCAAGCCCATCGTTTACGCGGCATCCATCCAAAATGGCCGCTCACCATCGTCCATGTTGGACGACAGCCCAATCTCCATCTCCCAAGGGAACGGATCGCTGTGGGAACCCAAGAACTACGACATGAAGTTCATGGGCCCAATGACGATGCGTCGCGGACTGTACATGTCGCGCAACCTTGTCGCCATCAACGCTGGTATGGAGTTGGGAGAACGCGCCATCATCAACGAAGCGCGTAACTTTGGGATTACCACACCAATCCCGCCGTACCCGTCCATCTTCATTGGGTCGGCAGATGTCTATCCGCTCGAGATGATCGCGTCGTATACGACGTTCGCAAATATGGGCGTACGAGCTCAACCCAACGCAATTCTCCGCGTTGAAAATGCCAAAGGCCAGGTCATCTGGCGCCCTCAGCCACGCAAAACGCAGGTGCTCTCGCAAGAAGAAGCCTGGTTGATGGTCAGCATGATGAAAGACGTCGTGCAGCGTGGAACAGCATATAGCGCCGTTCGTGCCGCAGGTTTTGTCTACCCAGCAGGCGGCAAAACGGGGACGACCAACGACGGAACCAACGTCTGGTACATTGGCTATACGTCGGACCTCGTCGCCGGTGTATGGATGGGCTTCGATCGACCACAGACCATTCAGTCAAACGCCCAGGGTGGCGCACTCGCCGCTCCCGCATGGACGACGTTTATGACTGAGGTCTATCTCCGTCGGCCAGCTCCTGCCGACTGGCCTAAACCTGAAGCGATTACCAGCAGGCTCATCGACTCGCAAACTGGGTTGTTATTTACGCCAGCCTGCGGTGGCCCAACGATTATCACCGAATACTACATTCCGGGCACCGAGCCCGTTCAGGAATGCTCCGCTCCCGCACCGCAATACCAGGCTCCGCCGGGCGCAACAGCGCACAAACTCGATAGCAAACCCAATAACAAACCAGAATCACACAGGGTCGGTCGTTGATTTGTTACCACGCTCGATGGGTGCTGCCAATCACGTCAGCACCCATCGAAAATGGCACGGTTGCGTGTGATAACGGTGTCATCCAGTATGTCGGTCCCACTGCGAGCGCACCCGCCGGTGAATCTGTAGACCTAGGCGATACGCTCCTGCTCCCCGGACTCATAAACGCCCACACGCATCTCGAACTCACCGCGATGCGTGGCTTTCTCGAAGGGCTGTCGTTTCCCGAGTGGATCGACACACTGCGTCATGCGCGAAACACGGTTCTTAACGACGATGCGCTACTGGACTCCGCTCGACTGGGTATCGCCGAAGGGCTCGAACGTGGCATCACGACCTACGCCGACACCTGCTCAAGCGGCGTTGTGATGCAAGCGATGCATGAAATGGGCGTCCGCGGCATCATGTATCAGGAGACGTTTGGCCCCGATCCCAAAAGCGTCGATCTCGCGCATGCGGATCTCAAAGCCCGCGTCGACCGCTTAAGGCCCACCGAAACCTCGCTCGTTAAACTTGGCGTCTCTCCCCACGCGCCATATACCGTTTCGGATGACCTGTACCGAATCACCGCCCAATACGCGATCGAGCAGGGCCTCCCGCTCGCCATGCATATTGCCGAAAGCCAGGACGAAGACGACCTCGTGAAAGTTGGCGAAGGTGAATTCGCGCGCAGATTTGCCCGTCGCGACATCTCCGTAGCACCACGATCCCGCTCGCCCATCGAGCTTCTTGCGTCGCTCGGCGCCCTGCCGCCCGGAACGCTCCTCATCCACGTTGTTCGCGCTGATACGGCCGATATCGCGATTATCGCCGATCACAATTGTACTATTGCGCACTGCCCGACATCAAACGCAAAGCTCGGTCATGGCATCGCTCCGCTCTCAGACTTCCTTGCCGCACAGATCCCCGTTGGGCTTGGCTCCGATTCGGTCGCCAGCAACAACCGGATGGACATCCTCGAAGAAGCGCGCCTGGCCACCTTGTTTCAAAATGCGAGAACAGGGAGCCCATTAGCCGTGCGAGCAGAAACCGCCCTCGAACTCGCAACAATCAGCGGAGCACGTGCCCTCGGCATGGATCAGGCAATTGGCTCGCTCGAAGTGGGGAAAGCCGCCGATCTGTGTGCGTTCAAACTAACCGCCCCTTGCACCATTCCAGCCCATAACCCTGTAGCCACAGCCATCTACGCATTAGGCGGCAATAAAGCCGAACTGGTGGTGGTAAACGGAGAGCATCTTGTGGAAGGTGGAGAGCTGGTGTCCTCAGTGTCTCATCTCTGTAAATCTGTGAATTCACTGGGAAAAGCACTCGCTACCACGAGATTCGGCGCGTAAATTTTACGATCATGAATGAGCATAAAATTTGGCGGGATGGGGCGTTTGTCGATTGGCAAGACGCGAACATCCACGTCATGAGCCATGTAGTCCATTACGGCTCCTCCGTGTTCGAGGGGATTCGTTGTTACGAGACACCTGAAGGGCCTGCCATCTTCCGTGTGCGAGAGCACATGCGTCGCTTTTTAGATTCCTGCAAGATTTACCGTATGCCGATGACGCATACCGTTGACGATCTTGTGACCGCCTGCATGGAAACAGTCGCTGAAAACGGCCTGTTGGAATGCTATCTTCGCCCGGTCGCGATGCGAACTGGCCAGGAGATGGGAGTCCTTCCTAACAAGGCGCCGGTGGAAACATTTGTGATCCCTTGGGTCTGGGGTCGCTATCTCGGCGACGACGCACTTGCGAACGGCGTAGACGTTTGCGTGTCCAGTTGGCGTCGACCAGCCCCGGATACCTTGCCAACAATGGCAAAGGCGGGAGGGAACTATTTGAACTCCCAGCTGTCAAAGATGGAGGCTCGTTTAGACGGATATGTCGAGGGGATCATGCTCGACACGTTTGGCTATGTAGCTGAGGGGAGTGGTGAAAACCTGTTCCTCGTACGCGATGGCGTGCTGTATACATCGCCGTTAGCGTCCGGCATTCTTTGCGGCATTACCCGAGACTGCGTGAAGCAGATTGCAAAAGATCTTGGCTATGAAGTCGTCGAGCAGGTAATGCCACGAGAATTGCTCTATGTAGCTGACGAGCTCTTTTTTACCGGCACTGCGGCCGAGTTAACTCCTATTCGCAGCGTCGACCGAATTGAGATCGGGGGCGGAAAACCTGGCCCTATCACTCGAGCCATTCAGGATCAGTATATGGGGCTTGTAACTGGGAAGCTCCCTGACAGACATGGATGGTTGACTCGAGTGGAGAGTCGAATTCCGGTCTAATCACCAACTTATGAGGAGATAATGATCACCGGCTGCCTGGCACTGAATGCTTCATTCGAACCGTTAACAATGGTTCCTTTGCGACGCGCCATGCGGCTGGTGATTGATGGTAAAGCCGAGATCGTGGAGACCGATCCGGGGCATCTTGTGCGGTCTGAGAAGCTAACATTCCCGAAGCCAGCCGTGATTCGGCTGATGCGCTTTGTGCACGTCCCGCGCAAGTTCCGCCGTCAGGTGACCAACACCTTCCTCTTTGCGCGCGATAACTACCTCTGCCAATACTGCGGGCGGCATCAGTCGATATTGAAGCCAAGGCAGTCGTTGACGCGCGATCACCTCATCCCGTTGTCGAGAGGTGGGTTGAATGTGTGGACCAACGTGGTGACCGCGTGTAGCCCGTGTAATACCAAAAAATCCAACCATCTCCCGCACGAGATCGGCATGATCCCCATGCACCAGCCGACCGAGCCACACTTTGTGCACCTCGCCTGGGCTGTGCGCAAGTTGACGCCAACGCAGTCCAAATACATAGAAATATTCTATGGAAAGGAAACGGTCGACGACCTGAGAGCTGTAGAGGAAGAGGTTCCGGCGTAGGGAGACCCCGAATTTGGTTGATGGTGGCAAAGAAATCTTTGTAGGCTATCTTTAACTGCATTATGTCTCTCTTTGCTTCCCGTATCGCCGCCCTTGGGACAGAAAATGCGTTCAAGGTCGGTGAAGATATCGCAAAAGTGTCTGCCCGTGGGGTCGACGTCATTCGCCTCAACATCGGCGAGCCCGATTTTGACAGCGCCCCCCATATTAATGAAGAAGCCTGCAAGCAGATTAATGCCGGCAACTCGCATTATACCGACCCGCAAGGCGTCATGTCGTTCCGCAAGGCGATCTGCGACCATGTGAATCGCACTCGCGGGTTAAATGTTACGCCAGATCGCGTTGTTGTCACAACAGGCGGGAAGCCGCCTATTGGCTTTGCGCTGCAAACATATGTAAACCCAGGCGACGAAGTCATTTATCCAAGCCCGGGTTTCCCGATTTACGAATCGTGGATCACATACTCTGGTGCGACAGCGGTGCCGTTGCATCTACGGGAAGAAACTGGCTTTACCTTTACGCCAGAAGATCTGAAGCGTCTTATTACGCCGAAGACCAAGATGATCTTCCTCTGTTCGCCGTCCAACCCAACGGGTGGCGTGTTGAGCAAGGAAGAGTTGGCCGGTATCGCGAAGGTTATCCGCGAAAACGCGCCAGCTGACGTTCGCGTATATGCCGACGAGATTTACGAACATTGCAGCTTCGACGGCGAAGAGCATCACAGCATTATGGTTGAACCTGGAATGGAAGAGCGCACGATTCTCGTGTCAGGCCACTCCAAGGGCTTCGCCATGACGGGATGGCGTCTTGGTTATGCCATTCTCCCAACTACTGCTGAAGCCGCTGTCTTCAAGCAACTGACGATCAATATCGTCTCCTGCGTTCCTCCGTTCATTCAGGAAGCTGGGCGAGTTGCTTTGGAGAGCCCGGAGTCGGAAGCGTATATCACCAAGATGGTCCAGGCCTTCCAGGATCGTCGAGATTACGTCGTTGAAGCGTTGAATGGTATCAAGGGCGTACGTTGTCAGAATCCAAAAGGCGCGTTTTATGTATTCCCAAATGTCGCTGGTGTTTGCGAACAGCTTGGTATTATCGACGCGTATAACAAACTGAGCGACGAACGTAAAAAGACTGCGTCACCATCTGGGATGTTGCAGATGTTCTTGTTGTACAAACATGGCGTTGCCACGATGGACCGTAACTCCTTTGGTCGCATTGGTGCAGAAGGGCAGCATTTCCTGCGTTTGTCCATTGCAACAAGCATGGAGCGATTGAAGGAAGGGGTTGAACGTATCCGTACGGCTACCACAGACACCGAAGGATTTGCCGCATTTATGCGCGACGAGAAGTTATATGTCTGATACACGCATCTTCATGACACGCCGCATTCCGGAAGTGGCGTTCCCGATCCTTAAGGATGGTGGCGCGAACGTTACGGTTGGTCAGAGCGACGAAGAGAAGGGCGTTGAGAAAGACGTTCTTCTTGCTGCGGTGAAAGAGACCAATGTGTTGCTTTCGTTGTTGACGGAGCCAGTTGATCGCGACGTGCTTTCTGCAAACCCAAAGCTGTTGGGTGTTGCGAACTACGCAGTTGGTTTTAACAACATCGATATCAAGGCTGCGACTGAGCTTGGTATTCCGGTGAGCAATACGCCCGGTGTGTTAACGGATACGTCTGCTGATCTTACGTGGGCATTGTTGTTGGCTGCCGCTCGTCGTATTCCGGAAGCGCATAACTATATGGTCGCCGAAAAGTACAAGATTTGGGGACCAAACCTGTTTCTTGGCGGTGATGTGAGCCCAGGCGGCAGTGGCCGTCGCAAGGTGCTTGGTATCGTTGGATATGGTCGTATCGGGTCTGCTGTTGCACGTCGTGCAATGGGCTTTGATATGGACGTGTTGGCGTATGATCCGCATAATGCTGCTGGTATCGCAGCTGATGCCAAGAATCCGGCGATGAGTTTGCGTCAGGTGAACACGCTCGACGAAATCCTCGAGCAGAGCGACTTTGTGTCGCTGCATCCGTTGCTGACGCCTGAAACGCGTCATCTGATTAGCGATGCGCAGTTGGCCAAGATGAAGAAGACTGCATATCTGATCAACGTATCGCGTGGTCCGGTGGTCGATGAAAAGGCGCTTATTCGCGCGTTGAAGGCGAATCAGATTGCCGGTGCGGCGCTCGACGTGTTTGAAGATGAACCGTTGATGGCTGCAGGGTTGGCTGAATGCGAAAACGCAGTGTTGGTTCCGCATATTGCGAGCGCCAGTCAGGATACGCGCGACAAGATGGCGACAATGGCGGCGACGAATGCTGTTGCGCATCTGCATCGCAAGCGGGCTCCAAATATTGTGAACCCGGAAGTGTACGAAACGGCTTCGTACAAAGAACGTACTGGCGGCTTGCTCGCATAACTCAATAGTGTGGGCGGAATACGTGGAGTGATCCATGTATTCCGCCTCACGCGTTTTTAATGTACGACATCGCATATCCAAACGCGGTCGCGTGCGCCCTTCAGGGAATCGATGCGGTCAACCCACGCTCCCTTGTAAAGCAGGCACTCGACACATTCCCCGACACGCGGAACGTTTTTGTTCTTTCGATCGGGAAAGCGGCAACAACTATGGCGCAAGGCGCAGTCGACGTGCTTGCCGACCGCATCGTGCGTGGCATCGTCGTCGCTCCAACTCCGGCTCACGGCTTACCGCCGTCGTTTATTGCCTTTCAGGGTGGGCACCCCATTCCAAACGCGGAAGGTGCGCATGGTGCTCGTGCGATTCTCGAACTCGTGCAATCGCTTGGTGAAAACGATACGGTGTTGTGCCTCATCTCAGGTGGTGCTTCGGCGTTGAGTACGTTGCCGCCACGCGGGATCGCGCTCGACGATCTTCAATCGCTCACGACGTTATTGTTGCGTGCGGGCGCTACCATTGATGAACTGAACTGTGTCCGGAAACACGTCGATCAACTGAAAGGGGGACGACTCGCGAGAGCGGCGGCCCCGGCGCAGGTGACGACGTTGATTCTTTCAGACGTCATTGGCGATCCGGTCGACGTAATTGCCTCAGGACCCACAGTTCCGGATCCAACAACATTTGCCGAAGCGGTTGCCGTCTTGCGGAACCGAGGTGTGTGGGGAAAATTGTCGGATTCCTTACGTGCACATTTTACACAAGCGATTGATGAATCTCCTAAACCTGGAGATTCGGTGTTTGTGGACACATCGGTTCGGATCATCGGTAATAACAGCAAAGCGGCTGCTGCAGCGTGTGAATGCGCAGAGCTGTTGGGATATCGTTCGTCATTGATCACAACCACGTTACATGGTGAAGCACGTGACTGTGGTGCAGAGATTGCAAAGGCCGCGATAGCAATTCGTCGTGCCGCATTGGGTGAGGATTTCTTATCTGATGCTTCCTCGGATTTACCAATGTCGTTGAATCCAGGAAACGAATTGCCACTCTGTCTGGTGTATGCCGGTGAAACCACCGTAACTGTTCATGGATCGGGGCGAGGGGGACGGAATCAGGAGTTCGTTCTTGCCGCGGCCATGGCATTACAGAGTGAACCTGGTATTACCGTTGTTTCCATTGGCACTGATGGAATCGATGGACCGACCGATGCTGCCGGGGCGTTTGCGGACAGTACCGTCCTCGAGCGCGCACGTGCCGCAACGTGTAGTCCAGATGCCGCGTTACACAACAATGATGCATACACATTCTGGAAAACAATAGGTGGATTGATTGTGACTGGTCCGACTGGGACAAATGTGATGGATCTAGTTGTAGTGACTATTGAGTAGTTTATGGAGTTAATCAATAAGTTGTTCATTGGCGAATATTGTAGTTTTAAATTTTATTTTTTTTGATTGAGGATTTATGCGTAATCGATTCGTAAACACGTTTGTATTGATTGCTGGAATCGCGGCATCTGCATCGGTGGCTTCTGCACAAACACCAGAACGACTTCTCGAGCTTGGCACTGATGCTGGTCTCGATATTTCCCTCAGTGGTCCAAGTCAGACGACCTTCGTTATTCCAAAGTCAGTGCGGGCTGGTCTTTTCTTGTCTCCGAAATGGTCGATTGAGCCGTCCCTGGCCCTTGCAACCGCCAGCAGCAACGGTAGCAGTGCAACGAACTGGGATTTCCGTGCTGGCGCATTATATCACTTCAGCAAGAAGCCGAATCGAGTTGGTGGTGGAGCGTATGTACGCCCATTTTTGGCAATCCTCGGTAACAAGGACGATACGAAAGCCGGACTCGGCGGCGGTGTAGGCTATAAATTCAAATTGTATGAACGGCTTTCCGCGCGTACCGAAGCGAATCTCGCACACGTCTTCGGCGATGATGGACAGACCTTCATGGGATTATCGGTAGGCTTGTCGTACTTTACACGCTAATTGAGCAACGGTGTATCGCGTGTGTGACTGACATACGCGATTGTACACAAAAAACAGCAGCGCCTCTGGAGCTAGAGCACTAGAGGCGCTGCTGTTTTTTTGTGGTGACGATTGAACCACGAAGGCTGTAATTTATAGAACGTTCGATTTTTTATAAACGGTATAAGACTTGATATAAGAGGGGCCACAAGCCGGGTGGATATCGATAACGCCGTCTCGATGGCGCGTTTATCGCGTTACAGCTGGCTTACTTGTTAAAAGTTCCCTTTTTAAAGAGGTTTTTATGCGTAATCGTTTTGTTAATGCATTTGTTTTGGTTATTGGCTTGACCGTGACGGCGGCGGCAGCGTCTGCCCAGGTTACCACTAAGCGTTTATATGAATTTGGAATTGATGGTGGGCTCGAGTTTGGTTTGAACAAACCCAGCACGACCTCAATCGGTATTCCTGCCCAGTCGTTACGAATGGGTATGTTCATGAACGAGAAGTGGTCACTCGAACCATCGATCGGACTTCAGTCTAATAGTGGTGGTGGAGAACGTGTAACTACCTATACAGCTCGAGTTGGCGCGTTGTATCATCTGAGCAAAGCCCCAGCACGTTTGGGTGTTGGCTATTATGTGCGCCCATTTGTTGGATTTCAAGGTGCTAGTGTAAAGGGTGCTGGAAGCGATACGCGTGCGTTGTTGGGCGCTGGGTATGGTTTGAAGCACGCATTCACTGACCGGGTTGCCGGTCGTGTCGAGGCAAACTATTCGTATCTGTTTGCTGCTGGTGGAGATGATGGCGCCAATCAGCTTGGGTTAACGTTTGGGTTGTCGTTCTTTACGCGATAGCTTGAGTGGTTGCGGTAATTGTAACCGTAGCTATTGTTGAAGTTGTAGTTTAGAGTATTGTTTTTGTTCGAAACGCCTCGCAAGAAATTGCGGGGCGTTTTTTGTTTATTGTTCGTCCAAACAGCTATCGCTCAAACAACACCCCTAACCGACACTTAAACCCAGGAACCACCCCTTCTCCATCAAGCACTCCATCCGCGGACACCTTCTCCACCGACCCATCTGCTCGTCTCACCACCGCCGTGCGATCAATTGGCCGAATCGTCCACACCAACGACGTCCCCGCTTTGATATACTGATCCGCCTTCCGCTCCAATCCAATAAACCGATCGCTGGGCGACATGATCTCAACCGCAAGATCAGGCGCTCCATCGATAAAGCTCTTCAGCCCGTACGGAACACGTCCGGCTCGGATAAAAGAAACATCCGGTATCCGCACCGTATCGGGATTTCTCTCCAGTACGTACGTTCCGCCATCGCCGAGTACTCGTCCTAGCTGATGGGTTTTCACAAATACACCTAACTCAATTACCAATTGAGTCCCCGCGTCGGTGTGCTCAAAACCTCCAGGTTCACACAACACCGGCTTCCCACGATCAAGCTCATACCATTGGTAATCGAGCTTCGCCTTCATATGCAGCAACTGCTCAGCCGTAACCAAGCGCTTTCTGCCAACTTTGTATTTATGCTCCATGATCACCTCCGATACGCGTAGGAGAAAAAATCTTAACCTTCTACTATACGCTCGGCGTACACGCCGAGTCAACGGTGGAAATCAAACGTAGGAGCGAACGTTTTGGTGTGAATATTTGATGCAATAAAATGATGATATTCGACAATATCCTATCATCATAAAATCGTAACGATACGGACCTAACTATCACATGGTCGTTCGGACTTAAAAGTTATTGCACATTTTCTCCGCAACGCTCAAACGGTCGTATCAACGACCACTCACCTCCTGAAGCCCTCTATAGGTTCGCGATCTATAGAGGAAGTTCCCATCCCAGCCTAATCGCTCGCTGCCCACACCTCTCCAAAAACAAAAACCTTTACATTCCCAACCATTCATCGTATGCTGCCATAAGTTTGTTCGGCTCTCGCCCCTAACTTTGCGCTACCATGAGCGTCTCCGCGCACGAGTCTATGTCCGATTTCCCGGATCCAATCGGCGATCAGGCGCTCATACAGCGCCTGCAGACTGACGATGCGCAAGCACTCGAAGACATCTTCGACACGTATTTCATCCCCCTCGTTCGGTTTGCCACCGGAATCGTCCTCTCACGCGCCATCGCGGAAGAGCTTGCGCTCGATGCACTCACAGCCCTATGGGAACGCCGAGCCGTATTGCGGATCGACACCACCATCCGCGCGTATCTCTACCGAAGCATTCGAAACCGCGCCAAGAACGAACTTCGCAGCCGTCGTCGAGAAGTCGCGCGGTTCGAGCAACATGCTGGGGAGCATATTGTCTCAGCCATCGCGTTTCCCTCCATCCCGGTTGACGACCAACTAGAGTTTGATGAACGCCTCGCCGCCGTTCGAGCGGCCATTGCGGCCCTCCCCGAACCGCGGCGTACCATCATAATACTCCGCTGGTCGCGCCAGATGAGCTTCGCCGAGATCGCGCACATCGTAGGAATCACCGACGTCGCCGCCCGCGCACATGTGAGTCGAGCGCTCGTAACTCTCCGTGCACTCCTCCAGACTGAGTTCGACTAACCGGTAAAAATCGAATTTGTCACAACTGGCCGTGAGCGGTGTTCTCTCAGTAGACCAACACACGTATGCCAGAATCTCACTCGATTTCTCCCGAACTGCTCGACTGTTACCTCGCTGGGACCGCAACGTCCAGTGAAGCGTCTCTTGTTGAAGCGTGGATGTATGAAAAGCCGGAGCATCGCCATTTGGTTGCGATGCTCCGGTCAGTCGATACGCTCGCGGTCGAACCTCAGCGTCTTCCGATTACGAATTGGGAGGAAATCGATACCTCGCATGCCAAGCAGGTATTGCTCACCCGGGTTGGGTTGGCGGGGCGGGTGATTCCGTTGTATACGTCGACTGAGTTGGGCGCAATGAATCAGGCTACGAAGTCCGATCGTGCGGAGACGGCTTCTCCCAGTACCAACCTTCGTTCCTCACCGCTGCCTCGCTTGCGTCGTTTCTCTATTGCGCGCATCGGGATGATCTGCGCTGTGATGATCGGCGTGATTGGTTTGGGCTTTACACTTTCTCGCGCACGGTCGTCGGCGATGGGATCCGGTATGATGACTTACTCTACCGGGAACGCTCAGCGCGCGACGATTCAATTTGCCGATGGAAGCCGAGTGACGTTGAATGTTGCGAGTCGAATTCAGGTGCCCGAGAACTTTAGCCAGGGGAATCGGATTGTGCGGCTTTCTGGCGAAGCGTATTTCGAGGTCGCGCATGCAGAGCGTTCGCCGTTTGTGGTAGAGGCTGGTGATGTACGTACTCGGGTGCTGGGGACTGAGTTTGGTATCCGTGCGTATCAACCACCTACGGTTCGTGTTGCGGTGCGTAGTGGGCGTGTGGCGGTTAATGATCGGGTACTCAATGCGTATGATGTTGCGTCGACGAATACGAATGGAACTGTTGTTGTGCAGCATGATCAATCGCTTGATGCAGCTTTGGCATTTACAACTGAGCGGTTAATGCTGAATGGGGTTGCGTTGCGAGATGCGGTTGCTGATCTCAATCGATGGTATGATGTAGATATTCGGTTTGGTGACGAGGCGATTGGTATGGTGCCGATGTATGCCATTTTGCGGAGCGGATCGATTAGCGATCTCGTTGAGATTCTTCGGAATACGTTCAAGGTCTCTGTTGTGCAACAGGGGCGAGTTCTAACTATTACCAGCACCGACTTATAATGTCACTATCGCGTTTTGTAGTCTTGGCGAGTTTGTTTGTGTGCTACGGATCAGTGGTTGGCGCACAAAGTCCGTTGGGGTATGCCGGTGCAACGTCGGGGGCGCGTGCCCTTGTTCTCGATCAGCAGCCTAAGAGGATTTCTCTTGAGTTAAAGGATGTTCCCTTGCGAGACGCGCTTGCCGCTATTGCATCGAAGACGGGATTAGCGGTGAGTTTGAGTGGGGCGAAGGTGCCGGTTGATCGGAAGGTTACTGTGATATTGAAGGATGTGACTGCCGAGCAGGCGTTTACTGCAGTTCTCGAAGGGGTTGGGTTTCGGCCCCGGTTCTCGGCTGATGGTCAAACGGTTTTTGTTGTTTCTGTGAAGGGTGGAGAGAAGCAGGCAACTCAACAAACGACAGGGTCGATTAATGGGCAAGTGCTCGATTCGACGAATGGAAATGGAGTAAAAGGTGTTTTAGTTACGTTGCAGGGGACGAAGCGTTCGGCGATAACGGGAAGCAAAGGCGAGTTTCAGATTGCCAATGTTTTGACAGGAGATCATTCTCTAACGTTCAAGTTGCTCGGGTATGCTACCACAAGTCGAACTGTGCAGGTTGATGAAAAAAAGGCAACGTCGATGCGAGTAATGCTGAGGCCGGCAGCTGCCACGTTGACTGAGGTGGTGACGACGGTAACTGGTGAGCAACGTAAGTTGGAAATTGGGAATGCGATTGCGTCGATTAATGTGGATTCCGTGATGAAGACTGCGCCGGTGAGGACTCTAACCGATCTTCTTGAAAATCGTGTCCCGGGATTAGTGGTGCAGCGGAGTTCCGGACAGCCGGGGGATCCGTCAAGACTAAGGTTGCGTGGGTCTAGTAGTGTGTATAACAGCAACGACATGGTTGTAGTGTTAGATGGTATTCGTATTGATGGTAATGCAACTCCATTTGCGGCTACGAGCATTGGGATGGATGGTGTTAATAACGGTAATATTGGAACGAATCGGTACTTAGCTTCGTCGGCGTTTGATCAGATTGATCCGAACAGTATCGAGACATTAGATGTGTTCAAGGGGCCGTCAGCGGCCGCGATGTACGGGTCTGATGCGGCGAATGGAGTTTTAGTCATCACAACCAAACGAGGGCGTGCCGGACCTGCAAGATGGTCTGCAACTGTTGATCAGGGTCTATCATACATCCCCGGGAAGTATCCGATTGGATCGTATCGGTTCGGAAGTCTGCTGGGTACCGTACCAGGTCGTTGCGGCGTAACTGATGGAATTCCATTATATGCTTGTGATGTAGACAGTATAGTGGCGTTTCAAGCGTTAAATGATCCTTACTACACCGTACTTGGAAGGGGAGCAACGAGGGCTCAGAGTCTTAGTCTGTCCGGTGGTAGTCAATCGTTACAGTATTCCCTTATTGGGAGTGGGAGTGCCGATCACGGTGTTTTAAAGATGTCTCGATACCTGACGGATCGGTATCATGAATTATATGGGAACACGCTTCCCTCATGGATGGCGCGTCCAGATCAGTATAATACATGGGGCGGCACCGGTCAGCTTGCCACACAAATAAATCCTGATCTTCGAATACAGTTAACCAGCAAGCTCTATAATAGTGCTCAACGAAAATCGGCACTCGGTAATACTGCAATTTCTGTTTGGTCAAGAAAATTTCGTGGCGATACACCTACTGACTTTGAAGATCGATTCTACGAACGAATGATTCATAATCAAGTTCGATATACGAACACGGTAAATATGAGTTGGCAAATTAGATCTTGGCTTCCGGTTACGGCAACCGCTGGAATTGATGCAGTATCAGTTAAAGATGAGGCATACTTACCTCGAGGAATCATAAGGAGCGCTTCGGATGGGGATACTATTGGACAGTATAGCATTGCCCATGGGGCGTCTCAGACTCGGTCGTTTACAGTGAATACTCGTGTCCCAATGTTGGGTGAAAAATTAACAACATCTTTTGGCTTAAATCTCCAAGATCAGAATGGAGAGGGTCTTTCAGCGGTTGTGAGGGGGTTACCTGCTGGCACAACGATACCAAGTAGTGGATTCACCTCAACATCATACAGATCGACGAGTCTTACGACGCTTGGATGGTTTGTTGAACCTCGTATTAATCTTCGCTCCCGTTTCTTTGTGATGCCAGGATTCCGAATCGACAACAACGGTTTTCAAGGAAAACGGGCTGGAGCGTTAGGGCTTCCAAAAATGAACTTCTCCTGGATTGCTTCGGAAGAAGAATATTTTCCATGGAAAAATTTTATGGATCTTATGCGATTGCGCATGGCATTTGGAACGGCAGGAACACAACCTGGTCCTAAAGATCGTTTACGACTTTTTGCTGTTGATACGACGGTCAATATTAGCACAGACTATCGATTTAACACCACTCTCTCCACTATTGGAAATACTCAACTGCGTCCAGAGCGAGGTGTTGAGTTTGAGGGAGGTTTTGACGCTGAACTGTTGCATGGCCGATTTGGAATTGAGTTCACGGAATATCGAAAGGTTGCTCATGATGCGATTGTCGACGTTCCTCTTGCGCCATCGATTGCGCAGGGCACTGGAAATCAGTCGTATAAGGCTAACGTTGGTGTAGTCAGAAACTCGGGACGAGAGCTGTCTCTTCGTTTGACCATAATGGAGTCATCAAAGTATGGATGGCAAAGTACGTTTGGGATGGCTCAGAATGAAAATCGTGTAGAGCGACTCAATGTACGGGGGGTGCCGCTGATCATTGGCGAAGACCTTAGCACAAACGGAGGGTCTGTGCGGCGGGTGGTTCCGGGATATGCATTATGGGGGATTTGGGCAAGGCCCATTGTTGGTGTCAACGATTTAAATGGCGATGGACATATTGTTGAAAGAGAAGTGACTATTGCTGATTCATCGGTATACATCGGACAACCTGAACCTAAGGGGACGATGAATCTATTCAATAATTGGACTCTGTTTAGTGGTCGTCTTACGATTAATACTGGAATGAGCTACGTATATGGCATCACCCAGACTGCCGATGTCATGCGAGACCCCAATAGTCCATTTAATTTGATCGCCAATGAATCATCTGCGACGTTAATGCAACAGGCAATCGCGGTATCCGCAAGGCGAACAGCATTCGGTATTACTCAAGTAGTTAATACATGGCGTTTTGAAACACTATCAATGAGTCTGAATCTTGGACAAGGAATCGCGAAGAAATTTGGAGCAAAAAATATGTCTGTTTCGCTGCAAGGAAAGAATCTCGGGATGAAATCGAATTATATGGGAAAGGATCCAAATGTAAATTCTGCTCTGATGGGTAGTGGATCCACCATAGATATCGGGTTATTGTCTCAGCCTCGAGTGTGGACGATGCGCGTTCTATTGGGGAACTAATGTCAATAATGAACACTGCAGTATGCGCTGGGCTTTGCTTGGTAATCGTCGGGTGTCAGGATCTAAATCAGCCATTACCTGCTGGCACCGTTGACCCTAACACATTCCGAACACCAGGTGGAGCGATGTCGGCATATCGGGGGACTTTAATGCGCACAGCTGGTGGTGTAGGACAATACGTTCTGGGTAGCGCTGCATTTACCGATGAAATGCAATCGGAGAGCGCTAGGAACGTTACTGCCTATGCTGGAGCAATCCCTGTTTCGCTGGATGCCCGAAATATTACATCGGATTTTACTGGTATTCAAGGACTATTCACTGCACTTCAGGTCATTCGTGCCAACGCAGATCAATCGATTGGACTATTACGGCTCTTCCCAAATGAATTTCCGTCAAGTTTGCAGGCTGAGTTATTCGCCTCAAAAGCATTCGCAATTGCGTTGCTTGGCGAATTCTTTTGTTCTGGGGTGCCGTTGAGTACGGTGGATTTTGACAAGGATTTTACCTATGTGCCTGGTTCATCAACGAGCGAGCTGTTTACGAAGGCAATACAACTCTTCGACTCGGCAGCATCGATAGGAGCGGATAGCAGCAGATTAGTCCAATTCGCTAATATTGGTGCTGCACGTGCGCTGTTGAACCTGGGCCAGTTCGAAGAAGCTGCCGCGCGCGTTAATCATGTAGAAATTGGATTTAGCTATGGGTTGCCATTACAGGGAGTTGTTCCTGTTGTTGACGCTCTTTTCGCTGCCACTATGGCGGATCGAGAGGGTGGTACTGGCATGCCGTTTCTGTCCAGTAAGGATCCTCGATCCAGTGCTCGATTTGGAAAAGTGCTCTCGGGTGATTCCTTGTTTTATTCTAATAAATATTTTGCACAAGGTACGATCGCAAAATTAACACTCGCTTCATACATTGAGGCGGTTCTCATACAAGCGGAAGCCGCGTTGCATAGAGGTGATACGCAATGGCTGAGTCTCCTGAATGCTCTACGGACGAATAATACGTATACCATAAATCTTGCTGGAGATACGGTTTGGGCCGCTGGATCAGGCAGTGTAAATGGTTTAAAGCCGTTAAAGGATCCGGCACTTCTTCCATTGCCCTCCGGCAAAACGATCTTTGATGTTCGTGTTGATTTACTGTTTGCTGAGAGAGCGTTCTGGCTCTACCTCGATGGTCACCGCCAGGGTGATCTGCGACGTATGGTTCGACAATATGATCGAGATCCAGATTCCGTATATCCCTCTGGATTCTATGGCCCGATGGGTCAAGTGCTGAATGTACGATACGGCGGTGATGTAACGGCGCCAGTTCCGAAGGGTGAATCATCGCTCAATCCGTTCTATCACGGCTGTCTAAACCGAGGAGCCTAGCTCTATGCCGAACTACATGCAATGCTTACGGAAGAGTATTATTCCGATGGGATTTTGTCTAGGAATACTCTCTGGGCTACAAGGGTGTGGTGATCCGAGTGAACCTACCACTTTTTTACAAACTCCGCGGGACCTCTTTTCCTCGCTTAAACTGAACTATCGGGCGATCAACCTTGCAATGGTGGCGCCGTACGACACCGTCACATTAGTCGCCACTCCTCGAAATGCACTCGGTGAAGTCCTCGTCGATGCTCCAGTTTCCGAATTTAAGTCAGAGTCTGATCGAATCATCGTTCTTCCAAATGGAGTGATTAAGGGTATTGGACAGACAAGTGCAAATGGTAGCCGTATCTTCGTTACGATGACCGTCAATGGGGTCACTCTATCTGATACGGCGCGTATTGTCGTAACGAACGTGCCAGTTCCACCAATATTGAAGTCGTTCTCCATGCAGTTACCAACAGGAGATAGCGCGTTCATGGCGGCTCCACATCTGTACGACAACGTATCCAAGAAAATTATGGCTCGAGCTCTCGATTCTTCAGGTGTACAGATTCCACGTACTATTGTGTACTATCAGACTGAGAATCAAGATGTTGGGGCCTTTAGTGATGATTGGAATCCTGCCTTTTTAGGGTACTCCCGTGGCGAAACGATGCTCTATACTTCTGCCATGGTGTATGGCATACCAATGCATGATTCTTTGCTTATGACAGTGACGGACCGGCGGGTACAGGTTCTTTATATTAAAGATGGATTAAGCGTGCAACGTGAAACTACTATTGCAGCCGGTGGCGGCGTCTTTTGGTTGAATTTCACCAATGACAGTTTAGATATTGTATTTGATGATCCGAATGTGGCCGCTAAATCTTGCTGCACGCCGGTTGGCATGCGGCTTAGCGACACGTCCGGGAATATCGATCCTTTTGTACGAGATTTGACGAAACCAATATATCCACCTGGAGGGTTCATTACGTTTCCTCGACTCGATCCAGATATCGCGAAAGGGCGATCGTTCTACCAGCCTGGCCGTTATAAATACCATAGTACTCGTCGCCCAGATATTTGGGGCACCGTTGTCGTTCGATAGAACATATCAACAGGATGGCGCTGATACCATAATGCTCCCGAGTGATTTATATGCGATATAGTCGAAGAAGATTGTTACAGGCGGCATCGGCTGTAACTGCCGGAACATTGATTGGAACCCGTCCGGTAATGGCCATCTTGAATACGCGGCCCGTTCACGCACCACCTATTCAAGATCCCCGATTAAAAGAATTGGTACTAGGCGCACTGAATATAGCCAATGAAGCAAAAGTGACATACGCTGATGTGCGATTAAGCCATAATCGAACTCGTTCGTTTCGACGACTTGGAACCATTCGTGATAGTGAAGTGCTTGCTGCTAGTGTACGAGTGTTATTTAACGGATATTGGGGCTTTGCATGCACGCCCATCTGGTCGACCGATGAGATGCGGCGAATTACGCAGGAAGCTATAGCAATTGGGAAGACCAACGCACAAGGTAAACAAAGAATCGTTGAACTTGCGCAGAATGCCGTTATTCGTGATGGACATTGGGAGATGCCTGTTCGGCTGAATCCGTTTATGATCAGTCCGGATGAAATCCTTGATTATCTTGGAAGCCTTACGCTCTATATTGAGCGAACGCCTGGCGTTCAGGATAGTGGTAATGTCTGCACTTTTACAGAGCAGCAGAAGGCCTTTGGTTCCACGGAGGGGAGTTATTACACGCAAAATCTGTATAGCTCAAAAGGGGGGCTTTCATTTTCGTATTCCCAAGGCAGGAAAAAATCTGGTAGCTCAATTGACTTATTAACTGAAGCAGGGGTAGGTTGGGAGTTGTATCGCGATCAACCGATTCGTGAAGCGTTCCAGCAGGAGCTGGAAGAAATTCGATTTGACTGGTCGTTACCGGTCAAGCCGGTTGATGTCGGGCGCTATAGCGCCGTATTCGATGCCCAAAGTGTTGGTCGTATACTCAAAGGCACAATTGGCACCGCTACACAGCTGACCCGCGCAATGGGATACGATGCCAACGACAGCGGAACGAGTTATATCACCGACCCGGATGCAATGGTCGGCACGTTGCAAATTGGTAGCCCGGAACTGAATGTCTCATGCAATCGTGACGAATCGGGTGGTTTGGCCACTGTACGATGGGATGATGAAGGCGTCGCTCCAGTAACTACGTCGATCATTAAAGACGGGAGACTAAACGGGTTTTCCACGATGCGCGAAAGTGCTACTTGGCTTAAGCCACCTTCATCGTATCCTCAGTCGCATCAATCGAGTGGTTCGGCATATGCCGAATCCGCAATCGAAGTCCCAATTACAACCTATGGAAATCTCCAAATGGCGTCCAGTCAATCCTCGGACGATTATAATTCACTGATCGAATCCATACCGGATGGTGTTGCCTTTCGTCGAATGTCTGCCGATATCGACTTCCAGTGTCTCAATGGATTGGGGTTCGGAAAGATGTATGAGATAAAAAATGGTAAACGCGTCAGTTTACTCGCCAATGCGGGAACACTATTCAGAACACCGGAATTTTGGAAATCGCTTATTCAAATTGGTGGACCAGGCAGCGCAAGACGATTTGAAGGAGTGACGTCGGTTCCCATTGCCACAAGGGACCTTACGGTGATTGATATCCAGAGGAAGGCATAATGGCGATGGAACTGTCTCCCGATCGAATCATTACTCGGGAAGCGTGCGCTGATCTCATGCTGCGAATTCGCGACTTTTGTACGAAGGATGGCAGCGTTGGTGTTGATGTCTTCGGCTGGTGGAACGGTGAACTGCAATGGGCTCGGAATCGAGTATGGGTTGCAACCGATCGGCGCGATATTCGAATCGATATTCAACGCAAGATTCGAGGTGGGAATGGGGTTGTTTCGGCGAATCAACTTGATGACGCTTCACTGAAAGCGGCGGTTGCGGCTGCAGAAAGGGTGGCACAACGGGTTGCCAGCGCGTCATCGTCTGAATTTCTACCACCGCCGCCGGTACTGCCGAATCCAACGCCACAAGTTTGGAGCGATGCCACCTATAACGTAACGGCGAGTATGCGTTCGGAGTTGGCCCGATCGCTGATGCAGGGTGCTGAGGACGCCGGATTGCTTTCGGCCGGTTATCTCGAGATGCGAGCTGGCGTATCGGCAACGTCGGGTGTCGCTAGCGGAAGCAAAGGGTGGGATGAAGCTCAACAGGAGCTTTCTGTATTGCGTCGGAGTTCCGACGTTCCACTGACGTACTCTACATATACGCAAGCACAATGCTCGATGACCGTTCGGCACCCCAAGGGACTTGGTTCAGGGTGGGCTGGGCTCTCTGGATATGATTGGGGCAAAATCAACGGAAAGCTGCTGGCGGATCAAGCGCTTAAAAAATGCCTCACCTCACTGAATCCAGTAAAGATTGAACCGGGACGGTACACGGTTATTCTCGAGCCGCAAGCGATATGCGATTTATTGGAGCCGATGATGCTGAGCTTTGGGCGAAGCGGCGCGGAAGAAGGGCGGGGCCCATGGGCGCAAAGCTTTGACAACGCATTGGGAATATGGCGAACGAAGTTGGGAATGAAGATTGTTGATGAACGAATCAGTATTTCTCACGATCCAATGGATCCGGAGCTTGGAGTCCTAAGCGGTCCCGGGATAGCGCCTTTGACGTGGATCGAGCATGGCGTTCTCAAAACACTGGAATTCCCCCGCACGACTTACGCGCTCCCGATGCTCAATGAGGCCATGGGCGCTCATGGGCGCCGGGCCTTTCGCATGTCAGGTGGTAACTCCAGCATTGAAGCGATGATCCTTACAACCAAACGAGGTCTGCTGGTCACTCGACTATCCGAGGTGCTCTTGATCGACGCAACAAGTATCCTTTCAACCGGCGTTACTCGAGATGGACTGTGGCTTATTGAAAACGGCAAAATCTCCAAATCCGTTCATAATATGCGTTTCACTGAGTCACCACTATTTGTTCTTAATCAGCTCGAAGAGCTTGGTGTGCCGGTGCCTGTGTTTCGACCGGTGCGTGGAGCATATCAAGTGGGTTTACGCCCAGCCATTGTTCCGGCGCTAAAAGCAAACGACTTTAGCTTTACATCATTAAACGACGCGATATAACGATGCGTGATATACGATTTGAAAAATATGCCAAACATATTTCAAAATGGATTACCAGTGCTACGTGGATTGCCATAAGCTGTTTCGGTTTGAGCACTCCGGCATATGGACAACTTCGTTTTTCCTGGCCGGATACCACAGTGGAAATCGCACGATATACTACTGTTGAAGAATGTCTGGCTGCTACGGCACGAATTCGTAATCGTATTGTTCTGGAAGCCAATCGAGGCATCGATATGGATACTATACCGTTAAATACTCCAGAACGAGTTTCAAACAATCCAGCACCAGTTATTCAGTTCGCGCGACAATGCGCGGCACAGTTTGCTCCGAAAACTTATTCCCTGGAAGACGGCTGGAACCTTCTTCTGCGACTATACTGGCAGTCAGATCAGGCGGAATATACAACGATGTTAGCGACACGACGTCTTGCTCTGATTGCCAAAGATGATTCAGTACAACAAGCAGCAGTATTGGATACCCTCATTGATCTATATCAAACTGTATATCCTCATCTGTTGCGTACAGCCGACTCGCTACTACAGGTTCGATTGTCACTTCCTCAAATCGGTCCTGCTAACGCACAGGGATTTCAGTTGAATGCAAATCAGTTAGAGTATGCACGGATTAACGGAGATACAACCCTTGCTCTGCGGGCCGCTACCCGGATTCGACAATTAAATTCTGTCTTGACTAGAGAGGATCGAAGCAACCCCGCATTTAATTCGGATATTCGGTCATTAATTTATAAGGCATTGAAATATCTGACCTACCCTGCTGGATTGGACAGCCTGCGACGAAGTACCAACGCCTTTGTTGCATTACAGCAGGCAAATTGGGAAGTCACCAATGGAGGATATAACCCCAATGCTAGCTTCCCTGTAGGGCAACAGGCAGCGGTATTGCCAGTGGATTACTTATGGTCGAATGGTTCTCAACCATCGATCCATCCTGTTGGGCAGAATGCCGCAACTGTTAGGCCGCAACCAGGTCGGGTAGGTCTAATCGTTTTCTATGGCCATGAATGTTATACCGGATCCTCATTCGGGGTCCCAACAGGCAAGAGAAAATTCCCGTGTGCGACGAGTTTTGCGGCACTCAAGCGTTTGGCGCAGCGGTTTCCTGAACTGGATATTACGGTCGCAACAGAAACTCATGGGTATTTCTCGTATCTCGATCCAATGGGACTTGCAGAAGAAGCGGAATGGCTTCATAAGTGGCACCAAGGATATCATCAGCTCCCGGGAACTCTGGTTGTGACAAAAACGCCATTCTGGCGGCTTCCTGATCCAGATCGTCGAAGGATTGAAGAGATCCTGCCGCATGTTACGAGTTACGCGTTTGGGAAGAAGAGGGACGGACGGGATTGGATTGTGCCAACATCTGCATTCCTAATCAGTCCAGAAGGTGTCATTATTCACGCAGACGGGCTTGCCACCCCATGGACGAAGTTGAGCGAGCAGGAATATTCTGATCTGATTGCAGTTCTCCTGGATCCGAACAGGGAGAAACAAAGTTATGCGCAAGATGCGTCCGCGGATACATTGGCTAAAGAGCCTGTTGTTTCGCTGAAGCCAAGTTCACAACTAGGGCATAAATCAATACAGGATACATCTGTCAGTACTTCTGCTCAGGCAGCGGTTTCCAGCGATCCCGTTTTGACTGACGTTCGACTTACGCAAGTCTTGCGCGTTATAAAAGGTGCACTCAAAGATGGTGGAGGCGATACCGTTCGTCTTCGCAAGATTTCTCGCGCCCTCGTTACGTCATTTCTCGCTCAGAGAAAGCCGCTTCCTGGTGAGGATTCGGGCGATCCATTTGAGGCGGTACCCGAGTTTATGAACGCACTGGATAGGGAGCATCTTCGCTCTGACGAATTTGCTAATCTCTTAATGCGCATTCTTATAGCCTATAGTATTGTCGAGCCCGAACGCCGTTCAGATCTCAAGCCTCAGCATGCAAAGCAGGTGTCAAGCCAGTCTCAAGCAAAACTCACGCCAGTTGAGATTGAAGTTGTTCGAAAGAACTATGAAGCGCTTAATGCGCTCGTGAAACAGTTACAACCGCTGTTAGCTAACTAATTTTCTAGTGGGCGATGTCGAACTGCCATAATGTTCTACGGCAGTTCGACATCGCCCACTAGAGACGACCAGAAAGAATCTGAACTGCTTCTGTTGGTCGAAGTTGAGCACCTACCGCTCAAACAACACCCCCAACCGACACTTAAACCCCGGAACCACTCCCTCCCCATCAAGCACCCCGTCAGTGGACACCTTCTCCACCGACCCATCCGCCCGCCTCACCACCGCAGTGCGATCAATCGGCCGAATCGTCCACACCAACGACGTCCCCGCTTTGATATACTGATCCGCCTTCCGCTCCAAGCCAATAAACCGATCGCTGGGCGACATGATCTCAATCGCAAGATCAGGCGCTCCGTCGATAAAGCTCTTCAACCCGTACGGAACGCGCCCAGCCCGAATAAAGGAAACATCCGGTATTCGCACCGTATCCGGATTTCTCTCCAACACGTACGTTCCGCCATCGCCGAGTACGCGCCCTAAATTGTGAGCCTCCGCGAACCCGCCCAGCCGAATCACGAGTCGTGTCCCCGCATCGGTGTGCTCAAAACCTCCAGGTTCGCACAATACCGGCTTTCCACGATCAAGCTCATACCATTGGTAATCGAGCTTCGCCTTCATATGCAGCAACTGCTCAGCCGTAACCAAGCGCTTTCTGCCAACTTTGTATTTATGCTCCATGATCACCTCCGATACGCGTAGGAGAAAAAATCTTAACCTTCTACTATACGCTCGGCGTACACGCCGAGTCAACGGTGGAAATCAAACGTAGGAGCGAGTGTTTTGATGCGAATAATTGATGCAATAAAATGATGATATTTCAATGCGTTCTATCATCATAAAAACGCAATAAAGCAGGTGTCAGCAAAAAGCGGCGATGTAACCAGTCCGGTGTAAGCGCTACGCTTTGTAACCTCTATTCAGTAAACGTTGCACGTAAGCTTCATTCCCGCCCAGTCCGGCTCCACATCTCCTACGGCGTAAACACCCCCGTACTCGCCTGATACCTCACCCGCTCCCCACCCAACATCTTCACAAACAATCGTCTCACTCCCGTCGCAGCTGCGGCCCCCGGATTCCTGCGCCCACGCATCGCCGGCCGCAACTCGCCCTTCACCCAGCGTCTCACCTCGTCCAGATCGCTCAGCGACATCGCTTCCACATCCAACGTGATCGCATAATACGACTTCTGTCCTTTCGCAGGCATCGAAATTGGCGGTTGATACAATTCCGCGACCTTTGCTTCCGCATCGCGAAGCTCTTTGAACTCACCCAACACCAACGCGCGTTCCGTCGTCGCACGAACAACTCTAAAGAGTTTGTTCAGTGCATCGTATTCGACGATCACCTCCCACTCTGTCGTCGCCTTTACTTCATTCACCAACGTCCCGCCCGTCCATCGTTCGAGCTTGAAATGCAAACGTGCAGGGAATCCGTTGCGAATAAGCTCCGATGTATGCTTTGACGAAACAATCCCAACCGCACGAACTCGCGGAGCTTCACTCCCAAGTCGTTCTTTAGCTGGAAGTACGACTTCAACTCGCGCACGCTGTGCATCCGCGCTTACAGCCAGATGCGGCGCGAGCGTTAATACGCACCAAACGACCAGTGCTCGAATAAACGATCTTCTCAACGTCACGCTCAAAATCGTCGACGAACCCTTACGAAGAAGTTCGCGGCTTCCGACCAGTCGGTAACTGCTTTCGCAACATAGAGCCCGACCATGCCGAGATCTATACCTGCGCCAACATCAGCCTTTAACGCACTTGGCCAGTCCATCGTTGTTCGCCATCCTCGGCCCACATCTGCAAACAAAACACCTTGTGGAGTGAGCGTAAACCCAGCGCTGCGAATACGTAAGGCCGGTTTGTTCACAAAGCTAAATGGAGCGGTTGGCAATTCACTTCGAAACTCAATCTGTCCAAGAAAAACTCGATCGCACGAAGCCGGTCTCCCCACAATTGAAACGAATCCGCCGTCACACATAAATACGTCTTTATCACCTGACACGGTGCGGAAATCATAACCCGGTAGTGTACCTGGTCCACCAACGCTAAACTTGCGTTGTGCGGGTAGTTCATCTCCATGCAACCAACTTCCAAAGAATAAGCGCGCGTTTATCTGCGCATGTGGTGATATCCGGTTATAGCGTCGCAAATCTACCGCCATTCGACCGTACTCCGAACGCATCGAGACCGGCACTGGAATCAACGTTGTCGGAGGGGCAAGGGTGCTAGAGCTGTTTCCATATTCATAACCGCCAACGATATACCATCCGCTCGATGGGGTTCCGTCATCATTTCTTGTGTCGAGTACTGCATCGAGCGACAACAATCGGAACGTGCCTTTGTTGACCAGTGGATTGGGGCGCCAAGCCTGCCGATTACGAAACACACTGAATGGATCGTGTTCCTCAACAGAGCCCCATCGTTCCTCTCCGTACCCAAGCATCAGCATTGCTTTCTGATTAACCTGCCACGTTGCTGTTCCCTTCGCACCGTGTCGATTGTAGTAGTCGAGATAGTCGCGATGCAATAGAAACGTTGCTAATCCATTTTCCGGTTCTGTCATCTGCCAACGTTCAATCGGAGACACAACGTTGTAGAAACGGCCAGCTAAACCAAACTTGAACGCCTGTCCAAAGTTTGTACTGACGTGTGCATCGTAGCCGCTATGCGGAGAATCCATGCGCAACGACTGTGCGGAACGAAGAATCCCATACGCACGGGCACGCAAGATGAGTGTTTTTCCCGTGTATGTATAGGATGGGCCAATAAGTATTGGCAGGCCTTCAACTCTATTATAAACTTTCCCCGATGTGATTCCGAACCCAACGTCGTGTGCCGAACGGGAATGGATGTATGAGAGGAGTGGCTCAACTTGTAATAAGGTATCGTCGAGTATCCCGGGTGGATTTGGCGACGGTGGTGGGAGCGGCGGAGTTGGTGCTGTATCGCTCCATGTTGTATCACGCCACGTCGTGTCACGACGCGTGGTATCGGTGCGAATTGTATCTTTCTTAACCGTGTCCGATTCCACATCCATCATCGGATTAAACGCCGAACGAAAATGACTCTCCGATGTTCCTGCTACATTGGTAACTGCATCAGCAACATCATCAGCAACTGCAATTCCGCCAAACACATGCGCACATAACATCAGCGCGAACCCGGTTATCCCAAGTCGTCTCATCCGACGATACAGGTTCGGTCGATCGGTATTAAGCTGTCGAGCCGCTTCTGCGATACTACCGTTTGCACGCGCTAATGCGTCGTTGATCAATCCACGTTCGGTTTCGTCAAGTGTATCAGTCAGACTTCTTGTCAGCTCAGTGCCCATCGTTTGATTACTCGCCGCCATCCCGATCCCACCAGCAAAAACATTCGATGACGCAGTAGATGGTAAAACCGCAGCAACATCCGCCGCACGTATCTCTGTTCCGGTATTCAGTATCGCCAGCCTTTCAACGATATTCGCAAGTTCACGCACGTTACCTGGCCAAGTATACCGTTCCATAACAATCAACGCATCATCCGACCACTTCAACCGCGCTCGGCTCGAACGCTGATACTGCAATCCAGAAAAATGATGTATCAACTCAATCGCATCACCACCACGCTCCCGCAACGGCGGCAGTTGAATCGGTATCACGTTAAGCCGAAAATACAAATCCTCCCGAAACGTTCCATCCGCAACTGCACGCGTCAAATCTTTATTCGTTGCCGCAATCACACGAACATCAACACGAATCGTCTTGTTCCCACCAACTCGCTGAATCTCTTTCGCCTCAATCGCGCGGAGTAGCTTCGCCTGCGCCTCAATAGAAAGATCCCCAATTTCATCCAAAAACAACGTCCCACTATTCGCTAGCTCAAAGCGCCCAACGCGAGTATTGGTCGCACCCGTAAACGACCCCTTCTCATGCCCAAACATCTCGCTTTCCACGAGATCTCTTGGAATTGCAGCACAGTTTACCCGCACAAACGGTTTATCCCGCCTCGGACTCTGCTCATGTATCGCAGCCGCAACAAGCTCTTTCCCTGTTCCAGACTCTCCACCGATCAACACACGCGACTCCGACGGCGCAACACGTTCGATTATTGCCCCCACTCGCTTCATCGCATCGCTCGCCCCAACCATCACGCCGGTCAGGCCAAGATCCTCCCGTAGCGTTCTCGCCGCTCGACGACTCCTCCGTAGCTCCAATGCAGAGCTAAGTGCCAGCAACACTGCTTCCGGCGACAGCGGCTTCTCGAGGAAGTTCACCGCACCCAACTTTGTCGCCTGCACCGCGTCACTGAGCGACGCTCTGCCGCTCATCATTACTACGGGCAGTTCAGTCCATCGCTCCCGAATCCGCTTTAGCGTTGCAATGCCATCCAACTCCCCCGGCATCATGAGATCAAGCAGTGCGATGTCCGGTTCGTCATCGGCAATTGCCTGCACGCCTTCCGCGCCGGTTGCCGCGTCGCGAACGTCGTATCCTTCGGTTTGTAAGAGCGCGCCGACCATGCGGCGGATGTTTGGTTCGTCGTCAATAATAAGAACGCTAGGCACGTCTACTTCGGATCGGGGTTGGCGATTGTGGGTGCGAGCTTCGGTATGTCATGGCTGTTATTGGCACTCGGTTCTGGACTGCGAAGTGCGTTAGTTGCCTGTTGATTAGGGCGACCATCAGACAACAGTCTGGTGGTGAATCGCTGTCCTTCCGCGATACGCTCAACTTCCGTGGCTACTGCATCGACGCTCTGCTCGATTCGTTCGAGTCGAGCGACAAGGTCCGGATTCCCGGTCAGCTTTGGGGATTCCCGATCCATACGTCTCGCAAAGGCCCGCGCGATTGGCGTTCCAACTACGATTGTTGCGACCATCGTGAAGAAGGCGATTGGTACGATGACTTCGACCATGATTGGTTCCTATATGCTCACAGGGTTCGCGCCAGCGCTTACTGGCAGGGTAAACTCGATTTGCGTTCCTACACCTATAGTACTCGTAGCTTCGACTGTTCCGTTGTGCGCCCACACGGCTTGGCGTGCAATGGTGAGGCCGAGTCCTGTTCCGCCGGCTTTGTGGGTCACGTAGGGTTCCCAGATACGCTTGAGCCGCTCCGGGTCGATTCCGGGGCCTGTGTCGGTAATGCGAATCCGTACGGCGTCGACGTCGGCTATTGTTGTGCGCTCTGCATCGACGGTGATGCTGCCGAGTCCGTGGGAGGCGTCCACGGCGTTGAGGAGGACGTTGGTGAGGGCACCGGCAAGTGCGTCGTGGTGTCCCATAATCATGGGTATCTCAGGGTCGATGCGGAGTTCGAGTTGCATCGATTCTGGAATGGTCGCAACGGTCACATATCGAAGTAGATCCGTGAGGTCGATTGGTGCGGCTGGTCCTTCCGGCAGCTTGCCGAACTGTGCGAAGCTGCGCGCGGTTCGTTCCAGACGTGCGGATTCGGTTTCCAGCACTTCCACCGTTTCCATAAGGTCCGGCGATACGTCTCGTTTTAAGCGAGCGATCGCGAATCGAATGGGTGTGAGTGGATTTTTGAGTTCGTGGGCCGCTTGTCGAGCGCTCTCACGGAAGGCGCGCAACCGCTCCGCTTCCATCGCTCGCTGCCGACCAATATCGAGTGCGACGGCAGCGACTCGCATCCGTTGCCGCAACGTCTCAAACTCTGGCGCCCCTCGCCTCCTCGGCGTTTGGGTTGGCGGCGGGTTCGGAAGTGGATCTCCTCGGCGGATTAAATCGGTCCAATCCACCAGCTCGTCGATGGGGCGGCTCATCTGGCGGCTCAGGTGTCCAGCCACCCGGGAGGCGCCAAATCCGATGGCCGCGAGCGCCAAAATGGATGAAATTACGAGAACTCGACCGCCGCGATCTAATAGGTAGTTGAGCCGTTGGGCCTGTTCCAGGGAGGCGCGCAGCTCCCGCTCGTGGGCGTCGAAGGCGGCCCGTTGCCCGGGCGTGAGCTTGGCGCTATCGGCCGCGGCCATCGCCCGCCGCCCGGTTGCGGCCACGCTGTCCCAGCCAGCTTGCCCGGTTACCAGGGGGAGAATGCTTACCGCGGCGGCCCCGCCCAGTATGGTGAGGATGATGGCCGGGATAAGCGCAAAGAGGGAAAGGATCGCAAAGAGGCGAGTCCTGAACCTCATCGGACGTTGCACAATGGTCATGACCCTGTAAATTACAACAGTCTATGCGACTTCGAGGATCCGGTGCTGCGGTGCCGGTACCTGAAGGCGCTAGCGAGTGCGAGGACGGCGGGAGCTTTTCCCTACCCAGCGATCCGTAAATGCGGACATACAGCTGAAGCCGGACCATCGCCGCTTTGTTCACGTTTTTTCCACTCTATGCCATTACGCCATACTCGGCAGGCACCTCCTGCGCGAGGCCACGTTGCGCCGCTCCATCGCGGCCCGCAAGCGGTCAATCAATCCGCGGTAACACCGCTCCCGTTCCACGCTCCCAATGCGGCGCTCCTTATCGACTTCGATAACGTTACAATGGGCATCCGCTCCGACCTCGCGTCTGAGCTCAAGAGCCTCTTGTCGTCGGACATCGTCAAGGGGAAAGTGTCGGTGCAGCGCGCTTACGCAGATTGGCGCCGCTATCCGCAATACATCGTTCCGCTGTCTGAGTCGTCGATCGATCTGATCTTTGCTCCAGCGTACGGTTCTTCAAAGAAGAACGCGACCGATATCCGACTGGCGATCGACGCACTTGAACTCGTCTTTACGCGCCCTGAAATCGGCACGTTTATTCTGCTGAGCGGAGATAGCGACTTCTCGAGCCTAGTGATCAAGCTCAAGGAATACGGGAAGTACGTTATTGGCGTTGGGATCCGTGAGTCGTCCAGCGATCTGCTCGTACAGAACTGCGATGAGTATTACAGCTACAACGCGCTCGCCGGTCTGGTCAATACGCGCGATGAAGAAGTCGTAAAGTGGGATCCATGGGAGCTTGCGACCGAGTCGGTACAACGCATGAAGCGCAACGGTGATGTGATGCGCGCCGATCGACTCAAGCAGGTGATGCAGCAGATCGACAGCTCGTTCGACGAAAAGAATCTGGGTATGTCGAAGTTCTCCCGTTTCGTGATGGAAGCATCGCAACGTGGAATTCTGTCGTTGCACAAGATGGAGAACGGGCAATACGAAGTTGACTTGCCCAAGACGGCGCCAGTCGCCGGTGCCGAACCGAGCGTTGAAACTGTGGCAGCTGAGAATGCAGCCGCGGAAACCTCGATTACAGCGGCCGAAGATGCTGCTGGTGCAAGTGCCGCCGCACCTTCAGTATCCACACCAGCTCCTTCCGCATCCTCGCTCGACGATCGTCGTGGACGTGGACGCAGCCGTCGTGGCCGCGGACGTGGACGCGAGCGTGAAGAGCGTGGCGCAATCTCGGCAACATCATCAACAACTGATGTTGCGGAAACAACCGAGGTCACGGCTGGCACAGAAGCCGCACCAGAGTTCGAATTCGTGACGCCGGTTGCGCAAGAATCTGCAAAGGCACCAGCAAGAGCACCTGCGAAGGCTGAAGTTCGTGAACCCGTCGTAGTAGCTAGCGACGAAAGCGGAATTGGTCAGAGTGGCATGCGCCTGACGCGCGATGAAGCGTTTGATCTCGTTCGTCGAGCGGTGCAGTCGGTCGCCAAGGTTAACGCACCTGCGAAGGCCAGCACGGTACGAACGGCAGCCAGAACGCTGCTCAATCGCGATAGCGAAAGCCTGAGTGAGCGCAACTTTACCCGCATCCTTCAAGATGCACACGACGCAGATCTTATCGATCTTCGGCGTCGCGGGAACGACTATGAAGTTTCGCCTGCCGTTGCCGCTGCTCCTATTGCAGACCAGCTCACAACCGCTCAGCAGGGTGCAGTTGCGGCCGCAGCTGCAGCGCAACCATCTACGCCTGCGGTTGTAGCTCCGCGTGGAATGGGACATCGCGGCGCAGGTCGCGGTTTCTCTGGGCGCGGTGGCCGAAAGAGCGATGTGTTGCCAGCCGATCTACTTTCGATTGGTGTGGTCGACTATTCCACCGGTAGTAACGACAAAGCTCCAGCGGCGCCAATCTCAGCTCCACCGGTTGTCGCAGTCGAAGTACCTGTAGTTAGCGCCGAGCCAGCAGCCAGAAATGGCCGACCAGGTCGCGGTGGTGGTCGTAAGCTTGGACGACGTACCGCTGAAGTAGCTCCTGCAGCAGCTCCAGTCGCTGCTGTGGCTCCCAAGGTTGCCGCTCCAGTGGTCGCTCCACCTGTTGCCGCAAAGCAGCCAACAGCAAAGCGAGCACCCGCAAAGAACGTGAGTGCAAAGCCACCGGTTGCTACCAAGGCCGCGGTCGCAAAGCCGCCAGTCGCAACAAAAGCTGCACCAGCTAAACCGGTTGCAAAAAACGCAGGCCGAAAGCGCGCAAGCGTAAAGAAGTAAGCTGAACTTTTTGGACGGGGCGGGGTCGTACGATTATTACGACTCCGCCCCGTTTTTTTTATTCCCGAATAGCCAATCGGCTCTTTGCAACTCAATACCATATGCCACCCCCCGCTTTAGGCAAAATTCTCCCAGTCAAATTCTTTAATAGAGAAACCGAACTCGTCGCACGCGATCTTCTTGGCAAGGTGCTCCAATGCACAACCGAAGAAGGAACGACCAGCGGAATCATCGTAGAAACTGAAGCCTATATAGGCGAACACGATGCCGCCAGCCACGCTGCAGTCGGAAAGACAGACCGAAACTCACCATTATACGGACCGCCCGGCCACGCCTATGTCTACTTTATTTACGGCATGTATTGGAGCGTGAACACGGTAACTCGGGAAGAAGGCTTGCCAAGCGGAGTGTTGATTCGAGCCATCGAACCATTGCAAGGGATCGAACTCATGCACCACCGTCGCCCCAAGGTTCGCAACCCTCGCGACCTCACAAATGGTCCCGGCAAGCTCTGCCTCGCACTCGGCATTACCGGATCCTTGAATCGCATACCGTTGCAGCACAAACCACTCGTCGTCCGCGACTATCGTGACTTTCGTAATGATGAAGTGTGCCGCACACCGAGAATCGGGATTCGCAAAGCCGCCGACTGGCCACTTCGCTGGATTGTTAAGGACAATCCGTACATTTCCAAAACACCGGCACACTTTCCACTGATAAAATGCAAATAGGGCGGAGAGTGAATCTCCGCCCTATTTCGCAGTCCTGCCAAGAATGTCGAAGGATTGGCAATGTTCGCCAATCATCCTTCAGCCGCTCTTAGACAATACCGAGCTTTTTCCCAACCGTCTTGAACGCCGATACCGCGAGATCAAGATCGTCACGCGAATGCGCAGCGCTGATCTGGCAACGTACCCGAGCTTCACCCTGTGGAACAACAGGGAAGCCAAAGCCCGTTACAAAGACGCCTTCATTCAACAACATCTCGCTCATCTGAATTGCCGCCGACGTTTCGCCAACGATAATCGGGACAATCGGCGTATCGCCAGGAAGCGGCTTAAAGCCCGCTTCGATGATCGAGCCACGGAAGTATTCCGAGTTGTCGCGAAGCTTTTGTACCAGCTCCGGATGTGCAACAACATGATTGACGGAGGCTAACGCACTCGCCGCAACCGTTGGTGGAAGCGCGTTGGAGAACAGCTGTGGACGTGAACGCTGTGTAAGGATGTCGCACAGTGCTTCAGGGCCCGCTACAAAGCCTCCTGCTGCCCCGCCAAGGGCCTTTCCAAGTGTCGAAGTAATAACATCGACTTCGCCTACTACTCCAAAGTGTTCAGCCGTTCCTCGGCCCGTTGCGCCCAAAACACCGGTCGCGTGCGAGTCGTCCATCACAACGATCGCGTTATAATCGCGCGCAATCTGAAGGATGTCTGGAAGTTTGGCGATGCTGCCTTCCATGGAGAAGACGCCATCTGTCCAAATCACTCGTCGGCGCGCCGATTTGGCAGATTCGAGTTTGGCGCGGAGATCGTCCATGTCCGAGTGCTTGTAGACACCCGTTGTGCACTTGGTGATCGCCTTGGCCAAACGGATCGAATCGATGATCGATGCGTGGTTGAGCGCGTCGGAGACGACGTAATCGCCTTCCTGTACGATCGAGGCGGTTAGCCCTTCGTTCGCATTCCAGCATGAGACATAACTCATGGATGCTGGCGTCCCAACGAAGTTGGCGATCGCGGCTTCGAGTTCACGATGCACCGTGAACGTACCACAGATAAAGCGAACGCTGCCGGTTCCTGCTCCGAACCGTTTTAAACCTTCGATTCCAGCGTCCACAACTTCTGGCGTGTCGCAAAGGCCAAGGTAGTTGTTGGAGGAGAGGATCAGGACCTTGCCTCGACCTTCCATCTCGACGTATGCAGACTGCGGCGAGTCGATATAGTTGAGGCGCTTATAGACCTTTTCGCCCTTAAGCTGCTGGATGGATGCTTCTAATTCTGATACAAACTGTTGATTGATAGCCATCGTGACGACTGTGAGGGATACGGGTTACGCGATTTCGAAGACTACTTTGCCCGCGTCGCCGGATTTGATGGCGGCGATGGCAGCGTCGTAATCGTCCATTGGGAACCGGTGAGTGATCACCGGGCTTGGATCAAATTCACCGGACCGGAGAAACCGCTTCATCTGAATCCACGTATCGTACATGCGTCGTCCAACCACGCCGTAGATAGTGATGCCTTTGAAGATGATCTCGGAGGCGAAGTTCACTTCGATCGACTTGGCTGGAATGCCGAGCATTTGAACTCGACCACCAACGCGAACGAGCGCGAAGGCCTGGTGGATGGCCGATGGAACACCGGACATTTCAAGTACGACATCAACACCCAAGTCGTCGGTCCAGAGTTTGACCGCGGCTTCTGCGTCGTTGGGATGGACTGCATCGTGCGCACCCATTTGCTTCGCAAGCGCGAGACGTTTTGGGTTTACATCGGAGGCGATGATGCGGGATGCACCAGCCGCTTTACAGATACCAACGGCGAAGATTCCGATCGGTCCGCATCCCGTAATCAGCACGGTTGCGCCAGGGATGTCGGCGGTCAAAGCGGTGTGAAAGGCGTTGCCCATGGGATCGTGGATACCACCGATCTCATACGACACGTTGTCATCCAGCTGCCACACGTTGGTCGCGGGCATCGCAATGTACTCGGCGAAACAGCCGTCGCGATCGACGCCGATGATCTTGGTGTGCGGACAGACGTGTGCGTTTCCTGTGCGACACAGGAGGCAATGACCGTCGACAATGTGACCTTCGGCGGTCACGCGATTGCCTTCTTTCACGTCGGTTACAAGACGGCCAACTTGAACGACATCACCCGCGAACTCATGTCCAACGGTGAATGGCGGACGGCATCGACCTTTCGCCCAATCATCCCAATCGTAGATATGAACGTCGGTGCCGCACACGCCTGCACGACGAACACGAATGAGAACTTCGTCATCGCGAATCTCTGGGACTGGGACATCCTGTAAGGTGAAACCAGGACCCGCGGTTGCCTTCACTAGCGCTTTCACGCGTTAAAACTCCGGAGTGATGTGATTGTTAAACGACACAAAATATCGAATTGCATATTAAAAGTATTGCGTTGAAAATATATGGCCGGTATATTCTCTAATGGTTACGAATTCTTATATGTATAAATGTAAGCATTCGTAACCACGCGGGCGTCATGGTCCGCGTGCTGTGCCCGACGGTCCACCGGGGGAACGTACGGGATAGTAACTCCGATCAGGAGAATTGATCATGGCAGCAAAAAAAGGTGGCCGCAAGGGCGGCGCTCGTAAGGGCGCAGGCCGTAAAGCAGGCGCTAAGAAGACTGGTGCTCGCAAAGGCGGCGCTCGTAAAGTAGCCCGCAAGGGTGCAAAGAAGACAGGAGCACGTAAAGTCGCTCGTAAAGGTGCAAAGAAGGCTGGTGCACGTAAAGTAGCGCGCAAAGTCGTCCGTAAGGGCGCCAAGAAGACTGCCCGTAAGGGTGGTGCGCGTAAAGGCGTAGTCCGTAAGGGCGCCGCCAAGAAGGCCGGCCGTAAAGTCGTAGCTCGTAAGGGCGCGAAAAAAGGCGTAAAGAAAGGCGCACGTAAAGGCGCTGCAAAAAAGACTGGCGCCCGCAAAGGCGGCGCACGTCGTCGTAGCACGAACACGGCGACGGTTGCTACACCTGAGATGATGTAGTTCTATCTCGGAAACAAAAAAGCCGGCTTTAAGCCGGCTTTTTTGTTTTCTACACTCCGAAACATCGCGCGATGGGTTGGGTGTATTCTCTTAATTGGATGCGACAGCGGGAATTAATCCACTAATTAATCCGCTATCGGTAATGTGCTACCTGTGTTGCCGTCTGCGTACGCAGCTTTGTTACGCTGCTTTGGAAGCGGCGTCGACTGCAGGTTCCGGCGCCGGTCCCCAAACGTAAGCACTAAACATTGGGATTGGTTCCGCGCGCGAACCACGTGAGATCACGATACCAATTGGTTCAGGCCACTCTAGGCCGGCTCCAATCTGATCTTCTACTGCGGTATAATATGCCTTCTTCATATCGAATGTCCTTTTTCGTCGTCAAGTCGCCGCGCTCCTTATGCACCAAACGGTTCTTGTTTCGACATCTACTAGGGCAGGACGAGGGCCATTCTGTGTCATCGTCGTAAGTGATTGCTGAATAACAACTTACGATTTATACGATCGATCGAACGCCTCAAATTGTGGCGCGAAGTGACACAAGGATTTTTGTTGTATCGTGTCAGTTCGACACGATACTTAGCAGCTGGTTACTCGCAACTGCTAATTACGCGACGCCTTTCTTTGCGAAGAAGTTGCTCATGGCATTGCCGGTCTGTTCAACCGAAATCTTCCAGCCCGCATATTGAGCTGAGAGCTCTTGGGTATCGGCAATGTTGTCGAGAATATGGATGCCGCCATCTTTGGTTGCACCTTGTAACAGCTTGATTACTTCGCCGCGATCGTGTGTGCTGAGTCCATGGAAGGTACCCATCGTACAGATAACTGCGCTTAATCGCACATCCGGTGTCCAGCCGAGCAGGTCGGAGATGCAGCCGCGAACCTTGTTGGTGAGTCCAGCTGCATTTGCGGCATTGATCACACGTTCCACAACATCCGCTTCCTGATCAACAGCGAGCACGTCACAGCCATGTGCGGCCAGATACAATGCCGCGCGTTCCCCTTGATCGCCCGAAACCAGGACGTGTGATTCTGATGGGAGCCTTACTTCGCGAGCGAGAGCACCGTCTGGTTGGAAACCCCAGTGTTCAGGGCGGCGATATTCTTCCAACAATTTGACGCGCTTGCGCCGCCACGTGCTGTATGCCGGAATCCGGAGCCGTTGCTTGATGATTCGATCGACTTCTTCCCAGACAACGAGTTCCGTGAGGGCGAGCTGTTGTTGGTCGCACAAAGCCGCGACCGCTTCATCGCCGATCTTTAAAAGAGCGGTGCGAGGGAGGGAGTCTTTGTATTCTTCGATCTCGTTCTCGACGTACAGTTCGTACTCGTGTCGAAGCGAACGCTGCGGGGACTTCGCCATGTGTCATACAATTCTAGGATGGTTACACGTAGACGCAAGAGAGCAGCCACGAATTAATCGGCTGCCTCGATCAAAGCGCCTTTTAAATACCCTGTTTCTGGAATCGTGAGCACCTCCGGATGATCAATCGGCTGGCCGGTAATCTCCCGTAATACGAGTCGCCGACCGCTGTCGGCCGCCGCAGATGCCAGTGTATCCAGGAAGAGCTGCTTGCTGAGATGAAAGCTGCAGCTTGCCGTATATAACATTCCGCCGGGTGCGAGCAGACGCATTGCACGGAGGTTGATGTCTTTGTAGCCTCGGAGCGCGCCGTCGATGGAATGACGAGTCTTTGCGAAGGCCGGTGGGTCGAGGACGATGGTATCGTACTGAACCCCTTCGCGTGCTCGGTCCCGTAGATAGTCAAAAGTGTCGGCTTCGGCGAAGTCGACGTTCGTGAATCCGTTGCGTTCCGCGTTCTCTTTCGCGCGTTCGAGGGCAGGGGCCGAGATGTCGAGTGCGGTCACATGTGACGCGCGTTCGGCGAGATGCATGGCAAAGGAGCCGTGGTAGCTAAAGCAGTCCAGCGCACGTCCTTTTGCGATTTTGCCTATGAGATGTCGGCTTTCGCGCTGGTCCAGAAACGCGCCGGTCTTTTGCCCGGTCCACGGTGCGGCGAGATATTTCACGTTGTATTCCCGCACTTCCACCGATTCGGCGACTTCGCCAAAGAGTAGAACTGTTTCGCGAGCTAACCCTTCTTTGCTCCGGAGGGAGGCGTCGTTGCGAGCGAGAATGCCGGTTGGGTTAAACAGTTCGGTGAGCGCGGTGACAATCTCGGCGGTGCAGCTGTCGATGCCGGCGCTCATGCATTGCATGACAAAGATGGAATCGTACTTATCGATAACCAGCGATGGCAGTCCATCACCTTCGCCATGAACTAGGCGATAGGCGTTGGTGACGCTCTTTACCGGTTCTCTGCGTTCGGCGGCGCGGGAGAGTTTAGCCTTCCACCACGCTACATCGATTGATGCGTTTACGTTGCGTTCGAGAAAGCGGAGCGATATCTCGGACTTTGGGCTCCATAATGCGATGCCGAGTGGCATTCCGCGTTGATCGTGAACGTCGACTAAGCCGGCTGGAGATTCTGGGCGGGAGATAACATCGGTGCGGAAGATCCACGGATGTCCCATAGCCCAGCGTCGGGCTCCTTTCTTAGAGACTGTGGCGGTTGGGCGAAGACTCATCAACTATGTTTCGGAGTGTACGGGCCGCGAGCTCAACGTTGGCTGCGGCAAAGATGGATCGAATAACTGCGATACCGGCCACGTTGAGCGTGGCTATGGATTTCGCGTTGGTTGCGTTAATGCCACCGATTGCGATCGTTGGCTTTTTGGTGGCGCGTGACAGGCGAATGAGCTCGTCGGTGCCGATTGCGGTGCCTGCGTCGGACTTGGATCCGGTTGGGAATACCGGGCCGATGCCGACAAAGTCGGCTTGTGCCGAGTTCTCGACTTCGTTGTCGTTGCCGACTGAGGTGCCGATAATAAAGTTTGGTGGGACGAGACCGCGGACTTCGGGTACGCTTACGTCATCGGCGCCGAGATGTACTCCGGCGGCTTGAGAGACCAGTGCGATGTCGAAGCGGTCGTTTACGATGACTGGGATGTTAACGCGGGCGATAATGGCGCGGGTGACTTGGGCGATCGTGCGCGCGTCTGTGTTTTTGAGGCGGACTTGGATGCACGTTGCGCCTCCTCTGCATGCGGCGGCGGCGCGATCGACCAGTGAGTCGATCCCGTCATCTAAACCGTCTGTGATGGCCATCAGACGTAGTATGGATGGGTCAAATGTCATCGTTCTTGTCCATGTCCCGTTTCCGTCTTCTTGGCCTCGGCCCCGTATCTCGTTCATTACCTGGGCGACGGGGTTGAGCCGCGGATGTTGCGAATAGCGTTGGTGTGCTCTTCGAACGTGTTCCGGAATTCGTGATGGCCGTCGGGTGTGGCGACGAAGTATAGATACGAAACGTTCGCCGGGTTTAATGCGGCGTGAATGCTGGCACTTCCGGGTGACGCGATTGGTCCCGGCGGGAGGCCGGGGTTCATGTACGTATTGTATGGCGATTCGATCTTCAGATCTTTGAAAAGAAGGCGTTCTACGTGGCGACCGAGTGCGTATTGCACCGTTGGATCGGCTTGGAGCGGCATGCCGATTTTAAGCCGATTGTAGTACACCGCTGCAATAATCGGTCGTTCTTCCGGGATACGTGCTTCTTTTTCGACGATGGACGCGAGCGTGACGACCTGGTGGCGAGTGTAGCCAAGTTGAGTGAGTTGGGCGGTAAACTCAGGTTTCCACTCACGCTCAAAACGTTTGACGAGTTCGGCTACAGCCTGGCGTGCGGTTGTTCCTGGCGGGAAAACGTACGTATCGGGAAAGAGGTATCCTTCGAGCGTTGGTGTTGGGATGTTGAGCTTGGTGAGCCAGGCGGAATCCCGCACCGCGGCGTCGATCGAGTCGGTTGGGACGTTGAGGTGTTGCGCGAGAAGCTGCGTAATCTGCTCAATCGAAAACCCCTCGGGTATTGTCACCCTACTTATCGATCCTCGGCTATCACCAAGCATTGAGAGGATCGTGTTCCAGGACGTGCCACGTTGGAGGAGATATGTTCCGGGGAATATCTTCCTGTCGTGTTGTTTGAGTCTGGCGTACAGGCGGAAGAGCTGTGGTTTGGAGATAATGCCTGCGCTGGAGAGCGAGTCCGTCGCGGACCGAAAGCTCGCCCCCATTGGGATGGTCACTCGGACCGTTGGACCTTCGGGTGCGCCGGTGCAACCGGTTATTGCTGTCGCTCCAATGAGGCCAGCGACAATAATACGAGTACTAAGGCGAGTGCCAATCCGGGTCCCAAGCCTGCCCATGATGAACGAGCGCGTGTTGCGCATGGTCGTAGTTGTTCGACGTTGATGGCGAAGGAGCTGACTACCGATCATCGCTGTTGGACGATAGCTGTAACGCATGTTGCAACAGAATCGCGGCCGCCATGGCATCGACATCACCTTTGCGTTCACGAGTACTACCGTCCATCTCGCGGATCACACGTAAGGCGGCCGAGGTGGTGTAGCGTTCGTCTACGTAACGCACGGGGATGTTGGTGCGCTCCGTAATTGTCTTTCCAATGGTTCGGACTTCCGTGCTACGCGGCGTTTCGTCCCCGTTGCCATCTAATGGTAGGCCGAGCACAAACTCCGTTACCTCAAGTTCTTCGGCCCGCCTCAAAATTTCAGCGATGGGCGGGCGTTTGCCAGGTCGCCTGAGAATAAAACCGGCGGGAGACGCGATCGTGCGAGTTGGATCGCTCACCGCGAGTCCAATCCTGCGGTCGCCGTAATCGACCGCCATAATCCGACCGAGCATCGTCACCCTTGGGCCATCTTCCTAAAGAAATCCGAGTTGTTCTTGGAGCGCGACATCTGCTTGAGCAGGAAATCGATCGCTTCAGCTTCGGACATATCTGCAAGAAACTGACGCAGCAGCGTGGTGCGATTGATCTCCGCCTGATCCAGTAACAGCTCTTCCTTTCGCGTTCCAGACTTAAAGATGTCGATTGCGGGGTAGATTCGTCGATCTGCGATCCGTCGGTCGAGGACCAGCTCCATATTGCCCGTCCCTTTGAACTCTTCAAAGATCACGTCGTCCATACGGGAGCCGGTTTCGATGAGTGCCGTTGCAACGATTGTTAGCGACCCACCGCCATCAATATTACGAGCGGTTCCGAAAAACGCCTTTGGCTTTTGGAGCGCCGTTGCCTCAACACCGCCTGACAGAATCTTTCCTGTTGTTGGCGCAACCGTATTGTGTGCACGAGCAAACCGTGTGATCGAATCGAGGAGAATAACGACATCATGCCCGCACTCCACCAGCCGTTTGGACTTTTGGAGCACCATGTCCGCGACCTGCACATGTCGAGCGGCGCCTTCGTCGAACGTTGAGCTAATGACTTCTGCGCCAGGGATCGTCGCGCGCATTTCCGTCACTTCTTCCGGCCGTTCATCAATCAGCAGCATGATGATACGGACCTCCGGATGATTCTCAGCGATGGCGTTTGCGATCTTGGACAGAAGAATCGTCTTTCCCGCGCGCGGCGGTGCGACGATCAGTCCACGTTGCCCCTTTCCGATTGGGGCCATAATGTCGATGACGCGCATGCTGAGATCGCCATCGCTGGTTTCCAGTCGTAATCGAGTGTCCGGGTATTTTGGACGAAGATTATCGAACGCCACACGCGTTTGCGTGACTTCCGGGTCGAAGCCATTCACACCATCAACGCGTAACAGTGCCAGATACTTTTCCCACGGCTTTGGCAATCGAACTTCGCCGTGAACTTCGTCGCCGGTCATCAGCGCAAATCGTTTGATTTGCGACGGTGAGACATAAACATCGTCCTGGCCGGCCAGATAGCTCCATTCCTGACTCCGAAGAAAGCCGTAGCCTTCCGGGAGAATTTCGAGCACCCCTTCAGCGCGTAACGAAACACCGGCATCGAGCAAACCTTGCCCAATGCGGAGAATCAGTTCGGGCTTTGAGAGAGTGTCAGAGTCGGCCACATTGAGTCCGTAGGCCATTTCCTGCAATTCAGTTACGGACTGCCGTTTTAGTTCGGCGATCTCCACGTATAGACTACCAAGTGCGGGTTAGAGCGATAAATACTTCAGAGGATTGCGTTTTGCATCCTTCATGAGCGAGTCGAGCTGCGAGTCGATTTGATTCAACTCGCGTGCGAGACCGTCGACTTTCCGATCGGTCTGCGTTGGGGAAAGGCGTTGCTTGAGCGTGTTGATGCCTGCGCGAACACCTTGAATTTGATTGAGTAATGTTGAGTCTTTGCGAAAGCGACCGAGTGAGGACTGAGATCCGTGCATGAGGCGTTGGATCGAGTCCGTTTGTGCGGAGATATGGTGGAGCGTTTGCTGGAGGCTGGAGTCTTTCGTGATCAGGTTTACAGATCCGTGCGAATGTTGGCCTGCCTTCAGCTTTGTGATGGCCTGGCTGACTACTTCGATTTGGTCTTCAGATCGTTTGCGAATCTGGCTGATTGCATCTACAGTAGTATCGGCCTTTGCTCCGATTTGTTTTGCGAGGTTTGCTACGGCGACTAGGCTGTCTCCCAGGGCCGATATCATCTGCGCTCGTCCTGGTCGTCGTTCGAGCTGAGCGCGTGCGCGGAGCGTGTCGTGTTCGGTGACGGCGGCCGCTGAGGAGCTACCGACGGAGATGTCGACGACTGGGGCGCCAATCAGGCTGGTACCGGGTCGGATCTGGATGTCGGAATTCTTCCGGATTCTGCTCACGTATTGCGTGAGGATATCCATCTTGATCGTGAGGCGTTCGGTTGTATCTGCGCTGGCTTCACGGAAATAGACGTCTTGAACGACCCCGACCTTTTGGCCGCCGAGCCAGACCTCGGTTCCTTTAATGACCCCGTTGGCGGTGTTTGTTACCATATAGAACGTCGATGTATCGCCGTGTAGGGCACCTACGCGTGCAAAGATAAGCACGGCTGCTGCAATGGCGGCAACGACGGCCAGTGCAATGAGACCTTTGGTGAGCTGTGACCAGGTTAGTGGGCGAGACATTATCGGGGGGAGACGCCGAGACGACTAGATGTGGGGGAGAGGAAGAGAGGTGTGGAAGTGGTTGGTCGGTAAGCCGAGTGCAACCTGAGTCGACTCAAAGGGCGCGGGGAGCGCACCGTGTTAATGAGTGGGTGATAAGCTTGGGGAGACTGCGAGAAAGCGGGTAAAGCCTATTGATGGAATATATAGTGGTTTTGGATTGGGGGGCAGGGGGGTGGGGCGGTTGATTGGCGGGGGTGACGTTTCTACTTTGGGAGGTGAACTGGAGGTGGTGGTTGGCCTATTCTCGATCTTCCGCGCAACGCCTAGTTTGCAGCGTTACTTCGACTCCGAAATCAGTTGATGTAAGATCGTTATCAAGTTGTATCATTTTGTTGTAAGTGCAATTATCGTTGATTGGCTGTGTATGCTTATTTGTGTGATATATGTGGCTTGTGTGTATGAGCATCATCATCTTGCTAAAAGTATCGAGCCGAACATATGCTGGATCAATGAAAATGAATATCTCGAGCCGATCGAGCTCGAAGAGAACGGTATTTGAGTTGTCGAGTATCTAACCAAATTTCCATCACTGAGTTTTGGTGTCGCAGGTACACGCCGCATTGGAACGCGCTCGTGAGCGGGTCGCGATTGCAAGCCTGACTCAATCAACCCAGCTCTAACCATAGCGCCCGCGCTCCGAACCCCCTAGAATCCGAAGATGGCCTCCCACCGCCCCGCTCCCATCATCGATCGCCTCCTCGGCCCTTTCGCTCGCTTCACCGCAGCTGAAACCTCCGGCGGCATCGCCCTCATTACCTGTGCGATCATCGCCCTCATCTGGGCCAATTCCCCTTGGGCGGCCACCTACGACCATTTCTGGCACACCCCCATCACTCTCGGGAGTGACCTGATCTCAGTCCGCATGAGCCTGCAGCATTGGATCAACGACGGACTCATGACCATCTTCTTTTTCCTCGTTGGCCTCGAAATCAAACGGGAGCTCCTCACCGGCGAACTAGCCTCCCCCCGCAACGCCGCTCTGCCCATCGCAGCCGCCGTCGGCGGAATGGTTGTCCCGGCCTTGCTTTACGCCGCGGTAAACAAAGGTCAACTCGGTGCTTCGGGGTGGGGAATTCCGATGGCTACCGACATCGCATTCTCCCTCGGCGTTCTCGCGTTGCTGGGAAGCCGAGTGCCGGTTGGACTCAAGGTGTTTCTCACGGCGCTGGCAATTGTCGATGATCTTGGGGCCGTGCTCGTTATCGCCATCTTTTATACCAACGAAATCGTGATGTCGTCGCTGGGGCTCGCGTTGGGCGCCGTTTTTGTTGGATTGATCGGTAATATGATCGGGATTCGAAAGCCGATCTTCTATATAGTAGTTGGTGTGATTGCGTGGTTTGGGATGCTCAATTCAGGCGTCCATGCCACAATTGCAGGTGTGTTGGTCGCGCTGATTATCCCTGCGCGGACGTTGATCGATCAGTTCGAATTTTCGCGCAGGCTGCAGTCCATGGTGCGCGAATTTATGACGAAGCAAACTACGCCACCACCTTCGCACTCCTCGCCAGCTCAACAGGAAATCATCTATCAATTAGAAAAGGCATGTGAAGAGGTTCAGGCTCCGCTCAATCGAATGGAGCATTCTTTACATAAGGTTGTCGCCTTTGGGATTATGCCAGTCTTTGCCTTGGCCAATGCGGGCGTTGCCATCGATGCAGGACAGGCGAATGTCGCTGGGGCGACTAATGTAACTCTGGGCGTCGTTTTGGGTTTGCTGTTTGGTAAACCTATTGGTGTGACGCTGTTTTCATGGATTGCAGTGAAGTATGTCGGTGCCAACTTGCCGTTGCATACATCGTGGCGCGCAATTCACGGCGTTAGCTGGCTCGCTGGAATTGGCTTTACGATGTCGCTTTTTGTTGCTGGACTTGCATTTGGTACCAGCAAGTTGCTCTCCGCAGCGAAGATTGGGATTCTAGGCGCATCGTGCCTCGCTGGCGGAATTGGATGGATAATTCTGAGAAGAACGCTGAAGGCTGATATCGCAGAAACGTGATAATTCTTCTTGACAACTATTAAAATGTCTCGAGTTCACGCTGTTTCGGCGCATTTGCCTTGCTTTGGGGTACATTCATTTATCCCCTGTCTTGTAAGACATCTCTCGCTCAGTCGCCTGCTCTGATTTGTAGTGTTTCCTCGCCTCCTATACGCTATCATCTTAGCGCTCCTTTGGAGCTTTCCTGCAACAGCCGGCTATGTAACTCCGTCGAGTACGCCGTCCGCAATTGTTCCGCCCGCACCAATTTATGAATTCCGCGCCGCCTGGCTTAGCCCCGTTGGCGGCGGCGGGAATGGTGACTGGCCGTCCCGGCCGGGCCTTCCGGCCGAGTCTCAGAAGGCGGAACTGCGCGCCTTGCTCGATAGGGCGCAAGCGATGGGGCTTAATGCCGTCATTATGCACGTCAGAACTGCAGCGGACGCGCTCTATCCGAGCCCGTATGCCCCGTGGTCTGCGTTCTTAACCGGAGTGTCGGGGCAAGACCCTGGCTACGATCCGCTCAAGTTCGCTATCGACGAAGCGCACGCGCGTGGTCTTCAACTCCACGCGTGGTTTAACCCCTATCGCGCGGTACTGGGCAACTTGGGCGGTCGAGCGGCCCCTGAACACGTGACTGTTGCCCATCCTGATTGGATCCGAAAATACGGGAGCCAAACCTGGATCGATCCAGGTGAACCGCGTGCACGCGACGATATTCTTGCATCGATTCTAGATGTCGTAAAACGATATGATGTCGACGGCATTCACATTGACGACTATTTCTATCCGTACCGTGAAAGCGAGCGCGTTACAAAACGTGTTGGCAAGCGTAAGGTTACCACGACACACGATATTCCGTTTCCCGACGACGTAACGTGGGAGAAGTACGGCGCTGGTGAAGGGTGGACCAACCGAAACGATTGGCGGCGAAACAATGTGAACGAATTCGTTCGCACGTTGTACTATGGCGTCAAGCAGGAAAAGCCGTGGGTTGTCGTTGGAATTAGCCCGTTTGGCATTTGGCGATCTGGTGTTCCGGCAGGCATTACCGGTTTAGATGCGTATGCGGAGATTTACGCGGATGCGCGGTTATGGCTGCGTGAAGGGTGGGCTGATTATTTCGCACCGCAACTGTATTGGGCAATTAATGGCGTGCAAGGACGTTTCTCTGTTCTCGATTCGTGGTGGCGTGAACCTGCCCAAAACCCACATGGGCGCCATATCTGGCCTGGCCTTGCCACGATGCATTTAGCGACCAGCTATAAGTGGTCAACAGATGAGATTGTCGACCAGATTCAGCTGCTTCGCAACACCAGGGCGAATTCCACCGACGTACCTGGACACGTTCACTTCAGGATTAGCTCGTTACGGCGAAATGACTGGGCTGCGGCCGATGATCTCCACGAACGGTCCTATCGAGAACCTGCGTTAGTGCCAGCATTTCCATGGCTCAATCAGGCTTTGCCTCCTGCGCCAATCGTTGAAGCGCCTGAACTGTTGCATGCGCCGAGACATATTGTAGTTGCGCCAACGAAGGGGATTGTTGTGGCGTGGTGGCTTGTGCAAACATACGATCAATCCGGTGTGTGGACGAGCAACCTCTATCGCTCTGATGGAAACTCGACGGTGATTCCGCTTGATGGTATTCGTATCGTTGCAGTCGCCGTTCGAGGTATTAACCGAGCGGGACAGTCTGGCGAAGTGACAATATACCAATGGTAGCGTAACGAATACGTCTATTATACAAAAGCATGAAGGGGGTGCGAGAAAGTTTTCGCACCCCCTTCATGCTTTGTAACACGGATTTATAAGATCAAACATATCGAACATAAACATATCGATGTATAGCGTGATCGATTGATCATGCTACGCATCAATGTCATCCAGCTTACTATCCTACATATTCCGAAGTTCGCTGCACACCCAAGACACCGCCAAACGCAGCAGCAGCAAGCGAAAGCAACACACCGATCAATGCGAACCAGATCCCTTTGGACGTCGCTGTCGCTACAGTTTCAGCTGTTTGCGCCGCCTGCTCTTTAAACGTATCAAGCTTAGCCGCTGCAACCTGTTCAAGCGCAATTGTGCGGTCCGCCAACTGCTCTGCCTCCGCTCGGCTTTTCCCGGTGCGGGCAACAATGACGTTAATAATATCATCGCGGGTTACGGCTTTCGCTTTATCCTGAAACATCCCAGCGATTTCCTGCGCGACATCCTGGTTACTCGCAGACGATTGCGTCACCATGTTACCGGCCGCTTGCGCAGACGATTTTAACGACTCCGGTGCGATCGCTGGATTACCTGTCTGTCGAAGTAACGTCTCGATCTCGGATTGAATCCCCATTCCACCATTTTGCTCCATCGAGCTACTTACCGCGGACGATGCTCCTTGCACTGCAGCGCTTGCGGTCGCTCCAACAGCGTTTCCAACAAAGCGGAACGTTGTACCAGCAATTGCACCAATACCGCTCGCAACCATCCATGTCGTGAGCAACGTTGTAAGCGCACCAACGAGCAGCCCATGCATCATTCCACTATTTCGCGTGAAGCCGCCAGACGCATATCCTGCCATTACGCCACCAGCGTAGAGCGAAACCAACATGGCAATCAATGTCCATATGCCGGCGCCAATACCGAGCCCTTTGCCCGAGTTCGGATCCCATGCAGCCAGCCCAATTGCACCCCCGATCATTGTAAGGATCAGCTGGACCGTCATCGCTAAGATCAGCCCCGCGAATATCGCCCCCCACCGGACGCGAAATCCGTTAGAAGAAACAACAACATCGGTTCGTGAAGTACGCATAGCCCCTGGGATGGACATAATAGTTCGCTCTCATTTTTTGGGTGATGACGAACGTCAGTCAATAGCCGTGCCAATCGCTGCAATTGCACGCTATCACCAGGAGTTTTTCAAAAACTGAAACCCTTTGAATATTCATTTGTTTATATCAATTGGATTGATAATATTGATATAACGTACGTTCCAATTCGGTGTGCGTTTGCAATGAGCTTCCCAATCTGCTATCTCGATCTTCCGATACGCCCTCTGGACAAGATCCGCTATCGATTCGTACTTTCAATACGATGCTGTTTGGTAACTCTCTCCTTTTTCTTTTTGAGGATTAGCGCATGGCGAGTGCTTTCGAGCTGAAGCAGAGCAAGGATGGGCAGTATATGTTTAACCTCAAGGCTGGTAATGGAGAGATTATCCTTACAAGCGAGCTGTATAGTGTGAAGCAAAGTGCAAAGCAGGGAATTGAATCTGTGAAAGCCAACGCGGAGAACGATTCACGTTACGATCGAAAGACTGCAACGAATGGGAATGCGTATTTTACGATAAAGGCTGGTAACGGCGAAGTTATCGGTCAAAGTGGAATGTATTCCAGCGTTTCGGCAATGGAGAAGGGGATTGCGTCCGTCAAGAGTAACGCCTCGGCCGCCACGGTAAACGATACAACCACATAGCCGGAGTTCTGTTTTAGCTTCCTGTGAGATAGCCATCTTAGTCTGAAGGCTCAGTCGTTGCCGCGTCCTGTCAGCTCCGCACAAGCGAATACATCTTGTGCGGAGCTTTGTTTTTTGTGATCTTAAATGCATCACACATGCTTATGACAAATTTCTTTACTTCGTGTCTACTAATTGCAGGTGCTTTCTTGTGTAGCGTTGTAACTCCAGTCACCGCACAACGAGACGTTGTGCCTGGAGGCAAAAACGCGACTGGGCAGCAAATTCGCAACGAGTATAACACCATGGTCAGTCGCGGGTTACAAATCTTTAATCTCAATTGGGAGAAAGCCTGTAATAAAGGCAAATCCAAGGATATTGCTGATTTGTATCTCAAAGGTGCGAGCATCTTGACGTTTAACGGAAATCGTATACGCGGGCGTGATTCGATTTCGATGTTGTACAAACGCGCGTTGCCACGGATGAGTGCATGTCGCATGACGTACGATCATATTGTTTCGAGCGGCGACCTTGCAGCAATCAACGGGCGTATCCGATATGAAGTAAAGTTGCCGACCGGTGGGACTATTGCGCAGACGGAGTCGTTTCAGATGACGCTCCGCTTGATGTATATCGATGAGTGGTCGATCGAATCACAAACAGGCGGTGACTTTCCTCCGGTGGTTTCGGTCGAGGTTGGGCCTCGCGATACCGCTCTTGCTGAAAGCCGAGATTCTATAACGGTTCGTCTTACGGACCAGATGGGGAATCCGCTGCAGAACGTTCTCGTGTCGTTTGGCATCGAATCGGGTGACGGTCGGCTGTCTCCCGTTGCGGGGCTTACCGATCAACATGGGAGAGTTTGCACGGTATTTTCCGCCGGTGCAGTTGCGGGGGCAACCACCGTTCGTGTGACGAGTTCTGCGTCCAAAGAGGCGTATTTCATCTCTACAACAGCTACCCAAACCACCTCGACTGAGCCAAATCGGTAAAGTGGCGCGAACCGATGGGCCATCTGTTTATCGTTGGGTCTCGCGTTCGTCGGTAAGGATTCCTTCTTGGCGGCTCCCCGAGCAGCGGCGAGGTGACCAGGTATTGGCCTGGCGGTCAGCCTATTCTAGCAAGGCCTATGGCACTTCAGCCTGATTTCTGGGTAGTCTTATAGCTTATGCGTACACCTTACGTTCTTTTTAAAATCCTCCCCCTGGTTGTCTCCTTTCGACGAGACGTTCGGCGGTGGATTTTTTTTGGTGCCGGCCTTAACCGCTCAGACGCCTTTCATGTCCGGCGTGCCGAACGACTCGTGGCCACTATTGCCGCCCTTGGGCCGAGCTTTGTGAAGATGGCCCAGGTCTTCGCTGGGCGCGCCGACCTGCTGCCGGAGCCGTATCTAACCTCGATTTCCGGGCTCGCCGATCGTGTGCCCGAGGTCCATCCCGATAGAATCGAACGCGAGATCCAGGAGACATACGGGGCGAGCGTACACGAACTTTTCGAAGAGTGGGGCCGGACGCCGGTTGCTGCGGCCTCGTTGGGACAGGTCCATCGAGCGGTGTATAAAGGTCAGGAAGTGGCCGTGAAAGTGCTTCGCCCCAATGTGGAGCAGCTTGTGGAGTCGGACATTGTCGCCGCCCGTAGAATCCTTGGTTGGGCCGAACAACTGTTCCATCATCCACATATCCGCGGTCTCCAGGCCGTAATCGAAGAATTTTCGCGCCGGATTGGCGCCGAGCTGGATTTTCGGCAGGAAGCTGAGTTTGCGAAGGAGATTCGGAAGAACTTCGTAACGATGCGGACCGTTGCAATTCCCAGGATTGTTGAAGAGCTCACCCGCCAGCGTGTGCTGGTGATGGAGTTTATGCATGGTACCAAACTCGATCAGCTGCAGCCACTTATTGATGCAGGGAAGATCGAGCCGCGCAAATTGGTGAATACCGTGATGGAAGTGTACGTCCAGATGATGATGATCGACGGGCTCTTTCACGCCGATCCGCATCCGGGTAACATCCTCGTGCGCGATGACGGTACGCTCGTCTTGTTGGACTTTGGCCTGGTTGTGCGAGTCCCGCGCGAAACACGTTTGACGTTGGTTCAGACCATCTTCTCCGCGATTCGTCGCGATCCCGATGCTGTGACCGATGGATTTATCGCACTTGGCGTTGTAGTTCCTGGCACCGATCGCGCAGTGGTGCGCCGGTTGGTCGACACGTTGCTTGGCGTTGCATTTGGTCGTACAACAACGCAGGAACGTATTGCGATTATGACTGCTGCGCATGAAGAGCTTCTTGCGGATAAAGTGCTTACGAAGCTATATGATTTCCCCGTCACTTTACCGGCCGATTTGGTTTACTTTGCGCGCACGGCTGCGTTGATTGAAGGTATTGGTGTGTGCTACGACGCGCGATTTAATACACTGCAGTTTGCAACACCAGTCGCGCTCAAGCTGCGTCAGCGGATATTTGAATCGCTGGGCATTGCGGTACGCCCGAGCGTTCCAGCCGTGGTGGATGTACTGCGTGGGGCTGCGCGAGACGCACGGAAAATTGTGCATCGCGCCGGGCAAGAGCTGATCTGGTTGGTCAGTCGAATCCCTGAAAAGCTTGGCGCGCCTGCGCTGTCTGTACCGCCGGCCATCAGAGAAAGCTCAACAACGAGTAACGTTGGTGTGATTTAATCGCGAGATTTATGGGTTCTCGATCGTTAAATCTCAAAATACACTCGACGAACCACCTATAAAGCTCGTACATTATAACGTTCTGCAATCCCAGGTTTCGGAAGATCATATTTTACGTTCGTCGGCATAAGAACATGATGACGTCATCATCAACCGATTGATTGTAACGTGAGTAATCCATCGCTATCTACAGAACTGGTGTTTGCGTCTGCGCTTCCTTTTTTTCTCTGATGATGACTTTGCTTCGTAGCTCCGCACTTCTCACCGGTATTGTTTTACTGGCCGGGTGCGCACAATCGAAATCCGGATCCAATCCGGGCCCTAAAGAACGTGGCCCACTCCCGCTCAAATACGCTGGTGGCCCAACGACCGCAGCTATTACCGAACAGGACCTCATGTCCCGTCTGTATCGCTATGCGGACGATTCCATGCAGGGCCGTCGAGCGGGTACCGAAAGCGGTGTGAAGGCCGTTGAGTACATCGCCTCCGAATTTCGCCGGCTGGGGCTTCAGCCGGCGGGCGACAGCGGTGGTTACCTTCAGGACATTCAATATCGCCAGGGGAAGGTTCCTACATATAACGTAGTTGCCATTCTCCCAGGGAGCGATCCGGTCCTGCGGAATCAGTATGTTGCGATCGGCGCGCACAACGACCACGAAGGCGTGGGACGTGCAATCGTGGATCACGACTCGATTCGTACCGTGGTTATGTTGAAGAGCGGTCAACGTATTGCGCGTATGATCCCGGATAGTGTCAAGGGAGCTGAGCGGGCGAAAATGACTGATGAGCTAAAGGTCAAGGTCTTTGCTCATGTGCTCGATAGCCTGCGCAAGCTCAATCCAACGCCACGACGAGATTCCATCTTTAATGGTGCGGATGACGATGGTTCGGGCACCGTTGCTCTTCTTGAGCTGGCTGAAGCGTTCGCCAACGCGCCAGTGAAGCCAAAACGCTCCATTCTCTTCGTCTCGCACGCAGCCGAGGAACGTGGCCTTCTTGGTTCGGCGTTTTTCACGAAAGCTCCAACGGTGCCGCGCGATTCCATTATTGCGCAGATCAACGTGGATATGATCGGCCGAGGAACAGCTGAGGATCTACCACAGGGTGGTCCGCGCCACCTCGATCTTGTTGGTTCACGACGGTTGTCCACCGAATTTGGCGCTCTTGTGGATGCGGTGAATGCCAAGCAAAAAAATCCGTTTGTGCTTGATTATCGGTATGATCCGGAAGGACATCCAGAACAGATCTATTGCCGTAGCGACCATTGGAACTATGCGAAGTATAATATTCCGGTCGTGTTCTTCTTTACTGGTTTGCATATCGATTATCACCAGTTAACAGATGAACCGCAGTATATCGACTATGAAAAAATGACGCGGATTACGCGATACATTTACGATATTGCGGTGGAGACTGCGAATCTTCCCAAGAAACCAACGGTTGATAAGCCAATGGCACCAGGGGCACGCTGCCGTTAATTAGCAGCAGTGGTTTGTAGGTAGAAGTTGAGTTTTATATTAACAAAAACGCGCGTGAGCCAAATGAATGGTTCACGCGCGTTTTTGTTTAATTTGGTTGATGTCCGTGTCGGATATCTGACGTCAGATGTCTGGTGTTCGACGGGTGATAATTCGTGCCCTGCGGATTAATGTAATGCAACATTAGAGATAGCTTAACCACCAATCGCGTCGACGTGCTTTAATTCCAGCAAACCAGCGGCAGGGGAAGTAAAGAAGAATTGTTCCTGCGATCCAGGTTAAGTAGACCGCACCGAGGCCAAGTCCGTCAGGATGGCCGGTGACTCGCATGAGAAGTACGCCAGCTCCGTGCGCAACGAACCATTGTAGCAGGTAAAAGAACAACGGTACGCGCCCAAAGATCACTAACGCTCGTGTCGCGCGTTGTATCAGCGTTTGGTTTGATGTTGCGATCTTTAGCCCATCGGTTGCAGCGAGGAATAATAAGGCAGGCGACAATAATAGGAGTAGATATTGCAACGATGCTGGATATTTACTAACGTTAAAAAACGAAAGTACGGTATAGATTGTTCCGCGTGGCTGAGTTATCCACGGTGATGGATCCCCGTAAACTCCAGTGACTCGAAGTAATACAAACATCGCGAGTCCCGCGACCGCCATCCATATAAACGCCTTCTTCCGTTGCGACACCGCAACATTTGTCGAGTAAAGGCCGCCGAGTCCGTAGCCGAGGAAGAGAACGCCAATCCAGGGGAGAAGTGGGTAAATGAGGAGGAATGGCGGGCCATTCGGGCCAAATGGCTGCATCATCCCTGGTGCGTGAATCATCATAAACAGGATGTCGCCAACCGACTGTGCAGGTTGAGCTGGGACAACCAATCCATCCAGGAGATTTGATCCAAAGATAATGATCACACCGATTGCGGTCGTTACTCTGTTTGGCAGATGAATGAGTGCTGCAAGAACAATCATCCCCATCCCGATCGCCCAGATAATCTGGATGAGTGCGCCAAACTTTGTGTAATCAAATGAGAACGTAAAGCCGTATCGAATGACTGTGAATTCGAGTACGATCAACCAGAGTCCGCGTGTAACGAGGAACTTTGACAGCTCACCCAGTGGTTTCCCACGCTCACGTTGCAGGCGTACACCAACGCCGGCGAGTAATACAAAAATTGGTGCGCAGAAGTGTGTGACGAATCGCGTTAAAAAGAGCGGAACCGTTGTTGTGGCAAGTTGAGCGGGGTCGACATTTCGCGTAATGTGAAGAAAGTCACGCGTGTGATCGAGTAGCATTAGTACCATCACAATGCCACGGAGAAGATCGATCGAGTCGAGCCGGCCTTTTGAGGGAGTCGCGACGGCTGATGTCATACGGTAAAAGGTACGCATCTCGCTGGGGCTCTGGCAACTGGCATGCCCTGTGCGAATTTGAGGCTCGGTTGACGAGAAGCTCCCCTTGCACCGGAATTCGGAGATGGAACTACAGCTTCATGACGATCCTGGCTTTTACAGGAAAGAATGGCGCGCGCAGCATATCGGATGGGTCTGCATCATGATAATTGTTGTTGCGGCCGCTTTGGGGCTCACGGGTCGAGGGCCGTTGGGGCAGCGGATGATACAGATGGAGTCTGGTCGAGTGCAGTACGATCGAATTCTGCGAAGCCATTCACCGGGGAGCGTCACGCTTTGGGTGCGGACGCCCGACCTGGCAGATAGCGTACTCGGTGTTTGGACGACATCGAGCTTTCAAGACGCATGCAATCTTCAAAATATTCAGCCGTCGCCATCTAATGTTGTCAGTCATGGTGATACCACTTATTGGCAGTTCCCGGTCACGTCGAGTGCACGCCTTGTGCGAATATCGATTGCATGCCAGCCGGTGTCCTTCGGTTCACATGTTACAGCGATTGGCGTTGATGGTGGGTCGAGCGCGACCCTTCGCATGTTTGTACTTCCATAAATCGGAGCGTATCAAATGGATAGCGTATTTCGAGCGGCCGCGGTGTATGTGGTGTTGGTGATCATCTTTCGAATTTCAGGTAGACGAACGTTGGCTGAGATTACGACGTTTGATCTATTGTTGATTTTGATTATTAGTGAAGCGACGCAACAGGCGATGATTGATTCGGATAACTCGATTACCGGGGCGGTGGTAGTTATCTGTACGTTAGTTGGGATTGATGTGACGTTGTCTGTAGTGAAGCAGAAGTTCCCGAAAGTTGCGAAGGTGCTGGATGGACTTCCGGTGATAGTTCTTCGGGATGGGAAGCTGTTGGAAGAACGTGCTCAGCAGGAACGGATAGATTGGGGCGATATCCTTGCGGCGGCTCGGCGGACGCATGGGATTGAGAATGTGGAGCAGATTAAGTATGCGATAGTGGAGGAGAACGGGGGGATCTCGATTATTCCGAAGTGAGGGGGGAGGGTGTCCCTGTACTTATAACAGCAGCGCTAGCTGAGAACTATCGGTGCTATGGTACGAGTTGCAACAAAATGATGATAGTCATCAAAAAATGATACAATGGAGCGATAATCGGCGCTGATAGCTTGGAAGTATACCACTTCCACGCCACAATTTCCGGTTTTTTGTCGGGACTCTTGGCGATAGCATGAGACTCTCAAGTTGACAAAAAATAGCAAAATTGCTACCTTAAGAAATGCTGAGGTAAAGAAACGCCTAGTATGGGTTTCATCGAGTAAAAAGGATATGCAGGCGATGCCTGAAGGCATTAAAGATGTTTTTGGCGCTGCCCTGCTTGATGCGCAGTATGGAGATCATCCTTTCGGCGCTAAGCGATTCGGGGAAGGTTTACCACGGGATATTATGAAATTAGTCCAGGATAATGACGGCAATACATATCGTGCCGCGTACACGATCATTTTTCCAGGCATCGTGTACGTCCTGGATGTTTTCGTGAAGAAATCGAAGTCTGGCATTCAAACACCACGGTTAGATAAAGAGCGAGTACTCGCCCGCTTTCGAATAGCCGAACAACACTACCGTGCGCAGCCGCGCTGAGGAGAGTGACATGCGTAAACATATTAAAGTTGTAGAGACCGAACAAAGCAGTGGAAACGTCTTTGAGGATCTCCAGTTGCCCGAGGCCGACGCTCGTCTTGCCAAAGCGCAACTTGCACGTATTATTCGTGTTGTAATACAGGATCGCGGTTGGAGTCAAAAAAATGCTGCGGAAGTTCTCGGTATTGCACCGCCGGACATGTCTGATTTAATGCGGGGCAAGTTGGCACGTTTTAGTGAAGAGCGGTTAGAACGATTTCTGAATGCGCTCGATTATGATGTGCGTATTCAGGTTGGACCTAAGCCTTCTCTGAAAGTGCATGCGGACGTGACAGTAGAGTTCGTGCAAGCGTTTTAATGGATGTTCTAAACCTGAGCATTTCCCTTTAAGCCACTTATTTAATCAAAATGAGTTCTGTAATACCTAAACCCGACCCAGAAGATTGGTCCTGGCTCGACGCGACGGTCGGGATACTCGATGAAGATTTTGTTCAAGCAACGCGTGAAGAGCCCGTGCCTCAGGAGCGGTCGGCTCTAGAAGCGTGCTTTATATTCTCCCTGAAATAAGGAGAAATACGTCGGATATTCTCCTTGAAATAAGGAGAAGTGCGACGCGGAAGAACCGATTCTGCTACGCTCAGCATAAGTACCCGAAGGCATTATTGTGCAACCTGCGTACGAATATGTTGGTGGGCAACACACGCTAGGTACACCAAGTCAAACTTCTCCCCCAGAGGCAGACTTAATCCTACCAACTTGTCCCGGATGGCTATAAACATGCATTACCTAGAGCTGTGCATACCACCACCCCAGCTCCCATTCCAACTGCCTTACTCACCCCATATCGCCTCTCAATCCCCGATGTGGTCTCCACCCTGCAAACCGACCGAGAAGCAGGGCTCTCTACTCCAGAAGCTACCTCACGCCTCACCCGCGTCGGCCCCAACGAACTAACCGCCGAAAAACCGGTACCCGCATGGCGAAAGTTCGTCTCGCAATTCACCGACGTACTCGTCATCCTGCTCATCATCGCCGCCGCGATCTCGACAGCGATATGGTTCATCGAACGCGACTCGAACCTCCCGTACGAAGCACTCGCGATCTTTGCCATCGTACTGCTCAACGCGATAATGGGGTACATCCAACAGGCCAAAGCTGAACAAGCTGTTGCCGCGCTCCGGAAGATGTCCGCCGCCGACGCTCAAGTAATTCGCGACGGGACAATCCAAAGCGTTCCCGCCACTCAGCTAGTCCCGGGCGATCTGATCGTCATCGAAGAAGGCAACACCATCCCCGCCGACGCGCGTGTCATACAATCCACCGCCCTCCAAGCCGCCGAAGCCGCACTCACCGGCGAAAGTCTCCCAGTCTCCAAAGACACGGCCCTAATCACCCAGGATACCGAACTCGGCGATCGACACAACATGATCTTCAGCGGCACCGCAGTGACCTATGGACACGGTCGAGCGATCGTCACCGCAACCGGAATGCAAACCCAGATGGGGCGCATTGCCGTGATGCTGAAAGACACACCAACCGAAATCACCCCCCTCCAAAAGGAACTCAATCGCGTCGGCCGGATGCTCGGTGTTATCGTCATCATCATCGCAGTGGTGATGGTCGGAACCATCCTCATATTCGAGCACGTCACCGGCCCCGCCGCCATCTTCCAGGTTCTGATCTTTGGCGTAGCGCTCGCAGTAGCCGCAGTCCCGGAAGGACTACCCGCCATCGTCACCGCAGTCCTATCGCTCGGCGTCCAGCGCATGGCGAAACGCAAAGCCATCGTCCGCCACCTCGCTGCCGTAGAAACACTCGGCTCCGCAAACGTCATCGCGTCCGACAAAACCGGTACACTCACCAAAAATGAAATGACCGTACGGCGCGTCGTTACCGCGAGCGGGAGCGTGGACCTCGGCGGTATCGGCTACGCCCCTGAAGGCGATGTGCGACGCCATGGTGATGGCCCAATCGACGGCCTACTCCAAACCGAATTTGTCCGTACACTCGCCGCCGCCGATCGCGCGAATAACGCGGTTCTTCAGGAGCTCAACGGGCGTTGGATTGTGCAGGGCGACCCTACCGAAGGCGCACTGATTGTTGCCGCTCGGAAGGCCGGTCTCGAAGACGAAACCCTCGATGCCCGATTCGAGCGTGTTGGCGAGGTGCCCTTTTCCTCCGATCGAAAGCTGATGAGCACAGTGCATTCCGACGCCGAACAGTTGGAAACATTGCGCGCATTCACGAAAGGCGCGCCAGATGTGCTTTTAGCGCGATGTTCAAATGAGCTGGTTGGGACGGATGTGCAGCCATTAACAGACGAGCGTCGTGCCGCAATCATGGCGGCGAATGATGAATTGGCGGGAGATGCGTTACGAACGTTAGGTGTCGCATTCCGGTCGTTACCGAATGATACAGCCGAGGAGTATGCGTTTGACGAGGACGTCGAACATGATCTCGTCTTCCTCGGCCTCATCGGAATGATCGATCCGCCGCGCGACGAAGCGAAGGAAGCGGTTGCGCGTGCGAAGAGCGCTGGGATTCGCATTATGATGATTACCGGCGATCACCCGCGAACGGCGGCTGTGATCGCGCGAGAGCTTGGTATTACGGATAGCGATAGTCAAGCGATTACCGGCGCGGAACTGGAGAAAATGCCGGATGAAGAGTTGGATAAAATCGTGCGGAACGTGTCGGTGTATGCGCGCGTGAATCCCGATCATAAGTTGCGGATTGTGAACGCGCTGCAACGTAATGGGATAATCGTTGCGATGACCGGCGATGGTGTAAACGACGCACCAGCGCTGAAAACTGCGGATATCGGTATCGCAATGGGGATTACCGGAACGGATGTCTCCAAGGAAGCAGCCGATATCATTCTCGCTGACGATAACTTTGCTTCGATTGTATCTGCAGTTGAGGAAGGCAGAGCAATCTTTGCGAATATCAGGAAATTCTTGCGTTATCTGTTGTCATCGAATATTGGTGAAGTGATGACGATGTTCTTTGGAGTGCTATTGGCGAATATGATTGGGCTCACTGCTGCAACAAATGACGGGCTGGTACTTCCATTGCTGGCAACACAGATCCTTTGGATTAACCTCGTGACCGACGGCGCGCCAGCACTCGCGCTTGGTGTTGATCCCGCAGACTCTGGTTTGATGAACATACCTCCACGACCACGCGGTGAGGGGGCAATCACTCTGCGTATGTGGGGTGGGATATTCTATGTGGGTATTATCATGGCGGTTGGTACGCTGTTGGTTCTCGATGCGTCGCTTCCAGGTGGATTGATTGAGGGGACAGGAAGTCTTCGGTATGGGCAAACAATGGCGTTTACAACATTGGTGATGTTTCAGCTGTTTAACGTGTTTAATGCACGTTCCGATGAGCGGAGTGCTTTTACGGGGTTGTTCGCGAATCGGTGGTTATGGGCGGCGGTAGGGTTATCGCTTGGTTTGCATGTTGCGGTGATTTATGTACCGTTTTTGCAGAGTGCGTTTTCGACGGTGGGGTTGAGTGTGGCGGATTGGGGATGGTGTGTTGCGGTAGCGAGTTCCGGGTTATGGTTGCGGGAGTTGAGTAAGATTGTTGCGCGAGATTAGAGAGGGGGCCCAGATTGCCTAGCTCTGTTTATCATCGATTCTAACTGCCGCAGGATCATCGGAATTTGGTCCTATGTTCCATTTTAACCGTACGATCTTTCCTTTGCGGTGCAGTCGAATAAGGGCCAGATCCACAGCTCCTCGACTTCCAAAATCCAGGAAATCCTTTGCTGCACACGCCTTCCCGTCGATAGAGGAGCGAAAGCGCGGTAGGACGCGTTTCATAGTGCTGTTCGGATCAATTGACCGCGATTTCATGTAAGAAAGAATACGTTTTTTTCTTACATAAGTCCGGCTGGTCTGTGAGGGGATTGTCCTCAATGGCATGGTTGAATTTGGGGTGTCATGATATTCTAAAGGGCAGTCGTGATAGAAAAAGGTTGAATTCCTTCGTCATATATTGTATCTTACTTTCACGGAGATTAGATACAATACAATTATATGCCTGCCCCAGCCACCCCTAGATTGACTCCCGGTCGTGCATATCGCACCGCCGCCTTTGGCCGGTATGGGAAAAACCCAGCCCGTCTAGCTCAGCGTTTGGTGGCTGAAGGCGCACTCCGGCAGGTCGCGCGAGGGCTATACGTCCATCCTGTTCAAAGTAAATGGGGGCCCGCTCCCGTTGTGGACGCCGAGCTGTTGCGCGCCTTTCTGGATGGATCGGCATTCCTTATTACCGGCCCGCCCGTCTGGAACGCACTAGGCCTTGGAGCAACGGCGCTCTTTGCTACGACCCTGATTTACAACCAGAAACGAACGGGAGAGTTCGTGCTGGATGGACGCCGATTCCTTCTGCGTCGTGTCGCCTTCCCCCGACACCCTTCGGCGGAGTACTTCGTTGTGGATTTGCTGATGCATCATGCGATGGCTGGAGTCGATCTTCCAACCTTGGAAGCAGGAATTACTGCTGCGCTTCAGGCGAAACGATTCGATCCAGAGCAATTGCGAAATATGGCAGAACAATATGGTACCCATGCGATCGTAGATCTGATTGATCGTGTGCGCTACGGAGTGGGCGAGTGAGTACAACGATATTTGTTCATGAAGATCCAGAATTCTCTGACCTGGTACGCTTGACTGCTCGTGCATCTCAGATCGAACCTGCATTAGTGGAAAAAGATTATTGGGTTACGCACACCCTTTGGGCATTGCAGGAAGTGGGTCTCGACGTGGCCTTTAAGGGTGGAACGTCGTTGTCCAAAGCATTTCACCTAATTCAGCGATTCTCCGAAGACGTAGATGTAAAGATTGAGCCGGGGCGTGTCATTGGGATTCCTTCGTATGGGAGTGTTCGAAGTGAAACAGGCAGTGCTATTGCAAAACGCCGTCACTTCTTTGAGGGCGTTTTTGCTCATTTGAAGATTCCTGGAACTACCGTAATACTCGATCGAGATCAGGATCCGCGTTATCGAAGTATTGTCTATCTTGTTAACTATCCTAGTTCGTTCCGAACACAACTCTCCCCGATATACCGTCCGCATGTGTTACTTGAGGCGGGTTTGGGATTGGCACCACCTTCGTTGTCTGTGCCTATTGATTCATTTATCCATTCATTTCTTGGTCAGAATAAAGGAACAGGCGCATATACATGGAATATTCCCTCTGAAGTAGTTTGCGTACATCCGGTCGTGACATTACTCGAAAAATTGGATGCAATTACGAGGCGATATGCGCGAGATCCATTTCACGCGACTGGTATCATCCGTCACTATGAAGACGTGGCTCATATTGTTCAGCAGATAGATGTATTGCCACCTCTTCCTGATAATATTACAATATCAACTCTTGCGATGTCGATGTTGCATCATCGACAAATCCGGCGCCCTGTTTTTTCGGACGATCCCGCATTTACTCTCATTGATCAAAGGCGTCGCAAGGAGTTGGAACATGCGCATACTGAGATTGCTCCAATGTTTTGGGGTGACAGAATATCATTACATTCGGCATGCGATATCATACAACAATGGTTGGCTGAGATTCGTCCATGGGGAAAAGCTGTGGCGTAAAACCTAATCGGTATAGGTGCCTCTGATCTCAACATGGGATGCTTCGCCCATGGAAGGTGAGATGTGCAAGATAATTGATACCAAAATATCTAACCGCTATCTTCAAATATTGAGATAATCCACGATCCAATCGTGGATTATCCTGCTTGTCGCACCATATCTATCTCATCTCACCGTCTCTACGCAAGAGATAGCTGTACCATGGTGGATGGTGATTTGAAGACTATGATTTCCTAACATCAAAAATTCATCCCACTCAATCTGTACGGACAAATACCCATCATATAAACACACGTGTTCTTATTAGTGATATTCTTCACCCAGGAAATATCACAACATAAAGCACAAAACTTTCAAACACATCTTCGCAAACACTGCGCGCGGATGCAGATTAGGGAGAATCGCGATACTTTCACGCGATTCTCTTTTTCGGTTATGTCTCCAAATTTTCGGAAGGCTACTCCGTCGCACAACACGTCAAACGACGTGATTTTGATTGCAAACCTGAGAAGCGGAGATCCTTCTGCGCTCAGGACGCTCGTTAACACCTATGCCCCAGCACTAATCCGTCATGCTCGGCGTATTCTTCCATCGCATGATGTCGCTCGGGACGTTGTGCAGGATGTGTTTCTCGAACTATGGAGCGAACGAGAAACATTTGACGTTACGCGTGATATTGCTGCGTATCTGTTCTGGCGTACACGTAACCGTGCGCTTAATGTACGCCGAGCGGAGATTGCGACTAGGCGGCGTGAGGGGCGTTGGAGTGTTGAGCATGAGACCAGCTTGGGTGAAATACAGAATACCGGAGAAGCCGTTGTGGATGCCGAAGCTGCGCGCGAGGAGATTTGGCGCGCTTTGGCTAACGTTCCGCCGCGCAGTCGAGAGATTTTCATGATGGTATGGGACCGCCAGCTGTCGTATGCGGATATCGCGCAGCGGCTTGGGCTGTCGGTGACTACCGTGCGAAGCCAGGTCAGTCGTGCGCTTAAACATTTGATTGAGACATTAGGGCCACGCTTTAACGCGTAGTGATTTTAGGGGCAAAACTGCCCGCCCGAAAATATTTTCAAATAAACGTGCAATATTTGGTCGATTGACTGTGGTGATAAAGTGTATGCGTGAAATCACTGCCATCGATCTGGGCCGTTTGGCCGACTACTTCGCCAAAGAGCTCCCTCCGAACGAAGTTGCTTCCGTTGAAGACTGGCTTGCCGAACATCCGGGGCGGGAGCAAGTTGTTCAACGGTTAGAACAGAGTCGTCTCGACCTTAATGCACTGGAGAACAGATCCGATCTGACTGTGCGTGCTGACGTTGAGTCAATTATCGCCAAGCTCGAACAGGACGTGGCAATGCAACGGACTGCAACCGTAGAAGCGAATGCTCGAGTCAAGAAGCGGTCGACCGCGCTGGCAGTGTTGGATGGTTTTTCGTCGGTTGCGCCGAGACCAATGTGGTACGCAGCGATTGGTGGTGCGCTTTGTGTTCTTGCCGCAATAGGGGGGCTGCAGTTCGGTGCCAAGCGCGCGGTGACCGGTAAGCCTAATACGGTTTCGACGTATGCAACCAATAATGGCGAACGTGCGACAGTTACGTTGCCAGATGGTAGCGTTGTTTTGCTAAACGTGGCAAGTCGCATTCAGGTTCCAACCAACTATTCGCCGGAAAATAGAACACTGTACCTCTCGGGTGAAGCGTTGTTTACTGTCATCCACAAGGCTGGTGCCCCATTCACGGTTGTGGCTGGGCCGAGTACAACGCGAGTGCTGGGAACGAGCTTTCTGGTTCGACATTATTCGACGGATAGCGTTGCGACAATCGCGGTTCGTGATGGGAAAGTGGCTGTTGATTCAACCGTGTTAACGGCGTCGCAGCAGGTGACGGTTGGATGGAAGATAACACGACCACGGGTAACACCAGCCGATACTACGCAATTCAGCTTTGCGTCAGACGTACTGACGCTGAATAGAACAACGCTACGTGAAGCAATTCCGAGACTCAACCGTTGGTACAACGCAGACATCCGTTTGAGCGATCCGCAGTTCGAGACTCGCCGTATTTCCAGCGAATTCGCGGCCGGGTCGTTGGCTGATTTGACCACCGTTCTGGATGCAACATTCGACGACATCGGTGTCGTACGTAACGGGCGAATACTCACCCTCTATTGGAGATGAACAACCGACGTATGCAATTCATAATAACGCAGTTGGCGATGCGCAGAGCCAAGCCTCGACTTTGGCAGCGCGGGCTCTGGATGATCGGGTTGTGTAGTGCGATAGGGGTGAGTGATGCGACACCGGTGCTCGCGCAAAATGGGTACTCGGTTAAGCAAGACGCTCCCATGAGCAATGGAGTAGGTAATGCTCAGCAGGAAGAACCGATCGCGAGTGCGTCTAGTGCACGGGTGACGCTCGCTGTAAAGGATAGTAGAGTGATGTATGTCGTGCGTACGCTCGCGAAACAGGGCGGGATGTTGTTGTCTGTTGATGCAGATAATCCGTTGTTTACGAAACGGATTGATGTTCGAGTGGCTAATATGCCAGTGATGGATGCGATTGCTCAGGCGTTGCGTGAAACAGGATTGGTTGCAACGTTGTTGTCTGATGGGGTAACGATTGCGATTCGGAGTGGGAAGGGGGTAAAGGCTTCACGGCGGCAGCAAGCTGTTGGTGGCATTACTGGGCGAGTGGTGGATTCGACATCCGGGAAGGCTGTAAGTGGTGTTACAGTACAGGTGCAGGGGTTGAAGCTGTCAATGGTGACGGATGAGAAAGGTGCGTTTGCGTTTGCAGGTGTTCCTGTAGGGGAGCATATGGTGAGTGCGAAATTGTTTGGATATCGGGCAATGTCGAAGCCGGTCGTGGTGGTGGAGTGGAAGTCGGTAAGTGTGGAGATCCGGATGGTTTCAACGGCGACGGAGTTGTCTGGAGTGGTGACGACAGCGACTGGCACGCAGCGGAAGATTGAAGTAGGGAATGATATCACTACAATTAATGTGGATTCGGTGATGAAGGTGATGCCGGTGTCGACGTTTACTGAGCTGCTGGCGACGCGTGTACCAGGGTTAACGGTGATGGCTACGTCTGGAGCCCCGGGAGCGCCATCAAAGGTTCGTATTCGAGGTGTGAATAGCATTAACATGTCGAATGATCCGGTAGTGATTGTGGACGGGATCCGGGTGAATAGCGCACAAACGGAGAACAGTGCCAATCTCGCAGCGGATAAACAAGGGACCGATCAACTAGTCTCGTCGCCGCTGGATGCAATTGATCCTAACAGTATCGAAACGGTTGAAGTGTTTAAAGGACCATCAGCGGTTGCATTGTATGGAACGGACGCTGTGAACGGCGTGATTGTCGTCACCACAAAACGTGGTCAAGCAGGGGCAACGCGATGGTCGGCCGATGGCATTTGGGGCCAAACCACGATGCCCGGGACGTGGCCGACAAACTACATGCGATTTGGAACTAGTTCCCTTGGGAATGTGACAGATTGTTCTGGTTTTCGTGAAAGTCAATCTCCGTTTTTAGGAGTTGGATGCTTGGGAGCTAATGGCGGTTTACTAGAATACCAGCTATTGAATGATCCAAAGACAACCGTGTTTGGAACGGGGCATAAACAAACTTATCGAACAACGGTGAGTGGCGGGATACGTGGGTTTGTTTATAGTTTTTCTGGTTCATTAAACGAGGAAATTGGAATTTTAAAGATGCCAGATGCGGATGTCCAAGTACTACAAGATAGTGGTATTGGGGTTCCGTCTTGGCAGCGCCGCCCGCAGGGAAGCGAATCGCAATCCGGAACGGTGAAAATTAGTACAGATCTCGGTAAGGCGGACGCTGAATTTACATCAACATTGACGCGATCATCATCGCGAACGACCCCGTTACAACGAGCGATTTCAGTAGCCAGCGGATTGTACCCGGCGGAAATTGACTTGACCGAGTTTGGATTCACTACCAATCCATGGTCTGCAACTGGAAGCGGTGTGTTGAAGGATATTCCAAACTTTCGCGCAAAAACATCCAGTCAACAAGTCACGACCAGAAACTCCCTCCGAGTGTTCGTAACTCCGTCTCGGTGGTTGAGAGCAGAGGCTATCGCTGGTGTCGATTTTTTAAATGGCAAGGATCTGAACACTCTTGGCCGCGGGGAATGCTCGGAATTGTTCGGCGGGAAGTGCACCTATTCGGTCGTGGGCAACGGTGGAGAGTACAATACCGGGGCGCGGTCCGAAATGATCTCAACGCTCAGTTTTCGAACATCGTCTCCTTCGATTTTACTGGGACGATGGATATCGGTTCGACCATCCGTGAATGGCGATTACACGCGTCGGACTACAAATCGTATAGTTCGAAAGGCTTCTGGGTTGCCTGCTGGTGCGACATCCGGTAATGGAGCCGAGAAGCAAGACATGTCTGAAGCCAGTGATGATCGCAGTACAGCGGGCGCATTTGTGGAGAGCGTTCTCGGGTTTGCGGACCGACTGTATCTACCTCTTTCGCTTCGTCTCGATGCCGGGAGTGGCCTCGGAGCAACCGTCAGGCCAAAGTACCCAAGAATTAGTCCCTCATTTTTAATCAGCGATATTCAGGCCTTTAGACGAATCCCAGTTGTCGGGCGCTTAGAGACGGTTCGGCTTCGTACGGCGTATGGCATGTCTGGTGTGCAGCCCAAAATCTCTGAAAAACTTCGAACTTACAAACAGGTGGCGAGCATCGTTGATGGTGTCTCGGTGATGAGTGTTGAGATCAATTCGTTCGGGAATTCTCTTTTGCGGCCGGAGCGGACATCGGAGTTCGAAGGCGGTGCCGATATTGAGATGGGGCACGGACGGTTTAGCGTTAACATAACCAGTTATCGTAAACGTACAATTGATGCCTTAGTAGCGATTGATGTTCCCAATTCCGTCAATGGGGGCGGGACGCAGTTAAGAAATGTGGGTACGGTGCAAAACACTGGTACGGAAATCACAGTTAATGCTACCTTATTGCAGCAACGTTCCACGCTTTGGCAGGTCAATATTGGTATGTCAAGAAATAGGAACAAACTATTAAAGCTCGGGCGTGATAGTCTTCTAGGTGGGTCGAGTGGAGGTGTACGCACTCAATTTGTCGAAGGCTATCCACTCTATGGTCAGTGGGCGTTACCAGTGACTGGGTTTGCGGATCTCAATGGAGACGGTTGGATTACGACAGGAGTCACAGGAGGAATGAACGAAGTGCAACTCGGAACGACTCCGGTCTATTTGGGTGCGCCATATCCCGGCTTTGAAAGTTCGTTGCATAGCACGCTTACATTGCTTCGAGATATCTCGGTTGGTATCACGTTTAACTATCAACATGGATTAGCCCAAAAGAATGAAATGGCGAATACTACGTCGTCAATAGGGTTGAACAATCGGAGAGCCTTTAACGATCTAACGACGCCGCTTGCGACACAGGCTTATTTGGCTGTGGCCTGTCGAGTAGGCTTATATTTCCCGAATTGCAGCGATATCGGAATTGTGCAGACGGTTTCCACATTGAGACTGAATGCTCTTTCAGTTGGCTATATCTTACCTCGATCGTTAACATCGTATGCATTAGGAGGACGTACTGTTCGCATTGCGTTACAAGGGGCAAACCTCGGTTTGTGGACGAACTATACAGGCAAAGATCCCAACGTCAATTCTTCGATGAGTGAAGTTGTACGCGATGCCGGTACGCTGCCGACGTCACGAGTCTGGCAGATGACGGTAGGAGTGAATTAGGTATGCTGGATTCAAAATGGCGTCGCATCGTATTGCAGATATTGCTCCATGCCAGTCTGGTCTTGAGCGCCGTTGCCTGTTCGATGGGTGATCTGGTCAATGGGCAACCGTTACCGACAGACATCAACGATCCGGGAGTTGTCAAAACCCCCACAGGAGCCATGGGGGCGTATTATAGTGCAGTACTGGCCTTTCGGGCAATTCTTGATGGTCAAGGATTGGAGGTGGGCGTGAGTCAATCATACATTGGATTTTCTGGTTTGCTCACCGATGAATTACAGGCCAGCGGAGCACTTCTGACTAATACATTTCCTACAGCGTTTGGTGCTGCAATCGATGCCAGATCTGATGAGATACTGAATAATTACCCATACGATGGGTTGCAAATAGTTCGTGCACGGGCGCGCGAAGCGAGGGGGGCGTTGCGTAAGTATTATCCTGCCTCGTCATCCGCATTGACCGGTTATCTCCTGGCGATTGAGGGGATGGCGGAAGTCCTCTTGGCGGAACTTTACTGTTCTGGTATTCCGTTGAGCACTCTTGACTTTGAGGATGGTTATACGTTGCAGTCAGGTTCTTCCACGGAAGCTGTGTTTCAACATGCATTAACACTGTTTGATTCAGCATTGATTGTGAGTACAGATAGCACAAATATTACGAATTTTACAGCTCTCGGTCGTGCTCGGTCACTTCTTGGTTTGCATAAAGTGGCTGATGCCGCACTTGCGGTCCGAAATATTCCAACCGAATATCGACATATGCTGCCGGTGGAAGGCGGCTACACTAATATCTTCAGAGTGCGAAATGGTGAGTGGTTTGCGTCGGTCTCAGATCGAGAGGGTGACGTTGGACTTCCGTTTCGTACGAGTGGAGATCCCCGTAGCAGTAGCGATCTGTTGGCTTCTAACGGTCAATGGTTTCCGAAAAAATATCGTGATGCCGGCACGACCGACTTGAGCACCAATCTTGGTAAGGTCGCTGCGGTTTTCGCGAGTGGCATTGAAGCGCGCTTAATCGAAGCGGAAGCGGCGCTGGTGACCGATGATGCCAACTGGCTGAAGATTCTGAATGCACTCCGAACCTCGTGTCTTGCGTCTACCGGTTGTCCTATCCCTGCACCAGCCGGAGCGGGGGGCATTGCTGGTCTGCCTGTCTTAGGCGATCCCGGGATCGAAGTACTGCCTCGCGGTAATACCGCGGAAGATGTTCGTCTAGATCTTCTATTCAAAGAGCGAGCATACTGGCTATTCCTTACAGGGCGTCGCCAGGCAGATATGCGGAGACTCGTCCAACAATATGGTCGCGAGCAGCAGACAGTATATCCATCTGGGCTATGGGGGCGAGACGGGCTTGTGCAGTATGGATCGCGAATCTCTCTTCCAGTCCCAATCAGAGAACAACAGACAAACAATCTATATCATGGATGCAAGGGCGAATGAAATCCCAATATTCTCGACTTTTGTTTGTCACGCTCGTCATGTGTGGTTGTGGTAGTGACTCAGCACTTGA
>CAYTFY010000009.1:0-161833 GCA_964437225.1 uncultured Gemmatimonadaceae bacterium | reverse complement strand
TTCAGTCCGCAAGCCCGAGCATGGATCAACAACTGCTGAACGGCTACATCCTTGGCGATCTTGCTCGACTGTACGCAATAAAAAACGGAAAGATCAGTGGAACTATTCACGGAGCAGCCATCTTGTTTCGAACACCGGAATTTTGGAAAAGTGTCAAAGCCATCGGTGGAGCTGCGAGCGCGCAACGGTTTGCGGTTCAATCCACGAAAGGGCAGCCGCAACAGACGACGTCTCATACGGTGTCATCTGTCCCGATACTTGTTGAGAAGCTGACCTACATCGACGCCAAGAGGAAAGCATGACCCGGGTGAATCTGTCGGAAGACAATCGGATCCTTTTCCGTGCGAACGTGGAAAAGCTGATCGCTCGCACCAAAACCTTTATGGCCTCGGGATCGGTGTGCCGTACTATCGTAGTACAAGGATGGTGGCAGAGTGAGATGCAATGGGCGCGAAACTATCTTAATATGTCTGCCGATCGGCGCGACTTAAGCGTGCGATTTGATGTGGAGCTGGGTCGAGCGGTGGGGAGTGCGACCACTAATCAGACCGATGATGTGTCCCTCAGAGGAATGGTAGCGCAGGCTGAACGCAATGCGTATTTCAGGCAATCCAAGGCGCAAGAGACAATGGAGATGCTCCCTCCCATTTTACCAATGGCGGATGCGACCATTTGGAGTGACTCCACGTTTAATGCACCAGCAGAGCAACGTGCGAATTTGATCGCCCATCTGACTGCCGCATCACGCGATCAATCCTTGATGTCGGCTGGCTATATCGAACTTCGTGGCGGCGAGTTCGCGATTTGGGATGCGAAGGGAGCAGATCCCAAATCGGTTGAGTACTATACGTGGTCGCAAGCACAGTGTTCGATAACAGTGCGGCATCCCAAAGGACAGGGGTCAGGCTGGGCCGGTCTCTCGAGTTATGATTGGGGTCGCATTGATGCAGGAGAATTGGCCGATCGTGCGCTGAAGAAATGTATTGCGTCATTAAATCCGGTCGCCATCGAGCCCGGACGTTACACAACGATCCTGGAACCGCAGGCCGTTTCACAGTTGTGTGAGAATCTGATTGAGGCCCTGAATAACAGAACCCAAGCGGACAGAACAGGGACACATCCTTTTTCGTTGAGCTATGATCAGGGCTTGGGAATCTGGCGCAACATGCTGGGCATGAAAGTCGTTGATGAGCGGATCACAATTGAACATGATCCGGAAGATCCTGCACTGGGTGTCGTTCCTCGGCCGGGGATTGGGCGCATCCGGTTTATTGAGAATGGTGTGCTGACCCAGATGGCTGCCGAGCGGCGCGTTCCTGGAGTTCAGGATCGAAATATTAATAATTCTGAAGCTCGGCGCAGCGCCTACCGAATGTCGGGCGGGCCAACGACTGTCGACGAGATGATTGCAACGACCAAGCGAGGACTTCTGGTGACTCGGTTCGGACGTGTGGAAGGACTTGATGCAAAGAGCTTGCTTTGCACGGGTTTTACTCGTGATGGCCTGTGGCTCATCGAGAACGGCAAACTATCCAAACCCGTAAAGAATATGCGATTTACGGAATCCTCTTTGTTTATGCTCAATAATATCGAACAGATGGGTACTCCAGTCCCGGTATTTCGGCCCGTGCAGCGAGCCACAACCGCAGATATATCTCCGGCAATTGTGCCGACGCTCAAGGTCAACGATTTTAGCTTCACGGCGATGGTGGACGCTGTATGATGACGAAGATACCAGGACTTCGCTGGAAGATTGGTGTAATCGGCTTTATGATCACGATGACATCTGTGGAGTCGCCGCTGGGGGCGCAAACCCGGTTTGAGTTTCCCGATTCCAAAGTGGACGTGACGCATTTCCGCTACGTCGAGAATTGCATGTCGGCGTCGCAACGCGTGCAAGATAGCCTTAATGTTGTTAATCCTGCCGACCCGGACACGATTTCGCTCTTGGGCCGAGATTGGGCGCAGCCAATTCCAGCAGCCGTACTGAAAGTCACGAATCAATGTCTGGAGCACTTTACCCCGGAGCAGATTCCTGCGCCATTTGCGCAAATGGCGCAGAAGGCCTTTTTGTTTGCGGGGCGTGATGCAGATGCTGCGGCCTTGGTCCGTCTTCGCGTGAATCCTCTTACGGACTCCACCGAACGCGCTTTCGTATTGGATTCCTTTGCACGGAACTATATGAACAGCTCGCCACGGCGAGTGGCAGCAGCACACGCCATTGCGGACGAAGTGATCAATACCTACAGCGCATATTATCGTGGCCTCCGGCGGGCCGGGCTATGCGGCGTGATGACGCGCGCTGCCGCGGAGATGCGTGATGAGCCCAGCTTACTCAAATACGGACAAGTAGGGTTGGATGCAATTGCGGATGCGGATCCCGAAGAGCTGGATGGCCCGTACGGTTGGATAATTGCCCTCGTGGTGCGTGAAATGAATCAAGCTGTGTACAGGAAACAGATTCTCGATAGCCTTCGCGTGAGTACCAAGGCCTTCGTTGCGGTTCAAAAGGCTCTCTTCAAGAAAGTGATGGGAGAGCGGGCGGATCCTTCACCGGTGGGTATGGAAACCGCTCCGCTTACCGGCAAGTTCTGGTTTCCTGCATCGGCAGCCAGTGAGACATACCCTCGAAAAGGGAAGATCTCTGTTGTACAGTTTCCAAGTGCAGATCCGGATTTCTTTTTCAAACATGTGAATGTTGTCGTCCGTCGTCTTGCCTCTCGATATCCCGACGCCGACCTCGTGTTTTCTGGTAAGACACGAGGGTATTTCGGACCGCTGTCACAACGCGAGGCCCAACTCGAGTCGGAGGAACAATCCCGGTTCTATCAACAATTTCGCAAGAATACCAAAGCCGTGCTGGGAATCGCCGTGAGCGAAATTGTGGAATTGCCGCCGCCCGACAATCGTCGAGTTCACTTGACACCGAAAAACTATGAAAACTATCCTAAATCGGAAGATGAGCGGCACGTGTTCATTGTGGATGAAGACGGCATTTTAATCGAACGTCAGTTTGTGGATCACATGTCTCCTGAGATTTGGCTGGATGACCTCATGGCTGTCTTGATGGAACGGCATAAGGTACGACAGCAGTAATGGAAATGGGATTCTATCACGTTCCGTCGATCTCGCCTCATGCGCGCGATGGTCATAGATCGTCACAGTGGATCTTATCATTGATCTTCGCGTGTTGTGGTCTCCTGTTCCTCCTGTGTATGGGGACAGATATTGCAATGGCGCAGAAAAAAGATGGCCAATCTATCCCGTTAGGAAAAGCGCTTGGCGGCATCGCCCAGACCAGATTGACGCTCTCTCCCAGTTTGGTCACGATCGACCCGCACACGAAAACCGCTACGATCGAGTTCCTGAACGAAACCACGGACACCTTGGAGTCCGAGTTTGAAGTGACCACTGACGCACCGTTGCGATTGGATCCGAGACGCATGTCACGGTCTCGCGACAGTGCCAAGTCAAAGCTAGGGTCTGGTGGGCTCCTGGGTGCATTGCTCAATGAAGATCAGAGTAAGAGTGATAATGCAGCGGCTGCACGACCCCAGTCGCTCGTCCCGTGGCTCAAGGGCATCCCGGCTCGCCTGACGCTCGCGCCCGGTGAAAAGAAGCGAATCGAGGTGACGGTGGACGTGCCGAGTGATGCGAAAGCTGGCGAGTACCTCTGCTGGGTTGTGTCACGCTCCACGGGTCCTGGTGGCCTCGTTCGCGAAACGGGAGGATTTAGCATCCGAGGGGCCGATGGAAAACCGATCCGCATTCCGAGCTTCACGAAAGTGTCGTTGACCGTCGGTTCAAAGCCCGAGTGATCTCACCTTTAATAGTTGTATATGCCTTTCTCACGTAGAGATTTTGTTGCTGGTACTGCAGCCACGCTCCTCAGCGCCGTTCCCAACCGTCTCTTTGCGGGGCACGCGCTGGGACGCCACCAGGATCGGTTGCAGTGTACCGCGCTCAAATCAGTAGCGATCCCGACGGATTTTAATCGAATGAAGATCCTCGCGTTGCACGCTGTGGACGCGGCCCGTTCGGCGGGGGCGATGTATGCCGATGTGCGGTTGTCACGGATCGTGACACAGAATATGATGGTACAGGGTGGCCCAAGCCCGTTGTATCTGACTGATCAAGAATCCTACGGATTCGGGGTGCGCGCGCTCGTGGATGGCTACTGGGGGTTCGCATCAAGCCCCTACTGGGAAGAGGCGGAAGCGACCGCCTTGGCGAAGTCGGCGGTGGCGCAGGCCAAAGCGAATACCGTCGCTGGACCGAGAGTGGTGGAGTGGACACCGATTCCAAGTGTCACTGGGGAGTGGACGTCCAAAGGGATCGATCCGTTCACGATCACGCTCGAAGAAAAGATGGATCTGATGAACGGGTGGGGGTTGCCGAAGTTTGATACGTATTACAAAGACTTCGTGATGGATGGCGGTGGAGGCGGACAGTTCGTCTTTGACCGGGAAGACTGGTTTCTGGCGTCGACCGAAGGGACGGCGGTTCGTCAAACGTTGTATACCACTCTTGGTGACTACGGTGTCAGGATTCGTCACCGGGATCCCGAGTTGGCTCGTGAGAATGGGTTCGCCGTCGAACATGCCTTAGGGATCCATAAGCAGCGCGGTGGCTGGGAGGTGATGCTGGATGCGAAGCTGCCAGAGCAGATCCCGGCAATGATGGATCGTGCGGTGAAGCAGATGGGGATTGGTGTCATTCAGTCCGACATTGGCCGATTCGATGTTGTCTTCTCTGGCGAGGCCACGGGGCGACTTTTGGGTGAGACGTTTGGGGCTGCGACACAACTGGATCGCGCACTCGGCTACGAAGCGAATGCGAGTGGTACCAGTTATCTCGGACCCGACCCACTCAAGTTTTTGGGAACCGGGACTGTTGCTTCACCCCTCGTGAGCGTTCAAGCGAACAGGTCGGATCCCTCGGGATTGGCGACCGTCAAATGGGATCAGGAAGGTGCAACACCACGCGAGTTTGATCTCATCAAACAGGGGGTGCTGGTTGATTATCAAACCACCCGGGAACAAGTGGGTTGGCTGAAAGCATGGTATGACAAAACGCAAGGTCCGACGACGTCGCATGGCTGTGCCGCGGGGCCGTCCGCCATTGACTTGCCGATGCAGCATGTCCCGAATCTGGTGATGACTCCTAGTTCGTCGAACGAAACTTTCGAATCATTGGTGTCCGGCGTGAAACGCGGGATCGCGGTGATCACGGCGCGTCCTTCGCTTGATTATCAGGCGAAGAACGGCATGATTGCCAACGCCACCCTGCGCGAAATTGTCAACGGCAAACTGGGTGACACGTTACTGGGGGGTGGTATTCTGTTTAATTCGCACGAATTATGGAATAATGTAACCGCGATTGGAGGCCCACGGAGCGCAACGGTCGTTGAGGGCAACAGCCGCAAGGGCCAACCGGAGCAAACGTGTGCCTATTCCATCTCGGCTGTTCCGATGGCTGTGAAGAATGTGAGTGTGGTCGATGTTTTACGGCGGGCATAAGGAATGAGTGAAATGACAGCAACTGGTGCAAAGTATAGTACCGCAGCGTTGGTGAATGACATCGATCATGGTCTCGGTCCGAAAGGGCGCTTCTTGTCACGCGACGAATGCTTCGAGATCAACAAAACGTTGATTGCCAAGGCGAACGGCGGTGGTGTGGTCAATATAGCATTGGAGAGTGTGTGGAGCGGCAGTGTACGGTGGGCTCGGAATCAGATTGCGAGCGATAGCGATGTCCGACGCAATACGGTCGTGATCACGCGCGTTAAGAACTTTGCCGAAGGGGAATCGTCGACCAACGAAATCTCTGACTGGCATCTCGAGTCAACATTGCGGCGAGCAGAGCGGTTGATACAATTGCGGAAAGAGACCGCCGGGAGCGAACTTGTCGCACCCTATATTGAACCGTATCGCGAGCCTTCCCTATGGTTCGACCGCACGTACGATTTGAGTGCGGAGGCACGCGCAGAGGTTGTTCGTCGCCTCGTCCAGCCGGCGCAGGCAGCCGGGATGCTGGCGGCGGGCTACATACAAGTTTCCGCGCACGGTCGAGCGGCTATGCAGCAAGGTATCGATCCATTGTACTACCCGTTTACACGGGCGCAGTATAGTGTGACGGTTCGCGATCCTGATGGTACTGGATCTGGGTGGGCTGGGGTTGACGGTAACGATTGGGGAAAGATCGATGTTGATCGACTGTCCGCAATCGCGCTCGAAAAATGCCTGCGTTCGCGGAATCCGGTGGCCATGGAACCAGGGCGTTATACAGCCATTCTCGAACCTCAGGCCGTGAATGATCTCTTTGCGCCCATTATGCTATATGCCATTGACCGTTCACGTAACGAGGAAAGGCAGGGAGGTCTCCCGTTCTGGTTGCGTGCAGGTCAATCCAAAATTGGGCTGCAGGTCATCGACCCACGACTCTCGATAACGGTGGATCCAATGGATCCCGATATTGGCTTCCCTCCATTCGAACCAGATGGACGCGTCTATAATCCGGTAAACTGGATCGAAAAAGGCGTACTCAAGCAGCTTGCGCATGATCGGAGGTACGCAATCCGGACACTCGGTCGTAATGACAGTCGCCAGAACTCTCTGGCTTATAAAATGTTTGGCGACGGCTCTGCCACCGTGGAATCGATGATTGAGACGACCAAACGGGGAGTGCTCGTAACGCGCTTTGCCAACATCGAGGCTCTGGACGCCCCATCGATGCTCATGAGCGGGACTACGCGAGATGGATTGTGGCTCGTTGAAAACGGTAAAATCAGCAAACCCGTCAAGAATTTTCGTATTACGGAGTCTCCGTTAATCATGCTCAATAACGTGCTCGAGATCGGGGTCCCACAACGTGTGTTTCGCGAAGCGGCGCCGGCGTGTGTCCCCGCGCTCAAAGTGCAGGATTTCAGCTTTACCTCAATGTCGGATGCGGTCTAATGCGGCGCACATATGATTCAATTGATATGCAGTTCCAGAGATTGCTTGTTCTAATGCTCGTCTTGTTGTTCACCGCAACGGCGGTAAACGCTCAAGTCCTCAAATCGCCTGCCGACACGGGACGCATGACGTGGGGACGAGCGGATTTTTCGCGGTATGTTGGAGCACGACCGTGCGATCGGGCTATTCGAGCGACTGAATTCCTGTCCTCGCGTGTCTACAACCGCGATACGGCGTTCCGCATTGCGCTTCCCAGTACCGCTGACGCCCCCATTGCACCCGAAGCCCTCGCAATCGCGAAAGCATGCGGTGGTGACTTTGCGCTCGCAACGACCGATCCTGCTGAACTATGGAGCTTGCTCCGTATTTCCTTTGCGTTACAGAACGATGCGCAAGCACTCTCGGCGTTCGAGCGGCGACTCTCACTGGCGGAATCCGAGAATGAACGGATCTCCGTGCTGATGAAAGGGGCTGACCAGATGTTTCGGGAACAGCCCGCGCGGATTGTAAATATCATGGATCTGCTTGGCCGACTGGATGCGCTCGGTGAGTCCGCCATTCTGGAGCGGATTGATATTCGGATGCGGCTACTCGATTATTGGTTTGACCGATGGCAGATCGATAGCATTCAAGCGTACTCGACTCGTGTTCTGGCGTTAAGCGCTCCGTTGCCAGACGCCCAACGGGATGCCATTGAGCTCAAAGACGTCTGGGACAAGCTGTTAGTTGTTGCTAATGCAACCGGTGACATTCGCGCGCAACGCAGCGTCCTCGACTCCGCCCTGGTTCACTTTGCGGCATGGCGAGGTGGGCAAGGGGGACAGTGGGTGACTGGAAGCACGGGACTTGTGGATATACGGGAAGCGACGTATGGGAAGAAGGCCCAGGCTTTGCCCGCAGATGCATGGATGAACGATGGTGGGCATCCACACCCGGTGTTAGGGAAGTTGTCCATCATTCTCAAGGCCGATCACAACTGTGGGACGAAGTGTTATGATCAGTACAACATTGCTCGGCAGTTAATCGCACAGCATGGCGAGAACCTGGATCTGACGTTGGCCGTTGGGACGTCTGGATATGCACCAGGATCAGGTGTCTTGACTCCTGCCGAGGAAGCCGGTGCGATCGAACGCTACTTTGTGCAATATCAAGCACTCCCCGCAGCAATCGCCGTGTTCAATTCAGGAGCGGACACGTTGGAAGACGGGCGGATTGCTCGACGACCGTCAGGCTTAAATACCGCGTTTGGAAGTTCCGATGCGATTATTGTCGACAAAGACGGGTTTGTACGATGGATTGGCCCTCTTGCGTCACGCCATGACAAACGCATGATTGATGCGGCTATTGCGCACATCTTACAAAGGTCGTTGCAGCAACCATGATAGCCATGAGTCCAATGCTGTCAGTGATGCTCGTTGCTCTCCTCGGTGCTGATACCACTGGTGTTGGCGCTGCACGGATCTTGAAAACACCTGTCTCATCATCTTCCGAATCACTGCAGGGGTCGGTGGTGGCCGATACCGTAACATCCCCGCTTCTCGGCAATTCATTAGGCTATGGGGTGGATAGTAGCGTCTCACCCTGTAAGGATTTCTTTGCCTACGCCAACGGTGGATGGCGCGCCAAGACGGTACTGGGCTCACCTCCACCTGGCCGAGCGAAGCTCGTCGGAATGTTTGATGATTCCAATCGCCGCACACAGCAACGGCTGCGGACAATCATTGATTCGGCGCACACCGTCGCGTCTACTACGACTGATCCCCTCTTAAAGGTCATCGGAAAGTACTTTGGAAGCTGCCTTGTTGGGGATTCGGTACAGGCAACGTCTGTGGCTCCTGTCGCCGCGCCTCGAGTGGGCACTACAACAGATAAGAAGAGTCCGGATGGAGAGAGTTCCCATGAACAGAAGGTGGAACTCTGTTACCGTAAAACCTTAACCTCGCTAGGAGTGGCCGTAGGCCAAGCCTTTGCCCGGGATTTGCTCGTCTCACACGCGTTGGAGCGCATGGAGGCGGTCCTGACGGAGATTCATCTCGCGACGATTGAGCGCGTCAAGGTGAACCCCTGGATGTCACCAGACGAACGTACGGCCGCGGTAGAGCGACTCAGCCGGTTGAAGTTACGGATTGGGATGCCCAGTGAACTTGTCGATTTTTCGTCGCTTGAGCTTTCGGATGACTTTGTGAAAAATGAAGCCACACTGGTAGCATTTGCGAATCGTCAATGGCTCTCCTCGATTGGTGGGGATTCACGCGAGCGATGGCGCGCAAGTTTGGTAAATACGAACGCATCGTATTCTCCCACCGATCACGCGATCGAGGTTCCTGCTGCGATGTTCATGCCGCCGTTCTTTGTGCCAACGGCTGACGATGCAGTAAACTTTGCGGGTATTGGTGTTGTCATCGCGCACGAAATCTTTCACAGCTTGACCTCACAACTCCGTTCGACGGCCAATCCAAAGATGCACGATAACGTTCAGCGCTTTAAGACAGCTAATTCGCAACTTGGCACACTGGATGGATGGGATACCGATGGCATACGCACGTACTCGGAAGACATTGCGGATCTTGGTGGAATCCTGGTGGCGTATGATGCCTGGCAGGCCATGCTCCGGAAGAAACATATGAAAGCTCCAACGATCGATGGGTATACGCCAGATCAGCGGTTCTTTCTTGCTGTCGCACAAGTATGGCGCAGCAAATGGACGGGGACAGGATTCGCTGATGTACATGCTGCTCCCTTTGCCCGCACGCATAACATGATCCGCAATGCGCCACAGTTTGCGGCGGCATTTGGATGCAAGGAAGGTGATCCGATGGTTGTACCGAAGGATCAACGACCGGTGATCTGGTAGGCTTACTTTGCGCCCCCCCCCTATGCTCTTCAATTTTCATCTTCTCCGCGCACGTAATTATTCCTGGCGTCGCCAACTTCGGCCTCTGCGTACCACGCTCCTTGTCGTTGCGGTAACCTTACCCTGGTCAAGCATCTCGGGAGGGCAGTTACGCTCGCATGTATCTGTAATGCCTTCACTTCAGGGAGTCCAAGAGATGACTTCGATGACCATGTATGTTGATACGGTGGTGGCGCATCCGTCCCAAGATACCGTTCTTAGCACCATGCACGATCGATCACTGCGATACGGGCTCGATACAACAGTCTCTCCCTGCGCGGACTTCTTCCAGTATGTGCATGGAGGCTGGCGTGCAAAGACAGACATGGAACTATTGGGTGGCACGCAGCTGAAATATCTGTCAACTCATTCCTATGCTGAATATCATTTGCAGCGTCGCATTCAAGCGTTGCTCGATTCCGCGCGATCGATTGCCACAACGACGTCTGATCCCATGGTGAAAGCGATCGGAAATTTTTACGCGAGTTGTATGACCGCCGATACGCTCGAACGGAACCCGCGACGCGGGGCTGCCTCCGTTCCGGATTCGTCGCGAAGCGCTCAGTGTGCGCGGCGTAGTATGGTGACATTTCCAGATGCGGTGGGACAGGTGTTTGCGGACGATCTCTTTGCCTCTGGCGCCGCCGAGAAGATGGATGTGATACTCAAACAAATTATGGCATCTATTATAAAACGGATTGAGGCAAACCCTATCTTGTCGCCCGGTGATCGCACGTGGGCGATCGGACGATTGCATTCGTTAAAGCTGCATGTAGGTCGGCCTCAGGCAATCGACTATCGCGATCTCACCTTGTCAGACGACTACTATCGCAACAAAGTCGCGATTGCAGAGTTTACACACCGTGTCGCATTGAAGCAGGTTGGTAATGCTATCGGATCCGACATGGGCATGAAGATGTTTGTTGTGAACGCTCAGTATATTCCAACGTCACATTCGGTCGAAGTGCCGGCGGGCATCTTTATGCCGCCATTCTTTGATCCCCGCGCTGAAGACGCTTTGAATTATTCCGGAGTGGGGAGTGTGATCGCGCACGAGATTTTTCACAGCATCGCCCATGGGTTCTCGTCACTGGACAACGCGGCGTGGAAGGAGAATACGGACAAGTTTCGAGCCTCAGTGAGCGCCATTGGAACCGTAGACAAATGGTCGACCAATGGAACACGTACATTCCATGAGGATGTCGCAGATTTGGGTGCAGCGCTCGTGACCTATGATGCCTGGAAAGAGGCGATGCAGAAGTCAAGGAAGACAGTTGTACCTTTGGTTGAAGGCTTTACTCCAGATCAACGTTTCTTTCTTGGTCTTGCACTCATCTGGCGATCCAAATGGCAACCCATCGCATTGTTCAGTCAAGATACGCATAGTTCTCCGTTTGCCCGCGTGACATTGATGATGCAAAATTCTCCACAGTTTGCAAAAGCCTTTGGTTGTAAAGACGGTGATGCTATGGTGCTGCCTCCGGAAAAACGGGTACAGATATGGTGAGTTGCACTTGTCGATAGTCTTCGAATACCAACATAAAATTTTATGATCCACAGAATACACCGGTCAATTCGGCGAATCCACCGAACGATCCAAACGAGCGTGCACCAGTCGCGTCTTTCTCGCATCTTTATTGTGTATGGTGTGCTCGTCGCCACGTCGTTTGGCTGTAGCACCTATCGAACAAGGCTTAGCACCAGTTGCACACATCCAGAGAACACTGCGGATACAACACAACACGAAACGATTGCCGGTGCTCCATTAGGCACGACGGCATTTATTGACGTGTCGATCGTGCCAATGGATGAAGAACGAGTCCTCGCGAACTATACGGTGCTTATTCGCGGCGGCCGAATTGTGGAGATGGGGCCCGTCGCCAACATCCGCATTCCAAAAGGGGCCGTCGAGATCGACGCCAGAGGGAAGTTTCTGATCCCCGGTCTCGCCGATATGCACGCACACCTCTTTCACACGCTTCACGGCGAAACACCCACAGGAGTGGCAGCGACAGGGAAGGGGGCCTACACGGATACTCTCCGTGCGCGCCGTCGTTTAGCCTTATGGCTCGCCAATGGCGTCACTACGGTTCGCAACATGGATCACGCCTTCTCCGAACCCGGGAAGCTTTCGCTCATGCTAAAGGCCGAAGCCGCGGGTGGTACTGTGCCAAGTCCGCGCATCTACACGGCGGCACGTTGGCGGTCGGCTGCAGACAATGAATCGAATTCTACGATTACGATACACTGGCCCGCGCTTGGCGATATCGAAAAAGATCTGATCGCCTACAAAAATGCAGGCTTCGATTTTATTAAGCCCTACTTCGAGCCCAAAGAGGTCTTTGATTCGCTCGTCATAATTGGCAAACGCCTCGGGATCCCAATCGGCGGCCATATTCCAGCCGGCATATCAGTCTATCATGCTATGAGATACATGAACTCTATTGAGCATCCTATGCCTGTATGGGATAAAGCGCTCAATTTGCGACACCCAGATTCCACCGAACTTCGCGCACTGGCCGATTCGATGCGGCATTATGGAACCTGGCACACACCTACGCAATCCCATTACATCGCGCTTCATGGCTTTCCCGTTGCAAACGGTATCATAAAATACTTGCATGACGCCGGCATTAAACTGCTCCTTGGCACCGACGAACCTCCTCGCGCCGCCATCATCGCTCGTGAATTAGCCTCGCTCGTTGCAGAAGGCCTAACCCCGTATCAAGCCCTGAGTACCGGTACTCGCAACGTCGCCGAGTATTTCGGCGTGACAGCCGATGTCGGAACAGTCACCGTCGGAAAACGCGCCGACCTCGTATTGCTTTCCGCAAATCCGCTCATGGATATTCAAGCCACCTCGACCCCCGTAGGCGTCATGATCGGTGGCCGCTGGTATACCAAAGCAGCAATCGACGAACGTGTCGCGAGCTTAGGGAATTAACTATCAACATCGCGATTTCTTCTATTGCTTTCCCTTACTCGAAACATGACTCTCTCCTCACGTTCTCAAACCAGTAAACCCTTCACTCCGTAAAAGCCATCTAATCTATTGTGACTTCGTAGCGTATCCCCAACCTGGCCCTCACCCATGACCTCTTTGCGACACACTTGATCTATGCGCGAACCATGCTAAAATCGCTACGCACCCCCCACTCCCGACGTGCGTTTCTCGAATCCCTCGGATTAGCGGGAACTGCTCTACTCCTCCCCACGGCTTCTTACGCATCACAACGCTACAGCACAGGATTCAACGAAGCGCCACTCGACTTTGCAGATCCGGATCTGAAAGCGCTCGCGACGCGTGCCATCGAAGCCGCCACACGTGCGGGCGCCACGTATGCGGATGTGAGAATTACGCAGACCAGCAGTCAAGATCTCACCCCGCAAAGTGAACGTGATTCGCACGAACGCATCGCGGGTGTCCGCGTCTTGGCAAACGGCGCATGGGGATTCGCTGCCCATATCGATATGGATCCAGACACCATGGCGTGGTTGGGAACCACATGTACCGAACTCGCCAAAGCGAATGCGTGGCCGAGTGTCCCTCCGGTGACCATGGATCCTACGCCGTCCGTGACCGGGACCTGGCAAACGCCTGTCGACAAAGATCCGTTCACCGTGACGAATGAAGAGAAGGCCGACTTCACTGCACGGATGGCGCAAGCCGTTCAAGCAAGTGGCGGGAAAGGACTCGGATTTCAAGTCGGGTTCCAACGGCAAGATCGCCTCTTTGTCTCCAGCGAAGGGTCGTTCACGAATCAACGCATCTATCACGCGTTTAACGATCAACCGCGTTCGATGTTCTTCTCGCCATCGTCCTGGATGTCGGTCGAAACACAGGACGGCGCACAAGGATCGGTTACACAAATTTCACCAATCGGCGCGGGGTGGGAAGCTCTCACCGATTGCGACAAGTATATGGCTGACGCCATGGAGCACGCTGGACGTGCCGGTGACGCGATCGACCTCGATCAACCTGGTCGATATGAATGCGTCTTTGATGGAGCCGCGATGGCCGCGTTCGTGAGCACGTTCGGGTGTGCCACGGAAATCGATCGCGCACTCGGCATGGAAGCCTCGCTGGGTCAGATGAGCTTCTTGTCTCCAATCCAGGAGAAGATCGGGAAGTCGTTGCTCGGACCTTCGGTGACCATTACGGCTGATCGCAAGATGCCAAAGGGCGCTGCCTCAGTCGCCTGGGACGATGAAGGCGTGGCACCATCGTCGTTCGTTTCGGTGAAAGACGGCGTCCTCATGGATTACGGAAAAGGTCGCGAAGCCGTCCCTGAGATCGCCGCATGGTACAAACAGCACGGCAGAACAAGCGGATCGCTCGGCTGCATGGTAGCGAGCGGAGCCAAGTTCATGCCGCTCGTGTCGACGCCCAATCTGACGTTGGCGCCGGCCACTCAAGATACCAGCTTCGATGATCTTCTCTCCGGGATTAACTACGGCTTTGCTTTTCTTGGTGGTAATATCGACATGGATAATCAACTCATCACCGGATGGGGGAGAAGTCCGAGAGTGTATCTCATCGAGAAGGGCAAGCTCACCAAGCCGGTTCGCAGAGCGGCGTATACATTCAGCATGCTGGATCACTGGAAAAATCTCGTCGCACTCGGCGGTCAGCGATCTGTGATGATGAAAGGCTTTTCCCTGACGAAAGGGGCCCCGAGTCAGGTTGCGATGCACTCCGTCAGCGCATGTGCCGGACGATTCAAGGATGTCGCAGTTCGGTCGCTGGGGATTCCACGTGTCTTCTAATTTTCGAGATCTGATGCAAGACGAGCCGAGGTATGCTACGGGTGATTCAAGCGCAGACATGGGCGCATTGGATCAGACATCGCTGGTGCCGGATAACCCGGCGGAAACGGCGAAAGCGTGGGATGCGCTCCATATACCGAGCGATCCGACTGCGCGAACTGTCACGAAAGAAGACGGTCTTGCACTGCTGGAGCGAATTTCGAAAATCGCGCAGGGAGGCGGGGATACGCAGATTACTGTGCGCTCGTCATCTACGGGTAACCTCAGATGGGCACGAAATCGTCCCACGACGTCGGGGATTACGATGATTCGATCGGTGCGCATCAGTCGTATGCTCGATGGAAAATGGTCATCATCGACGATCAATCGTTTTGATGATGAGTCGATCACGAACGCCGTCAGAACGATCGAGCGTCGCATGCAATCGTTCCCGACGGAATTTGTTGGCACACAAAGCTACACCTCTCCTCCGCTTTGGAGCGATGGGACGTTGAATGCTTCGGCGCTTGACCGTTCGAAATCGGCTCGCGAAGGCGTTGCGGAGATTGCAACAAAAAAATGCCTTGCTGCGGGATATGTTGAGACCGATATCCAAACATGGGGGATCTTCAATACGTTAGGACTGAACGCGTACGCGGCGGTGAGCGGCGGGCTTTTTCAAATTACTGCACGCGATCCTCTTGGCAACGGATCGGGGTGGAGTGGTCAGATGGAAGTCGACTGGACGAAGTTGGATACCAGTCGACTCAGCAAGAAGGCGATGGATGCATGCGCTGCAACGACGAATCCCAAAGCCGTTGAGCCGGGACGATATACCACGATCTTGCACCCGGACGTGGTTGCGGCGATGCTGTTTCATCTGTACGACGCAATGGATCGTCGAAATGCTGAGAATAATCCGAAGTCGATCTTTGGATCTGAGAAAGGGGTCTCGAGAATCGGGACGAAGGTGATCGACGAACGACTGTCGCTGGTGAGCGATCCGATGGATCCACGGGTGCCGTTTATTCCATTCGATGGCAACGGATACCCAATGAAACCGACCACGTGGATTGAGAAAGGCGTGCTGAAAGAGCTGAGCTACGACAGCAACTACGCTCGCGAAAAGTTAGGCACCGCCGAACCCTTGCCGCTTCCGTTTAGCTCTCGCATTATAAACAACGGTCCAGCTACATCATTGGACGAGATGATTGCGACAACCAAGCGTGGAATTTTCGTACAGCGCGTCGGTATATCTAACGTGGTTGATATGGAGAGTCTACAAATTCGGACAACGACACAAGATGGGCTATGGCTCATTGAGAACGGTCAAATGAAGGTCCCGGCGAAGAACATGCATATTCTCGAATCACCGATGGCCATGTTCAACCGAGTATTGCAAGTTGGTGAGACGGATCGGGCATGGGGACGACGGTATTTGTACCCAGTCGATCATATTCCGTCGATGGCATTGCACGAAGGGCGCGCGCCAGTCGCTGTTCCACCGATGAAGGTAGAAGACTTTAACTTTGTCATGTTGGCCGACGCGTTGTAGATGATTGCTAGTCTGATGACTGCTGTCGATTAGATCGATAGCAGTCATCAGACTAGCACTAGCCAACCACCCTAGTCTTGAAGTCCAAAATACGTCTTCAACTCACTATAATCGCGCCCATTCGACGGCAATCTCTGCGCAATTGCAGTAATCGCAGATGCTTTCGCCAAGACAATTCGGGTCTTCCGAAAAGTCAGAGAGCTCGCGTATGGTGTACCATTCGCATTAAGCGTTCTGATCCCAAACGTATAGATGCTCGGTGACACCCCCGATTGATATAAAAAAAATCTCGCTTCATACGCCCCGCCTGATCCAGATCCGGGGATTGGATACCAAGCGGTCTCCGCTTCTAGTTGCGGATTGTAGTACACAAATACTACGCTGGAGTCGATCGTGGCCCTGGATACATTGAGGGTCAAGCTGAGCGAGCTCGTAAACGTTCTGGAGCCAAATTCAAAGACCTGTACATTGGCGTTACCTTGGGCACCTGTAGCCCCGGTATTGCCTTTCGCCCCTTGTGGACCCGTAGGGCCAGTATTGCCTTGAGTACCTATAGGCCCCTGTGGACCTTCAGGACCGGTCACTCCATCCTTCCCGGAGCAGGCAGCAGAAAGCAACGCGACGGTCGCGACGAGTATTGTGCGAAATGTGTTCATTTTTAGTGGCAGAGGGGGTATAGGCAGTGACCCTACAGCGTAAATACAACCTGTAAAGAAATCATACTGATCGATAACATCCAAAAAGACGACAATATTTACGAAATATTCTCATTTGCGATCGATCGCTCGGAAGCCTCCTCCTCACGACTGTTCGACCACACCCACCTTTCAGCTCCGGCACATCGAATGCGTTCATAGCTATTCACTATGACAGAGCTGGTCCTTGTAGTTGGAGCGGGCCCAGCTGGTGCATCCACTGCATGGCATCTTGCTCGGCTTGGGCTCGCTGTCAAATTGCTCGATCGCGCGCACTTCCCCCGTGACAAGATCTGCGCCGAATGTATCAGCCCGCAGGCGACGCGCATCCTCGAAGATATGGGAGCGCTGGAGGCTATTGATGCGGCCGGTGCCGCTCACATCCCGGGAATGAAGGTGGTCGCGCCAGACGGAAGCGAGTTTACCGGGTGCTTTGCCGATGTCTCGGGTTTTACCCCATTTCGTACAACTGGAATTGGTGTGCGCCGTTTGGTCTTGGATGCAATTTTGGTCGATTGCGCCCGTCAAGCTGGTGTTGAAGTGATCGAAGATGCCCATGTGACGGATATCCTGCACGATTTGCATGGGCGAGTGATCGGTGTGCAGGCACAGGATCGTGCCGGAGCTTTTCATGATATGCCAGCCACGCTTGTTGTTGGGGCGGATGGTTTACGGTCGCGCGTGGCGCATCGGATTGGTGTAGCACACCAACTGCGCACACCACGTCGTATCGCAATCGTTGCGCACTATCGAGGTGTTCGAGGGATCACGTCAGTTGGCGAGATGCACGTGGAACGTGATGGATATGTTGGACTAGCTGACGTTGGAGACGGTATAACAAACGTTGCGGTTGTGGTACCGGCTAGTTCAGCACGAGCTGTGTCGGCAAATAAATCGGCCTTTCTCGATGCATGGTTACAGGTTCGTCCAGAATTAGCAATGCGGTTCGCTGATGCAGAGCAAATTACTCCAACACTTGTAACCGGACCTTTTGGATCACGTGTACAGACTGCGTGGGCGCCGGGCGTCGCATTGGTCGGTGATGCGGCTGATTTTCTTGATCCGTTTACCGGAGAAGGTATTTACGCCGCGCTCCGCGGCGGTGAGCTGATTGCACCATTCGTGATCGACGAGTTAGCCCACAACGATAGTCATGCGCTCGAAGCGTATGACCGTGCACGCCACGCTGAGTTTGGAGGGAAGTGGATTGTAGAGCAGATTATCGCGTTCGTAACAAGTATGCCTGCGTTGATGAATCATGTGGTGCATTCACTTGAAAAACAACACGATATGGCAAACACGCTCATGGGTGTAACAGGTGACTTTGTTCCCGCTCGTGAAGTGTTGCGCCCTGGATACATTGCTCGCTTGGTTGGTTCTGGATTTTAACCGATGAATCTTCTGCGTCTTGTAACACCACGGCGACGTTACGATCCTGAAGTGCTGGAGGATGATGATATTGATCCAGGAGTTGTACTTCAATCGCTGCGAGATATTCGACGATCGAATGCACTCTTTGGTGGGCGAATGGCTGTTCTTGCCGAGATCCGTGGATTATTTCCGCAGTTCCTGCAGGCTGGCGAATTCACCTTGCTCGATATTGGAACAGGGCTTGGTGACGTGCCAGCGACTGTAGCACGGGCAGCCGCACGTCGTGGAATCACAGTTCGTACTATCGGTATCGATAGAGTTGCCATGCTCGCGGAGCAATCACGCGCGAACGTGACATATGCTATTTGCGCGAGCGGTTTACAGCTACCTCTACATTCTCGAAGTGTGGACATTGCAATGTGCTCACAAGTGCTGCATCACTTTCGTGGCAACGAAGCGCGATCTTTGCTGCAAGAAATGAATCGTGTCGCACGCATCGCGGTTGTCATAAGCGACCTTCGTCGCTCGTGGATCGCCGCAGCAGGTTTCTGGATCGCGTCATTTCCGCTTGGCTTTCATCGTGTGACACGTCACGATGGTGTTGTATCCGTGATGCGGGGATTTACCGCAGATGAGCTCGTTAGCACCGTGTATGATGCCATTGGTATTCAACCCACTGTTCATCATCGCCTTGGCTTTCGTGTAACGACTCGATGGCGACCTATATGATGGTGAGTCGACATGTCTCCACACGAGCTCCTGATATGCCAACATCCTCGCGTATGCAAACGATTAACACGCAATTTATACACGCGCCAGTTAATACCGTTTTTGCGATTGCGCGTGCTGTTGAGGATTGGCCGCAGTACTTGCCGCATTATCGCTGGGTTCGTTATCTCACGAAGTCTTCTGGCCTAAATGGAGTCGTTGGGATGTCGGCCAACCGTCCGTTCGGATCCGTCAACTGGCCAACCTGGTGGCAATCCAATATGTGGGTTAATAACGACACTCCAGCCATACGTTTTCGCCACATCGCTGGAATAACGACAGGTATGGAAGTCGAATGGTCGTTTACTCCTACCCCTTTGGGGACCGTGGTGCGAATTCTTCACTGCTGGGAGGGACCTGGGTGGCCAATCGTCGGAGGCGTCGCTGCGGTTGGAATTATTGGGCCGGTATTCGTACACGACATTGCTTCACGTACGTTGGCTGGATTGGCTCATGTGTGTGAACAGATTGTCCAGCAGGAAACAACAGGAGCCTTATGAGCGCGACACAGGAACGTCGCCGAGTAGTTGTGACAGGGATTGGGGCGATAACACCCATCGGAATAACTCGCGATGGGTTTTGGAATGGTTTACGTGCGGCGCGATCTGCGGTTCGCACGGTAACCCGATTTGACCCCGTTGAATTTCGAAGCCATAACGCAGCCGAAGTCGACGACTTTCACGCACTCGATTTTATGGAAGTGAAGCGCGCAAAACGATTGGATCGATTCGGTCAGTTTTCCGTTGCCGCGGCAAAACAAGCCATTGATGATGCCGGACTTCGCCTTGCAAGTGAATCGCGCGATCGCGTGGGTGCGATGATGGGAACCGCCTTGGGAGGTATGGGTTACGGCGAAGAGCAGCTCGCGATATTCATGCGTGATGGTATTCGATCTGTTGATGCCATGTTGGCACTTACCGTATTTGGTGGCGCTTCGAGCTGCAATATCGCCATGGAATTTGGCCTCAACGGCCCAAACTCAACGAATGCAATGAGCTGCGCATCCGGTGCGATGGCGATTGGTGAAGCATTTCGGCAAATCCGGGATAGCTACGCCGATGTGATGATTGCTGGCGGAGCAGAAGCACCCCTATCGCCACTATGTTTCGGTGCGTTTTCCATCATACACGCAATGTCTGCTCGCAACGAAGACCCTGCAACTTCGTCTCGACCATTCGATCAAGGACGCGATGGCTTCGTTATGGGCGAAGGAGCCGCCGTAGTCATACTCGAAGAGTACGATCGTGCGATTGCGCGTGGTGCACCGATATATGCAGAGCTCGCTGGCTATGGTACCACATCAGATGCCTATCACATGACTGCCCCTCGACCCGACGGCCTTCAAGCCGCCCGGGCGATGCAACTCGCGCTAAACGATGGACATGTATTACCACATGAAGTGCAATATATAAATGCCCATGGAAGCTCAACCCCGCTGAACGATCCTACCGAAGCACTGGCGATTAAACATGTATTCGGAGAATCAGTTGCATCTGTAAGGGTTAGTGGAACCAAAGGGTATTATGGCCACGCACTTGGTGCATCTGGCGCATTTGAAGCCGTGATCTCATCACTCGCAATATCCCGGGAATGGCTCCCGCCTACGGTTAATTTGACCAAACCCGACACGGAATGCGATCTGAATTATGTTGAGCCCGAAGGTCGCAAAGCTCGAGTCGAACATGTTTTAAGCAACTCTTTTGGATTCGGAGGGATCAATGCCGCATTACTCTTTCGTCGAGTTGTTTGAGAATGCTGTGCCCTCAGCATTCTCAAATTCTTGCTTTTTAAAACCTTGATTCTCCAAAGATCATGTATAGGTTAAAACAGGAATCCTTGTCTGAATCAACCATGTTCATAAGAGGTATTAGCTATTTTTCTCCTGGCAACCGATCTTGATGGCACCTTTCTTGGCGGCCGACAGGCTGACCGACACGCACTATACCGGCTGTTGCGCAACGCGCCTGATGCTCAACTAGTCTTTGTCACAGGGCGGGGGATTGAGCGCGTTCTCCCGCTATTGAGCGATCCGTTAGTGCCGAATCCCGACATCATTATTGCAGATGTTGGAGCCACGATCGTTTTTCGGGATGGGCTCATGCCTGTGCAGCCAATTCAGCAAGACATTGAAGCCCGCTGGATTGGATTCGATGCCGTGATGCACGCATTGCGCGGGATACCTGGACTCGAACCGCAACATGTTCCACAAGAACGTCGATGTTCGTTCTATCTGGATGATCCAGCATTAGTGCCAGAGATTCAAGATCGCGTTGCATCACTTGGCTGTGACGTTCTCCTCTCAGCAGATCGATATCTCGATGTACTTCCAGCTGGTGTTTCAAAAGGTGAAACTCTACGACTTCTGGTGCAGCAACTCGGCGTTCGGAATGAAGACGTGCTGGTTGCCGGTGATACACTAAATGACTATTCGCTGTTTGTACAGCAATTCCGCGGTGTTGTAGTTGGTCGCGCCGAAGCAGCGTTGCGACGTGCTACCGTAAATCTTCCGAACGTATTGCAGGCAGCGGAACCAGGAGCTGGAGGAATTCTCGAAGCAATACAAACATTCGGATACGCAGTGCCTATGGAATTAACGGCACCTGTACCGGTGTCTGGCGATGCATCGCTGGTCGTGGTATATCATCGATTGCCATTTGATGAACGCATCGTTGGCGGAAAGCGAATACGGCGCCCCATCAGTAGTCCGAATGGAATTATTCCCACATTACTCGGCTGTTTTGAAAACGGACGAAAAGGATCGTGGGTGGCGTGGTCGATCCAGGAACGCGATGCATCTGCGGAGGCGACTCGTGAAGTAGTGGATGCGAAGCGCTTCCCAAACCTCACCGCAGCTACCGTTGCAGTGACCGAGCAGGATGTGCAACGTTTCTATAAACGGTTCTCAAAAGAAGCCTTTTGGCCTGTCATCTTCTCGTTTGTCGATCGTGCCGTATTTTCGAGTGCCGATTGGGAGCATTTCCTCGAAATCAATCGTCGCTTTGCCGAACGCACGGCCGAGGAAGCTGATATGAATGCGTTGGTGTGGTTGCACGACTACAATCTTTGGATGGTACCAGGATTTCTTCGTCAACTCCGTCCAGATGTTCGTATAGGATTTTTTCATCACACATCATTTCCTCCTGCCGATGTATTTAACGTGATTCCGTGGGCAGGGGAGATCGCAGGAAGTCTCGCGCAATGTGATTATGTTGGATTCCATATTCCACGATACGTAGCCAACTTTGTGGACGTGCTACAGTCGCATGTTCCTACCGAAGTGATGAGTACAATGGCGTGCGCACCCAGGTATCGAGTTCACGGAGTTGCGCTCGCCGTAAATGAAATGCCAACGCGCGTACGTGTAGGTGAGCGAACAATCCGATTAGGAGCACATCCCGTTGGTGTGAACGTGCGCGCCATCATGGATATTCTTGCAACACCAGAAGCCCGTGCGCAGTACACAGCAGTTCGCGAACGCTTCGCAGGCACCACACTCATCCTCTCTGTAGAACGATTGGACTACGTGAAGGGCCCGATTCAAAAGGTGGAAGCGTTCGAACGGTTACTGGAGGCGCATCCGGAGTTGTGTGGCAAGGTGACGTTAGTGTTGATAACAACTCCGCCAGCACCTGGAATGGAGATCTACGACGAGACGCGGGAAGCCGTCGATGAAGTCGTTGGACGAATCAATGGTCGTTATCGCACGCTCGAGTGGACACCGCTCCACTATCTCTTTCGATCATTGCCATTCGAAGAGGTCCTTGTATACAATGCGGCTGCAGATGTTGCGTGGATTACACCGTTGCGAGACGGATTAAATCTTGTGGCCAAGGAATTTGTGGTCGCACAACAAGCGGTCGATGGTGCCGGAGTGCTTGTGCTTTCAGAGTTTGCCGGTGCTGCGGTGGAACTGTATGGTGCTGTCCTCACAAATCCTTACGATGCGGAAGGATTACGTGATGATCTGTATTATGCGCTTCAACTATCCGAAGATGAACGGCGACAGCGACTACGGAGGTTAGCGCGTGTTGTGGAACAGCATGATATCACGGCATGGAGTCGGCAGATCCTTGAAGCGATGACTGATCCTGATGCTTCCGACGAATGGTATTGATGGGCTGAGCTCGGTATCGGGAGGATCATACCGATACCGAGCTATCTTTCAGATACGGTTACTACAACTCATATTGAATAAACAGATTCTTATATTCCCGCGGCTGACATCTCCAGTATTGCGGAGGTGCGTTCACGCTTGCGCCAAGCTCAGCCGCTGCATGCCACGGCCATCGCGGATCGTATAACATCGCACGCGCAAGTGCGATCATATCAGCTTGCTCAGAAGCAATAATATTCTCAGCCTGTTGCGCTTCGGTAATCAAACCAACCGCGATCACTGGAATGTTTACGACGCGTCGGATCTGTTCGGCGAGGCGTATTTGATAATCGATTTCCGTTGGAATGCGTTGATCAGTAGAAAGCCCTCCCGAAGAAACATGAATGTACGCACAGCCTCGTTTCTCGAGCTCTCTGACGAAGACAATACTTTGTTCCAAATCCCAACCGCCTTCTACCCAATCGGTTGCGGAGATGCGAACGCCAACGGGTTTTTGTGATGGGAAAGTACTGCGAACTGCATCATAGATCTCGAGTGGGAAGCGCATGCGCTGTTCCAGGCTCCCGCCGTACATGTCCGTACGATGATTCGAGAGAGGCGACAGGAATTGGTGGAGCAAATATCCGTGTGCCGCGTGAATTTCGATTGTGTCGATTCCGAGGTTCTGTGCGCGTTGTGTGGAAGCGGTAAAAGCGTCGCGGACGCGTTGGATACCGATTTCGTCCAGTGCAAGCGGCGTAGGATCGTCTGTATTAAATGGAATTGCGGATGCTGCGACAGTTTGCCACCCGCCCTTTCCTGGGGGAACTACTGACCTTCCTTCCCACGGAATACTGGTTGACGCTTTGCGACCCGCATGGGAGAGTTGAATGCCGACGCGGATTGGGGAATAGGCACGGATGGCGTGCAATACGCGCGCTAAGCTTTCTTCGTTCTCGTCAGACCAGAGCCCAAGATCCGCCGGGGAGATTCGCCCATCAGGTGTAACTGCCGTGGCTTCCATAATGAGGAGCCCGGCGCCGGAGAGGGCAAGATGGCCAAGGTGGATCATGTGCCAATCCGTGGCAGAGCCATCGATTGCGGAGTATTGGCACATCGGGGCGATGACGATTCGGTTGGTGAGGGGAAGTGAACCGATCGTGGTGGCAGAGAAGAGAAGGCTCATCGGGCGAGATGGGGCGAAGTGATGGGTATATACAATATACGCGCGATGGGCGGGTGATGAGTTAACTGCTAATCAAAAAGCTATCCCAATCGATCAGCTATCCGAGCAACTCACCATCCTCAACACCATCCACCCATTTCCCTAAACTCTTCGCCAGAGCCTTGGTCGCGCGATACATTTGAGTATATACCGTTGGAACACCTATCTCCAAGGCCTGCGCAATCTCTTCGTAACTCATACCGATATCAATACGCATGAGAAATATCTCTCGCGTGCGCGGAGGAAGTTGCTGTAAACCCGCGGCTATCTTGTTCTCGAGCTCTTCGGTAAAAAGATCCTGTTCTCCTGAATTTACAATCTGCGGCTCTTGCCCCTCAAACCCATCGGCGATTCTGTTCTCAATATGACGTTGCGTGTTTTCTCTACGCAATACGTCTCTCGAACGATTACGTATCGCGCGGTACAAATACGCCGCGACGCTACCTGAAATATGCAATTCAGATCGCCGATCCCATAGACTGATAAAAACATCTTGCACGACATCTTGTGCAAGGTCGGAGCTTCCTACATACGTAATTGCGGCTTCTGAAAGCCACCCGGTGTAGGCACGCAATAGTTGATCAAGTCCGCGACTGTCTCCAGTCTGAATCTGGCGAATCAGGATCAGGTCGCGCTCATTACGCTGCGAGCGGTCGGCTGGATTGAGATGACTCATGGATGCACTGAATAGAATAACCGTCCAATGCTGAGAATGTCCAGCCTGCGGAATATTTATTGTACAATCGCAAAAAGTTGGTACGCACCGAAAATCCGGTTTATAAAAGAAATAAAAAGAAAATTCGGAATGGCGTATCAGAAATGAATAGTCGAGCGCGACATTAGTGTATGATGGAACATTCTCATCCTGACGTGCGTGCTTTGCTCGATGAACTTTCGGGTGATTCTACCCATGAACAAGAGGCGCAAATTGCGCAATGGATCGCTGGTGATCTGCATCGGCAGGAATGGGTTGATAATTTACGCGACGTATTGACGGTCGTCAAACATCGAAGCCGTCGCTCGATCGATGTTAATGCAGTGAGGCTACGGGTAGGGGTACAGCTAGGCGTTACCATTGCGAGCGAAGAGGATGGTAAGGCGAAAGACAATTGTACCCATATTCAAACCCCGAATGCTCTATTGCAAACGATTGCTTCGTCTACGAATATCAGCGCATCGCGCGCCGGAAACCCTACAGAAACTCTACCTCGCTCGTTACCGCGAAGCAGGCACTGGTCTACCATTGCCACATCATTCGTCGCCGTCTGCGTTGTACTATTCGGAGCATTAAGCTGGTATCATCAGAAGCAATCCGCTCCCTCTGTGATGCGCGTTCATAAAACAATCGCAGGTGAACGATCTTCCATCACACTCGTCGACGGCACTCGTATTGTGCTCGGCGTAGCCAGCACGTTACGCTACAACCCTTACATAACAACAGGTGCGCGCGATATCCAACTCGAAGGGGAAGCATTTTTTGATGTAATCCCAAATGCCGAACGTCCGTTTGTTGTCCGTACAAAAAACACGACAACGCGCGTCTTGGGAACCGAGTTTGTTGTGCGGGGATATCCTACTGATTCAGCGGTTCGAGTCGTGGTTGCGTCGGGGAAGGTTGCATTCGATCAAACGATATTGACCGCAGGTACTGTCGGCACACGATTACCGAGTGGTGTGGTTGTGGAGTCGGATGCACTGTTGACTAGTCATCTCGCGTGGATTCAAGGTCAGATCGCCTTCAGTGAAGTTCCATTGTCGAAAGTAGTGGAAGAGTTGAACCGTTGGTATGGTGTTGAGTTTCGCATCAAGGACCCGTCACTCACCAGCATGGTGTTGACGACAACATTTACGAACCGAGCTCCGAATGAGGTTGCTGATGCTATTGCGACTGCATTGCGGATACGATTTGAACGCCATGGAGATATGATCACCTTTCTGAAAGAGGGCGGACTGTGAGTTGGATTCGACGGGTTGGATTTGCGATATGCCTGGTCGCGTTCACTGACGCTGCGGGTATGGCGCAAGCGAACACACGGGTTTCGAGTAGTGGGCAGCAGCCGGCGCAGAGTGTGGCGATTACGCAAGAAGAGATACAGACGCGGGTACAGCGTTCGAAGGAAAATACGAGTAATGCGCTGCGGAAGGTGATTTGTGTGAATTTGGTTGATGTGTCGCTTTCAAATGCGTTGAATAGTATCGCACAGTTGGGAAAGGTTGATCTGATTTTTGACAGGGCGTTGGTTGCGGATCGAGCGTCGGTTACGCTTCGATCAGATTCGATTTCGGTGTCGAATGCATTCGAGCGCGTGCTTCGAGGCACTCGGTTACGGGTGATTCTCAGGCCGTCTGGGCAACTAGCGTTGGTGTTAGTGGACACTGCGCATGCGGTTCAACCGGGGGACACGGTGACTGTGTATGGGCAAGTTGTTGATTCCGTCACAGGGGTGGGGATTAGTGGTGTGACAGTTAGTGTTCCCGGGACGTCGATCTCAACGGTGACGTCGGAGAATGGGCGATTTTGGATGATGAATGTGCCGAGCGGTGAACAGCGTGTGATGTTTCGATTATTTGGATATGCGTCGCAGAGTCGATCGATTACGATGGTGAAGGGGAAGGCGCTTCCGCTCATGGTAAAAATGCACCGATTGGCGACGTCGTTGTCGGAGGTTGTGACGACGGCGACGGGGCAACAAAGACGGGTGGAGATTCCGAGCGATATTGTGAAGATCGACGCCGAGAAGATTATGGAGCGGGCTCCGGTGCGGAGTTTCACGGATTTGTTGGAAGCGGCACAGGTCCCGGGAGTGCAGGTCACGCGAGGGAATGGAGATCCGGGGTCGCCGTCGAAGATCCGGATTCGAGGGTTAAAGAGTATTACGCAGAGTAATGATCCGGTGGTGATTGTTGACGGGAACTGGATTGACGCATCGGTGGGAACGCCGTCGGGGTTCGATGATATCGATCCGGCGACGATTGAGTCGATTGAGATTGTGCGCGGGCCGTCAGCGTCGACGTTGTATGGGCAGGATGCGGCGAATGGCGTGATCGTGATTACCACCAAGAAGGGGCGTGCCGGGCCGACCCGGTGGAGGACTTCCTATCAGCGGAATTGGGGGCAGGCGTATGGGAAAATGCCGCTGTCGTATCAGGGGATTGGCCGGAATTTCATAAGTGATAACAGCGTTTCGTGTGACATTTTGAGTGTGATCAACAAGACGTGCGTTCAGGATTCCGTCATCATTTACGATCCGAATAATCCACTGCTGTCCCGGGAGGGGGTGGAGACGTCGAATCGGTTTATCGCGAGTGTTGATGGCGGAACGGCCGCGGCGATGTATTCGATCACGGCGACAAAAACGAAGACGATTGGTGTCCGGCAAATCGCGCCGATTGATATGATCCGATATCGAATTCTTGGTTTGCCGATTGAGACGCAGTTTACAAAACCGAAAAAGCAGGATGTGAATACCATCACGACGGGACTGACGATGTTGCCTCGGCCGAGCATGACGGTAGGCCTGACGGTGACCGGATCGCAGAGTGACCTGTCGAGTCATACGATTGCAGCAGGATTTCGGCCGTGGGGTTTAGATGGTATTGACTCCGATTACAACCTGGACACAGTAACTTTTTATAATGGTACGTATATAACAAATAAGGGGTATGTAAGGGTAGGGTTAATCGAAAAACCGGATCGGCGCTCAAACATTCTCTTTGGTAGTCGCATGGATTGGCGCGCGCAATCGGGATGGTTTCTGTCCGCGAATGCGGGCGTCAATCGAAATCAGGTCGAAAGTTCAAGCTTTACGCGAGGTGTACTATGCCGCCAAGGCGTAACGTGTGAGGACTCGCTAGGCGCACGCTTTGAAAGCAGCACACGAGGAACGGATTTTACCGGGCGTTTGAATGTGCAGAAACAGCTCACTCTCGGACGGTTTTCACGCTTCCTTGACTTTCAGCCATCGTTCGGAGGTGATTTCCGGAAGCAAGAGAGCGGAATGCTGTCGATTAGCGTGAATGATGTTCCTGCTGGTGAGCGTTCGTTTGTCGGTGGCAAACAGCCGGTGGTGCAAAGTTCGAGTAGCGAAGTGGCTTCCGTGGGCTGGTATGCGAACCTCCACATTGGCGTCTTACAGCGCGTGTATTTTGACGTGGGAAGCCGGCAGGACATTGGGAGTGCGGTGAAATCGTTGATTGGGAGCGGGACACGATTTCCGAAGTTAGGTGGATCGTGGCTGGTCTCCGACGAACCGTTCTGGCCGAGCAGCTCGCTCATTGGGAACTTTCGAGTCCGGGCTGCCCTCGGGTATTCCGCAATCCAACCGGATATTGCCGATATTCGCGGGAGATATACGAGCAATTATCAGTTCGTGAGCGGGAAATTCGTACGTGGCCTGTCGCTCGGCTCGGTCGGCAATACGACGCTCAAGCCAGAGCGCGTGATGGAGGTGGAGATGGGGTTTGATACCGATCTCATCGGTGATCGCGTCACGATCACGGCGAACTATGCCCACTCGGAAGCGGTGAACAGCATCATCAATCGCACGCTGCCGCCATCGGCTGGTGTCAGTGGAAGCCGGAAGGAAAATGTTGGGCGTGTTCGCAATCGCAACCTCGAAGCGACCACGCAGGTCAATGCCATCGATACTCGGCTGGTTCGACTTGATCTCTCGCATACACTCACGCTTCGTGAGAACAAAGTTATGACGCTGGGTGATGGTGTCATGCCGTTCTCGAATGGCGCGTATGAGCGGATCCAGGAGGGCTACCCAATCGCGGGCATCTGGGTGAATCAGGTGTTGGGATATCGGGATCGCAATGGAGACGGTCTGTTGGCCCAGAATGAGGTAGCCCTTGGAGATTCGGCGGTCTATGTGGGGTGGACACAGCCTCGATATGAAGCAGGGTACGGGATCAGTTTTACGGTATTGGGGCAGATTGCGTTTGATTCTCGGTTGAGCTATCGCAGTCATTATGTCCAACAGTACACGCGTAAAAATAAGTATGGCAGCGAGGACGTGAATGCACCCTTGGCTGTACAAGCTGTGGAAGTTCTTGGCGACATCTCCGGTCGGAAATCGATCTCTGATCTTAAATGGAACTCGGCGAGTGTGACCTATTATGTCCCGAAAGGTCTTTTGGACCGACTGAAATTGCGCGCCTTGAGTGTGGGGCTTAAGGGGAGTAATCTGGGCCTCTGGACCAACTATGCTGGCCGAGACCCGAGTGTCAATAGTGCGATACTGCGGTCCGAGGTGGCGCAGGAGGACGGAAATGAAATCCCGCGACCTCGGTTGTTTGTGCTGGACTTTAACCTCGGGCTGTAGGCCAGGAGACAATGTGATGCACAATGGTAAGCGGCGACGAGGAGTGCGGATGCAGAGTGTTGGGGTTCTGCTGGCATGCATGCTGGTGGGGTGCTCGCTTGACAGCATGGTTGATGTGAACAACCCGGAAGTGGGCCGAGAGGTCGACAATAAACTGGTGGTAACCCGGGCCGGTGCGTTGGGGATGTATTACAAAGCGATTGGGTCGTTACGGACGGCGCTTTCTGAAAAGAGTCTTAGGGTCGGTCTGTTAACCGACGAACTCACGCAGGCCGCATCGGTAACGAAGAAACTGTGGGTATTGGGTGATGCACGGATTGAAAGTTATCGCCCCGATATGACGAAAGGGCTGGATGTAGGCCAGTTGGGAGTTGAGTTTACACAGCTGCAAGCCGCGCGTGTGCACGCGAACCAGGCCAGAGCGATCCTGCGTCTTGTCGACGACTCAACACTGGTCGCGGCGATTGCCGGTACGTACGCCATTGAAGGTTACAGTATCCTGATGCTCGCCGAAGATTTTTGTTCCGGTGTTCCGATCACAGATGTGCCGTTTCAGGGCGATGTCGTATACGGCGTTGCGCTTTCTACCGCGGAGCTCTTTACTCTCGCGATTACGAAGTTTGATTCTGCACTCGCCATCTCGCATGATAGCGCATCCATTACTGCCTTGGCACGGATCGGAATGGCGCGTGCCTATCTGGGAATAGGAAATTATGAACAGGCTGCGCGTGCGGTGGCTGATGTGATCGCGAGCGATGGATTTTATCTCGACTACACCCCAAATGTCGATCCGAACGGATCCACTTCATCGGCCGCGTTTTGGACAAATCCGACAACGATTGCCGGCTCGGTAAGCGATTTTGAACTGGTTGAGATCATCAATCAGGAAGGGGAGAACGGATTGCGGTGGTTCGACGATGCCACAAAAGTTGATCCACGGCTTCCTGTAACGACCGTAATTAGCGGTAATAATATGCGAACGTTTCCCGCCGAAGTGCGCCAGCGCAAATTCGTGAGCGGAACCGTGCGATTTTCACTGGCCCGTGCTGTTGAAGCCCAGATGATTCGGGCGGAATTTGCGTTGCACGAGGGCGATCCGGCATGGATCACACCCGTGAACGACGCGCGCGCGACCGTTGGCCTCACGGCACTCGTTGATCCCGTGACCACCAATGCACGTGTCGATATGCTGTTTCGCGAGCGGGCATTCTGGTTCTACCTCGAAGGCGTGCGACTCGCCGATTATCGCCGACTGGTGCGGCAGTATGAACGCGACCCGTATACCGTCTATCCAGTCGGTTCCTATACCCGGAGTAGCGGCGAAGCGCCTTTTTACGGCGAAGCGTGGGTGCTGGTGACGCCATGGAATGAGGTGCAGCAAAACTTCCGCTATCACGGGTGCCACCACACGCGACCATAGTTGAATGAGCCATTGGAAATTTTATACCATCTATATGACATCTATATGACATCTCAACGGTTATGGATCGGAACGCTGCTCGGTGTCCTGGGATGTGTGGATATCCAGGGGCCGCAGTCGTCCCCGATCGAAGCGCACAACGTGCTTTCGGAATTTCACTTTACGTCCGACGCGATGAAGACCAAGGTCGGAGACACACTACAGCTTACCCTTCGCGCCGTTGCTGTGGACGGATCGCCTCTACCGATCGATTTGCAGAACGTGCGATGGACATCAGTGGATTCCGTGCGGGTGTATGTGGATACACTCGGACGCGTTATCGCGAAGTCGGTGGTGTCGTTACCCGTGGACGTTCGAGCGACGTACTCCAGTGGAAAGAGTACCAAAGTCGCAACGATTCCGGTGTATGTGACCGCATCAGAAGAATTGTCAGCATCGTCACTCAAGATCGTCGCCTTGGATAGCACGCGGGTGGGTTACGGTGCCGTTACTTCTGTATATCCTCGAATCCGTCTGGACCTGTACGACGGGCTCACTCGCGTCACAAAAGGGGCCCAACTTCCGATCACCGTTCCTTTGCCATTCTATGCATCATATTCACAGACAGGAGGCCCTGAGAAGGAGCCTGTGTATTTCATCAGTAATGGGGGAGGGCTCGGGAGGTTTTGGGTGAAATCCTCCGTCAATCTGTATGGGGTTGAAGTTGTTGATAGCATTGAATTTACGGCGACGTATCCATTTATAGGCCCCGCGTGGTTCGTTGGCCTGGATAGCGACGGAGTGCTCGGGGCATACGTAGCGGGAACAACTACGATCGCCCCGTGTGGTGCTGTCGTTTTTACTAATACAATGCCGAGTCCCATCGAGGTGGTCTTCAACGACTTAGCGGCCGACGCGGAAGGTTGCGGCGCACTGCACCAGACTGTGCTTGCATTCTATTCCTTTTCCATCCTCCCGATTTTCGACACCGTCGGTGACAGTGTCATTACCGTCCCGCCCGGTTCCTTCGGCGCCTCCTTCGGCATCCGGCGCTCCGCCACTCGCGGTGTCGTGTCATGGTATCTACGTGACCCCGTTACCAAAGAACGGCTCCCCGTCTCGGGATCTTATAACTCCATTCACACTGAGTAACACATTGGATAACAACTTGATGAGAAACCACCATGATCACTAGACGTTCACTCGTTCGCGGGAGTGCCGTGACGCTCGCGAGTGCCATGGGTGCTCGCGCTGTGCGCGGCATGCCACTCCAGCGATTTCAGGGGTTGCCTGAGCCCCAGGACGCGCGGTTGAAGCACCTGGTCGAAACGGCCGTTGGGGCGGCGATGTCTGCAGGTGCGAGCTACGCGGATACCCGATTGAGTTTCACGCAACAGATGGGGATGAAGGTCGATTGGAGACCGGTCTCCGGGTCGCATGGCGGCGGAGAGATGCCCGGACGCAGTGAGATCTTGTCCTTTGGCGTGCGAGCCATTGTCGATGGGTATTGGGGGTTTGCCTCGAGTCCCGTCTGGGGGCCGCAAGAAGCCGCTCGCTTGGGGCGGAGTGCGGTGGAGCAGGCGAAGACGAATTTGGGTGGCCAGCCTCGCATGATGGAGATGGCCCCGGCGTCGGCAACGAAACAGGGCGATTGGTCGATGGTGGTGCAGGAAGATCCGTTCGAGATGGCGAGTGAAGAGATCTTTGACTACTTGCGGGGACTCTCGGATTACATCTCGCATCTGAAGCAGACTGGCAGCTGGACAACGAGTGGAATGTTTATGCGGCAGCACAAAGCCTTTGGCAACTCAGACGGGCAATTTGTCACACAACGACTCTATCGCACGGAAGGGGACGTCACTATCCAGGCGGCGGGAAAAGGGGCAATGAGCCCTGTGCGAGGTCGAATAAACCGGCTTACGATAGCGGGAATGGGATTCGAATATTTCAGAAACCAGCCGCTACGAACGTATGTTGACGAGCTCCGGGAGGACTTGATCCAGGAATCGTTGCTGCCGGTCGTGCCTCTCGATGTGGGACGATATCCGGTCTTGATGGATGCGTGCGGGGTCGCAGATCTCGCGGGGCAAAGCATTGGGGCGGCGACGGAAATCGATCGCGTCATGGGGTATGAAGCGAATGCGGGTGGGACGAGCTATATCACAGATCCGGAGGCGATGCTGGGGACGCTGCAGATTGGTGCGCCTCTGTTGCATCTCTCCGGGAGCCGGTCAACCCCCGGGACGGTCGCCCACGTTCGATGGGATGATGACGGCGTGGAGCCGCGCGACTTTCCCATTGTGAAAGATGGGCGATTAGTGAACCTCCAAACGCATCGCGAAGGGTGTGGATGGATTAAACCCCACTATGCGAAGACCGGGCAACCCTTCGCGTCGTTTGGGTGTGCACACACCCCCGATGCGATCGATGTCCCGTTGGTGCAGACGGCGAATCTAACGGTACACGCTGATGACACCGCGCAGAACACCTTGGATACACTCCGTTCCGAGATCGATCGCGGCGTGGAATGGAAGTGGCCCAGCGGCGGGATGGACTTTCAACAGAGCACAGGGTTGTTTATGGGCGGGACGATATATGAGATCAAGCAAGGGAAACGCGTGGCGAGATTCGCCGGTGGGGGCATGATATTCAGGACGTCCGAGTTATGGGGGAATCTCCAGCGGCTTGGCGGGCGCGAGAGCGTCCTGCGCGTTGGACAGCAACAGTATGCGAAAGGGGAGCCGTGGCGGAGCTCGTACTTCAGTGTCGATGCGCCACCGGCCGTGTTTAAGGAGATGTCCATCATTGATCCCACGCGAAAGGCATAAGATGACCACGACATATGTTCAGGATGAACCCGCGCCACGCGTGCTCAGCGATGCAGAGGCACGGACGGTGATCGACACGGTGAAACGGTATAGTAGTCAAGAGGGGAGTTTAGGCATCTCTGTCCTGAGCCAATGGAATGGTGGACAACGGTGGGCCCGCAATCGTTCCGCCATGACCAGCGATCAGCGCGATGTGCGAGTTACCATTTCGCGACAGGTACGGAGTGCTGAGATCAGGGTCGAGACCAATCAGACCGATGAGAAGTCACTGCGTGCGGCGTCGGAGTTTGTGAACGCCAAGATGGAGAAATTTTCGATGAATTCGTGGGTCGCCGATATGGCGCTCGAGGTGCCACACTGGGACGCGCAAGGCATTCCGGTGTGGCGCGACACGACGTTTAATCGGTCGGCGCATGAGAATGGACAAACGGTGCACGCGATCACCGCACGCTCCGAAGCACAAGGCTTCTTCTCGGCCGGGTACCTGGAAACGATTGGGGCCCATGCCATGACCTATGATCGTGATGATTGGGGGCGGGAGGCCACGCGAACCGCCCACGTGACCCAAGCCCAATGTTCCGTGACGGTGCGACATCCCAAGGGCACGGGATCTGGATGGGCCGGCGGATCGTCGTTTGATCTGGAACGGATCGATCTGGCGAAGATTGCAGACCTGGCGTTTGAGAAATGTCTCAAATCGGTCGATCCGGTTCGCATTGAGCCCGGCCGGTATCAGACGATCCTGGAACCCCAGGCGGTCGCGACGTTTGCACGAAGATGGGTACAAGATATCGACAGGCACACCAGTGGGGAAAGGTTTCCTGGAATGCCATTGACCCTCGAGTATGATCAAGGTCTGGGGCGGATGCGGAGTAAGCTGGGGCTTCGAGTCATGGATCCCCGACTCAACATCACGCACGATCCGACCGATCCCCTACTGGGGACTCATCCGCAGGACGGGATGCGACCCGTGCAAATTGTTCAGGAGGGCGTGTTGACGTCGTTGTCGTATGACGCAACGTATGCAATTACGGAGCTGGATCAGCATGAATTCAATTTGGCGCGCCAGTCGTTCATGATGAGCGGGACCGTGACGACGTCGGTGGAGGAGATGATTGCGACGATGAAGCGTGGGCTGTTGGTGACTCGGGTGTCAGACCCTACGTTATTAGATAAGGCAAGTGGGCTGTGCACGGGTCTGACGCGCGATGGCCTCTGGTTGATCGAGAACGGAAAGATCAGCAAGGCCGTCCGGAACTTTCGATGGACCGAGTCACCCTTGTTCATCTTTAACAATGTCGACTCGATTGGAACACCGGTCCCGGTCTTTGCGCCAAATCCCGATCGGTTTCGCTTTCGAGAAGGGTTTCAGAATGCGGTGCACACGGTGGTGGTGCCCACGTTGAAGGTGAATGACTTCAGCTTTACTTCTACGATCGACGCTATCTAATGTCAAAATTTTCGCATCTTCGGCTCCTGTGCCTGGTTGGCAGCGTGGCCCTGGGCTCACCGATGTCTGCCCAGACGTTGTTCGCCCGTCATGATACGACGCCAAACTATCAAGGCTATCGCTATGCGGATGAATGTATCTCGGCGATGAATCGGCTCACGGCGGACGTCGACCGAAAGACTCGCCTGTGGAAGGAGAAAGGGACGGATACCGTGTTGTATGATCCGCTCCGAGAGAATCGGCCGCGTGCGGCGGCGGCGGTTGCCATGGGAAAGCAGTGCTTGGCAGGGGTTTTTCAGGTGAATGTGGACACGCTTCAGCTCTCCGTGGGCGCAGGACGTGTGGTCGAGGCATTGCTCATGGCGGACCGCGATGCGGAGGTGGAGCGCTTTTTTCAAAGAGTCTGGGACGGAACCACGTCATATGCCACGAAGGACTCGGTCGCGGATTGGGCCTGGTCTTACTATGGAGACGCACGGCCACTGCGCATCGACAAAATGAAGGAGTGGTATGATCGGTGGTTGACGCATGTGCCACCGGATTCAGTTAAGGCGAGGTTACGTGTAGCATCCCGGTTGGGGGGCGATTGGCGGGTGAGGGTTGCCGATTCGGCATTTTGGCGAAAGGTCGGATGGCAGGCCGTGCAGATACTCGATTCGATTCCCATTACTGGGCGAGATAGATATTTGTTGGTAAACATGCAGAAAATGGATTGGTTGCTCGAAAGGCTGACTGAGGATGAGCAAGCAGATAGCCTGGCACGGTCGACGTCGGCGTTCTGGGGCGTGATAAACAGAAACAAGGTACGATTGTACGGAGAAAAGGAGAGGAAGACTGGGTATATGTCAGGCGTTGGTATTCCTCAAGTTACCGGTGATTTTATCTATCGGGCCCGGATACAACCAGACTCTCCTGCGGAACCCGGATTGGCGCCGTACACCAAGGTGGCCTCAAGTGAGGCCGTGCTGCCACCGGTGTCAGCACGGGTGAACTTGGTCGTATTTCTGAACAATGCGTGTCATACACAGACTAGGTTTTTAGCTTGGAGCGCTTTTGGACGGGGCAAAGGGAGTGCCGATCCGTGTTTGGGTGCGGTGGGCAGTCTCCGCCGACTCAAGGAACGGTTTCCCCAGCTCGAGATTACGGTGGTGACGCGGACGTTTGGCAGTTTCGGGAATTCGGTTCGGCTGCAACCCGCCGAGGAGGCCGACACTCTGGCCAAGTATTTCCTTGGCTTTCAGCGGATTCCAGGCACCCTGGCGGTGTCGACTACGGAGTCTTTCAGAATTCCAGGGTTGGACAATCGACGGATTGATACGGATACCGAGACAGAGCTAAGATTCAAAGAAATGTTTCGCGATGTGTTCCAGGGAGATCCTACAGAAACGGGTAGGACTTACGTTGTGGATGAGGCCGGTCAGTTCTTCGGTTCTGGCCCGTTAGGGACTAGCGATTTTTACTTGGCGAAGCTGTTAGCTGCGGTGTTCCGTCGGGGCCAACAGTGACCACCCGGATATTACCGTGTGGGGCGCACGACCTGGCCGGTTTCGTCGTTGCGTGCATGCTTCGATTTTAAGGCCATCTATGCGAAGAAAGATGTTGCGTTGGTTGATTGTACCGGTGCTGGTGATCCCATTCCTCGGATCGAAACCGATCGGAGAAGGCATCACCACACCTGCAGACTATCTTGTTTCGACGAACTCGGTGCCACTCACGGATTCTGTGACGCCTCCCCTGCTTGGCAGTTCGATTGCCTACGGAGTCGACAGCAGCGTTTCGCCATGTGATGATTTTTACGAGTACGCCAATGGTGGTTGGAGGAAAGCGGTTGTCTTCCCAGAGAGCTGGCTCCCAAGAAGAAGAACGTGGACGCACTTTGATCAATCCTCCGTTACAACACGAGCACGAATTGAGCGCGTTATCGATTCAGCGTATCGGTCAATCGGAACAACGAATAATTCCGCGCTGAATGCGATCGGTCTCTTTTATTCAAGCTGTATTGAGGCCGATTCGTTAGAAATGGTGATCCCGAAACGTGTCAAGAAAGACACCGCAGTAAAAGATTCGACTCGCGCAGCGCAATGCGTGCAGCGAGTCATGCGCTATCTCGGCGACGCGACCGGGCAGGCATTCACCGAACAATATTTGACAGAGCGCGCGATGGAACGAATGGAGGTGTTGCTCTCGTTGCTCAAGACCGCGGCGCATGAGCGTGTGGCGAAGCAGCCATTCATGAATGCATCGGAATTGAGTGATATGCAAAAACGTCTCGACAAGCTGTATTTACGGGTGGCTATCCCCGATACGAAGATCGATTTTAGCACGTTATCCTTATCGCGGTCCGATTATCAGAAGAATAAAGATGCAATTGCAAATTTTAACACGCAACGATCCGTCAAAACCATTGGCGGGGACATTCGTGAACTGTGGAAGATGAGTGTGTTTACCCCGAATGCTATGTATCTTCCAATGGAACACGCTGTAGAAATACCCACCGCCATGTTTATGTCTCCGTTCTTTGACGTCACGGCAGACGATGCGCAAAACTTCGCCAGTGTCGGGTATGTGATTGGTCACGAGATGTTTCATTCGTTATCGTCGCACCTGGATGTTCTCGAAAATCAAACGGTGAAGGCGGCGATCGATAGTTTTAAAGCGGGCAATACAAGGCTCGGAACTGTTGATGGCTGGGCTGCGCGCGGAACAACCACGTATCCCGAAGATATCGCGGATCTCGGAGGCATTCGAACAGCGTATGCCGCGTGGAAGATGGCGAATGCCAAACAGCAACATCTCAACTCGCAACGTATCGACGGGTTCACTCCAGAACAGCGGTTCTTTCTAAGCTTTGGACGGGTGTGGCGTGCGAAGTGGGTGGAACAATCGGCGCAGAATCAGGATGTGCACGCCGCATATTTTGCCCGAGTGAATGGGATGGTCATGCAAATGCCAGAGTTCGCCGCCGCGTTTGGTTGTAAATCGGGGGATCGCATGGTTCTACCGGCTGACAAAATATCTCGACTCTGGTAGGATTCTGAGCTTCGTCGGTACCCATCTGGACCTGTCGTCTGAGTGTTCAAATGTCATTGGGCGCACATCCGGAGACCGGATGTGCGCCCAAATTCCCCTAATTGGGTAATTATACAGTGAACACAATTATCATATAGAGATTCACTCAACATGGCCACACAAGTCCGCAGCCGTCGTTTCGCTTTTACCGAACCGCCGCCGGATTCTGCGGATTCCCATTAGGAAGCGGAATCGTGTGCACAACATCCGCCTCCTCCTGCGGATCAACCCATGCCAGGCTCCGTACACCTGCCTTAAATGCTGCAAAAACAATACGCCCATCAGTTAACCAGATAGGCTGCGCTACATTGCTTCCCGCACCGGCAATTAACTTCACTATACCTGACGCCACTTCGAGAACATACAGCTGCGGATTCCCCGATCTAGTGGATACAAACGCAACTCGCGTCCCGCTGGCGTTCCATGCGCCCTCAACTTCCGCCGAACGAGTATTGGCGGAATCCAGGAACGTCACAACGGGAGGGACGCTTGCCGACGCGAGACCTAAGTCCGCACTTCCAAATTCAGTGCTCGTAAAGAGGAGTCGTCCATCGTTACTCCACGCTGGCGCAGCTTCAGGTGACGGATCGGTAATACTCGTCAATCGTACAGGTCCACTACCATCGCTCGACGATATCCACACTCGACCAGCCCCACTATTATCGCGAATAAAGGCGAGTCGCCGACCGTCCGGAGATAATGCAGGTTCTGTTTCATTTCCTGCTAATGCTGTTATTTGGCGCTCCGTACTGTCTGTTAGCAACACGGAATACAAGTCTGCTTGACCGCTACGAAAGCTCGTAAACACGACAAGTTCACCTGCCACCGTAGGGTGCATGTTGGTACCAATGACGCTGGAAAGTCGTGCTAAATCCTCTCCGTCTAATGCGGCGCGGTAGATGGCGCGATGCCCATCGACCGAAAGATCAAATACAATCGATGGCGGAACGGACACGTTGACTGTGCTCGTTACTGTTTTGCCATCTTGAAGCTTTGCTCGTACTGTAAGCGATCCGGCGCGCAGCAGCGTTACTGTGCCATCGCCTCCTATTGTTACAGCATCTACCGGTGTGGCGCTTAACGATAACGACGTCCCGGAGATGGTATCCGAACCGCGGTATACAACGACATGAACAGCTGCCCCGCGCTCCAAACGTCCAACAAAAGTTAGACGTTCGGAGAGTGCGGTTGGTGATTCACTGTTGCAACCTCCAATGACCGCCAGGGCACAGATTAACACATAGGCATATGTGCGTTCGATGGTATTTAGCATAATCGTCAACATTGATAATGGATTGTTACGCACCCTACTGCGCGTGATAACGGCGGTCATTGGAATATAGCTTTACTTGGTTCGCATGATAACGAGCGCCAACGTCGATGGCGGTGCTGCATTGCTCACTTGCGTTCCGAACGTTGCAAAGCTGTTCGTTGATACAGCGAACCGTAGATAACTGCTTCCACTGTTGACTATGCTCAGCGTGAGTGGTACATCATTAGTCAGCGGTCGAGCTAATAATGGGAATGCACCCAAGCCGGCGTATACCGATCGGAAGTTCCAACTGGGTGTTTTATATGGCGCTGCGACTGTGATGCCAATGTCGTCCGCATACATCGCAAGCGCAAAATCTCGATACCAGTCCAACACTGACACTCCACCAATCGCGTTCTGCAAGTTGGCTTGGCCGGTAAGTTGACTATTTACCAAACTAGACCAGAACGCCTTCTCGTTCCCATTGGTACGATCAGCAGAGTATCGGAGGAACGCCCATGCAGTACCCCGCATTGCGATGCCTGGCGGCCCTGGCATGTCGCTGCCAGGGGCTCGAAATGCACCTGAAGTATCTGGACGCTGCAGCCATGAGCGGAATGCTCCATACATAAGGTTCGCGTAGCTGTTGAACGCGGTAACGCGTCTTGAAGCGTTGGGGCCGGAGGTGAGATCCCCAAGGGCGATCTGGGATCGTGGGGTAAGTCCCATTGCCAGACGATAGAACGCCAATTCAACAGCGATATTACTGAGCCCTTCATCGAGCCACGCTTCTTCGAAGCCTGGTGCGCCCGTGACATAGAGTCGCCGCGACGCATTAATAAGATGTTGTAGCTGGTGCGTTAATGTACTACCAACTGCTCCTCTGACGAATGGTACCGTACGGACATTGCTATTAACGGCACCGGTTGGATCCGGTACCATCATATAGATGATTTCACCCATATTACTCCGGCCGCATCCTGCCACCGGATCGTCCGAAAAAAGATCGCGTTGCGCAAAGTATCCTTGGACTATCGCCGAAGATGCTGGTGCTGATAGCTCATTCACTGCGCGCGTATAGAACAGTATGACACGAAGGTTACCGTCAACGTCGGCTGGTGCTCCGAAGTTTGCCGTATCAACTTGATATGCGACGCTATCGAATTCGGCTGCGATGGAATCATATTGTGCGGTTGTAAATCCGCCTATCGGATTATCCGGGTCATCGAGGATGATCGCGCTTTGGCTAATCGCTCTTACAGTCCCTGTGCGATAGTCTATCGACCCGTTGCATCCGGGGGCGACGTTCAAGCTCATTTGATCGCCAATAACAGGTACTCCGAACATAATCGACTTGCGAATTCCTGGTGCTTTGTACGTACGCACACCGGTTTTTGGGGAAGACGCAGCCGAACGGCTGGAGGAGATTCGTGCGCCGCGGCTCGGCGACGGTACGCCGTGATTCACTGCGGCGAGTACGCTTGCCTCTATATCATTCAGCTGGTTCGCTGCCGACGCATCAAGCACGTTCCCCAGGGGCGCTAACATTGAGAATCTGCCCGGAATGCGATTCGGGGCTGGTGGTCCAGTTACTGACGTAATGCCTGATGCAGTAAACGACGTAGACAAACTCAGACTCGTTTCATGGTTCACCGGGATAGCGACATATTCTGCATTGCCGGCTGCTCCACCCGCCAAACACACCATGCTTGCTGCTGCACCTGAAGTTGCGTACGCTTCTCCAACCGCAAGGTTCGGACACACAGAAAGTGTGGTTGTTCCCGTGCGTGTCCCATTGCGCGTGGAAGCAAGAAGTGTAACAGATCCCGGCGCAATTCCGGTTACAGTCCCGGAGGTAGAGTCGACGGTTGCGATCGTTGTATCAAGGCTCTTCCATGTGATCACATCGGCCGGAGCGACAGAGCCAACTGCGCTTTTCGAAATCCCCGTCAACGATTGCGTTGCACTTGGGAAGAGATATTGAGCATTGTTGCTGAGGTCGATGTAGCCCATTGGTTTGGGGACTACCGTTGCCACATAAACGAAGAACGAAAACGCCTCAACGTTCGGGTTCACCGAGAACGTCCACGTCTTTGCGCTCGAAGTTTCGTTGGTCGACAGAATGCTATCTCCGCCTAACTCTGTTCCGTTAAACCGATAATAGATCTGGTTGGACGCAGTGAAGACGTTTATACCATCCGCATTCGCGACGGAAATGTCGGAGGATCCATTTGGGTCGGTCAACAAAGTGGCCACCGGCGCCTGCGAAAAGAAAACCCGAACGCCATTGCTGTCAGCTGTGATCCCGTCCAACGTTGCAAATGGTTGTGGAATGAGATTCTTGACAGTTGCGTCGAAGGAAAAATCCTGAGTTCCCGCGTTATAGTTGACGTTGGAAGAAGTCAATTGGACGTATAGCCCTTGGTCTCCAATAATGATATTCTTGCGGAGCTTTCCAGTCAGCGGAATCTGTTGCGTTGGTTGCACCGGATCGCATTGCAGCGTACGCGTCGGGACTTGAGCGACGCAATTGAGTGTCTGGACTACCTCGGATACGGAAAGGTTCGGGGAGTCAGGCGAGGAAAGCGATGATTCTGAACAGCCGGTAAGGACACAAACGAGTCCCACCGAAAGGAGACGTAACGGTACTTGCATGTTTTTAAGAGGGGGTAGGAACGACGAGTGAGGCAAAACGACTTCTTTTAAACGACTTCTTTCTGAGTGGCACACTCTTTTCCCGGGAAGGTCTTCAAATCTATCTTTCCCAAATCTATCTATAGATGGTTGAGCGATTGCGTATAAGGTATTATACTAACGCTCATTCTAGTAGCCGAGTGGCTTTTTAAGTACTGGTAGATTTAAAAAGTTGTTCAACCGTTGGTGCTTTTTCTCCTTTTCGACGACCCCCTCATATGGATCAGTCCAAGCATTCCACGCCCGTTAGCCAGCCTACCTCAGAGCTGGCTCGCCGTCCGTGGATTTCGCCAGCAATTCGTGAACTTCCTCGGCTTACCGACCTCACTCTCGATACGGGAATGGGAATTCCCGGTAGCGGCAGCGGCGGAAGCACCGTTTTCGGGTAGTCGTAGGTCATGGTCCTGGGCTTTGCCTTAACGGGCCATTGCAACCTCCGGTGCCCACATTGCATTCGCGACGATGTCGTGAGTGTTCAAGAGCTGGAGCCGGAGATCATGTTTCGAATCATTGACGAAGCACAAACCCTTTGGGATCCCGTCGCCGTTAGCCTCACAGGTGGCGAACCGCTCGTCCATCGGCGTTTTGCTGAGATCATCGAAGGTATTGGGGAACGAAAGCTTCAGTATTATTTCGTAAGCAACGGCTGGCATATCAAGCGGATCATGCCGCTACTCTCGCGGTATCCAGCTACCGCAGTCCGGTTATCGCTTTCTGGAGCTGACGAACCCGTACACGACGAGGAAAGGGGGCGGGGCAGCTATCGGCGCGTGTTGTTGAGCGTAGCCATGCTCACGTATTTGGGAATTCCGGCGTCGTTGTCGATCGTCATCGACCGGCGTTCGCGACATCAGGTACGGCAAGCGGCGGATCTAGCGGAAGAATTAGGCTGCATTGGCATCCATTTTATACTCCCGCAACCAGTCCCCGGGAGTATGATTCGCAGCACCGACATTCCACCAGAAGAGTGGTGGGTTGTTGCGGCTGAGGTTCGTGCGCTCGCTGGTGAAGATCGAAAAACGTATATTCGACTCGACTACGGTGGCCCGTCCGAAGGCCCGGAGCAGTCATGTGATACCTTTGCTCATAAGCGAGTATACGTCGATGCGAAGGGGCAGTTATCAACCTGCTGTCAGCTCAGCGAATATGGCGGCGGTCAATCGGACGTTGTTGCAGACTTGCGCGAGCAGTCGCTAGTGGATGCATGGCCCTTATACGTGGAACGGTTGCGCCTTCAACAGGAGATGAGTGCCCCGGCGCCGTGTACGACTAATGTATTTGATGCATTCCCATGCATTCGATGCGCACGAGCAACCGGCAAGATGGATTGGATCCGAGCATATCCAGAAAACGTCTGGTCCGGTGCTGCCGAAACCCTGATTCACACTTCGATGTCATGAACACGATGCAACATCTTCCACAGATCTCTCCCGACGCACTCATTGCACATTTGGACGACGAAACAGTCGTCTTGCACTTGGGAACGAAAAAATATTTTCATCTCAATGCCAGTGGCCAGCGGATTTGGGAGCTTTTGGAAGAAGGCGTAACCGAAGATGTGCTTGTGCAACGCTTGTGTGCGGAATTTGAAGTGACGCTGCAAACGGTAACGGATGAAGTGCATTCACTTCTGAACACGTTGCGTGAATACGGACTGGTAACGGACGGCACGACAATCACCGCTGGCTAGTATGCCTCGGCTTTCGCTCATTGGAATGTGGGCGGCATTTGTTGCGCCGAGATGGTTGGAAGGGGGACGGTTCCAATCGCTTCTCAACTTTGAAGCTGAAGCAGTAACAAAGCTTCAAACAGATCACGCCGTTCGAACGAGCCAACGAACACTCTCTCTGCTCGCACGCCTGCCAAAGTCACCATGGCGCAATACATGTCTTTTCCGGAGTATTGCGGAATGTATCATCCTTCGCCGAGCTGGTATCTCCGCTCGCATTTGTCTGGGTGTTCGAAAAGACAATACCAATGCAGTAAATGCACATGCCTGGGTTGAGACGAGTGTTGGATCGCATCTCGAAACGAGCGAGAATGCGGAAGCGAGTTACGTTGTCCTGCAACGACAGGGCGCTCGCACACCAGGATCAACTGGGGTATTTACATCAGCGTTGCCTGCGCGTTAATCCTGTTGACAGCCAAACTCGTAACACACACGCTGATTGTGCCTGATCGTATTGTGCATGAACATCCCGATGTAAACGGTCGATTGAATACATTTGCCATTATCAGTGATGATGCCTTACACATCCGCGTTCAAACAGACCTGCGTCCACACGTCGAGGTATGGCTCCCTTTCTCCGCAGTCGAAACACAAGCTGAACACGCTGAAGCAGTAGTCACGCTTCGGTTAACACAAGCGATCTCGCCTCAGGCAAATCCGGAAGCAGGATGCGACGTAAGCGGCGCTTCACACCCTGCTTCAATAGTCACGTCTATACCAACACTTCGACTCGGCGGAGTCGATGCCTGGGTAAGTGAATCAGGGGACTCTGTACTGCTCCGTAGTAGCGATGGTGTTGCAGCAGGGCGCATCAATTTGCACACTAGGCATGCATGCATCAACGTGCTGGCTAACGTGACACCTAGTCGCCATAGCGATGTTTCCGCGATGTTAACATTAAGCTCGGCGCTGCTGATGAATCGGCTCAACCGGGCGCTCATGCATGCCGCCGCCGTTGCACCTCCGGAAGGGAACGCATGGTTGTTTGTAGGTGACACGCACTCAGGGAAAACGACGACGACGCTGAACTTGATAGTTGCTGGTTGGGATTATCTATCTGATGATCATGTAGTGCTTTCCCGGGATGAAGATGATGCTCCCGTTGTGGAAGGATGGCCGCGTACCTTCCATCTTGACGCCGGGTGGAGAAGTGGGTCGCCGCAGCATCACCGAGTCGACTTCGACCCTCGCCAGTTCACCGCTGCACACCGGTCCAGGTGTACAAAGTTAGGTGGTGTCCTGTTTCCAGTTGTTACCGCTAACGAGCCAACTCGCCTGGTTCCGATAACTGCTGCACGAGCACTGACCGCATTCGTACGCCAATCTCCGTGGTTAATGGCCGATCGTCACGCCGCGCGATCAACGCTCGCACTGTTCACAGCGATTGCTCGGCTTCCAGCCTATGAACTTCATCTTGGGCTCGATACGTTCAGCAATCCAGCCTTGCTCGCTGAACGGTTGGCTGTTTTAACAGCTACATCGTAGGCTTACCACGCAGCAATTTATGTTTTACACGACTCGTCTCCCACGCGTTCTGCGTCGCTAAGCCTGCCACGATACTCAACCGTCCAACTCGTAACAGCTGCCGCATCATGGGAGCGATCCAGGCAACTTTGCTGTCTAGTCGATTTAGCGCGCCGAACTCCGACGGCCCACGAGTTGGCATCTCCAGGTCCTCTTTCAACGCACGAATAATCGATCGGTCACCACAAACAAATCGCAAGGTTCGTTTACGCAGATTACTGCCTCGACCGCCATAGCGCGCGAAAAGTATATATTTTCGAAGCGTGACATCGATAAACGGATCCGGAATTGGACGTTGCTCTGTTACCGATTGCGCGAGCGAGAACGCTGCATGTAACACATGTGCATCCTTGTGCGTTGCGATGCGCGCGATAATTGTTCGTATATCGTTTGATGTACACGCATTAATTCCATGAGCGATAAGCACGATGTCACGAATACACCCTCGTCGATCCGGATGTTGAATCGTTGAGTGAATGAGCAGATGCCACAAATGATCTATCGGTGCGAATTGCCACAACCCGGTATTCGTTTTTGTACGAACAGCGTGATTGAGTAAATCCTGTGGATCATCAAGCCCTTTAATCGTTCGATGGATCTCTATAGCGACAGCATTCTCTTGACGACGTGGCGATAAATGATGATGCATATTACCCTCATCCGACCTTGGCGATGAGTATCCTTCCTCATCGAGCAAGCGCGCGAGCGCAGGAGCCGCATTCGCTCGTATAAGCACATCTATGTCGTGCAAGTCGATTTGCCCACCGGATGTAAGCATCGCACCACCCTTCATCACGATTACCTTCCAGTCATATTCGCCAGCAATCTCGGCGATCCGGTGTAGTTGAGCACGAGCAGAGAGCGCGCGTTGCAGCTCTAATGTTGCTCGAGCACCAATAAGCGTGACCACATCCGGTGCAGTATCTTGCGCAAGATTGTATTCTCCAAGCTTTGCTCGAACTGCAAGTGCACATCGTTCGGCGCGGAGAACAAAGTCCCAGACCTGGGGTGAGGACGGAGCTAAATTCCGCCAGGAGATGCGAGCTTCATCGGTTGAGCTGGATAGCAGGGATAACACTGCAGCACGCGCTTGCAACGCTTGTGTTGCGATCATATTTTTGGAGACAGTAAGTAGACGTGTGCGTTCCAGCGGTACTGTAAATATAGCATTCGAGGCAATGCCCGAAAGCACAGATCGTAATCTCGTGTCCGATCATATCTGAACACACCACTTGGCATTCTGTATGTTCGTATCGTACATTCCGCTCCAACGGATAAGTGCTCGACAATGTTGAGATGCGCGAACCTCTGGTGTGGTGAGACATTATGGGCAGGGGAGACCACGATACAAAGGATCATCAGCAGATAGCTAACGCGGCATCGTGTGCACTCGATGACCGCGCGCTTGTTGCGTGCCTCCGTGACAGTGATACTCGCGCATTCGCAGTCATCATGGGTAAGTACATGAACCCATTAACGAGATTTGCGTTTTCAATCGTTGGATCTCACGACGTGGCCGACGACGTCGTACAGTATGTCTTCGTTCGACTGTGGGAGCGTCGTCATAAGTTGCATCCCGATAGCCAGCTAAAGCCATACCTGTTCCATGTCGTTCGGAATCGCGCGCTCAATGAACAGAGCGCCAACAGCGTTCGCGATCGTTATCAAGCCAACGCTCAAGCTGATGCTATAGCTGGCGTCCTCCCGTCAGTAGTATCGAGTCCTGAGGACGAGATACTGACGAACGCCGTAGTACAAACCGCCATCGAACAGCTGTCCGAGCGCCGCCGAATGGCGTTACAACTCCGTCTTCGAGAGGAGCTCACACACGCCGAGATCGCGGAAATACTGGAGATTTCAGCAATGGCCGCCCAGCGTCTGGTCGCCCGGGCGCTGGCCGATTTAAGAAAAATAATTTGGGGTGTCTGATTTGAGGTAGCTGAGCGGTTTCAGTAGTATGACACCGCACTTCGCATCTTCGGACCCGCTTGAGGCCGACGATCTCGACTTCGCGCTCCTCGAGCGATATTGGGTTGGAGAAACCTCACTGGAGGAGACGGCCACCGTAGAGGGGTGGTTGCAGGCCCATCCACAATGGCGGGTTCGATATGGTCAGCTTCGGCATGAGATCAGTGCGGATCATTGGGCGGATCTTTCGACGTCGGATATAGGCCGCAGAATCACAAAGGTGTTGGCTATTACCGGACTTCAGGATGCGACCAGCATAGGGGATCCTCCACTCTCCCGGGGAGTCGTTGGGGCGACCGGAGATCATCTGCAAAGACGGAGTACGGACGCTCCTTCTATGCCAAAGAAATTTATGTTTTGGCGCCAACTGCCGCGTACCGCCGGGGCTGTTGCGGTAGGTGCCATGCTACTCCTGATTGGCTGGCAGACTGGTGCGCGTCGTATGACTACGCAGATGGCAATTTACAAAGCAACTTACACTACACCTAACGGTCAGCGGGCGAATATAACGTTGCCTGACGGGAGTGAGGTGACGTTGAATGCAGGGAGCCGCCTTGATGTTCCGTCTGACTTCGCGATGGGAGCACGCACGATAGACTTGACCGGCGAAGCTCTGTTTACCGTTAAGCATCAGGGTGGAAAGCCATTCACGGTCGTAGCCGGCCCAAGCATAACTCGTGTGCTCGGTACCCGCTTCGCTGTGCGACATTATGCAACAGATGCAGTCGCAACGATCGCCGTACAAGAAGGGAAGGTGTCAGTTGATACGATCGTCCTGACCGCTAATAGACAAGTACAGGTGAATTCGAAGGGAGTTGCTGTTTTACAACGTGCTGTTCCGGAGCAGTTCAGCTTTGCGGAAGGACGACTGGTGATCAACGACGTTCCCCTCAAAGATGCTATTTCCGATCTCAATCGGTGGTACGACGTTGATATTCGTTTAGGAGCCTCAGCGTTGAAGCCCATCCGATTGACGCTGGAGTCTGCCGTTGGATCGAGATCGGATTTACAGAAGATTCTCGAGGTTACACTTTCGCTTCGGGTTGAGCGTAAAGGTCGAATTCTTACCCTTTTTCCAAGATGACTATGTCCCAGAAGGTTGTGAACACGGGTAGAAGGGCGGGAGGGGGCGCGTGGTTTGCCGCTTGCTCGAATATTAGAGTGATACGAGCAGTGTTCGTTCCAGTGATGTTTACGCCTACGGTTATGTTGGCGCAGGGCGCGTATACGATTTCATCTTTGCCTGCAGACGCAATTGCGAAGGCGAAACAGGCGACAGTTGCTTCGGATGTTAGGCAACAAAACGTTCAACAGCGAGTTACTCTTGTTGTGCACGACAGCACATTGGCATATGTACTTCGTGCGTTAACCAAATCGGCTGGGTTGGGTGTTGCATTTAATAGCCAGGATGCCGTGTATTCAAAGCGTGTGAGTGTTGGCGTTCGGGATATGGAGGTGATGCAGGCAATTGCGATAGTGTTGAAAGGGACCGGGTTATTGGCGTCGCTCGAACCCAATGCAGAGACGGTGTTGGTTCGTATGGTGGACACCGCACGGAACGTTGCTGATTCCACACAGTTTGTGATCGGTAAGGTTGTTGATTCAGTGAGTCAGGGTGGGATTGCCGGGGCGACGGTTACTGTCGCGGGTACGCAGATGTCTGTGGTAACGAAGACGGATGGATCATTTCGGATTGGCCAGGTTCCGATTGGGTCTCAGTCGTTGACGGTGAAGTTCCTTGGATATCAATCAAAGACTGTGAAGATTGTTGTGGCGGGCAATAAGACAAAAGTAATCACTGTTTTACTACAGCAAGCGACTACGACGTTGTCGGAGGTTGTGACGACGGCAACGGGGCAGCAGCGACGGGTGGAAATTCCGAACGATATCGTGAAGATCGACGCCGAGAAGATTATGGAACGGGCCCCGGTGCGGAGTTTTACTGATTTGTTGGAAGCGGCACAGATCCCGGGAGTGCAGGTAACACGAGGGAATGGAGATCCTGGGGCGGCGTCGAAAATTCGGATTCGCGGACTGAAGAGTATCATTCAAAGTAATGATCCCGTAGTGATCGTTGATGGGAACTGGATCGATGCCTCGGTGGGAACTCCGTCCGGGTTTGATGATATTGATCCGGCGACAATTGAGACGATCGAGATTGTGCGCGGACCTTCGGCGTCAACGCTGTATGGGCAGGACGCGGCGAATGGAGTCATTGTTATTACCACCAAGAAAGGGCGGGTTGGCGCAACCCGGTGGAGGACCTCGTACCAGCGGAACTGGGGTCAGACGTATGGGACGATGCCGCTGGCATATATGGGAGTCGGACGGAACGTTATTACTGGTCAGAGTGGCTGGTGTCCAATCGCAACTGTGATCGAAGGCGGTTGCATTCAGGATTCCGTAATTATATACGATCCGAATAATCCTCTGCTGTCCCGGGAGGGGGCCGAAGCAACAAATCGGCTTATAGCGAGTGTTGAGGGTGGGACCCCTGCTGCAACGTACTCGATCACCGCGACAACAACTAAAACCACTGGGGTACGACAAGTTGCCCCGATTGATATGATCCGATACCGCGTCCTTGGTTTGCCGATTGATGCACAGTTTAGAAAGCCAAAGGGACAGGATGTAAATACAATCTCTACCGGCCTGACCATGTTACCTCGGTCGAACATGACCGTGAGTCTGACAGTGACCGGGTCGCAAAGCGATCTATCGAGTAACACAGTGGAACCAAATTTTTTAGGGTTATGGTTAGGCAACGGTGTCGATCGTGATTACAGTTTGGATACGGTGAACTTTTATTACAACGGGAAAGGAGAAGTCGGGTTTGTTGAATCACCAGATCGTCGTTCAAACATCCTCTTTGGCAGTCGCATGGATTGGCGTGCACAATCTGGATGGATTCTATCTGCCAATGCGGGTGTTAATCGGAATCTCGTCGAAAATTCGAGCTTTACACGAAATGTACAATGTCTCCGGGACGCGACGTGTGAGGACTTGCTAGGGTCGCGCTTTGAAAGCAGTACGCGGGGTACTGATATTACCGGGCGCTTGAATGTTCAGAAACAGCTCAATCTCGGATGGTTTTCACGCATTCTCGATTTTCAGCCATCGTTCGGCGGAGATTTCCGAAAGCGCGAGACCGGAATGCTGTCGGTTAGCGTGCAAAATGTTCCTGCAGGGGAGCGTTCGTTTACCGGTGGCAAGGAGCCAGTTGTACAAAGCTCGAGCAGTGAAGTTGCCTCCGCTGGTTGGTATGCCAACCTACACATTGGCGTATTACGTCGAGTGTACTTCGACGTTGGAAGCCGGCAGGACATTGGAAGTGCCGTGAAGTCCATGATTGGAAGTGGAACACGATATCCGAAGTTAGGCGGATCGTGGTTGGTCTCGGACGAACCGTTCTGGCCGAACAGCTCGCTGATTGGGAATTTCCGAATTCGAGCTGCACTAGGATATTCCGCCATCCAACCTGACATTGCCGATGTTCATGGACGATATACGAGCAATTATGAATTCGTTAGCGGCAAATTCGTGCGAGGGATATCGCTCGGCGCAGTTGGAAATACCACACTTAAACCAGAGCGAGTGATGGAAGTGGAGATGGGGTTTGATACCGATCTCATCGGTGATCGCGTCACGATCACAGCGAACTACGCCCATTCGGAAGCGGTAAACAGTATGATCAATCGAGCGCTCCCGCCATCGGCTGGTGTTGGTGGAAATCGGAAGGAAAATATTGGGCGAGTTCGAAATCGAAATTTCGAGGCCACCACTCAGATAAATGCAATCGATACTCGGCTGGTTCGACTTGATCTCTCACATACACTCACGCTTCGTGAAAACAAAGTTATGGCGTTGGGTGATGGAGTTATGCCATTTTCGAATAGCGCGATTGGGCGGATTCAGGAGGGGTATCCTATTGCGGGTATTTGGGTGAATCAGGTATTGGGATTTCGAGATCGTAATGGAGATGGGCTGTTGGCACGGGATGAGGTGGCCTTTGGCGATTCGACGGTATATGTGGGTTGGACGCAGCCACGATATGAGGCGGGGTATGGTGTCAGTTTTACGGTGTTGGGCCGGATCGCGTTCGATTCCCGGTTGAGCTACCGCAGCCACTATGTCCAACAGTACACACGTAATAATAAATATGGCAGCGAGGACGTGAATGCACCCTTAGTTGTACAAGCTGATGAGATTCTAAGTTCTGTTAACAGTCGGAAATCGATCTCTGATCTTCGATGGAATACGGCCAGCGTAACCTATCATTTGCCTCCAAGTATTTTGCACCCACTGAAGTTGCGTGCATTGAGTGTGGGGATCAAGGGGAGTAACCTGGCTCTTTGGACCAACTATGCCGGTCGAGATCCGAGCGTGAACAGTGCCATACTGCGGTCTGAGGTTGCGCAAGAGAGTGGGAATGAAATCCCACAACCTCGGTTGTTTGTTCTGGATTTTAATCTCGGACTATAGACGAGGAGATAATATGATGTTCAATGGCAAGAGACGGCAAGGAACGCTACTTCGGAGTGTTGGACTCCTGCTTGCGTGCATGATGGGCGGATGCTCGCTCAACAGCATAGTTGATGTGAGCAATCCAGAAGTTGGCCGAGAGATCGACAAGAAATTGGTGATAACTCGAGCTGGTGCGTTGGGGGTGTATTACAAAGCGATTGGAGCGTTAGAACGTGCGGTGAGTTTCAAGAGTCTTCAGGTAGGTCTGTTGACAGATGAACTCACTATTGCAGCGTCCGCGAAGAATAAGCTGTGGCTATTAGGTGATGCACGGATAGAAAGTTATCAGCGGGATATGACAAAAGGGTTAAGAGAGTACGCAGACGAGTTTAAAGAGTTGCAAGCTGCGCGTGTGCATGCGAATCAGGCAAGAGCGATACTGCGTCTTGTAGATGACTCTACGTTGACCGCGCTTATTGCAGGTACGTATGCCATTGAAGGATACAGTATTCTGATGCTTGCCGAAGATTTTTGCTCCGGTGTTCCGATCACAGAGGTTCCATTTCAGGGCGATGTGGTATATGGTCAAGCGCTATCCACAGAGCAGCTCTTTACCATCGCTATTGCGAAGTTTGATTCAGCGCTCGCTATCTCACATGACAGTGCTTCCATTCTTGCTTTGGCCCGAATCGGAATGGGGCGTGCGTACCTGGGATTAGGAGACTATGAACAGGCTGCTCATGCGGTGGCTGATGTAATAGCGAGTGATAGATTTTATCTCGATTACACCCAAAATGTCAATCCAGGCGGGTCCACGTCGGCTCCGCTTTGGACTGTGCCAGTAACGCGCGGCGAAAGCGACTTTGAACGTGTTGAGGTGGTCAACAAGGAAGGGGAGAACGGATTGGATTGGTTCGACGACCCCATGAAGATCGATCCACGTGTTCCTGTAACAATAGTGACTGATAGCAATGATATGCTTACATTCCCGGTCGAAGTGCGTCAACGAAAATTTGTTGGCGGGACAGTCCGTTTTTCTTTGGCTCGTGCTGTTGAAGCACAGATGATCCGGGCTGAATTGGCTCTGCATTCAGGTGATCCGGCATGGATCACGCCATTGAATGATGCACGTGCGACAATTGGTCTCGCCGCACTTATTGATCCAGTTGCAACCGATGCGCGTGTTGATATGCTCTTTCGCGAGCGAGCGTTCTGGTTTTATCTCGAAGGTGTACGACTTGCCGATTTTCGTCGACTGGTGCGTCAGTATGAACGCAGCCCCCACACAGTCTATCCAATCGGATCCTATACGCGGAGTAAAGGCGAAGCACCATTTTATGGTGAAGCCTGGGTGCTGCTGACACCAGCAGCCGAGGTTGAACGAAATTTCCGATATCAGGGATGCATTCATACGCATCCATAGCTTAAATCAATCAAAGGAATCGTTATGAAATTGATACGTATTTGGGGGGGGATACTTCTGAGTTGCATTGGATGTGTTGATATCCAGGAGCCGTTGTCACCACCCATTGAAGCGCGCAACGTGTTTGCGGAATTTCATTTCACATCCGACGCGATGATGACCAGAGTTGGCGACACATTACAGCTGTCACTAAAGGCCGTTGCCATTGATGGGTCGCCTCTCCAGATCGACTTGCAGAAGGTGCAATGGAAGTCATTGGACTCAGTGAGAGTCTATGTCGATACGTTCGGACGTGTTGTTGCGAAGACTGTCGTTACATTACCAGTGGAAGTTCAGGCAACATACACAAGTGGGACGAGTACCAGAACGGCAGTGATTCCGGTGTATGTCACAGCCTCGGAAGTACTGTCAGCCTCTTCACTCAGAATAGTCGTATTGGATAGCACGAGAGTGGGGTACGGAGATGGGCCCATATATCCTCGAATTCGTCTGGATCTGTATGACGGAGTCAACCGTGTCAGAAAAGGAGTGCAGCTCCCGGTCACTATCCCTATACCATTCAAAGCAACGTATGTACAAACTGGGGGGCCGGAGCAGGAGCCAGTATATTTCGTGAGCAATGGCGGGGCCAGGCTTGGAAAGTTTTGGGTGAAATCCTTCGTCAACTTGTATGGGGTTGAAGTGGCTGATAGCGTTGAATTTACGGGAACGTATCCGTTTATGGCCTCATGGACGCTTGGCGAAGACTCTGCCGGAAATCCAGTTTCATCTGGCCCTAGTGGGTTAGGTGTGACAGCACCATGTGGGGTGATCAGGTTGATGAATTTTGGGCCGCGTCCAATTGAAGTTGTCTTCAACGACTCTGGTTCGAATATCGGCGGCTGCGGAGCGCTGCCCCAGAATGTGCTTGCCTTTTATGGATGGATATTTCCAGTTTTCGATGCAGTCGGTGACAGTGTTATCACCGTGCCATCCTATGCCGTTGGCATACGGCGATCCGCAACTCGTGGTGAAGTCTCATGGTATCTTCGTGACCCCGTCACCAAAGAACGACTCCCTGTCTCTGGGTTTTACAACTCCATTCACACTGAATAACAAACACAATGATTACTAGACGTTCGCTCGTTCGTGGGAGTGCCGTGACTCTCGCGAGTGCCATAGGTGTTCGAGCTGCGCGCGGTATGCCGCTTCAGCGATTTCAGGAACTGCCCGAGGCCGGAGACACGCGGTTGAAGCAACTGATAGAGACTGCAGTTGGTGTGGCGATGTCTGCTGGCGCAAGCTACGCCGACACTCGAGTGAGTTTTACGCAAGAGATGAGTATGGAACCGGTGTGGCGATATACTCCGAGAACGCTCGACAATAATGAGATTCCGAACCGTATTGAGGTGATGTCGTTTGGAGTGAGAGCGATGTACGATGGATATTGGGGATTTGCATCGAGTCCTGTATGGGGAACGAGTGAAGCTGCTCGCCTTGGGAAGAGCGCGGTGGAGCAAGCAAAGGCCAATGTGCTTGATAATCCACGAATTGTTGATATGGCTCCTGCTTCTGGATCGAAACAGGGGGATTGGTCGATGGCGGTACAAGAGGATCCGTTCGAGATAGCTGTTGAGGAGATATATGACTACTTACGAGGGCTTTCAGATTATATGTTGCATTTGAAGCTCGTTAATGGGGCGAGAACGAGTGCCGAGTTTATGCGGCAGCAAAAAGCCTTTGGAAACTCGGACGGACAATTTGTAACTCAGCGGCTATATCGTACCAAAGGTGAGGTCTCCCTTAGGGTATTCGACAAAGACACTCACCAGCAATCGGGTGGTGTAGTTGAGCGGCTCTCGAGCGCTGGAATGGGATTCGAATACTTCAGAAAGCAGCCGATGCGTACGTATATTGATGCGATCCATGAAGAAGCGCTCCAGGACTTACTGCTGCCGGTCGTGCCGGTTGATGTTGGAAGATATCCCGTGGTGATGGACGCGTCCGGTGTAGCTAACATCGTTGGGAAGAGCGTTGGTGCGGCTACGGAAGTCGATCGAGTGATGGGGTTTGAAGCGAATGCGGGAGGGACGAGCTATATTACCGATCCCCACGAAATGCTTGGTACGCTGAAGATTGGTGCTCCCATTTTGCATATTACCGGAAGTCGATCAAAGCCCGGGACGCTCGCTCAGGTTCGATGGGATGATGAAGGAGTAGAGCCACGCGACTTCGCGATCGTGAAAGATGGGCTACTTGTGAACCTTCAAACTCATCGCGAAGGATGTGGATGGATTAAACCACACTATGCGAAGACTGGACAACAATTCGCGTCGTTTGGTTGTTCATATACCCCGGATGCGATCGATGTTCCATTGGTACAGTCCACCGATCTGACGGTACATGCTGATGATACCGCGCAGAATACCTTGGACACGCTACGTACAGAGATTGATCGTGGCTATGAATGGAAGATGCCTAGTGCATCATTGGACTTTCAACAGAGCACCGGGTTGTTGCTTGGCCAGGCATATGAGATCAAGCAGGGAAAACGTGTAGCGAGAGTAGCCGCCTCGGGAATGTTGTTCAGAACATCGGAATTATGGAATAATCTACAGCGGCTTGGTGGACGCGAGAGTGTCCTGCGTATTGGGCAGGAGCAGTGGAAAGGCGAGCCTATACGGAGGGCGTACTTTAGCGTCGATACTCCGCCAGCCCTGTTCAAGGATATGGCCATCATTAATCCCACGCAAAAGGCATAAGAGATGACGGAATCAACTATTCAGGATGAGCCAGCGCCACGGGTACTCAGCGATGCGGAGGCGCTTACCGTGATCGATACAGTGAAACGGTATTGTGGTCAAGAAGGCCGCTTAGAAATCGCAGTTGTGAGTCAATGGAATGGCGGACAACGATGGGCACGCAACCGTGCATCCATGACCAGTGATCAGCGCGATATTCGAGTAACGATTAAACGAAGGGTTCGCGACGCTGAAACCCAAGTTCAGAGCAATCAAATCGATGAAAACTCACTCCGTGCCGCGTCGGAGTTTTTGAATTACAATATAACGAAGTATGCTGTAAGCGCGTGGGTAGGAGATATGGCGCTTGAGGTGCCACAGTGGGAGGCAAAGGGGATTCCTGTATGGCGCGATAAGACGTTTAACCGTACAATGATTGAGAATGGACAGACGGTTCGCGCCATCACAAGACGATCCGAAGAAAATGGCTTCTTCTCGGCTGGCTATCTTGAAACCATTGGGGCGCATATGACAACCTACGAGCGCGACGATTGGGGTCGGGAGGAAACGCGGACAGCCCACGTCACACAAGTACAATGTTCTGTGACTGTGCGACATCCAAAGAGCACGGGATCTGGATGGGCCGGAGGGTCGTCGTTTGATCTGGAGCGGATCGATGTTGCGAAGATTGCAGATCTCGCGTTCGAGAAATGCCTCAAATCGGTCGATTCCGTACGCATTGAGCCGGGCCGATATCAAACAATCCTTGAACCACAGGCGGTAGCAGAGTTTGCAAGACTATTTGTAAGATATACAGGCAGGATACTCGATGGAGAGAAAACTCCTGGGTATCCTCTTGTACTTGGGTATGATCAAGGGCTTGAGCGGATGCGGAGTAAACTGGGGCTTCGAATCATGGATAAACGAATCAACATGCTTCACGATCCAAACGATCCCATTATGGGGACTCATCCGCAAGATGCGATGCGAAAAGTTCAGATTGTTCAGGAAGGAGTATTGTCTTCGATGTATTACGAAGAAAGATATGCGATCACTGAACTTGATCAGCATGAATATGATATGCCACGCAGTTCGTTCACAATGAGCGGGACCGAGACGACCTCGATAGGAGAAATGATTGCCACGATGAAGCGCGGGCTGTTAGTGACCAGAGTGTCAGAGCCGCAAATCTTGGACAAGGCAAGTTTGCTTTGCACGGGTCTTACACGTGATGGACTTTGGTTGATCGAGAACGGAAAGATCAGCAAGGCGGTCAGGAACTTTCGGTGGACTGAATCACCTCACTTCATCTTCAATAATGTAGACTCTATTGGTATTTCTGCTCCGGTCTTCGCGCCAAATCGAGGTCGCTTTCTTATCGGAGCGAAAAGTTTTCAGAATGCGGTATCTACTGTTGTGGTGCCCGCCTTGAAGGTGAATGACTTCAGCTTTACTTCTACGATCGACGCCATCTAATGTTAAAATTTTCGCGTATCCGGCTGCTGTGTGTCGGTAGTAGTTTGGCCTTAGGGTCACAGATTTCCGCGCAGACATTATTCGTTCGTCGTGACACGACGCCAAACTATCAAGCCTATCACTATTTTGAGGAATGTAGATCCGCGATGGATCGGCTCATGGCGGACGTAGATAGAAAGGATCGGTTATGGAAGGATTTGGGAACCGATACCGTGTTATACGATCCGCTACGCGATAATCTGCCGCGTGCTGCTAAATCGATTGCTGCTGGAAAGCAGTGCATGACAGGGGTCGATGTTGATACACTACAGCTCAGAGACGCTGGACGTGTTGTTGAGACGCTTCTCATGGCGGATCGTGATGCAGACGTTGAACGTTATTATCGAAGACATTGGGATTCTGGAACGGCCGAGCAGAAAGACAGCGTGAGAAGCGGTGCTATATTTGCGTATTTAACGGCGCGCCCGATGCGGGTCAACGCGGGGAAGGAGTGGTATGAACGCTGGTTGAAGGAGATCAAGCCAGATTTAGGGACAAAGGTTGCGCAGTCGGTCTTCATGGTCGAGCGTTTGAGATTTGTCGATTCGGCATTTGCACGAAAGCTTGGATGGCAAGCGGTACAGATGCATGATTCGCTCTCCATTCATGAGCGTGCGAAGAACACGATGACTATGAATCGTGTTTTTGAGATACTCGACTGGCTTCTTGAGGACGAAGGATTGGATAGTCTTTCTCGATCAACCTCAGCTTATCGAGCATTTGTTGCGAATGCAAAGCTCAAACGGGTATATGGAGATACGGTTGGGATGGGCAAGAGTAGCATCGGTAAGGAAATTCCACGGGTTGCCGGTGATTTTATCTATCGATATACACAAGCACAACCATCCTCCGATATCGGACAAGGAATGGCGCAGTACACAAAGCTCATTAAGGGGCAAGACGTCATACAGCCGGTCCCACGTCGCGTGAACTTGGTCGTCTTTCTTCACGCAAGGTGCCACAGTGGGACTCACTTTGTGGCCGGTGATTTTGAAGCGAGCGGAGAGAAGATAGGGCGGGCCTTTGGTATGAGTTCAGAGTGCTTGGGTACGATTGCCAGTCTCAGACGAATGAAGGAACGATTTCCTCAGCTCGAGATTACCGTCGTAATGCGTACGTTTGGCAGTCTTGGAAATTCGGTCAAGCTACAACCCGCCGATGAAGCGGACACGCTTGCGAAGTATTTTCTTGGATTTCATCGAATTCCTGGCACCCTGGTGGTGTCGAATACCGAGTTTTTCAGAATCCCGGGATTTGACAATCGACGTCTGGATGAAAGAACGACTACTGAGAGGCAATACCTGGAGTTGTTTGGGAATAGCCAAGCGACGGTGGGGACAGGTCGGGCATATGTCGTTGATCAAGCGGGTCAGTTGTTCTATAGTGGCAAAATTACGAAACTCTGGGAGTTTTCCCTCGCAAAGAAGTTGGAAGCCGTATTCAGTAGGTCGCAATAGTGATCAACGGTTCAATAAAGACATCATGTGGGTTAACGGCCCCGCGGGCAAGCGCATGGTTTGCTACGCTCGCGATGGCCGCCACTTTGACCGTCGCTACTACAGTGTGGTGGAGTGGTTTGGCAACGCCATTATACGCACAGCGAGCGATCGCTACAGCCACGCATCCATATAATGGGGTATCATCATCGCTGGCTATACTATCACAGCGTGATTCTGCGCTGATTGTTGGTACACTCCCAAACGGCCTACGTTACTACATTCGCACCAATCGATTTCCTGTAAAACGCGCTAACCTTTGGCTCGCAGTTAATGCCGGGTCTATTCACGAAGACGAAGACCAACGCGGATTCGCGCACTTCGTTGAACATATGGCCTTCAACGGTACCAAGAACTTTCCGGGGAACACGCTCATCGACTTTGTCGAGCAAACCGGAATGACCTTCGGAGCTGATCTCAATGCCTATACCAATTTCGAAGAAACCGTCTATCAGCTCACAATCCCAACTGACGATCAAGCCCTTTTTGATCGCGCCTTCCAAGTCGTCGACGACTGGGCTAGTGGTCGAATTACGATGGATTCAATGGATGTCGTCGGTGAACGTGGTGTGGTACTCGGCGAATGGCGCGCTCGACTCCCCGACACCGCATCTCGACGATTCCAGCAAAGTTCACTCGAGCGAACTTATGGAATTGATTCTCGGTTCGCGAAACGTCTCCCAATCGGTTCCCCAGAACTCATCCGGACTGCAACGCCATCCCCACTACAACGATTCTATCACGACTGGTACCGCCCAGACCTGATGGCCATTATTGCAGTCGGCGATTTCGACGCAAAAGCCGTGGAACAGCAAATCCTCCATCGTTTCGGAGATATTCCAACTCCAAAGGCTCCGCGTTTATTCGAACGACCAAAAATAACCGCAAAGCCAACCACCGTCGTCCATAGCATTCGCGAGCAGATTCGCCCCGAAATTGAATTTCAGTGGAGATCCGCACCACTCTCTGACAATCCTGAACTTGCCGTGAAGCGGGAGTTGATCAATCAAATAGTATTACCATATTTACAACAGAATTTGGTTGCACTCAGCAAAAAAGAACGTCGCCCGTATGCCGGAGTGGCAATTGGGAACGGCGCAGGAGAGTCTCGCGTATCAGACGATCGATTCGTCCTCCGTCTCGTTGCTGCACCCGATAGCTTGCTATCTGGACTTCGAGCTGCTTTAACCGAAGTCGAACGCGTTGCCCAACATGGCTTATCGACAGACATCCTGGAACGAGAGAAACGTGCCATTCTACGCGAGTACGAAGCTCTGGCAGATGGAAGTGCATCGATAGAATCTCGATCGTTTGCACAACGTTATGCACAACACTATTTATCGGGAAAAGGAATCCTCATCGGACCGAAAGAAAAACTTGAAGTAGTTCGCAAAGTCTTGCCATTGATTACATCGGATGCAATCGCCTCAACCATGCGTAGCTGGCGAGCACCCAAAGGCCGTATTGCAACTATCTACGTTCCGAAGTTTGCACCCATTGCACCGATAACAGAATCCGATGTTTTGAGCTTACTTACTTCGGTTGCACAGGTAAAGGTGGCTGCCGTACCGGAAAGCAACGGTCAGACCGGTGCAAACACCACAGAGAAGCGGCAACAACTCTTGGCGAATCCACCGTCTCTTGGGAACGTTATCTCTACCCAATACTATGCACATGGCGACGTGACCGTTTGGCAGCTCTCCAACGGTGCCCGTGTCGTCTATAAAGCCACGACGAGCCACCCTGACCAAGTCCTTGTCCACGCCTATAGCCTCGGCGGTCACTCACTACTCCCGGACTCGCTTTTTGCATCCCCAGCCCGTCTCGTTAGCATGCTCATGACCGCATCCGGCGGACTCGGCAACGCCGATCACGACGCCTTGACGCAAGAGATGCGAAAGACCGGTCTGCAAGAATTCCACGTCGGCCTCAACGCCTTCGACGAAGAAATCGTTATTGGAGGCTCACCACGCGAATTGGAGAATTTGTTTCAACTCATGTATCTCCAATTTACCGCACCACATGTCGATACTCTCGCTCTCGATGATTGGCGCCGTAACGGTCAATCAACCCTTCGCTGGTCCCCGAACGACCAGCTTGCTTTTCGATACAGCGGACACCGGCGCCTTAGCAGTCCTTCACCCGTCGCCGTCCCATTCTTCGATCTCGAACAAGCCATGCGTGTCTACCGCGATCGATTTGGAGATGCTAGCGACTTCACGTTTTATATCGTAGGAGCAGCAAGTTCTACCGAGATTCTCCCGCTTGTCGAGCGTTACGTGGCCAGTTTGCCATCGAAAAACCGAACCGAGCGCGAAATCCCACGGAATCTGAATATCCCAGTATTTAACCTCAAGGAAGAAAACCGTTTGGAAAGTGCACAGCAACTTCCCGAACGTGCGAATATTGGCCTATCGTTTTTCGGAGCTATCCCTCAGGATTCATCTCAATATCTTGTTGCGAAGGACGAACTTACCGCTGTGTCTTGGATTCTGGGACGTCGCTTCCGAAACGAACTGCGTGAAAAGATGGCAGTCACCTACAATGCATCCGCTCCGCTCATCGCATACTGGACCCCAGATCCTCGTTACTCCATAGCAATTAACGTCACAACCGCACCCGAAGCGCTCGACACCACTATCGCAACTATTTGGAACGAAATCAAGCGCTTCGAGGAGGAGGGGCCAACGGATGAAGAACTGAGCATGGTCACACAAGTCCGAAGCCGTCGTTTCGAGAATGCAAGTCAGAATAACGAGTGGTGGATTCAGCAGCTACAAACGTATGATCGACTTGGCATCTCGTTTGATCGATTAGGATCAGAGGCGGAACGACCACTCACGAAGGATGGCGTTCGAGATGCGGCAAGGCGATATATTCCCAAAAACACCTATGTTTTTCAGACGGTGCTTCCGATTAAACAATCTGGTGACGAGAAAAAATCTTCGGTAAAAAAGTAAAAAAATAGGAGAGCGTGAAGAGCGAAAACGGCTCCCGGACGTTGCTTTCTAAAGAGCCGTTTTCGCTCTTCATGTACAAACCCATTTCCTATTGCTTCCTACTTTCATAACCGAACACCCATTCCTACGTCAAGGCAAAGTCTTAGGCCTAGTGATAACACTAGCCCCATAAGGACCTTCCAATCTCCCGTTCATGATGAAGTCACGCATCATCGCGAAATAACCAGCTACGTACCGCGTCGAAACCCGCTCCCCGTCAGGCGTAGTCTCATACTCCGTCATTCCATGCTCCGCATCCGGATACACCGCCAGCGTAATCGGCCGGCCCTCCGCACCCAAAGCTTTAATCCGTCGACTAGTCTCGCCAGCAGGCGCGTCAAGGTCGTCCTCACCCAGGATCCATAGCTGGGGAACCTTAACCGCCCGAAGCGTCGGCATGGGGTCATAGCGGAAGGGAGTGCCAAATACATACGCCTTTCCTTTTTCTCGCAGCTCAGCCTCGTTATACGGCAACAAAAGATACGTGAAATTGCCACGGATATCCTTGTACCAGGGTTCGTTGCGGTACTTCGCCCGGACCGAATCGAAACGCTCGAACCCCTCTGTAAACTTGCTCTCGAACACAGCCTCAGCCGCAGCTGCCACCTCCAGCGCCTTGGCGGTTTCCTTGGGGCCGTGCCCCTTTAGCCGCATCTGAAATGCAACCGCCTCCAGATCCTCGTCGATGACCGAAACAGCCAGGCCAAAGCTGACAATGACAAAATCGACGGGAGCACGAGTCGCCGCCAACGGAGCAACCCACCCTCCCTGACTACCACCTTGATAGCCCACACGTCCAGCCCGGGATCCGGCGATTCGCCGAGCTTCGCGCATGGCGCTAACAGCGTCATTGGCCAGAACCTCAAAGTCCTGAGTGTACTTGCCGCCCGACGCACCCGTACCGCGCTTATCGTAGACAAAAACACCAACACCTTCCGCGGGCAGCATGCGTTGGAGTGAATAGGTCTCACGGGCGGAGGTATTTTCGGCACCATGTATCAGCACTACAATCGGGATTCGCCCTTGGCCTTTTGGCAATACGAGACGACCGACAAGATCAACCGCATGGCTTTGGAACTTGGTTTCAGTTACATCGAAAGCGATGCGGCTCCCGGTCATACTATCAAAACGAATCTTGCCAGCAGCGCAATCGGAGAAGGATACCGTCTTTCCGTCCGGGCGATCAGTCCAACCGAACGTGCTGGTCCAGCTGTTATCCTGCGTTTTGCGCAGGAGGCCGGTAGTTCCGTCGAACCTACGCCAGCGAAGGGTACCACTGTCCGAAGGTGCGATGTCAACCAAACTGGAGTCGGCGAGCCGGTATGCCCCTATGTGGCAGTCATCCTTTGTGTTGGCATGAGCGAGAATAGGGAAAAGAAGCGTGAGGCACGCTGCCGAGAGCCAGTGAAATGGATGAGACATGAGAACCTCTTTGGAGACCTTGAGCTATGACGAGAATGACGGCTGGCGTTAGAGTTGATTATACCTGTTACCCATATAGGATCGTCGAATGCTTTTGAGCGCATTCCGGTAGGGTGGCCCACGTTCAACGCAAATCTTGAGCTAGGGCATTTGGGCGATGGCACGAACCTTGTTCGTCTTAATGAATGAACGCACCAAGCAGATCGACAAATGTCGTCAAACAAACTCCTAACCTCCCCAACAACCAATGGACGCTGCGAGTCTCCTCGCTCAATCACTCGGCGTTGCCTTCGCCGCTGGTATCAATCTACCGGCAACGGTCGCCGTCTTGGGGTTGGTCCAACGAGTCGGGTGGATTAACTCACTCCCGGGCGGACTCGACGTATTGGCGAACTCATGGGTCATCGGAGTGGCGCTTTTGTTTGTGCTGGTCGAATTCATCATTACCCTAATCCCTGGGGTAGCGAGCATTTGGGAAACCTCTCTCACCATCGTTCGCCCCATGGCCGCGATGATCCTCGCCATTTCCACCGTATATCACCTGGACGCCGTATATCTTGTACTCGCTGGTATAGTTGGAGGTGGATTGGCCCTCACAACCCACGGCGCGAAGCTCGGCGTTCGGTATGCGGTGGATTCGAGTCCTGAGCCGGTGACAAATGCTGCATTGAATGTGACCGAACTCACGGGGATTACTGCGATGGGTGTGGCAATTTGGCACCATCCGTATCTCACGCTCTTGATCGCGTGTGTGGTACTCATGCTGCTTATCCTGGTGCTCCGGTCGGTCTGGCGGGGAATCAGGCGTGCGTTTGGGGTGCGACGAGTATGGGGGTAATGGCCCAAAAGCGCAGGTGAGAATCGCTGGCGACTCGTATCGTTTGTTGACCCGGCGGAGGTTGTGGCTTATCTTCTGAAGCTAGTATTTCTTCTACTGGATTTGGGAGTTTGGAAGAAGTGCATTATAGGTCCGTAGCTCAATTGGTAGAGCACCGGTCTCCAAAACCGGGGGTTGCAGGTTCGATTCCTGCCGGGCCTGTTTGGTAAGTCGTTGATTTATAAGAAGTTAGGAACCGTTAAGCATCATGTGCTTAACGGTTCTTGCGTTTCTGGGAACAGATTTGGGAACATTGGGCGAGAAAAGAGAAACATCCTGAGATAATTTTGGGGTGTTTTTTTATAATATCTCGCCGCAGTGATTGTTGTGAGCCTGTGGCTTCCAGCGAGGAAGCATCGAACAAGTGGAATAAATGTTCGACGAGTCCATGGCGGCTGCGCGTGCCCTCCCAAAGCGGGCATGATCGTACCAGTTTGGCACGAAGAACCAATTGCAAAAAAGCACCACCGGGACGCCTTTGATTGTGGGGAACCGGCACTGAACGATTTCCTGCGGAATCATGCGCGCCAAAGTCATGAGGCAGGTGGCGCGAAAACATTCCTGTCAATCTCGGATGAAGACAGTGCGGCGATACTCGGGTTTTACAGTCTGAGTCCCGCATCGGTCGAGTATGCAAGAACGCCGGAGATTATGAAGCGCAAGCTGGCGTGGCACGATGTGCCCGTGTTTCGGCTTGCACGTCTTGCCGTACACTGTGATATGCAAGGGCAAGGCATGGGCGGACAGCTTTTGTTATCGGCCGGGCGACGCTGCATACTCGCAGCAACTGAAGTGGGCGGCGTTGCTATGTTGATTGACGCCAAAAACGACCGCGTCGGTGCATGGTACAAAAGTTATGGTGCCCTGCCGATCGACGACGCGCCTTTGTCGCTGCTATTTCCCCTGGCAACCATGAGAGACGCCCTTGTAGCGGCAGGAAAGTTGTAACCCCCAACCAAGGGTTTCAGGTTCGATTCCTGTCGGGCCTGTTTGTACGTCGTTATTCCACAGGCATTTCTTTAGACCGTCAATCTTTTATTCGATTGGCGGTCTTTTGCTGTTTTTGATATGAACCTTTTCCACGTTATACAACATGAACAGATGAGACAACAACCGTTTATCCGGCCTCAACTTTGCATTTCGTTATAAAAGACCGGTCTCCCCTCGCACCATAAACAACGCCAGACTTTCGGCGTCCACACAATCTTGCCCTGATGCAAATCGACGAAGGCAACGACTCCGCACACGACGATGCATCGTTGATCGCACGATTGCATGCCAGCGACGAGTCCGCCCTTCGCATCCTTTTCGACCGCTACGACGCCCCCCTCGTCATCTTTGCCACCCGTATCCTTCGTTCGCAAGACCGTGCGACCGATGTCGTCCAAGACACCTTCCTCCGCCTCTGGCTAGACCGTGAAACCCTAGTCATCCGTGGAAACCTAAAAGCCTATCTCTACGCCGCCGTCAGAAACGGCGCACTCGACGTTATAAAACGCGATCGCATCGAACACCGATGGCAATCGGCATTCCAGGGTGGCGGCGGTTCCCCCGGCATGGGAATCTCACCACGCACCGGCGACGAACAGCTCGAACTACAGGAACTCGAAACCGCAATCCGTACTGCAATCGCGCAGCTTCCCGAACGTGCTCGACAGATCGCAACTCTTCGATGGTATGACAAGCTTAGCCGAATAGAGATCGCTGAGGTTATGGGGATAGCTGTAGGCACAGTTAACAAGCAGTTAACACTCGCCGCGCGAGCCATGCGCGAACGCCTGAAAACATTCCATCAATAGATTTTTACCAATCTTTAAAAAGGCTTACCTCGATTTCCATCGCCGATCGTCTTATAGGTGAGAAACATTTCCCACGACTGATCGACGCACTGCAATGAGTGAATCCAGAGACATCCTGTTGCTCGAAAAGTTCCTTGCCGGAACCGCAACACCCGAAGAGGAGGCTTGGCTACGGGAGTGGGCCGATACGACTTTGGGCCAGCCCGGAACGCTCGATCTTCTCCGCGCTTCGTGGGAACTGCCGAAGTCTCCTGATCCCCTGTTAGATCGGGAAGTGCGTTGGACTGCGTTGCAGCGGCAGATCGCTAAATCCGCAGATGCGTCAACTGCGTCAAACGCGCTAGGCGACACGCACTGGAAGCCCTCGGTCGAGACGAAATCACCCGTCGCCCAGGCACGCCTGCCGATATTTGGATGGACGCAACGTCTCCCTGTTGCTGCGCTCTCCATCTGTGTGGCGGCTGTGCTTGTGGCCGGCGGGTGGTTTGCCTCGCATCGCTCCGTTATGCATCGTGAATCTGCCGATGTAACCGCAGTAACCACGCGAGAATACGTGACTGCCCGAGGCCAACGCGCGATCGTACAGCTTCCCGACGGATCAACCGCATCGCTTGCCCCTGAAACAAAGCTGCGGTTCTCGATGCCGAATGGATCCGGTGCTCGACGTGTCGAGCTGAATGGTGAAGCCTTCTTTGCTGTCGAATCCAACAACGCATCGCCCTTTATCGTCCGAGCCGGAAACACGGTTACCAACGTACTCGGTACGGAATTTGGCGTCCGCTGGTACGCAGATGACCAGGATGTTCGCATCGCCGTTGCATCAGGACGGGTGTCGGTGCAGACGGTGGAACCCGCAAGCAGCTCCGCTCCAGGACAAGGATCCCGGGAGAGCTCGTCAGAGCGTCCACAAAGCATCATCCTCTCCGCGAACGACATTACCCATGTCACAGCAAACGGAAAACTTATCACGCAACGCGATGTTGACCTCACGCCCGACCTCGGATGGCGTACTGGCCAACACGTTTTCCGCATGGTCTCTGCCTCGACTATCGCTGCTGAGCTGAGCCGATCGTATGACCTGAATATTCAGTTTGCCGATCCTGAGTTGGGACGACAGCTGTTGACGCTTTCTTTCGCGACGGAACGTGAGTCTGTCATGCTCGATATCTTCGTGTCCGCTCTACTCGACGCACGGGTTCAACGTGAAGGTCGGACCGTTACCATCTCTCGAAACGCTCGATGAATACGTTCAACTATAGCAGATCCAGTCGATATCAGCCGAGGCTGATCGTTCCGCTCACGTGCGCATGTGTTGCGATGTGTGTCGCGAGTAGTGTCGTAATTGCGCAATCTGCCGATACGACGTTTAACTCGCCGAAGCCAGAAGCAGGTCGTCGCCAAGCCGTTGCCCCGCTCGAAACGCCAATCGCGCTCCGACTCGACAGTGTCTCTGTCCAACAAGCTCTCGACGCGATCGCTCGCCAGGCTCGGCTTCGCATCTCATACAAACCCGAAGCTTTGCCGCAGCAACGTCGCGTCACTCTCCGCACAAATCGCATCCTGGCTAAAGACGCGTTCGCTCAGGTGCTCAAAGGCCTGAACTTTGAAATTCGCGCGGTCGACGACTCCAACTTCGTATTGGTCAAGCGTGATGCCGATCAGAAGGCATCGTCTGATGTTGATGCAGAACAAGGACGAGGAACGCTCAGGGGGACCGTTGTCGACTCAGCGACGGGAAGGGGAATCGGTGGCGTTACCGTCAACGTCGTCGGAACGAAGTCCAGCACGATCACTCAAATTGACGGCACGTTTACGCTCACCAATATTCCGTCCGGCGACCGCAGTATCTCCTATAAACTGTTTGGATACCGCGCAGTTACCAAAACGACAACCGTTGCAGAAGGGACATCCGCAGTCGCGCGAGTCGCGATGGCACCGGTCGCCACTCAACTCTCCGGCGTAGTCACCACCGCAACCGGGCTACAACGCAAGGTCGAAGTTGGCAACGACATCACCACCATCTCGGTACCAGAGGTCTTGAAAAACTACCCCGTCACTTCCATGACGGACCTGCTCGCCACGCGAGTCCCGGGGTTAGTCGCCACCTCCGTATCCGGTCAACCAGGCGCACCAACACGTATCCGAATTCACGGTATCAGCACGCTGAGCGGCTCCAACGATCCCATCATCATTCTCGACGGCGTACAGATCCGCAGCCGTAGGGAGCAGGGGACCGATAACATGAACGACAGAATCAATAGCCTTGGGGTCGGATTCTCGCTATCTCCCCTGAATCAGATCGATCCCAATTCAGTTGAAACGGTTGAAGTCCTCAAAGGACCGTCCGCGGTGGCGCTGTATGGTAGCGATGCCGGGAATGGTGTGATCGTAATTACGACCAAAAAAGGCGTTGCCGGACCGGTAACATGGGGACTTTCCGGAAGTTGGGGGTTCCAGACGATGCCGGGAAAATGGCCGCAAAATTATTACGCATGGGGAACGATTTCCTCTTACAACGTTCCGACTGAGTGCCCTTCCTACTCCTGGCCCGACAAATCGTGCATCTACGACAGCACGGAGGTCTATCAGATTCTGAACAATCCTGCAACAACCATATTTGGGCGTGGGAACGAACAACGATACAGCGCCAACGTCAATGGCGGCGTTCGCACAATCCGATATTCATTTACGGTTTCGTCGGGGAGTATCCTCGGATTAGCCAAACTCCCGGATCAGGACGTTCAACTGTTACGAGCCGCCGGCAGCGTAGTGCCCGGCTGGCTGCATCGCCCGCAGGAGTCCAATGACCAGAGTGGAACAGGGACTCTCTTCATCGAGGCCGGAACGTCAACCGACGTCACCTTTACAACCCAGTTGCAGCGAACGGCCAATCGAAATACGCCATTGAGCGGTGCTATCAGTTCCGCATCCACCTTTCCACCAGCGATACCCGCCTATGAGAATGGAGAGCTCGTATCGACTGGAAGTGGGTTGCTGCAGGTCATTCCAAACTTTCGTGAGCGGCAATGGACGAACGGCATCAGCATGAAAAACATCGTCAACGTAAATGTTCGACTGCCCCGTCAAATGCTTGCAACGTTCACCGGAGGACTCGATCGCTCAACTGAAGAGGCCAGGAGCTTTATGCTCACCGGTTCGTGCTTCACAGTCGTCGATCAGTGGTGCGAGAACGATGGAATGGAACGAACCAATAAGAATACCAACACCACGGCCAATCTCAAATGGAATCTTTCCGCGCCGCTCATGCAACGTTCACTGGTCTCTGTTCGAGCATCGGTTGGAAGCGATTATGTCCAGGCACTCAAGGACGGTCTGTCCACGGAAGCCCGTGGATTACCCCTGGGAGCAACAAATGGTTTTTCTGCGCTGACCAAATCATTTTCCGGGGCGAACGATGAACGACGGACGATGGGCGCATATGCGGAAGTCGTCATTGGATTAGCGAATCGCATCTGGCTTCCGCTCGCGGTTCGAATGGATGCGGGCAATACGCTCGGTGGCTCTATTCGACCAAAGCTCCCCAAGCTCGGGGTGTCGTATCTGATATCAGAGCAACCGTTATATCAACGACTCCCTATCGTGAACATGATTCCAGAGCTGCGCGTACGCGCGGCGTACGGAATTTCCGGACGACAACCCTCCGCCGGTGCGGCCACACGAAGCTACTCCCAAAATGGCATCGATTGGGATGGTCAGATGGTGAATACGGTTTGGATTGCGACGTTAGGAAACCCCCGACTCCGTCCAGAACGTATCCAGGACATCGACTACGGATTTGATGCAGATCTCTTCAACGGAGGGCGCGGTCGACTCAGTGTCTCCACCACGTGGACACGAAAGTATACCAAGGATCTCCTGTCCTCCAGTACGCTCCCCTCATCGGTAGGTGGTGGCTTTGGTCAAACGATTAACCTCGGCGATTTGCGTAACACAGTATTCGACGGATCTGTAGAAGGCCTGTTGAATGGACAGCTGTTCACGTGGAATCCAGCCATCCGATTTACTCGACTTCGAAACAAGTTAGTGCGCGTCGCAGAAGAGCAAATGGTCACGAGCGTCACCGATGTGCAGGGGTCAGTCTTTGAAGCGGTCCGTGAGGGGTATCCCGTGTACAGTCGGTGGGCTCGGCCGATTGTCGGTTATGCAGATATTGATCATAACGGCATATTAACCGGGTCTGAGGTAGTTCTCGGAGATAGCGCTGTATATATCGGAGCTCCATATCCAAACTTTACGATGTCCATCGACAACCGCGTAACGCTGCTGTCGCAATTTACCGTCAGCGGTATACTAACATACGAAAATGGAATGACACAGCTGCAGGATAGTCGATTATACGACCGGGTGAAGAATGATCCGAACCTCTCGTTGCATGATCAGGCCTACGGACTTTATAGCGATCTGGCTCGAGTCCAAACGGTATCGTCGTTACGACTTCAGAGCGTGCAGATCAACTATATCCTCCCGCAACGGTTCGTCCGCCGCCTGCTGCCATCGCGCTCGATGACGCTCTCGTTACAAGGCACGAATCTCGGTCTCTGGACGAACTATACCGGCAAGGACCCCAATGTGGGAGCATCAAATGAGACGATTCACGACCGGGGACAACTTCCCACGCCGAGAGTCTGGGGCATCTCAATGAGGATTAACTGACATGTATCCGTATTCAAACGGTGCGACTCGATCGATGTTTCGTCGAGGGGGCGCGTTCATTGTGTTAATGGCGTTATCGGGCTTGTCTGCATGCTCGGATCTCGTGAACGGCGCCAAGCTGCCAAGCTCGCTGATGAATCCGAGTGCGGTCCATTCTGAAGCGGGTGCAATCGGTGCGTATCAAAAAACATTGGCCGATTTTGCAGACGCAGTAAGTGGGTGGAATCGTGGATCGTTTGTGCTCGTCGGCGGACTGCTTTCCGATGAACTCACCGTCCCGCCTCGCGTCGGATTCCCAGGTAGCGATAACGATCGAATCGATAGTCGGACGATTGCTAGCGACCCATTGTCTCCATACGCGCTACTTCACCGCGTGCGCGGGGATGCTCAGGAGGGTCGAGGCCTGTTGCGCGAGTACGCTCCCAACCTGTCACCAGCATTGCGCGGACATCTCTTTGCGATGGAAGGGATGGCAGATATGCTGCTTGCGGATCTTTTCTGCTCCGGCATCCCCTTGAGTACAGTTGATTTTAACGCGAACTACACGCTCACTCGTGGATTCACTACCCAGGAAGTCTACCAGGCCGCGCTCGCATTCTTTGATTCCGCAGATAAGTACATGGGCGACAGCCTCCGCTTGAAAGCGTTTGTTCAACTCGGACGCGGACGCACGCTTCTCGCCTTGGGACAGATCGAGGCCGCAAAAGATGCGGTGCAGGGGATTGCGACTGAATATCAGTATACCAATCCATATTCGATGTTGAGAAAAAAGTTTGTACCGGCAATGTCGCCAAGAGACCTTATGGTCAGTACGCTCGAGGGCGGTAACGGGTTGCCGTTTGGTGACGGTCACGACCCGCGCACAACGCTCCCAGCGCTCGCAGACTCAACCTCATCACTCGTCTTCAGCAGCGGTGTCGAAGCTCGACTCATTGAAGCAGAAGCCGCGTTAGCAGCCGGACAGAGCGGTTGGTTAACGATCCTGAACAGGCTCCGCACCACATGTACTACCATTGAATCCTGCCCCGACCCAGCGCCGGCTGGCGATGGAGGTATCGCGGGACTCCCTCCGTTGCTCGACCCCGCGAATGGGGCGGCGTATACGGACGCGACCGCAAAAGAAGCCCGCGTTCGCCTTGTCTTTGAAGAACGCGGATACTGGCTCTTCCTTACCGGCCATCGTCAGGGCGATCTGAGACGTTTGGTGCGCAATTATGGTTACCGGCAACAGACCGTATATCCCACCGGAGCCTGGGGTTTTGTGTCGACATACGGACGCGAGGTCACAATGCCGACACCAGCTGATGAACGAAAAAATGGGCTGTATGAAGGATGTTTCAACCGTGAGGCATAGCATGCGTACGAAATTGTGGTCCATTATCACACGTCCCGTTCGATGGGCGTCGCGTGGACAATCGCTGATTCGTCTGGGATTACTCAGCATCTCCCTGTTTGGATCGGCGTGCGGCGGGAGCGACGCTGCACTCGCCCCACCGATTGAAGACCAGAGCCGATTGTATTGGGATATCACCGTGAACTACCCTGCGGTCTTGCTCTCCCTGACGGATCCATACGATACGCTGCAGCTCCACGCGATACCAAGAAACGCACTCGGAAAGCCCTTTATTACCGACACGACCGCAGCGAGCGACGTCCGTCCGGCCACCTGGGTGTCGCGCGACTCATCCAAGGTCCGCGTTTCGGAAACGGGACGCCTCATCAGTGTTGCTGAGATCGATAGAGTTTTCATCATCGTAAGCCAACAAGTTGGAAGCGTAACACGCCAAGACTCCGTTTTGGTGAGCGTGAAAGACGATCCCACGCACCGTGTTTTGACGACCTTTGAAGTCCGTCCGCTCGACAGCCTGAAACGCGCATCGGGTTCTGGCGGATCGATCGACATCGTGGCGCTGGATCAAATGGGAGATCCTATGGAGGAGCTTCCGTTCCAGATCGTGCCACAGGATTCCTCGATAGCCAAAATTGGACCGTGGGCATCCCCAGGAAACACTTGGGACTTCAGTATAGTGAAAGCGGTCGCCCAAACCAAAGTGACCGCCGTCACGTGGGTGTATGGCGTTGTCAAGACCGACTCCTTTACACTGGAAACAGGCGGGGCACTATTCACCCTTCCGGCCGGCATCGTAAGTCAGTGGGTCGACAAGACCGGCAAGGTCGGATTCCTGTGTCTTATTGGTTGTAGCTCGGTGGAAATGGGTCCGGGTGGGGTGACATCGTGGAGCAACCTGTCAGGAGCCGGGCCGGACAACGCAATGGGTGGCGTCGCACGTGTCGGGGAGGTGATGGATGTCATCTTCGACGATTCAACCGCGCCACAACCAGCCTTGCTTGCATTCCAGAATTCTGGTGGCGGGAACATTTACGCGATCCCATTCGATACAACGATCGCGCCCGTTAAGCGGGCTCGCTATCGGCGATTCACAAAGCCCGGCACATACCCATATACCATCAAACCCTTTGGCTATCGCGGTACCGTCGTTGTCCTCGATCGCTAGATCGGCGCAACTGACTCCCACGTCGTCACTTATGCTCACAATATCAGGTAACCGAATGTCACAGACGAGGATACAGCTATGACGAAACCCCATAGCCGTCGTCAATTTCTCCAGCGGAGCGCAGGCGTAGTTGCCGCCTACACCGCCGTGTCGCTGTGGACGCCACCTCCGCCATTGCTCGCGCAAATTGGCAAAACCCTGGAGCCCCTTCCACCGATCGAAGATCCGCGGTTAAAAGCCCTGGTGGAACGCGGGATCGATGCGAGCAAATCCGCTGGTGCCACCTACGCCGACGTTCGGTTAACCCACGAATACCGTCGAGGCGGAGGCGGGGATGTGGGCGAAATTGAATCAATGACTGTTGGCGTTCGCGCCCTTGTTAACGGCTACTGGGGCTTCGCATCCGGCCCCGTCTGGAGCCTCGACGAAATGGTTCGACTCGGCCAGGAAGCGGTACTCCAGGCAAAGGCAAACGGGCTCGGGAAACCGCGCGTTACCACGCTTGCTCCCACCCCTGTTGTCAGTGGACACTGGACGATGCCCATTCAGATCGACCCGTTTTCCATACACCCCGCCGAAGTTTATGATCGCCTGATTGGAATCTCGATCTACGCAGAACGCCGTTCAGACCGTATCCACGTCAATCAAAACATGGCCGGCTTCTTCAAGCAGGATAAGGCCTTTGGCTCCAGCGATGGAAGCTATTGTACGCAACGTAACTATCTCACAAGCGGTTTATTTCTGCTGTCGCTCCGGCTCCCGGATGACCGAGGCAGTGGAGGCGAACTCGACTTTCTCGATCCCGCCGGCGTTGGCTTTGAGCTATTTGAAGAGCAGCGAATGCGCGCCGGTGTTGATCGTTTGATTGAGGACATCAAAGCCGACCTCGCGCTTCCCGTCGAACCGGTGGAAGTCGGGCGATACGACACCGTTGTGAGCGCTCGACCGGTCGCACATCTGTTAGGTGGAACAGTTGGCGTTGCGACCGAACTCGACCGCGCCTTGGGATACGAAGCAAACGCAGGCGGAACAAGCTATCTCAACGATCCATTCGAGATGCTTGGCACATTTAAAATTGGTTCGCCGCTCTTCACTGTGACGATGAACCGTGACCAGACCGGCGGCGCAGCCACAACGCAGTGGGACGACGAAGGTGTTGTCCCTGAGACCACGTCGTTGATCAAAGATGGAGTTGTGAACGATATGCAAACAACCCGGGAAAGCGCCGGTTGGATGCAGGAGTGGTTAACCAAACACGATCGCCCCATTCGCTCCACCGGATCGGCTTACGCCCCTTCCGGCGTCGACGCCCCACTCGCGCATACCGGGAATCTTGTACTCACTCCATCCACGGATGATCACACACTCGATACGCTCGTCTCGCAACTCAAGAATGGCGTGCTCTTTACCTCTATCGGCATAGCGCTCGACTTTCAACAGCTGAACGGAATGGCTGCTGGCAAAGCGTATAAGATCAACAACGGCAAGAAAGTCGCACTACTCGACGGCGCCGGAATTCTCTTTCGAACTCCGGAGTTATGGAAATCTCTCTCCATACTCGGCGGTCCCGGGAGCGCTGTCCAGGCTGCGGGGCTGGAATATAAAGGGCAACCGGGACAGACCTCAACTCACACCATCACCGCAGTTCCGGCGATGTTCACACAGCAAACCATCATCGATTCCAAGAGAAAAGCATGAGACCGTTCTTCTCACTCGACCCAGGGTCACAAACCCCGCGCTTTTTACCGCGGGAAGAAGTTGATCGCGTCACGCATAAGGTCCTCCAATCCGTGCAAGGCGGCGGCGACACCACCGTCTTGGTCGTCAGCTGGTGGAGCGGCGAACTCCGCTGGGCACGCAATCGGACGAGCCTGGCGAGCGATCGCCGAGATATACAGGTGACCGCGTTTCGTGGAATTGATGGGGTGGTAAGCAAAGCGACCACAAATCAGTTGGACGATGTTTCGTTGAAATCCATCGTTCACGCCGCCGAACGCGGTGTGGCGTTTGGACTCAAGCGAGGCGTTCCTTCATATCGTTTCACTCCGCCGGCATTCGCAACACCACAAACACGCATTTGGAGCGACGAGACGTACAATCTCTCTGCTGCGCAACGTGGAGTTTTAGCGCAGACGTTGACAGAAAGCGCAGAACAGGAGTCCGTTTTATCAGCCGGATACCTCGAGATGCTGGCCGGAGAACACGCGCAACTCAGCACCGCATCAGCAGTTCCATCCGAGATTCAATACCATCAGTATACACAAGCCCAATGCTCCATGACCGTCCGCCATCCCAAGGGGATTGGATCTGGTTGGGCCGGATTAACGAGCTACGACTGGGCCGCGATGGACAGTCAGGCATTGGCGCAGCGCGCGCTTCAAAAGTGCATGGCCTCGTTAAATCCTGTCGCGATCGAGCCTGGGCGATACACTGTGATCCTGGAACCACAAGCAGTGTGCGATCTACTCAGCCCATTGATGGGAGTATTAGGTAATCGCGAACAGGCCGAACGGGGAGATGGTCCGTTCGCGCTGGCCTACGACAACGCCCTCAAGCTGATGACGACAAAGCTCGGTTTAAAAATTGTCGACGAACGTATCACCATTAGCCACGAACCCACCGATCCGCTTCTTGGTATCGTCCCCTGGTCCGGTCTTCAACCAGTCACCTGGATCGATCAGGGAGTTTTGACCGCCTTGTCGTACGACAGAAACTATGCGCTGCGCCAGTTAAACAAAAATCTCGGATTGGACAATCGTTGGTCCTATCGGATGTCAGGTGGAACAACGTCAATCAACGAGATGATCGAAACGACCAAACGTGGACTGCTCATCACACGATTCTCCAATATGATGCCGTTGGATATGCAAAGTGTGTTGTTTACCGGATTCACCCGCGATGGTCTCTGGTTGATTGAAAACGGTAAGATCTCAAAGGCCGTGAAGAATTTACGCTTTACCGAATCTCCCCTCTTCGTATTGAATCAGATCGACCAACTCGGCGTTCCTACTCCGGTCTTCAATCCAAATCCAATACGACTCGGCGTGAGCCCTGTAATAGTACCACCACTGAAAGCCCGAGATTTCAGCTTTACCGCGATGATCGATGCCATATAATCCATATAGTCTTGTTCGGAACCCGTGTGCCCTGTGGATACGGACACTGTATAGTTTCGTCATCATCATCGTTATTGGTGTTGCGCTGTCGCCAACGATAGGCGTATCACAAACCGAGTTCGCTTGGCCGGATAGTCGAGTGGACGTAAGCAAGTACGAATCGTTGGAAACGTGCGAGGCAATGGTCCGTCGAGTGACTGACAGCGTCTATGTGCATAACGATGCGATGAGCGACACACTCCCATGGTTGCAGATCGTCTTCGAGCGCCGCCAGGTATACGTGCAAACAATCGCACAGCGCTGCCTTGCGCGCTTTCCTGTATCGGACGTGCCGTTGGACAAATATCTCCTGGCGCAAAGGCTGTATCTATTGGCTGGACGCGACGCCGATGCAACCGCGATGATCAATCGACGCCTCGCAGCCATACCATCAGCCGACAGCGCTCAACGCGCCACCGTACTCGAAAGCATCATCAGAGTATACTTTGGCGTACTACCGATCCGTATGGACGCCATCCGACCCCTGGTCGACCAGTTTGGCCCCCTCGGATACTTCGCAGGATGGGGACACTGGTTCTCCATATATCATCAAGTGATGACATGGAGCAACCAGCTCGACCGAAACGATTGGGTGTTGCAATACCGTCAGGAGATACTCGCATCCTATCAAAAATATACCGATACCATGACCTCCACCCTCGACCAGGGGGCGATTCGTATGCTGGCGTTGGCAGCCGATAAAATATTTTATCACCAGGCTCTCATGGACAGCCTGCGCAAGAGCACCGCGACATATGCGCAGATGCAAGAAAAATTGCGCAAGTCATACTTTGGAGACATTCGATTCGGCGAGGATCCATTCGAAACCGGACTTCCAGCTCCGGAGGTACACGCCGACTTCATCTTTCCCGACAGCGCGAAGCACGATCGACTTCCACGCCCCGGAAAAGTGTCGCTTATCGTGACACGGGTCGGAGACCAGCGGGGAAGCACCATCGACTTCTCCGAGAATATAAGAATTCGCCGAATCAAACAGCAGTTCCCGGAGTTGGATATTGTGTTCATTACATCAACCGCCGGCGTGATCGCACCACTCGCGCCACCGCCCCCCGCAGAAGAGGCTGCGCTGTTTAACACCATGCTCCTCGACTTCGAAAAGCTCCCCGTTACCCTGGTCGTGATGAATCGCCCCTATTTCCACGTCGCCGGTCCAGATCAACGACGAGTGAATCTCCCGATTGAAGGAGAATGGAAGCCTGATCTTCCCAAAAGTCGCGCGATACTGATCGACCGGAAGGGGACCGTGGTTGACGAGGTGTCGATTGGATGGGGAGACGAAAGGCCGTTGACGGAGTTGATTCAGATTGTGCTTGGGCAGCAAAAATAGGTGTTCCTGCTCATTTCCCCTCTCGACATGAAATCGCTGACGTCATGTCTCGTGGTTTCGGCGTAGGGCTTTCCGGGGGGGCGCTGTGTTTCCTAATCAAACAGGAAATAACGCCCGTTCCTTATGATTGCTAGGCTAGGGTACATTGCTTGCCCTTACCCTCCACGTCCTGCTCGATGTCACACTCGAGCCATATGTCACAAATTGGAGGCCACAATGCAACTCGAACGCAAGCGCGTTATCCTAACCGGTGGAGGAAGCGGCATCGGTGCAACGACCGTCAGAGCGTTCGCGCGCGAGGGCGCGGCGATCGTCGTTTTGGACATTCAGGAGAAGGCCGCACAGTCTGTTGTAGCGGAAGCTGCCAAACTTGGACCAGGACCGATCTCTTATATGCGGTGCGACATTTCCAGGCAGCAGGATGTGAACACCGTCTTCGATAAAGCGGTTGCTCAGCTCGGCGGATTGGACGTCATGCTCAACATCGCGGGCAATGAGAAGAACGTTGCTGCCGAGGATGTGAACGAAAAGGAGATCGACTTTATCATGGATGTCCATGTCAAAGGCACCATGTTTACGAATGCGGCTGCATTTCGCCACATGAAGGATGCTGGTGGCTCGATCGTCAACTATACCTCGCTCGCTGGTATTAGCGGGTATCCGGGGAACCCGATCTACGGCGCGGCGAAGGGCGCTGTGGTGGCATGGACACGCAACATCGCCATGGAATGGGGAAAGTACCGCATTCGGGCCAACGCGGTAGCGCCGTTCGTGATGACGCCGATGGCGCAACTAGCGTTCGATCAGGTGAGCGCGGAGGAGCTTGAAGGGATCAAGGCATGGTTCAAGATGATGGTTCCTTTGGGGGGATGGCTGGGCGAAACTGAGGACGTGGCGAACGCGAACATCTTTCTGGCGAGCGACGCATCCAGCTTTATCACGGGTCAGATCCTGTCTGTTGACGGTGGCTTCGTGATGGTTAGATAGGCGTTGAGTGGACAGCAAACCTTATCACCTGCTGAAGTTCTAGCATTCCGGCGCGTTTCGGTACAGTAATTCCTCACACCCCAGCAAACGTATTACACCTATTGGGATCCCCACTATCAAACCCTTTCCTAAACCACTCACTCCGTTGCGCAGAAGACCCATGCGTAAACGACTCCGTATTAATCTCTCCACTACCACCGCCCGACAGCCGATCATCTCCAACCGCCGCCGCCGCACCCAGCGCCTCATCAATATCCCCACGCTCCAACAAATCCCGCTTCGACGTAGAATGTGCCCACACACCCGCATAACAATCAGCCTGTAGCTCCATCATCACCGACAACGCATTCGCTCGAGACGGATCAGCTCGCTGATCTCGTCTCAACGCCGCTTCAGTCCCCATCAGATTTTGCACATGATGCCCAACCTCATGCGCCAACACATACGCCTGCGCAAAATCCCCAGGGGCACCAAACCGATCCTTAAGCTCATCAAAGAACCCCAGATCGATATACACTCGAAGGTCCGCCGGACAGTAAAACGGACCCATCGCAGACTGCGCAGTCCCACACCCCGACTGAACACCATTCCTAAACAGCACAAGCTTAGCTTCCTGATACGGATTCCCAGCATTCCTGAAGATGTCAGCCCAGGTACTCTGCACATCATCCAACACAAAGGAAACAAACTCTACGCTTCGCTCCTCCCGCACCGAATCCTCGGCCGTAAGTGGAGCACCACCGCTGCTTGATATTTCGGCCAGTGGATTAATGCCAAGATCTGTGAAAAGATTGCGGCCCATTACCATACTAAGAACCAGCACAACAACAGTTCCACCAACTCCAATCGTTTTACCCAGCCCACCCGCACCGCGACGATCTTCGAGATTAGAGCTACGACCTTTAGGCGTCCAACGCATGCGAGTTCCTTATCTGTAAAGTGGTAAAAAATCTCCAAACACTTGGAGGCACGCTTAAATGCGAATGTATCGAAAGACAGATTGGGCAAGAATTTCGCCAACTTTACCAGTGCGTGGCTCCGAGATCATGCTTCCTTCCCGTCCATCCACCCCGGCCGCAAAACCTCCCTCAGCGTCCCGTACAACTCCTTCTCATCAATCGGCTTCGTCACGTGCGCATTCATCCCCGCCTCAAGACTCGCCGCGCGATCCTGCACTTGCGCTTGCGCCGTCAGCGCGATAATCGGAAGATCCGCCCACCTTATATCCCGCCGGATCTCTCGTGTCGCAGTCATCCCATCCATCCCCGGCATGTGCATATCCATCAACACCGCATCAAACGACTCAGCTTTCAGTCGTTCCAGCGCCTCGATACCATTCGCTGCGGTGATAACGTTAATCCCAACGAGTTCCAGAAAATCAGTAGCAACCTCCCGATTTAACGCATTATCGTCAACTACGAGAACTCGGCGTCCCGTAAGGATCTCATCCTGGATTAAGTTGACCTCATTAATACCGGACATAGCGGGGGGAAGATTATAGTTCTCCGCCGGTCCTGGCTGCTGCAGAACCTGGAGCAGTGTGTCGAACATCACCGACTCCGTAACCGGTTTAATCAATAACCCTCGCAACCCCAGTTGATCGATCCGTTGCAATACCTCGTCTCGACCGTACGCAGTCACCATCACAACCATCGGAGGGCATGGTAACGATTCTTCTTCTCGAATGCGGCGTGCTACCTCCAGGCCGTCCATATGCGGCATCTGCCAGTCCATGAGCACAATCGCATACGGGTCGCCCTGTTCAGAGGCTTGACGTATAACCCTCAGTCCCTCAACGCCAGATCTTGCCGTATCGGCCCGCATACCAAACCCACGCACCATGTCTCCCAGAATTTCTCGGGCACTGGCATTGTCGTCGATAATCAATAAGCGTCGACCCGTCAGCGTTGAGCTGATCACGAGGGTAGACATCGGAGCCGCGGCTGGTTCCACGGGTTTGGCAACGATTGTAAATCGGAATGTGCTACCATGACCCGGCTGACTAACTACGCTAATCTCCCCGTCCATCATCTCTACAAGTTGCCGGCAGATCACGAGCCCTAGCCCGGTCCCACCATACTGCGCGGAGATTTGTGGTGAAGCTTGTGAGAACGGCTGAAAGAGGATCTTGATTTGGGTGTCATCAATGCCGATCCCGGTATCACTAACCGAAAACTCGAGAATTTGTTGTCCGTGAAGCTGCGGCTTATTGTTGGCGGCGCACGCTACACGAACCACGATCTCCCCGGCGTCGGTAAACTTTACCGCATTGCTGACGAGGTTGGTGAGTATCTGGCCAAGCCGTAGCGGATCTCCTCGCAAATACCTCGGCACGTCGTGCGCGACCGCGTATGCGATTTCGAGATTCTTTTCTTCCGCCCGCATCGCTGTAACCGCCGACACGTTTTTGAGAACGTCTTCCAGTGCGAACTCAGTGTCTTCCAGAGTCAGCATACCTGCACCGATCTTTGAGAAGTCGAGTATGTCGTTAATAATCGAGAGCAGCGCCTTCGCCGAGATGTCGATCTTGTCGAGATAATTCCGTTGTTTGGGCGAGAGATTGGTTTGCTGTACCAGCCACGTCATCCCAATCACCGTATTCATCGGCGTCCGAATCTCATGGCTCATTGTCGCCAAGAAGTCTGACTTGGCCCGCTCCGCTGCCTCGGCCGCTTCTTTCGCGCGCTTGAGCTCCTGCGAGATTTCGTGTTCACGGGTGATATCCAGCATAATCCCGTCCCAAACGGTACCCGTCTCCGTATGTCTCGGCACCGCGCGGCAGCGCATCCAGGCGACAGATCCGTCGGGTTTATAGGTGCGGAATTCGCAGTCGAAGTCGGTTCCGGCTAAGTGTGATGCGGCCGCGGTTGCGAGATAGCGGCTTAGATCATCTTCGTGTATGGCGTTGCGGAGTGCGCGCGGGTCTTTGGTCATGCGCGCAGCTGAAATGCCAAATAGCGCTTCGACGCCGCCGCTTACGTATGTGAGCCGGTAATCGTCGTCCACGTGCTCGAGTCGGTAAATCGCACCGTTAGGAAGGTTGTCCGCGAGTGCTTCGAGCCGAGCACGGGCTTCTTCGCGTTCGGAGATGTCCTGGACTGTTCCGCTCAACGCGACGATCTTGTCGTGCGAGTCGCGTTGGGCCTGACCACGGATGTGGGCGGCGAAGGGGGTACCGTCTTTCCTATAGTGGGTGACGTCGAGTCCATACGATTCGCCGGTGGCCACGCATTGTGCGATTGCGTCGCTTACTCGCATAAAGCTTTCCGGCGCGAGCATCCGCTGGAGGTCTTCGGGGGTGAGCGGGGGGCCGCTTGGGTTCGCACCGTTCATCTCGAAGAGCATGTCAGAGGTGATGAACGTGCCGGTCGAGAGGTCCAGCTTCCAACTTCCGATTCTGGCGAGCTTTTCGGCCTGGTTTAGGGTCTCGAAGCTGCTCTGTAGCTTTTCTTTGGCCAGCCGAGATTCGGTGATGTCGATGACGACGCCAACTAAGCGGTTGGGTGTGACGGCGGTCGCGTGCAGCATGCAGGCTGCCGATGTGATCCAGCGGGTTTCGCCAGCGGGGGTAAGGAGGCGAAAGTCGATGTGGCGGTCTTGTTTGCTTGATGCGAGTGCCGCCATGCGCTCATCCGTAATCCGATCGACGTCATCCGGATGGACGCACGCTTTAAAGTCTCCAATGGTCCGAAGCTCGACCTTCGCCGGATCGAGTCCGTAAATTCGATAGCACACCGGGTCACACACCAGGATATCGGCGTCGATATTATAGTCCCATACGCCCATCCCGATGACGTCTGCCGCCAACATGGCTCGCTCTCGGTGGGCGTGGATATCGGCCTCGAGGCGGGACGACTGGTCGCGTACGGCGTGAAGTGCCAACTGGTCTTCGACTATCCGGCCGGCCTGTGCAAGCATACGCTCATCCAGCTCGGAGTTGTGTCGAGGCGTCGAATGCAAGACGTCGATAACGCCGTAGAGCGTGCCATCAGGCGAGGTGATGGGGATGCCACGATACGACGAGAAGCCGAGAGCAAGGTCGGAGCTACCTTTCCATTCTGGAAGGAGCGATGCGTCCGTAATCTGAACCGGGCTTTGGCGATGTATGACGTCCTGGAAGTAGGCGCGTGTATTTCCGCCCGCCAGCTCGCCCTTCGAGTAACTCTCCGCCGCTCGGCCTCGCGTCAGTATAATCTCAGCTTGCCCCTGTTGAATCCGCACAATCCGCGCGACATCGGCGGTCAAAAAATCGGTCAGATTGTCTAGGGCGTCTTGCCACAGTGTGAGCATTGTTTCTGGCACGCTGAGTGTCGGCGACATACGAAACCATTGTTGTAGTAGAGTCTACAGTATTTCCTGCAGACTTGAACAAATGTAACGTTTCAAAGGCAGTCTCGCGCCGCGAAGGCTTTGTCATGCAGAGGCTTTCTGTAGGAGTAGCTCACAGAAATAACTCACAGAAACCACGTACGTCAGGCCGTATAAAAACATATGAGGCGGCAGTCTGATGACTGCCGCCTCATTGTGTGCTGCTATCGGAGCGTGGTTAGCGCTGCGTTTTCTGTGCTGGTTTCCTATATACACCACCGCAGCAACAGCCGCCGCCTTGACAGGTCGGGCAGCCACAATCGCAGCATTTCAGCGATGTGTTGGTGTTTGCTTGCGATGCAGCATGTGAAGTTGAATGCATAATATGTTGTATTGATTATAAGTGAATGAATACGGTTTAAGTCACCGTATGAATAGATCTATTGAGGATGCTGTGCGCTGCTTTGGGAGGTGGCGGATCGGGGGGGAATACCCGTGTTTTAAGCATAGGTATCGACGTTTGTGGAATCGTCGGATCCGCACGTACAACATCAAGTGTTAGTTGGGTAGCCGGTATGCCTATGGGCATACTGTAACCGGCACAGCAGGTCGACCAGTCGGTTGAGTTCGATGACGTCGTGTGGTCAGTGCCAGAGCTCGTAATATGCGTATTCGCCAGGTCGCTCTGACTGTCTTTGGAGGCGCTCATCATTTCGGCGCAATCGTCCATCGACTGTGACGCTTCGTGTGCTGCGTCGTGCATGGCCATATGCTCTGCCATCGGCCGCCCGGTCATGGGGCAGAGGGCTCCCTCGCGCGCGCCGGCCAGGCCGAGACACACAATCATCACCAATGCAACAATTTGGTGCCAAGTCCTGCACTGCTGGCGGGGCATATGTAGCTAAATATACGCAATATGCTCGATTCTGCGCCTGCATCTCCAAACCTTTTTGCGATTCCCGGGACAATATCGAGCCGCTACTCGAGCTGTTGGAACAGTTTGCGCATGAACTAACGGAGCTCCCGGGATATTCCGAAAGCTCCGTTAACTCGAACATGGCTACATACCGACTTCAAACTGTTGCGCCATATGTTGGATAATCCGTATACCCCTTATCCGCGCCACCATAGTACGTTGCCCGATCGCTCGGCGTGAGCGGAAAGTCATTCGCGAACCGATGGGGCAGGTCAGGGTTACTGATGAAAGGCGTTCCAAACGCCACCATATCAGCATCTCCAGTTGCAAGTACTGCGTTTGCTGACTCCTTGTTATAACCACCTGCCACGATCAACGTCCCCTGATACGCGTTACGGATCGACGGTAATACGCGCACAACACTGTCTGCCGGCTCTATTACGTGTATGTATGCGAGACCGAGTTCGTCCATTGCTTTTGCGGCGGCGGTGAACGTTGTTATCGGGTCACTATCCGTCACCGAATGAATCGATAACGTTGGTGAAAACCGGACACCAACGCGATCTGCACCGATCTCGTTCGACACAGCGGTTGCGACTTCACGCAAGAACCGGATTCGATTCTCAACGCTTCCGCCGTACGCATCCGTACGTTTATTCGAGCCGTCGCGAAGGAATTGATCAACGAGATAACCGTTCGCACCATGGATTTCGACCAAGTCCATTCCTGCAGTTATCGCGTTGCGCGCAGCGACTGCAAATTGACGGACGATATCTTGAATTTCATGCACTTCCAATGCGCGCGGTGTACTAAACGGCTGCATCCCTTCATATGTATACGTTGTCCCTTCGGCTGCGATAGCCGATGGACCCACTGGGGCAGCGCCGTGTGGCTGTAGCGAAGTGTGTGAAACTCTCCCGACGTGCCACAGCTGCAACGCAATCTTTCCACCGTTCGCATGCACGGCGTTTGTAATTTCTGACCAGGCAGCGATCTGTGCTTCTGTATGAATACCGGGAGTATCGATGTATCCAACTCCCTGCGGTGAAATCTGGGACCCTTCAGTAACGATAAGCCCCGCCGAGGCGCGCTGTTCGTAGTAAGTTCGGGCGAGCGGACTGGGTACCTTTCCGTCCGTCGCTCGACTTCGGGTCATAGGTGCCATGACAATTCGGTTTCGAACCGCGGCCGTCCCAATTTGGTGTGCGGCAAATAGATCGGCTTTTTGTGCTGTTATCGTTTCCATAAGTGTTTGATAGGTGGATTGTTAATGAGAGGAAATTTCATACATGAAGCAAATGGGGAAATTTTTTTAGATCTGTTTTTCGATTAGGGCGAGGGCCTGGTCAAATTGATGGGTGCGATCTACTCCCATCGTGCCAAGAATTGTTTGCTCGAGTGCGGTCACGATGTGCTCAGCTTCCGCCAGTGCGTCGCTCCCTTTAACCGTTAGCGACGCCTGGGTACACCGCCGGTCCGACGGATGGGCCACGCGTTCTACAAGCCCATCGCCTTCGAGCCGATCGACCAGCTGAGTCATATTCGACGGAACACAATCGCATCGCAACGCCAGCTGCCCGAGCGGAACAGGCGAGTTTGAGAGGCGCAACTCCCGCAACACCATCACCTTCGCCCACGAAAGTCCAACACTTTCCAGCTCCCGGTCAATACGCCCGGCAACTGCCCCTGCGACTCTCAAAAGGCGTCGGAGGGTGGTGGAGCTGTCGCATGTGCCGGTATGTAGATACTTCATGGGTGAATATTACATGCTGAATGCTAGTTTGCGCAATAGGGATCACAAAATTGATCTGAGAAGCACTCATTGAGGGTTCGTGCCCAACCCAACCGTCATCGTAAAAGCACCTCCAATTGCTGGGCAACGTCAGAAACTGTCACATCTCGCGCGTTCTTTAAGTAGTCGTACGCACCCGTACAATTCCGCTCTTTCCTCAGCGTTTCCACTCGTTTACCGCGCGTCAGGATAGCATGTTTCGAAACGTTATACCATGTTTGACGTATGCGTTCGGATTCTGAATCCTTTGCAACACCGCCGAGACCGACAGAAGAGGAGAGGGTTGAGCGGGAGCGATTGCGAGAGCAGAACCGTGACGATGAACGCGTTTTGGTAACACAGCTGCGAGCTGGCGATCAGGGCGCGCTCGCCACCCTGATGCATCAATATGCCAACCCCTTGGCGCGATTCGCGTTTTATACGGTTGGTTCAATCGATGTCGCCGAGGATATCGTCCAACGCGTGTTCATCCAGCTTTGGCAGCGTCGCGAATCCCTCGCTCCTGATTCATACCTCAAAGCGTATCTCTTTCGCCTGGTTCGCAACTCGGCGCTCAACGAACGAAGCGCAATGACCGTCCGGGAACGTTATAGGATGGGAGAAAGTCCGGACGGGGAAGTGTTGAGCGATCCAACGATCATCCCCAATCCGGAGGACGATATCCTCACGGATCTCGCAGTTCAACACGCCCTCGAACAGCTGCCTGAACGGCGACGACAGGCATTACGGCTCCGGCTCAACGAAGCGATGACTCATGCGGAGATCGCCGACGTCTTGGGAGTATCCCTGGTTTCCGCCCAACATCTTGTCGCACGTGCAGTCAGCGACCTCCGAAAAATACTCGGTAATAAAAAATTATAATTTGAGTGGCTAGTTTGTTGGTTGTGAGCTGTTATAAGTCTATGACAACTCACTCTGACCTTTCTGCTCCACGCGAGGACGACTTCGATTCCGCGCTACTCGAGCGGTACTGGCTGGGGGAAAGCTCTCCAGAAGATACAGCGATGCTCGACGCCTGGTTTGCGGAACATCCAGAGCGGGCTGCCTGGTATAAACGCCTTCAGCAAGGCATCACCAACGACACGTGGACCGATTTCCCCGCTGAAAAAGTGCAGCGGATGGTTGCTGAAACGTTGGGTGCGATTGGAACGACCCCTTCCGTAACACCGCGCGCGTCCCGCTGGAATTCCGCACCCTTTCTGATCTTTAGATCCAGGATGTTTGGACTCGGCGCTGCCATCCTCCTGGCAGTGGGCCTGACGTGGGGGTCGATCCGTCTATACACAGCCAGCGCAACGGCAGAATATGCTTACACCACCGGTGTTGGTCAGCGGATTACTGTAGTGCTTGCTGATGGCAGTCGTGTTACACTGGCTCCACAGACAACTGTGCAAGTGTCTCCGACATTCGGTACAGAGACGCGCACAGTGTCTGTGCAAGGAGAAGCACACTTCGATGTGACAACCGCGGCGGGCCTTCCGTTTTTAGTACAAAGCGGAAAAGTACAGACGCGCGTTCTTGGAACACGATTCGTTGTCAAAGCATACCCAACTGACCGCCAAGTCTACGTTGCCGTTGAAACAGGGAGAGTGGCAGTTGACGACAATACGTCAACTCCGACCGTGCTGACTGCCGGCTCTATGGCCTCGGTAAACGACTCTGGTGTGGTTATCTCCGACAGTACGAGATTGCCTGAATACACCGATTGGGTGAACGGCCAACTGACCTTTGAACGCTCACCACTCCCAGACGTGTTGGCAACACTCAGTCGATGGTATGGTGTCCAGTTCCAGATTGCCGACTCTACGCTTGTTGGTTCGCATATTTCCGGCACCCTCGCCTACGGATCGCTTGAAGACATGTTCAAAACGCTGAAGGACATGCTGTCTGTTTCACTTACCTATACGCGAAATAGCAATGGATCGCTTCTCGTGACGTTGCACTCCCTTCACACCGAGTCTCAAATGCGTCCTCGTCACAACAAAAACGTGTTGAATCTCTCCACAGGAGTCGGTCGATAGTTATGCGTTCATTCCTTTGTCTCGCCACGTTGAGCATTGCAGGTTCGCTGAGCGTGCTCTCTCCGCAGATCACTGCACAACAGCCCGAATCTCGACAAGTTGCAAATCAAACGGAAGTTGGGTCGATGAGTAAAAAAGACAGCGCTGCAATACGAGAGCTGCTTGCACGCCGAATTTCCATTCGTTTGAACGGTGTTGGGTTGGATCGTGCAATCCGGATGACTGCCGCTGCTGCTAATGTTCGCGTGGTATTCAAAACTGAATACGCAGATCGATACGCACAACAAATCCGCGTACAACTGACCAACGTTTCCCTAGACTCCGCATTCCGTCGAGTGCTCGCCGGCACAAATTTGGTGCTCGCACCCAGTACAGCAACGACGTTTGTGGTTCGTGAGCTTCCCGGGAACGCTCGTTCCGGGGTGGCTTCGCCGTCTTCCACACGTGATAGTACGCCGGGAGAGATTCTCGGAAAGGTCCTCGATTCTGCTACACGCAAAGGTGTCTCTGGTGTGGTTGTCACAGTTGTTGGTACAAAGCGTTCTGCAACAACACAGGCGGATGGAGCGTTTCGGATTGCTGATATCCCCGCAGGCCGATACGTCTTGTCGGCAAAGATGTTGGGGTACCAACCCAAACGCATGAACGTTGATGTACAGAGCGGGCAAGCGAGCGAAGCGATCTTTGCGCTACCACAATCATCAACAACGTTGACGGAGGTTGTCACAACGGCAACAGGTCTGCAACGATCGTTCGAAGTGGGGAGCGACATTACACGTATCAATGTGGATGAAGTTCGGAAGTACAACGACATTACATCGGTCGCCGATCTGCTCGCGAATCGTGTTCCGGGAATGTATCTCCAATCCGGTGGTGGTGACGCAGGCGCCGGCGCCAGGATACGGATACGCGGAGTTCACAGCATCTCGCTAAACAACGATCCGATTCTGATTATCGATGGTGTTCGTGTGCAGTCTATTGGTCAGACCGGTACGTCACTCTCGAGTCGTCTCAATGATATCGATCCGGCTTCGATCGAAACAATCGAGGTGTTCAAGGGACCGTCGGCCGCAACGTTATATGGGCCTGATGCCGCAAATGGGGTTATTGTCATTACCAAAAAGCGCGGTTTGATTGGTGAAACTCGATGGACATTTGATGCGAATACGCGCCTCTCGAGCATTCCGCGCCCATTTGCAGGAAAAAGGACTGTGTGGGGAAAGAATCCTGAGAGCAACCAGGCGGTGCCGTGTGATGCTGCATCGGTGCTGGATGGGTTTTGCTCAGGATTCGACAGCGTTTCCAGTTATAGTCTACTGAACGACCCACGCCATACCACGATTGGTCGAGGCCACAATCGCGACGTTGGTGTCTCCATGCGCACAGGTACGAGTACAATGCAGACGGCGCTCTCTTTTCGAATGACAGATGTGTTGGGAGCAACGAAGCTGTCCGAAGCGGGTGTCGAACGGCTCATGGATCTAAAGGGAGCTGTCCCATCATGGGCGCGACGCCCAAATGCAGAGCAACAAGTCAATGGCGATGCAAACGTGACACTGCAGTCAACACCATTGTTCGATGTTGCGTTTCAAGCCAGTATGACGCATCTCAATCTGCGTAATAACGGGAACGGTGTACTCAACGGACAACAGCAGGATTCAGTCGCCTTCTTACCGGAGGAAGGATTTCTTCGGCGCCAGGAAGAGTTAACCGACCAATATCGTGCTGCCATGACGTTAACTGCACGTCCTGCTGCACGAATCAACTGGAGTGGGACGTTTGGTGCGGAACATGGAAAGAATCTTCGAGATATCTGGCAACGTCCCGAAGACTGCTTGCAAGCCGATTGTTCGAACGCCCTTGGCAATCGAACCAAGTTTAACCAGACGTCTGTAAGTTATACAGCCAATAGCTGGGCTGCGGTCATCACGCCGCTTTCGTCATTGTTCACACTTCGCTCGTCCCTTGGGCTCAACTACTCGCGCGATAACTTCGAATCGTTTTCGCTGAGCGGGTTCAATATGCCTATTGGAATCTCGGATCCATCGGCGGCGCCAATCACGTCGGGTAAAACAGTACAGACACAAAATGCAAAAGCCGGCGGTTATGTCGAAGAGCGGCTATCTATCGGTACTCGGCTTTTCGTGAACGGTGCGATTCGGAGAGACGTTGGTAGCGGACTCGGCAGCAGCATCAAGACGCCGGTCTTCCCAAAGATCGATGTCTCATGGATCGCATTTGACAAATTGGTATCGGTACCAGGGATCGGCGCGCTACATACTGTTCGTCTCCGAGCGGCACACGGACAAAGCGGGCATCAATCGGCTATAAACGACCTCAAGGCAACGCTAACGCGCGGCCAGGCATGGTTTGATGGTACGAACCATACGGTGTATCGTTACAACAGTTTAGGGAACTCGCTGCTAAAGCCAGAACGAACGAATGAGATGGAGTTTGGCTTTGATATGGATCTCAGCGGTCTTCTTAACACGATTAGCGTGACGTACTTCAATCACGTTACGAAAGATGCCATCATCGGAAGAGATGTTTCCAACGAGAGCGGCTTCCCAAATTTGGCACGCTCGGAGAACCTTGGAAAGTTACGAAATTCCGGATTCGATGCATCCGCATCGCTTCAGCTTCTCGATAACGATCTTGTTACATGGAACTTCGATGCATCCTTCGCACATACGCAAAATAGAGTGCTGGCGCTTGGCAACTTTTCACAAGTGCCGCCAACTGGAGGATCGATCGTGAGTCAGCGAGTCGTTGAAGGATATCCTGTATTTGGGTTCTGGGCCAAACCGATATACAGCGTAGACGATCGCAATAAGGATGGAGTCCTCGAAAGTAATGAATTCGTTATTGGCGACTCGATGGTATATGCCGGATGGGGTCAACCAAAATACACGTTGAGTTATCACACATCCGTTGGGTTATGGAGAGGGAATGTGCGAATCTCATCGATGATTGCACAAAACGGTGGATTTACGAAAAACGCAACTCTGGGATTTACCGGTAGCTCTGTCGGTGACCTGCGAGGCCAACTCCAGGATCGAACGATGACTCGCGGTTTACAGTCGGTATCCTCGATTGTCTGGAACTCGGCTGATGTAACTGTGCAGCTTCCGGTACAATTTCTTCGGCGAATTGGCTCCCGGTCTGGAACGGCTTCACTCACGGGATCCAATCTGTACCAGTGGACGAACTATCAGGGAAGCGATCCGAATGTTGGCCCAATTGGAGATGATCGAAACAATGTGGATTCAGGCATTACTCCGAATACGCGCAATTGGGCGCTTCGCTTCAGTTTATCCTACTAACTCGACGATCATTATTATGAATACTCAACTGCGAAGTGTATGGCGTTATGCGCTGGTATGCGGAACTATAAGTTTCGCATCGTGCTCGCTGGCAGATCTTGTCGACGTCGATACACCGGGTGATTCAATTACGCCAGAGCAGATAACAACCGCCGCCGGCGCTATGGGACTCTATGGCGCGGCAATTGGGCAGATGAACCTGATGTATGGAGCTCCATACGGTGATGTTGTCCTCGCTGGAGTTTTTACCGACGAATTTCAAGATACGTCGGTTGCCGGGCAATGGTATGATACGCGTACCATCAGTCATTTTAGTGGTGCCAGTTTGAACGAGCGCCTTTTTGTCTATCAGGGGCTGCACAATGTACGGATGCAAGGACTACAGGCCGCCGCTGCGATGCGCAAGTTTCCTGACAAAATTGCACCACAGTTGATTGGACGCGTATACGCGATCGTCGGTTATGCAGAGCTGCTATTGGCCGAACGATTTTGCTCCGGAGTTCCGCTCGCAGTTATTCCTTCGGGTGGCGGGACGATCACCTATTCAGCCGGTGTGACGACGGACCAACTAATTGAACGTGCTATTGCACACTTTGATACCGCCATTTCACTGTCAGGGACAGATAGCCTTCGTTTTCTTAATCTCGCGCGCGTTGGGAAAGGGCGTGCCCTGATGGCACTTGGTCGGTATGACGATGCACGCTCGGTAGTCACAGCTGTTCCTACCGAGTTTGTTTACAACGCCGAATATTCCGCAACAACGGCAGGTGTGGATTCAAACGGCGTTCGCCCACAAACCGGCGGACCGATATTTACCTCGAACGTTGGCGAAGGGATTAATGGTATTGATTGGGCTGCCGCTCAAGATCCTCGCGTTCCAGCTAAAGATGTATTTCGGGGAACCATGCGTACCAGCAAATACACATCTGCTACATCACCAATAACCATTGCAGATGGTATCGAGGCAAGATTAATCGAAGCCGAAGCGGATCTGGGCAATGACAACGCTAATTGGCTGACCGTACTAAATGCGTTGCGTGCAAGGGTGCTGAATGGGGATGGAAGTCGCGCGTTGGCCGATACAACGGATCCAGGAACGGCTGAAAGGCGTGTCAACTTATTATTTCGCGAGCGTGCATTCTGGTTGTACGCCACCGGACATCGCCACGGTGATTTACGCCGACTCGTACGACAATATAAACGGAGTGCCAGTACAGTCTTTCCGAGCGGACAGTTTGTCCCCGTCTTCCGAGGTTCACCTCCGACTTATGGCGCTGATATGGTAATTCTGATTCCTGGTCAAGGTAATACGAACCCACTCTTTAAAGGCTGTCTTGATACCAATGCGTAATCTCATACAGATGACACGTGCAGGATTTATAGGACTTGCCGGTTACACGCGCCTTTTTGCGATGCTGGCAATTGTTGGCGGTACGATGGCCTGCGGAGGGGATACAACCGAACCAGTGGTTCGGAAAGATCTCATGTGGGACCTCACGGTCTTTCCGCGTGCGATATCCATACCTGTCAATCAAACATTACCATTAATCGTGAAACCACTCGATCATGATGGGAATGTGATCGATCACGACGTAACAGTGAAGTATGTATCGAGTGATACAACACTTGTTGCGGTTGATTCCGATGGTGTATTGAGAGCCAAAAACAACACCTTTGGTCAGGGAGTCCTGATTACGGTTACCGTGCAGGCTGGGCTCGTCTCAAAAACGGAATACATATACGCCGGCGTAACCGATGGGCCCGTCGATGTTGATTCCATTTCATTAAAGCCTGCGTTTGGAGAGCCGATATTGACAGTTGGGTCGTTTGGTATCATCCAGGCTCGTGTATTCGATCCACAGGGAAATGAAATTCCTGGCGTATTCTCCCTCATTGAGACTGACAAGAACGCTTTTGGATTTCTTATGTTGGGGGGCGGGTTCGTTATCGTCCAGGGCATGGGGGATCGAGTTGTTCATGCTTCGGTATTCGTAAATGGCAAGCAGTTCAGCGATAGCATCGTATACCGAACACGATATCGCGACAATGTCGAAGTTTCAGTTTCCAAGGATGCGACTGGAGGAATCGACACTCGCCTGGGATACGTTTTCACCGAGAATATTTTTATCTCTCCAAACGGACAAGCTGCTTTTGTAAATAATTGGACGGTTCCAATTGATGTGACTTTTGAGCGACCGAATGATGTGAAGGGTGATGCTGGAGGGGCACCGGGCGGAGATATCATCCAACTGGCACCCTATGAACGTGTTTCTCGATGGTTCCCAGGGGTTGGTGACTATTTCTTTACGGTAAAAGTTGGGACGAAATCAAAGAGAATCTCACTGACGGTGAAAGGCATCGAATAATCATGAGTCTGGACTATTGAAATCAGAGTTTTATAAATGACGTTATCTCGAAGAAAATTTGTGAAGCACGTATCAGCTGCTACAGCGCTGAGTGCTGTTGCAGCACGAACAAGCTTTGCGCTCGATCCTTATCAGCGAAAGAGTGTCGCTTCGCAGGACTCTCGCAATTCTGCTGATGTCTCATTTGCTGATCCGGATCGTATCCGCAAGCTGGCGATGCGTGCGATCGATACCGCCCGAAGTGCCGGTGCGTCGTTTGCGGATGTTCGTATTACTCGAACAATCACGCAAGGTGGGAATTTTTTGCTCCCGGTACATCCATGGGGCATCAGCGACTCCGAATCACTCGCTATCGGTGTGCGGGCATTAGTCAACGGTTATTGGGGGTTTGCGGCAAGTCCCTACTGGGAGGAAGACGAAGCGACTCAACTCGCACTCGATGCCGTTGCCCAGTCGAAGTTTTATGCACAAGGGAGCGTGCGTCGAGTAGAAATTGGGACGTTGCCTGCTGTGTCCGGGACGTGGATCATGCCAACAGAGATTGATCCATTTATTGTGCCGATCGAAGAAAAGATCGAATACATTACCGCGCGTATCGAAGATCTCTCACATTACCGTTCCTACGTGCGCGCGGGGCCTTGTCATTTTGAGTGCGTACGGCAAGAGCGCACTGTTGCAAACACTGAGGGCTCCTACATGACGCAAGTCGTGTATTCCACTGATGGCAGTATCGAGATCCAGGTGTCCAGTCGACAGCTGCGACAACAAAATGTACTACCACGTATCGCACTTCCATTTCCCAATATCACAGCAATTGGTGGTGGGTGGGAAGTTTTTAAAACGGTCACATGGGATAACATCTTGCAAACGATTGCCAAAGGCGAAGAGCTTACTTCAACTCCGGTAAAGCCATTGGATGTCGGGCGGTATGATGTGGTATTGGATCCCATGCTTACTGCCCAACTTCTCGATAACACGCTTGGAGTTGCAACGGAACTCGATCGTGCATTGGGATATGAAGCGAATGCGGCAGGGACGAGCTTCCTGGGGCCAGATCCGTTGGAAATGCTGGGAACGTTCCGAACGGCATCAACGATGGTCAATGTTATGGGTGATCGAACCGATCCGGGCGGTCTTGCCACCGTACAATGGGATGACGAAGGTGTCGCGGCGCAGAAGTTCTCTCTTGTGAAGGACGGTGTTGTTGTCGACTACCAGACTTCACGTGAATCTGCCGAATGGATCGCACCATGGTATGAAAAAAGTGGTAAAGTTGTTTCGTCGCGCGGATGCGCCGCTTCGGAAGCTGGAGATCGAATCACGATGCAACATCGTCCGAACCTCGCTCTCCAACCTGCCAAGTCTGATATTTCACTGGACGATCTTGTTAAACAGGTGAAAAAAGGCATGCTGTTTTCTGGTGGTGGAGTGGGCGTAGATTTTCAGGCCAGAACCGGGATCGGTGGCGGTGGGAGCGTGCGTGAGATCGTCGATGGCAAGCTTGGGGCAATCATCTCAAGTGCTGCGTTCTCATTTAGCACTGTAGAATTATGGAAAAGTGTTATCGGGATTGGCGGGCAATCCAGCTGTGTCCGTTTTGCCGGCGTTGGGGCTAAAGGTGAACCCCAGCAGGAAACACGACACAGCATAACCGCCCCGCCTGTTGCGGTGAATGGAGTTGCTGTTGTTGATCCGATGAGGAAAGTATGATGGATTTTGTAATGAAGGATAGTCGCCCTAAAGATCGTTTTCTTTCCCGGGATGAGTGTGCTGCGCTCGCTGCTCGTGCCGCAACCTTTGCAGTGGGTGGTGGTGAAAGCACGATATTTCTTGAAAGCGAATGGTCAGGAAATCTTCGCTGGGCACGTAATCAGATATCGTCTGGTGGGGACATTCGCCGGAACGACATTAATGTGAGACGCTTGATTCGTGGAGCAGACGGTAGAGTCAACATTAATCAAATAGATGATGCCAGCTTGAATGCTGCTGTTCGACGGGCGGAGCGAATGGTGTCGCTTACGGATGAGCGCCCGGACTATGTGTTCGATCGATATTCTCCGGAAACGTATCTCGCTCCCAAAATCTGGAGCGATGAAACATATGCGTTAAGTGCGAAAAATCGCGCCGATACAATGCGTGCACTCGTTCAACCCGCCGAAACGGCCAACATGTCAACCGCAGGATACATTCAAGTTGCGGCGCGTGGTCGAGCTGTCATGGATACGCAAGGGAGAGCATTGTACTATCCATATACGCATGCTCAGTATTCCGTTACTGTTCGTGATCCCGGGGGAATTGGTTCAGGATGGGCTGGCGTTGATTGGTACGACTGGGCAAAAATCGACGCTCCTAAAATCTCCGCCGTCGCTCTCGATAAATGTCTTAGATCGCGAAACCCTGTAGCCGTTGAACCCGGCCGTTATACCGCGATCCTCGAGCCACAAGCTGTATGTGATCTCGTCGCTCCATTGGTTGACCGATGTCTCGAGCGCCGTACGGCGGAGAGCCGTGAAGGCCCCTTTGCAAAGGCGTCTGGTCTTTCCAAGATCAACGATCTTGTTGCCGATCGTCGTGTGACCCTGTCTGCCGATCCAATGGATCCGCAGCTCGGGTTTCCTCCGTTTGATCGATTTGGTAATGCATACGCTCCTGCCACGTGGATCGAGAATGGGGTGTTAAAAAATCTGGCGTATGATCGTGGCTACGCTATTACAAAACTCGGTAGTAATATTGGGCTGCTCAATAGCCACGCATTTCGTCTGAATGGTGAGAACACAACGATCGATGAGATGATCGCAACGACAAAACGTGGGTTGTTGGTAACACGATTGTCTGGTATAACCATCATCGATTTCAACAGTGTGTTGTGTTCAGGCTTTACGAGGGACGGGCTGTGGTTGATTGAGAATGGGAAAATCGCCAAGGCGGTGAAGAATTTCCGCATTACGGAATCCCCAATGTTCGTGTTCAACAATATCCAGATGATGGGAGTCCCAACTCGTTGCTTCCGCCCTAAAGCTCCAGCAGTGTGCCCAGCAATAAAGGTTTCAGATTTTTCCTTCTCAAGTCTTACGGATGCGGTTTAGTATGATACATGATGTTCAATTCCCAATGGATGGGGGAGTGATACGAGCGTACCGGGGTTTACAATACGGGATGTTCGGACGAATATCGCTCGGGATTGCCTTATTGTTTTGCATCCTCGGCGTTCCAAGTCTGGCTTCTGCGCAAACGTCTCCTCCGTCCGCCGAGCTTCTGCCGGCACCTCCGGCAAACTGGCGTGGTGCGTCGGTTTCGGCGGATACCGCAAGGATGCTTCCGGGACACCTGGATTTTCGTCGCTATGATACACCGGAACATTGTTTACGCGCGCTATTGCACGTTCAGTCGCATTTGTATCGTCACAATGAAGAAGATACATTACAGTTCAACGCTGCAGCCGATACGTTTGCAACCGTTGCTGTCGACACTGGAAGATTTTGCTACACAAAGTTGAATGTCGCCACCGTGTCTATCGATCAGCTCGGCGCATTAATCCGATTGCAGCTTGCTTTAGACGCTGATAGTGACGCTCGTGCAGCGGAGGATCGCCTGCTTTCAATGAAGCTCCCTGATGCTGATCGCGCGCGTGCACTATATGAAGTCGGGATGGCCTATATTCAAGCGAGACCCATGCGGGTCGAGTCTGCGCAGCGTATTATCGCGCAGGTCGATTCCATAGGTAAGTCGATGAATCTATTCCGAATACAGTTGCACGCAGCGCTCCTCACGCAATGGGAGCGTCGGTTTAATGTTGCTGAGATGCGTAAGGAAGGGGAGAGTATTCTCGCTATCGCTGAAAACTCGTCGATCACCGAGCGAGGAGAAGGGCTCATACCGATTGTTAATGGATACAGGAGCTACGCAGCAGCAGTGTCGTATGAAGAAGGGAGAGCCGCAGTGCGTCCGCTTACATCCAGAATAACCGAGATTATTGCCCCAATCGAAAATGGGGAAGTACTCTCGTTTCTCCAGTTTGGATTGTTCCGTCCTGAAGAGATAAGAGATCAATTGGTTGGAAACACAATGTCTCCACTTTCAGCAAAGTGGACGATTAATGGTGACTCCAATGCTCAGCGCCCTCTGAATGGACGAGTTACGGTGGTTGTGCAAGTCCAGCAAAATTATGAGGAGTTTGGCGCCTATTCCATTCTCCGTCGATTGGCCACCAAGTACGGATCGCAAGGGCTGGATATTGTGCTTGTGACGAACAACCTTGGGTACTCTCCAGGGTCGCTGGTTCAATCCGCCGAGGAAGAGGTAAAATCAATGGAAACTTTCTTTATTCAATTCCAAAAGATCCCCGCAACAATTTTTGTTCAAGAGACACAGTTTGAGACTCGTTCGGATGGCATGCGACTACCGAAACCCACAGAGTTTCAAAAATCATATCCCGGTTTCTTGTTAGTTGATCGAAATGAGAAAATTCAGCTGATCGAGTTTGCTGGTATCAAGTTGGATGCGGAGGCGGAGATCGATGCGTATGTCAAACGTGCGGTGTCTGGCGACGTGGTTGGAAAAAGTGTGAAATCATCTGAGGGAACTACGCTACAGATGGAAAAGTAAACGCGGTATCGCCGGATGGCGGTGGGACCAACGGGGGATATAAGCCGGAGATAACGCATATAAACAGGTGACTTTGGATCTAAAGTCACCTGTTTATATGCGTAAACAAATGACGGCGCAAGTTTTGCTCCCTTACTGCAAGGATACAACGCATGTATACTACTACTTGCCCATAAACTACGTCTGAGCGAGCTATTTATGCGATTCCAAGCACGTTGGCTACTATTTTGTGTCGGGTTTGCTCTCCTGCAATGGCCTGTTGATACGGTCCAGGCTCAGCAGATACCGGAACCGACCGTCAGTCGACTGACCGCCCTGGATTCCCTTCAACCGCCAAAAGACACCGGTCTATGGGTTCGCAAGCGAGTCCGTTCCACCAAGCGTGGGGCAATGATTGGGGCGATTGCTGGGGCCACGTTCGGAACGGTTATGGGTATTTATGGAGCGTCACAAATGCAGACTCTTTTTGGAGGGCGTCGAGATACAGCTGGGGCGATAGGTGTGGGGTGTCTCGTTGGGGCTGCGGGGGCGCTCTCATGGGGAGCCATTGGTGCAGGGATCGGCACATTTGTTTGGCATGACGAATTGAAGCGGGTTAAGGTGAGCGGTGGCACTGTTGCTATTTCGTTTTGAACGACGGAAGTGTTACCTCCAATCAAGCTTGAAGTGCAACGTCCTTGTAATCATGATCATACAAATCAGCCCGACTCCACGGTAGCGGAGTATTTCCATGCGCATCCGGTTTTGCAAATAACGTCTGCATGATATTGAGATGTCCAGTCGCAAATCCATGTGCCGATGCAGCCATGTACAATCTCCATATTCTGTACGTAGCCTCGTCCGAAGCCTTGATCGCGGCTGTTCGCGAACATTCTAACCGTCTACCCCATAGTCGGAGTGTTCGTGTGTAATGTTCGCGAAGACTCTCTGCATCTCGTGTTTCGAACCCGACCGCTTCCGCACAGCCAATTGCATGGCGCAGTGAAACCAGCTCCGCATCTGGAAATACATATTCCTGTATAAAGTTACCTGTACGCCAGAGTTTATTGCGTAGACGAATTCGTAGCGATTGTGTACGCGCACAGTCCATACTCACGATACCATGATTTAAAAACAGGCCTCCAGGTTTTGTGAGACGATATGCAGTTCGAAAATATGTTTGCATCTGTCTAGGACCAACGTGTTCGAACATTCCAACGCTCACCACTTTATCAAACTGTACGTCTTTTGGTAAATCTCGATAATCCTTGATCTCCACGTGACATTGATGACCTAGGCGTTCACCTTGAATCCGTTCCAGCGCATACTGAGCTTGCGCCTCGCTTAACGTAATCCCAATAACTTTCACACCGTAGTGGCGGGCTGCATGTATCATCAGTGCTCCCCAGCCACACCCGATATCCAGCAGGCGCTCTCCGGATTTTAATCGCAGCTTTCGACACAGATAATCGAGCTTGGCCAGTTGACCATCGTCGATATCTTCTTTCCCCGTCGGAAAATATGCGCACGAATACACTCGTCGTTTATCTAACCAGAGCGCATAGAAGCTGTTGCTCACATCATAGTGAAAGCGAACGGCCTCCACATCGCGCTTCCGTGCGTGCCGGCGTCGAGTTCTAGTGCTTGGTTGAAAGCTCTTCGTTGTCGGAGACGTCTTGTGGTTGGTCTCCGCGTGCGGCAGGCGACTGAGCATTACTAACGTACGAAATAGCCGAGAAGGGGAGCGGAAGCGGTTCAGCAACTGCGGTGAAAGGGCCGTTGCTTGTTCGGGATTTCCCTCAATATCAAAATCTCCGTTCACGAAAGCTCTGGCCACCCTGGACTCGGATGGCGGGAAGAACATCGCTCGCAACGAGCCAGGGTGGCGTAAAACGAGTGTGAACATCAGAGGAGTGGCCGCGCCTCGCTCTTCAATACCTGTCCAGTATCGAACCGTGAATGGCCGCTCCTCGATTGGGCCAAAGATCTCATCGACTATGGTTTGCGCGATACAAAGTTGTGTGGTCACGTTAGAGCTCGGTGCGGGCAGGAGATTCGCAGATTGCCGTCTAGAGGCGTCCTCAGGAAATGAGCATGCGTAATTAGTGCCGAGCGAGCGATGATGAACGGAATACTTATTTTTTGTATCGATTCATCTGTTGCGACATATTTTGTTTATGATCACATTTATGCTGTATTTCTATCTACCGCGATCGGTCCGCCACAAACTGTATCGATCGGTACAACGCGAGTTTCCCGGCGTCGATATCAAGATTAAACTGGTATTCGTGAGGTAGCTGTGGTTCGTATTTGGATGAAAAAAACAGCGCATCTACCAATACACCCAACGTATTCAGGCGTTTCGCAAACTCCTGAGACTGTGGTTCCAACGGATCCGCATTCCCCACCGAGATAAATGTAGGTGGAAACTGTGGTGTGAGATGATCTATGATAGACGCTTCTTCGAGTTTCTTATTGTCCGTGAAGTTTCTGTCGCCTGTATATGACCACAATATCGTCTTCAGGAAATATCCGAACGGCCCTTTAAGATCAATCTGGGTCACATCGTATGCTCCGCAGTATAAAAGAACGCCGCGTAAGTTTAGGCGATCAATCGCCGGTACAATTCCCATTGTCCGTGCATACTCACGTGACGTTAACACATTTGCTACCTGTGCCGCGATCTGCGCACCGCCTGAGTCACCGCTGAGGAAGATGTGTGTTGTATCAACATGCAGGCGATCTGCATGCGCCTTGATGTATGCGAGCGCAGAGTTGGTTTGGTCTACGGGAGTTGGGTATTTCTTTTCTGGTGCGATAGAATAGCCAATCGCAATAACCGTATAACCTTTGCTCGCGAGGATTTTAAGATAGTTTGAAAGGTAGGACTTATTCCCGGAGACCCATCCGCCGCCGTGTACCCATACTATAGTCGGTTTCGATATCGTGCTGTTCGCAATTACAGTCGGGAAGAATACATCGAGATATGCGTCGGTATCCGCTGTATCATAATGTTCGTTCAGTAACGATGACACATCTTCAGGTACATGTTTCTCTAGCGAATCAGACGCGATTCGTGCGCCACGATCAAAGGCCATTCGTATGAGCATTGCAGATGGCCATGGGCTCAATTGAAATGCGCCGTATATCACGATAGCAAATCCAAGCAAAATCGCGAGACTAATTGTAAAACGTCTTTTTATAGTGCCGCTACCTCGAGTAGCTGCATGAGGATCGTTCAAGCTCATAATATTCTCCTGGACAAAGAAAATTACGCTTTTGGGGATCATCCGGTAATCGGCTTTCTTTATAGTATACAGCAAACGCCCTTGTACAAACGCAGCAGATCGCCGAGTAACATGGCAAGTCCTCCGTCCATTTTGTGGGCGAGAGCGAGAACTGATTCAACCCCGCCTGCGACCGAAACCTCTCGAATTCGAGAGGTTTAAAGTCCGAGTTGTGACCGTAACGATAGCCCTTGAACAACAACGCTGCGGTTTTTCTTCATCCGTTAATCAGATGCATGTTCCCGGGATCGCAGCTTCCAGCGCACACTTGCTTCTGATACAAAAACATAAAAAACGGGGCTGCAAAGTTGAAGATATGCAGCCCCGTCCAATAAACGAAAACTCGGGTCGAGTAGTCGTCTACTTCGCCGCTGCACCAACAGCTTCATTCGATAGATCAAGCGACGGCTTGGTACCATCTCCCTTGAGATACGAATCAAACCATCCAAACATACGAAGCGTGAAATCAAGGCGGTTACTTGCCCGTGCATTCCCGTGCCCTTCGCCCGGATAGAAAATCAACCGAACAGGAACATCAGGTTTCCGAACCGTAATATGCCGATACAGCTCGAGCGACTGCCCTGGATGCACACGCGGATCTTCAGCACCGTGCATAATCAGCAACGGAGTCTTTGCGTTATCAACGTGATAGATTGGGCTGCGTTCCAGATACTTCTGCCACTTACCTTCCCACATATTTTCACGCGAGTGAACGAGATTCAGCTCATGCGGAATATCGCTCGTTCCCCACTTGGAGATATCGTTGGAAATCCCAACAAACATGACACCCGCAGCAAACCGATCCGAATACCGCGTGCTCATCCAAGCCGTGGCGTATCCACCATATGAACCACCCGTTACACCGATCTTCGCTTTGTCAGCGATGCCGAGTGCGATGAGAGCGTCCACGCCATCAACGATGTCGTCGAACTCCTTTCCGCCAGCGTCAGATTGACTGCTCATGGAGAACTTCAGTCCACGACCCGTGCTGCCACGATAGTTCGGATAAAACACCGCGTACCCACGAGCCGCACCCATTTGGCCGGGCGCGGAGTAGTTCGTGAGCCACCCGTTTACGTAATGCGCTTCCGGGCCACCGTGTACGTTGATAATCGTTGGAACTGGTGATCCTTCCTTGAAGCCAACGGGGAGAATGAGGAGCCCTTCGATCTCGAATGCGCTATCACGCGGCATGTAGCGAATCACACGCTGCTCGCCCAAAGCCACACTATTTAGCCAAGCGTTCGTATTCGTTGCTCGGCGAACAATCGCTTTTTTGCCGGCATCAAGGATAAATACTTCATTTGGGTGCTTAGCCGTGCTTGCAACAAAGGCGACTGAGCTGTCGGTGCCAAGGTCAAAGGCGGTGAGCGCGAGCCCCTTTTCAGAGACGAGTTCCTTGAACTGCGAACCGTCGCTGTTTACCTGTCCATAGACCGTTTCAGTCCCTTTGCTAGCGACAAAGTTGATCGCGTTTTTCGCAGTCCAGGCGATATCCTCGAACTTTCCAAGGAACTCCGGCTGGATGTCTTTCGGCGTACCACCAGTGGCTGGTACAACCAGAATCTGCCCATCAGTCGGATCGTTGATGTCATGACCGGCGCGGAGAGCCAACTGCTGGCCGTCTGGGCTCCAGATGACTTCGGCGATCTTTCCTTTATTGGCAACTTCGGCGACTACTTGGAGCGAGTTGGCGTCAACGACCTTCACCGACTGGAACATGTAGAAGTCGTCGATGCGGGACGTTGGTGCGATCGATACAGCAATCCGATCGCCGGTTGGGCTCCACGTCAGTATATAGTATGAACCAACGGCGCTGATCGCGCGTGGTGCATCGGATTTTGTGACATCAACGACGTATCCCGGGCGCTGGATCTGATTTTCTTCGTAGAACGTCGGAGTTGCGGCCAGCGGCGTCGTGGTCTTCTTGGCGGCTTCGTTGGCCGTGAAGGCAAGACGATTTCCGTCTGGAGCCCAGGAATAGGCCATGATAGCACGATCAAAACCCCAAACCCGCGTTGGCGTACCGCCGGTTACCGGGATTTCGTATACAGCACGTTGTTCGTCTTTCACAATCGACGCGATGAACGTGATCGTTCCGCGCGATGGGCGGAAGGCGATAGCTGAGATCGCGGCGCCGTTATAGAGCGGAGTAGCGGTCCCCGTTTTACGGTCGAGGAGGTAAAGCTGGAGACTGGCCGGTCGATTTTCCTTGCGTGGGTCGGCCGGAACGGCGACCGTGTACGCGACATACCGGTTGTCTGGCGAAATCGAAGCGCCAGTTACCATCTCGGTCTGAGCGACCTGCAGGGGAGACAACCCCTGCTGAGTCTGGGCTTGGGCTGTTACGCTTAGGGCGACCCCAAGGCCAAGGGCGACCGAAAGGAACGTCAAACGACGTTTAGAACGTTGAATCGTGCCGTACATTGTGTTCCCTCAACAGGGCCGAAGCCCCGCAGTGTGGTGCTGGAGACCGGGGGGTCCAATCTCCATCGAACGACTGACTGATGGTTTCTTGTCAGTCGAGCGCTGGTAAGCCCGGTGTTGGGCTGGGCCAGCGCGAGAACAGAAGATAACCCCGGGGTCAGCGTATGAGCCACCTTTGGGAGGGGAATTACGGTCAGGTTTTCGGGTGATGTTCGTCTGGGTGCGTGAAAGACGTGCGGATTTGGAGGCAGGTGATTACCCAGAGCAGCATGATGATGAAGCCGACAACGACATCGCTGAGGTAGTGGACGCCGAGGTATAGGCGTGTTGCTGAAATAAATGTGATCATGAGCAGGGCGAGCCCGTATGTGATCACTGCTTGCGCGCCGCGCCACCTATATATGGTGCATAAAACGTATGCTATGAGAAGGTAGCAAACGGTCGATCCTGTAACGTGTCCGCTTGGGAAGCTGAATGTCGCTGAGTGTAGGTATTGCTCAGCGAAGGGCGGCCGGGGGCGATGAACCAGATATTTGATTGATCGTTGGATGGTTAGTCCCCCGAGGTTGACTGCGAGAAAGAAGATGGTGAGTGAGAGTTCTTTCTGTTGTCTTAACCATATGCTGATTATTGCGACGAGTATCCATACGCCAGGGGATCCAATGTTTGTAACTATCGCGATGAAGTGCAGCCCGTTTGGTGATGTTCTTTCGCGCATCCATTCGTTGAATGAATTATCCCAACCGATTATTGCCCAATGATGTATGGTTATGTCGCCGAGCCATGTGAAGGTGGCAATGAACAGCGCGCAGAGCAGGGTGGCTGGTATGGTCCAGCCAAGAGACGCGGCTAATAGGCCGTGTTTACCGGAAAGCGTTGCGCGGGCGTTGGGTGGGATTAGGGGCATGTTACTTCACTTCGAGTATCGCTTTGAGCTTGGCTAAATCGGTTGTGATGTAGTCGGAGTCGATTTGGAATTGCTCGTCTGACATTTCGGGTTGACGGAAGAGCGTGAATACTACTTCGCTGCCGTCTTGGTTTGGGAAGACTCGGAGTGGGTTGTAGAACACCTGGCCAGATGGGATGGTAACGTAGTGATCCATGACGCCGAGGTTGTTGTGGGGGACGAAGTGGATGCTCACTTTTCCCATTGGTGATTCTGCGATCCATTCGCCGGCGATTTGTTCGATGGTGCTGGTGCTGAGTCCGGCGGCCCAGTGTGGGAGGTTGGCTGGGTTGGAGGCGAAGGTGTAGACGTCGCTTGCGAGGCGGTTGATGGAGATGCTGAGGTGGGTGGTGGGGAGCATAGAGACGATAGGGTGATGGTTTTTTATCGGACGTTGGAAGATATCTCTTGCTATTTACATTCCGCAGCCCGTGAAGTGGCTCCCTCTCACAACTCGGCTCATGGCCTACGGCTGCCCTTGGCTTTCCATATATTATGCATATATGTTTCATGTACGAAACATATATGGAGATCCCAGTGGGTATTGTGAACATAGAGGATAGTTTGCACGATCAGCTGCGCAGAGCAAGCAGCGTATCGTGCCGCTCGATTAATGCGCAGGCCGCCTATTGGATCAAGGTTGGCATGTTATGCGAGACCAATCCGACGCTCAGCTTTACTGAGATCATCAAGCATGAGCTTCGTTCCGCAGGCGTTTCAGCTCACTCACTGGCCGCGAGTGAAGTATGACGAAGCGGCCTCAGGAACTGGCCTCTCCCTCCGTGAAGGCATGGTTTTCACTATCGAGCCTATGCTCAATCAAGGTCAACGGAGTGTGAGAACTGAGGCTGACGGTTGGACCGTTGTGACGAGAGACGGGTCGCTCTCCGCACAGTTCGAGCATACCGTTGCCGTTACAGCCTCCGGCGTGTCGGTGCTGACGCTGCGTCCTGACGAATTAGTCTCAGGACCAATTAAGCGGCTTGCGGGGCCGCCCGCTGTTTGATTCAAATGGCAGCGCAGGATACGTCGGCAGAGGCGGCCATTGTTATAGAAGTGACATGTGGCGCAGCGTGACGCAATACGGCCTAGCGGGAAATTAAATGCCGTTGGGGGAGTGGGAAGCTCATAAACATGACATCTAATCGCACAATGAATATGAAGCCATCATATGCGCCCAATTCATTAGAGTGTGTACCACAAAAACGACGCTAGTCGGCGTTTTTCAATATATGCATTCCGCTCGTTGCCTAAGGCATCAAAATTTTCTTCCGGTTCGAATGGAACCGCGGCGCCAAAACATCAGGACGCCTTAGCTACCATTCTAGCCCACCCGCAACAGCTCAATCTCCCAGTACTGCCGCCAACTCCTCACCCGCCCCCCGTAACACCCGTCCTTCCCCAGAAGGCATACTCAAACAAAGCCTGAACACATACGGATCCACAAATCCCCATCGATCATACAACGCAAATGCAATCGCTGTATCCGCAGCCGCCGACGGATCCAGACTCCGCCTATTCGCACACAATGCAACAATCAACGATGACGCCACCGACCGCGCCTCGCTCTCCGAAAATATCGCATCACGTACATACAACCGCTCAATCAACCCCGTCGTGTGCGCCAATCCGTTATTGCGCTTCGCACACGCGAGCGCATACCCGACCAAACGGTGATCCACCTCAGCCACCAGACACCTCTGACTGTCACACCGCCCATGATACAACATCGCACAATTATGCACATCCTGACTTGGCAGTACATCACCGAGTCGTTCATGCAGGGTTGATGTAATCAGTTCATGAAGCGCAGTGTTATCGTCTGGCAGGGATTCGCGAATGCGAATTGTTGTGTGAGTTACGGGCGTCGTCTCCATTGTGTTATTACTCGAAGGTGAGAAGTGTGTACCCGCCGTCATGACGGATTTCCAGAACTGAATCGCGGTCGCCGGACCTGCGTATTGCGATGGAATCAATATCTTCGATCATGCGCGTGAGGTGTGGCATATTGGCTGATGATCGACTAAGCATGATATCAATACGACGGTCGCGTGGATCGTATGTTACGCCATGCAGAATATATCCGTTTACCTGCATCTGCCCACCAATCTCGATTTCATCAACTTCGAGACTCACGCGACGTCCCATATTTCTGGTTGAGAATTCATCGAGCACTGGACCCCAGTTCTCAGGCGCTGTTGTCTCTGCAGTCCCTTCCATGCCAAGTGTAAGGCGCAACGCTTCAAGCGGAGCTGGTCTCGGCGATATCAGAACACTGACTGGCGAAAAGTGCAGGATGTTGGCGGCAACGCTCCCTACAAAAAAGCGTTCGACAAAACCGGGGCTATGTGTTCCAAGTGCGATCAAATCCGCATCAACCATCTCGGCTTGCGACAGAATAACCTCTGTGGTTGGACCGCCCTCTACCCTCGTCTCGATTTTTGCGTTTGACGGTGGATGTGCTTGAATGACGTTTCGTGCGCGATCAAAGAGTGCGTTATAATCTGTCTTGGGAGTCGGCCGATTCTGAACGAGTTCCGGGAACGTTGGGAAGATATGAAGCATGGTCATGACTGCGGTATCGTCAAGGCACGTTAATGCAGCTTGTGCGGCATTGAGGCTCGGTACTCCAAAGTCAATTGCAGCTAATGCGTGGTGTGGTAATCCAGAAAGTTCATGTGTTACAGAAAGAACAGGATACGGCGACTGTCGTAATATCTGCAACGCACGTCCACCGCGAATTCGACGAGCATTTTCGGCGAGTCGTCCTGCGCCAACGACTATAAGCGACGCTCTATGATCCCGGGCCGATTCAACAACTCCTCGGGCGATTGAACCGGTGCGCACATCAAGCTCCCATTGACGGTCTGCACCAACCGCACTTTCCATATAACGTCGAACGGTGTCGCTTTGCGCGTCGCTGAGTTCAGAATTGAGAATAATTGGGAATGAACCGACGCCGCCGTCTGACCCAGTATATAGTAGCTCGGGACGCATTACTGTGGTTACGATCAGCGGAACGCCAAGATGTTCTGCAATTAAAGACGCGGTAATCGCCTGCGAGTCGCTCGCACTCGCGCCATCGGCTGCGAGGATGATTGGGCCAACGCGGCTTACTATTGGATGTGATTGATCGGTGGATGCTGCTGTGGATCGATCTGCTTTAGGTCGGGACGCAGCATTTTTGGTTTTGGACGTCGTGCGGTGTTCGGGCATGTCGACTTTCTCTGCGATTCGTATTTAACCGGATAAATCGCAGGAAAAGTGCCGAGTGGTCGAGGTGAGGACGAGTCGCTCATGGGGCGCGGGATGGGGCGGATGTTGAGGGGGCGATGAGCGCGTTTCCTTGTGGGAGTCTAGCCGGGGAGCCGGGCATTTGCTCAGGCGAAGCGGCTAGCGGGGCACAGGGCAGGCCGTATTGAGGAAAGCTGAGGGACAATTCCCCGAATCTATCGCTCCGGTGCGAAGGGTGCGCTAACTTGAATACCCGGATATCTGCCAACCACGGAGCTTCTATGCCAGACCCTGCCAGCAAGCATGTTGCCGTTCACGTCGCGATTAACGGGCCCATCGCCCACGTAGAGCTGCGTGGACCGGGCAAGGGCAACGCACTCGGCCCGGACTTTTGGCGGGAAATGCCGGTCGTGTTCGATGAGCTCGACCGAAATGACCAGGTGCGCGCGGTAGTACTTTCGGGCGCCGATGGCAACTTTACTTACGGTCTCGACCTCATCGCGATGCGGCATGAATTGCGGTACGCGCTCGAAGGGAACAACCTGGCCGCGGAGCGCACTCAGTTCCTCGACCGATTGGAGGCGATGCAGCGTGCGACGATTGCAATACTTCAATGTCGAAAACCTGTTGTGGCCGCGGTGTCTGGTTGGTGTGTGGGCGCCGGGATGGATGTGATTTGTGCTGCCGACATTCGTTTATGTTCAGCCGATGCCAAGTTTTCGGTTCGCGCTGTGCGAGTTGGGATTGTTGAAGATGTTGGGAGTTTACAACTATTACCCAAAATTATAGGCGAAGGCGCGGCTCGAGAATTAGCGTTTACGGGAGTTGATATTAACGCCGAACGCGCAAAAGAATTACGATTGGTGAACTATATTGAAGCGACACCAGAGGCCGCATTACAACGTGCGTTTGAACTCGCAACGCAGATTGCCGAGAATCCACCGATTGTTGTGCAAGGTGTGAAACGAGTGATGAATGAACATGCGCATCGTGGGTTATTTGAAAGTCTTCATTATAATGCGTTGTGGAATGCGGCATTTATGCAGTCACATGATTTTGCGGAAGCGATTTCGGCGTTTGTCGAACATCGAACACCTCAGTTTGAAGGGAAATAATCATGACAACATTTCAAGAGAATCTATTTACTGGTAAGGTTGCGTTGGTTACTGGAGGTGGTTCGGGAATCAATCAACGTATTGCCGAACGTTTGGCGAAACAGGGGGCAAGTGTCGCGCTTGTTGGCCGAACTCAATCGAAGTTGGATGCGGTTGCGCTTGGCATTACGCAGAATGGTGGTAAAGCTGCTGGTTATTCCGCAGATGTTCGTGAATACGATGCGCTTGCATCAATAATGAATAGAGTGCACGAAGATTATGGCACGATTGATATTCTCGTCTGCGGTGCCGCAGGGAACTTTCCGGCACCAGCTGCAAAGATGTCAGCCAATGCATTTAAGTCGGTTGTCGATATCGATTTGCTCGGTACGTTTAACACGTCTCGTGCAGCATACGATCATCTCACAAAGCCCGGCGCTTCAATCATAAATATCTCGGCTCCTCAGTCATTTCAGCCAATGCCGTTTCAGTCGCATGTATGTGCGGCGAAGGCTGGTGTTGATATGATTACACGTACCCTTGCGGTTGAATGGGGACGCGACGGTGTTCGTGTAAACTCTGTTGTCCCGGGCGCTGTTATGGAAACGGAAGGTATGGATCGACTTGCGCCAGCTGGGCCAATCCGGGATGGATTGAGTAGGCAGATTCCATTAGGACGACTCTCAACAAAAGACGACATCGCAGATATGGTGACGTTTTTGTGTAGTAACGCCGCGCAGTATGTTACCGGAAGTGTAATGCTTTGCGACGGCGGTCTTTCAGTTGCCGGGGTGATGTATGGTCTCGCGGCAATTTCACACGCTAAAAGTTAATTATATATAGATGACAGTTGCTGCTGCATGTGCTGCCGTATTGATCGGGCTATCGCTCGGTATGTTGGGTGGTGGTGGATCGATTTTAACGGTACCGGTGTTTGTTTATCTTCTAGGATATGCAGCCAAACCAGCGATTGCCATGAGTTTGCCGGTTGTTGGAATAACGAGCTTTGCGGGAGCCTTAGGGCATCTTCGCGCCGGGAATCTGCATTTACGAACAGCGATTCCTTTTGGGGCGGCGACCATGATGGGCGCGTATCTCGGCGCGCGACTGTCTGTTTTTGTGAGTGGTACTGCGCAGTTGGTGCTGTTGTCGCTGATCATGATGGCGTCGGCAATCTCGATGTTCCGATCGAGCATGAAGAAGGGATCAACTGGAACGGCAGGGAAGGGCAGCTTCAATGGCAATGGCGAAGGCAATGCCAGTACCGACACCAGTCCCAGTACCGATACTGTTAGTGCCCCGTCTTCTAATGCCCCGTCTTCGCTGGCAATTATTGTCTTGGTTGGATTTTTTGTCGGAATGCTTACCGGCACTGTTGGTGTTGGTGGTGGCTTTCTGATTGTTCCTGCACTGGTCTTGCTCGCTCGCGTATCGATTCATCAAGCGATTGGAACGTCGCTACTCGTGATCAGTGTTACAACCGCAGCTGGATATGCGGGTTATGCTGGTCGCTATGATATTCCCTGGCAATTCCTTGCGATCTTTGCGGCAATTGCAGTGTCCGGAAGCCTCGCTGGCGTTGCTTTAAGCCAAAGAGTGCCCGCAGCAAAGCTCAAACGATCGTTTGCAACGCTGTTGATCGTTATTGGCGCGCTGATGTTATATAAGAACCTAGCCGGCTGAACCTGACGCGATAGGTACGCAGAGCATGTGAGCGTACGTTAAAGGCGCAGTTAGAAGAAGTCTTGAAATAAAGCGTTGTGAGATTAGGCGGTTTTTGTAAAAGAAGAACGGGGACTCTGATCATATCGGAGTCCCCGTTCTTCTTCTTGCTAGCAGCGAGTTGATTACTTCGCGACCCGTATTTATTGCCCTGTTGCAGGTCCCAGTGCTGCCTGCGCCAATCCTCGAAGCGTTCGTGATGGATCGTTGGTGGCGATATGTTGAAACACTGTGCGTACGCCATTGTCTGTAATACGCCCCTTCAGGAGTTCGATCGCTTCACGCCGAGCTAGTACGTCGCCGCGTTGAAGTTGATAGAGGAGCATGTTAGCGGAACGCGGAAAATCGAGAACATCGAGCCATCGGTCAGCAGGGTCCCATCGAATTGCGCGAGGAGTGCTCTTTACGGGAATCTCGACAGTTGTAGTTTCTCCACGTACATAGGCTCTGCTGCGAACTGGTCCCTGGTCCGTCATAACTTCAACATCAACATCCATCGTAAACAAACCGGTTAGCGAATCTCGTGGCTGAACCTGCGTTGCTGTTAGTACAACGGTTTGCCTGGTTTGATCATATTGGTAGTTGATCCGAAATACCGGTATCCCGGATCCATAAACCCACTGATTAAAAAACGGTTTCAGGTCAATTCCGGACGTCTTTTCAAATGCGATACGCAGGTCTTCCGTTTCAACGTTCTGGTAGGCATGTGTGGTGAGATACGCGTTCACCGACTTCCAGAACATCTTATCGCCAACTGTTGTGCGAAGCATGTCGAGCACAGCTGCGCCTTTCGGGTAGATGTGTCCACTAAAAAAGAGTTCAACCGGCTCCTTGTTCCAACGTCCATATACGAGAGGACGTCGTGCTTTACGATCGGCGTTAATTGCACCGAGTTGATCGTTTACACGATTGAGTGCTGCACGATCAGTTTGCTTATTTTCTTCCCAGTAAATAGTCTCAAAAAACGTCGCAAACCCTTCATTCAGCCATGCGTGAGACCAATCTTTTGTCGTTACCAGGTTTCCAAACCACTGATGAGCAAGTTCGTGTGATACAAGATGTTCAGCGTCACGCAACGAATCTTTGGCTGCGATCAACACCACTTTATCGTTCTGCGTCGTTGCGGTAACGTTCTCCATTCCACCAAAGATGAAATCAGGAACAGCCGATTGATCATACTTTGCCCACGGATACCGTACACTGGTTACGCGAGAATACACATCGATCATGTCAGGCGTCCCTTTGAATCCACGCTTTGCCGCTTCAACCGAGTCAGGATATGTCCAATATGAGACGGGGACATCCTTCCACTTATCTGCGATAACAGTGTAGTCGCCAGTCACCACGCTAAAGAGGTACGTTGATGCCGGTTTGTCCTGCGACCAATGCCACTCCGCAAGGTTGCCAACTGTCTTGACCCCAACCAGCCGTCCGTTAGATAGCGCCTTTTGGTTAGCGGGGACAGACACAATCATTTCCCAGGTGGTTTTATCGTCCGGCCGGTCGACGGTCGGAACCCAATGGCGAGTTTCGATCATTTCGCCCTGGGTCCACATGACCTGTTTCCTATCTATAAAGTAGGCTCCTTTCTTGGGCGCCACCGCCTCATATTCCACCGCGACCGTGATCGTGTCGCGTGCCGAGAGAGGTTTGGGGAGCGAGATGGACAGTCGTTGGTTGTCGTACGTATGTTTGAGCACGGTTCCGTTCGACTGTACGTTTTTGATCGTCATCCCGACCGCATCGAGCGATAAGGATGAAATTGGTTGATCGAGCGCGGCAAACCGGAGAGTCGTAGACCCTACGACCGCTTTACGTGACCAGTCAAATTGTACTCGAATAACTTGGTGCTGAAGGTCCGCATCGAGGGCTGGTAAGAGATGCTCTTCACCGGCTGGTGGCGGTCCCCAGGTAATGAGCGAACCGGGATGGAAGGGCGGTACTTCGTCGCCGTTCGTCGTCGCCGTTATCAGGGTATTGGAAACGGCCGGTTTGGCTACTTCCGTTGCTGTTGGTTGATGCGGCGGTGGAGCTGCTCGAGGTCCTTTGGGCGTCGAAGCGCAGCCGGTTAACCCCAGTGCAGTGCCGAGAGCAATGCTGAGACTAAATAGAGGTGGTCCAAACAGTCGAACTTCCTTCACGTGGCTGAGCCTCACGACAGGGGGGCGATAAGGGGGCCTGGGGAGGTGCTCCAGGCCAATCCTCTACAGTAGCGTTGTCGGAAGTGAGGGGGAAGTAGGTGCAGGAAAACGAGCTCTAAACTATTTTTTATAACGCCGTGGCGACCGTGCAACGGCACCCAAAAAATGGAAGTTCTCTCGGAGAAAATGATGACGTGGGCAACGTGGGGTCTCTACGTAGTGACTGCAACAGTTCTGGCGATCGTCCCTGGGCCGGCTGTTTTTATGGTTATCGCGCAGGCGCTGCAAGGCGGGTTCCGGCGCGGAATTTGGGCGAGTCTTGGCATTCTTTCGGTTAACGCTCTCTTTTTTGTGCTCTCTGCGATCGGGCTTACGGCTATGCTCACCGCATCGTATGAGCTGTTTACGGTGGTGAAGTGGGTGGGGGCTGCGTATCTCATTTACTTGGGATTACGCACGTTTTTTGGGCGAGGGACGCTGGCTTTGACGGCTGATGATGCGGAAAAGCGTAGCGATGAGAAGGCGCCTGGCTGGCAACGACGTACGTACATGCGAGGTGTGGTGCTGCAGCTATCGAACCCGAAAGCGATCTTGTTTTTTACTGCACTTGTTCCGCAGTTCATTCGTCCTGACGAGCCGATGATTGCGCAGACAGTGATACTTGGCATGTCATCGATTGGTCCGGAGCTTCTGGTGTTGTTGGCGTATAGTGGGCTTGCCGGGCAATTGTTTCGAGTTGCGCGCCAACCGAGGTTTGTACGGACAACGAACCGAGTGTCGGGAGCTTTGTTAGCTGGTGCAGGGGCGGGGATCGCGTTGGTGGGAGAGAACTGAAGCTTGGTATGCTTTCGTTTATGTTGCGGGAAATTGGTAACAAACTCTAAGCATATTATTGCAGAGATAATGCTGGGTATACTGAATTGACAGAGAGGTGCGAAATCCACCCTTGACGGGTGGTTGAAGCCGAGCGTATACTCGGAGTGTTGATTCCTGTTTTAATTCTTTATCAGGAGACGCTTATGAGTACGGGTATTACACCGGTTGAAGAGTGCGCGTATGATCCAAACGATCCGCTCAATATCGAAGATCGCATGAACGATCCTGACGATGGGATTGATTACGATGCGATAATTATGGAAACGGAAGCAGATATTCGAGCGGGGCGCACGGGGTGGCGGTTTGAATCTATGGAAGAGTTTCGTGTGTGGTTGCACGAGATTTTTGTAAAGGTTGAGGCCGAGGTCGCTGCTGAGCGCGCTGCCGAGGCGGCCGCTGAGCTCGCTGCGGGGAGGCGAGGGTGAGGGGACGTGATGGACTTGCCCAATCTCCCAGCGCTTGATATTCAAGACCGCGTTTATCCTGATATCGGACGACTCGTCCATTTTATCTCTCGTCAACCGTGGGGTAAGTCTGTTAATCGTGAACAGGATATCGACGACGCGATAAATATGATTCTAAGGGGACCAGAACTGAATAACGTTGACACTGTTAGACGCAAATCTGGTGTCGCGTTGCGCCGTCATAATGCGCGACAGTTCTCTATTATTTACGTGTACGATCCGCCGAGCGATGCGAGTCCGAACGGACGCGTATCTATTCGGGCTGTGCGACACAGTAGAGTGAAAAACGTTTTTAAAGGCGTACGTGAGAACACCGAGTTCCCATACAATTATTTTTACTAAACTATTGTCCGAGTCATGAGGCGGTGGCTTGCGACTGTTGCCTTCATTCGGCTATTCGTTCCCAGTAGAAAATATCACAAATATGATATTCGTTCCGATCTCACACATTCCCGTCGCACCCCCTTGCGTAGAGTGGATACCCCCCATATATTAACCCTTACCTATGCAGGTGCATAGTAGGCGTTTATTCAACGAAACTGCTTACGGGTCCTGATTTATTCAGGACCTTTTTGTTTTTTTTCGCAAACGCCGTCAACACTAATTCAGGTGAGTTTGTAATGCGTACCACAGGAAAAGTGAAGTGGTTTAATGACGCGAAGGGGTTTGGTTTCATCACCCCTGACAACGGTCAGAAAGATTGCTTCGTCCACCACTCTGCCATTCAGGGCAATGGTTTCAAGTCGTTAGCTGAAGGGGAAGCGGTGGAATTCGACGTTGTGCAAGGCCAAAAGGGCCCTGCGGCTGAAAACGTCGTCAAGGCAGATCGATAGCCGACTAACCCGCTTGTCTAGCCCCTCAAAAAGGAAAGCCAGACAAGCACAGGATGACGGACTACGTCTTCTGGTACGATTGTAAACGTATCCTGGTAAAAGTGAGCGGGGCAGAGAGAAATCTCTGCCCCGCTTTTTTGTGACTATTTGCGCCAGAAAATTCCAGAAATACTTATGTGGCAGGGAGGGGGCTGCAGGGGATCGTTATGGATTCAGTCCCTGGCCCGGTAAAGGCTGGGGCCCCACTGCGTTTCTTGAGATCACAAATATCTCTGAGAATTTGTGTCCATCCCATTGCGTGAATTTGGAGATACCAGTATTTTTACTCTTATCTATGCAAGTGCATGGTAGGCGTATACCGAGGAGTTATTAATTAGGTCCTGGTTTCATTAGGGACCTTTTTGTATTTTTCGAACGCCGCGAACACTAATTCAGGTGAGTTTGTAATGCGTACCACAGGAAAAGTGAAGTGGTTTAATGACGCGAAGGGGTTTGGTTTCATCACCCCTGACAACGGTCAGAAAGATTGCTTCGTCCACCACTCTGCCATTCAGGGCAATGGTTTCAAGTCGTTAGCTGAAGGGGAAGCGGTGGAATTCGACGTTGTGCAAGGCCAAAAAGGCCCTGCGGCTGAAAACGTCGTCAAGACAGGTCGATAAGACCAAAACCCGCTCACTGGTCTAAACGCTTCGGCGCTTAAAACGGTGAGCACAGGATGATGGACGACGTCAATGGTACGATTGTGAACTTATCCTGGTAAGTCCACGCGGGAGATAGGGGTTAAAGCCTATCTCCCGCGTGTCGTTTCAGCCCTTTCTCTCCCTGCTTTTCGCTACCAACCTCCGCGTGCGCTGCGAGTGTTATGTCGGGCATGGGCACCGGTTTTGCCCTCTTCATAGTGCTAATCACTACAGAGGAGGCGGATATGGCAGCGATTTGGAAAGGGGCGCTGACGTTTGGGCTCGTGAATATCCCGGTTGAACTCAGAGCTGCCGTTAGAAACGATGCTATCCACTTTCGTCTTCTCCATGGGAAAGACAGCTCACCCGTTCGATACGAGCGAGTTTGCGAGAAAGACGGGAAGACGATCCCATGGGATGAAATCGTAAAAGGATACGAATACGAGAAAGGGAAGTTCGTTGTCATGACTGACAAGGACTTTGAAGCGGCTGCGCTGGAGAACTCCAGGACGATCGACATCCTCGACTTTGTGCAGGAAGGTGAGATCGATCCTCGGTACTTCGAGACGCCGTATTATATGTTGCCGACCAAGGGTGGGGAACGGCCTTATGCCCTCCTGCGCGAAGCGATTCGCAAGAGCGGGTCGATCGGCATCGGGAAGATCATTCTTCGCCAAACGCAGCATCTCGCCGGGATCAAGGTCGTTGGCGACGCGCTCGTGATTGAGATGATGCGGTTTGCAAACGAATTGGTCGATGTAACGGAGTACAAATTTCCCAAGGCTGATCATGCTCGACCCCAGGAGGTTCGGATGGCTCAACAGCTGATCGACAACCTTGCCGGGACTTTTGAGCCGGAAAAATACACGGATGAATACCGAGCGAACTTGATGCGGGTCATCAAAAGCAAGATGAAAGGTAAACAACCCAAGCTGAAGGCCCCCGAGAAGGGCGAAGCCGATGACAAGGTAATCGACTTAATGGCTCGGCTTCAGGCAAGCCTGGAAGGAAGCCGTTCGAAACCTCGATCTACAGCAAAGTCTGGTCGTAAGGGGGCCAGTGCGCTACGTGCAAAGCTCGCTAAATCTCGGCGGCGCAAGTCTGCGTAGAGCGGCTTTCGTCGGCTTTCGTCGGTGTTCGCTTGTGTAGCGTTTTACGGAGATATTCGCCGACTTAATCTTGTCCGCAGCCTGCCTCAGTTGGCCTCAATTCGGTGCAGATGTTATCTCCAGAGAGATGTCTACACCGAGTTGACGCCCCGCTGTTACGGAATTAACCGTTCAGCGTTTGTCTGCAGTGCCGCGATCTTCAGCTCATCCGAAAGCGGAAGCGCCAAAAACTGGTCGATATTTTTTCTCATGGTCTTTACTCCAGGACTCGGCCAGTCCGTTCCCCATAAAAGCTGCTTCTCCAACTCGGCAAGCTTCGGGTAGTACTCAAGCAGGCTTTTCGGCGGCACCCCAGACATATCAAACCACACGTTCTTATGCCGCCGAAGCACAAAAAACGCTTCACCCATATAAAACGGCCGGCCGCCATGCCCCATGATGATCTGTAAATCAGGGAAATCAAGCGCCACGTCGTCTAGTTCGAGCGGGTTACCGAACTTGCAGCGCGCCCCAGGGAAGATACTGGTTCCCGTATGGATCAGTACTGGAATTCCAAGACGTTCGCATGTGGCATAGATGTCGGCCAGCGCGGTGAGGCCATCATTATAGGCGTTGGCTGCATGCCGCTGATGAGGTGGATGGATTTTGAGAACCCGCATCCCTTTATCCACCAGCTCCTCAACATCTCGAACCGCATTGGTCGTGAACCTGGCATTTACGCCGCCATACGGCAGAAGCCGCTTTGGATCAGCCTGAGCGTACCGTAATGTGTGGTCGTTTGTTTCCATTCCAACGCCCATTACGTCCTGGGCAGGATAGCTCACCATTCCAACACGATGTACACCTTCCTGGTCCATGAATTCCAGCAACAGCTTGGGATCGTACATCATCTCCAAAATGTGATCGAAGTCGTCCTGGGCCTTCCGCATGACGTTTGCTACGTCGCGGTTGAGGTTGTGCCACGGTTGAACGTGGATATGTACATCGGTAATGCGCAGATCTTCCGCTGTGAGTGCCATACACAAAATTTAATCGTTCCGGTATTTATCCAGAAATAGACACTAACTCCGGTTTATTGTGGAATTTGCATTGTTCCACGTGATCACAAACTACTTCGACGGCTAATTTTGCGGGGGAAAGCGGCTTTTTTACCGATTGTCCGGTCTGTGCACACTTGGTAACTTTGTTGTATCAGATCGATGTAAAACATTTTGTGTCACAGCAGTGCTGGTTGCGAAACTAGTAGGCGTGACTCTTCCAGCCCCTTCCCACGAATTTTCAGGTCCTGCCCTTGCCATTTCGGCCAGTGCGCGCTTGGGCGTGAATAAGGTGTCCATGCAGCCTAGTGCGACAGCACGACTGATCAGTGGCCAGGATGAGACGTATTTCCTCTCCGGTCTGAAATCCGGAGATCCAGTAGTGTTCGAGGCGTTATTTCTTCACGTCTATGAACATCTTTGGAGATTCGCGTTAAGCATCGTTGGCGTACACGAACTCGCAGAAGATACCGTTCAGGATGTTCTGCTGAGCCTTTGGGAGAGACGAAACGAGATTGAGATCAGGGGATCACTCGCGTCCTATCTTCTTTCTGCCGTACGGCGCCATGCGCTTCGGCGGCTGAGGAAGGGCCGAACTGAGGATCGTATCAGCTCGACATGGTTGAGCGAGGAGATTCCAGCTATGGGGTCCATCGGTTCTCCGCATTTCGATGAATCTGCAGAGAGCATGCGCTTTCTTCGCGCAGCGCTGACCAATCTGTCTCCAGTGCGACGTCAGGTATTGCTGCTTCGCTGGGCCGATCAACTGTCGTATGACGAGATCGCCGAGATTATGGATATGTCGGCAGAAGCAGTGCGGGCGCATGTGAGTAGAGCGTATCGAACGCTGAGAAAGATGCTGACAGATGCCGGCTTGGAGGCTCCTGGAGTATGAACACAACTATACGAAAGTTTTGTTTTGGAATTCAGACCAACTCAGGTAACGACAAATGGTAGAATCAGGCTCTTCTGATAACAATTCGGAACGAGAAGAGCATAACGACCTTCTCGCTCACTTCATTGAGGGGACAGCCGTATCTGAAGATGCGGTTCGCCTTCGTGAATGGCTGTCTGCGAATCCGGACTCCGGTAAAATGGTGCATCGGTTCGTGGACGAAGTATGTCTGCGAGATGCTGCATCTGTGGATGCCAGAGCAGCGTTGAAGCGCGTAACTGAAAGGATGACGGGCAACAATAAGTCGGCCTCGCTTCTCGCCATACCTTCTCATGCAAATACGATTGCATCAGATGCGATCGTGGAGCCAATCGATAGCCGGTCTCTACGTTCTGTCACCGGTGATCCTTCGTTTTTTTCAAGAGAATCAAGCGCACCTACCAAGTCCCTTAAATACGTAGTAGCCGCGGGATTTGCACTGACTCTCGCTTTTTTTGCCGGGTGGCAGTTGAGGCCAAATCAGCAGATTAACCGCCCGCTAAACGCCATTGGCTCAGCTTACAGCACCGCCGCTGGTCAAAGAGCGACGATCACGTTACCCGATCAGAGTGAAGTCATCCTTAACGTATCCAGCAGGCTGGAAACATCCGCTGACTACGCCGAAGGAAATCGAATTGTATATCTGAAAGGCGAAGCGATGTTTACGGTGCGACACCATGGCAGCGCGCCATTTACGGTGATTTCAGAAAATGGAAGAACAGAAGTACTTGGTACACGGTTTCTCGTTCGTCGATATTCTACCGATTCGGTTACTACCGTAGTTGTGAGAGATGGAAAAGTTCGTGTTGGTGGAAGTACCACTCTTTCGGCTGGACAACAAGGTTTGATTGGCGACGCAAGCAGGGTCAGCGTTCAGCCGGCTGAGATGAGCAGATTCTCCTTCACAGACGGTGTTCTCGTACTTCCCGAGATGCGAATGGTCGATGCACTCATCAAGCTGAACAGGTGGTACGACGCAGACATACGACTTGGTGCTCCAGTCCTCGAATCAAAGACAATCGGTGGTGAGTTTACGTCTGGATCACTTGGTGATCTGGTCAGCTTTCTCGAGTTAACGCTTGATGTAAAGGTTCGTAGAAACGGTCGTGTTTTAACACTCTTTCCCAAAGAAGCATGAGCTTTGTAAAGTCGAGTATCATTCGTACGGCTGCAAGTCTTTCGTTGGTTGGCTTGGCAGGTTGGAATGCGATGGCCGCTCAGGATCCGGGATATAGGGAGCCTGTACATGGGACTCGCGACAGCAATAAGCAAAAGACCGGCGTACCTGCTCCCGGGAAAGGTAAGGCGGAAGCCGCAGTCAGTCTCAATGCGACCGATATAACGATCAAGACAGCTGTAACAGCTATTGCGCAACAGGCGGGATTAAAAGTTATATACGATAGCGAAGCTCCGCTCAATAAAAAGTTGCGTTCTGTGAAGCTGGATAATGTTCCAGCTTTGAAGGCGTTGGAAGCTGTGCTTAAGGGGACTGGTGTTGTTGTATCGCCCGCCCTGGATGGTCAAACGGTTATCCTCAAAAGTGGCGGCCCTAAAGACTCTGTAACGGGTCAGCAGCTTAGAATCGGGACGGTATTTGGTCGTGTAATAGATGCGGCAAGCAAACATCCCATCGCTAACGCTACGGTTACGATATCGGGTACGGGCTCCGTTATCACCGACAAAAATGGGAATTTCCATTTTAGCGGTGTCTCGATTGGAACTCGAACTGTCAAAGTGCGACTGCTGGGGTATTCGGAAGTCTCCCAACTTGTGGATGTTGTTGCGTCTGGAAAGCACGAGCTTGCTCTCTCGCTAAACTATGTTCCTGAGCGCCTGCGCGAGGTCGTCACGACCGGTGCCGGAGACCGTCAGCGCGTTGAAGTTGGAAATTCGATTACACGCATCGACGCCGATTCGATCATGCGCACGATGCCCGTTATGAGCCTCGAAGACTTAATCAAGTCTCGCTCCCCCGGGACGCAAGTATTGATGAGCGGCGGAAGTGTCGGCTCCGGCTCTCGTATTCGCGTTCGAGGTGTTTCCGGCTTGTTAACGAACTCCGATCCGATTGTGATCGTGGATGGAATTCGTATCGATGCAACGTACAGCCAGGTCTCGGGCGGAGCTCCCTTCGCTGGCGATGTCCGCTCGATGGGAAAAAACCAGCTATCGTCCTATACGCAGGCCGCATCTCGAATTAACGACATCGATCCTTCAACCATCGAATCAATCGAGATTCTGAAAGGGCCGTCTGCATCATCGCTGTACGGTTCCGATGCTGCGAACGGTGTGATCGTCATCAAGACCAAACGAGGGGCGGTAGGGCCGGCCAAGTGGTCGGTTAGCGGTGAGACCGGTGTTTCAACGTTGAATACCAAGTTTGCCGAAACACATTTTGCCTGGGGGAGTAGCGATAGCTGGGCCGTATCGCAAAACTGTTCGCTGGCAGATATGGCGAACGGCGTATGCGTGCAGGATAGCATCACCAAATACAATCCACTGAATGTGAAAGAGTCCTCGCCGTTTGGCACAGGTCATAATCGTCAGTACAGTGTGAATGTATCCGGTGGCGCTTCTCAGATGCGGTACTTCCTTGGCTATACCAATCGAAATGATGTCGGTCTCCTCAAGATGCCAGAGAGCGAAAAGGAACGACTCCTGGCAGCTCGAAATGGAAATCCGATTCCTGTCTGGGCTGAGCGTCCAAACGTAAATCGTACGTCAAATGTTACAGCCAACATCAGTACAGACGTATCTGACCGGCTGTCGGCGAATATGGATATGCGTTTTATCTCTGGTTACCATCGCGATGCCAGTCAGGGCGGTATCAGCTTCATCCGTGCAGCTACCGAAGGTCCGGGCTATCGTGATTCAATCGGAAAAGGCTGGGGCATGGATGGCCCTGCGTTAGACTTCCTGAAAAGACAGAGCGACGCGGTAAAAGGCGCATCAGGAGGATTGAATACCACATTTCGACCAAGCGATAGAATCGTATTAAATGCGGTCTCCGGTATGGATTTTTCAAGCCGGCAGGACGAATCTCTGCTGAGGCAGGAAGATCTTGTTCCAGGTACTTTTGCGGAAAGTCAACGCGGTCGATACGATGGGCAAGTGATCACTCGTACATCCAGCGTATCCGGGGTTTTCGAACTTCCACTTATCGGTGGGATGACCAGTCGTTCGACCATCGGTGCTCAGTTTAACAAGTCCACCAATAACTCCGTAACGGTCATAGTCAACAACCTGACACCGGGGCGAGACGTCCTCGATGCAGGCACGGTTTCGACTCGTCCTACAGAGGAACGGTATGAATCGGCAACTCGCGGTTGGTACATCGACCAGTTTGTCAGGATTCGGGACAATCTCTTTGCAACCGCTGCAATCCGAGGCGACGCAGGAAGTGCGTTCGGGAGGGAAGCCAAGCCGATGTTGTATCCAAAGTTCAACACTTCCTGGGTTGTGTCGAATGAATCGTTCTTTCCGAAGAACACATTCCTGACGAACCTTCGCTTGCGCGGAGCGTTTGGGCAGGCAGGCGTTCAGCCCGGTCCAGTCGCAAGATTTCGATCCTTCACGTCATCGAACGTCTGGGTCGATGGACGGCAACAAGGTGTTTTCTCCGTCATATCCATGGGAAACACCCATCTGATTCCCGAACGATCGATGGAGTTTGAAGGTGGCTTCGAAGCCGGAATGTGGAACGATAGAATTGTCTTCGACGCAACATCGTATTATAAGCGGGTGAAGAATGCGCTGACGTCGCGTCCGCTTCCGTCGTCGTTTGGTCTGGCTGCACGTCAGGAAAATTTGGGCGACGTGAAAAATACCGGCACTGAACTTTCCGTGACGGTGAGGCCGCTGGATGTGCAGAGCGTAGCATGGTCATTCTCCACAAGTTACTCGAAATCCAGAAACGTACTTGAACGACTTGGCGCAAAAGAGATTAACAGCGGTTATTCAAACGTAAGATTTGTAGAAGGATATCCGCTCCACGGATTCTGGGGACGGCCTCTGCTCGCCTATGCTGACGGGAACGGCGACGGGATTATTACGCTCGACGAAATACAGGTTGGTGATAGTGCCGTATATCTCGGTTCGCCTGTTCCTGCATCGGAGCTTTCGTTCTTCAACAATCTGTCATTCTTGAGCGGTAAAGTTCTCCTTTCTACGGGCTTCAGCTATACCAATGGTATGACGCAATTGAACGCAGTCGCTCAGCAGCAGTGTTACCTGGAACGATGTGCCTCTGCAATTGTTCCGGGAACATCTCTCGCGCAGCAAGCGCTCGTGCAGACCATGTTCAATAACAACGGTCCAGCAAACACTTTTGCAACGACTGAAAACGTTTCGTGGCTACGATGGAATTCGATTTCGCTCACAGTTGCAGGCACACCGGCAATGGCGAAGCTCCTGAAAAGTCGCTCGGTTTCGCTGTCACTCATGGGACGAAATATCGGCTTATGGTCGAACTACTCTGGGCCTGATCCAGAGGTAAACTCCACTTCTTTTGGCAACATGACCTCAGATGCGGGGACGATGCCGCAGACAAGAGATTGGTCCGTTCGGATAAACCTGGGATTCTAGAGATATATGAAACTACTAATTAAGTCGCTCTCGATTGCTCTGATTTCAGGTCTGTCAGCCTGCTCGTGGGACCTGAATGGGGTTGAAAATCCGCACGAAATCATCGATCCGGCAACTGTCGAAACACCGGCGGGCGCACTTGCTGTGTACAAAGCCAGCCAGAATTTTTTCTCTCTGATGTTTGCAGGAGGGGGGGATCTTCGTACCAGCTTTGTATTCGCCAGTGGTCTCGCTGGTGATGAGCTCGCTGCTACTACTCACTTTACGATTGCACTTCGTCGTATGGGGCAGGATGGGATCCCTGCTGCAGCCAATAGCGCAGAAGCTGAAGAGCCATGGGGGAGCATCCATCGAACTAGGCTCAATATCGATCAGGCCATTGGGGTTGCTCGTAGATTTCCGACTGAGTTTCCTTCCGAAAGCCTAGTCCATCTATATGCGATGCGCGGATACACCTCCATCTTTCTTGGCGAGTTATACTGCTCCGGAATTCCATTTAATCGCGCGGTGTATAATGGTGACCTGGAATATGGGAAGGCCCTGAGTACCGAAGAGATATTTGCAAGAGCAATCGCAGACTTTGATTCCGCGTTAGCCATCCCAACAGATAGTACGAGGATGCATAATCTCGCGAAAATCGGAAAGGCAAGGGCATTGTTGAATCGTAACGAACCCGGTGCCGCCGCAGCGCTGGTTACTGCGATACCGACATCGTTTAAATACGACATGTCATACGCCGCAACTCATCAGAACTTTTTGGCAAACCAGGCGGGTTTGCGAATGGTGAGCAAGTTGGGTAATAACGGGCTGGATTATCTGACAGCTGGTGCCGCTGGCGACCCTCGTGTCAAATCAGTTCTGAATATCATGAATATGAATCCGCAACCGGCAAAGTATCCAAATACAACAAGCGCGGTGTCGCTCGCTGACGGTATCGAGGCTCGCTTGATAGAGGCCGAGGCGTTGTTGCGGGAGGGTGATATCCCTGGATGGGCGTCGAGGTTGAATGATTTACGCCAACATGCCTTGCCCACACCAATGAATGCGCTGAATACCGATTCTACCATCAATGCGTCTGATGTATTGCGAGAAGATGTGATGTTCCGCGAACGAGCATTTTGGCTGTACGTGACTGGTCGCCGATTTGGTGATTTGCGACGTCGAGTGCGTCAATATAGTCGCCCATTTGGCGAAGTCTTCACAGTCGGTACCAATCCGTACGTCATTTCGGTACAAAAAATCTTTAGCGGGTGGGCAAATCTCGGACCCCCGGTCCGCGACATTGAAACAAGCCCGAAGTATTCCGGTTGTATCCACAGAAACGCATAGTTGGATCAATATATGAAATTCTACAAATCGGTACTTCAACCGTATCGTCTTTCTTTTATGCTGTTGGCGGTGTCGGTTGCGCTGACCGCGTGCAACAGCGACCATACAGTCTCCATTCCGCCAAAGCAGGGGGCGGATCGAGTATGGGCTATCGAAAGTAACGTTCACGCCGCGAACCTTGTTGTTGGTGACGAAGTACAGCTTGCCATAAAATCGTTGGACATTAATGGAAATCCGATTACTCCGGAAAACGCTCCAACGTATACGTCCGATGATTCAGGTATCGTGAGCGTTGATAGCGCCGGGAAGATTCGTGCGATCGAAAAAACGCCCGGTATACGTATTATCGCATCCGTCAAATCGGCCGGAGTGACGCTAAGGGATACAATTCACGTCGCAGTGTTTGATACTCCAGTGAATATTGCGTCGGTAAAGTTTACTACGTACTCAGGGAACCCACTGTCTCCGATTGTCACATACAAGTCTTATGCGTCGTTTAAAGTGACAATCAAGGACAGCGATGGATTTGAGGTGTATGATTTATCCTACTCCATAAAATCTCTCGATAAAGGTATTCTCGACGCCGATAGGTTCAGTCTGTACGGAAATCGTGTTGGACAGACCAAGGTCGTCGTTGATGTCCATGGGTTTGGTGAGCACTTCACGGATACACTCGATATTAAGGTCCTGTATCCAACTCAAGCCTCTATACTGATGTTTGGAGGTGCGATGTCGGATATCGTTGCAGTTGGTGGTACCGCGACGTTTGAGAACTATCTATATCCATCTCTCGCGGTAGACATCGTCTTTGATCCAACCAATCCTGCAGTTTTGGCCGGAGGCGACATCCTCAATCTCGAGGAGTACGAGTCTGCAACTCGGACGTTTACAGTGCCAGGTGTATATCGATACACAGCGCCCGGTACCAACACGAGTGGTGTAATACTTGTCAGAGAAAATCCGACATTTTAAAGACACGTTTCAAAAAAATAATGAAAATTAGAAATAGATTAGCCATATTAGCTGGATTTGCTTGTGCCACAGGATTGGCGGCGAGCAAGGTTCAGGAAGTGTATGCATACAAAAACGACGACCCTGTAACTCTAGCTGGTTCCAAGGCTGGCCTTCACGCTACGCTGGAACGCGATACCACTCTGAGAACAGGGACGTTAGACAATGGACTTACCTATTATGTAAAGAGCCATAGCGAGCCAGAAAAGAAGGCCAAGCTTATGCTCATTATCAAGGCAGGTTCGCTTCAGGAAGATGACGATCAGTTAGGTTATGCGCACTTCATCGAGCATATGGCATTCAATGGAACACGGAATTTCCCTAAACGTGCAATCATTGAATATCTGGAATCCATAGGTCTCAAATTCGGGGCAGATGTTAACGCATTTACCTCGTTTGATAGAACTGTATTCGAAATCACACTCCCCACCGTAAATCCAGAGAATGTAACCAATGGTCTAAGGATCCTTGCTGACTGGGCAGGTGCTGTGAACTTTGACTCCGCAGATGTGGTGTCTGAGCGTGGCGTGATTGTTGAAGAGTGGCGTGGACGCCAGGGTAAGAGAGCAGACTTGGCTGCTCGGCACGACTCCGCCTTGAATATCGGATCTCGGTATTTGAGTCGGCAACCGATCGGCACATACGAGAGCATTATCTCGGCTGAACCAGCTCCGCTTAAACGGTTCTACCGAGATTGGTACCGTCCGAATTTGATGGCGGTTGTCCTTGTTGGCGACGTTGATGCCGTAAGTGCCGAAGGTAATGTCAAAAGCATGTTCTCCGGATTAACGAATCCCGTATCAGAACGCCCGATCGAGCAGTATAAAATTCCATTGGTTGAGAGTCCGGTTGTATCGATCATTAAAGACTCGTTGATACTTCATCCTTCTGTTACGTTAGCGACCCGTTTTAATGAAAGCGTTGGATCGGACATGGAGTTAGCGAGACAGGGAATTGTATTTTCCATCTTTTCGAATGCAATTAACGGACGCCTCGCAAAGCTTACGAAAGTTGTTGATGCACCGTTTCGGCGTGCGACTGTAAGTGGGGCGGCTGCGCTCGATGGATCAGTCATTGTGTCGATCCGTGTCGTCGGAAGAGGACAATCCCCACTCAACAGCTTTGAAGCCGTCGTTAGCGAAATAGATCGAATTGCGAGATTCGGACTCAATGACGTTGAATTTGAACGAATCAAGACGTTGATGGTTCGTTCCATGGAGCAGACGAAGAAAAGCCCTGCGAAGCCTTCATCCTTTTCCTATGCTTCCGCGTACAGCAATCTATTCACCGACGGCACGAAGATAGAAAATATGGAGTCAGCGTTGGCGCTTCGAAGCGAACTGCTTCCAACGATTACGCAGGACGAAATCAAGCAAGTTGCTGCACTCTGGAAGGTGAAGGAGAACAGGTTCTTTCTCCTGGAGGTCCCCGATAACGACCTCTCGAGTGTCCCTGAGACAGAATCACTCCTCTCCGTCCTGGATGGAATTCCATATTTACCACTGACTGAGTATAAAGAAGAAACCGTCGTCGCAGAAACGTTCCTGCCGGAGCTGCCAACGCCGGGCAAGATCGTTTCAAAGATAGAGCATCCGGACTCTGTTCAGGAATGGAAGCTTTCAAATGGAATTCGAGTCCTCTTGAGGCAAACGCCAGACGGCAGCAAGGCGACTAGTCTCTTTGGTCGATCCAAGGGTGGATTCTATCGAAACGTCGATAGTCTTGGGCTCATGCCTTCAATGTCGATCGATCAGACCGTCGGAGTAGGTGGCGCTGGCAAGTTCACGGCAGAGCAATTAGGGAAAATGATCGAGACGAGGGACATATTGGCCGTACAGTGGAACGTCGGTCCGTATGAAGAACACGTTACCGTCGTTGCAAAGAATGAAGACGTTGAGACGGCTCTTCAACTGATTCATCTGTTTCTAAAGGAACCACGTATCGACACGGTCCTGCTCGAAAAGAAGAAATCTGATGCAAGAGACGCCGCCGCTCATCGCGTTCGAACAGCCGAAATGGACTATAGAGAGACCGTGCAGCTGGCGATGACTCAGTCACATCCGCTTATCGTACAACAGATGACTGCTACGTTGGATTCTATCGACCCCGCAAAGTCGTTACTGGCGTTTAAGGATAGATTCAGCGACATGAGCGACTTCCGATTCATCATCGTTGGCGATTTCAATTATGATGTCATGGATAGTATTGTTCAGACATATATCGCATCGCTCCCGGGTGGCGGTCGTGTCGAAGAATATTCCGATGTTCGGATCCTCCCTCCTGAAGGGCATGTACGGAAGCGCGTGTACGGTGCAAACTCTGCAAGCGCGCAAGCAACGCTGGTCTTCACCGGTCAGCTGGAACCAACCCGGGAAGCCGGGTGGGAGATCTCATTATTGACCGAGATCATTACTACCAGACTGATCCAGGTGTTAAGAGAGGATCTTGGCGGTGTGTATTCTCCTAACGCCAGGGTGGATATCAGTCGCGTCCCTGACTCGAGGTACCATATCGAGATCGGGTTTGCCAGCGACCCGAATCGTATCGATGAACTCGTTGCGGCAACACTCGGCGTTCTTCGCGAACTACAGGACAGTCTCGTTCCGGACATGTACGTCTCCTCTATAAAAAGCGGCGCGCTCAATAACTTTGACAGGACGCTGAGAGATCCCGATAGTTGGGCGAACCGAATAGAAACGTTCGATAACCTTGGTGTTCCGTTCACGAGATTCAGGGATAACCAGGGACTACAAGACGTTACACCCGAGAAGATCAGAGAAGCTGCAAGAAAGTTTCTCGATCTCAAGAATTACAAACTTTTTGAATTCTTTCCCGGAGTGGCTCCCGAATGAGCATTAATCGCCGGAAGTTTTTGAAGGGAACTGCAGCTACGTTCGCTGCAGTGAGTATCCCATCGACGCTCAAGGGAATCGGGAATGGGGCTGGCTACGTGCTGATTCCAAGCGCCGGACGATGGAACGATCCAGATCTCTTCACTCTGGCTGAATCGGGTGTCGACATTGCGATGTCGTTAGGAGCACAGTATGCCGACGTGCGTCTGACGAACACAAGAAATGAAGAGATCCGAAATTATCGTGAAATCGCTGTGGATGACGAATGGTTTGGCATTGGTGTACGGGTGCTGGTGAAAGGCCATTGGGGTTTCATGAGTAGCGCTGTATGGACGTTGGCAGAAGTCGAGAGACTCGCGCGAGGAGCAGTTACGCAGGCATCAGCGTACTCTCAGTACATCAAGGGTACGATTGAGTTAGCACAAGCACCATCGGCTGTGAACCGCGGCGAATGGAGCATGCCTATAAAGTACGACCCATTTGACGTACCGAAAGGCGAGAAGATGGACTTTTTAAGTACGTTTTTTGACGAGGTCGCCGGTCACGATCCTGTAGCGCTTGCGCAGCCAAATTTGCTCACAAGCAGAAACGTGGCCGTGTTTGCATCGAGTAACAACTCTCAATGGAAGCAGACGACGTATAGCACGGAGCTTGCGTTCGGTGTAACATATTCGGCGCAGGCGAGCTTAAATGCTGGACCGGGCAATTTTACGTCTCATATACGTCCGGCGATGGGGAAGGGATGGGAGTATATTATTGAGACCGATATGTTTTCGGAGCTTTTTGCACAAATCGAAGAAGCCAAGGCGGCTCGCTATTCGACACCGGTTGAAATCAACAGATATGACGCAGTGCTGGCACCGCGAGTTGTGGCCGGATTATTGGGAGCCACCCTTGGTGCGGCCACGGAGCTCGATCGCGCGCTTGGCTATGAAGCGAATGCAAGCGGTACCTCGTTTCTGGACTCGCCGCTGGAGATGGCTGGAGAATACAGAATTGGAAGTACCGAACTAACGGTTGTTGCTGATAGAACAGTCGATGGTGGCTTGAACACTGTAAAGTGGGACGATGAAGCTGTACCAGTTCAACCAACCGTGCTTATTCAAGACGGTGTCGTCGTAGACTTTCAGACGACTCGTGAAACATCCACGCATCTCGCGCCATATTATAAGAAGATTGGAAAGTCACTTGCGTCAAATGGCTCTGCCTCCGCGCAATCCGGTCTGTTTGTCACTACGCAGCATACATCGAACCTTCGGATGAACCCGGGAAAAGAAGACTTATCTTTTAACGATCTGGTGAGCAAGGTCGATAAAGGTGTAGCGATCGTCGATATACATGCAATCGATATGGATCAACAGTGCCTGAATGGAACGATATCCTGTCGAGCGCGGGAAATCAGAAATGGAAAGATGGAACGGTACATCGATGGCGCTGGCATCATGATTCGCACTCCTGATTTCTGGAAAAATATGGCTGTCCTTGGTGGGCCATCTACTCAAAAGATGTTCAGCTTTACTGAAAAGAAAGGTCAGCCAGCCCAGTCAAAAGGCTATAGTGCCTCAGCGGTGCCAGCACTGTTCAGGAATTTGGGGATGATGAATTATAAAGCCCGTTAGGGTTCGAGGGTTCTAAAATGAATATAGAATCTCATACGTCAAAGCCTACGCCGTCTCTACAACACTCCATCGATGGGAATTCCTATCGTCAGATTGAGGACAGGCCTCGCTTCCTGACTCGCGAAGGCGTGCGCGCGTTACAGCAACGCATCTATAAGATGCAAGCCGGAGAGGGGAGCACTACTGTACGAATTCTCAGCTCCTGGCAGGGGAATCTGCGGTGGGGGAGAAACCGTATTGTCAGCAGTGGCGATACTGAGTCATCGAGTGTGTCGATCGGACGTGAGATGTACGGTTCGAAGATGTGGACATCAACAAACGGTCTCCACGACGACCCGCTCCGTGCAGCAGTGCGAAGGGCCGAAGCGGTGTATGGTTTCTTGCCCAAGAGCCCTGACGACTACGTAGATCCGCCCCATGTGTTTTATCCGCATGCCGAGCCGAAGATATGGCACGATAGCTCGTATAGTTTGGATGCTGGAAGCCGAGCAATGAAGGTGGCTGAGCTGATCGGAAAGACTATCGATAAGGGATTGATAGGAGCAGGATATCTTGCCGTTGGAGCAAATGCACGATCAGTCGGCGATATGGGGGATCTTTCGAAGTACTACCCGTATACCACCGCCGAATTGACGCTAACCATACGCGATCCGAAGCGTGGTGGATCCGGATGGGCAGGTATAGACTGGAGCGATTGGAATCGAGTGAATCCAGACAAGCTGTACGAAATCGCGGTGGACAAGTGTATTCGATCGATTAACCCTGTAGCGATCGAACCGGGACGGTACACGACAGTGTTGGAACCGCAGGCCGTGTGTGATCTTTGGTCTCCTGTGATGACAACTTTGGATCGCCCAATGGCTGAAGCAGGATTGGGGCCGTGGGCGCTGAAGAAGGGGCTCAGCAAGATCGGGTTGAGAATCATCGATGAACGGATCACGGTGAGTGCGGATCCAATGGATCCCGATCTTGGTTTCCCGCCATTCGATTGGGATGGGCACGCGTATCAAAATGTAAACTGGATCGAAAACGGTGTTTTAAAGGAACTCGCGTATCCCCGATGGTATGCTGTCGTTGCGCACGGGCATGATAAACCTCTTCCCAATTCTGAGGCTTTCAAAATAAGCGGTGGGAACACATCGATTGAAGAGATGATCGCAACGACACAACGCGGAGTTCTGGTTTCACGATTTAGTAACGTGCGACTGCTCGAGCCGAACAGCATGCTTTCGAGCGGTTATACACGCGACGGACTGTGGCTCATCGAACGAGGAAAGATATCCAGGGCGATCAAGAACTTCAGGTTCGTGGATTCACCGTTGTTTGTCTTTAACAATATTGAACAGATTGGGCCGGCGCAGCGTGTGTACCGTCCTACGGTTCCGGCGGTATGCCCGAATATTAAAGTAAACGATTTTGCATTTACCGCGCTCATCGATGCTGTGTAAAATGGATCTACTGTCTTGTTCTGCTGAATCCGTATCTGTTGAGTGGTCTATGAGCGAGGGAACCCAAAGATGATGTATAAATTGCTACTTATGATTGCGGTTTCCTATGGAATCGGAATTGTGAATCCGTTATTGGCGCAGCAGCCATCGTCCGATTCAAAACGCGATTCGGTGCTTTCATTGCCACCTGAGCAACGAGAGCATCTTCAGCGAACTCCATATGTGTACGAGCGGTATCATACACCAGAGCAATGTGCGAATGCCGCTTGGCGCGCACTGTACAGATATCGGCGAGATCTGCGGATGGATACGGTATTTCTGCGTACTACTCGTGATACCCTCCCAGCGGTCGTGAAAGAGGTAGCCGCAAGCTGTTTCAAGCAGTTTGATGTAACGACGATCCCTGTAACCCTTACTCCGGGAGCGTTCAGAGCTGCGTTATTCTCAGGTGAAGCCGACAAACGTGAAGTCGCATACGAGCGATTCATTCATGAATATCCGGCGAACGATACTGCTCAAATGAGACACAAGAGTAATCTTATGTCCAGACTGGTTCGTCAAGGCTGGTGGTACCAGGATGCGCCATTGGAAAAGATCTTTGAACTTGGGAAGATCGTTGAAGAGATGGGGCCGGGGACCGCGCGGTTTGCTATTAGTATATACGAGTCGGCTTTTTCTCGGGCTGAGGACTCGTTGGACCCAGACTTGGGAATAAAGGCCGCCCAAAAGTCGCGGGACGCATGGTTGCGAATGAAAAACCCGGAGATTGCCGACTGGGGAGGCTTTCGGAGTAACTTCGACAGATGGCAGATGTATGAGTTCTGGAAGAATGGAATTCAAGCCAGCTACGATCTTGTTCGGAAAGACTTTGTGCCAACGGTGTCGCGGCGCATTGGGGGAGGTGAGGATTCCCGTACGTATGCTCAGCAGATGCTGGAAAGAGGGCAGCAGATGTATCAGTATCTTGGTGATACGGCACCTCCGATACTTGCTCGATATTGGTTTGATTCCAATGGAGTCGCCGAAAGGTTGCCAAAGTCTGGTCGTACCACGGTTGTCTTCTTCCTCGAGCCCCGATGTGGGCAGTCGTGTTACGGCACATATGCAATGATTCGGCGTGCTCATGCGCTGTATTCGCAAAAAGGACTCGATATTCTGGTCGTCAGTAAACTGAGTGGACACTTTCGACTGCATATCCCAAAGAACAATGCGGAAGAGTTGGAGCTTATTCGTAACTACTATCTGGACTTCCTCAAGCTTCCAGTCACGCTCGCGGTCGATGAGGTTCGTTTTTCGAGACGTGCCGACGGGTTTCGTACCGCAGAAGAGATCGCGTGGCGGAGGAACTGGCCTACTGATATGAACGCGATAATCGCTCGGGACGGCACTTTTGTGGGATTCGATATGACGAAGAATGAATGGCAGCGTGCGTTTTATATGATGGAGCGGGCTGCTGATGGAAAGTCGATTCAGGCTGAATAGTTCCGTATTCTTCCACGCTTCAATCGTGATATTGACAAATGTAAATATCAGTATTAGGCTCCAATGTGCAGTTTGATTGGGGCGGACATAAGCGATGGCAAGGGCCGATGAGCGAAAAAAATACCAGGCAAAGAAAGGGAAAGATCGTGAAAATGGCGGGTAAGGATACCACGCGGTTAACCACGATGTCTCTTGCCGATGTAGTTGATGCTATAGATCAGGGACGAGATCAGTCAGATTGGAAGCGTGTCGACAAACTGACTGACAAAGATATTGAGCGGGCTATTGCCGACGATCCAGACGCAGCTCCGGTTTTGACCGACAAGTTCTGGAACAACGCTCGGCTTATCGTACGCGGAGCAGACGCTGAAAAGGCCACTGTAACGATGCGACTGGACAAAGATGTCCTGGATATCTTTAAGCAAGAAGGCCCCGGTTATCAGTCGCGTATGAACGCAGTTTTAAGAGCCTGGGCCTATTCGCGGGAAAAAGGTGAGAGTCGTTACTAACAAAAGGAAAAAACCATGGCTAAGTTTTGTCATATAGCGGTTGGGTTATCCCTGGCTGATTTTCGATCCATTATGAAATCAAGCCCTCATCTTAGTAAGGGTGATGCAGATAAGTTTGCAGATGATCTAAGTTCCATCAGGAGAGACGCTGCAAATCTCATGGTGAGGGATCCTGAAAGTCCTGATAGATATCGATTAGAATCTTAGAGTTGGGAGTTGCATCTGTTTAAATCTGAAGGCAGGTGGGTGGGGAACGCGTATTTCTCTTCTACCACTTATAAAACCCTTCACCCGACTTTTTCCCAAGTTTGCCAGCCTTTACATAGTCCCTGAGTATCTGCGGTGCAGCATAAGTATCCTGACCAAATGTTTCGTATAGATGGTCGGCAATTGCCAGCCTGATATCCAGTCCGACGAGATCTGTCAGCTTCAGCGGGCCAATAGGATGGTTGTAGCCGAGTTCCATGGCGGTGTCTATATCCTTGGCGGTGGCGACGCCTTGTTCGAGCATGCGCATTGCTTCGAGTCCAAGAGTTACTCCAAGGCGGCTTGAAGCGAAACCTGGGGAATCTTTTACGACAATTGGCGTTTTGCCTAGAGACTCTGTGAATAGTTTTGCGGAGTCTCTCGTGTTTGGTGATGTCTCGTTACCGGTGACCAGCTCGACTAGCTTCATGGCCGGTACCGGATTGAAGAAATGCATCCCGATTACACGCGACGGATCTTTTGTTACGGATGCGATTGCGGTAATTGACAGAGATGATGTGTTGGATGCGAGGATGCATTGCGGATGGCACAGGTCGCTCAGGCTTCGGAAAATATCCTGTTTTAGTTCAAGGTTTTCCGGGACTGCTTCGATAACCAGATCTGCGACGCTCACGGCAGAATCGAAGTTGGATTCCGTCCGGAGTCTGGTGCGTGCAGCAATAGACTCATCCGGAGTTAGTTTTCCGCGCGATACGCCTTTGGCTAGTGCGGCTTCGATATGGTTGACTGCGTCTTTCAGTCGGACGTCGGATGTGTCGGTAATGATGACCTTATAGCCGGATACTATGGAGCTATAAGCGATTCCGTGGCCCATTGTTCCAGCGCCGATTATCGTTATGCGGTTGATTTCGTTTTGCATGGTATCCACGTGTTCTTGTTGTTCCATTATTAGAATCCGAAAGTCAGTGGTCTGTCAGCTAACTAGCTCGAAGATCGTTGCGATTCCTTGGCCTACACCGATACACATTGTTGCCAGCCCGTACCTGGCTTTGCGGCGTCGCATCTCGTGGATTAACGTCGTTGTGATTCTGGCTCCACTCGCTCCAAGTGGATGGCCTAGCGAGATTCCACCGCCGTTTACATTCACCCTGTTTCGATCGATGTTCAACTCTTGAATACACGCAAGAGATTGCGCAGCGAAGGCTTCGTTGAGTTCGATGAGATCGATGTCGTTAATATTGAGGCCGGCGCGTTCAAGGGCTTTTCTCACTGCGGGCACGGGGCCGATTCCCATAATTTCTGGGGAAACTCCAACAACTGCGGAGGAAATGATGCGGACAAGTGGTTGTAATCCTTGTCGTTTCGCTTCGCTTGCGCTCATTACTAATGTGCCTGCCGCGCCATCGTTAATACCGCTCGCGGAGCCTGCGGTAACAGAGCCGTCTTTTTTGAAAGCTGGTTTAAGTGTCGAAAGTTTCTCGAGGGTAGTGTCTGAACGAGGATGTTCGTCAGTGGCAACAACATTCATCTTTCCGCCCTTTCCCTGTACCTCAATAGGGACTATCTCATCTCGAAATCTTCCCGCAGCAATAGCCGCTGCTGTCTTCTGCTGGCTTTCGAAGGAAAAGACGTCCTGAGCTTCACGAGAGATCCCGTATTGTTCGGCTACATTTTCTGCCGTTTCACCCATCGAAATAGTCCATTCGGCAGGGAACTTGGGATTGGTGAATCTCCATCCGATAGTACTGTCCACCACCTGTGGCGGTGTGCGCGAAAATCCTTCCTCGGCTTTTAACGAAACCCAAGGGGAACGAGTCATGCTTTCAACGCCACCTGCAACAATCGCATGCGCTTCACCAGCCTTGATCGCATGTGACGCTGTAATAATCGCTTGAAGGCCGGAGCCGCAAAGACGATTCACAGTCTGACCTGGCACTTCAATTGGTAAACCCGCGAGAAGTGAAGCAAGTCGTCCAACATTTCTGTTGTCTTCGCCTGCTTGATTGGTACAACCCATAATCACATCATCAATAGATGATGGATCGACGCTACTCCTGGCAACTATGGCCTTAATAACCGATGCTGCGAGATCATCCGAGCGTACTTTGGCGAGGGCACCTGCATATCTGCCGATGGGTGTGCGAACCGCTTCAACAATTACTGCATCGTTGTCTTTCATTCCGGAATCACCGCGGTTGCTTCAATTTCAATTAACGCCTGATCTTCAACTAATTCACTGACGAACACAACAGACATAGCAGGGAAGTTCTTTCCAAGAATTTCCCTGTACGCTTGGCCAATCTCTCGTTGTGAAGTCACGTACTGAGACTTGTTTGTGATAAACCAAGTCATGCGCACGAGATGCTCTGGTGCGGCGCCTGCCTCTTTAAGTAAAGTTGAAACGTTGAGTAATGCCTGTTTCAATTGAGCGGCTAATCCTTCAACTTCAAACTTGCAGTTGGTAGGGTTCCAGCCAACTTGGCCAGCAAAATAGATCTGACGTCCCTTAACAGATATTCCATTTGAATATCCACGAGCCGGTGCCCAACCCGCTGGGTTCAAGTTGATTGGTTGATTGGAAGGGGTAGTCACGATACTAGTTCTCTAAGTTTGAAACGTTGTAGTTTTCCGGTGTCGGTTCGTGGGAGACTTTCAACAAACTCGATCTTTCGGGGATATTTATACGGAGCGATCTCAGCTTTCACAAAGTCCTGGAGCTCCCTAACCGTTGGCGGGTTTTCACTGACGGACTGTTTTAATACAATGTATGCGGTGACGATTGAACCACGATCTTCGCTTGGTGTGCCGATTACTGCACATTCTTGTACCGCTGGGTGATCCAGAAGTGCGTTCTCTACCTCTGGTCCCGAGATATTATGGCCTGAAGAGATAATCATATCATCGGTGCGGGCCTGATACCAAAAGTACCCGTCGCTATCCATGCGGTATGAGTCGCCGGTTAGGTTCCAACCGTCTCTCACGTAACCATTTTGCCGTTCGATATCGTCCATATAACGGCAGCCTGTTGGACCTTGAACTGCTAATCGCCCCACTTCACCAACAGGCACTTCGTTTCCGGTATCGTCTATTACTTTCGCACGATAGCCTGGTACGGCTTTACCTGTTGCTCCGGGCCGAATATCATCGTCGGAAGCGCTGATAAAGATATGGAGCATTTCTGTCGCGCCGATTCCGTCTATAATCTTGATTCCTGTTGCTTCTTGCCAGGCTTCAAATGTTGCGCGTGGCAGTGTTTCGCCTGCCGAAACGCAACGTCTTAGACTGGAGAGATCGTAGTCCTTGATTAAGCCTAGCATTGCACGGTACGCTGTTGGTGCTGTAAAGCATACCGTTGGGCGATATTCATGGATCGCCTTGATTAGATTGGGCGGGGAGGCTTGCTCCAGGAGAAGTACCGAGGCTCCAATGCGCATCGGGAACAACAGAATTCCACCGAGCGCGTACGTAAATGCGAACGGTGGTGAGCCGCAAAAGATATCGGAAGGTTCGGGCTTAAGTACATACTTTGGAAAGCAGTCCGTAATTGCCAACACATCGCGGTGAGCATGCATCGTTCCTTTGCCCCGACCGGTTGTTCCAGAGGTAAACGCGATCAGTGCAATATCTTCTGCTGCTGTATCACAGTTTGAAAACGTTGTTGGCTTGGTGCGCATCAACGATTCAAGGCTGTCCGAACTGTCTGATTGAAACGGTATAACTGTCGCGTTTGCTCGCGGAGCTCCGTCTGACGTTATTTGCATTGCCTTAACGCAGTCATCAACAACTCTGGTATCACAGAGCGCCAGTGAGATCTGTGCCTTGTCTGCAATGTATGTCAGCTCCTTGCAGCGCAATAACGGCATGGTACAAACCACTACACCACCGGCTTTAACAACCGCGAACCAGCAGGCGGCCAACATTGGAGTATTGGCCGCGCGAAGTAGCACGCGATTGCCTGGAATTAACCCAAAGTCATCGACTAAAACATTTGCGATTTGATTGGACGCGTGTAACAGATCGCGATAGGTCCACGTTGATCCATTATAATGAAAGACGGTACGTTCCCCGTCTCCGCGCTCTATAGCCGCATCCAGCAGGCTAGCTGCGCAATTGATTCGTGACGGGTAAGCAAGTTCTGGAATACCGGAATAATCCAGCTTTGGCCACAGCTCTTTGGGGGGAAGCTTCTTCTGACAAAATGTATCGACGTGCCCACTTGCTGTACTCATCACTCACTCCGTATCGAATCGGTCTTGGTGACGTCGGTCAATAATTGGCCGGCGATGATTAGCTGTTGGATTTCACTGGTGCCTTCATAGATTCGTAGCGCACGAATCTCGCGATATAGCTCTTCTGTGATTGCGCCTGATACGACTCCTCGTCCGCCGAGTAGTTGTACGGCGCTATCGATCACCCGTTGGGCGGCTTCGGTGGCGTGCCATTTGGCCATGGCGGCTTCGCGGGTAATACGCGGTGAGCCTGTATCGCGTGTCCAGGCTGCGCGGTATATAAGCAATGCGCTCGTGTCGATGTCAGTTGCCATCGTTGCGAGACGAGCGCGTGTGAGTTGGAAATCTGAGAGGTATTGACCGGATATCGAGCGTTGCGATGCGAACGTTAGTGCTTCGTCCATCGCTCGACGTGCGAAGCCTAGCGATGCCGCACCAACTGTCGTGCGAAAGACGTCCAGAGTACCGAGAGCGATTTTAAGTCCTTTACCTGCTTCACCAATTACATTGCTGGCATTCACTCGACAGTTTTCAAACTTTAGCGTGCCAAGTGGATGCGGTGCAATAACATCAATTCTGTTGCTGACGGATAATCCTTTCGTGTCAGCGTCAACGACGATGGCGATAAACTCTTTCTTTGCCTTCGCGTTAGCGTTGTCGTCTGAGTTGTTATCCCGCTCGAGTGCGCAGAATACTACATAGTGCGTGGCAATCCCTGCGTTGGAGATCCAGGTTTTTTCACCGTTGATGACATATGAATCTCCATCGACTCTTGCGGTAGTTGTCATAGCTGCGACGTCTGAACCTGCTTCCGCTTCGGAGATAGCGAACGCTCCGATGGTTTCACCCGTAGCGATTTTGGGTAGATAACGCTGCTTGAGCGAATCAGAACCAAACAGTGCAATAGGTCCGCTACCAAGACCTTGCATGGCGAAGCTGAAGTCGGCGAGTCCGGAGATCGATGCCAAAGTTTCCCGAACCAGGCACAGAGTGCGAACATCGAAGTTGTCGTACAGGCCGCCATATGCTTTGGGTACCACGCAACGTAACCAGCCCGCCTGACCAAGCTTGCGTACCAGCGTTTGACACGTATTATCTAACGATAAGGCCGGTTTGCTGTCGCTGCCGTGTTGTACGCTCGTCTTATGTTCATTTGCAATATGACCATTTGCAACTATAGGCGGAACCTCACATTCAGCCCATGCGCGTAGCTCTTTCACAAATGTTCGGTGCCGTTCTTCAAAGAACGGCCAGTCAAGAAACGTAGTATCTGCCATCTAGTTCCCCTCGAACTTCGGCTTTTCCTTCGCGACAAAGGCGTGGTATGCGCGCGAAAAATCCTCAGTCTGCATACAAATCGCCTGGGATTGAGCCTCGGCTTCAATCGCTTCGTCAACTCCCATCGCCCATTCCTGATGCAAGGCCTTCTTGGTCATCGCATGCGCAAACGTCGGTCCAGCTGCAAGTGTTTCCGCCATCGCAACTGTTTCCCGCAACAATACATCGCTTGCGATGATTCTATTATAGAACCCCCAACGCTCGGCTTCCTCGGCCGGAAGAAACCGTCCGCTATATAATAGATCGCTCGCTCGCCCCTGACCGATAATCCGCGGGAGAATCGCGCAAGCACCCATGTCCGCGCCGCTTAACCCAACCCGTGTAAAGAGAAACGCAACCTTACTCGCTGGCGATCCATACCGAAGATCACTTGCCATCGCGATAATCGCCCCTGCACCAGCACAAATTCCATCGATTGCAGAAATAATGGGTTGCGGGCAAGCACGCATCGATGCAACCAGCTCTCCCGTCATTCGAGTGAACGTCAGGAGATCCTGCGTACGATGCTCATCTCGCATCTTCACTAACGGTCCGATAATCTCGTGAACGTCACCGCCAGAACAAAAATTTCCACCAGCGCCCGTAATTACAATAACTTTCACATCATCCGCATGATTCAACTGGCGAAATAATGCTGATAGCTCGCGATACGATTCAAACGTTAACGGATTCTTCTTCTCCGGTCGATTGAGCGTAATCACACCAACCCGCCCATCAACCTCCCATTGAAAGTGCTGGGCCTTGAAGTCGTGCGCGCGGAAAGACGCTCTTGTGAAATCGTTAGTCATTTTTCTGTCGTGCTCCATCGATGGTCGCAAGTTGTGCGGACGTTTTGAGTTTTCCAAGAAGCGTATACAGCTGCGCACACTCCTCTGGCTCCAGTTCCGCGAACATGGAAGTAACCCAACGTTGATGATCTGGCGTAATCTCTCCCAGCGCTTGTCTTCCTTTCGCTGTAATCCGTACGATTTGCGTTCGCCTGTCAGTAGGAGAGACGGCTCGACTGATCAGCTGTTCACGTGCGAGACGGTCGACCAGACTCGTAATATTACCGTTTGTGACCATCATCCGTCGAGACAGTTCGCTCATTGTGAGCCCAGGAACTGAATCGTTAGACGCGGCGTCAAGCTGCGCGAGTAGATCAAAGCGGGGAAGCGTTGTGTCAAACTGTTCTCGCAGCAAACTTCTCACTCGGCCTTCAATCACATTCGTACACGCCAAAAGCCGAAGCCATGCGCGAAGGGTCACTCGATTATCAGAATGTTCCGCGGTAGTACGAGCATCACGGATGTTGTGATTATCCTGAACGTCGTCGTGATTGCGTGACGAATCGTCTCGTTGAATTGCACGAATCGATGAAGACGGGCTCACATCACCTCCCCTCCAGCAACCGCGATAGATTGCCCTGTAATTGCCGTTGCATCTGGAGAGCACAGCCATGCCACCGCATTCGCAACTTCATTCGGGTGCGTTAGCTGCCCACGTGGAATCGGCTTGATTAGCATCTCGCGCGCTTCATCGGTCGTGATGCTACGCGCTTCGGAAATCCGGTCGATTGTGCGGTCTAACATCTCCGTTTCTGTATAGCCGGGGCAGACCGCATTTACCGTAATGCCATGTTTTGCTGTTTCCATGGCGAGTGAACGCGTAAGGCCAATCACACCGTGTTTCGCAGCGCAGTACGCTGCAACTCGACCATATCCACGTAACCCGGCCGTAGATGCGATATTGATGATTCGGCCTTCTTCAACGCTGAGCATCGTAGGAAGAACCTGCTGCGAACAGAGAAACGTCCCGGTAAGATTCAGAGCCAACATGGAATTCCATTCATCAAGCGATATCTCTGCGAATGGATTCGACGTCCCATGCCCCGCGTTATTAATAAGTGCATAGGGCGCCCCAAACGATTCCTCCGCAGACTCAAAGGCTGATATCACGGATTTCGCGTCTGTTACATCGCAGACAATTCCTTGTGACTCTACCTGAGACTCTGCAGTGAGACGTTCTGCATGTTCATCGAGATCGCGCTCAGTTCGTCCCATCAAGGTAATACGCGCACCGTGTTGTGCTAACACGCTGGCAATTGCGGCGCCAATCCCTCGACTGCCACCCGTGATGATGACATGTCGATTTCGTAAATATAAAGAAACCGTACGTGGTTGTTGGTCTGACATTATAGTAGTCCGTCGAGAGTCGGTGGATGAAGCGCTTGCGGGCTGCTCAATTGGTTGTTGGCTGGTGTATCGCAACGGTTACTCAGGTCTTTTGTTGAACAGCCTGTTGTTTCGCCTTCTCGCGTTCGAGCTGCCTCCGACCTTGAAAGTATGAGGACGGCCACGTCAAGTCACGATATCCAAGGTCTGCCGCTGCATGCAACGTCCAATATGGATCGCTAAGATGTGGTCTCCCCAAAGCAACAAGATCTGCTCGGCCCGATGCGATGATCGAGTTGATCTGATCGGGATCCAGAATGTTGCCTACGGCGATAGTGCGAACACCGGCTTCGTTACGAATCAGATCGCTATACGGCGTTTGAAACATACGACCGTACACAGGTTGTTCGTCAGAAGATGTTTGACCTGTGGATACGTGAATGATATCGGCGCCGGCAGCGATAAACGCCTTTGCGATTGCAACAGCTTCGTCACCCGTGATTCCACCCTCTGCCCAATCGGTTGCCGAGATACGCACAGACATCGGGCGATCTTGCGGCCAGATGGAACGCATCACACCGAAGATTTCGAGCGGATATCGCAGTCGATTCTCTAATGAGCCGCCATATTCATCTGTCCGCTGATTGCTCAACGGGGTGATGAAGCTGGAAAGTAAATATCCGTGTGCACAGTGCAATTCGATCATATCAAAATTGGCGTCGATTGCATATCGTGTAGAGTTCATAAACTGCTCGCGCACCACGTCCATGTCGTCGCGCGTCATTGGGCGCGGTACCGGGAGCCCTGGTCCATACGCGATTGGCGACGGTCCGATGACCTCCCAATTTCCACTGTCGAGCGGAACGTTGTTTCCTTCCCACGGAACTTTTGTGGATCCCTTTCGACCTGCGTGCCCGATTTGCAAGCAGATCTTTGCTTCGCTTTCGGAGTGCACGAAATCAACGATACGACCCCAGGCATCGCGATGCAAATCAGCGTACATACCAGTACAGCCCGGTGTGATACGTCCTTCGGGCGCAACGCAGGTCATTTCGGTAAAGATCAACGCAGCTCCGCCAACCGCTCGACTACCAATGTGTACGAGATGGAAGTCCGTAGGCGATCCATCAACAGCACGATACATATCCATTGGTGCAACCAACACGCGGTTGTTGAGATACATACCACGAATTCGATATGGTGTAAAGAGCGGTGGCGGCGGGAAGTCCGAGGAAGTCCTGGTCTTTCTCGGAGTGTCGACATCCACGATGACACTGATATTCGTGTCGGCATTTATGTTCGTATTTACATCCGTCTTTGCGCCGATCGTTACGGATGCATTCTCATTCGGGGCTAACGCAACTTCCGTATCCGCCTGGCTTGCCACCCATCGCTCGACGTTCGTCAGATATTTGGCGTCGCGTAGCCGAAGGTTTTCATGGCTAACACGCTGGCTTCGAGTGAGTAAGCTGTACGCAAATTGTTGAGGATCGAATCGAGTGTATCGTTTGACGTGCTCAAACCATTCCATCGAGTTCCGTGCCGCGTTCTGCAGTCGAAGCGCTTCGACTGAACGCTCATCTTGATAGCTTTGCAGAGCATCGTGTAAGCTGTTGGAGGGGGCGGCGACCGCTCGCGCGAGCGAAATTGCGTCTTCCATCGCGAGCTTCGTACCGGACCCGATCGAAAAATGCGCGGTATGCGCGGCATCTCCCATCAATACAACGTTCCCGCTAAACCAATGTTGGTTTGTTACTCGCGTAAAGCTCGTCCAGGGGGAACTCGTGCGATGCGTGGCGTTGCTCATCAGCGGGTGTCCTTGCAACCACTCTGCAAACATCTCCTGGCAGCGTTCGATGGACTGATCGGTATCCATTGTATCAAATCCGGCGCGCTTCCATGACTCCGCATCACATTCCACGATAAACGTCGACAAATTGGGCTCAAACCGGTAGCAATGTGCTTGAAAGGTGCCGAGTTCGTTTTGGAGAATCGCGAAGGTAAAGGCCTCGAACTGTCGTGTGGTGCCGAACCAGACGAACTTGGCGGGACGAACGTCGAGGTTGGGGACGAAGTTGGTTTCGAGTTCCTTTCGGATTCGGCTGTTGACGCCGTCGGCGGCGACAATCAGATCTGCGTCGGCGTAGCCAAACCTGGCCAGGTCATCGAGCGAGGCGACATCGCATTCGTAGCGGATGTTGACGCCGAGGTCCGAGGCGCGGTCATGGAGGATCTGAAGGAGGGTTTTGCGGGCGATTCCACAGAAGCCGTGGCCAGTTGACGTGATGGTTTCGCCTTTAATCTGGACGTCGATGTCGTCCCAGTGGGCAAAGTGATCAAGAATCGCCTTGTACGTGGGTTCGTCGGCCGTCTGGAAGTTGGAGAGCGTCTGGTCGGAAAAGACGACTCCCCAGCCAAAGGTATCGCCAGCCCGGTTGCGCTCCAGTACCGTGATCTGGTATTCGGGTCTAGCTTTCTTGAGTAACAGGGCGAAATACAGCCCGGCTGGTCCTCCGCCAATCGTCACAATCTTCACAAAGAATCTCCCTGGGAACCACAGCCCGGAGCAGGACGATCTTTCGGTGATCGTCCCCGCCCAAATTGTTATATGCTTAAAATATCTCTTTTGAGGGCGATTCGCAGGGATGAAATTTGGCAATTTTCAGGAAACTGAAACTGCCCGCTGGGTGTACTTGGGTATATATAGTATCCCGGAGTGGCGGCGTAGGGGGCATATCGTCCTGCGAGGCGCCCTCCGGAAGGGCAGCTATGGAATACCCACAACACGAAAACGTCGAATCGTGTCACAGAATCGCCGCTGACGTAATAGTAAGCTGTGAATGCCGCCGCCTTGTCTGATGCCACCTTTTCGGAAGGTGCCTCGCTGCCGTCCACCGCACGCCCTCTGTCTGTGACGACGAGCGGAAACGACGGAGAACAATACGCGCCTGTGCGGGTCCTCAACCCATCGGGACCATTGACAGACGCGGAGATCGTCGCGGGAGTGAGAGCAGGGGACCGTGCGGTGTTTAACGCACTGTGCATCGCGTACCACGACACGTTATGGCGGTTCGCCATGACGTTTCTGCAGCATTCTGAAATCGCCCAGGACGCCGTTCAGGATATTTTCATTTCGCTTTGGGAACGTCGAGCTGAGGTCCAGTTCTCTGGGTCAGTGGCCTCCTATCTTTTCGCTTCGACCAGAAAACGGTCGCTCGTGTTGCTTCGGAATAGTCGAACCACAGCCAGGATCACGAAGTCGTGGGCAGACATCGAGGTCCCGGGGCACGGCCAGCTTCCGGACTCTCCAGGCAAGGTTACGGAGCGTATCGACATCAATTCCCGAATCCATCAGGCGCTCGAACAGCTTTCTCCTGTGCGTCGCCAGGTCATCACCATGCGCTGGGTACAGCAGATGGAATACGACGAGATCGCGCAGATCATGGAAATGTCCCAGGACGCCGTTCGTGCACACGTGAGCCGAGCATACCGTACGTTACGAGACGTGTTGCAGTCACTTGGCGTGGACGCACCGGTTTGAGCGATTTTATGACTGTCTTCATTCACATGTGTCACAGAATTCATACTCGCGTAATACCTCCTTGCATATGACACCCGTTTTCCCTCCCACCGAGTCTCGTCCCGGCCGTGATGACGACCTGTTGAGCCTTTATCTCTCCGGGAAGCTCGATCTGGCAAGCGCCAGGCGCGTTGAACTGTGGATGCAAAGCCATCCCCAGTCGCGAGAAGCAGTGGAACAGTTCGTCTCCGGGGCCGTCATGATGAATCTGCAACCGCCAGACGCGACGCGAGTGCTCCGCGCTCTGGAAAGCCGGATTGGCGCTGATGAAGGGGATGAACTTGCAATTGCACCGAGTGTTCGGAATCGTGATGGTGACGCTGCAAGCACAACAGCACAAGCGTTGCAGTTCGAGGAACAGAGCGAGCCTTCATTGACCAGCGCCGGTCTTCGGAAGGGTGATGTAGCCGGTCACACCCCGACCAGGATCTTTGAGCGTCTTCGTTGGACCGCGGTTCATCGGCAGCGTTGGATTGCTGTTGGCGTCGCTGGGTTGTTAGTCGCGGCGGTGTTTCAGGGATGGATGAGCAGCATTCGGGCTCATCGAGCGGCGGCGATGGCATCGATGTCGACATACACGACGCCCAATGGCCAACTCTCGTCGCTCACGCTTCCCGATGGCAGCACTGTCGTGCTCAACGTATCCAGCCGGCTCGAAGTTCCAACCACCTATAACGATCGCGACCGCACTGTTCGCTTGCAGGGTGAAGCGTATTTCGATGTTGTTGCTGACAGCAAACGCCCTTTTATCGTCGTAACCCCACGGAGCGCAACACGCGTACTGGGAACCACGTTCGTCGTGCGTGAATATCAGACGGACACGGTTACAGTCGTTGCTGTGAAAACAGGTGAAGTCGCTGTACAAAAAGTGCTCGTCTCCAGTCAGCAGCAGGTGACGATCAACCAGGACGGTATGGCTCGTCTCGCTCCTGCGCCGAGAGACTTTACGACGTTTACGTCGGGCGTCCTCTCGCTCCAGAAGGTTCCGCTTTCTGAAGCCATCGTCGATCTCGGTCGATGGTACAACGTTGAAATTCGTATCAACGATGCTGTACTCAAAACGCAGGAAGTTACAGGAAAGTTCGCCATGGGATCACTCAACGACCTCGTTGCTATCCTGCAGATGACGTTTGACATACGTGTAGTTCGTGAAGGCCGCGTGTTAACCCTTTATTCGAAATAAGACATGGAGACGGAACTCCGTCAGCTCTCTGACGATTCGCAATATTCCTTTCCCGGGGTGGGAGCATTGTGGCAGCGGTGTGCGATGCTCGCTCTCGCGGGAGTCGTTACCGCGGCTTCCGTGGATGCACAGCGCACGCCGGAGGCGCATGCGATCGAAGGCACGCAGATCAATCGGCAGCAACGGCAACCTCATATCAACGCGGTCGTCACCTTGCGTATTACCGATAGTACGATTGCGTATGCACTCGATGAACTCGCGCGACAAGCGGGTGTGCGGATCGTCTACAATAATACGAATCCTGTTTTTGCTCGCCGCATTCGCGTGAACGTCACTCAATCGAAGGTGTCGGACGCATTCGTGACCATTCTTCGCGGTACAGGGTTGGTTGCGGCAACTGCTCCTGATGGTGAAACAGTTGTCATACAGCTCGCTAAGCGAAGTGCAGCGGATAGTACGAATCGTTCCGATTCCGCGGGGATAACGATCACAGGGCGCGTTATCGATTCGAGGACGCAGCGTGGAATTCCCGGGGCCATTGTTCAGGTTAGCGGGGTACCTTCTAGCGTTATCAGCAAAGAAGATGGCGGGTTTGTACTTTCGAAGATCGCCCCGGGAACCAGAATCTTGAGCACTCGTGTTCTGGGATATAAGACCTCTTCACAAACGATTGTCTTTGTGTCAGGCGTCAACGAGAATGTCACGGTCTCAATGCAGTTCGTGCCACAAAATCTTCGTGAAGTGGTGACGACCGGAGCTGGGGACCGTCAACGTCTCGAAGTAGGAAATTCGAGCGCGCTCATCAACGCTGATTCCATTGTAAAGACAACGCCGCTTCGCGATATCAGCGATCTGATCAAGTCGCGCGCGCCTGGCACACAGGTCATCTCGAGTGGTGGAACCGCAGGCGCGGGATCTCGGATCCGTATTCGTGGTGTGGCCGGACTGATTACAAATTCCGATCCCATTCTCATTGTCGATGGCGTTCGCCTCGATATGAGCTACAGCCAGGCCCCTGCAGCGTCACCGGGAACAATTGGCGCGCGAAACATCTCGGGCAATCAGGTTGCGTCGGGCGTTCCCGCGGCATCGCGTCTCAATGACATCGACCCGGAATTGATCGAGAGTATCGAAGTCCTGAAAGGGCCATCAGCCGCGACGTTGTATGGCTCCGATGCTGCGAACGGTGTTATCGTGATCAAGACCAAACGTGGACGTCCGGGACCCGCGCGCTGGAGCGTTGGAACGACGCAGGGGATGACCAGCTCGAACGCCAGGTATCCCGAAATTTGGACAGCATGGGGAAGTTCCCCAATGTGGGCTGAGTCTGCCAACTGTTCGCTGATGGACCTTGCGAATAAACGCTGTGAGGTCGACAGTTTGACGCACTTCAATCCGCTCAATCAGAAAGAGACGTCGCCACTGGGGAAAGGGTACAGCAGCTCCTACATGTCGCAGCTTTCGGGTGGTTCGCCATTCTTGCAGTATTTCATTGGCGGAACGTACAACTACGAACTGGGTGTGCTACGGATGCCATCATCCGAAGTGGCGCGGCTTTCTAAACTGCGGGGAGGAGCTCCGCTTCCAGAATGGGCCAAACGTCCCAACGAGGCATCGTCGACAAATTTGTCGCTCAACCTCAACTCGCAAGTCAATCCCAAACTCGACGTTGGGTTAACGTCGATGTTCATGTCCCAGGCTCGACGCGACGCCGCCCAGGGGGCGGGCTCGTATATCGAGCGTTCTCTTAAGGGCCCGGGCTATCGTGATACGATCGGGAATGGATGGGGAGTGAACGGTCCCGCAATCGACTTCATGCAACGGGCGGGCGATGCCAGCGATCGGATCGCTGGTGGCTTGCAAGGAGCCTTCCGACCGAGTTCGCTATTCATGGTGAACGGTCTTATCGGGATGGACCGGACAACTCGCAACGATGAAAAGTTGCTGCGTCAGCAGGATGTTATCGGGTTGGAGGCTGCATCTGTTCGGAGCGGGCGCGGCCGGTCACAGAACCAGACGACGAACCGAAATGCCAGCCTGACCGGAACAGCGTCACTGCCACTGCGTATCGATCTGCAAAGCCGATCCGTAATTGGAATGCAGTTTCAACGGATGGACTACGCTAGCATGGGCGTTGAAGTTGAGGATCTCCAGGATGGAAGTGATGTCTTATCTGGTGGTACTGTCACCACGATGGGTGCCACTGAAGTTCGCAATGCACTCGCCACCCTCGGCTGGTTTGCTGATCAATCGGCTTCATTTCGTGACGCGCTGTTTGTGACGGCCGCGATTCGGGCCGATGCGGCAAGCTCGTTCGGGACACAGGCACGTCCGATGATCTATCCCAAGTTTAATGCGTCGTGGCTCATCTCACGGGAGTCGTTTTTCCCCAGCACGTCGTATCTCACGAGTCTACGACTCCGAGGTGCATTTGGACAGGCCGGTGTGCAGCCCGGGACCGATGCGCGGTTCCGGTCGTTCGGTTCGATTCGGAGTAACTTCGACGGGATACAAGTCACCGGATTTAACCTCAGGTCGCTTGGGAATACCGGACTGGTCCCTGAGCGGTCTATCGAGTATGAAGCTGGATTCGATCTCAGTTTGTGGAACGATCGGATGACGTTCGATGTTACACGATATCAGAAGACTACGAATGACGCCCTGGTCGCCCGCACGCTCCCTCCATCGTTCGGATTCCCATCCCGTCAGGAAAATGTGGGGAAAATTCGAAACAGCGGGCTCGAAATTTCAACGTCAGCACGCCCGGTCATTTCAACCGCAGCCAACTGGAATGTCACGCTTGCGTATTCCAAGAACTCCAACAAGTTGATGAAGCTCTCCGCGAACTCTGGCGTTCCGTGGGGAGGCATGCGGTACGTCGAAGGGTATCCCGTGAATGCATTCTGGGCGCGACCGATTATCGCGTATAATGACAACGACGGGAACGGCATTTTGACACCAGACGAAGTCAAACTCGCCGATAGCGCTGTCTATATTGGCCAGACGATTCCAAAGATGGAGTTTTCCCTGCACAGTGATCTCGGCCTGATGAATGGACGTGTTACGATTGGGACTGGGTTTAACTACCAGGGGGGATTGACGCAATTCAACTCGCTGCTCAACTCCCAATGCGGTGATAGGCGTTGCCGGTTCGCTGTTGATCCCAGCGTTTCGCTCGCCGAGCAGCTCTATGCGTTTGGTTCGGTATTTGGTGGAAACAGCAGTGCACAGGTGGTATATGATCGAGTATCCTGGATGCGCTGGTCTGATCTGTCTGTTACGGTGCACGGCACACCTGCGATGGCTCGCATATTCCGTGGCCGCACCGTCTCCCTTTCGTTGATGGGACGGAATCTCGCGTTGTGGTCGAAATACCGTGGCGCAGACCCAGAGGTCAACACGTCCAACTTGGGGAACGTCACAGCAGACGGAGGCGCCATTCCGCAAACGCGTGAATGGTCCATGCGATTCAACCTCAGCTATTGAGCGAATACATATATATGCAACGTTCTTTGAAGCTTCGCCATTGGCTTGTCGTGGGTGCCGCAATGACAGCTCTTCAGACAGGCTGCTCTGCATGGCGACTCACCGATGTTCCAGATCCATCGATTATCGTGGATCCTTCGGTGGTCGAAACCGAAGCTGGTTCTGTCGCGCTCTATAAGCATGCGGTCAGCTCGTTTAATTTCGTGTTCGCCGGTGGAAATCCATTCTCGGGAAGCGTGAGCTTTGTCGGCGCAAGCGGAGCTGGCTCTGACGAAATGTTCATACAAAACACAACATTTGCGCTTCGTGCGGTTGGTTATGACGGTCTGTCTCTGTTACGCGAAAGCCCCGAAGCAGAGCCCTGGTATTCGATGCATCAAACCCGCTTGCAACTCGACCAGTCGATCGGGGCGCTCAAGAAGTATGGTGTAACGACACCAAGTTCATACCGCGCGCAGTTGTATGCTTTGCGCGGATTCAATTCGGTCATGTTTGCAGAGCTCTTCTGTTCTGGTATCCCGTTTAGTCGAGCGATCTATGGTGGTGATATCGTCTTTGGACGTCCACTCACAACCGAACAAGTTTTCGAGCAGGCGATCGCCGATTTCGATTCCGCGTTGGCCATCACTACAGACAGTGTTCGCATTCGTCACATGGCCACCTTAGGCAAGGCTCGTGCACTCGTCAACCTCAATCGGATTTCCGATGCGGCTGCGCTGGTTAGCGGAATTCCGACGACGTACCGATACGATGCCCACTTCTCAGCGGCTGCTGGGCGAAACTACATCGCCGACGAAAGTCTTCGTATGGTGGATCGACTGGGTGTGAATGGTTTGGATTACCTGAGTGCCGGTCAGAACGGTGACTTCCGTGTTGCGTCGGTCATGAGTTCAAGCTTCCGTCCAATTGCTGCAAAATTTGGTGGAGCGGTTGGTAGTATCCCTCTCACCGATGGCCTCGAAGCTCGTCTGATCGAAGCAGAAGCCAAGCTGCGCGCTGAAGACTTCGAAGGGTGGGCGGATATTCTTAATGAACTTCGGCAGAGTGCGGGGAGTCAGGCACTCGGTGCATTACCTGTCGATTCCACGATCAATGCCGATAAAATCTTGCGTGAGTCGGTGATGTTCCGCGAACGTGCATTCTGGCTCTATGGAACCGGACGGCGATTTGGGGACATGCGACGATTTGTCCGGCAGTACAAAAGATCGTTTTATCAGGTATTCCCACAGGGACAGCATCCTAACCTCATGTACGATCCAAACATCTTCTCCGCAAAACCGAGTTTCGCTCCCCCAATCACCGAAATCGATAACAATCCTTACTTCACAGGTTGCTTCAATCGGGATGCCTAATTTTATGAACGTGACTTCATCTCTGCATCGGCGATGGATGGATCTTCAGTCGATCGTGCTCCGTTGTGCCACTATTGCGGCATGCGTGAGTGTCGCAACTGCGTGCTCGGGTGGTGATATCGTCCAACTGCCATCCGCCCCCAACCCGGATCGTCTCTGGGCTGTTCAGCTCGATGCCAGTGCCCTCGCACTCGCTGTGAACGGAACATATCAACTTTCTGCCACGCCGCTTAACTCGAATGGTACACCGTTGACGGACCTCCCTCCTGTCCGTTTTCGTTCGCTCAACGCTGAACGTGTCGGTGTGAATGAGACAGGACTGGTCACCGCTCTACTCTCAACAGCTTCGGCTTCGGTTCAGGTGGTCGCAGAGCTGACTATCGCTGGAGCGACGTATTCGGATACGATTGATGTGTACGTCACCGACGCCGCGCATGACGCACGCTCCATCACGTTCAGGAAATCGTGGAGTACGTCGCCGATTCCTACGCGTTTGGATTACATGGCTTCGGTCAACTTCGACGTGCAGCTTCGCGATGGTGCAGGAAACCTGATTGACGGAGTTATTCCGTCGGTGATCTCTACCAATCCTTCGGTTCTCAGTGGAGGGCTGTCGTACGCATTCGCATGGGGACTCGGAAAAGCAAAACTGCTCGCGTCGATTGTCGCCTATGGTCGTTTGGTGAGCGATTCTGTGGAGATCACGGTTGTCCTTCCTGACAGCTTAGTAAATACTTTATGGGCCGCTCCAATGGGCCAACAAATCGTTGCCACCGGCGGCACTATCACGTGGACCAACTCCTCATGGGAGAATAAGACATTCAACATTACGTTCGATCAAAACAGCCCTGCCATTATCGGCGGGAACATCGAACAACTGCTTCCCTATACCTCGGCGACACGGAAATTTATGGCCCCCGGGAAGTATCCCTATCGAGATACGATCAACAAGACAACAGGTGTTGTACTCGTTCGTGACCAGCCAACGTACTGACGTTAATGACTATTTCGTTAAAGAAGTTCGTAATCCTAATGTGTATTGCTTAATTATATGAATTATAAATTTTTTGTGGTCGCTGGGCTTGCAGGACTTTGTTTATCGTTGGGCGACGGTTCGTCCGTGCAGGCGCAGAAAGTCGGGGGAAAAGGTAAATCGACCACTACATCTGTCAGCACGCGTGATACCTCGCTTCGTACCGGTCGGTTACCGAATGGTTTGACGTACTACGTTCAAGCCAACGCCAAGCCAGAGCAACAGGCCAAAATGATGCTTGTCGTCAAAGCGGGATCGCTGCAGGAAGATGACGACCAGCTTGGTATGGCACACTTTCTCGAACACATGGCGTTTAACGGCACGCGCCGGTTCAAGGAACATGAGTTGATCGCGTATCTCGAATCGATCGGCGTGCGGTTTGGCGCCGATCTCAACGCGATGACGACTTGGGACCGTACGGTGTACGAAATGCAGGTCCCAACGGCCAACAAAGAGCGCGTGATGACGGCGCTCGATATCCTTTCGGACTGGACCGATGGGATTACGATCGATTCCGCTGAAGTCGTGGCGGAACGAGGTGTGATCGTTGAAGAGTGGCGGGGACGTTTGTCCCAAGGCGCTCACATTCAAGCCGCGCATGATTCCGTAATGTTTAACGGCTCGTTGTATGGTCGCCGGACCCCGATCGGAACGGTGGAAAGCATTCGAGGAACGACAGCTGCGCCACTCAAGCGGTTTTACCGCGACTGGTATCGGCCAAACCTTATGGCGGTCGTTGTCGTAGGTGATGTCGATGCGGTTGCGATGGAGAAGGCTATTAAAGAGCGGTTCTCACATCTGCGCAATCCGCGCGGGGAGCGCGCGCTCAAGCCCGTGCCGATTCCCGCGAACAAAGAACCACTCTTTTCGTTGGTTCGGGACACGATGGTGACCACGACGAGTATGTCGATCAACTATAAAGTGCCGGCGGCAACAGGCGACCGACTCGTCATGAACCGGGAGGCGATCGCGTTTTCGATCTTTACGAACACCGCCAACCAGCGGCTTGCTGAATTAACTCGTGTTCCGAATCCTCCGTTTCGAGGTGCAGGTGTTGGTGCGAGCATGTTGGTTCCTGGCCAGCCTGTCTTTTCCCTCTCAGTCAACACGTCTGATTCTGATTCGCCACTAACCGGTATCGAAGTCGCGCTGACCGAAATCGAGCGTATCGCTCAGTATGGATTGAGCGACACCGCACTCAACGGGTTGCGCGCATCGATGGTGAAAGATCTCGACAAAAGTGCATCCGATCCACAAGAAAAGTCGTCGGTTGCGTACGCGCAGGAATACGCCGAACATTTTGTCACCGGTGAAGAGCTTCGTGATCCCAAGACCGAACTGCAGATCTATCGCAAAGCGCTTGCACTTGTCACGAATGACGACATTAAACGCGCGGCGGCGATTTGGCGACTCAAGGACAATCGCGTGTTCATGATCTCCGCTCCCTCCAGAGTGGATGCGAGAGTGCCTGAGCTCACGTCGCTTTCCGGCGTCATCGACGACGTGGAGCGCATGGAACTGACGCCGTACACCGAAGTGGCGACTCGAACCGATCCGCTCTTACCGGAACTTCCAACACCTGGAACGATCGTGGCAAGAAAGACACTGGATCTTGGGATTTACGAATGGACGTTGTCCAACGGGATTCGAGTCCTGCTGCGTCCGAGCACGGTAACCCCGGATATGTTTCTTCTGTCCGGAGAAAGCCGAGGCGGGTTTTATCGAAATCTCGATAGCATCGGATATGTTCCGGCGAGCATGGCTAGCCAGATTGCCAGCATGAGTGGGGCTGGGACATTTAATACTGTTGAATTACGGAAGAATCTCCAAGGGAAGAAGATCGCGTCGGTTGGTGTGGAGGTCGGACCGTTCACGGAGAGTGCATCGGCGCTCTCGTCGATCGACGATGCGGAAACGGCGCTGCAACTGCTCTATCTCATGATTCGGTTCCCACGAATTGACACGAATGCGGTTGAAACGTATCGATCCCAACTACGGAGTGCGGTCGCAAACCAGGTGCGAACCGCGGAGGACGATTACCGCGATACGACGTGGCTGACGATGTCGCAGCATCATCCGTTCATTCGTGAACAGATGTCTGTCGATCCCGATAAGATCGACGCGGAAAAGTCATTGGAAGTCTTTCGCGATCGCTTTTCGGACATGAGTGATTTCCGGTTCGTGATTGTCGGAAACTTTACGCTCGACGGGGTTGCGCCACTGATCGAACGATACCTCGCGTCTCTCCCGGGACATGGGCGTGTCGAGTCGATCGTCGATCCACGGATTACAGCGCCTAGTGGTATCATCCGCAAAACCGTGCATGGTGCCAAGGTTGATCGCACCTCAACAGCGTTAGTGTTCTTTGGCCCGGCCGAAGACGACCGGTATACGCCGTGGCGTCTGATGGTGCTTCAGGAAGTCGTGAATGGTCGATTGCTCGAACGACTTCGTGAGCAGCTTTCCGGAACATATGCCCCGCAGGTCTCTGCATCGCATAACCGTCTGCCAACGGCAACCTACGGATTCAACATTCAGTTTTCGAGTGCCCCCGAACGAGCCGACGAACTCGTGAAGGCGACGTTCGATGTCATCCGCGATCTACAGACAAATCCGATCTCTGACGCCGAGCTCAACAAAGTGCGCGAAGCACTGGTGCTTGGCTTCGAGCGGTCGCTCAAAGATGATCGGGCATGGGCCACACGGATGCATCTGTTCGACGACCTCAAACTCCCGTGGTCAGAAATTCCCGATGGTTCGAAGTTACGAAATTTGACCGCCACCGATATCCTCGAGAGCGCGCGCCAATACCTCACGCTCGATCGATACGCACACTTCGATTTGGTCCCTGGTAAGAACGAGGCAAAAAAATGATCACTGACACGCGCCGTTTCCAACCACGGCTATCGCGATTCATCATGGGGACTGCTCTGATCGCGTTGTGTGCCGCTGGCTTTGCCACTGGGTCGAGTGCGCAGGGCACCGAGCCTGTCATGCGTACTGACTCGATGCTCTTGCTCATCAAACCTGAGCCTAGTTGGATGCAAAGTAAACATGATCGGGGCGGAGGAGTCCGTGAGTGGAAGAGCAAAGATGGGATACGGATTCTTCTCTATCCGTTTGCGAATCCTGAACATCGGATTTCCGTGCATGCATTCAGCGATGGTGGATTCTACCAGCATCTGAAAGACAGCCTGTTTGAAGAGGCGATTGCGGCTCCCTATATCTGGGGGACCGATCTCGCGTTGGCTCGCGATCCAAAGGACATCGAGAAAATTCTTCGGGGGCGGATGTATGATCTTCATCGGTTTGTCGGACCCTATAATGAAGGTTTTACACTCGAAACTCGACAAAGCGATCTGGTAATCGCGTTGGAGGTGTTCTGGATGAACCTCCGCGAGCCGAAAATCGTGCCGGAAAAATATTCCAAGTACACCAGTTGGATCAATGCGGGTCGTCCCGGAACACCAGCCGATGCATTTCGGGATTCTATTCGCCTGGCGATGACACGATCGAATCCGCTCGTCGTCCGAGAACTGACCTTTCCGAAGAAAGCGCTCAACGACTCACTACTTCTGAAAGCCGCTCTTGCACGTATCCTTGCGCTGTCTGACTACACGGTCGTCATCGCCGGCGATTTTTCTATTGACTCGATCACCCCAATGGTCGAAATGTATTTCGGGAAACTTTGGCCGAACGCTTACTATGAAGAAGCGGTGGATGTTGGTATTCGTCCTCCCCCAGGAATCGTGCGTCGTACCGTGCGGGGACGAACAGACGGAAAGACGTTGACGAGACTCGAATTTTATGGCAGTACGTTGCCGACGCGAACCGAATTCGAACAGGTCAATCTGTTGCGCGATCTGCTTCACGCGACACTGCTCCGAGAACTCGCGTCGAGCGCCGACAGTATATCGGTTCAGATCGATTGGGTTCGCACGCCAGAACAGGCATATCGGTTTACGGTCGAATTTCTCACCAAACCTGCGGCTGCCCGATCGGCTGTCACGAGCACACTCGCCACGATCCGTGCGCTCCAGGAAGCACCTGCTCAAAACCTGAGCGCAACCTTCGACACGGTACGCGACCAGTCTATCCATGAATTCAATACCATGATGACGACTCGGTCGCCGGACGTCGCACAGCGATTACTGACGTTCGACGCGTTTCAGTGGCCATTGGCTGAGGTTGCGAGCGATTCGATACTGAAACAGGTGACGTTCAAACAGGTGCAGGACGTCACACAGAAATTTTTGGATCTCAAGAATTATGGTCACTTCGACATGACTCCTTCTTCGTCTTCTTCAACGCCAAAGGTTCGATGATACAATCTCGCAGACAGTTTGTGAAAGCGGCTGGTGGCGCAGCCGCCGCGTTAAGTTTCCCGGGGATAAGCCGTCTGGCTGGCGCCGAATCCCCACGGTCGACAAGCGGTCACGTTCTGATCCCTTCCATGGGACGTTGGAACGATCCCGATTTCTACACGCTTGCTGAACAAGCGGTTGACGCCGCGATGTCTGCTGGCGCATCGTACGCCGATACTCGCATCACCATTGAACGGATCGAAAACATACGTGATCTGTGGAATGTCGAGAAAGATGACGAATTGTATGGTATTGGGGTTCGCGTCTTTGTCGACGGCTATTGGGGATTCATGGCGAGTCCCGTGTTTACTTCCGACGAAATGCGCCGGCTTGCGCAAGGAGCCGTTCACCAGGCCCGTGCGAATTCCGCAGGTTTGCCGAGCGATCTGCAATTGACTTCGGTGACACAATCCGTTCGTCGTGGCGAGTGGACCATGCCGATCAAATACGATCCGTTTGACGTACCCAAAACGGAAAAAATCGATTTTATGGCCGATCTGAAGGACGAAATCATGCGAGTCGATCAAAAAGTGCTTGCGGGCGGAGACTTTCAGTTTTATCGCAAGCAGCAATGGTTTGTATCGAGCGCAGGTTCTTCCTGGCGACAGACGACCTATTCGACCGAGATGCATTGGGGCCTCACATACCCAGAACAGCAATCGCTCCAAACCAGCGGGTACGGCATGTTTTACCCTTTCTTAGGAACCGCGATGGGAAAAGGATGGGAATGCATTCTGGAGTCTGATGTGTATCGTCGTATCCCTGAGTACATCGAAGAGGTCAAGGCCACGCGATTTACCACGGATGTCGACATCAACCGGTACGATGCGGTGATGTCTGCGCAGGCGGTTGCGGAAGTCGCCAACTACTCGATTGGGGCTGCTACCGAACTCGATCGCGTACTTGGCTATGAAGCCAACGCGAGTGGAACGTCGTACCTGATCGATCCACTCGAAATCGCTGGCACGTATAAATTGGGGAGCCCAATGCTGACCGTCACCGCGGACCGCTCGCTCGCAGATGGATTGGCGACTGTCAAATGGGATGAAGATTCAGTGGAGCCGGTTGCAACGACACTCGTGAAAGAGGGCGTTGTGACTGATTTCCAGACGACCCGTGAGACTGCGTCGTTTCTCGCGCCGTATTATGAGCGTCTTGGACGTCCTGTCGCATCCAACGGCTGTGCAAGCTCGGAGTCAGGTCTCTTTTTACAAACTCAGCATACGGCCAATCTCCGCGTGCATCCCGGTTCTGACGAACTCTCCTTTGAAGAGATGATCGCGGGAACGGAGAAAGGGATCGCTGTAATGAGGGCAACCATCGACGGCGATCATCAGTGTCTGAATGGAATTGGTGGCGGAGAAATTCGCGAAATCCGCAAAGGAAAGCTCGGACGGTATATGGGCGGAGCCGCATTTATGTTTCGATCCCCTGAACTCTGGAAGAGTCTCGTTGCGATTGGCGGACCGGCCAGCCAGGACATCTTTGGTTTCACGCGGAAACGTGGAGAACCGCAGCAAACAGGGCGGAATAGCGTACGCGCCGTTCCTGCGAAGTTTACGAACGTCAGTCTCGTTGATCTCCGTCGCAGATAACAATGACATCTTTAACACAACACCCATCAGACGACCTCCGCTTCCTGTCGGCCGAGGCGTGCAAGGCACTGCAGGATCGCATCATTGGGATGCAATCGAAGCAGGGTAGTTCGCTCCTCCGAATCAACAGCCGCTGGACTGGAAACCTGCGGTGGGCGCGCAACCGGGTCATTTCTGGCGGTGACGTCCAATCCACGCGTGTCGAGCTTGGCCGAATTATTTTTAGCGGTGGGCAGTGGACTGCCACCAACCGGCTCGAGGACGGCGCATTGCAGGAGATGGTGAATCGGGCCGAAGCTAATACATCGCTGCAGGCACTGAGTCCCGATACCTATCACGATCCTGATCCACGCATTCATTCTCATACCACGCCCAAGATCTGGTTTGATGATACGTATGCATTGGGAGCAGATGGGCGCGGCGACATTGCGTCGAAACTGTTGCGCCTCGCCCGGGACACATCGTTTTTCTCTGCCGCCTATCTCGAAGTTGGCGCGGTTGCGCGATCGGTTCGGAATACCGCGAACCTTCTCCGGTACTATCCGTACACGGTGGCACAGCTCAGCATTACGGTGCGTGATCCCAAAGCCCGTGGTTCGGGATGGGCGGGCGTGGATTACAACGAATGGGGGCGCATCGACCCCGAAAAGTTGTACAATATCGCGCTCGATAAATGCATCCGATCGATGGATCCCGTGGCGGTCGAGCCAGGGCGCTACACTGCGATCCTGGAACCGCAAGCGGTCTGCGATCTCTGGTCACCGATTATGGACGGTTGGACAATCGATCGTGGTACAACCGAAGGTGGGATGGGGCCATTCGCGCTTCGGCGAGGCTTCAGCAAGATTGGCCTGCGAGTGGTAGACGAACGCCTCACAGTAGGTGCCGATCCTATGGATCCTGATCTTGGCTTTGCTCCATTTGATTGGGACGGAGAACCATATCGTGCGGTGAACTGGATCGAGAATGGAGTGCTCAAAGAACTCCCTTACAACCGGATGTATGCGGTGTCGCAGATGGGTCACGATCGAGCGCTTCCCAACTCGCTTGCCTATCGTATAAGCGGTGGAACCACGAGCATCGAAGAGATGATCGAAACGACGCGGCGTGGTATCCTTGTCACCCGCATTGGGAACATCCGTGTGCTCGATGCGTCGAGTATGCTGATGAGTGGGAATACGCGCGACGGACTTTGGCTAGTCGAGAATGGGAAGATTTCCAAGTCGGTCAAAAACTTCCGTATCGTCGACTCACCGCTGTTTGTCCTCAACAACGTGGTTCAGCTTGGCGTTCCACAGCGCACGTTTCGGCCGCTAGCGCCAGCAATTTGCCCACCAGTCAAGTCCAATGATTTTTCCTTTACCGCATTGATGGACGCTGTATGATGAAGAAAGCTCAGCTTGCAAATTCGGCATGTCGTAGGCCGATCGTGATGCATTGGGGTCGTCGAACCGCGATTGTGGTTGCGGCGTTCATGGGAATTCACACGGTCGCGGGAATCTCTACCGTAGGTGCGCAATCCGCCACCCATTCGGCCAGTGAGCCGACTGATCGTGTTCGGGATTCGTTGCTCGCGCTTCCTACGTATCGACGCGAACATCTGCTGGTTGCTCCGGCAATGTACGATCGGTATCAACGGCCAGGCATGTGTTTATCGGCGGCACTGCGGGCCTACACCTTCTATTTTCGTGACAAACGACCAGATACGATATTCGTCGATGTTCGGAAAAAAGTTCTCCCTCCAGTCGTTCGTCAGGTCGCCGATGCCTGTAATAGCAAATTCAACCTCGCGCAGGTGCCAGCGGATCAGTTAGTACCGTTTGTCGCGTTGAGCCTCTTCCGTCGCCAGGATCAGCTGGCGGATAGCGCATATCGCCGATTTCTTCGAGAGCTGCCTGGTCGAGATTCTGCTGAGCTTCGCTACAAGGCCATGCAGCTGTATGGCGCGAAGAATTCAGTTACGCGAACCGTGCAACATGACCCTTCATGGGCGCTGCGTATTGTTGGCGACATCGATTCACTGGGACCGTCTGTCGCACGGGTTTCGGTTCTCGCGAATGACCTTCGATTCTGGGCAGATCCAACAGTAGACGCCGATCTTGGTATTTCCGGATTCCAAAAGTCCGAAGCTGCGTTCAAGAAGATGCCTCGATCCGAACAAGTCGACTGGAGCGGCGACATGTACGCGAGCTATGGTCAATGGGGGACGTTTCACGTGTGGAAGTATGGTCCTCCTTCGGTGTCGGAATTTTATGAGACGCGTTCCGTGCCAACCATGGCTTCGTTATCGCCAGGTGATAATGGAGTATTGCATGGAGTGCGGAGTTATTTCGAAGGGTTGGCGTCCCAGTATCAGTTTTACAACCAACCAGCTCCACCAATTCCCGCCAAACACTGGTTCTATGCCGAAGGGATGACTCCCGAAAAATTCCCGTGGGAGGGGCAACCAACACTGGTTGCGTTCGTTTACCCGAATTGCGGTGGGCAATGTTATCCGCAGTATTCGTTTTTGCGCATGCTGCACGACAAGTTTGGCGCACGTGGCCTTCGCATTCTTATTGTCGCTCGGACGAGTGGGTTTTTCCGGAGTGAGGCCATGGACGTTCCTTCGCAAGAAGTGGAGTTGATCCGGAAATACTATCTCGACTTTCTGAAGATGCCGGTGACGTTGGTTGTCGACGAATCGCGATTTAATCGGCTCCCTGATGGTCGTCGTGTCGCTGAAGACATTCCCTGGTATCGAGCGTGGCCAAATGATGAGACGATTTTGATTGGCCGAGATGGTAAGATCAAAGCGACAAGGCTGGCAGCGGCTTGGTGGGAGCGGGCGGTGGTAGAGGTGGAGCAGGAGTTGTAGGTAAGAAGTTTTCGTAAAATTATCGTGCGAGCTCTACGATCCCGCATTGCGTGTGAGCTCCAGTCTCGGCAACCTCCCGTTTTTCGTGTCAGTGACGAAAAACGGGAGGTTGTTATAATCCTCACTGAATCACATTATCTCCAAATGTTTCAGACGTTAGGGGTAGGTTGGGCCGTTGTGCCAGGTCCGGGTACGTCCTGTTGATTCACCGGAGTGAATAGGAGATAAGACGTTCGTTTGCGTAGGAACCTTTAGGGCGATAACAAACAGCAAAAGTCGCCCGAATTTCTACCTGAACAGCTTGACCAAAGGGGGGGGATAGGCCATATTACTGTGCTCCTGGTGAATTGGACAGGTGCACGCAAAGCGGTTCCACGCGGCGCTATCGTCTAGGGGACTAGGACGGGGCCCTCTCAAGGCCCAAACACGGGTTCGAATCCCGTTAGCGCTATGGGAGGATCAGGAAGCTGTGAGTCGCGAGGCTTGCGGAGCAAGTGTGGGAAGTTGATGTCGGTCGCTGTTCTTTTACGGCCCCATCGTCTATCGGTTAGGACGGCACCCTTTCACGGTGCAGAGAGGGGTTCGATTCCC
>CAYTFY010000008.1:129582-169868 GCA_964437225.1 uncultured Gemmatimonadaceae bacterium | reverse complement strand
ACCTCCGCGACACGGACCTCCGCGACACGGACCTCCGCGGCGCGAGCCTCGGCGGTGCGAACCTCGTCGACGCGGACCTCGGCGAGGTCCGGGACGACGTGCGCGCCGTGCTCGAGGCGGCGCCCTTGGAGGTCCCGGGGCTCCTCGCTGCGCTGAGGGAGGGCCGCATCGACGGCTCAGTCTACGAGGGCGTGTGCGCCTGCCTCGTGGGCACGCTCGCGAACGTTCGCGGGTGCTCCTTCCAGGCAATCCCCGGGCTGACGCCCGATGCCGGCCGCCCCGCTGAGAAGTGGTTCTACGCGATCCGGCCCGGCGACTCGCCGGAGCAATCGCAGGTCGCCGCAATCACGGTCGAGTGGGTCGAGGCGTGGCTTCGCGAGCGCGAGACGGCACGGGTCGCTGGAAGTTGCTTACACAGTTAGGAGGTGCCTTATGCTCTAAGTACCCTCGATCTCCGAGGGGCCCTGGAGGAACACCATGGCTCGCAGCAAGAACTCCACGTACCGAGGCTGGCGTAGCTTCGGCAAGGAGACCACGATCGTTCGCCGCATAACCACGCGTCACTACCGCGCGCAGTGCCGGCAGTACATGCGCGAGGAGCGCTACGACACACTCCCACGCTTCCGAGGTACCGGGGGTTGGATCTCCTGGTGAGAGGAGGGCAGCAACCGCTGCCCTTTCTTTTTTCCTTCTACAAGTGAGACATACGCATGGAACACATAATCTTGGTCGGCTTCCGAACTTTCGCGCTCATTTACATCCTTTACGTAGGGTCGCGCTGCGTCTCAGCAATCGACGTGGATGACTCGAGCACCTTCGCGATGGCGCTCATTCTCTGGGTGCTCCTATCGAGTCCCGCGATCTACGCGCTCTACGCGCTGTGACATCCAGCCTGCGGCAGGTACACTTCACCTCGTGAACCCTCTACTCGCCGCAGGCGTCCTCGCAGCCGCCCACAAGCTCGGCATCATGCCCGAGAGCCCCATCGTCGCCAGCATCCTCGGATACCTCGCGGGGCATCAAGGTCCCGGCGATGACACCGAGCACCTGAAGCACCAGCTAGGGCAGTCGCAGCAGCGTGAGCACGCGCTGCGGCATGCACTGGCGCAGCAACAGCAACAACAGCACCAACAAGCACAGTTACAGGCGGTACTACAGGCAGCCCAGGAGGCCTCACGTAGCCGCTAGAAGGGTTCCCTAATGGATAGTCGAGATCGAATGGCTGCACTCGGCCCGCTACTCCCCCGCGGCGAGATCGACGAGAAGCGCATGGTCTACGTGCTCGACGAGGAATACGAAGACGCGCCGCGCGAAATCCCATTTGAGTGGGAGGTCTGCGGCACTTGCAGGGGCAAAGGCCAGCACGTCAATCCTTCGATCGATGCGCACGGGATCACGGCTGAGGAGTGGGACCAGTGGTCCTACGAAGAACAAGAAGAGTATCGTAACGGATACTACGACGTGCCCTGTTACGAGTGCAAAGGGCGTCGGGTCTCGCCGGCCCTCGCTCCACGCAACCCTTCGCATATCCGGTGGCTCCAGACCTGGACCGCCGAAGCCTACGACGAGCGGCGGGAACGGGAGCGCGAGCTCCGCTTCGGGTACTGACGTTGACTCCCAGCCCCTCTCTGGGGTACATCAAAGGACCCCCCTACCCATAGCACCCCATGCGATTCTCAGAACTCCACTATCTCGAACCTGTCGCACGTATTGACGCGCTAGAAGCGCAGTTTCCGCCTGGATCGAGGAGTGGCCTTTTCAAAAGCTGCGCCCCGGGCGAGTACGAAAGGCTCCTGAAGAAGGTCCCTCCGGCACGGTGCCAGCGCTGGGCCACGAGCCTCACGCCAGAAGACCGCGCAGCCTGGGCTGTCTACGCAAAGCGAACCGCGGAGTACAAAGCCAAGGAGGCGGACGTACTCTCGACGCTCCGTACCGCGCTCGAGCCCGTGATGGCGGAGCACCCCTACCAGCTCGACGTTCTGACGGCGCTGCCGCGACTCCTGGGCGATCGCATCGAGCACCGGGGAGTCCGCCTCTACTGGCGACGCGAGGCGCTCGACAAGGCCTTCAAGACCTCCTCGGGGTGCTTCGAGCGAACAGTCAGCGTCGAAGAGCTGCTCGACAACGTCTCCCGCCTACAGAAATGGGGCGCCTCCCCTTTCGTCACGCTCCACGGCGTCCCCTATGGGATGCCGCGGATCATACCGAACGTCATGGTGCCGCGCGTATATGCGCTCGACTGGGACACCAAGCACGACCAGGCACCTCCGCTCGACCTGCTCGAGAAGTACCCGCCCGACCTCTTCGTACAGTCAGGCGGGGGCTTCCACGCCTACTGGGGGCTCACCGCAGGAGAGCAGCAGACCGTACCGCTCCAGCACTGGCGCCGAACGAACCTCGCGTTGGCCCGTGCGCTCGGCGCCGACGAAGACGCCGTGCTGCCCACACAGCTCATGCGGCTCCCCGGCTCCATCCACCTGAAGAACCCAGAGACCCCGCGCGCAGTCACGCTCCGACAAGGGCGGGACGGCGCGCCGCTTCGTAGCAAGGTGACCGAGACCTTGATCGACGTCTTCGCGCTCGAGCTCCGCGAAGAGACAATGGGCCCCGGCGTGCACGTGCGGAGCGGTATCGTACCGGATGCCATTCCAGAGGAGCACGGCGCGCTCTTCGTCCTGCTCGACGTCTTGGACCAGCAGGGGCTGTGCCCCGAGAAGGACCGTAAGGGCTGGACGTTCTTCTGCCCCCTCCATGAGACCGACCACCACGTAGAGGGTGACGAGGAGGACGGCTCAGCGCCACACTTCCTGCCGCGCCTCTCGTCCACCCCCTCCGGCATCTTGCGTGTGAACACAGACAAGAGCCTGTCGCTCTTCTGTGGCTCATCCGTGCGGTGCGGGGCGGGGCCCCGAGACATCCTCGAGGCGCTAGGCCTCGACCCCAAGATCACCTGGCTCGAAGCCGGGGGCTTTTTCAACTCGGAGTTCGGTAAGGCCTTCAAAGCGAAGAAAATCGCCGACGGCACCTGGACCGAGAGCTCCAGCGAATGGTCGAAAGCCCGCGCGAAGCTGAACGACGATGAGGGAATATGACGGCGATAGATCTAGCCCCTGAGGGCGAAAAGCCCGAGGAGGGCATTCCTGCCTCGGCAGAGACCACCACGTACCTGCGCATCAAGGCCTTCCTGAAGGACACCGCTCCGCGGGTATGCGTGGCCATGACCCCTGAGGCCTGGGTGCTTGCCACGAAGATCTCCCTGCGAGAGGCCCAGAAGCGACCGCCGGCCATCGGCATCAAGTACGGCAACGGCGCGGGCCTACGCATCGTCTTCGACCACCCCGTGAAGCTCAAGGAGGATGGGCGCACCCGTCTCACGACAGGCATCTGGGCTAGCGCCCCTACGCCGCTCATCCCCGCGCTAGCCCGGCCTGCCTGTGCGAACCCCAACGTACGCCTCTACGCCACCGACCGTGAAGACATCGCCATCGCCCTGGCAGCGTCCGGGCAGGCGGTCTTCGCAGTCGCACCCGGCGCCTCGCTCTTCGCGAACGCGGAGACCGTCGATGACGTGACCCCTGACGAGCCACGCCCCCTGCACCCGGCGTGTACGGGACTCGTCTTCGGGTCGCGGGAGCTTGCCGTGATCGCCAGCACTCGGGACGCAGCGCTCGCGCTCGCACGAGGGCTGCGGCGAGGGGGCGTTCACACGGGGGCGGTCACCTACATCGACACGCAGCGCTTCCTCGCGGAGCTCGACAACGTGCTCGCCCGCGACACGAGCGACGAGCAACGTCTCGAGAGCACCGAAGAGATCGGCGATAAGGCGGCGACCGACGTCACACACAACGTGAGCCACGGTAGCGCAGGAAGCGTCGGCGCGCGCGTCCCGGTGCACCTGCTCGAAGGCCTTCCCGACTGGCTCACGAACCTGAAGTTCCCGACAGGTGACGGCGCTAGCTGGGACGACCTGAGCTGGGCCATGGATGGCGATTCGGTCCGCGGCATCTACGTAGAGTCCCGAGGAGAAGAAGCGCTCACACGTGCGCTGCCTACGCTCAGCGCGCCGGTCTGGATCACGCACATCTACACGGGCGTCGACCCCCAAGGACAGCCGCTCTCCCGGCTCGAGGTCATGTGGAACGAGAAGAGGACGAACGAGAACGAGAGCGAAGTCTGGTATGAAACCCGGAGCTGTCACATCGATCGAGACGTCCTCCTCTCCCAAAGCCCTAAGGGCCTGCTCTCGAGGGAGATACCCATCACCGACCACAAGGGTGGGCGGCCCGCACAATGGTTCCATGCCTTCTTCGAGCAGAACGGGGCCAAGATCCCTCGAAGTACCCTCCACAGCAGCGCGGGATGGGTGACAGATCGGGAGGGCAACCTCCGCTTCCTGTCGCGCCTGACCACGGTGCCGGGGCACGTCCTCGACGAAGAGGTGCTCACGGGCGTGAACGTCGAGGGCTCGGAGGAAGAGCACTGGGAGCTCACCCGCGCCATGTATAACGCCTGCGAGCCCACAGGACAGTTGCTCTTCCTGAACGCGCACGCGTCGATCTTGTGCGCGGCGTTGAAGGTGTCCGGCGTCATGTTGGGCATCATGGACGCGGCGGGCAAGGGCAAGACCGTCATCTTCCGCACGGCCGCACGGCAGTACGGGTGGGGTGGGGGCGACTACGCAATCGACTGCTCGATACCCCCGACCCCCGCGTACGCAGAGCGAATCCTGTCGAGGTGCAACGGCATCCCGATGTTCTTCGACGAGTTCGACAAGCTGCCGAATACGGAGAAGGAGTCGAAGTCGGGTTCGAAGCAGGTCTCCCAGCAAGAGCTCATGTACCTGCTATCCAACGGCGCACGTCGCGGGCGCGCCAACGGCACCGGCGGCATTGACGCGCCCATGACACGCGTCTATTGCTGCGGCGCGCTGACGGGCGAGCTCACAGGCATGAGCGCGATCGCGAGGGCGGCGCAGAAGAGCGGCGCCCAAGTCCGCATGATCAGTCTCCCCCACGAAGGCTTCTCCGAGGCGTTCCTGACGACGTGGCCCTTTCAGGAGTTCATGTCGCGCATGGAAGGCGTCCGAGGACACATCGGCAGACGCGCCATCATCGCCTTCGAGGCTGCGCTGCAAGAGCACGGCCGTGATGGGCTCTTGCAGCAATACAACGCCCTGACCAAGCAGCTCATCGAATGGGTACAGAACCGCTTCGGTTCACACCCTAACCTCGACCGCCGAGCGCGCATGCTGAGCATCGTGCTCCATACCGAGCTCCTCCTCGCCGAGTACGTGCCAGGCAACGGCATGTGGGCGAACGACTTCGAGAACACCGCCGTCATCCGCGCCCTGAGCGGCAGCTATGGGCAGCTCCTCGTCGATCCCGAAGCCCTCCGGAAGGAGAAGAGCGGGGAAGCCCCCTCCGATGAGATGAGCGTCTCGAACATCCTCCTCGAGGAGATCGCACGGGACCCCACCTGCATCAAAGGCCTGGTCGATACCGAGTACATGCGGGCCAACCCGCACCCCATTGGCGCGATTGTCACCGGCCACACACGCAAGGACTACATCACCCTGCGCTTCTATCCGGAGGCGGTCTACAAGCTCCTCAAGAGCAACAACATCCCTCGTGACGCAGCGCGTCAACTCATGCTGAACTCGGGGGACTTCGTGAAGCACGAGAAGAACGGCAACGTGAGCTTGCTGTACAAATCGTGCGGTCAGAACTGGATATTGCCCGTGGCAGGCTGGGGCTGGGACGTCCTCCAAGGGACGTTCGGCGACGAGAAGGCCGCCGCAACGGACCCCAACTACGCCGCCCGCCAGAAGTTCGTGGCGGCCTTCGACGAAGCCCATGGGGCGCAGCCAGACGTCATGGCGGCGCTCGTCGAAGCCATACGGGCCACCCTGAGGGAGGCCGCCCAGATGCCCCCCGGGCGCGGCACCATCTATGACCGACTTGTCGCACATGATGCGCGCATGTGGTCCGCGCTCGTACTTCCGCTCGCGCAGATGCTGTTGCCGAAAGACAACACCCCTGAGGCGGAGCTCCAGGCCCTCCTAGAATGGGGAGGGGTACAGGCGCTGGTGCAGCGGGCGACCCGCGACGACAAGACCCCCTAGCACCCACAGGTACGTACATGTAGCGCCCCGTGAGGAACAGTAACCTCACGGGGCGCTTTTGTTTACCTATGCGCACCTGAAAATCGAACAGTGCTCTGGGAAGCAAAACCCTCTGTCTCTAACGGACCACTAGAAAAACTGAGTGATATCCGATACTTACAAGGGACAGTGCTTAGTGGCCCCGAAAACTTAGGCACCCCCCCTCATAGCACGGGTGCATGCGTAGGAGCTCAGGCATGTCGTACTTGTCCTACCTCTGCACACACACTGATTACCCCCTCCCCTTCATACCTACCCCCCAGTTTTTTTGACCCCCCTACTCCACTATATAGTGATATTATGTACAAAGAAAAAGAAAATATATAATATATACAAGTAGATAGAGGGGGTCAGGGGATAGTGACGAGGGTAGTGGTTTTGGACAGTGAGGGTCTTTACCGGGGGCCTGGCTCCTTGGGCTCGGAACCCCGCCGCCCGCCAGGCGCCCCGCAGAGCCCCTGGGAGGGCGCCCAGGCCCTGGAGCGCCTCCGGAGCCGTCTACGGGCCTCTGAGCGGCGCCTGACGGCCCCCAGCGCTCCGTGGTAGGCTGTGCCCATGTTGCCTGTCCTAACCCGCGAAGACGTATTGGATCGAATCGACCGTGATACGCTCCAGAGCGCACCGCTCAACCTGCTGGTCAGCACAGCCATCGCGATCGCTCCGCCCGATACCCCAGAGGCGACCGAAGATGCTGTACTGAAGTATATTGATGGACTCGACTCCAATCATAGAGCTCTAGCTGCGCATGCACGCCTCACGGCGGAGGCGCTCGTGCTGGCGTTCGTCGAGTACCAAGCCTCGATCAACGCGTACGCTGCGGCCGAGACCGACGCCCCGCTGCGGAGCGACTGGGCGAACCCCCAGCACTACCTCGATGCCTGCAAGGTGTACGAGCGCCGGATGGACCGCCTGACGCGCGTCCGGAAGGAGACGTTCGAGCGCTACGAGCGGGCTTCGGAGGTGTATCGCAGGGCGGTGCTGACGCGTGAAGGGCATGAGATCTTGATCGAGGCGGCGCAGCGCCGATCTTCGCAGGGGCCTGTTGAGCTCCCCACGCCCGCCCCCGCGAGAGTCGGGGTCTTGCCGCCCCCTGCAGCCACCCAGACGGCAGCGATCGAGACCGCGAACGGGTCGAAGGTGCTCCTCATCGTGCAGTAAAACCTGGCGTATTCACGGTAGAAGGTACGTAGCCCCGTACCCATAGGACTAGCCATGGATGACAAGATCTGGAAAACACAACCGCAGCGTCTCATGGGCCTTTGCGCAGATTTCGCGCAGGCTAATCAGGTGGCGAACGACGGCGTGACCGCGCGGACCGTCGAGTACGTGATCCACGAGCTGGCTCACGCAAAGACTCTGGACATCCCGTACTCTTTCTGGGACGGGAAAGACCTGTCCTTCAAGATCTCCAGGCTCTTCAACCGCGTTCTCAGCGAGGCGACGGCGGTAGCCGCGGAGGCCGACGCGCTCGTGGTGGAGTACCACGTCATGCGTGAGATCGGTTTCACAGGGCATCCACACACGAAAGTGCAGACGCTGCAGCTGGGGCGCGCGCAGGGCGTGCGCCCGTACATGCTCGCCGAGCGCTACGCCGCGCGTGTCCTGCAGGATGCTGCATACGAGATCGTGGAGTCGTTGCGGGAGGCTCTGTGACCCTTGAGGGCCTCTTATGCTTCGCCGAATCACGAGGCGTACGTCTCGAAGCCTGTTTGCTCTACGCGCCAGGTCTCGATCCCGGCGCCGAGTTTCTAGCCGTGATACGGGCCAGTAGGCCCTACGTCCTGTGCGGAAAAACACAGCAAGCGCACCGGGATTTCGGCGCGCAATCGGCGCCTACGGCCTATGAGGCGCTGGAACAGCTAGACGCAGAAGAGATCTATTCGGAGATGCTGCTAGCAGAGTGGCTGTAGATCAGGAGAAGCATATGGTTACATTACGGTACTGTTCAGGGCAGATGCCCTACGAGTCGAGCGCGGCACGCGATACCGCGGAAGCGCTGGTAGAGATGCGCGCCGCAGGTGTCTCTCTCATAGGCCTAAATCTCGCATGGCACTGCGTGGGGGAGCCCCTCGATCTTCGAGGCGCCGACTTTTCCTACGCAGATCTGAGAAGCACGTTTTTTCAAAGAGGTACCGATTTCGAAGGCGCCTCTTTCAAGAACGCGCACCTAGTCAGAACCCACTTCTCCGGCTCCAAGCTCGTAGGAGCTAACTTCATCGGTGCGAAGCTGGTAGCGACGAAGTTCTACGGCGCAGATCTCACGGGGGCGATCTTCGTACCCGGAGAGGTGCCTGTAGTGCCAGATTTGGACCTGGAGATCTACGAGCGCACGTTAGCGCCTCCGGGGGAGATAGGGCCGCTGGACATGAGCACTTGGCACAGCTGCGACACAGTCCACTGCCTCGCCGGGTGGGCTATCCATCTCGCCGGGGATGAGGGGTACGCGCTCGAAAGGGCCTACGGGCCTGAAGTTGCCGGGACCGCCATCTATGCCGCATCGACAGGTAGCGTGCCCGACCTCTACAATACCGACGCCGGGGCCCGCCACGAACTTGAGCGGCGGGCGCGGCGTCCTTGACCATAACTCTGAGGTGAATGTATGGCCACTGAAGTATTCCCCCATCTGGACGGAGAACGTGACGAGGTCGCTGCGCTGCGCGCGTGGAGCAAGAAGCGTATCGCGGAGCTCGAGGCCGAGAACGCGCGCTTGCGAAAACGCATTGCGCAGTTAGGCGCGCAGCCGTGATCGCGGTCTACAAGCAAGTGACGGTACTGGCCGAGACGACTAAGGCTCTCCTCGTCATGTACGACGAGGAGGGGGCGGAATGTTGGCTCCCCAAGTCGCACGTCTACGGCGCGTCCGAGGCCAAGCACCCTGGGGACGAAGGGAACATCTACGTCACCGAGTGGATCGCCATAAAGAAAGGGTGGATCCCCGACCCTGACGACGACTACCGAGATCTTGAAGGCGAAGACGCATTCTTCTGGTGAGGGTTGGGAGTCTTGCGCCGTTATACCCAGAAGTTTCGGCGTGAGGCGCCTGCGCAGTCTTCTGCAAAGCCGTCTAGGAGTCTTCCTAGGGGTCTGCGGCTACGGCTGCGCTTACGCGATGAGCAGGGCAGCGATCGCTGCAAGAGTTGTGGCGTGGTGATGAGGTTCTGCGTCCTCAGTCCGGGGGCGACTCCCCCGCCGGATGCGGCGACGGTAGACCACATAGTCCCCCAGGCGCACGGTGGAAAGACCGTTCGCTGGAACCTCCAGTTGTTGTGTTACACCTGTAACCAAAAGAAGGCAGACGAGTATGCGCGTTGACGTCATAGCTAGGATCCGAGAGAAGTGGACGGGAGAGGGTGCTCCCGCAGGACAGGACGCAGCCCGCACGGCCATAACCACGCTACTCCTGGCGCTCGAGACAGAGCAGCAGAAGTACGCGACCCTCAAGCGTGTAGCCGAGAACCATGCCGGCTGCGCTATCGAGGAGTGGGACGAGGACGCAGAGGACTACGTGACTTGCGGTTGGTGCTTCGAGTGCCGCCTAGACGCGTGTATTCAAGGCCTCGATGGGAGGCGGGTAGTGCACGGGGAGGCGGGCGAGAGTTCCCTCGAGGAGCAGCTCCGGGCGGCGGAGCGCGGCCTCCGCGAAGGTCGCGAGGCGAAGGCAGAAGTCGAGCGCCTCAACGCGATCGGCAAACTGCGGTGCCGCGATATTCAACGGCTACACGCTGCGCAGGCACAGTCGATCGAGGACTGGGGAAAGCTACGCGCCCAGCTCGCCGAGGCCAAGGCGGAGGGGGCACGGGAGGCGCTGGATCGGATCGTGGCATGGACGCGCGCGTACGGCGCCGCGCTGGTGCCGGTTTTCGGTCGCGCGGATTCGTACGGCGACGGCATGCGCGAGGCGAAGCGTCAGGTCGCCGAACTCGCCCGCCTGGAGGCTGTGGAGAAGGCGGCGCGGGAGGCGTGTGCTGCGTTTGAGTCGACGCGCGCCGACCGGACACCTTATCACGCGATGAAGCGGCTCCGCGCCGCACTGGAGGCGACCGATGGCGACGTTTGAGCAGGGTGAGACCCTGCCGTGCGGATGCGTTGTGGGCCATTACTGGTGCGGTCTGCATGATATCGGTGCGCGCAGATCCAAGGATTCTTATACCTGGGGGTTTGGTCCAGGAGACACGTTTGTGTGGAAGATCATGAAGGCAAACGCGCACCGGCCGATATCCGATTTCATGCCGATTCGATCGGAGCGCGATTACTATGGAAGCGGGGACGGATCGTGCTCCTGCCACATCATGGCGCCGTGCTCGTACTGCGTCTCTGGAGGCGATGATGACGAATGAGACCGTGCTCCGCGTGGTGATGTTCGACAAAACCGATGCCGTCAACGCGGTCATCGAAGGTGATCACGCGCCATACAGGCGGCGATTGGTGTCGATCGATCTGACGGCAGAGCAAGCAGCGCTACTCACGCGGAGGGGGCCCGAAATGATCGGCGAAGTATGGCTCGAATCCATCGAAGAACCGGAGGCGACCGATGGCGAATGAGATCGATCATATGGCAACGCGAGCCGGGGATCTAGCCGCGAAGATCGTGGACCACGACGCACGGACCGAGGCTGCCGAGACGAAGCTGGCCCGAGAGCGCGAGGTGAACCGGGCCATCATCCGCGCGGCCCTCAGCGACCTCGCGACGATCGCGAACGAACTCGGGACGAACCCGAACTTCGAGGAGCCGGAGAGCGTATCCGGCGACGCGGTGCGCGCGATCGAGAAGATGCGCAAGGAGCGCGACGCGGCCCTCGCGTTCTTCGACACCGAGCGCGCCCTACGCGAGGCCCTCGAGGAGCAGCTCCGGGCGGCGGAGCGGGAGCGGGACGTGCTCGAGTTCTGCGACGGATGCGGCGTTCGCCGCGGTGCGCATCACGAGTACTGCGGAGAGCCCGCTTATGGGCGGCAGGTCGACGACGACGGGCGCACGATGCCGGACCGCTGCGGCTCGTGGACGACGCCAAAGGAAGCGGTCGGTGAGATCGCGCGGGAACGGGCAGAGGCCGCCGACAGGGCCGCCGAATCCGATCGCCAACGTAACCAAGCGTGTCAGCGGTGGGCCGCCGCGGCTGACGAGCTTCAGGCCGCACGGGAGGCGTGGGACGGCGCCAGTCGCGCGCTGACGCTGCGGATCGCCGAGGTAGCGAGCGAGCGGGACGGGGCTCTTGCGCGCGCCGAGAAGGCGGAGCGGGAGCGTGGCCCCGCAATCACGCGGGCCGATGCGCGCGAGCTCCTGCAGATGTCCGACTTGTCGACGTCCGACGCCTGCTACGAGCGCGTACGCGCCGCGCTGCGCGAGTACGCAGGCAGCGACTTCGAGTGCCACCGGCTCAATCCGCTGGACGCCGCCCTTGCGCGCATCGTCGGACTGAACGCGCAACTCCGCCGCGACGGGGAGCGCATCGCCGCCCTCGAAGCCCAGCTCGCCCAGGCCAAGGTGGAGGGGGCACGGGAGGCGCTGGAGCGGGTCGAGTACGAGCTGTACGCCAGGACGGCCATGCACGTGCCCGAGCGAATGGAGACGATCCGCATCCTGCGGAAGATGGCCGCCCGCCTCGCCGGAGAGGAGCCGAAGTCGTGAAGGAGTGCGCCGGGTGCGACGAGGTAGGCGGCCCGCTCGTCGAGTGTTCTGTGTGCGGTCAGCAGAAGACGCCTCGTGGCCGGAGCGCGCCGATGGCGTCGTCGTACTGCGACTGGGACTGCCCTGGGTATACGCAGACGCCGCGCCCTGGATCGCTCTGGCCCGGAGAGCGCTGGGGCGACGCGCTGCCGTGCCTTCATCGACGGAAGGAGACGAAGTCATGAGTGATGTGATTGAGGACCTGCGATTCGCAGCGGAGCACGGGTTCGGAGCGTCGCTGTGCGTTGCAAATGTCCGAGACGTGCTAGCGCGACACGACGAGGCCGAGCAACGCGGCTACGAGCGCGGCCTCCGCGAAGGTCGCGAGGCGGAGCGGGCGGACGTGGTGGCGTGGCTGGGCGGCCCGGCCATCGATCTGGCCAATCCGGCCATGCGTGATTGCATGGAGGAGCTGTGCGGGATGGTCGCGAGTCCGATCGCGCGCGCCGAACACGTGCCCACCCCGCAGGGTGACGAGGAGGTCAATCATGGATGATCGCGAAATCTGGGTCCGGTTCGCGGCGGCTTCGATGGCCGGAATGAGCGCGAACCAAGATACGTGCGACAGGCTCACTCGAACCGAACTGGCCGAGGCTACCGCGTCCAACGCCGACGCGCTCCTCGCCGAGTACCGGAATCGATATCCCGCCCCCGAACGCGACGAAGAGACCGCGCTCGTTTGGGAAGACACGCGCCGAATCATCTTCGACGACGGCATCGTATTCAGTGAGTTCTGGGACTCATTCGGCTGGAATCATCTGCGACAGGAGACCGTTGGGCCAGACGGCGCTCTCTATGCCGTGTGGCCCGAGGGCGAACAGTGGTCGGCTTACGGAGGCCATGACGAGGCCATGGCCTACCGCCAGTTTGCAAGCGAGGCCGAGGCAAAGGCCGCTGTCGCGCGGTGGATCGCCGCGCGAGATCCCGCGCGAGACAGGCAGACCATCGCGCTCCGGCAGTGGCAGGGGCGGGAGGCCTTCGGGCACGTCTCCCACGCGGACGAGACGCAACTCGACGGCGCGGCGCCGAAGCCAACCTGCGCTACGTGCGGGGGCAGCGGCTTGGGCGAGGAGCGCGGGCGCTGCCGTGGGTGCGGCAGATACGACGCCCAGAAGGGCGAGGTTCGATGCGGATTCTGCGCCGGCACCGGTTGGCTTCGGTGGCCCGACTGCGCGGGCGAGAGCGGAGGGTCCGGTGCCTGAGTGCAACATGTTCCACGGTGGTGAGGAGTACACGCTGGAGGTGGCCGATGATTACACCTGAGATCATGGAGAGATTCTTCCAATGTGCGCGAGAAACGCACATGAACCAGTATGAGTTCGCGCTCGCGCTCGAAATAGCCGCGCGTACCGATCGCACACACCGATGGGTTAGGCGCGGGGTGCGTGTGATGGTCAACAACCAGCCTTGGCGCGTCCTGCTCGGAAAAGGCCCCGAGTTCCGAGAGGCTTTCATGTTGCACGGGGACTCTCTACGTAACGCAGGTGAGACGCTTCGTGGCGCGTCGGTGTACGCAGAAATGATCCCTGATCTGGGCGACCACATGATGCACGGGCTGCTGCTCGAAATGCTGGGCGACCTGATTTACGTAGAAGGGCCTGGCGGCGACTGGCATTGGAGAGTTCGCGACACGTTTTCGGGAGACTGGTACGTGGGGAGCAGCATTGGCGAGGCCTTGGCGCAGGCAACCCTGGCCAAGTGGGAAGAGGAAGACGCGCTTTACAGGTCTCAGTGGTGGTAGGTGGTTCATGGCGAGTAAGGTAAGCGAGATCCGGGCACTTCTCTGCCGCGTATACGCGGCTGGGTACGCCGCAGGACACGAGGACACCGTGGAGGGCTGCGTGCGTCTTCACCGCGCCTGGGTTCCTGAGGAGGCCGAGGAGTTTGCCGACGATGTCGCGGGGCTTGAGCTCGAGGAAGAGATGGCGGTCTTCACCGCAAATGCGGCTTTCGCCCGCGCAGAAACAGCTGAGCTGCAGGCGCCTGTACCGGACCTCGTAACGCAACTACGCCGCGCCGAGGCCTCGGAAGAGGTGCGGGATGTCATCGACAGCCTGCGCGAGACCGTGACGCATGTGCGCGTGGGCAACGCTCCGGGCCTGGAGGAGTTGGGGATGGTGGAAGAAGCGCGCGCCCGCAGATTGGCGGTGATGTACGTCGAAGAGGCGCTACTCCTCCACCGCCTAGGAAGGTGATGCAGGATGCTGACAGACTGTAAGCTGTATTTGGTTGACGACGACGCGCACTACTGGGTCGCGGCCCATGACGCGGAGCACGCGACACAGGTAGTGCTCACGAGCGAAGCGGTGTCTCCCGAGGACTTCGACTGGGACAAGAACCCGCCCAGGGTCGTCGAGATCTCAGAGCGTCGTGCGCGTGAGCTCACCGTCGATGACGGGTGCGGCGAGGAGATCACGTTGTGGGACGCCTTCTGTGAAGAGCGGACACGCCCCCACGTAGTCGCGTGTTCGGAGTATTGATAGAGAGGACGCTGCGCCACGGCGACGCGACCGAAGTGCTTGATTGAGCGTAGGTGGCCGGGCTGAGTACGGGGGTGCATAGGGCACCTTTCACACACGCAGCCCCGCGCCTGCCCTGTAGAGAACGTGAGGAAGACCGATGGATGAAAAGGATATCTGGGTGTTGTTCGCGGCGGCTGCTTTGGCGGGCAGTAACAGTCGAGAATGTTCCTCGTGCGAAGATGTGGCCCGCTATTCGGCGAAGGACGCCGACGCGCTCCTCAAGGAATACCGCGATCGTTACGTAGACGCCTATGCGCGCGGAGAAAAGCCGAATGATTAGGTGGTTCCTTGCGCTGCGGCCCGGAGATACGCCCGCGAGGTCGCCAGTGGCGCGCGTCACGGCGGGCTGGATCGAAGAGTGGCTCGTGGAGCACACCTGATGCCCGCGCGCTGCGGGCGGAGCATGCAGACGGCGTCCGGGGCCCCCTTCTGGCCCCTCGATCCTCGCCCCGAGGACGTGAGCATCGAGGACATCGCACACGCGCTCTCATTCCAATGCCGCTTCGCGGGACACTGCCGTGTGTTCTATAGCGTGGCAGAGCACAGCGTACGTGTGGCGCGTGTGGTCGAGGGGCGTAACGCCCCGCAGCGGGTCGTTCTCGCGGCGCTTCTTCACGATGCGGCGGAGGCCTACCTCGGGGACATGATTCGGCCCCTCAAACCGTACATGGATTCCTACCGCGCGGCGGAAGACGGCGTGTATTCCGCCATCGCACGCCGCTTCGGCATCCCGGAGGAGATCTCATGGGCTGTACGTGGCGCAGATGGCGTGCTCCTCGCTACGGAGGCTCGAGATCTCATGGGAGGTGCCCACACCAAGTGGGGTCTTCGACATAAGCCTCTCGCCGAGGCCATCGAGCCGTGGTCTTCTAGGCGCGCAAAAGAGGAGTTTCTTCACATGTTTGAGGAGGTGAAGGGCGATGTCTAGCCTTCGGCGGTGTATTCCCTGTGACACGTACCACTGGAGCTCCGAGGACTGTTTCCCTCTGTGGGATGTATGGCTGCCAGAGGGCGGAGGCACGCGCGAGGATAGGACGCCGCTGCGGGCCCAGACGGCGCGTAAAGCCGCGGAGCGCTTCGCCCGGGAGATTGATGCGGATCTTGATTACGAGATCCTTGACGGGCAGGGAATAGTCATCTGTGTGGCGGCCTGCGGAGAGGACGCGGTGAAAGAGTTCGAAGTGAGCGGCGAGTCCGTAGTGTCGTATCACGCAGTGGAGAGATAGCGTGTACGTAGTATACGGCCACGGGTGCCTTAGAGATCCGCACTCCCCGCAACACCGCCGGTGGTACGCTGCGCTTACTGCGGATTGCGAGATTCACGTCGATGCTCCCCTCGAGGAAACAGAGGGTGGTCGGTGGTGGGTGTCGCTCTTCTGCGGCGAAGGTGTCAGCTTCACTGGGGGAGGCCGTTCCTTTGAGGAAGCCAGGGCCACCCTATACACGAAAGTGCGAGCACGCCGCGCTTTCCTATCCGACTACGTAAACCTAGAAGGTTGTTGATGAGCTACCGTGACCAGCGAGATCAAGAGCTCCGTGCGTACGCAGCGGAAACATACAAAGACCATGTGATACTCGAGGAGGACAACCGCTCCTGGCTCTTGCGGCGCCCTCCAGGCATGTATGCGTACAGCACCGAGATCGTCGCCACGCGGCACGGCGAGCTCTACGTGGGGGGTGACATCGACCATGTGCTCTTCGCGCGCAACCACGATTCGGCCATTCAGCGTGTGGCGTGGATGGGAGATAGGCCGCTGTCCGGCTATGTGGTGGAGAAAGCGGCGATCGGCACTGGAAGAGACCTCGTACATGTCTTCGACGGCGAAGCCGCAGAAGCCGACATCCGGGAGTGCCTGGCGGTTATCGCAGAAGAGGAAAGCAGTCATGCACGGAACGAGGCCATATCCGCGCTGGAGGAGGCGCTAGACGAAGGGCTGTTCGACAGCGCGGAGGCGCTCGCCATGTACGTCCATGACAGAGCGCCGTGCTCCTACGACTACTTCGAGAGCTGTCGGTGGGGCAGCGTGGTGGACACGCGCGTCTACTTCGCACAGGCCGCGGTTGCGCGACTTCATGCCTTGCTCGCGGCCAGGGATGTCTAGGCGCACACACGCGCTGGCGTCGCTGATCGTGCTCCTGTCGTGGCTGAACTTCATGTTCACGCTTGCGGTCATATGTGCGGCCCCCGAGGTCTACATGCGGTGGGGCGCAGGCGCGCTTCTCCCCTTGGCGCTTGTGTCGCACTGGAAGGCGTGCGTCTTCTTCTGGGAGGTTTGGGAGGCGCGATGATCTACGCTGACTGGATCGACGGCTACGTGGCGCGGTTCCCCTACGGCGTTCGGGGCAAGTGCGCAGAAGCCACACGGGAGATGTGTGAAGCCTTCCCGGAGCTTCGCAGGGCGGCGGGCATCGTACAGACGTCCTGGGGTGTCGAGCAGCACTGGTGGTGCGTGAGTCCTGCCGGAGAGATCGTCGATCCGACGGCGTCGCAGTTCAAGGCGCTCTTCGGGTACGAGGAGCTCGACTTGAACAACCCCGCGGATGCAGAGCGGGTACCGACGGGAGTCTGCTACTGGTGCGGAGAGCAGGTCTACAAAGGGCGCGAGGTCTGCAGTGACGCGTGCGGCGAAGCCGCGGCGGGAGAGCTGAACCGAGGAGCTAGTAAGAGCTGCGCGTAGTACACTACGCGTATGGCCTTTCTCGACCCCCTCCTCGCGCACTGGCCCTTCCTCGTGATGACCCTGATCTTCTGGGTCATCGGGCACTTCGCGTCACGCAGCGTCTTCACCTCCTCACGGGCGCACCGCATCGGCAAGATGCAGTGGTTCTGGTGGTGGGGCAGGGAGTCGCTCGAGATCCACCCGCTCCTCGCAGGTGTGCTGGTTGCGCAGCTCTGGCCCGACCCTGAGGGTGCGGGCTGGGGCTGGGCGGCGACCGCGGCGTACTTTGCCGGCGCGGGCGCAGCGTCGCTGTTCTTCTGGGTGATCATGAGTAACGTGCTCGAGCGCTACGGGATCGACTCAGGCGCCCTGCGGATGCCCGGAGAAAAACACGACGAGCCAGGGTAAAAGAACGTACCCCCATAAGACAGGAAGTAATCCCCCACATGCCAGACATATTGAAGATTGAGCTCGACGCGCTGCTCAGCGCGGCGGGCGTAGAGACATACACCCCCCGCTTGAACAAGCGGGGGTTCCATGTCGATCTCCACGACGAACGGCGTCGTGTGGTCGGGATCGGCCAGGGCCCCACGCTGTTGGCTGCCTGCGAGCACGCACTCGCCGACATGCGGGTGCGGTGCGCATGAACAGCAAGCAGCAAGCGCGCTTCCTGGCGCGCGCTGTGGTGGCCCTCATGAATCGGATAGGCGACCGAGAGGTGTGTCTGTCCGCGGATGAGCTCAAGGACTTGCCGCCTCTGGGCATGGCCTTCGACGAACAGACTGGCGACGTGACCTTCGCACTCGGAGATAACCCCCCATGACGTACAAGTTCGACAGTACCGTGCAGCTACAGAACAGTCGGTACGGCGGTGGGCTGATTGCCCACAGCAAGTACACCCTCACCAACGACACCGATCGGGATACTGTTCTGTGTCTCATCGTGCGCAAGCATGTCCCGGAAGGGCAGAGCGCCGCGGACACCCACGCGAAGGCACACTTCGAAGGTGAAGAGATCGAGGACGTCCTGCTCGACTTCGCGGAAGACTACGGCTGGCTCGACGAGGCTACGCTACCTTCGGATTGAGCAGCGTCCCACTCGTCGCATGCGGAGGCGGCGGCCACACCTTCATCTTTGGAGGTTTGGTCGCCGTCTCGCTGTTAGGGTCCGTCTCCACTTTAGCCCCCTGGAGAAGGGGGTGCTTCTCTGAGAGTCCCAGTTTGGACATTGCCCCTTGCCTACCCAGGGAGTGCCAGTTCATGCTAAATGAAAGGTAGCGCAGGCAGCCCCAGCTGCCCACCACAACGTACCCCGAGGCAGTAGGCATGGTGAATCATATGTGGGAAGAGGTTGAGACGAAGGTCCTAGGCCGCGTGATGGCGACCGTCAGTATGCGTGAGGGGTACAACGGCGGGCCGCCGCTCTACTCGGCGCGCGTCGGCACGGTGCAGCTGCTCGATGACGGCACCACACGTATCTGCAGCCACATGTCGATCTACGACATGGAGCAAGCGGCGCAGCTCCTGCAGGAGTTAGCGGCCAAATACCAGATGGAGCGGGAGCAGGCGCGGACCGGAACTCCAGGGATCTCTCGTCGCTATCGGCAGGCTCGCCGCTCGTGAGCTGGTTCTCTTTTAGCTTCGAGTGCCAGGGCTGCGGCCACACGTTCTCTGACCTCGTCGAGGGTCGCGAGGGTGCGCCGGACCCCTGCCCTGCTTGTGGCGGCCAGAAGGCCACAAAGCTGCTCTCCGCCCCGAAGCTCGCCGTGAATCACATCCCGATGTACCCGGGGTGCAAGGCCAGCATGGCCGGCTTTGCTCACGAGGCGCGCAGGCCCGCAGAGAAGGCCGGGCGGCAGATCAGTATGGCAGGTACTACTCCTCGCCCGAAGACTGCCCCTTAGGGGCGCCCAGGGCGGCTACGAGGCGCATACGCCCTGCCGGGGGTACGAGAGAGTCGGAGGAGTCGGCGGCGGATGCTGTCTCCGCCTCGATCTCCAGGTAGGTCGTATGTAGAAAAGCGCGCGCGTGCTGCATCCGCTCTTTCATCGTGATGACGATGCGGTTGCAGTGGTGCTGGTGCGCTGCGAGGTCAGCGTCGAAGTCGCTCATAGGCCTTCCTCAGCGCGCTTGCGATGCGTCCGAGCTCCTCGACCGCCTCGACTTCGGCCTTCGCGAAGTACTCTATGGTCTGTAGCGCAGATCTCTCGCGGGTAGCGTGCTCTTCACGTAGGGCGTTGTTCTTCTCGAGAAGCGAGCGCAGATCTCTCTCGGACTTGTCCCGATAGGTCTTGTGCTCGCGGCGCTCCAGAAGGAACAGCGCAGTCATGACCGCCGCCGTGATGCCGAGGCCGCCTTGCGTGAGAATGGCTGCTAGGAGGTCAGGGTTCACGGAACACCGTCTTCAGGGGAACATGGGAGCGATGGGTGCGGAGGGTACCACTTCCATCTGCGGAGGCTCGGTTGCTTTGCCTGCCAGGTAGGTACCCCCGACCAGCGTGCCCGCGACCAGTCCGGCCTTGCCGGGGTTGCCCTTGATGCGGCTGAGGAGGCTTGGCTTCGCGGCGCCGGCGGCTTGTTGCCCCACTGCGCCTGGCGCCACGTTGACCCCCCGAGGACGTGTGATCGCGCGACGCACGTCATCGGTGAGGGTGCGGGCGTTGATCGCGAGCTTGGCGAAAGCGTCGCTCTGTCCCTGGAAGTACGAGGCGGTTCTCAACATGTCGGCTCCGTGGAGGGCTTCAAAGCGTCATCATACCCCAGAATCGGGGCGGGGGTAGTAGGTGCCGGTGTAGTCGCCGGATTTCCGTCGAAATCCTGCAAGATCGTCAAGAGGGGATTCCGCGGGTTGTCCCCGAAAAACATCTCGAGAAGCGCGAGAACGCCGCTGAGGTCCGGAAGGCGCGGTGCTCCTGCGAGCACTACGTAGCCAACGACCAACGCCTGGTCGCTGAGCGCTGGGCCATCTTCTTCGGAGAGACGACGTGCGAGCTCGGCCATCCAGCCCGTGACGCCGCCGGTGTCCTTGGCGATCACGGTCGAGTACATCCCTGAGGGCGTCCCGGCGCTCGTGATCGCTTGTAGGCGCGCGGTGATGTCCTGCACCTCTGCGGTGGTCGACTCCCACTGCGTGACGAGGCGCTGCAGTTGGTTGAGGGTCTGCTCGAGGAGCTGCTGCGCGCCGCTGTTCGACACGGTTCGTGTGCCGAGACGTGCCACTCCTAGACGGATGCGGTTGATCACGTGATAGAGGGGCGGGATGAGCTGGGCCAGCGAGGGGGTGGCGATCCAGTCTGGAGGGCGGGCCTGCCCCGACGAGGGCGCCGCCTGTATGCGCGTGACGCGGACGACGTTGGATAGCGCGCCCATCGGCTGCAGGACCCCGTTGATCGTGTAGCGAACGCAGGCGGCGAAGTAGTACGTCTTGTCGGGGTCGAGGAGGTTGCGGCTATCCACGTGCGCAGTGACGAAGCCGTGGTTCGGGATGCGGGCGATCACTTCGGTGTCGCGTGCGCGGAGCAGGCCCGTTTCTCTTGGCTGCTCGCCGTTGAAGAGATCGTCCCAGGAAAGGAAGCCCTGCTGGAAGGGGCGCGACGTGCGGACCAAGAAGATCTCTTTGGCCACCACCGTGTCGTCGCTGAAGAGCGGCGCGTTGTTCACAGGGGGCAGGGGGGTCCAGCGTAGGTGCACCCCCACGCCGCCCCTGAGGGCCGCGGGCGTGACCTTGAGGTTCTGCACCGTGGGCAGGAGCGTCGCGGCAGGAGCGAGGCGCTGGTTGCCTGTGAACAGCGTGGTGAAGAGCCGGAGGGGCACCTGCAGATCTTGAAGGGTCTCTGCTCCCGCCAAGACACAGGCCCCTACGACGGCGTAGTCGGACGGGAAGTCCGGGCGGTTGATGTCCCCCGCATCCCCGACGCTGTCCACGAGTGTGCGGTAGAATACCCCCGGACCTGCCACGCTCGACTTAGCGCGGGCCACCCAGGAGTAAGCGGGCTCGGTCGGGTGGAACCAGTCGTCGAGCGCAGTCATGTGCCGGGCGTCGCCACGCCGCAGCGTGCGCTTGCGAATGGGAATGACGATCGCGTGGCATTGGGTGTTCCCCGTGATCCCTGCGATGTACTGGTCGATCTGCTCGACCGCGGCACGTAGCGTCGCTTCGACAGGGTTCTGCGCCGCAGCCTGTGAAAACTGCACGGCTAGGCGCAGCGCGGTCTCTACGGCTTTGCCGGCCTTCTCCGCCGTCTTGAGCGCGGTGTTGAGCCCGGCGACGGCGCGCTGGAGGGGCGCGGGGAAGAGCTGGGTGGGTTCGAAGGAGTACCAGTTTCCTGCCATGGTCCCGATTCTAGCAGGCTTGCGTGGTGCGTGAGGCGATCTTCCAGCGCGCGTTGTTCTGCGGCACGTGTGAGCTGGTCGATGCGGAGGAGCGTCAGGAATATGGGAGGAATGGACCAGGCCATGTCTCAGCGTAGCAGACGTTTCACTCTTTCGAAAAACAGGGGGCTTTCTGGCAAAAGACTATGACCAGCCCTGATCAGGCCCTAACCACGAAAGGTACCTACTATGCTCCCCATCATCGCAGCAGCAGCCGCCGGCGGCTACGTCCTCGGCCGCGCCCTCGAGGCCGGTTCGAAGGCGCTCTTCAACCACTTCTACGAAGTCGAGGAGTTCGACTACGAGGAGGGCGAAGAGAGCCTGCCCCCGAAGAAGCGGCGTACGAAGCCCGAGGCCGCGCCGGCCAAGACGTCCAAGGCCAAGACGTCCAAGGCCAAGGCGTCCGCCAAAGCGCCCGCCAAGTCGAAGCCCAAGCCCCGACGGAAGGCCAAGCTCCCCGAGCTCGACCAGGCCGTCGAAGCGGCGCAGAAGCCGCAGCGGACCAAGCCGGTCAACCCGGCGCCCGTCGCCGCGCCTCGGCCTTCCACCGCGGCGAAGAAGCTGAGCTTCGCAGAGCAGCTTCAGGCGAAGTTCCCGAATGGACCCGAGGCCTAGCGCACCGGAACCCGCCCCGCGCTGAGCCTCGTGCTCGGCGTGGGGCGGGGGACTGGCTCCTCTTTAGCCTCCGACACCTACGCGCTGGCTTTTGAGGCCTGCGATCATCCTGGAGAGGGCAGGAGCGAAAGGTAGCGTGGGGGTCTTTGTAGGCGTCCCTGGGGCGGTCGATTCGTGTGTATGGGAGTCGAGCATCTTGAGCAGCGACTTGAGCAGGAGCTCGAGCTGCTCGTAGCGGACCACGTGTGCCACGAGAGACGCGCCGCCGAGGATGACGCTGTCGGTGGTGGTCGTCTCGAGCACCACCTTCCTGCCTCGAAGACGCACGCCGCCCTTCGGGGTATCTACGGTGAAGCCGCCCCCCAAAGTGCTCTTGAAGAGCACATCGCCTTTGAAGGTGCGGAGCGTGTAGCCAGGCGCAGGGTAGCCGGGCTGCCCCACCGTGACATCGTAGTCCCCGCCTTGGACGTTCGTGGTGAACGCGGTGTTGCCCTGCTTGTCCCCCGCGACGGAGAGAACGGCGTTGCGCCCCGCGGAGATGCCAAGGTCGCGCGCCGCTGCCTGCTGGAGATCGTTGCCACTCATAAGGGTGGCGTTGCCGTCCGCCGTCACTCCTAGGTTGCCCTCGACCGTCTCAGCCTTGTCCGCGCCCGTGCGCACGGTGCGCTTACCGTGGACCGTGTCGACGGCGTCCCCGCCGTGCTCCGCGAGGTGCGGCTCGTTACTGCGGCAGCCTGACTGTAAGACGAGCCCGTCGAGCCCGAAGATTTCGCAGCGCCCGCCTCCGTCCACGTGCAGCTTGAAGAGCGTCTGGCCTTGAGGCGTCGTGAGCTCGAAGTTGAACATGTCGCCTTCGGACCCCAAGTCCATGCGATACGTCCAGTTCTCTTCGTCGGACCCCGCTTCGTTGATCTGGTCAGACGCTCCTCGGAACGACGCGTTGATGCGGCCGTCAGCGTTCTTCACCTCGAAGACGCCCATGTCGGTGAGGTGCCGGTAGTTCCGGCTGATGACCTCGACCAGGTCGTTCATCGTGTGCGCGCGCACCTGGGCGAGCGGGGAAGCGCTGAGGAGCGCCACACCGCCCTCTAAGGCGGCGACGCGGGCCCCGGAGGAGTTGGCCATCACCGAGTCCCCTGGGAGCATATCGGTGGGTTCTGCGGGGCCCCGGTAGTTGCCGTGGTTGGTGTCGGTGGTCCGGTTGAACCCCTGGCCGCCAATGCCTGCCACCTCGGCGATGGAGACCCCCGGGTCCGTCGAAGGACTCGAAGGCAGGTCGAGCACGCCGTCGATGTACGGCAGCCCGAGGTCGAAGCGAACCACGACCGTGGTGCCGACGGGCAGGACACTCACATCCGAAGGGGCGTAACGCTTGCGCGGCACGCCCTGCAATGGGCGCCCTCGCATCGTCCGCACGCTGTACGCGTAGCGCGCCACGTCCACGGACAGGATGGTGGCGAGCTCAGCCTGGTGGTCAGTAGGTTCGACGCCGCCAAAGCGAGACGGGCCTCTACGCGGTGCGTTAGGATCCATGGCGGACAGCGTAGCGCAAACGGGGCGGCTTTTCGGGTAGAAGGTTTAGGAGGTAAGAACATGGAGAATCTCGAGACAGTGGCGCGAACCCTTGCGGGGCTGTACAACCACGCGCAGCCGCAGGCCCTGGGGCGCTTTCAGTACGTGCCAGGTAGGATGCCCTATGAGGAAGCGTACGGCTGGGCAAAGCAGATCATAGAAGGTGGAGAGATGTATTTCGACTACCTGACCGGGCGTACCATGAAGGTCACGATTCGGGCCGATGGCTCTGTGCCGAGTCACAGGCTGTACGACCGCGACAACGGAGAGGGCGCCGCGGCGGCGGCCATCGAGGACGGGCTGACGGACCCCCGCTACAAACCACATACCTAGGAAGTACCCATGTCACCCCTAGAGAGAATCGCGCGAACCATCGCAGGGCTCTACAACCACGCTAAGCCTCTGCTGGGCGCTGACGTCAACCGCAAGATGAGTATTTGGGATGCGGGGATGCTAGCGCTGGCTGTCCTAGAGGAAGGTGAGCTCTACATCGACTACTGCGCCAGGCGCGTGTTGAAGGTGCGCATCAACGCGAGCGGGGACGTCGTGGGAGGTGTGGGGGCGTACGAGCGTGAGAATGGGGTGCGGGCGGCTACTGCTATCCTGGCCGGCTTGGGGGACCCCGACTACGCCATCGACTGGGAGGCTGTAGTCGAGGACCTGTGATACCTTCCTGAGGGAGGTATTCATGCGTGCACTGGTCCTAAGCGGTGGTGGTTCGAGAGGCGCATATCAGGCAGGTGTCGTATGGCACCTGCTCCGTGATCTCCGCATCGAATACGACATCATCGCGGGGGCCTCTGTAGGCGCCCTGAACGGCAGCTTCCTGGCGATGTACGCCCCTGGCGAGACGCTGGGAGCTGCCGAGGGACTCCGAGACCTCTGGTTCGGCATCTCGGACAAGAAGGTCCACAAGCTCTGGTATGGGGGGCTCTTAGGGAAGCTGCCTGCGCTCTGGAAACCCTCGGTGTTCAGCTCCGCGCCCCTCCGGGAGCTCGTGCAGGGTACGTTGGTGCCCGAGCGCATGCGCGCCTCCGGCAAGCGGCTGCGCGTCGGGGCGGTAAGCTTAGAGAGCGGTGCGCGGCGGGTGTGGTCCGAGCAGGACGACGACATTGTACAGGCGGTGCTTGCCTCCTCCGCGTTTCCCGTGTTCTTGGAGCCGGTGAGGGTCGGAGGAGAGCTCTACACCGACGACGGTGTGCGCGAGGCGACCCCGTGCGAAGAGGCGATCCAGGCGGGGGCCGACCACCTCGATATCGTCATGTGCAGCGCCCCTGGCGTGTACGGAAAGCTGGGGCGCCCTACGGCGCTACACATCGCGAAGCAATGTCTCGCCGCCCAGAGCGAAGAAGTCAGCAAATGGGATCTCAAGGTGATCGCGCTCTACAACGCGCTCATCCGCGCCGGGGACCCGGTTGCAAGGGGAAAGCGCGTCATTACCGCGAATGTGATCTGGCCTAATCAGAGCCTCGAGCTGGATAGTTCGCTCGACTTTACTAATACAAAAGCCCGGGTAAACTGGGCTAGAGGCGTGGCAGAAGCGCAGGTGAAAGACTGGGGCTAGCCCGAAATGTAACACGCGTTTTGGTAAAAGGTAGTAACGAAGGGATTAGACATGAACATCTTCACGAACACTCTCAAGCGCGCGGCCACCACGGTCGTGGTCTTTGCCCTCGAGCCGGTCATGGCCCACCGGGGCAGCTCGGATACCTCGACCGCCGTCGACTCGGCCCTGGCGGGCCTGGGCGAGGGCATCAAGATCCGCGCCGACGTGACCGGCCGCGTGGGGCTTCTCGCTGGCCTCGCCAGTAACCCCGTGCTTGCCGTCACGGCGGCGAGTTTGGTGCTCACCCACGCGTATCGCCAGGAGCGCAAGGCGTGCGCGAACTGAGCGACGTTGTCCGGCACGTGTTCTGGGTCGCCCTCGTGGTAGCCCTTTTGCGGGCTTTGACGTGATGACGAAGAAGGAAGCGTTCGCGCTCTTCAAAGAGCAATACCCGACCCTACTCGACGGGCACGACAAGCCCGCGCGAGATCAGGCCTGGAACGACTTCACTGACGCCCTCTGCAAGGAGGGGGAGATCACGGCGAAGCAGTACGCCACTTGGACACACCCTTTCAACTGAGGCGAAGATGAACCTGCTCGAGTCACACAAGCCGTGCGAGCTGCTCGCCCCCTCCGGTAGGTACGCGGTGTACCTCGGCGGCTTCCATGCCGCCGAGGTTTCCCGGTTCTACCGGGTGTTCCGCACGGACACAGGCAAGACGGTACGCTCCGGGGAATCCCGGGGAGACCCCTTCAAACTCATGCGCGCCATGGTGGCCGCGGGGTACCGCAAGGTCACCTTGGACGACAGGATCAAACGTTATGGGTAAGGTACTCGTGCTCTTGAGCAACGTGGCGCTCCTGATGCTCGCAGGTATCGTCCTGTGGGCCACGGTTCGGCGCGCGTTCAACGCGTTGGTCGACCGCAAGGTCGAAGCCAGGTTGCTCGAGCGGACCCGCGTTCGACTCGATCCCGATCTCTGTAGGCAGCTTCGAGAGGAGACCCTCGAGAAGATGACCGCCGACGAGCTCTTAGATGAAGTAGCCAAACGGCAGGTGAGTGACCTGACCGAGAAAGCGTAGTGAAGAAATGAAGTTGTGTTACCCCCTCATCGCGTTCCTGTTCGTGTTCGCAGGCTGTACCACCGTGGACCCCGGCCACGTGGGTGTCGTCACCCAGTGGGGCGAGGTTCAAGACTGGACCTACCCTTCGGGAACGCACGGGTCCGGCCCGTCGCAGGACGTGTACCAAGTGAACGTCCAGACCCAGGCGCTGGACTTCAGTGGCGCCGATCACATCACGGTCCTGTCGAAGGACCGGCTCGACATGAACATGGAAGTCACGGTGCAGTACGCCCTCTCGAGAGGGCGTGCGATCCCCGCGATGTTCCAGCAGTTCTTCACGGGCAGCGAGGAGCACTACACCGAACGTGTAGTCGCACCTGCAGCGCGTGAAGCGGTTCGGGACGTGGTGAGCCGCATGGACGCCATGGACACCGTCCAACACCGCAACCAGATCGGCCCGGATATCCTCGTGGCGCTGTCCGCGAAGGTGAGAGGGATACTCCGCGGATCCAACGTTCCCGAGGATGCGCTCAGTATCATCGGCGTCCAGATCCGGGCCATCCAGTTGCCCCAGAACCTCCGCCAGTCGATAGCGGCGATTCAGGAGCAACAGAACGCCGTGCTGGCTCGCCAGCAGCAGATCGAGGTGAACCGCCAGGAAGCCGAGGCCAACCGTATACGGGCGGAAGGCGCCATGGCGGTGGTGCGCATCGAAGCGCAACAGGATGCGGATGCCGCACGCATACGTGCGGAAGGGCAGGCGGAAGCCAACCGCCTGATGTCCGCCTCCCTGTCCCCGCAGCTGCTCCGGCAGCAGGAGATCGCCGCGCAGCGAGAGCTCGCGCGGCACGTGCAGACCATCGTCATGGGCGGCGGGAACACCACGACGGTGCTTCCGCTACCGGCGGTGAGTCGCTGAGAGCAGGCTTTTCTCCAAAAACGCAGGCGCTTTTGGGTAAAAGACTATGATCCAGTAGGCGCGCTTGCCTACGGAGAAAACCAAGAGGTACGACATGTCGAACTATCAGCACCGTAACTATCGCCCGCTCGAGTGGTCGGAGCTCGTGATCTTCACATCCGACAAGGATGTGAAGGGGAAGCGTCCGGCGTGTCGTGTCAGCCACGCCGAGGGCGGTAACGGGCAGGACCTGTTCTCCTACACCCTCGGGTGGGAGCGGGACGGGGAGTTCCGGCCGTTGTCACATCTCCCCGACGATCACGTGGCCGCCTTCCTCGAGCAGCTTCAGGTGGCGGCATCCGAGGCCAAGGTGGCCTACCTGAACGCGCGTAAGCTGCACCAGGGCACGCTCGCCGCGTCGATGCGGGAGCAGCTGGTGCAACCGCGCTGAGTAACAAGGCCCCCAGAAAGGGGCCTTGTTTTTAGGTAAAAGAGGGCGCACATCTCCATCCTAGCCGAGGACATATTCCATGACTGACACTTCTACGACCACGCCCTACTCGGGCATGTATGACGACGGATTCGACGAATACCTCGAACGTATCAACCAGCGTTTCGCAAGTTTCGAGCGCGCAGGGACTCCGATGTTCCACACGAACATTGAAGGGCTCTTCGCCACCTACCTCGTGAGCTTCTCTCGCGCGGACCGGCAGTACCACAACTGCCACGCTTGTCTGCATTTCTTCGAACGGTACGGCGATCTCGTGGTCGTCCGCGAAGACGGGACCCTGACCTCGGTGTTCTGGGAGCCTCAGGACGCCCCGCCTGCCTACAGGCAGGCGGTTACGCAGCTGCGTTTGCGTGTCGAGGGGGGTCACATCCGACGCGTCTTCTTGTCGGGGCTCAATGTCCTGGGAACCGCCGTGTCGGGGGAGCAAGGCTGGACGCATTTTCATGTGCATCAGGAGCGCCCTTACGTGTGGCGTGGGAAGAACGCATCTCAGGAAGCGGCCGAGAAGCAGGAGGACTTCTACACCTTACAACGCGCGCTCCGGCGATACACGCTCCAGAATCTCCAACTGGCGATCCAGGTTTTGAACACCCAGGCGCTCTACCGGTCGGAGAAGGTCCTCGGAGCGGCGCAGTGGCTGTGCGATCTTCAGAGCCGTCTCACAGCAGAGCCCCTGGCGCTGCGTAGAGAGAATATCCTTTGGGCCGCCGTAGCCCAGGCTCCCCCGGGGTACTGCCACCCCAGCACGAACATGATCGGTACGCTTCTCGAGGACGTCGCCGCGGGGTACGCCTTCGAAGAGATCGCACGCCGCTTCGCCGTGAAGATGAGCCCTCTTCAGTATCAGCGTCCGCAAGCGGCGCCCTCTGCAGGGAACGTCCGACGAGGTGAAGAGCTCGTGGCAGAGCTCGGCCTCGAACGCTCGCTCGAGAGACGCTTCGCGCGGCTCGAGGATATCCAAACGATCTGGAAGCCCGCCCCGAAGAAGACGCCTGCGCAAAGCGGGGTCTTCGGACACTTGCGCACGAAGAACGCGGCAACCGCGACGCCCGCGCTGGTCGCGTCGGGGGGTGCCCTCACCGCTGTCAAGTTCCTCCGAGACGTCCTACCTCACGCAGAGCGTATGGAGGCCCTTGCGCCCGCACGAGGGCCGTACTGCGCCTTCGTGACGGCCACCCACCCCGACGCACCGCCCATCCTCCAGTGGGACAGGGAGGGGCGCCGCAATCCGGTGTCCTGGTACGTGTACTCAAACGGAAGCCGGTCCTCGGACTGGAATCTGAGGTCGGGGGAGTACTTCCCCGTCACGGCCGTCGCCGAGTTCCCCCCGCACTGGTACGGGGAAATGCACTCACATCACGCCCCCGGGCTGCTCTTCGCCCTCGAAGGGTGTCGAGATCAGGGGGAACCGGGCGCAGGGCTCTTCCCCGAGCTGCTGCGCACCGAGCTCCGCGAAGTTCGTGCCACTCTCGAGGCCTACTCGAAAAACGCACGGCTCACTGGCGCCGAAGAGGCGAGTGCGTGTGGCCTCGCCGTGCGGCAACAACACAATACGGAAGAGCTGGTGCGCGTCCGGGTTATCACCGGAGGCGTCACTACCACTTACACCCTAGACCGCTGGGAATAGTGCGTCTAAGGCCATAACGAAAGAAAGGGGCCCCCTCGGGACCCCTTTCTTTTAGCTATCGCGTGGCGGTTACACCAGCGACTGCACCGTAGCGTTGCTGAGGTTCTCTGATTCGGCGTCCTCGGCCGTAGCGTCTCGGAACCCGAGCACCGCGTCCACGGTGGCGCGCGGCACGTTGCCCTGCGCGACGTCATCCGACGTGTAGGGCATGAGACGATCGAAGAGAAACGAGACCGACTCGGCGATCATCGTGGACCCGGCCTGAAAGCCGATGTTGTAGCTGTTGATCATCGAGAGCTCTGCGTAGAACCCGCCGACCGAATCGTGGAGCTTGGTCCGGAAGAGCGAGGCGAGGCCGAACGGCACGAGGAAGAGCTCCGAGTCGAGGTTCGTGAGGAACATCGAGGCAGCGTTCTGCGCGGCGGGGTCGTCGAACTGGTCCCAGCGGAGGCCCTGGGTCTTCGCGTTGTGGTAGAACACTCGCAGGAGGTTCCGGCCGTTCACGAAGAGCCTCTGGATCTGCCCCTGCCCCTGCGCCTTGCCGCTGACGAAGAACGACCGCCCCGAGCCGATGGCCATGACCGGAGTGGTCGGCTTCTGTTGGCCGATGCTGAAGCTCTGCAGCATGCCGATGGCGAGCAGCGAGCTCACCGAGGTGCCGCTGACGTCATCCGCACGCGCGATGTCCGACCGGGCAGGCCCGGCGAGGACAAGAGTCGTGTCTGGGTGTGCCGCCGTGTAGGCGGCGTTGTCCATGAGGCGCTCGACGTAGTGGTCTTGGAAGCGCCAGGTGGTGAGTCCCTTTGTGATCCCGATGGGCATTGCTGTCTCCGTTCCGGCGCTTCAGCGCGGCTGGTTCGTGTAGTATGCCATCTACGCTCGCAGTGCGCCTCGCGTAGTAGCCTGCTTCTCTCGGCCGTAGTCTTTCTTCAGCCCCTCGAGATCGAGCTCCTTCAACGCAGCATCCGCGGGGGAAGGACTCAGCGCCCGGATGGTCTTCACCGTTGGGATCGTGAGCGCCATCGTGGCTGCCGTGGGCAGCAGGTACTTCCGCACCTTGGGACTGCGCGCCAGGAACCCTTCTGGGTGTGCCTGCATCGCCCGCTCCAAGATCGGATCGACGGTCCCCCGCACGCTCGCGCCGATGAGGGGGGTGACGTAGAGCGGTTCCATGCGAAACGGCTCTTTGTCCTCCGCCACTGCAGCGGTGCGTATCTGGGCGGGCGCGGCGTTGGGCGCGGCGCTGGGTGTGGGGTCTCCGGGGATAGGCAACAGGGCCGTGCTCAGGCCTACATCCGCAGCGATCGCGGCCGGGGCTGCGACTGCTTCGATCAGGTTGGCACGCCGTGCCTGGGCAGAGAGATCGTTATTCATGGCGCCCTGGACGTTCTGCTTCCAGCTCCCACGCAGCATTCGCCCTGCCTGAGGCGCTGTTGCCCCGGCTTGTTGCATGGCGCGAAGGCGGCCCACCTGCGACAGCCCTTGGACGCCTCCGCTGACTGCGCCGCCCGCGGCGCCCATCGCGGCGCCCTCTCCGAGCCCCTTGAGTGCCCCTTCGAAGCGGTGCCCCTCTTCGGCGGTGAGCGTGCCTTGACCTGCCCCTAGGAGCCCGCCGAAGCCTGCACCGCCGACCGTCTGGCCTGCGACCTGCCCTGCGACTCGGCGAGCTCCTGCGCCGAGGCCAAGGGCACGGGCGCCGCGCATGGCCTTCTCGGTTGCCATCGTGGCCGCAGCGCCGGTGGCGCCCGTTGCGAGCCCTGCAGCGCCGCCGAGGGCGGCACCCTGCGCAGCCCCGCGCGCTGCCCCCTCGAGGCGGTGCCCCTCCTCGGCCGTGGCGGCACCGTATAGCGCGCCACCAGTCCCGCCAAGAGCGAGACCCGTACGCCCCGAGGCCACGGCCCCACGGTTCATGTTGCGTCCTAGACGTGCCAGGTTCGCAGGGATCGTCCCGTGTCGGAGGCGTCCCAGCCCCTTCGCGAGCCCTGCCAAGAAGGCCGTCTTTTCGAAGGGCTGGAGCATCAGCCGACGAGGTGGAGGCCGAGGGTGTTGAGGGGTACGGGGCGGTCGAGATCCATGTAGAGCTCCACGCGATCTGCCGACGCGTCGCTGATGGCGACCGAGCGGACCGTTCCGTCGATGAGAGGCGCGCCAATGCGCGCGACCCGTCGCGACTTCAGCTGCTGCGTCCCGAGGTTGAGCGCCTGGCGGAGAAACCCGAGGGTCTCTTCGTTGACGTTCCAGGTGCCGATGTAGCTCTGGATGATGGCGATGTAGAACCGCGAGAGGTAGTCGAAGTTCTTGACCATCGAGTACTCGCCCGTCTGGAGCGCGCTCGCATCGGTGGTCAGCTGGTGAATGCAGTACGGGAGCGCCGCGGGGTCGTCCTGTACGAAGACCATCCAGCCCCCGTCCGAGAGTCGCGAGAGCTGCCGCGCGGTGAAGTACCCGTTCGAGTGCTGCAGCCGCCGGATCCCGGCGATGCCGAGGTTCGTGAAGCCCTGGTGGTTCGGCAGGCCCGCGGTCATGCCGCCGACCGCGGCGCTGAGGTAGGTGCCCGGCTGGGCATCCGCGAGCGCGGCCGTGCCGTCGGCGTTGCGGGGCTTCGAGCCATCCACCAGGTCGGCGACCTCCACGCGGTCCGGCCAGCAGAGAACGGCGCGCTGAGATCGGAGGCTCTGCGCCATCGCGATGAGCGAGGTGACCTGCTGGTCCTTGGTGAGCTCGCGGGTGACCTTGTAGCGGATGGAGCCCTGCGTGACAGTGGATCCGAGCCCCCGCCGGTCATCGAGGTGAGGGAGCTCGCTCTCGACGGTGCTCGTGTTGTTCACGTAGGAGCCGGAGACGATGTTCTTGATCTGAATCCGTTGCTCCGAGAGCACCTGATCGACCTCGAAGCGCCGTACGGTTACACCGTCCGCGAACACGCCGTTCGGGGCGAGCGGGATCTCGAGAACGTCGCCGGGGATCACACCGTCCGTGAGGAACGTGGCGGCGGAGTCGAAGAGCTTGCCGTAGATCGCGTCGAGCACCGCGGCGCTGGAGAGGTTGTCCGTGCCGACGTTGTCGGTGCTGAGGGCGGCTGCGACGAGCGGAGCCGTGACCGCGGTGCTGTCCGCAGCCGCAGTCGCGGTGAGGTTCACCGAGCCCGTGAACGGGACTGTGACGCCCGTTCCGGCGGTGAGCGCCGCGACGACGTCCCCTTGGGTGACGTTGCCCCCCGCGAAGTTGCCGCTGATCACGGTCGAGACGCCTGCGACCTCGGTGATCGAGTAGATGCCGTCCGCGGTCGTCGCGTCTTCGGTGAGGGCGATCGTACGGGCCCCTGCGGTGACGCCGGCCACGCGGGAGGTGTACGTGACACCCTGGTCGACGAGCGACGCGCGCGCGTCCACGAGCGCGACGACGTCAGCGCCCGTGCTGGGGCGGAGCACTCGGTAGTTGACGCCCTCTGCCGCGGAGACGGCGATCGGGAGCGCGGTGTCGAGCTCGAGCTCGAGGGCCCCGTTGATGTGCGCGATGGCGTAGGTGCCATCCAGCGGAGCGGCGTTCTCGCTCGCGCTGAGGATGAGGAGGTCGCCCGGCCGCACGTTCGACGTGAGGAAGTTGGTGGAGCCGGTGAAGGTGATCCGCTTGATGCCCGGCGGTACGGCCCCGGAGATCTGCTCCGTCGTGCCCGTGACGGCTTCGTCTACGACCTCCTCGATCGTCACGAGCTCTTCCGAGCTGACGCCTACCCGGAACTTTTGAGGGACACCGGCCGCGAGGGCCTCGTTGGGGTCGGCGAGCGTCACGTTGTCCGTCCGGAGCATCGCGGCGATGGCGAGGTCCGGGTTGCAGATGACGAGCGCGTAGGGGTCCTTGTCGCTCGAGATCGCGTCCTTGAAGGCCGTGTAGCCCGCGAGGTCGTCCGTCGCCACGCCGAAGAAGCTCACGGGGGCCTGCCCGGAGTTCTGCTTGGCCACGAACACGTGCGCCGCGAGCGGATTGCGCGCGTCGATCTTGCCGAGCTTGGGCGCGATCTCCGTGCTGAGCGCGATGGCGTCGAGGACTTGCAGGTCGGTACGGTACGCGCGGTAGGCGACGTACACCTTCGCGTACGCGACCGTGCGCTGGACACCGTCGACCGCCACGGCGATGCCCCCAAGGATCGTGATCTCGTTCGAACTTTGGTAAATCGGCAGGGAGATGTACTCGCTGCCGATCTGCGTGTCGTCGAGCTGCCGCTCGGTGCGGTAGGCCAGGGAGGTCGAGGTGGCGGTGAAGTTCGTCGTCACCCGCACCGAGGTGTCGGACACGACTTCGGAGATCGTGTAGGCCGCGCTTCCCACGAGGAGCAGGTCGCCTATCTTGGCCGTCGTGACGAACGCGGCTCCTGCGGAGCTGAAGAGGTTGTCGTCGGCGGTCGTCGCGCCGTCCGAGCCCGAAGACATGATGACACGGAAGTCATCGAAGTAGACCGCGATCGAGGCAGGCTCGACCCACGCACCCGCCTCGATGCCCGGAGGCGCCGCGAGCACGATGGCCGCGGTGTTGCCTACCGGCGGGGTGTACGGATTAGCCGCGTTCAGGGTGCCGTAGTCGGAGACCTGGATGTCCGACTTGTCGTCGGCGTAATCCATGAGCTGGTAAGCGGGACCGACGACGACAACAGGGAGCTCCGGCTCGACCGATTGCGGGGTCTGCTGGGCGAGCTCCTGGTACAGGAGGACGAGGGGTCGAGTCATTGAGGATCTCCTACGGGGGAGCGGGCCCGCCGCACGCTGTTACGATACATCACTTCGGGACGTGCTGCACCTGACTATCCCACCACTACCGCTCGAAACTGATCTTGAGAGGGTGGGGCGGTGAAAATCAGCCGGATGGTGTTCGCGGTGGGCCGGTAGAGGGTGCACGGCACCTCGGCCCCGTCGCTTTCTCTGAACACAGACACGAGCACCTGCGTCGTGCCGAGACCGTGCTCCAAGTCGTACTGTAGCTGCACGCCGTCCCCCACGAGGCTCGAGTACGTGCGCAGCGAGGGCGCGGTGGGGGTGCTCGCTGCACTCTGTGTGAGCGCGATAGGCGCGCCTCGGTTGATCGAGGCGAGCGCTACGTTGGCGGAAGCCTCCTGGGCGTCCTGTGTCGTGACGGCGATCTGCTGCAGCAAAGGGCGGATCTTGACGGTTGCCCACCGGACGAAGTAGGAGAGCGTGAAACTCACGGAGGTGGACCACTTCTCTTGGTCGTGCTCGAAAGGAGAGGTCTGGCCTAGCTCAGGCATGCCGAAGTCGTGGATTCCGTACTGGCTCTCCATGATCTGCCGCACTGCGAGCAGGAAGTGTTGCGTGACGTCTCCGAGCAACATGCTGTCGCCCTTGTCGTTCGAGACGCAGTCGATCGTGAGCTGGGACGTCATCTCGGCGATGAAGCCCTCGTAGTGATCCCGCAGCCGCACGCCGGCACGGTCGCCCACGGCGATAGCGCGCGGCGAGGAGCTCAGGCGGTTCAAGTAGAGGGCGCGGCCGTAGTTGCGAGACTCGACCTCGACGTTGTAGCCGATCTCGATGAGGATATCGGTGAGGGCGGGGTCGTCCCTCCACACAACCTCCAGGCCGTTACCTTCGGCGAAGCGCTCGCGCAGCGCCTCGAGCAGGAGGCCGAGCACCGCTAACGGCGAGCCCGCGGCAATCTTGTCGCGGTTCTGTGCCTGCTTGGGGCGTACCTGGTTGTACTCGTCGCCGGCCATGTCCGTCTCTCAGAATAGCGCAGGAGCGACGCTGGTGGAGACCGTGAGGAGGTATTCAACGCTGTCGCGCGCGAGCTCGCTCATGACCAGCTCTTGGTGCACGGGCACTCCCCGCAGTTCGGTGCGCGTAGCGTGTTTCACCACGTATCGGCGGTCCTGATGGACCTCACAGATGACGTCGTCGGGCTCGAGGCGCGGGTAGTCTAGCAGCGTGAGCCGTACCTGGTTCACCTCGACTTTCCCTTGCGGCGCCACGTTCGTTTGGATGTTGGTCACGCCCTTGCGCGCCTGGATGCGGACGGGGGCATGGTACCCCCCTTCGTACCCTGTGCCGAGGCAGTAGGCGCACTTGGCGTCCGTCACGGTGCGCGTCAGCGCGTCGAAGCAGTGCGTACAGCGCGTGCCCCAGTGTCGGCGCTTGAAGATCGCGAACTGGACCCCGCTCCCTACACGGTATTGCACCGCGATGTCGCGCTGAATCTTCTTGCGCAAGAGGCGCTGCCGCGTCGGGAGGCTGTCCCCTATGAGGCGTGGGGCCGACACCGCGACAGTGCTGACCGCTGTTGCTGTGACGCGGTAGTACACCTGCCGCTGGAGGGAGAGACGTTCGTCGTTCCCTGTGTCGTAGAAGTAGTACCCCGCAGTGCCAGTGGCTGCTGTCTCCCAGGGCCCCTCAGGGCCACCACCTCGCTCGAGCAGGAAGGTAATGGCTTCCTGTGCAGGGGGCGCCTGTACGTCCCACTGCACGAACACGCCCGCGGTGGCGGGCGTCGTGAAGATCTGGGTCGTGCGCGTGATCTCTACCTGCATGGTCAGAGTACGTTCGTCTGGGGGAGATCGATCTCGTTGAACGCCATGTCGCTGCGGTCGGCGGTGCCCTTCGGCTCGAGGAGGGTGTGCGGGATGCCCTCCAGCGGGACGCCCAAGCTCTTCTCGATGGCGCCTGTGAGCTCTGCGATTTTGTGATCGCGGCTCTTTGAGGTGCCGAGGGCCTTCTTGGAGAAGTCGTCGAAGGAGAGTGTCTTCATGGTCCGGAAGAAGCCGGCGTTGTTGTAGTGATCGCGGAACGCCGCCTTGGCGGCATCGCCCGAATCGAACCCGAGCATGCACTTCTGCTCGTCGACTTCTTTGAAGTCGGGAGCTTTGTTCGTCGTGATCACGTAGACGTTCTGGGCTTGCTCGTCTGGGCCGACGAAGACGTCGACTTCATCACCGTCCATGCCCTCGGTTCGCCGGATGTACCCGTAGGGGTACTTCATCTTCGTCTTGCCACTCTTCCCTGTGTGCGGGTCGTGCCAGTGGCGATGCTGTCCTTTGTCGGTCTCGATCGCGATGTCGAGGCCGCGGAACTTCGTGCTGCGCACGACAGAAGCCACCTTGGCCACGGCGGTGTCTGCGATGACAGTGTCTGCTAATGCGGGGTCTACCAGAGCGGGTATTCGGGAACGTACGCGGTTAGGCATCGCGACTGTGGCGCCGCCCTCAAACGCAGGCTGTGGTACTGCAGGCGCGAGTAGACCTTGCGGATCGGCTAGCTGGCTGCGCTCCCCCGTGCCGAAGAGCATGTCCTTCTTCAGCTGTGAAGCGGGATACTGATCTTGGTAGTCCGACGTGGCGAGCGCCTTGCCGCTACGCTCTTCCATCAGATGCGGGGCATTACGTTCGAGGTGCGTCACCTGCTCCGCGTTGCCCCGCGAGTGGGCGACCAGGGGATGCGCCGCACGCTGCTGCGTGCGCGCAGCGAGGCGCGCGTCGTCCCCCGCGGCCAGTACCAGCTTACGCAGGTAGCCCGGCGTAGCCGGGGCCGCGACTGCTCCCGACGCGTGCTCGAGAAGCTGGGGTGCAACGCGCACCCCTTGCGCAGCGCGCGCTTGAAGCGCACCGTAGGCGCGGGCCGCAGATATGGCGCGCTTCTCGAAGATCATCCCATTACCATGGGGGCCGCGAGGAGCGCTGTCTGCGTCGCAGGGTGCCCCAGGACCTTGCCCGTGGTTTGGAGGGCCTTGGTAGTCCCGGGGGCGGCTTGGGCGAAGGCGTTGCCGAAAGTACGCCCGGCAGCCATGCCGGTGTTTTTCACCGCATTCGCGGCGGCGCCGATGCCATGCCCCTGGCGTGCCATGCTCGTCGCGGCGCGGGCTCCGGTCTGTAACAGCGGTTTCGCCGCAGTAAACCCGGCACGGAGAGCGCTCAGAAAGGCCTCCTTGTCCATGCCGAGTTGGTCGAAGGCCTCATCCACGCCTGCGCCGTAGTGGGCGGACGCGTACTTGTCGCCGGGGCCTTCGTTGTAGTTCCAGTTGACGTTGGAGCGGGGCGTACGGGCTACTTCCATCGCGCGTGCATGAGCTTCCTGCTCTTGGCGCGCCCGGAAGTCCCGCGCGAACTGAGAGAGCAGCGTCTGCTGTTGCAGGTCGTTGTCTCGAGCTCGCTGCATGATGTCCAGGTATGCGCGGTCATCGTTGAAGGCGGTCTCACCTCCGGCGCGGCCGGCCATGTGCCCCAGCAGGGCCCCCGACGGCGCGCCAAGGGCAGCGCCGAGGAGGGCTCCCTTGCCCCCGCCTACGACGGCGCCTATCGCCGTACCGGCGGCTCCCCCCAAGATCCCCCCGCCCCAACGACCCGCTTGGGCACCTTCGGCACGGTAAGCCCCGACGGGGTCCATCTGGTGCCCGGCGATCGCGTTGATGTGCTCCGTGAGCACACGCTGGCGCGCGTCGAGGGGGAGGGATTCGCCGTCGCCGAGGGTGTCCGAGTCGGCGCGGGGCACGCGGTTCACAGAAGTCATGTGGGGTTTCCCTGGAGTCGGCGTGAGAACGAGCTGAAGGAGGCGCCGGTGTCCGCGCCGTTGCTTACGGTCTGGATCCCGTGCATGAGGTTCATGCCCGCCGGCTTATCCGTGCGGGGGTCCAGGGCGTTGTGTGTCTTGGGGGGCTTCGGAAGGGCCGTCGAAACGCTCGGGGGCTTCGGCGGCGCGACAGGCTTCAGGGAGGCTGCTTGCTTGCGTAGCTCGCGGGCGATCTTCTTGAAGTCGGTCATCCGTTGTACCTCGCCACCCAGCGATAGCCCGACGAAAGGTGTCCGTAGGCGCCTTGCAGGTTGAGTGAGATCTTGACCTGTTGGACCTTCATGTCCCAGTCGGCTTTTAGCTGCTGCCCGAAGGACTGGTAGAGCGGGAACTTGTCGTCGATTCCGATGGGGGCCACGTCCCCGTCTTGGTACGTGGCCTGGTTGCGCAGCTGGGTGAAGGTGCCGCTGACGATCAAGTACCACGCCACGCCCAGCAGCAGGAGGAACTCGGTCCCTTGGGGCCAGGTCGTGGGCGTGATGAAGTTCAGTATCGGGGGCGTGGCGTTCCACATGCTCGTCACCATGTCTACCGCCTGGTTCACCTCTTCTTGCGTGAACTCAACGTCCTCGAGAAGAATGTTCTTGTCGGGGTAGTCGCGCATGAACCGCCGCACTTGGTCGGGGGTCACTACGACAGCGGCGGTAGGCGTGGCGACGATAGGCATGGGTCAGAACGTCTCGATACCGGGAGGATCGATCCAGATGCGCATCAGAGGGTTGGTGGCGGTGAGCGTCACCAGATAGAGACGCTGCCCGGGGAGGAACGCGGGGCCTTCGCCACGCCCGTAGAGGACATTGACGTACTGCCCTGCCGCCTCCGAGGCCCCAAACACCATCAGGCCCTCTGCGTACAGCGCTGCGTCATCGGAGGGGTACGGTTCTCCGGTGGTGTTGGACGGGTTGCCCTTGATGTACCCCGTCCACGTGGCTCCCCCGGCGCCGAGATCGGCGACGAGCGCGCGCAAGCGCCCTCCGCGGGGGAGGTCGATGGCTCCCGCGGTGGCTTGTCCATCGTACTTCCAGACACCATTCTCGAACACCAGCTGGTCGTCCGAGGGGAGGGTGTCGCCGAACTGCGCGGCCACAGCCTGCTGCTGGATGCAGACAGGCTGCCCGAAGTCGATTTCGGAGGAGGTGCGGTAAAGAGGCATGGCCTCAGACAGCGGTCCAGAGCGCGGCGCCGTTGCTCTGAAGACGCCGGATGGGATTGGCCGTGTTCAGCGCCAGCGTCGTACCTGCACCGATCGCGTCCGCCCCTGCGGCGGTGATCGTCACGGCGTCGTCTCCACCCGTGAAGGTGAAGTATAGGATCGTCCCGGCGGGGACGGCGCCAGCGGCCATGAGCGTAAGCGCGTAGCCCGCTTCCGTGGTGTTCGCGGCGGAGATCACACGCGACGTGTCCGCCACAGTGGCCGCGGCAGCGACCTCTTGGAGCCCCGTCGGCGTGAAGGCGTCGTTGGGATCTTGGATGAGCACGCCGAACGCGGGACAGCGATCCTTGTACGCGTAGAAGTCCGCGTCGAACTCGGTGGTTTCGACGAACCCGCTCTTGACCGACTCGGCGTTCACGGTGCCGATCCCGGCGATCACGATCGCCTGTGTGCGCATGTTGGTGACTTCGATTGCTTGCATCGTGGGGCTCCTTCAGGGGGTGATTTCAACTATATCAGGTCCCCACTGATCGGGGAGGTGGAACTGCACTACGAAAGTGTAGCCTGGTTCTACCATGATCGGAGACGTCCAGGTACCCTCCGCGGTTGTCTTTGTGAGCCCGACGACCTTGGAGAGCAGGCGCGCGTCCCAGTCGGCCTTCTTGTAGACGCGCACGTAGGCGTCTACGACAGGTTGCCCTTCAGGGTCCACGTACTGGAGGGCGTTGGCGCCTCCTGTGTTGTGATCTACAGGGAAGACGTGCGCGACGGGGGCCACTTCAGGGTTGTTGCCCGCCTGGAATGGGGGTACCGAGATGTCCTCGTACGTGTGCCCATAGAGATCGACGCTCTGCAGGCGATACCAGCGCGAGGGCGCGGTGGCCGGGTCAACGTAGAAGAAGCTCGTGTCGTAGTTCGCCCCGGGTATCGCGTGCTGTACGGTAGCCAGGGGCAAGAACGGGCCGCCCGTGCCGGTGTCCGAGTAGAGCACCGAGTAGGCGGTGATGTTTGGGCCGCTGGAGGGCAGCCAACGCACGGTCTGCGACATGGAGATCTCCAGAAACAGAGAGGGCGGCGCTTCTCAAGGATACGCCGCCCTCAGGCTCAGACAGAAGGTGCTGAGGGTCTCAGCGCCGGCGGCGAGTTTGGGTCTTCCCTCCTGGGGCAGACACACGCGCGGGCTCAGGTTCCGTGACCTCAGGCTCCGTGACCTCAGGTTCCGTGACCTCAGGCTCCGTGACCTCAGGCTCCGTGACCTCAGGCTCCGTGACCTCAGGCTCCGTGACCTCAGGCTCGGGGGCCTCAGGCTCCGTGACCTCAGGCTCGGGGGCCTCAGGCTCCGTGACCTCAGGCTC
>CAYTFY010000008.1:0-129482 GCA_964437225.1 uncultured Gemmatimonadaceae bacterium | reverse complement strand
CTCCGTGACCTCAGGCTCCGTGACCTCAGGCTCGGGGGCCTCAGGCTCGGGGGCCCCAGGCTCGGGGGCCCCAGGCTCGGGGGCCTTCACGAGCTCCTCAAACGCCTTGACCGCAGGCGGTTCTACGGCGGGCGCCGCGGCGGGCGTGGAGCTCCCGAAGACTTGGTCGTAGATGTCGAGTACCGCGGAGAGGTCTCGATGCGAGGCCTCCGCATCGTACTGCGGGTCGGGGACCACCTGACACGTGAGCAGCAGGTGGCGAATGATGTCCCGCCCCAGCGTCTCTCTCTCGAGACAGCGCCGGCTATGCGGAGCACCCGCCGCGTGCCACACCAAGGGCTGCTTGCTCGCGTCTCGGAGCACCGAGATATCGAGCACGCAGCCTTGGGTGTTTCTGAGCCAGTACGTGGTCACTAGGCTCACGCGATGTCGAGGCGACCCACCGAGAAGGAGTTGCCGATGCCGAGGCCCGGGGCTTCGTACGAGTAGAACTCGATCATCTCCGCTTCCTGCTTGATGAACAGGGTGGCGTCCTGCAGGAGGAAGAAGTTGCCGAGGTAGGGGGGCGTCGAGAAGAGGTACACCGAAGCGGTGCCGCCGTGCCCCGTCACGATGTTGTTGTGGATCGTCGTGGTGACCGGCACGCCCCACAGCTTCTTGTCGCCCTCGACGCCGTTGTCGTAGTGGCGCGAGCCCACGACGTCACCGACCGCGGTGGCCGGGAGCGTGAGGCTGTTCATGTAGGTGGCGTCCGTCATGAGCATGCGGCCGACGGGCACCTTCCGGTTGAGCATGCTCTGGAAGAGCGACACGAAGCCCGTCGAGTTGAACGCGGCGGCGGGAACCACCTGAGACGGCGCGGCCGTCAGGAGGGTGTCGACCGTCGAGATGAACTTCGTGTCCTCTTGCTCGGCCATGTCCTTGACGGAGTTGTCCGCAAGGATCTTGCGGATGTCGCTCCGGTAGGTCATGAGCTCGAACTTCGACTTCCGGAAGACCTTGCTCGTGATCTTGCCGAAGCGGATCGCGTAGCGCGGGCCCTTGAAGACGGTCCGGTCGCCCGACCCGTAGAAGTTCACGTAGGTGGCCGTGGAGTCCGGCTCCTTGTCGACGATCACCTTGGGCTGATCGGAGTCCTCGTCGCGATCGATCTCGTCCGCGCTGATGGTGACGGGCGGGATGATCTCCCGGACGGCCGCCTCTTGGCGGAGCTTCATCCGGACGAAGGCGGTGCCGGTGAGCTCGGCCTCCTTGATCTGCCCGTTTTCGAGCTTGTGAACGAAGTTCTCGTTCATCTGCTGTGCGGAGACCTTCTCGGTTTCCGTGATGTAGGTGGGGGACGGCATGTGGGTTGTCTCCTGTAGGATCCGGGGTGGGTGAGATCAGATGTCGAGTTCGGCGGTGATGGTGCCGTCCACCGACGTATTGTCCGCGAGCACGTAGCCGTACCGGGTGTTCGCGCCCGCGGCGACGAGCTGACCCGAGGCGTTCACGGTGAGCGGGCCGCCGACGGTGACAGAGCCCGAGACCTGGTCGGTCTTGATCGTCAGCTTGCCCCGTAGGCAAGTGATCATCCCCGTGTACACGCTGTCGAAGTCGGCGCCCTCGATCACGAGGTACACCGGCTGCCAGGTGGTCGAGGGGGCCGACGGGACGTCGACCACGCCGGACGACTGGAGCACCACGAAGGAGCCCGCCACGAAGGTCTTGTTGACGCCGCCGGCTTGCGCCGGGGGGAGCGTCTGATCGATGCCGGCGTCGCCGCCGGGGGTCCATCCCTTGAGGACGTCGAACTTGCTGCTGAGAAGGGTCATGTTGTCTCCAGAGTCTTTGTGGGTGGTGGGTTGGGGTCAGTCAGGACAGGAGAAATGCCGTGAACGGATCCGCACCGGCCACCTGGTTTTGGGGCTCGATCTCTTCGGGGCCCCCGAGCGTATCCGGAGAACCTCCTGCGGTCTTCACCTGCTGGACCATGAGATCCAGTACGTCTTCGGGGAGGGCCGCGAGCTTGGCCTGCATGTCCTCGGAAAGGGGCTCGCCAGTCGTCTCTTCGTGCGAAGCGGCGTACAGGGCGATCTTCTCCTGAAACGCCGCGGTCTTGCGGCGGTGGAGATCACCATTCACTGTCTCGACGTAGTCCGCCATGGCGTCCAGGAGATCGGCAACGTCTGTGTTCTTGATGCTCATCCGAGGATTCCCTCTCTAGTAGATGTGAACGATGAAAGCGTTCACGTCTACAAAAATCAGCGGGCCACAGGCCTTATGCAGGCGTGGGCCGCCTTGGTCAGGTGCTGTACCGCAGTGGCGGCCTTCAGCAGGTGCACGCTGCGCACCTCTTCTCGGTGCCGGAAGGCCCCGGCAAGCGCACGGAGATCTGCGGCTACCTTCAGCGTGGGCGGCGCGCCGCCCGTGCCGGCGGTGACGCCCAGGTTGTTGGTCTGGAGGCTGGGCAGCGTGGGCTTGGGCAGCGCGGCGCCAGCCGCCGCACCACTCGAGGGGTTCTGTGCGCCCGTGCCGATCTGTGCCGCCGCGACCTTCTGGAGCATGTCCACGGAAAGCGTGGGCCCCTCTTTGTCGTCAGCGCGGAGGCGGGCAGCGGCCTCCTTGAACATCGCGGCGAGCGGGTGCAGCGCGACCGCAGACGCGGTCTTCTCGACGGGCGCCGCTTTGGCTTCCGCGATGTACCGCTCCGCGATTTCTGCGATGGACTCGAGGGCGATCATCCCTGCGGCCGTTTCGCCTGGAGCGCCGCGAGCACGTTACGGGCCGCCTGCTGTCCCGCGAGGTGGATTTCGGTGGCGACCTTGTGGATCTCCTGGAGAGCCTCTTCGTGGCCCTGCGCGTAGGCGTCCTCGGCTTCCTTCTCGAGATCTTCGCGGCCCTTCGCGTAGGCGGCAGCAGCGATCTTCTCGACGTCGTTCACACCTGCGGTCTTGCTGACCGCGTCCTCGTAGGACGCCATGCGCTCCATGAAGCCGTCGCAGAGCGCAACGCCCGCGAGCTTGGCTTGTTCGAGCATCGCCGCGGACTCGGCTTCTGCGACGTCCGACGCGATCTTCGAGAGCTCGTCGAGGTCCGAGGCGGTCTTCTCGCTGATCTCACGGACCGCGGCGAGAAGCGTATCCTCCGGGGCCGGGGCGGTTGGGGCCGCCGCCGCGATCTTCGTGGTGGCCGGCGGGTTCGTGTAGGCGTTCGCTTCCAGCTTGGCCATGATTTCTTCGAGCGTCATTAGTGTCTCCGCAGCTGAGTTTCTCAGGCGTTTGCTGTTCGTGCAAGGTCTGAGATGGATTGTTCGAGAATGAGAGCGACTTTCTCGAGGTTCAGCGTGGGTCCAAGTACCGGGCTGAGATCGTCATGGATCTCGGCCGCGCGAACCGCCTCATGAAATGCAAGTTTACGCTGCACCCCTAGATCAGTGCAAGCCCCGTCCCGAAGTCGCAACACGGGATAGAGCATTTCGGGCCTCCAAGAGGCCGTTTTGCCCGAGAACTCTGTGTACGCAGGGATGACTTCGCCCTCATTGGTCATGACAAGAGGGCTCTGTAGATCGCCCATGCGGACAGGGCGCGCCGCTTCGTGCAGGCCTTTCAGCCCTGCAAGAGCGCCTCCTGCCAAGGCGAGGCCGCCCCCGAAACGGCGGAGAGGCGTACGCGCGCCCGTCATGAGCGCGCCCATGCCCCCTGCGCCGAGCACCGCGCCTAGCCCGAGGTACCCGGCGCCGCGCAGGCCCTTCTGGCGCTGGGCGTCGTCGCGGAACGTATTCGTGGCGTGGCGGGCTAGCCCGAGATTCGTAGTCAGCGTACGGCCCGAAGGCTCAGTGTACGTCAGCGTGTCTGTGTTGCCGCGTTGCCGTCGCATTGTGGCTGACGGGAACGTGGGGGCAGCCTCGAGGTCCGTGTCGCTGACCCAGGGGCTATCCATGGCGACCGCGAGCTTCTCCGCGAGCTCACGGCTCACCGTGAGAGAGTCCGCCAACCCTGCGACTTTCAGGACGTCGTCGTAGAACCGGGGGTACTCGGCGAAGAGCTCGAGGAGCGCCCCCGCGTGCTTGCAGGCACAGCCCAGGTCGTCGTCCGTAGGGACAGGCGCGTCACCTCCCATGCGTCCCATGAAGTACTGGATGAGCTCGCGGAGCCCCATGGGGAGTCCCATGGCGTCCGAGGTGCCCACGGCCTCTTCCGGCGTGTATTCGACGGTGATCTTCAGGGCCTTCGAGGGTAGCCCTGGAAGCTGCCCCGCTTCGTGCGGGGCTACGGTGTCGGCGTACCGCTTCACGAGTGTCAGGGTGCCGTCCTTCGTGCTGGTGCTACTGGCCTCGGGGGTGCCGCTGACGATCTTCTCCATGTCCGCGGCCTTGGAGAGGGCGGCGGCCGTGTCCTGGTGCGCGGAGACCTTCTCTCCGAGCTCATAGGAGAAAGTGTGGATCTCGTAGGCGACCTTCTTGAGCATGAAGCCCGTACGGTCTGCCGGACGGATCACCCAGGAAGAGTCGAAGAAGCGGCACGAGGGGTTCAGCGCGGCAGCCTTCGTGCCGTTCTCGTAGATGTGCCCCATCTCAAAGCGGAGGTGGTCGCAGTACTCCTTGCGGGTACGCGCGCGATTACCGCAAATGCTGCATACATCGTGCGGGATCTTGGTCCCCATCGACTTGGGAGGGTGTTCTCCCGCAGCGATCTTCTCGAGTAGATCAGGGGCTTTATCGTGGTCGAAGTCCTCGAGGACCTCGACCCTCCGCATGTACGGATTCCAGAACGCCATCTTGACGCGACCAATGGCTTTGGCCGGGTCGGTGTTGACGTGGTTCCGGTAGACATGCGCGTTCTTGTATGAATGATAGTGCTTGGTCAGCACCTCATCCGCAGCGATCTTCCCGGGGATTGGTTCCGAGGGGAAACCATCCCCGTTACGGTTGGCGCCGTAAGTCTCATGATCACCCAGGCCGATGACGAGCACGATGGACTTACCCGGTTCCGGTTCGACCGTGCGGATGTAGTCCAGTGCAGGGGAGTGCGCGGCCGTCTTATGGAGAGACGTCGCCTCTCGCAGCATGTGGCCATTACGCCCCGGCGTCGCTACCAGCTGAACCGTGGGTTCGCCGGTAGCGAAGTGGTCGTCGAGGGTGATGATCTTGGTGGACATCTTCAGGGAAGATTTCCTCGCGGGCCAACACCTTGGGCGCCGCGGATATAATTGAGCCAGTTATCTTGGAGATCGGGTACGTCATACGGGGCATTCCGCCGAGCGTGCGCGATCTCAGCTGCCATCTCGGGGCGCCCTGCCCGCGCGTTCATCGCTTGCTCTGCCAGAGACGACTGCCCCGAGGACCCCGCGTCCAGGAGGAGGCTGCGTAGTTGTTTTAGGTCGCGTGGAGGCTGGGATCCGAGTGAGTACCCGAGATGCTGCCACAACTGCTTCCGTGCGGCCGGATCCGCCATGAGAAGCTGTTCAGCGCGCGTTGCGGCGGTCTTATCGGCCGGCCCGGCAATAGCTGCACTTCCGGCCGCGCCAAGCCCCGCGGCCCCCGCACCCACGCCCGCAGCCGCAAGGCTAGGCCCGCCGACGAGCATCGCGTTGAGCACGTCATCGCTGGCCGCGTTGGGCCTGACCCTCTGCATAAGCTTCCCTCCTAGCTCAGATCCCTGCGCGAAGAGCTTTGGCGCGGCCGCCGCGCCACCCGCCGCGCCTAGTCCTGCGCCGATCAGCGCACCCTGAAGGCCCTGGCCCTCATCGGCAGCAGCGGCTCCTGAGAGCCCGCCCACCGTTGCGCCGCCAAGGGCGCCCATAGCGCGCGGGTGGTCCGTGATCAGATCGCTGATACGGCCGGCCACGTTCGCGGTCTTCATGGCACGCATGATGGCGCGGTCGATGACACTCGCCGCAGGGAGAGCGATCGACCCTGCCGCAGCGCCTAGCCCTGCTTCACGCAGCGCGTTATTCAGGGTGTCTCCGGGCTCGGCCTCGATAACTCCCTGTACCGCGCCCGTGCCTCCCCCGAGGAGGGCGCCGATCCTAGCTTGTGCGAGCAGCGGACGCAAGGCACCCGCTTCATTGGCCGTCTTTGTGCTGCCGAAGACGAGCTGCGTGAGACTCGCCGCCTTCGACATTCTCGACGCCACAAACGGTGCCAGTTTCTGGGCGTCCTCGAACGTAGTCCCGGGGTTCGACGCCATGATGAAGTGTTCGATGCTGCCTACCTGTCCGGGCACGGGCGGAGGCTTTGCGGGGAGCGGCGTGCGCGGGGCTAGAGGCGCCGCCCCGCTGAAAGGGCTGGGACCCTTGGCCGGGGCGAATAGGTCTTGGGGCTTCTTCTTCGCGGCGTCGGGGATCGGCGGAGGCTTGGCACCCCCGGGTGTGAGCCCCGCAGCGCGACCAGCGGCTCGCATCTCGTCGTCGATGCGCATGAGGGGCTTGGCCCCTTGCGCCTTGAGCGCAGGGATCAGGTTGTCGGCGCTGCGCCCTGCCAAGATGTCGCTGACCCGGAAGGGCGCGGCCTCCTTGGTCAAGGTGCGCATTGACGAGATGCCCTCGAGGATACGCCTACGGCGCGCATGGGCGTAGGCGAGCTTCACGCCGAGTTGGTTGAGAATCGTACCCATCAGAGTGCGCCTCCAGCGCTCACCACGGACTTCTCCGCGTCAGCCAAGTTCTTCATCGTAGCGTAGCTCGGCGGCGTGCCGAAGGTAGCCGCTTCTCGCAGGAAGCTACGCACCGCGTTCGGGTCTGACGCGAGGTTCGGGGCGAACCTCTTCATCGTGCTGAAGGACGACTGGATCATGTGCGGGTCCGCCTGCCCCACGATCTCGTCCTGCATGGCGTGGCTGAACGCCTCGTCGTGCTGGGGGGCCAGGGCGGCGAGCTGACGGGCCTTGATCTCCTGCAAGGCGTCGAAGCGGCCGATCTCCTTCTCGCGCTGCTCCTTCGCCTCGGAGAGGCCGAGCGTGGCGTGCGCCAGGTGGTTCACGGCGGCACCCCCAAACGTGGCGGCGCCGATCCCCGCGACTTGGTCCGAGAGCTTCCCCGCGTTGAGCTGCGGGGACATGGCTCCCAAGCCCGCACCCAGCGCGCCTCCGGCGACCGCACCGTTGCGTGCTGCGTCGCCGACGTCCGCTCCGCGCAGATGCGCAGAGATGCCGCCGATGCCCCCTCCGATAGCTGCGCCTCCGAGGCCGCCCGCGAGAGCTCGTAAGATCATCGGGGGGATGGCCGCTTGCTTCCGGAACGACAGCACCGCCGCGGTCTTGCCGCGGGACGCGGCGATTGCGTTGATTACCCTGGGATCGATGGGGGCCATCTTCATCCTCGCCCATGGCGCTCGAGCGCCCGCTGAATGTCCAAGCTCTTGCTGTAGGCTTCGAGCGCCTCTTTGAGCAGCGTGTGTTCGGGCGTGGTGGCACTGTCCACCAGCCGAGAGGCAACCTTCGAGTGATCTCGCGATACCGCCGGCAGACGGATCTGCTCGCGGAGGATGTCGAGGAAGCCGTCGACCTGGGCGCCGTGGAGCGCCATGGCGTCCTTCTCGAACTCGACGTACGCAGGGCGCTGCACGTCGGCGCGGAAGTGCGTGGCGATCTTCTCGAGGGCACCTTTGCAGCGGTACATGCAGGCGAGCTTGTCGACGTGTAGCTCTTCGAGCACCTGGTGCGTCGGTTCCCCCCTGCGACGGCGCTGCGCGGGGAACAGGGGCTCTGCCGCGGCGGTCTTCTCCGCAGCCGGTGCGGGGGCCTCGAGGGGTCGGCTCTCCCAAACCGCGTCGAACGTGGGAACAGCGCTCTTCCGTACCGCGGCGGTCTTCAACGCCCCCGCGCGCTTGGCGAGGACCACTTTGGTGTCTGCGACAGGGAACTCCACCAGTCGATCCTCGCTGCCCTGCTTCCCCCGCGCCTCGAACGCGGCATTGAACGCGGCGTTGTTCGACGCCTCACACAGGCGCGCCACTTGCTCGGCGTTGAGCTCATGCAGCTCGGCGAGCTTCTCCACGCTATCGTTGAGCGGGATTTTGCGGTCGACGAGATCCTTCGCAACGGCAGCCGCCATCTTCGCCAAGGCTCGTTCGGTCAAGATCGACATGTGTCCTCACTGCGCAATGCTGACGCCCTTTGAGAGTAGCTCTTCAAGCGCGGGGTTGGGTGGTCCTGATTCTATCACGAAAGTGACCTCGAGGTCACGGGCGTCCTCAGAAGGCCCCGAGACCTTGTCGAGTGCCGTGGCCGTAGCCATCACGCTCTTATGCAGCGCGCGCAGTTCTTTGCCCGCTTTGTGCCCCACAGGCACGTCCCGTTCACGGAGATACTGCTGCGCATCCGCGCGGAATATCTGTTCGAGCGCGGCTTCTGCAGAGAGATCTGGGGTAGATGCGTATTTCGCACGGAGCGCCGAGAAGCCCTTCGAGAATGCCTCCTCGAGTAGCTTCCGCTCCCCCGGGTCCGCCACCGAAGAGACGTACGCGATCGCGTGGAAGTCGTTGAGGAACACCGTGCGGTCGAAGAAGAGTTCGGCGTAGGCCCCGGCTTCTTCGATGCTCACGCCGAAAACGCTCTGCAGCTCCTCGGGTGCCGCCTTCGCAAGAAGGCATGCGTCGAAGAGCTGACGTACCCTTGGGTCGTCGAAGCTGCACAAGGCGGCCCCCACCGCAGGGAGTACCGCCTGTGCCTCGGGTCCCAGGGGGGCGGGCGCGGAGCCCAGAAGTTCGCACAGCGCGGCCTCTCGCGGCGTCTCAGGCGGCCGATCGCCTTCCGATATCGCCGTGTAGCGGTGGCGCGGGTCTCGACTATGCGGCTTGCGAATCCTGGGCATGTGTGAGTGCCATCGAATGCTGGCTGAGCTCGAGGAGCAGCTTCCCTAGACCCTTGAAGGTATTACGGACCTGCTCTTCAAGCTCGTGGTAAGTGTCTCCGCTCAGCTGCGCCTGCAGATCGACGGACTTCAGCTGGAGGGAGAGCAGCGTGCGGCCGAGGTCATCGACGGTTGCCTCCAAGCTCTGCGTGTGGCTGTTCATCGGGGCCGGCGTGGGCGTACCCTTGCGTCCCGCGGCACGCTCGAGTTGCGCGAGCGCGCCCGTGTCGAACGCGCCCCGGCTCTGAAGAGCGGCGGCTTGCTCGAGGAAGTCGGGGTTGATCTGCTGCTCGATCTCCATCGAGGAAGGCACCTCGGTGGTCATGAGCGGAAGAGGCGGCTGCTCCACCTGCCCTTGCGTGGCGGGGTCCATCGAGGGGTCCATGGGCTGGCCCTGCATCGAGGGGTCCATGGGCTGGCCCTGCATCGAGGGGTCCATGGGCTGGCCCTGCATCGAGGGGTCCATGGGCTGGCCCTGCATCGAGGGGTCCATGGGCTGGCCCTGCATCGAGGGGTCCATGGGCTGGCCCTGCATCGAGGGGTCCATGGGCTGGCCCTGCATCGAGGGGTCCATGGGCTGGCCCTGCATCGAGGGGTCCATGGGCTGGCCCTGCGCAGGTGCGGGTGCCTGCATGGACGGGTCCGCTGGCTGCCCTTGCGCAGGCGCCGGGGGCGGCCCTTGCATGGCGGGGTCTGTCTGCTGCATGCCCGTGGGCGGCTGCCCTGCGCCCTGTGCAAGCTCCTGGGCGCGCTGCTGCACCGTCTGCAGCACCTGCATCTGCCCCTGGATGTTGTCCATCTGGGAGCTGAGCCCCTGCAAGATCTCTCCGAAGGCCTGCTCCACGGGCGAGGCGGTCTTCACACGGCCCGCCAAGAGGTCCTTGGGGACAATCCGCGCGTCGCAGCGTCCGCGCAGCTCCGCGATCTTGAGCAGCGCTTCCGCGTCCGCCCCCGAGATCTCGTAGGTGTTGGCGATGTAGTCGATGGCCTCGGCGGTCTTCGACGGCTCCACTCCGCGCACGGTCACCTGCGTGCCGGTATGGCCTAGCACGTAGTCGACGAGGTCCGCGGAGGTCAGGAAGGTATGCCCCTTGTCCTCGTTCTCCCCCGAGAGAGCTAACCACTTCCACGAGGCGGGGATGATCACGACGTCGGCGTCTTTGGGGCGGATGAAGCGGCCACCTTCCACGCGAATACGCTTCGAGCAGTATCCCCTGAAGAGATCATCGCTGGGACCAGCCACGGCTTCCACGACGCCGCCCTCAAGGGTTCGCACCTTCGACAGACGGATCGGGAGCGTGCCGGCACCCTCGGGGCTCACGAACATGCCCAGGCCCTGCGAGGGCTTGGCGCTGCCCACGGCGATGTCGGTCTCGTCGGGCACCTTCTCCCCGTAGAGCTCATCCGCATTGAGGTATTTCCCGCCGCTTAGTACAGCGATGCGCGGCTGCCGGCGTCTTCGGGAATCCAGCGGCCAGGAGCTGTGGCTGAGGCCGGGGCTGAAGAGATCGACCGGGTCAACGAACACCCGCGCCGCGACCCGCGTACCGTCGCTTTTGAGCAGGCTGTACACGCCTGGCTCTCGTGCGTCCGCGGCGATCTGGCGCTCCTGCTTGATCACGGTGGCGTTCTTCGCGGGCTTCTGGTCTTCGTAGAAGTAGCCGCGGAGCGCGGTGCCTCGGAACGAGCGGGGCGTGGTGCCCTTCGTCGTCACGGAGACGGCCTTCTTGGGGGCCTCTGCCACCTTCGCTTGCTCAGGGCACCCCCGGAGCGCCCCGAGGAGCGCCTCGGCGCCGTAGGACTCTGCCGCAAATTTCAGAAGGTGCGGACGCTTCTTCAGCACGGACGCGAAGGCGGTCTTCACCGCGTTCGGGGCTTGATGCAGGTAGTCGAGCAGGCGGGGCGTGTGCTTGTGAGAAGGCGCCGCGGCGTGCTTCATCATGGCCAGGAGATCGGCGTCGAACGAGGCGTAGCGGTACATCGTGGGGTCGTACGCCGCAGGGTTCGGCGCGAGCCCTATGCGCTCGGGGTCCGACGCGGAGAGCCCGCCGATCAGTCCGCCTGCGATGTGCCCGACCTCGTCACCGAGACCCTGGGTGACCTTGGGGTATTTGGCGTTGAGGCTGCGGCCCACGGTGCCGCCGATCGTGCCCCCGAGGGCGCCGCCGACAGCGCCCTGGAGGATCCGATTGCCTGCGTCACGGGGATCGCCGTCGTAGATAGCCGTCAAACCTCCGGTGCCGCCGCCGATGGCAGCTCCGTAGCCTGCGGACTCGAGCAGGTGGTCGATCTTCGAGCCGACAGACGCCATCTTCGGCTGCGGCTGCTGCGGCGGCTGCTGGACGGGCTGCTGCGCCATCGGCTGCTGCATCGGCTGCTGCATTTGCGGCGGCATCGGCTGCTGCTGTTGCTGCTCTTGCGGGGCCCACATCTTCACGTGGTTCTTGTAGAGCTTGGAGATCTCATCCGCGGTCGCCTGCCCCGCGTCGAGTGCTCCCCCGGGCGTCACGCCGTTCATCTGCCCGTACTGCGTGACGAACATCTCCCACATTTGCGGGTCGAACTGCTCATCCGCGTGCTTCGTGAGGAGCTTACCGAGCTCCATGCTCGCGTCTGAGGCGTACGAGTAGCGCCCCGTCATGGGGGGCACCATGAGATTGCGGATGTCCACGTCCGAAGACACCGTATCGGGCAGCTTCTGGCTCTCTCCCAGCGCCTGGTCCGCGTCACGTCGGACTGCGTTGATCCACTCGGTGGTGAGGGGGACGAAGATGCCCTTCGTCTTCACGTACATGATCTCGATCGGCGAGAGCTCGCTGTCCGAGAAGACGGTGGGCACGTATACGGTCTCACCATCCACGTCCAGGATGAACGCGCCGAAGCCCGTCCCCGCGGTCGGGTCCGTGTCGAGGAGCTTGTAGGTGATGATCGACTCGACCAGGTCGGGAAACTTCGCGGCGAACGACTGATACGCCGTGTCCCCGATGTGGCGCTCGAAGATCTGGCGCTGACTCTCGGCAGTGGGAACCTGCTCGAGCGCTTGAATCGCCGGAGACAATGCTGCGAACTTGTTCATTGCGGAGAGTCCTTGCGCGAGGGGCTATCAGCGCGACGCGATGCGCTGCGCGGCGGTACGGAGGCGGCTGAAGGCCGCCTCCTTCTTCTCATCGGCAGCAGAGGCCGCGTCGGCGGCGTCCGCCGCAGGCTCTTCCTCCGGGGGCGGCGCCATCTCCGCATCGGGGATCTTCTCGATGTCCTCCGCGGCCTCTTCCATGGCGCGCGCCACGGCATCGGCCTCGGTCTCGTCGGCGTCGTCCTCGGCGAGCTTGCGGAACTTCGCCGCCGTGGCCACCGCGGCGCTCTTCTCGACCCCGTAGGCCTCGTACATCTTCTCGAGGTACTTGGCCTTGCCCGAAGGCGAAAGCGGGTGGAGGGCGTTGACGTGCGCGACCTTCTCGCGGTCCGTCATGTCCCGGAGAAGAAACGGCACGACGAGCGAGGCGGTCTTCTGGAGCGCCGCGGTCTTCTCCCCGCTCGTCATCTTGTCCTCGGGCGTGGTGCGGGTCTCCCCCTTCTCCTCGGTGGAGCCGGTGGGGTTCGACGTGACGGGCGCGGGGCCTGCCGTGTCGGACGCGCTCTCGCCGCTCGACATCTTGTCCTCGGGGACGGTGTTCGGGCTGACGGGCTTCTCGCTTCCGATCTGTCCGCCCTCGATGGCCGGGCCCTTGCCTTGCGGAGGCGTCGATTCGCCGCTCGTCATCTTGTCTTCGGGCATGGTGGACGCCGAGGTACCCTTTTCCGTGCCGACCTCGGAGGCGACCTTCTGCATCACGGCGAGCGCTTCGTTCGCCGCCACCTCGTACGGGTCCGCTTCCGCGGCGGTCTTCGATAGCAAGGGGCTGTAGCCTCCGGCCTGCTCGCAGAGTGCGTCCGAGGCCTGCTTGATCTGCACACAGAGGTCATGCGCGATCTTCAGGTCGAGCTCGTCGCCCTGCGTGGTGGGTTCGGGCATCCCGGAGTTATCCGCGACGTAGTCGGCTGCGTAGTCGGACGCCTCTTTGCTGGGGAACGCGACCTCACCGCTGCGGGTGAGTTCGCTGCACAGGCCGCGGGCGAACGCGCGCTTGAAGAGCGGGGAGTCGGTCATGGGCTAAAAATCTCCTGAAGGGTGGCGGCCCCGTGTGCAGGCCGAGATCAGAGTGTGATTGTACGGGAGCTAATAAGCCCCGTCCAGCCCTTCGCCGAAGTTGGGGTTGAAGATCAAGGCCGGCACAGGGGCGGTGCCGCTGATGTTTGAACTATGCCCCATGTGCGCGCCTTCGAGAAGGCTTTGTTTCAATCCCCTGTGTCCCATGCGCACAAAAACGTCAGGGGACAAGAGCGGATTGCGCGTAGCGGGCGCCATGATCGGCGTCACGGAGGCGTTGAGCGTGCTCACGGCCACCTTCTTCACGCCTTGTCGCTTGAGATCTAAGGCGAGCCCTGAGGTCACCAGGGTCCCCGGCAGATGCGCCAGGACCGAGCGAGCCAGGTGCAGCCCGACAGCGGCGTCAACAGGGACCTCCTTGACGGCGTCTCCGACTAGCCGCTTGAAACGATTGTAGTCGATCACATCGCCGCGTACGATCCCCTCGTCGTTGGCGTCGACGCGGTCCACGCGCATGTGGTTCAGCATGCTCTTCGCCAGGACCTCGAGGTGACGGCGATCGACGTTGATCCCTGCGCCCCCATAGACCCCGTTGAGCTGCTCCACGAGATACTCTCGTCCTGCGCCTAGCCCCTTGTACTTGACGACCTCGTCGGGGCGCGGAGTGCCCTCGGAGAGCACGTCCCCCGCGTGGACAGATTGGCCCTTGGTCACCGTGACGCGCAATCCCGGAGCCACGTGCACACGATGCTCCTTATCGCGGACCGTCACGTAGTGGCCGCCTTGGGCGGCGGCCTCGATCTGAATGATCGGGCCGTCGACGGGAGCGAGAGACGCTTTGTTCTTGAAGGACGCGGGGGTCTCGATGATGGCCCTAAAGCCTTCGAGGCCGCTCACGCCTGCGGAGCCGCCGGCCTGGCGAACACCGTGCTTGGCGTTGAGTGCCAATTGTGTGAGAGGCTCTCCAAGGCTGTGAGCGGCGCGGACGCCGACGTTGTCACCGATGCGGTTGAGCGCCCCCGTGACGGTGCTGCCCATGCAGAGCTGGCACACGCCGGGGTGCGCCTCACACGTCATGGGAGAGCGCACCGTGATCGCGGGGCGCTCCCGTGCATGCTTCCGGAGATCACTGAGCGCTCGGGTAGTGATGTGTTTGTTCTCCGGGGCCGGCGTGTAGCGGTCTAGGAGCTCATTCGAGTCGACGTTCATCCGCACGCCGTTGTGCGTCCCGCAGTCCTGCTTGGTGACCACCTGATCGCTCGTGTTGTTCACGATGATCTTCGAGAGGTCGCCAGGCACTGCCACCTCGAGCGTAGACTTGACGGCCGCCATGCGCGCCTCACGGTTCGCTGCCCACCACTCAGAAGGCTTCAGCCCTTCCGAGTACGAATGAGTGATGAGCCAGGGCTGTATGCGGTCCTTCTCGTCGTTCGCGGCCACCGGAGACCCGACGGCTTTCATGAGCTGGATCATGTTGCCGCGACCCCCAGAACGCGCCATGTCGCCCATCGTACCGGGGTGGGTCTTCGCGTAGTCAAGGAGGTTCGCCTGCGCCTTCGACACGATCGCTTGGCGCTTCTCGCGCGTAGGGGCGTTCTGCATCTGCTTCAAGGCAGGCTTGAGGATCGCGTCGCGCTGTTGGTAGAGCGGCGCGATGTCGTCGAGGCCGACAGAGATACCCTCCATGGTCGCCACCTGGTCGCCGATGTTCTTCACCTTGACGATCGTCGTGGCGTAGAGCTCGGGGTCATCCTTGGCTAGCCGGAGCATCTGCTTGAAGAGCGCTCCTTTGGTGTACGGCCCTGAGGGTCGGTACGGCGCGGGGATGGCATCTTCCAGAAGTAGGTGGCCTAGAGTCTTTTCCATGGGATCGCTGTGCTAGCATAGCACGATGCCCCCGCGTGAGTTCACAAAGAGAGCCTTCGAAGAAGGCCGTATCGAAGCGCTACGCCGCCTAGGGGCGGAGCCTTGGTATGGGGCGCTTGACCGCTTAGGCCTGCCAGATGCGGAGGAGGCGCCCGGGACGCACGATCCGGTACAGGTACAGGCCCAGATCTCCCAGGCTCGAGACGCGATCGCTAAGCGATACGGCGTGACACCCCGCCTGGCGGGATCTCTGCCTCTCAAGCTCAACATCCCCGGGGAGATGGACGTAGATTTCACCGTGCCTATCAGGAGCACAGACAAGTTCAGGCGTGTCACGAAGAGCTTGTCTGGAGATCCACGGTTTCAAGGCAGTCCGTACAACCGAGACGGTACGGGGCACTTCGTATTCACCGCGCCGGAGGGCACCTTCGGCCCGCTGCCCGTCGACGTGGCCGTCTCTCATGGGGAGCACGCCGCGCAGTTTGCCAAGGCTCTCAAGGAACGGCAGGCGACCGCTGACGCACTGCCTGAGGACGTGCGTAACGCCCTCGTGGAGCGCAAACGGGTACTGAAGCACACGCCGTTTGATATCGGAGGGAAGCGCTACAAGGCCTTCAAGAGGGAGCTGAATCGTGAGCTCACCGGCGGCAAAGACGTCGAGCTCCGACGGCGTCCCCTAGAAGAGAAAACGGCGCGTGTGCTGGACCCTGCGAACGAGAAGGACAACGCCGAGCTCGAAGCGTTTTTGGCGAATCCCGCGCTGCATGGGCACCGCACTCCCCACGCGGAGCAGGTCCTATCTACAGGCAAGCTCATGTCGGGCCTTGAGGCCTTGCGACGAGGGCATTTGACCACGTACGAGTCGGGCTATATCCCGGGGATGCGCAGCAAGTTCGAGATCCCAAAGCTGTCAAAAACGCAGCTGGACACCCTGACTAAGGCGTGGCTCAAGGAGACTCCCGACTATGCGGCCATCGATGCGCTCGGGCACCCCCGGGACGCGTTGAAGGGTGCGCTTGTGCGAGATCGCTTTTCGGCAGTAGATCGCTACCTCCGGCAGACTCCCGACGGTGAGGAATGGCGCAAGGAGCACCTGCGCATACCCAAGCTGAGTCCCCACGTGTTTCTCACTGAAGGGGGCCTTCTGAAGAACCCTGGGTATGGCGACGTGGGGATCTTGGCCCATACGCCTAAGGCGGAGACTTCACCGTTTCTCACGCTGATCAACCGGGAGTCGATCTTGGCGCCCTCCTCAGGGCTGCGCTCGCGAGGCATCGACCCTAAGAAGGGGCTCGTCGTGAGCAACCCCGCGCGGATCAAGGAGCTGGAGGCACAGTTCCCTGAGTACACGTATGTCCCCGAGGAGGCCGTCTACGCGCGGGGCTTGGGGTACGAGAACACGCGAAGCCTAGACGAGCTCGCGCGCCGCGTCGTACCGCGGATGCTAGACGGCACTCTCGACGCGAGACAGGGGTAGCGATGACGTCTCTCACGCGAACACAGTACCGCCAGGGGCAGAAGGCCGCGAGGGCCGCGCTGGGCATCAAAGAGGCGGCGCTCACGCACCTACTCGCCGGGCCCCTAGGGCACGTCGCGGTCAACGCGCTGGGCCGCGCGGCACACCGTGGCTAGAGGCTCGATACCTGCTACGAACCTCATGACCCCTTGCTAGGAGACTCCTGTGCGAAAATACATTCTCATTCCTTTCATCCTCCCCTCGTTCCTCATCGGCTACCTCTGCGTCGCCCTGTTCACCGCGATCTTCGCAGCCCACAAGCTGCGGCTGCGCGGCTGGGTCCTCGAGGCCCAGTGGCGCCCCTGGGCGGCCAAGCGCTGGCACTACTCGACGACCTTCGGGCAAGCGGTGATCTACCAGCCCCAGTGGCGCTCGGAGTGGCCCGCGCCCCTGACCCGTGTGGAGAAGCATGAGCTCGTCCACGTACGCCAGAACCAGGACTATGCGGTACTGGCGTTCCTGCTTGCGCTCTTCTGCCTACCGGCGTGGGGCAAGGCGTTGGCGGTGTGGATCCTCGGTAGCTCGCTGTGGTTCGTGGTGAACGGGCTGAACGCCACGCTGCGGGGCGGCAACCCGTACCGAGACACGGAGCACGAGCGCTCGGCGTACGCGCAGACCGATCTCGTCGGCGAGGGGCAGAGCTGGCTCGATAGACAGACCTGAGCTGTGCGAGGTGGCGCAGCTCAGGCCTTAGGCTGTTGCTGCGTCGCTAGAATAGCGCGCAGCTGCTGGTTCAACGCTTCCTTGTCTTTAGACATCTGATACAGGTACTGGTCTGCCGTCATGTCCGGCTTGCCGAACACGAGCTTCCCTAGCGCCCCGCGCTCAGGCATCGCGGACAGGTACTGCTCCACTGCGACGTTTCGCTGATCTTCAGGCAAGTCGGCATGGCTGTGGTAGCGGATGCCGCGCCCGATCACCTGCTTGAGCTTCTCCGCGTTGAAGTGCGGCTCCAAGATCTGAATCTGGCGCGTACCCTTGAGGTCGAGGCCCTCACCGCCTGCGCTGCTGATCAAGAGCGCCTTGAGCTTCCCCTCGTTGTAGTCACGGACCGCCTGCTCACGGTCTGCGGACTTCATGTCACCTGTGAAAGCGGCGTAGGGGATATGCCCCTCGTCGAGCAGGTGCCTGTAGGGGCTGAGACCGGCGTCGAGGTAGTTCGAGTACACCACGGCCCGATGGTCGGGGTTCGCCTCGAGCGCCTTGTGGAAACGCTCGAACGCCGCTTGCTGCTTCGTGGCGTTCTCGGGGTCGCCGCCTGCGGCTTGGAACACCCCCGGGTAGAGCTGCGCTTGGCGCGCTCCCGTGAGGAAGGCGTTGAGGTCCTTGGACTCAGCCTTGGAGGGCGGGAGACCCGATCGGATCTTGTACTGCATCCAGGCAGGCGCTGCACCGATGATGGAGTCGTAGACCGCGCGCTGTTGGCGGGACATCGGTACTGGGATGACCTCGTCGGTGCGCGACGGGAAGTCCGCGGTGTCCGTCGGGTTCGCGTAGTAATCGGTCCAGCGATCGAGGACGTGCTTGAGCTCGCCCGTGTGCGTGAGCTCAGGACGGACGCCGGGCTTCACGCCTCGGAACAGCCGCGCGAAGAGCCCCGGATCGACTTGGCGCTGGCGCACGTAGCGGCGCTCGAACTCCGCTTTGCCCTGAGGCAGCACCTGGTGCCCTGCAGCGAGGTTCACCAGCGGCGCGATGTCCGAGGGGTGGTTGTACGTGGGGCTGGCGGTGAGTAGGAGGCGCTTCTGCGCGTCCACGTCGCGCATGGCCCGGAAGCCCTTCGAGGCGGGGTCTCGAAGGCGGTGCGCTTCGTCGAGGATCAAGAGACCCGTGTGGTCGGGCGGGGTACGTGTCGCCTTGGGAAGCGACATGAGCTCGAAGTCCTCCGGCGGCGCGTCGAGGTGCTTGTCGAGCTCCTTCCGGAAGTTCCCTCGGAGCGACGCAGGCACGATGGCCGTCGTGGGCATGTCGAGGGCGTCTGTGGCAGCGATCGCGGAGAGCGTCTTGCCGGACCCCAGGCCGTGGATAGCCACAAGGCCGGGCTGGTCGGGACGAGACAGGCGGTCTACTACGCGCTGCTGGTGCGGCTTGAGCTCGGTGCGCACTTCCGCAGTCTTGTCGGAGACGAGGCCGTGCGCTAACAGGGCCCCTCCCAACGCGGCGCTGCCGAGGCCCAAGCGCCCCAGCGTTCTGTTACGCACCAACTGGCGGGGCGTACGGATGCGCCCTCTCACCACATCTCTTTCTTCCGCAATGCTGTCCAGGATTCCCTGCGCGTGCGACACACCGTCCGGCTCGTTGCGCCTTCGGAACTGCCGCCGCATGTCTTCCCAGACGGTGGTGTCGTGCAAAAGACGCTGCATCAAGCTCCGCGCCGCGTCGGATTCACGTGCAACTAGCGCGGTGTGCGCCCTCAAACCAAGGCCTGAGACGCCTAAGAGGCCTCCGCCTATCGCCGTAGGCGCGACCCCGTTCGGATGCGCGGGCTCGCGGGCGTCTTCTGCGCGCTTGTAGAGCCCAAGCATCTCATACGCAGTCCGCGCCCCCCGGGCCTGCGCGATCCCCTTCAGTTTCGGGCCCTTCTTCGGCGCGCGCTCCGGAAGAACGCTGCCCTCCGGCGTCTCCGCAGCAATGCGCCGCGCGACGTCAGGCATCGCCTTCGACGGTGCCCTGCGAGACAGGCGGTCGACTACGTGCTGCTGGTGCTCTTGAAGCGGGGTGAGGACCCCCGCCACCTCGGGATGCGTAGCGTACACGTAGCTCCTCTGGGCTCCTGAGCGATACGGCACATCACACCCCGTTGAACGTGATGGTCTCGGGCGCGTGCGATACGGCGCCCCAGGAGGGGTCCCCCGTGCGCGGAGGCATGATGGCAGCCTCTTCGTCGGGCTCCTCGTCAGCCGGAGCTACAGGGTCCGGTCCCTGAGGAAAGGACTCAAGCCTATCGGCTGAGGCGATGCGGATGCCCGCCGCGGTGCCCATGCGTTGCTGGCTGTCGTTGTACATGCGCCGCGTACGATCAGGCACGTCGTGGACCACGTCGGCTGCTACGCGTCCTGCCGGGTTGCCCACTACGCTGCCGAGGAGCGTACCGGCAATCATACCACCCACGCCTCCACGCCGCATGCCCGCCTTGGCCCCTAGGCCGGCGCCGATGGCCGTACCGGCAGCGGCGCCGATGTCGCGGTTCTTGAGGTGGTCTTGGGCTTGCTGTTGGGTGTCGAACTTGAGATCCATGCCGAGTCCCAGCTTGTGCAGCGCGGCGGTCTTGCCCTCGTCGAAGTATCGCTGGTAGAGGCCATACCCCGTGACGCCCGTGGCCGCCGCGCCGAGCGGTACGCCATAGCGTGCGTTGCGCAACAGCGCGTGCTCTAAAGCTGCTTCTGCGGCTTGCTCGGCGCCCCGAGCCGCGCGGATATCCGTGACCTTCCGCGGGATGCCCTTACTGGCGGCCTGGACCTGCTGACGGGCCTCCTCGAGCTTCAGCTGGCGATAGGTGGCGTCGATACCCGGGACAGCGCTGGCGACACCTAGCGCCGCACCGGCGGCGAGCGCCGGCCCTCCCGCACGAGAAGAATCGTCCGTAGCGTTGGGCATCAACCGATCTCCACAGGCGTCTCGAGCGTAATCTCGCCCCGCTTGTACGCCGCCATCGCGTCCGCCTTCGTCTTGAACTTCCGCTTAGGCCCCTTGGGCCCCTTCGACGTGGCGAGATACGTGCCGATGATCGCTTCGTGCTGTGGGAAGATCATGAGGTCGTCTCGGGACTTGTCCGAGAATAGCAGCTTTGAGAGCGTGAGGCCCTGCGCTTCCTGGACCGCTTTGGGCGACACTGGCACATGGAGCTGCATCGTATCTCCGTCGTAGTCGAGATTCTGCCCCTTCTCCATGAAGGGGTTTACGCGGAGGGTCTTACCAGGCACCGGCACAGGGTAGGCCGCGACCATGTTGTGCTTGTGAAGCGAAGGTGCGCGATTCACGAAGATGGGGCGGCTCTGGAGTTCCTTGGTCAGCACGGCGCGCGCCGCGGGGTGCCGCTGCTCGATCATCTCTTTCGCCTTGAGCGCGGAGTAGCCCTGCCCGATGAGCCCGCGCATGACGAACTTCTCGTAGGTCTTCCAGAGCATATCCTCCGGTACCCCGATCTGGTCCATGTCGAGGGTGTTGTCTGGGGTGGCCGTAGCGCGCATCGAGAGGTCCTGCTGGCGCTTGAGGACCTTCTTGAAGAGGAAGCCCTGCTTCGGGCTCCCCTGCCCCGAGATCTGGGTCACGAAGCCCTTCACACCGCGCGCCTGTAGCTGGGGACTCACAGGGTCGCCCACGCCTGCCACGGCCGCAGAGGCGGCGTAGAGGTGCCCCCGCGCCTCTGCGGTGAGGTCGTCGAGACCCGTGCTCTTCGCCGCTTTGAGCCCCGAGGCCGCGAGGGCAAGATCTCGGTAGAGGTAGTTGGCGTCTGCGATCTGCAGCTCACCGCTCCTCTGTGATGGCAACACCGGGCGCATCACCGGAGGGATGACGGGGATCTTGGTGACCACGTAGGCATCGCCCGCGCCCTTATGGCCCGCCAGCTTGAGCGCCTGGACGTACTTGAGCTGCTTCACGACGCCGTTGAGGTCGGAAGCACTCGCCGTCTCCGTCTTCTTGCGGAGCTTCTTCTCGAGGTCGTCCAGGTTGAGGGCGTTCAGCCGGCCCTTCAGCCCCTCCCCGCCCTCACGCTTGAGGAGGTCCTGGAGCTGCACCTTGGTCAGGCCTAGGAGCCGCCGTGCGGGCTCCTCGAAGAGCGGGTTGAGGATGGGCTCGGGCAGCCCGATGTGTGACCACTTCGTACCCGAGAGGCCGCCTGTGAGGTTCGGGTCGAAGAGTCCGCCCTTCTCAGGCTTGAGGTCCTTCGCGGTGACCATGAAGCTCTTCGACTTCTCGAGCTCCGGCAACGTCAACGCGCCCGAGCTCATCTTCTCGACGTGCGCATCCGTGAGCGCGCCGAGCGCGAGCTGCGTCCCTCGCTTGTCCACGTTTACGCCGGCGCCCGTCATCATGGCCTTGAGCTTGTCGACGACGAAAGGGCTCTTCGGAGGCGGAGGCGGGAGCCCGAACTCGAGAGCCCGCCAGTAGTCGTCCGACTTCTCCGACTTGGTCGTGAGCGCGTCTTTCAGCACGTGGCGCGCGTTGTGCGCGAGCAGCGTGTTGAGCTCCATCTTTCCGAGACCCTTCGCCCCTTCATCGCCGCCTTTGGTCGGCTGGAGGTTCACGTCATAGGACGACACGCCCCGTGCCGCGTAGTTGGTCTCGGTCGACTTGAAGAGCTTGTGGATGTAGGAGCGGCCCACGAAGACATCGTCGATGTGGCGCCCTGAGACCGGGTCGTACACCCGCTCCTTGTCCTTGAGGTTGTGCTTCTTGAGGAGCTCCTTGGCGAACTCGACGTTGTTACCCGGCATGAACTGCGGGAGGATGATCGGCTTGCCGGTCTTCTCTACGACCTTGCCGAGGGCACCCTCGACAACCTGAGCGGGATTGATGCGGGAGACGATGCCCGCCGATGTGAAGAGCACGTCGACCGGCTTGCCCTTCTCGTCCTGAACCATCTTGTGATCCGCGATGATCTCCGACACGACACCCTTGCCGCCGAAGCGGTTGGCGAGCTTGTCGCCGATCTTCATGGCCTCGTGCGTACGCACCGTCACCACGGCCTGGCGGGCTGCGTTGATGGCCTCGACGGCCTCGCCCTGAGTATGATGCTCCCAGGTCAGTACCGCGTCCCTGTAGGGCTTCACGAGGGACTTGTGCAGATGCCCTAGCATGACCGTGTCGGGGGCCAGAGTGGCCTTCTCGAGAGCCAGGATGAGGGGATCGCCGGGATCGAAGCGCTGCCCGGGCTTGGCGATGCCGTGCTCATCGAGCTTATCGAGCTGCGCCCGCGTGAAGCGAGTGCCGTAGTACGCGACGTACTTCGCCTTCGACTGAATGGTGTTGGGGCCCTTGCGTAGGGTCTCCTTGTACATGTGCTCGGAGGTGAGCTTCTTCGAAGCGCCTTCGGAGATCACGACGGCGTCGTTCGAGTTCTTCCCATAGTACGCGAGGTAGCCTACGGAGAGGTTCTTCCCGAGGGCGATATGGTCGTCCTTGGTGAAGTTCGAGTCCGCGAGCATCTGCCCAGGAGCGACCTTGTCGCCCGCCTTCACCTTCACGGTGTTGTGGAGGTAGGTCTTGGCAGCGAGAGGGAAGTTGGTGTCGTAGGGGAGCTTGATGAGGCCGTCGTCTGCTGCGGGCTGCTTTCCGCGAGCAGCAGTCTTCACCCGCTCGAGGTGCTCCGGCATCAAGATGTCCTCGAAGCCCTCGTAGTCCTCGACCTCGGCGCACTTCACCATCACGCTGGCGTGCTTCGCGGCGTCCGGCCGGATGTAGATGTAGTCCTTGTCTACTTTCTCGATCGTACCGTGCACCTTCGAGGTGGGTACCGTGAGCCGCGCGATCTCCTTCTCCATGCTCTCGCCCTCACGGGGCGCCTGAGCTTGCACGAAGGGCACCTCTCGCTCGAGGAGCGGCAACGCCTGGGCTTGGAACTTCGAGCCCATGATCGCCCGGTTACCCTGCATGCCGTTGAGGAGAGGCACGAGCCCCACCGCGGGAGAGAACTGGTGCGTGGCGTTGTCGAGGTAGTAGTCGACCTCCTTGCGCCCCACGGACACGACGTCGTCGCCCCGGAGTGCGTCGACCTTCCCCTTGCGGTGATCCTGGCCCGTGAAGCCCACCACGGAGCGTGCCAGCGTGGTCACAGGCACGAGCTCCTGCTTCCCTGTCTTGGCGTTACGGAACGTACCGTAGAGGTTACCTGCGTCGTCCTTGTGGGCACCCATGGCAGCGCGCACATCCACACCCGCATGCCCCGACTCAGGCGTTCTCACGGGGTCCAGCACGCCGTAGTGCGTCGCGTGCGTCTTCCGGCTCTCGAACGGGATTGCACGGTCCGACGTAATGCCGCCCTCGCCGAGAGACGTCACCTTCGACGCATGGTCGATGAGCTCCACGGGGTTGTACTGCGTGGGGATGGCTGCGATCGCGCTGTTCGTGAGAAACGACGTGAGCGACTTCGTGAACACCGAGTTCGGGATGGTCGCCTTCAGGTCGCGCCCCCGGGCGTTGTTCATCTTCCACACGAGCTTCGGAGCGATCGTGCGCTTCGCGTCCTTCTCGAGACGCTCCTTGAAGAAGTCGTCGATCGTATGCACGGTCTTGAACTCGAGGCTGTCGCGGTCATCGCCTTCGTCCTCGCCCTTATGCACCCGCACGAGCTTCTGTGAGGCCGCCAGGAGCGCCTGAGGGCTCACATGGTCGAAGCGCTGGCCGAGCGTCCGCTCGGTCACGTAGGGGTCCATGCTGGTGTTCTTGAAGTACTCCTGCAGGAAGTGGGCGCGCGCCTCAGGGATGTTGGGGACGACGTCCTTGGCGCGCTTGAGACGGCCGACGAGCTTGTTGAGCACGGCCTCCTCGGAGGACCTCTTCGCGGTCGACACGTTGGCGTGATAGAGCTCGTCACCCCATGCCTGTTTCAGTGTCGTGTCGTGGACGCCCAGCGCCTTCAGCACGGGGCGCAGGGGCACCGTGGTGGTCCCGAACTCCGCCTGGAGCTTTCCGGTCTCAGGCTCCATGGAGAGCCGGAAGTTGCTGCCCTTCGAGAGGTTGAAGGCTGCCTCGTACTCGCCGTTGCCACGCTCTCGCGTGTACACGCCCGGCTTGAGGCGCAGCTGGCTGGGCACCTCATACTCGTTGCCGCCCACGATCATCGTATGGCGCTCGGTGAAGTACGGCAGGTGTGCCAGGATGTGATTCTTCTTGGTCTCGATAACCTTCCCGTCCTTGCTCTTCAGGACGAGGTCTCCCACCGTAGGCTCCGCGAGCGTACGCGCGTGCAAGATCGCCCGCTTCTGGTCGTTCGAGGAGTAGTCGGCGGGCTTGACCCTGAGGTTCTCTACGTAGAGATCGTGATCACGCCCGATGAGGGGGAACAGCGCGCCCAAACCTTGCACGGTCTTGTTACGCAGCTCCTCACGCCTCGTCTGGGCGTCTACGACGATAGGCTTCGGCATGCGGTCACTTTACTCCGAAATCCCTCTGATGCCGAGGTAGAAGAGCAAGTCGGCCACCCTGCCGAGATAGGAGTTGAGATGCACGACGAAGACGTACAGGTGAGCCCCGGAGACTTCTGGGTGATGCTGCTGTCCACGATCCGCTACAGCCTGGGGCGCAGTACCTACATGACGGGTGTCGCGGTCGAGCTCGCGACCACACACGCCGTGCACCTGAGCGATCACCAGCTGGCGCAGATCACGCGAGAGATCGATGCGGAGGTCGCGCGCTACCGCGACCGCTGGGGGCACATCCCCGACGAAGACATCTGGCTCAAGGGCGCGGCTGCCCTCGAAGCGATCCTAAAGGCCCGGCAATGATCAAGCACAGACGCCACACGGGTTCGAACCACACTCACCTCGAGCGCGCCGTCGTGTACGGGCTCGCTCGGCGCTTCGGCATGCCCATCATCGTCGACAACGACTACTTCGCGGCGAAAGACATTGTCTGGGACGGCGATGTCCTGCGCCTACCGGCCAAGAACACGCCCGAGGACATCACCCACGAGCTGGCGCACTTCATCATCGCTAAGGAGCACGGCGAACATACCCGCAAGGACTGGGGGTTGGATGTCAACGACTTCTCGAACTATCTGGGCGCTACGGTGGCGGAGACCCGCGAGAATGAGACGGCCCGGCTGGAGAGGCTTCTGGACACCATCATCGAGACCGCCGTGGCGGAGGTCAGCCAGATCGCGGGCCTCGAGTACCCGCGGAGGACGAGCCCGTGAGCGAGATCGCCACCGTGCTATGCGAGTTCGGGAAGTGGGGTGTCCCTAACGTATGCGTGCGTGTGAACGCTTCTTTCCCCGAAGATGGCTTCGTGGGGCCTACAAACCTCGCCTGCATCACATGGCCCGACCGGACGGTGCACTTTCGTCCGGGAGTAGCGGCTCAGGATCTCATCCATGAGCTCACGCACTGCGTCGTGCGCGACTACATCATGCGCGTGGACGAGATCGAGAGTGGCATGCTGGCGCTGCACTGGTGGACCCACCGCAAGCTGCAGCTGTCGGACGCTTCCTGGGACGCTTTCGTCTCCGACTACGGCGCAGGGCAGTTCGCCACCTACGACGCTTGGGATGTAGGAGATCTCTCCACTCGCGCGTTCCGCCGCATAATGGCTGCCTCGCGTGAAGGGGCCGTAGAACGCGGCTTGATGTACCGCAACGGCCGCCCCACCTACCGTAAGCAGCCGGACCCCGAAATACCGGTGGGTAGGGGGTAAAAGAGAATAGTCCCTGGACAGGAGTAGTCAGCACATGAGCATCCCGGCAAACTACGACAACCTCCTCCTCGACCGTCGCTGCGTGGCCGCGTATTTTCACGGCCACATGGAGACGCTCCTGAAGGAGGTCCACCTCGCGCACAGCGAGATCACGCTCGAAGATCTGCTCGACAAAGCCGAGCTCTACCACGAAGCCTGGCGCGTAGGCGACGACAGCAAGACCACCTGCTACGTCTGCCGCCGCGACCTCACCCCCGGCACCTTGTGCCGGTGCTTCGACCACGTGGTGGCGAAGCGCCACTACAACGTGAACGAGCCTCGCATCCTCGCGAAGCTCGAGCCCGACGAGTCCGTCGAGACCTATGTCTGTAAGGGCTGTGGAGACCTGGCCCACGTGACGGCCAGCGGGGCGCTCAACATGCACGAGCGCTTCAAGACCTACAAGCCCAGGAAACTCTGCTGGGATTGCCACAAGCAACAACGGCCCCAGCGCAAGAGGCGTCCGGCGCCCCAACAAACGCTCGAGCAACGACTCGTGGCGGAGGCGTCGGCGGTCACCCAAACCGGAGAAGCCTGATCGTGAACATCGGCCCGATCCCGTTGAGGTAGGGGGAACGCGCGACCTAAAGGAAAACTCCTTTGGGCGCGCGTTCTTTTAGTCACCAGTTGTCGCCGTCGTCGCCGGAGCATCCGTCGAGGTCGAGGTCATCGTCCAGGTCTTCATCCGGGGCGAAGTTGGGCTCCTCGACAGGCGCCTTCTGCGAAGGCACTTTCTCGGAAGACAGGAGATCAGCCAGGCCTAGCCGTGGCGCTTGCGGCGCGGCTACCCCAGACTTCTCGCTCCACTCGAGCCAGATCACGACGCTACCCTCCCCGAGGATCGTCTCCTTCTTGCTCCAGATGACGGCCTTGCCCTGGAGCTGCTTGTCCATGACGGCCTTGAGCTCGTCGGACTCGTCGCGATCTTCGAAGATCTTCGAGTTGTCGATGATCTCCTTCAGCTCGCGCCCGATGTAGAAGCGTCGACAGAAGTAGGTGAGCCCGGGGTACGCAGGGAGACCCTCGATGCGGTCGGGGGAGGCCGTCGTATCCACGAGGGGCGCGCCCGTGCGTGCGGGCTGGGGCGGGGCAAAGGGGTTGAAGACCGAATCGGCCTCGTCCGGTACTTTCCGGGCAGTCTCTAGGCTCTTGACGAAATCCATATTACATCGCTCCAGGCATGGGGCCCTGTTGCTGTTGCTGCATCTGCGCCGTAGCTTGCTGCCGCATCTGCGAGGCGTTCTGCTCGAGGCGGTCCTTCACTACCGCGTACATGACTGCGTCCTCTTGCGAGAGGTGATCCATCTGCGAACGCCGGGACCCCGGGTCCATCTGCATGAGCTGCTGCGCGAGCTGGTCTGCCTGCGCGATGACCGCCTGCTGGTTGTACCCGAGTCCTGCGCCGGACATGGCGGCTTGTTGCGCCTGTTCCGAGGCACTCGTTTGGAGCTTGGTGACCTGCTGCTGGACCTTCATGTCTGCACGCATGTCGTCGATCGACTCCTGCTCCTTCTTCTCCCGCTCCTTCGCCAGGTCGACGTTGTACGGTGCCAGGAGGGTGTCCTTCGACAGCGGTCCGCCGAGGAGCTGGTGAAGCTGCATGATCGCGTTCTTCTGCTCGCTGTCGTCCACGAGCTTGAACGGAATGAAGTGCGCGGACGCGGGGCGCCAGCCGAGGATCGCCGCGAACTGCTCGATCATCCATTCGAGCTGTTCATTTTGGTCCGAGGCATCCGACTCGAGCTGGTTCTCCAGCATGCGCAGTGAGATGCCGCTGCCCGCGAGTGTGAGCCCCCCATAGAGGAACTCTCGAGGGATGCCCATGCCCACGATGATGGAGTCCTCGGCCTCCTTGATCTCACCCAGCGTGAGCAGGGACCGCCCCTGCCCGCCCATCATCGTCACGCCGAGCGCCGTCGGGGCGAACATGATGTGGTTGGGGTCGTGGCGCCACTTCCGGATGTTCTCCTTCAGTTGGGACTGCCACTGCGCGAGGTTGAGCATCGTCGAAGGGTCAGCTGTACCTGAGATAGGCGCAGGGTGTAGGACGCGGAACGGCACGATGTGATCGAGTGCGATCGCTTCGTTGGCCTTGCGCAGCACCGCTGCGTAGAAGAACTGCTTGATGACCGAGGTCAGGGGCGGGAGCCCCCACTGCGCATCGATGCCTGCGGGGGCGGGCGTCTTCATGTGGAAGATCTGCCCCTCGGTGAAGGCGAACTTCGTCTTGGCCTGCATGGCCTTGAGGAACTCGAGCGGCATCGTGTCGATGATGTGCTTGTTCCCCTTCTCCACCTTGTGCCTGAGATCATCAGGGATGGTGTAGTAGTACCGCGACTGCCCCGTGATGGGGTTGTAGTCGATGTCCATCTGCCGCGGGTCCCACCGGATGATCGCGATCCGCTTCCGGTTTTGGACCTTCTTGTCGGAGATCACGCCCGTGGTCTCTTTGTGGCACGCGCGGCAGGTGTACTTGAACTTCAGCGTCTTCAGCTGGAAGCGGTACTTCACGTGCCGGATCCCGGTACGCTGCTGGCACTTGTCGCACACGAGGAAGCGGTCGAAGGGGCGGTACACCGAGATGAACGAGTTGCCGTACGTGCGCTTGTCGAGCCCTGTCAGGATGGCCTTCTGTCGGGCCTGGACGGTCTTCAGCAGGGATTCCCAGCTCGATCGGTGGGCCGCATCGTCCGCCTCGACCTTGATCTCCGTGACGGCGTAAGAGGCCAACTTCTGGTTGGCTGCAAAGATCGCCGGAGAGTTGTAGTATAGGTAGTCGGCCCACCTGAACAGGTCCTTGAGCCTTCGTGGCGCAAAGCCCGTCAGGAAGTCGTACATCGGGCTCGAGTGGGCACCCGAGTTCCTGCCGTAGCCTGCTAGTGTGAAATCTTCGGCCATATTGGTCCCTCAACGTAGCACGAAAGGTATCTCGATGTCCGAGCCTATTCAGCCCCCGGAAGGGCCCCCGCCGAACCCTTTCGCGCAACGCGCCGCCGAGCAGAGCGGCACCGACGACTACCCAGAGTTCCGCAGGGCCAGCGGCGATTGCCCCTGTCCCGTCTGCGAGAAGCCCTACAGGAAGCACCCCCACGACCCCCGCTACCGTGACTGGAACGGGGAACCGTGGCTCAACCGCCTCTGCAATGGGGACCTGGTCAAGCTCTGATGGCGCTCACGTCACTTGCTCTCATCGAGCTCAAGGGGCTGCCCGCCTATCACATCCAGGGGCAGATCCCTGCCGACATCAAGGACGTCGTAGGCGCGACTTTTCTGCGGAAGGCGCGCGCTTGGGTGCTCCCGGCTTTTCGCCCCATGCACCGCCTCACCGTCGAGTCCCTCCAGAAGGCTTGTCGCAACGGGCTAGCGCTCACGCCTGAAGCGGCGGCCCACAGAGACGCGCTTGACACCTTCGAGGAATTCCCTTCGAACTTCGAGTTCATCACCAAGCCCTTCCAGCACCAAATCGAGGGGCTACGCTGGGCCTACAACCTCCCGAGAGCGGGTCTCTTCTATGATCCTGGACTCGGCAAGTGCAAGATCACGGTGGACTACCACAGGCTCACAGGCGCGAGGCTCCTGATCTTGTGTCCCGCCGTCGTCTTGCGCACCTGGGCCCGGGAGTTCGTCACGCACGGGCGTATCAAGGATACGCTCGTCATCGAGGGCAGCTCTGCGGAGAAGCTTGCCCGCATCAAGGAGGCGCAGCAGCGCATGCCTGCAGCGCTCATCATCACGTACGAGAGCGCCGCCACGCTCATGCAGGAGCTCCTCCTCATGAAGTACGACGGCATCGTCGCGGACGAGTCCCATCGCATCAAGTCGGTCAGCAGCATTCGCACCAGGGCCGCGCTGAACCTCTCGCAGGAGGCCTCTCGCCGCCTACTGCTGTCCGGCACGCCTACCCTGGGCTCGCCGCTCAGTCTCTACCCCCAGCTGCGCTTCCTGGGGCGCTACTTCGCAGCTGAGACGTGGCCCCAGTGGCAGAACAAGTACGCCACGTTCGCGGAGCACAACGAACACCAGATCACGGGCTACGCGAACATGCGGGCGCTCAACGCCCGCGTGAACGCGCTCTGCCTGCGTCGCACGCAGACTGAGTGCCTCGACCTCCCGGAGCAACGCATCCTCGACCACCACTTCACGCTCTCGTCTGAGCAGGTGGCTGCCTACAACGACCTCGTGCTCTACGCGGGCGACCTCCCCGGCCGCGCGGAGGGCTTCGCAGGTATGCACCGGCTACTCGACAACGGGGACGGCCCGGTACGCCCTACACCCTACGTGTGGGCTCCGGACACCGTCGCCAAGCTGAACAAGATCGAGCAGGTCATCGGGGGCTTCATCAACGAGACCCGCGCCAACCTGGGGCTCTGCAACGGCTGCCCTCAGCTCGAAGCGTGCGTCAGCGAGGATATCCGCCCCTACACGTCCCTGTGCCGGGTGGCGACCACGCCCCTTGTGGTGCCCCGTCGCCTCAAGGACAACGCCCGTAAGGAGGCGTGCAGAGGCCTCCTCGAGTCGATCTTGGAGAGCGACCAGAACAAGTGCATCGTGTGGACGCGCTACATCCAGGAGCTCGCCTTCGTAGAGGAGCTCGCCGCAGAGCTGGGCGTCGGCGCGGTCACGGTACGCGGCGGCATGACAACTGAGGCCTTCGAAGAGGCCATGCGGCGCTTCAACGAGGACCTCGACTGCCGGCTCTACCTCGGCCAGGTCGCTTCGGGTATCGGCGTGACCCTCAACGCGGCTAACTATATGGTATACTACTCGCTCCCCTGGAGTCATGAGCAGTACGTCCAGTCGAAGGCTCGCAACTACCGAATCGGCCAGAAACGTGTGACCACCGTGTATCGCCTCTTGGCCGAGGGAACCACGGACTTCATGAAGGCAGACGCCCTCGACCGTAAGATCGACATCGAAGACATGCTGACAGCGTCTGACTTCACCCAAGCGTGCAAGCTGCACGGGCCCGGCGGCAGCCGCTCCGACACGGAGTGTACCTGCGACGGGCGTATCGCACGCATAGTAGCCACCCTCACTCCCATCGCATAAGAAAGACCGCACACGCGGTAAAAGGTGAACATGAAGATAGTCATTAGGCTCGATGAATCAGACATCACCGCGATGATACGTCAGTACGTCGCAACGAAGGGGTGCGAGTACGTAGATCACACGTACCTAGGGTTGGAGCCCGGCGCCGGCACCATCGAAGTGGAGGCCCTCTTCAAAGAGACGCCCGCGGCGCCGCACCCCTCCCCGGCGGCCATACTCTCTGCGGCGCTACGCACGCCCCCTCCGGCGGTCACGCTATCCATGGAAGAGCTCCTGGCGCCCCCTAGGAGTGGCGACGACACGGGCACGGGCACAGGAGGGACCGAACCGGAGGTCGACGAGGAGCTCGTTCGGATCTTACAAGAGAGCGCGCGCCTCGCGGAGGGCAAGGCGGGATGAGCTACGAGCTGCCTGAGGTGGCCGCGCAGATCATGCGGCGTCTGTACGCCCCGCCCGACGCACCTCCCGATCTGAAGCCTAAGGCTTCGGCCAAGGAGCTCTACGACGCACTCTGCGAGGACCTCCCAGACATCACCGTGGACAGGGTCCGCGTCGCGCTCTGTCGCTTGGAGATGCGGGGGTACGTCGAGTGCCACGAGGTACCGGACTACCGGGCGCAACAAGCGTGCTGGGTCTATTCCAGCACGGCTATAGGGGCTATGTGGGGTGTCGCAGAGGGTGCGAAGCCCCTGCCCCCCACCCCACCCACGCCGCCCGCGCGCCGCTCCCTCACGGCTGCGGAACGCCTGGTGTACTGCAGCAGGGCCCTCTTCGAGCTACACAAGATGCTCTACGCCCTGGGGTACATCACGCCGGGCGTAGACGATAGTGAGTTTCGCCGCTGTGTAGACGCCGTCCGAGACGGGAATATCTCCGATGATTGAAGACGTAGATAACGAAGAGATCGTAGGACTCGAGCAGCACGGTGCGGGCCTCGAGGCGTCGCTGCCGCGGGGATACGTCTCCGTGTCCCAGATCTCGCAGTTCATGAAGTGCGGGCGCGCCTACGAGTTCCGCTACGTGCAGGACATCCACATCCCGCGGAACAGCTACATGGCGCAGGGCACCTCGCTCCACAAAGGCGCAGAGGCCCTACACCTTGGAATGATCGCCAAGCAGACGCCCCTGCTGGAAGCCATCCGCGATGCGTACGCAGACGCGCACACGGAGCAGTTCTCCGATCCCGAGCTGATCATCATGCCCGAAGACATCGATGCGGGTAAGATCAAAGACGTCGGGATCGAGATGATCGACATGTACTACGCGGGGGCCCTAGGCCAGCTCAAGGACCCGGACACGAAGCAGCTAATGCGGGCTATCCGGCCTGTGGCTGCGGAGCGCGCGGTGAAGACGGAGCTCTTCCCTCTCGAAGGTGAGCCGGTGCCCTTCCTGGGCATCCTGGACCTCGAGGAGGAGGGGGGCGTCATCCGGGACCTCAAGACGAAGCGCAAGGCAGGCGCACAGTCCGAGGTCGATAATAGCCTCCAGCTGACCCTCTACGCCTACATCAAGCGGCAGGAGGATGAGGCGAAGGCCCTGCTCGAAGGCGAGATGGTCAGCACTGGCGCCCGCCCTGCCGACCGCCTCTACCACGTCGCCATGGACCAACTGATCAAGCCCACGAAAAAGCAGGGGCCTCGGTACATGCGGAAGGTATCTACGCGTACCGACGCGGAGATGCAGCACGGCGTGGAGATCGCGTCGAGCGTCGCTACGGACATCGCAAAGGGACGGTTTCCTCTGACGATGCCGGACAACTGGTGGTGCACTGCGAACTGGTGTCCCTACTGGGACCTGTGTCGCGGAAGGAAGCGGTAAAGCAGCATGGAGCCGAACACGTACACGCGAGCCATGGAGCTCCTGGCGGACGCACGCACCCTCGCACGTCTGGCCGACAGCGATGGGGTAGGCGCGTCCCAAGAAAAGAAGTATCGTGAACGTGAACGGCGATGCCGCCTCAAGGCCCTCCTCCTGCTCAGCGACCCCGCATGACCCAGCACCCCAACGCCTTCCGCCCTCAGGGCCCTACCAGGGCCGACGTCACTCGGCTACCCCAGCATCTACGCGAGGCCATCGACCGGCCCGTCGAGATGCGCAAGGGGGAGATCATCTGCATGGTCCTCACGCGCAAGGACAAGCGCCTGTGTGACCCCGCGGCCAGGTTCTACGTCGAGATCGAAAGTCCCGAGACAAAAATGGTAGGAGTGAAGATACTTGACTTCAAGGGGGTAGATGTCATAGCACAACTACAGATCTCGGACGAAGCGCAGGCAACGCTGCTCTCACGGTTCGTCGAGATCTACAGAACCCTTGGGGGGTCCAAAGAGGACCTCATAGCCATGTACGAAGGAAATACTGATGAGCGATAACGTCCCCGATATCATGGTCTCCGTCGACTTCCACTGCAGCCGCAAGAACAAGGTGTTCCCGGTGCGGACGCCGATCCGGGAGGCCCAGGCGCACGCGGACATGCAGGTCCAGAAGCAGGCCGCGGCCAACGAGATCGGGCAGCTGATCTCCGATCTCGAGGTCCCGCCGGACTGTGTCGTCCTGTACAAGGGGCGCTGCGTGGTACTCGCCAACGTGCACGAGAGCAACGACTCGGCCGTCGGGCGCCTCCTAAACGAGGTGGTGCAGCAGGACAGCTTCCCGACCAAGGAGCCCAAGAAGCGGACCCGCAAGGCCGCGCCCGTGGAATCCGTGGTCGAGGTCGAGACCGAGATCGAGATCATCGAAGAGAGCGAGTGATGGACAAGTACGGCCTCTCATGCGCCCTCTGCGAAGCAGTCGTCCGCGTAGACGCAGCCGGGAGGCCGTACTGCCCCCTACACGGGTACACGGGGGGTGAGCCCTGCACTCGAGGAACCGTCGAGGAGAAGAAAGGGGACAAGACGTTCTCTTCGCTCGACGACGAATAACCAGCACACACGGGGTGGAATCCGTAGGTTCTGGTGGCTAAAGAAGAAACACGTAGTATTCAACTGAAGACAGCCCTCGCGAGCCCCACGGTTCGCGCGTTCTTGAGGGCAGGGTTGGTGGTGCTTATCCGGTATCTGGGGTCAATCGCACACCCAGCGGCCCGGATAGCCCACCGCGTTGCCATCGGGCTCTCCATGGCCGACAGGGCGATCGAGATGCAGGGGTGGGTCACCGCGGAGCTGGTCAAGCTCGAACGTGAGCTCCGCAAGTCGAGCAAGAAGAATCCCGAGCTAGTAGCGTTGTACAAGACCGTGCGCGGATTGCGCGCGGCGCTGAAAGGGTAGTTGTTTCCATGGAAATCAAGAAAGTCGCGTTCTCGAGCATCTTCTACGATCCGGCGTTCAATCCGAGGGGTATCGACCCCGCGAACGTCAAAGAGAAGAAGCTGTCGATCCTCAGCAACGGCTACTTCGACCCGATCAAGGTCACGCTCGTGAACGAGCTGGGCGACAACGGGGTCGCTCGGCACCGTTGGCGCGTCGTGGACGGCGCACACCGCTTCTTGGCGCTCGAGGAGATCTCCAAGGAGAAGGCCCTGGAGTTCGAGAACATGTTCCCGAAGGGGCAGATCTCGGTGAATATCCAGACGGGAGACACCGAGCTTCTCCGAGACATCTCGAACGTCTCGAACGCCTACGCCCGGCCGCTCACCCCCTCGGAGATCTACACCGAGGTGGTGCGCATGAGCCACGCCGAGCGAGATCAGCGCGAGATCGCCGAGGTCATGAACATCCAGCAACCGCGGGTGGCCGAGCTCCTCAGCTTCCAGCGCGTCATCCCCGAGGCACACGCCCAGTGGCGTGAGGGTGTGCTCAAGCACACCGACATGATCAACCTCGCCGCGCTCAAGGAGGCAGATCAGGTCGGCGCGCTCAAGGCCTTCGTCGAGGGCATCTCCCACGAAGGCGCGGGCGGAAAGGCCCAGTCGCGTCGCGCGCTTCGGCAGGCCGCCGAAGAGAGCGGGAACAAGCGCACCTACGTGAACAAGGGCAAGCCCACGCGCGCCAAGCTCGCGTCGTACGTGCCCGTGATCGCGTTGCAGGCCAAGAACGCCAAGACGAAGAACGAGCGTGCGTTCTACAACGCGCTCGCGGCGGCGTTCAAGGTCGTCAACGGCGAGCTCGAGTTCGAGAAGGTCTCCTTCGAGAAGGAGTACGTCACGGACAAGGACGCGAGGGCCGCGGAGAAGGCCCTCGCCGAGCAGGAGGCCAAGGCCCAGGCCAAGGCCGAGAAGGCCGCCGCCAGGGAGGCCAAGAAGGCCGCGAAGGCCGCGGTCGCCGCGCCCGAGGAGGCCCCCAAGAAGGCACCCAAGAAGGCCAAGGCACCCGCGAAGGCGAAGGCCCCGCAGAAGGCCAAGGCGCCCAAGAAGGCCAAGGCCGCCAAGAAGCGCGCGGCCTGAACCCGTAGTCCCAACCCATGTGGGGAATCCCGCAGCAACGAGAGAGCAACTGAATGTCGAAGCAGCAACAGCAGAAGCCGAAGTCCGAGCCCGAAGCCCACGACGCCAGCGTGGCGGTGGTCGTGGAGCCTCCCAGCCCAGCCCCTCTGGCCGTCCCGCAGGCCAAGGCCGGGCCGACCCCCGAGGAACGCATCGAACACGCCAGCGGCCGTCTGGCTGAGCTGGCTGTCGGCAACGACGAGCTCCAGGGGCTCGAAGAGGTCGCGATGTACTTCGGCGGGGGCGTCGAAGGTGCCGAGGACATCCACGGGGCGTCGATCCCCAACGTCCGCCTTCGCCAGAAGATGACGAAGTCGGAGTCCCTCCCCGGGGAGGTCAAGGAAGGCAACCTGTACACCCAGGTCGAAGCGTTGGGCCCCGAGCTCAACGTGATCCCGCTCCACGCGTCCTACCAGCGCGTGCGGTTCGTCCAGGGTGAAAACCGTCCCGAGTGCTCCTCGCTCGACGGCGTCACAGGCTTCCGCTACGGCCCGTGCAAGACGTGCGTGCACAACACGATGGAGCCCGGAGTGCAGCCGGGATGCTCGGGAGGCTGGGCCTTCGGAGTCGTGTCCGAGGACTTCACGCGGATCATGAAGATCCACTTCACGAAGACCTCGTCCAAGGCCGGACAGCGGCTGAAGACGCTGGCGGTCCGCCCGCCCGCGATCTTCCAGGCGGCCTTCCGGATCTACTCCGAGAAGGAGACCAACAAGAAGGGTGAGTTCTACAAGTTCGCCGTGGATCCGACCGGACGGAAGGTCACCGGCGACCGCCTCGAGGCAGCCCGCGCGCTCTCTCAGCTCTTCAAGGCTGAGCACGAGCTTGCGATGGGACGCTCCGCGGCGCGGGGAACTCAGTCGGGCGGAGGGGGTGCGCAGGGCACACACACGATCCCCGAGAACTCGGGCGATGTGCCCCCGAACTTCGGCGACGAAGGCATCTGAGCTGACACTCGATGCGCCGCTGAAGCGGTGAGATAGCTGGGCGCTAGGAGACGGACATCTTCTAGCCCGCTAAAGACTACCGAGAGATTGCGATCTCTCTTGGGGGCGAGAACAGTACCGAAGCCGGTACGTCTCGCCCTTTTTTACGTTGTCAACACGTCGTTACCGTTTTAGGATACGAAGCTCTATGACATCCCCATTTCAACAGTTTGCCCCGTGGTCAATCTCCAAGAGTGACCTCGCGGCCAAGTGCCCTTTCGCGTTCAAGCTGCAGTACATCGACAATCTCCCGCGTGTCAGCGGCACGCACGCGAGGATCGGTACTGCCGCACACACCGCCCAGGAGCACGTGCTGAAGCACGAGCCGCCGCAGACCGCGCTCGAGACGGCCTTCGCCGAGGAACCCGACCTGACCCCGAAGGAGCAGAAGGAGGTCATCGCGTTGCTCCCCGCCATCGAAGCCTACTACGACCGCATGCAGCGCTACAAGGAACGCAAGGGCATCACCGTCGAGTTCTTCGAAAAGAAGTGGGCCATCAACGAGGACTTCCAGCCCGTAGACTACTACGGCCCTGACGTCTTCTTTCGGGGCGCGGTGGACCACTGCATGCTCACCCCGGATGGCTACCTGCTCATCATAGACCACAAGTCAGGTCGCGACCGAGGGCTGTCGTACTACCAGAAGCAGCTCGACGCCTACGCGATACTCGGCATGGCGAACGTGCCTGGCATCAAAGGGGTGCAGGCTGCGCTCCACTACATGAAGTCGAAGAACCTCATCTGGCATGCGATGCGGCGCACATCCGACATCAAGGGCATGCTGCATCCGTGGCTCGTCGGTCTTCTCAAGGCACGCGCCGAGCGCCTGGAGCCTTACGCTCCGAACCCGACCTTCCTATGCAAGTGGTGCGACCACAGAGAACATTGCCCTGAAGGGCTGGCCTACATCGAAGCAAGCGCGCTGAAGCGCAAGCCCGCCAACAGGAAGCCGAAGCAGTGCCCGTGAAACGCCTCTCTCCACACCAACGCATCGTACGCGCGGCGAAGCGTGGCACAGGCGTACGTTTCACAGCCCAGGAGGTCGACAGGCTTGCGGAAGATCATGCGATCCACCAGGTAGCGACCTGGGACGATATGGCCGACGAAGATCGCGCGGCTGCTTCGCGGGGCAGCTACACGGAACCCGCAGATGAAGACTGACCGCTCTACGGTATAAGGAGCAAGACCTATGACATATACAATACTACTGCTCACAGCAGCCTATTGCCTCAGCATGGTCGTCACGCACATGTGGGCGTCTCGGAGACGCGCCAACCGTGCGGATCTCGACACCATGCGGCGCGCCTTCCGCGCAGGGCTGATCGCCGGCTTTCGTGATGGGCGTGCGTGGAACCCCTTAGGGAGGCCCTACCGGGATCTCGCGGTGCTCATGGGGCTGCGTGACACGCCCGAGATCGAGGAAGATCTCGTAGCCTACCGCGCGCACCTAGACAGGTGTTTCGGGGTGCGGTGGCAGGACATCGTCTCTGCGGTGGAGCCAGGGGTGCGGGCAACGCCCCAATGCGATGAATGTCAGGGGTGGGGCTACCGCCCCCTCTACCTCGCCACATCCACGTGTACGCTTACGATCAACGATCTGACCTACTGCGAGTATTGTGGGTCGGGGGCGCGCACTAAGCAGCGACAGCTAGACCATAAATCCGAGTACCAGTCCCAACTGCGCGTCTCTCCTGACTTGCCTTGGGGCATATTCCTCGACCACGCAGAGCGACGAGATAAACAGATAGCCTGCGACGCTTTCAACGCCGCGATCCAGTGTCTAAACGTAGACAAGGAGCAAGCATGAGTAGTGACCAAAAGGACGAGTACGAAAGAAACATGGAGCTGCTAGCGGATCTCAAACTCACGGCGTTCAAAGAGCTCAGCCACGAGCAGATCTGGAAGCAGTTGTTGCGTATGCAACAAGCGCTGAAGGACGTGCACCGCGACAAACTCTATATGACTCCGATGCAGCACCGAGGCTTGGATTCGCTGTTCATAGCGTTCGAGGAGCTCGGCCTATGAACCTCCCCGTCGTGGACGACCGCGCGACCTGCGCCTCCTGCGACCGTTTATCGACGGGGCACCTTTGCCGTGCGTCCTGGGGGGAAGGGGACATCCTCTGGATCTACACGCAGCCGGAGAGCACGGACGTGCCCGACGGCGTCTTCCCGAAAGAGCCGGGCAAGTCCGGGGCTATCTACAGCGTTACTAACACGGCCCGCAACGAGCTCTACCGTGAAAACGTGGCCTACAAAAACTATCGCATCCGGGTCACCTATGCGGCGCAGTGCGCACCTGAGAACCCCGACGACAAGCCCTCCGCGCAGACACTCCGTTCTTGCTATCCGCGTGTACACGAAGTGATCGCCGAGACGGCGCCCAAGCTCATCGTCGTCTTCGGGTCCGCGGCGCTCAAGCAAGTGGGAGTCAAGACCAAGTTCTCGACCGTCCGAGGCCGTGTGCTCGAGCCTGAGGCGACGGGCCTCCCTGCCCCACTGCTCGTCACCTTCAGCGACAAGGCCGTGGCGCACCACGCAGGGATCTACTCGACCTTCAAGCAGGACCTCCGTAACGGCTACGCACGTCTCAAACGGGGCACAAGCACCGATGCCACGCTCGAGGAGATCACGAAGGACTACAAGATCCCTCAGACGATAGACGAGGCACTCGCCGTCCTCGCGGAGCTCAACGCGCTCCCCGACAGCACCCCCATCGCAGTGGACATAGAGGCCACGTCTCTCAAACCAGAGAAGGAGGGGGCCCGCCTCATCGCCTTCTGCTTCGCTTGGGGGCCGGGCCTAGCCACCACCATTATCTACGATCACCCGCACGCATCGCAGGAATACCTCGATAGGGTTCCGGAGCTCGAGGCTGCAATCCGGGAGCTGCTCGGGAGCGCCAAGCCGAAGATCTTGCACAACGCCAAGTTCGACCTCAAATGGATCGAGCTCAAGTACGAGATCTTCGTCAACAACTTCGTCTGGTGCACCCTAGGCGGCGAGCACCTCCTCGACGAAGACAAGAAGGGCAACTACGGCCTCAAGGCTCTCGCGCCGGTATGGCTCCCGAAGTTCAGCGGGTACGAGGACCATCTACACGACCTACTCCAGAAGGATGCGCTCGAGCCCACGGCCGTGATCGACCAGAAGCTCGCGGCGACGCCTGAAGCGGAGTACCCCGAGTACTACGAGGAGCTACTCGAGTGCCGCGTGCGGCTCGCTGAGTACGCAGAGCGTAAGGCCGCGTACGTGGCCGCAATGGCGCAGTACGAAGCGGAACGTGAGGTCTACAAAGCGAAGGTGGCAGCCCACCAGGCCGCCACGGCCGCCTACAAAAACCGCCCGCGCCGCCCAAACAAGCCGAAGAAGCCCGCACAGCCCCGGGGCAAGGACGTCACCGACGAGGACTTCGTCGCCTACGCGGAGGGGTTGAAGGCCTACGAGACGGCCTTAGAGGTCTGGAGCAGCTGGACCGACCCTCCGCGCCCCGTGCGGGACTTCAGCGCCCCTACGCGCCCCCCAGCGCCCGGGTCGAAGCCCAAGATCCCGAAGGACCCCCGGTCGAAGAAGGAGTACGAGTACATGGCCGACGGGGGGTACGAGACGATCCCCTTCGACGTGCTCCAGCTTTATGGCGGCGTGGACGGCGACGTCACCCGGCGCATGAGCAGCATCCAGCTCCAGAGGCTCAAGGTGGAGGCGCAGAACGCCGGGCTCTCGAAGAGCCCTACGCAGCCCCTCATGCGCAGCCACGTCGTGCCCGCCTCCCGCGCCCTGGGGGAGATGGAGTACTTCGGCACGAAGGTCGACCAGGGCTATCTAGTCGAGACACGCAACAAGCTCACCCGGGTCATCGACACTGCTCTCGTCGATCTCTACGCCATGATCCAAGGGGTACCGGTCGAGGAGGCTGGGCTCGAGGTAGCGCGAGCTCTCGTGTCGGGAGACGCACCTTACGGCCTCAACCTCGCGAGTAGCGGCGTGCTCGCGAAGGTACTCTACGAGGATGGCTGGTGGCACCCTGATGGCACCCAAATGCCCGCGGTACGGTGCCTCAGCTACACCATCAAGCAGAAGAAGCCCAGCACCGCAGAGAAAGATTTGCGCGCATATATCCGGTACGAGGCGGACCCCGCTACGGGGGGCCTGGTACCCGCACACGAGAGCGTGTTCCTAGACAAGCTCTTCCTCTACAGGAAGGCGCTCAAGGCCCGCGACACCTTCGTGAAGAACCTACGCATCCTCACGAAGAGGGACGAGCGCATCCACACACAGTTCATGATCACAGGGACTGGCACGGGGCGTCTCAGCTCCCGAGAGCCGAACCTGCAGAACATCCCGACGATCCTCGGCGGAGTGAACCTCAAGAAGCTGTTCATCCCAGACACCGACGACATGGTGATCGTCAACGGTGACTACAAGGGAGCAGAGGTCCGGGTCTTCACCGTGTACGCGCCAGACCCTGCGCTTATCAAGGCTCTCAATGAGGGCCTGGATATGCACAGCTTCTTCGCGTCCAAGGTCTTCAAGCAGCCCTACGAGGACTATGAGAACCGCGAGAACCCCGCAATCAGCATGGACGCGGGGTACAGGAAACTCCTCAAGAAGAACCGCACCGCAATCAAGCGTGTCGTCTTCGGTATCCTGTACGGCGCGGGTGAGACCAAGATCGCTGAGACGATCGGCATCGACATCACCGAAGCGCGCGCTACCATCGCGCTGCTCTTCCAGATGTTCCCTGCCATCAAAGACTACATCGATGATATCAAGCAAATCGTGGCAGCGGACAAGTACGTAGAGACGGTCTTCGGCCGCAGACGCCGCTTTCCGCTCACCGCTACCTCCCGCCACCGCTCCCGCGCCGAGCGGCAGGCGTGCAACTTCAAGATCCAGAGCACGAGCTCAGACATCGTGATCGCGCAGCTTTGCGAGATCCATCAGGTCATCAAGTCCGACAAGACGTGGCCCGAGTGGGGTATCCACCAGCCGCTACACACCTGCGGCGTGCGGCTCCTGCTCACGGTGCACGACTCGCTCGTGCTTGTCTGGCCCAAGAAGCTCCTCCCGTCCCTTACGCCTTGGCTCACCTACTATGGCGAGACGCGCGTGCGGGAGAAGTTCCCCTGGCTCCCGGTTCCCTTCAAGATGGACATCGAGGTGGGTAACAGCTACGGCGAGCTCATGTCGGCGGCCAAGTACATGGCTGAGGCTCCTCCGGAGACCTTCGCCGAACACCACGTAGTCGCCATTACAGAAGACGAGCTGTACTCCGAGTTGAGAGAGGAAGCGTTCATAGCATGAAGTACATGTACGAGACCGAATATAAGGGCGTGGCCATACGGGTCACATACGATATCGACGACCACGGATCCTGTGTGGCCTGGCGCGTGTTCCTCGACGACGAGGAAGTGCACTACACCACGACGGAGGTGGGAGTGTTCCTCCTCGGCGTATCGCACGAGTACACCGAGGAGTGGTGTGACCTCGACGAGGTTCAAGGAAATGACGCCTTGCGCGACCCCGCGCAGGTTCTCATCGACTCGAAAGGGGACATATCCGTGGTTCCGGTCTCGGAAGGCCGCGGGCGTACCCTGTGGGTCTCCGGAGATCCCGACTGGAATGTCGAGTCGCTGCCCCTCCAGCTCGTCAGACCCTACATAGACCACATCCTCGCACTGCGGCTCCTGTATCAACGTACGATCTTCGAGCGGGAGCTCGATATCGTCCTGAAGGGAGCGGAGGTACCCAACTGATGAGCACACACGCACGCATCGGCATCGAGCGCTCTGACGGTACCGTGGCGCACATCTACTGCCACCTCGACGGCTACCTGGGTGGCGTAGGGGAGGTACTGATGGAGCACTACACCGCGCCTGAGACAATCGAAGAGCTGATCTCCCTCGGAGACATCAGCGATCTCGGGGAGAGTACAGCACCCGGCTGGACAAGCGTCTATGGGCGAGACTACGGGGACTACGCCGATACCCAGGCGATCGTATCCCCTAGCGTACAGGCCATGTACGATACGTACCACAACACGCCCTACCTGTACGTCTGGGCCGACAACCGCTGGCTCGTCTCCGTACTTGGCGAAGCCTTCGAGCCCCTCGTTGACGCGGAGGAGCCGTAAGCATGCGGTGCTGTGCGTGCGGAGACCAAGCGGCCCGCGGCGTCCCCACCCACAGAGGCTCGGCATGCCTGAGGTGCGCTCGGTGGCGCAAGGCACGGAGCAAGCGGCCCTACTACAAGATGAAGTTCGAGAGCGCGGTGGCGGAGCTGCGGCGCATAGAGGAGAGCCCGCCATGATGCGGTGGCACAGAGGGAATACCCCGCGGGACGCGGCGTGGTTCATGTTGAAGGCCGCTGCCGTGGGGCGGCACAACGGATGCCTGCCCCGCAAGTACGAGCTCTCACGGGAGACCTGGGAAGCCATCGCGTCACGCACCGGAGAGGAGGCGAGCGCAAGGTTCTACCAATGCGTACCTCTGTATTTCGACGAAGGAATCCCCTTCGGGCACGTACTGCAAACGCCCGGAGATCTGCCGGAGTACACACACGTCTGGGCGGACGGGCGCGTCGAATACCGCCCCGTGGCGTGTCACGAGGGGGCGCTGCCCCTTGACACTTACGTGCTTCAAGAGACCTCAGAGGGGTACTGTCGGGCCACACGCTTCGAGAGGCGCGACGTTGTCCAAGGCGGCGAGCCTCTGATACGCTGTTACGTAGAGCCCGGCATGACGCCGGAGGCGTTGGCGCAAGCTCTACGTACGCTTACACTCTAGGTCGACCCTTTGAAACACTAAGGCATGCCGGCTAAGCCACTTCCTGCGTGAACATCGGGTTCTGGACCAGCAGGTTCGCGGCAATCCACCCGAACACCTGGGCATGCAGCGCATCATCGGGCTCGCCGGGGGTGCGCCGCCAGATCTTCTGGCCCGTGGGGGACTCATCTTCGTAGACGCTAAGCATGTGGCGGAACGTTTCGTCCATCTGCTTAGCGTTTGCGTAGGTGACGCCTCCATTTTTTACGTAGACCAGGAAGTGATCGATCATGTTGGTCTTGTCCGCCATGTAGCGGTCGAGCTTGTTCCAGTAGAATGGTGGCCGTCCCGACGTCGCGGATGCGGACCCTTTGTACTGGACCTGCCGTGCCTTCGACCCGAAGCCCCCGCGCATATGGTCGTGGGCGAGCGCGCCGCCGCCTGCGTCGCTGCAGATCAGGTCCACCTGGTAGTGCGCGCACTTGGTCATGATGTCGGAGATGATGTCGCTCGAGATCGGATTGTTCTCCGGGTAGATCTTGAAGTACAGCGTGTCGAGCTTGACGCGGTGAAAGCCGTCGCCCTGCGTCACGCCCCAGATCCAGAGCGCCGTGAGGGAGTTGCCGTTCGCGCCGCCGCCCGACCAGTCGATGCCCGCCACGATGCCGTCGTAGACCTTGCCGTGGCGTGGCACCTCGGTGACCGTGAAGTCGCGGCAGAAGGACTCGAGCTCTTCTCGCGTCACGAGGCGCGACCCCGTCGAGTCGGAGAGGCCGATGACTTCGTTCTTGAACTTCGTGCTCGGGTACGTCTGGTACTTCGCTAGGATGGCCTCCCAGCGGCGCAGGGCGAGCTCCTGAGCCCTCGCGTCCTGCGGCATAGACGCCGGGACGTTACGGGGGAGCATGAACTGCGAGATGTGAAAACCCTTGATCCGCTTCCCGGTGAAGTCAGCGGGATACACCACGCCGTCTACCCAAAGCGCGCTGCGCACATTGAGGTAGCCTCCGCACGAGACGCAGATCGGCCCCTTCTTGCCCATACAGCGCTCGGTGTTCAGGATACTGAACTTGCCGCAGGCGTCGCAACGCACCGCCCACTCGCTCTGCGTGCTCCAGCCCCAGAGCATCTCGATGGTGTTCTCCATCGTCTTCGGGGTGCCGCAGAACCATTCGTACTTGTGGTCCGAGTTCGACATAACCTCGGCGACGACGGGGATGACCTCGTCGTAGAGGATGTTCTGGACCTCATCGTAGTCGACCTCGTCAGCCGTGACGCCGCGGATACGATCGGGGTTGTCGGAGGCGTACGAGAGGACCGTCTCGGAGCCATTCTTGAAGCTCTTGTAGAAGACGCGGGAGGTCTCGTCCTGCGCCACCCAGCGCCCCTTCAGGCGCGGACTCAGACTCAGGACCCGCCCATAGCGGGACTGGCTGAACCGCTGGGTCTGCTCCTGGGAAGGAGCCACGAAGAGCTCGCGCCAGTAGGGCCTGAGGCAGGAGTTCATCGCCATGCGGTTGGCGATGCAGGTGGACTTCGCGACCTGACGGGCGGTCTTGAGAAGAGTCGCCTGGTGCACCTGATCGTACACGTCCCGGTAGAACGGGTAGTGCTTGAGCGAAAAGGGCTTCCCGTCGAGGTACAAGTAGTTGCAGACCCAATCGCTTCCGCGAACGGCTTTGACTGCGGTGGGGGCAGACGCATTCATGATCTCTAGGAGAGTAGCATGACGACATACAAGATCGTAGTCACGGCCACATACGACGAGGACACCGTCCGAGACCTCAGCGTGGCGGACGTGCTGGTCGACAACTTCGTATTCGCAGTAGAGAGAGGACTTCTCACGAAATGGCTAGAGGAAGCCGTCCTAGACGACTACTCGGTTGAGGTAGCGTCCGAATGACGCAACGAATCTTGGGCGAACAGGGCACGTGGCTCGACCCCGAAGAGGCCGCGGGGCCCGACGACAAGATGCTCCGCAAGGGACGTGTGTTGGCCCCGATCTACACCTACAAGGTGTACCCCGACGGCCTCCGATGGCCCTTGCACGGAGAAGAGAAACTCGTGGCAGTCCGTTGTCGCACCCCGGATACGTACTTCAGCGCGCCCGGATACATCATGGAGGCCAAACGTCGCGTGCGAGGGTACGTGTACCAAGACAGCACCGGCGCGTTTTGCTTCCATAGGTACAAGTCGGCATACCCCTAAAACAACGCTCTTTTATGGCAAAAGACTTTGTGAAAGGAATCAGTATGCCGACCCAAATGGTATTCAAAGAGATCAAGGTCCAAGAGGCCTCTCCGTTCAGTCACTCGGACCTGCAACAGCTACAAGACTTGGCCGCGCGCCCTCCCTCCGAGTGGAAGAAGGCGGACTTCGTCGGCCTCGACAACTTCCTCCTCCACTGCGGCGTGCCGACCGCATACCTACTCGACGTCCTCGGCATCAGCCGATACGGCATGTACGCGAGGGCACGGGAGCTGTCCTTCCGCTTCACCTCCCGGGTGCGTAATCGCAATCCCGCTACTCGAAAGCAGCTCGAGGACGCGCTCGCCGACGTGTACGCCCACCAGAGCGTGCTCCCGCCCCCCGCAACGCGGGTCCAAGTACCATCCTCGCATTTCGCGCAGGCGGCAGAGGAGGAACAGGCGCAAGGCCTGACGATCTCCATCGAGGGCGAGGGTGTGTCCATCCGGCGCACCGTGCACAAAGACACGGACGTGGAGGCCCTCAGCTACCTACTACACGCCCTGCTGCCCTAAGCGGTAGCGCATAACCCCCCACTGATAGGAAAGACGTAACATGAAGAAGTCGAAGACCTGGATGGACGCCAAGCGGTTCTACGGGGGCGTGCACCCCGTGCCCGGCTCGTTCGGCGTGAACGCGATGGCCACCATCGCCGCATACATGCTGAACACGCCCTACCCGTGGGACACCACGGTGCTCGCGTACACCGCGGGCCGGCAGATCTTGCTGGTCCTCTACGTGGACAACAAGGGGCGGAGGGAGATGACGAAGTACTATCCCCCTCGAGGGCAGCGCTTCGTACTCCCCGGCGCATTCGACACGGGCAAGGGCCCCAGCGTCGTCATGACCCGGGCGCAGATCGCGAATCTTCCCGATCTGACGGAAGACCTGCGCCCGCGGAAGAAGAACTGAGCGACAGAGATCTCCGGCAACGGAGGTCTCTTTTAGAGGCCCCAACATAAGGAAATGCAGAGTGAAGACCCCGCAGCGTATGTGTATCTACCAGCCCTCCGAGACGGGGCGGCATCACGAATGGCACGGCGTCAACGTGCTCGCGGATTACCTAGGGGGCGACCTCTATAGGTGCTACTTCCTATCCGGGACCACTTTCTGCACGGACATACCCAAAAACAGCCTGAGATTTGGGTGGCTGGAGAGCGCACGAAGGCAGGTTGAGAGGGGACCCGGAAAGGGAGAGCAAATGCTCGATCTCGACGAACTACTCGTTGCCTGCGGGCAGGATCTCACGGACGAGCAGGTGCGCCAGGCAGCAGACTCGCTACGGACGGAGCCCCACGAGATCGAGGCGGCTCTTCTCAACGCCGAGCGCCGTGTATGTGCCCGTCGCTGCAAAGAAGCGCTGGAGGCCTTGAGCGACAAACAACTCGCCGACGCGGTACGTGACAGCAAGCTCGAAGAAGCCAGCGCCATAGCGGGGCGCGACGAGCAAATCATGTACCTGACGGCCTACGGCTACGACGCTACCGAGATGGTCGACGGCGACTGACCCCCCCTTGACAACCACCCCTAGCATGAGAAAGATACCCCTATGTCCTGGACGTAGCTCCCTCGCGGCCCTCCGCATCGTCGTTTCGACCTGCCCTTCACAGCAACCGAAACCCTGACGATCTGGAGAACCCCCATGTACAAGAAGCTCTTGAAGACGCACCTGGCGTCCCTCGTGTACGAGAAGAAGGCCCTGACCCGCACCCGCACCCGCTTCCTGGCGTGGGCGCGGAGCACCGACAAGGAGGCGACGCCTCCGAATGCCCTCTTCACGCTGGATCGCCGGCGTGGTGAGGTGAAGACGGACATCCGGCACCACCATCTGGCCCTCGGGCTCCTCCGAGGGCGTGGGTACCGGGAGATGGAGCACAAGACCCGCGAGGGCAACGCCCCGCGGGCCGACGCCATCCAGGCAGCGCTGCGTACGTTCTTGCCGTTTCAGGTGCAGCGGCAAGGGCGCGAGTGGGTGCACATCCCTGTCTTCCAAGACACGCGCTACACCCCGGAGTACATCACTTCGTGGCTGGAGGCGTCCTCCGAGGCCCTCCAGGAGGCAGCCGAATGAGGCTCTACCTTGTGAGCCGGGCGGACCTTCCGCCCGGCCGTAGGGCCGCCATGCTCTGCCACGCCGTGCACACCTACACAGAGACGCACGGGCAGGTCCCGGAACATACGGCCGTAGTGCTCCTCGAGGTCCCTGACGAAGGCGCGCTCGAGGCACTACGGCTACGTGCCGCGGAGGGGGATATCTCTCACGGTGCGTTCTACGAACCCGATCTCAACAATGAGCTTGCGGCCATCGCTCTGAGCGGAGAGCACACCAAAACCCGGAGGGTGTGTGCCGCGCTACCCCTTGCTTTTAGCTGATCACTCATAATGGAGAGGATATGACGCCTCAGGAAGTCTTCAATAGCGTATGGGAGCACTTCATCGTACAGAAGCAGCCCCTGTCGTACAACCACAGCGGGAGCTTCATGCCCCAGGTCCGCTGCCGTCTGCGTGACGATTACGGGAACAAGTGCGCCATCGGCGTACTCATCCCGGACGACAAGTACAACCCGACGCTCGAAGAAATCCCTCTCGCCGAGCTCCCTCCCCTCAACGCGTTGGACTCGGAGTTCCTCTTCGACCTACGCCGCTGCCACGATGACACGGTTGCGTGGCTCGGGTTCCGCTTCGTCCTGCCGCTAAACGCGGCCAAGCTGGACATCGCACGCCTGCATATGCGGGGAGAGCTCTTAGCGTTTGGCCAAAAGTACAACCTCGAAATACCGGAGGTCATGCCTGGTAAAAGTATGTAGACAGAACTCTAATCTAAGACAGCCCAACGGGCTGGCGGAGGTAACGATCATGAGCAGCGGGATCACGATAGATTGGGCTGCGGACGTGGGGGACCACTCCATATATCACGTCGGACACCCCTGGGCGTCCGGAGAGGCGTCCGGCACCCGCAGGACCTACGCGTACTGTGGGTGGGCCGAAGACGCCGGACCGGGGCCCTGGGGCCACGGATTCAGGCCGCTGGCCAAAGTCATCCAGCGCGTCCTGCAGGTGGCGGCTGCGGGCTACTTTCCGGAGCGGCGCGACGCGACCGTCGCGGCCCTTGTGGCCGACCCCTGGCGACGACTCAGGTGGGAGGATGGTCACGACTGGACGATGGCTGCTGCGGCGGCTGCGTACACCTGTCTGGGCTCCGGCCGCGCAACGGACGGGCTCCTTCGTCACCCCTCGTTTCGAGAGGCCTGGGAGGCGCAGGTGCACCACCTTGTAGACGGGGGCGCGCAGTGACAGAACAAGAAGCGTTCGACAAAGTCTGGGCACATTTCGTAACGAATGGACAGCCTGTCTCCTACGAGGCGGAGGGCAGTGGGCTGAGGCGCCGCTACCTGTACCCCAAGTATCGAGATCCAGAAGGGCATCGCTGTGCGATCGGGGCCCTGATCCCCGACGACCAGTACACCGAGGAGATGGAGGAACAACACCCCTCGTACGTGCTGGACCAAAGCCAGGCGCACCTAGAAGACCCGATGTTCGTGTCGGCGCTTCAGGCCGCGCACGACGTCACCGTGGAGTGCATACAGCTCCACTGCCTGGAAGGTGAAGTCGAGCGGCGCTACGCGCGGTATGCCCTGCGGTGCAGGTTGCGCAACCTCGCCGAGCAGTACGATCTGGTCGTGCCCGAGTAGGCGCCCCAGCGAGGTTAGCCTAGCGGCCTAAGGCAGCTGCCTCTAAAGCAGTGATCGCGGGTTCGAATCCCGCACCTCGCACCAACAACCCTACACTAGGAGGAACATATGGACGAAGCAGAAGCAGTACTGACGGACTTCATCGACTGGGCCCAGGAGCACGGCTATATCGACTTCAAAGCCGGTACGCTGATCCAGCAGTACCTACAAGAACGCGTGTGGACCTACGAGGTCCGCCGCTACTACGCCAATGACCCTGCGGACGAGCTCATAGCCCCCGGGCTGACGTACGCGGAAGCGCGGGAGATCTGCGCCGACCCCGAGACATCCTCCACCACCTGCACCAAACCCGAAAACGTGGCGCGAACCCAAGCAAAGGGGCCGTGGTTCTGCGGCTATAACCGGGAGTAAGACATGCAATACGACGTACAGATCGGGGTGTCCGACGCCCGAACCAAGGGCAAGTTCTTCTGCATCCAGAAGGCCGGCTCCCTCTGCCGCTACACCATCGACGGACAAGACGCCTCCCCGAGCATCCACCCGGAGATCTGGGGGGAGCTCGAGGAGGAGATCGGCGAGGCGCTCCGCTGGAACGCCAGTCCCTGCCGGGAAGCCATCTCCTTCGCCAACAGCGCGCGTGAGCGCCTGGCCGCTCATGCCAAGAGAAGAAACCCGTAATGCGTGCAGGGCGCGTAGTGCCCTCCTGTCCAGCTTCCCGCGAAAGATCTGCTGCGATGCACCCCCTCCAGGCAGCTTCTGAAGACCCCCTCCTGCCCCAGACAGGCAACCCCGCTGACGAAGACCCGGCGTATCGCCCAGGGGAGACGTACGGCCAATGGCGCAGGAGGGTGCCCCTCGCGTACCTCACATGGGGTGAGCGCGCGCAGCGACGCAAAGAGATCCCGCAGGAACTGGAGAAACTCCGATGAGCGAACTTTTCTGTAGCTTCGATATCGAAGCCGATGGCCCGTGCCCCGGCATCAACTCCATGATCAGCATCGGAGCCGTGATCTACAACCAAGACGGCGCCGAGCTCCGGGCGTTCTACGCCAACCTCAAACCCCTACCCGGTGCTGTGCAGGACCCCGACACGATGCGGTTCTGGGGCAAGAACCCCGAAGCGTGGGCCCAAACGCAAACGAGTCCCCAGAACCCCGACGAAGTGCTGCGAAATCTGTGCGGCATGGTCCGTGCTGCGCACCACGAGTACAACGCACCGTGCGCTCTCGTGGCCTACCCCGCAGGCTTCGACTTCAGCTTCCTCTACTACTATCTGAGGCGATTCGAGTTCAACCTCCGCACCATCGGGTTCAACTGTCTCGACGTACGGAGCTTCGTCATGGGCGCCACAGGCAGGCCCTTCATCGAGACGTCTCAGGGCTACTGGCCGGATCGCTGGCGAAGCTCCCTCCCCCACACCCACAACGCGCTCGACGACGCCCGCGAACAAGGTGAGTCGTTCATCAAGATCTTGAAAGAGGTACGCAGATAATGAGGGTAGAGTTCGCCATAGGCATATTAGGCGGTACGTGGTTTCTACACGACGCCTTCCTGCCCGAAGGCAAAGAAGTCGACACAGACATGGAGCTAGTCGACTGGCTCCTTGCGCAGGAAGACTTCCGAGATCGTGCCGATATCGCATTCGTCGTGGTGTACTGGCGCCCCGGCGCCTAGGAGATCTAATGCGCATAAACATACATAGTGCAGTACCCCCCTTCAACGTCCTGTATTACGACAACGGAAAGTCCGGGACACTCCGGAAGGCAGCGGAGCGCGCCGTCCGCGCCGGCACCTCGCTGGCGTACGCAGAGCTGAGCGACGCAGACCTCCGCAACGCAGACCTCTCCGGCGCCATCCTGCATGGAGCACGCCTGGGCGGCGCCGCCCTCCATGGCGCGAACCTCCGAAAAGCAAGCCTCACGTGTTGTCGGTTGGACGGTGCTACGCTCACAGGGGCTGACCTCGAAGGCGCCCTCCTAACCAGCGCCGTAATGTCGGACGCGGCCCTGAACCGCGCAAATCTGAAGAACACAAATTTGACACACAGCTACATGCATGGGGTCGATCTCCGCGCGGCGGACCTCGAAAACGCGCAGCTCCGCGGTGCCCAGTGCGAAGTAGTCGACTTCAGCTACGCCAACCTTGCGGGGGCACAGCTAGACGGCACTTCGTTCGAAGGCTCGAATCTCCACGCGTCACGCTTGGAGCACGCAGATCTTCGCAACATAGAGCTCGACGTACGCCGCGTGCTCGACACCTCCCCTGCGGAGGTCCCTGGGCTACTGCGTGCGCTCTCGGAGGGGTGTATCGAAGGGACCGTCTATTCAGGCACGTGCGCTTGCTTGGTAGGCACGCTGGCCGCACTGAAGAACGTGCCGTTAGACGCGTTGCCCCGCGACGCGTCGAGCCTGGCCGAGCGTTGGGCGCTCGGCATCAAACGAGGGGACCGCCCGGGGAGCAACCCGATTCTGGACCTTACGATCAAGTGGGTGAAGGAGTGGCTAAGTGAGCGTACGTGACGAGGCCGTGCAATCCGTACGGGAATACTACGAGGGCCAGATGCCCCCGCACATACAGAACCTCAAGCACCAACTTATCGCGGATCTCTACGACGGCATAGGCGCGATATCCTACGTCGCCGGTCTGCACGAGCTCGAGGCTTGGGCCGAGGACTACCTGGACGAAGCCTGGTACGACATACAGTGCGGCGAGGTACGCCGCGCAGCCCCGCAGGAGTACTACACATACATGGATGAGTACGGGGATGTCGTCGAAGAAGGCGAAGACCTCAACGACTTCTACTATCTCAACCGTAACGAGGTGGCGCGGCTTCTCTTCGGAGAGCTGATCACTTCAGGAGGCATGTGCGTATGAGCAAGATTCGTATCCGCATCGACACGTACTTCGACGTGAAGACTCCCGCAGACGCCTACCGGAGACTCTTCAAGGGGGACCTTGGTGCCTGGGAGAGCACGGATGATTGGGACCAGGCCGGCGCGCCTCTGACCTCTGCCGCCATCGAGCGTGCACGGCAGGAGATCCACGAAGAGCGCGAGCTCACCGTCAAAGTGTTCCGGGACGCCGAAGACTGGGCGAATCCGCGGAAGAACGAGGACAACCTCGGGACCATGTACTGCACGCACCCAAACTACCTCTTAGGCGACAAGGGCGCGGTAGCGCCCGAGGCCGCATGGGGAGAGATCGTGTGCCAGCTGCCGCTCTATCTCTACGACCACGGCGGCCTAACCATGTCAACGGGGGCCTTCAGCTGCCAATGGGACTCGGGGCAAGTCGGCTGGATCTACCTGACCAAAGCCGCAGCCGAGGAGGCCCAGGTGTCCCCCGAGGAGTACGAGCTCCTCCTCAAGTCGGAAGTGCACATCTACGACCTGTACCTACAGGGGGAGGTCTGGGGCTGCACGCTCGGCGCCGACGAGGGCGAGTCCTACGGTGGATACTACGGCACCACGCTGGAGGAGACGGGGCTTCTTGATGCAGTGCCCGAGAGGTATCACGAGAACCTAAAGAAAGCGTGGGAGAACCGCGCGTAGCCTTCACTTCCGTCGCGAGTCCCCCGGGGGCCGTAGCGGATCCCCTGGGGGCACCGGCACCGGAACAATCGACTCGTAGTACGCGTTGTCGTCTGCGAGCCAGAGGTCGACCTGCCGATAGTTGCCCACAGGGGACTGCTCGGTCACTTCCCAGAAGCACTGCACAGGCGGTGTGCCTGCCAGGTTGAGCGCCTGAGTGAACGCCGTACGGCCGCTGGCGGAGCCATTGACCGCCAGCCAGGCCGCCGGCTGCCGCCCGGGGATGCGGCTCAAAGCCGGCCAATGAAGATGTCCCAGCATGATGACATCACAGCGCCCAACGGCCTCGTTGGACTCGAGCTTCCAGAGCTGCGCGTGGAGCCTCTCGAGCTGCACGCTCTTGCCGGGCATCCCTGCGTGGAAGACGCCATCCCCGTGGGTAGCGAAGTACGTGTGCCCCAGCGACTCCCATTTGACGTAGGGGGTCAGCGGGGTGTGGAAGGTGACCTCCGGGGCATTGCGGAAGATGGCCTCGAGACCTCGGTAGAGGATCGTCGCGTGGCCATCCCACTTCTGCGCCATAGGCCGGCGGCCACGATCTCGCTCTACGAAGCGGTCGTGGTTGCCGGCGCATGTTTCGACGCGGATGCGCCGGAAGTGGCGCCGGAAGTAGTCGATCATCGCGGTGAGGTACTGCCTCGCTGCATCGATCTGCGTCGACAGCGCGTCGATCCCCCGATCGTCCGTGTGGATGGTGCCTTCGATGATGTCCCCCGCGAGCACCAAGCGGAGTGCGATGTCGTCGTCCCCCTTGGCCAGAGCTACCTGCTCACAGAGCAGCCCCATCCGTCTCGCGGCCACGGTGTAGTCGTAGCGGCCTCCGGGGACCTCACGGCGATCGACCGTGCAGCCCCAGTGTGTGTCGCTGATGTGGCACACGATCTCTCGCGGGACGCCCTTACGTTTAGGCAGGGCAGGGTGCTGAATCTGCGAGACCTGCGGCGGATTCCGCTGCACGGCCTCTTCGAGGGAGGCGGACAGGCGCCCCACGAAGCGCTCGTCGTCGCCTATGATCCGCTCGAGCTTACGCCGGTGCTGGTTCGTGCGCTGAAGATCACGCACCAGCCCCAGATGGCGCGTGTCGGGCTCAGGATAAGCCCCTCGAGCGTCCGCGGCGTACTGGATGAGGTTCGCCCAGGCCCCATGGCCGTCGCTCGTGCCGTACGCCGTGATGTCCGGGCGCGTAGGCCGCTCGGAGGCTGGCTCATCCCGCGCAAGCACCCAGGAGTGAAAGGCGTCTCGGCGCAGCTGATAGACCGGGCGGCCCGTGTCTTCGGCGCAACGAAAGAGCCAGTCGATCATCCAGGCCAGATGGCCTTGAGACCCGCGGACCGGCTTGGGTACGCTCATGTCACCTCTTGTGTGTCAGGGTGTCCATGAACCAGGACACCTCTACACCTGTACGGCATAAATCCCCGAGAAACAAGGGAATCCTGGTAAAAGAGACGTACCTACGAAGGAGTTAGCTGTCGTGCCGACCAACGACTACGCCCACATGCGCGGAAGGCCCCCGTGCCCCACCTGTAACCAGCGGACAGAGACAGCCCGCGTGTTCATCGGGAACGAGTTCCAGTGATGCCCAAGATCAAAATCATCGACGACCTGCCCCCCGAAGACATCGCGATGCTCCAGGCTCTCTACAGCCGTAGCCCCGCATCCGTGGACGACCACCTCGAGAAGGTCAAAGCGTCCGGCTCGGGCAAGTTCATGGGCCGCTATTACGTCGGCTACAATCACGCGAGCATCGGTGATTGTGGCACGACCACGATCTTCATCGAGGGCGTGTCCATGCTGGCCGCGAAGGCGATCCAGGACTGGCCGCTTTACAGCGGACAAGAAGCCTCGACGCGGTACATGGACTTCGGCAGCGTGCCGTTCGGGAACCCCGCAGGTAGCTACTACGGCGAACAGACCCAAGCGCGCTGGCGCGCGTTCTACTTGGACGCGCTCCCTCAGATCCGAGACGAAGTCCGGGCACGGCACCCACTAGCGGAGGGCGAAGACGAGGACACCTACGCGCGGGCCGTGGCCGCACGGGCCTTCGACGTCGCTCGCGGGTTTCTGCCCGCAGGCGCAACCACGAATCTCTCGTGGACCACGAACCTGCGCCAAGCTCGAGACAAGCTCACGTGGCTCCGGGCCCACCCAGACGTGGAGGTGCGCCTTATCGGAGTCCAGCTCTACGACGAGCTCAAGAGCCGCTACCCGCACAGCTTCTCGGCCGACAGGAGTGTGCCGGCCGTCGTGGACAACTGGCGCAGTGACACCGCACACGACGCGCACTCTACCGCGTCTTCGTACACTGGGCGCGCGGCTCGGATGCCGAGCCTGCGCGTGCACGGAAAGCTCGACATCCCGGAGTGCGCGTATCTGCGCCCTAAGGGCGCGGAGTTGCCTCCGTGGACGGCGGGTGCCGGACAGATCCAATCCACGTTCCTGCTGGATTACGGGTCGTACCGAGACCTCCAACGCCACCGAAACGGAACGATTCGTGTGCCGTTCCTCGATACACAGTGGGGGTTCCACCCTTGGTACCTCGAGCAACTTCCCGAGCGGCTCGCAGGAGTAGCCATGGAACTGCTGCAGGATCAGCGCCGCGCAATCGCGACGCTCGGCTGTACTAGCCCCGAACGGCAGCACTACGTGCCCTTGGGGTATCGCATTCCGTGCAGAGTCATACAGAGCCTACCCGGATTCATCTACCGTGTGGAGCTACGCAGCGCCAAGACGGTACACCCTACCCTACGCGAGATCGTCCTCGCGGAGGCCGCGTGGTTTCGGAAGCGTTTTTCAGACGTCCCGCTGTACGTCGACACCGATCCAGACTCTTGGACGGTGCGTCGCGGCAAGCAGACCATCACCGAGAAAGTCTGAGGAGCCCAAGCATGTTGTACTACGATCTCCGTTTCGGCGCGCCTACACCACAACAGGCCGAGTACCTGGAGGCGATCTCGCCGCGCATCTGCCGCATACACGAAGGGGTGGCGTTCTTCCGCGGCAATATCAACTCCGACCTCGAGTACGTATGTGAGGAACTGCGCAAGTTCTTCGAACACTTCTCGCTTGAGGACAGAGTGGTGGTCCCGTGGTCGGACGCTGATGACGACGGCGGCCTTGCCGTAGGGGTCGCGTACCTGGATGCTACCCGCGTCTACTTCGTCGATGATACAGCACTGGGCGAGTTCCTGTGTGCGTACGCGGATAAGGGCCTGGAGTTCCCCCTATGACCAACTACAACCGTCGCGGCACATACATCGGCCCAGCGCCCCATCTGAAAGGGGCGACGGCCCTCCTGAGAGACCACACCGCGCCAGACCAGGTGCTGGCGCAGTTCGACCTGCTGGGCACCCAGCACGCGGGTGTCGACGTCTCACATAAATGGCATGCGTTCCCCGCAGCCGACTTCCTGGAACACACCGGAGTGGAGTAACGACAATGAGTAACTCACAAGCAGAACAAGAGACCCCCTGGGATAAGATGGGCATCTCCACGGCCCCCACGTCCTCGATCCACAAGATCATGGACATCCTCTGGAACATGGAGAAACGCATCACGCTCTGCCTCGTCGGCGACACCGGCATCGGCAAGTCGCCGATCGTGCGCCAGTGGGGCGATGCGCGCGGCGCGCACACCTACGTGCTGAACTTCGGTCACGTGAGCCAGGAGGAAGTCTCCATGGCCATGTTCAACGAAGACGGCACGGAGTTCGGTTTCGTGTGCCCGAGCTGGCTCCGCGACCTCAACAAGCAGGCCGAGGAGAAGAAGTGCGCGATCCTGTTCCTCGACGAGTGGAACCGGAGCGACAAGAACCTCGTGAACGCCCTGTTCACGCTCACGGACGACCGCCGCATCCACGACTTCCACCTCCACGAGAACGTGATCGTGGTCGCGGCCATGAACCCGTCCGAGGGGATGTACCTCGTGAACGAGGCCGAGAAGGACCCCGCCGTCCGCAAGCGTCTCAACTTCGTGTTCGTGACGCACGACATCGTCGGGTGGGTCCAGCACGCGCGCAAGAACGATTACCACCCCCTGGTAATCGACTACGTGCGCGCCGCCGCGCAACACTTCTACGACGTCGGCGCCCGCGACGCGGGCAAGGCCTTTCCTTGCCCCGCCAACTGGGAGAAAGTCTCGGGCATTCTGAAGAGCGCCGAGGCCTCCGGCGTCGAGCTCACCGACAGCAGCGTCCGGGCGCTCGTGGCGGGGCAAATCGGGCGTACCACCATGACGACGTTCATGGAGTACGTGAGAGACAACAACACGCTCATCCAGCCGAACGAGATACTCTACGAGTACCGAGCGAAGGCACGGAAGCGCGTGGCGGCCATGCTGGGCGCGGTGCTGCAGGGCGGCGAGCTGGTCGTCGATGAGTCCCTGAAACTACGGGCAGACGTGCTGAGCATTCTGTCCGAGGGCATCGCCATGACGCTCTACTCCGACTACCCGGACCCGGAGAAGGTCGCCCCCGAGCTGGGCGACTTCTTGGCAGATCTCCCGTCGGACATCTTCATGTCCTTCACCGCGGAGCACATGCGGAAGTACGCGGCTGCGGCGGGGTCGCGCGGCCAGCAATACACCGCCTCGCTCTCGCACTACCTGCAGCAGAACCCGCGGTACACGGCCGCCGTTCTGCACACGCAGCGCAGCAAGGGAGAGATCAGCCGAGCCCTCCGCAAGAGCTCGTGATCTCTCCAGACAAGATCAACTGCTGACACACGGAGCACTGCAGTAAAGCAGTAGCAGTATAGGTGGTGGGTGATGGTTACCCGGAAGTCCCCCCAGGTGGTGACAGATATGGGCAGAGGTGTCTGGGGCTCGTGGGCCCCTAACCACGCACCAACCACCTAAACGCACAGGAGGCGGGGGGGCGTAAGCCCCCCGCCTCCATTTAGCGCGTACCGAAGGAGCCCACGCGCTTGGCGTCGATCACGCCGCGCTCGAACGCGGGCTTCTCGTCAGGCGCGGTGTCGATCCACCCGATGATCTTCGGGTCGGTGAGGGTGCGGAGCCCGAGCTGCACGCGCTGCCCACAGTTGCCTTCGATCGTGTTGATCTCGAGGCCATCCTCCGACACCCGTAGCACGTAGCCGATGTGCCCGTGGCTGCCGCGGGGGCCGTCCGTATCGAGGACGAAAGCGTCACCGGGGGTAGGCACGAGCCCCTCCTTCTTGGCGACCCACACGCCCGCCTTCTTGGCCTTGTCCACCAGGGCCATACAGCTACCGAGACGACCACCAGGCAGGTACCTGCCCAGAGCGTCATGGTGGACCCAGCCGGCGAAGAACGCGCACCACGAGGGCCCCTTGCTCTTCTTTCGCCACCAGGACGGCAGGTACTTGTCGATCTCGGGGCCGCGGTTGCTGCCCATCGGCCTCTCGACCACCTTCTTGTCCCACTCGCCCAGCGCAGAAGTGAGCAAGCGCTCGCGGTCACCGGTGATGCCATCCGAAATGCGTGTATCCATCGTTGCTACTCCATTTTGGCCATCTGACGGGCTCGCACCGCGCGGCGCTCCGCAAGGAACACTTCGACGGAAGCCAAGCGCGCCAACTGTACGCCCTTGGGCGTCTCGGGGTAAGGCACCTCCTTGAGGGGGTGCTCCTTGAGATCTGCCCAGAGCTCTTTTAGCTCCCGGCGGAGCGCCTTGAGCTCTGGCGTCCGCGGCGAACGCTCGTTGAGGGCCTCTTGCGCGAACGCCAGCTCTTGCGGCGCGATCAAGAAGCCCTCTTCGTAGAGCTGAAGCGCGGCGACGCCCAGCGTCTCGTGGTCGTAGTCGGGCACGGTCTCGCCGAACACTGTGGCGATCTTGCGGGCTTCGTCCACACCCCAAGCGAGGTGCATGACAAGCGTGTCGTCGAACCCGTCGACATCCAACACCTCGTTGGCGAACGCAGCGCAGCTCTTGTCGAAGATGAGTCCGTCGTAAAAGAAACGACCCGTGAGCAGCAGGTTACGGCCCGCCATGATCTGCTGCCGGTTGCCCAACGGCACGTCGACCTTGTGCTTTCGGTAGAGCTCGAGCCAGAGCGTCTCGGGCTCCCAGAGGCGCCAACCTTCACCAAGCAGCCTCGAGGTAGCGAGGCATACGACAGAAGCGACCGACTCGTTGTCGGCCAGCAGCGTGGCTTCGGGGGAGCTCACCCGAACTGGCTCCGGATGATCATCTTGATGTCCGCGGGGAGGGTGTCGTAGACCTGCTGGAACTGTGCGAGGTCGCCGCCTTGCGCGATCTCCTTGAGCTCCGGCACATCCACCTGATCCCACACCTCCGGAGGCAGGGACATCAGCTTCTGATAGTCCTCGCCTGCCTGCGCGATCTTGTCTCGCCCGTTGAAGACGGTCTTCATCGGGTCGAAGATCTTCTTGTCGTAGTCCGACGTGAGACCCGCGATCTGGTCGAGCTCCTCGAGCCGTGCGGCCAGCTTCAGAAGCGCACCGCGATCTTGGAGGACCGGCGGCATGGCGCCCAGGGCAGCATCGAGCTCGTGGAACACCTGGGAGCAGCCCGCCACCTTGGTACGAGAGGCGCGCATGCCGATGCGGTCGCGGAGCACCTGCGTGTAACACACGTTACGCCCTGCGTAGACGCCTACGTTGCGGGAGACGGGAAGCCCGAGGGCCTCGGCTGCGAGGGCAACCTTCGTGAAGGCCTCCACTCGGTCGGTGAGGGGGAGCACCCGCACATCGCGAATGAGGACCTCCTCGGCCAGCTTCACCTGCTCGGGCGAGCCGAGCGGGAGGCGCTGCTGGGCTTCGAGGGCATAGGCGGGGGCGGCAGCGGTCTTGTTCCTGTGCACCTCCGCGAGATACGCATTCGCTCGGTCCATCGGAACCGAAAACTCCACCCCAGGTGCGAAGGCGTGATACAGGCGCCCCTCATGGAGGCGGAAGCCGGGAGGCAGGTTGTCTACCGTCGGCGGAGAGGCCGGTGCTTCTTCCGTCTTCTTCTTGCCGAACCCAAAGAACGCCTCTTTGACCCCATAGGCCGCAGCCGCCGCCCCGAGCTTCGCGTCCACGTACGCAGGGACCTCCGCCGCGCACTTGCTCCTGTAGACCAAGCTCGCGATCGTGTCCTCCTTCGTGTGCACAGGGAAGCGCCGAAGGCCTTCCCAAGCGAACGCGGTGGAAGGCAGCGCCTGCGCGGCGTCTCGGTCAAACGACGCGGTCTTGACAGCCTCGAGCGCCTGCGGGCGGGACGCGAGCTCGTCGAAGAGGAGGGCATGGGTGGGATCGCCGCTGTACTGATCGAGGATGAAGGGCATGGCGTTGAAGATACCAGGACAGTACGCTACGGGCTATGTACTTTCTGACCCGGATCGCTGCGGCTAATCTCCCTGAGGACGGTGTGTCTGCGGGGGACGTCGCCCAGGGCGCAGCTGTAGGCGTGGCCGCCGCGTCGCCGTTCGGAGGGCTGATCGGGCGGAAGAAGATCCTCCACGACCCGCTTCAGGGTGCGGAAGGGAAGAACTTCAGGACACTCTCCGAGCTTTCCCGTCAAGCACGGCCCGGCGATGTGCTGGTCACATCAAAGCCTGCCGGCAGCCTATTCAAGCGCTTCATCGACCCGATCGGCGGTTCGCAATTCTACCATGCGCAACCCGTCGTAAGCCGTAAAAACGGAGCAGGGCAAACACTATCCGCGGGAGATCTCTCGGACTGGCAGTACGCGAACCCCAAAGACGCCCTACATGACGCCCATAGCATCCCGTACTCCCTGAACAACGCCGTCAACCAGTACCCCGACGCGGTACTATTGCGGCCGAAAACGCCTTTCACACGGGAACAGCTCGAGCAGCTCAAGACTTCCTACGGGGAGCGGGCAGTCCGCGACTACGACAACACACAGGCGATGAAGACGGGGCTGCGAGAGCTCTTCGTCCCCAAGCTCGACTTCCTGACCAAAAAGCGCCCGGAGGTGCAGTGCGAAGGCAACGTATGTTCGACGCTTCCCTCCATGGCCCACTACGAGGCTACGGGACGCCGTGTCATCCCCGGTAAGGCCTCGCAGGACGTATTTCCTACGGACTTCCTGCGTTCACAGGAATATGAGCTCGTCGGCAGCCGTGTTACTCCCGAAACCGCCGCACTTCAAAGCAAACTCCGCCGGCGACTCGCCCCTTGGTTACTTCGAGGAGGACTAGGCGCGGGGCTCGCCGCTACGACCTACGCCGCAACAGAGAACCCCGAACCTACGGCCGCGCTGCTCGGTGCAGGAGCCGGCGTATACGCCGCGGGGCAGCGTGCAAAGTTGCCTGTGGACGTACCTACGCTGCGAGACATAGCCGACGGCTTCGCAGGAAACTTCCTAGGCGAAGGCCCGGCAACCGCTCTGCGCGATCCCGAAACGCGCAAAGAGCTACGCGCGTACCTTCGAAGGCAAGGTCCGCGGCTAGCAGCCGGGGGGCTACTAGGCGCCTCGCTAGGGTACGCGGGGATCCGAAGCGCGCGCGCCTTGTACGACCGCGCCACCGCCGAATAACATTCGGCTTCGCGGTAGAAGTGTGTATGCACTCTATTCGCGAATACACCATCGACCTCACGCTCGCTCCCGAAGAGCGCTGGGCGGTCGTCGACCCCGACATCGCGGGCTTCTTCGTAGAGGAGGCCATTCAGGAGCTCTACGATCTCCACCCCAAGTGGGCCATCCATGGGGCCCGCGCTGCGGCTTCCGCGCTGAAGACGTGGCTACGTGGGACGGAGTTCGTACGGGAGATCAACGGGCTGGCAGCACACGCAGGGGTGCTACCTCGCGATCTCCTGCTGCTAAACCTACTTTATGATCTGACGTCCTACACAGGAGGGCTGTCTACCTACCAGGGCTGCACGGGCGCCGTTCTGCGCCAATCAGACGGGACCGTAGTTATAGCCCGCAACATGGACTGGGCGTTTCCGACGGGCATCAATCACTACACGACGCTCTACAGATACGTGAGCCGGGGTCGCACCGTGCTGAGCGTCGGGCTGCCGGGCTTCACAGGGATCATCTCAGGCCTGAACACCTCGGGGCTGGCGATCACGCTCAACCAGGCATCCACGCCGGGGCTTCCAACCTACGCCCTCCCAGTGCCTTGGCTGATACGGCAGGTCCTCCAGACACGGCAGACCTGCAGAGGGGCTCTCGCGGAGCTCCAGACCACTCCGGCAGCCGCCGGAGGCTTCTACCTAATCGCCGATCAGAAGCATGGCGCCCTGGTAGAAAGCACGGGCAGAGAAGACACCATTCAGGAACTTGGCAGCGGGTTCCTCGTGACGTCTAATCACTTCTCAGACGAAGCCCCAGACGGCCCCGTCGAGTGGGGTGATACGTTTCACAGACACCGCGCCCTGACACACGCGCTCCGCAGAGACCCAAACCCCTACTACGCACTCAACACGCCGGGCGTCGTAAACGACGATACGGCGCACAAGCTCATCCTCGATCCGACCGACTGCAGCATCTCCTATCAGTGTATGGGCCCCCGCCGTAACACCCAATGGAAGGTATTCCAATGAACCTGCAACACACCATCGCGTACCTCTGCGACGCCGCCCACGCCAACTTCTACGCCTACGTCTACAACTCCTTCGAGCGTACCTACGAGCGGGGCAGCGGCCGCTTCTACGTCACCCCGCGCGGCAACAGGTACCTGCTCTCCATCGACCCCGACTGGGCCGCGCAGATGGAGCACCGGGAGCTGCTCGCAACGCTCGAACACGAGGTGCTCCACGTCATCCTGAACCACGTTCCCCGTGGGTACGAGCTCTTCCAGTTGTGCGATTCCTACGCCGCCCGGCGCCAGTACCTGGCGTTGTACAACATCGCTGCAGACATGGCAGTCAACGAGATCTTGCGGCGTAACCACCCGTGGATCGTAGATCTCGACTACATCATTTTGCCGGAGCACTACGGCCTACCACCGCGCAAGGCATTCGAGGAGTACCTCGCGCTGCTCCTAGGGTCGTCGACCATGAGCGCCGAGAAGGTCGAGAGCGCGCTGCGTGAGGCGCTACAGGGGCTGGAACGCCTACTCCACATGGCCCCTCCAGGGTCGATGGGTGCGGTGCTCAATAGCCCAAATCCCGAGCACGCCGACTCCGACGAGACTACAGAGGGCGCCGACGACGACGACGACGACGACGACGACGCCAGCCTCCCCTACAATCGCCTAGCCGGCGACATCAAGCGGGGCCTCGAGTCCCACATCGGGTACCTGCTCCAGGACCTCAGCGATGAAGGCCTCCCCACCGACCTCAAGGAGTACGGACAATCGGTCATCCGCAAGACCGTCAAGACGTTCACTAAGAACTACGGCACCCTCCCCGCAGGGATCGAAGAGCTCGTCCAGAGCTACCTCCGTCCGCCCACCACGCCTTGGAACACTATCTTCCGCTCCCACGTCCAGCGGGCACAGAAGAGCCGTCCGATCCGGGGCTTCACGAAGATCTCGATGCTGCGTGCTGCGATGCAGATCCAACTCAAGCGCCAGGGGGCGGCCTTCGCTCGGCGCCTCCCTTTGGTGCCTGGGACCACTCGTGACGCGCGTTTTCGCGTCGTCGTCGCGATCGACACCTCGGGATCTATGTCCTACCAGGACATCTCCGAGGGCCTGACCGAGCTACGCCACATCCAGAAGGCGGCACCCGACATGGAGATCTGCGTGCTCTACGTCGACGCTGGGATCGCCAAGGAGTACACAATCGGCCCGAACGACCCGATCGACTACCAGATCGCAGGGCGCGGAGGCACTAGCTGCGACCCCGTGTTCCAGCACATCAACGAGCAGAAAAAGCACGTGGACTTGCTCGTCTACATCACGGACGCGGAGATGGCCCCTCCCAGGTACAGAATCGCCGCGCCCACCATCTGGCTGATCACCCCCGGAGCCACTCCCGTCACAACCGAAGCAGGGCATATCTCGATCGAGATGCGCCCGTACTGAGAGGGCAGCCATACATGTCGTTCATGCGTATCCGGATACCGAATAAGGTGGACAACGCGGCAGACTATCAGAGGGTACCCATACAGAACCTGTACTTGACGCACAAGGACCTCCGGCCGCAGTACTTTCGTATGTACGGGCCCTGCTTCAGTACGGCACTCACCTTCAAGCTCGCAGCGCTTTACGAACGACGGGGCGTGAAGAACTGCAGCAAGATGCACGGCGCCTACAACATCGTCGTACCCATCGAACAGAAGCCCGGAACAAGCTACCTGGTTCCGTTCACACGGGCGGTCACCGTTTCCGCATACGGTGAACTGCTCGATGGAACTACCGCAGAGCTCCACCTAGGCACCGGACCCGGGGACATCCGGCCGTTCTGTACCGGGTGTCCTCGGGCGCTGGAGCGCCTCATGGGGCACTGCACCCCTGGGGAGCCCGAGTGCTTCAGCAGTCTCGAGGTGCGCATAGATCGGCGTGTGGAGACATGAGGCTGGCCGACACCCAGGTCGTGACGTACGGGGCGCCGACAGTCCGGCCGGAGGCCCGGTACCCGCAGCCTTTCGACGATCGAACCTTGGCCCTCGCCGTCGGGATCTCTTGGCCTGCGCTGTGGTACTTCGTGCTCAACGCACACAAGTTCTACCACCACCGCACGATACCCAAGAAGTCCGGGGGAGAGCGCGTCCTGCACGTACCAGACGCCAAACTAGCCCGCGCGCAGCGTAAAGTGCTTCGGAAGATCTTCAACAAGGTCGACTACCCTGCGTGGGTAGCGGCCTACGTGCCGGGCCGCTCCGTGGTGGAGGCCGCGGAAGTGCACGCAGGGCGTGGGGCGCTCATCGTCCTCGACATCAAGGACTTCTTCCCTTCGACCCGGCGTGCGTGGGTACGGGACGCGCTCCAGGGGGAGCTCGGGCTAGGCCGTAAGGCCTCCGAGATCCTTGCTACGCTGCTGACGGCACCTGAGGTGCCCGGCACGCGTACGCGCTTCATCTTGCCCCAAGGGGCGCCCACCTCGGGAGCCGTGGCGAACCTCGTGGCCATGCACCGCCTCGACCCTGGCGTCCGTGCGGTATGCGCGGAGTTCGGCATGGACTACACGCGGTACGCCGATGATCTCGCGTTCTCGAGCATGGAGCCTGTGAGCAGGGAGACGGTGAACAGGTTCATACGGGCCATCATCCGCGCGATACGGCGGAGCCAGTACCACGTGAACTACGACAAGATCCGGGTGCACCGTCGAGACCGCCAACAGCGCCTACTCGGGCTCACGATCAACGAACACCCGAACCTCCCGAGGCCGCTCTACCGGAAGCTCCGCGCGCTCGTCCATCACTGCGTCACCCGCGGCTTTGCGCAGACCGCAGCTGAACAGGGGTACGAAAGTTCAGGTGTGCTGGAGTCCTACCTGTATGGCTATCTGAGCTACGCGGCGAGCGTGGCTCCTGCGCGGGCGGCCAAGCTCCAGGCGCAGCTCCGGGGATGCGTACCGGGGAGTGCTCCAAAACAGGCCCAGGGCGGCCTCTAGCTCCCCGCCTGAGGCGCGCCTGGGGAGGGGCCGGTAGGGGTGTAGCGGGCGCGGGTTCAGGGCGGGGTTTCGGACCTGGCTGCGTTGGCCGGGTCTAAAGACCCTCACTGTCCAAAACCACTACCCTCGTCACTATCCCCTGACCCCCTCTATCTACTTGTATATATTATATATTTTCTTTTTCTTTGTACATAATATCACTATATAGTGGAGTAGGGGGGTCAAAAAAACTGGGGGGTAGGTATGAAGGGGAGGGGGTAATCAGTGTGTGTGCAGAGGTAGGACAAGTACGACATGCCTGAGCTCCTACGCATGCACCCGTGCTATGAGGGGGGGTGCCTAAGTTTTCGGGGCCACTAAGCACTGTCCTCTCCAAGTAGTGAATATCGCTACGGATTTTGGCGGGCGCGTTAGAGACAGAGGGTTTTCAATCTGAGAGCACTGTTCGATTTTCAGGTGTGTAGCAGTATGGGTAGGTAAGTGTCGTGGCTACCCTTGTGTACAATAACTGACTGGTAAGGTAGTATGACGAAGTATTACACGAAGACGTCCATGTGGGACGGTAACGCACACCTCCACCACTACGATCGCTGTACTTACACGGCGCTGCTGTTCTTCGACTCCGAAGGTAATGTTACGCGTGAGGAGGCCTTCGCCGGCGCGCGCGTAATCTTCCCTCCCGAAACAGCTGTTCAGTATCGGTCGGTGGCTTTGGGCCCTGGTGGTGACAAACGGGAGGGCTGGCTCATAGGCACGGGGACGCTCCCGAGCCCGCTGCACGGGGGCATCTCGTACGCGGCGCTGTACGGTAAGCAGGGGGCGTGGGCTCGGTACGCAGCGCTCGAGCTGCACTACGTAGCCGATATCCACGCAGAGCCTTTCACCGAATCGGTGGTCGATTTGCAGACCGCCTACGGGGAGTGCGTGGAGCTCCCACGTGTCATGGGTACGTGCCCGTGTCCGATGTCGGACACCCACGTGTGTGCCGAGCGCAACGTGTTTTCTCGGGTGGACGTGCCTCTCGGCCGTCTCCTTGAGCAGTTTCAGGCGCGCCCGCAGAGCCTGCCTACTGAAGATCTCCCTGCCTCCGCAGGCGATTTTCAGTACATTTCTGGGCGCTACTTGGCGGGGCCTGAGGCCTCCGCGTTCGCGCCCGCGGCCACGTGGCTTTCGGATCTGTGCACCGACGCGGATTCGATTCGGGAGGCGCGAGAGCACCTTGCAAAGATGCGTGAGGCGGCGGACGACTCGAAGCGCTTCTACAAGTCGGACTGCCTGCAGTGCGCTTTTCAGCCCGCAGCCTGCGCTTCGAGCAGCCGCAGTTTCTGCGACAGCGCGAAGACCGAGGAAGAGGTACGAGAGTACTTGGAGCGCCAGATGCGCTCTACGGTCTCCGAGCTCCAAAACCTGCGTGGCTTCACGCGCGAACAGCGCGACTTCCTGATGGGCGCTACGGGTGAAGCCGAGTACCGCACCGCGAAGGTGAACCCCTTTTCCAGCCGCGCTACGTACGCATATCTCGGCGGATTTTCTGTGGGGTCACCCTACACCCCCACACGTTTCGCTGTTCGTCACGCGCGTTGCGACCGGCGCAACACGCACTACGTAGGGTCTTGGGAGGAGATGTGTAGACTCCTGCCTGACCTCGAGGCTCGCTACGCTGAGTTCGGGGAACTTCCGATCTCTGACGAGGTCCTGTTTCTCTACGCGGCCCTCGAAAAGGAATGCACAGCTATCTCGGTAGGCTGGGGTGGTCGCTGGGACAGGCTCCTTCTCGAGGTGCACAGGAGCAACCGCGTCGAAGCACGGTACGGCAACCGGTCTGGGCCGATGCACTGGTCGAGCGTGACGCTATCCGTGCGCGATTCTCCCTCAACGATCTATGATACGCTCTACGGCAAGCAGAGAGGCTATCGTATATGACTCGTATCGTACTGGAGCGTAAGGGGCGCGCCTGCGCCTGGTGCAGGTCACGCCAACATGTCGCCGACGACTGCCCCGATAAGCCGGAGAACGCCGCCCTGCGAGAGCGTATCGCAGAGCGGCAGTCTCGGGTGTGGCAGCCTCGGAAGCCTCCGCCTAGGCGGAAGTAGAGATCGTCTCCCACCGGATGGTGGGCGCACGGATCGTATCGGGCTCGACGGGCTGCATGTAGGGCACGCAGGGCAGGTAGGGCACGTGCAGGGGTTGCAGTTCCGGTGCGGTCTGCAGCTTGCGCAGGGCGTCCGCGATCTCTTCCGGTGTTCCTTCGATTACGATCTTCATGCTGATCTCCTATTGGGGTACGTAGTCCGGGCATATGGCCCGTACGGCTGCGAGCGCAGCATCACGCTGCGCTCGCGCCGTGTCCACTGCGGCCTGCACCTGGGCCATCTCGAGCTGGCACTGGTTGACTTCGACCTGCTGAGCATTGGTCTCTGCCGTGAGGGCGGCTAGGCGGGTCTGTAGGGTCCCCAGGAACGTGAGGAGAGGCACGTACGTCTCGCTGTCGAGCGCCGAGATCTCCGCGTTCATGAGTCCGAGCTGTACGCCGATGGTGTTCATCTGCGCAAGAATGTTCGTCTTCTCCGCAGACGAGGCCAGGGCTGTGGCAGAGGCCGCAGCCGACGCGCGCGCGATGTCGAGGGCCGTGCTGATCGAAGTAAGTACAGGGAGGCTGACCCCCACAGCCGCCGCCATTGGCGTCACCGCGGCCACATCCGCAGAGCACTCGGTGAGGCGCTCCTGTAGCGTTTCGAGCGCGTAGCGCTTTTGCTGGCACTCCGCGTTGTGCTCGTCGCGGGCGTCCTCGAGGTCTGCGACCGCGTCGGCTGCCGTTTCGTACTCCGCGATCCGTGCCGTCCTCACGGACTCGTCGATCGTCGGGTACGTGATAACGGCTCCCTCCGCTGGGGTCACGAACTCGTTGATGTACGCGTCGTACTCCATGACGAGCGTGCTGACGCGGCTCGAGAGCTCTTTCCAAGCGCCGTTTGCCTCGGTGATCGTCTCGTAGTTCTGTACGAAGACGTTGCTCCGATATATGAACGTGCGGTCCGCGATGCAGGCTTCTCGGGACGTGCCGAAGTTCGTGAAGTCGGTGACTGATGCGAGGCGGACGAAGAGGTCGTCCTTGGGGTCATCTGAGCGGACTACTTGGCGCAGGAAGACGTACACGCTGGGCAAAGCACCTGCGAGGGTGCAGGTAGCAGAGATCTGGAAGCGCGTACCTGCGTCCGTGATGACAGGCAGGCGCGTCTGGGTGAGCTGTGTTCCGGCCATGTTTTAGACTTCTGGGGTTGAGATGGTTTCGCTCTGCTCGAAGACGTCGAGGTAGCCTTGCCAGTCGATACGGAGGGATTCGATGCGCCCTCGGGTGACCCCGATGAAGTGCTCTACGGCCTCCATGGTCTGATAGGTGCGCGTGACTGTAGCGCTGCGGTACGACATGAGGTCGGTGTCACGCACTGCCGGCCAGACGTTGAGGTCGTAGACGGTGGCCACGCCCGTGAATAGCTGGGTGCCGCTGTCGAACGTGAAGATCTCTTCGGGAATGTTCGCCGCGGTGAGCACCTCGAAGGTCGCAGTGTAGCTGCCTGAGGAGGGGATCGTCTGGCGAATCTCGTAGGTGATCGAAGCAGTCGGCATAGGTCACCCTGCGGTATAGGTCTCGCTCGTGAGTGTGGTGGCGGTCGAGGCGGTCGCGAGAGCGTCGAGTGCGGCCTTGGCTGCGGTGACGAACGTCTCGAGTTCGACCGTGCTGCCAAAAGGCAGGTTGATCCGGCTGTCGAGGAACGGGCTGGCAGCAAGGCTGCGGCGCGTAATCCCCGTCGAGCCCGAGATGCTTTTGCCCACGATCTCCCAGGCTAGGTAGGCCTTGAAGCCAGGAAAGGGGCGCGAGACCTCGATCTGCGTGGCTGATTCGACGTTCAGGACCGTGAAGTCGAAAGGCTGCGAGGGGTACTCCTCGGAGAGCCACTCGGAGGGGGCGATCAGGGTGAGGCGCAGCGTGTCCCCTGTCGTGATCCCCGCTGTGCTAGGCACCTGAAACCGCGTGAGGGTGCTGACCTCGTAGTCCGAGAGGTCGTCGAGCTCCGCGATCCGCACGAGCCGCTCGCCTAGGACGTCGTCTACGTGCTCGATGAGCAGGAAGTTCCGCAGGGAGTCCGGCGACGTTGGATAGTAGGAAGGGCCGGGAAGCGGGGGCACGCCCCCGTCGTCGCGGTTCCGAAGGATCAACCTACCCGGGGTCTTCTCGAACCGGGCGGATACGTAGCTCGTGGCCATGCCCTATGGTACTGGGGGCGGCCCTTGCGCGCCACGTGTGGTATGCTCAACGTATGTATTCAATAGGCATAGATCAGTCGCCCAATCACACTGGAGTGTGCGTCCTTACGAAAGAAGGCGGCGTAGCTCTGCTTGAGCTTATCGAGCCGCGTACCCTGACCGGGGTTAGGCGCCTTGCCTACGTCCGCGATCGCCTCGTCGAGATACTCGCGCCTCTACGGAAGGCGAAAGCCGCGGTGGGTGTCTGGGAGTTCTACGCCCTCAAGGCGACGAACAAGAAGTTCCTCCAAGGGGAGCTCGGGTGCCTCGCGCAGCTAGCCCTCTACGACCACGCGAAGCGCGTCGAGAGCTGTGCCCCCGTGGCACTCAAGAAGTTCATCACAGGAGACCACGAAGCCAGCAAGGCCAAGATGATGAGCACCATCGGAGATCGGTGGGGCCTCAAGTTCAGTGACGATAACCTCGCGGACGCCTACGGGCTTGCGCGGGTAGGGCTCGCACTCCTCGACTCTACGGGCACGACACAGCGGGCGGAGCTCGAGGTGCTTGCTCGTATCCGAAACGGGCCCGCGAAGAAGACCCCGAAGTTCCGCATGCGTGGCGGAAGGCTGTAGCGCCACGCCCACATACACCTGGAGGCATAGGATGAGCAGACACTGGAAAGACTGGGCCACGAAGGCCTTGGAGCTCCCCGGGGCTAAAGAAGACGTGAGCGCGCGTGCGGTTCTCGAGCATATACAGCGCACGGGGGACGAGCCCTGCTACACGCTGAAGAGCGCCGTGTACTACCTCGAACACCCGGAGTTGGGGCCCCGTGACTGACCCCACTCGGTGCGGCACCTACGCGGGGCTGGCCTACGGCCTCGTCCTCGAAGCAGAGGTTCTCGACGACTACCGCGGCTGCGCCGCAGAGCACCCCGTCACGCAGATGCGGCTGCACGATGCGGAGGTCGACGGGCTCGTCTTGCGCCCTATGGCGGACGGCTCCTTCCTCCTCGCCATCGCAGACACCGAGATGAGTGCGGACAGAGACCCGATGCCCTTCCGCCCAGAGAGTCTCCTGAGGGAGCCGCAGTGGCGCGAAGACATCTCAGTTTTCATGCGCAAACACAATATGTCGAATGCAGGATACGTACCCGGTTGGTTTTTCTACCAGGTCGTGTACAGGAGTAACCATGGGCGTTAGTACGGATGCAATCTTGGTGTATGGCGTGCCTCTCACGGAAGGCGCGCTCTCCGATTACAGAGAGGAGGGGGAGGAAAGCACGCATCCGCTCGCGCGGATGCTCTACGGCGGTGACCCTGTGGATGGCGTCGTGCTCGTTGAGCACTGCTCCGACGAATGCCCGGAGCACATCCTCGCCATCGAGGGTACGGAGACCACGGCGTACCGCGGCTATCCCAAGGATATTCCGTCGGACGCCCTGGCCGTGGGCGAAGGCTGGGCCGAGGAGATCGCCAGCTTCGTGCAAAAGTACGGGCTCGCGGAGGCCGTCGAAGGCGAGCCTCGTTGGCTCCTGTGTTCGTACTGGGGCTAGGGCGCCAGGGCGACGCCTCCCAGGGCGCCTGCCACGAGACCTAGGCCGAGTGACACCCACGGCCAGATGCGGCGGCGCTCGGCTCGGGCCCTGTACTTCTCCGCTTCCGCGTACGCCTCTGAGAGGCTCTCACGGAGGCTGAGATTTCGTTCCTCGATGACGTCCCGGAGCTCCTGGTAGCGCGACTGCGCCGCTTGGAGCTCCTGGATCATCGACTGAAAGCGTGCGGTGAGCTGTTCATTTAGGTCGGCGAGCTCGAGACCGAATCGTGCCTGCTCCTGGAGCCGGAGGAGCTGCTGCACCTCGCTTGAGGTGAAGCAGGCCATCTGGGACTGGTCAGGCCCTGTGCAGAGATCCCAGGCCGGCAGCTCGAGGGAGGGCTGTGCCTTCGCCTGGGCCGCGTAGAGCATCGCCGTGAGCGTGAGAGCTAGAAACCAGAGAAGCCCCCCGGCGAGACGTTGGGGGCGAGAGAGGTGTCCTTGGCCGCACATGGCTAATGCTTCCCTCGGGCGTTGCCTTCTTGCCGCAGCTTTTCGAGCTCGTTCCAGCTCTTGGCCTTGTCGATTTCCCCGACGATGCGTGCGTGCTCTTCTTCAGCACGGGCGACCGCGCCTTCGAGCTGGGCACGTTCGCGCTCGAGGCGCTTCACATTGGCCGCGTGTGCCTCGATGTCTTTGGAGATCTCTTCAACCGCGGCGCCGTGCTTCGCGTCGTCGAGCTCCTGGGTTTTCTCTGTGAGTCGCAGGCGTAGTCTGCTGAGAGCATGCAGCACTGCTGCGCGGCGGATGCCGAGCGCAAGCGCACCAATGCCGAGGGCTACCCAGAGCCCCCAGCGCCGTAGGAAGTTTTTGATCCGAATCCACATGACGTATGGGGTAGAAGGAGATGAGGAGGTGTATGTGTATTATGACCAGCCAAGAGATATTCAACAAGGTGTGGAAGCATTTCGTCGTCGAGGGGAATCCCCGCTCGGTGGATGCGGACGGGGTCTGCCGCTACCGAGGGCGTGACGGCTCGCGCTGCGCTGCGGGGATTTTCATCCCAGACGCGCAGTACTCCGAGGATCTGGAGGGTATATCGGTGACCTGCCTGTTTCTCCGCGTCCCCGCATTCGCAGCCTTGGCGGGGCACCAAGGCCTGTTGCGGGAGCTCCAGCGGACGCACGACGCGCCCTACAGCTGGGCAACACGAGACGGGCTGCGCGTATCGCTTGAGTTTGTAGCCAATATATACGATCTGAAGGTGCCGCAATGACTGACCAAGAGATCTTCAATAAGGTGTGGGACCACTTCATCACGCAGGAGAACCCCCGTGCGTTTATGCATTACTCGTGCTGCTACAGGCGCGGCGACGGTGCGCGCTGTGCCGTAGGGATCTTCATACCAGACGCGTTGTACTCCGAGGCCTTGGAGGGGTGCACCGTTGAGGAGCTGCTCAACAAGGTGCCGGAGCTTGAGTACCTGGCCCCGAACGTTGTTCTTCTGTGTGCGTTACAGCGCGCGCACGACGTGAGCAGTGACGCCTCTCTAGAGAAGGCCCTCCGGTACGTGGCCGCGACGTTCGCTCTGGAGGTGCCGGCGCCATGAAACAGATTACGCTGACGTGCGGGAGCCACGCAGAGCGCTCCCAGGGGATGTGCCTCGCGGAGTACGTAGCGTTTCTCCACGGAGAAGAGCACTACCACAAGCCTAAGTGCATCCCCGAAGATCTCGTGCTGCTCGTGTGGGCGGCCAACGACTGGCACTGGTATAGCGACAAGGACAGGACCAAGGCACTGCTACCCCTGGTCCCGTTGCTGGCTGCAGCGTCCCACGGGAGTCTGGAAGTCGTGCGCCGGCGCGCGGCGCTCACGCTCTCCTACGTGGCCCTTCACGATTTCGGTGTGCTTATCGACCCGCCCTCCGATCACGAAGAGTACGCAGCACTCTACGTGAAGCTAGTCGCCGAAGGTTACTGTGAGCAGAACGCCAGGCTGGCAGAGGCTCTTTGGCAGGTACGGCATAACTGCCAGAGCGCGTACACAACGCTCCTCTATCGCGAGGGCACCTCTCGAACAGGGGCCTTCGCCGCAACTCTACTCAAACAACTATGTGAGGTGTGACATGTTCGTCGATTTCTCGAGGCTCAGCGGCGCCACGCTCACGCGCGGATCCCACTTGTTCCGCGAGGAGGGCACTTGCTTGGCCGAGCTCATGGCCTACCTGACCGGAGAAGCACACACCATGACTCCGGCGTGCATACCCTCCGACCTGTGGGGCCTGGTGTGGGGAGTAAACGACTGGGGCTGGTGGTGGGATGACGCGCAGCGTACGCGGGCGCTCCTCCCTATGATCCCCAAGATCTTGGGGGCGTCCAAGCCCACCCCTGAGGTGGTCGAGGCGCGATTGGATATCGCGTGGCGGTATCTGGGCGAGGTTATAGGCGGTGAAACGCAGAGCGAGATCGCCGCGGCCCTCAAAGCGCGGATGGAATCCAGGACGCTGTTCGCGTACATAGTCTGCGCCATAGATGCGCGAAACCGGCGCGAACCGTGGGACGCGACCTACCACCCGTGGTGGAGGTACGCCCCGAAGCTCCACGGCGACGCCCCTGTCACGACGCTCCTCGAGCGTCTCTGCGAGGTCTGAAAATGCAACAACAAGACGTATTCAACACGGTGTGGGCGCACTTCATCACGCAGGGGTGCCCGCTGACGGGTATGTATCGCGCGGAGGCCGGCGCGGGGTGTGCCGTCGGGATCTTCATCCCCGAGGAGGAGTACAGCAGCGAGATCGAGGGCCATCGCGTGGGATCCCTGCTGGACGGAGTAGACTGCCCTCCAACGCTGCTCTCCCTGAGGGACAGCTGCGGCGCCGGCTTCCTCGACGGGCTCCAGCGGAGTAACGACGCGGCTTGGCATCGTCGAGATCTCGACGCGGCAGCGCGGCGGGAGGTGCTCAAAGAGAAGCTCCTGGATCTAGCTGCGCGTTATCACTTGGAGGTGCCGAAGTGACCGCACAGGAGATCTTCGATCGGGTGTGGAACCATTTCATCACGGAGAAGCAGCCGCTCTCGTTCCGTATCGATATGTTCGGAGATCGTGGCTGCATGTACCGCGATGCTCACGGGAATCGCTGCGCGATCGGCGTCTTGATCCCCGACGAGCAGTATGACCCGAGCATAGAAGGACCGACTGTGCAGGACCTTCTTACCAGTAGCGACTGCCCTGCGTCGCTGCTAGCCCTGCGGGAGCACGCAGCCCTCCTGGAGTTTTTGCAGCGTGCTCACGACCTTGCGGCGGGTGTGCCTTACGAGGGGCGATACGCTAGGCTCAAGGTGCTCCTCGTAGCCACGGCCCTGACGCACGGCCTGCAGGTGTCCGCGTGACCGCGCAGGAAATATTCGACAAGGTGTGGAAAGCGCGGTTGTGGAGAGCCTCATCGAGATCGCTGAGCGGCACGGCTTCAGCCTCCCGGAGTGGCCGGTGCAGATAGAAACCGAAGAGTGCATCACCGCCCGAGAGGCGATTCGTCGATCCAAAGAAGAAGGTGGCGATTGCGTCACTTTCCCTTGGGATCCCGACTTGGAAACCGACCTCACCATCGAGTGTGAGCAGTGTTTCTACCATCCGGCGGACTACTACTACCTGGGCAACGGGTGGCGGGTCCGTCTCCTGCGTCCGTGAGTAGTAGCCCGCGGGGTCTCGGAAACGAGATCTCGCGGGCAATACGGGGGCTTTGCCCTTTAGGTGTGGAGATCAGAAAGTGGGGTGTCTATTTTGGTATAAGTATGTAGGAGGAATGATTACCATGAGAGCTACTTTCCGCGCATTCGGAGCGCTTGTTCTAGTGCTGTGGGGCGTGGGGTGTGGGCTCCCTGAGCAGTTTCGAGAGCCCTGCATTGACCCTGCCCCCGAGCAGAGTGCCGCGCCCGGGGAACTGACCTGTGCCATCTTCGATGGCTTCGAAGCGTGCGTCCCCCCGGAGTCCGCGGGCCGTGCCATGTCCTCGCGCACCTACGCACGTATTCTGGCCTACACGGCTGCCGCGTGGGAGGAGGCGGGCTATCAGGTCCGTGACTGTCTACGCGAGCGCTCGGTCTCGTTTCAGGTGTTCGAGACAGAAGACGCTTTGGTTGCGTGGTGCGGCTGGTCGTTGGGGAAGCATCAGAATCTCCACGGCTGTTCGTTCGCGCAATACAGCGCCATCGCGTTCGTTCCTGATTTGGGAGACTACACCCCGGTTGTCATCCATGAGATCGGGCATCTCGCTGCAGCTTGCGCTACGGGAGACGACGATGCCCAGCACGCACTACCTGTCTGGTGGCACGATGGGGCTGATGCTCCCACGTACCAAGCCTACGCGGCGGAAGCCGCTTACTGTGGCGCCGAGCCGGCGCCCTGGGTCCCGTTCCGCAGATCAACAACCCGAAAGGAATAAAGAACATGCAGAGCAATATCGTTTGTGCTTGTAGTGCGCTGATCCTCACCCTCGCGGGATGTGCCACTGCGCACGCCCCGTGCGAAGGCGCCCCCGTGGAGGGCTACACCCTCGAGCTCGTCCCTGTCTCGGACGCCGCTGACGGGTGCCTGGGAGCGCTCACCTTGGACGTGAGCGAGGACCGCCTATCCTTGTGCGAGATCACGGACGCCGTGCAGGACACCTGCGGCTCCGTCCTGACCGCGCAGTGCAACATTCCCTACAGCGGCCCCGACGACTACGTGTCCTTCGAGCTAGAGCTCGAGCTCACGTGGGCCGGCGGGGGCGCAACTGGGACGGGGCGCGCCACGCTTCTGGGCGCAGACGGCAGCGCGCTCTGCACGACCGAGTATGCGGTTACGCGTACTCCTCGACGATGACGATGCCGGGGGAGCCGTCCGCCCCTGCGAGCCCTACTCCGCCGACCGTGACCGCCCCGGCCCCTCCGCCTCCGTAACCCGATCCGTCGGAGCCGGAGGCGGTGGAGCCGAGCGCGGTGCACACCCCGCCATTGCCTAGCGCAGAAGCGCCCCCGTGCCCGGTCGGCAACGGATCAGCCGCTGCCGTCACGAAGCCCGCCCCGCCCTGGCCGCCGGTAAGGTTGACGTCTCCACTCGCGCCCGCACCCCCCGCACCGCCTGCTGCGAGGGTTCGAGCGCTGACCGGCGCGGCGGAGGACGTTCCTTTACCTCCCGTAGCCGAGACATGGCTGCCGAAAGAGGTGGTTCCCCCATCCCCGGCGGTGCCACTCAGCGTGCCCGAGCCGCCCGCGCCCACCGTCACGGTTTCCGTCGCGCCGGGGGAGGTGATCCACTTGACCGCGCCGCCGCCGCCGCCGCCGCCGCCGCGAGAGGTGCCCTCGCTGCCGCTGCCGGTATTCCAGGAGCCCCCGCCCCCGCCCCCGCCACCTACGACGGTGACCTTGACCGCGCGAATGCCGTCGGGCCGGGTCCAGGTGTCACTGGCGGTGAAGACTTGTGTTGATTTTAGGGTGTAGGAGTCAGACGTGTAGTCGAGCGTCGTCGACACCGCCGTGTCTGTGTTGTACGCGACACAGTTCACGAAACGTACGCGCGTACCCGGGTTTATGGTGAAAGGGGCGCCTGCAGACGCGTGTTCGAGCCGGCAGTTTATGAGTGTAGCGTCCTGCGTCAGGGTAACTGCCGCCCCTGTCCCGGATGCTTTGAACGTGCAGTTCTCTGCGTAAGTAGCACCGCTGCTGCTCGGCAAGGCCGTCGTCTTCGTACTGTCTCTCACAGTTCGACTGGCGTACGCTACGAGGGTGCCTTTCCATTCCACATTTTCGAGCGTGAGAGCGCCGTGAAAATCCCAGAAGCTATCACCTGCCTCGATGGTCAGATTTCTAAACGTGTGCACGCCGTTAGTTATAGTTTTCGTGTCGGGCGTAAGGACAACACCGTCCCGACTCTCCCCCTCCACGACGAAGCTCTTGCCCGCGCTGGTGGCGTGTATGCTTGTATACGTGCCGTTCCGCACGAAGATCGTCCCGCCGGCCGCCGTGTCCGCGTCCGCAAGCGCCAGCGCCACACCATCCGCCCCCTCGAACCTTCCCCCCGTCGTAATCACACCGTCGGTCACCACAGACGTCCGGTATCGCGACTGGCTCAGGCGCGCGTCCGCCGACTCCAGCGCCGATTGGGGGTCCAGCACCGCGGCAGGGTTGTTGTCGATGCCCCCATTGACCACCATCGTCGGTAGCCCCGAGAACTGCATCGCATCCACGTACGCCCCGAGGGAGGCACCCGGCGCCCCCGTGGTGCCCGCCGCGAGGGAGGTCCCATCGACCCAGCGGAGCACGCCGTTCACGACCTTACAGAGCGGGAGGGAGCCCGGTACGAACTCGGGGTTCAGGCGCACCAGGAAGAGGTTCGAGGTGACGTCGGCGTTACTACGCCCGACCGCCGACTCTGCCCTGCCGCCTGCGGTGCCGCCCGCCGCTTCGATGACGTAGTCATACCGGATGGCGACGACATCGCCCTCGACGAGGGCGTTCGCCGTGGTGAACGTGTCGAGCTGGTTGGCCGGCAGCGTGTGCGCTTCGGCGTCCAGCGTGGGACGGCTGTCGACGTCGTCGGCGTCGTGGTAGCGCGCGTCGATGTAAGTCTCACCGATCTCGCGGAGAACTTCCGTACCTGCTCCGACGAGCGAGCACGCGAGCTTGCCGGCGAGCACCGCGTGCCCCGCGATCGCGTTCGTCACGATGAGCTGCGCGGCGGCGGCGGTGTGCCCCGAGTCGGCCTTGTCGAAGACCACAATGATCCGGTAGATGGGCCCGTCACTGATGACGCACGTGATCGTCGCGGTGCCAGTGACTGAGCGGTGCTCGACCGTGATGCGGTTGACGCCCTCGGTGGCGTACGCCCCAGAGTTCACCGCGTAGTTGAGCCCCCCGTAGCCTCCGTTGTCCCCCACGTACAAGAAGCCGCTGAGCTTGCTGTTGGGGGCCAGGAACGGCCGGATGGTGAGCTCGGTCGTGTTGTTGACGCGCCCCGCGGGGCTGCCCGCTACGCCCGACCATGAGAGCTTGCCTGCGCCACTGAGCTCGAGGAGGTAGGGCGGCGTGCGGTCGCGGTAGTAGAGGAGGTCCCCGAAGAGGTCCCGGATGATCTCCGTGCGGGACCGCAAGTTCTCCGAGGGGCGCCGAAATGTGTTCTGGCCCGCCCCCTCGCCGTCGGTGACAGGCTGAAGGGCTGAGATTGCGTCCGCGCCGGTGTCGCCGCCGCTCTTGTAGTCAACGTAGGTCTTCTGGGTTGCCATCTTTTACACCGTGAACGTGAGGCGCCAGCGAAACTCGAGCTCGATTGCCGCGCTTTTGGCTTGGTCGGGGAACACCTGCCTCGCGAAGAGCTTAGCTCCGGAGCTGGTGGCGGGGTCGTCTGCGTCGCCGCGGGTGAAGAGCCCCGCCTCGCGGTAGGTCACGCCGTTGCCTGTCGACGCGTCGAGGGTCGTTACGAACGTCACGGAGCCCGAGGCGCCGATCAGGCGGTTGGCGTCGAGTAGCTGCTGGCGCGCGGCCGTATGCTCCGCCGCAAGCGCGACGTCGGTCCGATTGGGGGCCAGGCTGCTTGTACCGAACCGCATGGACTTGAGCTGGTTCGTGATCTGCGCGCCTCCTGTGCCTAGGGCGTTCGGGGCGAGGAGCGCGACGAGCGTGTCGCCAGCCACGTAGGTGATCGTGTTCTTTTTAGCCCACACGTCGAGCAGAGCTCCGGTGCGGGCGCAGCGGCGGTAGATCTCCAGATCTCCGCGCATCTTGATTCGGCTTACGAGCTCGTCCATGGTTTTGGACTATATCACGGAAGAACGGTCGTGGTTATCTGGATGGGAGACTCTTGCAGGTCTGGATCTTGCGAGGTCCGGGACCGTAGGTACTGCTGCGCGGGTTCGAGCCCGCCGACCACGTAGTAGGTGTCTCCTGCCCCTGCGTCGAAGGTGCCCGTGCTCGGGTCTTCCGGGATCTGCACCCCGTAGGCCTCATAGGCCACTGCCGCGTGCGCATCGAGACCATCTATGAGGTGTAGGGTATTCGCCGCAGTCGCGTAGGTGTCCACCCAGACAGCGCGCTCGAAGTGTTCCCACACCCCGAGAGCACCTGCGTGCGTCTCGCCGTACGCCTCGAGGCAGAAGAACGTGACCTCGAGTCCTGTGGCGGGCGTCACCGCGCCTTCAAGGAGCACCTCGGTGGAGGACACGTACGTGATCAGCTGGCGGACTTCCCCCTCATCGGGACCCGTGAGAAACTCGACGTAGTAGCGCTTCTGCAAGGCGGTCGTGGGGTCTTCCGCACGGCGGTCGTCGTAACACATGTCGGGCCACAGAAACGCATCGGGGAGCGTGATCTTGCTAGGCCCAGACGTAGTGACTGCGCCCATAATGGGGGAGCCGTCCGCTACGAGGTAGTGCTTCTTCTCGACGTGAACCTTCGTTGCCGATACGGACGCGCCCATCCGGTACGTCTGGTGCTCCGCGCCTGTGGGGTACATGGCACGGATCAAGGTGCCTTCTTGGCCGCTCAGGTTCGTTGTGCCCGTGAGATCTTCGAAAAAGCTCTGCCCCTCCGCGTCGTGCGTGATCCGAGCCTCGGCGGAACCGCACGTCTCGTACTGCCAGGTAACGCCCGTCGCGTCGGAGAGGTCTGTCGCGTACAAGACGACGGTCTGATCGTCCTCGACCTGCCCAATCCGGTAGCGCTTCCCGCCAATGCTCACGTATTGCATGAGCATGTCAGGGCTCATCTGCTGCAGGGGGTCGTTGATGTTCAACGTCGCCTGGTCGCCGCTCACGGTGAGCGTCGCAGCCATCCCGCCGATACCTGCAGGCGCGATGAAGACGCGCGTGTCTCTCGGGACCGGCACGCCTCCGAGGGTGAGGTCGTCAGAGATGTGTATGTGCGATACCCGGAGGTCGTAACCCCCGGGAGCTACTCCCAAGACCCCCGCGACCGCCGTTGTGGGCGTGGCGAACGTCCCGCTCTTCTCCACGTAGCGGAACCACGTCCCCACTTTCCAGTGCGGGCCGATGGTCAGGGGGTTGATGTTCGCTGCGACGACTTCGCCCGCTTGCCCTGCGAGCATGTAGCGCGAGAGCACGCTGAGGTTGTCCTCCTGCATGCGGATCCGCTCCTCGAAGAGCAGAGAAGGCTGGAGCGCCAAGTACGTGTACAGGGGCTTGGCTGCGAAGACGAGCTCCTGCAGATCGAGGAGCACGCTCTGCGAGAGCGTGTCGATGAGGAATCCATCGAAGCGCACCGTGAAGAGGTGGTACTTCATCCATCGGTCAAGAATCACGTAGGAAGCTGCGTGGCGTAGGGGCAGCGTGCCCGTGACGAGCTCCCACGCCGCGGGTGTCGTGCCGTTGTACGCCAAAGGCAGCCACGCCTGGATCTTCACACGCGTGGAGCTTACCCGCGAGGTGATGAGGTACTCGTCACCCCCCATGCGCACGTAGTTACCTACGTCGGCATCCGTGAATGCGCCCGAGGTTGCCTCGAAGAACGTCTCGGTGGTGCTGACGGGGTAAAGCGGGTCTCCGTAGAGGACGCCGTCGGCACCTACGCTCGCGCGCAGCACCGCGCGCGGGAGCGTCTCGCCCTCGCTATCCGCGCCGATGAAGAAGCCGGGGTCGCCTACTTCGGCGCTGTCGGCGGGCGCGACGATGTTCTCGAAGAGCTGGGGCGTCGACTGTCGCCGGGCGGGCGACATGTCAGGGGCGAGGGTCTTAGGGATCTGGGAAGACTCCCACCAGTAGGGCGTCTCCACGTGGTCGGTCACCTCGAAGGCCGCCGAGACCACCTCGAACGCGCGCAGCTCGAGCACGCCTGCGTTGTTGGGGTCGATGAAGCGTGGCTTGAGCGCCGCAGCGCGAGGGAACTCGTAGCGCGCCCTCGAGGTGACGATAGCGTGCTTCCCGGTGGCTGTGATCTCCCAGCCCGCCGCGCTCTCGCTCACGGGGGTCTCGACGAGCTCCACTGTGGTCGGGCTGACCACCGACTGGATGGAGAAGGTCTTCGTCGCGTTGGCGCCCGACGTCACGTAGATGCGGTTGCGCAGGTCGTTCACTGTGAACGAGGCGGTCGCGGAAGTGAACGTGCGTGCGGTCTCGCTGAACACGCCGTCCGTGCCGGAGCGAAGCGCGCCTGAGTCGTACGACAGTAAGATCTCCCCGTCGTCTCGGATGACAGGAAGCCCTGCCACGATGTTGACTGCCGACTCGAAGCGCTCCAGCGTGGGGCCCAGCATGAAGAGCTGGAAGACGCCGCGGATGAGGGAGCGGTAGGTCTCGGTGGAGCGCTCTACGCGGTTGATCAAGTAGCCGTATGTGAAGTAGAGGTGGTACTTGTCGATCAACGTGTCGGGCGCCCAGACGCCAAGCTCCGTGACGGTCTCGGTCACCTCGTCGACCTCGACGATACCCGTGGTGCCCGTGTGCTGCGCGTTTCGGTAGCGGTACTCCGCCGTGACAAGCGTGGAAGGCTCCCAGGGCGTGATGGGCCGTACGACGCCGAGGTCGTAGTTCACGATGTAGTCCCGCCCCTCGACCACCGCTTGGGCGTCGAGGAACCGCCGTGCCGCGATAGACACGCTGCCCGGGATCGGCCAGGAGTAGATGAAGGTGCTGTTCGAGGCGGTCGGCAGAGCGACCGCGGCGCCGAGCCCTGTGCCGTCCGCGGTGCCGGCCGGCACGTTGAGCGTGTAGGTCCCTGCGGCGGGCAGCCCCGTGATCTCGTACTTCTCGTGCACGCCTGAACGACTCAGGACGAGAACGCCCGAGCTCACCGCAGGGAGATCTCCCGGCGTGAAGGTGAAGGTGGTGCCAGACAGCGCGCAGCCGCTCAACACGAAGCTGTCAATGGCGGTGGCGAGCTCCACGGTAACGCCGGTCTCATCCACCAGGGGTCCGCCCGAGACCGTGATCTCCGTCGCGCTCAGCACTGCCGTGATGGGGTACTGCCCTGCATTCAGGCTAGATCCGAGAAGGAGCTGCTCGCCTACGTGAAACTCGCTTAGGGACGTCGCGGCGCTGAAGGTGATCGTACGAGACGCGGCGGTGATCGACGCGTTCGTGTCGAGCGTCGTGACCTTCCCGCTGACGCCGAAGGGCTCGTTGCGAACTTGGTCGTCGAGGGGGCTGCGTAGGACGGCGTACTGGAGGCCGTTGCGCATCTCGGGCGCCGCTTGCGGATAAAAGAGCAGCGAGCCGTCGCGCACGAGCGCGATAGGAAACTCCTGTGCGCTGCCCCAGGAACCGCCCCCGATGATGCGGACTGCGTCCCCCTTCTCGACGTCTAGGTCCGTCCAGCGCGGGACGCTGGCATCGCTGAAGCGCGTGCCGAAGAGCACCTCGAAGGTGCGCGCGGCGAAGCCCTCCAGGGGCGCCGTAGCCTGGCGCTGGAGTGGGGTGGCTGCGACAGCCGTCACGGCCCCTGTGCCGTCGCCTGTGCCCGACAGGGTGGCTCGCACGAGGCCTTGGGAGTCGGCGCTCGCGTTGAGGAGCGAGATGACGTCCTGCGCGGTCGTGCGGGTAGCGTCGTAGGCCACGGAGAGCGCGTACTGGGAGCGCGAGAGCGTGGGCGGGTGCGTGCCGGCGTCGACGAGCTCGAGCGTGATCTGCGACGCCTCGGGGTTCGGGACACGCGAGGTGACCGTGAACTGCCCGAAGGTGCGGGCGCGGTACGCGCTGAACGGGTCGTGGTTGAACAGCGCGCTGCGCGTGGCGTCATCGAACGTGAAGTCGACGCCGCGCTCGAGGGTGCGTGTGACGTCGAAGACCTTGTTGTTGATGTACTTGAGGCCTGCGACGTCCGTCTCAAGCGCCACGCCGTACTTGCCGTCGGAGGCGTAGGTGACCGCATCCTCACGGAGACGGATCAACTTGAAGAACTGCTTGTTGAAGAGCGTGGCGTCCTGCGCGCTGACGTTCAGGAAGAGCGCCATCAGGTCGAGATAGGCTTGGCCCACCTCGATCTCCATGCCTCGGTAGAGCTCCTCGATGACCGGAAGCTCCTTGAAGTACAGGGTCCAGAAGTCGCTGAGGCCGTAGACGAGACTCTTCGCGTTCGGGTGTAGGTTGGTCATCGGAGCTCGAGAAGTATACGCGACAGACGGGTGGTGTACCGCACCGTCCGGTCCGACACCGTGAGGGTCAACAGCTCGTCGCTTGTGGTTGCGAGCTCGCTAATCAGCTTGCCCGTGTCCATGCCCACACGGTCTTCGGTCTCGAACGAGATGACTCTCCCGTCGGGAGCCAGGAGGTCGTACTCGATGGTGAAGGGGTAGACCGTGTTGATGGACGGCGTGACATTGCGCACGTAGCGCGTGATGTCGGATACGTCGATGACCTCGCGGGGGTCGAAGCCGTTGATGAACGCGACGAGCTTCTGGCGGAGGCTGAGCTCGTCCGCTGAGCCCGAGTAGGGGATCGTCATCGACAAGTAGACCGGGTGGCGACCTTTGAGCTGCACCGACCCTGCGAGGATGCGGTGGAAGCGGTCTCGCGTGTAGGAGTCCACGGCCGCGAAGCCTGCGACTGTCTGGTACGTGACGCGTACCTGCTTCCCGTCGTAGTCCGAGGGGAGCACGACCTCATCGAAGGCGCGGGAGGACTGTCCGTTCTGCGGAGCGCGCCCGACGACCTGAAACCCGAGCGCCGCGGAGGCGCTGGCCGGCAGCTCCGGCGGGGTGTTCTGCTGGAGGGTGAAATGGATGAGCCCGTCGGGGTCGTTGATGTACTGATCCCCCGGGTCGGGGTTAGTGATCACCACATCGAGGATGTCGTAGTGCGGCTCTCCAGGAAGCACGATGCGCCCGGAGTTCGACACGGTCGACGCCGTGACGCCTGTGGTGTTCACCCCTGTGGCGGGCAGCACGCGCACATCAGGGCCGAAGAGCGGCCGATAGACGTAGTAGGAGACCCCTGTGGCGATCTCGGCGAAGGCGTAGCGCTCGGAGACGTAGAGCTCCTCCGTGCGCACCTCCTTGATGGGGTAATCCCGGGGCACGTCTCGGACGCCCGCGGTTATCCGCAGCACGTCGCCTACCTGGACCCCCGTCGCGCCCCAGTCCGTCACGCCCGTGTCTGAGAAGACGTTCACCACGCCATCCGGACGCGGGTAGGTGCCTCCCAGGACGCCGGTGAAAGAGGTCTGGGCGAGAGGGAGCTCGGCGTAGATGTCGAAGTGTCCGCCGACGTGCAAGCGAACCTGCGAGGCCAGCTCGACCGTGAGGTCGCGCTGCATCTCGGGGTCGCCCATGCCGATGCACGTCACGCGGCCGAGGTAGGAGAACGTCTCCTGAAGCGTGACCTGCGCAGAGCGCTCGTTGACGAGATTACGCACCGCAATGGCCGTAGGGGCCCGCTCGATCATCTCGAGGGTGGTCTGCCGGTTCTTGCCGCCCTCGAAGCGGCTAGCGTGCGATACGCGCAGCACGAAGGGAGAGAAGCCGCCGTTGCCAGCCCAGATCGCAGGGGAGACGTCGTAGGTCGCGCCGGTCCTCGCGGCGACAAGACGTAGCGGGAACGTGTACATGATCACGGCCCCCGTGGCGTCCACGACAGGCTTCACGTCCATGGCCGGGATGACGATGTCCGAGGCGTAGTCCGGGTAGAAGATGCGGTTCCGGTCATAGGCGAACGTGGTGGTGCGCGCGAGCGGGTAGTCCTGCTTCTTCGATACGAAGATGTTCGCCACGCCACGCGAGAAGTTGCCGTTTGTCCGGGAGATGAACCAGTTCGAGAGGATCGCGTCGGCCCCGTCTGCGACGGCGGGATCCAAGAGAGCCTCCGTCGTGCCGGACGCTAGCTGCTTGATGCGTAGCAGGCTCTGGGCCGACTGGACGGTCGCGTTCTCCTTGCGGAACTGGGCCGCGATCACGGAGAGGCCTTTGATGACCAAGTCCCTGAGGGCCGTGCCGTCTGTGTAGCGCCCTTCAGGCACCTGCTCGGACACGAGGGTGGCGAGGTACTCTTCTGCGGCCTTGACGTCGGCTGCCGTGATCTCGAGGGCCATGCTTACTTGCTCCGCGCGAAGTCGGGAATGTTGACCTGTAGCTTGTCGCCGGCCTGGTTCAAGATCTCTATGTACACCTCGAAGCCTGGCCCCGAGGGGTCTGCGGTGTAGCGTAGGAGATGTGCGTCGCTCAGTCGTTCACGTGGCAAGAGCGTGGTATCGCCCGCCTGGATGGCGCGCACCTGCGCGTTGCATTGCGTGAGGCTGATGCGGATGATGTCCTCGGCGTCCTCGAGGGAGACGTTGGAGCCGATGAGGTTCGTATACGTGGTGCCACGCTCGAGGTTCGTGGGGTCGCTACCGCGCCGGGTGAAGAAGATCTTCAACCACAGGTTGATGAGCATCTGGAACCCACGGACGGCCAGCGTGTCCGCGTACCCGAACGTGAAAATACCGCGCTGCTCGAGCTGCTCGTCGCGCGTCGTCGCCTGAATGTGCAAGTCGTAGCGGGGCATTTACCTACGCAGCCTAGCAGATGTGAGGCCTGGACCGTGGTAAAAGGGGGCATGACCCCTACTGACATTCAACGCATAGCCCGACACCTCAACGTGCCTGCCCCCGAGGGTGCCCCCGTCGACGACAAAACTGCCGGGAAGGTGATCCAACGCTTCGCGAACAGGTGGCACACGGCCCTCCTACGCGAGGAGGGGTACCAGGAGACGCCTGCCCTCGATACGCTGTATCTGCGGCGCTCGAAAGGCGGTCGAGACCCTAGCCTGGAAGTGGCCATCACGGCTCTCGAGGTGCCCCTGCACGCCCGCACCGCGATCAAGAACCACGACCTGGCGTTTGCCGCGCGGATCGTCTGCACGATCGCACCGGGAGGCGACGGCACCCCCCTGCTCAAGGCTCTTCTTCAGGCTCCTGAATAGGCGGTAGCTCGCCCTTGTCGATCACCGTGGTGAGCGCATCCCACTGCCCGGTCTCGAAGTTGAACCCAAGCGCGTTGATGACGCGGGGTACCCGGGCCGGCGTGTCGGCGTCACGTTCGATCCTAAGGATATGCGCCTCCGTCGCGTTGGCCATCGCCGCGTTGGCGACAGGCCCCGCACGGTAGAAGCCGGAGCGGAGCGAGGACTGCATCTGCACCGAGCGCGCGAAGCCCTCGCCCTGTGCGTTCACGGCGGCCTCAGAGACGCCCGCTGCACCCCGTCGGCGCGGGGGGTGGGCCGTGAACACGGTCTGAGACACAGGGCGGAAGAGCTCGGTCTCGATCGAGTAGGCAGGGGTGACGGACGTGTAGAGCGCCTGGACTTGCTCATAGTGCGAGACGGGGGCGTCGCTGTACGCGCTGTAGCGGAGCGCCAATCGCTGCGCCCATGCAGGGGTGTCGATCCAGGGGGGAAGTGCGTCGCCGTAGCGCCATCCTATGGGGAGGAAGAACTCCCCGCCGGGGGAGTTGTCCGTGTCGGGGTTCAGCGCACTCAGGGGCAAGATCCCAGGCGTCTGCCCTATCTTCTGGCGGACGTCACCGAGGGTGAAACCCAGGGGGGTGGTGGGGTCCGTCTGCGTCCAGAGGCCGAGCTTCTTCAGGATGAAGGCCAGCGCAGCGCGCTGCTCGGGCGTATAAGGCTCGAGGCCCAGCACCTTGAAGTCGGCCTCGGGAGTACCCTTGTACGCGACAGTGTCCGCCGTATGGAGCGACTCGAGCTCCACGACGATCGCGTTGTCCGTGGCGTTGGGTACGATGCGAGAAGGCGACGCGGGGGCACGATTCCAAGGGCAGCAGCAGAAGATATCCCCTCGCCGAGTGATCAGATGGGACACGGACTGCCGCGGCTGGAAGAGCACCTGCTGGAGACGTTGATAGACCTTGAAGGGGTTGTGCCCCGTGCCTGCATCGACCTGGATGCTCCGGGCGCCCGTACGAAGCACGGCAACGTCGATGGCGTAGCCGAAGCTGCCCAAGATCACCTGGCTAGCGAGCATGCCGGTGGGACGGGAGCGCGCGCCTTGCCCTTCCACGGTGTACTGGATGCTCGGAGGCACCCCGAAGAGCGCCGAGAAGCCCGCGTCCGAGAGGTAGAGCTCGGGGGTGCTATCGACGCTCACCCCGGGTACCTGCGGCGTGTCGTCGTTGCGCTGCACTGCACGCTGCGCGTCGAGCTGTGACAATATCCGCTCGAAGCCCTGCGCCTCCGCGGACGCGAGCTCTTCGACGGAAAACTCCGTGTCGGGGCGGGCGACGGCCTCTTCGAGGTAGGATGTCTGGCGCTCAGCCACGCGCGATGCACTTTGGGCAGCGCACACGGCCCCTGCTGAACGTTTCGGCCCGGGGCGCAGTTTCGTCTTCGATCTGGTACCCAGCCTCGCGGATGGCGGAGATCAAGTCCCCGTACGTCTCATCCTGGGAGTCGAAGGCCAACCCCTCGGCGGCGTTGCAGTCGGGTTCGTCGCATACGAGCGTGACATATAGCGGCATGGGCGCGTTCCTCAGTGCATAACCGCCGCGAAGGCGTTCTTGATCTTCGTTTTCTCGTACGATAGCACGCCCTGGGTGATACCCAGCTTCGTGAGCAGCTGAGGGTTCTTCAGACGTGGCTTGCCGTGGTAACCTGTCGTGTACTCGAAGATCTGCTGCTGCCTCGGAGAGAGGGTCGAGTACACGTAGTCGATCCGGGGGTCATGTGTGGCCGCAATGAACAGGTCTCCGGGGCTCTCTTTCGCGTGCTCGAGAAACTCCGCGCGCCCGAACTGCGTCTGGAACTGCTCGAGCTTCTTCGGGCTCCAGCGGAGCGCGTCGGCCAGCTCTTCCGTCGAGGGCTCTCGCCCGTGCTCCGCCTTGAAGTCCTCGTTGGCGATGTTCACCGAATGATATTGCAGGTGCGAGTGCTCGGGGATACGCGCCGCGTCTTTGTGCGCGTAGTTCACGCGTGAGAGCTTCTGGAGCTGGTTGGTTACGTGGGTGGAGATCTTCACGCCCATGCTGGGGTTGAAGCTCTTGATCGCATCGACCGTGAGCTTCTTCGCTTGGACGACGAGGAGTGCCCGCGAGAGCGACCCCGCGCGCCTATTCACCTCTGCCTGGATGAGGGGCTCGAGGTTCTTCACGAGCGCCGAGAGGTCCTGGGACGCGCCGGTACGCTTCCACTGCTTGTAGAGTTCGTCGTCGGTAGCCACGCGGCCAGAATAGCACAGCTAGGCGGGGTAAAAGGACGAGACATGTTTATCAAGTGCGGCACAACCCGGTTCGTTATCACCTCTTACAAGGAGTCGCTGTCTGCGTCGATCGACGTGGAGGTCCTGCGTGCACCGAGGGCGCATAGGCTCTTGCGCGTCATTTACCAGGAAACCCACTTGCGGGACTGCGCGCTGGCAGAGCTGGACGCAGGCGAAGTGGCGTGCTGGGACCCCACGGGGTATGGAGCTCAGGTTTTCTGGCTCTGAAGGTCAGTCGTTCGGGGACAACTTGCTGAGCACGTTGTACCGATACTGCTCCAGGACCGTATCCCAGTCCGCACGCGTATCAGGGAAGTCCTCCGGAAGGCCCTGCACGTCGTACGTGGGGGGCGCTCCGTCTGCGGACGGGGCGCCCTCTGCGGTGTTCGTGAGGTTCGTGCCAGGCACCGTCATCGGCGGCCCGGGCTTGAACCGCCGAATGCGCGTGTAGAAGGGCGCAGGGTGGAGCTGCGTGCTGCGGCTAGCCGCAGCGACTCGCGGCACCACCCGCCCCTCTCGCAGGCCGTCAGGGCCCAGGAAGGAGATGTACTCCTCGAGGGTGCAGATGGGGCGGCCGTTGTACGCCATGGCCGTAGCGAAGTCCTGGAAGAGCCCCTCCGCGGCGGGTCGCGGAACGATCGTCACGTCCCCGTGGACGTTGGTCGATCCCGCCGTCGTGCGGAGCTCATATTCTTTAGCATTCAGGAACTGGTGGAGGGTCTCCGAGATGGGCTGCCCGGGACGAGGGAGCTCCACGGTGACCCCGAACGATTGCTCGAAGAGCGCGAGGTCTTGCTCGTCGGACACGTTCCCGGTGCGTATCTGCGCGATGAGGCCTAGGAGCCGGTCGCGAGTCACAGCGTCGTACCCTTCGATCTCGATACCTACCCGGTGCCCCGCGGGGGTGATGAGGTCGATGACGTCGGGGTACCGGAACACTCCGCCGCCTGCAGGGCGCTCTGCGGCGGTCACGGGCGCAAAGCGCCCTCCGTCGGTATTTACAGCGCCCGCGACCGAGGCGCGCACCTCGAGGGTGCTCCGTGTTGCGTCCGTGAGATCGGCCCGCGCGACGGTGTCCGCGACCGCGTCGTTCGTGACGAAGGGCACCGCTTCGTTGGGCGCGGACGTGGAGGTGCGCAGCGCCTGTTCACCTGTGAGTGCGTCGGCCCCCGGGGCGGCGCCGTGGTAGAAGAGCGCCTTGTAGAACTCGTCCGCGCGTGTGAAGTCCTGCATGAGCGCCCGGATCTCCGGGATAGGCTCCGCAGGCGCAGTTGCTAGCGGCCCCCCGGGCAGCGTGAACTTGGAGAGCGCGGTGTTCGCGTCCTGAATCTCGCTCTCGCCCGGTGTCGTGATCTGGCGGGACTCCACTGCTTGAGAAATAGCTCCCTGGTCCAGGCCGATGCGGGCGTTCTCATACGCAGCTTGGTGCTGCATGAGCGAGAACATCTCCTGGAAAGTGCGGCCATGTGAGAAGGCCACATCGGTCGTGCAGCGATGCAGCGACAGCACCTGCCGAATGCTCATGATGTAGCCCACGGTGTCGACGGCGGAGGAGCGGCGATCGAACGTGGCGCAAGGGAAGCCTGCCACCGGGTAGGGATTGAAAGGCAGCGAGATGGCACCTTGCCGCCGAGCGTAACGCTCCTTGTAGTACTCGCAGGCTGCGTAGAGCTGGAAGAGGCCGTGGACGTCTTTTCCTGACGCTTCGATCGCGCCGCCTCCGTTACCCCCCGGCTGCGCAGTCGGGGAGGTGTGCGTGCTCTCCGATACGCCCTTGTGGTCCTTCAGGCGCCGGAAGCGTGTGGAGTAGTTCAGGCGGTAGCCATTCCGCGTGGTGACGTCGTAGTGGAGGTGGATGCCGTTGGCACCGCCGCGGGGCCGCCCGCGCCCCGAGTTGCCGGCCGTGCCTAGCACGTAGCCGGCAGGGATCGTCATGGGCGTCTCGAGGTACTGCGTGCGGGCGTTCTTGAGTGGCTGCTCGAGGATCTTCGGGTTGATCGAGTCGAGGTGCATGTACTTGTGCACTGCACCGTACTTGTCCCGGATGTGGACGGCATTGCCTTGCCAGTTATGGGGGCCGTTGTTCGTGGGGTTGTCGTAGGTCCGGTAGCGGAAGATCTCGCCTGCGGCGACACAGACGATGGTGGCCGTGTAGTCGTTCGCGGGGAAGTCATGGCCTGCATGGATGCGGAGGCGCGTGTCCGTGCGGCGGCTCGAGAAGAACGTGTCCGAAAAACGTGTGTTCTGCGCCGGGTTCAGGAAGGGGTGGCGATCTGGCGCCACCGCGCGGCTCGGCTCTCGGCTTTGGTAGCGCGTAGAGGCCATACGCGCCCGGAGATCTCTGGAGGCGTAGGCTCCTCGAGACGGCAGCGTATTGATGATCGCTCCGAAGATCTCGGCGGGGTCTTGTTGACCCTTGGTGTAGTAGACCGCTTCCTGCGCGCCTGAGAGGTCCTCGTCGTTCTGTGCGGTACGCCGCCCCGCTTCGCCCGGGTCCGCGATGTTGTTGTCGTCGCCGTCGGGCGCCTGGGGATCGTCGATCTCGACAGGGCCGCCTACCGATTTCCCCGCGAGGGCCTGCTGCAGAAAGACAAACCAGCTCGGCATCGCGCGCCGCGCGATGACTGGCCCCTTGAAGAACTCCTCCGGGTAGACGAGGAGGTTCTTGCCGTTCTGTCCGCGCTCGTTGATGGACGCCTTGATGGCGTTGTCCACCTCTTCGGGGTAGCCGGTGCAGAGGGCGTCTTGCATGAGCGAGGCGCCCGTCGAGTTGACCCCGTTGGGCGTCGCGTTCCGGTTCAAGTACGCGAGGATGGTCTCCTCGTTGAAGTACATCCGCGTGGGCTGCGTGACGTAGTTCTCGTTGTACCCGTAGTCGGATATCTGAGAGGGGAAGAAGACGTTGCACGCAGGAGGCAGCCCAAACAGGAACTGCGGCTTCACGAAGTAGTTCGTGAGGAACACAGGCCCTACATTGCCGTTCACGGTCCCCTTGGGCAGGAGCGACTTGAAATCGCTTCGTACCGCGGCGGGGGTGGGGATCATAGCGATCTCCATCATGAGGGACCGCAGTACCTCCCCCAGCATGTCCCACATCGAGCCTTGAGTGCCTACCTGGCTCGCCTTGCGCGCGACGGCCGCCAGGGCCTCCTCCGCCTGCTTCGCCCGCAAGATCGGAAACACACCAAGCCCAGGGTCACCGCCAGGGTCCGCGTCCACGTAGGGGAGCGCGACCCAACGCTTGTGGTAGTTCGTTCGTTTAGCCCATGGCGCGAAGAAGTTCGCGCTCGGTACCGTACGGTTGGGGTGGTCGAGCTTGATCAGCGCGCGGACGATATTGTAAGCGAAGTCGACAGGGCGGTTGATGACATCGACGTTGGGGTTGTCGGGGTCCGTCGTGGTGTCCGCCAAGCCCTGCGTGAAGAGCGAGTACGGGTAGAGCGCTCCGAACCCTGCGAGCTGGACGGTCGAGCCTTGGACTCCGATGGCGGCGCCTGAGACGCCAACAGCGATGTCGTCGAAGGACGACATGAAGAAGAAGAAAAGTTGCGTGAGGATCTGGGTGTAGTCCACGCAGGAGAAAGAGATGGCGCGGCCACCTGTGGTGGAGCTGAAGCTCCAAGCGACTATCTCTCCGTCGAAGAGGAGACAGAACTCGGGCGGGTCGCGGTACCACTGGTCACAGTAGAAGGTCTGTACCTGAACGCGATCTTCGGCACCCAGGCGTAGGAGTGCAGGGTCGGGGACCATCTGGATGGTGGCTTCGGGGATCTGCCAAGTCCCATGGGACGTCTGCACCGCGACGGTGGGCACCTCGAGGCCGTTGATGTAGACGATCCAGGAAGTGGCGTGTGCCTTGCCGTTATCGTAGATGGTCCCCATGGGGCGCTATCGCTTCTTGGCCGCTGCGAGCTCTTCCGAGCTGGGGATGCGGCCCGTGCTGGGGTCGTAGCTGAAGTCGTCGAGGCTCTCGATACCGAGAGAAGGCAGGAGCCCCCGCGCGTGTGCCTCGATGGTTGTGACGCCTTCTTTCAGCGCGTTGCGGAGCGTACCGATTTTCTCTTGGTACTTGTGCGTCTCGAGCTCCAGCTGTGCCTGCAGCGCCGTGATCTGGTACGTGAGGTTGTCGTTCTTCAGGCGAAGCAGCTCGAGATGCGCGAGGGCGGCGGGGGTGAGGTGGGTGGCACGTTCGGTGGGCTCGGGTTTGGCTCTGGCCATGGGATACCTCGTGAAGGGGTTAGGGCGTGTGAGGATGGGTATACTACGCCTACAGCGGCGTGGCGAACTCGTGGTACCACATCGCGTAGTCGAGAAGGACGCCGTTGAGGGCGGTCCCGACTCTCTTTTCAACCTTGCCCGCGAGTACTTGCAACGCCCCCGTAGGCAGCCCCGTCGTGAATGTAGCGACAAGCGTACCGTTGATCCACGCCTTCACTTCACTGCCATCAGTGGCTTCGAGTTCCAAGCAATACCACTCCCCTGAGGTCACTGGGATCGAGGTGTTGACGGTGCCCGTCACAGATCCTGCAACAGACGTGTTGAGCATCCACTGGTACGAGTTGCTGGTGTGGTAGCAGTAGAAGTACACGCCCTCGCCCACGCTCTCGTTGAAGAGGCCGGATCGGAATGAATATCCCTGTGTGCCATTTGATAGCGTTAGGAAGCCTACGTCGGAGCGAAAGCGCCAGGTGCCATCACCAAGAAACACCTGTGGCCCCGTGGTAACCGTGCTGGTTGCCGAAGTAGATCCCGACACGGAAAGGAGCGCGAGCCCCGCGCGTCCCGACACAGCGGTTCCGTAGCCGGCTACGGTGCCCCCGCTTGCTACAGATGAGAAGAACTCGCCTCCGGCACGCTCGGGTTCTCCCGTCATGAAGTCGATCTCGCCCCACATGACTCGCCGCTTACCGTAGCTCGGGGATACGCCGTAGGGGTCGAGCGCGGTGCGTAGCGCGTGCATGACGGAGTCCTGGCCTGCGGGGAGCGTGTTGTACGTCGTGTCGCCGAGCGGGATCGCGGTGCCGCCGCGAGTGTGGAAGATGACGTCCTCGTCCGCCTTTACCACCACGCTCTTCTTGCTTTCCGAGGGCGCTGAGGCCGCGGCGTAAAGCGTGATGCCTCCAGCGCCGCTTGCGCCGTTTCCGGCTCCTAAGGCGAGCCCTCCGCCGCTCACGCCGGCACCCGTCGTACTTCCGCCCGCAATCTTGAGCGCCCGCCCTGTGCCGCTCGTCCGCGGCAGCATCTCGACGCGATCCGAGAAGACGCCGAGGCTGTCATTCACATTGTATCCGGGAACGTCGACGTCCGCGACGTAAGCGTAGATCGCCCCGCTCGAATCGCCATTGTATGCGATTACCGCGAATCCCGGATCGGTTCCCGCGGTCTGGATCACGGCTCCGTACCCTGCTCCCGAGTTGGTGCGCCCGATCTGTAGGGGGGCTTGATCTGCCGTATCCGTGGTCACGGTGAGTCCAATGAACTGCGAGGCGGTGAGCTCAGCGGTGTTGTCAGCGGCATCCGAGGTGAGGATCCCCGCCAGATTCGCGTTGGCCGTGGCATCCAGGACATGCAGGATGGAGTCGTAGCCGCTGGGCAGCGTGGTGTACGTGCTGTCGCTCAGAGGAGTCCCGGAGGCCGCGCCCCGTGCCCAGAACATGATGTCGTTGGCGGCTCCGATGCTCACGTCCCCGCTCGCCGGAATCGAAGGACTACTGCTCATCGCGAGCAGTTCCGTGTACCCCGGCCCTGCGCCGCCGTCCCCAGCGGTGATGCGCACGCGCCCGCCGGTGCCCTCGGCACTGGAGCCGGCGCGGATGTCTATGCCTCCCGGAGTCGATGCATCGGGAGTGTCCTCGGAGAGGAGGTAGAGGTTGACACCGCCGCGTGACGAGATCTCGGGGCCGTAGAAGCTGATGAAGTAGGGATGGGCCGCTTCCTCGGCGCTGTAGATCCGAACCTCGTTGTCGGTGTAGAGGTCGATGCGCCCCGGTACAGGCACCAATGTGTTGCCGTCGCTGGCCTCGAGGGTGATGCCGCCGCGATCCCCGGTGGCTGAGGCGCCGGTCCAGAGACGCATACTGCCGGCGTCACCGTCTACGGCGGAGCCCGTACTGAGATAGACGTCGCCGGTACGCGTGCTGGTCCCGCCAAGCGCGCTGTTGGAGCGCAGCGCGACGTTGCCGGTGTGTGCCACCCCCTGCCCTGAAACGAGCTGGAGATCGCCGCCCCATCCTCCCGTAGCCGTGGTCCCGCCGCCGGTGAGCTGGAGCGTCTTTCCGTTCCCCGTGGTGACGTTTCCTGGATTCACGTCAAGCGGCTGTGCATTTGTCGTGATGTTCGCCTTCGAGCTCGTCTCGCGGAGCTGAACACGCGCCGTGGCTCCCCCGGCCTCGACCGCGACCCCGACGTTCGTGAATACAGCCGCGGGGCTCGCAGTTGTGTTTATAGACGCGACAAGGGCGCTACCCAATCCCGCCCCGCTGCGCGTCACGGTGAGGAGATTTCCGTAGGAGCTAACCCCGCCGTCGCCGAAGGTGATGCCGCCGCTAGGCACCGCCACGTTGTTGTCCGGCGTGTCTGCGTTGATGACGCCGTCGAGCGTCAGGGCATCGACGGTACCGAGGAGGTCATGCGTCGTGGAAATGAAGGCAAGAATCGATGGTACGTCTACGGGGAGCTCGGTGTACCCCGAACTGCTGAACTTGGCCGCTGCGGATCCCGGGACCTGAAAGGAAAGCGAGTTGCTGACGAGGTGAAGGTAGTAGTTGCCGAAGAGCGTGACGCGGCCGCTGCCTTCGCTGCCGCTCTCGAGATAGAGATAGCCGCCTCGGTCCTCGTCCTCGTACACCGCGATCTCGCGTGTGGCGCGGCCCGAACCCGTGGCATCCGCGGTATCGAGCATGCGGAACACAGGATCGCTTCCGCTCGGCACCGTCTCGATGTCGGTGATGACCTCTCTCGCCGCCGCGGTGAATACACTTTCGCCCCCGGCAACGACGCTGAAGGCGCTGTCGGTCAGTGCCGAGACGCCTCCATCTCCGACGAGCTTTATCGTGCCGGCCGCCGGAGCGGTGCTCGCTGCGCTGGAAGAGAGAACGAGCCCGCCTTGAGCCGTGGCGCTGAGGACGCCCCCCTCGGAACCTTCGGCGTCCAAGCTCAGTAGCGCGTACTCACTGCCTTCTGCGGCATTCGTAGCCGTAAGCAGCACTTTGTCCGCGGCGACGTAACCCGCGTCCACTCCGCTGGCTTTCAGGTAGATAACATCCGCATCCGGGGTCCGTTCCGTTTCAACCTTCGTGTCCCCGTCCGCGTCAGAGAGCGTCGCTGGCACGTACGCTTCGAGCTGCGCTTTGGTGACCAGGTGCGTTGCGTCCGTGCCGGCCACGCCGGACACCGCCGCCGTGAAGGCCCGAGAACCGTCTGCGAGACTGTACTGGGGGTGATCGTCGTCTGCGAGCCCGAGCGTAGCGCCGTGGTCGATGGTAGATCCGAGACCTACCCACGCCGTGCCGTTGTAGTTCCAGTTCAGGCCGTCATCTTCGGTCTGCGTCGTGAAGCCCTTGTTAGGTACCGTGTACGCCCACTGGACGCCGTCCCACTCCGCGATCTCATTGTCGTGGCCCGCCCAAGTCCCGGTGGCGCTGGGGGCGACGACGTAGCGATCTCCTGTGGTGGGCGACGCCGGTGGCGCCGTGAGATCTTTGTCGAGGACCGAGGCCTGCCAGTCCACGCCCTGGGCGTACGCGTCAAGCTGGGACTTCGTGACGAGATGCGCGGGAAGCGCACCTTCCACGCCCGCCACAGCCCCTGTGTAGGCGCGGGAGCCGTCCACGAGGCTGTACTGGGGGTGGTCGTCGGCGCTGCGCCCCAGAAGGAGCCCGTGATCGAGGACGGCCGCTACCTGTCCCGGGGTCGACGGGCGCAGGTAGTTGTTAGACGCGGGGTCGACCTGCGTCATGATGTAATTGACCGTGGGGTTGGTGACCGCGTACTCCGACCTAAAAAGACGGGCGTAGATGTCCGCCGAACCATCCCGGAGAGGGATGGTGTCCGGCGTGGCGGTCACCGCGGTGGGGTACGCCGGGATCAACGTGACGTCGAGAGCATCGAGCTTGGTGAACAGCGCGGGGCTCAAGAAGCCCGCGCTCGAGGCATCGGCCAGGCCATGCTGGCTCACGCCCTTGGAGCCCACATGCGTTAGCGGTGCCCCGGCGCTCTTCACAGCTACGAGGGCTGTCTGCACGTTCGCCGCGCTGATCCCTCCCGTACCTGTTGGGAACTTCACATCCGCGGCGGAGATGGCGGTGACAAGCCAATTCCGCACCCGCGTGATCGTGGTGTAGTTTTTCTCGATGAGGATTCGATCCGATCCGATGAGGGCTCGGTCGATTTCCTGGAGATCGTACGGGAACCGGATGAGTGTCACAGCGCACCAGCCTCAGAGGGTGATCATCGAATCGTCTACCGTGAGCGGGTTATAGTCGATCGTGAGGATGCGGGGATCATCGATAGTGCCCGCGTTGAGGGCGGCCTCTACGGCACGTGCGAAGAAGAGGAGCACCGCCACAGCCGACACCTTGTATGTGTAGAGCATGGATGCGCGGTAGTCCGCAAAGCTGTTGCGGTGGTCGCGCGTGAGCGCTCCGTCGCCTACCAGGTGTTCGAGCCCCCTGTCGATGCGGCCGGCGTAGGCCTGCAGCACGGGGTCGAGCTCAAGCGTCGGGCGCTTGGCTGCGATGGTCACATCGAGTGCGGCACGGTCCGGGAGAAATAGCGGGTTGAGCACCGCTGAGATCTCCGTATCGAACGCCAGCTGGTAGATGGCGCGGACCGCGACGTTGTCCCGGTTAGGCGTGGGTGCGCGCAACACCTGCTGGAGGAATACCTGGCGGACAGGCTCGAAGTCGAGGAAGCGGTCGAAGGGCTGAAGAAGCCACGACTCCGGCTCGAGCAGCGCGTTGCCGGGGTAGGTGCTCGTGCCCCTCAGGGTACGGAACGACCAGGCGAGGCCCGTGTTCGTCGCTACGTCGACACGTTGATCCTCTGCAAACGGCTCGCTGGGACGGAAGAGAAAGTAGAGGCGCCCAAAGCGCTTGAGCGCGAGGCCTACGTAGCCGCCCCCGAACGCCGTGCCGTCGTAGATCTGTACCCCGTTGACCGTGATCGTGACGGGGTCTGGGAGAGGATCCGCGTAGAGCACGAACCGAATCGGAGTCGTGACTCGCGCATTGACGGCGCCGTTCTGCGGCGACACATCGGCGTGCCCGTCTCCCGCGGGGAAGAGCGCAGGCTGAGCCATCCAGGCGGTGATACCCCAGTCCGACACGCTTAGAGCCCCAGCTTGGCGCGCGCGTCAGAGGCGCCCTTGGCGAACAGCCCCGCCAGCCTGCGGGTCACCGTCGGCGACACGAGCGCTAGTCCTGCGATCTCGGCCTCCGGGTGCTCCTCGAAGCCCTCTCGGTACTTCTGAGCCCCATCGGCCACGGGCTTGAGTGCCTCGACCTTACCCGCGGCGCTACCCACGACCTGCGCGATATACGGCGACGCCAGGAGCGCGAGCCCTGCGTCATCGATCTTATCCGTGATTGCTGGGACACCCATGGGGCTGAGTATACATCAGCCCGTCGGTCTCTGCCTCGATCTAAGCTGCGAAGACGAGGAGCCGTCTTGCGGGCCCCGCGAAACCGCCTGGAGCAGCTCCGCAGGCGGGTTGCGCACGTCCTGGACTACGTCCTCTATGTTGTCCAGAGGCGGAGTCTCCGGGACGTGCGCGGCCGGCGCGGCGGTGACCTCGGCGCGCGCAATGGTGTCCGCGTACGAGCCCGACGTCTCGACTGCGCCGGTCACGGGCGACACCACCGCAGTGCCGCGCGTGTCGGCCGCGCGCAGCTGTCGCTCGATCTCCGCTTCGTGCTGGAGGAGCGGGGTCGAAGATGCAGCGGCCCACTGATTAGCGGGGTTGTCCGGGGCGCTGAAGCTCTGAAAGCGTGCGGCCTCCTCTGCGGGGAGGGCCTGCCGTGTGTCGCCGCTAGCAGACAGGATAGGCGCCGCAGCGACACCGACCGCGGGGCTCGCAGCCGCACCTTGCTGGACGATCATCGCGTCGACGCGGGCCTGCTGCTCTCGGGCCGGTACGCCCTGGACATCGGCGACCGTTCGGGGGTCTGCGTCGGGCTGAGACGCTACGGCCGCCGGGAGCGCGCGAGGCGTCCCGGGAAGCTCTGCGGTCTCGACGCCGTGGCGCGTGGTATTGTCTGCGATCGTGTCGCTCGAGAACAAGCTCGAGGACATAGCTCCGGGGATCATGGTCGGGTTGAACAAGATCGGCGTGACGATCTGCAGCTTCTTTACCCGAAACATGAAGCTGAACTGCACCGCGTTCTTGACGTCGCTGCTCTGCGTCGACTGCAGCCCCGTAACGTAGCCAGACACCAAGAAGCTGTCGTAGCGCAGATGGGAGATGAGTCCCCGCCTCGCGAGCTGCGTGCCGCGCAGGACGTCGTGGTAGAGCAGGTGGAACCAGACGTTCTGGTCATCCTGGTACGTGTTGTAGAGCCAGCCCGAGTACGTGAACACCGGCGCCGACTGTCCCGAGTAGTAGACCACCGTGTTGTCGGTGAGGGTATCGACAGCCTGCTCGCGCTCCTGGTACGGGTGCTGCGCGCTCGTGAGCAGGAAGTCGAAGTACCCCAGCCCCTGCGCGGCGGCCTGGGTGACATCGCCGGAGAAGAGGACAGCCTTGGCCACCTCCGCCGTGTCCGAAGGGAGCGACGCGAGGAGCGGAGCCATCTCCTCAGGAGGAACGTCGATGAACAGGCGCGCCATCGATTCGATGTGCTCGCTACGCCGAGGTCCCCGGTTCCATGCGTCCTTGGGTGTAGACCCGGGGTCGTCAGAGAAGAACCGCCCTCCCGGCACGATACCCGGGGCGGTCATCGGATCACCCGGGGGTCAGAGACGATGGCCACCTTCGGCTCCGCTGCCTTCTCCCTCGGCGCGGCGAAGCGCGCCTCACCGCGCACGCAGCCGGTCTCGTGAACAAGCACGTACGCCCGCTGGTAGAGGGACGGGAGCTTGACGTACGACGGCTGCGCCGCGAGGAGGTTATCCACTGCGTTCGTGTTCATGATGCGAACGTAATCCACGGCGGAGGGAAAGAGGAGCATGGCAGCATCACCTTATGAGACCCGAGAGCGCAGGTCCAATGCTGGGAATCATATTGACAGCCCCTGCGACAACCGCTGTGCCAAATCCTGGCGAGTCGCCAGATCCCGCATTCAGCATGCCTGCTAGCTCCCCGATGGACGCGGCGCCTCGGAGTTCCCGCGCAGTTCTAGCAAGCTCTTGAGAGGCCTGGCTGAGTTGATTCACAGCCCCCGGGAAGTCCTCGAGGCCCTCTGTGATGGCGGCGATCATGGCCTCCGTTCCCTCCATCGAGGCACGGTCTTCCGCGGTCGAGCCGGCACCCACGGCGTCTACCCCTCCTTCGGTGCTTACTCGAGACGAAGTACCGGCGTCGATCGCTTCCGTGATCTCTTGTGTCGAAGCGCCCGACTGAACCAGCTGCTTGATGTGCGCATCTTGGATCGCGCCCGCGTTGTTCCGGAGCGCCCGTACGCCTGCCGCGCTTCCGCCCTTGGCCACCGCCTCCTGGTAGAGCCGCCCCGCGCGGTCGCCGAGGAGGGCCTTGTTGGCCGCGGAGAGGTCGTTCGCGCCTGCGCTCGTAGCCTGGTCGCCCGCCCGGTCGAGAAGGCTCTCCGCCTGCTCAGAGGTTTGTCCCTCGAGTCGCCCCGCCATGTCCTCGATGGTAGCGCGGGACAATGTGCCTTCTCCCGAGGTACGCCCCGCGACAGCCTCCACCGCCTCGAAGGCCTCGTCGTAGCCGGGCTCATCCTGAAGCTCCTGGAGGCGCTGCGTGCCTTTTCGCGCGGTCTCTTTGTCGTCCGACCGTGACATCAGCAGCGCCGCCAAGATCTTGCGCCGCAGACTGGTGTCGTCGCCTGTACCGGAGATTAGGCCGAGAACCGCCTGTTTCTCTGGGTCCGTGGCGTCGCGCCAGTCATTCAGGCCTAGACGGTCCGTCGCAGTGTCACGTAGCTTATTCGCCTCGCTACGAAGCTGATCTTGGGTCTGCCCTGCGCGCGCAGCCATGGACGAGCGTAGCCCCTCCTGCATAGTCTCGAAGGCCCGGAGATCGGACGAGGAGGCGCCCTGACGAAACGACTCCGTCACGGCGTTCATCGCCTCGTCGTTCTCCGTCACAGACCGAATCTCTTCCTCTGTGGCGTTCTGTGCGCGCATGCTCGCCGCGACAGCCTTGTTCATGCTCGCGCGATCCATGCTCCCGGTGACGAATCCCCCGATATGCTGGTCCGACACGTAAGAGCGCATGCCGGACACCGCTGCGCTGAACGACGACGCGCTCACACCGCGCGTCGCCTGTCGCCTGCGCGCGAGACGCTCCCGCGTAGTGCCGCCCCGCTCCTCGATGGCGTTGAGCGCGCTTTCCTGCGATTCACCCAGCTGTTCGACCGCCCTCGCGGACGGGCCGTGGCCGAAATAGTTGAGCGTGCGGGTGCCGAGGTCTGCGGCGCCTAGCACTGCAGAGCGGGTAGTCTCGCCGCCGCGCCCTGAGCGGTCGAAGCCAAAACCGTCGGGGCCGTAGAAGTGCCCCGCCACGCGGCCCGTGATGCCCTGTCGACCCCAAGCGTCCACGTCCGCCGCGTTCTCATTCTCAACCATCGAGCGCCCTTCGGCGCGAACGGAAGCACGAAACGCGGCCGTGTAGGCTCCGCGGCGGTCGGCGCGCAGGCGGTCGCGTACAGCAGCGGTCTGCGCGCGAGAGCCGAAGCGGCTCCGCTCGATGAGCCGCGCCGGACCATCGCCTTGGAGCGCGAGCGCCTCTTCACGATCCTGCTCCTCTGCGAAGTGGCGGGTGATCGCATCGGGGATAACCGAGGCGGCGCCGCTTAGAGGCTCGAGCACGCTTTCGTCTGCCCAGATACCGATGGAGGAGCCGAGGCCGCTGCGCGACCGGACCTCGTCACGGCGCGCCACGCCGCGCTCTCGTGCGGAACGCTGCAGTTGCTGCCGCAACGCCTGGGGGTTCCGCGCGAGCGCCATGAGCGCCTCTACTTCTTGCGTAGAGCGCCCGCTGGCGAGCAGGTTGCTCTCCAGAGATCCGCCGAGCTGCCGCTGCGCCTGTCGCGCCTGCAGGAGCGGCGCGAGTATCTGCTCGCCTGGGCTGCGGCGCGCCGCCATATCGTCAATGAGCTCGTTGCGCCGCGAGAAGAACTGCGCGATGCCCTCGCGGCCGAAACGGTTCATGTTGGCGGCCCCGACCCGGGCCACGTCCGCCGAGCTCATGCTGTTGAGCCGGCGCATCGCGTTGGGATCAACCTCGAGGCGCCCGTTGCGCATCGTGAGGGCCGCCGCGAGCTGGTGGTCCGACATCTGGGTCTGCATCGCCGAACCCATGAGCGTCTGCTGTATGCCCTCGGCGCCCCCGAGGCGGCTCACCGCACGGGGGTCTAGGTTGGCCACGACCTGCCTCGAAGCCCCCAGGGCGCCTACCCCTATGTCGAAGCCCGTGGCGCCTGCCTGCCCCACGCTCTGCGCCATCGCGGCGCCCTGGCCGCCGGCCTGGAAGGCCTGGTCGACGGACACCCCCGCCATGCGCGCGAACGTACGGGCGTTCTGCGCCGCCGTACCCATCTCAGGCGCGGAGAAGCCGAAGGTGCGTAGCCGCCCCATCTGCTGCATGGCCTTCTGGATGTCCGGCTCCTCGGCGATCTTCATGAAGTTCGAGAGGGCCTTCGAGACCTTCTTCACCTCGCGAATGATCTGGTCGGCGCTCTGCGCCTGGTCGAGCATGCCGAGCTCGCCCGAGAGACGGGTGATGCGGTCGAGGTCGGCACGGTTGAACATACCGTGGGTCTCGCGCCGGAAGCGCGTGCTGTCCGCTAGACGGCCAATGCCCGTGGCTGCCTGCTGCGAGGCAGCCATGGAGAGCCCCTGGCCCGTAGCTGACATCTGAGGGCCGCCCACGACGAACTGCATGCTCGAGTTCTGCAGCGAGAGGCCTCGCTCACGCATCCCGACGATGGGGTCGAACATCGCGCCTACGCCCCGCTGGATCGCAGACCCCACGCCAAGGCCCTCGTACGCGAGGTAGCCGAGAGGCCCCCCGAGCGCGCCCGCGGCCATGCCGCCGAGGATGCTGGCACCCACGCCTACGCCCGTACTGATCCCTCCGATGATTGCATTGCTGCCCGTGACCGCGTTTTGTCGCGCCATGGCGGCCCGCCCCATCATGGGAGGCGCCAGCGTCGGCCCGAACATCCCCGGGGCCATGGCGGGCGTCCCGCCGAACATCGCCGAGGGCGGCGGTGTTCGGTACTGGGACATCATCGCCTGCTGCTGTAGCGCCATGGACACCTGCATAGGGTGCGGCGCAGTCGGCATCATCTGCGGAATGCCGCCCGGCATCACGCCCGCCTGCATCTGCATGGCGTTGAAGCTGGGCACGAAGCCGTTTTCATTCGGGGGCATCCCCGTATCTTACACGGTGCGGAGCCTTAGAGCTCACTCAGAGGGAAGAGCTGCTTCAGCTGCTTCTTCGTGACCGGCAACCCGTGACGCTCGATGTGCTCGGCGAGCTTGTTCAGGGCCTGCATCACGTTGCCTGCGGCGTCTTTGTTCTCGATGCTGTACACCGCCAAGGTGACGGGTCCGCGGATGGCGGCGACAACAGCGCGTGAGCACGGCCCTACTCGCATTCGACGGCCCTCCAGTCCTCGGCGAGGATGTCCGTCTGCGAGGCGAGCCACGGAACGATCTCGCCGCCCACCGTCTTCATCACGATGAAAGGCAGCCAGGGCCCCGAGGCGTACCAGGCGAGCTCGTCCCCCGGGTTGAAGTACGCGAGCCACATGCCCCGGCCGTTCCAGCCGGCACGTTGGACACGGTTCCCCGCCTTGAGCTGTTCGAGCGCTTCACCGAAGTTCATCCCATCTTCTCCAATTTCTCGATGAGCTCGCGATCGCTCTCGGGGAGCTCTGAAGGGTCTGTGATTCGGGGACGCTTCCACGGCTTGATGTTGCTGAGGAACACCTCCCGTGCCGTGTCCGCCTCGTCGTCCTCGAGGCCGATCTCGTGGATGAGCGCGGGGTACACCTCGGTGCCGTCGTAGACGAGCACATAGCCAAACGCGGCTAGCGTACGGTTGATGAACCAGAACATGCCGCTGCGGCGGAACTCTTCCCAGGTGAGCACTTTCATGACTACTCCTTCACTCAAGACCTACAAGCAGGCTCTCTGCCCGCTTCGCACCGTGCCGGGCTTCCAGCTCGACTCGGGCTGCACGGTAGAACTGGGACCGACACGCCAGGCGAGATTTCGCGGTGAGCGTGATGGCCAAGGTCCCGATTATGGCACCGTCATCGAGCCCCGCCAGGGGCGTGTGTTGTAGGGTGAAATCGATGGACGCAAACGCTCCGTCCAGGCACTGCTGGTCGATGCGATCGAAGAGCAGGTCGAACGCAGCCTCACACAGCCCCTGCTCGTACAGGAGCTGCGCCTCCAAGATGGCATTCATTTAGATGTCACTTCCCGGAGAGTTTTCTTCCGGAGCTTAGCCTGTATCGCCTCGAGCTCTTCCTTGCTGTACGGCTGGAGATCGAGGGCGCTTTCAACCGTATACTTCTCCGCCCGCCGCACCAGACTGTGCTCCACGCGTTTTCGGACGGTGAAGGCGTCAAGCATGGAGCGCTTCTGGCGCATGACATCGGGCTGGTAGTTCTCGTGGGAGACTTCGTCTACGTAGAGCATCGTCCACATATCGAACATACCCTCGTGAAGCCCAAGGCCCGCGGCGATGAGGCGCGCTTGATACACGGAGGTCGTAATGGCGCGACGACGCTCTCTCAGAAGCATCTCTTGGGCCACGCGATCTTGAAATGACCCCCGAGGTGGCATAGCTCGGTGGGGGAGCACGCGCATGAACATCTCAGCGCGTAGCACTCCCTCGGGGGTACTCAGAAAGACTCGACGGCCCCATCATTGAGGCAGAACCGCACCTTGGAGTCGAAGAGGTTGAGCTTTCGTCCCAGGAGCTCGATCACGGGCTCGGGGAACTGGAGCAGGCGCGTGAGGCGCGCGTCGAATGCGGCGTCGAGCTCGCCCGTAGCAACGGGGAACTCGAAGGCTTCGTCGCGGTAACGCTCGAGGCTGGCGGCCAGGCAGTAGCGCAGCGTGATCTCGTCCCGCTGCGCCGCGTACCGGGGCTGCGCGGCTTCGAGCGCTCGGTGCCAGCGGAGGTAGTCCGAGTAGCTGCGTGTGCGGAAGCGGACGGAAGTGTTGTCCGTGATCTTCACTTCCTCGGCGTAGTAGCCGTCGACCAGGAGGGCGTCGCGGATGGCGTACGCCTCATCGATGGAGATGCCCTCTTCGGCCAAGATCTCTTCGTAGGTGGCGACCGCCTCGACTGCGCCTTCCGCCGCGGCGACATCCTTCTCGATGCCCTTCTCGACGGCACCGGCCACGGCTTTCGTGGGTGTCGGAGGAGAGTTCGAGACCTGCGGCTTGGCGTAGTTACCGATAGCCATATTTTCGAATCCTTTGCCGGTATAAGGCTGTATAGTGGATCTAGGCCTAGCCTAGCACGGAATAGGGAGGCTCGACATGGGTACAGTATATTCGCTCGTTCTACACATCTTTGCGATTATGGGAGGGGTGTCCCTCCTGTTTCTGCTGGAGTGTGCCAGAAGAGATATTTGGGAGACGTTCAAGCTCCACTACGTGGCCCGCGCGGTGCGAGACGCGCGCAAGGAGGGGTACTTAGAAGGCGTACAGGCTGTCCGTGCCGAGATGGCGGGCAGCTACCGCGAGCAGGCCGCGCCGCGCGCGCCGGAAGATGCGCCGGAGAGCTGACGTGTACCGCCCCTGCGTCAAGCGCCACACCTGTCAGACCTGTGGGGCGTACTTCTACGCTGCCGAAGAGAGCGCCACGGACTGCCCCCCTTGCGCAGCCCATAACAACGAATGTGCCCGCGAACACCGTAGGCGCCACGCAAAGAAGCAGACGGCTCACCAGCTGTCCCCTAAGAAGTGAGGAAGCATGGCCCCCCAGAAGCATAGTGGAAAGATCCAACTCGCATCCGGCATCGCAGAGAGCATCGATCTCGACCCGACGTGGGCCGAGCTCCTCCTGAGCAACATCCACCCATTGCAGCGCAAGATCAACGAAAGCCAGGTGGCCCGCATCGTGACGGCCCTGGAAGAGGGTAACTTTCGCTGCCTAGGCGACACGATCCGCCTCGACCGACAAGACCGTCTCACCGACGGGCAGCACCGCTGCATGGGCGTTCTGCGCACGGGCATCACGATACCGAGGCAGCTCCTGGTCACCCTGAACGACGACGACGCGATCGCGTACATCGACACGGAGCTCGGCAAGCGATCTCTGCGTGACGTGCAGCGCATCACGGGTCGCGCCGTCCCCCAAACCACGGTCTCGGCGGCCATCCTGATCGAGCACTTCAACTTCAGCCGCAAGCCCATTCCCATGACGACGCAGGCGCGCAGGGCGGAGATCATCGCTGCCTGCCCGCACCTGGACGCGCTCACCCACCTCTACAACCAGGGCAAGCGCCGTCGGCTCATGCCTTCAGGCGTGCTCGCGGCAGCCGTACGCTGCTTCAAGAAGGACCCCGAGGTCGCGAACGTCTTCTTCGAGGCCGTGGCGATCAACAAGCCGGTAATCGAAGGTACGTACTACCAACAGATCAACACCCTCACGTCCTGGCTCATGTCCGCGAGGCCTCGTGAGGGCAACGGCACGAACTTCCCGATCGAGTGCGCGGAGAAGACCATCCGTACGTGGAACGCTTGGCGGCAGGGTCGTCCCCTGGGTAAGGTTCTACGTACGGGGAACATACCGGAGGTGGTGTAATGTCCGAAGATGTGTACGAGGCGCAGAACACCAAGAAGACACTGTGCCTCTACGTGGCCTTCGCATGCGGCAAGCGCTCCTACGTGCTCGCCCCCTCCATGACCGTCGCCTCGAACGTGGCTGCGGCCGAGCACGGCCCTTGTCGGGTCTACGCGGCAGACCCCGACACGGGGGCGGAACTCTTGCGCAGGGCGAGAGAGATCGCGGGCGCGGCGCTCTACGACGCGAAGAGCTGGTAACTCAACGTACTAACGACAAGGGTACCCTAAAGGAGACATATGAGCACCGGAGCAAGACAGCGTGGTGCCGAGATCAGGCGTCACATGGAGCGCAGGCCTCTCGAAGCCGTGGGCGAGCACCGCGAGGGGCACCACTGCTCGAGTTGCGGGTACGTAGTGTGCAACTGCAAGTTGCCGCCGCCCCCGCCGGTGCCGCGCCCGGCGTACTACGTCATACTCGAGCAGGCGTTCAACGCCACTTTCACACGGCCCCCTGGCCTTGTGCCCCCCATCTTCGTACCGCCGCGTGCCCTGGGCCACGTGGCACCGTGGGAGCCTTGCAAGAAAGCGTGGATCGCCCCGCTCCCAAGGCTCTCGGACCGAGAGGACACGCCCGAACGCAAAGAATGGGCCAGCGCGACGATACCTGCCGGCGCTCTCACGGACGCGCTGAATCACGTTTGCCGCGTCCCTGCCGCGCCCCCGAGAGATGTCAAAGCCGAGTAGCCCAAAGCGCCTCTCTTCGGAGAGGCGCTTTTTTTACGGTACAAGGTGTAACAAAGGGAGAGTTCGCTCTTCTTGGATATCCTTGACCGCGGGACAACCGCCTACTAAAGGAACCGAATGCGTAAAATACTGTTCATCTTGGGCAACGCGCTCGCCGTGTTTTCGGCGATCACGTTGCTCTACAACCCCACGGAAGCAGCCGATCTTGAAGAAGAAGACATGGCCCCGGTGGAGGCGGTGTCGACCTGTGTCCCGGCGCCCGAAGTCGAGGTCGAAGTTGAAGTCACCGCCCCCCAAGACGCAGGCGTCTCCCCTACGCCGGCCGAGACCCAAGTCGTCAATGGACTTCTCCGCATCTGCGTATCCGAGTCGGGGTTCTTCAGCCCCCAGGACTGCGTCGGCATCTGGCAGGTCATCAAGAACACGCGCTCACGCTCTTGCAGCGCGCACATCCGTAAGATCACCGGATGCAACGCCGACGGCGAGACGTACCTCAGCGTGATGCGACGCCACTCCCCGATCTCCATGGGGCAGCGGCCGGCACCTACGGCACGAAAGCGGTATATCCAGCGCCTCACCGTGAACTGCGAGGAGCCTCCGGGCTTCGAGTCTGCGACGGGCAACGCCAACTGGGAGCGCTACCGTGAGGCCTGCCTGGAACTCGCGCAGCTGGCGCGCGCGCTCGTCACCGGTACGGCACATCGGCGGTTTCCTGTGCCGTCCGTCATCGCTTGGGGAGGCCGCTGTGAGGTTCAAGGGGGGGCGTGTGATGATGCCATCGCGTGTAGCCGGGGCCTGGCGCGGGTAGACAGCGCCACACGCAACGCCTTCTGGTGTACGCCCGGAGCGCGGGGGTGTGAAGCGGTCCGCGACCCTCTCTGTGCGCAGTTCGATCTATGAGCATCCGCCTCTCCGGAGGACACCTGCCAGGAGGGCATCCACACCTGGATGTCTTTCTGGAAGGCGCAGACACGCCTTCGATGCGGGTCTGCGCCGACTCTTGGTGTGATGGCCGGTGTGGGCTTCTTGCTTTGGCTACGCAGAACAAGACACTGCGAGTCTTCGGCCCGATGGTCGCCACAGGAAGCGTACTTCAGCCTTGGCGCCGGACGTGGAGGGGCGGCATCGCGCTTCTCAGCCTGGAGCAAGAAGAAATACTGGGGAGGAAACTATGGTTATGAAGGTTGAAGAACAAGATCGCTGCAAAGCCTGCGCCGGGGAGGGGTACACTGTGGGATACGACGGCTTCGAGGTGTGCCGACATACCTGCCTTACCTGCGAGGGGACGGGTATCCGCGGAGGCCTGACGCTTGAGCAGCTCGAGTACTTGAAGACGATGCCCCGGTAACGCTGCCGTTGATTCCCCTGCGACAGCGCTGTGGTGTCGAGTAGACTCCATACATGGACGAAGATCTCCTCGCTCGCGATATCATCCGCCTCGTACAGACGGAGGGGGAGACGCCTATGGAGATCCTGCGAGGCCCTGTAGGCTTCGGTATCGCGGTGGGGGCCTTCCTAGCGCGCTTGGACAAGCAGCCTGAGGCCCTGGCAGGGCCCCTCCGCGCCGCATTTGCGGCGGGGCTCTGTCGGGGTACATCGGACCCTAAAGACGCCTGTGAGCTCCTGCGGGAGATCACTGCGCTCCTCGACATGCACACCGCGTAAACACGCATTCAACGTAGAAGTAGAGGTATACATGGCAACGATCGACTTGTCTCCGCTGGAAGGCGTAGTCTTCCAGGCCGGGGCTCACGCAGCGCCCGACGAAGGTATGTGCGTCATGGAGGCCGTGGCGTGGCTTATGGGGGAGCGCCACAGCGCGGTGCCTCTTTGCGTGCCTGAGGATATCGCGTTCCTTGCGCAGTGGGTCAATGACAGAAAGGTCTGGGACTCAGACGAGCAGCGTACCGAGGCTCTCCGCCCCTGCATTCCCCGCATGCTGAAGGCACCGCAAGGGGACGTCGCAAAGCAAGCGCGCGCTAAGCGTGCCCTAGATCTCGCGCTTCAGACTTTCCTCGAAGCCCTCATACGCCTCGACGACCGTGGCGCCCTCCATATCCTAAGGGGAATCCCAATACAGGAATGGGCTGTGCGGCTGGAGTACGTGGCAGAGATCTATCGATTACAGGATAGAACCGCCGTCTGGCGCGCGGCGTGTGCGGCACAGTCTCTCACTAAACTTTACGTCGCCGGCGGAGGGGCGGACATACTCAGAAGGGCAGCGTTCAGTATAGGATGGAGCACCGTGTGCGACCGCACCGAAGATCTCCAGCGCGCTATAGGCGTGCAAAGAGACGCGTACGTAGTGCTACTCGAGACCCTCTGCGAGGTAACTCTATGATCAACCACGCACGCCTCGACGGCGTCACCCTAAGTCTAGGCGCGCACGCAGATAAGGACGAAGGTCTCTGCCTCGTCGAGGCTGCCGCGCTGCTCGCAGGAGAAGCGCACACCGACCGTCCCCCATGCGTACCGCTGCTGTGCTCCTTGTTCGCCCAGGTGTGCAACGACGCCACATGCTGGACCACAGACGCGCAACGTACCGCGGCACTGCTCCCCCTGGCCGCGACACTGGTGCAGGCTAAGCACAGCGCAGAGGCCACCCGCGCCCGCATGCACATCCTGACAAGTTTCGCGTGGCAGTGTGTCGCGGACACATTCGAGGGCACCTCTGTGGCAGAGCGTCTCTCCGCGATGGGCCTGCCCGCCACGCCCGAAGCGCACGGACGGGTCGCGGCAGTGGCGCGAACGCTCGCAGACGAGTACGCCAGACGTGACGTCTTCGACGCCGCCTCGAGTACCCTTTACGCTCTGCACGCGTGCTGCGTCCTGGCACAGACGGGTCGCCAAACCCCTCTTGTCCAGCAGGAGATAGTTCTCGCCGTAGAGCGAATCATGTACAGAGCAGACCTCGTATTCTTGCGCACCCAAATACCCCTAGTACTTCGTACAGTCTGTGAGGCTACCTGATGGCTACGACTACCCCCGATCTCTCTCTGCTCGACAACATACTGCTCATGGAAGGCGAACACGGGACCCGCGAAGAGGGTGTCTGCCTCTTGGAGGCCGCGGCCTTGGTCGCAGGTGAAGATCACAGCGACACGCCCCGGAGCGTCCCCTGCGACGTCGCACTGCTGGGGCAGAGGGTCAATGACGCTCCTGTGTGGGACACCGACCAGCAACGAACAGACGTGCTACTTACGCTGATCCCTGCCATGCTCCAGGCGGTAGACAGCCCCGAAGCCGCGTACGCACGCGACTGCTTGGTCGTGTCCTTCGCGGCGGGGGTCTTATCCGACAGGTACGTCCGCGCAGGATGGAGCGAAAACGCGAAGCAGCTTCGGGCGCTGCCCCGGCCCTACAATGACGACACGCTGCAGGGGTTCCTGTCTCGCGTAGAGCACACCCGACCCCCGTGCATGCGGTACTCACAGTACTTATTCGCTTGGATACGCCCTGCCGCAGAAGGAGCCTGCGCAAGAACGGGCGACGCGGTCACGTACGCCGGTTATATGCTGGACTACGCAGACCCCGCCACTGCGCGTGTGCGACTCCACGCACTGTTGCGGGATGCCTGTGCCGTCGTATAGCTGAGAAAAGGATATTCTCCATGCACATGGGTATGGATGAGCTTTGGACCCTGCTAATCGAAGCGGGGGCCTCTTCGATGACTATTCAGCGCCGCGCGCAAGGCAGTGTCTTACTGCAGTATGCGACCGAAGATGGCGGCGCCAATGCGGTACGTGCGGCAGATACACGCAGCGCGTGTGTGGAGGCGCTGCGGCAGCTCCGTGCGAGCTCCATGCGTAAGTACGTGATCGAGGTGCCCGCGGGCATCGAAGACCCTCTGGGCGTACTCGATACCGCCCTGCGCGTTTTTGCTAACACGCAGGTCCGCAATCGCCATGACGGCCAAAGCGCCGCGGACATAAGCGCTATAGGCCGCGACGCGCACGACCTTCGCGTCAGCATCCGCAATACGATGAAAGAGACTCTCTGACAGGGCGTGTGTGCACGGCCCTTCTTTGGCCCGAGGAGGCCCTTACAATGGAACCCGAAGAGTACCTGAGCGACCCCGCCCATGGGGTCGTCAAAGAGACACGTCCGCTTCAGATCGAGCTCACCAAGTATCTGAACCACGCGATCTCCACGAAGACCCCCTGCGCCGTCGAGGCAGGCACCGGCATCGGGAAGAGCTTCGCGTACCTCCTGGTCGCCTTCAAGGCGGCCAAGGAGGGCCGCAGGGTCATCGTATCCACCGCGATGAAGTCCCTGCAGCAGCAGCTCTACAAGAAGGACCTGCCCTACCTCGCGGAGAAGGTAGGGGGTGTCCCGTATGCGCGCATGATGGGAAAGTCCAACTACGGATGCAAGCGCCAGGTCCACCTGAAGGTCTTCGATCAAAGAGAGCTCGCCAAATACGACGAGTTCTTCGACTCGGTGGAGCACTGGCTCTGGGCTGACGGCACTGATCTCCCGTGGGACTACCACGCGCACAGCGTCGCCTACTGCAGCAGAACGCGGTGCAAATACTTCGAGGAGTGCTCGAAGTCGGGGTACCTCGCGGCGAAGACCGCCGCGGACGAGGCCATGATCTTGGTGGTCAACCACGCCCTAGTGGGCGCCGACATGCGTGTGTTCGCCCAGCACGACAAGTCGATCCTCGGACCCTGCCAACACCTCATCGTGGACGAGGCGCACAAGTTCCCCGAGGCTGTCCGTAACGCGCTCGCCTGCGAGATGCCGCAGAAATACTTCACCAAGGCCACCGAACAGTTCGGCGACATCCACACGCAGATCATGTCCGACTTCAACGCCATGTACGTGCAAGGCGAGGTCGACAAGATCCCTACGGAGCTGCCCTACATCGTAGACCTCGAGCTCGCATACAAGGCGATGTTCAGAGAGACCAAGGCGCGTAACGCGTACGGCGACAAAGCCCACGAGTTCGCGCGCATCGCACGTAAGGCACTCGGTGCGCTCGAGGCGGGCTGCGGGGTGGGCACCCTCGCCTTTCAGCAGTTCCTCTCGGGAGACAGCGACGAGGACTATCCGTGCTTCCACCCCTCGATTCGGCAGTCTGAGGCCGCCATGACGGCGCTCTACTGGCTTAGCTCCTACGGCACCACGCTGCAGAACTACGCCAACGCCATCGATCTCGCGTGCACTGACAAGCTGCGCTACGTGGTGGCGGTAGAGACAAACGAGCGCACGGGAGACTCCACGATCAAGACCATCCCCGTGCAGATCGGGGACCAGATCGTCTCCCACAACGCGTCGCGGGGGATCACGCCGCACTACCTCTCCGCCACCCTGACGATCAACCAATCGTTCTCATACTTCGCACAGGAAGTGGGGCACGACCCCGCGGCGCGCCTGCCCCCCTTCGCGCAGTGGGACGGCAGCCAGGTGCCACGCCCTGCGCCGACGTTCCTGGCCGGCACGCCCTTCGACTACAAGAAGAACGCCTGGGCGTACTTCCCGACCAACATCCCCGACCCGAAGGATCCCAAGTACATCGAGGCGATGGTGAACGAGGCCTACGATCTCCTCATGGCGAACGAAGGGCACGCCTTCGTGCTCTTCACGAGCTACAGGGACATGGATCTCTTCGCGAACCATCTGCGCCGTAAGAACTATCCGTACAAGCTGCTCGTGCAGAGCGCGCAGCTCAAGGCCAATGGGAGAGAGACCTTCCTCTCGACTCCCAACGCCACCCTGCTGGGCACGAAGTCGTTCTGGGAAGGCATCGACATCCCCGGGCTGCACTTGTCGCTCGTGATCATCCCGAAGCTACCCTTTCCGCATCCGGGGGATGCGGTGAACAAGGCCAAGACGGCCGCTGCGGGCAAGGCCTGGTTCAACCAGGTGTCCATGCCTGCGATGCTCACCGATCTCCGGCAGATGGTAGGGCGACTCATCCGCACCACGTCCGACCAGGGCGTGGTGGCTATCCTCGACGCCCGCGTGACCTCGAAGCCCTATGGGGCTCGCGTGGTCGAGGCCGTCGGGTTTCCGACACATGGTCGATCTAAGGACACAGCACTCATGCTGCTAGGGCGGCTCACGAGAATGCGTAAGAAGGAGCAGAAGTAATGATCGTAGAGAAGGATATCAGTGCAGGGGTGTGCGCAATCGCGGCGCAACTCGAGGCCGACGCGAAAGAGCGGGCGCGCGTCGAAGCGGCTCAGGCGGACAGGCTCCTGCGGCAGCTCGAGCGCAACGAGGCAAACAGGCGGGAGACCGTGGAGATCCTCGAACAGCAAGCCCAGAGGTGGCGTGAGAGCCGCCTCGCGTGCGACGTAGACATCGAAAAACTGCGGAAGGAAAACGAGGCTCTCGAGGAGGAAAACTGCGCTCTCATAGAGAAGCACGCCGCCGCGAAGGCAGAGCTCCAGCTGTACCACGACGCTCTCCCCAACATGGGCCGCGGGGACCGGCACCGCATCTTGAAGTCCCAGGCGGGCAAGGCTCCGCCTCCGGATCTCCCCTACGGGACCACCCTCCTCTCTCTTCACACAGGCCTCGATGTCACGGTACTGGTGGCGTACCCCGACGGCACCCTGATCGTCCGCCGAAAGAACGGCGATGTAGGTGTGGATTTCTACGCCAGGCTCAAGCACTGCCAGGTACGGCTCGCAGCAAGGATCAACCTCATCGATGACGCGATCGCCTTGGCCGACTTCCATCTCGAAGGGCGGCCGTTCAAGACGCAGTATTTCATCGACACAATGATCGAGCTCGGAGGCCCCGCGTTCGAGGTGCCGCTTCCAATCGCGGAAGCGATCTTAGCGGGTAACAAGAAGATCAGCCGTTACAACGGCTCGCACTTCGACGGAAAGTGGGCGATGCTATGAGTGAAGAAATCAAGGCTCTGACTCTGGCACTCGAGGAGGTGCAGGCCCGTCTCGCAGACCTACGGGAGGCACACGCTCTCAAGCAGAATACGTCTGTCTGGGATAATAAGTCCCTGATCGAACAACACTTGAGCACACAGCAGGCCTTACTCAGGGCCCTCCACGGCGTACGGAGCGACGCCAAGTTCTACCGAAGCATCGTCGTCGCGATCGGCGAGCTATTCGGGGATGCTGCGCGTACAGATGACGAAGGCGTCATTCAGGATTCGGTTCTAGCCTTGCGGGTGCGCGAGCTGGTGGCGCAATGCGTCGAGGAGCGTGCGTTGCTCCGCCAGGCCAGGGGACTACCCGACGGGGCGCTCGCGCAGGACGGCACTTCACAACACGCACCGCCCGGGACCTTAGATCAGATCGAAGACGCCATCGACACCGCCCGCGTGACCTCGAAGCCCTATGGGGCTCGCGTGGTCGAGGCCGTCGGGTTTCCGACACATGGTCGATCTAAGGACACAGCACTCATGCTGCTAGGGCGGCTCACGAGAATGCGTAAGAAGGAGCAGAAGTAATGATCGTAGAGAAGGATATCAGTGCCAAGGAGACCCTGTGAACGTAATACGAAAATACCATTTCGAACTCAACGACGTAGTCCAGCTCGAGATGCCCCTGGGGGCCCGCGTCCTCCATGTCGCGGAACAGCGCGGACAGCTATGCATGTGGGCGGGGGTTGATACGAACACCTCTCTCGCCACGCATACGTTCTACGTCTATGGGACAGGGCAGCCCCTCGACGGGCTGAACACGGGCACGCACGTAGCCACCTTCTTCATGAACGGGGGTCAGTACGTGTGGCACATGTTCACGGGGCCCGTCTGCTAGGAGAAAGACATGAAAACCAAGGTCGTACCCGCCGAAGACCTCGATCCGAAGCTAGGTCTTCGCGCCACCGATTACATATTCGTCAGGGGTGATGTCGATCTACGCCTCCTGAATGCGCCTCACGGATACGTATTGTGCTTCAAGCTGTCGCGCGGGGCGAAGAAGCCCTTGTGGCTCGAGATACCCATTTCGTTCAGCGCGTTTCGAGATCTTCTGCGAGGACATGCGATCAGTGCCACCGCTACCGAGGACAGAGATGGGCCTAGAGAAGAGTAAGATCTTCACGCCGGATATGGCGACGATCACTTCCCCTTACGACGAGGAGGCTGAGGCGGTTTGCCGAAAGATGGTGGTCGCTGGCGTACGTCAGCTCGTACGCACCCACAGCGACTATCTCCGGAGGGTCGCGCGCGCTTGGCTAGCACCAGACGAGCTCGAACTCTGCGCGGCCCTCGACGGGTTCACGGAGAGCCGCGTCACCGCCGCCATGTGTGCTGCCGTCCGCGATATCGCACCCCTCCGGGTGGCTGCGACATCCAGCGCGCACATCAACACGTGCCTGCCGCACGTAATGTACATATACCTAAACGGGCTAGACGCCTACATCGAGGTGAGCCGCAAGATCGCGGAGCGTCGCAAAGAGCAACCCAAAGAAACTCCGTATTGACCTTTCTAGGGTAGCTATGCCATATACCTAGTCATGGACGGGGTCCGACTCGACGCAGTCTCAGGCTGCTGTGTGGTATGCAGGCAACGACTTGGTGATCGCCACCGTGTCGTTGCTTGCTACCGCTTGCCTGAAACTGAACTCGGGCGCTCGGACCTCGTCCACGTTGGTCTTTTTAGCGGTGGCGACGCCATGCGCTTCTACTGGCAGCACGTCGACTGCGCCGACCCCACTCTAGCGAACTGGTCTATGTTCCCCAGCGTCCTTCACTGCATGCGCTGTCGTCAGAAGCTCCGCCCTGGCGACATCTTCCAGTCCTTCTTCGGGGTGCAGGACACCGACGTGCCCAACCCCGCCGACCCCACAGATCGTGGGTTGGTGTACGCGGACCGCGCGTACTTCGTCCATGCGGACTGTAAGAACCCGAAGATGACCGCAGGGAACACGCTCCTGGTGACGCCGTGAAGCGCTTGAACTTCAACCCCTTCTCGGAAGACGGCCCGCCGGCTTCGCGTGCCGATGCCCTCGAGGGGGCGTCCCGGGAAGCCCAGACCCCCACCGACGAGCTCGTGGAGGGCGCGCGCCGCAACGTGACGATCACAGTACCGGGCTACGGCGGTCTGACCGTACAAGGCGGCGAAGACCCCACGCTCGCCCTGCTCCACGTCCTCGACGTCCTGGTGCGCCACCGTCTCCAAGTCGAACCTGTACTCGTGGAGTACGAGGTACTGCTCGCGCAGCTGCCCCAGATGCCCGTAGAGGGCTTCTGTGTGCGACGCTCGACGGACGGGTGGACCTTGGCAGTCCCCGTGGCTGAGACGCGCCCCCAGGCGCTCCTCCAGATCGTGCAGGCACTACTAGCGCTGCAGCGTACGCCCTTCGCCTCGGTGCTACGGGCCGAAGGCATCGTCCCCCACCGACTGTAGATCAGGAACCTATGCCGCAGAATACCCATCCCTGCTCCGCGTGCGCCCATTACGACTCCATTCTGCGCGGCGTGAAGCCGACGGCGGATGGCTGGTGCGTGAAGCGCAGCCTCTACCCCTATATCGACTCCCCCGGGCAGCGAACGCCCCTGGGCGCAGTGCGGGTCACAGATCCCGCCGCGCGCGCGAAGCCACACATCGTACAGGGCGCCCAAGTACAGCCGAACTGCCTCACGTTCACGCCGCGCAAATCGAAGCTCTCTAAGGACGAGCTCCTCGCGCGCGCGAAGGGTACGCGCTGATGCCGCTCGACAACAAGGCCAAGCAGTTCCTGGGCGCTGGGCCCATCAAAGAGCTCCCCGGACAGGAGGCGAAGCAGGCGAGCAGCCGTCTCCTCGCCTTCCGGCAGAAGGAGTTCCGCGAGCGTGCGGGAGCTTTCGCCGAAGAGCTTGTGGCGTTCTTCGTCCAGCAGCGCAAGAAGCACGGCTTCCTCGACGACGAGTGCGTGGGGGCAGTCGCCCTCTTCACGATCAACCTGCGAGAGTCCTACGGGTCTCCGCAGAACGACGACGAAAAAAAGGGCTGGTCCGACGAGGTACGCACGCGGCGACTCGAGGAGTTCGACGCGATCTGCGGCGAGATGCAGCTCTACTACGACGAGAATACCTGATGGCATCACGACCCGCCCCGCTTAGCGCCCTCCGCGTCTGCACCCGCTTGGCCAAGAACTCGATCCGCCGGCTCGAGTCCGCGATCGAGTGCACTCAGAGCGCCCTCGACACGAACTCACGACTCACTGCGAAGGAGCGAGCGCACTACTACCTGGCCCTGCGTAGCGCCGAAGAGATGGTCCGCGGCTTCGAGCTCGTAATCAAGGTGCGCCTCCCCAAGGCGCCTCCGAAGACGAAGAAGAAGATCGGCAGGCCCTCGAACAAGGACATCGCGCGCAGCGAGGCTGCGCGTCGAACCGAGGAACGCCCGTGACAGGCCGACGGACGGGCCGTACGACGCAGATCCTGGCCCGGGCGCTCCTAGCGGCCAGCGAGGGCCTTCATGTCCTTGTGTTCTTCGCTACTCACGAACACGCGCGGTATGCCGGCGGCAGTGCGATGGCGTACGCAGCTAACCCTCTGCTGGGGCACACGCAAGAGACGCGATACACCTGGCGCGTCCTTGGGGGAGGTACCGTGGAGCTCGCAGGGCTTACAGCAGGGTTCAATGCCTTCAGGGGAGTAGACATGCGCCGGGCGGCGATGATAGCGGACCACGCCGTGTTCGAGACGCCCAGGCTTTGCACGTACTGGCGCGATATGTGCCGCTTTGCGCAGTGCGCAGGCGCCGCGGTGCTATGAGTAACGTCATTCCCTTCCCTGCACCAGCGGGGCCGCGGAACTACGCCGACGAGTTCACACGCGAGCTCACAGGGGACCCTCAGGAGGCCCTGACCATCTACGTGCTCGTAGAGCACACAAACAAGAAGAAGCAGCTACTGCTCGCGCACGACCATCTCCCGTCGATGACCCACCTTTACGAGAACGCCGTGAGTCTGGACCCGCACCGCAACCTCGAGATCGTGTCAGTCATCCTCCGCACCGAAGATCTCTAAAAAATCCTCGTATGTGCGGTACAAGAGAACGTGCTGTCGACTCTAGGATCCACCCCGGCGAGGTGCTTCGCCTCGCTCTGTGCCGCAGTTAGTACTCGCCGCACACTACGTGTGCAGCGGCAGGTCCCCCTCGAGCTCCCCGGTCTGCTGACCGCCGAGCTCGAGGGCGAACCCATAAGGACAGCATAGGCTCCGTCGAAGTAGAGACAGAGAACACGCTCAGGGCCGGGTGTTTCGCTCGGCACGTAACATAGGATCGGAGGCCGCGGAACCTCGTGATCCTCGAACACGAGCAGCGGCCGACGCTGCCCGAGTTCTGGATCACGCGGATCCATACCCAGGACCGGCTACGGCCGGTCGAACACATGTGAGCGTGTCTCTGGCGCCAGGCGTTTCGCCTGGTGCTGCTAGTGTCTGATGTGCCCAGGGCACCTTCTATCCGTGGATCGAACGTGCCCTAGGGACGGAGCCTCGTAGAAGCCCCCGGCGCTTACCGCGCCGGGGGCTCTCTGCTATCTTGAACCGCTTTTTAGAAGCCCTGAGACGAGGAATGCCGATGCGAGATACCCCCATCCCCGACAGCTGGTACGCTACGGCAGGCGACTGGCTGCGTGCTATTGAGAAGACCCGAGATCAACACTTCCCGCTCGAGGGGCTCGACGGGGCCCCCTATGACAGCGCGGAGCGCTGCCGTGACGCTTTCGATGCGATCACGCGCGACTACGTTCGGGGACTCCTCGACCGAGGGATGTCCCTTGCGCGCCTCGCTGAGGTGGCGGACTTCCCCTGCCCCGCGTGTACGAGCAGCGCCTACGTCAAAGGGCCGCACAAGTTCGGGTGCATGCTCCGCGGGGCGACGCAAGTCGCTTTGTCGCTAAAGGATACTTGCAAGAAGGGGTGAAACGTACTATCAACGTGGAGTGGTAAAAGTCATCGGATTCACCGGGGTAGCAGGCGCGGGCAAGAGCACCGCTGCCCGCGTCTATTGCGCCAAACAGGGACGCGCGTTACACACGGCTTTCGCCGAGCCGCTCAAGCGTATGTGTTCGATGGCGTACCCACACGTTCCGCGTTCGTGCTTCTACGGCACCCAGGAAGAGAAGTCCGCGCCCATCCCGGACCTCCCGGCGTGGACAGGGCGGAAGATCATGCAGCACATCGGCACCCAGATTCGTGCCGTAGACCCTCTAGCTTTCGTCCGCATGGCGGAGCACGTGATCACAGCCGCACCGGCGGGCATTGACGTCGTGGTGTTCGACGACGTGCGCCACCACAACGAGGCCGACATGCTCTCCCTCTACGGAGGCCAGATCTACAGGATCAACCGCTACTCGGCCGGCCTTCAGGGGGAAGAAGCGGCGCACGAATCCGAGACGCAGGTAGCATCCCTTGAGGTCACCGAAGACATCGGGAACAACGGGTACCTGGAGGTCTTTCAGGGGCGCATCGAAGCGCTCATCCCGTGAGTGACCTACCGGAAGCGCGCCGCACGCTGGTACACCCACCACTAGGGATGGGCGCGCTACGAATGGGAAAATGATGAAGAGGTCGTGTCCTACGCAGAAGAGCACGGCCTCGTGAGAAAGCTCGATCGTATCTCGAAGAAAGACATTGACCCTCATGCCCATCAAGTACTTCGCATTCGACACCGAGACTACGGGCTTACACCCGCACAAGGGCGACCAGATCATCTCGCTCGCGTACATGCTGCTCGACGAGCACCTCCAACAGGTGGTCTCCGCCAATCTCTTCGTGCAGCCCACAGTGCCCGTCTCCCCCGAGGCCGCGAAGATCAACGGTTACACGCCCGAGCTCTGGGCAGAACGCGGGGCAATCACGCAGCGTGAACTCGCGCTGCACCTGGTACGAGTCTTTCGCCAGTACAGCGTCTCATGGGCCTACCCGCTCGGACAGAACGTCGGCTTCGACGTGAGTTTTCTCGAGGCGCTGATGGAGGCCCAAGGGGTCACCGCGGACATGAAGAATGTCCTCGCGTACCACAAGATCGACACCATCGGGATCGGCGCCGCGTACGACCACGCGCATAAGATCTACGACGCGAAGTACAACCTGAGTCTCCAGTGCGAGCGCTACGGCATCCCCCTCGAGAACGCCCACGACGCTCTGGCAGACCTCCAGGCGACGGTGGAGCTCTTCAGGGTTCTCAGTGCCCCCCTGACGCAAGCGCCCCCGCCCCCGCCGAGCATCCCTCCCCGCTTTCTCGAGAAGACGGGCGAGGACATCTGCTTCAGCAGGGGCAAGCACTGCGGCACTCGCATCGAATGCGTGGACCGCGGCTACGTGCGCTGGCTCCTGAAGAACTTGAAGCTGCGTCCGGAGGAGCGGACGACGCTCGAAGGGCTGCTGTAATGGGCCCCATCAAGGCGTTATGGTCCTGTGAGACGTGCAGTTACGTGACCTCACATACGCTGACGCCTGCACAAGGCGGAGCCGGCCGCTGCTGTAGCGTGTGTGGGCACGTCGGAACCATAACGCACGCAGAGATGCTGCGACTGCTGACGTCTTGGACCCAAGGCATGCACCCCCCGCCCCCGAGCGTGCCTGACACCGAAGGCGTGCGGGTCTTCATCCGCCTCCCTGAAGGCGAGGAGAGCGAGCTTGCGCCGCGGTTCGTGCGCGAGCACGCAGAGATCACAGGCGCGCTGCCTGAGGCTGGGAAGCCTCTATACGCGCGTGTGGCGGGCCTTCCTATCCCCTACGGGGAGGTGGTCCGCGTCATAACCCCCAACCCATAAGCGATCACCGTCAAACCCTGGAACAAGTGATGCGTATCAACCTCAACATTACCCTCGATCTCGATGACGAGTACGTCGCCGACCTTGAGACGGAAATCCCGCGGTCCATCCGCTATTGGGCCCTCACGTGGCGGGACAAAGACACCGGCGTCCGACAGATCCGAGAAGCCACGGACAAAGATGCGCCCGTCCACGCCCTACCCGAAGACTGGGTCGCGCGCGGGCTACGGGTGCTCTGCGAGAGCGGGGGCTTCCACACCGCCAGCAAGATCATCTCGGGCGACGCCGACGGGGAGTCCCTCGACGCGCTGGTCCAAGCCGCCGTCCTGGGCGAAGTGCGGTACGGGTAATGGACCCCGTCAAGCTCGCATCTCCCGACGGGAAGATGTACGTCTACGCGTGCAGCAAGTGCCAGCGCGCGAGCCAGTATGAAGACCTCGCGCGGACCTGCTGCGCCCCGAAGACCTGCACAGAGTGCGGCGTCGAAACCAAAGAGATCTGGTACCCAGCCACCTGCGCTGCGTGCCACAACCGCAAGAGCCTCGCGCAAGAAGCGGCGCGCATGGCCAAAGCTACGCGCGTCCACATCTCGGACTACACCGGGAGTTTCGTCGTGTACAACGACGACTACGTCACCACCGACTCATGGTACGACGACCCCGACGCGCCGGATGAGGTCTGGGGCGTAGAACCGCACCCAACCCCCACGCTCGATGCGGAGAGTATCCTCGAGAACGCCCTGAGCGAGCACTGGGACGACGCGCTCTCGTATATAGACGTCCAGGGTCTTCAAGACGCCCTCGACGCTTGGCACAGTGAGAACTTGGACTGCCGCGGGGTGATCGAAGACAACAACACGGTCGTGTGGCGCGAACCTTACGGTGCCGAGGAGGAATAGCATGCCGACACCGCTGCGTAGAGTGAAGAAGTACCTGTACCAGGAAGCCTCTCCTGCCGAGCTCAAGATCGCTGCGTCGGCGTTGCGGGCTGAGGCAAGGCGTTGGCGCCACGAAGACGAGGGAGACCCTGCCGTAGCAGACCTGATCGACGCAAATGCGGTGTGCGTCGCAAAGGGCGAAATCGAGCCTTTCATTCGGGAACCCCTCGGGCACACATGGGAATACGAGCGCGAGGTGTTCCCTCTCTACGTGACCCTGACATTCCGCAGCACCCTGGGGGACATCGCCGTCTGGAACTACGTCATCCATGACGAGGAAGGCGTACGGAAGGTCTACGAGCGCATTGCGCGCGTTACGGAGTCAATCCAACGCTTACAGCCCGTGGCGGGGTGCACCTCCGCGTTCGAAGAAGCATACACGCGGGGTCTGGATCCTCTCCACGCCTGGGCCGTCGCAATCTCCGACCGTACTGACACGGCAGTGCGTCTCACGATATGTTCGTCCCCCGAGAAGCTATAGTCTCCAGCCCAATAGGATACACACCATGGACATGCGAACAGTATACACATACGAACCCATCACGGATGCTGAGCGAAAGATCGCGGCGCGGACTCTGCGATCCGTAGGGGATCGCCGGGGCCTTCTTACCTTGTGCATAGAAGCTCAGCGCATCGAAGACGGCGGAGACCCCTATGCGCCGGAGAGCCTAGGGACGCGCTGGGAGTACTTGCCCAGGCACTTCCCCATCTGGATTGCGATCGCACACACGCGCGGGACTCACTCTCGAGCGTACAAGCTGGTGGGGCACGACGACGTGGAGAAAGGCTGCGAGGCCGTCTTGAACTACGCGGTCTATCGCGACTGGCTGCCTCTCTCAGATGTGGATTCGTGCAGAAGTATGTACACCCTAGCCGCCGCGTGCGGAAAGGATCCACTCCGCGCGCTGGCCGCGGGCCTTCACGCATACACAGACTACCAGGCGTACCTTACGGTCACGGCTAGCGACGAAGCACTCGCACCGTGACGGAACACAAGACCGAGGCCAAGGACGCGCAGGTCCACACCGTCGTAGGCCCTCACGAGTTCGTCCTGACGCCTGAGGAGGCCGGGGCTCTAGCTCACGATCTCCTCTCGGCGGCCTGCGCAGCCACCACACAGCGCCACGGAGGCCCCACACTACGCGCCACCCTCGAGAAGGCATCCATCGAAATGTCCCCGTGGATGCGCCAGATAAGGGATCAGAACGAGGCACTCGACCAGCAGCGCCATCATCAGTACCACGGCCTTCCTAACTGGATGCAGGTGGGAGTCACGGCGTACTGGCATGACACTCCGGTCATCGTGGAGGCCTTTACGCCCGCCAACGTAAACAAGAACGTCTGCGTGAGCACCGCGGACGGCAAACGCATTTGGGTGCGCGACCCGGAGCTCAAATGCTCTCGTTTCTAAGAGCCTTGGAGCGTTACGGATGGAAAATCGTATGGACAGCGATTACGACGAGATCGTCCAAGGCTTCGCGGACGCCTGCTTCGTCTTCGCGTGGGCCCAAGCCTGGGAGGAGCGCGGAGATGGGCCCCCCTGGGAGCCGGGGGCGCGGATAGAAGACTGCGTGCCTTCTACGCCGAGTATGGTGGTTCTCTGGGCCGGCGAGCGGCTCAAGGAGCTCTGCGACGTAGATCTCGTCCAGGTATTCCACCAGAACGCGGAGCTTCCAGGGCACGCTTGCGAGCCCGACCCTCACACATTCGGCTGGTACCTGGCCACCCAGTGGCTCGGCATCGGGGTGCGGTGGTCCGACTCCCACCCAGACCACGGCCTCCTCAAGGGCGCGTACGGAGAATGCTACGCCGAGCTGGAAGAAGATCCAGCGTACGTGTATATTTACGGAACCGGAGGACTCGACGCATATATCACCCTCACAGGAGACGCCGCGTGCACGTAGCGCTTGAGCGCCACGGTGAGCTCTTCATCCTCGTCCCGGCGGGTTACGCCTATCGGGGCAGGTTCTACGGCCGCGCCAGAGGGCAGCAGGGGTGGGTCCCTTTCACCACGCCTCTGGCGCTTCTGCCCGATCTACCCTACGTCCAGCCCGCGCCTACGCCGGTGGTGCGCGGGCACGCAGCAGGAACCTAAGGCCATGCAAGCAACCCATCGTGTGTGGTGCCCTCTGTGTGGCCCTGATCCCGACGTCAGGCACGACGGGCGATGCTTTGCTTGCGGCTCCAACACCGGAACCTTGACCTCCCCTTTTCAGACACTGAGGCGACACGGATGGCGTACGTACACCTGGATAACTTGGATGAGGACGATCAGGAAGCTCATGCCCCGGCGAAAGCGCCCGTACTTCTGACGATCCACCAGACGATGGTGCGCGTTCCGGGACTCGACGGTACGCTCTGCGTGCGTGCCGTGGACGAGCTACATGGGCTCCAGCGCTACCTCCAGCGGCACTTCGACGCCATGCTGAACAGCGAAGCGGCGGAGTGCCTCGAGGCTAATAGCAAGGCTGCGGGGGCCACACACACGCTGCACGTCATGGTGCCTAACGCGGTGTACCAAGCCGTATTCGATTGACCCGGGTACCTAGGGACCAGGGCACCTAGCGTATTCGATTGCCGGCCGCAGTTGTGGTAGAAGGGTAACATGCCTTCGAGTGGTGCACGAAGTGACGATACCCTGAAAATCCTCGTGCAACGCTACTGGTGGGAGGAATACGCTCTAGGGCGTCCCCCCACCGCGTTGCGCCTCGCCGAAAGGCTCTGTACCTCTCTTGACCGTATTGCCATAGCCCTTCGAAGTCTCGCACTCGAGGGCGGAATAGAGCGACCAACCCCATGGAAGAACATCCCCTAACCAAAATCATCACGGGCATCTGTGACGAGCAGCCGCCGGAGTGGCGTCTCGGCATTCACACGGCGCAGCACATGCTCCTCGCGCTGAACCAAGCGGACGACGACCGTGCCAAGGTAGCGGGCGCCATCCTGATGTCGTACATCGCGCTGTCGAAGACCGAAGGGTACGCCGCAGGCACGCTCGGCGTCGTCCGCAAGCTCCGAGAGACCGCGACTCCGGACGGAGAGCTCGTTGCGTTTTTGCAGCAAACCGAAGAAGCGCTGTTCGAACAGAAGACCATGCTGTATAACAGCATCTTCGTGCAGCTGATGCAGCACCTGCACACGCAGGAGCAAGTACGGCCCCTCCCCGAGGGGCTCGCGGAACTCCTACAACGCCTCATCGAAGGGGCGTTGTCGGAAAACACATGATGACGGGGCGTGGTGCCCGCGCTGCCTCGAAGAGAGGTCGTCCCCTCTGGAATGGTCCAGCTCTTTTCGTGGTAGCGCGGACACCACGCCCCTACGGGCCCGACAGGTTTCGACGTAGGAGAAGAAGTCGAAGTAGCGCGCCCCGGTTGATCGGTGGGCCGGGTTATCAAGCCGATTACGATACCTGCGAACAATAACGCAGCCGCCCAGGCCTTCGCGGCCTGAGCTGTCGCCCCCAGGGACACCCGTAGCTGGGGGCGGCATCATTCACGGGCGGAACGTTGGAGATCTCTGGCTGCTCCAACGCCCTAGCAGAGCCAGATGGTGGAGGGCCTTGCGGCCCCTAACAGAGTGGGTGTCGGTGCCCCGCAGCCTGCCTGCTGTACTCACCGACTACGCGCGTAGAAACTAAGATGGATCTCTTGCGGACCCCGGTTCGATTCCGGGCGGGTCCACCATTACTTCCTTCGGAGCGCCTCCTCGATTTCCCCTCGGGGATCTTGGCCCCAACTGCCTAGCCTCCTGATCACGCAATGGTGCGTGGTTTGGAGGCTAGTCGTGTTGGACGGGGAGTCGCTTCGAGGGAAGTAGCCCTCGAAGTTGGAGTAAAGAGTGACCGTATACAGAGTGTATGTGGAAGAAGTGCATACCGTGAGCTTCACTGTGGAAGCTGAGAGCGTGGATGCGGCGCGAGAGAAAGCGGCGCAGCTGTACGAAGACGAGAGTCGCGAGACCTGCTGCGTTGAGTACAGCCACACGAGCTCGCCGGAGCGCTGGCCTGTCCTGCAAATCAGGAAGGACATCTGATGTCCGTGACTCTCGATGATCTCAACGCCACATTCATCGCCTTCAGCGCCATGGCGGAGAAGGCCGGGCTTTTGGCCAATGCCGTCCACGGACCGTTTCAGTGGTGTCAGCACAAGGGGAACTGGGGCCTCTACGTGGACAGCACCAAGACGCCCATCACGTCGGCTTCGGTGGCCCTCAGGATCTTAGCCGCGAAGAACCTGGACCACATCTTGTCGTCGATGATCGCTGTACAGGAGACGCGCGAGCTCGACGTCGAGACGGCGTACAAGGAGGTTACCGCGGTGATAGAAAGGCTGCACAGCTTCCTGAAGGACACCCGGTGACGCCCAAAGAAACGCTGCAGGCAGCGCTCAACAAGCACCGGCTCGACATGCGTGCGTTCTTCGTGCCGCAATCCAAATCGCGTAATGCGCTAGCCGGAGGCATAGCGCTCGATAAACTGAGCCTCAACTGGGATATCCAGGTGTTGTGCCGAGACAGGCAGCTCTACACGTGCCCCTACACGCAAGGGATCGCGCACTGCCCGAGCTACAAACCATACGTGATGCCGCGGGACAACAGCAACGACTACGTGCTCACGCTCCATGAAGAGTGCGAGAAAGGCCGGCACGTACCTGAACCCGACGTCTGCGACGTCTTCTACTGCCTGATCGCCGAAGGCGATGTGCTGAGTGCCAGCGGCTTCGAGGAGTGGGCCGATAACTTCGGGTATGACACCGACTCGCGCAAGGCAGAGGCGATCTACAAGGAGTGCCTGGAGCACGCGATCAAGCTGCATGCCGCGGTGGGTGCGACGGCCTTCATAGAACTTCAAGAAGCCATACAGGACTACTGACCCCATGAATACTCGACAAGCACATACCACTGTCCGGGCCACGATCACACTCCGCGACGAGCGCCCCTGGGCGGATAACGTGTCAGTGAGTGACATCGTGGAGGGCGCGAAGCGCGAAGCGCCGAAGGCGCTGGCACGCGTGGTCGAATACGCGAACAAGAACGGCGTCTACCTGCAGATCTCGGCCGTCGAGTTCGTGAACGTGATCTGCACCGAGAAAGCGTAGGGAGGAAGCGTGACCATCACTATCCCGAGCCGTTACCTACACCGCACCGCGGTCTACAGTTCCGAGACGGCCAAGACCTTGGCAGAAGCGGTGTCCGAGGCGGTGCGCCGCGGCATCTCGTTCGGGGAGGGCGACCTGCGCGGCGCGAACCTCGACGGCCTCGATCTGAGACGCGTAGACTTGCAAAACGCGGTTCTGTGCGGGGCGAGCCTGCGACACGCCTGCCTGCACGCCGCTACCTTGTCGTACACAGACTTGGCGGCAGCCGATCTCACAGGTGCGGACCTCACAGAGGCAGATCTTCACTACACGGAGTTCGCCGGCGCGCGCCTCAATGGTGCAGATCTCACGGGGGCGGACTTCACCACCGCGACGTGGCGCGGCGCAACCCTGACAGGAGCGACGTTAGGCGAGGACATCCCCGTGGTGCCTCACCTGAAAGAAGCGATCTTGCGCGCTATCACCGAGGAAGGCGGCGAACTCGACATGGGCGCCTGGCATACGTGCAGCACCACGCACTGTTTGGCCGGGTGGGCCTGTATCCTCGCCGGCAAGCGGGGCCGCGAGCTGGAGCGCGACATGTCGACGAACAACGCGGCGGTGGCGATCTTCGCACACTCAGTCGGCAGCGTGCCTGACTTCTTCTGCCATAAGGACGAAGCCATGGCCTACTTGCGTAGCGAAGGAGATGCATGACATTCCAAATAAGTAACCGCTGGAACCGAGAGATCGAAGTCTACCGCTCCGAGGGGGCCGCAACCCTAGAAGAAGCCGTGCTCGAGGCCGTGAATGCCAAGATGCCTCTCCTTGAGGCCGATCTACGCGGCGTGGTGCTTGAGGGAGTTCAGGGGTGCCCGCCTCAAGAGGGCTAAGCTCATCGACGTTTGCCTAGGTAGCGTACCCTGCTGGAACGGCACCGACCTAAAAGATGCCTGTTTTGGCGCGAACGTGCCCGTAGTGCCTTGCCACAAATGTGGGCGCGATGTCGCGTGGCATAAGCAGGAAGGATTCCTTCCTAGGCCAAGATGTGTCGCATGCAAGCGCTGGTTTACGCGACTTCAGCGTGAGAGTACGCTGGGATGGTGCTGTAGGGGGCGCACGCGCCCCCTACGACGCCGCGGTTTCGAACAAGGAAATAACCAATGACTGAATACATGAAACCGAGTGAGGTCCTGGTGACCACCCTGTTTCCGTCCGTCGGCGTGTTCGGCAAGGCCGAAATCGGGATCGCGGTGGCCGCCGGCGTACTGGCGTCCACCGTGCGCGACGCTTGGGAGCCCGTGACGACGGCTGACCTCGCCGCTGCCGACAAGATGCAAAACAGCGCGCTGAGTCGCTGGCTCGCTAACCCCTTCTACGACTTCGGGCGCGGCATCGAGCTCGCGATCGCGGGCGGGCTCCTCGAGCACGCCAAGATCAAGGGCGAGTTGGACACGCTGCGCGTGCTCCCCCCGTGTCTCGACGTTATCGCGCGAAGAGAGGAGGCGACCGATGGCGAATGAGATCCTCCACCGCTACACAGGCGCCGTCCTCTACCACTCGGCCGACGCGACGAGTGTTCGCGAGGCCGTGGAAGCGGCGATCAAGAGCGGCGCGGACCTCGGCGGCGCGGACCTCGGCGGCGCGGACCTCGGCGGCGCGGACCTCGGCGCCGCGTACCTCCGCGGCGCGGATCTCGGCGGCGCGGACCTTCGCGATGCGAACCTCGGCGGCGCGTACCTCCGCGGCGCGGACCTTACCAGTGCGAACCTCTGCGGTGCGAATCTCTACGGTGCGTACCTCTGCGGTGCGGACCTCACAGGTGCTTCCTTTGGTGAGGTGCCAATTGTCGAGGATCTCGATCGCAAGATCCTGGACGCGATCCAGCGGCCCGGGTGCTCCCTGGAGATGGCCTCCTGGCACACCTGTGAGACCACGCACTGCATGGCTGGATGGGCCATCCACCTTGCAGGCGAGGCGGGCTACGAGCTAGAGCGCCGCACCAACTCAGCCACCGCAGGCGCGGCCATCTTCGCGCGGAGCACAGGCCGCGTCCCAGACTTCTACGCGGGCAACGATGCCGCACTAGAGGCGCTCCGAGCGCGTGTCGAAGCGCAGACCGAGGGAGGTGCGGCGTGAGCGGCGCCTCTGCAACGATTCGATGCGAGCTATTCGCTCCTAGCGGGGACGCGCTTATTTCGGTGCTAAACACTGGATTGAATGAGTGGAGGACAGAATGAAAACCGGCATTAGGGCAAATCAAATAGTGATTTATATCGGGGAGGTGGCGTGATGGCGATCGATATCCGCCACCGCTACACCGGCGCCGTCCTCTACCACTCGGCCAACGCGATGAGTGTTCGTGAGGCCGCAGAGGCGGCGATCAAGAACGGCGCGTACCTCCGCGCCGCGTACCTCCGCGGCGCGGATCTCGGCGGCGCGGACCTTCGCGATGCGAACCTCGGCGGCGCGTACCTCCGCGGCGCGGATCTCCGTGGCGCGGACCTCGTCGACGCGAACCTCGGCGGCGCGGATCTCCGTGGCGCGGACCTCCGCGACACGAACCTCGTCAACGCGGACCTCAGCGGCGCGGACCTCCGCGACACGAACCTCGTCAACGCGGACCTCCGCGGCGCGAACCTCGGCGGCGCGAGCCTGCGCAGCGCGGACTTCCGCGACGCGGACCTCGGCGGCGCGTACCTCCGTGACGCGGACCTCCGTGACGCGGACCTCCGCGACACGAACCTCGTCGACGCGAACCTCGGCGGCGCGAGCCTCCGCGGCACGGACCTCCGTGACGCGAACCTCGTCGACGCGGACCTCGGCGGCGCGGATCTCCGTGGCGCGGACCTCGGCGGTGCGAACCTCCGCGCCGCGGACCTCCGTGACACGGATCTCGGCGGCGCGAACCTCAGCGGCGCGGACCTCCGCGACACGAACCTCCGCGGCGCGAACCTCAGCGCCGCGGACCTCCGCGGCACGGACCTCCGTGACGCGGGCCTCCGCGGCGCGAACCTCGGCGGCGCGGACCTCCGCGACACGGACCTCCGCGACACGGACCTCCGCGGCGCGAGCCTCGGCGGCGCGAGCCTGCGCAGCGCGGACTTCCGCGACGCGGACCTCGGCGGTGCGAACCTCGTCGACGCGGACCTCGCCGAGGTCCGGGACGACGTGCGCGCCGTGCTCGAGGCGGCGCCCTTGGAGGTCCCG
>CAYTFY010000007.1:0-217416 GCA_964437225.1 uncultured Gemmatimonadaceae bacterium | reverse complement strand
GGGGATGTTCCAGTGAATTCATGTATTTGACGGCGTGATAGACTGATATGCCGACTGGGATGTGACCGGAGACTGGAAGCCCGAGACGTTTCCCGATGATCACGAGCGAATCAAAGACCTCTTTCGGCTCGAAGTATGGCTTAATAAAATCGAAACCGGCGGCTTTGTAGGCGATGAGATGTTTTTCGATGTCGCCAAGCGCGGGCCAGTGTATCGTAATCGTAGAATTCGATTCATTGTCTGCAGGTGGACGCCAACGTGCCGCGGTGTAGATGCGCGGACTTGGCACCGTGCCGCTGGCCGCTTCAGCTTTTAACATGAGCGACAGCTTCCCGGGTTCGGTGAACGCGTGATCCATGTTGCGGACTGTCGTGACACCGTTGGCGAGCCACCAGGCTAAGCGGCGGCGTGCGCGGAGTGTATCCCTGTGGGCCCCCGCTCCTGTTGCCGCCAATCCCGTGGGTGTTTCGCCGTGGAGCGTGTGAAAGAGGTGCGCATGCATATCTGCGAGCCCTGGGATCATGAACTTTCCTACGGCATCGATCGTGACCGCGTCGTTTGGTACGCGGACTTGAGGGACAGGGCCCATCTCAACGATCCGACCGTTGCGGATGAGCACAGTATAATTCGCGAGGATCCGTTCTTCGTCCATCGGAATGACGGATGCACCGATAAAGGCCGTCGTGCCCGATGGAGCACCGGCAATCGTTTCACGCTGTGCTATTTCTGCGTCTGTCGCGGGATGGGTTGGGCTGGCTCCACGTGTTGCATGTCTGGTGCTACAACTAGACGATGTGACAACGAATAGACTGCACACAATAAAAATCCGAGAAAGGCGCGACCTGTGTGCGCATGTTGCCATGCATGTTGACTGAAGCGCTCGGCTAATTCGTGGAATTGACCCGTGTGTTTTGTATTTCATAAAATTTGTTTGCATTCGACAACTATCGACGGTTACTCTCTACCAAATCTGCACCCGTTGTTCCGGAGAAAGCACCATGGCATCTCCTTCTTTACAGCCAAAGGCTTTTGCAAACTGTGGCGAGTTTTGCATCATCAACGTCACGCGGGCAAACGGGGAGCTATGCGTATCACGACTGAACGATGCGATGGGTTGCCATTTGTATCGCCAGACTAATGCGAGGCCAAGAAAGAAACGCTGGTCTGGGGTGAAACCTTCGACTAACGGCGCAGGTATCTGTCCGGATTTGCGCACGGCCTCTTTCCAGGCGTCATAGGTCACGAGCGCAGCTCCTAAGTCGGCCACGTCTTCATTGAACGTGCGCGTCCCATCGGTCGACCATTTATCGACGGTTGCAATCGCGCTCACGAGAGCTCGAAACTTGTCCGTATTCTCCTTCCACGCCACATTGTCTAGCGCAGAGAAACCATGGGCGATGCTGTGAAAGATCTCGTGCGCGATCACGCTCCCTACACCTGAGTAATTCAAAGCGTCTTCGGCAGTAGGGTTGAAAAACGGCGGCATAAAGATGCCCGCTGGCACTTCGACGGAGTGTGACGTCGGCACATAACGTGCATTCACGACAAACATCTGCATCCCCATATCGGACCCGATCGCACCGCCCATCTGCTTCAACGCCACGCGATGCGTAAATTCCGCAATCACCACTTTGTTACGATAGTAGTCGTCCGACAAGACGAGGTCGTGATAGTCGATCGCCTTGGGTCGACCCACATGTAGCTTTAACGACTGCAATCGCCCGATCGCCCACGTGCGATCATTAGGTGACAGGACGGGATTCGCCTTAATCCGCTTGATAATAGAGGCCATGATTTGTGTGAGCATGGCCTCCATCCGCTCAGCAGCGCCAGAAGCAAAGAGATCGTCCGCAAACACCTGCCCCACGGCATCCGGAAACGTCACCATACTGCGTCGCACACACTGGTCACTTCGCGACGAGTCTGAGACGGATGCATTCCCGCGTCGTGGGCTCCGTTCGAGTGTGTCGGCCGTCAGACAACTCGCGTAGAACTGTCCAATGGCTTTGATCGTGGGATCGGCTGTCGTCGTAGCGATCGATCGCGCAGAATCCAGCAGCGCTTGAATGCGATGCTGCAAATGATATCGGGCATAGGAATGCGTTGACAGACGTTTCAGTTGTTTGCCATCAAACGGTTCCATCTCGGTTTTTGCACGCCAGCCCCCGTGCACATATTGAAAGAAGTCCGCGCAAGGCGAGACTGTGGTATCGAGGCCGTGTCGCAGCGACGGGCCGTGAATCGTACTAAGAACAGTATCGGTCGCAGAAGACGGTTCCGTCGCGATTAAGATTATCTGCGGGCTCCCCGGGATCGGTGATTCTGACACGCCAGATTGCAGCTGACTGCCGGATATGCAGTACCAAGGGAGGACGAGTAGCGTGATGCGCCGATGACTTGAGAGCGCTCGTGCGAAGAGAAGACGGAGCATGAAAACAAAGTGAACCTGTGAATGAATAACTGCGGGATGAGGGAGCGAATCTCGGTGTAAGCGTGTCACGAGCTGTTAAAGCCGCTCTATGAGAGCGACTTTACTTTCCCTGGAGGGAAGATCAAAACTACAGACTGTGCGCACAAACTGTCCGCAATATCGTCAATGAGGCTTGCATCCCTCAGGCACGCCTACCAGATCACCGGTCGTTGGTCTCGTGGTACAACCATCGGATCCCCCTCTTTGCACTCAAACGCCGCGGCAAACTGCGGCGCATTGCGAATCATGTTATGTGTTCGTGCAAAAGGTGCGGCATGCACGCCACTGAATCCTATCCCCGTCCATTTCCCACGCCACACCTGTGCGACAGCGAGAAAGAAGCGCTGGTCAGGTGTGTACCCATCGATCGTCGGAGGTTTCGTATTTTTCTTTCGAAGCATGGCTTGCCAGGCATCATATGCCACTAAAATTCCACCAAGATCCGCAATGTCTTCCGTGTACGTACGTGTACCATCAGTGCCCCACCCATCCAGCGTACCAAGCTGCGAATTGACGGCTTTAAAGAGCTGAATGTTGTCATGCATCTTCGGATTGGCCGTCGATCGAAGTTGTGACGTCAGACTATGAAAGATCTCGTGCGCAATCACCACCCCGATGCCAGCAAAGTTCACGGCATCGTCAGCAGTGGCCACAAAGAACGGTGGCATGAACATCGCAGCCGGCACCTCGATCGCATGGTCCGCGGCGGAATACGATGCGTTGGTATTCACTAAACTTGCCCGCCATCGCTCGCGTGCATCCTCGCCAATCGAGGAGAGCCATTGCCGATTGGAAAATGCCACGACAGCCGCTTCATTTTTGGTAAAATCATTGGAGAGCTCAAGCGACGAAAAGTCGATCAGTTCCTGAGGCATCCCAATCCGTAACTTCAGTCGATTGAGCCGCTCCGCCGCCGCTGTGCGCTCATCTCGCGACATCCAAGGGTTAACCTTCATGCGCTCGATGGTGGCGAGATGAATCTCGGTCAGCAAGGCCTCCATGCGCTCCAGCGCGTGGAAGACAAGCAAATCGCGGGCGAAAGCTTGCCCTACAGCGACTCCCAGCGATCCCAAGGTTTTACGATAGCAAAGTTCCACCTTCTGTTCATCCGTGCTCTTCTGATCCCGACTTCTGTTAGGGGAAGCACTCGCCCGAGGCGGGACACCGACGCCAGGCGGCGGCACCGAATCAGCAGCAACACAGCTTTCAAAGAACGTTCCGATGACTTTTAAGACATGATCTGTCGTGGTGGACGCGACGGTGTGTGCCGAATCGATGATTGTCCGCAGTCGTTTTTGTGTGCGACGATTCGTATCATCAAACATAGAGACAACCCTCGCTCGGCCAGGTGTAGGCAACCCCAGCACAGTCTTGGCACGCCATCCACCATTGGCGTAGGCAAAGAAATCTTCGCACGGGGAGACGCTGCTATCAACTCCATAGCCTACCGAACTGCCAATGAGAGGGGGCGTCACGGTATCTTCGACCACAGATCCCGGACACTGCACTGATTTCTGCGCTGATTCACGAGGTGACATGGGGGGGGGAACAATCGATGTACTACTATAAGTATCAAGAGAATAATTCGCACCGAAAAGGACCACGAATACCAGCGACAGCATTGGGTTTATCGCAATCATTAGGACTGCGAGGTTTGTAAGATGTGGTTAATTGCCGCATCGATCATGCGTCTGTCATGGCGCGACTTGAGCGGGCCAATCCATCGAACGAACCCATCTTTATCGATAATGATTGCGTCCGCATCGCCAAATGCAGTATTTAAACTCGATGTTCGCCGAGCAATCCGTCCATCGTCCAATGTGTCCACTTCTGAATTGAACACCGCTATCGCCACGGGCAATTGGTGATATTGCACAAAGTAGTGTTTGATGGCCACCACTTCCTCGGTGGGTGTCAGGACACCGGAGCCAGGGGCGTATCCATTCGTCCCAACCGCAAACGTCAGGTCCAAGTTCTCACCATGTTGCGCGATTAACTGCCGGATAATGTTGTATTGATCATAACATTTCGCACCACAGTTATGATTCGTTTTCAAAATCACAGATAACTTTCCCAACACTGGGCGCGCAATACCACCATCGTTTGCCCATGCATCCGCGGGTAACGCTCGAGTTTTCTTGCCGTAGGTCGCTTCCCGGGTGTCGACAAGTTGCGTCCGGCCAGTAACCCACTGTCCTCCTTGTCCTCCCCGCCATCCCGCAAAGTGTACCAAAGCAGAATCGAGCACACGACGTTGTGCGCGAATGTCACCGGTCGTATTGGCAATGACTAACAACTTGTCCCAGACATCTTTGAGTTCGATGGCATTTTGTTGAGCAGGTGACAGCGGAGCACTCAACGCTAGAATGCGAGCAGCGTACACCTGGACACTATCAATCTGGTACCGATCGTACCAATACTCGAGAAGCTGCATCCGAATATCGATGCGTTGCATCACGGCGGGTTCACCCAATGCATCTAACCGGCCGAGCAGGTCCATGATATTCGCAAGGCGCACCGGCGGCTCTCGAAACATCTGATCTACGCCTTTCGCCAATGCAGTAATCTGTTCGTCGACAGATTCCGCCAGCGAGAGACGTCGTTCGAATGCGGCCAATGCCTGTGCATCGTTCTGCAACGCAAAGGAGATTCGGAGCAAACTCCAGAGTTCGGCGGGATCGATCGTTGCCAATGTGAACTCACCACCGCATGCTTTTGCGACAGTAAGGGCTTCTGGTGCAATAGGTGCATCCGCTGCATTGGAAGCCGCGATGCGAAATGCTGTATCGCGGTTGTAGGTGCGCGACGACAGGAATTCCGTGGCACGAATGGCTCGATCACATGGCCGTGCTCCAACATACCGTGAAAAATCTATTCGTCCCCAAGCCATTCGCCCCGTATCGGCTGGTGATTTGAGGACTTGAGCATCTACCGACGTTGCGGTAAACAATATAAATAGCAGGATAGTAACTAGAGTAAGCAAGTTAATGAGCGGGTTCCGGAACCGTGTACCCATCGACACATAGGTGCTCCGCATTAGACCGCATCCGATATGGAGGTAAAACTGAAATCCTGCACCTTGAGTGCAGGCACACACGCGGGAGCCACCTCACGAAATACACGCTGTGCTGCTCCAATCTCGAGCACGTTATTGAGCATGATGACAGGCGACTCCGTAATACGAAAATTCTTGACGGCCTTGCTGATTTTCCCGTTTTCAATGAGCCACAACCCATCGCCCGTGGTGCCGCTCAAGAGCATCGATGAAGCATCCAATAACTCGATATTGGTAAAACGCGTCACCAACAATCCCCGTTTAGTCGTCTCGGTCATCGACTCCACTGTGGCAGTGCCATCGCTAATTATCTTGTAAGCAAGTGAGTTCTCGCGACTGGCATTGCGACCGAGTTTCTGGATAGCGTACCTCCGATCGTGTGCGAGTTGCGTGAGCACGCCCTTCTCGATCCAGGTCACTGGATTGTAGACGCGTCCATCAGGTTCGAACGGTGGAAAGCCAATGTCGGGATCCATCGGATCTACTGACACCGACAGTCGCGGATCGATAACCTGCAACCCAATTTTGGATTGGTTCGCGCGCAACCAGAACGGCGGCCCTCCCCGACTGTCCTCATTGCGTGTACGGTCCATCGCATACAGCATAATGGGCTCAAAAAGATCGTTTACGGCCTGCGGTTCCAGGATGGCTGTGTAGCGTCCTGGCTCCACGGCCACCGGGTTTCGTGAGCGCAGGCATTTATCGATCGCAATGGCGGAGAGTGTGTCGACATCGATCTTTGCCCAGTCATTGCCATCAACTCCGGCCCATCCCGAACCGGTGCCGTCGGGATCGCGAACAGTGATACTATACTGGGCTCGAGTGAACGGATAATACAGCGGTGCAATGCCTTCCTGCATTGCCGCTCGACCGTGCGCTGACACTTGAATGTAGCCCGCTGCGAGCATTCCGGCCGCCTCCGCGGATTTGACTACGCGACGGACGACCCCAGCGCGAGCCTCTCCACTCAGATCATACGTGTGGTCGAACCACAGCGTCGGCTCTTGATATGGCTCAATGTAAGGTGCGATGAGTTCGCTCCCAGCCGTCTCTTTCTCCAACTGCATCAATCGCTCAGCTCGCCGCAATGTCGACTCCAGATGCCACTCGGAGATTTCATTGGTGGAGGATTCTCCCTCCGCAAAGTTCTTGATGCGCGTGATCGTGACGGTATTGCGCCGCACATCACTGTTGCTGCTGATCTGATTCCGAGCCCACCGCACACTCCCGCTCCACACACTCTCCAGCCCTACATTGACCACGCCGCCACCATTTGCTTTGGCCGTCAATGTCATCGCGATCTCGAAGCATTCATCTTTCGATAAAAAACGCCCCTTAGGACCGGTTGATAAACCAGAGAGAGTCGCATCTGAGATTATTGTGTTTGCAGTCATATGGCTCATTCCTTATGCTCGCCGCTGAACATCGACCACGCTCACATTCTTCACTACCATTGGGACCGCCGTGATCGAATAGGCACACGCTTGCTCGGGTTGGCCCTTACGGCTGGTCCCCTCAACAACGGTAGCACTCTGTGGTCCTCCGATGGCGGTGACATTATTCCATAAGTCATGCGTATTAAAGAGAATCCCGCCACCCAGTAACTCGTCACCCAATTTGCCGTTGACAATTTCACGCAGATAGCCGTTGGCAATCATGCCGTTCTTCGCCTGATAATCGAGCGACGGGCGGGCGGCCACTACAGCAACTCCGCGTTTTATGCCGGACACCAGGGATTCAAACGTCTCGTTCGATGCCCCCGGGGTCATCACCAGATTCGGGACATGCTGTAGCGGCAGATCAATAGCGGATGGTCCCCCGGCACAGCCGTGCGACATTACCGGGCGTTGTGTTTTGCCGTACCACTCTTTCAACCAACTCACTTGCTCCCGTGTGGTTTGATAGTCCACCAATACCCCTTCTTTGATCAAGGCAAAGTCTTGTGGCATCGCGCCCTCCTGATCCCATTTGACAGTGGCCAACCCCGACGGATCAGAACGGTTCGCTTGAACGCTAACGAGGGATGAGGCGATAGTACCGGTTCCCAAGAACTTGAGCGGATTCGGTCCCAAATAACTGGTGCCACCCGCATTCGCCTCATAGCCCAGTGCACGATCTAATTGGGTAGCGACCCCAAATGTCTCTCCCAAGAGTTGGCCCGTGGCCGCCCCAGAGAACACCACATCAAATCGTCCAATATCAAACGGAATAACGCCAATACCCATATTTTTTACCGCACGGTCCATCATCCCCGGGATCTGCTCCGGCAGCTTGGCCTCGAGAATGACCTCCCAGCCACCCCGTTGCCGGTGAATTTCCAACGCATCGCCTCTTGCCCGTCCATTCTCACGCGCCAGCTCCGGATCCCGATGATGGATTGAGATATCGTATCCGCCTCGGGTCGTATATAACGTCTGGCGAACGGCCGTTCCTTCCGTCGAAGCCACAAACCAGTCTTCCCGGTCAAAGGTGAGCCCACCGATGCCAAAGCCACCCTCCACAATGAAGTCTTTGTAATACGTATCAAACTTGACCATCAACCAACCGTTCATCAAATCCATCTTTTCTTCGAGCGAAATAGCAAACGGGTCGATTCCTTTGGACGTCCACTCGCCGGTGACACTCGGAATCGATGCCCAATCGACCACTCTCGGCCCAGCGGTCGTATTCGCTTTGGCCTGCGCAACGGCCGACTTCGATAATGCGGTCGCCTCGGCCTCTTCCCAATACGGACTTGATGCAAATCCCCAGTAGCCATCGACGAGGGCACGCACCCCGAATCCGTACGATTCGCCATCACGCACCCGTGGGTCCGGGCCCATGATGGACATGTTCTGTGTCACAATCCGCGACAACCGAACATCGGCATAAGTTGCTCCCGCCGAGCGCGCCGCATCCACGGCGCGGAGCGCGAGGACCTTCATTCGGTTAAAATCTGTAGGAGTCACAACCGATTCGACCACGGTGTTCTGGCGGTGACGTTGGAGTAACGCCTGTCCCCGCGCAAAGTGACCAGGGAGGACACCCAGAAGTGTAGTCGCGGTGCTAGCCCGAACGAAATCTCTACGTGAAACTGACATAACAGCAATTAGAGTGGAATAACGACATACCGCGACGAAAAGATACGAGACTGGTCACTCTCGACACCCAAAATTCCAAATAAGCACTCACTGTACACAACATCCGCAGACGGGTATCGAGCAACATTACTAAGACCTTGGGCCGACGTTCAGCACCACTTTCGTGAAGCTCGGAATGCGGATCGGTTTTCCATCAGCACCCCTGATGCTAAACGCCCCAGTTTCGCGAATGGGGCCTCCGAAGCCCGTAGAACGAGCCACAACCCAGCACAGGTATTCGCCAACTTTCGCATCAACCGGGACATCTACCGTCACCTCGATCCGCTTCTTTTCACCGGGAGCGAGAGTCAGTCGGGCCGGGACACCATTGAGCCACGGCACAAGCGACCGGGTCTGTGAAATCGCGGCATTGGTACTCTTATTCTGATCATCATCCAGAAGCGCTCCAACGAGGCCACCGAGCTCTTGCTTTAATTTGGTGCTGTCGCGAGACGAGCGCTTCAGATTCAATAGCTGCGGCGCATTCGCGTTCACCTCAATGTCCGACTCTAAAGTGTCCGTGGTTTCGTTCAGGAACTCGATCGTAGCAGTTTTTGTGTGCGGATCAATCGTAACCAGACTGGGCGAGAGCGTTAACTTCGTCTGCCCCAAGCCACCAATAGCTTTCCCTAATGGAATGGATTGACGTTCGCCCTGCTGTGCCGTCGCGACATCTGCCCCCATACAAAGAAGCGTGAGAGCAATCAGTGCCCACGCGCAGCTCCATGATAGCTTCCGATACCACAAAACGTGACTATAAGTCGACGGAATCTGATAAGCTGCCATTACCATGATTGCCCTCCTTCGGTCAATACTCGACCAACAGATCTGGCTTTCCAACTCATAACGCATCCGCAAGCATCACGAAATGAAAATCTTCCACCTTGAGCGGAGGTACACTAATTGGCGCACGGCCGCCGTGGAGTACCATCGACGGTATGTCATCCATTGTATTGATATGTCGACGTCCCCATGTCCGCTGTGGCGATCCAACCTGTACCACCCGATTCAGTATGAACAACGGAGATTCGAGAATATACATATTCTTAATCGCATGTTTAAGCTTCCCGTGCTCCACTAACCACAGCCCATCTAACGTAACCGTCTGCACCTGTAAGCTCTGCGGATCCACGGTTCTTGAGACTCCGACCCGTTGCACATAGATGCCGCGTGGTGTCGAAGCAATCATCTCGTCGATCGTCTGGACAGGCCCATGCGTCTCGAGCCGACAACTACGCGGATGAGGTAGTGGCGATGAGACACCAAGCGTTTCCTGAGCATATCGGATGTCGTAGCTAAGCTCCTGAAGCACGCCTTTTTCAATCCACGTTGTAGGTTTTATAGGATAGCCATCGTCATCAAACGGAATAAACGACGCGAGGGGATCCATCGGATCGCTCGACATCGATAGTCGCTCATCGATTACTTTCATGCCGATCTTCGATACGCCTTCCATCAACGCAAAGGGCAGGTCAGGATTCTGTTCCGTCTGACTCCGATCCATCGCTTCGGAGATGTGAAAAAGGAAGGCCGCCACGACATCCTGGTGTAGAATCGCGGTATATCGGCCGGGCTCGACCGCCTTGGGATTAGCAGATGCCAGACATGACTCCAATGCCTCGTTCGTAATCCGACGCGCATCGAGTGCCGTCCAGTCCACCTCTGTAGCTCCACGCCATCCGGCTCCCTTACCATCAGGATTCCGAGCGGAGATCTGAAAGAGGCCGCCGGTAAGGGCGGAATACGCGACCAAACCGGAGGTGTTGTAAATTCCCCACGTTTCGATATCGGTCTCCACATAGCCAGCCGAAAGGCATTGCTTGGCAGCAATCGCCGCCACATTTTCGCGAGCGATTGTCGATCGATCAAGGGCTGATATCGTGGCAATCGTATCGCTCCAGAGCAAAGGGGCGACATAGGATTGAGCGCCGATCAGGGCCAAGGACGTCTGTCGCAGCCGGCTTTCCGCCGATTGCACGGCCTTCGCTAACGAGGCATCATCGAATCGATTGGTGACCGTGGTAGACCACTGACCATCGATCCAGCGACCGATACGCACCGAGCGATCCATCGTAGCGCCTGATGTCGTCGGACGATTCCGTGCCCAGCGCAACTGCCCGACCGACGATGAGCGCACCGTAATCTGGGTTTCCCCGCCACCGGTCGCGAAGGCCGCAATGCGATGCAGCAGTGCGATCCCCTCTTCTTTCGAGATCACGCGGACAGTTGGGTCGGCAACCTTACCAACATCCAGCCACGCACGGTCATGCGCCGCCGGATCGTGCTCCGCATCGACATAACTATGCGTAGACGATCCAACTTCATCACCAGGCATGTCACCAGTAAACCCCTGTGATTCTCCTCTCACGAGATTCAGCGTCTTAGAAGGCATTGGACGCCCCCAATGGACGAATGGCGACATCTTTGATGCGCGCCGCACAGGCGCGCACGGAGTGTGTGAGTCGCTGTGATGGCACTCCCTTAACCATACTAAACCCTTGTGTCATTACCGTCTTTGGTCCTCCAAGTACAACGATATTTTTCCAATGATCCAGCATGCTAAACGAATACGCCGCCTTTTTTATTGGCTCTGCGAGGCGTCCGTTTCGGACAGCATAGATCAGCGGGCTGGACCCCCACCCGGTTAAAATTCGTTGATCCGTATCCACAGATCCGCCCAACACGGCAAATCCGTTCGTGATACCCGACAACAGATCCGTGAAACTGGTGTCCTCCATAGTGGGTGCCAATGTAAGATTGGGAGTCGAAATGAGCGGCATGGACCTGGCCCCACCCGACGCCATTGCTCCGTGTGCCAAAAAAGGGATCTTCTGTGTTGCATACCACCTCTGGAGTTCGGAGAGCCGCTCACGTCCGTGTGCGTAGTGCATCAGGACCCCAGATTGAATAACCGGATAACTTGAGGGCACCACCCCTTCGTCGTCCCAGCTCACGGTCGCTGCACCACCCACCATACTCCGATCGGCTGTAATGGTAATCGATGTAGGGAGAAGTTGCTTACCTAATTGCTCCTGTATCGGAGACAAAAAGCTCGATTCCCCGGAAGACGTTTCTAATCCCAAAACACGGTCCACCTCTGTTGCCTGCCCAAACGCGCTCACGAAGGCTGCCATCGCGGCCCCGTCAAACACGACTTCGTAGCGACCCGGTTGATCAAGAACTGTCGCCTCTCTCAACCGAGCCGCATGTTCCAAACCTTCAGGAATGTACTGCTCGTAGTTTGTAATCGCTTCCCACCCGCCTCCAACCGGCGACACCTGTAGAATAGGCGCGGCATCGTCATTCTGCGTCACCACCGTCATCGTGGAGTGCGGAGAGAAGAACCGCGATCCCATTTGCGCGTTCGTGGTGGTGTAGATCCGTTGTTCTGTTAGGGATCCCGTGCTCGAGGCAAACAATCGATTCTGTCGCTCACAATTTAGTTGGAATGCCGCTCCTTTCCCCCCGTGCTCTTTGACGCGGTCGATAAACGCCTTCACCGGGGCATATTTTTCAGTACGAGCGGCCTCAAACGGGTCAATTTGCATCGGAGTCTGCCAGGTACCCGTGACCACCGATGCCGGCTCGAGTTCAACAGGTGGTACACCTGCCCAGGCATTGGCCTTGGCAAGTGCCGTAGCCGTGGTCCCCAGCCACTGTAGGGTGTCGGCATCGGTATCCACGTGCGCCGCAAAGCCCCAGGCACCATTAGCCAGGACACGCACCCCGAGAACATGGTCCTCACTTTCTCTCTCCGTTTGATGCGACAACTGGAGTCGATTCGTCCGCGTCATCCGCACGTCAACATACGTGGCTCCCGCACGGGTCGCGGTGTCGATCGCGATGGCGGCCAGCGCTTTGAAATCGGGATCTGCGGTATCGACCGAGCGCGCCTTACATCCGCGTCTGTCCAACGCCAACAGAGCTTCGGTCGGTATTAGCATCGACGCGCCGACGAGGCCGAGCGATTCGAGAAATGAGCGTCGGGTGTGATTCATATGAAATCGCATGTTACTGTCTCCGAGTGTTATGCCGTTCCATCAGCACGGCCATGAGATCGTCCAGCCAGATCTCATGATACATGCGGTCGACAAACTGGCGTTCAATCAGAATGCCGTCTTCATCCACAATGAACACGTTCCGTTCATCTCCCGATTTAGGATAGTTTTCATAGTTTTTCGGTGCCAGGTGAACCCGACGATTGTCGGGTGGTGGCAGCTGAACAATCTCGCTCACGGCCACACCCAGTACCGCCTTTGTATTCCGACGAAATTGTTGATAGAACCGAGATTGCTCTGCTGACTCGATCTGAGCTTCACGCTGTGACAGCGGTCCGAAATATCCCCGTGTCTTACCCGAAAACACGAGGTCGGCACCGGGATATCGATCGGCAAGACGGCGCACGACGACATTCACATCCTTGTAAAAAAATTCCACCTCCGCCATCGGGAAATGCACAATGGAAACCCGCCCTTTTCGCGGATACGTTTCCTGAGCGGCCGACGCCGGAAACCAAAACTCGCCTGCAAGTGGAGCGGTTTTCATGCCTATCGGGGATCCGTCAGCGCGTCCCTGCATCACCTTCTTGAAGAGGGCCTTTTGAATCGCAGCAAACGCCTGCGTACTCACACGGAGACTATCCAGAATCTCTTTCCGATAGACCGCTTGATTCATTTCACGCACCACCAGGGCAATCAGCCAACTATGCGGACCATCCAAGTCTTTAGGATCCGCTTCCGCAATTGCATCCAGTGCCACTTGTCCGTATTTGAATAAACTGGGTTCATCGCGCATCTCCACCGCAGCACGCGTCATCATAACGCACATCCCAGCCCGCTGGAGGCCACGATAATACATGCTGTAGTTGTTGATCACCTCATCCGCTATCGCGTGGGCTTCCGCTACCCGACGCGGTGAACTGTTGATATAGTTCCGTGCAAAGGAATCCAGCACGAAGGCACGCTCAGTAGAATCCGCAATGGCATTCACACGAAGGCGAACCAAGGCGGCGGCATCCGCATCACGGCCCGCGAAGAGGAAGGCCTTCTGCGCCATTTGTGCAAACGGCGCGGGAATTTGTTCCGGCGTAAACTTGGCCAAACACTTTTTAGTGACATCCAAGACTGCTGCAGGAATTGGCTGCGTTCCATCCAAGCCCAACAGCGAGATGGTGTCCGGGTCGGCGGGACTGACAACGTCAAGGCTATCTTGCACACGTTGTGCCGCCGCCATGCAATTCTCAACATATTGAAAGTGCGCGACGTCCACTTTAGAATCGGGAAATTCAAATCGGGTTTGTGCACTTAACGAAGAATCCATGGACACCCAAGCAATTACCAATCCACCGACCCACCGGCTCAATCGCACTCTCATCATACAGCGTCCACCATTGCTGTGAAGCTAAAATCGTTGACCTTGAGGGTCGGCACAATTGCCGGAGACATATCAACGCTCGTGGCTCGCTGAACAGGTCGAAATACTGGTATAGCTTTACCTATCTGTTCAAGATTGTTGAGCATAAACAATGGAGATTCGGTAAATCGCATATTCTTAACCGCCTTCGATAGTTTACCGTTCTCAATGAGCCACACACCATCACGCGTGAACCCGGTACAGAGCAAGCTCTTGTTATCCAGCTGTCCCACTTGTCCAAACCGAGTTACCAAGAGACCGCGTTTGGTTGTTGCTATCATCTCATCGGTGGTCGTCGATCCACCAGACATCCGGTAAGCGCTCCGTGCTTTCTCCGGGCCATCAATGTTACGATCCTCAACGCCATATCGGCGTTGCTGATCTGCCATCTGGGTCAGCACCCCATTCTCAATAAATCGGATGCGCCCAATTCCTGGCCTAGGAATGACACCAAGTTCGGGGTCTTCGGGATCGTGTTCGATGGTAATCCGTTCATCTACCACTTTCATCCCCAACATGCTACGCCAGATTTGTAAGCCCTGATCATAGCTCAATGAAAAGGCATGTGTACCGCTTCTATCCGCTAGGCTCCTACTATTCAATGCTCCGATCAGATTCTCACACAGCTGCGAGACAGCCTGCGGTTCCAGGATAGTCGTATACCGTCCTGGCTCGATAGCTACCGGATTTAATGACGCCATACACTTCTTGAGCGCACGGTCGGCGAGATCGCCAGCGTCGAGCCGCCCCCAATCATAGCTTGAGAGACCGGCCCATCCGGACCCCTGCCCCTTGGGATGGCGTACGGTCATCGAACATTGGGCTTGCGAGTACGTATAGTACTCGACGGACGACGGATCCGCCCCCTTCGCATCCCAAAGCGCGAACTCCCCACCACGGAGTTCGATATACCCCGCCGACATTAGGGCCTGATCGCGTGATGCAGTTGTCAGATGCACGATCAATTTCGCACGTTGCTCAGCCGGCGCATCAAACGTGGCGTCACTCCAAACGGTCGCATCCGCCATCGGTAAGACAGGAGGGAGCATCTCCATCGTCTCTCCCGCCTTGGACTGCTTGAAATACGCATTGCGTTCGGCCTGCGCTACCACGCCTTTCAGTGACGCATCATCGATCTGATTTGTGGTGGCACTCCCTGCCGCTCGACCCAGTTCCACATCAAATCGCACGCTCAGGTCGCGTCGATCGGCAGACACGTTAAGATAGTTTCGTGCCCATTGCATTTCACTCTGCCACCACCCTTGCACCACAACATTGCGGCACACCGAGCCCGGGGCCATAAAAGTTTTGGTCCGAGCGATCAGTTGTTCTACCTTCGCACGAAAGAGGATCCGATCGTCTTCCATCAATGTTGTACGCATCATGCTTTCCTCTTGGCATCGATGTAGGTCAGCTTTTCAACCAGAATAGGAACGGCCGAAACCGTGTGCAATGTGGTCTGCCTCGGTTGCCCCTTTGCAGATTGCACCGCAAACCGTTGTGCGCTCGCAGGTCCACCGATGGCTTTCACGCTTTTCCAAAATTCCGGTGTTCGAAATAAGATGGCCGCACCTTGAATACGTGCACTGATTTTCCCGTTTTTCACGGCATACATTTTAGCCCGGTCGCCGTTGATGTATCCGTTGAGCAACTGTTGATCCATCTCAGGGCTTGCAGTGCCTCCGATCACTCCGCCTCCGATGGCAATCCCATCCCCCATATCTTCGCAGAGCAAGGCAAACGTTTTCTGACCGCCAGGATGCAAAGTCAAGTTTGGCGTATGTACGAGCGGTGCTTCGATAGCACTCGGACTCTGCGCACAGCCATTCGAGGTCACCACCTTCCCATATACGGGGAGTGTGGCCCGTGCGACACCAGCCATATCCCGGCTTGTTAGGTAATTAGTGAGCATACCGTTCGTGATGATGGATACCGGAGTGGGGACCACACCATCATCATCCCATGCCACCGTCCCAACTCCACCCGGCATCGTGCGATCCCCCGTCACACTAATGAGGGGGCTCGCTAGACTATAGGCACCGACCATCTGATCCGGATCATCAAGAAAGCTGGTCCCACCCGCATTGGCCTCAAACCCCAGTGCCCGATCGAGCTGTGCCGGCGCGGCCAACGTTTCGGAAACCATATTGGCCGTCTCATGCGCAGCGAAAATCGTATCAAACCGCCCGATGTCGACGGGTTGAGTTGGTAGCGAAGCTTCAAACCGAATCGCCTCCACGAGGCGATCGACCTCCACTCGAAGCGCCACCTCATCAAAGAGCTCATAACCAGCACCCGTCATGGGAAAGATGTCTGACTTACCACCAACTTCTCTGCCACCCAGAACAAGAACCACTCCAAGATCGCCGCCACTCTCATATAGCCGTTGAGTGAAGTAGGTCCCATCCGTTGCTCCAACCGCTTTCTCTACGCGCGTAAATCCGACTCCAAATGCAGCGCGCTGTCCGTTTGGCCGTGTGGTCACATAGTTCGAGATCGCACGACCTAAGTGATCGGAATAGTATGACGGATGGATGGTAAATGGATCGATGGTAATCGGTGTCGTCCAATGCCCATCACGCACCACCGGACGATCAACCAATTGCACCTCATTCGGCCGCCCATACGCGGTCGATGCGGCACGAGCCAGGGTGGTAGCGGCTTTCGCTAATCGCACAAACTCATCGGCATCGCAGATCGGCCCCGACGCGAATCCCCAGTAGCCATTCACCATGGCTCGGACGCCGACACCCATTGTTTCCGTAGATTCGACGTGTCGAAACATAAAGCCTCGGGTGAACGAATGCGTCACTCGGATATCGGCGTAGTCAGCTTTTGCAGATCGAGCCGCATCCAATCCTCGCTGAATGTCCGCCTTGAGTGTTGGGTCCTCAATAGCGGGATTATATGGGCCACCAACGCTGGCCTCGGCAAGAAGTGACGCGGTTGGCACAAACGTTTTCGCGAGAGACAAACTGGTCGCCACGGCAACGCCATTCTGAACAAAACACCGTCGAGATTGGATCATCATACACGAATCAAAAGAGTAGAAACTGCACTGTTGTGAGGACGGACACGCCCCGGAGTGATCGTTTTTTTATGCATGCGCTTATCGCTCCGAAACGATCACCGTTCCACGAAACCCATACGGACGAATGGTATAACCATACGTGCCCGGTTTCGTGAACCGGCGATGGCGCTGTCGTTGGGCGACGGTCAGCGTAGGATCACTCGGAATGCCGAGGATATGGCCACTCCCGGAGTTGATCGCGGCCGCTTCCACACCCGCGGTATCATCAAAGATCACATCGATATCTGCACCGGGTAGCAACTCTCCCAAATATTTCGAGGGGCGAACAGCGGAATTATTTTGCCATTGCAACGTACCTCCCGGCCCGAGGACATGCTGATTCGCCAATACTGCTATTTCCAGTTGATTATTGACAGCCAGCCGCTGCATAATTGAGGGAAAACCGGCGAAATAACCCAAGGGAGCACCGATCTCCAGATCAAACGTATCCGCTCGTGCAACGCCATAGGCATACGTCGACGCGACAATCGTTGTCGTGCCTCGCTGTCCAAACAACAAGGTAAGCGAGTTCGTCCACTTTGAGATGTAATTCGCAAGCTCTGGCTTGAGCGAGCGATAGGCAACTGGGATGCCAGTAACAGGTTTATTACCTGTATCTTTGAGCACGAGTGGAAGAGCAATCGGAATCCCCACGATCCCGGCTCGTTTCAGGCTATCCGTCGGACGGAGCCGCAACGTATCAAGCACAGGCGGATCGGTCAGATTCGACACGTATACGCGCGCCGTGTCAGAAAGCGTAACCCCATCGATTTGTCGTCGAACAAAGATCATAACGCCACTCGTTGTAGTCGTACGCAGTGCCGTCAAAAATCCGTCCTTGGTCGTATGCACTGTGGTGGAATCTGCCGATTCCCACTCCGTGGTGACACGAACATCATCGCCGGGAGGGAACCAGGGCGAGTAATCAGGCCGATAGGTCACGACCTCTAACTGGACGGTCTTGTAGCCCTGAGCGAGTGAAAGCTGAATCGCCGGATAATTAACCCGGAGCATCCACGCGCGGTTCGATAGATCGACCGGACCGGCAAGCGACGAATCCATGTGACATGCCGTTGCACTTGCCAAGACCCCCATTGTTGAGAAAAACACGGCGAATGTGGACCACCCCGTAAATGATCTCAATCGTATTGATGAATTACGCATCAAAATGTTCACATCCTTTGTATAAAGGGTTACGTTCACGCTCCTCATCAGGGGTCGGGACAACAACGGCCGTTCCATAGACATTCGCTCCTATCGCCCCCCACGGCCCAACTGGATAGACTTGACCTTCCGAACGCCCATAATGGCGGACAAGCCGACGCAGATCACCTTGCCGTCGCCCGGTCAGATACAGCCAGAAGGCCCGTTCGGCAAACACCAGATTAGTCCTGGCGTTTACACTATCCTCATGCGTCGACATTCCGATTGCAGGGTCCACAAGCGGGGGGAGGTTGGCCACACCACCTAATCCAGGGGGTGCGGGTGACGGACAGGGGTCACCAAGCGCACAGGTCGTTCGGAGCGCATTGAGCGCGACTAACCACCCCGCATCACCCGCGTGTAGAGCCGCTTCTGCCTGAAGCAAACGAACTTCAAGGCCCGTTGCGAATACGAGTGGCGCGGTACGATTCATAAGATCTGGAAGCGAAATGCGAGGATCACCCGACGAAACAAAGGGGAGTCCATTGACACCTTCGTGATCGCTCTGGATCACGTAGCTTGGATCAGGAACAAACTTGGGATACTGCGTGCTATAGGTGAAGACATATCGATAAGTATCAGGCACACCCGCAACAGCTTGAGCGGCTTGCTGTACATCTCCCGTACCGAGCAGCACGCGGGCGCGCCCAAGCTGGGCCAGATACCGAAATCGCACACTATCCCCTGCCGTCGCCAGTGCGGAGTCAAAATGCGCCAGTGCGTAAGCATAGACCTCGTCGGTGGTAAACCCTCGTGTTGTCGTGAAGGCACCGTCTGCGCCTAAAGTACCCAACGGAATACCGGAGCACCGCAGTTCGGCTAATAACACAGCAGCAAAGCCTTCCATCGCATAGAGATGGGCCAACCATTCTCTGGGTAAATCCGAACCGTATTGACGAAGATGCGCGCGGGCAATCCGACTCCGGCCACGAATCAGATGCAAGCCAAGATAACCAAAATCAGAAGCTACGATACTCCGTGTGGGATCGAAGTATCGAAGATCCAATCGACCTAAATCACCGTTAGCCCCACCACTACTAATTGGTAAAGTCATCAGTTCGTCGGTAAATACCCCAGAAAGCGCGGAATAAGTATCTGGGACACTTGTCGGAGACGTTTGGGATAGATCGAATACTCTTGCTCCCCCGCCCACATAATAGGTAAATGCGTCAATCGCGCCACGATACATGGCGACTGCCCCTGCAACATTTTGTACGACTTTCGGATCGCGAATATCGGAAGGTGTTTCAGCGTTATTCACAAGATCCGGAAGCTTGCAACTCGATAGTAGTACACACGCATACAGACACACGCTGATCGCGGCCCACCGGACGCGCATGAACAGGCGGTACAAGAATTTTCGCAGGCGTGATATCATCATTGGATCCTCGCGGTGATTCCCCACGTCCGGGGCGTTGGCAATGCAGCCGTGGGCTGCGCAGAGGATTCATGAAAACGCGATCCTGATACTCGAGGATCGATATTGCGGAAGTTTGTCCATAAACCGAGGTTTCTTCCAAGAAGGGAAACCGTCAGACTTCTCGTGCGCAGAAAACGTTGTGTCAGATACCGAGGCACGTTCACACCAATTGACGCTTCCTCCAGCGCGAGGCTTGACGTGGTCTGCACTTCAGCCATTGCGCTATATCCGCGATATGCTTGCTCAGAAAGAGGCGCATTGGGATCGTTATACACGTATGACTGTATATAGCCTTGCCGATCGTTTGCGGTATTTCTCTTGGTCAGCCCGCTGACATAGCTGCCCGCTAGGTTTACGGTCATCCTGCCAAACAGACTGAAGGATTGCGAAATATTCGCGGTAAATCGCGGATCAGGCGAACCAAGATACACAGCACTATCGGCATATTGCACCTCACGCGGAAGTATGCGTCCATCTCCATCCATATCCGCATACGCGACCAACGGTCGCATCCACATCCCTCGTAGCGGGTATCCCACAACATGCCTGCTATCTACAACATTTAGAGGATTGAGCGTTGCACGCTTATTGGCAAACGCATTACCTAAGCGCACAAGCGTGTTAGATCTCGAAGTCACCCCAATCATGGAAGACCATACTAATAAATGAGATTCGATCGGGATAATTTCGAGAGTTAATTCACGTCCCTGCGTTTTCACATCACCCAGGTTGACATATTGTGATGCATTCCCAGCCCCAACAGAATGCGGAACGACTTCCGAGATGAGCAAATCTTTGGTGGCACCGCGCACCCAGGTCGCATTCAAGCGCACCCGATTAGCAAACATCTCAACATCAAAGCCCAATTCAACTTCCTGCCCGCGCTCGGGAACGAGCTTAGCATTCCCAACACCATTGAGGCCAATAACTAAGTCAGAAACGCCATCTACCACTTTGGTCGAAACGCTATAGGTGCGGATCGCGGCCCCTACGGGAGGCTGGCGTCCGGCTCGTCCATAGCCCGTTCGCAGCTTCAACACGCCAATGTGCTCAGCAAAGGGTAACCGCTGAAATCCGGCTGCGTCCGACACGACATAGGAAAATCCTAAACTGGGAAATCGAGGCGCAGCACTCGATCCCAAGGCACTACCCGCGTCCTGCCGAAGTTCCAGCGGAATATAAATTTGGTTGAAGAGACCAATGGTCATCCCAGTATAGACCCCGGCAGTGATCCGATCGTCCTTCATATATTCCGTAACAATATTCCCCGCCCCGCCAATGGTCGTTACGCCATACGGAACATCTCTTCCAGCAGCTGCATATTTCGAACTCTTTTCTCGCACATAATTCCCTCCAAGCGCGAATCGTGTCGAAATCAAATTGGCAAGTGCAAACGTTTGAGTATTCAACCGCACATTCAGATTCTGAACCAGCACACTCTTTTGTTGAACAAAGGCATTCCCATCGACATAGCACATCACGATGGAAGGAAGAAAACACTCTCCTCGACCAAGTAGGTAGGCATCCGTGGTTGTAGCTAAATCGAGACCACCCGTTACATCGGCTGTGACATTCCAAATTGTGCGTGCAATCCCCAGTGAATTCAGGGACCGGTAGACATTGCCGGTACGCCGTTCTCGAAAATTCGGAATCAATGGCAAAAGCGCGCTCCCCCGGGCAACTAAATTACCGGACACGTCGAACGAATCTACAATTGGAGGTGATTCTTGTGCGCTGGCCAACGCAGCATTGAGTGGTGTTCCGCGAGTAAACTGTTGAGCTAACGAAGACGAAAAGGTGACACGATATTCGCCCATTTGAAGATCAACGCGCGCAGAGCCATTATTACTTTCGTTTGCTTGCGGCCGACGAATATCTGCTGACATCACCAACCCCCTGTCCCGAAGCAATGCGACATCGGACTGCGGAAGTTTCATCAGACCCAATGTACGTGCCGTACTCCCCGTCACTGAATAGGTCAGTGTGGGCGCCCCCCCGCTCACTGATACACTGTAGCGTTGCGTGTTCCCACGCCCGAGCACGGTCGTGGAAGCATCATTCAATATCTGATAGGACACCACGCTATCAACGGTACATCCAGTGATACGCTGTTCGATCGTACACTGCATGGGTGTCCTCGTTAAATTGTTTCTGCCAAACGCGTAGTAATTCAGTGGGTATTTCCCGGGGATATACTCCATCCCCCATTGCCCGCTCATGGCCCACCTGGCAGGACCAACTTGCCCTCGTTTCGTGGTCACAACGATGACCCCATTAGCGGCATGACTCCCATACGCCGCGACCGCCGATGGTCCTTTGAGCACTTCGATTTTGGCAATCGAATTGGGATCGATCTGATCGAGCGGAGAAAGCGCGAAGTTATTATTCGACTGGCCTGTAGCTCCGCCAAAAATTGACCCGACCCGGGGCGGATCAATCTGCCGAGCATTGACTTGAACACCATCCACAATCAGGATGGGATCATTACTCCCGTTAATACTATTTGCCCCACGAATTCTCAACAGCCGCCCCGCTCCTGGCTCGCCTGACGTTAAGGGCGCGAACACCCCCGGCACACGCGTCGCCAATAAATCCGGTAACGTTGCAGCCGGCGATACCCGCATGATCGAATCAACATTCAACACCGCGATATCTGTCGCAATTTCCGCGCGCCGTTGCTGTCCGGTTGCCGTGGTAACTACCTCACTCAGAACACTCGCCGAAGGAAGCAGAATTACCCCGATACTATTTCGCTCGCCACTACGAATAGTGACTCGCTCCGTTATCGCCTTATAGCCAAGAAGTCGAAATTCGAGTGTATAATCACCTGCTGGGATGTCATTGATAACAAAAGCTCCATCCGACTTGCTCTGTACAGCACTGCGAGTCTCCCGGACCACCACCGTCACATTCGCTATAGCTTTCGATTCATTCCCACCTGTCGTATCGACAATCTTCCCAACAATACTCCCATGAGGAACCGAATCTTTTCCAGCAGGCGCAATTGGCGTTGGCGCAACAATAATAGTACGACTATCACCACTAAATGTTGCCCGTAACCCCGTTCCACGTAATGCAGCTGTAAGCGCATCATCAATCGAGACTTTCGACACTGCAAACGGAATACGTTTCTGTAAACGCCGTCCCACACTGTTAAACACTACCGTCTTTCCTGCAGATAGACCAATCTGTCGAATGATGTACTCAACAGTGCTATCGTTCAGCGACAATGAAATCAATGGTTGCGTCGGATTATGCTCACCCTCTTGCTGTCGCATCATTGACATCGTTGTACCTCCAAGAGTATCCATCGCCTGTTGCGCAAATGCTCCATGTGGCGCAACAATTCCGAACACCCCACCCAAACACAAGAACCACCCGAGTCGCCGCCAACTCAACAAACAATTGTGTTGCACTGATAATGGCATAGTTCCCATCCTGTATTAGGCCGTATGATTGAGGATAATCCGTGTTCCTTCGACCCGAACTATCACGCCCGGTGTCTGCCGAAGAATCGCGACTATATCGCTGACCGATCCACGCTCGAACTCACCCTGCAGTGTGTGATCAAGAATCCGGTCTGAGGTACAAATAATTTCCACGCCATACCAACGATTCAGCTCTGGAATAGCATACCGAAAAGTCGAAGATGGAATTACAAGACGCTGTTGCCTATATGAGAGATCGCTATCGCGAACCTTTCCTGTGATAACGCTGCCGCTTGCCAGGATTTGCATCCGTTCACCAGCCGAGATAATGCGCATCGCACCATCAACTCGACGATCCCGCAGCGCGCTCTGCACTCGCCCGCTCTCGACCGCAACGACTGCGGAAGAATCCGTAGCATATTCTCGAACACTAAATTCCGTTCCGAGCACATCAGTTGTACTATGCCGTGTCACAACCCGAAATGGTGCGTGACTCCCATGCTCGACAGTGAAAAACGCTTCTCCATCAAGCGTCACTGTGCGATTCTGAGGAGAGTAATCCGCTGGAATCTCCAGCCGAGACGCGACATTAAGGAACACCGTCGATCCATCAGGCAGATCGACCTTTGCCTGCTCACCATACGGTGTGGCGAACGTAAGCGCTCCACCATCAAACGTATTACGACGAGAACTCAGCTCCCCTCCCCAAATTCCGATCGCCAACGCACCGGCAACGGCCCAAACCCAAAAAGCCGCTTTTCTTATTTGATTGAAGCGAGTCCGAGGCGCAATAGTAGAGGTAGATCGAGCATACTCCCCTGCACGCTTGGCACCGACCGGGATTTTCGACTCAGTTTGCGGCCCGGCTTGCAACCCAGCCTTCCCACACACGCGGTCCCAAGACGCGGACGCATCCCAACGCTCTTCAGCAGCCAGACGCGATTGCCACACCCGATGCAGAGGACTCGTCTCCCGATCACCCAACGCACGACGCTCGAGATCAGTCAGTGGATCAGGTGACATATCTGAGGAGTTCATACCTCTAAGACGCCACCAAACGCCACACCCCGTAAACAATTGAAAAAAGATTTCCCGCCATCGGTGGCAACCCGGCCACCAGGCAATCAAGCCTAGTCATTTACGAGACCACGGAGTTTTTTCAAAGCGATACTAATCTGTTTTTCAACAGTCCTCACGGAAACACCGAGAATTTGGGCGATCTCAGCGTATGGAAGATGCTCGACCCATCGCAACACAAAAACCTCTCTGCATCGATCGGGCAACGCATCGATATGACGCATAACAGCTGCAACATCATCCTCGATTGTAGAACGGTCGATATCCGCAGTATTGTGCACCGTCCACTCCATATCTTCAACAAACACACGCTCTCGGCGCACCCGACGGCTGGAAGAACGCAACTCCGACATCGCACGATTCCTCGCCGCAGCGTAGAGGTAACTCGCAACCGCATGCGTCGGAACACCTACAGCCTGATCTCGCCAGATGTTTACAAAAATATCGTCGACAATCTCTTCGACAGCCGAGTTCGTTGACAAACACAGCTCTACGTACGTACACAACCGCGGATGGTAGCGATAAACCAGTTCACCCAGCGCGCTTTCGTTCCCAGCACGAATCGCATCGATGAGTTCAGCGTCTGAACGTTGACTGGATAACATTCGGACAAAAGTAACAGCCAACAAGCATCGCGGAAGACTTCGGGTCGATCCCTCAACACTTCATGCAGCTCCGTTGCCGCCCCGCCCCTGCCCGCTCTAACCATGACGCCAAACCCTATCACTATTGCTCCACCGTCCCCCTTCTAGCCCTACCGTGGCCCGCGTCTTGAAAGGAAAGCCAGGATGACAGCGATGGATAGCATTTCGATAACCTAGCTCATCGAACTCACACCGGTGCCCAAATCCGGTATTCTCGTAACACCCATGAGTGGTTTGATGAATAAATCGATCAGGAGACTCTACATGGATCGCGTTCGCATCGGCACCTTACAGTATTTAATTCGTCCGATCAAAACATTTGAAGAATTTCTTGATCAAGTAACTGCGTTAGCCGAAACGGCAGCGGATTACGACTGCCAACTTTTGGTCTTTCCGGAATACTTTACAGTTCAATTATTGACACTTGGTGATATTCGGCGACCGATGTCAGAACAAATCCGCACACTGGCCTCACAAGTTCCGAAATTTATCGCCATCATGTCCCATCTTGCACGTACCCATGCTCTGTATATTGTCGCTGGTACCATCCCTGTACTTTCGAGCGATCAGCGGACAATGCATAATGTCTCGTACGTATTTGGGCCAAACGGTAACTACAACACCCAAGGAAAGATGCACATGACACGATTCGAATCCGAAGAGTGGAAAGTGTCGCCTTCGAACGGTTTGCGCATTTTCGAAACCGCCTTTGGCTTATTCGCGGTTGCGATCTGCTACGATGTCGAGTTTCCTGAAGTCGCCAGAGCAGCGGCTCGACAAGGAGCTCGTCTCTTGATTGTGCCGAGCTGTACTGACGACCGACAAAGTTTTTTACGAGTTCGATACTGTGCTCATGCGCGCGCGATTGAAAATCAGATGTATGTCGTGCATTCGTCAACGGTAGGTTCCCTGCCAATGGTTCCGGCTGTGCACCTCAATTACGGACAAGCATCCATACTCACACCCAGTGATTTTCCGTTCGCACGGGATGGCATTCTTGCTGAAGGAAACATAAATCAGGAGATGCTCGTAATTGGAGAATTGGATCTGGATATCATCATGGAATCGAGAACCACAGGGACGGTCCTTCCCCTCCTCGACAGTGTACGAACATCCGCAGCATTACAAACCATCGAGACATGTCAACTATGAGCGGCACATCAACAGTCCTCGTTCGGCAAACGACGCAAAAAGACTTTGCCGGCATTATCGAACTTTCGAAAACAGTCTATCCCAATTCACCGAGTTGGACCGAATCACAGCTAGCATCTCATCATCAGATTTTTCCGGACGGACAATTTGTTGCAGTAGATACAGATTCATCTCGTGTTGTCGGTATGGCTGCGAGTCTCATCATTTCGTGGAACGACTATGATATCACCACCACATGGAGAGATTTTACCGACCGTGGGCTGTTCACCAATCACGATCCAGAACACGGTCATACTCTATACGGTGCGGAAGTTATGGTGTCTCCCGGAATGCAAGGTCATGGAATTGGTACACAGTTATACGCAGCACGAGAATCCCTCGTATATACACTGGGCCTTTGGCGAATCCGGGCAGGGTCCCGGTTACGTGATTACCATCGATATGCAGACGTAATGACAGCGAGTGAATATGTCGCAGCTGTAATCAATGGTGATATCATTGATCGCACATTGATCTTTCAACTTCGGCGCGGGTTTACGGTGCTCGGTGTGGTCGCGAATTATTTAACGCACGATCCAGCGAGCTTGGGATATGCTGCGGTTATCGAGTGGAAGAACGATCAAATCATAGAATTCACGCGCGATTAAACAATCGCGCTCGCAATACAACCATTCCGAGCTTTGAGATTACTCCTGCAAAGGAGTCAACGTCCCAGTGTCCCACAATGCGAGGGCTGCCGAAACTGTGAGTTCTGCAACCGGACCGCGGTGTGGATTGCTCGAGTCATTACTAGTGCCCGCTGCATGCCACGCAAAAGTTCCCTTTGACAGCAGAAGCCCACCGCCACTGACTCTAAGACTATATCGATCGCGATCCCCAATAGCATTGCGATATTTAACTTCCATCTTTCCGATGGCCGTCCCGTGTTTGCATACGACAAAATCCAACTCTTGCCCATCCTTACTCCGATAGTAGTACGCATAGGGGCCCGCAATTCGACGAAGGTGATCCGCCACAACGGACTCCACAAGGTGGCCCATTTTCGTTGCATCAGCGAGGGTTTCAAGTGTCATCTCCCACGCGGGACGATTGCCACGACTCCACGCGGCAAGTGTATGCCATGTCAGTGGATCAGCAGGATAGAGTTTCTTTGGACTGCGCAATGCTGGTGCGCAAGACGCGTCAGCATCAACCCGAAGCGTTCGCCAGTAAACATGCCAGACAAAGGCACGTTCGATCACAGTGACAAGCTCTCGCATAGTAACATGCGTCCCCGCCGCCGTCTCTGCAGCCATGGTGCTCCAATCGAATTCCTGGCCTAGACGTCCATCTAACCACGCAACAATTGGACGAAGCATGTCATCACGTCGTCCCAATCGAGCCACTTCACCGAGAATGGCGGAACGGTATGTGTCATAGATATACGATGGGACATAACCGTGCTTCAATTCTTCATTGATGGCCAACAAAAATCCACCAGTCGTTAGATACCGGAAGAAACGCGCCTCTAAGACATCATGATACAGCTGAGCTTCTCGCGCAGCCTCCCACACCACAGCGGGCTCAAATCGCTGCGCGTGAGTGAGACGCGGCAGAGCACGAGTAATCTCTGGCTCTGTAAGATCGAGGTAGTCTCGAAACGAAAGTGGATGCAATTGCCAATCGAGCGTAGACCCCTTCCCTCGGCGATTAGGGAGTCGATCGCCTCCGGTGCCCAGGTCGTTCGAATTTGATCCAGTCGCCACGAGCGTAACGTTCCGGAGACGCCCTTCATCAGCCAAGACACGAATTGCCGTAGACCACTGAGGTTCAATCGTGACTTCGTCGAGGAGGATGGCAATGCGTTCTCGTTGACGATCCGTGCCTCCTGCACCATCACGGACCCAATCGAGATACCCATTGAGTAGTTGCAGCAAAGCTGCGTACGACGTGATCCCAGCACTTTCGACATCCAGGTAGCAAATACGGCGCGGGGCGTACCCAGATTCCAGAAGTTGGCGAACGCAGAGCTTAAGCAGCGTTGATTTGCCAACTTGGCGAGGACCACGCAGAATATAGACAAGGTCCTGCTCAAAGTCGAAAGGAATTGTGGTTGGCGCCCAGGGAATAGAGGCAGTATCCACAATATACAGTTTAGGGTCCGCTGCCACGGCGGAGTCAGCGTCCGCCCGCCACCAAGGGTTCTGGCGAGATAGCTCAGGATTTAACATAGTAGGTGACCGGCCAATATCACAATTATAATACAAAAGTTGCCCATTCCCGACACTAGGCTATCGTAAACAGGCCTATTTACGATATAATATTATCATAAACAGGCCTGTTTACGCAAGTTATCGCAGAGGAAGCTCTTGCTGCCGCACCAATTGTAAATCAAAAAGCTCCGAATATTTATAGATATTCGAAGCCATCTACTGTGCCCTCCGCATCACCGCATCCAACAACTCCCGAAACGTACGCTCATTCGTCCGATTTTGCCCCACCGCCAACAACACCGTCCCATCCCGATCAATCAGATACGCTGCCATCGAAGGCACCTCCTGATGGTCTCCAAACGAATAATTCTCGTTATTCAACACCGGCTGATCAATCCGCCGGTGATCAAGCCCCTCCAATCGAAAGAACTCAGTATTCACCACCCCCAACAACCCAGGGAGCCTATTATAACCAAGCCACATCGACTGCAACATCGCGGCTTCCTTGGTCGGTACAAGCGGCCCAACATCACCAACGTAACCAGTGGTCTGCGACACAATCGTCACCTCAAGAGACGGATATCGTCGAGCTAACCGACGGACCGTAGCATACGTATCCCAACATGGCTGACGATACGAACTTCGCGACCCCGGCTCCCCTCCAAACCAATGAATCTCCTCTCGGCATCCCCGCAAAAAAAGAACAAGTGCGACTTTCCCGGGTGTTGGTCTAGGAGATAGCGTGGACGTCATCTGTGTCACGCTATCCGCAAACCAAAAATCTGCGACTAGAGGTTGTGCATGCTCGCCAATACGCGCCGGCATACGTTCATTGGCGCTTCCTGCCGCCTTTAACCAATTCGCCCGTCTGAGAGCAACATATGCGCCAGTACTCTTTCGCAGACTATCCATGATTTCTAAACGACTAACAAAGTCCAAGGCGCGCCACACACTGAACTGCGCGGAACCAGTATACGATTGGGTTGCTTTTTGTTCAGTGGTCAATGTGTTCGCAAGTGTAATGATCTTATTCGCCATTACAAATTGCGTCACACTATCACCGATATCTTCCGCAACTTCAAAGATCGAACCGTATGTGGCAATCCGTTGAAACGGCGTGCGATTCGCGCCAGGCTCATCAAACTTCTCGCTGATACTAAGGACATCGTTCCAACGTATTGGTTTCGCGTTGAGATATACGTCCAACATCTCCTTGAGCACCGTTTCCCTTCCCCCAAATGTATCATTCGGACTCCATCGAGCGAGTGCAAGTTTACGAGTCACGATCGTCTTCGCGGCATCGTCTCGGTTCGCACTGAGATAGAGCCGCATCCAATCGGCATATACGCCAAGAGAGTCGGTATCGGGATGGAATTGGGCGCTGCATTGACGTGCAAACGCAATCGCATCTGGAGAGAGGGAATCCAATCGCTCACTTCGCGTAAATTCCGTCGTATCGCGAATGAGGGTGGACTGTAATTGTGCGGTCGTGGAGAGACGTCCGCTGGCAGCCAGACACTCTTCCACCGTCTGATACTTCGCATAGTCTGGAGGTATCTCTGGCAGTTGAAATCGCGTTTGAGCCAACGCCATCGTTGCACTGAAGCTCGCTAACAGGACAACTAGACTTCCCAAATAACGCAAACGAAAAATGAATGTGGATTTCATATGGCGTCAATTGTTGACGTAAAGCTGAAGTCGTTAACCTGTATCGGTGGCACTACAACCGAATGCAACGCCTCTTTCGGGAATACTGCAATAAATTGGGGATAATCCATTGGAGAAAAGATAGGAACTGGAACTCCCAGGCTGACTACGTTGTTGAGCACGAACAATGGAGATTCTGTAAATCGAAAATTGCGCACCGCCTTGGAGATTTTCCCATTCTCGATAAGCCAGAGGCCATCGCGAGTGAGCCCTGTCGCTAGCAAACTCGATTTATCCATCAATCTGACGCCAGAGAATCGAGTGACCAACAACCCGCGTTTGGTATTGGCGATCATCTCTTCCATGCTCGTTGTTCCACCACTCATTCGAAACGTAGATCGTTGTTCGATTGATTCAGATTCATTGAGTTCGCTCAGTGCATACGGACGAGGATAATTCAGCGCGTTCAGCACTCCATTTTTGATCCAGGTGACTGGCTGAACTCCCGGGATCGGCAACATTCCCAGTTCTGGATCTGATGGATCGTGGCTGATCGTGATACGATCGTCCATCACCTTTAATCCCAGTTTGCTGCGTCCTCGCCCAACAGCATCATCCCATCCCAAATAGAACGGTGAATCGGAGTTACGATTTTCCGCACGTTCCAACCCTTCTTTTACCAAAACCCCAACAAGATCGGCAACGGCTTGCGATTCAAGAATGGTGGTATACCGTCCCGGTTCGATACGCACGGGATTGAGACCGCTGAGACATTTGTCGAGCGCACGTTTTGCCAGAGCCGCTTCATCCAGCTTCGCGAAGTCGTAACCGGAAACACCAGCCCACCCCGAACCCTCACCTTTTGGATGCCGGACGGTCATCGAACACTGGGCCTGAGTCAATTCTCCGTAGTATGACGACTCTCGCCCAGATGGATCACGTTCAAAAAATCCAATCGATTGGCCACGCGATTCAAGGTAGCCGGCCGAGAGTAAATTGTTTGTTTCAGACTGCTCGGTCAGCTGATAGACGAGCTTGCCGTTCTGCTCCGGTGTCCGATTGAACGTTGTGTCACTCCACGTCGTAGTCTGCGCCACGGGAAGCACGACTTGCAGTAGCTTCATCTCCATGGGCTTTCGACTTATCCGTTTTCGCGCGCTTGCTTCTGCAGCCCGCATCGCTCCGGCCAGCGAGACATCATCGATCTGATTGGTCATCGACATCCCGTAACCACCAGAAATCTCGCGTGAAATGACTACTTGCACATCGCGACGGTCACTCGTCATGTTGGCACGATTGCGTGCCCACCGTTGTTCGCCTTGCCAATAGGTCATAACCGTGAGGGTCACTCCACCACCGCCGCCGAGTGCGTCCAAACGTTTGATTAGTGTCTCGATTTCCTGGCGCGAGAAGATACGAGTGTCTGGTGACTCGAGATGACGATCGTTATAATCGCGCACATGGCTTCGAGTCTGCGTTTCATCATCCCGCATACGATCGTGTGCTGTGGCGGATGTCGCGGATGTTACGGCTCTTGCTGTCATTATCAAGCCTTCCTCGTCACATCAATGACGGTAAGTTCTTTGAAGGTCATCGGCACCGCTGTTACACTATGATACGAGGACCGAACCGGCTGCCCCTTTGACTCGGCGAGGCCGAAGCGTTGTTGGCTTCCCGGGCCACCCATCGAGGTGATTGCGTTCCATAGTTCAGATGTTCTAAATATGAGTCCCGCCCCTGCGATTCCCGCAACACGTTTCCCGTTTTTGATTTCAAACAGATTTCCATAGCCAAGCCCGGTAACTTGCTGAAAATCCATATCCATCTCTGTACGTTTCCAGAGAAGTCCTTTGCTCACGCCACTCACGAGCGATGCCAATGTTGCATTCCCACTTCCCGGCTCAACACGGAGGTTCGCGCTATGAGTCATCGGAGGGAACAATGCGTCTGGCGCATACGCACACCCGCGCGATCCAACCGGCATGTTTTGTTTCGCATACCAGTCTTTAAGCCATCCCGCACCTTCCCGATCAGTTTGCAAATCAGTCAAGATTCCGTTTTTTATCACGGTAAACTCTTGCGGAAGCACACCATCGTCGTCCCATTTGACACTTGCAGCACCGAGCGGCTCCGAGCGGTTCGCGGTGACCGTGAATGCAGGTGCACCGATTTTGAGCGTGCCAACCATCGCAGCGGGATCGGTGATGTAGCTTGTCCCTGTTGCGTTTGCTTCGTATCCTAAGGCACGATCGAGTTCCGTGGCCATGCCGATCGTACTACTGATTGCATTGGCAACTGATACCGCGTCGAACACAGTTTCGTATCGCCCCACATCCACCGGTTTGATCGGGAACGACATGTCTTCGATAGCTTCGGCATGAGCCGCTATAATCGCTTCACGTAGCGGTTGCTTACGAAAATATTCGAACCCGGCACTCGCTGGAGTCAAACAGTCGAGCTTGGCTCCGCCATCTCGGCCGTACGCATATAGTCCAAATCCAACTGTGCCAGACGTACGATAGAATCGTTGTGTGAAATATTGATCGGCGGTCGACGCAAACACTTTATCTTGTTTCACAAACTCCGCGTTGACCTGGATCGCCGTTACATGCGACAGTCGGCGAATAAAGATCCCGAGCGACGTGAGATAATCGTCAACCTCATCGATACTGATAGTAAATGGATCTTCTAGAATCGGCGTCGTCCAGTGCCCATTGGCAACTGAAGCAACTGGCGCAAAATCTACCGTTCGTGTTTTGCCAAGTACATTGGCTTTTGCGTTTCGCGCCGCGGAGCGACCCAGACGTACGGCTTCATCAATCGTCCAGACGGGGCTTGCAGCAAACCCCCAATACCCATCGACCAACGCTCGTACACCAAACGTCATCGACTCGTCATGCGGTGGTGGCATACCGATTCGGCGTGTGTAGGTGTGCGTCAACCGCACATCGGCGTAAATAGCCCCGGCTTCTCGTGCGACGGATAAACTGGCATCGGTCAAACGTTTGATATCCGGATCTTCGATTGGAGGCACCGGTTCCAGGTATCCACGCACGTTCGCGAACAATGGTCGAGGCATCGCATGCAGGGCCGCGAGTGCGGTTCCATACGTGGCCCCCTGTTTCAATAAAGTACGGCGAGTATATGACATACGAAACAAAGCTCCGCTAAGATTAAGGATTCCGAACGATCACGGTTCCCGTGATAGCAGGCATGAGTTGTCCCGTGACAAGGTTCCGCATCGTCCACTTTACGGTGCCCTCTGCTGGAAACACACGGGCGACTTCTTCGAAGAGACCAATACTGGCGATATTTCCTGTTACATCACCTGGTTTGCATACACCGGTTTTTCCGGGATCGTCAAACTCAATACCGAAAGGCGTACCGGCTGGATTGGAAAATCGAACAGACGCACACGGCTGCACCATCGCTGTTTGATTGATGGCTGGGCTGGAGATGACACCAGTGTTTGCGTCTTGAGAAATTTGAATAGCTGTCATGTGCGCATAGAGCCCGGTATACCGCACACTATCTTGCAGTGGTACACCATACACAGTGGCCTTCACATGAATCCAGTAGGGTCCGATATAATGACTTCGTAACAAATACTGCCCAATTGGCCCTCCCCAATAGAATTGGAATGCGAGCGGCTGGGGAATCGGGCCACCAACACTATCAGTCGTTGTTGGCTGAATGCTTAATCCAATCGAATCACCGTCTTCCGTCACACCAATCACGTCAGCAAATGTCATGTACGCGTCCTCGTATATCTCAGACGTTGAGGTCCGCGTGCTATCTTCCGGCACAAGATGCAACGAAGTGATATTGATGCGCCCGTCTGTAATGTTAATGTTGATCGTACGCGTCACGGTTACGTTCTTGTACATCCACGAGGCGGTTAAAGATGCAGACGTACCTGGTGTCGCTTGATGCGCGTGGATCCATCCGTTGGCGTCGACTGAAACAATACCATTGTCCGATGATGTCCAAACTACGGCGGCCCCATCCGCCATCGACAACGGCTCGTCCAGAAGGTTCCGTGCCGAAACTGCAGGACGAAGACTATCACCAACCGCCATCACTAATGCATCCGGTGTCACAAAAAGACGGCTGACAACTTCTTCAGTTGGTGTGATGGGAACCGGTGGTGCCGACGCATCAACACATCCAAGCATTCCGATCGCTCCAACAAACACTGTACAGAATGCACCATAAAACGACAGAGTACGCTGTGCTTTCAGAAAACGAGAGCAAACTCGACGAAGAGATGTCATGCGAGATATAGTCATATCCATATTATGGCCGTTTGGTGATGCATCCGGCATACAATGGATTATTGTCTTGTTCTGATCTTGGCGGAATAAACATAAATTCATTGCCATAGGTTGGATGGCCTCCTCCCACTCCGTTTGGAAATGCACCAACCGGATACACCTGTTCAGGTACTCGAGCATATTGCCGGACTAACCGGCGCATATCCCCAAGCCGTTGTCCGTTCAGATAAAACCACATCGCCCGCTCACGAAACACAAGATCGACTCGACTTGCCGGTGTGCCAGGATCTGTTGTATCCATTAATAGACGAACCCCATCCTGCACCAGCGTCGCACGCGCTGCATTGAGCGTTGCGAGCCATGGACCTATCGGTGATTCGTGTAGTTGAGCTTCCGCTTCAATCATTCGTGCTTCGATGCCGTCTGCGATTGGAAAGCTGAGCGATGTTCCGGAATTCACAGGATACTTGAGTTGCTGAAGCGGAAGGAACGTGGTCGTAGGAACGCGTGGATCCTGAATCGCGCCGCCATTCAAGGCCCAGCGAATTCCATTGATTCCTTCTGGCGTACCAACGGTGTAGGATCCGATTTCAAAGATATTCGGATCGAGCATCCAAAACCGCCTTCCATACATCCCCCCGCTCCCACCGCTTGGTATGGTGGTGAATTCAATGATCGATTTTGCATCGGTTGTGACATCAGCCACTGCCGTTTTGGCTTCGGCGTATCGTCCGAGGCCGAGGAGGGCACGTCCTTTTCCGACAAGCGCAAGCGTGGCAATGGGGAGACTGTCTTTTCCATACACATAGGCGGAATCGTACAACTCTACCGCGCGTTCAAGCAGTTCAGCCGTCGAAAATCCACGCGTATATTCGAGACCACCACCAAGCGGGACCGCTGTTAACGGAATACCGGAGCAAAACTGTTCGGCAAGCAGCGTGATCGCATATGCTTGCAGCGCGTATGCGTGGCCAATGAGCGGCTTCGAAGCTGTCGTACCATACTCTTTGAGCAGTTGCACCGCTTGCGCCGCAGTCACCCGCGCAGTGTGGAGCGGAGTATACGAACGACCTGGAATGCCCAAGGGAGAACTGACGTTAAATCGACCGTCTATTTCCATCCAATCGTTGGCCGCTCCCGTCAATTCGTCGGTAAGCAATGCGCTCTCGCGCGTCACGGCATTGATCGCCAGGGTCGTTGCATCAATCGCGGCGTAGTACACACGCACGGCCCCTGAATAATTTGTCACGTTCCCAGGATCCACAATGGTTCCTTCGGAAGGTGCGTCCCCTTCCAGGAGCTGCGAACATCCGGTGATCAGTGTACTCGCGATGAGCAGAAAACCGATAGCCGCAGCAGCGGCTCCACCGAATGAAGCGCGAAATGGAACGCAAGTGAATACGCGTTGAATGAGAGATTGTTTACGCATAGCGATCAGTACCCCAATCGGACTTGAAGAGAAAACGACCGTGGCATCGGAATAATTGAAAATCCCCCAATTCTACTATCGATCGTCATTTCACCGACGGGACTTGCGTTCACCCCCGGATCTCGGCCGCGATACCGTGTCCACAGTCCAAGATTACTCCCCTGCAATGAGACTTGCACACTCCGCGCACGTAGCGGACTCAACCACTGTGGCGAAACATTGAGCGTCACACTTGCCGACTGCCACCGCATTTCGGAGATATTCTGCTTGTCTCCACCACCATTGTTTACCAACATCATGAGCGCTTGTTCCGATAACGACGACGTTGGATCCCAATACCCTCGCAACTCCAAAGGATCTACAACCCGTTGCTGCACATACGCCCCCTTATAATCGAAATTCGCGTCGAAGGTGAGCAGACGAAACGCACCAACTTGCACATGATACCCAGCGGTATACCGTGGCTGATTGGAACCAACATACACCGAGGTATCTCCAATCATATATTCACCTGCATCCAAATCCAGAATTCCATTCTGATTCACATCATTGATCCCAATCACAGGCCGAATCCAGACGCCGCCCACCGGATATCCTGCAACATACCGCTGTTGATCATCACCAAATGGACTTACTCGAGACCCCAGCGACTTCACCTGATTATCCAGAATCGAGAATCCCGTTGTCAGCGTGAGAAAGAAGTTTTTCTGATCGACTGCACGTGTAATCAGTTGTATATCGGTTCGACTGTTAACGATCCGCGCGACATTTTCTTGACGCGTGTTTCCGGAACCAGCAGACGGTGCAAGAGATCGGTTAATAAGCGTATTCCTATTCTGCTTGTTCGAATGCGTCACCGTGAGCGTCATACGCTGATCCCAAAGATCCGCATCAAGCCCGGATTCGAGCTCCATACTTCGCTCGGGTTGCAGATCCCGGTTCCCAATCCGCCACAACGAATATCCGGTCACGCCTTGTCCATTGACGACCACATTTACACCCTGATAACCGCCTCGAATCGCAGATAAATCAGGTTGAACAGCCGCGTAGCCGAACGCCATGCGCAACCGGAGAGAATTGACAAACCGATTTTTTGGAAAAAACGATTCGTCCGACACCACCCAGGATGTTCCCAAACGTGGATATGTAATGGAATTATTGATGCGGCTCGACTGTACAGTCGTCCCAAAGTCGCGCCGAACGGAAGGATCGAACGAAATGCGATCGAACAGCCGGATGTACGTATTAAAGCTCAACCCCGCAAGCGCGGTTGTAGGTCCATCGCCCCGCGACGCACTTCCAACTTCGCCGACCAGCAACTGCGACATGGAATTAGTCGTGCGTTGCAGATCGAAGGTGATCCCGGGACGCAAGGCCAAAAATCGGCTCGCCCACCCCAGGTTCGGGAGAAATGTCGATTGCATTCGCGTGGTGTACACCGACGTATTGTTATTCGACTCCCGTGTCGACACCACCGGTATCCCGGTAGGGCCGACCATTGGCACACATGCACCATCGTTACAGTTGGTGATCTCCTGCAATCCGCGAGATTGTGAATATCCACGATCAACCCCAATCGTCGCAGTCGCAGACCACCACGGTTGTGGCGCCCAATTCATATTTGCGCTCAAAAATCCGCGCGTGAATGTCGTCGAGAGTTTATTGCTCGTGGCGGTCAGCAAGCGATAGGGCGCCGCAAGGCTGGTATCGATCGATGCCTCGTCAAGGGCCCCGGTAAGCATGGAGTTATCGCGCGAGTTAGTCTGACTCCCATTGAGATTGATCGTGAGATCCATCGTTGGCGTGGGTTTCATTCCCAAACTCACGGTCATCGAGCGATCGCTCTGATAACTCGGCTCCGCCAATTGCCCAGCCAATGGAAAGTTGGCTTGCCGCATCCATACACGTTGCGCTCCACTCAACCGGCGGATACCTAACTGATTGCTTGCCGCGCCCGAGAGAGAGTACGTAAGCTGATCCACTCCTCCACTCACCGTTGTCGACAAGCCGTTTGTGTACGCATTCCCTTCGCGACGCCATAAGGACGAGTTTGGATCGATCATCACAACGGAGTCCTGTGCACACACCTGCATAGAGAGCAGGAACAACGAGCACTCCATTGGAGTCGACCAATCTTTGGTATGTCCCCAAGCTGTCCATATCCCGGGATTTCCACCAGTCGGTTGACTCCAGTCACGGTACACACGCGTATCCCATCGAGCCGGTCCGGCCTTTCCACGTTTCGTTGTAATCTTGATGACACCATTCGCTGCGTCCGGGCCATACAACGTTGCTGCGGCGGGCCCTTTTACGATTTCGATGGTTTCGATTGTGGCCGGATCGATTGCGTCTAACGGGGATGGGCGAAATTTCGTTGTATCAAGAGATTGTTGAATATCCCTGGTCGAAAATGGAGACCGAATCCACACATTATCCACGATCACAACGGGATCGTTGTTTTGCGAAATACTGCCGACTCCACCAATACGGACACGCTTCGGAGCATTCAATTCCCCGCTGCTTTGCGAGACAATCAGTCCTGGTACTTGCGCGGCGACAAGTAGATCGGTGACACTACGAATAGGCGCCTGCTGCATCAACTTATCTGCATCGATGCGCACAACTTCGTTCGAAATTTCACCACGTCGTTGTGATTCGGTAGCGGTGGTGACGACTTCAGATAACGTCGTCGAACTTTGCCGAAGCGAAACCCGCACCGTTGCCGTCTTACCGCTGTCCACCGTCACGGCGATCGTTCGTGATGTGTATCCCAGTAAACGCACAGTTAACGTATACTCACCCGCTGGAACATTCGTGAGACGGAATCCACCGTTTTCATCGGTCGATGTCGCGCGTTTGGTTCCAGTGAGTACGATGGTGACACCACGAATACGTTTCTGCGTTGTGGAATCCACTACAAATCCGCTGATCGCACCACTATTGCGTTCGACTTGTTTCCCTTTCTGCGCATTCTCCGGCGCCGGAACCAATGCGATCCTCGTATCACCGATCACACGCGCGATCACGTTGGTTCCAGCGAGCAGTTGACTCAATGCCTGCATAACAGTTGAATTTTTGACATTCAATGTCACCATACGATCGAGAGGAATAACATCAGGCGAATACACAATTGCCACACCACTCATTTGGCTCAACGCTTTGAACGCGGAATCCAACGTCACACGATTGAGTGTGACAGTGACCAACTTCCCTTGCGAACTGGAACGTGTAATCGTTTCGCTCGCGCGTTTAGCGGAAGGACCGGTGGAAACTTCAAGATTCGCGGTTAGTGGCGATTTTTGTCCTTCCACAACACTGGAAGCTCCAAAGATTGTCGTAATGAATCCTACCATCCCAATGAACAGACGCATCAATGTTCTCCAAACAGAATGTTCAGCACTGCTATTGTCACGGGAGTGGCGCGAAATACACCACTCGTCCATTCCAGCGATATTGTGCGTTCAATGCGGTCGCGATCACACTCAACACCCCATTCACCGATTGCATCGACCGTGCGTCGAATCGTGCGGACAGATGCCGAGACGCTAGTGTGGAATCAGCGAGAGAAATATCGATATCGTACCATCGCGACAGCTCAGTCAGCACCTGCGTGACTGGCGTGCGATCGAAGATCAGCTGACCTTTAGTCCACGCGAGATATTGGTCAGGATTTCCTGGTTCGGACACCACAGGACCGTTGCCAGCGGTAATTGCGACGAGTTCCCCTCGCGTCAACGTTGCCATCTGTGGGACAGTCACCTGCACTGGACGCACCGACACTTTACCGTCAACGACGAATACTTGCATTGTACCTTCGCCGGCGTAGGCGCGCACGTTGAAGATGGTACCCAACACCGTGGTTTTAGCGCCACCGGCGTCTACAATCAACGGAGTACTTCCCTGATGCGTGACGGAAAATCGTGCTTCTCCGTCTAGCTGTACGGTGCGCGTCCGAGTTCCGAAGTCACGAGGGACGCGGAGACTGCTCGCGACGTTCAATAGCACGGTGGTGCCATCATCGAGTTGTACGGTAGTCCGCTGTCCGTTGGTTGTCGTGTATTCGGTAACCGACTGCTCGTAACTCGACGTGGTCCGCGAGCCCATGAACTGCCATCCGGCCACAAGCGTGAGCACGGCTGTTGCAGCCATTGCAATGGGCATAAAAAAACGGCGGTGGAGTGCGGAGGGCATAGTCGGAGAGAGCGGGCGCCGGTCTGATGTTTCTGATGTTTCCACACCATCACGAATCTGCCATCGCGCGGCAATCTGTGCCCATCCACGCTCAGCGTCGATAACGTCAGCGTAGGGGTAGGTATCCCGGACAATCCGTGAAAGTCGGCTGAGGGTCGCTACATGGGCTTCGTCGGCGGCAAGCCAGCTATCGATGGCTGCGCGTTCTTCAGGGGAGGCATCGCCAGCCAGATAATGATCCATGAAGTCCCAGGAAAAAGGGAGTTCGTCCATGGGGTCGGGAGGGAAAGTGTCGTTGGTGCTCACATCTGAATGACCGGTAATTGCCAAAAAGTCATACATGGGCACAAAAAAATCGCGAAGAAATAATCGCGATGATTGAAATTGTTCGGTTAAGGACCTTCGCTATAGTTGTAACGGAGTAGCAACAAAAGTTGTAGCAAGTTGAGAATTTCGTAACTACGGTCGATCCAATTCCATTGCCGCGGCGCGTTCATAGAGGGTTCGAAGCGCACGTCCGAGTAGTTGTTGCGCTGCACGATCGGAGACGCCGAGTGCTGTGGCGATGTCTGAAAATTTGAGCCCTTGTTCGTACCGTAACCGAATTACAGTTTGCTGTCGCTCGGTTAGGACATTCATGAGTTGATGGTAGAGGGCGCGCTGCTCTTGTTGAGTTACGCGCACATCTGCGTTGTCGTTCACAACAGTGTGGGATTGCTCCGTCATCAGATTCTGTTCTGACTGTTGAACGATCTTGCGATGTTCGACAATGTGTAATGCCCGATTTCGTACCGCCGCGAATAGATATGCTGAAATCGACTGTGGTTGCCAGGTTGCACGTGTGATCCAGATTTTGGCGAACACGTCTTGTACCACATCCTCGGCGTCGGCTATGGAATGGAGAAATGTTTGTGCGAACTGTGTGAGGGAGACATAATGCTGCCGAACGATCTCGTGTAGAGCGTCCGCGTCTCCTTGTTGAATGCGTGTGACAAGGTCGCTCATTCGTTGGCTTTAACGGATGTTCGGAAGGAAAACGAAGTCATCTCGTCTCTCTTTTGTCTATGACGATACCGCGATCGTTGTCCGAATTGCTCCATGCGCTCCCCATAGCCCAGCCGGATACGGCGTTTTGGTGATTGTATGATAATACACCACAAATCGCCGCCTCATTTCTTGCCCTGCGGATAGATCGTCTTGCCCAGCTTGAGCATTTCGACGAAGCTTTCGATTTTCTTTTTTCGCCCGGCTTCGGTTTTTAGGTTATGGACACGGAAGGCCAGCGCAAAGCGGTTCTGCGCACTCAGCTTCTCTAACATCTTCTTGGCCTTTGGTTCCGCGTCAATAGCGGACTTGAGATCATCCGGGATTTTCATGCCCATCCCGTAGGCGCGGTCCCAGCGTCCATCTGACTTGGCCGCATCAATCGCCCTCAGCCCATACTCGGTCATCCGCCCCTCTTCAATGAGTCGAGCAACGTTATCGACATTGATTTGGCTCCAAACGCTCTTCTGTCCGCGTCGAGTGTAGCGCTGTAAGTAGCTTTTGTCGTCGAACCTTTTGCGTACCGCGTCTATCCAGCCCCAGCAGAGTACCACGTCGATGGCTTCTTGGGGAGTGATTGATTTAAGCCCGGAATCCACCTTGTGGATTTTGATCCAGAGCTCGTCTTCCTTATCGTGGTGCTTGCTGAGCCATTTGTAAAAGCTCTCGGAGTTCTTGAACTCGCGGACTTTGTTGGGGTCGATAATAATGGGTGGCATCAGACTGTTGGCATTGGGACAGGTGGATCTCCATTAATTTGGCAATATTTACTGTACAGTAAATGTGCATAGTGATTCGGAACTGACGTTAATAAATCGTCTAAGGCTGTCGCGACGTGGTGCTTGCTGAGCCAATTGTAAAAGCTCTCGGAGTTCTTGAACTCGCGGACTTTGTTGGAGTCGATCTTATGGATGGCATCAGAATGTCGGTATTGGGACGGTTGCCATCTTCTTGGATAGAAGGGTATCGTAACTGTATGTGTATCTGCATCTCTACGGAACCCCCTGTCCCATGTCCTTGTCCTTCAGTTTGCGCATTGAGCGGTTCAGTAAACCGTTTTTCTTGAGGGGGTTTCCTAGGGGGTAAAATTAAACCTAAACAGACGTTCACTCCCTTAGAGAAAAAAACAAGCAACAAAAGAGTAAGATATAGATGCATCTTCAGCGGCAAAATGGATAGACATTCACGATTCATGAATTGCGAATATCTTCTATCAGAGCTATATTACTGTACAGTATTTATAATTCATGAATAGTAAATATGCCTCAACCCACCCTCCGCCCTGCTGACGTCGCTGTTGCCATACAGCTATGCCTCTCACCCGAACTCACATACGCGGCCCTAGCATACAGGATCCGATTGAGCGCAGGTGAGGTACATAACGCAGTGAAACGACTCGAAAAAGCCGGACTCGTTCGACCGGGGACTCGGGAGACGAGCCGAAGCCGGTTACGCGAGTTTCTCATACACGGGGTACAATACGCATTCCCACCCGAGTTTGGACAGGAAGTCCGCGGTGTTCCAACCGCACACAGTGCTCCACCACTCGCTACTGAATTTGTAAGCGATACGGTTTTCGTATGGCCGTTCGTAGACGGTACAGTAAGAGGACAGAGCCTCGAACCACTCTACCCTGCCGCCCCAGAACTTCTGCGAGGAAATCCAGAGTTGTATTCTGCATTGACATTAGTCGACACGCTTCGGATTGGTCAAACGCGCGAACGTAAACGTGCAACCGAACTTCTCGATATTATTTTGCGATAATGTCGAAAAACAGATTGAGCTTCATCCGCGTTGCCTATACGCTCCGTCCACTGCTTGGCGAAATCGTGTTCGTTGGAGGGCACATTCCCTCATTACTGACAAATGAGCCAGGGACACGGATCCGTCCAACCACTGACGTCGATATCGTTGCCGCTATCACCACTCGAACCCAGTATCGGCAGTTCTGTACTCGGCTCAAAGCACTTGGTCTTCGCGAAGATACAAGAGACGGTGCGCCAATCTGCCGTTGGATTACCAACGAAGGAGACGTTGTCGATGTTATGCCACTCGCTGAAGAAGTTTTGTCTTTTTCGAATCCGTGGTACGTCGAGGCCATGGCAACTGCATTTCCTTACACGCTTGAAGCCGATACAATAATTCTTCTGCCAAGTGCCGCAGCGTTTCTCGCGACAAAATTCGCGGCGTATCACGGTCGTGGAGATGGGGATCTCTTGGAAAGTCACGATATCGAAGACATCATTGTTGTCGTCGCAGGGCGTTCAACAATTGTTGGTGATGTCGCAGCGGCATCACTAACACTTCGAAACTGGTTATCTGGCGAAGTTCAAAATTTTTTATCCTTCGATAGTGCCATTGACGCTGTCACTGGCGCGCTGCCGGATGCTCGTGTAATTCCCACACTTGTTGATCGCACTATGGATCGGTTGCAACAAATCGCGAGTCTTTGATGTCGTAATACGCGCCTAACATCAAAGAGCGCCACATTTTCGTACAATTCAAAACTCTGGGTATTGCAGATACTCAGAGTAGCGTTCTAGACCTACCCTACGGTTTCCGCTGTTGGAGCACTTCAATAATATCGTGAATCTGCATTTCTCCCTCCACGTCTGCCCATCCAGTCCAAACCACGGTTCCTGACTGATCGAGAATCTGGATACCGCCCAAATCGGTACCTTCCATACGCTGATTCACTCCGGCTCTCTTCGCGTTCCTTCCACTAGTGTATACATTCAACGTCTCTTGTGTCCAATAGGTATCGACAATGCGCCCATCAGGGTTGGGAAGTTGAATAGAGGTACCTGGTAGTACCGCGAGGGTAAACGGTATAGGGAGCACGCTGGAAAGCCACTGCCATTTAAGTTCAGCCTGTCGTGAAGCACTTGAAGGCGCTTGCGACAGGAAACCATTTTCGATATAGGCCACGAGTGTAATTTCCAGGTGTGGAAAGCGCTTGTGCAAACGGCGGATCAGTGCGTAGACCGCTTGGCAACGTTCCATATCCACATCAACACCACCGCCCTGAGCACACGTTCCGGTGACCGGCCATGCGAGCGAGATGGCACCGGGTGTCGGATGGGATGGTGTTGGTTGGTGTGGAAACCAAAAATCGGCTGTTAACGCGGGCCGTGCATCACCGATCGCAGACACCGCGCCATTTTGGACTACACGCCTCGTCTGATGTTGAACGAGTGTGACATAGGCGGCTGTACTGGACCGTAAACTATCCATTCGCATTCGACGATGAATAAACTGATTGTTTTGAATCGCTTCGCCTTGCATGATCGCATACGAAAGCCCCTGTTTTGCATCGCTTTGCAGTTCGACCCACGCCGTTTCTGCCCGAAGCGCGACGCGCATCGCCATGATTGTATCGCCTATCTCACTGGCCGCCCGGCGGAGTACCCAATTCATTGAGATGAAACCGAGCCCTCTTTGCATACCAGGCGGCGATGCGCCCAGTATATTCAGGAGGGAATCTGCCTCACGGAGCCGCGATGGACGAGCTTGGATCAGTTGCGATGTGGCGGTGAGGAATACAGTGACCAGACTCTTAGTCCCTTTGTTGATGGCGGAATCGAGAGTGCGAGCAAGATATCGATGGGCATCAGCGGTACGATCTGCAGCCAGATAGACCGGGAACAGCCAGCGGAATTCATCAGGCGACGCGGACGCGGCGGACCATCGGCGGCTACACACTTGCATCGTGCTGATAAGACTTGCGGGCCATGGAGTCCGTCGCCAAGTTATTCCGGGCGACACTGTATCCCAGTTCGTCTCATCTCGGTCCCGAAGATGGCCGGATATGCGCTCCAATGCCGCAGAGCACTGGTCGGGAGTGGAGTAGCTGGTATAATCAACGACCTCTGTGGGTTCGCTAAATCTCGTTTGACCGAAAGATGTGACTGGCAACAATAGTAGAGAGAACATCAAGACAAACACTTCCTGAACATGCAAGTATGATGCACGAGCCTGAAGAACGCTCCGGTGATTCACCGTACGTATATCGCGGATTAATCTCATGATGTTTTTTTAGATTGCGTCTATCGTTGACGTAAAGCTGAAATCACGGACTTTCAGCGATGGGACGATCGCTGGCATGAGTGATTGATATCCTGGATTCACGACCGGACGAAAGATTGGAACAGACGGGCCGATCTGTTCTACCTGATTGAGCACGAAAAGCGGCGACTCGGTAAATCGAAAATTCCTGACTGCTTTTGTGATCTTTCCGTCTTCTACAAGCCAGAGGCCATCGCGAGTGAGGCCTGTACATAGGAGCGTCTTCGAATCAAGCGGTTTAATATTGGAGAATCGCGTTACAATAAGCCCACGCTTGGTTGTTTCGATCATCGTTTCGAGACTAAACTCGCCTCCTGTCATGCGGAAAGATGGACGCCAGAGATCAGCGGAGACCTCGTGAAGTTTCCATCTGGCACTTTTATGATCCTGTACAAGTGATACGAGCACACCATCCTGAATAAAGGTATATGGTTGTAGACCAGCAGCAGGTAAAACACCGAGACTTGCATCCATAGGGTCATGGCTAATTGAAATCCGCTCATCAATCACACGGAGGCCGATCTTTGACCGGCCTATTCCAAGACTAAGATCGTCTGCCAACCAGAAAGGGACATCAGCGTTACCTTCCGCCATAACTCTAGAAAGCGTCACAAAGCCCATCAAGGGCTCTACCAACTGGCTCACGGCCTGCGGTTCCAGGATCGTCGTATATCTGCCGGGTTCGATACGCACAGGATTCACGGAGGCGAGACATTTTTCTAATGCGCGTTGTGCAATCATTACTCCGTCGAGTTGCGACCAATCATAGCTTGATCCTCCAGCCCATCCCGAACTCGTACCTTGTGGATGCCGGACGGTCATCGAGCATTGGGCCTGTGTCCAGCGATCGTACTTAATATCTGCCTGCGCGGAATCTTCGCCTTGACCGATCTCTTCAGCTGTCCGTAGCGCCATCGCGCGCGATGCAGTGCGCATCTCGAGATAACCGGCAGACAACATCGTCTCTGCCTCCGCACGTTCCACTAATCCTTGTGCGACTGCTCCTCGTGCTTCTGCGGTAACCTTCGATGTTGCGGAACTCCAGATCGTGGGTACAGGAGTTTCTAGCATTGGATCGCTAAGCGTGTTCCGTAAGATGGGGTGTAACATTTCCGATTCGCTCGCGCGCCGCTCAGCAATACGGACAGTTGCTTCGAGGGATACGTCATCGAGCTGGTTCGTCGTCGCCACTCCCCTGCCGCCATTTCGCTCCCTGGTCACTTCAAGCGTCCTGTTGAATCGATCACCTGAGAGATTGACTCGATTGCGAGCCCACCGTAGCTCCCCCTGCCACCAACTCCCAATTAGGATGAAGGTGCGTCCACCGCCATCCGCGAATGCTGCTACGCGAGCGATGATTCGCGCACAGACTTCGCGCGACAGATAAGGAGTTTCGTCGTTCGGTTGTCGGCTCATGCTTTCCTCATTACATCGATAACCGTTAAGTCTTTGACGGTAACAGGCACAACATCTACACTGTTGCACGTCGTCTGTGGAGGTTCTCCTTTCTCGCTGAACGTACCGTACCGTACCTGACTATTCTTCCCTCCAACTGCTTGTAAAGAATTCCAAAATTCTGATGTTCTAAACAGGAACCCTGCACCAGCAAGTAATGCCACCCGTTTACCATCTTTGACCTCGTATACCATGCCTTGACCAAATCCATTTGTCTGTTGAAAATCCATATCACATGAAGCACGTTTGACTACAATTCCCTTGCGCTGGCCCGTTACAAGACTATTAAAATCATTCTGTACTGCTGACGGTTCCATCACGAGATTCGGGATGCGGGATAAGGGTGAGTCACTAGCCTCTGGCGCTGCTAGGCATCCCGACGACTGAAGGGGGTAGGTGGAGAACATTTCACGCAACCAGCCTGCACCTTCGCGTGAGACAGTATAGTTGGTAAAAATGCCACGTGTGACGATCGGAAATTCGGAAGGCCGTACATTTTCGTCGTCCCAGCGTACTGTATTCACTGCGCCCGGAGCATTACGATTCCCGGTAACTGTTAATACGGGCGCGCCTAATTGGAACGTGCCAAGCATCGTCGATGGATCGTTCAGATAGCTGGTACCGCTCGCGTTGGCTTCGTAGCCAAGCGCGCGGTCGAGCTGGGTTGCGGCTCCAATCGATCCGTTGAGAATGTCAACGAGACTTCTGGCATCGAAAACTGCGTCGTACCGACCAACGTCGACAGGTTTGATGGGGAGAGATGTGTCCTCCGTGAGCTCCGCATGGAGTTGGCGAATTCCCTCTCTTAGCGGTTGTTTGCAAATCCGCTCCCACCCTTCGCCAGCCGGAGAAAGATATTGATCGAGACCGGCGGTTTGCTCACTCTGCGTTCCAATCATCTTCCAGACGAAGCTTCCTCCGGTTCTAAATAATCGTTGCGTCCAGTAACTTCCATCTGTTGAACCGAAAGCTTTCGCTGTCACTGAGAACCTGCACTCGAACGGTTTCGCAGCCCAATTATTGAATCGCTTTCCGAAACTAACGAGGGCGTGACAAAAATCTTCAATCTCCTCACGACTAACCTTGAAGGGATCGATGGAAACCGGCATATCCCAATGTCCATCCTGTACGACCGTGACTGGTGCAAGACTTACACTGCGAGGTTTTCCCATCGACAGATTTCGTGCGATGGCGGCCGCAGTTCGGCCTAATCGTGCCATTTCGTCCAACGTCCAGTCCGGGCTCGATGCAAAACCCCAATATCCATTGACCAGTGCGCGAATCCCGACCGTCATTGATTCGACATCCTTCCATGTAGATCCCTTAAGAATGCGATTTTTGACGTGCGTCAAGCGAATATCGGCGTAGTCCGCGCCGGCAGCTAGCGCCGCATCAAGGCCGGCTTGCGCAAGTTGTTTAACGTGAGGATCTTCGATAGGCACTGCAGGCACCGAAGACGTGGTTACTCGGGCAAAGAGAGGTGCGCAAAGGAGAACCGGCCTGCTGACCGCGGTACCTATGGCTGTTCCAACTTTGAGGAATGTCCGGCGAGGCAAAGACGTCATAAGAGTTTGTTGTTTGAGCCGATTGACACTGCGAAGATTACCGAAGGACAACGCGACCAGTTGTACTGCATCTCTGGAAATGCGGGGATGAACGACCGTGTTTTCAAACCTGTCAAATGTAGAGGTGCGACTCTATTTGTCGTGTACGACAACTTTTCCGATCACGCCGAACGGCATGACCTTGAATGAATAAGTGCCAGGCACGAGAAATCTGCGCATACGCATTCGGGAAGCCAACGGGAGCGCTGTATCGCCCTGAATTCCCATTATGTTTCCGCTACCAGTATCAAGTCCCGCGATCGTCGAAGCCAATATGTTGGTTGTATCTTCGAAGATGACATCCACGGGCTGGCCATTTGCGGCAACACCGCCAACACCAGCATCCCTCGTAGTTCGACCGGTGAAATTCTCCCAAGCGACATGTCCTCCTGGTCCGATATCGAAACGATCCGACACCAACGAACCAGTAGGTCCGATCCGGAATGGAGTCACATCCGCTAAAATCGGGTACCCTACAGTGAAGGTGAAACTGTCAGCCTTCGCCACACCATACACCCACGTTTCAGACCGAATCAATACCTCCCCAGGCCGCACCGCCATAACCTGTTTTGCCACTGCAAACCTATTTGGAACATTCAAATATGTAACACTCGCAACCGACACATTCGAGGATGCGAGATATACCGGATATCCACTCATAACCGTATTGTTGGCGTCCAACATGGTCACGTTGAGCGCCTTGATATTCGGTATCGGATAGCCAAACCGCACGGCGATTTTGGCACTATCGGTGGCGGCTGGGCGGACACGAAGTGTTGTGAGAACCGGCGGGACTGCAACATCCGCTACCTGCACGAGCGCGGAGTCGGTGTGTGTTATGCCACCCATGGTTCGTCTGGCAACCACATACACGTCGGTACCCTGAATAGCCCCCCTAGCTGTGACCGTACCATCTGGTGCAACGGCGACCAATGTCGAATCGCGCGAGACAAAATCCACCCGTGTCACTTGAGGAATCGCCCCCGCGTCGATTTCGGAAATGTTAAGCGGCACCCACACGTCGCCAGTAGACGTATAGGCAGTGGTCTCGAGCTTGAGCGAGTTGTAAGGTGGATGCAGGGAGAGTCGCACCGCATGATAATTCAATCGAAGCTCCCAGTATGTTGACTTCCCGTCAGCAAGTGCTGCAAAGGCTTTATCACCCTTGCACCCGCTGGTGCTGAGAAGGATTCCAATAAGCGCACACCAGCGCGTGATTGTGATATTCATACTACGCATCACGGTTGAAGCATCCGCGAAAGATTGGGTTTCCAATTCGCTCAGCATCCGGTACAGGAAGATTTACATCAAACCCGAAGTCAGAGAGAGGCTGGATGCCCCACGGTCCTATCGGATAGACGGTTGCCTGATTGCGCCCATATTGCCGGACCAAGCGCCGAAGATCGCCTTGCCGATGACCGGTCAGAAAAAGCCAATATGCACGTTCTTGAAAGAGCAGATCGACACGGACATCATGCGCGGTCTTCCCCAAAGGCAGCATCCCTGCGCCTGGATCTAGCAACGGAGGAAGGCCAGAGAGTGCTCCCGTTCCTGCTGGAGCCGGAGTGGGACAACCTGCCAGGGTGAGGCATGTCGTACGCAATGTATTGAGCGTTGGGAGCCAGCTCGCATCATTCCTCGCGAGCGCAGCCTCCGCTTCAATAAGACGGGCCTCGATTCCGCTTGCGAGTATGATCGGAACCGTCCCGGGATTGTCGTCTGCTTTAGCACCGGGCGGGAGATATTTTCGAGGTACCCAGCGGCCCATGTTCGCAAAGTCAACGTTAGATCTGATTGAGTCACTTAAAGTCCTAACGTCGTGACTACTGCGAAACGGAAGACCATTAATGCCCTCCGAATCCGCTACGGACCTTCCTTCCCCTTCCGTGCGTTCGAATCCATTTGAGCGCACAGCGCCTACAGCATCAGTATAGGATACTTCATATTTATATATTGTAGGTACATCACGAACGGCCCGCGCCGCGCCACCATAGTCCTGCAGCGCAAGCAACGCGCGAGCTCGTCCAAGTCTAGCAAAGTGCATAATTCTTATGCTGTCCGTAGCCGATATAAGGGCTGAATCGAACAGAATAACGGCATGCTTAAAAACTTCCTCACTCGAAGAACCCGCCTTAATGGTAATGTCCCCTTCGAAATCGAGCGTGCTTAATGGAATGCCGGAACAGTAAATCTCCGCAAGTAGGACTTCGGCCATCCCCTCAACTGCCTGAAGATGTCCCACGAGCGCCGTCGGTGCCGTCAAGTGATACTTCCGGAGCGCGCCAATTGCCTCGTGAGTACTTCCCCGTACGATCTGAAGCGCCACGAAACCTCCATCCGCCCACTGTCCAATTCCTTGGGAAAGAGTCCGTGCATCCATCAACGCCTCACGATTGGACGGAAACACCGGACTGGAACTTCGAGCTAACCCGGATTGCAGCTCATCGGTTAACAAACCCGTGATCATCACCACGTTCCTAGTTGCTGTTGCCAGTGCAATGAGTGCAGCATAGTATGACCCTAGCGCGCCAACCGGCGTCTTCATGGCATTAGGGTCTTGCGCGTCGGATGGAAGTGGATTCCCAGTGACCAAATCCCCCAATGAGCAACCAATCAGATTGACACAAAGTAGTCCACCAATAAAAAAGGAACCGAGACCATCGCATAACCAAATGCGGCATCCCTGCCCTGTAAAAGTTGCACCCCACATCAGTTAATCCCCACAGTGAATTGCCAAACTCGCGGCCTGGGCAGAACACCCGTATCCTTCGTGAACTCGCTCATTGCCCCATTCACGTTCGGGTCTTTGCCCCGATAGTTTGTCCAGACTCCGAGATTAGTCCCTTGCAACGACAGTCGAAACGTGCGCTCTGGCAACATTGCCCGTGTCAAAAAACGTGGCACGGTATAACCGATGGAAAGGCCACTGAACTGGAGCGACGAGACAGTCTGCATAAGGCCGATACCTGTACAATCACTGCAACTGCCCAACGCTGCCCAATACGCCTGTGTCGCAAGCGAAACACTGTGGTCATTATTCAATCGACTATAAACATTAGAAAGTGCCACATTGGTTTGCGTCATCCCATCCTTGTAATCGAACGCAGCCCCGATCCGGAATCGCGTAAATACGATCATGGAGTGATTCAATGACAACTTATAGTTTGGATAGGGCGCTCCCATGTATATCGGATCGCTACCGACCTGCACCTCAAGCGGAATCGCTCTGCCCCCAGTAAGAATTCCATCCCCATTGAGGTCGGAAAAACCAAGGATCGGTGGCGCCCATAGCCCATAAAGCGGATACCCTTCCACAAACCCAGTGATAATGCCGTTACTGCCTGGCACCAGGATTTGTCCTTGCTTCCCGAGCGTGACTAAACGATTCCTTTGCCTGCTGATATTCATTGCGACATTCCAGCCAAACCCTCGACGCTCCCAAAGCGTTGCGTTGAGTGCGACCTCTAGGCCGGTATTTAACACCAGCCCGAGATTCGATCGTCGCGTCCCCCCACCATTGACCGAAACGGGAACATCTAGATCAATCAGTGCATCAATGGTTTTCTTACGATACCATGTGAGGCTCGTGCTGAATCGACCACCCAGAACAGACACATCAAGCCCTCCTTCCCACTCGGCGGTCCGTTCGGGGCGAAGTTCCGAATTACCGATACCCGACACCTGAGTCGTCGTCACGGGGACGCCGTCCACGACATCGGTTCCAACCGAATAGGTGCGCAGCTTCTGCGTCACCGACGGTTGCACACCGGCTTGTCCGTATGCGGTGCGGAGCCGTAGTTCGTGCAACTTCCCAATGCCTGGAAGCGCACGAAAAACAGGTTCATCGCTTACCAAGTAGGAGAAGGCCAGCCGGGGGAACTTAGGTCGGACATTGCCCCCAAGGCCACTTCCTGCGTCCGTTCGAAGGGATACAGGAAGATAAAATCGGTTGGCAAGCCCGATAACCGTTTCGAGGAATGCCCCGGCGACGCTGCGATCATCGCTCTGTTCAAGGGCCGTTTGGATGCGTGCCGAGTTCCCCGAGGTTGCCCCCATAGGTATATCGGTTGCCTGCCGAGTAATATCATCCACACTCATGCGATTGTAGTTACCACCGACCGACGTCCTGAGTGAGAACCAACGCATGAAAACCAGCGGTACCGTAGAACCTAATAAACTGACCGACGTACCGAATGTCATTCCCTGGCCTGTGTCATAGAAGCCAGCCTTTATGTTTCTACTGGAGGCGCCAGTCCCACAGTTCCCGAGGTCAACTATAAAATCATTACCGCAGTCACCTCTTCCCAGCACCGAACGATCGGACCGGGTAGATGCATCGACACCCACCGTTGCAGAATACGTGACCAGTGGATATGGATTGCCTCGAACATCCACACTGGTAGTCATAGACAAAGCCCGGCTGGACAATCGATTACGAAAATTCGGTATGTATCGCAGGAGTCCGCTTCCTTGCGTAATAACCCCGGAATTCAGAAGAGCCATAGACGCTGAAGACTTAATAGACCTCTGTAGCGGAGTCGTGGTTGTGACGCTGCGATTTAAGTTAGTACTCAAAGCCACTACAGCGGAATTTCCTAAGCTCGCAGTTATGCTGGCACTTCCGGTTTGCTTCTCATTCGCCTGTGGACGACGCTGCCATTGCGGTACCTGAGCGCCAGCTCCTTCGAGAAGCGTGACATCTGCATCCGGCATCTTGATCAGGCCTAACTCATCATTTGTCGAACCCGACAGCGAGTATGCGATGGCACTTGATCCCCCTCGCACGTTAAACCGATAAGTTTGTACTGTGCCGCGACCAAAGACCGTGGTGTTAGGATCATTCAGTATTTGGTAGGTGACCAAGCTGTCTCGGATGCAACTGCCGACCGTGTCGGAATAAGCGCTCTCACTCGATTCTGTCCCCTTACAATATGGTGGCATATTCCAACGGTCAGGAGTCGAACTAACAACAGGTCCGAAATTCCAGTAATTGGTCGGCCAATTCCCCGGCATAGTCGTCTGTCCAAAAATCACCGACGCATCCCACTGCACCGGGCCCGCTTGTCCACGTTTAGTTGTTATCAGTATGACTCCGTTCGCTGCGTCCGTCCCATACAGCGCCACTGCGGATGGCCCTTTAAGGACCTCAACCGTCTCTATACTGTTAGGATCGATTTGATCCAAGGGCGAAGGAACGTATTGCTGATCCTCTTCCAGCTTACCATCCTTCCGCCCCCCCACCAAATTTCCACTCCGTTCTATCTGGGCCGAATACTTCCGAACGCCATCCACGATCAAAATCGGATCATTCGTCGCATTAATGCTACTTACCCCACGAATACGTACCCGCGACGGCGCGCCAGGCGCACCCGACGTTGGTGCCACATCCAATCCCGGGACCCGCGTCGCAAGCAAATCCGTCAATGTCGCCACCGGCATAACCTTCATCACCGAATCAACATTGATCTGCGTGATATCGTTCCCCACTTCAACTTTGCGTTGAATCCCCGTGGCGGTAGTCACCACCCCCGATAACGTGGTGGATCTTTGAGACATCGCAAAAATCACATCTTGCGACCCCTCTTGCTCAACCGTCACACTGATAGTTTTAGCCTGATACCCCAATAACTTGGCCGTCAGAGTGCGGCTCCCAATCGAAACATTGTTAATACGAAATACCCCCTCTGCGTTAGTCACGGCCGAAAGCTTGGCGCCCACCACAACCACAGTCACACCGGCAATCTTTTTCCCCGTTGCAGAATCGATCACTCGCCCCGTAATCGTTCCTTGTCCCTGAACCGACGATAATGCCGATGACCGCCCAACAGGTTCAATGCTTACCATATCGGAACGAACAGGAACCGATTTTAACGACGCTCCGTTCAACAACCGAGCAAGCGCTTCTCCTAACGGCATCTTTGTGGCATGCAACGTCACAGGCTTTTTTACAGCATCCAGCACTTCCGTCTTATACAGCAGTTGCACCTTTGCAGAGTTCGCAACAGCGATCACTGCCGTTCGGAGTGAAACGTTATTCAGATTCACCGTCACACGCCGAGCCATAACTGCAGTATCCACAGCCTTTCCTGGATCAAGTGCTGCAACACTCCGTTGTTGCGCCACAACTGGAAATGCCATCACTGTGAAGACCACGCCAACCAGGAATCGTTTCAAACACAATAAACTCACCGTCCAACCTCCGTTAATATGGGAAACGGTTTCGGCATCTTGTATCGCACCGGAGCCTTCAGATTTGCCCCATCACTTGCAGAACGTAGAATTACCGTAGAATCTCGAACTGTCATGCCAACTCCAAGGACACGTTGTAGCAGCCGCAACATCTCAGTCGTTTCACCAAACATGAACGTTGCTGTCACATGCTGCTCGAGGATGGTCGAATCAACGACCTGGAATTTGTACTCATACCATCGGCTCAACGTTTCAAGCACAATAGGGATAGGAACGTCGCGAAAGATTAGTCGCCCACTTGTCCAGTCGATATAGGAAGTGGAGTCTCTGATTGTCGTGGCGGTAATCAAGGAATCCGTAAACTGCGCAACCATCCCTGCCGTTAACGTCAGTGGCGTCCCCCGACCAGTAACACTCGTCGCGACTTTGCCGGATATCACGGCAATATGTCCAGCCGGATCTCCTTGGTACCGCCGCACATCGAAGGTGGTACCAAGCACACGGGTTACAACTTGCCCGTTATGCACTTCAAAAGGCACACGAGAATTTGGAATCACCTCAAAGCGTGCTTCCCCCGTTAATATGGCGCGTCGAACGCCATGTGCCGCATCTTCGATTAGCGTAAGGCTACTCTTTGGTGCAAGAAGGAAGCGACTTCCATCAGCGATCTGCACTTGGGCAAGTTGGCCAACGCCCGTGGTATAGCTCCGAGTCTGGGTACCAGTTTGAAAGGAAACTGGACGGCCATTAAACGACTGGAATCCCCAGGCAATGGCGATGAGGCAGCTCGTCGCAATGAAAGAGTAGCGAAACACGGACTCCTGCCACCAACGTTTTTTGGAATGTCCTTCAGACTCGGTCAATTGAACCTGTGCCCAAACAGCATCCCGCATACGCTCGGGTGCTTCCACGGGAATTCCAGGGTCATGAAGCGTCTCACGTACGACGTCGGCCAGTATCTCCCCGTCGCGCGTCCTACCGGACCATGCCCGGACATGCTGCATCTCTTCCGGTGAGCATTCACCAGAAAGAAAGCGCTCCAGGAGGATTTCGTTGGGCGGGAGGAAACGAATAGGGTTGTTTGTGTCGTCCATACACTTGTTAAGACGACGCCGACGAAAAATCGAACTATACCGCTAGGTGGATTCGCGGAGATCAATGAGCAGGGCCCGAACAACTCGAGCGGCGGCGGTCAGTTGATTGTTGACCGTAGGGGTAGCTACACCCATAATCGTAGCGATCTCGCCACGACTCAATCCGTCTCGCCACCGAAGTAAAGCGGCCTCGCGGGTTCTGGGGGGGAGTGAATCGAGAGCGGCATAAACTCGAACTTCGACTTCATCTCGCTGAAGCATTACGTCAGGAGTATCGAGCGGCTGACCCATACCAAGGGGGACATCTGCATCAGGAGAATTACTTAAGCGACGAATTTCAGCCTGAGAGCTCTTGCGAAGATCAAGCGCACGATTGCGGACAGCGGTATATAAATACACACGGAGACTTCCGCGGAGGCGCAGCGATTCGCGTTGCATCCATAAGTGCGCAAAGACGTCCTGCACGGCGTCCTGGGCAAGATCAGCATTGGGGAGAAAACGCCGAGCGTAGGACTCCAGGGAGCGGGATAGGGCAAAGATTAATTCCTCAAAGGCGGTTTCATCGCCTTCGCGGATTCGGGCCGTCTGTTCCGCATATCCGAGATGAATGGACGCATCTGTATCATCATGTGGCTTCCAGTCATCCAGTAATAACGCGAGATCGGTCATAAACATCACGGTGACCACCTTTTTGATTTGACCGACAGTTTACACGAATCTTTTCTGAAGCAACAGATTCGTGTAAAAACGGTCAGATTTTCGGGCCACGCGGAAAAGATAGATCTTGCGATGCGATTCAGGACCGACGGATTCTTCGTAGCCTCTTGGGTCGCCAGCGAACTCATACTTGAAACATTGCATTAAGTACGGTAACGCGCCATCCCCTAATATCGGCGGATGTTCAGAAAACCTGTGAGGCATACATTTATCTAAAGAACACGCGAGAGCGAACTGTAGGGAGATACAGCAGCACCACCTCCCAACGGGATTTTTTGACGAAATCGCCGCCACCCTGGCAGCAGGAACGCCCCTATGGTATCGCTTTTACCCAAGGCAAATGAATACATTGCCGCCATAATCAAAGGTGATCTCATCGACAGCACCTTGATTTTTCAACTTCGGCGCGGCTTCACCGTACTCAGCGTAGTCGCGAATTATTTAACGCACGATCCGGCGAGTTTGGGATATGCAGCGGTTATCGAATGGAAGAACGATCAAATCGCAGGATGATGTAAGTAGTTAGTGCCACTCGTTTCCCTTTTTGATTTGAGACACGCTTCTCTTTTGCTAGCAATCAGGGGATGATTCCGCACAATATTATCGCGCGGCGAATGGCGTGGCCATCGGTGTTTCCATCATCGGACCAATAAACAAAGTTCTTACCGGCGACACATTCCGATTCGGGTGTAATAGCAAAACCTTCGTTGTTCTTATCAGGTAGCGACGATGGTCTATTGAAAAATCGTGTTACGCTGAAACGACCGAGTGTGGGAGAACCTGTTGTTGTGCTGATCTCGAGGATGTCTGCTGGGATCAAAACGGAGGGTTCTGTTGCGGCTGATCGTGCTCGAATCGTTGTTGCGTTCGGTGGACACATAGATGCCGTGAGACCACTCAGGTTTTCGCTGCGCAATATCATACGCGGCTTGCAACGCCCGAACCTGCGTCTCCTGGGCAATCAATTGATCACGTCCAAACTTATTGAACAGCCCCGTCAACTTGTCGCGTTGCGATCGTAATTAGAGGAAACCGGTTGGCGACAGCCACACCGATTCGTGCGCCGCCGCCTGATAATCGCATTGCGCACGCATCACATCGAATCGGCGCGTCACTAGATCGCCTAGTTGTCGATAATTATCGACAACCGGGTTATTTTAATATTTATGATATCGGTGAGCATCCTACTGACAAGTATGACAAGTCACGGACAATCATTCCGCTGAGCTACCCTCGACACGAACTACTTACCATCACCGCATCGCAGATGGCAATTTCCCTTTTTTTGTTCGATATCTTTCTTGGCATTGTCGATGGTCTTCTTTGTCGGAAATGCCACGCGTTGAACATAGCGATCCTCCGGCATATATCGATGCGCAGCGGCCACAATCTCCTCTGCAGTAAACGACGGTGGCGTCGTGGCGCCGAGTGTCGCTAGGGGGATTCCTAGCGCATCGTAGAGCTGCATCTGCGTGATCCACCATCGATTGTTTTGTTGCGCATTTTCTTTTTGCCGATGTTGTATCTCCGCAACCAACGCCAATTCCTCGCGTGATGGTCCGGCGGTACGGAGAGCATTGAGTTCCTCCCACATCGCTTTCACGGATGCGTCCATGTCGGTCGGCGACGTCATAAACTGGATGCCCAGTTGATAATACCAATTCGGCGTGTAGAAAAACGACGCCTGGGCCGACGCACCGTACGTCACAGACATCTCTTCGCGTAAACGAATACGTAGTCGACGACTCAAAATCCAGGAGAGAGCATTGAGCCGACTGCGTTCGGTCACGAACGTGGTGGCCGAATCAGTGAACTTGCCCATATATCCAAGGCTCGCCATCGCCTGCTCGGCTTTAAGTTGCGGAACACTGTCGCGCGCCATCAGCGTTTGCTGCTGCAGACGGACTTTCACCTGGTGCGGCTGTTCATGCGTCGTGCGATGCGTCGAGGGAAGAGTGGCGACGTATTTAGCGAGCAACGATTTGATCTGATCCGCGGGCGCGGCCCCTACGATATAAAATGTGAAGTCACTGGCATCGCCAAACCGATCACGGAACACAGCCATGCCCTGTGCCATGTCCATAAAGGGCACGTTAACGACGGACGGTGGGGCGAGTCGACGATCTCCCGAATTTGCATATGCGATCCTATCGTTGGGTGACCAGGCAATGCTGCTCATCCCCGTGCGTCGCCATTCGGCTAAGGCAGTGGTGTCGACCGTAGGTTCGGTGAATTGCCGATGCAGCGTTTGAAACACAAGGTTCAACTCTTTCGGGGAACCTGCGACGGTAATCATTTCGTCAAACGCATTGATCGCTACGCGCAGCTGTTGGAGGCCGGTGGTCTGCAATGTCTTCACGAACTGGTCGTGTGTCGTGTTCCCAAAACTTCCCGAAGTCGTGATGAGATCTGCCACTAAACGGCCGGACGAGTAAAACAGACTGTCCGGTAACAGCGCATATCCACCGGGACTCTTCGCTTCGATAATCAGCTCGTCGGAATTATTGCGCGTGGGTTTGTAGACAACGCGAGCACCATTAGAGAGAGTCCACGTCGTAATGCCACTCGCCGTATCGTACTGTTCCGCCACAATAGCGTGATTGGTAGCTTGATTGGTCGTGGAGGACGATGGAAGCGGATTCGCGGAATCCATGGTGTTAGACGGCGGTGGAGCGGTCGTTGCCAGACCAGTCTGGATCGAACCCGTTGCCGGTGAACCAATTGCAGTAGACGAACCGGTTGTCGGTTGACTGCCAGCGCTCCCCGGGATGTACTCGCTAGCGCTTGGCCATGCGGCGTACGAAACCTGGCGCACCGAATCCAGCACCGCGAGAATCTCCTCCGAAGTGGGTGGGCGCACACTTGCAAAACTCGGAATATGCACCGTCACCACGCGCCCTGCGCTCGCGCGCCAGAATTGAGCGGCTTTCTGCACCCGTTCCGTCGTAATTCCCGGGACAATCTTTTGCGCAATCGCCAAACGTTGGACTGGCGACAACAACGTTTCATTTCCTGTCAAATAGTGGGAAACATAGACTTCTGCCAACGCCCGGGACTGGACAGCTGTGGTCGCATCTGCCGCTTGTTCCCATTGCCTGAGAAGCGACAGCTTTTGCGTTTCCAGTTCGCTCGGTGCTAGACCGTGTTGCGCCACTCGCTCGAGTTCGCCAAGGGCAGTTGAGAGCGCTACCATTGTGCTATCCGGACTCATGCGTAGAGCAAGGGTGAGTTGGCGGCCGACTGCACGCACTGAACCGGCCCCAATACCGAAGCCGAACGCCGCGAACGGACGGCGTTCGAGTTGGGTTAGCTTGCCTAACGTCTGTTGGAAATATGACGCCAGCAACTCTTCTGTGATTTCCTGTGAAACGCGACGCTCCGCATCCCCATCGACGATCGGCATGGGCCAAGCCACCGTGACACTGGGGTTGACCAGATCGCGCACAACGTGGACAACGGTGGTTGAGTGCTGTGAAACTACCGGGCGTGTAAATAATCGAGGATTTGCTCGGGCGGGAATTTTACTAAATCGCGCCTTGATGGTTCGTTCCATCGCTGTCGGATCAAAGTCCCCAACTGCAATCACAGCCATGAGATCGGGACGATACCAATCATGATAGAAGCGTCGAATCGGCGCGGGATTCGCATCTCGCAGGAGCGCCGGTAGACCGATTGGAAAACGGCGGAGATATCGCGACGATGAATCCCCCAATTCCAGTGCTAACATGTCATGCTGTAAGCGTTCGGAGAGCGTATCAGGAATCCGCTGCCGCCATTCGCCCAAGACCACGCCTCGCTCTCCCACGACCGCTGCGGAATCGAGCGTTATTCCGCCTCCAGCCCAATCTTCAACGATATCAAGGGCTTGTTGCAACGACGCTGCGCTATCGGTCGGCATCGACAGTTGATACACGGTTTGATCAAACGACGTGTAGGCGTTGAGGTCGGCCCCAAAATTCAAACCGGCACGTTCAACCATGTCGATGAGCGAATTGCCTGGAAAACGACGCGTTCCATTAAAAGCCATATGTTCGACAAAATGCGCGAATCCTTGCTGATCATCATCTTCCTGGATGGCGCCTGCATTCACGGCGAGCCAAAGCATGGCACGGTGCGTAGGTGTGGGGTTGCGCTGTACATAATAGTGCATCCCATTGGGCAACACACCAGTCCGCAATTTTTCGTCTTGGTCGGTTGGACTATTCGTTGTTGCCAACTCAGCGGCGCGCACATTATCACGACCCGTTGTCACGATTCTGCCGATATGCGCTGACGCTAAGTTTTGCGTGACCTCTCCGCCATTACGTTGGTATTGTCCTACCAAAGCTAGGCTGTTGTGAAGGGGAACAAGCACTCCCAACCCACCTAGAATAATGAATCCACCAATAGCGATGTTGCGCATTCGAGTACGATACAATTGTGGTGTTGAAATGGACATGTTATCTCGTGGATTGCTCAGGAGAGGCTGGAGAAATTGATCGTTGTGGGACATCGGCGCCTCCCTGCTCCGAAGTGTGCGTCGACCTCGCCATCAAAACACCAACGATCTCATTGAGCCACCTTTCATAATCCAGCCCAACGCCACCGACGTTCACTACGAGTCCCTCCGGGTCTATAATATACAGTCGCCCCCGAACATCTACGCGTGGGTCTGTTTTGGAAGTGACCTCTTTATAGCGCAACACGTTTTCCGTGAACTGATACACTCGTCGACGATCGGGGGCGGGAATCCGAACGAATGGCGCATTCGTGACAGACAGTACTGCGGGGAAGTTGTGAAAGGTTCGATACAACGTGTCGATATATCGCGATTCTTTCATCGTATCCGGTGGTTCGATTGGACCAAAATACCCTTTGGTGCCCGCCACAAAGACCAGTTCGAGTTCGGGATGCTGCAACGAAAGCCGACGAATGACAGCTTGCTCCTGATCATCTCTGGAACTATTTATCAACGTTTGAGAGACAAAATACACCGCCGTAACCTTTCCACGTCGGGGATAGACTTGCTGACTTGCACTTGCTGGGTACCAAAAGTCCCCCGTGATGATTGGCGCAGGTTCTCCGATCGTCAAATCAGGACTTGAGCGACCAGCTTCTTTCCACCGCGCCTCCAATAATGTCCGGAATGCGACGGTGCTCTGCCGCAAGCTATCCATTAGCTCCTGTCGATACATGATATGAATCGTCGCCCACAGCAGATTGGGAAGTACAATCGCGGCTGGTCCGTTACGCTCCTCATCCGACAATCCGCGAGCCAGTGTGAAGATGCTATTGCCATAGTAATTCATCATCTCCACATCCCCAGTCGCTTCCCCAGCAGCCATCAAATCAAAGTAGAGGCCGAGACGTTTCATGAAGGGATAAACGTCACCAGCGCTCCGGATATCTTCGACGATTTGCTTCGCGGCCACTAAGCGCTTGGGAACTGCTCGCATGTAGATTCGCTCTGCGCTATCCAACATCGTCAATCGCAGGAGCGTATCCGTAGAGCTGATTGAACGAAGTCGCTGCTCTACAACCGCAGCTGCATCCGCATCGCGTCCAGCCATAAGGTAGAGCGATTGCGCCAAGTTAGTCTCTTTAGTGGAAACTTGTGTTGGTGAAAACTTCTCGAGACAGCGACGTGCAATCGCAATGACCGGATCCGGCAATTCGGTGCCAAAGCCTTGCGTTCTCAACGCTATTGTATCTTCACGTACGGCAGAACGCGCGCGCACACTGTCGCCCACTCGTCCCATCGCGCCAGAGCAATCCTCGATATACTGATATTTCGTGACGTCTACTTGTGAACTCGGCCATTCGAATCGGGTTTGCGCTGACAATTGGTTCGTCGTGAGTGCCGCACCAAATACCACCAGTGCAAATCTGAAATAGATAGTGCAGCGCATCAGACCGCGTCCACAGTGGCCGTAAAACTAAAATCATTGGCCTTGATCGGCGGCACGATCGCCGGACTCACCTTTGCGATGTAGGGATTCTTTTCTGGTCGAAACACCGGGACCGGGATTCCGAGTTGTTCAATTTGATTCAACACAAACAACGGAGATTCTGTAATGCGCATATTTTTGACTGCCTTTGAGATGGTTCCGTTTTCAATTAACCAAAGCCCGTCCCGCGTCATACCAGTCGCCAGAACGCTGGTCTCATCAAGGAGAGTAAGGCTAGAGAAACGTGTCACGAGAAGTCCGCGCTTGGTGGTCCGAATCATTTCGTCAATCGGGGTTTCCCCGCCAGACATTCGATACGCAGGCCGTGCGAGTTCGGGAAGATTTTCATGGAGAGCTGCTAACGAATAGGCTCGCGGGTATGAGAGAGACGTGAGAATGCCGTTGGTGATCCAGTTCACGGAACCAAGTCCTTCCGTTGGAAGTACACCCAACAGCGGATCCGTGGGATCGTGGCTGATGGTGAGACGCTCATCCACCACTTTCAATCCCAACTTGGTACGCTTAACCATCAGGGCTGTATCGTCCCCTAGATAGAACGGACCACGCTGATTCTCCGCCATCCCTCGCTGACCGAGATAGAAAAACAACCCTTCAAATAGATCCGCCACCGCTTGTGGTTCGAGGATAACTGTGTATCGACCTGGTTCGATGGCGACTGGATTCAAAGACTTCACACATTTGTCCAACGCAACCTCGGCCAGGGCGGTGCCATTGATAGCCGACCAATCGAAGCTGGATTGCCCTGCCCAACCAGATCCCACCCCTTTGGGATGCCGAACCGTCATCGAGCATTGTGCTTGCGTGTAGGTGTCGTACCGAATGATCTCTGGGTGCGCCGAAGTCGTATCGAATGTCGCCACTTCCCCCGCGCGCAATTCAAGATAGCCCGCAGACACTAACTCCTTGGCCTCCGCACCTTCAGTAAGAAGTCGTGCAATTCGGCCACGCTGTTCTGCGGTAACTTTATAGGTCGCATCACTCCAGATGAGTGGAGACGGAATCGGAACATCCGGAGGACGTATCGTCATTTCTACAGGTTCACGCCTGTTCGCCACCTGCGCGCTGCGTTCGGCCACGCGCACCACAGCTTCAAGAGAAACATCGTCTACTTGATTGGTCGTCGCTCGCCCACCAATTCCATCAACCCAACGCGTAACCGATATCGTGACGTCACGCCGATCGCCAGCGAGGCTCACTCGATTGCGCGCCCATGAGAGTTCACCGTTCCACCAGCTCTGCACGGTCACAATCGTGGCTTGTCCGGGATGATGAACTGCGCTCCTGATGCGCCCCACAATCCGTTCGACCTCTTCGCGCGGAATTATGCGCTCTGCATCTTCAATGCTCGGCGTACGCTGCCACTGTGAACGACTCATGCTTTCCTCTGTACGTCAATGACGGTCATTTTTTCGAATCGCGCGGGAACCGCGCTCACGCTGTGATAGGTCGTCTGGGACGGTTGGCCTTTACTCCCCGAGAGGCCATATGTGCGCACACTATCGCTCCCACCCAGAGCCTGAAGTGATTTCCATAACTCCGGTGCTCTAAATAAGAGACCGGCTTTGATGAGCCGAGCGGTTTTTTTCCCCTTAGTCACCTCGTAACACCATCCGGGGTCATAGGCCAATCCATTCAACTGCTGAAAATCCATATTGATGATCATCTTTTTAAACGCAATTCCCTTGTCGAGATTCGAGACAAGAGAGTCGTATGTCTCGGACGTTGAGGCTGGGGTCATTACCAGATTGGCGGTATGTGACATCGGCGCATCGATTGCGGCGGGCGCATTTGCGCATCCATGAGACCGCATCGGTCGCCCGCTGGTTTTGTAGTAGTCGGTAAGCCAGCCTGCACCCTCGCGTGTCGTTTGCAAATCGACGAACACACCATTGCTGACAATCGGAAACGCTTCTGGAACCACACCTTCATCGTCCCACGCAACGGTGGCCACACCTCGTGGGTCGTTTCGGTTACCCTGCACGCTCAATGCGGAGCTTCCCACACTGTACGTCCCCAGCATGGCCATAGGATCATTGAGGTAGCTTGTCCCTCCCGCATTGGCTTCATAACCAAACACACGATCTACCTCGGTAGCTGCTCCGATTGTACCATCCAAAAGCTGCGCCGTCGCGTGCGCAGACATCACCACATCAAATCGACCCACATCGATGGGTTTAACCGGCAACTCGAGATCGGCGCGAATGTCCTCTAGAATGCGATCGACGTCGTCTCGTAACTCGGCTTCATTGAATAGTTCGTATCCCATGCCGGCAGGACTCAAAAGATCTGTACCGCCGTCACCGCGCCGTCCTTGGGCATCCTGGTAACTCACCGCGCAAACACCGCCACTGCGATAGGTACGTTGCGTGTAATAACTGCCATCACTTGTTCCAAATGCTTTTTCCTGCATCACAAATTCTGCAGCCATTTGACCCCCTCTGCAGTACGGTTGGCGGGCGGCATAGACCATAACGCCGTCCATCATATCGGACACTTGTGAGGGATGTACTGTAAACGGATCGACTACTACGGGCATAGTCCAGTGACCATCACGAACGAGAGGAGCGACTGCCAGGTCCACCACACGGGGTTTTCCTAATGCATTCGTCTTGGCCTGGAGGCTTGCTTCGCGTCCGAGGCGCACCATTTCATCGGTGCTCCAAACAGGGCCAGATGCGAATCCCCAATACCCGTCGATGAGTGCGCGTACACCCACCGTGATAGACTCTGCGTCTTCCACCGGAAGACTACCTATCCGGTATCTTCGAATCCGCGTATGAGTTAAACGGACATCAACGTGCTGGGCTCCAGCCGAACGTGCTGAATCGAGTGCGCGCTGAACGAGTGGTTTAAGACGCGGATCATCTATGGGAGGAACAGGTTCAGGGTTCGCTCCAATCGAAGCCATTAAAGGCCGAGGTGGGGTAAAGGCCGTAGCGAGCGACACGCTCGTTGCGATGGCCATCCCATGTTTTACAAAGGTCCGTCGAGATTGGGTCATTCGGATATTTCTCTAACCAAAGGGGTGTGTCAGCGCTACAAACGCGCTTGTTGCATTCGCAACGGCATTAGCGATCATGAACCACAACCACGCCACGATACGCAAACGGTTCGATGGTGTATTGATATTCACCGGGCACAAGGAATCGACGGTATCGTCGACGATCGAGTACTGTGGTACTACTGTCCCCTGGAATGGAATCGATATTACCGGATCCAGAGTTGATTGGCGCAGCCAGCACGTTCGTGGTATCGTCAAACACCACACGCATCGTCACTCCAGGTTTAATGGTCCCTGTGAAGTTGAAGGGGCGTTGTCCAGAAGCGTTTTCCCAATAGACGACACCGCCCGGGCCAATGTCTAATCGCGAAGCCTTGAATTCAAACGTTGTTGTTCCATTCGGCTGGACCAGCTGAATCACTCCGGGGTTTCCAGCGAACGGGTTCGTGGACCATCCAATCTCGAGCGTAAATGTATCGGCCATGGCGACGCCGTAGGCATAGGTTGACGCGATAATTCGAGATGTACCGGGGATGGATTGCGACGTAAAACTGCTGGTCCACTTGTTCAAGATTTTGAGCACCTTCCAGTTTGTCGGCACATAGGCCACCGGGAGTCCGGTCATAGACTCTCCGTATTGGTCCTGAATGACTGCTGCGGGCAATGCAATCGGAAAAAAGCTCATTGCCCGTTTCAGACTATCCGTGGGACGAAATCGAAACGTCGTCAAGATGCGGGGGTTCGTAACGGTGTCAACCTGTACTCGAATTGTGTCCTTGTGCGTGACCGTACCAATCTGTCGAGACACAATGAGGTTGACGCCTGATGTGACTGCTATTGCAGTCACCAACCCATTCGTTGATACACGCACCTTCGACGTATCCGGCGAAATCCATATGGTCGTATCATGAAGTGAAACTGTGTCGCTCTCCACATTCCAGCGCTCCCCGCGGGACGTATAGGGAACAGCGGCTAATTGCACAGTATCGTAGGGTGATGTCATTGATAATCTCACCGCGGGATGATTCACGTTAAGATCCCAATAGAGCGTCTCCACAGCCATGGGTGGTGGTAACACCAGGTCCCGCGTACACGCAGTGCTGCCCCAGAGAGAGAGACTGCCGAGACCGATCGTCGACATAATCCGCCATAGGTGTCTATGCATCGCGATTCTCACATCCTTCGTATCGAGGGTTAGACTGTCGTTCATCTATTGGGACTGGGATCGTCACATCGTTGCCGTACGCCGCGAGTTGCGCGGCCCCCCATCCTCCGACCGGATACACAGTTTCCTGTGAACGGCGATACATTCGTACCAATCGTCGCAAATCTCCCTGCCGATGTCCAGTAAGAAAGAGCCAATAAGCCCGTTCCGCAAAGAGCTGATCCACGCGAACGCTGGCGCTGTCTTTCCCCGGTGGGAGGGATGCCAAAGCAGGGTCGTCCAGCGGAGGCAAGCCAGCAACACCACCGAGTCCAGCAGGGGCAGGTGTTGGACAGTCGTCTTGAGACGTACAGGTGGTGCGTAGACGATTCAGGAGTGTTAACCATTCGGGTCGTCCTGCCGCGAGTGCTGCTTCTACTTCGATCAGCCGTGCTTCGACACCACTGGCGAGGACCAATGGCGCCGTTGCGTTCAGAAGTGCAGGAAGTGTCGTTCGTGGATCTCCGCCACTTCGGAAGGGCAATCCATTTTGACCTTCCAGATCGCCGACCGTAAGAAATCCTCCTGGAGTTGGGATGAATTTTGGCCGATTCGCTGCGTAGCTCAGGAGATATTGATAGTCATCAGGGACCTGCGCTACTGTAGCGGCAGCCTCCGTGAGTTTCCCCAATCCCAACAACGCACGAGCGCGTCCCAGATTGACAAAATGCACTAGACGTATACTGTCAACGCTGTACAGAGCGGCGGAATCAAACAAGGCCAACGCGTGGGTGTAAACGGCCGATGACGAAAGGCCCGGTGAGAGAGTAAAATCCTTCTCAAAGTCTACTGTACTCAGCGGAATGCCAGAACAATACAGCTCCGCCAACAGCACCTCCGACATCCCTTCCATGGCAAACAACTGTCCCTGGAAGGCAACAGGAGCCGTTGGATAGTATTTCCGGAGCGCTCCGACGGCCTCGCGTGTTAAACCACGGACCATTTGTAATTCTTTGTAGGGCGATTGGTAGTTCCACGGTTCTACCATATTCCTGACATCAACCTGGCCGATGCCACTGTTCCCAACACGAGGGAATCCGTTTCCCTCTGGAGAAGTCTGGAATTCATCTGTTAGGATGCCTGCAATCGCCAAATACGAACCAATATCATATTTCAGAATGTCATTGTTTCCATTCCCAATGGCGTCAGCGAATGACACGGAAGCCTGTCGATACAATGCGAGAGCCCCCGCCTGGGTTTTGACAGCCTTCGGATCACGCACGTTCGCTGGCAGATCGGTGTTATTGACCAGGTCACTCAAGGAACATGCAGAGAAACTCACGAGCGCAAGCGTAATGCATATACGCGAGATGATACGGAAGCACATTGAATTACATACCATCATCAGTTGATTCCCAACGAAAGAGCCCACACGCGAGGAGTCGGCAAACTCAAGACACCTTTACTTTCTTCACCACCCATCCCACCTCGGTTGGGATCAACACTAGACTTGGTCCACACACCTAAATTCGTCCCTTGAAGTGAGAGACGGAGTGTTCGACCTTGAGCAATTGAGCGTGTAAGCCCACGCGGGACAATCCACCCCAGGGAAAAGGATCCGAATTGCAACGTCGATACACTTTGATATTTTCCGCCCCCAAAGAGCAAATTCGCCTGCTCCGCTAAAGATGCAGCAGGATCATTGTACTCATGACTCAATCGTGTGGGTGGCCCAATCATCACCCTGGATAATCCATCTTGATAGCTGAAAACCGCACCGAGAGTAATCGCATGCAGAAACGTTACTGTTTGATGGATCTGCGTCGAAAAATTTGGGTAGGGCGCTCCAACAAATACGAGACTGTCGCTCAGCAATACCTCATCTGACGTGACACGGCCATCGCCATCAATGTCATCGTAGCCCATAAGCGCTGTCGTCCATTGTCCGTAAAGGGGATAGCCCTCCTTGATACATGAGGCTCCAGCAGCAGAGCACGGTTGAACTCTATTTACGCCATTCGATCCAAGCCTTACCACTTTGTTACGTTGACGCGAGAAGCTCACGTCTGATCGCCATACCAAGTTGGCGCGCTGGATTGGCGTGACACCAACCGTGACATCCCATCCGTTGTTGAGCACATCGCCGATATTGGTTTGAATACTCCCACCTCCATAGACGGACAAGGGGACCTTTTGATTGAACAGCAAATCCTTCGTGCTTTTGCGGTACCAGGTAAGCCCAATGCTCATGCGGTCCTGTAACAGGTCTATATCTGCCCCACTCTCAATCTCTCGACTGCGCTCGGGTTTGAGCATGGTATTGCCAAGTCCCGCCAGACGAACGACATCCCCAGAGGTACCGTCAATCGTGGCCGTCTCTTGCAGATAAGTCCGAACTGCGGCACCAGCCGACGGTTGCTTTCCTGCTTGCCCATACGCGAGACGCAGACGAATGGAAGACGCTACATCTGCTAATGGCAAGCGCTGAAACCACGACTCGTCCGAGAGTAAGTACGAAAAGGACAGCCTGGGAAAGACAGGTGCCACTGAGCTGCCCAATGCACTCCCTGCATCTTTCCGAATTTCGAGCGGGAAATAAAATCGATTGGCAATCCCCAAAGTCGTTCCGAGGTAAACGCCGGCAGTGCTCCGATCGCTGGTTTGTTCTAGCCCAGCAGTCGTATCCGCGCCATTGGCGGAAGTCGCACCGGTTGGAAGCCCATATGCTCGCACCAGGACATGCCTCTCGCTCTCTCGAACATAATTGGCACCAATCGAGGTTTGCACATTAAAAAATCGTCCCATTCGTATCGGGACTGAGGCGCGAAAATTCAGATTGGATGCGCCAACAGATCCATGATCAGTAAAATACTCACCACGATTATCACACCGATTGCTGACGCGCCAACACTCCCCTCGGCCTAACAATGACTTACTGTATTGACTAGACATATCAACACCCGCCGTCACCTCAGTCGAGATCCTGGGGCCAATAATGGAACGAAAAGTCACGGTTTGTAGTGCTTGAAGTCCTCGGCTCGATTCCCTCTTTCGGAAATCGGGGAGGCTGTCTAAAATCCATGCACCAGGCGAGACCACCATGCCATCGGGTCCAACAACATCAAGGGTTGGAGCGGCCTGCGTTGCCTGCAGCAGCGCGTTTCTCACTGGTGTCCCTCGCGTCGCCTGTCGTGCGAGCATCGTGGTCCATGACAGAGTGGATCGTCCGAGTTCCATTGTAACATTGGCACTCCCATTTTGCGTCTCATTAGCCTGCGGGCGTCGAATATCGTCCGGGAGAGCCAGACCCGATGCCCGTACAATCGCCACATCAGCATCGGGAAGTTTGACCAATCCTAAGACTCGTCGCATGCTACCCGTCACCGCATAGGTAATTGCGCCTGATCCTCCCGTCATATTGACACTGTAGGATTCCGTATTTCCACGCCCAAAGATCGTTGTGGCCTGTTGATTCAGCATCTGATACACAGCTAAACTGTCGACAATACATCCAGTAGATGTCGGCCTTCTCTCATATTGGGTGCATTGAATGACATCAGCCTCATTGATCAGACTATGCCCAAATGCGTAATAGTTCATAGGCCATCGCCCAGGCATCGATTCCGTGCCGAGTGTGACGGTGGATCCCCATTGATTCCTCCCGGACACACCACGTTTGGTTGTAATAACGATCACTCCATTGGCTGCGTTGCTCCCATACAACGCCACCGCGGATGGGCCTTTAAGAACCTCCACCTTGTCTATAGTCTGTGGATCGATTTGGTCTAACGGCGAAAGCTCAATCGGAAAATTCCGCTTTGTGTTTTCGATGCTACTCAATCCGTCAGTACTCACCTGGGGAGGTTCAATCTGTTTCGCATAGATCTGGACACCATCAATAATCACCAATGGATCATTCGACGCATTAATACTACTGAGCCCTCGGATCCGAATACGTGTTGGAGCGCCCGGTTCTCCTGAAACCGGCACCGCATAAAGCCCGGGAACACGTGTGGCAAGCAAACTACTCAACGTAGTAACCGGCATCGTCCGGAGGATAGAATCGACGTGAATAGTGGTGATATCGTTACCGACTTCCACTTTCCGTTGCACACCAGTCGCGGTGGTGACGACACCAGATAACGTCGTTGCGACAGGGGTTAAAACAACGTTGACCATCGTGGCGCGCCCCGGAGCGACTTTGAGAGGTCGTGTGATAGACCTGTATCCAAAGATCTTGACAACAAACATCACATCTCCCGGGACAACATTCGGGAGCCTGAAGTTTCCGTCTTCCCTGGAGGTGACAATTGCCTTTGTCCCCGAGATGCTGATGGTTGCCCCTTCAACACCTTTTCCGGTCGCCGAATCCGTCACACGCCCGACCACGCTTCCATTCTCGATATCTACCGACGAACGTGCTGTCGACGTATCAGCGACACCAATCATCACGGTCTCACCATCAGCGGCAAGCCGAGCATTCAGGCCACTCCCCTTCAGCACCGTGGCAAAGGCTATCATAACATTGACATCTGTAAGATTAACAGACGTTCGCTTTTTCAAGAGCGGAGTTTTATCATCATACACCGGACGCATCTTTGCTTGGCGAGCGATCTCGTAGACAATGTATTTGATCGTACTATCCTTCACCGCTAACGTAATTCGCGCTGATACGGGTCGCTTCGCAGATGAGGACTGCTGTTGCGATTCTTCTGACTCGTTAGGTAACGGAGCTGACGACGGAATGGCGCGAGTCGCTTGCGCCGACAGTGATGTTCCCCAGACGAATTCGATCGCGACAAAACATACGAGAAAGAGTGCCCATTCCCTCAATCGATGCGGTCTCCTGTGTTTGCTTGACCACGAATACCACCACAAATGCTGCATGCATTATCTCGGAAAGAGGGTTAAGACTCGTCCATCGCGCTCGGCGCGTATGTTCAACGTGAATTCGAGAAATTCCATAAGATCTTCCAATGAGCCCGCGGAGAATTTTCCGCCAACAGCGCGTATCGCGAGTGTGGTGTCTCCAAGGCGAATATCCGCGTTGTACCAACGATTGAGATCGGCAATGGCTTTAGGGAGCGGTGTGTCTTCAATGGTGAGAATCCCGCGATCAAACAATAACTGCGTTGCGCTTGCAGGTCGCACAGTCACTAGACCGGCGTTGCTGACATCCGCCTGTTGCATCGCCGGGACGACACTGGATTGCACCGAAACCTTTCCATCGCTCACTACAACATGTACGTCGGTATCGGTCGGATAATACCGCACCATGAATGTTGTTCCCAAGACACGCGTTGTGCTGGGACCGGCTTGAACCGTAAAGGGAACAGCAGACTGATGAACGATGTTGAAGATCGCCGAGCCGCTCAATCGCAGATTTCGATTTCCGCGAACATAATCAGCGGGGACTTCGAGACGGCTTGCCACATTCAACATGATCTGATTACCGTCTGGCAGAGTGACGGTAGCACGTTCTCCGTTCGCTGTCGCATACGTCAACATCTCTGTTGATGCAATTTTTTCGACATGCGCGACGCCAACGCGCCATCCGGCGACGACAAACAGTGTCGCAACGGCAATGCTGCCTAGGATTGTCCCAATGACCTGCGTTGACCGAAGCGATCGTAGTCGATGGATGCCGTTTGTCTGATCCAAAGCCGTGTGCAGACGATCCTGGGCATTAAGGACATCTGCAGGAACGACATCAATGTCGTGCAGGACTATCCGAGTGGCCGCCTGAAATAGACGTTGTATCTCGGGGTCGAGCTTGTCCAGCTCTGGCTCTTCAGTCGGGTGCATACTAGGATTACGGACCAACCTCAAGAAACGCAACCCTGAATTTTCTGACGGGGAAAATTGTCCCAGTTACGGGGTATCCAAACGCCGGAGAATCGTGCGAAGCCGAGTTTCGGCTGAACGGAGGAGTTTCTCCGCTGCTTGACGTGAGATGTCCATAACATCGGCGATGGACGCCGTTGTCATATCATCGTACCATCGAAGCATGATCGCTGTTCGCTGGCGTTCAGGCAGTCGGCGAATCGCAGCAGCCACGGCGTGAGCACGATCACGTCTTTCGACTTCGGTATCTGCAGAGATGGGTTGCACTCCCATGCCGTAGGGTTCGTCAACATCAGCGTGCAACTCCGCCTGCTCGATCACATGGGCATGCCGCATATGATCGAGGACGTAATTGCGCACGGCTCGGTATAGGTATGGCATGATAAGGCTATTAGGTTGCCATTGATACCGTTGAAGCCAGATGCGTACAAAAGCGTTTTGTACCGCATCCTCTGCGGAGGAACGGGAACGGGCTATGGAGTATGCGAACCGCAGGAGTGTGGGGTATGTTGTTTCATACAGATGCAAAAACGCGCATCGATCCCCCGCACGAATCTGTGCAACTAGTGCAGCGTCATTGGATCTTTGATCATCAAGTGGTGCGGTTGACATTAAAGGAACCTCCCACCCCAAAAATGTGGAGGGGAACCTGAAGAGTCAACAACGATTATGTTTTGTGCGTATGGAGCAGAATGAGGATATTCGTATTTGGGTTAGGTGGATTCATATTTACTATCAATCAGGGGATCACTCCGCACGATATTGTCCCTCGACGAATAGCATGACCATCGGTATTTCCATCATCGGACCAAAACACAAATTTTTTACCTGCAACACATTCCGATTCTGGTGCGATTGCAAAGCCTTCATTGTTCTTATCAGGTAGCGACGACGGTCGATTGAAAAACCGTGTCGCGCTGAAACGGCCGAGCGTGGGTGAACCTGCCATTGTGTTGATCTCGAGGATGGCAGATTTATTGCCGCAACCATCATCACAGGTTGCCCAGAGGTAACCGACATCACGATCAAACTCGAGTGCCATTACGCCCGGGAATGTGGTTGTAATTGTTGCGATGCGTGTAAAGCCGTTTGTGACGTGATTAAGTGCGTACGCATAAACGATTCCGTTGGCTTCGACTCCGACGAAGAAGAGCCCGTCGCCATGATTGGGATATTCTGATGGGACATAAGCATGACCTGCCTTTTCATCGTAGAACCCTTTGCCAACAAGGTAGGTATCTGGAACCCATGTAATTGCTTCGATACCGAGGTTGGCTCCGACCGCGGGGAGATCGCTGGTGATGTCCCATTCATTGAGTGCGGTGAGCGTGGCACCTGTCTGTTGGGGATCGAAACGGAGGATTCTGTTGCGGCTAACTGTGCTCGAATCGTTGTTGCGTTCGGTGGACACGTAGATGCCGTTTGCAGAACCTGAGCCAGCAAAGGTGACGCCTTCAGTATCTGGGTTTCCGATGCCACCTGGGTAACGTAATGCTTTACCAGCGCTCCAGTTATTTGCGTTATCCATGGTCCAGATCGTACCGTTCCAGATCAGGCGATAGAGGGTGCCAGGACCGTTCTTTACGGCCCACAATACCGCGCCTGCACCGGAACCTTCGTACGTGAGACCGCTCAGGTTTTCGACGAATGCATTGAGGGCATCAACGGTTTGAACATCGGTTCCGATTCCTGGCCACGCTGACGTTGTGGGACCAATCGGACCGCAGGTGTTCGCGGTACCTTTAGTGGAAGCAGCCGTCGTCGCGAACTCGCCGACGATGTTTGGGCATCGACCATATGTCGTGACTGCGTGAGTTGTCCACGTGTACGAAGCGACCAACACACCGAATTTGTTATATAGTCGAACTGATTCTGCGCCGCCGAGTCCAAAACCAAATGTTGCTTCTTCTGTGACGAAGTATGCACCAGCCGCGATTGTGGTACCAGCTGGGAATGTGTACGCATGTGAATCGTCGTTGTCCTTGAAGACCCAACCTGAAATGTCGACAGTTGCAGTCGTTGGGTTATACATTTCAACCCAGTCGCCTGGCGTTCCACCATTCGATTCGACTTCGTTGAAGATGATCGCAGCTGGGGCGGTGACGGTGATGACTTGTTCGCCAGTTTTGTCACCGGATGTTGCAATGATCCGAGAGGTTCCTGATGTCATACCAGTAATGACACCAGTTCCATCAATCTCGGCAACGGCTGTGGATGACGACGTCCAGGTAGTGGTACCAGTAGCAATCGTATTGTCATTCTGGTCTAGACCTGCTGCTGTCGCAGTCACAGTTTGCCCCATCTCAATAGTAGATGTTGGAAGCGAAACGTTGATTGTGGTTAAGACTGGAGGAGCGAGAGAATCGTCGTCGCTACACGAAATGAATGCGAGAGTTAGTAAGGCGAATACGAGACGCCTAGCAGATGAAAAGTGAGGTAGGATCACAAGGGCCGGCTCAAGGTGGTAGCGCACGAATCGCGCGCTGGTGTTGGTCGTCGAGTGCGCTGCTATGTCAGACAGGGGTGCGCACAGCTCTACCACGCAAAGTCGCCGGAGTCGGCTACATGTTGTTTAAGATATGGTCACGAATGGGTAACCAATTTGCTGGGTGATCGTGATAAGTCGGAGATTTAACCTGGCACTGAACAGTCAAATCCCCATAGAAGTTCGCAAAAAACTGATTGAGATCGTTCCCCGCACTCGGCGAACTTATGGAATACCGGCCGATGCGTTATCCCCTACATTCATAGGCGCCTGGAGCGCCCGCTTCAAGTATGCCTCGACTTCCCCTGGATTCGAAAAGAGAAATCCCATCTCTAGCGTTCCATCGCGATTGATGATCGCGCTTCCAACGGGGAGCCGACTGTACCATTGTGTCACGCCGTAATTTTTCCGTCCATCTGGAATCAGCTGGAACGGCACATCTTCCACCATGAGCGTGATAGGGAGTTTGAGATGATCATACGCCAACTTTCGGAGCGATTCAGCCTCCTCCGCTGGAGTCAATACACCGCTCGAATTCCACGCGGTGTAGCCTTTTGTTCCGCTCACGACAATGATCGATAGCCCTTGTTTCGCATAACGTTCATGCAATCGGCGAATGTATCCTTGGGAATAGTCGTCGATTTCCGACATAATCATCACCAGATAAACCTTTCCCTGTGGAAGCTGTCCCTTCCGCAATTCTGGCGACGAAACTGACGAAAAGAGATAGTTGATATCCGTCCCAAAACTATCCAGCGGTTTTCCAAGTTTCGGGAATACTTGCAGGGCGAACATCTCTCGGAATCGCGATGAAAAGTCGCTATACGTTCCGCCTCGAAGGGTGGTGATATCCCCAACCATTTGTGCGCCGACTTCGATAGTGGAATCACGGGCGAGAAACAAAAGGGATTGCAGACGCGCGCCCCATGCGTAGTTAATTACCGACGCCAGCTCATCCCGATCGGAGGCCGACAGCATTTGGGCTTGCGCAATCGCTTGAGCGGCAATCGTTGTCTGCTCAGATGGATCAAAATTGTATCGCACGCGTTCCTGAACAAACGACATCTGCGCCAGGAAGGTCGCTCGAGCGGCTTGAGGGCCAAGCTGTTGGAGGCGAGCTATTGTGGCTTTCGCTTCGGCTCCTCGGAACGGTTGAGCGGTGGTGAGTGCCAAAACGCTCTGTTGCAGCATTTCTGCACTATCGTGCACCGTACGGACAAGCGAGAGACGGCGCTCCAGTATGGTCTTGGCCAGCGCATCGTCACCAATCTCGAGTGCCAACTGTTCATAGTGCTGCAGCTCCGAAGAATCAACTGTGGCAGGGGCAAAACGAGACGCGCATTTCTTCCCTTCTTCAATTGCGAGAGCCGGTCTTGGCTGTATCATCTTCACTGCGGGATCCAATGTGTCCTTGGCCCACGAACGACGAGCCCGATCTGATAAGGCAATAACCATCGCCCGACACATCGACGGAGCACGATATCGCGAGAAGTCAGCAAACCCACGAAGGGTGCGCCCGGAATCCGACGAGAGTGGGATCCGTGGATCGTAGCTGCCTTGAGCGTTTACAGAGATTGTGCCGAATGCACTAAACGCTGTAATACTGGAAAAACAGAGAAAAGTTTTATAAAACACTTGCATAAGTTTCGTATTAGACCGCATCGGACAAACTCGTGAAGCTGAAATCACGCACTTTCATAGGTGGGACAACAATCGGAGCATTGGGAGAGAAAATGCGTTGTGGCACGCCCAGTTGTTCGATATTGTTGAGAACAAACGATGGAGATTCTGTAAATCGGAAGTTGTACACAGACTTGCTGACTTTGCCATTCTCGATTAACCACAATCCATCTCGAGTATACCCCGTGCACTGTAACGATGCGCGATCCATAATTTGCACATTAAAGAATCGGGTTACCAACAGTCCACGTTTTGTTGTTTCAATCATCTGCTCGATCGTTGTGGTTCCACCACTCATCCGGAACGCACCTGGCGTTGCACGATAGTCTTCTCGTCCTAACTTCGAGACCGCATAATCCCGGTCATGTGGCAGTTGCTGCAAAGTTCCGTTTTCCACCCATGCTTGCGGACGATACACTTGCCCCCATTCTGAAAAGGGTGGAAAGCCGAGCTCGGGATCCATGCAATCGGTGGCTACCGTGATACGGTCATCAAAAATGCGCTGTCCGATCCTCGAATTTCCTCCTGCCTGTGAAAAGACGGTCGGTTCGGTTTCCTGCTCCGCGGTTTTGCGATCGAAGGGATGCAAGGCGATGCGTCCTGGATCGAAGGCCATCACGGTCAAATCTCCAACTGCTTGCGGTTCGAGAATCGCGGTATATCGTCCCGGTTCGATGCGCACAGGATTGCGTGACCGCAAACATTTATCGAGTGCGATTGCCGAGAGCTTTGGACCGTCAATGCGTTTCCAATCGTGCCAGTCGACACCGGCCCACCCGCTTCCTGTGCCATCGGGATCGCGAACAGTAACTGTGTATTGGGCTTGTGTGTATGGGAAATACATCGATAGCCCTTCATCGTCCATCACTGAACGTCCCTGACCGGAGACCTGGATGTATCCGGCGGCCAGCATCCCCGCGGCGTCTGCGCCTTTCACCAACGGACGCATCGCTTCAGCCCGTTCCCCACTCTGCATTGCGTAGGTGGCTTCGCTCCAAATATCAGGTTTCGGGTACTCTTCGCGAACAGGAACTTGTGGAAGAGTGTTGTAGAAGCTCTCACTCATTGTCATCAGATACCGCTCCGCGCGCTCTACTGCGGTATCCATTTCCGGATCGGTCAACTGATTGATTCCAGCTGCCCCCCACGCACCGTTCAGAACCCGTTTCACCGTGATGTCGGTATTTCGAACGTCCCCAGATGTAATGATTCGGTTTCGCGCCCAGCGGAGATTCCCCTGCCACGAGCTTTGAATGAACGAGGCGGTCGTTCCACCTCCTATCGCAAACTTCGCCAGACGTTCCGTGACCTCCGCACACGCGGCCTGCGTGAGAAATCGCGGTGCTGGATCGGTATTCATACTCATGCCTTCCTCGTATTATCAAAGATCGCAACATCTTTCACCGTCATTGGGACCGCACTCACGCTGTGCCGATTTTCTTGGGCCGGCTGCCCTTTGATTCGGCGCATGGCGTATGGGGCAGCGGAGGAATGGCCTCCTAACGCAATAACATCACTCCATAATTGCGATGTATTGAATAGAAAATTGGCACCATTCAAAAGTGCTCCTCGTTTTCCATCGACGATCTCGCGAAGCACCATCGAAGCCCCGGTTCCTGTACGCCCTTGAAAGTCTGTGGTTACGTTGCTCTGCACAACAAGAATTCCTTTTTTAGTGTCGGCAATAAGATCTTCCAACCCAATGGATTCTTTACCAGGTTGAAGGACGAGGTTTGGAGAGCGTTGCATGGTAATATCGAGCGCGGTCGCCGACCCTGCGCATCCATGGGATTGCACGGGGTTTTTCTGTTGCTGATACCAAGGGGCCAACCACGCGGCCTGTTCTCGTGTGGTCTGGAAGTCGGTGACAATTCCATTTCTCACCAATGTCATCTCGGTCGGTATCACACCTTCATCGTCCCACTTCACGGTAGCAAGTCCGCCATCAGCACTTCGATTTCCTGTTACTGTGATCGATGGATTTCCAACTTTGTAGGAGCCGAGCATCTTCAGTGGTTGGTTGAGATAACTGGTTCCGCCAGCGTTTGCTTCAAATCCTAACGCACGATCGAGTTCGGTTGGCATACCAATCGTTTGGTCTACGAGCGCCGCCACAACCGATGCCGGAAAGACAACATCAAATCGGCCAATGTCCACAGGCTTCTCCGGAGCGAGGAGGAGCTCTTGCACCTCATCGTACATCCGTAAAATTTGGCTATGCGGATCGGCTTCGATCATGAGCTCCCACCCTTTACTCGCCTCTTCCATACCGTATGCATATGCCCGATGGATTTTTCGGACTCGCCAATCAGGATGCTTGAGACTTAACACGGCGTAGCCGACCGATTGCCAAAGCGTCTGTGTGAAGTATGCGCCTTCCGATGTTGCGATTGCCCGTCCCTGCTTCTGAAACGCCCCGGATGCTACGACCAGGAACGCTTGACGTGGGTTACGGATTCGCGCGAGGTCCATCCACGACTGAAAAAAATCGAGCCGCTCTTCGAAGGGGATCGTAAACGGATCGATTTTTACTGGAGTGGTCCACGATCCAGACGCAACCGGAATCGTTCCCAAATCAACAGTTTGAGCCGGACCAAGTGCATTGAACTTCGCTTGCTGCGCAGCTTCCTGTGCCAGGCGGACTGCATCTTGGTCAGTCCAAAGCTGACTGGAGGCAAAGCCCCAATACCCGTTAATGAGGACACGAACACCAATCGCCAATGTTTGACGATCAACCGTCTGGTTGGGTATTAGAGGGGCAATCGATTGATATTGCGTTCGTGTCAATCGGGCGTCAGCATATTGGGCTCCCGCACTTTTGGCGGCCTCGATCGCACGAAGCGCGAGCGCCTTGACCGCGGGATCTTCGATGGGGACGTTATTCCATCGTACGTCGCTCAACGGATCGGCAACATGGATGAATGGTGGGCCGCCCGATGCTAACGCGTGAACGGCGCGCGGGAGGAGCGATACCGAAAGCGCAGCGGCTCCGGCATATCCACTCGTGCGCAACAAATCGCGTCGCGAAAGTAGGTGTTTGGAGGAGGAACTATTCATCGCGACGGTGTCATCTGGCGATGAAGTGGATGATGACGTGAATAATGGTGAAGACGACATAAATCAGCTCGATAACAGAGGAATACCATCGTTACGGAATTGGTGGACAGTTCGGCAAACACGCGCGTTCGTCAACAACGGTGATTATGCCTTTGTAGTTGGGATGACGCGTGCTCCAGAACTTGACGACTCCTGGTTTGCTGAACATGCGTGCACGAGAAATGGGGAGGGAGAAAAAACTTATTTTAATTTCTCCGCCGGTAAATGGTGCGATATTTCCGCCCACACTGTCCGGCGATGCTGGAGCCCGCATTGCTCTACCTGGATCATCGAACACCACATCCAAGAGAGTATCCTTGGCAAACGATCCGAACGTCACAACTCCGCCAACTCCAATCGACATAGTCCCCTCACCAGCCGCATATCTACCTTGGAAAAAAGCATTGAGGGTGGCGGCACCGGCGAGAACATGCCCGGTCGTCCACGCCAACGAATCACGAATTTCGCGTCCGAACACGGTGGAGGAAGCGTGCACCCATGCAGTGCCAGGCACTGGTTTCGCCATAAGCCGAGATCGTCTTCGTTCGAATTTGAAGTATACGGAATCATGCACCCACATCCGCACGGGGATACCGGCAACAACGGCTCCCGCACTGTCGCGAACCTCCGTCCCCAGTGTGTACGAATAGGAAAACGCGCGCTTCGCACTATCAAGCGGACGAACAATCATTGCCGTCGCTACCTTTGGTAATACAGTTGAAGGAAAGATCGTCACGTTCACCGTGTCTCTATATGTCACACCGTTGATCGTCAGCGATGCATCGACCTCGGCGGCACCACTCGTCGCGGCTGCACGAAGCAGTCCGTCTGGTGTGATGCGAATCGTACCGGAGTCACTCAGGATAAACACGGGCTTCTCCGACGTTGCGAGCACACTCCCATCGGCAGCGTACGGCGTGATACGAAGTTGCAGCGTATCATACGGTGGCATCGATCCGAGCGTTACGGCGTGATGGTTCACCTCGATCCGAAAATACAGCTTGCTCGCGTCTGATTGCGGAGGGGGAGCGGTCTCAGTCAAATCATCGCTGCACGACAACGGTGCGAGCCCCACGAGAAGAGTGAGCCCAACACTGAAGATAGAACGATGGATTTTGGTACGCACACATGAAACCGAATGCGGCGTCGAACGTCGAACTGAATGCTCAGTGAATATACGTTGCATTGATGTCTTCATCGTTTGACTCGGTGAGAAGAAACGTATCATGGTCATCATACCCCTTGATCGAAGCAACCACGATAATACGGATTGGAGTCTTGCTCCTTGCGCGGAACGACCAAATTCACATCTTCCCCATAGCTCGGCACATTGGTGTCATAGGCTCCTGTTGGAAAGACGGTCTCGGAATCGCGATCATACAATCGCATGAGCCTCCGCATATCTCCCACACGATGACCCGTGAGGAAGAGCCAGAATGCACGTTCGCGGAACAAGATGTTAACCTTGGCTGTCATCGGTGTGTCAGTTGGGACAGTCAGTGGTGGAAGACTGTCAACACCGCCAGTACCGCGGGGCGCAGGCGTTGCACACGTAGCCGGATTGGTGCAAGTCGTGCGAAGTTGGTTGAGGATTGTAAGCCACGACGGATCGTTGCGCCGGAGTGCAGCTTCCGCACGAATGAGCTGTGCTTCCACGCCGCTCGAGAACGTGATCGTATCCGGATCTTTGGTTACAGGGATCATCCCCGTTCGTGGTGACTGGAGACTAAAGCTTCTTGTATGGCTCACCATTGCAGGAAGACGCGCATCGCGTTCGCTCAGATACGCGAGACCATTCACCCCCTCTCGATCACCAACGAAACCACCCCCGAATACGCTGGTCGACGAATTAATATCCCCGAACAGCCCAATTACCTGTCGCGCGAAACTGTACTGCAGCCCATACCGGAATTCCGGCGCAACATCCACCACGGCCTGCGCTGCTTCTTCGAATTTTCCCATCTGTAGTAGCGCACGCCCTTTCCCGACCCGCACCAAGTCGAGGATACGAAGACTATCCGTTCCGACAATTGCAAGCGCCGAATCAAATACGGCTACCGCGTGAGCGAAGACTTCGTCGGTTGTTAATCCGGGTTGGTAGGTAAAGTTTCCTTTGTAATCCAACGTGCTGAGTGGAATTCCCGAGCAATACAGCTCCGCAAGGAGCAGTTCCGCATACCCTCGCACAGCCATCATGTGTGCGATTAACGGTTGGTTATTCTCTGGCGGGAAATCGCGTAACAGCCCTTCAGCCTGACTAGCCTGTCCACGGACGCGTTGTAATCCAGAGTATGGATCTGCGACCGACGTTTCATACGTGTCTTCCCACTGCCGATGATCCGGACTCGCTTGAGGGTTTATCCAGAGCGCGGCCCCGATATTGTACCGGAGTTCATCGCTCAGCTGCCCTGAACGCGGAATGTATCCCGCGGCCCCAGTAGCCATCGCGTCCCGCAAGAATACCAGCGTGCCGCGATATGCCGCCAATGCACCCGCTGGTGTTTCGGTTTGTGCGGGATCTACGACTTGCTCCGGTAGGGCCGCCCCCTTCGTGAGTTTGTCCAGCGAACACGCGACGGACAGGACCAATAGCGGGACGAGTATTGTAATTCGCGGAATTGTGCCCCTGTTCATCTGCCGGATGCGATCACGCATCGCAGTTCTTAATGATGCCATCATATGTGATACCATTTTCAGCAAGGATCAACGGTTGAAATTGAATTTCACCGACCACGCTCTTGGCTGCGGCTGCAAACCAGCGTCGACAATACCATAGGTTTCGGTGGAGGCCAGCGTATTGGTGTTAGGATCCAACCCTGAATAGTTGGTACGTATCCCAAGATTGGATCCCTGCAGGCTCACGCTTCCCATGGACATGCGCAGTAGGCTGACCCACGATTTTGGCAGCATGACGCTAAAGCTGGCCGACTGCAACCGAAGTGTCGACACAACTTGTGCGGCGGGGTAATTCGTCAGCGTCATCGCGACAGCCGCCGCCTGCGCCGCAAGCGGGCTGGATGGATCGGTCATAGCCCGGGAAAACCATCGATCGCCCTTGAGACCAACGTTGACTTGCGAATTTCCATTCACGTAGGATGCCAGGGCACCCATCGTCACTCGCCCGCCCCATAGGGAGACAACTTGATTGAGCGAAAACGTGGACTTGGGCTCTCCAGGACCAACATACGCGAGCGAGTCCGAAATCCGGATTTCATTCAACGTGATAACGCCATCGCCGTTGGTGTCAGTAAATCCAGCGACGGGTTTTGCCCATAGACCACGTAACGGATACCCTTCGACATATCGCGTACTGGCGCCATTATATCCATTGACGTTCGGCATCAGTTTCAACGCCTCGGGATTGATCCGTTCCAACATGTTCTGACCACTCGTGTACGTTGGCATCAACGTCCAGCTCACCAACGAGGTTTGCAGCGGCATGACGATAGCACTGAATTCCAGACCAGTATTGCGTACTCGTCCGATGTTCACCGTCAAATTCCTGTTGATAGTGGGTTCGCCACCATACACGGAGGGTGCCACAGGAAGGAACGCGATCATATCGCGTGTCCTTTTGCGTGAAAAGGTGAGGTCCATGCTCACGCGCCCGTCGAAGAGTTCGAGATCAAACCCACCTTCCCATTCGACAGTACGTTCTGGACGAAGCTGATCGTTTCCGTACGACGCAACCGTAGCAATCTCGACTTGTTTCCCATCGAGCCATTGCGGTTCTTCTTTATACAACCGGAGCTGCTGCGTTGGATCCGGAGGATTCCCCGCGTGGCCGTACGACGTACGAAGCTTCAACGCGCTGACCGTTGCCGGCATCGGAAGCCATGACTCATCCGAAACAAGCCATGCAAAGCTCAGCTTGGGCATTTGAAATACTTTGGTGCGCGATCCAAAGCTCGACCCACCGTCCCAACGAATCGCTGGTGAAAACGACCATCGATCAAAAAATCGCATACCGGGTTCCACGAAAATACCAAACCGACGGATTTCGGACGAATAGTTACTCGATGCCGTATAGGTTGCGCCCGTCATCGATTTGCTCCCATGCATCAACCCTCCAGCGGACGTGATCACCCCGGCACGCGACGTCCCCTCGTAATCGAATCCGGCGACGGGAGAGAACCGTATTAGGTTGCGGAACGCCGGAATAATGAGAGAGGTACGACCTGCCAATGTGCCGGTTGTCACGTCCTCTCGTCCAACTATGTATGCACCTGCAGTGTCAGTCGACACGCCTGCGGGGACGAATGACTGGTCATTTCTATTTTGCTCATCCCATCCCGCGTTCCCGTTGACCTTCCATCCTCGGCGAACTTCCCATTCTCCTGCCACAGAATGCAACTGGCCACTCGTGGCACTCGTGGTCTGGTTGTAGACCTCGGGAAGAAACCCTCCGTCACCCTGAAGGAGAAAGTACAACTGACTGGTGGCTGGAGATAGATAGACGTTGTTCACAGTGTCGGGATACATTGACCGAAGCTTTGACAACGTATTTTCCAATGGCGATCGCGACTGGTTCGACCGAGACATCGTCGTCATATACATCAGGTTCGTTGTCTTGTTCGGATCGGGGCGCATCGTGAACGCAGCGGTTCCCGTAGTCCGGGTGAAACCGAGCGGGTCGGCCATCCACTTGGCGACAGGCTCACCTGTGGCTTTGGTATAAAATCGTTTCGCCATCTCCGGGAGCTTCATCCAATTGTGTTGTTCGAGCTGACTCCCCGAAATGGAGTAGGTGATTGCTGACACTCCACCCATTACGCTCCCAAAGTATTGCCGGTCACTCCCGCGGCCAATCGAGGTGAGGAGCGGATTCTCTAACGCGTTGAAGGTGACAACACTATCCTCACCTTCGCAGGTCTCGTCGCTGATCGGACAGATCTGTGGCTGCCCATTCGACAACGACTTTCCCCACCGGAGCCGGCGAGTGGGGTAGGAACCTGGGGGGCGATTGGTTCCGTGCGACACATCGAATGTCCATCGTGGAGGACCAACAAGTCCCTTTTTGGTCGTGATGACAATAACACCGTTGGCTGCGTCGGATCCATAAATCGCGGAGGCCGACGGACCTTTGATGACTTCGATTGTCTCGATCATGTTGGGATCGAGACGATCCAACGGCGACGGTGCCGGAACAGCGCCGGAAGTGTTTTCATACGAGTCACCCACCCCAACGCGTGGTGTGTTGGACATCCCGGACACAAAGGGTGCCGATGAAGTCAAGTTGCCATTCTGTGCCCCAGTTTGTTCAGCGAACATGCGGACGCCATCCACAATGACAATGGGGTCGTTATTCAGCAGCATGCTGTTTGTGCCACGAAGGCGCAAGCGAGTAGGATCCCCGGGAGCGCCAGAGCTCCGCAATGCGGTCAATCCAGGCACACGCGCCACCAAGGCATCGGTGACAGTCATGATCGGAGCAGTTTTGCGAATTTCATCCATGTTCAGCACCGTCACGGAGTTGCCGACTTCCACCCGTTGCTTGTTCCCGGTTGCGGTAGTCACGACACTGGTCAATGAGGTGGGCGCTGCCCGTAGCAAAAACTCCACGGTGACGGACTTCCCTTCACCGACTTGCACCGTACGCGTCCCGGAAGCGTATCCAAGCAGTTTGACACGCAAGACATGTGAGCCTACCGGGACGTTGCGTGCAACAAATTCGCCACGCGTGTTTGTGAGTACCACAATTTTGGTGCCCTGAACAGATATTGCAGCATCGGAAAGTCCCTTTCCGGTTGCCGAATCAACTACGCGTCCCTGGAGCGTCCCTTCGCCGGAATTCTGCGCGGGCGACGCGATAATAGAGACCTTCGAATCAGACACCGCATTGATGGCAACAGGAATGCCTTTGAGTAATGTTCGCAACGCTTCCCCTAACGTCATTCGTTGCGCAGATAACGACACACGTCGCTCGACGGGAATTAGTTCCGACGAGTAATACAACGCGACCTTCGCTTGCGCCGACACCCGTTTGAGCGCCTCTTCGAGCGTGACGTTCGACACCGAAAGCGAGATCACCCTGTTCAACGCGTTCGGTTGTGAAGAAGGAACGCTCTGCTGGATTCCCAGAGGGATCCCGGGATTGACAGTGCTTTGCGTCAGCACTTGGGCATGCGTCCCTTGTGGTATCGCTGCCGCTACACACGCGAGCGCTCCACACCAATACATCGGACGTTTCATCTCAACATCTCCGCGAACTGGAAACCAACAAATGATCAACTCACCTGCATTATTCAATGCACGCTCAACCACAAGCGCTGTAAGCTCTTTGTGCTACCAACCGTACCACGACCGTTGCGACTTCATTAATGATAGTGTTCTATTTCACTATCGATGAAATCGTTCTATCGCGAAAACAAGGTGATGCGTGCACCTTCCCGCTCGTACCGAATACCAAGCGGCAACATCATCGCATCTAAAGCTTCACGCGTGAGGGTGCTGTCGTTAAACGATGCCGTCAACCGGCGTTCACCGATGGAAGCGTCATCGAATTGAAACGTCACACCATACCAACGCTGTAGATCAATCAGAATAGTTCGGAGTGGCGCGTCCGTATACGCCAACGTCCCCGAAAGCCAAGTGGGTACTGCCCCCGTTCCTCGGGAAAGTACAATATGTCCAAGGGCGAGCTGCGCCTGCTCTCCGCCCGATACGATGACGACGTTCGAATCTGCTGATGAGGCCGCGCGCTCCGAAGCGCGCCCGGAAGAAGCGACGTCCCGCGTCATGAACGCAACCTTCCCGCTCACCACCTCGAGGCGCACCGCGGAGTCTCCGCGATATTGACGCACAGAGAACTGTGTGCCGAGTACTTGTGTGCTCGATCGCTCGGTAAAGACAACGAATGGTTGCGCCGGACGATGCGCGATGTCGAAATACGCTTCGCCGCGGAGGTACACATCGCGCCCTTTGCTGCCAAACGATCGCGAGTATCGCAACTCACTCCCCGGTGCGAGTGTCACACGTGTGCCGTCGCCAAGATTAACGGTGGCAACCTGCCCATTGGAAGTTGTGTATTCGTGATATTCTTCCGTCGTGGAAGCACTATCGGACGAACTGCGATCCATCAAAAAGCGACTGCCAATCGCTGCCATCATGACAACCGCGAAAAGTCCGAGCCCAAGACGTGCGGAATATTTTGAGATACCACGCAGAAATGGCGGCGCCTGGCGTACCGATCGTTCCGGTGAAAGCTCTGGCGTCGACAATTGCGGTTGGGATGCGGGTAACGAAAGCGTTCCGCGTTGTCCTGTGTACGGCACACTGATCCGTGCATTGACACGATCCCATAACGCATCCACGTTGGGCGCGCACTGGCGATCGAAACGCGTCTTGTTCAACGACTTGAGTCCCAACGCCATGGTTTGGCGCACAGGATCCGCCCCAATCCATTCGACAGTACGCACCGAGTCGTCCGGAGAGGCTTCTCCGGCCAGATACTGTTCGAGCTGCGATGCGTTGGGTGGTGTGATCGGGGAGTCTGTCATATCGTCTCCCTATAAACGCCGGCGGTGTGGCAAAGGTAGCGGTTTTTTAAAAAAAAATTCTAGACGGCTGTTACAAGTCCTGAAAGACACCGCCGAGACGTTCGCGCAGCGTGCGGTGCGCACGCTGGAGCAGGCTTTTGATCGCGGGGATGGTCAATTCCATTGATTCAGCCACTTCAGCGAGACTCAACTCGTTAGTATATCGAAGGATGAGCGCGGTTCGTTGGCTTTCTGGGAGTAACGCCGCAGCCGCCCAGACAATGTCGGCGGCGGCTTCCGCTTCGGTGACTGCGTCGATCGAGCTGGCCATTTCGCCCATCCCGGGAACGTCGCCGGCAACTGAGGCTCGTTCGTAACGAACGGTTTCTCGACGGGCGGAACGGAGTGTGTCGAGCACACCGTTCCGGACGGCGCGGTAGAGGTAGCTATCGAGATTTTTGGAAATATCCAACCTAGCGCGTCCATCCCATAAGGACACGAATACATTAGTGACTACGTCCTCTGCGGTTGGCGACGTGACACCAAATTTGATCGCGAAATGGATGAGCTTTGGTGCGGTGGTTCGAAAGACCGACTCGAACGCGAACTCATCCCCGTCGCGAATACGCGCGACGAGGTCGGCGGGAGAATCGGTGGGGCCGTCGAGTTCCGATGTCACGACACAATACTATCTCATGTAGATGAGATCGGAAAGACGTGGATGGCTCGTCGGCGTTCTCTTTACTCGATCGTTTTTTGTTTACTTCTTTTTTTGCTATCGATTAAGGAATAATTCCGCACGACATTAACGCGCGGCCGCGCACGGACAGATGAATTTGCGCATGAACAGACGAGACGAGAACACAAGCAACCAGCGTCTCATTTACTGGGTCGGTTCTTGAGGATCGACATAAAGCGGGCCCAGTATTCGCTCCTTGCGCCACCTTTCCCACCGACAAGTTGTGCAACCACATATCCTTCCTTGTCGGTCAACCAAGTGATTCCGCCATTGTAGTCATACAATGTACGCGTGCGTCCCAACAGCTCCATCTGCGGAGTGGGGAGATCGATCCGTCGCCCATCCGGTGCGTCTACATGAAAGAACGGCGTGTGTTCGACGACGAGATGCGCAGGAACCCGGTGATACCCCAAAAAGAGCTTGGCTAACGTGTCGGCTTCGTCGGCGGGCGTAAGCGGGCCGAGTTGGCCGACGGTGCCGTACGTATCGGACAGTACGATGATCTCGAGATCCGGATACAGCTCCTTATATCGTCTCATCTTGTTGTATCCGTGATCAGCGCACCAGCTAAGACTGTGTGGCAAACGTCTCTCGGCCTCAGGATCGCGCATGTCCCCCTCCGTATGACAAAAACTCGGCCACGAGGTGATGAAGTTCAAGCGACCTTTCACTGGTAACGTCCCGGGTGGCACCGCACCCAATTTGACATACGATTCCCGTGCTTGCCCCGACTGACTTGACGAGCCCCCAATCGTGCTTCGATAATACTGGTCCCCGACCAGGTCCGGCACTTTGTACGGCTGTACGAGGGCGTCCATCGCGGTGACCTGTTCTCCACCATAGATGCGAGCGATCACGATGTTCTGCTTCCACATTTTGTACGCCAATGTCGAGACCTCGAGACTATCAAGCCCTTCGTCTTCCGTTCGCCGCTCCAGGTACTCCATCATCCACAGCAGCCGATCATTCCCGTATTCGCCCCAAAAACGATGCCTCTTGTCGGGGATCGAATCGTTCGTTTGGATCGCACGCCACGCCAGTTCGTCCGCATACGTCGTATCGTGCATCCCTGCCGCGGCCAAGCCAAGCAAATAGTGCGCGGTGACGGTCCGGTAGAGCGAATCGCCGGCGACGTTCGCCAGCATCTTTTCGTAATACCGCTTCGCTTCGGTAAACCGAACCGGGCGCGCCGTGGCGTACTGGAAGAGGACTTGTTCCATCCGATCCTTGTACGCCGTCGCCGACTGCGCTCGCATGGAATCTAAAAAGCGCTCCGCAAACCGGTTGGCATCGTCATCACGATGCGCCATGAGAAGCGCATTCAGGATTTTATGGCCCGTGGTATAGTGCGTGAACGTCGCGGTATCCGCATTGAACCGGGCGAGACAGCGCTGACCCGCCTTGATGGCGGCGTCGGGTCGCGCCCGATTACGCAGATTCTCCCCATTATCACGTGTTTTCATTTTATCGCCATTGGTCCACATTGCAGCCGCGCCCACGGTATCCCACCACGTCGTTTGCCCTTCGCGTTCCATGGCGTCAGCGATTCGCAATATCGTCACCACACACTCGTCCCAATTCCGATACGACGCATAATCCGGCGTGGTGTCGGCCCGAGCGAAGAGCGTTTGCCCTCCAGCTGTCGTGGCGAACAGCGCCACGACGACAAGCATCGCCAACCATGACCAGCATCGGTGCGGTTGTTCTTGGGATACCTGTCGTGCACATCGTTGCATAACGCGTTGGGTCAATTCGTGTAGTCGCATGGGTACAGATCTCACTCGCCGCACGCATACATCCGCTCGCAGGTGCACTCGCCTGCGAGCAATGGCGTTACACAGCATCGATCGTCGAAGTGAAGGAGAAGTCATTGATTTTCAAGGTGGGGACCACGGGGGTTGACACCACCATCTGCAACGCATGCCTGGTAAATGGAAACCGCTCGTTCCAGGACGTCATCACCGGCACGGACTCGCCGATCGATTCAATGTTATTGAAGACGAACAGCGGTGACTCCGTCCATCGAAAGTTGCGCACCGCCTTGGTGATCTTTCCGTTCTCGATGAGCCACAAGCCATCCCGCGTGACGCCCGTATAGAGCGCACTGCGCCGTTCCAACTCTTCGGTATTTGACACCCGGGTCAGCAGGAGTCCACGTTTCGTTGTGGCAATCATCTCCTCCCTCGTGCTGGTCTCGCTCCCGCCCATCACGAACGATCCCCGCGGTGGAATGTTGTCCCCGCGGGCCAACTCCGTGAGCGAATACCGATAGTCACGCCCCATGTCCGTGATGACCCCGCCTGTGAGATAGTCGATCGTCCGCATGCCAGGGTATGGGTGCGTGCCCGAGATGGGATCTTCCGGATTGTGGGAGATGTTTAATCGGCGATCGGCAATCTGGAGCCCTACCTTGCTACGCCCCCGATGGATGCTGTTGTCATAATTGAGGAACAATGGATGCCCGCTGCCCTCCGCATTGCGTCGCGACTGAAACAACTGAAAAAACGTGGTCGCAAACCACGCGGCTGCGGGCGGTTCCATAATGGTCTGATACCGACCCGGTTCGATACGTATCGGATTGAGCGACTTCTTGCACTTGTCAAAGGCCGTTTCACCTAACTTGGCGAGATCGATGCGATTCGCATCAAACGAGGACGCACCCGCCCACCCGGAGCCCACCCCTTTCGGATGCCGGACGGTCGTCGAACACTCGGCCATGGTGGCCACGCCTTGCTCACGCTCGACGCGTCCCCAGGAGTCCCGAAAATAGCCCATGTAATGCGCCGCCGATGTGTCAATCGAGCCAAACCCGAGCAGCCCCTCGGCTTCGGCTCGATTCGTTATCTCCGTCACCACCTTCGCGTTGTCAGTCGCACTCCGATGATAGGTCGCATCGCTCCACACCGGGATCCCTTTGGCCGACCAGGTTGGGCGCCCGAGTGCGAGATCAGCCCCAGGCACCCACCCCGCGCGGTATCGAATGGCACGGCTGTCCGCCAGATACCGACACGCATCGCGAAGCGATGCGTCGTCCACCTGGTTCAGAGACACAGTCTCCCCCCGTGGGCCACCCCAACCACTTGGGAAACGCAGAGAAATGGCCACCTGCACCGTCCGCACATTACTCGTGAGTACCGCGCGGTTCCGGGCCCAGTGTTGTTGGCCAGCCCACATGCTTCGGACCTCAACCGACAGTTGATCTCCCCGCGCATCGACCTCGGCACAGAGCGACACGACCCGGTCAATAATCCGCTCTGCCTCGGCATTGGAGAAAATCCGGTCATCCGCACCGTCCGTAGGCACCGTGCGTGTTCCAGGGGTTGCCGCTGTACTTGCCGCTGTACTTGCAATTGTCTGCATGCCTTACGCCTTCTGTAATGCGTTAATAATGGACATCTCCTTAAACAGCGCCGGTGGGGTCGAGACGCTGCTGTATTCGGCCTTCCTGGGGTTCCCCGTCTTGGAGTCGGCGGTCCCAATGGACAGCACACTGCTGGGGCCGCCCAACGCCTGCAGATTCCCCCATAATTCGGGTGTCCTAAACAGCATCCCGGCGCCTTCGATCCGGGCCACACGCTTGCCCTTCTCGAGGAGGAACACGCGCGACCCTGTCAACATCCCCGCAGACTGCTGGAAGTCCATGAAGGCCCCGGAGGTCTTGAATTCGATCCCTTTGTCGATCTGCTCCCGCAACTGCGTCAGTGTCGTATCGCGATCGGGATCCGGACGCAGGATGAGATCCACTGGATGCACCTTCTGGGGATCACTCGCCTCCGACGCGTAAGCGCAGCCGTTGCTGCGCACCGCTTGCCCCGTCTTCGCAAGATACCCTTTCATCCAGCCGGCCCCTTCCCGATTCCGCTGGAGATCCGTCAGCACTCCGGATTTGACGAGGTCGAAGTTGCGGGTCTCGACCCCTTCGTCGTCCCACTTCGCCTGGGCGAGCCCACCAGGCAAAGAACGCGTCCCCGTCACATGCATGATCGGCGCACCGAGTTTGAGCGTCCCCAGCGACTCGTCCGGATCCATGATGTAACTCATCCCGGAGGTATTCGCCTCGTTGCCCATTACGCGATCGATCTCCGTGGCCACCCCAACGCCCTTCTTGAGGAGTTCGGCGACGCCATTCGCGTGCACCAGGACGGGAAACCGTCCCACATCGAGCGGCATCATCGGCAGCCGCCGTTCCTGGTCGAGCTCTTCATACAACTGACGAATCCAGTCGCGCGTGTGGGGCGTCCGAATGAGCTCAAACCCTCGTCCGGCCCCAACCATCGTGAATTGCTCGAGGGCTCCCGTTGCGGTCCCGATTCGCTCCCCTCGACGATCACCTACCGAAAATCCGCATTCGCCGCCGGTTCGATACACCCGCTGCGTGATGAATTGGCCGTCCGTGCTCCCGAAGGCTTTCTGCTGGCGAAAAAATTGGCTATACAACGACGCCTGCATGATCCCGCCAAGAAGCAACTCATTTTCCAGCGTATTCAAATAGTCGTGAATCGCGCTCCAATAGTCAAAGATTTCATCGGGATCCATCGCAAAGGGGTCGTCGGTGACCGGCATGCTCCAGTCGCCACTGGTGACGTTCGGATTCGGGGCCATCTCGACCTCACGTGGGCGTCCGGAGACGTTCGCCTTGGCACCGTCCACCGCCGCGCGCCCGAGTCGGGCGGCTTCATCGGTCGTCCACACCGGGCTGGCAGCGAAACCCCAATAGCCATTCACTTGTGCGCGAACACCGAATGCCATCGTCTCGGATCGACCGTCAGTGAACCGGGTGCGTCCCCACACTTCTCTGATAATTTCCCCACCGATCCCCACTTCCTGTGAAAACGTCAGCCGTGCATCGGCATAGGTGGCACCGGCGGATTTCGCCACATCGACGGCGGTCGTAATCAGCGTGCGCAATCGGTCGTCGCTGGCATCAGGAAGGTCCTGGAATGCCGTCACCGCTCTGGATCCCGGCGTGTGCGCAGACGCCTGTGCGGCGCTGGGGGAGGTCAGCATCGCACCGGCGAGTGTGCCCGCGGAGCTGCGAAAGAGGGTACGTCGAGTAATCATGAGGAAAAATGAAGGTGGAAGCCCAACGGATCCTTCTACCAGATCACGACTTTCTTGTCGCTGGAGCGGACCATGGGGTCGCCTGCCTTGCAACCAAAGGCCGCGGCAAACTCCGGCGCATTTAACACCATCGCGTTGACGCGCGCGAAGGGCGCTGCGTGGACGTCCCAGTTCAATCCACCCTGCCACTTCGACCGCCACACCCGGGCAAGCCCGATGAAGAAGCGTTGGTCGGGGGTATACCCATCAACCGTCGGCGCGGCGGATTTGCCGTTCTTTTTCAACGTGGCCTTCCACGCGGCGTACGAAATGAGCACCCCACCATAGTCCGCGATATCTTCCGTAAACGTGCGCTTGCCATCGGTGTTCCACCCGTCCACGGTGCCTAACGCCGAGTTCAATTGTTTGAAGTGCCCGATGTTAGTGTGCATTTCCGGATGCACAATCGTTTGCAGCTGCGCCGCAATGCTGTGGAAGATTTCGTGACCGATAACAAAGCCAATCCCCGCGAAGTTGAGCGCATCCTCGGCATGCACATCGAAAAACGGCGGCATGAACATCACGGCCGGAATCTCGATCGCATGATCGCCACCCATGTAAAAAGCATTGGGCGTCAGGAGACTCGCTTTCCATTGCGCCCGGACATCGTTGCCGATCGCGTTGACCCACTGTCGATTGTCGAAGTTGGCCACCGCAATCTTGTTCTGCTTGTAGTCGCTGGTGAGGACGAGTGGTGCGTAATCCACCATCTCCTTTGGCATGCCAACCCGGAGATGCAACTTCTGCAGCCGTTCCCGCGCCCACGTCTTCTCATCCGCGTTCATCCATGGATTCACCGAGACGCGGTCGATAGCGGCCGTCCGGAGGGCTTCGAGCAGCGTTTCCATGCGTTCCATTGCATGGGATGCGAGGAGGTCGTTGGCGAATGCCTGGCCTAACGCCCCGCCCAACACGGCGAGTGTCCGTTGCACGCATTGGTCTGCGCGGGTAGAGTCTGGAATAGGCTTTTTGGATTGCGCGCGTTGCAGGCGATTGGGCTCGAGCGAGTCTGCGGTCAGGCAGCTACCGTAGAACATGCCGAGTACCTTGAGTGTGGGGTCGGTGGTGCCGGTGACAATCGCGTGCGCAGAATCGAGAATGCCTCGCAAGCGCAGTCGAGTGCGTCGGTATGTATCGTTGAAAATTTCAACGCGTTTCATTTGCCCCGCGGGCACGTTCCCCAGTTTCGTTTTTGCGCGCCAATCGCCGTTCACATACTGATAGAAATCGACGCACGGCGAGACCGTGGTATCGACACCATAGCGTAATGACAACCCTAACATGGGTGGCGTGAATGTGTCGGGTTGTGCCGCCTTGATTGAATCGGCCGTCTTCGCCGAATCGGTCGAATCCATGACGACGAACGGATTGACCGATTCGCGATTGAAGAAGTCCGGCGCAGCAGTGAACGCACCGAACACAGTCATAACGGACAACGCAAGAGGCGCAGTGAGATGCAACATACTCATGGCAACAAGCACCTCAGGTCAGCGCAGCAGGATAGCGGACAGATAGGTTTATACATGGAGAGATGATACGAGACGAGACACGCAAGCGACCACCGTCTCATTTGCTGGATCGGTTCTTGAGGATGTTCCAGACACGGTCGTCGGATATCAATTCAGGCACCGAGACCACACAGCCCTCTTTGTCAAGAAACCAGGCGATCCCACCTAGATTGTTGTATAACGTCCTCGGAACGCCCAACAGCTCCATCTGCGGAGTGGGGAGATCGATCCGGCGCCCATCCGGCGCCTCCACATGAAAGAACGGCCTATCTTCGACGACCAAATGTGCGGGCAACCGGTGATGGCCGAGAAAGAGCTTGGCCAATGTGTCCGCTTCGTCGGCAGGCTCTAGTGGACCGAGTTGACCAACCGTGCCGTACGTGTCGGACAGCACGATGATCTCGAGCTCCGGACGTAGTTCCTTGAGCCTCCGCATATCGCGGTAAGCGCGGATGCACTGGTCGGGCAAGCCCTTCAACCCGATCTCAGGAGGGCGCCCGCGTTCTTCCCCATGACAAAAACTCGGCAACGAGGTGAGGAAGTTTATCCGCCCTTTTACCGGCAACGTCCCGGGTGGCACCGCACCATGTTTCGTGTACGACGCCTGCGTTTGACCCGACGGGCCTGATGAGGTGCCTGTCGTGCTTGTGTAATAGTGCTCTCCAACCAGGTCGGGAACCTTGTATGGCTTCACACTGGAGTCCGTTGCGGTGACAGGCGGCGTCCCATTGATGCGAGCGATCACCGTGTTGGCCTTCCATAAATTATACGCCAACGTCGAGATCGCGAGACTATCCAACCCCTCGTTCCGTGTAAACTTACTCAACATTCCCTCCATCCAAGCTTGCCGTGTTACCTCGTCCCCTCCCACCTTTCGCGCTGCGGCGGGCAGTTCATCGTTCGTTCGAATCGCGCGCCACGCCAGTTCATCCGCATATGCCGTGTCGTTCATGCTCTCTGCAGCCATGCCCAGCTGCACGTCTGCATCTATGGCCCGGTAGAGCGAATCGCCCGCCACGGTCGCCAAAATCCTTGCATGGATCTGCTTGGCCTCGGCATATCGAACCGAGCGCGATTGAACGTACTTCGCGAGGATAATCTGCAACTGATCCTTGTAGTCCGTCACCGATCGCGCACGCATGGAATCCAAAAAGCGTTCCGCAAACCGATGGGCATCCTCGTCACGATTGGCGAGCAAGAGCGCGTCAAAGATGCTAAGGGCATACGCAACGCTTTTGAACGTCGCGGTATCGGCATTGAATCGCGCGAGGCAGACCCGTCCGGCCTGGATGGCGACATCGGGTCGAGCCGCGTGACTCAGATCTATCCCATCGTCACGTGTCTCCAGTTTCCTCCTATTCGTCCACGCCATTGCCGCGCTGACGGTATCCCACCAAATCGTTTGCCCTCGATGTTCCTTCGCCTCTGCGACCCGGCCTATCGCCACCATGCACTCGTCAAAATGCCGATATGATGCATAGTCTGGCGTGGTGTCCGGTCGAGCAAAGAGCGTTTGGCCTTCAACCGTCGTGGCGAACAGTGCCGCACCGCTCAGCATCCCAAGCAATGACCAGCATCGGTGCGACCGGTGGGACGACCGCGGTGAACACCATTGGGTAAATCGTTGGATCAATTCGTGTATTCGCATGGGTATGGGTATCAATCGTCGAGAGCGTAAATCTGCCGGCAGGTGAACCAGCAGGTGAACCATCCTGGTAGCCATCGCGTTACACGGCGTCAATCGTGGAGGTGAAGGAGAAGTCATTGATCTTCAGGGTGGGAACCACAGGGGTGGACACCACGGCCTGCAACACGTGTGTGAAAAAGGGAAACCGCTCGGACCAGGACGTCATTACCGGGACGGACTCACCGATCGACTCGATGTTATTGAAGATGAACATTGGCGACTCGGTCCACCGAAAGTTGCGCACCGCCTTCGTGATCTTCCCGTTCTCAATGAGCCAGAGACCATCTCGCGTGACCCCTGTGTAGAGCTGACTGGGGTAATCCAACTCTTCCATGTTTGACACCCGGGTGAGCAGCAATCCGCGCTTCGTCGTGGCGATCATCTCCTCCCTGGTGCTGGTCTCGCTCCCACGCATGACAAACGAGTACCGCGGTGGAATGTCGTCCCCACGGGCTAAGTTCGGTAACGAATAGTCATAATTGCGCGCCATCTCGGTGAGAACACCGTCTTTGAGAAAATCAACGGTCCGCATCCCCGGGTAGGGGTACGTCCCGGAGATGGGATCTTCTGGATTATGCGAGATGCTCAACCGGCGATCGGCAATCTGCAGCCCTAACCGACTGCGCCCGCGTTGGATGCTATTGTCAACATCGAGAAACAACGGATGGCCGCCTCCCTCCGCCAGCCACCGATCCTGAAACAAGCTAAAAAAGAGCGTCGCAAACGACGCAGCGGCGGCCGGTTCCAGGATCGTCTGATACCGGCCCGGCTCGATGCGCACGGGATTCATTGAACTCATGCACTTGTCAAAGGCCACCTCGCCTAATTTCGCGAGGTCGATCCGTTGGAGATCAAACGAAGAGGCACCGGCCCATCCCGAGCCCACCCCTTTGGGATGCCGAACGGTGGTCGAGCACTCGGCCATCGTCGCGACCCCCTGCTCGCGCTCGACGCGGCCCCAGGAATCCCGAAAATAGCCCATATACTGCGCCGCCGATGTGTCGATTGTGCCGAACCCCATCAGCCCCTCGGCTTCGGCACGGGCGGTCATGTCGGCCACCAACTGTGCGTTCTCGGTGGCACTCCGGTGATAGGACGCATCGCTCCACACCGGGATCCCTTTGGCCGGCCAGACAGGACGGCCCAGCGCGAGCTCCACTCCAGGCACAAAACCGGGGCGAGACGCCTCTGCACGAGCTTCCGCCAAATACCGACACGCCTCGCGGAGCGAACTGTCGTCGACCTGGTTCAGCTGTACATGGGCACGCGATCCGCCGCCAGGTCCGGGGTAGAACAGCTGAACGTCAACCCGAACAGTCAGCACGTTACTAGTCAGAAACGCGCGATTCCGAGCCCAACGTTGCCGACCCGCCCACATGCTGTGGACTTGGATGTTTAATTGATCGTTCAGGGCATCAACCTTGGGACAGAGCGACACCACCCGATCGATAATCCGTTCCGCCTCGGCATTGGAGAAAATTCGGGGGTCTTCCTCAATGGCCGTGGCGGCTGTAAATGCCTCGGTGTTCATCACCGGGCTCGCGACTCTGTTTGCATTCGTGCGCATACCTTACGCCTTCCGGAATGGGTCAATAATGGACATCTCTTTAAACAGCGCGGGCGGGGTATTCACGCTGCTATATTCTTGCTTCATAAAGTTGCTCTTGGAGTCGGCCGTCCCAATGGTGAGCATGCTACTCGGCCCTCCCAACGCCTGCAGATTCCCCCATAACTCGGATGTTCTGAACAACATGCCAACCCCGGCGATCCGCGCGACGCGCTTGCCTTTTTCGATGAGGAAGCCACTCCCATTCAGCATCCCCGTGGACTGCTGGAAGTCCATGAAGACGCCAGCTTCCTTGATTTCGATCCCTTTGTCGATCTGCTCCCGCAACTGCGTCAGCGTCGTATCGCGATCAGGATCCGGATGCAGGACAAGATCCGCGGGGTGTACCGCCTGGGCGTCACCCGCATCCGACGCATAGGCACAGCCGTTACTCCGCAGCGCCTGCCCGGTTTTCGTGAGATACCCTTTCATCCATCCCGTCCCTTCCCGGTTCCGCTGGAGATCCGTCAGCACTCCAGATTTGACCAAGTCGAAGTCGCGGGCCTCGACCCCCTCGTCGTCCCATTTCACCTGGGCTAACCCGCCAGGCAGAGAGCGGGTCCCCGTCACGTGCATGATCGGCGCGCCGATTTTGAGCGATCCCAGCGATTCGTCAGGGTCCATGATGTAGCTGGTCCCGGTGGTATTCGCTTCGAACCCCATGACCCGGTCGATTTCTGTGGCAATCCCCACGCCCTTTTTGAGGAGTCCGGCGACGCCACCCCGATGGATCAAGATCGGAAACCGCCCCACATCGACAGGCACCACCGGGAGCCGGCGCTCTTGGTCGAGCTCTTCGTACAATTGACGGATCCAGTCGCGCGTGTGTGGCGTGCGGAGGTGTTCAAATCCCCGTCCGGCACCGACCCTGGAGAGTTGCTCCAGAGATCCCACCGCCTCTCCAATGCCCTCTCTACCTATGTCGCCAACCCCAAACCCTATCGTGCCGCTGGTTCGATGTACCCGCTGCGTGACAAACTGGCCATCCGTGCTTCCGAAGGCTTTCTGCTGTCGAAAAAAATTGATCAAAATATTCGCACCCTTTACGGCGCCAAGCCCCACCTCATTGTGGAGCATATCAAAGTACTTACCGATCCCGCCGATGTAGTCAATGATTTCATCGGGATCCATGGCGAACGGGTCATCGGTGACCGGCATGATCCAGTCGCCACTGGTGGCATTGGGATTGGGGGCCATCTCCACGTCGCGCGGGCGCCCGGCAACGTTCGCCTTGGCGCCGTCCACCGCCACGCGCCCGAGCCGGGCGGCTTCGTCTTTGGTCCACACCGGGCTCGAGGCGAACCCCCAGTAGCCATTCACTTGCGCTCGCACACCAATCGCCATTGTCTCGAAGCGCGTACGTCCATTCAAATCCTGTGAAAACGTGAGCCTGGCATCGGCATACATCGCGCCTGCAGATTTTGCTGCATCGACCGCGGTCGTAATCAGCATCCGCAATCGATCATCGTTGGCGGTGGGCAGGTCTTGGAATTGCGTGACTGCCCCTGGCACTGGTGGGTATGCGTTTGCGAGCGCCTGGGCAGTGCGCGGGCGGGTCAGCATCGCCCCGGCGAATGTGCCCGCGGAGCTGCGAAGGAGTGTTCGTCGAGTAATCATGAGAGAAGTAGGCGTTCAGAAAAAGAGTGCGCTGTGCTCTCAACGCGTGAAAACGAGATGATGCCACTGTGCATGAGAGGCATTATTCAGTACCAGCTCCCGATGCGTGTGGGGGCGCACGTCGTATCATTGCGTTCGTCGCACACGCGGATAATCCCGCTGGTGCCATGAAGTGTGCTGCGATAGGGAAAGACGCCAGGGGCCGGAAACGCGCGTCCACGATAGACTGAAAAAGCGGCAGCCATATAGGCATTGAAATAGTTCTCCAACTCCTCTTCCGTAAAGTTCTCCAACTCCTCTGCCGTAACTTCAGGCCTCGGGAGCAAACGGAACGGGGGGATATTGCCGCCCACATCGGCATACAACACCTGGACGGTTCCTGGACATACACTGCCGCCCGGCGGAAGCGCGCGCGAGGGGTCATCGAATTGAACATCCATGTCGGTCACGAGACTCTCATTCAGCCATATCACGCAACCTCCTACACCGATAGTGAAGTCGCGATGGCCAAAGTCGAGCACCGTGCCGACCGACCCCGTGGTGAATCGCTCAACAATGGGCACCGTAAACTGGATCGGCCACCCCACGGTAAATACCAGCGAATCCCGCCACACCGCGCCATACGCGAACGTGGAGGCGGATAATACCACACGCCCAGGCCGCCGCGGGATGATGGTACTCACGCCGTTGGATTGCGTTATCGTGGCGATCGTGGTATCTGAGGACACCAGCGACACAAGAAGGGCCGAGAGATTCGAGCCGGATACCGATGTACGGACGAGAGGAATGGACTTGGCCTCCTCGACCGCGGTCTTTGCACTATCTCCCGCAGGCAAGCGCAACCCGAAGGTGTGAAGATGATCCGGTGCGCCAGCAATCACCGACACCAACGCGGAATCAGTGCGCGTGATCGTCCCATGTGTGAGCGTGACACGCACCACCGCGCCGGTGACCGCACTATTGGCTTTGAGGACACCATTCGTGACGCTAATGCCCGGCTTGTTCACGCTATAGGTCACCTCGCCGGGGACGACGCTCCCGTCTCCCATGGTGCGGATGGTGTGCAAGGTCAGCGTGTCGTAAGGAGCCTCTGTCGACAAATTGATGGCGTGATGCTCGAGGGCCAGCACCGCAAAGTATTGATCTGCGGGACGATAGGCCGACAATCCCGTGTCAGAGAGGTTGCAGCCAGTGATCGTCAGTGTCGACACCATGATCATCGTAGTGATCATGGTGGAGCCCCACCGATGGAGATACGAGTTAGTCGTCATATTGGCATCCCGTGAACCGTGGGTTGATAAATTCGGAAGCGTTCAGACCGAACGAGATGTCCGCTCCGTAGACGTCGACGTATCCGGGAACGGTATACACGCCCGTGGGATACACCTGCTCGCGATCCAGGCCATACTTGCGTACGAGGCGTCGTAAGTCACCTTGTCTGGAACCCGTTAAAAACAGCCACGCCGCGCGCTCCGTAAAGAGGAGCTGGCGTTGGGCCTCTGTCGTGGATGGGAGCGCATCGATCGGGCGAAGCCCGGCGACGCCGCCAATCCCGGCGTGCCACAGCGTATCGATCCGTTCGCCGCCGCCGGGGAGTGGAGTGGTCTCGACTATAAAGGTGCCGGTGGTTCGTAACGCGTTGAGCACAGTCAGCATCTGCTGCGGATCGTTGTCAGCCAGCGCGGCCTCGGCGAGAATCAGCTTGGCCTCGATCCCGGACGCAAGAGTGAACGTGGAGGAATCGGTCGTGATGTATTTCACCGGAAACCAGACCGTTGCATTATTATAATTGGTGCGCTGGACGGCTTTGGTCCGTGGATCACCCCACGAGCGATATGGTAAGCCGTTGATCCCTTCATGGTCAGCGATCGAAGCGCTGCCGACAAACTGACTATAGCGGTTATTCGCCGTCGTGCGCTTCCCCTGATCAAAGGCGATATGCATATCGTAGCGGAAATCGCCATCGACGCTCTGCACTGTTTGTGCGGCCTCCGCGTATCGACCCAGCGCCAATTGGGCGCGGGCCTTCAATACTCGAATCGTCGACCGCAATGATACGCTGTCCGCGGCACGCGCCTCGGCGCTGTCCAACAGCAGCATCGCATGTGCATAGATCTCATCGGTTTTCGACCCTGCACGATACGTCCAGTCACCTTCAAAATCCAACGTGCTGAGCGGCACCCCGGAACACCAGCCATCAGCGGTCAGGATTTCCGCATACGCCTCGTACACAAACAACTGCGCGTGCCACCCGGCGTTGTCGCCGGACACGTATTTGCCGACCACACCGCGAGCCAGTCGCGCCAGCGAACGGACGGCGTGGGGAGGACCTTCAGAGGACCAGTGCCCACTCCGTTTATCGCGACTTCCCAATCCTCCTATAGATGAACCACTAACGGCCCCGAGTTCATCCGTTAACAATCCAGAGGAGACAATGTAGTCCCTGATCACAGTGGCTAACTCAGCCCGCGTCCCTTGCGTCAAGCGGGTGGCGCCTTCGCGATTGTTATAGGTTGCTGGACCGTCGACACCATCTGGCAACTGCATGTCGGTAATCGCACCACATCCGGCCACGAGCGTTGCGATCAACCCAACGACCATAGGACGCACACACCTATGCGTGAAACAAGACTGTCTCGTGTTCATCGTTCTCATCGTCATCATGTCCCAATCCGTATTTGAAGGCTCCAGACGCGTGGCATGGGAAGTTGCCCCGAATCACTGGTCGCATCCCCAATGAGCGTCCCGTTTACGTCGGGATCTTTTCCACGATAGTTCGTCCAGAGTCCGAGGTTGCTTCCCTGCAGCGACAGGCTCAGACTCGACATCGGTAAACGTTTGAGATACGAGCGCGGCACGTTGTAGCCAACAGAGACCGAGTTGAATCGCAGGCTGTTCACTTTTTGAATGAAGCCATAGTCCGTGCATGGCCCAATCGCGTTGGCAGTTGTGGTATTCATAGGACTATAGCATGCCGCCGCCAACGCATTTGCCTGCTGCGCATAGGTCGAATTCGGGTTCTCATAGATATTACCCAGGAGATCTTGCCCCCCAAGGTTATACTGGGTAAGTCCCGCCTTATAATTGAACTGGCCATTCACGCTCACCAGTCCACGAAAGAGCGTCAGCGATGTACGAAACGGCATTTCAAAGTCCGGTGTTTGCATCCCCATGTACACGGCAGCGGTATCCACCACATAATCCCCGTACCACATCTTGGTCCCGTTCTGTGGATCACTCAGCCCCGAAATCGGGCGCGACCATCGACCAAAGAGCGGATACCCTTCGACCAACCGTGTGCCGTTACCAAGGTCAATCACGCTTTTTTCACCGAACAGCTTGACGAGCGTATTCGTGTATTTGGACACCGACACATCGATCATCCACCCAATCATCGGTAAATCCAACACCCTCGCATTCAGTGAAAATTCGGCGCCGGTATTCCGCACGTGGCCGATATTCGCGTAGTACATCGTACTACCTACATTGTCTGTCACATCGACTACCCCTATTGACGGTGCGAGTGGGAGCCGTTGAATCGCATTCTTGCGCATCTTATAGAACCCCGTCGCCGACACGGTTAGCCGGGTGTTCCACAGCTCCATGTCAAACCCGCCTTCCACCTCTTGCGTCTTTTCGGGCCCCAACTGCGTATTACCTACCGATCGAATGCGTAACCCCGCCTCTGGAGCAATCGAATCGGCTCCCAACGGGCTCCAGCCACCTAAATCCTGTTGCAGCGTGCGTAAACTCATCTCGGCTGCTGGTTGTACTCCAGCCACGCCAACCGCAAATCGCGGACGCACTAGCGACACCAGCCCCCATAGCGGCTCCCCACCTTCACGATCCACCGCAATCCACGAAAAGTTCAGCTTGGGGAAGAGCGACCATAATCCGCCGCGAAACCCACCGCGGGATCCCGAGACGCCACTCCCGTCGAACCGAAAGCCGGGATTCAGAAAGAACCGGCCAAGAAAGTTCAACCGCGGTTCCAGAAACCATCCACCGGTTGTCGTACTGCGTCCCGAACGGGTTCCCGCAATCAACGTCGACGGTCGCGAAATGCCTTGCACGAGCGTATCGCTATAGCCATCCATCGCCGTGTTCGAGGTGCTCCTGATCTCCGATCCAATCGCGAGCGATATCCGCGCGCTGGGAAAGAGTGTCCCGTTTACGAGAGCGCTCGTCGTCGAGATGTTCTCACGACGCTCGGTAAATTTGCCTTTGGACAGCACATCATTACCACAACAAACCGCGCCATCCGCAGGGACGACAAGCCCCCGCGGTGTCAACCCTTGTGCACTCCGCTCGACGCGATCCATCCCGAATGTCGCCATCAACGGTAGCCAATCCCATCGCAATAGATTCAAGGCTAACGCATGATTCGCCGTGAGCGCGTCGGCTTTCATCTGATAGGCATACTGCCCCGGTCGACCGGGATTGATGTTCAACGTATCCATATACGTCGACGCCAACGCCGCCAGTTGATCGTTAGCCGATGACTGATATTGCACCGACTGCATCAGCGACGTGGTGAACCTCGCTTGCAAGCCGCGTGATAGCTCCGCGGAAAAGCTCGCTTGCCCACTCCGCGTATCCATCGAGTTCGGTCGCCGCATCCGCGGGCCGGGCACCGAGTCGTAGAGCTGTTGAAAAAGATCCTGATACAACGGCGGCATTTTGGTCAATCCCAGTGAGTTCCCAATCGATCCGGTCACGGAATACGTCACCTCTTTCGCGCCACCCGATGCCGTCGCGGACAGCCGCGTGTTCGTTCCGCGACCGATCGTCGAGAGCCTAGCCACGTCAAGTGCCTGGAATCGCACGACACTATCCTCAACGCACTGAAAATACGTGATAGGGTTGGCGGTAATCGACGGACAAAACATATCTGCTGCAGTACCAGTACTACCTCCCCCCTTTGGATGATGCCCAAACCGGTAAAACCCCGGCGCCGCGTACACGCCTGGCATCGACTCTATTCCACCCGACCCGGTTACATCCCACCGCGTCGCCCCCGCCTTCCCCTTCTTTGTCGTAATCACAATCACGCCATCCGCGGCATCCGAGCCATACATGGCCGATGCGGACGGTCCGCGCAACACTTCAATTTTCTCGATACTATTCGGATCGATCTGGTCAATCGGCGACGGCGTCGGATACTTCCCGCCTCCCAACTTCTGATCGTCCACCCCGGATTGCCCCGCATATACGCGAATCCCGTCTACGATCACAATCGGATCGTTCGTCGGCGCCCCGGGAACGCCGGACAACAACCCACCTCCAATCCCCCGCAACCGAATCCGTGACGGCGCTCCCGGGACCCCACTCGTCCGCATCACCGTAAGCCCGGGAACCCTCGCCTCCAACAAATCCGTCACACTCGTAATCGGCGCCTGCTTCATGATCTCAGGCACATCCAGCGTGGTAATATCATTTCCCACTTCAAGCTTCCGCTGCTGCCCCGTCACCGTTGTCACCACACCGGACAGCATACTTACCGATTGCGCCATCGAAAAATTCAACACAACACGCCCGTTCTCGCCAACTTTCACCGTTCGCGATACTGACGTATATCCCAGCAACTTGACTAATACCTTATACTCGCCAACCGCGACACCCAAAAACGCATACCGCCCATCATCTTTCGTAACCATAGCCAGCGCTGTTCCAACAAGCGTCACCGTCGCTCCGGCAACAGGCTTCTCGGTGGCTGAATCCACAATCAATCCAGCAATCGTCCCCAATCCCTGTGTACGTTCTTGCGTAAGTCCATTACGAATCACGAGCGTCGTCTTGCTGCCCGGCCCAACTTCAAGCTGAGTACCCGCCAGGATACGATCCAAAGCCACGCCAAGCGGTACATTCGAAAGGTCAAGCGTGACCATTTGATCATATCGCTTCACGATATCTTCTCGAAACATCACCTGTACTTTTGCAGCTCTAGCCGCCGCCTGAATTGCCTGTTCAAGGCTCACGCGTTCAAGACGTAGCGATATCCGTCGTGCAAGCAAGGCCTGCATGATCGCACTGTCATTGGTCCCGGACGTTTCGCCAACCAACTGTTGCTGTGCGAATACCTCAACCGGCACCCTTGTCAGCAAGCACACCAAAGCTATCCAGCCAAGCAACCCATTGCGTACGTGCGGAATGGCCAAACCCATCATTATCGTCCGGAGAGAGTGGAAGGAAAAAAGAGTGGAGCTCCACGCGAATGTCTCGGCGCGTCTGCGTGTGTAGCATGCAGAATGATGAGTAACGACCCATCATCCTGGCGTTGATAGCTCAGTGGCACAGCGAGCATATTTTTTATGACTTGCACCATGTCATCCAGCGAACCATAGGACAGCTCTCCAGTAATATGTGCAGCGGCGAGCGATGAATCCTCCAGCCGAAACTGCACCCCATACCAGCGGCTCAACGTAGAAAGCGCATCCGCGAGGGGAGTATTCTTGAAAGCAAGTTGACCATTTACCCAATTGGAATACGGTGCGAGATCCACACTGTCGGAAATCGTGATGCCGGAATCATTCGCCATCGCCACGACACCAGCCGTGAGTACCACAGGCGTCGAGTTCGTTCCTGCAATGGCCACTTTCCCAGTCTCGACAGCCACCTGCACGTTCGAGTCATCATCGTAATGCTTCACCACAAACCGCGTTCCCAGCACCTGCGTCTTCACCGCCCCTGTCTGCACAATGAACGGAATCCCCGATGCTGCAGCAACGTCAAAATGTGCCTCTCCCCGCACCGAAACGGTACGCGCAGAAACACCAAAAGCAGACATTACACGCACAGTTGTCTGTGGCGCCAGCGTTACGCGACTTCCATCGACCAAAGCGACCGTAATACGTTGCCCGATACCTGTCGTGTACATTTGCTCTGACACGCCCACCGCTCGCTCATGCATCCAGGTCCACGCCAAACCAACGGTCAGGATCATCGCGAGACCAATCCCGATTACGCTCAGCCGAGTATGCGCGAAAAATCGAACGAAGCGGTGAGCACTCTGGAAATTTGTGTACGCCGTTTTCGTCGCCAGTTCATCACCGGTACGATTATTCCCTGTCGCATCCAACACCTTCATCGCAACGCGGGACACATCGTCCGGCGAAAAAACAATCGGCTGACCTGCTTTTAATCCACGTCGCAGCCGCTCGTATTGCCCCTTCCGTTCGGGATGGGCCGCAAACCATGCCTCAACGGCAGCTGCCTCCTCAGGCGAAGCCTCGCCGAGCCAGTATCGGTCGAGGAGCAGGGCGCTGAGATCGTCCTCGCCGAATGGGCGCGACATTGTAGGATGATCCGTCATGCTCCTATAACGGCTCAGCCGCACAAAAGGTGGCACCCAATTTTTTAAAGTTTTTTAGTGCCCCCAGAGAATATCGCGAAGATCGTCCATGGCACGCGCCACGAGGCTCTTTGCAGCCACCAGTGAAATTTCCAAAACTTCGGCGATCTCCGCATGCGTCATCTCCTCTTCCAGCCGAAGCCGGATGGCGAGCCGGCGGCGCTCGGACAGCAATTCAACGGCAGCCTGAATGGTCATCTGATCCAGAATGCGTTCTTCATGGCTGGGAACAGCCGCGGGACGTAATCCTGCGATCTCCTCACCTTCAACACTTGCTCGATACCGTCCACGGACGGCGTCGCTAGCCCGTTCATCCAGCGCACGATTTTGCACAGCCTTGAAGAGAAACGGCTTGAACCGGGAGCCGGGATCCAGGAACGCTCGACGGTCCCATAGCCGAATAAAGACATACTGCACAATGTCTTCCGCAACATCTCGTGAACCTGCCAGGGAATACGCGAACCGTAAAAGACGTTCGCCATACTGCGTCATGATGATAGCCAGAGCACCCGGGTCACTCGCACTGAGCCGAGCGACGAGAGCCCGCTCTTGTTCGCGTTCGTCAAACCGGTCCTGATCAGCCATGATATTCCATGAGTGATAGCGTTTCCGGATGGGAGTGGCTTGCGGAACTCATGCGTGAAACATTGCATCAAGTTCGACAACGCGCCATCCCTCAACATCAGGAGACGTTGAGGGATGTTGTGAGCCGTACATTTATTTAAAGAACGCGCGCGAGTGAACTGTGTGGGGGTATGGATTGGGAGGTGTTACGGGGATGCGGTTGTATGGAGGGTGAATCGCGTGTGTAAAGAGTTAACGGTTTGAGTTCGCACCGTTATCAAAATCACGTTATAGATTTTGGGATCTCTTCGACAGTAAGGCAGTTATTTCTCTTGCTCCTACAGAGCAGTGCAAAAAACACGTATGCAAAATGCGCACAGTTTGGGCGCGGGTAAGAAACAAAACTGCATCCGCAATTCGTGAATTGCGGATGCAGTTTGTAACTGATATTTATTTGTCCAGGTGGTGAGGGTTAAAGGATGAGTCCTTTTCCCTCGACATCGCTCAAACACCGAGACGGATTGTGTTTGGAGTGAACGGGCCGCATTCCGATGTTTGCACCGGTTCCTGGTATTACCAGATTACGATTTTTTTGTCAGTGGAACGAACCATGGGGTCGCCGGCTTTGCAGCCGAAGGCGGTGGCAAAGTGTGGCGAGTTTAACACCATCGCGTTGACGCGGGCGAAGGGTGCTGCGTGGGGATCGTAATTGATTCCGGCGTTCCACTTCGCCCGCCACACACGAGCGAGCGCGACAAAATAGCGTTGGTCTGGGGTGTATCCATCCACTTTGGGTGCGGCGGATTTCCCGGTGTGTTTCAGTGTGGCTTTCCATGCGGCGTACGACACGAGCACCCCACCGTAGTCTGCGATATCTTCGGTAAACGTGCGCTTCCCATCGGTGTTCCACCCATCGACGGTGCCCAGATCGGAGTTCAACGCTTTGAACTTGTCGATGTTGGTTTTCATCGCCGGATTGGCAATGGTTGACAGCTGCGTGGCGATGCTGTGGAAGATTTCGTGGCCAATGATCAATCCGATTCCCGCGAAGTTGAGTGCATCCTCGGCGGTGACATCAAAGAACGGTGGCATGAACATGACTGCTGGAATTTCGATCGCGTGATCGCCGCCCATGTAAAAGGCGTTGGGGGTCAGAAGGCTCGCTTTCCATTGGGCACGGACATCATTACCGATCGAGTTGACCCACTGTCGATTATCAAAGTTGGCTACCGCAATCTTGTTCAGCTTATAATTGGCTGTGAGGACGAGTGGCGAGTAATCCACCATCTCCTTGGGCATCCCAACCCGCAGCTGCAGCTTCTCCAGCCGTTCGTGTGCCCACCGCTTCTCGTCCGGTGTCATCCACGGGTTCGCTGAGATCTGTTCGATAGCGGCCGTTCGCAGTGCTTCGAGGAGCGCTTCCATTCGCTCCATCGCGTGTGACGCGAGGAGATCGCTCGCAAACGCCTGACCCAACGCGCCACCCAACGTCACGAGTGTCCGCTGCACGCACTGGCTTGCCCGCGTGGAGTCTGGAATCGGTGTTTTTTTGGATCGTGCGCGTTGGAGTAGGTTGGGCTCGAGTGAGCCTGCGGTCAGACAGCTGCCGTAGAATGTACCGACGACTTTGAGTGATGGATCGGTGGTGGTGGCGGAGACGCTGTATGCGGAATCCAGAATAGTTTGTAAGCGAAGCTTGGTTCGGCGGTAGGTGTCGCCGAACATTTCTACGCGTTTGGTGTGTCCTTTCTCGACTTTCCCAAGTTTCGTTTTTGCGCGCCAATCACCGTTGGCGTACTCGTAGAAGTCGACACAGGGTGAGACGGTTGTATCCACGCCATAGCGTAACGACGGGCCCAACATGGGGGGCGTGAACGTATCAGGTTCTGCCTTCGTGAGGGAATCCGCAGTCTTCGCCGAGTCGGTCGAATCCGTCACAACAAACGGATCGACCGACTCGCGACCGAAGAATCCCGGTGTGCCGGTGAGCGCACCAAACACGGTCATGATAGACAACGCGATTGGCGCAACGAGAGGCAACAAACTCATGACAATGAGCACCTTGGTTCAGCGCGGCAAGACCACGGAGAAATGATGGATCTATACATGAACAAACACAGTGAACAGAGCCCGTGAACCGCGCGTCATTTGCTGGGTCGGTTCTTGAGGATCGTGATGAAGCGCTTCCAATACTCGAGCTTGGGATAGCCCTCCCCCGGCAAATCTGGGCCTCTCATTTTGACCCTGTAGCCTTCTTTATCTGTCAACAAAAAGATGCCTCCGGGATTATCGTACCTCTCCCGTGGATTGCCGAGCAAGTCCATCTGTGGGGTGGGGAGATCGATGCGACGCCCATCGGGGGCGTCCGCGTGAAAGAATGGCGTCTGTTCGACGACCAAGTGGGCGGGTACGCGACCGCGACCGAGAAAAAGTTTGGCCAACGTGTCGGCTTCCTCGGTGGGTGTCAGTGGGCCGAGTTGGCCCACCGTGCCATACGTATTGGACAACACAATGATCTCAATATCCGGATACATTTCCTTGTACATTCGCATCACATTGTACTTCTGCGCACAAGAGGACCCTGAATAACCTAGGTTCCTCTTTTCCGCCCAGCGCATCCCCCCTTCGCTATGGCAAAAGCTCGGCCACGAGGTGATGTAGTTGATGCGACCTTTCACCGGCAGCGTCCCGGGTGGCACGGCACCGTGTGTAGTATATGGCGCCTGCCCCGATGGCCCCGATGAGGCGCCCGCCGTACTAGTGTAATAGTGCTCTCCGACCAAGTCAGGCACTTTGTACGGCTGCACCCGAGCATCCGTTGCAGTTGCAAGCTCCCCGCCATACACGCGACGATTCACCGTGTTGGCTAGATACATGTTGTACGCCAACGTCGAGATCGCGAGACTATCAAACCCCTCGGCTTCTGTGAAGTGTTCAACCCTACCGGCGAGCCAACCCATCCAAAGCCTGCTGTCGTAGGACTGCAACCGCTCCTCGAGAGGCATGGCGTCGCTTGTTCGGATAGCATGCCACGCCAGTTCATTCGAGTACGTGGTATCCCCCATCAACCACGCGGCAATAGAGAGCTGCATATCCGCCCGAATAGCTCGGTAGCCTGAATCATTGGCTACGACAGCCAGAATCCTCGTGTGCATCCTTTTGGCATCCTCATACCGTTTCGGGCGCGCCCAAAGGTAGTTTTCGAGGATCCACTGCATTTGATCCTTATAGTCCGTCTCCGACTTCGCGCGCATCGAATCCAAAAAGCGATCCGCAAACCGCCGAGCATCCTCGTCCCGATGTGCCATCAAGAGCACTTCAAAAATGCCTGTAGGATCAGTTGCGTCTTGGAAGGTGGCGGTATCGGGATTAAACCGCGCGAGGCAGGTCCGCCCAGCCTGGATGGCAGCATCGGATCGAGCCGCGGTGGGGAGCGCATCCCGCTTCCCAACCTGGATCCTTCCTGCGTTCGAGTCTAACCGCTGAACCGCACCAATGGTATCCCACCAAATCGTCTCCTTCTTCTCCCCAAGCCGCATGATCGCCGATCTGCACTCTTCAATATGCCGATATGATGCATAGTCCGGCGTAGTGTCCGGTCGAGCAAAGAGCGTTTGGCTTTCAGCCGTCGCAACGAGCAGCACTACTCCGCCCAGCACCCCAACCAATGGCCAAAATCGGTGTAAAAATCGGTGTGGCCGTTGTCCGGACAACCGTGATAGACACCATGACATAAATCGTTGGGTCAATCGTTGTATTCGCATGTGTATATGTCTCAATCGTCGAAAGCGTAAATCCGCCAGCATGTGAACCATTCTGTGAAACATCCTGAAAGTCATCGCCTTAGACGGCGTCGATCGTGGAGGTGAATGAGAAGTCGTTAATCTTCAATGTTGGGACCACAGGGCTGGATACAACGCGCTGCAGCGCATGTCCTGCGAATGGAAACTGCTCAGACCACGACGTCATCACCGGGACTGACTCACCGATGGATTCGATGTTATTGAAGATGAACAACGGCGACTCGGTCCAACGAAAGTTGCGAACCGCCTTCGTAATCTTGCCGTTCTCGATGAGCCATAAGCCATCCCGCGTAACCCCCGTGTAGAGCTCACTGCGATCATCTAACCGTTCCACATTTGAAACTCGGGTAAGCAGCAGCCCACGCTTCGTCGTAGCGATCATTTCCTCCGTGGTGGTGGTCTCGCTCCCACTCATGACATACGATGCCCGCGACGGAATGTTGTCCCCAAGGGCCAGATTCGTCAGCGAATACGCATAGTCACGCCCCATCTCGGTGATGACCCCGTTTTTCAGATACTCGACGGTCCGCATTCCAGGGTACGGATGCGTCCCCGACACGGGATCTTCTGGATTGTGGGAGATGTTCAATCGACGATCAGCAATCTGCAGCCCTAACTTACTGCGCCCCAGTTGGATGCTATTGTCATAATCGAGAAACAACGGATGGAGTATTCTCGGGTCCTCCGCCCTATCTCGCGCCTGAAACAAGTCAAAAAAGCGCGACGCGAACGACGCTGCGGCGGCGGGTTCCAGGATCGTCTGATAGCGACCTGGTTCGATACGCACGGGATTCAGCGACTTTATACATTTGTCAAAGGCGACCTCGCCCAACTTCGCGAGGTCAATCCGCTCCAGATCAAAAGAAGAAGCGCCTGCCCATCCAGAGCCCACCCCACTCGGATGCCGGACGGTGGTCGAACACTCAGCCATCGTCGCGATCCCTTGTTCGCGCTCGACCCGCCCCCAAAAGTCCCGAAAATAGCCCATATAATGTGCCGCCGACGTGTCGATCGACCCAAATCCCAGGAGCCCTTCGGCTTCGGCGCGGCCGGTCATATCCGTCACCAGCTTGGCGTTGTCGGTGGCGTTCCGGTGGTAGGACGCGTCGCTCCACACCGGGATGCCTTTCGCCGGCCAAGTGGGATGCGCCAGCGCGAGATCGATCCCCGGTACGAACCCAGGGCGCGTCTGAATAGCACGACACTCGGCCAGATACCGGCATGCATCACGGAGCGAGGTATCGTCCACCTGGTTCAGCAACACAGAAGCAATTTTGTAGCCGCCCCACCCTCCGGGGAAGAACAGGTCAACGCTAACCGTCACCGTTCGCACATTACTGGTCAGAACCGCGCGGTTGCGAGCCCAACGCTGACGACCGGCCCACATGCTCTGGACGTGGATCGACAGGGCATCGTTCACGGCATCAACTTTCGGACACAGCGATACGACCTGGTCAATGATTCGCTCCGCCTCAGCGTTGGAGAAAATCTTGGGGTCGTCCTCACCGGACGTGGTCACCGGGTTTACGACCGGACGTGCCACCCTACTTGCGATCGTGCTCATGCCTTACGCCTTCTGAAATGGGTTAATAATGGACATCTCTTTAAACAGCGCTGGTGGGGTGTTCACGCTGCTATATTCGGCCTTCCAAATACTCCCCGTCTTGGAGTCTGCGGTTCCAAACGTGAACACGCTGCTGGGACCGCCCAGCGCGATGAGATTTCCCCATAATTCGGATGTCCTGAACAACGCTCCAGCGCCTGCAATCCGCGCGACGCGCTTCCCCTTCTCAATGAGAAATCCACTACCACTCAGCATGCCCGTGGACTGCTGGAAATCCATCAAGGTGTTCACCGCCTTGAATTCGATCCCTTTGTCGATCTGTTCCCGCAACTGGGCAAGCGTTGTATCGCGATCGGGATCCGGATGTAGGATGAGATCCGCGGGATGTACGACCTGGGCATCCCCGGCATCCGACGCATAGGCACAGCCGTTACTCCGCAACGCCTGGCCGGTCTTCGTCAGGTAACCTTTCATCCACCCAGTCCCTTCCCGATTCCTTTGGAGGTCCGTCAGCACCCCGGATTTGACGAGGTCGAAGTCGCGAGGCTCGACGCCTTCGTCGTCCCATTTCACTTGGGCCAAACCGCCAGGTAAGGAATGAGTTCCGGTCACGTGCATGATCGGGACGCCGATTTTAAGCGACCCCAGCGATTCATCGGGGTCCACGACGTAACTAGTTCCAGAGGTATTTGCTTCGTACCCCATGACGCGATCAATTTCGGTGGCAACCCCGACACTCTTCTTGAGAAGTCCGGCGACGCCACCCCGGTGGATGAGAACCGGAAACCGCCCCACGTCAACTGGCACAACCGGGAGTCGGCGTTCTTCGTCGAGCTCTTCATACAGCTGACGGATCCACTCGCGTGTGTGCGGTGTGCGGATCAGTTCAAATCCGCGTCCGGCGCCGGCCAGCGCGAATTGCTCCAAGGCTCCGCGCACTTTACCGATGCCCTCCCTAAAACGATCATCCACATTAAAACTGCACTCACCGCTGGTTCGGTGCACCCGCTGCGTAACAAACTGGCCATCCGTGCTTCCGAAGGCTTTCTGCTGTCGAAAAAACCTGCTACCCAACTGCCAAGCCGTAATGCGACCGCTTCCACTCCCGCTTTGGAGAACCTCCAAATATTTGGAAACTCCACCCCAGTAGTCGAAAATTTCATCCGGATCCATGGCAAATGGATCGTCGGTAACCGGCATAATCCAGTCGCCACTGGTGGCGTTCGGATTGGGAGCCATCTCCACATCCCGCGGTCTCCCGGAAACGTTCGCCTTGGCGCCGTCCGCAGCCGCACGACCAAGCCGCGCGGCTTCGTCTTTCGTCCAAACCGGGCTGGCCGCGAACCCCCAATAACCATCATATTGCGCACGGACGCCAAACATCATCGTTTCGGATCGATTGTGCGGGTACACTAAACGTCCAGTGCTATCGCTCATGACCTCCCCCCCAATCGATACCTCTTGTGAAAAGGTGAGTCTGGCATCGGCATAAGCGCCACCGGCGGAGTTTGCTGCATCGACCGCGGTGGTAATCAGCATCCGCAATCGATCATCGCCGGCGGTGGGGATGTCTTGAAATCTCGTCACCGCCCCCGGGATCGGTGCGTAGCCGAGCGCCTGCGCGGTGTATGGATGCGTCAGCATCGCGCCGGCGAACGTGCCAGCGGTACTGCGAAGAAGTGTACGTCGCGTAATCATGAGAAAAATGGAAATTCAGAAAGAGGGTCAACAGTGTGATCTCGCGATGTGAAACCAGACGGGGCGAGCATAGAATAACGCATAGTGAGTTGGAGCATTCGTTTAGTACCAGCTCCCAATTCGCACGGGAGCGCAGGTCGTATCGTTCCGTTCGTCACAGACGCGCACGATCCCTGTCGTGCCGTGCAGCGTACTTCGATAGGGGAAAACACCGGGGGTTGCAAACGTGCGCGCACGGCTGGTTGAAAAAACGGCAGCCATGTATTCACTCATGTAGTTCGCGAACTCCTCCTCCGTAAAATTCTCCAACTCCTCTGCCGTCACAATGGGTATCGGGAACGAGCGGAACGGGGGGATATTGCCGCTTACATCGGCATACAACACCTGCACGTTGCCGGGGCAGACGCTCCCACCCGAGGCGCCGGAGTGCGACGGGTCATCGAACTGAACATCGGTGTCGGTTGTAAGGCTCATATTACTCCAGACCACACAACCGCCGACACCGATGGTAATGTTTCGGTGAAGAAAGTCGAGCGATGCGGCAGCCGACCCGGTGGTGAATCGCTCAACGACCGGCACTCCAAAAACGATCGGCCATCCCACCGTAAACACCAGCGAATCCGTCCATGCTACGCCATACGCGAAAGTGGACGTGGACAGCACCACGCGGCCAGGCCGTCGCGGTGTAATGCTCGCGAGATTCCCAGACAACCTGATTGCAGCGGTCATGGTGTCTGAGGACAGAATTGACACGAGGAGATGCGAGAGCGTTGCACCAGATGTGGCGGTACGGACGAGCGGAACAGTCTTGGGCACCTCAACCGCGGTCTTCGCACTGTCGCCTGATGAAAGTCGCAGACCAACGTCGAACACGTGCTCCGGCGCCGTTCCAATCACAGACACAATTGCGGAGTCGGTCCGGGTAATGGTGCCGTAGGTCATCGTGACGCGCACCACCGCCTTGGCCACAGCGCTTTCCGCTTTGAGCACACCATTGGTGACACTAATGTTTGGCTTATCCACACTATAGGTCACCTCGCCAGGCACGACACTGCCGTCAGTCATGGTGCGTATCGTATGCAAGGTCAGCGTGTCGTACGGTGCCTCGGTCGACAAGTTGATTGCGTGATGCTCAAGGGCCAACACTGCAAAGTATTGATCGGCAGGGTAGTAGGTGGTCAGTCCTGTATCGGAGAGATTACATCCAGCATTCATGACGATAGATGCCGCTATCGCCGCAGTGATCACTGTGGAACGCCACCAATGAAGACGCGAGAGGTATCGGAGATTCGCGTTAGTCATCATACTGGCATCCCGTGAACAGAGGGTTGATAAATTCTCTCGCATCTAGGCCAAACGAGATATCGGTCCCGTACACGTCGGTATATCCCGGGACCGTATATATGCCGGTGGGATAGACCTCTTCGCGATCCACCCCATATTTGCGCACGAGCCGTCGTAAATCGCCCTGGCGACTCCCAGTTAAAAACAACCAGTACGCGCGCTCCGTAAAGAGGAGCTGTCGTTGGGCCAATGGTGTCGCCGGGAGCTGTTCGATCAGGCTGAGCCCCGCGACCCCGCCAATCCCGGCGTGCCACAGTGTATCAATCTGTTCGCCGCCGCTAGGCAGTGCAGTGGTCTTGACGGAAAAGGTGCCCGTAGTTCGCAACGCATTGAGCACCGTCAGCATCTGCACCGGATCATCGTGTGCCAGTGCGGCCTCGGCGATAATCAAGTGGGCTTCGACACCGGATGCCAGCGTGAACATGGAAGAGTCCGTCGTAACGTATTTCACGGGAAACCAAACCATTTTGTTATTAGAATTGGCCAGTTGGATGGCTTGCGTGCGTGGATCGCCCGACGAGCGATACGGTAACCCGTTGATCCCCTCGTTGTCGGAGATCGACGCAGAACCGATGAAATGACTGTACCGATTTCCGGCCGTCGTACGCGCGCCCTCATCAAAGGCGATGCGCATCTCAGCGCGAAAATCGTCATCGATGCCCTGCACGGTCTGCTTGGCCTCCGCATAGTGCCCTAACGCCAGTTGGGCGCGGGCTTTCAACACACGAATGGTGGACTGTAACGACACGCTGTCGGCTGCACGCGCCTCAGCGCTATCCAATAACACAATGGCGTGCGCATAAATCTCGTCCGTTGTCGAGCCGGCCTTGTACGTCCAGTCGCCTTCAAAGTCCAACGTGCTGAGGGGTACCCCGGAACACCACCCGTCGGCGATCAGGATCTCGGCATACGCTTCGTACACAAACAGCTGTGCCTGCCACCCGGCGTTGTCGCCAGACACATACTTCCCGACGATACCGCGAGCCAACCGCGCCAGCGAACGGACGGTGTGTGGAGGCGCACTCAACCAGTAATGACCACTGCGCTTATCTTGACTTCCAACGTAAGGATTTGGACCGCCAAGTGCCGTGAGCTCGTCCGTCAACAGCCCCGACGAGACAATGTACTCCTTGATCGCAGTCGCTAAATCACCGCGCGTCGCCTGAGTCAGGCGAATGGCACCTTCGCGATTATTATACGTCGCTGGCCCATCGACACCATCCGGTAACTGCGTATCGGTAATCGCACCACATCCGGCCGTGATCGTTGCGGCCGCACCAAAGATCAGTCCACGCATCCACCGGTTCGCGAAACACGACCGGCGCGGATTCCTCGTTTTCATCAGTCTCATCGTGTTCATTACGCACCGGTGCGTGAAGCCAGACGGCTTCCTGCTCAGTATGCTCAGCATGATCAAGTCCCAATCCGAACTTGGAGATTCCAACTGCGGGGCATGGGAAGTTGACCAGAATCACTGGTCACATCACCAACGAGCGTCCCGTTCACATCGGGATCCTTCCCGCGGTAGTTCGTCCAGAGGCCGAGGTTACTTCCCTGCAGCGACACGCTCAGGCTGGAAATTGGGAAGCGTTTGAGATTCGCTCGGGGCACGTTGTAACCAACGGAAACGGAGTTGAAGCGCAGACTGTTTACTTTTTGAATGAAGCCGTAATCCGTGCAATTCGCTCTGCTCCAAGAATCAGGCTTGTTGACGGCGTAGCACGCGGCCGCCAGCGCATTCGCCTGCTGAACATACGTCGAATTGGGATTCTCGTAAATATTCCCCAGCAGTGTTTGCCCCCCAAGATTGTATTGGGTGAGCCCCGCCTTATAATTGAACTGCCCGTTCACACTCACCAACCCACGAAAGAGCGTGAGCGACGTCCGAAACGGCATTTCGAAATCTGGTGCTTGCATTCCCATGTACACGGCCGCGGTATCCACCACATAATCCCCGTAATACATCTTGGTCCCGTTCTTTGGATCGCCTAGCCCCGATATCGGGCGCGACCACCGACCGAACAGCGGATACCCTTCCACTAACCGCGTGCCATCGCCAATGTCAATCACGCTGGTTTCCCCGAACAGCTTGACGAGCGTATTCGTATATTTTGACACCGACGCATCGACCGTCCACCCAACCATCGGTAAATCCAGCAGCATCGCATTCAACGAAAACTCCGCGCCGGTATTCCGCACGTGGCCGATATTCGCGTAATATGACTCAACTCTCGCTCCAATTGACGGCGCCATCGGAAGCTGTTGAATAGCATTCTTACGCATTTTATAGAACCCCGTCGCTGACACCGTCACCCGCGTGTCCCACAGTTGCAGGTCAACCCCGCCTTCCACCTCTTGCGTCTTTTCTGGTCCCAACTGTGTATTACCCACCGATCGAAGCCGTACTCCGGTTTCAGACCTGATCGAGTCAACGACTCCAAGCGACGATCCCCAACTCTGTTGCAACGTACGTAAGCTCCATTCGGCGGCCGGTTGCACGCCAGCCACCCCCATCGCAAACCGCGGACGCACCATTGATACCGCCCCCCACAACGGCTCCGCACCTTCGCGATCCACTGCAATCCACGAAAAATTCAGCTTGGGAAAAAGCGACCAAAGCCCGCCGCGAAACCCACCGCGCGATCCCGACACGCCACTCCCATCGAACCGAAACCCCGGATTCACAAAGAACCGCGAATTCATATTCAATCGTGGCTCCAGAAACCATCCACCAGTAGTCGTAATTCGTCCCGCGCGATTCGCCAGGAGCAATACCGACGGTCGCGGAATGCCTTGCACCAGCGTATCGCTAGAGCCATCAATCGCCGCGTTTGAGCTGCTCCGAATTTCCGAGCCGAGCGCAAGCGACGTCCGTGCGGAGGGAAAAAGCGTCCCGTTCACACGAGCGGTCGTGGTCGAAATGTTCTCACGCCGTTCGGTAAATCTGCCTTTGGATGGGTTGATAAAACCGGATCGCTCGACGACGATTCCCCGCGGCTCCAATCCCTCCGCACTCCGCTCAACCCGATTCAATCCAAACGTCGCCGTCAACGGCAACCAATCCCACCGCAACAGATTCAAGGCTAACGCATGATTCGCGGTGACGGCATCAGACTTCAATTGATACGCATACTGTCCAGGCCCAGCCGGATTGATATTCAACGTATCCATATACACCGACGCCAACGCAGCAAGTTGATCGTTCGCGGACGATTGATATTGCACCGAGTGCATCAGCGACGTAGTGAAGATCGCTTGTAAGCCGCGTGACAATTGCGCTGAAAAGCTCGCCTGCCCACTCCGAGTATCCATCGCATTCGGTCGCCGCATTCGCGCACCGGGCGCCGAATCGTATAACTGCTGAAAGAAATCCTGATACAACGGCGGCATCCGGGTCAATCCCAGCGTGTTCCCCATGGATCCCGTCACGGAATACGTCACCTCTTTCGCGCCACCCGACGCCGTCAAAGACAGCCGCGTACTCGTCCCCCGACCAATCGTCGAAAGCCTCGGCTCGTTCAGCGCCTGAAACCGAACGAGACTGTCTTGCTTACACTGAAAGTATTCAATTGGTCTGGTGATCGGCGGACAAAACATTATCCCCTTGCCCTCACCGTCGCCGCCCGACGGATGATGCCCAAACCGGTAAAACCCCGGCGCCGCGTACCCCCCCGGCATCGACTCAATCCCACCCGACCCAGTCACATTCCACCGCGTCGCCCCAGCTCGTCCCTTCTTCGTCGTAATGACAATCACGCCATCCGCGGCATCCGACCCATACATCGCGGCCGCCGAGGGTCCTTTAAGGACCTCAATCTTCTCGACACTATTCGGATCAATCTGATCAATCGGCGACGGCGTTGGGTACTTCCCGCCCCCCAACTTCTGATCATCCACTCCCGTCTGCCCGGCATACACCCGAATCCCATCCACCACCACAATCGGATCATTTGTCGGCGCCCCGGGAACGCCCGATAACAACCCACCCCCAATCCCCCGCAACCGAATCCGTGACGGCGCCCCCGGGACACCACTCGTCCGCATCACCGTCAAACCCGGGACACGCGCCTCCAGCAGATCCGTCACACTCGTGATCGGCGCCTGCTTCATAATTTCCGGCACATCCAGCGTCGTGATATCGTTTCCAATTTCGACCTTCCGCTGACTCCCCGTCACCGTCGTCACCACTTCTGATAACGTGGTAGATGTTTGAAACATTGGAATGGTCACAGGTTGCGACACGCCTTGCGCGACTGTCACACGAATCGTTTTGGACTTATACCCTAATAGTTTGGCCGTCAACACGCGAGAGCCAACCGGGATATTATCGATTCGAAATGCCCCTTCGGTATCGGTCACAACGGAGAGCTTCGTGCCCACCACAACAACCGTCACGCCGACAATCTTCTTTTGCGTAACAGAATCGATCACTCGACCAGTAATCGCACCGTGAACTTCCTGTTGTTCCTTTGTAGCATTCGTGTCCAGAATCGGTCGAATTCTCACAGTCTCCCCGTCCGACCCCAACTTCGCCTCCAACCCCGTCCCCTTCAACACAGTTGCCAACGCATCCATCGCATCCGCCTTCGAAATATTCACCGAAATACGCGTGTTGAGCTGCGAGCTTTTTTCGTTAAAAATTGGTTGAAGACGAGCTTGTCGAGCGATTGCATGAACGGCCCATCGAACCGTACTGTCAGACGCACGCAGCGTCACTTTCGCGCTGGTATCGCGCTGTATCTTCGACACAATCGACGGCTTCGATGGCCCCATAGGGCTAACTGTATGAGTACCCTGTGCCAACACCGGTCCGGCGCTTACGCAAACCATCATCAGCCGTCCGAGAATCGCCACACCTCCATTTACCTTCCGTATCCATGTTCGATGCTTTACCTGCCATCCCACGGTCGTAAGACTCATCAAGATTTCCGATAGAGAGTTAAAACGCGCCCTTCACGTACAACGCGAAGGTTAAAAGTCCACTCCAGATGATCTATCAAATCAGATATCGATCCCGCTGAGAATCGGCCGCTGATCCGTTCATATTGCAGAGAGACATCACCAAGACGAATGTCTGCGTTATACCAACGATTCAGGTCTGCAATCGCACCACCGATCGGCATTGGAGTAAGCGCCAACACACCAGTACTAAAAGCAAACTGTTCAGCCTGTGCGGAACGTACGGCGCCCGCTCCATTCTCCCCTACGGAAATCTGTTGATCCTTTGTCAACACAGCCGACTGCACCATCACCCTCCCTTCTCTCACCGCAACAAGCGCAGCGGTATCGGTCGCATAATGACGAACCACAAACTGAGTACCAAGGACTCGTGTCACACTTCGACCCGCCTCAACAGTAAACGGAGTTCCACTATGATTTGTCACGGTGAACAGCGCTTCACCCATCAACTGCACGGTACGATTTCCCGTGGCATAGTTTGCCGGAACGTGGAGCTGACTCCCAACGTTCAAGATCACCGTACTCCCATCGGGAAGCGTGATAGTGGCCCGTTCTCCATTCGCGGTTGCATATGTTGATGCATGCGACGCCAGACTTGCATTCACACGTGCGCCTTTCATGATCCAACCCGCACCGAGCATCACAACACCAACCAACAAAGACGACATCGCATACCATCCCCCGAGTCTCGGCAGGCGCGCTCGAATCTGATGAACAAACGAGAGACCACGTACGCCAGGTTGAGTGTCGATACCTGCTCGTCGAAATACCGCATCTGTCCGTAGCGACACCTCACTCCGCTCGAGAGGCACCCACTGTCCACCCTTGAGCCCGCGACGCATCTGTTCATACCAGGCACGCCGCCCGGGTTGCACAGCAAGCCAGGCCTCGATATGTACCGTCTCGTCCTGTGTTGTTTCACCAAGCCAATAGCGCTCCAAAACGCTATAGTCGAGTTCATCGTCGTCGCTGGGCAACACATCAGGGTACGTCGTCATACCCTAATTACAACTCAGGTCATCTTATCGGGACACAAGAATTTTTTGGAGCTCCGCCAGCGCCCGAGCGACCAACCGTTTGGCCGCCTCGTACGAAAGCTCCAAGACCTCGGCAATCTCCGCATGTGTCAATTCGTCTTCCAAACGAAGCCGAAGCACAAGTTGACGACGATCCGACATCTGCTCCAATGCAGCCTGTACCGCCATCGTATCCAAAATGACCCCCTCAGGGCTCGGCTCAAACGCTCTCGAGCTTCCGGCCTCAGCGTCCGCCTGCATATCCGAGCGATATCGTTCGCGAACAGCATTGGATTTTCGCTCGTTCAGGGCACGATTACGAATCGCGCGAAACAGATACGGCTTGAGCGGCCGAGCGGGGTCAAGAGTCGTACGGTACTCCCACATACCAACAAACACATTTTGCGCAATGTCGTCGGCCACGTCACGGGAATGCACAATGTAGAAGGCAAACCGTGTAATGCTATCCATATGGGTTTCAACCAAAACACGAAAGGCGTTCGTATCACCCTCACGTACTCGCGCAACCAATGCACGTTCGGTATCCCGATCGAGTTCACGTTGCCGTTTCTGCTCGCTTTGATCCTTCGTAGCCTCTTGGGGCGCTGGCGAACTCATACGTGAAACATTGCATCAAGGATGGAAACGCGCCATCCCCCAATATTAACAGACGCTCCTACAACCTGTAGGCCATTCATTCATTTAAAGAACGCGCGCGATGGAACGGTGGAAGAATACGGTTTTGCGATAGAATTACGTGATTGCGATTGTGTTGGAATTGTGCGACGCGTACAGAGTGCTAACGGTTTGCGTTCAAACGGCTAGGTTAATTCGTACTCGTTTATGCAAGCTTTATTGAGTCAACCGGTTGTTATGAAAGAACCACGACATGTCACTTTTGGGTAGAAATAATGTCAGTGATTGAGTGTGGCATTGCATTACGAACTGAACTCGTGCGTTGTACAATCGACTTACACAGGACACGACCTATCATTAATCCCGTGCTTCGTCTTATCAACTGTATTTGAAAAGCTCATCGCGCCTCGCACCACAGATCGTTTGCAATAAAATCGCGAATCTTTGACATCGTCATCACACACGAAAACAAAAAAACGGCGTTACTTTACGCAACGCCCCTCGGCGCCATAAATTCGACGGTGTACCGTGTTCGCATACCACAGGTTATATGCGACGCTTGAAATCGCGATACATCCCAACGCTTCATGTCCCGTGAAGCGTTCCAGGAACAGAAGAATCACTCCCTACCAATCGTGTATTCACGTTGACACGACTTCGTACAGGATTTCATCCGGATTTCGATATATTCCGAGACATTCGAATGCCATACCACCATGCATCCCTATGGACACAGCATCTTATGACTATGGTTGCACGCGCGATGTCAGCACCGTCATGAGCTCTCCAATCCACGGCTCATCCTCTCGGCTCAGTCGATCGAACCAGTCGAGAACGGTGCCATCAGGCCCCACGAGCACCGACGACAATAGCGTTGTGTTATATACGCTGTCGTTTGGTCCCGCCTCATCGATTCGCCGTCGATCCGGCGCAGCCAGCCGCCAGAAGGATGTCGTTGTCACCACCAACGTCGCCGGAATCCGATGATATCCGAGCCACCACTGCTGGAGATACCTCGCTTCGTTCGCCGGTTCCGTCACGCCGACCGGCCAATAGTATCCGTTGGTGTTCGTCGCAATGATCAGCTCGATGTCCGGAAATCGGTGCTTGAGCCGTTTCAGGATCGCATACTGTTCAAAACATCCCCTATCGTCACGCTCCCCTTCTTCTCGTTGGGGTTCGGGCTCTTCCTGCATTCGCCGGCAGGCTTGGGACAAAAATGTAATCAGCGTGGCCTTTCCTGCGGTTGGCCTGACCAAAGGCTGCGACTCCGGCGCGGTGTCGGTCGTAAACCAGAATTCTCCGGTCAGCGGAGCCGCACGATCGCCGATATTATGGATCGTTTGCGGCCGACTCTCCGGGAGTCGTTTCACAAATCGCCGATCGGACTGGCGTAACCTCACGTATGGCTGGATGCCTCGGCGCAGACTGTCGAGCATTTCCTGTCGCGTCAGACGACCCAGTAGAATCTGCGCGGGCAGCGGAGTGCCGGCGGCAATCGTGGCGCCCTGTTCCTCCGTGAGTCGCGTATGCTCCACCATCGCTCGATCGACAAACGCTTCCGCATGCACGGTATCTCCCATCAACAGCGCAATCTCTGCACTGCGCGCGAGAAGCGAGAGTCGTTCCTTGGCTGGACGTGACGGCCGCTCGAGCTGATTCCCCAACAGGCGAAGTGCGGCCGCATAGCGCGCGGGCCGAGCGTTGAGATACGCGTGCAGCGTGATCTCGAGCATGGCACGCCCGCTATCCCGTGCGGAGCTCGTCTGCTGCAGGAACCGAGCGGTCACCTGCTCGACCTCCGCATCACGATCCGCACTGAGTAGCAGCGGAACGAACAGGGCGAAGTCCTCATACCGGATCTGCTCGGCCTGGAATTGCGCCATGCAGGCCTTTGCCGTGTTCGTGATCAGCGCCGGGAAGGGTGTTCGTTTGGCCGCATTCGCTGCCCCCACCGGAAACGTATCGATCTCCGCAGACATCGGATCGTTGCGCTGCACACTATCCGTGACCCGGTTGAGGAGTGCAGAACACTCTTCGACGGTTGTGTACCGCGAGACATCAACGCGTCGAACCGGCTGCGTAAAGGACACCTGCGCGGACAGTGCGGAGACTCCGAAGGAGGAGACCAGACCTCCGAGCAGCATCCACGACCTGCGCCTATTACATCGCATCGAGTGTCCCCGTAAAGTTGAAATCATTGGCCTTGATTGGGGGCACGATCGCGGGCGTCAGTTTGGGTTCAAACGGATTTTTCACCGGCCGGAACACTGGCACCGGAACGCCCAATTGCTCAACGTTATTCAACACAAACAACGGCGATTCCATGATCCGCATGTTATTCACCGCTTTCGTGATCGTCCCCCGTTCAATCAGCCAGAGCCCGTCGCGCGTCAGCCCCGTGGCCAGCAACGTCTTGTCATCCAGCAGCATGAGACCGGAGAATCGCGTCACGAGCAGTCCGCGTTGGGTCGAGGCGATCATGTCACCGATCGACATCGTCCCGCCAGACATGCGATACGCGGGACGATACACCATGGGGTCATTCTCATGCAACCGCACGACGGCGTAGTCCCGATCATAGTGCAGAGCCTGCAGAACGCCATGCTTGATCCAGGTTGCAGGCGCCAGTCCGGGTCCCGGGAGAGTCCCGAGTTGCTGATCCCGCGGATCATGTTCGATCGTGATGCGCTCATCAATAATCCGGAGTCCCAGTTGTGACCGTATCAGAGAGAGCTCGGCATCGGGCTTGAGGACAAATGCCCCGGCGCCCGCTTCGGCTTTTGTCCTTGAGAGAGGCGTCATGCCTCCCTCTCGCCACAGGAGCAGATCCAACAGATCCACGAGCGCTTGTGGCTCGAGGACCACCGTATAACGGCCGGGTTCAATGCGCACAGGATTCACCGACTGCAGACATTTCTCCAACGCGCGCTGAGCAATACCGGCCGGATCCACCTGCGCCCAGTCGAAACTGGATTCGCCGGCCCAGCCAGAACCGTTGCCCTTGGGATGTCGGACGGTCATGGAGCATTGCGTTTGTGTATAGAGGCAATAGTTCATCCAGTCCGAGACATCTTGCACGGTCTTCAACCGGGCCCGTTGGTCGGTCGTAACAGACAGGGTGACCGAGCTTCCCCCCCGAATTTCCAAATATCCGGCCGAGAGCATCCCCTTGTCCCGAGCGCCCGCCATCAGCGTCTCCGCCAGTTGGCTGCGGCTCTCGGTCGTCGCCGCAAACGTCGCGTCACTCCACGTCAGCGTCTCGGGGACCACCGGTGTCGGCGGATCCAGATAGAGCTCATCGATCGGGTGTCCCGCCGACGCCTGGGCTCCGGTTTCCGCCAGGGTCACCGCGGCCGCCAGCGAGGTGTCATCCACCTGGTTCAGAAACGCGAACCCGCGCGCGTCGCGAATATGTCGATCGAGCGTGAGCATCACATCCTTCCGATCGCTGAGGGAAGTCAGCTCGACCCGAGCCCATCGCACCTCGCCGTTCCACCAGCTCGATAAGTAGACTGACGTATTGCCCCCGCCCTGCACCAACTGAAAGATTTTATGGATGACGTCCGCGCACTGCGCCCGGGAGAGCACGCGCGTATCCGCGGTAGGCCAAGTGTCGTGTTCAGACGCTGGCGTGTCCGATCCTCCCGCGGCATTCGCCATTATGCCCGCCTCGAGGCGTCGATGACCGTCGCGTTCGTAAAGACCGCGGGAACGGCGGAGACGCTATAATAGTGCCATTGCGGTGGTTCCCCCTTGATCACGAACTGTCCGAACCGACGACGACTCTGTGCGCCTCCCACCACCGTGAGAGACTTCCAGAGATCCTGCGCCCGCAGCAGGAGACCGGCGCCTCGAAGTTTCGCAACGCGCTTCCCGTTGCGGATTTCAAACGCCGTCCCACTGCCCATCCCATTCGATTGTTGAAAGTCCATATTGAAGGCCATTTGCTGGAACGCAATCCCCTTCGAAACGCCCGCCACGCACGCATGGAAATCCAGCGCGTCCGCCCCGGGAGCCATCTGCAGATTGGGCACACCCCCGGTGGGAATATTGATCCCGCGTCCCATCATGTCCTGCGCGCCAAGGGCACAGCCATGGGACCGCAGCGGTCTCCCAGTTTTAGCGTAATACTCCTTGAACCAGACCGCGCTTTCGCGGGTGGTCGAGAGATCGTGCAGCATGCCTTTGTTGACCAGCGTGAATTCATCCGGGGTGACGCCATCATCATCCCATCGCACGGTGGCGACGCCACCTTTTTCGGTGCGATTGCCGGTCACGGTCAGCAGAGGCGCACCGACGGGAAATGCTCCCAACATCTCGTCAGGGGCGTTGAGATAACTGGTGCCGGTCGCATTCGCTTCATACCCCATGACCCGATCGGCCTCGGTCGCCTGGCCGATCGTGGAGCCCAGCAGCTGCGCGATACTCGCCGCGTCCCACACCACATCGTAGCGCCCGACCTCCACGGGTTTTTCCGGAAGCCGGCTGTCGTAAATAGCGTCTTCGATCGCCAGATCGGTGTAGTCACGCAACGGCTGTCCGACATAGAGCTCCCACCCGGTACCAGAGATCGGCATGCGATCCATGATGATTGGAGTGCCCTCGAGTGACCAGTGCGGACCACCGCCGGACCGGAGGAGACGCTGCGTATAGTAACTCCCATCTGTCGACCCGAACGCTTTCTCCTCTGCGGCGCAGGTATACCAGGAACTCACACAGGAAAACCCGAATCCTTTCGCGGTGACCCGCTTCCTCGCATACGTATCGAGGCTCAGTTTATAGTCCAGGATTTCCCCAACGGGCACCGTGAACGGATCGATCTCGACGGGGGTCTCCCAGTGCCCGATCGCAGGGGTGTCGAGCGGCGCCAGTTCGATCCGGCGGATCGTGCCCAAGCTTCCCGCCGTGGCCTGCCGCACGGCCTGCGTGGCGAGCCGCGTCATTTCGTCGGTACGCCAGAGCGGACTTGACGCAAAACCCCAATAGCCGTTGACCAGCACCCGCACCCCCACGTTCAACCATTCATACTCCGTCGGTCCGTCAACGATCCGGCGAACATGTGTCCGCGTAAGACGCACGTCCGCGTAGCTTGCGCCAGCCGTCCGGGCCGCATCGAGCGCCCGGTGCACGAGTTCCTTAATTCGGGGATCCTGGATCGATGGAACCGGTTCGAGCCGAGAGCCAAATTGGGCGAGCAGTGGACGGTGAATCGCCGCCGTGGTCAACGCAGCGGCACCAGTTTTCAGGAACGTCCTGCGATTAGGCATGCACGAAAATCCTCAAGAGAAAGACACAGGCTGCCTCGCAGCGACGGGCAACGACCACAGGACGAAACCTGACGGATGGAGACAGGTCCATGCGACACCGGGACATTACCAGATGGTGACTTTCCGGTTGAGGGAACGCACCATGGGATCACCGACCTTGCAGCCGAATGCCGTGGCAAACTGCGGTGAGTTCAACGCCATCGCGTTCACGCGTGCGAAGGGCGCCGCATGCACGTCACGGTTCATGCCTACATCTTGCCACTTCGCCCGCCACACGCGAGCCACCCCGATGAAAAAGCGCTGGTCCGGCGTGTATCCATCAACCATCGGTGCGACGTGCTTCCCGCTCTTCTTGAGTGTGGCCTTCCACGCAGCGTACGACACGAGCAGACCACCATAGTCCGCAATATCTTCACTATACGTGCGCTTCCCATCCGTGTTCCACCCGTCAACGGTGCCCAACTCCGAGTTCAATTGTTTGAATTGCTCAATGTTGGTTTTCATCCCCGGGTTGGCGATCGTTACCAACTGACCGGCGATGCTATGGAAGATTTCGTGCCCGATGACAAACCCAATGCCCGCGAAATTGAGCGCATCCTCGGCGTTGACATCGAAGAAGGGTGGCATGAACATCACCGCAGGAATCTCAATCGCATGATCCCACCCCATGTAAAAGGCATTAGGCGTCAAGAGACTCGCTTTCCATTTCGCGCGGACATCGCCGCCGATGGAGTTGACCCATTGTTGATTCCCAAAGTTGGCCACGGTGGTCTTGTTCTGCAGGTAGTTGGTTGAGAGGACGAGTCCCGTGTAGTCCACCATCTCCTTTGGCATCCCCACCCGCAGCTTGAGCTTCTGCAGCCGTTCCAACGCCACCACTTTCTCATCCGACGTCATCCACGAGTTCGCCTTGATCTGTGCGATGGCGGCTGTTCGAAGGGCTTCGAGCAACGCTTCCATACGCGTCATCGCATGCGACACCAGAAGATCGTGTGCAAACGCCTGCCCTAACGCACCACCCAACGTCCCGAGTGTCCGCTGCAAGCACTGGTCAGCACGCGTGGAATCTTTGACCGGCGTTTTGGCGCGCGCGCTGCGCATGAGAACGGGCTCAAGTGAGTCCGCGGTCAGACAGCTGCCATAGAACGTGCCGAGCACCTTGAGCGTGGGATCGCTGGTAGTGGCGGCGATCGATCGGGCAGAATCCAACAGGACGTGCAAGCGCAGTTTCGTGCGCCGATACGTATCGCCAAAAACTTCAACCCGTTTTATCTCCCCTGTCTCCTCTTTCCCCAGCTTCGTCTTCGCGCGCCAATCGCCGTTGACGTACTGATAAAAATCGACGCAGGGAGAGACCGCGGTATCCACCCCATAGCGTAACGACGGCCCCAGCAAGGGCGGCGTGAACGTGTCGGGTTGGGCGCGTTTGATGGAATCGGCCGTCTTTGCAGAATCGGTCGAATCCGTGACCCCAAACGGGTTGGCCGTGAGGCGCTGACCTACGCCAGGTGCGGAGGTTAGCGCTCCGAACACGGTCATGATTGACAGGGCAACCGGAGTAACGACATTTAACACACTCATGTGCGGAGCCGGCTCTTGAGGATCGTATACGCGCGGTCGAACCGGTCATTTCCAGGGTAATCATCAACGATTGTTGCGATACTGACACCAGACAATGACGTCCTCATGGACTCTTTCGATCCCTGAGGATTTCATAAAAACGCTTAAACCATGCTTCGTCGGCAGACGGGACCATAAGCATATAACCTTCCTTATCAGTCATTCTCTTAAGGTCGTAATTCAACACTGAAATCCCTAAAGCTTCGCTATTTGGGGTTGGGAGATCGATGCGGCGGTTATCTGGTGCTGCAAGGTTAAAGAATTCCGTATTTTCGACGACAAGACGAATGGGTAAATGATGGAATCCAAGAAAGAGTTTGGCCAGCGTATCGGCTTCCTCGGCAGGCTTCAGTGGGCCGACGTGTCCAACCGTCCCATAGGTGGCTGACAGAGCTATAATTTCAATTTCCGGGTAGTCTCTTTTGAATTGACGTAAATTGACGGCGGGACCGAAACACCCTGTCCCAAATATGCTCTGTTTGAATGCCTGGTCGACCCTCGACCGAGGTTCCGTTTGGGTATAACAAAGACCAGGCAGTGAACTGAAGTAATTGATTCGATGTTTGATCGGAAACTCATTCGCTGGAACAGCACCCTTGCGCGTGTAGGATCCCAACCCATTGCCGACCGTATCTGGAGACATATTGTTTGCTACGTAGTAGAAGGCGCCACCAAGTTCTGGTAATTTTTTAGGCTGTGCGTTCTCTCGAGTCTCGATGGGCCCACCGTACACTCGCCGACGTACTGTGTTCGCATACCACAGGTTAAATGCCACGGTCGAAATAGCGATACTGTCCAATGCTTCGTACTTCGTGGCTTTGACCATAAGACCTGCCAAGCTTTGGAGTCTGTTACGAGCATTAGGTAATTTTGGACGCTCCTCTTCAGGTATCGAATCGTTCAGTCGTAGAGCTAAATGCGCAGCTTCTTCCTTCGTGACAGAGTCACCAAGGGCTTCAGCAAGATCAATTATTCCTACGGCTGCATCAATTCGATAATATGAAGAATCGCCTGCACGCGCGGAGAGAATTCGTCTATAGTATTGTTTGACCACGTCGTACCGCACCGGTCGTGCTGAACTATATTGTTGCATCATGAACGAGAGTCCGTCCTTATAATCGGACAACGTTTTTTTGCGTATAGTCGGATCGGAGTTTTTTTCTGATTCGTTCCGGACAGAATCCAAAAACCGCTGAGCAAATCGGACTGCGTCCTCGTCTCGATGTGCAAATAATAACACCCGAACGATTCGCATCGCTTTTCCAATAGTCTGTATTTTCACGGTATCCGAATTAAACTTCTGAAGACACAGATTGATCGTATCAATCACAGGTTTCGGACGCCTTGTAATTAACTCATTGGGTCTATCGCGGAGTAATTTCTCTTTCATTTCGCGAATCACCGTATCCATCCAAATCGAATCCAGTCCTGTTTTCTGTGTTAAACTCACCCGATAGCCGGCATTCAAGCATTCCTCGATGTGCTGATATCCACGATAATTGGGTGCAGTATCGGGAGCTGCGAAGAGTGTTTGTCCGTCAATATGGGATGTGACACACACAAAACTCATAGAGGCTACGAGTCTACAACATTTGAGATACTTCATGTTAAATCGCATCAACCGTCGAAGTGAACGAAAAATCTTTGATCTGAATTGTTGGGACAGTAGCACTTGGGACCGTTAACTGTAACTCACCTTGGGAAAACGGAAACTGCTGGTACCAGGTATTCATGATTGGGACAGATTCTCCAATTGACGCGACATTATTGAATATGAAAAGCGGTGATTCCGTCCAGCGAAAATTTCTGACCGCTTTCGTAATTTTCCCGTTTTCGATCAGCCAGAGCCCATCGCGCGTTAAGCCGGTATATAAGGCGCTCGGTTCGTGTAAGAGGTCCATCCCTGAGACACGTGTCATCAACAACCCCCGCTTTGTCGTAGCAATCATGTCGTCAACGCTTGTGATTTCTGTACTTGTCATTTCGAATGACCACCGGCGTGGAATTGGATTAGCTGTCGATAATTGCGGCAGGGAATAACTGTCATAGTCTCTTGCTAGTCCCGTTAAAACACCTTCCTTCAGAAACTCAACTTTCTGGACAGCTTTATAGGGATAGGAACCGGTGACTGGGTTTTCAGGATCGTGCGAAATACTTAATCGGGGATCAGCAATCTGAAGCCCTAACTTGCTTCGTCCTCGATCAACCTGTTGATCATATTCATAAAACAACGGACCACCCATTTCAGCCGATACTCGTATCTGAAATAGTTCAACAAATTGCTTAGCGAATGCCGCAGTGGCTGGAGGTTCGAGGATCGTCAGATATCGACCCGGTTCAATCCGAACCGGATTGATAGAACGCATACACTTATCAAACGCGGTCTCTCCTAACTTCGTCAGATCGAGTCGGGTGAAGTCAAAGGAGGACGCGCCGGCCCATCCCGATCCCACACCTTTGGGATGCCGAACGGTCGTCGAGCACTCGGCCATCGTCGCAAGACACTTTTCCCGCTCTTCCCGTCCCCACGGGTCGCGCGTGTATCCCATAAAATGCGCGGCAGCGGTATCGATCGATCCGGAGGACATCATGCCGTTTGATTCCGCACGTTCGGTCATGGCCGTCACGAGTTGAGAGTTCTCGATAGCCGTACGGTTATACGTGGTGTCACTCCAGACGGGAATTCCTTTCGACTCCCACGTCGGGCTATCCAGTTGAAGATCGAGTTTCTGGTGAAACCCGCTGCGATATTGGTGATTCATTTCCCGTTCGACAAAACGGCACGCGTCCCGCAATGATTTGTCGTCTACTTGATTAAAGAAAATTTGAACATATCTCCCGTTTTGCATCAGGCCTCCCTTTACCTCAATTCGCACCCGTACTTTTCGGACATTATTCGTCTCAAAGGCTCGATTGCGCGCCCATCGTTGGCTGCCATACCACAAACTACTGACTGATACGAGGAGATGCTCGTCCGTATGCAGGAATTCAGCCACTTTATCAATGACCCGTTCGGCTTCGGCATCGCTCAAGACCCGATGATCATCGGAGAGGTGTGTATCGATGGTATTCATAGATTATGCCTTTTGAGCGGGATTAATCACGGACATTTCTTTGAAGAGCGCCGGCGGCGCGTCGACGCTGCTGTACGACAGCTTGGCCGGGTTGCTTTTGAAGTCTCCTGTTCCAACCCGTAATGAGCTACCAGGTCCACCCACGGCTTTGAGATTTCCCCATAATTCGGATGTCCTAAAGAGCATACCGGGACCGATAATTCGTGCGACACGTTTCCCTTTCTTGATCTGAAAGGCCATGTCGTTCACCAGCATCCCCGTAGATTGTTGAAAATCCATAAAGACACCGCCGGTCTTAAATTCAAGACCATCGTCCATTTGCTCACGCAGTTGTGCGAGTGTGGTATCGTGGTTGGAATCCCCATGAAGAATTAAGTCAGACGGGTGAATGGTCTGCGGATCATGCGCATCGATGCCGAACATACTGCCGTTGCTCACAAGGGGTTGACCACTGTGTTCAAGATAGGACTTCATCCACGTCGCGCCTTCCCTCCCGGTCTGCAGATTGGTGATAATCCCGTTTTTCACGAGCGGCACATCGCGAGGGGCCACGCCTTCATCGTCCCATTTCATATGCATCAGCGCTCCGGGTGACGAGCGGGTCGCCGTAACGTTGAGGGCCGACGTGCCGATTTTCAACGCCCCGAGTTCCTGATTGGGATCGATGAGGTAACTGGTGCCGGTGGTATTGGCCTCAAATCCCATGACGCGATCGATTTCGGTCGCTACACCAATACTTTTTTTCACCAAAGGAGCGACGCCATTGGGATGCATTAAACAGTCGAATTTTCCGACCTCGACCGGCAACATGGGGAGTAACGCTTCTTCTGCCAATTCTTCATACAACTCCCGGCACCATTCACGGATATGGGGATTCCGAATGAGTTCAAAGCCACATCCCGCACCCAACGGATTGAATTGCTTGATAGCACCGGCCGCCATGCTACCGCCGTCGGCTGTGCGATCAATCATCCAACTGATTCCGCATCCGGTACGATACCGACGCTGCGTAATAAATTGCCCGTCGGAATTCCCGAACGCTTTTTGTTGTCTGTAAAATGTTGCATTGAAGCTCAAACGTTGAACCGCACCGAGAAAACGAAAATACTCGGTAGGGAGACCATTGGCGATGTAATCCGCTAAGCCATCCAAATAATCCGTGATCTCGTACGGATCCATCTCAAAGGGATCGTCTGTGACGGGCATGCTCCAATCGCCACTGGTGGCAACAGGATTGGGAGCCATCTCCACGTCCCGGGGTTTCGCTAACGCATTCGCCTTCGCACTCTCCACGGCCATGCGTCCGAGCCGCGCGGCTTCGTCTTTTGTCCAGACAGGGCTCGACGCAAATCCCCAATACCCATCGCACCGTGCTCGCACGCCAAACGCCATATTTTCGACACGGTTATATGGTCTGTTATGGCCCACCTGACCAATATTACCTAGAGCTGCCATATCCTGTGAAAATGTCAGCCTGGCATCCGCATACTTGGCTCCAGCGGACTTCGCAGCATCAATCGCAGTCGTAATCAGTATTTTCAATCGATCTTCCTGTGCAGATGGAAGTGGTTGAAATGCTGTAACTGCGGCATTGGTCGGGCGTGTGAGCAGAGCACCGGCCACAGTAGCAGCCGTACCGCGCATAAGTGTTCGTCGTTTGATCATGAGAGAGATTGAGCTGAGAACCGTGTTATCGAATACACCCGGTTAGTACCAGGCGCCAATGCCTTGTGGGGCGCATGTCGTATCGTTGTGTTCATCGCAGACACGCACCACGCCTTGTGTGCCATGGATGGAACTTCGGTAGGGGTATAGTCCCGGGGCAGAAAATGTTCGTGCTTGATACGGAGAAAAGAGGAAGGGGACATAGCCTTCATCAGTGCCGTCCCACGCGACCGCGCGATACGGGGCAATGTTCCCGCCGGTATTTCGATCAAGAATCAGAACCCATCCACAGGCTCCCGCGGGTGCCACATGCGCGGTATCATCGAACTGGACATCGATGTCGAGCGCAAGGCTACGATTGGTCCAGACGACACAACCGCCGACGCCGACCGTAATATTCTGATGAAAAAAGTCGAGGATCTTGAGTGACGATCTCGGCTTGAACGTTTCAACGGTTGGCAGGTGGAATAACAACGGCCATCCCACCGTAAACACGAGAGAATCGTTCTGCTCCACGCCGAACGCAAACGTGGATGCGTACAAGACCACTCGTCCTGGTCGGATCGACGTAATATTGACCTCATCTTCAGACTGCGTGATCTTGGCCACGGTCGTGTCAGACGACCGCAGCGAAATTTGTAAGTCCGATAAGGTGGAGCCGGACTGGGATTGGCGGATCAGCGGAAGCGTTTTGATCGCTCCGAGTCCCACCTTCGCACTATCGGTCGCTGGAACGCGAATCCCAAAGTCGCTGAGGGGGGTGGGGGCGGTGGCGATCACCGAAACAATCGCGGAGTCAGTGCGCGTCACCGTCCCGTACGTCAATGTCAGCAGCACCACCGCTCGGGATACTGCGCTTTCCGCTTTGAGGATGCCCCCTGTAACACTAATCGCTGGATTACTCACCCTATAAGTGATCTCCCCGGGGACAGGATTCCCATCCGCCATCCTCGCGACCGTATTAAGTGCCACAGTATTATAGGGCGCCATCATTGACAGATTGATGGCGTGATGATCCAGAGCGAAGACGGCAAAGAATTGATCGGGCGGAAGGTGAGACGTGGCGCCGCCATCGGAGAGCTTGCAGCCCACGCACACGAAGGTGAACCCAGCGATGAGCGCCAAGCGCGCCCAAGAGAACAGGCCGTTACTCGTCATAGTGGCATCCTGTAAACAAGGGGTTCCGGAATTCGTCGTGATGCAGCCCAAAGGACATATCGGTACCATACACGCCAGTATAGTTTGGTCCGGTATAGACTCCCGTGGGATAGACCTGCTCGCGGTCCATTCCATACTTCCGAACGAGGCGCCGTAAATCCCCTTGTCGGGCCCCCGTGAGGAAGAGCCATGCGGCGCGTTCCGACATGAGGAGGGTGCGTTGCGCGTCGGGCGTAAGGGGCAGTTGCGCGAAGGGACGCAGTCCCGCGACACCGCCGCTGCCCGCCTGCCACAGTGTATCGGTCCGTTCGCCACCACCTGGCAGTGCAGTGGTCTCAACCGTGTACGACCCATTGGTCCGGAGCGCGTTCAGCAGCGTCAACATCTGCGGGGCCGCGTTGTCGTGCCAAGCCGCTTCCGCGCGAATTAGCGTCGCTTCGATGCCAGAGGCCACGGTAAAGGTGGAGGAATCTCCAGTGGTCAGATATTTCACCGGAAAGAAGGACTGCCGCCCTCGATATATCAGCGGTGTCGCTCGGGTTCGCGGATCATTCGACGAGCGATACGGCAAGCCATTGCGTCCCTCGTTATCTGAGATCGAAAAAGATGCGATAAATTCGCCGTATTTCCATTCTGTTGGTCCTCGACTCGCGCCGCCATCAAAGGCAATGCGGATCTCGTACCGAAATGCCTCATCGATGCCCTGTACGGTTTGCTTCGCATCGGCATATCGCCCCATCGCCAGTTGCGCACGGGCCTTCAGCACACGAATAGCGAACTGCAACGACAGGCTATCGGTGGCGCGCTCGTCGGCACTGTCGAGCAGCACGACAGCATGCGCGTAAATGTCATCCGTCGAAGATCCGGCTTTATATGTCCAGTCCCCTTCAAAATCCAAGGTGCTCAAGGGCACCCCGGAGCACCAGCCATCCGCGATCAGAATTTCAGCGTACGCCTCATACAGAAAGAGCTGCGCTTGCCAGGCCGATGTCTCACCAGATACATACTGCCCGACAATCCCGCGAGCGAGTCGCGCAAGAGAGCGGACAATGTGCGGCGGCGCTTCAATAGGTTGCCCCTTTCGCATATCCGTGTTGTTCTCACCTTCAGTACTTCCCAACTCGTCCGTTAACAGCCCCGAGGAGATAATGTATCGAGTAATGGCACTCGACAAGGCATTTTGAGTACCTTGAGTTACGCGCGTTGCACCTTGACGATTGTTATAGGTTAACGGCCCTTGGGCGCCGTCCGGCAACTGCGTATCGGTGATGGCCTGGCAGCTGGTCGCGAATGCGGTCAGGACACCCGCCGCAATCAGACGCATGCCCCGATGACGAGGCAAGTACTTGAATATTGTCATAAGTATCACGTCCCGATTCGTATTTGAAGACTCCATGTTCGTGGCATGGGGAGTTGGCCTGAATCCTGGGTGACATCGCCAATAAGATTCCCGTTGACATCAGGATCTTTACCGCGGTAGTTGGTCCATAAACCGAGATTGCTGCCTTGCAGTGACAGGCTCACACTCGACATCGAAAAGCGCTTGAGATACGCACGTGGAATGTTGTAGCCGAGAGACAGTGAGTTAAACCGAAGGCTATTAATTTTTTGAATAAAACCGTAATCTGTGCAGCTACGAGAACTACTTTGACCATCAACCGTTCCGTTTAGAAAGCATGATGCAGCTAACGCATATGCCTGCTGTCCATACGTCGCATTCGGATTGTCGTAGATATTCCCAAGAAGGGCTCCGCCGCCAAGATTACTCTGCGTCAGGCCCGCCTTATAATTGAACTGGCCATTCACGGTCAACAAGCCGCGCAATAACGTGAGAGATGTCCTGAATGGCATTTCGAAATCCGGCGCTTGCATCCCCATATACACGACAGAGTCGGCCACAGCAAAATCGCCATACCATAGCTTTGCGCCATTGGTTGGTGCTGTCCACCCGGAAATTGGTCTAGACCAGCGGCCGAAGAGAGGATAGCCTTCGATCAAACGGGTCCCATCACCCAAATCAATAGCCCTCTGCTCACCAAACAGCTTTGTAAGCTTATTCACGTATTTTGACACCGACACATCGACCGTCCACCCGATATTCGGTAAATCAAGCACTATCGCGTTCAGTGTGAATTCGGCGCCGGTGTTCCGCACGTGACCGATGTTCGCGTAGTAGAACGACGCATTATTAAATCCCGACACGGCTCCAACCGACGGCGCGAGCGGGAGCTGTTGAATGGCATTTTTGCGCATTTTATAAAAGCCGGTCGCTGATAGTGTCAGCCTCGTATCCCAGAGCTGGATATCAAAACCACCTTCAACCTCTTGAGTCTTCTCTGGTCCAAGCTTGGTATTACCCACCGTTCGCCACCGTAAACCGAGATCGGGAGCGGGAGCGATGCCACCGACAGAAGGCTCCCAACTCCCGACATCCTGTTCCAGCGTACGTAAACTCCACTCGGCAGCCGGTTGTACTCCAGCGACGCCAAAGGCCAAGCGGGGGCGAACCAGGGAGACGACCCCCCACAACGGCTCGCCGCCATCCCGGTCAATCGCAATCCAAGAGAAGTTCAGCTTGGGGAATAACGACAGTAATCCACCACGGAACCCACCGCGTGATCCCGATACTCCACCCCCATCCAGTCGAAAGCCAGGGTTCACGAAAAATCTCGAATTCATGTTGAACCGAGGCTCAAGAAACCATCCACCGGTTGTTATCGTCCTGCCCGAACGGCTCGCCGAAACGAGCGTGGAAGGACGCGAGATTCCCTCGACCAGTGTATCGCTTTGGCCATCAATCGCAGAGTTCGATCGTTGAGTTATTTCCGACCCAATTGACAGCGAAGTCCGCGCGCGCGGAAAGAGCGTCCCGTTCACCCGAGCCGTCGATGTGGTAATATTCTCGTGCCGCTCGATAAACTTACCTTTGGACAGCTCTGTTTCGGATAGCTCTTGTCCATCCGAATTCTGATTAAAGACGACAATCCCCCGCGGCGTCAATCCCTCCGCACTCCGTTCGGCCCGACTCATCCCGAACGTCGCGGTCAGCGGCAGCCGATCCCACCGCAACAGGTTCAGCGCTACGGCATGATTCGCCGTGATCGCATCGGTCTTGAGCTGATACGCATACTGCCCAAGCCGGCCAGGATTCAGGTTCAACGTATCCAGATACACAGACGCCAACGCGGCGAGTTGGTCGTTCGCTGATGATTGATGTTGAGTCGATTGACTCAACGACGTGCTGAACGTTGCAGTCAACCCGCGTACAAACTCGCCGGAAAAGCTGGCTTGACCACTTTTACTCTCCATCGAATTGGGTCGTCGCATACGCGCGCTTGGCGCGGAATCGTACAACGTCCGAAAGAAATCCTGATACAGGGGTGGCATTTTGGTCAATCCGAGAGAGTTGGCCATTGACCCTGTCACAGAATAGGTGAGATCTTTGGTTCCACCCGATGCCGTCCCCGTCACCCTCGTGTTCGTTCCGCGGCCAATAGTCGAGAGACGAGGCTCATTCAGTGCTTGAAAGCGCACCAGACTATCCAGGTCACATGTGAAATATGTCTCAGGCCTCTCAATCGATGGGCAGAAAGCTGAAAGGATACCCGCGCCCAAGCTTCCTTTCGGATCATGCCCAAACCGATAATACCCCGGTGCCGCGTACGTTCCCGGCATCGTTTCAATCCCTCTCGACGCCACAACATCCCAACGGGGAGCGCCAGCTTTTCCCTTCTTTGTTGTAATCACAATCACGCCATCACCCGCATCCGACCCATACATCGCCGCTGCGGATGGCCCTTTCAGCACCTCAATCTTTTCAATGCTATTCGGATCAATCTGATCAATGGGCGACGGCGTCGGATACTTCCCGCCGCCTAATTTTTGATCATCCACACCAGATTGGCCGGCATAAATTCGAATCCCATCCACAATCACAATCGGATCGTTTGTTGGCGCTCCCGAAACTCCCGAAAGCAACCCACCACCAATCCCACGCAACCTGATTCGTGACGACGCTCCCGGGACACCACTCGTCCGCATTACCGTCAACCCCGGGACACGCGCCTCCAATAAATCCGTCACACTCGTAATCGGCGCCTGCTTCATAATCTCTGGCACATCCAGCGTCGTGATGTCGTTTCCAATCTCGACCTTCCGCTGACTGCCTGTCACCGTCGTCACCACTTCTGATAAGGTGGTCGATGTTTGAGACATTGGAATTGTCACAGGTTGCGACACGCCTTGCGCGACTGTCACACGGATCGTTTTGGACTTATACCCCAATAGTTTGGCTGTCAAGGTGCGAGCTCCAGTCGGAACATTATCAATTCGAAATGCCCCTTCGGTATCGGTCACAACGGAAACCTTCGTACCAACAACAGTCACCGTCACACCAGCAATCTTCTTTTGCGTGACAGAATCGATCACTCGGCCCGTTACAGTACCTGTGTTTTGTACTGGCCTGGATGAGGAACCTTCGGATGCTTCACTGATTACCACAGTCCGTCCATCAGCAGCGACCGAAGCAATGTATCCAGTTCCTTGCAAAGTTTTTGCAAATGCTTCCCTCAACGTGACTTTAGCAAACTGCACGCTGATACGTGTACGGAACACAGGATTCGTCATATCGCAAACAATGCCTCTTTTGCCATGGCGGGCGATCGTCTGCAAGACAAACCCAATCGTGCTATCTTTTATGCGTAAGGTGATCTGATCAGAGCTAGATAATTGTTGCGTCCTCTCAACAACTGCCTTCTGTTTATATGATCCTTTCGGCGCCGTCATTTGAAGGTCATGCTGCGCTGAAACGATAGTCCCAAAGAGCGCAATACTGAGGCATGCCAAAACACTCATCGTTCTTGCAAATGCTATTGCCACACTTGTACTCATCAGAGCAAGTTCCGCGATATACTCTATTCTTGCCCACCATCGCTTTCGCATTACTTCCTCGTTGACAATGTTAACGTTCGTCCTTCACGCACCACATGAACGTGAAATGCTGTCGCAAGAATATCTGCTAGATCAGTCTGTAATCCCGCTGGAAAATCTCCAAGTATGCGCCGCTGCTCCAAAGCAGAATCGGCTAATCGAATCTCGACGTTATACCACCGATTTAATTCAGGAATGGCAGCCACGAGTGGAACATCTTCGAACGTCAACATCCCTGAGACAATCGGAAGCTGCGTCACATCAACAGATCGCACCGGCGACGCACCCATACGCCCCACGCTAATCTGTTGTCCTGCTGTTAGTACCGATGATTGCACCGAAACTTTTCCGTCACGAACGGTTACTCGGGTCGTGGTATCGGAAGGATAGTGACGGACAACAAAGCTAGTCCCTAGAACCCGGGTGACGCTCGTTCCCGCCAGCACTGAAAACGGCGCTCTATCCTTATGCGCGACCGTGAACAAAGCTTCGCCTGTCAAACGAAGGACGCGATTTCCACGATCGTAATCACTTGGCACTTCCAGCTGACTTGCCACACTGAGGATTACAGTACTGCCATCGGGCAACGTAATGGTCGATCGCTCGCCATTCCCAGTCGTGTACATTGAACGAGAAGTGGTATCCGGGAAACGGACTGCCGATTGTTGCGAATACCACTGCCATCCCAAGACCATAAAAAATGCAAGCATTGCACTTCCTACAACGGAGGGAAGAGCTTGAGACCGTGAAAACACATGCGGTATCTTCTTCCATGCAGACTGCCGCCACAGTACGCTTGACTGCAGGTCCGCATCACGCCGCTGTTGCCGGACGGTACGAAGGCTCGATTCTACAATGGCAGCCGCGCGAGCTTCCGCATCGTAAGATGGAAGAGGGCCACGAAGCGCTCCAACGCCAAGTTGGATAGCCAAAAGCGCATCCCGTTCCTCGGGTCGCTTATTCAGCCACTGATCAACGAGGGAGCTCTCCTCAGGAGTAAGATCTCCCCTTAGATAGCGATCCAGGACGGAAGAATCGGGGCCGGTGGGAGAAGATTTTGAAGGCATCTGCCATAAAACAACTGGCACCGCCCTTCCCCCGTCCATCGAATTTTGATCGACCTGAAAAAAGCCTACAGATCGTTCAGCTCTTGCTGCACTCGACGCAACTTCGTCCGCAATGTCGTGAGAGCACGGGCGATTAACTTTTCAGTGGGCCGCACCCCAATGTCGAGCACACGAGCCACTTCCGACATGGAAAGGTCCTGCTCATACCGAAGACGAATCGCGAGTTGCTGTCGCTCAGTCAATTTTGCTGCTTCTCGTTGGACACATGTCACGAGCGTCGGATCAACCCCATGGCTCACATCTTGAACAATGGGATCAAATGAGTCGTGATATTGCTGATAGAGTTTGAGACGTCTGCTATTTGATTTTACCCAGTTCAAGGCATGATATCGTACTGCAGTTAGCAAATAAGCAGTCACACCAAAACGTGGTTGCCATTCCGGCCCCATCTGCCAGACACGTATAAATACCTCATTGACAATATCATGCGCAGCATCTTCCACACCGGTAAAGCCATAGGCAAACCGAAGTAGTTCATCAAGACGTGTACGGACCAACTCAGCAAAAAGAGATTCATCACCCCGTTGAACGCCACTGACATATTCCTCGTCAGGACGCATTTCTTGAATTCAACGATAAAAAAGAAAGCAGCGACATGCTGTCAAATTTGTATCGTTGAACACAAGAAAAGGAAGGGTGTTCATGTTTTTCCAATCAAATATCGATTTACGGAAGCGAATTAATCGCTTTGCTTGACGACTCTAAACGCGCGCGTACATTAGAGCGCAAACGAGTTTTACATATTGCAGTCGCTACAGAGTTCTATTCGCTATCTCACGCGCCATTCCTCAATATCAACAAACGCTCCTAAAATCTGTGAGTCATACATTTGTTTTCAAAGAACGCGCGCGAGCGAATATTAGGACATACAGTTTGGTTACAGAATTACATGCATACGATCCCGCTGGAATGGTACAACGCGTATAGCATTCTAACGGTTTACTTTCAAACGAAAGATCATTCGCACTCAATTCTATAAACTTCATTGTGGTACGTGACACTTCTGCAAATTTAGAGAAAGTTGGTTATGCGGTCGAACGAATGGATGGTGAGTCGATCATGGCCGAAGAACACGAATCACGGGAAATTGCGCTCCCGTCTGCAAAGCAGTATTAAAAAAACTCCATGTCACAAGTCCGTCTTCGGACTCCGGTTCCAGCAAATAGACTGCAAGCGACCCCAAACGTTGTGTCGTTGTTTCCACGTACATCATATCAGTTGAAACAGTATAGCTAGACGCCTTGCTCCATTGTCCAGTCACCCGTGCTTGCCGATGTCCCCGAGAAGTTTGCGGTGCCAATACAACGCTGTCCATAGTGAAAAATTGCACTGCGTTGAATCGACGGCTGAATTTTACTGGAACAGCTGTGATACCGTGCAAGGCGAGTTGTTTGAGAATGACGGTATCGGCGCGGGAGATCAAATATCCCGCAGGACGATTCACTCCGTATGTTGAAACAAAGTGATCGTACACGGGCATTCTTTGCTCAACAATTCGTCCTGTGCGAACAACTCCGGCCGGAACGCCGGGTTCTGGAGACGTGTCACCTTCTTTCGCACGTTCGAGAATCTCGACGAGCACCACCGCCTCTGCCGGTGTGGTGGTCATCTTGGTACGCAACGAAATCTCTGTTATTGGATGATCGTCGGTCACACGGATCTTTTGCCGAATTTCAGCTCGACGTTCAGCGACAAGTGACAACAACTCAGAGACAAACGCCGATGTGCTTGCAATGCGGCGCTGAAATGGATCGTGCGAAAACGCTTCAGTCAGGATTGCGATCCGTCCACGCAAGCCAACATAGTTTGAACCGAATCGAGGACGTGAATCAAAGGTGAACCACCCGTCCTTAAGCGTATCGAGAAGCGACCGTTCGTTGTCGAAGTTCCCGTAGTCGAACGTTTCGTAGCCATGCCGGTCACGCACTCTCGTGCGAAGAGTCCGCAGTAGTTCACGCGTATATGGCGCAAGCGGTGCGCCTGGGACGAGTGACTGTGAATATGTGAGAGCATACCCATGATAACTCCCATCGGTCGCGTGCAAATCGACGTACACGTGCGGATCCCATGCATTGAGCATGGCGAGCGACGCCTGTGTCTCTGGCGCTGCGGCCTCTACATAGTCACGATTCAGATTGAGCGACTCACTGTTCGATCGTGTCCCAACAAGCTTCGGTCCGTTCTGTTCTGATCGATTCACGGATTGATCGGCCATTTGATCGTTTCCATCGCTGTTGTAATTCGGAACGACGATCAGGATCAGTGAGTCGAGAACGTTTGGAGACTTATCGCAGGCCAGATCGCGCAACATCGCCAGCATCGCCTCTTTGCCTTCAACCTCGCCGCCGTGAATGTTGCCATTGAGATAGACAATCGGGCGACCGGATTTACGAGCCTCTTTAGCAGTCGCAATCCGTGGGCGTGACGCGATGACGTACGGAATGGCGCGTCCCTTCGTTGTTGTTCCCAGTACGCCGTAGGTGTATGTTGGCGTGAAAGGTTTGAGCGCTTGGAGAAAGGTATTCACATCGTCAGAAGTCGATGTCTCAAAAAACGTCGTTATTTCTGGTCGAGTGGATGGCGGTGTAGCCAGGCTGCAGGCTTTGGTGAGGACTGGGGCCTTCGATGGTGGAAGGATTCGTTGAGTTGAACGTGTCGTTACGGTTGTATCTTTCCTGGTCACCTGGGCCCCTATCGGAGCGGCACTTGTGGCACCTGTTGCATACAACGCAAGTACCGTTATCCACTGAAGGACAGGGGTGATCGACTTCGACGGTTGCGATATCGTACATCGCCCTAGCTTCCTATACCAGTTTGCGATCGGAAAATTCATTGATGTATTTTTCACAAATATTACGGGTATAGGTTTCACTATGGGTTGTGCGACTTCGTTTGCCACCGCCACTAACACCATGTGCGCATAGCAGCAGCCACAAAGGCTAACAATTGAAGTCCCGCAATAGTTTAACCATTACGGGACAACTTAAAAAATTTGGATATTTATGGGTCATTTTATGGATAAAGAAGTCGCGCCTTCGGCACAACCGATGCATCCGGTGGCGACTTTTATTGATTCATTGTGTGGAGCAATCTGTCTGGATGGATTTTTGAGATGATAATAGATGGACTGACTACACTGCCGGAATATCCGTCACATACCGAAAGCCGCGGAGATGCCGCTTGATAGCCTCGAAATCTTTCGCATTGGCTGTGATGAGCGTTACGTTTTCTTCTCGGCATGATGCAGCGATTAACGCATCATTTGATAGAGCTGACGGCGGTGTGTAGCCTTCTCGCAACGCGAGCATCCGGAGCACGCGTCCCGCCTGCCGAAACGCCGACCATGACGGGAGGATGACGCGGTCACCATCAGCTGCCACCGCATCCAACAGATCCTCAAGTTGACGTTCTTGTGACGCCGTGCCTGCGCCAGCTAACAGTTCCTGCCCAACGACCGCATTCAGCCGAACTGCGCGACCGCCATGCTGATGAAACGCAGACACGGCGCGACGGACTTCTATATCTCGAAGCGCTCCAATGTAGAAGTTCGTATCAAACGCGTAGCCTGCACTCACCCGATTTTACGTCTACTAGGCTGGACGTGTTCCGAGGACGGAATCTCATCTTCTCGGACAAACGGACTACTATACGGCCCGCGTTTGGCCGCACGCTCTAAAGACTCGACAATACGATTGGAGGCCAGGACGTGCTCGAGCGCCAGATGCACCGCTTCGGTTTCGCTCTTGGCACCCAATGCCTTTTTGACGGCCTCTAGGGCTGTTGCATCCATATCCATATTCTTTCGGACTTTGCGGGGGGTATCTCGAGTGTCAGGCATAATGTCCTCCAGAGGTGGATACAGAAAACCTATATCAATTTTCTGTATCCGTCAAGTCGGGAAAGCATCGGGGCCGCCCGATGGCGCGGTGCGGATTGAAATGAGTTATTGCCGCTTCCTCCGAAGCAGCGCCTCAATTTTCCACTCTATTTCTTTTTCTGTGCGAAACGACGATTCAGAAGCAATCGATTCACTGACCTGAAGAATATCCCGATTTTGGTCGATAATAAGATATCGATACGCCATTCCCACCTCTCCTAATGCTTCCTGATCCCCAAAGTTATCATATGCAGTCTTTTCGTTCACTCTGCGACGATCAAAAGGAGGAAGACGCCAGAAGGGAGTTTCTTCCACAAGAAGGATCGCTGGAAGTTTGTGAAATTGTAACCATAGGGAATCGACCAGGGCCGCTTCTTGCACTGGAGTCGGAGGTTCAACCACACCGAAGAATCCTCTGGTTTGATAGTTGAGCAGAATGTCGACATCTGGAAATTTTGCCTTGAGACGACGTACCTGCGCGACAAGCACAGCTCGATGTGGATCATAGGCATAATAGCTTCCACTTGGAAGATTGACCATGAGAGTCACTCTACCAATCCTGGGATACTCACCAAGATCTATTCCGCTTGGATACCAGAACTTAGCGTAAAGCTGGTCCATACGTGAATCGTTCTCGGCATAATCCTTCCGTTTAAAAAATGGGTATTTCCGCCTGAGATATTGACTCCACCGTTTATTATAGGCGGGAACGCTTTCCGTCAGGGCATTTATCAAGCTATCTCGATTTTGAACCTCATACACTGTAATAGCCAGCTTTCCATAAAATCCCTGGATGTTGCTCTCCACGGTATCAATATTTAGACTACCAAGCAGCTCCTGTGATTCAATCAACAGACGCTGCAACATCAATGAATCATTGCTCTCGTCAGCCACATCCAAGAGAAGGCCAAGAGTATACGCGATTCGTTCCTTTGGAAGAAGATGCTTGAACTGTAGGTATTGATTGATCAACAGATGCGTCTCTGCAAGCTTGATCGGTCGTTGCGTCAGAAAGTACCACAGCGCCGCATCCAATACATTGACCAACTGAAGCGCGCTATCCTTGGGAATAGTCGCTAAATCATCTCGAACGACTTGGTCGAACTTATCTTCCATACCGGCAATTCGATACAGCAAACCCGACAATTTCCAATTGGAGAACGTTTTGTCTCCGTGACATTTAGCGACAGTGCGCTGAACGGGTTCATAGTAATTATGATACCGGCCGAAATCTTTCCAATGACGAGCGAACGGATGGAGGTCAGTCCTATTTTCGATACTGTCATTGACTCGCTTTAACATTGCCAGGCACTTCTCTGCGTATTGATACTCACTGACGTCAAAGACGGAGGAGGCCCACTGGAATCGCGTTTGCGCCATCGCCGAACGAGGCATCATCGACCCAACCACGAATGCGATCGTTAAAACGAACGAAGACAATAACAGTCGATTGCATGAGAACAGGAACCATTTAGCTATAGAGCGCATTTTAGATTGCATCCACCATACTGGTAAACGAGAAGTCACGCACGCGCATGACGGGAACAATCGCTCCTCCAACGAGTGGCACGTTGGGGTTTCGAGCAGGGCGAAACGTGCGGGTAGGCACACCGAGTTCTGCAATCTGATTGAGCACAAAGACAGGAGATTCCGTGAACCGCATATTCTTGACCGCCTTGGTAATCTTTCCGCGTTCAATGAGCCACAGACCGTCTCGCGTTAATCCAGTGCACAACCGAGTGACCATGTCCAGGACCGTCACATTCGAAAACCGCGTCACCAAAAGTCCTCGCTCTGTGTTTTCGATCATAGTCTCTTTTGTAACGGTCCCCCCCGAAATTCGGTACGCGAATCGCCCTAAAGTTGGAGAATTCTCGTTGAGAAACTCTAACGCGTCACTACGAGCTATATCCAATTCGGTCAGCACGCCATTTGTAATCCATTTGACGGGTCCAAGCGCTGGTGCTGGCAATACACCCAGCAACGGATCGATGGGGTCGTGCTCGATCGTAATACGCTCATCTACCACCTGAAGTCCAAGTTTCGACCGCCCCATCTGCAGCTCGGCGTCCCATTCCAACCACCAGGGCGTAGTAGGTGGAGGTTTCTCGGACCCCAAGCGATCGAAACTGAGCATATCTGTCAGCCCAAGAACGGCGTCAGGCTCGAGAATCGTCGTGTACCGACCTGGTTCTATCGCAACGGGATTGATCGACGCCAGACATTTCTCGAGCGCCTGCTTAGCAATCGCTTCGGCGTCGATACTTGCCCAATCGTAGCTGGATAGTCCAGCCCACCCTGAACCAACTCCCTTGGGGTGTCGTACTGTCAGCGAACACTGAGCTTGCGTAAAGTCACTAATATGCAAACGATCTCTCTCAAGATCGATGGTCGCAACTCGACCACCACGCATCTCTAAATACCCAGCGGACAACATCCCTTTCTCATGCGCTGCATCACATAGTGCATGTAGAAACTGAGTTCGACGACCGAGATCCGCATCAAACGTACGATCACTCCATACCAAGGTCTTGGGCGCTGCAAAGCGGGGGGCGGTTAACTCCAGATTTTCAAATTGAAATCGTTGTTGAAACTCTGCTTTATTTTTATCAGCTTCAATAAGCCCCTGGAGCGATACTGTGTCCGTTTGATTGGTGGTTGCGCCAGTTGTCAATCGAATATCTCGACGTCCAGAGGCAAGCACGATTGCATTGCGCGCCCATCGGAGCTCACTGTTCCACCAGCTGAAAAGCGTAGGGGACTGTATGTCATCATTCTCACGGGTTTGTCGAGACAGTTGAATCACGGCACGGAGAACACGTTCGCAGTCTTCTGGTGGCAGCAATCGCGGAGCTTCGTCTATCATGCTTTTCTCCCGAAATCGATGATTGTCTGATCGCGACATACAATGGGGGGACACGTTACACTTGCAAACGCAGGCTGTGTAGGATCGCCCTTCGTAGAAACATAGGTATATCGATCCAACGATCTCGCTCCGCCAATACTAGTAAGACTTTTCCAGAATTCTGGTGCCCTAATTAGTACACCAGCATTGGCCAATCGCGCAGTAATACGTCCCTTTCGAATTTCAAAACAGGGGTTGGAAGCAGTCGTTGTTCCCAATCCATTTAATTGCTGAAAATCCATCGAAACGCCGAGTCCTCTAAAAAGAACGCCCTTTTCAACATTCGAGATCAACGCATCCAGATCACTATCCTCATTGCCTGGCGCCATCCGAAGGTTAGGGGTTCGAATCAAGGGAGCAAAGATGGCTTCGGGCGCATCCATACATCCTGTCGATGCTCCACTTCCAGCACCGATATGCTTGCTGGGGTACATCGCGGCGAGTTCGCGGTTGGTTTGAAAGGCCTGTACTACACCATTCGTCACAAGTGGGAAATTAGTCGTCGGAATCGCCTCGTCGTCCCACTTGACCGTCGCGGCGCCTCCTGCCTCTGTACGATTGCCCTCTACCGTCAGCAGCGGACTCCCCAGCACATATGCACCGGCCATCTCATCGGGATCATTCAAGTAGCTGGTTCCGCCTGCATTGGCTTCGAACCCAAGCGCACGATCGATTTCGGATGCACACCCAATAGTGCTTCCAAGGATTCCCGAGACGGCGCTTCCATCGTACACGGTTTCATATCGGCCAACATCAACGGGAAGAACAGGCAACGTCGAAAATCCTTCGTCATTCAAGCGATCAATTTCACTGCGCCCCTTTTCTTCATTAAATAACTCGAACCCACCGCCGGCAAATTCGGTCAACACTGGCCCTCCTCCTATATCGTTTCCGCGCTTCATCGTGTAACCCGCTCTTGCAGTAGACGTGTAAGTCCGCTGCGTAAAAAACGCTCCCTCGGAAGAACCGAATGATTTGTCTACCATGGTCACCTGAAACTGCCACATGAACTGACTATAGTAGGGTTTTGATTTCGCGTATTCCCTCAATCCTTCACCAGCATCGCGAATTTGTGCAGGATGGAGCGAAAATGGATCGATCTTCACGGGAGTTGTCCATGTGCCATCGGCAATTGCCGGCATCGGAGCGAGTTTTGTAGATTTTATCTTTCCACCGCTACTGATTCGCGCCAGTTGAGCTGCCTCGTTAGCAAGTCGAATGAGTTCGTTCTTATCCCATACCGGGCCAGAAGCAAAACCCCAATACCCATTCACCAGCGCACGCACACCCGCTGTTATAAACTCTTGTTCACGAATCGCCGGATGCAAACGTCTTCTGAGATGGGTAATCCGAACATCCGCATACAATGCGCCAGCTCGCTGAGCAGCTTCAACGCTCGTTCCAATCAAAGCGCGAAGATCAGGATCATCGAGAGATTCATATAATATGTCTCCAGATCGTGCCCGTGCCAGTGAAAGACGAGGAGATAATAACGCCGCGCCTCCCGCAATTGCGGCATGTTTTAACAAAGATCTACGTGTATGAATCATCGGTTTATCCGTAAGTCAAAAATGCGATACATAGCTATAAGAGAGTGTGTCGACATATACGTTATTGATCCCAGACGATCACGCGCCCAGTTTGATTTCGTGGATTCACGCGATACGTATATATCCCGGGTTTCAAAAATCGGCGATACCGGGTCTTTTGCGCCAGAGTTAATGTACGATCACCGGGAATACCGACGATATTTCCACCTCCAGTGTTCTTTACAGGATCAAGTGCGGCCAGCACATCTTCAGAAAGATCGAAAATGATATCGAGATCCTGATCCGTTGCATTCGAAGTACTATCATTGACCCATCCTACAATCCCACCGGGACCGACAACTATATCTCCGACTGTTCTAGATCCCCTGAAAATTCCTAAATTGACTTCATGGCTGACAGGCGCTCCATTTCTCAAAACAATGGAGTCAGTAATTGGAGTGTCAAACACGAAAGTAGAAACGAATAGCGTTGCCTCCCCGATTCCTCTTCCGCCACCCATGATCGAAATCTTATTCCACCCCGCTCCACCCATCATGATTCCAGCATTGCTCGATCGCACATATGTCACGATGTTTTCGATACGGACGTTATCGGCATCTGTACCGGTTACTAAAAATTGGGCGGTACTACTCGCCGCAATCTTCAAACTATCGACAGTTGAAATGTTCAGATGTTTGATTGTCCGTGGGTTTGCAATGGGAAGAGCTCGAACGAACGTCGTGCATGCGCGTGTGACAGGTCCAATCTTCTGCGTTGCAACGATTTGCACCGTACCCGCCGTTGTCGTTGCACGAACCACTCGTACCAGGCCATCGCGAGAAACTCGAATCCTTGTACTGTCACGAGAAATAAACGTCGGCGGGCTAGCTCGCAGCAATGAATCGAACTCCGCATCTGACATATTAGCTGGCCTCCAACGAACGTTGCCGCTTCCCATCGGGATCGTTGCGAGACGCACAGTGTCGTATGGGGCGAACGTCGACAACAGCACCGCTCGCTGATTCATTTCCAGTCGCACAAATAGCGCCTCTGGGGAATGCTGTAAACTTGGAGGACTTGCGACATCTGTATTACAAGCCAGGAGCGATAGCGCAAGAATACAAGCTCCCGCAATCCCAATATCTCTCGATCGTAACGATTTAGGCATCACGTGACACACACCCCTCATAGCGGCGATTTTTAATGAATTCATCTCCGGGCGTTGGCAACTGAACATCGCCCCCAAACGATATCTGGCCCATTGGCCCCCATAAACCGACTGGATACACTTCATTTTCCTCTCGGCTGTACTGTCGAATGAGTCGGCGGAGATCTGCTTGCCGGTTTCCCGTTAGGAAGAGCCAAAAGGCGCGCTCCCGAAACAACTGTGTGATCCTGGCCGTATCGCTCCCAGGATCTCGCAAACTTGCCAAGCCAGGAAGTTGCGTAGCTTGTCCGGCAAATAAAGCAGTTCCTATTCCCGGAGCCCATATTGTATCCAGCGCTCCGTTCGCACTGATATCAACTCTTACAATCCCATCGTTTCGTAACGCATTGAGATGTTTAAGCCATCCTACAACGTCGCCTGAATGTAAGCTGGCTTCGGCTTGTATCAGACTACGCTCAACGCCAGCCACAAGAGGAACGGACGACGTTCCATCTCGATTGAAACGCGCTGGAAAGTTTACGCCGGTAGCCGTTGTAACGGTTAATGTTCTGGGATCTCTGCTCGATACAAAGTCGAGTCCATTGCGACCTTTTCCATTAGCGATGGTACCAGAGTTCCAGATTCCGCTCTCAAAAGTACTGAAAAAGTTTCTATATTCTGTTCTAAATCCGGTCTGATACACAAACGACGGATCCACAGTTTGAACAGCAGCAGCCGCGTCTGTATATCGCCCTTGCGCAAGAAGAAACCTCCCTCGCATCACGTGGGAAAAATTCACGAATCGAACGCTATCCGACAAATACATGTCTGCGGAATCGAGCAATCGCAAGCCCAGTTCAACGATATCTTCGCGTCGCGTTCCACCACCGAACGTAATATTCCCATCAAAATCAAAATACGAGAGAGGAACTCCCGAACAAAAAAGCTCGGACAAGAACCAGATCGCATACGCTTCGATCGTCAATGTATGTCCGATCAAATCAGGCGGCAGCTTTTGGCCAAAACGCTGGAGATATTGCCGCGCAATGTTTGCTTGTATTCGAATATTTTGAAGACTCTCATACGAGCTTTTAATCCCAATTCCTAACGACGCGCCAGCGTCCGCATAGTCCCATCCAACCCGTGCATCTACGATATGGCTTGGACTTGTAGGAAATGTCGGAGGGTTCGCTCCGGTAAATGTGACGGTCATTTCGTCGGTCAGGAGCGCCGCACTAGCTAACGGATTTTCGAAACCCGATCCGCCCGCGATTGCACGCATTCCTATACTCGCACCATTATAGAAGGAGAGTGCCCCCGCTTCGTCTTCCCACTTACTCGGATCGCGTAAATTCACCGGAACTTCAGCCTTGCTCACGAGATCCTGCAGAGAGCAACCGCTCATGCTAACCGAAAAACATAGACCGATCAGTGCGGTGTACACGGAGAGTCGTCCTCTACCCCGCATTATTGTGGACAGTGACATATCAATCAATCGATCCGTACAGTAAGACCCCAACTGCGGGGTTGTGGAATTGAACCAATATCGCTAAACACGTCACTCATCGAATTGCTGACATTCGGATCCTTGCCTCGGTAGTTACTCAACATGCCGAGATTTCGTCCTTCAACCGCCAACGAAACGTTTTTTCCAAACGGCATCATGCCAACCAGACGCTTAGGTAAATTGTACCGCAGGGAAAGCGTCGTCAGTCGCAGCGTCGAAACCACTTGTGCTGCACCGATGTCCGATGTTTCCCTAACCCTGGTTCCAAGCACTGAGTAATAGGCCTGCATGGAGAGTGGTGTCGCGGGGTCATTAACCGGTCTACTGAGCAGTTTGTTTTGCGCAATAACCGAGTTCAGTTGGTTTCGTCCGTGCTCATACGAGAATGACGTTGATAAGGAAATATTATGAAACACCGTTAGGTTGCTATTCAACGACGTGGTAAACTTCGGGATAGGCGCTCCCAGATAGACCATGCTGTCGCCAAGCATGACGTCGCCTAGCATGGGTCCGTATGCCGTCTCCTCAACTGTATAACCGACAATCGGACGCGCCCAACGACCGTTGAGGGGATACCCTTCGACATATCGTTGTGCGCTATACGGGGTCATTGAAGCTGGATCGCGCCCTAGCCCCAATCTTAGCAGCTTTCCTCTATTGACAGAGAACGCCCCATTCACCGACCAGTAAGCCGCATCAGTCATTATCAGCTGTGTCCCAGCAGTCACTTCCAGGCCATGGTTCAACACCTTTCCAATATTCTGCTGAATGCCGATCATCGATGCTCCTCCAAGTGACCCGGGCAGTGGCTCGGTTACCAAGGCATCGTCCGTATTCTTGCGATAGTATGTGACGGTCATGTCGAGCCGGGAGTTCCATACTCCGAAATCAATTCCCGCCTCGATCTCACTACTCCGCTCAGGACGGATGCTACCGTTTCCAATCCGATCCAAAAAGGCGAACCGCACCATTGTACCAACGCCGCTAGGTTGCGATCCTTCGTAGATTCCCCGAAGCCGAGCGGCGATCGAAGGCTGGACTGAAGACTGTCCATACGCGGCGCGCAATCTCAGCATGCTGAGCGACCCAATCAACGGGATCTCCGAAAAGTTCGACTCATCCGACAAGACATAGGACAACGAGAGCTTCGGAAACCGAGGCGCCGTCTTGGTACTCATCCCCGAAGCTGCATCCTGACGAATTGCAAGCGGAATATAGAAGCGATCGGCAACCCCAATCTGTGTTTCGAGGAAAACTCCAGCTGAAATCCGGTCGTCTACACGTTCGCTCGTCTTGATGACGCCAGCGTTATTCCCTGAGGTCGCACCTTTGGGAAGATCTGTCGCATTTCGGATAAAGTCGCTCGTCAATGTTCGTATGTAGTTCCCACCAATCGAACTCCGAAGACGGACAAATCGCGTGACCTCGGCCGTATGCGATGCAAACGTTTGAAACGAGCTTACTGTTGATGTGCCTTGACCTGTGCTGTATTCACCTTCGCTGAGGTATGCGTACTCACCCAAGTCCAGGGCACTGGAACATCCGACGCAATCGCTACGATCGATGATCGCCATGTCCTTTCGATTCGCAAAATCCAATCCGGCCGTCATATTAACTCTGACATTTTTACCCGGAACAAACTGCGCATTCGCGGCATTCCGAAATCCAAGCGTTGTGGCATCGATTTTCTTTCGAAAATCAGGGATGTACTGCAAAAGACCGGTGCCAATCGCCACCGTGGGCGAACTGTTTGTAAATTGCAGTCCAGTTGGAGGGAGACTCGACGCAGCTTCTGCCGCGCGTTGGAACGGTGTAGTTCGAGAATAGTTTCGTGTCACTGAACTCGTAACCGATACCGACGACGTCGGCGTCACCGATGCGTCGACTCGAGCGGTTCCACTCTGACTCTCGGCTGCTTGAGGTCGACGCTGCCAGTCGGGTATACGCTCGCCAGCGCGTTCCAGCAATCGAACATCCAGATCCGGTATCTTGACGTATCCAAGTGTGCTACCGTACGACCCAGACAGCGAGTATCCCAAGGTGGATGTGCCGCCTCGCACATCGGCTCGATATACACTGGCCAATCCGCGACCGAACGCCGTCGTCTCTTTGTCGTTCAGAATCTGATAAGTAGCCACACTGTCTGGCCGACAAACACGGATTCTGACGTTCTCCAATCCGTTATTGCACCTCACAACCGTCCCCTCCTGCAACACCTCGCCATACAAAATCGGAGTTCCCCAGAGCATATAATTGTTGGGCCATTTCCCGGGCATGTATTCCGTGCTAACAGAGGCACTCATTCCAATCTGAAGTGGCCCCTGCCCTCCCCGTTTTGTAGTAATGACAATTACACCGTTTGCCGCGTCGGTTCCGTAGAGCGCCACTGCTGACGGACCTTTGAGCACGTCAATCGTCTCAATGCTGTTCGGGTCGATCATATCGATTGGAGATGGAACCAACACTGTCGCCTTCCCCCCTTTACCCCGATCTCCAGACGCGATTTGCGCGACCATGTTGGTGCTTCGGTCCACGCCACCGCCAGTCGCACTGCTAACAAGGTCGACCACTGCGGCTCCGGTATTGCCTTGCGCAGAGTACACTCGAATACCATCGACAATAATGATCGGATCGTTCGTCGCATTCATGCTACTGATCCCGCGAATCCGGATCTTTGACGGTGCTCCCGGGGCGCCGGATGTGGTCACGACATCAAGCCCGGGAACGCGATTAGACAACAGATCGCTCAGATTGGTGACGGGTGCATGTTTGAGCACCGAGTCAACATTGATACGCGTAATATCGTTCCCAACCTCTACTCGGCGTTGCACGCCAGTCGCTGTAGTAACGACATCTGCCAACGTCGTTGTAGACTGTGGTAACGCTAGCGTGACTGTTGCGGTACCGCCTTCAGCAACGACAACACTCATTCTTTTGGACCGATATCCTAATAGCTTGGCTGTTAAGATGTGCGATCCAACCGGAACAGCACTAATTCGGAATCTTCCATCGGCACCGGTAACAGTGGAGAGCGTTGAGCCCACTGTTGTAACAGCTACCGTAAGTGAGGCTCCCATGATCCCCTTTTGCGTCACAGAGTCGATTACTCTGCCAGTAATAATTCCTACCGTTTTCACTTGAGCAGAAGATGTAGCTGCGCGTGCGTTAGCCGGCGCTTCACGAAGCGCTATAGCTAAGTGCGCTCCTGGCAACACAACAAGCTTGAATGGTGTTCCATTAAGAATCTGCTCGATCGTGCGACCAAGCGGAGTCCGAGTCGTCGTTAACGTTACAAGTTTCCCGGATGCATCGACCACTTTCGGACTGTATGCAATACGAACCTTTGCGCTCGCAGCAACCGCATCGAGTGCGCGACTCAACGTAGCACGATCGATTTGAACCGAGACTGGCTTCTGAAGTAACACATTCGCTTCTTCGGAGATTTGCATCGTCCCACCGGGAGTCTCTGTTGTCACAGCCACAGATGTCTGTGCCATTGCCCCGACACTTATACTCATGCATAAAATCCACACGAGATGTTTGCTCACTGGTCTACTCCCTTCGAGAAGGATGAAAATGAGGAAGTACGTACTTTGTCCCCTGATTCCGCATCGGATGCGTTCCGAGACTGAAGTGTCACATTGACTCCATCGAGAGTCATCGTCACGTCAAGAACCGTCCTGAGCGTCATCAGCATATTTGATGAGTCTTTTTCGTCGAACGTCGCGGTCAAGTCACGTTGTAGAAGTGCCGAATCCGTTACCCGAAACTGGTAGCCATACCAACGTTCAAGCGTGGCCAGCGCTTGTGCAACTGGAGTGTGATGAAAGACAAGTTGTCCATGAGTCCATCCGGTGTATCCACTCATATCCGTTACGGCCGTTGCGAGCGCCGTTGTGTCAGTCACCTCACCCAACATCCCCGCAGCGAGCACAACGGTTGGATGCCGAGCAGAGGAACCTCGATCGCCAACCGCCGCAACCGACACTCGGCCCGTTGTCACGGCGATGTGTGTATATCCATCGTTCGCGTATCGACGCACTACGAATGTCGTACCGAGCACATCCGTACGAACATTACCGGTGTGAACTGCAAATGGCGCCCGCGCGCTCGCCGTCACGTCAAAGTAAGCCTCACCGGTGAGCACCACGGCACGCGAAAGCCGTCCAAATTCGCTTGGGATCTCCAAAGTGCTGTTCGGTGCCAGCGTGACTCGACTGCCGTCCGTCAAGTGAATCGTCGCTCGTTGGCCAACCGCAGTTGTGAACGTTCGTCGTACTGCAGCGGAATCGGGACGTATCATCCGATCCGAAAGCCCGAACATCCACAATAACGCAACGATGCCAACGACAGCAACAGCGCCAAGCGTCAGCCCATTGTGAGCCCCCCCATTTCGCAGCGGAGAAAGACCGTGCCGCAAGATCCAACGTGTCCAGCTTCCCATCCCAACACGCTGCCTCCCGGGAACACCCGAAACCACAGGAATTTCGTTCTCCGAAAGGCAACGTCGTTCAAAACGCCCCCATGCATCATCAAGATTGGGGGCGTCCCACTTGGAATCTTCCCCGGAAGCGCCTAGTTCGAAGCCAAGTGTTCGAAACACCGTCATCACCCGCTCATTGTCCGGGTGTTCGGCTAGCCATGTACGCACCAGTTCGGCCTCAACCGGGGTGCATTCCCCAGTCAGGTAACGGTCAATTAGTTCAGCGGACAATGGATGCGTCTGGTCAGTCATAGGCTCTTGTGTGTAAACAAGAGCTAGCAACAAAACCGAACAACATCCGGATATTTTTTTTAAGGAGGCGGTGCGCCCCTGCTAAATCAGGAGATCCGAAAGCCGTTCTTTGAGAAGCCGCAACGCACGAGCGTGCTTCATCCGAGCACCATCGATGCTCAAACCAGTCACCTCAGCCACCTCAGCCCAACTCATCTCCTTTTGCCAACGAAGCGCCACCACCGTGCGGGCCTCTTGCGAAAGTGCATTGACCGCAGCCCATATGGCCATCTCTGTTTCGCTGGATGCAAGGGCCTGGTCTGAAGCAACGGGCGCCTGGCTCATCGCAATGGGACTGATCTCAAGCGCCGCCAACGTCTCAACTCGGGTTGCCGATTTCGCAGAAATAATAGCGTTGAGTGCTCGATTCCGAACGGAGCGAAACAAATACGCCCGAATGGTCGAAACAGGAGCCCACGCTTCGCGACGTTCCCATAACGCAGCAAAAACATCATCGACCACTTCTTCTGCAATCTCACCCGAATGTGTCATCGCCCGAGCATACCGGTGTAGATCGCGATAATACGCACGAAACAACTGAGCGAACACGCTTACGTCACTCGCACGAATGGCGAGAACGAGAACATGTTCCTCTGCGAGGTTGGTTCCCTCCGGGTTAGACTGAGACACAGAATCCAACCCAGGGAAAAATGATATCTTCGATCAAGCACACGCATTAAACAGTATTCCGATATCCCGCGCAATGCTATAGCAGAATACTCCCCGGGCCGTTTTCAGTTCGCTCACGCACAATAACTAATGAACGTGCGTGACAACTTTCTATGTTGTGTACAATCCCACTTACGGTTGTGCGAAGATATGTTCAAACGGTCGAACCGCACGAAATGCAAATACGCCCCTTCAAGAAGGCGATCATAGAATACCGCAAGGTTTCATCCTTCGTGGGAGTGTCGGACACTTCTTGCGAGGTGTTGGCATGGAGCCCAATCACCAATGGCATTAGGTTAGCATCCCGTTATTAAGCGAGCTAAACGCATCACGGAGTTCTGCATAAAACTCCCGAAGCGCCGATAATTTGCTTAGGTACACTTTCAGTGGATCGATTGGCGTCATCCCGCTGAGCCATCGGTGGAGCGTACTTTCATCGGCATTATTGACTACACTGCCGGAATATCCGTCACATATCGAAAACCGCGGAGATGCCGCTTGATCGCCTCGAAATCTTTCGCATTGGCCGTGATGAGCGTTACGTTTTCTTCTCGGCACGATGCGGCGATTAATGCATCATTTGACAGGACTGACGGCTTTGTGTAGCCTTCTCGCAACGCGAGCATCCAGAGCACGCATCCCGCCGGCCGAAACGCCGACCACGACGGGAAGATGACGCGATCACCATCCGCTGCCACCGTATCCAACAGATCCTCAAGTTGACGTTCTTGTGACGCCGTGCGTGCGCCAGCTAACAGTTCCTGCCCAACGACCGCATTCAGCCGAACTACGCGACCGCCATGCTGATGAAACGCAGACACGGCGCGACAGACTGTCATGAAAAACGGCCATGATACATCACTGTTCCGTAGAAACCATCTAAGGAATAGACACTTTTTTGGACGGACTTAGCGTCCTACGATCGCTATAACCGTTAGTTTTCTAACCGCCTTCTTTACTTTCTCAATGTGACTTCGTGCCATTTTCTTTTTCTTGCCTATGCGAGCGGCGTTTACTTGCTGCGATGTTGTAGTGGCGTGATCGTATTGTCGATGGTAATTGTCAACCATTCGATAGATGAATCAGAATCTCATTCCGAGTAGGAGAATCAATGCAGTAGGTGATGTGAGGTAAAATCGGGTCAAGTCCGTGTCGTCACTATGTCGTCACCACACACGAAAGACAAAAAGGACGTTGCATTACGCAACGTCCTTCTCAGTTGAACAACCATAACAACTTCTAACATCGTTTTAGAAAGGGTGACTGACGGGAATTGAAACCCGCCCCCCGCGATCGGGGCGGGGAGGAGAACGCGGAATTGGCTTGTTTCCGGATGTTAAACGAAGACTCATCCTCCCCCGAACAGCACCTAAAGAATACTTGAAAACCGTCAACAAGCCGTCAACGGATTATCTGTCCAATCGTCGGTCCACTGCCAGCTTGGGAGCCGTGCGCGATGCCACTTCGGTGAGTCACATGTCAGTCAATCCTGGATTAAAGTACTATAGGGTCGAGGCAGACGGTTCGACATCCGTACCTGCCGAACGTACCACAGGTTCTCAAACGGTCGATAGCAACAGTTCTAATCACCAGATCATAACTTTCTTCTCGCTGGGGCGAACCATCGGGTCCCCTTCCTTGCAGCCGAAGGCCGTGGCAAATTGCGGCGCGTTTAACATCATTGCATTGACGCGGGCGAAGGGTGCGGCATGAACGTCACGGTTCAATCCACCACCCTGCCACTTCGCCCGCCACACCCGGGCGAGTCCAACGAGAAAGCGCTGGTCTGGAGTATACCCATCCACCAGTGTCGCGGCAGGCTTCCCGTTCTTCTTCAGTGTAGCTTTCCACGCGGCGTGCGCAATGAGCAGCCCACCGTTGTCCGCAATATCTTCCTTAAACGTGCGCTTCCCATCCGTGTTCCACCCGTCAACCGTACCTAATTCCGAGTTTAATTGTTTGAAGAGTTCAATGTTGGTGTGCATCTCTGGATGCGCAATCGTCGACAGTTGCGTGGCGATGCTGTGAAAGATTTCGTGACCAATCACGAAGCCAATCCCCGCGAAATTGAGCGCGTCTTCGGCTTTGACATCGAAGAATGGCGGCATGAACATCACGGCGGGAATCTCGATCGCATGATCCCCACCCATATAAAAAGCATTGGGGGTCAGGAGACTTGCTTTCCATTGGGCACGGAAATCCCCTCCAATGGCGTTGACCCACTGTCGATTATCAAAGTTGGCCACCGCGATCTTGTTCTGCTTGTAGTTGGTTGTGAGCACGAGTGGCGTGTAGTCAACCATCTCTTTCGGCATTCCAACCCGTAGCTGCAGCTTCTGCAAGCGTTCCTGCGCCCACTTCTTCTCGTCCGAGGTCATCCATGGGTTCGCTGTGACCTGGTCGATAGCAGCCGTCCGCAGGGCTTCGAGCAAGACCTCCATCCGCTCCATCGCATGGGACGCGAGGAGGTCGCTGGCGAAGGCCTGTCCTAACGCCCCACCCAACGTCGCGAGCGTCCGTTGAACGCACTGGTCCGCCCGTGTGGAGTCTGGGACCGGCGTTTTGGATCGCGTGCGTTGCAGGAAATAATTGGGCTCGAGTGAGTCCGCGGTCAGACAGCTGCCGTAGAACATGCCGAGTACTTTAAGCGTGGGATCGGTAGTGGTGGCGGAGATCGAGTGGGCGGAATCGAGAATGCCGCGTAAGCGAAGTCGAGTGCGTCGGTACGTATCGCCGAAAATTTCAACGCGTTTCGTTTGCCCGGCGGGCACTGTCCCGAGTTTTGTTTTCGCGCGCCAATCGCCGTTGACGTACTGATAGAAGTCGACGCACGGAGAGGCGGTGGTATCAACACCATAGCGTAACGACGCCCCCAACATCGGGGGCGTGAACGTATCGGGTTGTACGTTTTTGATTGAATCGGCCGTCTTCGCCGAATCGCTGGAATCTGTGACCACAGACGCCGTGGTGACTCTGCGATCAAGGACGCCCGGTGTGGATGTCAGCGCGCCGACCACAGTCATGGCGGACAACGCAATAGGAGCAACAATATGCAGCACACTCATTTCAAAGAAGACCTCAGGTCAGTGGCGCCGGACACAGGATTACACATGACGGACGGGTTTATACACTGGCAGACGAGATGGATGTCTTTCGCCCAAGGGACAATTCATGCGAGGCCTCAGGGAGCAATCCGCGTGAGCAGCCAGCCGTGGACAGTGCGAAGAGGGCGATCTGTTTGGCGACTGCAAGAATCTGTGTGCCGGAGCGCATGGGAATTGAGCCCACAGCGTAACAACCGATAACCGCCGCCTCATTTTCGGGCTCGATTCATGAGGATCTTGTAAAAACGGTCGAAATTCTCATTTCCCGGCCAGCCTATCTGGACCCGATATCCCTCCTTGTCAGTAAACCATCCAATCCGACCCAATTCTTCCCACCCGCTGCCAATCTCTTCCATCATCGGGGTAGGAACGTCGATACGACGCCCGTCGGGGTCCGCCACGTGAAAGAACGGTGTCTTTTCGACCACCAAATGCGCAGGTAACCGGTGATGACCGAGAAAGAGCTTCGCTAACGTATCGGCTTCATCCGCCGGTTGGAGTGGGCCGAGCTGGCCGACCGTGCCATAGGAGTAGGACAAGACTGTAATCTCAAGCTCCGGATACCATTCCCCGATTCTTCGTATTCCTGCGTACATTTCTGCGCACTCTGCCCATTTGTTTCTCTCCATACGCGTCTCCTCCTCGTAACTACAAAAACCCGGTATCATACGGAGGTAGTTAATACGATCTTTAACCGGCAACGCCCCACGCTCCAACGAATCCAACTTGGTGTACAGTGCGAGTCCCCGATTCGACGGCCCCGGCGAGGAGCCCGTTCTTGCCGTGTACTGATACTGACCATAGAACATCGGCACCTTGACGGGTTGAACCGCAGGAGCTTGCGACGTCACCGGAGCGCCCCCATACACGCGACGGTCCACGGTGTTTGCGCGATACAGATTGTACGCGAGGGTCGAAACTGACAGACTATCGAATCCCTCCTCCCGTGTAAAACGGGCCACGAGCCCCGCCAACCATCTAAGCCTCGTAATCGCTCTGGGTGTCTGCGTCCGTTCCGCGACAGGCGTTTCGTCGTTAGCGTGTATCGCGTCCCAGAACAATTCATTCCTCAACATAGTGTCACCGACCGCCTGCGCAGCCCGAGAAAAGGCATATTTTGCGTCAATCGTCCGGTAGAGCGAATCGCCGGTGATGGAGGCAAGTAATTGCGTGTAGTACTGTTTCGCATCGGTGAATCGAACAGGACGGACATCTACGTACAGATCGAGAACCCGTTGTAGTGTGTTTTTGTATTCCGTTATCGACCTGACACGCATCGAATCTAACATGCGATTCGCAAACCGTTGTGCATCATCCCAGCGCTCAGCCATGAAGAGTACTTCCACAATTTTCAACGCCACTGGGGCAGTCTTGAACGTCGCGGTATCTGCGTTGAACTGACTAAGACAGGACTTCGCGGCATGAATCGCGGAATCGGGCCGCCCGGTCTGCAAAGAACCGTTTATAAATTCCCGTTGCGCGTCTAATGTCTTTTTCAGTGACACTACGACCGTATCCCACCAAATCGTTTGCCCTCTCCTCCATATCTCATCCGAAACCCGATACCCAACCACGAGGCATTCTTCGAGATGTCGATACGATGCGTAGTTTGGTGTGGTATCCGGCAGGACAAAGAGAGCTTGCCCATGCGCAGGCGTGGCGAACGCCACCAGCCCCAGTAACAAGAGCAATCGGACCTTTCGATAAGTCATCATGTTAAATCGCATCGATCGTCGAGGTAAAAGAGAAGTCGTTGACCTTCAACGTCGGCACCACGGGACTATTCACAGCAAATTGTAACTTATGTGCCGAAAAGGGAAATTCGCCGTACTGTGGACTCATCACCGGGACCGACTCACCGATAGACTCGAGGTTATTGAAGATGAACAGAGGTGACTCAGTCCAGCGAAAGTTCCGCACCGCTTTCGTAATTTTCCCATTTTCAATGAGCCAGAAGCCGTCGCGTGTCACGCCGGTGTAGAGTGCGCTCTTTCGATCCAATAGATCCAATCCATAGACACGAGTGAGCAGTAGTCCGCGTTTCATGGTCGAGATCATCTCGTCAACCGGCATGGTTTCACTCCCGCGCATCACAAAGGACGCTCTCTCAGGAATGTTATCGCCGCGTGCCAGGTGCGGTAGCGAATACGTATAACTCCGCCCCATATCCGTGAGGACCCCGTCTTTCAGATAGTCGATCGTCCGCATCCCGGGGTATGGGTGCGTTCCCGAGATAGGATCTTCCGGGTTATGGGAGATGTTCAACCGGCGATCGGCAATCTGCAGCCCTAATTTACTCCGTCCCCGCTGAATACCGTTGTCAACGCCGAGGAAAAACGGACTATCGGAACTCTCAGCCGCATTTCTGTATTGAAACAATTCAAAAAACAGGGTCGCGAACGACGCAACCGCTTGGGGTTCGAGTATCGTTTGGTACCGTCCCGGTTCGATGCGAACCGGATCAATCGACTTCATGCACTTGTCAAACGCCGCTTCGCCCAACTTCGCGATGTCAATGCGCTGGAGATCAAAGGAAGATGCGCCCGCCCACCCGGAGCCCACACCTTTCGGGTGACGAACAGTCGACGAACACTCCGCCATCGTTGCACTCCCTTTCTCGCGCTCTTCACGTCTCCAGAAATCGCGGAAATAGCCCATATAGTGTGCCCCGCCAGTCTCAACTGATCCGGATCCCAGCATTCCATTCGCTTCTGCACGAGCGGTCATATCCGAGACCACCTGCGCATTTTCGGCCGCCGTACGATGATACGACGCATCGCTCCAGACGGGAATGCCTTTCGAAGCCCAGGTCGGATGTGCAAGCTCGAGATCGATCCCCGGTACAAATCCGGGTCGATACTGGTACGCTCGACATAGATCCAGATAGGTACACGCCTCACGCAACGAGACGTCGTCGACTTGGTTCATCCTCAATCCGGCTTTCTGCTCTAATCGCCCACCCCCAGCGAACCAGATATAAATATCGACGTAGACCTTCCGCACGTCACTGGTCAGAAATGCGCGATTCCGCGCCCATCGTTGCCGACCAGTCCACTTGCTATGGACCTCGATCGACAATTTGTCCTCCTTCCGACAGTACCCAATCACTCGATCAATAATCCGTTCCGCCTCGGCATCCGAGAAAATTCGGTGGTCGTCTTCAGCGGGTGTTGCGAACATACTCATACCGATCAAGCCTTCTGGAATGGGTTAATGATAGACATCTCTTTAAACAGCGCTGGGGGCGTGTGGACCGTACTATGGGTAACCCTCCAAAAGCCAAACGATTTGGCATCCGCCGTACCGACTGGAATGGCACTGCTCGGGCCGCCCAATGCTTGGAGATTCCCCCATAACTCGGATGTCCTGAACAACATCCCTGCTCCGGCAATCCGCGCCACGCGTTTCCCCTTCTCGATGAGGAACGCACTTCCGTTCAGCATCCCCGTGGACTGCTGGAAGTCCATGAACGCCCCAGCCGTCTTGAATTCAATCCCTTTGTCGATCTGCTCCCGCAATTGGTTCAGCGTTGTATCCCGCGCCGAGTCAGGGTGCAGGACGAGATCTGCAGGATGTACAGTTTGCACATCCGTGGCGTCCAACGCGTATGCACAGCCATTGCTCCGCATCGGTCGTCCCGTCTTCGTCAAATAACCCTTCATCCAGGCGGTGCCTTCCCGATTGGACTGCAAGTTCGTAAGTACGCCTTCGCTGACAATGTCGAAGTCCTGCGGTTCGACCCCTTCATCGTCCCATTTCACATGCGTAAGTCCACCTGGCATGGATCGCGTGGCAGTCACGCGCATCATCGACGACCCGATCTTGAGCGACCCGAGCGATTCGTCGGGATCGATGATATAGCTCGTGCCAGTCGAATTCGCTTCATACCCCATGATCCGATCGATTTCCGTGGCGATCCCCACGCTCTTTTTGAGGATATCGGCCACCCCGCCGGAATGGATGAGGACGGGAAACCGTCCGACGTCAACCGGCACCACAGGGAGCTTCCGCTCGGCCTCCAACTCTTCATAGAGCTGACGCATCCACTCGCGCGTGTTCGGTGTGCGGATGAGTTCAAATCCACGTCCGGCACCAGCAGGATTGAATTGCGTCAGCACACCCCCTGCCGAGCCAATGCCCTCCCTCAAACGATCCCCAACTGTCCACCCGAGTAAGCCGCCGGTGCGATAGACGCGTTGCGTCACCAGTTGACCGTCCGAACTGCCAAAGACTTTCTGCTGCCGAAAGAAAGCGGTTTTCATGTTCATATACATAATACCGCCTAGCCCCATCTCATTTTCGAGCGTGAACATGTATTTTCTGACGCCACTGAGATAATCAAAGATTTCATCGGGAGCCATCGCGAAGGGGTCGTCGGTGACCGGCATGCTCCAGTCACCGCTCGTGGCACCTGGGTTCGGAGCCATCTCCACATCGCGTGACCGACCTGAAACATTCGCTTTGGCGCTTTCCACTGCGGCGCGACCGAGTCGAGCCGCTTCGTCTTTCGCCCACACCGGACTCGACGCAAAGCCCCAGTAGCCGTCAAATTGCGCGCGCACACCAAAATCCATCGTCTCATTACGATCGATCGTATACGACGTCCGTGTAATGACATCGTTAATATCATTCCCTTCGGACGACATCTCTTGTGAAAACGTCAGTCTGGCATCCACATATTTGGCACCAGCCGATTTGGCCGCATCCACGGCGGTCGTAATCAGCATCTTTAACCGCTCGTCTCGAGCGGTCGGCAAATCCTGAAATACTGTAACTGCCCCGCGCCTGGGTGTGTGCGCCTGTACGGTCTGTGGGCGAATGAGCATCGCACCGGCGAGTGTACCCGCGGAGCTACGAAGAAGTGTACGTCGAGTAATCATGAGAAAATGGAAGTTCAGAAAAGGGAACGCGGGATGAGCTATGGTACATGAGCCACTCGTTTAGTTCCAATTGCCCAAGCGCACCGGGGCGCAGGTGGTGTCGTTTCGTTCATCGCACACGCGCACGATCCCAGTGGTACCGTGGAGCGAGCTTCGATATGGAAACACGCCTGGAATCGGGAACGACCGAGCGCGATTGGGAGACAGATACGCGATGACAAAGTGTGCTGGATTTCCATCCCATGGGATAAATCGAAACGGCGCGATATTCCCTCCGACGGTGGGATCCAGGACGACATCTGCACACAGACTGCCCACCGGGGCCGCGACGTGCGCGGGGTCGTCGAATTGGAGATCGATGTCAATGGTGTCGCTCTGCGTTTGCCACAGGACACAGCCACCGACGCCAATGATAATATTCGGATAGGCAAAATCGAGAACCCTGGTTAAGGATCCTGCGGTAAAGCGTTCAACCGTAGACATCGAAAACAAGAGTGGCCAACCAACTGTGAAGACCAGTGAATCCCGCCAAGTAGCGCCAAACGCGAAGGTGGACGCCGAAAAAACAATGCGCCCGGGCCGCTTGGGAACGATGTTCGCACTGTCGCCGGACTGCGCTATACTCGCCACCGTGCTGTCTGACGACTTCATCGAAACAAGGAGGGTCGAAAGATTTAAGCCCAAGTCCGACGCCCGAACGAGCGGAATCGTCTTGGGGACCGCGACACTGGTCTTGGCACTATCGCCTGCAGTGAGCCGCAGACCAAAGTCGCGAAGGCGGTCCGGTGCGACGGCAATGACCGAGACGAACGCGGAGTCGGTCCGCGTAATAGTTCCATGTGTGAGCTTGACACGGAGCACCGCTTTGGTGACTGGGCTATCTGCTTTCAGCACGCCATCGATGACACGAATGCTTGGGCTGCTGACGCTATAGGTCACGTCGCCGGGTACAACACCACCGTCGCCCATGGCGCGAATCGTGTGCAGGGTCAGCGTGTCGTATGGTGCGACCGTCGACAAATTGATGGCGTGATGCTCAAGTGCCAGCACCGCAAAGTATTGATCGGGTGGGCGATAAGCCGACATTCCCGTGTCGGAGAGATTACAGCCAGCGCTCGTCAGCGTCCACACCGAGAGCACCGCGGTGATCACGGTGGGTCGCCACCGGTTGAAACTTGCATTAATCATTATACTGACACCCGGTAAACAGGGGGTTTCGAAATTCCTTTGAGCTCAAGCCAAACGCGATATCCGTCCCGTAGACATCAACGTATCCCGGGACGGTATAAACGCCTGTGGGGTACACCTGCTCGCGATCAAGGCCATATTTACGCACAAGACGTCGTAAGTCACCCTGGCGATTGCCCGTTAAAAACAGCCAGGCGGCGCGCTCCGCAAAGAGGAGTTGACGTTGCTCTTGTGCCGTAGGCGGAAGCGTGGTGAGCAGGCGAAGTCCCGCGACACCGCCGATCCCGGCATGCCATAACGTATCCAATCGTTCATCACCACCTGGGAGTGGAACTGTCTCAACCGTAAACGTGCCAGTGGTTCGCAACGCGTTCAGCACCGTCAACATCTGTTGCGGATCGTGGTCAGCGAGCGCGGCCTCGGCGAGAATCAGTTTGGCTTCGATTCCAGAGGCCATGGTGAACGTGGAGGAGTCGGTCGTGATGTATTTGGCAGGAAACCACACGAACTGATTCCGTGTGTTCCGAACTTGTATTGCTTGTGTTCGGGGATCACCCGACGAGCGATACGATAAGCCGTTGATCCCCTCATGGTCTGAGATCGAAGCACCTGAGCCAAACTCGGAGTATTGTACAAAGTTTGTCTGCCCGCGTCCCCCAGCGTCAAAGGCGAAGCGCATCGTGTACCGGAAGCCGCCATCAATGCTCTGCACCGTCTGCTTGGCCTCCGCAGAGCGCCCCATTGCCAGTTGGGCACGGGCCTTCAACACACGGATCGCCGACTGCAACGACACGCTGTCTGTCGCACGCACATCGGCGCTGTCCAACAGTAGAATCGCGTGCGCATAGATCTCATCCGTTGTGGATCCCGCCCGGTACGTCCAGTCGCCTTCAAAGTCCAACGTGCTGAGCGGCACACCAGAGCACCAGCCATCGGCAATCAAGATCTCCGCATACGCCTCGTACAGAAACAGCTGCGCTTGCCATGCGGACGTCTCACCCGACACATATTTGCCGACGATACCGCGAGCCAGTCGAGCCAGCGAGCGGACGGTATAAGGCGGGGCACCTACCCATTGCCCACTTCGTTTATCGCGACTTCCAAAGTAATTAGCTGGAGCGCCAAGAGACGCGAGCTCATCCGTTAACAGTCCCGAGGAGACAATGTAGTCCCTGATCGCGGTGGCTAACTCCCCCCGGGCAGTCTGCGTCAATCGTGTGGCCCCTTCACGATTGTTATAGGTCGCTGGCCCATCGACACCGTCTGGGAGTTGCGTATCGGTAATCGCACCACACCCCAATGTGAAGATCGTAAGCATCCCCACCACCAGAAGACACAGGCATTGACCCGAAAAACGACGTTGCATTGTGTGTATAGCAATCATGTGCCAATCCGTATTTGAAGGCTCCAGGAGCGCGGCATAGGGAGTTGTCCGGAATCCTGAGTCGCATCGCCAATCAGCGTCCCGTTCACATCGGGATCTTTCCCGCGGTAGTTCGTCCATAAACCGAGGTTACGGCCTTGTAACGACATGCTCAAACTCGACACTGGCAAGCGTTTGATATACGATCGTGGAACATTGTAGCCAACGGAGACCGAGTTAAATCGCAGACTGTTCACTTTTTGAATGAAGCCGTAGTCGGTGCAAGATTCATATCCTGCCATGCCATCCACATTTCTTAAAAGACACGCTGCCGCCAACGCATACGCCTGCTGGCCATAGGTGGAATTCGGATTCTCATAGATATTGCTCAGGAGCTGCGCCCCGCCGAGATTATATTGCGTTAACCCGGCCTTGTAATTGAACTGACCGTTTACGTTCAGCAACCCACGAAAGAGGGTGAGCGAGGTCCGAAACGGCATCTCAAAATCTGGCGCTTGCATCCCCATGTAGACCGCAGCGCTGTCCACCGCAAAATCGCCGTACCACATTTTTGAACCATTCTGTGGATCGCCCCACCCAGAAATCGGGCGTGACCAGCGACCAAAGAGCGGATACCCTTCGACCAGATACGTGCCGTTACCAAGGTCGATGCGCTTTTGCTCACCGAACAGCTTGACAAGCGTGTTCCTATACTTTGAAACCGACACATCGACCGTCCACCCGATCATCGGCAAGTCGAGCACCATCGCATTCAGTGAGAACTCGGCGCCAGTATTCCGCACATGACCGATGTTCGAGAAATAATAGCCACCCTCTCCACTCCCTACCACGCCAATTGCACCGACCGATGGCGCGAGCGGCAGTTGTTGAATGGCATTTTTGCGCATCTTGTAGAAACCAGTTGCTGATACCGTCACCCGAGTATCCCACAGTTGCATATCAAACCCGCCTTCCACCTCTTGCGTCTTCTCCGGCCCCAACTGCGTATTCCCCACCGTTCGAATCCGTAACCCGGCATCCGGCGCAATCGAATCGGCTCCCAACGGCGTCCAGCCACCTAAATCCTGCTGCAGCGTGCGTAAGCTCCACTCGGCTGCCGGTTGTACTCCAGCCACACCAACCGCAAATCGCGGACGCACCAACGACACCACTCCCCACAGCGGCTCCCCGCCTTCGCGATCCACCGCAATCCACGAAAAGTTCAGCTTAGGGAAGAGCGACCACAATCCGCCGCGAAACCCACCGCGGGATCCCGAAACGCCACTTCCGTCGAACCGAAAGCCTGGGTTGACAAAGAACCGGGAATTGAGATTCAACCGCGGCTCAAGAAACCACCCACCCGTTGTCGTACTTCGACCCGAGCGGGTGCCCGCAATCAACGCCGATGGCCTCGAAATCCCTTGCACCAGCGTATCACTATAGCCATCCATTGCCACGTTGGAACTACCGGTCATCTCCGAACCAAGCGACAACGACGTCCGCGCGCGCGGAAACAGGGTCCCATTCACGCGAGCGGTCGTGGTCGAGAGATTTTCACGTCGCTCGGTAAATGCGCCCTTAGACAGCTCCGCGATGGGCTCTCCGTTCCCACCAAACTCTCGAACCACTACGATCCCGCGTGGCGTCAATCCCTCCGCACTTCGCTCCACGCGACTCATTCCAAACGTCGCGGTCAGCGGCAGCCAGTTCCATCGCAACAGATTCATCGCTAAAGCATGATTCGCCGTGATCATATCAGTCTTCAGCTGATACGCATACTGCCCCGGTCGGCCCGGGTTGATGTTGAGCGTGTCCAAATATACCGATGCCAAATCGGCGAGTTGATCGTTCGCGGACGACTGATATTGCACCGACTGCATCAGCGAGGTGGTGAACGTCGCCTGTAACCCGCGTGAGAGCTGCACTAAAAAGCTGGCTTGCCCACTTCGCGTATCCATCGAGTTTGGTCGTCGCATCCGCGCACTCGGCGCCGAGTCGTACAGCTGCCGATAGAGATCCTGATACAAGGGCGGCATCCTAGTCAATCCAAGTGTGCTGCCAATCGATCCGGTCACGGAATACGTCAACTCGTTCGCTCCTCCTGATGCCGTCCCGGATAGTTGCGTGCTCGTCCCACGACCGATCGTTGAGAGCCTCGGCTCATTGAGCGCTTGGAACCGGACGAGACTATCCAAACCACACAGGAAATAGCGATCTGGGAAGTCGATTTGGGGGCACATCTGAGCATTACCAACCCCACCCTGCGGCTCATGTCCAAACCGGTAGAATCCAGGCGCCGCATACCCGCCCGGCATCGACTCGATCCCACCCGATCCAGTCATATTCCATCGGGTGGCGCCAGCCTTCCCTTTCTTGGTCGTAATCACAATCACGCCATCCCCGGCATCTGACCCATACATCGCCGCCGCAGACGGCCCTCGTAACACTTCAATCTTCTCAATACTATTCGGGTCGATCTGATCAATCGGCGACGGCGTCGGATACTTCCCGCCCCCCAACTTCTGATCATCTACCCCGGACTGCCCGGCATACACCCGAATCCCATCCACCACCACAATCGGATCGTTCGTCGGCGCCCCGGGAACACCGGATAACAACCCACCCCCAATCCCCCGTAACCGAATTCGCGACGGCGCTCCCGGGACACCACTCGTTCGCATCACCGTCAAACCCGGGACGCGCGCTTCGAGCAAATCCGTGACACTCGTAATCGGGGCTTGCTTCATGATCTCTGGCACATCCAGCGTCGTGATATCATTCCCAATCTCGATTTTCCGCTGATTGCCTGTTACAGTCGTCACCACTTCTGATAACGTGGTCGATGTTTGAGTCATTGGAATTTTTACAGGTTGGGCCCCTCCTTGCGCGACCGTCACACTGATCGTTTTGGACCGATACCCCAATAGCTTGGCCGTCAGACTCTGAGACCCAGTCGGAACATTATCCATTCGAAATGCCCCTTCGGTATCGGTCACAACGGAGAGCTTCGTGCCCACCACAACAACCGTGACACCGACAATCTTCCTTTGCGTGACAGAATCAATCACGCGTCCCAAAATCATTCCACGAGCAATTGTAGCGGAATCTGCCCTTGCTATCTGCTCAATCAGCACATGACCAGCATTAATTGATGCGCGTAAACCTGTCCCCTTGAGTACCCTTTCAAATGCTTGTAGCACGGGTAGATTTTCTGCAACCAGTGAGACATTCACCTCACTTTTCTCTACCGCGTCTCCATACAACGGCGTGAGATGTGCTTGCCGCGCAATACTGGCGACGACGGTTTTCAGAGGAAGGTTTTCTACCCGAAGTGTTACATTCGCCTGTGAACCTGACCGTGTCGTTTCGCGCAAATCGGTTTGTTGAGCTATCAGGACATCTGTACGAGCAACACCCAAGATTATTGTTGCGGCTATACAATAATCTCGCAGCCTCATATGCCAAAGGCTACTGATCATCTATTGTGCTCTCCTGAGATGGAAACGTGAGAGAAGCTGGGACATGCCTATTATGCGGAAGCAAGATGAACCCTCCAGTCGTTTGTGATATCGATCGCGAGTTAGTAACTCGCCCCAGCAATTCCAGGACTTGCATCAACGATTCGGATTTCATGGAGACCGTCGCAGTAACCAGTTGATTCGCGAGTAAAGAATCTGTCACACCCACAGAAACACCATAGGCTCGGCCAAGTTCAACAACAACGTCACGAAGTGGCATAGCCTGAAAAGACAGTCGTCCGTGTCGCCAAGAAGTCAAGCTCTGACTGTTGGCACTATAAGACACAGATACACTCGAATCCGAAATCAACCCAACCATATCGGCTGTCAATACCGCACGTGCATCTTGCAGTGCCTGGTTAGTACGTGATACCACCGCCACCTTTCCGTCATCAACGACAACTCGACTCTGTGGTTCACCCGTATAATGTCGAACCGCAAAGGCTGTCCCCAGGACACGTACCTCTGCTTGAGAGGTCTTTACAACGAATGGCTTTCCTGCATTAGAAACAACCTGGAAATAAGCTTCACCATCTACGGACACATCATTCGCAGAGACTGTTATCGTAGTGGCAGGAGCTAACGTTACCATAGTTTTATTGGGCAAAGTCAGAGTTTTATATTGCCCGACGACAGTGCTATAACTACGAAGCTCTTCTACCGCAGAACGTGCTGGCTTCAGTTGGTATATCAGAAACGCCACAAGAAATATGGGCATTATATACGCAGCGACTGACCATCGTAACGTCCACCAGTTTCGGCGTCCAGTTGCAGATCCCTTCACGGAATCGGCACGATACCGCGGTTCGTAGAAACTTCCTGAAACGGAACGGGCTGCAGCAACGTCCGATTGAGAAGCATCAACCCACGTTGAAATTCTGTTGCTGTAATCAACATCATCCTCCGCCAGTAGCGCAGGCAATAACTCTTCAAAGGCCAATCGAGGATCAGGAACCGCACCCAAAACCTCCCCACGGACAGAAGCACGAATTCCCGCCAACGACGCTCGGCGTGCCGGATGTGCCTTGAGATACGCTTCGACAGCACGAACCGAGTCGGGATCGAGTGTGCCAACGAGATACGAATCAAGCATCTCTTGCGAAAAAGGGAATTGAGTCATCAGTCTTTATTATTCTCCAACGTACAGGACACGGCAGTGTTCTATTTTTGAACCACAATCTAAAAAAGCCGGTTTTTGGAGATTTTCGACATCAGAGGATTGCCCTATCTCGCAGGATAATCCTTCACAGCATCAACATACGACGAGTTCGCAACACCGAAAGCAGCTTATGCAAAGTCGGCAAGAAGGTCTTGAAGTTTTTGTTGTGCCCGTAGCACAATCTTCCTCGTACCACCGGTTGAAGTCCCTAATATCTCACCAATTTGTTCGAAGGTAAGCCCTTCTTCCCATCGTAATAATCCGGCTTCGCGTTCCCGATCAGTCAGGAGGTACAGTGCCCGATGATACGCAGCCTGAAATTCCTTATGTTCTGCATCAGTATCAGGAAGTGATATAGACTGTCCCATAGCTGGAGTCGGAAGGGTATGCTGTTGCACCGCATGCTCCGTATCTCGAACGACTCGAGCATCCCTTGTCATATTTCTCGCACGATTTCGCACAGCAACAGCAAGATACACCTGCACATTCATATCGATATCAATCGTTGATCGCCTACGCCAGAACGCAAAAAAAGCGTCCTGGACTAGATCTTTAGCTAGATCTGATGATCCAGTACGCAATCCCGCGAGCCGCCATAGCGATGGGAAGAGAGATAGATAGAGAATCTCAAAGGCGTTCAAATCACCATCGCGAATTGCGGCAAGTATCTCAGTTGACGATTGGCCGCCGATCGATTCCATAGCAGAACATTAATGCAAAGAAGTACAAAACGTCAAACATGTGCGTACAGCTGAAAGCTGTGGCGACACAAGATTGAAACATGTCCGGATGAATGGTGCAACAGGTGTGTTGCCTTACTAACTAAAGACGCGTACTTCGAAAATACAAAAAAATTATACGCTGCTCTTGTTGTATCGTTCTCCAATCTCGAGCGTAACATCTCTCCGTCCGAATGACGCATGACATTTTTGGAATCCGCCGAACATGAGGACATTGATATTATACGCGAAACGGCCAAGCGCAAAAAAACGCCGGCCCTTGAAGATTGTCCAAGGAAAGCCGACGTTTCGCAGAAGCCAGGGAGAAACGGCAGGAGCGGTCTGGAGGACTGACAGTGTGAGTATCAGGACTCCAGCCGCAAAGAGAATACAGGGCGCTTACAACCCGTGGTTACCATCCAGCATATTCGCCGCCTTGAACCTCGGCCCAGGAAATGTACGAACCGCGGCTCCCGGAACTCCACCGTTCGTACGCACAACCGACTAGGCCGTATACCCCGGCATACGATCAGCGTCCGAACCTGACCTTCGGTGAGCACGAGAGGAGCCTATAACGTTGTTGTGAACGTGGTAATCGTCAACGTATACGTACAGCGGTCAGATCGATATGGATCGCCTCCCGTGCCATGGCCTCGATCGTAGGAGCCATAGAGAATCAGGGCTTCACCCCCGATTCTCTATGGCTCAAAATTGTATTCCCGCACGACCGGCGTTGACTCTGCGCGCCCATCGATCTCGGATGGCCGGTAACGTGATGCCTGAATGGCGCTGCACACCGGCCTGATAAAAACGGGATCTGACGAGTCGAGAATGAAAATGGAGCGTGGGTAAACCTGTCCATTGCTACCGATCAAAAATCGGGCTCTGACCTTCCCAGCCAATTTTCTGGCCTTCGCATCTCTCGGATATTCCGGGGCAACATCGTGAATGATCTCTGCAGGGACGGCCCTTCTCCGTCGGGACGCCGCAGTTGCACGAATACTCGCAAGACGATTGGAAAACGCGGTATCACTTATCTGACGCGCACTATCAAGGCGTGCCGTTCGATGCGCGACATACCTGGCGTAATTCGCAGTGAAAATCTGCTGCTGCTCCGGGTCCAGCAGACTTTTCCATCGCATCCAGATCGAATCCTGCTCCACATTCAACGCGTCGATAAACTTTTTTGACGATTCGTACACATTATCGTCCGGTGTCATCGTCGCGCGCAGGTCAGCCTGAATTTTTTTGCTTATCAGATGGATTGCGGTATAGACACTATCCACCCACCCTTTCTGCAGCGGAGTGAGTGTGAGTCCGGAAAAGACCATGTCCTGATACATCGGTCCCAGTCGCATAGGCCCACTCACCTTCGGAAGATCGGGAGATCGTACGGCACTGTCATCGCACCGATACCCCGTGACTCTGGATGATGACGGCGGCTGCCCCTGTGTCGCGCAACCGGCAACCCCCAACACCAGGAGTCCAACCAGTCCCGCATGATTGTAGCGAAGGGAAAACGCGCTTCTTTGAGATTGGCCCATATGACAAAATATACGTTCTAATCAGGTGTAGAATAGGCCCGTTTCTTAGGGAAATCATCTCAAGATGGTCCTAATATCACCCCGAACACCGCCCAAAGAGCGTTCGGGAATCGTCAACAAACCGTCAACAGATTTTCTGTCCAAAAGGCGACCCTGAGACCTGAAGGCTAGCCTCTTTTCCCCCTCAGAGATGTCAGCTTCTAGCCCGTCTTTCACAGATCCCTGTGATACCCAATAGGCACGGCTAGACGATTTCAGCAGGCCGAATAAGTTAGCGCCTTCGATGCGCACAGCGAACAGAAACACGGTAAAAAGGCATCTTAGAGTTCTGACAGATGCCCACCATATCGTGCAAAACGGCACGCGGCGAGGAACGTGGTACAGTCGACAGTAAGAGCAAGCCGAAACTCCAGCTCACTCACTCGCAGTTCTGATCAACGCAGTGCAACGAAGACACCATCCGAATTGAACCGTGCAATTCCGACACAAGCCTGCGCTACGCTGCCTTTTTTTTCTTTCGGGGCCGTCCGCCCTTCACCCCGTTAGTGCGAGCAGCCTTAGTCTTGGCATCGCTGGTGGCTTTCCCAGCTGCCGTTGCCCAGACACGAGCGGCACCGCGCGCACCCAACGCATCGAACAAGAGACTCGGCACATCAAGGTGCATATCTTCAGCATCCCAACAGAGTCCACTACCAGACGGACTCAAGGTGACATGGCCAAGCTGAGCCGGTGTGAGCCCCTTCAAGTAGCCAATATCCTTCACCGGCACTCCAAAGAGCCGGCGGTTCGTCATCCGCATCATCAAATAATCGCTCGCTGGGTCGTACCAAGCCGCATCGGCACGCAGTCCCACCTCCCGCTCTGCGGCCTCTCGTTTTCGTGCCTCATCGATCTGTGCGTCGATCTCGGCGACGGTAAGTCGGCGTTGCTTCGTCTTATCCATGGTATTCCTCCCATTTTGCTCGGAGCACATCCGCATGTTCTTCTACAACAGCGACGGCTGCGTGGACCCGAGTCCGGCGCATACCGCGAATCGTACGTAGGGTCACTCCGGACTTCCGAGTTCCCAACTCAATTACGACCTCTTCTCCGCTATGGAAAACATGCACATGTGCAGGGCCATGCTCCCGTGCAGACGCATAAATCACGATTTGAAACCCGTCCACGCGTAGCACTGTTGGCATAAGTGAAATCTAAAACCCAACGCTGGGTTATGTCAAGGCCAACGGCAAGCCAAATTCCCGCCCAACCTCCCCTCTCCAATTCATCGGACATTGTCTGATGAATTCGACGACCGAAGTACGTCCCAAACGCCGGACGCCCTAAGACACCTCTACCGCAATTCTCGCTCAGTTGGTCACACTACGTCCGACTGCTCCAAGTCAAAACCGAAAATACGCACCCCAGCGCAGTTCCATCAGGTTGGCATCCCGTTATTAAGCGACCAAAGGAGCGCCGTGACACGTTCCATTTTTCCAGCCAACAGCATTTCGAACGGTGTCTTTCCCGCAAACGACTGTGGATGACTGTCCCGCAACCACCGACGCGACGCATCCAGTGAGCTAAACGCATCACGGAGTTCTGTATAAAACTCACGAAGCGCCGACAATTTACTCAGATATACCTTCCATGGGTCACTCGACGTCATCCCGCTGAGCCATCGGTGGAGCGTACTTTCATCGGCGCTAATAATAGCAGCAATCTGTTTGATCCGGATACCGAGGTGGGTATGAACCTGCTCGACAATTTCCAGTTCTTTGGTGATGGTAGCCATTTATCCTTTGACCTCCTGAACAGCCCACTCATAATCGTCCGCATCCACAGCATTAGCGAGCAAAAATTCCGCTCTTCGCCCCGGCGTGTACACCTCCGTTGCCACGGCGACGGCTGGCCGTAATAAGACTCCTTCCGCAGTTCCCTCCGCAATCAAGAGAACGCCTTCGTCGAGACCAAATCGACGGCGAAGGGCGGTTGGGATTACGACTACGCCGCGTTTTCCTACTTTTATTGTTTCAACGTGTGAAGCAATCATTTGTCACCGGCAGAATTACTGATGTTTTGAATATCCGTAATTCAGTCTAAAAGGCAACCCGCTTCAGCGAGATTCCCTCGACCTCCCATTGGTTCCTCGCAGTGATTAAGTGCGGTATTGCATTACTAACTGAACTCGTGCGAAGTACAATCGACTTATACAAGACACGAACTATTATTAATCCTGTGCTTCGTATTATCAACTATATTTGGAAAGCTCATCGCGGCCTACTTCTGTCGTTCGGTATGCTTGATTCCGGACTCGTGGCGTTTCGGGATAGATATAAGCCAATAATCCAACGCGAAGCAACGGCACAAGATACCGCTCACGTATCGCTTTGATGTCTTTGAGGCCAAGATGAATCAGAATCTCGCTCCGAGTATGAGCATCAAGGCAGTACGTTAAAATCTCGCGAACCCGAGGAATACTCAGCAACTCATCAATATCTGTACGAGTAGCCGCTGCAGCCGCAGATTGCCATGGAGTCGGCCCCATCTGAGGATGAATGGGTAACGTTACGCTAAAATACGACCGATGCGCATCCGTCTCGAAACGTGGCGGCGGCGATCCGTTCGACTGCATCGCCTGCAACATCCGCGGAACCCCGGTGCCACGTCCCTCAGTGAGTCGTAATTCCTTTAGGAATTCACCGATCCGTCGATTGCGATACCGCCGCGCAGCGATGCGCCCGATGTGCAGCGCATCCAGTGTGATAGACGCATCGGGTCCTGGGTAACTAATAATTTGAAGTTCACTCGGAGTAATACGGACTTCGATGGGTTCACGTTCGTTGTATCCGCGATGGTACACGGCATTGGCAAGCGCTTCTTCGATCGCTGCGTATGGATATGAAAAGAAACGCTCTGACTCTGCACGACCAGGATGCTTCACCACACGTTCATAAATAAATTGGTCACGGATGTAGGTCAACGCAGAACGCAGTTGCGCATCGAGCGGTCCCGTAAAACGTTTTTCTTGTAGTTGTGTCCCGGTCGGATCAAACAAATACACTACATCAATCCATGCTGTATCAAAAAATCGTTCTGGCCGTTCATTAAAGAACAAAAGACCGACATTTTTCGGACGTAAGATTTCTCGTGGACCATCCACGATACGCATCTGTTCGCAAAGTTGCGAAAATTCTATATCACCTGACGCCTCAAATAGGCTACTCCCGATCTCCTGAAGATTTGCTTGAATGAGTCGCAGTTGCAAGTCATTCATCGTTGCATGATGATTGATGCGGTCGTCGAAGGGGATCGCAGCCGCAAGCTGCAATAATTCTTGTTCAATTGCCCCTTTTGCCACGACAGATGACGCGCCCATCCGTACGTAGTATCCGAAGACTTTCTCGCCCTTGGCGAGAGAGACAGGCACTTTATACGGTCGATTTTGCCCGCCGGGAACCCAAATGACAAGCACCTGCTTACCACTAACTACGACGGGTTCGATCACGGGATAGTACATGGGCTGTATCCGGTGCGCCAAATTGAGGAGTTCTTTTTGGATCGCGTCTATCTTCGCCGGTGTCAAACCAACGGGCGGCAAAACAGGTCGCCCATCGTCTTCCGCTATGCCAATAACGATGTAACCGCCACCCCAATTATGGAAATCGTTAGCAAAGGCGCAGATCGTATGGAGGACATCCTCTGGATTCCATCCGGTCTTGCACTCTACACGTTCCCATTCGACAATAGTACCTGTAAAGAGGTCGTTAATATTGATGGGAAGCGGCATGAGAGTCCGATATGCAAGCAAGGTTTCCTAGGGGGTTTCCTAGGGGGTTTCCTAGGGGGTAAAATTAATCAATTCAAGGCCCAGGACAACGAACGTTTGTCTCGCGTGCTCACTACGCTATTGCTTCTGCGGACTGGCAACCGTGGATCATCTACTTCCTACGTGCACTTCGGAATCAAATTGTGTTCAGCCCACTCGACAGAAACAATGCACGCAGATCCAAAATGCCGTTACCAAACCGTCAACAGCCCCAAAATCAAAAAGGGAGTGGCATTCCGCCACTCCCTCGTAAACCCAATAAACACAATAACTTATAACATTCTATTTGTAAGGGTGACTGACGGGAATTGAACCCGCAACCCCCGCCCTCGGATTGGGAAAGAGAACGCGAAATTGGCTCGTTTCCTAGGGGAATGATGCTAAAGAAGATTCCTCCTTCCCCGAACAGCACCCAAAGAACTCTTGGAAACCGTCAACAAACCGTCAACAGATTTTCTGTCCAATCATCGGTCCACTGCCAGCTTGGGAACCGTGGCGATGCGACCTCTCGGAGGCCCTCCACTGCCTTGTTCCATCTGAAAAACCCCTAGCTTAGGGCCGAGTAAGGGTCCGGGACTTCCAAAAAGAGGACATAGCCGCCCAAGTGCGCGCACTGAATACACCCCTCAGCATAAACCTAGATGCTATCGTTCAGATCCATCTGCACGATGCCCTCTACGCATTTTTATTCTCGGACAAACGGACTACTGCACGCTCTAATGACTCGACAATACGATTGGAGGCCAGGACATGCTCGAACGCCAGATGCACCGATTCGGACCTAATGCCGTTTTGACGGCCTCTAGGGCAGTTGCATCTATATCCATATTCTTTCGGATTTTGCGGGGGTATTTTCGAGTGTCAGGCATAATGTCCTCCAGAGATAGATACAGAAAATCTATATCCATTTCTATATCTGTTAAGTCGGGAAGGCGGAAACACTTCTAGGCGTTATCGTGTCGATCGTGATCATCCGGTTCGTATTCATCACGGGGCCGTATGCGTTCACTCTTCACGATTTTATATCGGTAGGATCTTCGTCCGTCAGCCCAGCGATAGACACGTCGGATCATTCCGAAGATGTCTTGCACCATAGGACTGGCAGCGGTGGAATGCCTAAGTCCTCTCCTGATATCAGAATCTTCGGTTACGATCATAGCAACGTCGCCCTCGACCGTACATTTGAGCAAAAGCCAGTAGCTGCCGTGGGGCAAGTTACTGGCTTTTGTTTCCCTACAATCCTAGAACAAAAGAGGACTTAGGCGCACACTTATTTTTACTTCGTCACGTCTGTACGATCCTCGAGAGGGCCACCCTTTTCCGTACTATATTTCTTTGCCGGTGGCTTTTTGGCGATCACAGGTTTGAATTCGTACAAGCGATACGTCTTCTTCGGTAAATAGGTATTCACCGCCTCCCGAATTCTCTCCTTAGTTAACGGAGCCTCATTATGCGGGTTCTCCAGAGACTCATACGACACGCCAACGCGGTCCAACATTTCGAGATGCTCAATCCACCAGCTGTTGCTTTGGCGGGCATTCTCCAACTGGTGGGTGCGAATGGTGGCGGCCATCCGGAGCTCTTCGTCGGTGACGCTGTCCGTGCGTAACGCATCCACCGTCTGCAGCACCGCTTTGACCGTGGTATCTAGCATCAGGCTGTCGACCATCACCTCAATCGACACGGTATAGCGAGGATCTGGCGTCCAATACTGCACGTACGGGGCGGAGGCGCTATACGTGACCCCCATCTTTTCGCGCAGGACATTGAGCAGCCGGCGACCGAGAATCCACGAGATCGTGTTCAACTCCTGCATCCCTTCGAGAAATTTGCTCGAATCGGCGACTTTCCCCGCAAACGTCAGCTTCATTGCCGATTGTTCTGGGAGGAGTCTGGAGTTTGGACGGACCGCTTCTTCTTTGCCTTTCAGTACCGGAATCTTAAAGTCATGCGGTACTTCTCGCGCGGTACGGTTGGTGGACGGAAGGCTCGCGACATACTGCCTCACCAACGGTAGGACGTCGGACGCCTGTGCGGGACCGGCGATATAAAACGTGAAATCGCTGGCATCACCAAATCGATCGTGGTACACCCGCATCGCTTGCTGAAGGTCGATAAAGGGGACGTTTGCTAACGACGGGCCCAAGAGGCGACGATTCCCGCTAGTGTTATAGGCAATTTGATCATTGCGTGACATGTTGCGTTCGCCAAAGCCGTTGCGTCGCCAATCGGCCAAGGCCAGCGTGTCGACCGTCGGCGCGGTAAACTGGAGATACAGCATTTGGAAGAGATACTCCAACTCGCGTGGCGATCCCCCGATCGTGATCTCTTCATCAAACGTATTGATCCCCACGTGGAACTCGCGCAATCCCGTAGTACGCGACGCCTGCTGCAGCGTTTCCATGTCGACGCCGCCTAGCCCGCCGGACGCCGTCATGAGCATGCCGACCAGGCGGCCGGGGGACCCGAACACCGAGTCGGGCATCACGGAACTTCCGCCCAGGCTATACGCTTTGATCAGGAAATCATCGGGCTGACTGAGGTTTCGCTTGTACACCACGCGCGCCCCGTTGGACAGCGTCCACGCCGTGAGACCAGTCTTCTCAAAGTGTTGTGTCGCTACAATCGTCCCGGCAGTCGGGGTGACGGAGAATCCGACGTGCAAAGCGCTTTGCGACACATCCTTCACAGTCGTTGGGGATCCGAAGAGACCATCCGCGAGGGACTGAGTGCTTAGAGGTTGCGACGCTACGTCATGGAACAGGCTCTTCACGTCCGCGACCGGCACTTTCGCCACCGGATACGCAAACGGCTGGTTGACGGTCGCCACACGACCCGCTTCGGTGCGCCACCGTTGCACATTCTGCGCAATGTCGTTGGGCGAAATGGTTGGGAGGATCTTTTCCACCATTGCAAAAGTCTGTTCCGGACCGAGCGGCGCCCCGGTTCCGGTGAGATAGTGCTGCGAGTATAGCTGTGCGTAGGACCCCGAGGTGATGGATGCGCTCCCATCAGCCTCGCTCTGATACCGGCGATGCAAGGCCTGCTTGTCTCGTGCGAGGACCGCCTCGGGGATCCCATGTTGCGCCACTCGCTCCACTTCGGTAAGGGCGATGCGGAATGCGCCCATCAACGAATCGGGAAAGGCCCCGATCCGCATCGTCATCCGATCCGGGGAGTGGCGTGTGGCACCGACGGTTCGCTGGATGACGCCGCGCGCAAAGGACCGGCGTTCTTTTTTGCTCAGGGCCGTGAACGTCCGTTGCAAAAACGACGTACTCAACTGATCGATAAGCTCTTGGCGTAACGCGACAGCCGGATCTGACGCCAGCGGCGTCGCGAGCCACGTGAGCTCGGCGTAGGGCTGTACCTTATCGACTAAGCTGTAGACAATGGTCTCCGAGGACTGAGGCACTACTGGTCGCGCAAACGGCCGAGGATTCGCAGGTGCCTTCATCCCACCAAATCGCTTGCGAATTTGTTGTTCGACCTCTTTGGCATTGAAGTCGCCGACCGCGATGACCGCCATGAGATCGGGACGATACCAGTCGTGATAAAATCGTTTGATGGGCGCTGACGTCGCGGTCTTGAGGAGTTCAGGATCACCGATGGGAATGCGCTTGCTAAAGATCGAACTGTCGCCATAGGTCCGGGCAAAGCCCTCCATCTGATAGCGTTGGGACGCCGTATCCGGGAGGCGCATGCGCCATTCGCCCAAGACGACGCCACGTTCCGCGACGACGTCCGACGAATCCATCAGGATCCGGCCGCTCGCCCAGTCGTCGACGAGTTGGATTCCCTTGGTAAAGACGGCGTGGTCATCGGTGGGAATGGTGAGTTGAAAGACCGTTTCTTCAAAGTTCGTATACGCGTTCAGGTCGGCCCCGAAGGTCATGCCCGCTCGTTCAATGAAATCGATCGCCGTGTTGCCCGGAAAGTTCGTGGTGCCATTGAAGGCCATGTGTTCCAGAAAGTGCGCAAAGCCGCGTTGGTCCTCGTCTTCGTTGATTGAGCCGGCATCCACCGCAAGCCAGAGCTTAGCCCGCTTAGCGGGAAACGGGTTGGCACGAATGTAATACGTGAGCCCGTTGGGTAGGGTGCCCGTGATAAGCGCCGGATCGTGGAGCGCAGCGGAACTCTTGCGCCCGGCGACCGCGGCAGGCGGGGTCACAGCGCCCACTGCGGAGGTCGCATGGAATGCGCCGTGTGAGCATCCAGCGGCGAACATCCCGGCGACCGCTACGCCAATGTTGTAACGAGAGATGGGAGTCGTCATTTGCTCGGACGGTTCTTGAGTATCTCGTAGAAGCGTTTTAACCACTCATCGTTACTCGTAATGTACGCATCTATCAAATTGCCGTCTTTGTCGACGAACTTGCCGCACCCGCCCCTCTCGGTACACGCTTCCGTGTTCGGGGTCACGATATCGATTCGGCGGCCATCAGGTTCTGGCAAGTTGTAAAATTCGGTGTTTTCCACCACCAGACGCGCCGGCAACCGATGAAACTCCAGAAAGAGCTTGGCCAACGTATCGGCCTCCTCGGCCGGCGTGAGTGGACCGAGTTGCCCCACCGTGCCATAGGTATTCGACAGACCGATAATTTCGATATCCGGAAACTCGTGCTTTAAGCTTCTGATATTGGCAGCAACATCGAGGCAACCGACATTCGATGACTTATCAATTCTCGCCCGCCTCTGCGTTTCCGTATGACACAGCGCAGGCATCCCGACAATGAAGTTAATGGTATTTTTGACCGGCAACGCCCCCTTGGGCAGCGCGCCCTCGCTTGTGTAGGTCACCAAACCGTGCGTTGACACACCCGAAGATGTCGCCGTGGATGCGATATAATAGTGCTCTCCGTGTATCTCAATCATTTTTCTCTTCTCCAACGCTTCCGCCATCTCCGCTCTGGTGACCAAATCGCCTCCATACACGCGACGCTTCACCGTATTGACCCACCACAGTTCGTATGCGAGGTTCGAGATGGTAAGGCTATCCAATGCTTCGTTTCCAGTGTTGCGAGCGACGATCCCTGCAAGCGCACTTTGTCTCCTACCCGCCCCAGGATACTTGCGACGTTCTCCTTCCGGTGTTGAATCATTTAGTTGCAACGCAAGCTGATTCGCCCGCGCGCGCGCCGTCGTGTCTTTCACGCGATCCGCAAACCCGCCGAACTCCAGCGCGGCGTCAATCGTATAATAGAGCAAATCTCCGTTTTCCCTCGCCGCCAGGAACCGTGTATAGTATTGCTTCACCGCATCGTACCGAATCGGCTGTGCCAGGCCATATTCCCTCATCAGCTGGTACAACATGAGTTTGTACTCTGTCACAGATTTCTGGCGTAACGAATCGAGTGCACGTTCTGCAAATCGGCGCGCGTCCTCATCGCGATGGGCGATTAAAAGGATTTTCACGATACGTAGCGCCGAATATTGGCTCAAGAATGTTGCGGTATCCGGATTGAACTTATTGAGACACACTTGAATGGCGTGAATCGCCGGCTCCGGCCGTCGTTTTGCCCACCAATCTTCCTGTACCTTCCCTTTGTTCTGTTCTCTCCAGGCATACGCCTCAATCGTATCCTGCCAGATCGAATCTCGGTGATACGCATCTGCTTGCGAGATGCGTATCACCGCTGACCAGCATTCCTCAATATGCTGATACGCCGTCGCGTAGTTCGGTGTCGTGTCAGATTGCGCGAAGAGGGTTTGCCCATGGATGTCCGAGGCACAAACCACAGAACAAAGCGCAGAACACACCGAAGCAATGGCCACCACATTCATGACGACGGGCAGCCGGCAGTACGTGCGGTACTTCATGAAACACTGCATCTTAAATGGCATCAATGGTGGAAGTAAAAGAGAAGTCGTTGATCTTGATGGTCGGGACCACCACGCTCGGAACAACGCGCTGTAATTCTCCGGCCGAAAACGGAAACTGTTCGTACCAGGAATTCATCACCGGTACAGACGCCCCAATCGACTCGACGTTATTGAAGATGAACAACGGCGACTCCGTCCACCGAAAGTTGCGGACGGCCTTGGTAATCTTTCCATTTTCAATGAGCCAGAGACCATCGCGCGTCGTGCCGGTGTACAAGGCACTATGCTTGTCCAGTTCCGTCATGTCCGACACCCGAGTCAGCAGTAACCCCCGCTTCATGCTCGCAATCATCTCCTCCGTCGAGGTCATCTCGGAGCCACGCATCTCGAAGGTTGAGCGGGAGGGAACAACCTCTTTTCGATTCAGTTGCGGCAGTGAATACGTGTCGTACCCTCGCACCATCTCGGTCAAGACGCCATTCGTAAGAAAGTTGGTCTTTTCCATTCCCGGCGCGATATGTGACCCCGTAATGGGATCTTCAGGATCGTGGGAGATCGAGAGCCGGCGATCGGCAACCTGCAATCCGAGTTTACTGCGCCCGCGATCGATCGCCGGATCATCGCCGAGAAAAAACGGATGGATCCTTCCTTCTGCCTCAGGTCGAGCCCGGAATAATTCGAAGAATGATTCTGCAAACGACGCGGTGGCTTGCGGCTCCAAGATCGTTTGATACCGTCCCGGCTCGATCCGCACCGGATTCATCGAACGCATACACTTGTCAAACGCGACCTCGCCTAACTTGGCGAGATCGATCTTCTGAAAATCAAATGACGATGCCCCAGCCCATCCGGAGCCAACACCTTTTGGATGCCGCACGGTGGTCGAGCACTCCGCCATCGTGGCCTGCCCTTTTTCGCGTGCTTCGCGTCCCCAGGAATCGCGTGCATATCCCATAAAATGCGCGCCAGCGGTATCAATCTGCCCGGCCGACAGCATCCCATTAGATTCGGCACGTCCGGTCATCTCCGTCACTAACTGGGCATTCTCGGTGGCCGTGCGGTTATACGTGACATCGCTCCAGACGGGAATGCCCTTCGACGCCCAGGTCGGATGCGCCAACTCAAGATCGAGTCCGGGCACAAAGCCAGCGCGATACTTCTGCGCCATCTGCGCCTCCACGTAGGCACAAGCCGCCCGTAACGAGTTGTCGTCGACCTGATTCAGAAATACGTCAGTATAAGCCTTTGAGGCCAACCGTGTGATATGGACTTGAACCATCCGCACATTATTCGTCAGAAACGCGCGGTTTCGCGCCCAGCGTTGCCCACCATACCACAGGCTCTGGACCTCTACACGTAACTCATCCTCCTTCTTGCAGAATCCAATGACGCGATCGATGACGCGTTCTGCGTCCCTATCGCTCAAGACGCGGGGATCATCGGGGTGTGCTGCATGCTGTGTGCTCATAACTTAGGCCTTCTGCTTGACGTTAATCAGTGACGTGTCTTTAAACAGGGCTGGCGGCGTGTCGACGCTGCTATAGCTCATCTTGAACGGATTCCTCTTCGCTTGTCCCGTGCCGACGGAGAAGACGCTGCTGGGCCCGCCCAGCGCCTGGAGATTCTTCCATAACTCGGAAGTTCTAAAGATGATGCCTCCGCCGACGATCCGTGCGACGCGTTTTCCATTCTTCACCTTAAAGGCGGCGCCGGTCATCATGCCGGTGGACTGTTGAAAATCCATCATGCCAGTGCCCGTCTTAAATTCAACCCCATCCTCCAACTGTTCACGCAGTTGGGTGAGCGTCGTATCCCTATCCGGATCGGCGTGTAGAATCAGATCGGCCGGATGAATCGTCTGTGAATCAAAGGCATCCAAGGCGTAGCTATTGCCATGGCTCACCATCGGCTGACCGGTGCGCTCGAGATACCCCTTCATCCAGCCCGTCCCTTCGCGATTGCTATGCAGGTTGGTGATGGCACCATTCTTCACCACCGCAAAGTCCCTCGGCTCGACCCCCTCATCATCCCATTTCACATGCGTCAATCGTCCTGGCTTGGAGCGCGTAGCGGTCACGTACATGAGAGGGCTCCCAATCTTTAACGTGCCAAGTTCATCGTTGGGATCGATGAGGTAACTCGTGCCAGTGGTATTGGCCTCAAAGCCCATGATGCGGTCGATTTCGGTCGCGACCCCGACACTTTTCATCACCAGTGGGGCGAGGCCATCCGGGTGGATCAGGCAGTTGTAGCGGCCGACGTCCACCGGAACGACCGGGAGAAAGCGCTCTTCGGCTAATTCCTCATAGAGTTGTCGGCACCAGTCTCGGATATTCGGATCACGGAGCACCTCGAACCCCCGTCCGGCGCCGATGCGGTTGAATTGTCGGATGTCTCCGGCTGCCCGCAGTCCAGATGCATCCGCCGCAAACATCTCGAACCACCCTCCGGTGCGATACACGCGTTGTGTTTGAAATTGCCCGTCAGTACTCCCGAAGGCTTTCTGTTGCCGAAAGAACTTCGCCAGGAATACCGAAAACCCGCTGACGTCAGAAAGACGATAGTCGCGGGGCAAGCCCAAGGCATAGGTATATAACCCGCTGAGATAATCATAGATTTCGTCCGGGTCCATCGTAAAGGGATCCTCGGTGACCGGCATGCTCCAGTCCCCGCTCGTGGCGTGCGGATTGAGGGCCATCTCAATGGCTCGGGGTTTCGCGAACAGATTGGCTTTGGCACTGTCCACGGCCATGCGGCCAAGTCGTGCCGCCTCGTCTTTGGTCCACACGGGGCTCGCGGCGAAGCCCCAATAGCCGTCGCACTGCGCCCGCACACCAAACGCCATGTCTTCTTGACGATCGAACATCCAGTCTTCGCGTCCTGTACCAATGTTTCCCCCTCGGCCCTTCATTTGCTGCGTAAACGTTAGCCTAGCATCGGAATACTGAGCCCCCGCTGACCGCGCGGCATCGACGGCGGTCGTAACCAACATTTTGAGCCGCTCGTCCTGCGCGGAAGGGAGTTCCTGGAATTCGGTGACGGCGGTGTTGAGAGGAGAGGCGGCGTATACCGGGCGTGTGAGCATCGCGCCGGCGAGCGTCCCTGCCGTGCCGCGGAAAAGTGTTCGTCGAGTAATCATCGTCATGGGTGAGCTATAAAAGTGTTATCACGGACATCTGCTAGAACCACGCACCAATGCCAGACGGAGCGCACGTGGTATCATTCCGTTCGTCGCACACACGCACAATTCCGCTCGTGCCGTGGAGCGAACTATGGTAGGGAAAGACTCCAGACGCCGAGAAGACGCGCGCTCGACGTGGAGAGAGGATGGCACTGACAAAGTTCGCCAGATCTCCATCCCACACGATCAAGTGGAAGGGCGCGATATTGCCTCCAACCGTTGGGTCCAGGACGTTATCTCCGCAAGGATTCCCTGCCGGCGCATTGACGTGCGTGGTCTCATCGAATTGAAGATCGGCGTCCATCTCAGTGCTCTGCGTGGTCCATGTGACACAACCGCCAACACCGATGGTGACGTCTCGGTAGGCAAAATCGAGCACCTTGGTTAACGACCCAGCAGCAAACCGCTCAAAGATGAACATCCCAAATTGCGTCGGCCATCCCACCGTAAACACCAGTGAATCTTGCCAACGGGTACCGAACGCGAAGGTGGAGGTTGACAACACGACCCGCCCAGGTCGTTTCGGGACGATATTCACGTTGCTTCCGGACTGTGTGATCGCGGCCACGGTGGTGTCGGACGACACGAGCGAGACGAGCAGCGTCGAGAGGTTGGAGCCCGACTCGGATTTCCGCAGGAGCGGAATCGTTTTGACGCCGTCCACGCTCGTGCCGATCTTCGCACTGTCTCCCAGCGGCAACCGCAAACCAAAGTCACGCAGCGGATTCGGCGCAGCCGCAATCACCGATACGATCGCCGAGTCGGTACGCGTCATTGTCCCATACGTGAGTTGTACGCGTATCATCGCGCGTGAAACCGGCCTCTCCGCTTTAAGCACGCCATCCGTGATGCTGATGCTTGGACTGCTCACGCTATAAACCACCTCGCCAGGCACCTCACTCCCATCGCCCATGGCCTGGACCGTGTGCAGAGTCACCGTATCGTAGGGCGCCACCATTGACAAGTTGATGGCGTGATGCTCAAGCGAGAGGACCGCAAAGAATTGCTCGGGTGAGCGATAGGGCGACGGTCCCGTATCGGAGAGATTGCACCCAGTCCCGGTGAACACGCATACCGCGATCAGCGCAGTGTGCCACCAGCAACACGGAGAGTTACTCATCATAGTGACATCCTGTGAACAGAGGGTTGCGGAATTCGTCCTGACTGAGACCGAACTCGATATCCGTTCCATACACCCCGGTGTGTCCCGGGACGGTGTAGGGTCCTGTCGGATAGACCTGCTCGCGATCGACGCCGTAGATCCGCACAAGCCGTCGTAAATCGCCTTGTCGAGTCCCGGTGACAAACAGCCAGGCCGCACGCTCGGCAAAGAGGAGTTGGCGTTGTTCATCTGGCGTGGCTGGGAGTTTGAGAGGGCGTAGTCCGGCGACACCACCAATCCCGGCATTCCAGAGCGTATCAATGCGTTCGCCCCCGCCCGCAAGCGCCGTCGTATCGACGGTGTATGTGCTTGAGGTACGGAGCACGTTGAGGATGGTCAGCATCTGCTGCGGATCATCCGAGTGAAACGCCGCTTCGGCGAGCACCAGCTGCGCCTCGATTCCGGATGCCAGGGTGAACGTGGACGAATCCCCTGTGGTCAGATATTTCACCGGGAAATAGGATTGTTTGCCGTTATACATCAGCGGTGTCGCTGTGGTGCGGAGATCTCCCGATGAGAGATATGACAAGCCATTGATGCCCTCGTGATCGGAGACCGTGACACGCCCAATGAATTTTGTGTATTGCACAAAGAGCGGATTGGAGCGTTGCCCCTCATCAAAGGCGATGCGCAGGGTGTACCTGAAGGCGCCATCAATTCCCTGCACCGTGTGCTTCGCGTCCGCATAGTGCCCCAACGCCAATTGCGCACGGGCTTTTAAGACACGGATCGCGGACTGCACCGACACGCTATCGACGGCAATGGCGTCGGCACTGTCTAACAGCGTAATCGCATGGGCATAGATCTCCGCCGTCGTCGAGCCTGGTCGATACGTCCAGTCGCCTTCAAAGTCCAACGTGCTGAGCGGTACTCCAGAGCACCAACCGTCGGCGATCAGGATCTCCGCGTAGGCTTCATAGAGAAACAGCAACGCTTGCCAAGCGGAGGTTTCCCCTGGCACATATTTGCTGACCACACCGCGCGCCAACCGCGCCAGCGCGCGGACCGTGTGTGGAGGGACTCCGTTCCTGTGCCCACTTCGCTGATCAAAACTACCATCGCCTAAACCTGAAAACACACTGAGTTCATCCGTGAGCATTCCAGACGACACCACATACGTCGCAATCGCGGTAGCCAACTCGTTACGCGCCGCTTGCGTCAATCGTGTGGCCCCTTCGAGATTGTTATAGGTGGCTGGACCGATGACGCCGTCGGGGAGTTGCGTATCGGTAATGCCGCGACAGCCTCCGATGAACAACGCGAGACTCACCACAGCGATGAGACGCAGGCCGTGACCCAGGCCTCGCGGTGCGTGTAGAACGCGTACGATTGGTAATGTTGTCATCTCAATCACGTCCCAATCCGGATTTGCAGACTCCAGGTTCGCGGCATCGGCAGTTGCCCGGAGTCTTGCGTCGCATCGCCGATGAGAGCTCCGTTCACGTCGGGATCTTTCCCCCTGTAGTTGGTCCACAGGCCGAGATTGCTCCCCTGCAGCGCCAAACTCAAACTCGAGATCGGGAACCGTTTGAGGTAGGCACGGGGAACGTTGTAGCCAACCGACATTGAATTAAATCGCAGGCTGTTCACTGTTTGGATGAAACCATAGTCGGTGCAGCTCCGACCGACTGCCGTCGCTGCGCTTACGCTTTGGAGCAAACACGCGGCCGCCAAGGCATACGCCTGCTGGCCGTACGTCGAATTCGGATTCTCGTAGATATTCCCCAGGAGCGTTCCACCACCCAGGTTAGTCTGGGTGAGCCCGGCCTTATAATCGAATTGTCCGTTCACACTCAGCAACCCATGAAAGAGGGTGATCGACGTCCGAAACGGCATCTCAAACTTCGGCTCTTGTCGGCCCATAAACATCAGAGAATCGTCCACCACATAATCCCCGTACCATAGCTTTGAGCCGTCCGTGGGACCTGACCATCCAGAAATCGGACGGGACCACCGTCCAAAGAGTGGATACCCTTCGGCCAAATATGTCCCGTTGCCGAGATCAATCCGGCGTTGCTCGCCGAACAACTTGGTGAGCGTGTTGGTTTGTTTTGAAACCGACACATCGATGTTCCACGCGATGGTGGGTAAGTCAAGCACATTCGCGTTCACGGAAAGCTCAATGCCGGTATTCCGCACGTGCCCGATGTTCGCATAGTAGGACATCGTGGTGCCCACCGATGGCGCGAGCGGTAATTTCTGAATGGCATTTTTGCGAATCTTATAAAAGCCAGTCGCCGACACGGTCAGTCGTGTGTCCCACAGTTGCAGGTCGAACCCACCCTCCATCTCTTGGGTCTTCTCGGGGCCGAGCTGTGTATTGCCAACAGACCGGAGGCGTAAGCCGAGGTCAGGTGCAATTGAATCGCAATTTATGCATGGGTTCCACACCCCCACATCTTGTTCCAGCATACGTAAACTCATCTCCGCTCCCGGCTGCACGCCAGCCACCCCAAAGGCAAGCCGTGGACGTAGCGAGGAGATTGCCCCCCACAACGGGTCTCCGCCCTCGCGATCAATTGCAAGCCACGAGAAGTTGAGCTTCGGAAAGAGCGAGAGCAACCCACCGCCAAACCCGCCGTTTGCGCCTGAGACCCCACTGCCATCAATTCGGAAACCGGGATTGATAAAGAGCCGTGATTTCACGTTCAACCGCGGCTCAAGAAACCACCCACCAGTCGTGGTGTTTCGTCGAGTGCGTGTCCCACCAATCAAGGTCGACGGTCGCGAAATGCCCTGCACTAACGTATCGCTGTACCCATCAATGGCGGCGTTGGATTGTCCCCTAACATCCGCACCCATCGACACGGAAATCCGAGCGAGTGGGAACAACGTCCCATTCATGCCAGCCGTCGTCGTCGTAATATTCATGCGTCGTTCGGTGAATGCGCCTTTTGACATTTCGGTCGACACTGAAGTGCTAGACCGTTTCGTGACGAGAATCCCCCTTGGGGTCAATCCCTCCGCGCTCCCCTCATTGCGATTCGCACCGAACGTTGCGCTCAGCGGGAGTTTATCCCATCGCGACAGGTTCAGCGTCAGTGCATGCTGAATCGTCGTCGTATTGATCTTCAATTGTTCGACATACTCTCCAATCTCAGCCGGATTGATGTTGGTCGTATCGATATACACGGATGCCAATTCCGCCAGCTGAGAATTTGCCGATGATTGATATTGCACCGATTGTGACAGCGATGTGGTAAACGTGGCGGTCAACGATCGTGAAAGGTTCGCAGAAAAGTTGGCTTGCCCACTCTTCATATCCAACGAATTCGGCCGTCGCATGCGGCGACTTGGAGCCGAGTCATACAGTTGTCGATAGAGATCCTGGTACAAGGTCGGCATCTTGGTTAATCCAAGCGTGTTGGCCATCGATCCGGTGACGGAATAGGTGAGATCGTTCGTGCCTCCAGACACTGTGCCCGATACGCGAGTATCCGAACCGCGACCGAGTGTCGAAAGTCGTGCGACGTTCAGGGCTTGGAACCGGACGAGGCTGTCTAAGTGGCAATTGAAGTACTTTGCATCGTCTTGAATCTGCGGGCAAAAGAATTGACCTCCACCGACAACGGATCCACCCCCGTTCGACGGATATCCAAATCGATAAAACCCAGGTGCCGCATAAACCCCCGGTATCGATTGAATCCCTCTCGACGCCGCCATATCCCAACGTGTGGCTCCGGCGTGTCCTTTCTTGGTAGTAATCATGATTACACCATTTGCTGCATCGGATCCGTACATTGCCGAGGCTGATGGGCCTCGCAACACTTCGATCTTCTCGATGCTATTGGGATCGATTTGATCGATAGGTGATTGCGTGGGGTACTTTCCACCTCCCAACTTCTGATCATCCACTCCGGATTGTCCCGCATAAATGCGGATCCCATCGACAACAACAATGGGATCATTGGTGGGCGCACCGGGAACATTCGAGAGCATGCCACCACTCACGCCTCGCAAACGGATCCGCGCCGGTGCGCCAGGGATGCCACTGGTTCGCATGACAGTGACGCCGGGGACACGAGCTTCCAGGAGATCGGTGACGCTGGTAATCGGCGCCTGCTTCATAATCTCTGGCACATTCAATGTCGTAATATCATTCCCAATCTCGATCTTCCGCTGACTCCCTGTCACCGTCGTCACCACTTCTGACAAGGTGGTCGATGTTTGAACCATTGGAACTTTCACAGGTTGGGCCGCTCCTTGCGCGACCATCACACTCATCGTTTTAGATCGATACCCCAATACCTTAGCCGTCAGGGTATGAGATCCGGCCGGGACATTATTAATGAGGAAAACACCTTTATCGGACGTAACAGCAGATTTTTCTATATCACTTATTGTGACGGTCACCCCAACGACAGGTTTCCCTGAAGTAGAATCAGTGACCGAGCCAGTTATAGTTCCAAACCCAGTCACTTTTCCAACCGTGCTGTCCGGTTGTTTGGGTTCTTCCTTGCTTGTTGGTCGAATCATTAGCGTCACCCCATCCGACGCCACCGTTGCGGAGAGGGTCGTCCCCTTTAAGACTGCACGCACCGCGTCCAACGCCTTGAGATCTATCAATGATATCCGAATCCGCGTATCGAGTGCGCTGGTTCCGTCAATGAATGTCGGTTGCAGCCGAGCTTGCTGCGCGATGGCTTTAATGATCCAGAGCCGTGTGCTATCCCTGATCTCAAGATTCACCCGCGCCTGAGGACCATACTGCGGAGATTCTGCACGGGTTTCGGATTTAGGTCGGGATTTCGACGTCACCGGCTCCGGAGTTTGTGCAAACGATGTATGTGTCCACACGCTCATGAGGCCAACTATAGTTATCACCCGCACGATCATCTCCGATAGAGGGTTAATACACGACCATCACGAACAACACGAAATCCCAAAGACCAGCTAAGCTGTTCACTTAGATCCGCAGGCGATCCATCAATAAACGATCCTTCAATAAGGGAGTGGCCAATGGTGGGATCCGCGAATCGAATTTCGGCATCATACCAACGATTGAGCTCTGCGATCGCTGCCGTCAACGACATCCGCTCCAGAACGAGTCTGCCTGCTGCAAACGCAAAGACGTTGGGATTAGCGGCCTGAACGTGGCCGGTGCTATAGCGACCAACCACGAGTTGTTGTGCCGCACTGACAATCGTGGAATCGACAGCGACCTTTCCATCGCGAACCGCAATGAGGGCTGTTGTATCAGTCGCATAGTGACGTACAGAAAAAGTAGTCCCTAAAACCCGCGTTGTACTCGGACCGGCGGTCACAGTGAACGGTATCCGACTCTGAGGCACAACGGTGAACAGCCCTTCCCCATCCAGACGTACCTTACGGTGTCGTTGTCCATAATGTGCAGGCACTTCCAATCGACTGCCGACATTCAAGACCACCATACTCCCGTCCGGTAGTCGAACCGTGGCTCGTTCACCAGGGGCTGTCATATACACGAATTTTTCTGACGACATAAGATCGTCATTGTGCCCCCCATACCACGTTGCCACGAGGCACAAGAGACTGAGTCCAATCCCAACGACCGTATACCGCCACCTATTGGGCAAACGATTGAAAATTTCTCTACGGTCTGGACTCGATTTGCCTTGTGACTTTGCAGTGGCCATCACGGCAGGTATTTCCCGCCTCAGAGGCTCGGATCGTATGCGTGCATGCAACGACTTCGACACAGCATTCACCCGTTGAGTAACAATCGCCTCCGTCTCGATCGATCGAATCGATCGGATCTCCTGCGATTGACGCAGATAGTCTAGGAACGCCTGATGCTCAGGATGGGCAGTAATCCATTCCTCAACGGTCGCGACGTCTTCTACGGACAATTCGCGAGCGAGATAGGCCGCTAACCGAGCAAATTCTATCGTTGAAAGCTCATGCATACACTCCTATCCCGGAGTCAGCCCACAAAACATTGCACGTTTTTGCAAGAATTCTTTTCGAAACTTTAAGCAGAGGACGAGTAAGGTTCCAACAAGGCCATCGTTAGGGCTGTAGAAACCGAGGCCCAAGCACTTCAAGAAGCCGTTTCAATGCGCGACTGAATTGGCTACGCGCTGTAGGGACGGAAATGCCTAGTTGCTGCGCAATCTCCTGGTAGGAAAGCTGGTGATCCCAGACCATCATGAAGATTTCACGACAGCGTGGTGGAGCGCTGGCGAGGGCCTCCCAAACATCCACTCGAGTTTCAGCTGCTTCAATGTCGGCATCAACACTGTTCCGAATGAACGTTAACTCCGTAGCGATATCCATCGCCCATCGCCCTTCCCGTTGCTTGGCGGCCCAATCGGCACGCATGGCATCAATCGCCCGATTGCGGGTGAGCCAAAACAGGTAGATCGAGAGACTGCGTGTTTCCGCAATGTGTTCCCGCTCAGACCAGAGATGGAAGAAGACATCCTGTACAATCTCTTGGGCCCGGTCGCCAGATCGAAGAATTCGCGTGGCGTATCCAATGAGTTGCGGACCATGGAGGCCGACCAGTGCCTCAAGCGCTTCTTCGTCACTGGCTCGAAGTCGCTGGATAAGCAGAATATCATTGAGACCAGAAGATGGACGTGTGGACTCAAACTCGGATGGCACCATAGCTTATGGTGTATCCAGTCTACGCACATCAACGGTATCGCACAAATATATCATAAAGGCCACCAATCTAACTAGACGACTTACATGTTGCCGCATGAGCATAACAATGGCTTCTGCGTCGCCGTCCCGATCCCATACGACAAGAGTGTACTCTTGTTCACGTTCGTTTAACAGGTCCCGATCAGCCAAATACAGCATGAATGATAGTCGTACCGGATGTGAGGAACTTGCGAAACTCATTCAAGAAACATTACGCCTAGTACGACAACGCGCCATCCCCGAATATCAACAGACGCTCATATCATCTGTGCGTCATACATTTGTTTAAAGAACGCGCGCGAGCGAACTGTAATTATGTGGATACGGTTCTACGAGATGTGTACACCGCGTATCGCGCGCGAACGGTTTGATTTCACACGGTTAGATTATTCGCACTCATTTTTGTAGACTTCCCTGAGCCAACAGAATATCATAAAGGTGATCGCTTCATTTTTCTGCACGAGCCATGGCAAGGAATAGACACTTTATACAGATTTAGCGTCTTTATTCTCGTTGTCACCGTGTGTTTTCTCACCGTTTGCTTTACCCCCTCAATGTATTTTCATGCCGCTTTCCCTTTCTCGCACGTGCGAGCGGCGTTTACTTGCTGCGATTCGACATGGCAATGCGACGACGTATACGAAAATTGTAGAGCTCATCTATCCTCCACTCGTCACGTATGCGACCGCGTTCACGCAGTCGTCGTTCGATGCCGAAGAAATTGTCCAAAACATTCTTACTCGACTCTGGCAGGGACGACGACAGCTAGTCGTCGAATCACTCCGTGGCTATCTCCGTCAAGCGGTTCGCAATGGGGTATTCGATCACCACCGTCGCCAACAACGACGGAAGGATCTGAATGGTGAGCAGGTTGCTCTGCCGATCGCTCGCGTTCCTCCCGACCAACCCTGTGTGCTTGGGGGACTCATTACGCAGGAAATGGAAGACGTCGTCGTGACGCTCTTGCGCACGATGCCAGAACGATGGCGGTCGGTGTTCCTCTTATGCGCGGTGGAAGGCTACACGCAACTCGAAGCCAGTCGTGTGCTCGGGTTGTCTCGAAGCCGGATCAATTTGTATTTGCAATATGCTCGTCACGCGATTGCGGTGCATCTTCGTCATCATGGATTCCACCTTCCTCAGTCATTACAGATGACGGACAGTGATATGCTCAACGGTATTCCCTCGCATGCCTATCTTCCGCTTCGGAACCCGAAGGTTCGTGTGATGATGACATCCGCCGCGGAATGGTATGATCCGTCGCATCCATTTTCATCCATTCGTGTGCGCCACGAACCCATACCAGCCGAATGCATACGCAAAACAAACACGATATGAGATGATCACAACTTTGTACATCATGATCCACGCACACATGACGACAAATGTTGATGGATTTCATCGCCGATGTACCCGCGCTTCGCCTCCTGATCGTCCCTTGTATGTTCGCGACTCCAGGAAGGTCTTATGCAGAATGCAGCCGAAGCCAATGAAGAGCGTGCGCTGGTCCGTCGTTTCCGAAACGGTGACGCCACCGCACTTGATATGCTGTTTCGACGATACTATCAACGACTCTGTCGTGATGCACAACGATTCGTGTCGAGTGAGGAGGCCGAAGACATTGTGCAAGATATTTTTACGACGTTGTTGATTCGACAACAGCAGTGGACCATTGAAACGACGGTCCGGCAGTATCTCCATACCGCAGTTCGCAATCGGGCTCGTGATTGGGTCGCCCGGTCCCGCCGAGATGAACGCCGACAGGACACGGTGCCTGACGATCCTGATTGGCATCATCCGATCACGGCCTCTCCAGAAGATGACGTCTTACTCGACGAGCTTGCACAGGCAATTGAGACGGGGCTTGCCTCATGTTCGACGCGGGTTCAAGAAGTCCTGCGACTCTCTGCATCGATGCGACGGTATGCGGAAATTGGTCACGCACTCGGCATTCGTGCAGGGACCGTGCATACGCTGTTGGCCCGTGGTCGACGCCGGATGCGAATCTATCTGCGCGGTCAGGGATGGCTTGAAGATGTGCATACTCCGCCACCCGCAATACAGCGCGGAACCCGTATCACGTATGATGGCGTGGCACCAGCGAAGAGACCGGGCATTCCGCGCGATTCGAAAGAGCGATCCACCGATGATGACGCGATTGATGACGACGATGCGATAACACCACGTCATGCCGTTGCTTGTATGTCGCTTCTATCGCGAGCGTCACCAATGATGCGCCATCCACGATACATGTGTACCCCGCACGACGGGAATCCGTGTCCCTTCAGCATATAATGACGATACTCTCTTCGACACCACATCATACAGAGACCACATACGTGCCTGATCGAGTGGAAGCGATGATGCTGCGCTACTTAGGACCGGACGTCGTCGCCGCCTTCGACGATGACGATGTCACGGAGATTTACACCAATCCGCACGACACACGCATCCGGTTGACGACACAATCTCGTGGTCGCATCCGCGCGGAGATGCATTTGAGTGCGGATCGCATTACGATGTTTCTGGATAGTGTGGCGTCGCACATGGAAACCGTGTTGACATCTGCACACCCGTTGATTGAAGCCGAATTACCAGACGGTCGGTTCCGGAAAGCCCGCGTGCAAGGCGTGCTTCCACCGTTGAGTCGTGGCCCAACGCTGATACTTCGCAAGCCGTCTCGCGTCGTGTATTCGCTGGAGGCGTATGTCGACTGTGGCACGTTGTCGCCGATGTTTCGAGCGGTCCTCCAATCCGCTGTTCAGTGTCGTCTCAATATCCTCGTTGCTGGCGGCACCGATACCGGGAAGACGACGTTCGCCAATGCTGTGCTCCAAGAAATGGCGCAGTGTACGCCGCAGGATCGCATCGTCATTCTCGAAGATACGATCGAACTGCAATGCACGTCGCTTGACTACTTAGCACTTCGAACGCGTCCGGATGTTTCGCTCGCCCAGTTGGTGAAAACGACACTCCGCACAAGTCCGGATCGCATTGTCGTCGGGGAGATTCGGGATGCGAGTGCCCTGGATCTCCTGGATGCGTGGTCCACCGGACATGCTGGAGGGATCGCCACCTTTCATGCAAATCATGCCCGTGGCGCCTTACATCGATTGGATCGACTTGCGCAACGCAATAGGGTTCCATCGCAACGCGAGTTGATTGCGGACGCGGTGGATCTCGTCGTCATGCTCGACAAACGACATGGGACACGGTGCGTCGTCGATGTGGTGCGTGTTGTCGGTCTCGATCAGCATCGTGAGTTTCGTTTAGAGTCATTTGTCGATCCAGCCGAGATGTCCGCCTCGTAGAGGCAATTCTTTCACCACATCATTCATGCTCTCGTTGCTTTCGTCCTGTATGTCTCACGTTCGTCATCGATATTCGACACGGCCCTGGAGTGGTGTCGCCGTCTTACTGATCGGATGGACGACTGCCGCATTTGCCGGATCGACCGGTGGAACCGCGATGCCCTGGAATGCGCCATTGCAAGCGGTCCTCTCGAATTTGACGGGGCCAACCGGTCGCACGCTCGCCGCGCTGATGTTTGTCATTGGCGGTGCCGTCTGGGGATTCACGCGCCATGAAGAGGGTGCGAAGAAATTTGGACAAGCCATTTTTGGGATTGCCGTCATGTTAGGCGCGGTCCAAATCGTGGGTGTGCTGGCCTTCGCCGGAGCCGTGATTCCATGACACCGACGTCATCGAGTAACGAGCATCGTGTGCATGCCGCCCTGTATCGTCCCGTCCTCTTTGTGGGCGTGACACCGAATCTCGCCGTGCTTGAAGTCACCACGCTGTTTGCGTTGGTGTTTCTCGTCGGACTCCACCTCACCACGATCGTCCTCGTCGCGGTGTATCTCGTGGTGATGCATCCCGTGGCGGTGTGGGTCACCGCACAGGATCCACAGATGCTGGCTCTGTATGCACGCTCCCTCGGCTTCCGAGATTTCTATTGGCCACATGCGCCGCCGCATGCGCGAACACCCGCGGTCCGTCCCTCACTAACACATTCACGAACACACGCATCCTAACCGATCATGCTTGATCTCGTATCGCTTGGCGTCGGCGGCCTCACGGCAGTCGCGGCTCACGCGGGCCTCTCCCACTGGCGTGAACATACGTCGACCCCTCGGGGCCTCGCCGATCTCCTGAACTGGGCCTTCCTGGTGGATGAGGGCGTTGTCTTACAGAAAGACGGATCACTCCTCGCGGGATGGTCGTATTGTGGCCCGGACATTGATGCGGCCACCCACGAGGAACTGTCCCATCTCACTCGGCAGGTGAATGAGGCCCTCTTGCCGTTCACCGATACGTGGATGTTTCATGTCGATGCGATCCGACGACCGGCAGTGCCCTATGCCGCCAGTACGTTCCCCAATGCGATCACTGCGTTAATTGATGACGAACGTCGGGACGCCTATAATTTCCATGGAACGCACTTTGAAATGGAGTATGTGCTCACGGTCACCCATCTTCCACCGGCGGATGCGTTCTCCCGCATGGGACGGTGGTTTGTCCAAGGATTCGATCAGGGGTCCTTGGACTGGTCACGCATCTTGGCGACGTACGATCTCGCATTAGACACACTGGAACGGCGATTGTCGTCCGTGCTCGCGATCACCCGACTGACGTCGGACGCCTTGCTCACCCATCTGCATCGCTGTCTGACTGGCCTTGGCCATCCGGTGCAGATTCCACCACATGGATCCTATCTCAATGCGATCCTCGCGGATCAAGAGTTGGTCGGCGGGTTCGAGCCGACGATCGGAACATATGCGATTCGCACCATAGCCATTACCGGGTTCCCGCACGCATCCCAGGTGGAGCAACTGCTGCCAATATGCACACTCCCGTGTAGCTATCGATGGTCCACCCGCATCCTCCCACTCGGGTCGCGGACGGCCGAACGATTCATCAAGCGACATCAGTTGACGTGGTTCAAGAAACGCAAAGGCGCGGGCGCCTGGTTGCGTGAGATGACGAGTAGTGGCGCCGCACCACACGCGCCACAGATGATGGAAGACGCCTTTCTCGATCACGACGCGCAGTCCATGGTACGCGATGCCAGTGATGCGCTCACCGAAAACAGTTCGGGAGCCGTTCGATTCGGGTTCACCACGCAAGTGATGGTCGTCATGGAACCGACCGCTGCGCGCGCGAATGACGTGGCGCAAAAGGTCCTGAACACCGTGCGGGACGCGGGATTCACCGCGCGCATTGAAACGATCAATGCCATGGATGCGTTCTTCGGCACCCTGCCAGGCCATGGTGCGCCCAATGTCCGTCGTCCCCTGCTCTCCACCGCCAACATCACGGATTTCCTGCCGGTGACCAGTATCTGGCCAGGGCTCGTGGAAAATCCGTCACCGTATTTTCCACCACACAGTCCCCCGCTGCTCTGGGCGAAAACACAGGGATCCACCCCCTTTCGCTTTAATCTCCATGATTCGGATGTCGGTCATACGGTGGTGGTTGGCCGGACGGGTGCGGGAAAATCCACGTTAGTGGGATTGATGACCGCGCAATTCCAACGCTATCCCCACGCGCAGGTGTTTGTCTTTGATGTGGGCTATTCCGCCTGGACACTCGCCCACGCTGCTGGTGCACGACACTATGATCTGGCGGCAGGCGCGGTCGATACGCTCACCTTTCAACCGCTCGCACAGATTGAGACGGAGACCGAACGGATGTGGGCGGCGGAATGGATTGAGATCGTGTGTGCGATGCAAGGCGTCACAATGACGCCCGTCCTTCGGACGCGCATTGCGATCGCGCTCACCCTCCTTGCGCACAACAGCGTGGAGCATCGCACGCTGACGGAGTTCGTGGTGCATCTGCAACATCCCACCCTGATAGCGGCACTCAAACCATACACCATGAGCGGGATCTATGGACGACTGTTGGATGCCAGTGAGGATGCCCTGCACGACGGTCGGTATCAAGTCTTTGAGTTGCAACATTTGATGGAGATGGATGACAAAATTCTCGTGCCGACCGCGTTGTATCTCTTTCATCGCATGGAACAGCGACTGGATGGCAGCCCGACGTTACTCGTCTTTGAAGAGCTGTGGGCGGCGCTGATGCGATCGGTGTTTGCGGACAAGATTCAACAGTGGCTGTTAACCCTTCGCAAACAGAATGCGGCCGTGCTCTTGGTCGCCCATAGCGTCGGGCAACTGGCGGCGGCCGCGAATCGGCATGTGCTGCTCGAATCCTGTCCCACCCGCATCTTCCTCCCGAATCCCGATGCGACCGCGCGTGAGACGGCCCCGCTGTACCATGACTTGGGACTGAATACCCGGGAAGTCGAGATGATTGCGCGCGCGACGCCTAAACGCCAGTACTATGTCGCGTCTCCCCGGGGGCGACGGCTCTTCGAGTTGGGCTTGGGGCCTGTTGCCTTAAGCCTACTGGCGACTCCACCGGGGATGAGCCCAGAGTCCGCGCGTCAGAGAATTCGGACGCTCGCCACACACCATGGTGCTGCGTGGCCCGCCGAATGGCTGCGCCAGCATGGGCTCAGTCTCTGGGCCGATCGATTTACCACATGGCAGTCTTCGCAGTCTTCTCATTCTGAGGTCTCGTCCGATGTCGTCCTCCAGTAAACCGCATTCGATGCGTCTCACGCTCGTCGCCGTCGCGATGGTGGTCTTCGCCAGTGCTGCCCGCCCAGCCCAGGCGCAATTTGGATTGGGCGGTGTCGTCTTTGATCCACGCAACTTAGCGCAAGCCGTCACCTTATATAAACGCATCATGGATCAACTCACGGTGCAGCGGCAACAGTTGCAATCGCAGATCACGGCCATGCGAAAATTAGCCGCACCGCCATGGCGAGATATCAGCAACGCCATGGCACAGGTGGATGCACTCACGCGACAAGGACATGCCATTTCCTATAGCCTCGCCAATGCGGACGCGCTCTTTCGCACCACCTTCGCGGGCACCATGACGCGAGGTGACGCGCCGAGCATCGAACAGCAACAATCCATGCGGACACTCACCACGTTACGAGGCACACTCAACGCCGCACAACGGTCTGCCGCAGAGTTTCCCATAGGACTCACGCGCATCCGTGACATGAAACGCGCCATCGCGACGGTGCAAGGGCATGAGCAAGCGTTAGAACTCAATGGCACGGTCGGGATTTATACTGCCGAGCAATTGACGATGCTCTCGCAACAACTCGCCGCCCTCACCAATGCGCACACCGTCTATTACGCGCATGAGGTGAATGCGCGGGCACAAACGGACGCCAATGTGCGTGCATTCCTCACAAGTCTTGGCACGATATCCTCGTCGCGACCCGCCTTCAGCTATCGTGTGACCCGGTGATCGGTCGCACGGTGCAAACTCGACCGCGGTGGTCGGTCATCACTGGTATGGTGCTGCTCAGTAGTGTCCTCGTTGGTGCCGTCGTCGCCCAGACGAGTGCACCCATCCCACCGGCGGGGGCCTTGGATGCGCTCACCAATAGTTATCACGTCGCCTCACAACGATGGCTCGCCCAACTCACCGGTGTCGCCCAACAGACCTTTGTGGTCCTCGCCGCCCTCGAATTCGCCATCTCGGGATTGCTGTGGGGACTGCGACGCGACAGCCTCGATGATATTGCGGGACGGTTCCTCATCAAGTTTGTGCTGGTGTCGTTCTTACTGCTCTTGATTACCAGCTTTGGGACGTGGGTTCCTCCCATCGTCGATGGATTTGCCATGGCCGGGGAACGTGCCATTGGCGGCATGACCGTGAGTCCGTCACGCGTGATTGATCTCGGCATGGCCTTGGGCGATCACATCGCAACGACGTTCGATCGCTGGGGCGTCATCACCCATCTCATGATGGCCATCGTCAGCGGATTCGCGGTTCTGATCATTTTGGTGGCGTATATCGTCATCGCGACACAACTCGTCCTGACCTTAGTCGAGAGTTATATCGTCTTAGGCGGTGGGGTGGTGTTTCTGGGATTCACCGCATTCCGGGGTACCGCCGCCTACGGAGAAAACTTTCTGAATTATGCCGTGAGTGTCGGGATTAAGATTTTCCTCCTGTATCTGATTGTCGGCGTCGGCACCTCCGTCACCACGGGCATCATCCAGGTGATCCAAGCGGAACCCGCCTTCAGTACGAGTCTCGCACCGCTTGGGCAAATATTAGGATTGTCGATCATCTTTGCGGTGATGGCGGTGCGAATTCCGAATCATGTGGCGGCACGCATTACGGCCACGCATAGCTTTGGCGTCTCCAACGCCCTTCGGAGTTTGTGAGGATGTCGAACGGCAAAGCACTGCACACGGAATCATCGCAACGAACGTTTCTCACCGCCCGGTCTGAATTTCAAAATATGTTCGGCGATCTCGCGAAAGGCAAACGCAATTGGCAACTCCTCGCCTTCGGATTGCTGAGTGTACTCACGATCCTGCTCGTGGCGTTTCTCCGACTCGCGATGACCTCGCGCATCACCCCCTATGTGGTGGAAGTGGATCGATTGGGACGCGCGGTGGCCTTTGGTCCGGCAGAACCACTGACACATACGGATCGACGGATCGTGATCGCCCAACTCGCCACGTTTGTGAAAAACGTGCGCACGGTCGTTCCCTCGATCGACGCGCAACGTGATGTCCTCCACCGCGCCTATGCGTTGGTCGATCAACACGGCGCGGCGTTCTTAAATGCGTATTTCGCCGATCCCACGAAGGATCCACGGGTGTTGGGACAGACACGGACACGCATCGTTGAGATTACCAGTATCCTCGCAGTGCCGTCCACAACACCATCGAACACGAACGACGATCCGTCCCATCCAGAAACATGGAAGGTACAGTGGACCGAAACCGAGATCCCCGTCTCCTCAGGCACGGGGATCCAGACCACCGCGTGGGAAGGGTATCTCACGGTGCGACAGATCCCACCCACACGCGCCGATGTGCTTGAGTGGAATCCGTTAGGCCTCTCGATCTCGACCATCACCTGGTCGCAAATCGCCGCGATGGCGCCCCTACCAATAATCACCCCGCCGATATCCACGAGATCCACAACATCCCCACCCTCACTTGGAATTGTACATCCATGACCTCTTTCTCTCAGTGTATTCGTGTATTGCACCTCGTAGCAGCTTTTCTGTGTGTCACATCACTCCATGGTCAACACGGTCCCATACCGGCCATCCCATCGCCTCAAGCATCCCAGCCTACACACGGGATGGATGCCACCGTCACCGCCACGCGAGAATACCTCAAGACGGGGCAATCCCGAACCGTTCGATCAGGCGACTTTCTCGCCTTTCCGTACGGCAAACGTCAGCCGACCTTGTCGTGTGCGCCACTCCGAACCTGTCTGATTCGATTACAGGCCGGTGAACAGGTGCTGGGATCTCCCGCACTCGGTGACTCCGAACGATGGTTAACCGGGATGATGGCGATGGGCCCCAATGGCAATACGCCACTCGTCTACGTCAAGCCGATCGAATGCGATATCACGACGAATCTGATCATTGCGACGGATCGACATCTGTATCATGTGATGCTCGATGCACCACCGTGTGCGCCAGGACCGATCAACAATGCGAAAGAGCCCTACACCTTGCATCTGATGTTCTATTATCCGGACGAAACTGCACAACAATGGGCTGCCCAATCGGCGGCGCGCGCCAACGACATCGTCTTTGCCACCAGTCCACCAGGCACCGCACCAGACGACCTGCATTTCGCCTACGACATGAAGAAAGATCGTCGATTCCCGTGGAAACCGAAGCAAGTCTTTGACGACGGAACCCATCTCTACATTAAACGTCCGCCGAAAGCGGCACAGGCACACGCTCCGGTCCTCTTTGGTGTCAACACGGATGGCAGCCGCGTGTTACTCAACGTGACACTCCGGCGCGATTACTACATTACCGACCGCGTGATGGATCGCGTGGTGTTGGTCATCCCTGATGGGAAGAAAGAGCAACGCATGACGCTCACTCGACGAGGACGTGATTGATGACACAAAAATCATCATCCACGCCGTCGTCCGACGAACACGGGTCAGCCCATCGTCCATTCTCGCCACCGCTCCCCATCGCGAAGCGCGTGAATCGAAACGCGCTCACCATTGTCGCCGTGTGTCTGTTTATGACGGTGTTGATCGCCGTGCTCACCACACAACGCACGTCATCGCGCACCACAACCGATGAGTCAGATCCGACATCCACGCCAGTAAGGTCAGAGCCGTTGTTTCTCGACCTGCCACCGTCGAAGGGCGTGTCGTTGGACACGATCACAGCGGCGCAACCGCAACCAGAGGACGCGTTTGGGATGCGTTCCCAGGATGCATGGCAGTGGTCAAATGAGGATGAGCAGAATGAGCAGACCGCATGGAACATGACAGCGCAGGACCGTACCTATCCGTCCGCGTATGATCGCATGCCGTCGGCAACACCACCGCGCGGAGACGAGACCTATCGCAAAGCCCTTCGAAGTCCGGTGATTTCATCCAGCAACACCGGTGCACCACCGATCGAAACACGAGCACAGTCCATCGGCGTAGACCAGGGAGCTCAAATGACCGACGACGCCATGCTCCGTGCGATCTTCGGTGATACGTCGTCGAGCACACGATCATCACAGCAACACCCAGCAACAGTGAATGCGTTGCAAACCACGACCATGCATGATGCGAACTCCGCATCGATCATGACATGGACACCGCAAGCGCCAGCGCGCGTCGCAGACCTGGATGCCGGAACCGCCATTCCCGCGGTGTTAGCGACCGCCGTCAATTCCGACGTGCCGGGCTCTCTCATGGCGTATGTGAGTCGATCGGTGTATGACTCGCGCACCCAACGTCGGATTCTCATTCCCCAAGGCACGAAACTGATTGGACAATACGACAGCGAGATCACCGGGGGACAACAACGGCTCGTGATGGTGTGGACGCAGATGATCTTGCCCAACGGACAACGCGTAGCACTCCCACGGGTAGAGTCCAGCGACGAACAGGGCGCGTCCGGCGTGCCCGGCCACGTCAACCGACATTACGCGCGACTGTTTGGGAACGCACTCATGCTCTCGGTCATCAGTGCCGGGATGCAACTCAGCCAACCACCACAAGGCAACGTGTACGCTCCGCCGAATCCTGGACAAGTCGCTGCCGGGGCGGTCGGTCAACAGTTAGGCGATGTCGCCGCCGAACTAATTCGAAAGCATCTCGATATCCCGCCGACGATCACGATCCCCGCAGGAACGGCGTTGAATGTGTTCCTCCGTGAAGATGTGGTCGTGCCGCCACGATAAATCGGTAATCACATAACAATGTCAGCGAAGATGACAGCACCAGGATCGGTGGAACCGCATCGATTGGATCATCCCGCTGTTGGGAGTCGTCACATGCCCGTCGGAATCATCCTCACGGCATTCGTGGCATGTTGGATCACGACACAATACCTCGCCTATACCTGGCGGAATCATCCAGCACTCGGCTCACCCTTAGGGGAAGTCTTCCACTATCGGATCTATCCACCGCATCACAGCATCGTGTGGACTATCCGATATGGCCGGATCGCGGCGGCACAATCCACACTGCGACATGCCATGTACGTGTGGAGTCTCGCTGTTCTCGTAGGCACCAGTGTGACCCTGCTCGTCCATCGCCGTCGCACACCGCGCATCGCGTCAACCGCCCATGGCACCGCACGGTGGGGTCGCGGAGACACGCTGGATCACACACACGGATTGCTGGTAGGCCGCTTGGGAGAACAACCACTCCGGTATCAGGGTGACGGCCATCTCGTGACGATTGCCCCGACCCGGTCGGGGAAAGGGATCAGCGCGATCATTCCCAATTTGCTGACGTATCCGGGGTCTGTCATTGTCACTGATCCGAAAGGTGAGAACTTCGCCGTCACCGCGAGACGACGCCAAGAGTTAGGCACACAGGTCGTGGTGTTCGATCCGTTTGGTGTGACCACCGCTCGCAGCAACACGTAGAGCGACCGCATCGCCGCGTACAATCCCCTCGATCTCCTCCGGCCTGACAGTCCAGACATGGCGGATGATGCACGACTCCTGGCCGATATGCTCGTCGTCGTCGATGGCAAAGAAACGGGAGAACAGAGTTTTTGGAATGAAGAAGCGCGGGCGCTCATTACCGGCATCCTGCTCTACGTCGCAATGGAAGCGCCTCCGGAACTTCGCACGCTCTCGCATGTCCGGACCTTGCTCACACTCCCACCGTCACTATTCGACGAGTTGCTGACCCACATGCACGAGAGCGAGGCCGTCCATGGGTTAGTGGCACGCGCAGCCCACAGGCTCCAACAAAAGGCGGAGAAAGAACGGTCGGGAGTAATCAGTTCTGCACAAGCCCACACGCACTTTTTAGATAGCCCCCGCATGGCCACCGTGTTGTCACGATCCACGGTCGACGTGATGCAAGTGAAACACATCCCAATGTCGCTCTTCGTCATCCTCCCACCTGAACGATTCGATGGGTATCATCGATGGGTGCGTCTCATGCTCGCGGTCTGTCTGCAGGCCGTGACACGGACACCCGGACCTCCACACCCAACCGTCGGACGCGTGGTGTTTCTCCTCGATGAATTTGGCCATCTCGGCAAACTGCGTCCGATTGAACACTACATTGGACTCGCGGCTGGCTATGGCGCTTCATTTTGGCTCTTTGTGCAGGATCTCTCGCAACTCAAAGCCGTCTATGCGGAACGATGGTCCACCTTCCTTGCGAATGCAGACATTCTGCAAGTCTTCGGCGTGAATGACTGGGACACCGCCGAGTATATCTCAAAAATGACCGGGGACGCCACCGTGTTTACCGATAGTGAGAATCGGTCACAGAGTCGGTCGCACAGTACGCCGCGTGGCTCCCGACACGTCAGCACCGCGATTACGCGAGCCGAACGCGGACGGCGGCTGTTACTCCCCGACGAAGTCCGTCGGCTCGACGGACAACTGGTGTTTGTCAAACAACACCATCCCGTGCTCGCACAACGTCTCTGCTATTTTGCTTCCGATCGGTTCTCGACCGCACGCTTCGCGGGACACTTTGATCGCAATCCGATGTATCACGGGTGAGACCGCACCAACGGCAGACATGGCCGATGATCGGTGTCATGATCAGTAGTCTCGTCTTCGGAACGATACTCTTCGCGTATGTGGTTGGCATACGTCTAAACGTCACCGCGAGTATTCCCATCGGCATGTATTGGGTCACGCGTTATCACACGACGGATGCGCTCTCCCGAGGCACCCTCGTGCTCGCCTGCCCTCCGCTCGCAGCGGCTCGGATCGCACGTCAACGCCAGTACCTCATACGAGGATCATGCCCAGGCGATGTGATGCCACTTGGCAAATCCATTGCGGCCATCCCCAATGATACCGTTGTGATCACATCGAACGAGATTGTCGTGAGCGGGGTCTCACTTGCGGCAAGTCACACACGTATTGATGATGCGCAACATCGCCCATTACCGCATGTGCCCGACGGACGGTACATCGTTCCCCCACACACCGTATGGCTCGCGGGATACACCGCGAATAGTTGGGATAGTCGATACTTCGGTGTGGTGTATCACGACGCCATCCGTGGCATCCTCCATCCCGTGTGGACCATTCCCACGATGCGTGCACCATAACGTGCATCAAAGAATCATCGACCAAGACCATCATCTCGCCCAAGTACAATCGTGCGCACGCTCTGTCGAGCCGTCTGACGGACGTGCATCACCAACGACCATTGCGGATCGGTCAGCAACGTCTTGAGATGGCGAAGTTCGACAGGGACCAGCTGTTGCATCCCCATCGCAACGGCGCGTTCCCAGGAATCCAGACTCCGCATCGCACGACGTTCGAGATCATGCTGTCGGACATGACGGCTCGCCACACGAAGATCATCCTGCGCGGCCTGTGCGTTGCGACCGCCGGTTGGTGCGATAGCCGCATGCCGCGCGGAGTGATGCATCGTGGCATCATAGTGCGCACGACTGAGTTCCTTGGCATACGCGTATTGTCGAATCATGACCGCCAGTGTGTCAACGCGATGGGTCGGCGAATCAGCAGAGATCAATGTCGCACGATCCTGATACGACACCCCAAACCGTCGCTCCAACGCGGCTTTGGAACAATCTCGAGCCACACGCGAGGCTTTCAGATGATGCACGCCATCCGTGATCACGAGTCCTTGTCCGCGCGGGGTGGCATGCAGCCCGTGTTCCGCAAGCGTCCCCTCCCATGCCTGCCAACTCGTCGCCTGCCGTAACGCGGGCATCATCGCACGCACCCGTTCCACAAACAACGGATCGGGCTGGCGCGTGCGCTGTCGCGCTTCCCCACCGGTCAGTCCAACATCCGCAACACGGTCGGGACACTCGCGACCAGGCACAGGGGCTAATCGTCCATTGACCTGCCGGAGTCCGAGGTGCTGTTCCTGCTCGCGCAACACACGCTCGATGATTGGGCGATCTTTCCACCGCTCCCACACGCGTCCCGTCTCGGGATGCACACGATTGACCAACACATGCACGTGAGCGTGCTCACGATCGCGATGCGCCACCAAGATAGCTTGATGTTCGGCGAGCCCCAAACGCTGGAGCACCGTATCGGCAACGGATTCCATCTGGGCTTGAGTCACTACATCAGTGTGATCGAAACTGATGGCCAGATGGTAGACCGGCAATTGCACACGCGTATTCTGTTCGGCGGTCGCTCGCATCAGCGTGGCCGCCAGTTCGGGATCATCCGTCGGCACATGACGCGCACTCGTCCACGCCACGCGATCCCATTCCTCACCACTACGACCACGTCGCAGGTAGGTCGCTAACGCGCGAAAACTCCGTCCACTACTCGTCACCGCAATCATGGCGATATCTCCTATTCGCGCACGTCAACAGTCCGCGCCACTTCCAGCACCGTGTGTAACACCGATTGAAGCGTCGTGGCGTTCGGCAGGTCATCATGCCGATGCGCGAGATGTGTGAGTTGATTCAGATTATTACCGACCCGAGTCAATAACCGCAACAACTCCGCATTCGCGCGAGGACGACGCACACGCGGCGTCTCCCCCAGCGCCGCTTCACGGACATACCGCGCGGGCGGCGTACCGCAATCAGCAGCACGCGCCACAATGGTCGCCCATTCCTCTGGCGTGAAACGAATCTTCCGAGGGTGCCGTCGATCGGCACCAGGATTCGGATGATACTTCGTCCGATAGTCGGAGGCACCGGATGAGGGTGTGTACGCGGTAGATGATAGATGGTCGATCATTGCTGGTTCCCCTTGAGTGCGACAGCGCGAATGGGGCGAGAAGCCGGGAGTTCCCGGCGAGGAAAGGGGCCGTCAGGGCCCTTTCCTCTTGCTCGCACAACGCGGTTATCGATATACAAGGGGGACAGCGGGTGCCTTTAATCGGGGGACAGCGTCACCTACATCGCCTCGACCGACTAGAACACAAATTTACGTGATGTATACCGAATGGAATACCGCAATGTCCCCATATATGGTGTGTTGCATCCCGGCATCAATGAACGCGGGTTTGTAATGACCCAGCACTTTCTGCACAGGTTATGCGGCTAATGCGAAGGCCTCAGCCGGGGTTTTCATCGCCAACGCTTGATGTGGGCGACGATGGTTGTACCACTGAATCCAATCGCCGATGACGCGACTGGCATGTTGCAATGTTTCGAAGCGCGTGCGATGGACGCATTGCTCTTTGAGCGTCCGAATGACGCGCTCGATCATTCCGTTCTGTTCCGGGGTGTACGGCGTGATGAACTCTTGCTGCAATCCGTAGCTGCGGACGAGTGCGGTGTAGTGTCGACTACAAAAGACCAACCCATTGTCCGAACGGAGGAGGAACGACTGTGGCACACGCCCCAATGTCCCGAACCGCGTAATTAATGCTTGTTCTAGCGCACTGCTGGCCGTGGTCGCTTTCCCGCTTCGAGACAGGTGCCAGCCCAACAATTCCCGCGTATGACAGTCGATCACAACGCCAACGAGGCCCACCCATCGCGGCCCGTCCAGACGCGACACAGATCGGTCGCCCACCGCACATTCGGCGCGGACGCCACTGACGGCATTGCCTGCACGCGCGGCCGAAATCCGACGGGCCGTTTCCGCCCTTGCCACCCACACACCTGAAACACCCGCTGCACCGTGTTCTTGTTGAACCCTAAGAGATGCGCGACCGTCCGATAGCCGAACGATGGCTGTTCTTCAATCAACGCTTTGATGGGGTCAGCAAAGCGAGGCTGGACCGTCGATGCAGCCTTCGTCGATCGGTAATACACCGTGCGACGTGGTAATCCAAACCACCGGCAGACTTGACTGATCGAAACGGCGTGCCCGTCAGCGTGCAGTCCCTGACGGATCGTCTCGATCATTTGCCGTCCTCCAGCAGGGACTCCAATTTTTTTCGGGCACGTAACTCCAGCATGGCTTCGCCGTACGCTTCTTGGAGATCTTTCAGTTGGCGCTCGTATTGTTCCCGCACATCCAGCGGTTTGGCCCGTAACGCATTCTCCATCCCCTGCTTCGCATCGTCGACCCACGACTCGATGTCCGAGGGCGGCAGGTCATAGGCCCGACTCGCTTCCGCTACCGTCGTTTTGCTTTGGATAATCTCCAGGACCAGCGCGCTCTTCCGCTTCGCCGTCCAGCGTTTGATGTCTTCGTCCATCAGGGTACTCATCGGATGTTTCTCCTAAGTTAATTGAGGAATAACACCTGTGCAGCTTTTCACTGGGTCATTACAGGTTTACGATGAGAGACACTGTATGACATCACGCGAAGAACACTGTCTTCGGCGATACACTATTTCAATAACATAACAACACGGATCAATCATTGCCACACAAGATGGGAACGAAGAAGCATTTTGCGCTAGTCTGGTGCTCTCCCAAGGGGTTAACACGAGACCGGTTTGCAGCACCCCAACCGTACGATGATATCCAACATGTGACATAACTGATGCCTCAGTATGGTGATTGTTCAGATATTTTACAGGGTCAGCCGCTGCGAAATTCTCCACCAATCACCGAATAATCCGTTGGTGGGGTGGGTATAGAGATAAGAGCAGATCGCACTTCCTATACGCAGATCCTTCTCACTTGTTGGACGCGTGGTGTACAACAATGATAGCGGTAGTAATAATCGTCATCACTACGGCTTAAAAGTCATCGTCACTATCATCATGAGATATAGCATCACCCTCATAATTCCAAAACGCCATGTCGTCCGATGAATGTTCGCCGTAGGGTTGTAGTATGGCTTGGGTGGCCATATCTATTTCGTTACTATCAGTCGTATTCGTTTTACATACTACAGATGGGTCACTACGAGTAGCATCGTAGAACTCAACACCGGAACTTCGTAGAAAGAAAAAATTCTCATCCGCGTCAATATGAGATGTAGTGTTGCCAGAACCTAACCAACCTTTTATGCCTGATTCATATGAAAGCAACCACTGATCACCATACAACTCATCTGTGGTCAAATAAGTTTCCCAGAGTTCTGTATTTAGTCCGCTTCTGATTAATCCTCTGTTGCGAGCATCTAGCGCTAATAATGCTACGACTGAATCCGTCATTGCTGAAAGAGCCTTTGCCGCCGGTGACTTCACCCGGAGCTGGAATGTTAAAACGGTCCAAAGTGCCCAAGCAACCTCGCTACTGTGCCCAAGAGGGGCCTGGTAAACAATTTGGATATTCATTGCGTCCGTTAACGACACGCGATCAATCTCATGTCCTAGGTCTCTGTAATAACAAAGCTGGTATAGTACAGGAATGAACGCTCCCGGTTCAGCTAGAATCGTTTGAAATAATAAATATTGAAACAATTGCCAGTTGTCGATATGGACGGTCGTCCCACGTAAGCGAGCTATTGCATATGACAAAACATTGCGATCTTTATGTGCTTTAGACAAAGAAAATGCGAGATCAAAAAAGGCCATCAAAGCAGTTGCTTGACGGGATGGGGTAGGTGAAATCACAAAATCTCGAATCGGTGCAACCCAAATCTGATCTAGTTGAGCGGGAATTTCTTCAATAAAAGTTTTCTCTGCATTAAGAGATAATTCATAACTGGCAAGTTCCTCCTGCAATATTCCCAGTGCGATTTCCGCATTCTTGCGACTCGACACCGATAGTTCGTAGTCATCCATAAAGCGAAAACCACGAATACCTTTCTGTTTACGCCTTACCTCTCTGTCGACAGCTGAAAGGATTATCTCCGAAATCAGAAGTGACGTATCAGGCCCGATAGGTATGCCCATTGTTTGTCCATCTTGCCCATTCCTGACCCATTGATCGATACAGTTACCGATCAAACCGCCGCCTCGATTAAGTTTTGCATATTTTTTGCCATGTATTGCCCAAGGAATACTATGTGTATATATGGAATGATAGAATCGAGCTATATCTGTTTTTAATACGAATTTTGTTATGGCGCGATACTGAGCTCGTAAGAGAACACGATTCTCCCCTTTGGGAACAATTGCTCGCATATTGTGGGGTGATGGTCGACTCGCGGAAAACGGCGATTTATTCGCCAATCGTGTAAGGTTCGACCAATCCTTTTCCATGGCTGTACATAAATTATAGTGTAAAACTGGATTACAAATTGCGATACGACGCCGTAGAGTTCCACTCCGTGCTAAGTTGTGCATACATGGATGCGCCCTAAGACTTTTTTTTGAAAATGAATCAGGAAGATTGGAGATTGAGCCACATACTTTATTTGCAAAGTCAAGTGTGCCAAATGGCGGAGGTAGTTCTTTAGGGAAATATCCCCGAGACAATAAATCGTAGGACGTGCTCATCCTTGTTTGCAATGCAGAATATGAGTAAAAAAAAATAAAATACGGCTATAAAAATCTAAGGACTATCAAGTTAATCGGAGCGACTCTCGGGGTGAAAGTCGAGTTTGTTACCGAAAAAATTCATGTTATTAGACTAAAGAAAACAAACAACTAGGCGGCGATAATAGTGATATCGCCTCCTTCCTTTAAACCAGTGGCCTTTAGGAGCATTCTTGTTTTTGCATGCTCCTCACGAGAAAAGCATATGATGGCCTTTACGCTACGATCCCAGTCATCCTGGGAGGCTGTTTTTTCGAAATATTTTCCGAGCTGAGAATTCGAACCCAGCTTGAACTCAACAATAGTTTTCGAAAAGCGTTTTGAAATCGACAGTGACGACTTTATTTTTTCGGACGAATTTGGAGGAACATTACACCATGCTAAACGCAAGATAAGGTGAAGATCCGCATCACGTGTTATCGGTTCAGTTCGAATACAGAAAAAATCTCTAGCTGACCCGTTCTCGATTACTCTTTTTAGCTCGGAAATCCTTTTCCTTGCATCTGCCTTTGTATCGCCAGAGACTTCATAGAATTCTGTACAGCATTCCAGAAGATTGATTAATGAGCGGACTTGACTAATGAAAATATGCTCCGTTGAACGCACGTTCTCGTCAGCGCGTGCTTCAGCTTCTTCCCCGTGCTCTTCTTTATATCGAATATAATAATCGATAATTTCCGGATGCTCTCTTACCGTATCTTTTACGCTTTCATCAATTTGCCTTTGAGTTGGTGCAGGCATGCTTTGATTCGAATTAAGAAATCGACTATTCTTGTTTCTCGCTTTTCGATTTTCCTCATCGCGCCTTCGAATCTCGTCGAGTCTTCGGTTGAAATAACGGCTTAGCTGTGAACGAAGCTGTATGTTAGAAATAGATGATGCAACATGCTCATAATCCCTAATTAGATCTGCCTTATTAATCCATACATCATCTTTAGTAAGTATATCTATGGGCGTCAGGATCACTGGCTCATTAGAAACGTACGGCAATTCATATTTTCGCGATTCCCAAATTGCAGTAGTATAGTTAAAACATGCCTTAGGTATTGATACAATCTTTCTTTGATCTGGCTGCAAATATTTTTTAGCAAATTGCTCACTAAAATTGAGCAGGAATGGTTTTATCAAATTAGTTGTGAAGTCACTAATACTGTCACGGCCAACCCCTGAATTTATTAAGCAAAGCTTCTCAAGATGACTCCCCTTGGTAATTTGATCTTCTCCAAAGGCAGGAAACACTAGCGATAAATTCGCTTTTAATGCTTCGGCGAATTCTACCCCTAGACCACTTCCTCGATTTCCAGTTTTCGAATATCCCAGCCAAGTTTCTTTTACTTCGCGGAACGTGAACCATGCTTCTAAAAGTCCTTGGTCAATATTTTCAGACAAGGCTCTATCACGCAAGAAACACACATAACGAATAATCTCGTCATGTAAACTCTTGTATTCGATTTTCTCGCTATTGAAAAGCAAGAATGGATCGATAAAAAGAGGCAAGTCATTAACTAGCGATATATCAAATGCTCCGTGTTCTTCAAGAACAGACGGAGAAATTCCAAAAATATCTGAAAAATATATCGATGTGCCTGGTGGCGTTGGAACCATCTGGAGATCCATGTTGAGTATACAAAATGAGTTAAATTTTTTGTGTCTATGAATCGAAATGTGAATTTGAGGAAAATTTATTGATGCTTCATGAAGTTAGGGTTGTCTCAATTTTACGTATCTTCATCCAAATGTTATCTCCCGCCTTCCAAAATTCGCGAACTGAAATACCTCCGTCTAAGAACAACTTATGACGTTGCAATCGATGCGATTCACGAGAAATAGTATCTAAAATGGCTGCGATTTTCGAGTCATTTTCTGTGACAGAACTCCGCATATGAGATACCACCGACGCGAGTTCTGCGAGTATAAGCTTACCCTCATCAATACCTATTGGATCACTGTCACGCTCTGCACGCCAATCTGCTTCAATTCTCCTCATATCACTGAGAAATTCCATCTCCATTTGAGTGCGTAGAGAAACAGAACTACCGACAATCGAATCCGACAATCGATACTTCCTATGCAGGTCGTTCATCTGTTGCGTAATATGTCGTTGCACCAATTGCCGGAATTCTGCCAGGTCATGGTAGCTACAATAAAGTCCTTGGTCCTGTACGATCTGCCTATATGCAATTAGTCTTTGATACTCCTTCGGATCTATACTCTCGGGAGCGACAGGTTGAGAGGAGAAGTAGAGCAATACGGGTTTACCAGCCTTCCGGATTTCTTCAATTTCTTCTGCTGTGCCTGATTCAGCGCTCCCTGTAGGCGTTCCAAGCCTAGTCCAGAAGATCCCGATTAGCATATCACATCCGTTCACAACCTGTTGGTTGATGATTGCCTGAGGACGATCCCCAAGAGCAGGAAATGTGTGTGTTTCCCACAATACACATTCGATAATCGCACCAGTCGCAAAAGAGTGAACTGCATTCCATTCTCTGACTACGTCTGAGACTAGCTTTCGTTCCTGCGCACAATCAGAAGGGGATGCAACTAGAACCCTGTAAATAAGAGCTTCCTGGGGCATTTCAGAAGATTCGAAAAGATTTGGAGTATCTGGCAGCTGTAGGAGGAGTGCCTACCTGACAAAAGTACGACTTCTGGCAAGAAATCGCCATGACCTGAACAATCACGCTCCACCCGGAAGTATTGCTTTGGATTCTCTATAACCCATGATCCGCTTGGGCCGAAAGCACCCCAACAGCATATGACGATTTGTACTGACCCAACAATTCTCGCACGCTTTAGAGCTGAGGCCACAGTGCAGCAAAATCCCGAGGAGGTCGAATTACTCGATGTCCTCGCAGGTATTCCACAGCTGAATATCGAATATCTTCGAACCAGTCTCTGGTGCTGCTTGAGACGGTCTTATATCGCCAGCGCAGGAATACCGGACCAACAGGATCAACAAGTATCCCAAGACGCTCTGAATCTAGATGAACAAATGATAAAGGAAGGAGCCGAGAGTGGGATTGTTACTCTCGCCACATATGATCAATGTCGAATTAGGCAACAATTGGATTATTAACCCTACAGTCTATCATCAGTCAGCCTTCAAAATACAGCAATCGAATACAAAGATAAAATGCTAAACATACGAGCTATGATTTGATGATTCATTACGCCTCTCACAAACAAAAAAATCTACATGTTTTTTGAAGTGTTCTAGACTCAACTCTTCATATATCTCGAGTACCCTATCAGCTGCCTGTCGAAGATTGAATAGCGTGAGAGGAATGATGAATTCGAACAATGTTACGTTATCATCACTTTCGAATTTGATAAAGTGGACATCCCCCACTCTTTCTTCCCTTTCCCTCACCGACGTCTCCCCCGATTTGAGGAGCAGTTACGTTTAGAGTTCAATCCCTCATCT
>CAYTFY010000006.1:203764-225203 GCA_964437225.1 uncultured Gemmatimonadaceae bacterium | reverse complement strand
ACTCGAACTTGTGACCTCCACGATGTCAACGTGGCGCTCTAACCAACTGAGCTAACCGCCCGACACCCTTCGTTTCCGAAGGGACCTACAAGCGGGAGACGGGACTTGAACCCGCGACCCCAACCTTGGCAAGGTTGTGCTCTACCAACTGAGCTACTCCCGCGTAAGTCATTGGATCACAATAACTTATAAACATTCTACCGAGACGTCCGGTAAACCAACAGCGTTAATAAATAACCCTATTCAGAACGAGAATCAAGGGCTGGGAGTGGTTCAAAGTTTAAGTGTTTTAGTCGGTGCCGGAAGCAGCCATATCTATGCTCGGTGCGCCGCCGGATGGCCTCAGCATTGGAGCGATATTTTCATCCTGAACGCCAAAAAATATTCCACCCCGTCTCATACAGCACAAATCCTGGCGTCCCGACAAGAACTCGGTACGCCAGGATCACGTTCGATACTACTTTACCGCGGACTTACTTGTTCGTCCGCCGACGGCCCATAGATGCTTGGAACGGGCAGGTCCAACAGCCTTAGATATGTCCCCAATTGAGCCCTATGGTGCGCCATATGGCTAATTCCAACGGTGCGAACCACTTTATGCTTCGCGTCGCGAATAAAGACCTGGTCGCCTACACGCATCGTCCATTCTTTGGCATAATCTTCCCAGCTGGCTTCGTTGAGAGCTTTCGTCATGTTTGCGGATAGGCCATCAAACACCTCAAGGAGCTCCTTCGTCGTCGACGGATTTGTGGAAGGGCGTTCAGCCGTCAGCCAGTCCAACTCGTCCGTAGCCATGACAGCCGCGGCGAGGCCTGGCAGCTGCGCGAGGTGGACGGCGAGCGCGCCGAGCGACATGGACTTGGGGTGCGGGGTCCAGTCGAACGAGCCGTCTGGGGTCTTCTCGAGCACCCGCCGAGTTGTTGCAAGCTCGTGTGCGAGGTCTGCAAACAGGACGTCCGCTGGTGTGGATCCGAGTACGGCAGCGCCCTCGGCGCTGATTGATGACGTTGTCATGGGGTAATCGAGTTGGGGTCGCTGAGATTGTGAAGAATCACAGTTAGAAGTATGAGGGAAACGATTGGTGAGAGCTAGCCCCGATCCCCGAAAGTCCGAGGAGGGGGCGTGGAGGTTGCCTTGGGGGACTTGGAGAGGGCTTCGCGGTGACTATGGAGTGACTTTAGGGCGACTCATGGGGTTAGGCGGAATACATAGAAAATCTCATGTTGCATTTCCTTTTGTTGAGTCTAAAGTTCCTAATGTCGAACTATCGTTGGGTAAGCGTCTGCCTGCTGTTTTGCCTCACCGCGTGTCAGGACGTGACTGCGCCTGTATCGCGAGTTGTGCTTACCGTAACACCTGATGTTGTTCAACCCAGCCGTGAAATTACACCGTCTGTTGACCGACTGGACTTTCAACTCATGTTGTCGATCAAGAATGAAGGCAATACCGACATTGTAGTTCCTCCGTGTTCTGCTTATCTCGAACGAAAGAACGGTGAGTCGTGGGAAACTGTTTGGCAGCCTTTGTGTGACTTTGCGCTACGACCACCGAATATTCTTCGTGCTGGTAAGTCTGTGAAACAACAACTTCTTGTTTTTGCGATGTTGTCGAACACCGGGGCTCCAAAATGGATGAGCGATTCTATCTCTGGCCAGTATCGGGTTTCGTATCGCGCGGTTGTATGGTCGGCGTTGAGCGGTGGGCCGTCGAATACAAATGCTCAGGTTCTGTATTCAAATGAATTCACGATCGTGAGCGACGAATAGCGTTAATGGTTGATTCGAAGCATTGTCTTACTGTCCTGGCTAGTCAATTCTGGAAATAGGGACAGGAAATAGGAACAGCTTGTATTAGGGGAGTTAAAACCCGATATTCTCTGCTGTGAAGATCTCTGTTACTCCAGAGGGGCGTACTTACTGGTAAGCTTATTTAACGCTCAGTCTTCCTCAACGCCACGCGCCGGCACTAGCTGGGAATCGGTTCGATCCGATAAATAACGCCCTTGCATGTACCTTCCCAGGTCCCGCGGGCGACTTCAGTCATGGGAACATACGTCCCCGCGACTGATGGGGTTCGACAGAGAAGATTTCCGGTCTGATTGGCGCGACTATGTTCCATGCCATCGACCAGGAGGCGGTAGCGGTCGGGTGGGCGGGTGGGAGAGAGCATGCTCTAATGATAGCTCATTCACCAGGGATTAATTGAGTTATCGAGGTTTTTCCAACGAGATATAGTTGCCGCCGCATTGAACCTCATAGACGGGACCGGGGATGGCGAACGGGTAGTACACTCGTACCAAAGCTCGATAATCCACCGCGCCGATTGCTGATTGGTTCATTCTGTCGGCTCCGGTTGTGGTTATTAGTTGCGTTATTGTTTTGTTTTTACATATATCAATTACATGCGTCAAAGTGTTGTGATACTGAATCCATACACACACATCTGTAAATTCCCGCAATCATCTAAATCATATCTCTCGCGCGAACTATAGGTAATATACATGATACAATGATCCGCAAAATTCATACGAGCGCGTTGACGATCACTTCCCTATATTGGGGACCATGTGGGCCGAAGAACCATCTACCGATAAGCACGGCGAGATTTCCGGCAGCAACGAAGAATCGCCCCCATCTCAAATGGATTTTACCCCCGCCGACACTTCGGACGATCAACAGCTGATCGCCCGCCTGCGTGCAGGTGATATTTCGGCATTTACTACAATCGTGAGGACATACAGCGTACGTTTGGAAGAATATGTACGCCGCCAGGTGGGAGACAGCGATGTTGCCATCGATATCGTACAAGATGTTTTCATGGAATTATGGGAACGCCGGGCGCGAGCGGATATTCGTACTACTTTGCAAGGCTATATCTACGGCAGTGCCCACAATCACGTCCGCTTATTCCTACGTCGAGTTCGGCTAGAAGAGCGATGCGAAACGGACTTCATCCAAAGGGCAGTTACACCCGGTACAGGTGCGCAAATTCTTCCTCCGGATGCGTTACTGGAGCAGCAAGAACTCGCAGGTGTGCTGGATCGCGCATTAGAGACGTTATCTCCACGCGTGCGGCAGGTGGCGCTTCTCCGGTGGCGTGACAAATTGAGCCGAGCGGAGATTGCGTCAATTGTGGGTGTTGCGGTTTCGACCATCCATAACCAGCTGACGACCGCTGCCCGGGCGCTCCGGCCGCTCCTGGCGGAACATCGATCTGATTACAGCGAATAGACCATTTTTGAATCTCGTGTAACATGTGGATATGCGAGATGATCCCGGCCAGTTATTCGAGAAACATGTAGTTGAGCTTCTCGATCGCTATTTCCTCAATACTATTCCGCCCTCTGAAGCCGACAGTGTAGGTGTTGAGCTTCAAAAGGCGGGGATCGATTCGGATCGCCTTGAACAGCTGCGGGCGATGTGGAATTCTCCACCTGTTACTAGACTTTCTGCTGATGCGTGGGTCGCGCGCCTGGAGCAAGCTGTTCGATCGAGCTCGAGCCGCGCAGCTGATGTGGCTATGCCCGGGGAGGGTGCTTCGTATCGATCCTCCGGTGTGAGCGTTAACAATCAGCAATCGCGATTTCCTTTGTTTCGCTTGAGAGCTGGCTGGTATGCCGGGGCTGGAGTGTTTACTGTCATGTTTGCGCTGCTCCTCGGTTGGAATGCTGGGAACACTCGTTTGAATACCCAACAAATCGAACAAGGCTCTATCTATACCACTAAGCAGGGGGAATTGGCCACTGTGACGCTCCCGGATGGCAGTCAGGTCGTGTTGAACGTGGCCAGTCGTCTGGATGTTCCTGGTGATTTTGGTGTGAATCATCGCACTGTCGTACTTCACGGGGAGGCGGTGTTCAACGTCGCTTCCCAACAAGATGTTCCATTCACAGTGATGGCTGGCTCCGCAACAACACGTGTTCTTGGGACCAAGTTTTTAGTTCGTCACTATTCTACAGATACCGCGACAACGGTGGCCGTGAGTAACGGCAAGGTGGCAGTACGATCCGTCGTTGTTCCCGCCGATTGGCAAGCGAACGTTGGGGCGGATGGCGATATTCGACTACATCCTGCTGATGCGTCACAATTCACCTTTATATCTGGTGTCCTGACACTGAAGGATATGGCGTTGCCTGATGCCATTACAATGCTTGCACGTTGGTATGGTGCTGATATTCGTTTGGCCAGTCCAGAACTCGCAAGTATGCATATTACGGCAACATGTAGGCTCGGATCGCTCGACGATTTAGCGGCAATCCTTGAATTCACACTCGATGTGCGTGTTGAGCGCATCGGACGCACGTTTACCATATATCCAAAGGCGTCATGACGGGGTATCGACGAATTTCTAATGCGCTGAGTTTTTGTAGGCAATCCCGTTGCGAATTCGGTATGTTCGCGGTTGTATGTGTAGCTGTCGCAGCACCGTATCACGTATTGGTTGGGCAATCGATTGGTAGAGTTTTTGCTCCGGCAGAGAGCACAGTAGATGTCCGCAGCACGCCGGCACAGTCGACGACAAAAATTTCGTTGAATGTACGAAATACTACAGTAGAGAACGTTATACAGGAAATCGCTCGACAAGCGAAGATGTTGGTATTCTACGACAATCGTGGGCCTGCGTTGGCGAACCAGATTACGTTGACCATCGCCAACACCACGCTTACCGAAGCGCTTTCGATCGTTGGCACAAAATCAGGGCTCGTTTTAAAGGTGTCTCCGAATGGAGAAACAATCATGGTTCGAGCGAGTGGCGATGATTCCAATGCGAAAAAAGAGCGAGCTGAGCAAGGCAGGATTCAAGGGCACGTTCTTGACTCTGCGACAGGTAAACCGATTGCTGAAGCAACGGTCACGCTTGAAGGTACAAGCCGAAGGACTGTGACAACGGCAAAAGGTGGATTCATCTTTACTGATGTCTCCGCTGGAAAGCATCTTGTTACGGTAAAGGTTTTTGGGTATAAATCGATGACTCGGACTGTAACCGTAGGCAGCGGTACCGCTACCATTTCGTTTTCCATCGCAACAGTTCCAACCCAACTCTCCGGGGTGGTTACAACTGCGACAGGTTTACAACGCAAGGTTGAAGTCGGAAACGATATTACAACTATCAAGGTCGACTCCGTCATCAACAACATGCCCGTTCAAAACATGAGTGACTTGCTCGCCACTCGTGTCCCGGGGTTGGAGGCGGTGCCGACCTCCGGGAATCCGGGGTCTCCTACCAGAATCCGTATTCGTGGAATGAGTAGCATCAATGCGTCCAATGATCCGATTGTTATTGTAGACGGGGTTCGAGTTGCTTCGGATCAAAGGGCCGAGAGTGGGAATCTTGCCGCCGGGCGACAAAATGGCGTGACATCAAGTCGAACGGGTGGGTACTTGACTTCTTCTCCACTCGATTTGATCGACGTGAATAGCGTGGAAACAGTGGAGGTGTTGAAGGGACCATCTGCTGTGGCGTTGTATGGATCCGATGCTGCAAACGGTGTGATCGTGATCACAACGCGTCGTGGTGTAGCAGGACCCGCCCGCTGGAGCATTAATGCGCAAGTCGGGACTGAATCAATCCCGGGAAAGTGGCCTGTCAACTATCTTATGCATGGTCATACGTCGTTTGATAGGGACGTTGCAATGCAATGTTCGTTATCCGATCAGGCAGCTGGAGTTTGCGAAGCCGATAGCCTTGTAGTATTTCAACTCCTCAATGATCCAGCGACCACGGTTCTGGGACGTGGGTTGGTTCAAGCATATCGCGGTAATGTCACAGGCGGGACTCAAAGCATAACGTACGCATTATCGGGATCGATTCTCAATGAACTTGGTACGCTTAAGATGCCAGATGCCGATCTGAATATGTTACGGCAAAGTGGGGTTGCGGTACCGCACTGGCAACGCCGGCCTTCGTCGGATACAAAGCAAAATGGAAGTGCAAAGGTTGAGATCGATGCAGGTTTTAATACGGTGGTTACACTGACCTCCTCGTTGATGAATAGTGTTACTGATCAAAGCCCCCTTCGTGATGCGCTTTACTTTGCGAAAGGTATATCTCGCGCGTCGTCTGCAAACAAGGAAAGGTATGGTGGAGGTAGCGGTCTACTTTTGGAAATTCCGCAATTTCGAGCTCGCATCACAAACACGGCCCTGAAGTCGACACATATCCTGGATGCACGGTCTGCATTTGGACCATGGCTTACAACCCAGGTAACAGCCGGTACCGATGTTACAACTCGACGCGATCAGGTCAAACTTGGTAATGGTGAATGTTTTATCGTTGCACCGGAGTGCCCAGATGACGGGCAATATAATACGGGTCACGGTCTTCTCAATGTTACCTCACTCAATCTGCGAGCCTCTTCTCCTATTTCGCTGAACAGGTTTGTTTCCGTTCGTGCGTCAGTTGGAAGCAATTACACGCGAAATACAACGCATATCTTAACGCAGTCAGCTCAAGGACTTCCTGTTGGAGCAACATCCGGGAAGGGTGCTCAGACTATTATAGCCGAGGAACGAGGGGATGATCGTATTACGGCTGGTGTGTACTTCGAAACAGTCTTTGCAATCGCCAATCGTTGGTACTTTCCACTTGCAATGCGCAAGGATGCGGGAAGCGCGCTAGGCGCGAAGGTCGCTCCCAAGTTTCCCAAATTGGCGTTTTCGTACGTTGCGTCGGATGAGTCATGGTTCTCTTCGATTCCTTTGTCCCAGTATTTCTCGACACTTCGTCTTCGTGTCGCCTATGGTCAGGCAGGGGTACAACCAATAGTCTCTCAAAGTCGTCGAAGTTATAAGCAGCTATCGAGCGATCTGGACGGCGAGCCAGTCTCGTATCTCGATCTTATGACATTGGGTAACACGAGACTTAAGCCGGAGCGATCACGGGAATATGAAGGTGGGTTCGATGCAGATATACTGGATAATCGATTTGGGCTGAGTCTGACTTGGTATCGGAAGCAGACAACTGACCTTCTCACGAATGAGAATCTTCCAACCTCTGTTGGTGCTGGTACTCAGCAGATGAACTTGGGGGATGTACTCAATACTGGCTTCGAACTGACCGCAAATGTATCACCGGTACAGCGCCGTAATATCAGCGTAACATCCGATCTGATGTTCAGCCAGCATCAAAACCGATTACTTCGGTTCGGAAATCCATCGCAGGTATCGACAATATCTACATCGAAAACGCGTTTTGCTATAGGATACCCTCTCCTTGGCTACTGGGTGCAACCCATTGTTGGGTATGCAGATGTCAACAAGGATGGAGTAATCTCGCCGACAGAGTATGTCAAAAGCGATAGTAGTATTTACATGGGTGCGCCTGATCCAAAGTTCAAGGTGTCATGGCATAATACAGTCACATTATTCCGAAATATCATGGTTGGAACGATTGTCACGTATGACGATGGACTGACCCAGAATCGTACAGAATTTGCGCGATCAGTGCCTGCCTGGTGGGATCCATCAACGCCGCTTGGTGTTCAGGCCATTACGATGTACAGCGATGTCAACAAGATTCAAACCACGTCAGTTTTACGTTTTGATGCCTTATCGATCGGATATAACGTGCCGCAAACCCTCACACGATCGATTCTGCCACGGCGCACGGCGCGCATATCCTTTCAGGTTTCCAATGTTGGCCTGTGGACAAACTATCGAGGCAAAGATCCGAGGGTTAATGAGGGTATGAGCGACGCGAACTCTGACCCTGGTATTATTCCACAGCCACGGGTGTTACAACTTTCCATCGGGATCAGTTGATGCGAAATTATGCGTTGATCGGGCTAGCTCTATCTGTCATTGCCGGAACCTCCGCGTGCTCATTGAATGATTTGGTCAGTAAAGCCGAGTTGCCTGTTGATCAGATTGATCCTGCCAAATTCAAAACGCATGAAGGCGCTCTCGATGCGTATCGAGGAACCATCGTTGCATTTGCCAATGCGATAGCAGGATCCCGATGGGCTGTTGGTTCTACGGAACTTGGTGGAAGCGAAGTAGCCTCGTATATTCGTGTATCCGGGTTGCTCACGGATGAGCTTCAAGCCGTTAATGTCGCAAAAGAGTTTCCAGCTCTATTTAGTGAAGAAGCATGGGATAGTCGAAATATTAGCGAGAGCGCGGAAGTTGCCAGTAGCGAACACATGATAGCGATACAGCATGTTCGTAATCTGGCACAAGAGGCGCGTGGGTTACTTCGCAAATATGCACCGGACGAACCCGCGGCATTACACGGTCATTTGTATGCACTGGAAGCATATGCAGAACTGCTGTTAGCCGATTTATATTGTTCTGGGATTCCACTTAGTACGGTCGACTTCGAAGGGGACTTCACCCTTACCCGGGGATTCACGACGCAGGAAGTGTACGCGCACGCAATTACATTGTTCGATTCCGCAGCCAGCCTGGCTGCTGATAGTAGTAGAATTGTCTATTTAGCCGATGTGGGACGGGGACGTGCGTATCTCGCGCTAGGCGAATATGCGGAAGCAAAGGTTGCGGTGCATCAGGTACCCGACCAGTATCAGTATTTGGTTACTTATGCAACAACACGTGGCAAGATTGTTCCCGCAGCACGACATGTCATAATTGCCGATCGCGAAGGTCAAAATGGTCTTCCGTTTGTGAGCGGTGGGGATCCGCGTACAACACTACCTGCGTTGTTCTCCAGAATAGCTCCGCTCATTTTAGCCAGTGGTGTGGAGGCAAGATTGATTGAGGCAGAGGTTGCATTACGGGATGACAGCGTGAGTTGGCTCGACAAGTTGAACGCACTCCGAACGACGTGCACGGATGACGTTATCTGTCCAGTTCCAGCACCTGCGGGAATTGGCGGGGTTGCCAATCTTTCTCGGCTCTCTGATCCATCAACTGCCACACTTCCTCCAGAAAAGACGATCAAGGATGCTCGAATCGATCTTCTGTTTGAAGAGCGTGCGTATTGGTTCTTCCTTACCGGGCACCGACAAGGAGATCTTCGGAGATTGGTCAGAGAGTACCAACGTGACGAGCATACTGTCTATCCCACAGGTACTTGGGGAACACTCGGCGTGTCCTCGTATGGCAGCAATGTCAATATTCCTGTCGACGGCCAGGAAGTGAAGGCGAACCCTCTTTATCGTGGATGCTTCGATCGCAATGCATAGATTATTCCGAGATGGTATTGCACGTGTTATCGTACCTCTGCTAATAGTGTGTACGCTGAGTGCCTGCAATGGATCCGACGTGGTTATTCCGGCACCGCTTCCCGAAACCGAGCTATACTGGACGCTCCAGATTAACTATCCTGCCATCCGCTTATCTCGTACGTCGCCATATGATACGGTGACGCTGCAGGCACAGCCGTATACCCTCGATGGCACACCCTGGCGCTCAGCAGCGGGCGATTCGATATCGGATAGTTCTCCTACTATATGGTATTCGACCGATTCCGCTCGAGTGCTGGTAGACGCAAACGGGGTCGTTCGAGCACGCGATATAACAGGAACTCGAAAAGTCTATGTTGTTGCAAGGAGGCAGCTCCAAAATGTCACACGGGAAGATCGTGCGCTCGTGCAGGTGGTGGATCTCGCTGCGCCTCCAATACCCAAGTATTTTAGCGCTCGACCAGTTGATACGTTAGAAAATCCGGTTGGAACGCGTGTCCCCGTTATTCTATCTGTCCGTGATCAAGACAGTGTTCCGATTACCGGCCTTCCCGTTCACTATCGATCGGTCAATACGTTCGTCGGGCAAATTCTCGACGCGTGGAGTGGCGTAATCACGGCTGGTAGCCCTACTCTAGCAGTCAACACGAGAGGCACAAGCCGGATCACGGCAAGTACGTGGGCGTATGGTGTTGCGATGGTGGATACGTTTACGCTTCGTGTTGGGTGGCCTCTGTATAACTTCATTTCTGTACCACGCATTGAACAACGCAATATGGGAGGTGGTGTATTCACTCCGTTTATTGCGTTTGGGACAACCCATATTGGCGTCGGCGGAATGGTCGCGTTCAGCAACAACTCTGGCATCACAGGGGCGATGGTTGCGCTCGGCGGACAACGTAAAAATGGTGTGAATGTCGACATCATTTTCGATGATCCCGCGAATGTCTCTGCGTTACCCGCTCCAAACAATCCCACCGCAAATGGTAACATCATTGGTATTTCGGGAGATACCGTGATCAGTTGGGCATTGAAGAAGCAATACAGATCCTTTTTTAAAGAAGGAGAATTTGGCTATACCATGCAACCGTTCGGAATCCGTGGGAAGATCGTTGTCCATGACGACTAAAATGCTAGCGATCTATCGCGATTGTGTACGGGCAATGAGGATGGTCACAATACAAGGTAAATCTTTGACAGAAAAGGTATGGTTTTAATGTCTCAGTCACGTCGTAGTTTTATGAAACGTGGTGTGGCAGTCGCGACGAGCATATCACTCGCAACCGCGTTTGTTGCACCAAAGCCGCTCATGGCCTCCATCGGTTCCAAACCGGAACCGGTACCTCCTATCGACGACCCGCGCCTTAAGGAGCTTGTTCAACGTGCGCTTGATGCGGCGAAATTGGCCGGGTCGCTCTATGCCGATGCGCGGTTAACGCACACACGTACTCGAGTTTATGATCAGTCTGGTGTGTGGGTCAAAGATTCGGAATCCATGACGGTTGGCGTGCGTGCACTGTCAAGTGGGTATTGGGGATTTGCTTCGGGGCCGGTCTGGAGTCTTGATGAAATGGCACGGTTGGGAAAGGAAGCAAGCCTCCAAGCCAAAACCAACGCATTGGGGAAGCCACGCAGTATTGAGCTTGGAACAATACCAGTCGTGCGAGATGCGCATTGGACGATGCCGGTAGCTATTGACCCGTTCACCGTGCATCCGTCACAAGTGGTCGATATGATGTCTGGCATTAGCGAATATGCGAAACGTCGACCATATGGGACTGGCGCTGGGATAAAAGCAAGATTCGATATACAAGACAAATGTTTTGCTTCGAGTGACGGCAGCTATTTTACCCAACGTGTGTATCGTAGTGCGGGTGAATGTGTCGTGGGTTATAAGGAATCGGAACAACGAAAGGGGGCCGGCAGTATTGATTCCTTGAGCGTAGCTGGGGTTGGATACGAGCTCTTTAATGAAGCTTCTATTCGTACCGAGATCGATGAGATTATGGAAGATATCAAAGCTGATCTCTCATTGCCTGTAAAGCCTGTGGATGTGGGGCGATTCGATACCGTTATGCCGGCGTCAGGGATTGCGGGGTTACTCGATAGCACAATTGGCGCCGCGACTGAACTAGACCGAGCTCTCGGCTACGAAGCAAATGCTGGTGGCACCAGCTATCTCAACGATCCTGACGCAATGTTAGGACAGTATGCAATAGGGACATCAGCTCTTAACGTAACTGGAAATCGCAATGACGTTGGTGGCGCGGCCACTGTAGCATGGGACGATGAAGCGGTTGTTCCTGCGTCGTTCCCAATTGTTTCCAATGGGGTATTGGTGGACTACCAAACCACACGCGAGGGGGCGGGCTGGCTCCGTGACTACTATGGGAAAGGTGGACGACCTATCCAGTCACATGGCTGCGCGTTCGCACCTGCGGCGGTCGATGCGCCGATGTCTCACACCGCGAATCTTGTCTTGGTTCCTGGAGCAGAAAAGAAGCACAATTTTGAATCGCTCTATGGGACATTGGATAACGGGATTGCCTTCAAAAATTTGCAGATCAGCATTGATTTCCAACAACTGAATGGGCTTGCCTTTGGAAATGCCTACGAAGTGATCAAAGGCAAGAAGACTGCGCATCTTGTTGGTGCTGGTGTGTTATTCAGAGCACCGGAATTATGGAAATCAATCAAGCTGTTCGGCGGAAGTGATAGCGTTCGAACCTATGGGCTACAGGCGTCCAAGGGACAGCCGGCACAAATGGCGTATCACAGTGTGACGGCTGTACCAGCCCTATTGGACAAATTGACCATCATCGATGTGAAGAGGAAAGCATGAGTGAGGTCCGCATGAATACGAACTGTGCCGACGAATCCCCTCGAATTATTTCGAGAGAGGAAGTGGAACGCATCATAGCGCGTGTTATGAGTTACGTTGACAATTCGCAGCAGGGCACCGTCGTAACGGTGCAAAGCTGGTGGGATGGAGAACTGCGTTGGGCACGGAATCGCGTCAGTCTCGCAAGTGATCGACGGGATATCTTGGTTTCGGTCAATCGATCTTTGGAAGGCGCTGTTGGATCGGCTGATACCAATCAACTCGATGACGTTTCGCTCGAAGCTGTCGTACGTGCGGCTGAACGAAGTGCGGAAGTTATGCATCGGCGTGAGACTGTGACGATGCCGATTCAGCCACCTCAGATTGCCACCCCATCTCCGACCATTTGGAGCGATGCTACCTACAATATCACGGCGGAAGAACGTGGCCGAGTTGCTCGGCTGTTGACCGAAGGGGCCGAGGCTAAAGATCTCCTGTCTGCGGGATATCTCGAGATGAGAGCGGGCGAAGTTGCGAGTCTGAACACGCAGTCCGCTACACCAGGGACCGTTCGTTACGATACGTTTAGTCAGGCACAGTGTTCCATGACGGTTCGGCACCCCAACGGGGTGGGATCGGGTTGGGCAGGGTTGTCCAGCTACGATTGGTCCGCGATTGATAGCAACGCACTCTCCGAAATTGCGTTGGAGAAATGCATTAAATCGCTGAACCCTGTAGCTATTGAACCCGGACGGTATACAGTCATTCTGGAACCGCAAGCGGTCGCTGATTTACTCGAAGTGTTAATCATGTGGTTGAATCGTCGAACGTCGGCAGAAGAAGGGTATGGACCTTTCCCGCTTGGAATCGATAAATCTCTTCGTATTATCAGAACGAAGTTAGGGTTGAAAGTCGTTGATGAACGACTGAGTATCAGCCATGATCCTATGGATCCGCTTTTAGGCGTGGTTCCGACCGAAGGACTAGCACCAATTACCTGGATTGAACACGGAATTCTGCGAAGCCTCTCGTATGGACGCGATTATGCACTGGGAATGTTGAATGAAAACCTCCCGAGCTCATATCGCCCGTCTTATCGAATGTCGGGTGGCGATGTATCAATAGACGAGATGATCAAAACAACAAAACGTGGTTTATTGGTAACTCGGTTCTCTGGTCTTCTAACGGTTGACGTAAACAGCGTTCTCCTAAGCGGATTGACACGAGACGGGCTCTGGTTGATTGAAAATGGCAGCATTTCGAAAGCGGTAAAAAATATGCGATTTACGGAGTCGCCAATGTTTGTGCTCAATCAAGTCGACCAGTTGGGTGTTCCAGTACCGGTATTTCGACCGATAGCCAATCCGTATAGCGCGGCCCTCAGCCCCGCGATCGTTCCAGCGCTGAAAGTCAATGATTTCAGCTTCACCTCGACCGTTGATGCGATATGATCCGCCGGATGACTCGCTCTATACTGCATAATAGATTTCGTCGCTGGATAGCCCCTGCGATTCTTTGCTTTGGCGTTACCGCGGTTGCTGCTTCTGCACAGACACGATTCGAATGGCCAGACTCCCGAATCGATGTAGCACAGTATCGATACCTCGAAAATTGTTTCGCAGCTGCAAAACGTGTGCGTGATAGCGTATATGCTCGAGATGAGGTACTTGCCGATACGATCTCCATCATTCGGCGGAGCATTAGCGACCCGTTGCCGCAAGGTGTCACGGATATTGCGCGACGCTGCACTGAAAAGTATCCGGTGGAGAGTGTACCAGTGAGGCAGACATTCCTAGCCCAGGAACTCTTTCTGATGGCTGGTCGCGATGCGGATGCGGCAGCGGTTGTACAGCGTCGTCTCAACTCTCTCAAATCGCAGGATAGCGTGGAACATGCATATGTTCTGGACACGGCGGCGAAAACCTATCTTACGGCAATCCCATCTCGGATTGCTGCCGCAAAGCCGCTTATAGATCAGGTTTATTCGGCAGGGGCGACGCTGCCGTTTCAGCGACGGATGCAGCTGTATTATGGGATGACGCGAATGTCAGATTTTGCGAAGGATGCGGTTTTGACGAAGCAATACGGTCAAGCTGTGCTTGACGTAGCACACGGAGTGTCTACAGAAGAACTCGGCTCATCTGATGCTATGTACATTCCTCTGTATGTGCGTGCTACCAATCGAATACTGTATCGTGCCGAGTTGTTGGATAGTTTAAGGAAAGGTACGGACGCTTATGTTACGTTGCAACAGGCCCTATATGCGGCGACAATGGGTCGGCCGGATCCGGACATGCCTCTGGGGAAGCCAGCACCCGTAGTAGAAGGAGATTTTTGGTTTCCGGATAGTGCGAAGAGTGTCTCATATCCACGTCTGGGAAGAGTTACGGTTGTGATCTTTATTCCGCACAAGTTGCGAGTATATGACGGAAAAGACGAGACTCGCCAGGCTATGTTGCATCGACTGGTTGAACGATATCCTAATGTCGATCTAGTCTTTGCCGCTGGAACGAAAGGTTGGTTTGGACCTTTGGAACCGCCAACCGCTCGTGAAGAGGCGACGTTGCTGAATCGTATGTTTCGTGAGTTTCTAGGATTTCCTGCAATCCTTTCGGTATCAACTCGATCTTTCATTCGCGTTTCAGACCCAGATCGGAGACGTCTGTATCAGCCAACGTCGAACGAGGAGAATTATCCAGAGAGAAGCAAGACGACACACATCTTTATCATCGATCGTGACAATAAAATGGTAGAAACAGGTTGGCTGGGTGAGGAAGAGGAGGTCTTCCTGGGTGATATGGTTGGAATTCTCCTCGAACGAACACATACGGTCGCAAGTGAATAACATGCGTATTCTCAGGAGACTACAACATCGTTCCGTGATAGGAAACTCTATTGTCCATCGCCTTGCATTGCTAACTGGTATGGCTGTGGTTGCGCCTTTGCTTGCGACCACACATATACCATCAATCGACATTGCAATAACCAGCATTGTCTCCGACACAAGCGATAGCTTGCGCACCGGCGTCCTCCCTAATGGGATGCATTATTACATACAGCGCAACCGTAGCCCAGTGCACCGTGCAAAGCTCTGGCTTGCTGTAAACGCTGGGTCCGTTCAGGAAGACGACGATCAACGAGGGCTTGCCCACTTTGTTGAGCATATGGCATTCAACGGTACTCGGCGGTTTCCCGGGAACTCGCTTATTGACCTCATTGAACGCGCCGGTCTGAATTTTGGTGCCGATCTCAACGCGTTTACATCGTTTGATGAAACCGTATATCAACTGTCGATTCCCACCGACGACACCTCGGCTTTTCGTAGTGGTCTCGATATTCTTGAAGATTGGGCGAACGGTGGTATATCGATGGACTCAGCCGCTGTTGTAGGAGAACGCGGCGTGGTGCTTGGTGAGTGGCGTCAGCGGCTCCCTGATACCATGTCGTTACGTCTGCAACAAGAGAGAATGGCGCGGACGGTTGGTAAGGAATCCGGGTACGTAAATCGTTTCCCTATAGGTCTTCCCGAGCGGATTCGAACGGTGACGCCAGAACCGCTAGCTCGATTTTATCGGGATTGGTATCGCCCTGATCTTATGGCCGTAATTGCCGTAGGTGATTTTGATCCTCAACAGATGGAGAAAACGATCAAGGAGCGCTTTGGTCGGATTCCCGCTGCTTCACATCCGCGCGCCTTCACTCGCCCACCGGTTGTGAGACAAAATAAAACCGTGGTACATATCGTACGGGATCAACTTCCCCCGGATGTATATGTGACCTGGCCAGCGCCTGTGCAAGGATCAGACATATCGGCGCAAGTAACGCAGGAACTAGTGGATGAAGTGCTTTTCCCATATCTCCAACATGTGTTAACCAAACGTGCGCAACGTGAACGTCGTTCGTTCGCTGCGGTAAGCATTGGAATTACAGAAGGAAGCCCTCGTCCACTGGGGCGACAGATGAGCTTGGCGGTGCGTATGAGTCCGGATAGCATTCGTACCGCACTTGCTGACGCCCTGAGTGAAATTGAACGTGTGGCACAGCACGGACTTCCCGCACAGGAGCTCGAGTCGCGTAAGGCCGCCGTGTTACGACAGTGGGAACAGGCCGCCGACGCAGAAACTGCAACACCGTCGCAACAGTTGGCTGAACGTTATGTTGGGCATTACCTGACGGGTGAGGGACTTCTCCTTTCCCCTGTGCAGCGTCTGGCCATGGCACGAAAGTTATTGGTTGGGATTACATCGGAACGAATTGCCACCGCTGCCTCGTTATGGCGCACCGACGTCGGGCGGGTAATTACAGTACAGGTGCCAAAGTTCGCGAGTGTCCGCCTACCAACACAAGATGAAATGTTGTCCGTCCTAGATTCGGTGCGAAATACCAAATACGCGGAGTGGAATAACACCGATATAGAAAATGGGTTGGATGCTTCTCCTAAAACGAGCGCTTCTGTCTCGACGCAACAGGACAGCCGTCTCGCGCTCCCGGGTGGTCAATCTGCCAGCTCAACGAATGCGGCTATTGTTAGCGAAACCAAGGACGCATCAACCGGTATTACCACCTGGATGCTCTCAAATAGTGCACGAGTTGTATATAAGCCGAGTGTCAGCAACCCTGATCAGATTCTCATATACGCCTCAAGCCCTGGTGGGTATGCACTGCTCCCGGATAGCCTATTGTATTCGTCTGGTCGATTGGTCGCCGACCTTATCACAGCATCCGGAAGCCTTGGCGCAACCACGCATGAACAATTTGTGCAGACACTCCAAACCACTGGGATTCAACGGCTGAAGGTTGCTCTTAATGCATTCAATGAAGAAATGACAGTCGGTGGTTCTCCGAAAGATGTAGACTTGCTATTCGAAGTCATGCATCGTCAGTTTACAGAGCCTACCGTTGATACGATTGCACTGGCTGAATGGCGACGAACGGGGATGGGCACACTCACCTGGTCACCCAACGATCGGTTTGCATATGCAAGCTCGCAAGATCGACGACTTGCTCCTCCGTCTGCTGTGAACGTTCCATTCATGAACTTGACAGAAGCTATGGCTGTATTCCGAGATCGTTTTGGCGATGCTAGCGATTTCACATTTTATATTGTCGGCGCGGTCTCAGCTGAACGTCTCAAACCATTGATGGCGCGTTACATCGCCACACTGCCGTCTACTAATCGAACGGTACATGAACAGCCGCGGCAGGTGAAAATAAAGCCGATCGATCGCAAGTCGTTGTTGCGGGATAGTACGCCAAGACTGCAGGCGGAGCAGGCGGTAGGTACTATTGCCTTTATGGGAGCTTTTCCGGATTCAGCCTCGACGTTTGTGGCGGAACGGTCTCGGATTAACGCGCTATCATGGATTTTGAGCCGACGTTTACGGATTCGATTGCGCGAAGAAATGTCGGTGACATACGGAGCGTCTGCACCGGTCTCACTGTACCACACGCCGAAGTGGTTTTATCAAATTGGCATCCAGTTCATGACCTCGCCAGACGACATGCCCGCATCAGAGCGAGCTGCGTGGGAAGAGATCAATGCCTTGCGCACTACCGGTCCAACGGCGGAAGAGCTTGCGCTTGTTACGGAGGTGCAACGCCGCCAGCGGGAAAATGCGCAGCAAAGCAATGGTTGGTGGATTACTCAGATGCAGATCTGCGACCAGGTTGGTATTCCGTTCTCCACGCTCTCGTCTGCCTCCATGGCCCCGCTGCTAGCATCTGATATTGTTGCCGCGGCCAAACGATATCTGCCAGAGGATATGTATATGCAACGCACGATGTATCCGACCCAGAAGACGATTGACGATGCGAAAAAAGGTGCCGCGAAGCCTGATACTGCTGCACGCGTAGGTACGTCTTAAGCGATCTGGATGTACGTCTGCACGGATCTGTATTATACAGATCCGTGCAGATTCGTGCTCACCAGTCAAGGCCATTCCGAAGACGATAGCTCCTATCTAGCTTTAGTATATGGCAGACCAGGACCATCCCATCGTTCTTCCCTTCGAAATCCGAAACTCAGGTATCCAGGGCCTTGGCGCATTCGCCACATCTCCCATCGCAGATGGCCAAAGGCTCATCGAGTACACCGGCGAACGACTGACTCCGGCTGAAGCGGATGCCCGATACCCGGATGTTGAAGGTGAGCGGCACCACACATATCTCTTTGCCATCGACGACGACGTGGTCATCGACGCTGCTGTAGACGGGAATGCGGCCCGTTTTATCAACCATTCGTGCGATCCCAACTGCGATGCCATAATCGAGGATGCGCGTATCTGGATCGAGGCTATCCGACCGATTGGGGCAGGCGAAGAGCTCGCGTATGACTATGCCTACATGCTCGAGGAGCGGCACACGCCAGCCGCGAAGCGGCGTTTCCCGTGTCACTGTGGCGCCGCGACATGTCGAGGGACGATTCTCGCCAAGAAGCGATAGGCGGTCGAACCGCTCACGTCACGAGCCAGCACAGTGTTGTGACGAACATGAGCAAGCATCCTCGAGCAACCCTACGCCCTCCATTGCGTGTCCAACCTTCGAGCGCCGCTTCAGATCGCGTCCTCGCCATTTCATACATAAATAACGCGTCCATGAATTGTTTTGGTTTTTCCTCGAAGCTATGTGCCGGCATTCTCTTCGCCACTGCAACGCCGCTCGTCGCTGGCTCGGCGGATAACGCTTTAATAAGCGCCGAGGGCGCGACGCTTGGTGGCGTGCAACAGCGACCGGTCACTGTTGGCGACTCTTCCGCGCTCCTGATCACCACCGACCTCATCGAACGCTGGATCGAGTTGCACCGAGCTCTCCTCGAAGTTCCGGAGTCGGTGCGCGCGAAGGTACCGAGGCGAATCGTACGGTTCCGCGACGTTGCGCCTGAGTTGGATGATGATTCCGCGACGTTCAAAAATTGGGGATCGATTGCTGGCACGGATCCCGAAGTTGCCGCTGCATTCAAGGATGCGAAGATTGCGCCGGCGGCGTACGCAGCCACAGCATCGCGGATTGTCGTTGCCCGAGCATTGATCAAATCCCGCGCCGCGGCTCAACAGCAGGGGTATGCGCGTGCTCCCAAAGATACGACAACGGTGATCGAGCGCGCGGTGGCGGTAATTGCGCCGATGCTCGAGAGTGCGGCTGCGCCAGCGATGGCGGATAAAGATTACATCAAGGAATCCAAGGATGTCGGAGGGCTCGCGCCTTCGTTGAAGATCGATGAGTGGCTGAATCCGAATAGTGTGTTTAGTCACGGGCCGGGCGAGTTTTCGTTCAATGACGGGAATATCTACCTGATTGGTTTCACTGCAACATGGTGTGGCGCGTGTCCGTATATGTATCCGGCGTACGAATCGCTTGTGAAGGACTTCGCTGGGGAGAAGAATGTACGCATCCTGTTCGTGAGTCCGATGTTTCCGTCGAGAGAAGCGGTCGTTGCGTACTTTCAGAAGCATCATGTGACGCTGCCTGTCATCGTGCAGGGAAATAGTCAGATGGGGGATAATTCCGAACTATTTAAAGTGCAGGGGTGGCCGGAATCGATTCTCATTGATCAGTCTGGTGTTGTTCGGTCTCGCTGGGTTGGTGGAGCTACTGATACTGCTATGTATCGACGCGTGTTGAATCGCGCGATTCATCGATTGTTGGCGAAGCCGACGGCGACTGCGGTGAACACGCAGAGTGGGGAAGGCGTGGCGGATCTGATGGTGGACCGGAAGTCACTGCCACTTGCTGCAAAGATACGATAAATGGGTTATGCCGCTGGCGTTCAATCAGCTCGTCGATGCTCGATACGTTGGAAAAAATGAGTTGATTTTAACGCCAGGGTGATCCAGGTGCCAAGTACGAATGGGAAGGTTAGAACGGGCAGGCTCATTCGTCGCATTTGAATCATGATGAACACGGATAGTACGGTCGCAATTAAAGCGAGTACTGCATCCATCGCCCTCTTGCCTGCGAGGGCGATGGCGCACAGCACGGCGTTGTAGCTCAGCAAGCCGATGTATATGTCCCCCATAGGTTCATTTAGTCCATAAGCTAATAAACCGCTAATTGCAGCGCCAATTAACCCGTAAACGGCTGCAATGGGACTGTTGATCATCACACCTATGAAAAAAATGATCCCGGCCCAGATACTACCCTGAAAAATGACCTGCCCATATCCGCGGGTTAATACGCCAAGGCTGTTATTAAACGATTGGTCTATTATTACTGGTTGTGTTAAAGCTAGAGCAGGGGAGTAATGGACGATGGCTAAAAACAGCCAGGTGACCAGGATGAATGGAAAGGTAAATGCAGGGACTTTCCGTACAATAAAAACATGTTGGACGATCGTGGCGACGGCCGATCCGAGTATGACAGCTAGCCAAATGATTACTGTTGGCTGAAACAGGCAGGTTAGAGCTACACCAACTAATGCGGCGCTAAATCCGTATAATCCGCTATTAATTTCTCCCTCTTCGTATCTAAGCAGCTTCGCTGTAAGCGTGCCGGTTACCACTGATACGATAGCCGCTACCCCCATTACCCACGAACCGCAAAATATCCCGACTAGAAAAAGTAGGCCTGTCCAGGGATTATCCTGTAGCATGATCTGGCCAACGCCTTTTAGGAACGGTGTTATTGGCGTTAATGCGGTGTATTTTTTTTCAATCATTGGCCTTAACCCGAACCCAAAGCTGGTTCAAGAATAATGTTGATGGAGTACGCGATGCGAGTGAAAGTACGCCTGGATGCTGTTGTTTAGCAAACCTCGGCGGGAGATATGCAATGAGGCCCCTGGGTTGCCTCTTAGATCGCCCGAACGAACGTCACCGTTCCGGTGAGCACCATGGCGTCGTTCCTGCGATATATCCTCACCGGCGCCATCCTTCCATCATGAGCTGAATTGAGGGCGTCAACGCGAATGGAGTCCCGTTCCGACCAACAATCCAGGGCCTTTAAGAACTACGGAGAGAGATAATGAAGATTACACGCAGCGGTGCCCAGCCATCAAATATAGGGCCTGAAGACTGGTTTACCGGCACAGTTCGGATTGACCCACTATTTCAGTCAACCGATCCGGCCCGGGCTGCAGGCAACGCGGTTACGTTCGAACCCGGTGCTCGCACAGCATGGCACACGCATCCACTCGGCCAGACGCTGATCGTTACCTTTGGTCGTGGTTTGGTGCAACGGGAAGGCGGCCCCATTCAAGAAATCATGCCTGGCGATGTGGTGTGGTTTGACCCCGGTGAGAAGCACTGGCATGGCGCGTCCGCAACGACGGCTATGCAGCATATCGCAATCAACGAAATGCTCGATGGGAAAGCGGTCGAATGGATGGAGCACGTCAGCGACGAACAGTACCAACAAAAGAAGGCATGACGAATGTTGATATCGTCATTGGAGCGAGTCAGATTGACGTTCCCTGTAAATCAGTCCGATATTAAGTTGGAATATTAAGTTGGAATATTAAGTTGGAATATTAAGTTGGAATA
>CAYTFY010000006.1:0-203664 GCA_964437225.1 uncultured Gemmatimonadaceae bacterium | reverse complement strand
ATATTAAGTTGGAATATTAAGTTGGAATATTAAGTTGGAATATTAAGTTGGAATAAACCGATGATCGAGCGCGTTATTCACATCTTGAAAGAGAAATGCGTCATCGTGTTCGCTTCGAAACTCTGCGCTACGTTCCGAGTGCTCTAGCATCTTATTGCACCACTCCCTGTTGGCTCATCATCGAGCCAACAGTTGCGTTTGCGAACATAGAGTGACAAACTCCAGACGTGAACAAAGTCGAACACGACGCCGAATGGATCGAAGGAATCCGGCGAGGAGACGTCGAAATATATCGATTGGTGTTTCTACACTTCGCACCGAAGCTGGTGCGATTCGCACAGCTATCTGTCCCCTTCGAGATAGCCGAAGACGTTGTTCAGGATGTGCTGTTCAACCTATGGAGACGCAGTGATGATCTCTACGCGCGCGAGGGGTTGGCAGTCTATCTCTTTGGAGCCGTCCGGAATCGAATTGCAAACCATTTCCGGCATGAGCGTGTGGTTCGGCAATCTACGCGCGACGGCGAGTCTGTTTCTTTCACGACCATGGGGGAGGCGGCGGCATCTCCTGATAGCGATGTGATCGATAACGATTTCATTACAAGCTTTCGCCAAGTCCTTCATCGACTCTCTCCGCTACAGCGTGAGGTTATCTCACTCCGATGGGAGCATGAGATGACGTACGAGCAAATCGCGTTAGCCCTCGCTATCACTGTCGATGCCGCTCGTCAGCATGGGAGTCGTGCTCGGCGTACCCTTCGTCCACTCATCGACCGGTTTCTGTTGGCGAACTCTAGCGACGACTAATTTTCGGTAAAGTCGCTGTTCGTGTTGCGAGTCTAAAAAAAGAAATGTCACACGCGGAGAGGTTGCCGTGTCTCCATGTGTATGAAGAACGGACAGGCGAACGATTCGCTTTCGGATGAGCATCTTGATGCGTATCTCGCCAACCAAGCTGGCGAGGGAGAGGTTGCGGAGGTGCGGGCTTACCTCACCGAATCACGGGTCGGGGTCGAGAACGCACTCAAGCACGTTTCCGCGGTGTATGCGGAGACGGATCGAGCCGTGACGAATGCATCCGGTCTTTACGATCCTCAGCCGCTATGGAATCGCGTGTTCTCTAAACTCAACGCTTCCGACACTCCTTCGTTGGGAACGAACGGTCGCGGATCACGTGATCGGAAGAGAACCTTGTGGCGCGGGATTGTATATGGCGCTGTTGCTAGTGGGCTCATGGCGTTGCTCGCTATTGGTACGTTGTCAACGTGGCCCGGACGAGAATCGGTTTATGGACGTCTGTCATCCACGTACGCTACGGGGAACGGTGAGAATGCAACGATTACGCTTCCAGACGGGAGCGTGGTTCAGCTTAACGTTGCAAGTCGAGTGGATGTGCCTGCGGATTTCGCGATGGGAAACCGCACGATTCGACTTGTTGGAGAAGCCGTGTTTTCCGTGACCCATCACAGTGGGTCGCCATTTACCGTGATTGCGGGGCCGAGTACTACGCGTGTCTTGGGGACGAACTTTCTGGTTCGATTTTATCCAACTGATACGATTGCGACGGTTGCGGTTCGTGATGGGAAAGTTGCGGTGGCCAGCACAATACTGACGGCGTCGCAGCAGACGTCGGTGAGTGCTTATGGAGTGAGTGCTGTTCGTCCAATGGATCCTTCGGTGTTTGCGTTCGAATGGGAGACGTTGGTGCTCAAACGTACCCGGTTGCGTGATGCGATTGTAGAGCTTAACCGATGGTATGATGCCGACATCCGTTTGACGGATCTTGCGTTGGGGAATGAGTGGATCGAAGGTGAGTTTGTCAAAGGTTCGTTGAGCGATCTGACCGAACAATTCGCGTCGTCGTTTGGAGTCAAGGTCGTGCGTGATGGAAAAACCGTAACGCTTTCTCGGAGGTAATGTTGGTTCGTAGATTGGTGATGTATGCGTGTCTCTCGGTTGTTGCCGTCGCGTTGATTGAGGCTCAAAGTGTAGAGTCTGACGCTGTCGTGTTGACACAACAGCCTCGTGAGATCACCGGACAGGCTGTGTTGCAAAAGCGAGAACAAGATGCGCGTGTATCACTTGATATGCGTAACAGTACTCGGCTTTCGATCATCAAGGCGCTCGCACAGGAAGCGCAGCTTAAAACCACATTCATCGGTGACATGAAGGCGCTCGATTCCCGGATTAACGCAAAGTTTTCCGATGTCGATGTTATGGACGCTATCCGGGAGGTATTGCGCGGTACCGGGTTGAGTGCAAAGATGGCGTCGGATGGTGTTACGCTTATGATTCGTCCTGAAGCGACCTCCAAAGACGGAGTGCAAGTAACGACTGGTGAGGTAGCTGGCGTAGTGATCGACTCTAGCACGCGTAAGCCCCTGAGTGGAGTCACTATTACGGTGGCGGGTACTCAATTGGGTGCTACGTCGGACGCCAGCGGGCGCTTCGTGATTTCCCGGGTGCCGAGTGGCGCGCATGAGCTGTTGATCAAATTGCTTGGATATCGATCGTTGAGGCGTGCCGTAGACATTAAGGCAGGTGAGACAGCTCGAGTGAATATGGAGATGGTACCGGCGACGACGATGTTATCGGGTGTTGTGACAACTGCGACGGGTGTGCAGGACCGAAGATCTATCGGAAATGACATTACGGTACTCAATGTAGATTCGATTGTCAGAATGACTCCGGTGTCTAGTTTATCGGACATTCTCGAAACCCGAGTCCCGGGGCTTACGGTTATTCATTCATCCGGGATTCCCGGGGCACCTGTCAAGTACCGGCTGCGGGGGATTGGTGGTGGGTTGGTGAGTGGAGCGACCAATACAAGTAACGACCCCATCTTTATCGTGGATGGAATTCGAGTGTATGGGCAAACTTCGACGAAACGGGATGGGAATTTGGCGCCGACAAGAAATCGTATTAAAGGTGGTGGAGTCAGTGCGGAGAGTGCGCCGTATCCCGTCCCATCCCCAATCGAGCAAATCGACTGGAACAATATTGAAACAATTGAGGTGTTCAAAGGCCCAAGCGCCACATCACAATGGGGTGCCGATGCCGGGAATGGAGTGATCGTAATTACGACTAAAAAAGGACGTCCAGGAAAGACTCAAATTAGCCTGTCATTGGCAACAAGCGCGGAACGTATGATGGGAACATTTGCGGATCCGGGATATTTCAGGTTTGCGCATCCGCTGGGGAGGTTGGTGTCTCGGCAGTGTAGCATCTTCGTGTATGGCGGAGACTGTGCCGTAACCGATAGCATCGTACAGTTTCAAGCGCTCAGTAATCCCCAGCTCTCTCCATTTGGAACGGGGACAGACAAAGACGGATCGTTCTCTTTATCTGGGGGATCAGATGCCGCCAGGTATTCTTTTACCGGATCTACACGTAGCACCATCGGCTATCTTAAGATGCCGAAGTTCTATTCGGACCTGTACCGCGACGTTTACGATGAGCCTACACCTAGCTGGATGCTGCGACCGACTGGATATGATGGGTGGGCTATTGCAACGTCCGTTGTCGCAAATCCATTTCCAGATTTGGCGACGACCATTTCAACTCGGCTATCATCAAGCGATGTCGGACGTGCATCGGGGCAAGACTTATTAAGTGAGTTTTCATCTGTATATATCGACACTATGGCGTTGCGCCGAAATTCAGATTTCGGTGGCCTTGGAGGTAGTGAGGGGACATCGCTCAGAGAATTTTTAGAGAGAGGGAGATCAAAAGATGTAACGTCGGACATCGGCATTCAGACACAGTGGAGACGCTGGAATTCTGTCACGCTGAGTGCGACGGCAGGGATTAATACGGTCAATAGAGAAGATCGTACCTATGTTCGATATGGGTATAAGCTGTCAAATGAAGATACCACAGGTTCGTTTGCACTTGGTACCGGGAATGCGGTTACAAGGACAGGGCGTCTCAATGCCAACTTTTTAACTGGCCGACTGGTATCCGCTGCTGCGGGTTTGGAAATTACGCAAATCGCGACGCGCGACGTGAGAGCACGCTCCGATACGCTGGCTCCAGGGGTTGCACAGCCAATTCAATTCTATCAATCAGGACAGTCGTCGACGGCAACCACTACCGCTGGCTGGTTTTTCGAACCTAAACTCAATGTAAGCTCACGGTTCTTTGTGGTTCCTGGATTCCGGCTCGATGGTGGGAGTGCCGCTCGAGGCGGTGGGCGGGGGCGGGGGAGCGGTATCATGGCGTTCTTCCCAAAACTCAACTTTTCATGGATTGCCATCGATCGTGAAGGAGATACTCCGCTTTGGGGTGCGATTTCTATGCTTCGCCCCCGTCTAGCGTTCGGGGTGGCTGGAGTTCAACCAGAGCCATCATGGAGTCTCAGAATGATGTCCTCGAACGGCCTCAGCCAAAGCGGTACCGAGGTAGCTGAAGGAATTGTCCTGCAATCGCTCGGCAATCCCGAGCTTCGACCAGAGCGTTCGAGAGAGGTGGAAGGTGGGTTTGAACTGTCGTTATGGAATGCGCGGGTTAATCTCAATATCAGCGCGCATCATAAACTTCGAACTGATGCGATTCAGCAACTCAGTCTTGCACCGTCAATTCCTTCAAAGGTGTTGGGATACTATGCCAACGTCGGACGCATCAGGAATACAGGTTTGGAGCTTTCCGGAGACGCTACAGTTTGGGAAGCGGATCATCTGTCTGTTCGTGTGGATGGATCGATTTCTACTAATAACAACATCGTCGTCGAACTGTATGGCGATCAAAAGTACTATGTGGTGACGTCAGATTATGGGGGCTCGCGTCTCCAGAAAGGATACCCTGTCAATGGGCGATGGGGGCGGCCTATTGTTGGTTACAATAAGAACCCATCATCTGGACGCATAGGGTTCGATGATTACTCGCTTGCAGACTCCGCTGTATATCTCGGAGCAGGGTTTCCGAAATGGCAAATGCCGTTTGGCGCAACTTTCTCACTCGCTGGAGGGGTGAGTGTCGTTGCGAGAATGGATTACAAAAACGGATTGACTCAGTTCAATTCTGGGAATCTTGGGTTGCTTGAGAGGCTATATGTGGATCCAAACTCAACGTTAGAGCAGCAGGCTATGGCGTTAGCTGCATCCGCGGATATTGCTGGCACTTTCGGGGAAAAGTATGGGAGCAGCAACGCTCTTGTCCAATCGGTCACTTCGCTTCGTTTCAATTCCCTTTCCGTCAACTATAATGTTCCCAGATCATGGATGGCTCGATTCGGAGTCCCTAGTGCATCGATCTCACTTCATGCGAGCAATCTCGGATTGTGGACAAACTACCGAGGAAAAGATCCGGACGTAAACAGCATCACTCTCGGCGATGATGTTCGCGATAATGGAGAGGCTCCTCCCCCGAGAACATTGACGTTGCGACTTACACTCAGGAACTAGCATAATGATCAAAGATACCGGTGTCATATCGCAGTCTCTGTTACGTCGCTCTACAAATGTCTCTTTGCGAGCCGTATGCATTGGAAGTGCACTGTTTGTGGTTACGGCATGTAACGACCTCGCTGGCAATCCTCCACTCCCAGCGGGGATACAGGACCCAGAGGCTTATGCTACTTCCGCCGGCGCGCTTCAGCAGGCTAAAGGGGCGACTCGGTTGATGAGGGAGGCCGTGATGGAAGTCGTAAAGTTTGGTGGGATGTTTACGGATGAGTTTGTGAAAAATACCGCAGCTCCTAGGACTGCCGATCAAGGAATCATTGACAGACGTCTGGAGAATAATGGGCCTACGCTGTATAAGGTGCTACACGATGTTCGTGCACATTCGAGGTTGGCTAGATATGCGCTTCTGGCGTATGCGAAAGATACCGATCTAGCGATTCGTGGTTTGATGCACGCAATAGAGGGGTACGCCGAGATCTATCTCGCGGATTCCTATTGCTCAGGTATACCACTTTCGACTGTGGACTTTCCAGTTGGATATACGTACAGGGCTGGCGTAACCACCCCGGACGTATATCGGCACGCTGCTGAACTCCTTGATAGCGCTATTTCTTTATCTCCGGGAAACGATTCCATTGAAACGCTCGCGAGAGTTGGTCTCGGTAGAGCGCTTATGGGAATTGGACTGTATGATTCTGCCGCGCGGGTTGTTGCCCCTGTATCAAGCTCGTCAACTTTCCGTTTCAGGGTGATACGGAAACGAATTGATGCATTTCCCAACAATTTCTATATTGTCTCGGATCGAGAAGGACAAAATGGTATGCCGTTCGTTAGTAGCTTCGATCCACGAACCCATACCACAACAATGACGGTAGGGAATTCACCAAATGGATATTCAACGCTTACACCAACTAAGTATAATGATATTCAATCTGGCGATAGCACATCTGTTATCATAGCGAGTGGGGTAGAAGCCCGTTTAATTGAAGCTGAAGCCGATTTGGCACGAAGTGGGAGCCAATGGCTATCGATCTTGAATGCATTAAGAACAAATGGCACGACGACTGTTCGCGTGCGGGCTGATGTTCCAGGGCAAAGCCCAGGACCAGCTGGATACCCCGATACAACATGGGGGCCTGGTGAAGGGGTTGGACTTATCGCACCATCTGCGATATCTGATAACAAACCAGTATGTTCTGCTGGTGTACCATGTACAGATACTATATGGTACCGAGGACTTCGGCCACTCAATGATCCAGGGGTAGGGCTATCCGATGTCGCAGCAAAGGAGGCGCGCGTCAATCTTGTGTTCAGTGAGCGGGCATTCTGGCTGTTCGCAACCGGCCACCGCCAAGGTGATCTCCGGCGTTTAATACGACAGTACGGACGTACGCAAGACACGGTATATCCTACTGGGAGCTATCTCAATTTCGAGGGCTTCTATGGCGATGCTGTCGTCATAGGAATCCCTGTGGAAGAACGTCAAAACCCATATTTTCAAGGGTGTAAGAACCATGGAGCGTAATATGCGATCGCCGAAAGCGTTGCCGAGGTTAATAGCTTCTTGTTTTGCAATAATTACCGGGAGTGCATGTGCCTCACCAGATGCTCCGACGGCTCCTTTACTGGATCGGGCGTCATACATCGAGACATTCTCTGTCCGTGAAAAAGCGATCACGCTTTCTTTGGTTGATGGGAGTGATAGTGTTCGACTCAATATCACTGCGCTTTTCGGCGATGGATCTGATGTAACTGGACCTTTCCAGTTTACAGCGAGCGATTCTACTATATCAGTTGATAATTCCGGGTTGGTCGTAGCAAAGTTCGCGACTACAGGGGGGCTTGCATATGTTCGCGTTTCCGTCTTCAATAAAGGATTGACGAGGCGAGACTCCGTTCAGGTTCGGGTGCTCGGGAACTTGCCGACAGTTCTTATGCATAATCTCGAGCTCCGAGCTCCTGATGGAGCTAGTACGACGATCCCCTCAATTACACCACCAACTCTTACCAAACCCGCAAGTGTAGGGACTGTCGCACTCATTGTACAAGCACTGGGCATTGATCTGACTCCGGTGCCGAATAATGAGATTCTGATTGCGCTCCGGTCGAGCGATAATACAGTTGCTGGCGTCAGTCAAGCTGGATTGGTAACTGCGATGAAACCGGGTGATACCTATATCGTCGCTAGTGCATTTGCCAATGGGACCTTTATTACTGACTCTATAGCAATTCATATTGTGCTTCCCCAGTATGTCGAGTATGTAGTACCTCTTCTGGATGTCTTTCAATCGACTGGACTCTGGATGTTATCTGGAGACACGGCAAGAATCGCAGCTGGTGGTGTTGTGGTATTTGACAATCCTACTTCTGGTGGCCCTGCGGTTGATTTGATTTTCGATAAGCCGGAATTTGCGGAAGCAGCACTGCCTGGAATGACCTATCCTTTTCCCCTTGAGCCAGGAAATATTCTCGGGTTTCGGACAATCCCTATGCTGCCAGATTGGAGCAATCTCATTGAATCTGCATTTTCTCATATGATAGCAAGGAAGTTTTCTACTCCAGGTGTATATCCATTCCATGGTGTTATGTCAGATCCGAATATCCGTAGTCAAATGAAAGGAGTCATCATTGTATGTCCACTAGAAGAGAGGGAATGTGATCCCTAAGTGTATATCGATGGATAAAGTATGCCGATCGGACGTGATGAAATATATGACATACGACCACGCTGTATTGAATTGCGAAATTGATGTTTACGCGAATCCGATTTTGGTCACAATAAAATTGAATGTCGATGTTAATCCTAAACGTGTAGAGTAGTGCGAATGAAAACAAAAAATCTCGATCATCAACGAGCCCCATATGTCAATAAATAACTCATCATCACCAACTCGAAGACGATTCCTTCGGCAGACTGCTGTGACATCTGCCGGGATGTTTGCCGCGTCGGTAACTGGCATGCCTGGCTCACTTGGTGCTCTCGGTTTATCTCTCCCGAACAGTATCGGTACCGCAGCACAGGATGACGTGCCGATCACGAGTGACCCCAGGGTCAAAAAGCTATTAAAGCTCACGATCGACACAGCGATTGCCGCGGGGGCCAGCTATGCCGATATGCGTCTAACGCACACCAAGATCCGGGATACAGGCTGGACGACCTATGGAGCTGTCGGTCTAGCGGATTATAAGGTGGGCCACGGAGGCTCTCAACCGCGTGAGATGGAAGAGATCTCCGTGGGAGTGCGAGCGCTGGTGAAAGGGTATTGGGGCTTTGCTGGTGGGCCAATCTGGACCATGGAGGAAGGCGAGCGGTTGGGCCGAGAAGCCGCACGACAGGCGCGTGCGAACACCTTAGGAAAGTTGCGACCAACAACATTGGCGCCAGTTCCTGTCGTCGAAAATGGGTCATGGACCATGCCGGTCGCCATTGATCCGTTTACAATCCATCCGTCGCAGGCGGCCGATATTTTCACGGGAATTGCAGTGCACGCAGCCGGAAGAATATTTGGATCTGACGGGAGTTGTCGGGCAACATTTAAGCGGCAAGATCGTGCGGTTGCCACCAGTGCTGGGACCTACTTTACGCAACGAACGTATGAGACAGCTGGATGGTTTAATATAAGAATGCCTGATGGCAGCACGATAGGAGCAGACTTTCTTGGTCCCGCTGGCGTTGGCTTCGAACTAATGGATGCCGATCGGATTCATGCTAACATCGACCCAATGGTCGAAGAGTGGAAATGGAATCGTAGTTTGCCTGCATTGCCTTTGGATGTAGGACGCTTCGAAACGGTTTTGGGTGCCGATGCAGTTGGTCAATTCCTCAGTGGTACTATTGGGGCAGCCACGGAGCTAGACCGCGTGCTGGGTTATGAAGCGAACGCAAGCGGTACCAGCTATATCAATGATCCGATTGCGATGCTAGGGACCTATAAGGTTGGTTCTCCGCACTTGTCGGTTACCGCCGACCGCACAATGCGCGGCGGACTGGCGACGGTTCAATGGGACGATGAAGGTGTTGTTCCTGTAGCCACCGCTTTAGTGACAAACGGAATATTGACAAATTTTCAAACGACTCGAGAAGGTGCTGCCTGGTTAGCCTCGGAGAAGCCGGGCATGGAGAGCAAGTCACCGGGCTGTGCGTTTAGTCCGACCGGTGTGGAAGCCCCAATGACGCACACAGCAAATCTTGTCATGCATCCGGGCGCTGAAGCTCTCGACTTTGACACGATGGTCAAGTCTATGAAAAAAGGGATCGCCATGAAAAGCGTAAATGTATGGAGTGTCGATTTTCAACAGTTGAACGGACTGGCTAAGCCACTCGCATGTTACGAAGTGGTCAATGGAAAGATTGTCTCGCGTTTATTGAAGGGAGCGATCATGTTCCGATCACCAGAATTTTGGAAAGGAATTATTGCTGTGGGAGGGCCTGGTACAGAGCGCAGTACGAGTGGAGCAGAATCTAAAGGGGAGCCGGAGCAGTTAAGCATGCATACCGTCCGAGCTGTTCCTGTTTATCATGAAGGGCTCACCTTTATTGACCCATCGAGGAAGGCATGAAATGCGCGCGATAACGGAAGCAAATACCACGACGCACGATGAGAGCAACATAATGTCGGATCGGATGGAACATCATGATCTCGCCTTCAACGACGATCGTTTATTGGCGCGTTCTGAAGTGGAACGAATCGTGGCCACGATTGGCAGATTAGCCCCCGATGCGATCGAGTCGACACAAATCCAAATCATGGGCTGGTGGAATGGAGAGCTACGCTGGGCGCGCAATCGTGTGAGCTTAGCGAGCGATCGGCGGGATGTTCGGATTTCCATCTTTCGCAATGCGAATGGAGGTCAAGCGGCCGGGGTAACGAATCAGACCGATGACGAGTCGCTCTTGGGGGCGCTTCGAGTGGCCGAACGCTCGGCAATGCTCAATGCTCGGGGGGACGAAAAACGTATGTCGGTACGTCCCCCAGTGCTCCCAGAGCCCAATGCGCAAATCTGGAGCGATGCCACGTACAACTTAGCGGTTGAAACGCGTGGTGAAGTGGTAAGAAAATTGACAGAAAGCTCTGAAGCCCACCAACTCCTGTCAGCTGGATTTATCGAAATGCGCGGGGCCGCGCAGGCATACGTGGATCCTCAGGGACCGACTCCCGGCAAGATTGCATACACGCAGCTAACCCAGTCACAGTGTTCGATTACGGTACGGCACCCTAAGGGGGTTGGATCTGGGTGGGCGGGTCTCTCAACTTATAATTGGACGGCGATTGATCCTGGCAGCTTAGCGCAACGAGCACTCGATAAGTGTTTGGCGTCGGTGAATCCGGTGGCGATTGAACCGGGGCGGTATACGGTGATTCTCGAACCTCAAGCTGTGGAAGCATTGATCCGACCATTGGTCATCGGCGCCGATAGTGTTCAAAACCGCGCGAGTGCGGAAAAGATGGGCAGGGGGCCGTTCTATCTGGATTATGATCCATCAATTCAAATGTACCGCAGTAAGCTGGGCCTCAAAATCATTGATGATCGCATCACCATTGGACACGATCCCGAGGATTCGCTGCTTGGTGTGCCACCAAGTGGTGGGCTTACATCCGTCAATTGGATTGAAAAGGGCATACTGGTCGCAATGGGGTATGATCGGAGTTTCTCTGTGAGAGAATTAAACGACAACCTCCCGGTCTCTGCACGGAGCGGCTATCGCATGTCGGGCGGCGAAACGACCATGGATGAGATGATTGCGACCACCAAGCGGGGGATTATCGTCACGCGGTTTTCCACGATTACCGGTTTGGATCCTGATAGTCTCTTGTGTACCGGCTATACGAGGGATGGGCTTTGGCTGGTCGAGAATGGGAAGATTTCCAAGGCGGTCAAAAATTTCCGATTTACCGAGTCACCGCTTTTTATGCTCAACCAGGTTGAACAGCTTGGCCCACCAGTCCCCGTTTTTGTCCCAGTTAAAGATCCTTACATGTTTGATCTTTCGCCTGCAATCGTGCCACCGATTAAATCCCGCGATTTCAGCTTTACGGCCATGATTGACGCCGTCTAGCAATTATATCCTTCCTCGCATCAATAAGGACCATGACATTCACTATTTCATCTTTAGTAACACCGCCAGCCCAGTTCGATGTCGGTGAAAAAATTGTGGATCGCCAGCGGTGCGTTCGTGCACGTCGCCGCGATTCGTTTTGCCTTCGTCTGGTATTCGCGCTGATGATTGTATTTGTTGGTGGAACTACGGTAGCGTCGACCCCCGTTTCAGCACAAACACGCTTTCTTTGGCCTGATTCCCGTTTTGACATTACGAAGTACAAGCATATCGAAATGTGCGCCGGAGTAATAGGTCGCGTTCGAGATAGTGTCGATGCTTTGTATTCCACGTATTTTGATACCCTGCATTATTCGGTGTACAACAAAACGACGCCCATCGCCGCCTCGATTATTACCGCAGCGCAGCGTTGTCTCGCGCCATTTTCCGTCGACCAAGTATCGTTGGACATCGTGCGAGTAATGATGCCGGTGTATCTGGTGGCGAACAACGACTCTGCGGCTAAGCTCTTGTTGGATCGCCAGATTCAAGCAATTCCTGCTGACAGTGTTCGACATCGGATGGCTATCATTGACAGTGGATTGTGGCGCTATAATGCCTCGCGTCCTCCACGCGCGCGCCTCTCGGTGGAACTTTATTCTTGGTTCGAAAAATCTGGTATGGTTGTGCCTACACGGGATCGGATAATGGCAGCGGGGATGGTGGCTGCAACAGCCAGGGAGAGCCGTGATACTGCACTTTCCCGCGCTGGTGTTAATAATCTCGCGAATTTGGCGAAGGCAATGACGAACGCAGAGTGGGAGGATGGTAATTTAGGGGGCGCGGTATCCGCGATGATCTTTTGGGGTATACGTTGGTTGCATACCCAGGAACTCGAAGTGGAACTAGCAACGAGCACCGATGCATTTAAGACGAAGATACATCGACTCTTCACGGAACTCGTGGGGAAGCCTCCGTCAGAGACACTTTGGACCGATGTTGGTATGATCGGTACACCGGCGAAGTCACCGGTCTGCGATTTTTGGTTCCCCGCAGGGGCAGAGAAACACACCTACCCACAGCCCGGTGTGGTCACATTATTTATGGGGGTTGATTCAGAGATCGGAATTCGAATGAAGGCATCGGCGATTGCACGTCGACTCAAGATCGCGAATCCTGAATTGGAAATCATCCTTCTTGCCAAGACGGGCGGGTGGTTTAAAACTCTGGAGCCGCCGCCGCCAGCGTATGAAGCGGTCTTGATTGATTCGATGTTTCGGAAAATCCACGAGGTTCCCGCGATTGTTGGGGTGACCAATACAACCTTTTGGAGGCTTCCCGGCTATGATCGCCGACGCGTTAACGATATTACCGTAAATCAAGAGAACGGATATCTTGGTTCTGGGTCGGTACGGTTGGTTGACAAAGAAGGAAAATTGGTGACTCTCACTAGTCTTGGTGGCGATGAGCAAGCGCTCGAAGGCCTTATCCCGGTGTTGATCAAACGTCCCTGGGTGAAGCCATAGTATGGTATAGTAGAGCCCGTGGTGTAGGGGCGCAGGTGTTGATATGTACAGAATGTCTTTACGAGACTGGTAGTAGAGCCACAGGGGCTATGCTCCAGATGTCCGAGTCTTGGCTGAAGCGCGTGCAGCTGAAGTGGCGTTTGGTGTTGCCGCGAATCGGATTGCATAAACCATTATAGCTGCACGCGCCGTATTTCTTTTCTTTACTTATTCCGTTTCATTATGCGCTCCTTTATTGTTTTAGCTCCCTTATTCGTCACTGCGCTCGCTTCTACGATTTCAGCACCGCGGTATAATAGAGTCCTGTCACACGAACACACGGTCGCCAACAGACCGGTCGATGGTATCGTCACCGATACAGCCAATCAAGACTCTGTTCGTGCGCGGATCCCGCTGCTAGACCCATCGTTGCGCTACGGAGCGGATACGACGATTTCTCCATGCGCTGATTTCTACGCATATGTTAACGGTGGTTGGCGCGCCGAAGTTGCTCCGCCTAAACAAACGTTACATCTTCCACCCGATCGTGATTTCTTTAGAGACACCTACAGCCGTACCGTAGATCGTCTTCAACGCTTGCTTGATTCGACACGCACGGTGGCTGCGACGACGACAGATCCGACTCTCCGTGCGATCGGTACATATTACGAAAGTTGTATCACAGCACCGGAGTTAGAGAGAACTATTATGCGCTCTTCGAAGCAATCTTCTATGCAAGATTCCACGAAGACCACGCGCGACTCTGCCCGTACACAGCGTTGTGTTCAGCGTATGATTAACAATTTTAGTGAGGGGATTGCCCAAGCCTTTGCTCAGGATTTGTTTGCCTCAGATGCATTGTCCCATATGGAAACCATGCTCGCGAATATTCATGCAGCGGCCATCGCACAGCTGAAGCAGAATCAGTGGCTTAATGACGTGGAGAAATCGATCGCGCTCGAGCGATTAGGCAAACTTCGGTTGCGTATTGGCATGCCGAAAGAACGCATCGATTTCCAAGGGCTCGTCTTATCTCCAACCGATTATCTTGGAAATAGAACGGCGATTGGAAACTTCCGGAATCAGACGTGGATCGCTTCCATGAGCGGTAATACGCGCGATCAGTGGAAGATGGGCCTCCTGATGCCAAACGCCTTCTATCAGAGCGGCGATCACGCGGTTGAGGTCCCTGCCGTGATGTTTATGCCGCCGTACTTTAGTGCTGATTATGACGACGCATTGAACTATGCCGCTAGTGGAATGATTGTGGGGCATGAGATCATTCACAGCATCGCGCCACAACTAGAAATCGTGGAGAATCCCAACGTGAAAGTGCAAATGGATCGATTGAAAGCGATGTATACCGCAATGCCTGCCGTGGATGGGTGGAAACCGGATGGCAAGCGTACATTTAGCGAAGATATAGCTGACGTAGGTGGTGTGCGCGTGGCTTATAACGCTTGGAAATCTGCAGTAAAAGCCACGAAATCAAAATCCGCCGCAAGTATCGATGGTTACACTCCTGAACAACGCTTCTTTGTCGCACTCGCTCGGGTGTGGCGCGGGACATGGAATGCCTCTGCAAGCGCTTATAATGGCGATGTCCACGCGCCCTATTTTGCGCGCGTCAACGGTATGGTGATGTCCATGCCAGAGTTTGCCAAAGCCTTTAGCTGTAAAGAAGGAGACCCAATGGTTCTGCCATCAGACAAGCGAGCCGTCATCTGGTAGGATCGATTCTACGAAATTGGTTAGAAGCGAAAACGCTGACGCCAGACATTCTTTAGAGCGCACATTACCCCACAACCGATCCTCCCACACCATTTAATCCCAACCCTTCCGCAATCGATCTATACGCGTTACTGATTACATCATATGCGCGCCGTTACTTATTCCGACGATGATTACATCGCAGGTGTTCAACGCGGTGACGAAGCGATTTTTACCGCGTTCGTGCATACGTACCTTCCTGTGCTCACTCGGTTTTCCTATGGATTCACAGGTAATGAAGACGCCGCACACGACATCGTGCAGGAAGTCTTTGCCCGCATCTGGCAGCTCGGCCCCGATTGGCGTCCATTCACGAACATTGCTGCCTACCTGTTTACCGCAGTTCGAAACCGGGCGCTGAACTCGGTAAAAGCGGCCCAGGCATCCGAGCGCCTCCAGGATGCGTTGCGTGAACAGATTGATCCGCCGCTCGGAGATAACGAAGCGTATGCAGATATCGCACTGATCGCGCTCATTCGGCGCGAATCCCAGCGTCTTACCGAGCGGCAGCAAACTGCCCTGCGACTTCGATTCGAACAGGGGATGACCACTTCCCAGGTCGCGTCCGTTCTCGGCGTGGAACCCAAAGCCGCCGAAAAGCTTTTTGCCCGTGCTTTTGCTGCATTACGCACTCGATTGGAACGCATTCGAGACGAATTCGAATAGCTCCCTTCCCGGGGGTTGGAATACTTACAGCAGCTCAAACCTGAACTTGGAGCCAGGAAAAAAATCTTAATTACGATGGGGGGGCAAAATGCGGATGCGTTGTTATCAGTTAGATGCGCTCAGACACATTCCTCAATCATCCCGCTCTCAGCCGCTACCTCGCAGGTGACGTAACACCGGACGAGCAGCGTGCAGTAGATCAGTGGCTCACCGACCACCCCGAAGAGCGGCGGATGGTGGACGCGCTACGTGTAGCGGTTCCCGATCCCTATGGCTCCGTCCCGGATTACAACGCCGACGCTCGCGTCGCCGCCACGGTGGATTACAGCATTCGGGCCGCCCGCCGGCATCGGCGAGAGGGCTTTACTGCCAGTCATTCCCGCCATCGCGAGAATCCGGACTCTACACTCTTCCCGGTCCAAAATCGTCGTATGCCAGCCCGTACCTTCTGGTACACCTTGACGGCTGCCGCAGCGATGGTGATTACCGGATGGTCCTTGATCGGATATCTACCCAATCGCCCATCGTCATCGGTTTCTACCTATACCACGTCCAACGGAGAACGTGCCACCATTACGCTCCCGGATGGTAGCACCGTTCTCCTCAACGTTGCCAGCCGACTCGAAGTCCCCACTGACTACGACCGCGGTAACCGAGCGATCAAACTTACTGGTGAAGCGCACTTCACCGTGATTCCACGCACTACTGCTCCATTTACTGTTACGACCGGGCAACACACAACTCGTGTGCTCGGTACAACGTTCATTGTACGCGAGTATCCAACCGATACCGCAACCACGGTTGCGGTGCGCGACGGGAAGGTTGCAATCGGACCGGTAGTGCTCACCGCCGGTCAGGAGACTGTTGTTGGGCGCACGGGCACACCTCAGGTGCAGATGACGAGTGCAAGCCGGTTCGCGTTTGTACGCGGATCGCTAGCCATTGAAGACCTTTCACTTTCAGACGCCATCTCCGAACTGAATCGCTGGTACGACGCGGATATTCGGTTAAGCGACCCTGCGTTAGCGACACAACGAGTAATTGGCACATTCGAGACCGGTTCGTTAACCGATTTGATCTCGATTATGGAATTGACGTTCAACGTTCGCGTTGTCCGTGAAGGGCGAGTCTTGACCTTATATCCCAGAGGATAATTGAGCATGGTACAGAAGTGGTCAACCGCAGGAAGGTCGATACAAAACCCGACGTGGCGATACGGAGGTGGGCTTCCGCTTGCGCTGGTTGCGTGTCTGTTTATCTCGCATAATGATATTGTCGCGCAGAGCGCACCCACTGTGCCCGCTGAGCAACAGGGGGATGGCATTCGACGTTTTAGCGAAGTTCAAAAAACAGAGCAGTCGTCACGGCAGATTGGATCCCTTGTTACGCTATCGATCCAGGATAGTACGATTGGATATGTCATTCGTGCCATTGGAAAGCAAATGAATGTTCCAATCGTTTTTAACAACGCGGATCCTCGGTTTACAAAACGCATCAACATTCGTCTGACCGATGAATCAGCGATGGATGCATTTGCTGCGGCTCTGCAAGGAACTGGATTGATTGCCACAGTAGCGAAGGACGGCAGAACTATTGTTGTGGGTGATCGTTCCCGCCCGGGAAAGGAGCGGGATAGTGTCGCAACTGGTCAGGTTATTGGTGTCGTTGTCGATTCAGCAACAGGGAAGCCGGTCTCTGGAGCGATCGTCGAAATGCCGCAATTCAAAAAGCGTGTGCTCACCAGCGAGAAGGGAACGTTTGTTATTCCGGGTGTCGCTACCGGAAGTGCTATAGTCGCTGTTCGATTCATCGGATACCGCTCGACCTCTCGATCCGTTACAGTCGTGGGCGATCAAACTGCAACGCTCCGTATTGTGCTCGTTCAATCAGCAAGCATGCTCTCCGGTGTCGTGACAACTGCAACCGGTGTTCAGCGGAAGGTCGAAGTTGGCAATGACGTTACGGTGATCAATGTTGCCGAGGTGATTCAGAAGAACCCGGTGTCTACGGTGACAGATTTGTTGGCAACTCGTGTCCCGGGATTGGTCGTTGGACGGGCCTCCGGTGAACCCGGTGCAAAAACAGAGATTCGGATCCGTGGAACGGGAAGTATCCGTGCGTCGAATGCGCCAATTCTGGTTGTCGATGGCGTGCAGGTCATCAGTGATCGCACCGGTACAGACACGACCGGATTTGCGACGTCACCGATCGATCAGTTGGATATAAACTCCATCAGTACGATCGAAGTGCTGAAAGGGCCATCAGCTGTTGCGATGTATGGAAGTAATGCGGCGAATGGCGTTATTGTTGTGACGACGAAGCGCGGCGAAGAAGGCCCGATGCGGTGGAATATGGCGATGGGTGTGTCTCAGGAGACGCTCCCGGGAGCGTGGCCTCAAAACTACTTTGCGTGGGGCGAGAATCTGACGGCCGGGGTCGCAGCGGGCGGAAATGGACAATGTCTCCGGTATGGTGCCAGCGCTTTCGCTCTGAATTGGGGAACGTTCCCAACGTGTCGATATGACAGCACGACGGTATATCAGATTCTGAACGATCCAGGCACCACGGTGTTGGGAAAGGGGTTCGGCAAAACGTTGTCGGGAGGAGTGAGTGGTGGAGTTCGTCAGTTTCGTTATTCCATGACAGGATCGTACGCCTCCACACTTGGTGTTCTCAAGCTGCCAGATGCGGATGTCGATTTACTGGCCAAGGCTGGTGTTAGTCTCAAATCATGGCAGCGTCGTCCGCAAGCGCTTGAAACCTACAACGGCACCCTGAACCTTGGGTTCGCGCTTGGAGCGCAGTCGGAGCTCCAGACTACCTCACGTATCACTCGGCAGGACAAACGAACCACTCCGCTGATTAATGCGCTCGGTGCATCCAGCAGTATGAACCCACCGGTTCAATTGTATGATCGTGACGGTGCTCTCCTCGGCGTTGGAAGCGGGATCCTGGTTGAGGTGCCCGACTTCCTGGCGATCCAGAACTGGATTGAACTCAAGTTTACAAACTCGGCGACCTTCAGCACGACCATATGGGATGCTCTGAAATTCGAGACGACTGCGGGACTCGATGTCACGAATGGGCGCGAAACCTACCTGCTCCAACCAGGAGACTATTGTCCGGTCAGCGGGGCGGTCAATGTGGTGTTTGGCACATGTACGCAACGGATTAAGGGGGCGTATAATGAATACAAGAGCTACCGGACGGCCGCAGTTGCCACTGATCTGTTTGTCCGGGCTTCCGCGCCGGCTAGAGGGTATAAATGGCTCAATATTACCCCGCGTGTTGGGCTCAATGTTACTGGCATCACGAATGGACAGAGCGGGATCGGCGCCGAGGGACTTCCCATGGGTGGGCTTGGTGTTCGAGGTGCTGAGACTGTCAGGGTGTTGGCGGACGCTCAATCGGCGAGACGTACGGTGGGGATGTACGCTGAGGCCGGTTTGATGGTTGCGGATCGGCTCTTTCTCCCCTTTTCCGTCCGCACAGATGTGGGTAATGCAATCGGAAGTGAATCCAAACCCATCTTCCCGCGGGTAGGGTTTTCCTATATCGCGTCGGATGAGCCAGGCTTTCGAAATATCCCAATAATCGGAATCCTCCCTGAGTTGCGGATTCGGACTGCATTCGGAGTTTCCGGACGGCAGCCAGGGTTGGCTGACAAATATCGGACCTTCGCATTCACCCGGTTCCCGGTTGAGAACGTTGATGTGTCTGTTGCGAATTTGTACTCTGTCGGAAATAGCAAACTATCTCCCGAAATCGTGAGGGAATGGGAACTGGGATTCGATGTAACTGCGATCGACCACCCTCACAACCGCTGGTCTGCAAAGGCGACGTTGGCGCGCAAGAATACCTCAGACTTGCTTGAAGTGGAAACGCTTCCACTTTCGCTCGGAACTGTGCGGTCACGTATCGCCAACATCGGGGATGCGATGAACCAAAGTGTCGAAGTGTCGCTGGAAGGGTTCCACCGCGCCGGTTGGTTGGACTGGAATAGTATCAATGGAATATCGACAGAGCGCGGTAAGCTTGTTCGGATGAACGGAGTGGCTTCCACGTCGTTGCCATCAAACTCGAGGGGAAGGCAGGTTAGTCGCAAAAATGTTGCTGGTTATCCGCTAAATGGGTTGTGGACGAGGCCCGTCGTAGGATATATCGACGGCAACGGAAATGGGTTGCTTGAGTTCGACGAAGTTATTTATAGTGACACCGAGCACTATTTGGGCAGTCCTGCTCCTCGGTTCACTGCCACGAGTATCCAGCAGTTAACGGTTGCGGCTCAACTCACTCTTACCGCGACCGTCTCATACGAAAACGGTGCTGTCGCGAATACGTATAACAGTAATATCGGGCAATATTCACGAGTGATGAACGACCCGACCCTTTCCCTGGAGGAGCAAGCGCGACTCCTCTTCGATGGTGTCGCCCAGGCATATCGTGTGTCGACACTGCGCTTACAGACTATGCAGCTCACGTACGTGGTACCTCCGCGTATTACGGCGCGCTATCTCCGGATGCGATCTCTGCAAGTGGCGGTGTCTGGGACCAACTTGGGGATATGGTCGACTTTTGCGGGACAAGATCCGTCTATTGGTGGGATCCTTCGCAGTCAGGAGAGCCCGATTCTTCCGACACCACGCACGTATGGCATTACTCTGAGGATTCAGTAATATGTGGCGACAGATATGGCAGAGGCAGGTGGTAACTGTATGTATGTCGACAGTCCTGCTCGTTGGGTGTTCTCCCTTTGGACTCGTCGATGGTACCGACACCCCCACGGAGGTCCTCGATCCCAAGGCAGTCAAAAGCCAAGCGGGGGTTCTCGCGCTGTACCATAGTAGTGTGTTGGCACTGGGCCAGGTTGTCGCTGGGGGGCAGAAGAGCGCGACAGGGCTAGACGATGGAGGCGTCCGGTCGTTTGTACGGATGGTTGGGCATGTCGGTGACGAATTGGATTACCGCACTGCCGCAAGCGGATTCACTGCGCAGTATTCACTTCTCGATATTTCCACTCGAAATTTCGACCCCGATCCTTCCGGTGCCTATGCGTTTTTCGATCGGTTAAGCGAATTGAGGCTTCTCGCAGCGGCTACTCAGTCAGGGTTTCGATCCTACGGGAGCCAGCTATCCGATACGATCCTGGCACATGCTATGGCGATCGAAGCGTCGTCGCTTGTGATGCTGGCTGAGCTCTATTGCTCAGGAGTCCCGTTAAGCACGCTGAATGACAATGGGGATCTGACATTAACTCGCGGGTATTCGACTCAAGAACTCTATACCTTCGCGCTGGAGAAACTCGACTCGGCGGCATTACGCTCGTCGGCAAGTCCGCGGATTTCGGGACTCATCGCGCTGATGCGTGTCCGGATATTGCTTGGGCAAGGGCATGTTCAACAGGCCGCGGCGAGTGCAGGCAATGTCGAAACTGCGTTTCAGTATCCTATTTCTTATTCCAAGGTCATACTGAACACCGTTGGTGATTATTACGGAAAGGTCACGGTCGCCAGCACGCCCAAAAGCCAGAATGTTGACTTTGGCGAACGGATCGGCAACCTGAAAGGCGGCAACGGACTGCCCTATACGACCAGCAATGATCCTCGAATCCAACTTCCGGCGTTACAAGACGCCTGGGCACCATTTATCCTCACCAGTGGTATCGAGGCGCGGCTTGCGGAGGCAGAAGCAGCTCTGGAACGCGGTGACGCTCAGTGGCTGGTGATACTGAATGCTTTGCGAACCAACTGTGTCCCGAATGATCCATGTGCAACACCAGCACCAGCAGGAACTGGTGGAATCGCTGGACTCGAGTTGCTGAGCGATCCCGGAACCGCTTCGGCGCAGATCAATCTGCTGTTTTCTGAACGAGCATATTGGCTATTTCTCCGTGGATTCAGGCAAGGAGACTTACGTCGGCGAATGAGGACCTACGGAGCTCGTGTGGATGAGGTGTATCCCATTGGCTTCCCGGACGTCGGCAACGTCGCTTATGGAGATCAGGTCAGTATACCGGTCCCCCTGCAGGAGCAACGGTACAATCCAAATTACCGAGGGTGTCTGAACAATGATGCGTAAGCAGATACATACGCAGATGCGTAAGCAATGGAGATGGGTTGTCGTATTTATGGGAGTCGGTGCCAGCGTGCTCGCGTGTTCGGACTATACGCCAGTTTCTCCCACACCACAGACGGACGAGTTTTATTGGGCGGTGAAGGTGGACCATCCAGCTGTACTGCTGAGCATGACACCACCAACGAACACGCTACAGTTGCATGCGACGCCGTATTCAGTCTACGGCGATTCGCTCGTGGTGGATTCGTTGGTAACACCGTCCCGGGTAGTATGGGAATCCGCCGATACGTTGACTGTACATGTCTCGCAAACCGGGGTACTCACGGCGCTGAAAACGACGACCCGGGTGAACGTGTATGCTACCCTCACGGTTGGCGACATTACACGTCGGGATACAATCTGGGTGGGAGTGACCGCAACCGCCCCTTCGGATCTGGATTCTTTGGTGTTGTTTGTTCCATCTCAGGCCAAGACCGTGCCGGCCGGCGGATCGTTGCCGTTATCGGTTCGGGCCCGATTGCAGAATGGGAATCTGATATCCGGGGTCCCTGTCCGGTATTACGTGAATAACAGGTGGCTCGCCACGTTCAAGACAACGACCGGGTTGTTGTATGGTATTATGCCCGACGACTCAGTTACTGTCACCGCAGTTACTACGGTGTATGGAGCAACTCGACGCGACTCGCTGTTCCTGTATACCGGATGGCCCATTCGGTCTGTGGTTCCGGTCTTTACCATTGCAGCGCAGGCAGCACCGAACAACACCATCGTATACACGCCAAAGATCATGGAGTTGAAAGGCGGGCCCGGGTCCAGCTTTAGTTGGATAAATCAGTCCGGATTTTCTCCCAAGAACGCCTTGGGAGCATCGCATTCGGGCGGAATGAAGTTTGATATCATCTTCGACCACCCGGAGCTGGCTGGTGCATTTCTTCCTGGACTTCCACCTTCATCTCCGTTCGGTCAATCAGGGAATATTCTCCAAGTCGCGTTTGATACGACCGGTGCCGACGGGAGTTTGTCCGCGTGGCGAAAGTTCACAGAACCCGGTGACCACTACTACACGGTGCAGCCGTTGGGCGTCCGTGGGAAAGTGTCGATCAGTGCGCGCTGATCTTGGTCATCGCACCTGATATTGTTTTCACGCACTCCAGACACATCATCGTACACATCATTGTTTCCGCATCACTTTCACTGATTTCACTATGTCTTCAACACGTCGAACATTTTTCAAAAACGGCGCGATCATCGCGACCGGTGCGGCTTTGGCGAAGCTCACTCCCCAGCAATTATCTGCCTCTCCAGTCGCCGATCGGGTAGGCGATTGGAACGATGGGTGGAAAGCCCTGATTCAACATGGTTTGGATGCCGCCAAATCCAACGGGGCGTCGTATTCCGATATTCGGATCACGTTTACACAAGATCGAAGGATATTTCCAAACACGGTTCGGGATGACGAAGCGATTCATTGCGGTGTTCGCTGTCTCGTAAACGGGTACTGGGGATTTGCATCGGGCCCGGTGCTCGGGAAGTCTGAGATGGAGCGGTTGGCGCGCGAGGCCGCACTGCAGGCGAAAGGCAACACGATTGGGCCGGCGCGTTCAGCCGACCTGGCGCCTCGACCGGTGGTGTCGTCGGGACAGTGGACAATGCCCGTGCAGATAGATCCGTTTGATATCCATCCACTCGACGGATGTGACCTGCTCCGCGGTCTTAGCGCATATTGCATCAATCTAAAGGCGCAGTTCGGTAATCCAGTCGTCAATCCAGTTCGCCAAGATAAGGCCTTTGGCGCGTCGGACGGAAGCTATTGGACGCAGCGCGTGTTTCGCATCTCCTTGGGTTCGTCGATCTCATACCAACAGGATGGGCGATCGGCTGTTCGAGGGTTTAATCCGTATTTTGCAGGGGCCGGTTGGGAGCTTCTGGAACCGAATGGCCTCCGTGCGTATGTCGATGTCAGGATCGAGGAATGCAAGGAAGACTTAAAGTTGAACGCAAAAATGGTCGATGTGGGCCGGTATCCTTTGGTGCTCGACGCGAATTCTGTGGCAAGCGTGTTGTCAGGGACAGTCGGATTAGCGACGGAATTGGATCGAGCCTTGGGATACGAGGCGAATGCATCGGGAACGAGCTATCTGAATGAACCTGACGAGATGGTGATGACGCAGAAAATGAGTAGCCCTCTGCTGTCGGTCTCGGCCAATCGGAACGAACCTGGCGGTATCGCTACAGTGCAATGGGACGATGATGGCGTAGTATCAGGATCATTCCCCCTGGTACGCGATGGTGTATTACAGGGGTTTCAAACTACACGAGAGTCGGCAAACTGGATACGGTCGACGAGCCCAATCGTGTCATCGACTGGCTGCGCTTACGCTGAAACCGGTGTTGATGCGCCGATCACTCGAACGGGAAATTTGGTGATGGCCCCGTCGGAGTCGACCACAACGGTGTCGGATTTGTACCGAGATTTGAAAACCGGAGTGATGTTCAGAAGCATGGGTGCTGGCATGGACTTTCAGCAGCTCAATGGACTCGGTACGGGCCCAACGTGTTACGAAATTACGAATGGCAAACGAACAGCGATTCTCATGAATGCGGGGTTATTGTTCCAGGCACCGGAATTATGGAAATCCCTTCGTGCAATCGGTGGTCAATCGACCGCTGTTCGGAGTGCGATCATGTCCCGTAAAGGACAACCGGCGCAACTGGCATTTCACAATGTGACCGCCGTTCCAGCGATGTTCGAGAACAGCACCATTATTGATTTTACGAGGAAAGCGTGAGCGAAAATCCGAGATTATTGTCGCAGGAGACAATGCAGCGCATTGTCAGCCGTGTGATGAGTTATGTTCCAAAACCGGCGACAAAGACGACCATCCTGATAGAAGGGTGGTGGAACGCAGAACTACAGTGGGCACGTAACAAGGTTAGTCTGGCCGGCGATCGCCGAGATCTGTGGGTGACATTGACGCGCGTGGTTGGCGGAAATAGTGGGACAATCAAAACGAATCAGTATGATGATGCGTCGCTGGAAGCAGCCGTTCGCGCCGCGGAACGCGCGGCGGTGATCAGTCCAACGTACGTGGTTCCGCAGATGCCATTGGAGGAGCCAAAGATTCCTTCGCCTGTAGTGAAGGTCTGGAGTGATACGACGGCCAACATTACGATCGATCAGCGGGCGCAAATCGCAAAGCAACTCACGCAGATGTCTGAATCCCACGGTTTCCTATCGGCAGGGTATCTGGAAATGCGTGCCGCGGAGGCGGCATCGTTTGATAGCGAGACGGAACAACCCGGGACGCTGCAGTATCAGGCGTATACTCAGGCGCAATGTTCCGCAACGGTACGGCATCCGAAAGGCGTGGGTTCTGGTTGGGCAGGCTTGTCCAGCTATGATTGGTCATCCATCAATGGTGCTGCACTCGTTACGCGAGCCGTCGAGAAGTGTCAGGCATCGCTCAACCCTGTGGCGATCGAGCCTGGCCGTTATACGGCGATTCTTGAACCCCCAGCGGTCGCGGCTATGACCGACATCGTGATCAACTCGCTGCGGGATCGTACCTTTGCTGAAGGCCCCGGAAATCCGTGGACGTTGGAATATGACCAATCATTGAATATCTGGCGAAGCAAGTTGGGGTTGAAGGTGATCGACGAACGGATTTCGATGACCCACGATCCACAGCATGCCGAACTGGGCGTGCTGACGGAACCTGGTCTCGCTCCGATTGCATGGATTACGAATGGTGTACTCAACTCGTTACCGTATAATCGGTCGTATGCACTGCGATTTCTTGGGAAGAATACCGGGAATGCGTATCGACCGTCCTATACCATGACAGGCGGCGATACCTCGATGGAAGAGATGATCGCATCGACAAAGCGCGGTCTGCTGGTCACACGGTTTTGGGGAGTTGGCGTCATCCTGCCTAGCAGCTTGCTCTGTACCGGCGTCACACGTGATGGTCTCTGGTTGGTGGAGAACGGTAAGATTTCGAAGGCGGTCAAGAACTTCCGATTCACCGAATCGCCGCTGTTTATGCTCAACCAGGTTGTACAAATTGGCTCGTCCGAACGGGTCTTTCATCCCAATACGAATCCGTATACTGCCGCATTGACACCAGTAATTGTTCCTGCGCTCAAAGTGAATGACTTTTCGTTTACCTCAACTATCGATGCGGTATAAAATCATGTCTTGTTTTACTACTTGGCGGATAGGTGTGTTCCTGAGCGTTGGTATGGCAACACTTGGACATGCGCAAACGCGATTTGAATGGCCTCAGCGACAGGCGAACGTGGCCACGTATCAGCTGTGGGATCAATGTCTGGGCGCAGCAATGCGCGTGAATGACAGTGTATCCGGTGCTGGCGCAGTGATTCGTGATACACTGCCGTTCGAGCAATCCGGCCCATTTCGACGTCTGGACAATGCTGTGGTCGCGGTGGCTCAGCGTTGTTCGGCTGACCTCCCGCTATCGTCCGTAGCGATCAATCAGACGTTACTTGCGCAAGAAGTATTGCTCCTCGCGCAACGTGATGCGGAGGTGCTCCCGCTCTATCGTACTCGGTTGGCGAAGGCGTCTACGGATTCGCAGAAAATTGACGTCATTACGTCCACGGTTCAATTGTTGATTACGGTTGTTCCGGCGCGGCTATCGTTGGGGGATTCGTTACTCAGCGATATTGCGCCCTATGATGACAAGTGGGTGACCAGGGATAAGCTGGAATTGCTCGGTAGCCTCTGTCAGCTGTCTGACGAGAAGCGCGATATTACGTTCGTGCAGAAATATTGCGGTCGCTTTGTCAGCATCGTGCATGCAATGTCTGATGCGGAAGCGGCTCGGTATGGTCCTCCTTTAGGCTTCGCAGTCGCAGGATTCGAGCGGAGTCTGAGGCGGCCGGAGTTAGAGGATAGTCTAGCCAAAAGCACGCAAGCGTATGTTGCTTTGGCGCGAGCTATCCTCACCAAGGCTTTCCGAGGTTGGGGAGGGAATTACCCCTTGGGAGATAAGGCGGATTCGATCGAGGGAGACTTCTGGTTTCCGGATAGTGCTCGTCGTGTGAGATATCCCAGGCCTGGTCGAGTGACGTTCGTGATCGGTGGGAAGATGGGCGCCGATGTCACGATGCGCGACTTTGCGGGGCTTGTGAACGTACGGAGACTCCTCGAGCAGTTTCCAGAGCTGGATATTGTCACTGTGGCAGGTACCGCCGAACACTTTGGTGGCCTAGTGCCACCACCGCCGGCGGCCGAAGCCGAGCTCAACTATCGCAAAGTTGTCGACTTTTATAAGGTCCCTGTCGTGATGGCGATCACGAAGTCGCCGACATGGAATTTATCTAACCCCGACGGGCGTCGCATCTTTGATGCATACGAGCATAGCGATCGATATTATCAGTTATATAATTATGCGATTTCGGTTGAAACCAATGCGATGGGCCGAATATGTAAATGGGCATGCAATGGAGGCAATTCAGGCGTATTAATAGATAGCGACGGGCTTTTGGTTGACACCGTTGTGCTATCTGCGGATGACCGCGAACTCGTAGAACGAATCCGGATTTTATTGAAACGGGCCGCACGCTAAAATGGTTCGTGAAGAATCGTATCCGGGTAAGCAATGAGTCATCTCGCAAATAAACTGCTTAACGCCAATTGTGGTGTTAGAAAGACCAGGTGCGGTATATCGACAATTGCTCTCGTCACACTCTCCGTGGTGCTCAGCGCCACGGACATGTATGGGCAATCCGACACCACGTCATCCGCACGCACTGCATATCCGGAATTCCTCACCCGGTCACTACGGCATGGCATGGACTCGACCGTCTCGCCCTGCACGGACTTCGATCGGTTTGTGAACGGTGGCTGGCGTGATAGCACGACACTTGGGAAAGATCGCGATCCGATGACGGTGTTTACTGTGTTATCCAGGCAGACTCCGCGGGTACTTCAGCAAATGCTGGATTCCGCACGTCGGCAGGCACCGAACACGACCGATCCCGATGTGCGCGCCGCGGGCTACTATTACACCAGTTGCCTCATTGCCGATTCATTAGACCGCTCGATGACTGGGGGACGCAAAACGGGGGCGAAGGAAGATACGGTTCGCGCCGCGCTCTGCGTGTCGTTAGTGATGAAAGACCTTCCATCTGCGCTTGGGCAGTTGTACGTGCAACATCTCATGACGGACCGAGTCGATGCTGAAGCTACTGCGCTAATGCAGGCGATCCGCACCGCGGTAGGCGAGCGGGTGCGCGCATTGTCGTGGATTAGCGCCGCTGACAAAGCCGTCGCGACGGCATCGCTGGAGAAAATGCTGTTCAAGATTGCGAAGGCACAAACTCTAGTCGATCACACCACGCTTGTACTGGATACGATGAACTTTGTTCAGAATGTTCGTGCGCTGCAGGAATTTCGGATCGCACAGGATCTACAGACAATTGGCGCAGACCAGGCTCCGATGTGGGGCAGTTCACAATACAATCCGAATGCGTCGTTTCGAAGCGTTGGCAATAGTATCGAAGTACCATCCTTCATGTTTCAGTGGCCGTTTTTTGATCCTGAAGACGATCGCACAATAGGATATGGCGCAGTTGGCGTCATCATCGGGCACGAGATGTATCATGGCGTGACGTCTTATTTAACATCGCTCGATCAAGACCTATACAAAGCGCGTACTAAACGTCTCGTCGACCAATACTCAGCCATGAAGCCGATCGAAGGCGTACCGGTTAATGGCGATATTACATTGAGCGAAAATGTCGCCGATCTGGGAGGGCTGTTAGCCTCCTACCAAGCATGGGAGCACGAAGTGAAACCAACTGCGAAACCAGTTGTCGACGGCTTCACGCCTGATCAGCGATTCTTCTTGGCATACGCACGCATGTGGCGGGGGAAGGGATCGACCAGATACTACGGGCAACTGGAGCGGGATCCGCATGCAGTGCCGTCAGCACGGATTAACGGAGTCGTGATGAACGCTCCGGCGTTCGCGAAAGCCTTCGGTTGTAAGGAAGGCGATCCGATGGCAAAGCCGGCTTCAGAGCGAGCTGACATATGGTAAAATTGTTCGCTGTGCTGGCGTGGGTGGCCACGTGGAGCAGCATCATACCCAATAGACCGTTGATCGGTCAGAGTGCATCGCACCGCTTGACGGTTCGCCCGAAGGACATGGCGACCGGTACGCAGAACACACAGGCGGGCGAACAGTCCCTGGATTCCATTCCCGGCGCGTTGCTGTATGTCTCACCGCAACTCCTCGGCATACGACGTATGCCGTTAATGGTGTCTCTAACAGGCGGTGGCGTCGGTGCCAAACGCGAAATGGAGATCGTGCGCCCACTCGCCGACAAATACTGGATGATTCTTCTGGTGCTTGATCATCCCACCCCTGCCGTGTTTGACGCGGCGTTAAAGCACGTGCTGAGCAAGTTCGCGATCGATCCAGACAAGATCGCGATCGGTGGTGTCTCCGAAGGGGGAGCCATGTCACTCGACTTCGGGCGCAACAATCTGGATATCTTCAGCCGACTCGCACCGATGTCGGCAAACTTCGTCAACCCATATCGCACATCCGCCGTGCGCAATGACAAGACCGAAGTCTTTATTTCCGCCGGTATCGGCGAGCCATCTCGGATGGTTAGTGATCTCCTCACTATCGCACGACAGGAACGCGCACTCGGTCATGCCGTGAAGATGGTGCTCAATATCCGGCCACATGCCGAACGCGTCGAAGATCACGACTACATGTGGCGATGGCTCAAGGATAGTTGGTCGACCTCGCGCAGGCAGGTACAGATCGGATCCACCATTGCGACTGATGTTGTCTTAACGGATACGATCTTCAACAAGATGCTTACCTTTTGGACACGCTTCAAAGCGGGGCAGGATTCAACACGGAAGATTGTCCTCACAGCCTATCCGAAAGAACTGACACTACTGATTGGCGAAGAACGTGTATTCGTCTACGATATGGTGGACCTCACCGCGATTGCTTCCCGCAACCCCTGGGTTGCAGCTGCCTTGAATGAGACCGGGATGAAATTGCCTCACGAAGAAGACTATCGTCGCGCCATCATCGGTGCCCGCGCGACCAAAGTGGCTGGCTCGGCGGTCGGACCCCTCTCACCGACGTCGGTTATGGAGAAGAACCTCGCCTTCCTCAAAGCCAACGAAGAAAAATTCAACACACTCCTGGACCTTATGGGTGTGCCGAGATGTGAAACGACTATACAAGCACAATTCGGCTGTTAATTAAGAGAGCGTAACAATAACAAGAAAAGTCCCACAAACATTTAGTTTGTGGGACTTTTTAACAAGCGAGAGTGGGACAGCATACCGTTTCTCTAAAAAAAGATCCCTCTTCCGCTTCTGCGTTCCAGCTGTTAGCATCTACAGCGATGACTGGGTTCCCGCTCTCGGTACATCTCGCCTTATTTTGGTACCAGACATATGCTGACGGTTGTCCAGGCGCTCAAATTCTCTGGAGTGGAAGACGGCAATCGCCAAGGAGCGAAACCACTCGCCGATCTCCCCGACACCGTTCGGCACGCACTGATCGGCCAGCTTCGCAATGGGGATCACACAGCGTTCGATACCGTTTATTGCGCCTTTTACCCCCGCCTTCTCGCGATCGCAACCGGTTACGTACGCTCGATGGCCATCGCTGAAGAGATCGCGCAAGACACCTTGATGATGGTCTGGGAACGCCGCACTCAATGGAAAGATAACGATAGTCTCGTCATCTATTTATACGCCACCACCCGTAACCGCTCCCTCAAACACCTCCGCCACGAGGGAATCATCGGACGTGTGGAAGCTGCGGCAATCGCGGAGGAAAATAACCTGGGAAGCGGTACCACTCCAGAATCCGCCGACACAACAACCGAACGCGCCGATCTGCACGCAACACTGACACGTGCCCTGAACCGCCTTCCCGAGATGCAACGTACCGCGTTCACGTTGCGATGGATCCATCAGCTTAGCTACGATGAAGTCGCGGAAACTATGGGTGTTTCCCTCGTCTCCGCGCGGAAGCATGTGGCGCGTGCGCGTGCAACGTTAATGGAGATCGCACAACGGTTTGCCTGAGAAGGAGGTTGGATTTGTGACGATACGGTGTGCGTAGACAGTCCCCGTCTCCGTCTAAAAAAACTTTTAAATTCCCTGTCACAACAGCCCTGGCTCAAGGGTTACTAGGTTATGACAGACGATCGCGCTTTAGTCCTCGACCCACGAACCCGTGAGTACCTCGAACGGTACGTCGTGGACGGGCCCACTGCCTTGGACGATCCACACGTTGCCGCTGCCGTTGCGACGCACACCAGCCTTGCGCACCAACTCTCTGCTGTGGCGGATCGGTGGCGAATGTTGCCGCACGAGTCGGTTGAATCATCGCTTCGAGACGCACGACTGCGTCTCGGTCTTGATACTTCAATCCCTATCGATCCCGTACCTCTCCAGCGTCCAGCCACCCCGGGAATTGGCCGGCATGCTTCAATTGCACAACGCGTTTCGTGGAAGACCAAACTGATTGGCGTGACAACCGCACTGGGCGTATTCGCCGCTGCCGTTCTTTATAGCAATCTCCCGAAAGAACACGCGCCTGTTCTCCGTGTTCACACCACCGCCAAAGGCGAACGTTCCAATATCATGCTCGCCGACGGTACTCGCATTGTCCTCGGTGTCAACAGTCGATTGGAATACACTCCATACGTGACTACTGGCCCACGTGACTTTCATCTCGATGGCGAAGCGTATTTCGATGTTACCGCAAACACACAACGTCCTCTTATTGTTCACGCTAAAAACACAACGACCCGTGTACTAGGTACGGAGTTTGTTGTGCGAGGATATCATACCGATTCCTCAGTCCGTGTCGCTGTGGCGTCAGGGAAAGTCGCGCTCGACGGGACTGTATTGAGCGCGGGAGACATTGGACTTCGATCGGCATCGCGCGTTGTTGTGACCCGTAGTGCCGAGATCTCTGCACAATTCGCCTGGACTCGCGGACAAATCGTCTTTGAAGATGCGCCGCTCGCTGTTGTGTTGCAAGAGTTATCACGCTGGTATGACGTCAAATTTAAAGTTGCTGACACGCTACTAAATCAACGAATCATCAATACGACATTCACCGATCGTACCCCAGACGAAGTTGCCGGTGCTATCGCGGCCGCGCTTCAGGTCCGGTATGAACGCCAAGGAAACGTGATTGTATTTCGTATGGAGAATCTGAAGTGATGTATGTGAAGAAAGCTGCATTGCGTAGGATACACATTTATCTGAATAATTAATGAAATATCCAACCGTGATTTTTCCCTCGTTCACCGGGATTGTCGCTGCGCTGATGTTCCTTCCCGTTGCGAATCAGGCACAGGGAAGAATATCGACGCAGGGTGTTGAGTCGGAATTCACTCAAGGACAATCGCAACGTACGTCTTCCTCGAAAGCCGAGAGTCGAGTGACGTTGCGGTTTGATAATACGTCACTCGATCAAGTACTCAAGTCGATCGCTCAGCAGAGTGGGATAGACATTACGTATGTCAAGGATATTGTAGCTGGGAAGAAAGTCACCGTTCATGTCGATAGTGTGACAGTTTATAACGCGTTACGGTCAGTTTTAAATGGGACTGGATTGTCGGTAAATGTTTTCCCATCTGGAAATGTGAGCGTAGTCCCGGGCACTTCGGAGAAGCAACAGCAAGCCGCCGGCATGGTGACGGGGTCGGTTGTGGATTCTGCGACGAAGAAAGGGATTGCGAAGGCCACCGTGACGATTGCCGGGACGAAGCTTTCGGCTGTAACGACTGACGCTGGGCAATTTGTGTTGCGTGGAATCGATCCCGGGAAACATGTAATTAATGTGAAGTTGTTTGGATATCGGTCGGCGTCAATTTCTGTTGAAGTGAATGGAGGGCAGGAGACGAAGACTCGTGTCGTGCTCGCAGCGATCGCGACGTCGCTGTCTGAGGTTGTAACCACCGCTACCGGGCAGCAGCGTAGGGTTGAGGTTGGGAATGATATTACAACGATTGATGTCGCCGAGATCATTGAGAAGAACCCGGTATCCAGCGTCACGGAGTTGTTGGCGACACGAGTTCCCGGGTTGATCGTTGGGCGGGCATCCGGGGAGCCAGGAGCGTTAGCCGAGGTTCGGATCCGTGGGACGACTAGCCTTCGGGCGTCGACGGCACCGATCTGGATTGTGGATGGCGTGCAGGTGATTGGAGATCGGGCTGGGCTTGATGCCGACGCTGCTACAAGTTTTGCGACTTCGCCCATTGATCAGCTGGACGTGAACGCGATTGACAAAATTGAAGTGCTTAAGGGGCCGTCTGCGGTAGCGTTGTACGGCAGTAATGCGGCGAATGGCGTCTTTATTGTGACCACAAAACGCGGGCGGGAAGGGCCCGTCCGTTGGAATATCGCGGCGACGATCTCTCAAGAAACCATGCCTGGGGCATGGCCGTTGAACTACTTTGCGTGGGGAGAAGACCTGAGAAATGGGACTGGGACCGTGCATTGTCCTCGATATGACAATGCAACGGCCACTCCAATTCAGCGACTGAACTGGGGCGTGTTTCCGACGTGCCGGTACGATAGTACAACGGTATATCAGGTCCTGAACGATCCGCACACCACGGTGTTTGGACGGGGAATACGCAAGGACCTCTCCATGACCGTGAGTGGTGGGACGAGCAAGATTACCTATTCGTTGACTGGAACCTATCGACCCACCCTTGGGCTCTTAAAGTTGCCGGATGCCGATGTGCGTCTCTTGGAAAACGCTGGCATCAGTCTTAAGAGTTGGCAGCATCGCCCACAAGCCCTTGATCAATACAGCGGAACGGCGGCAATTACCTTAGGCATTAACGATTACTCAGATCTGACGTACACGACGCAAGTTATCCGAGAAGACAAACGGTCCACCCCGCTCGTTGACATTCTCGGAAAATCGAAAGAATTAACACCACCTGTCACCCTCTACGATCAGAATGGTGTTCCCGTTGGGGGCGGGAGCGGTGTCCTCGTGAGCGTTCCGCGCTTTATGGCGAGACGCAATAGCAACACGCTCCGGTTCAAAAACAGCGCCAATTATCGAGCCACGTTGTGGCAGACTCTTACTGTAGAAGCGACCGCGGGGATCGACGCCTCGAATGGGAGGGAGACCTACCTGCTTGCGGCTGGGGACTACTGTCCATTGAGCGGCTCGCTCAATGTCGCGTTCGGTACGTGTCTAACAAAACGTGACTCCACCGATAGGGATTACACGAGCGCACGGTCGTCGCAACTCGTGACGGACGCACATTTCAGAGTCTCGGGAACGCCCAAAGGGTTTCGATTGCTGAACTTCACACCGTTGGTAGGGATTGATGTCAATAGTAACGTCACGGGCAGGACTGGTGTGGCTGCCGGCTTACTTCCAATCGGTGGGCAGGGCATTCGCGGAGCGGGAGTGACCTGGGTTGAGCCTGAAACGCAAACGGCGCGACAGACCGCTGGGATGTTCGCGCAAGTCACGGTTGCGATCGCCGATCGACTCTGGCTTCCGTTTTCCGTGCGAACGGATGCCGGAAACGCGATTGGTAGCAGTAGCAGACCTATCTTCCCCAAAACTGGACTGTCGTACCTCGTGTCCGATGAGCCCAGTTTTCGGAAGCTTCCGGTTTTGGGACTGCTACCGGATTTGCGACTCCGGATGGCTTTTGGCCTCGCGGGCCGGCAGCCCGGCTTGGCGGACAAACATCGGACGTATACCTATTCCCGCTTTCCTCTTGAGAACGTTGATGCCAGCATTGTGAATCTCAATTCGATCGGGAATACCAAATTGTCTCCGGAAATTTCGCGGGAATTGGAGTTAGGATTTGATGTCACGATGATCGATCGGTCGCGGGGGCGATTGGAAGGGCGCGTCACCTTGCGACAGATCCATACCTCTGACTTAATCATGGACGAGTATTTACCCCCATCGCTCGGGGAGGTAACGAGGCGGGTCAACAATATTGGCGACGCAGAGAGTAACAATCTCGAAGTCACCATTGAGGGGTTTCAACGCATGGGACTCTTCGACTGGAATACGTCGAATGGGTTTTCGACGGGAAAGAATCGGTTGATCAGTTTGAAGAATCCGTATTCCAACCTTGGGTTGGATCGTACCACCACAGTCGGGGGGAAGTTTTTTACGTCGGATGTGTATCGTGAGGGATATCCCATCGATGGATATTGGGCAAAACCGGTTGTCGGATTTGTTGATGGGGATGGCGATGGGCAGATCCAGTACAATGAACTCATGTATGGAGACGATATTCATTATCTTGGCACGCCGACGCCACGATTTACGCTTGCAAGCAATAATACGGTCACGATTGCCTCCCGGTTCACCATTACTGCATCATTGATGTATGAAGGGGGCGGGACGGTCGCGAGTCGTAGTGCTTCAAGCGGCGGGACCTATAATTACTCCAGAGAGATGAATGATCCAACGTTCTCATTGGAAGAGCAAGTGAAATCCAGATATGACGCGTTCTCGTATACGCATCAGGTGTCGACGTTGCGATTCCAAAGTATGCAGCTGACCTATAACGTGCCGCTCGCCCAACGATCTCGCATTCTTGGGATGAGATCCCTGCAAGTGGCGGTATCGGGCACCAATCTTGGGTTATGGTCGACCTTTTCGGGAAAGGATCCTGGCGTTGGTGGAATCGGTCGAGTGGCAGCGCAAAACGTCCTTCCAACCCCTCGTACTTATGGCATTTCTGTGAGGGTCCAATAATGCAGCATGTTCAACGTGCAGGACGTGTTACCGTCATCGGCCTGTGGATGGCTCTGATGATTGGATGTTCTCCCTTCGGGCTTGTGGATAACGCCGATGCAAGCACGGATATGCTTGATCCCGAGGTGATCAAGAATCAGCAAGGTGTGCTCGCGTTATACAATAGTAGTGTGTTAGGGCTGGCCAATGTCATGGCAGGAAGTAAGAAAACTCCTACAGGGGTAGACGAGATAGGCACGCCATCATTTGTGCGATTGGTTGGACATGTGAGTGATGAAATGGACTATCGGACTACTTCGGCGCCGGTGGTGTCGACCGAAACTTACCCTCAATTAGACATTTCCACTCGAAATTTTGACCCAGACCCCAACGCGACGACGAAAAATTTCTTCAATCGATTGAGTAACCTGAGAATTCTTGCAGCGGAAACGCAAGCCGGGTTTCGTGTGTACGGCGCGTTGCTGTCGGATACCATCCTGGCGCATGCGATGGCGATCGAAGCGTCCGCATTGATCATGACGGCCGAGCTCTATTGCTCGGGCGTACCGTTAAGTACGCTGGAATACAACGGCGATATCCGGATGACGCGTGGGTACTCGACGGATGAAGTATATACGTTCGCGTTAGCAAAACTCGACACGGCATCCACCCTCTCGCAGGAAAGCGCCCGGATCTCGAGTTTCATTAATGTTCTCCGCATTCGAGTCTTGCTCGGTATGGGACGGATCCAGGAGGCGGCTGATAGGGCAGGAGACGTGGAGACGTCGTTTCTCTATCAGATTTCCTATCCTAAGGTCGCAACAATAAACCCCAACGGACTTGTTGGCAGTTACTACGGTAAATTCACTGTCGCGAACACACCGTCCTCCACTCAGCAGGACGGTGTTGAACGGATTAGCGATCGCAAGGGCAGTAATGGACTGCCCTATGTCTCCAGCAATGATCCACGCGTGAATCTCCCGGCGCTGAGTGATCCCTGGGCTCCCTTAGTAATGGCGAGTGGGCTGGAAGCGCGGCTTGCCGAAGCCGAAGCGGCGCTCAAACGCGATGATCCGTCGTGGCTCACGATCTTAAATCAATTGCGGACCAGTTGTACATCGCACGACGCATGTCCAACTCCCGCACCCGCAGGGTCGGGTGGGGTGTCTGGATTGGGGTTGCTTGAGGATACTGGAACGGCAGAGGCGCAACTTGCTCTGCTCTTCGAGGAACGCGCGTATTGGTTGTTTCTGCGCGGGTTCCGACAAGGCGACTTGCGACGCCGGATTCGGGTGTATGGCGGGAGCGCACAAGAACTCTATCCCATTGGATTTCCCGAGGTGGGCAACGTGGCGTATGGGTACATGGTGGCTATGCCTATCCCGCTGGCTGAGCAACGCTACAATCCAAACTATAACGGGTGCCTGAACAATGATGCCTAATCGACGACGCTGGCTTGTTGTGGCCACGGGCTTGATCGCGCCCCTGCTGGGTTGCTATGACTATGCCGTTATTCAACCGACGACGCAGACGGATGAGTTCTATTGGGAGCTCACGGCGGATCACCGCGCGGTGGTGCTGAGCATGACGGAACCCCATAACACGTTCCAACTGACGGCCACACCGTACAATGTTGAGGGCGGTGAAATCTCGCTCGATACGCTGCGCGAGGCGCCGCAGACGATCTGGGAATCGGCCGACACATTGGCGGTGCGCGTCTCGCCAACCGGGGTGATTACGGCGGCAAAGGTGGCGAGCCGGATCAACGTGTATGCCACGATGACAATTGGCGAGGTCACGCATCGTGATACCATTTGGGTGGGTGTCACACCCACGGCCCCATCGACGCTGGACTCGTTCGTCGTCTCGGCTCCAGCGGGGAAAAATACTGTAGCGGCTGGTGGGACATTGACGCTGTCAACCCGGGCCAAGCTCGCAGATGGGCAAGTGCTCGCCGGGGTTCCGGTCAGTTATCGCGCGAGTAACCGCTGGCTGGCCGAATTTAAAGGGTCACCCGGCATGTTAACGGGCATCGTGCCGGATGATTCGATCTACGCGTATGCCGCCACGACCGTGTATGGTGTAACACGGCGCGATTCTCTGTTCCTCTATACCGGGTTGCCGCTTCGGATTTTTACGACAGTGATGACCCTTGAAGCGCAAGTCTCAAATAATCGCGACCTCATCTATACCGCACGAATGACGGATCCACCGTCGGCGCCGGGATCGTCATTCACGTGGTACAACAAGTCGGGCGTCGCTCCAGCGAATGCGGTTGGATTTCCAGCGGGTGGGATGAAGGTGGATATCATCTTCGATCATCCAGAGTTTGCGGAGGCGTTTTTGCCGGGGAACCCGTCACCTCTCTATGGTTCGGCGGGCAATATTCTCCAGATTCCCTTCGAAGGGCTGACAGTGGCCTATCGCAAATTCAATCAACCCGGGGAATACTGGTACACGGTTGAACCGTTGGGCGTTCGCGGGAAGATCACGATTGGGACGCGATGATCACGCGTCATGCCCATTCGTTAGTGATGCCGTCATGTTGTGCATACTCACTGACCGTACAACGTTTTCAAATACGTCGTTTTCAAATACGTCTCGCACTTCTCGCATTCCTTTCACCAGACACACTATGCACTCAACACGCCGAACTTTTGTAAAAAATGGCGCACTCATTGCGACGGGGGCCGCATTCGCGAAGCTGACGCCACAGCAACTCCTCGCGTCTCCGCTCGAAGATGCCGCTGGCGACATGAACACGGAGTGGAAAGCACTCATTCAGCATGGCTTAGATGTCGCGAAAACCGTTGGCGCGTCGTATGCGGATATTCGTATCACCTTTACGCGCGATCGAAAGATATATCGCGCCTTGGTTCTGGATGGAGAAGCGATCCATTGCGGTGTTCGCTGCTTAGTCAATGGCTATTGGGGCTTTGCCGCGAGTCCAGTGGTGAACAAAGCCGAAATGACGCGACTTGCCCGCGAAGCGGTGCTACAAGCCAAAGCCAATACGATTGGGAAACCACGGGTCGTCGAGCTGGCTAAGGCACCGGTCGTATCATCAGGGCAGTGGACGATGCCAGTGCACACGGACCCCTTTGATGTGCATCCACTTGACGGATGTGACCTCCTCGCGGGTCTTGAAGGGTATAAAGAAAACAAGGACTTTGGGTTCGGGAGCACGGCTCTTCTTGTCGTTCGTCAAGATAAAGCGTTTGGCTCCATGGACGGCAGCTATTTCACACAGCGTGGGCAACGCAGCTCGTTGGTCGGTGTTATTAATTACAAGCAATACAGCAGGGACTTCGCTCCCTATTCGAATGTCGGGATCGGATGGGAGTTGTTTGAACCCCTGGGGTTGCGCCGGTATGTCGATGCGATGGTGGACGAGATGAAGGAAGATGCCAAACTCGAGGTCAAATTGGTGGATGTGGGTCGATATCCCATGGTGTTGGATGCGGAGTCGATGGCCAATGCCTTGGTCTCTACCGTTGGACTCGCCACTGAACTGGATCGGGCACTGGGTTATGAGGCCAATGCTACGGGAACCAGCTATCTCAATGAGCCGGACGAGATGGTCGGCACCCAGAAAGTGGGGACTCCGTTACTCTCTGTCACCGGTAATCGCAACGAGCCTGGTGGTGCGGCCACGGTGCAATGGGACGACGACGGGGTTGTGCCTGAGCCGTTTGACCTGGTCCGGGAAGGCGTGCTGCAACGGTTTCAAACGACACGTGAATCGGCGCACTGGATCCACCCGGCGAACGCGCCCGGTGGAGTCGCGAAATCCACCGGATGTGCCTACGCGGCCACCGGCGTCGATGTGCCAGTCACCCGAACGGCGAATTTAGCGATGGCTGCTGCCGACAACACCACTACCGTGTCTGATCTGTATCGGGACATAAAACGCGGTGTCATGTTCCGCGGAATGCGATCGAACATGGACTTCCAGCAGCTCAATGGCTTTGGGATGGGCGTAGGATGGGATCGCTGCTATGAGATCACGAATGGAAAGCGGTCGGCCATTCTCATGAACGCGGGTGTGTTGTTTCGGGCACCGGAATTATGGAAGTCACTCCAGGCATTGGGGGGCCAACACACATTGCAACGGTATGGTCTCGAATCCAAGAAAGGCCAGCCCGACCAGAAAGCCTATCACAGCGTGACGGCGGTACCCGCGTTGTTTGAGGATGGCACCATCATTGATTATACGAGGAAAGCGTGAGCCAGAATCCAAGACTCGACAATCCACGGTTGCTGTCCCGGGCGGAGCTGCTCCGGATCGTGCAGCGAGTGACAAGCTTTGTGAAGGACCCGGCCTCCACGACCAGTGTGACCATTGAAGGGTGGTGGAACACGGAACTTCAGTGGGCGCGCAATGCCGTGACCATCGCCGGGGATCGCCGCGATGTCGTGATTACGGTGGGTCGAACGTCGGCCGGCCGTAGTGGATCCGTCAAAACGAATCAGTTGGACGATGTGTCGTTGGAAGCGGCGGTTCATGCGGCGGAGCGTGCGGCGAAGATCTATCCAACGCATGAGGTTCCGCAGATTGCACTCGAGGCGCCACCGATTCCATCGCCGACCGTCAAGATCTGGAGCGATGCGACCGCCAATGTGACGACGGAACAGCGGGCCAATATCGCGAAGCAACTGACCACGATGTCGGAAGACCAGGGGTTCTTGTCGGCGGGGTATCTTGAAATGCGGACTAGTGAGGTTGCATCATTTACTAGCGCTTCGCAACGCCCGGATGACATGAGTTATCAAGCATATACGCAAGCACAATGTTCCGCGACAGTGCGTCACCCGAAAGGCGTGGGCTCAGGCTGGGCGGGTTTGTCGAGCTATGACTGGTCCTCAATCGATGGCATCGCCTTAATGCACCGTGCGGTGGACAAGTGTCAGGCCTCCCTGAATCCCGTGGGCATTGAGCCGGGTCGGTACACGGCAATCCTGGAACCGCAAGCGGCCGCCGCGATGTGTGATATGGTTGCGTACTCGTTCCAGAATAGAGTGTTGCAGGAAGGGCCGGGCATGCCGTGGTTTCTCGAATGGGATAACGCGTTGAATATCGGAAAAGCCAAGCTCGGGCTCAAAGTGGTCGACGAACGGATTTCGTTCACGCACAATCCGGAACACCCCGAACTCGGCGTGCTCCCGGAACCGGGGCTCGCGCCGATCGAGTGGATCAAAAACGGTGTGCTCAATACACTGTCGTATAATCGGAACTATGCGCTTGGATATCTCATTGAAAATAACGGGCAGCTGTTTCGACCGTCCTACCTGGTCAAGGGAGAAAATACCTCTATGGAGGAGATGATCGCGACCACCAAGCGCGGATTGATTGTGACACGCTTCTGGGGGCTCCAGCTGTTGGATCCGCCAAGTATGCTGTGTACCGGAGTGACACGCGATGGACTCTGGCTGGTGGAGAATGGCAAGATTACCAAGGCGGTCAAGAACTTCCGCTTTACTGAATCGCCCTTGTTCATGCTCAATCAAGTCATGCAAATCGGACCTGCCGTTCGGGTCTTTCGACCCGTCGAAAATCCGTATTATGCCCAATTGACGCCCGCGATTGTGCCGGCGCTCAAAGTGAATGACTTTTCGTTTACCTCAACCATCGACGCGGTGTAACAGATGATGGCTCGTTTGACTTGTTGGAACATTGGGATCCTGCTGAGTGTGATCAGTGTTGGGAGTATGGGCGCACAAACACGGTTTGAATGGCCGAGTCAGCAGACGGATGTGGCCACATATACGTTGTGGGATCAATGTCTTGGGGCGGCGAATCGCGTGCAAGATAGTGTGAAGGGGGCTGGAGCGTTACGCGACACGCTACCAGAGGAACAACGCGACCGGTTTACCGTGTTAGACCAGGTCGTGGTCACATCGGCCCACCGGTGTGTCGAGTCCATTCCGCTGTCCTCCGTCACCCCCGAGAACACCCTATTGGCACAGAAAGTGTTACTGATCGCCAATCGGGACGCGGATGTGGGACCACTCTATCGCAAACGATTGGAGGCGGCTTCGACCGATACGGGGAAGATTGCCGTCATTACCTCAACCGTGCGGCTGTTAGCCGAGACAACGACGCCAGCGCGTTTACACTTGGCCGACTCGTTGTTGACCGATATGCAGCCGTATGATGGGCAGTGGATTACTGCGGATAAGTTGGATGTGATTGGGGCGCTGTGTACACTGTCCGATGTCGCTCGCAACCAAGCCTTGGTCACGAAGTATTGTGGGCGATGGCTGAGCATCGTAGATAACATGACGGATGCCGAGCATGGCCGATACGGTCCACCACTGGGGTTTGCGTATACAGGGTTTACCCGATATATCAAGCGACAGGAGTTGCAGGATAGTTTGGTAAAGAGTAGCAGCGCCTATGTGAGCATGGCGCGCGCGATTCTGACCAAGGCGTTCCGTGGGTGGAGTGGTAATCAGGTCTTAGGGGAGAAGGTAGTCCCCATTGTCGGAGATTTTTGGTTCCCGGAAAGTGCCAAAGGCGTGAGCTATCCGAGACCGGGGAAAGTGACGTTGGTCACCTCGGTCTCGATGACGGCGAATACTGGACCTGATCAATTCAGTGCGTTTGTTCGGTTAAAGCGATTGGCCGCGAAGTTTCCGGATCTTGATATTGTTGCCTTGACGGGAACTGCGGGGCATTTCGGTCCGCTTACTCCGACAACCGCTGCCGAAGAAGCCGCCCTCAACTATCGGCGTATCACTGACGTCTATAAAGTGCCGCTGGTGATGGCGGTCACGACCTCACCCATGTGGCACTTAACCGATCCCGATCGGCGGCGCGTCTTTGATCCATATCCCCATGATGATAGGTATGAAAAGGTGTATGAGTCGGTGATCTCGAGCGGTGAGCACAGCTCTGTGAGAATAGCGGGATGGCATACGGGTGGCCGCACAGGATCAGGCTTCCTTGTTGATGCGGACGGCATCATTGTGGATTATGTCCAAGGCGAAAAGGAGCTGGAAACCGCCATCGGTATCCTGCTGAAGCGAGCACCGAAGTGAATGATGAACGTACCAAGACGCATAACGCACACTTTGTTGTGAGAGCGTTGCCCGATCGTAATCAACGACCGGTCTTTCGATTGAGAAAGACTGGCCTCATCTCATCGTGTACCTGTTGTCTATGCATCACGTCTCATTGAAATATCTCGATTCACGTTATGGTGTTCGCGCCATGGTGTTGTTTGCAACAACGATTGTTCTCTTCGTGTTCGCGGTATTCGTTGGTCCATCGCGCCTATATGGTCAAACGGATACCGCGCAGCGAAGGCAAGCCGATACGGCCCAATACGCGCGGGATGCCTATCCTGACTTTCTCACGCCGTCGCTTCGGCATGGGCTAGATACCACCGTCTCACCGTGCACCGACTTCAATCGGTTCGTGAATGGCGGCTGGCGCGACAGCGCGAAACTCGAGAAAGGCAAGGACCCCATCGACGTCTTCAAGGTGACGTCGCGTCGAACCCCCCTCGTGCTCCAGCGCATCATGGATTCCGCACGCATCCTAGCTCCCACCACGCAGGATCCTGACGTTCGTGCGGTCGGGTATTACTACACGAGTTGCATGATTGCCGACTCGTTAGACCGCTCAACGGTGGGCGGGCGGAAACCCGGCGTGAAGGGCGACACCGTTCGGGCGTCGCTCTGCCGTACGATGGTAATGAAGCATCTGCAATCGGCGCTGGGACAACTCTACGTGCGGCACGTCATGACCGACAAGGTCGATGCCGAGGCTATGTCGTTGATGCAGTCCATTCGGAATGCGGTCGGTGAACGAGTCCGTGCGTTGTCATGGATCAGCGACGCGGAAAAAGCGCTCGTCACGGCCTCGCTCGAGAAGATGGTGTTCAAGGTGGCAAAGCCGAGTCTGCCGGTAGATCATCAGGCGATTGTACTGGATACCCTGAACTTTGTGCAGAACACGCGCACGCTGAAGGAGTTCGCAATCGCGCGTGATGTGCAGGAAATTGGCGAAGATATGACCTCGATGTGGGGAAGCACCCAATACAACCCGAACGCGTCGTTTCGCAGTGTGGGGAACAGTATCGAAGTGCCGTCGTTTATGTTTCAGTGGCCGTTCTTCGATCCGGATGATGAACGGACGCTGGGCTATGGGGCGGTAGGCATGATCATTGGGCATGAGATGTATCATGGCGTGACCTCGTATCTGTCGTCGCGCAATCAAGAGGTGTATAAAGCACGTACGAAACGTTTGGTCGAGCAATTTTCAGCATTAAAACCGGTGGAAGACGTCCCCATCAACGGCGAGATTACGTTGAGCGAAAATGTCGCGGATCTTGGCGGCATGTTGGCGTCGTATCAGGCGTGGGCACAACACGTGCGGCCGACCGAGAAGCCGCTGATCGATGGGTTTACGCCCGAACAACGGTTCTTTCTGTATTACGCACGGCTCTGGCGCGCGAAAGGGTCGACCTCATACTATGGTCGATTGGCCAGCGATCCGCATGCGGTGCCATCGGCACGGATCAATGGCGTGGCGATGAACGTTCCGGCCTTTGCACAAGCCTTCGGATGTAAGGAAGGAGATCCCATGGCGAATCCGGCTGCGGAACGCGTGGAGATATGGTAAACCCGATGGTAAAAGCGTTCGCTGTGCTGGCGTGCAGCATTGGGTCGACTCTGTTCTTCGGTGCCGCTGAGATCCGTGCGCAACCGCCCACCGTGAACGTGTCTTCTCGTCCTGATGCGACTACAATCCTCCGCGCAACAATTGAAACAACGGTGTCCCCGTGCGACGACTTCGATCACTACGTCAACGGGGCGTGGCGTGCTACACCAGACTCGAACACACGTAACATTCTTGAAGACGCGATTTCCCGTATCGACAGCCATCTGATTCGACTCCTCGATTCTGCGAAGCGTGTCGCACCACAAACAACCGATCCAACCCTTCGTGCGCTTGGCATGTTTTACACGAGCTGTCTGGTGGCTGATTCCCTCCTGCCCGTCAGTGATGGTCTGTCGAATGGCGTCACGCTGAGTGGAGGCACACCGAGCGGTCGAGCCGTAGTGACGCGTGCCGATGCGTGCCTCATTGCCGCACAACATGCAATGGGGCCCGCCTTGCACTATGCCTATGTGCGCGATGTGATGTCACCCCAGGTTACGTTGCAGAGTCGTGCGTTGGTTGCAAATATCCGCGCCGCGGTGCGTGAACGTGCCCAAGCTATCGGCTGGATCGGCGACAGTGTGCGGCGTCGGCTCACCACGTTGCTCGACACGATGACGATGCGTATCCAGTTTGCTCCGGATACCATCGACTATACCCGGCTTGCCTTGCAGCCCACGCAGTATGCGGCGAATCTCGCCGCCATCACGGCATGGGAGAAAGCTGAATATCTCCGGCATCGTGATGCACGACCGATGCGGACAACGGTATTGGAGCCACCACTCGTGCCGTACGCCCCTATCGTGCAAGCGCGTCGCGGCGCACCGGTCATCGAAGTGACGCCGCTCTTTTTTCAACCGCCGTTTTTTGATATCACAACGGAACCGGCGGCCAACTACGCGGTCCTGGGTTCCACCTTGGCCCACGAAATGTGGCATTTACTCACGCCATCTTTCAAGTGGACACAGAACACGGAAGGCCGGCGTCGCGTAGCCATGTTGGTGGACCATTATTCAACGTTTGACCGAAGCGGATGGAGCACCGCCAATGAAGACTTGAGTGACTTAGGCGGAATTCTGAGCGCGTATGCCGCGTGGCAAAAGAACGCGCGCAAAACGGCGGTTGACCGTATTGACGGCTTTACGCCGGAACAACGTTTTTTTCTGTATTATGCGCGATCCTGGCGCAGTGTGGATGGATCGAGTTTGGACCAGTACCATTCTGGGATGCGTACCCGCATCAATGGGGTGCTCATGCAGGTGCCCGCTTTTGCGAGTGCTTTTGGATGTACAGAGCGGGATGCGATGGTTGTTCCATCCACGAAACGAGCGGAGATCTTTTAAGCGTAACGCTCTGGCTTGCAGCCGTACGCATTGCAACTATCCGTCGTACATCAAATGCCGTATACCAACGTCATATACCAAACACTGTATACCAAACACTGTATACCAAACGTCATGGGCATACTGACACGATTCATCATGAGCTGTTGATGACACGCATGACACAGATCGAGACACACGTTAGGACTTGCAGGACACGCCATACAACTGGAGATCGAACAGTGCAGAATACCCACGGATTGCCGTTGTTCACCCGTATACATCGATACCATACAGCGCTCCGTTGCGCGCTGATTATCACCGTCATGTGGGGGAGCATCACGCCTTATGCAACGTTATTCGGCCAGAGTGTATCGCAACGCTTAACCGTACGCCCGCACGATATGGCGACTGGTACGCAAAACACACAAGCAGGCGTGCAATCTCTCGATTCCATTCCCGGCGCATTGCTGTATGTCCCGTCGCAGCTCCTCGGTCTTCAACGAAGGCCCTTGGTGATTGCTCTGACGGGCGATGATGTTGGTGTCCAACGCGAAATGGAGATCGTGCGTCCCCTTGCCGACAAATACTGGATGATTCTCTTAGTCCTGGATCATCCTACCCCGGCTGTGTTTGATGCGGCGCTGAAGCACGTGCTGAGCAATTTCGCCATTGATCCAGACAAGATCGCCGTTGGTGGTGTTTGGGAAGGTGGTACCATGTCGCTCGACTTCGGGCGCAACAATTTGGATATCTTCAGCCGAATCGCCCCCATGTCGGCGAATTCTATCAATCCGTATAGCAAGTCTGCTCTGCGCAATGACAAGACCGAGGTCTTCGTTTCCGCCGGTATCGGTGAGCCAGCTAAGATGGTTGGCGATCTCCTCACGATTGCGCGGCAGGAGCGCGCACGCGGCCATGCGGTGAAGATGGTCCTCAATCTCCGACCGCATGCCGAACGCGTCGAAGATCACGACTACATGTGGCGATGGCTCAAAGATAGTTGGTCAACATCGCGCAGGCAGGTACAGGTCGGATCCACGGTGGCGACTGATGTCGTCTTAACGGACATCATCCTCAACCAGATGCTCACTTTTTGGACGCGCGTCAAAACAGGACAGGATTCAACGCGGAAGATTACACTCACAGCCTATCCGAAAGAACTGACCTTACTGATTGGCGAAGAACGCGTATTGGTCTATGATATGGTGGACCTCAGCGCCATTGCCTCTCGGAATCCCTGGGTTGCCGCGGCATTGACCGAATCCGGCATGAAGTTGCATCAAGAAGAAGACTATCGACGCGCCGTCATCGGCGCTCGTGCGACTAAAGTGGCTGGTTCTGCGATCGGGACTCTGTCACCGACGTCCGTTATGGGAAGAAACCTCGCCTTCCTCAAGGCGCACGAAGATCAATTCAATACACTCCTGGACCTCATGGGGGTGCCGAGGTGTGAAACGACCACACAAGCAGAGGTATCGTCGTTTAGTGAGTTGAGGGTGGAGATTCTCGTCGTTTCTCTCGGGCTGGAATAGAAGCCAGGGGATCTACGGTAAGCAGAACGAGTAGCTGTTCGACCGCCGCATCGAGCGGAGTATCTGTATGCAGCTGTCCCAGCTCACGAAGCTGCAACCGGAGCCGCCATTCTACCCGCCCCGCCGCCTCACCCACCTCGGCGAACCCAAATACACCGGCGGCGCCATGCAGAGAGTGACAGATATGAATCAGTTCCTCTGCCACGGAGGCGGAACCATTCCCGGCAAGCACCGTGTTGTAGAGATCCTGGATGCGCATGTATTGATCCTGTGTACGTATCAGAAATCGTTCACGCAGCAGCGCCATCGTATCGGCAAAACGTTGCTCTTTATCCATGCTGCACCTGCCAGATGGACTTGATCTCCTGCGCCAGCGTCATTGGATCGAAGGGTTTCGCAATCACTCCAGCAGCGCCCAGTGCTTTGAGATGCTGTACGTCACTTCGCTGTACTTTAGCCGTCATAAATATCACAGGAATAGTCGCCGTCGCCGGATTTCTCCGTAATGCCGCCAGCAGCTCCGGTCCGTCGTAACCCGGCATCATCACGTCGAGGAGAATAAGATCCGGCAGCAGAACCGCGGCGCGGCGGAGCGCCTCCTCTCCAGATCCATATGATTCCACCACAAAATCGCCTGCCAGTTCCAGCGACATCTGAATAATCTCACGAATGTCGGGATCGTCTTCAACGCATAAGATGGTACGCAGGTCAGCTGGCATCTGTACTCCCGGACCTGACACGACGCTCAGCACGCATGTCATTACGCGTATCTCTGCCGGTGTCATTCTGCTCATTTGCGCAGTTGGGGATATCTACATGAAAGACCGTCCCCTCGCCCAATATCGTTTCAAACGAGATCCGGCCGCCGTGGCGTTCGACAATACCTTTGGCGATACTCAGCCCCAATCCTGTCCCCCCTTGTGGGCGTTGATTGGAGGCATCCGCTTGCGAAAAGCGGTCAAAGATACGCCCTTGAAATTCCAGAGGAATGCCGGGCCCATAGTCATGTACGGATACGCGCACCTCGCCTTCACCCGGCTGAATACTCACGTCCACCACACCTCCCGGTTTGGAAAACTTGATGGCATTGGACAGGAGATTAACGAACACCTGCACCAAGCGATCTATATCCGCCCGGACACACGCGTCAGGCGCGAGTGTCCGTAACTCGCAATGGACTTGATAGGCGTCGGCATACCCCTGGTTGGCTTCGAGGCTCTGTTCAACAATCTGTTGAATGGATGCCGAAACAATATGGAATTCCATTTTCCCTGCTTCTACTTTTTCAAGGTCGAGGACATCGTTGACGAGCCGTACCAATCGTTTGCTGTTTTCCAGCGCAATCGTGACCAGTTTTTGTACCTTGGGCGACAGCTCCCCACCGCCACCGCCTTGCAGCAATCCCAGCGATCCTGCAATCGACGTCAGCGGTGTGCGCAACTCGTGACTGACAACGGAAACGAAATCTCCCTTCATCTGTTCCATTACCTTGCGTTCGGAAATGTTCCGCACGATTCCAACAAACTGCCGGTGCGTTCCCAACCGGAACTCATTCAAGGAAATTTCTACGGGCACTTCGGTGCCGTCGCGCCGTAACACTTGCAATTCCCGGAGTCCGGCCACGGCTGTTCCGTCTCCCGTGTTCACATAATGGCGCAGATATCCTTCGTACTGAGTGCGATACGCCCTGGTGAGCAACGTCATGACGCTGTTGTGACCGACGACTTCGTGTTCCTGGTAGCCAAAGAGTCGTTCTGCCGCCGGATTGAAGGAGAGTAGCTTTCCCTCCAGATCAAACGTAATAACTGCGTCCGTCGTATGGTTGATCATTGCGTTGAGCAGCTGTGTTCGCGCTTCGAGCGTGGAGTTAAGCTGGATCAACTCTTCGGAATGATCCTGAAGTTGCTTGTTCGCCAAAGATAAATCCTGCGCGGTTCCCTGTAACTGGCGCAATAGATCATCATACACCGTAGACAGCGATGCGATCTCTCCTCTTTCCAAGGCAGCTACTGCGGACTGTGTATCGGCGTGGCGGCTGATGGTATTAAAGAGTATCACAAGAGGATTCACGACGGAACGGCGGAACAGCAGCCACCCCAGGAGACTATACGCACCAATCACAATAGCCACGAACACAATGCCTTTCCATTGATCATGCCGCTCAGCACGGCCCTGCTGCAGTTGCGCCGTCGAGCGATCATCAATCATCTGCGCAAAGGAGGCAATCGAATTCATCAGGTCACCTTTTGCGAGCCGATACTCTTCACCGTACACCAGCGTGTGGGCCGAATCGGCGGTCTTTCCTTTTCCAGGCCATCGCAAGGTTATGGCCCGCTGCTCCATTCCTTCGAGAACACGTGATTGCTGCGTAATGGTATCGAGCAGTGCCCGTTCGTGGCTCGTCAGGTGTTTTTGTGTGAGGAGCGTGACCAGGGCCACCGATGTTCCTGTCCCATTAGGAACGTGGCCGCCCGTTACAATGGTATCCCAATACTGATGGCTATAGTTCTCGGGTCGAGGAGCGGTGCCGTCGCGAATTGAACGTATCTGGTTGTGATATTCCCGAAAGGCTCGCTCGCCCGTACTCACGTACATGCGCGCCATACGGGTGAGATCATTCGCGTTTTGCCGCAGCTCATACACCAGTTCCAGGATATCTTCGCGTTCCGTGCTCACCTGCAGCACAGCGGTGCGCGCCCGCTCATATTGCCAGAGCAGCGCACCAAGAACGCCGAACAACAAGACTAGGCCAATGAAGTACAGGAGCAGCTTGTTCTTCATGGCAATGCGTGTCATGTGACCTGCTCCATAATGGCGAGGGCGTGAGGATCAAAGAATTTATCTTCCCAGAATCGCACCACGGCCAGATCGCGGAAATCCTCAATGGGTTGGAAGAGCGGACGCTCCAATACCAGATCGAGGGCCAGCCTCGGCATGTCGATCCCACTCGCTACCGTTAGCGGCATCGTACCAGGAAACCGTACGTTCACTTCAAGCAGCTTGGGCACGCCGTCTGCATCCCGGCGGAACTGCACATTTCCCACATAGCTCAATTGAATCCGCTCTGCAACAGCTGCTGCATACTGTTGTAGTTCCGCATTGTGAAAGCTGCGTGCCGTCACTGCCACGCCAGAGTCCACCTTCAACCGTTCGCGCGGGACGCATGCCAATACATGATGTGCGCGGTCGGCCAACACATCCACCGAATACTCCGCGCCGGGAAGGTACTCCTGCACTAACATCTCCCCATCCCGCGCAATGGAATCCAACCCGGCGGGTGACGTCACGACCTGCACGCCACGGCCGCCAGATCCGCGCCGAGGTTTTGTCAGGACAGGAAAGCGCCAGTTATGCACGTCGAATCCATCGTCAAGCACAACGGTGTGCGGAACAGGACATGCTCCTTCGCAGACGTTCAAGAGCCGCCATTTATCGAGGCTGGCCGCCAGGGTCTGCAACGAGGCCACAAGCACACGCGTGCCGATCTGCGCAAATTTCGGCACGGCATGCGCCACGGGCAACAGTTCGGTATCCACCGTTGGCACCAGTACGTGAATATTATACCGCTCGCACAGGGCGAGGATCGCAGGCACAAAGTCCGGATCGCTCCCGCGCGGCACCAAAAACCGGTGACCATCATCAACGAGATACAATCCAGCCGCATACGGATCGATATCCCCCGCGAACAAAGAGACCTCGCGATCGACGGCAACCGCACGCATAAACGAAACGGCAGCAGGCCCCCCAGCTCCAGTAACCAAAATACGAATGCTCATAATGACATAACCGGAAGATGTTCAGGATGCCGAGGATTGCCGAACAACTTCAAACGGTTCCACGAGTTTGTATCCGGCAAAACGCCCCCAATATCGCGCCGTCGCCGTGATCATGTCATCCGCAAGATAGGGTCGGATACCCACTTGGGTTTGAAACAGGCCGATGAGTTCTACTTTCTTGGAGAGGACTGTTGTGATATCGACAAAATGCGTTGGTCGGAAATCGATGTGTGTACTGGGACTTTGATAGCAATAGATGTTAGGAACGTTTCGCGCCTCCACCATGATCGCGGCGTACGCCGTTCGGTGATCCTGATGCGTATCATGCGGGGTGTGCACATAGACGACCGAAGGCTCATACTCGCGAATAAGCGGTGCGATCACCCCTTGTGCTGCTGTTTGTGCGAGCACCGTATCGGGAAGATGGCCACATACAAATGTTGCCCCTAATCGTTCGGCTGCCCGTTCTGCTTCATCCACACGCGTCGTGGCGGTGCCGCCGACTTCGCCGGCTGTCAAGACAAGATAGATGATACGGTCTTCGCGGGTGCCATGCAGGAGGAGCGTCCCACCTGCCCCAATCTCCACGTCGTCCGGATGCGCACCGATGGCCAACACAGTCCGTTGCGCTGCTCGGCGTGCCGCTCGTCCCGCCACGATCAAGGCAACGACGCGCCGCAGAATCTCGTCTCCTTCCGATGTTTTCAATACCATATCGTCAGCATCGGCCCGTAGTGCTTCGAGCGGAAAGTCCACGCCTACGCTACTGGTCATGATAAAGACGGGAAGCCGGGGACGCATGGTTTTGGCCTGGCGCAACAATTCAATCCCCGTCATTCCCGGAAGATTGATGTCCGACACCAGGCAATCGACGGTCTTGAGTTCCATCAACTGTTGGATGGCGGCTTCGCCACTATCCACGTGGGTAACCACGAGATCACCTTTCGCAAACAGCGCCGAAAAATAGGTCGCTTGCAAGGGATCGTCCTCAACTAGAAGGATATGCCCTCGAGAAGGACGTGAGGAGTCTGACCCGGTGGCTGGATCGTGAGGAACAGAAATCTGCATGCAGTGCGTTCGGGATCAATGGAGGGGGAACAAAAAGTATCTCAGTCACTGATACAAAAATGCCACAGCCGCCCCGCCATATGGGACGTCAAGTATAACCGCGCAAGTATAGGGCCAGCCTCAAACGAAAAAAAAAGGCATGGTTCTAGCAGCAGGACGATCACAGACTTCATTACTGCCGGTTTCCCATATCCACACGGCCCCATACTGGTCATGTCTTTTCTCCCTTTGGATTTGCGGCAGGATCATCATGTCCACTCCATATTTTCCGATGGAATCGGCACTTTGGCACAAAACGCTGCGGTGGCATTCCAGGCAGGTCTTTCGCATTTAGGATGCGTCGATCACGTCCGGCGCGATACTCTGTATTTGCCGCAATTCGTCGACGCCGTCCGTACGGAACGCGAGCATGCACTCGTCACGATGAGTATAGGCATCGAAACAAAGATCCTTGATATCCAAGGGACGCTGGATCTCCCCGATCTTCCCGACGGGATCGAACGTATTTATGTGGCCGATCATCAATTCCCTACACTGGAAGGGCCGATATCCCCGCGTGCTGTGAGAGCCAAACTTGAAACGAGAACATGGTCCGCCGCGGATGCGATCGGCATGTTGATCGAAGCAACGAACGCCGCCATGCGGAACGAACAGCGTATTCCTGTTACACTTGCCCATCTCTTCAGCATCCTTCCCAAGATTGGATTGCATGAAGAGATGGTGTCCGATACGCATCTGGTCTCGTTGGCAGCGACAGCCGCAATCACAAAAACCACCCTGGAAGTGAGCGAGCGCTGGCGTTGCCCATCGCTACGCGTTATCCAGCATTTTCAGGCAGCGGGCGTTCCCCTCGTGTGCAGCACCGACGCTCATACACCAGATGCTATTGGGCAATATCAGTACGTTGCCAGCATTGCGGGCGCCCTGAATGCGGACACCATTGCATGAGTTATCCCGCCCCATTGTTATCAGATCTAGGGAAGGAACCGGTTGCCCCCGAAACCGACGCGCAATTGATCAGCAGAACACGCAAACGCTTTCGGCAGCTTGTGTTGCGACTCTTTGTCATGCTGCTGGTGATTGCCTTGGCGGTCCTACTCTTGCCTCCCGCATTGCGGCACGAAACGCTCATCGTTCTATGCGTAATCCTCGTTCTACTGGGTACGCTTCCCATGATCGCGTCACTCTTACAATACGTAGCAGTAGGGTGGCATCGGCGTGCGATTGGATACGAGCAACTCACCGCCTACTATCCTCGCACCGCGATCATCATCCCAGCCTGGAACGAGGCTGCAGTAATTGGCGCAACCGTCGATCATCTCATGGATATGGAGTATCCTCCTGCGCACCTGCGTGTGTACATCGTGGACGATGCGTCCACTGATGACACGCCGGCCATCGCACGCCAGAAAATGCAGGAATACGATGGACGCGTCGTGCATCTGCGTCGAGAAATAGGAGGACAAGGCAAAGCGCATACCTTGAATCATGGCATTGAACATATCCTGCAGGACAATTGGGCACAGGCCGTATTGATCATTGATGCGGATGTCTTGTTTGACCCAACCGCCCTGCGGCGCATGACACGCCATCTCTCCAATCCGGCCATCGGTGCTGTTACCGCCTACATAAAAGAAGGAAGCCGTCCCGGCAACTATCTCACCCGCTTCATTGCCTACGAATACATCACGGCGCAAGCGATTGCTCGCCGAGCACAGAATATCTTTGGCGCGCTCCCCTGCCTGGCGGGAGGTGCACAATTGCATACGCGGAACAATCTGGAACGGCTTGGTGGCCGCATCGATACGTCTACTCTTGCCGAAGACACCGTGACGACTCTCAGGACGCAGCTGCAGGGCAATCGCGTGGTCTTTGAGGGCAACGCCATCGTATGGGCCGAAGAACCCCCGGACCTCGTAGGCCTGTGGAAACAGCGGTTACGATGGGGACGCGGCAACATTCAGGTAAGTACACAGTTTTCACACATCTGGGGTCATCCCGCCAACAGAACGCAGCATGTAGGTAACTGGCTGTTCACATTCCTGTGGTTCACCATCCTGCTGATGCCGGTATTGATGCTGGGCACGGCCGCCGGGTTGGTGGGATTGTATTTTCTGCAGGTGCAGCGCGCCTGGGATCTGTTTCAGATGTACTGGATATGGAACGCGATTGTCTATTTTTTTGTCGTCTCCATGTCGTTTGCGGTCGATCCCGGCACCGCGCGCCGTTCGTGGCTACAGGGGATTCTGTTTCCCGGTCTCATCTCCGTGGGCATTATCATTTTCAGTACGGCTCCGTCCTTTTGGGGATCGCAGGTGGAAGCTCTCCTCCTGTCGGCGGGCTATACCGTAGACGATCGTACGATTGCGGGTGTCACGCTCTGTATCTACGTGTGGTGTGCCGGCTGTATGCTCTTGGCGTATCTTGCCAAGCTTCTCTCCCATATCCGCTGGCTGCGTGTTCCGGCCGCGGCGCTGCTGTATATCGCCGGATACGGTCCGTTTCTCTGCGCTGTCACAATGGCATCGTACGTGAAAGAATTATGCAACACATCAAACCAATGGGATAAAACCACGAAAACCGGTCAGGTAGCTCACCTCCGATGACGACGCCAGCCGAGTCGTCTGATAATGCCAGCAAGGAAATACGGGAACGTACGGCATTGTGCTATGAGGAGTCCCTTTTTACTGCAGATGTGCAACAAGACATGGCTGCCGAACATGATATCTGGAAACGTGAATGGATCATTCTCGCTGTGACGGGTGCACTCATCGCCCTGAAGGTATGGTTGTCATGACAGCCCGTGTCGGAAGCGGTGGAGTAGTGTTGCTCGCATTGATGCTGAGTGCCTCGTGGGCTTCACATGCCTGTGGGCAAACGTCCCCTTCCACGGTTCTCGCGCAGGCAGAATCGCTGTATGTTGCGGGTCAGAGCGAAGCCGCTCGACGCGTACTTTTTCCCGAAATTGCACGCGGGTCAACCCACCCGGGAGTGTTGACCCTGTATGGTTTCATATTAGCAGCCGCGTATCGTTATCATGATGCAGAGCGAGTCTTCGCACAGGTTATCGAGCAGGACTCATCAGCCGTTGGTGCGCAGCTGGGTGTTGCCATGGTAGAGCGCGCAACGTTTCGATATCACGCGGCGGAAAATAGATACCAGTATGTGTTACGGCTCGATCCGGAAAATCGCGATGCTCGGCACGCGCTGCAGGCACTCGAATGGGAACGGCGTTACGAAGCGGGAATCGGGGGCGGATGGTCTGCCGCCGGATCCCAACGGGGAGGCATCTGGGAAGCACACGTTCGGGCTCATGTCTCTCCGGCCATAGACGCTGTGCTTACGGTGGCGCGGAACGCCTTCCAGGACATCGGCGTCGGAACACCGGCGCTCGGCGCCCATCTGGTTGACGCCCCGGAAACCCAGGTGGCGGCCGGATTCGCTTACCGTCCGACTCCGCGCTTGACTGTAGGAACCACCATTCTGTATAGTCGCATCCTTGGCGAGGGGAGCATTCTGCTCTGGCCGGAAGCAGCAGTCAGTGTGCACCCCCGGCTATCGCTCATCGCCGGCGTGCGGCCGGTTTATGACGGGGGCCGATCGCAATGGGCTCTTGCTGCCAGCGGAGGTGTGTCATTACACTTGCCTCACCGGCAGGGGCTCACGTTACGCGCGCTTCTGGCAGCTAGGGACGAACTGGAATCGCCGATGACCCTGCTCGCGAACTACGAGGCTCAGCCCCGTCCCAATCTGCAGGTGCAGCTAGGTGCGGGATACGGTAACGGCTCCCGCTACCAATCGTTCAACATTTCGGGACAGGCGAAGTTCATGCTGACCCCTCGCTTCGGCTTGCGAGGTGAATACAGCCAACGGTTCAGAACCTTTACACGCTATGCCACAGGTGCTGGCATCGTTGTGGCCTGGTAATATGAGTAAAGAGCCATAATTAACGTTTATTTGTCGGACTTCGGAGGGAGATTGAGCACCCATGGATCAAATCCGAAATCACCTACTTGAATGAGCGCATATGCGCCTTCCTGCTGTGTCAGCCGAAGCGCGGCGGTAAGCAGGTTCAGATCTCCGTGAATATCTCCAAGAATGGCGAGCATGAAGGGGGTGGTAAGTCCGTGATGGTGTGAATGAAAACCCTCGAACGTTTCGACGTCGAAGATTGGTCAATGGCGCGTTTGGATGAGGTCCATGGTATCCGTGATCCCAACGTCATCGAATCCGTACTCACGCGGCCTCAAAACGTGTGGCATTATCGTGTAGCATGATTATGATCCTCCAATAGATATTGCGGCGTGACTCGTTCCGCACGACGCAACATTTGATACGGCGCGATCAGATGAACGACTTCATCGATTTAAATGAAAAGCTCTCGACGGATCACAACCTTCTCCATCCTGATTCTCTGCGCTACGCTGTCGTTGGCAGGGACTGATCTCATACTGCCGGCCGTGCCGCAATTGCCCAGCCTGTTCGCTACCACCGAAGCGACCGCGCAGTTGGTCCTTGCGGCATACGTTGGAGGGAGTGGGCTCGGCTTGCTCCTCTTCGGTCGACTGGCAGATCATGTCGAGCGTAAGACCCTGCTAGTGTCGTCGCTTGTGGCGTTCGCACTGGCTTCGATCGGCTGTGCTCTTGCTCCGAACATCAGTGTGTTGATCGCACTGCGGGTCGTGCAGGGCGCCGCTGCTGCTGCCGCACCCGTGTTTGGACCGGGCATTATCCGTCAACTATTTGACGACAAGGCCGCAGTGCGGGCGATCGGGTTTCTTGGGAGCGTTGAGTCGCTGGTCCCTGCGCTGGCGCCCATCTTGGGTGTCGCGTTGCTTGCTCATTTCGGATGGCGGTCCTCCTTTGGGCTGCTTGCGATGCTGACTTCGATCGCCACCATCCTGATCGTCGTGCTTGGATTGCCGCGCGAGGAGCGCGCTTCCGGTACTCGGGGGAGCTACGTGCAATTGCTGACCGACCGTGTTTTCATGCGGTATGCGCTGAGTCAGGCCATGACGCTCGGTGGTCTCATTGTGTTCGTCTTTGGTGCTCCGATGGTGATCGTCGATACCATGGGCGGTACAATGAATGACTTCATCATCATGCAGGTCATCAACGTTGCTGGCTTCATTGTGACGGCCAATCTCACCGCGCGAATTGCTGAACGTTTTGGTACCGAACAGGTCATCCTGTTCGGCACGGTACTGGCGGCGGTTGGTGCACTGGCTCTACTTGTCTATGGTCTCGCTGGCGGTATCAACAGCTTGATGCTGCCAGTGTTGTTCACGCCCATGGCGATCGGCCTGGGCCTGCGTGGTCCCATTGGGTTCTATCGCGGTATTGTCGCATCGGGCAGTAACCATACGCGCGGATCAGCGTTGATTGTCTTTTTCATCTTTATGATGACCACGCTCGGTACCGTTGTCACCGCTCCGTTCATCACGAAGGGGCTTCCCGCGCTCGCGTTGGTGGTGAGTGGGACCCATATCTTGTCGATCGCGCTGCTCTTGTTGCTTCCCCAAATGCAGGAGAACGTGCCTACGCAAGCGGAACCTGGCGTGTTGTAGGGAGGCGCTGACGTCGAGGTATTCCAACACAGTGTGCCGACACATGTGTTGTTTGTCGACACACAATGAAGTGCATTCGCCGCGATGCTCCTCGATACGAAACGCGGTTCCCGGGATTGAGGAGGGGCAGTGATGGCAGCCAAGAATGCGTTCCTTTGTTCCATGCGTTGTGCTGTCTCTGTCGCGCCAAGCATGTATGGGAAGGTAATTTTATATTCATGTGCTCTGGTAGTTAAAATGCAAGTTTGTATTCAATCTATTCACTGTAGATAGACTAAGGTTAGCTCGCCGAGCTTCGCATAGACATCTTGTACAATGTCTTCAGCGGCCATGGCACAGTCCACAAACCAGAGGGCATGCGTCCGTAACATGGATTCGGCGAACGTCACCAAATAGCGAAACGCGATGTGACTTCCACCACGGATTGCATCAACCAACTGACGTTTTGTATATCGATCAGACACGAATTCACAGTAATAGTGCAGAAAAGAACAGGAGTGGATCCCTATGGAATCCGCTAAAGGCGTATAAGGTCGCTCGGATTTTAACAAGAGATTATACACCGTGTGAATTCAAACCGTGAGTCCTCGAGTCTCAATACAAATTTCTTGCGCATCATGGAACCCGCGTTCTTATGTATAGATGTGCGCTACGCACATCTATACATAAAATCAATAATTCTTGCATCGTTCCCTTCGCAAATACGTGATTCGCGTGCAGATTACAAGTGCCGTTATGGATGTGGCATCCACGCTCGATTAATTGCCATCATGGTTAGAAAAACATCGTTCGATGTTTAATATTGACAGTGCGAGTCCCCTCCCCATATTACCACGGGGGAGGAACCGTTTTAGGCATTTGCCTCCACGAGACGCTGTGCAGTTACGAGTGCGTCTGAATAACGCTATCCATAAGGCGTGGTGTGAACGATCCATTTGAGCCGTCAAGCGAGGACGACCTTTCTTCTGTGCATCCATCACCGGACGCATGGCTTCAGGGCCTTCGGCAGGGACGATTGGACATCTTTCGAGAACTGTTCAGTTACTATGCTCCGTCGCTCGTTCATTTTGCACGACTCTCAGTTCCCTTTGACGCAGCCGAAGACATTGTACAGGACGTGCTGTTTAACCTGTGGGAGCTTCGTACTACGGTGTCCGTCCCAGAGGGTTTATCGACCTACTTGTTTGGAGCCGTCAAAAATCGTGTTGCCAACTACATCCGTCATGAGCGGGTTGTGCACCGGACAGAACAGGAGTCGACTGAATCGGATATCCCGGGGATGGGAGAACAATCTCGGTCCACCGATCATGATGCGATCTCGAATGATTTCCAGATCGTGTTTCGCACATTTCTTCGATCCCTCTCTCCGATGCAGCGTGAAGTCCTCACCTTACGCTGGGAGCATGAGATGAATTATGACCAGGTGGCCAGCGCACTCGGAATCACCCCGACCGCTGCTCGGCAGCACGGCAGTCGTGCCGCCCGTGCGATTCGACCTTTGGTAGAACGGTTTCTCCAGCGAGACAATCTCGAATAGGACCATATTTGGATGGACGCCTGAAAGTCGTTGTCACACAATTGTGGACTGACGTGTTAGACTCTATATGGAGCTCCTTGAGTCGAACGAAACGCCACCTGCTGATAACTTGCTTGATCAACATCTCGCAAGGGATGTGACAGCTGCGCGTATGGAGAAGGCTCCAAACTATCCGATCGAAATTGAGCGGATCCTCAAACGCGCATCCCGTGTCTATCCTGATCCTTCGGAAGCAGGACCGTCGCGTACCGATGCCATGTGGGATCGGCTGGCCGCGAGAATCGATACGCAGAGCAACGCCGCTGTTCCGTTCGCAGCCAAACCGCAACAGGCTAAAAAAAGTTGGCTTGTAGCGACGCGATCGCTCCTTGCAACAGGGCTTGCCATTGTTATCGGACTCGCCATGTATCAGTGGGGAGAGGGTAACGCGTCCAGGGTATTCCCAAGACAGGCAAACACGACACACGAAATCACGACCCGCACTGGACAACAAGAGAAGGTGCGCTTGCCAGACGGGTCCATGGTGGTCCTCGCTCCGGGTAGCACCCTGCGGTATGCTTCGAATTTTGGGACCGCAGTGAGAAGTGTGTATCTCACCGGAGAGGCCTTGTTTACGGTCATAAACGATCACAGCATGCCGTTTATCGTCCAAACCGAAAACGCATCGGTCCGTGTTCTTGGAACCACATTTGTTGTTCGAAAATATGCGTCGGATAGTACCGCTCGTGTCGTCGTTGCCCAAGGGAAAGTTGCAGTCGCCACGCAGGTGCTGACGAACGGAGATGCCGCTACGATCACTCAAAGTGGTACCGTACACGTGATGCATGGGATGGATCTGTCGAGCGCGCTTGCGTGGACGACGGGAACCCTTGTCTTTGAAGGTGTTGCATTCAAACACATGATTCCGGAATTGGAGCGATGGTATGGCGTGCGAATCAGTGTGAAGGATTCAACGCTGTTGGACCGACCACTTACGATGACGTTTTTGACGGATGCGCCAGATGACGCATTTCAGAGTATCGCGGCGTTGTTGCACGTGACGATGACGCGAAACCGGAGCGATGTTATGCTCACCAATTCCAACAGGGCTGAATAACCATGAGGCCAATGAAATTGAAATTGTTGTATGAACTCGTCGGCACGGCGAAACGTCGTCTCGCCACGGGTGGAGTTATCGCCATCTGTTGTGTGGCCGCAGATAAAGGGAACGCACAAGGAACGAGTATTGCCGTCGAATCTGTCTCCTCTCGGCAAGCCTCCGAGGCTCGACTGCAGACAAAGATTGATGTGCAGTTTAAAGACGCAACATTGGCGGAGGTCCTCGTACAGGTCGCGAAACAAGCCGGGGTTCGGATTGGTTTCAGTAGTGAAGTGTACCAGGCGAAGAAACGTATCGTATACCAGGCGACCCGTGTATCGGCTGACCAAGTACTGCACACGATTCTTGAAGAACCCGGTCTTCAGTTACGCGTCACGAATACCGGAGCGATCCTGGTTGAGCCGCTCGCTCGTGCGAATGATTCCAGCACGCATGTGATCGCTGGACGTGTAATTGACTCCGTAACACAAAAGGGGATGAGTGGGGCAACAATCACGCTGCTCGAACTGAAACGTTCGGCGACAACGACAGCAGAGGGAGTGTTTCAGTTTCTTGCGGTGCCTCCCGGAACCTATACCATTTCGGTCAAAGTTCTTGGATACAAATCTAAAACGCTCTCAATTGTTGTTGGTAGCACTCGGATCGTTATGCTCACCATTCAAATGCAACCCGGAACGACCACGCTCTCGGAAGTCGTAACAACTGTAACCGGTGTTCAGAGAAAGCTCGAGATCGGGAACGATATCACCACGCTGGATGTGCCAGAGATTATGAAACAGGCGCCGATTACGAGTGTCACCGATCTACTGGAGGCGCGTGTCCCGGGTTTGACTGTGATGCGAACAAGTGGTGTCCCGGGGGCGCCGTCACGGATTCGGTTGCGCGGGGTGAGTGGTGGCATGCTCGCGAATGTCCCGGGGGCACCCACGAATGATCCGATTGTGGTGGTCGATGGGATTCGCATTTATGCCGGGCAGTCCGGGGTGGAAGATCAGAAGTTGGGCGGTGGGACGTATCCCACGCCATCACCGATTGATCAAATCGATCCCAATAGTATTGAGAAGATCGAAGTGTTGAAAGGCCCATCCGCTGCCGCCATGTACGGCTCCGATGCGGCCAATGGAGTGATTGTGATTACGACCAAGAAAGGACAACCCGGAGCCACACGGTGGAGTTTGACGCCGTCAGTCGGCACGGAATCGATACCAGGGTTGTATGCGGCACCTGGGTTTTATCGGTTTGGGAATTTGGCGACTGGGGCTATCACTCCCACAGGTGGCGGTGGGGGGGAGCTTTTTTGTCCATCAATTCAAGATCCGGATTACTTCAATTGCCACCTGGATAGCCTCGTCCGGTTCCAGGCCCTGAATGAACCTCGACTGTCGACGCTTGATCGTGGTTCGAACAATCGAGTATCGGGCACGGTGTCTGGAGGCACGAACGATCTCACCTACTCCGTCACCGGATCAATGGCCAATACGCTTGGATTAACCCGGATGCCTGCATTGTACCAAGATATCTATCGGCAGCTGTATGACTCAGTACCAAACCGCCGCATGCAACGGCCGAATTCGCTGGATAGCAAGAGTGGGCAAGCCACCTTTTCTGCGAACCTTTCCAAATCGTTGACCGCCACGTTTACTACTTCGCTGTCGCAATCCGTCCAACACCAATCCTCGGCCAATGCTCAACTGGCGGTGTTGGCGTCTCAGTATATCGATACCGCCAATATTAATCCCGTGGAAATTGGGGCGTATGCGTACCAATTGCAGACCGACAATACGACGATTCGGCACGCGCTGGCGTTGAACCTCTCGCGATGGGAACAACTCCCGCTGAGCGCGACGTTCGGCATGGATCGAAACGAACGGAGTGCGGAAGGATTGACTCCAAGGGGAATCGTGGTTCTTGCTCCGTCTGGGGGGCGCCCGGGTGAACTCGACGAGAGAGGCCTCTACATTTCCAAAGGTGCATTCACCGAGCGGCACGAGAACATCGCCACCACGACCGCTCGGGTGAACGGAAGCCTCTTCCCTCGCCACCGGATCTCTGTGTCGATAGGCACGGAGGTCACGGGACTCTCCAACACCGCGATGGATGGTTACAGCGATACGCTCGTGCAGGGTATTTCGCGCCCGTTGACGTTGATTGGTGGTACCCGCTCCGGACGTACCACCACAACGGGTGGTTGGTTTCTGGAGCCGCGGTTGAACCTGAATTCCCGGTTCTTCGTCAATCCCGGCTTTCGGTTTGATGGGAGTGGCGCCTCAGGCGCTCGTGGTGGGTTTAATGGAGGATTATGGTCGCTCTTTCCCAAGCTCAACTTCTCGTGGATTGCGATCGATCGCGAAGGCGGCGCGCCGCTGTGGGGCGTGATTTCATTGGTGCGGCCGCGATTTGCGGCTGGTGTGGCGGGCGTGCAACCGGGGGGCGAGATGAGTATGCGGACGCTGGAACAAGATGTGGGGAACTGGAACCCAATCTTGATGCTCGATTCGATTGCCCCCGACTTCGGTTTACGGCTGCGGTCTGTGGGCAACACTCGGCTTGGTCCTGAGAAGACACGCGAGATGGAAGGCGGCGTCGATCTGCAGTTGTGGGAGACACGCGTGTCGCTCTCCGTCACGGGCTTCTACAAGATGCGAAGGAATGCCATTCAGCAACTCCCGCTCGCGCCATCGGTTGGTACCACGATGAGCTACTATGCCAACATCGGTCACGTCCGAAATACCGGTGGTGAGCTCTCCCTGAACGCGAATGTGCTCGACTTACCCAACATCGCATGGATGATTGATGTGTCGGTCTCGAAATACACCAACACCCTCACCAAGCTGTTCGGTGAGCAGCCGTATATCGCTATCGGAGATGGGACACGGTTAGTCGAAGGATATCCGCTCTTTGGGCGGTGGTCCCGCCCGATTTCCGGATGGTCTGACCCGAAGAATGGGACCAAACTGTGGTACGGGGATTATGTGGTGGACAGCGCTGCGGTGTACATGGGCAGTCAATCACCGAATTTTGAGATGCCCTTCCGCACCTCGCTGACGCTCTTTCGCGGACTGGTGAGCGTGAATGGTCAGTTCAACTATAAGGCGGGGCTCACGCAGTATAACCTGGGTGGCGGAACGCTCCTAGGTAACATCTACGAAAACCCAAACTCGACGTACGGCCAGCAGGCCTATGCCCTGGCAGCGGCGAGCTTTATCCAAGTTGAAGGCGCTGCAGCGACAGCTGCAGGTCTGACCGCCACGGACTATGGTTTCATTCAGAAAGTGAATAGTCTGCGGTTTAACTCGATGTCGATTGGCTACACCGTGCCTCGGGCATCTCTCAAACGGCTTCCCATCTCGGGTCTGAGTGTGTCAGTGCAAGGCAGCAATCTCGGCTTATGGACTAACTACCGAGGGAAAGATCCCGACGTCAACGGCACCCTCATTGGCGATGTGACGCAAGATTCTGGGCAACTGCCCATGCCGCGTACCTGGAGCCTCCAAATCCGGATTGGGACATGAGTGCAACGACATTTATCTCATCGATGCGTCGCGGTCTTCGCGCTTCGCGATGTTTCCCGCTTGGCGTACGCTTCAGCCTGCGCCTGGGCGTTGCGTTGAGTCTCGTAGGGGTCGTCACAAGCTGTAGCGCGATTACGGAGACGCAACTCCCCGACGGCGTCATCGGGCCAGCCACCTACAACAATCGTGAAGGGGCCACACGGTTGACGCAAGCGGCGCGTGCTGGATTTGCCGCTGCGATTGCTAAGTATATCGTGTCGTCGGGGTTACTGACGGATGAACTCAGTGCGCTTGGCTCTTCTTCTGCCAGCGGTTTAGATCTGCGGAGTTTGCGAAATGTGGCGGAGGATCCTCCCCATACGGTCCGCGCTTTGGCGCGCTTGGCGCGGGGGGTGGTGGGCAAATATGTGGACGGGAACACCTCGGCTTGGCAAGCGCTGTTGTTTCTCTATGAAGCGTACTCGGAGATCTTGACAGCCGATGGCTGGTGCTCTGGCGTGCCGTTGAGCACGTTGGACTTTGAAGGGGATTGGACGTATCGGCCAGGCTCGACCACGACGGAGATCTATGCCCATGCGATTACGCTGTTAGACAGTGCCGACGCTATTGCCGTCGATAGCGTGTCGGTGCAATCCGCGATCCGTGTCTTAAAAGCCCGTGCGCAATTGGCGTTGGGGCAATATGCGGAAGCGAAGCACACGGTGCAGAGTATTGACGGCGGATTCCGATACACAATACGCATCGTGTTTGACAGTCTTAGGAGAGTGAATCCGGTGGTAGTGCCGGGGGACATGCTTACCGGGATTGCTTCTATCTCCAACCACGAAGGGATCAACGGCCTGTCCTATATCTCGTCTGGTGATCCCCGCACCACGGCAGTACAGCGGACGACCAGACGAAATGGTAGTTCCGAACAATATTTTTTCCCCGTGAAATATCTGACCGCTGGGGATTCGTCCATGTTTACTGTGGCATCAGGGGTCGAGGCCCAACTCATCATGGCAGAGGCGGCGTTTCACGAGAACGATCCTCAACAGATGCTAACGATCCTCAACACCCTCCGTACTTCCGGTACGTACACGGTCGATACCATTGCGCTTGTAGGCGGTGGTGAACGGATCGATACGCTCTGGAATGCTGGCATCGGTGGGGTCGCCGGTCTACGCCCTCTTACACTCCCAGCCACGCTAGATGCGCAACGCCAACTCCTCTTTGCCGAGCGTGCGGCCTGGCTGTTTCTGACGGGCTCACGGCAAGGCGACTTACGCCGACTTGTGCGGATCTACGGCGTAGATCGCGAGCAGGTGTATCCCACAGGTGCCTATTCGGTCCCAGGATACGAGGGGCGATACGGCACCGATATCTCGTTCGGGTTGAGTCAGTTGGAATTCCGCAACCCTCTGTTTACTGGATGCCATTATGACGAGTAACTCCTCTTTCTCCTGGTGGCGCTCGATGCTGATGGCGGTGTGCGTGGCGTTATGCGGGTTCACCGGGATTGGCTGCAATCTCTCCGATGCAGGACCATCACCCTATCGTTCACCCGATCAATTCTTTGCCGTACTCTCGCTCGAGCATCATGCGATCAACTTATCAATGGTGGCGCCCTACGATACGGTAACCCTTCACACGGTCCATGCCATGGGCGATGGGAGTGCGGTGCCTGGCGAGGTGGTGTATAGCGTGAGTAGTCCAAGCATCAGTATCACCAATGGCGTCCTCAAAGCAGAACGCCCGGTGGCACTCGCAGTGGTGCACGCAACACTCACGTACGGGACGATCACGCGAACCGACTCGGCGATCGTGTCCGTGATTGCTGCCGCGCCGAATCGTCTTCGTGACTTTGGTCTGCGGCTACCGTCGGGAGATAGTGCGAAGATCGGTGCGAGTAAAGCTGTTGTCAAAACGATCCCGCTCCTTCGCGAATCCGAGTCGGGGGCCAACCTCTCGACCCTCCTCATCGCACTGATATCGTCAGATAGTACCATAGCATCCATAACGCAGTCAGGAAACACGGTGAAAATCACCCCCAAGCGACCCGGTCGAGTCGTCTTGTATACCTCCACCTTCGCGTTCGGCACGGCATGGCAGGATTCGCTGGTCTTTACCGTAGGATGGCCAACGCAATTTCAGATGTCTGTCTTTGAACGGTTTGCGACGGGGACGTTCACACCCGTACTCGACTTTGCCGCGCGAGACGTCACGATTGGTGTTGGCGGCTGTGTTCTCTGGAAAACACAGAGCCTGACGATGGATGTCGATCTGCACTTCGAAGACCCCTCGCACGTCGATGCACCGATAGGCAGCTCGTGCGCAGTTCAACTCGCGGACCCAACGGTGGGTGGAAATATCGCGTCGTTCCGCGCGATCCGCTGGGTCGGACCTTTCCCCACAACCGAGGAGGGATATCAGGAGTATGCGAGAGTTCTCTTCTCCCCAAATCGAGCCCGTGTCTTCTCTGCATCCGGTGTCTTTCCGTACCGGAGCACGCTTCACGGCACGAGCGGAATAGTGCGCGTGTGCGATGAACGGAACGATACGACATGCGCCCCCTCAGGCATTGGCAGTTGGTACTAAGCAAATGTTAATGATCACACTTTCCCTAGCTCACACAATACAATGATTTCTCGACGAACACTCTTCCGTGGCACGGCGGGGACGCTCGCCGGTGCGATGCTCACTCGCCCAGCGTATGCCGCCCAGACTGGCTTTGCTGGCATCCCCGGGGCGGTGACCGAATTCCAGGAACTTCCCTCCGCGCAAGACGCGCGGCTCAAAATGCTGATCACTACCGCCGTCGATGCGGCGCGGTCAGCGGGGGCCCAATATGCCGATGCCAGGTTGACATTTACGCAGGAGATGCAGTGCGAAGGGCATAGTCTTACCGGCGATACAGCAGGTGTGAGCAAGATGTCGGGGCGGAGAGAAGTCATGGCGTTTGGTGTGCGGGCGCAGTGCGATGGCTATTGGGGCTTCGCGGCGAGCCCCGTGTGGACCAAAGACGAGGCGGCACGACTGGGTCGCATGGCCGTGGACAGCGCGAAAGCGAATCTACTGGCGAAACCCCGAGACATTGATATGGCCCCTAATCCGCACGCCACGAGCGGGGACTGGAGTATGCCGATCACAGACGATCCGTTTGAGATGGCCCCAGACGAAATCTTTGATTTTCTGACCGGGGTCGCTCAATGGGGCATAAGCTTGGGCATGGACAATCGTCGCGCGTTAAACAATCGTCTTGCTTTAAACAGCAGGTTCTTGGACATTGTGGCAAATTTCAATCGACAACAGAAAGCTTTCGGGAGCACGGACGGGGAATTTCAGACGCAACGCGTGTATCGCACCGGTGGAAAATTCCTCATGTGGGTGGGGGATTATATCGTTCAAGGAAAAGAAGAAGCCACCGGAGTGATCAGACAGTTCAACGGGGCCGGTGCCGGACGGGGGTTTGAAGTGCTTCGTGATCCGAATCTCCGGGAATGGGGTCGACAACTGTACGAGGAGTTGTCCGAGGAGCGCTTGATGCCGTATATCCCGGTGGACGTCGGCCGCTTCAACTGCCTGATCCATCCGGATGCCCTTGCCCCGTTGGTCATGAAAAGTGTTGGCGTCGCGACAGAAATCGATCGCATCATGGGCTTTGAGGCCAATACCACCGGCACGAGCTACCTTATCGATCCCAACGAAGAACTTGGCAGTTTAAAAATTGGAAGTCCGCTGATGCATGTGACCGCCACACGCTCCTCGCCCGGACGATTGACGCATGTGAAATGGGATGATGAGGGGGTCGAGCCACGCGACTTTGATGTCGTGAAGAATGGCGTCATCACCAACTTGCATAGCAATCGCGAAGGAACGAGCTGGATGAAAGCATATCTCGACCGCACCAGTCAGCCGATGGTGAGCCATGGCAATAGTTACGCCTTGGATGCCTTTGACGCACAGACCATTCATCCGGCCGACTTGATCCTGCACGCCGATGCAGATCGCGATACGACGCTCACCCAATTGCGTGAACAAATGGAGGATGGTGTTGAATTTAAGACGGGCACAGTCCTGATGGATTTTCAACAATCCACCGGCATGATGACCGGAGAAGCCTTTAAGGTGAAGAACGGCAAGCGCGTTGCGCGAATCGTGAGCGGTGGGATCATCTTTAGGACATCCGAACTCTGGAAGAATCTCGAAGTATTGGGTGGGCAAAGTAGCGTCTTGGCGGTTGGAACGGCGCAACAGAAACGAAATCCGTTCAAGGCGAGCTATAGCAGCGTCGATGCACCGCCTGCCCTGTTTAAAGAGATCTCACTGATTAATCCCATGCAGAAGGCCTAAGTCATGAACACAGTTCATACACCAACACACACAGCCCCCTCCGATGATGCCCGCGTCTTGAGCGATGCGGACGCCGAACGCATCATCGATCGCGTCATTGGATTCTGCAAGAAGGAGGATGAGTTAAGGGTACAGGTCCAGAGCCGGTGGCTCGGCGGCCAACGCTGGGCGCGAAACCGTGCGTTTCTGACGTGTAATATGCGGGATGTTTTTGTCCGTATCTCTCGAGCGAAGGGGAACATTGCGGCTGAATCTGTTGCGTTGAATCAAGTTGACGACGACTCGTTACGGGCAGCTTGTGCCTATGTGGAGGCGGGGATGACGCGCAAATATGAGCCCGGCTTTGTGCCCGGACTGGATCTCGAGTTGGCGCATCCGACCTGGGCGTCGAAAGGTATCCCCGTCTGGAGCGAGGTCACGTATAACCGCACGGCCACCGAAAACGCTCAGTTGGTGGCGGAGATGACCGGACGTGCCGAATCCAATGGGATGATGTCGTCGGGGCAGCTTGATACCGCTGGTGCGCACTACATGGGATATGCCCGCGACTCGTGGGGACGGGAAGTACGTGAAACTGGACATGCCACGATGGCCGAGTGCTCGACCACCGTGCGGCATCCCAAAGGCGTGGGGTCTGGATGGGCGGGGGCCTCGTCCTTTGATCTGCCGCGCATCGATCTCGCCAAGTTGGGAGAGGTCGCGTTCGACAAATGTCTGCGGTCGATGAATCCGGTGCGGATCGAACCGGGACGGTATCAGACGATTCTCGAGCCACAAGCCGCCGCGTCGTTTGCAATAGCACTCTTCGAGTTATTCTGGGGGCGCGGGGCCACGGAAGACCGCCGAATAACTCATCCGATGCGTCTCGGTTATGATGCAGCAATTGATCGCGGGCGCAGTAAACTCGGATTGCAGATTGTCGATCGCCGGCTCTCGATCTCCCACGATCCTGAAGATCCCATCACGGGATCGCATGTCGCGCCGGGAATGGATAAGACCACCTTTGTCACGAACGGCGTCTTGACCGAGATGATGCGAAAGTATGACACGTATTCATTGCCGGAAGTAAATCAAAAAGAAGTTGTTCCCTCTCGCACGACCTTCGATATGCGTGGCTCCGAGATCACCTCGACGGAGGAGATGATCTCGAGCATGAAGCGGGGGTTGCTGCTCACCCGGGTGTCGGACATGACAGAGCTGGACAGACCAAGTGCCTTGTATACCGGCACTACGCGCGACGGGCTTTGGCTGATTGAAAATGGGAAGATTACCAATGCCGTCCGCAACTTTCGCTGGACGGAGTCGCCGCTGTTCATCTTCAATAACGTGGAGTCGATTGGGGCGTCGGTGTCGGTGATGAATTCCTGGTACGAACAGTTTCCGTTTATAGGCGGAATGTTACAGCGCGTAGTTCCGAGCGTGGTAGTCCCGATCCTCAAGATCAACGACTTCTCTTTCACTTCAACGATCGATGCTATTTAACATGAAGTACCGCACGTTATGCAGGCTACCGTTCGTCATCCGTGTGGCGGCCGTTGCTGTGGTGTGTTCAGTGGTGGGTTCTGTGGCGTGTGCCCCGGACCTCCATGGGCAAACCCTCTTCGCGCAACCTGACACGACACCGAACTACGCGGCGTATCAGCATATTGAAGAATGCTGGGCGGCGGCGTTGCACATCGAGATGGAAGATGCGAACCACCGTACTTCGATCTGGCAGGATACGGTTGAGAGGTGGGTCAGGAAGGAACTGAATAAAGGGAAACCCCCAGAAAAGTGGTGGGATAAACGACGACCGGAGGCGGCCATTCACGCCAGTCAAGTGTGTCTCACCAAGTTCAATGCGGATACCGCCACATTCTTGAGCCAATTCTCGGCGCTCCAGATTGTTAAAATCCTGTTGATCGCCCATCGCGATGAGGATGCGCGCCGGTTTGCAGAACGTGCCCTCGATTCGATGCGCAACGACCGGTTTGCAGAACGTGCCCTCGATTCGATGCGCAACGGGAACAAAGAGTACAAGATCATGTTGTTCTCTCTGATAGGGGAATTTGGTAGAGCAAAACCTCATCGGTTCGATGATGTGAAGCAATACTATGCACGGTTCATGGCGGCGAGAGAGCCGGGCGATTCGCTCTATTGGGCCACTGACGCGGCGATGGCCTTAGGCGGGTATTTGGACGAGATGGGAGACACGACGGCAGGAGATCGCGCGCGGCAGCTGGCCATCCGGCTCAATGATTCTACTCCGGAAAAGGAACGTCGTGAATCGCCTGGAGCGGCGACGAGACTTCTATGGTTGGCATCCCTCATAGCGACGAACACCCAAGACGAGGGTTTGGATAGCCTCGCCAAATCGAACGTCGCGTATGAATTGTGGTATAAGAACACGGTACATCGGCGCGTATATGGAGGCGATTCGGCCACCAGGGAAGAGGTCGCGGACGCGCTGGAGGAAAGAAAGATGCCACAGATTCAGGGAGAGCACTATTACGTCACTTCCGTGTCGCCATCTCCTGCAACATCCTCGGGTGACGCAACGCATGGTGTGGTGACGTACGCTAGCAAGGGCGCGCTCCCTAACGGGACGTTGCCAGTCAAAAATACCATCAACTATATCTTCTATTTTCCGGCGTTTTGTCACGTTGAGACGGAACCGCGAAGCCCGGATGTACAAGCGCGCTTGGCGTTTATGAAAGGTTGCCTGCCAATGTTTGCCCAATTCCGAAACTTAAAGCACGAGTTTCCGGATATCGAAATTGTTGCTATGTCGCGTACCTATGGTACAGTGGGGCAGCTCGGTCCACTCACGCCGGCTGAGGAGGCCGACACGTTGGCCAAGCTGCTGGCGTTCCGTCGTCTTCCTGCGCGTCTGGTGGTGGAGGAGACCAAGTTTTACAACTTGCCAGCACCCGATCGCCGGCGGATCGATATCATGACACCAAACGTGGAAGCGTGCCAGGAGAGAGGCGGGTGTGGCGGGTTCGTGGACAAAGACGGCTATATGATACCGGCGTACCGTGAGATCGACGAAACATGGTTGCGACGCTTCTACGACATTCTCAAGAACCGTCCAAGCCAATGACGACTCCCAACTTTTGCACCATGACATCATCACCGAGCACGCCATTTCGTATGCCGTCGATCTCGATCATCCGCAATATCCGTGTCGCACTAGTGGGGCTACTCGTCGCCGGATGCTCGCGCGGACCACTTCCTTCGACATCGGGCATGACCCCCGCACATGCGCCGGCCGCGTCCTCTCAGCGTACCACTTCTGCGTCCGCATCGCGCCAAGATCCAGAGCTCATCACCGGCCGATTGCCAAACGGGCTCACCTATTACATTCGCTCGAACCCGTTTCCCGCCAAACGGGCCAATCTCTGGCTCGCGGTGAATGCCGGCTCCATCAACGAAGATGATGACCAACGCGGGTTTGCCCACTTCCTGGAACACATGGCGTTCAACGGGACGACACACTTTCCTGGAAACACGGCGATCGACCTCATTGAGCGAGCCGGCATGAACTTCGGCGCCGACGTGAACGCGTATACGAGCTTTGAAGAAACGGTCTATCAGTTGACCATCCCCACGGATGACCGGGCTATCTTTCGCAGTGGGCTCCAGATTCTCGATGACTGGGCGAGTGGTCGGATGCTCATGGATTCGTCGGAGGTGGTTGCCGAACGCGGCGTCGTCCTGGGCGAATGGCGCATGCGCCTCCCCGATACGGCGTCCACGCGATTTCAGATGGATCAAATGGCCCGAGAGTTTGGTGAAGGGTCTCTCTTCGCCAAGCGTTTTCCCATCGGTGACCCGAAACTGCTCAAGACCGCGACCGCCGCACCCATCGCCCGATTTTATCACGACTGGTATCGTCCCGATCTCATGGCGGTCATCGTGGTTGGTGACTTCAATGCCAAGGAGGTGGAACACGAGATTCTCGAGCGGTTTCGCGGATTACCGACACCGACGAATCCTCGAAAGTTTGAGCGGCCGGTGGTAACGCCCTCCTCGGAGACCGTAGTCTATAGCGTGGCCGATAAGATGCAGCCCCATGTCGAGTTTACCTGGCTGGCGCCACCGCTCGCGGACGATCCCGCGACGGCGCTCCGCCAGGAGATCATCGATCAGCTGAGCACATCGTTCTTGCAACGGACCTTCACCGCGCTCAGCAAGAAGGAGCGGCGGTCGTTTGCCCTCGGCACCATCGCGCGAACCGACGGGGCCACGCGCCACTCGCAGGATCGGATGACGATGCAGATCTGGGCCTTTCCCGATTCGCTGATGGGCGCATTCCGTATCGCCCTCACGGAAGTGGAGCGGGTGGCGCAGCATGGGATCCCTGCGGCAGTCCTCGAGGGGGATAAGCAGGCGTTGCGTCGTCAGTACATGGGGTATTCGGATGGCAGTGCGTCCATCACCTCGCGTACATACGCACAGATGTATACCCAACACTATCTCACGGGGAAGGGAGAACTGCTCGGTCCGAACGAGACGTTTGTCCTGGTGGAGCAGATCCTCCCCACCATTTCGTCGACCGACATTGCGCAGAACGTGCAACGGTGGCGCACCGAGACGGGGCGCGTCGCGACGGTGATGCAGATGTATGGCTATCCGGTGGCGAAGGTTCCCGTTGCGGACATGAAAACCATGCTCCGTGACGTCGCGTCACAGTCGCTGAGCACTCAGTCCCTGGCGGACGGCCTCTTCGGGTCGCCAACGACGGTCAAGGACGTGTCGAATGCGGCGTCTCCGGCCGCGAGCTCCGTCACCCCGACGGCGGGGACCGTGGTATCTACACAACATTTTGCGAAGGCCGATCTCACGGAATGGACGCTCTCCAACGGAGCGCGTGTGGTGTACAAACGCAACCCCAGTCAGCCGGATCACTTCCTGATGAAAGCCTATAGCCTCGGGGGAAGTTCGGTGATGCCCGACTCCGTGTTTGGGTCACCCGGTCGCCTAGTCGGCATGCTCATGACCGCCTCCGGTGGGTTGAGCGGTGTCGACCATGAAACGCTTGCCCAGGAACGACGCACCACGGGATTGCGCGAGTTCCATGTGGGGATCAACGCTTTTGATGAAGACATTGTGATTGGGGGATCGCCGCGGGAGTTGGAGTCGCTCTTCCAACAGCTGTATCTCCAGTTTACCGCGCCCACCGTTGACACGATGGCTTTGGCCGATTGGCGGCGCAATGGTATGCAGCAAGCCAGCTACATGTCGTCCAATGATCGACTCGCATTGAACGCGAGCGGTAATCGTCGTTTGGTCGGGCCGTCGCTCGCCGGCACGCCCTTTGTTGACCTGGCCCAAGCGATGCGCGTGTACTACGATCGGTTCGGTGACGCCAGCGACTTTACGTTTTATCTCGTGGGACCATCCAAGCCGTCAGACATCCTGCCGCTGGTGACGGAATACGTTGCAAGTCTTCCATCAACCAACCGCACCGTGCGCGAAGTGCCGCGGGACTTTCACATTCCTGTAATGACAGGCAAAGGGGAAGGGGGAGGCACCAACCCCAATTTCCAACAGGAACAATCGTATGTGAGTCTAACCTTCGCGGGAAAAATTCCAGCCGATTCCACGAAGTATCTCGACGGCATGCAGGAGCTGAGCAGCGCCTCCTGGATCCTCGGGCGCCGGCTTCGCAATTTATTGCGTGAGAAAATGGGGGTCACGTATAGCGCGTCCGCGCCCTACAGTCAGTATTGGACGCCAGATCCTCGCTATTTCGTGTCCATCAGCATGATGGTTGACCCCACGGTGTTGGACACCACGACCGAGGCCATTTTGAACACGGTGGATGTGCTTCGAAAGGAAGGTCCCACGGACGAAGAGCTCACCATGGCCATGACCGTTCGTACTCACCAGTTGGAGAACGCGCGCCAACGGAATACATGGTGGATTGATCAACTGGAAGCGTTAGACCGCGTCGGTGTGCCATATTCCTATCTCGAACATGCGCACAGCGAGACGTCACTCACGAAGGAGCGAGTGCGTGAGGCGGTGAATAAATATTTTCCGAAGAAGACGTATCAGTTGATCAAAACGAAGCCCGCTAGGGAGAGAACGCTGCGGGTGCAGAATGAGAGTTCTTCCGAAGAGAGCCCTCGCGAGGATCGCACCAACGTGACGAAGTAACGTACGTGTTCGCCGAGCACTTCTCTTCCAGTGAGAAGTGCTCGGAAAGAGAACACAAAGAGATATCGACGCAAGGATATTCGTAGGTCACCGATTCGAGTCTCGGCCGGGTCATTGTCAGTCAATTGAATGCTGGTTCCCAAATAGGAGCCAGCATTTTTTTGTTTGTTGTAATGCGTGATTGTCGTGGCAACGTTGGAGCACGGAGTTCAATTCCACTACGCAAAGCGAATGCAAATATCGATGGTGAGGGAACGCAGCATCGATCGCGCATCTGCAAGTAGTGTCGACCCATACCGTACGTATTTTTTTTGGAACCATTGTGACGATAGCTTTCTCCGATTCGTAGTCACAACGATGAGCTAGACCGACCATGGAATGTAGGCGTCATCATGTATGACAATATCAATCGACGATGTCATATCGATCACGCATACTTCAGTCGAGTTCCTGCAACGATGGGACACGTGTCGCAAGGAATATGCGCGTGTACATGCCGTCGTCAACGGCGCCGATTTGTTAGCCGAAGTGCTTGCCGATGTCGAACACATTTTTATTGCTGAAGCCAATAGCCTCATGACTTTGGACGCTGCCGCACTCCGTTCCGGTTATTCCAAGAGCACCTTGCTCGCCTCATTCGCCAAGGAGCCATTCGGTCCCGTAGTGATACTCCCGTGGCACCCCTATCGTCGGAAATGGGCCACCGAGCGCAAGCATCTTCCGCTCAAAGATGTGGCGGCTGCCGGAGGATGGAAGGACGTCAATACACTCTTACGGTGCTATCGAATGCCGGACGCCGACACGATCCTCGCCGTGATGAGCGAGCCGAAAAAAGTGCGTGAGATCGCATCGGTGTCTTCTTAAGACTTCGGAAGTTTTCCGAGAAACTGTCCCAAGGGCGTAGCTAACAAAAAAGCCCCGCAACGTAACTCGTTACAGGGCCTCAACTTACCAAATGGAGACGAGGGGGATCGAACCCCTGACCTCTTGAATGCCATTCAAGCGCTCTACCAACTGAGCTACGTCCCCGCAAAACACCCACAGCCCTATAATATAATTGCCACCATGGGTGAACGGAACCGGCTTCGATAAACTCCGGGCATACCTCCCATGATTCACGAAATATCGAGGTAAGCCTAGCGGTTCGCCGGTCGATGGGCTGACCACCGACCCATATCAACTTGGCTAGCTCCTTCCTCATCAACCCTCTTAAGACCCCCGGTTCCCTCTGAGGCGCAAACCCTCCTATCCTGATCTCAGCTCCGGATACCAATATCACATTGAATATGCCTCATAACCACACCTTATCGCTAAGCTCGCCCGGACATCCGCATTTCTGGCTAAAAACCGGAATCGATTTTTATTCCATTCTTTAGTGTCTGTATCTCGTACACTCAAAATCTCGGCAATTGACTGGCGTCAGTAGCGGATTCCTCGCCACCCGCGCATTGTATACGGCGTGTCACAGCTCCTTGAGGACTTCTCAGACAACCTGATCACGCGGATCCGTTATGGCGACGAATCCGCATTTCAGGAACTCTTTACAGAATACTACGTCGCGCTCGTCTCATTTGCCGAACGCTATATGCGGGACACCGCAATAGCTGAAGAGGTCGTGGATGACGTGCTTGTTCGACTATGGGAGATCCGAGCAGAGTGGACACCAACAACGTCGGTACGTGCCTATCTGTTCGGTGCAGTCCGCAATCGTGCGTTGAGTGCCCTTCGGCAACGTCGAATGACAGAGAAGGAGAATTCTTTCGATCTCCACGGATTACCTCCCTCTATGGCAGGAATATCCCTATCTACCCCTGACGTCGAATTGGATCAGTTGGAAACCGAACGACAGATTTGGGACGCAGTCGAAGAACTTTCCGAACAGGAACGGATAATGTTGCGCCTCCGTTGGCGTGAAGGGTTAACATGGGACGAAATTGCTACCATCCTGCAGGTCTCCGTTGCCTCAGCACAAATGAAGCACACACGATGTTTGCGGGTTTTGCGGAACAAACTACGGCGCCATTTCTCCTGATCTGAATCGGAAGTTCCGACGACCCAGTTTGGCAACAGATACCAAAATATCTGCCCAGCCATAACTGCGACAGAAAAAAGTGTTGGGTTTTTCGTAAGCTTGCGTCTTAGGACTAGAGACCTATGATGACGACTGATAAATCCAGCAAAGTTCCGATCGAGCTAATCGACCGCTTTCTCTCAGGGGAGTGTACCCCGAACGAGATCGCAATTGTGCGGGCGTGGGCAAATGAGGAACCTGAGCGGTCGGCGCTACTTCTCCAATTAAGAGCCATCGATGACCATGCCGTCTCAATCATACCCAATCGACGGGATCCCGCGATTGCCTGGGAACGATTCCGTGAAGGACGCGGTTATCAATCCGTTACTCCTCGTCCAAACGGGACGGATGAAAAGACAGCCGAACTGGCAGCTACCAGGAAAACGGGAGGCGGTCTTTCGTTCTTTCGGCTTCCATTCTCCTCTCCCGGGCAACTGGCTGGAGCAGCGGCTTGCCTCATCGTCGGTGTAATCCTGGCGATCTCGACGTTCCGGCAGGAATCAGGACACCGCGGCTCCTTTGCCTTGTCTGCCGCAGAGTATACGATTTACACGACGAAAGCAGGCGAGCGTACTACCATCAGTCTTCGCGACGGCACGAAGGTCATCCTCAACGTCGCCAGCAGGCTGGAAGTTCCCCGGGAGTTTGGTGAAACAACCCGAGCTGTTCGTGTCACCGGGCAGGCTGTGTTTGAAGTTGCGCACGCCAAAGACATTCCGTTTATCGTGGATGCCGCCGGAACCCGCACCACTGTGCTAGGGACGCGGTTCAGCGTTCGTGCGTATGACGCGAATGTTCGGGTGGCGGTCGAGTCCGGGCGGATCTCATTCGTCCCGTGCGATGTCGCGAATGATCGGAATACCTGCCGAGAGCGCCAGGATCAAGTCATCCTCTCCGCAAACAACATCGCCGCTGTCGATCCATCGGGACGGATGCGTGTCTCGACGGATACACTGGTTGATCATGAATTTGCTTTCTCGACGGGGCAATTGGTCCTCACGGGCACCTCTCTTGGCGAGGCACGTGAATCTCTGGAGCGATGGTACGGCGTTGACATCATTCTGGCTGACTCATCCTTGAATCAGCTGTCGCTTGAAGGTGCGTTCCCTGCTGGATCTGTAGGCAATCTCAACCAGGCCTTGGAGGTCATTCTGAAAGTGCAAGTCAGGCAAGATGGTCGCGTGATCACGGTGTTCCCTAGACGTTCTGCAAATCCACCTTTGCCACGGAGTGAATAATGACATTCTGCAGACGCCTTTGGGTGGTGGGGATGTTAGGTCAGATGGCGTCGGTTGCGATGCCCGGGATCCTTCAGGCTGTGCCCTCGAACGTCGCGTTACAGTCTCCCGAAGTGACGAAGGAGGAGCGGGCGGTGCAGCCTCAAGGGCGTACTGTAACGCTGACACTCGAGAATGTTCAGATTCGCGAAGCTCTGCAAACGATTGTGCGTGAGGTTGGAGGTACGCTCGTTTTTGATGGCAACGACTCCATCCTAAAACGAGAGCTGGCAACACGAGGGCGATTCCAATTCTCGGCCGAACCAATCGAAAACGCGATCTCGGCGGTGCTAAAAGCAACAAGGTACGAAGGAGTTTTTTCCAAGGATGGCCGGATGCTCATGATCAGAGAGATCCAGAAGCGGCCGACAGTTACTGATACATCGAAGATCGGAACCATCGCGGGTCGAGTGAGCGATTCGGTGACTAGAAGTTCACTCGTTGGAGCAACTGTGGAGATCCCGGGAGCGAGCAGGCGTGTGCTAACAAATGACAAAGGGACATTTGTCATCAAGGATATTCCCGTTGGTAAGCATGTTGTACATATCCGGTACATCGGATATAAGTCGACATCCCAGCTGGTTACGATCGAGGCGGGGAAATCCGCGGTATTGAATGCAGTACTTGCTGCGTCGGCGAGCGTGCTTTCCGGGGTGGTGACGACTGCAACTGGAGTGCAACGTAAAGTTGAGGTTGGGAACGACATTACAACCATCAATGTGCCGGATGTCATTCAGAAAAATCCGGTATCGACAGTCACGGAGATTCTGGAAACGCGTGTTCCCGGGCTTATTGTCGGGCGCGCGTCTGGTGAGCCTGGTGCGAAAAACGAGATGCGGATTCGTGGAACGAATAGTATTCGCGCCTCCAACGAGCCGATTGTGATTGTTGATGGGGTTCAGGTGATTGGAGACAGGGAAGGCGTCGATCCGACTGGGTTTGAAACGTCGCCGATCAATCAATTGGATGTGAACTCGATCAGTACGATCGAGGTGCTCAAAGGTCCATCAGCGGTTGCATTGTATGGGAGCAACGCCGCAAATGGTGTCATTGTCATTACTACAAAACGCGGGCACGATGGACCACTGCGTTGGAACATGATGGCGAAGGTATCTCAGGAAACCATGCCAGGGACATGGCCGTTAAACTACTATGCCTGGGGCGAAGATCTCACCGCTGGGAAGGGAACCGTTCACTGCACTCGCTTTAGCGGTGAAACGCTGAATTGGGGCACTTATCCTTTATGCCGATACGACAGCACAACGGTGTATCAGGTCCTCAACGATCCGTCGACTACAGTGTTTGGGACGGGGGTTGGGAAGGACCTCATGATGGGAGTAAGTGGCGGAAATCGCCAGATCGCCTACTCATTTACGGGAACGTATCGGTCCACACTGGGATTATTAAAACTGCCAGACGCCGACGCGCGCCTATTGAACGAGGCAGGGCTTCACTTGACGTCGTGGCAGCGTCGCCCACAAGCGCTTAATCAATACCAAGGGAGTGCGAATCTTACATTCAGGCTGAGCGAACAGTCGGATCTTTCATACAAAACTGCAGTAGTCCGGGAAGATAAACGGTCAACGCCACTCGTTGGAATTCTCAGATCCTCAGCCGAGATGGAGCCACCGGTCGTGCTTTATGACCAGAATGGTGTTGCTATAGGCAAAGGAAGTGGCGTGATAGCGCGAGTGCCAAGTTTTATGGCCGGACAAACGCTGGCTACCGTAAAATTTTCCAACGCCGCAAGCTATAAAACTAACCTGTGGCAGACATTTACCGTGAATGCTAGCGCCGGGATCGACGCGTCCAATGGACGCGAAACATATCTTTGGGTGACCGATGACAAATGTGCCTTGCGCGCCGCCAATGGCGCGTCGGTTGAACAGTGTTCGTTAGGTGAAGATTCGGATGATGGCAACCCTCAATATCGCAATATACGGTCTTCTCAACTTGTCACGGATGCGCATTTCAGAGTGTCTGGAACTCCAAAAGGGCACCGTTGGCTCAACGTGACTCCATTCGCTGGCATCGACTTCAATAGCAATTCGACTGGTATCGCTGATATCTCCGCGTTCCAACTCCCAACCGGAGGACAAAGTATCTTGGGGGCGGGGAGGATCCGAGTAAACGGTGATCGATACGATACGAGACGCACGGCCGGGATGTTCGCGGAAGCAAGGGTAAATATCGCAGATCGTCTGTGGTTACCGTTTTCTGTTCGGACTGATGCCGGAAATTCGCTTGGAAGTGGCACCAGACCTGCCTTCCCGAGACTTGGATTTTCGTATCTCATGTCGGATGAACCGAACTTTCGTAGCATTCCCGTCGTCGGAAAAATTGCTGAGCTACGGTTACGGACCGGATTCGGCATCGCAGGACGTCAACCGGGATTGGCCGATAAGTACCGAACCTACAATTTCTCGCCGTATCCCGTCGAAAACATTGTTACGGACATCGTGACGGTGAATTCCGTTGGAAATACGAAACTCTCTCCAGAGTTCTCACGCGAATGGGAATTTGGCTTTGATGCCACGGCAATCGACAACGCTCGAACTCGATTGTCAGGGACGTTCACGGTAGCTCAACGACATACATCGAATTTACTGACGAGTGAAATGTTGCCTCCTTCGCTCGGACTGAAGCAGCAACGTATCAGTAATCTTGGCGATGTGGAGAACCGCTCGATCGAAGCGAGCATCGAAGGATTTCAACGCCTGGGTCGGTTCGATTGGAACACGGTGAATACATTCTCAACAGAAAAGGGTCGACTGCTTCGCTTGCGTGAGGGATTTATGTCGGATAAAGCAGTGAATGTAAAGCGTGGGAACATTGTGAATAATAATTATCGTGTCGGGTATCCTTTAAATGGTCTGTGGGCACTTCCCGTTCTCTCGCATATTGATGGCAATGGCGACGGGCAAATCCAAAGCGGCGAGGTCATTTTTGGGGACAGCCTGCAATATCTTGGTACTCCGACACCGCGTTTTACGCTTGCAAGTAATAATCAATTTACGATCGCGTCTCGGTTGACGGTCACCGCAACGTTACAGTACGAAGGCGGCAGCGCTCCTCGTAACGACAATTCGCTATCATCGCCGTTATCTCAGGTGATGAATGATCCAACGGTCTCATTAGAAGAGCAGACGAAATATCTGTATGACGCATTTTCCAAAGCGTACCGTGTGTCGACGCTGCGACTTAGTAGTATGCAGCTGACGTACAACATTCAGACGACGCATCTCGTTCGGTTTTTTGGTGCGCGATCCCTTCAAGTGGCAGTGTCGGGGACCAATCTAGGATTGTGGTCGACCTTTTCAGGCATGGATCCAGGGATCGGTGGGATCGATAGAGTCGCGGGGCGCGCTGTCCTGCCGACTCCTCGAACATATGGCATTTCCATGAGGGTTCAGTAATGCGAATGACACTATTCACTGGGTTTTCGCGACAAAAACATTTTGTGACAATCAGTTTGTGTCTTGTCGTAATGGCCGGATGTTCTCCCTTCGGGCTAGTGGATAATTCCACCTTCACCGCGAACACCCTCGATCCGGAAGTGATCAATACTCAGCGGGGTGTGCTGGCCTTATACAATAGCAGTGTGAAGGCGCTGGCTGGTGTCATGGCCGGGAGCACGAAAACGCCCGAGGGGATCGATAGGGGCGGAATTCCGTCATTTGTACGATGGGTTGGTCATGTCAGCGATGAGTTGGATTATCGGACGAGTGCGCGGGCGGGGTTCGGTTACAGCGCATATACCTGGCTGAACCTATCCACGCGAAACTTTGACCCTACCATCATCAGTCCCACTCACGATTTCTTTGATCGCCTCAGTGAACTGAGAAACTTTGCGGCACAAACACAAACGGGTCTCCGTCTATATGGAACCCTCCTCTCGGATACTCTCCTGGCGCATGCGATGGCGATCGAGGCCACTGCACTAATCATGACAGCTGAACTCTATTGCTCGGGCGTGCCGCTGAGTCGCCTGGACTTTAATGGTGATATCGTGCTGACGCGTGGATACTCTACAGAAGAAATGTTCACCTTCGCATTGGCAAAGCTCGACTCTGCTGGGCCGTACGCGATTGGCAATACACGGATCGTCGGGCTGATTGACGTGCTTCGGATTCGTGCGTTGCTAGGGTTGGGTAAGATCCAGGAAGCGGCGGCAATTGCTCAGCGTGTGGAAACGTCGTTTCAATATCGGCTGACATACTCTAAAGTAAAACCCAACACGACGAGCGATACTACTTTCTACGACGGCAAGTTCACGGTAGCAAGTGTTATGTATGGGGGGAATGTTGACCCCGCGGAACGCATAAGCGATTACAAAGGCACTAATGGACTGCCCTATATATCCAGCAATGATCCTCGAGTAACGCTTCCAGAGTTGAGTGATTCATGGGCGCCGTTTGTAATGGCGAGTGGTATTGAGGCACGCCTCGCAGAAGCCGAAGCGGCGCTCCAGCGCAGTGATCCCTCATGGCTTTCGATTCTCAATGCCTTACGTACGAACTGCACGACGACCGACGCATGCCCATCACCCGCTCCCGCGGGAGCCGGCGGTGTGCCAGGGTTGGGGCTGCTTCAAGATCCAGGCGATCCCGCGTCAAAACTCAGCATGTTATTCGAGGAGCGCGCGTATTGGCTGTTTTTGCGTGGCTTCCGTCAAGGCGATCTCCGTAGACGTATTCGGACCTACGGCGGGACTGTAGAAGAGTTGTATCCGATCGGCTTTCCCGAGGTTGGTACAACAGCCTACGGTTCCATGATCAGTCTCCCTGTCCCGTTCAGAGAACAACAACTCAACTCTCGCTACAAAGGATGCTTGCACAATGACGCATAATCGACTGCGCTGGCGCTCCCTGGTTGTAGGCGTATGCGTGTCGTTATGCACGCCGCTCCTCGGCTGTTACGATTACACCGTGATTCGACCCACCACGGAGCCGGAGGCGTTGTATTGGGAGCTCAAGGCGAACCACCGCGCGGTGCTGTTAAGTAAGACCGAACCTTATAATACGCTACAGTTGACTGCAATTCCAGTAAACCTCAATGGTGAACCACTGGCGCTCGATTCGTTACAGGCGTCTCCTGTCATGTGGGAGTCGTCCGATACTACAACCGTCAAGGTGACACAAGCTGGTGTTATATCTGCCGAAAAAGTGACAACGCGCGTGAATGTGTACGCGACAATGACAGTGGGCGAACTCACACGCAAGGATACCATTTGGGTCGGCGTAACAGCCACGGCGCCATCGACTTTGGACTCTCTGGTGTTGTATGTCCCGACAGCAAAGAACGTTGTAGCGGCGGGTGGAGCGTTAACGCTGGCCACTCGGGCGAGGCTCGCGAACGGATCGCTTGTATCGGGTGTTCCCGTGAGCTACCGCGTGAGTAACCGCTGGCTGGCCGACTTTAAGGGGTCGCTTGGCGTTTTGTCTGGTCTCGTACCCGACGATTCGATCTACGCCTATGCGACGACGACGGTGTATGGTGTCACTTTGCGTGATTCCGTGTTCCTCTATACCGGGTTACCTCTCCGGATTCTCGTGAAGGCGATGTTCATCGAAGCGCAGGTCTCGAATAGTCGTGAGCTAACCTATTTCGTCCGTGTGGCGGCGCCTCCGTCGGGCCCGGGGTCGTCATTCCAGTGGACCAACTTTTCGGGTCTTCCTCCGAAGAACGCGACTGGATTTCCAGCTGGTGGGATAAACGTTGATATCATCTTTGATCATCCTGAGTTTGCGGAAGCGTATCTTCCACTGAGCCCATCACCATTATTCAACCAGGCAGGAAACATTTTGCAACTTCCCTTCGAAGGGGTGGCGGTAGCGGCTATTCGCAAGTTCACCCGACCTGGGGAATATTGGTTCACGGTCGAACCGTTGGGCGTCCGTGGGAAAATTACGATTGGAGAACGATAACTATATGCACTCGACACGTCGAACTTTTGTTAAAAATGGCACCTTGGTTGCGACTGGGGCTGCGCTTGCGAAGCTAACGCCACAGCAATTAATTGCCTCTCCGCTCGAAGATGCGGCTTGGCGACATAATGCAGAATGGAAAGCGCTTATTCAGCATGGACTAGATGTCGCGCAGGCCGCTGGAGCGTCGTATTCTGACATTCGCGTCACCTTTACACGCGAACGCGCAATTGGCAGCAACGTTGTAGATTCGGAAGAGATCCACTGCGGCGTTCGCTGTCTAGTGGGCGGGTATTGGGGATTTGCCTCGAGTCCGGTGGTGCATAAAGATGAAATGACTCGTCTTGCACGCGAAGCGACGATACAAGCCAAAGTTAATACCATCGGGAAACCCCGGATCGTAGAATTGGCCAAAGCACCAGCGATTTCATCGGGGACATGGACGATGCCAGTACAGATCGATCCATTCGATGTACATCCCTTGGATGGATGTGACCTCATGCGAAGCCTTAACGTGTATGGAACATCAATACTCGGGGCCGGAGTGAGGGGAGCGATATTCGTGACTAGGCAAGATAAAGCATTCGGATCGACAGACGGGAGCTACTGTTCGCAGCGCACATATCTAAGTAGAGTCGGAGGTATGCTATCGCTCACAGGGCACAATCGGGATTGGAGTCGACTTGTCGGCGGTGTTGGTTGGGAGCTATTTAACCAAGCCGACTTATGGAAATATGCTGAAAGCATGGTGGAGGAGATGAGAGAAGATGCCAAACTCGAGCGTAAATTAGTGGATGTCGGTCGATATCCGATGGTGCTGGATGCCGAATCGATGTCTGGAGTGTTAGCCTCGACTGTTGGGTTGGCGACGGAGCTGGATCGAGCACTCGGCTATGAGGCCAATGCAACGGGGACCAGTTATCTCAACATGCCGAATGAGATGGTCGGAGTTCACAAAATTGGTTCGCCATTGCTTTCAGTGAACGGCAATCGTAATGCACCCGGGGGAATCGCTTCCGTGAAGTGGGATGATGATGGCGTGTCGCCAGAGCCGTTTGAGCTGGTACGGGATGGCGTCTTGCAGCGATTCCAAACAACACGAGAATCGGCTCAGTGGATTCGACCGTCATCGCCTGGCGTGAACGCGGAAATGAAATCGTCGGGATGTGCTTATGCTGCCAACGGCGTGGAGGCTCCTCTGGCACGGTCGGCGAATTTGACTATGGTTCCAGCCGATAACTCGGCCACCATTGCCGATCTCTATCATGATGTAAAACGCGGAGTGATGTTCAAAGGCATGCAGTCAGACATGGATTTTCAGCAATGCGATGGACTTGGAGTTACTGGGGGCGTGGCGCGTTGCTACGAAATCACGAACGGTAAAGTCTCGGCATTATTGGTGAACGCCGGTGTTCTATTTAGGGCTCCTGAACTATGGAAATCATTAATGGCTCTTGGTGGCAAGGATACGGTGCAGCGGTATGGTTGCAGCTCTCAAAAAGGACAACCTGCTCAACGTGCAATGAATAGCGTATCTGCCGTTCCTGCGCTGTTCGAGAATGGAACTATCATCGACTTTACGAGGAAAGCATGAACGAGAATCCGAGATTGTTGTCGCGATCTGAATTGAATCGGATTGTTCAGCGAGTAATGAATGTTCCGATAGACTCGCCAAGCAGTACTAAAAGCAGTTCTAAAGTATGGATTTCAGGATGGTGGAACGCAGAGCTACGCTGGGCCCGTAATCGAGTCAGCCTGTCTGGTGATCGTCGCGATGTGACTGTCGAAGTCCAGGTTTCTGTCGCAGGGAATCGAGGACGCGCGCTTACAAATCAGCTCGATGATGTCTCGGTGGAAGCGACCGTTCGTGCGGCAGAACGCGCGGCGAAGATATTTCCCAGACAAGAATTTCCGCAGATGGCATTGGAAACACCAACTTTACCATCTCCGACGGTGATGATCTGGAGTGACGCTACCGCGAACATTACGAATGAACAGCGCGCAGGTATCGCAGAACAGCTGACGAGTATGTCAGAAGACAGGGGATTTCTCTCGGCTGGCTATCTCGAAATGCGGGTTGGAGAGGTCGTGTCGTTCGATAGTGAATTGCAACGACCAAGCGAGATGAGCTATCAAGCCTTTACACAGGCGCAATGTTCCGCCACTGTGCGTCATCCGCAAGGCGTTGGCTCGGGGTGGGCTGGCTTATCGAGCTACGATTGGTCTTCCATCGACGGCTCTAAACTAGTGCAACGTGCTGTAGAGAAGTGTCAGGCTTCGTTAAACGCGGTGCGCATTGAACCGGGCCGATATACCACCATTCTAGAGCCGCAGGCCTCTGCCGCAATGTGTGATGGAGTTGCGGGTTCGTTTGCGCGATTTATTGCCGGAGCTGAAACTGGACGAGGGCCATGGTTTTTGGAGGGGGATCTCTCGCTCAATATCAATAGATCCAAACTCGGGCTGAAAGTGGTCGACGAACGTATTTCGTTTTCTCATGATCCGCAGAATTCAGAGCTCGGTGTGCTCACTCAACCAGGGCTCGCGCCTATCGAATGGATCAAAGACGGCGTACTCAACACGCTCGAGTATGATCGGAACTATGCGCTTGAACAGCTTGAGGAAAATAGTGGGCAATTGGCACGGCCGTCATATTCGGTAAAGGGCGGGGATACATCGATGGAAGAGATGATTGCCACGACAAAACGAGGATTAATTGTCACACGACTCTGGGGGATTCGCTGGTTGGATCCTCGGAGTCTTCTATGTACGGGAGTGACGCGTGATGGCCTCTGGCTCATTGAGAACGGAAAAATTACGAAAGCCGTGAAGAATTTTCGGTTCACAGAATCCCCATTGTTCATGCTCAATCAGCTAGTCCAGCTTGGGCCTGCTGAGCGCGTATTTCGGCCGGTTGTGGATCCCTACACAGCACAACTGACGCCCGCAATTGTGCCAGCACTCAAAGTAGACGATTTCTCGTTCACCTCGACTATTGACGCGGTATAGCATCATGTTTCATTCTATCATATTGAGAGCTGTTATCCTGTCGAGCCTGTTGTGCGTTGGGGTGGTTGGCGCGCAAACACGCTTCGAATGGCCAAGTAAGCAGGCAGATGTAGCGACGTATACGCAGTGGGAGGAGTGCCTGGGGATGGCGCGTCGTGTGAGGGATAGTATGGATGCGCAGCTAATTCGTGATACCCTTTCTCCTGAGCAAAGAAGCAGATTTAGCGCCGAACCTGATGTCGTGATCGCAGCGACGAAGCGTTGCGCCGCCTCACTCCCATTGTCATCCGTTTCACCCGAATACACACGGCTTGCGCAAGAAGTGTTACTGATCGCAGGACGGGATGCTGATGTGCTGCACCTTTATAGATCTCGATTTGCAGCGACGTCGACAGATGTAGAGAAGATGCAAGTTATTGGTGGAACGATCGGTGTGTTGCTCGATGCGCAGCCTGTACGATTACAGTTGGCAGACTCGGTGTTGAGTGATAGCCGTCCGTATGATAATCAGTGGACGGCAGCGGGGAAGCTGACGTTACTTGGTCGATTATGCGGTCTGTCCGATGCCGCGCACAATGATGTTTTTGTTGAAAAGTACTGTGGCGAATATCTGCAAACAGTTGAAGCTATGAGTGAAGCGGAGCGTAGCGCGATGGGGCCTCCTGTGGCAATCGGATACATCGGGTACTCACGTATAATCAGGCGGGCAGAGTTCGGGGATAGCTTGACGAAGAGTGTGGAGGCTTACGGAAGTCTTCTCCAAGAACTCGTTAGAAAATCGGGATGGCAGGGGCGTTGGTTGTATCCTATTGGTGAGAAGGCCGAGCCGATCGTGGGAGATTTTTGGTTTCCCGAAAGTGCCAAGAATAATCAGTATCCTCGGTCAGGCAAGGTCACATTTATTACCTCGATTGCGATGCAACATGGGGTGAGGGCGGGAGCGTCCTTTAAGCTGAAGCGAATAGCTGAACGTTTCCCTGACTTAGAGATCGTTGTTTTATCGGGTACTACGGGACACTTTGGGCCAATTGAGCCGCCATCGCCAACTGTTGAAAGTGAACTGCTCTACCGACAAGTGGCGGATTTTTATGGGATTCCCATCGTTATGGCTATCACGAAGTCACCCACATGGCGATTGTCTGGACTTGATCAGCGCCGGATCTTTGATCCATACGCCCATAGCGACACATACGAGGAGCGGTATGCACCATTGATCGGTTTTGCATCGAGGGCCGATAACAGACTATACGGGTGGATGCGGAGCATGTCGAACTTTGGCGGTTTACTCGTAGACGATAAAGGCATCATCGTCGACTTCATATCGGAGGAGGATCAGCTTGCGTCCTACGTCGATATTCTGATGAAGCGTGCGAAGCAGTAATTCTGTGTTGGTACACGAGATGTATGATCTCTTTTTTAATAATACTGCGAACCTTCGTCTCTTCATCTCCTGATGTTTACGTATCCTATTGGCTTGAAGATTTGCCACTTTCTGGATCGCCAGCGCCAAGCGGTACAGGCGGTCCTGATTGCCGCAGCGCTTATCGCATCGGTTGGAGGAGGGCGCCTCGACGCACAAATCGACACGTCGCTGCTCGCTCGTGAAGCCTACCCCGAATTTCTCCCCCAATCGCTTCGGCATGGCCTGGATACGTCCGTCTCACCATGCACCGACTTTAATCGATTCGTTAACGGCGGGTGGCGCGATAGCACGACAATCAAAAAAGACAGAGATCCCATCAACGTATTCAAGGTCACGTCACGTCGAACCCCAATCATTGTCCAACATATTCTGGACTCTGCTCGAATTTTCGCATCTACGTCAAACGACTTCGATTTCCGTGCGGTCGGCTTCTACTATACGAGTTGCATGATTGCCGACTCGCTGGACCGTTCTGCCGTTGGCGGCCGTAAAACAGGCATCAAGGGCGATACCATCAGGACATCGCTTTGCCGCACGATGGTTATGAATAACCTCCAATCCGCACTCGGACAACTCTACGTTCGTTACGTGATGACCGACCAAGTGGATGCCGAAGCAATGGTATTGATGCAGCGGATCCGAGATGCAATGAGCGTACGCGTACGTGCACTGTCATGGATTAGCGACGCAGACAAGACGGCAGCGACAGAATCATTGGGTAAAATGCTGTTCAAAGTCGCGAAGCCTAGCACACCCATCGATTACACGGCAGTCATACTCGACACACTGGATTTCGTGAAGAACAATCGAATCTTGAAAGAGTTCATGATCTCACGTAAGGTACAGGATATCGGCACAGATATGACCTTGATGTGGGGGAGCACACAATACAATCCCAACGCATACTTCCGTAGTGTGGGAAACAGTATCGAAGTCCCCGCGTTCATGTTTCAGTGGCCGTTCTTCGATCCTGGCTACGAGCGCACGCTAGGCTACGCCGCGGTGGGCATGATCATCGGACACGAGATGTATCATGGTGTGACCTCGTATCTATCATCCCTCAACCACGACACGTACAAAGCCCAAACGAAACGTTTGGTCGAACAGTATTCGGCGATGAAACCGGTTGAGGGTGTTGCGGTTAACGGTGAAGTTACGTTGAGCGAAAACGTCGCAGACCTGGGTGGGCTGTTGGCATCGTATCAGGCTTGGGACAAACACGTCCGATCCACCGAAAGACCCTTGATCGACGGTTTTACACCCGAACAACGCTTCTTCCTCTATTACGCGCGTCTTTGGCGCGCAAAAGGGTCAGCTGCGTACTATCGGAGGTTAGCTCGAGATCCCCATGCTGTTCCATCTGCACGCATAAATGGTGTAGTGATGAATACGCCGGCCTTTGCGAAAGCGTTTGGATGTAAAGAGGGTGATCCGATGGCGAAGCCGGCATCCGAACGTGCGAAGATATGGTAAGACCGTTTGTCGTGGTGGTGTGCCGCGACGATTAATACGACGGTTTCTCCGTGTGAGGACTTCGAGCAATACCGCCAATGAGGGTGTGCCACAGAAAGAGGTTTCCGGTTTCGTATCCCAGTACGCTATATTATACTATATAGTATACTGGGATATCTTGAAAGCGCGGGCATTCTACTCTGATCTCTGATTCGGTAGATCGCACGTGAGCTCAGTTCGTACCCCAAGATATCGCCATTTAATAAAATAGCTTCGGCTATCATGCGGCCCGCCCGACGAAGTCATGACGGCACATGACGGAACTCTTAACGTCCGTTCGTCAAAGGAAGAGGTACGACTTTCGCTATTCAGTTGCCACGGCAGGCATAGCGCCGCCCTAAAACGCTCGGCGCTGTCTCTCTGCGTTATCGTAGACTCGACTCCTTAACTAGGCGAAGCGAAAAACATATGTATTCTTTATTAGAATGAAATACTCTGACTGCCGAGGCGTTGTATGCCCGGAGTATCTCTTTGTAGATGTGGCATTGTGAAAGGGGAGCGTAAGTCTGGTTCAACCATGAGGTCAGACGTTGGGACACCTCCTTTATCCGAATCCGACTCGCGAGACCAAGAGACTCCGATCGAGAGCAGTCTGGTAATGGAAAAATCGGGGCCACCCCCAATGGTCGGTATCGGTGCCTCAGCTGGTGGACTTGACGCTTTCGTGCGCCTTCTCGAACATATCCCGTCCGACACGGGTTTATCGTATTTGTTCGTTCAACATTTAGACCCGGTACACGAGAGCGCGCTCCCAGAGATCCTCGGGCGTGCAACGGCGATTCCTGTGATTCAAACGCAAGACGGCATGCGTGTCGAAGCGAATCACGCGTATGTGATTCCGCCAAACACAACGATGACTCTCACCGATGGTCATCTGCGATTGACCGCGCGTAAAAAGGGAGGAGGGCTGCACCTCCCAATTGATGCATTTCTGTGCTCACTCGCTGATGTCAATGGAAATGGCGCCATAGGCATTATTCTCTCCGGTACTGGTTCGGATGGTGCACAAGGCATTCAGGCAATCAAGGAAGCTGGTGGTATCACAATAGCACAGGAGAGTGCCTCGGCCCGGTATGCTGAGATGCCCAACAGTGCCATCGCTACAGGGTGTGTTGATTTCATTCTTACTCCAGAAGAAATTGCTGAACAGCTGACGCTCCTTGGAAAGCAAATCGCTCTTCAGGGGTGGAATGCCGCTGCAGATCCTCCTGTTGGAGAAGAGGAAGAACTACGCAAGCTCTTCGTACTGCTAAAGAACCGGACTGGAGTTGATTTTCAACACTATCGGCGTGGGACAATCCACCGACGCATTTTACGGCGAATGCTCGTCCATCGGCAAGACACACGAAGTGACTATCTCGCGTATCTGCAGCGTAATCCGACCGAACTGGATTTACTGTATGAAGATCTGCTCATCGGGGTTACGAACTTTTTTCGCGACCCAGAGGTCTTCGAGACGCTCCAAACTACGGTATTTCCCCAGCTCATTCGTGAGCATCAATCTGATGCACCGATCCGGATGTGGGTCGCTGGGTGTTCTGGTGGTGAAGAGACGTATTCTCTTGCCATGGCACTTCTTGAGTTCCTGGGTGAGACCGCTGCCGATACCCAGATTCAGATTTTTGGGACTGACGTCAACGACAGTGCAATCGCCAGAGCGCGTGCAGGATTCTATCCCGGGAGCATTACGGAACATGTTTCTCCTGAGCGTCTCCAGCGCTTTTTCATTCCTGAAAAAGACGGGTACCGGATTGCAAAAGTGGTTCGTGACTTGTGCATCTTTTCACGGCAGAATCTCGTGCGTGATCCTCCGTTCTCGCACCTAGATTTGATCAGTTGCCGGAATGTTCTCATTTATCTCGAACCAACCCTCCAGCAGCGCGTCTTTTCCATCTTCCATTATGCATTGGACCCGCGTGGGGTTCTCGTTCTGGGAACAGCCGAGTCTGTGCGATCGGCCGGAGAATTGTTTGTACCGCTTGTCAAGCATCATAGGATCTATCGGCGGCGAGCGGTGGCGACGCAGCCTCTCGCCGCCAGTCTTGTTCTGCCTAAGGATCAATCCAGGGACAAGACGCACGTTACACGAGACGCGTCGTTTTTCGTGAGGCCGTTGGCGCCTTCTGCTGTAGTGGATGAGGTGGAAAGGGAAGCCAACCGTCTCGTTCTGGATCGATTCGCACCTGCTGGGGTGGTGATCAACGAGCATTTGGATGTCCTGCAATTTCGTGGGAGGACTGCAGCGTTTCTCCAGCATTCGGCGGGAACTGCAAGTTTCCATCTTCTGAAACTCGTTCCACCGGAGCTTGTGATGCCACTTCGCATTGCTATCCGGACTGCGAATTTAGAACGACGTCCCGTCCGTGAAGAACGGATCATGCTTACAGGCAAAAGTATAGATTCCCCCCCTCTCGGTGAGAAGAACGAGGACGTCAGTCGATCTGTCACGATCGAGGTATTGCCGTTCCAACCACCGTCTACGCAGGCACAGTTCTTCATTGTCTTATTTGAAGAAAAACAAGAATCAACGCTTGCCATTGGGTCGTCATCTATCGCTGTAGATGGAGATAAGGATTCACTCATTAGCGGTTCCAAGCCCGTGAGCCCGCGTCGTCGCCGTGGAGAAGCGAAAGAACTCTCCGCCCTTCGAGAAGAACTTGCGGCTACCAGGCGTTACTTGCAGACCATTACGGAAGAGCACGAAACGACTCAGGAAGAATTGCGTGCGGCGAGCGAAGAAAATCAGTCGAGCAATGAAGAATTACAAAGCACGAACGAGGAATTGGAGACAACCAAAGAAGAGGTTCAATCCACGAATGAAGAATTGATCACGGTTAACGATGAACTCCGGCGTCGCAACCAGGAACTTCAATCAATCGCCAGTGATCTGACAAACGTGCTAACAAGCACAACGATTCCCATCGTCATCGTCGATACGGCCCTTCATCTTCGTCGCTTCACACCAGCGACTAGCCGGATCATGCGGGTCATTGCAACGGATGTCGGCCGTCCACTTGGCGATATCAAACTGTTGATTCCGTTGCCCGATATAGAGCAGCAGATCAGGCGAACGATCGAGACGCTCGAAATTATGCGATACGAGATCATCGGAGACGACGGCTATTGGTGGGATCTCACGATCCGTCCGTATCTGACGATAGACCGGCGCGTGGACGGTGCGATTCTCGTCTTTAGCGATATCGATATGAGCAAGCAGCATGGACTACAAGTCGAGGAAGAGAATCGAACGCAGCAAGAGTTGGTCCGGATCGCTCATGAGGCGCAGGCAGAGGCGGTTCAGGGGCGAGAGATGGCCGACGAAGCCAATCGGGCCAAGAGTATTTTCCTCACCAGTATGAGCCACGACCTTCGTACACCCCTAAACGCCATTACGGGCTACACGGATCTCGTCGCCATGGGGATTCGCGGTCCGGTAACTGCGGAGCAACTCCAGGATCTCTCCCGCATTAGTCACAGTGCTCGACATCTTCTTGCCTTAATCAACGACATCTTGAATTTCGCCAAAGTTGAAGCAGGGCATGTCGATTTCCATATTACCGATTTCTCTATCATGACGATCATCACGGAGATGAAAGAGCTGATCACACCACAGTTGATAGCGAGATCCCTTCAGTTTGAAAGACAGAATTGTGAAGAAAACACGAACACCACGGTCGTGGTGCGTGCGGATCCTGAGAAAGTCCGGCAAATTATTTTAAATCTCCTGACCAATGCTGTGAAGTTCACCGGTGCTGGAGGACGTATTGGTATCGACTGCGAAATCAGGGATGATGACAGTGGCGTTGTTCTAATCACGGTGTGGGACACAGGTGAAGGAATAGCGGAAGAGCAACTCAGTCGTATTTTTGAGCCATTTGTACAAATTTACCGAGGATTAACAAGTCCGTCTCAGGAGGGTGTTGGCCTCGGTCTCGCGATTAGCCGCGAATTAGCACGTACCATGAACGGTGATCTTATTGTCGAGAGTACATTGGGACACGGATCGAGATTTACCGTGACATTGCCTGGCGGGGGCATACACCCTGTAAACGACAGGACGGACATTGCACCTGTTGAGAGTGAAATGCTTAGTCCGTCATGTGGGTGATTGGGCCCAACCTCAGCGAACGGAACCAGCTCAAATAAACTCAGCGCCCATCTGCTGTGATTCCTGAAAATATAACAATTACGCCTCACAACCCGGTTCTCACAACGAGCCGCGTTGAGCTCAAGTTACCGCCCGAGCCCAACGCAACCCTCATCACACCATTAAGCCGCGTAACTCCGCAACCGCGCCAACATCAACCGATCCGTTGCCTCAGGATCATCCAACTTCGGCGTCTCCAACACCTTTGCAATCGGCTGCAACCGCTCATCCGTCATAATCCGACGGAACGGCCCCTCTCCCAACGCACCCTCAGCAATCAATTCATGCCGATCTTTCTTCGTCCCAAGCCCAAACTTGGAATCATTGAGATGCATCATCTTTAACCGCTCAAACCCAATAACATCGCCAAAATGGCGCATCACACCATCATAATCATTTACTAAATCATACCCGGCCGCGAAGATATGGCACGTATCCATACACACCCCAACCCGCTTCCGCTGCTCGGCTGGCACCTTCTCCAACAACTCCGCCAGCTCCTCAAAGTTCCACCCAATCACCGTCCCAGCACCCGCCGTCGTCTCCATCAACAACATCACATTCCCCGGCGCACGCTCTAATCCCATTCCAATCGCCTCAGCGTTCCGCGCAACCCCGCTCTCACGCTCATCCATGAAATTCCCAGGATGCGACACGAGATAGTTAAGCCCAAGCGCCTCACACCGCTGCAATTCACTCACAAACGATTCCAGCGACTTCTCACGCAGATCCGGCTTCGGCGACGCAAGGTTAATCAAATAACTATCGTGCGCACACGTCTCCACAACATCCGTCTCAGCCATCCCCGCCTTAAACGCATCGATCTCTGTGGGCTCGCACTGACGTTCCTTCCATTGGTTCGCTTGCTTCGTAAAGATCTGCATGGCCGTCGCACCGATGGCTTTCGCGCGAATCGGTGCGTTCGGTGTTCCACCAGCCGTTGATACGTGTGCGCCGAGTTTTTCTATGGGCATGGGAAGATAAGGAAACGTGAACTGGTAAAAATGAATATCTGTGAACGACAATCTGTACTATCGCGCGCTCAAGAATGCCAAAAAGTGGGCAAAGCGACAACCATCAAAACGATCGACTCAACCCCTGTCGACCTTCCCAACAACTACTTCGCGTTCCGCAACCAGGTCGCTGGATCCACTGCCGGACCTTTTCTACGAATTTCAAAATGTAGATGTGGCGGCTGGTCCGGATCGGACTGACCAACCGTCCCAACCGTCTGACCTTTAATAACCTTTGTCCCAACCTTTACACTTATGCTATTCAACGATCCGTACACCGAGTAGTCACCACCACCGTGCTCGATAATGACGGTCTTGCCGTATCCGCCCATTCCTTCAGCAACGCGGACCTCGCCTGATGCAACAGCTTTCACAGCGGTTCCTACCGGCGCTTCAATGCCAATCCCGTTCCATCGAATTACAGTACCGTTTGGCGTCTGTGATCGACCAAAGTTATACAAGATGCTCCCGCTCACTGGCCAGGCCAAGTTGCCCAGGTCTGATGTCTTGATTGAGCTCGGGCCTCTCGATGCTGCACTTGCCGTCCCTTTCTTTCGCTCTGCTTCCAGTCGCGAAATTACGGTGTTGATCCGTGCCTCAGCTTTCGCCAACTGCTGCATACGATTCTTCGTCTTCGTAGCATCAGCCTTCAACTTCTTCAGGTTCGACTCTTTGGCTTTTTCAAGCGTCTTTAGTCGATTTTCTTCTTTTTCTTTCTCTGACTTACTCTGCGTCAAATCGCCTTGTAAATCCACCAGCTTTAACCTGCGATTCCGAATTTTCTCTCGCAACGTTTCAACTTGCTGCAACAATCGCTTGTCGCTCATCGCTAGTTCATGCAAGTACTTATATCGAGCGATCAATGCACCAAACGACTTGGCAGAGAACAATGCTTCAATATCGAAAAGCGGACCGCGCTTATAGATATCGACCATCCGTCTCTTCAAGACGTTTCTTTTTTCAACCGCTTCTGTCTCTGCTTCAGAGAGACTCAAACTTGTCTCTTTTACCGCGTCGTTGATGTTTACGAGCTGCTTATCAAGCGATTTAACTGCACGCAGCGTCGCATTGTGCTGCCGCGATACGTTTTCAAGTTCGTCTGCAACGTTCCGTGAGCTCACCTGAAGCGTCTTCATCCGCTTCTCCAGCGCCTCACGTTCTTTCCGTATTTTCTGTAACTCCGTTCGGCTATCACGAATTTTCGTATCGGCCGTCTGTGCTTGCGTTGCGTTTGCACTAACGAGCGACGTTCCGACGCACAGGCAAACCCCGATCGCCATGCGACGGAGTTTGCCTGTCGTTCCAAACCCAGCTATCGCAACCGTCATCCGCTGAGACCAACGGTATGAACCGTCGAATCTTCGACCAACAACCGAAGCCTCGAACTTATGAGTCGCGTCGCGCCCATCTACAATTACCATTCTCATGTCTGCGTCAAATGCGACGCAGATGTCTCCCGACAGCAAACGCGCTTCCGAGTAGACCAATAACAGCACCGCTCAACACACCAATTGCCGACTGCTGCGGATCAAAGAATGTCGTTTCAAACAACATTCGGCTAATCGCAACGTTCGTCAAATAGGTTAAGCCAAGTGCAAGTAATCCACCCAATACGCCCTGGATAAATCCTTCCAGCAAAAAGGGAAGTCGAATAAATCCGTCAGTTGCGCCAACCACTCGCATAATCGCGATTTCTTTCGCTCGAGCGAGTACCACCATTCGAATCGTGGTGCCAATAATGATGATCGACACAAACGCGAATGCGAGACCAAGCCCTGTTCCGACGAGTGTTGCAACTACGCGAAGTCGATGAAGCTTTTGAACCCATTCCTGACCGTATCGTATGTCGTCGAACAGATCGTATTGCTTCAGACGTTCTGCCACGGCATCAACGTGCTGTGGTGTGCGAAATCCTGGCTTTAGTCGAATCTCAACCGACGCAGGGAGCACGTCGGCTTCAAAGATGTCACGGAAGTCAGCAAGATCCGCCTTGGCTTGTTCATAGGCTTGTTGCTTTGATACATAGTTGGCTCGCAACACTTCCGGGAACTTCGCAATATCGCTTGTGGCGACTTTCGCGGTTTCGTCGGTCGTACCGTCCTGAATAAACGCACGAATCTCTACGCGTTCTTCGATTGAGTCCAACGTATCGCGCGTGTTGAGTGCAACGAGCGCAAATAGCCCAAACGCAAATAACGAAAACGCTATCGTGATGACGCTGAGGCTGCTGAGTAGCGGTGCGCGCCGAAACGTCGCGAATGCTTCACGAAACGCGGTCACAGTAAATCCTCGTTATACAGATCTTGCTCGATATTCTGGATTTGCTCTTGAACGTCGCGTTCGTCGGGTCGAGGGAAGGCGAGTGTCGATTGTGAGGCATCGGTGGAGTCAAATACGATGCGCCCATGATTTAGTTCGATCGTGCGGAAGTTGGATCGGCGAATGATCTCAAGGTTGTGCGTCGCCATGATAACGGCGGTGCCAGACCGATTGATCTCTCGCAGGAGATGAAAGACGCTTTTTGAGGCGCGTTCATCCAGGTTCCCGGTTGGTTCGTCGGCGATCAGGATAAATGGGTCGTTCACCAGGGCTCGCGCGATTGCCACCCGCTGTTGCTCGCCGCCAGATAGCTCTCGTGGAAACGCTGTACCCTTGGATGACAGTCCAACCTGTGCCAGCACTCGACTCACTTTCTGGTCGATCGCGTCTTTGGGAACACCGGTTACTTCCAGCGCAAACGCGATGTTTGCTTCGGCGCTCCGATCTTCGAGCAGTCGAAAGTCCTGGAATACAATTCCAAGCCGACGTCTCAAGAGTGCGATTTCTTTCCGTCGCGCATCACGTGATGCAACGTCGCTCACCCACACATCGCCATGTGTGGGGCGTTCTTCCATATACAGGAGCTTGAGCAGCGTGGACTTTCCCGCGCCGCTTGGCCCTGTTAAAAAGCAAAATTCACCTTTTTCCACGCGGAATGAAACGTTGCTTAGCGCAACGCCCGTTCGCGGGTACTCTTTGGTGACGTCCAGAAATCGAACTACACTCATTGAAACTCAGCTACGTTCTGCGCCTAGCACGTGGTACTAGACTGGAGAAAATGATTAAAATCGCGGGAGAAAGCTATCAACAGGATGAACCGATCGCTGGATTAGTCGAGTGCCTGGTCGAAGTCGGCGATAATATCTTGCACGTCTTCGAGACCAACACTGATTCGGACGAATCCGTCTGGCACTCCCATTGCCGCGCGCTCTTCGGGCGTCATATACCCGTGGGACATAAAGCGCGGCTCGCTCACCAATGTATCTACCCCTCCCAAACTGGGGGCATGCATCGCTAAACGCAACCGCCGAATAAACGCCGTTGCTGCATCTGCGCCGCCCTTGAGCTCCACTCCAAGCATTCCGCCGAAGCCGTCGAGTGTGCGTTGGGCGAGTTCATGGTCTGGATGTGACGCCAGGCCCGGATACAGCACTCGCGAGAACTCGTCGCGTGATTCGCACCAGGTTGCGAGCGTCATGGCGTTTTCGTTTTGGCGTTTGACGCGAACGTCAATCGTCTTGAGGCCGCGCTCCAGGAGCCAGCATGCGAACGGATCGGGCGACTGTCCCCATTTGATAATCTTACTCCGCGCTTCATTCACGAACTCAGAATCGGCTAGGATGACGCCGCCGAGGATGTCGTGGTGGCCGTTGAGGAACTTGGTGGCGGAGTGGATCACAACGTCAACGCCGTGCTCTAACGGGCGGAAGTTGATGGGGCAGGCGATTGTCGCGTCGATTACGAGTGCGACTCCAGCTTCGCGTGCGACCGCGCTAATAGCTGCGACATCGAGAACGCGACAGGTCGGATTTACTGGTGATTCGATGAAGATCGCGCGGGTATTTGAGCGAATCTCTTTTTTCCAGGTATCGTTATCGCTCGGATCCACAAACGACACTTCAATGCCCCAGTCACGGAGCTCTGTCGCGAAAAACTGATGTGCGCCACCATAAATCCACGAACTTGAGATAAGATGATCGCCGGGACGGAGCAATGCGAGCATCGTGGCGGAAATTGCACCCATTCCACTCGACGTCAGCACCGCCGCTTCTGCCCCTTCGAGCAGTGCGAGCCGTTTTTCAACGAGGCTAACGTTGGGGGTGTTGCCGGTACGGGTATAGAGCAGCCCGTCGCTTGTCCCCGGGGTCTGAATAAAATTGACCGACTGCACCAACGGGGTGACAACGGGGGTGTCGATCGGCAGCTCTTCAGGGAGACCGCCGGAAATTGCGATTGTTGCTCGATTCATAATAGATGCGTCTTTATTAATACGTCAGGATACGTCGATTTACGCCAGAATCTGACGTGGAGAGTCGAGGTCCGGCTTGGATACGCGCACGTTTTCCGCAGCCGAGACGCCAACGAGGTCGCGCACAATGCATGTATGATGCATCACACGTTCATCAATTTGCATGGTGGCGAGCTGCTGGCCGCGCGGGCCGCGAATCCAGGCTAGCTCGCCATCGACCAGGAGGCGGATGCGTGCGTCTGGAGGGCTCAGCCACACTTTGGGGCCGCGCTCCGCGTCGCCTTGTCGAGTCGCAATAAACTGCGTGACGAGAAGCTCTGGATCTGTGGCGGCAAGCGAGGGGAGGGAACTTTTCTTTAGACGCATGGTTTTGGAACGAGGCGAACCTCGTCGAGTTAGTGCATCAGTGGCGCAACGCGCATGCGTGAATCGGTTCCCTGTGAGACGAGTGCCAAACCATGACGCTCCAACACGGCGTCGATCGCTTCAATGTGCGATTCGCTCAGCCCGCTGAAGACAAACTGCAGCGGACCACCGTGATTGTTGAGCACGAGTTTGGCGACAATTTCGTCGGCGCAGGAGAAGTCCATCATCCCAACGTGCGAGAAGTCGATTACGGCAACGTTTGAGCTATCGCTGCCGTCAGTGGAGTCGCCCGTAAGCAGGCGTTCGATATACGCACGCACAGCGGCGCCCGTGGAACGGGTGACGAGGTGTGAATACGTCTGGGAAACGGATTGGCGTAGCGCCGAACTGACATCAATATGGTTTTTGATCATCGCGCAACACGCTCCGATGAGCGTGCTGAGCTGTGTTCCCCGATACGCTCGGGGATCGTGATTTGAATTTGCGAACCCGGAAATTCCGCAAGTTTTTCTTTCAATGGTACATCCTCATCCCAACTTGGTACGATTGCGATTCGCGCAGTTCCGCTACGAACCGAAAATTTTCCATCCCAATTACTGATAAATCGTCGAACGCCGGCTAAACCCTGCCCCCGTCCTGAATCTCTGAAGCGGCTCACGCCTCGCATGACCGCTTCTTCCAATGCCATACCATCATCCCAACGATCCGACCGTGCTCGTCCCGGTTTGGTTTCGAGCGACTGCCGAAAGCCAATACCTGCATCGCATACTGCAATTACCACGACTCGACGACCCAACCGTTTTTGCCACTTATACGTTTGTACTGCAACCCATCCGCCACGTTGTGCGTGTTCGACGATATTCTGGCATGTTTCCGACAGAGCCATCGTGAATCGCATAGTCGCAGCAGCATCCAACTTTAATTCGTTTACCAAGATAGCCTGTGCGCGCTGTTGTACCTTGTCGACGACCGTGTGGACATCATCACTCTGTGAAATAGATGTGATCTCCAGCAGTACGCTCGACTCTGCTTGTTTTGCGCGCGGGATTGGACCGATAAGATCATACAGCTCCGCCGCGTGACGAAAGAACCCTGTGCGGGCCCAATACGACGCGGTGTCGCTGGTGTCTGGAACGGCGAAGCTCGGTCGCTCCAGTCGTGTTTGCGCGAGCGCCAAGAGGCCTGTAAGCCCGTACGGTGACGCCCAACGGGCGTGGCGTGCATCGATCAACACTTTCGCGTCTGGTGGGACTTTCGAAAGCGGTTCGAGGATCTGCTCGAATGTGTAGTCGTCGAGTGATGGCGGTACTGGGATTACGGTCGTCACTTAACGGTCATCTCTCCACGCAAATAGTTCGTAAGGCCGGATGCCCCACGGTAGTGCACATTTTTGGCCGCCGCAAACATCGCTGCGTCCATCGCGTCGCCTAACTTATCACCATCCAGTAGTCTTGCGAAATAGGTAGCGCCCCAAACATCGCCAGATCCTGTGGGATCCGGAGGAATGGAGCTCACAAACTTCACGGCCGGTACCAAAGCTTTCCGAAATCCGGCGGAGCCTTGATCCGTTGAATTCCTGGATTGTAATCTACTCTTATAAATGTCGGAGAGGCGTTCCGTTACGGGAGCAGAATAGTGATGTGCGCCATTCTCTCCAAGTGTCACATTTATGACCTTGACGCCACACTCTCTTGCGCGTTCATCTACAGAGATTCCGCTAGACTCAAGTAACTCTTGCTCATCTCCGTTGATTTGGAGGATGTCGATGCAGCGTAACCACTCGTCGATATCCGGAATGGCACGCGGAACGCGCAGACCATCTTCTGCGATCCCCAGAAAGAGCGAATGGAGGTCGCAATAGATTACACCCTCGAACTCGGCGCGAATCTCCTGCATCGTTGCAAGGTCGAGCTCCATGCCGCTGATCAAATTGATATACAGCGCATCAAGCTGCTTTAACCGAGGTTGAAGGTCCGACCATTTCCATGCCGGTACACCACCAGATAGATACTCGTGCCGCCGATGCTGCGAGTAATACTTGAGCGTCACTCTGTTGTTTGAATTGGGCACAACAAAGAGATCGCTATCGCGAGCAACCTTACTGAACGTGCGGAGATAGGCCATCGCTTCACTCGCGAGGTCCGAGCCGACTTGTATTAAGGGGACGAATCGCCAGTCGTCCGAGAGGGCGGCGTCAAACGCATTAAGTGCGTAGCTGATTCCACCCCAGGCTTCTACAACTGGTTCGTTGGGATCGAACGGTACAATCGTATCCCATACAAATGTACCAATAACGCCGACTCGCTTAAGCTGGTGCTCCGTATTGATCGCATTGATCGTATGGCCGCTCAAATCGAACCAAGTGCCTGCAGTTTAAACGTTGCAACAGCACCAACCATTCCAGCTGTGAGTGGTAACGAACCCGGCACGACTTTACATACGTCAACTGCGCGCTTGAACGCTCGACGCCGTATCTCCGTACGCAATGGGATAAAGAGCGCATCGCCAGCCTGGGTTACACCGCCAGCGAGCACAATGGTATCGGGGTTAAAGATGTTCATGAGATTCGCCAGCCCCGTCCCTAAAAACCGGGCTGTCTCACGTACAACTTCAATCGCAACCAAATCTCCAAGACGTGCTGCTTCGTATACGGTTGCTGCGGTAATAAGCGACGTATCGTTTTTGACGAGCTCCAGTATCAACGACCCTTCTTCGCTCGCAACAGCCTCTCGCGCGCGCTCAGCGATGGCAGGGCCAGAGCAATACGCTTCCAGGCAACCATAGTTCCCACACTTACAACGACGTCCTATTGAATCGATGGACGTATGCCCAATCTCACCAGCGACGTCTGATGCCCCGTGAAACAACTTTCCATCGAGGATAAGCCCGCCGCCAATCCCGGTGCCAATCGTTATACCGATAACGTTTTTTCCGCCCACAGCTGCACCACACCACCATTCGCCAAGTGTTGCGCAGTTGGCGTCGTTGTCCAGTGTGGCACGGAGGTTCACGCGCCGCGAGACTTCGTCTCTTAATGGAAAATCTTGCCATCCCAAATTTGGCGTGACAACAACAACTCCGCTCTCACGATCCGACGGCCCGGGTGACCCAATCCCAACTCCAATAATATCATCGCGTGTCGCATCATTCTCATCCACCACGCGCTCAATAACCGCTTCAATCATCTCGGCGATGCGATCGCACACGGCTTCTGGTCCAGCCTCAGCCACGGTGAGCATTTTATGCACACCGATCTCTCGACTTCCATCCACAGGCATCGCGCCTACAACGATATTGGTGCCACCAAGGTCGACACCAACGATATACTGCTCTCGAGTCATTGGATTGCGCTCGTTTGGGTCATATCACATAACATACTAAAAACGCTCGCCGCCGATAGTTCGCGCATGCAGCGCCAGTGTTTGAGCGGGCACTGCTGCGGACCATGTTTATCGCACGGACGGCAGGCGAGCCCCTTATGCCCAGCACTGAGCGAATTTGGCGCCAAAGGACCAAATCCAAAGGCCGGAACCGTAGGGCCAAATATTGTGAGCGTTGGAGTGCCCACCGCCGATGCGAGATGCTGAGGCGATGAATCGTTCGTAACAATCGCTCGCGCTCTGCGAATGAGTTCTGCGGAGCCGAGTAATGAGAGACGGCCCGTCGCATCGATTACTCGATCTGCGTTAACGACGTGCGCACTGATCTCACGTGCGACAGCAGAGTCGTCGGCGCCGCCAATGAGCGCAATGTCGAATTCAGGAGAAATGAGCGCTGCCAGTTCCACGAAATGTGGCCACCGTTTGGTGGCCCACACACTCCCTGGTGCAAGTGCTATTATAGGGCGAGTCCGTCCCGCTAACAAAGTATCCACCAAGTGACGGTCCGTATCGCTCGGAAAGAGCTCTGGCCGCACATCAGAGTCCCGCGCCGATTCAGCGAACTGGAAGTCCGCTAACGAAAGCAGGCGACGTGCGTGATGCCAGTCGCCCATGTACGTCACTTTCTCCGTGTACAGACGCCGGCTCGACGACGTTGTAAATCCTGCTCGTGTTTTAGCTCCTGCAGCGACGGCTAATGCACCACTTCGCACCGAACCTTGCGCTAAAAACGCCGAAACGGATTCATCTCCATTTTCAGCCGAGGTCGCACTCGCAATCTCACGCACTCGTTTCGCCAAGTTCATAAATCCTCGAACTCCGCGATCCGCCTTTCGTTTATCGTACACGAGCAGGTTCCGGATGTGCGGATTACCACTCAATACTGTTGCACCTATTGGAGTGGTAACCACATCAACCGCACCTGATTCCGCCAACTTCCGGATTAACGGCGTCGTCAGGATAACATCGCCAATAAAGCTCGTCTGAATAACGAGCGACGACACCGTTTATTCTACCTGTAGAACAGCGAGGAACGCTTCCTGGGGAATTTCAACCGAACCAACCTGTTTCATACGCTTTTTCCCCTCTTTCTGCTTTTCCAGGAGCTTACGTTTTCGGCTGATATCACCACCATAACACTTCGCTAACACGTCCTTTCGTAGTGCTTTCACGGTGGAACGCGCAATAATCTTTGCGCCAACGGCAGCCTGAATCACAACCTCAAAGAGCTGTCGCGGAATCAACGTCTGCAGCTTGTCGGCAATCTTGCGACCAAATTCGTACGCCTTGTCTCGGTGAATAATCACAGAGAACGCGTCGACCGGATCGCCGTTAATGAGCATGTCCAGCTTCACGAGATCGTTGCGTCGGTACTCCAACATCTCGTAATCAAGGCTCGCATATCCGCGACTGACTGTCTTTAACCGATCGAAGAAGTCGAGGATGATTTCGCCGAGTGGAAATTCCCAGTCAAATTCGACGCGGGCGGTGTCGATGTACGTCATGTTTTTGTAGATACCACGACGTTCAGTGCCCAGCGTCATGATTGGCCCGATGTATTCGCTCGGTGCCATGATACGCGCCTTCACGTATGGCTCTTCTACATAGTCGATAACGCCACTTTCCGGCATCATCGACGGGTTCTCGATGAGCTCTTCCGTACCGTCGGTCAGCGTGACGTGATATTCAACGCTTGGCACCGTGGTAACGAGGTCCAGATTGAACTCACGCTCCAGCCGCTCCTGCACGATTTCCATGTGCAAGAGACCGAGGAAACCGCAACGGAACCCAAATCCAAGTGCCGTTGACGTTTCCGGGAGATAATGCAGCGACGCATCGTTCAAGATGAGCTTGTCGAGCGCGTCGCGGAGATTTTCGTATTGTGTGGTATCTGTTGGATAAACACCAGCAAACACCATCGACCGAACATCTTGATAGCCAGGGAGTGGGACTGTCGCGTGGTTCGTTGCATCAAATACCGTATCGCCAACTCGCGTTTCTTTCACATAGCGAACGTTTGCGATCACGTATCCAACTTCACCGGGATAGAGCTCCTTCGCCTTGACCTGACGAAGCTGCATATGCCCGACTTCTTCCACGTCGTATATTTCGCCGCTTTTTCCGAACTGAATCCGCATTCCTGGTTTCAGCGTGCCATCAACTACTCGCACGCTGGGAATAGCGCCGCGGTACCGATCGTAATACGAATCAAAGATCAGCGCGCGCAACGGAGCATCTACGTCACCGTCTGGGGGCGGCACTTTTTTCACGATTTCTTCGAGCAGCGCTGGAATTCCCACTCCTTCTTTTGCGCTCACGCTCAGAATATCGGCCGGGTCAACACCTAACAGATCGACTAATTCTTGTCGGCGCTTGTCTGGATCTGCGCCTGGAAGGTCGATTTTGTTCAGCACTGGAATAATCTGCAAACCAGCGTCGAGCGCCAAAAACAGGTTCGACAGCGTCTGCGCCTGAATACCCTGGGAGGCATCAACCACCAGAACCGCCCCTTCGCATGCCGCTAACGACCGCGAAACTTCATAGGTGAAGTCCACGTGGCCAGGCGTGTCGATGAGGTTCAGGATGTACGATTTCCCGTCGTCTGCCTTGTAGGCCATCCGAACCGCATTGAGCTTGATCGTAATGCCACGTTCCCGCTCGAGGTCGAGTGTGTCGGTGACTTGGGCCTTCATCTCGCGCTTCTGCAACGTTCCGGTCGCCTCGATGAGACGATCGGCCAACGTCGACTTGCCGTGGTCGATGTGAGCTACGATACAAAAATTGCGGATATGGTCGAGCTTCATGAATGGGGCTACAGGGTTTGTTCGGACATAGCCCCGAAATATATCTAATGTTGCGCGCAGAATATGTGGCGAGGGGTAACCTCGCCCTAGTATAATTGTCCCCATGGCCCTTCCAACGCTGCTTGATGCGGTTGAGGCGCTCTCGGCGTTTACCCGTCTTACTAATACTCTGCCATCCTCAGGGCAGGGAATTGCCGTCTCCGGGCTCCGCGGTTCCAGCGACGCGGCGCTGATTGCCACGCTCGCCCGCCAGTTCGAACGTCGTTTTTTCGTGGTGGTCGCAGAGCACGTGGCGGAGGCGGAACGATGGCTGGCCGACCTGAACGCGCTCACAGAAACAACGCCGATCGCCTTTTATCCGCCCAGGGAGAGCCTGGGTGAGTCAGAACCCCATGCGGAAATTGCCGGGGAACGGGTCGAGACGTTGGAGCGAGCCGCACGTGGCGACATCCAAATCCTGGTTACAACCGCACGTGCTGTTCTAGAAAAAACACCACTTCCAGCTGCCTTGGCCACCGGAAGGCTGGAATTGCGCGCGGGCGACGTGAGACGGCCAACGGATCTGAGCGATCACCTAACTAGTATAGGATTCGAGCAGGTCGATATGGTCGACGACGTCGGTCAATTTAGCGTCCGCGGCGGAATTTTCGACATTTACGGCTTCGGGATGGCCGAACCGGTTCGAATGGAGTTTTGGGGCGACGAAATTACAGAGCTCCGGCACTTCGATCTCACCTCGCAGCGATCCACTCGTCCGGCTGAACTCGCGCTCATCCTGCCGGTAGACGGGCACTCGTCCAAAGGCGACGTCTCGGGCGAACGCCTCTCGATCGCCAAGCTGTGGGCCGCCGACACGTTGGTCGTCGTCCCACAAGCAACCCATTTCGAACCTGAATGGCAGCGAACGTGGGACGAAGCGGAACATCATCTTCAACTCGCGCTCCGACGCGGCGAAGACGTTCACAAACGCGACGTCTTATACGTCCACCCGACCGAAGCGGCTAAGATGTTCCATGAGTTCGGGACCCTGATCTTGAACGGCGGAAGCGATGCCGATATCGGATTCCCGTTCCGCGCACCAGACACGATTAACCGCGACATCAAGCTGCTCAACCACGTCGTCCGCGACGGGATGCCCACCATCATCCTGTGCGACAATGGCGGCCAGCTCGAACGGCTCGACGAGCTTCTGACGATTGCGGATCGGTATCCGTCTCCGGCTGCGCTCACGTTGGGCGTGCTCTCGGGTGGGTTCATCGTACCTCCGCAGGGACCAAGCGATGAAGGGCTCCGAATTCTCACCGACCACGAGATCTTTCGGCGCGAACGTAGAATCCGTCGCTCCCGTAAATATCTCTCCAGCGCAGGGCTCGACACCCTGGGCGCGCTCACGCCAGGCGACTATGTGGTTCACCTGGAACACGGGATCGGGATCTATCGCGGCATCGAAAAGGTCTTTGTTCAAGAATCGACCGTCGAAACCGCTGTTATTGAATACGAAGGTGGCGATCGGCTGAACGTACCGCTTTATCGCATCGATCAGATCGAACGATACCGCTCCGCCAGCGACGTTACCGGCGATGTGCCGCCACCGCGCCTTCATAGACTGGGCGGGAAACGCTGGGCACAACAACGCGATAAAACCAAAAGCGCCATCCAGGAGATGACGGTCGAGTTGCTCGACCTCTACGCGCGCCGAAAGATTGCCACTCGCCCACCGGCGCTCGCAGACAGCGCATGGCAACGGCAGCTGGAATCGTCGTTTTTGTTCGAAGACACACCGGACCAACGAACTGCGACCACGGATGTAAAAGGTGATATGGAAGGCGTCCGCCCCATGGACCGCCTTCTTGTTGGCGACGTAGGCTATGGGAAGACCGAAATTGCCGTTCGAGCCGCATTTAAGGCGATTCAATCCGGCCGCCAAGTCGCAGTGCTCGTTCCAACCACCATTCTTGCCGAACAACATGGGCGCACGTTCAGCGAGCGCTTCGCCGACTTCCCGGTTGTCGTAAAAGTGCTGAGCCGCTTCCAAACCGTGAAGCAGCAAGCTGAAGTCCTGAACCAACTCAGCAAAGGGCAAGTCGATCTGGTCGTCGGTACGCACCGCCTCCTCAGTCTCGACGTCAAGTTCAGCGGGCTTGGCCTGATTATCGTCGACGAAGAACACCGCTTTGGCGTTCGGCATAAAGAACGCCTCAAGCAGCTCCGTCTCGAAACCGACGTCCTGACGCTCACAGCAACGCCAATTCCGCGCACCATGCACCAGGCCCTCGCCGGCCTGCGCGACATGACGATCATGCGCACGCCACCGCGCGACCGGTCGCCTGTACTTACCTATGTAGAACCGTGGGACGAATCGCTGATCGACGAAGGCATCTCGCGCGAGCTCGATCGCGGCGGACAGGTCTTTTTTGTCCATAACCGTATCGATACTATAGAAGCGGTTGCGGCCAACATTCGTCGTATCGTTCCGCGCGCGCGCGTTGCCATTGGCCACGGGCAGATGCGCGAGAAAGATCTCGAACGTGTGATGCACGAGTTTGTCACTGGGGAGGTTGACGTCCTCATCTCCACCCTCATTGTGGAAACGGGGTTGGACGTGCCAAACGCTAACACGATGTTCATCAACCGAGCGAACCACTTTGGACTCGCTCAGCTATATCAGCTGCGCGGTCGAGTCGGTCGTTCGCACCGTCGAGCCTACTGTTATCTGTTGGTCCCGGATGCACTGGACGACGACGCAGAACGTCGCGTCAAGATCCTCGAACACAACACGGACCTTGGCTCCGGCTACCGTATCGCACTTCGCGACATGGAGCTTCGAGGTGCCGGAAACCTGCTTGGCCCCGAACAGTCAGGTTTCGTTCACGCGGTCGGGTTTGACATGTACCTCCGAATGCTGGACGAAACGGTGAATCGGGTCGTCCGTGGGGATGAGGGGCCAAAATTCCTCCCTGCGGATGCCACGGTCGACGTGGCGTCGTATATTCCAGACGATTATATCTCGTCCAAAGACGCCAAGCTGGACATCTATCGTCGCCTCACCGCGATGACCGAACCGGCCGAAATTCATGCTTTGGAAGACGAAGTTCGGGATCGATTCGGGCCATTCCCAACGGATGCAACCACATTTTTCACCGTGGCTATGCTCCGAGTCCTTGGCGGAAAGGCCGATGTGGAAACGATCTCCGTGCGGGGATCGGAAGCGCGTATTAACTTTAGAGATTCGGCTGTTCCCAGCATGAAAGGGATATCGACTGCATTCCATGAGGTGCAGTTTCAGGCGGATGTGCGTCGAGCACAGCCGCTGTCCCTTAAGCTGACTCGGCTTGGTGGTGCGGGGATCCTGGATGGGCTCGTCCGCGCGCTAGCTTTGCTCCAATCTTCACCAACCCTTACCAGATGAAATCATCCTCGGTGTTCTCCGCCGCCGTTGCGGCGCTGTCAATAACGTTGTTAACGAGCTGTGACGGCCTGAAAGAAGCCATGAACGCTCACGTTGACACGGTCGCACGCGCTGGCGCGCAAGAGCTGTCAGTCGATCGGCTCGCAAAGCTCATGTCAGAAGTGCAAGTGCCACCCGAGAAAGAAATCGCAACCGCCATTGCGAACGCCTGGATCGATTATCAGCTCCTTGGTCAGTCCGCCGCATCTGGCGACACGACGATCGATAACGAAGACATCGATAAAGCGATGTGGTCGTCAATTGCTCGTATCAAGGCTCAGCGGTATTACGAAGAAGTCTCCAAGACCTGGGGCAACTCGGATACGGCCGCAGCTCGTTCACAGTACGCGAACGGCGACATTCTTGGCGCATCCCACATCCTCTTCATGACGCAAGGGAAGACGGATGCTGAGAAGCTTGCTGCGAAGAAAAAGGCCGAATCTGTTCTGGGTCAGGTTAACTCAGCGAACTTCGCCGACATGGCCCGCAAGCATACGGAAGAGCCAGGTGGCGCAGCCCGAGCCGGTTCGTTGGGCGCATTCCCCAAGGGGATGATGGTTCCAGAGTTTGAAAAGGCTCTCGTTGGTCTTAAGCCAGGTGAAGTTTCGGGGATCGTCGAAACACAGTTTGGATATCACATCATCCGTCGTGCCAACTACGATGATGTAAAGGGCGAAATTCCGGCCATCGCTGGTCGTCGCTCCATGCAGGTTGCGGAAAGCACGTTTGTCGCAAACCTCCAGAAGAACGGAAAGGTTGAGCTCAAGGCCGACATCGCTGCAAAGGTGAAAGAAGTACTCGCCGATCCAGCATCGAACCTCGATAACAACGCTACGCTTGCAACGTCGTCCGCTGGTAAGTTCACAGCCGGCCGCCTTGCCGAATGGCTCCAGGCCATGCCTGCACAGATGGTGATGCAGCAGCGCATGCAGTTGGAAAATGGGCCGGATTCACTCGTGAACGGCCTGGTGAAGAACTTCGTCACCAACGATCTCGTGATCCGCGCCGCAGACAGCGCCAAGATTGCTCCAAGCGCAGAAGAGTTGGAAGGAATGCGTCGCAGCTTCTTTGAAGCGCGTAGCAACGCCTGGATGCAGCTTGGTGTGAGCCCACGTTTCCTCGCCGACACGGCGAAGACGGTTGGGGAGCGCGAGAAGTTTGCCTCGACCCGAGTTGATAACTACCTCACCGCGCTTGCGGCTGGTAAGGCTCCGTTTGCTGAAGTTCCATCTGGATTGGCCCGCGTTCTTCGTAGCAAGTCCAAAGTCAGCGTCAACAACGCTGGTTTGGAGCGCGCAGTTGAAGAAGCGACCAAGCTGAAGGCCGCTGCTGACTCTGTGCAAAAGGCGACTCAGCCGTCATCAGTCATTCCAATGCCTGGTGAAGATGCTGCCGGAAACGGCGCCAAGCCAAGTCAAGATAGCACCACCCCTCAGCAGCACTAACTCTACGTGAGCCTAGCATCGATGCGGTTTCTCTCAAGTCAAACAATCGTCGCGGCATCGTTGATCTTCGGATCAACGGCGCTCGCTGCGCAAGATACAACCTCGAAGCCGACTAGTATCGTTCCACTCGAACGAACGGCGCTCGAAGTAGACACGGTGGACCGCATCGTGGCTGTCGTAGGCAAGGCTGTAATTACATGGAGTGATGTTGTGTCCGCGGTGAACCGTGAACGCGCGCAGGGGCTTAAAATTCCTGACGATGTTGAAGGGCAAATCGCCGTTGCGCACCGCGCGTTGGAAGCCTTGGTAGATAGTGAAATTCTTATTCAGAAGGCTGCAATTCTGAATATTGAAGTAACAGATCAGGAAGTGAACCGCGCGGTCGATGAGCACGTCGGTCGCATTCGGGCGAAGTTTAAGGACGAAATCGAGTACCGTGCCGAATTGAAGGACGCGGGCTTTGGAACACCGGAAGAATTTCGTCGGTCTACTGCTGAAGAAATTCGGCGTGTGATGTTGCAGCAGAAGGTGTATCAGGAGCTGCAAAAAACCGCGAAGCCAGCGGGTGTTACAGATAAGGAAGTTGACGAAGCCTTTCAGCGCGCGCGTCCCCAATTGCAGCAACGTCCTGCGACGCTGGCATTTCGGCAAATTATCATGGCGCCGAAACCATCGCGAGTGAACGATTCAATCGCTCGTGCCAAAGCAGAGTCCATCCTGGCTGAGTTAAAGGCTGGAGCGAACTTTGAAGCGTTGGCGAAACGTGAGTCGGCGGATCCTGGTAGCAAAGAGATGGGCGGTGATCTGGGTTGGAACCGCCGTGGTCGATTCGTTCAAGAATTTGAAGCTGCGATGTTTTCCTTACGTCCTGGTCAGTTGAGCCCTGTCGTAAAAACTCAGTTTGGTTATCACATCATTCGAGTGGATCGTGTGCAGCCTGCCGAAGTGAAGGTTAGCCACATCCTTATTGCTCCAGAAATCGATTCAATCGACATCGCACGGACCAAGATTTTTGCTGACAGTGTGGCGAATCTATGGAAGGGTGGGATGTCGTATGACTCGTTGGTTGCGAAGTTTCACGATCGCGATGAAGGCAAGGGAATGCTTGAGCCTTATCCGGTCGATTCTCTCCCGGACTCGTATCTTACGGCAGTTAAAGATCTCGAAGCGGGGCAGATCAGTAACGCGTTTGAACTACGTGGCGAGACTGGTTCGATCAAATTCGCCGTCGTGCAAGTCGTTTCTCGCACTGGCCCTGGTGAGTATTCGCTGCCGGAAGTTCGTCAGAATATTCGCTATCAGTTATCGCTCGAAAAGCAAAGCCGAGCGATTCTGGATGAGCTTCGGCACCGCACGTACGTTTCGTTGCGGTTGTAGAGCTGTAGAGCGTTTCACGAACTATTGAGTTGGTAGAAACCGTGGTGCGTAACCCTTCGAATGTCGGTCGAATTCGTCTTGCAGTAACGGTTGGTGATGCACGAGGAATTGGTCCTGAGATTATACAATCAGCGCTCGCGAACGATACCGTTCGCGAGCGCTGTGAGCTTATAGTGGTTGGGCCGACCAATGCTGGTGTCGCGGTTGATGAAGTTGTTGGAAATTGGGTCCCCTCAGGAGATCCTCAACGCAACTTGGAACTTGCTGGCAAGCTGAGTGGGCTTGCAATCGTACGTGCTGTTGAAATGGCGCAGAGCGGCGAGGTGCATGGCATTGTTACAGCGCCGATCGATAAGGCCGCGCTGCAAGCGGGCGGTTACGACTATCCCGGGCATACCGAAATGTTAGGCGAGCTTACGAACTCAAAAGTCGCGATGATGCTTGCATCAGATCGCTTGCGAGTGGTGCTTGCCACAACACACATTGCGTTGCGTGACGTTCCGTCTTGTCTTACCGCTGAAGCGATTCATGATGCGGCAAGGGTAACGACCCTGGGTTTACAGCAATGGTTCGGAATCCCGAACCCTCGCATCGCGTTGTGTGCACTGAACCCTCATGCCGGCGACAGTGGTCGTTTTGGTGATGAAGATCAAACCTTGCTCGCCCCAGCTGCGCACGATGCGGGTTTATTTGGTCCATTTCCAGCGGACACCGTATTTGTGCGCGCCATGCGTGGTGAGTTTGACGCCGTAATTGCTCCGTACCACGACGTTGGTATGACCGCTATTAAAGTTGCGTCGTTTGGGAGCGCGGTGAACGTGACGTTAGGGCTTCCGTTCCCACGTACATCGCCCGATCATGGAACCGCGCTCGATATTGCGGGCCGAGGTATCGCAGATCCCGGCAGCTTTATCGAGGCGGTTTTAATGTGTGCTACGATTGCGGAGAAGATTCGTCCAACGGCGTAGTTGCTGTCAGCTCCATCGCGAGAGTGGCGATACGCCGCCCTTCCATCTCACGAACCGTAAAGGTTGCTCCGCCAGTGGTGATTCCATCGCCCACTTTAGGCAGGTGCCCGATCATCCCAAAGACATAACCACCGATTGTGGTATAGCCGTCGTCGTCTGGAACTTCCGTTCCGTATTCCTCGTTCAGCTCGCTAATGTTTGTGCTCCCGGAGAGAATCATTTCGCCGCTGCTCGTGTTGACCGTCCCCTCTTCTGGATCGTCGTATTCGTCTAGAATCTCACCGACAATCTCCTCGAGCAAATCTTCCATCGTGACCATGCCGGCCGTCCCGCCGTATTCGTCCAGGACAATCGCCATATGCTCTTTACGGCGTTTAAAGTCGGCCAGCACATCTTCAACCTCGCGTGTGCCAGGGATGAAGTGTGGAGGGCGAATGAGGCCGCGGAGCGAAAACGTTTCGTGTTTGGACAAGACGGGGATGAGATCTTTCACGAGCAAGACGCCGATAATATCGTCAATCGTCTCCTCGTAAACGGGGAACCGCGAACGTCCGCTTTCGCTGATCAGCTCCATTGCTTCATCGAGTGTGGAGTCCGCTTCGATGGCGATAATGTCCGTACGGGGCGTCATCACCTCGCGGGCGTTCTTTTCAGAGAATTCGAACACAGCGTCAATGAGAGCCGCGTCCTCCTTTTCCAGGGCTCCGCTCTCCTCGCTGAGCTCAACGAGCATGCGAAGTTCCTCTGGCGAGTGGACTGCTTCTTCAGTTTCCATTGGCTTCTGGTTCAGCGCCTTGAGCACCAATTGAGACGAGCGGTTGAGCAGCCAGGTGAACGGCTTGGTAATCCACGCGAAGGCCAGCAGCGGCGGTATGAGATACCGCGCCGAGCGTTCCGGGTGGTTCAGCGCAATATTTTTTGGCGCGAGTTCGCCGAATACGACCGTAATGAACGTTACGACGAGAAACGCAAAGACAGTTGCGATCGTGACACGGGCCGAAACGGCGAGCCCGATTGGAAATTCTGCAGCCCAGCCGGTAAACGCGGTAACGAGTGCATCATCAGCGACCCAGCCGAGCCCTAGGCCGCAGAGCGTGACCCCAGTTTGGCAGGCGGAAAGGATGAGAGAGAGTTGATTTGTACCTCGGAGTGCAATACGGGCCAGGCCGTCGCCGCCTCGGGCCATAGCTTCAAGCCGAGTACGACGTGCACGAACGAGGGAGAACTCAGCCGCGACAAAATATGCGTTGAGAAGGACGAGACCGATCAGGATGGCAATGTGTGTAAACACCCTCTAAAAATATCACAAAAGGGCGTATCCTGTGCTGGTTGAGACCGGACTATAAGAAAAGATCCCGAAACAACTTTTTGCCAGAGACTCTTTCAGCGTCCGCGTATAGTTAAATTTGTCAGCCTATGCAGCAGATTCGTAATATCGCCATCATCGCACACGTCGATCACGGCAAGACCACACTAGTGGATAAAATGCTCCGTCAAGGCGGCGCCTTCCGTGATAACCAACAGGTCGCTGAGCGCGTGATGGACTCCAACCCGCTCGAACGCGAGCGCGGGATCACAATTCTCGCGAAGAACACCGCGGTTGAGTGGCACGGGACAAAAATTAACATCGTCGACACCCCTGGTCACGCTGACTTTGGTGGTGAAGTCGAACGTATCCTTCGGATGGTTGACGGCGTATTGCTCGTCGTCGACGCCTTTGATGGTCCTATGCCGCAAACGCGGTTCGTCTTGCGCAAAGCACTCGCGCTTGGCCGAACGCCAATTGTGGTTATCAATAAAATCGATCGTCCTGGCGCGGATCCAATGCGCGTCCACGACGAAGTCCTCGATCTCTTTATCGAGCTTGAAGCGACGGAAGCTCAGCTCGACGCCCCGGTAGTTTACGCTTCGGGCCGAGAAGGGATCTCAACGTTAGACCTGGATATCCCAGCGGTCAACCTCGAACCTTTGTTCCAGACCATCGTGGACAAAGTGCCGTCGCCGCCGCGTGATGTTGACGGTCCGTATCAGATGCTCGTTTCGACCATCGACTATTCGCCGTATCTCGGTCGTTTGGCGATCGGGCGTGTTGAGCGCGGAACGGTCAAAGTTGGTGAGACAGTCGCATTATTGTCGTCAACTTCGCCCGGATCGTCTGAGCAGTCGCGCGTGACCAAGTTGTTCACGTACGCCGGCTTGGATCGTATTGAGGTGAACCAGGCCTCTGCTGGCGAGATTGTGGCGCTTGCAGGGTTGGAAGGTGTCGAAATCGGGTTGACCGTGACCGACGTGAACACGCAGGAGCTACTTGAGGGGATTGCGGTTGAGGAGCCGACGATCTCGGTAGACTTTCTGGTGAACAACTCGCCTTTCTCTGGAAAGGACGGGAAGTTTGTTACATCGCGTCAAATTCGGGAACGACTCTATAAGGAGTTGGAGCGCAACGTTGCGTTGCGAGTGGACGACACCGACTCGACCGATACATGGTCTGTCTCTGGTCGTGGGGAGTTACACCTCACCATCCTGATGGAAACCATGCGTCGTGAAGGATTCGAGTTCCAGGTTTCCCGTCCCCGAGTTATTACCAAAGTTGGTCCCAATGGCGAGCGCCTAGAACCATATGAAGAGCTCGCCATCGACGTTCCCGAGGAGCATCTTGGTGCCGTCATCGAAAAGCTTGGCCCTCGTCGCGCCGAGATGATCGAAATGCGGAATCCAGGGCAGGGGATGACACGAATCCTCTATCGCGTTCCTGCGCGAGGTCTCTTCGGTTACCGGTCAGAGTTCATGACCGATACCCGCGGTACCGGAATCATGCACCACCGGTTCCTCGAATACGGCCCGTGGGCTGGTAATTTGGCCGGTCGTTCACGTGGTACGTTGGTTTCTATGGAAGCGGGCGTGATCGTTGCATTTGCATTAGCCAACCTGGCTGAGCGCGCAACCCTGTTCGTTTCGCCTGGCGACCCAGTCTATGAAGGGCTCATCATTGGAGAGAACTCGCGTCCTGGCGACATGGATGTGAATCCGACCAAAGAGAAAAAGCTCAGTAATATGCGAAGCAAGTCGACGGATGAAAACATCCAGCTCGAACCGCCACGTATATTAACGTTGGAAGCCGCGTTGGAATACATTGAAGAAGACGAGTTGATTGAAGTGACACCGGCAGCAGTTCGACTCCGGAAGCGTCACTTGCACGCGAATGACCGAAAGAAGATGACGCGTGATTCAAAGAAAGAACGCGTGTAGTAACGTTCGGTTGTGCCACAACGAACCGCGCGGATCGTTGTGGCTACTGAGCACCAGGATGTATCTGAGTTGTTGAGTATGTAGCATTGTAGTGATAATTAAAAAACCCTGTGATACCTCATGGAGAGAGAGCGCATGTTGGTGGAAGAGTTGGACTCGTTGCCCGCGCGATCGTTAGTGTCTATGACCACTAGCGATCTTTTAGAATGGTCAACACCTGTGTCATTCGCATCTGGATATGACGATGATGATCCGGAAGATGAAAATCTCGACGACGACTTAGATGACGACGACGATGACGATGATGACGAGGATGACGAGGATGATGAGGAAGAAGATGACGACGATGACGATGACGATGATGATGACGACGATGAAGACGATGAAGACGATGAAGACGATGACGAGGAGGACGAAGACTTCGATGAAGACTTCGAAGACGAACTCACCGATCTCGACGACGAGTATGACGAAGACGATTCACGGACTGCTGGCGGCTGGTAACTGCTGTAGCCGTTTGTGAGACAGAAGTCGTAGGACCCAAACGGGCCCACAGGACATTGTCCTGTGGGCCCGTTTCGAGCTATTAGGCGAACTATCCTTTCGCCGATGTCCGCCTCCGGCGCCCAAAGAGCTCCTGTACCGACCGCCCCAGAAAGTCGGAAATACCCCGTTCCAAACGCTCACTGCCCGACCGGTCCCCGCGCAAAACCAGGGTCAAATGGTTGTAAGAAACGCCAAGTTTAGAGGCCGCCTCACCCATGGTCATCTGGTTGAGAGTAACGGCCGCCTTAAACAGCGCCTTGCGTTCTAATGCCGTCATCGCCATTTTCGCTACCTCGACGTTGATTTTCAAACGGTGCGAAACATCACGCACGTTGCGAACTTCATCTTAATATGCTACATAACAGTATCTCGTCAAGGTGTTTATGATACACGAAGGTGGAGAAGAGCCGCCCAAGTCGTTCGGCAGCCGAATTCGACAGTCTCGGCAACGCCTTCGAATGCCGGATGGGAGTCGCTGGACACAGGAAGATTTAGCATTGGCGGTAGGCGTTGAACGAAACACGGTAAGTCGTTGGGAAAATGGTGGCATGTTGCCGAAAGACCCCGCGATTATCGCGACGTTGAGTCGAGTGCTGAAGGTGAGCTCAGATTGGCTGTTAGGCGGGCTTGGAGTTCCGGACTCGAACCCGAGTAGGCGCACACTCATGGAGGGGCCAAACGGTGGGTATAACAATCGCGTGAATGCCGCGGAATTGCTCCCTGCTGGCGCGTCAGACCTTGTATTGCGGTATTTAGAGCGGTTGGTCAGCTTTGGGTGCAATCAGGCCCAGGTGGCTGAGGCAGAGCGGATTATGGTGGAGTTGGCTCAGCATAGCCTGGTTGATAAGCCGTTTACGCAACGGGACTCGCCGGAGATCCAGATCGATGTGGATGCGGCGTGGGATTTTGTGGTGAGGACGTTGCGGAGGCAGGGGATTCGGGCGTAGGGGGGGGGGCGGGAGAAAGTGTGGGGGAGTTGGATTGAGATTGAGTTGGTGTTGGTCTTCGGAGTTGAACCTCCGACCTCACGCTTATCAGGCGTGGGGGCGGAGGTGTTTGTGGTCACGCGAGTCCCCGCGTTGGCAGAATGCGTATTCGCAAAAGATAGATCTTTGCGCACGGAACGACTTGATTGGGCGACTGAGTTTATGTATGTTCAAAGGCTGTTCCTGGAACGGGTGTTTTGAAGTGCGTTTCAGGTTAGGGCCAGTAGCTCAGGTGGTTAGAGCGCACGCCTGATAAGCGTGAGGTCGGAGGTTCAACTCCTCCCTGGCCCATGAAGTATCAATTCGTAAATTGAAAGTCCCGCAATGGTTCAGACCGTTGCGGGACTTTTTTTATATGCGCATGGATCATGATGTCAATTCGTTTTGCAAACATGTATGGGTTGTATGGGTTCGTGGTGCACACGAATGGATGAAAACGGATGCGACGGATCATATCATTCCGCAATAGATGTCATCATCACACGAACACGTGTCTTTGGTAACATCCTGTTTTGTTCATCGAAGCTTACAGAACTGAATGCGAATGATCTAACCGTTTGAAAACAAACCGTTAGCACGTTACACACATTGTACACGTCTCGTAGAACCGTATTCACATAATCACATGCGCAAAATGTATTTGTTTGTACGCGAGAGTACCGTACAATTCTCGATTATACTCGGCTTCTATGTACGCGCGTCTTTAGTTAGTAAGCAAATCATTGCCTCGTGCCAAGAAGTAGTGCGCGAGAAAATCTTTCCTGTCCAACATTGACAGACTCATACACGCGAGAGATTATGTAGGCATGCAGCGGCCAGATTTGACCGATACGGAGATCGCCGATGTCTTGCGCAGAGACGTTGCTGCTGCGCGGATAGCATTCGAGACGCTTGTGCGGATTTATGGTGAACGTCTGGTGATCTTCGCGTATCGATTAACTGGCGATCAAGACCTGGCCCAGGACATTGCACAGGATGTCTTTGTTGGGGTATGGGAGCGACGAGAGCTGTTGGCACAGGCATCGAGTATTCGAGCGTATCTCTATGGCGCAGTCCGAAATCGAGTCGTTGACGCGTTGCGTCGAGAACGTCGAGCTGCATCGTGGCGGATTGCGAGTGCTGATGCTGAACGCGAGTCAACAGATGATCCTGCACAGCACGTTGAAACCGCAGAACTTCAATGTGCAATCGAGACGACGCTTCAATCCCTTCCTCCTCGTATGCATCAAATTGCCACGCTCCGTTGGGTGGATGGACTTACCCCTGCGGAAATTGCCCGCAGTTTAGACATTAGCGTATCGACCGTCAGTAATACACTCACACAAGCAGCCAAGACAGTGCGACGTCTCCTGGTGGCTCACCGGACGGATCGTGCAGGATAGAAGGATCGCGAAGCGTTAAAAAATTCGACTGACTAGGAGAGTTGGCGCTGTAAAACGTCTTTAGTGATATGGCGTACGAAGAAACCTCTCCTGGATTGACCAATCCGGATGACTTGATGGAACTGGTACTTTCCGGACAGGCGACTGACGAGGAACGGGCAGCGCTCGAAGCTCTCCTGAAACCGCAGGTTCAAGGAAAGCCGTGGCCCAATCTTTTCGTTCGTTCTTTGGCTAAGACGGATTCTTCGTTCAATTTTAATGCAGAACGGTTCATGGACACCATTCAGAACCGCATTGCAGAGAACGAGTCTCATCAATCCTCTCGCGCCATTACAGTTCCGTCTCATCGCCGTCGTCGAACATACGCTTTCGCTTTGTTCGCATCGGTGTGTGTCATCGCTGTAATCTTTGGTTCGAAGCTCTTCCGCGCGTACACCGGTACTGGCTCTATTGCGGTGGCCTCCCAGTTGTATGAAACTGGCCCTGGAATGTTCGCCACGGTCACACTACGTGATGGGGAACGTGTGGTGCTTGCCCCACAAACTCGGCTTATCGTTACCACGGAATCAGATCGCACAAGGCGCGCGACACTCATTGGGGAAGCACATTTCGACGTAACTCCGATCGCTAATGCTCCGTTTGTCGTGCAAACCGGGAAAGTGCAGACTCGAGTGTTGGGAACTCGATTTGAAGTACGACGATATGCGAATGATTCGGCCGGACAGGTGATCGTTCACTCCGGACGCGTCTCGACGCAGGGAGAAGGAGCAGCGATAACTCTGGCTGCCGGGATGGCTGCCACCTTCACGGATTCACTTGTGGCGTCGGTCGATTTTCCTCCAAGCGTACACACCGATTGGGATCGTCGAGAGCTTGTGTTTCGATCCGTTCCTGTTCCAGTCATGCTCGCAACACTGGAACGGTCGTATGGCATGCGCTTCCTGTTGACCGATTCCTCGCTTGTCAGCCGACATGTGGTGGCCGCATTCCCGATTGGGAAGCCAACGGAGATGCTGTTCTACCTCCGTCAATTGCTCGACGTATCTACAACACTCGATGGATCCCGCGTGGTCTTATGCGGCAAGACACAGGTTGTTTGCACCATTTTCGATCAGGTTACAAGACACGACAGTGTTCGTTCACTTCCCATTCGATGAGATCATGATTTTTGAATCCTACAGCTATCGGTACTTGATCGTTGCTGGGGCAATTGCCGTGTTGAACGGTTCAGGCGCGCAGGTCGCCGCTGCACAACAGCGTGCTACAACAGCGCCTCAGCCTGTCCCCGCAGTACAGGAACCAAAAGAATCCTCGACGATGTTGCTCAGGCGTCCGATAACAGTTGACATCAAAGGAGCGACGTTATCCGATGCGTTGTTGGCTGTGGCGCGTTCGGCGAAGATCCGAATGCTGTATCAGATTGAACTTGTAAAAACTGACCGTCCGATCACTTTGAAAGTGACGAATACCGCACTTGGAAATGTGTTGGACAATTTACTGCTTCGAACTCGGCTGCGTGCCGTAATAGTCGATGCTGGAACGATTAGCATAGTGCCGGTAGCTGGGGATACCCTACAGCCATCGACCAAGTCTGGACAGATAGCGGGACGTGTAACGGATTCTGCGTCCGGGAATACAATTGGGGGTGCGACGGTTACGGTAAGTGGTCTCAAACTCTCGACGGTTACGGATAACGATGGGCTGTTCCGATTTCCGCATGTTCCGGTTGGCGAACAGGTTGTTTCGGTGAAGTCTTTTGGGTTTCGATCTGGATCGCGAATGGTTACGGTGGTTAAGGAGAAAGTGACTGCTGTGCAAGTTCAACTTGCACCAACGGCGACGCAGCTGTCTGGCGTGGTGACGACAGTCACGGGACAGCAGAGGAAGCTCGAGATTGGGAATGATATTACGACGTTGGATGTGCCGGAGATTATGAAGCAGGCGCCGATTACCAGTGTGACGGATTTGCTTGAAGCACGAGTTCCTGGTTTGACGGTACAGCGAACGAGTGGAGTCCCGGGAGCGCCGTCACGGATTCGGTTGCGGGGGATTGGTGGCGGGTTGTTATCCGGCGTTCCCGGGGCGCCGACGAACGATCCGATTGTGGTGGTTGATGGGATTCGAATTTACGCCGGGCAATCTGGGGTGGACGATCAGAAGTTGGGGGGCGGGAAGTACCCGACGCCGTCGCCGATCGATCAGATCGATCCAAACTCGATTGAGAAGATCGAGGTGCTCAAGGGGCCGTCGGCGGCGGCAATGTATGGGTCGGATGCCGGGGATGGCGTGATTGTGATTACGACGAAGAAGGGGAGAGCCGGGGCGACCCGGTGGGATCTGGCGGGGTCAGGTGGAATTGAGACGATGCCGGGCGTGTATGCGGCACCGGGGTTTTATCGGTTTGGGCATCAGCTACACGGCACTTTTCGCGGTAGCAATGGAAATCCTTCATTGTTTTGTCCGCGAATCGGAGACGCAGGGGACTATTTTGGTTGCCAACTGGATAGTCTCGTTCGGTTTCAGGCGCTCAACGAGCCGAGGCTCTCGACTATCGGTCGTGGTTCGAATACACGATGGTCTGGCACGGCGTCAGGGGGAGTGAACGAGTTTGTCTATTCGGTGACGGGTTCGATCGCGAACACGCTGGGATTGACCAAGATGCCCCCGTTGTATCAGGATCTCTTCCAGCAACTGTACGACTCGGCGCCGAGTGCGCGGATGCGGCGACCGAACTCGATGGATACCAAGAGTGGGCAAGCCAGCTTTTCCGCCAAACTCGCACGCGGCTTGGATGCGACCTTTACCACGTCACTTACGCAGTCGGTGCAATACCAGTCGTCGGCGAACGAACAGCTTGCTGATTTGGCATCGACGTATATGGATACGCTGAACATGAATCCGGGTCGGCCTGGACAGTATGCGTATCAGTTCAAGGCTGACGCGATCACCGCAAATCATGCGTTAGCCCTGCAACTCCTTCGGTGGGATTGGTTGCCTCTGACTGCGACGTTCGGAATGAATCGGATCGAGCGCAGTGCGGAGGGATTGGCGCCACGCGGCATTGTCGTCATTCAGGCGTGCCCGACTTGCTCTACGATTATTACAGAGCTGTCCAAAGGCCAATTTACCGAGCAGCGCGAGAACAGATCGACTGGGACGGCACGAATCATCGGGACGTTCTTCCCGCGCGCACGGACGTCGCTTTCGCTCGGATCGGAAATCACTAGCGTCGTGACCGCATCAATCGCGGGGCGGAGCGATACGCTGGTACAAGGTATGTCACGACCATCGAACTTGATTGCCGGTGCTCGCTCGGGACGAAACACCACGACTGGTGGCTGGTTTCTGGAGCCGCGGTTGAATCTGAATTCCCGGTTCTTTGTCAATCCTGGCTTTCGGTTGGACGGAAGTGGTGTCTCTGGATCTCGCGGTGGGTTTCGTGGCGGCTTGTTCTCGCTCTTCCCCAAACTGAATTTGTCGTGGATTGCCGTTGATCGTGAAGGTGGGGAACCGTTATGGGGGCTCGTGTCACTGGTTCGTCCACGAGTCGCCTTGGGGATCGCAGGGGTGAATCCCGCCGCGGAATGGAGTATCCGCACGCTGCAACAGGATTTGGGCGGGTGGGCAGCATCCGGGACCGATACGATTGCGCCATATGCGGGGTTACGGATTCGCTCGGTGGGCAATACGCAATTGGGGCCGGAGAAAACGCAAGAAGTCGAAGGTGGGGTTGATCTGCAATTGTGGGATACTCGGGTGACCGTGTCGGCGACGGGCTTTTATAAGATGCGCAAAAATGCCATTCAACAGCTCCCGCTCGCGCCATCGGTTGGGGTCGGAGGGACTGCTGCTGAATTTGATAATATCACGGGGACTTTTAGCAAAACCGATCTTGCCAACTACTACACGAACATTGGCCACGTGCGAAATACGGGTGCCGAACTGTCGCTGAATGCGAGTGTACTCGACCGACCGAACATTGGATGGAACATTGATGTGTCAATCTCGAAATACACGAACACGCTCGTCAGGCTGTTTGGTGAGCAAAAACGTATCGACCTCGGCAACGGTACGTATTTAGTCGAAGGGTATCCTCTCTTCGGTCGTTGGTCCCGCCCGATTTCGGGGTGGAGCGATCCCAAGAACGGGAGCAAGATGTCGTACGGGGATTTTGTGGTAGATACCGCCTCCGTGTATATGGGGATGCAAACGCCGGATTTCGAGATGCCGTTTCGCACATCACTCACGCTTTTTCGAGGCCTAGTGAGCGTGAATGGTCAGTTCAATTACAAGGCAGGCTTGACGCAGTATAACATTGGCGGGCAAAATCTCTTAGGTAACATCTACGAGAACCCGAATTCGACCTATGCGCATCAGGCGAATGCCTTGGCGGCGGCATGCTTCGATACGAAGGGAACAAGTTCAAATAACGTTATCGGTCCGTGTACGGATTATGGCTTCATTCAAAAAGTGAATAGCCTGCGATTCAACTCGGTTTCGGTGGGATACAACGTGCCGCGCTCGTATCTCAAACGCTTGTCCATGTCGAGTCTCAGTTTGTCGCTACAGGGCAGTAACCTCGGACTTTGGACGAATTACCGCGGAAAAGATCCCGATGTGAACGGAACGCTTGTTGGCGATGCGACCAGTGATTCGGGGCAACTGCCGATGCCACGCAGTTGGAGCCTTCAAATTCGGATTGGGACATGAGCACTATGAGAACAGTGAACACGATACTCGCTTGCTTCATGCATCGGTGCGTGCGTGGTCTGATCATTGGGGTAATCGCAACGGTGCTGACTGGATGCAGCGCCATTACCGATACGCAGTTACCCGATGGTGTGGATGGTCCGTCGACCTACAACAATCGCGAAGGCGCCACCCGCTTGACGTTGGCGACGCGTGCCGAGTTAGCGACTGTGATTCGGGACTACATTGTCTCTTCGGGACTGTTGACGGATGAGCTTATGGCGGTTGGCGCTCCAAGTTATAACTTTGGAAGTCGAGATAAACGCAGTGGGCACTTGGTTGGTAATCCTCCCCATACGGTCCGTTCGTTGGCTCGATTGGCTCGCGGTGTGATCGGAAAGTATGTATCCGGTGACAACTCCGGCTGGCAATCGCAGTTGTTTGTGTACGAGGCTTATGCAGAAATTTTGATTGCGGATGGGTGGTGTTCTGGGGTACCGTTGAGCACCCTCGATTTTGAAGGTGACTGGACCTATCGCCCGGGGTCGACCACGGATGAGATCTATGCGCACGCCATCCTGTTGCTTGACAGCGCCGAGGCCAAGGTGGCTGATAGTGTGTCATTACAGTCGACCATAAAGGTCTTGAAAGCTCGTGCTCAACTGGCGCTGGGTCAGTATATAGAGGCCAGACAGACGGTGCAAAACGTCGATGATCACTTCCGCTCTGAAATGCGCATTGCTTTTGATGAGGGGACGCGCACTACGCCAGGCAATCGATATAATCGGCTTACTGGTAATGCGTCGATCTCTGACAACGAGGGGCTAAATGGCTTACCGTATCGCTCATCGGGTGATCCGCGGAGCAAAGCCATTCAACTGATTTATACCTCATGGACGTCCTGGTTTCCCGTCAAATACATCACAACGGATTCCTCCACCTTCACCTTGGCGTCCGCAATCGAGGCCAAGCTCATCCTTGCGGAGGCTGCACTCCAGGACCACGATCCGCAGCAGATGCTGTCCATACTTAACGCGTTACGAACAACCGAAATCTTCACCGTTGATACTGTGCAGCTCACCGGCGGTGGTGAACGGATCGATACCCTGTGGCAGGCGGGGATAGGTGGCGTTGCTGGCTTGCGTCCGCTGACTCCGCTGTCGCTTACACCTGAGGCCCAACGCGAACTATTGTTTGCGGAACGAGCCGCCTGGCTGTTTTTAACGGGTTCCAGACAAGGTGATTTGCGACGCCTTGTGCGCAAGTATGGCCTAGATCGCGAGCATGTATATCCCACGGGAATCTATGCAGTCCCCGGCTACACCGATGTCTATGGGACCGATATTTCCTTTGGGTTGAGCGCGGATGAATTTCGAAACCCTCTGTTCACCGGATGTCGATATGACGATTAGTCCCTGTTTCGCCGCGTGGCGAACCGCCGTGTTCGTTGCGGTGCTTACGGCGGGTGCGTTGACGAGCGTCGGATGCAATCTGTCTGATGCAGGGCTCTCTCCCTATCGTCCACCCGATCAATACTTCGCGAAGCTCTCGCTCGAGCATCACGCGATCAATCTGTCGACGGTGGCACCGTACGACACAGTAACTTTGCGCACTATTGGCACCATGGGGGATGGGACAGTAGTCCCTGGCGAGGCGACGTATCGAGTAGATGGAACCGGTATCAGCATCACCAATGGGGTGCTCAAAGCGACCGAGCCAGTGGCAGGTGCTACGATCTATGCGACGATGACCTACGGGGTGATTACTCGCACCGACTCTGCGGTTGTGTCGGTCATTGCTGCCGCGCCGGATCTGCTGCACGACTTCGGCATGCAATTATCCCCTGGCGACAGCGCCAAGATTGCATCTGGATTGGGTAAGACGATCCCGCTAGTGCGTCAGGCCAACTCTGGCGCCGTACTGTCCAATCTTTTGGTTTGGATAAAGTCATCAGATACGACGGTGGCAAAGATCACCCAGTCTGGAAATAATCTCAGTGTCAAGGCTGCGCGACCGGGTCGGGTGGTGTTATCGACGTCCACTTTTGCGTTCGGTACCGTATGGCGCGACTCACTCGTTTTCACTGCGGGGTGGCCGTCTTATTTCCAGATGCCGCTGCTCGATCGATTTTCTCCCGGATCGCTTACCACCGCCTTCGACTTCGCATTCAAGGATATCACGATCGGTGTGGGTGCGTGTGTCATTTGGGAAAACCTGAGCGCAACGACTGATCTTGATGTACAGTTTGAAGATCCTACTTCGCTCACTGCGCCAGCAGGTATTTGTGGCTCGCGCCCTGTAACGTCTGATGGTAGTGGAAACATCGGTGCGTTCCGCATGATTCCGTGGGACGGAAGTGCAGAAAATTATTGGGTTTCGTTCTTTTCTGCGTATCGATCGCGTGCCTTCCCGCTGCATGGAGTCTTTCGTTATCGGAGTACCTTGCATGGCACGACAGGGCTCATTCGTGTATGCGATGAAAGAAACGACACAACATGCGCGCCGCAACGCTTGGGCGGCTGGAGTTAATCCGATGCTCGTCCTCACAGCTTCTGCATTTCACCCTTTATCATGATGACTCGATGATCAATAGACGAACCCTGCTACGTGCTTCCGCTGGTACGGTAGCAGGTGCGATGTTGGCCCGCCCCGCAAAGGGCGAGGTGGTCGAATTCCAGCACTTGCCATCCGCTAACGACGAGCGGCTCAAGCTGCTGATTACGACGGCAGTGGATGCCGCGAAATCAGCTGGTGCCACGTATGCGGATGCCAGGCTTACGTTCTCGCAGAGTATGAGTGTTGGCGGGCAAGATCTGAGCGACACTACTTCGCGAACGATGTATGGTGAGGATCGAACCGAGATGCTGGCGTTTGGAGTGCGGGCACAAGTGAACGGTTATTGGGGGTTTGCATCAAGCCCGATGTGGACGAAAGACGAAGCGGCTCGGCTCGGTCGCATGGCTATAGACAGTGCGAAAGCGAATCTTTCCGGTCGGCCACGTGACGTGGAGATGGCGCCTAATCCCGAAGCAACCAGCGGTGACTGGAACATGCCGGTTACAGACGATCCCTTCGCGATGCACCCTGATGAAATCTTTGATTACATGGGTGGCATCTACAAATACATGTATATGCTCGAAAACGAGCTGGCACTTGGCGGCATCATGTACATGCGTGCCCGGAGCCAGTTTTTTCGGCAGCAGAAAGCGTTTGGTAGCTCGGATGGGCAACTTGTAACGCAGCGTGTCTATCGAACTGGCGGAGATCTGGGGTGGGCGGTCGGAGATCGAGATCGGTTAGGAGCCGAGATGGCGGCGGGAACTCTGACGCAATTCAACAAAGCCGGTGCCGGGCGAGGATTCGAACTCATCCGTACACCGAACACGCGGGAATGGATGCGTCAGCTCTATGAAGAGTTGGAAGCCGAGCGCAAGTTACCGGTAGTGCCGGTGGATGTCGGACGGTTTCCGGTGCTCATGCATTCCGGTGGGGTCGCAGAGATCCTGAAACGGAGCATTGGTGTGGCCACCGAAATCGATCGCGTCATGGGCTACGAAGCCAATAGTTCGGGAACCAGCTACATCGTGGCCCCCGACGAATCGTTAGGGTCGCTCAAAATCGGCGCTTCGATCATGCGCGTGACTGCCACGCGATCGATGCCGGGAGGATTGTCATACGTGAAATGGGACGATGAAGGAGTTCAACCCCGGGACTTTGATCTCATCACGGATGGGGTGCTCACGAATTTACAGCGTAATCGGGAAGGCGTTGGCTGGATGAAAGGCTATCTGGCGAAGACTGGGCAACCACTGCGGAGCAATGGCTGTTCCTATGCCATAGATGCCACAGATGCTCAAACGGTACATCCAGCGGATCTTATCTTGCATCCCGACCGAAGGAACGACACAACGCTTACACAGTTGCGCGAGCAAATCGATAAAGGCGTTGAATTCAAAACGTCTTCATGTCCCATGGACTTTCAGCAAGCTACGGGACTGTTAACCGGTGAGGCGTTTTTTATCGAAAAAGGAAAGCGCGTTGCGCGGATCGCGGGCGCCGGAATGTTATTCAGGACATCAGAATTATGGGGAAATCTTCAAGCCTTGGGTGGGCCGAGTAGTGTCATGCCGGTTGGCACTGCAGACCCAAAGACCAGTGCGTTTTTGAGGCTCGCCTACAGCACGGTCAGCACACCACCGGCGCTGTTTAAAGAGATGTCCATTATTAACCCATACCAGAAGGCCTGATCGTGATGCATAGACTCGCACCATACGGTGAGAACACACCCGCTGAGGACGATCATCGGATTCTTTCAGATGCAGAGGCGGAACGGATTATCGACCGCATCATTTCGCACTGCCCTACGGGAGACCGGCTGGATGTCACGGTCCATAGTAAGTGGGTTGGTCGGCAACGCTGGGCACGGAACCGCACGTTTCTTACCAGCAATGTGCGGACTGTCAAAGTCGGTATTGATCTGTGGTTCGCTCAACGTAGCGGGCCGCAACACGTCATCGCGATTCTGAATCAGACGGACGACGACTCTTTACGTGAGGCGTGCCGGTTTCTCCTGAACAATCGGTCTGTTCAATATCGCCCAGGTTTTGTGCCGGGGATCGACATTGAGCTACCGCATCCGGTCTGGGCGTCGAAAGGTATCCCAGTCTGGAGTGATGTCTCCTATAACCGCACTGCCACGGAAAATGCTCAAGTGGTCTCGGATTTGACCGAACGTGCGGAGGCAAGCGGGATGTTTGCAGCCGGGTCGCTTGAAACCGCCGGGGCGCATTATATGGGCTATTTTCGCGATTTCTGGGGACGTGAAGAGCGCGAAACGGGACGGGCAACGATGGCCGAATGCTCGTCAACCGTTAGGCACCCGAAAGGGGTGGGCTCGGGGTGGGCTGGCGCGTCTTCGTTTGATCTTCCACGCATCGATCTCGCGAAGTTGGGTGAGACCGCATTTGAAAAGTGCATGAAATCGATCAATCCTGTGCGTATCGAACCTGGACGGTACCAAACGATTTTGGAACCCCAGGCGGCGGCAACGTTTGCAGAAATGTTTTTCGACTTGCTTCAAGATCGATCTCTGGCAGAGGGTCCGCAGCATCCGTTGTATCTCGACTACGACGCGAGCATCAACCGAGGGCGCAGTAAGTTGGGGTTACAGATTGCTGATCGCCGACTGAATATCACGCACAACCCGGAAGATCCCATTTCGGGGACGCATCCATATTATGGGATGCGGACCGTAGACTTTCTCAAAGGTGGTGTGCTTACCGAGATGGCGCGTGACTATGTCTATTCTCTCCCCAATCTGGATCGTGGGGATAACATTCCCGGGCGAAAGTCGTTTGTGATGAGTGGTACCGAAACCACGACGCTGGACGAGATGATCTCCAGTATGAAGCGTGGGCTGCTGCTCACGCGAGTCAACGGCGAGACCAGGCTGGATGAAAAAAGTGCGCTGTACACGGGCGTGACCCGAGATGGCCTTTGGCTCATCGAAAACGGCAAAATTACGAAAGCCGTTCGCAACTTTCGCTGGACCGAATCACCACTTTTCATTTTCAATAACATTGAATCCATTGGAGAGTCCGTCCCGGTCATGACGTCCTGGTCCGATTCGTTTCCATTTGCGCAGCATGCGTTGCAGCATGTGGTGTCAACTCCCGTCGTCCCCACACTGAAGGTCAACGACTTCTCTTTCACTTCCACTATAGATGCTGTTTAACATGATGGCTGACATACGCTCCCGACGTGTTGCGCGACGGTTCATGCAATGCATTCGGTGGCTGGGATTGGTTATGGCGTTTGCCATGCCAGTGCAAGCGCAAACCCTCTTTTCCCAACCCGACACCACGCCTAACTACGCTTCCTATCCGCACATTGAAGAGTGTCTGACCGCAACGTTCCGGATTACCGAGGCACAGGAAAGACAGGGAGATAGCATTTGGTGGGACACCCTTACCTTGGCACGCACGAAGGAACTAATCAAGGATTTGGGAATCGATACCCGTGGTAGGATGAGACCTCGATCGGATTCTGTCATCCAGGTCGCGAGGGCCTGTCTTGGTCGATTCAACGCGGACACTGCAACGTTCGTAAGCCTTCCATATGGGCTCCGAATTATGGAAGCGCTTTTGATGGCGAATCGCGATCAAGACGCTCAACGGTTTGCCGATCGCCTTTTAGATTCCATGAATCACCGATCTTCGACGGCCTATAAAGACGCGCTTCAGGACGTGCTCAGGCTATATACAACCGGTGTGGAGGCGGATACGCGCCCAGTCCGATTCACGGAGGCACAGCGGATTTACACCCGATTGCTCGCTACCGTCAAGGGTGATTCGCTCTACCGAACCATCAATGCGCACCGCTACTTTTCCATCGCTGCGGAGGCGACTGGCGACACGGCGTTGAGGAACGAGTTGTGGTGGCACGCGATCCGTGCGAACGACTCGACCCCCGTGGAAGAGCGGCTGGGGTCACCGCTTAGTACATTTAGACTGCGCGACTTAGCAGGGTACGTAATTCATTTCACACAGAATGAGGGGCTGGACAGTTTGGCGGTTTCGACTGTCGCGTACAACCTGTGGCTGGAGAATACTGTGAATCGGCGCGTGCGCGGCGGAGCGCCAGTCACGGCCGCCGATGAAGGAGTGAAGCCGTACAAAATGCCGGATTTGCACGGAGACTACTCATATACGGCAACGCCCGGAGCATCGCTGGGCCCGTCGAGCCAGGGGCTAGCCTCATACACCAAGCAAAGTACTATGCCGCCCGGAGCGTTACCGGTAAGGAATCGCATCAATCTAGTCGCAGTGGACTACGGCTTTTGTCATGCGGAACAACCTACGCGAGGCGGTGACCGGGAGGCATGGAATGGCTGTCTGAGCAAATACGTACAGTGGCGGCGAATTAAGGAAGGATACCCGGAAATCGAAATTGTGGTGTTATCCTATACCTACGGTACGGTCGGTCAAATGGCCCCCCTCCAACCGGAGGACGAAGCCGATATCAAAGCCAAGCGGATGCTCGGTCATCACCGCGTCCCCGCGCATTTGGTCATTGAAAAAACGCCGTTCTTTCATGTGGAAGCGCCCGATGAGCGCCGGATTGATCTCCCAACCGCGATGAGGGAAGAATTGGGTGAGGAGGTCTATGGATGTTTAGTAAGCAATATGTGTGGGCTGTGGCTCTTCGACAAGGAAGGCTACCGTGTCAAATTAGCTCAGGCGCCGAGCACTGCGTGGTTCGACCGCATGTACGAGATCCTCAAGAACCGACCTGGAAAATAAGACGCTCGGCTGCACAACGGGTGACATAGGGCGTACTTGTCAGTCGACGCTATGTCACTCGTCTTCCATACGTGCGGAGACCCCGTGTGTCGCGTATCCCGTTGCTTACCGCTGCATCGTGCAGCACTGATCCGAGGTTTTCTTTGAGAGGTTCTGTTTGAAATGAGTTTGTTGAACGCCGTTGCACCGATTGCACTGCTTGCCGTGACGGTATTTGGTGCGCTAACCGCTGTGCCACCTGATCGTGTACCCGGCAATCCGTCGAGCACGGATTCGACCGATTCTGCGAAAACGGCAGAGGAGAACGCGGATTCCTTAAAAGACGCACAACCTGACACCTTTACACCTCCAATGTTGGGCTCGTCGTTACGTTATGGTGTCGATACCACGGTTTCGCCCTGCGTCGATTTCTATCAGTACGTCAACGGCGATTGGCGAGCGAAAACAAAGCTTGGGAAAGTTGAGCAAGGACGCACGAAACGCGTTGAAATTTTTGGCGATACCTATCGGCGTACTCGATTGCGCTTACAGGTTATCCTCGATTCAGCGCAATCGCTTGCTCCCACTACCACTGATCCCACCCTCAAGATACTCGGCACGTTCTACAGCAGCTGTATGACGGCGGATTCGCTCGAGCGCTCTCTGCTGCAACGTGCGCGATCCAAAACGCCAGTGAAAGACTCCACGCGTGCAGACCAATGCGTGCAGCGGACGATCACTTTATTGGGCGGAGCGTTAGGTCAGGCGTTTGCGAACGATCTTCTCGCGTCGCATGCGATTGAGCGGATGGAAAGTCTGCTTCAAGCGCTCCGCAATGCCGCCATCGACCGAGTCACGGCAAACCCCTGGATGACTTCAGACGAGAAAGGGTGGGCGCTGGAACGGCTGCAAAAGCTGCAGTTGCGAGTGGGGATGCCTAAGGAGATGGTGGACTACTCGCCACTTGTTCTCTCAAATAACTATAAGCAGAACAAGATCGCGATTGCCAACTTTGATAATCGGCAGTGGGTCAACTCGATCGGCGTGGATGTCCGAGCGAAATGGAAAGCGAGCCTCTTGACTCCCAATGCTTTTTACATGGGCCGGGATCATGCGATCGAAATTCCTGCCGTGATGTTCATATCGCCCTTCTTTGATGTCAGCGCGGAGGATGCGCTCAATTTCGCGGGAATTGGATTCGTCATCGGCCACGAAATCGTCCACAGCATCGCAGCGCAGTTGCCAACGATTGCACATCCGGAGATGAAAACCAACATTGAGCATTTCAAACAATTGAACTCAGAGTTAGGCACCGTTGATGGATGGAACACCGATGGGAAGCGCACGTTTACCGAAGATATTGCAGACTATGGTGGTCTGCTCATTTCGTATGCCGCGTGGAAGGCCACGCTGAAGAAGAATGAAAAGCCAGCCGCGCCTTTGGTGGATGGGTACACACCGGACCAGCGCTTTCTGGTTGGACTCGCCCGAGTGTGGCGAGCGAAGTGGCAGGGCGGTATGAACCGCGATGTGCATGCCGCACCATTCGCGCGCGTCAACGCGATGGCTTTGAATGCGCCACCGTTTGCTACCGCGTTCGGCTGTAAAGATGGTGACCCCATGGTTCGCCCCAGCGACAGGAAAGTCGTAATCTGGTAAATGGAACGGTTCCGGAAGATCATCAAAGTGGTGAAGGAATGGATGCGGTAAGAAGTGGATACAGAAAAGGCTTGAAACCCAACCGCGCTTGGGTTATTTTTCAAAGTGACCACAATACGTGCTGGCGGAGTTCGATTTAAGCTGTACCCCGAAGACCATCTTCCCCGCCACGCACATGGACTGTATGCGGGCATCGAGGTCATTGTCGATCTCGCGGCAGACGGCACAGTCGCGCTTGCTGACCGCGAAGATGTGATTCAGCCGAGGAACGCCAAGCGCGGTGATGTTCGGAAGGTGCTCCAAATGGCGGCCGAACATTTTGATATACTTGTAGCTGCATGGGAGGCAATGCACCACAATGAATAAACCAGCCAAGAAGTCAGCGAACCCCAAGGTTTCGAACCGTGTGATGACGTCCGATGTCGAAATCGATGCGGCCATCGCACGGGCCAACGTACGAGAAGAATCTCGATCCCACGTCGTTAGTGCACGATACCGCGTTGCCGGAGATTCAATTGTCTTAACCCTCGCCACTGGCGTGGAAGTCGCCATCCCTCGGCACCTTCTTCAGGGCCTCAAAGATGCGACCTCCAAAGAGTTGAAAGTCATTGAGATCGAAGGGCCAGGAACCGGACTCCATTGGCCCGCGCTCGACGTGGATCATTATGTCCCCGCCCTCCTGGCCGGTGTTTTCGGAACGCGTCGTTGGATGTCGGAGCTAGGGCAGAAGGGCGGAGAGGTCCGGAGCCCAGCTAAAGCGGCTGCGTCTCGTCTCAATGGAAAAAAGGGCGGACGTCCCCGCAAGGATTCGTCGAGGCGCGCGGCCTGATCCTGATATCGCGAAGTGCCAGTGCCAATGTTAGTGTTAGTCAACCCATCAAACGACTAGACTGGCACATAAGGCGTAGACTCATGCGTCCGCGCGTGAAGTTTGTTTGTCTATGCTTCTGTCTTCACCAACTGTAAACAACACTATTTCTCCTGACAGGCCACCCTATAAGTGGCCTGTTTTTTTGTTGATACTACGTATACCCCTAATGCAATCGCACGCTCGAATTAACTACCGTGTTCATCGTGTTGTTGTTCATGCGCGATGACACATCATACGTAATTCGGGTTGAATTCAATGAATTAAATAACCACCTAAATACAATAGAGCGCCTGGCAGCATATTTAAACGCCGTCAATAAAAACCATTGACGAAATAAGATTCTGTCGCAATGCTTGTAACAGCATCTCACTTTTTATGGACGATATTTCTTTGAATAGTCCGTATTCTGGTAGCACTCGCATAGTCATGGGAATACGTGCGAGCGACCTGCAAATATTTGAAGAATTATATCGCACACATTTTGAAGATCTCTGCCGGTATGTGGCGACAGTGGTTCGCGATGAAGATGCGGTCGATGTAGTTCAGGATGTATTTCTGTCTGTGTGGGATATGCGGCAGGACATACCTGTCAGCACGGACCAGGAGCTGTTGTATTACCTTCTTCGCGCATCAAGAAATCGCGCACTTAAAATTGTCCGGCATGACCGTGTGCGTGATGCACATGATCGAACGATTGAAACGGACATGACCTCGGGTATACTAGGCGTAGGGCCATCCGAGGAAACCGCATTTCAGGAGCTCGTTCCGAAAGTCACTCGGCTGGTGAATGAACTTCCGCCAAGGTCACGGGAAGTCTTGATGTTGCGATGGTATCATGGGTTAGGGTTCAAGGAGATTGCTGTACTCATGGGGATCTCGTATGGGTCTGTCCATGTGTTGCACACCAGGGCTATGGCGATTATGCGAGAGCGTCTAGGGGTTTCGTAACTCAGGGTTTCGTAACTCGGTGTTTTATAGCTCGGCGTTTCGGAATTCAAAGTTTTGTAGTAATCGATGTTAAGAATTTTCAGTGTCGCGGGTTTTTAGTATATGAGCCAACCAAACACTGACTGGGACGTCCCGAGCGCCGAGGTGATCGACCGTTATCTCGTGGGAGAGAGCACGGCGGGCGAAGCCGAGCAGGTGTTGCGTTGGGTCGAACGGCATTCTGATGGGCATGTTGGGGTTGATCTGTTGCGACAGGTCCGGATGTCTTCGATTCCCAAGACGTGGGAAGCAGAAACGCATTGGAACGATTTCTTTAGGCGACTTGTGGCGCAACAGAGTCCGCCGGTTACTGCGTCGTTGATTGATGGCAGAGCAGGGAGAAAAGGGATCTCTGCTGCGTTAGCCAACCGATGCCGGACATCCGGGACAAACGCACGAAAGATCTGGTATTCTCTCGCTGCCTTCACGTTAGCGGTGTTGTGTCTGATTGTTGGGTGGCAATCTGGTGAGGCGCGAGTGAACCGAGGTATGTCTGTTCAGGCGTCAATTTACACCACGGGAAGGGGAGAGCGTGCAATCGTGACACTCCCGGATGGGAGCACCGCCGTCTTGAATGTGGATAGTAAGCTTGAGGTTCCTGCGAACTATGCGTCGGGGAATCGAGCACTTCGTTTGGTTGGAGAGGCGATGTTTAGTGTACGTCAGCAAACTCAACATCCCTTCACTGTTACTGCCGGAACGGGCACAGTTCGCGTACTCGGTACCAGCTTTGTTGTTCGGCACTATGAAGATGATTCTGCGACCAGTGTTGCAGTTCGTGATGGGAAGGTAGCGTTGCGATCAACTGTTGTGTCTGCGAATCAATACGCTGTGTTGGCTTCTAATCAGGTCTCTGTTGCCTCCGCGAACTCTGGGCAATTCACCTTTGCATCTGGGATACTTACGCTGAATGATATGACGCTCTCCGATGCGGTTATTGAACTAAATCGATGGTATAACGCTGACATCCGTTTGGGTGATCCGACCATTGCGCAACAACGTATTGGTGGGCGTTTTGGTGCGGGATCGCTTGATGATATGGCTGCGAGTCTGGAGTGGACATTTGGGCTTCGCGTTATACGTGAAGGACGTACGCTTACGCTTTACCCGGGTAATTGATGATGTCATCTCTAATGCGAGGGTGGATGAGTTTCTTGATAGTTTTCCATGTTATTCGTAGCCATGTTCGGGGTCCCTGTTCCAGATGCGCATATGCCCTTGGTGCGCTTCCACTTCTTGTGTTTATCCCCTGTGAAACCTCACTCGGCCAGGACGTTGCAGTAGCATTACCGGGGCGAACTGTCGCCGTGGAATCACAGGTAGAGTTTCAATCACAATCATCGCAGCCTCGCCACAATCGGTCCACGCGTGTGACGCTGGTTGTCCGGGATAGCACCGTTCGTTACGCAGTTGACGAAATTGCACGACAGGCCAACCTTGAAGCGATCTATAATTACAATACTTCGGCTTTTAAAAAACGTATAACTGTCAGCGTTGTCGATGTTTCCCCGATGGATGCATTGAAGTCTGTGCTGAATGGAACCGGGTTGGCGGTAGATCTTTCCAAAGATGCACGAACGATTCTAATTCGACCGAGCAAGGACTCCACGACTACAGCTACGGAAGCGGTCAGTGGGATTGTCGGCCGAGTACTGGATTCTGGCTCACGAAAACCCGTGAGCGGTGCTGTGATTTCGGTTGAGAATTCTCGTGTCCGTGCGATGTCAACAAATAATGGAGAGTTTCGTTTACGTCTTTCACCAGGGAAATATGTAATTGCGGTAAAGCTGTTTGGGTATCGATCCGCTACAAGGACAATTGTTATCCCTGGAGATACTGTAGTTCGAACGCAGTTTGTGCTTACCGCGGTTGCGTCAACACTTACCGAAGTGGTAACGACGATCACGGGTGAAAAGCGGAACGTCGAAATTGGGAACGATATTACTCGGATCAACGTGCCTGATGTGATCTCGAAATACCCTGTGTCGACAATGAGTGAATTATTGGCGAATCGAGTACCCGGGCTGTATGCTGCCCCAACTTCCGGGAGACCCGGTGCGCCGACATGGGTAAGAATTCGTGGGGTCAGTAGTCTTAATTTGTCGAATGAACCTATGATTGTGGTGGATGGCGCGGTTGTACGGAACATTCCAGATTCGCTATCCACGGGTATAGCAACTGCTGGAATTGGGTTCGATTTTTCTCCGCTTGATCGCATTGATCCGAATTCAGTCGAGTCGGTGGAGGTTCAGAAAGGGCCTTCGGCAGTCGCGATGTATGGAAGTGATGCTGCGAACGGTGTGATTGTCATTACGACGAAGCGTGGTCAGGCAGGACCAGCAAGGTGGACTGGATACATGAGATTCGGGACAACAACGATGCCTGGCGTATGGCCGGAAAACTATTATGCAAGAGGACATTCGAAAAACGGATTAGTTAGCCGGTGTGACTTTGCTCGCCTTGCTGCCGGTGTTTGTGTGGTGGATACGTTGATTAAGTATCAGATTCTCAATGACCCTGCGACGACTGTCTTTGGGACAGGATTAGTGCGTGAGTTGAATATCGGTGTATCAGGGGGAACAAAACCACTGACATACTTACTTTCGGGTACAACAACTAGAACCTTGGGGTTGGTGAAGCTCCCTGATGTGGATTTAAAGATATTACAGGAGCGTGACATACGGGTTCCTAGTTGGCAACGCAGACCTGAATCCTTTGCCTCTGACAACGGCACTGCAAATTTGAATATGAGCCTGGGCTCGGCAATAAGTATCGGACTTGTCTCTTCATTAACACGAGCTAGTGGAGCGAGTACTCCTTTAAGTGATGCTGTTGGAAAAGCCGCAGCACTTCCGCCGGCAGTAATTACATACGGAACAGACTGGTTGCCCATTGAAACAGGAAGTGGTTTACTGGAAGCGATCGCTGATTTTCGTTCGCAGGGTAGTCAACAGACGATTAGTAATAGGCATTCGTTTGTGATAAACTCGAATCTGACATCGCGAATTCATACAACGCTGACCGCGGGTCTCGATATGACGTCCTCGACTGGAAGGAATTTTCTTCGGAATGGGGACTGTTACAACGTCGAAGGTGTGGTTAACAGGTGCAAGAATGAAGGAGCTATTACCACGAAGCAGTCTACGACGTTGGTAAAGAATGTAAAATTCAATATGAACGTGCCAGTTTTGGATGGATACTGGTTAAAGGTTCGCTCGTCCATTGGTGGTGAATTCTCATCGACGACGCTTCGAGGAATGAATGGTGGGGTAGTTGGGCTTCAGCCAGGATCAAATTCAGGTTCATTATATTCTCGTGACCCCGTCTGGAGTTTCGGTGAATCCTTTTCTGATACGAAAAGTGCTGGGGTCTTTGCCGAGGTGACGTTTGGGCTCCCGGGACAGCTTTGGTTTCCGTTAGCGATTCGCTCCGATGCCGGTAGTACGTTTGGTAGTAATATTAGACCCAAATTTCCAAAGCTTTCTACCTCAGTCGTAGTATCAGAACAGGAGTGGTTTCGACGTGTCCCTGTTTTGGGAGATATCCAGATGCTACGGCTCCGTGGAGCTTTCGGAGTCGGTGGAAAGCAACCTGGTGTTGGTAGCAAGGTGAAAGGGTATCGGGATATTGTGTCGAACGTGTCTGGGGTCGCGCCGGTAATGGTATTATGGAATGTCGGAAACCCTGAACTGCGTCCCGAGCGGAGACGTGAGTTCGAAGGCGGATTCGATGCCGATGTGCTTGACTCTAGACGAACTCGGCTTACCATCAGCGCTACCGCATCTCGCAGCAAGACTGTTGATATGATTGTCGACGATGGTTTGGCGCCGTCTGTGGGCAGTGGTAATGGATTGACTGTGAATTTAGGGGATGTTCAGAATACGAGTCTGGAGCTTCACATAAACGGTCAGTTGAATCTGTCACCGGTGTCATGGACACCCGATATCGGTCTAACAAAAAGCAGTAATAAGGTGCTGAGTTTAAATGCCCGCAGTCAGGGCGTTGTAAGCTTTCCACCGAGTAACACGTTGAAGAACAAATATATTTTTCAACGAAATGTCCCGGGATATCCATTGTTTGCGAATTGGGCTCGACCTATTCGAGGTTATGCAGACCGGAACGGCGATGGTTTCATTACCGATGAAGAAGTTATGTACAGCGATAGCACTGTGTATGTCGGTGCTCCGTTTCCAAATTTTACGATGAGCTTTGCAAATGAATTTTCCCTTTTCAATCTTTTCAGAGTTACAGGCATGGTTTCATATCAGAACGGTCTGACACAACAACAGCCATATCGGGATTATGAGAGAGTGAGGAACGATCCCTCGCTCACACTGGAGGAGCAGGCAGTTGGCGGTTACTCACCACTTACGCACGTTGCCAGTGTTTCAGTAGCTCGTTTTGAAAGTGTAACCTTCAGTTGGATGCTGCCTCGTTCATTGAGTAGGCGAGCGTTTGGTGATCGCTCCGTGACGCTTTCGCTCGAAGGAAAAAACGTCGGTATGTGGACGAATTATACGGGGAAGGATCCCAATGTCGGTGCCATCGGCGAAACGGTATTTGATGGTGGTGAGCTGCCAGCACCGCGGACTTGGGGATTCAGTTTGAGGGTGAACTAAAATGATGAAGACTTCGAAGTATTCCTTCACTCTGGCGTGTTGTTGTTTGGTGTTGACGAGTTGCAAAATCATGGATTTTGTCAACAGTACTGATCTTCCTAGTAACGTGATCGATCCCGGTAGGGTTGAGAATGTTCCGGGGGCTTTGAAGTTGTATGGTGGTGCAGTTCAAAGTTACGTCAATGCATTTGATGCTTTTTCGAGGGGCACTGGGCTCTTCACTGACGAATTAGTATCTGGAAATCATTTTTCGAGTTACGTAAGTAACTTCGATGATTTAGACGGCCGAAATATTGGGGAAGAATATGATAATTACTTCTTGGCCGTGTTGTATAAGGTTCGTGCTGATGCCCGGGAGGCACGGATTGCCTTACAGCGATACGCGCCTCGAACTCCGACGGATATGCAGGGATATCTTCTCGCAATCGAGGGTTTAGCCGAAGTATGGTTGGCTGAGTGGGGTTGTTCTGGGGTTCCGCTGAGTCATCTCAACTTCGATGGCGGTTATACCTTAACGCGTGGTTATTCGACAACTGAGATATACTTGCATGCTATAACGTTGTTTGACTCTGCGCTCCGTCTGGCTAAGGACAGCGTTCGAATAATCAATTTTGCACGAGTTGGTCGCGGACGTGCGTTTCTTGCCCTGAATGATCTTGCGAATGCGAAGGCTGCGGTTGCAGATGTGCCGACTGACTTTCTTGATCGCATTGAACTTGAGAAAGGAAGAAAAAGACAGAACGTGCCATTGGGATATAGTAGTGTTCAACCTATAATAACAGGTGAATCGTGGATTTTTCTGGGCGATCGCGAGGGGCTCAATGGTTTACCATTTGGCTCTCAAGAAGATCCTCGCACTGAGCTGCCATCGTTACACGATAGCCTAGCACCGATCATCGTGCGCAGCGGTGTCAATGCACGGCTTATCGATGCTGAGGCTGCGTTGGTGGCTGGTGATGCCGATTGGTTGATAATTCTCAATCGTCTACGAACAACGTGTAGCACGATTGAATCGTGTCCTACTCCGGCGCCTGCGGGGGTTGGAGGTGTCCCCGGTTTACCGCCCCTGGCTGATCCTGCAGGCGGAGCATCGATGCAGGACTCTGCGGCACGCGAGAAACGAATTTCTCTGCTCTTTGACGAACGCGGCTATTGGTTGCTGCTCACAGGTCACCGGCAAGGCGATCTTCGGCGATTGGTAAGGAACTATAAGAGATCACAAAACACTGTATACCCCGTGGGTCTATGGGCGGCATATACAATGTATGGTAGTGATGTGAATGTTATGCTTCCGAGTTTAGAACGCGAGAAGAACAACCTCTACACGGGATGTGTGAATCGTGACGCTTGAACTAACGAATGAGGTGTTGGGTTGGCGAGATAGTGGCTCTCGTCTAGGTAAAATATCGCAAGTTATGATTGGGATAGTTTGCATTTTGGGGAACGTTTCGTGTTCAGATCCTGCTTTCGCCCCACCGATTGATACAGGAAAGATTTACTGGAATCTTCGTGTGAACTATCCCGCTGTGCGTTTATCTTTGCGACCACCATACGATACGTTACAGCTTTCAGCGGTACCGTATAATGCTGACCGAAAAGTTTGGCGTAACGATGATGTACCTGTTGAAGGGATTGGCACTGTACTTTGGTCTTCGAGCGACCCATCCAAGGTCAGTGTCTCCGAGACAGGTTTTTTGAAGGCACGTGACGAAGCGTCGAAAGTGTGGGTGTACGCTAGTCAGCAGATTGATGGCATCACGCATATGGATACGGTGTGGGTGCAAGTTAAGGATGAAGAACATCCGCAAGTTCCACATACGTTATCGATTCATCCTCTCGATAGTCTGAAACGTGCGATGAACGTACAGTTTACGTTACCGACGACTGTTCTTGATGCGAATGGTGATACGATACACGATATGCCCGTTAAAATTATTACAACGGCGCAGGATGCTTTATTTAATATCCAGGGCTTCAACACGCCTTATTCTCTGTTTACCGCGACGTCGAAGCCTGTAGGCGGTGTGAAATTTCTCGGTGCTACGTGGGCCGAAGGTGTGTCGTTATGGGATAGTGTCACGATTCAAGTGGGTTGGACATTGGTTTGGCAAGCGACTGGCACGGTAAGGGTCGGTCAGGTGATAAACAAAGATGGGGTAGTGGAGTACGCGCTGCTGGCTGGATTTTCTGAAATGGGGCCGGGTGGGGAAGTGCGCTTTCAAAATGTTACATCAGCAAAGCCCGCCGGCTGGCTTGGTGATTCGCCCCTTAGTCCCATCTCCGACCTAAGTATCATCTTTGATGATTCAACGATAGCACTTCCTGCCGTCTCGAATCCTGCGTTTAACTCTGGCGGCGGGAATATACACGATCTTCCAGGTGATCTAGGTGCCTTTCGACGTTTTGTACGGCCTGGTACTTACCAATATACAGTTCAACCGCTCGGATTCCGCGGCGTTCTCGTCGTTCATGATCGATAAACTACTTTTGCTTACTTCTATAATCCTATCATAATGCCAGACACTCGCCGCACGTTTCTGAAGCGTGGTGTAACAACGGCAGTTGGCCTGTCGGCCGCTTCAATGTTTACTCCGCAACCCGTTCTTGCACACGCTGCTGTTAAATCAAGAGCAACTCCTCCCATTAATGACCCTCAAATCAAAACCCTAATGCTTCGCGGTGTCGACGCCGCACGGCAAGCCGGTGCACGCTATGCTGATATCCGGCTCACTCATGAATATTTCAGGATCGTGAAGGGGGGGGCCGGGTCTAGAGATAGCGAAGCTATCTCAGTTGGAGTCCGCGCCTTAGTCGACGACTATTGGGGTTTCGCGGCAAGCTCCATATGGAGTGGCGACGAAATCGCACGTCTTGGCCAGGAAGCTGCGTTTTTAGCAAAGACCAATGCACTAGGCGCAGGTCGTGTGGTTGATTTAGCGTCAACGCCAGCCGTGAAGGATGGGCATTGGACTATGCCGGTCCGTATCGATCCGTTTTCATTACATCCATCTCACATTTACGATGTCTTGGAAGGGGTTGCGATATCCTGGAAGGAAGGACGGTACAAGTTTCGAGTTGGCACCGAATGGGCAGCGGATTTCTTTCGGCAAGAGAAAGCCTTTGCGTCCACGGATGGTACGTATCTCACCCAAACCACCTATAGGACCGGTGGCTTTTTCAAGCTCGATTATAATGGTGGGAGGGACATAGGCGGACAAGCCAGCGTCGACTTTCTAACCCCGTCTGGATTGGGATTCGAAATGTTTGATGAACAAAGATTACGTGATTCCATCGATCCCCTCATCGAATCCATCGAACGCGACTCAAAGCTTCCAATTAAACCGGTTGATGTGGGCCGTTTCGATACCGTCTTAGGTGTGGGTGCTATGGCAAGTCTTCTCTGCGACACGATTGGTATTGCAACTGAGATGGACCGCGCTATGGGATTCGAAGCCAATGCAGATGGAACCAGCTACCTGAACGACCCATCCACCATGATCGGATCCTATGCACTCGGTACTCCCGCTCTCTCCGTAGTAGCCAATCGGAGCGATCCCGGTGCTGTGGCAACGGTACAGTGGGACGATGAAGGTGTTGCTCCCGAGCCGTTCTCGTTGATCGAAGATGGAAAGGTCGTGGATTTCCAAACCACCCGTGAAAGCGCAAGTTGGCTTGATGATGCGTACACTCAGCGCCGAATCGGTCTCAAATCTCATGGATGTTCACACGCTAGCGCCGGAGTTGACGCGCCTATGGTACGTTGCGCGAACCTCGTGATGACTCCAGGAAAAGAATCATTGGGTTTTGACGACTTGATGAAAGTGGTCGGCGAAGGGATCGCATTCAGAGGCCTCAATGTCTCTACTGATTTTCAGAAACTTAATGGAATGGCCTATGGCAGCGGATATGAGATTCACAATGGGCAACCGGTCGCACGTATTAAGGATGTTGGTATCCTATTCAGAACACCTGAATTTTGGAAATCATTATCTGCTGTTGGTGGGGCTGCTAGCGCCAAGCGGTTCGGGCTTGATACAGGGAAAGGGCAACCACAGCAGACTGCATACGCGAGTATGACGGCTGTGCCATGTGCATTTACCAAAGTTGCCGTAATCGATATTATGAGGAAAGCATGAACGACTCCCCCAGACTCCTCGCACGTGAAGAAGCCGAAGAAATTATCCATCGCGCGATCGGACTCTCCCCATTCGGGGAAAGTGGAACGTCTGTTTACATTCAACATTGGTGGAACGGTGAACTGCGATGGGCTCGAAATAGAGTGAGTCTCGCAAGCGACCGACGGGATATTCGAGTTTCTATTAGTGCAACAAGTAGTGCAACGACGAATCAAGTCGACGACGAATCACTCTCGGCCACAGCTCAAGCCGCTTCACGGGGAACGCCATTAAAGGTGGCGATGATGGACGTTCCCGCACCCACATTGCCAACACCAACATCAATCGTGTGGAGCGATGCAACGTACAATGTCACCGCAGAACAGCGTGGAAAGCTTGCGCGATTACTCGCGCAGGGTGCTGAAGCAAAAAAGTTGTTGTCCGCTGGATATATCGAAATGCGTGCAGCCGCAATTGCGAGTTATTCACCGGCAAGATCTAGTGAAAAGTCGGAAAAACGCCAAGAACCTTTTGCAATTCAGTACGAAAGATACAGCCAAAGCCAATGTTCCGTTACCGTACGACACCCAGCGGGAACGGGTTCTGGCTGGGCCGGCCTCTCCAGCTATGATTGGGCTGCGATCGATAGCGCTGCAATGGCGCAGCGAGCACTCGATAAATGTGTTGCCTCGCTCAATCCAGTTGCTATTGAACCAGGACGATATACCGTCATTCTGGAACCACAGGCCCTCTGCGATCTAGTTGAGCCGCTCATCAGCGCACTATGCAGTAGATATAATGCTGAGACGGGGTATGGCCCGTTCGCGCTCGAAAAGGATGAAGCGCTACAAATATGGCGCACAAAACTTGGGCTCAAAGTTGTTGATGAGCGTATCTCGATTAGCCATGATCCTAGTGATCCACAGTTAGGGGTTTTGACGTATCCCGGTATGGTGCCTACGACCTGGATCGATCATGGCGTCCTTACAACACTATCGTATCTGCGCGGATACGCGCTACAGCAATTGAACGAAAATCTCGCTGAGGACGCTCGCGATTCATTCAGAATCTCCGGAGGAGGTGCGACCATGGATGAAATGATCCAGAGCACGAAACGCGGACTGCTTGTCACACGATTCTATGGCGTTCGCGGTTTGGATGACAAAAGTTTGCTTACAACTGGCGTGACACGTGATGGCCTATGGTTGGTTGAAAACGGGCGTATCTCGAAAGCCATCAAAAATTTGCGTTTTACTGAATCACCACTGTTCGTGCTCAATCAAGTGGAGCAAATCGGTCCAGCCGTCCCCGTTTTTCGTCCTATGGAGAATCCATATAACCCTGGACTTCGCCCCGCCATCGTGCCCGCAATCAAGTCGAATGATTTCAGCTTTACTTCAACAAGTGACGCGGTGTAAACATGCCCACTCAACGCACGTCTAAATCCTCAATGCAGAGAAGTCGTATTAATTACATTCGACTAATCTGCACATCTACTGCAATGGCAATCGTTGTTGTCTGCACAACGTGGACATCCGCTCTCGCACAAACACGATTCGTACTTCCGGATTCACGGATCGATCTTTCGAAGTACACTTTTTCTGAATCCTGTCTGGCCGTAAGCGAGCGGATCCAAGACAGTGTGAACGCCGTGAGTACGGTTCGTACAGACACGCTCAGTTTCTCGCAGTACAATCGGATGACACCATTAGCTCCGGCCGTCGTCGATGCAACACAAAGATGCTTCGCACATTTTGACTCTGAGAAGATTCCGTTATTGACTGCAGGCGCTGCGGTGAAAGCATATCTCATCGCTAACCAGGATGTAGATGCGGAGAAGGTGATACAGCGGAGTTTGAACGCGATTCCCAAAACCGACTCAACCAAACGCGGTAAGGCATTGCGGGAATTCGCTGATCTCTATCTTCATGCGCAACCGATGCGTATTGCACCTGCCGTCCAACTCTTTAACGAGCTGTTTCCAATCTGGAGTAGCATTTCTTTGACTGAACGCACCGCTATCGTTTGGTCGCTCGTTGAAGCCGGCAACGAGATTCAAGATGACGCAATGGTCGCAAAGTATACACAGATCATTTTTGATGAACTACAAAGTGCCAGAGCGAACAAGATTGATGATCCGAAGGGGATCGGTTACGCAACCCTGTGGACACGAGGAATGCTCCGCATGGCCCACCGTAAGGAGCTTCTCGATAGCTTGGCCACGAGCGCAGCCTCCTATGCAAGATATTTGACAACCTTGGATGAGTTAGCGATGGATAGGAAGATGGATTGGAGACAACGCGCAGAAGCTGGACCTGCCCCACAAATCAACGCCAAATTTTGGTTCCCAGATGCAATGAAGAATACGCCATACCCGCGTCATGGAAAAATTTCACTTATCGTTTCGGTTGTTGCGGAGGATGGTTTGCTTAATAACAGAGCGATGTCAAAGAATGTCGCCATGAAACGTCTGAAAGCTCGTTTCCCTGACCTGGATTTGGTTTTAGTCGCCAATACAGTAGGGTACTTTGGTGGGGTGGAACCTCCTACCATCGAGCGTGAAGCTCGGCTGATGGATAGTCTCTACCATGGCTTCCTGACGTTACCTGGCCCTCTTGCAGTCATCGAAGTTCCGTTTTGGCGACTGCCTAACCCCGATAAACGTCGGATCAACGAGAATAAGGAGGCGTGGGGAGGAGGGAAGACATTTTACGGTTCCACGACGCTCGTTGATTCCAACGGAGGTCTTGTTTACACAAGTGGCTTGAGTGGGCCTTTCGGTGAACGCTATCTAGAGCAGTTGATTGAGGCCGTCTATCGGAGAGAGCAACGTACGGCAAACCGAACACAATAGCTGCACGAACCTTAACCGCCTAAATACCTCGATGTTAACCGATATTCGCGACCATACCATGAATATGATGAACAATCATCCACTCATACGTTCGCGAACATCGGCGCAGCAGGATTAATCCCCCTTCACCACCACAAAAAACAGAAACCTCGGTTTCGTCCTCAACAACTCATACTCTAGCGGAAACAACTCCCGCGCCCTCTCATCCGGCTGCGGCTCACTAATCCCCTCAATCCGAAATCCCGCCCCCGTCACCGCCTCAACCATCGCATGCAACGGTCGATGCCAGAACTTCATCAAAATCTCCTTCCCACCCCGCAACCACATCTCCTCAAACCTATACGTCTCAAAATAATTCTCTCCACCCGCCAACTCATGATCCATGAACGGATGATGCGTAGAGAACACAAACCGCCCACCCGGCACTAACACCCGATTAAACTCCGCCAACGGCCGAGTCCAATCCCGCAAATAATGCATCACCAGCGAACCAAGAACGATATCAAATGAACAATCCTTAACCGGAAGCGTCTCATTCAAATCTGCACGCACCAGCCGCCCTCGCCCCCTCAATCGACCCCGAGCAATCTCCAACATCGCTTCACTCGAATCCACCCCGGTTAACAGCGCGCCCTTTTCAACCAGCGCCTCCGCATGCACACCACCCCCACACCCCGCATCCAGAACCCGACGCCCATCCACATCACCAATCAAAGATAAAATCGCCGGCCGTTCGTAAAACGCATTCCAGACATTGTTCGTATTATCCGCGTCATACCCAACCGCGAACGCATCATAATCGTTTTCAGCCAACCGTCACTCTCAACGTTGTCCCCCACGGATCCCGAACAACAACATCACCATCAACCCAATCCACCGCATACCCAACCTTCTCCAGATTCGCCGCCGCCGCGCTCACCGCCTCCGCATCCGGCACCACAATCTCCCACTCCAGCAACTGCGCATCGTTCTCCTTCGGCTGAGGCGCCCTCGCAGCCCACGTATTGGTTCCGAGATGGTGATGATACCCACCCGCAGACAAAAACAACGCCCCGGGATAGCTCCAAACAACCTTGTCAAACCCAACTCCATGATGGTAAAAACGGGTGGCTTCGTCTATCTCTGCAACATGAAGATGCACATGTCCAATAACCGATCCTTTTGGCATCCCATCCCACTGTGTATCACCCGCAGACCGTACAACGCTTTGCACATCAATTGGATCGGTCGTCATCAATAGCTCACGATCCTTGTGGCGCCACTCACTGCGCGGTCGATCCGCATACACTTCAATCCCCAGCCCATCCGGATCTGTGAGATACACCGCTTCACTCACCGCATGATCCGCCATCCCAGCTCGCTCGCCTATACTCGCAAGATGCCGAATGAATCTGCCGAGCGATGGTCGGTCCGGAAGGAGGATCGCAAAGTGGTACAAGCCGAGCCGCCCGTGCTGCGGAGATGGCGTCGCACCCAGACGTTCATGCAACTCCACCAACGGCTCACTATCGTGTTGCACACCAAGTGTCGCAGTAGTTTCCGTACTCTCTAAAAGCCGAAGCCCGAGCACACGTTGGTAATATTCAATCGATCTCGCCAAATTCGCGATCTGTAGTCGTACTCGACCAAGTCGAGTCGCATCCGGCAGTCTATGTTCTGACGGCGGAATGCCGTAGGGAAGGGCGGGTGTAGAAGTTGGCTGCATTCGAAGGCCTTTTTAAGATAGGTCCAAGCGCTTTAATACACTTCCGATGCCAAAATATTCCGCGCAGCTCAATTTACGTCGTCCGTTCGCAAACCAACGGAGATGAGCGTTCATTTATTCCCTGGTGGCGCCACCACAGTCCCCAGCTCACCGCGCCGAGATCAAGGCATTGATGAATGAACGCCTTGCCTGGCAGGAACAACAATATCTAAAGCCCCAACCGAAATCTTATACTCGATTGGAGCCACCAGCTTCACAATCTCCCCATCCAAGGCGACCCGCTGATGTTTCCCCTGGACGCCAATCGTACACTTATCAACAAAATAACTATCCAGTTCCGGAGTCTTTGCCGCCCAGGCCACCCCTCGCGCCGCGGCCGCCAACCCCAGCGCCAGTATCCGAGCGGATCGTTTTTCTCGAACAACAATAATGTGAAGGCAGTGCTTCCCCTCCTGTACTCGATTCCCCAATGTGGGCGCCTGAAACTCACGTTCCCCGACCCCAATAAACACCAGTGGCGTATTGTAGTGATGAACCTGCCCATCAATCTCAAGGCTGACCGAAACCGGCTTTACCGTAAAGAAAAGCCGTACCCCCGCCGCAAAGCTCGCTAACCGGTAACCAACGTACTTTTCGAAGCGCTCTCGTACGCGAACATACGACACATACGCGCCAACGGAGCTCGTATTGAGAAACAGGTGACCACCCGCGTACGCAACGTCCGCTTTGATAATATTTCCATCGGTCGCAACCTGCGCGGCTTCATCCAAATCCACCGGAATCCCGTGGTCACGCGCAAAATGGTTCAGCGTCCCTCCCGGGAGGATGGCGAGCGCCGATCGGCTTCCAACAATCGCAGATGCAGCCGCACAAATGGTTCCGTCCCCACCCGCCACGGCTATTCGATCGATCCCGTTATGTATGGCGGTCTTTGTTGCGTCGGTTACGCGATCCGGTTCGACTTCCCGTATTTGGAACATGCCAGCCGAATCAAGGGCTGCCCTCGCTTGCGACGCCGTCCCACCACGGATGTTTATTATCGCAGGGATCATAATAGTTTGGGGTGAAGTCTCACAGGCTGGCTATGCGATTGATGTGCCACAAGCAAGTCGTGGATGGTTAATCGCTACTCCACCTATGAGGCACCATCGACTCCCCAAATGCCAAAAAGTCGCGAAGCATCAACTCGATCAGAGTAAACGCTTCGCGACTTCGGCAGCAAAAAACTAAAAACTATCGCGTACTTTGCGACGACATCCGCGGCGCTTGCTCACACTTCGGCCACCCGCGTTCCATCACTCGCTGATCACGCTTCACCTTTTGCGGATCCTCACTCGCTAAATACGCCAACATCGCCGTTAACGTCGCATTCGACTTCACATCATCAAAGCTGATCTTGTCATACGTATCACGATTCGTATGCCACGTATACGTTCCGTAATTCCAACTCGACGACGACAGCGAAAACCCCGGCGCGCCCGCACACACAAACGACGCGAAGTCACTACCACCGCCCCCCGGTGTGCCAGGGAAGCTCAACGTAATTCCACGAGTTAGTTCATCCGGCAACCGCCCAAACCAACGGCCCAACGCTTCACCCGCATCAATTAGCCCTTGCCCCGAGATATTCGCAATTCGGCCAGTACCGTTATCCTGATTAAACAACGCCTGCAACCCCGTCACAACCTGCGGTCGATCTGCAACGAACGAACGCGAGCCAACTAACCCTTGCTCCTCGCCGCTCCATAATCCTACAATAATCGTTCGCTTCGGATTCGGATACACCGTCTTCAATATCCGCATAGCTTCCATCATCGTAACAGTTCCCGTTCCGTTATCGGTCGCACCGGAACCCGCATCCCATGAATCAAAGTGAGCCGACAACACAACATATTCGTCCGGCTTCTCACTCCCCTTGATCTCCGCAATCACGTTGAATACAGGGACTTCACCTTTCAGCTCCGCCGCCGCATTCACACGAATCTTTGGCCCCTGCTTGTTCACCGCCAGGCGATACAACAAGCCATAATCTTCGCAACTCACATTCAACGTCGGAATCGTCGAGGTCCGGCCAAAAAACACCTTGTCCACCCCCCAACCGCGCGACCAATTATTGGTCAAAATCCCCGCAGCACCAGCAGATTGCAACCGAACCGGAAGCTCGCGTATCGAAACCCCGAACCGAGCCAACATCGCATCCCATGCCTTGACGCTCTGCGTACGAGCCGTATCCATTCGCTCGAACGACCCAGGCATCGCCCACTCTTTCCAGTCGTTATCCGGTCGGCAGGTTGGCTGCGGGAAGGTGATCATCACGAACTTCCCTTTCACCGTCTTAAGCCACGCCTCAAACTCGGCGCTGTTCTGCACATCCGGCACAGACACAACCTCTCCCTCAACCGGCTTCCCACCCGTTCCAGGGCTCCACGCAAGTATTGTCGCTTCCAACGTACGGATCCGTGGGCTCACCAGGTCAACGTGTGTATGCCCGCGACTCCACCCCTTCCATGTACCATACTGCTCTTTCTTCGCCGAAATCCCCCATTCAGCAAAACGAGCAACCGCCCAGTTATTTGCGGCTTCCTGCTGCGGCGTCCCCGTAAGGCGCGGTCCAATTGAATCCAGTAACGCCTGCGCCAGCTTTGATGATTGCGAGCTGTCCATCCCAAGCGACCAGATCCTGCGCAAAACCGGGTCAGATGTCGGGAAGGTCTGTGCGTGTGCCACAAGTGGGACGAAGCTGGTACACGCGGCAATAAGAGCGGCAGACAGGTGTCGCTTAATCAACATGATTTACGGAATGAGGTGAGGGTTTTGAACCCGCGCTCGGAAAACGCGGTCTGAAACTTCTGAAACGTGCTCGAACAGGTCCTAAACGATACTACGCACGTACAATCAAATCGTTGATCGCACGTGCGTAGTATTATCGCTATAAATATCGCTTACGCGGCCTGTTTATGCGCCCTGCAACAGCCCCGCTTTTTTCCCGTCAGCCGTTTCTGCTAAAACTCCACGCACGGCCTGCTCAATAATTTCGCGTGCTCGACGCGCAATATCTTCCACCGACGGTGTTGCAGCAAACATCTCCTGCGCACGACTCCGCAGCTCGTCAATCGAAGGAAGGTGCGGTAAATGAAGACCAGACTGGTCGCTTGGCAACTCAAACACAGGCACCAACGTGCCATCCGCACTCTGAGCACCATTTGCACTCTGTGCCCACGCTTCCCGCGTTTTCCGAGCGATATCATCTGCCGAAAACGTAGCCGCCAACTGATGCGCCACTGAATCCAACACTCCTCGGCTCAACGGCTTCTCGTTCCGCACAATAACTTCCGGCGGTTCATTCAAATCCCAAACAATCCCAAACCACGAGGCAATCTTCAGAAGATAAAAGCTGATGTCAATTTCCCACCAACGAAATCCCTGACGCGTTGACGCCATGTACGCATGGTGATTGTTGTGCCACCCTTCGCCCAGCGTGAAGATGGCAAGCCACCAGTTATTCCGCGAATCATCCCCCGTCACATAACGCTTGTTGCCATGTACGTGTGCGAGCGAGTTGATCATGAACGTGCCATGATACAGAAGCACTGTGCTCCAGAAAAATCCAACAATAAGCCCCGGCCAACCAGCAACGAGCCATGTGGTAATCGCAAGTACAATTGCCGGTATATAAGGATTGTTGTTCAACCAGAGAATTTCAGGATACTTGCTCAGGTCTGGAACTGCCGCAATTGCCGCTTCGTCGTTCTGCGGCGTAAAGATCCATCCCACATGCGCGTAAAAAAATCCACGGTGACGCGGGGAATGCACGTCGAGTTCTGTATCTGAATGCCTATGATGATGACGATGACGCGCTGCCCACCATAGTACTCCGCGTTGCGTGGAGCTTTGTGCGAGAAACGCAAGCAAAAACTGTCCGACGCGGCTCGTTTTGTATGAACGATGCGAAAAGTACCGATGATAGCCTGCCGACACTCCAAACATTCTCACGAAGTAGAGCGTAACGCAAATGATTAACGAAAGCGGCGTTACGCCGGTCCAGATCGCTGCCAGGCAAACGAGGTGCACAATCGCAAACGGAATCGCACCCGGATAAACGATATCTTCGTGGAACTGGAGCTCGGCTTCTGGGCCGGATGAGGCGGGAACGGTCAACAGGTGCTCCTAATAAAGGGAAGCTTAGCGGGTGAGCAGGGGCTCACAAAAAATTAGCCCCTCCTAATACCCCAAGCCGCAAAATTCAGTTCATCTCTCTATTAAAGATACGAAGACTCCTGCCACATCGCTTGTGCCAGGCTCCCAAATTCTGCTACGTTAATAATATGAAACATTCTGAAGGCTTTCTCCGAGTCGTAAACGAGGCACGTCCAGGGGTAAATGAGTTGAATGTAGAAGAAGCCCGAGCGCGTCTCGCTCAGAATCCGGCCGCCCAGCTTATCGACGTCCGAGAGGAGAGCGAGTGGGCAAAAGGGCATGCCCAAGGCGCCCGACACTTGAGCAAGGGGGTTATCGAACGTGATATCGAAGCCCAGATCCCGGACAAATCCACAGAGGTGATCCTCTATTGTGGTGGCGGTTTCCGGTCGATTCTTGCCGCTGAGGTGGTTCAGCGAATGGGTTACACAAACGTTACATCTATGGATGGTGGTTGGCGGGCCTGGCGAGATTCAGGGGCCCCGACCGACGAAGGCTAGGCGGCGAGTACTAGCGCCACGTCCATTTTGGGGTAGCTTAAATAGGTTGGGCCAAAGCGGATTGCCGAGAGGTGCCTCGGAATCCGCCTTTACTCGTTAGATTGTACGATGCCCAATTCTGACCCCGCGACAAACAGCGGTTTTGCTGCCCTTGGCCTCGACAATAAAATTGTCAAGGAATTAACTGCCCTCGGCTATGAAGAGCCGACCCCAATTCAACGCGAAGCGATTCCTCCGCTCATCGCAGGGCACGACATTTTAGGCCAGGCGGCAACCGGAACTGGGAAAACGGCTGCTTTTGCGCTTCCGCTCCTCCAATCGGTTCATGCCCATGGAACGGCGAAGCGCGGTACGACATCGGCCCTCATCTTGACGCCTACCCGCGAATTAGCGGTTCAGGTCGCCGAAGCGATCCATAAATACGGCCGTAGCCTCGGCACAACTGTATTGCCCATCTATGGTGGTGCAGATATGCGCCAGCAGCTCCGGGCACTCTCCCGGGGCGTAGATATTGTCGTCGCCACCCCAGGGCGTGCGCTGGATCATATCCGGCGCGGTTCGCTCAAGCTTTCACAGGTTCGTACTGTTGTATTGGACGAAGCCGATGAAATGCTCGATATGGGCTTTGCCGAAGACCTTGAAGCGATTTTGAGCGCGGCTCCGGCGATGCGCCAGACTGCTCTATTCTCCGCGACCATGGCGTCACGAATTAGCGCCGTTGCGAATCGACATTTGAAAGACCCGGTGCGCGTTTCCATTGCACGCGATTCGGTTAAGGCCGGAACGTCACCGAAGGTTCGTCAGATTGCGTACATCGTCCCACGTGCGCACAAGACGATTACGCTCGGTCGGGTGCTCGATATGGAAAGCCCAACGTCGGCGATTGTTTTCTGCCGAACCCGTACGGAAGTGGACGAATTAACGGAAACGTTAACCGCGCGCGGATATCGGGCTGGCGCGTTGCACGGCGGTATGTCGCAGGAGCAGCGCGATCGTATCATGAAGAAGTTCCGCGCCAACTCGATGGATCTCCTTATTGCCACAGACGTTGCGGCTCGTGGACTCGACGTTGAGCATCTGTCGCATGTTATTAACTACGACGTACCAACGTCGCCAGAAGCGTACGTACACCGCATCGGTCGTACGGGGCGTGCTGGACGTGAAGGCATTGCAGTAACCCTGGCCGAACCGCGTGAGCATGGATATCTGCGTAACATCGAGCGGCTGACCAAACAGAAGATCGAAATGGCCACCATTCCAACGGTTGCCGATCTCCGCACACGTCGATTGGATATCACGCGAGCTGCGATTCGTGAAACGTTGGTTGGTGGTGACCTGGATTCGTTCCGCATTGTCGTTGAGTCGCTTGCTGACGGTGAGTTCGACGTCATGGACGTGGCCGCAGCTGCCGTGAAGACGGCGCATGAGGCGACGACAAATGGCGGCGAAAAAGAGACTGAAATTCCTGTGTTCGATGCAAAATCATCAGGCAAGGGAAAGAGAGAGCGGGATCGCGATCGCGACCGCGGTGGTGAGCGTAGTGGCCGAGGCGAAAAGCGTGAGTATGAATCACGCGATCGAGGCGGTAATAATGGTGCAGGAAAGTCCAGTCGAACCGAATCGCGTGACGATTCGTCGAAAGATCGAGGCGCAAAAAGCGGTCGAGCGCAGACGAGTAAGGATGCGGGCGCCAAGCGACCCGAGAGGGCCGCACGTCCCAAGCCAGATTGGGAAGTCGCTCGATTATATATCGGTGCAGGGCGGACCGCGAAGGTTCGACCAGGCGACATTGTTGGTGCGATTGCCAACGAGTTGAATGTTGACTCGGAGGTCGTTGGCGCGATTGAGATTTATGATAAGTACTCGCTCGTCGAGGTTCCGGATGAAATTGCGGAAGACATCGTTGAGGCGTTGCGCGGCACGACCATCAAGGGAAAGAAAGTTCCGGTTCGTCGCGACCGCGACTAGTTAGTGTACCTCGTGACTATTCTGGTCACGAAATAGTTGTGAGAACGGGTACCTGCTAGGGTACCCGTTTTTATTGATAAATTTGACTTCATGTATATTCCGACCAGTAGCCGGCAGTCCGTATGACTTTAATTTCAGTATCCAACGTTTCTGTAGAGTTTGGCGCAACCACCCTCCTGAAAGACGTCACCTTTACAGTGGGTGCCGGCGACCGATGGGGGATTATTGGTCGGAACGGCACCGGAAAAACGACGTTGTTCAAGATTATGACCGGTGCGCAACAGGCAACGACTGGTACGGTTGCGCGGTCGAACAACGTCAAGATCTCCGTGTTGGATCAGCATCGCGACTTCGCTGGCGCCACTACGGTATGGGAAGCAGCGGCAGGTCCGTTTGCTGACTTGCTTGCATTGGAGCAATCCCTGGCCGAACAGGCAAACAAGTTAGGTGAACTCGGCGAGAAGGTCACTGATCAACTGCTTGATCGGTATTCACGGGATCTCGAGCGGTTCGAACGCGAAGGCGGATATACCTTCGCTCCGCGCGTCGATGCTGTGTTACACGGTTTGGGCTTTGATCCAGTTGCAGCGCGAAGTCAGAAGTTGGACTTTCTAAGCGGCGGTGAACGTGGACGTGTTGGTCTGGCGCGTCAACTCGTAAGTCCGGCTGACGTTCTCTTATTGGATGAACCAACAAACCATCTGGACCTCGATACTACGAGCTGGCTCGAAGAGTATCTGCGTACCACAGAAAAGACGATTTTACTGATTAGCCACGATCGTGCATTTATGGCGACGGTGATTGATCACGTACTGCACGTTGAAGGGAACAGTACGGCGGCCTATGTTGGCGGCTACGAACAGTTCGTAAATCAACGAGCGGAACGTCGTCTCTCTCAGCAACGTGCGTTTGATAAGCAGTCGCGTGTGCTTGCCGGTGAAGAAGATTATATTCGTCGAAATATCGCTGGGCAAAATTCAAAGCAGGCAAAGGGGCGACGGAAGCGACTCGAGCGTGTGGCGCGATTAAGTACGCCACTTGGTGAAGACGGCTCGATGTCGTTGCGTTTGGAAGTACAGGCGCGTGGTGGCGATCAGGTTGTCGTTGCAGAGAATGCAGGGATTTCTATTGGTGATCGCGTGTTGATCCGTAACCTGTCCAGCTTTGTAAAGCGCGGCGATCGTCTTGGCATTATTGGTCCGAACGGTGCAGGGAAGTCTACGTTTTTAAAGACGTTGATGGGCGAACGTACCCCGTCGTCTGGCGAACTGCGTTTGGGTAATTCGATTAGTGTTGAGTACTATCGTCAGGATCTGGCGCAGGTTCCAAAAGACAAGTCGCTGTTTAACATCATCAGCGATCTTCGGCCGGCATGGGAACGTGGGATGGTCTATGGTCATCTCGGGCGCTTTGGATTTTCTGGTGAAGAAACATCGCGTATCGCAGCAACGTTATCTGGTGGAGAGCGCGCGCGTGTTGCGTTGGCCATTATGATGTTGTCGCGCGCCAACTTGCTCGTATTTGACGAACCAACGAACCACCTGGACGTTGAGTCGATTGAAGCGCTCGAAGATGCGATTGAAGCGTACGAAGGTACGGTGTTGCTCGTTAGCCACGATCGTGCGCTGTTGCGTGCGCTGTGCACTCGCGTGTGGGTGTTGCACGACACGCATGTAACCGACTTTGATGGAAGCTTCGCAGAGTGGGAAGTGGTAAGTGAAGAGCGAGAACATGCCGCGCGTGTGCAATCGCAGGAAGAAGAGTCGTTGCGTCGAGTTCGTGAGAAGCAGCAAACTCAGCGGAAGGGAGAGCGTGACGATCAAGGGCGCAATGTCGCGCGTGATGCGAAGCGTGCGATTGAAGCGGCAGAGCAAAACGTGGCAAAGGCGGAAGCAGAAGTCACACGTTTAACTACAGCGCTCGAAGATCCAGCGTTGTATTCCACTCCAGAAGGTGTTGCGAAGTCCGCAAAGTTTGGGAAGTCGCTCGATGCAGCGAAAGCCGCACTCGATAGAGCGCTGGAAAGCTGGAACGATGCGATGGAAGTCGCGAGTAGTCGATAAAACGAATGTCACATCTCCCATATCGGCCGGCCTGGTGGGTCCCCGGGCCGCATGCGCAGACGTTATGGGGGAAGCTCGCTCGCAGGATCCATCCGGTGCAAACGCGCATCGAGCGATGGGATACGCCGGACGGTGATTTTATTGAGATGCATCGCTTGGATGCGGTGACTTCCAAAGCGGTACCGTCGCCTAGAGTCCTGATTCTGCACGGTCTCGAAGGATCTGTACGATCTCACTATGTGCAGGGGTTATTGAAGGAGTGCGAGCGGTTGGGATGGGCGGCGGATTTGCTCGTCTTTCGCTCGTGCGGAGCAGAGTTGAACAGAGCGCGCCGTTTTTATCACTCCGGGGAAACGACCGATCTCGCGATGGTCGTGGATAAACTGCTTGGCGAGAATAGCGAGCAAGACCTCGCAATTGTTGGCGTATCGCTCGGCGGCAACGTGTTGTTAAAGTATTTGGGTGAGCGCGGAAATAGTATAAATCCTCGCATTCGAGCGGCTGCAGCCGTATCCGTGCCATTCGATTTGGCACGCGGATCGAAACATATTAGTAACGGCTTCTCGAAAGTCTACGAACGAAACTTTCTGGACTCGCTAAAACGAAAGGTTCGTGAGAAGATGCTCACATTCCCGGACCTGATCGATTCGCAAGCGGTGGAGTCCGTACGGACATTGTACGACTTCGACAATATGTTAACGGCACCAGTTCACGGTTTTCGAGATGCCGACGACTATTATGCGCAGTCGAGTGCGATCAAATTTATAGGTAATGTAAATGTGAGCACTCTCTTGCTTAGTGCAGTCGACGATCCGTTTCTCCCTCCTGATGTGCTCGACGAGGTGCGCATGATTGCGCAACGCAATCGTGATTTGCACGTGGAATTTGTCGCAAAAGGTGGACATGCCGGGTTCGTAAGTGGCGTGGTTCCGTGGTCGCCAATTTATTATCTCGAACGTCGGGTTGTCGACTTCTTTCAGCGCCATTTCCTATCGCAATAGCCGACCAGTCATAGCCATGTCTGTGCCCCCGGGACCCATTAAACGTTAGTTCTCTAACGGGTCGTGTCGTAATAGGAAAGCGGCTAATCCTTTCCAAGCACTTACATCTAGACAAATTCCTCTGTAGTTTTTCTTCCGTTCCTTCGTTACACTGATTGCCACCCCAACCGGCACGTTGGGCCCGGGTCTAACGGCCGATATTAGAGGTTTGTTTGTATGGCTTCATCGAAGTACGGAGTAGAAAGTGAAATAGTTAGCGTCACCCCTACGCTTGCCGAAGAATGGCTTGGAAAAATGGGGCCCAACCGACCACTGCGCAAAGCGGATGTTGAACGTCTCGCGTCAGATATCGCGAGTGGTGCTTGGGAGCTCAATGGCGAAACCGTCAAGTTTTTAAAGTGCGGAACGCTCATCGATGGGCAGCATCGACTGGCAGCTGTGGTTCACAGCCGAAAGTCTGTGCCGATGGAAATTGTGAGAGGACTAACTGAAAAGGCCGCTCAGACGGTGGACACAGGGCGTTCACGTTCCTTCTCTGACGTGTTGTTTATTGAAGGTGGTGTAAACGTCCGCGCAATTGCCGCAACAGCAAAGTGGCTCTGGCGTTACGACACCGACCAGATGGTCGGAAAATACCGTCAACCGTCAAATGCAGAACTACGCCAAACGTTAGCTGCATATCCAACCATTGGCGACGCTGTCCGGGAAGTTCAACGCTCGAAGGAAATTCAGCCACATAGCGCGATTGCCTTTGTCCTGACAATTGCAAAAGAGAATAAGCCCAAAAAAGCGATGGCCTGGCTCGAATCGCTCCATAGTGGTGCAGATCTCCGTCGCGCCGATCCCGTGTTGCACCTCCGTCGCAAGCTCTTAAGCCGGAAGGCCGTAATTAGCCCACTTCGCCCGGTTGAGGCAGCCGCACTCATTGCCATGTCCTGGAACGCGTACGCCAGCAACCAGGAGATGACAGCGCTCGTCTGGACCGAAAAAGACGGATTCCCATCGATCAAGTAGTTAAACCGGGGTAATCCATTCATCTGAATTGATGCTTATAGCTCCTGCATTAGGAGTGTGAGCATTTATTCATGATTGCGGAATGCCGGCATCCCCCACCGGCCATCCGCTCCCGGGACACCATCTTGACCTCATTCGTGGTCTCATCAGCATAGCACCCCGCTCGGCAACTCAACGTTCTGATCGATCTACTCGTATTCCGAACAGTTGGATGCCTTAAATAGCGATTAAATTCTGCCTATGCAAATCTTTACCATTATCCGCCAGGGGCTCGTGATGGCCACTGTTGTGGGCATTGCGTCTGCGTGTGCCTCTTCAGGGTCTGTTACTACATCATCTGCCTCCGTTTCTCCAAAGGCGGCTTACACAGCCGCCGCGGTCGATGTCAGCAAACCACCGATGTACCGGAAAGAATTTGGTACGATGTGGACGTTTGACGCTCCGCCGCTGGAGTATTGGAAACACACATATGGATTTACACCAGCCGCTGGCTGGTTAGACAACGTTCGCCTCGCCTCTGTACGCCTTCCCGGCTGCTCGGCCTCTTTCGTTTCGGGCGATGGTCTCGTCATGACGAACCACCACTGCGCCAGAAGCTGTATCGCCAGCACGTCACCGGCCGATACGAACTACATCGAAACGGGCTTTTCCGCTCGTGCGTTGTCGGAAGAGAAAAAGTGCGCAGGCATGACAATCGACCAGTTGCAGTCGATCGAAGACATCACGTCGCGCGTTCAGGCCACAATGACCGGATCGACCGATAGCGCCAAAACCGCTCAGCGCGACGTCGCGATGGCATCAATTGAAACTGAATGCTCGACACAGTCGGGGATGAAGTGCCAGGTTGTCACGTTATACCACGGCGGACGTTACTCGCTGTATCGCTTCAAGCGCTACACGGACGTACGCCTAGTAATGGCGCCAGACGAGCAGGCCGGCTTCTTTGGCGGCGATCCTGATAACTTCACGTTCCCGCGTTATGCGCTCGACATGACGTTTATCCGGGCATATGACAACAACGCCCCGGTAAAGGCCGCCAACTACCTTCGCTGGAGCCCAAGCGGTGCCCGCGCAGATGAACTCGTCTTCGTAACCGGAAACCCGGGATCAACCGAGCGACTCGCTACGATTGCCCAACTCGAATACAATCGTGATGTTGGTTACCCAATGCAGCTTGCGAGCTACGTGCGTAACCTCAAGCTCCTGCGCGCAGAAGCCGCCAAAAGCCCAGAGCTGGCCCGCGAACATCAGAACAGCATCTTCGGACTCGAGAACTCCTTCAAGGCTGTCTCCGGTTTCTGGAGAGGCCTGAAAGATTCGTCGTTGATGGATCGTAAGGTTTCGTTTGAAAGCGAAGTTCGTGCACGTGTCGCTGCAGATCCGAAGCTCCGGTCTGAATACGGTGGGGCATGGAACGCGATCTCCGCAGCCGTACGTGAACGCGCCGACGTTATGCCAAAGCTCACCTATTACTTTGGTGGACAGGCTTCACTCTTCGGTTTTGGTCGTGCACTGATCTCAACGATCAATGCGCCTGCAAGCGACACGCTTTTCGCGAAATACAGGGTGGCATTGGCCAAACCGCAGCCGCTTGATAAGCTCGACAGGGAATTCCTCGTGAATGGCTTTGCGCTTCAGCTTCGCGACGCTGCCGCAACGCTCCCTGCAACGGATCCATATATCCGCCTAGTGCTTGCCGGTCAGTCCCCGGAAGATGCTGCAGCCCGTATCATTCGTGGAACACAGATTCAGGACATTGCGTTCCGCAAAGCGTTGATCGACGGTGGACCGGCCGCTCTCGCAGCGTCGACCGACCCGCTAATCGTCTTCCTCCGTCAAGCAGATGCATTTGAAAAGCCGCTCCGTGAGCGTGTGACGAAGGCTGATGCCATTATCGCAGCGAACACAGCATTAATCGGACGGGCACTGTACGCAGTGTACGGCACGATGCTACCACCAGACGCAACGTTTACGCTTCGTATCAGCGACGGCATTGTGAAAGGCTATCCGATGAACGGAACGTTGGCTCCATACAAGACGACCGCCGGCGGACTCTTCTCGCGTGCAGCCGACTTTGACCAGGTGTATCCGTTTACGGTTTCCAAGCCATTTGCTGCAGCACGTAGCCGCATCAACATGGATACGCCGTTCAACTTTGTCAGCACAAACGACATCATTGGCGGAAACTCCGGAAGCCCGGTTATTAACCAGAATGCCGAAGTTGTTGGACTGATCTTCGATGGCAACATTGAATCGCTTCCAAACCGTTTCGTATTCACTGACGAAGTTGCGCGCTCCGTGAGCGTTCACTCCCAGATGATTCTTGAAGCACTCAAGAACATCTACAATGCAAAACGCGTTGCGGATGAGCTTGAAGGGAAGGGAGCAGGTCAGTAAAAATCGACCGTAGTAGGTAATGAAAAAGAGCAGGGGCGATTTGATCGCCTCTGCTCTTTTGCTATCTACGTATGATGGAGTCAGCCATTGCTTAGCCAACCCAACCTGCCAACGTCGTTTGTCTCCTTAGTCCCGACTGGTCGATGTAATCAGGATGACCGCACCCACAATCACGGCCATCGCGACAATCGTACGACTCGAGACCGTCTCCCCTGCGATTGCCCATCCGAGCGCCACAGCGACCACTGGGTTCACGTAGGCATGGGTCGCAACACGCGATGGTGACGACACCCGGAGAAGCCACATATACGCGGAAAATGCAATCACCGCGCCCATAATCGTCAGATACGCCAGCGCCAGCAGCGATACCCCTGAAATGCGCTCCAGGTGCATGTTATGGTGTTCACCCAGTGCGAGGCCAATGAGGATGGATATCGCCCCTCCAGCGATCATCTCTATGCCATTACTGATCGTCGCCGACGCCGGGAGCTGCACTCGACGGCTATACAACGATCCAAAGGTCCAGAGCAATGCACTGATGAGGAGCGCGATCGTGCCGCCAATATGTAAATCGCTCTGTTCCGTAATGAGCGACGGCCCAATCAAGATCGCGATCCCAATCAACCCCACAGCCACTCCCACCAACGCCCAAACGCTCGGCCGAATCCTTTCCGGCCCAACCCATTCCATCAGGATCATACAGAGTGGGACGACGGCAAGAATGAGCGCTGCGATGCCAGACGGAACCCACTGCTCAGCCCATGCGACCAGCGACGTTCCGCCAACGATAATAAATACGCTGACCTTTGAGGCGTTCCACCATTCCTGCTTGGTAGGCGCCGAGACGTTGCGCCAACGTGCCCAGGTGTACAAAAGGAGGCCGGCGGTAATAAAACGCACCCCAGCCATCATAAACGGAGGCATGGTTTCAATCGCGTATCGTATGGCGAGATACGTCGAACCCCAGATGACGTATACCGCTGCGTACGCTGCAAGAACCTGCAGGCGATTAGCGGGAGGTGCCGATGTGTGCATGCAGTGGAATATAGACAGAGGACAATAAAGCAAAAGCCGACACCCGCTTATGGGGAGTGTCGGCTTTTAACCTATTCTGAAGCGTTAAGCCGGCTCTCTTTTATGGTGCAAGTCAGCGTTGTGCGCCTTCCTTGCTAGGGAACCGGGTTTGGTATGGTGGCAAGAGATGTCGAATACTTTGCATTGATTACAGCGATGAGCGCGTTTGCTATTACCCGGTGCGTAAACCCGCTGGGATGTATTCCATCGAGTGTTATACAAGGCCCGAAGGGTTGCGTGGCACTTCCAATATTTGGCACCTCAAGAATACATCCAGAGGCCCGCAGCGCTACGAGTTCAACGTTTGGATCCCAGTACGCGAAACCGTTTGCGTCCGCAACGGCTTGAATGTGGTTGTTGTAAGCCGTCACCACGGCGTCGAGTTCGGTCTGTTCAGCGGCATCGAGAACAAAAATATCTCCAACCAGCGTACCAGGAATCGAGTTTTTCTCGCAGCCAATCACTCTGGCAAGGCCAGCTTGCATCTGGAGGATGATCGAAAACGAAATTAGCGACGTCGTTGTTGGCGTGCATGTTGGTGAAACCAGGATCGTCCCACCAGCGGCAGCGTCGAGTGCCGCTTTGAACTGCGGAATAAACAACGCCCGTGCTGAGAATAAAACCGGCGCAGCTGTTGGGTGTACTACTCCAATCAATACCCCGCCTTTCAGAGTAGGTATCGACTTCAGGCTTTTCACCAACGAATCATAATTGGCTTCAAATTGCGCTTGCGGCGTGATACCCGGTGAAACGCCAGCCAACGGTGTCAGTATTCCGGATACCGCCGGTGCAAGCACATCGTTATTCCCAATCCAAACGCTCGCAAACGTTGGACGCGCATCTCTCGCACGCTCGGCTTGGCTCTTTCCACCAAGTACAAAGGTTGTAAGCGCATTCGACGCACTGGTTGATGAGGCGATCGGATCAAACGACGTTGCGCCAGGAACTGCGACGTTATTCAATGCATAGGTGATGGAAGCTATGTCACGTAATGCACATGTCGTTGATGTTCCGTTGCCTTCTCGAACTTGCGTAATAAAGTTGATAATAGGCGGAGGGCACCCAGGATGATTCAATGTTGGAATCGCAAACCTCGTCTTCATTTGCTCTGCGAGCAAAAGGGCATAACTCTCATGCTGAGTAGAATCGTTGATTCCACCCGATTGATATCCGGCCGTAATGCTATTGCCGAGGGATACATAGCTCGCAAAGAGAGGATCGATGTGGTTCACGCCAAGCACTTCAGCGGTGTCAGAGCACGCCACCAATGTTGCAGAGAGAACCGCTGCAACTGAAACACGGAGCGCTGCGGATCGAGATAGAATGGGCTGTCTCATATTAAAAGGACGCTGAAAGGCCTAAGGACAAGACACTGGCGCGAAGGTCATATGCGCCTGTGTTTAACTCCAACGCGGTTTCTGAAGGAAGATTGCGCTCGTGAATACGACCTCTTCGTCCGCTTGTGCCAACGTATAAATACGACGCATCGAGCGTGATCCCTTTACGAAGCGGAACGCCTACCCCAACGGAAAAGTTGCGCCGATTCATATCGGGAAGTAGGGGAGTTACCGTTTCTGCCGGTGCTGGCGACTGCGCGAAGCTCAGGCCGCCTCGTAATGCCCATCCTTGCCATGTGCCGACCGATTGGACTATATGTTCGGCGCCCAATCTCAGCGCCCAAATGTCGTGATAATCCTCGAGTAATTCTCGATCCGGTGCACCCCCTTCAAAGCTGACTGGGAGAGTCTTGAATGCTGACCAACCTATCCGGGCAATATCGGCTGACAAAGTCGTCCCTGGAAAACCAGTATATCCCACGCCTGCCTGCGCCTGCCAGGGATGTGTAATTTCGGAACTCCCTTTCTGGTTCGCGAGTGGAGCGCCCGGTATGAACTGTGTAGCCAGGAAGTTATCTAGCGGGCCAGCAGGAAGGCTTAATGGATTATTCGCGGTTAACTGGATTCCTGTAGGAATCTGTTGAAACGTTGCATCCGCATCCTTGTACTTGAACTTCAACTCGGAGATATATCGAGCACCGAACACCCATTCAGGTGTGACCTGCCCATGTACGCCAACGTTCACCCCCCACGCCGATCCGCTCCCTTTGAGCTTGGCTCTCGCAAATTCCGTCTGGCTTGGAATTCCGAGCTGGCCGAATCGAATAACCTGTGGAGTTTGTGTAGCAACCTGTTCGGACAGATCTACTCCCTGAATCAACTCGACGCTGGAATGTCCGTATACAGGCCCAATTCCCACCGACCAGCTCGGCGTCAAGGCGTAAGCGATGTTGGGCTGTACGTATATCGTTTGTAGCGACGCCTTTAAAGCGCTAAAACGCCCAGGAAAGTCCTCTTTCCACTGCGACGTAAGGCCGTAGGGCACATAAACGCCCAAACCGCCGGACCAGCGGCCCCAATTGTACGTACCAAATAAATGTGGTGGAAATTCAACCGGGGCGTCGCTTTTATAGCGAATGTTCGTTGTATCCTGACGGAATCCGCCCGTCACCTTAATTGCGGCGGCGCCTACGGTGAGTGTCTTCCCAAGGGGAAGGCGGGTCGCTGCGGCAGGATTCCAGAATATTACAGACGCGTCCTTGCAAATCGCGCCGGTGACGGCAAATCCGCGAGCGACGGCACAGGAACCAATTTCACTGAGCCCAAATCCTTGAGCGTGGGCCGCTTGCGCAAAACATCCAGCGAAAACCGCCGCTGCAGCAGTAATACGAACCAGCAAACGTGAACTTTGCATGAGATCAGCAGGTGGTAGGAAAACAGATGTAGCCATAATGACTCTTCTCTGTCTATACCACTCATAACACGTAACGTGCCAACACGTAGAAAAAGGAGCTTCGATGACGCTAAATTCTGAAGCTCCTCCCCCTTATTCCAGCTTACCCAAATCGACCAGCGACATAGGCTTCCGTCCTTGTATCCTCAGGATTCTCAAAGATCGTTCGGGTCGCAGCAGCCTCTACCAGCTCTCCGCTCAGCATAAAGATGGTTCGATCGGATACACGGGCCGCTTGCTGCATATTATGCGTCACAATGACCAGTGTCATGTCCGTCCGAAGTTCCTCGATCAGCTCTTCGATCTTCTGCGTGCTGATTGGATCGAGCGACGCGGTTGGTTCGTCGAGAAGCAGCACCTTGGGTCGCGTTGCGATCGCACGGGCGATACAGAGACGTTGCTGCTGCCCGCCAGATAGTCCCACGGCACTGTCCCGAAGGCGATCCTTGACCTCGTTCCATAACCCTGAGCGCTGCAGTGCTTGCTCTACAATCGCATCCGCTTCCTTCACTGATACGCGTTCGTCCATTACTCGAAGGCCAGCCGCAACGTTGTCGCGAATCGACATTGTAGGGAACGGGGTCGGGCGCTGGAAGACCATCCCAATCTGTCGTCGAATGTCGATCGCATTTGTACCGGCACCGTACAGCTTCTCTCCATTGAACGTCACGTTGCCTTTAACGTGCGCTCCGGGAACGGTCTCGTGTAATCGATTCAAACAACGCAACAACGTCGATTTTCCACATCCAGATGGTCCAATAATCGCCGTAACGTTCCGTTCAAAGAAGTCGACAGAAACGTCGCGAATCACTGCCGTATCGCCATAGTAGGCGTACAGCCTATCCGTGGATACGCACGGATTCGACAGTGGAACGACGTCCTCTCGAGGTGATGAAGTCACCACGATGGAGGGGCCCATCTTCTTAATCTGCGGACGCGGCAAAACGATTGCGCGTCGCGAATCTGGCAGCGAGGCTAATGACAAGGACAATTCCTATAAGAACAATCGCACCAGCCCAGGCTTGTTTATGCCATTCATCATAAGGGCTGATTGCGTAGGTGAATATCTGCAGCGGAAGTGCTGCAATCGGTTCCCGCAGCGCGGTGGACCAAAACTGATTTCCAAATGCGGTAAATAACAACGGAGCCGTCTCGCCTGATACGCGGGCGATCGCCACTAATGCCCCAGTTACAATCCCCGGCATCGCCGTACGGAGCACGATACTGAGAGAAGTGCGCCACCGGGTGTATCCCAACGCGAGTGCCGCTTCGTTGAGTGCGTTTGGTACAAGTCGAATCATCTCTTCGGTTGTACGGGTAACTAGCGGGATCATCATTGTGCCGAGCGCGATTCCGCCAGCCATGGCAGAGAATCCGCCCATCGGTTTCACAATGAGCTCCCAGGCGAAGATTCCCATGACGATCGATGGCAGTCCATTCAGCACATCCGAGAGAAAACGTACTGTGGTCGCAAGGCGTGTGCCCTTATACTCGGCTAAGTACAAACCGGCTCCGATACCAACCGGGAGGCCAACTGTCGCGGCGATTCCGAGTAGTATCAATGTGCCGGACATGGCGTTTGCCATCCCACCGCCCGCCTCTCCGACCGGAGCAGGTGTTTGTGTGAAGAAGGCAACGTTCAGTGCCGATGCACCCTCTTTCGCCAAGTGAAACAATATGACGATAAGCGGTATTGTCGCGATTAATGCAGCGGCGCATGTAAATCCGATCATCACGGTACTCGTGAGACGGCGTCGTGTAATCCGCTTCATACGCTTGCTCGCTTTACCTTCGCAACAAGCCAGCGTGCAATCATATTCACTACGATAGCAATTACGAACAGCGCTGCGCCTGTGGCCATTAACGCTGAAACGTGCATGTCGTTTGTAGCTTCGTTAAACTCGTTGGCAATCCGGGATGCCAGCGTATAACCCGGCGCAAACAACGACGCTGAAATTTTTGGGCTATTGCCGATCACCATCGTAACCGCCATCGTTTCTCCAAGTGCTCGCCCGAGTCCAAGGATCACACCTCCAACGATCCCTGACTTTGCGTACGGCAACACCACATGCCAGATAACTTCCCAGCGTGTTGCCCCGAGTGCCAGCGCGGCTTCTCGTTGCGACCGAGGAACCGCACGAAGTACTTCCCGGGAGACCGCCGAGATGTAGGGGAGAATCATGATGGCAAGGATGACACCGGCCGCGAGCATACTCGTGCCGTATGCAGGGCCGCTGAATAGCGGAGTGTTGCCGAGGTGTAGCGTGTTCTGGATGAACGGCATCACGTGTACACGGAGTAGCGGGATCAAAACGAAGACACCCCATAATCCGTAAACAACGCTTGGGATTGCCGCGAGCAGATCAACGAGGAACGCAAGCGGCTGTTGTATCCAGCGCGGCGCAAATTCGGAGAGAAAGACCGCGGCGCCAATAGCAAGTGGCGTCGCGATGATCAGGGCGACAATAGATGACACCAGCGTGCCATAAATGGCCACCCCTGCGCCAAACTTGCTGTTAACAACATCCCACTCACTCGAGGTAAAAAACTCGAACCCGAACGTCTGTAGGGCCGGCCATGCACCTTTGGTAACTTCGATTGCAATCAAGACGAGCAGAACAGGAATCGCGACTGCAAACGCAGTGATTACTACACGATAGATCCGATCGCCCACCGTCGCCGACGTTCCGCTATGGCTCCGAGTCGAGTCACCGACTGGATTCGGAGCCGCGTCTGATTCGATTACAGCGTTTGTCATAATGGCGTTATCGATTCGATCAGAGAATGCGAAGTCGTTATTGCGTGAGCGATTGAATACGTTTCGTCAGGTTCGTCACAATACTTGGTGGTAGCGGCGCGTAGTCGAGCGTAGCGGCCGATGGTTCGCCATCTTTTAACATCCAGGTCAGGAAGTCGGCAATCTTGCGCTGCTTCACCGAATCCGTCTGGTTTTTATAGACAAGTAGCCACGTGAACGAGGAGATCGGATACGCATCTTTTCCTGGTGCGTTCACAATGGAAATGCGGTAATCAGTGCTGTCCGGGAGGGCTGCTGCAACGCTGGCTGCCGCAGCAGTTACCGAGGCGATGGTTGGAGCGACAAATTCGCCCGCTGCATTCTTGACATTTGCGTATGCAAGGCCATTCTGCTTGGCGTAGGCTAGCTCAACGTAGCCAATTGCACCGGGCGTCTGCTTCACCTGACCTGCGACACCTTCGTTGCCTTTACCGCCTAAACCAACCGGCCACTTAACTTCCTTTCCACGGCTTGGTCCTTTGCGCCATGTCTCGTTGACTGCGGCGAGATAGTCGGTAAAGATATACGTTGTGCCGCTACCATCGCTGCGGTGAATGACGAGAATGTCGGAACTTGGCAGCGTTAAGCCACTGTTCGTTGCCGTAATACGCGCGTCGTTCCACTTGGTGATCTTGCCAAGGAAGACGTCGGCGATAACATCGGATGTGAGATTGAGGGGTTGGGAGATTCCCGGGACGTTGTATGTCACAACAACCGCACCGATGACCGTCGGAATGTGAAGAATCGGTCCACCTTTTGCGGCGGCCATTTCTTCGTCGTTCATTGGGCTATCGGACGCACCGAAGTCTACGGTTTGCGCGGAAAGCTGACGGATACCGCCGCCCGATCCGATTGACTGGTAGTTAATCTTGACGCCAGTTGTTTTGGCGTAATCGGAGAACCACTTCGAATATATGGGGTAGGGGAACGTTGCTCCTGCCCCGTTTAGATCTACGGACTGCGATGTATTACTAGCAGCCGTCGAATTATTTTTTGTAGAATCTTTGGAGCTGGAACATGCAACTGTGGTGATGGCAGCGGCGAATGTAGCAATCCAAGTATATCGTCTCACACCTTGCTCCTAATAAGCGGGTTTCCTGAAAGGTGTGTTACTTAGGTCACGGATTGTCACGGTCCGTGTAACGGATGCGTCACGGCTGCTGGGGAGAGCCCTCTTTTTTCGATACAATTTCCACTTCTACGCGCTGACCAAGCTTGAGCGGCGTGTCCAGGGGCAAAGTCGCTTTTACCAACAGCACTCGCGTATCGGACGGACGTCCTGGATCGAGCGGAGAGAGGCTGCGTGGCGTGACCGCATCCGGGATCATTTCGACGCGGCCAGTCCATCGAAAGTTCTCGAACCCTTCGGCAAAGACAATAACCGAGTCACCAACGCGTACTCGACCGGCATCGTATTCGTCGATCTCCGCTTCTACTCTTCGGCGGTCCAGATTGGCGATGGAAACAACTTTGGTGCCATATGGGATGATCTCGCCTTGTTCGACATATCGGTGTGTGACGGTGCCATCAATCGGCGACGTAATCCGGGACTTGGCGACCATCGCTTCCAATCGGCGCACTGATGCCAGCGCAACGTCCTTGCGGGCGCGGGAGGCATCGAGGTCGCGCCGGATCTTGTCAACACCCTGTTGCGGAATGCTCCCGGATTTCATCAGCGCATCTGCCCTACGTTGCTCGACGGTCAAAAATGCGATGTCTGTTTCTGCTTCAGCGATGCGCGCTTTCGCTTCGGCTAACGCAGCCGTTTCTTCTTCTGCCGCGAGCTCAGCAATCAAGTCGCCACGTTTTACCGTCTGCTGTTCCTGTACTAGCAGGCGAACGATTCGTCCACTGGCTTCGGTGCCAATATCGACCATCGCGCCCGGGTACGTTGTCACACGACCTTCAGCTCGAATGTTCTCTCTCGATAACTTCTCCGACTCTTTCGCTGCCGCTTGAACTGCTGCCTTTTCATTCTCGGCCTTCGAATTTATTCGCAGTCCAACCAACCCTCCGATTATAACGACCGCTGCGATTGCGAGATTCTTTTTCGATAACGTCATAGCTGAGATACGCTCTTAGGTAGTCTGTACAATTTGTCCGTCGCGAATCGAAACAACTCTATCTACAATGGTGCGAACTTGCGGATCATGCGTAACGATTAACAGCGATTGATTCTGTTTCTTTGCGAGCCCGCGAAATAGATCGAGAACTTGAATGCCAACTTGTGAGTCGAGATTGGCGGTGGGCTCATCCGCCAGCAGCAATGGTGGAGAGCTTGCAAGCGCACGGGCAATCGCAACACGTTGCTTTTGTCCGCCAGACAGATCTCGCGGTAAAAAGTTGCGTCGCTCAAAGAGTCCAACCGAATCGACTGCCGCTTCCGCCATTGAACGAGCGCCTTTAATAATGCCTTTCACGTTTAACGCGTACTGAACATTCTCGACAACAGTTAACGATGGAAACAGGTTGAACTGTTGGAATACAAAGCCAATCGACCGTCGACGGATCGCTGCAAGCTCTCTTGCAGAAGCCTGATCGACTCGATTTCCGCCAATGATGACGGAACCAGCCGACGGTGTCAGGATACAGCCAAGAATGGAGAGGAACGTTGTTTTCCCAGAGCCAGACGGGCCTTCGAGCGAGACAATCTCTCCTGCACGTAACTGCATCGATACACCACGCAGCACTTCAACCGATTCTCTGCCTTCCTGGAACGTCTTGGAAATATCGTGTGCTTCGAGCGTTAGCATTGTACCACTCCGCATATCATCATGTTCGGAACACCAACGCAGGATCGATGGACGCAACCTTTCTAAAGCTGATTGCCGCCGCGCCAAGACAGAGCACGATTGTTCCGACAAACATGGACACATGCAACGACACAGGCATGATCAATTTTAGCCCCATGCCTGTCATTACCGGCGATAACGACCACGACATCGCGAGTCCAATGAAATATCCAATAATTGCCGCGATTACCGCCTGCTTGCCTAGAATCTTATAGATGTCAGCGTTGCTCCCGCCAATCGCCTTCACCGTACCAAACTCTTTCAGATGTTCCATCGTCGATGTATACAACGTTTGCGCCACAATCACGATCCCGACAAGTCCGCCCAAAAAGATCGTAACGTACATGTTCAGTCCAATCCCGGTGCTCGTAATCCAGTAGTCGCGCGAACGTGCAGCCCAATCTTCACTGGTGTGAACGTCGTTATAGGGAAGCCGGCGTTGAATCTCTGCTCGAATAACTTCGTGGTTGGCACCACTATCCAACTTCACCAACATGTACGAAGTGTTACCGCCCAATAAACTTGGCTGCATGCTCTGGGCGAGTCGGAAGTCCATAAACGTGATTGGCGTTGTGGTGAACGAAAGCGCGTCGCGTGTCTTCCCAATCACCTTGAGGCGTTTGCCTAACACTTCTCGATAGTCACCAACGTCAAACTTTCCGAAACGGCGTACCGCACTTTCATCAAAAAATACATATCCACCGCGCCGAAGGTCCGCGATGTTTCCCTCTCTGATATTCCACGGAATCTTCCAAAGTTCAAAGTCTTCCAGTGCATAAACTTCCGTGGTTTCCTGAGCCCCGGAAGGAAGCGCAACGTTCATAAAGGTGACAATGAGATTGTCCGCCCGCTGAACGCCCGGGATCGACCGGACGCGATTTACATGCGTTTCCGGAAATTGCTGTGCAAAGTCAATATTCGGCGTGTTTCTCGAAGTAACCCAAATATCCGCGTCTGTATGCTCGATAACGAGCGACGCGTTGTCTAATAAACCGAAGAAAAGCCCAAACTGCACGAAAATCAGTGTCACCGCAAACGCGACACCCGCGACTGTAATCGCGAACCGGAGCTTGTCGTGGAGCAGGCTTTTAAGAGCGAGATCGACCATAATTGCTCCACAACAATAATATGAAGCGCGTACTCTCGCGCACTTTAGGCTGGAATTAAATACATCCTCTCCAGTATCAGGGGCAACTTTTGGCCAAGCGGCAACAGGGCGCCAGCGACCCCTCCCGCAACCTCCGCTACTAACCTGGCCTTGGGTGCCCGGTTAGTAGCGTCCCACGAACTCGGCTGTTTTTCGGGTGATGCTAGTGGAACGCGACCTGTCTGAGTAATTTACCAAACTGTCGTTTTCGACATGCTTTTAGTGCCTTGAGCACGTCGAACTACCACACTGATTCACCCCCCTACATACTTGGGCGAGATTCTCATGCGTTTTCCAAAAATTCTCCTTACCGCACTCTCCTTCTTCGCCGTCGCTTCGATTGCCGCATGTGCATCGACCCCGAAGACTGGTGCGGAGGCCGCGGCCAGCAACCAGCTCACAGCTGCAGAAATCACAAAAGCCAACGTTCCTACGGCTTATGAAGCTGTGGATCGTCTTCGTCGTCGCTGGTTCCGCGACATGACGGGCGAAGGTGAAGTTACGGTGTATCTCAACAACCAGAAGCAGGAAGGCGGCAAGGAATATCTCCGTCAGATCCCTGCGCAAGACGTTGCTTCGCTCCAGTACCTCAAGGGTTCCGACGCAGTTATGCGCTTCGGTCAGGATGCCCGTGGCGGCGCGATCATCATCAATCGCAAGTAACACTCGCTTGACAGTCTCAGTGGGGTAGGAGTAAACGCCTCACTGAACTGATTTTTGAAGACAAAGAAGAACGCCGAATGTGCAAACTGCACATTCGGCGTTCTTCTTTCAGTAGCAAGAAAAAAGGGGGGATACGCTTATCGCGTATCCCCCCTTTGGGTTATCAGGCCAATTTATCGCACCGTACGGTTTGTCCAGATCACCACAACCGAGCAGTCCGTCTGACCCGCAGCCTTGTATTCGGATGGCGCCCCCACTGCACTATACGTTTCGATAGCCATCAACTGATCTGGCATCAGCTGGTTGTCCAGTTCGCCAGGCTGATTCTCCCGATACTGAACTCCATCGACCCAGAGCGTTACGCAGCCGTTGGACCCACGGGTGGACTTAATCGAGTTTCCGCCGTAGCCAGGCTCAACTCGGAAACCAGGGATCGTCTGGAACAAACTCGACAGGTATTGGGGTTGGCGTCGTTCGATGTCTTTTGGTCCCAGGAATCGTCCCATACCCATACGTTTCCGGTCCATAAATCCATTTTTCTTGAGTGCCGCTTCGTACTTTCCTTCGACGTTAACCGCTGCCAGCGACGCCGGCTGATCTTGCAGCGTGATTTCTACGCTCACAGGGGTGGCCGATGTTAGGTTGACTGCGCGTTGCCGAGGAGAAAAGCCGAGTGCTTTGACGTATACAGAGCGGGTTCCAGAAGGGAGGTCGATAATGCGGAACATCCCGTCTTGCCCAGTTCGCGTTGCGGAGCTCGGTGCCCCTTGTACGGAAACCGTTGCGCCGGGGATTGGCGCGCCTTCCTTATTGATAACACGGCCAGATAGTACTGCGTCACCAACCTTGGGAGCGCTATCGGATAGCGGAACGTCAATTAAGTGCAGCGTTTGAAACGCAAGCAACTGCTGTTCGATCAGTTCTACTGGAACTTCTGCTGTTTTGGACTCACCCCGTTCAGCCTGGATCGTCCCGATAATTTCGGGTTGCACCCCGCAGAGAATAAAATTCCCGGATGAGTCTGTTGTCGCTTCCCGAAGCTGCGGAATGCGCTTAACGCCAATATCCTTCCCGATCTCTAACTTCGACCAGACCATCGTTACTCGAACACCCGCGAGCGGGATTTCGGTGTCTGGGTCCAATACGCGTCCCATAATTGCGGCCGGGCCGAGCCGTCGCTTTGGGGCGGCGCAGGCGCGTAAAATCATGGACTGAGACGATGGCGTACCGATAATGACCTGTCGAATGCTATCCACACCCATGCGGAGCGGTTCGGTGCCGATCGAAAAGCCCAGCGTGTCGAGCAGCGGATGAAATACCGCTAGCCGGTAGTCGCCTGGTGGAATACTGTCGATACGAAACTTTCCGTCGTCGCCGGTGACGGCACTAATGGTTGTGCCGTCCAAAAGGACCGTTGCGCCTGCTAACGGGAGCAGGTGAATGCTGTCGATAACGGCCCCAACAAGCGTTGACCAACGTTGTTTTTTCCCATCCTGCTGGGACGTTTTTTGCGCGTCCTGGGCCGTTGCGGAGCTCGTTGCAACGGAGACGCCCAGGGCGAGAGCGGCTAAGATAGCCAGTGAAGAACAGAGGCGGCGTTGGGGCATACCATATATACTAATGCCAAACCCATTGTGTTGCCTTAAATTTGTATCACAAAAAAGCCGTGACGCTGTCCGCGCATGGTGCTACATTGGTAGTGTAACTGTCTGGTCCCATCACCTGTCTAAATGGTTGGTAGCACGCTGCAACACGTCGATACGCGTTCTGGTTCTAACCCCCCGGATCGGTCGCACGAGCTTTCGCTCGTCGCCCGGGTTCTTGCGGGCGAGCCAGCCGCAGAGCGTGAGTTTTATAATGCTCACATTGACGGCGTTTACCGCCTGGCCTATCGAGTCACCGGCGATGCCGAACTGGCTCGAGATTTCACTCAGGAAGCGTTTGTCCGAGCGTTCGATCGACTTGGGCAGTTCCGGGGAGAGGCTTCGGTGGCTACGTGGTTACGGCGCGTTACCATGTCTGTCGTTCTGAACGGGCTCGAAAGAATTGGAACTCGACATGCGAGGGAGACCTCGCTTGATGATGTCGATGTTGAATCCGATCCGATTGAAACCGATACGATCGACTTAAAGGATCGCCTAACCGCAGCAATCGCAAATTTGCCTGCTGCACAACGAGGGGTCATCATGATGCACGATGTAGAAGGTTTTACGCATCAAGAGATCGCTGCGGCGCTCGGAATTACCGTGAGTTCGTCGAAGGTACGGTTATTTCGCGCTAGGGCACGCTTACGTATTGCCCTCGCCGATTTGGCGGAGGAATGGACATAGATGAATATTGCACGACCGGACGACGAGCGGTTCGCAGAGTTTCTGCGTGATGCCCTCGAGAACGTCCATACACCAGTTCCAGCACCACCGCGTGACGAAATCTGGGCCGCTATCTCGGCTCAGCGTCATGGCGGGAGCAGTCCGACTGTTTCTGCTCGTGTCTCGGCATCGGTCGTTATTCCGCAGACCATTGCGGCACGAGTTGTATCGGTAACACCAAGAAAAATTTGGTCGGTACCGATGCGTTGGGCGCTTCCAATTGCAGCAGCATTCCTTGTTGTTGGGGTTGGAGTTGGGCTCCAGTTTGAAAAAAACCGTACGTCGCAGGACGCTGCCGCACTCGAAGCTGCTCGACTCCCGGCGGAGATGCCAACGCAGGTTGCAGCGGAACAGCACTTCTCTGAAGTGAATAAGCTATTGGCGACCTTTGCGTCGCATCAAAATTCCGATGCGACTGCAGTGAACAATGCCGCGGTTGAAGCTGAAATCGGCATTTGGGCACGTAATCTTCTGGGAACCACTCAGCTGTTGCTCGATTCGCCCATTGGAATGGATCCGCAGCGAAGAAAGCTATTGACTGACGTTGAACTCGTTCTCGTTCAGATCGCTCAGCTCGCCCCCAATGCGAGTCCGGACGATCGGGAGTTAACGGAACGGTCCATTGAGCAGTCTCAGGTAATGGAGCGGCTGCAGCATGAGTCGCCAAACCAGAATTCGTCTGACAACGGAACATCGCAGGGACCGCACGGAATTTGATGAGCAGGTTGCTTGGAAGGTGGGTCGCTTTGGCTGCCACAGTAGTGGCAGTCTTTGGCGTTTCCATCCCTCAAGAGCTTGGTGCGCAGGGCGGGGAAGTAAAGGGCGAAGCGTCCAAAATTTCGCTTCGCTCGGTTCTTAGCCCGGTTGATTCGCTTTACCGGGCAGCGCGACAGGCTATGGTGAAGGGCGATGACGCAACGTCGATCCGCCTCTTTGATCAGCTGTCCAGGCGTTATCCGAAGTCTCCGCAGGCAACGTCTTCATTATACTATCGCGCGTTCCTTTTATATCGGCAGTATCAGCCCGGCCAACCGGCTCCGTTGCGGTTGGCACTCACATCGCTTCAGCGGCTCGAGCGTGAATATCCCAACGCACCGCAGGCGGCTGATGGGCGAGCGTTGCAAAACCGCATTTGCGGCGAGTTAGGACAGCTTGGTGACAGCGCATGCCGCAAACGTGTTGTTAGTCGTGCGAGACCATCACAGGTGTTGGCGGTGACGGTAACTAACGCTGAAGACAGCGGTGTGAAAAAAGGAACGGAAAAAAATATGCAGGCGAGTGGGTCGGTTGTGATCCATCTCGGCCCTGGTATTTCCGTTGAGCGTGACACGTCGTGCCATAACGACAAGGAAGTCGACAGTTATGTTGCGGCTTTAAATAGTCTCTGGAAAGTTGATTCCACGCGGGCCATGGAAGCCATGGGTCAGATTCTTACCAATCGGGATCGATGTCTGACTAGATTACGCGAACAAACTTTATTGATTGTAATGCAGCGGCCTACCCCCGTGATGGCCATGTCACCTGTTATTTTTGAAGTTGCTCAAAAAGATCCTGACCCAAATGTGAAACGGCTTGCGACCATGTGGTTTCTAAGCCAGGAATGGGACCCGCCAACAGCGAAGTTCCTCCAGTCTATATTCGGTCAGACGTTCCGTGAAAAGTCGACTGCTGGCGATAAAACGACGGCGAAGGCAAAAGAAGCGGTCAAAGAGTAAAAAGTTTTCACAAAGTTTTACCAGGATGTAACCTTTCGTGAGTTACGTACTGTCCTAGAAACAACAGGTTGTACCTGTTGTGAGTTTTTAGTCACCATTTTAAGAGGAACATTCACGAGTGAGTGCTACGCTGTCTCCTGAAGCCCCAACGGCCAAACCTGTCGACCGTGAGCAGCTGCTCGCAGCGGCTGCACGGCTGCGTGACGAAGTCGCCAAGCGAATCGTCGGGCAAGAGCAGGTTATGGAAGAGGTGCTTCTTGCCATTATTGGCGGCGGACACGCCCTCCTGGTGGGTGTCCCCGGTCTAGCCAAGACCCTCCTGATCAAGTCGATCAGTGAAGCCATGCAACTCGACTTCCGTCGCGTGCAGTTTACCCCAGATCTCGTGCCTAGCGACATTACAGGTACGGAAATCATGGAAGAAGATCAGGCAACCGGTCAACGAAGCTTCCGCTTCGTAAAGGGGCCGATCTTCTCAAGCATCGTCCTGGCTGACGAAATCAACCGTGCGCCGCCAAGAACACAGGCTGCGCTTCTTGAAGCCATGCAAGAGCACCGCGTGACCGTTGCTGGTCAGACGATGCCATTGCCACAGCCATTCTTCGTGCTTGCCACGCAGAACCCGATTGAGCAGGAAGGTACGTATCCACTTCCAGAAGCTCAGCTCGATCGTTTCTTGTTTGACATTCGCGTTGGTTATCCGTCGATGGAAGAAGAAATTGGAATTCTTCGCGCGACAACGGCTGTTGATAAAGTCAAGTTGCATCCAGTGATGGATGGCGCCCAGGTGTTGGCGTTGCAGAAGCTGGTTCGTGAGATCCCAGCCTCAGAGCCTGCGCTCGACTACGCCGCACGACTCGTTCGCGCGACACGTCCAGATCAACCAAACCTGCCACCGCTCGTGAAGCAATACGTGCGTTGGGGTGCAGGTCCGCGTGCAGGTCAGGCGCTTATTCTCGGTGCAAAGGCGTACGCGCTCCTCAAGGGCCGCTTGACTGTTGCGCCTGAAGATATTCAACGCGTAGCGCACCCAGTGCTCCGTCACCGCGTGCTCCCGAACTTCGCAGCTGAAGCTGAAGGTGTGAGCATTGAACGGATTATCGACGAACTCTTGACGCACGTTCCTGCGCCTAAGAGCAACATCCGCGTCTGATTTCGTAGTTTTGCTGTATTGTGGCTCCGCCCCAGCGCACCCCGACGGTGCGTTGGAGCGGGAGTCTTGCCCATGACCTATCTATGCCTCTGTTAGCGACCGATAGCGCTCTTCTCGATTCCGTCCGCTCCATTCGGTGGCCGGCGAGAAGGAAATCCCCTGCTGGGTTGGCCGGAGGTCACCTTTCGAAAGTCCTCGGTGTCTCCGCTGAGTTCACGGAATACCGGGCGTACCGGCAAGGTGACGACGTCAACCGTATTGACTGGAAATTGCTCGCGCGTAGTAATCGTGCGTACATTCGGCTATCCAACGACCGAACCGTCTTGTCGACGATGTTACTTGTCGACGCGTCGGGGTCTTTGGGGTATCCGGCTGATACCAACGAAAAATGGTTGTATGCGCGAAACCTGGCGATCGGACTCGCATCCGCCGCGCACAGGGGTAACGATCCGGTTGGTCTTCTAGCTGCCACCTCTGCTGGACCACGACGGCTCCCTCCACGAACTCGACGAGGCGTTGTGCATGAAATTGCCACCGTCCTGGCCGATGTAACGCCGGAAGGAAGCCCAGAACTGGCCCCGCTTCTGCCAATGCTGCGAAGCTCTGGTCGAATCGCCATTATCAGTGACTTTTTGGGTGACGCGGACGAACTTCTCAAGATGGCTGGTCAGCTTGCTGCCGCCGGTCGAGAAGTGCACGCGATTCACGTTATTCACCAGAACGAAATGAGCCCGCCACGACGGACGACGTTGTTAACAGATCCTGAAGATCTGGAGATGAAGCGCCCGATGACGGAAAATACACGTCGCCGCTACATCAACAACTTCAGCGAATGGCGTGAGAATCTTGCGCGCGATTGGCGATTAGTTGGTGCATACTATAATACTGTCGTCACGAGTGAACCAATTGCACGTGCTGTTCGTCGAATTGCTGTTCCACAGACCCGAGGCTAACGAATGACGTTTCTCTTTCCTGGGTTCCTGTGGGCTGCCGGCGCTGTATCACTTGGCGTTGTCGTTCTACACTTTTTAATCACTCAGCAGCCGAAGAGCGAGCTACTTCCGACGGTCCGGTTCGTCCCAGACGTACCGGCTCGATCGACGTCGCTTGCTATCAAGCCGTCTGACCTGTTGTTGCTGTTGCTCCGCGTACTCGCGATCATGTTGATCGGGGCTGCGTTTGCTCAGCCACGACTCACACCGCAACACCAGAACGTTTCACGAATCGTTGTTGTTGATGCATCGCGCGCCGTTGGAAACATGGCGGAACTCGTCGACAGTGCTCGACCATACGTAGCCAACGCGGCTGCGGTTGTCGTGTTTGATTCAGTCGCACGCGAACTTCCAATCGCAACAGCCTCCGATTCACTCACGGCGTTGAGTACGCGTCCAGCGTCTGTACGACGTGGGTCGTATTCGCCTGCGCTGATTGCGTCGCTACGAGCTGCCGCTCGAATCCGTGAATCATCGGACTCGATCGAACTCGTTGTTGTCTCGCCATTCGTGAACGAACAGCGTGACGCAGCAACACCTGCAATTCGCGATCTGTGGCCTGGGCACATTCGGACTGTACAGGTTACCGCGGCTCCAGATACATCGTTAGCCAGTGGCCGTCAGGCACGAATCGTTTGGGTCGACTCGACCAATTCCGATCTCTGGAAGCAGCGTACGACTATTGATACGGTTGGAGCTGTTCGATCGGGTGATGCTGTGATGGTGTTCCCGTTTGTCCGTCGTTGGGAACCAGCAACAATCGATAGTAACAGCCGAGTTTATGCACGTTGGGTTGATGGTGAACCTGCGGCATTCGAAACAATTACCGAAGCAGGCTGTGTTCGCTCACTTGCCATTCCAATGCCGACAGCTGGTGACGCGATTTTGCGTCCCGACTTTGTACGGTTCAAGAATGCGTTGAACGAACCATGCGGTATCGCACATGACTTTGCCCCAATTCCGGCAGAGTTCATGAGCACGTTCGCAGGACCTGAGAAGTTAGCATCTGTTGGTGATATTCAGCCGGTAATCAAGAAGATGACGCCATGGGTACCATGGTTGCTCGCCGCTGCATTATTACTTGCAATTATTGAGTTGTTGATGCGACACCGCATTGAAGCTGGTGCAGAACAGCGCAGTCAGGAGTTGGCCGATAAAGCGACGCCGACCACTAAGGCGAAGGGGGTAGCAGCGTGACGGCTTTTGAACGAGTTCGCAGTACGAAGCGTTCGCTGAGCATTGTGTTGGGGAGTGCCGCGGTCTTCTGGGCCGGTGCCGCGCTCTTTGGTTTGCTTGCGCTCGTTGCCGTATTGGGAGCAACCGTAGCGTTACCTTCTGTTTTACGCGGTATCCTTCCTATTATCGCCATTCTTGGCGCGATTGGGACGCTGGGGTACTTTGGATGGCGTAGCCGCTTTGCATGGTCGTTTGACAGCGTTGCGCTGTGGATTGAAGAAAAGGCTCCGCAGCTACGATACGCGTTGGTTACAGCGATCGATCCGCGGTACAAGGATTCAGCTTCCATCATGGAACCGCTGGTCGCAAAAGTTGACACAGCTCCGTTTGTTCGAGAAGCTGCCAAACGGTCGACGTTACCAGCACTTGCAGCGTTCCTTGTTGCAGTTGGGATCTTCTTTGCGATTCCAAGCGAATGGAAAGAAAAGTTAGGGATCGACATCGATATGCCAGGCCGCAATACAGCAGGTGCGGTAATGGGCAATCGCCTCGTTCCTTTGTATGCAACACTGACGCCACCTGCGTATTCCCGTATTCCAGTTCGTCAGCTCGAAGAGCCAACGACGGTCTCAGGCTTACAAGGCAGCGTACTTGTATTAACGGGTAAAGGTTCGCCTGACGGTATTGAGATTCTTCAGGAAACCCCAGAAGTGAGTGTTGTTCCAGTTCCCGTGACCGCGGGCGGTCAAGGGTGGATGGCAACGATTCGCTTCACCGACTCAGTACCATCGCTCTTGAAGTTCAAGGATCGCCAGTACACACGTACGTCTGTTATTATCGATCCGATTATCGATCAGCCGCCAGCGGCGAAGCTGTTGCTGCCGGTTCGTGACACGACGTTACGTATGAAAGATGGCAAGGTTCCGGGTGTACTTATGCTCAGCACCGATCTTCGTGACGATATTGGTCTGTCACGCGCAGTCTACGAAGTCACGATCGCAGCAGGTGGTGGTGGTGGAGACGGAAGCTTTGAATTCCGCGACACGATCATTGGCGTTCGTAACTTTAACGGTGAAAAAGCAGCCAAGCTTGAACATAGCATTCCATATGCCGCGTTCGGACTTGGTGAAGGACACCAGCTCTTCGTTCGTGCGGTTGTATACGATAACAACGGATACGCAGTGAAGCCGGGTAAGGGCTACTCTGAAACCCGTACGATTCGTATCGCAACGTCGTCCGAATATGACACGTTGAACGTCAACCCTGCACCACCGTCTGCGGATACCGCGCTCATGACGTTGCGTATGCTTATCATCGCAACAGAAAAGCTCGATTCCAACAAGACGAAGATGGAGCGCAAGCCGTTCGTTGACTCTGCGTACAAGCTTGGTGGCGCCAGTGAAAAGGTTCGTCAGACAATCAACCGTATCATCGACGAACAGACCGGTGGTGGTGAAATTGACGCTGACCCACGTCTCCGCCTGGCTGCTGACTCGATGTGGTCTGCATCACGTTCGCTCTTCATCGCAGAAACACGCGAAGCATTACCTGCCATGTATGCGGCGTACAAAGCCATTCTGGATTATACCAATACTGCGCGATACTATCTCCGCGGTATTCTGAAGCCAGAGCCGGTGAACATCGACCGTGTACGTTTGACCGGTAAAGACACCGCAAACGTCACTCAGAGAAAGCCACGCGGCGTTTCGGAAGTGGATAAGGTGCGTATGCAGCAACAGTATTCGTCTGCGATCCGTCAGATCCCAAGCGATCCAGCGGCTGCGATGGAGAAATTGATCTCTCTGCAAGTGGAATCACTGCGCAAGTATCCAGAGTTGGCGAAAGCGTTGGGTGGAGCGGTCGAAGCAATCCGGTCCAAGAAGGACGCCTCGCAGTTCTTGTTGCAGGCACGACAGTTCTTAGAGGGTAACGCAGGTATCCTCACTACAATGCCTGCATGGAGTGGAGCATGGTAAACGATTTTGTATTTGCGACAGCAATGTACGATTCTGGTGACTGGGAAAGCGCTCCATTGCTTCCCCAGAACCTGATCGACTCAATTGCGAAGTACACCGCACTGCCAGTTGCGCCAAGTGGTGTGTACGTTGGACTGGGAACAGAGGAAATTTTTAAATATCCTTTCGTCTGGTTCACCGGCCACTTGCCAGTGCGGTTGACCGATCAGGAACGCAAGAACCTGAAGCGTTACGTTGAACGCGGTGGCTTCCTGGTGATCGACGATCATAATCATGATATCGACGGCAAGTTCCACAAAACGGTACTCGAAGAGTTGTCCCGTACTTTCGGCGAAAATGCTTTGCAGAAAATACCGAAAGATCATGAGCTGTACTTTTGCTTCTTCAAATTCACCGACGGCCCGCCGGCGACTCAGCACGAACTAAATGGTTGGGGCGACCAGTTGATCCACAAAGAACTTTTCTCGGTGAACGTCGGGAATCGTATCGGAATTCTGTATAGCAACAAAGATTACAGCTCCGAGTGGAACTTCGGTCCCAAAACCAAAGAATTCATGCAAGTCGACGTGACCAAGTTTGGTGTCAACATGATTGTGTATGCGCTCACCCGCTGATATTAACGCCGACTTCGAAGACGAAGACGAACGCACCTTTCCCGTCCGGTCCGCTTTCGAGTGGGCCCTGCGGGCAATCAGCTTCGCCGTCCTTCTCTTTCTCATCTGGCAGGCTTTCCATCTCCTTCGGGAGCGGGTAAGTGGTCGAGCTGAAGGGGATTCGGTACGCGAATCGCTAGTGCAATGGAGTACACGCCAGAAGCCTGAAGACGTTCACGTTGTCTTCGACTCAGTACCAACTCCAGATCTGCGCGACTGGTTAGCCGCTTTCCCAGCGTCGTCCACAAAGATGTCGTGGGAAGGGCCAACGCTCCGTCCAAGCGCAGTTACGGTCGAGCCAATTATCGATCCAAAGCAGCCCGTTCGTATCTGGGTTGCTGCTCCTAACGGTGGTACCGTTATCGTTAGCGATACGCTTGGTATTATTGACAGCGTAACTGTTACCGAAGGCGGAGCGGTTTTGACCGCACCGAACGTTGAAGGGACGGTGCGAGCAACAGTTAATGGTACGGTTGCAACGACAGACTTGCGCGACTCAGTAAAGGTCAAGCCAGTCTTGATCATCGGTATCGCAAGTTGGGAAGGCAAGTTTGTGATGGCGTCGCTCGAAGAACATGGTTGGAATGTTGATGCGCGGTTTGCCGTTACTCCACGTGGAAATGGTATCGTCACGCAAGGACCAGCTGATCCAAAGATCGATACAGCCAATTACGCCGCAGTTATCGTTCTCGATAGCTCGGCAGCCCGATACGCGAGCGCGTTGAACGCGTATGCTCGACAGGGTGGTGGTGTGATCGTGACCGGCTACGCTGCACCGTTAGCTGCATTCTCGAACATTACGCCTGGTGTTGCATCGCTTCCAAATATGTTGATGGAAGACGTAACCGAAATCGATTCGGCCGTACCGCGCAAGATGTTACAGATTGCTGCGATTCGCCAATTGAAGCCGGGAGCAATCGCTGTTGAAACACGCGATAAAGATGTAACAGCCGCAGCATGGCGCGTTGGAGAAGGTCGAGTGTTGCAGGTTGGCTACCTTGAAACGTGGCAGTGGAGAATGGGTGGAATGGACGATCCTGTTTCTCCATACCGTCTCTGGTGGTCGGCTATGGTAAGCAGCATTGCATATGCGCCACGATATCCTAAAGCGGTTATCGATGCTGTTGAGCCAACACCGATGGCATCACTTGTCGGAATCCTTGGGTCACCAGAAAGCAAAGTTGCTCTCAAGGCAAGCTTTCTCGACGATCCTCGGCTACTCCCAGCATTGTTCGGTATTTTGATGGGGGCGCTGCTGCTCGAGTGGGCATCACGTCGACTACGCGGTCGTCCATAAACAGATGGTTTGTTCAATAAAGCGGGCCCTGGCGGATTGCCAGGGCCCGCTTTGTCACATATAGGAAGTTGAGCGAATATTCGCAGATTTTACGACCGACGACGTAACTTTCCACCCCCTTGGGTTTGTCTATGCTTGTAGAAGATAGATCGTGCGGAAAAAATACTCGATTTGCAGTCGACAATACCTACCGCCAATTCCCGAGTTTGCCGTGAATACGCATTATTCATTTGTATCGATATCCTCACTATTGCGAAGCCTCCTGTTGCTCGTTTTCCTTCCATTTGCCGCTGTGTCGGCACAGGACGGCGGAGCTGCAGAAGTGTTGCGTGGTCGAGTGTTAGATGCCGACGGTCGGCCGATTCCCGGTGTTTCCGTCACTATTACGGGACTGCAATCAAAGATTGAACGCACGACAAAGACAAACGATAAGGGTGTCTACACTGTGTTGTTCACCTCTGCAGAAGGTGAATATGTTGTTCATGTGCGTCGTTTGGGCTATACCCCGATTCGGCAACGCGTGTTACGCGATGAGCAAATGGGTAACATCGTCGTCGCAGACTTCAAACTGTCGAAGTCAACGGAGCTTGCTTCCGTTGACGTAAAGGGTGGGAAGGCCGCGAAAGAGGCGAATGGTAAGAACGAAAAGGGGATTGGCGATAAAACCGAAGAACTCGATCTCGCACAGGGAAAGCTGTTTTCGCTCGACCCATCTGACTTGTCGTCGCTCATGCAGGGAATGCCTGGCGTTACCTATATTCCTGGCAAAGACGGGAAGCCTGGAACCTACAGCGTATTAGGGGCTGATCCCAGCGAAAATCAAACAGTTGTCGATGGAATGAGCTTTGACGGCAACCGTCTTCCGGCAGACGCGCTTTCGGGCGCCATGCTTTCGAAGACGAGCTTTGATCCGTCGCGTGGAGGATTCAGCGGCGGACAGATGTCGTATAGCACTCGGAGCGGTTCGAACATCTGGCAGAGTTCGTTTAGTGGTGTTCTTAGCGATCCACGGCTTGCTTGGCGCGATGCTAAGTATCCATCGCCACTGGCGAGGCAGCAGGATTTGAGTGCGTCAATGAGCGGGCCGCTCATTCGCAACAAGATATTCTATATGGCTGCGTTCCAAACAAACCGTAACACCAGCGGATTGCAGTCATTGCTCAATTTGAAGGACCGTTTTTATTCGCAATATGGATTGATTCCAGACACAGTTCGTGCTGTGGGTGAAGTTTTGGGTGATTTAGGTATTCCTCTCACTGCAGGTGGAATTCCAAATCAAAATATACGGACGGCGAATAGTGGATCGCTGAAGTTGGACTTTAATCCGACGGCAACAACCGCGGCTTCGGTCTTTGCAACCGGTAGCTGGTCGAACAACGGCGGCAGTGGAATTGGGCCGACAAGCTACCCCGTAATGGGGGGATATTCCAAGAGCTCGAACGGATCGTTGATGTTTAGTGCGTCCACATATTTCGGAAGCATTCTTAACGAATTTCAGATTGGTTTGAATCGGAGTGTGAACGCCAGCGCGCCATATGTATTGCTCCCAGGCGGATCCGTTATGGTTGCCTCTGAGTACGAAGATGGTCGCACTGGATTAACGTCGCTTCGCTTTGGCGGGAATTCCGGTGGTGGGCGCACAAGTCAGAACACAACGGCATTACAGATTCGGAATTCGACGTCCTGGTTAACGACTGATACTCGACACCAGTGGAAGTGGTCAGAAGAAGTAACGATCAACCGTAACTCGAACAGCGCCGTATCAGACCAGTTTGGTAGCTTCGTCTATCAATCCCTCAACGACCTTGCGGCGAACCGCCCTACTTCGTATAGCAGATCACTTTCATCACAAGCTCGTTCAACGGCTGCGATTAAAGGTGCATTTTCGCTGAGTGATTCCTGGCGTGCAACCAATTCGTGGAGCTTCCAGTATGGGTTGCGTCTCGACCTGGGTCGCTCTGCAACTCGTCCGACGTACAACCCGGTTGTGGATTCTATCTTTAACCGTCGCACCGATCGTGTTCCGCAGGATATTGGATTGAGCCCACGTCTTGGCTTTCAATGGGTAAGCGGTGGTCGAGATTCTCGCCAACGGAAGAAAGGCTTTGCGCAGGGTGCATATCAACCAGGGCAGCTATTAACCCGTTCTTTTTCTCCAATCACGGTTAGTGGTGGTATTGGAGCGTTCCGTAATTCGATTGATCCGTCTACCATCGCATCGCTCGTGGACGCAACGGGACTTCCCAATACGCTTCGTATGTTGAACTGCGTTGGCGATGCGACGCCTGTTCCAGATTGGAACCAGTTCATGAGCAATCCGGATATTGTTCCAACGCAGTGTTTGGATGGAACGGCACCTGTTGAGTTTTCGAATGACAAGCCAAGTGTGAGATTATATGATCCGAGCTTTAAACCAACGTTGGGTTGGAATGCTACGGTGAATGTTGGCGGCTTTTCTGCGAAAGGTTGGTCATTCGGGTTTGGTACCGACCTGCGTCTTGGGTTTAATGGTGCAAGCCCCATGGATTTGAATCTACGTCGCACGTCCGCCTTCTCTCTGGCGAATGAAGGCAATCGCCCTGTATATGTAGCTCCTGGAGCTATTGTTGCGGGAACTGGAGCCATTGCACCGGGTGCTTCACGTATCTCCGATCGGTTTGGAAGTGTGATCAGTACGATTTCTGATTTGCGATCGATGACGTCGTCGTTCACTATCAATTTTCAGAAGCTCAACTCGTTGTTTGGCCAGGTTCCATTAAATGGATCGTATGCATATTCGGTGAACCGTCAGCAGTTCCGTGGATTAGGTGGAGGCGGCTCGACCGCAGGCGATCCATTCGCACGTGAGTGGGCTGGTGGTACGATGCCTACGCACGCCTTTACGGTGAGTACCTACTACCGTATCAAGTGGTTCAACTTTAGTGTGAACATGCAGCTCAATTCGGGGCAACTGTATACGCCCGGTGTGAGTGGAGACTTGAACGGAGACGGTGCAATGAATGATCGCGCCTTTGTCTTTGATCCTGCTACCGTGTCAGATCCGGCCTTTGCTCAAGAGCTGAAGTCGTTGATGTCGGGTACGTCGTCGCAGGGACGGAAGTGTTTGCAAAGCCAGCTTGGTCATATGGCTGGTCTGAACAGCTGCAAAACGGGTTGGATGTTTCAACCAAACATCAACTTTTCTATTACGGATCCATCGAAGAATCTGTCGTTCCGAAATCGGTTGAGCTTCTCGTTTACAACGCAGAACATGATGAGCGTTCTTGGACGTACGCTTGGACTTTCGAATTCGTTGCTCTCTCGTTCGTATTCGATGCCGGACCCTACGCTGTTCTATGTTGATGGCTTCGATCCCGTTTCTCAGCAGTTCAAATATCGAGTAAATCAACAATTTGGTACATCGCAGGATCGTTCACGAAGCCGTCGAGTGTATCCTCCGTTCCAGATTGGCTTACGTGCTCGACTGGAGTTGGGTGGCCCGCCGCAGCGAACCTTTGCTCAAGGGTTGGGACTTGTTCCAGTTGGTAAAGACCAGGAACTGACGCGCGAAGAAGTTCGGACTGCTCTGTTAAAGCGGCTCATGAGCAATCCGGTTGAGATGGTACTGGCTGCGAAAGACACGTTGCTCCTGACCGAGCAGCAGGTGTCGCAGGTCGAGCAGGCCGGGAAAGACTTTGTTGCGAAAGCCGATTCGTTGCTTGATCCAGTGGAGAACTACGTTGTGGAGCGTGGACGCAAGACCGAAGATCGCGAGCTGATGAAGCGAATCGGGAAGGTCCAGCCGAAGATGCAGGCTGCAATGTTCGACACCATTAGCGAAGTCGCAAAGTTCCTGACGGAAGAACAGATTGGTCGCTTACCCCCGATGTTCCAGATGTACCTGGAAATCGCAAATCGCGGTAAAAAGGACAACGGGTAACGCCATAACACATAACGCCATTTGAACTCGGGTAACTCGCCATTGTAGACGGGTTACCCGAGTTCGTTTATGGGACAGGAGTGGCGTGATTGCCACTTACTGCTATCTTCAATAGACCTATGACTATTATTGCCGAACCGGCGACGGCCACCCCCGTGAAGTTGGCGGACCTGCCGATGCCACCGGGACCGAAACAGCAGTTTCCGCTACAGTATGTCTTAGAAGTCGCCCGGGACCGCATTGGTCTCTTTCAAATGATGGCGGCTACGGGCGACATCACACAGGTAAAGATCTCGATCCAGCGCGTTGTGCTCATTCAGCACCCCGACCTGATCAAGGCTGTTCTCGTGACGAAGCAGAAAAACTTCACGAAGGGCCGAGCACTTGAGCGGGTGAAGGTGTTGCTGGGCGACGGGCTGCTGACGAACGAGGGAGAGTCTCACCTTCGCCAACGCCGCCTAGTGCAGCCAGCGTTCCACCGGGAACGGGTTGCGGTATATGGCGAAACGATGGCTGAGTATGGGGATCGCATCCAGACTCGCTGGCAAGATGGCGTAACGCTGGATATCCACGAAGAGATGATGCGCCTGACGCTGGGCGTTGCCGGGAAGACACTCTTCGATAAGGATGTGGACGACGACGCCCATGACGTGGCTGAAGCGCTCGATTTGTCGTTGAAAATGTTTGATCTGGCGGTTTTGCCGGGCGGCGCATTTTTGGAATACATCCCGCTTCCATGGGTCCGAAAGGTTCAGGCTGCCCGACGCCGAATGGACGAAATCATCTTCAAGATGATCGAAGAGCGTCGCGGCGACACTCGCGATCGTGGCGATCTCCTCTCGATGCTCATTGCATCGCAAGATTCTGAAGGCGATGGCGGCAGGATGACCGACAAGCAGCTTCGGGATGAGGTCGTGACCATCATGATGGCCGGACACGAAACAACCGCCGTAGCGCTAAGCTGGACCTGGTATCTGCTGTCGAATCACCCGGACGTCGAAGCCAAACTTCACGAAGAGCTCGACACAGTCCTCGGCGGTCGAGCACCGACGGTTGAGGATCTGCCAAAGCTCGTCTATACTCGGATGTTGTTCTCCGAGGTCATGCGGCTATACCCGCCAGCCTGGACGCTGGAGCGTATGGCGGTTAACGATTGTGAGATTGGCGGATATCGGATTAAAGCCAATACGCTGGTGTTGATGAGCCAGTATATCGCGCATCGTGACCCTCGCTGGTGGACGGACCCTGAAAAGTTTGATCCATCGCGCTGGACGGCTGAGGCACAGGCGGCTCGTCCCAAATTCGCGTATTTCCCGTTTGGAGCTGGCACGCGAATCTGCATTGGTGAACAGTTCGCTTGGATGGAGGGAATTCTGCTCATCGCCGGAATAGCTCGTAACTGGAAGATGCGGCACGATCCCACACACGAGGTGGCGCTGGATCCTCTGGTGACATTGCGGCCTAAATACGGGATGCGCATGTCGCTCGAACACCGCAATCCGGAATAAGCGGCGAAAGTTCGTCGCGTCGTATACCATTCAGGCCGTCTTTATAGGGCGGCCTGTTTTTTGCCCACCATGGCCAGTTGGCGGAGTTAATACGCCGAGTCACAATCATGGTTTATTCTCACATTCGTCAGTATAGGGGTGAAGGCATGAATGATACAAAGATTGATATCTCGCAAAAAAAACGATCGCAGATTTGCGACATTTTAAATCAGCATCTCGCAAACGCTATCGACTTGCAAACTCAGTGTAAACAGGCACACTGGAACGTTCGTGGTCATAGTTTTTACAGTTTGCATCTTCTCTTCGATAAAATAAGTGAAGACGTTGAAGGGTATGTGGATATGATTGCAGAGCGAGTTGGACAGTTGGGCGGACAAGCCTACGGAACGATTCAATCGGTACAGGAGCACACTCAGCTTGCCGAATATCCGGCCGATCTTGTAGACAGCATGCAACATGTTGAAGCGTTGTCAAACGCGCTGGCAAAGTTCGGAACTGGTGTGCGCAAAGCTGTGGATGAAACCGATGACCTTGACGACGAAGGCACGTCAGATATGTTCACTGAGGTTTCCCGCGGCATTGATTCGTGGTTATGGATGGTTGAGTCGCATTTACATGGTGGAGCTCAATCAAATGGCGTCGGAACGCCAAAAAGTCGAGTTAGGGCCACGGCCGGAAAGCGATAGGTACTCGTAGTTCTGAATAACATGAGCAACCATTTTCCGGCTCTGTTTTTGCAATAGAAAATGGCGTGTTAGAGGCGTATTCCGAACAATCATTCGATGACGCTCCCGCAGTGCGACTGCCCCATTTTCCTGAAGAGGAAACTCGGCGCTCGAAGTCGACTGAAGCAGAAATGCCGCAGTATGGTGCATTACTTCAGCGGGAGCTCAACGGACATTTTGATGAAGTTGAGACGGTAATCGACGCAATTCCCACTGGTGTGTGGCTTGCGAAAGACCCGTCCTGTTCGCGCGTCTATGTAAATCGAAATTTGGCTGAATTGCTGTCAATATCGACTTCTATGAATGTTTCATTGAAGCAACCTGAGTCGATATCACTGCCGTTTCGATTTACACGAAACGGGATGTCTGTTCCAGTTGACGAACTGCCGTTGTATGCTGCTGCAAAATATGCACGTGAGTTTGATAGTGAAGTCGATATCGAATTCAACGATGGCCGGCGCATAACCTCTCGGCAGTCGGCTCGCCCGGTGTTCGATAAGAACGGGGAGCTGTGCGGAAGCATCTGTATCACAACCGACGTGACGCGCCAACGGCGTGATACCCGCGCAATCAAATTTCTGGTGCGCGCGAGTGAAATTTTATCGAGTTCGCTCGATATTGAAAAGACACTCCACAAATTGGCACGTCAGGTCGTTCCCTCAATCGCTGATATCTACAGTGTCGACCTCCTGTCCGATAGCGGATCCATTGAGCGTATCTCGCATGCGGTCGCAGAAAACGGTAATCCAGCGGTTCAAGCGTGGGGCCGGCTTGCAATGCCGCTTTCAGATTATCCTGAGCACCCTGCGCACGATGTGCTGAGAACCGGGGTGCCGTTTTTTGCCGATCAAAGCGACGGTGCGCTCTCTGAAAAGTTGACATATCGTCATGATATGTTGCAACGATTGCACTCGATGTGCCTTACATCGATCATCATTGTTCCCATTGAATCGCGTGGGCGAACGCTTGGTGCAATGTCGTTTGCAACATCAGGGGATACACTCACCTTTGATCGCAAAGATCTCAAGATGGTAGCGGAGCTCGCTCGTCGAACGGCAACGTCGATTGATAACGCACGGTTGTTGGCGGCCACTGAACGATCGCGTGAAGAATCTCAGCGAGCGAACCGAGCGAAGGGTGATTTTCTTGCGGCAATGTCGCACGAACTCCGTACGCCATTAAACGCAATCGCGGGTTACTGTCAGCTTATGTTGATGGGATTGCGTGGGGAAGTGACGTCTGAACAGCGGGAAGATCTCGAGCGCATCTCGCTGAATCAACATCATCTCTTGGGTCTGATCAATTCGATTCTGAATTATACGAAGTTGGATGCCGGGATCGTGCAGTATGATATCGCAACCGTGGATGTCGCGAAGCTACTCGAAGGGATTGAATCGATGGTTGCACCGCAGATATTCGCGAAGGATTTGCGGTTCAAGAAAGAGTTTGTGGGTGGTGACGTGTGGATTCGTGCAGACGAAGACAAAGTTCGGCAGATCATGATTAATCTGCTGTCTAACGCGATAAAGTTCACGCCAACGCACGGAACCGTTGCGGTTGGCTATTCCGTTCACGAAGGGAATGTGCGTATCTACGTGCACGATACCGGAATCGGGATTGCGCCGAATAAGGTTGATCGGATCTTTGAACCGTTTGTGCAGGTGGATCGAACGCTACGCACCTTTCACGAAGGCGTGGGTCTAGGGCTGGCGATAAGCCGAGATCTTGCGCGGGGGATGGGGGGAGACGTGGTGGTTCGGAGCGAAGTGGACCGTGGGTCGACCTTTACCGTGGTATTTCCCCGACTTTCGGGTCCCAGCGCCTAATTACTAGGCTGGAACCCGAAAGTATAGTTGTATCTCTTACGCTGACGCGTCGATAAAGCTTCTAAGGTCGGCGTCGGCGATTGCCGGTTCGCCGGGTGAGACGTTGTTGAGCTTTCCGGACTTCATCCATTCTTCGAGTTCTCCGACCAGGTCGAAAAGGTGCTCGAAGGAGTCAACGACGAACAATAGCGGCTGGTACTTATCGATTTCGAAGTACTGGTTGATTACCCACTCGAGCTGAATCGGATAACGCTGGACTTCTGGCGATTCCACGCTGTGCTTGAGTTCGCCGTACGACGAGAGCAGCCCGCTGCCGTATGCCTTATAACCCTTGCCGTCTGTGCCGCGCATCAGTCCAAATTCCACCGTAAACCAGAAGAAACGCGCCATCGCCTTGATAATGCTGGTGGTGCGACGGACCTGTTCTTCCGGATCCTTGATCGTGCGGACGATATTAACGGCCGTTTGGGCGCAATCTCCAAAGCGAACGAGGGCGTCGGCGAAGGCCGGATCCGTGTGCATCGGAACGTGGCCAGCGATATCGTGGAAGATATCCGGTTCCGGCAGGTAGTCGAGTTTGCTGGAGTCGCGAATGGTGATAGTTGTTGGAAATTCGCGCTTTCGGAGCGAGTCGAAGAACAGGAACGCAGGGACGTAACCGCTGACTGCCTTTGCCTGGAAGCCGGTTCTTGGGGCCATGAACTTGTTGACGTCCTCAAGCCGAGGAACTGCGTCGGGGTTGAGGCAAAGCGTTTCCAGGCCCTGGAGGAAGCGCTGATTGCCGTACTGCTGCCACCGGTCTGTCATTCGAGAATACAGCTGTCGCCACGAGTCGTGGTTTTCCGCGTTGTATAATTCGTACGGCTGTTCGATATACAATTCGCCCTTTCGTTGTGCTTCTTCGATATAGGGCGCTTTTGTCGTGGTTAATCCCGGGGGATTTCCGGTGCTTACAGCGGTGGCCATCTATGACTCCTAGGGTCTGCGGAATGCTTTATTCTATCCTTATATGTTATCGTGATTCCGGGAAAAGGGCTACTCCGAAGGGGAATTTTCGGAGCTGAGATGGCAGGGGGTGGCTGGGAAGCGGAGAGAATCTCCTGCTTGTGGCTTTCGTGCGGGTTTTAGTGCGCGATTGGTGTTCCGTGGTGTGACGTGCTTCGGCCTCGGGTTCGGAATGCTGCGACTCCGGTGATGAGCAAGATCAAGACATAATCAACCAACATGATATAACCGGCGATACCCAGGGAAACGAACCCTGTTCCGTCGCCCATGGCGCGGACTTGGCGGATGAGGACAAAAAAGGTGAGGGCCATCATCAGTAGTGCGAGTACTACGATGAGCGCTGATGCTCCTCTCCAGACGGAGCGTGATATCAGTCCTTCTGCAATTCCGACGACTGGGGCGATGAGAAGGAGAAGGGCGAAGATATTGAAGCCGGATTCCATCCTGATGAGGTTCACCAGGAATAGCGGTGACATGGTTCCCTCGAGCGTTAGTTCCGCGATTGGAAGAAAGGCCATAAATGGGATCATCGCCACAAATAGGACGGCAATAACTTGAGGTGCCCCGTTCGTAGACGGGTCATGGTGGGCAAATCGATGCATAACGTCTCCCGTGCTTGAGCGACGATCCTCAAATCGATTGAGAGGTCAAATTGAGGATCTATTTAGCTATGTCCACACATATGTGCATCGTATTGGCCAGAACCGTATAATGAGGAGGAACCGTCGTCCGTCCGGCTGCTGATTCTGCCAGCTGTGGCGTGACATCCGTGCTTTGACTGGCCGTTCGTACCAGTTGAAGTTGCCAGCCTTCAGGTGATTCGCGAAAATGTCTCTTGGGGTTTCGGATCTTTGCGATTCATTGACCCTCCGCGTCCGCATTTCACTCCAGGGATTGGCTCGGCCTGTACCACGGGCTAAATTCCTTCGCTTCGGGGTGCTAACTCGAAATTCAGACACGGGCATCTCAGCGACGCTAGGGTGTATGAACCGGTCGCTCCATCTATCATTCACATCTTCGACTTTTGTAGGCGTTTATCCCCTCATGGACGAACTATACGCGTTTTTTATGCGCCGCCCCATTTACCAGCGCGCATTTCTTGCATTTACGACCGGTCTGTTCCTCGCTTGCGCTGCCGCCGTTTCAGCGGCTCAGTAACGTATTGCGACCTGTAGTCGTATGCAGTAGTAGAAAATACACATAACCCTGTTTGGAGCCTGTAATGAGACACCTGACCATAAGTGCGTTCACTCTGCTCCTCACAGGGCTAGTCGCTTGTGATAACAGTACGAGTCCCGGTAAAAATGCTCGATCTCCTGCCCTTGGCTCGTTGCCAGTTGGTGGAGTGAGATCGTTGACGTTCGCGGAGGCGCCGGATGGGCTTACGATTCCTGAAAATCTGACGTCGGCAGACTATTTGGTAGTCGTGTCGAACGTGGATGTACAGTCGAATACGGACAATGAATATGTTGTTCGGGGGAATCGTGGGATCGAGTTTGAGTCCAAGCTTCGGGCTACTGAACGCCGCCAGTTTGCGCTGCCGGCTGCTCGTACCGCGAAATTGACTCCTCGGTTACGAAAGAATGCATTTCCTGGTGCTGGGCGTCTGGCTGTTGTGCCGCCTGCTGTCGGCTCGTCGATGCAGCTTAACGTTTACAAGGAAGGTCCGACAGTTGGGGGATGCCCGCAGTATACTGTAACGACTGGGATTGTTCGTGCGGTTGGTGCGAATGTCATTATTGTAACCGATCAGGAAACACCTGCCGGTGGATTCACGACTCCTGATTATAACAGTATTGTCAGTGAATTCGATCGGATCACGTATCCAACGGGTGTTGCGTATTTTGGTAATCCCAGCGACATCGATACTAACGGGCGTGTAATTGTCTATTATACCCCGCGTGTCAATGAAATGACGCCAGCCGGAACTGCAAAAACCGACGGGTATGTTGGTGGGTTCTTTTATGCGGGAGATTTACTCTCTGCTGAAGGGTGTGCTGTGAGCAATGAAAAGGAGATTTTCTACATGCTGACGCCAGATCCTTCTTCTGCTCCAGTGTTTGGAAATCAGTTTAGCGTTGATCAGATCCGACATGTAACACGTGGTACCATTGCGCACGAGTTTCAGCATATGATCAACTCGGCGAATCGGATCTATGTAACTCAGGCGCCATTTGAATCGGCGTGGCTGGATGAAGCCTTGGCGCACTTTGCAGAAGATGTTACCGGTAGAGTCGTGTTAGGAATAGGCGATCTGGCGAAGATCTCAGTTAATAGAATGAGTCAAATGAGCGAAGATGACCAGTTTGCCTTTTTTCTTCAGAATTTACAGCGAGCACGAATCTTCCTGGAGCGCCCCGATACGTCGTCGCCGATTGGAAACGAAGGTCGAGGGACGACGTTAGCGGGCCGAGGAGCGTCGTGGTCGCTGTTACGATATACGGCTGATTGGTATTCCGATAACAGTCCGCGGGTGTTGACGAAAAAGTTAGCGATGGGGCCGGATACCGGCATTGTGAATCTCACGAAGGCGGCTGGTGTGCCGTTGGATACGTTGTTGTCTCGATGGTTGGTTACGCTGTATACGGATAATCTCAATATTGCGAATCTCAATGCGCGGTATAATTATAAGAGTTATGACTTCCGTCCGTTGATCACTGCGTTAGATCAGCCAAACTATGCGTTGAAGGTTACTCCAGTTGGGAATGGAACAGCGACTGTGGCTACTACGGTTCGTGGTGGATCTGCGGCGTATTTTCTTACTACGCTGCGTGGTAATGGGGTGCGGACGATTAAGGTTACGGATGTGACTGGTGCGCCGGTTACTGATGTTAATGGTCGGTTGTATATCGTGCGATTGCGATAGTTGCTTTAGTTGGAGCTTTGTAGGTTTGATATAGTTCGATAATTGGCAATCGATTGCTGAGAAAAGGGGGAGAGCGACTTTAATCGCTCTCCCCCTTCTTTTGTCTGCTTATACTGGATGATTCGTATTTGTTTTGAGGTGATTAGTCTCGGAGTGCAGTTATCGCTGTTTCACGAAACACGTCTCGGCCGGCGAGAACACCGATTGTCACGGTGAGCAACGTCATCATTGCCATAATTGCGAGTGCTGGCAAATAGGCGACAGCATACGACGTTTTAAACACATAGATGGTTAGTGCCCACGCAGATCCCATCGCAAGGATGATCCCGGTGAGGCTGCCGAGTATGCCGAGTAGGGCGTATTCGGTAACGAGGATTTGCAGGATTTGATTCCGTGATGCGCCTAACGTTTTGAGTAGCACACCTTCGCGTAACCTTTCACGTCGTGTTGCTGCGATGGCGCTGAATAGTACTGGGACGCCCATCATAAGACCGAACAACGAAAGCGCTTGGATTGCGCTACGTGCTTTATCGAGCACCCCTTCCACCGTCTCCGTAATTAACGAAAGATCGATGCTGGAAATATTCGGGAATTTTTGTACGACATTATGTTGTATCGTCGCGATATCGGCTTTTGATGCAATGTTCGTTAACATAACGAATTGCTTTGGGGCGTCGTTTAAAGCACCTGGCGAGAAGACCGCAAAGAAGTTTGGTTCGAATCTTGTCCATTTTACTTCGCGTATGCTTGTTACGCGACTTGGTATAAGGACCCCCTGAACGTTCCAGGTAATGATGTCATTGATACCAACCTGGAGCTCATCTGCGATATCGCGTTCAAGCGAAACCTCGGCCGTGTCGTGAGCCGTATGCTGGGGCTGTGGTGAGTGGGCGAACCACTTGCCCTTCAAAAGCGTTTCTCCGCCAAGCAAGGAATCTCTATAGGTCGACCTGTATTCTCTCCGGAGAGCCCATTTTGCTCTATTACGTTCGGTGGTATCTCCTGCAAGTTGGCTGGTGGCATTCCCATTAATTTCGGCGATGCGCATTGTAACAATAGGGGCATTTTGGAGTACGCTATAGCCGCGTGCTCGAATCAGCGAATCCATAGCCTTCTCTTGATCTTCTTGTACGTCAAAGAATACCACATTCGCTCCGGACTGACTCGCTTCAACGCTGAGGTGTTGCACGATGCTGTGTTGCACAAGGTAGAGCGTTGTGAGGAGGAACGTGCCAAATCCTAATGCGATAACAACCGAGCGCGTTTGGTTTGACGGACGGTAGATATTCGCGATCCCTTGTCGAACGACGTATGGCCATCGTTGTCGGAGAATACGTCTCGCTGCAAAAGTCAGTAGGCTCGCGCTTGCAGCGAGAACTGCAATAACAGCTCCGGTGGCCAGGCTGATCCAAAGCCCTTGTATTTTGGTGGGAGCGCGAACAACTGCTACGCCAACCACACTCAGTACAAGTGCACCATATATCGCAAGCCTCGGTATATCGTTCCAGCGGCGTGTCAAGACACTTGAATCGGATTCTCTTCGTAGCGTTTGCAACGGCGAGATGTTTCGAAGTGCGAATAGCGGTTGCAGAGAGAAGATGAGTGCCACCCAGGCACCAACTGCGATCCCCGCGATAATCGCGCGTAAGTCCAGAGTAACAGCGACATCAACGGGGAGCAACGAAGCGGCGATCTGCGGCAATCCAAATTGAATTGCAACCCCGATAACTGCGCCTATCATTGCGCCAATGATTCCCATCGCTGCTGCTTGTGTTACATAGATGGCTAAAACTTGAAAGCTTGAGGCGCCAAGACAGCGGAGCACTGCAACTGTGTCAATTTTGCGTGCAACGAACGCGCGAACGCCACTTGCGACGCCAATTCCGCCTAACAGTAGGGCGACAAGACCGACGATTCCGATGAACGTGCCAAGTGTATTTGTTGCGCTTTCTGTAGCTCGTTGGCTCTGGCTAACGGTGCGAAGACGAAGGTTTTGTTGTTCTAGTCTGCTCTGTAGCGATGAAGCTAACGTCTCTGCCTTAATGTTGGATGGAAGTTTGAGTAGGGCGGTATACTCTGCTGTACTTCCGTATGTCAGGAGTTCAGTTGCTGCTAAATACTTTTCGCCGATATAAACGCGTGGGCCGAGCGCGGCTGCGATGCCTGAAGTTCCTGGAACATCTTTTAGCGTTCCAATAATCGTGAAGTCGCCGTATCCAAGGCGAAGTGTGTCGCCGATGCGTGCGTTGGTTGTTGTGAGAATTGCGGAATCAACGAGCGCGAACTGTCCTGTTTGAATTTGATCGTAGAGGTTCGCTGGTTGCGTTGTAATGGTTCCGTAAAACGGATAGCCTGGTCCAACTCCGCGTACCTGGGCCAAGCGTGTTGCCGATGTGCGCGTGATGAGTATCATCGACGGGAACGTGACCGCTCGTGCGTTGAGCACTCCATGTTTGCCGAGCGAGTCTAACAACGAATCTGTCGACGGCGTGAAGGCCTGTCGCCCTGAAAGTTGTGCGTCTCCACCCATGAGAGTGCGTGATTGCTCTTCGACGGAACGTGTCACATTGCTCGAGAACGAATCCATTGCGACGAGAGCGGCGACGCCGAGTGCGATGGAGGTCATGTAGAGGAGCAATCGACGTCTGCCGGACCGTCCTTCTCGCCAGGCCAGGCTGGCGAGCGTTGTTATTGATGCGCTCATTAACGCGTTGGCTCGGTGGACTCTGTTGGTTTCGTTGATCCGGCAGGCGTTGGAACTGTAACATTTGCAGATGTCGCAGAGTCGTGTATGATTGCGCCGTCTGCGATGCGGATGGTACGTGTGGCGTGTGCGGCGAGATCGAGATCGTGTGTGACGAGGATGATTGTTGTCCCTGCTTCGCGGTTGAACGATTCGAGCAGTTCTATAACACGAGCGCCGGTGTGGGCGTCGAGGTTCCCGGTTGGTTCGTCTGCAAAAAGAATAGATGGATAGTTTGCAAACGCTCGTGCGATTGCGACACGTTGTTGTTCGCCGCCGGATAGTTGCGTAGGGAAGTGGTCGAATCGTTGGCCGAGGCCGACTTGTGTCAGGAGGTTCCGTGCGCGCTCACTGGGTAGTTCGTCAGGTCGTTGGAGCGTAAGGTCCATGTCTGATTCTTCGATCTTGCAGCCAAATTCGTCTAATTCGGACGAGTTGCGTCGCTTTCGACCAACCGACCCACGAAGCTCGAGCGGGACCTGTACATTTTCGATCGCCGTTAACGTGGGGATCAGTTGGAAATTTTGAAAGACAAACCCCACCTTTTGACCGCGAACACGCGCCCGTTCGTCTTCCGTCATCGCAGAGATATTGGTATTGTCGAGGATCACTCGACCGCTCGTTGGGGTATCCAGACCGGCGAGCAATCCTAGCAAAGTGGTCTTCCCGCTACCGGACGGGCCAACAATTGCGACAAATTCCCCGCTAGTCACGTGGAGCGAGACATGGTCGAGAACTGTAAGAGTTCGGTCTCCGCTCTGGTATACCTTTGTTAATGATTCTGCGATGAGCATGAAAAGTCGGCTGTTCAGTGTGTATATTCGGCAAAGACTACGAAAAGCGGGCCCAGATCGCGACCGTTGGCTGCGTCGCGCGCGATCTGTTTGCTGCGTTCTCGTGGTTTCTATAGCATCCGCGTGTGCTCCAACTTCGAAAGATATGGGGCGTGGGCCGATTGGGGGTGACACATCGTCGAATCTTGTGGCTCGGGCTGGTTCCGGTTCCGATTCCAGCCAGCAGGGCGCAGAGAAACGGCCGGTGGTGTTGTTTATTGGGACAAGCCTTACGGCGGGGTATGGGTTGGAAGAGAGCCAGGCGTATCCGGCGGTGATCGAGCGGATCGCGGACAGCGTTGGCCTCCCAATCACCGCATTGAACGCCGGTGTGAGTGGAGAGACCTCGGCTGGGGCATTGCGGCGTGTGGAGTGGGCGCTCCGGTCGCCGGCGGACGTGGTTGTGTTGGAGACCGGTGCGAACGACGGGCTTCGCGGGCAGTCGGTTTCGTCGTTGCGCCAAAATATTGAGGCAATTGTGGGGAAGATCCGCGCGAGCAAGCCGGATGTGCCGATTGTATTGATCCAGATGGAGGCACCGCCGAACCTGGGGGCTAAGTACGTCTCCGAGTTCCATTCGATTTATCCAGACATCGCCCGTAGCTTGAAGCTCGATCTAGCGCCGTTTTTACTCGACAGCGTGGCCGGTATTCGAACGCTTAATCAGGCCGACGGGATCCATCCGAACGTCGCGGGCGCAGAAATTGTGGCAAAAAATGTATGGCGATCGCTGAGACCGGTGGTGCAAAAGGTCGAATAGGAGTATCTTAAAAGGCTGTTCGAGTTTAAGCCTTACAAGAGGAAAGAGTTTATATGGCATTACCGGCGACCAATCTCCGCCGAGGAATGGTAATAGTGTTCGAGGGCGACCCGTGTCGAGTGATTGAGTTCCGTCACCACACGCCAGGAAACCTGCGCGCTATGGTTCAGGCCAAACTGAAGAACTTGCGGAGCGGGAATAACTTCGAACATCGGTTCCGAGCTGCGGATTCCATCGAGAGGGCGTCGATGGAGACACATGAGTTGGAGTTTATGTATCAAGGTGGGGATACATACCACTTCATGAATACGGACAACTACGACCAGCTTGAGATGGACGGCGAAACGCTTGGGGATTCTGCCCAGTGGATGCAGCCTGGAATGAAGATTCGGGCTGAGTTTTATAACAGCAAGCCGGTTGGTATCGATCTTCCGAACTCGCTGACGTTTGAGGTTGTGGATACGGCGCCGGTGATGAAGACGGCGACAAAGACTGCGTCATCGAAGCCTGCGAAGTTGGATAATGGTGTGACCGTGAACGTGCCGGAGTTTGTTGGTGTTGGTGAGCGGGTGCGGGTGAATCCGGCGACTGGGGAGTATTTGGATCGGTCGAAGGAGTAGGTTGGTGGTTTTGTGGATTGATCTGTTCGCCTTAGGTGGTTAGAATCTAGGACTGTGGCGCGGCGCTGAAAAATGTGCTGCGCGATATGGTGGCTGTAGCTCAATTGGTTAGAGCACCGGATTGTGGTTCCGGGGGTTGCGGGTTCAATTCCCGTCAGTCACCCTTTGTAAAACGATGTTGTAAGTTGTTGTGTTGCTTGGACTTAGAAGGGCGTTGCGTAATGCAACGTCCTTTTTGTTTTTGTGCTTGGTGACGACATGGTGACGACATCTCCGAAAATTCCCGGATTATTTGTTGCGTTTTTGGTCGAGTGCATCGAAGACATCTTTGATCCGTTTGGAACGTGCCTTGATGTATTTCGACGCCATGCGAGCATCGCTATCACCAATCGCATGCAAACCGAGCATGGGATCGCCGCTTTCTGCGCTCACATCGCCGGACACAGTACGTCGCAATCCATGGGGACCGCGACCAGGTTTGTGGGGGATCCCGGCACGGGCTTCCGCCTTCCGGAGTACTACCGCGAGGGACTGCTTTGAAAAATGGGGGATTTTGCTGTGCGTTCGTGCCGGAGGTATGATATAGAGGCCGGTGTACCCAATTTTCGTACGCCATTGATGCGCAATATTCAGGGCCTCACGTGTTAGTACACGGATCGGCTGTTCCCATGTTTTACCCATCTTATCCCATGCGGCTTGCCAGGTAATCATCCCTGCCTCGTGATCAATATCCGGCCAGGTCAGGTGTAGTACCGCATGTTGTCGAGCGCCTTGCATGCCGCAAATGACAAGCGCAACATATCCGCGCCAATCGCCATAGTGATTGGGATCAAGATGTTCGAGGAGTCGATCGCGATCATCCGGTTCGTATTCGTCACGGGGGCGTGTGCGTTCACTCTTCGCGATTTTATATCGGTAGGATCCGGGCCGGTTCTTACCAATGAGTTCTCGTCCGTCAGCCCATCGATAGACACGACGGATCATTCCGAAGATGTCTTGCACCATCCGGACTGACAGCGGTGGTTTGCGGCGTTTCCGGAGTTCATCGCGTAGATCATCAAGTCGCTCGTGGGTGACGTTCTCTGCAAAGAATCGCTGTCCGAAGAAATGCTCGAAGAACTTCCACGCATGCGTGTAGTTGTCTCGTGTTGTTTGACTGAGATGGGAAAACTCCGCCTTTTGATACAGGCGCCACATTTCTCCAATTGCGAGACGCGTTGGTGTGGTTCCGGCCAACCTCGTGTTGTAAATCGACTGCGCAAACGCACGGGCCTTCTCAAACCCCTTTGCGGTATCCGCATAATCCTTCACCTTCCGGAGCCGTCGGACATACCACTCAACCCGTAGAATCGTCTCGCCTCGTACGAGTGCCCGAATGACACGGACGCGCGTGCCACGACCGCTGTGATACACAACGAGCTCGTTGCGATCCTGGGTCGCCCTCACATTCACGCCGCGACTCCCTCCGCATGTCTGCGTTGCGGCACAATGATGAGCCGATATTCGCGCTTTCCTGCGCGCATTCGTGCATGTCCTGCCGCTTCCCAGGTGGGGAATTTGTCACGCAGCCATGGAACACCATGGCCGGATCGCAATTGCGCGTTGGATTCCGAAAGCCATGTAATGTATTCGTCGAGTACAGTGATGACATCCTGACAGATGGATGTGATTAAGTGTGCTTCGTTTGTATGCCCACGTCGTTCAAGGATCGCTGCTTCGCTTTTGTATCGATCCAGGATATCCTCAATGTTCTGGTTTTCCATTACAATCGCCTCGAAGGTGTCGCTCCTTTTATTCTTGAGAGGACGAGTAATTACATCGTCCCTATAATGTTCAATGGGGACAGCTTCGACTCTTTTATGGTATACAAGTTGATCAGGGTTGCTGTTAAGCATGATCAATTGTTGGACGAACCATGAGTACAACGACGGCTGGATTGAACACGTTTTGACAAGGTCCGCGTGCGATTCGTTCAGCTTGAATGGCGTCGCCTGTCGCGAGTAATTCAGAAAGGGCCAGTTTCGCTCGACGAAGATGATCTGCGCCTGGTGGGACTTCACATTCACCTACCCATCGGCCTTCCTGATCGACCGCAATAAGTACGGTCCCGTGTTTGTAGACAATGGAAGGCCAGCCAGCTCGATGGATGCCGTACGTCCAACGTCGGTTTTGTTCAGAATAGAGCAGGGAAAAATCAGAGGGAAAAGGGCCGATTGGCGTGGGAGTGGGTGTGGGGAACTGAATGTAGAAGGGGGACACCAGAAACCGGCTTACGAGCCGTCCTTCGTTCAGTGCCAGTAGGACGATTTTTCCGCTTGGGGAGCGAAATGGAGCAATTTGGATTGTAAGGGGCATGATAAAACTCCTAATTTATACGTTTACACGTATAATATACGCCTGGGCGTATTTGAGTCAATATCCGCTTAGCCGTATCTTTACATATGACATCTGTTCAGCTCGCTCTTAAGGCACTGCGAGAAGCCAAAGGATTGACTCAGCAACAGCTCGCTGAGGCGGTAGGGGTAAGGCAAGCTACGATAAGCGACCTGGAGACCGGGAAAAGTCGTCGCATCGAATTGGATTTGATCGAACGGTTGGCAAAGGCCTTACGCGTTAAGCCAGGCGAATTGTTGGAGTATGAGGGTTCACCAAAGAAGCGTACCGACGATAGCACGTAAGAGACTGGACGTGGATGTAGGGCAGGTCACGATTCCTAGAATATTGCAATGAAACAGTGAAGATTAGGACACTTCGTGGTGAGCTCTGCTATCCCCATTGTCGATTTGGACTGATTGAGGAACTTGTTGATTGTGGAAGAGACGGGATATAGATACAGCCAGTACGGTATCTGCAGCATTATGTTGCAGGACGGCAGGGATCTCGCCGATAGAATAAGAGTAGCTTCAACTCTTGAAACAGAAGAAGCGCTACCATGGTGAACCCATCAGTGACCGACGAAAAGAAAGGGCGGAAGCTCGGCGAAGTATCTCGAAAACAACACGTTTTGAAGTGTTCAAACGAGATTCATTTACATGTCAATATTGTGGCAGAAAGGCACCTGATATAGTACTTCAGGTCGACCATATCGAGCCCATCGCATTAGGAGGCAATAACACGTTGCTGAACTACACCACTTCTTGTGTGGATTGTAATCTTGGCAAAGGTGCACGTCTCCTCTCTGACAACTCTATTCTTGCTCAACAACGTCGGCAGCTCGATGAATTAGCTGAGCGTCGTGAGCAGTTCGATATGATGCTTCGGTGGCAAAAATCCCTTGCACAGCTAGACGATGAAATATTGAATCGTCTGGCTGCGTACTGGGCTGAACTCGCCGATGGTTGGTTTCTCACCGAATCGGGGAAAATTAAATTGAAACGACTTCTGAAACGGTTTCAGGTTGAAGAAGTGATGGTCGCCATGAGAACTTCCATAGATCAATATGTGGAACATGATTCAGAAGGGAAAGCAACCAAAGCATCTATCGAACTCGCATTTTAGGAAGGTTAGTGGTGTGTGTAGTGTTACACGATCATCCCGCGAGAAGCCATATTTACGAGATATTTTATACATTAGAGGTATCCTCAACAATAGACTCAGTTACTATGATCCTCATATAGCACTTTCTTTGCTAGACCAGTGTGTTTTGCTAGGAGCGAGTATTGAAAAACTGAAACAACATGCAAAAGATGTAGCTAATTGGACCAATTGGCGAGGAGATGTTGAACAGTGGATCATTGAGCTTGAAAAGAATCCCCGTCCGCTACCTCATGAGCAATCGATTCGTAATCCGATACGATATGTTCCTCTGCCATCAGAATCTTCACCGTCGTCCTATTTGTTCTCCGAAGATTTTGAATATGAGTATTCTGATATAGATGAAATCTCAATTAGCGCTGTTGCCCCAGCGACGTCCCCCCATCTTCAGTAGCACTTAGCTTTAGAGTTCTTGTGTGAATGTAG
>CAYTFY010000005.1:0-233231 GCA_964437225.1 uncultured Gemmatimonadaceae bacterium | reverse complement strand
CAGCTGTATCGTCGAACGGACGGAGACGAAGCCAGCAAACAGCCGGTGGTTTGGACCTGAAGTACAGCCCCACCGCGAACAGTACGATCGACGCAACAATCAATCCGGATTTTGGCCAGGTTGAGGCAGATCCTGCATCGTTGAATTTAACGGCGTTCGAGCAGTTTCTCCCAGAACGACGACCGTTTTTTGTTGAGAAGATCAATAATTTGCAGTTTCCGATTTTCTGTGAAGCTATATGTCATGGACTGTTTTACACACGCAGAATTGGTCGCGCTCCACAATTGACTCCTCGGTTTGGAACGTCAACCAGCCCAACGACAACAACCATTCTGGGTGCCGCTCGATTTACCGGTCGAACAAATAATGGATTGTCCTGGGGAATGCTGGATGCAGTCACCGATCGTGAGGTAGGCACCGCAACCATCGAACCTCGAACGAATTATCTGGTTGCGCGTGCGCAACAAGATTTACGCCGAGGTGAGACGGGCATCGGGTTGATGCTCACCGGAGTGCAGCGAAACCTTGATACCGCAACTGCGCCATATCTTCATCGAACTGCATATACCGGCGGCATTGACTTTCGCCACAGATTTCTCGACAGTCGATACCAAATTGCCGGTTATTTCTCTGGCAGCATGGTGAACGGATCATCTTCCGCGATATCGCTCACTCAGCGAAATGGATTACATCTCCTGCAAAGCCCAGATAACAAGGGTGCATTTGATTCAACGCGCACACAGCTTCAGGGAACGTCGCAACAAATTTCGTTTGCAAAAGTTGGTGGAAAGCTACGCTACTCATCTCTGTACCAACGGTTTTCATCAGGATTCGAAATCAACGATCTCGGTTTCACGATTCTCGGTAATCAGCAATTTTGGACAAATCATATTGAACGTGTGTTCCTTAAGCCAAACAACGTATTTCGACAGTCGCGCGTTACTCTAGGTTCCGATCAAAAATTTACCAGTCACGGAGAGCGTACAGACTTGCAATTCAGCGTTGACGGCGCGATGGAGTTTCACGATGGCTCATACGCATCCGCAAGGGTTGTTCTTGGTCGAATGGGTTCGACAGTTTGTTCCTCTTGTACACGCGGAGGGCCGTTTGTTCGCAATGAACCACAGCAGCGTGCAACGATCCAGTTCTACGGAAATCCTCGCCTTCGCATTAGTCCGTCGGTCATATTATCTGGTAGTACTTCGGATGGCGGCAGATCCAGTTCGATCTCCGCTAACTCGTGGGTGGATATGCGTATATCGAGTCGTTTGTTTTCGTCCGCAGGAGTAACGGCCGGAAAATCTATCGATGCTTTGCAATGGACTGGCAACTATGGAGCAATCGGTTCGGATAGCACACACTATACCTTTGCAACTCTGCAACAGCCAGTTGTCAGCCTTTATGCACAAATCGACTATACGGTTACGCCATCAATGTCGTTTCAATTCTATGGTGAACCGTATATCGCCAGTGGATCGTACCATAATTGGAAAGAGGTGTCAGATGCGCGATCGTCATCATGGGATCATAGATTTACATCTTTTACTGGTGTTGATGGCGCAAAGCTGCAGGATTTCAACTTTAATTACAAACAGTTTCGTTCGAACTTGATATACCGTTGGGAGTTCCGTCCTGCATCGATTCTGTATTTCGTGTGGACGCAGGGCAGGGTACAAGATGGAACAGATTCAGGGTCGCTTGTTGTGAATCGCGATATACGAAATCTTTTTCACGAGCGCCCTGATAATACGTTTCTCATCAAAATGACCTACTGGTTGAATCCATAATACGTCTCGAATACGTATCGCATCATCCAATTGAAAAAGCCGGGTAAAATTTCAGCCAAACATTAAAATTTACGAAAGGGTGCGTAATTCTTTCCAAAAATCCTCTTCAATGTAAATCGCTGCAACTCCATTCGGGCATTCGGGTTGCTCCAGCGATGGCGTCGATGACTTCGGCAAATAGACCACTAACTGCCGACTAATCGAAGTTTCGTCCCTCCAGAACAGGCCACGTCGTCCCCTACGGATAGCGCCACCATAGCGGTAGAGATAAATTGTTCAACGTTACGGTACACACGAAGGAAACTCGATCGCTTCGGTCGAGGAGCCTGGCGCGCCCAAGGCATAACCAGCTTCCGCTGGCGATCCTCGGGCAGCAGTACGCCCTGTCTGGCTCGTCCCTCGACCCGTCTCCCCCTTTCACCTCAGTTATCCGCATGGCAAGTTATACGCACGCAAAGGTCCCCGCCCAGGGCGACCGGATCGAATATGTGAACGGGACGCTTTCGGTCCCATCGAATCCCATCATCCCGTTTATTGAAGGCGACGGCACCGGAGCTGATATCTGGCGCGCCTCTGTACGTGTATTTGACGCCGCAGTCGAAAAAGCTTACGGTTCCGAGCGGAAAATCGCCTGGATGGAAGTTTTCGCTGGTGAAAAGGCGTTTACCCAGTTTAAAGACTGGCTCCCCCAAGAGACCGTTGACGCGTTCCAGGAGTTCCGCGTTTCGATCAAGGGCCCGCTCACAACCCCAGTTGGCGGTGGCATTCGCTCCCTCAACGTTACGCTTCGCCAAGTCCTGGACCTTTATGCCTGCGTCCGCCCAGTGCGGTACTTTGAAGGCGTTGGTGCCCCCGTCAAGGAGCCAGAGAAGGTCGATGTTGTGATCTTCCGCGAAAACACCGAAGACGTCTACGCCGGCATCGAATACAAGGCCGGCAGCCCGGAAGCCAACAAGCTCCGTAACTACCTCACCACGGAGTTTAACGCGAATATCCGCGAAAATTCCGCGATCGGCATCAAGCCAATGAGCGAGTTCGGATCCAAGCGGCTTACCGAAATGGCCGTGAAATATGCGATTGAGAAGGGCCGTTCATCGGTCACGCTCGTTCACAAAGGCAACATCATGAAGTTCACCGAAGGCGCGTTCCGCGATTGGGGTTATGAAGTCGCACGCGATCAGTTTGGTAGTCAAACCGTTACCGAATGGGATGACTCTGTTGACCGGACCGGCAAAGTGGTCATCAAGGACCGTATCGCCGACGCCATGTTCCAGCAGCTCCTCCTCCGCCCGTCGGAATACTCGGTTATCGCCACGCCAAATCTCAACGGCGACTATCTCTCCGACGCAGCCGCAGCTCAGGTCGGTGGACTCGGTATCGCCCCAGGTGGAAACATCGGTGACGGTATCGCCGTTTTCGAAGCAACGCACGGTACAGCTCCAAAGTACGCCGGCCTCGACAAGATCAATCCAGGCAGCGTAATCCTCTCTGGTGTGATGATGCTCGAGCACATGGGATGGAACGAAGCCGCAAAGCTCATCGTTTCCGGACTGGAAAATGCCATCAAGGCCAAGCGCGTTACATACGACCTTGCCCGTCAAATGCCAGGCTCCACAGAAGTATCGACCTCGGCTTTCGGCGACGCAATCATCGCTGGTATGCGCGCGTAGTTTGTAACTTCGATACACGCCGGTTTTCATTCAGGTCTTGTTTGATTTGAATGAAAACCGGAGTGCGTCTGCATGGTTGGTTATTCTTCTTTTTCACTCGATTTGGTTGTCTTTACCTGAATGACGCAACAATCCATCAACATCACATTGGCCGGTCACGAGCCAACCTCGTACCGCGGTCCACTTCTTTTTATCGCATTGCCGAAAGGTTCAACCCTTCCATCGGCCCTGAAATCCATCGACCAAGCACTCGGCGGCAGCCTCAAAACTGCACTCGAGTCTCGAGATTTCCGCGGCGGACGCGATGAAGTGCTGTATCTCACTGGAGGAACGGACGGACCGAGACGTGTTGGATTGATCGGAACAGGCACAGATAGCTCACCCACCGCCATTCGGCGCGCAGCCGCAATTGCAGCGAGGCACGCCGTTCGATTAGGCACCGGGGACATTGCTTTTTTTTCGGATGGATTAACTCCCGAGCAAATCGAAGCCGCAGTCGTAGGATTACAGGCTGGCGCTTGGCAATACACTGAAACCAAAAGTCAGCCACCCGAAAACGATCGCAAAGCGCCGTTAACATCGGCTACGCTCCTCGTCGAAGTCTCAAATGAGAACTCGACCGCTCTCGCCGCTGGTATTGCACTTGGCGCTGGATACGATCTCGCACGTTCTGTCGCGATGCTCCCCGGCAACCTCTGCACACCGGACTACCTTGCCGAAACCGCTCGGCAGATGTCGAACACACACGGATTTAAGTACACCGACCTCGATCGTGTCGGCTTGCAGCGGGAAGGGATGGGGGCGTTCTTGTCCGTTGCACAAGGTACACCGCAAGAGCCACGACTTATCGCGATGGAATACAACGGCGGTAAAGACGGCGATGCGCCGGTGGTCCTCGTTGGCAAAGGCCTGTGCTTCGACTCAGGTGGTATTTCGATTAAGCCCGCTCTTGGTATGGAGTGGATGAAGTTCGATATGTGTGGCGCCGCAGGCGTGCTCGGTGCGATGGAAACGGTCGCACGATTAAAGCTTCCGATTAACGTTGTTGGCGTTATTGGTGCGACAACCAACATGCCATCTGGTACCGCAGTTAAGCCAGGCGATGTGGTTCGCAGCCAGATTGGAAAATACATCGAGATTATTAACACCGATGCCGAAGGGCGTTTGGTACTCGCCGACTTATTGTCATACGTGCGTCGCTTTAAACCAGCGGCCGTTATCGATGCTGCAACGTTAACTGGTGCGATAGTAATCGCGTTAGGGAACAACATCACCGGCGCATTTGGTGGCGATCAGAGCTTAGTCGATGAAGTAGTTGCAGCCGGAAACCGCGCTGGCGAACGAACATGGCAAATGCCGATGTTGGATGAGTACAAAGAGTTAATCTCATCCGATGTTGCCGACGTAAAGAACGCCGGTGGACGTGCTGCCGGAGCCATTACGGCTGCGCTGTTTTTGCAAGAATTCGTTGACGGATATCCATGGGTACATCTCGACGTTGCTGGAGCGGCGTACTCCGAGACCGATCTTGTTTGGCTTCCTAAAGGTCCGACCGGAACACCTGTTGGTACATTTGTTGAGTTCGTCCGCACCCGCGCGTCGCAATAACTAGTGATTCAATCGCTCGTCGTGCGTTCGCTACTGCTGCTTGGATGTGCTGTGTTTGCAGTACATCCAGTAATTGCACAGAACATCAATACGGACACGCTAAAGCGCGCGATTGATCAGTCTCATAATCATAAATCAGACACAACCCGTGCGCGCGCTGATTCAATTCAGCCGAGGATTGGGCATGATAACGTGCCGCCAACGTTGGAAGTTGGGAAGACATACGAGTTTACGCGTGATGAGCTATATGCATCCGGCGCGTTAACATTAACTGATCTTCTCAATCGAATGACTGGCGTAACAACGTTCCAGTCTGGTTGGATTCCATCGCCCCAAGTTGTTGGGTATAACGGCGACGTTGCGCGAATTCGCGTATTTTACGACGGAATCGAGCTCGATAATTTGGAGCCGAGGAACGGCGGAGTCACCGATCTCCGTAATGTGCAGCTGTGGTCGCTTGAACGGTTGTCGATCACACGCGGCGCGAATGAAATCCGTGTTGATATTCGCAGTTGGGAATACAATAAGACGACGCCATATACCCGTGTTGATGTATTAACCGGCGACATGAATACAAATTTGTATCATGCGTTTTATGGTAAACGATTTCACAACGGTGCCGCGCTTCAGTTAGCTGGCGAGCAGTACGGTGTGAGTGCTGCTCGATATGGCGGTGGCGGCGATGAGCTATCGCTCTTTGGGCGGTACGGTGTCGGTCGAAAGAATTGGAGCGTCGACGCTACGGTGTTGCGTACACGAACGACGCGAACCTCGACTCAGCGGTTTGGCGGCGGAGTCTATTTGCCGAACTACCGTGCGTCAAACACTATTGCCTATCTTCGTGCAGCGGTTGGGAGAGAGGGCGATGGTCCATTCGCGCAGTTCGTGGCCTCGTCGCAGTCGTTGCGTGAGAATAGTACACACTTTACAGAGGCTACTGCTGCGCCATTCGGTTTTCCAGCCGATACCCTGGATTCGCTGGCATCGCTTTCTCAGTATGTGACCACAGTCGGCTTCGACCGATGGGGTGGGCGTGTGCGCTTATTCGATCGATACCGCACATATCGTGGTGAAGGGTACAACTCGCTTGGCGGAACATTCGACTTTACCAAAAATTTGGTTGGTGTCTCGCTTAGCGCCGAACGCGATGGGTTTTATGGTCTTACCCGCGTGGAAGCGGGCGCTCGATTTACACCGTTTGATCGCATTGCACTCTTGGCGTATGTTGGACAACGAAGTGTAGATCAATCGAGAATCGATCAAGTCGATTCTCGTTCAGCACGTTTGGAAGCTGGCGTGCGCGTCTTTGGCGATGCTTGGTTTTCTGCTGGTATCGTTACCCGTGATACAGCAATCTTGCTTCCACCGATCGTATTCGATTCTGCGTATCGAGTCCAGAACGTGGGACGCACCTCAGGTTGGACGTATTCGTTGCGTGGCCCCCTCAAGTATGGATTGTCTATCGACGCGAGTGGTACATCATGGGGAACGCCGAACTCGTATACACCCAACTACCAAGTTCGCGGCGAAATCCAGTTTGCCACCCAATGGCTATCCAAGTTTCCGAACAAAAACTTTGGCTTTGTGATCGCGCCGTCGGTTGAGCAGCGGGGAAGAGTGTCGTTCCCGACCGTCACTAACCCACAGGTTGCGGGTGCAAGTCGTATCTATTCGTTACGTACAGAGCTACGGATATTGCGCGGTGTTATTAGCTATCAGTACCGGAATATCGATTTGTCGTTGTACGAACAAGTGCCCGGTTACTTAATGCCGCGTCGCGCGAGTGTGTATGGAATGCGCTGGTATTTCTTTGATTGACCGCGATTAATTTTCTTGCACCCACCCAAACACATTTCGCATCGCGAAAAACACGCTCAAAGACGTCTATTCGCGCATTTCGCCATAACGAAGGCACGTATTTCATCAGAAGTCATATGCATGCACAACGATTTGATTGGGGTATCCGCGCAAGTCACGCTTTGCCGATGCAAGGACGTGTACACGTTGAGTCAGACTACTTCCTTGGAGTTATAGGCAACACCATCGCGCACACTGGCCCATTTACGCCAGACCTTCAAAGTCGTTGTGCCAACTTTATCGACGCGACCGGTAAAGTACTCATGCCCGGACTCATCAACGGACACACCCATCTTGCGATGAACCTCTTTCGTGGTCTCGAAGATGACGTCCCACTTCAAGTCTGGCTTTTCGAGCGAATCTTTCCACTCGAAGCAAAGTTCGTCACCCCAGACTTCGTCGCTGCAGGCACCGAACTCGCAGCACTAGAGTGCATCCGTTTCGGAACGACCACAGTCTCCGACATGTACTACTACCCACGTGCCTCAATCGACGTCTGGACCCGCGCAGGCCTCCGCGGAATCTTCTCGCAAGCGATGATGAGCCATCCAATCCCCGAGGATAAAACACTCGGTCCAGACCGCTTCGCCCGCTTTGATTCACTGTTCCACGACTACGTCGGAAACGATCGGATTACCATCGCACTCGCCCCACATGCGCCATATACCTGCGATGACGATCTCCTCCAACAAGTCGCACGCAAATCCAAGGAAGTTGGAGCATACATCCACATCCACGTCGCCGAAACAGCCGCCGAAGTCGCTGAATCCATCGCAAAACACGGTAAAACACCCGTAGAACATCTATATAACCTCGGAGTTCTCGGCCCCCGCACAATCTGCGCGCACGGCGTCCACGTGTCCGATTCCGATCGCCACCTCCTCAAACGCTCTGGTGCTCGCATCATCCACAACCCCGACTCCAACTGCAAGCTCGGCTCCGGTATCGCCCCCATCACCAGCTACCTCAGCGACGAAATCCCAACCGGCCTGGGCACTGATGGGGCCGCCAGCAACAACGATCTCAGCCTGTTCGGCGCCATGGACCTCGCAAGCAAACTGCAGAAACTTGCCCACCGAGACAACGCCGCCATGACCGCATCCCAAGCCCTCTGGATGGCCACCCAAGGCGGAGCCCACGCCCTCGGATTAGACCACCAAATCGGCTCCCTCGAAGTCGGAAAATTCGCCGACTTCATCCTCATCGACCTGGAATTCCCACACCTCTACCCCCTCTACAACCCCATCAGCCACCTCGTCTACTCCACCCAAGGCCTGGAAGTCGACACCGTCTTCTGCCACGGTCAACCCCTCCTTCGCAACAAGCAATTCGTAACACTCGACCCCAACCCAATCTTCAAAACCGCAGACACATACCGCCAAAAAATCGCAACCTATCTAAACACCCAATAAACACACGTTTGTCCGAGACAGAGAGACATAGCCCTCGCACAATACCATCGCAACACCGAAGGCCGCCCCGCCAATACCTCCCAGAATCCCACACAACACCCCTATCCCACACCCCCCACTAGTAGAGGTGCCACCGAATGGGGTAGGGAAGACACCGTCTGCAGCCAGGCTGGCATCCCCACACCCAACCCAGTAAACCATCACCCCACCCAGCCTAACACCAAACCCCCATCGACCACCCCCCAACCGCCAGCCGAGCGAAGCTAGGTGTCGCCCCTACCCCATCGGGGGCACCGATCGCTTTGACAAACTCGTTGCCATGCAATAACTTACACGGCTAAACATGATTACCAGCATGACCGGTTTTGGGACCGCAGAAGGGGTTGTCGGCACAGTCCGACTAACCGTCGAAATTCGGGCGGTTAACCATCGGTTCTTCAATTTGACCCTCCGCCTTCCAGGCGCCCTCGGCCGCTCCGAAAGCGAAGTCCGCGACGTTCTCCGTAAGCGCTTCAACCGCGGCCACATCACCCTATCCGCATGGGTCGACCGCGACACCGACGCCACACTCGGCATCAACGAACAAAAATTCGGCGCCTACGTCACCCAACTTCGTGCACTAAAAGACCGCTTTGGCCTCGACGGTGACGTCGATATCGCCACCCTCATTCGCCTCCCAGACGTCATTTCAGGGACCTCCGGCGACGATGGTGCGTTCGAATCCCCAGACGAGATCCTACCCGTCATCGAAAAAGCCGCAGCCGCACTCGAAGCAATGCGCCACGCCGAAGGTGCAAGGCTCGCCGTCTTTCTACTCGACCGCCTAACCGTCGTCGAATCAGCACTTGCCCGTCTCGAAGATCGTGCTCCAGTTCGGATGATGGAACAGCGCACCAGACTCCAATCCGCCGTAGTCGAACTCGCCGGAGGAGTCGCCGTCGATCCACAACGCCTCGCACAAGAAATCGCAATCCTCGCCGATCGCATCGACGTGTCCGAAGAACTCCAACGCTTCCGCGCACACATCGCAGCCTTCCGAGTCGCCATCGACACACCCGCCAGCGAAGCAGTCGGCAAGCGCCTCGGCTTTCTCTTACAAGAAATGCTGCGAGAAACAAACACGACCGGAAGCAAAGCAAACGATTCTCTAATGTTAGCCGACGTCGTGCTCATCAAAGAAGAGCTCGAACGCATTCGCGAACAAGTTGAGAACGTCGAGTAGTACAATGGATATCACTCGCGTACTCCAGTCAAAACCGTTCCCAATCGTTGTCTCCGCGCCCTCCGGCACCGGCAAGACAACGATCGCACGGCGTTTACTGGAGTTACGTAGCGATATTGGCTATTCAGTTTCCGCAACCACACGGAAACCACGCGGAAACGAAGTTAACGGTGAGTCGTACCACTTCCTCACCCAAGATGAGTTTAATGCGGCAATAGAGCGCGGCGAATTCGCTGAATACGCAAACGTACATGGTAACATGTACGGAACCCTGCGAAGCGAAATCGAGCGAGTTACGAATTCCGGCAAACACGTCATCATGGATATCGACGTGCAAGGAGCGGCACAGTTTGCCTCAGCATTTCCAGCATCGGTACAAATCTTTATTCTCCCACCCACAGGAGCGACGTTACTCAGCCGCCTCCGTGGGCGGGGGACTGAAGATGCCGCAACCGTTGCTCGACGCGTGCGTGATGCACAGACCGAGCTACGTGAAGTTGTACGGTACGATTTTGTGGTCGTTAACGACGACCTCGATCGCGCAGTCGCGGAAGTATCGTCTATTGTCGATGCTGAAATGCTGCGTCAGTCAAGATCGGCTACACTCACAGATTTTGTGCAGTCGATTAGTACGGTGTTAAACACCGAGTTGGACCATCTCGAACAGGAGCTTTCTCATGCGCGTTTACACGCCTGATGACATCGTCAAATACGCAACCAACAAGTACTTAGGTGTACTCGTTGCTGCGAAGTATGCCCGTGTCTTAAATGAATTCCCGCGCGATCGTTCTGCGCCGGGCGAAAAGAAGTTGACCACGCGCGCGCTCGAAGAGCTCGCTGGTGGTGAAATTAGCTATCACGTCGTCCCACGCCGTCGAGCGGAGTAAGTTGCTCCATAAACGCGTTGTCCTTGGCGTTACCGGAGGAATTGCCAGCTACAAATCCGTGTGGCTGGCTCGCTTGCTCACGGAAGCTGGTGCCGAAGTCGATGTTGTAATGACAGTAGGCGCCTCAGAGTTCGTAGGCGCAATTACCTTCGAAGCCGTCACAGGACGACGCGTTTATACGGAAATTTTTGGTTCCGGCCATGCACTCGATCACATCAAACTCGCTCGCGACGCTGATGTGATTCTTGTTGCACCCGCTACCGCCGATTTCCTTGCACGTGCAGTACATGGACTTGCAAACGATTTGTTGACGGCGATGTTGCTCGCAGCAACGTGTCCGGTCGTTCTGGCACCAGCGATGAACGATCGCATGTGGGCACATCCGCAAACACAACGTAATGTTGCACACGCACGCGAGATCGGGTACACCGTAATCGATCCCGACACGGGTCCACTTGCAGTTGGTGAAGGGCATGGCCCCGGCCGTTTGCCTGAGCCATCGATAATCATCGAGCATATGTTACGGCGAATGGCTTCGAAAGACGGCCCGTTGTACGGAAAGCGTGTTGTTGTTACCGCTGGTGCTACTCGGGAATCGATCGATCCCGTTCGGTTTATTTCCAATCATAGTAGCGGAAAGATGGGTGTTGCCATCGCCACCGCAGCATGGCGACGTGGAGCAGACGTTACACTTATTGCAGGACATGTTGACGTTGCAATCCCCGTAATATTGCAGACGGTTCGTGTATCGTCAACGAGCGACATGCAACATGCCGTCGCAAATTCACTCCCCAATGCCGATGCCCTGATTATGGCCGCTGCGCCCGCTGATTATGCACCCGCTAATGTCGCTACACAAAAGATCAAAAAGACAGACAAGGCTCGTATGGCACTCGACCTTATGGAAACGCCAGACATTCTAAAATCGACACTCGCAAACAGACAACCGAACACCATAGTTGTTGGTTTTGCGCTCGAAACACAGAATGTGAGCGAATTTGCGCAAAAGAAGTTACATGATAAGCACCTCGACCTGATCGTTGCCAATCAGGCAGGCGTTGAAGGCTCTGGCTTTGGAACCGATACAAATATCGTGACGTTCATCGATAAATCAGGTACAATTACCGAGCTGCCGTTAATGTCCAAACAAGACGTTGCTGAACGGCTCATCGACCGAGTCGAGGAACTTTCACATGGACGGTAAAGATCGGCTCCGTCGATATCTTGAACAACGTCGCGAACTCGGTGAATCTGAATTCGTTCTTGACGGGATGTCGATAGACGAAGCACTTCAGGCGGTTGGGGCAATTCGTCGCAACAAACCGCAACGACCAGTTGCGCCGCAAGCTGCGCGTCAAGTTATAAGCGAACAGCCCGCGCGCGACATTGCCATAACGCAGATCTCGGCGCCGCAGACTCTTGCAAAACCATCGTCGAGTCCTGCACCAAAAGTTGAAGCCGTTGTCGAATCAACGACGTCGCCAATCGTTGCGTCTGCATCTAAAGTCCCTTCGAAAACCACCTCGAACACCCACGACGCACCAAAGATTGTGGCCGAAGGTACTCCGATACACTCGAGCGGGGCGAACTTGTTTAAACACAACCCGTTCTCCCATCTCGATTCCATCGCTGCTATTACCGCAGAAATCGAAAAGTGTAAACGCTGCCCGCTGTACGAGACCGCGACAAATGCCGTACCAGGTGAAGGCAACATCCACGCTGATTTTATGTGCGTTGGCGAAGCCCCCGGCGCGAACGAAGATGCAACTGGACGACCGTTTATTGGTGCGGCCGGTCAACTGTTAACAAAAATCCTGGCCGCAGTTGAAATCCAACGCGACGACGTCTTCATCTGTAACGTCTTAAAACATCGCCCGCCCGGCAATCGAAACCCAACGCCAAGCGAAGTTGAGGCGTGTAGCCCATATTTAATACGCCAGATCGAGATAATTCGTCCAAAGGTAATATTGGCGTTGGGTACATTCGCAGCCCAAACCTTACTTGGGACGAAAACCCCGATCGGTAAGTTGCGCGGTACGGTACATTCATTCCACGGAGTTCCACTCGTGGTCACGTATCATCCGGCCGCTCTCCTTCGTAATCCAGCATGGAAACGCCCGACCTGGGAAGATGTCAAGCTCGCTAGAAGAATCCTCGACGACGCCAAGTAATGGCGCAGCCGGTCGCGATCCCTATCGCGACCGGTTACCACCATATAACGAACCGGCCGAACAAGCCGTTATTTCTGCGATGATGCTCGCGCAAGATGCAATCTTGCGCGCAACAGAATACGTAGATGATTCGATGTTCTATCGCGAAGGACATCGACGCATCTTCCGTGCGATTATTTCGTTGTCCGAACGTGGCGATGTTGTCGATCCATTAACGCTCACTGAAGAGCTACAACGAAACAGCGAGTTGGAAGGTGCCGGAGGTCGCGATTATCTCGCGTATCTCATGGACGTGGTTCCGACTGCCGCAAACATCGAATATCACGCGAAGATCGTTCGAGAAAAAGCTCTTCGCCGTCGTTTGATTGAAGTCTCAACATCGATTGTAACCGACGCGTTCGAGTCATCGCGCTCGTCCGCCGAATTGATGGACGATGCTGAACACAAGATCTTTGAAGTCAGCCAAGCCCGTGGATCCGAAGGGTTTACACGAATTAAAGAGCTGATGTACGAAGCGATGGAGCGAATTGAACAGCTCCATCTCGCTGGCGACACAGTCACTGGTGTATCCAGCGGCTTTAAGGATCTCGATGAAATGACAGCCGGATTCCAGCCATCGGATCTCATTATCGTTGCTGCACGTCCCTCGATGGGTAAAACTGCGTTCGTGCTAAACTTGGCGCAAAACGCAGCCCTCGATAACAAAACTGCCATCGCATTCTTCTCGCTCGAAATGAGCAAGCAGTCGCTGTTGCAGCGTATGTTAACGTCCGAAGCACGAATCGACGCACAGCGACTCCGAAAGGGACGGTTGCGTGACGACGAATTTGTGCAACTCGGTCGTGCCGCAGGCCTACTGAGTCAAGCGCCGATTTGGATTGACGATACACCTGCTATCTCACTGCTTGAATTGCGTTCGAAAGCTCGACGTCTCAAAGCAGAGAACGACTTGGGGATGGTCATCATCGACTACTTACAGCTGATGACAGGTCCTCCAGGTGTTGAAAACCGCCAGCAGGAAATCAGTATGATCTCGCGATCGCTAAAAGCGCTCGCGCGTGAACTACGCGTTCCGGTCATCGCACTGTCTCAGCTGAGTCGTGCGCCTGAACAACGTACTGGCGACAATAAACGTCCGCAGCTGTCCGACTTGCGAGAGTCTGGAGCAATCGAGCAGGACGCTGACGTCGTCATGTTCTTGTATCGACAGGAATACTACGACGTCTTGGAAGGAAAAGATCCGAACCAACCGGACAAAGACGGGAAGGTCTCCGCCGGAACAGCTGAAGTAATTGTTGGTAAACAGCGTAACGGTCCGACTGGTGCGGTACAGCTACACTTTAATCGCACATACACACGGTTCGAGAACCTGGTGCAGCGGCCAACCAATCAGCAAGCGAATCGCGACGAATAGTGGCAAAAACGAAGACTGTTTACCGCTGTACAAACTGTGGTGCAGATCATCCAAAGTGGTCTGGCCAGTGTGATGTATGCGGTGAATGGAACGCATTAGTTGAAGAAGCTGCAGCAAGGTCGTCCGCTCCTTCCGGCGCGGCAGCACGACGAGTTGGTGGTCCATCCTCGCTTGCTCACGGCGGAGTTGTTGCGGCGACACCAAAGTTGCGCGACGTTCATGGCACAGAGGATAAACGTTGGAAGACAAACATCAACGAGTTTGATTTTGTTTTGGGCGGGGGCATCGTTCCCGGTTCAATGGTTCTCGTTGGCGGCGAACCAGGAATCGGTAAATCAACGCTGCTGTTACAAGTTGCGGGCACCTTGCAAAGTGGCGGCTACGAAAGCCTATATGTGTCGGGTGAAGAATCCCCGTTACAGGTTAAGCTTCGTGCTGATCGCCTTCAACATAACGCGCACGAAGTTTCGCTGTTGAGCGAAACGAATCTGGAGACGATCTTGGCAACAGCCGCATCGAACACACCCGATGTCATGATCGTCGACTCGATTCAAACCGTGTTTACTGGCGATCTTGAAGGCGCACCAGGTAACGTTGGGCAAGTTCGCGAATGCGCTGCGCGACTGATGCACTTCGCGAAATCGTCTGGTACCACAGTATTTGTCGTTGGTCACGTTACAAAAGGCGGCGGAATCGCCGGTCCAAAAACGCTCGAACATATTGTCGATACCGTGCTATACTTTGAAGGCGATAGCACGCTCGATCATCGTATCTTGCGTGCGACAAAAAATCGCTTCGGAAGCGTTGACGAAATCGGTGTTTTCAGAATGAGTCAATCGGGCTTAACCCCGGTTGAAAATCCGTCTGAGCTGTTCCTGGGCGATCGCATGGATACAGCATCCGGCAGTGCAGTTACCGCGTTGCTCGAAGGAAGTCGCCCCGTTCTAATAGAAGTCCAGGCACTGGCAGCCAAAGCCGGATTTGGAACACCACAACGTGTTGCAACTGGCTATGATGGACGACGGCTCGCACTATTGCTTGCCGTTCTCGATAAACGCGCCGGTATTTCATTCGCACAACTTGACGTGTTCTTGAACATTGTTGGCGGCGTACGCTTGCAAGAACCCGCAGGTGACCTTGCCGTTGCAGCCGCGCTCGCATCCAGTGTGTACGATCGTCCATTGCCACCCGATGCCATCTTCGTTGGCGAAGTGGGACTTGGCGGTGAAATCCGCCCCGTCTCGCAGTCCGAACGTCGTTTAAGCGAAGCCGCGAAAATGGGAATGACAACAGCATTCATGGCGGAACGTGGCATCCCGAAACGGGTACCAAAGGGGATGAAAGCAATCGGTGTCCGCTCAATCGATGTGCTGTTTTCACGGCTTTTTAGTTAACGTCACGCTGAGTATATAATCGTGAGCAACGTTGGTGAAGTAACATCAGAAACAACATCCTCAGAAGTAACATCAAGCCCAGATAGACGGCGCGATGTTGGTGTGGTCATACTCGCCGCCGGCTCAGGCACGCGTACCGGTTCTGACGAACTCAAGCAGTTCCGATGGGTAGCAGGGAAGCCCATGCTGCTACACAGCGTTCAAGCATTTCAAGCACACCCCAATGTTGGGATGGTCGTTGCCGTTCTTCCCAAGCTATACGCTGGCGACCCGCCACCCTGGCTGTTTCAGTGCGATCTCGATCGACTTCTCGTTTCTGTCGGTGGGCGTGAGCGCAGCGATTCCGTTCGCCACGGTATCGAAGATTTACCGCCCGACATGGAAATCATTGTCATTCACGACGCAGCGCGACCGCTGGTCTGTGATGCAACAATCGACGCCGTCATTCAGGAAGCCCGTAAAGGTCACGGCGCAGTCGCAGCAATCGAAGTTGTGGACACGCTCAAACGCGTAAACAGCGACGGATTAATCGCAGAAACAGTAAATCGAGAGGGACTGTGGCGTGCCCAAACACCACAAGCATTCCCACGCGAAATGATCGAACGTGCACATGTCGCCGCTTCCGCAGACGAAATCGTTGCAACCGACGATTCCATATTATGCGAACGCCTGGGATTACATGTCGTTGTAGTCCCCGGTAACGAACGCGCAATGAAAGTCACCGTCGAAGATGACTTTGCGCGTGCAGACGTCCTCAGCATGTTGCCGCAATGACGGTTGCTCGCGCAACCATCCCTTTTTGGTCGACCGAGGAGATCGACGGTGCTCTCGGTGCCGCTATCGCGCACCTGAACGCTCGGCGTGTACTCGCATATCCTACCGAAACAGTGTACGGATTTGGCGGTGGAATCGATCAGGAATCGGTGGACGCGCTAGTCGCAATTAAGCATCGGCCGCCCGACAAACCGTTTTTGCTGTTAATCTCCGATCCGAACATGCTTGTTCGGTTGGACCTGCAGCTGAACACCTCCGCATCTGCCCTCGCCGCCCACTTTTGGCCCGGCCCGCTCACTTTGGTCTTGCCGGGAGGGAAACGCCGAGTACCGGAGGCACTGCGTGGGGTGGAAGGGGGGATCGCGGTGCGGTGGACGCCGCATGTAGGACTGCTCCGCTTGATTCAAGCATATGGCGATCCGATTACCTCAACGAGTGCAAACGTACCAGGGCAGCCGCCAGCGATGGCCGTCGATGAACTACTCGACAGTTGGCGTACCGAGATTGCCCAGCACGAGCTACTCGTGCTCGATGGCGGTCGCCTCCCCCCATCCGCGCCATCAACTGTTGTAGATTGTATGGATAACACTCCGCGTATTATTCGCCATGGCGCCATTTCGCCCGCGGAGCTTCGTAAGATCGTACCTAGCCTGCGGGAGTCTGAATCGTGAACGTCATATTTGTTTGCACCGGTAATACGTGCCGTAGTCCTATGGCTGAAGGCATCGCCCGAAAGATGGCTACGGAACGTGGGCTCACAGGTGTAACCTTCGCAAGTGCCGGGACGAGTGCGCACGAAGGCGCGGCCACAAGCGATGGCGCAATCCTGATTGGGGTCGAACGCGGATTTGATCTTACCAAACATCGCGCGCGACTGTTTGACAAAAAGCTCATTTCAGATGATACCGTTGTTTTAGCGCTCACAACCGCTCATTTGAACTCCGTGCAGTCTATCGCACCAGACGCTGACGCACATCTCCTTGATGAGTACGCGTCGCGTGGAGCAACTCAGCGTAATGTTACTGATCCATTTGGCGGCGACCTGTCGGAGTATCGCGTTGCAGCAGATATGATCGAGTCCATGATCGCGGGTGTTTTGGACCGTTTAGCCACAGATCGCGCATCTCGCCCATGATTGACCTCCCGCGCAGTCTTATACTGCTCGGCGATCCAGTCAACCATTCACTTTCGCCCGCAATGCAAACTGCGGCATTATGTGACGCAAGCATCGATCTATCGTACGCAGCACGACCAACCTCAGCCGATCAACTCGAATCGGCGGTTGCAGATATCCGCGCAAATAACCTGGCCGGCAACGTCACGATCCCGCATAAACTGGCGATGTTCGCATTATGTGACGAAACAACGCCACTTGCAAAACGTGTCGGCGCGGTTAACACCTTTTGGATGGACAACGGCGTGTTGCATGGCGATAACACCGACGTTGGCGGGTTCGACTTCGCGGTACGCGCGCTGTTACAACAAGAGTCTTCCCGCAAATTACCACTCGTTTCCAAGGTCACCGTTTTAGGCGCAGGTGGCGCAGCAAACGCTGTTCTCGCCGCACTCGAACGTTGGAATCATACCGAAGTCACCCTTTGGAACCGAACCCCCGACCGCGCACACGCACTGTCGCAGCGATTTGGTACAGCATGCGTGAATTTGGACATAGCGGACGCCGTACACGCTGCTGATCTTGTTATCAACGCAACACCACACGGATTGCTTGATGACAACTACTCAGTCGATATCGCACTACTGCAGCCTCACGCCGCAGTATACGACCTTGTATACAAAGCCGACGAAACCGCATGGGTCCGCGCCGCTCGCGCCGCCGGCCATCGTGCCGCCGACGGCCTTGGCATGCTTGTCGAACAAGGCGCACTCGCATTCGAGCGTTGGTTTGGGTTCCCGCCCAACCGGGAGATCATGTGGCGCGCGATAACTCACCGGTCATATCCTATGGAGGTTCGCTCCTAAAAGCTGCTCAGGTAGCCAAGACATCGCTCGCCGAACTACTCCACAGCCTAGCCGACTTCTGCCTTCCAATCGCGTGCGTCTGCTGCAACCGACTTATCGGTGCGGCAGAGTCGGGGATTATCTGCGGACACTGTTGGAGCAAAGTCCCCTGGCTCCCATTCCCACAATGCGACCGTTGCGGTCACGCCGCAGATCAATATGCCTGCCGCTGGTGTCCGCTCCTCCCACCGTTTGTTCGAGCAGCCAGATCCGCCTGCTGGCTCCCGGGAGGGGTGGCCAGCGAGATTGTCTATAACTTGAAATACGCCGGCTGGTCCGCTGTCGCCACAGGTATCGCAGCGCACCTCGCCAAGCTGTCCTGGCCCGCCGACGTCATTCAGGAACGCGCCGGAATCGTCCCAGTTCCGCTCGCCAAAGAACGACTGCGCGAGCGCGGTTATAATCAAAGTACCCTAATCGCCCAAGAACTTGCTAACTTTTGGGAGGTTCCAGTTTGCAACGTTTTAGCGCGAACTCGATCCACGCAGACGCAAACCCGGTTGACACCAGGGGACCGCCTGCACAACGTTTCTGGCGCGTTTACCACTGTCGTCCCCAAATCAGAGCTGGCTGGAAAGCATCTTGTCCTGATTGACGACGTGGTAACAACGGCCGCAACACTCAATTCCTGCGCAACCGCTCTCTTTCAAGGCGGCGCGCGCATCATCAGTTACGTCACTTTCGGTCGCGCTCGCGCTGCGGGCGATCGACTTTAACAAAGGTTTTACCTGGGGGATCGTCACATGGCTATTCGTGTCGGAATTAATGGATTCGGTCGCATCGGACGGCAAGTGCTCCGCGCGGCTATGGAACAGGGAGTTTCAGATATCGACTTTGTCGCTATCAACGACCTCACTGACACCAAAACGCTGGCCCACCTCTTTAAGTACGACTCCGTACACGGCAAGTTCGACGGCGACGTCGAAGCTGGCGACGGCGTACTCACGGTTAACGGCGACGACATCAAGATCTTCAGCGAACGCGATCCCGCCGCTCTCCCATGGAAAGAGCTCGGTGTCGATATCGTCCTCGAAGCAACCGGCCGCTTTACGGACGCCAAGGATGCCCAAAAGCATATCACCGCAGGCGCCAAAAAAGTCATCATCTCCGCTCCGGCGAAGAATGAAGACATTACAATTGTGATGGGAATCAACTCGGATAAGTACGATTCCGCCAAGCACACCATCATCTCGAACGCCTCCTGCACCACGAACTGCCTGGTCCCAATGGTCCAGGTGATCCGCGACACGTTTGGCTTCAAACACGCGTCGATGGTCACCATCCATAGCTACACGAACGACCAGAGCATCCTCGACATGCCACACAAGGATCTCCGTCGAGCCCGTGCAGCCGCGGTCTCCATGATTCCCACGACAACCGGCGCCGCGAAAGCCACCGCGCTCGTTATCCCCGAAATCAAAGGCAAGATCGACGGTATCTCCATTCGCGTCCCAACCCCAGACGTCTCGCTCACCGAGCTGACGGTCGAAGTCGAAAAGGCCACCACGATCGAACAGGTTAACGCCGCGTTCCGTGCAGCCGCCGAAGGGAAGCTCGAAGGCATTCTAGAGTACACAGAAGAAGAATTGGTCTCGGTCGACTATATCGGGAATCCACACTCCTGTATCCTCGATGCCAAAAATACCAACGTCATCGACGGAACGATGGTGAAGGTCTCCGGATGGTACGACAACGAATGGGGCTACTCCTCACGCTGCGTCGATCTCATCCGTTTTGTCGGCGTACGTCTCTAAACCAACGCTCGACGTAATGACTCAACCAGAAGCTCCTGTGTCTCAAACACCAGCGATCGGTGTTCGTCCCAAAACGATTCGCGATCTTACAGCGAACGATGTGCGCGGTAAACGCGCACTCGTTCGTCTGGACCTCAACGTCCCGCTCGACGACAACTGCGAGATTACTGACGATACACGTATCCGTGCCTCCATCCCGACGCTCGAGCTTCTGCTCGAGCTCGGCGCACGCCCCGTCATTTTATCGCATCTCGGCAGACCTAAAGGAACGCCAGATCCGAAATATTCGCTGTCTCCAGTCGCAACTCGACTCGCCAAACTCATGAACCGGAAGGTCCAGTTTGTCGAAAGCACTGACAGCGACGAAGCTATCAAAGCCTCACACAATCTCCCCGCTGGCGAGCTCCTCTTACTTGAGAATACGCGCTTCCTCAGCGGCGAAGAATCCAACGACGAACCTCTCTCACGCACTCTCGCTGAACTCGGCGATTTCTACGTGAACGACGCGTTCGGAACCGCACACCGGGCACACGCTTCCACCGAAGGCGTCGCTCACCATCTCAAGCCCGCAGTCGCCGGCTTGCTGATGGCCAAAGAGCTCGACTATCTCGGCACCGCACTCGCCAATCCGCAACGGCCGTTTGTTGCAATCCTCGGTGGATCCAAGATCTCCGGGAAAATCGATGTCATTCGCGAGATGCTACCCAAGGTCGATGCGATGCTCATTGGTGGCGCAATGGCGTGCACGTTCTTCAAAGCGATGGACCTGGAAATCGGAACGTCGCTCGTGGAACCAGATCGTATCGAACTTGCGGAAGATCTAATCGACACGTCAGGAACACGACTCATCCTCCCACACGACGCAACTGTTGCGAAGTCGATGGATGACGGTAAACACGCCAAAGCAGTCCCGCGCGATGCCATTCCCGCCGATGAAGCCATGTTCGACATCGGACCGGAATCCGCAGCCTCATACGCACGCGCGATCGCCTCAGCGAAAACAGTTATTTGGAACGGACCAATGGGCGTATTCGAAAAGCCGCCCTTTGATGCCGGTACACTCGCTATCGCAAACGCGATGGCAAAAGCAACAAAAAATGGTGCGACAACTATTGTTGGTGGGGGCGACTCCGCAGCCGCCGTCGTAGCCGCAGGCCTTGAATCGTCGATGAGCCATATCTCAACCGGTGGTGGAGCTTCCTTGGAGTTTCTCGAAGGCAAGCAACTTCCAGGGGTTGTTGCGCTCGATCACGTATGACCTCGTTCTCCTCGTAATGAAACCAACGATTTTTGCTGCAAACTGGAAGATGAACCACGGGCCTACAACGGCCCGTGCGTTTATGCGCGACTTTGTACAACGTTACGATCGTCGTCATGATCGCCACGTTCTGTTTTTCCCGCCCGCTCTGTCGTTTTCGGCAGCGCGGGAAATCGCTGCCGATCGATCCGATATCTTTTTTGGCGTCCAGAATATTTATTGGGAAGACAACGGCGCTTTTACCGGTGAATTATCGGCACCAATCGCCCGCGATTCCGGCGCCGAATTTGTTCTCGTTGGCCACTCTGAACGCCGCCACGTTTTTGGCGAACGCAATGACGAATGTGCCGATAAATGCGCCGCCGCTGAACGCAGTTCGATTACGCCGCTCCTCTGTGTCGGTGAAACGCTCGATCAACGCGAAAGCGGCGCGACACAAACCGTTGTTGTCGAACAGCTGAAAGCCGGTCTCGCCAAGCTCGATCAACTGGACATAACCGCGTCGGTTATAGCCTACGAGCCCGTTTGGGCTATCGGTACCGGCAAGAATGCCACTCCCGACGACGCGGCCGAAATCCACACCGTTCTCCGTGTCGCTCTGAAAGATCTAATTGGCGACCGCGCCTCCTCCGTGAGCATCCTCTACGGCGGGAGCGTCAAGCCCGATAATGCCCGCGAACTCCTTGATGCCAGCAACGTCGACGGCCTGCTTGTCGGCGGCGCCAGTCTCGATGTAGAAAGCTGGTTGTCTATTTGTAACTCCTAGCTTAACTTCCACAGCTGTATGTATACGACACTCCTCGTTCTGTTGATTCTCGACAGCATTGTGCTTGTTTCTGCCATCCTGCTTCAGAGCGGGAAGGGAGGCGGGCTTGCTGCCAGCTTTGGTGGCGCCAGTTCATCGCCTGATGCCTTTATCGGTATTCGCCAGGCGGGGAATCTCCTCACCAAAGTCTCATGGTGGGCATCGGGCATCTTTTTAGCCCTTGCCTTCACTTTGCAAATCATGTCGTCGCGTACGCGCACGCCACGTTCCGTTCTTGAAGGTAAGCTCGGTTCGCCTGCGCCGGCCGCATCGCCATCCGCACCTCAGTCCGCTGCACCGGCCGTTCCGTTAACGCCGGTTCAACCAACGACGCCAGACACCAACCAGTAATCGCGTGACGCTGAAGGGTAATGATGTTTCAGGGTTCCTTCTTCTCGAAGACGGAACCCTTTTTCATGGCCGCTTGCACGGCCCACGCATCGATAGCGTGGCCGAAGTGGTCTTCACGACCAATATGACGGGTTATCAAGAGGTCTTTTCAGACCCCTCGTTTAATGGCCAAATCGTTGTAATGACTACACCACAGATCGGGAACTACGGCGTTAACGCCGAAGATCCCGAATCTACCACGCCGCAAGTTGCGGGTGTTGTCGTTCGCGAACTCTCTCGCACCTACTCCAATTGGCGCGCGAACGGTAGCCTGGTCGATTGGCTCGAAAGTGCTGGAATCCCAATTCTTTCCGAGATAGACACGAGAAGCCTCACCAAACACCTGCGGTCTTCGGGTGTGATGCGTGGAGTTATCGGTGCCGGTGACGAGCCAACTGAAGCTGCAAAAGCTAAATTGGCTGCGTGCCCGTCCATGGAAGGTCTTGATCTCGCAACACCGATTTCGACGAAGGAACGTTATACGTGGGGCGATCCAAACGCACCGTATCACGTGATCGCTTACGACTTCGGGATCAAGCGCAACATTCTCCGCGTTTTCGAAGAAAACGGCTGTCGAGTGACCGTTGTTCCGTCGACTACTCCCGCTGAAGAAGTTCTGAAAGAAAACCCAAGTGGTGTTTTCCTTGCGAACGGCCCTGGCGATCCAGAAGCTATTCCGTATGCACAAGCCACTGTGAAAACGTTGGCCGCATCGGGAATACCAATCTTTGGTATCTGTCTTGGGCATCAGTTGATCGGCCTCACCTTTGGTGGCGAGACCGTGAAGATGCCATACGGACACCGTGGTGGTAATCAGCCCGTAAAGGAGCTTGAAAGCGGTCGAGTGTTGGTTACGTCACAAAACCATGGTTTTGCGGTGAAGGGGGATATTAACGGTATTCCCGGCGCCCCTGACCTTGAAGTGACGCATATCAACCTGAACGATGGAAGCGTCGAAGGGTTGAAGCACCGGACACTGCCCATTTTTGCGGTGCAGTATCATCCAGAGGCCGCGCCTGGCCCGCACGATGCTCGTTCGCTGTTCAAACAGTTTCTACAAAGCTTGCGCCAAGGTTAGTAAGTCCATACATTCCAACAACTTAAGTGCCTTCCCGTACTTTTGAGGTGTTGGATGACCAAGGCAGATCTCGTCGAGCAGGTGACCGCGCAAATCGCGCAAACAGCCGGCCCGATGATCTCAAAAAAAGACTGTGCTCGTGTTGTCGATACCTTTTTAGACGCTATTAAAGAGGCGTTGCAGGAGCAGCACAATATCGAGGTTCGGGGGTTTGGAACGTTCAAGATTCGGCAGAGAAAGCCGAGGATGGCGCGAAACCCCCGCACTGGCTCGCCGGTGGAGGTTGCCGCGCGGCCAGTGCCTATCTTCAAACCCTCGAAGGAGCTACGCGCACTCGTCGCCAAAATCGACGTGTCCGAGCTATCCGAAGCGTAAAGTCGCGCTATCGCTACAAATCCCGCTCGCAAATTAAGCGTAAAATGCCTATTATGTCATGGTAGACATGAGCATTAGCCGCTCATATTTGATGTTCATTGGCGTCAAAGCCGATCGAGCATTTTTCCCACGAAAATCTTCCACGTCTTCAATTTAAATGGTCAATAAGATCACCGTTGTTGGTGCCGGCAACGTCGGAGCCACCACAGCACAGCGTCTCGCGGAAAAGGAACTCGCTCGCCAAGTCGTCATGATTGATGTCGCGGAAGGGATTCCACAAGGTAAAGGACTGGATCAATGGGAGTCGGCGCCGATCGAAGGCTTCGACTCTCGTGTTATTGGTACCAATGGGTACGAGGAAACCGCCGGTTCTGACATCGTTGTCATCACCGCTGGCATCGCTCGCAAGCCTGGTATGTCCCGCGATGACCTGTTGAACACCAACGCTGGTATCGTCAAGCAAGTCTCTGAGCAGATCAAGGCAACATCGCCAAATGCGATCGTAATCGTCGTGTCGAACCCGCTCGACGTGATGTGCTGGGTCGCCAAAGAAACGACCGGTTTCCCACGCGAACGCGTGCTGGGTATGGCTGGCGTTCTGGATACGGCCCGTTACCGCTCGTTCCTGGCCGAAGCGCTCGACGTTTCTGTGCGTGACATTCAAGCGATGGTCCTTGGCGGCCATGGCGATACAATGGTTCCACTTATCTCGTACACCAGCGTGAGCGGTATCCCAATCACGCAGCTGCTCGCGAAAGACAAGCTCGACGCCATCGTCACCCGCGCCCGCAACGGCGGCGCTGAGATCGTTAAATATCTCAAGACCGGCTCTGCCTACTACGCTCCGTCAGCTGCCGCCGTGCAAATGTGCGAAGCGATCGTCCTCGATCAGAAGCGTATCCTTCCATGCGCCGCCTGGCTGCAAGGCGAATATGGTATGAAGGACCTTTTCCTGGGCGTCCCATGTAAGCTTGGTCGCAACGGTCTCGAATCCATCATCGAAGTTGAGCTGAGCGATGACGAACGCGCCGCACTCGTGAAGAGCGCAGATGCAGTTCGTGAACCTATGAGCGCTGTGAAGCTGTAACTTATCCTCATGAGTAAAATCCTCGCGTTTTGGCGTTCTTCCATTGGGAAGAAAGTCGTCATGGCTGTAACCGGTATCATTGGTATCGGTTACATCGTCGTTCACATTGCCGGTAACATGATGGCGTTCAAGGGCGCCGCAGCAATGAATGGGTATGCGCATATGTTGCACACCGCAGGAGCTGAGCTTCTGTGGATTGCACGCGTTGTGCTCCTTACGGCTGTCATTTTGCACGTCGTGGCAGCGTATCAGCTAACCCGAATGAGCCATGCCGCGCGGCCTGAAAAGTACGCCGCGCGCGAGCCGCAAGCTTCTACCATCGCCTCACGCTTGATGCGATGGGGCGGGGTATTGCTGCTGGCATTTATCGTCTTTCACATTCTGCACTTTACCACCGGCCAGATCGAACCGGGCATCTTTGTCCCCGGTCAGCCATACGAAAACCTGGTCTCCAGCTTCCGTATCTGGTGGGTGTCGCTCTTTTATCTTGTCGCAATGGCCTTCCTCGGATTGCACCTGTTTCACGGAGCTTGGAGCTCCGCGCGAACATTGGGCGCAACGGGACGTTCCCGTAATCCGATGCATCGAAGCATCGCGGTTGTAATCGCGACCTTTGCATGGCTAGGCTTTTCGATCATCCCAGTCGCCGTCATGATGGGGTGGATCAACTAATTATGGAACTCAATTCGCAAACCCCCGCCGGCCCACTCGCAGAAAAATGGGACAATCACAAGTTCGATATGAAACTTGTGAATCCGGCGAACAAACGGAAACACTCCGTCATTATCGTTGGATCCGGCTTAGCTGGCGCATCCGCCGCAGCAACCTGCAGCGAGCTTGGCTACGAAGTGAAATGCTTCTGTTTCCAGGACTCTCCTCGTCGAGCGCATAGCATTGCCGCTCAAGGGGGAATTAACGCAGCGAAGAACTATCAGAATGATGGCGATAGCGTCTATCGGCTCTTTTACGACACGGTAAAAGGCGGCGACTTCCGCGCTCGTGAATCAAACGTTTATCGTCTCGCGCAGATATCGGTCAACATTATCGACCAATGTGTTGCGCAAGGCGTCCCGTTTGCACGCGAATATGGCGGTACACTCACCAACCGTTCTTTCGGTGGTGCTCAGGTCTCCCGTACATTCTACGCCCGTGGTCAAACAGGCCAGCAGCTCCTCCTCGGTGCGTATCAAGCACTGGAAAAGGAAATCGCGCAAGGTAGTGTTACGATGTACCCGCGTACCGAAATGCTCGATCTCGTCGTTATCGACGGGAAGGCGCGCGGCATTGTCGTCCGTAACTTGCTTACTGGCCAGATTGAATCCCACGCTGCCGACGTCGTAGTTTTGGCGACTGGTGGATACGGCAACGTGTTTTATCTGTCCACAAACGCAAAAGGTTCGAACGCAACCGCCATCTGGCGTGCGTATAAGCGTGGCGCAGCGTTTGGGAATCCGTGTTTCACACAGATTCACCCAACCTGTATCCCTGTTAGCGGCGATCATCAGTCCAAGCTGACGTTGATGAGCGAATCGCTGCGAAACGACGGTCGAGTGTGGGTTCCACTTCGTGGTGGCGATAAACGGCCCCCGAACGATATCCCAGCCGCAGAACGCGATTATTACCTCGAACGCAAATATCCGAGCTTCGGAAACCTCTGTCCTCGCGACGTTGCTTCGCGCGCAGCCAAAGAAGTGTGCGACGAAGGTCGTGGTGTCGGTGATACCGGTCGTGGCGTCTATCTCGATTTCCGTGACGCGATCAATCGGCTTGGCGTAGAGACCGTTGCGGACCGCTACGGCAACCTCTTTGAGATGTATGAGCGCATTACGGGTGAAAATCCGTATAAGGTTCCGATGCGGATCTATCCTGCCATTCACTATACGATGGGTGGACTCTGGGTCGATTACAACCTCATGACCACCATTCCGGGCCTCTTTGCGCTCGGCGAAGCCAACTTCTCCGATCACGGTGCAAACCGACTTGGGGCAAGTGCGCTCATGCAGGGACTCGCTGACGGGTATTTTATTGCCCCGTATACGCTTGGCAACTACATCGCTGGCAACAAGCTCGAGGCCGTTACAACCGATCACGCACAGTTCCGCGCGGTCGAAAACGAAGTCAACGATCGCATGAACCAGCTCCTCAGCATCAAAGGCAAGCGCACCGTGGATTCCTTCCATCGTGAGCTTGGGAAAGTGCTGTGGGAAAACTGTGGTATGGCTCGTAACGATGCCGGCCTGCGGAAAGCGATCGAATTAATTCCAAAAATTCGTGAAGAGTTTTGGCAGAACGTGACCATTCCTGGCACCGAGGCTGAGCTGAATCAGTCGCTGGAAAAAGCTGGCCGCGTCATCGATTATCTCGAATTGGGAGAATTGATGTGCCGAGATGCGTTGCATCGGACAGAATCCTGCGGTGGACACTTTAGGGAAGAGAGTCAGACTCCCGACGGTGAAGCGCTCCGCGATGACGAACACTTTGCCTATGCTGCTGCCTGGGAGTATTCTGGCGACAATGCAGCGCCCATTTTGAACAAGGAACCGCTGACGTTCGATGAAGTTCATTTGTCGCAGCGGAGCTATAAATAATGAACCTCAAACTTCACGTTTGGCGCCAACCCTCGTCCATGACGAAAGGCGCATTCGAGACGTACGAAGCGAAGGACATCTCGCCGGATATGTCCTTCCTCGAGATGTTGGACGTTGTGAACGAAGAGCTCACGCTCGGCGGAAAACGTCCAATCGCGTTTGATCACGACTGTCGAGAGGGGATTTGCGGATCCTGCGGCATGATGATCAACGGTGTGGCGCACGGGCCGCAGAAGGGCACCGCGGCCTGCCAGCTGCACATGCGCCAGTTTGAAGATGGCGATGAGATCACGATTGAACCATGGCGCGCGCGTGCGTTCCCGGTTCTGAAAGATCTCTGCGTTAACCGAAATGCGCTTGATCGGATCGTACAGGCTGGTGGGTATATCAGCATTAATACCGGTAATGCGCCGGAGGCCAACAGCGTTCCAGTGTCCAAGGTTGAAGCTGACCATGCGATGGATGCTGCCGCCTGTATTGGTTGCGGAGCTTGTGTTGCAGCCTGTCCAAACGCCTCCGCATCGCTCTTTACGGCTGCGAAGGTGACCCATTTAGGCGTGCTCCCTCAAGGGCAGCCTGAGCGATATCTTCGCGCGCTCAAGATGGTCGATCAGATGGATCTCGAAGGGTTCGGAAGTTGCTCGTTATTTGGGGAGTGTCAGGAAGCGTGCCCCAAACAGATCAGCCTCGATACCATCATGCAGATGAACCGCGATTACATGAAAGCCATTGCAATTGGGGCGGGTGAAGAGTTTAGCCCGTCCAGCAGCGGTATGTAACGCATGTCGAACTCGTCTCCGCCACCGGCAAATGACGACTCTCCGGAGTCCGAAACGCTCGGTGGCGCCGACGCGATCGAGAAAACGACGTATATAGTTGGAATTGGAACGGACCCGAGCAAGAGCGCTCGTTCGAGTATTCCGCCGGTTGGCTCGAGCTATGGCTCGCCATTATTATGGGTCACAATTGTGATCGCGGCGCTTGTAGCGATTATTTACTCGCTTGGCATACTGGCCTAAAAAAATGCGGTTGTATCCGCATTAACCTACAGACAAACTGAGTCACAATCTTGAGGAAGGCCTCTTTCAGCCTTCCCCTAAGATTGCGATTCCTTCCCAGCTTTTTACAGGCGCGGAAGTGTGACGCCTTCTTGTCCCTGGTACTTTCCCTTCTTGTCTTTGTACGACGTGATGGGTTCTTCTTCGCCGCGGAAGAACATCACCTGAGCTATCCCCTCATTCGCGTAAATCTTTGCAGGCAAAGGAGTTGTGTTCGAGATCTCAAGTGTTACATAACCTTCCCATTCAGGTTCAAATGGGGTAACATTGGTAATAATTCCGCATCGCGCATACGTCGATTTGCCAACGCATAACGTCACGACATCCCGCGGGATACGGAAATATTCTACCGATCGAGCCAGCGCAAACGAGTTGGGTGGCACAATACATACGTCTCCTTCAAACTCTACAAACGATTTAGGGTCGAAGTTTTTCGGGTCAATAATAGAGCTCAACACATTAGTAAAAATCCGAAATTCGTTGGCTACACGCATATCGTAGCCGTACGAACTGACTCCATAAGAGATCACACCAGAGCGAACTTGGCTGCTCTCAAAAGGGTCAATCATCCCTTTTTTCGCTTGTTCAATAATCCATCGGTCCGACTGAATTGACATGCTTAATTCCGAGTAAATCGTTTCCGTTGAAAAGCCTTCTAAGATACGCTAAAATTGGGGCATATGCATTAGTGAATTTTTTCACATGCAGGTGGCCGATACGGCAACCAGCGTATGAAGCGTCAATACCCGCCTCGGCGTCGCTTCATCACGATAGTCAAAAACATAAGCAGGCGGGACAGGTGTCAGGCGGGGTCCAATAGCGGAATGGCACGAACATATTTCCCAGTTCTTCTCCTTTTCGGGTTCGTAGTTATGAACGCGGCGTTGATCATTGGTGTCTCGATCCTCACCGTACGTTCAAGACAGAACGCTGTCAAGGAAAGTGCATACGAATCCGGTATTCCGGTCATCGGTGATGCCCGGGAACGATTCTCGGTAAAATTTTATCTGATCGCGATGTTGTTTATCATTTTCGACATCGAGACAGTGTTCATGATTCCGTGGGCGACCCACTTTAAAGAGCTGTCTTGCGCGACAGACCTGGTAAGTGGAATTTGCCCCGCTGGATCAGTATCCTTCTTTGGCCTCGGTGAAATGCTCGTCTTTATGACGATCCTCATTGTTGGCTTTGTCTACGTTTGGAAGAAAGGAGCGCTCCAATGGGATTAATCGCGCGCCCTGATCAGTCGCGGGTCGTCGAATACGACCCGCAGTCGCAGGAAGGGTGGGTCACCACTCGCCTCGACTTTCTCGTTAACTGGGGACGAGCCAACTCGCTATGGCCAATGCCATTCGGTACCGCATGCTGCGCGATCGAATTCATGGCCACGGCTGCTAGCAAATTCGATCTGGCCCGCTTTGGGATGGAGCGTCTTGCCTATTCACCACGTCAGGCTGACGTGCTGATCTGCGCTGGACGCGTCCCGTTTAAGCTCGCACCGATCATTCGCCGCATCTGGCAGCAGATGCCGCAGCCGAAATGGTGTATTTCGATGGGCGCCTGCGCCTCATCTGGCGGAATGTTCGACAACTACGCCGTAGTGCAGGGAATCGACACGATTATTCCAGTCGATGTGTACGTCCCTGGCTGCCCGCCACGCCCTGAAGGGCTGTTGTACGGCATCCGGATGTTGCAGCAGAAAATCATGAACGAGCGCATGGCTGACAGCTCATTGCGCGACGAATTCGAACCGGATCCGAGCAGCCAGCTGTACATTCCGGCGCCATTGATCGATGAGCTCTCCGAGCCATTTGGAAACTCAATCCATCAGACGCGATCTGCACCGTGAAAATTGAAACGTTTAACATCGTCCTCACCGGCCAGGCTTTACCGGCGGACGCACCGGCACCAGTCTCACCACGGGACGTTCCACACCACGGCGGCCCGGCGAATCCATCCGCCGACGCGCTAAAAGCGCAGTTTGGGGATGCGATTCAGCGCGTCGATGTAGTCTGGGGCGAAACAACGGTGTATATCGACTCCAAGCGCGCCGGCGAGATTATCCGCTGGCTGCACGACGATACGACCCAACAGTACGATTATCTCTCCGACGTCACCGCCGTTGAGTATCGTGAAGCCGAACAACCTCTCGAGGTCGTCTGGCACCTTCGGTCGCTTCCATTCCGGAGATTCCTCCGAATCAAGGCTGTGCTCAACAAGCAAGGCCCGCTCGAAGTCGACAGCGTGTATGGCATCTACAACGGCGCCAACTGGTTGGAGCGCGAATGCTACGACATGTTTGGCATTACCTTCCGCGGTCACCCTGACCTCCGTCGCTTGTTGATGTGGGAGCAGTACCGCGAAGGCTATCCACTCCGTAAAGACTTTCCGCTCCGCGGACGCTTCAGCCGTTCTGAACAGCTCCGTCAGGCGCTCGGTCAGAACCCGGAAGCTAAATATTCGATGGAAGAGCTGAGCATCGCCGACGCATTCCGTGAACTGCCCAAAGATATGCAGCAGCGCATCGAGCGCGGCGAACGGACGGGAGAGTAAGTCATGGCTACAAAAACACGTACAATCGAAGTTGAACTCTCAACAACTGGCCTCGATCAGGCCGGTCGTCCACAACGAGTTCCGCTCGTCACGAACGACGGGGGAAGCGCAGTTGCGCTCGAACCACCGCCGTCCATCGAGCCAGAGTTTAATAGCGAGCACATGCTCATCAATATCGGCCCTCAGCACCCTGCAACACACGGCGTGTTGCGGCTCGTGTTGGAGCTCGATGGTGAAACGGTGGTCCGCTGTATTCCGCACATTGGATATCTCCACTGCGGCTTCGAAAAAATCGGCGAATATCGTCAGTATAATCAGATTATCCCATGGACCGATCGGGAAGATTATCTGAACTCGCCCGGCAACAACGTCGCTTTTGCACTTGGTGCAGAGCGGCTCTTTGGCATCGAGATTACCGAACGTTGTAAGGTGTTGCGCGTCATCACATGCGAGCTGTCTCGCATCATGTCGCACCTCGTTTGGCTCGGTACAACCTGTATCGATCTTGGCGCCTTCAGCCCATTCTTGTGGGCCTTCCAACGTCGAGAGCAGATCTACGTAATGCTCGAACGCTGGGTTGGTGCTCGACTCACCACGTCGCTGACGCGCGTTGGTGGGATGGCCGCCGATATCCCAGACGGATGGACAGATCTCCTTCGCGATTTTATCGAAGGTTTCCCAAAGACGTTAAAAGAGATCGATTCGATCCTCACACGTCACGCAATTTGGGTTGGTCGTACGGTTGGACTCGGTGTTATGTCGCCTGAAGACGCCATTAACTATGGCCTTTCAGGTCCGTTACTCCGCGCATCCGGCGTTTCGTACGACGTCCGGAAAGACTTCCCATACCTCGACTACGAAACGTACGACTTCGAAGTTCCAGTCGGCGTGAACGGTGACATCTACGATCGCTACCTCGTTCGTATGGAAGAGCTGCGTCAATCGACCCGAATCCTCAAGCAAGCGCTCGATCGCCTGCCTGACGGGCCGGTGAACGTCGATGACCCACGGGTCATTCTCCCACCCAAGCACAAAGCCACCAGCGATATGGAGTCGATGATTCATCACTTCAAACTCGTTATGGAAGGCCCGAAGCCGCCAGTTGGAGAAGCCTACGTCGCGGTCGAAAGCCCGAAGGGCGAAAAAGGATACTATATGGTCTCCGACGGGACCTCCAAACCGGTGCGCTGGCGTATTCGCCCACCATCGTTTGTGAACCTGTCGGCGATTCCGAAAATGGCGGAAGGACATCTGTTGTCCGACGTTATCGCGATTAACGCGAGCATTGATATCGTGATGGGAGAGATCGATCGGTGACCTCGGCTGCAACATTAATTCACGGGCACGATGAGTCGTATCAACCTGTTTTCACCGGCGAACGGCGGAAAGAGTTGGACGAATTATTTACCCGATATCCAACAAAAATGGCGTGTTTACTCCCCGCACTCTGGATGGTTCAGGGTGAGCGTGGCTGGGTAAGCGAAGCTGCGATGGCAGAAGTAGCGGACGTGCTGGAACTTACTCCAGCGTATGTCAAAGGAGTGGTCACGTTCTATACGATGTACCATCAGCACCCAGTTGGAAAATATTTTATTCAGGTTTGTACTACCGCTCCATGCAACGTCTGTGGCGCTGAAGGAGTAGTAGATGCATTCCTCGAACATACCAAGTGTGGCGAGTTGGGCGTAACGTCGGCCGACGGCAAATACACAGTGATCGAAGTCGAGTGCATCGGTGCCTGTGGCTTTGCAACGCCCATAATGATCAACGAGCAGTTTGTGGAATCGGTGACGCCTGAGCGCGTTCCGGAAATTTTGGCAGGGTTGCAGTAATGGGATATCCGCATCCAAGTCATGACCGCGAAACACCCGTCCTCTCCAAGTACTTTGGAGATAAGGAAGCGGCCAGTCTCGACGGTTGGAAAAAGCGTGGTGGCTACAAAGCGCTCGAAAAAGCGCTCAGCATGCAGCCAGGCGAAATCGTCGACGTCGTAAAGGCCTCAGGCCTTCGCGGTCGAGGTGGGGCCGGTTTCCCTACGGGGATCAAATGGTCGTTTATGCGAGTAGGCGACGGTAAGCCGCACTACCTCTGCTGCAACGCCGACGAATCCGAGCCTGGCACGTTCAAAGATCGCGAAATTATGCGCTGGACACCGCACGCCCTCATTGAAGGGTGTGCGATTGGCGCATATGCGATTGGTGCTGAAACAGCATACATCTACATTCGTGGCGAGTTTACCGAGCCACTCGATCGTATGAACGCCGCCGTGAAAGAAGCCTACGCAGCTGGTATCCTTGGGCCAAATGCCATGGGAACCGGAAAGCGGGTTGACGTTCACGTACATAAAGGCGCTGGTGCGTACATCTGCGGGGAAGAAACCGCGCTGATGAACTCGCTCGAAGGGCGTCGTGGAAACCCACGTATCAAGCCGCCGTTCCCAGCCGTGTCCGGACTGTTTGGTCAGCCAACGACAATCAACAACGTCGAAACGCTTGCCGCCGTTCCGCACATTCTGAATAACGGGGCTGAGTGGTACAGCAAGTTCTCGCTGTCCAATCCAAAGAGCGTCGGAACGAAGCTGTTCTCGGTTTGCGGTAACATTACCAAGCCGGGTAACTACGAAGTTGTTTTAGGTTTCCCGTTCAAAGACTTCTTATATGATGTCTGCGGCGGCCCGCTCCCAGGACGCAAGTTCCGCGCGATTATCCCTGGTGGCGTGTCAGTTCCAATTCAGACCGTTGAAGAAGCCGAAGCCACACTGATGGACTACGAGGGATTTGTTGAGCAAGGTTCGATGCTCGGCTCCGGCGGCGTTATCATCATTGACGATGCACAGTCGCTCGTGAAGCAAATCGCGCGTATCGCACGTTTCTTCGCTCACGAAAGCTGCGCCCAGTGCACGCAATGCCGAGAAGGGACGGCGTGGACAACAAAAATTCTTGAAAGAATTCGAGATGGGGAAGGGACGATGGAAGATCTCGATACCTTGCTCGAAATTGCAGATAATATGACAGGCAAGACGATCTGTGTATTGAGCGATTCATGCGCAACACCAGTTGTTTCGGGAATCAAAAAGTTCCGTGGCGACTTTGAAGCGCTCATCAAGCACAAAACGTTTCACCCCGTAATGGCGGCGGTAGCGTAATGGCAACAAGCATAGCTCTCACAGCACCCGTGCAGCCAAAGATGGTGACGCTTACCATTGAAGGACGGCAGGTTACCGTCCCAGACGGTACGTCGATTCTTGAAGCGGCAAAGCAAGCGGGTATTCTTATTCCGCACTACTGTTACCACCCGGGTCTTCCGGTGGCTGGCGTATGTCGGATGTGTCTCGTCGAAGTTGAAAAGGCGCCCAAGCTGGCGCCGTCGTGTGCAACGGCCGCAGCAGAAGGGCAGGTTGTTCACGTTCACTCCGAAAAGTCGCTCGAAGCACGTAAAGGCGTGCTCGAAATGTTGTTAATCAACCACCCGCTCGATTGCCCAATTTGCGATCAGTCGGGTGAGTGCGAACTGCAGGATTACACCTTCCAGGAAGGGCGTAAGGATTCGCGGTACCGTGAGCCCAAACGCTTTAATCCAGTTGAAGATTTTGGTGGCGACGTGTTATACGTTGCGAACCGATGTATCCTGTGCACACGTTGCGTCCGATTCATGGACGACGTCGCACACGATCCAGTCTTGAACGTCAGCGAACGTGGCGACCGTGCGTTAATCGGCAAGTTCGACGGCAAAGATCTCACGAGCCCATGGTCGGGTAACGTTGTGGATCTCTGCCCGGTTGGTGCGCTCCTGTCGAAAGACTTCTTGAATAAAGCGCGTGCCTGGGAACTCGACGGAACCGCGTCGATTTGCCCGAACTGCACACAAGGTTGTAACGTCACAATGCAAACGCGCGACAACGTCGTGATGCGTATGCAGCCGCGTCCGAACGACGACGTCAACAAATACTTCATGTGCGATCATGGTCGGTCCAACTACCGTTGGATGAACCGCCCGGATCGTATCGAAATGCCAATGGTTCGTAGCGGTGAAGCGCTTGTTGCTACGGATTGGGATCGTGCGATTCCAGCTGCAGCCGCTCTTATCAGCGGAAAGCGGACATACGTTGCTGCTTCGCCAAATTTGTCGAACGAAGCGTTGTTCCTGCTGTCGCAAATCGTGCAGGGCACATCTGGAAACGGTGGTTTCGCTGTTGAAACAGGCGAAGTCGCTCCGCTGCCAGGCGTTGAAGATCTGTCGCTCCGCGCTGATCGGGCAGCAAACGTGAATGGCGCAGAGTTGCTTGGATTCAAACGTGCTGCTTCACCGCTTGCTGGTCTGCAACAAGGTGATGTACTCATCATCGCAGACGATACACTCGCATTGGTCGCTGAAGGCGAACTTGAGCGTGCATCGGCTGTGATTGTCATTGGTACAACGCTGCCTGAAGTAGTGCGGAACGCAAACGTTGTGCTTCCCATCGCAAACTTCACAGAAGAAGAAGGCACCTTTACGAACATTCGTGGTCGTGTCCAACGTTTCCTTCAAGCGAAAGCTGCGCCCGGAATGGCTCGGCCGAGTTGGTTTGTCTTGAGTGATCTGGTTGTGGCGCTTGGAATGAACGGAACCTATTACCTCCCGAGCGACGTGTTCAACGCGTTGGCGGCATCGCATGCAAAGTTCTCCGGCTTAAGCTACGAGACACTTGGATTGCGCGGCTTGCCAGTGCTTGATCAACAACTTGTTGGAGCTGGAGCTGCATGAGCGCGTTTTTAAATCCATTAATGCTCTTACAGGTCGTCGATCCACAGAAGCCGCCTGTTAGCTTCGGACCGTTCCTGGCCTTCACGGCGATTAAGCTGCTGGTCGCGTTTACCGTGTACATGGTCAGTGCTGCGTTACTGACGCTCGCTGAACGTAAAATTTCCGCCTGGATTCAGGACCGTCGTGGTCCGAACCGAGTTGGTAAAGGTTGGTTACAGCCTGCCGCCGACGGCGTGAAAAACTTCATGAAAGAAGAGTTCCGGCCTGCTGGTGCAGTCGAACCACTCTTTACGATGGCTCCGGCTATCGCATTTATCCCTGCGCTCATGACGTGGGCGGTGATTCCATTCGCATCGCCGCTTCCAACACGTTGGGGATTGATGGAGATGATCTTCGCTGATCTTCCAATCGGCTTCCTCTTCATTCTTGCGATCTCTTCGCTTGGTGTGTACGCGATCGTGCTTGCTGGATGGGCATCGAACAACAAGTACTCCTTGTTGGGCGGTTTGCGATCCAGCGCGCAGATGGTGTCGTACGAAATCGCCTTGGGTATGTCCACGATTCCAGTCTTGTTGCTCGCTGGAAACGTGACGCTCAACGAGATCATTCGGCAGCAGACGCACAGCATGTGGAACGTTGCGAACCTTACGGTTGCGTTCATTATCTTCTTGATCGCGGCGTTCGCTGAGACCAACCGATTACCGTTCGACATGCCGGAAGCAGAATCCGAGCTTATCGCCGGTTATCACACCGAATATTCCGCCATGCGGTTCTCATTGTTCTTCGTTGCTGAGTATTGCAACATGATCACAATGAGTGCCTTGATGTCCACGCTGTTCCTGGGTGGATGGGACATTCCGTTCACCGGTTGGGACAACGCTGCACCATATTCAGCATTGAAGACCATTTTGACCTTGGGAGCGTTCCTTACCAAGATCGGGTTCTTCCTCTTCCTCTTCATGTGGGTCCGTTGGACGTTGCCGCGTTTCCGATACGATCAACTCATGTCGCTCGGCTGGAAGGTCCTTCTGCCAGCGTCGTTGGGCTACATCGTACTGATCGCAACGACTGTACTCACGCTGTCCTGGCTTGGAATTCACCCAGGTCCAGTACATAGCTTCATCCTATTACTGCTCAACATCTGTATCATCCTGCTCATTTACACCTTTGTAGATGAAGGGAAGTTGATCAGTCCCGCATATGGACGAGTGCAGCAACGCGAGCTGCTTCGTCTCCGTGCACTGTCCGCGCAGAGTCCGCTGGCGAAAGACGCTATTGAGCGTGGAGCAAAAAAATAATGGCAATCACTGTCAAGCAAATAGAACGTCCAACGGACGAAAGCAGCTATCTCAAAGCAACGCTTACTGGAATGGGCCTTACGCTGAAGCATATGTTTCAGCCTAAGGTGACCGTGCAGTATCCGGAAGAAAAATGGGAAATTCCATCCAGATGGCGTGGAACGCACCGTATGCTTACCACAGAAGATGGGAAAGCGAAGTGCGTTGGCTGTGGGCTGTGCCCAACAGTATGTCCCGCGAACTGCATTAAGCTGGTTCCTGGCGAAGATGAGCAGGGAAACCGCTTCCCACTCGTGTTCGAAATCGACGAATTCCGTTGCATCTTCTGCGGCTATTGCCAGGAAGTTTGCCCGGAAGAAGCCATTCACGTTGGTCAGCACTACGAAAACTCGGAGTATAGCCGAGAAGGGTTTGTGTATGACTTGGAACGGTTAACGGCGCAGACACATCCGGTGTGTACGATGTGGGATCCATCTGACGAGAAGGGTGAGTAATGGGACAGCATTTACCCCTCTTTTATCAGTTCCATTTTTACCTGTTTGGACTTGTTGCCATTGCCTCCGCGTTAGCATTCGTTACGCGAAAGAGCCCGGTTGCTGCGGCACTCTGGTTGGTGATGACACTGTTTTGTTTGGCCGCTGAATACATCCTGTTAAACGCGCAGTTCCTGGGCGCGATGCAGGTTATTGTATACGCTGGCGCAATCATGGTTGTCTTCCTCTTCGTCATCATGTTATTAAATCTCGGAAAACCATCTGAGATTATTGATGCACGAGGAATGTGGACCAAGCTGCTCGCTAGCTTTGTTGGATTGGTCTTGCTCGCCGAAATCGGATTTATTGCGACCGTCGGGCTACCGTCTACAGATCACGTTGTTACAGCTGGGTTCATTGAAAACGAGATAATCAAATACGGCGCGGTTGGCGCAATTGCGAAGCCGTTGTATCGAGATTACGCACTCGCGTTCGAACTCACGAGTATCCTGCTTCTCGTCGCGATCATTGGTGCAGTAATTGTTGGACGGAGGAGGGAACCCAATGCTGGCTGAAGCACTTGCGTTATCAGCGGTACTTTTTTCGATCGGTGTCGTTGGCGTCTTAACCCGACGTAACGCGATTATCATCTTCATGTGCGTTGAGCTTATGCTGAACGCGGTGAACTTGAGCTTCGTCGCACTGTCGCGTTATTACGGAATGTCCGGTCAGGTCTTCGTAATCTTCGTGATGACCGTTGCGGCAGCTGAGGCGGCGGTTGGGTTAGCGATTATTATCTCGATCTTCCGTCATCGTCAGACGGTTGACCTTCAAAACATCAACCTGCTGAAAGGGTGATGCTCCTACAAAGCGTAACAACCGCGGGCGCTACACTGCACCCGCTCAGTGGGACTGTGGCCAACTGGATCTGGCTCGTCCCGATTTTGCCGTTGCTTGGTTTTGTCATCAACGGACTGCTTTCGATTCTCCCTGCAGCGAAACCTGGACCTAACGATCCAGATATCGGGCATGACACACATCATGCCGGTGAGCTGACGTCAGGATCGCATGACAGCCACGATGCGCATCACCCCGTTCGTCATAAATACGTTGGATTGGTAAGCTTCATCGGACCGCTCGTATTAGCGGCCTCGTTTGTACTTGCAGCTACGATCTTCTTCACGATGCGTGGAGCCGATCTCACAACGCCGTTTATCCAGAACTATTGGAGCTGGATGGTTACGGGTCCACTTCGTATCGAACTCGCCTTCCAACTCGACCAGCTGTCGATTTTGATGGTGTTGATCATTACGGGCGTTGGAACGTTGATCCACCTGTTTAGCGTTGGATACATGAAAGAAGATCCGGGTTACGCACGCTACTTTGCGTATCTCAATTTGTTCGTCTTCTTCATGCTGGTGTTGGTGTTAGGCTCGAGTTACCCGGTGATGTTTATCGGATGGGAAGGCGTCGGACTGTGTTCGTACCTCTTGATCGGCTTCTGGTTCTCTGACAAGGCGAACGCAGACGCTGGTAAGAAGGCGTTCATCGTCAACCGTATTGGTGACGTTGGTTTCTTGATTGCGATGTTTATGATTTTCGCCAATCTTGGAACGCTCGACTATGCGGGTGTAGCTGCAGCATCTGGATCACTAGTCTTGGGTGGTGCAGTTGTTACCGCGATCTGCTTGTTCATGTTTCTGGGTTGTGCCGGAAAGAGCGCGCAGATTCCGTTATACATCTGGTTGCCAGACGCTATGGCTGGTCCAACGCCGGTCTCCGCACTTATCCACGCGGCGACGATGGTTACGGCGGGTGTGTATCTCATCGCTCGTAGCTCGTTCCTGTTTTCATTGGCACCGGTTGCCAGTTTAACAGTTGCGTTTATTGGTGGACTCACCGCGCTGTTTGCTGCGACAATCGGTCTCAAGCAGTGGGACATCAAAAAGGTGTTGGCCTACTCCACCGTGTCCCAGCTCGGCTACATGTTTGTTGCGGTCGGCGTTGGTGCGTATACGGCTGGCGTTTTCCACCTTGCAACACACGCCTTCTTTAAAGCGCTTCTGTTCTTGGGATCTGGCTCAGTTATTCACGTCATGCACACTGCGTATCATCACAGTGGCCGACATGAAGACGCGCAGGATATGCGGAACATGGGTGGAATGAAGAAGTTTATGCCTGTCACATGGGCGCTGATGTGGATCGCGACGTTGGCGATCGCCGGTATCCCACCGTTCGCCGGCTTCTTCTCGAAAGACGAAATCCTGTCATCGGTATTTGCACGAACCAACGGTTCTGTACTAGCTGATGCAAGCTGGTTGGGAATTCCAGGTAGCATGGTGTTGTATATCGTATACGGCATGGGACTCATCGCAGCGTTCCTCACCGCGATCTATATGACGCGAATGATGATCTACACGTTCCACGGTAAGAACCGTACCGGCGAACGCGAACAGGAAGCGATGCACGAAGCTCCGTGGATCATGACGGTTCCGCTCGCCATTCTCGGCGTGCTTAGCGTAGCAGGCGGCTGGCTCAACATTCCATCGATCATGTCGTTCCTGGGACCGGTCGGATCGTTGGAGAATTGGCTGCATCCAATCGTTGGTAAGTCAACGCTGGCTGTTACCAAGGGCGTCGCCGCTCATGTCGATCATAACACCGAAATTGTGTTGATCGGAATCGCCATCGCGATTGGTGTGGTCGGTATTCTGTTTGCCGTGCTGAAGCTGAAGCCGGCTAAACTTGTACCAGCCGCTCAGGCAGCTCCTGAAGAAGGCTTTGCGAAGGTGTTGGCAAACAAGTACTACGTCGACGAGATCTACGATGCGACGGTTGTGAACCCAACACTTGGCTTGTCGAAAAACGTGCTGTGGCGTGGTTTGGACGCCGGCATTATTGACGGCCTGTTTGTGAATGGCGCGGCTTGGGTTACGCGTGGATTTAGCTGGATCGGTTCCCGTGTCCAAAATGGAGATACGGGCACCTATGCATGGGTTCTCGTTGTGGGCGCGCTCGTCGTCCTCGGCGTCTTCTCATTCCGATAAAGAGCGAAAATGGCGGACTTTTTAAATAGTATCAACTACAATAGTTGGATTCTTCCAACGCTCTTGATCCTACCGTTGGTGGGTGCTGCGCTGTTGTTATTGCATAGCACCCTGCAGCCGGATCGCGAGACGGCCGATTCCAAAGCAGGAACGGCACGCATGATCGCGCTAATCACCCTGGTCGCTGAGTTTGTAGTTTCGACTGGGTTATGGTGGTCGTTCAACGCAGCAAGCGCTGAATGGCAGGCACCGATCGACATCCCATGGATTCCCATGTGGGGCGTTCGATTCAGCCTCGGTATCGACGGGATCTCCCTGATGCTCGTCTTGTTGACGACGTTAACGATGCCACTCACCATACTCGGTGGTTGGACCAGTATCAAAAAGAAGGTCCACTCGTATCTCATGTTGCTCCTCGTTTTGAGCACTGGGATGATTGGTGTATTCCTCGCGAGAGATCTCTTCCTGTTTTACGTGATGTGGGAAGTGATGCTTGTCCCGATGTACTTCATTATCGGAGTATGGGGTGGGGAACGCCGGCTGTATGCAAGCATCAAGTTTTTCATCTATACGATGTTTGGCTCGCTGCTCATGCTTGTCGCGATCATCTATCTCGGTACGCAGAACGCTGATGCGGTAACTGGGCTTCCAAACTTCAGCTACGATGCGCTTCTGGCCTCGTCATCGTTGACGCCAACGGCTTCACTCTGGTTGTTTGGGGCATTCTTCCTCGCCTTTGCGGTGAAGGTTCCGATGTTCCCGTTCCATACATGGCTCCCAGACGCTCACGTCGAAGCGCCAACGGCTGGATCGGTGATTCTTGCTGGAATCATGCTCAAGATGGGAACGTTCGGATTCTTGCGGTTCGCGCTTCCGTTGTTCCCAGGTGCTGCAATGGACCCAACCGTTCGTACGATAGTGATTGCATTATCGGTCATCGGCATCATCTACGGCGCCTTAGTCGCAATGGTACAGCCGGACTTCAAGAAGCTGGTCGCCTATTCGTCGGTCAGCCACTTGGGCTTCGTGATGCTCGGTATCTTCGCTCTCACAGTTGATAGCGTTCAGGGCGCGCTGATGATTATGATCAACCACGGTATTTCGACCGGTGCGTTGTTCTTCCTCATCGGAATGATCTACGAGCGTCGCCATACACGTATGATCGATTCGTACGGTGGTATTGCTCGTGTGATGCCGATGTTCGCCGTATTGTTAACGCTTGTATCGTTCAGCAGCATCGGACTGCCAGGCACAAACGGGTTTATCGGTGAGTTCCTGGTCTTGATCGGCGCGTTCCGCACGAGCCCAGGCTGGGCGATGCTTGCAACGACAGCTGTTATCTTCGCAGCCGCCTACTTACTGTGGGCTATTCAGCGCATCCTGTTCAACAAGCTCGACAAGCCTGAAAACAAGATTCTCCCAGACCTTAACTGGCGGGAACTTGGACTCATGCTTCCATTGGTTATCTGTATCATTTGGCTCGGTATGTACCCGCAGCCGGTCCTCCGACGGATGGAAGCGTCCACGGAGCGACTCGTGCAGCGTGTACAGGCTGGAGCTTTGCTAACGCCGACGTCAAAAGTCGCGTCGTCCCCAGTTGGAGAATAACGAGTGAGTTTCGACCTCTCGCTTCCGTTGCAGCTTATTGCTGCACTTACACCCGACATCATTGTAATGGTCGGGGCAATGTTCCTCTTGTTATGGTCATCCTGGGGCCCTGAGTCCCAGTCTCGCCAACGTTCGGTTGGGATTGCTGGTATTGGCGTGTGCGTCATGTCAGCAATCGCTGTATTGTGCTTCATGACACAAGGGGCAACGTCAACGCAAGGCCCTATCGCGGTAGATAACTTCCGCTGGGTTTGCAATCTCGTGTTCCTTGCTGGAGCTATCGGGACGATTGCGCTGTCGGTTGACTACAACGCGCGTGAAGAAATTCACGCCGCTGAATCACACGTACTCGTGTTATTCGCGACTGCAGGCGCAATGATTATTGGTGCGGCCAGAGATATTACGATTCTGTTCCTCGGAATCGAACTGATGTCGATTGCTGTATACATCCTTACCGCCATTAATCGTCGCAGCGAAAAGTCCGCAGAAGGCGCAATCAAGTACTTCTTGCTTGGTGCGTTCTCGACGGCCTTCCTGTTGTATGGTTTAGCGCTCGTTTATGGAGCAACCGGAACAACGGATATTCAGGTGATGGGCGCCAGAATCCAGGAGCTCGATCTTTCCTCCAGCCCGATGTTGCTCGTTGGTATCGGTCTGATGTTGATTGGGTTCGGCTTTAAGGTTGCAGCCGCACCGTTCCATATGTGGGCTCCGGACGTCTACGATGGTGCGCCGATTCCGATTACAGCGTTCATGGCAGCTATCGTCAAAGCCGCTGCGTTTGCAGGATTGATTCGCGTCTGGTTCGAAGCCTTTGGGCCGGCGTTTATTAAATGGCATGCCGCCGTATGGTGGCTCGCTGCGGTTACGATGGTTGTTGGAAACGTTATTGCCCTGTCGCAGAAGAACATCAAGCGTATGCTGGCGTACTCGAGTATTGCGCACGCTGGATATATCCTTGTTGTGCTTACCTCAGGACAGGATCTGGGAAGCTCCGCGTTCCTCTTCTACATTGTTGCATATACGCTCGCAACCTTCGGTGCTTTTGGGGTAGTCAGTGCATTAAGCACAGAAGGCGAACGGAATATCGATATCGAAAGCTACGCTGGCCTCTGGTCTGTTCGACCGTGGTTGGCTCTTGCGATGTCGATCTTTATGCTTGCGTTGCTCGGATTCCCGATCTTCGGCGGTATTGGCTTCTTCGCGAAGTACTATATCATTGAAGCCGCATTGAACGCTCCGTCTCCGCAGTATCGCATTGCGGTTGTTCTGGTGCTCACGAGTGTGGTATCGGCTGGCTACTATCTACACGTGGTGAAGGTGATGTTCATGCAACCACGTCAGGAAGGTGCTCCGGCCCCTGCTGCAATTGGCGGACTGACGCGATGGGTTATTGGGGTGACGGCTGTGCTGATCGTGGCATTAGGCCTCTTCCCGAATTCGCTCATTAGTGTTACACGTGACTCTCAAGTAAAGATCAAGTTGCCGTCTCCAACGGCATCCATCTCAGCTTCAAATAGCGCTCAATGACCACACTCTCTCGCAACATCTTCCGTGAATACGACATTCGTGGTGTTACCGGAAAGGACCTCACGGAAGACGTTGCGAGAGCTGTAGCAAACGGATATGCAGCCTTTCTCAAGGAGAAAGGCATCTCCGGATCGATTGCGGTCGGTCGAGACAATCGGCCGAGTGGTGTGGCGTTGCACGGGGCACTCGTGGGGGCGTTGCTGGAATGTGGGGTTAATGTTGTCGACATAGGTGTCGTCCCAACCCCGTTAGCCTATTGGGCGCAACACAAACTTGGTGTTGTTGGCGGAATTCAAATTACAGGATCGCACAACCCGCCAGAGTACAACGGCTTCAAGCTTGGCTTCGGAACGCGCTCGATATACGGCGACGACATCCAGCGTATTTATGAACTTGCAGTCGCTGGTGTGTTCCCAAAAGGGACCGGGACCACTCGTGATGAACCCATCATCGATCGCTATATCGAAGATGTCGTCGCACGAATTGGCCCAATTAAACAGCCACTCAGGATTGTTGCTGACTCTGGAAATGGCGCTGGGGCTCTTGTTGCCGCCAAGCTCTTCAAAGCACTTGGCGTTGAAACGACCTGTTTGTTTTGCGAGAGCGATGGAACGTTCCCGAACCACCATCCAGATCCTACCGTCGCTGAAAACCTCACCGATATTATCGCTGAAGTTCGGAAGGGTGGCTACGATTTAGGTTTTGCCTTTGATGGCGATGCCGATCGGCTTGGTCTCATTGACGACACTGGCGACATCATTTGGGGAGATTATCTCCTTATTTTGTACGCCCGTGATGTATTAGCCAGGGCAGGAAAGGGACAGTCGATCATCTTTGATGTGAAGTGTTCGCAAGCATTAAACGATGCAGTCGCGAATGCTGGCGGTGTGCCGGTCATGTGGAAGACAGGGCACTCGTTAATCGAAGAGAAGATGCACGAGACCAATGCACCTATCGCAGGCGAAATGTCTGGGCATATGTTTTTCGCCGAAGGATGGTACGGCTTTGACGATGCCTTGTACGGTGCGGCCCGCGTGCTTCGTATTGTTGCCGATTCAGGGAAGTCGGTTCGCGAGTTACTTGCCGATGTACCTCGATATGTATCGACTCCAGAACTTCGCATAGACTGCCCTGACGAGACAAAATTTCAGATCGTCGCACAGGCGGTCGATTATTTCGGGAAAAAGTATAAAACAATCGACGTCGATGGCGTTCGCATTGTATATAGCGATGGCTGGGGCCTGATTCGCGCCTCGAACACACAACCTGTTATTGTCATGCGGTTTGAAGCTAGCACTGATGCACGTCTCAAGGAGATTCGTGACGAAGTGGAAGGGTGGCTTCGTCAGCATGGCGTTGTAGTGTAATTTGTGACGCGCGGCCAGCGGCTGGCTGTAATAATAGGTAGCGCTGCACTTCTTCTTGCCCTGGGTCGAGCAGCCGCAGTTTTGTACGCAGATTACGCGTGGTACGCGTCGCTTGGTGCGCTGTCGGTCTGGAACTCGAAAATTAGCCAAACAACAATCTTGTATGGTGGCGCGCTGCTCGTCGGCGCGCTATTCGCGTTTTGTAATCTTTTTGCCGTTCGTAGGTCTATCGTCGCGCTCATGTTGCCCAAGCGACTTGGAAACGTTGAATTCGACGAAGAAGTACTTCCGTCGCGGTTGGTGATTGTCACCGCGGCAATGAGCCTTTGCGCGTCAGCAATTGGCTTGTTGGCGTTGCCCCCGTGGACGACACTAGCGATTGCCCGGTCTGGAGTTCGTTTCGGTGAGATCGATCCATACTTTGGACTGGATCTAAGCCATTATGTCGCATGGTTTCCGCTCGAGAGCTCTATTCACGTCTGGGCGTTTTTGGTCTTTGCTATTGTTGCTCTGCTTGTCATCACACTGTATGCACTCACGCCAAGTCTCCGTTGGGGACGTAACGGGTTGTTGATTACAACATATGCGCGGCGACATTTAAGCGTGTTGGCTGCTATGCTGATCGCGTTTATTGCCTGGGGTATGCGTATTGAGGCATTCGGTTTACTAACGAATGGAAATGGTCCGAACGGAATGTTTACGCGAATTGACCATCAATGGCTCATTCCTGCGTATACCGTAATTTCCTTAGTTGTGCTTGGTGCTTCGGTTGTTCTGTTGGTTGCCGGATGGCTGCGGCAGACACAAACGGCGTTTATCGTTGTCACCGCGGTAATCCTTGCGTTAGCGATTGTGAAAGGCGTACTGCCGTGGTTTTCTGGAGAAGAAGCGCAGGGCGATATATATGAGAATGTCGAAGATCCATACCAGGCAACACGTGAGCTATATACATCTCGTGCGTTCCCTAAGGAATCAACGCCACCGTCGGTGCAATATGAAGCCGATTCGGCAATTCTTGCGCAAGCATCGAGCATAACGGCTAGCGATCACGTTGTTGACATTGTGTATCCTGGTGCTCATGGCTATCTGATTGAATCCGATTCCATGAATCGCATTGCCGCGCCAATAATTGGAAGCTGGTTTTCCAAAATTATGACGGCGTGGGCCGAGCAGAATCCGCATCTGCTTAAAGAGCAACTCAAGCCAAATTCAGTAATTGTTCGGCACCGCGACGTACATAAACGCGTGAAGTTCATTGCGCCAATCTTTGCCCAATCACAAACTATTGGGATTCGGCCTACGCCAACTGGAATCGTTTGGATCGTTGATCTGTATTCAATTAGCGACTCATATCCGCTGAGCATTCCTCAGCACGTTGGGGATGGCCAGTATCGATATCGTCGGCACGCCGCAACCGCGTATGTCAATGCAGCAACCGGCGGAGTTGATATCGTCGCTACGCAGAACGCAGATCCAATTGCACGTGCGTGGTTTGCCAGTCATCCCGGAAATTATATCGCACAACATTCTCCAGTATTGAGCGATGAAGTTGCACCAATCGTTCCAATCGATTCGATTGGAACACTATCGATGCAGGATAGTGCATATAAAGCGAAAGTCGCACGTATCTATCTTTGGATGCGCACTGCATTGCAAGCTGGGGATTTTAAAGCGTTTGGAGATGCACTCGATTCACTGGGGAAAGCCGTGGGAATTTCAGAATGAGTAAATCCAAATACCACGAACGCACGGCGTTAATCGCGCTTGGTGGAAACGCATTAGCCTCCGAGACTGAGCAGTCAACGATCGACGAACAGTTTCTTCATACGCGCGAAAGTTTAGGGTCCGTTGTAGATCTTATTTGCGACGGTTGGAACGTGTGTTTGGTACACGGAAACGGCCCTCAAGTTGGCGATGAGCTTGTTCGCAATGAAGTTGCTCGTAAAGAGGTTGCACCGTTGCCCCTTGGCATTTTGGTTGCCGCAACCGCTGGTTGGATTGGATATATGATTCAACAGTCGCTTGAAAACGCGTTGCGGGCGAAGGGTAATACGCGCAAAGTCGCTACCGTCATTACGCAAGTTATTGTCGATAAAAACGACTCGGCGTTTACCCATCCAAATAAATTTGTTGGACATGAGCTGAGCGAAGCGCGTGCGAATGAGATGCGAGCGAACGGCGTTCCAGTAGAGCGGGACGGAAATGGGCGTCTACGTCGCGTTGTGGCCAGTCCGAGTCCGCTCGGAATTCAGGAAATCGAAACGGTTCGGTCGCTTGTGGAGAGCGGGACCATTGTTGTGGCTTGTGGGGGTGGGGGTGTCCCTGCCTATATTGACGAGCAAGGAATGTTGGAAGGGATCGATGTGGTTATCGACAAAGATCTCGCTAGTGCAGTTTTGGCTGCCGATTTGGAGGCCGAACTGTTTATGATTCTTACCGATGTCGACGCTGTGTACGCCGACTGGGGGACGCCTGCAAAGCGGCCACTCAGCCGACTGACGCCAGCGGAGGTTGTGGAGCTCGACCAGAAGGCGGCATTCGGTGAAGGGAGCATGGCTCCCAAGGTACGTGCGGCGGCGGAGTATGTACGCCGAACCGGCGGGCGTGCCATAATTACAGAGCTCTCGCGTGGGCCAGAAGCCGTCGCGGGTCGTGCAGGAACAGAAATCGTTCCAGCACACCGCTGATACAAACAAACGTTTTATCGGAGCAACATTGAATATCCACGAATATCAAGCGAAAGAGATCTTTCGTGCTCATGGAGTGCCGATCCCGCCTGGCGAGATCGCGCGGACTGCTGAAGAGGCGGAGCAAATTGCCGCACAATTTGGCGGAACAGTCGTCGTTAAGGCGCAAGTACACGCTGGCGGTCGCGGTAAGGCTGGTGGCGTAAAGCTCGCAAAAAATCCTGCTGAAGCCAAAGAGATTGCATCCAAGATTCTTGGAATGGAAATCAAGGGCCTTATCGTGCACACCGTTCTCGTTACGCCTGCGGCCGACATCGCTGCTGAAGCATATGTCGGTATTATCGTTGATCGCGTGTCGAAGAAGCCCGTTTTCATGGTCAGCCCAGCTGGCGGTATCGACATTGAAGAAGTCGCTGATACCACACCAGAGAAAATTCTCCGCTTGCCGGTGGATACACGGTACGGCCTGCGTGGCTACGAAGCCATGCGTTTGGCGTTCTTTCTATACGACGACGTAAAGAAAGCTCGTGTCGCCGCGAAGATCATGCAGGAGCTGTACGCCGCGTTCATGGAAAGTGGCGCGTCGTTAGCCGAGATCAATCCACTCGTCACAACGCCTGAAGGCGAAATCCTGGCACTCGATGCGAAGATGGTGATTGATGACAGCGAACTCGATCGACATCCGAGCATGGCCGCGCTTCGCGATGAAACGGCTGAAGAGCCGAGCGAAGTTGATGCACGTAATGCGAACCTGACGTTTATTAAGCTCGACGGAAACGTCGGTTGTGTTGTGAACGGCGCAGGGCTCGCGATGGCCACGATGGATCTCGTGAAGTATTACGGCGGCGATCCGGCAAACTTCCTGGATATCGGTGGATCGAGCAATCCGGAGAAAGTTGTGAATGCACTTCGCATTATTACGGCCGACAAAAACGTCAAAGCGATTCTGTTCAACATCTTCGGTGGCATTACGCGTACCGACGACGTTGCCAACGGTATTGTGACGGCTACGAAAGCCAATCCGTTAACTGTTCCGATCGTCATTCGTTTGACCGGGACCAATGAAGAGATCGCATTGAAAATTCTTCAGGACAATGGGTTCAGCGCCATGTCTGACATGGATGAAGCCGTGCAGAAAGCAGTTGCACTTGCCACGAAGGGGGCGGCATGAGTGTCTTTATTGATAACAACACCAAACTAGTCATTCAGGGTATTACGGGCCGCGACGGTTCGTTCCATGCCAAGCAGATGATGGAATACGGTACGCAGGTAGTAGCCGGCGTAACGCCTGGTAAGGGCGGCCAGAAGTTCGAAGGCACGGTTCCGATCTTCAATACGGTGTACGAAGCCGTAGCAGCAACAGGCGCGAACACCAGCGTGATCTATGTACCGCCAATGGGCGCCGCGGATGCCATGATGGAAGCTGCCGATGCCGGCATCGCACTCGTTGTCTGCATTACGGAAGGTGTACCGGTGCTTGATATGACAAGCGTGTATCCCTTCATCAAGGAAAAGGGCGCACGTTTGTTAGGGCCAAACTGCCCAGGGTTAATCTCCCCAGGTAAATCCAAGGTTGGTATTATCCCAGGTCGTATCTGTACACCTGGCCCGATCGGACTCGTGAGCCGTTCTGGTACGCTTACCTATGAAGTTGTCTATCAGATGACACGCGCCGGCCTAGGTCAAACGACCTGCGTTGGTATTGGTGGCGATCCGATTAACGGCACGAACTTTATCGACTGCCTGGCGGCGTTCGAAAAGGATCCTGAGACGAAGGCCGTTGTCATGATCGGTGAGATCGGTGGCACGGACGAACAGGAAGCTGCCAAGTTTGTGAAAGAGCACATGACCAAGCCGGTCGTTGGCTTTATCGCAGGGCAGACGGCACCGCCAGGTCGCCGTATGGGACACGCTGGAGCCATTATTTCTGGTTCGGCTGGAACGGCTGCAGAAAAGATGCAGGCGTTCGAAGACAACGGCCTTGGCGTAGCCAAGCGTCCGATCGATGTTGTTGGACTCCTCAAAGAGAGACTTAAGTAAATGGCGGGTAATTACACCCTGACAATCGTTAAACCGGATGCGTTTAACGCGGGTAAAGCAGGAAAGATCGTTGCATTGCTCGAAGAGCAGGGCTTTAAGGTGCGCGCGGCACGTGTCACACATTTGACATCGGAAGAGGCGGCTGAATTTTACGACGTACATAAAGAGCGTCCATTCTTCGCTTCTTTGTGCACGTTTATGACGTCTGGCCCATGCATGCCGTTGATCCTTGAAAAGGATGATGCAGTTGCGGCGCTTCGGAAGGGGATTGGCGCAACGGATCCCGCCGAGGCAGAAGAAGGGACCGTGAGAAAGCTGTATGCGGAGTCGAAGGAGCGGAACGCGATCCACGCGTCAGATTCCGACGAAAACGCGGCTCGCGAAGCTCGGTTCTTCTTTTCCGAATCAGACGTTATCCGCGCTCGCTAAGCGAATCGGTGACGTTAGTTCCGGCGCTTTGGCAACGTATGTTCCAACGCGATGACAAAGTTACGGAGGGTGGGGTAAAACCCACCCTACCAATTTGGATGCGAATTTAGTACGTTTAAGGGCTATATGCTGTCCTTTGACATCCGAGCGCTTGAGTCGCAGGCTATCCAGGTTAGTTCTGACCTGCCATCCAACGATTCTGTGTGGGATGCTGAGGACCCTCGTCCAGTAGAGGGGGTTCATGTTGAAGGACGGCTATCCGTCGCTGGTGAAGACCGTTTTTATTTTAGCGGTCACATCTCCGGCACGGTAAAGCTCAGCTGCAGGCGTTGCTTAGTAGACGTCACAGCGAAGGTTGAGGATGATGTCAACGTCATCTTTGCCCAAGCTGGAGACCCTGCGACCGAGGATGATCCCGATGTATTTTTATATCATACAAAGGATTATGAACTCGACATTCGACCAGCAATTCGCGAAATATGGCTCCTTGCGGTGCCATCGTTCGTGCAGTGTCGGACCGATTGTAAAGGGTTGTGCCTGCAGTGTGGAATTGACCTTAACACCGGTACGTGCGATTGCGTACCAGTGCAAACAGATAGCCGTTGGGACGCATTGCGGGACAGCTAACGCAATGAGTTTCAGGCCTCACCTATTGACCCCGTCGTGCCATGGCCGTACCTAAACGACGTATTTCGAAACAACGGAAGCGCCTTCGCAACACCGGCAAAGGAGCTCCAGCTATTGCTATTCAGAAGTGCCCGCAGTGCCAAGCCATGAAGCGTCCACACCATGTGTGTGGCGAATGTGGTTATTACGGCGGCAAGCAGAGAATCGCCGCGAAGGAAGCGTAATTGGCGCGCATTGCATTGGACGTGATGGGGGGCGATCTCGCCCCTCACGCGCCCGTCGCTGGTGCACTTCTCGCGCTGGCCGACCTCGACGTTGCTCATTCAGTTCAACTGGTTGGGCAAACCGCGGTCGTCAACGAAACTCTTGAAAAGCTGCTCTCCGGCGAATTGGCGCACTTAGCCGTTCATCGGGAGCGAATCAGCGTTGTCGAAGCACCTGACGTCATTGCGATGTCGGAAAAGCCGACCACGGCGTTGCGAAGCAAACCTCACAATTCAATGAGCGTCGGACTGCAAATGCAGGTCGACGGGAGTTCGGACGCGTTCGTCTCCGCCGGTAACACCGGTGCGCAGATGGCCGCTTCTACGCTTTTGCTCAAACTCCACCCTGGGTTGAAACGACCGGCTATCGCCACGTTGTTTCCGACCGCCCGACAGGAACCCGTCGTTTTCCTCGACTCCGGGGCCAACGTCGACTGTTCCGCACGCGAGCTCGTCCAATTTGCATGGCTTGGCAGTGTATACGCCGAGTGTTTGCTAGGGCGCGAGAATCCCGTGATTGGGCTGTTGAGCATCGGTGAAGAAGCTGAGAAAGGGAACGCTGTCACCAAAGAAGCCAACGCCCTGTTCTCCACCAGCGGATTCAACTTCCTCGGCAACGTCGAAGGAAGCGATTTGCCCAGAGGAACCACCGATCGTGGGCCGATCGACGTGGTCGTTTGCGACGGCTTCGTGGGAAATGTTGTTCTCAAATTTTATGAGTCCGTGATGCCCGCGATCGTTTCAATGATCAAGCGGACACCAGGCATCGATCCTGACGCACTCACGCGCGCCCTCACGTCACTCGATTATTCAGAGTACGGCGGAGCGCCTTTGCTTGGTGTGCGAGGGATTAGCATAATTTCACACGGAAAATCATCGCCGCGCGCAATCAAAAATGCCATCAAGGTGGCGGTGCGTGCTGTTGAGAGCCGAATGAATGAGCAGATGAGCACTCGCCTTACCCACGCAGCCGAACAGGCCCCACCAATGCAAGCTACGGCATGAGCAGTCGACCGTTTTCGTATATCGCAGGCACAGGGAAAGGTGTCCCTGCGCGCGTGATGTCCAACACCGACTTTGCGTCGATTGGTATTGAAACGTCCGATGAATGGATCGTCGAGCGCACCGGAATCAAGTCACGATTTATATCGGGACCAAACGATTCAACGTGTTCCATGGCCGCTGATGCCGCACGCACAGCGATGGAACGGGCCGGTGTGCACGCTGGTGAGATCGATGTAATTATCCTGAGTACCGCTACACCTGATCGACTGTTGCCGGCCACTGCCGTTGATTTACAGGCAGAGCTGGGCGCAACGCGAGCCGCTGCATTTGATCTGTCGGCTGCATGTTCAGGGTGGTTGTACGGCATGATTGCCGCAGACGGCATGATTTGCGCTGGTTCGGCCGAAACAATACTCGTTGTTGGCGCCGAAAAAATGAGCTCGATTATCGATTGGACCGATCGAAGCACATGCGTATTGTTCGGCGATGGTGCGGGTGCCGTTGTACTCAAGAAAAACAAAAACAAAGATAACAAGCAGGGGATTTTGTCGTCGTTTATGCGTAGCGACGGCACATTAGCTAACCTGCTGTATCGACCGGAAGGCGGCGCTAGCGTTCCATTTAGCCAGGATGTGCTCGAAAATCGCACACACTTTGTGAAGATGGCCGGACGTGAAGTGTTCAAGCATGCCGTTCGATCCATGAGCGAAGCAGCAGATCGTGCGTTGGACGGTGCGAAGTTAACGGGCGCCGATATTGATCTGTTGATCCCGCATCAAGCCAATGTCCGTATCATTGAAGCGACGGCCAAACACGCCAGTATTTCGATGGACAAGGTCTACGTCAACGTCGATCGATATGGCAACACTTCATCTGCATCGATTCCAATCGCGCTCGACGAAGTCCTTGAAAAGAAGATCGTTGGCCCAGGTTCAACTGTGATGATGGTTGCGTTCGGCGCTGGATTCACATGGGCTTCGATGGTCGTAAGACTCTAAGCCATAATGGGCAAAGTCGTACTGTTGTTTCCTGGCCAGGGGTCACAGAAGCCAGGAATGGGAAAAGAGCTCGCCGATGCCTTTCCCGCCGCCAAAGAAACATTCCAACGTGTCGACGACGCGTTAAACACGCCACTCAGCTCGCTCTGTTTCGACGGGCCTGCTGATGAGCTGCGGCTTACGCACAACGCCCAACCGGCGTTGTTCGCACACGGAGCCGCCGCTTGGGCGGTCGTGCGCGATATTATATCGCCGCTGGTGGTAGCCGCAGCAGGCCATTCGCTCGGCGAGCACACGGCCTATCACTCTGCCCAATCGACCACAGTCGAATCTGGTGCAAAGCTCGTACGACGTCGTGGAGAAGTAATGTACGAGGTTGGTACCACACGCCCAGGAACAATGGCTGCGGTGCTTGGAAAGTTTGATCGTTCGATCGACGAGATCTGCGCTCAGGCAACCGAAGAGGCCGGTCTTGTAGTCGCTGCCAATTACAACTCTGCAGAGCAAGTTGTGATTTCTGGTGAAATTGCAGGCGTTGAGCGGGCCATGGAACTGGCAAAAGAGGCTGGCGCGAAGCGCGCAATAGCGCTCCCGGTGAGTGGGGCGTTTCATTCTCCATTAATGGAGCCCGCTATCGATGGCTTACGCACCGCAATTGCGGAGGCAAAAATCGCCGATCCTGTGTTTCCTGTATACTCCAATGTTACCGAACACGCAGCATCTTCGGCTGAGGCCGCGGCTGATCTGTTATTACGTCAACTGACGTCACCCGTGCGATGGATGGGGCTGATGCAGAACATCGCCGCCGATCATCCAGACGCATTGTATGTCGAGCTTGGGCCAGGCAACGTATTGAGCGGACTCGCGTCCCGTATCGTACCTGGAGCCCGAACTGTCGCTTGTGGTACACCGGCTGACGTCGACAAGTTGATCCAACTAATCGCATAACGATTTTTATGATGCAGATCGATCTTTCGCAACGCGTTGCTTTAGTGACGGGCAGCACACGTGGTATCGGCAGAGCCATTGCAAATACGCTTGCTGATTGTGGTGCAAAAGTCGCGGTTGTCGGTCGCGATAAGGAACGGGCAGATGCCGTTGCCGCTGAAATTGGTCGCGGTGCAATTGGATATGCTGCCGATGTGAGCGATTCTGCCTCAGTTGCACAGTTAGTGAGCGACGTTGAGAGTGCATTTGGTTCGCTCGATATCCTCGTGAACAATGCAGGGTTAACGCGCGATAATTTATTGATGCGCCTGAAAGACGATGATTGGGATTCGGTAATCGATACCAACCTTCGTGGCGCATTTGCTTCCATTCGTGCCGCATCGCGTGGAATGATGAAACGCCGATGGGGACGAGTGATAAACATTGCGAGTGTGGTTGGCGTGACTGGCAACAAAGGCCAGGTCAACTATGCCGCGAGTAAAGGCGGATTGATCGCCCTTACAAAATCGGTCGCGAAGGAGCTAGGCTCCAGAAATATCCTGGCCAACGTTGTGGCACCTGGTTTTATCGAAACTGATATGACCGCTGCGATGACGCCTGAGGCTCGCGAAACGATGTCTGCCCAGATCCCGCTTGGGCGTCTGGGTACGCCTGGCGATGTAGCTGGCATGGTCGCCTTTTTGGCGTCCGACTACGCCTCGTACATCACTGGGCAAGTGTTCGTCGTCGACGGCGGAATGATCTAAAACCCGCCGGTACGGAGGCTCGTGTTCGGCCAGCTCACCGTCCTTTTTGGGGCGTTGTGAGAGGGTCCAAAGTGCGAAACCCGTACAAAAAAAGTTGCAAATTTGCTATATTGTATAGATCCCCCAAAACAACTTAGAGGACTCCCACGAATGGCTGACCATTCAGAAAAAGTAAAGGATATCATTGCGAACGAGCTGGGCGTAGAGCGCGAAAAGCTCACGACCGACGCATCGTTCATGGACGATCTTGGCGCTGACAGCCTCGATATCGTCGAACTCGTTATGGAATTTGAAAAAGAGTTCAACATCGACATTCCGGACGAAGAAGCTGAGAAGCTTCGCACCGTTGGCGATGCACTGAGCTATCTGAGTTCCAAGGTCCCCGCGTAATGCAGCGCCGAGTCGTCGTCACCGGCATGGGCATGATCACGCCTGTCGGTAATTCTGTGGCGGCGACGTGGGAGGCGCTTACCGCAGGGCGGTCTGGCGTCGCTCCTATCACCAAGTTTGATGCCTCGAACTTTCCTGTTCGTTTCGCGGCTGAGGTGAAGGATTTTAACGCCACGGATTACATGGATCGGAAGGAGGCCAAGCGCAGCGACTGGTATACCCAGTACGCTGTGGGCGCCGCCAAAATGGCGATGGCCGACGCTGGGCTTTCCATGCCGAATAACCTCGATCCTGACCGAATTGGTGTAATTATCGGGTCGGGTATCGGGGGGCTCAAGAGCTTCGAAGAGCAGCACGACGTTTATCGCGAGATGGGGCAGAGCAAGATTAGCCCGTTCTTTATCCCGATGTTCATTGCGGACATCGCGGCCGGTATCGTTTCCATGCATTTCCAGGCGAAAGGGCCGAACTACGCTACGGTTTCAGCCTGCGCCACCTCTGCGCACGCGATTGGCGACGCATTCCGTACCATTCAGTACGGCGATGCCGACGTCATGATCTGTGGCGGTTCTGAAGCGACGGTCACACCGATGGCGATTGGTGGGTTCGCGAACATGAAGGCGTTATCGGAACGGAACGATGCGCCGGCTAAAGCTTCACGTCCATTTGAAAAGGGGCGTGATGGGTTCGTGATGGGTGAAGGTGCTGGTATCGTAATTTTGGAAGAGTTGGAACATGCGAGAGCACGTGGCGCTACCATCTATGCCGAAGTGGCTGGATACGGTGCAACGGGGGACGCATACCACCTCACAGCGCCTGCTCCAGACGGTGAAGGAGCGCAACGAGCGATGAAACGCGCAATTCGCGACGCCGGACTTACTCCAGCTGACGTGCAGTACATCAATGCACATGGAACGTCTACGCCTGCGAACGATCTCAACGAATCCCGGGCAATTAAAGCGGTTTTTGGGGAATCGGCATATAACGTGAACGTCAGCTCAACAAAATCGTGTACTGGCCATATGCTTGGAGCGGCTGGTGCAGTAGAATGTATTGTAAGTACGTTAGTGGTACGAGAGGGAGTTATTCCTCCAACCATTAATTACGAGGTTCCTGATCCTGAGCTCGATTTAAATTATACCCCGAACGTCAGCGTCAAACGCGATGTTACCGCAGCCTTGAGCAACAGCTTTGGGTTTGGCGGGCACAACGTGACCCTAGCAATTAGGCGGTACGTTCCTTAATGGAGTAGTAATCATGCCGGCGGTACTACGGTTGGACTTGGCGTTTGTCACGGACCCTGCACTTCGGGTTATCGGCGAGAAAATTGCCTTGGGAGAACGCCTCAACCACGCCGACGGCGTGACGCTCTTTCGATCGCCAGACTTGATCGGACTAGGTTCACTAGCCGATCAAGTGAACCGTAGTAAAAACGGCAATCGCGTAACCTTCGCGTCCAATCAACATATCAACCCGACAAACGTCTGCTACCTTCGCACGACGTGTGTCTTTTGCTCGTTTGCCCGTCTTCCGAAGGAAGAGGGGGCGTATCACTATACGCTCGATCAAGTATATGAAGAGGCCGCGGCCGCCGAAAAGGGGTTAACGCGAGAATTTCATATCGTCGGTGGGCTCGATATGAAAGCCGGCCTGAAGTACTACGAAGAGATGTTTCGCGGGCTGAAACAGCGGCATCCGCAGGTTCATATTAAAGGGCTGACCGCGGTCGAGATTGCACATATTGCCCGCATCGACAAGACGTCGATCGAAGACGTGCTGATTGCACTCCGGGAAGCTGGACTCGATACGTTGCCTGGCGGCGGCGCCGAAGTGTTCGGGCGTGGTGTACGTGCCACGATTGCCGATAAAAAGCTGGCTGGTGAAGAGTGGATCGAAGTCCACCGTACTGCGCACAGACTGGGCATTCGGACCAACTGCACCATGTTATATGGCCACGTCGAGACGATCGAAGATCGAATTGACCACCTTGTAATGTTGCGCGATCTGCAAGACGAGAGCGGTGGCTTCCTGGCGTATATTCCGCTTGCGTATCACCCTGATAACAACGAACTCGGTATCGAGCTGAAGCGCGAAGGAACCGCAACCGGCGGCTTTGACGACCTTCGTAACCTGGCCGTTGGGCGGTTATTCCTCGATAACTTTGACCATGTGAAGTCGCATTGGATTATGGTGACGCCAATGTTATCACAGATGGCGTTGTCGTTTGGTGTAAACGACCTGGAAGGTACCGTTGTTCGTGAGAAGATCTATCACGAAGCTGGAGCACATACCGCGCAAGGGATGACACTCGACGAACTCGTCAAGCTGATTCGTGGTGCACGACGTGAGCCCGCTGAACGGGATTCGTTCTACAACATTCTGCGCGTCTTCGAGCCAGCAGCGCAGGCCGCGTGATGAACGTCGGTCGGATTTCGTATATCAACTGCTATCCAGTATACGGGGCGATTGACCGTGGGATTGTGCCGCTCAATGCCAATCTCATTAGCGGTGTTCCGACAGAGCTCAATCAAAAGATGGCGGCAGGAACGTTGGATGTTAGTGTCGTATCCACCGTTGAGTATGCGCGGGATGCGAACAAATATCTGTTGCTGCCAGATCTTGCCATTTCATGCGATGGTCCGGTTCGGAGCGTGATGTTGTTTTCCAAGCGACCGGCTGAAGAGCTCGACGGGCAAGTTGTTATCGTATCAAAAAGTTCGATGACAAGCGTTGCACTACTCGAGCTTCTCTTTGAGAACGTCTGGAAAGTTCGTCCAACGTTTGTTCCTGGAAACGCTGAAATTACCGACATCGCAAGCTTTGGCGACGATCACGCTGCTCGGCTTGTTATCGGTGACGCGGCGCTCGTGTTAGGTGCAAGTGGCTCGTCACAATACAAACATGCGTACGATCTTGGCGAAGTCTGGAAAGACTGGACAGGCTTGCCATTTGTCTTCGCAGTGTGGGTGGCTCAGCGTACATCAACAGTTGCCAATTCGCTCACCGTACATGCGCAGTTAATCGAATCGAGAAACTGGGGCATCGGCCATCTGGATATCCTCGCACAACAAGCGAACGAGACAACTGGCGTCTCGCTGGACGTATGTCGCGAGTATCTGTCTGGGTTGGACTATGGACTTTCTTATCATCATTTGGCGGGACTGACCGAGTTCTTTCGGCGGCTCGTTCAACGCGGGCGCGTACCTAACGGCACGCTCGTCTTTCTTACGGCGGCATAACGTAATGCGCGATATTATCGACTTTTATAAAAACGCAACGTTGCTTGAATTGGGCGCTGAGGCAGATCGAGTGCGGCAGCGATTACATCCCGAGAACGTTGTAACCTATATCGTTGATAGAAACATCAACTATACCAACGTTTGCGTTGCGGACTGCGGGTTCTGCGCCTTTGCACGACGTCCAAAACATAGCGAAGGGTATACGCTGTCGTTCGAAGAGATCGGCCAGAAGATCGAAGAGACCAAGGCGCTTGGCGGTGTGCAGATCCTGATTCAAGGTGGGCATAATCCGTACATTCCGTTTGAATGGTATATCGATTTATTGCAGTATATCAAACGGAATCATCCAATCCATATTCATGGATTTAGCCCTAGCGAAGTAGACTTCTTCTCAACCGTCTTCCGCATGGATGCACGCGATGTTATTCGTGAACTGCAGAAGGCTGGACTTGATTCCATTCCGGGCGGCGGCGGCGAAATTCTCGTGCAACGCGTGCGCGATATTGTTGCGAAGAAAAAAGCTGGTGCCGATCGTTGGCTCGAGATTATGGAAATCGCACACGAAGAGGGTATGAAGACGTCTGTGACAATGATGTACGGACTCGGCGAAACTCTTGAAGAGCGCATCGAACATCTAACGCGCGTGCGCGAAGTACAGGCGCGGACAAACGGATTTACGGCATTTATCTGCTGGCCGTTGCAGCCGGAGAACACGCCAACGATGTCGCATCAACCAAAGACAGATGCGGTAGAGTATCTGCGAACGGTTGCTATTTCCCGAATCGTTCTGGATAACGTGCCCAACTTGCAGAGCAGCTGGGTTACGATGGGAATGAAAGTCGGGCAAGTTGCCCTTCGTTTTGGATGTAACGACTTCGGATCGTTGATGATCGAAGAAAACGTTGTATCTGCAGCGAACACGACATTTCGTACGACGACAGATGAAATGGAACGATTGATTCAAGAGGCTGGATTTACTGCGGCACGTCGTCGTCAGGATTATTCTATCCTTGCTAGCGCTGCTGCGTAACTGAATGAATGGATCAACGCTGAAACGCTTGCCTTCGGTTAGGGGCTGACTTGAATACACGAGTCGGAATCGGCTACGATTCACATCGTTTCACGTTGGGCGATAAGATTATCCTCGGCGGCGTAGTCATTCCGTCTGACGTATCTTTGGTTGGCCATTCGGATGGTGATGCCATTGCACACGCGCTGACCGATGCCATATTGGGAGCCTGTGCATTGGGGGACATTGGTGAAATGTTTCCCGATAATGATGCGGCGAATAAGGGTAAAGATTCGATCGTCATGTTGCAGGCAGCTGTCGATCGAATTGCAGCGCACGGCTTTCGTGTCCATAACGTGGACATAACGGTTATTGCAGAACAACCCAAGATTGGTCCGCACCGCGTTGAAATTCGGAATGTGCTCGCACGAGCGTTACAGCTTCCATTTGAAGCTGTAAGCGTAAAAGGTAAGACAAACGAAGGAATGGGATGGATTGGCGCGCGCGAAGGACTAGCATGTATGGCAGTTGCCACTGTTACGTCCGAAAAACCAAGATCCTAACGGATGCTTGATTCGATTATTCATCAGCTCAGTGCATTGCCATTGGGCTGGCTTTATTTTATTGCTGCATTAGTAGCGGCGTTTGAGAACATCTTCCCTCCGTTTCCAAGCGACGTGGTCGTCGCCTTTGCTGTATTTGTTTCGGCGAGACTTGGTGGCCCGTTCTGGTTAGCTGCGTTGGCTGTAACAATTGGTAATGTGGCTGGTGGCATGCTGATGTACTTTGTCGGCCGGCGATACGGCTCATTAATTCTGCTGGAAAAGCTGGAACGATACGTTGGAAAAACCGCTGCGCCAAAGCTTCAGGCTATGCATGCGGAGTACGGTGTCGGCGCACTGTTCGTCAGCCGATTTTTGCCCGGTTTGCGTGCGCTCGTTCCGCCATTTGCCGGTGCAATGCGGATTCCAGCCTGGCACGTGTTTGTCGCGTTGACAATCGCAAGTGGAATTTGGTACGTCTTCATTGCATATCTTGCATATCAAGCTGGCGAAAACTGGTCGCTTGTTGTGAGTCAGATCTCCAAGTCTGCGACGTTGTTTGGCGTGGTAGCAGTCGTTATCGCCGCGATCTGCGGTTTAGTGTGGTACGTTCGAAAAAAGCGACGCGCCTCGCGTGACGCTACCTGACCTTCCGCTCGACGAAATCGCGCGCGTCTTTCATCTCGAGACGTTTCAAGATTTCCTCTCCCTTGAGCAGGGCGCTGCTCGACTTACCAGCGATGCGTACGGGCGCGATCTCGCGCGGTTTGCGGTATATGCCAAGGTCAAAGGCGCCCGCGATATCCACGAAGTTGGGTCGGCGCTCCTTCGGAGCTACCTGTATCATTTAAAGGACCTGGGTTTGGCTCCGGCCTCGATCCGCCGTAACGTATCGGCGATCAGGACCTACTTTAAGTTTTTGCTCAATGAGGGGATCGTCGCACGTGACCCGAGTGAGCGGCTGGAAACGCCAAAAAAGTGGCGCACACTGCCAGACGTGCTCAGCGTCGAGGAGGTGAGCCGGCTGTTGGAAACACCGTCTTTTGACGAACCGCTCGCTTTTCGCGACCGCGCAATGCTCGAGTTGGCGTACGGTGCAGGGCTCCGAGTGAGCGAATGGATTACGCTGTCCAGAAAAGACGTTTTATTTGATGAGCGACTGCTTCGAGTTTTTGGTAAAGGGTCGAAAGAGCGGCTTGTGCCGATCGGCCGTAAGGCGATGGCTGCCGTCGCGATTTACGAACGCGAGCTTCGGCCAAAGTTGGAGCGAGGAGCGGGGAAGGGCATATTGTTTCTGAATGCTCGTGGTGAACCACTTTCAAGGATGGGCGCCTGGAAAATCCTGCGGAAATACGTGAACCAGGCGCAGATCACCAAACACGTTACCCCTCACACCTTGCGCCATTCCTTCGCAACGCATCTTTTAGAAGGAGGCGCAGACCTCCGCGCAGTTCAGGAAATGCTTGGCCACGCTGATATTTCTACGACGCAGATCTACACCCACGTCGATCGAGAGTATCTGCGAAATATCCATAAACAGTTTCATCCTCGAGAAATCGTACCAACCGCTCCATGATCCTAGTTATAGACAACTACGACTCGTTTACGTACAATCTCGTGCAGTACCTGGGCGAGCTCGGTGCTGAACTCCTCGTAAAACGGAACGATGAAATCTCGATCGACGAAATTCGTGGCTTGGCGCCAACGGCGATCGTTCTGTCTCCAGGTCCCAAGACCCCGGCTGACGCAGGAATTACGATTCCGGTGATCAAGGAATTTGGCGCTACGATCCCATTGCTTGGGGTGTGCCTGGGCCACCAAGCCATCGGTGAAGCCTACGGTGGGCGAGTCGTTCGCGCAACGCGACTCATGCATGGCAAGACCTCAGATATCACCCACTCCGCTGAGGGGATTTTTAAGGATCTCCCGAATCCGTTACGGGTGATGCGTTATCATTCATTGATTATCGAGCGCGATACGTTCCCTGCAGAGCTTGAGGTAATTGCATCGGGCATCGACGATCCAACTGAAATTCACGCAGTACGACATCGTAAGCACCCGGTATGGGGCGTACAGTTTCACCCTGAATCTGTATTGACTCAACACGGGAAAACCCTGCTCAAAAATTTTCTGGAACTCGCTCAGTGATTCGGCGAATTGCGCTTACCCTTGCTACAGCGATCTCCGCCATATTTGTGGCGTCATCCGCGGCAGATGCTCAGGTTGAAGTTGACTTTCCGTTAGGGATTGGACTTCGTCTCCCTCAATACGACCGCGTAAACGGTCTTTCGCTCCCGTACGGGCCTTCGGTCATCTTTGGTGACGAAAAGGTCGTACTCGTTCCGATTGTGACGTATCGGTCAAATCTGGGGAAGTTTGATCCTTCGTTTGCCGCTCATGTTCGTATCGATACGGTGTTTTCGCTCAAACTCACCGGTCAGCGCGGAACGTTTAGCAACGAGAACTGGATCCGCCAGGATATCCTCAATTCGGTCTGGGGGCTTCTTTTTGGCATTGATACCCGTAACTACTATCGCGCCGACCGTGGCGATGCACGCCTTTCCATGCGATTGGCAAACTCGTCAGTCGAGGCCACGACTTACGCGGGTGTGCAATTTGAGAACGCCTGGTCTACAGGACATCGACTTGGTGAAAATAGGGAACCGTTCAGCTTTGTAGGGAATAAGTCGGTCAAAAACGGATTCCGACGCCCGAATCCGGTGATCGACCGAGGGCATATTTCATCCGGCTTGGCAGGGACTGAAGTTCGATTTAAAAATGACCGGCTGACGTATACCGCCGCCGCACAAGCCGAATATGGCTTTAAATCGCCCCTGGGCGGCAGCTTCACGCAGATGAGTATGATTAATGAGGTCCAGCTCCAAACGTTTGCTGGGCAGCAGTTAGAGCTCTTCGGACGCATCCTCACGACGGTTGGCGATTCTACTCCGCTTCAGCGGTATAGCTATATCGGTGGCTCCGGGACGTTAAGCACGATCGACCAATTAGAGCTCGGTGGCGATCGAACGTACTATTTCTCTGCCTTATACAAAGTGCCGCTCCCAGTGCCTCCCGCCCCATTTTTGGGAACGCCGTGGATTGCACCTGTTTTTGAAATGGGCGCAGCCGATGTCCGTAAGTTTGGATTGCCAACTCAGGCCCTCGGTGGACGGATCGGCGCGGGCTTTATCTGGCTTCAATATCAAAAAGATTTACGCACCCATCAGAACGTAATCTCTGGCGGCGTTAGATTTCCGCAATAATTGCTCACCTTTCCATTTGCACCGTTCGATAGGAACGGGTAAATTCAATGGCGTGAATATTGCGTCCAGCCCCCTCTTTCTCAGGCTCCAATGAAGGTAGCTTTGGTCATCCCAGCGCGCCTCGGCGCGACGCGGCTTCCACGAAAACCACTACGGGATTTGGGCGGAAAACCCATGATCGTCCGTGTTTGGGAACGTGTCTCCGCGATGGGGGTTGGACATCGCGTTGTTGTTGCAACCGACGACGCTGAAGTTCAGTCGGTCCTTACCTCGGCAGGCGCCGATGTGGTGATGACGACCTCAACCTGTGGATCGGGGACGGAGCGAGTTGCTGAAGTGGCGAGAAAGGCCGAATTCGCTCAGTATGACGCCTTTGTGAACGTGCAAGGCGATGAGCCGTTTATAGGAAGGGGCTGCGTGAAATCCGCGACTGAGATGGTCACGAGCGGGCAATTCGAACTCGGGACTGCAGCGGCAACTGCCGATGAAAGTATCTTTCCCGTCCCTACAATTGTGAAAGTCGTGAGAGCGCTGGATGGTCGAGCGCTTTACTTCTCACGCGCGCCGATTCCGTTTTTGCGCGACGCAGCAGACGCTGCAGCACGAATACCATTTACATTGCAACATATAGGCGTGTACTCGTATACACGAAGCGCCTTGGAACAATGGGTCGCCTTGCCGGTGCACCCGCTCGAAGAAATTGAACGCTTAGAGCAGCTTCGCCCGCTCGCCCACGGAATCCCTATGGGGGTTGCCGTGGTGCATGAACGTCCCGAAGCTGGAATTGATACAGAAGAAGACCTCCAACGCGCAAATAACCGTTGGCTCGCTTTTGCACATGCAGAAGCAGTTAACCAAGTGGGTATGGAGGCGCAGAATCGTTAATGGAAGAAAACAATCAGAAAATGGCAATGGTTAGTAATTCAGCGCAACAAACGCGATATATCTTCGTAACTGGTGGTGTGGTTTCGTCTCTGGGCAAAGGCATCGCCGCAGCGTCTATTGGACGGTTGTTAGCGGAGCGTGGGATGCAAGTGACGATCATGAAGTTTGATCCGTATCTCAACGTCGATCCAGGAACAATGTCTCCGTTTCAACATGGAGAAGTGTTCGTCACGGATGACGGTGCGGAGACCGATCTCGACCTCGGCCACTACGAGCGTTTCATCGATCGATCGCTGTCGCAATCGAACAACGTGACAACGGGTCGCATCTATTTGAATGTGATCAATAAGGAACGTCGTGGTGAATACCTCGGATCGACGGTCCAGGTTATTCCTCATATCACCGACGAAATCAAGTCGGCCATGAAACGCCTCGCACCTGACAACGACGTTGTTATCGTTGAAATCGGTGGTACAGTTGGTGATATCGAATCGCTACCGTTCCTTGAGGCGATTCGTCAGTTCCGCCAGGAAATCGGACGTGAGAACGCAATGTTCGTCCATCTTACGCTTGTTCCGTACATCGCGGCAGCTGGCGAAGTGAAGACGAAGCCAACGCAGCACTCCGTGCGCGAGTTGATGCAGCTTGGTATTCAACCCGATATCCTGATCTGTCGCACCGAGCGTCCGTTAACGAACGACGTGAAGCGCAAGATTGCGCTCTTTTGTAACGTTGAGTTTGGTGCTGTTGTTGAAAGCCGAGACGTTCCGACGATTTATGAAATCCCGCTCCTGTTCCATGAACAAGGGCTTGATGAGCGTGTCATGCATCGTCTTGGGTTACTCGGTCGTAAAGCCCCGGACCTTGGCGCATGGCGTGAACTCGTTAAGCGAATCGTGAATCCGTCCAAGCGCGTCAAGATTGCAGTGGTTGGGAAGTACACCGACTTTGTTGACAGCTACAAGAGTGTGCAGGAGTCGCTTATTCACGGCGGTATTGCAAACAACATTGGTGTTGATATTTCCTGGATCTCCAGCGATTCATTTACCACGCAGGAAGCCACGAGTGAAATCCTCTCGGGATACGATGGGTTGCTCGTCCCAGGTGGTTTTGGTGTTCGTGGCGTTGACGGTATGGTCGAAGCGATTCGTTATGCGCGTGAATCGGGGCTGCCATTCTTTGGAATCTGTTTGGGAATGCAGAGTGCCATTATGGAGTTTGCCCGTAACGTCTGTGGCTTAACCGACAGTAACTCGAGCGAGTTTGAACCTGATTGCGGTAATGCGGTAATCTCGTTGATGGAATCGCAACAGCATGTGACGGACATGGGCGGAACGATGCGGTTAGGCCAGTATCCGTGCCGTCTTGGCGAAGGAACACTTGCTGCACGCATGTATGGTGTTTCGCAAGTGAGTGAGCGCCATCGTCATCGTTATGAAGTATCCAATTCCTATCGTGATCAGTTTGTTGAACATGGTTTAGCGCTCAGTGGTCTATCACCAGATGGATCGCTTGTTGAGATCGTTGAACTCCCAACGCATCCATGGTTCCTGGGATGCCAGTTCCATCCAGAGCTCAAGTCGCGTCCAACACGTCCGCATCCGTTGTTCCAGGGTTTCATCGCAGCAGCGGGAGAACGTGCAACGTATAAAGGATCAGCAACATCAACGAAAAAATCAGCTCAGCTGGTATAGGCAGGTATGATCCAGTTTCCTCGTGATAAGTTCTTTTTGATTGCAGGGCCGTGTATGCTGCAAGACGATGCCATGCATCGTCAAGTTGCTGACGTTCTTGTGAAGCTCAGCGAGCGTGTACCTGGTGGTATTACGTTCAAAGCGAGCTTCGATAAAGCGAATCGCTCGAATGCCGGCGCCGCACGTGGCCCCGGCATTGAGGCGGGCCTTGCCGCGCTAAAGCGCGTGAAGGATGCGACTGGGCTTCGACTGTTGACCGATGTACACGAATCGGAACAGTGTGCGCAAGTTGCGGAAGTTGTTGATGTGTTACAGATCCCTGCGTTTTTATGTCGTCAGACTGACTTGTTGCTTGCCGCTGGTGCGACAGGACGAGCGGTAAACGTCAAGAAAGGGCAGTGGATGCACCCTGAAGGGATGAGTGGTGCCGTCGCGAAGGTTCGTAGCGCTGGAAGTGGTGAAGTGGCTGTCACTGAGCGCGGAACGTTCTTTGGTTACGGCGACCTGGTTGTCGATATGCGTTCGTTTATGCGCATGCGTGAAGCATGTGATGCGCCAGTCATCTTTGACGCGACGCATAGCGTTCAGCAGCCAGGGCGCGGGGAAGGCGGAACGAGTGGTGGTGCACGCGAGTTTATCCCTTCGTTGGCTTTAGCGGCAATTGCTGCGGGGGCAGACGGGATCTTTCTCGAAACGCATCCTGATCCAGCGACGGCGCCGAGCGATGGGGCGAATATGCTTCCGTTGAACGAGCTGCCGGATCTCGTCGAAAAAATGGTCGATATATGGGATCGAGTACGACGTTGAGTAGCGCAAACGCGATCGAGCGCGGCCGACGAGTGCTGCGGGTCGAGCGCGAAGCGCTCGCCGAGACGGAACGTCGTCTCGGTGAGGAATTTGCGCGTGGGGTAGAATTAATCGCGCAGTCGACCGGTCGAGTTCTGGTTTGTGGTGTTGGAAAGTCTGGACTTATTGGTCGCAAGATTGCCGCGACGATGACATCGACAGGAACGCCCGCTTTTTTTCTGCATCCGGTTGAAGGTGCGCATGGCGATCTTGGGATCGTTGGCGACTCTGATGTAGCTATTTTGCTCTCAAAAAGCGGCGAAACGGAAGAAATTCTCTCGTTGCTCGAGCATTTAAAGCGTTTTGGTGTTAAGACAATCGCGATTACCTCCAATTCGGAGTCAGTACTCGCGGTAAACTCTGATGTTGCGTTGGATGGCTGGGTTCGGGAAGAGGCGTGCCCTCACGACCTTGCACCCACAACTAGCACGACCGTTGCATTAGCGTTAGGGGATGCATTGGCTATCGCGTTACTCGAAGAAAAAGGCTTCGCCGCTGCCGACTTTGCTCGGATTCACCCTGGCGGTTCGCTGGGGCGTCGGATGCTCACGCGCGTACGCGACGTGATGGTTGATACGAAGTTGCCAATAATCTCGCATTCTGCAACGATGAGGGAGGCGATTATGCAGATCGCTCATCAGCGTGGAATGGCCGTTGTCATTAACGATGACAACCATGTCCTTGGCGTTGTGACGGCGGGTGACCTGACTCGGCTTATGGAGCGTGTCTCGGATGTTATGCCAGTTGCCGTAAATGAGGTCATGAATCGCGAGCCAAAGCTTGCATATGCAGACGAACTTGGCAGCGCTGTGGTACACCGTATGGAACAGTTTGGTGTCATGGCGATGCCTGTGCTTTCTGCGGACGAGAAGCTAATCGGAGTCATACATCTCCATGATTTGATGCGGGCTGGGGTCGTATGATGCGCGCAATGTTTCTTGCTGCATCAACTTTTATTGCTGCCGTATTGTTCGTTGGTTGCGCTGAGACCAAGACAACACCACCGGTTGCAAACGAACGCGCGGCGCTGTTGGACTCTGCCGATCAGGTGATGTTTGGAGTACGCTTTAATCTGACTGATGGTGGAATCGCCAAAGGGTATGTCGTCGCAGACACTGCTGTATTTCTCAATTCGAATACTCGAATAGAGTTGTTTAATGCGACTGTCACGTTCTATAACACGACTGGGGCCAATGAAGCAGTAATGTCGGCTCGGTATGGTACATATCACACGCAGAGCGGATTGATGGTCGGTCGCGGGGATGTGGATGTCAAGACGGAGGATGGGCGCACATTGCGGTCACCGGAAGTCAAGTTTGACCAGCGTCGTAATGAAATATCAAGCGATAGTGCATTTGTTGTGACAGCACCAGATCGCCGGCTCGAAGGGATTGGCTTTCGATCTGATCCAAATCTCCAAAACGTACGTGTGCTAAAGGCTACGTCAGGTAGCTCAGGCTCGGTCACGATCCCTAATCAATGAACTTCGTGATCCGTGGTTGTGTCGTTGCAATGCTATTTGCATTGCTCGCAACGAGCGGATCGGCGCAATCCGATTCTGTCAAGCTTCCTCAGTCAGGCGAGGCGAAGCAGGGAACAAAGTGTATACTCGACTTTAAGCCTGCCATAGCAGCCGATACACCTCGCATGAACTTGCACAGCTTGCCGAGCGGAAAATATGATGCGTTTATAGGCGGACGAGCGATCTGGAGCTGCCGAGGTGAAAATATTACGTTGCTTGCGGATAGCGCGGAATATTATGGAGACCGCGATCTTTTGTATTTGATCGGCAATGTGAGTTATCGTGAGTCACGAGCCAAGATCGACGCCCAGCATATGACCTATTGGACAGTTGATGGGCATCTGTTGGCGGAAGGAGATGTGTACGCAGTTACCGAGAAAGGCGCAACATTGCGTGGGCCAGTTGCTGACTATTACCGCGCTGTTCCGGGAATTCGTACATCACCCTCGCTTGCTGCGACGGGTCGACCGAAGCTGGCTATGCCACAGGTTGACAGTGCGACTGGTGAAGTAAAAGATACGATCCATATGACGGCCGATCGCATCACCAGCGAGAACGACAGTCTGATTTATGCTGCTGGAAAAGTCGAGATCGATCGTACCGAATTTCGTGCGACAGGTGACTCGGCGTTTTTCGATCAGGGATCTGGTCGCGCAAAGTTGATGTTGAATCCAGTCGTAAACGCGGCACAGAAAGACCGTCCATTCACGCTGAAGGGTGGGGTGATCGACATCTTTTCGACCAACAAAAAAGTCGATCGTGTGGTAGCATCGCCAGATGGAGAAGCGGTGAGTAATGATTTACAGCTGTTTGCCGATTCTATTGATATGCGAATTCAGGATAATCAGTTGAATCGGGCGATGGCGTGGGGGAAGACTCGTGCTCGTGCGGAGTCTCCGTCGAACACGATTATCGCCGACTCGATCGACGCAATCATGCCTAATCAACGAGTGCGGGAGCTGCATGCAATTGGCAATGCATACGCGACGACCGTTCCGGATACGAATACAATCACAACGGACGAAAGAGATTGGATGCGTGGCGATACCGTGATTGCGTACTTTGATTCGATCCCGGCGGCACAGGCAGATAGTAACGCTACGCCGCCAATCAAGACGATCATCTCCAGCGTCGACGCGAAGGCGTATTATCACCTTCGTAACAACGATGGTGTGAAGGATAAGCCTGGTGTGAACTACGTCCGCGGTCGAGAGATCAACATCGATTTCGCCGATCGTCAGGTTCAAACGGTTACCGTAGTCGATCAGGCAACCGGAGTGTACTTGGAAGCTGAAACTGATTCAGCTGCGCGGGGTACACCAGGTTCTCCCTCAACGACTCCAGCGCCAGGGACGAAGCCGACGCTTCCGAAGACGCCGGAATCGTCGAGTTCTACCTCGATTTACATACCTTCGGATCGGCGAGTGCGCTTATGAGTACGGCTATTCAGTCGGACATGATTTCATCGATGCTTGCGCGAGCCGCGGGTGATGAACGTTCTTCTGCGTTAGCGCTTGAAGCGCTCGTTCGCTCTGCTGACGACCATGGCAGCGCCTCGGTGAAGGATATCGCGATTGCGTACCGCGACGAGTATTTAAGCGCGATGATTGAAGAAGGGAAGGATGCATCGCAGGAAGCGGGGCGTCTTAGTTTAGATGAAGTCACCAATTACATCTGCAAGTCGGTGTTGCCGAGGTTGGCGGAGCAGGGGTTGGTTGTATTACCGTCGGGTGCAATTCGCGAATCGACGTCCGTCAGGTTAGCTGATAGGCTCTGGGCTGATATATTGCCGCTCAGAGCAGAGGTGGCAGATCTGCTACATCATACTGGTGAGTTTCCGCGCGCGGTGAACGTTGAGCGGCGAACCGAAGGGCACAGTGCGCTGGAAGCCATTGGGCTAACAAAGGTGTATCGTCGTCGCAAGGTTGTGAACGACGTTGCGATACATCTCAAGCAGGGCGAGATCGTTGGTCTGCTTGGGCCAAACGGCGCTGGGAAGACCACAACCTTCTATATGATCGTTGGGCTGATTCAGCCAATGAGCGGGCAAATTAAGCTCGATGGCGATGATATTACCGATATGCCGATGTACAAACGTGCGCGTCGCGGAATCGGGTATCTGTCCCAGGAGCCATCGATTTTTCGGAAGTTATCGGTCGAAGATAACATTCTTGCAATACTTGAAACGTTACCGCTCTCGAGTGCTGAACGGCATCAACGACTTGAGCATCTGCTGGATGAACTGAATATCAAACGACTACGGAAGAGTAAAGCGTATGCGCTCTCTGGTGGAGAGCGCCGTCGTCTCGAAATTACCCGTGCGTTGGTGACAGATCCAAAATTCATGATGCTTGATGAACCGTTCGCTGGCGTCGATCCTATCGCGGTACATGATATTCAAACCATTGTCGCAGGGCTGCGTCAACGAAATATCGGCGTATTGATTAGCGATCATAACGTTGAACAAACGCTAGACATTGTCGATCGAGCGTACATTATGTTCGATGGGCAGGTAAAAGTTGCCGGTACCGTTCGCGATCTTGTATTTGACGATACTGTTGCAAAAATCTATCTCGGCCCAACGTTAACCGCTCGATTGCGCGAACGGTTTTCGGATAGCCATGGAGGGAATGGATGATGAGATCAGGTCTCAGTCAGTCAGCTCAAATGCGGCAGGAGCTCAAGATCAATCCACGTCTGTATCAGGCGATGGATTTGCTCTACATGCCATTGCTCGATCTGCAGCAGCATTTGAAGCAGGAGTTGCTTAATAATCCATTCCTCGATCTCGTTGAAGAAGACGAGGACGAAGAGGAAGATGAAACACAGGTTGAACCTCAGGCGGAAGAGGTTGAAAAGAATCAGGACGAAATCGATTGGGAAGAGATTCTTCTCGATGGGTTTGATACAGGTGGTGCGCGTGAAGAACGTGAAGAGCGCGAGCATTACGAACCGATAACGGTTGATACGCGCGATCTCGCGGATCATTTACGGGATCAAGTTGCGCTGCTCGATCTCACGCCACGTAATCGAGTTTTAGCAGATGAATTCATTGGGAACGTTAACGACGACGGTTATTTAGCGACCGGCGTTTCGGAAATTGTCGCGGCGATTAACGAGATCATTCACTCAGTCGCTGAGCAAGCTGGTCGTTCCGATACGGATGAATTACCGCTGTATACGGCGGAAGAGGGCGAGGAAATGCTCGCCATAATTCAGACGCTCGATCCGCCTGGCGTTGGGGCTCGGAGTTTAAAGGAATGCCTACTCCTACAGCTCAGAGAAGCTGGATTGCAGCAGTCTGTGCCGTATCGACTGGTTCGTGATTGCTTTGAAGAGCTCATTAACCATCGTTGGAGTGAGATCTCCAAGAAGTTTGGTATTAGCGCGACTGATGTGCAGGGTGCTGCGGACGAAATCGCAAAGCTCGATCCCAAACCTGGCCTTCGATTTAGCGCGGGGGATGATAACTATATTATTCCCGATCTTATCGTTGAAAAGATCGATGATCGTTATCACGTCTTCTTGAACGATGCGAATCTCCCGAGATTGAAGCTGAGTCGTGCATATCAGGAGATTGCGCGCGATAAAAAGAAGTTCGACGGTGAGAATAAAGAGTTTATCTCGAATAAGCTGAACTCTGCTAATTGGATGATCCAGGCGATTGAGCAGCGTCGTCAGACCATGCTCAAGGTGATGAACTATATCGTGGAACGTCAGCGTGAGTTCTTTGAGCGTGGGGTTCAGTATCTCAAGCCGCTTACGCTTCGTGAAGTTGCAGAAGTGATTAACATGCACGAATCAACGGTGAGTCGAGTTACGAACGAAAAGTTCGTGCAGACGCCACGAGGAGTGTTGCCCCTGAAATTCTTCTTTTCATCTGGCCTTGCAACGGCGGATGGAGAAGACGTTTCGGCGCGTGGTATTAAAGCCCAACTTCAGAAGCTTGTGTCGGAAGAAGATCCTCGACATCCGCTGACCGATCAGGCAATCGTAAACATTCTTCGCGAAAGCGGAGTACAGATTGCGCGGCGTACCGTTGCCAAATACCGAGATCAGCTTGGTGTACTTCCGGCGCGGATGCGTAAGCGCGTATGAGTCGTTTAGCATGAATGAAACGCCACGCGTTAGCGTGCTCGTTCCGGCAAAAGATGAAGCTGAAAATTTACCGCTGTTTATGGAGCAAGCGGCAGCAACGTTTGCTCCATTCAACGGGTTATATGAAGTTGTTGTTATTGACGATGGGTCGAGCGATTCAACGGCCGCTGTTCTCGATGAACTAGAGAAAAAATATCCATTTTTGCATTCAGTCCGTCATCGTACACGACGCGGGATTGCAGACGCGTTGCGTACGGGCTATTTGAATGCGCGTGGAGATATCCTCGTATTCTATCCGGCTGATCTTCAGTTTAAGCCTGAAGATATTCCTGCGTTAGTCGATCCAATCTTGAAGGATGAATTCGACATGATGACGGGGTACAAACAAGGGAAATACGAGAAGGCGTTTGTCTCCGGTATCTACAATAAGTTGAGCCGGAAGATGTTTAACATTCCGGTACGCGATTTAAACTCGGTAAAAGCGTATCGTCGTGAGATTATGGCTGGGCTTCCAGCTCGACCAGATTGGCATCGCTACATGATTGTGATGGCCGCATCAAACGGATATTCAGTTGGCGAAATACCTATTCCGTTATATCCGAGAAATGCAGGAAAGTCGAAGTTTGGTATAGGTCGAATTCCGGTCGGTGTGCTCGACATGGTTGCTGTGTGGTTTGAACTACGGTTCGCCCGCAAGCCGTTGTTGTTGTTTGGTATGTTAGGCGCGTTACTCTTTATACTTGGATTGCTAATTGGTGTAGGTGCAGTCCTATATCGAATTATAGCCGGTGTGGGTTTTCGACCGCTGTTAACATTGATCGAAGTTTGTTTGTTGTTGGGTAGTGTGTTCTTTTCTACCGGCTTGATCGCGGAGTTGATTGCCGCGCAACGTGCTGAATTGCTGGAGTTACGTCGCACTGTCGACGAAATTCTGTCTCGTAAATCTTCTGACGAGAGTTAACGAACGATGAAAGTATTATACCTCACGCATTCGTTCCCTCGTTACGTTGGTGATTCGCCAGGGAACTTTATTTATCGTCTCGCTCGCGCGCTTGGAGAGCTTGGTGTAGATATCCACGTGGTTGCGCCTGCGAGCCCTGGCTATCCGGAACACGAAGTTATGGAAGGCATTTCGGTGCATCGTTTTCGATATGCGCCGAGAAAGTTTGAAACGCTTGCGTACACCGGTAATATGGCGCAAGACGTGGCTTCGCAATGGAGTGCCAAGTTTGCGATGGTCGGACTATTAGGCGCGTATTTTACCGATGCAGTTCGTGTGCGCCGTAAAGTGCAACCCGATTTGATACATGCACACTGGTGGTTCCCAGGCGGATTAGTTGGTAGCTGGGTCAGTAAGATGGCGCAGATCCCGTTGATTACGACACTCCATGGAAGTGACGTCCGAATTGCGCGCAGCGTTTCTGCAATGCGTCCACTGGCGAGAATGGTTTTACAACATTCGGAGTACGTGACCACTGTTTCAAAATGGTTGGCCAGCGACGTACATACCTTCGCGAACCACACGAAAACGGTGGTTGCGCCAATGCCGGTTGAAGTTGATCAGTTTACTCCGTCTGTTAATCGATCTACCGACCATATTTTATTAGTCGGCCGGTTAAACGCGCAGAAGGGTATTGCGTATGCGATTCGTGCGCTCGCTCAGATGCGTTTTCACGCAACGCTCGATATTATTGGCGACGGCCCTGGGTTAGCAGAGTTTCGTGCGCTTGCGGATGAGCTTGGCATAGGCAAGCGAGTTGTGTTTCATGGTCATATTCCGCACGACAAGATCGCCGATTTCTATCAACGTGCGGCTGCGTTGGTCGTACCATCAATCGATGAAGGGTTGGGGCTTGTTGCTGTCGAAGCACAACTTTGTGAAACCCCGGTAGTTGCATTCAACTCTGGCGGCCTCCCCGATGTGGTCCAAGACGGGTTAACCGGAGTCCTCGTTGAACCGCGGAATGTTTCGGCACTCGCGTCCGCATTGGATACGTTGCTGAGCAACCCGTCGACTGGTCAAGCACTTGGGCAGGCGGGGCGTATGGCGGCTTTGGCACATTTTGCACCAGAGTCGGTCGCGCTTCGATATTTCGATCTGTATCAACAGTCTGTTCAACTCCGTGCACCGTAAAGCATTTAAGATCGCTCAGTGGCTGTTTGCGATTTTAGTTATCGGCTTTGCGACTAAGGGCGTTATCCACCAATGGGCAGAAGTTCGAGGACGGATTGAGTCGTTAGAGCTGCGTTGGGTGATGATTGTGATTGCATCCATCATCGTCTTGCTCGTGTATACCTTACTGATCGAGACGTGGCGGAAGATGCTCGCCGCGTGGGATACGACACTGCCTTGGCTAACGGCGGCTCGTATCTGGTTCGCGTCCAGCTTGGGGAAATATGTTCCCGGTTATATCTGGTCGTTAACGGCGATGGGGATGATGGCGCGCGAACAAGGCGCGTCTGGAATCGCGGCCGCAGGGTCGTCGATTATCGTGAACGTCTTGAACCTCGCGTCCGGCTTGGCCGTTGTACTGATATGCGGATCCAAGCTCATCGCCAATCAAACCGTCGCATTCGTATTACTCGGCGCTGTTTTGGCCGCGGCGGTCGCAATGCCGTATGTTCTCCCAAAAGTCGCCGAACTCTTTTGTAAGGTGACAAAAAAGGAAATCCCGATACCGAACATTCCGGCGACAACCATCTGGTTCGTTACGCTATGTACTGGTGTCGCTTGGATCGCGTACGGAGTGGCCTTCCGGTTTTTCGCCGAAGGTATGCTGGGGACATCGACATCGATGGAAACCACGCTACTATATATAGCTGTCTATACAGGAGCGTATATTTTGGGGTTGATCGCTCCAATCGCGCCGGCCGGATTTGGCGTTCGGGAAGCCAGTATGATCGAAGGATTAACGCTGCTAGGAGTCGTGCCACACGCTGACGCACTCATTCTGGCAGTGACGAGCCGTTTGTGGCTCACAGTTTTGGAGATCATCCCAGGGATAATCGCCTTGGCATTCAGTCAAACCAAGTTTCGTACACGTCACGCATGAACGAAAAGAAGACAGAGCTCGATTCGGCCGCGACACGGTCGATCACCGACATTTCCGCTGAAGGCGTTGCGCCGAAGTTCGCAACTGCCTGGGCGTCCCTTGTCTATGCGATCTGCACGATGACGCTCGCATGGCCTGCGCTACTTGGCCAATTTGCGGTGAGTACGCATAGCGACCAGTTCATCGCCGGATTCCCGTTCCGCGACTTTGGAGCCCGCATGCTCCGCGAAACGGGAAGTTTCCCTCAGTGGAATCCGTACCAATTTGGCGGCATGCCATACATCGCTGCGATGCACGGCGACATCTTTTATCCCACGTTTCTGCTGCGGATGATCATGCCAACCGACGTTGCGATGACGTGGTCGTTTATCATCCATCTGTTTTTAGCTGGACTTTTTGCGTTCATCTTCCTCCGCAAAATCGGGTTTGGCTTTTGGGGGTCGCTCCTCGGTGGTATAGCATACATGATGGGCGGTCAGGTGGCGTCCCTCGTTTCGCCTGGCCACGATGGAAAGCTGTACGTTAGTGCACTCTTCCCGATTCTACTCTGGTCCATCGTTCTCGGTGTTCGTGATGGACGACGCTGGGCGTGGGGATTGCTTGCCCTCATTATCGGTCTCGATGTCTTAAGCCCACATCCTCAGCTGCTCCAATACTCACTGCTCGGCAGCGGCGCGTACGCGATTTATCTCGCGGTGCGTGCCGTCAAAAACGGCCTATACGAGCGCGGCGAAGCGATCAAACGTTTAGGGTTTTCCCTCGGCGCCGTTATACTCGGCGGCCTCATTGGAGCAATCCAATATTTACCAGTTCGCGAATATGTCGCCTGGTCTCCACGCTCTGAAGGCATTGGGAGCTATGAGCGCGCAACATCGTTTGCATGGAACCCGCAGGAGCTGCTCAACGTCTATCTCCCTCAGTTTTCTGGGATGTTGGATGCGTATTGGGGACCGAACGGAATCCATCTCCATAGCGAATATGTGGGTGTAGTTGCACTCATTCTGATGGGCGCTGCGTTTATCGGACTTCGGTCTAACTCGAAGCGAGCTGAAATCTGGTTTTGGACAATCACAATCATCGTGACGCTTCTTTGGTCGCTCGGCGCCGCGACACCATTCTATAAGATCCCATATTACCTCGTTCCAGGGACCAAGTTCTTCCGAGCTCCGGCCACGATCTTCTTTGTTGGCGCGCTCGGTATCTCTGTTCTTATTGCGGTTGGAACCGAGAAAGTGTTGCAAGGACGCGTTGGAATGAAATACCTGGCAGGGTGGGGCGGTTTCGCCGCGTTAATGGCCTTACTGGGTATCTCGGGTGGGTTGACCAATTTCGCCGAAAGCATCGCACCAAACCATCCAGTGCTGTTGGAGCGCGTGGTAGAAAACGGACCGGCGCTTGTGATGGGTTCCCTCAGATCGTTGCTGTTTGTTGTGCTAACGATTGGGCTGATCTTTATCGTCAACAAAAAGCGCTTGCGGCCACATATTGCCGCCATCGCGATTGCCGTACTATGCGTTACGGATCTGTGGTCTGTCTTGAGGCACTATTGGTCGTTTTCTCCTCCGGCTTCTGAGCTGTATGCCTCTGACCCTGCGATCGAGTTTCTCAAGAACCAACCGCAACCTGTTCGAGTGTTACCACTTGGGATGGGATCGACCGAGAGGGCAAAGTATAGCGGTTCCGGGCTAATGGTACACGATATCCGTAACACGGTCGGCTACCATGGTAACCAGATTCGTTGGTACAATGATTTGCTCGGCTTCCAGGATCCGAACCAGTCGATCATGAGTATTCTGGGGACCCCAAACCTCCGCCAGCTCACGAACACACAGTTTATCCTGACCAACTCGCCGGAGGTTGCGACCATACCAGGCGCTTCGTTGGCTTTTGGTCCAGTGAAGGATTCGTATGGGGAAGATACCTACGTCTACAAAATGGATCCGGCGACGCCGTTCGCGTGGGTCGCGCCGTTAATTGTAAAGGCACCGGACGAAAGCGTACTCGCCACTGTTCGGAACGTTCGGTTTGATGTTACCAGAGCAGCGCTGTTCGAACCAAACGCTCCTGTGACCGAAGCCGCAAAGGTGGACACGTTGCCATCGGCGACTGGAATCAACGTACACGTAGATAGCTACGCGCCAGGCAAAATCAGCATGACGCTCGATCGACCGGCACCAGCTGGGTCAGCGCTCATTGCTGCAGAAAACTATTATCCAGGTTGGAAAGCGACAGCCGATGGTAAGTCAGCTGAGATTGGTCGGGCACAATATGCGTTAATTGGTGTCCAACTTCCTGCGGGTGCAACCAAAATTGAACTGTCGTTTAACGAAGTTGCGTACGAGCAAGGGAAGGTCGTAACCTTTATCGCAATCGGACTAACTGTGATGTTACTTGGCTGGGGACTTTTGACTGGGCGGCGGAAGTTTGTCTGATCGTGCGTTAGTTATCGTTCCAACGTATAACGAACTTTATAACATCTCGCGACTTATTAGCGAGATACTGGAGCAGGACCCGTCACTCGACGTCCTGGTTGTTGACGACGCCTCACCGGACGGAACTGGTGAGGCTGTTCGGGAGATTGCCTCGAATAATTCACGAGTCCATCTTCTGGCGCGACCTGGCAAGCTTGGGCTTGGAACGGCGTACGTGGATGGCTTTCGATGGGCGCTGAAGCGGGATTACGCATACATGTTCGAGATGGATGCCGACTTCTCCCACGATCCTCGGCATCTTCCTGCCTTCCTGGAGACGATTCAGGAAGCGGATCTGGTCATTGGTTCGCGGTACCGAAAGGGTCGAGTTACAGTTGTAAACTGGCCTATGTCTCGTCTTTTTCTTAGCTATGCGGCTAACCTGTATGCACGTGCGATTACCGGATTACATGTGGACGATGCAACCGGTGGGTTCAAGTGTTTCCGTCGGAAAGTACTTGAAGACATCGATCTAAGTTCAGTCAGGTCAAATGGTTACGCGTTTCAAATAGAAATGACGTATCGTGCATGGAAGAAAGGGTTTCGTATGATTGAGATCCCAATTGTCTTCCATGATCGTACGGAAGGCGAGAGTAAAATGTCGAAACGGATCGTGCGTGAAGCGATCTGGATGGTCTGGCGGCTACGTTGGATGTCGATAATAGGAAAGTTATAGAAAGGCTATGATAGAACGTTCGTTTTATAAGATGAGCGGGTCAGGGAACGATTTTGTGTTTTTTGACGTGCGCGCTGGTGATGGATTTCGCGGTGATGTCGTTGGCGGCGTTTCGGCTGGCGATGATATCGGTCGCGATGCTGGTGGTGTTTCTGGACGAGTATCTGGTGGTATTTCCGACGGAGTTTCTGGCAGTATTTCCGAGATGGAAACGCCAAAATTGATTGCGGATATTTGTGCTCGTGGCGCCGGGGTTGGGGCGGACGGGGTGGTTTTTTTGTATACGCCAGACCGAGTGGACGAAGCCGATATTGGAATTCGCTACTATAATAGCGACGGATCGACGGCTTCCTTATGCGGGAATGCGACCTTGTGTACGGCGAGTTTGGCGACTCGATTGGGCGCGGTTGAACCCCAGGGGTTCACGATTCTTACTGGCGCCGGGAAGGTTCGTGCTCGAATTCAGGGTGGACAGCCGGAGTTTGACTTGCCGGAAGTTACGGAAATTGTGCCGGATTATTCGGGGATCGAAAAGGTTTCTGGCGAGCTTCGGTTGGGGTATGCGACCGCCAGTATTCCGCACGTCGTGATTCGCGTGGACGATGTTTCTTCGATCGATGTGGTTGGTCGCGGCCGTCCGGTTCGTTACGACAAAACGCTCCCGTTTGGAGCCAATGTGAATTTCGTTTCAGCCAGACCTGATGGAGGGTGGGCGATTCGAACTTACGAACGTGGTGTGGAAGACGAGACGTTGGCTTGCGGAACTGGGAACGTTGCGGCGGCGATCATGTTGCGCGAATGGGGTGATGTAAAATCAGACAAAGTCGTTTTGCACACGAAATCTGGCAAGGATTTATTTGTGACGTTGTGTCGCAGTACTGGCGGCTGGCTGCCGTCATTGAGTGGCGAAGGGCGTGTGGTTTTCCGTGGGGAGCTGGATACTCTATAAAGTTATCCACGTTTTCCACACGGTTTAGTTTACATAATCCCTATTATACGCAGTTGCTGGGAGCGGAAATAGGGGCCGCATTTGGTCGTATTTGGCCCCAGGGACAGTGTTTTTGTCCAATCCTCCCCCAAACCATTCCGGTTAATCACGCAGAGTTTTCCGTCAAGCAACCGGTTTTTCGCCACTCTTTAACGGGTCGCTGAGGATAAGAAATGCCGCTAAACATCGTTCAACGGATCGTCTATTTTGCCATTTGATGGCAGTTTATATGTCCGTGGCAGATGATATTTGATCTCGAATCTCAGCCAAAATCTCGGCAAAAGCTGTGGTGCTGGACACGCATATAACCAACAAAAAACGCGAGATCCTAGAAAGGATCCCGCGTTTCTAACCGACCTTCAGTCTCCGGTCAGATCTTACAACTAGGCCTGAAGCTCGTCCAGTTAGATCTTAACAACCTGGGCTTGAAGCTCGCCTAATCTCAGCTTGGCTTCAATCTGAATCGGGCTCTTTTGGTCGTCAGCGATCGCCTGCCAGATCTTAATTGCCGCGTCGCGGTTTCCAGCGTTCGTATAGTTCCGAGCTGCTGACGCCTTTGCCAGGTCCCGATCTGGGTCGAATCGTGCGACCTTGGCCGCCTCTTCGAACTCTTTCGCGGCCTCAGCTGGCTTGGCTAACCCTTCGTACCCAGCCGCAATCAATCCATGGACGTCGTACTTCGTGTCGTCGTTCGTGCTGGCCGCCTTTAATGCATCAATCCCTTCCTGGTACTTTCCTTCGTCGTAAAGGATCTTGGCAAGCGCCATAGCGCCGTTTGTACCCGAAGTCGTCCCCTTGTATCGGAGGCTCATCTTCTTGAGGTCAGACTGAGCAAGCGGGATGTTGCCAGACATGGCGCTTTGCATCGCCATCTGATATGCCTGCGAGGCTCGTTCTTCCTTCAACGTATTGGAGCGCAGGTAAAACCACGTTCCCGCCACAGCGACTAGGATACCGATGCCGACATAGCCAAGGTTCCGTTTATGCTGATCGAACACGTTGGCGAACGACTGTTCTTTTGAGCTGGCTTGGCGGTGAGGTGTTGCTGTGGTTCCCATACTGGCTGATTAAGTGTTAGAAAGTACGCGGTCGTGGCAAACCTAGAAATATAACGGTAGTGTCTCTTCAGTAGCTATACGACTTTCCCATGTAAAGCGCTGTCAGAGGTGACTATCCGCCTTGAAGCTTTCCCTGCTGGCCCAGATAAACGACCTTAGGAGCTCTTCCCTAAGCCTTTGTCATTCAAGAAGTTAAAGCGACGACCTCTCGATACTTCTTAACCGAACATCCGACCTATGAACGAGCTTTAGCTCACGAAGAATGGTCATGAACAATCTTCCACCGTCCATCACGCTTCCGCATAATTAGCGATGTTGGACCACGAGCAATCGTCGAATCCTTACGCATCAACCGATAATACGCAATCACATGAATCGCATCTCGGCTCAGTTCATCCACCTCAATATCCTCGAACGACAATGAGTCGCGAACCCCACCTGGACCAAACCTCGGCGCATACGCCTGTTTAATCGCCGCTCGACCGCGGAGTATTCCCTTGCTTCCAACAAACGTCGTTGACGTTTCTGGCGCATAGTCATCCATAAACTTGTCGAGATCGCCCTTGTTCCACGCAGCCGCCGACCGGTCCATCATCTGTATGATTTCAGTCGTCACCTTGCTTCTTTTGGGCACGCTATCTGAGTCGGAGCTTATCGCATTAAGGCTCGTCGCACCAAAGCTACTGACGTCTACGGGTTTCGATCCAGAGATTGCTACTACCAACGCTGTGGTGACAAAGATGCTTTTGATCATCAGTCTTTGATTTAATTGGCTGGTTGGAATACTGCCCGTCGATTCCCTCTTCTGTGCAAACGTTCGGAAATCGGCAATGAGCGCTAACTTTAATAAAATTCTGCGAGAAAACCGGAAAAAGTCCCCGGTTTTCTTCCCGGGGCCAAGTGCTTTTTTACCGGGGACGAAGTGCGCTAAGTTGTTGTCCTGCTTGAGTGCCCCCGGGGTGACTCGAACACCCGGCCAACGGTTTAGGAAACCGCTGCTCTATCCACCTGAGCTACGGAGGCGAAAATACAACTAGGAGACAGTGTTACGCCTAGTACCGTTACCTATCGCCAAACCCATTTGGTTGTGATAACAACGCAGTTAACACCGCGGCAACTGCCGCTTCGGTACTCGTCCCACGAGGCGCATCAACTTCCAATTCGCCAGATCGCACACGACGCGCCAACTGCAATAGTACAGACGCGATATGCTCAGTTGGCGAGCTCGATGGCGTGCTCCAATCGGTCGACATCCACGCATCCGCCGCACGCTGTTCGTCATTTAACAATGTCTCTGCAGGCGACGTCGCAAGATTTGCAACAGATTGCCAATCAAACGAATCGCGTTCTGCGTCAACCCAGCCGTTGCTTACCGTTGCGTCCGTCGCCGGTACTGCCCCGCCCTGCGGTGCGACTGCCTTCGTATCGCCTTCCGCATTTACGACAGTTGGCGATACCTCTTCCAACAATTGTATCGGAGCAGCCTTCGTAGCTTGTACGCTTTCTGCGGTTGCGATAGGCTGCGGTGCCGCTTGAACATCACTATCCGCGCGGCTACTGATTCCGATCTGTACGAACTCCGGTTCGTTTGCCGGAACCTCGCTCACCAGCTCAGCTTTCGCAACGTACGGTGCCCGCGCAACAAACTCTTCGATTGAAGGCAGGCTGTTCGAATACTCAATAACCGGCCGAACAACACCACCACAACCGTCAGACGACGCTTCCGTCGGCGACGCAGCTACAATCTCACCACTGCCACGCACTGCCTCTCGACTTTCAGAACCACCAATCCCCGGCGGAGCGGCCGCGACCAAAGGCGTTTCGTCGCTCGACGAACCCATAATCGCGTTCTGGACACCCGCAGCTAACGGGGCAACAGTTTGCTCGACCGGCTCACTCCGGGGTTCAACGACAAAGTCGTTAATCGACGGCAGGCGGTCGTTCGCCTTTCGGGCGGACGGAGGGACGAACGGTGGTAGCATCCTTGGCAAATTAACGCTCCCAGCTGTCTTTGCCCAGAAGGGGGACGAACCTTACCGCCTGGAGCTGCTCGCATTCTAAAGTATCTCCTCGGCGCGTGCAGATATTTAACGTCTGTTCGTTCCGGTCGCCTAGCGGGATAAGCAGGCGACCACCGTCAACCAGCTGCTCTAAATATGACGGTGGGACGCTCGGAGCTGCCGCGCTCACGAGGATCGCATCGTAGGGCGCATATTGACGCCAGCCGAGTGTGCCGTCGCCCAGGAGGTAGGAGACGTTGCGGATGTTGAGCTGCTGCAAGACTTCTTTTGCCTTCTCCAGTAGCGGTCCAACCCGTTCCACTGAGAATACCTGGGACGCCAGTTTGGCGATCAGTGCTGTCTGGTAGCCCGATCCAGTCCCGATCTCCAGAACCTTTTCCTGGCCAGTCAGATGTAACAGCTCCAAATACCGCGCGTGGATGGACGGTTGCGAGATGGTCTGTCCGTTCCCAATTGGGAGCGCCGTATCTTCATACGCGTGATGTCGCACTCCGCTTGGCACAAACATATGGCGCGGGACTTCGTTAATGGCGTGCAGAACTGAGAGATCTTTAATCCCCTGATCCTGCAATATCTCAACGAGCCGACGGCGGGCGCCGCGAAATTCGTGTTCTACAGGTGCCACCAGTCCGCCGCGCTGTCGAGAAGATTTTGGTGTGTCAGGTCGAGGTGGAGTGGTGTAACTGAAATGTAGCCGTCTGCAACGGCGCGATAGTCAGAGTCTTCCCCGCCGGTCCATGACATAGAGCCTGCGCCAATCCAATAGATTGGCCGTCCCCAGGGATCGGTCATCGGCTTGATCGAGTTTTCGAATACTCGGCGACCGAGCCGAGTGAGACGAACACCTTTAATATCGTCGTCAAAGACAGGCGGGAAGTTCACGTTGAACAGTGTGTGCTTCGGAAACGGGTCGAGCTTGATGAAGTACTCCAACATCCGCTTTACTGGATCCACCAGCTGTCCAATCAGCGTTGGATCGGAGCGCATGTCGCCACCGGCAAACGAAAACGCAACAGATGGGATACCCAGCATTAGACCTTCCATCGCGGCCGCAACGGTACCGGAATACAGGACGTCTTCTCCCATATTCTGACCGTGGTTAACGCCGCTGAGCACGAAGTCCGGCCGTTCGGCCATGAGCGCCTCAACGCCGAGCATTACGCAGTCGGTTGGGGTGCCATCGACCTGGAATCGGTTTGCGGCGAGCTGGACTGGGCGAACGGGGTGATGTAGTGTGAGCGAATGGCTGGTTGCACTCTGCTCACGGTCTGGTGCGACAGTTGTAACATCGCCGAACTGTTCGGCAGCTCGAATTAAAGTATCGAGACCGTGGGCAAAGATGCCGTCGTCGTTGCTACAGAGGAATCGCATTATTTAAATACCCATCCGCGGTGACTCCACAAAATACGAGTTACCCGCCACGCATCCCTAAATGTCCGGAAATGACTGGCAGGCCCATAGATTGTTGGAACTGTTACATCACAGATAGTATAACCAGATCGCGACGCGCGTACGAGAAAATCGGTTTCAAATTCGTACCGATCGCCGTGAGCGTCGACGTTACGGACTACATTGGCGCGAAACGCTCGATAGCCAGATTGGCTATCTCGAATATTCGACTTTGTGACGAGGCGCGTCGCCGCGCTCGAGAGCAGATTCGCTAATCGCCTGTGCGGAGGAACGGTCTTTGTGTTGATGGCTCGAGCGCCAATCACAATGTCGTAGTCGGATAACCGCTCAAGTAGTCGAGGGGCAAACATTGCATCGTGTTGGCCATCGGCGTCGAGCGTGAGGATCGATTTAATCGAAGTGCTTAACATCGCCTTCGCGAATCCTGCTCGGAGCGCGGCGCCCTTCCCTTGATTCGTGTCGAATCCAACGAGTTCATCGCAATGATGCTCTAACACAAAGCGCGTCTCATCAGTTGATCCGTCGTCGATACCAATAATATGGATATCAGGTACCGCTCGACGAACGGTTGCAATAACGCGCCCAACCGTTCGTTCCGCGTTTAATGCAGGAATTATACAAACGGTTTCTGCGTTCATCCTTCTCGCTCCACGATTGGTGCTCCATCAAACACTGCGAGGATATCAATGAGCTCTTGCTCCATCGACGCAACGGTTTGCGCATCGAGTGCAGCGCGAGCAAGTGTCTTCAGTTCGCCAGCTTTTTTGTATTCCTCAACACGAATACGTGCGCCGTCGATCGTATATTTTTCAACGTACAAAAGCTGTTTCACGAGCATGATCAGCTCGACTTCGCGCCGTTGATAGACGCGATTTCCCGATCTGTTTTTTGCTGGATGAAGAAAGCGAAACTGACTTTCCCAATAACGTAGTACGTGCGGCTTGAGCTCCGTGATATCGCACACGTCACCAATTGAGAAAAACTCCCGAACAGGGATCGTACGACTCATAGATCGCGTTCGTGCCGAAGATCTCTGCTCATTAACTCTTGAATCGCGTCGCGTGGTGCGAGGTTCTCGAACAGGATGTTATACGTCGTTTCAACGATCGGCATTTCAACGCCATATTTTTCCGCAAGCGCTCGCGCGGATCGCGTTGTGATAACTCCTTCGGCAACTGTTTGTCGAGTGGCCAATACCTGATCGATCGTAGCCCCTTGCCCGATTTCAAATCCAACAGAACGGTTACGGCTCAACGCACCGGTACACGTAAGGACCAGATCGCCCATTCCAGCGAGCCCTGCAAACGTCTCTGCTTGCGCACCGATCGCAATGCCAAGCCGGCTCATCTCAGCCAAACCGCGAGTGATAAGCGCGGCTTGCGCGTTAAGGCCAAGTCCAAGCCCTTCCGCAATTCCGGTTGCAACCGCCATTACGTTCTTCAGCGCACCGCCAAGCTCAACCCCGACAATATCGTGCTGCGTATAAACTCGAAATGTGTTTGAGTTAAACAGCTCTTGTGCGCTGACCGCTCGGATCGCATCATGTGACGCAACGACAACGGCCGACGGGAGACCACGCGCAACCTCAACTGCAAAGCTCGGCCCCGATAGTGCCACCGATGGTCCGCATGGAAGAACGTCTTCAATAACTTCGTTCATCAACGCAAGGCTATGCTGCTCGATGCCCTTGCTTGCAACAACGACCAACGTATCGTTTTGAATGTGTGGTTGAACCAACGTCGCAACAGCGCGTGTCACATGCGACGGCGCAACCATCACGATCACTTCCGCGTCGCGTACGACTTCGGCAACGTCGTTTGATGCAGAAATTGAATGATGGAGCGGAACACCCGCGAGGAACCTGGTGTTAACGTGCTGCGTATTTATTGATTGAACAACATCTTCTTCGTATGCCCAAATGCGGACATGGTGTCCATTCGTTGCGAGTTGGTTTGCGAGTGCAGTTCCCCATGCACCAGCACCAACTACCGTACAACGCACTACGCGGCCCCTCGGCTTCCGTTCGATTTACTGAAACGATGCTCCTTTCCGCTACGTAATCGCTGAATATTTGCGCGATGCGTGTAAAAGACAAAAGCCGTCAACAATAATGCCACAATAAAGATTGGATTATTCACCGCAACACCCGTGGCGAGCAGTGCGATTGGAAGCACTGCTGCAGCAACTAACGAGGCAAGGCTTACGTATCGCGAGATGGCGAACACTGCCAGCCAAATACCAAATGTGATCGACATCGGCAGCCAGGCGAGCCCAAGGAAAACGCCTGCGGATGTTGCGACGCCTTTCCCGCCACCTCGACCTAACAGAAAGATTGGCTTGACATGCCCAAGAATTGCAGCAATTCCAATACCAAGTGCAAACCACTGTGGATGTACAGTCGCTACGTATTTTGGAAGAAACATCACAGGCAAAAAGCCTTTCAAAATATCAGCCGCAAAAACTGCTGCACCAATCTTGGGGCCTAATACGCGAACAACGTTTGTTGCCCCAAGATTGCCTGAACCATGTTGGCGTAAATCAACGCCACGGGATTTTCCGGCGAGATACGCCGATGGAATCGATCCGGAGAGATACGCAATGAGGAGCGCAATCGCCGGATGCAGCGTGCCAACCGTAGCAGTCATTTATTCAGCAGCAGATTTTGATTTATGACGCATCACAATGTTTAACGGACTTCCAATAAAGCCGTGTGCCGCACGAAAGCCGTTATGGAGATAACGAATATAATGTTCTGCTACCATCGTTGGGTTGTTACCGAATACCGCAATCGTTGGTGGGCCGGTTTCAACCTGTGTTGCATAGTTGACTCTCACTTCGTTGCCGGCTGCTTGTGGCGGCTGAAGCTTGGCGATCATTTCTTGTAATGTGGAGTTGATCGCTGATGTCGAAATGCGCTTCGTACGTTCGGCTTCAACGCTAATCATTGTTTCAAGAATTCGCGTAACGCGTTGACCTGTTAACGCCGACGTGAAGATAAACGGGATAAAGCCAAAATATGGGACTTTCTCTGCCGCGTCTTTCTGGAACTTCGCTGCAGTTTTGTCGCTCTTCTCTTTCAGGTCCCACTTGTTAACGACGATGATGAGTCCGCGTCCAGCTTCCCATGCAAGCGTCGCAATTTTGAGATCCTGGTTCTGCAACCCCTCGGTTGCATCGATCACCAAAATACATACGTGCGCACGCTCGATCGCTCGGCGCGTTCGCAACGACGAATAGAATTCGATACCATCATCGATACGTGCCTGACGACGAAGTCCGGCTGTGTCGATAAAGACAACGTCTTTGCCATGATATCGGAATGGAGTATCGATCGCATCGCGAGTTGTACCGGCGATTTCCGACACAACGAGCCGTTCTTCACCAAGAATTCGGTTTACAAGCGACGACTTCCCAACGTTCGGTCGACCAACAACAGCCACACGAAGCGCATCCGGGATTTCTTCTTCACTGTCTGGAATATGCCGAACGATGAGATCCAACAGATCGCCAGAATTTTTACCGTTGGATGCAGAAACCGGGAATGGATCCCCTGCCCCCAAGTTGTAAAATTCGAAGTATTCGTTGCTATCCGGATCGTCGACCTTGTTCGCAATTAGCAGCCACGGTTTGTTGGATGCACGGAGCATATCAACAACTCTGGAATCGCTCGCGCTAACGCCTTGCTTTGCATCAACAACCAGGAGCAGCAGGTCCGCTTCGTCGATTGCTTCAACGACTTGCTTCCTGATCTGTACGTCCATCGGGTTATTCGGATCGTCCGAAAGCCCGCCGGTGTCGACCAGCCAGAAGTGCGTACCGTTCCAGTCCGCCATGCCAAAGTGGCGATCGCGGGTTGTGCCAGCTTCCTCGCTGACAATGGCGGCGTGTCCACCAACAATACGATTAAATAACGCGGACTTCCCAACGTTTGGGCGTCCAACAAGTGCTACAACAGGGGTGCTCATATAGATGCTTCGTGCTCTAGCACGTCAATAAAATCGTAAGAAGGATAGACCGGCATCGGGAGCGATTCCCTGATTGCGACAAATGTAGCGTCATCGAGAAAGACGCCGTTATCGTTGATTGTTTCAGCTGGAATCAACGCCATATCGAGGTCATGCCGACCCGTGAGAGCACGGGTAATGTCTGCACCGACCAGTAAACCGGCGGTGGTGGTGGTTGGACCGAAGAGAGAGTTTTCTACAACGATCAATTCAAAGTTAGCGCCCGTCACTTCGGTGAGCTGCTCAAGCAGCTCGGGCATGAGTGGCGCCATGGACGTGCCTGTCACCACGCCAATCTTCCGGCCGATGATCTTGGGAAGCCGAGAAAGGCCGTCTTTCACACGCATCCGGATGGCGGTGACCGACCCGACCCCGTTTTCGATTTGTGAGAAATCACCGTAGTGTTCTGGGCCTGGAAGCTCGCGACCCGATAGTAAGTACAGCTCATCGGAGCCAAGGATCCATCTTTCTCCGCGTTCCTTCATGGCGCGAAGCCCCCAACGTTCGACGCGGTCGAGGATAGCCGTCGAATTTTCGACGTCCATCACCTTTCCGCTATAGAGATGGGAGAACTGTGTCAGGCCCACCGGGACCACTGCGACCGATAGTGCAGCATCGCCAAAATCCCACAGATCCTGAATGGTCTCCTCTAAAATCTCTTCGTCGTTCAGCCCTGGTACCACGACCATCTGTCCATGGAACTGAATTCCGCCCTCGGCCAGTTTGGTTAACTGTTCGACGATGTTTGGAACGCGCGGGTTGTTCAGGAGGATCTTTCGTGCTTCCCAGTTGGTCGCGTGCACAGAGACGTACAGCGGCGATAACCGGTATTCCAGAATCCGGGCGATGTCTTTTTCTTTAACGTTCGATAAAGTCGCAAAGTTGCCGTAAGCAAACGACAGCCGATAATCGTCGTCCCGAATGTACAGCTGTTTCCGAAGCCCTTTGGGTAGCCCTTCGATAAAGCAGAATTCGCAACGATTGGCGCACCGACGGATGTTGGGTGACTCGAGATCGATCCCCCATGGCTCCATCTCCAGGCGTTCGACCTCATACGCAACTAGCTCCCCATCGGGGAGCTTCGCTTCGACGACCACAACTTCGTCTGCGGTGAGGAACTCCCAATCCAGGAAGTCGGCTATTTCTCGCCCATTAACGCTCCGAAGCTCGGTACCGGGGATAATCCCCAGCTCGGCGGCGACGCTATCAGGTTGCACTCGGGCTACTCGAACCATAACCTAGAAAATTTATAGGGTTGGGCCCGGAAATCCAAGTATTACAACGAGTTACGATGATCGAGAAAACAATCCAACACGCCCTCGACCCTCTCCGGATATCCGAAGTAGGATCCCAACCGCGAGCCAACTGGCCAGCATAAACGACCCGCCGTAGCTAAAGAACGGCAGCGGAATCCCGGTAATTGGCATGAGGTTCAGCGTCATCCCCACGTTCACCACTACGTGGACCAGCCAACACGACATCAGCCCGAACGCGACCAACCCGCCAAAAGAATCATTCGACCGGGAGGCGATTCCGGTGACACGAATGAACAGCGCCAGGAATAACGTGAGCGCCGCCACCACGCCAACGAAGCCCAACTCCTCGCCAACGACAGCAAAGATAAAATCCGTATGCTGTTCGGGTAGAAATCCACTGCGTTTCTGTGTGCCGAGCGTGAACCCCTTCCCGAATGCCCCACCAGACCCAATGGCGATTTTGGACTGAATTACGTGATATCCCGACGCCCGCGGATCGATCGATGGATCCAGGAAGACTTTCAGGCGGTTTTGTTGATAGGGTGCCAGCTTATCCCAGAGCAATGGCGCCACAACGCCGGTCGCGACGTTTGCGACCATCAGCGCGATACCCTCAACCAGATATGGCTTGTACCAAAGAATTAACGCCAGGAGCACCAAAAACCACGCTCCCCATAGTCCCGTACTGAACGACAGAATCAAGCTTACTACCGGGCTGCCAAGCAGCATGAGCAGCGGGCCGGGAACGCCCGACCAGTACAACATTCCGAAGAAGATCCCGACAAACACGATTCCGGACCCAAGATCCGGCTGCAGCATGATCAACACCCACGGGATCATCACAACAAGTGCCGGCTTCCACAAATCAAGTAACGACTTGGGTGCCTCTCTCCGTTCTGACAGCACTTTGGCCAACATTAACACCACGGTAATCTTCGCCAACTCGGCTGGCTGACCAATTCGAATACCGCCAATCGCAAGCCAACTTTTACTGCTCGCAGCAGTCCCTGCTCCGGTTCCGAGGATTACCGTTACAGCAAGAAGCGCCAGCGTAAGGACGTATGCTGGTGCGGTCAACCACTCAATAAAGCGAACTGATGAGTGCGCTACTGCATAGGCACCAAGTGCCCCAACAAACAGCCAAACGAGCTGAGTGGTATATAACGAGCGTACAAATGTTGGGATGTCGGTCTGGCCCGCTGAGTACACCATTGCCACTCCGAATAACGAGAGCAGAAATGCAATGACTATGAGCGGATAGTCGAGAATGATTCGTCGCACTATCGCTTAGCCGCCAGTCTGTACAGCATTCAACGGCGTCGTTTTCAGGTATTGTCCAATCACAGACGACGCAATTCTCGCTGCGCGAGAGCCATGCAACCCGAACTCAAGCATCACTGAAACTACGATAGTTGGCTTATCGGCCGGCGCAAACCCAACGAACCAGGCGTGATCGCCTTCTGTTCCGCTTTGTTGCGACGTTCCAGTTTTCCCTGCGAGCATTACGCCTTGAATTCGGGACCCAGCCGCAGTTCCACCCGGTGCAACTACACCAGCGAGCGCCTTGCGAAGCCCGTCCATCTGTTCTGGTGTGAGCTTAAAGATTCGCTCCCGATCTGGTGTGGACTGCTTCACAATTTCTGGTCGAGCTGCATGACCATCAGTTGCGAGTGCGGTATACATCTTGGCCATATTTACGACGGTCTGCGAATTTTCGCCCTGACCGATCGACAGATTGAGAATTACCGCGTTCGACCAATTTCTCGGGCCATACTGCTTATTATAGTACTCGACGCCATATGGATACCGCGACGTTCGTTCTTCCGGGAGGTCTATCCCACTCTTTTCGCGCGACCCTAACGAGATTCCGCCCGCCAGCAGCCGAGTCAAGCCGAGCCGTAAGCCGAGTTGATAGAAGTATGTGTCGCAGGACACTTCGATGGCGCGAATGAGGTCGACGTTGCCGTGACCACGCCGGTCCCAGCATCGAAAGTATCGCGTTCCATACTGATATCCCCCGCGACATGGCACAGGCATTTTTTCGTCGAGGGCAACGAGGTTATTCTCGAGCGCTGTAACCGCCGTTGCCAACTTGAACGTTGAGCCCGGCGGATAGGTCCCTTGAATGGCTTTATTAAACAGTGGACGCCGTTTATCGGTTAATAGCTGTTGCCAATAGTCGGCTGGAATTCCACCGGTGAATCGATTTGGGTCAAACGACGGTCCGCTATAGATCGCGAGGACGGCGCCGGTATTTGGGTCCATCGCAACGAGGCCGCCTTGCAGCGAATCCGCGAACAGGTTCACTACGAACTTTTGAAGTTCGAGGTCTATGTTGGTGTGTAATGCTGGCGCTGGTTGCGGATTCAGTCCAACCTCCGGACTGGCTTGACGCACTACACGTCCGCGAGCATCAACTTCGTCGTAGCGCACACCTTCTCGCCCGCGCAGGATGCGCTCGTATTGCTTTTCGAGTCCGCCCTTCCCGACAAGTTGACCTGGCTTGTAGCCGTCGTATTGCGGCATATTCAGCTCAGCGTCTGTAATTTCACCGGTGTATCCAACGAACGACGCTACTCCAACTCCATCTGGATAAAAGCGTTTCGGAACAGATTGAATAACCAGCTGCGGAAAGTTGATGCGATGTTCTTCCAGTACCGAAATTACGTCAAACGACGCATCCGAAATAACGACGGTGGGTCGATATGGATCGCGACGATATCGTCGGACAACCGCCTCTCGTTGCTCTTTCGTTAACGAGATCACCGTGCTGAGCCGTTCTAGCTGCGCATTCAGTGAGTCTGCATTTTTTGATGCTGCAATAGACACGGAATAACCAGGGAGGTTTTCCGCGATGACCGCACCATGTCTATCGTAAATAATTCCGCGTGGCGCAGGGAGCGGAATCGCTCGGAGCCGATTTTCTTCTGACTGAAGCTTATAGCGATCGTGCTCAACAACCTGGGCTCGAAAGAATGCACCGGCAAGCAGAGCGAAGATAACGCCAAGCCCGATTGACCCCATCCGAGCGCGCCGGGCGATGTCGTTCGGGTGAACACTCATGAAGACGAGGGTTCGAGTAGCGGGCGAAGTAATAGCAGTACGACGACTCCAGCAAGCGACGTTGCAGCGGCGGAGAGCGGCGACCACAATACCAGCTGCTGCAGTAGCTCAACGCCACTCAATCGATGTTCAGCGACAAAATAAATCACGTCGAACACCCACTTCCCTACAAAGAAAAACAGGGCGTTGAGCGGGAGGCTTTCAGCAAAAAATACAGCCTTTAGCCATGACGCGAGATATCCTACAATGGTCATTCCGAGCGCACCGGCTCCCAGCGATTCTGGATTTAACGAATCTGCGACTAACCCAACGATGAATCCAATCATCGCACCACCGGCCGGTCGCACACGGACCGCAGCCGTAAAGACAGCCAGCAGCAAAAAGTCGATTGGCGCGCGCCAGCCGAGCAATGGGCGTAGCGTATAGTTCAATAACACCAACACGAGGAAGGTGATTATCGCGCGAACAATTCCGGCAACTGTCATTAAATGGTCGTCGGCAAGCCGAGCGAATCTCGGGATCTGGTACTATCTCGACGTGGCTGAGGTGCCCGTCGAACAGAATCGTTTGGAACAGCAGGACGCGTTTGTCCACCTAGTGGCACGCCCATCTCCGTTACGCCAGGGAGCTCTGCACCCGCCTTTCGAAGGCTGTCGCGCATAAGCGAATCCTGCACGGCTTGTCGAGCGCGCGCCTCTGCCAATGCGGCTGCACGGGCGAGCGAGTCGCCTGCTGCGACGATACTTCGCACGGTACTATCAGCACCGGCACCAACCGCCCACACGTTGTTCATCCCTTGTGAGGCGCGTTCTGGCTTGAGGATCATCACCGAGTACACGTCGGCAGGAGCGACTTCAGGTTGAATGAGATAGGTTCGCGCCCAGGATTCGTTCGTCTTGGTTTCAGAGATAACTCGTCCAAGCGGAATTCCACGGGGGTACACGCCACCTAGCCCTGAGGTAATAATCAGGGTTCCCGGTGTTACGGATGTACGGAACGGAACGCCGCGCATTTCCATAAGATATTTCCCAGGCCCGCTGGATAGATGAGCCTGCACAATACCAAAAGCGCTTCCGTCTTCCGACATCGCGCTTACTCGAAAGTCTTGATGGGTCCAGAGCATTACGTGGCTCATGGTTGGATCGACGTTATCGACAACGCCAACCAAGCCTTCGGGCGCCACAACGGGTGTTAAAGGCTGTACACCGGCGTTGGAGCCTGCACTGAGGATAACGCTGGATTCATCCCGAACTCCGCGTCCGTGCAACGCTTCTGCCGCGATAAATCCCCATTTGAGCCTGCTGCCAAGCCCCAACAGCTCGCGTAGACGATCGTTTTCGTCGCGGAGCGGAGCGGTGTTCATCACACTGAGCGCGACGGAGTCGCGCATCCGCATGATTTCTTCGTGATTGAGGAAAGCTCGACGGCTCAATTCGGCTCGCTCCTGGAGCATGACCATAGGAGCGAGCAGCGTCCGTCTTAGTGCGCCACCAATTGGTTCGCGCACAGGTATTGGGAGCACCAGCGCAGTGAGCGACAGCGTCGCGCATACGACAAGAATGATCCGGTCGAAGCGATTATTTGCGCGACCTGCTCGTGCCACAAGTTACCTCAAAGTGTCAGTACGGACCCATACTTTGCTTCATCATCAAGAATGCGACCAGTCCCACGTACGACGCAAGTGAGCGGGTCTTCATCGACGTGAATAGGCAGGCCAGTTTCTTGAGATAAAAGCACGTCGAGTCCACGAATTAACGCGCCGCCACCAGTCATCACAATGCCGCGATCAACGATATCGGCTGCAAGTTCTGGTGGTGTGATTTCAAGTGCTCTACGAACTGCGTCAACAATTTGTTGAATCGGTTCTTGTACGGCATCTCGAATTTCTTCGGAATGCACGCGAACCGTTTTGGGGATGCCGGACACCAGATCGCGTCCTTTCACATCCATTTCACGCTCTTCACCAACCGGGGCGGCCGATCCAATCTGGATCTTCACCTGCTCAGCGGTCGACTCACCGATCAGCAAGCTGTGGCTCTTTCGCATGAACTGCACGATCGCCTGATCCAACTCATCGCCACCCGTCCGAATGGACGTGTCGCTGACGATACCAGAGAGGGCGATAACGGCAATTTCTGTGGTGCCACCACCGATGTCGATGACCATGTTGCCGGTTGGCGTCTCCACTGGGAGGCCAACTCCGATCGCCGCAGCCATCGGTTCAGCGACCATCATGACGTCCTTTGCACCGGCGCCAAGTGCAGAGTCGCGCACCGCGCGCTTCTCCACTTCGGTGATGCCGGATGGAACGCAGACGATCACCCGCGGCTTTACGCGGAAGAAGTGATTCCGAATAATGAGTGCGAGAAAATATCGTAACATCCTCTCGGTCACGTCAAAATCAGCGATCACGCCGTCTTTCATTGGACGAACTGCCAAGATGCCTTCTGGAGTTCTCCCCAACATGCGCTTAGCCTCAAGCCCAACACCCCTAATAGCCTTCGTCTCTCGGTCTAAGGCAACGACCGAGGGCTCATTTAAGACGATTCCTTCTCCTTTGACGTATATAAGCGTATTCGCGGTCCCTAAATCGACCGCGATACCTGTCGCTGGAAAGAGTGATCCGCCCTTAAAGAACGGCAAGCGCATTTACAAAAACCCCTGTTTATCCCTAAACATAGCGGCCAAACGACGGGAGGTACGGTTGGTCCGTCCCCCCATCGTGACGCCTTAAATCATTTTAAAAATTTGTCTGCTTCAACTAGCGGCAAACTAAATGCCTCGGCTACTCCAGGGTAAGTGACCTGGCCTTCGGCAATGTTCAATCCTTTCTTCAACGCTGCGTTTTCACGAAGCGCTTGCTTCCAACCTTTATTCGCTAATTGTAACGCATAGGGCAAGGTCGCGTTGGTTAGCGCCAACGTCGAGGTGCGTGGAACGCCACCAGGCATATTTGCTACTGCGTAGTGAATAATTCCATCTACCGTATACGTCGGATTTTCGTGCGTTGTGGCGTGGCTGGTTTCAATGCAACCACCCTGATCGATCGCCACGTCAACAATAACCGCGCCAGGCTGCATTGTCTTGAGATCATCCTTACGGACGAGCTTCGGTGCTTTTGCGCCTGGAATCAACACGCCGCCGATCACCAAATCAGCCGTCTTGATCTGATCGAGGATGTTCTGACGGTTGGAATAAATCAACATGACGTTTGCAGGCATCACGTCTGACAGGTAACGCAACCGATCGAGCGATAGATCGAGAATTGTGACCTGTGCGCCGAGTCCAGCCGCCATTTTCGCTGCGTTGATGCCAACAACACCGCCGCCGAGTACAACAACTTTGGCCGGTGCAACACCTGGAACGCCGCCGAGAAGGACGCCACGACCGCCGAAAAGGCGTTCGAGATATTTGGCACCCTGCTGTGTCGCCATACGACCGGCGACTTCAGACATTGGTGTAAGAAGCGGAAGTTCGCGCGTTGGCAGTTCTACCGTTTCGTACGCAATACATACCGCGCCGCTGTCGATGTGCGCTTTGGTAAGCACTTCGTCAGCCGCAAAGTGGAAATATGTGAAGATGACCTGATCTTTGCGCATCCGCGGCCATTCTGGCGCGATTGGCTCTTTCACCTTGAGGATCATGTCCGCTTCACGCCACACTGCGTCAGCATCGGCACCAATTGTTGCGCCAACTGCGGTGTAGTTTTCATCCGTAAAACCGCTTCCTTCGCCAGCGCCCTTCTCGATCATGACCGAGTGGCCTGCCGAAATAAACGCCTCAGCCCCGGCAGGGACTAGAGCGATGCGGTTTTCATTAGTTTTAATCTCCTTCGGAACGCCGATTTTCATAGCGAAATCTTTCAAGAAAATGTGATTAGTAACGCTTATAAACTAGCCAAGCTTTTCAGTGGATCAGGCCCTAAACTTACGACGGTCTGTAGCTCCGGCGCGAAGTAGGTTTCACACACTGATGCGACCATCTTTTCATCGATAGCATCGATGAGCGCGAGCATCTCGTCCAACGGGCGATACGGCTCGTGGTACAACTCGAGACCCGCCGCGCGGTACATCCGCGACGATGGACTTTCGAGCGACAACGTAATCTGTCCTTTGAGTTGACGCTTCCCTGCCTCGAGCTCTTCGCCCGAGATACCTTCCTGGGTTAATCGCTGCAACTCATCGGTAATTGCCCGAGCAGCTTCATCCGCCGACTCCGGCCCCGTCCCAACATAAATCCCATGCATCCCGTACTCGGCATAAAACGACGAGAACGTATAGACGGAATATGCTAATCCAAGCTCTTCGCGCACGCGCTGGAACAATCGCGAGCTCATTCCGCCTCCTAACAACATACTCACTAGCCCAAATGCATAGCGGCGGTCGTCAGAATGTGCAAAGACTCGGTTTCCAAACACAATATGCGTCTGTGCCCCTTCTCGCTCAGAATGACTGTACGACGGTTTTTCTGCGCTAATCGATGGCGGGGTAAAGTTCACGCCGTTACTGCGTTTGAGCGACTCCCAGCCCGTATTGCGGAGCACTTCAACGAGTGCGTCGTGCTGAATTGCGCCAGCGGCGGCTACAACAACGTTTTCAGGGTGATATGCGGCTTTATGCAGGCCATCAATCTCAGCGATGGTCATCCCCGAAACGGTGTCGCGCGTTCCGAGAATCTGATAGCCGTATCCGTTATCGCCCCACAAACGTTCGTTGTGTAATTCAAAGACGAGATCGTCGGGCGTGTCATCCACCATCGCGATCTCTTCGAGAATCACCTTACGCTCGAGCTGTAAGTCGCTGTCGCGTAACGTCGGAGCGAACATGATGTCACGAATTACATCGGCTGCTATCGGGATGTGTTCGTCGAGTACACGCGCCTGATACGCTGTATGCTCTCGCGACGTGTATGCATCCAACGATCCGCCAAGTGTTTCCAGCGCTAAGCTGATCTCTTTTGCGGATCGATTTTCAGTTCCCTTGAACACCATGTGCTCGAGGAGATGGGATACACCCATCTCCTCTTTACGCTCATGTAGCGTTGCGGCGCGCACCCATGCTCCAAAAGCCACGGAGCGCACACCGGGAATAAATTCGGACAGAACCGTCAGACCGTTCTGTAAAACGGTCCGTGAAACTCCGGTGCTGGCTCCGCGAAGAGTGTTTACTTCCTGCACTCCCGTTAAGCCAGCAGCATGATTAGCTGCGCCGAGCACGGCCGTTACGCGACCGGCGAGGGCGAGAATCTTCACCGTCTTCTGATTCGGAGTCCGAGTCACCGTTTGCAGGTGCGGAGTGAGAGTCAGAGGACGCAGGCGCTTCTGTGCCTTCAGGTACTGGTAGCAACGCCTTCATGGACAAGCGGAGCCGACCACGTTCATCGCGCTCGAGGAGCTTCACGCGAACGCGATCACCCTTCTTGACGACGTCTTCGGTCTTTTCCGTGCGGCCATGCTTGAGTTCGGAGATATGAACCAGCCCTTCGGTACCAGGCATGATTTCAACGAATGCGCCGAAAGCCGTTGTGCTCTTTACGGTACCTTCGTAGATCGTCCCAACTTCAGGTTCAGCTGTGAGCGATTGGATCATTTGCTTGGCGCGTTCCATCGACTCACCACCAACGGCGGCGATCGTCACAAGTCCGCTGTCGTCAACGCTAATTTCAGCGCCGGTTTCCTCCTGAATACCGCGAATCGTCTTACCCTTTGGACCGATCAATTCACCGATCTTTTCTGGGCTGATGTTGATTGTGACAATACGTGGTGCGTATTGCGACAGGTCAGCGCGTGGTCCTGTTAACGACTTCTTCATTTCGCCAAGGATGTGCGTGCGGCCTTCGTGGGCTTGTGCAAGCGCTTCCTTCAAGATCTTGAGGTCGAGCCCTTCGATCTTGATGTCCATCTGGATGGACGTGATACCATTTTCAGTACCGGCGACTTTGAAGTCCATATCGCCAAGATGATCTTCGGTGCCGAGGATGTCGGTGAGGATCGCGTACTTTTTGCCTTCTTTAATGAGGCCCATCGCAACGCCGGCAACGGCGGAACGGATTGGAACACCAGCATCAAACAAGGCGAGCGATCCACCGCACACAGAGGCCATGGACGACGAACCGTTTGACTCCAGAATGTCGGAGACGATACGGATGGTGTATGGGAACTCTTCGAACGGTGGCAGTACGGCTTGTAGTGCGCGTTCGGCCAGGTTTCCGTGACCAATCTCACGACGGCTCGTTCCGCGAACGGGACGAACTTCGCCAGTGGAGAACGGCGGGAAGTTGTAGTGCAGCATGAACGACTTGGTGGTTTCACCAGCTTCGTCGATGCTATCGAGGCGCTGCACGTCGTTGGCGGTACCAAGTGTAACGGCAACAAGCGCTTGCGTCTGTCCACGTGTAAACAGCGATGAGCCGTGAGCGCGTGGTAGAACTGTGTTGTCGATCGTGATCTGACGAACCGTCTTCGTGTCACGTCCATCAACACGCAAGCCAGTGGTCAACACTTGCGAGCGAAGTGCGTTGTATTCGAGATCGCCCAACAGATTGCCAATGTCTCGGCCGTTCTCCGGGAATTCGGCTGCGAGTTCTACGGCAGCTGCCTTCTTGATCTTTTCAATCGCCTGAACGCGCGTTTGCTTGTCGGCCTGATTGATGGCTTCGGCAATTTTGCTTTCGGCCGCGGTCTTTACACGGGCGCTGATTTCGTCGGACGGAACCGAGCGTGTCCACTGCAGCTTTTCCTGCTGGGCCTTTGGGAGCAGCTCGTTCTGGATAGCGATGAGCTCCTGAATTCCCTTATGCCCAACCGTGAGAGCGTCGAGCATGTCGGCTTCGCTGACTTCGAGCGCGCCGCCTTCAACCATAATAACCGAGTCGGCCGAACCGGCGATGACGAGGTCGATATCGCTGTGCTGTAGCTGGAGGAACGTTGGGTTGAGCACCCACTTGTCTTGAATACGGCCAACACGAATGCCGGCGATCGGACCCAGGAATGGGACCTTCGAAGCGTTCAACGCGAATGATGTGGCCAGGAGGCCTAACACGTCAGCGTTGTTCTCTTGATCTGCGGAGATGACGTATACAAAGACCTGCACTTCGTTCTTGAACCCTTCCGGGAACAACGGACGAATGGAGCGGTCGATGATACGCGCCTTGATGATTTCGGTGTCTTGTGGACGACCTTCGCGTTTAATGAATCCGCCAGGGATCTTGCCGGCGGCGTACGCTTTGTCGCGATATTCGACGGTTAATGGAAAGAACGGGAGCTGACTCTCGTTGTCGCTCACCGTCACGGTGGCGAGCACCATGGTCTCCCCAAACTGCACGAGTGCGGAGCCGGCAGCTTGTCTTGCCATGCGTCCGGTTTCAATCGTTAACGTGCGTCCGGCGAACTGTTTTTCAATGCGTTGCGTCATAGATGGAATTAATGTCTGCGAACACAAAACGCGCGCATGGTGGATGACGGTAAAGTCAGCCGCATGACGCGCGTTTCACGAGTCAACTGCCTGGGTTAATAGCGGAGACCGAGGTCAGCGATGATCTTGCGATACCCCTCAACATCCGTGCGCTTCATATAATCCAACAGCCGGCGACGACGGCCAACCATTTTCAGGAGGCCTTGACGGCTGTGGTGATCCTTCTTGTGCGCCTTGAAGTGATCTGTGAGGTAATTGATGCGGTTAGTAAGTACAGCGACCTGAACCTGGGCGGAGCCGGTGTCAGCGGTCGATGTGCGATACTGCTCGATGGTCGGGGTTTTGTCGAAAGCCATGAAACGGTGTGTTCGTTGCTGCGCGCGATTGCGCGCTGATTGTTCTTGTTCAGCTAAACACTGAAAAGTAAAGGACTTAGGGGCTGTACGCTAGGTGCGATTTCCCCCAAGGGCGAATTTACGGAACTAAGGCCTGGATGAGCCGTTTGATGTCGTTAAAGGTGACTGTGATAAAGAGCAAGAGGATGAAGCCAAGTCCAACTCGAGCGACCCATTCGCGCGCCCGATCGCTAAGCGGTTTGCCGCGTGCCGCTTCGATCAATTGTATGACAATTTGGCCGCCATCCAAAATCGGAATTGGGAGCAAATTGAAGACCGCCAGGTTGATACTGATCAGAGCGATCAGGTAGAACAACATTTGCGCCCCAGCGTCGGCCGCCTGAACGGACGATTGCGCAATCGCGATTGGGCCGCCAAGCTGGTCCATGGCGATCTCTCGGGTCGCGATTTTATGCAGTGCTGAAAATACGAGCATGGCCATGTCGACGGTCTTTTCCGTTCCCATCGAAATGGATTGGCCAAAGGAAAGCTTTCGGGTGTCCTGATCGGCCATGAGGCCAATCTTCCCCATTCGAATGGTATCGCCGGTGACTTCGTCGACCAGCGTTTCCATTGTTGGGGTGACCTTGAGCGAAACGGTCTCGCCATTCCGAAGAACGTCGATCGAGAGCTCCTGGCCGGCCGATTTGTCGACTCGAGTCAGCAGCGAGGTCCATTTGGTGATCGGAGTTCCGTTCACCGTGAGGATGCTGTCACCAGCCTTGAACCCAGCGATTGCTGCCGGTCGTTCGGCTATGACTTCCTTCACCTTGGTTGAGAGGCTGTGACCGTAAATCGATGACAGGCCTATGTTTATGACCAAACCTAGAACCAGATTCATGGCCACGCCGGCCAACATAATGACTAGGCGAGCGTATAGCGGCTTCGATTCAAACCAACGCGATTCAGGAATCGGCTTTGGACCAAACGGGACCATTGCCTCTGGATCGTATCCCTTGGGAAGCTTCGCTCCCTCCTCGCTTCCACCTTCAAGAAATGACGTCTCTTCGTCCAATCTCGAGGCCATGCGAACGTAGCCGCCAAGCGGGAGAATGCCAACTTTGTATTCGGTTTCTCCTCGACGCCACTTCAGGATTGCCGGCCCAAAGCCGATCGAAAAGCGTGGTGCGTAAACGCCAAACATCTTTGCCGCCAGGAAGTGTCCTAATTCGTGGACGAAGACAACTAGGCCAAAGACAAGGATTGGTGCGAGCCAACTAGGAAGGAATTCGAACATCGTATGTTATGAGATGGTACGAACGTGGTCACGAGCCTGCTGATCAGCGCTCAGCAGCTGATCGAGCGTTTCGCTCGGGAGACCGGAAAGTGCCCCAAGCGCCGACTCGATGACTCTTGGGATGGCCAGAAACGAGATTTTTCCATCAAGGAACATAGCCACTGCTTGTTCATTCGCCGCGTTAAATATGGCTGGAGCTGCGCCGCCGCGCTTCCCCGCTTCAACGCCAAGCCCGAGTGCTGGAAAGCTCAACTCGTTAACTGGCTCGAACGTCATGGGAGAGTTTGCGACAGGATCAAACGTGGGTACACCGGAATCTGCTAAGCGTTCAGGGTGCGTAAGTGCGTACAAAATTGGCAGCTCCATGGTGGGGACACCAACTTGTGCAACAACACTCCGATCCACGAACTCGACAAATGAGTGTACTAGGCTTTGTGGATGGACGACAGCTTCGATGCGGTCGTAACTAATGCCGAATAGATAATGTGCTTCGATCACTTCGAGCGCTTTGTTCGCTAGCGTTGCGCTGTCTACCGTAATCTTTCGCCCCATGCTCCACGTTGGGTGCTTGAGCGCATCGCGTACGGTCACATGTTGCAGCTGATCCAGCGACCATCCGCGGAATGGGCCACCCGACGCTGTGAGTATGACGCGTTGAATGGATTCAGGCGACCGGCCCGCAATGCATTGGAGGATCGCGCTGTGTTCGCTGTCAACCGGGACAATCTCCCCGCCGCCACGCTGGCATGCGCGAAAGACGAGCTCGCCGCCCATAACGAGCGATTCTTTGTTCGCGAGTGCAACGCGCTTCCCTGCTTCCAACGCGGCCAAGGTAGCGTGTAGTCCGGCTGCGCCAACAACGGCGTTAATAACGATATCGGCGTCTGGGTGCGTGGCAGCTTCGGTTAAGCAGTTGATCCCTGACTTCCAGTTTTCACTGTCGGCGGGACCATGGCTATCGTTGTGCGCAATACCGTTGACGCAGCCAACAAACTTGGGATTAAACTGTCTCGCCTGCTCACGCAGCAGGGTTTTGTTCTCATACGCGGTGAGGGCAACGACGTCAAATGCATCAACGTGCCTCTCCAGCACTCGCAACGCTGCGGTGCCAACTGAGCCAGTTGAGCCCAGGATTGCTACACCACGCCGACTACTCAAACGGGTGCCGGGATGAGCAGGTGTTGAAAGAGGAGCACCGCAACCGGAAGCACAAAGAGCAAGCTGTCAAACCGATCGAGAATCCCGCCATGTCCCGGGATGATATTCGAGCTATCCTTTACGCCCGCTTCACGTTTGATGAGCGATTCGGTGAGGTCACCGATTTGCGATGCAACGCTGACACCCAGTGCGAACACAACGATCCCAACCTTTGTGAGAGCAAGTTGCGCCATGGGATGCATAACAAAGGTCACATAAACCCAGCAGACAACGAGCGCCAATAATAGCCCACCAACCGATCCTTCTATAGTCTTTCCTGGGCTCACCGATGGGATGAGCTTGTTTTTCCCAAACAGACGGCCAAACATATAACCGCCAATATCGTTTGACCATGTGAGGAAGATCGGGAGCAACACCAAGACTGTGCCACCAATCGCATTGACCACGTAATCGTGGTAACGCAGGTCATACACAAAGGCGATCATGCCAACGTACATCACGCCAAAGATCGTCGTGGCTGCAGCAAGCAGCGGTCGACGACTCGGTCCACGATAAAATATGGTTGCGGCAAATATCGCGAGGATCGCAACTGCCACGTATGTAATCGAGATGGACAGCTTCCGTGTATGCACGCCCAGCACGAGCAACGGAACAAGTGCGGCCGCAGGGATCGCAATGCTCTCAAATGGTTCGGCTCCGGCCGAACGTGCGATTCGACAAAATTCCCACGCACCCAACGCGGCGATAATGGACAAAACGGTCGCCAATACTGCGTCGCCAAGATAAATCGCCAGAATGGCGATTGGGGCTGCAATCACTGCGAACGCCGTGCGTTTTGCTAATTCAGACATTCAACCATTAAACGGGATACCGGTTCACGCCGGCTGGCAACAAAAACGGTATGTCGTACGGGAAACTGTACAAAAGCCAACGAGCAGCTCACGTCCCAAAGATGATTCGCGAGTGTCGCTGGCTTTTTTATGATGGCGGAGTAGCTCCCCGCCATCATGGGACCAACGGAGTTGGAGGGTTTTCAAACCTCCATGATCTCCGCTTCTTTCGATTTGACGATTGCTTCGATCTTGCTGATGTAGTCGTCGTGCAACTTCTGTAGCTCTTTTTCCGCCGACTTTACTTCGTCTTCAGACATCTTCTCGAGCTTCTTCAGCTTGTCACGTCCTTCGGTTCTTGCATGACGAACACCAATACGGCCGTCTTCTGCAAGCTTATGTATAATTTTGACCAACTCCTTACGGCGTTGCTCGTTCATGGACGGCAGCGGAACGCGAATGGATCCACCCTGGCTCGACGGATCGAGTCCGAGGTCAGATTCGCGGATCGCTTTTTCAACGGCCTTTAGCTGTCCCTTATCAAATGGCGTTACGAGTAACGTGCGCGGATCTGGGGTGGCGACAGCGGCAACCTGATTGAGCTGCATCTGTTGACCATACATCTCAACACGAACCGTGTCGAGCATGGTGGCCGAAGCCTTCCCTGAACGAACCGAGCTAAACTCGCGTTTGGAGCTTTCCACCGCCTTTTCCATTGCGGCTTTGGCATCCTTGGTAATCTGCGAAATCGTCATGATACGAGGGTCCCCACGCGTTCACCGCGAACGGCCGCAGCGACCGCTCCCAGTTTGTGAATGTTGAGTACGATAACCGGCAAGCGGTTCTCTTTACACAATGTAATGGCTGTTTGATCCATCACACCGAGCTCGCGGTGCATTACGTCGTTAAAGCTGATGGTGTCGTACATGGTAGCGGTCGGATCTTTTTTCGGATCCGCCGTATACACGCCGTTCACGCTTGTCGCTTTAATTATCACGTCTGCGCGCATTTGAATCGCGCGCAACGCAGCGGCCGTATCGGTTGAAAAGTACGGATTGCCTGTACCGCCAGCGAAGATAACGACACGTCCCTTTTCAAAGTGACGGATCGCTCGACGTCGAATGTACGGTTCCGCAATTTCATCCATGCGAAGGGCCGTCATCACACGTGTCTCAATGCCGTCCCGCTCGAGTACATCCTGCATGGCGAGTGCGTTGATCACGGTGCTAAGCATACCCATGTAGTCCGCCGCGACCCGATCCATTCCCATCGAGGAAATTTGCGGACCGCGTAGGATATTTCCGCCTCCAATGACCAACCCCACACCAACGCCCAACGCTATTACGGCTTTAATCTCATCGGCAAACTTGGTGATGACATCAAAATCGAAGCCGAACCCTTTGTCGCCAGCGAGCGCTTCGCCGGATACTTTCAGGAGAATTCGTGGATATTTGGCTGAGGTCTCTTCTGTCATCGGGATTTACTCTTCTCCTAACTGATATCGTGTAAAGCGGCGAACCTGGATGTTCTCACCAACTCTGGACGATGCTTCTTTAATGAGATCGCCGATTGTCTTCTTCGGCTCGCGGATGTACGGTTGGTACAACAGCGCGGCTTCTTTATAGTACGATTCGATCTTGCCTTCAACCATCTTCTGGATCACGGCTTCTGGCTTACCGCTCTCACGAGCCTGTTCTTCAAAGATACGACGTTCGCGTTCGACCATCTCAGCCGATACACCGTCTTTATCAATGGCAACAGGTGCTGCGCTGGCGATGTGCAAGGCGATTTCTCTGCCGAGCTCTTTGAAGTCGTCCGTGCGGGCAACGAAGTCGGTTTCGCAGTTGAGTTCGACGATAACGCCGACCTTCCCATTGTGGTGGATATAGCTGGCGATCAACCCTTCGCTCGTCTGCTTGCCAACACGCTTTTCAGCTTTGGCAATGCCTTTCGTACGGAGGTATTCAACAGCCTTTTCAATATTGCCACCTACTTCTTCAAGGGCTTTTTTGCATTCCATCATGCCAGCGCCTGTGCGTTGGCGAAGCGCTTGAACGTCTTTCGCGGTATACATAATTAAAATTGCAACTTTTCAGTGATGGTCGTAAGAACGCCGCCGAAGTAGAGGTCGGCGGCGTTGGTGAAGAAACACATGGCTATCGCTTTCTGAGAGATTGCGACAGGACGCGTTGAATTACTCCGAAGCGCCTTCGCTCTCAGGTGCACTTGTAACAGCAGGTGTGCTTGCGACAACAGGTGCGTTCGTGACAGCAGGTGCGCCTGTATCTGTATCAGCGGCACCAGTATCAGCGGACTCACCTTCGCCTTCTGGAGCTGAGCCATCTTCAGGCCCCTTGAGGCGAGCGGCAATAGCTTGCTGATTGGCGCGGCGACGACGTGGACGACGCTTGCGGCGACGATCGGCTTCGCTGCCTTCGCCGGCTGGTTCAGCGCCACGATCGGAGCTGTACGTGTAGGATTCGGTTTCTTCGGCTTCGGCGCGAACCGGAGCTTCCCGACGTGCTTCGATGATCGCATCAGAGATTGATCCAGCCAGAAGCTCAACGGCGCGGATAGCGTCGTCGTTGCTGGCGATCGGAACTGTGATGAGGTCTGGATCAGCGTTGGTATCGACAAGTGCGATGAGCGGGATACCGAGCTTGTTGGCTTCGGCGACTGCGATACGCTCTTTCTTGGAGTCGATAACGAACATCAGCCCGGGGATCCGGGTGAGGTTTTTGATACCAGACAGGTTCTTGAGGAGCTTGTCGCGCTGACGCGTCATGAGGAGCTGCTCTTTCTTGGTATAGTTGGTGACGTTGCCACTTTCGATACCAGAATCGAGGTCCTTCAAGCGACGGAGCTGCTTCTTGACCGTCTGGAAGTTCGTGAGGAGACCACCGAGCCAACGCTCAGTGACGTACATCGCGCCGCAACGTTCGGCTTCTTCACGAACGATGGATGCAAGTTGACGCTTGGTGCAGACGAAAAGGACGCTTTCGCCACGCATTACGACATCCCGGACCAATTTCTGCGCGATTTCGAGCTGGCGCAGGGTCTTCTGGAGGTCGATGATATGAATGCCATTGCGTTCGGCGAAGATAAACCGGCGCATTTTTGGGTTCCAACGGCGCGTCTGGTGGCCGAAGTGAACGCCAGCTTCGAGAAGCTGTTCGAGATTAGGTTGCGACATAAATAATGCTACGTAAAGGTTTTAAAACGACCGCTCCCGTCTTTGCCCACCGCGACCGAAGAGTTCGGAATGAACTCGTGATATCGGCACCGGCGGTGGGCTCAGGGAGCGTGATTAGTACGACCCAGCTGCGATTAACGCTTGGAGAACTGGAATTTCTTACGCGCTTTCGGACGACCTGGCTTTTTACGCTCAACCACGCGAGCATCGCGGGTCAAGAATCCAAGCGCACGTAGTTTCGGCTTGTACGTTTCGTCAACTTTGACCAGGGCACGGGCGACCGCTAAGCGGAGCGCACCAGCCTGACCAGAGAGACCGCCACCGCCAATATTGGCAGTCACGTCGAAACGTCCGAGTGTATCCGTAACCGCGAACGGCTGTTGGATTGAAAAAACGTGTGTCGGGCGTGGGAAGTAGTCACCAATGGTCTTGCCATTGATGGTCCACTTACCAGAGCCAGGTTTTACGTACACGCGGCAGACGGCTTCTTTGCGGCGTCCAATCGTGTGGGTCTGAGCGTCGGCCATGCTACCTTATTCTTTCGTGTTGAGCGACAGCGCTTTTGGCTGCTGTGCTTTGTGAGGATGCTCGGCGCCTGCATAGACGCGGAGTTTGGTGCGAAGGTGCGTACGAGCAAGCGCCGTTTTCGGGAGCATGCCGTGCACAGCCTTTTCGATCACACGTTCTGGGTGTTTGTCGATCATGGTTTCAAACGAGGTAAACCGTTCGTGACCCATGTACCCAGTGTGCCGGAAGTAGCGCTTCTGTTCCGCCTTCCGTCCCGTCACCTTAACTTTGGCAGCGTTGATGACGATTACGTGGTCCCCTGTGTCCATATGGGGGGTAAAGATAGGCTTATGTTTGCCTCGGATAACTCGGGCCACTTCAGTGGCTAGTCGGCCGAGCACCATGCCTTCGGCATCCACGATATACCAATCGTGTTTGATGTCGGATGGGGTGGCGGAGAAGGTTTTCATATGGTGATATAACGTAACTACCGGATTCGGGACGAACCCAGCTGGTGCAAAATGTGATAGCCCTTTAACTTAGACGCGATTCGTGTAATGGTCAACTAGGGCTTTCCAAACAATCCCCGAATCGCCTTTTTTGTCTTGGTTTTGGCCGCTTCTTTGGTGGCTTCGGCCGCCTCTTTCTTGGTTTCGGCTGCCCCTTCCTTCACGCCAGCCTTTGCCGCATCGCCAACAGACTGCGTTTGGGTTGATGCCTCGCCCATTGCTCCGCCCAGGGCGTCGCCGATTGCCTTCTTTATATCAAGGCTATCGAGGTTTGGCATCTTTGGCAGTTCGGTCTTGGTGAAGCCTGCCGGAATTTCGAACTCTGAAGCTGGGACATCGCCCGTTGTGAGCTTGGTGATTTCAAAGATCATCGTACTGCTATCAGTCTTTCCGTCTGCCGTGGTTTTCGTCACGCCGCTAATCTTGAGCGGAAGTCCCTCATTTGTAAACTTCCCGTCGAGTTCCCGCTGTTTCGCAGCGTACTCTTTGCCATACGCGTTCATGGCTGCTGCTCCCCACTGCATACGACCCATAGGTGCGCTTATCAGATGTTTCAGGGCGGGGGCGATGTACATATCCATCATGATTTCTTCGCGTTTCTTTTGCGTCTGACCCATAATCGATGTGGTAACGTCCATCGATTGTGTCATTCGATACTGAACCGTTGCATAACCAAGAATCGTTGGACCTGCACCGACTCTTTTGACATCCATTTGAACGTTGGACGCTTCGTTTTTGATCATTCCGCCAGCCAGGCTACCCATCGCATCGAGCGACGGAAGTTCAAAGTAACTTTTCTTTTGGGCGTTCAGCATGATCACTCGATTCCCGTTATCAAGGACGAGGATCGTTGCTTCGTCGTTTCCGAAGCTCTTGTCCATCATGGTGGTCACATCCATCCGCATCTTGTCGGACTGCGATTTGATCCGCCCACCCGAGGTAATGGTCTGATCCTCATCAACATCGGACTTGATTGTGAACTCGTACGTGAGGCCCGATTGGGCAAACGCGTGTGGCACAAACATGACCGTGGCGAGCATCGCCGAAAACAATGACTTGAACAACATGGAACGCTCCTTCTTCTTGGGGGGAGGATGGGGCTATGCGCCTGACTTCAATATATGGAATAGCTCCCGGGAAGACGAGCGAATGCTCAGAATGTTCTCGTTTAACCGGTTTTATTTGACGGCTATTTCTGTTTTACCGACATTCCTGCTTCCCCATGCGCCTCTCCGCGAACGAGTATACCAGCCTCTGTTACATATAACCCCCGGACCGATACTGAACTGACTGTCGCCTCAAGGGTTACCGCCGATCCTATTTTGCGGTTGAGGCCAAGCAGCAGGAATTCTTTGCCTTTTTCCAGAACGGGGGCGACGGGAACGCGGGCTTTTTCGCGAAACAGATCACGCAGCGCGTCTGAACGCAGCCACGTGTATGCGTTGATGAGATCGTTGTCGGTTTCGAGATCATAATTGAGATCCGGGACCATTAATTCCGCCTTCCCGGGATCGTAGTGAGGGAGGCCGATGAACTGGAGCGTTCCATTGGCGTCGCCTGTAAATGTCACCGATAGAATGATTCGCCCATTCGATGCAGGCTTTACGACAACTGAGTCCACTTTTACAGTATTCCCAGCTTGCGTAATACTCTTGCCTTCAAGCGCCGCCGTCACCGCTCGGCTCGCCGTTTCGTAGTCGATCACGCCTTCAATTGCGATGTAGAATCCGTCCGCAACTGAAGTTCGTACTAACGGCGGGAGTGGCGTTGTATCGACGGCTGGCCTTGGGCCGGTAATAATCTTTGGGTGCGCATCCAGCCCTGCATCCACGGTGAGTGTATGGCCTGATCCGGTAACTGAGCCAACGCGCAACTGTTCTGGAGCGAGCAATAGCCAAACGCTATCTGTTAGTCGAATCGGTTTATGGAGTAATCCCCACCACTCTGTAAACCGATTGGTAAGATCGACGTTTGCGATCTTTTGATCGATCATAGGCAGGTGTTTTTTTAACGCTGAGGTTGCAGCTTCAATCACTTTGTCTGTGATATCAAATTGCATGAAGCTCACCATACAGCGATCGCGTTCGGCGTCTGATGCGGGTTTCAGCTTATCGAGTTTGGCATGCGACTCTAAATGCCAGTTTTCGGTGAGCGTGAGCGGCGTTGACATCTCAACAATAATGCGCGGCCGGTCTGCGTCGTTTGTTTCTTTATCGCCACATCCAGCACTTATTGTAGGGCCAATTGGCGGTTTGATCCAGCCGCGCGCAGCGTAGGAGAGCGTTGCGCTGAGTCGAACAATCGGACCATCTGCAACGGCTGTAAACGGGCCTCGTGTTGCGATGTATGCATACCGTTTGTTTTCATCGCCGCCCATGTTATGAATGTCGTCCATCGAACCAAAGGTTGTTGGAACGACCCGTTCAACGACGCGTAAAATTGCGGTGAAGTCATAGTCTAGTGGCGCATTGAATCGGGAGAGCGGCACTTCAGGCGCTGGCAGCGGTTGAAAGACGATGTCTGCTGCATTGGCTCGAGGTTTGGTCTCGCCGTTACATCCTATAGTTATAGCAATTGCAATTGCTATCGCGCAGAGCCATGGGATTCGGCCGAATGCACGAAGGCGTTCAAGTTGCGCGTTGAGTGTCGTTCCATTCTGTTGACGCATCGCTCTCCTTAGAATTGACGAAACAGACTACGAATGTGGGTGATCCATTCCTGCGGAACTTCAACCGCCTCTGCTTCGCGCTCCCACGCGCTCAGCGACTGCATTACCTCTTCAATAATCTGCGCGCCGTTTTTATGAACGTCCATTTGCGCGCCAACGTTCAAGAGATCGTCGCGAGTAAACAGATCGTCTTTACCTGCGATCGTCATTTGATGTGTTCGAGTCCAGCTGTTCCCTTTGGCAAACGTCATATCGTACGCCGGCGATAGGCGCCAACGTCCGGTTGTGTCCATCAAGAACGCAATGTTCTTCACGTGGTCGTCCTGGTTTACGGCAGCCACGTTAAAGATCATTCGGCGATATGCTTCGTCGATAACAGGCTGTCCAAAGCCTAACACCCGGAGCGTGCGAAAGTACGCTTCGTACGAATACGCGCCGCGTTCGTTGTAGTCGACATGCTGTAGCCCGCCCAAGCTGTGCAGATGAAGTCTATTCCCCTCTACTCTATCGAATCGCTTAGTCATAAAGTGCGCCAGATTTCTGTCGCGCAATAAATATGTTTCGGCCATGTCAATGCCCGCGCTACGGGCAAGCTGCGCATAAACGTATTCGATGCGGCCAAATGGACCCGGTTTTGTATCTTCTCGCACTTCTGGACCGCCTGTTCCTTCAGTGACTCCATCAAATTTGATGAGCCACTGTTCGTCGCCAGGGTTTGGCGTGGCAAAGGCAGAACGGATCTGATTGTTTGCTGAGTTCCATAATACCAACGCCTTTGCGCGCGCTCCGCCAGCGGACGCGCCAACTTGCATCATTTCCGGGACGGCTACCGAGGTATCGCCCTCGATAACACGACGTGCTTCGAGAACCAGTCTGCTGACATCGAGCGCTTCCTGGGTGGTGTGGTTTAACCTTCCGTCTTCAGCAGGGTGAAATTCGAGGGCACCCATTGCCCGTTGACCGATATACAACAGCTTTTGCACCGGGCTCAGCGCAGCGTCGGGACGCCCTTTTTGCTCGAAATAACGTTTGATCACAACGTTTCCGAAGGCGTCCGGGAGCGAATCGGCCAACACACCAGGTAACCCAGCAAACGCCATCGTACGACGCAGTTCCGGGAACTCGATTGGTCCTCGACGACTTAATGGGAGATGGATCGGCGAAATTTCGAAGCCGGTTGAGCGGAACGCGTCGTCGTATTCAAAGACAATCCGACCGCTCTGGTCTTCGGCAATCGCACCCACGGTTTTATCCCACAGCGATATGGTCGCCACGGCGTACGGCGCCGGCCTGTCCGATCGTGCTGAACGGCGCGCTGTGCTCTTTTGGCGGTTTTGATCAGCCATGGGTTTTCCGGGGGTGATCGCTTTCTTCTATTGCTTGTGGTGGCGCTGGTGTTTGGGTCGGCGCTTGTACTGGTGCTGCTGTTGGCGTATCCGCCACTCGGCTCTGTCTCTTTGCGCCCGCTCGTTGTGGAGCAGTTCCCTTGCGCTCAGCCAACAATATTGGCGAGGCTAACGGTATGGGTAAAAAGGCATCAACAACATCTAATCGGCCGAGTGCCCGAAGTATCTTCACCACGGTTTCGAGCGTTGGTCGCTCCCCGGCTTCGGCTCGCACAACGGTTCGTACCCCAACGCCGGCGTCTCGGGCGAGCTCCTCGACCGCGATGTTCTGCTGTAGTCTATAGCTACGAAGTCTCTCTCCGATTTCGCGTAATACTTCGGCTGTGGTAAGAGTTGCATCAATACGCATCTGGCTTCCGCGGTTGAGGTGCTATCCGTAATATAGCAACTTCTGGTCCAGATTGCTGTTTTAGTATGCCATATATGGCTCGTTAAGGCGTAAATACGCTATTAATCGGCCATATATGGCATGTTAATTATTCTTATTCCAGCTCTACCAAAACCATTCCCTTTTCAACTGCCTTCCCTGGTTCGACCAGAACAGCCTTTACCACACCAGCCGCAGTCGCGCGAAGTTCGTTTTCCATCTTCATCGCTTCCATTACGACCATCCCTTGGCCAGCAGCCACTTCGTCGCCCACCTTTACGTTTACGCGAACAATCAGCCCTGGCATCGGCGCCTTCAACGGTGCAGGTCCGGTTGCACCAGCTGATTTAGCGGTCATGTCTCGAATCGCGCGTGTGCGCTCATCGACCGCATCGACCGTGTATTTATATCCGTCGATTTCCAGATGATACAACCCACGACGTTCACCGCGACGACCCGTGACACGTACGACACGATCGCCAATGCGCATCAGTCGAGTTGGTGTGCCGTTTGATACGCCGAGTTCAGCGTGACCTGTAATACCTTCGATGGTGGCTTGGGTTCCTTCGACGTCAACGGTGTGACGGTTGTCGTTAAGCTCAACGATGTACTTCATGCAATAGTCTCAGACGGAACGAATTCACATACGGTTTCAACATGCGCCGTTTGCGGAAACATGTCGAAGGCGGTGAGTGTCTTAATGCGAAACGATGGAAGACGTGCGATATCACGCGCGAGGGTTGCCGGATCGCAGCTGATATAAATAATTGCGCGTGGCGGCGGTGCTTGTTCGAGAATGGCTGGAATGTCTGCGTGTAATCCGGTGCGTGGCGGGTTCAAGATCACAACATCGGCCGGAAGATGTTGCTCGATTTCATCTTCGACACGTCCCTGAATTGAAATCGATGGAGGCGTTAAGCGTTGCGACGCCCATTCGGCTGCATCAGCATCCATTTCGATCGCACGAACTTCTGCAACACCCAGTTGGGTTAAGCTCACGGCGAGTTCTCCATTGCCCGAATAACCTTCGACAACAACGTTGGGCTTATAGCTCAGCACCATCGATTCCACATGCGCGCGTAGTTCGCCTGCGACTTTCGGATTAACCTGCGCAAACGACGCTGCAGGTGCAACGTTTGTACGCCGATCTGCCAACAGCTGTCGAGGTTGGTCCAACGGTTCCCAATACAGTGCAGAGATCGACGGAACGGCGGCAAAGAACTCTTCGTGTGAAGTCCAATGATCTGCGCCGATCAGCACAAACGTTGCGCCTTCGTCGGTCCAGCGTACACTACCACGAAGTTCATCAATGCCGGGAAAGAGGTCTGATGCAGACATAATTTCTTTCCATGCATCAACAACTCTGGTATCCGTGATCGGGCAATCTTCGAGTTCAAATATTCGCCCAGGGTTATCGTACGGATGTAACCCTGCTTTCCATTTGGATCCAAAAAAATGAAGTGCCAGTGTTAACTTCGTGCGATATCGCCATTGATCCGGGCTTTCCTGTATACCAGGGAGCTCAACGTCACGTTTGCCAATACGTCGCATGGCGTCGGCAATCATCCGTTGTTTTGCGGTTAATTGCGATGCATAGGTCATGTGTTGTAACTGACATCCACCACAGTTATCCCGCGTGTAATGCACACAGGGAGGATCTGTACGATCTGGAGACGGAACCGTGAGGTGTTGTATAACTCCCCGTCCGAAGTGCTTCTTTTTACTAACGAGCGATGCTGTAATAACATCGCCAGGTGCGGTACGAGGAACGAACACAACGAGTCCGTCTGTACGACCTACTCCATCACCACCGGCAGCAATTGACTCGATGGATAGTTCAACGGTACGACTCACTTTAACGCAACCCTTCTAAAATTGCCGCGCGACGCCACGCCGAACTGGCTGGTGCCTTTCCATTTGCGGACGCATGTGCTGCTGCCGAACCGTTCTGACCGTTGGCGCCACCACTCATTGACGATGATGATGCAACAGACGATGGATGTCGCCGTTCTTCATGTGCCAACAAAGCGGCCGCTATTGCGGCGAGCTGTACACCTTCCTCAGGTGGGGCAACATTCGTTAGCGACGGTAAGCGTCGTTCCAGCCATTGAATCTCGATCTCTCCACGACGGAACTCGCCGTCTTCCATTACTCGAAGATGGAAGTCACGAGAGAGCTCCACACCAATCACCGTGAGCTCCAACAACGCACGATGCATTCGCTCGATCGCTTCCAGACGCGTTGGCGCGTGAACGATCAGCTTGGCGAGCATCGGATCGTAGTGTAGCCCAACTTCGCTACCAGCCTCGATACCACCGTCCCATCGAACTCCAGGGCCAGACGGAATCTGGAGATATTCGATCTTGCCGGTAGACGGCAAAAACCCGTTGTTGGGGTCTTCGCTGGTAATACGGCATTCAATGGCCCAACCTTGCGGATGAATGTCTTCTTGCTTAAACGGAATCGCTTCGCCCGATGCAACGCGAAGTTGCCAATGTACGAGATCGATTCCTGTAACGAGCTCTGTAACAGGATGCTCAACCTGGAGACGAGTGTTCATCTCCAGGAAGTAATAGTTCCCGTCGCGGTCGAGCAGGAATTCGCACGTCCCCGCATTTACATATCCAGCTGCACGCGCGGCGCGTACTGCGGTTGCACCCATTTTGGCACGGAGTTCCGGCGATACTGCAACACTTGGCGCCTCTTCAATCATCTTCTGATGACGGCGTTGCACCGAACATTCGCGTTCACCAAGGTGAATGACGTTGCCGTGTGTATCGGCGAGTATCTGGATTTCAACGTGGCGTGGGCCTTCGATGTACTTCTCGAGATACACGGCGTCGTCGCCAAACGCATTTAATGCTTCGCGTTTGGCCGAATCAAACGACGGTGCAAGTTCATCTGCGGAGCGAACCACACGCATCCCCTTCCCGCCGCCACCAGCGGCCGCTTTGAGTAATACGGGATATCCATATTGCTCCGCAATCTTAATCGCATCTTCCGCCGTCTCGATCGCTTCCGTTGTACCTGGTACAACCGGCACATCGTTCGCAACCGCAAGCGTTCGCGCCGCTGTCTTGCTTCCTAACGCTGCAATGGCTTCCGCAGGTGGCCCAATAAAGACCAATCCTGCATCACGAACTGCACGCGCGAACCACTCACGCTCCGATAAAAATCCGTAGCCCGGGTGAATTGCCTGTGCGCCAGTTTTTTTCGCGGCTTCAATAATCTTGTCGCCAAGCAGATAACTTTGCGCAGAAGGCGGTGGACCGATATGAACGGCTTCATCCGCGTATCGCACATGTGGCGCATTGGCGTCCGCATCGCTATACACGGCAACGGTCTTGACTCCAAGTTCGCGACACGCACGAATTACCCGGAGGGCAATTTCACCGCGATTCGCGATCAGTACTTTATCGAACATGCTCGTTCGGTTCGCATGAAAAAATGTGGGAAGCTGTACAAGCTGGCGGTCCGCTAGAAACCGTCAGCCTGACACTTACAGCGGAATGTTACTGTGCTTCTTCGGCGGGTTTTTATCCCGCTTACCTTGTAAACTTTCTAACGCATTGATCAAACTCGGTCGCGTATCCCGCGGATCGATAATATCATCCAAATATCCTCGGCTTGCCGCAATATATGGATGGGCAAACTTGTCGACGTATTCGGCGATCTTTGCATCTGTTGCCTTCACCGGATCGTCGCTCTCAGCGATCTCTTTACGGAACAGGATCTCAACAGCACCTTTGGGACCCATCACCGCGATTTCAGCCGTTGGCCACGCCACGTTGTAATCACCGCGAATATGCTTGCTGCTCATCACGTCGTATGCACCGCCGTATGCTTTACGTATAATAACCGTAAGCTTCGGAACGGTTGCTTCGCAATACGCGAACAACAGCTTTGCGCCGTGCTTAATAATGCCGCCATGTTCCTGCGCTACTCCAGGCAAGAAGCCTGGAACGTCTTCGAAGGTTACAATCGGGATATTAAATGCGTCGCAGAATCGAATGAAACGCGCAGCTTTCACCGACGCATTAATGTCGAGCACTCCAGCAAGAACCGCCGGCTGGTTCGCGACAATGCCAACGCTGTAGCTCCCTAAATGCGCAAATCCGCAGATAATGTTCTCTGCATAATCTCGCTGCACTTCGTAAAACGCACCATCATCGACAATTTTGCCAATAACTTCGTGCATGTCATACGGCTTGCTCGCAGCGTCTGGAATCACATCGAGCAACGCTTCGTCGCGTCGGTCACGTGGATCTGTGCCAGCACCACGCGGTGCCTCTTCAACGTTGTTGGATGGGACATACTGCATTAAATCCCGAATTGCCTGAAGACACTCAGGTTCGGAATTATGTGTAAAGTGCGATACCCCGGACTTTTGCGCATGCGTATCAGCACCGCCTAGCTCGTCCATTGTGACGTCTTCGTGTGTAACGGTCTTCACAACGTTTGGTCCAGTCACGAACATGTATGAGCTATTGCGCACCATGTATGTGAAGTCGGTAATGGCTGGTGAATACACCGCGCCACCTGCGCAGGGCCCGAGGATGGCTGAAATCTGCGGTATTACACCCGATGCGAGTGTATTGCGCAGGAAGATTTCCGCGTAGCCACCAAGCGATACCACGCCTTCCTGAATTCGCGCGCCGCCGGAGTCGTTCAGCCCAATAACAGGGGCACCGTTCCGGACCGCAAGATCCATCACCTTACAGATCTTTTCTGCGAACGATTCGGACAGTGAACCACCGAACACGGTAAAGTCCTGGGAGAAGACGTAGACGATACGTCCATTGATCTTCCCCCAACCAGTGACCACTCCATCACCGTAGTACTTCTGTTTTTCCAGGCCAAAATCAGACGACCGATGCGTTACAAAACGATCGAGCTCGGTGAACGTTCCTTCATCGAGTAACAGCTCGATCCGTTCCCTGGCTGACAGCTTTCCCTTCTTATGCTGCGCCTCTATACGAGCAACGCCGCCACCGAGTTCAGACTCGGCGCGGCGCTGTTCGAGAAGCGCGATTTTATCGCGCATTGTCATGTTGATCGTTATTCGTCGTCGTATGTCAACGGAATGTTCGACAGATCTGTACCGTAGTCGGACAGATTGTAGTCATCCGTTTCCATTGGAATCACCTTGGACGGCTCGGCCGGCTTCGGTGGCTGCTCTTCAGGAATTGCAGTGACTGCGAGAACGATACGACGATGGATTGGATCGACTTCGAGTACGCGCAGATCGAGGTTCATCTGTTCGTATACGATGTCGGCAGGGCTGTCGACCGGGTTGCCAAAGTTGAGCTGGCTGTTCGGTACGAACCCTTCGATATCGTTGCCGATATCGACCACAACACCCTTGTCCATCAAGCGAACGACTTTCCCACGGAGCTCTGTGCCCACAGGGTAGTTTTCGCCAATCTTGAGCCATGGATCTTCGGTAGCTTGCTTGAGGCCCAAGGAGATCCGCTTGTTGTCTGGATCAATGTTGAGCACCACCACGTCCACCGTGTCTCCCTTCTTCACGACTTCAGACGGATGCTGTACGCGACGCGTCCAGCTCATGTCGGAGATGTGAATCAATCCGTCGATACCAGATTCGATTTCGACGAAGGCGCCGAAGCTGGTCAGGTTGCGGACCTTGCCCGTGAGGCGCATGCCAACTGGGTACTTCGTTGGTAACGTCATCCACGGATCTTCTTCGGTTTGCTTCATACCGAGCGAGATCTTCTCTTCGGTCGGATCGACCTTGAGGACCACTGCTTCGATTGTTTCGCCGATCGAGACGATTTTTGATGGGTGGCGTACGTTGCGCGTCCAGCTCATTTCGCTCACGTGGACCAACCCTTCGATGCCTGGCTCGAGTTCGACAAACGCGCCGTAGTTGGTGATCGAGACCACCTTACCGGAGACACGTGTACCAACTGGATACTTGTCGGCGACATCCTGCCATGGGTAGCTCTGTAGCTGCTTGAGCCCAAGGGAGATGCGCTCGCGTTCCCAATCGATGTCGAGCACTTTGACTTCGAGTTCGCTGCCAATCTGAACCATTTCGGACGGATGCGTAATGCGGCCGTACGACATGTCCGTGATATGCAACAGACCGTCGACGCCGCCGAGGTCGATGAACGCACCGAAGTCGGTGATGTTCTTGACGACACCCTTGCGGATCTGGTCTTTCTGCAAGTCCTTCATCAAACGCTCGCGCTTGCCGGCACGTTCCTGTTCCAGGATCACGCGGCGTGACACAACGATGTTGCGGCGACGCTTGTTGAGCTTGATGATTTTGAATTCGAAATTCTGACCCAACAGCTCGTCCACATTTGGGACGCGTCGGAGGGCAATTTGCGATCCTGGGAGGAAGGCATCCACCCCCATAAGATCGACGACCACACCACCTTTGATTTTCTTGGTGAGCGTGCCGTGCACCGGTTCGTCGTTTTCGTACGCCACGCGGATCCGTTCCCAGACGCGCATAAAGTCGGCTTTCTTCTTGGAAAGCACAACCGACCCTTCCTGATCTTCGAGGTGCTCGAGGAGCACTTCGATTTCATCGCCAGGCTTGAGGTCTGGCAGGTCTTTGAACTCTTCGAGTGGAATCGTCCCTTCGGATTTAAACCCGATGTCGAGGACGACCATGTTATCCCGAATTTCAAGAACGCGGGATTTCACGATCTCGCCTTCTTCAATAGAAGCCATGGTGCCATTGTACATGGCCATCATCGCTTCTAGTTCATCTGGCGAGTAATCGTCTTCGTCGTAAAGTTCAGGGCGAAGGTTGGCAAGCGGCCGGAGCTGCGCTCTCTGCATATCGCGTTTTTCGCGTGCGGTGAGCGTTGCGGTCGTGCCGGTTAGAGGTTCGGTGCTAATCTCGGGCATGCTGCAAGGTTAAAGGTGGTGTTTTCGGCTATTTTACCGGAACCCACAAATTTACCGATTTTCAACCGGGATTTGTAGGGGGGCTGTCTACAGAATTCAGATTCTGCCGATAACGGCGAGCTGTCTGCCTGTATCGCCAGCACGATGCGAGTAAAATCTGTCGTTGTCGCAGCGGGTGCAGAACTGGGAAACGGAGATTTGGCGGACTCCGGCGCTTTTGGCGTCTTCTGCGATGAGGGCACGGAGGTCAACGTGGCCAGCGCGGTTGGTCGGTTCGCCAGTTAGCTGAGCCCGAACGTCCGCACTGACCTCATAACAGCGGCCGCAGATGGACGGTCCGAGGTGAACGTAGAGTTCGTCGGGGGCGAGGCCGGCTTGGCCTAGTGTACGGATGCCTTCGTGGATGATCTTGGCTACGGTCCCCTTCCAGCCGGAGTGAAGCACCGCAATCGCGCCGGATGGGTGCGCAATAAATACCGGAACACAGTCGGCGACTGTTACGGCGAGAGCAATCCCGCGGTCGAGCGTGGCGTGACCATCGGCTGCGCGATGGGTGCGGAGTGTGCCGTCCCAGCCGCCCGTATGGGAGAGCACGTCTGCACCGTGGACTTGGGGTGAAAAGACGACCCCTCTCGAATTTCCGGAAATATCGGTGAGGAGCGTGCTCCAGTGATTCGTAACCTCATTAGCGGGATCCACGCCCGCGACGCTGAACGTGCCTGCCTCGCGGGTGGTGGTGAACGCATAAACTCCGAGGTTGGCGAACTCCTCAACGACTTCGTGCGGGGTCTTCAACGAATCTGGACCCGCTTGATATTGGCGCCGAGTGCGTTGAGCCGTTCGTCGATGCGCTCGTAGCCGCGTTCGATCTGGCCGACGTTGTTGATCACGCTGGTTCCTTTGGCGCACAGTGCTGCGAGCAACATCGCCATTCCAGCCCGGATGTCTGGAGAATCCATGTTGGATCGGCGCAGTTGAGCCGGTCCGCTCACGATGCAGCGGTGTGGGTCGCATAACACAATGTTTGCTCCCATCCCAATGAGTCGGTCCACAAAAAACAGGCGGGATTCAAACATCTTTTCATGAATCAGGATTACGCCTTCGCACTGGGTTGCCGCGACGATCGCGATCGACATGGTATCTGCCGGAAAGGCGGGCCACGGTTGATCTTCGAGCTTGGGGATATGGCCGCCCATATCCTTATGAATGCGCATTTCCTGATTTGCCGGGACCAGCAGGTCTTTTCCGACGATTTCGCAGCGAATACCCAGACGTTCGAAGCCGAGCAGCGTGGATCGGAGGTGTTCGACGCCGGCGTCCTGGATGAGGATTTCCGACTTCGTGACGGCTGCGAGCCCAATAAACGACCCGACCTCGATATGGTCCGGACCGATCGAATAGGTAATAGGCTTGGTGCCGATCGTCCGTCCGCCGTATACGGTCATGGTATTGGTGCCGATCCCGTCGATTTTGGAGCCGAGCGCCACGAGGAAGTGCGCGAGATCCTGAACGTGGGGTTCGCTGGCGGCGTTACGAAGAACCGTATCCCCTGTTGCCGCGGCTGCGGCGACGAGGGCGTTTTCCGTGGCGGTAACACTAGGTTCATCGAGAAAAACATCTGACCCTTTGAACTGGCTTACCCGCATGCGGAAGCCGCTGTCTCCGTAGACTTCGGCGCCTAACTGCTTGAGCGCGAGGAAATGGGTATCGAGTCGACGCCGACCGATCACGTCGCCACCTGGTGACGGAACCTCTACTTCCCCACATCGTGCGAGTAGTGGCGCTGCAAGAAGGATCGAAGCCCGAATTTTTGAGCTGAGTTCAGGGTCGAGCTTTGATGACTGTAGCTCTTTCGCTTCGATTTCAAGTGTATTTTGCCCGAGCCACTCTGCCGTTGCTCCGAGAGAGCGAATCAACTCGACAAGGGTTTCGATATCTCGAATACGGGGTACATTTTCGAGACGAACACGTTGGGACGACAATAATGCCGCTGCGACTATTGGAAGCGCAGCATTTTTGTTTCCGGCTGGCCGAATGGCTCCGGAGAGGCGATTTTGCCCCTCGACGATGTATTGAACGGCTGACATAGTTTTCGACAATATACGATGGCCCCTCACTTGCACCAATCACACACATGTCTGTTTTTAGCTTAGCTGCGCCTTTCCTACTCCAAGTAGGGCGAACGTTGCCTGACACTGTGCTAACAAGGCAGGTTGGGGCTGATATAGGTTTTTTTCAGAAGGTAGCGATTTTTGGGAGCACGATTCTGGCCATCGGGATCTTGCTGCTAGGTATCGGGTTGGTAATTGCCGCATGGGACCTTCGAAAAACCTACAAGGAATTGCATTTATTTCTTGAGCGCATGCATGCCGACCTGACACCGGTGATCCGTAACGCTAATCTCGTAGCCGACGACGTTCGCGATATCACAACAACCGTAAAAGGAAATGTACGCCAAGTGCAGCAAACTGTTGCCTCGGCGAATAGCCGTATCCAAAATGCAGTTCGGGATACGGAGGCGCAGATCAAGCGGTTCAACGCCTTTATTGGCGTTGTTCAGGACGAAGCCGAGTCTGCTTTTGTCTCAACGGCGTCTGCGGTACGAGGCGTGCGAACGGGACTTGAGAAGATGGTTGATCACAACGATGACGATTTAGAGGATTTTGAAGATGCCGATGCTGAATTTGAACAGCCTGCACGGGAAAAACCGAAGGTCAGGTCGAGGTCGCGGGAGCGATTCTCATAATCATGAGTTAGACTTAATAGCGGCTGTCGTTGGCGTTGCGGCTGTCGTGGCTGTGGCCATGCTGATAAGTCGAAAGCGGCATCCGAAGAGTCGGCTCCACGTTGGAATGGAGGCGGCGCGCCGAGGGATGCATCGGGCCAGTGAAGCTGGCTGGGACGGCGCTCGGAGCATGGGGCGGGTCGCAGCGAAGCGGGCTAGGCACGGTATGGAAATGGGTGCGGATATGTTGGACGAGCTACCGATCGACGATATTGGAGATCAGTTGCGCGAATACCTCGATGCCGCTCGTGATGCTATCGAGGACACGGTGAAAGGAGAGCTGAAGGATCTTCGGAAGACAGTGCGCCGCCAACGGAAGCGGATGGGTATCTAAAGTCGCGGTCATTTTGATCGCGGCTGTTGTCGCGATCGTTGTAACTCCAGAAACTGCGTTCGCCTGGACTCCAGGAACCCATATCTTTCTGGGCGACGCAGTCCTTCGTTCCTTGGCGATGCTACCAGTTTCCGTCGCTGAGCTTCTGATCGCCTTCCCGTACGACTTTTTGTACGGGTCGATTGCGGCAGACACGAGTATCGCTAAAAAATACGCTGCTGCGGGCCGGCATTGCCATTCATGGAATGTCGGCTTCGAGATTTACGACCGGGCTCGGGATGAACGTCTCCGGTCGTTCGGGCTGGGCTATTTGGCGCATCTGGCGGCCGATGCCGTGGCCCATAACTACTTTGTCCCCCGCCAGCTGACGGTTACTTCAAGCACGACTGCCTTGGGTCACAGCTACTGGGAGAGTCGGTTCGAGACGCATATTGGGACGGAGCATAGTCGGAAGGCCCGCGAGGTGATCTTGCTGGATCATTCTCGAGAAGATGAGCATCTCGATGGGATTTTGAGTCCGACCATCTTCAGTACGCCAACCAACCGACGGATCTTTCGTGGGATGGTGTATGTGACCGACACCGAATCGTGGCAGCGCATCTTTCAGTTGATGGCTGAGCGCAGTCGCTGGGATCTTGGCAACGATCAGGTTGGTGGGTATATGAACCGGTCGTTCGATTATATCATAGATCTGTTTAATCGGTTGGATCGGTCTGAGCCCTATTTGCTGGACCCTTCGGGCGATGAGGCGTTGCGCTACGCAAAACGAATTCGCCGCTCTGCTTTGCGCGAGGGCGGCGAATTAAAGGTGTTGGATGAAGCCGATCGTAACTTTGGGCTTCCTGAAACAACACTGAATTTTCACAGACAGCTGACTGCTCCTCTCTTTACTCCGAATGCTGCGAGTAGGCAGTCAGCTCAAGCACAGGCGCAATCGCCAACGTCTGGCGACAATAATTAACAATTGAGCGTGATTGCGACCGCTATTGCTTTGCAGTCGCAATCATTTTGGTTGGCTCTATTGTTTCGCTAATAGTTGGTTGACCTTCTTTGGATCTGCTCGGCCGCCTGACTTTTTCATTACCGCGCCAACGAGCACGCCGGTCAGTTTTTTCTCGCCAGCCTTGAAACGGGTAGCTTCGGCTGGTAGTTCGGTGAACACTTCCTGGATCCATTGAATTAATGCGGAATCATCGCCAACTTGAATGAGGCCATCTTCGTCAGCAATGGTTGACGCTGGCTTTCGTGTGGCGAACATCTTTGCGAAGATCGTCTTGCCAGCTGTGTGACTGACCTTGCCGTCGCGGATCATGTCGAGCAGCTCGGCCAGGTCGATCGCTGGAATTGGGAAGCGATCGATGGTGAGGCCTTCGGTGTTGAGCGATGCTGCGACTTCACCCATTACCCAGTTGGCTGCTGACTTTGCGTCGCCGTGTGTACGTGCGACGTTTTCGAAGTATGCGGCGTAGGCTGGTGTTGCGGTGAGCACATCGACGTCACTTGCCGATAACGAATACTTCTCCGCAAATCGGCTCTTGATTGCGGATGGTAGCTCTGGCATTCTGACGCGAATGTCATTGATGTACTCGTCTGTGAGGACGAGTGGTGGTAGATCAGGTTCAGGAAAATAGCGGTAGTCGTGGCTATCTTCTTTTGAGCGTGCGGGACGAACTTCGCCTTTGGCGCCATCCCACAGCATGGTTTGCTGCGTGATGATGTCGCCGCGTTCCAATGCGTGGCACTGACGTTCAAACTCGCCTTGCAGCGCACGTTCGACGCCGGAAAATGAGTTCATGTTTTTTACTTCTGTTTTTGTGCCGAGCTTTGTTGCGCCTCGTAAACGAGCGCTGACGTTTGCATCGACGCGGAGGCTTCCCTCTTCCATGCTGACGTCGCTGATCTCTGCATACTCCAGGATTTGCTTCATCGTTCTGAGATATGCGCCTGCTTCTTCAGCGGAACGCATATCGGGTTCGCTGACGATTTCTGCGAGTGGAACGCCGGCTCTATTGAGATCGATTGCCGTTGCATTGGGATAACGATCGTGAACGGACTTCCCTGCGTCTTCTTCCATATGAAGGCGCGTGATGCCGATGGTGCGTTCGCTACCGTCTGAGGGCAACGTGATCTTGATCTTGCCGTGTTCTGCAACGGGGCGATCGAACTGAGAAATCTGATATCCTTTGGGGAGATCAGGATAGAAATAGTTTTTGCGCGCGAACACGGACGTTGTGTTGACGTGTAGATTGAGCGCTAACGATGCTCGAACTGCGAGACGGACCGCTTCAGCGTTTAACACTGGAAGTGCTCCAGGGAGTGCCAGGCACACTGGGCAGGTGTTGACGTTGGGTGGCGCACCAAAGTTTGTTGAACAGCCGCAGAATGCCTTTGAGCGGGTTTTGAGCTGGACGTGAATTTCGAGTCCAACAACCATCTCGTATTTATCGAGAATGTTTTGGGATTCGCTCATCGGTGTGCCTCCTCGCCTAAGCTTCGTTCGAGGGCGGCGGCGACACGAAACATGGTTGGCTCGTCAAAGTGTTTTGCGATGATCTGCCCGCCAACTGGAAGACCGTCTACTCGACCGATGGGTTGCGACATGGCTGGTACGCCGGCGATGTTCGCTGTTGCGGTGAAGATGTCGCTGAGATACATCTCGTACGGGTCGGTGACAGCGCCGAGTTTGAAGGCGGGGGCTGGAGTTGTTGGGGTAAAGAGAACGTCGACACCCGAAGCAAAGACGTTCGTGAAGTCGTTTGTGATCAGCTTGACGGTTGACTTTGCTTTCTTGTAGTACGCGTCGTAGTAACCGTGTGATAGTACATACGTTCCTAACATGATTCGGCGTGTGACTTCTGGGCCAAATCCGTTGGAGCGTGTGGACTCGTACATGCTGCGGAGGTCACCGTTGCCTGTGGATCTTGGGCCGTAGCGAACGCCGTCGAATCGTGCGAGGTTTGACGACGCTTCGGCTGGTGCGACGATGTAGTATACAGGGATCGCCAGGTTCGTATGCGGCAACGAAACGTCTTTGATTGTTGCGCCTAACGAACGAAACTTTTCGAGCGACTCTTCGCACCGCGCTAAAACGCCTGCATCAAGGTTGTCCGGAAAGTATTCCCTGGGACGACCGATTGTGATGCCTTTCAGTGGCTGTGCGTTATCGAGATTTTCTTCGCGATAGGTTGGAACTGGGACATCAACGCTGGTTGCATCGAGTGGGTCGTAACCGGACATTGCATACAACCCATTTGCCGCATCGCTTACGTTGGTTGCGAATACACCGATCTGATCAAGCGACGACGCGAATGCGACCAAGCCGTATCGGCTTACGCGACCATATGTTGGTTTGACGCCAATGACTCCGCAAAACGCTGCGGGTTGACGAACCGAACCACCTGTCTCCGAGCCTAATGCGAGTGGTGCTAATCCAGCGGCAACCGCTGCTGCAGATCCGCCTGATGAACCACCAGGGACGCGTGTTGGGTCGATTGGGTTTTTTGTTGGGCCGTACGAACTATTTTCGGTGGATGAACCCATCGCGAATTCGTCCATGTTTGCTTTCGCGATCGGAATTCCGCCTTTCTCACGGAGTCGTGTAATTGCGGTTGCTTCGTACGGGCTGGTGTAGCCACGTAGAATGCGCGATCCACACGTTGTTGGTGTATCCAACGTGGCAATGTTGTCCTTGATCACTACGGGCATTCCAGCGAGTGGAACGTCATTCGCAGCATCAACATATCGCTTCGTGACGGCATGCGCGTCATCGAGCGAGGCTTGCTTGTTGGTCGCTAAAACGATGTTGAGCTCTTGTGCGCCATATTTGGCTTCGTTTGCACGATCGACTGCGTCAGCGATCCGATCGACAATGTTCGTTGTCATCGTCATACCCCCTCGTGGGTTGCAAGGCGAGGGACCAGGATAAACCCATCACGCGCTTCAGCGGTCATGCCATCTGCAGCCAAACGCATTGGAGCGGGAGCAACAACGTCTTCACGCAACGGCATATTCGATGTATTCGCATTCTCCGCTTCAACGGATGACGTATCGACCGCATGCAGTACTTCCATGTGGCCAAGAATGCTATTCAGCTGCGCAACGTATGTTGGAAGCTGAGTCTCCTCGATATGCAATCGCGCTAACTGCGCGATCTTTGCGACGTCTGCTGTTGTAACCGCCATTTACGCGAACTCCCGTTCTAACGTGGTATACGCAAGTTTAATTGTCTTCCGTCCAACTTCTTCATTATCAAAATCGATCACCGCCTTTACATCTTTGCCATTCCCACTGATCTCGGCGATAGTACCGCTTCCAAAGCTTTTGTGCTTCACGCGTTCGCCCGATTGATACATCGGTTCGTCTTGTGATTCGAACGCCTCTTCTTTTTTGAACTTGATCTTGGATGCTTCGGGCTTTCGCCAATCTGGAACTTCGTACGTCTTGCGTTTGTTCGTGTCGGTCCAGGACGAACGGCCGAGGCTTTTGATCTTGAGCGTTTTGCGATCTTCTACCATTCCTGCTGGAATGGTTCGAAGGAAACGCGATTTTACGCCTGCAACGATCTCCCCGTTTCTGCGACGGCTTTCGGCGTGGAGCATATACAGCTTTGTCTCCGCTCGCGTAATGCCCACATAGAACAGACGTCGTTCTTCTTCCAGCTTGGATGGATCGTCAAACGCCTGCATGGTTGGAAAGAGGCCGTCTTCGAGCCCGGTGATGAACACGACCGGAAACTCGAGTCCTTTGGCGTTGTGCATCGTCATCAACGTGACGGCGTCTGCCGTGGGATCGAGCGCATCGGCGCCAGCGACCAACATGGCGCGCTGCAGGAAGTGATCAAGTGGCGTGAGTCCAACTTCTCCACCCTCGTCAACAACTGTTTCTTCAGCGCCGTCGATTAACGCGCTAACGTTTTCCATTCGTTCGCGAGCAATTTCCGGCCCTTCGAGTTCGAGATATGCCCGATAACCGATCTCGGTAACGAGATCACGCAACAGCTCATCAACGCTCAGCGACTTTGCTGTATCCCAGAACTTTGCGATCAACGTGGCAAACTGGACAAGCCCGGTGCGAGCCGCCGGACGCAGTGTTTCCAACATCTCCGGCGTGCTCGATGCTTCCAGCAACGAAACGTTGGCATTCTGTGCGATCTCAGCCAACATCTCAATCGTCGTATCGCCAATACCACGTTTCGGTACCGACACCGCGCGTCGATACGCTTCATTGTCGTACGGATTCGCGATCAGCTTGAGATACGACATCAGATCTCGAATTTCACGCCGATCATAGAATCGCATCGCGCCAACCAGACGATACGGCATCGCTCGCTTTCGGAGCGCGTCTTCCATCGTACGGCTTTGTGCGTTTGTGCGATACAACACCGCGAAGTCACGCGCCGAACGGTTTTCATTCGACATACGCGACGTGATCTCATCGACCACCCATTCCGCTTCATCTCGATCGTCCAGCGCCGCCACAACCGTTGGCTTTTCGCCTTCTGGTCGAGTGGCGCGCAACGTCTTGCCCTTACGGTCAACGTTGAGGCTAATGGCAGCGTTGGCCAGTTCGAGAATGTTCGGTGTGGACCGATAGTTCTCTTCCATCCGTACGACCTGCGCCGATGCGAATTCTTTTTCGAAGTCGAGGATGTTCCGGATATCCGCACCGCGCCATCCATAAATGGATTGATCGTCGTCACCAACGACCATCACGTTACCGTGATCAGCCCCGATGAGCTTGATAAACCGATATTGCGCTCGGTTGGTATCCTGATACTCATCGACCAGAACGAACTTAAAGCGTTCAGCGAGCTGTTCGCGCAGCTTTGGATCGGTCTGCAGAATTTCGACCGGGAGCGTGAGCAGGTCATCGAACGTCACTGCGTTCGCGCTCCGGAGTGCGATTTCGAGATGCTTGTATACATTGGCCGCGTGTTTGGTCAACGGATCCAATGCGAGCGACGCATATTCTGCCGGCGACACCAACGCGTTTTTCGCGTCGGAGATCATCGACGCAATCACTTTGGGCGCCCACGACTTTGGCGAGATGTTATTCGCCTCCATCACACGTTTGATCAATCCAAGGTTGTCGTCGGAATCGTAGATGGTGAAGCTCTGTGTCCGTCCAACCCGATCGGCGTACATACGTAACAGTCGAGCGCCAATGGCGTGGAACGTCCCACACCACATGCCTTTGGGTTGATACCCTAATAGCCGACCGATACGATCGCGCATTTCTCCGGCTGCCTTGTTCGTAAACGTGACAGATAAAATACGCGCTGGATCGACGCCGTGATGTTCGATGAGACGCGCAATGCGAGTCGTCAGCACACGTGTCTTGCCCGACCCCGCGCCGGCAATGACCAACATCGGTCCTTCGAAGTGTAATACAGCTTCTCGTTGCGCCGGGTTCAGGCCGACGAGTGGTTCTTCGCTAGCTATCTGGGTCATGCCCCTAAAATGATATCGAATGTCGCGCCACGGTTTGTGGGTTGTAGAATCAACGTTCCACCGTGGCTTTCAGTAATGATGCGGCGTGCGAGCGAGAGCCCAATGCCCCACCCTTTTTCTTTGGTCGAGAAGCCTGGCTCGAAGATACGCTTCCGTAAGTCGCGCGGAACACCAGGACCGTTGTCCTTTACTCGAATACGAACGCGTCCCTCAGGGAGGGCTTGCGCCGAAACGGTAACTCGTCCACCACGTCCGGCTAGCGCGTCGATTGCGTTTTTCACCAGCGATTCGATCGCCCACTCTAAAAGTACCGGATCGCCGTCGATGATTGCAGGGCCAGATCGTGCAACAGAACGAATCGTCACAGCCTTTGCGAGCGTTGGAACGCGCGCTCGGAAGTAGCTTGCCACGTTCTCCACGATCTCAACAACGTCAATCTTTTCTTTTTTTGGTGGACGCCCGATTCGCTCGAATCGATATGCGACTCGTCTGAGTCGTTCGAGGTCGCCGTCCATGTGCGAAACGGCGTGAGCAACAAGTGGATCGCCATCTTGTTTGTCGCGCAGCAGCTCGATCCATCCACTCAAACTCGATAGTGGCGTCCCAAGTTGATGTGCGGATTCACGCGCCATCCCAGCCCAGATCTTTTCTCGGTCTGCTCGACCGCGAGTGAGAATTGCGTACAGGCCGGCAGCCAACAACATCGCGATTAAGCCCGCTTGCAGCGCCGGAATAATACGAAGTCCGCGAACGAGCGCAGTATTTCCGTAATACACCGTCCCAATCCCCGGTTCTACAATCGGTGGATTTTCTCGGCGTAGCTGCTCTGTATATGCGAGGATCTTTGCAGAATCGCCATAGATCTTTGCCGGCAGGTTCGCATAGATCGTTACTCGACCCGAATTATCCGTGACGATAATTGGTACGCCGGCCTCCCGAATGGTCTTGGAGAGCTCGAGTAACACGGCGCCAGCATCCTGATTTGGATTTGCAAGCGCATCATACACTCGCGCGTGCATCTGGCCAACCCGTGACGCCTCGGCGCGCAGGTCGACCACTACGCTATGCATGTATACGACGTACCACGCCAACAGCGCCACAACGCCTACGACAACTCCCCACAAAGGCGTGCGGCGCACTCGTAGTTTAGTTCGCCGCTGCGGAACCGCTCATAGAACCGCTTGCAGAACGCCCAAGCGTCGCCGAACCAAAGTATGGTTGCAGCGCGGCGGGAATGGATACTGTGCCATCGTTATTCTGATGGTGCTCGAGTATCGAGGCGATAATACGTGGGAATGCGAGACCTGACGCATTTAACGTATGAATAAACTTCGGCTTTCCGCCACCGTTTGGACGATAGCGAATATTTGCTCGGCGTGCCTGGAAGTCGGTGAATACGCTGGCTGACGATACCTCGAGCCACTTTCCAACTCCTGGAGCGAAGACTTCGAGATCGTAGGTCCGTGCACTCGCAAATCCGGTGTCGCCGGCTGCAAGTACAATTACGCGATATGGAAGATCGAGTAGCTGCAGGATGCGTTCAGCGTGTCCGGTAATAATCTCGTGTTCCTGCAACGAGGTTTCTGGCGTGCAATATCGAACGAGTTCGACTTTGTCGAATTGGTGAACGCGCAGCAATCCCCGTGTGTCTTTACCATGCGCACCCGCTTCTCGACGAAAACATGGTGAGTAGGCGACAAACTGCTTTGGTAGCTCGCTCTCCGACAGGATTTCGTCACGGTACAGGTTGGTCACCGGCACTTCCGCAGTTGGGATCAAAAACAGTCCTTCGTCGATCAACGCGTATTGATCGTCTTCGAACTTCGGAAGCTGCGCAGTCCCAATCAACGAAGCACGGTTGACGATGACAGGGACCCAAGTCTCTTCATAGCCGTGGTCGCGCGTATGCAGGTCGAGCATCAGGTTCATGAGCGCTCGAACTAATCGCGCACCCTCACCGCGGTACACAACAAACCCAGATCCGCTGATTTTAGCGCCACGTTCCAGGTCGATAATTCCGTGTTGCGTACCGATGTCCCAGTGTGGCTTTACGGATTCCGCCAAACGGGGCGTTCCCCATTCACGCAACGTTTTGTTGTTTGCTTCGCTCCCTTCGGGAACGTCTTCCAGCGTGACGTTCGGAATTTGCAGCATGATGATGTTCAGCGCGTCTTCCGACTCAGTCAAATTGACTTCGATCGTAGCAATCTCATCGCCGATCACTCGACTGCGATTTACGAGATCGGATGCGTCTTCCCCTGCCCGTTTCCGTTTGGCCACATCAGCGCTAATTGCATTTCGTTCGGCTTTTTTCTCTTCGACCACCCGGATCATGGCGCGACGATCGGCGTCGAGGACAATGGCCTGCTCAATGAGCGGATCCATTGTCTTTGCCGCATTCCGTCGTCGCATACCCTCACGCAACGCATCCTGATGCTCACGCACCATTCGCACATCATGCATATAATAGGAGCTGTTTTTTTAGTTTAGTCGCGTGGTCGGCCAGGCTCGAAGGATCTGTATCCGCAGTTTGGATCGAGCGTTTGACGAAGGTAAATGGCGCGTGATGTCATGTTAACGCTATCGATGACGATCTTGGAGTACACCCGTGGCGTCACGAGATAGTTGCAGATAAACGCCCCGGACGACCGGAACGTCTGGATGATGAACGTCTGCCCAATCTGCACGGACATCGCTGTGTCGGGACGATAGTAGGCGTCTGGAGCACGTAGTACATCTTCAAACGACTCGTCCAGCGCAAGCAGCCCCACCTGTGGCGCACTTGCCAGGGCACTCACCAGCTGACGCGCAGGGATAATTTGGATCGTGTTGTCCAGATTGATATCCAGGCCGACGTCGAAACCCGCGATCCCGAAGCTCTGAGACGGGGGAATTGGAACGGACGTCATAGTAATTGTGTTTAAGCCGCTCGGGTAGTCTAGCGGAGTCCCGGTTAAGGCATAAGCCACAAGGGTGTCGGTTACCACATCCACGGAGGCCCGCAGGTTGTCGTCGCCGCTGCAGGCGCTAGTGGCGAGCGCAGCAGCGCCCAGCATCAAAACAGAAATTCGGCGAAGCATGGTCAACGGGCCGGAGGAGAGATTAACAATCGAGACATCATATCTATAGCCTCGTACAATAGCCTTTGTGGCGGTACTTTTCAATGTATGCCAACCTTAAGGGAATTAACCGAGACCATCCAACGACGACCAGGAGTCCACTCTGTCGTCCTTTTAGGTTCTGACGGACTCGTTATCGAGACATTTGACGGAGGTAAAGGGGACGCCGAAGTTCTGGCCGCCCACGCGCCTGGCGTCGTAATTGCCGCTCGCCAACTCGGCCTCGCCGCCGATGCCGGAAACATCCAGTTTGCCGTTCTCGAGTTTGAGCGCGGTTACGGGGTAATCATGCGCCTGTCCGACCAAACCCTCCTTTTTGTCAGCGCCTCGCAAGAGGTTGAGCTCTCCGACCTCCTGCTCGATATTCGACGCCATCGGGCGCCCATGGCCGCTCTGGTCTGATTCGCGCATCACATTCCCCACCATGACCCTAGAAAGCCGTAAACGAGTGCTCGTCGCGGACGACGAACCTCATATTGGACGCATTATCAAGATGAAGCTGGAGCACGGTCCGTTCGAAGTCACGCTTGTGTACGACGGGCAGGAAGCCGTGGATACTATCCAGCAGCAGGCTCCGTTCGACCTGGTCCTGCTCGACCTGATGATGCCGGAATTGAGCGGGCTGGACGTATTGGAACGCATCCGATCGACCGGGAATACCACCCTGCCAATGATCATTCTTACCGCCGCCGGCCAGGATGAGCAGCAGCGAGCCGCGATGGCGCTTGGCGCGACTGCCTTTTTGACGAAGCCATTTAGTCCGAAAAAGCTGTATGCGCTTATTGCAGCGCTTACGGGCGTCTCTGACGAAGGGGTTTAGACTTGGGAGAACGTTGGGCTGTGGTGCTGGCTGGAGGGGTGGGTTCGAGATTCTGGCCTTTGAGCACACCAACTCGCCCCAAGCAGCTGTTGCCGCTGGTGAATGACGAGTCGATGCTGGTAAATACGTTGGATCGGTTGGCGCCGCTGGTAAGTCCGGCGAATATTCTGGTTTCGAGTAACGCGGGGTTGTGTGAGGCGACCATGGCGGCTGTGCCGACTTTGCGTGTTGAAAACATCATCGCCGAGCCGCGGCCGGCCGGCACGGCCGCGGCGTTGGCTTGGGCTGCGGCGGAGATCGAACGGCGCGCCGGGCCGGATGCGGTGATGATTTGCGTGCATGCGGACTGGGCGATTGGCGATCCCGAGGCGTTTCGGCGCACACTGTCGCATGCAGTGGATGTGGCCGAGGCCACGCGGGGGTTGGTGACGGTGGGGATCGTGCCGACTCGCCCAGATCCCGGTTTTGGCTATATCGAACCTGGGGCGCCGGCCGACGCAGGTGCTCGGCATGTTGCTCGATTCGTGGAAAAGCCAACGCGGGATAGGGCCGCTGAGATGGTCCAGCAAGGCTATTTGTGGAATTCCGGGATCTTCGTATGGCGGGTTTCCGACTTTCTCGGTCAGATTCGGTCGTTAACACCGGAAGTGGCACCAGCTTTGAGCGAGTTTGCGGGAGAGGCTCCTGATTTGGAGAACTTCTTTACGGCTGTACGAAGTGTTTCCGTTGACGTTGGAGTGTTGGAGCGAAGCGATCGGGTATTTGTACTCCCCGGAAACTTTGGATGGGATGACGTTGGAACCTGGGCGTCGTTGCATCGCGTTCGGGAGCATGATGCTGATGACAATGTATTGAGTGGTGAGACGTACGCGGTGGAAGCCCGGAACAATGTGTTGTACGCTACCGGTGATGCAAAGATTGTGGCGTATGGTGTTTCAGATTTGGTTGTGGTGTCGCGTAATGGCCTGACTGTTGTGACAACGATTGAGAAGTCGGCAGATTTGAAGTCGTTGGTTGAAGCGCTCCCGGATAACCTGAGGAACTTTGAATGAACCGCCTCTACTTTTATGATGACGCGCGCGCGCGTACGTTCGAACCCTTCGCGTTAACTCGGCCTGCGAGTGAATTGACGTGCGGTGCGGTATTAACACGGATGCGTTGGGAGCGCGCGACGGGGACTAAAGCGACAGGGTTTATTGCTTCCCCACTGCTTGCCAACTTTGAAGAGTTTGATGCACCTCCGAGTATTGCGGGAAATGCGGTACTTGAAGCTGGTTCGATCGTCGTTAATTCGCGTTGTGTGATTTCGCTTGATGAAGTGCTCGCGAATGATGAACACGTATGGACCTGCGAAGGAGTTGTCTGCGCCGTTCGACTGTCGCGACCGGTTGCAGTTTCGGATTTTGTGCATGGCGATGTTGAGCTAGATATCTTCAATATCGATCTGTTTGGTGTTCCACACGAACCTCGTCGGTTGCACGGTCGGTGGATGCATGAAGTTTGGGATTATCTTGCGCATCTTACGCCTCAGCTGAACGATGATATTGCTGCGTTGACGCAGACGGTAACATCGTCTTCCATGTTATACGATGCGGTTATCGGTGAACATGGGATTGTTATTGAAGATGGTGCGAAGATCGAGCCGTATGTGTTGTTTGATACGACGGCCGGTCCGGTTATGGTGCGGAGTGGCGCGACGATTTCGGCGTTCAGTCGAGTTGTAGGACCGTGCTATATCGATCATGATGCAACGGTGCTAGGAGAGATGGTCGCGAACTGTTCGATTGGACCGTTTAGCAAGATTCGCGGTGAGATCCATTCGAGCGTTGTGCTTGGATATTCCAACAAAGGGCATGCTGGATTTGTTGGGCATTCGTATTTAGGACGATGGGTGAACCTCGGTGCGGGCACGACGACGAGTAACCTCAAGAATACGTATGGTACTGTTCAGCTTTGGACGCCGAGTGGTGTGCGAAATACGGAACAGCAGTTTCTGGGTACGCTGTTTGGGGATCACGCGAAGACGGGGATCGGTACCATGTTGAATACTGGGACTGTACTCAGCGTTGGCGCAAACGTGTATGGCGGTAATATGCCCGCGAAGTACGTTCCGCCGTTTGCATGGGGCGATAGCGAGCCCTATGGATCGTTTGCGATCGACAAGTTCATTGAAGTCGCAACCCGCGTTATGCGACGGCGGAACGTACAGATTTCCGGTCCGCAACAGTCGCAGCTACGTGTGGTGTACGATGGGACTCGTAAGTAGGTTTTGAGTTGGAGAGCCTGGTAGTTAATACTGCGTCAGCACGCAACACAGTTTAGCAGTACTGAGTTGCTGGGTTACTCGGCTAACGCCTTTGCCAGCAATTCCTGAATCAAACTTTGATAGCCAATTTGCCTCTCCGAAGCTTTCTCGCGAAGTGCGTTAATAAGTTCCGGATCGAGACGAATGGCGATTAACTGTTTCGCAGTATTGCCCTGAGTTGGCCGTCCAACACGCCTGGCCCGTTTAAGCTGCTCATCGGTAAGTTCAGGTATATCGGAGAAATCGATTTTCGAATTCGGCTTCGAATCCAGGCGATGTCTCGCGGTAGGCCGCTCGCTCTTTTGAGCTCGAGCTGCGAGCACTGATGATTCGGACGAGGTGATGCGAGATGGTTTGCGTGCCATTGATCCTCCGGTGTGTATACACGATAGTTAAAATGCGCATTTGTGATGAACAGCCAATCCTAAACATTCTGTCTTCTATGCAAGAATGTTTGGTGTCGTCAATTACAAGCGCGTTTGGATCTTCAAAGACGGTTGACGCTTCCTCAAATGTGATACCATGCTTTTGATGATTCGTGAGCGCTTTGTATGGGTCCCAAGTAAACATAATTATGTATATACAATATATCAAGGTTTTGTGTAGGCTTCTCTCTTTTTTGATAATAGTTTGGGTTAGCTGACGGCTGTTGTATCAAATCTCGACGGCTATCATCATTATACCGCAGCGAAAAACAAAGCGGCTCGGAGCAATTGCCCCGAGCCGCTTTGTTTGACTGAATGTAGCTGAGTAATAAACCTTGACGGTAAATTACGACTAGTACATCCCGCCCATACCGCCGCCCATTCCACCACCGCCACCGGCGGGAGCAGAGGACTTGTCATCTTTCTTCTCGACGATCAAGGCTTCGGTCGTGAGCAGAAGACCAGCGATGCTGGCTGCGTTCTGCAACGCGGTCCGGGTAACCTTGGTTGGGTCGATGACGCCAGCCTGTACGAGATCTTCGTACGTGTCGGTCAAGGCGTTGTAGCCGAAGGTGTTTTCCTTGGCTGAACGGACTTTCTCGACGACGATCGAAGCTTCACCACCGGCGTTCTGCACGATCATGCGGATTGGCTCTTCAATTGCGCGCTTGATGAGCTCGACGCCAACCTGCTCGTCTGGATCTTCAAGCTTCAGCGTCTTGAGGACACGCTGTGCGCGGATGAAGGCAACACCGCCACCAGGGACGATACCTTCTTCAACTGCGGCGCGTGTTGCATGCAAAGCATCTTCAACGCGTGCTTTCTTTTCGCGCATTTCGGATTCAGTTGCTGCACCAACGTTGATCACGGCAACGCCACCAACGATCTTGGCGAGGCGCTCTTGGAGCTTTTCGCGATCGTAGTCAGACGTCGTCTTGTCAATCGCATTACGGATTTCGCGAACGCGACCCTGGATTTCTTCATCCGAGCCACCGCCGTCGATCATCGTGGTGTTGTCTTTGTCAACAACGACACGCTTTGCGCGGCCGAGGTCGGAGACAACTGCGTTTTCAAGCTTGAAGCCGATTTCTTCGGAGATAACTTTGCCGCCCGAAAGGATGGCAAGATCTTGAAGGATGGCTTTGCGGCGATCGCCAAAGCCAGGAGCCTTGACGGCGCAGACTTTGAGTGTGCCACGGAGCTTGTTGACTACGAGCGTTGCGAGCGCTTCACCATCGATATCTTCGGCGAGGATGAGGAGCGGCTTGCCCATTTGTGCGACTTTCTCGAGGATTGGGAGAAGATCTTTCATCGCCGAGATTTTCTTATCGTGGATGAGGATCATCACATCTTCGAGGACCGCTTCCATCTTGTCAGGATCTGTGACGAAGTATGGGGAGAGGTAGCCGCGATCGAACTGCATACCTTCTACAGTTTCCAGCGTGGTGTCGAGGCCTTTGGCTTCTTCAACGGTGATGACACCGTCTTTGCCGACCTTTTCCATCGCTTCGGCGATTAAATCACCGATTTCTTTATCGTTGTTCGCGGAGATCGAGCCAACCTGGGCGATCTCTTTTTTGCCGGTGGTTGGAACCGAAATAACTTTCAGCTCTTCAATCACCGCAGTAACGGCCTTGTCGATGCCGCGCTTGAGCGCCATCGGGTTTACGCCAGCCGTAACGTTCTTCAACCCTTCGCGATAGATCGCTTGGGCGAGAACCGTGGCGGTCGTTGTGCCGTCGCCGGCGAGGTCGGACGTCTTCGTCGCGACTTCTTTAACCATCTGAGCGCCCATGTTTTCAATGGGATCGGACAGTTCGATTTCTTTTGCAACTGTGACGCCGTCTTTCGTGATGTTCGGCGCGCCGAACGAACGGGAGATAACGACGTTACGGCCTTTCGGTCCGAGGGTGACTTTCACCGCATCGGCGAGCTTGTCAACACCGCGCTTTAAACCGCTGCGGGCTTCCAAGTCAAAATGAAGTTCCTTCGCTGCCATTGTCTAATACTCCTCGGATTAAGCGACAACCGCGAGCACGTCGGTCTCGCGGAGAATGAGGAACGTCTCACCTTCATGGGTGATTTCTGTTCCAGCATACTTGCCGTACAGAACCTTATCGCCCACCTTCACGCCCATAGGAATGAGCTTTCCATCTTCATACCGACCTGGGCCAACGGCGACAATCTCGCCCTGTTGTGGCTTTTCTTTCGCAGTGTCAGGAATGAAGAGTCCGCCGCGCGTCTGCTCGGTCTCTTCGAGCGCTTTGATGACGACACGGTCGGCGAGGGGGGAGACTTTCGTGGCTGTCTTCGTTGCCATAGTTGCCTCTCGCAAATGTGTTAAAAAGTTAGGAGACGATCTGTTAGCACTCTCTATGAGTGAGTGCTAACAACTGGAAAGCTAATGCCCTTCCATCCGTCGTCAAGCGTTTTTTTAGACCTTTTGCTCGACTAGCAAGGAATAGGCGATCTGGAGTCCTTTCAGCGTAAGAGCCGAGTCGACTTCGTCGATTTGCTCGCATAACGGGTGGAAGGTGCTGGCGATGCCGCCCGTGGCGATCACATATGGAATATGTTTGGTCGGCCATTCACGCTTGAGGCGCCGAATCAGCCCGTCGATCGAATCGGCGGTGCCGAAGAGGACGCCGGCCTTGATGCAGTCCACCGTATTCTTCCCTAACGCCTGTTTAGGCGGAATCAGGCCCGTCGCGGGGAGCATGGACGTTCGGCGCACTAAACTCTCGCTGGACGTCAGGACGCCCGGCTGGATGATGCCCCCTAAAAAGGCGCCATCCGCTGTAATACAGTCGTACGTGGTGGCGGTGCCGAGGTCGACAACGATCGCGTCGCGTTTATAGAGCTGGCTGGCCGCGAGGGTGTTGATCAGTCGATCGGCGCCAACGCTCATCGGTTCGTCGATTTGAACGGTGATTGGGAGCTTTGATCGTGGCGTGACGACTATCGGCTCGACTTCGAAGCTTCGGCGGCAAGCTTCCACCACCTGTGGGGTCGCTGGGGGAACCACAGAAGCGATCACAACACCGGAAATATCGGTCAACTGGATCTTGGCGGACGCGACTAGCTGCCCCAGCGTAAAACGCAGTTCGTCCGGCGTATGCGGCGCGTCTGTCGTGAGCCTCCACTGAGCATGGAGTTTCGCCCCGCGAAAGAGGCCAACGGTGGTTTCGGTGTTCCCGATATCAAACGCTAACAGCATGGTCTACTCTAGTATAAGTGATCCACTACGAGCTGCAATCAACGAATCCGCTAACTCTACCAGCAACTCTCCCGACGGCGTTATCCCCCGCACTCTGCCTTGCAACGGTTCGATACAGCGCTTCCCTCGGGCCATGTCACGCGTGCTGTAGGTCTCGACTTCGACGTCAGATAACACGCCTGTAGCCTGGGCCGCGGCGCGAATCCCCGGCACCAGTGCCCTGAGGATCTCGGTGCGGTTCGCAGGGACAGATAGCCCAATCGCGTTCGGTTGATCCGTTGGCGGAACAACGTTGATACCAAATCCGATTGTTACCCACTCCGGCCGCTCGTCGCGCCAACGGACTTCTATAAGTATGCCGCCCAGCTTTTTGCCGTCTACATATAGATCATTGGGCCACTTAAGCCGAATCGGTTCATCCGTAAACGCGTCGAGCGCCGCTGCTGCTGCCAATCCAACGCGTAACGATAGCACTTCGAGTGAGGCGCGACTAACCGGCCGCTCTATCAATGTTAGCCAAATTCCCTTCCCGCTCTCCGACGACCACACTCGACCGGCTCTTCCCCTTCCAGCCGTTTGTGACTCCGCAAGGATTAACGTCCCTTCCGGAGCGCCGTTCGCGGCAAGGAGGTGAGCTGCATCGAGCGTTGAGCTTACTTCTGTGTACGCAACAACTAATGGAAGATCGAGACGCTTCGCGAGCTCGTCTCGATCAACACCGTCGTATTGCGCCGCAACGATCGCGTCGGCCGGATGCGGGAGGGTGTCACCCACGGGCAGAATACATCACCAGCATAATGACGCCCAATATCACGCGATACCACGCGAAGATACCGTATGAATGTTTGCTGACGTAACGCAGTAAGACGGTAATTGCTATCGCGCCGCTCACAGCCGACGCAATAATCCCAGCGACTACCGCCATGGTAAACCCACCGTTGCTCACCAGCAGCGGCAATTTTACAGCCGCAGCTGCGCCAATAATTGGAACGCTCATGAGAAAGCTGAACGCTGCAGCGCTGTTTCGATCAAGCCCAAGAAAACGTCCGGCCGTAATTGTTGAACCGGACCGTGACACACCAGGGATCAATGCGAGACACTGTGCGAGTCCGATCACAACTGCATCAACCCATGTAATCCGTGTAATTGGGCGATCTGACTTTGCGGTGCGATCGACGAACCACAACACGATACCCATGATGATCAGCGCCCACGCAATAATCAGCGGACTACGAAATACCGATTCAGCGTAGTCGTTCAGAAACAACCCAGCTAAACCACCAGGAATTGTGGCAATAATCAAAAACACAGCTCGGCGTTGTTCAACCGTAACCACTTTCCGCGTTTTGATAATCTGGCCCACAGCTCGAATGAGATTCAACAATTCGTTGCGGAAGTACCACAATACAGCAATCAGTGTCCCAACGTGTAATGCTACATCGAACGCCAAGCCCGGATCTTCCCAGTGAAATATCCAGGGTGCTAACGCAAGGTGAGCAGAGCTACTCACCGGTAAAAATTCAGCGAATCCTTGCAGAATGCCAAGGACGATCGCCTGTATAAGTGTGACCATGCTATATATAGGAAGAGAAGGTGCTAAATCTATTTGTCGGAATTGAGCGCACTATGATATAACGCTTCGTACTGTGACACGATAGTATCCAGTGAGAACCGTTCGCGCGCATCGGCCGCGGCGCGGACGCTCATTCGGCTACGACGTTCTGGGTCACGCAACAATTCGAGCGCTCCCGCCGCCATTCCGTCAACGTCACCAACTGGAAAGAGAAGCCCAGTCTCTCCATTTGCGACGACTTCCGGTAGCCCACCCGTGTTGCTGGCAATTACCGGTACGCCGGTTGCCAGCGCTTCCAACGCGCTCAGTCCGAACGACTCGCTCTGGCTTGGCAGCAAAAATAAATCGGCTTCGGCGAGAAGTGGCGCGACGGTGTCGATCTTACCGAGAAAGTAAACTGCGTGCTCCACGTTCAAGAGGCGAGCCTCTTCCTCGGCTGCCACACGATCTGGCCCATCACCAATCATTACCAGGGTACACGGTATTTCTCCATGCACCTTGGCGAACACTCGAATCACATCACGCACGCGTTTCACGGGCCTGAAGTTGGAGATGTGCATCAGGATTGGATGCGACTCCCCCAATTTTTTACGCATCGACTGCGGATACAATGTACGGTCGTATATATCTGGATCTATAAAGTTATAGATTACACTCACTCGATGCGCTGTACACTGGAATGCGTTGAACGTCTCTGCTTTCAGGTAGTTCGATACAGCCGTAACCTTGTCTGATCGCTCGATAGAGAACTTTGTGATCGTATAGAAGGACGGATCCTGGCCCACGATCGTGATGTCAGTTCCGTGCAACGTTGTAACGACCGCAACATCTTCTCCTGTCTCGCGCAACATCTGTCGCGCAATCCACGCGCTTGTAGCATGCGGAATGGCATAATGACAATGTAGCAAATCGAGCTTGTGCGTTCGTACGACTTCGTGCATGCGTACTGCGAGTGCAAGGTCGTATGGCGGGTATTCGAACAGCGGATACTGTCCAACGTCCACTTCGTGAAAATACACACCCGGGAGAAACGCCGGGAGTCGGAACGGTTGCCGATAGGTGATAAAGTGTACTTCGTGCCCACGGGCTGCGAGTGCAATGCCGAGTTCGGTTGCGATCGCACCGGACCCGCCGTACGTGGGATAACAGGTTATGCCAATTTTCATGAAAGCTGATGCCTGAACCAGGTGCGTTGACGTTTGGCGTATTGCCGAGTTTCGATGATTGTACGTTCTTTCGCGTAAGACAACGTATATTCGCCTTCTATAAATTTGCGGATATTACGGTAACCACAAGCTTTCCAGGCAATTGCTTCGGCTGGAATTGTTTGCATAAGCATTTTGACTTCGTCGATCCAGCCTTCGGAGAACATGGTATCGATACGGGTTTCGATACGTTCTTTGAGAATCGGCCGGCCTGGATCAACGATGGTGTATTCCGGTTCATACTGCACGAACTCGTTTGGTGGTTCGTCGTATGGTGGATTGAATAACGATTTGATGTAAAATCCGGTACCACCAACAATCACTGGTGTTTTTCCAGCACTTTTGGCGGCTTCAATCCATCCTGCAGCGTCTTTCGCCCATTGATATGCGCTGTAGTGTTCAGTTGGATCGACAATGTCGACGCCATAGTGTACCACTCTCTGCATATCGTCTGCGCTTGGCTTTGCGGTTCCGATGTTAAACGATCGGTAGATTTGTCGGCTATCTGCTGAGATAATCGCAATATCCTCACCTTCGGCTAACTGCATTGCGTACGACGACTTCCCTGCTGCAGTTGGTCCAACGATAACTCGAATCTTCATGAGTTGCTCATGAACTGCTATTGTCGACCGAATCGGCGTTCGACTTCATCCCAACTCAGTTGGACGATTGTAGAGCGACCATGTACGTCGTGCGCGGGGAGTTCGGTGTCTCGCAATGAAGCAAATAATGCTCGCATCTCCTGTTGCGACAGTGGATCACCAGCTTTCACTGCGGCTTTACACGCAACGGTTGCGGCAAGACGTTCGTGACGCGCGGCCGTTCCGGCTATTCGGTTCCCGGTGAGCGAATCGAGTGTATCGCGCAGGCACTGTTCTGCGTCAAAACGTGGATGCGGAACTGGTACGCTATTTACGAGCAACGTATGGCCACCAAAGCCGGCGATCTCAAATCCCAGCTTTTCGAGATATTCGCGATTTTCTTCAAAGGCATCGCCTTCGGCTGGACCTAAATGCAGTGTGAGCGGAATAAGTAGTCGCTGCGACGGAGTCGCTCCGCTCTCCAATGTACGCATAAACTCCTCATACAAAATTCGCTCGTGTGCGGAATGCTGGTCGATTAATACAACACCATCTTCATGTTCAAACATGATATAGGTTCGACGCAGCTGCATGAGCGGAGGGATCGTCGCATCCTGTTCCGGTGGGATCGATGGACGAGCCACTGAGTTAGACGCATTACCAGATCCATCAATATCAAATCCAGGATTTATTGAATCGGATGATGTTGATACGCTATTAAATAATGGTTCATCTGGTATAATCGATCGCGACAGGATGTCGGTCGTGATCGGCTGAGTTGGCAACGATGACGTCCCAAAGTTATACGCAAATCGATTCCCTATACTTGCCGCACTTTCCACCGTCCCAAGCGCTCGGCGTACTGCATACTCAATAGCCCGTTCAACACCCCAACGATCGCGAAACCGCACCTCCGCTTTCGCCGGATGTACGTTCACGTCTACAGTATCCGCAGGTATTTGAACATTCAAGAACAGCGACGGACGCATCCCAGCTGGAATCGTCGAGCGGAACGCGCTTTCTGCCGCGCGTACTAATCCGTGATCGCGAATCGCACGTGAATTAACGGAGATATATACGCGGCGTGTGGCGGTGCCGACGTCCGAAGGGCGCTCAACTAACCCTGTTACGTGAATTGGGCCAGTTGTGTCGTTAACTTCGACCAGTTTTTCCGCATATTTGCCGCCCCAAATTCCAGCTAACCGTCCACGAATAGACGATGCGGCTGGCAAAGTCAGCGCGTTTTTCCCATCATGGGTTACCGTAATTCGGACATCGCATCGCGTGAGGGCTAAACTGGTAATCGAATCTGTAATTGCGCGCCACTCTGACCGTGCGCCGCGTAAAAACTTGAGTCGAGCCGGAATGTTGTAAAACAGATTGGAGATGGTGACGGTGGTCCCTCGGCGCCTCGCCGTATCCGTTATTATTGGCGTCCCGCCACCTTCTGAGCGGATTAACGTTCCGTCGCCATCTTCGGTTGCGGTCGACAGCTCAAGCCGAGAAACCGAGCAGATCGCTGGGAGCGCTTCGCCGCGGAAGCCAAAGGTCTCGATGGCGGTGAGGTCATCGGCCGTCTCGATCTTGGAGGTTCCATGCCGAGCGAGGGCGAGGATTCCATCTTCGCGCACCATGCCACAGCCATCATCACTGACCCGAATCAGCGACCTCCCCCCTTCCTCAATAGTCACATCCACCGTCTCCGCGCCAGCATCGAGCGCATTTTCGACGAGTTCTTTTACGACTGAGGCTGGACGCTCAACGACTTCACCGGCCGCGATTTGATCGGCGACCGCACTGGGGAGGACTGATATAACGGACACGAAAGGAATTTACCCAGTGCGGACGGTGCCGCGGAGGGGGTACCCCAATTGTTTGGTCAATCGTCGCTCGACCGGCTGGACGACCGGATCGCGATAAAGATGATAAAAAACAGGAGGATAACGAGGGCGCTGGCGGTCACGATCCAGTAATCGCGCAAAATTCGGATAATTTCCGGGAACGGGCTCGTCCCTATCTGGTCCGTAGGCGGCCGAAAGCTATCTGCCGAAACGCGGCCGCTCGACCGCACGGCAACCTGGATTTTCGCCGTAGAGGCGTAGGCGTATCGTCGAGTGGACTGGTTGAAATAGTCGTATCGAATTGGCGGGATGAACAGATCGCCCGAAACGTTTGGTGTCACGACCCAGTCGAATTCCTTGTAGCCGCGGACCACTGAACCTGTGGAATCCCATTCCACGCGTTCTTCGCTTGGGTGAGCGTTGGCCCATTCTATGGTAAGTTCGGGGCGCGGCAGTAAGGCGATGTTCCCGACGCCTAATACGCGCAATGTGAGGGTAAATGCCTCGCCAATTCGTGGCGACGATCCATCCGTAAAAGCAGTGTCAGAAAATTGACCTACCACGCCGTTAAAGTCGATTGGTCTTCCCGAAGCGGGAAGCGGAACAGCTACAAAGCGAACGGGTTCACTTTGTAGTGTGTAGGTCATCTCCCTATCGTAATAGCTGTCGTTGCTGGGTAACGAGTAACGCAACGTTGCGGGCGGGATCTCAAATTCGCCAACTGTCAGCGGAAACAGGGCTCGGCGATATACATAACGTCGGTACCGAGTTCCGCGGAGTACGACGTCTGTAATGAGCGTTGTGTCGAACCGAAAGTCGTACACCGTTGCTCCACGCACTTCAGACGGCGTGTATTCAGGGTTTACTCGTAACGCGTTGCGGCCGGATTCATCAACGAGTGTTACCGCGTCATATGTTGCCTGTTGGCCGACATATACGGTTTCCGGGGCAATTCGCGTATAAAATTGAACCGATCCCAGTTGTGCAAAAAGTAACAGTGCGAGCATTACCAGTCCTTGCCTTGAGGTGGTGGTTGCGGGACGTTCTTTTTCTGTTTCCTTCCCTGCACGTCGCTTTCCTCGCGTTCCGCGTTGTCCAGGATCGCGCCGGCCTGCTTTTGCGCGATGCCGCCTGTTGGTGCTGGTTTGGGCTCAGGTGTGCGGTCTGCACCCCCTCCTCCTCCGCCACCACCACCGCCGCCCCCTCCTCCGCCAGTTGGACGGTCTCTGAGGGAGAGCTCATAGTTCCACTTCGCGTCGAGGTCGTTTGGATTGGTGCGCAGAGCAATTCTGTAACGTGCAGCCGAGCTGTCGAGTAAGGCGTCGGTGGTTGCACGGAGCGAATCGCCGCCGCTTGCTCCGCGAGTTGCATTCGATGAGCTATCGGTCTTGGAGGCGCGTAACGCAGGCGTAAGATATGCCCAGCCGCTGTTAAACGATGCTCGGAAACGTATGCTTGAATCGGTCGACTTGAGTGCCGTATCGAGCATCGCTCGACCCGTTGCGAGTGAGTCGTGAATGGCGACTAACTTGGTTCCTCTGTTGTATCGATCGAGGTTGGCTTTATCTCCTTGCGTGCCGCAGGCATTGAACAACATGGTGACAATCGCGATGCTGGCGGTGTTCACTATCACACGTCGGCGCGTACGCAGCTGAGCAAGCGTATCGATGAGGAGCAAGAGCAATGCAGGTATTACAAACCATTGAAACCGAGGTGAATAATCTCGGCCGGTACTAATACTTCGGGGCTGAGTCTTTAATTGGTTCAACGCAGCTCTAATTTGGTATGCTTTATCGGAAACTCGTGCATCTATAAAAACGCCACCAGCAGCTTCTGCTGCTGCGCGGAGTGAATTCGGCGAATACTTCGTGATGACGATTTCGCCATTCTCATCTCGTTTCGGTACGATTGATCCGTTTTCACGAATCGGAATCGTCGATCCTGTGGTCGATCCGAATCCAACAGTAATAAGCTCGATTCCAAGCGTTCCCGCGCGTTTTGCTTCGGCAATAACGTCCTGCTCCGAGTCAAATCCCTCACCATCGCTCATTAATATAATGGCGCGATCCCCGTCGCCTTTCGACAGGCTTAATAAATTCACACCCTGTCGGATGGGGCTGGACATAGAACTTCCAGCTTGTCCAACTACGGAAGGATCAAGGTTGTCGAGATAGAGCCCTAACGCACCGTCATCAGTGGTTAACGGCGTCAAAATGTAGCTACGTCCGCCAAAGGCCAATAGTGCGAATCGATCGTTTGGTGATAGAGCACGCAGCTGGCGAACGACTTGAGTCATTTTCACCATTCGTGATGGCTTGTCGTCTGTGGCTAACATCGACTGTGATGCATCCAAAGCAATGACTACGTCAATACCATTACGCCGAACGATTGTATCGCCTAGCCCCCAGCGAGGCCCGGCAAAGGCGAATCCGAGCAATGCAAATGCCAGACCCAGGCGTATTGTGCGCATAGGTCCCCGTCGTAGCGTTGTTTCAGCCAGGCGGGCGAGCATTTCACGCGATCCAAACTGTTTGAGTCGTTTGGATCGAGACTTTCGTTCTTTATTTAAAGCGAATAAGGCAATAAGCGGGAGTACGACAACAAGAGTGAGCGCCCATGGCCATGCAATAAAGCGAATCATGGCAGAGGAGACCTCACCGACAACAGCGCGAGTTCAAAGATGAGGAGGAAGACGGCAAATCCTAACGGCCAACGATATAGCTCGGTGTACCGAACGTAAGTCGTAGACTGAATCGGAGCGCGTTCCAACGCATCGATCTGTGTATAAATACGTTGCAATGCCGCTGCATCACGAGCTCGAAAATACCGACCGCCCGTCATGGTTGAAATTTCGGTTAGCAGCGCTTCGTCAATTTCAACGCGTTGGTTTTCGTAACGGAGTCCGTTTACACCTCGACCGACGGGAACCGGAGCCATCCCTTCGGTTCCAACTCCAATGGTGTAGATCTTGATCCCAAATGCGTTCGCGGCTTGTGCTGCGGTTCGAGGGTCGATATTTCCGCGGTTGTTTATACCATCTGTCAGTAGGATAAGCACTCGCGAATTACCAGGTGCATTTCGCAGTCGGTTGGCAGCTGTAGCAATACCGGTTCCGATTGCCGTTCCATCTTCGAGTTGGCCAGCTTGCAAATTTTCGATCGCTTGCAGAACAACTGGGTAATCCGTTGTCAGTGGCACCTGTGTAAGTGCTTCGCCCGCAAACGCTACAACGCCAATACGATCTGAAGTTCGGCCGAGGACAAACCGTTTCACCGTCGCCTTGGCTACGGTTAGCCTGTTTTGCGGTTGAAAGTCTTCGGCCAGCATGGAGCTCGATAGATCCACGGCAAGTACGATGTTAATACCTTGATTCGTTACATTTTCAGCTTGACCGGCTGTACGCGGCCGAGCGATTGTAAGAATCAGCATTGCCAGCGCTACGTTTCTTAACGCAAAGACAATTTTTGGTGTCCAAGCTCCAACTTGAGGGCCGAGCGCTAGCGTTTCAGTGCGTGAGAAGGAAATAGCTGGCGGACGTGCGGTACGGCGAAAGATCCACCAGAGCGGCAAGAGCAGAAAAAGCCAGAGCGCTTCCACTGAGGCAAAATGGAATCCGTTTAACCAGTTCATCGTGTACGCTCGTCGTCAGAGCTAGACGTAACGTTCGACCCTGATTTAACGTTTGGCTGGTCCGAACCGTTATTACCACTGATAGTAGCACTGCCGTTACCACTACTTGCCTGTACTTTGCGCTGAGCTTCAACGCTTTCATGAATACGGCGTACTAACGCCTGGCTTTCATTGCCGAGCGCGAGAGCGTTGTCTTTCGATAACGATGACCTGGCGTACTTCAATAGATCTATGCGTTCCAACGTAACGAGTGTACGATTCCCAGGTACAACATCTTCGAGGGAATGCAGACGTGGTTCGACTTCACGCGTCGTATATGACGAATGTAGAGCTGAGAATTCCTTTGAGAGATATCCCCGAAATACGCCACCCATCAGGATCGCATACTCTTCACTCTTTCCTTGCGGGAGCAAGTTCAGCGCGTTGATACGTTGGAATTCAGCTTGAGCCCAATCGAAACTACTGAGCGTATCCACTCCACGTCCACCGCGGAACCGTCGCCAGAACCACCAGAGTGCGCCAGCCAACGCTGCTGCGATCGCCGCGATAATCCATGGTAGCCAATTTATCTCTTTGCTCGTGAACGGAGGCCGTAGATCCTTCGGAACACGTAACGTGGTATCCGCCGGCAACACAGATCGAACAAAAACCTTTGCGTCCGAAAGCGAGACAGTTTGGTCTCCGGTAGGTAAACTCACCGTAGCGCTGCCCAAGCCAAGCGACTGTAACCCAGTTCGCCACGCCGATAACCGATACGCAATCGTAGATTCAACATACGTCGCTCCGGTTGTATCCTTTCGTAACGACGAACCCGACGTATCTACATTTTCCGGTAACGACGGTCGATCAGGGAACTTGATCGTTGCACCGAGTGGCGCACGTACTCGCACCGTCGCAATAAAATGTTCACCAACCGTGACAGTATCAGGCCGAACATCGAGTCCGACCTGAACCTGCAAAAAGAGCCCAACAGCGAGTGCAATCATCGACCGCGAGCCCGAGTTTCACGATTACGGAAAAACTTCAACAGCGGTTCGACCACACCGGATTCTGTTGTAATATTTATCTCGTCAATACCAAGCCGCCTAAAAACCCGACGTCGAGCCGCAACGTCGGCTGCAACTCGCTCCGAGAACGTGGCGCGGACGTCGTGGTTACTCGTATCCAATTCGATATAACGGCCGGTTTCCGGATCACGCAATCGAGCGACACCAACGTTTGGCAATATCTGTTCACTCGGATCACTTACCGTAACGGCCACAACATCGTGTCGTTGCGACAACGCGCGTAGTGGTCGTTCAAAGCCATTCGTCAAGAAATCCGAAACGATAAAAACGATCGTATGATGCCGAAGAGTTCGTCGCGCATATTCCAGCGCGGGAGCAAAGTCAGTTTTTGTCCCTTGTGGCTTGAATGCCAACAGATCGCGTACAATGCGCAGAACGTGCCGCTTCCCCTTCTTGGGTGCAACCGAATGCTCAACCCGATCGGTAAAGAACAACACACCAACCCGATCGTTGTTACGAATCGCCGACATCGAAACAATCGTCGCAAACTCAGAGAGCAAATCACTCTTAAAGCGATTTACCGTACCAAACTGCTCCGACCCAGACATATCGAGCATCAGCATAACAGACAGCTCGCGCTCTTCGATATATCGCTTGATGAACGGTCGCCGCATACGAGCCGTAACGTTCCAGTCGATCGACCGAATTTCGTCGCCGGGAAGGTACTCTCGGACCTCAGCGAACTCCATCCCCTGCCCTTTAAAGACAGAGCGATACTCGCCCAGGAATCTGGTATTCACCAACCCACGTGTCTTTAACTCAATAAGCTTCACCTGCTTCAACAGTTCAGGTGACACACGATGTTGAATCGCTGGCTTCGCGTTTGCCGAATTCGCGGGCAAGGTCCCTCCACGATTCACATCTCGCCGAACATCTCGAGAAAAGAATTGACGGATAGACCCAATAAATCCGCGAGGCTCAGACATCCCGAGTACGCAGCTTAGGGAACGGGAACGGCGTCGAGTATCTTCGTCACGATATTATCGCTCGTGACATCCTCGGCTTCTGCTTCGTAAGTGGTGAGAATGCGATGCCGAAGGACATCTGGTGCAATCGCTTTAATATCGTCAGGCGTTACATACGAGCGATCATGCAAGAACGCATGCGCGCGCGAGGCCTGCGTTAGAGCAAGCGTTGCGCGTGGACTTGCGCCAAACTCAATCAGCGGAACAAGCTCATCCAGCTTGGCATCCTTCGGAAAGCGAGTCGCATGCACGATGTCGACGATATAATCGACGATCCGTTCATCAACATACAACTCCGAAATTCTTTTACGCGCAGCAAGAATCGATTCCGGCGTAGCCACATGCCGAACCGCAATCGCGTTTCCACTCGACATCCTACGCAACACCTCTTTTTCTTCTTCTTTCGTCGGATAATCCACATGCAGCTTCAGCATGAATCGATCAATCTGCGCTTCCGGGAGCGGATACGTCCCTTCCTGCTCAATCGGATTCTGCGTTGCCAGCACAATGAACGGTTCCTGCAACGCGTACGTCGTACCGCCAATCGTCACCTGCTTTTCCTGCATCGCTTCAAGCAACGCCGCCTGAACCTTCGCAGGTGCACGGTTGATTTCATCGGCTAATACAACGTTCGCGAATATCGGCCCCTTTTTAACCGAAAACTGCCCATTCGATTGATCATAGATCTGCGTCCCGATAATGTCGGCGGGAAGTAGATCCGGAGTAAACTGAATTCGATTAAACGAAGTACTAATTGTCTCAGCCAGTGTTCGAACAGCCAACGTTTTGGCTAGTCCCGGAACACCTTCGAGCAGCACATGTCCGCCGGAGAGCAGCCCGATCATCAGCCGCTCCATCATATAGGTTTGGCCGACGACGCGCTTGCCGACTTCGTGAAGAACCGATTGAACGAGGGCTGTATCTTCCATACTTACCGGGACGGAGAAGTTGGCGGACGGCGGCGATCCTGCGCCGATTTGGTGAGCGCAGCAATGAGCGTCGCCTCTCGGCCTGTCAATGCTCGGCTCTTCCCAACCGGGAGCGTACCGAGTCGAACTGGGCCAAACTGAGTACGCACTAGGCGTTCGACCGTAAGACCAAGCTCTTCGCATAAACGACGAACTTCACGGTTACGACCTTCGGCAATCGTCACCTCAAACTCGTAAACTCGTCGTTCTTCGAGTGCTCTCGCTTCCACATGGCGAGGGCGAACGAATCCATCTTCAAGTTCAACGCCACGTCGAGCGATCCGAGCCGCATTCATCGCGTCGCCGCGAACGATAGCAACATAGGTTCGTTCGATTTCGTTACTTGGATGTGTGAGCGCGTTTGCGCCTTCGCCGTCGTTGGTGAGCAGGATAACCCCTTCAGTCATGTAATCCAGTCGACCGGCATAAGTGAGCCCTGGAACATCATCGACTAAATCAAAGACGGTTTCCCGCCCTGATGGGTCACTTTTGGTGGTGAGCACACCTGGCGGCTTATTGAGCACGATCCAGACGGGTGCAGGAGGCATCTTGATTCGCTTGCCTTCTACCCGAATATCATCGCGATCTGGATCGGCACTTTGTCCAATCTCCGCAACGGCTCCATTGACCGTTACACGCCCTGCCGAGATTAACTCCTCCGCGCGACGTCGTGATGCGACGCCGGCGCGTGCGAGGATGCGTTGGAGACGAATGGTCATTGACTGCTGGTTAACGGATATACTGAGAAATTCCAACCGCCGCGGCTAAGTCGCGAACGGTCTTATCAGTTTTGTCGGCTTGTGCGGTATCGCCTTCTTCACGCAATGCTGTGGCGAGCGTTAAGCCGGTTAATGCGTATCGGAACGGAATCGAAACTGACGGACGATCCATCCAACGTTGTTGTTTAATCAACGAATTCTGGCCGCGGAATACGGTCGTCCACAACGCCAACGTTGTTGGGACGTCAACAAACTCGCCATTCACCTTACGGATCGAATTGGTTTCGACGACTGGACCAGGCATCAGTTTGTACGCGAGACCGCTTGCAACGAGATAACTATCCAGACCAACCCCTGACCCACCAAACGAGAAGTAGATCGGACGGCCTGGGTAGGAATCCTTGATCATACGCAACACAACCATCTGGTCCTGGATCAGATATCCACTTGGGATTGTTGCTTTGATCTCACCGTGCTGGAAGATTTGTGGCTCAGACAACATTATGTACGGCGGCAGCGCATCGGCTTCGTCGAACGTCATCTTTACAGGTGGCGTCGTTGGCTTTACCCACGTCTTGCCACGGTAGATCGACGGACCTTGTAACGAGTCGTATTCGTTGATCGGGTTACGGATGAGCTGGCGAATGGCCCAGTTCATGTTGAGATACGTTGTTACGATAACGACAACGTCTTTACGAACCCCTTCAACTTCCTGCGCGTACCAGAGCGGATATGTATCGTTGTCGCCCGCCGTTACAAGGATTCCGTATGGCTCGACGGAGTTCAGAATGTCGTGCGCCCAATCCAGAGTAAAGGTTTCCCCAGCTCGTGATGCAGCCTTATAGTTGGTAAAGCCTGGGATCAGTGCGATCGCCAGGATCGGAATGGCGAGCAACATGCTTCGCCGAGATGGGAATTTTTGTGTTAAGCCCGGGCTTGAACCTTTATTGCCTTCAAAGAAGGAGGCGATGGATTGCCACAGGTAAGCTAGGCCAAGCGCCGCCCAGACGCCCCAGGCGGAGAAGCTCCAGATATAGAAATAATCTCGGTCACGAACTTCGCGGTCAACCGCGTTCCCCAGCTCCGGCGCTTGCGATGCGCCGTATTTGAAGTTGAGGTAGTAGATGAGCGCCAGCGTCATGGTAAAGACCAGCGGTCCAAAAAACCAGAAGCTGCGCCGGTCTCGTTTCCAGTGAACGTAGCCGCCTAGCAGCCCCAGTCCGAGAAAGAGATACGCGAAGGCATTCTGAGCACCGCCATTGGTCCCCGATGGATCACGGAGCCATTGCCATTTGAAATACAGCCACCACATCCCGACCTGTCCGGAATACGGTGCTCCACGTTCGAGCTTTTTACCGTATTGTTCGCGGTTAATGTGGTCAGATAAGCGTTTGAACGTGACTTTGTTGAACGTGCATTCTGCAGTGATCTTTGTTACACACGCGGTTGGTTCGCCCGAGTTCATCTTTGGGAACCAGGCTGCGCGAATTGGAAGGTATGCGAATGGTGTTAAGCCAAGGCCCAGGACAGCAACGACCATAAAGACCAGCGGGAACCGACGGACACTCTTCGCGCGCGCCCATGCGAGGCCAGCAACAACAAGCGTCCCCAGTAGCGGGAGAAAGCCGAAGATTGCGGTAACGACAGTTAATCCAATAACGGTGATTATGCCGTACAGTACAGCTCTCGAGACGCTGATTTCATCAGCCTGGAGAAACTTCCACGGGCGACGAATGGCGACCACCGCAATCACCGCGGGTGCGATCAAAAAGCCTGCAGGGTGATTGGAGTATCCAATGCCTAACAAGTAGGCAACAACAAGCAGGATACGATCTGCGATTGGTGTATCTGGTGAATCGGCCCATCGAACCATGAGCCACGCGCCAACTGCGAAAAACGCGAGCGAAACGGTATAGACCTTTTCGTTGACGACGGACTGGTTCCAAACCGTAAATGCGGTTGCGCCAATGAGCGCCGCTACAACGCCACCCGTAATTCGCTCCCAGCGCTCAGGGAACCAGCTTGCCAGTACTCGCTCGGTGACTAAAAACCAGAATCCGGCCGCTGTTGCGCTCGAAACTGCCGCTAAAAAGTTGATTCGAACGGCGTACGATTCTGAAATCGGCAACAGTCCAAAGGTGTGTCCCAGAATCATGAACAGCGGATTTCCTGGGGGGTGTGGCAATCCCAGATTCTTTACCGAAGCCATGTATTCGCCCGCATCCCACATCGCCGTAGTTGGCGCCAGGGTTAAGACATATAAAATGAGCACGGCGAGCCCAACACCAAATGCCGCGATATACGTCGGCTTATGGGTTTCGGCGAGAACTGCTTCGGTTTCAATACGAGCTGATGCGAGCATTACGGGCTAAAGCTCCTGTATACCAAATAATGGCGGAAGGTGCTGGCCCCTGTGTCCGATGCGTCCGAACAAACAAAGGCCAGGTAATAGTTACAGCGGTTGCGGTGCCTGTCTGAGTGCCACGGCGAGTTCATCGGCGCGCGGCAGCTCTTCAAGGTGACGTAACGCAAAGTGTTCGAGGAAGAGGGTTGTTGTCCCGTATAAAAGCGGTCGTCCCAAACCCTCACCACGTCCAATAACGTCGATCAGCCCACGTTCTTGCAGCGACTTCAAAATCGATCCGGCGCCCACTCCTCGAATTTCTTCGATTTCGGCGCGCCCAATCGGCTGGCGATAGGCAATAATCGCCAGCGTTTCCAATGCGGCTCCAGAGAGCCGCTGCGGACGCGCGGCAAGCTGAGCCCGTTCGATCGCTTCGGTATACTCCGGGCGAGTCAGGATCTGCCAGCCGTCGCCGACCTGGAGCAGTTCTACGCCATGGCCGTCGGCGTCGTAATGGTCTCGCAGCTCATCCAACGCGGCCGCAACCCCAGCCGGCGTTGCCTCGGCGTCGAGCCCAACAAGACTCTCAGTGGCAATTGGGCGCGCGCTGGAAAACAGCGCGGCCTCAAGCAGCTTCGCTAGTGGCGTCACCAGAAAACTCTACAGAAGCAAAAGGTTTTGGTTGTACGATCTTCAGCTCTCCGCGCTTTGCAAGCTCGAGGAGGGCCAATAGGACCGATAGAATTTGCCACGGTTCCGCGTCGCTTTGGATGACGTCGGACCAGCGGCCATTTGTGCGCAAGCTCAGAATCGAGCGGATCGCGGTCATTGCGCCGTCTACGTCGAGCGAACGAGGTATCACGTCGTGAACGGTTGGCTTTCTGGCCTGCTTTAAAACCCGATCCACCGCGGTAAACAGCTCACTCAGCGACATCACAAGTGGTACTTCTTCAAGTGGCTGATCGTCGGCAATCTCGCGAGGCGGCTGTACGTACGTCCGCGCAAAACGATTTCGCCGTTCGTCACTAAGCCGCTCGAGAACGTCTACGACCTCACGGACCTGCTGATACTCCAACAGACGCCGCACCAGGTCAGCGCGAGGATCTTCCCACCCTTCAGTACCTTCAGGGCGTGGAAGGAGCATTTGCGCCTTGATACGGACCAGTCTTGCCGCCATCTCCAAGTATTCTGCAGCCGCGTCGAGGCGCATCGAATGAATGCGAGCCAGGAACTGCTGTGCGATGCGAGCGATCGGGATATCGTAAATATCAACGCGCTCGTCGCGAATCAGCGACAGCAAGAGGTCGAGCGGACCCGAAAACTCTGGAAGATCAACAAGAAACGTCGACGGTGTGTCTGTGAGGTCCACAGCCGCCGCAGCTTCAACGACAGGCTTGGTCGAGGCGACCTGAACCTCGTCTGGCTCGACGTTTTCGTCTTCGATTATTTCTTCTATTTCTTCGCTTGCGACTACTTCGATTACCTCTTCGCCAACGACGACTTCGGTTATCACTTCATCCGTCTCGTCCATAATCGGTTCGTCAATCCCTTCGTCGGGCGGAATTTGCTCAGAACTCACAGCTGGAATGGTAGCTGAATCAGAAATTTCGACACTGCGTTGGTCAAGACGTTATTGAGATAAAAGATTGGACTAAGCCAACGCATGAGAAGCGTCCCCCCAAAGAAGAGGAGGCCGTACAGAATAAACAAGCCATATCTGCCAACCCGTTGATAAGATAACGCCCAGGCCGGAGGGAGAATGTACTTAAAAACGTGCGATCCATCGAGTGGCGGGATCGGAATCAGGTTAAATGCCGCCAAAACCAGGTTAATAATGATCCCCTGGCGCAACATGAGCTGCAGGACCGCCGCGCCACCTTGTATCGCCGGTACTGCGACCGCGACGTAATAGATGACTGGGATCAACAGCGTAAAGGCAAACGCAAGGATCATATTCGCGACGATTCCCGCCATCGAAACCTGAATATCACCGCGTTTGAAATTCCTGTAGTTCCGTGGATTCACAGGGATTGGTTTCGCCCCACCAAGAATCGGTGCGCCCGAAAGCGCCAACATGAGCGGCAGCAAAATGCTCATGAATGGATCGATGTGCTTGATCGGATTCCACGTGAGTCGGCCCAGTTGATATGCGGTCGGATCACCGTTGCGCATGGCGACATATCCATGCGCATACTCGTGAGCGACGACCGATAATAAGAGGACTGGGAAGATGAGTATAAAGTTTGTGATATTCAACAGCTTGACGGGATAATAGATACGCTCTAATTTACAAGGCTAGTATAAAATCGTAAACGATTTCGCCCCAACGAGTTATTGATGCCCAATATTGCCTCCGCGAAGAAAGACATGCGGAAGTCCCGCGCAGCCCAAGCCCGCAACCGTGCACAACGTTCTACATTGCGTACTGCGCTGAAAAAAGTGAGTACTGAAGCCCCAACGGAAGAGGCAAAAGCCTTGGCCGTGACGCTGCTCGATCGCGCAGCCCGCAAAGGCCTCATTCACAAGAACGCCGCGGCTCGTCAGAAGAGCCGTATCGCGCGCAAGCAACAAGTCGCCGCGTAGTCGTTTAAACACGGAGCGCCTCGCGATTTCTTAGAATCGCGATGGCGCTTTTTCGTGTTTCCGGAAGTTTGGCTCGTAGGTACATATAATCCGTTTATCGGCGTTAGATAGGCGAGGTCTTCCCTCGCCTATCTAAACTTTAATATGTGGCTAATTCGCCGCCGCAACGCTCACAGTACCATTCTGTGGCGTAGTTTAGCGTCGCGCACTCTGGACATTTTAGTGTCTTCTCAGCTTCTCGGCGCGGTGGCTCGTTTGCTGGGTCCGCATGCATCTTGGGTGGCGCAAAGAGCGATGGGGCAGCTTCCGAGCGGTCCGATTGTGTCGTACGCTCAACGTTTTCGCTCCGAGGAATCGGTTGCGACGGGGTCTTTCGATTGGCGGGCCAGTCTGCGACGACGTCATTTAAGACCTGACGCTGACTGGTTGGCGAGGCCGCTGGCGACGTTAACGGGAACTGCTCCGCTTCCGTATTCTGCGAATCTGAGGTGAATTCGATCGCAGAAACTTCCGCGACGGGCACAGATTCGACGTTCGCCGCGCTTTCCACGACTGGAGACCCCTCGGAAGAACCTTCCGACGACGCCACAATCTTTTGCAGTTTGCCCAGCTCCAACTCTACGCTCGCCCGCTCTGCGGCAATAACGTCGATTTCTCGCGTTGCCTCTTCACGAAGATACGTCCACTCTTCTTCCGTATATTCTCCCACTGCGGCCCGAAGTTCAGCCTCATCGCGCGCGTCAATACGTTCGTTTTCCTTGCTGCGGAGCTCCGCAAGCTGAGTGGACATCGTGTCGATCGTTACACGGATTTGGCCGGTGCGCTCCGATAGACGCGCCAACACCCCGTTCAAACGATCAGTATAGTCGTTGTGTACGCGTTGAAATACGTGCGGTGGCGTTGATGCCTTGCGGTCTTCAAGCGTCTGAATCCACCCCTCAAAGCGCTGCCGTTCGCTTAAAAGCTCGTGCAGCGCTGTCATCGTTTCCGTGTCAGACAAAGTCACCTGTGTAAATCTCCTTGTGCATACAATGCGTGAACAACGCGTCCGCCAACGACCGTGGTTGTCGTGCGACCGGTGAGCGTCATCCCTGTGTACGGGCTGTTACGTCCCTTGGAGAAGAATGCGTCCGAATCGACGGTCCACTGTATTGATGGATCAAACACCGTAACGTCGCCGATTGCACCCTTCCGTAGTGTTCCGCCCTGCAAATGGAAGACTCGTGCCGGTGTGCACGACATGCGATCGATTAACGTTGGGAAGTCGATAATCTTTGAAAGCACCAGATTCGTTACGAGAACAGAAAGCGCTGTCTCCAATCCAACGATCCCGTTTGGTGCGTCGGCGAATTCACGTTCCTTTTCGTCATAATGATGCGGCGCATGGTCGGTTGCAACCATGTCGATCGTTCCGTCGCGCACGGCTTCCTGTAGCGCTGCGACGTCTGCCGCCGTACGAAGCGGCGGGTTCATCTTGGCGTTCGTGTTATACCCTTCCACCGCATCTTCTGTGAGCGAAATGTGGTGCGGGCATACTTCGGCCGTTACGTTAATTCCGCGATCCTTGCCCCATCGAATGAGTTCGACCGAGCCTTTGGTGCTCATGTGTGCAAGGTGAACGTGTCCCTTTGTGCGACGGGCGAGGAGAATGTCGCGGATTGCCATAATCTCTTCGGCTTCGTCTGGAATGCCTTTCAGCCCCAAGCGAGCGGAGATTACACCTTCGTTCATTGCACCACCAGCGGCAAGCGTTGGATCTTCGCAGTGATCGATAACGGGAACCCCAAACGTACGTGCGTATTCGAGCGCAGTACGCATGAGCTGAGCGGAAACAACAGGCTTTCCGTCGTCGCTTACGGCCACAGCGCCGGCGCTAATCATCTCACCAAATTCGGCTAATGCTTGCCCGTTTTGTCCAACAGAAATTGCACCAATCGGATACACACGCGACGCGTTGGCAAGTGCCGCTTGTCGAACGATAAATCCGACTGCGGCCTGATTGTCCGTAACGGGCGATGTGTTTGGCATTGCGCATACAGCGGTGAATCCACCAGCTGCTGCTGCACGTGCGCCAGTTGCAATCGTTTCTACATCTTCACGACCGGGTTCACGCAAATGGCAATGAACGTCGATAAAGCCAGGTGAAACAATCTGATCGGTACAGTCAATTACTTCAGCACCATCTGGTGCATTAATATCTCGGCCGATCGCTTCAATCTTACCATCGACAATCAACACATTTGAAACAGCATCGTGTTGTTGAGTTGGATCTATAACTCGACCGCCACGAAGAAAAACGGGTTGCATTTATTTAAGCTCCTGTTTTCGCAGCTTCAGCCAATTCAGGCTTTCCACCAGCGAGCAAGTATAAAACGGCCATGCGAACGGCAACGCCATTCGTGACCTGGTTGAGAATGACACTATTAGGTCCATCGGCAACGTCAGAATCAATTTCAACACCGCGATTCATCGGACCCGGATGGAGGATCAATACTTTTTTGGGCGCGCGTGCGAGACGCTCACTCGTTACACCAAAAACTCGATTGTATTCACGAAGCGAGGGAATGTATCCACCTTGCATCCGTTCGAGTTGCAGTCGAAGGATGTTTAAGGCGTCCGCCCATTCAATCGCTTCTTCGATGCGTGGAAATACCGTGACGCCAAAGTCGTCGATTGCGTTTGGCATCAACGATCTTGGGCCACATACCGCGACTTCTGCACCGAGCTTCTGCAGGCCCCAGATGTTTGAGCGAGCAACGCGTGAATGCAAGACGTCGCCGCAGATGCACACCTTGAGCCCTTCGATCTTCTTGAAATGATCGCGAAGCGTTAATAAGTCGAGTAACGCCTGTGTTGGATGTTCGTGCGTTCCATCACCTGCGTTAATGACATTTGATTCAATGCGATCCGCTAGAAACTTTGCCGCGCCTGAAGCACCGTGTCGAACCACAACCATGTCGATTCGCATCGCCTCAAGGTTCCGCGCAGTGTCGACAAGCGTTTCGCCTTTCGCAACACTCGATCCGGCGACGGCAACGTTTACCGTATCGGCCGATAGCCGCTTCTCTGCGAACTCAAACGATATTCGTGTTCGTGTTGAATTCTCAAAAAACAGATTCACGACAGTTGAACCGCGCAACGCCGGCACTTTCTTGATCGCGCGCTCGCTAATCTCCTTAAACGGTTCAGCCGTATCAAGAATGAGCTCAATCTGCTGCCGCGAAAGCGGCTCTATCCCAAGCAGATCTTTGCCGAGCGCGCTGCTCACTTTGCTGGGCCTGAGACGAGGACGGCGCCGGAACTGCCATCGATCTCTTCGACCATCACTTCAACGCGGTCGGTTGGCTTCGCGGGGACTTTCTTTCCAACGATATCTGGTTGGATTGGAAGTTCTCGTCCGCCCCGATCGATCAAAACGGCCAGCGCGATGCGTGCAGGGCGACCAAAATCCGCAAGCTCATCGAGCGCTGCACGAATAGTTCGTCCCGTGTATAACACGTCGTCGACGATCACAACGTGTTTGCCGTCAATCGGACCTGGAAGCGTAGTTGGTCCAACAACCGGTCTCGGACCGACAGTTTGAAGGTCGTCGCGGTAGAGAGTAATATCCAGCGCGCCGCGCGGAATATCCTTCCCCTCCGCCTCCTTCACGTACATTGCGATCTTCTCGGCCAACTGCACTCCTCGGCGTTGAATCCCGACAATAAGTAAGTCGTCCGTGCCACCATTGGCTTCGACGATTTCACCCGCCATGCGTCGCAGTGTGCGTTCAACTGCGCGGGCGTCTAGAATTTTTTCAGTATGTTGTGTCATTCGAGGACAAATATGCGGTCTAACGACCCCTGATTTCTACCCCTGACCGTTGCTCCACGTATTTTACAGCTTCTACGTGATCAGCTTGATTGCCAAGAGAACGGTGGGCTTGCGAGAATAATTTCGCGGTAAGAGCGATTGTTTCGGCGTGTGTTCGGGTGTCGTCTGCGATCTTTGCAGCGATACGGACGTCTTTGTCGAGTAATGCGAGTCGAAAGGTGTTCGGGAACGATCGGTTGAGGACGCGTTCAGGAAACAAATTCATTGAAGCGTTGGACCGTCCGCTGGACGCGTTGATCACGTCGAGCGCCAGTGTTGGGTTGACACCGAGCTTTTCGAGCATCACGAGTCCTTCTGCGGTCGACCAGATATGGAGAGCGAGCAAGGCGTTATTCACCGCCTTGAGAGCGTGGCCACAGCCAATCGTGCCACACAAGACGATCTTTGCACCAAACGTTTCCAGAATTGGCTTCACGCGGTCGAACAGCTCGGTTTCACCCCCACACATTACCGTGAGTTGAGCGCTTTGAGCGCCAACGACTCCGCCGCTCACAGGAGCGTCCATAAAGGCAATTCCCTTCACCTTTAGCCTATCGGCCATGCGGCGAGAGGCGGCTGGGTCGCCGGATGTACAGTCAATAAGGACGGATCCGGATTTCATCGCTCCTTCGAGCCCGTTCGGCCCAAAGACTACATCTTCCACCTCGTTTGAGGATGGGAGGCAGGTGATCACAAAGTCCGCGTCTTTTGCTGCGTCTGCTGGACTTGATGCGACAGCTGCACCGAACTCTTTACCGAAGCTTTCTGCCTTTGATTGCGTGCGGTTCCAAACGGTGAGCGAAAAGTGTTTTGCGACATGCTGAGCCATCGGCGTTCCGATCGCGCCGAGACCGATGAATGCGACTTTGGGTGATGGTGATGTCATTGATTCTATGGATTCTGAGTTGCTTGTTGTGCTTTTTGCATTGCTTGCTGCTGCGCCTCTTCTTGCATCCGTCCCAAGCGCGCTTGTTGTTGTCTATTCAGCTCTGCGCCAATTAGGATTGCTTGTTCGTCAGCAGCTGCATCTGGTTTCGTCTTTGTCCATCGAAAGAAGATGACCGACATGATTGGAAAGACAATTGCGGCGCCGATGAGTTCCATAATTCCGCCGGCAACGTGCATATCTTGCAGTGCATTCAGGCCAGTCATGGGTGGAGCGAGTTCATATACGCTGTAAAGCGGGTATCGACTGATCAACATGATCATTGCGATAATCGTGTGAAAGCTTGTGCCGACAAAGATGTACAATACTTTCCACAGCGCGTTAAACTGTGGTCGAGCCGGTACTGGCATGATGATTGGCCACCAGAAACAGATCGCACTGAGAAACCAGGCGAGATCTGTTGCGAAGGCGCCGAGTTGCGAAAGCATGAGCGTATCGACGACATGCGAACTGTGTGTTGCGATTGTGACGGCGTTGAACACAACTGCTGCAACGAGCGGAATGGTGAGCAGTTTGATCGTTGCGTAGATTGGGCCGCGTGTTGGCAGCTTTTTTAGCGCGACGGTCTTGACGCCGAGCAAGATGAGCGGGACACCAATCAACGTGATCAACAAAAATTGCAGCGCGTGTGCGCTCGCGAGATAACCTGCGGCGAGTGGGCCAAGTGGCCAATCGAGCGCAAGCCAGATTGCGATTATGCCTAACCAGCCGAACGTGACGTTGAGGCGGTTTTCACTGCCAGCGTTTCGGGTAAGGAGGTAATAACCTGTTGCAACGGAAAGTACGAGCAGCCAGACGCCTGGGTATGCGCTCCAGTTCCATGTCCAAGTTGTTCCCTGTGCGGAGCACCACCATTGCATCGTGTGATCTACCTTTTGTGAGGATTGAGAAGTAGCGGGATGTCGTTTGCCCAGTCAGTCTGTCGAGTTCCGAACGGGTAGACGAATCGGGCGGTATCGTCTTCTCCAAAGACAATGACCTGTCCTGCGTGTCCAACCGAATAGGAGCCATCGGGTTGCTTGGGATATCGGATGGGGGCGCCGAGGTCAAGCGAAGTCTGTACGGAATCGACCTGAGATTCGGAGCCCCACAGTCCAACGAACTTTGGATCGAATGTGTCGAGCCAGGAGCGGAGTCGGGCGATGGAGTCGCGTGCCGGGTCGGCGGTAACGAAGACCACGTTGATTCGTTGCCGTTCGTCGTATTTGAGGGTGTTGAGTATGGCTGAGAGATTGGCCATGTGAACCGGGCAGACATCTGGGCAGTAAGTGTACCCAAAGAACAGAAATGTGAGCTTGCCGGCTGTCTGTGTGCGGAAGTTGTAGGGGGCTCCGTCGGTGTTGATGAGGACGAAGGCGGGTCGAGCGACAGGTTTGGGGAGCGAAACGCCGCGGAGTTCCGTTGGGTTAACGGACTTGGCGCGGTTACATGCGGTGATCACGATCGCTCCGAGGCAGAGCAAGAGACACGCACGTAGCCTTCTTCCTGGGGGTGGGAATGTGGCGCGGCGTAGCATAGCAACAATATAAGTGAGCCGCGTTCAAAAGGGCCCTGGTCCTTTGAGGTGGGCGATAAGGATAGGGGTCGGTAAAAAAATCGTTTGGACGAGTTGTTCGATCGGACCAAGTGAACTAAGTTTACATGACCAACTCAGGTTTCGCAGGTACCTTTCTCTGTCCGGTAACTTTTTCTGGCCAGGTCCTGCGTACTTGCGAAAAAACTTTAGCGTTCTTTAGGTGTTGCGATGAAAGATATACAAAGCTTCAATATTCACGAAGCGAAGACACACCTATCTCAACTTGTTGAGCGTGCGGCTGGAGGCGAATCGTTTATTATCGCGAAAGCTGGCAAGCCACTCGTGAAGGTTGTTGCGTTGGACACGCCCGAGGTAAGTCAAAGGCTCGGGTTTATGGTTGGCAAGATTCACTTTTGATTGTTCCAGCCCAATGAAATTGCTTTTGGATAGCTACGTTCTGTTATGTGCGGCCGGGGCTCCGGAAAAGCTATCGGCGGTAACTCGACAGATGATCGACGATGCGCGCAATGAGCTGTTTTTTAGTCCTGCGACGTTATGGGAGATTCTGTTGACCGACAAGCGCGCGCAAAATCACGTTTCGGTTGACGTGCGAGTTCTGCGACGTGGATTGATTGACAATGGTTATCAGGAACTCGCGATACGAAGCGAGCATATCGTGTATCTCGATAGTTTGCCGTTTTTGCACACAGATCCATTCGATCGAATTCTTATTGCGCAGGCAATGTCAGAGGGTATCACGCTGTTGACGATGGATACAGTCATTGCGCAGTATCCTGGTTCGATACAGTTCGTATGATCCACTGACAAGACTGTTTTTTTATAAAAGAACGTTAGCACCGGTACGAGCGTAACTGTCAGTACAAAGTTAGTAAAGGGATGTATTTCGCAATTGATCCATGAACTTCATTGTCGCTCCAGGATGTTGTATTCGCAACGATTCAACAAGTTTGAGCATTATATGAAACCCTTTGTGATTGTGTCCTGTCTGTTTCTTGAATCCTTCGCAAAGGGAATGCGCATTTGGAACAGTTAGTCGAGCTATTTTTCAAGTACCGCCCGATAGTCTTCCAGAAAGGTCGTATGGTGTTTGCGGCATCTGGGGTCGAGTTCATCATTGTCGTGGTGCTCGCCGCACTCGCGCTGGCTGCGATCGTGACATACTCGCGCACTCGCATTCGTCATAACCCACGTTCGCTGCTTGTGTTTCGAACGGTGCGCGCGTCGCTTGTTGTGCTCATTGCTGTCGTCCTTCTACGTCCTCAGATACACGTGTCTGCGGCACTCCCAAAGACCAACGTTGTTGGTGTGCTGATTGACGATTCACGCAGCATGCGCCTAGCTGATATGCAAGGGCGAACGCGGGCTGACGTTGTTCGCACACTGTTGGGCGGTCCCGATAGTGCCTTGTATAAATCGCTCCGAGAGCGATTTGTGGTCCGTCTCTTTCATACCACCGGGGGCGGAAATCATATCGAACGCATCGAAGACCTTGCCTTCGATGGAACGCGAACCAAGCTGAGCACCTCGCTCGACGGTGTACGAAATGCATTAGCTGGAACATCGGTGGCCGGCATCGTTCTCGTCAGCGACGGCGCAGATAATGGTGCAACACCATTGCAGGAAACGCTGCACACGCTCAATACCCGACGAATCCCTGTGTACACGGTTGGTATTGGGCAGGAACGATTTGACAGGGATATCGAGATTACCCAGGTGACGACGCCATCGACGGTGTTGAAAGGGTCATCGATTGGGATGCAGGTAGATATAGCGCACCGTGGTTTTGGAGGGAAGTCGGTACAACTTCGCGTCGAAGAGAACGGTGTCGTTGTGAGTACGCAGCAAATCGAGCTCCCTCGGGATGGTGAGGCGACGACTGTGCGAATTCGGGCATCAGCGCCTACAGCCGGGGCACACACATACACAGTCGGTATCGTTCCACAGTCCGGAGAGGTTGTCGCCGACAACAACAAACGAACCGTCCTTGTTACGGTTCGGGATACGCGGAAAAAGATCCTCTACATCGAAGGGGAGCCACGGTTCGAGTTCAAGTTCTTGCGGCATGCCATGCAGAACGATGACAACCTGCAGCTCGTGGCGATGGTACGTGCCATGAAAGACCGATTTTTCCGGTTCGGTCTCGACGACGCGTCTCAACTCGTCGATGGGTTTCCAAAGACACGCGAGGAGCTGTTCCAGTATAGCGGGATCGTGATTGGAAGTATCGAAGCCAGCTACTTTTCAGTCGACCAGATGCGGATGATCTCCGACTTTGTGAGCGAGCGTGGCGGCGGCCTTATGATGTTAGGAGGACGATTCGCGTTTGCGGAAGGCGGATATGCAGGGACACCGATCGCTGACGTGCTTCCCGTAGAGCTGTCCGATGGAGAGTACGGTAAACCCGTGTTGCAGCACGTGAAGGTCGACGTCACCCCGGCAGGGTCGATTGTTTCCGCAACACAGATTGCTGCAACGGAGCAGGAGTCGGCAAGTCGATGGAAGACGATGCCACCTGTGACAAGCGTAAATCGATTGCTTCGGGCGAAATCGGGCGCTGCGGTTCTCATGTCTGGTGTGGCGACGAATATGGGCGAACGAACCGTAGTGATGGCGTCGAGCCGTTACGGTCGAGGAAAGAGTGTCGCATTCCCTATTCAGGATTCGTGGCTCTGGCAGATGCGAAGCGACACGCCGGTCGGTGATGCGACGTACGCCTCTTTTTGGCGTCAGATGCTTCGTTGGTTAACAAGCGACGCGCGTGATCGAGTAACGACAACCGTCCCCGATGAGCCGGTCGACATTGGTGAGTCGATGCAGATTACCGCTGAAGTGGCTGATTCGCACTACACGCAAGCCATGAGTGCAAGCGTGATCGCGTTTGTTCGTGCGCCGTCGGGAGCTACACAGAAAGTTCCCATGGAGTGGTCTGGAACCAGAGATGGTGAATATCACGCCGCGTTTATTCCAACCGAACGTGGATTGCATCAGATTCGAGTGGAAGCGGCGTTTAATAATGAGACACTCACGAGTCAACCGACCTCCGTTGAAGTCGATACGTCACGGATCGAATACTTTGGTGCGGAGCAACGACCCGCTGTCTTGCGTCGAATTGCAGAGGAAACAGGCGGACGATACTATACGCCCAAAACCGTGAATGGGTTAGCGCAGGACCTGGTGTACTCGGAAGCTGGAACCACCGCGTTTGAGCGATTGGATCTTTGGGACGCGCCCATCGTGTTTTTGCTGCTGCTCACTCTGATTTGCGTCGAATGGGGATATCGCCGCTCGAAAGGATTAATCTGATGAACAAACGATGGGGAATGTTGCTGGCCGCGCTGGTGACCGGAACGGTACTAGTGTATGCGCAGGAAATGAAGTTGCGCCTCGCTCCGAATCCAGCATATGATGGTCGCTACTCGTTTGTCAGGATACGTTATGCCGTCAAGCAAGGGGATCCGTGCACGCAGTTTCTTCCGCAAGGACCTGGCTGGCATCACAATTATCCGCTATCGGATCGAAGTCTCATGCAGTTTGTGAGCCTCATCACACGCATCGATGTCCGTGCTGATAGTACCCTGATCTTTGCGCTCGACGATCCGGAACTGATGAAGTATCCGATCGCATATTTAACCGAGCCTGGATGCTGGAATCCATCGGATGCGGAAGTCAAAGGGTTGCGGACATATCTGCTGAAAGGCGGGTTTCTCATTGTCGATGACTTTACAATACGAGAACCAAGCCCGGCAAACCTTGAAACATCGCGAAAGAACTTTGAGGACCGGATGGCCCGTGTCTTCCCTGCTCTGAAGCCAATTCGGATCGAGGCATCCGATCCCGTGTTTAACGGGATTTTCAAGTTGAAACCGATTGGTATGTTTACCGCGCTGGCACCAGGAATTTATCCGGATTTTTACGGCATCTATGAAGACAACGATCCAGGCAAACGTCTAATCGTGGCCGCAAATTATAACAACGACGTCAGCAAGTTATGGTACATGACTAAAACGGGGTTTAGGGCGGTCGGCCAAACCAATACGGGGTATCAGTTGGGCATCAATTATCTGATGTATGGCTTTATGTATTGATGTCGAACTGCCGGTCATTCTGCAAGCACGTTTTCTTAACGCTTTATCACCATCACTGTCACTGAGAGGAATTTGTGGGAACTATTGCATTCGCTGAGAAAAAAACCGTTGCACTCGATGCGGCCGACGATATTGCGCTCGCAGACCGCCTGTGCGCAGATGCCACTCGTATACGTCAGGAGATTCGACGCCGCATTATCGGACAAGAGCAGATCGTCGAGCAGACACTCATCGCTTTATTTGCCGGCGGTAACTGTTTGATCATCGGTGTCCCCGGGTTGGCGAAGACGTTGTTGGTGAACACGATTTCGCGTGTGCTCGATCTCCGGTTTTCACGTATCCAGTTTACGCCTGATCTCATGCCGTCTGATATCACCGGGACCGATATCATTCAAGATGATCCGGCTACCGGTCAACGTCGCATGGTCTTCACGCAAGGACCAATCTTTGCGAACATCGTGCTCGCCGACGAAATCAACAGAACTCCTCCCAAAACACAGGCTGCACTGCTCGAGGCGATGCAGGAACAACGTGTCACGGTGCAAGGGACGACCTATGATCTCCCGAAACCGTTTGCGGTATTTGCCACACAAAACCCAATCGAACTCGAAGGGACATACCCACTCCCTGAAGCGCAGCTCGATCGATTCATGTTCCAGATAAAAATCGATTACCTCACCGAAGATGAGGAAATCGAAGTGGTCCAAACCACAACGGCAGTACAAAAAACGCAGTTTACGCCGATTCTCACATCAGACGAGATCCTGGCGTTTCAACAGCTGGTGCGACGGGTACCAGTGTCCGACTCTGTCGCGCAATATGCAGTGGCCCTCGTGCGATCATCTCGCCCAGGAAGGACCGGTGCGCCCGACTTTGTTGAAAAGTGGGTGTCCTACGGCGCAAGCACCCGTGCTGCACAATATCTCGTACTTGGCGGGAAGGCCCGCGCGCTTCTGCATGGACGGTATCATGTCAGCTTCGAGGATATCCGTGCCATGGCCTACCCCGTCTTGCGTCATCGGTTGCTCCTGAACTTCCATGCGCAATCGGAGCGGTTGACGACAGAAAATATCATCGATCGGCTTATCGAACACGTGCCTCTCCCCAAGAGCGGCATGTGATTGGTCGTTTTCTCCGGAACCGCTCGGAACGGGCGCAGCCACATGTCACGCCAGAGCCAAGAGAGGTCGAGAACGTTCGAACGTTTCTCGACCCCACAACGCTCGCTCGGATCGGGAATTTGGAGCTCCTTGCCAAGACGGTCGTTAACGGTTTCGTCAACGGACTACACCGCTCTCCCCATCTTGGCATGTCAACCGACTTTGCCGAACATAGGGCGTACATGCCCGGAGACGACATCCGTCGTATCGACTGGCGTCTGTACGCGCGCACAGATCGGTTCTACCTGAAGGAGTTTGAAGCGGATACCAGCACAAACTTCAACATCCTGCTCGATGTGTCCGCGTCGATGGGATACGGCAGCGGATCGGTCACCAAGCTCGACTATGCACGGTATCTTGCCGCCTGTCTGGCCTATTTTGCTCACTCGCAGCGCGATCGGGTTGGTCTCGTAACATTCGACTCCGATGTGGTCGAACTTATCCCACCCGCCTCTCGGCATCTCACCGCCGTGTTACACACGATCGCGCGCGCACGCGCCGAACGTAAAGGATCGCTCGAGACGACGCTCAAAAAGATCGCGGAGCAGTTTCGACGTCGAAGCATGCTCCTGCTGATTTCTGATTTTTACGAAGAGCCTTCATCGGTCATCAACGCGCTTCGTCATCTTCGCCAACATGGAAACGACGTGATGGTGATTCAGGTTCTCGATCCGGCTGAACTGGACTTTCCATTTGATACCGCCGCACCGTTCGAAGACGTGGAAACCGGAGCTCGAATGGCCGTTGTCCCAAAATATCTGCGCGAAGAATATCAGATACGTATTCAAACGCATATTGCTGAACTCGCAAAGGGAATTGGCGCGGAACGTATGGATTATGCGATGTTCGATACGTCAAAACCACTCGATTACGCGCTCTTTGACTTTCTGAGCAAGCGTCACCGTCTTATGCAGGTACGATAATGCCTGGACTGCTCGCGCCTCTTTTTCTCGCAGGACTCGGTGCGCTGGCCGTGCCAGTGTTCGTACATCTCTTCGACAAGCAGCAAAAGAAGCCCATTCGGTTTCCTTCGCTCATGTTTCTCGACGATATCCCCTATCGTTCAACGAACCGTCAGCGCATCCACCATTGGCTGCTCTTTCTCCTTCGATGTCTTGCGCTGATATTGCTGGTCTTCGCATTTGCTCGACCATTCATTACAAACACCAAAATGCCTTCGGTGGCCGGTTTAAGCGGCGGTCGTGACATCGTGATCCTGCTGGATCGCTCATACAGCATGGAATACGGAGATCGATGGCAACGTGCTCGCGCGGCGGCGAAAGAAGTAGTCAATGGGATGGGGATCGCCGACCGCGCGTCTGTTGTGTCCTTTGCGAACGGCGCTTCGATTGCAAGCAATCTGACGTCGAATAAATCGTCGCTGAACGCCACCATCGACAGCGTGCGCACAACGGCGGGAACAACGCGGTTTGACGTCGCGCTTCAACTCGCTCAACGCATCTTTGGGGATTCCGCGCAACACAATCGCGAGATCGTGCTTATCTCCGATTACCAACAATCGGCAATCGGAGACCGTACGCTTCCACCGCTCCCGGACGGAGTTCAGTTTACGCAAATTCCGATTGGTGGCGGCGCGACGCCAAACGTCATGGTTTCGCATGGCGAACTTCGGTACGACACAGTGGGTGGACGCGAGCGGGCGATCATCGCAGTACACATTGCAAACCATGATGCATCGTCAACGAAACGGATTGCAACACTTGAGTTGAACGGACGCGCTGTCCAGCGTATTCCTGTAGAACTTCCACCCAACGGTACCACTCGGTTGGAGTTTGAAGGCATCTCTGTACCACTAGGCGTGTCACGTGGTCTCGTGAAGACAGACGAAGACTCGCTCCCGCGTGACAATACGCTTTACTTTGTAATTGCTCCTCGAAGGCCCATGTCTGTGTTGGTAGTACAACCGCCGAACACTGACTCACAAAACGGGCTGTTCTTGATGGATGCACTTCGTGTCGGAACTCCAAAAGTGTTTGACGTTGCCACAGTCAACTCCGACAAACTATCGGCCAACTCGTTGCGCGATGTGTCGGTCGTTATCTTCAACAGCGCTCCGATACCTGGCGGTGAAGTTGGTCGTCAGCTCGAAGAATTTGTCAAACTCGGCGGAGGAGTATTGGTCGCCCTTGGCGCGCAAACGAACCCTGCGGCATGGTCTGCCGATGCCGACGTGTTAGTTCCCCGCCCTGTTGCCAAGCCAATCGACCGTCTCGAAGATAATGGAATTCGTCTTGGCTACGTCGATCACGGCCACACCATCTTTGATGTTTTCAATTCTGCCCGTGCGGGCGAGTTTTCCAGCGCACGATTCCTTCACTATTGGGATCTTACCGCTGCGCCTGGAGACCGTCAGCTTGCACGATTTGGAGATGGTCGAGTTGCGCTGGTCGAGCGCAGAGTTGGATTGGGCCGCGTGTTGGTGTGGAGCTCCGATCTTGACGGTCTTTGGAACGACATGCCACTTCAGCCCGTATTTCTCCCGTTTCTTCGACAGACCGTCACATACACTGCAGGCGCTCCGAAAGAACACACATGGATGACGGTTGGTAGTGTAATCAACCCGGACATATTGTTTGGCGAACGTAAGGCCGCTGAAACTCCGACATCCAATGAAGTGCGCGCCGAGGCGATTCGGAATACGCAATACGTGGCTGTAACGCCGAGTGATGCGCAAATACGGTTCGGCCCCTTTGATCCACCAGAGCTCGAAGAACAAGGGATTTACGAAATTACACGGAGTGGACTCGCAGGTGCAGCCAATCGCCTAGTTGCATCGAACGTTGATCCGGTCGAATCCGATCTCACACAGCTTGATACCGCGTTTGTACGGGCGATAATGACTTCGGTCGGTTCGCCAAATGCATCTGCGCAGACGAAGTCCGTCGGCGAATTGGAACCAGCCGATTGGGAGCATCGGCAACGCTTCTGGTGGTTTTTACTCGTGACGATGCTGGTGCTGCTCAGCGCCGAAACCTTTTTGTCAAACCGGTTATCGCGTGCAGTGCGTTAATCGGAACAGCATACACGGAAATACTCATGGCTAGTGCAATCGAGATGACGGCTTCGCACCAGAAGCTCTCAGAAACTCTCAAGAATGTTCGTGGACGATGGCGTCTCAAGATCATCGTCCGAGGAATCATGGCCGTCCTCGGTGCGACGTTACTTGCGGTGATTGTTGGCACGTGGATCATGGATTTCTATCGATTCACGCCCACCGTTGTGACCATTGTTCGTGTGGGGGTATATGCGTGCCTGGCAGCGGTGGCGTGGTGGTATTGCGTCCGTCTGCTCGCGCGGACGATTGACGACCGGCAAGTTGCACTGTATCTCGAAGAGCACGAACCCTCGCTCGATGCCGCGCTCGTCAGCGCGGTGGAAGTGGAAGCACAGAAACTCCCTGAATCGCTTCGATCCTCCCGTTTGCTCGACCGAACTGTCGACATCGCCGTTTCACGTACGCAAGCAATCAATGGGGGCGCTGCGGTTGAAAAGCGGAGTATCGTTCGATCGCTCTCCGTGATCGCCGCCACGCTCCTCCTGGGCATCGTGATGCTGCAGCTTGGGCCCGGTTTTTTGCGTGCGGGAGCGCGCTTGTTATTCACGCCATGGAACGATATCACCGCAGTAAGCCCCTATGCTATTAACGTAGAACCGGGGAATACCACAGTCGCTCGAGGTGGCAGCCAAACTATCCGTGTGCGTCTGAAAGGGTTTCATACGAAAGAAGTCGATATTTCAGTGAAGAGGAAAGAGCGAGGTAAATGGGAGCGGCTGCCGATGAGTGCAACGCGGGAGCCGGACGTCTTCGAAATTCGACTGCTCAACATCGAGGAGGGGACGACCTACTTTGTCGAAACGTATCGTCTTCGTTCTCCCGATTATCGCCTGGAAGTTGTCGATCGCCCGGCGGTCCGCACAATTTCTCTGGAATTTCGGTATCCTCAGCATACCGGCATGGCGACAGCGTGGGTTGAGGACGGCGGCGATATTACCGCTCCAGTTGGTACGTCGGTACTCTTGCGGGCAAAAACAACGATGCCTGTTACCGCGGCCCAAATAGTTGTTGAAGGGCAATCGGCCATCCCCATGACCGTTGAGGCGGATGGAACGCTTTCGGGAGCAATCACTCCGAAGGAAAGCGGATTTTATACAATCGAACTGCAGTCGGTCGGAAACTTTATTGCGGGGACGATCCCGTATACGATCGAAGCACTCGAAGACCATCGTCCAAAGATTGCGTTCCGGAAGCCTGGTCGCGACTTGCCAGTGCACCCATCAGACAAGATCGTTTCGCAGATTGAAGCGGTCGATGATTATAGCGTTTCGTCGATCGAACTTGTCTATTCGTTGAATGGCGGCGTAGAACAGAGCGTTTCTCTATATTCCAGCAAGGGGCGACAACGGAATGTAGCCGTCGAGCACACGTTCGCTCTCGAAAAGTTCAGCCTCAAACCCGGCGATTTTCTTTCGTACTACGCTCGCACACTGGATAACGATTCGGCGGGTGGGAAGATTGCACTCTCTGACCTGTACTTCCTGCACGTACGTTCCCCACAGCAGGACAAGGACCAGCCAATCGAAGAAGAATTTGACGAAAGTGAAAATGGGTTGAACACGCTGTCGAGGCTACAGCAGGACATTATCAACCGCACCTTCAAAGCCGAGCGCGACAAGCCAACGCAGACACAGGAGGAGCACGCTGAGAATGCAACGACGATCATGCGAGCTCAGGTTGACCTGTCTGACCGGATCGTTCGGATTGTTGAGCAGATGAAAAACCGCAGTATCGAATCATTCGACGCGATCTATCGAACGATTACAAAGGATCTCACCGACGCGACAGAAGGAATGCGGGCGGCATCGAATCAGCTCATAAACCTGGATCTTCTCAAGGCACTCGACTACGAAAAACGCGCGTTGCGTTCTCTGCAGAAGTCGGAGATGGCGTTTCAGACGCGACGTAGGCTACCCGCAGATAGTACGAGTATTTATTTCAGGAGTTTCGAGCCCACAGCGAACGACCTCGACCAGCTTTTCGATATCGAGAGCGATACTGTGCCTAAAGATTCTGCCAAGCGCGCAAAACAAGACGATGCAGATGAAAGAGTGCTGAAATTGATCGGTGAGCTCAAGCGCATCACTGGTGAGCAGGAGAAAGAAGATCAGCGACGAAAACAACGCCTAGCTCAATCCCAAAAGACGGCGTCTGACGGGGGTAACGTTCAACGTCAGCTTGCCTACGAGACGGAAACCCTGGCACGCAGACTCGGCAAGGACGCTCGTGACAATGAGGCCGATTATGCGTTGGGCACGACAGAAACCGAGCTTTTAGAGGCCTCGAAAGCTATGCAACTTGTTGTGATGAACGTGAATAACGGTCAACGGGCAGACAGCATCATGTATCATCTGAATCACGCGCGAGAAATCCTCGAAAAGCGGCAAGAACAGCGAGCGGAACAAATTAGCCATCTGGATGCGGCCACTCAGCGTCGTTACAAGAACGCTCCAGCCGCAGCAGAACAAATTGGCTTCGAAGTGCTGCCGCAGCAAATATTCAAGCCGCGTCAGGATCAGCCGAAAGTCGGTCTTCAGCCGGTCATGGGCGGAGCAGCCGACGTACCAAACGGCTTTAAGGAGTTGGTTGCGGAATATTTCCGTTCGGTGGCCAAGCACAAAAAGGCGGCGGCGAACAAGTAGCGGAAGGAAAAACCCCAGCTTTCTACTAAACAGGAAGCTGGGGTTTTTTGTTGAGCGGGGGTAATTATAAATCTCTGTAATACGTTCTGAGTCGCGCCCCACTGTTGGTCGGATATTTACCGATCCATATTGAATTCAGTCCCCCGTTGGGATAATTCCAGCGTCTTCAACCATTAAAATCACAGCCCGCTCTGGTGCTCGTGTCCGATGGACAACTGTCTTTGGCACGACAAACCCTTGCTGTGGCCCGAGATCGATTGTGCGGTCCTCAAGATCAATAAAGAAGTGTCCGTCCAAGACGAAGAAAAACTCATCCAAATCGTCATGCTTATGCCAGTGATATTCGCCTTGCATCACGCCAAGCCGGACGACTGAATCGTTCACGCGGCATAAGGTCTGGTTATACCATTTATCGACGCAGGCAGCAACCAACGCAGGGACGTCAACAACCTGCAACGGTTCGTAATACTCGTTGAGATGTGTGGTGTAGGGGAAATCAGCTGATTCACTCATAAGGATTCCACGGTGTGGTGAAAAAGAACACCTTAAAAGATATAGCTGACATCTCTGGGAAGGCGAGAACGCCGGCTTCGAAATTCGTTCATTGGTAAGCAGAGATCGCCATTCGCAGCGAAAATCGGCGTAAAGTTCTAGTGTGCATTGGACTGCTTTTGGCTATTCGGATACCAGGAGCCGTTGAAAAGAGACTTGCCAAGATATACAAAAAATTGTATATTACGTTCGTATGGCAGATCGCCCACTCTTTTGGCTTGGCTCCTCTTTGGACGACGTTCGTCGTTTCCCGCCTGTTGCAAGGCAACGAGCAGGTTTCGAATTAAGTGAAGTTCAGCAAGACCGAATGCCGTCCGATTGGAAGCCGATGACGACAGTAGGCAGTGGTGTTTACGAAATTCGTATTCATACGGAAGTCGAGCATCGAATACTCTATGTTGCCAAGTTTCGTGAAGGGGTCTATGTATTGCATGCATTTGAGAAAAAGACGCAGCGTACACGACAGAACGATCTTGACCTCGCTAAACAGCGATTGAGTGATGTTATGAGAGAACGACGAGAATCACAAAAAAGCAAATTGGGGAGAAAGTCCAAATGACGCAGCGTAAGTCCAAGGCGGCAGCCATTCCGTCGAGTGGTAACGTTTTTACCGACCTGGGGTTCGCTCCAGACGAAGCAGAACATCTGAAACTACGTGCTCAGCTCATGGGAGCTGTTCGTCATGTGATTGAACAAAGGCAGCTCACGCAGGCCCAGGCCGCAAAACTGCTCGGTGTAACGCAGCCTCGTATTAGCGATCTCATGCGTGGAAAAATTGACCTGTTTAGCATAGATACGTTAGTCAGTATGCTCGCGCAAGCTGGCATGCATGTAGGACTGACCATCAAGGCTGCCGCGTAGAAGGTTCTAGGCTCCAGGATTGTAGCCTTTCCCTCTGGCAGATTCCAGAACGGGGCTTTGAACTGTCCTAATTCCCTGCCTCTCCTTAAAAAAGAGACCCCGCCTACACTCGTCAGTGCAAACGGAGCCTCAATAGATTATCACGGACAGGGAGGGATTCGAACCCTCGATACGCTTTCACGTATACACGCTTTCCAGGCGAGCGCCTTCAACCACTCGGCCACCTGTCCTTGGGATACAAAAAGGTCGCTATCACAGCTGCGTGACCGCGACCGGTGTACTAACTGCGTACAAACTACAACAACATCCTAATATAACACCCCGAATAAGTGATCGAAAGGGACACTTATTCGGGCGACCTCTCTCTACGCCTCGAGTGTCACCTGCTCGCCCCCAATCCCCGTCGACCCAAACCCGCCTACCCCCCGCAACGTATCCGGCAACACTTCCCCCGCATCCACGCATCGGTACTTCGGAATCACATACCGGATACAAACCACCTGCGCGATCTTCTGGCCTCGGCGAATCGAAATCACAGACGTCTCCCTCGCCTCCTCAACCTTCTTTCGCAAATCCGACGCAGTCGCGCCGCCATCCAGCACTTGCAGCAAGGTATCAACCACATGCGTGTCAACAATCGGGTTGCTGTTATATAAAATCACCGCAATTTCACCACGATACCCTGAATCGATCGTCCCTGGTGTGTTAAGCAGCGTAAGCCCGAAGTTCAAGGCAAGCCCACTCTTTGGTCGCACGTCAAGCACTAACCCTTCTTCAAAAAAGATGCTGGTATCCGTCACCTGCAAAACCGGAAGTGCCACACGCAATCCAGTCGGCATAAGGATGCGACCGCCCGGTTGAATCACAGCGTCTTGTGTCGCATATACATCCGTGCCCGCATCGCCAGGCTGCGCCTGTTGCAAGGGCGCCGATGGATTGGGACCAGTATATGTCGGAAGGACGTCGATTAATGGGCGTTCAGCCATAAATAACTGTTGTGGAATTTTGGAGGGCGGAGTTGCTAAACTGACATTCGAGACTGAGCTGCTCGATACAAAAAACTACAGCGATTTCAAAATACGATCAACAACCGGCTCAGCGTTGCCACCCATCACGTTCATAAAATGGGACAGGCATTCGTGCTGAAGCTCAGTCTCCTGCCTATCGCCTGGGAGCCGAACAACCACCCCTAACATAACCACGCTAGCCGCGGCGTCCTCTTCCGGCTCTTGCTGCCAGGGCTCACGCGGCAGATCGGCGGCAGGTATTATCGCCATGAGCTGCGCACGAATCGTCCGATTTTCGACTTCCGTCCCCTGGTACATGATCTGGCGTGGTGTCGAAAACAACCCACCTTCCAGTTCGGGCGTCCATTCCTCCGGGGCAACGCTCCGTGCGATCAGCTTTCCGTCCACGAACGACCCGACAATCGCCATTCCAGGCTGCAGCTCAGGTTCGTCTGGAAGACGCCGCCGCTCGATGAGTACTGGGGCGGCCATCACTAAGTTGATCGAGTCCTTATTTTCTTCCATCTGGGAAAGATACAACGTCAACGCGCAACTGAGGAGCGTGTTGGACGAGAAGATGTGCGCTCACCCGCGCTTCAGTGCATCCGACGAAGGCGGGTGGCAGCACATGTGGTGCGCTCTATCGGCATGTTGAGCATAGAGCGAGGGTAATGTCCTGTCACGGTGTATGCCCACCGTACTGCTAAACATATAGTTACGCAATCGGCGGACCACCAGAATTGCGCTCTGTCGTTCGTTCGCTCGATAGTTCGTGCATCAATTAACGCGATTAAATGGATGATGATTTGCCAGATGTCAACCCACTTGCGCCACGGTGTTATCGTTCGGATACCGTATGTATGTCATGTATGTTTCGTACGGTCGTCCCTCTAAGTCTGTTCACTCAATACGTAAATGTCCTTGCCGAATTTTAGCCAGATCATCGCAAGCGAGCTGTCGCTCACCACGCAGCAGGTTATAGGCGCTCTCGCGCTCTTTGATGAAGGCAACACTCTTCCCTTCATTGCCCGATACCGAAAAGAAGCGACCGGCGGTCTTGATGAAGTTCAGTTGCGCGATGTTCGTGATCGATCCGAATATCTTCGTGAACTTGAAGATCGCAGAACAACCATCCTCAAAAGTGTTGACGACCAAGGCAAGTTGGACGATGCACTCAAGGCCAAGATTCTCGGCGCTGATACAAAACAAGCATTGGAAGATCTCTATCTCCCATACAAACCAAAGCGTCGTACGCGTGCCATGATCGCACGGGAACGTGGGCTCGAGCCGCTGGCAGAGTTGCTGTGGGCAGGTAAAACCAATGACGATGCAATCGCTGTTGAAGCCGCAAATTATGTTGATGCAACAAAAGAAGTTGCCGACGTTGCCGTTGCATTGGGTGGCGCTCGCGACATCCTTGCAGAACGCATCTCTGAAGATGCCGATCTGCGTGGTCAAATTCGTGACCTCACGCGAAATCGTGGTTTAGTCCGATCGCGCGCAATGACTGGCAAGGCGGAAGAGGTTTCCAAGTTTCAGGATTATTACGACTTCAGCCAGGCCATTTCCGACATTCCATCGCATCGCATGCTTGCGATTCGTCGCGGTGAAGCCGAAGAGTTTTTGCTCTGGTCGATCGAAGCACCTGTCGTTGATATCGTCGCAAGTCTTGAGCGTAAATTTGCGGATGATAACGCTGCTATTGCACAGATGAAGCTTGTCGTGCAGGATACGTACAAGCGGTTAGTTGCACCTTCTGTTGAACTCGATCTCCGACTTGAGCTCAAGGCCAGAGCTGACGAAGAAGCAATCAAGATCTTCGGTCAGAATATGGAGCAGCTCCTCCTGAGCGCACCGGCTGGCGAACGTGTTGTGATCGGTTTGGATCCAGGCTTCCGTACTGGCGTTAAGGTTGCCGCCGTTTCGCGTACCGGTGCTGTATTGGCAACGGATGCGTTTTTTCTGCATCAATCTGATCGTTTCGCGCTTTCATTGCTTGCACTTATTTCGCGCTTCGACGCTGACTTGATTGCAATCGGTAACGGCACAGCATCGCGCGAAACGGAATCTCTCGTCCGTCAAACGCTGGCCGAACGCAACCTTTCCAAACCACACGTTGTTGTGGTCAGTGAAGCTGGCGCTTCGGTGTACTCTGCCTCTGACGTTGCGCGCGAAGAGTTCCCTGATCTCGACGTTTCGCTCCGCGGTGCAATCTCGATCGCCCGCAGATTGCAGGATCCACTCGCTGAGTTGGTGAAGATCGATCCGAAGTCCATTGGAGTTGGGCAGTATCAGCATGACGTTAATCAGACTCGACTCAAGCAGCGTTTGGATGAAACAGTCGAAAGCTGCGTAAACCGCGTTGGTGTTGAACTAAACACCGCCTCAGTTCCTCTGTTGTCGTATGTCGCAGGTATTGGTCCATCGCTGGCAGCAAACATTGTGAAACTTCGCGACGAACGTGGTGGGTTTACCTCCCGTAAGGATCTTACCGAAGTTCCAAGACTTGGTGCGAAAGCCTTTGAGCAGGCCGCTGGGTTCTTGCGCGTTCGCGGTGGAAAACATCCGCTGGATGCGTCGGCTGTACACCCGGAGCGTTATCCGCTGGTTGAGCGTATGGCCGCCGATATTGGTGTCGAGATTAGCGCACTGCTTGGCAACAGCGATGCGGCAAAAAAGATCGATCCCAAGCAATATGTTTCTGTGGATGTTGGCTTGCCAACGCTGCAAGACATTATCAACGAACTACAGAAGCCAGGCCGTGATCCACGTGAGTCGTTTGAACTTCCGGCGTTCCGCGACGACATTCGCGAAGTGAAACATCTTCAGGAAGGGATGCAGCTCGAAGGTGTGGTAACAAACGTTGTTGCATTCGGAGCCTTTGTTGATATCGGTGTTCATCAAGATGGACTCGTACACGTTTCGCAAATATCCGAGAAGTATATCTCCGATCCAAACGAAGTCGTTCGTGTTGGACAAAAGGTGAAAGTACGAGTCGTTTCGGTTGATCTCGAACGAAATCGTATCGCACTGTCGATGACGAGCGAAGACGCACGCAAAGGTCCGCCAAATCGAGGAGCGGGTGGTGGAAAGGGTGGGAAGCCTCCCATGCCAAAACCGGCGCCTAAGCCATTTACGGCGCCCAAGGCTGGTGAATATGCGGCAAACGGCATGCGGTTTAAGTAATCATCAGTAGCATCTTGTAGTTGTAAACGCGGCGTGTGACACAACTGTGACACACGCCGCGTTCTTTTTTTGCGGTATGTGTTTGTGCTGATTTTGTGCTAATATAGAATGGGTGTTATCCCCGTCTCACCCTGAAAAAGCAAAGAAACTCGCATATAACTGTTGTATCGATCCAGGAATACGTGACACAGCAGTTACACAGTCGTACTCGTTCCGATATGGAGGAAGCTGATTATTAGGAGTCTATGAAAAAAGACTACTATATGCGAATTCAAGCACTCGTTTGCTTCTCTCTATTATTCCTCCTCCCACAAGCGTCCCTTTCTGCGCAGGCAACTGCCGGCGGGAAAGTCATTGGACGCGTGACCGACCAAAGCACCGGCGCCGCGATAAGCAACGCCACTGTCCAGGTCTCTGGCACGACAATCGGTACCATGACGGACGATAGCGGACGCTACGAAATCCGCGGAGTTCCGGCCGGTACAAAGATACTAAATGTTCGTCGAATGGGCTTTGCACCAAAGCAAGTCCCAAATGTTGTAATCAAAAACGACGAAACCACCGAACAAAATGTCACGATCGAAAGTGCCGTTACTGAATTACTCGCACAACGAATCACCGCAGCAGCAGACAGAGGCACGGTCGCCGTTGCTCTCGAACAACAGCGCGCCGCTCCAGCGATTGTTAACGCGATCACCACGGAACAGATTTCAAAGAGTCCCGATGGCGACGCGGCACAAGCGGTTCAACGTGTAAGCGGTGTCACCGTTCAAGATGGTAAATACGTCTTCGTTCGCGGACTCGGCGAGCGTTACACCACAACGTCGCTGAACGGCGCACGTATACCGAGCCCTGAACCAGAGAAACGTGTTGTTCCACTCGATCTCTTCCCTTCGAGCTTGTTACAAGGAATTACAACGTCAAAGACATTTACCCCAAACCAGCCAGGCGATTTTGGTGGAGCAGCGGTAGATATCCAGACGCGCGAGTTTCCGCTCAAACAAGTTCTGTCGTACAGTAGCGGTATTACCTATAATCCCGGCTCCACCGGGAAGACGTTTTTCTCCTCACCACGCGCTGGGAGCGAGTGGTTTGGTTTCGGTGGTAGCGATCGAAAGCTTCCCGGGCTAGCCGACAGAGCCGCACGAACCGATATCGACCAGGAAACAACGAACCAGGCCATCCGATCGTTTCGCAACATCTGGTCTCCAAAAGCACAAGCCATTCTTCCCAACTATTCGTTCTCCGCCGCAGCTGGCGGTCAGGCAAATCCGTTTGGAAGACGAGTGGGATACATTGGATCTGCTACCTATTCGAATAGCCAGGATGTACGGCAAAAAGAAGTGCGGTCCGGCGCAGTTATGGACGGTTCTGCCGACACCTTGCAGCCGTATAACCGGTTTGCAGGTCGCACAACAACGTTTGGTGTGCTTTGGGGTGGTTTGCTGAATCTGAGCACCGTTGTGGGCGATAACACCAGAGTACTACTCAACAACACCTACAATCGAAGCACTGATAACGAAGCAACCGATATGCTCGGAACCTTGGACGATTTTTCATATCCAACGCAACGCCGTTCGCTCCGGTTCGTTGAACGATCGGTTCGCTCAAATCAGCTTCGGGTTGAGCGGATGTTCACCGATAAACACGCACTCACATTCTCCCTCACATCATCAGCGGTGAAGCGCGATGAACCCGATCGTACGGAAACCGACTATGTGAGAGAGACCGATCCCGTAACCAATACGCTGCTTCCCTATGCGCTCAACGTTGGAAGTCTGGACGGAGCACGAAAGACGTTCAGCTTCCTGAGCGAAAATAACATTAGCAGCAACGTTGATTATACTCGCGGGATTCTAAAGGTTGGGTATGCGCTTCGATCAACGAATCGAACCGCAGATAACTTCGCTTACAGCATCAATAACTCTGGCGGAACGTTAATCGATCGACGTTTGCTCGAACAGTCACCAGAGCAGATCTTTAGTGGCGAGTTAACAGAACCCAACGCCAATTACTTCAGAATACAGCTGAATACCGTTGGCGGAACATATACGGCACGTGATCTTGTAAACGCCGGTTATGCCATGGTAACCTATCCCATTGGAGACAGGCTAACCCTGATTGGTGGCGCTCGACTCGAAAACGCACAGATGACCGTGCGTTCGATGTCAACCACTGGCGGGCGAAGCACATCACAGTTGAAAAATACGGATCTGCTACCAGCGCTCAATGTTCAGTATCAATTGAACGATAACCAACAGCTTCGGCTCGGGTTATCACAGACAGTCTCGCGCCCGGAATACCGCGAGATCTCACCGATTGAATACTATGATGTGACAACGTATGAAACAGTGGTTGGAGACTCTGCGCTCAAACGGTCACTGATTCAAAACTACGACGCGCGTTGGGAGTGGTATCCCCGCTCCGGCGAGATCATCAGCTTTGGTGTCTTCGCAAAACGGTTCGATGCCCCAATCGAACGAGTCGACGTGGCAACGAGCGGAAAGTCACGACTGAGCTTCATCAACGCAGATTTCGGATATAACTACGGCTTCGAGATTGAAGCTCGCAAGCAACTGGATATTCTATCAGAATCCCTCACACCATTCAGCATCTTCACAAACCTGACGTTGATGAAGAGCTCCATCGACATGTCGAGCGACAGTACATCTGCCGGAACGAATAAGCGCCGGCCCATGTTAGGTCAAGCACCATACGTGGTCAACGCTGGCTTGAACTACTCGAGCGAATCTGGAAAGCTCACCAGTTCCCTGCTCTACAACGTGGTTGGCAAACGTATTCGTGCAGGAGGCGTATTGCCACGACCGGATATGTACGAACTGCCACGCCACGTCGTAGACTTCTCTCTGCAAATGCCGTTCTTTGGTCCGGTTGAAGCAAAGTTCGATATCAAGAATTTGCTCAACTCTTCGTATGAAGCGCGACAAGGAACGGTAACGCGATTCTCGTATGAAACGGGCAGAGCGTTCTCGATCGGCTTTCGCTGGAAGCCGTGACCAGTTTGTGACTCGACCGTAATACGATCGTATCACGCAATTTTTACATTCTAGTTGTCCTTCTGATTAACTACTTGGAGATATTATGAAGATTGGTCTACAATCTGTCATCTTTACGAAAGCAATCGCGATCGCTGGGCTTCTCACCGCATGTGGCGGCGATTCAACAACGAATCCACCACCGCCAACGGGCCCAACAGAAGCCGTGTTACAGGGCACGCTGACCAGCAACCGTACATTGTATAGCGATACAACCTATACGTTAAAGGGGTTTTACAAAGTTGCGAGCGGTGCAACGCTCACGATTCAGCCTGGCACCAAAGTCGTTGGTGATTTTGATACCCCGGGAAGCTCGCTCTGGATTCTCCGTGGCGCAAAGATTATGGCCGAGGGAACCGCAGCAAAACCGATCATCTTTACCTCTGAAAAGCCAGAAGGCGAACGCCGCCCGGGGGATTGGGGTGGTATCGTGATTATCGGTAATGCAAAGATCAACCGTACGCTGTCAACGATTTTCACCGAAGGTCCAGCGACAGAATCGCAGAACTACGCTGGTGGAACCAACGATAACGATAACAGCGGTGTCATCGAATACGTACGTATCGAATTTGCAGGTTACGATGTATCGAACGGCGGTGGACAGGAGCTGAATGCACTCTCCATGTACGCGGTTGGACGCGGAACGCGCATCCAGTATGTACAGACAATGGCCGGACTCGACGACTCGTTCGAATGGTTTGGTGGGTCAGTTGACGGCCGCTATCTGATTTCGTACGAGGCTGGTGACGATCACTTCGATTGGACCGAAGGCTATAATGGACGCAATCAGTATCTGATCGCATTCCAATCTACCCGCCTCCCACTTCGTCCCGGCGCACCTGGTGGATATTCCAGCGATCCACGCGGCTTTGAAGGCGATGGATGTGAAAGCGACAAGGGTGGCTGTACGTACGCCAACCAGCCGTACTCAAACCCAGTCTTCGCGAACTTCACGATCGTTGGTCCGGGCGCTGGCGTCTTCAGTCAGACCGATGGTAATGGTATGGTCGTACGTCGCGGTTCTGGCGGTAGCTTTGTAAACGGTATCATCACTCGCTGGCCTGGTTATGCTATCAGCATCCGTAATACCGAATCCGAAAACCTTCGTATAGTCGACAGCCTCATGGTTCGCAACGTGACGCTTGCGCTGAACGGAAACACATTCGATCCCGTCTCACCTGGTGGAAGCAACCCAACGTTTGGTGAAAACCTCAACATTCCTGCCAACAACATCACAGTATCTGATGCAACGGCTGGAACGCAGATCTTCACGAACCTCACACCAACGGCGCTTGATTTGACGCCAGTCGCAGGTTTGGCTCCAACAAAGCTTGGTGCTGGTGTTTCGACGCTACCTACGAAGATCGCAGCGCGCGCAAACGGATTCTTCGGTGGAACGTTAAACGGGACGAGCTATCAAGGTGCAGCTGATCCAGCGGCGACGTCCAAGTGGTGGAGCGGTTGGACCAAGTACACTGCACAGTAATAGCTGAACTCTCGTGATATGAAAGCTCGCACTGCTCTTCTCCTCGCTCTCGCTCTTACACCGATTACGTGTAAGTCGAATGATACATCTGCGGAGTATTCACCAACTGTAGTCATGATAGATACGCCGCCATTACAGTCGATTGATTCGGTTTTACCGATAGACGAGTCGCTGAAACGTTTTCAGTCAACTATCGTTCAACCGGTCACAGACTTTTCAGACGGAGCGACCAGTAAAGAGCAGCTCGTAACCAAGCTCGTACAAGGCATACATAATCGTGATACGGCTAGCCTCACTCGGCTTGCCGTATCACGAGCGGAGTTTGCGTATCTGTACTATCCCAACCATCCGCAGTCGAAACCTCCGTATGAGCTGTCCCCGCAACTAATGTGGTTTCGTCTCACCGCAAATAGCGAAAAAGGGCTTCGTAGAGCATTACGCGAGTTCGGGGGGCGAGAGCTGAAACCACTATATAGTTGTGCGGATTCGATCCAGATTCAGAATGGCAATATGGTGTGGAGCCGATGCGTTATTAAAGTCCCGGGTAAGGATAGCAGTGACGTGTCGCTCTTTTCTGCGATTGTGGGCCGAGAGGGGGTTTATAAGATCTTGAGCTACGCAAATAGCTTGTAGCTAGTCGTTCGGAACAACAGTATCTCGAGTAGAAGGAAGGCTGCAGGCCACTTTTTGAGCCCGCAGCCTTTTTTGCGCTTGAGTGCCATTACCTTCCCGGGGATGGTATTTTCAGCAAAATTCTCCGAAAATGTCCCTTTTTATGGGTCCCAGGCAACGTTAGGGCATGACGAAGAACAGTTCGGATTTAAGCATCTTCCCCCCTTGGGACGTGATCGACCGGTTGCTGGATATAGATGAAACAGATCTAACCGGCGGGGATATCACCGCCCTTCGTCAGGCAATTGCGCGTGCGAAGGAAGAGGGACGATAATGAACTATAGTTGGATTTCACAGCTGAGCGTAAATGGCGCGCCGGTGTGGTACGACATCCTGCATGCAACGCTGCGTACTTCCCTGCTTTTCGCGATTGCTTTGCTCGTTACTCGATATTGGAGACAGAGTTCGGCTGCTCAACGGCACTTGGTTCTCAGTGTGACGTTCCTTGCGGCTTTGCTGGTCCCGATCGTTCAGGTCGTCACACCAGACTGGAACGTTCCGATGCTGCCCGCTTCGGCAATCACTGAGCGAAGTTCGCAAGCGAATATTCCTGTGGCAATATCAACGACAGCAGCCATACCTGGCATTTCGCCTTCAATGAGTAGTCCGGGAGCTGCGCAGGATGGTGTTGTCAACCACTCACAATCCTTATGGACCGCGGTTGGCACAATAATCTGGATGCTTGGTGTTCTTGCGATATTGGCGGGCTTATACCGAAGTCATCGGTATGTCCGGAAGGTAATCCAGGCCACCGCACCGGTAACGCATGTCAAGGTGCTCGATATGGTCGAACGTGTTAAGCAAAAGATTGATTACACGCGTTCCATTTCTGTTCGATATCACAGCATCAACATCCCGATTGCCTATGGTCGAAAAGCTCCAGTGATTTTGCTTCCACTGGACGCAGAGTCATGGGATCGAGATCGACTTCATGATGTACTCGTTCATGAGTGTGCGCACCTGAAACGTGGTGACAGTGTAGTTCAGCAGATGGTTGCTTTTGCATGTGCATTGTATTGGTTCAATCCTCTTGTCTGGATAGCGGCCAGGCAACTCCGGAATGAGAGAGAGCAAGCGTGTGATAACTACGTAATTGCGTTTGGGAGAAGGCCAACGGATTACGCAACATTGCTTCTCGATTTCACCAGTCAACTTTCATTAACCAGAGGGGTTGTAGCGCCAATGTTAGCCTTTACCAATTCGAAGACCATTTACCGTCGGTTGCATGCGATTATTGATCCGAATCGTAAGCGAAGCAAATCAACGTGGGTATATCGCGCAACCCTTTCTGTTGTGATTGCTGGCACGACGTTCGTAGTCTCGGCGTTTTCACCGACGGCGCGCGCGCAGTTAACGCCGAGTTTGTTGCGAGTCGAATCGAGTTCCTCTACGCGGGATCGTTGGATTTCAGTGGTTGATTCTTTGAGTGAGGAGAGTCTCAAAAAACCGTTACCAGTTGCGACAGAAGCTGATGAATCACGTACCAAAGCTGGAGTATCTCAGGAACGTGATTCTAGCGCCCAGGGCACCAAGATACCGCCAGGTGCTTTATTGGTAATCGACGGGTTACCTGAACATCAAAATGCCCTTCGGCCTCGCACATCATCAGTGAAAGCAATTCGCTTTTTTTATCTAAAAAGTGAAGAGGCTATAAAAAAATACGGGCCTGCAGCAAAGTATGGTGCTATTGAGCTTACCACATTTTCGGTTGATGAGGCGGATGAGAGTCCTCTGGGGACTGTGAGCGATTTACTCAAAGGCAGAGCGCCAGATGGAACGAAAGCAGATAGCAGTAACAAGCTGAAGCACTTGCAAAAATAATAGAAAGATCCAATGAGGGGCTCGGCGATATTAGAGCCCAGCCCCTCTCCACCAGCCTCTGTGAGCCAAAAAGCTTCCGGGGGCTTTTTTAAGGGTTAAAGAGGGAGGTAATAGCAGCGGCCCGATTTTCGCTAAATTACTACATCCCTGCTACCCCTTCATTGAGATCGTCAGATATATGGGAAAATCGCGCCTCGAGGCATTTAGCGATGGTGTGCTCGCCATCATCATTACGATCATGGTTTTGGAGCTCAAGGTACCGCACAGCGACAATCTTGCCTCGCTACGCCCACTTATTCCAGTTTTCGCGAGTTATGTACTCAGCTTTGTGTATGTGGGCATCTATTGGAATAATCACCATCACATGCTGCATATTACCAAACAGGTAGATGGGAGAGTCCTTTGGGCCAATCTTCATCTCCTTTTTTGGCTGTCGCTTATTCCGTTTGTGACTGGATGGATGGGGGAAAATCATTTTGCATCCATGCCAACCGCCGCCTATGGTGTCGTGCTGCTCATGGCCGCGATTGCGTATTGGATATTACAGCGAGCGATCATCGCCAAAGAAGGGCCTAGTTCACAGCTTGCTATGGCAATAGGAAAAGACGTAAAGGGAAAGATTTCTCCGGTGCTTTATACCCTCGCTATTCCACTCGCGTTTTTTCATGAATGGGCTTCTGGCGCGCTTTATGTGCTTGTGGCAATCATGTGGTTAATTCCCGATCGACGCATCGAACGAGTGATGCCGCAGCTTTAGGTTTATTTTTGTTTTTGCGTTGAGTCTGGACTTAATATGTCGATTCGGCGTAGCTTTCAGCATCCCAGAGTGGTTATTTTCGCCATTCTGCAGAGAATCGATGATTTTCACCCCCTCTATCACATCATAATGAACAGACTTCGATTTGTACTCGCATTACTCATGCTTCCCCTGGCCCTTGCTTGTAGCGACAGCACGGATCCCCTCAAAGCGGAAGAGTTTGCAGGGCTCTATATGTTAAAGTCAATTAACGGACACGTTCTTCCTACGACACTCGAGATGGAAGGTGGTGCTGTTAGCATTACGAGCGGTGATATCGAGTTAATCGATGATCTTACATGGTCAGTGGCTCTCAATGGAACAAGTGCAGAAGACACTCCTGTCGAGCAACTTAGTAATGGAACCCTGACAATCGATGGCCGGAAGATTCGGCTAACGGATTCTGATTCTCATAGCAGCACGAAGCTCACCGCTACGTTGAATGGACGAATTCTGACGGTGAAGTTCGATGACGAAGATTTTGTGTTTGTCTTTGAGCGTATGGAAGCGGCGTAATTTTTAAGCTTGATTCCAAGCGGTTGAAATTTTAATAGACAGGTGTGTTCGCTACGTTGGTACGTGTAGCGAACACACCTGTTGGCGTTTTGATATTTTATTATCAGTCATCAATGCAGCGATTAACCGTCGTTCTCCATCGTGTCAAGGTGAAATACTTGCCCCCCCGAGAATGCCGGATCCCTTCCCGCGTCTTTTAATCTGAAGTAAAATTGATCCTGATTGCAGAGCTATTTCTTGCACTGTCGGGGCAATTAGCAAACTCGCGCGAAGCCGGACGGTGAGGCGAGAAATATCTCTATAGGCACGTAAATCCAAAGGAGTGTTGATGATTTTACCCCCTCTATTTCGGCCGTACTCGCGAGTTCTTACCATTGGCATGGTAGGTACGGTCATTGCAGTCGCCGCCTGCAGCGACTCAACCAAGCCGAACTGTACACCAACCTCTATAACCGTGACCGGCCTGCCCGCTCAGCTACCTGCTCTCGAGCCTGTGCAGCTCTCGGCGGAAGTTGCGCCTGGCAGTTGTACGGACGCCGACATTACCTGGACTGCCTCCCCCGGACTTACAGTAACGGCTGATGGACTGGTTCGGGGTGAAGCGTTAGGCGGCCCGTTCACCGTGACCGCCAAGTCTGGTGCCGTGGAAGGCACCGCCCAGACCACAGTGGTCATGTCTGCGGCAGCCACAGATTCCCGCTGGGCACTTGCGTGGGCAAACAACCGGAACGCAGCCTCATACGATGTTGAGGTCGGTTACTCGTATTCGACCGGCGGAACCATTCGTTCCACCCGGTCCGGGCCGGGCCGCTATGCGGTGAGATTTCCTGGACTCGCCACACAGTCGAAGCAACGTGAAAACATCCAGCTTTCCGCGTACGGCCTAGACCCTCGGCGTTGCCGAGTATTGTCGTGGGCAAATGAGGGCGCCGACCTGGTTGTCCAGGTGCAGTGCCATGACCTGACCGGGGTTGCGCAAGACGCCAATTTCACCGTTCTGGTTGTTCCGGCTGGATCAACGCAAGGTCGCTCCGGTTTCGTCGTGACCCCGGAATTGCCCACCAATAACTTGCCTGCGGCAACCTCCTACAACTCGGCCCAGAAAGGGATTCGCCTGACACGATCCGCAGTTGGCCAATATTCGGTGACCTTCGATGGCCTGGAGCGTACGGCTGCCCTGGACGACAAGGAAACGTTTCAAATTACGGCATACGGGAGCGGGAATGCCTGGTGCAAGGTTGAGTCGTGGGGCGAAACCGGAGTTGACCTTGTGGCGATGGTCCGCTGTTTCACCCCTGCTGGTGTCGCGGCAGATGCGCAGTTCTCGATGTTGATGCTTGCAAAGGGTCGAGCTGGCCACCGGTTTGGCTATGTCTGGGCGAGTAGCGAGACGAGCCTTGCTTCGTACACACCATCGAGCCCGTATAACTTTAACTCGACGGGTGTGTTGAATACGGCACTTCTGACTGCATCTCCTGGCCGTTACGCGGTGACTTGGACTGGCCTCAATGCTGGCGTTGGCGCTACGGCGGAGACCAATCTGGTTACGGCGTATGGTAGTAATAACACATATTGCCAGGTACGAAACTGGAGTTCGTTGAGTACGAATGTCGATTGTTATGCGCCAAATGGGTCATTTATCAATACCATGTATAATGCGATGTGGGTTGAGTAGTAGAGGTTAACGATCGGTTAAGCTTTATAAGAATGGGCGCTCACTGAATGTGGTGAGCGCCCATTTTTTTTACTGCTATCATGGTGAGATTTTTTTGTGCTCGATTATGACTCGACTCCGATATGAATCTGGACTTTCTCCGGACCGCAATACAACTCAAAGTCCGTTAGGAAACTTCGTTTTACATGTGGATGTTGTTCAAAGTATGTCCAAACTGAAGTCCATGTCTGAATTACAGCGGCTGGCATTGGTCCGATAGCTTCGAAGACGAGGTAGCTACCTTCTTGAATCTCGATGTTGCTGAAATCGGGGTTTAATGTGGTGACGGTTACGCCAGCAGTGATATCGTAAGGGCCGGACGCATCGGATTCGTACGCCGAGTACACTCCCAAAAATGGCGCATCGGGTAATCGATTGGGGATTTTATCCGGGATGTCGCTCGAGAAGAATCGAGACCACAAGGTAGGGATTTTTGCGGTTTCGGGATTGAACTCGTCGCGGTTGGTCGTACGCACGGTCAGGCCGGATACGATGGAGTGTGAAACGTGGGTGGTTGTTGGTTCCATGCGGATAATTTATAGCGAAGTTGTCAGATTGAACACATTCGACTTAATGAAACTTGTTGCGTTCATTGATTAAGATGGATGGTGCCAAGACGAGCGCGCTATTCGATAGCTTAGGTAAAAGCACGGGAGCCTATATCGCATTGCAACGGGACAATTGGGTTCGCGCAAATAAAGCTTCTTCAGATGAAATTGCAATCCCATTTGGCGTAGTGGCACCTCCGATAGAAGGAGCTTTTCGTTTCGGGAACGATACATCGGCACCACATCGGCCCACTAAAGGAAAAGTATCTCTGATCATGTTTGTCGATGATTTCCAGATGAAAACGAAATCGTTCTCCCCCCAAGCGTGGTGCACACCAGCATGTTTCGATGCCCTTGCAACGACTAAGCGATTAGCGCATCGATTCCCGGAACTCGAGGTAACCCTGGTTGCCCATACCCGCGGATTTTTTCGAGAAGTCGCTCCTCCGGCACCGGCAGAAGAGGCAAACTGGCTGCAACGATATCTTTTAGGATATCATAATGTTCCGGCAAGCCTAGTGATCGAGCAAACTGACTTTTGGCGCATGGATGCTCCGGATTTACGGAGGATCGATAATAAAACATCAACTTTCGTCAACTATAGCCGTTTGGGAGGCGCATTGGGTGTCACACCATTCATGATGTTTTTAGTTGACGAGTCCGGAACTATTGTTGATGTATCATGGAGTGTCGGGATGTTTGGAGGGATCACTCCTGCTCGTCTTGATCGAAGCAAAGAAGCTCGCGTCGCCGCACTGATAGAAATCCTACTCAATCGACAGAAAGCAGTATCAACAGCGACTCCGCCCTACCCTACCACTCCGTGACCCAGCATCGCTCGGCGTCACATCATCAAGCGTCTTTTGCGCGAGAGAATCCAAAAACGCATGAACGGCATCCGTTAAGCTCTTTTTCAACTGACACTTCGGTAAAAACGTACAATCGCACTTCCTTCCCGAAAAACATTCCGCAATATAAAACGTCTCTTCCGTTTCAATCACGATTTCCTTTAAGCTCTTCTTCCCCGTCTCTTCCCTAATAAGCAGCCCCCCTGCCCTTCCTCGTATCGTCTCGATCAAACCAAGCTTCGCCAACTGATTGGAAACCTTAATAAGGTTGTTCTTCGAAACACCGAGTCTCTCAGACAGCTCGTTCAGCGTAACGAGGTCTTTCTTCTGATTCAGGTACATCAACACGCGAAGCGAATAATCTGTATGATCGGTAAGGCGCACGGAATTCTCTCGTTACCGAATCCCAATAACAGCGCAGCTGAGCCTGTTATTGGGTTTGAGAATTTGCCGCAACGTAATCAATTTCATTGTGCATGGCTTGGGAGGCGACTCAATCGAAACACGCTGAGCAGCATAAGTGAAAAGCTCCCTGACATTGCAAGTACCGCACCAAGGGGGCTAAACTTTCCAAGGATCGCCAATGTGAGCGCAATCCCGTTGTATACGAACGCAGCAGACGCCGTTTGTATCAAGACAGCGCGATACTTCTTCGCGTACCGTGTAACCAGAAGTACCAACTCGAGATTCGAGACCTGTAGATGGAAGTCGACCGGAGCAAACCCCATGATTCGGCTGCCAAGTCTGAAGCTGACGTTTGCCTTTGCAAGCGCCAGTGTGTCGTTAAGCCCATCGCCTACAAAGGCACATGGCGCCTGAAGGGCTTGCACCTTTTCTTCCGGGCTGAGATTGCCGCGGTAGACAATCTTTTCGCTTATGGTCGAAAAGTCTCTCCCCGCATCTCGAGCAGGATCGCCGGAGATAATTTCAATGCGTGTATCCGAGTGCATCGTCAGAAGCTTCTGAAGAAAGAGCTTTGATTGCGCATCGTAGATCTGTTTTCTAACGATCTGCCCAACAACGTTTCCTCGAAAGCCTACATATGAGAAGGCGGGATCCAATTCACTGTCGCTTTCGATTCCCTGCTCTTTCAGGAAGCTTATTCGTCCAACGGTAAGTTGTTCTCCGTCTCGAGTGCGTGCAACAACGCCAAGTCCAGGGTGTTCGTTGATTGACTCCAGGAGAGATTGGTCCTGAGCGTCGCGCAGGCCGCGTAACGTAACATGTTGAGATTTACTCGCCAGCTCTTTCAAGTACAGCGGTACGGTGTTGTCATCATCAAACGAAACGAACGTCGATTCCACGGCTTCCAACGTACCTGTTTTATCGAAATAGAAGTTGCGTATATGTGCGAGATCCAACAGTGCATCGGTTCGCGAGACAATCACACCTGCGCGAAAGAGCGCCATGTGCGCCATCTGTTTGGTCAACGGGATGATACTTGCGAACAGGCATGGACAGAAGACCAGCACACCCACGAAAAACGATTCAATAATCATCTGGCTGTTGGCGCCGCGTATTGCGTGAATACCAGCAATCAACACAGCCCCACACATCGCCACCAAAACAAGTATACTTTCTGCACGCACGAACAGTCGTCCATATGAAGACTTCGTATTTACAGACAGCAGCGCCGTTTCAGCCCATGCGTCGATCTTGCGTTGTCCTTGTGGTGCCGAAACCGTCAACTCGAGCAGCGACTTCGCGATGGCGCCCGCAAAGACATGATCTCCCGGACGAAGAGAGAGCGGTGTTCGTTCTCCACTCAACAGATGATTGTTGATCGCACCGTCAGCGTTTTGCACAACCCCATCAAAAGGAACCGTTTCGTCGGGGAATATCCGTACACGATCGCCCGCTTTTACCTGAGACACTTCGGCCGTCTTCCACTGACTGTTTTTAAGTACCTCGACCAGCTTATTTTTAGGGTGCAGCTGAAACAGGATGTTCGACGTGATGTTTTTGGTAATCACATTTTCAATCTTCTTCGTGAGCAGCAAGATTGCGATAATCATCGAGCCGGAATCCGCGTATGTCACGGACGATCGCGAAGCCAGGGATAGCAGCGACACTCCGATGGCAGAGCATCCACCGATAAAGATGAAGAGATCGAGTGTTGGAAGCTTGCTGAACCACAGCGCTCGAAGCCCTGAGTTTGCGTATGGAATTATGCCAAGAACAATAGCCGGAAGTCCAAACACCGATGACGCAACTGACAGCCAATACAGATCGTTCGCAGAGAGGTCACCTCCCAAATATCCAGCGAACGCAATCATCGAAGACCACATCGCCAGGAACCAGACGATACTGACCTGTGTCCAGGGGATTTTTCTGTTCGATTCTAGTTCCAGCTCTTTATGGAAGCGGAGTACCCAGTCTTCAGGCTGCTTTTTGATTCCAAACCCAATCTGGCTGACCTTCGTTTGAATGGAAGAATCCAGCACTCCATTATCCGAGGTGCCCTGCGTTTTGACGAGGAGGAGTTTGCTCGAATAGTTTACATCCGCCGCTTCGACTCCGTCGATCGCCAACACGGACTTCCCGATATTCTTGGCGCACGTCGAACACCACATGCCGGATATAAAATAGACGAGTTGCCGAGGCGTTTCTGCAACCACTAGCATCTCCTTGTTGAAGTTAATTGACGGGTGATAATAAATATTGCATATTATATACAACATTACAAGAAGCGGACTCACACCTACAAGAAAAGTCTGCTAGCCTGGGGGCAACTGTGGATGTAAAGGTTGTTTTTTTAATTCTGACGTTTTCGATTTCGGTGCTGGGGATGGCCGCATTTGTTGTTGCGCTCATCCAGCGGCAAGTGCTGGTTCCATCGTCTGCGGCCCGATCCATCTTCGCCCCGGGTGAGCTCGGGAACGTGGAGCTGGACGATCATAGCAGCGTTGCCAGGCAGTGGCGATCACTCGATCAGTCCGCGACGTCGCCGATTTTATTTTTTATAGTTTCGTCCGTAATCTGGCTTGTGTTAGGGTCCATTTTTGGACTTCTGGTATCGTTCAAATTCCACATTCCTGAATTTCTCGGCTCTCAAGCACTTCTGACATTTGGAAAGCTTCGGCCACTGCATTTAAATATTATTGCATATGGATGGCTCAGCCCGGCAGCGCTTGGAGTCTCCCTCTGGCTTGTTCCGAGGCTGACGAAAGTTCCGTTGCAGAATACCAAAGTCCTCTGGGCGTCCGGGATACTCTGGAATATCGGCGTATTGCTGGGATGCATCGGGATTCTCTTCGGGTTCACAGACGGCATGGAATGGCTGGAGTTCTGGTGGCCGATCGATATTCTTCTGGCGGTCGCAGGTGGAATGGTTGCGATCCCTCTGTTCAGAACGATTTATCTGAGCAAAGAGAAGCATCTCTATGTGACGATGTGGTACACGATCTGTGCGCTGATCTGGTTCCCTGTTCTCTTCATCATCGCCAACTCGCATTTCATTCACTCTGGCGTCGAACAAGCTATCGCCAACTGGTGGTTTGCGCATAACGTGTTGGGGCTCTGGGTTACACCACTGGGTTTGGGGATCATCTATTACCTGCTCCCGAAGATTACCGGACATCCCATTGCTTCGTATCAGCTGTCGCTCTTTGGGTTTTGGGGACTCGCACTGTTTTATTCACAGGTTGGGGTTCATCACCTACTCGGTGGACCAATTCCGACCTGGATTGGAAACCTTTCTGTAGTTATGAGCGTTGGCATGGCGGTGCCCGTTATCACAGTGGCGATTAACCACCATGTGTCCACGTATCGGCACTTTCATGTACTGAAAGATTCAGTGGTGTTGCGCTTTATTGTCTTCGGTGCGATGGCATATACCGTGAGTTCGCTTCAAGGATCGCTGCATTCGTTGCGCACCTTTAACTACACGACTCACTTCACACACTGGACCGTTTCGCACGCGCATTTGGGATTGTATGGGTTCACGACAATGGTACTCTTTGGCGGAATCTATTTCGCACTCCCAAGGCTGATGGGCAGAGATTGGAAGCATCCACAGCTGTTGAACGTACACTTTTGGGTTGCGGCCATTGGGATTATCATCTATGCAGTTGCGCTTGGCATTGGAGGTTGGCTTCAAGGGGAAGAGCTTCGTAATCCGGCCGGAAGCTTTGAAGCCTCGGTTCGTGTTACGATGCCCTACCTGTTTGCAAGAAGCGTGGGTGGTACGCTTATGTTGTTATCGCACATTTTAATGTTGTATAACGTCATAAGTATTGTGAGACCTCAGCCCGCAGAGGCCGAGTCATGAACAAAGCCTATATCTTTGTTCTCGGCGGAACAAGCACAATTACTCTTTCAATTTTTCTCTTTATCCTCGCGCCACGTATCCAGGTACAGGCCATTGATAAGGCGGCAATCAGCGCTCAACGTCCGTACACTGCGGATGAACTTCACGGGCGGAAGGTGTATATCGAAAATGGTTGCATTTACTGTCACTCCCAACAAGTCCGTGACCCCTCTGTAGGCGCCGACGCAGCATTCGGTTGGGGACGGCCTAGCTTGCCCTCAGACTACATCTACGACAACCCCCACCTGCTCGGTACTATGCGCACGGGCCCGGATCTCTCGAACATTGGGTCGAGACAGCCTAGTCGAGTGTGGCAACATCTCCATCTGTATAACCCTCGTGGACTTGTTGAGTGGAGTATCATGCCGGACTTTTCTTTCCTGTATGAGACTATAACCGCAACGGATTCACCGAAGGAAGGAGCCATCAAGGTTCCCGGGGAGAAGGATCAATGGATTATCCCGAGTGAAGGCGCGGAAAATCTTGTGTCTTATTTGACGAGTTTACAGCGCGATCGTGATCCAGTACGAGCATCGGAGCTTTCAAAATGAGTTTGTTCAAAGAAGATCGAATCGAGAGTGAAAAGGATGAGCCGATCGAAGCGTCATCGCTGACATTCATTAACGTTCCGATTACGTTACTCGCATTGGTCCTGGGCTTTGGGATAACGTATCTTGCGCTCAAGACGGATAATACGTCGATGACGCCGGGTGATAGCCGAACGGTGCCGACTGAGGTTACTGCGAACGCGGGAGCTGCAATGGCGGGTTCTGGAGGTGGAGAGCTGGATCTTGCTGCCTTGGTAAGCAAAGGCAAGCAGGTGTACACGACCACGTGTCAAGCTTGCCATCAGGCTGGAGGAACAGGGATTTCAGGTGCCTTTCCACCATTGGCGGGTTCCGAATGGGTTACCGGCCCATCTCGGCGGATGATTGCGATTGTGCTACATGGGATTCAGGGGGAAATCACCGTTGAGGGGCAGAAGTATCAAGGGGTGATGCCGCCGTTCAAGGACCAGTTGAAGCCTGATGATATTGCTGCGGTTGTGACGTATGTTCGGAATTCGTTTGGGAATAAGGCGGATCTTGTGTCGCTGAAGTTGGTTGAGGAGGTGATAGAGAGTACGAAATCGAAGACAGGGTCGTGGAGTGGAGAGACGGAGTTGAATGCTCAGAAATGGGAGTGAGTCGAGCCTGCGGCGAATGCCTACAGGGCTCGCTGAATCAACTTCGCAAGGACGGCTTCATCCATTTTCATCTTGTCAAGAGATAAAGACCGATAGAGCGAAATGATATTCCCTTTGCGATCCACGAGATAGCTTCCCTGTAGTATCCCTCCAAAACGGGAGCTTAATGTTCCAAATGCGTGGAGATTTAGGGTCGGCTCTGCCAGGCGTTTCCCGTCGTGTCGAAGGGTGAATGGTGTCTCTTCAAACGCCAGGATACCAGGTGCTTTCAGATAGTCAAAGAGATATGTTGAAATAGCGTCGTGTTCTTCCTGTAGAGTCAGAACACCGCTACTACGGAAAAATCCCTTGCTGGGCGCAAACCAGACAATATCTAACCCCGCGGGGGCATACTGTTTGTGTAAGCGCTGCAGTACAGCCACCATTTGCATGACGATCCCAACGCCTCGCCCTCCTTCGAACCGGAGGATATTGCTACCATTAATAATCAACGTGACTCGGCCAGAATGAGGGCGTGTGAGGGTATCGGGCCGTCGTCCCCAGAGATCTCCGTGGACAATCGGGGCTGGGATTGCTATTCCTTGCCGGAAAACACTGTCCCCCATGCTGTAGTGATTTGCCCATATCGGTATTAACCCTGAGAACGGGCCCATTCCCGTCCGGAGTTCCTGGGCGAGCGGCGCGTCAGGGTCTCTATTCATCATGGTAATAGTATGTCGAAACGTGTCAAGCACCGGGCGCGCCGCTGCAACCCCTTTAGCCACGGCAATATCGGAATGGGTCTCGAAAAGCGCGTCTAATACCGGCCATATCTCGATTGAGTCATTCCATGTAGGCGTGGAATTCGCGGATGGATGTGACATCAGTATAACTCGGTGTTGAATCTCGCGGATCATGTTCTGTGACACATCAGCTGCGGCCGCAAAATCTCCTAAGGCGCGGTCGTGCCCCCGAATCCTCCGATCTACTGCATATCGATAATCCCACAGTTGCGGGTCCAGTTGCTTGCGCACATGAAGGAGTGGTTCACTCTTGAAGGGCTTCGCTTCGAGATAGACGGACATCGCGCGATCGAACCACCACCATCTGCTTGGGTTTGTGGGTGTTACCATTTCAACCAGGACCGAATTAAGCAGCTGTTGTGCCATGCTATCGCGCCGCACGAGCAAATACAGTTTTGCCAATGTGATCTGTTGTTCTCGATGAAACGCGTTGTGTGGCGATGTCAGCTGCGAAAGACATTGCTCGATCGCCTGCGTACCAACCGATGGAAGTGTATCCGCGGTGAGATCTGCAATATACGTAAGTGTGTCTCGGAGAGTCGGGGCTCGCCAAACCATCGCGGATGTACGTGCGCTGGCCACGGTACATTGGGAGGGGACGGTATACCGACGAAATGCAGCGGGCGCGTGTTCAAATATTGCCCGTTCACCGGGTGGGATGATCTGCGCGAAGAGTGGGAGTGTACAGAAACTGAGGAGCCCTATACATAATATGCTGGCCCATCGGAATTGCCATAGCTGCTGTCGTCTAGATCGCATCTGTCAAACTCGTAAAGCTGAAGTCATCAATTTTCATTGGAGGAACTACCATGGGAGCTAACGGTGAAAACACACGTTCGGGGCGACCGAGCTCACGGATATTATTAAAGGCAAACAACGGGGATTCTGTGAACCGAAAATTTTTCACCGCTTTACTGATCGCTCCGTTTTCGATGAGCCACAATCCGTCGCGTGTGTAACCCGTACATAATAACGACCTTTTATCTTCGAGCAATATTCGATCGAATCGAGTCACGAGTAGACCACGTTTCGTTGTTTTGATCATATCGTCTAGCGACGTTTCCCCACCACTAATCCGGCAAGCGAGTGAATTCAACAGGGGTTCGTTTTTTCCTAAAGTTTGTACTGCATATTTATGATCGTAGGATAGGTTCCGTAGCACCCCTCGATCAAACCATACTGCAGGCAGATACGGTTCTCCCTGCCAGTTAAAAGGCACCCATCCAAGGTCGGCGTCCATTACGTCTGCACTAACTGTTACACGCTCATCCAACAGCTTCAGGCCAATCTTTGACAGTCCCTTGTCCAAATAAAACGGCCAATCTGGTTTAGTTTCATTATAATCCCGATTCAAGTATTCCATAATAATACGGAACATGTCAGCCACGGCTTGGGGTTCAAGTATCGTGGTAAATCGTCCGGGTTCAATACGAACAGGATTGAGCGACGTAATACACTTCGTCAGTGCACGCTGAGTGAGCGTCGGTGTATCGATCCGCGTCCAGTCATACAAATCCACGCCAGCCCACCCCGATCCATTGCCATGTGGCTCACGTACCGTTACGCTATACTGAGCTTGCGTATAGGGATAATATCGTCGTAATCCATCTGAAGTGAGGACCGCAGCTCCACCGGCGTTGATCTGAATGTAGCCCGCAGAGAGCATTCCCGCGGACTCTGCCAGATCCATGAGCGGTTGTACGGCGTTATTTCGCGCGGCTGCTTCGAGTCGATATGTGTTATCACTCCAAATCGTGGGTGTAAGATGTGGCATATCGAATTCGATATCCGGAAACTTGTCGCCTTCTGTTTTAAGTCTCTGAAACCATTCAGCATATCCTACGGCAGTTGTCAGCGACGTATCATCAATCTGATTCACGGTGTAAGAGCCGTTCGCCTTGTTAATTGTGCGAATTGCAGTCACTCGATGGTCCCGTATGTCGCTTGTTGCGGACACTCGATTCCTCGCCCACCGCACGGATGCTCTCCATTGACTGTGGATCCGGATCTCTGTTACCCCGCCCCCTTGTGCTACACGCGCGGCATGTGTGAAGAGGCGGGCGCACTCCTCACGTGATAGAAATTTTGGAGGATCCTCGAAGTCGTCACTCACAACATACTCCTGGTTTAAATTCATGAACAGTTAAGCGTTGTAGGATTACGCTTTTCGTTGACGATCGATGACCGCGATATCTTTGATCAGAGCGGGAACTGCCGAGGCGGTAAAGGGGCAGGATTGGGCGGGTTCACCTTTGCGACTCGCGAATGCGTTTTTGACGACACTGCGAGGACCACCAAGTTGCTGAATATTTTTCCACATTTCTTCAGTGGTGAATAGCAATCCTGCGCCGGTTACGATTGGGCCCAATTTGCCGTTCACAATTTGGCGTACCCGACCCATTATACTACTGCCTTGTCGCACTTGAAAATCTGTTTGCATAGTCATGCCCTGCATCGCCAATCCATTAGATACACCGGCCACGAGTTCCTCGAATCCAATGTCATCAGATCCCGGCTCAAGGATAAGATTCGGAGTGTGCTGCGTAGGAAGATCCAGTGCGGACGCAACGGATGCACACCCTCGAGACTGCACGGGTTGTCCGGTCTGGGAATAATAGGGCTCAAGCCACGCTGCTTGTTCTCGGGTTGTTTGATAATCGACCAACACGCCATCGCGAATCACAGGAAAGGCTACGGGAGAAACGCCTTCATCGTCCCACTGCACCGTCGCGATACCTCGGGGTAACGTTCGATCTGCCGTTACCGTTACTAGCGGCGATGCCAGCGCTTTGGTGCCTAACATCTCTAACGGTGCATTCAGAAAACTCGTTCCCCCTGCGTTCGCTTCATATCCTAATGCACGATCTAGCTGTGTGGCTGGGCCAATGGTCTCCGCCGTGAGTGACGCCATACTCTCTGCATCAAACACAATATCGTAGCGGCCCACGTCCACCGGATACAGTGCGATGGATTTCATCTGTCGCGCGCGTTCGATCAATTCTGGGATTTGTGTATATACGTCCGCTTCCTGGATGTACTCCCAGCCTGCTCCTGTCTGTTGGAGTGAAATTTTTTGGTCGGTTAGACCAATTAACACTATATGAAAATCACCTGCAACTGAGACCAGACGCTGAGAAAACAATGCGCCATCGGTTGTCGCACAGGTTTTTTCTGTTCGAGTCAAACCGATGGTTGCACGTCCTAATATTGTGTCGTTGTATTGCCGTACTTCAGCATCGAACGCGCGGCAGAAATCCATCACTTCTTCATAGGGGACCGAAAACGGATCAATCGCCATCGGCGTCGTCCAGGTTCCTGATGCCACTGGACGAATGCCAAGGTCAACCGTACGTGCTTTACCGCGGGCATTCAAGCGTGCTTGTGCCACTGCTTCGTTTGCCAATCGGCTCATCTCTTCAAGTGTCCAATACGGCCCGGACGCAAAGCCCCAATATCCTTGTACGAGCGCGCGAACGCCAACTGTCAGGGCTTGTTCTTCCTTTAGGTTTAGTCCGTCTTGACACGTCAAGCTAACGTTCCTGGTCACGCGCACATCTGCGTAGTGAGCCCCTGCACTTTTGGCCGCATCGACTGCGCGCAGAGCCAAGGCTTTACCAAGCATCTCCTCGCTAGCGCGGTCAGACCGTGCGGCATTCCACTCGGCAAAACTCCCGGGCGGTACAATCGCACTCGCTGCAGCCATTGTAGCGCCAGTTCGTAAAAATTGCCGACGGCTGACTCCGAGTGAATTCATGTCGTTACTCCATGATAGCGATAGTTCCACCAATACTTTGTCATTGTTTTTCCTTCACGATGATCGTACCATGTGCACCAGGGAATTGTGTACTGGAATAGTGATATGTACCAACCGTATTGAATTTTCTCGATCGATATCCGATATCAACAATCTCAGTGGCGTTGCCGTTGCAGACAATCGGATTATCGACGTTCACTCGCTTACACAACACCCAAGAAAAGCTAGGAATATTTCCCGATCCCCCATCCGTCAGAAACGTCACGTTAAATTCCTTTACGCCGACATTCCGATAGCTATCACCGGTGAGAACGTTGGTGGGATTATCGAACACGATATCAGTTGAGTCGACCCATTGCAGCATATAGTCATTGAAGTTTGTTGCTCGAAGAATTCTATTTCCCCAAAAATCCTTGGTGTTTGGCAAATCTCCGGTGCCTGATCTGTTCATGAACACAATGGTTGAGCCTGTTTGGACTTCAAGTTCGCTTGGATAGAAAACCATAGATGGAGGGCCAATAACTGGAACAATACGATCGATAACCACAAACTTGATGGTTGGTTCAATACGGCGAAATAGAAATGAATCAGACAATATGGTATCATATGCATATACTTTGGCATGTATCCAGCTCTCACCGAGAGTCCGGTTACTATAAATATCGATATACCTGGCTTGCCCAACTACCCCAGGATTATCCCAAGAAAAGCCTATCGCAGCACGGTTGTTGGGAATCAATTGATTTTGCTCATTGTACAGTCTTACCCAGTTAGCCGTCGGGAGAAGTGCACCGTTCCCGGCCCATCGCCACGCACTGTCTGGTGCTTGAGGGGAAAATTCGAGGCGGGCAATCTTAACAACAGGAGACTCGCCTCGCACCATAATCGTGGCTGTGTCGCTCCGCATGACTCCGTCCAGGATCAAAGAAACTTCAACCTTCGTCGCGCTCGTTGCAGCATTCGCAGTCACTAGGCCGTTCGAATCCACACTGACTGTTTGGTCCAGGATATTTAATCGACGAAATGTGAATTTTCCTGAATATGGGAGTTCGTCGCCATAGAGATTTCGTGGAATCGCATCTAATCGTACCGTATCGTACGGCGCATGTAGCGATAATACGATCGTCTTGTAATTTATGTCCAATCTTCCGAGCAACGATGCGGCATCCTGCTTTACGGGGGCCGTAGGTAGTTCTCCTCTACAACCAACAAGCATCGTGCTAACAATACAACTGAACACAAAAATGTTCTTCGTATACTGTCGTATCACTATTCTCCCCTCCCAATGCAACCGGTAAAATATGGATTGTATCGTTCCCCGTCCGGAATGGGGACATCGACATACTGATCGAAGGATCCGAACCCACCACGAGCGGGCCCTGTGGGATAGACTTCTTCGATTGTCCTATTGTAATTCCGAAGTAGTCGGCGGAGATCTCCTTGCCTGTGCCCCGTAAAGAACAGCCAGAACGCACGCTCGTACATAATCAGATCTAGCCGAGCATTGAATAGTGTTTGTCCGGGCGCGATCGAGTTCGCAGGATCGTGCAGCGGGGCGAGGCCACCAACACCGCCCGTCCCAGCTTTATATACCGTATCCAGTGTAGGAGTTACTGTGAATGTTCCGTCCGTTCGCAATGTGTTTAAAACATCAAGAAAGCCAGGATCTCCTGCGTGAAGCATCGCTTCTGCTTGAATCAGTCGCGCTTCAATGTGAGAGGCTACCTTTACATGCGAACTATCCGTGACAACTGGATGGCCAATGTACGTACGTCTTCGGATTCTTGGATCTAGAGCGCTCTCAAACGGTAATCCATTGATTCCCTTTCGATTCGCGATAGCACCACGTTGCCAATTAGTAAACCAATTTTGCCCATCTGGATCTCTTGCATGCTTCCCTCCATACCATGTCACCATCACGGGGAGCTCAAATTTGAAGCCGACCGGCACATCACGCACAGACATTGCTGCCTGCTCATATTGTCCCAATGCAAGTAACGCACGTCCTTTCGCAATTTGTGCCAATGAAAGGATGGACTGATCATTCGATACAAGTGTGATCGCGCTGTCGAGTAATACGATAGCACGTTCATAAACTTGTCGCGTTGATGATCCCGGGAGATATGTGTAATCCCCCTCGAAATCAACTGTCGAGAGAGGAATGCCTGAGCAATACAAGTCTGCGAGCATGATATGGGCCAAGGCTTCATAGACAAATAATTCGCCTCTCAACGCTGGCTGTGGTTCAGGGATATAGGTTTCTACCGCACGCCGAGCAAGCGACGCCACCGCTCGTACGCGCTGTAATGCAGTATAGCTCTTTATTTTAGTGATTTCTTCGCTAAGCTTAGTGCGTTCTAATGTCTCGTCGGGAAGATGCCGTTGATCAAGCACGATTACATCATTATAGACACCAAGTTCTCGTTCCGTAGAATCCGAATCAAAAAATTCGTCTGCAATTCGTCCAGCATCAAACATAAATTCGAGTGAACTTACCTGAAATTCATATCGAGCATTTCGTGCCATCTGTGCAGCGGCTTCAGGTGTTTTATAAAATGTTGGGTCGACATTGCCGGCCGGTAATTTGGCGGATATATCTTTACAGGCATTGAGTGAAGCAGCGAGAACAGTACCCGTCACTAAACCTGCTGCTATCTTGTGCATCTGCTTGACGCTTTGTTTCATTCGTCTTTTCATATCTCAGTACCCCATTCGGAGCTGTAGGCGCCACTCACGTGTCTGGGGTAACCCGCCAGTATCCAAAAGTCCTCTCCCACCAAGCGCTCCATTCACGTTTGGATCCACTCCGATATAGTTCGTCCAGAGCCCCAAATTCGAGCCTTGTAATGCAATACTAGCAGTTCTTGCACGTAACACGCGCGTGGCGTGGGTTCCCAGATTAACCATTACGCTCACGCTCTGCACACGCAAGACGTTCACATTCTGCATCGTCCCTCTCCGCATAAGGGCTCCTTGGACAAGCTTACCATTGAGTCCCATAAGTGACACCTGGTTTCCAAATCCTTCAGGGCCTTCAATCAGATCTCCAATAAATGGAGATAATCCTCCATCTCTCAACCGATTGAATAGCCCGTATTGCGCCATTGATTGCATGTAATCACCGGTGAAGGAAAGCAATGTTGTGAAACTCACTTGGCCGCGGAATAAGCTTATCGTGGGGCTTATGGAAGCCAGATACCCTGGTTCTGTTGAGCCAATGTAAGTAAGATCTTTTCCGACTACGACTTCACTGCTTTGAATCCATCCATTCCCATCCGCATCTGCATATCCCAGGATTGGAAGTTCCCATACACCTTCCATCGGATATCCAACGACATATCTGGTACCACCAGCGCCGCTAATACCATCAAAAACAATCGCGGCTCCATCTTCGCTGAGTCTGAGAACTTCGCTTCGCTTCCTGGTAAATGTCGACGTGAGACTCAATCGGAGTAGGTCCCGTTCAAGCAGAGTCGTTGCTAGAGAGATTTCGACTCCATTATTTTTGATGTCTCCTACATTCATCCTGGAGGTTCCGCCTCCATACACCGATGTCGCAAAGTTGTTTTCCACAATAGCGTCTTTTCGGAGCTTCTGATAATACGTGATATCAAAACCGAAGCGGCCGTTTAGTAGATCGATATCAAATCCTCCTTCGATCTCTCTCGCGCGTTCAGGGCGTAGCTTGGTATTACCAAGTCTATTGAGACTCAACATCTCTCCGTAGAGTGGTTCAACTCCACCAAATGGATTTCCGTCAACCTTTTGAAACAAACGAAGTTGATCTCCGGGGTTGGGTGTTATCCCGGAAACTCCAAATGCAATACGTGGGCGAAAGAGATTGACAACATTTTTCCAAGGGAAAAATGGCTCGTCTGACATCACCCATGACAAGTCCATCTTTGGTAATGCGTTGAACTTTGCATTCGCGCCAGACAGCCCGTTGTTATCTAACCGAAATCCAGGCATTACAAAGAATCGCGAGGCGATATTGAATCGTGGGTCAATAAACCAACCGAACGACCTATCCTCCGAACTGGCTCTCGTAAATGAATTGCTTGCGGTTTCCTCGCCCGAGGATGGATCAGTGACTCCTTGAGGAATTCCGCGAAAAAAACCACTCTGGTCATTTGTTCGGCCCTGAGTCAGTTCTAATCCAGCGCCAACGGTCATGAGACGGTGCACCGGAAGTTGGGTAATTACTCGCCCAGTGAAATTTGTCGAATTTTTTGTTTTGCCTCGCACAGTCCCGCCGGAATCTTGATCAACGGTAAGCCCTCGAGCAATACTCATCTCGACATTTTCAGTTAATGCATATGACCCGATTTGTACATTTAGCGGAAGCCACGTCCACTGTTTCAACTGGACCTGTACGTTATGCTGGATTGTGGAATTGTCTGAAACCACACGCTCATAGGGGTTTCCCAATATAGGCTTTTCGTTGAGCTGAGAGAGATCAACCCATGCCTGCTGCAAAGTCGATATCGCACTACTCTGAGACGTCGACATGGACGTACGTCGCTGAATATTATGTGCCAGGTTGGTACTTGCTGACACATCCACATTGGGCGCGAGTTGGATTTGGACACTCGCTTGAATACCTTGTGTTTCCAGTTGATCCGGCCGTTGCATCCATTTCGGTGCGGGTGTTCCCTGGAATCTGAGATATCGTTCCTTCTCAATCACTGGGAGTTTCAGAATTCCTAAAGTATTTCCCAAACTCCCTGTGAACGAATACTGCATCTGCTGATTTCCTCCAGACACAGTCGAGCTTCCTCCAAACGCACTTCCTCTCCCGAGCGCAGTGAGCCGAGGATCGTTGAGTGCCTGGAAACGGACGGTACTATCGATACGAACATCTCCGCAATATCCGAGACATAATACGGGTGGACCACCAACCAATGGAGTGCCAAATCGATACGTAACCTCGGGCCATTGACCAGGCATATACGATGTCCCCGTATGCAACGTCAAGTCTGTCCGAGTGCGGCCAGCTTGTCCTCGCTTTGTTGTAATTACAATAACGCCATTGGCGGCATCAGATCCATACATCGACGCAGCGCTCGGGCCGCGCAAGATTTCGATACGTTCGATGCTATTCGGATCAATCATATCCAGAGCCGACGGTGCTGCGTAGCTCCTCGCGTTATATTCTCCGCTGTTATTAATATTACGATCATCGGACTGCCTGTTATATATACGCACTTGGTCGACGATAATAATCGGATCGTTATTCTGATTGATACTACTTGTCCCACGCATCCGAATGCGCGCAGGATCTCCCGGGGTCCCTGAACTTCGTTGGACGGTCACCCCGGGGACACGTCCCTCGATCAAGTCTGTGACCGTATTTATTGGTGCCACCTGCATGATAGAGTCGACGTTGAGCGAAATGCTACTGTTCCCTATCTCGACTTTCCTTCGCTCTCCAGTCGCCGTTGTTACTACCCCGGAAAGCATACTTGCAGACTGTATCAACGTCACACGAAGCGTCGCGGTACCCTGCGCGGCGATCTTTACCGTTCGTTTCGTTGACGTATATCCCAATAACTTGAACTGCACCGTATGATCGCCAACCGAAACGTTCTTGAACGCAAAATTTCCCCGTTCATCTGTCAGAGTTACATGACTTGTTCCAAGTACAGTAACAGCTACCCCGGACACCGGCTTATGTGTTGCCGAATCAATCACTCCCCCGCTGATGGTTCCCGTCTCCTGTTGACTCACCTTTAGGCTCGCTGCAGACCCTTTCTCTTTTGATCGGATCATAACTGTCTCCCCACCGGGAGTGAGCTTTGCAATCAGATCGGTTCCTTTTAGGAGCTGATCCAGAGTTTCCATAAGATCAACCTTTACCACATTGATAGAAACTCGCTTTCCGTACACAGGACTGGAATCGTTATAAACGGTTCGTAGCTTTGCCTGTTTTACCAGCGCGTTAATGATGTATTCGATCGTACTGTCTTTAACAGTCAGCGTTACCCGGGGAAGCTTCCGAATCGACTTGTCTTGCTGCATCCCATGTGCTTGTAAAGCGGCAGCATCCGCAACCGTAACGATCGGTGTTTGAGAGGATACCATCCCGGGAATAATGAGACTCGTAATTCCCACCAGGGCAATGCGCCTACTCTCTATTCGCAAAATTGGAATCTTGCTATGGACTATCAGCCGCAATCGATTGATCCTACGCCAATGATTCATCTGCGGTATTCTCATTTAGGATAAAGGGTTAAGACTCGACCATTGCGGACAACCTGAACTCCGTATGTCCACTCAAGGATTGTGCTGAGATCGGTTAACGAGCCACTCGCGAAGCTGCCTTTGATGCGGGACGAAGCCAACACCGGATCACCAAGCTGTATCTCCGCATCATACCAGCGGTTTAAAGCAGGAATGGCGTCACGAAGTGTCGTCCCATTGAATGTCAGCAGCCCATCAGCAAAGGAAAATTTCGAAAAATCTGCATCTCGTACCTGAAGTACTCGGCTCGGCATCACGCTAACTTCCTGTGCTGCTGTCAACACAGTAGACGCGCCAGTTAGGGAGGAAACGCTGACCTTTCCATCTCGCACTGCAACGATCGTTGCAGAATCGGAGCGATACTCTTGCACGCGGAACATCGTTCCAAGCACACGAATGGTCGATCGTACCGTGGTCACTGTGAGAGGGCTCCCGGGCCTAGACACTACGGAGAACATGGCTTCCCCCGTAAGATGAACCGTCCTGTTCTTGGGACCATATCCCACAGGAACTTCCAATCGGCTTCCGACGTTGAGCGATGCAATTGTACTATCCGGAAGTACAATTGTTGCACGTTGTCCGTTCGATGTGGTATACGTAGAAACGCTCTCAACATCAAAAAGCCTGGATGACTGATGCGCTCCTCCCACCCATCCAGCGATGACGAGTGCCACAGCTCCACCGAGATAGGCGAGCCACGGCACATATCTCGGTATGTGTCGAACAGCGGGAAGCCCGTTATCGAGCCGCTGATTCTGACCTTCAGTGAACTCAGTATTTCGAGTATGCCGTAGGATTGTAGCCAGCCTCCGCTCCTGCTGAGCATCAGTTACCCGGGGGGCATCTCCCTGCACCAAAGTCGCGGAGACCGTTTCGTACCATTCCCGCTGCTCTGGATGATTCATGAGCCACGCCTCGATCGCCGTACGTTGTGCGGGGGTTGCATCCCCAGCGCAATACCGCTCGAATAAGGTGATGTCCATATCATCGCCGCTCTGCGCCGTGGATGTTGGATTGAAGCTCATATTGGTATTACAACTCAAGGTGGGGGAAACCCGACACATCTTTTTTCAGAATATGTCGGAGGTCTTCGAGACCTCGTTGCACTAGACGTTCGGCGGCTGTTGGTGTGAGTTCGAGAATCTGAGCGATCTCAGCGTGACTCAACTGATGTTCTATGCGTAGTCGGACTGCGAACTGTCGACGTTCCGAGAGCTGCAGAAAGGCGCGCTCGACTGTCGCGCTATTCAGGATGTCATCTTCGTGGCTTGGTACGATTCCGGCATCCAGATCGTTCTGGACGGTTTCGTGATACCGGTTTTGTACTCGCTGATGTTTGAGTTCGTTCAACGCCTGATTTCGCGCCATTGTAAACAGGAGCGGCAGAAGCGATCTCGTTGCGTCTATAGTTGTACGATGATCCCAAAGCCGGATAAAAACGTCTTGTGCAATGTCTTGCGCGGTGTCACCAGACCTAAGAATGTGGTACGCGACTGCGGTAACTCTGCGAAAATATGCGCTAACAAGTTCGCCGAGTGCATCCGAATCTCCGTTTCGGAGACGTGCAATGAGTTCGGATTCGTTCTGAAGTTTTGTTGGGCCTAACACAGACATTGCGATTCCTCCCGTAACGAAAGTGCAGACGGAACATGTAAAGCGCAATCGCCTTTTTTTTGGAGGAACGACAACGCGGAAGCGCGCCCTAAGGTATGAACATGTAGTTTTGTTGAGAAACAAAAGGGCTCCCCCCGGTGTGGGGAGAGCCCTTCAGACAAAATAGCTTCTTGTTCCTTCTCGCTAAATTACCTCACCTCTATTCCGAGCGTATAATTACCAGTGCTGCGGCCATTGAATGTCGACGCTTCAATCACGTATGTCCCTGTCTGTTGCACTGTAAATACCATCCGTGAGCCACGACCCAGCACTCCTGTGTCATCATCATCGTTATGCGCGACGATATTACCAAAGCGGTTAGCCAGAATGAGATATGTATCGAGGTTATCCCTTGAATCCATGATGATCGTGACTGTCTGTCCCGCGATCAGAGATATACGATACAGATCTGCGTAATAAATTGTCGACGGCAACCCTTTCGGATCTCCTATTGAAGAGAAGCAGTCGGCACTGCTGATTGAACTGGGAAGATTGGTCCCATTGCTCACAACAGTTGACTGGCAAACCGAAACCATCGTGTTGTGAATCCCGGGTCGTCCCTCACTTGCTGCGGAAATCGTCGTCACGCCGGGAGTCGCACCAGCGGTGATCATACCATCCGTGGCGGCCGACGCTATCGAACTATTGGCATTCTGGTATGTCACTGTTTGTCCCGAAAGCACAGTGCCAACCACGCTGTGGACCAGGGGAGTCAACTGGAACGTCTCCGATGGATCAAGCGTCAACACATACGGGAGATTGTCCACGTAGCCGTTTGGGAATTGAACCGACGCGTCGACATACACCAGGAAGGAGAAGCTCTGAATGTTTGGATCAACGGCAAAGGTCCAGAGTTTGGCGGCAGTTTTTTCGGTGGGTCCCAGTATACCAGGGTACTGATAGAACGGCTGCGAAGCCGCTGTAAATGTTGCAGTCCCATCCGCATTTGTGATCGAGATTGCCGAGGAGCCCGCTGGATTGATTAAAGACGTTGCTGTCGGTTGTTGGCTGAAGAAAACCCGGATCCCGGTAGGGTTCACAGTGCCGGTCTCTGTTTGGCTCAGAGGCTGGGTGATCAAATTCTGGACAGTGGCGTTAAAGCTGAACACCTCGGCATTATAAGTTAGTTGAATCTTCCTCTTGTGATTTCGTGCGCAACATTCGTGAAAATATTCCTGCACGCAAAAAAGTCCCTCGAACGCCATAACCACGCGATTCGAGAGACCTTCAGAGCTTCAGATATTAGCTGCGAGAAATAACAGCTCAGACCATCCTGCTACTTCTTTATGTAAATCACCGAACTGCTTCCGGAGTTAGTCGCTTCACCGAAAGATTCGTGCGAGACGCTGGCAGATTAAATGACGTCACAGGAATGGTTACCTCGCGATCCCCATTAACCTCGGCCGCCGTAAAATTGAACTTGCCCTTGACCGCGCCGTTAGATACTCGGCATGACATCCACTCGAAATCGTGAAAATCACTGACACCTGGCAACTGGTCGAAGCCTACGAACGTGCAATTCTTCCCACCGCTGAACGATGCGTTAGAAATTGTCACAGAGCCGGTCGTCGCTTCGTAAACTGTGACTACGCCATCTGGGTTAATATACATATACGACGCATTTGTTTCGTCATTATTTTCAGCTTCATTCCCCAAGCCCAGAGCAGGGATTAATGTCGGTGGGTTGCCCATTCCCTCTTTTGCCACACCAACAATGATAATATCTGTCGGATTCGTGAGCTTGTTCACCGCCAAAAGCCCAGTCCATACGAAACGCTCAGTGGAATCTGCCATCTTTACCTCAAGAACGATCTGTCCTGCGAAGGCTTTATAAGACCCTTGCGGCACACCTGCGAGACGTCGTACGGGGATCGCGTTCTGCTTCACGCCAGAGATAGCATTCCGCGCCGGTTGCGGTGTCGCAATGTCAATGCTTCCAACGCTATGCATATTGGAGCTAAGGAGCGAGAGAATCAATGCCTGCGGACCATCATCTTCCGACCCGCCAAATAGCGCGTCCTGAAAGTTGGGATCCGAAAGCGTTTCCTGCAATACAACACGGTCCGCATCTGTGGCTGGATTACTGCCGGGAGGAGCGGTGACGGTATCGCTACCACACGCTACAACAGCTGCCAACGTCATTGGCGCAACAAATCGCGCCGCACGAAAAAACTTCAACTTCATGGACAAGTCTCCAAATATGAGGAAAAACTTATTGATGAGCGCTAGGCTCGTGTGTAACCCGACTGCCAAACATAAGGCATTTCGAAAGAATCGGAATCGCAAAAAAAGCTGAAATTCGGAATCATTTCACACATTGCATTAATTTGGCTCTGTGTTATAGACGACTACGGTACTCGAAGGTCTCAAATTTGTATTCCAATCTGTATTCCAATCGGAGTGAAATATTTACATTGGAGTCAATTAATCCGATTTGTGCTGGTGGCCGTCACGCGATGGGCTAGCGCTCCTCCTATTGTGATTTCGCGCGCAACGTTCGCGAAATAGCCTGCACGCAAAAAGGTCCCTCGAACGCCATAACCACGCGATTCGAGAGACCTTCTGAGCTTCAGATATTAGCTTAGCTGCGAGAAATAACAGTCGATACCATCCTGCTATTTCTTTGTGTAAATCACCGAACTGCTTCCGGAGTTAGTTGCTTCACCGAAAGAATCGTGCGAGATGCTGGCAGATTAAATGACGTCACAGGAATGGTTACCTCGCGATCCCCATTAACCTCGGCCGCCGTAAAATTGAACTTGCCCTTAATTGCGCCATCCGATATTCGGCATGACGTCAATTCGAGATTGCGAAAGTTACCGGGATTTGGCAAATTCTCGAAGCCCACGAACGTGCAATTTCTTCCACCGCTGAACGAGGCGTCCGAAATTGTCACAGAGCCGGTGACCGCTTCATAAACTGTGGCTACACCATCTGGGTTAATATAGACATATGATGCATTTGTTTCGTCACTGTTTTCAGAGTCATTCCCCAAGCCCATGGTAGGAAAAGATGTAGGTATCTTGCCTACTTCATCTTTGGCCACACCAACAATGATAATATCTGTCGGATTCGTGAGCGTGTTCATCGCGAAAACCCCAGCCCATACAAGACGCTCAGTGACATCTCCGGTCTTTACCTCAAGAACGATCTGTCCTGCAAAGGCTTTATAAGACCCTTGTGGTACACCTCCTAGACGTCGCACGGGGATGGCGTTCTGCTTCACGCCAGAGATAGCATTCCGTGTTGGTTCCGGTGTCGCAATGTCAATGCTTCCAACGCTATGCAAATTGGAGCTAAGGAGCGAGAAAATCAATGTCTGTGAACCGTCCTCCGACCCTCCAGATAGCGCGCTCAGAAGATTGGGATCCGAAAGCGTTTCCTTCAATGCCACACGTTCCGTATTTGTAATTTGACTACTGCCGGGTGGAGCTGTGACGGTATCGCTGCCACATGCTACAACAGCTGCCAACACCATTGGCGCAACAAATCGCGCCGCACGAAAAAACTTCGACTTCATGGACAAGTCTCCAAATATAAGGAAAAACTTATTGATGAGCGCTAGGCTCGTGTGTAACCCGACTGCCAAACATACGACATTCTGAAAAAAATCGGAATCGCAAAAAACTGAAATTCCGAATTATTTCGTATATCGCACTGATTTGGATCGCTTTTATAGACGAATTCGTGCGCGCGAAGGTTTCATATTCGTACTGCAAAGAGAGCAAAATGCTCATATTTGGAGTTAATTGACCTCATTTGCGGTCTGCAATTGATAATAGAGGCAGTGATTTTCGAAATTATGTACGTAAAAAACATGGCGCGAAATATTATCTGGTATACGGCCACCGTTCTCGGATAATTAGTTGCCATAGCGGCAAAGAGATTGCAATGCAGACCGTGGAACTATCAGATCTTTGTATTTATTAATGATCAGTTTGCTGGGACAGTTTCTCCAACGCCGATGCTTTCGCGAATTGATGGGAGCGCGTGGGGAGTTGCGGTTAATGATAGTAGCAAAACCCCGACTGAACTCACCTGAACGATATCGTGCGCGGTCTCTTCAACACCAGAAAACCCGAACGCAAATCTAGTGAGCGCTTCGACATTGTTGCGACAAGCGCAGTGAAGATGCGTTCGTCTCCACTGTGCACACCGAAATGTATTCCTCGTCAGAGTAAGTCATTGGTTTTGATGCTGCAGAGGTGGGAGTAGGTACTTCGTGTATTATCCGGCGAGGGATGACGTTCGCCTGCGACTAAAGTTTACTGGATACCTTGAGCGATTCGAGAATACTAATCTGCATGATTCTGCGCGGTTTGCGTAGTTCCAATTGTTGAGATTTGATTGGTGAAGGGGATATAAGGGTTACTGCTCCATTACGGCTTGTACGATCTCGGATAGATCGTCGTCTCGTGCTACGAGGAGATTCATACCTTTTACGGTGAATCCGTTCTTGTCCACCAAAATCGCGTTACCAAAGACAGAGAGCGACAATCCTGTTTGAATTTCAAGCTCTGTGGGTTCGCCGATCACCCGGCGATCTGGGTCGGGCATGCGTGCAAAGGGTCGTTTGCTAACGATTAGAGTCGCGGGAAGCTTAGCGTAACGTAATAGCATATCTTGGAAGACCGCGGCCTCTTTCTCTGGTGACGGTGGAGGTGAAGGAACAAGCGCGCCTTCGGTTGCTGCCACCAATACAATGTCCAATTTTGGGAACTGCTTCTTGAGGCGCCGAATCTTGGAATTGATACCAAGGATAGCAGCACCACCATTCCGCTGATCGCCGCTTAGTAAAACGATTAGCGTGACCGTGCCAAGTCGAGGAAAATGATCATTCTGCGCACTGACTGGAAAGACAAAATCTCCGGTAATTATTGGAGACCGAGATTCACTAAATATGCGGTATCCTGTTGAACCATTCGGTGTGAACGCGATCATTTTTTGCTGCTGTGCACGTGTATAGGCGGCCGTGCTGATTCGTAGGCTATCCATGAATTCTGCCCTGAAGGCCATACTATTAATCCCACTTATCATCCGACGAATTCTGTTCGCTTCCTCTGGGCTGGAGCTGTCGATGCGCGCACCCATGATTGAAAGAAATCGCTTTCCATATTGCTGTACGATGTCCTGGCGGTCGTACGATTCCGCTTGTGAAAGCATGTTAAAGTAGCGATTTGAAAACTCTATTACGCCGCGTAGCGTGCTGAAATCTCTGAGACGCGTTATCTCATCCATGAATGGAAGCAATGAATCGAATCTGGGCGGTGGTGCGTATAAATATTCTCTAATTACAGAGTCAAGAACCGCAACGCGCTGGGCGCTGTCGGCCGTGGTAGTCATACTAAGCCTTCGCAAGACGATTGCGGATGCCTCTGCGTCCTGTCCGGCCAGCAGGTAGAGTTGCTGTGCAAGTCGGAGGTTATTAAGAGGGATCTCTGCTTCGGAAAACCGATGCATGCAGCGCTTGGCCACGTCCTGTGCTGGAGAAAATGAGCGAGCAATGAGCATTCGCGCTTCCGTTGGCATTGTATCGCTCAGCATGCTCTGATTCGCCCTTATGCTATCCCGAACGCGCCATGTTGCCGCAAGGCATGATTCCAGCGAAGTGTAGCTGCTCACATCCACGTTATTCTTGGGCCACGCAAATAATGTTTGGGACGCGGCAGACGTGGAGCATATCATGGTAAGCGTGATGTACGAAACGATGCATGGTACGAGCGAAACACGGAACATCTGCAGTACTAAACGGAAATTATATGGCATCGGTCATCGAGGTAAAGCTGAAATCCTTGACTTTCATAGCCGGAACGATAGCTGGGCTTACACCGGGCGTATAGGGATCGGATATTGGGGAGAATACAGGAACCGGAACACCGATTTGCTCGACCTGATTCAGTATGAACATAGGGGATTCTCTAATGTAGAAGTTCTTTACCGCCTTCGAGATCTTACCATGCTCAATTAGCCAGAGCCCATCGCGAGTAACGCCGGATATCAGCAGACTACGAGAATCGACCGCCATACACCCGGAAAACCGTGTAACCAGGAGTCCGCGAGATGTTGATTGAATCATGTCGCTAATCGATGCATCTCCCCCAGACATACGGAATGAGGGCCTTGCATCCATGGAGTCATTTTCGTGTAACGATTGAAGCGCGTATTCCCGATCATATGATAGCGTGGTTAAAATGCCACGATCGATCCACGCAATAGGTTGTAACCCAGGTGATGGGAGCACACCTAGCAATGGATCCGCTGGATCATGAGTGATAGAAATACGTTCGTCAATAATCTGCAGACCTAGCTTGGTGTTTCCCCCCTCCAATGCGAATGGGCCAGAACCCATTTCTGCTCCTTTACGACTACTAAGCGCTCCATAAAGAAACCGTACTAGATCGTAGACCGCTTGAGGTTCCAAAACTGCAGTGTATCGCCCCGGTTCAATCGCTACCGGGTTCAGCGATGCCACACATTTGTCGAGTGCGCGCTTCGCCAACTCTTGGCTGTCGATCGCCGACCAATCGTAGCTCGACAAGCCAGCCCAACCGGAACCAACACCTTTGGGATGCCGAACTGTCATGGAACATTGTGCCTGCGTGTACGCAGAATAAAGCACCGAATCCGGCGTCGCTGATGCGGAATCGCGGATCGCCATTTCGCCAGCGCGTATTTCCATGTAGCCTGCAGAAACGAGCGACTGTGGCTCCGCATACTCAATTAATGTTCGTGCGAGTACACCTCTTTGATCCGCCAATAAGTTATAAGTATCGTCGCTCCAAATACGTGTCGTGGGACTGGGACGCACTGGCGGTGCGATCTCGTATAATGGAATGGTACGTTTAAGGCTAAATGCGGCACCGCGCTCCGCTGAGAATACTACTGCCTCCAACGACAGAGCATCCAGTTGATTTGTTACGTCACTTCCGACGGATCCGTTTACTGCACGTGTCACTCTCACGTTAATATCACGTCGATCGCTCCCCAACGTGGCATGGTTGCGTGCCCATCGCAGTTCACCGTTCCACCAGCTTTGTATGGCAACTCGGGTTTCTCCACCCCCGCGTGTAGAGTCGAGTATTTTCTGCGCAACACGCTGTACAGTCTCTGAATCCAGAATACGAGGTGTTTCCGATTGGGGTGTCACCGTCATGCCTTTCTCCTGATATCAATTACTGATTGCTGTTTAATCATGGATGGAACCGCTGTGACGCTGTGCAGGGAACTCTGCCTCGGTTCGCCTTTCATGCCCTTCCCGACAGAACGGTGTACGCTATTTTTCCCACCAATAGCAGATAGAGACTTCCAAAATTCAGTTGATTGGAATGATACGGCAGCTCCTTCAAGTCGTGCAACTTTTTTCCCGCCAAATATCTCGTACGCATTTCCCATCGCTATACCGGTCCTTAGTTGAAAATCGAAACCGACTCCCAAACCTGTAAAGAGTATTCCTTTCTTCATACTGCGCATCATATCATCCAATGAGGTCGATTCCAACGATGGTTGCATTATCAGATTAGCGGTGTGAGCTAATGGAGCATCCATCGCAGACGGTGCGTATGAACATCCGCCGGATTGAGTAGCTGTGCCGCTATTTGCAGCGTGTGCGTTGAGCCACCCAGCACCCTCTCGGGTCGTTTGAAACCCGTTGAGCTTCCCTGCCCTGACAAGTGCGATTGACTCCGGTACTACTCCATCATCGTCCCATTGAACAGTAGCTAGACCACCCGGCTCATTGCGATTCATTGTGACCGTGAGCAGGGGCGATGCTATTTCCAGGTCACCGAGCATTTCGAGAGGTTCATTGATATAGCTTGTCCCAGTTGCATTCGCCTCGTAGCCAAGCGCGCGGTCAAGCTCTGTGGCAATTCCTATACTTCCATCAAGAACTGCGGCTGTGGAGCTCGGGTCGAGAAGCACTTCGTATCGTCCAACTTCGACTGGACTAACCGGCAGAGATAAATCGGCTTTGATTTCTTCGATGGTTGTATCTATGGCGTGATGAAGCTTCGGTTCATCGAAGAGCTCGAACCCAACTCCCACTTGCTCCAGCCCAGAGACCTCGCGCTCATGCTCGCGTTCCTGCGAGTCATTATACCGTATTTTGATCGAACCACTCGTCACGTACCGACGCTGAGTAAAGTAGCTTCCTTCGCTCGAACCGAATGCTTTGTCTTGCTTGAAGAAGGTTGCCGATAAACTGCAGCCCGTAATATCGGGTAGATTTTGTGCATAAATCCCTATTCCCCCGAGTATATCTGCCACTTCGAAAGGGTGGACAGAAAATGGGTCGATCTGAATCGGAGTGGTCCAATGACCATCACGAACGATGGGTATCGATGGCAATGTTACTGAGCGCGGGTGTCCGAGTGCATTGATTTTGGTAAGTCGCACAGCTTCAAGGCCTAGCCGAACCATCTCATCGATATTCCATACCGGGCCCGAAGCGAAACCCCAGTACCCGTCCACTAAAGCCCGGACGCCTACGGCCATCGATTCTATGTCACGAACCTCTCTAATATTTCTAAATTCTCGTGTATAGCTATGGGTCAGCCGTATGTCTGAATAATTTGCACCAGCAGTGCGACTGGCATCCAGGCCTCGCTGAATCAATATCTTAAGGCGTGGATCATCAATTTGGGAACCGGGTTCACGTATCGAACTGATCTGTGCCATCAATTGCTCGTGAGGCATCCACAACGATGCTGAGCTTACACCGACCGCAATTCGTGCAGTCTGCTGAAGAAAGCCACGACGGTTTAACCAATCCCAGGTCGGTAGTGTCTCCTCCCAATGTGAGTATCTCTTCACGGAATTACCAACCATGTGTAGTTCTCTGGTGCACATTTGGGATTATTTTGCTTTTCGTCACAGACGATTATCGTACCTTTGGTTCCATACAAGGAACTGTGATATGTATATACTCCAGGATGCTTGAAAACACGGGTCCGATAGTTCGCGAACAGAATCTCCACGCCATTCGAATCAACCTCTCGTTTAAATGGTGCAATATTGCCTCCGTTCATATCAAACCGACCTTGACTTGTGCAAAGACCATCTCCGGTGGCCGATGGTGAATCGACTCCAGACGGGTCATCGAACGTCACATCTATCGGTAGATCAGATGGATTTCTCCATATGACGCATGCACCAGTTCCTACTGTGGTGCTGTTGATATGGAAAGCTGCAATGCGGTCGAAGGAACCCGGCACGTAACGAATGACAGCAGTAAGCTCTGTCCGGATTGGCCAGCCAACCTGAAATTCTAATGAATCCCTGAAGGACATACCGTAGGCGTAGGTTGATGCATATACTGTCATGCGGCCTGGGCGAACACCTTCTAGAAACATCATGCCATCGGTAAGTCCATAAAACCAGCTGTTTGCAATTGAGGGATCCGACAGCCATACTTGTACCCCTAGTGACGGCATTTCGGAATCTGTGGAATCCTGCCGTATGATCGGAATGAGTGCGGAATAATAGACCGCTACTTTGGCGCTATCCTGATCTGTGAGCCCGAAACCCATATGCTTTACGAAATTTGTAGGAGTGCCAGCGATTACGTTCACGTACGCAGAATCGGTGAGAGTAACACCATTATAATTCATCCGAGCACGTACAATCATGTTCGTTCCGCTCCCATTCACATTGAGGAGCCCTGCTGGACTAATCGTCATCTTATCCTGTGCAGGCAGCTCCACGGAATATTCGACGTCACCTTCAATAATCTTCCCAGTTCCAGAATACGCGGTCACGCGCAGTTGCGCAGTATCATATGGCGGTGCTAGCGCCATATTAAGCACATTTTCATTTAGTCGTAGGCGCGCTAATAGTTGACTTGGAGGAAGAGCTGGCGCGAACGCATCCGCTCCATTACCGCACGCCGCACAAACACATGCGACGATAAGCCAACTCATCGCTTGAAACCATGAGACGATGCGGCCGTGGTTATAGAGTCCCTTTATCCATTGCCTCGAATATGGTCCGAAACGGGAAGTTTGTGTGTTAATCATTCGAGAGACATCCTTGATAATATGGATTCATCTTTTCCTCCGCTGGGATTTGCAATGCGATATTGCTACCGTATCGACCCGTTACGCTCGACCCACCATTCCCTTGAGCATTATATTGACCGCTGGGATATACGTTCGATTGATTCCGCCCATATACGCGTACGAGGCGCCGAAGGTCTGCCTGACGTTGCCCTGTAACAAAAAGCCACTTGGCGCGTTCTGCGAATAGCAAGTTGATGCGAGCGTTCGCGTCAATAGGATCGTCGAGAGGCCCCAATCCTGGAATGCCGCCAGAGCCGGCGTTCCAGGCTGTATCTATAGCCGAGCCGACGACCTTGATACCACTGTACGTTCCGGTGGTCCGCAATCTATTTAAAATCGACATAAACACGGTAGGTTGCTCATGATGCAGCGCAGCTTCAGCCTTAATCAATTCTGCCTCCACTCCGGTGGCCACCGTAAACAATGTGCTGTCCCATGCTGCATATTTGTCAGGAAAGTATATCAACTTTGTTCCGATCCGGCTTGTGTCGGAGTATGTACGAGGATCACCACTCGTTCTGTAAAATAGGCCATTTACGCCTTCGTTATCTGATGCAGTAGCATAGTTTCCAAACAAATAACCTCCTTTGGGATCAAGGCTACTAAAAAGTATACGAATGCTATACGCGTCAGTCACGTCAACATTCTCAATCACGGCCGTAGCTTCCTCATACCGTCCGAGCGAAAGAAGTGCGCGCCCTTTTCCAACTGTAGCTAACGTTCGTAGGTCATCACTATCAGCGACTATGGCTAGTGCTGAATCGAACAAAAGAATAGCATGTTTGTACACTTCATTTGTCGTTGAGGAAGGACGATATGTGAAGTCTGACTTGTAGTCGAGTGTACTGAGAGGTACGCCAGAGCAATATAAATCGGCTAACCAGAGCTCCGCGTATGCCTCAAAAGCGTACAACTGCCCGCGAATATCGGGAGATAGATCCGACGCGTATTCAGCCAATACTCCACGTGCCATGCGGGACTGTCCGCGCAACTTATGTAAGTAAGTGTAAGAGGTATTTGAACCCAAACCAAGGATTCGAGAGTCCAATGGAATTTGATTTTGATTGGTACTGCTGAGTTCATCCGTTAAAAGCCCTGACTCTAACGTGACATTCCATATTGCCGCACGGAATAGATCGACTGTGGTGCGTGTGAGAGCGAGCGCTCCTTGTTTGGATAGATAGGTAGATGGACTCTGAGTTCCATCCGGAATTGACGGCGTAGAAAGTATGTCGCGGCATCCCAGCAACCATCCCGCAACTATTATACACTGTAGAACCACGCGATAACTGTGCGCGCGCGGTAGCAAATCCAACCAATTGCCGATTCGCATAATGCTTAATTCCCCACTCGACATTGCACGCGCCATGTACGCGGCTCCGGGAGCTGGCCGGAATCAATAACGATATCGCTAAAGGTACTGCTCACATTGGGATCTTTTCCTCGATAGTTGGTCCATAGGCCGAGGTTGCTTCCCTGTATTGCGAACGACAAGCTCGAGGCCCCAATTTTTTTGGCAAGTTGCCTCGGCACATTATATCCGAGAGAGAACGATTGGAATCGGAGCGAGTTGACGGTTTGAATCAATCCGTAATCAGTGCATTTAAACCCCGTACAGATGGATTTTGCCATTAAAGCTGCGGCCTGATCGGCGAGTGTTGCTTGCGGATTGAGATACAAGTTTGCCAAGAGTTGACCATTTCCTGCGTTCAATTGCGTCAAGCCATCGCTATAAGAGAAGCTCGCATTGACACTCACCAATCCTTGAAACAGCGACAGCTGTGTATGTATAGGGAGATCAAAGTTGGGGATCTGTGCTCCCATATAAATAGCGGAGTCTCCAATAATTACATCCTTGATGGACAAGCGATCTCCGATGCCTGTCGAATATCCCAAGATCGGAACCTCCCAACGGCCAAACAATGGGTACCCAGGAACCAAGCGTGTTCCATTCCCTACATTAATCGCGCTTAGGCCATCGTTGAGCGATATGAGCTTATTCGAGTGTTTAGATAACGAAGCACTCAGCGACCACGTAATTATTCGATTATCGATAGGAATGACTGACGCGGTCAGTTCGGTTCCCGTATTCTGGACGCGCCCAATATTATTGTAAATAATCATACTCACACCATATACGGACGGTGCAACGGGAAATGGCACAATAGCATCAATGCGGACTTTGCGATACTGTGTTACTGTCAGCATCGTACGACCGTTCCAGAGATCGAGATCAAAACCTCCTTCGAGTTCACGGGTACGTTCTGGATGAAGTCGCGTATTACCGAGCGTTGAAATGTCCAGTCCGTTCATGTCAAGCATTCTGTCTTTTGGTGGTACCGTCATTCGATACTGCCAAATAGCCTGAGGCTGAACCCCGGCAATCCCAAAAGCCATGCGAGTCCGCAATGACGTGATAACTCCGAACATCGGATTACCATCGTCGCGATTGATCACAAGCCATGACTGATTCAGCTTTGGAAAGAGTGAAAATAGCCCGCCTCGGAAGCCACTGTTCTTGCCGGATGCATTTCCGCCGTCCAGTCTGAAACCTGGATTGATAAAAAATCTTGAGTTCAGATTAATCCGCGGTTCCAAGTACCAACCACCCGACATGTTGGACGTGTGATTCTGCGAAGCAGCGCTGAGTCTCGAAGGAGTCGCCACACCGAGTGGAAGTGAGTCTGCTCTACCCTGAAGTCTGCGCTGTTCACTCTTTATCACCTGAGTCCCGGCAGTTACAGAAACTCTTCGCCCGGGAAACAGCATGCCATTGAGTTGGCCGGTTCGTATGGTTGAAACCCCTGTGCCTGTCGCATATCCTCCAACTGTATTTGGATTACTCTCAACAGGCACGCCGCGTGGAATGCGGGTAATCTCGTCCTGATTTATACGATTGATTCCTGCCGTCGCTTTCAATGGAAATAGATGCCACCGCGTCCAATCCAGATTCAGAGCCAGATTCGTAGTCAACTGTTTGGCATTATTACGTGTGATATATCCACCTAGCTTAGTTACATCCGGGCTAATCGTATCGATATATTGACCAGATAAATCGCTAATTCTGTCCTGTGTCGCTGACTGCCACTGGTTACTGCCTGTAACTCTAGTCGACAGCGTTGCACGTAGATTTTTGTGCCACTCAGCCGAGACATTAACGTCAAGTCCCTGACTACTATATGTGTTTGGTCGTCGCATCCAATTAGGTGGTGACGAGTCAAGCGCCTGTCGAAACAGATTCCTGTAAAAATCTGGAACTTTGAGTAACCCAAGGGAACTTCGCGTTGATCCGGTAATGGAATACATCAACATTCCCGTACCGCCCGATACCGTAGCGCTACCTCCCGTTTCGTTACCTCGTCCAAAGGGAGAGAGCCGGGGTTCATCGAGCGCCTGAAACCGAACAACGCTGTCGAGAAGTATCGCCATTCCGGGAAATTGTAACCAGTCACACGGGACATTACCGCCATAACAAAACGGGTAATATCCCGGCGCCGCATATGATCCCGCGAGATATTCAACAGACTGATACCCCGACATACTCCAACGTACCGGCCCCGCCATGCCCCGCTTCGTTGTAATCACAATCACGCCATTGGCTGCGTCAGAACCATACAATGCTGTTGCGGATGGTCCTTTATACACGTCAATTTTATCGATTGAGTTTGGATCGATCTGGTCGATTGCAGACGCTCGTTCATGCACCTGTGCCGGTTCCGATCCCGCAATCCTCAGCCCCGACCCTTCCAGCAAACTCTGATCCCCCTTCCCAGACTGCGCCGCATCAATCCGAATCCCATCCACAATCACAATCGGATCGTTCGTCGGCGCTCCTGGTTCATTCGGCAACAACCCGCCACCCAGCCCTCGCAACCGCAACCGCGAGGGCGCCCCGGGAACCCCGGATGATCGAAGCACAGTCAATCCCGGCACTCGCCCTTCCAGCAAATCCGTCACCGTCGTGATAGGCGCAGTACGAAGCACGGAATCAACCTTAATCGTCGTAACATCATTACCAATCTCGATCTTCCGCTGCTCACCAGTGATCGACGTAATAACCTCTGACAACACCACAGATCTCGCACTCAACACAAAGTTTGCCGTCACCGTCCGATCCTCAACCACAGTCACCGTCTGCGACGCAACCCGATATCCAATCACCCGTGCTACAACCCGGTATACACCAGTCGGAACATTCAGAATCGTATACTCTCCGGATCCCGACGTCTGCGTACTCAACTGAGTCTCGTCGACTTTCACAGTTACCCCCGCAATTCCCTTCCCCGTTGTCGAGTCAACGACCCGCCCACGCACTCGACCGCTATCTTGCTGCACATCGTTCGCCGAACTCTTCTGCTCACGACCGCGTTTAACCACCACAAAGTTCGAATCATCCACAGTTCTAATATCAAAATCATACGCCTTGAGCACCTGCGCCAACGCATCCTTCGCCGTTACCTCATTCAGGCGCAACGAGATCCGTCGCCCTTGCGGGAGCGCATCCGGTTTATATGACACCTGCAGTCGCGCCTCTTTCGCAATGACATCAATCGCATCTTGAACAGAAACGCTATCTAACCGAATAGTGATCTGTCTTGAAAGTGGAGGTACCGGTTGACGACGCGTCATTTGCGTCGAAGGCTCCGGTGCCGGGGTCCTTGATTGCGCCGCCATTGGCCCACCGCAAACCAATATCAATATCAGTGCGATGGTTTGGCGCAATACGGAAAGTCGAGCAAGGGTCATCGAGTAATTGGTGAAATGATGACGGTCCGCCCACGACGCTCCATGCGCGCGTCGAGTAAGGTGGACACTAAAATATCGAGCATGGCGGATTCGCGCGCTGTCGAGGACGACAGAGTCAGCAACTGCCGCGCAAGTGCAGAATCCGGGATTCGAATGTCCAGATCATACGCCCGCCCCAACTCGGCAGCGACTGAGGCGGCTGAAACTTTTCGAAATACATGATGCCCGGTACGCCAGCCAAGCTTTGTGGTTACGTCCGCATCGTACTGTATTTCCTGGGTACCACTCGCGGTTACATTTACGACTTCGTTCGCGTTCAGAATTACATCGCGACTGTCATGCAATGTGAACTTACCGATTGGCGTTGCGTTAGATGCTAACACCTGCACCGCAACGCGTCCGGACGCCACTGCAACTCGCACAATCGAGTCACTCTCATAGTGCCGCACTCCAAAGCCAGTCCCGAGTACTTTGGTAAGCGTATTGCCGGTACGTACGATGAATGGAGCGGTGTGATTGGATTCGACAACGAAGAACGCTTCACCATCGAGGTCAATTCGACGGGCGCCAATGGGCTCCGTAATCGAGAGTTGCAAGCGCGTTTCCGGTGCGAGCGTTGCCATCGTACCATCGGGAAGCCGTATGACGGCACGTTGACCGCGAGCCGTAACGTATTCACGTGTATATCGATGTGAGTCACCCCGCAACGTGAGCATATGCGGGGTGAGCATCCACACCGCGCCGAGAAGAACAGCGGCGAAACACGCTACTCGAGCAACGAGGGGAATCGTCGAGAGCGCACCACGCCAGGATCGACGGGCTACGGCTCGAGGTTGCGTATTGTCACAGTGAGCCACATCTTCCATCTGTGGCACCACTGCCGAAGCCATGATTCTCCTACGTAAACTGTGCCAACGTGCCTCGCGATTCAGAGGAGGGTTCGGCACCTTCTCTGACGTCCACGACGCGAGCATGAGGTCAAGAGTGCTCGGCCGACTCAACGTCGTCTCCGCCCACTCACGCAACCACACTTCCTCATCGGGGGTGATTGTCCCCGCGAGGAATTTCTCGAGTAGAAGAATGTCTTTGGATTCGCCCATGAAGATGCGTCGGTCAGCTAGTAAGAAGTGATCTCACTGCATAAGACGACCGGTCCAGAAAGTCGAGGTAAGCGAATTCCAAAAGGCGGGTGATACGTTTTATTGGGTCTATGTAAACGTCAGTTTTTCTACTACGGCCGAAGGAGCTTTAGCCGATCCCGCATTGCGCGTGCCGAGAGTGTGAGTTGTTTGTTGACAGTGCCAACCGCGATCCCCATAATGTCCGCGATTTCCATGCGACTTAGTCTATCATACCATCGTAACGTCGCGATCTGTCGAGCGCGTTCTGGAAGCAGCGCGATTGCAGCTTGCATCGCGACTTCTAATTCCTGTAACTCGAGCCGCTCGGCCGGATTCCTTGCCGCAATTCCCATTCCGGGCGAGCCGCCACTCCCCTCAAACGCCGCACGCCATCGCTGTTCAATCTTGTCCCGCTTCAATGTGTCGAGCACTTTATTGCGAACAGCAGCATATAAATATGCTTTCACACTTCCATGAATTGTCAGGCGAGCGCGGTCATTCCATAGCCGCACGAAGACGTCTTGTACGACATCACTCGCACGATCTTGAGAATGAAGCATTCTCGTTGCGAAGACCGTTAATGGTTGATCGTATCGCTCGAATAGTGTACGAAACGCGGATTCGTCGTTTTCGCGAAGTAACGCAACGTACGAATCATCGTTCTTCGCTGAAGGTTGAAGATCGTTGCATTGCATGGCGCAAAAATGTGGACAGATAGACGAACATGCAATGCCGAGTTGTTGGTGTTGTGATGCGAAGCGCTTTGGATGCGATGCGACGTACTATAGAGTATGATTGGATTACGGTGGAAATTTGTTAATATGTGTTTGAGTGGAATTTCGATGCGATGAGGTTGCGTGGTACTTGGGCTGTATGGGAATGTATGAGTATCGGAGGGTTGTGTCCGTACGATACCTATTCAGCAATAGCATCCGATTGATATACTATATATGCAAAATATGCAAAATATGCAAAAAAAGCCCGCTATGATCTATCACCATAGCGGGCCGAAAATATTAACATGATGTAAAGAGCGAACACTTCAAGAAACCATCAAGGCAAGCTGTATCGCACGATGGGACAAATACGATCACCGATCACTGAAGATCTCGACACGCGCAGCACGCAGTTCTTTCGCGAGACTTCCGTGGAAAGCGGCATGCTGCCCATGTCTTCTGAAATTGTCGATCAATAACTACTTAGAAATTGGCGACCCAGTGCAAGTAGTACAGCTTCGAAGGCGTTCCTGTCGCGCCCTTGCGTGGCGTACTTTCCTGATAATCCAGTGCGAGCGAGAATTTCTTGTTCATTTCCCACGTCAAACCGCCAATGAAGACGCCAACGCGTCCGGCCTCATCCTTGTTCGGCTTGATGTCATCGTATCGAAGAACAACGCCAAGTGGGCTGCGGGAGTTCGCGTCGAAGAGCTGTACTGGGCGAAGTGTTGTGTACGCGGAGATCAGCTGACCCTTGGTGTCAGATACATTACGATCGCCTGCAATCAACGTGTCAGAGCCATCGGTCCGCTGTGCGAAGTCGAAACCAGCAGTAAAGCGTGGATCGCGGAGTGCTACTAGTACTCCATAGCGATCGCGTTTCAACCCATGTGGATCGCCGCTGATTTTGCTCGCGTTCGTTCCTTTGTGGTAATGGGGGACGATCGACAACGACTTGAGGACTGCGGGTGCATCCGATGATGCCAATGGAGTGATGATTACACGGGCTTCGTAGTCTTTGAAGCGGTTGTTTTCTGTCGCGGAGTAGCCGGTGCCGTTGAGTACCGCAACGTACGCTTCCGCAAGCTTATTGGGGAATGTGACGATCGTTGAAATTCCGAGATCAGCTGACGAGAAGTATCCAGCGCGGTCGAGTGGTGTTGGAGAGAGCCAGCGCGGCCAGAAGGTTTCTTCGTACTCATACAAGCCGGTCTGTAACATTCCGATGCGAGCGTTTGCCGAAAAATCTTTAGTCTTGAGATAGTCGTATTGGAGATACGCATATTTCAAGCGAGTGGCGAATCCACCGCCGTTCGAGGGTTGGTAGATGTCGAGCGTGATACGTGTGCTCGTTTTTTCCGCGATGTTTGCGCGTAACGTCAAGTAGGCACGCTCGACTTCAAACTTGTTCTGCGATTTGGACGGTCCCTTCGCGCCTTGATATTGGAAGTTGCCGAACATGGTTCCCGACAGGCTCACCGGGAGAGAGGCTGGTTTCGGTTTGGGCGCTGAGTCCGTTTTGACAGAATCAGGCTTTGCTGTTTGCGCGAAGGCAGAGGTTGAGAGAACCGAAACAGCGGTTACCGTTGTGAAGATGCCAAGCAACTTACGAGAAAAGGAATCCATTAAAATATTTAAATTGATTGTCAAATTGACAGAGTACTGGAAAGATAGGGTGCGCGCGGGACTACGCACACCCGGAGGAGGGTGGACCTACTTGATGTTCGCGAGTCGTTTGTTCAACTCGGGCAACATGCTCTTGGGTAGCGGAGCATAGTCCAAGCTTTCCGCCGACTTTTCGCCGTCGGTGAGGGCCCATTTGAGGAAGTCGACAAGCTTCTTTCCCTTCGCGGCATTCTGCTGCTTTTCGTACACCAGGATCCATGTGAACGAAGAGATTGGATACGAACCCTTCCCTGCCGCGTTGACGATCGAGATACGATAGTCTGTGGTCTTGGGAAGCTTGCTCACTGCGCCAGCGGCCGCGGCTGTCACGGAGGCGATTGTTGGTGCAACGTAGGCGCCGTCAGCGTTACGGACATTCGCGTACGCGAGTTTGTTTTGGCGGGCATATGCCAATTCGACGTACCCAATTGAGCCGGCCATCTGCTTTACCTGACCGGCGACTCCTTCATTGCCTTTGGCGCCCAATCCGGTCGGCCATTTCACATCCTTTCCACGACCTGGCCCGCTCTTCCACGAAGGGCTCACCGCCGACAGGTAATCTGTGAAGATGTAGGTGGTGCCACTGCCGTCTGAACGGTGAATGACGAGGATATTTTGATCCGGGAGTTTGACGCCCGCATTTTCCTTGGCGATGCGTGGATCGTTCCACTTGGTAATCGTCCCCTGGAAGATGTCGGAGATCAAGTCACCCGAGAGGTTCAGCGGCTTATTGACGCCTGGGAGATTATAGCTGATGACGACCGCGCCGAGCACTGTGGGGATGTGGAGGATGGCACCGCCTTTGGCCTTGGCCATTTCTTCATCCGTCATTGGACCGTCCGACGCCCCGAAGTCTACCGTTCCTTCAGATAGCTGGCGGATACCGCCGCCAGAGCCGATCGACTGATAGTTGATTTTGACGCCGGTCTTGGTCGCGTAATCCGAGAACCATTTGGAATAGATCGGATACGGAAACGTGGCCCCGGCTCCGTTGAGGTCGACTGATTGCGCGTTGGTGATACCCGCCAAGCTCGCGGTCGCGAATATGCCCATCATCGCTGCACGAAAATATCCCTTCACTTCCTTAGCTCCTAAAATTAAGGTTAAGAGCAAAGTCGTAGGTTATGGTCACGGATTCTTGATGCATACGTAACGGAAGCGTCACGGCCTGCTACGCGGGGAGGTAACTTCAACTTGGGGATGCACATGAGTCATGACGTAATCATCGTTGGTAGCGGCTTCGCCGGGCTCGCGGAGGCCGTTGCGGGCGGTGTGCAGCGGGAACTGCCGTGTCCACGAGCTCGCTCGTGTTCGGCTGAGCTGTGGACCTGATGCAGCCATTCACGGATCCTGCGGCAGTTGAACGATATGCGGAAGACACACCGCAAAAGGTGCCTGGCTTTGCCGATCTTCAGCGCATGGCGATGCTATTGCTTGCGGAGCATGCACCGGAGGCGGCAAACATATTTGTGTTAGGTGCGGGCGGCGGGCTCGAGTTGAAGGCATTTGCCGAGTCGCAGCCAAGCTGGCGCTTTGTTGGGATCGATCCCTCGAAGGAAATGCTGGATTTGGCGAGTAGAATCCTGGGGCCACTCGTAGCGCGTGTCGAGTTATGGCAAGGGTATATCGTTGATGCTGCTCCGGGCCCGTTCGATGGCGCGACTTGCTTGCTGACGCTCCATTTTCTACCGAAGGTGGAACGGCTGCATGCGTTGCGGGAGCTGAAGAGGCGATTGAAGCCCGGTGCTCCGCTTGTCGTGGCGCACCATAGCTGTCCGCAGGACGGCGAGCTTCAGCGTTGGTTGACACGGTCCGTTGCTTTCGCAAACAGTTCCAGAGTCGATTTCGAACGGGCTGCGGTTTCCGCCAACACTATGGCGCAGTTACTGCCCGTCTTGTCGGTTGCTGAAGACGAGGCGCTCCTTAAGGAGGCTGGGTTTTCCGATGTTGCCTTGTTTTACGCTGGATTCACATTTCGCGGGTGGGTTGCTGTGGCGTGATGATCTCCATTGCTGTACAGATATAGTTGTTCCGGGTATCCTCCATTTGTCATGTTCACTTTTTACGCCAGAACAAGTACAGAGCTATCTGTTGCGGAAATACTTTCCACAAATGATCCAGCGGCGTTAGTACCGTTTTTTTCGCGGTGAAGCGCACGCTTCAGGCAGCAGGGTTTACAAATATTATCCTGGAACCCTATCACGACTGTGCACCAGTGCACCATCTTTCTACTTTTGCTTCTTCTCTCGCGCCGGAGACTTCACTGGCGGTGGTTCCACCTGTGGAGGCTGTTGCCCTTTGTCAGGAGGGCTAATTTTTGGCGGCGCCTTCATGGGGGATTGCTGCCGGTGGGTTGGATCGACATCTCCTGGATCAAACACCCCAGGCGTAATGACTCCTGGATCGAATGGAGTACTCACAGGAAGATCGTTGGGATCGTAGACAAATGAGCTTGACATAAACAACTGTTCCTTCGCCGGAATGGTAGTCAAAAATCGACGGGTATCTTAAGTAAGATATACAACCCTGTTTAATCCCGCTTGCTTATGCCTGAACTGGTTCTCTGACAATCGCGTCCGGTGCCTATACGGCTGGCTTTGGTGCCGACAACGGTTCCACCAGGTCGTATACAATGCTCGATGACCATCCAAGATTGCCTGTGTTCGCCTTGGCGACGTTTGCGATGTACATATAGATCAGCACAGTCTTGACATCGGGATCATAAATAAAGAAGTCCCAATCGTAGACATCCACTTCACCTGGCTCTACTTCAACTGCACTCAACCGTGTTTCAGCGGTGCACAGCGATTCCCAAATCGCCCGCGCTTCCCCGTGCTCGGCGGGATTCTCCTGCTGCTCGATGATCTTTTGCACGGAGGGCGGAGGTGGGACAACCTGTTGAACATACACAGAAACTTTATCTAGCCCAATTTTCACGTCACCTTTGTTCGTTAGGGCGCCACGAACACGAATCCAGACTACCCCAGGCTGAAGTTCCCGGTGTACGACCGTCAACGCAAGATCCGCCCGAGGAAACCGCTGGCGGCGTGCCATCCACCACCAGACCGCGACAGGGACACCCAGCACCGTTAAAATGGTCTGGATCGTCCCCCATGCGTCCTTGTTATTCACAAGAGCTTCCTTGAGGCCGGTCGCCCAACTCGCCCTAATGAGGAGGCCTAATCCGAAGGCCAATACCATGCCGATAACCCAGCGGATTTGAGGAGGTATTGTGGATTTTTCACGCCCAGTACCGGTACCGGCAGAGTCTGTTTGTCGAGAGATCGTCATGATGGACCTAAAGAGAGATCGTATAATGTCATCCGATCTCCATGACTCGGCGGCTGAGAGACTACAATGAACTCAACAGGCTCATCTGATACGTTCATCACCGTATGTGGTGTTCCAGCCGGCACCAAAATCCCGTCGCCGTCCGTGAGCTGACGTAGTACGCCAGATAGGTCAACACTGAGCGTTCCAGTGAGTACAAGAAAGAACTGCTGCGCAGTTGTATGCCAATGGGGAACTTCTTGCGTGCCTGGTGGCATCCTTTCCTGGATAACACTGAGCTCCTGGTTTTGTACCAGGTGCCACCCATCGCAGCGTTCACCCCATGTATAATGATCTGCGTTCCGGGTGCTTACAACGTCGAGCGGTGCTGGTGGAGTAGAAGAGGTCGACATATATAAAATTCTAACGGATTCTCTGGCTCTTGAGGAGTTTCTCGATAGAATGGCAAACGGGCACCCTAAAATGTGTATGACCCAGTGAAAAGCTGCTCGCCTATACCGCACGGAGGAGCTGATCATGGGTACATGAGGATTTTTGCCAAAAAGGTCTATTGGGCAAATTTCCTCCATTTGCTATTCGATAAATATATATTGATAAACGATAAGACATGGGTTAAGATAAAGTATAAATAATTTATAAGGAACTACCATGAGAAGAAGCTCAACGACATTTCTCCAGGTGGTCATCGTGCTCATTGGTATTGGTGCTCTTGCCCTTATGCTTTGGGAGCCGCACCTCGAAGGCAGAAATGCGCACGCCACCCTCTTTCAGATTTACTTTAACGATCCATTCTTGGCGTATGCGTATGTCGCATCCATTGCTTTTTTCATCGCGCTTTACCAAGCATTCAAGCTCTTGGGATATGTAGGACGAAATGAAGTATTTTCACAACACGCCGTGAAAGCCTTGAGGACTATAAAATACTGCGCGATGTCTCTCGTTGGGTTTCTCCTCGGGGCAGAAGCCTACTTCTTTATAGTTCAGCGCGGAAAGGATGACATTGCGGGCGGCGTCATGATGGGTCTCTTTATGATTTTTGTTTCTGTCGTTGTTGCCACCGCCGCGGCCGTCTTTGAGAGAATTTTACAAGGTGCCGTAGAGCTGAAGTCCGAGAACGACTTAACGGTATAACGAGACCCGCATGGCAATCATCATTAACATCGACGTCATGTTGGCGAAGCGGAAAATGAGCGTCACCGAGCTGACAGAGAAGGTCGGTATCACGATGGCCAACATTTCCGTCTTGAAAAACGGCAAGGCAAAAGCGATACGGTTATCGACGCTGGAAGCAATCTGCAAAGCTCTCAAATGCCAGCCTGGAGATATTCTGGAATATAGGGATGTATAACCAAAAAGCTGACCTACTCAATCATCGAATAGGTCAGCTCTATTTTTGGGACAACGGACAGGGTGAGATTCGAACTCACGATGAAGCGGTAGAAAGTTACTTCTCCGCCAGTTCCTTCAACTTACGCAAAGCATTTGGCCACATGGATTGGAACATCTCCTTGTAGTCGCTGGTGATATCCATATCGATGAGGACCTCGGTCTGCCCGTCTTTTTCTCTGAGAGTATAGTTCTCAAAGGTGGGCGCCCATTTGGTTGCCTCCTCGCTGGTGGTATCCTCTACGCCATCCTTAACGATGCCAAGATGTTCCACGGACATAAACTCGTATGGCTTGTTCTCAGCGATCCGGCTTACCATGCCACCTTCCTTCCCCGTCTGCGGGTCAGGACCAAGGAACAGTATTTTGGACCCCTTGCTCCAGTCTCCCTCGAAATGTGATCCTTCGCTAAAGGCTGTCGTCCACTGCCGGTATGTAGCGTCCTGAAACATGGTATCCCAGACTTTCTCCTTGGGAGCGTTGATTGTCTCGGAGAAATGGATTTTTTCCTTTTTGATTGGCGGAGTGGTCATGGGTGTTTGAATTGAGTTTGCACTGACTTGCTGCATATATTGGACCGGAGCAATGGTGTGTCTGCTGCCAGATGGCTAAACATGAGAAGACCCTCATGAACCGAACCGGTGCTGTTGCTTACGAAATTATATATCAATCGAGTACGCACCGTCACAGACCGCACTTGATGGCGCGACCATGATTTGCGCCTTAAGTGCGAGGCGCAATCCGTTCAAACAGGCCTTCGTAATGCTCAATCAAGCCGTTTCCGTCGACTGTGAGATCAGCTTCGAAGCCAGCAAACAGGCCAAGATCAACATATCGAAAGCATCTCGGCCCCTGCCTCTTATATTGCTGACGCGAGCGCTGAACAGTTAGCGTCTGACCGTCGATGAAGACGGTATCGAGCACAAGGCTTTCGCCAATATCGTGTGGCGCTCGATAAATCGGGAAACTGTTGCAGAACGGGGTGACGGATAAATCGAGCTCTTCTGCGTCATCAAGATCAAGACGAGAAAGTCCGTTAACGCGCCAGCCGTTTCCCACACGATCCATCCGCAGCATTCCATGGTCCTGCGCGTTCCACCGCTCTATTTCTGCCCACTGCACCTGCCAGTCCGGGGAGAGACGCCAGCGATGCTCGGTTCGAAAGCCTCCTCCTTCTAGGCAGATGACTGTCCCAGTGGCCGTTATGCCATTCGGTTCGATCGTAAGCTCCAGCCGTTCCAAACCGTCAATATCGATCCGCCGCCAAAATAGGATGGATTTTGTCATACGCAGTTTCCTGCAACAGATGTTAGACGTGATTGCTTAGGAGTATCGCAGGCCGCGACGAAGATCTAATGGGTTCTTCGAAAGGGTGTTTTTCAAGGACAAGGTTTACTCCTTGTTTTCGACCGTTGCAAATGAAAAGTGCTCATACTCCTTAAGGGCTGTCGTTCACTGTCGGTATGTAGCGTCCTGAAACATAGTATCCCAGACTTTCTCCTTGGAAGCGTTGATTGTCTCGGGGAAATGGATTTTTTTCTTTTTGATTTGCGGAGAGGTCATTGGCTTTGAATTGAGTTTGCATGGGCTTGCTGCACATATTGGACCCGAGCAATCGTGTGTCCACTGCTGATGGCTAAACAGAAGAAGAATTGGATGGGTGATAAAAGAAAAAGAACACCCCAGATTAACTAAGGTGTTCTTTCGTCGTTGGCGCGAATGTTCCAAAAACCCTTCCCAAACGGTCCATCAAGGTTCAAAATTCAGGAATTGGTAACATTCAGCAACTAAATTATAATACTTACTTCTCTACACTTCCAGGGAAACAGCAACGGACAGGGTGAGATTCGAACTCACGATACCCTTGCGGGTACGCCGGTTTTCGAGTTGGTGTACCAAGAAGAAATTGACGGCGCTCGGTATCCAGAATATACAGATTTCTACAGACAGACTTCAGGTCCCGACGTCTCCCCCGATTTGAGGAGCAGTTACGTTTAGAGTTCAATCCCTCATCT
>CAYTFY010000004.1:0-527640 GCA_964437225.1 uncultured Gemmatimonadaceae bacterium | reverse complement strand
TCGTCTATCGGTTAGGACGGCACCCTTTCACGGTGCAGAGAGGGGTTCGATTCCCCTTGGGGCTACTGCAGGTGTGGTTGTAGGGCCGTGACTTCGGTTGCGGGATGTAGTTGGGGTCGTAGCTCAGTTTGGTTAGAGCACTCGACTGTCACTCGAGAGGTCGCGGGTTCGAGCCCCGTCGACCCCGTGGGTTGGATTGAAGCGTTACCGGTTGGGTTTGAACCAGTAGTGATTTCGGAAGTGTAAGCGGGACAGCGACTTACACGACAAAAATAGATGTGGTATATCGACCTCGGATAAGGCTTTGCGCTTTGTTCGAGGTCTTTGTTTTGAGGTCTACAGAGTAATGTGCTCATTCTCGGCATCTTCGGCCTCAATGCTTAATGGTCATCCTGAATATCGAAGCGCGTGACTTTATCACCGTCCATCCAGAAAATGTGCATCACTGTCTTATCCTTCAGCCCGTGAGTCTGACCACTTAACGGCTGACCATTGAGGTCGAATACCGTCTGGATCACCTCAACAGCGACGGCACCATCCTCTGTTTGTTGAAACGCTATCGGCTCAACATGTGGGCTCACGACAGCCCATTGGCGCGTCCAATAGTCGCGCACAGCCTCATGCCCATGAACATAACCGCCGTCCATGCCGTTGGCCCAAGCAACATCATCAGCAAGTGAGGCAAGTACGCCGTCGATATCTCGTGTGTTGAAGCGATCATAAAGTCCCTTGATAATGTGAACATCATTTTTCGACATAATCATTTCCTCTCAAAAACGGATTGAAGGATCGCTGGCGACATCGAGCCGGAATTGACTTGTGTCCACTGTTAATATATATACGTACATATCTATTTTTGGTCAAGTGTAGGTAAAAAGGGGAGCAAAATGACAGAAAACGTGCTTTCTACACCGGGACATCTCATAAGTCTTGCGGCGCGGGGCTTCGCACGCCTTAGCGAGTCACGTCTTAAACCGCTCGGCTTTGGCGTTGGCCAGTTGCCGGTACTGATTGCGCTCCAGAATGGAAACGCAAGCACACAACGCGACCTCGCCCGGTTCGCAAAGGTTGAGCAACCTCCAATGGCGCAAATGCTTGCTCGTATGGAGCGGGATGGTTTGATCGAGCGAACGCGCGATCCGGCTGACGGTCGGAGTAGTCGCATCGTACTGACGAGGGCCGCGCAGGAACGCATGCCTGAGGCCATAACGACCTTGTTCCAAGGGAATCGTGAGGCGATGACCGGATTCACGGATGCGGAAGTGGTACAACTTGTTGACCTCCTTGCGCGACTGATCGGTAATCTCGATCAAATTGTGAGTGCCGAGACTCCGTTGTCGTTGCGCGGTAACGAATGTTAACGCCACTTGTGGATTCAATTCATGTGGCACGAGCTTGTGTGGTCGGGAAGTAAATAATATCCTCGCGAGTTTGCTTTGAGCGATGCAAACCGCATTCTATATTGCATGCGTCTGAAATGGGCAAAGATACAATTTTAAAAACGAGCCTATAGCGCTTTTACGTCAGATGGTCAATGTTTGAGCAATGGAACGCTCCATCTTTACCTTCGACAGTGCCCGATGCCGATGCTAAAGAAACGGCTCGACGAAAATCCGAACCCTGAACTGACCAAGGACGATCAACTACTCGTTCGGCAGATTTCTGAAGGAGACGTGCGTGCGTTTACGTCACTTGTTACGAAGTATCTGTTTCCGGTGACACGATTCGCCTATAACATGGTGCGATCGGAGGACGCCGCTGAAGACATTGCGCAAAATGTTTTCATTCAGCTTTGGGAGCGTCGAGCTGGATTGGGGGAGATACGGTCGATTAAGGCGTATCTATTCCGGATTGTAAAGAACATTGCGCTGAATGAGCGGAAGGCATTTTCGGTGCGGAAGCGGCATCAGGCGCAAGTATACGCCGATCCAAGGCAGGGGATAGTGCCCGGGCAGTGGGATCGAGAAGAGAGTCTGCTGCTCACGACGACCACGGTTCAGGAGGCGATCCATGAACTGCCAGAACGTCGTCAACTTGTCCTCAGGTTACGCCTAGAGGACGAGCTTTCACACGCAGAGATCGGTGAAATCCTGGGAATTTCCCCGCAGGCGGCGCAGGTGCTCGCCGGTCGTGCCCTTGCGGAATTACGAAAAAAACTTGGAGTGTTTGATTAGGGGCTGCTGAGTTGTCTTAAGGCATATGACGAATTTTGATGCAGCTCGTTTCAGCGACGATACAGATTTCGATCTTGACGACCTCCTTATTCGGTATTGGCTGAACGAGGCAACTGTCGATGAGCATGCTATAGTCGATGAGTGGTTCGCACAAAAAACGGGACGACGACACGCGTCAGAGCAGTTCCACAGTGCCGCCAAAATGGGACAGCTTCAACAGCTTCCGCCTGACGTCACCGCTGAGCGAACTGTTAGAATCCTACAACAGATAAATATTGCAGGTCGGCCTTATACAACCGGTCCCACGGTCGGCTGGTTTGGCGTGCCTGCTCGATTCAGTCGAGCCATTGCTGTCAGTCTGGTTGGTCTGTGTTTGTTGGGGCTAGCGTGGAAGTTCGACCTTATTCACACAAGATCCGTAACAGAGCAGCATTCGATATACGCCACGGGTAACGGCGAAAGAGCCACTGTTACGCTGCCGGACGGTAGTATTGTCCTTCTAAACGTCGCTAGCCGTCTCGAAGTGCCGTCTGATTTTGCGCATGGGAATCGCATTATATCTTTGAGTGGCGAAGCATTCTTTACTGCGAAGCACAGCGAAGGATCGCCATTTACTGTGCTTACGTCATTAAGCAGCACGCGCGTGTTGGGAACAGGGTTTACGGTTCGCCAGTATCCAACCGATAGTTTGGCTATTGTTTCCGTTCGTGAGGGCAAAGTATCTGTTGGTTCAACGATTCTCACTGCCGGGTATGAAGCAGAGCTTTATCGCAGTGGCGTACAGCTCTCGCAGCTAACGAAGGCAAATCGCTTCGCATTTGCTGAGGGTGTGTTGTTCATTGAATCTCGTTCGCTTACCGACGCCATTCCAGACTTAAATCGGTGGTTTAACGTTGATATTCGCCTTGCTGATTCGTCGCTCGAAAGCCGACGAGTGACAGGATCGTTTGAAATCGGCTCCATTACGGATTTGATGTGGATCCTGGAAACGACATATGGCGTACGTGCAACTCGTAACGGGCGAGTCGTGACCTTATACCCGCGAGGTAACGCAGAATGAAACGCAATGTGTTGATGAGCGATAGGCGCATCCATATTTACTCCGCATCGTTGTTGCTCCTTATGATCGCCGGCACCTTGACTGCCGCAAACGTTGCTGTTGCACAAGTCCCGGATATCATTCGGTCTAATGACGACGCTTCTTCTCGTCCGAAACCGACTGTTTCGAAGTTGCAGCAAACTTCTCAACAAATTCGACTCGTCATGCGACAAAGTTCACTCGGGTCGATTCTCCTTGCGCTTGGGAAAGTTGCCGGTCAACCGGTGATCTTCGACGACAAAGATGTGCGTTTTGCGCGCCAGGCGAGTGTGTCTATCAACGAACATGACGTGATGACCGCATTCGCTTTGGTCTTGAGGGGAACTGGTCTTATGGCTACGCTTGGCCCGGATGGTCGAACTATCGTCGTATCGCAGGGCACGAATAGCACCCCATCCAATCGACCACAGCAAAAAGGGAGAATCACGGGGCAAGTACTTGATTCGGCGTCAGGCGAAGCGTTAGTCGGGGCGACTATCACTGTCATTGGAACAGCGTTGCGTGCCGTAACGAACGCGAACGGTCGATTCGTTCTCGACGATGTGCCACTTGGTGAACGACAGCTTTCAATACGCCTATTTGGCTACCGACCGGCGGAGAGAACAGTGGCGGTTGTAGATAGTGTGCGGACGCCAATTCGTGTAACGTTGATGCCTGTGGCAACCGCGCTCTCAGGTGTAGTCACGACTGCTACCGGGTTACAGGATCGACGTTCGGTAGGGAATGACATTACAGTGCTAAACGCCGATTCGATAATGAATGTGGCACCAGTTACCAGTGTCACAGATCTACTCGAAACACGTGTGCCTGGATTAACCGTAATTCGATCATCTGGGATCCCTGGCGCGCCATCTCGAATTCGATTGAGGGGAGTCGGTGGTGGCTTGGTGGATGGTGCAGCGAACACAAGCAATGATCCAATAGTGATCGTAGACGGCATGAGAGTCTATGCTCAGCAGTCGACATCGAGAGATCGCAATCTCGCTGTAGGTAGAAACTTAACACAGAGTGCATATCCCGCCACATCGGCTTTGGATCAGATTGATCCCAACAGTATCGAAACAATAGAAGTATTTAAGGGACCGAGTGCCACATCACAATGGGGAGCGGACGCTGGAAATGGTGTGATCGTAATCACAACAAAAAAAGGGCGCCCCGGTAAGACTCGGCTTGACGTGGCCCTCAACGGTAGCATGGAGCGAATGCCAGGGACATATGCGACAAGCGGATACTACCGTTTCGCACATGGATTAGAGGAAACGAACTCGAGGTTGTGTTCTGTCTTTGAGTACACCGGTAATTGTGCGGAAACGGATAGTATCGTCAAGTTCCAGGTTTTAGATAATCCAAAATTTTCCCCCTTTGGAACCGGATTTGGTCAGAGCGGGAGTGCTACGCTTTCTGGTGGTAACGACGCAGTGGTATACTCAATCGTTGCCTCAACGAATCGTGAAATCGGCTACTTACGAATGCCAAAGCTTTATGAAACGTTGTATCAAGAAATGTATTCGCACGGTGCGCCAAAATGGATGCGACAACCGACTGGTCTTTTTGGATCCTCTGTGAGCACATCGCTTCGGGCAAGTCCAAAGCCGACATTGATCTTGATGCTGACGACGAGCCTCGCTACGACGGATGCTGCGCGTGCTTCTGGTACAAATATATTGAGCCAGCTATCGGGAAACTACATTGATACGTTGACATTAAAAAATTATCCATTTGGCAGTGTTGGTATGTTTGGCGTTGGAACATTTATGGAGCGTAGTCAGTCGCGCGCCGTTAGCTCAAATATTGGGATTGGCGCCGAGTTTACTCAATGGGCGTTGGCTATATTTCGCGGCAACGTAGGGATTAACACGTTAAATCGTGAAGATGTTGTACAGGCTCCGTTCGGTTTCGGTCGAGCGAGTTCTTTTGATACTGCTGGCGAATATTCTACTGGCACCGGACAAGCAATTACACGTAGTGGAAATCTTAACGCAACGCTTTGGTCTGGTGGTTTGGTAACTACAGTGTTTGGGGTTCAGGTTACGCAACAGACAACAAAAGATATAACGGTGCGTAGCGATAGCTTAAGTCCCGGTATTAAAGAACCGGTTCGTTTCGATTATGCAGCGCAGCGAACATACGCTTCCACAACAGCAGGTTGGTTTGTCGAGCCTCGACTAAATATAAAGTCACGATTTTTTGTCGCGCCGGGATTTCGGTTAGATGGCGGCAGCGCTTCAAGTAGCCGACAGGGTGGTGGGCGTGGCGTAATGGCATTGTTTCCCAAGCTCAATTTTTCGTGGATTACAGTCGATCGAGAAGGGCAACATCCATTGGGTGGAGTGTTGTCTATGCTTCGAACTCGCCTTGGCTTTGGGATTGCCGGCGTTCAACCGGACCCTTCCTGGAAGCTACGGTTGATGAGTAATGGCTCTGACGATACTGGATTGCTCCCTGGATTGGATGGTATCCTGCTTCGATCCATCGGCAATCCCGATCTGCATCCCGAGCGCTCTCGAGAAATTGAAGGCGGATTTGAAGCATCTTTGTGGAACGGACGGGTCAATATGAATGTTACAGGGTCCTCAAAGTTGCGTGTCGATGCAATCCAACAGCTTGATCTCGCTCCATCGGTGTCCTCAAAACCTAATGATTTCTATATGAATATTGGGCGTATTCGAAATACTGGAGTCGAGATTGAACTTAATGCGCGCTTAGTCGAGACTCGCTCGTTGGCGTGGGGTGTGGGTGCCTCGCTTAGTACGAATCGAAATGAAATAACAAAATTGGCTGGTGATCAACCGTATATAGCCTATGGGGCTGGAAACTCAGCTCGATTGCAAGCCGGATACCCTGTTGGTGGCCGATGGGGCCGACCGATCGTTGGCTATAACACCAACCCGGTATCCGGAAGGCTATCGCTTCATGATGTAGCTCTGGCTGATTCTGCGGTATATATTGGTGCCGGTTTTCCGAAATGGCAGCTGCCTTTCCAGACGAATGTCTCGCTTTGGAATGGATTGATAAGTGTAAATGCTGCCTTTGACTACAAGAATGGTCTTACGCAGTTTAATGAAGGGGGTTCATTACTCCTCGCTCGTATGTATGCTGATCCCAAGGCGACCCTTGGACAGCAAGCGATAGCTCTAACGGCATATGCTTATCAGCAAGATCGTAAGAGTGGAAGTATAAACGGCCTCGTACAGACTGTTAGCACGCTCCGGTTTAATACATTATCGTTTAACTATAGCGTTCCAACAATGTTGAGAGCTCGATTGCACTTGCCGAGGACAACGTTAGCGTTGCAAGGAAGCAATTTGGCCTTATGGACGAACTATCGTGGAAAAGATCCGGATGTAAACTCGGTGCCAATCGGAGAAGATATCCTGGACAAAGGCGAGCCACCTCGGCCACGTTCATGGACCCTACGTGTAACGATGAGCAACTAACATGATAATCGAATTGCAATCGTACTTTGCAGACATATCCGGTTCGTTGATACGGAGCGTATGTGTGTTGTCACGCGTTTTCATTTTGAAACATCTCGGTGTCCTAATGACGTTCGTTGCGATTATTGGGTGTAACGATTTGACTGGTACTCCGCCTCTTCCGGCTGGCGTGCAAAGTCCAAGTGCGTACAATACGCCATCAGGAGCATTAGGGCAGGCGAGAGGGGTTCTGAGTTTAATGCGAGGCGCCTTCCCTAATGTGTTACGCGACGGAGGGTTGATTACTGATGAGCTAACAGTTGCGGAAGGGCTTCGCATTGAACCTACAGCAGGTGCTGATGCTCGCGCGCTCTATATCGATGGTTATGCATATACGGGCTTACAGGGAGTTCGTGCCCAGGCAAGACTTGCGCGTGGTGCGCTAGCGACCTATGCACCTGAGGTCCCCTTGTCATACCAATCTATGGTTTATGTATATGAAGGTTACGCCGAGGTGTTTTTGGCCGATCTGTATTGCTCGGGTGTACCACTCTCTACCGTAAATTTTCCGGAAGGATTTACGTATCAAGCTGGCTCAACAACTGAGCAGGTGTATCGACATGCCGCCGTATTATTTGATAGTGCGATATCGTTGGCTGTAGGATTCGACTCTATTGGTAGTTTGGCTCGAATCGGTTTGGCACGAGCATTGATTGGTGCAGGGATGCGTGACTCTGCGTCCAAAGTGGCAAAGGAGGTTTCTGTTTCATCGATTTTCTCAATGACAGTTAGCGCCGGCAGGCAGCACCCATTGCTTGTCAACGTCACCGCGTCGGATCGTGAGGGGCGAAACGGCCTTGCGTACGTCACAAGCTTTGATCCGAGGACGCGTACTGAGGCGATCCCTAGTATGAATGGCCTCGATCACTATATCTCACTAACTCCGCTCAAGCTCCTAGACAATACTGTAGGTGATAGCACTCGTGTCGTTTTTGCCAGTGGAGTTGAAGCTCGCTTGATCGTCGCTGAGGCGGATCTCGCACGGGGTGGTACTGAGTGGCTCAACATATTAAACGAATTGAGAACAGATGGATCGTTCACCGTTACCTTACGAACCGCTATTCCCGGTGTGAGCCCCGGGCCGTCGGGTTATCCGGACACAACGTGGGGACCTGGCGCCGGTGTGAAGTTAATAGCTCCGTCAGTGCTCAATGATGTTACTCCCGTGTGTCAGCCGAGTGTGGAGTGTGCAGATACGATTTGGTATAAAGGGTTAGCTCCATTAGCTGATCCCGGCTACGGGCAATCAGACGAACAGGCGAAGATCGCTCGTGTCGATCTCATCTTTCGGGAGCGGGCATTCTGGACGCATCTGAATGGAAACAGGGCCGGGGATCTTCGGCGATTAGTACGACAATACGGGCGGGAGGCCAATCGCGTTTATCCGACGGGATTATATAATGGACCGCGCGGCGTGTATGGAAACGCTGTCTCATTCAGCATTCCGGAAACTGAACGAAGAAATCCAAAGTTTAAAGGGTGTATTCACTATGGAGCATAGATTCATGCTGCGGCGTCCGCAAAAAATAATTTGCCTAATTGCAGTGGCGATTTTCGGCGGATGTGCAAGTCCTGACTTGGCGACCGCACCTATGCCAGATCCAACTTTGTATTTTTCCGACCTGACTGTGCGTGAAAAGGCCGTAACATTGTCGCTTATCCCAAACCTGGATACTGTGCAACTGCACGTTGCGGCCAAGCTTGGTAATGGAAGCATCCTTTCGGAACGCATTCGCTTTACCGCTGGAGATTCGACCATTTCTGTGGATAGTACCGGGCTTGTGACCGCCCTATTTCCCACAACGAATCTGTCAGTCGTACGAATTGCTGTCACGTATAATGGATTTACTCGTCGCGATTCCGTGCAACTTCGTGTACTTCCTACACGGCCTACTGTCGGTATGCGAACAGTTTCGGTTTCGGCTCCATCTGGATCAAGTTCGACAATTCCGGTTATGACTAGGCCAACTGCGGAAGATCCCGAAGGCCAATTGGGCTACTTACAGCTCGACGTGATCGCAAGAGATCGTGAAAATATCGCAGTGCCGAGCGATGAAATTATTTTTTCGATACGATCCTCCGATTCAACGATTGCCCAGGTTGATCAGATGGGAACTGTAACGGCAAGAGGGATTGGAAAAACTACGATTCATGTTGTGGCAGTGGCGAATGCTGTTTATGCCGAGGACTCGCTGACTATTACTGTTGGGCCTTCGGAAGTTGCATTCTTTCACATGGAATCTCCGGCCTCAGGTTCGGCTCCTTTCTGGAGATTGGGAGGTGAGACGGCGCGTATAGCAGTAGGAGGCGTTGTGAATTGGATAAGCTACTTTCCGGAAAAGGTAAGTATTGTGTGGGACGACACAATAAATATTGAAGCAGTTGAGGCTAGACCGGGGAGCGGTTTTGGCGATTCCGGTCGTGGCAATATTCTAAACCTCGGCGCAAAAGAGATTGACTGGATGAACACTACGATCGAAGAAATCAACGATTATCTGAACAACTCGATGAAGGCAAGACTGTTTCCAGTCGCTGGAGTATATCGGTTTCATGGAGTCTTCGATAATCCAACGGTGCAACATAGTGTAAAGGGAGTAGTAATCGTATGCGCTCCCGATGCAATACAGTGCGAATAATAATATTCATGCGCGTCGATCTATATCGCATCATGTCTGCGAATATAAAATAGTCAGCCTTCAGCAATAGCACAGTCACCAGGAGTAGAGACCTATGTTAACGAATAGACCTGATATCGTAGTACCTAACTTAACAACATCTAAAACCACTCGCCGCGCATTTTTACAACATAGTGCTCTGACAACCGCTGGATGTATTGTTGCAGGTTCGTTTAGTAGGCCTCAGATCGTACAGGCTTCTTCGATAAATAACAGGATGCGGATAGATGAAGCCCCATTGGACGACGTCCCGATTACTGATGACCCACGCGTCAAACAAACGTTACAGCGCGCGATTGATGCTGCCATATCCGAAGGTGCATCTTACTCCGATGCGAGATTGACACACACCAGGACACGGCTTTTTTTATTAAATTCCCAAAGTTTGGCCATGAGCGTACGCGGTAGCGTTGCAGACTATGAGGAAATCACCATTGGTGTACGCGCTTTAGTAAATGGATGTTGGGGATTCGCGTCCGGTCCTGTGTGGTCGGTTTCCGAAGGCGAGAGGCTTGGTAAAGAAGCCTTCCATCAAGCGATTACAAATACTTTAGGGAAACCACGCACGATATCACTTGCGCCTGTAGAGGTCGTAAAAAATGGAACATGGACGATGCCCGTAAAAATCGATCCATTTACGGTTCATCCGTCGCAGTTAAACGATATTCTGCGCGGAGTCTTGATGTTTGCGAGCAACAAACCTGGTGTTAACAGCGCGTTAAACAGCGCTGAGTTTGTCCGTCAAGATAAGGCCATGGCATCGAGCGAAGGAAGTTACTTTTCACAACGAACGTATTCAGCGTCCGGGGCGATGGGAATCGAATACGGTCGAGATGGGGTAAAAGGACAAGGTCAGCCAGATTTTATCACTCCAAGTGGGCTTGGATTCGAACTTTTTGATGAAGATAGACTTCGCGACTCAATAGATCCACTCATTGAAGATATAAAATGGAATGCGAGCTTGCCTGTGCTACCGCTCGATGTTGGTCGATATGAAACGGTATTTGATGCATCGGCGATCGCCGCGCTTATCAGTGGTTCGATTGGTGCTGCGACGGAACTTGATCGTGCATTGGGATTTGAGGCTAACGCAGGCGGAACGAGCTATCTAGATGAGCCGGCTGAAATGTTAGGTAGCTATATGGTCGGCTCGAAGCTGCTATCTGTTACGGCAGATCGATCTACCCCGGGATGGCTGTCAACTGTTCGGTGGGACGACGAGGGCGTTGCACCAATCGCAACGCCTCTAATTACGAATGGTGTCTTGACGAACTATCAAACCACAAGACAAGACGCAACATGGACGGGCGTGGCTAAGCCCGGGACGCCTGCACGATCTTCTGGCTGCGCGTACGCCCCATTCGGTGTTTATGCTCCGTTAGCGCATACCGCCAATTTACGGATGCAATCGGGAACGGAATCGCAAGATTTCAACGGTCTCGTGGCAACAATGCAGAAAGGTGTTGCAGTGAAGGGAGCGGCAGTTTCGCTTGACTTTCAACAATTGAACGGAGCTATCAATGCGAACTTTTACGATGTTGTTAAGGGCAAGATCGTCGCGAGGCTTGCGAACGCCGGAATATTATTCAGATCACCAGAATTATGGAAAGGAATTAAGGCTATTGGGATTGAGTCATCTCGACGTTCGTATGGTTTTGGTTCCGTTAAAGGAGAACCTCCACAGAACAGTTCCCATACGGTGAGCGCCGTTCCAGTCGTACATGAAGGTCTGACGTATATCGACCCGACGAGGAAGGCGTAATGAATTACGCTGACTTGAAAAGAGATGAGAAACCGAGTGGCAGAATTTTGAGCGGCGATGCTTCTAATGACAACGACCGACTCATTCTGAAAGCAGAGGCAGAACGCATTATTCGAAGAATCGGTCAGTTGGATCCTGCTGGAGTTAAAACAACTACAATTACGGTCAGTGGCTGGTGGCAAGGTGAGCTACGTTGGACCCGGAATCGTGTAAGTCTTGCGAGCGATCGCCGCGATGTCCAGGTTTCTATACAGCGTCTTGTGAACGGACACGCAGGAACCGGTGTAACGAACCAGACAGATGACGAGTCGCTTACTGGCGTGTTGCGGATGGCGGAACGGGCGGCAGAGCTTGGGGACGGGAGAGGTCTGCCCGCGTTCCCGACTCGCCCTCCGCAACTACCAACTCCAAATACAGCCATTTGGAGCGATGCGACGTACAGTGTAACAGCGGAAACGCGCGGTGAGCTCGCGCGTGTTTTAACTGCGGTGGCAGAAGAGCAGAATCTGCTATCTGCTGGCTATCTGGAGATGCGCGGGGCGGCAACGGCGACGCTCGCGCCCGCATCCGCAACCCCAGATACGATTATCTATAATCAGATGACGCAGGCCCAGTGCTCTATGACCGTTCGCCATCCCAAAGGGATTGGATCCGGATGGGCTGGTCTCTCCAGTTATAACTGGTCAGCGATTGACGGTCCTGCGTTGGCACGGATTGCGCTTGCTAAGTGTATTGCATCGTTGAACCCGGTGGCGATTGAACCTGGCCGTTATACGGCTGTTCTCGAGCCACAGGCTGTTTCCGACCTTGTTACGCCGCTGGCCAGAGGTCCACTGCAAAACCGTGTGCTTGCAGAAGGGGGGAGGGGACCGTTCGCATTAGAGTACGATGATCAACTGCAACTATGGCGAACGAAACTCGGCCTGAAAATTATGGACGAAAGGATTACGATAGATCATGATCCCCTGGATCCTTTACTCGGAGTAGTGGCAGAGCCAGGACTTATACCAACGACCTGGGTTAAAAATGGTGTGTTAACGGCGTTGAGCTATAGTCGAGTTGGATTTGCACTCGAACTGCTCAACGATAATCTGGGACTCGAACGTCGAGTCGCATACCGTATGTCTGGTGGAGCAACATCAGTAGATGAGATGATTGCTACTACAAAACGAGGAATTCTGGTAACCCGACTTTCAGGCGTCGATGTGGCTAATGAGAACGGTATGCTAATGAATGGATTTACTCGTGATGGGCTATGGTTAATTGAAAACGGCAAAGTATCAAAAGCCATAAAGAATTTCCGCTTTACTGAATCGCCTCTATTTGTACTAAATCAAGTCGAACAACTGGGGGTGCCAGTTCCTGTTTTCCAGCCCGTCCGTAATCCATATCAAATTATGCTGTCACCTACAATTGTTCCGCCGCTGAAAGTTCGGGATTTTTCGTTTACCAGCACGGTCGACGCAGTGTGATACGGGTACATAATTGTAACAACAATCTCAAAGGACTGTTTGATATGAAATGGAGTAATATTTACTACTCAATTTGGAAAACTGTGAATACCTTCGATTATAAGAGTGATGTGATAATATTGCGATGTTTCTCACTCATCTTGTTCGCACTCGTCTTGACTGTTGTTCCGCAAATCGTTTTCGCCCAAACACGCTTTCTGTGGCCCGATTCGAAAGTCGATATTTCTCACTACCATCATTGGGAGACATGCGGTGCCGTACGTACAAGGGTCTCTGATAGTATCGCTGCGAGAACAAAAATTTATGCCGATACAATGCACCATTCGCTGATAAACGGTGCCACAGGTCTCCCGAGTGAAGTGACCGATGCAGTTCGGCAGTGTCTTGAACGGTTCGCTCCTGAAGATGTGTCATTGCAATCTATATCATTCGCTCAATCGCTATACCTCGTTGCCGGAGAAGATGCGGAAGTTCAACTATTACTGAATCGAAAATTTCAATCCATCCCGGCCTCGGATGTAGCGTCGATGGGTGAAGCATTAGACAATGCTATTCAACAGTATACTGATGCGAAACCCTCCCGATTATCAGCTGCATTTGAGTTATATGAGAAGATGGAGCGATTAGGTACCTCCGTTTCCGCAGAGACACGTATCTACACAACAGCGCGGTTGGCGAACGCAAGCTGGGATGCTAAGGACACGGTTCGATACGCGCTTGCCGTGAAGAAAATGGTGGATGTTGCGAGATTGCTTAGTCAAGAAGAGTGGGATGGGTTGATTGGAGAACAGGTGTCGGTCGTTATTTTCAATCAGCTGAATAGGTTATATAGAGATCGATTTGAAGCGAATCTTAGTAATAGTACTGAAAACTTTGCCTCACTTCAGCGAAAGCTATTTACTGAGTTAGTCGGGCGGGACGTGAGGGAGAGTATGTGGACAGCCATTAATGAGTCAATTGGCGCTTCAGCGAAACCCATTTACGGAGACTTTTGGTTTCCGGCTACATCAGCAGGTGTGTCTTATCCGCGACTTGGGAAGGTCACATTCGTCGTTATGCTTCGCGCAGATCTAGATTGGCTAGATGCGTTAGCAGAATCCGTGGTGTTAAGGCGTATTAAGGCAAAGAACAATGACCTGGATATCGTTTTGGTTGCCGCGACAAGCGGGTACTTCAAGCTGTTGGAGCCGCCGCTTCCATCACGCGAAGCTTTAATGGTCGATTCGTTATTCAGGGTTTTTTACAAAATGCCCGGGGTGCTGGCCGTAACCAATACCAGCTTTTGGCGTCTTCCAGGCTTCGATCGACGTCGCATAAATGATCCGACGCTGAATGAGGAAAATGGATACGGAACCTTCGGATCCGTGCTGATTGATAAAGAAGGAAAGATTGTAGCGAATGATTTAGTTGCGGCAATCACAGGAGAGGAGCGGCTTGAACGCCTTATACTGATTCTTCAAAATAGACCAGCTAAAACGCCATAAGATTCCGGTCTGAATGCTGAGGGTTCTGCCTATAAGACGCGTCTGACGTGCCAAATGGCAGCCAGAATCGGCGAACAGCACCGACGTACATTCACCACTATTGCCGTCATCGTTCTTATACGGGGCATAGGATGGGAATAAGTAACTCAATAATTAGGATTCGAACGAACAATCGTTTCCCTTTCGTCTCTAAATCTGGATTTTAAGACAACACTCGACTATCCTCGCATTCTATCCCGACCGGTCTTCATTTTGCCCGATCCAGGATATCTGATACCGTGTGCCTATCCAGTCACAACACCTTCAGACACAAATGCCAGGAGCAATTATGAAACGCCTATCCCTTTTCTTGACAGCAATCATCTTTGCTGTTCTCACAGTCGCCGCTTGCGCGACTAAAACAAAAACTCTGCCTACATCAAGCGCTCGTGCCTACGATCCGGTGTGCACAGAGGGGGTCGCTGTCTATAACGACTTTGATGCGGTTCCTTATGACTACAGAGAAGTGGCATTTATCATGTCGGACCAGAGTTCAGTTTACTCTGACAAAGACAAGATGATTGCTGATATGCGAAAACAAGCCGGCGACCAGGGTGGGAACGGGCTTGTCATCAATTCGATTCATTCGGATAAGTCGACGGTGAAGATTATTGGTGAAGCGCTTGGTACAGGTTCTTCAGATCGAAAGGGTAGAGCTGTCGCGATATACATGCCGGGCGATAGTGCGCGTGTGCGAATCGCATGTGGGCATAGTTAAGACGAGGCTTTCTATTCCATACCTGAATGAAGCTCGCATGAAGGTGCCCAAGATGCGGGTGTTCGTTGTTGCTTACGATGTATCAGAAGAAAGCTGTTCTTGATAAAAGCACTTTCTCTGCGTCTCTCTGCGATCAGCGCCCCTCATACACCCGCATCAACTCCGAAATATCAAACTTCTTCATCTGTAAATACGCTTTCGTCACTCGTCCGACCTTTTCCTTGTCCGGATCCTGCAAGATCGCATTCAGTACCGATGGCGCAATTTGCCACGACACACCAAACTTATCCTTCAACCACCCGCACTGCTGCGCCGCTGGATCGCCCCCTTCCGATAGACGATCCCAGTAATAATCGATCTCTTCTTGCGTTTCACACTCAACAAGCAACGAAATCGCCTCGTTAAACGTAAACTTGTGTTCCAGCGAACTATCCATCGCCATAAACATCTCGCCATTCAAGCTAAACTGCGCATGCATTATCGACTCTTCAGGTTCCGATTCGTTCGGACCATAGCGCCATATTCCACTCACCTTCGAATTATTAAAAATTGAGCTGTAAAGCGTCATCGCTTCTTCTGCTCGTCCATTCTGATCTCCAACAAACATAAAAGACGGCGTGATCTTCTGACCCACGTCTTCGATTTTGCCGAGCGAGAGCTGCCAGGATAGGCCGTACCGGTCCTGTAGCCAACCGTACTTTGGACTCCAATCGTATTTATCGATCGGCATCATTATAAATCCGCCGTCCATTAACTTGCCCCAGAGCGAGTCGAGCTCGGCTTCGGTTGTACAGACGACAAAAAACGAAATGGCTGGTGTGAACTTGAAGATTGGTCCGCCGTTTATGCCTGTAAATTTGTAGCCTGAGAGTTCGAAATCCACAGTCATTATCTGACCTTCTGGCTGGCCATGAATTTCGAAGCCTTCCTGTCCGTATCGGGTTACGGCTCCGATCTTTGAATTGCCAAAGAGCGATATGTACCAGCGAGCAGCTTCTTCGGCTTGGTTGTCAAACCAGAGGTTCGGAACGATCTTTTGAGATGAATGCGTCATGTTAATGAGTTTCCATGTTTGATGGAGAGGGATGGGTAATACGATAACACGTGAGTAATCAATATTAAGGCGTGCTAAATAGAAGACTCTAAAAGCAACAGTCCCTTACCGTGTGCTCGGCGCATGCTTGCGATCCCAACTGCGAAGTCGCAGGCTCAATCCAATCAACACGATTCCCGATATCACGGCATAAGCGCCAATCCATATTACAACCGCGAGGGCACCGACTCCTGGGTTCATAATAAGAACAACACCAAAGGCAATTGCTAAAATTCCAGCGAGAATAAACATCCATTCGCCGGAAATTTCTTTACGAAGCCGAATCGCTGCAATAATCTCGATGAGTCCAATGAGAATCGCCCACGTTGCGATAAGCGCCAGTAATACCACCGTTGTAATTCCAGGCATAAAGATTGTAAACAGTCCAATCGCAATCGAGAGTATGCCACCAAAAATTAACGCCGCCCAATGCGATTCACCGCGTCGATTCACGATGGCAGACACTATTATGAAGACGCCATCCATGAGCACAAAAATTCCGAACCATAGAATTAATACGGCTAGCGTAATTGCCGGATTAAACAATGTAAACAGACCAAACAATACCGCGATCACCCCGCGTACTGTGATCCATCCCCAATTGCGAGACAACATGCTTCTCATCGGTACCCCTCGCTATGTATGATTGGCCATTATGATAGGTGCGTACCTGAGGATAGTTTAACGTGCTGTTAAACAACCGCGAACAAGTCTCCACCTTACCTCGGCGCTGACGTACTGCGGCAAGCTTCGAGCCCGCAAAATCCTCGGCATGAGTCGATCGATCGTTCCATTTTTGACCCACTGTTTCCAGCAATTACGGGCAATTCTCTAGGCAAACGGCTAAATTAGCAGAAGGACACGCCTATCGGCTGCCTTGGTATTTGGCGTTGCGCGAGGTCGTACAGGCGTGTGGTGGCGCAAAAGAGGCGTTTCAGTTGATGATGCTCGAGCATCTCGATATCTTGGCAGAAACGTCGGCGAACGCGATCTCGAATATCAAGTTTGATAAGATTGTCGTGTAGGAAGGTGAGGGTGCTGATGGCGCGAATAGTACCGCGTCGTTTTGAAGATGTTACCGCCGATGATGCATATATTAAGCGATATTGCTGGTGTTGACATGCCAAGTTTTCTGGGAACGATTCAGAAAGGCTCGAATGGTGATCATGTAGGAGCAGTTGCAGCTGATGCGAACGTTGATGGATCAAAGCCGGTTATATCGTCTGTTACTCCATCTGTCACGCCATCTGTTACAACGAACAGTTAATGGTATAAGACAACGCGATTTTTGATCGATAAGAATAACCCTATGGCCAGATGAAGTCGTATGATCACGCGATTCTAGTATTCTGCATCTTATGCTAGATCTGCTCACGGATCATGGCGTCGAAGTTTTTCTCAGTGTCGCCGGGGTTATCGCCGGTTTTGTAGATTCAATCGCTGGAGGCGGGGGCCTTATCACGCTCCCGTCTCTTTCTATTGTGCTCGGTCCCGGCCCTGTTGCAATCGGCACCAACAAGATATGTGGTTTTGCTGCAGCCTTCGTCGCGCTGCTCGTGTACATTCGGCACGGCCACTTCGATTGGAGAAGAAGTACCAGCTTTACCGTGGCGACAGCTGTTGGGGCGGTGCTCGGAAGCCAGCTGACGCCGCTGTTGCCCGCGTATGTGTTCCCCTGGTTTCTTGTGATCACCTGTCCGGTGATTTTGTATATCGTTTGGCGCAAAGATCTGTGGGTCGCGCACGAGATGGCGGAGCACTCGCACATTGGAGCATCATGGTGGCAACCGACGGTCTTGCTCTCCGGGCTATTGTGCGGTGTGTATGATGGAATGTGGGGGCCAGGCGGTGGGACCTTTATGTTCCTGTCGCTGCTGTTTATTGCCCGAATGCCATTGCTAGGAGCGCTGGCCGCCGCCAAGCTTGCGAACACCGCATCGGCACTTTCTGCGCTCACTGCATACACTGCCCAAGGGCACGTTAGCGCACGAGAAGGAATCCTCGTTGCCCTGGGCGCCATCATCGGCGGATTCCTCGGTGCGCACCAGGCAAATCGTCGGGCTGCGAAGATTGTAAGGCCGGTACTGGTTGCAGTCGTCACGCTGCTCGTTATAAAGTTGTTGATGGAGTATGTGTACAAGGTGTAAAGGTGCAGCGGCTGATTACTTCATATAACACGCTCCGCATCTATTGATGTCGCTGGCCTTTGAACAACAGGTTACAGCAGAGATTCACAACACGCTATTGGCTTCGGTTCGATTGGCTTAAATCTCGACAGTCCGGCGTTTTGCCTCTCATTATTCGTCATTTTGGGGGGAATTTGGCACACGGAATGCGCTTTCGCACGGCAATTAACACCGTTGCACAAACCTGCATATTTCCCAGGAATACGTATGAATACCGCTATTCTCCCGATGTTGACGCCTCGGCAATGGATGCATGCGCGTGGGTTAGGGGCTCGGATTGCCGCCGTTCTGACAATCGAAGGTGAGGATGATTGGGCTGGTGGGTTTCTCGCCGCGGAATTGGAGAGTCAGAATCCAATGCTCGACGTTGAGGAGCGTCAGGCGCTTGTTGCCATGGCAATGATGAATGATTCGCTCCCGGATGATAGTGTCTGGAAGATTACGAGAGGACGGGTTGATGAGATGAAGTTTGCGATGAACGATCTCCGTGATCTTGCGTCGTCGCAGACTGTTCCTGTTGCTCGGCAGGAGACGTTGTGTACGGTGACTGCGCTTGCGCAGTTGGTGAAAATTCTTGAGTCGATGTTACCGCCGCAGGCGATTGGGTAGTTCGCATCTGAAGGATCGATTCGGATGCGAATACTGCAACTTGTTACAAGAGGCTGCTTCGAAGCAGTGGGAGAGTAATATGCATTACATACGAATATGAGCCGCATTGAGCTCCGTAACCCAGAACCCCCTAAATCGACAACTCCAACTGCTTCGCCGGCCTAATCCCCGGGACAAACGGCCCAATCACAACATCCTGCGGTGCCGGTGTAATCGTCCCTGAAAACCGCGCCGGTCGTATCGCGTCTCGCACCGTCTGTACCGCCAGATCCGGTGTATTACACGCCTCGCTAATATGCGCGAGAATAATATGCCGCATCGCCTTATGCGCCACCTTCTTCGCAATCTGGCTCGCTAATCGATTACTCAGATGCCCCTTTCGCCCAGCAATGCGCTTCTGCACGGATGGTGGATACGGCCCAACCCGCAACATCTCCTCGTCGTGATTCGCCTCCAACACGAGAATATCGAGATCATCGAGCATCTCGACCACGGGATCCGTCACACAGCCTAAGTCGTACGCGATCCCTGCTCGTGCACCACTGGTGCGGGCGGTCGCTACGACGGCGATGTGTTCCGCCGCATCGTGTGGGGCGCGTACCGTACTAATATCAAAGTCCCCCAACTGCAGCGTGGCCCCCGCACGGAACGCCTTGGCGCCCGAAAGGTGAACGTCCCGCGACAGCACAACGGTTCCAGCCGTCGCGTGGACCTTCCACCCGTACTTTTCCGAGCAAACCCGAGCGCCCCGCATATGATCCTTATGCTCATGGGTAATCAACAGCGCTTCGATGGATTCCGGGGCAATGTCGATCGAAGCGAGCCGCTCGACCATCACCTGGGGCGGGAATCCGGCATCAATGAGCACACGTGTCCCCGCGGATTCCAACACGAGCGCGTTTCCGCGGCTCCCCGAACCGAGCACCCAGAGCTTCATGTTTCAATTTAAATACATGATGGGTAGGGCGCGAAGGGAGAATTTCTTAGGGGGCGATTCCAATGGGGATCTTCGAATTGAATGTCGAACTCGCCGGCCAAGAAGCGTAAATTGGCAAGTCTTTAGCGAAACTTGAAGTTGAACTCTTGCTGTGTATACATTTTCACCGAACATCCGCCAATTTGTAGCGGTACATATTTCATCTTCGGTAACTTTCTGAGAACCTCGTCTGCGAAATCGCGGTAAGTTCCCTTGAGTGGGTCAAGCGTTGCCTCGATCGGGTAACCATCCGTGCCAATCACAAATGCTACTTTGATCGTATCCGTTTTTCGAGCGACTCGGGCTGCGTAAGGGAAGGAAAGACCCGCACCGCTGAGCATGCGAGGCTCGCCGCTAACTGGGTACTGTGGAAGCGTCGCCCGGAATAGGCCATCGACCTGTTTTCCAGTGTCAGGCTCTGTGTACACTTTGAGCTCTACGTCAAGCTTGTCGACGTTTCCTGGGAAGGGCGGGAGGGAATCTCCGTGCAGGGCGAAGATTGCAGAGACTAGAGCGGCATGCAGGTCCGGATGCATGGTTGCGGTGCCAAATGCAACTTTTTCTGGCGGCTTGCCGGCGCGAAGGGTAAAGTACGCATGTGCGCCTACATACGGCATGGCTTGCGTAAAAAGCGAATCCACGCTGCCAAAAATATCCAATGTCATTTGGCTCGGCGGCCTGAGGTTCGCCCGTAATGTCTCGATAATAAGGGAGGCGTAAGAGGCGGGGATAGGCTGCGTTTTTCCCGCCGAGATAAGCTTTGCCACCGCTACGACATGAACCGAATCCGCGGTGCTCGGCAGTGCGGTACATGGAGGGGGAATCTTTTTGGAATTGTCTCGGCCCTGACCTGCCATGGGGACGGCAAATATGCACTGCCAAATAAGGCTGCCTGCAATGCCGAACGCTATAGGGATAGACGTCTTAAACGGTCGCATCCCTGAAAATATAGTGAATTTTAGGACTGCTGCCTATTCACCAGCGAATTCAAACCATCCGCTGGCGAATAGGCGGCTCTGGCGGGGGGCCAGGCTATTTCGCCTGACACCCAATCCGTGCGTTACTCACCACGATGTTGTCGATAAATCGACTCTGCGACTTGGGCGAGCCGGCGTTCCAGAAGTTCTCAAAAAATATCGTATTGATCCCATACGCAGAGTAGGATCCAACCCAGTTCAGGTCCGTTCGAGATGCCTGCTTTTGATCGTTGATCCATAGCTCGAAGACGCCATTGGTCTTGCCGGCATCGTTCAACTTTACACGAGCTTCAACGCAATACCAGCTCCCGACGTGGGACGCGTCAAACAGCGGAAGCGATCCTTTGATGTAACCCAGGTACCGTTGATTGTCGAAGTCGTTGTATTTGGTGGTCAGAAGTTTTCCCGAGGCATCGGTCCCGGTGGCTGGGTCGATCATGAGATAATCCCGTGTCGCCGCATCGCCACCTGACCAGACTGGGGCGATCATGGCCTGAGCCCACGAATCGTTCGCGATGCTCTGAGCACGAGAGAGCTTGTCTCCGCCACCTCCACTCCAGCCAGCCTCGTTCTTCACGTACATACGCCAATACACTTCGCGATAGGCGGTCGTGCCTTGATCGGCAGGGCGAAAGTATGACGACGGTGTCTTTCCAATCGCAAGCTTTATCGAACCCGCACCAGTTTGCCCTTTGTCGAAATGAGCGCGCATCCCGTACGAGCCACCCACCCCTGACCCAGATAGGCGCACGAAGCTACCCTGGGCGCTATCGTATTCAAAATACTTTGAAAGCCGGTTTGCCTCGAAGTCATCACAGAATATCCACTCGGTTTTGGACGACTTACATTCGGCGGCAGACGTAGACGTCGTGTCTTTCGGCGGTGTCACTACAGTATCCTTCGGAGGAATTACCGTGGTATCGCGTGGTGGCGTTACGGTATCCTGCGGAATTCCCGTGCTGTCTTTCGGGGGCGTTGTAGTTGCGCTGGTATCACTAGGCGCACTCGTTGTATCAACGGGCGGTATAGGATTCGCAGGTAATCCCAAACTTGTGACATCTCCTGAGCAGGCAGCTATGAGAGCGAATAGTGCGATCTTCACATTGAGGCCAAGTAGGGTAGTGCAATGATTTCGCGCTCGTGAGTTCAGGAACCGGGCGAGCGTTCGTTGTAGCTTTGTAACAGGGGGCATGTAATACCTTTTGTAGCGATATAGTCGCTTAAGTATACGGTTCGGTACACGTCCCGGAAGATAAAAACAGAAGTTTTTTCCTGTTTTTAGTGTTTTTTTACAGTTTTAACGTTCGTCTTGTTTATAGATAGGTGTTTTTGTCTATCTATCAGTGTGTGATTCGCGGATGGGTGTGCTATAACTCGTCCAATCGTTCGTAGCACAAATGCGCCAGGTCGACCTTCCGTAAATGCCGCCGCAATCGCGAAGAGTGTCTTTGGTGACGCATGGGTTTCTGTCGTAATAGCATACACGGGCTCCCATCGTATTGGGTTGAACTTCGCCTTGAATGCATCAAGCCCATCAAAGTTATAGAATCTTCGTCCATGCGCACGTGCCCAATAAAATGCTACGCGTAACCAGAGCGGATCTGTAGGCGATGTGATGCTGCCTGCACGTGATGATAATGGTGAAAGTCCTAATGTGGTGTACGTTGCACCAATGCTGTTCATCCATTGAATCGCTGTGTCAAGCATGAGCTCAACGGTTCCGTTTGGTGCATTGGGCGCGCGAACGAACTGCTCTACGAGCCACCCGTTTCGTGTGGCGATTGGAGACGCTACAAGAAAACCAATTTGCGTTCGATTATGTTCTGCGACAAATACGACGCGATCATCAAGTGTCGCTAACGTATTGGGCTCTACAAGGAAGTGTAATGGCGGGAGCCCACGCGTTTTCAGCCACTGATGCAAAATTGTGTCAAGTGCATGATTGTTTTGCTGACTGTTTATGCGATCGCTCGACCAGCGTGAAACCACAACACCTTTATTGCGCGCTCTGTTGCATTGCGCTCGGATCGATGTATGATGCCTAACAATCTCGGCCCATCCACGCGGATCCCACACGGGGAGTGCGCCAAGTTGGATGCGAGTATGCTTGCTTGATTCTCGCAACACTGTTTCCAGTCGTTGCTCTGCGGCAAAATAACAGACGCGTTCGTTTGCCTGCTGAGTCGCATGTTCGAATTCGGCCACAACTTCTGGAAGGATCTCGTTGGAGCAGACGGGTGCGCCACCCACAACACGGGTCCTGGCTGCTCGGATATACGCAACCATGGCATCGTGCTTTTCTGAAAACCAGAAGGTAAAACCTGGGTTCAAGAGTTGATACGACGTCGTATTCCACCCATGCCTGAGAATGAGGGCTCGCGCGCGTGCGGTATCGTGTCCGGGATGGGGAAGGGACATTACAGATTAAACGTAACTACCTTTCTTGAGGAGTTCACGGGTGGGTGAAGCTGCAAGGGTGGCGAAAGCTTCCCGTCTTTTGCATTTTTGTACTTATTATGTCCCATCACACTGCACAAATCGACTGGACCCTCGCCGACGGCGATTTTTTGGGTCGTCGCTATTCCCGCGAACATACTTGGACTTTTGATGGGGGCGTTACTGTCCCCGCGTCGTCGTCGCCGTCTGTTGTTCCGGTTCCTTACTCGAATCCGGCGAACGTTGATCCCGAAGAAGCCTATGTTGCTTCCATTGCCAGTTGCCACATGCTTTGGTTTCTCGGTTTAGCAGCTGAACGTGGGTTTGCTGTTGCTCGATATACTGACCGGGCGATAGGTGTGCTGACGCGAGATTCGAACGGGAAGTCGTGGATTAGCGCGGTGACGTTAACGCCGGTTATCGAATATAGCGGTAATAAGCAGCCGAGTGTCGAAGAGCAAGATGCTTTGCATCATGCGGCGCATGAGGAGTGTTTTATTGCAAATTCGGTGCGTACCGAAATAACTGTAAAGCGGCCAGAATAAGATCGTTGAGCTATGATGACTGACCGCTCTATAGTGTTACAGGTAAATCAATACGAAGATTTGATATCGTAGCTCAATCCAAACGTAAACTGAAACGAGTTGCGCTTGGACGGCGGTTCGCTCACGGCTACTGAGTTCAGGTATGAATCGATGGTTCCCAACGCGATTCGAAATCCTTTGTAGCCAGGCAGCGTTAATGTGTTTCTTGAGAAGACAGAATATGCGTCGCCGTTATTAAAGGCCGGGAGATACGCGACATACTGTGTAAAGACAACTCCATCAACGATGTTTGCTACGTAGTTTGCGGATATCGTGGAACCAACCAGGTTTTTATTGTCGCCAGGTTGTGATTCAATAAATGTTTGCTTCACATACTGAACGTTCGCCGTGAGGTCGAGTGTTTGTTTGGGAAGTTTGATCACTGTCCAACCAAGACCGGCACCGTAGAGCTGTTGTAGTTGGAGGTTTTGGCTGAAGTTATGATCGAATTGGGTTACGCCAAAGTAGTACATGCGAGGCGAAAAGTACTGATCTCGCTGTAGTCGTGCCTGGTAGACATCTGTCTTGGTCAGCTGCTCTGCAACCGGACCACCTGTTGATTGGTACGCAGGCTGCGTAATCTTGCCGGATGCGCCCGTGAGTAGCATCGATGTTCTGTTTCGTGGAGCGAGCCAGCTTACTGTTGGCACGCTGCGAACAAGCGATAGTGCTCCGTCAACGTTGTGTGCAGTTTGTGCTGCGCGTATAAGTGAGGCGCCTGCGGTTATTGCTCCATTCCATGCGGTCAATAGTCCAGGTTCGCCGCGAAGTTGCTTCTCCATGGTTGCTTGATCGACAATGTATTCGATTTCTGCGACAGGGATGTTTGTTGTCGTACCCTGGTTTCCAGGCGTTAATGTGATGGCCTGGTTTGTCATTGCTAATATCCCTGATGGGATTTCGGCGGCTTGTGTCCTTTTGCCTGGCTTCATACCAGCTCGAACTACGGCGACTTTCGAGGATGTTCGGATTTCTTTAATGGCTTTCCATTCGAGTTGAACGTCGCCGAGCACTGCATCGTGGAATGTGACGGTCTTGCCGACGGCACGGACAAATTGACCGTTTAATTGAGCACCGTTCGTAAGGGTTATTACATCCGGTCCAGTGCTATCACTTTGTGGGGGTGAAATGACGGATGCGGATACGGGGGACGTTGTGAGTCCTAATCCTGCTGAAAGGATTCCGATCCAGAAGGCGTATTTCGCTTTCGACCTGAAGTGTAGCTGTCTGTTCCGATGTATCATGAAGATTCTCTCTTGAAGGTCAGTAATCGACTGTCTTTTAAAATAAGTTTTGATTGGACATCGCGCGATACTTTATACACGGATAATTCACAGGAACCGCGTTAAGAACCGCGTCAGGCTGTGCTCAAAGTGCATGGGATGGCTTGCAAGCACAAAAAAACCAGCCTGCATCATATCCAAAACATGGAAGATGCAGGCTGGTTTTTTGTGCTTATTCGTCTAAAAAGCTTTAATTATTTCCCGTATTGTGCTGCGAGTTTGAGTGCGTTGTACGCATTCACGATTCCACCCGAGACGCAGATATCTGAAAACGGTACCCGCTTTTGCGTCATTCCGTCGCGTACAACTACGTCATGATCAACCTTAGTCACGGATTTCATGATGATTTCCTTGACCTGTACGGCTGTCAGATTCGGATATCGACTACGGACTAAAGCGGCAACGCCGGTTACTACTGGAGCGGCCATGCTGGTTCCGTCGTTTTCTTCGTATTTGCCATCTGGCACGGTCGAGTTGATGCGGACGCCAGGTGCGAATACGTCGACTTTGGTCTTTCCGTAGTTCGAGAACGAGGCTGCCAATGTTTCGTTGTTCTCCCAGCCACTCGCTCCAACTTCGATCCAGGCATTCGCTTCTCCGCTGCCATCGGCATACGTACGATTTGGATAGTTTGTAACTGTCTCCAGGTTGCTACCATCGTTTCCGGCAGCGTGAACGAGGAGTACGTCTTTGGACATTGCGTACTTAACGGCTTCGTCTACAACCGTTTTGTTGTATGAATATCCTTTGCCGAAGCTCATGTTGATCACGCGGGCTCCGTGGTCAACTGCGTATCGGATTGCATTTGCAACGTCTTTGTCTCGCTCGTCACCGTTTGGAACAGCGCGAACTGCGATGATCTCTACGGCGTCGGCAACTCCCTTTACGACTGCATCTTTGGTACGTTCGGAGCCAATGATGCCGGCAACGTGTGTACCATGTTCAGCGTCGGGACCTTTTACATCCGAGTTTCCATAGAGACGTTCGTTGGCGTTCGTGCTGTCGTCTGCAACGATGTATCTGGGATCAAAATCCAAGTTCAGTTGGTAGTCTACAACCTTCTGAAAGTGTTCCAGACCTCTGTCAATCTGACTGGCTTTAAATTCTGCGAAGTCGGGGTTCTGGCTGAGGGCATTCAATACTACCTGCCGAACTTGTCCTTCTTGTTGATTGGTTGGTTGAAACTGCTGGAAATCCTGTTGTGTTGGATTTGGCTTTCCAATTTTTGTTACAACAGCTGTGAGTGCTTGTTCAAAGCCACGAATGCCGTTGAGGTTTTGTTTCGCGCTTCCAAGCTGCGCATTAAAGTCGCTCGACATCTTGCGGAACATCCGGAGGCTGTCGCGTTGGGCGGCGTTGAGTGCGCTTGTGTCAGAGACGCTACCATACTTGGGGCGCATCTTTCGGATGAGGCGAGTCAGTTCGAGGTTATCATCGTTGACGTTGCCTTTTGCTGATCCTTGAAAGTTCCAGCCCCAGTCGTCTCCCTTGTATTCGTCGTGGTCTCGGGAGGAATTGGGTTTGTTGTGGTTCCAGAGGCTGGCTCGCAACGCTGGGTGCATGACGTCGATTCCACCATCGATGACGGCGACTCGAACGGGTTTGACTTTTTTGGAACCCAAGAGCTCTTTGTAGGCGCGCTCGGTGCTGACGCCAAATACGCCGTCAGCTTGTAGGTCGAGATTTTGCCAATTTGCTTTTGCGGTTGTCGGCGTTTGCGACTGGCCGATCGTTGAAACGGTAGCTGCAGCGACGAGAAACGTTGTCGCGAGCGCGCGAATCGAAAATTTTGGGGTGCGAAGCATCAGAATACGAAGCGTCAGGGTACGAGAAGGTGCATCGATGTCAGTGAAACTGTGCCGATAAGGGTACTACGGTTTGCTATTATCGGACGTTGGCGGATCGAGTGGGGGGCCTCTTCACGCAACACAATAACTATAGTGTGTGTCGACGTGTCCAGGTATTGCTATCTGGTCGCGAATATCACTGTTTTTCGGTCGAACGTTTGTTCTTGGTGTGTGGTTAGCGATGGTAGTTTATACGCGCCATCGTGAACATTAGTCCCATTTTATGTTGCAAAGGCTGCTTTACGGCAGCGATCTTTATTATATGAGTTATATCGGTTATATCGCGCTCGCTCTTTTGCTCCCGCTTTTTGCCGGGGCTGCCCAAACGTCGTTTGTGGTGAAGGTTGCGGCGCCGGTACAGGCTAAACTACCGCCTGAGCCAGCGTTTACGGTGACGCCGATGCCGGGGGCGTTGCTCCCGAATAAGCGGATCGTTGTTTATTATGGGAATCCCAAGTCCACCAGGATGGGTGTTTTAGGCGAATATTCGGAGCCGGTGATGCTGAAAAAGCTGCAGGCCGAAGTGGACGCTTTTAATGCTGCGGATTCGACGACTCCGGTACAGCCTGGCCTGCATTTGATTGTTACGGTTGCTCAGGCGGCTCCTGGGAAAAACAATTTGTATCGCGCGAGGATGTCTGATTCTCTTATCAATTACTGGTGCGATCTCGCTGAACGTAAGGGATATGTGATTTTTCTCGACGTTCAGATTGGGCGTAGTACGGTGGAGGCTGAGTTGAAGCCGTTGCTTCCATATCTCAAACGATCGCATGTGCATCTTGCGATCGATCCTGAGTTTGCCATGAAGGGCGGCGCAATTCCTGGAAAGAAGATCGGATCGTTGGATGCGAGCGAGATCAACGGTGCGATCGCTACGCTCCAAACGTTGGTTCAGCAAAATAATCTCCCACCGAAGGTACTCGTTATTCACCGATTCACGACGCCGATGGTGAAGAATTCTCGAGCGATTAAGCCTGTTCCTGAAGTTCAGGTGGTGATGAATATGGACGGGTTTGGAGCGCCGTGGCTGAAGCGTAATTCGTACAATGCGTATGTGCGTATGCAACCAGTACAATTTGCCGGATTTAAGCTGTTTTATAAGAACGACAAGCCGATGATGTCACGAAAGGACGTTGTGAAGCTCGATCCGTCGCCGGTGTTTATTACGTTTCAGTAAGCTGTTCTTGTGGTTGCAGGTGGTGGCGGACTACCGATGGGAGTATTGTTGCGCCCACAACTCCCAATACAAGAAGGGAACCCACTATATCACCATTGCTCGGCGGAGTTCGCTGAATTATCCAGTGGGAGAGTTCTGTCCATAAGAGAATACAGTAAAAAAGCGGCGCGAGTACGGCTGGCGGGGCGGCATCTACGGCGCGATCGAGGAAAAAGAGGGTGATCCATCCAAATATTGCAACGAGGCTCATGGCGATCACGCTCTGCCATGACGGGGTCTTCCAGAAAAACGGGACAAACGGGGTGAGGGCGAGAACGACCCAAAATGCGGTGTGAAACAATTTTGGGAGTATCGGCTCTTGCTGCATCTCCCGTGTGATGATGGCGTAGACGGCAAAGCATAACGCGCCACCGATTCCGATAAGGCTACTCCAGCCGAATGGGGGGGATGGTTGAATAATTATCATTGCCCCTACAAACCCAGCGACGGTTATCGCGGGAAGCTTCCATCCTCTGCGTTTCCCCATTACCAGACGGTCGACGACTAGTATCAGCATCGGGATAAACCATAACGATGCCATTGCGTTATGTAACGGCATTCTGCTGAAGGCAACGATAAAGCAGAGTGGCATTGCGAGCATGAGGAGCGAACGTCCAATTTGCCGAGGCAGGTTGGGGGTGCGAACGAGCGCCATGCCTTGTCGCGGAGCGAAGAGAAGGATCATGGCGGCTACGTGTATTGCATATCGCGTCCAAACTACTTGTACGGCTGAGACGTTAACTTGTAACGCAATTTCTTCGGTAATGGTCCAGAATACTGTGAAGGCGAGGAAGAGGAACGGTGCATGATATTTCTTCATGTTTCGGCTCTTTTTTCGACTTCATGTGTTTCGATCAGGAGGCGTTCCAGTTCGGCATCGAGGGCTGCTTCTGACAGCATGTCGATGTTTTCGTTTAGTTCCGTGTCTGTGATGAAAGAGTGAATGAACTCTCTTTCTGTTGTGTGTGTGGTTGCGAATCGGCTTTGTATCTTCGAAGCGAGTTGTTGGACGGTTGGGCCGATTAACAGGTCTGCGACTGATACGATTGTGTGCAGGTTCGTGTCGATTCGGTTGCGGAGCTCCATTGCCATTAGGGAATCGAGTCCCATCTCCATGATGGAGCGATGTGGGTCGACTCGGTAGGAGGCATCTAGTGCGAGGACGCGGATGAGCTGTTCGCTTAGGAAGCTGGAGAGTTCCTGTTCGCGTTTGTCTGGCGGAGCGTTATTGATTCGTTGATGCCAGTCGACGCTGTCGTTGCTGTTTGTTGTGTTGGATTGTGTCTCGGCCGCACTACTCGACGTAGTGGAGCGATTGTTTGAAGTCGCATTCGGCCGTAGTTCGCTTAGGAACGGCGTGTTGGTTTGCAGCTTTGCTAGTGTAAGCGGGAGTACTGCAACTTGTGGTGTGGTTGCGCCGAGTATGAGGTCGTACATGATGCGGACCCCATCGTTGGGTGCGATCATTCCCAGGCCGAGTGCAGCCCAGCGGCGGCGGTGTTGCTCGCTGACGTCGGCGGCCATGCCGACATCGGACCAACTTCCCCAGTTGATACTCAGGGCTGGGAGATTGAGTGCGTGTCGAGTGTGGGCGAGGGCATCGAGGAAGACATTTGCTGCGGCGTAGTTGCTTTGGCCTGGGGAGCTTAGGATTGCGGCGCCGGAGGAGAACATGACGAAGAAATCCAGGGGGATTCCATTCGTGATGGAGTGTAGGTTCCATGCTCCTGAGATCTTTGGTGCGAGGACGCGTTCAGTTTTGGCCCAGGTTTGGTCTGGGAGCATGGCGTCGTCAACGATGCCGGCGGCGTGAATGATTCCGCGCAGGGGGAAGCCTGACGTTTGGATATCGTTGATAATCCGTTGTACGTCTTGAGAGGATGCGACGTCGCCACTGGCAACCGTGATTTTTACGCCGGTTTGTTGGAGCTCATCTATAATTTGAGCGGCTGCTTTGGACGGGGTGCTTCGTCCCATCAGAGTAAGTTGGCGTGCGCCTCTTTCTGATAGTTCACGTGCGACGGCGAGACCGAGACCGCCTAGTCCTCCTGTGATGAGATAGGAGGCTTTGGAGGGAAGCGGTTGGTTATGGCGTTGAGTGATAACGACCTTGCCGGTGTGTTTGGCTTGGGCCATGAACCGGAAAGCGTCGACAGATTTTTCGAGCGGGAAGATGTGTTGCGGTAATGGTTTGAGTATGCCGGCTTCGAAGTCTTTTAGGAGACCGAGCAGGCGTTCTCGCATCTTCTGAGGGTTAGTTGCGGTGACATCGCCCAGGTAGAGAACGTAGTATTCCAGGCCCGGGTAGTCGTTTGTGACCTTGGTTTCGTTCCAGACATCGGTTTTTCCGATCTCGATGAAGCGTCCGTTGGGGCGGAGGAGATCGAGAGAGTTGGGGATGAAGTCGCCGGCGAGGGAATTGAGCGCGATGTCGATCCCTTGTTTTCCTGCGATGCGTTCGAAGTCCTGGACAAACGAGAGAGAGCGTGAGTCGGAGACGTGGTGAGCGCCTAGTGACTGCGCTAACGCGCGTTTGGCTGGTGAGCCTGCGGTGCCGAAGATTTCTGCGCCTGCCTGGCGGGCTAGCTGGATTGCGGCCATTCCTACGCCGCCGGTGGCTGCGTGGATCAGGACGCGGTCACCGGCTTTCATGCGACCGAGGTGGTTGAGCGCGTAGTCGGCGGTGAGGAACGTGACGGGGATGGTTGCGGCTTCGGCGAAGCTCATCCCTTGAGGTTTGCGTACCGTGAGGACTGCGGGGGCGATGGCGTAGGTGGCGAAGCATTTATCTACCATCGTGATGACCTCGTCGCCGACTTCGAGGTCGGTTACGTCTTCACCGATTGCTGTGATTACACCGGAGCATTCGTTGCCTAGAGGGCCAGGGTCGCCGGGATACATGCCAAGCGCGTTGAGGACATCGCGGAAGTTGAGTCCGGTTGCGTGGACTCGGATTTCGACTTGTCCTTTTTGCGGTGGGGTATGGGTGATTGGGGACAGCGACAAGTTGTCGAGTTGGCCTCGGGTTGGGATTTCGAGGCGGACAGCGTGGGGTGATGGTGGGGCGAGGTGGTTTGGGGTGAGGCGTGCGACGTATTGTGTGCCGGATCGGAATGCGATCTGGGGTTCGGTGGTGGGAGAAAGGATGTTTGCTGCGATGTATGCGACATCGTTCTCGAGCGTGTTTGTATCGGTATCAGCGTTGGGGTCGAGGTCAATACGGGATACTGGTAGTGCGGGGTTTTCTGTTGCGACGACGCCGGCTAGGCCCCATAGAGGGCTTTGGATGACATTCGAAGTTGATCCTGCTACGGCTTGAGATCCTCGGGTGATGAACCAGAGTGGAGTGTTTGATTCAGCGCAGGATTGAGCGATGGTGAGGGCGCTGTTCAAGAGTTCGTGTTGGGAGTCTTGAACAGCCTGGAGGGATTGTGGTGGTGTTGTGTAGTCTACGGCTGGGAGGTAGATGACGCCGTTGAGTGGGGAATTATTTACGTGGACGAACTTTGTGATGACGTTGCGAAGTTCGTCTGTGTTGGTGAGGTCTACGTAGTGATCTGCTGCGGGGTTGCTCGCGGAATTCGTTGTAGCATTGTTACTCGCGATAACTTCGACACTGTGGTTTTGGGTGCGGAGTTGGTTGGCGAGCGATGAACCTAGTCCGGATTTGTCGGTGAAAATGAGCCAACGGCCGAGGTTCGCAATGCTGGTTGAGCTTGTTGAATTGTGAGCTGGTTCGCTTATTGTGTTGAGCGAGGTATTTAGAGGCTCTGCGGTTGGGCGCCAGGCGATCTCGTAAAGCCAGTTGGTATTGGATTTCCCGAGTAATTGTTGGAGCGCAGACGGGGCCATGCGTTTGAGTTGAAGCGCGTGGATTTTTGCGACGACATGGCCTGTGTTTGCGATAACAGTTAAGTCGGCGGCAATGACTTCGGCGTTACTGGTTCCCTCCGGGAGCGATACATGGCACCACACATTGGTCCCAGCTGCGGCGGCGACATTGATATCTGATATACGTATTGGGACATACAAGTCTTCGGCTGCGGAGACGGTGGTATTGTCCGAATCCCGTAGAGCGGCGCCGGTGAGTTGGATACAGGCGTCGAAGAGTGCCGGGTGCAGGAGATATCCTGTCGTGTCTGTGGCGTCAGTTGACGGGAGCTGGATTTTTCCGACAGCCTGGTTTTTGCCTTTGCGAATTTCCTGTAGGCCGCGGAACGTTGGGCCGTACGTGGCTCCTACAGATTCCAGCGTGTCGTAGTAACCGGCGACATCAACGAGCGTGGGGCAGGCGGATTGCAGGGCATCGATCGAGATAACTTCAGTTGCGGTTTGGGGCGCGACGCTTGCTCGTCCGGTGGCGTGTAGCCGCCATGACGGATCAGTATTGGGGTCGCGCGTGGATGCGCTGAAGATTTGGAACGTCGTGCTCCCATTTTGCATGGGTGCAAATATGATCTGCAGCGTTACCGGAGCGTTACCTGGGAGGACGAGAGCTTCTCGGATAACGAAGTCGTGTAGCGAAACTGTTGAGCTGTCGAAGGCTTCCTGACTGGCTGCCATGGCCAGTTCCATGTAGGCTGTGCCGGGGAATAGTAAGAGATTGGCGATATGGTGATCGGCCAAATATGGGAAATTCTCGAGGCTTATTGTTGTTTCAAAGATCGTGGACGCTGCCGATATCCGTCCGGCTACAAGTGGGTGAGCGCGTTGGAGGGGAAGCAGATGTGGGCGTTGATCGTTTGCGCCTGTGTTTTCGTCTGCATCTGCATCAAACGTCATCCAGAAGCGTTGGCGTTGGAACGGGTACGTAGGTAAGGCGACGCGTTGGCGGCCGGAGTGATAGTCGCGATCGAAGCCGGTCCAATCGACCTTTCCGCCAAGCGTGTATAACGTGGCGAGTGTATCGAGCATTGAAGACCAGTCATCGACGCCTTTTCGGAGCGATGCGAGCCAGATTGGGCCTTCGGTGGGTAGGCATCGTCTGGCCATGCCCAGAAGCGTTGGCGATGGGCCGATTTCCAGGAAAACGTGGTAACCGGCGTTATGGATCGTTGTGATTGAGTCGGTGAAACGGACTGCTTCTCGGAGGTGACGGCGCCAGTATGATGGTGTTGTGATTTCGTCGCCGACGATCGTACCGGTGACATTGGAGACCAGGTCGATGTTTGGTCGAGAGAACGTTATTGTCGTAGCGACTTCCTCAAATTCGTCGAGGATTGAGTCCATTAACGGGGAATGGAACGCGTGTGATACGTTGAGGCGTTGAAACTCGATGTTTTGGGAGGTGCAGCGATCGAGGATGTTTTCGATTGCGCTCGTTTTGCCTGAGATCACCGTGTTTTGCGGACCGTTTACCGACGCTATCGACACAGCATCTTGTTGGGCCGAGATGGCGGTGCGGACAGAGGGTTCGTCTGCGAAGATGGCTGCCATCGATCCGTTATGTGGCAGGCGTCCCATGAGCCGGCCGCGGGCGGCGATCAGGTGAAGTGCGTCTTCCAGGCTGAATACACCGGCCAGGCAGGCGGCGACGTATTCGCCGACGCTGTGACCTAAAACGATGGACGGTTCGATTCCCCAGGAGCGCCAGAGCTGAGCGAGTGCATATTCAACAACGAACAGTGCGGGTTGTGTATATGTAGTGTCGTGAAGGCGCGTGTCGGCGGGATCGGCGGGGAACAGGATCGACAGTAGCGGTTGATCGAGATCCTTGTTAAGTAATTCTGCGCACTGATCGATCACGCGTTTGAATGTGGGTTGCGTGTCGTACAGTTGACGCGTCATGTTGGGATATTGTGCGCCTTGTCCTGTGCACATAAACACGATTTCTGGTGCTTCGCTGCCGGTTGCGCGTCTTTTGACGATGCCTGGGCCTAGTTGGCCGGCTGCGACGGCGCGGAGTTTTTCGTGCGCTTCTGCGTTTGATGACGCGATGATCGCGAGTCGCTCATTGAAGTGTGAGCGTCCGGTTGCTGCGGTTGCTGCGATATCTGCGAGTGGTGCGGCGTCGTCGCGTTCGAGATAGGTTGCGTATCGGTTTGCGAGATCGGTTAGCGATTCCGGAGTTCGCGCTGAAAGGGGGAGAACGTGTTGCGGGCGATCTACTGAAAGCGTATTTCGGGGCGATACCGGTGCTTCTTCGAGAATGACGTGGCCATTTGTGCCGCTAAATCCGAACGAACTTATGCCTGCGCGTCGAGCTGAGCCATTGGGGGGATTCCATGGCGTTAACGCGGTAGGAATTTGGATGGGGTATTGTCCCCATGGGATAAGAGGGTTTGGTGTGTTAAAGTGAAGATGTGGTGGGATCGTTTGGTGTTGTAGCGAAAGGATTGTCTTGAGTAATCCTGCGATTCCGGCTGCGCCTTCGAGGTGTCCGATGTTTGTTTTGACTGATCCTACGAGGAGTGGAGCATCGGCTGAGCGGTTACGGGTGTAGCTTTCGCCGAGTGCTTTGATTTCGATTGGGTCGCCGAGGGAGGTTCCGGTTCCGTGTGCTTCGATGTAGCTGATGTCGGTTGGTTCGAGCCGAGCGTTGGCGAGGGCAGAGCGGATGACCGCTTCTTGTGCGGGGCCGAACGGGGCGGTGAGACCGCTGCTTCGACCGTCTTGATTGAGTGCGGATCCGCGAACGAGGGCGAGTATGCGATCTCCATCGCGTTGTGCGTCGGAGAGGCGTTTGAGGACCAATACGACGCATCCTTCTCCGCGTACGTAGCCGTCGGCGGAGGCATCAAACGTGTGGCAGCGACCTGTTGGGGAGGCCATCCGTGCGCGGGATGTGAGGATGGAGCCGCTTGGCGTGATTGTCAGGTTTGCGCCGGCTGCGAGTGCTACGTCGGTTTCGCGATTACGAAGGCTTTGGACTGCGAGGTGTGTGGCGACGATCGATGAGGAGCATGCGGTGTTCATCGCGACGTTTGGGCCCTGGAAGCCAAAGACGTATGCGATGCGGCCGGCTGCCATGCTGTGCGCGGTTCCGCTGACTGCGTATGCGTCGACTTTAGCAAACTGGCCGGATTCGAGCATCCGGTTGCCGTAGTCATGGGTGGAAATGCCGAGGTAAACTGCGGTTTGGCTGCCCATCAGGCGGGCGGGTGCGATGCCGGCGTTTTCGAGTGCTTCCCATGTGACTTCGAGCAGGAGGCGTTGTTGCGGGTCCAGGCTGACGGCTTCTCGTGGGGATACGCCAAAGAAGTCTGCGTCGAACAGGTCGACTTGATCGAGGAACGCGCCCCAGCGGCTGTATGACTTACCGATGGCATCGGGGTTTGGATCATAAAAGGCGTCGACGTCCCAACGGTCGGATGGTACTTCGGTGACAGCGTCGGTGCCGGTAACGAGCAGGTCCCAGAAGGCGTCTGGCGATTCTACTCCTCCTGGGAGGCGACAGCCTGTTCCGACTATGGCGATTGGTTCGGCGGCTGTGCGTTCGAAGGCGGAGAGCTTGGCCTTGAGGTCGTCAATCGCGAGGAGGGATCGCTTGAGGAGAAGTTTGTGGTCGATTTCTGGAGAATGCGTCATACAATAGTTACCGGGTTTACGCGTCTGCGCGATGGAGGCTATCGAGCTGTTGGGCGAGGAGTGCGGCTAGATCATCTTCGGAGAGATCGTTGAGCGGGTCGGCCAATGGTTCTGCTCGGTTGGTGGTAGCGTCGTTTTGGGGGTGTGCGTTTCCAGATGATGCTGAAATAGTGCTGTGTTGTGATGATTGCGCGATTTCAGTGGCGAAGATTTCTGTCGCGAGATAGTCGGTGAGCGCTTCGACTGTTGGGTGGTCGAAGGTGAGTGTTGCTGGCAATGTTTGGTTGACGGCAACGCCGAGGATGTTGCGGAGTTCGACGGCCATGAGGGAGTCGAGGCCTAGTTCCCGTAGTGGGAGTGTGATGTCGACGTGTTCTCTGGAGGCGGCGCCGAGGACTTTGATGGCTTGTGTGCGTACGAAGGTTTGGAGTACCGAGCGACGACGGTTGGGTGTGGTTGCGGTGATGCGTTGATGCAATGTCTCGCTGGGGGGTGCTGGGAGTGTTGATGCATTAGGCTGAGGATGCGATGTACTTGCATGTGCAGCTGTTGATGGTGTTATGGAGCGTTGTATTGTGGCTGTAGAATTCATCGCGGAGGTTGCTGTTTCGCGTTGAGCTTCGGCGTTCTGACGGACTTCGTTTGCGAGCTCCGTATACAATGGTGGGATGGCGTCTGCTGAGTATGTGCTGAGGAGACGATCCCAGTTGGCTGGGAGTACGGCGAGTTGTGACTGTACGAAGAGATTCGTGGTGCTGTCTCGTCGCATTGCCCATTTCAGTGCAGCGAGGCCGTCTTCGGGCGAAATTGCATCCATGAATTGTCGCGCGGTGATGTCGCGATTGGCGGCTGCACCGATTTCGCTCCATGGTCCCCAGTTGATGCTGACTGTGGGAAGTCCGGCGGCTTGGCGTCGGTAGGCTAGGCCGTCTTCGAAGGCGTTGGCTGCGGCGTGGTTGGCTTGTCCTGGGGAGCCTGCTAAGGACGCGCCGGACGAGAATATCACGAAGAAGTCGAGGTTTTCTGTGAGCGTGTGGAGGAGCCAGGTTCCGTATACTTTGGGACCTAATACGGTTTCAACGCGATCCCAGGTCAGTTGCGCGAGAATACCGTCGTCTAATACGCCAGCTGAGTGGATGACTCCTTTGAGGGCTGGCATATTGTGTTTAACGTGCGCGAGGATTCGCGTGACGTCGTGGACATTGCTAACGTCGCCGGTGGCTGCGAAGATCGTTGCGCCTTTTTGTTCCAGGCGACGGATTGTTGGCGATGCGGTTGCGTCGGGCGCTCGTCTGCCCATGAGGGCGAGATGACGTGCTCCCTGGTCCACCAGCCACTCTGCAACGCGTAGTCCGAGGCCACGAAGGCCGCCGGTTACGAGATACGTTGCGTTGGGATCGATGTTGGTTGGGCGGGTTGGGCTTGTTGGGAGCACGTGTCGAACCAAACGGCGAGCTTTGCGTTGTGGCGTGCGGATGGCAACTTGATCTTCGTTAGTCGGGTTCGATATGAGATCGATAATTTGTTGTGCGTCGTGGGCAAGATGATTTGCTGAATCCTGCTGCTGTGGCTGATCTTGTGGATTCAGGTCGATACGCAGGCAGCGAAGCTCTGGATGTTCCAGCGTTACAACGTGGCTCATTCCCCACAGTGCGGCTTGGGTTGGATCGGCGCTTTCGAACGGCATCGCGGGTTGTGCGCCGCGAGTGACAAGGTATAGTCGCGGTGTTTGAGCGTTTGTCGCAGCGATCGTTGTGTGGATTAGATCGAGGAACCCCTGGAGTGTAGTCTGTTGGCGTGTTTTTAACTGCTCCAAAGAGTGCGTATCGTCCAACGATTGCGCGGATTCTCCAACGTATAGGATGCCTGACAGCGGGAGTGTAGTGATCGCGCTCCGGATCGCATCTGTATTCGTGGGATGTGCAACGATGGGTTTATCCCCACGGGCGATTAGCTGCTGCGCGATGACATCTGCGGTATGATTGGGTTCGCCAACGATGAGCCAGGATAAGCTGGGTGCTGCGTGCGTTGACTGGGCGTTTGGTGCGTTCGGAGATTGGTTCGCACGAGCGACAAATACCGCTTGCTGCGAAAGTGCGGCTCCTGCGTTGTCTCCAGGAATCGCAACGACATCTTCAAGGCCCGACTCGTTGAACAATCGAATCCATTCTTCCCGTGGCATCAGCGCGTATGATCGACGTTGCGTATCGGTGAATGCCCACCAGCCATCGGTTAAGCCAACTGTGAGATCGCCAAATCGTTGCGGTGCTGTGCCTTCGAGCAATACGACCAGTCCGTTGGGTGCGAGTAGGCCACGGACGTTTGCCATTGTTACTCCAAGGTCCGGCGTCGCGTGAATGACGTTTGAACCGAGGATGATATCATAATGCCCATTGGGAAATCCCTGCGCTTCCGAACTTTGCGTGATATCAAGCACTGTGTGCTGCATGAACGGATAATCACGGAACTTCTCTTTCGCTCGTGCTGCAAATAGGGGCGAGACATCGGTAAATGTGTATTCTACCGAATGGCCGACGAGCACAGGGGCCACGTATGAGGTTGTTCCGCCCGTTCCAGCGCCAATCTCCAGGATGCGCACTGTTTTTCCGGCCGGAGCAGCGGCAACAGCGGACCGAACGATATCAGCGATTGCTGAGTTGTAGGTGCGAGCAGCAGGGGAATCGCGGTATAACTTTTCTGCGTCATCGAGCGAACCACCGGGGAACAGCAGTTGTAACGGATCAGCGTTGCCACGGAGTACAGATGCCAGTGATTCTGCGCAACGTCTGGTTAACGTGAGTTCAGCCGTAAATTCAGAGTACTGCAGGGTCAGGTGGTGATATTGAATCTCAATTGACGCTGATTGCGGTGCGCGCGCTACGCGCCAACCCTCTGTGGTTTTTTCGAGTATTCCGTCTTCACCGAGAATCTCGAGGAGACGGGTGAATAGCGTTCGTTGGCGTGCGATGATTCCTAGCTGATCGGCAATTTGTTTTGTCGAGACAACTTCGCCAGCAGTTATTGCCCATCCAAGGGTTTGTAGGCCTTGAACGATGTATGCGGTGCAAAGAGTATCGAGTCCACGCTGGAAGTCGGCGTATTGATTAAAGCCCGTTTCTACGCTTGTCGCCGCGATGGATGGGAGTATCTCACGTGCGATCGAGGCTGGCGATGGAAATGCGTTGTCTGCATCTGTTGTGGCTATGTCACGCCACGCGATATCGTATAACAGATGCGCAATTCGCTGCGGAGCATTTTCGATAATGTTGGGTGTATCTGCGTGACTCGTTATCCAGTATCGTTCGCGTTGGAACGGATAGGTTGGTAGCGAAACTTTGCGTCGTTGGTATTCGCGGTCGAATCCAATCCAGTCGATGTCTACGCCGGCGATATATAGTTTCGATAGGCTTTCCAGTATTTGGTCCCAATCGTCTCGACCTTTACGGAGCGATGGGAGCCAACGTTTCGCACTGTTGTTTGGTGTGGCTGCCTGGGCCATGCCAAGTAACGTTGGTTGCGGACCAATTTCGAGAAAGAGATCGTAGCCACGTTCGTTTAATGCATCAATGCCTGCTGCAAACCGTACTGGATTGCGTGCATGGTCTCTCCAGTATGCGGCCGTAAAGGTATCAGCGTTTGCAAATGTGCCGGTTACGTTTGAGATGATATCAAGCGTTGGAGCGTGATATGTGACTGTGCGCGCAACTGTCTCAAATTCGTCCAACATTGGGTCGAGCAATACGGAGTGAAATGCATGCGATACGGTAAGGAGCGTCGCTTTGATCTTCTCCATTTCCAGCACATGCACTACTTTCTCGATATCCGCACTTGGCCCCGAGATTACCACATTTGTTGGTCCGTTAACTGCCGCGATCGACACGGTGCTTTGGAAGGGGGCGATTGCAGCGGCGACACGTGTTTCGTCGGCCATAACCGCGGCCATCGCTCCGCCAGCGGGAAGGGCGCCCATAAGCTTTCCGCGCGCCGCTACCAGGCGAAGCGCATCTTCCAGGGATACAACGCCGGCTACGCAGGCTGCAACGTATTCGCCGATGCTATGTCCTATAACCGCAGATGGCCGAACCCCCCAGGATGCCCAAAGCTCCGCTAATGCGTATTCGACTGCAAATAAGGCCGGTTGTGTGTATTCGGTATTATCTATTTGCTGTGTTGGTGCATCCGATGCAGGGAATATTACCGACAGTAGCGGAATTTGTAGAACCGGCTTTAATAGCTCCGCACACTGATCCAACGCTTTTCTAAATGCCGGTTGTGTGTCATACAGGATACGACTCATGTTCGGATACTGCGCGCCCTGGCCGGTGAACAGGAAGGTGACTTTCGGGCGTCGTACCGAGGTTCGGCTTCCGCGCGAAACGCCAGCTGATTCTCCATCGGTTTGATGTTCGATCAACCGAGTTCTGGCTGCATCGCATGACGCCGCAATAATGGTCATACGATGCGTAAAATGCGCTCGGCCTGCATTCGCAGTATATGCAATATTGCTAATATCTTCAATTGCTGCCTTCTGGTCGTTATCTCGTTGTAGTCTGTGTGCGTATTGATCCGCTAACTGCGCAAGTGCTTCAGGATTACGAGCAGAAAGTGTAATGATATGCAGCGGCCGATCGTTGCTAGCCTGATTGCTCGTTTGTGGTGCCTCTTCAACGATTAAATGCGCGTTTGTTCCGCTAAATCCAAACGAACTTACTCCTGCAATTCGAGATTGGTTACCGATACGTTCCCAATCGGTATGTTGCGTTGCCACCGCAATAGGCAGGTCACCCCAGGGGATGAACTGATTTGGCTGATTAAAATGCAACTGCGGTGGTAACTCACCGTGATACAGGGCTAACGCCACTTTGATAACCCCTGCAACTCCTGCTGCCGCCTCAAGGTGGCCAATGTTCGTTTTAACCGAACCCAGTTTTAGTGGGTTTTCCTGCGAACGTCCAGCACTGAAGACGGCGCCGAGTGCCTGGACTTCGATAGGGTCACCAAGCGAAGTGCCGGTTCCGTGGGCTTCGATGTAGGTAACTCGCTCTGGGGCTAGATGTGCATTTGCCAGCGCATCGCGTAATACGGCTTCTTGCGATGGGCCATTTGGTGCGGTGAGGCCATTGCTCCTGCCATCCTGATTAATCGCTGAACCGCGGATAACCGCGATGATCCTGTCGCCGTTTGCCTGAGCATCGCTCAGGCGTTTGATAACCAGTACGCCGCATCCTTCGCCACGCACGAATCCGTTCGCACTCGCGTCAAAGGCTTTGCATCGGCCATCGGGGGCCATCATGTGAGACTTTGAGAGAGCGATGGTAATATCTGGATTCAATATCAGATTCACACCGCCAGCCAATGCGAAATCGCACTCTTTATGACGTAACGCTTGAACGGCCTGATGAATAGCGACTAGCGATGAAGAGCACGCGGTATCGATCGATATGCTGGCACCTTGTAGCCCTAATGCGTACGAAAGTCTGCCTGAGGCGATGCTGTGTGCGGTTCCTGACGCGGTGTACGCATCGAATTCGTCCAATCCTTGTGACCGCATGAGATGATAGTAGTCGCTGGCAGACATCCCAACGAACACGCCACCTTTTGTTCCGAAAATTCGATCGGCAGAGATACCCGCGTGTTCGAGGGCTTCCCACGCAACTTCCAACAGGAGCCGCTGTTGCGGATCCATCGTTTCGGCTTCCCTTGGCGAGATTCCGAAGAACTGGGGATCAAAGCGATCGACTTGATCCAGGAAGCCACCCCATCGGGTCGACATCTTTCCGGGAGTGTCGGGATTTGTATCGTAAAACTGATCGATATCCCAACGATCGGCTGGTACTTCCCGAATTGCGTCAACGCCTTTACGGAGCAGGTTCCAATAGGAGGTTGGATCGACGACTCCGCCGGGGAACCTGCATCCGATTCCAACAATCGCAATGGGTTCAGCGGCTGCAGCTTCTAACTCGTCGACTCTGCATTGGAGTTGGTAGGCGAGGAGTGCTACGCGTTTGGAGGAAAACCCGTCGATTCGATTCAAGAACTCTTGCATTATGCGTCTCCAGTGTTCTTTGCGAACAGTGCTTCAATTTGTTCGTCGGTGAGTTCGCCGATCGTGTTGATTCTATCTATGCTCGGTGTCATTGACACCGCTGAAGCCTTTTCTTTTAATTCTGACGGACGAGTCAACGAAAGCTTTAGTGTGTCGGTCGCGAGGTATGTTGTTAACGCCGCCATCGTTGGATGGTCGAAGACGAGCGTTGCGGGTAAACTTCGCGATAGTGCGAGTCCAGCTCCCAGTCGGTTTTTGAGTTCAACAGCCATCAGCGAGTCCAGTCCGAGTTCGTTGAGCGGTTTATTGGGATCGATCGCATTTACGTCTTCGACACCTAATACGCGTCCAACGTGGCTGGCGATAAAGGTGTGAAGCAGATCGAGTTGTCGTTCCGGGGTCGCTCTTTGTAGATCGTCCCGCAGGGTTTGCGCTGCTCCATTTGACTGCGTTGCTGTGGCCGCGCGAGACGCTTTGGTCGCCAACGTTCGTGCCTTGCGTCGGTTTGGTCCACGTCGACTGGACTGGCGGTCGTCTTGAACTTCGCTAAACCACGACGGAATGGTATCGCCGTATTTATCCAGAAATTTGGACCAGTCGATTGGTAGCACCCCGGTTTGAACGGCGTTGGTTCGCATTAGCAGCTCTAATGTGGCGAGACCGTGTTGCGGGGTGATCACGGAGATCCCTTGGCTTGATACGCGTTTGTCGACGTTGCGTTCGGCGGCGGCTCCCACTTCGGACCATGCGCCCCAGTTGATACTGAGTGCTGGGAGTCCCTGGCTTCGGCGATAGTGCGCTAGTGCATCCATAAACGCATTTGCCGCAGAGTGGTTGCTCTGGCCGGATGATCCGAGTAACGATGCGACTGACGAATACATGACGAAGAAGTCGAGGGCGTGCTTTTGTGTGTGACGATGTAGTGCCCAGGCTCCAGCGACTTTTGGACCAAGTGGGGTGGAGAATGTTTCCCAGCGTTCCTGGAGGAGGGCGCGGTCGTTGAGTGAGCCGGCGGAGTGTATAACGCCGCGTAATGGCGGGAGCGTTGCGTCGATATCGGCGACGATCGATGCAACTTGTGCGGAGTCTGAGATGTCCGCTTGTCGGACGACGATATTTGCGCCGAGGGCGCGGAGCTTATCGAGAACGTTTTCGGTGGCGGCGCTTGGTGGTCTGCGGCCAATGAGTACTAGTGTTCGTGCTCCCTGGTCAACTAGGCGTTCTGCGGTAAGGAGCCCTAAGCCTGTTAACCCTCCAGTTACCATATAGGTAGCGTGGCTGGTCATCTTTCCGTATTCTGCTTGTGCTGGCGCGAATTCGGTAAGGACGATCTTCCCGATATGTTTGGCCTGAGCCATGAAGCGGAATGCTTCTGCTGCGTTTTCCAGCGGGAATTGGTGTAGCGGAAGTGGTTTGATCGTATCACGTTCGATCATGGTCAGTACTTCCGCGAACAAGCTTTGGGATTCGCTTGGGTTGGAATAGCGATGGGCGGCCAGGTCGATCGCGAAGTAGCTGCCGTTTGGGCGAATTGCTTTGAATTGTGCGTCCGTCCAGATATTGCGTTTCCCGATTTCCAGAAAGCGGCCGCGCTCGCTTAGTACGGAAACGCTGGCTGGGATGAAATCTCCGGACAGGGAATTCAGTATGATATCCACACCCGCGCCCAGGGTGATGGATTGAATTTGCTCAGCGAAGTCGGTTGTTCTCGAATCAAAGACGTGTTTGATACCAAGGGAGCGGAGATAGGCACGTTTTTCGGGAGAGCCTGCAGTGGCGAATATCTCGGCGTTATTTCGTTGAGCGAGTTGGATGGCTGCCATTCCAACTCCACCAGCCGCTGAGTGGATTAAGACGCGTTCGTTGGGTTGTAGCTGACCGAGCGTTGTAAGTGCGTAGTGTGCAGTCATGAACGCGAAGGGGAGGGTGGCCGCTTCTGCGTAGCTGACTGATGTTGGTTTTTTATGTACGAATCGGGCGTCGGTGGTGGTGTAGGTTCCAAAGCAGCCTGTTCCGGTGGCGATCACGTCGTCGCCTATCGAGAGTCCATGTACGTTGGCGCCAACTGCAACGACTCGACCTGCGCATTCGCCGCCAAGGGGTTCGGGGTCTTCGCGCATGGCCGCTGCATTCATGATGTCTCGGAAGTTGAGACCGGCGGCTCTGATTTGGATTTCTACTTCATCTGCGTTTGGCGATTGTCGTTCGACGGGTTGCAGCGTCATCTGGTCGAAGAGACCGGTTTCGCTTTTTTCTAGTCGACGGGCAATTGAAGTTGGTGGGGCGAACTTTGTGTTGGCGTGTATGATTCGTGCGACGAGTGGTGCCGAGTCGCGTAGGGCGATTTGTTCTTCGTTTCCACGTTGGGCTAATAGGCCGATGAGCGATTTAACCTGATCTGCCGAGTTTTTTGTGGGATCGAGGTCGATGCGTGTGGGGCGAAGTTCTGGGTGTTCGAGGGAGAGAGTGCGGCCGAATCCCCAAAGGGTTGATGTGGCGACGTTTACAGCGGGTTGGTCCCCAATTACTTGGGCGCCTGAGGTGACGATCCATAATCTCGGAGTTTGACCGGATGCAAAGGAGAGGGCACCGAGTGCTTGTACTATGGATAGAACGGGCTCGAGATATGTGCGTTGTTCGGCGAGTGGGTCTTGGTCTCGCAGGTTTTGTTCGAATGAGTCTTGCTCGAATGTTCCGCGTGTTGTGAGCGGCGAATCCAAGCCCCAGAGATAGAGAATCTCCTGACCGTCGTCGTTGGCAACGGCTTCGAGGGCGCGTTTATACTGGGCCGTATCGGTTGGGTCGAGACAGGTTTCGTTCGGTGTTGTTGAGAAGTCCGCTCCACGACGCACTACGTGTGTTGATTGGCCTGCGGCGTTGAGCTGTTGCACGATTCCGTCCGCCACGCCGACTTCGTCGGCGAACACAGTCCAGCGTTTGACCCGGTCGAACTTCGTGCGGTTCGTGATTGGCTTTCGTGCCGCGATAAGCGTTTCGCGCGAGAGATCGGTTTGGGGCGCAACTTCGCACGCGTCAAAGTCAAACGATGTGAAGAGATCCAGCCATTCGGTGCGCGACAGCAGAGGATATGTCGGGCGTAAATCGGTGTCCGTGAACCGCCACCATCCGTCTGTGAGACCGAAGGTGATATCGATCCAACGTTCCAGACCGGCAACTTCCAGGGTGAGCATCATCCCGCCGGGCGCTAGCACTCGATCCAGGTTGGTGAGAGTGTTACGAAGATCGGCCGTGGCGTGAACAACGTTTACTGCGATAATGAGGTCAAACTGCTCGCTCGATAGACCTTGTACCAGTGGATCGCGTTCGAGGTCGAGTGTTTGGAAGCGTATGAATGGTAGAGCCGCAAACTTCGCACGAGCGCGCTCGACCAATAGTGGGCCGATGTCGGTAAAGAGGTAGTCTGTGCGGTCTACCTGTAAAATGGGGGTGACCCATGAGGTTGTTGCCCCGGTGCCACCGCCGACTTCCAGTACTCTGAGCCTGCGTCCTGGCGGAAGCGAGTCAACGACTTGCTGAACGGCAGCTCTCAGTAGGCCATTGTAAACGGCCGCTTCAGGTGCTTTTTGATACAAGGCCTCTGCGTCATCCGCAGATCCGCCTGGAAAGAGAAGCTGCAATGGCTCGACTTCGCCACGGAGTACTTCCTCCAACTGTGCTCCGCATCGTATTGATAACGTAGTTCGCGCCTGAGCCTCTGGATAATCGATGAGGAGAGCCTGTGCTTCTGCGGCTGTATCTAAACGTTCAGGCATTCGGCTAACGGTCCACATATCTCCATCTTTATGCAGAATCCCGTCTTCGGAAAGAATCTCGAATAACCGCGCTAAAAGGCGCTCGTAGCGTGGAATTACGTTCAGCTTGTTTGCTTGTGTGTTAGCTGCGAATTCAGACCCAACGGTAAAGTCGAGGCCCAGTCGTTCCAGGCATTGTATGATGTATGCAGTTACAATGCGTTCTGTGCGCTGAAATGCTTGATGGTATGTATGAAGGTCGTATTTCGCTGCCAACACCGGCCATTCCGTGCTGACGGATGGTATGAGCTGCGACGGTGCAGGGAACGTATTTGCTGCATCACCACCACCATCCAATGGCCTCCAGGCGACTTCATACAGTGCGCTAGTGAGCGCCAGGTTATTAATGTCGGCGTAGTTCAGTCGTCGTAGCGAGAGCCCTTCGATGGTCGCTATAACGCCGTCATCATCAAAGATGGATATCGATGCCTTCAGCGTTTCGGAACGCTCGCGTACTACAGGAGCCAGCTTGGCATGGCTGTAAATTCGTGAGCCTGGTTCGCGGAACTGAGTAAACCGTTCGATACCAAGCGGGAGATACGGCCCGTTTTGCAGAAGATCAACGGGGATTGCAGACGTCAGGGTCTGCAGGCACGCGTCGAGCATGGCGGGGTGTATATGATAGAGCTCGGATTCGGCTACGACGTCTGCGGGAAGTTCGATGGTGCCGATTGCTTCGCCATCTATACGACGAATCTCAGCTATTCCTCGCAAGCTGGGCCCGAAGTCCAGTCCGCGATCTGCCAACGTGGTATAATGGGCGTCGGCGGTGACGGTTGTCGGGTGACGTTCGTCGAAATCTGTGATGACTGGCTGTAGAGGTGCTTCTGCGTCTATTGCTTCGAGTCGAGCTTCTGCGTGGAGGCGCCACGCCTCCGTCTCCTCGATGCCGTCGTCTGGCCGGCTACTGTTTGAATTCGCTGTGGGAGATTCCGGCGTGCTGGAAATGGTAATTGTTGCACCACCGTTTTCGTGGCGGGTCGCAACGAGTTGGACAACGCGAGATTCATCGCCGATGAATGCGAGTGGTTCCCGAATGACGATATCTTCAATCGCGAATGCCTGTCCAAAGATCACGTTGCTTGCTGCGAGCGCCATTTCGAGGTATCCAGTCGCCGGCATAATCGCGCGATTGTTCACGCGGTGGTCGCGTAAAAACCCGAGTGTGTTGGCGGAGAGTACTACTTCGAATTGCGTCAGGTTCGGAACCGAGGAACGAACTTTTCGCCCGAGTAGTGGGTGGATCGACGGACCCTGAGACGACATTTTTGGGATCGGTTTCGTCCAGAATCTCGTGCGCTGAAATGGATACGTTGGTAATGCGACCTTTTGGTGCGCATAATCTCGATCGAATCCAGCCCAATTTACGGCGCCACCGTGCGTCCAGAATTGACCCAGGCTCGTTAGTAACGTTTGCCAGTCACCCTTTCCGCGACGTAGCGTTGGGAGCCATTGGTACGATCCTTCGTCGAGTGTGGCCTGGCCCATGCCGCTTAGAACCGGATGGGGGCCAATCTCTATAAATGTCGTGATTCCTTGGTCTGCCAGCAATTGCATCGCAGCTGTAAACTGTACGGGTTCACGAATGTGTTGTCGCCAGTATACTGCGTTGCTCACCAAGTCAGCTGATGCGATGCGACCCGTGAGGTTGGAGATTAGTTTGCGCTGAGGTTTGGCGTACGTAATTTCAGACGCAATTTCTTCGAATTCATCCAATATTGGATCCATCAACTCCGAGTGGAACGCATGCGATACTGTGAGCGCTTGTGATGTAACGCCCAGTTTCGCTAAATCAGCGAGTGCTGCGTGTACTGCGGACTCTGGTCCTGAAATCACGGTGTTGGCAGGGCCGTTGTACGCTGCTACGCTTACGGTGCTGTGTAATGCGAGTGTCTCCTGAATACGCCCGCGACCCGCGAAGACGGCGGCCATGACACCGCCAGTCGGTAAGCTTCCCATGAGACGGCCGCGAGCAGCAACCAATCGTAATCCGTCTTCCAGGCTAAACACACCGGCGCGTGTTGCGGCAACGAGTTCTCCTACGCTGTGACCGACCGACGCGGCGGGTTCAATGCCCCAACTTTCCAGCAGTTCCGCTAGTGCATATTCGATGGTGAACAGTGCGGGTTGCGTGTACGTGGTGTTGTGAATGAGGGCGGCGTTGGGTGCGTTGTTCTCGGATTCGTCGGGGAAGAGAATCGATAGGAGCGGTACTGATAGGTGAGACTGAAGCAACGTTCCGCATCGGTCGATGGCTTGTCGAAAGGTGGGCTGAGTATCGTATAACTCTCTGCCCATACCAGGATACTGGGATCCTTGGCCGGTGTAGAGAAATGCAACTTTCGGACGATCTGTGGTGCGGAGCTGAGATACTATTATGTTCGAGGCGAACTCTTGCGCTTCCAAGGGCGAAGTTCCGTCGCTGGTTGCGATATTCTGGAGTGCGGTGCGGGCCGATTCAACGTTATCCGCGATAATCGCTGCTCGATGTGTTAACGCGCTACGTCCCGTATTTGCGGTAAATGCAATATCGTCGAGCGCTTCGCCTCCGTTGCCAGCTAATGTGCGTTCGTAACGGTTCGCAAGTTCGATAAGAGCGTTATCGCTATTTGCTGAAAGCGTCAGCACATGAAGCGGACGATCTACCGTTTGCCTGGTATCGGTAGTCTCTTTTGCCTCAGATGATGATACTGTTGATGCTGTTGCTGCTGCCGCCGTAGCTTCCGGTGGCGGCCCCACCACAAGATGCGCATTCGTCCCGCTAAACCCAAACGAACTCACCCCACACAGCTGCCCTGCATCAACCGGCAACGGCGTAAGCTCCGTCGGAATCCGAACCGGAAGCTTATGCCACGGAATAAACGGATTTGGCGTTTCAAGATGCAAGTGCGCCGGCAACGTGCCATTCTGAATACACAACACCGTCTTGATAAGCCCCGCCACACCAGCCGTCGCTTCAAGATGCCCAATGTTGGTCTTGACCGACGCAATCCAGATCGGATTGTCCTGCGTCCGGCCATCCCCTAACGCCGCACCAATCGCCTGCACTTCAATCGGATCCCCAAGCGCAGTTCCAGTCCCGTGCGTTTCGATATATCGAATATCCGCAGGCGCAACCCCAGCATTCGCAACCGCTTGCCGAATAACCGCAGTCTGAGACGGACCATTCGGCGCCGTTAACCCACTACTCGGTCCATCCTGATTCACAGCAGACCCACGAATCACGGCCAACACACGATCTCTATCCGCCACAGCAGCCGAAAGCCGCTTGAGAACGACAACACCCGCTCCCTCCCCACGAACAAACCCATCAGCCGCCGCATCAAACGCCTTGCAACGACCGTCCGGTGCCAACATCCGGTATTTCGATAACGCCACCGTCATTTCCGGCGCGAGCACTGCGTTCGAACCACCAGCAAGCGCCATGGTGCATTCACCCGCTCGTAAACTCTGCACCGCGAGATGCACCGCCACCAACGACGAGGAACACGCCGTATCTATCGAGATACTCGGCCCCTGCAACCCCAATACATACGAAATCCGGCCAGACGCCACACTATGCCCTACGCCAGACCCATAATATGTATCGCTGCCCATGCCACCATTCTGCAGCTGAATTTGCGCATAATCATTCCCGACGATCCCAACAAACACACCAGTCTTGCTCTCCGTAAGTCGCTCCGGAGCCTGACCCGCATGCTCCAACGCTTCCCACGCAACTTCCAGCAGCATCCGCTGCTGCGGATCCATGCTACTCGCCTCCCTCGGCGAAATACCAAAAAACTCCGGGTCAAACTGATCAATCTCACTTACGAACGCACCAAACCGGGTGTTCATCTTGCCAGGGACATCAACATCAGGATCGTAAAAGTCGTCAACGTTCCACCGATCCCTTGGAACCTCTGTGATCGCGTCAACGCCATTAACCATCAGATTCCAAAACTTCTCAGGCGAATTGGCGCCACCAGGAAACCGACAACCAAGGCCAATAATCGCAATTGGCTCACTCATTGCTCGTTCTGCCTTCTGCTCAGCCGCCTTCAATCGAGCGGTGAGCTTTTCGATCGCAAGATATGCCTGTTTGACTGAGGACATTGAGGGAGAAACTGGAGTATTCGTCATGCTATTCCTCTGTGTGTTCCAGGTTGACCCTTTTTCGTTTTCACGCTTCGTCGTATACTGTAGCTAATGCCAACTCCGCCGACCGACCCAAGACACGGACTTTCGACCGACGAAAAGCGGCAATTGCTCCGCAAATTGTTACACAGCAAAATCGACCCCACTTCTGAGCCATTTGCGCTCACGATGGGACAACGAGCGCTGTGGTTTCTGCAACGGCTCGTACCGGAGTCCTACGCGTACAATCTTCCCGTCTCGGTCCGATTCTCCCCGCCACTCGATCTCGCTCGTTTGCAGATGGCGCTTGACGCAGTTGTTGCTCGTCATCCCGCCCTCCGCATGCGATTTGATATGGAGGGCGGAACTCCCCGCCAGCATGCCATCCCCGCCGCACCCATGTCGCTGGACGTGCGGAAGGCGCCGAGTTCTGATGATGCGTTGCGGCGAGAGGTGATTGCTGAAAGCCGACATCCATTCGACCTCATGGGGCCGCTGCTGCGTACCACACTCTGGCGCTCGAACGATTCGGATGTGTTGTTGATTACGATGCACCATTTGGTGTTCGACGGTCTGTCTGGGCTGGTTTTGCTGAGCGATCTGGGCGGATTCTATCGGGCTGCGCAGAGTGGCGTTGCCTATACACCGGCCCCACTGACCGCGACGTATCGTGACTTTGTTGTCGCAGAGGAGCAGCTTCTTGCCCAAAGTAGTGCGATAGAGATCGCGAACCATGGTGCGCGCCTCTGGTCGTATTGGGAACAGCAGTTGACCGGCCCATGGGAGGATCTTTCGCTCCCTTCCTTCCGTCCTCGACCGTCTCGTATGACCTTGCGTGGGGAGTCGCTCCAGCTTGATTTGACTTCGACTCAGGTCGAACATCTGAAGGCTCTGGCGCAAAGCCAACGTACCACGCTTTATGCGGTGATTTACACGGTTATGCAGACGTTGTTGTATCAGTTTACCGGCCAGACGGATATTGTTATCGGCACGCCGGCGTCCGCTCGAACGCGCTCTGAGTGGAATGGAGTTCTTGGGTACTTCGTTAATATGCTGCCGATACGTGCGCCCATCGCCGTGGACCAGAGCTTCGGAGCGCAGTTGAAGTTGGTGCATAGCCAGGTATTGGGCGCATTGGCCCATCAGGAGTTCCCATTTCCTGCCATGGTCGAACGACTCAAAGTGGTTCGAGACCCTGCACGGACTCCAGTTTTTCAGGTTCTGGTGAATGTTATCGCAGTGAATCCGCATATTTCATCACCTGGCGCACAGATGTCGGACAACCTGTTCAGCGATTCTCGTATCGAGTCGTATCATATTCCGATGCTGGAAGGACAGTTTGATCTGGCCGTCGAGCTTTTGGAAACCGAGCAGGGGTGGAAAGGTCGTTGGAAATACAATACGGATGCGCTCGATACCGAAACGGCGAATCGTATGCTCGATGCTTTTTATACGATGATTGATCTTGTCGCCGAGCATTCGGAGCTGTCTATTCAGCAGTTGGTTGCGCGTGCAGGACAGTTGAATGCCGGGTTGGCTGCGGTTGATCTGAATGAAGATCTCGGTCGCGAGGAGTTGTCGTTCTAGCCTCATAACTCTCCCAGGCGCCGTAGCAATAGGGCTTCGGCATCGTCGTCGGAAAGGGTGTCGAGGTCGATTAACGCTTGTTCGGACGTAAATGTTGAATCGTTTCGTGTTAGCGCTGACGAATACGAAAGAAGTTCGGTGTTTGGAGGCGTGCGATATCCCAGCGTATCGTCCAGAAAGTCTGCAATGGCTTCGATCGTTGGGTAGTCAAAGACCAAGGTTGCTGGTAACGGCTCAGGTAGTGCCAGCGAAACTGCCAATCGGTTTCGTAGTTCAACAGCGAGTAATGAATCGATTCCAAATTCGCTTAAGCGACGCTTACGTTCGAGCGATTCCGGGTCGGACACTCGTAGTGCCTTCGAAAGGGCTTGGCGGACTATTGAGACAAAGATGTCGTGACGATCGTCGTTCGTTGCATCTCGTAACTGCTGATGCAATGTATCTGTGCGCTGTTTAGTTGTATCGGACTGGGATGCAATGGAAAGTTGTTGCGTCGCAGTTGATGCAGTTGAATCTGTCGATGCCAGACGGTCCGATTGAATGTTCAATCCGTTCCGCTGAATAACTTGCCCGGCAACTTGAGCGACAATTACATGCTGACCGAGGATCTCTGCTGGTGTTCCTGCTTCGGGCAACGATACTGCTTGTTCAAACCCGGATTCACGTAACAACGTTACCCACTGTTCGGCTGGTAACAACGGATGATCTCCGCGTAAGCCATCTTCAAAGAGTTGCCACCCTTCGATTAACCCTGTGGTGATGTCGTACCATGGGAGGTAGGTTGTCACTTCACAAAGAATCAAAACTCCTCCAGGAGCAAGCAACGACCGAGCATTACGTAACGTTTTACGAATGTCATGCGTGGCGTGTAATACATTTGTTGCTACAACGAGGTCGAATGTTTCTTTCTTATATCCTTGTTCATCGCCAGAGATTTCGGCATCGAGACGTCCGTATCGTACAAAATCATACTGAGCGAATTTGTTGCGCGCCTGGTTCAGGAAGAAGTCCGACAGATCTGTGAAGTAATACTCAGAGTTTGACGGAAGTACGGGCAATAACGATGACGTTGTTGCTCCGGTTCCCGCACCAATCTCAACTACGCGTAACGGTGCGCCACGCCGAGTTCGTATTAAACCATCAAGTGCCGCTCGGCAGATGGCGCCGCAATATGCCGAGAGCGGCGCGTGTTCATATAAGTTTTCCGCTCGCTCGAAGCTACCGCCAGGGAAGAGTGTTTCGAGCGTGCTCAGCTTTCCTGTGATATACGCGACCAACTGTGAACCGCACGACGTTACATAGTCAAAAAAGACGCGATCTTTTCCCGTAAAAATCTGCTCGGCTTCATGCAACAGCGGTTCTAATGGTGGTGGTGTAAGTGGCCGATGGGCTATGAATTGCACACCAGAAACATCAATAGCACCAGTCGTTGCCAATCGATGCAACCAACGTTCCAAAAGTTTAATGAACGTTGGTTGAATATTTGTTTGCGCAGTAAGAGATTCGATTGAATACGACTCCCCCGCTTGTCGAAACATCCCAAGCTCTGTTAACGCATGTGCAATGTATGCGTTCGTGAGACGCTCAAGCACGTCCCAGCCGCGAGCGTATCGATCCAAGCTTAGATCAAGACGTCCTTGACGAGATTGCCATAGACCAGCTTCACGAATGGTTTTCCACGCTTCAACAGGATCAGAAACTGAAGAAGCTGATGTTTGCTCTAACCAGTGCCGTTGACGGTTAAACGGATACGTCGGCAACGGTGTAATCCGACGAACTGTGCCGGTGTACACTGCTTCCCATTCGATATCCATTCCCTGAATATACAGCTGGCCAAGGCTTTCAAATATCTGGTCCCAAGCGCCAACATCTTTACGGAGTGAAGCGGCCCACAACAAACGTTCGCCAATACACTGCTGACCCATCCCAATCAAAACAGGAGCAGGGCCGATCTCGAGGAAAATGTTCGCGTCGCTCTCGGCGAGCGTCTTCATGCCCGTTTCGAACAATACCGTATCACGAACTTGGCGACGCCAGTAATCTGCGGTACTTAACTCATCTAGTGTGACCGCTGCGCCAGTAACGCTGGAGACAATGGTAACGTGTGGGGCATTGAACTGCGTCTCCGCAACCATACGTCCGAAATCAACCGAGACTGCTTCCATTTGTGGAGAATGGAAGGCATGCGAGATCTTCAGGCGTGTGACCAGCGTCCCTGCCGATCGAAGATCTGCTTCCACTTGTTGTAGAGCATCTTCTCGGCCGCTAATTACTGTGTTCTGCGGACCGTTCGCTGCGGCAATCGCTACAAGGTTGGTATGTTCTCCAATTGCTTCCGCAACCGTTGCTCGATCACTTTGAACTGCGGACATCCCCCAGCCAGCGTCGAGTGCGTCCGTCAGTCTGGCGCGCTCAGCGATAATACGTAGCCCATCTTCCAGCGACCAAACTTCCGCAACGCACATTGCGACGTATTCGCCTACGCTGTGGCCGAATACCGTAGTGGGTTCAACCCCGAAGTTCTTCCATAGCTGAGCGAGCGCCCATTGAATGGAGAACAACGCGGGCTGAGTATACCGCGTTTGATTCAGTACCGAATCGTCGGATGAAAAAAGAATTTCAAGGAGCGGTCGATCAAGATGTGCATCAAGTATCTGTGCGCATCTGTCCAAGGCGTCGCGGAATACTGGTTGCGTGTCATACAGTTCGCGTCCCATATTTGGCCATTGTGCGCCTTGACCGGTAAACAGAAATACGACTTCAGGCCGAGCGTCGCTTGTCTCAGACGCTATTGGTGCGATAGCGAGAGCTTGACGCATCGCAGCCGCATTTGATGCTTGATATGTAGCTCGGACAGGGAAGTGCGTTCGTCCAGCGCTTGCCGTGTAACAGATATCAGCGAGTGGTGTATCCGCTTGATCTAGGTGCTCTCGATATGAGGCGATGGTCTGCTTGAGCGCATCGGGCGTTCGCGCAGATAGCGGTAATAAATACACCGGACGGTCGTATTCAACGACCTCCGCTTGCGCGTAAACCGGAGCTTCTTCTAGAATAACGTGCGCATTTGTTCCGCTAAACCCAAATGAGCTAACGCCAGCAACACGGGGTTGAGTCTCACGCTTCCACGATTGTGCTGCAACCGGAATCGTAACCGGAAGCTGACCCCAATCGATATGTGGATTCATCTGCGTGAAGTGCAGATGTGCTGGAATGGTTTCGTGCTGTAACGAAAGTACCGTTTTGATTAGCCCCGCAACTCCAGCTGTCGCTTCCAAATGTCCGAGATTGGTTTTGAGCGAACCAATAACAAGTGGATGATTTGCATCGCGCCCAGGGCCGAACACTGCGCTTAGTGCATGCGCTTCGATCGGATCACCGAGCGACGTACCGGTTCCGTGAGCTTCAATATAGGTAACATCGTTTGGAGTCAAACGTGCGGAGGCCAGCGCTTTACGAATAACTGCTTCCTGCGCGGGGCCGTTTGGAACTGTGAGACCACCACTCGCACCATCCTGATTTACCGCAGACCCGCGGATTACTGCCAGAACATTATCACCCTGTGCGAGCGCATCTGACAGCTTCTTCAGTACTACGATTCCGCACCCTTCGCCTCGTACATAACCATCCGCGCTGGCGTCGAAAGTTTTGCAACGCCCATCGCGCGCCATCATCCGCGATTTGGAAAAGTTGATATTGATTTCCGGCGTCAGAATTACATTCACGCCACCCGCGAGTGCTGCACGACACTCGCCTGCGCGAAGGCTTTGGCAGGCAAGGTGTACGGCCACAAGCGAACCAGAACATGCCGCATCAATAACGATGCTTGGGCCGGATAAGCCGAGTACATATGAAATACGCCCGGATGCAATGGCGAAGTTACTTCCAGTGCTCGAGTACACATCAATGTCATCGCGCTGCGACAGAACCATACGACCGTAATCGCTATTGCTTAGCGCGAAGAACACTCCCGCTTCGCCTTTTAACCCACCGGCCGTCTGTCCCGCATTCTCAAGCGCTTCCCAAGCGACTTCCAACAACAGCCTCTGTTGCGGATCCATTGTCTCCGCTTCTCTCGGCGAAATCCCGAAGAACTGCGCATCAAACTTGTCGATGTTATCGATGAACGCGCCGTACCGAGTGTACATCTTTCCGGCGACATCCGGGTTCTCATCGAAATATTGCTCGATATCCCATCGATCCGCAGGGATCTCCGTGACCGCATCGCGCCCTTCGCTCAGCAGTGTCCATAGCGACGCTGGGTCGGATGCGCCTCCGGGCATGCGTAATCCCATGCCAACAATCGCGATTGGTTCGGTTTGCGCGCGTTCGAGTTCGTTGATTCGCGCTCGAGCTGTACGTAGTTCGTATAAAGCGCGTTTCGTAGGCGACAGTGCGGTTGGATCGAGGGGGTCGGTCATGATTTAGTCTGCGGCTCCTAACTCGCGTTCCAGCATGCGTTCCGCTTCTTCGTCGCTTAGTGCGGCAATGTTGAGTAAGACGTCGTTCGTGTTCACAGATGGTCGTTCAATTTCTGGTGTGCGGAGGACAGCCGCTGAGATGCTCAAGATCATGTCTGCGAGCCCCGATGAACTGGGGTAGTCGAACAGAACAGTTGCCGGTAAAGGCTGACGAAGCGCTTCGGCGAGTTGATTGCGTAATTCAACGGCCATAAGCGAATCCAACCCCATTTTCAGCAACGATTGACGTTCGTCAATAGGATGTGTATCGCCAAGTCCCAAGACACGTCGTGCCTCTTGATGAATGAAGACGATTAGCATTCCGCGTCGGCTTGTTGGTGCCGCGTCAGCTAATTGACGAACGATATCCGGGCGAACGTTGAGCGTTATAGATGGTGATAACGTTTGGAGAGTATCGGTTGGAATAGCTTGATGACTGTTCGCTGGAGTTGAGACAATATGTAAATTGGGCTCGATCACGTCTTTCAGGATGGCCGGAGTATAACCGGTCCATTCGGGCCAGTTCGCGTCAACGACAATCATCTGCGACTCTGCTGACTGTTGTAGTCCTATGTCCAGGCAGGCTACACAGTCGTCGGGTGACATCGGTTGAATGGCGCTAAGCACTCGACGTTTCCCTTGAGCTTCAACCCGCGCTGCCATCCCGACATCGGCCCATGCTCCCCAATTGACGGACAGTCCTGCTTGCCCATTGGCAACCCGTCGCGCTGCGAGCGCATCGAGGAATGCGTTTGCTGCTGCGTATGCACCTTGGCCTGGTGCGCCGAATACTGATGACACGGAGCTGCACATAATAAAGAAATCGAGCGGTACATCGTGAGTAAGATCGTGGAGATACCAGGCACCATATGCCTTTGGCGCAAGGACGTTTTGGAACCGCTCCCAACTTTGCTGCGCAAGAACCCCATCATCAATCACACCGGCAGCATGCACGATTCCACGTAATGGTGAAGTCGATTCTTTGAGCTGCTGTAGCAGGGTTGAGACGGCAGCTTTGTCTGCGATATCTACGGAGTGAACATCGATTGCTACTCCGCGCGAACGAAGAGTCTTCAGCGCTTCGTGCGCAGCAGTCGATGGCTGTGACCGTCCTACCAATACGAGATGTGTTGCGCCGCGGTCGGCAAGCCATTGTGCGATACGCAAGCCAATTCCGCCCAGACCGCCGGTAACTAAATACGTCGCATTCGAGTGAACTCCAGTCTGCGGTTGCAGATCCAGAATCACTCGGCCTATCTGGCGCGCTTGCGCCATATATCGGAACGCAGACTGTGCGTTATTAAACGCGAACGCTTTATACGGCAGGGGAGCGATATGTTGCGACGACGTTAAATCGCGAATTGCATCAAGATGTGCTCCGAGCAGTTTGGGATCTGAGTCTATCTCAATGCTGAGATCAACAATGGTATAATCGATCTGCTTCTGCAGTGCAGCAACCTGGGCTTCCGTCCAGATTCCAGTTTTTCCAATCTCAACAAACCGTCCGTGTTCAGCTACAGTTGCGAAGCTGGCGGAAATAAATTCTCCTGCCAGCGAATTCAGCACGACGTCTACGCCACTGCCGTTCGTTAATTCAAGAATTTGCGCGGAGAAGTCGAGGGTTCGAGAGTCTAGTACATGGTTCACGCCCATGTTACTCAGATACGCGCGCTTTTCGGGATTCCCAGCGGTTGCAAACACTTCGGCTCCAACATGCTTTGCAATCTGAATCGCAGCCATACCAACACCACCGGCGCCGGCATGAATCAATACGCGTTCTCCTGCTTTCAACTTTGCAACGTGAAGCAAGCAATGGTAGGCGGTGAGGAACGCGTTTGGTAACGTCGCTGCGGTAACGGAGTCCAGCCCTGCGGGAATGTCCGTTATAAGATCGGCAGATGTGACGACATAGTTTGCGAAACTTCCCCATGCAATTCCCATTACGCGGTCACCGATCGACCAACGTGTTACTCCTTCGCCGATTTGTACGACTCGCCCAGCGAATTCAGCGCCAAGTTCGCCCGCATTGCCGGGATACATCCCCAAGGCGTTGAGAACGTCTCGGAAGTTGAGCGAGGCAGCTTCAACGGAAATTTCGACTTCGTTGGAGTCCGGTACACGCCGTTTTAGCGGAACGAAGTGCAGGTTGTCGAGCGTACCGCGAGTTGAGATCGAGAGACGGCGAGGTTCGTTTGACGCCGAGCTCGATGTCGCGTTGGACGCTGTGTTTAATGCTGTGTTTGACGGCGCATTTGCTGTCGCGCGTGGTGCCGTGTTTGATGCCCCGTTCGACACAGCCTGAGCAGTAGCCTGGGTAAGTCGAGCCACGTATCGTATATCATCGCGAACCGCGACACAATCTTCTGAATCCGTGTGCAGTAGCTCATCGACCAGCAGCGACATATTTGTTGCACCGCTCAGATCCACCGCTTTACAGGAAAGCTCCGGATGCTCAATCGCAATCGTTCGTGCCAGCCCAAGCACACCTCTGTTCATAAAACCGGGCGCCTGATCGTTTGGAACCACCGAATACGCGTCGCGGGTCACAATCCAGAGGGCAGGGAGCTGACCCACCTGCCTTGCGAGCCTTTGAACTATCCGTAAAGTTGTGTGACAGCCACGTTCAAAGCTGGATTCCAGTGCGGTCGTCGTCTCTTCCTGCGCGATATCTGTATCAACGAGATGTATGATTCCTCGATATGTCGATATGTCTGTAATATCGGCAAACTTCTCACCGCGGACTACTGTGCTCGATTCTCCCTGGCGTTCCAGCGAATGTCGTAATTCTTCGCTTCCATCGGTAGCATCGCTAATGATAAGCCACTTGCCGCCCCGTGCGAACGAATTAGAGTTAGCGCGTTTGCTCGCACGCCAAGCCACATGATATCGAATGCGTTCCGTTGGATCCGCCAATTCGATCTTCATTCGCTTGCAACGTAATCCTTGTACGTTTGCGATCGGACGTCCTGATGCGTCAGAGATCCAGATATCCGACGCGACCGTCTCACCATCGCCTGTGTTATCGCGTTGCTTTACGATACTTTGCAAGTTCGACTTTGCTACTTCATTTATAACAAATCGGTCGATTGCAATCGGTACCCATGCTGCATCGTCTGACGACATTCCAGCGGTCGCAAATAACGGCTGAAAACAGCCGTCGAGTAACGCTGGGTGTATTTGATATTGCGTCGCATTGGCCGAGTCCGCAGAGCTGAGACCAACGTTAGCTGCTGCGATATCGCCTTCTGCAAACAGTTCGGTAACCGTTTGAAATCCAGGACCAAACTGCGCGCCTCTATCCCATGTTTTGCGATAGTAAGCACCCACATCGACTAGTGTGGTCGGAAGCGCTGGTATTGCTGTTGACTGAGTAGATGTAATCGCAGGCTTGCTTGTCGATGTCGATACAGCGAACTGTCCAGTTACATGCAACGTCCATCGTGCATTTGCCGCATGCGTATCATCGCCAGTCCCATTCTCACGATCAAGCGAAAAGATGCGGAACTGTGCCCCTTCAAGGAACAGCTGCACAATTCCAGGTTGCCCTTCCGTTTCATCCAATACAAGTGGTTTCTGAATCACAACGTCGGTTAATTCCACAGCGGAACTTCCCGTGCTATCCACAATTGCTTCCAGCACCATCTCGAGAAATCCGGTCATCGGCAGAATCGTAGCTCCTCCGATTCGATGATCTCTCAGAAAGGGGAACGCATCAATCGAAAGTCTCAGCTCATAACCTACGCCAGAAAGTAAAGGCGAACTGATCCGTTTGCCAAGCATCGGATGTAGTGAGTGAGAATCTGCGTTTTCTTTGCTTGTACGTAAGTTGTCGTCAGGAACTGCTCCCACCACGGAAGAGCTTTCATTATGCACAACGCTGGCAACAGTGACACCATGGCTCGAATTCCGAAGCGTCGTATTTGTCTTGTCAGGCCGTTGGATCCAATACCGCTGTCGCTGATATGGATACATCGGTAGCGGCACAACCGGAGCATGCTTTGGATAAACCTCAGACCAATCGATCGTTACGCCACTTGTATACAACGCTCCAAGCGTTGCAAACAACGTCGACCGCTCATTCTGATTTCTACGCAGCGACGGCTGTACCACACCAATAACCTCCGCTGCCGCCAAACATTCCTGGATGGAAACACTGAGCACAGGATGTGGCCCTATCTCCAGGAACGTGCGCGCACCACGGTGTATCGCACGCTGCACAGCATCGCTCAGCAACACCGGCCGGCGAATATTATTGCCCCAATATGTGCCATCCAACTCAACGCCACTAATCTCAGACCCAACCACCGTCGAGATAAACGGAATCGTCGTTGCGCGACTTCGCACTGTCCCAAGCGCTTGAATGAGCTGATTACGATACGGCTCCATCTGCGCACTATGAAACGCATAATCCACCGGCAACGCTCTACAACTCACCCCTCGGTCTTTCCATTCCGATGTTATCGCAGCCATCGCAGCCGAATCGCCCGAAATCACGATAGACTCAGGACTATTCACCGCTGCAACAGATAACGCCTCACCAAACCGCTCGATATCCCGCCGAGCAGCATCCGGGCCCAACGCAACCGCCGCCATGCACCCAGTCCCCGTCGCCTGTTCCATCAACCGACCCCGGTGCAACACAATACGCATCGCTTCGGTTAAATCGATGGCCCCAGCAATGTGCGCTGCGGAAATCTCCCCGACGCTATGCCCAATAACCGCCGACGGAACAACACCCCATGATTCCCAGAGTCGCGCCAACGCAATTTCGGTCGCAACAAGCGCAGGCTGCGCATACTCAGTATGACTTAACTGCGACGTAGATTCATCCGCCTCCAACTTTTCGCGAAGCGACCATCCAGCCTGTGCCTGAATAATCGTGTCACACTCATCGATCACCGTACGAAATGCCTCATACTGAGCAATCAGCCCAACTCCCATCTTCGCCCATTGCGATCCCTGCCCAGAACAAACAAACACAACGTCGCTCGCCTCTACCGCACTCCCTCGACTTGTACCAGCCCTGCGTTGGCCCGCGATTAGATCATCGAGCCCCGCACGAAGCACGTCGCTCGTTGCTCCAGTAACGGCAATTCGCTCCTCGTAATGGCTCCGCCGAATCGCTGCGGCACTACAAACATCCCCTAATCGACCCGCGTCATCGTTCTCAGCGAGCATTTCACGATAGTCACGCGCCAACGCGTTTAGCGCATTCGGATCTCTCGCCGAAATTGGCAACACGTAAACTGCCGCAGAAGTGCTGGTCGTACCAGCTGTTGCATCACCCTCTGCCCCCCGTCGCGGCAAAGGAAGCCGCGGCGCTTCTTCAAGTATGATATGCGCATTAGTCCCTCCAAACCCAAACGAACTTACCCCCGCAAACCGCCCCTGCTTACTTCGCGGCCAGGACTGTGCTTCAGTCGGAATAAAAAACTGCGTTCCATCGAGCGAGATATGATCGTTCAGCTCATTGAAATGCAGATTCGGTAAAATCTGCTCTCGCTCAAGCGACAACGTTGCCTTAATAAGCCCCGCAATGCCCGCAGCCGCTTCCAAATGCCCGAGATTTGTTTTTACCGCACCCAATGCACATGCTGTTGTATTACCCAAAACTTCAGACAGCGCCTCAACTTCAATTGGATCACCTAACGCCGTTCCCGTACCATGAGTTTCGACATATCCAATCTGCTCAGGCAACACTCGACCATTATCAAGCGCCGCACGAATCACCGCCTGCTGCGCAAGTCCGTTCGGCGCAGTAAGCACCGTTGTCCTTCCATCCTGCGTTGTCGCCGTCCCACGAATCACCGCGTGAACGTGATCCCCATCCGCCAATGCATCCGCCAAACGTTTCAGAACAACAATCCCGGATCCCTCACCAGGAACAAACCCATCCGCACGAGCATCAAACGTTTTACACCGACCATCTGGCGCCAGCATCCCAAGCTTTGCCAGCGCGACATAATGTTCATGCGTAAGATGCAACGTTGCACCCCCAGCCAAAGCCAGCCGAGACTCGCCAGTACGTAAGCTCTGACACGCAAGATGAATCGCAACCAACGACGACGAACACGCAGTGTCAATCGAAACACTCGGTCCTTGTAAATCGAGCAGATACGAAATTCGCCCCGAAGCAATCGAATGCGAAGCGCCAGTAAGCGAGCTTGGTCCGATAGCATTGGGATCCGTCAATAACAACCGACTGTAATCCGTATTGCAAAGCGCTATAAAAACACCCGTCTTGCTCCCCGCCAACGTATGCGGCGCGATCCCAGCTTCCCACAACGATTCCCATGTTACTTCAAGTAACAGACGTTGCTGCGGATCCATGAACGGTGCTTCACGTGGCGCTAACCCAAAAAAGGCCGGATCGAACGCATCCACATTGTCGAGAAAGCTTCCGAATCGGCCGTTAGTTTTTCCTGTTGCCTGCGGATCTGCATCATACCAATCTTCAACCGACCAACGGGATGAAGGTGCCTCACGAATCGTATCCACACCATCGATCAGCAACTTCCAGTAGTCATCGAGCGACCGAACGTTTCCCGGAAATCGGCATCCAATCCCGATGATTGCAATCGGATCAGACTGTATGAGTGGTGTTCCTTGTTCTTCATCCAACCGTTGCTTAATTGTTAACGCCAGTCTAGCGGCAGAAAGCCCGGTGTTCGGTTGGCTCATCGGCGATTTCCGCTGAGAGCTTGTATTGCATCAAGGTCGCTCATGTCATCCACGTTGCTTTCGATAAGATTCGGGGTATGCGAAGACTTGGATGACCCAACGGTCATATTTGTCGTTTCATCTTTCTTGGCATCATCGAACTCCATGCGCGATTCGAGTAACACCGCCAGCTTTTTGATCGTGGGATAGTTAAATACCACAGTTGCTGGGACTTTGATGTCGAGCGATCGTGCTAACTGGCGAACGAATTCGAGGGCGAGCAGGGAATCGATCCCCATGCTGCCCATCGGTTTTTGTACGTCCAGACGACTTGGTGTCGTTTTCAGTACGCTCGCCAGCCGTTCACGAAGATGTAGTTCGAGTGCCTGTAGTCTCGGCCGCCCGGGTGCGAGTGCCGATAAGACCTCCCGCATGTTCAGCGACGAAACATCCGCTTGGCTGTGCATTTGGCTTGCCATTCCACTTCGACTGGTCTCGTCCCTCTCATTTGCGAAATGGAGGAACTCAGAGGCCCCTGCATTTGCGCTACACACTGTTGCAAACGTGCACCAGTCTACAGACGCGGCGAGAAGCACGGGTGCCTTCGTTTTTAACGCAGTTTCAAGAATCTGAAAGCCAAGCGTGGGCGACATGGGGCGTACCCCCTGCGCTTCATAGATCCGAAGCGCGCCGCGTGTTTTCCCTTCATTCATCAGCCCGGTGCCAGCCCACGGTTCCCATTGAATGCTTTGCACCGGAACGCCCCGAGCTGTTCCATACCTCGCCAAGCCGTCCAGGAACGCGTTCGCCGCCGCATACGACCCAGAGCTGGGCTGAGGAATAACACCGACCATAGAAGAGAATAAGACGTAGAAATCGAGCGATTGCTCTCGTAACGCGCGATACAAATTCCACGCTCCAATCAGCTTTGGGGCAAATACTCGCCTGAAACTCTCATCTGTGGCTTCCCGAACGAGGGCATGGTCTACGACCACTGCCATATGGAAGACGCCCTTTACCGGCGGCATTCCGAATGCCGCTGTTTCGACCAAAGCCTGCGCTTGTGCCGGATCCGATATATCGGCGGAAACAACCTTAACCTGCGCTCCAACTTTTGTGAGCGCATCAATCGTTACCGTAGCTTCAGCCGACGGTCCGCTACGTCCGGCAAGAACGAGGAAGCGCGCACCCTGGTCAACTAACCATCGTGCCGTCTGAAGCCCAATGCCGCCAAGTCCACCCGTGATAACGTACGTCGCATCCCCGCGGATTGTCGACGGCGTTCCGGTTCCGCTTGGCTTATTGGTGCGACGATATCTTGCACGTAGCTGTCGAAGCCCACGTATCGCAATCTGTTGTTCCGAAACATCATTTGTGATGACCTGCGCGGCGTATTGAGTCTCTATGTCGTTTGGTTGCGCGCTGAGATCGAGGTTGGTACACGGCATTTCAGAGTGTTCAGTCGCAACAATACGACCTAGGCCGAGCAGCGGGGCGTCCCATGGGTTGGCAACGGGGGCGCCGTCAATTGCGTGCGCGCCGCGCGTTATTAACCACAATTTTGGTGGTTGTTCGAGCGAAAGATTCGCAATTGAACGAACTAGACACGCCGCGCTCAAGCTACCGAATGTCTGTGCCTCGAGAATGCGATCGTTGTCCGGGATCGTGCCGTCGGCATCTGAGTCTGCAATGCTCCGTAAGCTCCAAGCATGCACCACTCCACGAAGTGATGTCGTACGCCCGTCGAATAGCCGTCGTACGTCGCTCTCTGATGTTGGATCGATCTCGAACGTATTCGCGTCAATTTGATGGAAGCGCGTGCCTGGGCGGACGGTTGTATATGTTTGCTCACGCGTACGTAACGCGGTGGCAATCGCATCTCCATGGGGATCGTTCGCGAAGACAAGCCAATGGCTCTGCTTGCATGCCTGCTTCTTCGCACTCTGTACCGGTGTGTCTGTCCAGGTGAGTTCGTACAAGCAGTTCGCGGGATCCACAGGGGTTGCCGGGCCTGCAACCCCCGCGCGATCCGCCAAACCCGTCGCCGTATTATCGGCTTTACCGCTCAATCGTTGCTGCTGCGCCGAGATTGCTTGCGCGGAAGGTTCAAACCAATGACGCTCACGCTGCCAGGGATACGCAGGAAGTCGAATACAGTTGCCATCGGGGATGAGACGCTGCATATCGATCGCATATCCGGCAGAATGGAGTCGGCCGATGGCACCAAGAACTTCCCGTTGATCGTTGCTATCTCGACGTAATGTCCCGGTAATAACGGCCTCGCGATCGGCTTCGACCACCGTTTCCGTTATGGCATGCGTCAGTACGGGATGCGCGTTTATTTCAACGAATGCGTCAAAGTTGTCGTGTAACAGCCGTTCGACCGCAGGGTGAAACAACACTGGCTGTCTTAGGTTTTTCCCCCAGTATGTCGCATCCAACCGCGAACCATCTTCGACTTCGCCGGTCGTAGTGGAATACATCGGTATGGCGCCAGCGCGGGGCTGAACGTGCGTTAGGGCAGCTTCAAGGTCGTCGCGTACCTCTTCCATATGTCCAGAATGCGATGCGACATCAACCTGAATACGTCGGCAGAAAATTTCGCGCGTCTCAAAATCTGAGATAAGCGCGTCGATTGCATCTGCATCGCCAGAAATAACAGTTGAATTTGCGCTATTTGACGCGCCAACCCATACCCTCGGGATTTCACGAATCGCGTCCGCGGCGGCATCCAATCCCAGCTCAACAACCGCCATACGTCCTTTGCCTTGCACCCGTTTCATGAGACGACTGCGATGGCAAATGACCGCGGCTCCGTCTTCGAGACTCAGCGCGCCAGCGACGACTGCGGCCGCCGCCTCTCCCATGCTATGTCCAACAACCGCATCTGGTTCCACTCCCAGCGAGCGCCAGACCTCCGTTAACGCGATCATCAGTGCAAAGAGCGTTGGCTGTATCACGTCAATCTCATGCAACCTTGATACATCAGGGGCAGCAAGGAGAGCTTCAACTACACTCCAATCTGTGTGCGGGCGAATCGCTGCATCGCAACGCTGCAACGCGTCTCGGAACACGGGTGACTGCTCATGCAATGCGCGCCCCATCCCAATCCACTGGCCACCTTGGCCGGGATAAACAAACACCACTTTTTGTGGCGGCTGTTCAAGCTGCCGCCCAGACTCAACGCCCGGGCGTTCTACCCCTTCCAGCCATTCCCCAAGCAGCGTATCCAGCTCCGAGCGGTCGGAGGCGGCAATCGTGAGCCGATATGGATGTTGGGTCCGCCGAGCACCCGCTGTGTGTGCAAGATCCGCCAGCGACTCGGGCCAGGCGAGATCCTCGGCAAGACGTTGACGCCAGGAGGCCGCGACGTCTTTCAGGGCCGCTTGCGACTGCGCTGATAGCAAAAAGAGATGTGGCCAACCGCTGTCTCCTTCATCGCCATGCGCTGCATTCACCCGTTTCGGATGTAGCGCACGGTCAACGCCTTCTAATACGATATGGGCGTTTGTCCCCGTTATACCAAAGCCGCTCACCCCAGCAATCGGTTGCCGGCCCTGGGCCGGCCACACCGCAGATCGCGTAGGAACCGAAACCTGAAACTCCGGCCAGGCAACATGCGGGCTTGGATTCTCAAAGTTGAGACTGGCTGGGATCAAGCCATGATTCAGCGCCAGGGCGACCTTCGCAATCCCGGCCACGCCAGCGGCAGATTCCGTATGCCCGATATTGGTCTTCACCGACCCAACAGCACACGGATGGCTTCGCGTCCCGCTCGTCATCACTCGACCAATCGTCTCGATTTCCACCGGATCGCCGGTGAGAGTCCCCGTCCCATGCGCTTCTACGTAATCAACCGTATCGGGCGTCAATCCAGCCGATTCAAGTGCGGTGCGGATTACATCCTCCTGCCCAACTCGACTTGGCGACACCAACAACCCGCTGCTCTGGCCGTCGTTGTTCACCGCACTCCCTCGGATTACCGCATAGATTGGATCGTTGTCTGCGATGGCACGTGAAAGCCGCTTGAGCACAACAACTCCCGCTCCCTCGCTACGTACGTAACCGTCTGCCGCCGCATCCCCGAACTTGCACTTACCATCAGGGGCGAGCATCCCGGCATTCGAATAAACCAGCGTGATCTCAGGGCGGAGAATCGTATTCACACCACCGGCAAACGCAATCGTACTTTCGCCGGTTAACAGGCTCTGACAAGCCAGGTGAATCGCCACCAACGACGACGAGCACGCGGTATCCACGGTTAGGTTGGGACCGCGAAGGTCCAGAAAGTACGCTAACCGGCCGGACACACCATACCGCCCACCGCCAGTTGTGGCGTGGAAGTCTACGTCTGGTGAGTACTCGTAGAGGCAATCCTCATAGTCGCTCGTCCAAACCCCAACAAAAACCCCTGCGCGGGTCGCCGCAAGCTTTTCCCTGGGCAAACCAGCGTCGTCAACCGCCTCGCAGGCAACTTCAAGTAACAGTCGCTGTTGCGGATCTAATAATGAAGCCTCACGAGGAGAGATCCCAAAAAAATCCGCATCAAATCGATCGATATCTGTGAGAAACCCGCCTCTGCTTGTCGCGATACGTTCCGCGAACGGAGACCCTGACGTATAAACGTGATCTATATAAGGGAATCGCCCGCCCGGATAGTCACGAATAGTGTCTCGTCCTTCTGCGAGCACGCTCCAGAACTCACTGACGTCACGAGCGCCTGGAAAACGGCATCCTATACCAATAATCGCAATCGGTTCTCTAGGAGCAAAATCCAGCGGGTTGGGGTGCGCGGTAACTCCTGTCATTTGTACCGCTACCTGATTATTGGGGTGTTGAAGCCGCGAGTTGCGTCTCAAGCCCAAATGAGCTTTCGATCTCGCGCAAAAGTGCTCGTCGTGAAGTTTGCAGAAAAAGGTGGTCGCCGGAGACGATGTGATGTCGGAACGATCCTGTTGTATGCGCCGCCCACTGGGTAAGCGCTTCCTGGCTTACCATAGGATCCACGTCGCCGCCAAAGGCAACAACGGGGAGGGTGAGCGGAGGGCCTTGCTCGTGAATGTAAGTTTCGACCAACGTCATGTCTGCACGCAGTGCTGGAGTTAAAAGCTCTCTCAACTCTGCATCCGCAATAATGACACCCGGGACTGACCCATAACGTCGATTAACTTCATTCAGTAAGGCAATATCATCCAGATACCGTACTGGAGAGTGTGGCCACGGCAAATGCGGTGCGCGGCAGGCTGAAATAAATAGAGTAGCTGGGAGGGGCGCATTTCGTTTTCTGAGTGCCCTTGCGGTTTCAAATGCGAGCAGCGCACCAAGGCTGTGACCCAGGAAAGCAAATGGCCGGTCTGCCCAGGGCTCCATGGCTTCAGCAATAAACGTGACAAGTTCTGGAAGCGCTGCAATCGCCGGCTCTCGTAGCCTAGTTTCTCGGCCCGGAAGATGGATTGTGCAGACTTCAAGTTGTTCGGATGCTGCTGCACCCCAACCGCGGAAGGCAGATGCTCCTGCTCCAGCATATGAAAAACAGAAAAGTCGAGCGGAGGCGTCCGGCTTGGGAGTTGCAGCCGAAATCCATGTATTGTTGCCTGGCCACGGCATTGCCAAATGCCCTCAAAGGCGGATGTTAAGGTGCTTGCAATTGCAAATCTGAATACCAATGATAATACACTATCCTAAAAAATAGTGCAATTTTAGTTCCTGACTATCTAACGCCTTACGGATTCCGGTATTACTGTAAGCATCTATATTTATAGGAACCCTTGTCTTGCCACGTCTTAAGCTTCTTGATGTTGGCTGGGCTTAAATGCGTAGCACCTTATGAATGACTGGTCACTCTCCGAGTTCCTCAATCATCTACGAAGTGTAGATATTCGTCTCGCGCTCGATGGCGACCGGCTTGCTTGCAGCGCCCCGAAGGGTGCGTTAACCAGTGACATCAAAGCGGAATTGCAGCAGCGAAAGGTTGAGATCCTTTCATTCTTGCGATCCGTAACTGTTGCTGACATTGCAGCGGCCCCTCCCATAGTCCCAGTTCGTAAAGGGACAACGCGGCCCCTCTCGTTTGCCCAACAACGTCTCTGGTTTCTCGATCGCATGGAGCCAGGCAACCCTATCTATAACGTTGCAGGTGCGTTGCGGTTACGTGGTGCTTTGGATCGTGATGCGCTCGAACGAAGCTTCAGCGAAATTATAGATCGGCACGAAACGCTACGAACGGTCTTTCGCGAGCGTGAAGGGATGCCGGAAGCGGTGATTGTCTCCGCCGGTGTTTGGCACATGACGGTAGTGGATTTGCAAACCATGGCCAAGTCCGAGCGGGAAGGTGAAGCGATTCGGCTCGCTCGAATAGATGTTCGGCGCTCCTATGACCTTGCGCAAGGCCCATTGGTTCGGGCTACGTTGTATGTCCTGAGCGAGGATGAATCCATCTTGCTCGTAGGTATGCACCATATTGTATCAGACGGTTGGTCAATAGGGGTGCTCATGCGCGAACTGAGCCAGCTATATCCCGCCTTTCGCGCAGGGCAAGCATCACCTCTCCCTCCGCTACCCATTCAATATGGGGACTTCGCTGATTGGCATCGCCGATGGTTGGAGAGCGGCGCATTGGGTTCGCAAACTCCATATTGGAAAGAGGCGCTAGCCGCTCCACTGCCTGTCCTCGAATTTCCACTCGATTACTCGCGTCCACCGATTCAAACATCTCGCGGTGAAACGCTTGCGTTTTCGATCCCTGCGCAATTGTATGATGATATCAAGGAGTTTAGTAAGCGCGAAAAGGTAACGCAGTTCACTACACTGTTGGCCGCATACCAAATCGTTCTTGCTCGGCATTCTGGCCAAGACGATATCGTTGTTGGAACGGCGGTGGCGAATCGTCAACGCCGCGAAGTCGCCGATCTGATTGGCTTCTTTGTGAATACGATCGCGCTTCGAACGAGCCTATCCGGGAATCCTACGGTGCGCGAATACCTGGATCGCGTACGACAAACGACGCTCGATGCTTTTGCGCGCCAGGATGTGCCGTTTGATCGTCTTGTTGAGGTGCTAAAGCCCGAACGCAGCTTGGATCGTTCACCGATCTTTCAGACGATGTTTGTGCTACAAAACTGGCCGCTCACTGAACTCGAGCTTCCAGAGCTTATCATCAAACGCCTCGAGATTGGAAGCCGAGTGTCTCGGTACGATCTGAGCGTCGATGCGATTGAATATGAAGGCACGCTACGGCTCTATTTTGAGTTTAACACAGATCTCTTTGATCCTGCGTCGATTCAGCGTTTGGTAGAACACTACCAGTTAATGTTGAAAGCGATGCTCGCGAATCCGGAGCAACGTATTGGCGATATTCCGTTATTAACGGATGAAGAGTCACAGCAAGTCCTGATTCAATTGAATGAGACTGTTGCATCATATCCTGAAACGTCGTGCGTACATGAGTTGATCGAAGCTCAAGCTGAACGTACTCCGAACGCAGAAGCCGTTCGATTTGGAGATGTTGCACTCAGCTATCGCGAGTTGATGCAACGTGCCAATCAGTTGGCGCATCGACTGCGCGCGATGGGAGTGGGTGCTGATACGCTCGTTGGTATTTGTGTTGAACGTACCCATGAAATGGTGATTGCCACGTTAGCTGTATGGAAAGCTGGTGGTGCATATGTACCGCTCGATCCTGCTTATCCCACAGAACGGCTTGAATATATGGCCGACGATGCAGACCTCGTTGCGCTGATTACAGAATCTGCATTTGAAAACACGATTCCTGGGATCAGGTGCCAGGTTATCTATGTCGATAGGGATCGAGAAGCTATTGCGGCAGAGCCATATACCGCTCCCGTTACAGAATCGCAATCGCGTAACCTTGCATATGTGATTTATACATCAGGGTCTACCGGGAAGCCTAAAGGAGTATTACTCGAACACCGGTCGCTCGTAAACTTCTTATGTGCAATGCAGCGCGAACCGGGGCTCTCCAATACCGATTCGCTGCTTTCTGTAACCACACTGTCGTTTGATATCGCTGGACTCGAGTTATACCTCCCATTAATCACCGGTGCGCGCGTCGTGCTCGTCTCGCGTGAGGTTGCAATCGACGGGGTACAACTCGCCCACGCAATCCGCGATACCAAAGCCACGATCATGCAAGCGACGCCTGCAACCTGGCGACTCTTGCTGGAATCTGGCTGGCGTGCCGGGAACGGCCTCACTGTGCTCTGCGGAGGGGAGGCGCTCTCCGCATCATTGGCATCGTCGTTGCTCGCAACGGGAGCCACGGTTTGGAACTTGTACGGACCCACGGAAACCACAGTTTGGTCAACGGTACATCGTGTACGCCCTGACCAAACCCCCACTCCTATCGGGCGCCCCATCTCCAATACTCGGCTCTATGTACTCGATCCGAACATGCAGCCGGTTCCGATCAATGTGGCTGGCGAGCTTTACATTGGCGGCGACGGCTTGGCTCGAGGATATCACAAGCGGCCTGATCTCACGGCCGATCGATTCGTAGAGGATCCGTTTCCAGCGGACACTCGAACTCATTTGCACTCTCAGGCGAGAATCGAAGCGGGGCCGGCACGTCTCTATCGTACTGGGGATCAGGTACGGTACCGGGCAGATGGTACGCTGGAGTACTTGGGCCGACTCGATCACCAGGTAAAGATTCGTGGATTCCGTATCGAATTGGGGGAGATCGAATCGATCCTGGCAATGCACGATCTGGTTCAGCAGGCAATCGTTGTGGTACGAGAAGATATTTCTGGAGATCAAAGGCTGGTCGCATACTTAATAGCGAACTCCGATATATCGGAATCCGGCGAGTCGGTCACGAATGCGGCGCTTCGCCTCTGGTTGGCCGAGCATTTGCCTCAGTTTATGATCCCATCTGCGTTCGTTATGCTTGAGACCTTCCCGCTGACCCCAAATGGCAAAGTCGATCGCCGCGCACTGCCTAGCCCCGAGGCTTCAGGGCAGATGGCATCGGTTTCGTTTGTTTCACCGCAGTCGGGAGCTGAACGGGCAGTGGCTGAGGTCTGGTGTGAGGTGTTGCGCATTGAACGCGCTGGAACAAATGATAACTTCTTTGATTTGGGTGGTCATTCTTTGCTTGTCGTTCAGCTGCAAAGCAAGCTCCGTGAACGATTTGACCGTGAGATGTCTTTGATGGAACTCTTTCGCCGTCCAACCGTAGGTGCGATCGCCGAATTTCTGAGTGACACAGAGTCAGTACAACATATTCAATCCCTTAACGCTCCGGCGGCACAGTAATGGTAGAAACCTCTGGCGCGGCAATAGAACCGCAGGCCGTCGCCGCAGAACGCGCAATGCAGTATTCACCCACTGCAGTTGCCATTATTGGCATGGCTGGACGGTTCCCCGACGCACCCGACGTACACGCCTTCTGGCGTAATCTTACGAACGGAGTGGAGTCACTTACTCCCATGACCGACGAAGAGCTTCGGGCGGAAGGCGTACCGGCTGAACTCATTGCAAACCCAAACTACGTTAAGAAAGCAACATTCCTGGAAGGCGCCGATCAATTTGATGCGGCGTTTTTTGGGTTTAATGCGCGCGAAGCCGAAATTTTGGATCCACAACAGCGCGTGTTTCTTGAATGCGCGTGGAACGCAATGGAAGATGCCGGTTACGTAGGCGAACAGTACCCCGGTGTTGTGTCGGTCTTTGCGGGAGCAAGTATCAACACGTATATCGTGTCCAATATTCTGGCGAACCCTGCTGCAGTTGAGGCCGTTGGTCCGTATCAGGTCATGATTTCCAACGACAAGGATTTCCTGGCGACTCGTGTGAACTATAAGCTGAATTTGCGAGGGCCTGGCCTTACCGTGCAGACAGCTTGTTCTACATCGTTGGTGGCGGTACAGCTAGCGTGGCAGAGTTTGCTCGATCGTCAGTGTGATATCGCATTGGCTGGAGGTGTCTCCATCAACTTTCCGCAAAAGGTTGGATATCTCTATCAGGAAGGGATGATCTTTTCTTCCGATGGTCGCTGTCGTCCGTTCGACGCGCGTGGAGAAGGGATTCGTGGTGGATCAGGGGCCGGTGCTGTGGTACTCAAACGGCTCGATGACGCAATCGCAGATGGTGACTCGATTCATGCGGTAATTCTTGGTGCTGCCATTAATAACGACGGTGCCGATAAAATGGGATACACCGCGCCCAGTATCGATGGGCAGGCGAAGGTGATCTCGATGGCGCAGAAACGAGCTGGTGTCGATCCGCGCACTATTAGTTATATCGAAGCGCATGGGACTGCAACGCCATTAGGCGATCCTATTGAAGTTGCCGCGCTAACGCAGGCTTTTCAAACCGGCACAACGGATACGGGATTTTGTGCGCTTGGATCGGTAAAGAGCAATATTGGTCACCTTGATGCTGCTGCGGGTGTTGCTGGACTAATTAAAACGGCGCTGAGTCTCGAACATAAGCAGCTTCCGCCGAGTTTGAACTTTCATGATCCGAATCCACAGATAGATTTTGATAACAGTCCGTTTTATGTCAATCACACCTTAACGGATTGGAAATCAAACGGACAGCCTCGGCGCGCTGGAGTGAGTTCGTTTGGTATTGGTGGCACGAATGCGCATGCGATATTGGAAGAAGCACCAATGCGTCAGTCGTCTATTGTACATAGACCGAAGCAGTTGCTCGTTCTTTCCGCACGTAGCGCCTCTGCACTCGATGCAGCAACCGAGAATCTTGCGGCGTATTTGGAGAATAATCCGAACATCAACCTTGCTGATGTTGCGTATACACTGCAGGTTGGTCGCAAGCGCTTTGAATATCGGCGAGCGGTTGTGTGTGAAACTGTCGAAGATGCGGTGGGTTCTCTTCGTCGCATACTCGAACGTGGTGAACGAGCTACCGCATCGCCTTCGAGTTCTCCGTCTATTGCATTTTTGTTTAGCGGGCAGGGGAGTCAGTATGCAAAAATGGGGCACACATTATATGATGTTGAGCCAACATTTCGCGATGTGATCGATAAATGTGCGGAACAATTGCGGTTGTATTTAGGGATCAATATTCGTGAGTTGATGTTTGCACCATCGGGCGATGCCGATTCGATTCTCAACCAAACGCAGTTTGCGCAACCAGCGCTCTTTGTTATTGAATATGCATTGGCGCGTACGTTGATGGCCTATGGTATTCGCCCAGCTACAATGCTCGGTCATAGCATTGGCGAATATGTGGCTGCGTGTTTGGCTGGTGTTTTATCGCTGGAAGACAGTTTGCGTATCGTGTCTCAGCGAGGCAAGCTCATGCAATCAGTTCCGGCCGGGCGTATGATTGCTGTTCCGCTTCCTGAAGGGGAAGTAGTTACGTTGCTCGATAGTCAACTCGACGGTCAGCTCTCACTCGCAGCTGTTAATGGACCGCGATTGTGTGTTGTCGCCGGTCCGAGCGATGCGATCGCAAAGTTTGAACGTCAGGTTGAGGCGCAAGGTGTTGAATGTCGTGCATTGCATACCTCGCATGCTTTTCATTCGGCAATGATGGATCCTATTCTCCCTGCGTTTCGAGACGTTGTGAGTGAAGTGAAGTTTGGGGAACCTGCAATTCCCTATATCTCCAATCTTACTGGTACGTGGGTGCGCGCGAACGAAGTTGCGCGTCCTGAGTATTGGAGTCAACATCTCCGGAGTACCGTTCGATTCTCTGCTGGTGTGCGGGAACTAATGCAGACGCCAGATGTTGTATTTCTTGAGGTAGGGCCTGGCAAGACGTTGTCGATGTTGGCTCGTCAGACGGTTGGAATGTCTGGAAACGAAGTGCTTAACGTGCTTCCGCATCCACTCGATGAGCAAACTGACATGGATATCATGCTCCACGCTGTGGGACGACTATGGGTTGCTGGTGCGCAGCTGTCGTGGAGTCAATTCCATCGTGGTGAACGTCTCCAACGTGTTTCGCTGCCACCATATCCGTTTGAACGACAGCGGTATCTAGTTGAACCTCAGCGTACGATCTCCATTTCAACGACGTTGGAGAAGAAGCACGACGTGGCGGATTGGTTATATGTTCCATCCTGGAAACGTGTGCCGAGTGCAGTTGACCGTATTGGTGGGCGGCTCCCGTTGTCTGATGGGAGTGCGGCCTGGCTTATCTTTGTTGATGATTGTGACGCTGGTTCCCGTGCGTTAAAACAAGCAACGGCGGCCGGATATCAATGTCTGACTGTCTATCAGGGTGATGCGTATAGTGCGGATGGTGATCGGTATACCATTCGCCTGAACAATCGCGAAGATTACGATCGAATAATCGCGGATGTGATGTTGCGCGGTATCTCGCTTCGGTATGTTCTGCATTGCTGGACCGTTACCGCTGAGCGGAATGATAATCTCGATGCGGCGCTGGATTATGGATTTTTCAGTGTGATCCATACGATGCAGGCGTTGAGCGAAGTTGTGACTTCTGGGCAGATCGCCTTTACGGTCATATCGAATGGCGTACAGCGAGTGTTGGGAGATGAGCCACTTGCTCCGGCAAAGTCCTTGTTGTTAGGACCTGTGCTAGTCATTTCGCATGAAATGTCATCGGTTCGCTGCCGAAGCGTCGACATTGTGCTCAGTGAAGTTTCGGATCGTCTTATCGAAAAGTTACTTATCGATGTCATTGATGATTCGTCGCTCGAGCCGTCACGCCCCGCAGTACCACCGCCATCCGCATACCGGAACGGCCATCGTTGGGTCGAAGCGTTTGAGCCCTTACCGGTCGATGCACCATCCGGAATGCCAGCGCGGTTACGCGAGCGTGGAGTGTATCTCATTACCGGTGGTTTAGGCGGCCTTGGATTACTCGTTGCTCGATTCCTCGCCGAAACGGTAAAGGCGCGTCTTATTCTGGTTGGGCGCTCTGATGTGCCCGATCGCACAGAGTGGACGTCCTGGCTAACATCGCATGCTGAAGATGATTCTACGAGCGCGCGAATTCGTTCGCTTCAGGATCTCGAATCTCTTGGCGCGGAAGTCTTCGTTGCCCAGGCCGATGTGAGCGATCGTGCCGCAATGGAACGTGCCGTAGCTGACGCACGTACTCGTTTTGGTACGGTCCATGGTGTCTTTCATGTGGCTGGAGTTCCGGGGGGCGCAATGCTCGCTCTACACGACCGAGAAGTATCACGTAAGGTCCTTGCGGCGAAGGTGGATGGAGCCTTGGTACTGGATTCCATCTTTACCGAATCAGGGTTGGATTTTCTCGTCTTATTTTCGTCGATTAACTCCTTTGTTGGTATACCAGGGGCCACAGACTATAGCTCGGCGAATAGGTTCCTGGACAGCTATGCTACCGCTCGGTCGACTGAGCAATTTCCCGTGATCGCAATTAATTGGGACGCCTGGCAAGAGGTTGGAATGGCTGCTACCGCGGCGGATACGTGGAATCGCGGTGACCATGGTGTGCTACGCCATGGGGTTTTGCCAAAGGAGGGAATCGACGTATTACGTCGGGTTTTGAGCATGTCGATTCCACAGATTGCTGTAGTTACACGAGATCTCCCCGAACTGCTTCGCCGCAATCGTTTGTCGCTCGTAGCTGGCATGCGCGGTAGCTCGCCCGCGTCCAATCAGGCTGCTTCGACGAGCCTCTCGCAACACGCACGCCCTGAACTTACGCAACAGTTTGTTGAATCGCGAAACGAACGCGAACAGTTCATTGTGAATATATGGCGCGATTTACTTGGACTCGATCGTATTGGAATCGAAGATAACTTCTTCGAATTGGGAGGACATTCGTTAATCGCAACTGGTATGCTAACGCGAATTCAGCAAGAATTTGGAGTCAAACTTTCATTACGAACGATCTTTGATGCACCAACCGTTCGTGAGCTGGCTGATCGGATTTCTGCTGTGTCGTGGGTTACGGAATCTGCCGCACTCTCGACAGCGCCGTATGATCAATCCGACGAGGAGAGCCGCGAAGAGTTCGAAGTATGATGCCTATCGCTACGTTCCTGCGCGATCTTGCCGATCGCGATATTCGAATCACCCTCAAGGATGAAAAGCTGCAGCTAAGCGCGGCTGAAGGGGTACTAACTGAACCACTTCGCCGTGAAATAACGTCGCGTAAACCGGAAATCATTGCCTTCCTGCGTTCAACGTTGGAAGAGCCCAAGAATAATGTAGTGTTGCATCGTGTACCGCGCGATCAACCGTTGCCACTTTCATTTGCGCAGCAACGGCTGTGGTTTCTTCATAAGCTCAATCCAAACGATCCCGTATACAATCTCGGCGTATCACTAAGCTTGCTCGGTGCGATTGATGAACAAGCCGTACAGCATAGTTTGGACACGCTCGCAAAACGTCATGAAATCTTGCGAACAACGTTCCAGGAAGTTGATGGCGTTCCAATTCAGGTTGTTACAGACATAGTTCCAACGCTCACTACGGTAGACATGACCGATGTCCCGGATGAGCAAAAGACTGCGAATATTCTGGCATTCCGAAAGAGTGAAGTCGAACAGCCGTTTACGCTGACGACAACGCCACCCATTCGTGCAACGCTGGTTCGTGTTACTCCAGATGTTTCGGTCGTAATCGTTACTATTCATCACATTTTAACCGATGGATGGTCGCTTGGAGTTTTCGTGCAGCAGTTGCGTGAACTATACGAAGCGTATCGAACAGGGGCTTCGGTTGCTCCGATTCAGGAGGCGTGGCAATACGCGGATTATGCATACTCAGAGCGAATCTGGTTTGAGGCGTCGGATCAGCAGCCGCATATGGATTATTGGAAGAAACAATTGGGTGGAGTTTCTCCCTCGCTGGACTTGCCAGTAGATCATTCGCCTAGTCGAGTACGAAGCTCGAATGGTGCTATACACACCTTTACCATTCCTGCTCCGCTTGCACAACAACTACGTACGCTGAGTAATCAATCTGGCGTAACATTGTTTACCGCGTTACTCACGGTCTTCAAGGTGTTGTTGTATCGATATTCCGGAAAGTCTGATATTATCGTTGGTACGCCAGTCGCGAATCGTAGACGAATTGAGCTTGAATCCCTACTTGGACTGTTTGTAAGTACAGTTGTCCTTCGTACCGATCTGTCGAACGATCTTACCGTTCGCGATTTAATGCGGATGGTGCATAATAATGTGCTTGATGCACATGAGCATCAGGACTTTCCGTTCGAGATGTTGGTCGATCTCATTCGTCCAGATCGCAATCTTACGCAACCTCCACTCTTTCAAACTGCGTTCGTATTTCAAAATACGCCACTGAGTCGTACATACGACACGACTAGCGGTGGAGCAACGTTCGAATTGAGTCTGTATCTCTGGGATGGCGGAGATGATATCCCAGCATCGTTTGAATACAACGCGGATTTATTCGAAGCGAATACCATTGCGCGAATGACGAGTCACTTTCTGACACTCGCCGAAGTGATTGTTGCGGATCCTGGCCGTCGTTTATCGGAGCTTCCAATGCTTACCACGGCTGAGCGTGTGCAAGTATTAGAGATATGGAACGATACAACGACAGCATATCCACGCGACGAGACTATTTCTTCGATTTTCAAAGCGCAAGTCGACGCGACACCAGATGCAATTGCACTGATTGCTCCAGGTGCTGGTAGTTCCGAGCCGATTCGATTGACGTACCGCGAGCTTGATCAACAAGCAAATAAGTTTGCGAACTATTTACAACAGCTCGACGTTTTACCATTTTCGAACGTTGGGATTGCGCTGAATCGATCGGCTGATTTTATCATTGCGGTATTGGCTACTCTAAAATGTGGTGCCGCGTATGTACCGATCGACAATGCGCTGCCCGCTGACCGCATAGTGTCCATGTTGGAGGACTCGACCGTTTCGCTCGTTATCGTTTCGAGTGATGCTGATCCTCAATTGCCGTATATGGATTGGCAAGTGGCGTCGTTCGAAGAGTATCGTCGTCAGCAGGCTACGCTAAAGGATACGCATATCCAGGGTCAAGTAACGGCTGATTCTATTGCGTATGTGATGTACACATCGGGATCTACTGGAAAACCTAAAGGCGTTGCTGTTCCGCACCGAGGCATAGTACGGCTGGTGCGTAACACCAATTATGTCACACTCACAGCGGATGATGTGATATTGGCGTGTGCGCCTGTTTCATTTGATGCGTCGACATTCGAAATTTGGGGAAGCCTCCTGAATGGCGGAACGTTGGTCCTGTATCCTCCAGTGATTCCAGAGCCACACGAAATTGCACGAATGGTTCGTGAGTATCATGTTACGACGCTCTGGCTTACCGCAGGACTCTTTCATCTGATGGCAGAGACGCAGCCTGAAGGCTTCCGTGGCCTGCGACAGCTGTTAGCCGGTGGGGATGTGTTGTCTCCTACTGCAGTACGTAAGGCCTTGCGCGAGTTGGATGGTGGTGTGTTGATTAATGGATACGGGCCAACGGAGAATACAACATTTACATGTTGTCATCGTATGACAAGCGAAGACGACGTGGGTGATACCGTTCCAATCGGTCGACCTATCTCGAATACACGCGTCTATATTTTGGATAGTGTGATGCGTCCAGTTGCAATCGGAGTTCGAGGCGAGCTGTGGACTAGTGGCGATGGCCTTGCACGCGGTTATCTGAACGATAGCAACCTGACTGCGTCACGTTTTCTTCCTGATCCGTTCTCGCGCGATCCAAATGCAAAGATTTATCGAACGGGCGATATCGTTCGATATCGAACCGACGGTGTAATCGAATTTGTAGGACGTGTTGATAATCAGGTTAAGATTCGAGGCTTTCGGATAGAGCTAAGCGAAGTTGAGCAGGCACTTCGGGAATATCCTGGAGCGATTGACGCCGCTGTCGTTGCGAAAACGATTGGTAACGGCCAGAAGCAGCTGATTGGTTATGTGGTTACAAAAGAATCATCTGTCGCTAGTATAGATGTAAAGCGATTTCTTCAGCAGCAGCTGCCAGATTACGCTATTCCGTCGACAGTTGTTTCCATGGAAGCTTTTCCTCTTACCGTAAACGGTAAGATAAATTATGCGAAACTTCCTGAGCCAACGCTGGATACATCAATAAAATCAACTGAACCCCAATCTGCGTTTGAGGCTCAGCTGTTAGCTATCTGGGAAAAGGTGCTTGGCATAACCGGGATTGGGCGCACCGATAACTTTTTTGATATTGGTGGGAACTCGCTCATGGCATTGCAACTTCTCGCGAACATTGAGAAGGCAATTGGCAAGCGCATCCCAGCGACTGTTCTATTTGAAAGCCAAACAGTTGAAAGTTTAGCTGTCGCGCTTGGCTGTACATTGGACGAAACATCCGGGCAAGCCGTTCCGTTGCAACGCGGAGGCAGCAAACCACCGGTCTTTATCATTCCGGGCGTCAATGGGAACGTGATCGGGTACGAAAAGCTGGCTCAAGCGTTAGGCGCTGATCGACCCGTATATGGAATTCGATCCTCTGGTCTGGATGGGGAAGCTCCGCCGCTTAATCGAATTGATGCTATTGCGACTCAGTTTGTGGAGGAAATCCGCCGAATACAGTCAAAGGGGCCTTATCGCATTGTTGGGTTCTGCATGGGAGGTATCGTTGCGTACGAGGTCGCGCAGAAGCTTGTATCTGCAGGAGAACGGGTTGATCATCTTGGTATGATCGATACCTGGCCACCTATGACGATTCCTACCAAGCTTGCGACCAACCAGTTCGGTCAAAAGTTGATCTTTGTGGGACAAGGAGTTCGGCGACATCTCCAGACGCTTTTAAAGCAACCACAAGGTCAACGTCTTCGCTATCTCAAACAAAAAATTAGTATTGTCAGTGAAATGGTTGCGCAGCGAGATGTCTATCGTGGAGAGCATGCCGTGCTCTACAGTGATCTCGTGATGCGCGCAAATCAACATGCGGCTGCCAATCACGTTCCTGCGCCATATCCTGGTGATGTCGATTTGTTTCTCGTTAACGATCGACCCATGGATGCGTACAAGGACGATCCTCGATTAAGCTGGCAGAAGCTTGTGCAAGGGACATGCACTCTCGTTTCAGTAGACGGGACCGACTCTGGATCCCTTCTTCGACCTCCATTTGTACAGGGCCTAGCTGATGAACTACGAGCTCGATTCGATGTTCAAACATCCTGATAGGGAGCTTGCTGTGTTTCCCGCTACAATACCAAAGCATGACGAAGTTCATGTGTGGTATTGTTCCGTCGCGCACGCACCGATCGAGGAATTGTCTTGCCTTTTGGATTCGGAAGAACAAGCCCGGGCCGATAGTTTTATCTTTAACAAAGATCGAAACCAGTTTATCGCGGCCCGAGGCACCTTACGCCAAATTCTTGGCGGCTATTGTGGGCGTGATCCAGCGGCGGTGTGCTTCGAGTATGGGAAACAAGGGAAGCCGACGTTGAAGAATATTGCTGCAGGAGATATTGCTGTAGGTAGCGAGAGTTATAAAGGTCTCGTTGATCTCGATCTGCGCTTCAACATCTCCCATTCGTTTGATACTGTGCTTTTAGTGTTCGCTGTTGGGCAGGATGTTGGTGTTGATGTTGAGTATATGGACGACCGAATAGATATTCTTGATCTTACACGATCCGTTTTCTCGCAAGAAGAGCAACAGATGTTGGACGCATATATACCGGAGCAACGTCTCCGGCGTTTTTTTCAACTGTGGACCGCCAAGGAGGCGTATATAAAGATGTTGGGTGGAGGGCTTTCAATCTCTCTCCAGGATTTTACCGTTAAGCTGCAATCCGAAACGTTACCATCTCGTGTGCACACCGTAGAAGAAGGTCTCCTGCCGTGTACCATCGAACACCTCAGTTTGCCTGGTGGATATATGGGCGCTGTTGCAGCACAGACGAGTGGATGGCGTATGACGATGTTTAATGTGTAGGGAAGTGTAACGCGTCTCGATCTATTCCTTGGTGCTTTGAGGGGTATGTCTCCATAAATGGAGTGTTGCATAGCTGCGCCATGGCCTCCATGTCTGCGAAAGCTGTTCAGCTCGAGCGGCGGTAACACCACCCAGATTCTTTCGGAGTACAATATCCTCTTTGGGAAATGCATCGGGCCAGCGAAGGGCGCGCATTGCGATATAGTGCGCGGTCCATGGACCTATTCCCGGGAGCGCTACAAGTTGCTTGATCGTTTCTTCTGGGTGTGAGGCGGCGTCAAGTTTGAGTCGCCCTTCTGCAATCTCTGTGGCAATTGTAATCATGCAACGCGCTCTCGCTTGAACGATGCCGAGCGAACTCAGTTGATCGACCGTTGCGGAAGCAACTGACGTTGGGGTGGGAGCGAGGTGGGTTAACGCTTTGTGCGGCGTCTGAATTGCTTCCCCAAATGTTCCTGCGAAGCGTCCTGCTAACGTTGTGGCTGCCTTTACGCTAATCTGCTGGCCAAGAATTGCTCGCATGGCGAGTTCAAATCCGTCAAATGCACCTGGGACGCGTAAGCCCGGGTTTTGTGAAACAATACTTGCCAGAAATGTGTCTTCTGCGAGTCGGGCGGCGATAATATCTGGACGTGCGTTGAGGTCGAATACATTACGGAGGCGTCCGAGGATTCCCGGTAGAGCTGGTGTGAGGGAATGCGTAAGTTCAACCAGAATCGCGTTCCGCGCTGGAGCATGACGTACCTGAACCCATCCCGTATGCTCGCCAAGTCGGATAGTGCGGAAATATGTATCATCGTTAATCCACTCTACGCCCTTGAGAGTCCGTGCACTCAAAAACTCTATAATACTTGCCCAGTCAAATGGTTGGCGATAGCTGAGTTGCACGGTAAACGTGTCGGCGGTTGTATACGTTTCAGTGTCGCTACCAATCGTCTTGCGTAACCGAGTTGGCGCCATACGGTAACGTTTATTAAAGGCATCGTTAAATCGCCGAATGCTGGAAAATCCGCTTGCGAACGCCACGTCGGAGATTGATAACGTTGTTTCAGTTAATAACTGTTTCGCCAGAAGTAAACGCCGAGTTAAGACGAGCTCAATGGGGGAGACCCCCAGTTCGTTTTTGACGAGACGGCGGATTTGGCGGGAGCTCCAGCCAAAGTGTTCGGCGATTGTTTCGAGTCCGGCGCCATCGTCAACAACACCTTCTTCTATGCGCGAGGCGATGAGATGGGCAATACGGTGCGCATCATCTACTGGTGCCTGTCCCGGCGCCAATTCTGGGCGACATCGTAGACATGGACGAAACGATGCTTTTTCTGCAGCTTCGGCGTTTTTGAAGAATACGCAGTTTTCGACCTTCGGAGTTTTGGCCGTGCAGACTGGTCGGCAATAGATTCCAGTTGACGTCACTCCAATGTAAAACACGCCGTCGAACCGAGGGTCGCGAGACGAATACGCATTGTATAACGCGACGTTATCCTGTGTCATTTATGTAATATAACGGAATACTTGGACGTATTTAGCCATTTTCGGACATGGAAGAGGTATGGCCGAATTTGTGGGTATATCACAAGCTTTGTTGCCAGCCGGGTAGATATCATGTCCGAAAATGGCCAGACGTAGGAGGCAAGCCCAGGTAGGTTGCAGTCACGGTGGCGAACACCTATTGTTTTATTATTCTATGTGGAGCATCCAATGAAATCAGAACATATTTACGTCGATATTAGTGACTCTTCCCTGGGTGCTGTCCTGATTGCACAGAGCGATACCGGCGTGTGTGCCATCCTTATTGGAAATGATCGCGATATGCTCCAGGCAGATTTACGCGCACGATTCCCAAAGATAACGTTCGTTCCGTATTCTAACGCGACACAACCGAACTATCTTGAGCGTATTGCAAACGATATTGTCCGCGCAATCGAATCTCCGAAGAGCATTACAGCTATTCCAATGGATGTTCGTGGCACCGACTTCCAAAAGCAGGTCTGGCGCGAACTTCAAAAAATCCCACTCGGCTCTACTGTCAGCTATGGTGAAATCGCGCAATCGATTGGGAAACCAAAGTCGTATCGTGCGGTCGCGCAGGCGTGTGCTGCAAATAAGGTCGCTGTGTTAATCCCATGTCACCGAGTTGTTCGTAGCGACGGCAATCTTTCTGGCTATCGATGGGGCGTTGACATTAAACGTACGCTGTTGCAACGAGAGGATGCAATATAGCCTCGGCACATAATCGAAATTTATTCGTATGTGCCGAGGCTATAGAATGTTGAAGCTAAGATTAACCAGGTGCTAGTCGACACACAATCGTTGTTGCTCTAACGACTGCGTGTCGCGATTTACTTAGAGTCCCACGTGTCCGCAGCCATCGTTCTATATAAGGTGATGATATTAATTGCACGACTGAGCTTCGTTGCCACTAAAGCCTGTTGTGCAACATATAGCTGACGTTGCGCATCGAGCGTCGAAAGAAATGCATCGAGCCCACCACGATATCGTGCGTCTGAAAGTTTATACGATTCATTCGCAGAATTGACTCGAAACATATTTGCATTGAGCTCATCCGAGATCGTACGATCGCGCGCAAGGGCATCACTTACTTCCTGGAACGCGACCTGAACGGTCCTCTCGTATTGCGCAATGAATAGCTCCTTTTGCGCCTGAGTGTACTTAATCCCGCTCACTAAACCACCGTCGAATATCGTCGCACGTGCGCTTGGCTGAATATTCGAGCGTGGGTCACCTTCAAACAGCTTCCCGAAGCTTCCGCCTGTCCAGCCTAACAGTGCGCTTAACGAAACTCGTGGAAAGAGCGCTGCTCGTGCGGCTCCAATCCTGGCATTTGCAGCCTTGAGTTGGAACTCCGCACGCTGAATATCTGGTCGACGTAACAAGATGTCAGTGCTGAGCGATAATGGCGGGTTACGCAGTAGGCTGTCGATTTCATCGATTGACTGCGGTAACAGACTATCGTTTACGGGAGATCCAACCAGCAACTCCAATGCATTGCGATCCTGATCCGTACGCGTAATCAAACCCGCAATATCAGCTCGCGCTTGTCCAAGGATTGTCTCAGCCTGGCGAACGTCTAACATCGATGCAATCTCGCCGGCATGTCGGGCTTCTGTTAGCTGAACGGCTCGCAGAGCGGTCTTTTCCGTTTCGCGCGCGATGGCAAGACGGCTGCGATCCGCGGCGAGCGTTAGATAAGCCGTGGCAATGTCGGATACCAGCGTAACGCGAGCGAGGTTTGACCCTGCGCGTGAGGCAAAGTATTCATTTAACGCAGCTTGATTCAAATTGCGTAGCCGACCAAACAGATCAATCTCGAGCGAACCTAGCGATATGTCTGCATTGTACTGTTCCGTGCGAGTCCCTGCAGTGGCTCCCGCGGCAGGATTGTCTCCGTTTTTGCCAATTACTGCACCGACGCCAGCCGAGACAGATGGCAACATCGCCGATCGTTGGATGCCGTACTGCGCACGTACCGATGCAACCGTTGCCATCGCAATGCGGAGATTCCGGCTATCCGTAAGCCCTTGCCCAATAATCGATTGCAACGCGCTGTCGTTAAATACGTCGCGATAGCTCAGACTTGGTGCCATCGCGTACGTAGAATCAACAGTTGTATCAGCTGGAAGGTTCGCTGGAATTGGAGAATCTGGGCGAACATACTTCGGTTGAAACGAACATCCAGCTACAGCCAACAACGTTAATACAGTTGTTGCTGTGAAACCTCGCTTCCCTCGACCGCTCAACGTGTTAGAGGGTTGAGCGATATCGATCTCATTCATGAAGAAACGGTTCATAGCTGTTCTCCTTCTGTAATAGCCTGCTCAGTTGGGTGTGCCGGAGAGCTGAAGCGACTGAACAGTTTACGAACGATCACAAAGAACAGCGGTACATAAAATATCGCTAGAATCGTTGCGGTGAGCGTTCCACCAATAACCGCAGTACCAATTGCGATTCGGCTTTGCGCACCAGCGCCGGTTGAAATCGCCAATGGTAGAACACCGAAGATAAACGCAAACGATGTCATCAGAATCGGACGGAGGCGCAGTTTCGCTGCATTCACTGCGGATTCAACAATGCCTTTGCCTTCAGCTTCACCTTGCGCAGCGAACTCAACAATCAGAATCGCGTTTTTGGCGGCGAGACCCATTGTTGTTAATAACCCAACCTGGAAGTACACGTCGTTCAACAATCCGCGGAACGTCACCGCCAGGATTGAACCCAAAAGCCCAAGGGGAATAACAAGCAACACGGACAGCGGAATCGACCAGCTTTCATACAACGCGGCAAGGCACAGGAAGATTACGATGAGCGACAATCCATACAAAAGTGGTGCCTGTCCAGACGAGAGGCGCTCCTGGTACGACAGTCCGCTCCAGGCTACACTAACACCTGGGATTTTCGACACGAGGTTTTCCATAATCTTCATGGCTTCACCAGAGCTCGTCCCAACACCCGCTTGTCCTTGAATCTGATACGATGGAAATCCGCCGAACCGACTCAAGCCTGCCGGTGCAATCGACCATTCTGTTGTAGCAAAGGAAGAAAACGGAGCCATTGTGCCGTTGTCGGTACGAACGAACCAGTTGTCCAAACTTTCTGGCGAACCGCGGTAATCGGCGTCACCTTGCACAAATACGCGCTTCACTCGACCACGATCGATGAAGTCGTTCACATACACGCCACCCCATGCGATACCTAACGTCTGGTCGACAGCCGTTTGTGCGATACCAAGTGCACCAACGGCTTCTTGATCAACGTTGACCTTTAGTGTTGGCGCGTCTTCGAGCCCACCTGGCCGAACGGCTGCTAACGCCGGATTCTGCGCCGCCTCCGCAAGTACCTGATTACGCCGCGCCTTAAACTCGGCGCGACTTAATCCACCGGTATTTTGAAGTTCGAGCTGGAAACCGTTTGTCTGTCCTAAACCCTGAATTGCGGGAGGGGTGAGCGAAAACACCTGAGCATCGCGAAGTCCAGACAGCGCCATATTGGCTCGATTCGCAATCGATGTCGCATTATTCTCTTTCCCTTTTCGTTCATCCCAAGGCCTTAGTGCAATAAAACCGATACCAGCGTTCTGTCCAGCGCCACCAAACTGGAAGCCGGTAATCGTGAACATCTGATTGGTGTTCTTCTCTTCCTTCGTTAAGAAATAGTCCTCGACCGCTCGGGATGCCGCTAACGTTCTCGGCTGAGTCGCTCCAGGTGGGAGCGTGTATTGCACGATGGCGATACCTTGATCTTCCGTCGGCAAGAATCCCGTTGGCAACTTGAAGAACAAGAAACCAAGGAGTACGGCGAGTCCGAGATACAGCACCATAAAGGCGCCTGTTTTTCCGATTGTACGCTGTACGCCGTTCGTATAACTATTGGTGAGCGAAGTAAACGTTTCGTTAAACCAGGTAAAGAATCGCCCGAATAACGATGGTTTACTTGCCACGCCTTCAGAGCGATGTTCGTGACGTTGCAGGAACGTTGCGGTTAGCGCCGGTGTCAGTACGAGAGCAACGAGTACCGATAGCGACATCGCGGAAATAACCGTGATCGAGAACTGGCGATAAATAACACCAGTTGATCCACCAAAGAACGCCATCGGAAGGAAGACGGCTGAGATAACGACACCAATACCAACGAGTGCGCTGGTGATTTCCGTCATCGATTTCAGAGTTGCTTCCTTTGCCGATAGATTCGGTTCTTCCGCCATCACACGTTCAACGTTTTCGACGACAACAATCGCGTCGTCAACGAGCAATCCGATTGAGAGGACTAATCCAAACATCGTTAACGTGTTAATGGAGTAGCCAAACAGGGATAGAATTCCGAACGTTCCTAGCAGAACAACAGGCACCGCGATTGTTGGAATCAACGTAGCACGCCAGTTCTGCAAGAATGCAAACATTACGATGATGACCAACAGAATCGCTTCGAGGAGCGTCTTGACGACTTCTTCAATCGAAAGCTTGATGAAGTCAGTTGTGTCACGTGGGTAACCGACCTTAAAGCCAGCAGGGAAGTCGGCGGAAAGTTCAGAAACGCGCTGCTTTACCAGGTCAGCTGTTGTGAGCGCATCCGCGTTTGGTGCCAGCTGAATCGCAATACCTGACGATGGGTGTCGGTTGAATCGAGAAACCGTTGCATAACTTTCCGAGCCAAGTTCAACTCGTGCAACGTCGCCCAGTTTGACACTCGATCCATCGCGCTGCGTTTTGATAATAATGTTTTTGAACTGCTCTGGTGTTTGAAGCCGAGACTTGGCAGTGACCGTGGCGTTCAACATTTGCGATTCAGGCGCGGGTTGCGCGCCAATTTGGCCAGCTGCAACCTGCGTGTTTTGTGCTTGAATCGCGGCCGTGACATCAGACGGCATGGCGCCGACAGCCGAGAGCTTGAACGGATCCAACCAGATGCGCATTGCGTACGGTGCGCCGAACGTCCGTGTGCTTCCGACGCCCGGAACACGTCCTAACTCATCCTGTAAATTGGAAACCAGGTAGTCGGAGATGTCGGTCGCGGTGCGTTGGTCCGTTTCATCGTAAACCGCAACGATGAGCAAGAAGTCGTTGTTTGCTTTCGTAACGACGACACCCTGTTGTTGAACCTGCTGTGGGAGTCGTGGCAGCGCTTGCTGGATCTTGTTCTGGACCTGAACCTGAGCGATGTCGGGGTCGACACCTTTGTCGAACGTGACCGCGATGCTGACGCCGCCTGAGGCGTTGGAGTTGGAGGAGAAGTATGTTAAGCCGTCGAGCCCAGTAAGCTGTTGCTCGAGAACCTGCGTAACGCTTGTTTCGACGATTTCAGCTGACGCGCCAGGATAGCTCGCAGAAATCTGAATCGTAGGTGGCGCAATATCGGGGTATTGTGCAATCGGAAGCGTTAAAATGGCTCCGATGCCGCCCAACATAATCGCGATGGAAATAACCCACGCGAGAATGGGGCGGTTAACAAAAATTTTCGAAATCACAAATATTACCGTTTCGGGCTTGTAGCTGAATCTTGCTTACCGGCGTTGTTCGCGGTTGCGGGTGCTGTTGCGGCTGTCGCAACGGCACTTGCAGAGTCTGGTGCGCCATTTTGGGTTGCGCCTGGTTGTGCGGGTACTGGCACAACCTTCTGTCCGGCCCGAATCTTTGCCGTTCCTTCAATAATCAGGCGGTCGCCGCTATTCAGCCCGCTCGCAACCAACCATCGATCGCCAACCGTGCGTGATAGCGTTAGCTGGCGGACCTCAACCGTACTGTCTGCTGCCAACACATAAGCCGTCGCATTTCCCGTTGGATCGCGTAAAACGCCTTGTTGCGGCGCCAGAATCGCGTTGGGAGCTTTACCGTCCCCGACCGTTGCGCGAACATACATTCCAGGGAGCAGAACTCCTTCCTTATTCGGGAAGCGAGCTCGCAACGTTACTGATCCGGTACTAGGGTCGACCGATGTTTCGGCGAACTCAAGCGTTCCGGAGTGGCTGTACGGTGTTCCATCTTCAAGCTTTAGCGTGACCTTTGCGGTGCTTGGCGTTACCCCACCGCTCGATAGTGCTCGACGTAACTCCAGCAAACGAGTGCTCGACTGTTGAACGTCCACAAACATGGGATCAAGCCGCTGAATCGAAGCGAGCGGTTGAGCCTGGCCTGCGGTGACCAGCGCCCCAGTGGTGACGAGCGATCTGCCGATTCTGCCGCTGATTGGTGCGGTAATTCGCGTGTAGCCAAGGTTTACCTGAGCGGCGACGAGAGCTGCGCGATTCTGCTGTACCGAGGCCTCTGCCTGGGCTGCTGCGGCTACCGCGTCCGTTTGGTCCTGCTTGCTCACCGCATCTATGTCCACAAGTGCAGTAAAGCGCTCAGCTCTGGCCTTGGCAGCGATTTGAGACGCTTCAGCGCTCGCCAAATTGGCTTTCGCCTGTGCGACTGCAGCACCGTACATTTGTGATTCAATCTCATATAACACGTCTCCAGCTTTCACCAGAGACCCTTCGGTGAACAGCCGGCGTCGGATAATACCATTAATCTGCGGACGAACGTCCGATTCTTCGTATGCAACTGTTCGAGCGGCTAACTCGGACGTTAGCGAAACAGGCTCAGCCTGTAACGTAAACACCCCAACTTCGGGTGCTTTTGGAGCTTGTGGCGGAGCCTTCTTGCTTCCGCATCCAATAAAAAGAAGCCCGATCGTTACGATAGCGGCCGTGCGTTGGGCACAGCGAATCGAAGGGGCGTGGGAAAGTCCGAATAACATACAATTACGTCTCAGGTGGCGTCTCTGCCTCGCTTGAGGCAGCTCAGTTGAGGGGCGTTTAAAGCTAATGCCTACTCAACGTGTCGTACGACTAGCGAACGACTAGCGTTGAAAGTCGGTTGATATCCATAAGGCGACTTTCTTACCAGCGCATCCCTTTTGCACGAATTCCGGTCTAATATTATGAAAGCTTTCCGATATAAACGAGTTTGATGGAATCGTCGGTTAGCGCATCTTTCTATAGGCACAGCAGGAGTAAATTGATGGCCCGCATGGCAAACCGATATTTGAAGCTTTCCAAGCCGAATAAGACCAGAAGAGTCCAGATTGGAACCGCTCTCGTCTTCAGCACAGCCCTTGCTGTAGCTCAAGCAACTGGCGCGCAAGAGCCGCAGCAGAGGATTACCTGGGATACCGCAAAATCTCGTCTGCTTACACAACAACACGCGGCGGCTCTCAGCCCATCTGTCGCTGTTGTTGATGCCACGTCGAAAACCGCGCGGTTCGTCATTACCAACCCGACCAGCGCATCGATGAAGGTGACCCTGAGCCTTCAGTATTCCACAATTGCTACGGATTCAACAGGCGCCTTTATTGTCAAAGCGGATTCTGCTTCCACAAAAGATGCACCTTCGCTCGTCAGTTGGGTTAAAGGGCTCCCTGATTCTGTGAATTTGGCGGCAAATCAGACCGATACAATTGTCGTAACCGTCGACGTGCCAAAAAACCTTCCATCCGGGGCGAAAACGCCTTCCGAATACTGGGCTCGATTGATTGCAACGTCCCCTGGGGTGCGGCAAAACGCGATGGCCGTGATTTCCCAGATTGTCCCTGACGCGATGGGCAAATCGCAGACCATGCAGCAGCCTGCAAACGCCAATAATACGCTGTTCTTGATGAATTCCTACGCGATTCTTGTTTATCGAGTAGCACCATCAGCGAAACAGGCGGCATCTGCAATTAAACTTGGCACCGCCAAGGCCACGATCGAATCTGATGGTGACATCAAAGTTTGTACCCCTCTCACGTGGTCTGGAAACCGGCTGCTGGCTGGTCGAGCGGAAATGAAGCTGTCTTCGAAGGGCGCACCGGATACCGTGGTTCGGGTGACAAGTTTTGATCTCGTGCCGGGGAGTTCGACCAGTTTGAACCCGTGTTTCAAGGGGCCAGTCCCATTGAACATGACCGGGACTGTGACTGCTACCGTTCTGCTGGATTCCGATCGAAAGGGCTGGAAGGACGCCGAGGTAGGGCAGTTTACCGCTGTTCGGTCGGTGGCTTCGGTTAATCGGCCAGCCTCAGAGAGTAAGTTCGTTGTGGCCCAAACCACTGGTTCGGCGGCGGCTTCTCCATCCGCTCCACCGAAACCATCTGTTCCACTGGTTGAAGTGTTAATAAAAGACGGTCCATTACACGATCTCCTGAAACGTGAATTCGACATTGCGTCAAAAGAAGGGAAGGTTGTGGTCGTGGAAGTTGGTGCGGGGTGGTGTGGCCCTTGTCGGGCATTTATTCGAACCCTGAGCGATACCGTGATGATCGATGCATTAAAGGACGCACGATTGGTTCGAATCGACTTCGATCAATGGGGGCAGTCGTTTATTAACGGAGCCTTTGCAACGCCAAAATCACTTCCTACCTTCTTCACCCTTAAGCCCGATGGAACAGCGGGGACGTTTTTTGACGTGAACCGTTGGCAAGGACTTGCGCAGCAATTTGGACTTACCGCGCGAGCGATGGCCCCTGCGTTGAAAGAGTTTGTGAATGAGATTCGTGGAGCGACGGCCTCTGGTGCAGCACCGGCTTCGTCGTCGAATAGATCGCCAGCCACCGTGACCCCTGCGCAATAGTTTCTCGCGCGTGTAACGGTCTACCCACTGCTCATCCACAAAGACGATTGGCGGTGGTGTGCTATATATACAAAACGGGAGCGCACGAAAATGATTCGTGCGCTCCCGTTTTTATGGGTATTCCGCAATCGTGCGTATATACCGCAGCTTACCTCTAATTTACCGCGACGATGGCCCAATAGAATCAACAGCCAGCAGTTCGATATCGAAGGTGAGCTCGCTGTTTGGAGGGATCGCGCCGTTTTGTCGACGTCCGTATGCAAGCGGAGATGGAATAATGAGACGACGTTTGCCGCCCACCCGCATCCCAACCACACCTGTGTCCCAGCCCGTGATCACTCGACCGGCACCCAACTCGAACACGAACGGTTGACCTCGATCAACGGACGAATCGAATTTCTTGCCGTCTTTGAGCCATCCCGTATAGTGAACAGTCACGCGACGCCCTACTTCGGCGCGAACGCCTTTGCCTTTCACAGCATCCACATAACGCAATGCGAACACCGTTTTGACCTCGCCACTCATCTTGGGGCCAGGACCCGGAAGACGGTGTGCACATCCAGTCATAAAGAATAACGCGGCCGCGGCACTAACCGACGTTTTGACAATGCGATGAATCATGAGACTAACAGTTTCTCCCTTTGGAAATAACACGAGCCGAAGGTGGATAATGTAGCATTTCAACTCGCTTATGACTACAAGACAGTCGTATGGCACGTCTAGTTACGCTATTCGGAGACGTCTGTTTGCCCAGAGTGAAATGGGTTTGGCAACTGATTTGCGAGCGCAGTCAGTCCGAGAGTACATTAATGGAACTCGACATTAGCTCACCCCTATCACAACACGGAAGTTGGGAGATATCAAGATGCGCGTAGGAATACTGGTAATAATTGGCAGTTTATCGTTAGCCGCTTGTAAGCCCAAAGATCGCGGGGCCGCCGACACGACGGCAACCGCCGACACACTTGGCACAGCTACCATGCAGCCGATCGCTGGCGTCACTGCCGTCGTCCACGACGCCTCAAACCGTGAGCTTGGCACCCTGGCCCTCACCGAATCTGCAGAAGGCATTACCGTCGCAGGAAAGCTGGTTGGGCTCGCGCCGGGCGAACATGCCATCCACATCCATTCCGTCGGTCAGTGTGAAGCGCCGTTTACTACGGCCGGGCCACACTGGAACCCCACCACCAAGCAACACGGAAAGGATAATCCCGCAGGATCGCACTTTGGCGATATGGCCAACATCGTTGTTGGAGCCGATAGCACGGTAGAAATCCACAGCGTGACACCTGGCGGCACCCTGACAGGGATGAACGCTCTACTCGATTCAGACGGCGCAGCCGTGGTCGTTCACGCCAAGCCAGACGATTATCGCACCGATCCAGCAGGTAATGCTGGCGACCGAATCGCCTGCGGCGTAGTGACGAGCAAATAAATCTCACATTTGCGCAACAATTCTCCCATTTAGGGAGTGCCATTCCGCAAAAAATTTATTACTTTCATAGGCTGAGTCCAAAACGGATCGATACCTCGCCCGGAAGGGGGTACCGATCCAATGCCCTGGTGGTGAAATTGGTAGACACGCCATCTTGAGGGGGTGGTGCTGAAAGGCGTCGCGGTTCGAGTCCGCGTCAGGGCATACCATAGTACAGTGCGGGAGCTAGGTTTTTTAGCCCCGCACGTGCCACCGTAGCTCAGTGGTAGAGCACTCGATTCGTAATCGAGCGGTCGTCGGTTCAATCCCGACCGGTGGCTCTTTTAGGAATCGTCGTGGTTGATGACTACGGGTGGTACTAAAAGGCATTGAGTAAAATTGTTGGATAGATGATAGATATTCGAGATCGCAGCGTCGCCAGTGTGGTGACGCTGTTTTTGTTTTATTGGTGGCTGGTGGCGGATCACCATTCGATTCGCTGAACGATACGAAAATGTGATCACACGCTGGTTGTCCAACTTTCGTGTGCTCGACAGCCCGTTGGACAATTGCGATGTTCGTTCATCGAATATCAATCTTTCGTCCGCGCGACTGCTCCTGCTGCGTTGGCATTGGAACCGTTACCTCGAGTACACCGTCGCGATAAGTCGCGGCAATCTTGTCGTCCGAGACACCGTCTGGAAGTGGGATCGCCCGATAAAACGACCCATAGCTGCGCTCGCTCCGATATTCGCCTCCTTGACCTTCCTCTTCCGTCTCCTGCTTTCGTTCACCGGAAACGACGAGTGCGCCGTCTTCGATATGCACATCCAGGTTCTCCTTCTGCATCCCTGGAACATCCGCCCGAACGACAAGATCGTTCCCGCGCCGAATGGTTTCTATCTGAGGCATCCAGTCAGTACGAGTGAGTCTGCCACTCGATGCACGAGGTTGCATCGTTTGACCGATGGTATTATCGAACCAGGAATCCATTTCGCTGCTTATTCGACGCATGAATTCGAATGGGTTTGCCATGAACGCACCTGCCAATGCACCCGGTGGCGTGGAGAACAGTCCTGGGGATGTTGTGCCTGGACGCGTCAATGGCGTTCCTTGTCTTCCTTCTCTGGTCATGGGAACGTCACGCTGACGTTCTGTTGTCATATCTCCAGCACCGCGGCTGCCCTGCGTTGCATGAATGCTTTGTGGGGTAGAAGGCTTGTTCGTGCGGCCTTGGGGTTGATCGGTTGATCCACTCTGTCCGCTCTGAGTGGTCGTATTGCCTGGCTTTGCTGTATCCATTGGAAATCTCCGGTATATGCCGGTTCTTTTCGTTGTGCGGCAGGAATCGCTCAGCACCTGTGCGTGAGGGCTGCCGTTGAAAAGACGAGCGCAATGCAGGTGCCAGTATGCGCGTGAGATGCCGAGTAGTTAGAGCTGACTCAATGGATGGCCTTATGGTGTAGATACTGCGTTCAAGAGAATTCGGCAATCGAGTTATGTCATCTGGATGTTTCGTATGATCGTCCAACAGAATAGCGAATGCCTACGACCGCATACCGTCCCTGAATTGGCCCCCAAACATAGTTGGTATCAAATGAGTCGCTGAATGGATGTTGCGCATTCACTAACGGAGAACCCTGCGTAAAATTCAATACGTTTTTGATGGCACTATACAGTTGGAAACCCTGACGAACTGTGTAAGTCGCCTGGATACTATGTACTGAATGCACTGGGGATTGCGTTAGTCGTTCGAATGGCGAGGCGTACTCAGGGAGTCGCATTGAGCCAGTTATAATTCCGGTATAATCCAGCATGATAGCTGGCGACTTGAAGGCATATGATGCGGTGATGTTGCCTTTAAATCGAGGTGCAAAGAACTCTTGTTCGCGTGCGTTGTTGCTGGCAATATAGACATCCTGAACTGTGGCAGCGACAGAGTAGAGCAGCGGAAAACGTACAAAGTTTTGATTGATTGCAACCGATAAACCTCGCGATACAGCGTAGCCACGCAGATTTCGGTAGATAATCTCGTTTGGGTTTTCGTTGTAATCTGGTACGATTTTATTTGAGAACTTGGTATGAAATGCATCGAAATCGATCATCATGTTATTTACTCCAAATTCAATAACATGATTGACGTTGGCGGCAATACTGATCGATCTCTCTGGCTTAAGCGCTTCTTCGATTACAACTCTGCGACTTCCGGTCAGGGCAGCGTGATCTTCTGTGAATAGCTCGACGACACGAAATCCTGTGCCCGCCGCAACTCGCATCGTGGTATGTGGGGTTGCGTTCCATTTAACAGCTGTGCGCGGCGCGATGATTAATCCGTGTACGTCGTGATAGTCTGTTCGTGCTCCAGCGAGGAGAGATAACCGTGAGCTTACCGCGTACTCATCTTCAGCAAATAAGCCCGGGATTATAACTTGTTTTTGTGCAGATTGAGCGGCTGTGTTATCGCTGTAGTTATTCAAACGAACCGTAGTGCCGGTTAGTAATCGATGTTGTGGATTAATTGCGCGGGTTACAGCCAGGTTGAGATGGCCGATTGTCTGTGTTGCTCGGAAGTGCGTGTGTCCGTAATAGCTATCCTGATGGTGCGTACTCGCCGAAAATTGCAGAGTTGCGCCGCGAACAATCGAGGCGAGCGATTGCGATCCGAACAGCTCGCCACGTCGAGTGCGAATCGATTCACCGTAGATAGAGTCGCTTCCACGGTGCATCTGATTCCATTCACTTACACCACCAAAGCGATCTTCATCGTAGAGCTTGACCGTGAGTCCAGACATGATCTCATCTCCAGTTTGGTACGCGAACTTGCCGAACATCGCGAAACGATGGCCGATTGGGAGATCTGAGAAGTTGTCGGCGTTGTGGTCAACAAACCTCGACATGTTGTAATAGCTTGCACTCAATAGACTGGCAAAGGCGCGGTTGCGGTGCGATGATGCGACGTCGATACTCTGTTCTCCGTGAGAAGAGCCGTTGACATCAATGCTAAAGCGTGGAGCGTACCGTACGTCTGTGGTCACCACGTTGATTACACCACCCATCGCTTCAGAGCCATAAATGGTGGAAGACGGTCCTTTCACGATTTCCAGCTTATCGATTAACGAAGGATTGATTCCGTTTAGCCCGTACACGGATCCCAGTGCGCCCACGATTGGCATGCTATCAATAAGGATTGCGGTGTAGGGGCCTTCCATGCCGTTGATGCGGATGTTGTTGGTGTAGCAGACACCGCAATCAATTTGTTGGAATAAGCCTGGAATGGCGCTAACGGCGTCCATGAGGTTGGAGGTGACGTTGCGTTGGAGTTGTTGAGAAGTGATGACTTGAACTTTTAGGGGCGATGGTTTGATGTAGGTATCGGGTTTTTGAGCGGTAACAGTTACGGCGTGTGTATGTGCGACGGTCTGTGTTGGGGAGAGAGAGATGTCGAGGTGGTGGAGTTCTCCCGGGGTTAGGCGGAGTTTGTGTTCGGACATCGTGTAGCCTAACGCGGTGACTTGGAGCGTGTAGTCGCTGAGTGGTAGGGCTTGGAAGGTGTAACTGCCGGATGTGGTTGAACGGGTGCGGCGTATCTCTGTGGTGGTGCGAGGGGTTTTGGTCGAGTCGTTTTGTGATGTTTGGATAAGTACGATGCGAGCGCCGGGTATAAAATGACGATCTTCGGTGCTGGATCGAATGGTTCCCGATACGGTTGCTTGCGCTTGAGCTGATAGGCGAGATGAGCTCGCTGTCAGGGCTATGGGGAAAATGAGTGTAGCAAGCAGGGGAATGCGCATAAAAGTTAGGTTGTCCTTAATTATATTTAGGATAACCTAACTTTTATGTTGATGTTGTCAATTGGGAGGCACGTTTACTTGTGGTGCAGAAAAGCCGTGCCCGCGGATAGGTATCTGCGGGCACGGCTCTTTTTTGGGTTTAGTCGTATTTGCTTATGACAGCGAGAACTTTATCGGGCGGAAAACACCTTGAGGCCGAGGATGCCGCTGACAATGAGCCCGATGCAGACCAACCGTGCCACGGTCGCTGGCTCGCGAAACAGGAAGATCCCTAATAGCGCAGTGCCGACGGTTCCGATGCCGGTCCATACGGCGTAGGCGGTGCCGATGGGTAGCGTGCGTACGGCAAGCCCGAGGAGGACCATGCTAATGATGAGCGCAACGACGGTTCCGATGGTCGGTCCGAGCCGAGTAAAGCCTTCGGTGTATTTGAGGCCGATGGCCCAACCGATTTCAAAAATTCCAGCAATGACGAGGGTTAGCCAAGCCATGCGACTGCTCCGTATACCTTGCAGGGTCGTCCCTACGGGTGACTGTTGACGCAAGGTCGTCCTTACGTTTTGGATATTCTGGAGGTTTAGAAAGATAGCTTAGAATATCGCACTGGAGGGTAAAAATAGGGGGTAGGGGGCGGCGCTACAAATGGGGGATTTGGTTTGTTCTGAGCGGGTGGAAGGCTGGTCGAATGAGCTGGGCAGAATCGTGTTGTTAAAAACAGGGGGAGTGGGGAGTTTGGAGTGGGGGTGGTCTCTTGCTTGGTGGGCCGGATGGCGCTATTCTCCTTGACGTATCTTGTTTTTCTTTTTTTGTTGAGGGAGAGGGCGAGTTTGCGGGTGTAACTCAGTTGGTAGAGTGTCAGCTTCCCAAGCTGAATGTCGTGGGTTCGAGCCCCATCACCCGCTTTGATGTAAGTTTTATAAATGAATGAGTTAGGAGCGGCTGCTATTCTTCGAAATGGCGGCCGTTTGTGCTTTAGCGGCCGTTGTCTGCGGTCTCCAACGTGAATCCTTGGCAGAAATAACGGGGGCCGCAAGGCACATTTTGGGGTGATTCAACCTGTGAGTAAGAATGCGAAAACCCCTTATTAGCTTTCAGTGCTTTGTCCAGGTGTATCGGGAGGCTCCTAAAAAGAAGCTGCTTGAGCTATTCAAAAATGCGCCAGATCTCGACTTCTTAAGTTCGCTCGATCGGGAAGATTTGTTGCTTGAATACGGTGAGAGATATACCGCTGTGGTTATTGAAAAAGGTAAAAAGGATGAAGGCGAAAATGAGTAGCGTTGTTACACAGATAACCAAGGCGGAAGCAGCGTCCCGATACAGCAACGGTTCCTCTCCAGAACCCTCTTACCATTCTACGTCAAGGCTTCGCCACAAGTACCACGACGCAATCGTTCGATACGGGGCCCACTTCATACCGACTTTCAAGACACCGTCTGGAGTGGGCGCATTTCGCATTCGATACGCGCGCCGAATTGCATTCTGAATGCCGAGATCGAGATCCGGGAGTATGTCAGGCCTCCCGAGGCGGAATATCAGGAACATCTGCGCCGTCCAGCGTCCGATTCCTTTGACCTGTGTTAGTGCTGCGAAAACGTCTGCGTCCGAAAGTTCGTGCAGCGTTTCAACTGATACCTCACCACTCTGCGCTCGGCTCGCTAAATCGCGCAGGTAGCTGGTTTTTTGCCGAGAGAGACCAACAGCGCGGAGTGTGTCGTCGGGGAGTTCGAGGAGAGTGGAGGGGACGGGGCCCTTATCATCGAATAGTGCCTCAAATCGGAGGTGGATCGTATTGGCGGCTTTCGTGGAGAGCTGCTGAAAAACGATCGACCGAGCGAGCGCTTGGAAGTGTGTTCCGTCCTCGCGAGTTGTGAATCGACAAGGCCCGACAGCCTCGATGACTGTGGCCATTATAGGGTCGACGCGTTTCAGATGGATGATTGCGCGACGGTGAGACATATCTGAATATAGCAAAGTACGATGTTAGCCATCCGAGACACGGATGCGAAGAGATCTTCGAGTGTCCAGAGGTACACCTCCTTTCGACTGATTACGGACTCCATCCTGACGGATGGTATGGTCCTCGTCTCTGTTCAGAATATGGCGACGGTATATGGCGACGATTTGAACAATCGTTCTAGGAAACGCCAGTTCATTCTCAACTGTGTAGCATAGAACTGTCTTAAAAATAGTATTATACTACTTTCATGGATAAGATTGTCATAGGGCGCAATGGGTTCTGTGGCATGACACGTTTGTGTTTATGATCAAGCTGTCTCAATGGCATGAGGCAGCGACTCGTCCTGCTGATTCCCAATACTTGCAGAGTCGAGATTTGAGGGCGCTTGTAGAGCCGATGCGAACGGCAACCGTACGTTACGGCTCGCTGTTTCGTAATCCGACGGAGTTCGTTGGGGCTGCGTATATGTCAGTGTTTGAAGAGGATCTTATGCAGGTGGCACATTGGGCCCGTCGTCAGGCGTAGGAAGCGGAGTGTTCAACTCGGGGAAGGCCTAGGATGACATTACGGAAGTTTCACCGTCCTTTCAACGAACAGAACAATAGACATATCCAAATTCACCTCAGCAGATTACGCCCCAAGCTGATGAAAATTCAACATCAGAGCTTTCGGCTGAAGGGACAGGGGCAGCGGATTGTGCTTTCGAAACTCATGAGTCAATGCAAGAATTGGATAGTTCGGAGTGCAACGCCGTAATATTGCAGTCGCGGCAATGGAGATGAATCTTGTTGGATGTAAACATCAACATTGATGATCGCTTATTCTCCGAGGCTTTTCAGTTTGTAACACAACAGAACTATACATTGAACTTCTTCACGATTCCTTGGGAAGTTCAATCTCATCGAATCGACGACAGCAGCAACAATGAATGTTAAGCGATGATCTGCAAATCCCGCTAAGAGAGAACTTCGATACGTCCTTGAACAGTGCGAAAATATGCGTTCGTTTACTAAGTCTTTAAAACTCAATGAGTTAAAAGCGGCTGCCATTCTTCGGAATGGCAGCCGCTTTTGCTTGGCCCGCTGTTGTCTGCGGCCCATGTTGAAATTCTACATGTGACGACAATCGTCGGATATAGCTGTCCCACCTTCCGAAAATCTATTGCAGCCATTCTATCTCGTCTATGCGCTGATCTGTTATAGTATATCATATATCAGCTTTCATATACTATTGCATCTCAATTCCTTGCATATCTATCTTTTAGTCCCGCTATGTCATCGTCATATATCCACCGATGTTGGCGGTGCTATGCTCGCCGATTTCGATAGTGTATCCATCGTTTCATCGTCTCATATTTTTTGGCGTAAATAAATCCGCATACTACGACATCCACGCGTCGATAGTTATCAACCGAAATACATGGCGCCCACAATATGAAAGCTGTTACGCGCGTTCTTTAAGTATTGCGGTCTATACAGTATTTCGGTCGCTTATTCTAAACTCATCATGGCGCATCGCTGTATCATTCGCGATGTTTTCACGTATGGGTTCCGAAATTTCTCCGTTGGATGCGTATGACTGACGTGCCACCCCATTTCAATCCGCGCGCAGCCAACGTCCCTTCTTACCCGGAAGATCTCGAGTGGGAATGCGCGCTCGCTGTTCGTATTCAGCAGGGTGACTCACACGCATTTGCTTTATTGGTCGATCGGTATCTGGATCGGCTAACCCGCTTCGCGATGGCAATGGTCGATTCGCACGATGCAGCTGAGGACGTTGTGCAGCATGTGTTTGTCTGGCTGTGGGAATCTCGGGCTGCTGTTGATCCAGCACGTCCATTCAAATCCTATCTTTATCGCGCAGTTCGCAACCGAGTGCTGAACGAACGTGATGGCACGCATGTCCGTGCGCGCTATCAGAGCTTAGTCGCTTCCGAAATCAGTAGCGGAGCGAGGCTATCCTCCGTGGCTAGTCCAGAAGGGGCTATTCTCTCCGCTGAAGAACTCGAATACGTATTACGCCAGCTTCCTGAACGTAGAAAGGCCGCAGTCCGGTTACGGTACGAAGCTCAGTTGAGTTACGACGAGATCGGTGACGCCATGGGAATATCAACCCAGGCCGCGACTCAACTCGTGCTTCGCGGCGTGGAACAGCTCCGAATTTTGTTACGCGTGTAAGTTTTTTCGTTGTTGGGCTGCATTAGTGATATGAGGAACGTTCCCGATTTCCGATCACCCGATGACGATCGCCCGCCAGCTGTGCAACCAGAGGAGGGGGTCGCCGATGATCCGCCTGCGGATCTGCTGGACCGATACTGGCTTGGCCAGGCATCGCCGCATGAGCTGGCTTGGCTGGAGGATTGGAACGATGCCAACCCCGGACAGATTGAGCGTTTGACTGAAGTAGGGAATGCGTTTGTCTCTCGTGGATTTCATGGGTATGCCGCAGAAGCACGCGCGAAGCGTGTCGTGGAGATCCTGCGTGCCGCGCAGGTGATGACTTCCCCGGCGTCGCATACCTCGCATTCACGCGCTTGGCGATTCTGGTATGGCGCTGCGGGTATCGTGGCGAGCGCGCTGTTGTTACTGGTCGGATGGAGTGGTGCCATACATCGGCTTGGAAACACTCTGGCCGCTCAACAATCGATCTATACAACAGGCCCGGGAGAACGCGCAACGATTACGCTTCCCGATGGAAGCACTGTTGTGCTGAACGTCGCCAGCCGTCTCGAAGTTCCCGCGGATTATTCAACAAAAAACCGAACATTGCATCTTCGCGGAGAAGCTTTTTTTGCGGTTAAACAAGACGCTCGTACTCCGTTTGCCGTAATTGCAGGGCCGAGTACAACACGTGTACTGGGAACCCGGTTTGCTGTCCGGTACTATCTTGGCGACAGCGTCGCTTCCGTTGCGGTTCGTGATGGAAAAGTCGCGGTGTATTCTCGGGCTGTGTCCACATCCAGTCGAGTACCAACCATACTTGCTGCCAACCAACGTGTCACTATCCGCGACACCAGTTTATCCGCAATCCAGATTGCACAGGCCAGCCAGTTCAGCTTTACACGAGGGGTGCTCACTCTCCGCGATGCCACGCTGGCGCAGGCAATTCCCGAACTTAACCGGTGGTACAATGCTGATATTCGATTCGGGGATATCGCCTTGGCAGATCGCCGCGTGGAAGGGCGATTTGTCTCTGGTTCTGTGAGCGACCTAGCTGAGGTTCTCGAATGGACTCTTGGGTTGCGTGTCGTGCGCGAAGGACGTGTAATCACCCTTTATCCCAAAGCGGAATGATCTCGTACGGAGTTGGTTTGTTCGTCGTCGCTGTCTCCACGGTTTCCGCACCACCAAACCGCATGCTGGCACCACTGCCAGTACCGTCGTCTGGGTTTGTGCAAGGCGCTTTTGTACAAGATGCTTCGGTCTCGGGACCAGCGCCTCGAACGCCGAAGCAGGAGATTCAGCCTCGTAAACGTGGTGCCTCGGCGCGGGTCACGCTGGTCGTCGGCGCAACGACTGTGAAGGCTGCCATCACGGCTATTGCACAGCAGGCAGGCCTGGAACCGGTGTATGATATTGAAAATTCCCGGTTGCAGCAAAACATCCGCGTCAACATTGTGAACCGGCCTGTCATGGACGCGCTGAGCGAAATCCTCAAAGAGACCGGCCTGAATGCCAAACTTGCATCCGATGGCGTGACTGTCATGATTCGTGGTGTCGAGGAAAAGACGTCCACTCGTAATGGTAAGCAGGAACATACTGGAATCATCATCGGACGTGTCCTGGATACCGCGCGAAAAGCCGGGATCGCTGGAGTGACTGTGATGATAGCGGGTACTAAACTTTCAGCCGTGACCATAGCCGATGGAACATTCCGAATTAATAACGTTCCGGCGGGATCACATAGTCTGACGACCAAGCTATTGGGATATCAGTCCAAAACGATCAGTGTGACAGTCGCGCAAGGCGAGTCGCAAACTGTGACCATTTCAATGGCTCAAACATCGACCACGTTATCAGAAGTGGTGACGACGGTGACGGGGCAGCAGCGGAAGATCGAGATTGGAAATGATATTACGACGCTGGATGTGCCGGAGATCATGAAGCAGGCGCCGATTACCAGTGTGACGGATCTGTTGGAGGCGCGTGTCCCGGGTTTGACCGTGATGCGGACGAGTGGGATCCCGGGGGCCCCGTCGCGGATTCGGTTGCGGGGGATTGGAGGAGGGTTGTTATCCGGCGTTCCCGGGGCACCGACGAACGATCCGATTGTGGTGGTAGATGGGATCCGTGTGTATGCGGGGCAGTCTGGGGTGGATGATCAGAAGTTGGGAGGCGGGAAGTATCCGACGCCATCGCCGATTGATCAGATCGATCCGAATTCGATTGAGAAGATTGAGGTGTTGCGCGGACCGTCGGCGGCGGCGATGTATGGGTCGGATGCCGGGGATGGCGTGATTGTGATCACGACGAAGAAGGGAAGAGCCGGAGCGACGCGGTGGGATTTGGCTGGGTCGGGTGGGATTGAGTCGATGCCGGGCGTGTATGCGGCGCCGGGGTTTTACCGGTTTGGGCATGGCCCATTGGGCACCATCGCGGGTGTACCTCAGATTTTTTGTCCGCTAATTACTTCGAACGTGAGTGAGTATTTCAGTTGTAGTTTGGATAGTATTGTTCGATTCCAGGCGCTCGATGAGTCGAGGCTTTCGACGATCGGTCGCGGGACAAGCACACGGTTGTCCGCGACGGTGTCGGGGGGCGCGAAAGAGGTGACGTACTCTGTGACCGGCTCGATTGGGAACACGCTAGGATTGACGAAGATGCCGCCGTTATATCAGGATCTCTTTCAGCAGCTCTACGACTCGGCGCCTAGTGCGCGGATGCGGCGGCCAAACTCGATGGATACCAGGAGTGGACAAGCGAGCTTTTCTGCGGAGCTGTCACGCGGCTTGCAAGCGACCTTCACGACCTCGCTGATGCAGTCGGTGCAATATCAGTCGTCCGCGAACGATCAACTGTCCAAATTGGCGTCGGCGTATATGGATACGCTGAATATTGATCCCGGTCGGCCGGGACAGTATGCGTATCAGTTAAAATCCGACGCGATCACGGCGAGCCATGCGTTGGCCGTGAATCTGTTGCGATGGGAGTGGCTGCCGTTGATGGCGACGTTCGGGATGAATCGCGTCGAGCGGAGTGCGGAAGGATTGACGCCGCGCGGGATTTTAAACATGGATGCGCCTGCGGATTTACTCAATACAGGGATGTCCAAAGGGAAATTCACCGAGCGTCGCGAGAACATCTCGACCACGACCGCTCGCGTCAACGGGACACTCTTTCCGCGTGCGCGGACATCGCTTTCGCTCGGCTCGGAGATCACCAGCGGATCCAACGCGGAGATGGATGGCTATAGCGATACGCTGGTGCAAGGGATTCCGAGGCCATCGACGTTGATTGCGGGCACGCGCTCGGGACGGAGTACAACAACCGGTGGGTGGTTTCTGGAGCCGCGGTTGAATCTCAACTCCCGATTCTTTGTGAATCCTGGCTTTCGGTTCGACGGGAGCGGGGTATCCGGGTCCCGCGGTGGGTTTCGCGGTGGCTTGTTCTCGCTGTTCCCCAAGCTGAACTTTTCGTGGATTGCGGTGGATCGTGAAGGTGGGGAGCCGCTATGGGGCCTGGTGTCACTGGTGCGTCCGCGATTTGCGGTTGGCGTGGCTGGAGTACAACCAGCAGCCGAGTGGAGTTTACGCACGCTGGAGCAGGATTTCAGCAGTTGGTTCCCGACGCTGACGGATACGATTGCGCCGGATGCGGGGCTAAAGATCCGTTCAGTGGGGAATACCCAACTGGGCCCCGAGAAGACCCAAGAGATGGAAGGTGGGTTTGACATGCAACTCTGGGACACGCGGATGACCGTATCGGCAACGGGGTTCTACAAGATGCGCAAAAATGCGATTCAACAACTCCCGCTCGCGCCGTCGGTTGGTAGTCGTGGATTGTCCTACTACGCGAATATCGGCCACGTGCGGAATACCGGCGCCGAGTTCTCGCTGAACGCGAGCGTGCTGGATTTACCGATGGTCGGGTGGATGGTCGATGTGTCGGTCTCCAAATACACGAATACGCTGGTCAAACTGTTCGGTGAAAAAAGCGTGATTGACTTGGGCAACGGCACGCGGTTGGTCGAAGGGTATCCGCTCTTTGGTCGATGGTCGCGCCCGCTTTCGGGGTGGAGCGATCCACAGCAAGGCACCAAGATGTGGTACGGGGATTATGTGGTGGATACCGCAGCTGTGTATATGGGAATGCAAACACCGGATTTTGAAATGCCGTTTCGCACCTCGCTGACGCTCTTTCGTGGGCTGGTGAGTGTGAATGGCCAGTTCAATTATAAGGCGGGCTTGACACAGTATAACCAGGGCGGTGGAACCCTCCTCGGGAATGTTTATGAGAACCCGACGTCGACCTATGGGGAGCAGGCCTATGCGTTAGCAGCTGCATGTTTCCTGTCCCGCATCGAAGGAGTAACAAACGATTATAAGAGGCCCTGCACCGATTATGGTCTTATTCAAAAAGTGAACAGCTTGCGATTTAACTCGGTGTCCGTTGGCTACAACGTGCCACGCGCGTATCTCAAACGCTTGCCTCTCTCGAGCCTGAGCCTGTCGTTGCAGGGAAGTAACCTCGGACTCTGGACGAACTACCGCGGGAAAGATCCCGATGTGAACGGGACGCTGATTGGCGATGCGACCAGTGATTCGGGGCAACTTCCCATGCCACGCAGTTGGAGCCTTCAAATACGGATTGGGACATGAGTGCTATACACACAATACAACGTTATCGAACTGGTCGATGCCTTCTGGTCGTCGGGATGTTTGTGACTCTGACAATGGGATGTGGCGCCATTACGGATACACAGCTGCCGGATGGTGTGGATGGTCCAGCGACCTATAACAATCGCGAAGGCGCTACACGACTGACGCAAGCGGCCCGTGGGGAGTTAACGACTGTGATCAGAGACTATATCATCTCTTCGGGACTGTTGACGGATGAGCTCGTGGCTTCCGACGTTCCAAGTACCGGCTATGCAAGTCGAGATAAACGCAGTGGGCACTGGGTCGGTAGTCCTCCGCACGAGGTCCGCGCGCTGGCTCGACTGGCTCGCGGTGTGGTCGGGAAGTATGTGTCCGGTGAAACGTCCGGGTGGCAAGCACAGCTGTTTCTGTACGAGGCCTATGCGGAGATCCTGATCGCCGATGGGTGGTGTTCCGGAGTGCCGTTGAGCACGATGGACTTTGAAGGCGACTGGACGTATCGCGCGGGGGCAACGACCGATGAGATCTATGCGCATGCGATTCTACTGTTGGACAGCGCCGAGGCGCGTGCGGCGGACAGTGTATCGTTACAGTCGACGATTCGGGTGTTGAAAGCGCGCGCTCAACTGGCGTTGGGTCGCTATGCGGAGGCCAAACAGACAGTGCAAGGCATTGCTGACGGCTTTCGCTCTGAGATGCGCGTTGCCTTTGATGAAGGGAAGAGCACGGCGGCGAATGCACGATATTCATGGTTTGTTGGCAGCGCCTCGATTGCTGATCACGAGGGGATCAACGGCTTACCATACCGCTCGTGGGGTGATCCACGCACCCAAGCCATCCAGCGCACCAACAGCTCAAATGCAACGGTCTGGTTTCCCGTGAAATATGTCACAACGGATTCCTCCACGTTCACGCTGGCATCCGGAGTCGAGGCTAAACTGATTCTCGCCGAGGCCGCGCTTGCGGACCACGATCCACAGCAGATGCTGACGGTGCTGAACGCATTGCGAACTACCGGTACGTTTACGGTCAAGTCCACTCCACTCCTCGGCGGTGGTGAACGGATCGATACATTGTGGTACGCCGGAATTGGTGGAGTCGCTGGGCTCCGCCTGATCGAGCTGCTTCCACCAACGCTAGCGGCCCAACGCCAACTCCTATTTGCAGAGCGTGCTGCCTGGCTGTTTTTAACCGGGACGAGACAGGGCGACTTACGCCGCCTGGTGCGCAAGTACGGCCTCGATCGCGAACAGGTGTATCCCAAAGGCGTCTATACCGTCCCCGGATACGTCGATGTCTATGGAACCGATATCTCGTTTGGTCTGAGCGCATCTGAATTTATTAACCCACGGTTCACAGGATGCCAATATGACGACTAACTCGTATCTCCATTGGTGGCGCTCCACTGCAATCACCGCGATGATTGTGATATGCACTCTGCTGAACGCTGGCTGCAATCTCTCGGATACAGGACTGACGGCCTATCGACCACCCGATCAATACTTTGCGGTGCTGACCCTCGAACATCACGCCATCAACCTATCGACGACCGCCCCTTACGACACGCTGACCTTGCACACGATCCGCACCATGGGTGACGGCAGTGTCGTCCCTGGTGAGGTGACCTATAGCGTGAATAAGCCAGGCATTAGTGTCACCAATGGCATCCTCAAAGCCGTCAGTGCGGTCGACAGCGCGGTGCTGCGTGTGACGCTTACGTATGGGACCATCACGCGCACCGACTCCGCAGTCGTCTCGGTGATTGGGACCGCCCCGAACCACCTTCACTCTTTTGGTCTGCGCTTGCCCACAGGAGACAGTGCGAAGATCGCGGTCGGCGTGTCCAAGACCATTCCCCTCATCCGGGCATCTGCATCTGGCGCGACTCTTTCGCCCCTCCTCGTGTCGCTGGTGTCATCCGATACCACGATTGCTGCGATGACGCCATCCGGCAATACGGTGAGCATTATCCCGCGGCGGCCGGGGCGCGTCGTGCTGTCCACCTCCACGTTCGCGTATGGCACCACGTGGCGGGATTCGCTGGTGTTTACCGTGGGGTGGCCAATCATGTTCGGTGTGCCTACGATTGAGCGCTTCGCGACAGGGTCGGTCGCATCGGTGCTCGATTTTGTCTATCGAAACATTACCATCGGTGTCGGTGGCTGTGTGGTCTGGACAAATGCGAGCCGTACGACTGACATCGATCTTCAATTCGATGATCCCTCGCACGTCCGTGCGCCGGGTGGTAGTACGTGTCCGGGTGGCTATCAGATATTGAATCCCGATGTTGGCGGCAATATCGCCCCCTTTCGGACGCTTCCCATGCCTGAAGAATTTCTCACGGACGAGTTTTGGGAGACCGCTACCGAAGAGGACTATGAACGGTTTGTGAGCGTTGCTTTTTCACCCACTCGCGCACGTGCGTTCTCTATCGCTGGTGTCTTTCCGTATCGCAGCACGCTCCATGGCACCGCCGGGATCATACGCGTATGCGATGAACGCAATGACACGACGTGCGCCCCGCTGCGTATCGGGAGCTGGTACTGAATGGACGGCCCGTACTCACCCTGAAATCATGCAGTGGTCACACGACTATCGCACTGCATGCACCCTTTTCTAAACTACTCTCATTTTCTCATGATTACTCGGCGTACACTCCTTCGCAGCTCCGCTGGCACTCTCGCCGGTGCGATGCTCACTCGCCCGCGGACCGCACAGGCATATGCACCGATGCATGGAGCGGTCTCGGCATTCCAGGAACTGCCGCATGCTGGCGATGAGCGGTTAAAAATGCTCATTGCGACCGCCGTCGATGCCGCCAAGTCATCCGGGGCCACCTATGCCGATGCCAGGCTGACGTTTTCTCAGAAGCTGTCCATGGAGGGTCAAAATCTCTCCAGCGATACAGATTTGCGGAAGAGTTGGCCGGAACTGCGTTCCGAAACAATGGCTTTTGGCGTGCGCGCCCAATATGACGGCTATTGGGGCTTTGCGTCGAGTCCCGTGTGGACGAAAGACGAAGCGGCTCGACTCGGGCGCGTCGCGGTAGACAGCGCTAAGGCGAACGTGTCAGGTCGCTCACGCGACATCGAGATGGCCTCCAACCCTGGCGCCAAGAGTGGCGACTGGACCATGCCGGTCACCGACGACCCCTTTGCGATGGATACCGAGGAAATTTGGGACTATCTCAGTGGTATCAAGAAATACATGGATACGCTCGGTAATGAGATGGAACATGGTAGGTATCAATACATGAATATGGTGGTGCATTTTTTTCGGCAGCAGAAAGCCTTTGGCAGCTCGGACGGGCGAGTCGTGACGCAACGTGTCTATCGCACTGGAGGCAATCTCGGGTGGACAGTTGCAGATCGTGATGGGGAAAGCATCGGCATGGCGGCGGGGGCGCTGACGCAATTTACCACCGCCGGTGCCGGACGGGGGTTTGAACTCATCCGAACACCTGACACACGCAAGTGGATGCGTCAGCTCTGGGAGGAGCTCGATGCCGAGCGCAGACTTCCTGTGGTGCCCGTGGACGTCGGACGGTTTCCCGTACTCATTCATTCTGGCGGGGTCGCCGACATCCTCAAAAAGAGCGTAGGGATTGCCACAGAAATCGATCGGATCATGGGCTACGAGGCGAATACGACGGGGACAAGCTATATCATCGATCCCGATGAATCGCTCGGGTCGCTCAAAATTGGCTCATCGCTGATGCGCGTGACCGCCACGCGATCCATGCCGGGCGGGTTAGCTCAGGTGAAATGGGACGATGAAGGGGTGGAACCTCAGGATGTTGACCTCATCACCAACGGAGTCCTGACCAACTTGCAGTGCAATCGGGAAGGCACCGCCTGGATGAAGGGCTATCTGACGAAGGCGGGACGACCGGTGCGCAGTAATGGTTGCGCGTACGCGTTGGATGCCACTGACCCGCAAACTGTCTACCCTTCGGATCTCATTCTGCACCCCGACTCCGAGCGAGACACTACGCTGACCCAGTTACGGGAGCAGATCGACAAAGGAATCGAATTCAAGACGTCTGGTGCCATGATGGACTTCCAGCAGTCCACGGGGATGCTGGGCGGAGCGAGCGTGTTCCTTATCGAGAAAGGGAAGCGCGTCGCACGGATCGACGGGGCAGGTATGCTATTCAGAACATCCGAATTGTGGGGGAATCTCCAGGCTCTGGGTGGCCCAAGCAGCGCCATTCCTGTCGGGACTGCGGATCCCAAGACGAATAATTTTTGGAAGCTTGGCTTTAGTACGGTCAATACACCACCTGCCCTATTTAAAGAGATGTCTATCATTAACCCATTCCAGAAGGCTTGATCGTTATGAGCACGATAGCAACACCCGCTGAGGACGACCACCGGATTTTCTCGGATGCCGAGGCAGAACAGATTGTTGAGCGCATCATTCCGCACTGTCGAAAGGACGATTGGTTGAAGGTCGAGGTCCAGAGTAGGTGGGTCGGCCAACAGCGCTGGGCCAGGAATCGCGCATTTCTGACCAGTAATGTACGGACGGTCTTTGTTGAGGTTGAAATCAGGTTTGCCCATCGTGAAGCGGGGCAGATAGTGAAAGTGCAGCTGAATCAGGTAGACGACACCTCCTTGCGTGATGCGTGCGCCTATCTGGAGCGATGCCGAGCAAACCAGTTTCGCTCCGGCTTTGTGCCGGGCTTAGATCTTGAGCTGGGCCATCCGACCTGGGCCAGCAAAGGCATTCCTGTCTGGAGTGAGGTATCCTATAACCGCTCCGCCACTGAAAACGCGCAGGTTGTCTCCGATCTGACCGCCCGTGCGGAGGCGAGCGGGATGCTGGCCTCCGGGTCGATTGAGACAGCCGGGGCGCATTATCTGGGCTATTTCCGCGATTTCTGGGGACGGGAGTTGCGCGAAAAAGGGCGGGCGACGATGGCCGAGTGTTCCTCGACGATCCGGCACCCGAAAGGGGTCGCCTCCGGATGGGCGGGCGCATCTTCCTTTGACCTCCAGCGCATCGACATCGCGAAGTTGGGCGAAACTGCGTATGACAAGTGCATGAAGTCGGTCAATCCGGTTCGGATTGAACCGGGACGGTACCAAACGATCCTTGAACCGCAGGCGGCGGCGTCGTTTGCGACTGTGTTCTTTGATATGTTTCAAAACCGGAGCGGGCAGGAAGAGCCGGGACATCCATTGTATCTCGACTATGACAGCAGCATCCTGCGGGGGCGTAGCAAATTGGGGTTACAGATTGCCGATCGTCGCCTGAGTATCACGCATAACCCGGAAGATACCATCTCAGGGACGCACCCGTACCCCGGGATGCGCACCATCGACTATCTCAAAGACGGGGTCATCACCGAGATGGGGCGGAACTATGCCTATTCGCTGCCAAACTTAGGGCGCGGGGACGACATTCCGGAGCGGAATTCGTTCGTGATGCGTGGGAGTGAAACCACTACGGTTGACGAGATGATCTCGACCATGAAGCGAGGCTTGCTGCTCACGCGCGTGTCTGGCATGAATGTATTACATGAGCCGAGTGCGCTCTACACCGGCGTGACCCGGGATGGTCTCTGGCTCATTGAGAATGGGAAGATTACCAAGGCTGTGCGCAACTTTCGTTGGACTGAGTCTCCCTTGTTCATCTTCAATAATATCGAATCCATCGGTGAATCGGTTCCGGTGATGAGCTCCTGGTATGACTGGTTTCCGTTCCAGCAACACGCGTTGCAGAAGGTTGTTGCAAGTCCGGTGGTGCCGACGTTGAAGATCAACGACTTCTCCTTCACTTCCACAATTGACGCAATTTAAGATGATGGTTTACATACGCTCCAGACTGTTCTGGGTGCTGGGATTTATAGCGTTTGCCGCCGATGCACATGGGCAAACCCTCTTTGCTCGGCCCGATACCACGCCCGACTACGCTTCGTATCGACATATCGAGGAATGCCTTATTGTCGGGTACAAGCTCACGGAGGAGGATTGGGGTAAAAGGTTAGCGAGAAAGTGGGATACAATGTCGGTAGCAAATCGGATGGAGAATATGGACCATCCGGAGGAGGATGACGGGGAGTCTAAGCCGGGTCGACCCGAATCCGCGGTCCAGGCCACGAAGGCTTGTCTCGGTCGGTTCAACCCTGATACCGCGACTTACTACAAGAGCGCCCCGATAGCTTACGAAATATTGAAAGCGCTCTTCATGGCCTATCGCTGGAACGATGCAGAACGGTTTGCGAGTCGCTTGCTGGATTCCATGCGTGTCAGGTCGACAACGGAGTACAAAAACGTTCTTCAAAAGATTCTCGAGCAGTACGTGAGAGTACGCCCTATTCGATCTTCCGAGGCAAAGCAGTTCTATACGCAGTTAATTACAGCTGTTACCGGAGACTCGCTTTACCGGACGATCGATGCCGCACTTACGTTTTCCGGTTATGCGAAAGCGGTCGGAGACACGGCGTTGTTTAAGGAATTGAGATGGTATGCCGTCCGCACCAACGACATGACACCCGCTGAGGAGCGACATCGGTCGCCAGGGGCAAGAGATAGATTGGTGGCGTTGTCACGTATTGTCCAAGGTAACACGGAGGAGGAAGGGTTCGATAGTTTGGCGGTTTCGACTCTGGCGTACAATCTGTATCGGGAGAACACGGTACGGCGTCGTGTCACTGGGGAGGAACCGGTAACGGCAGCGGATCCGGTGGTGCAACCCTACAAGGTGCCATCGCTGCTTGGGGCTTACTACTACACGGCAACGACTGACGTCTCGCCTGACTCGTCGAATCAGAGGCTCACGTCATATACCAGGGAGGATTCGATGCCACACGGGGCTTTGCCGGTGAAAGGTCGCATTAACTGGATTGCAAGAACAGAGAGCTTTTGCAGTACGGAAGAAAAGACGCGAGTTGATGACGAACTGCTAAAGAGGCTGAATGCCTGCACGAATGTTTACGCAATGGTACGACGATGGAAGAGACTGTATCCAGATCTCGAGATCATCCTGTTGTCCTACACGTATGGCACGGTCGGCCAACTCGGGCCACTCCACCCCACGGACGAAGCAGATACGTTAGCCAAGCTCTTTCTCGGCCATCATCGAGTCCCCGGGCACTTGGTGGTCGAAAAGACGCCGTTCTTTCACGTGGAAGATCCCGATGGGCGCCGTATTGATCTTCCCACCGCGTTGCTGGAGGAATTTGGGCCTGGGAGGTGGGGGGATGTGCGGTATTCTGGCTGGTTTACAGACAAGGATGGCTACCAAATCTTTTTGGCACGCCCTGGCGACCGCAGTGAGGGCTGGTTCGACCGTGCGTACAAGATTCTGATGAATCGACCCAGTAAATGAGTTGTTGGTCGCTTGCTGACACCACGGTCTAGTTCGTAGACTATTCTGCTGATCACCATGCACGCGGTTTGTTGGGGTCACCAGGCGAATCGTCATCCGCGGTGGCCCCTGGGGAAACTGCATGAATTGTCCGTTGGTTGCGAGACATTCACTTCGCTTCAAGGCGCCGTCTTCCTCATCTAGACCCCTCCCAACGCCTCATGTATGACCTCCAATCCAATCCCTTCCCACAATGTGAGTGACACTGAGTAGTGTGCCAGTTGCTGCTCAGTGTCACCTTTCTTCCGCCTATGTGTACACCCATCTGTCCGTTGACCTGCCGCGCTGACCTGAGGTGCTTGTTGTCATGAGTATGTTGCATCTCGTTGCTCCGGTGGCGCTGTCCACCATGACCGTCTTGGGCGCGCTCACCGGCGCGCCGGGGTTTTTCGATCGCGAATCGGTTAATCCGTCAGTAGTTGCGGATTCGACCGATTCTTCGAAGGCCGCCGATTCAATCAAAGCCGCGCAACCCGACACATTCACCCCCCCCATGTTGGGACCGTCATTACGTTACGGCGTCGATACCACCATCTCGCCCTGCGTCGATTTCTATCAGTACGTCAACGGCGATTGGCGCGCGAAAACGAAATTGGGGAACGTGGCCGTCAACCAGACGAAACAAGTTGAAATTTTCCGCGATACGTACCGACGTACGAGACTTCGTTTGCGCAGCATTCTCGATTCTGCCCACTCGATCGCCATTACCACCACCGATCCCGCGCTCAAAGTGCTCGGCATGTTCTACGGTAGCTGTCTGACCGCGGACTCGCTCGAGCGCAATCTCTTGCGACGCGCTTGGTCCAAAACGCCGATCCCAGACTCCACGCGGGCGGACCAGTGCACGCAGCGGACGCTTACGATGTTGGGTGGAGCGTTAGGGCAGACGTTTGCCAACGACCTCCTCGCATCCCACGCGATGGAGCGGATGGAAGCCTTGCTCGAAGCCCTGCGCACGACTGCTATCGACCAGGTCTCGGCGAATCCATGGATGAACTCGGACGAGAAGCGGTGGGCGCTGGATCGACTGCAAAAGTTACAGCTACGGGTAGGGATGCCGAAAAAAATGGTGGACTACACTCCATTGGTTCTTACAACGAACTACAAGCAGAACAAGATCGCCGTGGCCAACTTTGATAATCGGCAGTGGGTCAACGCCATCGGCGGTGATGTCCGGGCGAAATGGAAAGCGAGTCTCTTGACCCCGAATGCTTTTTACATGAGTGGGGATCACGCGATCGAGATTCCGGCCGTGATGTTCATGCCGCCGTTCTTTGATGTCCACGCTGAGGATGCGCTCAACTTCGCTGGGATTGGCTTCGTTATCGGCCACGAAATCTTCCACAGCATCGCTGGGCAGCTTTCAGCGATTGTTAATCCGGAGATGTCCACCAACATCGAGCGCTTCAAACAATTGAATTCGGAGTTAGGCACCGTTGATGGGTGGAATACGGATGGGAAGCGCACGTTTAAGGAAGATATTGCGGACTATGGCGGTCTGCTCGTATCGTACGCCGCGTGGCAGGCAACGCTGAAGAAGAACGGTACGCCCGCCGCGCCGATGGTTGATAGTTATACCCCCGACCAACGCTTCCTGGTTGGGCTCGCCAGGGTGTGGCGCGCGAAGTGGCAGGGGGGATTTAACTGGGACGTGCATGCAGCGCCCTTCGCCCGCGTGAACGCGATGATGTTGAACTCGCCGCAGTTTGCGAAGGCCTTTGGTTGCAAAGACGGAGATCCTATGGTTCGCCCTATCGGCAAGAAAGTTGTAATCTGGTAATTAGAACCAGTGCAATTAACCGCCTTCGTGCCTGCGGTACGTTTAATTCGGGTGTCGATATAAGCCGAATCGGATCGGTATATCAAGAAAATCGAAATACTCATGATCGATTTTTAATCGTCTCAACCGATTAGCAAACAAAGCTGAAGCACTCCGCGCAATTCAATCTCACCTTGACTTCCGTTGTGTTATGTATGCACTTTGAGAACGCGCTTCGCGTCTCTTATTATGCACAACCCATTCTCTCATCGACCAGATCTTGACGACTCCACCCTCGTGGAACGTCTTAAATCTGGCGAGAGTGCGGCATTCAAGCAGATATATCTCGAACGGTTTGAAGAGCTTTGCAACCATGCGTCGACGTTGGTTCCCATCGATGACGTCAAGGATGTAGTTCAAGAGGTTCTTTGGAATGTCTGGACGACACGGGCCGACTTGTCTGTTCAGACGGAGCGGGAGCTTTCCTTCTATCTGCTACGGGCTGTTAGAAATCGTGCGCTCGATCTTCTACGACGAAAACGTGTCCGGGAACGACGAGCCCGGGAATTCATTGAATCCCCGGAAGAAGGTACGGTACATGAAGAAAGTACGGTGCAAGAACATGAGCTCATTCCCGGGACACTCAGTCTCAGCGCTCTATCGATATCTCTCGACAGCGAACCTGATACCGATACGCTCGAAGGGCGCGTTCAAAATGTGATTCGCACGCTCCCCGCACGCTCGCGGGAAATACTGATTCTTCGATGGTACCATGGGCTCGGGCTCGAAGAAATTGCTTCGCTAATGGGCATTTCATACGGATCTGCTCGAGTCCTCCACACTCGAGCTTTAGCGATCGTTAAAAACCGGCTAGGCGTCCGATAGCTCTGTTTCGAGCGAAAATTTAGCAGCTGTTTCATCCGAATTCATGGCGGATGTTAACAATTTGTTTGTGGAATGCGTTTTCCAGTTGTGAGTACGTCATTCTTTGATTCGGGCGGTGGCGCGCCAGATAATTCCTTCTCCTCAGAGGATGAGGGGAATAATACACCGCACATCGAACAGCTCGATCGATATTTAGCTGGAGAAAGTTCGCCTGCTGAAACGCGAACGATCCGTGCGTGGCTCGATCAGTTTCCAGAGAGTGAACAAGCTATGGGATCTCTCCGCCAGATGCGTTTGGCGATGCCAGAAGATTGGGATCCTCATGCCGCATGGTCGGAAACTGAGCAGCGTCTCCTGCAGGAATCTGAGACCTCCGCCTCTCGGAGTTTTGCACATTTCTTTCCACGGACGTCAGAGTTTTCGGATGTTCAAAAGGCAAAGCATGAGCTGGCACTTTCTCCCCAAAAACTTCTTGCGCTATCATCGCCAAAGGATACTTTCGGCAAACCTGTAACGGTATCACACTGGGTTTCGCGTGTTATTGGTGTTGGGCTTGCTGCGAGTCTTATCTGGGGATTCGTCTACTTCGGTAACGCAATCAAAGGGTCGTCGGATTCCACGAGAGCGTTTGCGGTTTATCCTTCGACGTACACCACAGGTAACGGCGAACGCGGCACGATCACTCTCCCCGATAGCACGGTCGTTGTTCTCAATGTTGGAAGCCGCCTGGAAGTCGCCTCCGATTTTGCGCGAGGACATCGAGTCGTTCGTGTCGAGGGAGAAGCGTTCTTTGCTGTGACACATCATCAGAAAAGCCCTTTCGTCGTTAAAGCGGGCAATACGTCAACACGAGTGCTTGGGACGAGCTTCATCGTTCGGAAGTATCCTGAAGACACGGTCGCACTCGTCGCTGTACGAGATGGTAAGGTCATGGTCGAATCTGCAGTCGTGACAGCGAATGAAGAGGTTCGTGCGACGCTTGGAGTTACGTCTCCCGTGACGACTGCGTCCGCTCGACGCTTTACCTTCACGCAGGGAATCCTTTCTCTCGGCGAAACCTCACTGGTCGAAGCTATCCCTCAACTGAATCGCTGGTATAACGTCGATATTCGTCTTGGGGATCCCATGTTAGCTGCCCGCCGCATTGAAGGGCAATTCGCTGCGGGATCACTTACCGATCTCGCCGAAAATCTGGAGTGGGTCTTCAATCTTGCCGTCGTCCGTGATGGCCGTACGCTCACCTTATATTCCAAATGATCAAGATGCGATGGTGGAATGAATATCCAACGTGGCAACAGCCAAATCGCTCTATTTTAAGGCTGTGGAAGTGGGTTGGATTCGTCGGTGCATTTGTGTTACTGATTCTACCGATCTCAGTGGCTGTGGCACAAGGGAGCTACACGATTGCGTCAGGTACGACATCCACGCAAACATTGGATGAACAGTCTCCACAGCAAAAGAATCGTAAAAAACAAACGCACGTCACGCTGATCGTGCGAGATAGCACACTCAAGTTCGTGATCGATGAATTGGCACGACAGGCCGGATTGCAACCTTTGTACAACAAGGGAAGCGCAGTGTTCAATAAACGTATTTCAGTCCGTCTTGTTAAAGCTCCGCTGCTTGATGGCCTGTCACAAGTCCTGCGCGGCACTGGCCTTGTCGCCAAGCTTTCTGCTGATGGCGCAACCATGCTGATTCGTCCGGAATCCGGTGATACGAGCACGCTTGGCCAGGAGACAGAAAGTGACGTTGGGACGATCTCCGGGATCGTTGTGGATTCCGCAACGGAGAAGCCCGTTAGTGGCGCGAAAGTTTACATCGTTGGAACAACGTTGTCCACGGTCGTTGATGAGAAAGGCTCATTTATAATCCGTAACGCTCCGGCTGGAAAACAAACGGTCTCGATCCGCTTGTTCGGATTTCGTTCGTTGGCAAGATCTGTAACCATTGCAGGTAAAAAAAACACGACGGTTCGATTCATATTGATCCCTGTTCCAACGACCTTGTCCGGCGTGGTCACGACGGCAACTGGGCAGCAACGACGATTCGCAGTTGGAAACGACATCACGTCCATCGATGTGGATTCCGTCATGAAAACCGCGCCTATTACCTCGGTCACCGATCTTTTGGAAGGGCGAGTCCCGGGCCTCACTGTTATACGCGCATCAGGAACGCCCGGTGATCCAGCACGGATTCGGATTCGTGGCGCATCGAGTATCGAACGAAGCAATGACCCGATCGTGATTGTTGATGGTGTGCGGCAATATTTCACGGGTGAGAATTCGATCAATGCGCTTGGGGGTACCAGGTTACCATATGCGCGTCCGTCTGCACTCGATCAGATTGATCCCAACGCGATCGAAACAATCGAAGTATTCAAAGGACCAAGCGCATCGGCGATGTATGGATCCGATGCTGCAAACGGAGTTATTGTAATTACAACAAAGCGAGGACGTGCAGGACCAACGAGGTGGACGCTGTTGGCAAATACAGGGACCTCGAGCATTCCCGGGCGCTATCCAGAGTTCACCTATAGCTTCGGGCACACATACACCGGAGGAAGTCCTAAGGGGACTGTTTGCAATCGAATTAGTAAAACCCCGTGCATCATCGATAGTATGGTTACCTTTCAAGCCCTCAATGATCCCCGCTATTCGCCACTCGATCGAGGTAGGGATTATGGGGTGAGCGCGAGTGTAAGCGGTGGATCACAATCGGTCTTATATTCGATGACCGGAAGTATGAAGCAACAGAATGGAATGGTTAAACTCCCGCGTGCGACCGAAGAGCAGTTTCTGCGCTATGCACAGAAGTCCCCTCCATCCTGGATGATCAATCCCGATCAATATCAGATATGGAGTTTGACGAGCCAAGTATCGTTTATCCTCAATCCTAAAGCCAGAACAACACTGACCAACTTAATCTCCGTTGGTGAACAACGACGTTCGTCGCTCGGGACGAGTGGCATTGGAGCACTGATTGGGAAATTCGTTGACACCGCACGACTCAACACTCCATCGAACGTTGCGGGGCAGAATGCGCTTCTCACCGGGTTTAGCGAGCAAGCTGTTGCTCGAACCACAACGTCCACGACAACTGGCACTTTCAATTGGCAAGCTAAAAACTGGTTGAATGTTTCGGCGACGGGAGGGATCAATCAGAATTCCGGGGTCGACAAACGGTTTACTCCAGCAGGCATCCCTCTACCTTTAGTTGCTATATCGACAGACACGGCAGGTGGCTACTCTCTGGGACGTCGATCAGCGACGGTGCTAACAATGAACCTTGGTGCCGTCACGCAATCGACGATACTCGGCGGGAGGGTATTCCGAAGCGCCTGGGGGTTCAATGGACAGAATACCCAATCAGATGCCATTACTGGCCTGGGGGCGGTTGTGAATGGCATTGATGAACCCACCTCATTGACTGGTGCACAACAGTCCATGAGTGGGGGCGCGACGTTTGGGTGGTATGTAGAACCAACTATCCAGCTATCGCCCCGGTTTTCTTTTGCTCCCGGGATCCGGCTTGATGGTTCTGGTGTGTCCGGGAGCAGGGCGGGGTTGTTGCGCCTTCCCAAGATGTCAACATCATGGATTGCGATCGATAATACATCAGTCGAAGAAAATACTACGTCACAATGGCGACACATTCTTTCGCTCGTTCGGCTCCGTGGGGCTTTGGGGTATGCCGGTGTGCAGCCTGAAGCTGCCGATCAATACCGCCTCTTCCGGGAGCTCAGCAAATCACTCGATGGTTCCACAAATGGAACAAAGGTGGTGGCGTTGAACTCGCTTGGAAATACCAGACTTCGCCCAGAGCGGTCGACGGAATTCGAGACAGGGATTGATGCCGACTTACTGCAGTCGCGCTTTTCATTAACTGCCACATACTTCTACAAAAAGCGTATCGATGCCATCGTGGAGCAATCTGTTGCCGCATCGGTAAGTGGTGGTAATGCTGGTGGTGTATTTGGAATTGATGCTTCAAAGTTGAAACAGAATGTTGGAAATATTCTGAGTACCGGTATCGAACTCACGGGAACGGCGCGTGTACTCGATAACCAGACCGCAACCGTTGGAATCAACTTTTCATTTTCGTCGCGAAACGACAAGCTTCTGACCATTAATAAGGAGATCTTGAGTCGTGCTCCTGGTGAATTAAACTCTCGTCTCGTTGTGGGATATCCGTTGGATGGTATTTGGATTCAACCGATGCGAGGGTATGGCGACAAGAACAGTAATGGCATTATCGACGTTGCTGAAGTCCTGTTCGCCGATTCGATGGTCTACCTTGGTACACAAAATCCGCGCTTCCTGTCGACGTTCGGAACCGACGTCGGATTGTTCAATGGACGGGTACGGGCCAACTTGCAATTCAACTATCAGGGTGACTTTACACAAAAAAATACACTCGGATTGCACTATCTAAACTCGACTGCGAATCAATCAAACTCCACGTTAGAACAGCAAGCCATTCTTGCTTCTACCCTGGAAGCCGGTGATCTGTCTCGTTATCTCTACCAAACTGTCAACACACTTCGCTTGAATTCCGCTGCGATCAACTATCGGCTTCCTGGTTCGGTTGCTCGGCTATTCGGGGCGCAGATGGCAACCGTTGGATTGCAAGGGAGCAACTTGTGGCTGCATACAAACTACAATGGGAAAGATCCGAACGTGAACTCGATTATTGGCGGGGAAGGCGTTGCCGACACCGGACAACTCCCTAGTCCGAGAGTGTGGGTGCTTCAATTCAATCTGTCACGCTAATCCGTCGAGACGTTACTCTATGAGTATACTGACTATGCAATTTGAGAATACCCAGCCGACTGATACCTTAAGGAATTTACTACGGCGTAAGCATCAACGTTATCGCAGTAGCCGATTGCCTCTATTCGTGATACTATCAGTTGCTGTGATTGCGGGCTCTGCCTGTAACGCCATAACTGGTGATCAGGCCATCCCTCCCGGGATCTCGAATCCTGACTACGTGCGCACAGCCGAGGGGGCTGCAGGGATGGCGGCGGCTGCAAAATCACAGTTTCAGAGCGCGATTGCTGAATTTTTGATACAGTCGGGATTATTGACGGACGAACTTCGATCGACAACAAGGAATGTAGCGCTCGGTAACAATCAGGTTGACCAGCAAGTTGCTGTTGATGCGCGTACAATGCCTTATAAAGGACAGTTTTCGACTGACGCTGTTTATGGGATGCTTCAAGGAGTGCGCGGGCTTTCGAATCAGGCTATTGGAGCGCTCGACGCGTACGATCACGATCAGTCAGTGAATCGGCGAGCCGAGTTATATGCGTTACAGGGATATGCGGTGTTGTACCTGGCTGATCTCTTTTGTGCGGGAGTGCCGCTGAGCACGCTCGACTTCGGGAAGGATTTCACATATAAACCGGGGTCTGAGACCGACGATCTGTATCGTCATGCGATCGCTCTCTTTGATACCGCGCTGCTCATGACGAGTGACAGTATCCCCGTAATTGGACTCGCGAGCGTTGGGAAGGGGAGAGCGTTACTGGCGTTAGGGCAATACGCAAATGCAGAAAAAACGGTTAAAGATGTGTCGGTAGAGTTTGCGTACGAGCAGTCGCTTTATACAGCTGCTCCTAGCTTTCTTCCCAATGAAAATATCGGCGTTTCGATAATTGGGAGTGGAGTCGCTATCCTGTTGCCCAATAGGGCGACTGTCGTAAATCGCGAAGGCGGGGTAGGGCTCCCCTATTTTGGTGATCCAAGGACACTTCCTCAGTTGCCCTCTGTTTCCAATAACGTGAATGGAGATACGCTGTGGTACCCTCGGAAGCTGACCAAGGGAGGGATAAGTCTTATTCGAATTGCGGATGGAATCGAAGCGCAGTTAATCGTGGCTGAGGCGGCGTTGGCTGCAAATCAAGTGAATCGTTGGGCAACAATCCTTAATACGCTCCGAACGTCAGGCGCGTTTACTACTGCCGTTATTCGGGACAATCTGGGCGATTCGATCGGCGTTGATACTACGTATGCGATCGGTGCGGGGAAGGTCGTTGGGCAAACAACGGGAGTTCATCCACTAATAGCAGATTCAACAACATCCGCAACACCAGAGCTTCGTCGAGCAGTGTTATTTCACGAGCGTGCATTCTGGTTATATCTCACGGGGCATCGTCAGGGGGATCTTCGGCGGTTGATACGCCGTTATGGCGTGAACGCATATCCGCGCGGGTTGTACCCCGCGGTCGGTGAATATGGGGAGCATGTCGACGCGCCCATTCCTGCAACATCGGTATCACAAGGGAGACCGATCGCATCTGAATCGCCCAATCCATACTTTCGAGGATGCTTCTACCGTGATTAAAATCTTCGATACTCGTGGCAAGAGTCCTCTTTCTCGTTTGAGGTTCGGGCCGCGCGGTCTGCTGGGCTTGCGACGATTTGCGCTAAGCGCAGTTTGTGTGGGCTTATGGGGGTGTGGAAGCAGCGATGAAGTTGCACCCTTGCTTCTCGATCCATTATTCCAGATGGATTTAAGCGCACGAAGCGTGTTAATGTCCACCATCGCGCCATATAACACGCTTCAATTGCAGGTAACACCTCGTTCTATTGCTGGACACGTTGTACCTGGGACAACTCATCCGACATTTCTTACGAAAGATGGAACACTTTCTATTACGCCAGACGGAGTCGTAACAGCAGTGGCTGTTACACCAGGTAGCACTCCCACATGGATCGCAGTTTCCGTGAAGGATACCGTAAATGATATCACGATTATTGATACGGTTTATGTAACTGTGACAGCTCAGGCATCATCGATGCCGTTACAAACGCTTGAGTTTCTTCCGACGCGCGGGGACAGTGCGAAGTTTGGGCTTACGACGTCCATGTTCAGCCTTCCCAAGGATACAATCGGTGTCATCGCCAACGCAGGCACCATGTTGACATCACAACTCAAAGTCCGTTTTCGTTCGTCCGATACAACCGTAGCCCAAATTCATGCGCTCAATGGTTCGCTGACACTGAAACAGCCAGGGCAGGCGGTCATTGAAGCAACGACAACCTACTACGGCGTTACGAAAACGATGACACTCCCTATTCGGGTGGGACTTCCGGTTGGGGCGCAGGTCTATCTAAGGATACAGTCATCCCCGACTGTTAGTGGCACGTACATCCGTGCTTTCGATCCTGAGGTAATTACGATTGGCGTTGGAGGAGCCGTCCTCTTTTCTCCAGAGGGTGTTGTGAACGATGCGGCTCGTGAGATCCCTTGGGATGTGGTATTTGACGATCCATCAGTTGCAGAAAAGACGTCACTTCCAGCAAGACTTTTTCAAGATAGTTCAGGGAATGTAAACCCTACCCCTCCGCTATTAACTGGGGGGAAGTTCAATCCCGCCTGTCTCGGTCCCAGCGGATTTCTTCCGATTTGTCAGGGAGCAAGGCGTGCCTTTAAGCACGCAGGAACGTACACGATTCGGAGTGCACTCTATGGGACGTCGGGAACCATTATCGTAAAAGAGGAGCCATAATGCAGAATTTGTTTGACGCAAAGGGACTCACGCGCCGATCGGCGCTCCAGATTGGGGCCGCAGCTACCGCGATATATTTACTTCCCCGAAATCTCAGCGCGCGCGCGATCCGCCAGCGTGTTGGTTCGGACGAGGAGCGGTATCATCCCATGGATCCCTCGACAATGCAGGCGTTCGCGCTAGCCGCTGTTGATGCCGCAAAGATCGCGGGTGCACACTATGCGGAAGCTCGAGTTACTCGGACGGTCCAGCAAACATTCGGTCAACAATATCGTGATCCTATCTTCAAAAGTGATACCGAAGAGATTGCACTCGGTATCCGAGCGCTAGTGGATGGCGGATGGGGCTTTGCCTCTAGCCCGTATTGGTATCTCGATGAAGCTGCTGTCCTTGCCCGAGAGGCCGTCACTCAAGCAAAAGTCAATAGCGCAGCCTCGCCAAGCCCGGTCGATTTCGGTAAGTACCCCGTTGCTTCGGGAACATGGGCGACTCCCGGGATTGACCCTTTTCAAGTTCCAATTGAGGAAAAGCTCGAACTGATCCGATACATTGGAGCTTACTACGACGATATTCCGCGGGTTGGGCAATCTGTCCGTGGAGCGGGGATCCAATCCATCGAGTTGTATCGACAGGAGCGTGTTTTAGCGACGAGCGAGGGGGCACTCACTATGCAAGTACTCTATCGTTCTGGCGGCGCACTGGGTGGAGAAAGTGTAAAAGGTCAGAATCGCAGTGGAGCGAGTAAACAGTTCGATCTGTGTGGCGCGGGATGGGAACTCTTTAACGTCTCTGAATTAGAGAGCAAACTCCCAGCTTTGATCGAACAATCAGGCACTGAACTCATGTCACAACCAGTGGATGTCGGACGGTACGATTTGGTCTGTGACGGACGGACGATGGCGAATTTGATCAACGCAACCTTTGGGAGCGCCAGCCAGCTTGATCGTGCATTGGGCTACGAAGCCAACGCGGCAGGAACCAGCTATTTGGGACCCGATCCATTAGAGCTCCTGGGAACGCTGCGGTTGGGCAGCGATGAACTTACGGTCACGGCGAACCGTTCAATGGCACGTGGATTAGCGACTGTGAAGTGGGATGATGAAGGCGTTGAACCGGAAACGGCGACGCTCGTTAGTAAAGGTGTATTACATGATTATCAGACAACGCGGGAACAGGCCGTGTGGCTGGCTCCGTATTATCAGAAGCAGGGGATGCCGATTCGATCGCACGGTTATGCGGGAGCGCAGTCCGCACTCCATATTACGCAGCAATGTACGCCAAACATGGTAATGCTTCCTGGTCGCGAGGACACCGATTTCGCTGAACTCGTGTCCCGCACCAAACGTGGAGTCGCCGCGATTGGTGCGGAGGCGCAAGTCGATTTTCAATCCCGCGGTGGCATGGTGGAAGGAATAAAGACGTTTCGAGAGATCGTCGATGGGAAACTTGGCAACATACTTACTGACGCTGGATGTTCATTCACATCAATGGAAATTTGGAAAAATTTAATAGCGACTGCTGGCCCACGTTCGGTTGAGCCTATCGTGTGTCGTGCCACGAAAGGGGAACCAGGTCAGGAAACTGCGTACACAGTCAGTGCACCGGCTGGAATACTGAAAGATATGGCAATCATCGATGTCAAGAGAAAAGCATGAGCGATACGAATAATCCGGTACGCCACGAGACACCACGATTCCTTTCAGAAGCTGACTGCCTTGACGCATTTGCGCGAGCAAAGACCTTCGCCGTCGGTAACGGTGAAACGGGTGTGCGGCTCGAAAGCACATGGGCCGGGAACACTCGCTACGCGCGCAATCGTATCTCGACGTCTGGCGACATTCGATCGAATGAGGTATTTGTTGACCGAGCCATTCGGGGTGCTGCCTTTTCGGTTGAGTGTAATTCGGTGGAAGATTCCCCGTTAGAAGCTGCGATCCGCCGGTCGGAGCGTCTACTCCGGTTGTGGCAAGAAGGGCCTGACGAGAGTCGGCGGATGCTTGAGCACTACGTCCCCTTCGAGCCACCGCATGTTCCCTCCACCAGGTTCCGTCTCGACAGTGCTGCGCGCGATTCAGCTATGCAGTCGTTGATTCAGTCGTCTGAGCTGTCGGATCGTATACCGAAGATCTTTTTCGAGACTACCTTTGGGTTTGATGCGAATCAACGAGCTGCTACCGTTGGTCCACTCATTCAGTCTGCGCGTGAATCCGGTATGATGGCCGCCGGCTATATCGAAGTCGCCGCCAAGAGCCGGTCTCTCATGACTTCATCGGGATGGTCCAAGTACTTTCCTTATACAGCGTCCCAGTATACGGTCACAGTGCGCGATCCGAAAGGTGTGGGGAGTGGTTGGGCAGGTGTTGATTGGGCCGATTGGAATCGTGTTGAGGCGGATAAGCTGACCGCAATTGCCATCGACAAATGTCTCAAGAGCCGGAATCCGGTGCGCGTTGAACCTGGACGATATACCGCGATTCTTGAACCACAGGCCGTGTGCGACTTGTGCGCTTCGATCGTCGCTCATCCATACATCGTTTTATACCTGGCATTACAGGGACAAGGCCCCTATGCGGGATTAACTCGCGACAGTACAAAAATTGGCTTGCGTCTCTTCGATGAGCGGTTGACGGTGACCGCTGATCCCATGGATCCGGATCTTGGATTTCCTCCCTTTGATTTGAATGGCAATGTCTATCATGATACAACGTGGGTCGAACACGGCGTCCTCAAGAACCTTGCATACAGCCGAGGTTACGCACGACATGTGCTCAACAAGGAGCTTGGTATGCCAAGCAGTGGAGCGTTTCGAATGAGCGGTGGAACAACGACGATCAACGAGATGGTCGAATCCACGAAGCGGGGGGTCTTGGTAACCCGGTTCTCTGACATCAGGGTCATTGATCCAAATAGTTTGTTGTCCTCAGGATATACGCGTGATGGACTATGGTTGATCGAAAACGGAAAAATCACCAAGCCCATCAAGAACTTCAGAATAACCGAGAGCCCGATGTTCATCTTGAACAACATTGAACAACTTGGCGTGCCACAGCGCGTCTTTCATCCAAGTGAGCCCGTGGTTGTTCCACCATTGAAAGTGCGCGATTTTAGTTTTACCGGCACCAGCGACGCTATCTAATGCCAAAGGTCAAATTATTTCCAGCTGTTCTTGTTTTCCCGCTGATCGCTATCGTGGGAACAGCAAATGCACAGTCTCGTCGCATTCCAGCATCAGCGGATCGTCAATCAACCGCTCAACCAGCCACTCAACAAAGTACTCAGCCTGATGCTCAGCGAGTGTCAGGTCCCCTTTGGACCGCTGCTGATACGGGCCGTATGATGCCGGGCGACCGGACGTTCACGCGTCATACACCTGGTATGTGTATAGCAGTCCTCGAAAGTGTCCGTAAGGGAGTTTGGCGACGATATGAGTGGGACACCGCTGCAAAGGGACCCGGACTCGATACGCTTCCAACCGTAGCGCTCCAGATCGGACGGACATGTGCCGCGCAGTTTGACGAGAGTGATACTTCAGATGTTCATCTCCGTGATTTGATGCGCCTCCGCACCTTTCTGGGAGACAGAGCAGGCGCGCAAGCGGCGACTGCGAAGCGGCTCTCGCGTGCGTCGAGCGACACTGCACGTGGAACTATCCTGTTCGATGTCGTGAAAGCTGAACTACGAAACTCGCCTGTACACATGCCGTCGGTGTATGCCGCGTTGGAGCGGGTTGATGCTCTTGGCGATGGTGCCGCAGTCGCACGGTTATTAGCGCACGATACAGTTCGAACTTACGCACTCTTCGAGGCGTTCGACAGCACTGCCGTCGTGCATGAAGGGCGCCAAATCGTGGCGCTCCGCCCTTTATTGACAGCTCCCGAACAATCCGAATTCTGTGTCGCGGCAACAAATCTCAGGGAATGGTATCTCGCCTGGTATCGTGTCCCGGATTCGACCTTATCGTCCGTAATCGATTCTATGGCGCAAGTTTCAGCTCGTGACGCTGACAGACCGGGTAGTGGGGGATGCAGTGATTATATCCAGCGCTGGGGAAAAGTCGCGACAGCGACAGCTATGGTAGTGGGCACTCCAGTGCCTCCGTTGACTGGTACATACTGGTATAACAAACCTGAACACATAACCTATCCGGAGCCCGGAAAGGTGACATTGATTTACAACATTGGTAGCCAATTGAATAACGGCTCCATTGAACACCTCGAGCGAATTCGCCGAATGCAGGAAAAGTATGGATCTGCTGGGCTTCAGGTGATCCTTCTCGCTCATACTGACGGGACGTCATGGGAGAGTCCAAAACAGTCACCAATTAATGAGGCAAATACATTAGCGTGGTTTCTGCTTGAGCAGTTACAGCTCCCGTTTCCTCTTCTCATTAATTATGAAAATAACCTTCCTGCTATTCCAGGTGTAAATTCCTCGTCTGTGCCTATGCTCGTCGGGCGTGATGGAAAAGTCCGGTCGGTGGGCGTGGGGACAAATAACAATGAATTGATGATCGATGCCTTAATCAAGCAGACGTTGGACGGAAAGTGAGATAAGATTGTGACGTGCTGCCGCTATTGAGCAAATTCAATTGCTCTAATATGCTATGGATTACAGCCACTTTCTTATTAGATCTATAACTGTGCTCAAGCGCTCGACGACTCTCACGATCTCACATGTCATTCAAAACCGTTGCATTCCTCGCACTCCTGCTGACTGGCTGCGCATCATTCCCGAAACCCGCATCACAAACGGAGCGGTATCAACTCGACCGCCTCTATTTCGGACGTGCAATCGCCGATACCGGGATCGTCTCAGATTCTGCCTGGACCGTCTTTGTCAACGACATTGTGACGCCAAGATTCCCGGCTGGTATCACGACATGGCGTGCGGAAGGCCAGTGGCGTTCGAGCACGGGGGCGGTGGTGCGCGAGCCGACCGTCGTGCTCGAGATCGTTCATCCACGGAGTCAGGGGGCGGAGACCGCGCTCCGAACGGTTATTCTTGAGTACAAGCGACGTTTTCTCCAGGAGGCTGTTTTGCGAGTCACGACAGAGGTGCGCGCACAGTTCTAGGCGCCGCCGCACCGTTTACAATCACTGTTTCGTTTTCATGCGCCATTGAGCCGCGGCTGCTCGAATCTCTTCGATCTTGTACGATGGTACCTCTCCAAACAAACAACCATCTGGCAAACCCAAGCTACCGTCTGATTGAATCTCGCGAGGGTTCGCTTGTACGATGTAAAATGGCGGGGACGCGCTAATTGGAGTTTTTTCTCTATCGATGACGCGTAATGGATATAACGCTTTCGATACCTGAAACAGCTGAGATGTTTTTCGTGTCACATCGAAGTCGCTTGTGGAATATCGTCCCATTGAGTCCGGAAGCTGGCCTCCGTATCGTCTGATGTTGACTATGCGAAGGCTTGTATCGCCTTTGAGCATTTCCCGGACGCGAACGGTAACGGTCGACGCAAAGTCATCTACGTCGTAAGCGTTGGTATTCACTTTGATAATTTCCCCAATGAACACGATATCTGAGCCAGCAATCAATCGTTCTGCCGACTGTGAATTGACTCGCTCTGGATGTGTGTACGCCGCAATAATATCGATGCCGAGCGACTTGAGACGAGCGATTTCTTTGGCTCCATATTGTGCCGCGAGATTCTGTGACACCCTTTCCAGCCAGTAATCGTCCCGTTTGGTCTCTTCCAATTGCGTGCGAATGATTTGCGTATCCTCTGTGAGGCCAAGCGAATCGATCCAGGCTTTGCGGCGATGGTTGAATACCGGCGCAGGGCTTCCTATTGTTCTGTTCGGGAAGACGACAACCTTACTGGGCGAATCAGCAGGGAGTGAGTCCAGACGAAGTGTGGAGGCCACCGCGTCCTGATAGGAGGTACCAGCTCCGCTCACAGCTGAGAGGGGAAGGGAGAGGAGTGTCGTCAGTATAAAAACCGTGGTACCAGAAAGTCGATACATCTTCACTCCCTCCGTTCAGGGGCTGATCGAGCCGTAACAAATACCCTTTGACTAATTAATACCCTGCATTTGCCTCAGGGGCCAGGCACATAAACCAGCATCATTCTTCTATCACCATCGGTGGTCGCACCACCACCACCCGCCTACACGCCTCTCGTCAAAATCCCAGCGATCGTCTGTTCCACCAACACAGGCGACATGCGATCGACATCCGCAAACAGCTGATGCCCCAACGCCGCTCCCATGATCAGCGACGGAATAACAGTCGCCATTGCGGTAATCTCTTCGTTCGTCAACGGCCGCTGTCGGGGAATGTTCTGGATGACTTCTTGCAGAAATTGCCGTCCAAATGCCACCACTTCGTCGAAGAGGGTTCGCGCGATCTCCGGGTTCTTCGGGAGTTCAACGAAGGCCAGTGTGGTCAATTCCAACTGCCCGGGGCGCTGAAAGTGCTGCCACATTACCCGCACGAAGATGGCGATTGCCTCTTCGCGGGAGGTGGCCGCACTTAATTCTTCCTTGGCCTCATCGCACGGTGGAGAGGCGCGTTCTCGGATCAACGATAAGAGAAGCGCTTCTTTCGATCCAAAATGATGGTATAAACATCCTTTTGTCACCCCCGCGCGTTTCGCAATGTCATTCAGCGTCGCTCGGCCATAACCACCATCAGCAAACACTTCCAGCGCTGCATCATATAGAACGATACACCGGTCTTCCGGGCGCATTCGCCGTCGATCTGGATTCGATGAGCACGGCGTCCACTGAACCACATTTCACCCCTTGTTGGAAACATTTGTCTTTTACAAGATAACCCTAAGGTACCCTCTTGACAGATTTCTCCGTCCCTGGTTACATACCTCTCGGTATGTAACTACATACTTCCGGGTATGTTAATATAAAAAATCCCTGTATTCAACCCGAATCAAACTTTACCACACGTCGTGCGCTTTCGGTTTATGCCATCTTATCAAACTTTTCGGCCTCGCGCTGCGTCCGTCACCCTTTTTCTGGCAGCGTTCCTCGTTGCTTGCCAAAAACCGCAGCAGCAGCAAGGGGGGATGCCTCCTTCCGAAGTGACTTACGTGACCGTGACTCCACGCGTAGTCGAAGAAGAGCTCGAATTCACCGGCCAAGTCCGAGCGTATCGTACAGTTGAAGTTCGCTCCCAGGCACCAGGCGTGATTCTATCTCGTCCGTTCCGCGAAGGGAGTGCGGTGCAAAAAGGTGACGTGCTTTATCGCATCGACGCTGTCACCTTGAACGCCGCTGTCCGTAGCGCTCGTGCTCGGGTCTCCGAAGCCAAAGCGAGGCTCGCGAACAGTGAAACTACTGCGAATCGGCTACGTCCCCTTCTTGAGGGGAACGCCGTTGCGAAACAAGATGTCGACAACGCGGAAACGCAGGTCGAACAGGCCAAAGCCGCAGTCGAAGATGCGGTTGGTACGCTCGAAGCCGCGCAAAAAGGTTTGTCCGAAACCGTCGTGCGCGCTGAAATCGGTGGACGCGTTGGACGTGCGCAATTGGATGTTGGAACTCGCGTGACGGGTCCCAGCGACGTCCTCACGACAATCGACATGCTTGATCCGGTGTATGTGAGCTTCCGGCCTTCCGCGGAACAGCAGCTATCCTGGCGCCGTAATCCAGAACTTCGTCGTGCCATCGAGCCTGGTGGTTCCGCGCGTGTCGAAGTCACACTGGCGGATTCCGATGCCCCGTTCATTGGTACAATCGGATTTGTCGATCCCGTTGTCGATCCAGCCACCGGCACACAGGAATATCGCGCCGAGTTCAAAAATCCATCACGGTTGCTCCTTCCGGGGCAATTCGTGCGTGTGCGCGTTCGTGGATTGACGCGGCAGAACGCGATCGTCGTTCCACAAGGCGCGGTTATGCAGCAGATGGGACAACAAGTCGTCTATGTCGTCGATAAAGACACTAAAGCGGCTATCCGTCCGGTGAAAGCTACGATCTGGACCGGCAAAGATTGGCTCATCGAAGATGGGCTTAATCCGGGTGATCGAGTGATTGTCGAAGGACTCCAGAAGATCGGCCCGGGAGCGCCCGTAAAGGCGTCTCCATTCGTTGATAGCGCCGCAACAAAAGCGACCGCGCCAACTTCAACGGCGCCCGCAGAATGAGTGTCCCCGCCAATATCCCCTCTGGCGACTCGACGAGTCCGCCAGAGAAAGAATATTTTTTCGTCCGCCGGCCAGTCTTATCGGCGGTAATTTCGATCGTCATTGTCTTCCTCGGGATTTTTGCGATGATGTCGATGCCGCTCAACCGATATCCCAACATTACACCGCCGTCTATCTCGGTTACTACCGTGTATCCGGGGGCAACTGCCCAAGACGTTGCGAGCGCTGTCGCGGCGCCAATCGAACAACAGCTGTCGGGGCTCGAAGGCGTTCTCTACTACAAGTCATCGAACACCAGCGATGGTGCGATGAGCTTGGAAGTGTACTTCGATATTTCTCGAAACCCGGATCTGGCGGCTGTCGACGTTCAAAACGCGGTTAACACTGCGTTACCACTGCTTCCTGCATCGGTGCGTCAGAACGGTGTGACCGTCAACAAAGTTAATGCCGACATCTTGTTGGTGATGGCGTTGACCACGAAAGACGAAAAGTACGACGCGGCGTATCTCACCAACTACATGAAGTTGTACGTGGCGGACGAACTCAAACGTATTCCTGGTGTTGGTACCGCGGATGCGTTTGGAGGACTCGACTTCTCGATGCTGCTGAGTCTCGATCCTGAAAGGATGGCTCAGTTAGGCATCACGGTCGACGATGTCGCTGCTGCGGTGCAGGAAGAAAATTCCACAAAGCCCGCGGGACGTCTTGGGCGGGAACCATCGCCGCAAGGAACACAGTTGACGATTCCGGTGTCCACTACGGGACGTCTGACAACGCCGGCGGAGTTCGAAAAGATCATCGTACGTGCGCGGCCAGACGGGTCTCTCGTACGCCTCGGTGATATCGCGAAGGTCACGCTCGGCTCACGCAGTTACGACATGATTGGGCGATCGGACGGGGTTCCTTCCGGCTTCATGTTCGTGAACGCCCGCCCGGGTGCGAACCAGCTTGAAGTGCGCAACAATATCGTGAAGCGCATGGATGAGCTTGCGAAAGCGTTCCCAGCCGGAGTCAGCTATCAGGTTGTGTTCGATACGACGCCGTTCATCACCGCGTCGATCAAAGAGGTTGTCAAGACGTTGGGTGAGGCGATGATCCTCGTGACATTGGTCGTCTTCCTCTTCCTTCAAAGCTGGCGTGCGACTGTCATTCCACTGCTCGCTGTGCCCGTCAGTCTCATCGGAACGTTTCTCGGCTTGAATGCTCTAGGCTTTACCATCAACTCGCTGACTCTGTTCGCGATGGTCGTGGCGATCGGGATCGTAGTCGACGACGCGATTGTGGTGATCGAAAACGTCGAGCGGATCATGGCGCAAGAGCACGTCTCGCCGAGAGTTGCTGCGAATCGCGCGATGCGGCAGGTATCTGGGGCGTTGATTGCGATTGTGCTGGTACTCTGTGCCGTCTTCGTACCGGTGGCGTTCCTGGGTGGTATTACAGGCGCGCTCTATCAACAGTTTGCGGTGACGCTCGTGATCGCGATCGTGTTGTCCGGTATCGTGGCGCTGACACTGACACCGGCGTTGTGCGCGCTCTTGCTGCAACATGCGCCAGAAGATGCTGAAAGCAAATTCTTCAAACCATTCAACAATTGGTTCGCCCGCGTCACGGATCGATATGTCAGTCGGTCTGGCAAGATCATGCAACGTCCTCGGATGTGGATGGCGGTTTTTGGCGTGTTGCTCGTATTGACCGCGGTCTTGTTCCGGCACGTTCCAAGCGGATTCATTCCGACTGAAGACAAAGGATTTTTCGTCGTCTCGATGCAACTCCCTGACGGTGCATCGCTGGAGCGTACCGAAAAAGTCATCGAACGCGTCGAAGCGATTATCAGAGCGGAGCCGTCGGTAAGAACCTTTGGGAGCGCGCTTGGGTTTGATCTTTTCACGAACTCGACCCAATCAAACTCCGGCGCGGTGTTCGTCATGTTGAAGCCGTGGGACGAGCGAAGCGAAAATGTGGATCAGATCCTCGCGAAGATCAACGGTCAACTGTTTGGCATGAAAGACGCCTTTGGATTTGGCTTCAACTTTCCCGAAATTCCCGGTCTCGGTCTCACCGCTGGTCTGGACATGTATCTGCAACAACGGACAGGCGACGACATCAATCAATTCGCTGGTACGGTGCAGAACTTCATGACCGACGTTGGTGGGATGGGACTGTTGCAGAATCCTAACGGTGGAGTGCGCACGAACGTTCCGCAACTCTTTGTGCAGATAAATGAAGAGGCGGCGCGCGCGCGCGGAGTGGCGTCAAGCCAGGTATTCTCCACGTTGCAGGCCATGTTGTCGAACCTCTACATCAACGACTTCAATCTGTACGGTCGTACCTATCGTGTCCAAGCGGAGGCACAAGCACCGTTCCGGCAACGTCCTGAAGATATCGGTCGGTTCTATGTTCGTAGCGCGTCAGGAGAGATGATTCCACTGTCCGCGCTCGTGACGACCGAGATGCGTGGTGCGCCAACAGTCTTGACCCGGTTCAATGGATTCACCGCGACGCAAATCACCGGCTCAAATGCACCTGGGAAAAGCTCCGGTGAGGTGTTGGATGACATCGAGAAACTCGTGGTCGATAAATACGGGCCGCAGGGGATTGGATATGCCTATGCCGGTGAATCGTATCAGCAACGGGCATCGGAAGGGACAGGCGGATTGGTCATCGTATTAGGGATGGTCCTCGTCTTCCTGGTGCTCGCTGCTCAATATGAAAGCTGGTCCATTCCGTTTGCCGTGCTCCTCGGGTTGCCATTCGGAGCGCTCGGCGCGTTGCTCGGCATCTGGTTCCGCGGATTGCCCAACGATCTTTATTTTCAGATTGGGTTGATGGCGGTGCTTGGGTTGGCGGCGAAAAACGCAATCTTGATCGTCGAGTTCGCAAGCGAGTTGCGCCAACAAGGGATGACGGTACGAGCCGCGGCGATAGAAGCGGCGCGTGAACGATTCCGTCCAATTCTGATGACGTCGTTCGCATTCATTCTTGGTGTCGTGCCGCTGGTGATTGCCGGCGGTGCTGGTGCCGCGAGCCGACACGCCATTGGTACTGGTGTGTTCTCAGGGATGTTGTTCGCAACGATGGTCGGAATCTTCTTTATCCCGCTCTTTTTCTACGTAATTCGTTCGATGGTTGACCGTGATGACGTCACTGCCCGTACGGCAGAGTATCCTGTGCAAACGCGACCGGAGGCTTCATGAGTCGCATCTGCAAAAGTTCAGTGAATCATTTTATGAATAGATCTCCACGACTCTCTCTGTATTCGTCTGGTCCCGCCAGTCGGGTACGGGGTACGGTGGTTCGGTCGATGGTCTTCGCGACGGTAACGGCGGTTGTTGCGGGGTGTTACCCATCGACCAACGTCCAACCCGTGTCGGTACCAATTACGACACGGATCGATCAAACAGCACCAACCACACAGGCATTTTTTGATTCGTTGCGTAAAGTCCGTGATGCGGAGCGCGCAGATACGTCACCACGCGCCGTGTGGTCGAATTCATCGCTCGTGATCGAACAGAGTCGAGATTTGGCGTGGTTGAATGTGTTGCAGGATACGCAGTTGGTGGCGTTGGTGCGAACGGCGGTTTCCAATAATCGTGACATCCGTATAGCGCAGGCACGCGTACAGGAATATCGTGCGGAGATGAATGTCGCGCGCTCACCGTTTTACCCGCAGCTGTCGGGAAATGCGGTTGGTGGCCGTAACAAAGTCGCTTTCGCAGGTGCTGCGCCTGTCGCGTTCAACTACGTTCGTGCAACAGCCGATCTGTCGTGGGAACTCGACTTTTGGGGACGTATCCGTAAGCAGTCGCAAGCGGCGTCATTCGATTTGAAAGGGCGTGAAGAAGATATGCGCGCGACCGTGCTCACGTTGGTGAGTGATGTGGTCAACGGATATCTGCAACTGCGTGAAATCGATGAAAACTTGTTACTCTCCGAGCAAACGTTGGCATCACGTCAGGCGACGCTTGAGCTGGCACGACGCCGGTTTGCTCAGCAGGTGATCTCTGAACTCGATGTTCGGCAGTTCGAAGCGCAAGTCGCGGAACCTGCTGTGCGTGTCGCGGACTTCCGTCGTCTGCGTACGGAACAGGAAAATGCGTTATCGCTGCTTCTTGGCGCATCACCTGGACCCATCGCGCGGGGCGGGAGTTTGGGCGACGTCGTCCTGGGAATTTCTGTCCCCGATTCACTCCCGGGCGACCTGGTGACACGCCGGCCTGATGTAATGCGTGCGCAACGCGATTATCAGGCGGCGCGCGCGCGGATTGGTGTGGCCGTCGCCAACCGGCTTCCTCCAATTACGATGACCGGGCAATACGGATCGCAACGCGACAAGTTTACAGGGTTGTTCAACAAACAAGGTGAAATTTATACAGTGCAGCTTGGCGTCTCTCTGCCGCTGTTCACCGGTGGCCGATTGCACAACCAGGAGCGTGCCGCACGCGCACGCGCGGAACAGGCCGATGCGTCGTATGAGAAAACAGTGCTCACCGCACTTCGCGAAGCGAGCGATGCGTTGGCTGGCGTTCGATTGGGACGTGATCAATTAATCGCGCAGGAGACGCAGGTTCGCGCATTGCAAGCCGCGTATGACATCGCGCAACGCCGATATAGCGCTGGAATTTCGAGCTATCTCGAAGTGCTCGATGCGCAACGGAGTTTGTTTGCGGCACAGTTGGCATTCGTGCAGGTCGAACGCCAATATCTATCGTCGATCGTATCGTTATATCGTGCGATTGGTGGAAATTGGGACACTCAATCCAGGTGATGCATGATGAGTACTTCTTATAAACCTGATGGATACACCAGTGTTGCTCCGTATTTGATCGTCGATGGCGCTGACAAGACAATTGCGTTTCTTGTCAGCGTTTTCGGTGCAACGGAACTTCGTCGATTCCCAACACCGACAGGGCTTATCATGCATGCCGAAGTGCGTCTCGATGATACGGTGGTGATGATCGCTGATGGTCACGAAGGGTGGCCACCGATTCAGACACATGTGCACGTGTATGTACCGGATGTGGATGCCGCGTATCAGCGTGCGCTTCAATTCGGCGGAACGTCGGTTGCGGAGCCTGTGAAGAAAGACGATGATGATAAACGTGGTGGGGTTAAGGATCCGGGTGGTACTACGTGGTGGATTTCGACGAAAGTCGTGTAAGGGGCTAAACGCAGCCTGAACCGGATCGAGGCACTTGGCGTGCCAGTTCCGGTGTTTCTGCCTGTCAAATTACCGAGTCAATATGCGCTCAGTTCCGTCGGCGCTTTTTCGACCGCTGGCTCGTCAACGGCTTCCTGGCGGTTTGAGGCCTGGCGAAGTAAAATATTATTTGCATCTTCTTCGAGAGAAAAAATATGAGCGCCGCCAAAATCAATAAAAAGCTACCCTCAGACCAACGCGAAGAACTTCTCCAAACATTACGAACCCGCTTCGACAAGAACAAGAATCGTCACAAAGGTCTTAAATGGGCTGACGTACAAGCCAAGATCGACACTCATCCCGAAAAGCTCTGGTCACTCAACCAGATGGAACAAACGGGCGGGGAACCCGATGTCATCGGTTACGATAAAAAGACCAACGAATACATCTTTTACGACTGCTCAGCCGAAACTCCCAAAGGCCGCCGGAGCCTTTGTTACGACCGAGAAGCGCTGAATGCAAGGAAAGAACATAAACCAGAAAGCAGTGCTATCGACATGGCATCGGCCATTGGAATCGAGCTTCTCACCGAAGAACAATATCGAGCACTGCAGGAACTCGGCGAATTCGATACCAAAACATCCAGCTGGTTAACAACACCCCCTGAAATCCGAAAACTCGGCGGTGCCATCTTTGCTGATCGTCGTTACAACCATGTGTTCGTGTATCACAATGGCGTACAATCTTACTATGCCGGTAGGGGATTCCGCGGTTCGCTACGAGTCTAAACGTTACCTACGTCGTGTGCATGCTGGGTTGATTCGAGATAGCTGAGCCCGCCCAGCATGCGAAGCAGATGGTTGTGCAGTCGGTTAATATCTAATTGAGCGCATTTCGAATAATCTCCTGTACCTGACGAGGTTCAAGTAGAAACGCGTCATGGCCGTGCCCCGATATAATCTCACGATAGCTGGCATTGGCGCCATGCGCTTGCGCTTGTTCAACCCAGTGTTTGACATCTCCTGGTGTATACAGCAGATCGCCAGGTATCCCGACACCAATCAGCTTGCCCTTGAATGCACCCAACGCCGCGCCGATTCCGCCACGATTGTAGCCAACATCGTGCGCATCCATTGCGCCAATCAGGGTCAGGTAACTATTTATGTCGAATCGCTTTAGCAGCTTTTCTCCCTGATAGCTGAGATAGGATTGCATTTGAAACACCTGACCATCTCGCCTCTCTCGGCCGAACCGAGCTTCGAATTCCTCAGGTGTACGATAGACCATCATCGCAGCCATTCGAGCGATTTCGAGGCCTTTGGATCCACCCTGCTCGAGTGCTAACCGTTGAACGTGATTCCATCCAATCGCGTACGCCGTGTGCGCAGCAGGTGCGGCAAATGCAATTACACTTTTGGTGAAATCCGGATATGCCGCCGCCCATTCAAGAGCGGCCATCCCGCCAAGCGATCCACCGGCCGCGAGCGCGACTGATTTTACGCCGAGCGATGTGACTAACTCGTGTACCAGCCGGACCATGTCGTTGGGAGTTACCGTGCGAATCTGGTAGCCCTGACCATCGGACTCGCACGGTGCGCCATCGGCGGCGGTGCCAGTCGACCACGAAGGCGACGTACCGTAACACGAGCCAAGTAAGTTGGGCGTTAAAACCGCATACTGTGCCGGATCGACTGGCGCTCCCGGGCCAACAACTCCTGGCCACCAGTCTTGCACCCACGGGTCTCCTGTGAGGGAGTGGAAGATGATGACCAGATTGTCACCATCTTCGTTAATCTCCCCCTCGAGAGAAAATCCTTGCTCCAGATCACGGATAACCTCACCAGACTCCAGTGTAAATGCAGGCGTTCTATGAGTCTGTAGCTGTTTTACAGTCACGCGGTGGCTACCTTCTGTAATGCGAGATCGAGATCGGTGATAAGGTCGGCAATGTCCTCGATACCAATCGAAAGGCGCAGGAGCTCGGGCGTTACACCAGCGGTACGGCGCTCATCTTCGGAGAGCTGCTCATGCGTTGTGCTCCAGGGATGAATAATCAGACTTTTGGCGTCTCCTACGTTTGCAAGTAGAGAGAACAGCTTGAGTTCTTTGATGACTTTATGAGCTTGGGGCTTGCCGCCCTTAACTCCGAAGGAAAGTACGCCGCCAAATCCGCCATTCAGGTACTTTTTGGCAAGGTCGTGCGTCGGATGCGATTCGAGCCCGGGATAGCTCACCCACTGCACCGCAGGATGCGTCTCGAGGAACTTTGCGACTGCGAGCGCGTTTGATGAATGACGCTCCATTCTGAGATGCAACGATTCTAATCCCTGCAAAAACAAGAACGAATTGAATGGAGAAAGTGCAGCGCCAATATCTCTTAATAGCACAACGCGGAGACGAATCGCAAAGGCGATCTGGCCAAACGTATTCGCGAAGGAAAGCCCGTGATAGGCTGGCTCTGGATCGACATAAAAGGACTTGAAGCGCTCGCTGGCTGCCCAGTCAAATGTGCCACCGTCGATCACCACACCACCTATGGATGTGCCGTGGCCGCCGATCCATTTCGTGGCGGAGTGGATCACGATATCCGCGCCATGCTCAATTGGACGGCTCAGGATTGGAGTAGCGAACGTATTGTCGACTACAAACGGGACGCCCGCGGCATGCGCGATGTCGGCGAGCTTCCTGAAGTCCGGAATATCGAGCTTGGGATTGCCAATTGTCTCGACATAAACGGCCTTGGTCGTATGATCGATTGCAGCTGCAACTGCGTCAGGATCGCTGCCGTCTACGAAACGCGTCGTGATTCCAAGTCTGGCGAGGGTATACTTAAGCAGTGTAAAAGTGCCCCCGTAAAGCGACGATGACGCCACGATACTATCGCCTGCCTGGGCCAGGTTCAGCAACGCCAGCGTTTGTGCCGACTGTCCGCTCGAGACTGCAATTGCAGCGACTCCACCTTCCAGCGCGGCGATTCTTTTCTCGAAAACGTCGTTAGTTGGATTCATGATTCGGGTGTAAATATTCCCGAATTCCTTTAGCCCAAACAGCGCAGCGGCGTGCTCTGGACTGTTAAACACGTAAGAAGTCGTCGCGTAAATCGGAACCGCTCGAGAGCCTGTGGCCGGATCGGCCGACTCTTGAGCTGCGTGGACTGCCAGCGTCCCTAACCCGTAGGAGCGCGCTTCATTGTGGGATTCGTTGCTCATAATTGCTGGAAAATGGAGAGGGAGGGAAGTATAGATACAAAAAAGCCCGATCCTTCTAACGAAGAAGATCGGGCTGGTCAACAAACTTGCTACTTAGTTAACTCTTTGGCTCACTAGCATATATGTGAGCACATGCCCGACTTCTCCATTGGGAGAGCCGTACATTTATCTGCGCACATACACATCAAAGAGGACTTCAAAATCACGAGATAAAACTCGGAGACAGATTAACTAAGAAAAAAACTGTGGCGACAACGTAATTCGTCGCCATATCGAATGGTACCGAGGGGGCGTGAAGGTGTCAAGTGTATGTCTGTTCCACTTCGGACTAAAAGTGTTGGGTGGGACTTTGCCAGTAAAGACAGGACTGTGGCATTGTTGCAATCGAATCGATCTGCATGCTTTACGGTGTGTTGAAACACTTCCAATCGGACGAGCGGCGTATGGACGAGCGAGCTCTGGGTGAGAAGGCTATGCACTGCGCATCTCCAGAGAAATACCCAACGCATGAGGTGACAATTTCCTTGTGGTCATGTCGATGTCTTCGGTCTTACTCATATTAATGCATTTTGTGCCGACCGTGCTTCTGTAAATGTATGAGCACGTTCGATATACGCATGATCGATTATGCTGTTTTGCTCAGGATAAATAGAAATAGTCTCTTCGTTTTTTTATCCGTATACTTTGATAACAACCAAGAACGCCGTTTGGCTTCGCATGTAAGTTCGTGCTCATAGAGCGATTCCTATTTAACAGAATTGTATCCACATAATTCCGTAGCAAAACCGTATCTCCCACAGTTCCTTCGCGCGCGTTCTTTAAAGTAAACGTACGACTCACAGATTGTATGAACATCTGTTGATATTAGGGGATGGCGCGTTGCCATATTTGATGCAATGTTTCAAGTATGAGTTCCGCCAGCTCTTCACAACCGGTCCCATCACCGTTCATGCAAGACATGGCTGATCAGGACCGGTTAGACGAACGCGAACAAGACCAAGCTCTCGTTGCACGAGTACGGCAGGGCGACCCCGATGCCATTGCCATACTCATGCGACAGTATGCGGGTCGCTTAGTCCGATTTGCATCGTATATGGTGGGCTCACGCGATACGGCTGAGGATATCGTACAGCAAGTATTCGTCAAGCTCTGGGAGCGTCGCGCGATGCTCGATTCCGATGTTCGAGTCAAATCCTATCTTTTCCGGGCAGTGCGAAATCGCGTGCTCGATGAACAGGGATCCGAAACAGTTCGTTCTCGCTACCGAACAATAATTCAGGGCGAGGTTATCGCCGGAATCATTCCAGCGATGGTGTCAAGCCCTGAAGAAGGTGTTTTAACAAACGCAACGATTCAGGCTGCGCTTAACCGGTTGCCGGAACGGCGCCGTCTCGCACTCAAGCTTCGGCTGGAACAGCAGATGACGCACGCGGAAATCGCTGATATTTTAGGCGTATCCGTTGTCGCCGCAAAGCGGTTTGTCGCACGTGCCGTCGGGGATCTTCGCAAGATTCTCTGGGGACACTAACACCGGTCAAAAAAATTGTGTGTCCCCTTTAGTGCGGCTGAACCGTTCTATGAGTATGACACACCATTCCACCTCATCATCGGCGCCGTTCAATGGGGAGCATCTCGACGACGATCTGCTTGAACGATACTGGCTTGGGGAAACCTCGGCTGAAGAATCCACTGTCGTTGCTGCCTGGTTTACTGCCAATCCGGAATGGCAGGCGCGCTATGAGCAACTCCGAAGCGGACTTGAGGCGAATGCAGAGGATGATCTCTCGGCCGGTGATATGGATCGTCTCATTGCAGGGGCTTTGGATGCAATGGGAATTCATCCTGCCGGTGAAGTGTCCAAAACGTCTATGCCTCATATGGCGTTGCTGAAGGATCGGGAAGCTCAGTCGAGACCGGAGCAATCCCAGGGATGGTCTCTAGTCTCGCAACAGATGAGTCTGATCGTAGCAACGGTAGCCGTCGTACTTGTTGTTGGATTGACATGGATATTGGGCAGTGACCGTGTACACCCTTCAAGCACAGCGGACCAGATCTACACGACAGGCACCGGTCAACGAATTACAGTAACGTTGCCTGATAGCAGTCGTGTCACACTGGCACCCCAATCGACACTGCACGTAGCGACAGCGTTCGGTATATCTCTGCGTAAAGTATCACTCACCGGTGAAGCACACTTTGATATTGCATCTGTGAGTCCTGCGCCGTTTATCATACAAACCGGTACGGTGCAAACGCGCGTGCTTGGTACCCGGTTCGTCGTCAAGAGATATCAGGAAGACCGCGACGTACGCGTTGCAGTTGAAACGGGGAAGGTGGCAGTTGGGCATGTTAACGAAACGCCTCTTGTGCTCACGGCAGGTCGTATTGCAGCGGTTGGTGATTCCGGGATTATTCTTTTCGACCGCACACACCTCTCAACATACACAGGGTGGATGCATGACCAACTCGCTTTTCAAGACACGCCGCTTTCCGAAACGCTGGTTGCTCTGAGCCGTTGGTATCGAGTGGAATTTCGAATGGCCGACTCTTTAATCGCTGCAGGCGTTGTAACTGGCATATTCCCGAATGAATCGCTTGAAGATATGCTCAGTATTTTAAAGAATCTGCTCGCTGTTTCATTGAGTTACAAACGGAGTGATAATGGAGTGCTCATCATTACGCTCAGCTCAACACAAAGTAACGCATCCCCTCGCTTCCGTCGTAACGATAATATTTCTACTCCAATCACTATTGGCAGATGATCATTCCTCAATTCTTCTTCCGTCGATGTAGTCCGTGCGGAATTGGCTTGCTACTTGTCATGATAGCAGCGTCAGGAGCGTACGCTCAACAACAGATTGCAAAGGAAACTGTAACTACGCGCAATGACGCGGCCATGCAAGCGCTGCTGGAACGCCGAGTTTCGGTGTCGCTTGATCAGGTGAGTTTAGATCGGGCAATTCAGAGTGTGGCAGCCTCTGCCAATGTGCGAGTGGTGTTTCGCGCAGATGACGTAAAGCAGTATTCAAAGCTGATAACGCTCGAACTGTCTGATGTACCGTTGTCGACGGCATTGAACCGTATCCTCGCTGGCACACGGTTAGAAGTTGGGCCAGGCAGCAAGACGACGCTAGTAATTCGGAACGGATCTGCACGAGAACGTACACAGAGTGGTGGGACGATTACTGGTCGAGTGATCGATTCCGCGACACGGAAGGGGATCCAGGGAGTATCGGTGGCTGTCCCGGGAACCCGTATCGTTGTGGTCACTAACGACCGTGGCGAATTTACGCTCTCTGGTGTTCCAGCTGGAACACATCAGATTTCGCTTCGGATATTTGGGTATAGGCCGGTCACGCATACCGTGACTGTTGATGACGGCGCGCAGACCACTGTTCGTTGGATGCTGATGCCTGCACCAACGGCACTTACCGAGGTGGTCACGACCGCTACGGGTGATCTGGCTCGGTACAAAGTTGGGAACTCGATCACGTCTATCAACGTGGATTCGTTGATCCAAATCGCGCCGGTCAAGAACCTGACCGACATTCTCGATGGTGGGCGGGTGCCGGGATTGATCGTGAGTCGCAGTAATGGCGCACCGGGCGCCCCGGCGCGGGTCCGGATTCGAGGTATCAGCAGTATCAATGCGTCGAATGATCCAATCATTATTGTTGACGGCGTTCGAATTTATTCAGAACAGACGACTACCGAAGAGGACGCGAATTATTCAGTCCTCGATCGAATCGATATTAATACGATCGATCGTATCGACGTACTGAAGGGGGCATCTGCCAGCGCGCAGTATGGTTCTGATGCTGCAAATGGAGTCATCGTGATCACCACAAAACGTGGTGAGGCAGGGCGCACGCGCTGGACGGTCCGAATGGATCAGCAACTCACTGACCAATCAGGAAAGTTTCCGGATCTCTATATCCGAGAGGCGCAGGCGGTCGGGGGAGGCAAGCCTGGGCATGTTTTGCTCGGAGAAGGAGACTTCGTTGCGTTACATGTCTTTAACCTCCTAAAAGATCCCCGAACCACCGTACTTGGCATTGGGCATCGCAGTAATTTTGCGGTTTCCGTGTCTGGCGGCACTCAACGACTGCGATATAGCCTGAGCGGCGGTAGGGACGAAAATTTAGGATTGCTCAAGATGAGCGATGTTGATATAGCGTTGTTGCGCCAATATACGGGAACCGCTATTCCTAAGTGGCAACGACGTCCTCAGCAATCTTCTGGTTTGAGAGGTAGCTCGTCGATCGATTTTGCATCTTCGGACGCCCTTACATTCCATCTCGGGAATAGTTGGAATAGCAACCGGCGAACGACCACACCGTATGAGATGGCGTATGGCGTGTTACAAAAGTCGTCGTATACCGATACCACGCTTGTCGCCGGACAGATTGATGACTTCCGCCAACGACAGATCGTTAACGATTTGTCGTCACTGAATGTACTATCGGCAAGGTGGTTGCCAACGCGTTTCCTGAATGTCAGTGGCGATATGGGTTTTCAAAGTATCTCCGCGAGTAAGAAGAATTTGCTGCGGCGCGGCGACTGCAGCGATATTTTTGGCGGATCTTTTGCTTGTTCGAACAACCTCGGATATCTCGAACTGGGTCGTAGTCCCAGAACTGTCGTTACGATGAATCTCCGAACCTCCACTCAGCTTCCGCAGTGGCTCGGTGTACAATTGACACCCATGCTCGGCATAAATTTTTTGCGAAATACCAGTGAGGATACACGGGTGAAGGCTACAGAGCTTCAAATGGGGAGTGCTTCTGTTCAGGGGGCGAACACAGTGACTATTGGTATAACGGAACAGCAGCGGCGAGCCTTTGGGGTAGTTCTGAACGTTGGGGTGTCATTGTTCAACCAACGACTCTTCACATCGTTTGGAACTCGTATTGATGCATCGAGCGCATTAGGTGCGCAAGTTCGGCCCACCTATCCCAAACTAGATCTTTCATATCTTGTTTCTGAGGAGTCATGGTTTCCATCGTCGGTCTCGCTGTTACGAATGCGTTTGGCGTATGGGCATTCTGCAGTGCAACCAGACATTGGACAAACATCACGAACATACCAGGCTGCGGACGGAATACAGAATGGTATCATTATTCCTACACTTAAGATTTCCTCGATCGGTAATCCCCATCTGCGACCTGAACGGATGACAGAGCTGGAGGGTGGCGTAGACATCGGAATCCTTGAAGATCGTTTGACGCTTTCGGTGACAGGCTATCGCAAATTATCTCGTGATATGCTTATTCGTCGGGATGTCCCTCCATCAGTAGGAGTGATCAGTAGCTTTACAACGAATCTCGGATCGGTGAGTAATCAAGGCATCGAAACGGGGATCAGTGTAATACCCATTGACACCGACCTTATACGATGGGTGTTCCATTCGAGTATCAGCGGGAATCGCAATCGCTTGGAACGGATCGCTCCGGACTTCGATCAGGGTATCTTCGGAGGATTTGGAAACTACATTAGCGGGGATTGGTTAGGATACCGATATGTCGTCGGTTATCCGATCGACGGATGGTGGATGCGTCCGGTCAATACCTATTCGGATCGCGATGGGGACGGGGCTATTATAGAAAGCGAAATTGTCCGTAACGATAGCACTGCGTTCATTGGAGCACCGTTACCAAAATATGAAATGCAATTTGGATCCAATCTAGGGCTTTGGCGGGGGCGTGTGACTATCAGCTTGAATGGGTTATTTCGGGGGAGCATGACACAGGCTAATCTCATGGGGCTATCGGGCCCTAAATTCTTGCCCTTTCGCGAACTTAACGATCCGTCCACCTCTCTCGATGCACAGGCTGCGGTTCGATCCGGATATGCTTTTTTACGTCCAGTGTCTTCGCTTCAATTTTCGTCGATGTCCATTCTGTTAGAGGTGCCACGAGAAATCGTAAGCAGATTTCGGGCGAGCCGGATGACGGTTTCGTTGAAAGCGGATAATCTTGGCGTCTGGACGAACTATCGCGGGACTGATCCCAATGTGAATAGCTCGATTGTCGGTAGCACCAATAGCGATAATGGTCAGTTACCTATGCCACGAACATGGGGGATGCAAGTTGCGCTCTCCTATTAATCGATCCATGACAATCGCGTTCGCTTGGCGGGCCGTCACGATGGTCGCGGTGTGTACGACTGTTGTCGCCTGTTCTTTTTCGGATATCGTTGGGAAACCGAGTGCCGAAGACTCGGTAAATACTCCAGAAGCAGTTAAATCCGTGAATGGTGCACTAGAATTTGCGTACGGAGCCATCGAGCAATTTGCAGTTACGGTTGCGTCTGTTACTTACACGAGCGGTCTGCTCACGGATGAACTGCGAAAAGGATTTGTCGGAATTTCTAGCAGTAATGTGCCGCCATTTGACCCCCAGAATGCGAGAATCTTGCCTGAAGTCAATACCAATAAGGGCAGTGACGCATTGTTTCCTCAACTTCAGGGCGTTCGTGCTCACGCGCAGGAGGCGCGGGAAATTTTTCGCCACTATGCCCCTGTATGGACGTCCCCACTGGCAGGGCAGATGTATGCGATAGAAGGAATGGCGCTTACAATGCTTGCTGATTTGTATTGTTCTGGCATCCCCCTAAGTACCGCGAATTTTGGTGGTGGCTTCACGCTCGGCGCTGGGACGTCGACCGAAAACGTATACAAGTTGGCAATTTCCTTATTCGATTCGGCTATCGCAAACGCCGGAGATAGCATCAAGATCAAATATTTCGCGAGTATTGGTAAGGCTAGGGCGCTAGTGGCGTTGCGTGAATATGCGCAAGCCGCCGCGTTTGTTCAGGATGTCTCTGTTGATTTTCGATATGAGGCGAGGTATCAACCGCGGGAAGGGAGCTTTGTTACAGGGGCCAACGGTTTCCAACGCACAGCAGAATCCGGTCGGTACCGTGGAAAATACTTCGCGATGAGTGATCGGGAAGGTACTAATGGGCTTCCCTATGTGAGCGCTGGTGATCCGCGCACCGATACGGTTCCAGGAGTGGTGCAGGTTGCTACAAGTCCCTATCCGATGTATGCCGCCAAAAAATATCAGAACCCTGCCGGATCAGATCCGATCGTTGTTGCCAGCGGGATCGAGGCCCAACTCATTCTCGCCGAAGCAGCACTGCAGGCCGAACACCCTACCGAGTGGCTCACAATACTGAATACGTTACGAACCACCTGTGATTCGATCGAAGGTTGCCCTGTGCCCGCTCCCGCAGGTACAGGCGGGATTGCCGGTCTTCCTCCATTGGAAGATCCGGGACTGGAAGCACTGCCACCGGGATCAACGGCTTTTGATGTGCGCGTAGATCTGCTTTTCCATGAGCGGGCGTTCTGGCTATTCTTGACCGGACATCGCCAGGGTGATTTGCGGCGACTCATTCGCAATTATGGGAGGACACAGGAGACGGTGTATCCGATTGGAGAACTCTTGTTGTTCAGGATGGGAGAGCCATCGGCGTACGGGACCGATGTCAACTTACCGATTCCGGGAGATGAACGCCTTGGGAATCCATTGTTTCGCGGCTGTTTTAATCGAGAGGCATGATAATGCAAAAAAAATCGTTGCACGTAGTCGTATCTCTCGCGCTCACAGTCATTGGAACCGGCTGTAGTGGTGTTCTGGCAGACGTCGTTGTCCCTCAAACTGAAGCTGGATCGAGCTTTTGGGAACTCAAGCTGAATTATCCAGCGATCAATCTGGCGATGACGCCACCGTACAATACAGTGCAGTTGTCTGTGACTCCCTACGATGAGCAGGGGGAGCCCATTCTGGGTGGAGATGCTAAACCTGTTTTCACGGTTCTAGACGTCGAAAAACTGGCGGTCGATTCGAACGGAGTATTGACTGCGTTAGGAACCGGGAGCGGTATTCGTGTGATCGCATCGCTGCAGCTGAATGGCGTTACCCGCGTCGATACAGGGCTCGTACGAGTCGTGGCGACACCGCCCGCATCGCCACTTGCTACGTTATCGATCCCCAACGACAATCCCCGACTCGCACTTGGGTCCAAGCTTTCAATTCGTCCCGTTGTCAAAAACTCGGCGAATGGAAACCTATCAGGATTACAAATCGCGTACCGGACCTCCAGCCTCCGAATTGCAACCGTTACCAACAGTGGGAGTACAAATGCTTCATTGGAGGGAAAGCGGATCGGTAAAGTGTGGATCTTCGCTTCAACGTATGCATTTGGTATCGAACGGATCGACAGTACCGAATATCGAATTGTTCTCCCACGGGAACGGGTCGTTGATGTCGAGCTACTTCGAGATGGTACCATCGCGTTTTGGCCCGCAACGGTCGAAATCGCGGTCGGTGGCGCCGTGATTTGGCGTGATGCTGGAAATCGTTTTCTGCAAACCAACTGGCCTGGCCTCATATTCGAAGATCCCTCGGTGGCGCTCAACTATGATTTCGGCCCTGGTATCTCCGCGTCTCTTGGACATCCAGAGTTTGCGTTGGAAACAGGGGATCTCGTGACTCGTCCAAGCATAGTGGTTGGAGGAATCTTCGTCTTTCTAGGATGGAGGCGATTCGAGGCAATTGGCACGCATACGTATTATGATGGACAACGCAAGACCGTTGGTCGCATTACCGTCAGAGTTGAGGAAGAATAAATGTTTGGTTTTACAGTAATGCAAGATACGAAGAATCCGCTGCATCAGGTGTGGCACGGAGGATGTAACCGGCGAAGCTTTTTGCAGACGGGAGCCGCATGGGGTGTCGGCGCGCTGCTCCCCACAACGTGGAGCAGCACGGGGCGAGTACCGCTGGCCGAAACACTGGATTATCGTGACACTCGAACCCGGGAATTCATTCAGCAGGCGCTCGATGCAGCACGCTCGTCCGGAGCTAGCTACGCTGATGTGCGATTGACGTATACCAGGGTGAGAAGCATTACACCAAGCAAAACGCCTTATGTCATCGATCAAGAAAGTCTCCTTGTGGGCGTTCGTGCCTTGGTCGATGGATATTGGGGATTTGCGGCGAGCCCCGTTTGGCATCGCGACGAAATGCATCGGCTCGGCAAAGAATCGGCGCGACAGGCCAAGGCAAACATCCTTGGGAAACCTAAGTACGTCGATCTCTTTCCAAGGCCGGTTGTCTCAGATGGGGCGTGGTCTATGCCCATACGGTATGACCCGTTCACGATCGCACCCATGGAGTTTGTAGATCATCTCAACGGCATGGCTATGTTTACGGACCGAATACCAGGGGCAGCTACGGTTGCAAACAATTGCCAGTTCGAGGTGCAAGACAAAGCGTGGGGCGCAAGCGATGGATCGTACTGCACCCAACGGTTGTATCGGTCTGAAGGAGGTTTCGGGGTACAATTCGTGAAGGCCGGCAAAAGCACTGTGGGAGGGATTGAGGATCTCCTGACACCGGCTGGCGTGGGTTGGGAACTGTATTTGGGACAACCTGTCCGTGATGCAATCCGGACATTGATCGAAGAGCTGGACGAAGATCTGAGCCTGCCTGTCCAACCGATCGACGTCGGACGATATGATACGGTGAGCGATGCCAGAAGCCTAGCGGCACTTGCAAGTAGCACTATTGGTGCAGCAAGCGAACTCGACCGGGCATTGGGATACGAAGCGAACGCTGGTGGTACAAGTTACCTGAATGATCCAGAACAAATGCTTGGGACGCTCCGAATCGGTTCTCCACTCTTAACAGTGAGCGCCAATCGCACCCAACCTGGCGGAGCTGCGACAGTACAATGGGATGACGAGGGCGTGCCAGGTGGATCGTTCCACTTAGTGCAAGATGGTATTTTGACTGGGTATCAAGCGACCCGGGAAGGGATGGCGTGGCTCACCCAACTGTCCGGAACGCGCCCGCTACAAGGCGGCGGGTGTGCTTTTGCGCAAAATGCTGCGGATGTTCCACTCGCCCATACCGCGAATCTCGTGGTGGAACCTGCGAAAACGCGCGCAGATTTCACCGACCTTTGCCAGACCCTCGAAGACGGCATAGCGGTTAAATCCGCCACCAACAATATTGATTTTATGCAACTGAACGGACTTGGGTTTGGAAAAACGTATCAGATTCGATCGGGTCGGAAAGTCGCTCGGCTACAGAATGCCGGATTCTTATTCAGATCACCGGAATTATGGAAATCATTAAAGCACCTTGGTGGAGCCGAGAGCGTCCGGCGGTATGGTATGCGCGTGGAAAAAGGTGAGCCGCCGCAGTTTGGATATCATAGTGTGTCCAGTCCACCAGCTCTGCTGGAGAATATCAATTGGATCGATATTCTGAGGAGAGCCTAATGACCGATTTCGACGACCAGACTCCTCGACTGCTATCTCGAGCACGATGCGAAGAGATTTGCCAGCGTGTCTTTGAATTTGCAGAGCACGGAGGCGAGGGCGGTGAAACCCGCATCGATATAACGGGATGGTGGAACGGAGAGCTGCGATGGGCTCGCAATCAAGTCAGACTCGCCGGGGATCGAAGAGATATCACCATCAACGTGCAGCGTTCGCTTCCGGGAGGATATGATGGATGGGTTTTCACCAATCAAGACGATCCCGTTTCGCTCCAAAGTGCGGTCAAGGCAGCGGAACGCACCTCTCGGCTTCGAGTCGACAAGGAACCGCAAGGATTTCCTGTCGCTGCTCCTGTATTGGCCAGTCCGAACAGTGTCTTATGGAGCGATGCGACCTACAACCTAACAACGGAACAACGCGGGGCTTTAGCAAAAACGCTTGTCGAGCAGGCGGAGCCACAAGGGTTGTTTTCCGCTGGATACTTGGAGCTGCGGGCCTGCGAGCGAGCATACGGGAACACACAACGGTCTAACGTCTACTACGAAACATTGACACAGGCACAATGTTCAATCACCGTGCGGCATCCACAAGGGCGAGGATCTGGATGGGCGGGAAGTTCCGGCTACGATTGGAATATGATTGACGCGTCGGTACTAGCCTCCCGAGCCCTCGGAAAATGCACCTTGTCACTTGATCCTGTCCGGATCGAACCGGGCCGCTACACGGTGATTCTCGAACCACAAGCAGTATGCGACCTGATGAATATTTTTATGAAGTGTTTCTCGCGCGATGTTGGAGGAGCGGAGCGGGGAAAAGGTCCATTTTTCTTAGGTTATGACGAATCGTTGAAACTTTGGCGGTCGAAACTCGGACTTCAAGTGGTCGATGAACGGATTACGATACAACACGATCCGGAAGATCCAACTTTAGGCGTGGTACCAGAACCAGGGCTCCAGCCCATCGTCTGGATTCGGAACGGCGTGTTGACTGCGCTCGAACACTGGGGTGGAGTTGAGCGGGGGAGAAGACGTTATGCACTACCGATGCTCAATGAGAACATTCCGGTTTCGGAGCGGCCCGCGTTTCGGATGTCCGGCGGAGATACGTCGGTTGAGACCATGATTGCTACCACCAAGAGGGGACTGCTCATCACGCGTTTTTCGAATTTAATCATGCTTGATGACCGGAGTGTGTTGTCGACAGGATTTACGAGGGATGGGCTCTGGCTTATCGAGAATGGTCAGATATCCAAAGCCGTTCACAATATGCGAGTTACGGAATCTCCACTGTTTGTCCTGAACAGGATCGAGGCACTTGGAGTGCCAGTTCCGGTGTTTCGGCCGGTCAAATCCCCAAATCAATATGCGCTCAGCCCCGCTATCGTTCCTGCAATCAAATCGAATGATTTCAGTTTTACCGCGCTCGCCGATGCGGTGTAGCGTTCCGATATGACCGAATCTCCTGTGCCCTCTATTATGCTGAATATTTGTGAAACGATAACGGTACGTCCGCTTCGCCATCTCGCGTTCTTGAGTTGTATTTTCCTGATTGCAATGGGGTTTCCCCGGTCCTCAATAATGGCGCAAACTCGATTCGAATGGCCCCCGGTAGACATCGATCTTTCTCGATATCGTACGGTTGAAGACTGCCTATCAGTGACAGACCGTATCGGTGATAGCATTCGGGGAATGGCTCCGGCCTGGCTCGATACCATGCCGTTTTATGTACAAGATGGGCACCTTCCTGAACCGGCTGCAGTGCAACGTATCGCCTTTGCGTGCGCCGAGCAATTTGATGACCCCGCGTTGTCGCTCCTGGACCCACCGTTGTTGGTGAAACTTTATCTACAGGCGGGACGCGAATCGGACGCGGAGGCACTCACACATCGCAGGCTCGCGATGGTCCCGGCTGAACGACGGCAGGAACGTGCAGCACTGATCGAAACATTCGCAACGGTCTATCTCCGGAGTCAGCCGATCCGACTGGCTGTTGTCGAATCACTGATTGCAGAGCCTTTCGCGGAAGATCTGAGCGTGTACTCAGCCATGCAACGGTTAAGGTTCAGCATTGCCGCATTCACAGCGGCCTTGAAGATCGGTGATACCACGCGTGCGACACGCTTTGCGCAGCGGGCGGGACAGGCCGCTCGGAAGCTGACGATAGCCGAACGGAAAGATCAGTGGTATCAATGGGTCGGGAGACCCAACCTTTATATTGCCGGAGATTTCTTGATTTGGCAAACGCTTCGGGATAGTCTTACGCGAGGAACACGGCCGTTTGCGGATATCAGGCGTGCTAATTGGGTGGCAATCTCAGGTGACTCAATAACTTCCATCACTAACGCTGTAGGACAACAGGCGCCTGAGATTGTCGGCAGCTTTTGGTTTGACGTCGATCATCGAAAACCATCATCTATGTTAGCCGATTCAGTTCGTCGGTTGCCTGTCGCGCGTTCGATAATTGGTCGAACAACCCTCCTGGTTTTCCTTGATAGCAATCGGTGTTTAGAACGAGGATGCTGGACCGAATACACGATTCTCCAGCGTTTGCACCGTCAGTTTCCAGAGATCAATATCCAACTCGTGGCACGCACACAGGGATATTTTTCGATCATGGCGCCGCCCGCTCCAGCCGAAGAGGCGGAGTTGATGCGGCGGCTGTGGCAGGATTTCGCGCGTATCCCGGGCAGGTTGGCCGTCACTGTAACGCCGTTTTTTCGCCTTCCTGGACTGGATCGTCGCCGGATCGATGAAGAGACCCCGAATGAAACACAATATACGTTTGGCGGTTCCCGCGGGAATACGTCAGGGCGTTGTTTCCTGATCGACCGCGATGGTATCATCGTGGAGTCAACCAGCTTGAATCGATATGGAGAGGTCGTATTACACGAGTTAATAGACGTCCTACTCCAGCGGCCCTAGGGCCCCGCACTCAATATTCATGTCTTCCAGAGAGCTACCCCAGCCTGCGAAGCTCACACTGTCTGCGTCCCGCTCAAATTTCAAGGACGGACTAGCGAAATCCCTCGTTATTCGCATTTTTTTATACAGTATGCGAATAACGATTCGACGCCGACCCTCTTCATGCAGTCCCCTGAACCTCGGTAGAACCAGTAGGGGATTCCGCGGTTCGCTACGGATCTAAATGTTGCTGAGCCAGGCTTTGCCATGATATCCCTCCGTAGCTTGTTCCTGCTACCGCCGGTCTTTGCACATCGCGACGCATCGTAGCGTCAGTCTCACTCACATCTAACTATTGTCGTTCCACTGCGCAATAGGTGCCCGCCAACCACGATAAATCGCCATCAGCCGAAGTGCGATACAGACAACAGCACCCAACACCATCGAATAAGTCGACTGCACACCCAAGGTGGTCCCGATCGATACCACCGCGCCTCCCGCTAGCGCCGCAACGGCGTAAAGATCGGCTCTCAGTACAAACGGAACGTCTCCCGCGAGAATATCGCGAGTCATCCCACCGCCAATGCCAGACAGCATCCCCAGGATCGCCGCCATCAAGGGGTTAATTCCGTAATCAATTGCCTTTTGCGCGCCGACCACTGCAAACAATGCAAGCCCAACCGCATCAAGAAGCAAGATTTGGCGCTGGAGTGACGATACTTTTGGATGCCAATAGAATGTTGTCAGGCCACCGAGCATCGCGATCACAAAATAATTGATATTCGTAATCGCGATCGGAGGGGTCGCGCCTATCAGAACGTCGCGTATGATTCCGCCGAAGACCGATACCACAAACGACAGAAAGAGAACGCCAAAAAGGTCGAATCTCTTCTGTACACCCAGTAGTCCACCGCTCAAGGCGAATACAAACGTTCCGATCCAGTCGAGTACATTCATCTATTATTTCGCAAGAAGACGTTATGCGCGGCAAAGGCCGCGTGTGCTGCATGTGTTACGCAGATCTATTCAACCGTAAATCTATGCTCGTGGTTGGTGAAGCGCCGCATCCACAATTAGCTGAGCTTCCTTTACAATTTGGTCTAACTGTTCCTTCCCTCGGAAGCTCTCCGCGTAAATCTTGTAGATATTCTCGGTTCCCGATGGTCGAGCAGCAAACCAGCCAGTCGCCGCGCTAACTTTTATACCGCCGAGTGGTGCATGGTTGCCTGGGGCGGTGTTGATGACGTTTTCAACTTTTTCGCCGGCCAGGGTGGTGCATTGCACCTGTTGCGGCGAAAGCGCGGAGAGCCGCTGCTTTTGTTCGGGAGTTGCTGGTGCCTCGACTCGATCGTATGCCGACTCGCCAAACTCCCGCGTCAAGTCGTTATAAATCTCCCCAGGGTCACGCCCCGCGACCGCCGTTATCTCGGCCGCCATTAAGGCTGGGATCATGCCATCCTTATCGGTGGTCCACACGGTCCCGTCTCGACGCAGAAAGGTCGCACCCGCGCTCTCTTCGCCGCAGAAGCCGATGGAGCCATCGAGAAGACCATCTACGAACCATTTGAAGCCGACTGGGACTTCGTGAAGTTCCCGACCGCGGCTTGCGGTTACACGATCGATCATGGCACTGCTCACGACTGTTTTCCCCACACCGGACTTCGGGCGCCAATGCGGTCGATGTTGGAAGAGATGGTGAATTGCAACCGCGAGATAATGATTGGGCGGCAGCAAGCCAGTGCTTTGCGTGACAATACCGTGACGATCATGATCTGTATCGCACGCTACGGCAATATCAAAGCGATCTTTCAGGCCAATCAAACGCTGCATGGCGTACGATGACGATGGGTCCATGCGAATTTGTCCATCCCAATCCACCGTCATGAAACGAAATGTCCGATCCACGACATCATTCACGACCGTGAGGTTGAGATGATAGCGTTCAGCGATAGGCGCCCAATAATGAACACCCGCGCCACCGAGCGGATCGACGCCCAGGCGAATCCCTGTGCCGCGGATCGCGTCCATATCGACGACATTCCCCAGGTCGTTTACGTACGCGTTGAGATAGTCGTGTCGATGCGTCGTAGTGGCGCGTAATGCCTTCTGGTACGTCATACGCTTCACGTCCGCGAGCTTGCGTTCCATGAACTCGTTCGCTCGGGCCTCAATCCAGCTGGTGACCTCGGTATTCGCCGGTCCGCCATTGGGTGGGTTGTACTTAAATCCTCCGTTATCTGGTGGATTGTGCGACGGCGTGACCACGATACCGTCGGCGAATCCCGTGGTGCGTCCCTTGTTGTAGCGGAGAATGGCGTGCGACACGACGGGCGTTGGCGTGTATTCGTCCTGTTCAGCGAGCATGACGTTAACGCCGTGTGCCGCCAGCACTTCAAGGGCCGTAGCGCACGCAGGTACCGACAGCGCGTGCGTGTCGATGCCGAGAAACAGTGGACCGTCAATGTTGTTTTGGTGTCGATACTGGCAAATGGCTTCGCTGATTGCGAGTACGTGCCATTCATTAAACGTCGTTTCGAATGCCGATCCGCGATGCCCCGACGTGCCGAAGGCAACACGTTGGGCCGGGATTGCAGGGTCGGGAATGTCGGTGTAATACGCCGAGACCAACTTGGCGACATCGAGCAGCATCGAAGGGGGAGGTGGATGACCTGCGAGGGGACTGATCTTCATGGTTTGCCTCTTGCTCTCAATATATATTTGCGGCCGCCGTGTTCAGCTCCAAGCAAATCCGGTGGCCCGAGGTCCGATCGTGGGTACTGGGATCAACAAAGCAATTGCCGCACCAACCCCAGCAAGCATACACCTCCAAATTTGTTATGGCGCATCGCGGTATCTTCAGCGATGTTTCAAGCATGGGGCCCGGAATTTTACCACCGCTGGCGCAGCCACTAGAACAGTGACGCGAGAGGCCCTTGTAGAACAACAAGCAGCAATTGCACGAAAACTCGATTTGAGCGTATAACCTATGGGCAACAATAAAAAATCCAGACATCTTCCCTTTGGAGGGCGTCATCATGAGCCCCACGTTATCGGTCGAATCGGCTGGTTGCGAGCTGGGGTTCTTGGCGCCAACGATGGGATTGTCTCGACAGCAAGTCTTGTTATTGGTGTTGCGACTGCAGGAGGAACGTCCGGCAGCATCCTCGTGGCAGGTTTTGCAGGGTTGGCTGCCGGGGCGATGTCGATGGCCGCTGGGGAGTATGTTTCGGTAACGTCGCAAGCCGAGACGGAACGTGCTGAACTGGCAAAGGAGCAACACGAACTCGCGACTGACTACGACGGCGAACTCCGAGAACTTGCAGGTATATACGAGGCACGAGGATTGACACCATCGCTGGCTGATACCGTCGCTCGCCAGCTTATGGAACACGACGCACTTGGCGCACACGCTCGCGATGAGCTGGGTTTGTCTGAAACGATGGCAGCGCGTCCTTTACAGGCCGCTGGTGCCTCTGCTTTGAGCTTTGCATTGGGGGCGGCGTTACCGCTGCTTGTAGTCAAGTTGATTCCTGTTGACAGGCTCGTGGTTTATACAGCGATTCTTTCCCTCGCGTTTCTTGCGTTGCTTGGCGCTGTTGCGGCGCGGGCGGGTGGTGCGCCCATGCGAAGCGCTATGATTCGGGTGACGTTTTGGGGAGCGGTGGCAATGGCTATCACTGCAGCGATTGGCCGTTTAGTAGGGCAGGTAGTATAGGCACGTACGAAGTTCCCATTGCTCAACGCCTAGACCACCAGCATCCACTAGGCAGGGTACCCGCCCGCTGGGCGTATAGTAGGCTGATTGGCAGTACTGTGACCCATATTGCTGAATAGTAGAATAAATGAGTTCGTCTCCCGTGCATTACATGCCATGCGCGGGGAGACGAACTCGTTGCTATTTTAATATCCCGCGGCTATAACGCCCCGTTCCGCCACGGTCCCAACAAGGAGAACGTCCCACCACGCTCCGTTCCTGTGCTGCTCGTTGACCCCTGGGTGTTAAAGAACAGGATGTCGCCATCTGGGCTGAAACACGCACCCGCAAACTCCGTCGCATTCGAGCTGCTAGAGCTTACCAGATCGAAAATCGTCCCCGTCTGCGTGAGTCCACGAATGAACTGTGTTCCACCACCGTCTTCGCACAACACTAGCCCCCCACGCGGACTGACACAAATATTATCAGGTGCATCCAATACATCGGCGTTCGGCGATTCAAAAATCAACACGAGCTCGCCACGATTAGGATTGTGCGGGCGATACTGCCACACCTGCCCGGTACCAGCCGCACCACCGCTGGTTGCATTAAAGAACACACTATCATCACCATACCAGCACCCTTCGAGGCGTGCGAAGCGAGTACCGCCCTGCGACAATCCCTGCGCGAAGCACGATGTCGAGCTGTTAATGACCGCTGGATCGGGATCTTCGATATCAACCCATTCCACTGGGAGCGGGGTGAGCGGCGGAATCCCACCTGACGTGGTATCAAGCTGGGGTTGTCCTTTCACCGCTAACATCTGCAATCGGCCACCTTGGCCAAGTTCACGGCGCATATCGGGGAGGAAACGGTAGAATCCGGAGGAATTCCCTGCATCTTCCGTTTCGTATACATGCCCAAAGCGAGGATCAACCGCAACTGCTTCATGCGAAAAGCGTCCCATTTCTTTGTACGGGATTGCATCCACTTCAGACTCCGCATCAACTGGAATTTCGAAGATGTAGCCGTGATCTTTGAGATATCCGTTCGCGGTTCCCGCAGTGGTTTCCTCACATGTTAACCAGCTTCCCCACGGTGTCGGGCCACCCGCGCAGTTTACGATCGTTCCACTGATGCTGATGAATTCGTTGACAACGTGTGGAATACCATGCTTGTCGATCTCAACTTCCAACGATGTGCAGCCGCCACCACCGTTCGCATCGTACGGTTTAGTTCCAAACGCGTGTCCCTGAGATGCGTTATCACGAATCTCGTGGTTTCGGATCAGGCGGATGCGCTGCTTCTGGTGACCGCCATGACGGCGATCGTTATCGTCATCATGATGCTCGTGGCCGTTCCCATTCCCATATCCGTACGCATGTCCACGTCCACGCATTGGAAACGCGGCCATTCCGTCGAATGCATTTGGAATAACGCCGCCACCGGTCAATGGATCACCAGCTTTGCTGATCTGAATGAGTTTGAATCCGGCTGGAATCAAGAAGGGGAGCGCCGGATGTTGCACCAGTGTGCCGTACCCACCGAGTCCGCCTCGTCCCTTATTCTGGGAGAGAAGAGGATTCGACGGAGATTCCGGGCTGTTCAAAGCATTGGCATCATTACAGGCGATCAAACCTACAAGCGACGGCGCGATGACCGTACCGCCAATGTAGGTGGCCGAATTTCGGAAGAAGTGTCGGCGCGAGACATCAGTCATGAAGGATCCTCTCCAATTGAAACGCCACGGATGTGGCGAAGGGTGATAATTAGGCGTTCTTTGCAAGCATTTTTATCCGGGAAATGCGTTGCATGATGTTGGAGTAAATCGCGCTAGGGGAGTTGCTGCAATTGGAGAACGCTCTGTGTTACGGAAGGGTTACGTCGCCCGGGGAGTCGTCGCAGAATCGTTACTCGTTGCCCTGTCTTGCGAGGATTTGCGGTACGGTCCGTCTGCACGCAAGACCCGTGTTACCGAACCTGTTCCGTTACCTGGAGAAAAAGGATTTCTGCTTCGATTCAAGATCAAGCAAGTATGCTTTTCGATGTAAGCCTCCGGTAAACCCCGTCAATTGATTATTTGCACCGATCACCCGATGACACGGTGCAATTATAGGTAAGGGGTTCTTCCCATTCGCAGCGCCGACGGCTCTCATGGCGTTGGCATTTCCCAACTGCTTGGCGATGTAACCGTAGGAGCGAGTTTCCCCATATGGGATCGTGAGCAAGGCATGCCAGACTTTGATCTGAAATTCGGTCCCTACAAAATCCAGCGGCAGGGTAAATATGGTACGCTTACCTTGAAAATATTCGTGTAACTGCATCTCTGTATCCAGCAAGATTGGATGCATTCGATCTTCTGATATGGGTTGTACTCGAATGTGTTCCAGGGCGTCATTTTCCCACGAAACGGCAGCGAGACCGTTGTCGCTCCCAACGAGGGTAAGAATCCCGAGAGGCGATTCCATGGTTTTATAGACGTAGCTCATCGTATCCGGTAACCCGCTTGGAAATCACAGACCGCCAAGCGGAATCGCTCGAACAGATCCTGAAAGGTATCTTAAGGTCTTGGAGCGCATATGGGACGATATCGCCGCACTCCATACCTCTTCAATTTGTGTATTCCTCCCATGAGAAGCAAGCAGGGGCGTGAGTCCACTGCCGAATAGAACGTTTCTTCCGATTATGCTATAAACACTTGAGCGGTCCCAGCGACAACCGCCAAGACCGCTCAAGTTTCAATGATTTCGTTGTTCCTCAATCATTACGGCAATACAACTACCAGCGCGGTACTTACCGGCAATACAATCACCGGCGCGGTACTTATTGTTTGGCTCGTGACCACAACACCCGATACCAACGCAGGATTATTCGTTGAAGTCGCCGGCGGTGTAGCACGAATGCTGTACGTCGCTGGCAGTAAAAAGGAAACCGTATACGCCCCAGCATTATCAGTTTTTGTCGTCGCGAGGATGTTCGCCGAAACAGTATCGGTGAGCGCTGTTCCTGCCTTTAAGACTTCGATGGTAGCGTTTGCAACAGGCGTTCCATCCGCAGTGATCGCTCGCACAACACCGCTAATCGTTCCCGTCAGATCGCGCGCTGTGGCACGGATAACCGGCTTGAAGAGAAGTCCATTCTGGGAGATTGTGTTACCGCGCATTACAAAGCTTTTCCCAAGATCGAAGTCAAACACAAACACCGTTCCACCAGACGTTACCGCGAGTGGGGCATCCAACACAATCTTCACTCCCGTACGCCCTGCGCTTGGGAACTTGATCCCGGGAATGCTCGTCCCGGTGAGTACTCGACCATTTGTCAGGGTGATTGACGACTTATCAACATCAAGGATCAACCGAAATCCACGGTATGTTCCCGTCGCCAGTGTGGTTTGTCCAAGATTGGCTGTTCTCCCACCTTGGAGGTCCAGCAGATTGTAGCTCTGATTTGGTGTCGCTAGTGTAACCCAACCTTTTGCGACGTCGGTGTTTCCACCATTACTATCGTCATTTTTGTTGCGCTCTGCATCACTCGAATCGGTCCCAGCCATCTTGCCATCAATACGTACGATAAATAGGTCCGCACGCGCGACGGAATCGAATGGGAACGGGGCGTCGGTTAACAGCAGTTGGACTGTCGCCTGCCTGGGAGGAGCGGTATTGTCACTGTCACACGCAGCGAATAGGCATACGCTCGCTGCCAAAGCCATGGGAGCAAGGTAGGTTGATATCTTGGCACGAGAGCGCCGAATGTTAGTGATTGACATAATTTATAGGATAGAAAGGATTGAAAAAACAGTGTTGCCAAAACCACGAGTGCACACAGCTACAGAGTCATCAGCCGCATGCACTATTGGCATTCTACGGACGTTGACTCGGCGGTGTAGCAGGTTTACCACCCTTACCACGACCAGGGTTGGCAGGTACTCCAGGTGGCGGTCCACCAACACCGTTACCATTACCACCAACACCGCCGCCAGTACCAACACCTGTTGGCCGCTTTGCTGCCCCTACACCGCGACCAGGACCATCGGGTCGGTGCGATTGGCCAGCCGCTGCTTGCACAGGTAGCTCACCGGGCATCCGCTCCAGTGTGGCGTCATCTGCTCGTGCGAGCAACCGATCTTGCACGCGTCGAAGTGCCTCATCCGCAGCGAGCCCGCGATCGATCAAACTTCCAACAACATAGAGTGGGACCGCAACCGAACGTCCTGATGGCGCGCTTTTCGCTAACGCCTGCACCTTGGCGCCATCAACCCCTTTGCGCATGGCCTCAGCCCCCGCATCGATTTCGTCGCCGCTAGGCTTACGTCCACGTGCCGTCTGGAGGACCTTGTTGGCTTGTGCCATCCGATTGGCTTGTTCATCAATCGATGTCTCGATTGCTGCAGGACTTACGCCTTTAGCTGCGAACTTGAGTGCGCGTTGCTCCAATGCATTACCGGGTAACCCCTGCTGATGTGCTGCCGCAATTCGTGCTAAAATGCGTTGCGCAACGTCAGGTGGAAGAACTTTAGTGAGGCGAGCTGATGCAGATGCCGTAGCGTCTGACGATTGAGCCCAGAGGGGCTGGCTTGCGCATATTGTCGCGATCGAAGCGACAGCAATAAGCCCCGCAAGCCGGCGAGTTCTTGAAAGTGCAGATGTGATAATACTATCAGTCATGGTCACTCAATAGTGTGAGAGGGTGACACGGTGTACCGCGATGTCGCGGTTGGTCAGCGACGATTCGCGACGGGGGCCATATAATAGACAACATCCTTTTACGTCCACGTCACATCGGAGGCGGAATTACAACGATTCCAACCGATCCGCCAAATTCGTCAACAACCGGTGTGAGTCCCTTGGGAACTCTCCATGCGCCGCCATCCAAACGTATGTTCATCTGATGGACCCCGGCTTCGATAGGAAGTGTGATTGACCACCGTCCCTTCGCGTCACGAATAAGCGCGATTGGTTGCCAATTTGTAAAGTCGCCAATAAGCTCGATGCTGCGTGCATGTTCTGCGCGAACAGAAAGCACCGTGTGCCCGGAAGGCCCCGCTGTAACTCGCACCGCGATATCATCCGCCCGAGCACCTGAAGTCGGTACAGACTCCGCAGATGCGGTCCGGGACTCATACACTCCCAGGCGAACGCCAACTGTAACGTAACGCCCTCCCGGGAACCCTTGCATCCAATCGATAGGATAGGTTCCCGCACTGGCAATAAGGGCAAGCCTTTGTATCAGTGGCGCTGTGACGTTCACATCACCCCATGTCGTACGTCTCTCTCCGATATCGGGAAGACGTTGCCCGCGACGTCCACTCCCCGAGACACCGAGGGTTAACCGTGGCCACTCCCACTGGAGCGCGAGTTGCGCATCAACATACGACAGGGAATCACGAAGGCGAGTTGGCATAATCACAATCGAGCCGGCACCTGACGCCCAGCGAGTCCATCCTCCAACTTCGCCCCGTGTAATAGCTTGTCGATTCAGAGTATCCGATGCAACACCTCGACCTGCACCAACCCAAATGCCACCCGCGCCTGCACGCATATGCAATCGGCCGGTTAACATCGCTTGTGCTGTGCGTGTTCCATCTCGATTGGTGGTACCACCCGCTAACGCTGCAATCTCGCCTGACGCGCGGCCAAGGGACGGAGTGAACCACACAGCTGTCATCGCGCCTTGCAGTGCCCATCGCCCATCACGCGCATTCGAGTAGCTACCCGTGGCATCCAATATTGCGCGCCGTCCTGAGACTCGGAGTGTTGGTGTGAAGGCAGCGGTCGCAAGCTGGAGCGAGTCCGCGTACCTTACTTGCGAGCCGCTTATATCGACCTCGGCACTTATTCCCTGCGCAAGAGCTGAGCGCGAACACAGCAGCCCGCCGAGTATCCCGATCGGTATGAGGAGGGATGACCAAACGGACATTACAGTTAATCGAGTTAATCGTCGAGCGCGCGCCCCACCATTCACAACGTGTGCTCCGGTGTCGACGTTCGCGGTACCACAACTACGGAACTTTCGGTGCTGAAATCGTCGTGTGCCACACTCGAGGCTGGATCGAGGATCCAGTGTTCACGTGAGCCATCGTGCACAATAAAAGCGTATTCGTGTCGTCCCGGCGGTAGCGCGATTGACGTGGTCCAGACGCCGGGGCGGGTTGTGGTGGCAAGAGGCGTTGCTGTTTTGTCCCAACTATTGAAGTCGCCAACAATCGACACGCTCTGAGCACGTGGATCCATCAACACGAACCGGAGAATATGCACTGTATCAGGAACCATATCAGCCGCAACACTCGCTGGCGGTACCTGAGCTGACCCTCTGGTGGTGTTTACTGCGTCCGGCTCGGAAAAGTGCGATTGTACTGCAGCCTGGCCAAACAACACGATGATGGCAAAACCTGCCGCGGTAGCAAGGACCACCATTGGAGAAACATGAACCGTGTAAGAACGACGCCACCATCCCCGCGACCGGTTGTTTTGATCTGCGGTGAGCTCACCCGTAGCCATCGAAGCGGCGTGTTGCGTATGCACGACCGCCATCACGCGTGCCTCAAAGCTTGCGCCGAGCTGTTCGTGGGCCCGCATGGGGTGCGCAACACGTTCGCAGAACGCCGCATCTGTCGCGTCGTTGTCATGTTCACCCTGAAGATTCACTTCCGTAATGTCATCCATCGATTTGTCCCTCCAAGACGATACGCAGCCGATCACACGCTCGTTTCACACGCATTTTGAGCGCAGAGATTCCTGCACCAGTTAGATCCGCCATGTCCTCATAGCTAACCTCTTCAATGTATTTCAACACGAATGCTTCCCTATGTGCTGCGTCGAGTTGGTCGAGCGCATCCTGGATATTACGTTGGAGCTTATCAGTGCCTTCTGCGCGCATCGAAGGATCCGTATCTGATGCCAGTCGAGCCAGCATCGTGTCGTCGCGAATAAAGCGAAGTTCGCGACGTCCCCGACGAACGCCCAACGTGCGGCACTCGTTAATAACAATTTGATGGAACCACGCGCCAAATCGCTCCGGCTCTCGACATTTCGCCAGATTGCCGTACGCACGGACAAACGCTATTTGTAGCACGTCGTCTGCATCATCCGAGTTGCCTAACATTCGGATGGCAAAACGTGCATAGCGGTCGCGATACCGACGCACGAGGAGGCGGTATGCGTCAACATCCCCGGCAAGCACTGCGGCGATGATTTGAGCGTCGGAGGTGTCCGGTGTTAGTGACACACAGGAATAGACTCGTCCATCAACTGTTTGCGTCACATTTTGATGGGAGTTTGGCGATATCGGGTTGGTGACAGGGGACGGCAACGTCTGCATGCGCGAGGACTTCGTACACTAATTTATGGTCAGTACACAGACGTAATACATGTTCTCATGAGATCCGAGTCATGGGAACGTTCGTTCAACGCGTAACCTCTACAGCCGACTCGCCAAACCAGATGAAAGCTCCGTGCTGGTATTGCGGCATCTTCATATCGTATCAAACCCAGCTCCCGCTGCAGCAAATCCTCCCGTTACCCGAAACGATTCAACAGCACCGTGTTGTTCGATCGGCGCCACGCCTGCACCGTTGGTCTTGATACCACCCGCAATCTCGATTTCGCGCGCCGAACCGCCTGGTTTGATACTGAGCGCAATCGCAGACAGGGTGACCACCGCGCCCTTAACAAGCGACGGCCCCGTGCCACCGAACGTCTCGATCCCACGTCGAACAACCAGTTTGCCGATCGGTCTACTGATCTGAATTCCCACCGCGCCATCGGCATGTGTGATGACCCGATCGAATTCTGCGAGATCTACTGTTCCCGTGTAAACGTTAAACCCGCGCGCGCCCTGACCGAAGGTTTCGATTGGCGCATTGACCTTCAGTTCATGCACGGTGCCGAAGTTGACGAACCCAATACCACTTGGCCCATGCGAGGTGATCTTCTCGTCTGCGATCCATCTATCGACAACTCCCCAGTTATCGAGCACCATGTCGTTCACGCCGTAAGTGACCACTGGGCCCCGATTTCTCACCAGGTCGGCATGCGCGCCGTAAACGGTGAATACGCCACCGGTGATCTGATCTGGCGTGCCAGGTGCAATGCCACCGTCGCTGTAGACAGCCCCCGTCTCCAGACGTCTCACATGCAACCTGCCGCCTTTATCGCCGGCACCACTTACGAAAATACCGCTGCCCCGAACCGGCGCGCCATCACGTCCCGCCGAGAGGCCAACGAGGTTGGCGCTGACGAGGACATCGTCATCTGGCTGCATGTTCCAGAGGGTGAACGCGCCTTGTAGCACATAGACACCGTAACCGTGCGGCCGCTCACTTTCGCCACGCGCATCGGCCGCGACGATATCGAGGTTATTCACGTCCACATGACCGCCTCGAATCTGGTCCCGTGCGAGAATTTGAATTCGGCCAGTCGTTGTAACACGGCGCAATTCCATTCGGCCAAGGCTCGTTACCGAGGTATCGTTGAAGATTGCGCGTTTGGTTGGGGATGTATTAAGCCCAATATTGTGGATCTGGTTATCCGACGACAGCTGAAGCCCGTCCATCCCTTCCGTAAATGTGAGCGTGGAGTGCTCTGTGGCCCCTCGTAAAGACTGACCGGGTGATAGCCTGAACGATGGAACGCCACTCAAGGCGCTATCGATAACAATATGGAGGGTATTCTCGTCCTTACTCGCAGCGATCAGGGCCTCGACCGTTGTGACTGTTGTTCCTTGCGTGTCCATGGCGTTTCTCCGCTGGGTTACCGAAATACGCAAGCAATAACCAGGCTCAAGGCAAAATCGCCCTTGGTTCCGCTGAGATCTTCTCTTTACAAACTGGTATGGGGGCAGCGCCCCGGGCATTCTGACTTTTTATCACACCGCCTCGACGTGGCCCCTTGGGTCAGAAGAGATTAACTTCGGCTATGGTCAACCGATTGCACCAATGCATCGTTCCCACGCGGCGAACTCGAGAAACGCTGAGGCTATTTGGGCTCATTATCTTCGCCGCATCACCTGCCTTTGGTCAAGCCAACCACGCTCCTGGGCGCGGCGCCAGGGAGCAAATCGGCATAGTCGCCGAGGCTTTGGGTAAGGACAGTCTTCGTGATATCCGGCCTTCCAATACGGATACAACGAATCGCCATAACCCGAACAAAGTCCCACTGCTTCGGCCACGCGATGCCGTTGTGGGGATCGGCGTTGCCACACTCATTTTCGCGATTATGCCAGCCGATCGAGCCATCGCACGGGCGTTCCAGAAACCATCCATGCAGTCGCCACGCGGTCTTCGACGCACTGCTAACGTCTTGAGCGGATTGAGCGATCCTGGCACAATTGTCTTCAGCGCGGCAACCTACGTCTCTGGGCTGGTTACTCACTCTCGCCCCGTCGCCGCACTTGGTATGCACACTGGCGAAGCCGTAGTGCTCGGCGGCGTGATCACCGGGGTACTAAAAGGAACTTTCGGTCGCACTCGGCCCCGAGTCGACATTACGACGCCACACGAGTTCCATATAGGGAAAGGCTTTGCGAGTGACGATCACATGTCGTTTCCGTCGGGCGATGTAACGCTTGCTTTCGCAGCAGCGACCGCAGCCAGCCAAGAAGTGGCACGCTCATGGCCTGATGCCGCGAAATATGTCACGCCAGCGGCATACGGCGCCGCATCACTGGTTGCAGTGTCGCGGATTTACAAAAACGAACATTGGGCGAGCGATGTGGTTGGTGGTGCAGGGGTCGGTATACTCGCTGGCGTCCTTGTTAGTCGCTTCAATCGCGCACATTCGAACAATCTCTTTGATCGGATCTTTCTTCCGATGTCTATAGTTCCAGGCCCTGGCGGAGTGACAATTGCTTGGGTGATTCACCCATAGAGTCTCAACAAGACAGATTCACGTTATTCCGAGGTCGATGATGGAAGGCCAATCGCCAACTCCGCATAAAAACGGACACTCTGGACACGATCATCATGATACTCTCGGCCACGATGGCAAAGGTGATACACACCATCATCACGGCGCACCGGAATCCGGCCAGTCCCCGCACCACCACGCAGCCGGCGATGAACACTCCGCACACGATCGCCACGCCGGCCACAACGTCGCTCAATTCCGCGACAAGTTTTGGATCGCACTCCTCCTCACCATCCCTACGTTAATCTGGGGCCACATGCTCCAACGTGGATTCGGATACACCGCACCTCAATTCCCGGGCGTGCAGTGGATCGCTCCAATCTGCGGAACGGCAGTCTTTCTCTACGGCGGATGGGTGTTCATCCAGGGCGCATTCAGGGAAATTCGCGACCGCGTCCCCGGAATGATGCTGTTGATTGGCCTCGCTATTACAGTCGCCTTCGTCTTCAGTCTCGCAGTCACCTTGGGCTATCCCGGCATGCCGTTATGGGACGAGCTTGCCACCCTGGTGACGGTGATGCTACTGGGGCACTGGATGGAGATGCGTTCAATCGCCCAGGCACACGGTGCAGTCGACGAGCTCGCAAAACTTCTTCCTGCAACCGCAACGCGTATTGTAATACAGAATGGCGAAGCCGAACGATTCGAAGAGGTTCCTCTCGGTGATCTTGTAGAGGGCGACCTTGTGCTTGTTCGACCCGGTGCAAGTCTCCCGGCCGACGGCCTTATTCGGGAAGGCCGAGGTCCGATCAACGAGTCCATGATCACAGGCGAGTCACGTCCCGTTGAAAAGGGCGTCGGCGCGTCCGTCATTGCTGGTACCGTGAATGGTACCGGTGCTCTGCGTGTCGAAGTCACCGGAGTTGGGGAGCACACCGCGCTCTCCGGAATCATGCGTCTTGTACGACAGGCACAGGCCTCACGATCTCGCGCTCAGTCGCTTGCGGATCGCGCGGCGTTCGCGTTAACGATCGTTGCAGTCGTAGTTGGGGTAGCGACGTGGGTGACATGGCTGGCCATTGGTGCAGGCGGTGCATACGCTATTGAACGCATGGTATCCGTGCTCGTCATCGCGTGTCCACATGCTCTTGGGCTCGCCATTCCACTGGTGATTGCAATTTCTACGACGTTAGCGGCGCAGCGCGGTTTGCTGATCCGCGACCGCCGTGGCTTTGAAGAAGCCTGGCGTCTCACCACCGTTGTGTTCGACAAAACCGGCACTCTCACGCTCGGCGAGTTTCGTGTGGTGGCGATTACGCCGAACGATAATGTTTCTGATGATGAGGCGCTTCGGCTTGCTGCAAGTGTGGAGCGCGCGTCTGAGCATACTATCGCACGCAGCATTGTACAAACGGCTGAGGATCGCAATCTTGTCCTCAGCCCCGTGAGCGATGTTGTAGCTATCCCGGGGCATGGAATTCGTGCAACGGTCGATGGACGTCGGTTCCTTATCGGTGGACCTGCGTTGCTTCGAGAACAACAGGTCACGTTCGACGCATGGGCTAACGCTGCAGTGGATCGTGCGAGCCAAGAGGGGCAGACTGCGGTGACGTTGCTGGAAGAGCATAGCGAGATGACTGGTACTGCTCCCAAAGTCCTCGCCGTATTCGCAATCGCTGACGCAGTTCGACCCGAGTCATACGATGCTGTGCGTTCGCTACATGAAGCCGGTATCAGTGTTGTCATGATGACGGGTGACGCGAAGCCGGTCGCCGACGCGGTGGCTCGTGATCTTGGTATTGATGTGGTCTTTGCGGAAGTATTGCCCGCGGAAAAAGCCAAAACCATTGCATCGCTCCAGAAGCCGCGCAACGGTGGTCGTGCGCCGCGCGTTGCCATGGTCGGCGATGGAGTCAATGATGCGCCCGCTCTCGTAACAGCGGATGTTGGGATAGCGATTGGTGCCGGGACTGATGTCGCTGTTGAAGCGGGTGACGTGGTGCTCGTCCGCAACGATCCGCGAGATGTACCCGCGCTCATCCAACTGAGTGGCAAGAGCTATCGAAAGATGGTACAGAATCTATGGTGGGCGACTGGGTATAATATCGTGGCGATTCCGCTCGCGGCCGGAGTTCTCGCTCCATGGGGGATTGTCCTGCCGCCCGCAGCCGCGGCTGTCCTCATGTCGCTCAGTACGGTGATCGTGGCGGCCAATGCGCAGCTACTCCGAAGAGCGGGGAATTAGCGCGTAATCGCCATCCTTGGCAAGCTCTCTGCGTCGCTGAAAGTGTCCTTGACGAAAGCTCTGTCAAATGCTTCCGCGATTTAAGATCATCCCTAAGCTGGATTGCTGCACGCGGTTCTGCATCGACGGAGTAAATCCACCTGCTCAATGGTCACATTGGGCCCACGCAGAGTCTGATATGGCGAAATGTGAAGTGTGCGGCAACGATTATTATCTCTCCTTTCAGGTTATAACTGCAGGAGTGACACATACGTTTGATAGCTTCGAGTGCGCCATTCATAGACTCGCTCCAATCTGTGCCAATTGCGGGTGCAAGATCGTTGGCCACGGCATCGAAGCAAAAGATACCTTCTATTGTTGCGCTCACTGCGCGCACGAAAAAGGTGTAACAAACGTAGTCGATAATGCGAGTCACCGGGCTGCGTGACCGATGTGAGCGGTCCGCGGCTCTATCGTATCGCTACCATCAACCCAATCAACGTGCCAAGCAACGTGATTCCATTTATTTCCGTCGCTCCAAAACAAGATCCACAATCACGGGATGATGGTCTGACCCCAGGTTAGGTCCAACAGCCACCCGCTTCGCATGCCATCCTGCGCCATACAAAACGTGATCGATCCTCACACGAATCCATCCGTTGTCCTTTGTCATCCCTAAGCCGAACCCTACCTCCGAAAACGCATCCTTCAGACCACCCCAGTTTCTCTGAAAAATCCGACTTTCAATCGGAGTATTGAAATCACCAATCACGAGCCTCAGTTTATTCCCACGTTCAACCCACGCTCGCGCCATATGCGACTCGACATCGCGCAGCTCTGTATTTCTCTGCAACCGCTGTAGCAACGCCCGTCCATTGCCACCGCTCAAAAACCCTTCAAGCCCTTTTCTCGGTGTCTCAAGATGTACTGTCGTCACATCGATCAGACCACTCGACGTCGCAAGTGTATACCGCGTTACGTCAGCTGATCCCCCAATATCATTCGGATCAAACTCTCGCATGAACGCAAAACCACTTCGATCCATCACCGCCACCGCTGTGATCGGATACCGCGTGATTAAGCATACCCCATTCTCTTCGTGTGTCTGCCATTCGGCCAAGCCGCCAATCGCTTCGCGCAACGACGGTCCGCATTCTTGAATGGCGATAATATCAGCCGACCACTCCTCCAACTGCTCTTCGAGACCCATGGCGAGTGCTGCACCGGTTTCGGCATTAAACGTCACCACTCGGATAGGAATCCCCGCTGGATGCAAGAGCCACCGGCGCCATCCCGTTTGGAACCCCATGACTGGCCCAACCACAATGAGCGCTGCGAGCACCAGCGGAATTATAGCGGTGCGCCGTAACACCAACCCCGCCGGCACAAGGACGATTAATGGTAATAATAAAATCCACCGTCCGATGAACAGTAGCACCGTTCCTGGCCACCACGAATCGCCAAATCCCCAAATCAGTATCCACGCCAGTATCGCGCACGCAAGATAGGCATACGCGAGCCATGTCATGATCTGCGCAGGGCGGGGTGGCGTTGTTGCTGCTCGCCATTCTTTTAATACGAACCGCCGCAGACTACGGAAGGTAGATGAGATCTTTCGTGCAAACCATGCCTGAATCCGCGTAGTGCCGGTCGTGATAGGCTGCGACCAGGTTGGCGGTCCGTTCTGCGCCTTTGTTCGCGTTCGCTCCCGCACCTCCATAATCCGGCCGCAGGAACGGCATTTTATCCGCCGGCCGACGACGTCTTGTCCGACTTGCAGTGATTTCCCGCACTCGCAACGAATAGCTATCGATGAAGGCATCGGTTAAAGATAGCACCGCCATAGCGCATACAGGATCTTGGAGTAACCCGTTGGCACGAAGTACGCACTATTCAGCCAGATGGACCTCCTTCAACCCCGCCCTGAAGGCCTCTATTGCCCAGCCGGGGACTTCTACGTCGATCCCTGGCAACCAGTCCCACGCGCTGTTATTACCCACGGACACGGAGATCACGCTCGGGCTGGGATGGGTGTCTATCACACAAGCATATCCGGGCTACCAATACTTCAATGGCGACTCGGAATTCAACAATTTTACGCATACGAGTATGGGGAACCCTTCCAATTAGGGAGAGCTCGAGTTTCGCTCCACCCCGCCGGCCATGTGCTGGGATCTGCTCAAGTGCGTATCGAGGTTGGAGAGGAAGTCTGGGTCGTCTCGGGCGACTATAAACGCCACGATGATCCTACCTGCACTCCTTTCGAGCTGGTTCAATGCGATGTCTTTATCACCGAATGTACGTTTGGGCTCCCCGTATATCGATGGATCGACACTAAACACATTACTCAGGACATCGTGGCGTGGCGTGATCACTGCGCGAGTCGAGGCGAGACCGCCATTCTGTACTGTTATGCGCTCGGCAAAGCGCAACGCATATTAGCCGAACTGCTTCCACTCACCCGTCAACCCGCGCTGGTTCATGGCGCTATTGCGAGTGGCGTTGACGTATATCGAAAGGCCGGTATTCCCATGCTCGCCACTGAAACACTCGGCGACGTCACGCGCGGAACCGATTTCGCAGGCCGACTGATTCTTGCACCACCCTCTGCCGCTGGAAGCGCATGGCTCCGCCGCTTTCGGCGCGCCCAACAAGCCTTCGCCTCCGGTTGGATGCAGATCCGCGGCAATAGACGGCGGCGAAACGTCGATCGCGGATTTGTAATTTCAGATCATGTCGATTGGCCCGATCTAATTCGTACAATTCATGAAACGGGTGCACGACGGGTTATCGCAACGCATGGCGATGCTTCTGCGTTAGTACGCATATTACGCGAAGAAGGATTGCAAGCTGACGAACTCACATCGCACTACGGTGAAGACGACTGATGCAACGGTTCGCCGAACTCTATTGGGAGCTCGATCGCAGCACAGCGACGCTCGATAAACGTGCGGCATTAGTAAAGTACTTTCGTGACGCACCACGCCATGACGCCGCGTGGGCGTTATATCTACTAAAAGGTGGAAAAGTTGCTGGGGCTCGCCGACGTATTGCCTCCAGCACCGAATTGCGGACTTGGATCTCTGAAGTGAGTGGCTTGCCGAACTGGCTGGTAGACGAGAGTTATCAAGCAGTGGGCGATCTGGCAGAAACACTCGCGCTGTTACTCGACGATCCCGATAAGGCCCCAGAGTCCATTGGATTGGCCGAATGGATCGAATTCAGACTGTTCCCTCTTGCAGGTCAGGCTGAGGAGAAACGTCGAGAGATGGTTGTTAACGCATGGTTGACCTTGCCGTTCGAACAACGATTTGTATTCAACAAATTGTTGACGGGTTCACTCCGTGTTGGCGTATCACAGCGACTCACTCAACAGGCCCTGGCAGAGTTATCAGGTATCGATATCGCTCGGCTTGCACAACGAATGTTAGGAACGTGGACTCCTTCATCTACGTTTCTGGATCAACTATTGACAGTTCACGAGCTACCCAGTGATCGGAGTCAACCATATCCCTTCTTTCTCGCCTCTCCATTAGAAGCAACAGTCGAGTCACTCGGCGATATTCAGGATTGGCTACTGGAATGGAAATGGGATGGGATTCGCCTTCAACTTATTAATCGAGACGAAGAGACCGCGCTTTGGTCGCGCGGAGAGGAACGACTTGATGGAAGATTTCCAGAAATTGAAGCTGCCGCGGCGCGATTACCTGACTGTGTGCTTGATGGTGAATTATTGATATGGATACAAGGAGAGCAAGAACCGCTTCCATTCACCGCACTACAAAAACGAATTCAACGACTTAAACCATCTGTCAAATTTCTTACCGAGACACCTGCGCGTATGCTGGTGTACGACCTTCTGGAATTGGATGGTGTTGATTTGCGCGAGCGCCCACAAGCCGAACGGCGGGAGTTGCTGGAACGACTGTTGACCGAGACATCCAAGGACAGCGAAGATCATCGTATTTCGATTTCTCCACGCGTGCACGTTCCTTCATGGGATGCCGCAGCCGTATTGCGCGAACGCTCTCGTGAACTCGGTACCGAAGGTCTCATGCTCAAACGGTTAACGTCTGCATATCAAGCGGGACGCCGACGCGGTGATTGGTGGAAGTGGAAAATCGATCCGCTAACTGTGGATGCAGTGTTGTTGTATGCGCAAGCAGGGCATGGACGTCGAAGTACGCTGTATACCGATTACACATTTGGTCTCTGGGACGGGGATACTCTGGTTCCCGTAGCGAAAGCGTATTCTGGACTCGACGATTCTGAAATTCTTACACTCGATCGTTGGATTCGCTCGCACACGCGTGAACGGTTTGGTCCGGTGCGGTCGGTTGAGCCGAATCAAGTGTTTGAGCTGGGGTTCGAAGCGGTTAATAAATCGAATCGACATAAGTCTGGTGTCGCGGTACGTTTTCCTCGCATTCTCCGGTGGCGTCACGATAAATCTCCCTCGGAAGCCGATCATCTGGAGCGTTTGAAGGCGTTGGCCAGATGATGGAGCGGGCGAATCAAAAGCATGTACAAAAACCAACGTTGTCTAAAGCCCGAGTCCAGCCGTTGCTCACATGGTTTAATAAACGCGATTGGAAAGTCGCACCTTTTCAACGGGAAACTTGGGCGAGGTATATGGCCGGACAGTCGGGCTTAGTATACACCCCAACAGGAAGCGGGAAGACGCTCGCCGCCTTCGGTGGCCCTCTGCTCGAAGCGCTTAATGCTGCGAAACTATCCTCAAAAGAGATTTCCAAGGCCGCATCAAAATCAGCAACAAAATCAGCATCCAAAGCCATCTCCAAGCCTGTCTCCAGCAAACGCGCGCGTGGAGGACGGCTTCAGGTATTATGGGTGACTCCATTACGCGCATTAGCTGCAGACACCGTGCGCGCTCTTCGCGAACCAATTGCTGATCTTGAACTCGACTGGCAAGTTGCACAACGTACAGGCGACGCAACGGCAAAAGACAAACGTCTCGCCAGAAAAGGACAAGTTGAAGTATTAGTCATTACCCCGGAATCCTTATCTCTACTACTCTCATATCCTGATAGTGCATCACAATTCGAATCACTTCGAAGTATCGTTGTCGACGAATGGCATGAACTACTTGGAAATAAACGTGGAGTGTTATTGCAACTCTCCCTCGCACGACTGCGTACGATTGCTCCGAATATTCGTATCTGGGGATTATCTGCCACGATAGGCAACCTGAAAGAAGCGCGAGATGTACTACTCCCACACCTCCCGGAGGCGGCACTCATCGGTGGAACGCTGTCACGCCCCATTCAAATAAATAGCCTGATCCCCGATGAACAACGTCGGTTACCATGGGCTGGTCATCTGGGCTTGAACCAACTGGTAGAAGTATACGATCGAGTGATGAGCGTTCGCACCAGTCTACTATTTACGAACACACGCGCTCAAGCTGAGTTATGGTATCGCGCGCTCAACTCCATCTGGCAGGAGGACTTGACTACATTAGCGCTTCATCACGGCTCATTGGACCCTAAGTTACGAGCCGCCGCCGAACAAGGATTGCGCGACGGAACGCTCCGTTGTGTCGTTGCCACGTCCAGTCTCGATCTCGGCGTAGATTTCCCAACGGTCGATCAAGTATTACAAATCGGAAGCCCAAAAGGCGTTGCACGACTAGCTCAACGTGCGGGACGGGCGCGGCACCGACCCGGTGAATCAGGAAACGTAATCTGCGTTCCCACACAGATCCTTGATTTACTTGAATACGCAGCAGCCCGAGAAGCGATAAAGCATAATCGTATTGAAGCTAGAAAACCTCTACGCTTATGTCTCGATGTGTTAGCGCAGCATTGTATCACAATCGCCTTAGGTAGTGGCTTTGAAGCGAACGCGTTGTTGAATGAGGTTCGTAGCACACACGCCTATGCAGAACTTTCGGATACAAGCTGGCAAGCCGTGCTCGATTTTATAGTTCAAGGTGGACGCGCACTGGAAAACTATCCAGAATATCGACGTGTCGAAGTCGATGCAGACGGCCTGTACCGCGTCAACGACCGTAGAATTGCCTTTCGGCATCGGTTGTCCATCGGAACCATCACCTCCGACGGCGCCCTATCTGTACGGATGCTTCGCGGCGGGGTGCTCGGCTCCATAGAAGAAAGTTTCATTGGCAGACTTCGACCTGGAGACCAATTTCATTTTGCAGGAAGACTATTAAAACTCGTACGCTTGAACGGGATGACAGCATATGTTCGGAAAGCAACGACTGGAAAAGGGACCGTTCCAACATGGCAGGGAGGGCGAATGCCATTATCTACCGAACTGGCAAATGAAGTCGAGCAGCTTATGGCGACACCAGAGGCAAACAAGTCTCCTGAACTGATTGTCTTACTGCCGTTATTGCGCCTTCAGCAGGCGCGGTCAGCGCTGCCAACACCACATGTATTGCTTGTAGAATCCATTCGAACACGACGAGGACAGCATCTGTTTTTGTATCCGTTTGCAGGAAGGGCAGTGCACGAAGGCCTAGCCTCCCTGTTCGCGATGCGATGGGGACGTATTCAGCCCAACACATTTTCATACACCGTCAACGATTATGGTCTGATGCTCACACTTGCTGAACAAGTACAAATCGACAGCAGTATTATCGAAACACTTATTTCTCCTCACAAATTAAGTAATGATTTGCGACAAAGCCTTAATCTCAGCGAACTAGCCCGTCGTCAATTTCGGGAAGTCGCGCGTGTAGCCGGTTTGTTACCTCCATCTCTCCCTGGGCGAGCAGCACGATCGCTCCGACAACTGCAGGCGTCCGCTGGACTCATTTTCGACGTACTCCAACGTTATGATTCCAATCATATATTATTGGCACAGGCTGAACGTGAAGTCTTTGAGCAACAACTGGAATACCAGCGATTGGATGCGGCCCTCCACGATTGTGTGGAACGTAGACTGGAACTTCATTCACCAGAATGGTTGACTCCGTTATCCTTCTCCTTATGGGCCGAAGGCTTTCGTGGACATCTCAGTAATGAAGATTGGCAAACTCGAGTACGCAGAGCGGCGGATCAACTGGAACAACGATATAACAAGACTCAACGGCGACAGTAATGAATCATATCGGTATCACTCCACGAATGGAGATCGAATTGGCTGGTGAAACAGTGGTGTTATTGGGCGAACGTGCACTCTTCCGTCCTAAAACAAACCAACTGCTGATCGCAGATTTTCATTTGGGCAAGGGCGATACCTTGCGACGTGCTGGTATTTCGCTACCATCGGGTGGAACGCGAGACGATCTCACACGGTTATCGGATTTGGTCGAGCAGGAACAACCCACTTCGCTTGTTATACTTGGCGATTTCTTGCATGGGCCGCTGCGATCTTCCAAATGGTTGAGTTTGTGGAGTGAATGGCGTGCTGCACATGCTTCGCTTCACATATCAGTCGTGATCGGTAACCATGATCGTGCATTAGTTCCAGAACGTATGGAAATTCAACTGTTGCCCGAAGGGAGCTTTGATTCCCCATTCATGTTTTGTCATCGACCCGCATTGTATCATGGAAAACACGTTATTTGCGGTCATATTCACCCCGTTGCTGCACTCCCAGGTATGCGAGGTCGATGGCCTGCATTTTATCTTAGTGAACATCGAACGGTTCTCCCCGCCTTTTCTCAGTTTACAGGAGGCAAGGTAATTCGTGGCGAAATGAGAAGCTCCGTTATTGTATGTATTAATGGGATGGTCGTGCGTTCCATGAATAAATAAAAGCACTCAAAACCGTGCCAATTAATACATGTCAGTGGCACGCCATGAGCAGTAGTTCGGACCAAACCGTCAGTCAGCGATAAGCCGATTCGATAGGCTATTCAGTCAATCCCACCCAAGGGAGCTCTGTCAGTACAGCCCGGATCGATGCGATCGACGGTGTAAACAATGACAGCTGCTCCGGATCCGTGAACACAGCCGCAAAATCTTCGTGCCTAAAAGCTCGAGCCATTCGCTGCGAATACGTTGTCCGTAGCAATCGTACATAATACGCTACATCATAATCTCGCACATCATCCACTGCAGCATCCTCTTGTGATGGCGACACAACTCCTGCTGTCAACCCACTCGCGTCCGCTTGTTTGCGATATACTCGAATCTTATCACCCGCATGCCAATCTGTTTTTCCCGTTCCAAGTAACGCCTCATACGCAATCTCTCGACGTTGTTCACGCGTGGCCAAATACATCGCTGGCGATTTTGTAAGACGCACCAACGAAGACACAGCATACGTCGGTAACGCTCGATTTTGCAGCGCAGCCAATGTTGTTAAATAGCGTTCTCGCACACCCACAACATCTCCCGTCAACAATCGCTCAATCGCCTGACGCAAAAACGTATCCCCAAACGGTTCCGACCGACTCGATCGAAATGCAACGCCACGTAATAGCAAAGAACCATCATAGCCAAGCAATGCATAGTTTTTAGGCTCATGCGAGAGCATTGCCGCATACCGTCCCTCAAAATCCAACTGAATCAGCGGTGGTAACAACGCTCCAACTTCCGCCACAACCCGCTGTTCTCGCTCTTCATCCCACGTAGTTGGCACCGAGAAATACACACCATCCGTATCTGCTTCAAGCAACGTCACCCCGCGACCAGAAAGCTCTCTACACAGCAGACTCAGCAACTCACGCCCTCGACGTGTAACTTCATTTGCCGCGTGAATATCAGCAAACCGAGTTAATCCACCAGCTCCCATATATCCGTATGCAGAGTTTACAACAATTTTCAGCGCGGCCGACATCGCGTCCTGCGTATGACGTTCCGCCGAGCCTTGGAGTGCAGCCCGCGACTTGGCCTTGGCCTCCAACCTCCGCTCCACAAGTCCATCGACAAGCGCCAGCAAAGCACCAAGATGATCCCGCACCGGCCCAATGCGATACGTTCGCATCAACGACGGATACAGACTCGCAACGTCAGCCTTCACTACACGACTGGCAACACCACACGCAAACAGATGCAGCGCTGCACCCGTGTGTATTGTCCCGTCGCTCTTCTCATGTTTAGGAAGCGCCATCCCCGATCGCACATACGCGCGAACCAGAAGTGGATCGATGATTCCAGTCGCAGGCCCAGCGTCCGCCAGTCGTTCGTACCGTCGCGGAACCATCTGCGCAAGCGCAAACGCAGCCCCGCCAAGCACTCGTGACAACCCCGCAACCTCAACCACATCGTCCGTTGCATAACGCCGCACACGGTCAGGATCGGTTAAATACGTCTCGTAAATACGATCGCCGCGAATGTATTCACGATCAGCGGTCGCAATCCCCAAGTGTTTCGCCACCACCTTAAGTCCATGCCCCGGTAAGTCGCGTGTTGCGAAGTCATGTCTCCGCACCGCATCGAGCGTATCGATTAATTCGCGACCCGGTGCAACAAACCGTATTCGGCGCCGGTCGTTCGGGCTCTCCGATCGAATTCCATGTCGCGAAGCCCGCTGCCGCAATCCTGCCCCTTTCACTCGCCCTAACGTGAGCGCCACACCAAGATGACGAGCGCGATGGTTGAGGAAGGGAAGGTCGAACCCGTGCAAATTATGATTTTCCAACACGTCCGGATCCGACCTCCAAATATGCTCGGCTAGCCGCCGAATGAGGTCCGCTTCGGCCGCGTCATCCCGACCGCGAGCTTCAAGTACCGTCGTCTCCCCAGAATGATCTCGAATCGAAATCATAAAAACCCGATTCGTCTGCGAGTCGAGTCCCGTGGTTTCAAGATCGAACTGGAGGCGATGCAGTTCATCAAATGGGAGGTCTCGAAAGTAAGTCCGCCCTGTGGCAACGAGATATTGTTCTTCCGGCGGCAGCGATAATACAGAACCCTCGTCGCCAAAATGCTTAACCGGGTGACCAACCCGCTTCGAAAGCCCCTGGAGTACCGCAGCATGCAGCGCTCGACCGTCCCTCGCGCTTACCAGATGGCGTAATGCGCCGGGCCCGTCGAGCTCGCGATGACCAAGCCCGAGCCTGCGTTCAACCGGGCTAGTGTCCTGGTTTAGATGTGAAACTAGCGGCCCCAAGTCAGCAAGATGCTCGAGCAGGAGCCAAGGGCGAAAACGTTCTTCCTCGTATACAATCGCCCCAGTCGCGGGAATCCGCCGCCACACCATCGCTAGCCCGTCCTGGCTCGCATGAACGGAGACGATCCCCGGGGTAGGATCCCACCCCCAGATCCATTCATCCGACAATAACGGCGACGGCGCACCCGTACCCTCTGCGCCGGACGCAATGGCGGTGCGCAAGTGGTGCATATCCATGGTATGATTGTAAAATAATAGTCGGTGGCTGGGCTGTGGTGATTACCCGCAACTCCATAAAATCCGCACAAATCCAGACACCCAAACACACCTCCTTTTTCAGACTTTGGTGAATAGGGGAGGCGAAAGGCTCGCTTAAGCAATACTTTAGATAATCCCAAGACGAACGATCCGACGTAATTCGGGCGTTGACTACCTCACCATCACGGAGATTTCATGGCGGACGAAGATCTAAAGGCAGAACTCGAGCGTTTACGGACGGAAAACGAACAGCTAAAAAAAGGCGCCACGAAAGGAGTTTCGCTCAAGGTCAGCGAGAAGGGAGGCGTTTCGGTATATGGGTTGGGGCGGTTTCCTATCACACTCTATAAAGAGCAATGGACAAAGCTGCTCGATATGAGCGAGACAATCCGCGAATTCATTGCCGCGAATGAAAATGCGCTGAAGAGTAAGCCATAACAAACCCGTTTTAATGGCGTATCGATAGCGAAAGCGCTAGCATCTGGCGTCAATATGAAGCGGTCGAGTGTTTCAGACCTCGACCGCTTTGTCATTTATCTTCCCCGAATCGCCAGTTCAGGCCGTCCTATCGGCACAATTGTCGCATATAGCATAGAGAAATCTTCGGAATTTTCATTCGAATTCTTTCTCGACTGCCCTATATGCCCAGCACACAGACCCCCACCGACAGCCCTCCTCAAACGACACTGCTCCAACCCGGCACTCCTGCCCCGGACTTTGCCCTCCATTCTACTCCTGACCAAGTCGTTCGGCTAAGCGAATTCCGCGGCCGCCCCGTGGTTTTAACGTTCTATCCCGCCGATTGGAGCCCCGTTTGTGGCGACCAGATGGCCTTCTACAACGAAATCCTCCCCGAATTCGAGGCCTATAACGCAGAAATCCTGGGTATCTCCGTTGACGGCGTTTGGTGTCACAACGCGTTCGCCGAGAAGCGGAATCTGCACTTTCCCCTATTAAGCGACTTTGAGCCTAAAGGAGCAGTCGCAAAAGCATACGGCGTCTACCGACCAGAAGACGGAACATCAGGCCGCGCACTTTTTGTGATAGACCGCAATGGCGTTATCCAATGGAGCTATCTGTCTCCCGTTGGTGTGAATCCCGGAGCCAATGGAATCCTTCAAGCTCTCGAAGCGTTACCCGCATAGTGCTATGTAGCCCAGTGTAATCTCACACCTACAGCATTGTGCCGTTAACTATCCACGCTCGACAGACGATTATCCATGAATAATTACCCAGACTTGACTCCCTCCGTTGGCGAAAACGATCATCGGAGCGGGCCAGAAAGTGCATTGATCACCCTCGTAGAATACGGAGATTACGAATGCCCTTACTGCGGAATGGCGTATCCAATTGTAAAAGCAATTCGGAAAAAGCTCCATACACAACTGCAGTTTGTATTTCGTAACTTCCCGCTCAAGGAATCACATCCGCACGCAGCACATGCTGCAGAAATTGCCGAAGCCGCAGCAGGGCAGGGAAAGTTCTGGGAGATGCACGACATGCTGTATGAAAATCAACACGCGTTAACCGATCAGGATTTGTTGGGGTACGCCGCCGAAGTTGGGCTCAACGTTGAGCAAACGGAACAAGCTTTAATCGACAAAATCTACGTGAAGCGTGTTCGCGACGATTTTCGTAATGGCGTGAAAAGTGGGGTAAATGGAACGCCCACCTTTTTTATTAACGGTATGCGATACGACGGAATCTGGTCCGACGAAGATGCGTTTCTTAAAGCGGTGGCTCGCGTTGGTAAGTAGCAGATTTATGGTCTGTCATACCGCTACGATTGCCTTACACGAGCGCCAAACTCTTCCCGGTAAATCGCTACCAGCTCAAAGAAAAACGTAATCGCGAGGGGGCCTAGCAACACCCCGATCAATCCAAAAAACGAAACCCCGGCAAACGCACCCAGCAACGTTGTCATTGGATGCAAATTGGAAACTCGCTTATATACCAGCGGCCGCACCACGTTATCCAAATTCGAAGCAACTGCGCCACCAATCACAGCAAGGATAATCGCCGCGCCATATCGCCCCTGAGCAAGCAATACGAGCACGCCCGGCAGCCACACCAGTGCACTACCGAGAATTGGCAGGATCGACGCAAAGCCAGTGACAACACCCCAGAAAATGGGGTAGGGCAGTCCAACCATGGCAAACCCAATTCCGATTACCGTTCCCTGCAGCAACGATGTAAGCGCTGTTCCCAATACCATCGCTTGCGTGACGCTAAAAAATCGATCGTGCAGTAACTCTACGTTTTCGTCCGAAAACGGCAGCAGCTTCCGTCCCCAGTTCCACAGATCTTTCGCCGAAATAAGAAGGAAGTACAAGCCGAGGAGGGCGATAACGAGATTGAGTGTCGCCTGGGCTACCTGTCCGAATGCACTGAGAACGGACGATGATGTCCATGACAGTACTGCGTTGGCAGCCTGAGCGACCTGCGCGCCAAGTGCGATATTCCCAATATGGAGCGATTGGAGCCGGCCAATCAGATTACTGTCGAGCGCACGCTGGATTACTGACGGAGTCTCAGAGATAATAAGCGTGAGGATCCATGCTCCCGGACCGAGTATCAAGAAAAGCGCGCTAATCGTCAGAATTAAGGCGGATAGACTTGGCGATATTCGAGTTATCAACCGACGGTGCACCGGCACGAGCGCTACATATAGTATTGCCGCTCCAAATAGTCCCGATAGGTACGGAACCAAGATCCATAAAACAAAGATGCCTAGGAGAACGACGAGCGCAAAAGCGAACCCGCGCCGTGACATGGGCTCGGACGAGGAGGTTATCATATTGTTAAATTGATAGCGTTCGACCCAAAATTGCAATGTGCCATTCGATACGTATAGATTTTACACCATGAGCGGTAGGGTTACGGTGAACGTACTCCCAACACCAACCTCGCTTGTTACACTGATATCTCCACCCATTCCCCGCGCGAGATCGCGACTAATCGCAAGACCGAGACCAACGCCTTGCTGGCTTGTCATCGTGAGATGTCTATCGAGCTGAACAAACGGATCGAATATCTTGTTCTGTTGTTCAATCGTAATCCCTCTGCCGGTATCGTGAACGTGAATCTCTACGCGTTCACCGGAAATATCCGCGGATACAATAATAGAACCACCCCGATCCGTGTACTTGATGGCGTTTGTGACGAGATTCAACAGAATTTGTTGTGCTTTTTCGCGGTCGGCAAAAACGTTATAACGATTTCCACTGTTGCTACACTTGAATTGTATTCCGCCTACGGCGATTTGTGGTGCCGCAAATACCTCCAAGTCCGCTAGCAGTGACGCGACGGAAACACGTTCGATATGATATTCAACGTATCCCGCTTCTAACTTTGCAAAGTTTAATATGTCGTTAATTAACGATAGAAGGAGCTGCCCGTTTCGTTTGATGCGAGCAATGTCTGCATCTTGCTCTTCACTCAATGGGCCGCGAACACCAAGCAATAGTAAATCCGCATAACCTGCAATTGCGTTGAGTGGTGTACGAAGCTCATGACTCATGTTTGCCAGAAATTCAGCCTTCGCTTGATTCGCGGCTTCTGCCTCTTGGCGCGCCTCTTCCGCCGCTACTCGTGCAGCTTCAATTTCTCGTTGAGTGGCGATATGCGCCGTTATGTCAATCGTCACTGATACAATCGCGTACACATCGCCATGATTATCTATCAAAGGTTGATAGCCAACATTGTAGAAGAGTTCTTTAGGTACTCCACTGTCGTCTTCAGGATCGAGTAGAACCCGTCGCTCTTGATCGAACACGGCCTCGTTATTGTTGTAGGCTCTATCCATGAGATTAATGAAATCCTGATATGCACTTTCCGGGAACACGTCGCGAACTGAACGGCCAATGATCGGTCTATTAATCGCTATCTGTTTCGCATACATCGGGCTAACAATTGTATACACATGGTCTGGTCCAGCCAAAACAGCGATTGGAAGCGGTGCTTGTTCGAACACATCTCGCAAGCGACCTTCCGTTGAGAGTAACACCGCATTCAATTCATTCAGCTCTGCGGTTTGAGCTTCAAGCTCAAGCTGTTGGTTTTCCAGCTTTGTGTTTGCGTCGAGCAGTGCGATTCTGTCTTGCTCGCTTTCCTGCAAGAGCCGTTCAAGCGCCAGCTTTGCTTTGACTTGCGCTGTAATTTCAAATCCTTGCATTACAATGCCTACACACTCATCATCTGCCTCTCGTAACGGTTGATAGATAAAATTAAAATAGCGAGGAACATTAACTTGTGTGAAAGCATCCTGTATAATGATCTCCGTCTCTCTTCCAATATATGGAATGCCACTCGTGTATACTTTGTCCAGAATGGTGACGAAGCCCTGTTCCATTAATTCAGGTAACACTGATACGATCGGTCGATGCAATACTGGCCGTCCAAAAAGATTTATGAACGAATCGTTTGCATAGTCAAATACATGATATGGGCCGCGAGTTACGGCCATAAATGACGGCGACTGCTTGAATATCTCTGATATAAAATCGGACTCGGCTTTCCGCTGTTGAACTTCGTGCTTCTGGTTCTCTACAAGCTTTTTTGCCGAGACTAATGCCGTAGTCTCTATGAGCGTAACCAGTATTCCTGTTACCATATCATCATCGCCTCGGACCGGCGAAAATGTTATCGTAATGTACGCATCTTCAAGATCACCGCTTCCGGAGTTACGTACGAGAGGATACCGCGTCTCCTTAATAGTTGCGGTCTTGCCCTCAAATACGCTTCTGTATATCTCTGAATGCGAAAACCATCCTTCAGGCCACGTTTCTTTTCCAGGCGCGCCAAGCGCACCGGGGTGTCGGTCTCCGATTAAGTCGCTAAGTGGTTCATTATATATCTGAATGAGACTTTCTCCCCACATGAGTAATGTGGGGTATGCCGCCGCCAATGTCATTCCAGCTGCAGTCTTGAGACTGCGAGGCCATTGTTCCGCGGGGCCGAGCGGTGACGATGACCATTCAAAAGCTCGACAACGGGCGTGCATTTCCCCGTCACCAGCGAAAAAGTCGAGGGCGTGGGCCTTGGTAAGTATCTCTCCTCCTGTATGCGCAACCAAGCTATGGGTGCGGTGGGGGGCCCCGCGTCCAAATAATGTGTGCAACAAATCTGCCCGGACCCCATAGGTATAGGGATCTGGCTTTGCGGCTTGAACAAATTGTTTGCTGCGGATGTAATTGTCCTATAGGCAAATAAATTGCCACAGATCATTTTGTGATACGATCAGACGTTCTGTCTGCGTTGTTGCTGGGCTAGCGAGACATTTTTTTGTTAAGCAATCGTTCGTTCGAGCCGCATTATACGACTTAATGCCTGATGTTCTCAGCGCTTGGCGCGACTTCGATCCCAAACCGCTTTCAAGGATTCGGATACATTCGGACGTAATGCCACGGATCTAGGCTTGATAGGTACCAGCGTTCCGTTGAGCTGTTCGGCTACGGCAAAGGTGAATGTATAATATGGGTCTTGCCCCATTCGCAGATCGGAGATTGTCACGATCGAGCTGTTAGACTGTATTTTGAAGAAACCGTGAGAGAACCACGCTATTCTCTCGATGTTTTTATTATCACGAACGGCTTGGTAAATAGTGTCACCGTTGTTGAACCAGTTGAACGGAACAACACGTTCCTGGTCAAGCAACGAGTAAAACCCCTCGCCATATTGATGCTGGTTGATCACCACAATTCGCCAACCGATCGTGTTAAATGGTAATGGCGTAACCAGCATACGCTCCACGGTGACTCCGTCGCGTGCGAGCGATTCCTTGGCAATGTCTTTGACATGCTGCTGAGCCACAAAGCTCCATGCCAGATAAGCGGTACTGAGCGCTAACCCCGCAATATTCCACTGTAAGCGCTTCGCTCGTGTTGTGAACACGGCAACGCATACTCCCACAATTAATGGAAGCGTGTATAACGGGTCGATAATAAAGATGCTTCCAACACCAAACGGATAATCAGTAAAGGGAAGTCCGAGTTGCGTTCCGTACACCGTCATTACATCAAGTAATGGGTGCGTAATCAGCGCTAACCAAACCGCTACAACCCAACGTGAGTACAGTTGCCGCTCTTTGGAAAGCTTTGCTACTATCCATGCAATTATCGGCGTCACGAGCGTGAGGTAAAACAACGCGTGTGACTCGGTCCGATGCATGGTCATGTTGCGGATAGCGTCTCCGCGATCGATGAACACATCCAAATCTGGCAGCGTTCCGCAGATAGCACCAACTAATGCAGCCTTCCACGGCGACGTCTTGCGCCCCATCACTGCGATACTAACTGCCGAGCCTAGCGCGATCTGCGATAAAGAATCCATGCTGAATTATACACACCAACTAACTTGGCTCGCCAATCCTCAATAACAACGCATCTCGGGAAAATCGCCAATTTTGCTCAAGCGCAACAACCGCGGCGTCCATATTGTTGGCTTCGAGCGCCTTAATGACAGCATTATGCTGTGCCACAGACATCGCTACGAGCGAAGCATCGATCATATAAAGATGCTCATAACGCAAAATCGCCTGCTTTAACGTTCGAATGAGCGCAAGCAGGCGTTGATTGGGACAGCGGTTTAACAGTGTTTCGTGCCATTCTGCATCTATCGCAATACAGCGTGGCGAATCACCAGCGACCGAAGCAAATAGCTCATTAAGGCGACGGAGCTCAGCGATATTCGCTGCAGCTAACGGGCCGAGCGAGCGGAGAGCCAGAGACTCTAACGACTCGAGTATCGGATATACTTCGCGAACTTCTCTCGGAGACAATGGCGCAACAGAAAACCCTTTCGCAAGGTCAGACCGTATAAAGCCGTCGCGTTCGAGGCAGAATAACGCTTCGCGCAGAGGAGTTCGGCTCACACCTAACTCTTCTGCAAGCCGCGATTCGTTCAACTTGATCCCTGGTGCCAACTCTCCGCTAATAATGCGATCGAGCAGCGTCTGCATGACTTCGTCACGCAGCGGCGCCCGAGTGGTTGCAGGAGTGGGGGCAGATGCCGTCATCGAACTGTTGCGTTACGGTTCACGATATAAATTCCGCCAAGTACAAGCGTGCCACCCAGCATCTGAAATGTTGATATGGATTCTCCGAGCAGCGGCACCGCGATTAGCGCGGTGAGCGGAGCCTGAATTAATAAGCATATAGACGTTAGCGTTGCGGGCAAGTGCCCCAGCGCAAATGTGATCGCCAGATAACCGCCAAGCTGCGCGATAAGCCCTAATCCGATGATGGAAGCCCACGAGGTAGCCGAAAATCCAGATAACGGCATCCCAAGCACGAGCGTAATGAAAAACAACGCAACCGCGCTAGCGGAAACCGTAATCGTGACCAGCGTGAGCGTGTCAACCTGTTCACGTACTCGAGAGACAACCATCAAATATCCCCCGTAGCAGACCGACGCAATTACGGCGTACAGGTCGCCCATACCGAGGTGTGGATGCTGGATAACGTCACCGCCCACAATAACCAGCGTCCCAACCGTCGCAATCGTCAGCCCAATCCAAAACGACGCCGACGGTCGAAGCTTGAATACCGCCCAACCGCCTAAGGCTACGACGAGAGGAGCATTATTCCCCAAAAGGGTGGCGTTGGCTGCTGACGTCATCAGAATGCTGGTATTAAACAGCGCGAGGTCAGCCGCAAACAATACCCCCGCAATAATCGAAAATCCTACCAATCGGCGACTCGGCGCGGTTAACGCTGGTTTGCTGCTTTGGCTCGTTGTTCCGCTATCCCGACGTCGGCGGATAGCCCAAACCGGGATAAGCACCAAAGCCGCGATAAATACGCGGTAGAATGCGGACGATGGGCCTGGCACATTCGCCCACTTTACGAAAATGGCCGACCAGGTGATAAAGAGAATACCAAAGCCAAGGGCCATATACGCCTTGGCTTTAGGGCCAAAACCGGAGGCAGTCGGCGCCTCAGCGGCGGTCTCAGGGATGGCAAAAATTGGGAATGAAGCAGTAGCCACAAAGGTACTCGGTAGAAATGGTATACTGAATATATAAATTGTATACAATTTAGGAAGGTCTGTATTTCGGTTGGTCGATGGGGTATGGCACACTCCTCATATTTTCGTGTATACTTCTATATATGACGATATTCGCTAGACGTCTCACCCATCTTGCCATCGCCCTAGGCGTCGTGGTTGCGGCGGCTGCATGCAGTCGTGGGGATTCTGGCGCGGACCTGCGTCGAGATCTCGACCTCCTTGGCTCCAGCGCGGACCTTGATCTCGCACCGTCGAGCGCCCGGACCGATGTCGTTTCCTCCAAGGAACGGTTTGCGGCTCCGACCTCAGCTGTTGTTCCTTCGCAGAGAAGTGCGGCTCCCCGGGCCTCAACGACCCCAAATGAGCCCGTTGTTGCGGTTCAGGAAGCTCCGGCGCCGGAAATAACTCCTGTGGCGGCCCCAGCACCTGCGACGCCGGCAGCTACACCAGCATCGACCAGCAAACGTCCGCGTCCCGCAACCAAGCCTGAGCCGAGCGCACCGCCAGGTGGATATAAAACAGTAGGGGATATTATTAGAAACGCCCCGTTCCCGATTAATCCGTAACTGCGCGGTTCGTAATCGGTGGTTCCAACCCGATGCACGCTCCTATTGCGGTAAGGTAAGAAAGAGGAGTTCGTTAATGACTAACGAACTCCTCTTTCTCGTAATTCGATATAATCGGCGCACCGTTTCTTGCACTGCCATACTCCCGTAAACCTTCACGAGGGCATCTCCTGATGGTGGCAGATGAGCATGAGTACAAGAAACCCCAGGTAATAATCATTGGCGGCGGCTTCGGTGGAATCACGGCTGCAAAAAAGCTGAAACATGCCAATGTTGATATAACCATCATTGATCGCACCAATCACCACGTCTTTCAGCCGCTGTTATATCAAGTCGCAATGGCGTCACTTTCGCCTTCCGACGTCACCGCACCCATCAGATACCTTCTCCGCAATCAGCTCAACACCGAAGTAATACTCGGCGAAGTAACCAACATTGACGTCAACGCAAAGACGGTGACGATTGGAGACACCCACCGCACCATTCCGTACGACTTTCTGATTGTCGCCGCCGGCTCGCGCCATTCGTATTTTGGACGTCCAGAATGGGAGTCCTTTGCTCCCGGCCTCAAAGCCATTGAAGACGCCACCGAAATTCGAAGCCGTTTCCTTGTCGCCTTTGAAAAAGCAGAACAGGCAACCTCAATCGAAGAGCGCACAGCGTGGATGACCTTCGTGATCGTAGGCGGCGGCCCAACCGGAGTCGAACTCGCCGGGATTATGCAAGACATCGCACGAAAAGCCTTGCGTCGCGACTTTCGTCATATCGACACACGAGATACGAAGGTCATACTCATTGAAGGCGGCACCCGCATACTCTCAGCTTTCCCAGAGTCGCTGGCCAAGCGTGCCGCAGAAGATTTAAAGAACCTTCGAGTTGACATACGCATTGGTACACCCGTTACCGCTGTTGATGCCGACGGCGTTTCGGTCGGTGAGCAACGAATCCCCGCTCGCACCGTTATCTGGGCGGCGGGAAACTCCGCCTCTCCGTTAGGCGCCATACTTGGCGCCCCCGTGACAAAGTCCGGCCAAGTGATCGTCGAACGCGATCTTTCAATTCCCGGCCACCCCGAAGTATTCGTTGTAGGAGACCTTGCTCAGGCCATCCAACACGATGGCAAGCCAGCCCCTGGCGTTGCCCAAGTGGCCATGCAAGCCGGGAGAATCGCCGCAAAAAACATTATCTCGACCATCGCAGAGCAGCCGAGGGTTCCGTTTGATTATCTGAATAAAGGGGATCTCGCGACGATTGGGCGGGCCAAGGCGATCGCGAACCTGCTGGGCGGGAAGATCCAACTTGCCGGCTTTCCCGCATGGTTTCTCTGGCTCTTTGTCCATATTATGTACCTCGCAGGCTTCCGTAATCGACTGAGCGTGCTGCTGCAATGGGGGTACGCCTATCTCACCTACCAGCGTGGAGTGCGGCTCATCACCTGGTATCACTCGTTTGGCGATCGGCCCGAATAATCGAAATCGGGGAGAATCGACTATACTTCTTTATGGCTTTTTCCACATTTGGTTTACATCCGGACCTCCTTAGGGGAGTTAGTGAGTTGGGTTTTACCCGCCCAACTGTAGTTCAGAACGATACGATTCCTACCGCCCTGCTTGGGCGTGACGTCTTGGCCTGTGCGAGCACAGGCAGCGGCAAAACTGCTGCATTCTTATTGCCCACGATTCATCGCCTCATCGCCAAAAAGCGTGGGGTGACGCGGGCGCTCGTTTTAACGCCAACGCGAGAGTTAGCGGCGCAGGTCGCTTCCGATCTTCAAGAGTTGGCTGTTCATACGCCAGTAACTGGCGCACCAGTATTTGGTGGCGTAGGCATGGCCCCACAAGAACACGCATTTCGTAGTGGCGTTGATATTATCGTTGCTACACCGGGGCGTCTGCTGGATCACCTCAAGCAGTCGTACGCAAAGTTCGATCATCTCGAAGTGCTTGTGCTCGATGAAGCAGACCGAATGCTCGACATGGGTTTCTTGCCCGACATCAAACGCATTCTTCGATATCTTCCGCAAAAGCGCCAAACACTGTTTTTCTCGGCTACCATGCCGTCTGAAATTGGCGGACTTGCACAGACAATGTTGACACGTCCAGTGACAGTGAACCTGGAACGCAAGGCTGCTCCAGCGGTTGGGATTACGCAGGCCGTGTATCCAGTCTCGCAAGAGCTAAAGTCACCATTGCTTGTCGATCTCCTGAAGCGCGGAGATATTGGCAGCGTGTTAGTCTTTACGCGCACGAAGCATCGTGCGAACAGACTTGCAGCGTATCTTACGCGATTTGGTGTGAATGCCGAACGTATTCACGGTCAGCGATCACAAGCGCAGCGTACACAAGCGTTGGAAGGATTCAAGAGTGGCGCGTTCCCGGTTCTTGTTGCGACAGACATCGCAGCACGCGGTATCGACGTTACTGCGCTCGGTCACGTCATTAACTTTGACGTTCCTGGTCAGTCGGAAGATTATATCCATCGCGTTGGACGCACCGCACGCGCCGAAGCAACCGGGCATGCATTTACATTCGTCTCGCCAGATGAAGAGCCCGATCTTCGCGCGATTGAAAAGGCAATCGGAAAGCGTCTTCCACGAGTAACGCTTCCGGATTTTGATTATAGCTCAAGGCCGTCAGAAAAGCTCGAAGTACCGTTAGCGGAACGCATTGCAGCGATTCGTGAGCGAAAGAGCAAAGAGCGCGCGAATGCCGCGAAAAAGGCGGATCGCAATGCGACTGGCGCAGCTCGACCAGCCGGTTCGAAAACAGCGACCGGAGGTCGTTCCGGCGGTAGCGGTCGTGGGGCGTCATCTGGGAAACCAGGATCAGGTGCATCGCGTTCCGGTGGACCAGGAAACTCACCGTATCGGTCGTCTGATTCCAAAGTTGGACCGGGAAGGGAAGCCGGCGGACGCCGCTCAAGCAGCCCGCGACGACGTTCAGTTTGACCGCAGCCTTCAAATTGAGTATATTGAAGGAATAATTGCGCGCGCGAAGCGCGAACTCGCCAGATTAGAAACAGGGTCCTCGCACTGTCATGCTGGGGTCCTGTTTTTTGTTTGGACGCGACTTATCGCGCGACGTGCAGCTGCCCCTTTCAATTTTTGCGAAGGTGGACATGATAGCGACATCGAAAATGGTCGGCAGCATCGACCGAGAAGTACGAGCATTCGTGGGAGATCTCAGAGAAAACGCCTCCCAATTAGCGGCAACCATGCCGGATTCTGGACTGAAAGTATATCAAGCGCCAGATCGCATCCTTTTACAGGCGGGCGACGTGGGAGTGACGGTTTCACTCTTTCGGTCCCGTGCTGGTGAAGCAGCAGGCGCCGAGGTCATACTCGGCATTTGGAAGGGTACAGTGGTCTTTCCAGGGACGACACCATTCCAGGGCCAGCGAGCGCAGCAGCTACATGATCGGCGATTCCAGATCGCTGCAACGCCGGACGAGGCGTGGGTGTGGCACGATAATGATCCAGAGCAAACGTTAAGTTCGAGTGCATTGGCCGCGATTTGTGTGGACGAAATGGCTGGCCGGTTAACGGAAATTGCTGAAGCATAAATAAAAACCGTTGTATTGTATGTAGTTGTTTAATTGAGAACGCCGGTGTTTGCTTGATCGCAGACACCGGCGTTTTTTTGTATGTTTGAGCGTGAACATGTTGTTTGGCGCGGTGACTACACGGTCAAAACTTGTTCGACGCGTCTATAGTAGTTCGTTCGCAGAAAGAAGCCAACTCCACATTTCAGGATAGCTTTTCTTTGTACTAGTCCATATTGTTGTCTCTCCAGTCTGGTTGAGGAGAGAAGATGCGCGATTCCAAACGCGATGACGTTGCGAAGCACATCGTCAGCACGACGCAGACCAACCCCGTACATGTCTTTGTACGGATACAGAACGGTGATGAACAAGCATTGAATGAAATCGTCCATCAATATGCGACGATTATGATGGACTTTGTCACGCCAATTCTCGGTTCACGCGATCTTGCGCAGGATGTAGTGCAAGATGTCTTCTGTTGGTTGTGGGATAATCGCGCACAGCTCTCCATCGCCGACAATGTCTTAGGCTATCTCTGCAGAGCGGCAAAGAATAGGGCGTACAACATTCTACGGCAAGAACGATCCCAAGGTCGTCTGAAGAATGAAGTGTTAGCGACATATGCCAGTCGAACGTTGGCCGCACGGAACCTTGGCGAAGCAACAATCGCAGAAAGCGAACTACAATCAGCGATCGATACTGCATTATCTACGCTACAAGCTCGGACTCGGCAAATCTTCTTGATGCACATCGATGGTCAGTTAACGTATGCTGAAATTGCAGAGGCGTTGGGAGTGACCGTTCCAACCGTGCGTATGCAGATGTATCGTGCTACAAAACAGCTGTGGGAACAGTTAGAGGAGTATCTGTAGGTATAGCTGTAAGAGTATCTGTAGAGAATATCCAAGACGGTCAGAAACTTGGTTCAAAAAAAGTGTATCACGTTTCCCGTTGAGATGTGCCTGTAAGATATGGAGCAGATGCCTAACTTCAATTCTGAACAGATCACTGACTATCTCGCAGGGGAATTTCCTGCGAGTTCTCACGCTGAATGGGAGCAGTGGCTTGCGGCCAACCCTGAGGAACAAACTCGGGTCGCGCAGTGGAGCGGGCTCTGGCAGGCCATGCAACGCCGAGAGCGCTTTGCTGGGGAGGCAGATGTCATTAGTCGAGCGGTGGCGATGCACGTGGCTAATCGGGCGCGTGGTAGTGCCGAGGAGTTTGTGCCGAGTCCGAGTCGAAGCCCTGTACGCGGACAATCGCGACGATGGTTCGGAATCACCTTGTTGGTTTTGCTAGCGATTATTCCGACCTTCGCCTTGCAATATGGCGATCGGATAACACGAAGTCATGGTACACAAGTGCTCACATACGCCACCGCTCGCGGCCACCACCAGACCGTGTCATTGTCGGATGGTACCCAGGTGGCAATGGCACCTGATACAAAAATGCGGGTCCAGATGTCGGACAACGGTGCACGAACGGTAGAGTTGGATGGAGAAGCGGTGTTCACGGTTGCACCGGATAAACAGCAGCCGTTTGTTGTGCGAACATCCACAACCACCGTGCGAGTATTGGGTACCGTGTTTAGCGTCCGGCAATATGGCGGCGATCCGTTGACATACGTTGCCGTTCGCAGTGGCAAGGTGGCGATGAATACGATTGCCTTATCAGCTGGAGATATGGGACAAACTGCAGCGGACGGATCTGCGCAAGTACAGCATCATGCAAACTTGAACCTGGCGTTTGGTTGGATTGACGGAGCGCTCGTGTTCGAAGAAACACCGCTGTCAGAAATCGCTGCGCAGCTCTCTCGATGGTATGACGTGGACGTTGTGCTTGCCGATCCTTCGTTGAGTCATCTTCCGTTCACATTTACCACGCGACACGAATCACTCGATATGGTGATGAAAAGTATTGCGCGCGCCGCGAATGTGCGTGTTGTTCAGCAGGGAAGCGTGATCACGATTTCACCATTTTATCAGCGGTCTACGGAGTAATGCGGATGAACGTACGATGGACGTTTGGGGGACATTGGGTTGGTATTCTAAGCGCGTGTCTCATCGTTCCCGGGTGGCATGGTGTACAGGCGCAACAAGTGGAAGGCAGGTTTGGCGTGATGGATACAAGTGCTGAAGATCTAAGTCGGCAGCGCGGACAACAATCGCAACGAGTGCTTGCGAAAACCGTGTCGGTTACGCTCAACAATGTGACACTGAAAGAGGCGATCACTACGATTGGGCAACTTGCCAATGTTGTGATTCGGTATAGCAGTTCGGTGGTTCCGATCGAGAAACTGGTGACGATGGATGTTCGGAATGTCACCGTGCGTGATGCGTTGCAAGGTGTGTTAAAAGGTACGAATATCGTTATTGACGTGATCGGCACAGGAACGATTGTGCTTGGGCCGTCTGAGGGGAAGTCGGTTGAGTCAAAGACTGTGCAAGCGGACAGCATTGGAAGTATTACTGGAACAGTCACGGACTCTGCGACTGGGAAGGGAATTGCTGGTGTTGCGGTGACTATTCAGGGAGCGAAGCGATCGACCATAACGGATGCTGAAGGCAAGTTTGCATTTTTGAGCGTCCGGGTTGGGGAATATCGGGTAATGGCCAAGTTGTTTGGGTTTCGCGCCGCGTCGCAAGCGGTGGTTGTGACTGCGGGTAAGAGTACGCGTGTGCAGATACGGATGGTGGCGACACCAACGGAGCTGTCGAGTGTGGTAACTACGGTTACTGGGATTCAGAAAAAAGTGGAGATTGGGAACGATGTGACGACGATCAAAGTGGATTCGGTGATGCGGACAATGCCTGTTTCGTCGCTCACGGAGTTACTTGCGACGCGGGTGCCGGGGTTGAATGTGGCGCCGACATCGGGGGCGCCTGGTGCGCCATCGCGTGTGCGGATTCGTGGGGTGTCGAGTATTAATTCGTCCAATGATCCTATTGTGATTGTGGATAATATTCGGATGAATTCACGGCAAATTCCGGATGGGGGGAACGTGGGGCCTACAGATCCCGATATTGAGATTCGGCAGTTGCAGGTCCCGTCGCCGCTCGATCAGATTGATCCGAATAGTATTGAAACGATTGATGTATTTAAGGGACCGTCTGCTGTGGCCCTGTACGGGGTGGATGCTTCAAATGGTGTAATAGTTATTACTACGAAAAAGGGACAAGCGGGTCCGTTACGGTGGAGTATAAATGGAACGTTTGGACGCGAGACGATGCCGGGGAAGTGGCCGGAAAATTACTTTGCGTATGGGACGCAATTTCGTGGAGGGGGGAATGGAACGGTTGTTCCATGTGGTTTGCAAAATTTAAGCGGAACGCTGTATGAACCTTTAAAACCGAAATGTTTTTTTGACAGCCTTGTTATCTATCAAGCCCTTAATAATCCGCAAACTACCGTATTTGGCATAGGTCGCACCCAGAACTATAACGTGCAGTTGAGTGGCGGCTCACGTAATGTTCGTTTTTCGCTCGTTGGCTCCGCATTCAATCATCTTGGCAACTTGAAAATGTCGGATGCAGACGTCGCATTGTTGCAGCGTGATGGACTTGCAGTGCCAGCGTGGCAGCGCCGTCCGCTGGCAAACGAGCAGCAAAGTGCCACATCAACCGTGTCTATCGATCTGGCCGCTGGAACAACGCTTGATGTCACAACGCAACTTGGTCGAACGGAGACGCGCTCAACACCGCTGCAGGCAGCCGGTAGGGCTGCACAACGGTTGCGTCCTGCAGATTCGGCGACGATCGGGAGCGGCCTAATTAGTGAGATCACAACATTTCGTGAGCGCAGTTCCAATCGAGAAATTCATGCCTCTAACGCATTGAACGCGAAAACGATGGCCTCATCATGGTTGACGCTTACTGGTACCGGTGGAATCGATTTCACGAGCAAACAACGACTAACCACGCTGGCGAAAGGTGATTGTTATTCCAAAGCCGGTGGATACTGTCTGTCGGACGACGATGGTGGTTACTGGAATACGGACAACGGGTCGGTGTTGGTTACCACATTGTCACTCGGCGCATCGAACCGGCTTGACGTATCGCAGTGGATTGGCGCGACGACGACGATAGGCGCGAACTATACAAGAAACACGACTGAAGGAATGCGAAAGACCGCCAAAGGGCTGGCAATTGGGGCGACGTCAGGGAATTCGGCGAGTGATCAGGCCTCCACGGAGTCAACGGATGACCATATTTTGGCGGGATGGTTTGTCGAGACACGGCTCCAGTTTTTTGGCCGATACTATCTGCCGCTCGGCTTTCGGCAGGATGCCGGGAGCGCACTTGGAAAGAGCATTCACCCAACATTTCCGAAGTTAGGAGTTTCATTCTTAGTGAGCGACCAGCCTCAGTTTCGCCGCATTCCCGGGAATAGCCTGATCGAAACCCTCCGTCTTCGGGCTGCGTACGGTCAGTCTGGTGTACAACCAGATGTTTTAGCGAAGCTCCGTACGTATACTCAGACGTCCACCATTGTCGATGGAGTGAACGTTGCTATGGTGAACCGAACGGGATTTGGCAATACTTTGCTTCGCCCTGAACGTAGCGCAGAGCGCGAATGGGGCGTTGACGCCGATCTCTTCAACGGTCGTGTCAATATTACGGCGACGATGGTTAAAAGACGAACATTGGACATGCTTGTAAATATAGACGTTCCTCCATCAGTCGATGCCGGTGGATCCCAGATGATCAACGTCGGAACGGTACTGAAACACACCCGGGACTTTATGATTGGAGCCACGCTGATTCAACAGCAACAATTTGTGTGGCGTACCGATCTAAACATTTCGAGCGATCGAAATCGCCTCACGAAGCTCAATACGCAACAGACGGAGTTCGTTGCGAATGATGGGAAATATAGTGGTATACAAACTAAGTTTGTGGAAGGGTTTCCCTTGTATGGATTATGGGAACGACCGATTGCAGCATACGCAGACTTGAATGGCGATGGACGAATTACTGGTGGTGGACGGTTAGGAGATTTGCCCAATGAGATTCAGCTGTATGACGACCCTATCTTTTTGGGGGCGCCGTATCCCAGGTTTCAAACATCGATTCACACGTCTATCACTGCGCTAGGAAATATTACGATCGGAGCCACCTTGGATTATCAAAACGGACTTACTCAAACTTCGGGTGTTTCTTTGTACGGTCGGGGAGGTACTGATCCGGATCTACCATTAGAAACTCAATCTTATTTTGCTGCAAGTAGTTTGTCTTGTCGTACATCATTATTGTCATGTAGCAGTATCGGTTTTGCGCAAACCGTGTCAACACTACGTCTGAACGCACTATCGGTTAGGTACATGCTCCCACGTACCGTTGTGCGGCGGTTCCCGGGGGCGTCAAGCGTTTCTGTAGCGATACAGGGGACTAATCTTGGATTGTGGAGTGACTATCGTGGAAAAGATCCCAATGTGAACGCCTCAATGAGCGAAGTGTTGCGAGACACTGGCGTTTTACCACAAGGACGCACGTGGAGTTTTCAGGTGAGGATCAACTAGTGAACATATGCGTGAGATCGTGCAAGATGATATGCACACGTGGCCTTGTTGTTATAGCGCTAGTTAATATTATCGCGTGCTCATTAGGTGATCTTGTGAACAGCGATTTACCTAGTGATGTCCGAGACCCGAATGCGCTCAAAACTCCAGAGGGTGCCATGGCGAGCTACACCGGTGCGTTGGTTGCATTGGCTGATGTTATGGGAAAAAACTATGTAATCGAGTCGGGATTGCTGACCGACGAACTTCAACCGGGGAAAAAGGGAGTGGGTAACGGCGGCGGCGCATTTCCAGATATTGGTAATGGAGCTATCGATAATCGAACGGCCCACGATCGGCTTTACGAAGGCGCTGGCGGTCAGAGCTATGCTCAGCTACAGAAGGTACGTGGACATGCCAGGGAAGCGGTCAGCGCTCTGCGAACGTATCATCCTACGGCACCCGAGGCGTTAGTTGGCCATTTACTGGCAATCGAAGGTATGGCCGATGTGTTACTTGGCGAACTGTATTGTTCCGGAATTCCGTTGAGCTTGATTGAATTCGAGGGCGACTATACGATTAAACCGGGATCTAATACCGAAGATGTATATCGACAAGCATTGGTGTTGTTTGATTCAGCGCTTGTTTTGACGAGCGATAGTACGAGGTTGTTACGGTTTGTCAAACTTGCTCGTGCACGGGCATTTCTTGGACTGCACGAACTTGATAGTGCTGCAGCAGCGATCCGGGATGTTCCGACGGGTTATATATATCTCCTTACGTATGCGTCGTCGGTAGAATGGAGGGTTAATGGCTTCCATACGGTTAGTGGAGGATGGGGCCTATCCATGGTCGACCGTGAAGGAATTAATGGTCTTCCGTATATCACGAGTGCTGATCCACGGACAATCAGCGATTCTCTCGCAGATGCATATAACAACAGAGTTCCACGAAAATACCTGCCAACAGGGAGCACGGATCCTGGTAACAATCCTGGTACTGCTCCGATCGTTCTCGCAAGCGGAATTGAGGCGAGACTTATTGAGGCGGAAGCTGCGTTAGCTGCGGAACGAGCAGACTGGCTCGATATCCTCAACCGATTGAGAACGTCTTGCGTGACAGTCGACGTATGTCCTACTCCAAGCCCAGCGGGAACCGGCGGTATTGCTGGCTTGCCGCCCCTTAGTGATCCAGGGCTTGACCCACTCCCGCCAGGAAAGACGGTCCGTGATGTCAGAATCGATCGCATCTTTACGGAACGTGCCTATTGGCTATTCCTCACTGGACATAGGCAAGGAGATCTACGCCGACTCGTAACGCAATACCGACGTGCTGCAGACACAGTCTATCCGATTGGTCCTTGGGGAGAATATCAGCAAACGTATTATGGAACCGACATAAACCTCCCGGTGCCGATCAAAGAACAAGAGACAAATCCGCTTTATGGTGGATGTGTGAGCCGTGACTAACCAAATACGATTTATTGGAATGTCTGTCGCCATTTTCCACCGATGCGCGCGGTCGTTTTATACCGGCGACTCATTGTTGTACGCTTTGCCTACGCGTATGGCGACATTTATGCTGGCGCTGTCGCTCGCTTCGTGTACTGGCGATGGCGCATTTGCGCCAATCACCGATTCTGCGACTGGATATTGGTCTCTTCGGCTTAATCATCATGCGATACAACTTTCGCTACACCCACCGTATAACACAATTCAACTCGAAGCGACACCTCGAACGATTGGTGGAGATCTGTGGGTGCCACGTGAATCTGGTCAGCGTGTTGAGGATGCGCTTGTTACTTACTATTCCACCGATTCCACAAAAGTTCGGGTAACACCGACGGGATTAGTACAAGCGTGGGACGTTCAGACTGGAACGGTATACATCGTCGCCGTACGCCGTCTTGATGGGGTCACACACGCAGACTCTGCGTTGGTTCGGGTCGCAAATGTTGCCACGGCGCCGGTCGTGAGGTCATTGAAGGTTGGCCCAGAGGGAATCGACAGCATCACCCAGGCAATTATGGTTTTCGCGCCACAGACTACTATTTCTATTGCGGCGCTGGATACGAATGGTGTTCGACTCACGGGATACCCAGTGTATATCAAATCCTCCAATCCTTACGTCGTGAAGCTTTCAAACTCGCTACCTTGGGTTGTGTCGAGCACCGTAAGAGCTAGCGTCCTCGTAACTGGAAAGGTTACCATCGTTGCAGAGAGTTGGATTTATGGCGTAACGGTGACGGATACACTGTGGTTCACTGCGGGATATGCAGTATCTCGAGTGTTTGCAATCGGAGTCGATAATGCTTCGTTTGAAAGTTGGAGTATAACCGATATTGAGGACATCAATACGGTTTCTCGTGGGGCCGTTGTTGGATGGCGGAATAGTACCGGGTGTCCGTTTGCGAATAATCTTAGTTGTATACGGCTCGGGTTTGATACGCTCCAAAACGGCCAGCCTCTCGACATCATATTCGATGATCCTGTATTTGCACTTCCCGCGGAAGAAAGCACAAAAAATACTGGCGGCGGAAACATAGTTGCAATTCCCAGCGATACGGTGCTCTCCGGAATCGAACGTACACGCTATCGTACCTTCTCCACGCCGGGGCGCTATCCTTATCGTGTCCTCCCGCTTGGCATTCGAGGAACGGTCATTGTTAGCGATCTTTAACTTTTGTACTTCTAATCTCCCATGACAGTCACTCGTCGAACCGTCCTTAAATCCGGCGTCTGTGCGGCGGCGGTAGCAACGACCGGTTCTATACGGCCGCGCTCACTTCTCGCAGAAACGTCCCGGCATCCACACATCACCACATGTTTGGATGATCCGCGTATCAAACAAACCATCCAACGTGGCCTCGACTGCGCTCGAGGTGCTGGAGCCTTCTACGCAGATATCAGAATGACGCATAGAAGAACGAGAAATTTTGATTCGCAAAGATCAAGTGATAGTGAATCGATCACCGTTGGTGTGAGGGTGTTAGTAAACGGATATTGGGGGTTCGCATCAGGATCACAGTGCCAAGGAGACGAAGTCGTTCGGCTCGCGACGGCTGCGACGCAGTTGGCAAAGACAAATGCGCTCGGGAAGTCACGGACTGTCGTATTAACGCCTGTACCGCCCATAGTCGACGGCCACTGGACAATGCCGGTAAAAATCGATCCCTTCGTTGTGAGTCGAGCTGAAATTCAGGATTATCTGATCGGGCTATCGCAGTATTCAACGCGGTATAACGATTGGACGTTAAAGAAGAACTCCGCAAGTTTCACCGCGATCGATAAATGGTTTGGTTCGACTGATGGAAGCTATTATACGCAAAGGACGTTTGCGAGCGGCGGTTCTATTGTGTGGGGATTAATCAATCAGACATCAGGGCGAAAGATGTTTGGTGGGCTGAACGACTATCTTTCTGTTGCCGGTCGAGGGTGGGAACTATATCTCGATCAACCTCTTAGAGAGGGGATTCGCGCACTACACGAAGAATTGGTTGAAGATACGTCATTTCCGGAGAAACCCGTTGATGTCGGACGTTTTGACGCAGTGTTCGATGCGGAAAGTCTTGTTGGACTGGTAAATGGATCGATTGGTGCTGCGACACAGTTGGACCGCGCGTTGGGCTACGAAGCCAATGCAGGGGGTACAAGCTATGTCACCGATCCACAGTCTATGCTTGGTAATTTGCCAATAGGCAGCTCATTGCTGCATGTTACCGCGAACCGTACCTCGCCCGGCGGGGCTGCGACAGTACAGTGGGATGATGAGGGTGTCATGCCCGATGATTTTACGCTCGTGAATCATGGGGTGGTATCGGATTTTATTACCACACGAGAAAGCGCTGGATGGATGAACGATTGGAAGTCAGTTGGAGGCCGTCTATCGCACTCTCATGGATGTGCCGCGGCGCCGCAAGGCGTCGACGCACCTTTGGCGCACATTCCCAACCTCGTCATGCGCCCCGGCCAGGAGGCGAATGATTTCACATCGCTTATGCGCGGGTTGAGCAAAGGCGTTGCCGTAAAAAATGCAAATGTCCAGCTCGATTTTCAGCAACTCAATGGCTTTGGCAGAGGCTCAGTGTACGAAGTAAAAAATGGAAGACGAACTGCAGCATTCGTAAATCCTGGAATGTTATTGAGAACACCAGAATTTTGGAAATCTCTTATCGTAATCGGCGGGCGCGATAGTGCAGTACGATACGGAGCGTTGGCAGGACGAGGCGAGCCACCACAAACGATGGTTAATAGCGTGGACGCTGTGCCTGTTGTCGTGAAGGATCTCAGTATAGTCGATGTATTGAGGAAAGCATGATAGATCGGGCTGATAATGACGAGCGATATCTCTCTCGAGAAGCGTCTGATAGTATTGTTCAACGCGTCCGATCCTTTATGCGCGATGGGGGGACCATCTTCGTGAACGTCGAGAGTTGGTGGAACGGAGAGTTGCGGTGGGCGCGAAATCGCGTCAACCTCGCCGCTGATCGCTGCAATACTGAGGTACAGGTTACACGAATTCTGAATGGTGGTGCCAGTGGGAACAGCAGCACGAACCAACTCGATAATACATCGCTCGAAGCAGTTGTTCGGGCAGCGGAGCGGCGCGCGCACGAGCCGGATAAGCAGAACGTACTGGCGGAAAATATACTACTTCCTCCACAACTTCCAAAGTCATCCTCCATAATTTGGAGCGACGAAACATACGGAGTCACAGCTGCACATCGGAGTGAAATTGCGCAATTCTTAAGCGAAGAAGCCGAAGAGAAAGGTATGGTGTCCGCTGGCTATTTCGAGACCCGTGCAGGATCGTCTGCTCGGTGGAGCGACGCTCGATTACGCGATGATTATGACTCCCATATACCGATGTTACAATACGAACGGTTGACGCAGGCACAATGTTCGATGACAGTACGGCATCCCAAAGGTACAGGTAGTGGGTGGGCAGGGCTCTCTACGTTTGACTACACAAAGGTTGATCCTAAGGCCCTTGCAAAGTCGGCGCTCGATAAATGTATTGCGTCGCTCAATCCTGTACGGATCGAACCAGGGAGGTATACGCTGATTATGGAACCGCAAGCGGTTTGTGATTTTGTGGAAAGTTTGATGGGTGTCGGTGTTTTGGGATGGCGAAATAGTGCTGAGGGGGATAGACACGGTCATCCTCTTTGGCTCGGTCGAGACGAGGCATTGGAGATTGGACGCTCGAAGCTTGGAATGAAGATCGTTGATGAACGGATCACTATTAGCCACGATCCGAGTGATCCATCATTAGGAGTGGTGCCGAAATCTGGAATGGGCCCCTGTGTGTGGATCGACCGTGGCACCCTGGTGACTATTGGAGAGGGTAGCCATCGCAATGCACGTGAAACGCGGCGGGTTCTTGTGGGGGATCTTTGGCGTCCATCATTTCGGGTGAGTGGGGGTATGACGACCATACAAGAAATGATCGAGACCACGAAACGCGGTCTATTGGTCACTCGGTTTTCTGACATCACGGAGCTGGACCGCGAGAGCTTGCTGGGAACCGGGTATTACACGGGATGGCCTTTGGTTGATTGAAAACGGAAAGATCGCCAAATCTGTGGGGAACATGCGGTTTACTGAATCTCCGTTGTTCGCGCTCAATCAAATCGCTCAACTCGGGGTTCCTGTTCCAGTGTTCCGACCAATTAAAGATCCGGGCTCGTTTGGAATTATGCCTGCGATCGTTCCGCCCATCAAAGTGAACGACTTTAGCTTTACGTCGCTCGCTGACGCAGTTTAATCTATTATGAAAACAAACTTCTCGTCATTGATCACACCATTCTGTCTTTTGCTTACCGTTGCCGTAACACCCATTTCCGCCCAAACGCTCTTTCAAGAGCCACCAAGCGCAGAAGATTATTCGCGGTACACGACCGCAGAGCAATGCCTAGCCGCTGTGGCTCGTCTGACCTACGAAATTAACAAAAGTGAAACGGCCAACTGGGATACAATGCCTCCGGGAAATACGTGGCGACTTACTCCTTGGCCAGAAACGGTCCGTATTTCAGCAGCACACTGTCGTGATCGTAAGCTGGTATTAGCGGCACCGTTGGAGGATTTTCGATGGTTATTTGAGTTGTATCTTGTCACCGATCGTCAGAGCGATGCGAACGCACTTCTACAACGCCGTCTATCGGAATTGGGAGAACAGTTCGACTCCGAGCGTGCGCAGGTATTAAAGCATCTTGTGTTTACTTACGCGAATGCACGGCCAATTCGCCTGGCCGAAGCGGATTCGTTGTGGGCAGTGGTGGAATCCTTTCCCCAGCCGATCGTGTCTGGTCAAGAAAAGGTGGACGGGTTGGTCAAACTACGTAATCTTGCTTCTGAGCTTGGCGATACTGTGCGAGCCATGGATCTCGCGTACCGGATGAAAACTGTATTTACGCAGCTTAGTGAAGATGAAAAAAAGAGCCTGTGGACGTTAGTGTTCGGACGACTTATCGCATCTGAGAATATAGCGTTCCTCAACTTTGCTGAACGGATGGACAGTCTTCGGAAAAGCACGTCCGCATATATCGCGATCACAAATGCACAGGATCAAGAAATGGCTGGGCTTTTAGGATTTAATGCAACCAACCCCCGTGTGGGTCGAAGTGTGGTTCCAATTCAAACAGATTTTTGGTTTCCGGACAGGCCAAACACGCCACGACCATCAAACGGCAAGATTTCAGTTGTCTGGCCTGTCAACGAGAGGTGTGGGCAGGGAGCACGTGAAGCAGGGTTTGGTCGGTGCCAGGGAATGTTCGCAACACTCCGGCGTATTCGGCAGCGGTATCCTTCAATCGAAATTACCGTGTTGTCGCACACTGTTGGCTATTTTCTCGATCAAGCCCCTCCTACTCCGAAGCACGAGGCGGAGTTGCTCCGCGACTGGCTGTTACGGGATCAGCGAATTCCAGGGTACTTGGCGGTCGAGGAAATGAAGTACCTCACGTTGCCAGCACCAGATGGTCGGACTGTGAATATGTATGCAGAAATTGAATCAATGCCTGCATTTGTAAGCTCCTATGGAAAAAAATCACCGCTAACTGATTTCTATACTGTGATCGACGAATCAGGAACGGTTGTGTGGGAAGCGAGGCGAACCATCTGGGGCGAAGCGCAACTCTATACGATCCTCGACATTCTCACGCACCGACTGAAGTAAGATAGGTACAGCTCAATTTGTGGGCTAGCTGCTTACTCCTGCCAAATTACGGTATCGAATACCGCGATGTTGCCGCACCCGAACTTCTGCGGCAACACTCTCACCTCTCACGACCAACACCAGTTGTGAATCTCAGGTATATCCTCAAAATGCTTTCGCGTATACTGTACCGCATCTCGAATCTTTTCATGCAGTTCAGCAATTACTGACTTCGTACGATCCTCTGGCAGCGACGAATGCTCTAATGCAAGAATCGCCAAATGGTATCGACTCATCTTGTTTCGAACAACCATATCGAACGGTGTCGTTGTTGTGCCTTGCTCCATAAATCCTCGCACGTGAAATCTTGCAGGTTCTGACTGTCCGTGAACTATCTGATGCACCGCGTTCAAATAACCGTGAAAGGCGAATACAACCGGTCGATCCAATGTGAACAGATCGCAGAACTGCTTTGGACTCATGCCGTGCGGATGTTTATCTGGCGGAAAGAGTCTCATTAAGTCAATGACGTTTACCAGTCGTATGCGAAGTTCCGGAACATAGTGTCTCAATAGCCACGCAGCAGCCACAGTTTCGAGAGTCGGAGTATCTCCTGCGCATGCGAGTACAACGTCAGGAGTTTCGTCTCCATCGGTACTCGCCCAGCTCCATTTTGACGCACCACGAACCGCATGTTCACGCGCCTCGTCCATCGAAAGCCATTGGAGTTGCGGCTGTTTGTCAATCACAATTAAATTCACGTAGTTTCGTGAACGAAAGCAGTGATCCGCAACTGCTAACAAACAGTTTGCGTCTGGCGGTAGATAGATGCGTGCGACTGTCCCGCGTTTTGATAACATAACATCGATAAGTCCCGGCCCTTGATGGCTAAACCCATTGTGGTCATTTCTCCAACACGTCGACGTCAATAAGATATTGAGCGACGCAACTGGCGCGCGCCACGAAAGCATATGCGCTTCTTGCAACCACTTTGTATGCTGTACGGTCATCGATGCAGATACCATCGCAAACGATTCATATGTTGCGTAAAGGCCGTGGCGACCGGTAAGCAGATACCCTTCGAGCCATCCTTCACAGAGGTGCTCGCTTAATACCTCCATCGATCGACCATCTGATGCAACATGGTCATCTATGTCAAGATGTCGTCCAATAAGACATCGATTTTCTACTTCGTATACACTCGACAGCCGATTTGAATTAGTTTCATCCGGACAGAACAATCTGAAGTTGGCCTGGGATTTATTTCGTGCGAAAATATCGCGCAACATATTTCCAAGCTGTCGAGTCGACTCTGCATATATCGTTGCCGGTTTCTGTACATCAATCGCATAGCTTTGAAAGTCAGGGAGATCGAGATCCACCAATAGTCGACCACCATTGGCATGTGGATTTGCACCCATGCGATATTCGTTGCTTGGTGCCAAGGCCGAGAGTTCTGGTATAAGTGCGCCAGAATCATCAAACAACGTCTCAGGTTTGTAGCTCCGTAGCCATTCTTCAAGCATTCGCAGTTCATTCGCATCAGTTTTTGGCTCGGTTAGCGGTACCTGATGCGAACGGAAGGTCCCTTCTATGGGCAACCTATTCAAGACTTTTGGACCAGTCCATCCTTTCGGGGTCCGTAATATGATTGCTGGCCAGCGAGGAACCACATGAATGTTTTGTGCGCCCGTATGACGCGCTTCATTCTGAATTGCACGGATGCGTGAATAACACACGTTCAGCGTTGCCGCGAGCGATTGATGCACCGAGTCGGGATCATCGCCAGCGACCACGAATACTTCATATCCGTACGCTTCCAGGAGTTGCGATACGCGTTCGTCCGGTATGCGAGCCAATACGGTTGGTCCGCTGATTTTATATCCGTTCAGATGCAAAATTGGGAGTACTGCACCGTCACGCGCAGGATTGAGAAAGTTCAGGCTCTTCCACGACCCTTCCAGCGGTGCGGTCTCTGCCTCTCCATCGCCTACAACTGCGGCGACAATGAGGTCGGGATTATCAAACGCAGCTCCGAAGGCGTGGGCCAGTACATATCCCAATTCACCGCCTTCATGAATAGATCCCGGCGTGGGAACCCCTACATGGCTCGGAATGCCGCCTGGGGTAGAGAACTGGCGAAACAGGTGCCGCATGCCGCTGATATCGCGTGTAACTTTCGGATAGACTTCGGAATACGTTCCCTCCAAATACACATTTGCAACGATTGCTGGCCCTCCGTGCCCGGGACCCGCCAGGTAGATAATATTGGCGTTCTGCTCGCAGATCAAGCGATTCAAATGGGCATAAACAAGGCTCAGCCCCGGTGACGTCCCCCAATGACCGAGTAACCTCGGCTTGATATGTTCCGGCCGTAAGGGCTCTCGGAGTAGGGGATTGTCCTGGAGGTAGATCTGACCAACGGTCAGATAATTCGCAGCCGCCCAGTAATTATGAATGCGCTCCAGCTGTTCTTTCGTTAACGTGGCTTTGAAATGAGGGAGAGGGGGATTGTCGGCCTCGATATCGGTCGAAGCATCTACAGCGCTGGAAACCGCTGGATTGAAGACAAACGATGGATTGCGCATTGTGGCACACGGGAGGAAAGAACGTGCCGAACCCCGAGTTTGGGGCATTTCAATCGTGCTCCCTTCGTTCTCGCTAAATCCATGTGGCCAGTATGGATGTACTCAGCGGAAATCGCCATGGCGTAATTTTCGCTTTATTGTCCGTATGGAAATGACGAACTCATGCCAGTAATCAAAACAGAGCCTTTTTGGAGGCAAGAAGGTTTTGCTCGTAGTTTATGGCTGCCAGGTATTGCCACCCTAGGATTAGCGGTGGGCGGTATTTTATGGATATCGACGCCCCTTTGGGGGCACCGCTTATGGTTGGCTGTTCTGATTGCAACGGGCAGCATCGTCGTTTGGCGAACGGTGCGTGATGCAATTCACGGCCGCTGGGCTGCCGATATCATTGCGTCTCTCTCTATAGCAACAGCCGCAGTCATGGATCAGCCGCTTCCCGGGCTCATTGTTGTAATTATGCAAACTGGGGGAGAGGCACTCGAACGCTTTGCGGAAGGCCGAGCGTCGGATGCGGTGCGAGCACTTGAAGCTGACCGGCCAGAGCATGCGCATGTTCGTCGGGATGAGAGTACTGTCGATATTCCTGCGAATGACGTTGTTGTTGGCGACATTATAATTGTTCGTCCGGGAGAGCTGATTCCATGTGATGGCATTGTGACTCAGGGGACGGCTCAAGTTGACACGTCGCGTTTAACGGGGGAACCACTTCCTGTTTCTATTGCACCGGGATCGAGCGTTAGCAGCGGTGGAATTAATGGGAGTCGTCCATTTGTAATGCGAGCAACCGCGGTTGCGGCTGAGAGTCAATATGCGCGGATCGTTGAACTGGTTCGTACTGCACAAGCTACAAAGGCTCCGTTCCAGCGAATGGCTGATCGCTACGCGATATGGTTTACTCCGCTTACGCTGGTTGTTGCTGGAATTGCCGCAATACTTTCAGGGGATTCCACTCGTGTTTTGGCCGTGCTTGTTGTGGCAACACCATGTCCATTGATACTGGCGCCGCCAATCGCCGTTATTGGCGGTATTAATCGGGCGGCGCGACAGTACATAATTCTGCGGTCTGGTACTGTGATGGAGCGTCTCGGGCATGTGGACGTTGCAGTCTTTGATAAGACGGGCACATTAACAATCGGGAAACCAACGGTGGCGGATGTTCATCCTCTGCCGCCGTTTACACGAAACACCTTACTCACATTGGCCGCAGCTATCGAACAAGGATCGAGTCACCTTCTCGCGCGTTCTCTTGTAGATGCGGCGATTGCGGAACATAATATCTTGCCAGCTCCACGCGACATCGCTGAGGAAGCGGGCAGAGGGGTGACCGGGATTGTTGATAATGATCACATTGCGGTTGGGTCGCATAGCTTTTTGCGATCACATCTGGACGAGGATGGGATTAAATCGCTCGATGCGGCGTCGACAGATGGGCTAAGAGCGTATGTGGCTATAAATCGAGCATTTGCTGGTTTTATTACTTATGCAGATCAGATCCGACCTGGTGTGAAACAGGTTTTAACGGAGCTCGGTACGCTGGGCATTCACCGACTCGTGCTTTTGAGTGGTGATCACGAAACGAGTGCGCAGGCTGTTGCGGACGTGGTTGGAATTCGTGAGGTCCACGGCGATCTGATGCCTGAAGGTAAGGTAGACGCGATTCATGCACTCAACGCGCAGCACCATGAAGTGCTTATGGTTGGCGATGGTACGAATGACGCACCAGCACTTAGTACGGCTGCGGTAGGGGTCGCGCTTGCCGGGCATGGCGGCGGTGTAACTGCTGAAGCTGCTGATGTGGTTGTGTTGATCGATGACTTGAGTCGAGTCCCAAAAGCCATTCGGATTAGTAAACGGACGATGAGGATTGCTCAACAAAGTATGTGGGCTGGCCTGTTGTTCAGCGGGGTTGCGATGGGTTTTGCTGCTGCCGGATACATTGCTCCGACAGCGGGTGCCATTTTGCAGGAAGTTATCGATGTTGCTGTTATTCTGAATGCTTTGCGGGCGAGTTCAGCCTCATCTTAAGACGATGTCAATTTGATGATAGCGCAACTTCGACAATCGCTGTTGTTTCCGCAACGATACGCTTCGTCTGTTCAGCAAGCGCGATTGCTCGATTCAATAGTTCACTATGATCACTCGTAAGTGCCTGTACGTTGATTTGCACATTATACACCGCACCTCTGCACGCGGCTTCCGCGAACAGTGCTGCAACACCAACGTCGCTCAGCGCTGCTCGCAATCCGTGTTTTGCGACAGTTAATAGATGTGTGGCGCAAGCGGCGCATAGCTCTGCAACTTCTAATGGTACTTCCGTTGCAAGCAGCAATGATTCTTGGACTCTATCTTCGCGTTGCGCAATCTCGAGATCTGTAGTTTTGGGCATGCGATACGCTTCGAGTACCAACGCGAATGCTGCGGCGTCTCTCCCCGACAAGTCCGCTAAATCGGACGCGATGCGACTTCCCGCGTCGGCTGCGTCTAGAAGGTGGCGTTTGCTCTCTTGTGAGATTTTATTATGCTGTTGCGTTGTTGTTGATAAGTCTGCAACCATTTTGATAAGCGCAGCAGATAATGCACCACCATACGCTGCGACACTTCCGCCGCCAAATGGAGATGCATCGCTTTCAATCGCCGTAAGAAAGCTGTTGAGCGAATGTTCTTGCTGTTGAGACCTTATCGCGGTTTTTGTCTCGAGTAGCCTGCGTTCCAGAACGTGACTTTCTATGGAATCACGAAGACGTAATGTATGTTCAGCGACTTCAAATAATGCAGTTTCAGGAACTAACCCGATAATCTCACTCCACGTAACTTCGACACCACGTTTGCGCGCTTCTGATTCAACCGCATTGTGCGCAGTAATCAACGTTGTTTGCTCGATGTCAACGAGATTCATCGATACTTGCGCTTGACCATCAACTTCGAGACCCAACGCTTTAAGCGCTGGGAGACCTCCACTTGACCCTCGTACCGCGCGTGCCACAGCCTTGGCCGTTTCCAGATTTTCCGTGCCACCAAGATACACGTTATACGCAATTAAAAACGGACGAGCACCAATTGCGACCGCACCTGCGGTCGGATGGATTTTTTTTGGACCATAGTCAGGCGCTCGGTCCGGGTTGCTCTCTATCTCGGCTGCAATCGCATCAAACCCGCCGCGTCGCACATTCGCCAGGTTGCTTCGAGCGCTATGTTTCGCCGCACGTTCGTACAGGTAAACTGGAATATCAAGATCGCGACCAACTCGTTCGCCAAGTTCACGTGCGAGCGCAATGCAGTCGTCCATCGTTGCGCCATCGAGCGGAATCAGCGGTACCACATCGGCTGCGCCCATGCGTGGGTGAACGCCGAGATGTTGCGTGAGGTCAATACGAGCCTGAGCCATTTGAATGCCGGCAAACGCGGCATCAACAATCGTCTCAGCTGGCGCGACGAATGTAATGACAGATCGATTATGTGAAGCGTCCGACGTGACGTGCAATATCGACACGTTGGGAACTGCGGCGATCGCGTCGCGAATCGCCGCAATCGCCGCAAGATCTCGCCCTTCTGAAAAATTTGGGACGCACTCGATCAACTTCATTGAGATGCCTCATTATTGCGAGCAAGCGCCAGGTTTTGCGCATCCGCTTCACGAAGTGTTTGAAGGAGCCAGGCATGCATGATAGGATTTCCCGCAACCATAGGATCGTAGCCGATTTTGGCGTCTTTTCCTTCTAAATCGGTTACCAGTCCACCTGCCTCCCGAACCATCAACATCCCCGCCGCAACGTCCCACGGTGCGAGTGAAAGCTCCCAAAATGCGTCAAATCGACCGCATGCGAGATTTGCGAAGTCCAATGCCGCCGCTCCCGCCCGACGAATTCCAGATGTCGCTCGCGCGACCGGGACAAACTGCGCCGCATATCGATCATAGACATCTTTTTCGCCAAACGGAAAGCCAGTTGCAATTAGAGCCTTGGCCGGTAATTCAGTCGTGGACACCGAAACTCGCTCCCCATTCAGCCAGGTTCCTCCGCCAAGGGTTGCTGTGTAAAGGTCACCCCGCGCGGCATTGAGCACGACGCCCGCGACGAGCACTCCGTCGCGAGTGGCGCCGATCGATACGGCATACTCCGGGAATCCGTGCAAAAAATTCGTTGTCCCATCCAGCGGATCCACAATAAAGCAAAGTCCGTCACCAATTGTTTCTCCCTCATAGGCTTCTTCGCCTAAAATCTGCGCTTCAGGATACGTTGCGAGCAAAAGGTCGCGTATCACGCGTTCGGAGCCTGTATCAACCTCGGTCAAGAAATCCGATACGCCCTTTGCCTCCCACACCAGACTTTCTCGGCGATTCGCACCGCTTTGAATCACTTGCGCGCCTCGTTTCGCCGCGTCGATCATCACGTCCAACAGAATTCCTTCATTATTATTATCGCCGCGACTCATAGAGCCTCCCTGTATATATTTCGCATATGTCTCGCATCTTTAGCGGTATCCAGCCCTCCGGCGAACTGCACATTGGCAACTACCTCGGTGCAATCCGTAACTGGGTGGAGCTGCAACATCGCTACGAATCCGTTTACAGTATTGTCGATTACCATGCCATCACTGGCAACTACGAGCCAGACGATCTGCGCCGCCGCACACGCGACATGGCGATTTCGCTGCTTTCGGTGGGACTCGACCCGAAGGTCTGTACTTTGTTTGTTCAATCCCGTGTCCCAGAACATACGGAACTTGCGTGGATTTTCAACACGGTCACACCACTGGGCGAGCTCGAACGACAGACGCAGTTCAAGGATAAGTCTAGCCGCCAGGAGAGTATTCTCGCGGGATTGCTGAACTATCCGGTGCTTCAGGCCGCCGATATCGCGCTCTATCGCGCCACGTTGGTCCCGGTTGGGGAGGACCAGGTTCAACATCTGGAACTCGCCCGCGAGATCGTTCGGCGATGGAATACAAAGTTCAACAGCGAATATCTGGTTGAAGCTCAGCCGCTGTTAACGCCAACACGCCGGATTATTGGGTTGGACGGGAAGGCGAAGATGTCGAAATCGCTTGGCAATACGATTGGCTTGATGGAAGAGCCGGATGAGATCTGGAAAAAGCTTCGTCCGGCTGCGACTGATCCGAAGCGGGTGCGCAGGGAAGATCCTGGTACTCCAGAAGTCTGCAATATTTACCAGCTTCACAAGGGATTTTCGTCGCCTGAGACGGTTGAGCATGTCGCTCTCCAATGTAGTACGGCTGGCTGGGGGTGCATCGACTGTAAAAAGGTGTTGCATGCATCCATAGAACAGGAGCTCACGCCGATTCGTGCTCGTGCGAACGAGTTGCGGGCGAATCCACGCCTAGTTGACGAGGCGCTTGGCGTTGGGGCGGAACGCGCTCAGACGCTCGCGTCAGAGACGTTGCGTGAGGTAAAGCAGACCATGGGGCTCGACTAGACCGCGACGCCCGGTGACGTTCGCGAATTCCGCCTCCGCGCTGTATCGCGCGATCGCCGCGAGCCCTCGGCCTGCAGGCGGGAGTGAGGAGCAAAAAGCTCGGCAGTTATGCCGGGCATACCTTGAAGATCGCGGATTTATCTGCCGGGAACAGCGGTTTGAGTATTCGAGCTTTCCCGCACGGTTCGTGGTTCCGCTCGTTGGCGTGGTCTTTTTGGGATGCGCGGTTGCGATAGGATGTGCGAACGCAACCGATCGAGCGGTGGGTGTCACGAGCCTCACCGTCGCAGCCATTTGGTGTATGGCCCTTGGGCTCGCCGGGTGGCTCGGACGTTGTGGCACGATTTCGTTTCCCTGGTTTCGGCGCGAATCTGTAAATCTCGAGGCAACGAGACCTGGCTTGTACGCGGTTGCGGTATCGGCGGCGGCTGAGATTCAGCTGTCGCCGACCAAGCCTGGCATCGAACCCGTAGTCGATGAGGAAGAACCGGCGCTTTATCACCCGGAGCCAACATCCGCAGGCAGCTTAGGAGCGTCCTCTCAGCGACGGGCCCCTCATCACCCAGAGCCAGCCCTCTGGTTAATGGCCCATCTCGATTCCAAGTCGCAGCCGATTCCTATGGCGTTACGTGTCTCCGCAGTTTTCGCTTCGCTGGTAGGCTGGATAGGAATTTTCATACTTTCGCTCGTAACATCGGCCATCGGCGGAGCGCTGCTATCCGCCATTCACCCCGCAATCGTCGCTTTTGCGGTTCTGGCCGCGATGGGCGCGGTTGGCCTAATGTGCTGCGTCATTGGCAACAAAAGCGCAGGAGCGCTCGACAACGCCAGTGGCGTCGCTACCGTACTCGCCTCGATAGATCATATTGATCCCAAGGTTCCGCTCCGTGTAATCCTCCCCAGCGCTGAAGAGATCGGTCTGGCTGGCGCGTACGCATATCTCAACGAATGGAAGAAGCGCAAGCGGCTCGAACAAGAACAAGACACAGCACCAGCCGCCACCCAGCCCCCCATCATCATCAACTGCGACAGCTTCGACGACCGCGGATCCATCACCTGCATGTTTCCAAAGCGCGACACCGCGTTCTTCCATCCAATCTGCGCAGACGCATCCCACCAAACCAACACCCCAATCAACACACGCCGCCTCATCCCCGGCATCCTCACCGATTCAGTCGTCTTCAGCGCCTCCGGCCTCCGCGCGATGACCATAAGCCGAGGAACCTGGTCCACGCTCGCTCGAATTCACAGTCGTCGCGACACAATATCCGCCACTCCAGGCGCCAAAATCGACCATAACGCAGTGTGTATTAGCAGAATTGTGATGAATATCGCGCAACGCACGTTATTTAGCCCGTCTCTCATTGACTAAGCGCCCTCACACCGTAGATTAACACAACGCCCCGAGTATCTCCGGGGCGTTTTTTTTGGTATGGTGGTTAGCGCCACCATTTAGAGGCATTCAGAGACCATTCCAGGGCTTGTATGTTTGATTCGGGAACTCGGACGCTAGTCGTCGTCGGAGCACAGTGGGGCGATGAAGGGAAGGGAAAGCTCGTTGACGTTTTGGCGGAACGCGCTGACTGGGTCGTTCGCTATCAAGGCGGCGCCAATGCTGGGCACACTGTTCATATTGGCGATACGTCCTTCGTCTTACACCAGATCCCAAGCGGGATCCTCCATCCAACCGTCCATTGCGCAATCGGAAACGGCGTCGTACTCGATCCAGAGACGCTGTTTACGGAAATCGACGAACTCATTCGCGACGGGATCGACATTGAAGGGCGGCTGTTCGTTAGCGATCGCGCTCATCTTGTCCTCCCATATCACAAACTTGTTGACTCGCATAGCTCTGCCAGCAAAGCGATTGGGACGACAGGCCGAGGAATTGGGCCGGCGTATGAGGACAAGGTCGCACGTCGTGGTGTTCGGGTGCTCGATATGCGATACCCAGAACGTCTACGCCCAATTGTTGAAAAGGCAGTTGAGCACGCTAATGCACAGCTCGCGGCCTTTGGTCACGAAGCTCGCGCAAGCGTCGACGAAACGCTCGATCTCCTCAAGCGTCTCGCACCACGCCTGCTTCCGCTTGCAACTGATGTTGGTTTAACCATTCATCGTGCATATCGCGCAGGCGAGGCGGTACTGTTTGAAGGCGCGCAAGGATCGTTACTGGATGTCGATCACGGAACGTACCCATTCGTTACATCGAGCAGCACAACCTCTGGTGGCGCAGCTATCGGATCCGGCATCTCGCCACGAGCTATCGATAAATGCCTCGGTGTTGTAAAAGCCTACACCACACGCGTCGGCCACGGCCCGCTTCCAACCGAACTCGCCGAGCCGCTCCAATCCCAGGTTCGCGCACTCGGCAACGAGTTTGGCGCAACAACAGGTCGAGCACGCCGTTGTGGCTGGTTTGACAGCGTTGTGGTTCGCTACGCAGTTCGCGTCAACGGACTGACCGATCTTGCAGTCACCAAGCTCGACGTCCTCGATACACTCGAAGAAATCTTGTTGTGCACGGGATATCGTGTAGGCGACGAGGTTTATACCGAATTCCCAGGCGACCTCGCCTTGCTCGAAAACGCCGAACCGGTGTACGAGGTGTTTGAAGGCTGGAAGACGTCGACCGCAGATGCGCGTACACTCGAAGATCTCCCGAAGGCCGCACGAGTATATCTCGAACGGATCGAAGAGCTCGTCGAAGCTCCAATTACCTACGTGAGCGTTGGAACGCGCCGCGACCAAATTATCGGGCTATAACGCATGGCGACCCCTGACGTAATGGAAAAACTCGTTTCGTTGTGTAAACGACGAGGGTACATCTTCCAATCCTCCGAAATCTACGGCGGAACGGGATCCGTCTGGGATTACGGTCCGCTTGGCGTTGAACTGAAAAAGAATATCAAAGATCGTTGGTGGCGCTCGATGGTTCGCTTACGCGACAATATCGAAGGGCTCGATGCCGCGATCTTGATGAATCCGCGCGTTTGGGAAGCCAGCGGACACGTGTCTGGCTTTACAGACCCGCTGGTTGACTGTCGTAACTGTAAACGGCGTTTTCGCGCTGATGATCCCAATATTAAGGGAACGCCGGGGACGCCTGATTCACAATGTCCGGTATGCGGTGTAAAAGGCTCGTTGAGCGATGCGCGAAACTTCAACCTCATGTTCAAAACGTTCATGGGGCCGGTTGAAGAGAGCGCATCCACTGTCTACTTACGCCCTGAAACGGCGCAAGGAATTTTCGTGAATTTCCTGAACGTGCAACAATCCACTCGGCAGAAGGTGCCGTTTGGTATTGCACAAATCGGGAAGGCATTCCGAAACGAAATCACGCCAGGGAACTTCATCTTTAGAACTCGCGAGTTCGAACAGATGGAGATGCAGTTCTTCGTCGAACCTGAGTCGTCAATGACGTGGTTTGAGTACTGGAAGAACGAGCGCATGAAGTGGCACCTCGAGCTTGGCCTGTCGCCAGAGCGTTTGGAGTACCATCAGCACACTGAATCCGAGCTCGCGCATTATGCTAAAGCCGCGTTCGACGTTCAGTTTGACTTTGGCGGAACGCTCGGATTTCAGGAAATCGAAGGTGTCCACAACCGTGGCGACTTTGACTTGAAGCAGCATATGGAATTTTCCGGCAAAAAGCTGGAATACTTCGATGCCGTGAACAATAAGCGCTACGTGCCGTACGTTATTGAAACATCGGTTGGTGCCGATCGTGCGCTGCTCGCTGTATTAATGAACGGGTATCGTGAAGAGTCGGTCGAAGGTGAATCCGAAGGTCGAGTGGTTCTCGGGCTCGAACCTTCGATTGCACCAATCAAGGCTGGAATCTTCCCGCTTACAAAAAAGGACGGGCAACCGGAGATGGCACATCGCATCACCGAAGACCTGCGACGGTTTTTCCCTGTCGACTACGACGAGTCGGGCAGTATTGGCAAGCGATATCGTCGCCAGGACGAGATTGGGACGCCATTTTGCATTACGGTGGACACCCAGTCAACGCAGGATGATACGGTTACGGTTCGTCATCGAGACACCTTGTTGCAAGACCGTATTTCTGCGTCGGCACTAGTTACATATTTTCATGAGAAGCTGTACGCGTAAACCCGCGTACTAGCGGCTCTAGACCTGCTATCTTGAATAGTATGACAGTTGAGCAATTGAGGACTAGAGCCGAGGCGTTTATGGAAGACCTGGCTCGCGAAGGGTATCTGGCGTATTCTGGCCAGAAAAGCGAGCTGGAGTTCCAGTCGGTGTACCATCGTTATGCCGATGTGTTGGATGCCGAGACGCTCGAATCGTGTATCCAGCGCTTTAAAACAGCGTCAAACGACGAAGATACGCGAACCTCTCGCGCCATGCTCGAGTGGCAGGTTGAGTCCCAGGCTAGTAGAGAGCTGGCGGCACTTGAGGAGCAGGAAGTTGCGTTAGAGAATAGCGCGATGATTACGTTGAATGACGGTCGAACAATTCCGTATCAGTCTGCGGCGATCGAGATCATGAATACAGCGGATCGCGCCGAGAGAAACACTATCGACGCAGCTCGTGCTGCCGTAGTACGCAAGAAATTCGCTCCGTTGCGGCTTGAGCATCTACAACGTGAAAAGGAATACGTTGAAGCACTTGGTATCGCGGAAAGCTATAATCGCACATTCGAAGTGCTCAGCACTGTTTCGCTGCAAGGACTGGTGAATGAATGCAAGGCATTTTTAAGCGACACCAGCGCAATGTGGGAAGAAACCGCACGCGAAAACCTGCATAAATTTGGTGTTCCGTTTGGCGAGGCAACGCGCGCTGATGCGTTGGCGCTGTTTCGGCTCAAGGAATACGACGATGCATTTCGTGCGACGATTATGGAATCCACCATTCGGCGCAACTGTGTTGATATGGGTATCGACGCTACTGCTGAAGGCCGGATTACATTCGATCTCGACGATCGGCCGGGAAAGCGGTCTCGTGCATTTTGTTCGCCAGTGCGTGTTCCTGATGAAGTGTATCTGGTGTTGCGCCCGCATGGTGGTCAAACAGACTATAACACGTTTCTGCACGAGCTTGGGCATGCCTTGCACTTTGGGTACGCACGCGCCGACTACCCATTTGAGTATCGATGGTTAGGTGATAATTCGGTGACCGAATCATACGCAATGTTGTTCGATCATCGGATGCAGGATGCTGGATGGCTGTCGCGATACGCAGAGCTGGGTAAATTTCGGATTGCACCGTTTTTGCGCCATGTTGCGTTTGAAGAGCTTCACTTTCTTCGACGTTATTGCGCGAAGTTGATTTATGAAGTTCAGGTATACAGCGGTGAAGTCGAGTGGGAAGATATGCCAGAGCTATACACCGAAACGTTGAGTCGAGCGACAAACTTTACGTATCGTCCGGAAGATGCGTTTATCGATCTCGATCCACGCTTTTATTCCACGCGATATTTGCGAGCGTGGCAGCTGCAAGCGGTGTTAAACGAAGCGCTCGTGAATCGATTTAACGAAGATTGGTGGCGGAACCCTGAAGCAGGCCCTTGGATAATACAAGAGCTGTTCTCTGAAGGGCAACGCGAAACCGCGCCTGAAATCGCAACTCGCATTGCAGGTGCGCCAATCAGCTTTACCCCTCTTATCAAGCAAGTGGAGCGGCTCCTTGCCACGTAATTGGAATGCAGTGCGCGAAGAAACCGTCGCGCACTTACAACGACTGATTGGCTTTCGCACGGTTAATCCACCGGGCGAAGAGCTCGAAGCGGCGTTGTATTTAAAAGACGTGCTTGAAGGTGAAGGGATTTCCGTCAGCATTCTACAACCACGCGAAGGGCGTGCGGCTGTTATTGCGACGCTTAAAGGGAATGGCGAAAAGCGTCCGGTGATGCTTGCTGCACATACAGACGTTGTGAGCGTTGAAGCCGATAAGTGGACCACAGATCCATTTGGCGGTGAGATTCGCGACGGTTATGTCTATGGTCGCGGCGCAATCGACGACAAGGGGATGTTGGCTGTTAACCTCGTCACGATGTTGCTCCTCGCTCGCGAGATACGTGAAACGGGCGCAGTACTCACGCGTGACGTGATCTTTCTTGCAACGCCCGACGAAGAGACGGGTGGCAGTGAAGGAATGGCCTGGTTCGTTGAACATCATGCCGACAAACTCCAGGCGGAGTACGCGATCAACGAAGGCGGACGTATCCGCATTGGTGTTGACGGCACGAAGACGTTGCTGTTACAGGTGGCCGAGAAAGTCTCACATATCGTGACCTTAACCGCGCGCGGGCACGCCGGGCACGCCGGCGTGCCCCGCTCAGACAACGCAATCCTCCGCATCGGTCGCGCCCTCTCCAAGATCTCCGATTTCGCGTCCGACCCCCAACACGGCATTTCACCCACAATCTTTAACGCCGGCTCCAAATACAACGTCCTCCCCAGCGAAGCCGTTGTGCTCATGAACATCCGGACCCGCCCGACCGAAACTATCGACGAAATCGTTCAGCATCTCACTCGCCTGGTCGACGACCCCGACGTCCAGCTCACCATCGTGGAACGCGGCGAAGACGCGCCCCCGTCGCCCGAAGGTTCCGAGATGTACAACGCGATTGCCACCGCAGCAAAACGGTTGTACCCAAAGATTTCCATCACCCCATACCTCAGTAACGGGGTGACCGATAGCGCCCGTTTACGCCGAATCGGAGTAAAGGCCTACGGTTTATTACCCTTCGCATTGAGCCTCGAAGACGAGTCTCGCATGCATGGCCACGACGAACGTGTGCCGGTCGAAGCGCTGGAATTCGGCACTCGACTCATTTTTGATACGATAACTCAACTCGCCATGCCAACCGGCGCGGCTTAGCGGTTAAATTCAACTATGCCTCAACTCCACCGCACTCTTCAGGACGCCACAACGTCCCTCGCGCCCGCGGAGGTCCTCACCGCGGCCAAACGATTCTTCGCCCTTCGTAACGGCGTATATACCGCCTTTATCGATATGGAAGGCGCCAACTTCGTAACCCTGCGTGGCCAGGGTGGCGAAGAGATCGCTATCGGTGTAGCCCAAGCCAATGGCGTTACGAAAGTAACCGCATCGACCTATCTGTTCACACAGCAGGTCGCGCGATTCCTCTCCACGCTCCCTTCCGCTGGCCCAATCGAACTCGGCCAAAACGAAGACGTCGTTGAAGAAGCTGCGGCTGAGGGCGTAGCATGAGCGCGCCATTCGTTACAAGCCTGCGGGCACGCCCGGACGTGATTACGGTTGGTGCCCCGGATGCGCATAACATCCTGCATCTCCGAGTTCAGATCGCGGAAATATGGGACACCGTTCGTATCGATATTCCGGCGACCGAACCCGTTCGCGCTGTGAAAGTGCATGCCTTGCAAGCGCTCGCACCGGCAGCATTGTTCCACGAAGACTATTTCATCAAACTCGCTGGCAATCAGGTGTTTGATGAAGGCAAGTCGCTGCAGGAGGTCGGAGCAAAAGACGGTTCGATTTTTTTGATCCACCACCGCCGTCGCCGTCCAGTCCGATAAGCGCCTCCGTCGCTTTTCTCTCGCACGCAGACTGTGGGCGGCACGACACAGGGTGGGGACACCCTGAGCATGTCGGCCGCCTCAGAGCTATCACGCGGGCCCTTCGAAATGACTACGAGCTTTTCCAGGTTGTAACACACCTCGAAGGGCGGCACGCTACCGTGGACGAGCTCGCACTCGCCCACGATCGTGCGTACATCGAATCCGTTCGCACGATCGCCGAAAGCGGCGGTGGACGGCTCGATTCCGATACCGTCGCCAGCGAAGGGTCATGGGATGCCGCAACCGCAGCCGCCGGCTGCGTACTCGATGCGGTCGACATGGCGATGGCCAATACAGTGACAAAGAGCTTTTGCGCCGTACGCCCGCCCGGGCACCATGCCTTACATGACCGCGCGATGGGCTTTTGCCTCTTCGGAAATGTCGCCGTCGGTGCCCATTATGCACGGAAAGCCCTTGGAGCCGATCGTGTATTAATTGTGGATTGGGATGTTCATCACGGCAACGGTACGCAGGCGTTAGTTCAAGACGACGCCAACATCCACTTCGTCTCGATGCATCAATGGCCCTGGTACCCCGGCACAGGCGCGGAGTCCGATCGAGGACCGCATGATAACGTCTGGAACATCCCCATGGCGGAAGGGCTTCCAGCTCACAAATATGTTGAAGCTTTCAAAGATGGTTTCCATCAAGCGGTCTCGGATTTTACCCCCGATGTAATCTTCATTTCAGCTGGATTTGATTCGCTCGCAGGTGACCCATTAGGCGGATTCACCCTGGAATTAGAAGATGTTGCCGAATTAACCACATTTGTGATATCTCAGGCAGAAGATCTTTGTCAGGGAAGAGTGATCAGTGTGCTTGAAGGGGGGTATAACCCAGAGCGGCTCGGTTTAGCCGCAGTTGCTCATCTCCGATCGCTCGCGCGATTGGTGTCTCCTGAATAGGTTTTAAGATCGATGTCTGCAGTACCCGATACACCCGCTCCATCTCCTGCATCGCAACCAGTGTCAGCATTACTTCGAATGGTACAGACCTCAGTCCTCAATCGTTGGCGAGCGACTGGAGAAGACTTGTATCGTGAAGTTGCCCGGTTGGCTGGGATTGAATCCGGTCAGGACGTACTCGTTGCTGGCTGCGGGCGTGGAGTAACCACCGAGTGGTTGGCGACGCGCACTGGCGCTGCATTAACGGGCGTTGATCCTGACGGTCAAGACATCGAAAAAGCTGAGGAGCGTGCTCGTACGATCTCCAGTCCGCTGCAGCTTACCTATCAACAGTCGGTACTCGACGACCTGCCGTACGAGTCGGAAGTCTTTGATGCGGCGATTGGTGAACCGGAAGTATCGACCGCCTCCCATCCAGAAGCCGCCGTTAAAGAGCTTGCCCGAGTGACGAAGTCAATGTGTCCTGTTGTATTACTTCAGGTAACATGGCGCTCCGATATACCGCTGGCAGCCCGTGAGAGGCTTTCTCAGCGATTCGGTCTTCAGCCAAAATTGGTTGTTGAATGGAAACAGGCGTTGAGAGCGGCCGGTTTGGTCGATATTCAAGTAGATGATTGGACAAACGAATGCGATTGCAAATTATCGGGCGACGCGCTCGAAAATTGTATCCCGGCAAACTGGCAGGAAACGTTGCCCGGATATGGCCCATTTCGTCGATCTGGGTGGAAAGAGGCAAGGCAGCTGCTTACGCGTGAAACAGAGTTTTGGGGCGAGCTATTACGTGAGCGAACCCTCTGCTTTTCGATCATTAAAGGTGTTAAGTGGCCAAGTGCCACAGCCGGCGCCTAGCATAAAACGCTCTGTTCGATTTAGTTACCTGAAATTTCATTTAAGAGCATAAAGGCATGTTTTGTCCCGGTTGCGGTTCCTGGAACCGAGGCGCAGCTGCGCGCTGTATCCGATGCGATGAGGTGCTACCAGACATCGTAACGCGCGGTAAGCAGCCAGACTTGGATCTGGTCGCTCTGCGCCACGTTGTTGGCGGTCGATATAGCGTTTCCCATCGTTTGGGAGATGGTGGTATGGCGACCGTGTATTATGCCCTTCATACGGTGCTTGACCGTCCTGTCGTCTTGAAAGTGCTGCATCAGCATCTGGCTCGCGATCCTGCAATGCGTGAACGATTTTGCAGAGAAGCTGAAACGGCTGCGCAGCTCGTTCATCCGCATATTTGCAACATTATCGACTTCGGTATGACGGACCGCCAGGTCTATATTGTGATGCCATATATGTCGCGTGGCACGCTTGGCGATAGAATCTCAGGTCAACGGACGATTCCGCCTGAGCGAACCGCTGCAATCGCGGCGCAACTTGCTGTGGCGCTCGACTACGCGCATCGGCACGGGTTGGTGCACCGCGATATCAAACCAGATAACATTTTGTTTGATGAAGACGAAAACGCCGCCGTCACAGACTTTGGGATTGCAACGGCCCACTTTCGCGCCCGTATGACAGGTAGCGGGCACGTGATGGGGACGCCTCACTATATGTCGCCGGAGCAGGCACGCGGACGTTTACTCGATGGTCGCAGCGATCTGTATACCGTTGGAGTCATGCTATACGAAACGCTGGTTGGATTCGTACCGTTTGATGGCGCTGATATTTATTCGATCAGCGCGAAGCATATGAGCGAAACGGCCGCTTCTCCCGACCTCGTTGATCCACGAATTCCGCCGGAACTCGCAAATATTGTCATGCGGTGCTTGGCCAAAGACCCAAATGATCGATATCAGCGTGGAAACGATCTGGCCGACGCATTAATCAAGTTTTTGTTTACCTGCGAAGATTCTCAGCCTGAAAAACGCTCTGGTTGGCTTTCTCGTGCCTGGCCGTCCTTGCTGGGGAGCGCGTGAAGCTAAGCTGGCAGAGTATTTCGCTGACAACCACACTCCCATTCGCCATTTCGCGTTGGGGGTATGCGTCGCACGAAAATGTAATCGTCTCCGTTACCGACAACGACGGTCTCACTGGACTCGGCGAAGCTGCACCAAATAAATATTATGGTGAAACGGTTGCCTCCGTTATTGCTGCGCTGGAGATATATACAACTGTCGTGGTGCGCGCCGACGATTGGTCGTTGGCGGCAATCGAAGCGGAGCTTTTGCTCGCACTTCGCGGAAATGGATCAGCTCGCGCTGCCATCAGCTCGGCGTTGCACGATTTATACGCGAAACGTCTCGGAATATCGGTTGCGCAGTTATGGGGACTCGATTCAACTCCAAGGTTAACATCGAGCTACACGATCGGCATTGCAGACGATGAAGGCTTGCGGAGCCGTATCGCCGCCGCCGATCCGTATCCGATATTAAAGATTAAACTCGGAACGGATCATGACGAAGCCATCGTGCGCACGGTTCGTGAAGCGGCACCAGGCAAAATATTACGTGTCGATGCCAATGCGGCTTGGTCACCGAAAGCCGCAGTTCGCATGGCGCATGTGCTTCATGATGAATATGGCGTAGAATCCATCGAACAGCCCGTAGTTCCACAGGATCTGGACGGGTTGCGTTATGTGCATAAGCATTCGCCAATTCCTGTTATTGCAGACGAATCCTGTCTTGTCGCAACAGATATTCCGCGCCTCGCCGATGCGTGCGATGGAATCAATATTAAACTTGCAAAGTGTGGAAGTTTGCGAGAAGCTATGCATATGGTACATGTCGCGCGTGCGCATAACCTGCATGCAATGGCCGGATGTATGATTGAAACATCGGTTGGCATTTCATCGATCGCACAGCTTTCGCCGCTTCTTGATGCAGCAGACTTCGATGGTGCCGCGTTGTTGGCACACGACCCATATTCTGGTGTTACCATCCATAACGGTCTTGTACAGCTAAGCCCAACGCCAGGGCTTGGCGTTACTCTCCGCGACGCTTAATAGGCGACTTGTGAATCAACGCGTATTACTCTTGGATGATGACGCGAACGTCAATGATAGCACGCTTGTGGAAGTTGCGTTGCCTGTTCCGTTATTCCAAACGTTTACATACGCGTTAAGCGGCAAGTACACGAATGTAGCTCAGGTTGGAAGCCGAGTCATTGTTCCGTTCCGTCAGAGAAAGATGGTCGGTGTGGTGGTCGGAGTGGGGGTTGCGAAACCAAAGAAGAGCTCAGTAAAGCCGGTTCAAGAAATTCCAGACGCTGAGCCGGCGCTCAGCATACCGATGCTCGAACTCTGCCGATGGATCGCAGAATATTATGTTGTCCCGTTTGGCATGGTTGTTCGAAGTGTGTTACCGGTGTTACTCACTGGCGCCGCGGCACCTAATCCAACGCGAAAAACTCAGCGAGTTCTTCGAATACTGGAAGAGCTACCTTCGCTTCTGCAACGCGACAAAACCTTTGCGCGCGCTCCTCAACAACGGGCCGTTTACGAACTTGTTGAAACACTTGGCGGTGTAACAACAATCGAACATCTTCGCGAACGACTCGACGTTTCTGCGTCTGTAATCAAATCGCTTGCAAAGCGTGGTTTGATCGCAATTGAGTCAGAAGAAGTCGACCGAGACCCATTTCGCAAGCGCGGCAAACGCCCTGAACACCACCACGTTCCAACCACAGCGCAAGCCACCGCAATATCGCAAATGGAACAGGCGACCGCCGGCGAAGTGTTTTTGCTGCGTGGAATCACGGGTAGCGGAAAGACTCTCGTATATATCGAACTGTTACGCACCATCGTTCATGAGCGCAATCAAAGTGCGATTGTTCTCGTTCCTGAAATCGCACTGACACCACAAACTGTAGATCGCTTCCGATCTGTGTTTGGCGATACGGTTGCTGTATTACACAGCGCCATCAGCGATGGAGAACGTTATGATGCATGGCTTGCCCTAAAACGCGGCGATAAAAAGATCGCCGTTGGCGCGCGTTCCGCGATATTTGCGCCTGTTGCGAATTTGGGCGCTATCATCGTTGATGAAGAGCATGAGTCGAGTTATAAACAAGGTGAAAATCCGCGATATCACGCTCGTGAAACTGCAATCGTTCGCGCGAAACAGGAAGGCGCTATCGTTGTGCTCGGCAGCGCCACACCATCGTTAGAGTCATGGGTGAATGCAACGTCGGGGAAGTATTCGTTGCTCACGCTTCCCGATCGCGCTGGTGGCGCGTCGCTGCCATCTGTTGACGTGATTGATCTTCGCCAATCGTTGCGTAGTAGCCGCGAGGCAACGTACAGCGACTATCGTCGAGTGATTAACGATCCGCTCGACGCCGCACTAGAAAGCTGTCTTGCAAAAAAAGAACAGAGTATCCTCCTGTTGAACCGTCGAGGATATTCTGCCTTTGTGCAATGTGACACATGCGGGAACGTAGCCGCATGTCCGAACTGTAGCATTACACTTACATATCATCGTTCTCCCGAACGTCTGGTGTGCCATTATTGCATGCACCACGAAGTTCCGCAAAAAAACTGTGAACGCTGCGGCGGTGTCACGTTGCATCAACGCGGTATGGGAACACAACAGGTCGAGCGGCTACTATCCGAACGATTTCCCTCTGCGCGTATCGCAAGAATGGATATCGATACGACCACCGGAAAGTGGGCGCACGCAGACATTCTCGATCGAGTAGGGAACGGGGAAGTCGACATCCTCCTCGGTACCCAGATGATCGCGAAGGGGCTCGACTTCCCGAACGTTACCTTAGTGGGCGTCGTGGATGCGGACGTTGGGATTAACCTCCCCGACTTCCGAGCGAGCGAGCGATGTTTTCAGCTCTTGAGCCAGGTGGCAGGTCGAGCAGGTCGCGGCCCGAAAGGAGGTCGCGTGATGATTCAGACTCGCGAACCGACTCATCACGCGGTGAAATACGCCGTTACCCACGATTATCTGTCTTTCGTCACCGAAGAGCTGGCCGGACGCGAATCTCCCGTATACCCTCCGAACAACCGGGTCGCAACAATCGTCTTTAGCGGGCTGAATGAGGTCGCGACGTCCGAACTGGCAGAGGATGGCACCCGCTGGCTTCGGCGCCTTCTAAAGGCCAGCAAGGCCCAGGGAATCACGACTATTGGCCCTTCGCCGTGTCCGGTGGAGCGAATAAAGACCCGCTGGCGCTGGCACACTTTGATAAAAGCCGAGCATCCTCAGGAGCTAACCCGAGTGGCTCGTTACTTCATGGAACGCTTCACTCCGCCAAAAAACGCCTTCCAACTTCGTATTACGTTCGACCGAGACCCCGTTTCGCTTTTATAATTCAATCACGATGACTGAGACCACCGAACGATTTTTCCAGGAAATCTCTAACCGCATTGGATACTCCAGCGTGGCCGAGCTTCACCTATTTCCTCCAATTAAGCAGGGCGGGCAAGTTTCGGGGATTGCCGTGATTGCCGCGACGCCCGAATCTACCACACGCGAAGGGCTCGAGCGGCATGTCGTCTACACCGCTCGATATCGGCATACGCTTAAGGGGCCGGATCGAGGCAAATGGGAGTTTGATCTGAAAGCCGAGGCCGATGCTACGTTGATTACGATCGACGAAGTAGTGCGCGGGGTGGGAGAACGTTCGGGTGATGCAGCCCAATCGGAGCGCCTTTCTGGTGACGAGTTTAGAGCGATCGTACCTGCGCCAGCAGTTCCCGAGCCGGAACCGGCTTTACCAGAACCGCTCGACACCCCGCAGACAGACACCGAGCCCGAATAACGTCATCGTCGTGGCCCGTGAGTGCGATCGTTACCGTTGGTAAAGCATCGCGCTCACGAAGCTTCGGCAGCAAGTCGAGTCCATCTCCATCAGGGAGTGTGAGGTCGAGTAACAGGACGTCTACTGGACCTTCAATGGCGCACTTTACACCGCTTTCGAGATCGCCAGCGGTCGAAACGCGATAGCCATCAACCTCAAAAAGAATTCGTAGCGCGTTCAGTACGAGCGCGCTGTCCTCAACTATGAGGATGTGTTGCATTCTGATAGGCAGTATTCGGAATGCTAAAGTAGAACCGTGTCCCTTGGCCAAGCTCGCTTTCGAGCCAGAGCTTCCCGCCATGTAACTCGACTAATCGCCTGGCGATAGTCAGGCCGAGTCCGGTGCCATGGTGCGGGCGCGATGCGGTTGCATCCACTTGGGCAAACTCCTGAAAGATAAGATCAAAGTTTTTGCTCGCGATGCCTATTCCCGTATCGCCAACTTCAACAACGTGTGACAAAACCCCATCTTCAACAACCACGGAAACCTTCACCCAGACATGGCCGTTCTCTGGTGTAAAGCCAATGGCATTACCAACAAGATTGTTTAATACATGCATAATCTTGTCTCTGTCTGCCGAAGTATTCGGAATGTCGTCTGCAACGTTCACTTCAAACGTTAGCTTGTGCTTGAGAACCAAAGCTTCGTTGACCTTCGCAACTTGATTGATTACGTCACGAAGGTGAAAGTCTCCGACTTCAAGTCGTAGCCGGTTTGCAGCGCCACGGGCGTATGTTAGAATTTCGCTGACCATCTCTAACAGTTGATGTCCTCCAGCGATCATTCCATCAACACTTTCAATCTGTTTGTCCGTAAGATCGCCGAGCATCCCATCACGTAATATTTCACCGTGCGTGATGATTGCGGTTAAGGGCGTTCGGAGGTCGTGCGATATATTCGAGAGAAACTGTGTTTTTAACGCATCGCGCGATCGCAGCTCTGCAAGCTCCCGCTTGAGTTTCAGGATCTGCGCCTCAAATACCGCGGAGCGTAGGTCGAGTGCAGCTGAGGAGTCTGTCACTTGCATGGGTGAAAGTTAACGAAAAGTTTTGGAGGTCCGCTAGTCCAGTCCGTACAACTGCCGGGAAATACAGTCATTCGCCGGGTGCTCGGCCTCCCGCGGCTAGCTCTTTGACTCTACCTCGTCCACCAATCGTTGACGCCGGACCAGCGTCCAGTATCGGCCTTCCTGGACCAACAATTCCTCGTTGGTTCCGCGTTCTACGATCGATCCTTCGTCCAAAACAATAATTTCCGTCGCGTCCCGAAGTGCGCTGGCTCTATGGGATGAAATCACAGCTGTCCGGCTGGCTAGCGTTGTTTTGAGCCCCTTCAGAATCTCGGCTTCGGTGTGTGTATCCACTGCCGAAAGGGCGTCGTCGAGCAGGACAATAGAAGGTTTCCTCGCCAGGGCGCGAGCGAGCGAGGCTCGTTGCTTTTGTCCACCAGACAGATTGATTCCGCGCTCACCAAGCATGGTTTTGTACTGGTTTGGGAAGTCGGATACAGCCTCGTCCAGTTGAGCCGTTCTGGCAGCCTCTTTCCAGCCTTCAGAGTCGTCGGAGTCCAATCCGTATTGCAGGTTTGCCTGGATTGTATCGCTAAACAACAGGCTTTCCTGGGGGACGTATCCGATCTCTTTTCTGAGTTCGTCCAGCGGAATATTCCTGATCGGAACCCCATCGATGAGAATTTCCCCTTCCTGCGGATCGTAAGTTCGGGCAATTAAATCGATTAGGACGCTCTTTCCACTCCCCGTTGCCCCGGTCACTCCTAAAGTTGCGCCTGCGGGAATTCCGAACGAAACGTGTCGCAATACCCATCGCGGATTGTCGCCAGTATCCGTTGGAAAGTGGAACCCCACGTTCTTGAACTCAATTGATCGACCTCCCGATGTCTTGGGGAGGTGTTTAATCGGTGTCTGTGTAACGATTACAGCTTTGACCGATAAAATCTCTACCAGTCGACCCATGGAGGCATCGCCCCGCTGGAAGAGGTTGATGACCCATCCAAGCGCGATGAGCGGCCAGGTGAGCATAGCGAGGTACATACTGAATGCCACAAGCGATCCGACCGATAACGAACCGCCCAGAACAAACGAGCCACCTACGCCGAGTACGATGACCGATGCTATACCAACCAGGAATGAGAACGCAGGATGGAGCGTTCCCCACAGCCGAACGAGCGACAAATTCCGTTTAACGTATTCATCGTTTAACACGACGAAACGCTCTATTTCAGGGATCTCCTGCTGGTAGGCACGAACGATTCGTACGCCGCTCAGGTTTTCTTGTGCTTGGGTGGTGAGCGTCGAGAAATGTTCCTGTACTGCTTCGAATCGAGCGTGAATCAGCTTGCCAAGCTTAACCGCAATTACCGGAATAAGGATCATTGGCAGCAGCGCGTACAGCGTTAGTTTCGGGCTAATTTGCACCATGAACGCAAGGGCAAAGAGTCCACCGAAGACTGTGTTGGTGAGATACATGATGGCAGGACCAACAGCCATTCGTACTGCCGAAAGGTCGTTGGTCAGGCGCGCCATAATGTCGCCGGTGCGCATTTTGGCGAAATACGCCGCGTCGAGCGACAGGAGATGATTAAATAGATCGTTCCGCAGATCGTATTCAATCCAGCGGCTCAAGCCGTTGATTAGCTGACGCATGCCGTATCGAAATACGCCGCCGACGACTGAGGTGGCAACGATGGCAGCGGCGTAAATCCAGATTGTCGAAAGTAGAACGTTCGAACGAATTCCGTCAATCGCCTGCTTGAGGTACCATGGGATCACGGATGTGATTCCAGATGCCAGTACCACTAGGACCAATCCGCCTATAAGTTTGCCACGATACGGGCGGTAGTAAGGTCTGAGGTATTTGAGGTGTCGCATCTGTTTCATGTATGGCACACCGATTGCCGCAAAACTAGTGCTACCGCATTTTTAGGGCGCACCGCGTCCGCGGAATTCGTAATTTTACAGTAGTCCCACATGATTATCGGAGGAGTATGATGTCCAAATATATGAGATATGCTTGCGGTCCAGCGGTTGCGTTCACGCTAATTCTTGCAGCCTGCTCGGGCGAAAAGGGCAACCTGGCGCAAGATAGCACGTTAAATCGAGACATCGACCTCGCTGCAACGGATACATCCGCAGTTCCTGCCTTACAGGATCAGCCGCCTGCAGTGACACCGGCGCCCGCACCAGCCGCGCCGAAACCTGCTCCGAAGCCAGCCCCAAAGCCGGCTACAAAGCCAACGACGGGTAACAAGGTTGCACCGAGCGCAGGTAAGGAAACCTTGGGTACGATCCCATCTGGTTCCACGCTCAATCTGGCTTCGTCTTCCACGATTTGCACGAATACGAACAAAGTTGGCGATCGCGTTTCTGCCACAGTTACACAGGCCGTCACGGGTTCAAACGGCGCGGTTATCCCGGTCGGTGCCACGGTTTCACTCGAAGTCACCGAGCTGAAGCGTAGCGAAAATGCACGGGATGATATCCGTATGGGCTTTGCCGTTCGCTCCGTCACGTTTGGAGGGAACACATATAACGTTCCAGGCACCGTAACGTACGCTGCGGTCACCGAAGTCAAAGGCAAGAGCAAGGACGCTCAGAAAGTTGCGACCGGCGCAGCGGTTGGCGCAATCCTCGGTCAGGTTATTGGCAAGAACACAAAGGGCACGGTTATCGGCGGTGCCATTGGTGCAGCGGCTGGTGCCGGAACGGCAGCAGCAACGTCGAACAAAGAAGGTTGCGTGAACGACGGCGCTCGCATTACGGTGACGTTGTCTGACGGTGTCCAGGTTCGCATCTAAAGCTGGCGTGATGTAAGTTTTGCGTTAGCGCACGGTAACAAGCGCTACGCACTAATTTGAGATGGCCTGCGTGAAGGACGAAATGTCCGCACACAGGCCATCTTTTTTGTTTACTTTACGATATTGTGACTGACTCAAGGATCACCGAGCGCCGTAATCCAGCGACGGTAAATATCGATCTGGTTTCGTCGACTGAAATTGTCGGCCTTATCAATACCGAAGACCAAACGGTCGCCGCCGCAGTTGGTTCTCAACGCGACAACATTGCGCGTGCCGTAGATATGGCCGAAGCCGCCTTTCGTCGAGGAGGGCGCCTTATCTACGTTGGAGCAGGCACCTCAGGGCGTCTCGGCGTGCTCGACGCAAGCGAATGTCCGCCAACGTTTGGCGTAGATCCAGAGATGGTAATCGGCATTATCGCTGGTGGAAACGCAGCGCTTACCCGATCCCAGGAAGGCGCAGAAGACGACCTTGAAAGCGCGCGCCGCGTTATCGACGAACACCATGTCGACGAGCGCGACTTTGTCGTTGGGATCGCCGCTTCGGGCACCACGCCGTTCGTGCATGCCGCCTTGCGTCGTGCAAACGAACTCGGCGCCCAGACCGCTGTGGTCGCGTGTAGCCCGCCGCCTCAGGCTATGCTCGATGTTGCGCATATCGCCATCATCCCAATTGTAGGGCCCGAAGTGCTCACCGGATCCACACGAATGAAGGCTGGTACCGCGACCAAGCTTGTTCTGAACACCATAAGCACCGGTGCCATGATCCGTATTGGTAAAACGTATGGCAACTTGATGGTTGACCTGCGTGCAACCAATGCGAAGTTGGCGGATCGCGCGGAACGTATCGTTATGGAAGTGTGTGGCGTTGCGCGCGTTGATGCGCAAGCGTTACTTGCGGCTGCAAACGGCAGCGTTAAAACTGCGATTGTGATGCGGCTGTGCGATGTGTCGCGGGCAGAGGCAGAGCAGCAAATTGAGCGCGCTGGTGGCGTTATTCGACGCGTAATCTCGGGCATACCGTTGGACGGAACACAGATCAATGGATAAGCTCGACCCAGTTTATGTTGGGCTGATGTCGGGCACTTCGCTCGATGGAATTTCTGCGGCCGTGGTACGATTTCACGAAGACGATCTTCGCTCGCACCAGCTTCTCTCATTTTCGCAGTTCCCATATACAGCGGCACAACGGGCTCGACTTCTCGCCGTGATGCAGAGCGCCAGCCCGGATGAGTATTGCCGCCTTAACGTTGATCTCGGGGAATGGTTCGCCAACAGCGTGATTGATGTGCTCGCAAAGGCCTGCGTATCCCACGAAGATGTTCGTGCAATCGGATCTCACGGACATACGATCTGGCATGCCCCGGGGCATTCGACATGGCAAACTGGCGAAGCTGCGGTGATTGCAGAACGGACCGGCATCGCTGTGGTCAACAACTTCCGCGCCCGCGATGTTGCGGCTGGCGGTCAAGGGGCTCCGTTGGTTCCAATCGCCGACGCGCTTCTGTATTCGGATTCCAACAGTTGGCGATTGCTGCAAAATATTGGTGGGATGGCGAACGTTACCCTCGTTCCACCAAACGGCGATCTGACCGGCGTGAGAGCGTTCGACACTGGCCCCGGCGTTGCGATCCTTGATACGGTGGTCCGCGAACTGTACCCGTCGCTTCCGTACGATGTTGACGGTGAAATTGCCTCTTCCGGGTCAGCGAACGATTCAGTTGTCCGCGCGCTCCTCCGCGATCCGTACTTTTCGCTCGAACCACCAAAGTCTACCGGGCGCGAGCACTTTGGACCCAGTTACGCGCAAGCACTGATCGCGCGGTGTCGTACGGAACATTGTACGGACACAGACATCGTAGCCACAGCGATGATGTTAACCGTAACCTCGATCTCCGACTCGTATAATCGATTTTTGCCGGGATTCGCAAAAGACGTAATCGTTTCGGGCGGGGGTGCTAAAAACAGCGCCCTCTTAAGTGGCCTGGCGGTGGCCCAACCCCATCGTCGAATCCAAAGCTTCGACGACGTCTTTTATGATGGAGAGGCGAAAGAAGCGGTCGCCTTTGCGCTACTCGCGCACCTGCATTTGGAGCGAAGGGCGGGGAACGTTACCGGGGCGACCGGAGCGCATGGTCCCAGAATTCTCGGATCTTTGACCCCAGCGTAATCCGCTTTGCCGGAGCTAACGATTGGGCGTCAAGGCGTGCGACCACAACGGTAATATTGTCGTATCCACCACGCTCATTTGCGAGATCGACCATCCGTTGGCAGACGGCGCCAATATTTGAATCCGTGGTGGCAATCTCTGCTATCTCGCTTGGCGAAACATGAGTCGTTAGTCCGTCTGTACAAAGCACTAAAATGTCGTTGGTCTGAAGCATCTCATGGTACAAGTCAGGGCTAACCACCGACTCAAATCCAATCGCCTGAAGAATCACGTTGCGGCGATCGCTTTGCTCGGCTTCGGTCTCTGTGAGCTCACCAGCATCCACAAGCTGTTGGACGAGCGACTGGTCTTTTGTGAGCTGGCGGGTCGCCCCATTCCTTATCAGATACGCTCGGCTATCGCCTACCTGTGCCAGGAGTAGCGACTTTCCGAAAATAATCGCGAGCGTCACGGTGGTTGCCATACCATAGTGTCGGCTATGTTCGGCCGCGTATTTGTTTATGACGTAGTTTGCCCCAGACACCGCGCTGCGCATCGCTCGCGATGCCTGGTATACCGTATCGAGAGCTCCTCGTTCGTACTGGCGGCGCAGGTCAATCAGCAGGGCATCAGTGGCCATCAGGCTGGCGATGTCTCCAGATGCCGCTCCACCAACTCCGTCGGCAACGACGAGAAAGGTCGGGGCGGCTTCGAAGACCATGGTCTCCGCGCAACCTTTGCGAACGACCCCATCGTCGCTCAGCGCGGCAACCAGATAGGCGTCTTCATTATGGGAGCGTATCCGCCCAATACTGCTCCGTCCGGCGACGGTGACAGTTTGGGGCTCTACGGGATGTCGCGTTGGCATGTGTCTTTAAAGAATAACCATCTGAGTGCTGACCGTCACCAGTTAGGGCGCTACCTTTCAGTACATGAGTTTGATCGTCAGAATCGCCGGCATTAGTGGCATTGTGTTGTGGGGGGCTGCTTGCGCACGTCCCATCCAACCTGCAATGTCCGCTCCGACCCCCGAATCCGCACCCGAGCCACGCCCCGTTACCCCGAAACCGGTAAAGGTCCGTCCCTCGGTAACTCGCGCAGAAATACCTCCTCCCAACCCCAAGCTTCCGGACGTTCCGGAGGTTGACGGTCCGCTCAAAATCAGGGTTGTGTATCCGCCCGCGAACGCAATTATCGCTTCGAAGGATTCGAATTTTATCTTTGGATCAATCGGTAACGGCTTTGCCGGTTTAAGGATTAATGGCACGCTGGTCCCAGTTTGGCCCAACGGCGCGTTTATGGGGTGGGTGGCAAATCCGTCAAATAATCAACAACGGTATGAACTGATCGCCTACACGGCAACCGATACCGTACGATATATACATCCGGTGCGGACCAGGTCCGCCATGCCTCCAACCCCTGGCGCAAAAGAGACGATTGTGCCGATCACACCGTCACGAGTCGTCACGTTACATAACGACTCACTCGCGCGAGCCGTGTCGGATACGGATAACGTCATTATCGGCCGGCCAACGCCAACCGGCATCTACCAGTGGTTTCTCTTTCCAGGAACCGTTGTACGGTTGACCGCCCAACAGGGCGATATGGTACGCGTTCGCCTCGATGCGGGGCGCGAGATCTGGGTCTCCCGTTCAGACATCGCCCCACTCCGAGCAACTAATCGCGTTGCGTCCGAACAGATCGAGATCAAGAATGCGAGTTTGGTCCCCCAAAATGATTGGATCGACTTCCGGATCCCGACCGGACAACCACCCGCATACGCAGTCGAGCAGGACGACGAAAATACGCTCTCGCTCATCTTTTATAACACCAATACCGATCCAGATGAACCCCTCTGGGCGTCGTCGAGCCCAGATCCGTATTTAACGAAGGCAGCCGTTAAGCGTACCGCGACAAGGGTGATTTACACGTTTACGTTTTCTCGCCCAGTGTATGGCTATCTCCCGTTGTATTCCAACGGGGTTATGACTTTCCGCATGCGTCGCCCCCCAATCGTCTCGCGTCAATATCCACTCAATGGGTTAACTATCGCGATCGATGCGGGCCATCCGCCTGCCGGTGCGACCGGTCCAACCGGGCTGTATGAAGCCGTCCCCAATCTTGCGATCGCTGAACGGGTCCGTGAGCTTCTTACGTCGAAGGGCGCGAAGGTCATCATGACCCGCCTCAACGATAAAGCCGTTCCCCTTGGCGATCGAACAATCGTTGCGCGTCGTGTCAACGCAGATGCATTGGTGTCTATCCATCTCAACGCATTTCCAGATGGAATGAACCCATTCCGCGGTAATGGTACGGGAACGTATTATTTTCAACCGCTCTCAAAACGCTTTGCAACGCTTGTCCAACGCGCGCTCGTCCCTGAACTCGGGTTGCGCGACTTGGGTATATTCCGTTCCAACCTCTCGCTCGTTCGACCCACGTGGATGCCATCTGTGTTAACAGAAGGTGCGTTCCTTATCATGCCAGATCAGGAAGCGGCACTTCGAACAGCGGAATATCAAAATGCATACGCCCGTGGGGTCGTGAACGGGTTGGAAGAATTTTTCCTGATGTTTTCTCGATGAAGTTGCGATGGCTCGCATTGTTAGCGGCGTTCGTTCCATATGTGTCAGCTCAGGGACAAATTCCCGCAAATGAAAAGTGGTACACTATTCGAACCGCCAACTTTCGGATTCATTTTACACGACCACTCGAGGCAGAGGCTCGTCGGGCTGCGGTAGATGCCGAACAGGCGTATAGCAACCTTGCGCGAGAGCTGGTGAAGCCACGAGGGACAATCGATCTTGTCTTGACCGATGCGATCGACGCCTCAAATGGATCGGCGAGTATCTTTCCGAGCAATCGAGTCGTCATTCAGGTTCGACCGCCAATCGATCAAACATCACTACAGTCATATAGAGATTGGTCGAAGCTTGTATTGCAACACGAAGTTGCACACATCTTTCATTTGGATCGAACTCGGGGATGGTGGCGAGCGGCGCAGTATGTCGTTGGGCGTAACCCATTCACGTTCCCGAACGCATACACGCCATCGTGGTTGTCTGAAGGGCTCGCTGTTTATTATGAATCGCGATATGTCGACGGTGGGCGGCTAGGCGGTGCCTATCAGTACGATATTGCGCGCTCAGCTGCACGGACAGGGCATGTTCCTCGTCTCGATGAGCTTTCACTCGCGCGGTCCCGTTATCCCATGGGGCAAGCCGCGTACATCTATGGTGCATTTGTTTGGGATGATATCTCTCGGCGACACGGTCCTCAGAGCGTACCAAAGTTTGTGGAACGGGTTGGTGGAACGCCAATTCCGTATTTTTTGGACCAGATGGCGAAGAGCTCCTTCGGTGAGAGCTTTTCGCACGGATGGAATCGTTGGCGTGATTCCGTCGCGCGCACGACATCCCCGTTAACGAAGCCGAGTGATGATTGGCGTGTGACACCGGGCGCGGGACGATTTATTTCCCAACCTCGTTGGTGGAACGACAGCACCATCGCATACACAGGTGAAGACGGTCGCGATCAATTAGGTCTGTACACGGTGACGTTGGACGGTCGAGTGACGTACGTTGATCGTCGCAATTCGCTCGATGCAAACGTCTTGCGATTTGATCGTGCGATTGTTTTTGCGCAGTTGGAGTATGTAGATCGCTTCCATCTCCGAAGCGACCTCTACGAATCGAAGAACGGTAACATTCGCCGTCTCACCTATGGTCAGCGTCTCAGCGCACCTGATGTTCGATACGACGGTGAACTTATTGCGATTCGAACGATTCCTGGCAGTACTCAGCTCGTTCGCGTGTCGCGCGATGGTCGGAAAATCAGCGTACTCGCCGGCGGTAACGACGACGTACAATGGGCAACACCACGATGGTCACCAAGTGGAACGCACGTTGCCGTGGCGCGGCTGAGTCAGGAGAATAATTCGATTATTGTGTTTGATACGTCAGGCGCAATTTTACAGACCATCGGACTTTCTCGTGGTGTAACACGCGGCCCATCATGGACGCGCGATGGACGTGCGGTTCTCTATACATCCGATCAGACGGGAGTTTCGCAGGTCTACATGGCCGAGTTTGGTTCATTCGCCCCGCCGACCGTCGTTGGAAACGCAAACTCGGCGGGGTTGTATGACGTTGACGTTTTACATGGTGCTGGATCGTCCAATCGAATTGCTGGAACATTTTTAGACCGTGACGGCTATCGCATTGGAACGTGGACTCCCAACCTCAACCGTCGTCTTGATTCAGCTGTTGCAGGTCGTACGCAAGGTGAGCTTACTCCTGGGATCCTGCCAAGACAGGATCTGATAAAGTCAGCGCCTGAGAACGGGTTGGCGGGTCGTTATGATACAGTAAAAGCTACCAGATACAAACCGTGGGGTAGTTTGATCCCACGGTATTGGACGCCAATGTTTGATAACAACACATCTGGCGGATGGTTGCTTGGTGCACTGACGAGCGGTACTGACGTTGTCGAGCGACATCTATATACCGCACGTGCATTGGTGAATACTGGTAACGGAAACGTTGATCTGGGGGCAACATATGAATACGGCGGATTGCTCAATCCGTTAATTCAGTTGAGCGCAGAACAGGGTTGGTCGTATACGGCGATTCGATCTGGACCGAACGTGGTTGGTGAGCTATCGAAGCGCAGCCAACTGTATTCGTTGCATACGAACTTTGTTCGCCCAAAAATGGATTCGTATTCCGCAGTCATCTTTGGCGCTGAACTCGAGCGTAACGATTATTCGGTGAACCCCGATACGCTGTTCTCGCAGCTTCCTTCTGCGTTCCGTCAGTCGTATCAGTTTCCGACGTTACTGGCGGCAGTGCAATACAGTAATACCAAACGCCCAACAATGAGCATCTCACGCGAAGACGGAATCTCGGTGAGCGCGGTTATACGGCAGCGATGGGAGTATGGAACGGCCGGTAGTGCTTCACGTAGTGGTGTGGTGATCTCGTCCTTGTATAAGTCGTTGAACTTCCCTGGATTTTCGCATCACGCGTTAGCGTTGCGATTTGCTGGTGGTGTTGCCGATGGTCGATCACCAACTGATTACACCCTTGGCGGTGTAAGCGGGGGATCGCTCGAGATTTTTCCTGGTTTTAGTATTGGTGATCAGGAACGAACATTCCCTGTGCGCGGTTATCTTCCAGGAACTCAGCGTGGAACGCGGGCGGTAGCCTCGAGTATTGAATATCGAGCACCGTTAATCGTACCGTCGCGTGGTCTTGACCTTTTACCGGTCTTTCTTGACCGTACGTCGATAGCATTGTTCGCAGATGCAGGTCGTGCATTTTGTGCTGGAAGCGGCGCTCCTGTTTGTACACAAAACGCGTTTAATGCGAAGACATTAGCGTCTATTGGCGCTGAACTCAATTTGGATGCAGCATTGCAATACGACGTGGCATATCGGTTTCGATTCGGCGTTGCGAAGCCAGTCGGCCAGTCGGCCAATTTCTACGGCCGACGTTCTTTTGTGCCATATTTTACAGTCGGAACGTCTTTCTAGTCCCACCGCATTTCGTCTTGCCGGGTTTCATTCGGGTATAAATAGTGCGATCTTTAGAGTTGGTTCGGCACGCAGCATGCTATTTTTACGTGTGAGCGAGCAAATCGCCATTTCTCCCGGTGTGTATAAATGCCGCATCACAGATGTTCGTGATGTGGTGATGTTAAGTCGTTGTGTCACAACAACTTAAGCTGGGGACTGGCGCGCACTCACGATAAGACGTATGATCATCCCCCCGCAGTAGTTGAAGTAAAAAACTCCCCCACAGAGTGTAACGATGTCCAAAACTTCCCCGACCTCCCGTCCACCGTCGCTGTCAGACGCAAAATTGACTGCTAACGCGCGGACCGTCCTTGAGAAACGTTATTTGAAAAAGGACGCCAAAGGGAAGCCGGTTGAGCAAACTGAGGACATGTTCTGGCGTGTAGCTCGAAGCGTTGCTGAAGGCGACCGTCGGTATGGCGCAAGCGAAGGCGCTTTAACGCAACTCGCTGAGGAGTTTTATGCGTTGATGACGGAACGTCGGTTCGAGCCGAATTCCCCAACGTTAATGAACGCAGGGCGCCCCCTGGGCCAGCTTTCAGCCTGTTTCGTGTTGCCGGTCGAAGATGCGCTCGCAAACGGCCAGAACGGCATTTACGACACGTTAAAGTCCATGGCCCTCATCCACCAGAGTGGTGGCGGTACGGGCTTTTCGTTCTCGCGTCTCCGCTCCAAAGGATCGATGGTCCGCTCCACCACTGGTGTCGCATCCGGACCGATCTCCTTTATGGAGCTGTACGACGCATCTACAAATGCGGTGAAGCAGGGCGGGACTCGTCGCGGCGCAAATATGGGGATATTGCGCGTCGACCATCCAGATATTCTTGACTTTATCAGCTGCAAAGAAGATCTCACGAAGATCACCAACTTTAACATTTCCGTCGCCGTCACCACGAAGTTTATGGATGCGGTGAAGGCGGGTTCGTCGTACGACCTTATCGAGCCGTCCTCGAATGCGGTTCTGGGACAGCTTGACGCTCGTATGGTGTGGGAAAAGATGATCGACGGTGCATGGCGCACGGGTGAGCCTGGCTGTTTCTTTATCGACGAAGCCAATCGTTACAATCCGGTTCCCAGCATCGGCCAGTACGAAGCGACCAACCCTTGCGGCGAACAACCGCTCCTCTCGTACGACGTCTGTAACCTCGGCTCCATCAACATCGGTTATTACGTGAAAGATGGCGTGATGGATTGGGATTCGCTCAAGAGCGACATCCACCTGTCGACGCACTTCCTCGACAATATTATCGACGTTAACAAATACCCACTCCCCGAAATCGACGCGCTCTCCAAGCGAATCCGTCGTATCGGCTTTGGTGTGATGGGTTTTGCCGATGCGCTCGTGCGTCTTGGCATCTCCTACAGCTCAGCTGAAGGCGTTGAATTTGGGCGCAAGCTGCAAGAGTTTGTCGACACAGAATCCAAGCGCGAAAGCGAACGTCTGGCCGGCCAGCGTGGTTCGTTTCCTGAATGGGCACTCTCAATCTGGGGTCCAGACGAAACATGCGCACGCGATGAAAACGGCAAGCGTGTTCGTCCGATGCAGATGCTTCGTAACTGTAACGTCACCACCGTTGCACCAACGGGGACAATCTCGATCATCGCCGGTTGCTCGTCGGGTATCGAACCGCTGTTTGCCGTTGCGTTTATGCGGAATCAGGCTGGTGTTATGATGCCGGATGTGAACGAAGATTTCGTCGCGATTGCAAAGAAAGAAGGTTGGTACAGCGAAGATCTTATCGAGCGGATTGCACGTCAGGGACACATTCACTTCCCTGAAGTTCCAGAGAAGTGGCAGAGCGTCTTTGTTACAGCGCACGATATTACACCGGAATGGCACGTTCGTATGCAGGCTGCCTTCCAGGAGAATTGCGACTCTGCAATCTCCAAAACAACAAACTTCCCACACGTTGCTACACGCGACGACGTTCGCGCAATTTACGAACTGGCGTACGAACTCAAGTGCAAAGGCGTGACGGTTTATCGCGACGGCTCACGTGACAATCAAGTGTTGTCGACGGGCGCCACCGAACAGGCGAAAGGTGTACGCGACGGCAAGGACGATCGACGCGAAATCGGTGAGCTGCAGGGTACGCTTACCGAGATGACTGCCGAGGTCGAGCGGTTGAAGGAATCGCTCTATGAGTCTGAGGCAGAAAATCTCCAGCGTCGCGCAAAGCGCTCGCGCCCGGATGTACTTCGCGGTACGACGATCCGAAAGGAAACTCCGCTTGGCACAATGTTCGTCAACATTACAGAAGACGATCGTGGGCAGCCGTTCGAAGTGTTCATCAACCTCGGAAAGGCTGGTGGCGCAGCGATGGCAGATGCTGAAGCTGTTGGGCGTTTGATCTCGTTGTCGTTACGATCTGGCATTCCAATGCGTGAGATTCACAAACAGTTGCGTGGGATTGCATCTGATCGTGCGATTGGGCTTGGGCCGAACAAGGTGTTGTCTGTGCCAGACGCTATCGGTATCGCGTTGGAAGAATGGTTGCGGGAGAAGCAGGGTGTGCAGCAAGACCTACTTGCTCAAGGCGGCGTTCGTCAGGGAACCACGGCGTCCGTAACATCGCAAACACCAACTGCGTTACAGGCTCAGATGAGCTTTGAGAAATACACTGGCGCCGATCAGTTTATTCAAACGTGCCCTGATTGCAGTTCGCAGCTTGAGTTGGCAGAAGGGTGTGCCAAGTGTCATGTCTGCGGTTTTTCTGAATGCGGTTGATTGTAGTATATAAAACTGCTAGATGAATAACGAAAAGCAGGAAGAACGGCCGGCTCGTAGAGCCGAGCCGTTGCGTATGGTGGAAGTCGTGTTTCCGAATACGACCAATCATTACGGTACGATGTTCGGTGGCAAGGTGCTGGATTTGATGGATCGAGCTGCGTTTTTAGCGGCGACGCGGTTCTCGAATCAAGCGATGGTCACGGCGAGTATGGAGCATATCGATTTCTTTGTGCCTATCAAGCATGGGAATCTCGTTGAGCTTATCGCAAAGATCATCCATACCGGCCGAACGTCGATGACGGTAAAGGTTGAGTTGTATTCGGAAGACCCGATCAAGCAGACGCGGGAACATGCGAGTGAAGGGTACTTTCACATGGTGTCGGTTGATGATAAGGGGAACCCGATTCCGGTTCCACCAGTGCTTATCACGACTGAGGAAGAGCTGTATGAGTGGAAGTTGGCTGAGGAGCTACGCCAGTTTCGTGGGAAGCGAAAAGTGGTACGTGACGAGGCGTTATAAAGCTTGATACTCTCAAGGTCAGATCAAGTCTTTGATTGACGAAGTGATAAATAAAGAACGTCTGTGGCATTCATCACGAATATCACAGACGTTCTTTTTGTTTATACACCAAGCAATCGCCCGTCCCATACGACCTGATGTGGTTCACTGAGAACGAGTCGATGTGCATCACGATGCGCGGGATTTATCACTAAATTCACCTCATGCGGCCGCCCGGTAACCGATGGCGTACGTAACACCGCCGTAACCCCCTTGTCGAGCCATTCATCGCCGATGGCTCGACTTACCGCATAATCACTGGCGTACCATCCAATATTTCCAGTTGCAGATATCAGAGTAATCGGGACATCATCTGGAATTTCGATCTTCATTGCGTGATATGGCTCTTTCATTGAAAGCCGTCTCCCGTGCGCTAAAACTTCGAGGAGCGCTCCCGCATAGCTTCCCGCGGTATACACAGCAGAACGCCCAGGTGACGTCCACCGAGCACCAAAGCGAAGCGCTCCAGTGCCGTCAAACAGCGGATGAATGGCGCGTGAAACACGATATACAGTCGTTGGCATAGGTTACCTGGTCGGTTACATGGGTAGTCCGTATTCCATCCGCCACAGTATCTCTTCGACTTGGCGTGCCCCCAACTCCGACTGTGCAACATCGAGAGGGCGCTCATCGCCAAGCTCTGGATGTTCGCTGAGTAAAAACTCGCGAGCATCCTCGGTGGAACCGAAGGCATCTTCCGCGATCGCCATCACTCGCGCGAGACGTTCGATTCGCTCACCCTCTTCGAGTTTCAGCGTTGTCGTACGTCGCTTAAATGTTGCGGGTGGAACGAGCCTGTTTTTGAGCTCTTGCGCCTCGATCGGATCGAGAACGATGTAGTTGACGACATGCGATAACGCTGCTTTGGGCAGACCACTTTCAAGGATCTTGCGAAGGTCGTTTGTCGATGCTGTGGGACGTCGAATTCCCAGGATTTTTGTAACGGCTTGTGTTGCAATCATTGCTTGACTCTCCCAGCTCAATTGATCTCCTAATATAAGATCAATTGAGCTGGTCGGCAAGCAGGACCTGTGACGGCTGTGATATATGTTAAGCGGTAATGTCATAAAACCTCATGTATGCTGTGGTCTTATAGTAAGAAGCAACAAGAATTCATATGAGGAAGAGGCAAATCCTTGCCGCTTGCATCGATTTACTGCAAGGGTTGGTACTCAAGGTCAAATGAGTCCATAAAACCATCATGGCAAATATTTCAGCGGACTCGGAAACGTATTTCAGTCAAAAGCTGTCTTATTAATTACGATTCAGCTTGCTATTCCGACACGGTAGTCTGTTTACGCCGCCGAGGCTAAATTCACTTGTCTTTGCAATCTTACAATTTTTGAGGACCCGTCCAAATGCTAATTAGTTCAGCCCTCTTCGGAACGCTCATCTGGACCGCGGTCGCAGCTCCGGCGATATCCGAGACTCCAACGGCTACCGCAGCTATCACGAGCACAGCGATTGTTGCTGACTCCACAGCCGTCACTCCGCAACCCGCCGGTCTCCTGGTCAATCAAGCCGTCGCAGCCGCCAAGGCCGCCAAGAAAACCGTCCTCGTCCACTACGGCGCCTCTTGGTGCGGCTACTGCAAAAAGTTTGACGCCTTCCTCGCGAACGAAACCATCGCGCCGATCATCAATAAGTACTACGTCCTCCTCCCGCTTGTCGCTCAGGAAGGTCCCAGTAAAAAAGCCCTCGAAAACCCCGGCGTTGACTCCCTCTCCAAGGCCATGGGCCTCAAGAGCGGTCTCCCCGTCTTCTTCTTTTTGGATGGTGAAGGAAAGAAAATCGCCGATTCGGGCGTGATGCCACCAAAAGGCGACAACATCGGACACCCGGTCACCTCTGAAGAAGTCACAGCGTTCGCAGAGCTCGTCAAAAAGAGCGCGCCAGGCATGTCGGCAGAAGAGCTGGCAACGCTTACCGGCTACCTCTCCAAGAAGTAACCCAGCGGACTAAGCCTCCAAAGTAAGCTCTCAGCCACTTTGGCCGCCTGCAAACCACCCGCAAAAAACGCAGGCCAAAACATCCAATCAGCAACATCAGAACTCCCGCTCGAACAGCTGTTCGGTCGGGAGTTCGCTATTCTTATACATTGCACGCTAAATTCGATACCTTATACATACATATTCTTTTGTAATTCGTCAGTCTATTAATACTCGCAGTTAATATTCTTCATAAAATGGATCCCTTTCGCCTTCAAGCTCTCCACGACGCCGGCCAGTCGATCTGGCTCGATTATATCGACCGCACCATGCTCCACGACGGTGACCTCGAACGCCGTCTGAGTGACGACATCCTTACCGGGATGACCTCCAACCCTACGATCTTCGAAAAAGCCATGGCCCATGGCTCGGCGTACGACGAACAGCTCAAGACTGTCGTTGGTCGTCCAGCGTTCGAAGTGTTCGAACTCGTTGAAACCGACGATGTGCGTACCGCCTGCGACATCTTCGCCGACGTATACAACTCCACCGAAGGGGACGATGGCTACGTCTCCATCGAAGTATCGCCTGGTGTGGCAAACGACACTGCCGGAACGGTCGAAGAAGCCCGCCGTCTCTGGCATACGGTGAATCGCCCCAATCTGATGGTGAAGGTCCCAGGAACCCCCGCTGGCGCCGCGGCAGTTCAACAGCTGTTGACCGAAGGTATCAACGTTAATATCACGCTGCTCTTTGCCGTCAAGGCACACGAGAGCGTGATCGAAGCCTACCTTACGGCACTCGAAGCGCGTGTCGCCAAGGGTCTTCCAATCGATCACATCGCATCGGTTGCCAGCTTTTTTGTTAGTAGAGTGGATACGGAAATCGATAAACGTCTCGATGCACTCGCTGCAAATGCAGATGCGGATACGGTGAAGCGCCTAAACGCCCTTAAAGGCAAGGCTGCCATCGCAAACGCAAAGATGGCATATCAACTCTTTCTTTCAAAGTTCTCCGGCGATCGTTGGGATGCACTCGAAGCCGAAGGCGCTCGTGTGCAACGTCCGCTCTGGGCTAGCACCAGTGCAAAGAATCCTGCGTATCGTGACGTCGTGTATGTGGAAGAGCTTATCGGGCCACACACGGTTAATACGATGCCACCCGCAACGATCGATGCATTCCGCGATCATGGGGAAGTTGCTCGCACCGTTGACGATCAAATTGATGAAGCCAATCAAGCGTTAGCCGATCTCGCCGCCGCTGGAGTCGATCTCAACGATGTAACCGATCTTCTTCTGCGCGACGGACTCGCAAGCTTCAGTAAGTCTTTCGAATCGCTTATCGCTGGAATCGAGACAAAAGTAGCTCAACTCGCAACCGTCTAATGGCACATATCCCTCGTACAAAAATCGTTTGTACGCTTGGCCCATCTTCGTCGACCCACGATGCAATTCGTGGGCTCGCCGAGGCGGGGATGAACGTTGCGAGATTGAACTTTTCGCACGGTACACATACCGACCATGCCGATCGTATTTCCGTAATTCGTGCGGTTGCGAGAGAGCTCAATAAGCCAATCGCGATTTTAGGTGACTTGCAGGGGCCAAGAATCCGTATTGGTGATTTGCGTCGTTCTGTGTATTTCGCGCCTGGTGACGATGTGGTTTTGGTTCACGAGGGTGTTGAGACGGACGGCGAAATTCCCGTTACGTATACCGCGCTCGCCGAAGATGTAAAAGTCGGTGATCGCATCTTGATCGACGATGGCCTCATCGAAATCGTCGTACTCGACGTGAATAGCCCGCGTGTTCGTGCTCGCGTGATTCACGGTGGGGAAGTAAAGAGTCACAAAGGGCTGAATCTTCCCGGTGTTCAAGTTTCGGCGCCATCAATTACCGAGAAGGACGTCGCCGATATCGAATTCGCAATCAGGCAGAATGTCGATTATCTCGCACTGAGCTTTGTTCGGAAAGCTGAAGATATCGAAATGTTGCGCGGGATGCTTCCGAAAGAGATGCATATCATTGCCAAGATCGAAAAAGATTCGGCATTGGAAGACATCGAACGTATCATTCAGGCATCCGACGGCGTTATGGTCGCGCGTGGTGATTTGGGTGTTGAGTTGCCGTTCGAAGAAGTGCCGGGCGCGCAGAAGAAGATTATCGCAATCGCGAACCGTATTGGCCGCCCGGTAATTACCGCAACGCAGATGCTGGAGTCGATGATCACGAACCCACGTCCAACTCGCGCAGAAGCGAGCGATGTGGCAAACGCGATCCTCGATGGAACGGACGCCGTTATGTTATCTGCCGAAACCGCCGCCGGCGCATATCCACGTCTCGCGGTCGAAGCGATGAGCCGGATCATTCGAGAGATGGAACAGCATCGTCCTTTTGGGCGCATGACTGAACGACGTGCAACGGCCGGTACGGTGGTAAACACGGAAGTGGCGATCGCCGCCGCAACCGTCGCCGCAGCGTACATGCTTGCGTCACCGCTTGTGGTTGTCATTACCAAGAGTGGTTTCTCTGCACGAATCGTCTCGTCGCACCGGCCTCCGGTACCGATCCTTGTGCTGACAGATAACCCGCTTACCTACACTCGACTCACCTTGCTCTGGGGTGTGATTCCGCATCTGGTGGAATCGCGCGAGTCTTACACAGAGATGGCTGAGCTTGGTAAACCTCTTACTGTGGCGCTTGGTCTCGCAGAGCCTGGCGATCGAGTCATCTTCACCGCAGGCCATCCATTCGGTGTTCCAGGAACGACGAATTTATTAAAAGTCGAAGTCGTTTAAAAACATCGACGAGGAACTCGTCTAATGCAAATTGGCCGGAATCTTGTGCGCTAAGTACAGGATTTCGGCCAATTTGTATCCAGGTAGTACCCGTGCGAATTCAGGCACCCATTCCGATATCCCGATGGTAAGCCATGCGATTCGTTCCCTCTGTATCAACACCTAGCATCCCGAACCCAAGATCGTGATATTGCAAAGACGGCGCGCGGCGACCGCGTCGGGCATCCGGTTACCTCTTCTCCATGCGAGTAGGGGTGAACCGCGACGGCCCCCACTGCGAAAGGCGACATCATGAAACTCACATTCTTGGGTACCGGTACCAGCTTCGGTGTACCACAAATCGGGTGTAACTGCGATGTATGCCGTTCCCCCGATCCGCGAGACAAGCGTAACCGCGTGGGAGCTGTGGTGGAGACGGACGGAGGAACGCGCCTTTTAATCGATACGCCCCCAGAGCTCCGCCTCCAACTCATCGCCAACGACATTAGTCGAGTTGATGCGGTGCTGTTTACCCATGATCACGCCGATCACACGCACGGCCTCGACGACATTCGCCCAATCTCAAACCGCCGAAGCGCACCCCTTGCGATGTATGGACCCGCTGACTCGCTGGATCGGCTCGCCCGCCGGTTCCCATATATCTTCGACGATTCCATGCGGGTTTTACCTGGAACGACAAAGCCGGAAGGGCGAGCATATCCCCTCGTGCCGGGTATCCAGGTTCAAATTGGCGACGCCCTGGTAACGCCCGTCGCGGTTCCACACGGCTTCGTCACAGTTTTTGCATATCGCATCGGTGACCTCGCATACGTCACAGACGCCAAGGAAATTCCGCCCAGCGCGATCGACGTATTACGTGGTGCCAAAGTGTTGGTGATCAATGCATTGTTTCGTACCGAACATCCGAGCCATCTCAGTATCCCCGAAGCAATTCACGCTGCACGGGAAATTGGTGCGGAGCGAACGTATCTCACGCATTTGACGCACGACAACTTTCACGCGAATCTCGAAACCGAGCTTCCTCGCGATATTCAACCGGCCTTCGATGGCCTCACGGTGCGTTTATGATTGGTATCGACTTTTCGAATATGATGGCCTCCGCGGTAGGCAATGGTATCACGGAGCAAGAATGGGCGGCGGCGGAGCAGGGGTTCAAGGCGGTCCACGATGGCCTCAGTGCATTACGCAGCTCTGGCGAAGTGGGCTTTCAAGATCTTCCTACCGATACGCATCTAATCGAACAAGTCGTGGCATTTACGAACAATCGGCAAGGCCAGTACGACGACGTTGTAGTCCTTGGAATCGGAGGTTCGGCGTTAGGTCCTATCGCGCTACGAACCGCGCTGTGTAAAAGCGCGTGGAATCTCCTTTCCATGAACGAACGAGATGGATTTCCTCGTTTGCATGTTTTAGACAATGTTGATCCCGCAACGATCCATGGTCTGCTGTTACGACTGAATCTCGCTCGCGCACTGTTTATCGTCACGTCAAAATCTGGCGGCACCGCCGAGACGATGTCGCAGTTTCTGATTGTACACGAGCGTTTGGAGGCGGCAGGGTTCTCGCCAAGCGATCACTTCGTCTTTATTACAGATCCTGAGTCGGGTGCGCTTCGCCCACTCGCGCAACGGCTGAACATCCATGCGCTCGACATCCCACCAAACATCGGTGGGCGTTACAGCGTGTTATCCCCAGTGGGAACGCTCCCGGCCGCGCTCGTTGGCGCCGATATCGCCGCGCTGCTGAAAGGCGCCGAGGATATGGCGGCGCTGTGTGAAACAACCGATCTCGCACAAAATCCGGCCGGTGTCTTCGCAACGCTTCAGTTTCTATCAGACACCGCGCACGGTCGAGTCATTAACGTCATGATGCCATACGCAGATGCACTCCGCGATATGGCAGCATGGTACGTCCAGCTCTGGGCCGAATCGCTCGGTAAACATCGTGCCGACAACAAATCCGTTGGAAGTACACCGCTCCCGGCTCTGGGAGCTACCGATCAGCACAGCCAAGTCCAGCTGTTCATGGAAGGGCCTGCCGACAAAACGATTTCGTTTATCGCGGTCAAAACGCACCCAAGCGACATCGTTATCCCAAAAGCCTTTGACGATGTCACCGAACTCGCATATCTCGGCGGCCATTCACTCGCGGAGCTCATCAACATCGAACAAAAGGCCACCGCAGGCGCCTTGGCGAAGCGTGGTCGAGCCAACCTGACTATCCAACTTGACACTGTCGACGCTTGGCACGTCGGCGGTTTAATGATGATGCTCGAAATCGCCACCGCATACGCTGGCCAGCTCTACGGCGTCAATGCCTTCAATCAACCGGGCGTCGAACTTGGCAAACAGTTCGCCTACGCACTTCTCGGCCGACCTGGCGCCGATGCAGCCAGGGCGGAATGGGATACGCTTCCCAAGCCAGATCCACGCTGGAATACGGTCCAAAACAGATAAACGCTTTTTGTAGTACGCATCTTAGGGCGGAGAGGCTAAATTTTAGGATGACCAATACCACGCTTGAACATTTGTTCGACGGGGCTGTCGTAGTGGAAAATGGGACGGTCACCGTTAAAGATTCGAAAAAGATCGCAAGCGCACATGTCGATATGCTCGTGCGCGAAGCGGTATTTGGGGAAGGAGATACCAAGGACAACGCACGATGGTTGATCTGGGAGCTCGCGCAACAGGCCGGTATTCGTCCTGCGTCGATCCACGATCTGTATATCGCACGCGGCCAGGGTAAGTTCAATGGATTTACCGTTCCTGCGATCAACGTTCGCGGAATGGCATACGATACCGCACGATCGATCTTCCGTACAGCGAACAAGCTGAACGCAGGCGCATTTATTTGCGAAATCGCTCGTTCGGAAATTGCCTATACAGAACAGCGTCCAGCTGAATACGTGGCGGTGATCCTTGCTGCGGCATTACGTGAAGGCTTTAGTGGCCCAGTCTTTATTCAAGGCGACCACTTCCAGCTCAACGCCAAAAAATTCAAAGTAAACCCGCAGCAAGAAGTAGACGCCGTGAAGCAACTCGCGCGCGAAGCTATTGCTGCTGGATTTTATAATATCGATATCGACACTTCAACACTTGTCGATCTCTCCAAAGCCACGCTCGCCGAACAGCAGCAGGTGAACGTCGAACAAGCCGTGGATTTGGCGAAATTTATCCGTTCGCTCGAGCCAGAAAACGTCACGATTTCACTTGGTGGTGAAATTGGTGAAGTTGGTACCGAAAACAGCACACCTGAAGAGCTCCGTGCCTATATGGACGGCTTTAACACGTTGCTGGAAAAGGATGCACCTGGCACCGCAGGCTTGTCGAAGATCAGCGTGCAGTCTGGTACGTCACACGGTGGCGTCGTACTACCCGATGGATCGATCGCCGACGTGAGTATCGACTTCGATACACTCGCGAAGCTGTCAGACATTTCGGTAAAAGACTATGGGCTCGCCGGAGCAGTACAGCATGGCGCGTCAACGTTGCCTGACACGATGTTTCACAAGTTCCCACCAACGGCAACCTGTGAAATCCATCTTGCGACGAACTTCCAAACTATGTTGTACGATCACATGCCGCAGTCGTTGCGCGATGAGATTTACGCATGGTTGAATGTCAACGCGAAAGACGAGCGTAAAGAAACTGACACCGACGAACAGTTCTTTTACAAGACGCGGAAAAAAGCGCTTGGGCCGTTTAAGCGGAAGATCTGGGATCTATCAGATGAGATCAAAGCTTCATTAGCGAAAGCATACGACGCCAAGTTTGAGTTCCTGTTTACACAGCTTGCAATTGGGAACACAGCCGACGTTGTTGCAAAATTCGTCAATGCAATTGAGTTTCACCGTCCAATGCCGCACGCCGACCTTCCGGTCGTTGAGGCAGCGCCGGACGATGCCGATTTGAGCGATTAATTGGCAGATGACAGTCAGGGAGAGCTTCGTCGGCTCTCCCACGACATCAAGAATGCACTCCACGGGATTTCGGTAAATCTCGAAGTTGCGAGAAGCCGAGTGTCTCGTGGAGCGGTTGAAGGCGATAAAATTGCACCGTTTTTGGAAAGCGCAGCGCAGCAGCTTGAAGCGGCAACAAAGTTGCACAAAGAATTAGTCACGCTTGCGTTACATCTCGCAGCAATTCGGTAAATCTTTTCCAAACGTATGCCAACTAAAACACCTCAGCGCATTCTCGTCGCGGACGATGAGCAAGCGATTACACAAGGGTTAAGCGCAATCCTTTCCGACGAAGGGTACGAAGTCGTCGTTGTAAATGATGGGCAGAAAGCGCTCGCCGAACTGGAAACAGGGAAATACGGCGTTATTCTCGCCGATCTCAAAATGCCAAAGCTCGACGGCCTTTCGTTGCTCAAAGAGTTACAAAAACAGCAGTTGGCTACGGAATGCATCATCATCACCGGACAGGCAACGATTGATTCTGCTGTTCAGGCGATGCGTGAAGGTGCGTACGATTACATCGAAAAGCCGTTAAACGCCGAAAAGTTAAATCGTTTAAAAGCGCTCATCTCGAAAGCGTTAGAGAAGTATGCGATTAGTCGTCAGAATCGCGAACTGACGTCTAAGCTCGAGACATTAACACACTATGCGGAATTGACAGGCCAATCTGAAGAGATGCGGTCTGTGTATCAGATTATCGAAGCCGTCGCCCCATCGAACGCATCGGTGTTGATCCTGGGCGAATCTGGGACAGGGAAAGAGTTGGTTGCACGAGCGGTTCACACCAAAAGCCACCGTGCGAATGGGACGTTCTTTGCCCTTAACTGCGCGGCGCTTCCGAAGGACATCCTCGAAAACGAGCTGTTCGGACACGAAAAGGGTGCGTTCACGGGTTCGATCAACGAAAAGCCAGGCGCTTTCGAAATGGCCGACGGTGGAACGCTCTTTCTTGACGAAGTTGCGGAGATGCCGACTGACATTCAGGTCAAGCTCCTCCGCGCCTTGGAAGCCCGCGTTGTCCGTCGACTCGGCGGTAAAAAAGAGATCGAAGTCGATATCCGGATCGTCGCAGCGACGAACAAGGACCTGCAAAAGGCCCTCGAAGACGGCGAACTACGCGAAGATCTGTATTATCGGCTAGCTGTTGTGGAGCTGTATATTCCACCTCTCCGTGAGCGTATCAGCGACGTTCAACTGCTCGCCAACGAGTTTTTGGAGCGTTTCTCCGGCCAAAACGGGAAAAAATTCCTGGGATTTGATGATAGTGCCTGGGCCTGGATCCATTCATACCACTGGCCTGGGAACGTTCGAGAGCTGAAGAATGCCGTAGAACGGGCGGTGATCATGGCGCGTGGCGAGCATGTAACCGCGCACGATATCATGCCTCGCCACCTTCGTGGAACGGTGTCTGCAACAGCGACTTCACCGGAGCCTAAGAAGGAACCCGCCACTGCAAAAAAGAGCGCGGCGAAAGGGAAGGCAAAACCTGTTAAAAGTGTGAGGAAATAAATGCGCGGACGTGATGCTGAAAATGAGCCATATTTTGTTATCGAGCAGCCGAGCAACGGCATCGGTACTTTCCTTCTGGGTCTAGCCTTGGGCGCAGGAGCTGCCTTGTTGCTTGCGCCGAGAGTTGGGGCGGAAACGCGGCGAGTGCTTGGTGAGCGCGCTCGTGAGATGCGTGACTCTGCAATGGATATGGTTGAGGAGATGACGGAAACGGTGCAGAGCTCTGTTGCCGATGCCAAAGGACGTGTCCAGGATCATGTGGACGAAGCCAAGGGACGCGCTCGTCGCGGAAAACAGAGCGTTGAAGATGCGATCGTTGCCGGCAAATCGGCCGCTCACGAGGCTCGGGTGGAATTGGAGCGAAAGCTCGCTGAACAGAAAGCATCCCATCGACGAGATGACGGGCGTGGAGATGAGACGCTCGCCGACGTGATCGTTTAGTTGGCGTAATTCACGCCAACGGAAGTTGACGTTGTACTGTGCGCGAGTGGCGTACTTTGACAGGGCGTGGAATGCTCGTCCTGTCAAAGCTTTGCGTAGAATGGCTTAGCCGCCGCAAATGGGATCGTACTCAGGATTTGCACGCGATGTTGCCCGCAAAACGGGCGATACCGCTCGTGACTATGTAAAGCGTATTTGGGATAACTCGGGAGAGGATAACATCTTCTTCCTGGCGAGTGCCGTCTCGTTCAGTATCCTCCTTGCCGTCGTTCCGTTTTTCTTGTTTTACGCGACGTCGTTAACGTATTTGCTGAACGAGTCGACCGCAGCGGCAACTATCGAAGTTTCCGCCTTGATGGACCGGTTTCTCCCCCCCAGGGCCGACGGAACGGAGTCGCCCGTGACGCAGATCGTAACCGATATTATCCGCTCTCGCGGTAAGGTCGGTCTGTACTCTGCGATTGGTTTTATCTGGTTCTCCACTCGGCTGTTCGGAACGCTGAGGTCCGTTTTGGGCGCAATCTTCGATCTGGAGACAGATCGAGGTATTGTAGACGGTAAGCTATTCGACATCAAAGTGACGGTTATTTCGACATTGATGTTAGTCGCGTACACGACATTGTCTGCGTATCTGGCGCTCTCTACCGGCGGAACAACCGCGATGGAGATATTGGGTCTTCGGCAGGAGACGATGAGCCTTCTCAACTATATGATTGGTCGAGTGGTGGCGTTCGCCTTTATCGCCGGCTTGTTTTACGGTCTGTATAAATATCTTCCTTACAAGCGAATCCGATGGCAGACCGCGCTCGTCGCCAGTATTTTCGCCGGAATCGCGTTTGAGGTCGCAAAGTCGATCTTCGCATTTTACGCGACATCGTTTCGGCCTGGTTCACTCTATACCGGCACAGTCGCCGCCCTCGTTGTTACCATTTCATGGGTCTACTACGCCGCTGTAGTCTTTATTCTTGGGGGAGAAGTGGGACAGGTGTACGAGCTTCGATGGATGCGGAGAATTCAACGCGAGGCGTTCGAAGACTAAAGCCGCGTGCGACAGCGGAACGGCTTTTGCCTTTCAGGAGGGGAGAAACGAAAACAGCCCCCTTTTTTAAAAGGAGTGAATTTATGAATAAAATGTTAATCGCGGCCGTTGTCTTGGTGCCGGTGTTGGCCAGTTGCAAAAAGACCGATGATAATGCTTATGAGGTCGAAAAACCGACAGTCGGGCTGGAAAAAGACACCATCCACACTCCTGAAATCAATGCCGGGATGACCGAAAAGCAGGTCGAAGTCCCCAAGATCGATATCAAGAAAGAGACAACAACAATCAAAGTTCCAGATATTGATATAAAGCGGAATTAATTTCGCTGGAAGTTGATTATATTATTAAGAACGTAGCCTTGGGAATTTAGGGGGGCGCGAGCCCGCTAACCCCGTCAGGACCCCGCAGGTAGCAGCGGAATGTGGTGTCTTGCGTCGCCCCGACCCCTTGGTTTTCTTGCGGGCTGATCCCGCACCGCGCGGGTGCGCATCGTAGTTTGATGCATGTTGTTCACCCCCGATAGGCCGGCCAAGCCCAGTCGCCAACTATCGGTCCAGCCTGCTCATATGGCTCTCGCTCTAGCACGCAAATACCGCCCAAAATCGTTTGGTGAAGTCGCTGTACAAGGTCACGTCTCGAACACTCTTCGAGGGGCGATCGCACGCGACCGAGTCGCACACGGTTACCTCTTTTGTGGCCCACGAGGCACGGGTAAAACTACCCTTGCCAGGGTGCTTGCCATGGCCCTTAACTGTGAGAACAAACGCCCGGACGGCGAGCCAGACGGAACGTGCTCCAACTGCCTGCGAATCTGGGCAGGCTCATCCAGCCTGGACGTCGTCGAAATTGACGCCGCATCGAACCGCGGTGTCGACGACGCGCGCGAGCTTCGGGAGCGCGCGATGTATGCGCCATCGGGAGACGATCGTTACAAAGTTTACATCGTTGACGAAGCGCACATGCTCACCCGTGAAGCCTGGAACGCGCTACTCAAGGTGCTTGAAGAGCCACCTCCGCGCGTTGTCTTTGTCTTTGCGACCACTGAACCCCAAAAAATTGCACAGACCGCGGCGCCGGTTTTAAGCCGCCTTCAACGGTTTGATCTCAAACGGATTGGCGCGGCAGATATTATCGCCCGTCTCACTGATATTCTGGCGCAGGAAAACGTTCCGGCCGACCCAGATGCTCTCGCGATCATTGCGCGCGCGGCAGATGGATCCATGCGAGATTCACTATCGCTTACGGACCAGGTCATCTCTCTGGGTGAAGGGAAGGTTACTCCCGAAGGCGTGCGGGAAGCGCTCGGGCTCGTCGCCGAAGACGAGTTCCTGGCAATGTTGGACCTGATCGCTGAATCGCGAGCCGGGGATGTTTTTACGGCCGTACAGCGGCTCGCCGACGAAGGGATCGATTTTGGAACGTTCCTTTCTGGCTTAGCCGATATGCTTCGCGCGCAGCTTGCGGCGGTACTCGGTGGGAATCCCACTGAAGTTTCAGCGCCTGCAGCCGAACGTCTCCGCTCAAATGTCACAAAGTTTGCAGCGGGCGATCTGCTTCGCATGTTGAACGCAGTGAGCGAAATCGAACCGCGGTTCCGTAAAAGTGGGCAACAGCAGCTTTTGATTGAGCTGCTCCTCGTTCGCTTTGCGCTGCTCGACCGAACCTTGTCGTTCGAAGACGTTCTCAAGGGCCTTGGGAGCGGCGGAGGTGGTGGTGGCGGCGGTGGGTTCGAACCCTCCAGCGGCGGCGACACCGGTGGAACCGATTGGCGTTCAGCCGTCGTATCGGGCGGTTCAGACGCGCCCGGTGGCTCCGGAACGAGCGCGAATAGCGCGGGTGGAGACGGGAGTCCGATTAGCGCCATGCGCGCCGCATTCGCTCGTTCCGAGGGCGTGGCTGCCAACTCAGCGCCTGCTAACAGCAACAGCAGGCAATCGCCCGCTCCACAACCGTCGGCCGCACCACGCTCATTTGGCTCCTCAGGTCCGCCGCCAAATTTTGACGAAGGACCACCGCTCGAACCACCTCCAGAACTCCAATCTTCGTCTCACAAGCCTGCCCATTCGAGCAGTAGCGCCCCTCACGGCGCGCTTGAAGCAATGAAGCGTGCGATGAAAGACGGGCAAGCCGCAGCGCCAGTTCGTCTTTCGGATGAACAGATTCGCGCGGAGCGGGTAAAGGTGATGCGCGATAAAGATCCAATATTGGGCGCAGCGATTGATGCGCTCGACCTCGAATTACTAGACTAACTCGGTAGATTTCTGCATGGCCGATATCATGAAGATCATGCAGCAAGCTCAACAGGTTCAGAGCAAGCTGCAACAGATCCAGGACGACCTGGAAAAGCTCAGTGTGACCGCTACGTCAGGTGGCGGTATGGTAACCGTTACGACCGATGGTAAAGGGCAAGTTACCAAGGTCCAAATCGATCCAAGTGTCGTAAACGCATCCGACGTGGAGATGCTTGAAGACCTGGTTCTTGTTGCTGTGCGTGATGCACAGAAAAAAGCCTCCGAACTTTCCAAGACCGAAATGGGGAAGTTAACGGGCGGACTCAACCTTCCGTTCAAGCTGCCATTCTAAGTGTCGGCAATTGAAGATCTTGCTTCAGAGTTTGCGAAGCTTCCGGGTATTGGCCGCAAAACCGCACTCAGACTCACCTACCATCTGCTAAAACAATCCCCGGACCAAGGGAAGCGTTTGGCTGATGCATTGGTCGTGTTAGCTGAGCGGGTGCATCCGTGTGCCCGCTGTTTTAATGTGACCGAAGGCGAGTTTTGCGGAATTTGTAGCGATCCACGCCGAGATACCACAGTGATTTGTGCAGTTGAAGAGGCGTCGGATATTGGCGCCATCGACCGGACCGGGGAATTTCGGGGGATGTATCACGTCCTTGGCGGGCGGCTTTCGCCGCTCGATGGAATTGGCCCCGACGATTTAACGATTACTCAGTTGGAGAAACGAGTTTCTCAAGGTGGTGTACGTGAAGTGATTGTTGCAACCAACCCCAGTATTGAAGGCGAGGCTACGGCGCTCTACGTTCAACGCCGGCTGGCGTCGTACGGTGTAACCGTGTCTCGAATTGCACGTGGGCTCCCCGTCGGCGGAGACCTCGAATATGCCGATGGAGTGACCATCGCGCAGGCGCTTACCGCTCGTCGAGTAATGCAGTAATGAGAAAACGTGAATTTGCCCTGATCGGCCTTGTTGCCGGTCTGGTAACTGGCGTCGTTGCCTGGAGTACGGCACAACACGCGTACCGTAGAGACCTGTTCAATCGTCATCCTTTACGGCGATTCGCGGCGCTCGGCCATCTCTCAAGTCGGCCGACTGTCGCTACCGCTCAACTTCTCCGCGAATTTATCGCGTGGGAACGACACCCGTCGCTTCGTGCACGTGCCGTACGGATGTTACGGGACGTTGAGCGAACCCTCGTGTAATGAAAACCCGGCCGTTGTGTATTTGGCTGGAGGTCGATACGATTCGACCTCCTACCCGATAGGCTGCAGTCCGGGTTTGTGAACGCTCTTTCGGAGATTCGGATGCCGGTAGGTGCAGGGACGTGGTCGTTTACTGAAGACGACTTTGCGGTGATTACTCAATCGCTGCAACGATTTTTAGCGGATACCAATTCCCGGTCCGCGTTATTGGTCGATCGATCTGGTCAGCTCGTTGCCACCGTTGGCGAGCAACCCCGATTTGATCCGACCGCATTCGCAACACTAACCGCCGCCGACTTTAGCGCAAACGATCAACTCGCTCGCTTAATTGGAGAGGACGATTTTAGTACCCTCTTCCATCAAGGCGAAAAAGAGTCGATCTATCTCGCAGACGTCGCGCGACGCCTGATCCTCGTAGTGTTATTCGATAACCGAACAACACTCGGATTGGTACGATTGCGTATGAAACAAGCCGTGCAAGAGTTAACCGTGTTGTTCGAAGCGGTTTTCTCTCGCGGTGGAGTTGGCCGCCCTCCCATGCCAAATATATTGCAGGGAGCTGAGGCAGAAATTGATGAGCTCTTCAACTGGTAGCACGCGATGTCCATGATTAATTACGCGTCCCGCGAAATCAATTGCAAAATTGTCTATTACGGACCGGGTCTAGGTGGCAAAACAACCAACCTCGAGTTTATCTACGGCAAGGTAAAGCCGGATACTCGAGGCAAACTTATCTCGCTCGCGACTGAAACCGAGCGAACTCTCTTCTTCGACTTTCTTCCTGTCGATTTAGGGACAATTCGTGGATTCAAGACGCGCTTTCACCTGTATACGGTACCGGGACAGGTCTACTATAATGCCAGTCGAAAGCTGATCTTAAAAAATGTCGATGGCATTGTTTTCGTAGGTGATTCACAGTTGGATCGAATGGAAGCCAACCTCGAATCGATGCAGAATCTATACGATAATATGGCTGAATACGGTTATGACATCACAAAAATGCCGTTCGTAATTCAGTATAATAAACGTGATCTTCCCAACGCTGCTCCACTCGATCAGCTACAAGAAGCGCTGAACCCGGGCTGGGAAGTCACCGATGCGGCGCGTTGTCGCGTTGTACCTGACCCATATCGCTCGACCGAAAATCTGATCGATCAGCTCCCGACCGGAGAATGGATTGAAAAAGCGCCGCATTTTGAGGCGGTCGGTGTACAAGGTGAAGGTGTATTCGATACCTTGAAGGCCGTAAGCAAACTCGTTCTTAAATCGTTGGCGTAATATCGTGAACCTTCCGAATGCGATTACTGTAACTCGAATAGCGTTGGCACCTCTTATTGGGGTGCTACCGTTCGTAGCGTCGCCTACCATTCGGTTTACGGCGTTCGGACTCTACATTCTCGCTGCCATTTCGGATTATTACGATGGGCATATCGCACGCCGTCGGAATGCGATTACCGACCTAGGCAGGCTGCTCGATCCCGCCGCAGACAAATTGTTATTAGTCGCAACGCTTATCCCAATGGCAATCCTTATGGCGCCAAGGGAGAACTGGCTGGCGCGGTTGCTGGATCATTCCGGGCAGGCATCGCTCTTTCCATTCGTTACACCACTGTTTGATGTTCCGCTCCCATGGTGGGTTGTTCTCATCGTGTTAAGCAGAGAGGCGTTTATGACGGTTTTTCGTCAACAGGCTGCGAAGCGCGGAACTGTGATTTCTGCGATTGGGCCTGCCAAGTGGAAAACAGCATTCCAATCGATGTGGGTTGGTGCCGCATTCTTCTGGTTTGGTGCGGCAACGCTCGCGTCTGAGCGGGGTTGGGAGCACAATGCAGCCTGGAACTTCTTCGCGAACATCAACGGTATTTTTGGTACGCTCGCAATGCTCGGCGCCGTGGCGCTGACGTTGTATTCACTCTGGCTTTATCTGCGCCATTATGGGCGCGTCTTTGCAAATTGAACGTCGAAATAGTTACAATCGGTGACGAACTCCTTTTAGGATTTACTACCGATACGAATGCCGCATGGCTGAGCCGCGAACTTGCTTCGCTTGGCATCTCCGTTGTTCGCCGAGCAACATGTGGCGACAATACCGCAGATATTATTAGCACTGTCCGTGAGGCGCTCGATCGAACCGGAGCTGTGATCACCACTGGTGGCCTTGGTCCTACTGCAGACGACATCACCGTTCCGGCAATCGCTGAATTGTTTGGGCGTGAAGTGAAGTTGGATGAATCGATTGCCGCACACCTGCGTGAATTGTGGGTGTCGCGCAAGCGTAGCGGTGATTTGCCGGAATCAAACTATCGTCAGGCAATGATTCCAACCAACGCGCATGTCTTGCATAACAGTCGAGGGTCTGCACCGGGCGTTTATCTCATCGATAACGACGCGCGATGGGTTGCATCGCTTCCTGGCGTGCCCAGTGAAATGAGCACGATGTTCAGCGAAGCGTTAACGCCACTCCTCAAAGTGCATCTTGGCCCACGTGACCATGTGATCGTTTCACGCACGTTGAGAACGACTGGTATTCCAGAGTCCGTGTTGGCCGAACGGTTGGAAGATTTGGGGCGAGGGGTCGACGGCATCGAGCTTTCGTATCTGCCGCAGGTGGATGGCGTTGACCTGCGACTCACTTCCCGCGGTTTAGCCGCCGACGAGGCTCAACATGCGTTACGACTTGGCGCCAACGAGCTATACGGTCGTCTCGATGACCTTATCTACGCGGAAAACGACACCGACCTCGCATCGGTTGTCATCGATATGTGCCGCCATGGAAATCTGCGCATTGCCGTGGCGGAAAGCTGCACAGGCGGTCTACTCGGTGCTCGCATTACCCGTATTCCGGGCGCAAGCGATATCTTTCATGGTGGGCTGATCGCCTACGATAATCGGGTCAAAAAGCAGCTGCTTGGTGTTCTTGATGCAGATCTCGAAAGCCACGGTGCTGTTAGCGATCCGGTCGCGCGGCAGATGGCGAAGGGCATTCGGATACGTTTGGGTACGGAAATTGGAGTAAGTATTACTGGTGTTGCCGGACCAACTGGTGGTTCACCCGACAAACCTGTCGGTACCGTTTGGGTAGGGATTGATGTGGCCGAGGGGCGCCCGCCGATTCCAAGGCCAGACGGAGTTCCGCCAATTGAGCCGTTTCAGGACGCACGAGTATTTCACTTGTTCGGTAATCGAGATGAAGTTCGAACACGAGCCGCTCAGGCAGCGCTCGACTTCATCCGTAGGTCTATTGCTAACTTGATTCCTTCTAATCTTTGATATGACTAAGGCTTCATCGAATAAGTTCACTGATGGTAATATCCCAGATCCTGTTGACTCTGATCCAGAAACAATGGTACAGGAATCAGCGGAAGTTACCGGCGAAGTGTTTGATCCCGCTGATGATGTCTCCGAAGACGAAGCGGGCAGCGCCACGTCCAGCGAGTCTGGCGCACTCGAAGCTCAACAAGAGCGATATCTGCGGCTAGCTGCGGAATACGATAACTATCGTAAACGCACTGGGCGGGAGATGATGCAAGCTGCAGGTCGTGGGCAGGCTGACTTGATTAAAGGATTGCTCGATTCACTCGATGATCTTCAGCGCTTTGCTGGTGTAGATTCAGCGACGACCGATTCGAAGTCTCTCATTGATGGCGTTGCATTGGTTGAACGAAACATTATGAAGACGCTAAGCAACGCTGGCCTCGAAGTGATCGATCCATTAGAGCTGCCGTTTGATCCCAATATGCACGAAGCCCTGTCGACACAGGCTGCTGAGACGCCAGAAGAAGATCATATGGTTGCGCAGGTATATCAGCGTGGATTTATGCTCGGTGGGCAGCTACTGCGTCCTGCTCGTGTGGTTGTGAAGCAGTATCAGTGAGAGTATTCACAATGCGTATGGTCAAATAACCCTCCATGGCGCAAAGCAAAGACTTCTATTCAGTCCTCGGTGTCGCTGCAACAGCGGCCGAGGACGAAATCAAAAAAACGTATCGTAAGCTCGCAAAGAAGTTTCATCCCGATGCGAATGCCAACGATCCGAAGGCTGCGGAGAAGTTTAAAGAGATCTCCGAAGCCTATACCGTTCTAGGCAACACCGAGAAGCGAAAGCAGTATGATGAAATGCGTCGTCTGGGTGCTTTTGATGGATTTGGCGGCGCTCGGACCGGCGGGTTTGGTGGTGGCGGAGCACGAGGTGGAGCTCATTCCAATGTCGACTTTCAAAATGTCGATATTGGCGGATTGGGTGGCCTAGGCGACCTATTCAGCTCGATCTTTGGCCAAGCTGGTCGAGCGGCGGGTGGGAAGGGGCGCGTTCCAGAAAAAGGGCAGAGCGTTGAAACGCAGCTCGAAATCCCGTTTAGGACCGCTGTAACCGGCGGGAAAGTCCCGGTGAGCCTGGAAGTAAACGAGGAGTGCCATACGTGCCATGGAAGCGGCGCAGCGCCTGGTGCAGCCATGAAAGTGTGCCCGGAATGTACTGGGCGTGGCATGGTTTCGTTTGGACAGGGTGGCTTTGCGGTGAATCGTCCATGTCCCGTATGTTTGGGGCGAGGGCAGGTTCCGTCTGTGCCGTGTCCGACATGTAAAGGAACTGGTGAAGTTCGTACCCTTAAAAAAGTGATGATCACCGTTCCACCAGGAACTGACAGCGGAAGCCGAGTCCGGTTAAAAGGGCAAGGTGGCCGTGGCACCCATGGCGGTGTCCCAGGTGACTTGATCGTCACGTTTAATGTCGCTGCCGATCGCTTTTTTAAGCGGGACGGGATGGATCTGATTGCATCGGTACCGCTCAATATCGCTCAAGCCACGCTCGGCTCGAAAATCAGCGTGCGGACGATTGACGATAAAAAAGTGGCGATCAAGATTCCGCCCGGAACGCCAAGTGGGAAGCGGTTTCGTGTGAGGGGGCAGGGGGTGAATAAGGGCGATCAGCGCGGCGATCTATTGATCGAGGTGATGATCGACGTCCCTGAGACACTCACCGAAGAGCAGGAAAAAATTATGAAAGAATTCGCTGAATCGGGCGGCTTGAAGTACTGAGTCGGTTATTCGCGCGGAGGCGATGTAGGTCGCGAGCGGTGTTGTATGCTGCGCTCGCCGAATTACGGCGGGTGATGTTCTCTGCGGTCGACCGGCCGTGGGCCAGCTCGAGCGGTACAGTCTGTGCATTCTAGCCGCGTATGTCAAAACTTCTGCGCGGATTAGCGGCCGGATACGGCGCGAAAAAAATGGGTGGAGGGTGTTTTAGCACCGTCCTGATATTCCTGATCCTGTGGTGGCTGCTCGGCCACTTTGGAGTATTTAAATAGAACGCATAAAGCTGCGTAGGCGATTCCGAGAATCGTCTACGCAGCCATGATTGGGAGTGGACGACGTGCCGTTCTTGCGGCCTCTATGAACCCACCACCTAATACAATATCGTCGCTATAAAAGACGATAGACTGTCCTGGGGTGATCGAGAGAACGGGTTCATCCAGTGCCACTTCGATTTCATCGTCATCCATGCGCACGATTTCGCCCATGGCGAGCGCAGCGCGGTGCCGGACCCGAACTGAAACCGCATCTCCCAGCTTTGGTGGTGTTGTGAGCCAGTTCACTTCGCGCGCAACGACCCCACGACCGATGAGTTCCTCTCTCGGACCGATTACCACAGCGCGATCGTCCGGGCGGATTTCCACAACGTACATCGGGATCTTGAAGCCACCAGGTAATCCACGTCGCTGCCCGATCGTATATCGGGCAAACCCGTTATGTTCGCCAACATGCTTCCCATCGCTCAACAGAATTGGTCCGCGAGAAAGCGATGGTGTATCAGCCCCTAACCGCTGCTCGATGATTCTGGCGTAATTGCCGTCCGGAACAAAGCAGATTTCCTGGCTTTCTTCCTTGTCTGCAATAATAGACAATCCCAGCTTTCTGGCGATTTCACGCGTCTGCGGTTTAGTCATTGAACCAACCGGCAGCAACATGCGCGGGATCACACGTTGGTCAATGCCCCAAAGGAAATACGTCTGATCCTTGTTGGCATCTTCGCCGCGTCGCATTACACCGTTCTCAACGCGCGCATAGTGTCCTGTTGCAATCCACTGCGCATCAATTGCATCGGCCTTATGCAACAGGTCGCGAAATTTAGTAAACGTGTTACATCGCACGCATGGAATTGGAGTACGTCCGCGTGCGTATTCGTTTACAAAGTTGTCGACTACATCGTGACCGAACTTGGTCTCCAGGTTCAATACGTAATGCGGGATTCCTAACTGTTCGCAGACTCGGCGAGCGTCGTTTACAGAATCAAGTGAGCAGCAGGGACGATCCGGGATATCATCGCCCTGGCAAAAGAGCTTCATTGTTGCACCAACAACATCAAAGCCTTGCTCGACCAACATGGCGGCGGCCACCGACGAATCGACGCCACCCGACATTGCAACGAGAACGCGATTGGACATCATACTGCGGTCGCCATGCTCCGCGCCTTGATGATAAGCTTGGGAAGGATTTCACCGATCCGCTCAACATCACCCGCTTTATTGTAGCTACCAAAGCTCATACGCAGTGCAGCACCAGCGTTGGTCGTATCCACGCCCATTGCACTTAATACATGGCTTGGTGTTACGCTCCCGCTTTGACAGGCACTTCCACCTGAACAGGCAATTCCACGGAGATCGAGCGCCATTAACAACGACTCGCTGTCAGTTCCGGGAATAGAAACGCTCAGAATGTGCGGCGCGCGGGGGGCGTTTGCGCTATGGACAATCGTATCTGGAATTTGCTCAAGTAGTATGCGCTGTACTTCGTTGCGCATCTGCTCGAACTGCTTCCAATGCTCAACGCGCTCACTTACCGCAAGTTCGGCAGCTTTGGCTAACCCAACTGCGTAGGCAACGTTTTCGGTCCCTGGGCGTCGGCCACGGTCTTGTGAACCACCGTGTAGCAATGGCTCGAATGGCGTGCCTCGGCGAATATATAACGCACCAATTCCTTTGGGCGCTCCGATCTTATGGCCAGAAATCGAAAGGAGATCGAAAGATTGGGTCGATGCATTGATGTCTACCTTTCCAAACGCCTGCACTGCATCCGTGTGAAACAAGACGCCGCGAGCTTTCGATTGGGCCGCGAGCTTTGGAAGCTCTTGAATTACGCCGGTCTCATTGTTGACCCACATAATGCTGCAGACTGCCACATCATCACGGACGAGCGCGTTAAACGATGCGTTTGTAACCAAGCCATCATCGTTGACATCCAGGAGGCGTTCTTCGCCACCTTCGTGTGTAATTTGATGTGCGGCTGCTAAAACTGCCTTGTGCTCAATAGGAGTTGTAACAACAGCGTTGCGGCCTTTATGGCGCAAGGTCCGCCAACTGCCTATCACGGCCATGTTGTCGGCTTCCGTTCCACACGAGTTGAAACAGATCTCGTCTGGATTGGCATTTAAGCAGTGCGCAAATCGCTCTCGAGCTTCATCAAGCGCGGCTCGCGCCTCGCGACCCCAGCGATGCACCGACGATGGATTTCCAAACTTGGATCCATAAAACGGCTTCATTGCTTCGAACACCTCCTCACGGATCGGTGTTGTTGCCGCATGGTCGAGATAAATGGGGTCGTTAGCCATAGTACTACAATATAGATAAACACCCGCCTCGTAGGCGAGACGGGTGTTTATTGAAGATGCAATAAATCGGCAATTTTTTGCTAAACGGGAGGATTATCGCGAAAAAATGCCGGCGCGAACGTCCCAGAGCTGAGGGAAGAACCGATTTTCGAGCGTGGCGCGAAGGGCCTTTGCCCCCAACGATCCGCCCGTTCCCACTGTCCCGACGCCAATAATTCGCTCCACCATCTGTACGTGGACAAATCGCCATCTTCCGAACGTTTGTTCATATGCGAGGAGCCCTTCAGCGAGCATACGGAGGTCAAGGTGGTTTTCGGTTCCGTAAAGATCGTGGACTGAGACACCAAAGTGGGCCAGCATCTTATCAAACAGCTCGGGGAGGCCCGGCCGATCGATCGCAGCCTGAACGCGTGGGTCTACTGGGCCGTGCGAGAGGATGTACTCGATATATTCCGGATCCCGAAGTCCCGAAATCAACTCTATTGCACGAAACTGGAAGCTCTGCGATCCACTGGAAGTGCCAAGGTATGTGCGGAACTGAGCGAAGCATTGCGGGGTGAGGGTATCCAGAGCCTTTAACTGAACTGTGACGATATCCATCAGCCCATTTACTCGGCGAAGCGCTTCGATCGACTTCCATGTATCATTCCGCTCCATTGTAGCGCACAGATGGTTCAGCTCGTGAACGATCAGCTTGAACCAGAGTTCGCTCGCTTGGTGAACAATAATGAACAGCAGTTCGTCTGGATGCTCGGGCGAACTTTTAGGGTGCTGTAGCGACAGCAATCTCTCGACTTCCAGATACGACAGGTAGTTGATCTCTTCGCTCAAAACGTTGCAACCTCCAGCGTGGCGACATCGTCCACACGCATTGTTTCGGTAGTGTAAAACGGCTCTCCAAATCGGGTTCGGATCAATGAACCGTAGTGAGCGGACTGGTGCCGGATCACGTCATAAAGCGGTTCTCCAGTGGGGTAAATCTCTCCAGACTGGATTGCGCCATCGAACTGCGACCCGTAACATCGGATCGCTTCCATCTTCGTTTCGAACTCGTCTGAGATATCAACGACGAAGGTGGGTTTCACATAGTCCTCGCGGTAGGCGATGGCATGTAAAATCTTTTTGGGGCGAAATGGGGGGATTGTCGGTGCGACTTTTGAGAGGCCGGCAATAAAACACGCATCCCGAATGAGTTGAGCTGCTACGTGGTGGTCCGGGTGTCTCCCGTCCATTGGCGGAGCAATCACGACCCTTGGACGAAATCTGCGGATTGCGATCGCGAGCAACTCCCGCGTTTCTGGTGTGTTCACAAGCCCTGCATCTGGGAGCCCAAGATTGTCTCGCTGTGCTACGCCGAGCACCTTGGCAGCTGCGGTGGCCTCTTCGCCTCGTAGCTGAGCCGAACCTCTGGTGCCGGTTTCACCCGCTGTAAGATCGAGGATCGCAGTACGGCGGCCTAAACGCGCCGCTTTAATGAGCGCTCCGCCGCAGGTGAGCTCTACATCATCGCGGTGAGCGGCGATGGCTAGAATATCAACTGATGATTCCATGTCGCCAATTTACGGCGCGACATTCTTTGAGGATATTGTGTTTTTGTTCGGGTGTTGGATTTTCTTTGCGAACTCCGGTTCCTTGCTACCCGAGAATCGCGTTTATATCTGCAACTTTATTCATAGCGTAGAGCCTCAACGGGGTCCAGCTTTGCCGCACGGGCCGCCGGGAATAGCCCGAACGCCACGCCGGTAACCGCGCTGGCCACGATCGCAGCTAGAATCGCCCCCGGAGGGACCGACGCTGGAATTGGTGACGCCAGGCGGATGATGAGCGCAGCAAACCAGCCTGCAACGAGTCCTATGAACGCGCCAACGCCTGTCAGCGTCACAGCTTCAACAAGAAACTGCCACATGATGACTTTTGGGGTCGCGCCGAGCGCTTTTCGGACCCCAATTTCCCGTGTTCGCTCGGTTACGCTAATGATCATGATGGCAACTACGCCAACACCACCAACGAGCAGCCCAATTGCCGATAATACGATCATCACCAGGAAAAACATCCCAAAAATCTTGTTGTAAGTATCAAAGAGCTGGTCTTGCGTTATGATCGCGAAGTTGTTCTCGACGCTTGGCTTTAATCCTCGAAGTTCACGTAGTCGAATCGTTACGTTGTCGATCGCGTCGTCGCGTTCCACACTTTCATGCGGTTTAACGACAACTACCATAAATCGAGGGTCCGTCTGAAGATGTCGTCGGGCCGTTTCTATCGGGACAATGATCTTGAGGTTATCACCTCCCGTTAAAAAACTGGCGGTATCATGGTAAACCCCGATAACGCGGAACTGCGACCCGGATATCGAAAATGCTTTGTCTATTGGGTCTTGATCGCCAAATAGCTCATTCGCCATCTTTTCATTAACGATAGCAACCCGATCTGCGTTGTTGTTTTCTGTGGAACTAAAAGTTCGCCCCGGTTCGATTCCACCGCCCGAAACCTCCGGCCAGTTTGGCGAGCGTCCTTCGATTTGCGGACCTGGTAGCGTGGTCCCGCGATAGGTTACTGGAAGCTGCGTGCCGAGCAAACCTGACGCAGCAAGGACCGTTGGCAGGCGGCCAATTGCTGCGAGTTCCTGTTGCGATATTATAGGATTGTTGCGCCATTTACATGTTTCATCGGTCCCGTCGCATGCTTCAAAGCTTATAGGGAACCGTTGAATAAAAAAGCTCGTTGGTCCGGCTGCTTCGATATCTTTCGCAACGCCGGCGTTGATCCCATGGATTGCTGCGGATATAACAACAACAACGAAAACGCCGACCGCAACGCCGAGGATTGTGAGTCCTGTACGGACTTTATTTCCTCTAATGGCGTCCAGCGCGATTGTTATACCTTCTACGGTCATGCGCCAACCGATACTTGCCATTGTTATTCCGCTCGTAACGCAGTAATCGGATCGAGGCGAGACGCTCGATTTGCCGGATACACACCGGCGACTATTCCAACACCCGCGCCCAACAAGACCGACACAACAACAGACCACGGTGCAACGCGAGTTGGTAGCGGGCTCAACGTTGCAATGGTAAATGCCAGTAATGCGCCTACCGCAACACCTAACGCCGCACCAAGCGTACTTAGTGTGGCTGATTCGATCAAAAATTGCGCGAGAATATCTTTGCGGCGCGCACCGAGCGATTTGCGAACTCCAATTTCTCTTGTGCGTTCAGAGACAGCAACAAGCATGATGTTCATGATTACAATCGCGCCAACGACTAATCCAATTGCTGGCAATGCGATCCCGGCAATAATAAGGTACCCTTTGAGTTTGTTCCAGAACGCTAATGCAGACTCTGATGTTTCAATTGAAAAGTTGTCTTTGTCTCCAGGCCTTAGGCCACGGTCAATTCTCATCGCTTGTCGTACCGCTTCTTGACCTTCAACTAACGCGGTCGAGTTTGGCGCTTGTACGATAATGGCGCTAATCGATCCCGCTGGATTCGCCGTCAGCTTTTTTACCGCTGAACCGTATGGAGTAATAACGAACTTGTCGAGTGAAATCCCGAACGTGCTACCTTGTTTCTCTGCAACTCCAACAACGCGATAGGGCAGACCACCAATTCGGATCTCTCTATCAATCGGATCAACGGTAGGGAAGAAGTGATCTTGTACGTCCTGACCAATTATCGCAACGCGCGCGTTCATCGCATCTTCCTGTTCGCTAAAAATCCGGCCGTTTTGAACACCGAGATTTTTAATTGCGAAGTATCCGTACGTTACGTTGTTGACATTCACTGATCGCGGCCGGCCGTACTGCGAGGTGATCGTTAAGTTCGCTCCACCCGTAACCGCATAACGAAATCCCTGGGGAATAGCTTTAACGATTTCAACCGTATCAATTTCATAGATGTAGGGCCGCTTGCGAAGCTCTTCCATCTGCTGCATGTCAATGTCGCCCATCTGGAGGTTGGGATTCCGCCGAACCTCAAATGAATTGATCGCCATGATTTTGCCGATCAGATCATTTTCCATATACTTACTCGCGCCCTCAATAATAGAAACAACCGCGATTAAGAACATGACGCCCATCATGACACCGAGGAGCGTAAAAAAGCTTTTGAGTTTTTGTACCCGCAACTGTTCGAGCGCGAGTCGAAACGCTTCGAACACAGACATAGTGATTAGCCGGCGATCGAGCTGGCGCCTGCGTTACTAATCCGTTCCGCAAAACGTTCGCGTTCATCATCGCTTGCAACTTCGCCATCGCGCAAAACAATAACTCGTCGTGCGTGTGCGGCAATGTCCGGTTCGTGTGTGACCATAATGACAGTTTGTCCCTCGTTGGACAATCCTTCGAACACACGCATGATTTCTTCAGACGTACGCGAATCGAGGTTCCCTGTCGGTTCGTCAGCAAGGAGAATCGCTGGATTATTCACGAGTGCGCGCGCAATCGCGACGCGCTGTCGTTGACCACCAGATAACTCGTTCGGACGATGGTGAAGCCGTGAGCCAAGCTGAACCCGTTCGAGTGCTTCCGTTGCACGCTGCTTTCGTTCATCGGCCTTCATCCCCGCGTACACCAATGGAAGTTCCACGTTCTGCAGCGCAGTAGCTCTCGGCAACAGATTAAACGTCTGGAAGACGAATCCAATCTCTTTATTCCGAATCCGCGCGAGTTCATCGTCGCTCATTGCTGAAACGAGCATACCGCTCAGCCAGTATTCTCCGGCGTTGGGTGTGTCGAGACATCCAATGATGTTCATTAGCGTCGATTTTCCTGAGCCAGAAGGTCCCATGATTGCGACATATTCATTTCGGCGAATGGCAACATCAACGCCTCGTAGCGCACGGATAACCTCGCCACCCATGTCATACTCACGTTTGATTCCGCGTGTGACAATCACCCATTCTTTGCTGGGGGCGGCGCCAAGAGCTTTGGTAACTGCTGCAGGATCGTTCGTCGCGTTTTCGTTCGTTTGCGAGTTGGGTCGGTTGTCTTGCGTCATTTCTTTTTCGTCGTAGTTGCCTTAGTGTCAGCTGGCCGTACGGAAGTACCGTCTTTAAGTTCGCGAATCGCCTGATATGGTCCCGCAACGATCTTTTCGCCTTTGCGAAGTCCACTCAATACTTCGAAATAGTTTTCACCGGATACGCCCACCCTTACAGGTCGAAACGTCACCTTTTTGTCGTCACCTATCACGAAGACCCCTTCCACATCCTTTTGGCCTACCGGTTGAGACGTCTTTTGTCCACCAATCGTTAAGGGAGCATCCCCATTTACAATGGGGGTATTTTCCCGAACAGTGAGCGCAATAATTGGAACAGATAGAACTTGTCGTCGAGTGGCCGTGATAATCCGCGCTTGCGATGTAAAATCCGGCCTCGTATTTGGCGGTACATTCAACAGTTGTACCGTCACTTCATAATCCACCGCTTGATCTGAGACGGCGCCATTAAGGGCGTTTTTCGAGACCGAACTATTGGAGATGTCGGTGACAATCCCACGAAACGTTGTATCCGGAAACGCATCGATCTGAATCACAGCAGAATCGCCAACTCGGATACGCGAAATTTCAGTCTCGTCAACCTTTACCTTGGTTTCGAGCGCGCTCATATCGGCAATCGTTAACAACGTAGCGGCATCTCGATTCAACGTGCCCATAATTGCCGTTTCGCCAAGCTGAATATTGAGTCGAGTTACTCGGCCCGTCATAGGAGCAACGATCGTTGCCTTGTTCATCGCGCTACGTGCATTCCGCAGTCCAGCTTCCGCTTGAGCGACGTTGTATTCAGCAGTCTCAAGCAACGCACGATTCACGTCAATTTCTGTGCGAAGCTTTTCAATCTGATCAGCTGAAACTAGCGCTGGATTTCTGTCGCGCAGGTCGGCAATGCGATTGTAATTACTTCTCGCCTGTCGCAAGCTCGCACGAGCTTGTGTTGCTTGTGCTTGATTGCCGGCAACCGTTGCCACTGCGCGATCGACATCGGCAGCGAACTGCGATGGGTCAATCTCGAGCAAAAACTGTCCTTTTGTTACCGAATCACCCTCTTTAACAGCGAGCCGAGTGATACGTCCCGAGATATCAGCGCTGATATCAACCTTCGTCTTTGGCTGAACCTTTCCGCTGGCGCTTACGGACGCAACCAAGTCCCTCGGCTCGACTGTTTCAATCTTCACAGCGACCGACTTTCCGCCATTCAATGCGGCGAGAACAACGACAACAATGGCGAGAACTGCACCGCCGATTACGAGAGACTTAGTGCGTTTTTGCATAGAATCTATTTTGCTATCTCAAAGACCGTCCAACCGCACTTTCTAGTGAGGAAAACGATTTGTGGTATTCGTAAATCGCGTTAATTCGATCGCTCTCCGCCTGCGCAAACGATGCGCGCGACGTCGTAAGATCGACAAACGTTGCCAAGCCTACTGAGTACTGTTCTTGTGTAAACGAAAGTTCCTGCCGGGCCTTGGCCGAGTTTTCGTCTTGGAGCAAGATTGTTTGTCGTGCGGTTTGTAACGTTAAGTACGCAGCGGTAACGTCAGCCGTTAACGCTAACTCACGAGATCGAACAGACTGTTGCGCATTGTCTCGCTGAATTGTCGCTTCCTGCAGTCGTTGTTCGCGCGCAAATCCGTCAAAGATTGGCAACGAGAGCTGTGCACTGAAGCTCTTTGGAGCGTTCGTGAAATTAAATGGAAATCGGCTGTTTGCAGCTCGAATCGACGCAGCTTGCTGTGGAGTAAATACAATCTGATTGCATTCATTATACGTATTTGCCAGCAACAGCTTTGCCCGTGCTTCTTCGATGCGGAGGCAGGAATTTCGTGCCGATTCGAGCTGGCCTTGTGCCTGTGCGACAGGGAAATTGCTATCGCGATATTGATACGTGTATCCACCAATGCCCGTGCTTAACGAGAGCGTCGGGAGATATTCGCCGCGTGTACGCGAAACATTCAACGACGCAACCTGTTCACGCGAGCGTAATGCATTCACATTCGGATTCTGACGTTTGGCCATTTCGAGCAGATCGTACAGTGCCGGAACTGTTTCGAGTGTAGGGAACGTAGTGGTCAGTACAACATTTTGTGGTTGCGGAATTCCAAGGAGCTGAAACAACCGTAGTTTATCGATATCGAATTGATTCTGTGCTCGCAAACGTTGCACTCGCTGCTGGCCAAGGGAGACTTCAGCGCGTTGCACATCAAGAAGAGTGCCCGCCCCAACTGCCGACCGTCCCTTTGCGAGTTCGAGCTGTGCTTGTGCGTTCTCGATCAGCGTATCCTGAAGCGACAGGCGGGCCTGCGATTGAAGCACACTTAAATACTGTTGTCGCACATTCGCACGCAACGTCTCTGTCGCACCCATGATTTCTGCTTCAACGGCAGCTGAGTTGGCGCGCTGTAACCGTGGTGTAACAAATGTAGATTTACTCAGCTGGTAACTTACGCCAATATTGTAGGAAGACTGCAATACGTCTGAGCTGGCGCCTAATTCGGTGCCACCTACGACCTGCCGGCCACCTTGTTGAAGCTGACCGCTTAGCGAAGCAGCAATCTGCGGTAGTAATCCGCCATAGGCGGCGCGCTGAGCGGCGCCGGCCGACTTTCGATTGTTGACCGCTTGGAGGTAATCCGGGTTATAGCGTTGCGCAAACGACAGCGCATCGTCGAGACTGAGAGCGTATGGTTGCGCCGATCCCTGTTGCCTTCCGTCTTGCGCCGCGGAAGGTTGGGGAGCTTGAGGTTGTGGTACTTGCTGCGCTGAGAGCCCCGTAGCGGAGCCACACAACGCCAACACAAAGAAAAGCCGGTTCATAGAGGGGGAATTATTTGAGCAGGTGTGGGAAGTTACTCAGTTGGCGTCGGGGCGAGAAAGATTCGTTCACTAATACGTGAATGAATTCGCTTGTAGAGCGCTTCACCAAGTTCAGCGCTTCCGTCTCCGGGCGCCAAGTTCCTGACGAGTGTGGGGGCCAGGAACAACATCAGCGAAACAAAAAGATTCCCAAAATTGTATTGGTCTTTTGGCGTCCCGACCAGATCTGACAGATTTACGGAGAACGTGTCGACCACCCGAACCCTGGCGTGAGACGTCGCAACTGTCTCAATCGCCTCATGGTGCGGATCGTAGGGGTGCGCGGTCAGGAGGATTATCTCATTGACCCCATGTGCTTCCCAGGCCGCGAGGGTATCGTTAAGAAGCCGATGTAGCGTTTTTTTGCGGACCGACACCTGGCCGGGGTAGGCTGGAATTTTATCCGAGTTGACCCCATACTCAACGGACGGTGCACGGAGCACCGCAAATTCGGCCGAAAGATCGTCGGCCAACCGCTCCACAAAAATCGTGGCGCAGCCTAAAGGGAGGGAAGGGTGGTATTGTGCACAGGTGCCTACCGGGACAATTAACCTGGCGTCGTCGGCGAGGGTTGCGGCGATCCGGTCAGGCGTCATCTCCTTGAGCCGTAGCGGAACGTCTGCAGATCCTTCAATTTTCGGCGGTTCGAAAGTAGGCACTGAGACTTAATACCGGTTGAATTCGTCTTGCTCCGTGAGGGCAAGTAACCAAATTGACACGTCTACTATATTAATGCACTACGCATCGAATCGATGACTGCGCTGCGCTCGACACCCCATCAGTACCACGTTACCCGAACCCTCCCCCAGCATCTCGCTGGGTGGCAGCTCCCACCCGACTGGCGGTGGGGCGCAGAGGGGCTGGAAGGTGCATTCCGTCATTATCAGGAGATAATCGACGGATTGGGCCGGTCTTTGTCGTTGGTAACAGCGCCGAATACCGCCCATCAGCAGTGGCTTTACGCCGAGGCGAAGCAGCTCGGCCACCGGAGCCACCCGTCAATTCCGAGCACATTCCACTATTGGGCCCCCAATCAGCGAGAGCGTGGGCCAGGATATTTGCGTCGATGGGTATCGGGTGAGACCGTTGCGGCCCGATTCGAACAGATGGAGCAGGCTGAAGTGCCGTACGTCATGCAAATGTTGCGTGGCGCCGGGTCAACCCTGGCATATCTGCACGACGTTGGCGGTACGCACGGAGCACTCACGTCGGATACCCTCTGGGTGACCCCAACCGGCCGGCTATGGATGTTGGAGTGGCAGTGGGCGATCCCTCGAGACGACATCCCTCCGGGGATTTTGCCCCAGATTGACCCATCGGCCGCAACGCCGCCGGAATGGCTGGATGGGGGGTGGCATCCGACCACTGCGAGCGATCAATGGCAGCTGGCGGCTGTGTGTTTCACGATGTTGACTGGAGAAGTTCCGCCGCCAGAAAACGTGCCGCCCGTAAAATGGCTGCGTCCGGAAACGCCTGAGGCCGTTGCAATGGCATTGGATCGCGCACTCTTATCGAACCCGGAAGAACGATTTCCTTCGGTCGCTGAACTCGTCCGTACGGCAGATCGTGGGTACACCAATCGTAGCGCGTTCGTCATGTCCAAGAGCGACGAACCCGTGAAAGTGAAAGCGTCCGATGATAAGGACGAACTACGCGTCCGTCGAGCGGTTGGCGATGATTACGAAATTTTGTCCGGATTAGGGAGCGGGACATTTGGTACGGTATGGCGCGCACGCGACCTTTCGTTAGAGCGAGAGGTTGCGCTGAAGGTGTTACACCCGAGCATCTCGCGCGATGGGGATACCGTAACAGCATTTTGGCGTGAGGCTCGTTTAGCTGCGCAGCTGGCGCATCCTGCCATTGTTCCGATCTATGATTGGGACGGACGACATGGATTGCTCTGGTACACCATGGAACTAGCGGAAGGTGGATCCGTTGCGCAGCTCCTATCTCGCTCTGGTCCGCGATCGCTCAATGAAGTGGCACAACAAGTTGATTTGTTGCTCGATGGATTACATGCCGCGCATGCGATTGGCGTTATCCACCGAGATTTAAAACCAGAAAACATTCTGATCGATCGCTATAATCGGTGGCGGTTAACAGACTTTGGTGTGGCGCACGTTGCCGGTGAGCAGACCGCCTTGGATGTTGGGACCTTAGGTTTTGCCGCGCCGGAGCAACTGCTGCGTGAACCGCAGGGGCCAGCCGTGGATTACTTTGCGGTCGCTGGAATCGTCGTATTTGTATTAACGGGCCAACAGCCGTTTACCGGGAGCGATCCGAAGGCAATTGTTGCGCAACAGCTGGCACATCGTCTATCTCCAAATGTCGATCTCAGCTTACTCCCGCCTGACATTGCGGAGTGGATTGAGACCGGTTTATCACCGCTTCCGACTAACCGATTTGCCGATGCGCACGCCATGCAACATGCGTGGCGCACCGCAATTCGGGCCACGCGTCGCCGAGAGCGCACGCAACGTTGGTGGCGTTGGATGTGGCCGAAGTAACGGATGTTTCATTTGTGTTGTTCTTGGATAGCAGTTGGAATTGATTCGGCACTGTCTACAGTTTTTGGTGTGATTTACTGCCGAAAACAGCCTGAATTCCGCGCGTTTCCTCCTGGAAGCGAGTATGGCTCTAGACTTGCACAATGGGTCGAATTGTATGCCGGACGACGTGCGTAGAAATACATACGTTTACGAAGACTTAGGATAATTCGAAGCCCCTTCTAGCGTTTTCGCCACAAATCGAGCAAATTTGTGCGCGGTGCTTTGGGGGGACACATTACCCCCAAGCATCGTGTACAACGGTGCGGCATGCATCCTGCCATTAGCGCAGCATAGTGCGATAATGGTAGACTTTGTGTCCACCCTCCATCCCAAGGAGAACAATATGTTAAATAAACGTTGGTCCGTTTGCGCTGCAGCGGCCCTCTTATCAGCCGGAGCCGTGGGTGCGCAGCAGCCCGGTCAGGCGATATTAGGTGGCTTCGGGCAGTACACGATCTTTGACAAGGATCTCAACCTGAAAGACAGCTGGGGCTACGGCGGCCGTATCGGTGCCTTTGTGCATCCGAGATGGTCACTCGAAGCTGAAGCGTCGTTCACGGAAGCTGATGCCGATCCTGGTCCAGCCTCTAAAACCAAGTACGGACCGATCTCGGCCCGTTTAGTCTATGGCTTGCCGCTGTTCAGCAAGACATCGCTTCTCATCGGTGCCGGTGGAGTTATCTCGCCGATTCATGATGGGCCTGGCGGGTATGACTATCGTTACGGTGTCAGCGGAAACTTAGGTCTCCGCATTGGCTTGGGTAACTACTTCGCACTTCGCGGCGACGCGATCGCGGATTATCATCCGTCCTCACCGTCTTCGACAAACTACCGCTTCCAGGGCGGACTTGAACTCCTCCCAGATTTCGCAGCAATGGGCGGAAATTCAAACCCGGCTACCAACTACAGCTGGTTCGGAAAACAGCGTACGCCGCAGCCAGGAACGGTTGAACTCAAGGGCTTTGGTCAGTACAATTTCTACGACAAAGACCTCGATATCGAACGTAAATCCAGCGCTATCGGTTACGGCGGTGGTATCGGTGTATTCCTCACCCCACGCTGGCAGGTGGAAGGTGACGGATCGTACACCAATCCAAAGGCTGAATCCAACGGGGAAAAAATTGATCAGACGTCCTTCTCGGCACGTTTGAACTACAACATCCCATTTGGTCGTCACCAGTTCATCCTCGGCGCAGGTGGAACACGCTTTGGCATCAAGCCAGACGATGCTTCCACGTACCCGCTCCGTACGTATGAAATCGCTCCAGAAGCGTTGGTTGGTATCCGTATGGCAATCGCACCCCGCTTGGCACTCCGTGCTGACGGTCTTGCGAACTTCATCCCGAAGAGCGCCAAATCGACAAACTACGCCGCTCGTCTTGGCTTAAGCTTGTTGATGGGTGGAGCTGAGCGCGGAATGGCAGAAGAAGTGGCACCACCACCGCCACCACCACCGCCACCACCACCACCGCCACCACCACCGCCACCACCACCGCCACCACCACCACCGCCGCCACCGCCGCCGCCACCAGCTCCATCGGTGGATACGTCGAAGATCACGGCGCCGATCTACTTTGACTTCGATAAGTCTGCCATCCGTACCGATGCCAAGGCTACACTCGACGCCAAGTTGCCGTGGCTCAAGGCTAACCCGAACATGCGTATTCGCATCGAAGGTAACGCTGACGCGCGTGGTTCTGACGAGTACAACATTGCGCTGGCACAACGTCGTGCTGCCGCAGCCAAGAAGTACTTGGTCGACAACGGCATCGCCGCTGATCGCATCGACCTCCTCAGCAACGGTGAAGAGAAGCCGAAGTGCACCGAAGCGTCAGAGGATTGCTATCAGCAGAATCGTCGTGATGATTTCTTCATCATCACAGTCGGTAGCGATTCGATCAAAGCTCCGTAATCCAATTACGGTAGCCTAGATGGATGACAGCGGGTGAGGGCATTATGCTCTCACCCGCTGTTTTTTTGTTATGCAACAAAACGATGATGGTAGCAATCGTTTGGTACAGCGTGGCGAGTTGTCGCGCAGACATATTCGTTGATAGCGCACTGTGTACCTTGAGTATCGGTAAGCATGATTGCGCGAACCTCAGTCCTTTTTGAACGAACTATGCTCGCTGCTGTCCGATCTGCCGCTGTTCTTGGTATTCATGCATATGATGTCACCGTTGAGGTCGACGCGGCGAAAGGGATCCCGCAATGGACCATCGTTGGGCTGCCTGCTGGGGCAGTGAAAGAGAGTAGGGAGCGGGTTGGGTCGGCGTTGGTTAACTCGGGGTTTGCGCTGCCGCCGCGTAGAATCCGTGTCAATTTGGCACCGGCTGACACAAAAAAGGAGGGAACCGCACTCGATCTCCCAATCGCGATTGGAACCCTCATTGCCACAGAACAGCTATCCCCAATCACTGTCCAAAACCGAATCTTCGTAGGCGAACTAGGGCTCGACGGCTCACTTCGCCCTGTTCGTGGCGCACTACCTATCGCGCGCTATGCAGCACAAGGTCGCGACCCGCAAACGCTGGTGATCCCATACCCCAATATCGAAGAGGCTGGTCGAGTCAGCAAGCTGAAGCTGGCGGCACCACAGTCGCTACGTGAACTCGTCTGTCAACTTCGTGATGATGACTTGATCATAACAAAACCACGAGGCGACCAACCCACGTTGTTACGCGATAGCACCGACTTCGCTGATGTCGTTGGGCAAGAAAGTGCAAAGCGAGCACTCGAAGTTGCCGCTGCAGGTGGACACAATGTTTTACTCGTTGGCCCACCTGGTGCCGGCAAAACATTGCTTGCACGTCGCCTGCCAACCATTCTCCCAATACTCACGGAAGAAGAAGCCCTGGAAGTCGTTTCCATTCATTCCGTTGCTGGCGCACTCACCACAGAAGTCACATTAGGCGCTCGACCATTCCGTGCGCCACACCATACGATTTCCAGCGCAGGACTTATTGGTGGTGGTGGAAATCCACGACCTGGCGAAGTAAGTCTCGCGCATAATGGCGTGTTATTTCTCGATGAAATGTTAGAGTTTCCACGCTTCGTTCTCGATGCCCTCAGGCAACCAATGGAAGACGCATCTGTTGTAATTGCACGAGCCACTCATTCGGTCAGCTTTCCCGCTCGTTTTACCTTGATCGGCGCGACGAATCCATGTCCATGTGGTTATGCAAATAATTCGGCGAATGCGTGTCAATGCCACCCCAAGGATCTCGCCAAATACACATCGAGACTTTCTGGACCACTCGCTGATCGCATCGATATGCACGTTACTGTCGACACAGTTCCACTCCATACGCTCAGTGCTCCCTCCACTGGCGAATCCTCCGAATCAATCCGTCGTCGAGTCGATCGTGCGCGTACCATGCAGCAACTGCGATATGCCAAAATCCCGAATGTTTCGTCAAATGCGCATGTCCCGGGACGCTGGCTGGACGCAAACTCTCCCATCGATAAAGCAGCCCGTACAACGCTCCATTTAGCCGCCGACAAGTTACGACTTTCAGCGCGCGGATATCATCGGGTTCTTAAAGTCGCCCGCACCATCGCCGACCTCTCAGAGAGTGCGGTCGTCTGCGCCCCACATATGGCAGAGGCGCTCCGCTACCGCCCAAGGGCTACAGGGAGATAGATTGTCTACAATGTTTGGATGCCTCTTACGCAAGATCGGTTGCCTCGTCATCATTCTGGCCGGTGTGGCTGGATATTACTGGTATACCCACCGCTCGGATAGATCTGTTTCACCTGCCGCCGTTACCGGCCAATGGATCCCGGTCACGGAAGCCGACGCAGCGGCTGGAGAAAAGGCTGTTGTTGGGCTCAAATCTGGCTCAGGAAAGGCATTTGCCTCGCTGACCGCAGCTCAGGCTGTTGGGTACCTTATTCAGGGTTCAGCTGGCTATTTCCCGCAATCGGCCGAAAATATGCAGGCGATGATCACGGGTGATACCCTTCATGTGAAAGCGGTTGTTTCAATCAAGGACTTCGGCGGCGCTCAAATTCTCGGGCCGCTCGCATCAGTGCTGGGCGCCAGAGATACGGTTATGCTCGCGGGACGAGTAAATATTGTCTCTCCGGGGCTCGCGCAACTACGGATTGTTGATGCAAAAATTCATAATCTTCGCATTCCGCATGCTGCCGTTCCAAAGCTCATGTCGCAACTACGCCGAAAAACATTCGAAGGTGTTGCCGGCGACGCGCTTCCACTCCCGCTCCCCTCGCACATCGCCGAAATCCGTATTGCAAACGGAAAGGTCACACTTTATAAAAATATTTGACGTATGAAACGCTTTAAGAACTTTATCGGAGGTCAGTGGGTTGAACCATCCACGGATCGCTATTTCGAAAACAGAAATCCTGCCGATACATCTGATATTATCGGCGAGTTTCCGCTCTCCAACGCAACCGATGTAAATCTTGCGGTCGCAAGCGCAAAACGTGGCTTCGAAATCTGGCGTGCCACGCCAGCCCCTGCACGCGGCGACATTCTACGGAAGGTCGGTGATATCATGACGGCGCGCAAAGACGAACTCGCCGACGCCATGACACGCGAAATGGGGAAACCACTCGCCGAAACTCGTGGTGATGTGCAAGAAGGGATCGACACCGCTTTCTACGCAGCAACGGAAGGGCGACGTCTCTTTGGGCACACGGTCCCTTCAGAGCTTCGCAACAAATGGGCAATGAGCTATCGTCGCCCAATCGGTGTTGCAGGCCTTATCTGCCCGTTCAACTTTCCGCTCGCTATTCCAACCTGGAAGATGTTTCCGGCGCTGCTCTGTGGAAACTCAGTGGTGTTCAAACCCGCTGAAGACGTACCGCATACAGGTGCACTGCTGGTCGAAATCCTCCTTGAAGCCGGCCTTCCGCCAGAAGTCTTGCAGCTCGTTCACGGCCTCGGCGAAGACGTTGGCGCACCGCTCGTCGAACACCCCGATGTCGCGTTAATTTCGTTCACGGGCTCGACTGCAACAGGAAGCCTAGTTGGCGAAACATGTGGGCGTATGCACAAACGTCTGTCCCTCGAAATGGGCGGGAAAAACGCCCAGATCGTACTGGACGACGCCGATATCGAACTTGCGCTCGAAGGGGCCCTTTGGGGCGCTTTTGGTACCACCGGGCAGCGTTGCACCGCAACCAGCCGCCTCATCCTCCAAAGCCGCATCCACGACAACTTTCTCAGCCGACTGGTCGATAAAGCCAAAGCGCTCAAGCTTGGCGATGGCCGAAAGGAAGGGACCGACGTTGGGCCGCTCATTCATAAAGCATCCTTGGAGAATGTCGAACGCTATATCGATATTGGACAAGCCGATGGCGCCGACCTCCTCTGCGGCGGACGACGAGCCACGGGAAAAGGACTGGAAAACGGCTACTTCTTTGAGCCCACAATATTTGCGCGCGTTGAGCAGGACTATCGAATCGCCCAGGAAGAGATCTTTGGGCCGGTCTTATCGGTAATCCGAGTCTCGACGCCAGAGGAAGCCTTCGCGGTCAACAACTCCGTGAAATATGGTCTTTCGTCGTCGCTTTATACCCGGGACATCAATGTGGCCTTCCGTGCGTTGAACGAGCTCGATAACGGTATCACATATATCAACGCACCAACAATCGGGGCAGAGGCACATCTCCCATTTGGTGGGGTAAAGCAGACAGGGAACGGCCACCGCGAAGGTGGCTGGGAAGTGTTTGAGTTCTACTCTGAAACCAAGGTGGGGTATGTGGACTTTTCAGGTACTCTCCAACGTGCACAGATTGATAACTACCTCGGGACGCCAGATTAATCGTCGTTACGAGCATTGCTAATCGATACATGAAGGGCTTTCTTCGGGCCATCGGTCGCGTTCTGGCGTCGTTTATACTGTTTCTCGGGATTCGTGCATTCGTTGTCGAAATGTTCAAGATCCCAACGCCAAGCATGCAAGGCACGTTAATGGTCGGCGACTTTTTAGTCGTCGATAAAATTGGCTACGGACCAGAGATCCCGTTTACCGATATCCGGCTCCCGTCATTTCGCCATCCCGACCGTGGCGACGTTATCGTATTCAAATGGCCCAAAGATCCATCGATTAACTTCGTCAAACGTATCGTCGGCATGCCCGGCGATACGTTATTGATGGACGATGGCAAGCTGATCGTCAACGGTGACTCAGTTGCCGAACAGTACGTGTCACACCTTTCGCCGGATACGGACCCGTCCGCCGTAGCCTTCGGCTGGCAGACGAATTACATGGTCTCATCTCTGCACGCCAGTCGCTCGCTCCTCCCGCCCTCACGCAACAACTGGGGACCGCTCCTCGTTCCCGAACACAATTATTTCGTCCTGGGCGATAACCGCGATAACTCCCTCGATAGCCGCTACTGGGGATTCGTCTCCGATTCGCTCGTTCGAGGACGCCCGCTCGTTGTGTACTTTAGCTACGAACCTGATTCCACCTCGAACCTTAGCTGGCTGACACAGGCGCGCTGGCGTCGTTTTGGAACGATCGTCCGTTAGGGCGGTTTATGGGATTATCCGCCAAACGCAATCTCGGCTTTGATGAAGGTCATCTAGACCAGTATCTTCGCGATATCAGCGCGTTTCCGCTAATAACCCGCGAAGATGAAGCTTGTCTCGCCGTTCGAATCCGAGCTGGCGACGAGGAAGCGATAAACGTGCTCGTTCGAGCCAACCTTCGATTTGTCGTTTCGGTCGCCAAAAAATACCAAAATCAAGGCGTTAGCCTCTCAGATCTCATTAATGAGGGAAATCTTGGCCTGATCCGCGCCGCGCGGCGGTTTGACGAGACAAAGGGTATTAAATTCATCTCGTATGCCGTCTGGTGGATTCGGCAGGCCATTTTACAGGCACTCGCCGAACAGTCCAGAATCGTTCGTGTGCCTCTTAATCGCGCTGGCGAACTCCACCGCATCGGGCGTCGAGCCGCTGTGTTAGTTCAGGAGTTGGGGCGACAGCCTACCAACGAAGAAATTGCGCACGGCATGGAATGGAGCGAAGCGGATGTCGCCAAAACAATGGCGATTTCGCATACGCACCTTTCTCTCGATGCGCCGATGAATATCGGCGACGATAACTCCCTCATTGATCATATTCCCGATCAGGATAGCCCATCACCGGATGAACAGACTTTTGAAAAGGCACTTATCGAAACGGTTCACCAATCGTTGTCGATACTCAAAGCCCGTGAAGCAAAAGTACTGCGCATGTACTTCGGCCTCGATGGCGACGAACCAATGACGCTTGAAGACATCGGTGGCATCATGGGGGTCACGCGTGAGCGCGTTCGCCAAATCAAAGATCGCGCGTTGCTGAAGCTACGGCACACGTCCAAAAAACGAGCATTAGAATCCTTCCTCGGATGAAAATAGGTTTTATAACTTTAGGCTGCGACAAAAATACGGTCGACTCCGAACGCTATCTCGCGCAACTCGCTGGATACGGCGGAGAGTATACCGATCATCTCGATACCGCTGACGTGATCATTGTGAATACGTGCGGCTTTATCGACGCAGCAAAAAAAGAATCGATCGACGCACTCGTCGAAGCCGGCCAGTATAAGACTGACGGTGTATGTCGAGCCGTTGTCGCCGTTGGCTGCATGATCGAGCGACACAAAGGCGAACTACTCGAAGCGCTCCCCGAAGTCGACCTGTTTTTAGGAACATCAGAGACGGATTCGTTAGTAAGCGAACTCGCCGACCGTGGTCTTCTTGACGACGAAAAGTTGCTGACGCACCCGGGCGTACGCCTCTATACAGGTGACGTTCCACATATTCGCTATCTCAAGATCAGCGAAGGGTGTGATCACGGCTGCGCGTTCTGCGCAATTCCACTCATGCGTGGTAAGCATCGCTCGTTTGCCATGGATGACGTTGTACGTGAAGCTCAGCTGCTCGAACTGCAAGGTGCACGCGAAGTTAATCTTGTTGCGCAAGATCTCGCACATTGGGGCAGGGACGTACGCGATGCGAACGGTATTTCGCAACTTCGTCTCCCAGACTTAATGGAGTCGCTCGTTCGCAATACGGATATCCCATGGATTCGCATGATGTATCTCTACTCCGCCGGCATCACTCCTCGGCTTCTCGATGTCATTGCGCGCGAACCAAGAATCTTGCCGTATCTGGACATGCCAATACAGCATGCGTCAGATAGCGTGCTGGAGCGCATGCGTCGTCCCGAACGTCAAGCAACAATCCGCGATAAAGTCGCAAAGTTCCGCGAAGCTGTCCCTGACGTTGCTATCAGAACAACGTGTATCGTTGGTTTTCCCGGCGAAACGTCGAGCGACTTTGAGCAGCTCTGCGAGTTTTTAGAGGAAGTGCAATTTGAGCGTGTTGGCTGTTTTGGCTATTCTCCTCAAGAAGGAACTCGCGCTCAACTTCTCACGGATGATGTCCCGGACCGGGTAAAGCTTGAACGACTGGAACAGTTAACAGAGCTACAACGCTCGATCACGGCAGAGCGCTATGAGAGCCGCTTGGGTCGCACCTGGACGGCGCTCGTCGACAGCATCGACCCGGACACCAACCTGGCTGTCGCCCGACTTCCATGGCAGGCTGATGATATCGATGGCGTTACCTATCTGGACGACGCTCTCGAACCGGGCACGTTCGTTGAAGTCGCGGTTGAAGATGTCGTTGACGATTATGACTTTCAAGCGTCCATCATTCGTGTGGTGAACGCACCAACTCGAATCCTGTCTTCCGACTCGACAAAGGGTCGGCAGGCGTTGCCAATGCTATCGACATCAATTGGGAGCTTTGGGAAATAGCTGTGGTTCGTTTTGCTCGTATTACAGGCCTCATCATCGTCGTTGGGGCGTGTTCGCCTTCGATCGCGCCCCTGCCACCAAAAGGTCCAATTCCGGTACCGGCTCCGAAGCCGCATCCGGAGCTCCCCGTTCCGGCCGATCCAAAGCCAGCACCGCCGCTTCCTGCACCTGTACCTCTACCACCGAGAAGCGAGCGTAGCGACTCACCGGTGCGAGTTGCCCTATCAACAGGAAGTAGCTCGGTGCGCCTGTCCGCCATTGGCGGCCAGTGGAGCTTGTATGATAGAACAAGCGAAAATTTTATCGCCGACGCACAGGAAACCGATGTGTGGACTGTCGAGCGCGAAGGCGGGAAGTTAAAGGTTCGAAATGGATCGCGATCGTTAAGCATTAACGGCCCACTCGTCGTTCGCCCACAAGAGTCTACCGTCTTGAAGTTTGGCAACAAACGCTACAGAGGCGAACTCGTCATTCAAGAATCTGGCGGGACACTCATTGTTGTAAACCGACTTGCTGTTGAGACATATCTTCGTGGCGTCGTTCCTCTAGAAATCGGCACCGATCGAACATTGGCAGAGATGGCAGCTGTTGCCGCTCAAGCTGTGGCCGCACGCAGCTATACGTATAGTCGCTTGAACGAATTACGTCCATACGATCTCGGTGCAACCGTTATGGACCAGGTCTATGGCGGGGTCGATGCAGAACGCGCTATTTCTGATGAAGCCATCGAATCAACTCGTGGCTTAGTGCTCATGTACAACGGCAAAATCGCCAATACGCCTTACCATTCCAACTCCGGTGGCGCAACGGCGTCAGCGAGTGAAGTGTGGCGTTCTGGCGATACCCCATACCTGGTTTCGGTAAGCGACCGCATTCCCGGAACCGACCGCTTTTATTGCGAAGATTCCCCGCGGTTCCGCTGGACGAGAACCTTCGACGCGGCTTCGTTGGTTTCGACGTTGAACCAATATCTATCCAAGTACAATAGCGACGCTCCCAAGACCATTCAGTCTGTCACCAGTATCACTGAGTCTGGCCGCACTGCGTCCGGGCGTATCGCTGGACTTGTATTCGAGACCGATAAGGGGCGTTTTGCCGTGCGAGGTAACGACATCCGATTTGTACTCCGTTCCGCGAGCGGTGACATACTCCCAAGTACACTCTTTTCGTTTGAGTTCACAAAGAGCGGTGGAAAGCTCAGTCGAGTCGTGATTTCTGGAACCGGAAACGGGCATGGCGTTGGGATGGATCAGTGGGGCGCGATCTCGCGTGCGCGATCGGGGCAAGATTATTTCACGATCCTGCGTACGTATTATCCAGGAACCACGCTCAGTCCCGTGATGTAGTAGCACCGTCCAACCTTCAAATCCATTACTTTTCCCGTATGACAGCCACCGAAGACCGGATCCGCATCGGCCTAGTAGGGGCCGGGGCGATTGCGCAGCTTGCGCACCTCCCAGTGCTCGCCAAGATGCGCGGTGCAGAACTCGTCGCGTTATGTGATAATGATGGCCCAAAAGCTCGGTCGTTAGCCGAACGTTTTGGAGTGCCAGACGTATTCACAGATATCGATGATTTGTTTGACTTCGACCAACTCGACGCCGTTGTTATTTCGTCGCCCAATCATCTACACGAACCGCACGTCTTAGCCGCACTGAGAGCGAAAGTACACGTCCTCTGCGAACGACCGCTTTCGCTCACCGCGCGTGGTGTGGAACGCGTATTGGCCGCCGCCCAGAAAGTTGGAAAAAAAGTGGTCGTCGGAAACAATCATCGCTTCCGAAGCGACGTTCAACAGCTTTCGCGCTTTATGAAAGGCGGCGAGCTGGGCGAGCTCACCGGGCTACGAACTGGTCAATATCAGTTCCGCGGCCGTCGAGAAGGGTGGAGGTACCGTCGCGAGGAATCAGGCGGTGGCGTCTTTCTGGATCTGGGATTCCCGTTGCTTGATCTTGCCATGTGGACGGCAGACTTTCCGGCTCCCGTACGCGTGAACGCGCACATGGACCGTGGCCGAGGAGCGAATGCCGTTGAAGACGCGATGATCGCACAAGTGGAATTTGCCGACGGAATGGTCTGCACCTTTGACGTCGCCTGGAATTACATCGGTCAGGACGATCGCTGGTGGTTTGAGGCACTGGGCTCGCGTGGTAGTGCACGTCTGGCGCCGTTGCGTGTTGTGAAAAACTTGAATGGCAAACCAACCGATGTTTCGCCGACTGGTGCTGCAGCACGCGAAAGTGTGTTCCTGCAAAGCTATCGTGCAGAGTTTGCGCATTTCATCGCTCTCCTGCGAGATGAAGCGCCGTACCGCGCTCCAGAAGACCAGATCCTGGTGCAGCGAGTTGTTGACGCGATTTATAAATCTGCTGAAGAGGGGCGCGAAGTTCGTCCGTGACCTCAAGTGATACCATCGTAAAAAACAGTAGTTCGACCTATTCGGGGCCGCTCACAAAGCGGTCCCGGTTCGGCTTTGTTCCAACCCGCAGGGAAGCGATTCCTGTTTTATTGTCTGCGCTGCTCTTTGCCGTCGCTTTCCCGCCGTTCAAGCTGATCGTCCCGGTGTTTATATGCTTGGCGCCGCTTGCTGTGTTTATCGCACAGACTGCGGACACTGGGGCCTCGGTCCGCAGCGCTGCAAAAGCTGGGCTCTGGTTTGGCATTCTCGCATACGGCGCAAATCTGTATTGGATTGCCGTCGCGCTCCTGTTATTTACGAAGCTCGCAATTCTTGGATACATCGGATCGTTAGTATGGCTGTCTCCGTTTGTGGCCGCCGCCGCTGCGGTACTCTTTTACGCTCGACGACGTACCAAACTTCCGATGGCAATTCTGTTGCCGATTGTTTGGGTTGCGTTGGAAGTCACATTCAATTATCTGCTTGACCTGTCGTTCCCTTGGCTCCCGCTTGGGCTTGGTGTTACGCAAACCCCAATCCTTGCGCAACTCGCTGATCTGAGCGGTGTGCGCGGCGTGAGCTTCTGGATCGCTGCGGTGAACGGACTCGTCGCTGACGCATGGCTGTTACGCATTCATCGGCAAGACGTTATCAAACGACTGTTAGCAATTGGAGTCATCTTTTCAGGCGTCATAACATACGGTGCCTGGCGTATGACCTCCACGCCGCTCACAGAGGTCGCACACATTGGGATCGTACAGCCAAACATCGAAGAACATGAAAAGCTTTCGATTACCAATCCAACGTTACACGTCGGAACCCTAACGGCGCTTACACGCGATCTGCTAAAAGATAGCGCTCCAGATCTAGTCGTTTGGCCTGAAGCCGCGCTCGACAGATTTTTAACGTATTATCCCGATTGGCGCGATTCACTACAGGCAGCTGTTGCAGAGCGTCCAACCCCGCTGCTTACTGGCGTGCTTGATTGGGAACCCGATGGTCCAGAGTCGTTCAAGTATTACAACGCGGCAATCGTGACGAATCCGTATGGATGGGTGTTGTCAGGCTCGTATCGCAAACACTATCTCGTCCCAATCGTTGAGCGCGTACCGTTCCTTAATCCCGAATGGTTCAAAGGGATGAGCTACTTTGGCGGCTACTCGCGTGGCAACCATAGCCGCCCATTTCCAATGCACTTTGGAAGCGTTGGTGTTCTCATCTGCTACGAATCCATCTTTCCACAGCTCGCACGTTCATATGCGCAGCAGGGAACAACGGTTCTCGTCAATATCACCAACGACGCATGGTTTCAGCGAAGTACAGCGCCATCACAACACTTCGCACACATGACGCTTCGAGCAATCGAAAACCGCCTGCCAGTTGTCCGTTCGGCCAATACCGGTATTTCGGGGTACATCGATCCGCTTGGGCGAGTCAGATCATCAACACCAATCTTCGAACAGCACACGGCGGTGTACAACGTTGAATCAGCGAACGTTGTAACTCTCTACACCCGGTTCGGCGACTGGCTTGGCACTCTGTCCATTGCAGCAACCGCTCTACTCATCATTTCGGTGGCGCTGCAGTGGTATCGTTCACGCGCACAGTATCGGTCTCAACATCCCAAAAACCGATAATATTCGGAACGAGCGTCCAGGTGATTACGCCAGTCATCTCGCTTCCGACGTTGAAAGGCTGCGAGCGTCTTGAATTTTCTAGTGGGATCTGCGCCAGGAGCCGATACGTTTCGGTATAACTTATCGGCTTGAACGAAAACGTTTTTGTGTCGTTCGCTCCAACGACCCCTAGAATCTGTCGAGTACCAGCAGAAACGATGTAAACTGTAACCTCTGACGGAATTGTGAGGTTGTTTTTAATCTCGATTTGTACGGGACCCGGGGGAGGACCTGCATTTCGTGCCATACTGGCGCAGGAGATCACAGAAATAAATGTGATCGCAGCGAGTACTGCAGAGGCGTAGCGACGCATACCTGACTCCATCCTAAGTTTCGAACTTGTTATTCAAGCAACTCGCACGCCGAATCCCGGGAAAGGTGACGAAAATCCTCCTCGGAACGCGCGGTTAGCGGTACAAATAATTGCCCTTGTTACTCGTGCGAAAAACGAGTATTTTTATGGGCTAGAATAAAACCGGTAGGCTTATGAAACCAGATATTCACCCACTTTATGCCACAGCGCGCGTTCACTGCGCCTGCGGAAATACATTCGAAACGCGTTCAACTGTCGCGACAATTAGCACGGACATTTGTTCCGTCTGTCACCCATTTTATACGGGTAAAGCGAAGTTAGTTGACACTGCTGGGCGTGTTGAACGCTTCAGACAGAAATACGGCAAAAAGACGGCTGCCGCCGAAGTGTAGGCAGTTTGTGTCAATGCAGGGGGCCTACGACTATCGTAGGCCCTTTTGCGTGGCTGCCAATCATCTTTTATGAGTCTGAGAGATCGTCTTTACGAAGCCGTTGAGCGCGCGGCCGATGTTGAGCGTGAGCTATCCAATCCCGCGACCGCCAAAGACGCACGTCGTTTGGCCTCGCTTGGGCGTGAACATCGTCAGCTTGAGATGGTTGTTGTGCTTGCCAAGCGGCTTGAGAAAGCCGAGCAGGAGCTGGTTGAGGTTAAGGAGCTGGTTGAGTCAGACGACGTTGAGATGGCGACGGAGGCTGAAGCCGAGGCAGATCGATTGGAAGCGGAGATTGCTCAGCTTGAAATCGATATCAAGCCCGTCTTGCTGCCGCCAGATCCGTTGGACGACCGGCCGGCCATTGTCGAAATTCGAGCTGGGACTGGTGGTGATGAAGCTGCCATCTTTGCTGCCGATTTATATCGCATGTACACCCGATTCGCGGAACGTCGCGGTTGGCGGGTGGAATCGATGTCGATGTCCGACGGCACCCTTGGTGGGCTGAAAGAGGCCATCTTTAAGGTCAAGGGTGAGGGGGTGTTCGGTGCCATGCGCTGGGAGTCTGGCGTACACCGTGTGCAGCGTGTTCCCGTCACTGAAAACCAGGGGCGCATTCATACGTCCGCCGCAACAGTCGCTGTGTTGCCTGAAGCCGAAGAAGTGGACGTGACGATTGAAGACAAGGATCTTCGGATCGACGTGTTCCGCTCGTCCGGCCCTGGTGGCCAGTCCGTGAATACCACGGATTCTGCCGTACGTATTACGCACATTCCTAGCGGGATCGTTGTTTCGCAGCAGGATCAAAAGTCTCAGCTGCAAAACAAGATCAAGGCAATGGAAGTCCTTCGTGCTCGCTTGTTGGATGCCCGTATTGCAGAGATTGAGTCCGAGCGGTCGCGTATGCGAAAGACCCAGGTTGGTACTGGCGATCGATCTGCAAAAATTCGGACATATAACTTTCCGCAAAGTCGAGTGACCGATCATAGGATTGGACTCACCTCGCACGATTTGGCGCGAATTATGGACGGTGGTATCGACCCCATGATCGACGCCTTACGTCTGGCTGACGTTGAGGAGCGATTGAGTGAGTAAGGTGAGCGCCGGTCCTCGCACGATTGGTGACTTGGTCGCCACGGTGCAGGCGGCGCTCAGTGACTCGTGCGCGCGACAAGCTCAGGATATTGTCGCCGCACTCCTCGATAAACCGCGCTTTTGGCCTGCGCAGTTTGAATCGCTCGAAGCAGACGACCAGTTAATCGATTCCGCAATGGCCGCGGTTCAGCGATTACGTGATGGCGCTCCATTTGCTTATGCAGTGCGACGTGCTGCCTTCCGGCACCTAAGTTTGTATGTGGACGAACGGGTACTCATCCCACGTCTGGAGACTGAGGTGCTGGTTGACGAGATTCTCCGCCTTACCAGCGGGGGAGCAGGAATAGCAGTGGATATTGGGACCGGTTCAGGGGCGATCGCGTTGGCGCTTGCGAGCGAGGGTTCGTTTTCGCGCGTTATTGCCACCGATGTATCAATAGACGCGCTCGCAGTGGCTCGGCAAAATGCATCCGCGTTGGCCGGAGAGTTGAAATCGGAGATCGAATTTCGCCATGGATCCTTGGTGGCGCCAATTCAGGATGTGGAAGCGGACCTCATTGTGTCCAATCCCCCCTATATTGCGTATGGTGAAGCAACCGATTTGCCGGACAACGTCCGAAATTGGGAGCCGTCGCTAGCGTTGTTTAGTGGGGATGAAGGGATGGCTGCCACGGCAGCCATAGTTGGGGATGCTGCACCGATTCTGAAGTCGGGTGGGGTGTTGGCGTTCGAGGTCGATGTGCGGCGTGCGACGAAGGTCGCAACGCTGCTCCAGGCCGATGAGCGGTATGAAGCTGTCGAAATTAGGCTGGATTTAACTGGGCGTGAACGATTCGTCGTTGCGAGGAGAAAATAATGATTCAGGATAAGTCTGAGGAACTTGGGCGGTTGATTGGGCAGAGCGGCGAATACAAATCCGTTATGCGCGCAACCGAAGCGATCAACAACGATCCAGAAGCGGTGACGCTTCGGGACGCTATCGAAGCGTTGCGTCAGCGTGCGCAAGAAGTGTTGGCGAAGGGCGAAGAGCCGTCGCAGGACATGGAAGGCGAGCTGAACGAACTACTCGCAAAGATGCAGGCCAATCCAGCGTATCAGAAGCTTGTCGTGGCGGAAGAAAACCTCGATAAGGTGATGCGTCGCGTGAACGAATGGATTAGCGAAGGTATTTCCAAAGGATCGAAGAGCCCGATTATCACCTTAGGTTAAGGTGGTATGATGGTCGGCACGGTCAAAGGCATGCTATCAGATCTTGAAGAGGCACCGCACAACATGCGGAGACAAGGGACGTTAGTCGTTTTTGAAGGGGGAGAAGGCGTAGGCAAATCCACGCAATTGCAACGACTGGTGCAATTGCTGGATCAGCGCTCCGTGCCGCACCTCGCGTTGCGTGAACCAGGAGGCACAGCGCTCGGCGAAGATATACGGGCGCTGCTTCTGGACCCTTCGCGGTCGCTCTCGCCGTCGGCTGAGGCGTTGCTGTTTATTGCGTCGAGAGCGCAGATCGTGGAAGAACGGATTTTGCCTGCATTAGCTGCTGGTAAAGTTGTCGTGCTGGATCGGTTTTTTCTCTCGACGTATGCCTATCAGATATACGGTCGTGGGTTGGATGCGTTGCAGTTGATTGCGGCGAATCAGCTGGCTGTTGGCGGGCTGGTCCCCGATGTAACATTGTTGCTGGATTTGCCGATTTCTGAAGGGATGGCGCGCGCCGATGCTCGCGGAGCGCGTGATCGTATGGAGCAGGCCGACGAGCAGTTTCATCAGCGCGTGAAGTCTGCCTTTGCTATGTTCGCGACTGCGGAATGGCAGGCAGAACATGCGGAGTGTGGTCCGATTGAGCGGATTGATGCATCTGGGAGTTTTGATGATGTATTCGCTCGGATCGTTACGACTTTGACGCAGTATGTTCCCGAACGCTTTACATCGTTCGTACAGTCTATTTAACGAGGATTATGGCTACCCGACTCGCAGGCGCACCGTTATCGACCCTTAGAACGCTCTTTTTAGGCGTCGTTTTTGTCGTTGCAATGGTGGCCGGTGGGTGGATGGTTCAACGTGGCAGCGCAACAGTGAGTGCGCCCAAGCTACGTGGCCCCGTGCTGTTCGAGCAGGTCAGGCGGTTCGTGGAAGAGCGGTATTTTGATACAGTTTCTGCCTCTCGTGCGTATCGGATGGCAATCGATGGAACGCTTCGGGAGCTTGGAGATCCGTACACGGTCTTTCTTCCGCCCGACCGCCTTACTCAGCTCAATGAACGGACGACGGGGAACTACGCCGGATTAGGATTACAGGTCGATCTTCGAGATGGATCTGTTATTGTGGTCAATCCAATTACGGGCGGTCCAGGCGAACGAGCCGGAATTTTGACCGGCGATCGGATTATTGAGATCGATGGTCAGCGCGTAATGGGTTGGACTCCGGAAGAAGTTCAACGGTTGTTGCGTGGACGTCCGGGGTCGCGGATCTCAATTACGATTGAGCATCCAGGCGTGCCTGATCCAGTACAGCTGACGTTGATTCGCGAGATCATTCACCAAAGCGCGATTCGGCAAGTTTCGTTGCTCACTGGGAATGTTGGGTACGTCATGCTGAAGGTGTTTAGCGATTCAACCGAGAAAGAGGTGCGTAACGCCATTGATTCGCTTGTCGAGATTGGAGCGACGTCGCTGATTATGGACGTACGTGGCAATCCAGGTGGCTTGCTCGAGCAGGGTGTGCGCGTAACGGACCTGTTTTTGGATTCTGGCGATATCATTGTTCGTACCCGCGGACGCGTGCCTGGGTCGGATAAAGATTACGTTGATACTCTTCCGCAACGTTGGCCGAAGTTGCCAGTCTCGATTCTTGTGGACGACAAATCTGCGAGTGCGGCAGAGATTTTTGCTGGCGCGTTGCAGGATAATGATCGTGCCGCGTTGATTGGTATTACAACGTACGGGAAGGGAAGTGCCCAAACGATCTATCATCTGGGCACTGACGGCGCGTTGAAGATCACAACGGCAAAGTGGTATACACCATTGGGTCGAGCGATTACGCAAAAGGAGGCGACTGACGATGTTACTATCGTCGCGAAAAAACCGCCTGCTCGTCCTACGTATAGAACTCCAAGCGGTCGACTTTTGGTGGGCGGTGGTGGCGTTACTCCAGATCTCGTTGTGGGTGATTCCATTCCCCCGATTGAGAACATTGCGTTCATGCACGCACTTGGCCGAAGGGTTGGACAGTTCCGTGATGCGCTAACGAGTTATGCGTTAGCCGTGAAAGCGTCTGGTGAGGTGAAGTCTCCTGACTTTGCTGTGACGCAGGCGATGCTCGATGATGTGTACAAGCGTATGGTTGCGCGTAATGTTGACGTGCCACGTATGACGTATGATGATGCGAAGGCACTCGTTTCTCGGCTACTTTCCTACGAAGTAGATCGATATGTCTTTGGTGCAGCCGCTGAGTTTTATCGGAAGGCAAGTGATGATAAGGTGATCATTACTGCACAGCGAGTAATGAATGGAGCGTCTTCGCAGGCGAATGCATTTGAGCGGATTCATGAGGTTGTAAAAGAATCCGCTGCGGTGGTGAAAAAATGAGTGAAAGAGTATTTCTGATTGGAGCAGGAAAGGTAGGGCGCGGGCTTGCTCGCGCCTTTCGTGTATCTGGGATCGAAGTTGTTGGGTTACATGCCCGGAGTGCGAACGAAGAAGCTACGAGTGTGGGAGATTACCCGCAGAATTTAAGCGATGCAAACGTTATCATAATTGCAGTTCGTGATGCGGAGATTGATGGCGTCTGTGCGACGCTTGCCAAGCTCGCTCGTGAGCGGCCAGTGCGCATTCGGCGTGGAACTGTGGTGTTGCATACGTCTGGAACCGCGGAACCTGCCAATTTTAAACTGTTGCGCGACGTGGGAATGGTGTGCGGAACGTTTCACCCGCTGGTTCCTTTTGCTTCGGCGGAGCGTGGGGCTCAGCTTGTGGCTGAAGCCTGGGTTGGAATCGATGGCGATGCGACGGCTTGCGGTACGTCTCGGCGTTTAGCTGCTGCATTAGGGGCACGAACCGTGAATATCCCGGTTGGTGGGAAGGCTGCGTATCATGCGGCAGCGGTGATGGCGTCGAACTTTCCTGTTGTGTTGGCGGCTGTTGCGAGTGGCGTGTTGGCGGATCAAGGTATTCCGGTACGGACCGCGGAGCAGATTATACAGAGTTTAATGAGCGCGGCTGTTGGGAACCTTGAGTATGGCTCACCGTTGGATGTGTTGACCGGGCCGGCAGTGCGCGGGGAAACGGCGATGATGAATCGGCATCTCGAGGCGTTGCGTGGAAAGCCTGAGGCCGTAGCGATATATGAGCTTTTATCTCGGGTTGCCACGACATTGGTTTCGAAATCGCGTTCATAATTTGCAGCTGTCCACATCACTATCTATCGTTCGTTGCGCTAATGCACCAGCAACAGTCTCCCGATAGTTATTGCTTCATCATCGACTGCTGATCGATAACCCGAACCTTTGCAGCAGGTTTAAACTGGAAGGCACTCTTTGCGATCGTCATACCAGTCGTATACTTCGTAATCACGACATTTCGTTTTAATCCAGACTGTTCATTCGTCTCGACCTGTCGTACAACTCCATCCGAGTCATCAACCCAAATTGTTGCAGAGGTAAATAACGTTGGCGCTGCTTTCGGTGTTAGTGTGATTGCAGTCGTCGCTCTACCACCAATCGTTGCTTTGCCCGCCGCCTTTATCGCATACGCATCGTCCGAAGCGCCAAGTAGTTGGCCAAGTGGATCGACGAGCATGGTATTACCTGCTTTGACTCGGACCTTAATAACTTGTTTTGGCGCGGTGCTCGGCAGGTACAGCCAGATATTGCTCCCGTCACAAACGATTCGGTCTGATTCTGGATCGGAAAAGTTGATCGAGAACAGATTAGGCTGTTGGCGTAAAAGTTCGCCTTTTGATGTACTCTTTGAGCCGATTAACGAGTTTGTCAGCGTTTGCTGAAATTCAACTCGCATCGTTTTCGCCGATTGATACGTTCGCACAGCTCTGGAAAAAATCTGTGCAGCATCTACAGCCTTTGTTTGGCTCGAGGCTGTAGATGCTGACTTCGATGACGTCGACGCGCCAGACTGCGCGTACATCGAAACTGGGGTGTGCAACGCGAACGAAACAAGCGCCAGGCTGGTGATTCGGCGAAAATCCATAGTTCCGACTATACCCCAGTTACCTTACGGCCGTTCCGGCCTGTTCTGGAATCTTTCGTCCGATCGCGCCTGCAACGGCGCGCAATTCTACTACAAGCTGAGCGAACTGTTCCGGATAGAGCGATTGAGCTCCGTCAGACAGCGCACGATCTGGCGATGGGTGCATTTCGATCATCAGTCCATCTGCGCCCGCCGCAACCGCTGCACGCGCCATTGGTGTTACCTGGTCTCGTAGCCCTGTTCCGTGGCTCGGATCGGCTACAATCGGCAAATGCGACAGTTTATGGACCAATGGGACGGCCGTTAGGTCGAACATGTTCCGGACGGCAGGATCGAAGCTCCGAATGCCGCGCTCGCACAGAATCACCTGGTCGTTGCCTTCGGACAGAATATATTCGGCGCTTAGCAAGAAGTCGCTGATTGTTGCTGCCAATCCGCGTTTGAGCAGTACAGGCCTTCCTAGCTTCCCGACTGTTTTGAGCAGGGAATAGTTCTGCATGTTTCGCGCACCAATCTGAATACAGTCTGCATATTCCGCAACAAGTTTGGCGCCTTCGTCATCCATCGCTTCGGTGACGATCGCCAAACCACTTTCTTTGCGGGCAAGAGCGAGGAACTCGAGTCCACGTTTGCCAAGCCCTTGAAACGAATACGGTGAGCTTCGTGGTTTAAACGCGCCGCCGCGTAGGGCAGAGCCACCAGCGTCGCGAACCATGAGAGCGGAGCGAATGATTTGCTCTTCCGACTCCACCGAACACGGTCCAGCAATGATTGGCACTTCATTGCCACCGAACACAACGCCATCACCAATGGTGACCAGCGTATTTTCTTGCCGCCATTCGCGCGAAACCTGCTTGTATGGCTGAGTTACGTGAATGACTTGCGCAACGCCAGAGAGCGATTCGATTCGCGTTGAATCCACTCGACCATCGTTACCAACAATACCGACCGCTGTACGCTGAGCACCCGGCATCGGGCGGGCTTCATAGCCCATTTCAGCGATTACTGCCACTACGCGATCGACATCTTCGGACGTGGCGCTGTGTTGCATTACGATCAACATATACTAAACCTCAACCTCAGTTTCCGACTCTGCGTCAATCATATCTTCTTGCGCGTCATCGTCTATAATGTCACCGTCGTTGTCCTCGTCAGATGACGCAACGACTTGATTTTGTGTTGCTGTAGGCGTTGGTAAATCTTCAACGACCTTGCCGCGCAGACGCACGCTAACAATCGACGATACGCCTGGTTCCTGCATCGTTACACCGTACACAGCATCCGCAGCTTCGGTTGAAGTGCGTGGGTTGTGGGTAATAACAATGAATTGCGTGTTCTTCTTGAACTCGTTCAGCATGCGGATAAAACGACCGATGTTTTGATCGTCGAGTGGTGCGTCGACTTCGTCGAGTAAGCAGAACGGGCTCGGTTTCATCAAGAAGATCCCGAACAACAACGACAACGCAACGAGTGCCTTTTCACCGCTCGATAGCAAGTGAATACGCTGAGTCTTCTTACCACGCGGCGACGCGTGGATTTCGATGTCGCCATCGAACGGAGATTCCGTGTTCTCAAGACGGAGGTCGCAATCACCACCGCCAAACAACGTCATAAAGATATGGCGGAAGTTTTCACGTACTTGCACGAACGTTTGGAGGAACATGTCGCGCGCGGTTGTATCGATCTCCTTGATCGCCTGGTGTAGCGACGCGCGAGCATCCATTAAATCGGTACGCTGAGTCTGAATAAACTCGAGTCGCTTCAACTCTTCGTCGTGCTCTTCGATCGCCAGTGGGTTCACCGGACCGAGGTTGTCGAGTTGGTCGCGAAGCTTCGTGACTTCGGCACGTAAGGTGTCGTTGTCTTCTTCCAGCGTTTGCGCCTGCTCGAGTAGCTCTTCAAGTGGCTTCTTCCACTCGGTTTCCAAACGTTCACGAACAGCAGCCTGTCGCCCCGACAGTTCGGTGTAGCGGAGCTCCGAACTATGGAGTTGCTCAGCCGCCGATGTGGCGCGACGTCGAATCTCGTTCAAACGCTGGTCTACTGTGGACAGGCTTTCGTCTGCTGTTTTTACCGCCAGCTCAGCCGCTGCATACTGTTCTTCAATGTCATGCAACATCCCTTCTTTGGCTTCGAAGTTAAGCTGCCAGTCAGAAAGTTGTTCGGCTAGTTCTGCGTCGGCATCGGAGAGCGTACTGACTTCGGACTGCAACGATTCCAAACGTAATGCGGCATTCGTAAGCTCTTCGTGCAACCGGCGTTCGCGGTCGATAATTACTTGAGTTCGCGCCTGCGCCTGTGCTTGTTGCACCTGGAACGCAGTGCGTTGTTCGCGTGTATCGTCGTGTGCCTGCTCCGATTCGCTTAATGCGCGTCGGAGTTCGAGAATCGATGTATCGTGTTCCGCTACTTCGAGAACGAGCATCTCGAGCTGTTCATCGATTACGCGCATACGTTCGACCAACATCTCTTCGCGCTCGGTGAGCTTGGCCAGGATTGCCTCGGACTGCGAGACTTCCCGTGCTGCGCGTTCGTGCCGGCGTGTTGCCTCGTTTACGCGCTCTTCCGAATGCTTGACCTCACGAGTCGCAACGTTTGCGATATCAGCCGCTTCGTTGGACGCGTGAACTGCTTGGTGCATTGCTTCACGGGCACGTTCAGCGACTCCTATGAGTTGCAGCTTCGTTTCTTCAGCGGTTTCCAACTGGGCCGCAACTTCTTGCAGTTCAGCGCGACGACGTAGTGGGCCAGGGCCCGTACCAGCGGCGGGAAGCCATACCGCACCGCGGGAGTCGACGAATGCCGAACCGGATTCTACTGACTTAACTTTGCCTAATAACGCTTTAACCCATCCCATCGCGCTTGACGACGATGATTCAACCTGATGTGCGAGGTCTTGATCGTCAACGCTGGGTTCTTCTCCAAATGCTGTATCGACAGGGAGGAGGAGAAGTGAACCGGGATTCGCCTGGGTGTGCCACGCACGTACCTGTTCGGCGACATCATGGTCGCGTACCAGTACCGCGTGGAGTGTTGCACCAAGGTACCGCTCAACAAGAGCGGCAGATGCACTTCCAGCGCTGATGTAATCGCTTAATGGGCCAAGAATGGCATCATCGCCAAATTGGTCACGTGCTGCAAGCAGTTGCGCTGCGGCAGGTGCCAAACCAACGCGCTCTCGTTCCAGCGCTTCGAGTGCATGGAACTTTCCTTCTAGCGCGGCAAACGACTCTTGTGACCGCACCATATCTGCACGAGCGATGCTATCTGCTTCGCGTGCTGCCTGTGCTGCAAACTGTGCGGCTTCGAGCGACTCCGATGTTTCAACAACGCGAATTCGAGCAAGCTCAAGCGCGAGCTGTAGCTCTTCCACTTCACGTCCGATAGCTTCCGCTGTATCAAACAGCTGGAGCTGTTCAGCGCGTAATGCTTCGCGACGCTGCGTAATATCGTACGTTTCGCGTTCTGCCCCCTGTCGATCAAGCGTTAAACGATGCGATTGTTCGCGAAGTTCATGTGCTCGACGTTCTGCTTGCTCAACCGTTGCGCGGGCTGAGGTTAGGGCATGACGCGCAGATTCTTCGAGGCGGGAGCGCTCTTCCAGCTCTTCTTTTATGGTGTCGAGGCTTTGTGCGAGCTGCTGACGTTCCGTGACAACCGTAGCAAGCTCTGTTTCCACTCGACTTGCTGTATCGCCACCTTCGCGACGTTCTTCTTCCGCACGTTCACGACGGGCAACTGCGTTACGCCGACGCTCTTCAGCAACGGCGATTTCGCTTCGTAGCTGTTGTACGCTCGTGCGCTGCTCGCCAACAAGCTTGGCTAATTCAGATCGGGATGCTTCTGCAGCAACACGTGTGCTATACGCAGCGTCTTTGTCAGCTTCGGTTGTTTCAAGCTGTTCTTGTTCGCCCGGTACAGCCTCACGCAAGCCAGAAACTCGTTCTTGCAATGAATCGAGTTCTTCGCGCCATTCTGCCATCTCTCGACCGGCAAGTGCAATCTCAACAACGAATCGGCGAGACATGAGTTCGGTATGTCGTTCAGCGCGCTTACGCTGACGCGACAACGACCGAACCTGGCTCTGCACTTCATTGATCAGATCGTCGATACGCGACAGATCGAGCGTTGTTTCTTCGAGACGCCGTTCTGTACTGCGTTTACGATCTCGATACAGTCCAATGCCAGATGCTTCTTCAAACAGTTCGCGACGATCATCCGGCCGGTCAGATAGCAACGCATCGATCATCTTGGATTCGATTACGACGCCAGAATCGGCTCCTAAGCCGGTTCCGCGAACCATGTCCTGAATGTCACGCAAACGTGCAGGCGAACGGTTAATAAAATAATCGCTGTCGCCGGAACGGCTGAGTCGTCGAGTAATGACGACTTCGCGGAACGGAATATTGAGCGCGCCGTCATCGTTCTCAAAGTGCAACGACACTTCAGCGATATTTACCGGCTTTCGTGCAGACGAACCCTGGAAGATGACTTCTTCCATCTTTGCGCCACGTAATGCACGTGCGCGTTGTTCGCCAAGCACCCAGCGGACCGCATCCGATACGTTGGACTTTCCACAGCCGTTCGGACCTACGATCGCTGTAGCGCCAGGTTCAAAGAGTAGTTCTGTTTGATCAGCAAACGATTTGAAGCCGTGAAGCTCGAGTTTTGTTAAACGCAATTAAGGAGTTCTCCCTGTACGGTAAACAAGAACAGGATTGAGGTGTGCGGCGCGAAGTGCTGCCATCAGCGCTGCGGAATCTTCCGGTCGTTCAAATGCACCGGCGTATAATTTTAAGGATCCGTCTGGCTGTGCTAATACGTACACCGGATGCGGTGTGCCTGCGTACCGCTCAACTAACGGATGCGTACGGCCACCTTCTGCACTATCAAGTATCAGCGCAAATGGGGTGCGAACGACGGTTCCTTCTGTTTCGTTCAAAACTGATTTGAAACGAAGCAACGTGAGGAGATCTTCAGCATCGCTTTGTTTCGTAAATGCACCTGAGATAATCTTGTAATACGTTTCGCGCGTCGTTCCAACTGGCACAGGTGCAATGGTTGCGGCTGGGAGCTCCAGGCTCAATTTGCGCAGCAAGAGCAGTGCAGTTTCGTGTGTATTATATGCCGACAGTTCGACTGCATATTCCGCCGCATTCGCAGAATCATCGGGATTTGCGGGGGGCACCACAACCAGCGTTTCGGCTGGCGCAGGAACCATGAGATTCGCCATTGAGTCGGCGTTTGCTGCCCGCATTGCGGCAGCGCGGCTCGCCCTGTTTGGAAGATCAAGCGAACGTAGATAAAACCCCGTTCCTGCAAGCCCTACCAGCAATAACACCGCCATAGCTAAACGGCCCAACGATAACTTCTTGGGTGCAGATATGCGTTTTTTTCCAGTGTCGACCATAACCGGCTCCTTTACGCGAGCCAGAACGTGTACATACGGTGCGTGCGCGAGCTCCGTATCACCAACAATAACAACACCGTCCATTTGATCGATCAGTTCGCGAATGCCTGGCGCATCAGCGGGGGCAACCAGAATAAGCAGTGCCCCAACTTCGCGAAAGCCGTTTGCCAAACGCTGCCAGCGCGTGTTCGCAAACACTTCTGCGTCCGCAACCGTGCCGGTCCCACTTGGCATAATGAACAAATTGCCTGTGGTATCAATAGGCTGGGCGATCTTGTTGAGCGATACACCATAGGTAAAGCTGTCGGAAATTCCATGCGGATCTTCGCTCTGTACGAGCGATTGAATCGGAGGAACTTCCCCAACCAGGTCGCCAATTGCCACTCGACGATGCTCGGCTTCCGCCAACCCAATTCCAATCGCGACGTATGCCGCTGCAAGCTCGTCAGACGCTGTAACGACTGCCGCGGAATAACTCCCCAGCATCGGTGCGATTCGCCGTCCCGCAGCTTCCCACGCTTGACCAAACTCGCTAACGGCGTCCGTCATTGTCGGTTTAAAGTCACCCGAATTGAGGAGCGTACTAAAATCGTCTGTCACGGCTCTCCCGCGTAGACCCAGAACTGGCGCTTCGAATCGCGTCCAACCTGTTCCGCTGCAGTTCGGCTACTATATGGACCAAGAATTACGCGGAAAATTGGTGTTCCAGCCTGCTTTGACGCAACAACATGTGCTTTCACTCCATTAACGATGATTGTGTTTGCCAGCTCGTTTGCCTTCTCTTGATTTAGTAGGGCTGCAAACGACACTGTGAACACCTGAGTCGTTTGCGATGCAGGTGGCCGAATTGGCTCCACCGGAACCGTCACCGGCGGCCTGGGTGGTGGAGGAGGCCCATGCGGTGCGGAATCAGCCGGTCGTTGCTGTGGTTGTGACGGCTGGGATGGCGTGACTGTGGGTGGAACGGGTGTCTGGTCTACTGTCGGCTGCGTATCTGTCGCTACATCATCTTCCGTCGCAGAGTCATCACCGGTTTGCGTTTCAGACTGCGCGGGTTGCTCGACCATACCGGCAACAGTGGGGCGGAAGCCGTTCCAGAACATGAAATACCAATAATCCTTGGCGCCCCCAACAATCGTCCGAACGGACTGCAACGTCTCCCCATCTACAAAGATCACGTCTCGACCGTTGCTGACCGCAATTGCGCCGTCCGGCGCGCACGCTGGCAGGTCACCTGACCATGTTGTAGGCACCGAGCCAACTACGCGATTGGTTGAAACCGCGACAACCCAGGCTGAATCGCCACGCACTGGTTTGACCAATACATATCGACCCAGCGGGTCCATCCGTAAATCAGAGACTTCGCCAGGGAGCGAGATACGTTCGGCGACTTTGTCCGTATATCGATCGATCACCGTTAAGCCTTTTTGGCCGTCCATCGAGGCGTAGACTCTGTCTCCGCTCGGTGTCGGGGCCAACACACTGACCCGTTTATTCAGCGAGATAGGCGTCACAACGGACATATCGCGTGTTCGGATACCAACCAGCCCAGTATCCGTCGCAAAGTAGATCCTGTCGCCAACCTGAGCGCGAGCACCGCGGCCAGGAATCTCAAACTCTACCGTATCCAGCAGCTTGGACTCTGGAGGACGAACCTTCCATAAAGTCACCCTCGACGCCTGCTGAGACACAATAATGAGGCTGCCATCGAGCTGCGGGAAAAGCGATGTGGCTGGAGACGGCGGATTCAGCTTCCATTCGCCAGATCTCGCCAACCGAACAACGGTGCCTTTGGAATCGAGGCCATAGATGTCCGACCCGTTAACCGAGGTCAACGAGGAGAGCTTCGCTTTAGTTGCGATGGATGCCACCCCGAACCGCAAATCGATGCGTCCGGGGAGCCCAGCGTCGTTTACAACCGCGATAGTTCCACCTTCTGGGTCAAATCCTATGGCCCGTTCGGTCGAGACGCCTCGTCCGTTCCAAATAACGGAATCGAGCTTCGGATAGAGGTATGCGCGAACGCTCCCACCGGTCCGGGGGATGCGCAGCACAATAGGATCCGGCCCGCGAGAACGGCGGGAGGTTTCGCTATTCAGCGAATCAAGTTGGCCGCCTTTTTCTTTACCGCCACACGCTGTGGCGGCCGCGGCGGCCGTAATCAGGAGTAATGAAGCAAGCCTTCGTAGCACCGCGTCAATTTAATCGAATTGCGCTGTTCTTGCGGGCTCTGAGAGTGGGAAAATTAAAAAAGGGAGGGCATGCAACTCGAATTGCATGCCCTCCCTTATCTACTCGAACAATTGTTCAGTGTTAGAAGCTTGGACCAAGTGAGAACGTCCAGTTCCATTTTTTATTATTATCTCGGTCGAGTGGCTTGGCTAAATCCCATTTCAGGATGGCCAGGTTGAACAAGTTCACTCGAAGTCCGAACCCTATGCTGCGCATCACATACCGCTGTAATGTGTAGTCGTAGTTGTCCGGGCGGGTTAGCGAGACTTTCTGTCCAGAGCTCCAGGCTAGGCCGGCATCAAAGAAGAGCAGGCCATCCACAGGCGGCAACCCAATTGGGAGCGAGCCCAGGTCGAATCGACGGATGATAGGGAAGCGCAGCTCTTCGTTAAATACCGCCACCCGAGTTCCAACAAGCTGAGCTGACGCGCAGGCGTTACCAGAAGCCTCAGAGGCGCCAAGGAAGGAATCGCAGGTGTAGCCGCCATAGAAGTTCGCACGATCATAGCCACGCACAAACTCTGGCCGACCAACATAGGTCGGAAACAGATCTTCATCTCGTCCTTGCGTTAGGTGCGTAAAGACTCGAGTTGCGAAGGTGAGCGTATTAAAGATCACGGGGTCGTAACGTCGGTAATCCGCACCGTACTCCATCCACCGAATGTTCCCGAGCGATGGCGCAACGCTGAATCGCATACGCCGGCCAGCAATGGGACCAGTCACGCCAAACAGCGTATTGTCTACCACAAAGGCAGCTTGCGGCGATACATAGTTAAGCGTTTTCAACTTTTCGACTGTTTCGAATCCGACGTCTACGTAATAACCGCCGAGGGTTTCGATGTAGTCATAGTTTTGGTTGACGACAGATCGACCGATGGTGCTTGCCTGTAAGCCAAACTCAAACCGCTTAAAGCGATCCAGTGCGTATTCCGTGCTTGCCGAAGCGCTACGCAACATGAATCGCTGGAACTGATACTGATCGCGGAGATTGCCTTCAGGCGACGTGGTTCGAATTGCGTCGGTGTTGATATAAACAACGTCTTGTGAGATGCCAACGCTGTGCTGAAGCCGGCGACTTAGGTCTGTGTATGCAACCAGGAAGCTTGCATCCGACAGGCGTCCGTATATGCCAGCACCAACCGCCAGGAGATGGTCGCCGGTGAGGTCGCCAAAGACCAGCGTTGTCCCTCCACCATACTGCGTTCCATAGCCGCCGCCAGTTGATACACCAAGGCCAACGCCAGAGATGTATTCAGGCGAGAAGCGAACAGAATATGGGTAATCTTTGAACGTCAGCGTGTCTGGTAGACCGGTGTTCGGATCTGCCAGCATTGCAGCCACGGTGCGCACACCTACACTATCTTGCGGCGCTTCGCGCGAAGAGACTCGTGCGGACCGACGAGCACCGGTTGGCGCGCGATACGTTGAGCTGCGTTCGCCAGACCGTGCAGCAGAATCCTTCGCCTGTGCAGATGCAACCGTGGAGTCCACGGCGCTTGGTGTTGTGTCTGCAGGAGCTTTGGCCAATACAGGTGCGTCGACAATCGGCTTTTTGTAAGCGATTGGGTTATCGATCGCCCAAATCGTATAATCGTTACCGTTGGCGTTGCCAAAATACGTAAACGCAAGCCGGTTCGTCCCGTGTGACCACGTTAACGCTGGGCTGTATTCCGTAATGGCGTTAACACCACCCTGGACATTGGTCAGCTGAGAATGCGTCTTTGAGCCGAGCTCATAGAGGAAGATGTTCGACGTTCCGCTTCGATCCGATAGATAAGCGATCGACGATCCATCTGGCGACCACACCGGATTGATGTTTAAGCCGCTCTGTCCATCCAATACTTCGATTGTACCGTCTTCAACGTTCGCCAGGGCGATTTGAAGATGGCCGATATCGAGATTCTCAAGCTTGGTACTCACGCGATCAGTTGCAAACGCGATGTGTTTGCCGTCGGGTGACCACGACGGCTGCAGATCGCCAAACCGGTCCTTCGTTATTGCGCGAAGGTTTTCGCCATCGACGTCAACTATATAAATGTCGGTGACTGCGTTATTTACACCCGAGAACGTAATCTTCTTGCCATCGGGTGACCACGATGGGCTGAGTACGCCGTCGAGTTGAATGTTCTTCAATTGACGTGTGCTACCAGTCTTTACATCAACAATCGACAACACGTCTCGGCCGCCCGTCTGTGCGGTAAAGGCGAAGTATCGTCCGTCGTGTGAGAAAGCGCCCTGCGAATACAGGAGGCGAAGTTCCTCGAACTTTGGATTTGTTGTGCTTTTGACGAGCCGTCGGATGCGTTTACCCGTTGTAGCGTCGCCAAGCCAGAGATCGACGAATACCTCGCCCTTCTTGGGGCTGCCTTGTGACAAGAAGGCAATCAACTTTCCATCGGGCGAGAGGACTGGCGCGAGGAATAGTGCGCCTCCGCTCAACTTAGGATTCAGAACTGGTGTGGCAAAATCCTCAACTCGTTGCATATTGCCGAGCTGCGGGAGGTATTTTGCGCGCATTGCTTCGCGCCATTGATCGCTGAGCTGGTCGAGCGAAACGCCTAATTCCTTTTGGAAGGCACGCTCGATCCCAATCGAGGTTGACGTCTGAAGAATTTCGCCGATGGCGGCATCGCCCCAGCGTTCGCCGACATAGCGGAACAGCGCTTCACCGTATCGATACGGGAAGAACTTGTCCGGCCGCTCGGTCATTTGCTTAATGGACGGAAACGTTCCACTTTCAACGGCGGTACGAACCCACGTTGTGGTGAGTGGGTGGTACGGTCCAAGCGCCAGGTATTCCGCCATGCCTTCCATATACCAGAGCGGCGGGTTTACCTGATCCAATAGTTGGAGGTTCGCGCCGGCTCGGCCACGGGCAAAGATGTCGTACTGAAACTGGTGAACCATTTCGTGCGTAAGCACCCGTTCAAAGCTGGAGTAATCTCCAGTAAACGGGAGCATGATTCGCTGTCTGGACCCGTCGGTTACACCGCCGGTTCCTTCACCGAGATCGCCAGTGACGTTATTCGCGCCAAAGTCGGATCGAGTGGCGAACAGCAGGATCGGCTTTTTTTCACGAAACTGGTGCCCCATCATGCGTGACAGGCGAGTATAACCTCGCTCTGCCATGCGAGCGGCGTCCTGAATTGGGAGCCGTTCTTCTGGGTAATAATGAATTCGGAAGTGCTCAGTTTCGAGTACCTGCCACCGGAAATGGCGATAACCAAACTGGTTTTGGCCAAAGTACCGCTGGGCTTGAAGCGGTGCTGTAAGACCAAAGATGAGGAGTGCTACAACACTGAGCCCCCGTCCGATTCTCATTTTACCGACTCCTGTTCGAGAGGAACAACTTCCGCATCGCCCCACAGCCGCTCAAGCTGGTAGAAATTCCGCAGCGTAGGGTGGAAAATATGTATAACAAAGTCGACGTAATCGAGGAGGACCCACCGCCCTTGCTGTAGCCCTTCTACGTGATGCGCTCGTTGGCCGTGCTTTTTCATTTCGTCGATGAGGTGCTGGCCAATAGAGCGTACGTGTGTGTCGGATGTGCCGCTTGCAATGACAAAACAGTCGGTCATCGCATTTGCGTTCGTCAGGTTCAAGACTACGACGTCGTTCGCCTTGAGGTCAAGGCAAATAGCCGCAGCTTGTTGGGCCGCAGTAATAGCAGGGGAGATAGATGTTGCAGCCATTCGGCTCCTAAAAAATGATTGAGTCTAATCGAGAATGAGTACAACTAAGCGCCAAAGTCCCTCAAAGGGGAAATCGTCACATATTGTACCCATGAAATTGCATTTCGTGCGCCAAGCTGAGGTACGGCTCCGAGCGAACGAGGTCTAGGGTGGTCCTCACGGGGAAGGAGGGCCAGGAATGGCAATCCGACCAGCCGTACGCCTACTAAAATACGCACGAAACGTCAGATCTGATGCATGGTTCGCGAACTTTTGGCATTTCGTGCCCCCTTCTATAGGGAGACGACGATTGGCTGGGGATGTTAGCCGGAAATACAAACGGACTATTCTTGATGAATAGTCCGTTTGTATTCTTCCAAACCGCGGGCTGCGAAAGCAGCCTGAACTGACTACGCCTTAATGACCCACACCTTGATTTCCGGGTGTACGTCAGCGTGCAACCGAATCGGAATCCGGTACACACCCAACGCTTTGATCGGCTCATGCAGTTCGACTTGACGCTTTTCGACCTGTAGGCCCTGTGCGACGAGCTGTGCCGTAATATCGGCCGATGTAACTGAGCCGAAGAGCTTGCCTTCTTCGCCAACTCGGGCAGAGAAGGTGAGCGAAACCTGTTCCAGCTTCTGCGCCAGTTCGCGTGCAGACGAGCGGCGTGATTCTTCCGCTGCCTCCAACCGCTTGCGTTCCTGCGCAATACGCCGCTTGTTGCCTTCGGTGGCTACATAAGCAACACCGCGTGGCAGAAGATAGTTACGGGCATACCCATTGGAAACATTTACGATTTCCCCTGGATTGCCTAATTTGTCGATCGCTTGTCTTAAGATGACTTCCATGATTGAGCTCCGTATTCGTTGTTACGCGGGAGATTGGATGCGTTTTCTCCAGTCCATCCACGTGTCTCCCACACCAACTCCCAACGCGAGTGCACCTACGACGAGTGGCACGAAAGCGGTTAGCACGATTAAAGCAATCGCAATCCCGCGTCCCCGTGCGGCCCACGCCAGTACGCCCATCCCTCGCAAGAGATAGATTGCCCCAAAAAAGAGGAGCAGATTGAGCCCCGCATTTCGTCCGTCCGCAAATGGCGGCAGAAAGAAAATCGTTGCTCCCACTGCGAGTCCCCAGATCAACTGATCGTTAAACCGAAAGTCTCGTAGTACTCCGAACGCCGGCCCAATGGCGACGTTCGTCAAACGATGATACAACGCCCATGCGAGTGCCAAAGCTGCAAGCGACTCAAGGGCCAACAGCGCCGGTAACACCGTCGAAGCCCGTTCAGGGAACTTCGACAGCTCGGCTTCGTTCTGTTTCGTCATGGCTTCGAGCGCCGGTCGTCGAGCGGCGGTTTCCTGCCATTCGGGTGACTCGGTCATGCTGCGAAACCAGGTAATCGTTGCGGCGGTTCTACGTTCATACTCCTGGAGCATGACCTGTCGAACTGTTTCGATGCCGTCGGGCTTCGCAATGGTTAGCGCGAAGGCAACAACGGCGGCTATCCCAAGCGCAGACAGCGCTCGACTAAAAAACTTCAATGAAGGAGCCAGTATGGAAACAATCCCAAACGCGGCGACTACAATAAGTATCCAGCCAACAGCCAGGGTGCCATAAGCACCAGAGCCGAGGGACGACCGCATCATCCAGATTGCTAACGCGACCCAGATGAGCGCAAAGACCGAACTACCACCCCGCCACCATCCAATGATTGCACATACAGCGAATGCCGCCATGAGCAAGACCATTGTTTCATTGATAGGGACGACTGACTTGAGAGCCGTTGGCAGTAGCGGAAGTCCTAAAAACGCTGCGAGTGCGACGATTAAAAACCGCCACCCCTTTGGTGTTGGAGCGAGTTCCGCTACTTGCGTCATACGTGAAGCGGGTGGCGCATTGGTTTCATCGCTGAAGTCCAAGAGCCACCCACCGATTAGTTGTTGTGTCCTTTGGTGTACGGCAACAAGGCGAGGTATCGTGCGCGCTTGATTGCTCGTGCCAACTGACGTTGATGGCGAGCATCAACACCGCTTAAGCGGCTAGGAAGAATCTTTCCGCCTTCAGTGATGAAGCGGCTGAGGAAGCGATCGTCCTTATAGTCAACAAAACGGACGCCAGCTTCAACGATCGGGCAGGATTTTTTATTGCGACGCATTGGTTATTCCTCGTCCTCGTCTTCGTCTTCTTCAGCAGCCAACGCACGAGCGCGGGCAGCAAGCTGTTCTTCGCTAAGCGCAGTCACGCCGAGCTCATGCTCATACAACGTGATGAGGTAGCGAACAACGCCATCGTCGAGCTTCAGCGAGCGTTCGAATTCAGGAAGTGTCGTTGGTTCTGCGGCAAAGCGAGCAACGATGTAGAATCCATTTTCATGGCGCCCGATCTTGTAGGCCAACTGACGACGGCCCCAAATGTCGAGCTTGGCATCTTCCTGCAGGCTCAGCAGGGTGTGATGCTTGGTAAGCTTCTCTGTAATAGCGGCATCTTCGAGTGCAGAATCAAAGATGTATACCGCCTCGTATTCACGAGTCATGTATCGGCAATCCTCCCTATGGTCACTACCGCCCCGCGCTGGTTGCCGGAGCGCAGGGAGGGTATGAGTTTTTAACTACAATCCACAAATATGGGCTAACACACCCCTTTTGGGTAGGGCTCGCCGGCACACCAAGGCAATACTCTTGCGGTTAGCAATCGTCATGCGCTCCAAAAAAAATCCTACGGATTTTGGTTTTGCTCTTCGAGAAGTTTATGTGACGTTATATCTTAACGTTTCTACTTCCCGAAGCTTGACCGAAGTCTAGCCAGTCTGCTATCGACCTTAGGAGCCGTATATGCCCCACGAGACCGTACTCATTGCCACGATCGCCGGTGGCATTGGACTGGCGTTCATTTTTGGATTCATCGCAGCCCGGTTCGGTATTCCACCGCTCGTTGGCTATCTACTCGCTGGTATTGCGGCCGGCCCATTCACCCCTGGCTTCGTCGCCGACAGCGGGTTGGCGTCTCAGTTAGCCGAGATCGGCGTTATTCTGCTGATGTTTGGGGTTGGATTGCACTTCTCGCTACGAGATTTGCTCGCCGTCAGAAAGATCGCGCTCCCGGGCGCTGTTGTACAAATCACTGTGGCAACCGTATTGGGTGCCATCATTGCGCGCTTCTGGGGATGGTCATGGGGGAGCGGAATTGTCTTTGGACTCTGCCTTTCCGGAGCAAGTACGGTCGTACTTCTCAAGGCGCTCGAAGACCAAGGCGTTCTCGATACTATTAATGGACGTATCGCAGTCGGCTGGCTCATTGTTGAAGATCTGGCGATGGTGCTCGCATTGGTGCTCCTGCCTGCGCTCGCAGTACCCCTTGGCGGAACTGCGCTGACGGAAGCGCAGGGCGGTGCTGAAGCGGGCACAACTCTCCTCTGGACGATCACCGTCACCCTCGGCAAAGTCGCCGCCTTTATGGCGATTATGCTTATTGTCGGCCGACGATACCTCCCCTGGCTGCTAGAGCGTGTCGCGCGGCTCGGATCGCGAGAGCTGTTTACGCTCGCCGTTCTTGCTATTGCGATAGGCATCGGGGTAGGGGCAGCGGCACTGTTCGATGTTTCATTCGCGCTGGGCGCCTTCTTCGCTGGTGTGGTTATCAGCGAATCCGACTTGAGCCATCAGGCTGCAGCCGAAGCCCTTCCGCTGCAAGATGTTTTCTCTGTGCTGTTTTTCGTTTCGGTTGGGATGCTGTTCGATCCAACAATCCTGATTCGGCAGCCGCTTGAGGTTCTCGGAGTGCTGGCGATTATTATCTTCGGAAAGTCTGCCGCAGCGTTTTTAATTGTTCTGCTCTTCAAATATCCAATCCGCACCGCATTAACCGTCTCGGCTAGCCTGGCCCAGATTGGTGAGTTCAGCTTTATTCTCGCAGGATTGGGAATGATGCTGAATTTGCTCCCTCGAGAAGGTCAAAGTTTGATCCTGGCAGGTGCACTGATGTCGATCACGCTGAATCCACTCACCTTCGCGGCCATCAAGCCGGTCACGCGGTGGCTCAGAAATCGGCCAGATATTGTCGATAAGCTCGAGCGTGGCCAAAGAGGCAGTGAAATCGAAGCTGAATCGGAAGGTCTGGGCCACGAGGTTCTTACCGATCATGCGATTGTGATTGGCCATGGACGAGTTGGGAGCGCTATTGCAGAGGCGCTCGCCAAAAACGGCATTCCGTATATCGTAATCGAAGAAGATCGATTGGTGGTTGAGGCGCTCCGTCGACAAGGTGTGCAGGCGTTATACGGAGACGCTTCTCGGCCGGGGATTCTATCGCACGCACATCCGGAAACGGCCCGTATTCTTGTAATAGCAACCCCAACCTCCTATCAATCTCGACAGATTCTGGAATTGGCGCGTCGAGCCAACCCGGATATCGATACGGTAATTCGTACGCATACCATGAGCGAACGACGGTTCTTAAAGGGCCAGCAGGTCGGGCGTGTGGTGATGGGGGAGCTGGAATTGGCGCTCAGTATGGCCGAATATGCGCTTCTGTCGTTTGGACGGACGCGGGACGAGGCCGATGCCACGATTGAGGCCCTCCGGTTCGAAACCGCCGGCCTCGATGACGAATTTCAGGCCGAAAAGGAATCCCGAGTGGGTTGATCGGAGATGAGCGAGTCGCTACTATCCATCCACATGGAAGCGCCTAAAATCGCCTTGGTTTAGCGACTGATCTTTACCTGATCGGAATGAGTTCGACACTGCCCTCTGGGCTTGACGTTGGGGTAGCTGACCAACAACCATCGTTTTTGCCACCGTCCTCGCCGATTGCGCACAGCATACCGGCGGCGCGACGTGTGGCCCTCATTGGCAACCCGAATACCGGAAAGAGCACGCTGTTCAACGCGCTAACCGGTATGCGGCAAAAGGTCGGCAACTTTGCCGGCGTTACTGTTGAGCGCGTTGAAGGAACATACCGCACCCCCGACGGCTCCAAGGTCACCGTACTCGACCTTCCAGGTTGCTATTCGCTTTCCGCGCATTCTCCCGATGAGGAGATAGCATTAGAGGTTCTGCTTGGGCGCGCCAAGGGGGAATCTCGGCCTGACGTCGTTGTTGTCGTCGCCGATGCGCTCCATTTAGAGCGAAATCTGTTTTTGACGAGCCAGGTGATGGAGCTTGGCCTGCCAGTGGTAATCGCTCTCAATCAGATCGATTCGTCCAAAGCGGCTGGGATCACAATTGATGTCCCCGAGCTTATTCACGAACTTGGCGTTACTGTAATCCCGACCGTTGCAACTCGACGAGATGGGATCGAAGCGCTCAAGCGGGCGATTCAGAAGGCTCCGTTGCTACCGATCCCGGGGCGAAAGTTTTCGTTGCCGCCGGCCGCCGCACTCGCGCTCGAGATGGTCTCATCGCATATCGCAGCACATGGATTTGCGATGGACGTTGCCGAGATGGAGAGTTTGCGCTTGTTGTCGGTTCCGGTGGTTGAGACACATCTTGCGGACGTCCCGGATCTCGCCATTAGAGTGGAAGCTGCGCGTAATACGTTGGTGAGCGCGAACATCAATGCCCGAAATCTGGAAACAGAGCTTCGGTATGGATGGATTGCTGAAATCGCGGAACGGACCATTACACGAAGTGAAACGACACACAATCGTTTGAGCGATCGAATTGATTCGATCGTACTTCACCGAGTGTGGGGGCCGATCATCTTTTTGGCGATCATGGCGATTGTCTTTCAGTCCATCTTTACCTGGGCTGCACCGTTGATGGATGCCACGGAAGGCCTCGTTGGTATCCTGGGTGATTTGGCGAGTCGCGTTATTCCAGCGGGGGACTTACGCGGCTTGGTTGTGGATGGGATTATTGCCGGTGTTGGTAGCGTTGTTGTGTTCGTTCCGCAGATTGTTATCCTCTTCCTTTTTATTGGAGTGCTGGAGGATAGCGGTTATATGGCGCGAGCGGCGTTAATTATGGATCGTTACATGCGGCGGGTTGGATTGCACGGGAAAAGCTTTATTCCGATGCTTTCTGGTTATGCGTGCGCCGTTCCTGGTATTATGGCGACGCGTACGATTTCTGAGCCCAACGATCGGCTTGCAACGATTATGGTTGTTCCGCTGATGAGCTGTTCTGCGCGGTTGCCAGTATATACGCTACTGATTGGGACGTTTATCCCCTCAGTTGCTGTTGCTGGGATCTTTAATACGCAGGGGCTTACGATGTTGTCGATGTACCTATTGGGTACAATCGCGGCATTGGGGATGGCGGCGCTGTTTAAGCGGACGTTGCTGCGCGCACCGTCTCGGCCGATGCTGCTCGAGTTGCCACCATATCGGATGCCTGACGCGCGGAGCTTGGCCGTGTCAGTTTCGCATCGGGCGATGTTGTTTCTACGTCGAGCCGGGACCGTAATTCTAGCCGTGTCGATTGTACTTTGGGCACTGGCGACGTATCCGCGTAGGGAAATTCCTCCGGGAATGCCTGGAAACATCGCACAGGAGGAACAGCTTGCGCACAGCTATCTCGGCCGTATCGGGCACGCTGTGGAGCCAATAGTTCGTCCTTTGGGCTTTGATTGGAAGATTGGGGTAGGGATTACAGCGTCGTTTGCGGCCCGCGAGGTCTTTGTCTCCACCATGGGAACGATTTACGGTGTGGGTGGCGAAGATGAGAACTCTGGTTCGCTACGGGATAGACTGCGGGCTGAGCGCAATCCCAATACGGGGGCGGCTGCGTATACCCCCCTGGTGGCCGTGTCGCTGATGGTGTTTTATGTGTTTGCTCTGATGTGCGTGAGCACGAGCGCAGTCACAATTCGTGAAACTGGGGGCGGGGCACGTGGTTGGGGATGGGCGACATTCCAATTTGGCTACATGTTTGCATTAGCCTATCTTGCTGCGTTTATCGTGTATCGTGGCGGGATCGCATTAGGATTTACGGGGTAAAATAGTTATGCAGATTCAGACCGTTTTAGCGCTTTCTCTCGTACTGATTGCCGTCGCATATATGGCGCAACGGATGTTTCGTACGTTGCGGAATACTCGTGCCTCCAGCGATGGATGTGGATCTGGATGCGGTTGCGATAGCGGCGGATCGTCCGCGCGCACAAAGTAGTCTCGTTTCCTATCGCTATAGGCGAATCGCAGAAACGCAAAAGGAGCCTCCGAGGCTCCTTTTTTTATTCCAGCGTGTTCGTGGTGAACAGTCGATTATGAGACTGGTAAAACAGTAATGCCGGTCGCAATGGCCGAACCAACAGCTAGGCGCGTTCCGTGAACTTCGAGGAGGGTCGCACCGCTCGATCTCACAACGCTGACCGAGGCTCCTTCACATAACCCTAATGCCCGAAGCCGACACGACTCGATGTCGCCGCAGCCAACCGACAGCACGGTCGCGCGAGTTCCAGCCAGGCAGGCCGAAAGGGCGCAGGCAACGCTAGGCAAGCTCGCCGGAGCGGCTGCCGAGGTCACTGAAGGGGTGGTTGGCGGCTTACTGCGCCATTTGAGAAGTCTGAGCACGAAGACGTGGCGAATAGGAGGTTTCTTAACTCAGCCTAAGTGTAACGACTTGTGTCAATTCCGACAAGATTGATCGGGTCAATTCTACGGTGACTCTTGAGAGGGAAAAGGCGCCAAGAGGCGAGGCATCCGTATTAATCCCGAGTAAGTTTGTCGGGATTGCCAGATACTGCTATAATCTGCGTATCAGCCTGCGAAGGGTCCCCCGGAGCCGCCGGAGAGTTCTTTGTAGGCACTATGGCTAGAACGATGACCAAATATAATAAAGATCATCACGAGCTGGTATGTTATACCGAAAAAGGGCATGTGTTGCGTTGCACAGGGTGCGGCGGGATACGTGTCCGGTTTTTGGACGTATCGCTCGATCTGGCTGCAGACGACTTACCTGTTCTGCCGCACGCAATTGCAGAAGAAAAGGACACCGTATTGTATATCGGAGCCGCTCGAACACGATTCGTATTTGCGGCGACTGAAGTTTCGGAGTTGAATCGATTGCTGGCTCGTGCTCAGTTGATTTTGGGGCTTGAGGACGATGCGCTAAGCACGTCGTTGCAGGCTGCCACCTTGTTTTCCTATCCCATGACTTTACGAAATCGATATGCCAGCGCATAGACCTCGATTGAAAATTGTGCGCCGGTTAGGCGTACAACTTCCTGGATTAACACGTAAGGATGCGGAACGACGTCCATTTCCCCCTGGTCAACATGGACCAACTCCATCTCGTCGGAAGAAAAGCGACTTTAGACGTCGTTTGGAAGAGAAGCAGAAAGTTCGCTTTCAGTATGGAATTACAGAGGTCCAGCTTCGGCGGATCTTTGCAGCTGCCACAAAGGATCCAGGCAAGACTGGTGATAACATGCTCGCGCGTTTAGAGCGTCGCCTTAGCAATGTTGTGTTCCGGCTTGGCTTTGCACCAACAATTCCGGCTGCTCGTCAGCTGGTATCTCACGGTCACGTGCAAATCAACGGATTGCGCGTGGATCGACCAAGTTATTTGGTGGAGAGCGGCGAGGTCGTGAGTTTGAGAGTTGCGTCACGTGAAATACCTGTGGTGTTGGATGCTGTGACGCGAGGACCACAGGTGAAGTTGCCAAGTTATTTGGCGTTGGATCCAAGTGATAAGTACAGCGGACGGATGATTGGGTATCCCCAACGAGCCGATGTGCCGTTCATTGTTGACGATTCTGCAATTATCGAATTCTACGCGCGCTAAATCGTAGTGTGTTGCGAGAATAATTGAATTTTTTCACTCTAACTAGTTCATGAAAAAGAAAGGAAGAAAGAGCGGGTTCGGATTAAACGGTACACCGTCCCGTCCACACTGGGCGCTAACTGGCGCTCTGGTTGCTTCAACAGTTATTAGCAGTGGTGCAATGTCACCATTGCGCGCACAAGAGGTGGAAAGTCGCCCACGTAGTGCGCACCCTCAGCAACAGGCGTTGCCATCGCAACAGTTTAATATTCCGCAGGGTCTGCTCGGTGATGCTCTAAAAGCATTTGAAGCGGCAACCGGAATAAAGATTGACTTGCGTGCATCCGTTGATGACGTCAAGACAAAGGGTGTTTCTGGCGATTTGACACCCCAGCAAGCGCTCAAGCAACTACTCGACGGTACTTCACTCAACTACGTGTTTACCGGTAAGAACAGTGTCGTTGTGCATACGCGCCGCGGAAGTGATACCATGCTCGATGAAATATCTGTCGCTGGCGATAAAAAGCCGGGACAAATTTCATCGGTAAAATATACAGAACCGCCACGAAACATTCCGCAAAGCATAACGGTTGTTCCTCAGACGGTAATTAAGTCGCAGAACATTACCTCGTTACGCGATGTCGTGCGAAATATTCCAGGAATAACCATGAACGCGGGTGAAGGTGGGAACTACCCGGGTGACAAGTTTAACGTTCGTGGATTCACTGCACAAAGCGACATGTTTATTGATGGTGTTCGCGATGTCGGTGCTTATTCACGCGATATCTTCAACATCGAACAGGTTGAAGTAACGAAAGGGCCGAACTCGACGGTTAGCGGTCGTGGTTCAACTGGTGGAACTATTAATATGGTCACCAAGTCGCCACTTTCGAGAGAGTCGCGAAACGCAACAATTAATGTCGGTTCTGCCGATCTCCGTCGAGTTGCATTTGACGTGAATCAACCGTTGGATGGTATGGGATATACCAATGCGGCGGTTCGCTTGAATGTCGTCAGCAGTCAATCCGGTGTTGCCGGCAACGAGGCACTGCGAAACAAGAATTGGGGGATTGCACCATCTCTTGCCGTGGGCCTGGATGGCGCGACGCAGTTGAACATTGGCTATTCGCGCTCGGAACAAAACAATCTACCATCGTATGGTATTTCAACGTATGATAGCGTGCCAAGCGTTAATACACGTCGTTTCTTTGGACTACGTGGGTTGGATTTTGAGCATGTTTCGTCAAGTCAATTAACTGGTCGCATCGACCATCAGTTTGGTGGTTTTGCTCATTTGCGAAATCAGACGATTCGTGCCGCTTCGAATGTGGGTCGTATCGTAACGCCACTCAATCCGAATACAGGCGCTCGGTCACCGAAGACGCACGTGTATGAAAACGCGGTTGTCTCGAACCAAACCAATCTCAATCTGTCGTTTGAAACAGGCGGATTGAAGCACAGCGTTTCTACCGGGTTTGAAGTAAGTCGCGAAAATTCCAAACGCGGAAGCTTCGCGATTGATACTACGGGAATTGGTGCGTATCCGCGTGTTCTTGATCTAAATAATCCAACATCAAACAGCGATTACAAGCCCACAGTTACTCGTCGGTACACGACGCGTATGGACGCAACATCGCTAGGTGCTTATGCCTTTGAGAATCTCCAGATTGGCGATAAGGTAGAATTCAATGGTGGGCTGCGGTGGGATTCATATGATCCAGAATACCTCGATTCTGCATCCAACGCATCCGGGTTTACCACCAGAAAAAGCTCGGCGATCAGTGGGCGTGCTGCGATTGTCGTGAAGCCTACTGGCTATAGCAGCTTCTATACGTCGTATGGGACGTCATTTAATCCGTCCAACGAAAACCTGGCGCTTGATGGGTTGAATGCTACAAGCGAACTCAAGCCAGAGAAGAGTCGAACATACGAAGTCGGAACAAAGTGGGAGCTGTTCAAGCAAAAGCTCTTTACGACATTTGCTGTTTTTCGTACGGAAAAAACCAATGCACGAACGTCGGATCCGACCGATGCTGCAGCCGTCATTGTGCTCGCAGGGAAGCAGCGTGTTGAAGGAGCCGAGTTTGGTATAACCGGCACAATCAACCCGAAGTGGAATGTGTATGGTGGGTATTCGCTGTTATCGGGAAAGTATACCGCTTCGCTTGATTCGACACAGGTTGGCGATGATTTCCTGAATATTCCAAAACATTCGGTGAACCTTTGGACAACCTTCCAGCCAACAGAGGCGTTTTCAATTGGCGGTGGGATGCGTTACATGGACAAACGCTTGTTGCGAAACACCGCGACGGTTACGACCTACGTTCCATCCTATCACACGTATGATGCAGTGGCGTCATTCCAGGTGAATAGAAATGTTGGCTTGCAGCTCAATCTGAATAACCTTACGGACAAGCTGTACTACGATAGTGGTCGTATGTGGGTACCAGCAGCAGGGCGATCCGTAACGATTGGTACATCGCTTCGGTTGTAATCGTTAAAAATGCGGCGGTCCCATTCTACACGGATGGGACCGCTCTATCACATAATCCTATCATTTCTCTCAATTATGTTACTACAAGTTCCTGACGTACTATCCGCCGAAGAGGTGGTGCAAGTACGCGCTGCCATCGATAAGGCACAGTGGGTCGATGGAAAGATAACCGCAGGCTTTCAGTCGTCGCGTACGAAAGACAATATGCAGATCCCGGAAGATCATCCGGCTGCGCGCGAAAGCAGCGACTTTATTCTCTCTGCATTGCAACGCAATCCGTTGTTTATGTCAGCCGCGTTACCATTAAAAGTCTTTCCACCATTATTTAATAGCTACGCTGGTGGGCAATCATTTGGGACTCACGTTGATAACGCGATTCGTCAGGTGCCCGGAACGCCTCATCGTGTGCGTACGGATTTATCTGCAACCTTGTTCTTAACCGACCCAAACGACTACGACGGCGGCGAGCTCTGTGTTGAAGATACCTACGGCCTCCATCGGGTAAAGCTTCCTGCAGGACATATGATTCTCTATCCCGCGACGAGTCTGCACTTTGTAGAGCCAGTCACGCGTGGTGCGAGAGTATCGTCGTTTTTCTGGATCCAAAGTATGATTCGCCGAGACAGTCAGCGTACGTTACTTTTCGATCTGGATACGTCGATTCAACGCTTGACGCAGGACGCGCCGGACCATCCATCTACAGTTCAGCTGACGGGAATCTATCATAATCTGCTTCGCCAGTGGGCAGACGCTTAACTGCTTTGGCAGTAACCGGCATCGAATTCACGTTCCTACCATTAATTTTTTAGCAGTATGAAAATTCCTAAAGTCGTTCGGACGACTATTTTATGGACACACTTGGTGACGGCGCTCATTACTGGGCTCGTCATTTTCGTTATGTCTGTAACTGGCGTATTGATCGCGTACGAACGACAGATGCTCGAATGGGCTGCTGGCTTCAAGGTTGCGCCTCCCACGGTTGGCGCTGAGCGTCTTCCGATGGAAAAGCTGCTTGCCGACTTTCGAGCTCAGCGGCCTGATGCCGAACTGTCGAATATCACGGTGACCGCGAATCCCAACAAACCCGTGGCATTCCGTGCTGGTCGTTCCACTATCTACGTTGACCCATATACCGGCGCCGTGTTGGGCGAAGGCTCCAAAAAGATGCAGGGTTTTGTGGCTTCGGTGCGGTCGTGGCATCGTTGGCTCGCCATTACCGGCGACAGCCGACCAATTGGAAAGGCGATTACGGGCGCATCGAATTTAGCGTTCCTGTTTATTGTTGTCTCCGGATTCTATCTATGGTGGCCTAAACGCTGGACCTGGAAGAAGGTAAAGCCGGTGGTGATACCAACAACAAAGCTGCGTGGTAAGCCGCGCGATTTTAACTGGCATAACAGCTTTGGATTTTGGGCGGCTGTTCCGCTGTTCTTTGTTGTGCTGTCTGGCGTCTTTATCTCCTATTCCTGGCCTCGTCAGTTCGTCGATAAATGGCTAGGTGGACCCCCGCAAGCAGAAGAGCGAGGGGAAGGGGGAAGAGCTCGTGAAGGACAGTCGGCGGCAAGAGGACCGCGTGAAGGTGGCGCAGAGCGGGCTGAGCGCGCCGGTGGTTCCCGAGGAGAAGGTGTGGTTGGAGAAAGCGGTGCTGAACGTGGCAGCCGTCCTCGACGAGAAGGTGCTGGCGAAGGTGGAGTAGCTAGAGAAGGACGACCTGGATCCGGAGTTCGAGGTGAGCAATCACCAGCTCGCCGACAGGCCTCTCCGAACGAAGGAAGACCCGGTGGTCCTGGTGCCAAACCGCCAATTGAACTACCCAGCGGTCAATTGAACACGTTGGTTGCCGACGCAGAACGGCGTGCCTCCGGCTGGCGTTCGCTCTCGTTCCGACTCCCATCTGAAGGCGACAAAGACATAACATTCGCCATCAACAGGAGCGACAATCCGCGTCCAGACACCCGAGAACAGCTGAAGTTGAGCTTGGCCACAGGCCACGTTGCCGGCCTGACTACATATAGCGATGGTCCGCTCAGCCGACGCCTCACCTCCTGGACTCGTTATCTCCATACCGGCGAAGTCTTTGGTGTTGTGGGACAGACTATCGCAATGCTCGTATCCTTGATTGGCGCATTACTGGTGTGGACCGGCTTCACCCTTACCTGGCGTCGTTTCCGTGCCTGGCGTAAGCGTAAATCACGCACGGGGCAACTGGAGCAAGCCCAGACAGTCGAAGTCCCAGAAGCCGAACGCGAACCTGTAATGGTATAAAAGAATCAGAAATATCAAAGCAAAAAAAAGCGGCGACACTCAGTTCTTATAGAGTGTCGCCGCTTTTTTAGTTTAACGAACTATTTTGTTATCGAATGCTTGAAGTTCTCATTTCAATCGCGCGAACTCGTTGGTGCGATGCTCGGCTTTGCCCTTCGTTGCTGCGTTGTGCCACCTTACCACCTGATGCACGAAGCAGCCAAACGTCTGCTGTAACGCTACCACTCGTTGGAGTTTCAACCTCAACCGCGTGTGGTTCATAGCCAATTGCGCGCACTGCAACCGACTGCGTATGTAACCGCGATCCACGAATGAAAAACTTACCTTCATCGTTCGTGCGTATTACCGTTGAACCACCTTCAATCTCAATCCGAGCGTTTGCTACGGGTAACTTCGTCGTAAGATCCATCACCTGCCCAACGATCATGACCGTTGTATCAGCAGTGTTTGATATATGTTGCGCATGACTTTCGGTTGGCGCCGCACCAATCGCGGCACAACTAATAAGGCAGGCAGTAAAAAGCGTATTGAATGACATAAAACGTATATGATTAAATCGGGCGTCTGGTACTCAGCCGCTCACGATGGTTGAAAAATAACAGCTAATCCCGATAACATCTATAGATCTTGTCCCCTTTAAGTAAACTCAAGAGTCCCATTTTCTATCGCATAGCGGGTAAGCTCTGCTACCGAGGAAACACCTGTTTTCCTCATGACACTTTCTCTGTGTGTTTCGACTGTGCGAGGGCTGATCCCGAGCTGAGCGGCCATCTGTTTGTTTGTTTTTCCAGAAACAATCAAAGCCAATATCTGCCGTTCTCGAGCCGTAACGAGCGTCACAACCCTTGGCCCCTCGCGCCGCTCGAGGTCAGCACTAAAATATTGACGACCTGCAAGCACTGAAGTCACTGCGCTTCGGAGGTCGGAAGGGTCAGCTTTTTTAAGTACGTAGCCGCATGCTCCAGCCTGAATGCATTGCTGCACACATTCGGGATCGTCGCAGACACTTAAAATCAGCAGACGACAGTTGGGTACCTTCTGCTTCAATTCCGGCAACAAGGTAATCCCAATCCCTTTACACATAATCGCATCTAAAATCACGAGGTTCGGCTGATGCAACGCCGCAAGCGGACACACATTCGCTGCATCACTCGTTTCTGCTACGATCCTGACCGACGGAAGCCCGTCCAAGATATAACGAACCCCGGCACGGACGACTGCGTAGTCGTCTGCTATTAGAACCGTTGCTGATTTTTGACGATCAATCACGCTTGGCATTCTCAGGGGTCGATAACATACGGTGTAAAGTTGCTGTGAAAGCTTTACGCCGTGCAGGTTGGATTCGATGGTTCGCCGTAATTGCGGGCGAGTGCATTCAGAAACTCTGAGAAATATATCCCGATACTTTCTATCGGGATAGGGTGGCGGGACGGTATTTTTTGTGAGGGATGTGGAGGCGCTGGTTTAGGGGGGATGGCCTCGGGGACGTAGCCTTATTCATGCCCCCCTTCCAACTCACGCTCAATCTGCTCAATACTAGGCAGGCTTGTCTTCAATTCCTCTGGCAGCGATTCAATCAACTGGTACTCCGCAACCCCAATCGGCTGCGTCTTATCGCGCAGCGCATACTCCGCCACCACCTTGTTTTTGCTTTTGCACAGCAATAACCCAATAGTAGGACCATCCTGTTCGCCCTTTACCTGCATATCCACCGCAGTGAGATAAAAACTCAACTGCCCAAGATGTTCTGGCTTGAATTTCTCTGCCTTTAGCTCGACGACCACATAACAGCGCAGCTTGAGGTGATAGAACAGCAGATCAATGAAGAAGTCATCACCACCAACTTCCAGGTGGACCTGACGCCCAACAAAGGCAAAGCCAGCTCCAAGTTCCAACAGGAATTGTGTGATATGCTTAATCAGCGCGGCTTCAATCTCCCGTTCATTCGCTTCCTGTCCAATATCCAGAAAGTCGAATAGATAAGGATCCTTGAGAGATTGCCGAGCCAGGTCGGTGCCGGGAGAAGGTAGGCGTTCGACAAAATTCGTGATGGCTTTACCTTCGCGCTCCAGTGACCGAGACTCTATATGGACTTCCAGCGCGGCGCGCGACCAGCCATACTCCACGGCCCGCTGTGCATAAGCTAGACGCTGCTCGGGTTGCTTTAACTTGGTCAACAGCATCAGATTATGCCCCCAAGGTAATTGTCCAACAGCCTGTTGGACAATTACGGCATCCGGCCAGGCATCGGCGAAGGCGCGCATGTACATCAAGTTGGCGCGAGAAAAGCCTTTCATATCAGGGAAGGCCGTCCTAAGATCATGCGCCAGCCGCTCGATGACCTTGGAACCCCAACCTTGCTCGGCTTGCCGTTGCAGAATATCGCGGCCGATCTGCCAGTACAACAGAACCAGCTCGCGATTCACCACGAGTGCCGCCTGTTGCTGAGCGTTGTGGATACGGGTTTTTAGCTCCGTTAGCCAGTTGATATAGCCTTCGGGAGGGCTAACAAGAGAGACAGGCTTGCTACTCATGCACGCTCACCGCTGGTGCGCAGTCAGCAGTTCGGTTGTCAGCGCCAATTGCTTCCATGCCACCCGATCCTTTGGGCTGATGCGACCCCTGGTAAGCGGAAACTCTTCCCGAACCTGCGTGGTAATATTCCAATCGGCCTGTTCCAGGGCAGGGGTGATGAATTTTTGTGCAGATGTCGTGTTCGGACAGAGCCTTCTTATTCATGCTGTCGCCTCTTGGGTTTTGACGGTTTCTTGACGTCCGATGGCGGACATCAAGAAACCGGTTGTCGGGGTCAGACGTTAAACTTGAACAGCATCACATCACCGTCCTGAACGATGTATTCCTTTCCTTCAGACCTCACCACACCCTTGTCCTTCGCGCCCTTCCAACCGTGCTCCGCGACAAAATCCTTGAACGAAACCGTATCCGCCTTGATGAAACCGCGTTCGAAGTCGGTATGAATCACGGCAGCGGCCTTCGGGGCCGTATCCCCACGATGAATTGTCCAGGCGCGAACTTCCTGCTCACCCGCGGTAAAGTAGGTCTGCAGGCCAAGGAGATGGTATCCAGCGTGAATCAATCGATCCAGGCCAGCGGACTCCAATCCAAGTGAGCTGAGAAAGTCTGCCCGATCTTCCGGTGGAAGCTCAGCGAGTTCCGCTTCGATCTTTGCTGAAAATGGAACGATTTCAGCAGACTCGCCGCTTGCTGCAACAGCCTCGCGTAGCGCACGTAAATACGGTCCTTCTTCACCGGTCAGTTCGGAATCGCTTACGTTTGCCGCATAAAGAATTGGCTTTACGGTGAGTAACGTGAGTGGTGCAAGCGTGGCCTTTTCGTCGCTTGTTAACTGTGCTTCCCAGAGCCCGCGCCCGTCTTTCAGGAACGAATACGCGCGTTCCAACACAGCCAGTTCCGCTACAGCTTCTTTATCGTTTGTCTTGGCCGCTCGACGTGTGCGATCCATTCGCTTTTCAACCGTCGACAAATCGGCGACCGCCAGTTCGAACTCGATTACTTCGCGATCACGGACTGGATTTACTCCACCCATGACGTGCGTGACGTCGTCGTCGTCGAAGCAACGAACGACGTGCACAATTGCATCGGTTTCACGGATATTCGCGAGAAACTTATTGCCGAGCCCTTCGCCTTCAGCTGCGCCTTTCACTAACCCGGCGATATCCACAAACTGAACTGCGGCAGGCACAGTTCGCTGTGGTAGCACAACTTCAGCGAGCTTGTCGAGTCGAGCGTCTGGAACCTCGACCATTCCCACGTTCGGCTCAACGGTACAGAACGGATAGTTGGCTGCCTCGGCTTTCGCTGAGGTCAGCGCGTTGAATAGCGTTGATTTACCGACGTTGGGCAGGCCAACGATACCGAGCTTTAACATCTATGTTATCTCACTTGTTGTTATGCAAGTTCATCGCTTTTTCCACGCCATCGTGCAGCCAGGTTTCGCAGGCTGCCGTAATGGGCGGGAGTAAGTCGAGAACATCTTGGCGATCAATTTTTCCGAACGGGGAGAGCACGTAATCAGCGAGGTCGCCTTTGAGTGGGCGATCGGGGTCTGATGGTCCGACGCCAACACGGAGTCTCGCGTACTCTTGAGATTTCAGCGTGTGCTCAATATGCTTGAGGCCATTCTGTCCGCCTGCGCTTCCTCGGCTTCGTATCCGAAACCGTCCGACTGGGAGCGCGACGTCATCGACCACAACAAACATATCTGTTTTAAACGACCAGAACGGCCGGCGCGTATACGGGCGAAGCGCGTCACCGCTAAGGTTCATGAACGTTTGCGGCTTGAGCAGGCGTACTTTGGTTGTACCAACCAGCCCATCGCTAATGAGTGCGCTGTTGTCCTTGCGCCACCCATTAAAGTGCCAAACGTCGGCGAGGTGGTCGAGTACCCACCAGCCGACGTTGTGCCTAGTTGCCTCATATTGGCGTCCTGGATTGCCGAGGCCGACGATTAACTTCACTGCAAAATGCTAAAGGGCGGGACGAGCGTAATGCTCGTCCTTATGCTTTGTCTTCTGGCTTTTTGGCCTTGAGGACTTCTGGTTCAGCGCCACCTTCAGCGACAGCTTCCTTCGCTGCGCGCGGTGTGCCGATCAGGACAACTGCCGATGTTGGATCATCGACCAACGTACAACCTTCTGGAACTGGCAAGCCGGCCACGTGAATGGACTGACCAAGGTCGAGTTCGCTGATGTCGATTTCGATGTGGTTCGGGATGTTCGCCGAATCGACCAAAACGTTAACTTCGCGAAGGACGTGTTCGACGATACCGCCATTAAGACGGACACCAACGGGTGTACCGACGAGCGTGACCGGGACTGGAACCGTGATCTTTTCGCCAGCGACGACTTCCTGGAAATCGACGTGGAGAATCTGGCGCTTGAACGGGTGGCGCTGAATCTCACGGATGAGTGCGCGTGACGTTGCGCCTTCGACTCCAATTTCGACGATCGTGTTATCTGCCGAAATCGTCGAGAGTAGCTTCTCTAGATCGCGGGTAGAGACCGAGAGCGACTGTGGCGTACGGTTATGTCCGTAGATAACCGCAGGAATTTGACCGTCGCGTCGGAGCGAGCGGGCGGCGCCTTTGCCGGAGCCGGAACGGAGCGTAGCGGAGAGTGATGCCGTAGCCATGTGAATCTCTGAGGACCTCTTTTAATCGAAAAGCGAGCTAACCGACTGCTCGGAATGAATGTATCGAATTGCTTTGGAGAGTAGCTCACCAACTGACAAAATCTTCAGACTAGGGAACTGCCGCTCCGGAGGAATAGCAATGGTATCGGTCACCGCCACCTCCTTGATTGGTGCGTTTGCGAGCCGTTCCATGGCAGGGCCGGAGAACAAGGCGTGCGTCGCGCACACATATACGTCTCTCGCTCCCAAGTTTTTGAGCGCGCGAGCCGCTTCACAGATAGTACCTGCCGTGTCGATCATGTCGTCGGCCAGGAGACAGTCCCGTCCTTCAACTTCACCAACCACGTTCACGACTTCGGCAACGTTCGCTTTGGGTCGTCGTTTATCGATAATTGCGAGTGTGGCATCAAGCCGTCTCGCAAACCCTCTCGCCATCTTCGCGCTCCCAACATCGGGTGCGACGACAACAAGATCCTGCAGTGCTTTCTTACGGTAGTGCGCGGTGAACACCGGCGACGCATAGAGATGATCAACAGGGATGTCGAAGAACCCTTGCAGCTGATGTTGGTGAAAATCCACCCCGACCACGCGATCTGCTCCAGCACCCTGGATCATGTTCGCCAGGAGCTTTGCGCCGATCGCAACCCTCGGCTGATCTTTACGATCTTGACGAGAGTAACCATAGTAAGGCATAACAACGGTAATTCGAGCCGCCGACGCCCGCCGAACTGCGTCGATCATGAGCAGGAGCTCCATGATATTGTCAGCAGGCGGATTCGTAGGCTGAAGAATAAAGACATCATTCCCACGAATGTTTTCATCGATTCGAACAAAGATCTCACCGTCGGCGAACCGGGTTGCGGTTGCCTTGCAAAGATCGATGCCCAAATGGCGTCCTACTTCCTCCGCGAGGGCGCGATTCGCACCGCCGGAGAGGATTTTGGCGCCATGACTTGGAACGGAAAGACCGTCCATTATATCCAGCCCTGAAAGTTAAGGGGAAAGGAGCTGATTTTCAACGAGTGGTCCAGACAGGTAATCGTACGAGATCAGGCCGGGAGACAAAAATCACCCGGCCTGATGGAAAAGCTTAAATGACTGAGGTCGATCGGAACTCCATTGCCCGACTTGGATTCGAACCAAGATTAGTGCCTCCAAAGGGCACCGTCCTGCCATTGGACGATCGGGCATTACCAGAACAGCACCGCAAGATAAGGCGTTTAGGCGGTTTCAGTCAACGACCTTAAACACTTTTTTCTTACATGTATAATTTTCCCCGGTAAAATTTGCCAGCGGGCCAAACAAGTGTACATTCTCTCAGGTTAGCTGATTTGTCGGCAAACCGAATGGCTTTGCCGGTCGCGATAGGCAAACCCGGATATTGTCCCTTTGGACAAATTGTCCGATTTGGAGGCGTTTATGAGTGCAGTCATCGTTGGCGGCCATAAAGCGGAGCTGAGTCGACAAGCTACGGAAACCGCAACTACGATCGCTTGCGTGACCACGACCGTGCTGCTCGGGGCAATGCTCGGGATTCTTATTCGGCCAGTCGGATTCCTCGCCGCTTTCTGGCCGGCAAACGCTCTCCTCCTCGGCCTGCTGGTCCGGTATCCCAGGATGGCAACCGTACCGGGGTGGCTAACCGCGATTGCCGCGTTTCTTGTCGCCAACCTCCTTGCGGGCACCTCGCTCCTCGCAACGCTGTGGCTCACAACCGCGAACCTGGCAGGGGTAATCACCGCCTTCCTCTTTTTTAGACGGCTCAGCGAAGACGACAGATTTTTGAGGAGGCCACTGTCCGTCCTTTTCCTATTTGCGATCTCCTTGGTCGCATCGATAGTCGCTGCCTGCGTGGGCATTGGAAGCGCTGAGGTCCTGTTTAGCCCCAATCCGACAACTGGATTCGGCTTCTGGTTCGCAACCGAATTGGTGAACTATATCATCATTCTCCCGGTCTTCTTCACGGTCCCTACGATCGGGCATTTTTCGAGAGAGTTCTCGTTGCCAGAAGAGGCTCTTCAGCCGCACTCTGTGAAATACGGGCCAATGTTAGCACTTCTTGTCTCCGTTGTGGCTGGGGTGGCCGTTGGTGGGCCCGGTGCCATCGCATTTCCTGTCCCTGCGTTGCTATGGTGTGCTTTAACATATAGGCTGTTTACAACGAGCGTGCTCACCATGTTGTTGTGTGTATGGCTATTGGTCGCGACTACTGCTGGAATCCTCCAGCTACCGGGGACCGATGACTTCATGCACACGGTTATTTCTGTTCGTCTCGGCATTATGCTCATCTCACTTGGACCGTTAACTGCAGCGAGTATCAATACGGCTCGAAATGATGTGCTGCGGCGACTGGATCGCGCGGTTAATCACGATTTCCTGACCGATGCACTTTCTCGAAGTGCTTTTATGCAACGCGGTAAATCTTTGATTGCCAAGCATATGCCGTCTCAAATTCCTGTAACGGTATTAATGCTCGATATCGATCACTTCAAGCAAATCAACGATACCTATGGGCATGCAACAGGAGATCGAGTGTTAGTCGCGTTCGTACGAACCGTTGCTGCAGTCCTACGCAAAAATGACCTCTTGGGCCGGCTTGGCGGTGAAGAATTTTCTGTAATTATGCCGAAGATAGAGAAAGAGGACGCGCTGTCGATTGCGGAACGGATTCGCGAGGCTATCGCAAAGGCCGAGATTCGGATAGGGGACGGCGAACCGTTGCGAGTTTCGGTTAGTATTGGATTAGCAACGTTAACTCGAAGTGAAGACGCCGAGCTCGAACCGTTACTGTCTGACGCCGATGCTGCACTATATCAGGCTAAAGCTACGGGGCGAAATAGAGTTGTTGTCGCCTCTCCATTGTGCATTCTTTCGTCGCCTGCCGTCGATTCGCCGAGGGGTGAATTTGCGGGTGCTACGTCGCCGTTTGTGTCGTAGCAATTCGGCATTGGGTTGCACGGGCGATTGCATTAATGTCCGGGAACTCGCTAAACACGCCAAATACAACTGAACCAGAGCCGGTTAATCCGGCGAGCTCTGCTCCAGCATTTCGAAGGACGGCGATGTTGTTCTGTATCGAAGGATGCATCGCGATAGCAACGCTCTCGAAGTCGTTTGTCACCCATGGCGCAAGCGATTCCCATTGCCTCACCATTGGTGGCGATATGACGAACGCAGACGAATCGATATTTGTTATTGGATCTATATCTTCTGAATCGTTCGTAATGTCGATTTGACGATAGGCTTCGGCCGTGCTAATTCCGGAGTCAGGAATAACGAGAACAATGTGACGTTGCGGCAACGGATTTAATACAAGCATTCGGTCTCCGTGGCCCCAGGCGATGGCCATGGTTGCGCGACTGACTAAAAACGGTACATCTGCACCTAACAGTGCTCCGATACGAATGAGTTCGGAGAGCGGTAGTGGTTCGGACGAAAGTCGATTCATGGCGTGCAACGTTGCAGCTGCGTTCGCGCTCCCACCACCTAAGCCACCGCCCGCCGGGATCCGTTTGGTGATGTTGATCTCGAACCCGGTTGTCCATTCGATTGCTTCACAGAATGCGACGGCTGCACGCATTGCGAGGTTTTCGTTTGGAGGGCCGACATCAACGCTGCAATGAACGGAGCGGTTCCCAGTCTCACGGAGCGTGACTCTAACATCGTCCGCTAACGTGAGCTTGTGAAAGACCGTCTCGATCGTGTGGTAACCAGATGTCTCGCGAGCAAGGACCTTGAGATGCAGGTTGATCTTTGCTGGAGCAGAAACGACTATAGATGTCTCAGTAGAAGACGGTTCATGTTGATGTTGATGCACGCAACGCTCCGAGATTCAGCTTGATTCGCGAGAAGTATACGAGTCCGATAACGGTGATCGGTATGAATGAAAGTAAATGGAATCCAATCGCCCAGGACGCTGCAAGGTTTTTGGGGACTCCATAAATGGTGAGGCCAACTAACGCGACGCCTTCGAACACGCCGAAGAACCCTGGTGATGACGGGACCGCAACGCCCATAGCGATAATCGTTTGCACGAGAACTGCTGCGGAAAACGGTGCATCCATCCCAACGGCTTTCATGGCAACCCAAAAGGCGAACGCATTCAGCAGCCAGTGCGCGAATGTCCATCCAAAGATCGCGGCGACATGCTTGGGATGACGCAGCACACTCAGACCATCACGAAAGTTCATCAGGGCAACTCGCCCCTTCGTTTCAATGTGTGGTGGCAGCTTGCGAGTCAGCAGCTCAAACGCCTTGAGAACGCCGTTGGGGAAGTACACCAGTGCGTAAAGCACGAGCAAAACACCGAGAACCCCAACGACACCAATCATCGCCCATAGATTCAGCGACCGACCCGCGATGGTCGTATCGCTCGGAAAGGCAGGGCTGAGGATCGCACAGAATCCCAGAACAAGGAGAACGATCGAGTCAAAGACGCGGTCTATCGCCAGCGACGCAATCGACGCGGAAAACGGGACCGCCGTCTTCTGCGTGAGCACATACGCGCGCGCTACTTCACCTGCACGGGCTGGAACAACGTTGTTAATCGCCATTCCAACCGCTGTCGCCTGCCAGAGCGGGCTAAACGGGAGCTTGGGATAAACTGGATCCAGAATCGTTCTCCATCGCCGAGCTCGGAGTGGAAAAATCATCGTTGCACAGATGACGGATACCGCAAACAACCATGGATTCGATTTGCTCAACACGCCAATAACATCGCTCGGCGGCACTTCGCGCAGAACGTACAAAATGAGCGCAACGCTGATTGCGATCCCAAGGATCGTCCGAAAATGCTTCACGTGCCGCGCCCGCGGTCCATTGCCGCTCTGACTTCCCGAACTGCGGCATCGAGTCCAATAAACACCGCTCGACTTATTATCGAGTGGCCGATATTCAACTCCTCAATTTCTGGAATTGCTGCAACTGGACCCAGGTTTTTTGCGGTTAACCCATGGCCTGCGTGCACGGCTAATCCGAATGTGGCCGCTAACGTCGCCGAATCCTGAAGCGCGGAAATCGTCGCTGAGTCGTTCGGATGGTGCGCGTACGACCCGGTGTGCAGTTCAATCGAATCTGCGCCGACCTTTTTTGACCACTCCACTGAGGTCGTATCGGGCGCGATGAACAGGCTGGTGCGAATCCCCGCCACCGTGAACCGTTCCAGCGCTTCAGCGATCCCGGTTGGGTTGGAAGCGATATTTAATCCGCCTTCTGTGGTAATTTCCTCGCGGCGCTCCGGAACGAGCGTAATCTGTTCCGGGTTTATATTTAGCGCGAAGTCGACCATTTCCTGGGTACAGGCGATTTCGAGGTTGAAATAACTCCGGATGTGTTTCCGAAGTTCAACTATATCGTCATCGTGCATATGACGTCGATCTTCGCGTAAATGCGCGGTGATCCCGTCAGCGCCCGCCGATTCACACAGCGCGACAGCTTCGACCGGATTGGGTTCGTCGCCCCGTCGCGCTTGGCGAATCGTGGCAACGTGGTCAATATTTACGTAAAGGCGTTGGTAACTTGCTCGCATATTTAAGCGGAGTATAACTTAGGGCCGATGAAGAAGTCACTGCTTGCTGTCTTAATACTAGCGGTCGGAGCCTGTGCTCGTCCTGCAACTACTCCGCCATCCGCCACAACGCCGGCGTCCACGTCGCCGTCTGGAGCGGGGAGCGAGTCACCACGTGCTGCAGTGGATCGCTTTCTCGCGTCCGTCCGTGCCCAGGATTTACAGGCCATGTCGCTTATCTGGGGAACGAAAAAAGGACCGGCGCGAGATAACATGCCGCGCAACGAAATGGAAAAGCGCGAAATCCTGATGCAATGTTACATGAAGCACGATTCGTACAAAGTGGTAGGTGAATCCGACGGAGAAGGCGGTCGCCGAATCCTGGAGGTCGAACTGACGAATGGTTCAAACATGCGGCGCACGACGATGCATGCCGTTCGTGGCCCGCGGGATCGGTGGTACGTTGAGCAGATGGATCTTGCCGCCGTTCGTGATTTTTGTAACGAAGGGCGGTAAAAAACGAAGACGGCTGGTCGTGCGAGCGCGGCAACCCTCTCAGAGATCAGCCGTTCTCGTTTGCTAACTAATACTCAGATAGCTCCACCAGCGTCCCACCGGTCGACGCTGGATGCAAAAACGCGATGCGTTTTCCTTCTGCGCCCAACCGTGGCGTTTCATCGATTAATCGAATTCCAGCCACTTTGCACTTGGCAAGCGTCCCCTCGAGATCGTCAACGGCAAAACAAATGTGATGCAAGCCGGGGCCCCGCTTTTCGATGAACTTTCCAATTGGAGTATCTGACGAATCTGGCTCCAACAGCTCGACTAACGAGTCGCCGGCCGCAAACCCGGTAATTTTGGCGCCGTCGGAATCACCCATCGCAAACTCTGGAAGTTCGAGGATATCGCGATAGAAGGGAATTAGGTCCTCAGTAGCTCGTAATGCGATCCCAACGTGTGCGATCGTAGTACCTTTTCGGGTTGTGTGCGGCATTAGATTAGGTAGATAACAAAGTCTATCGTACCGTATTTGCGGTACAGTTAACCGCGGGGCCGAGGCGCCCGCTCAGGAGAAAGTTAAGCATGTCGAACGCTAGAGATATCACCGACGCCACTTTTGAAGATGAGGTCGAGAAAAGCACCGGCCTTACCGTCGTCGATTTCTGGGCGCCGTGGTGTGGTCCGTGCCGCATGGTGGGTCCGGTTCTCGATCAGCTCGCTGGCGATTTTGCCGGTAAAGTAAAGGTCACAAAAGTGGATGTCGATCAGAACGTGAAAACTGCTTCCAAGTTCAACGTTCGTTCCATCCCTATGATTCTATTTTTCAAGGACGGCAAGCTTGTGGATCAAGTTTTGGGTGCCGTTCCAAAGGCGCAACTCGAAGCCAAGTTCCAGCAGCATAGCGCTTAGTTTCGTCGCGCGTAATAGCAGAACATTTAGTAGCTAACGCGTAGTTAAATCAGCAGGTGTATCGCGAAGTTGCATAGTCGCTTTACATTTTCGTTTGGCCCTTCTGGCGGAAACAGTCTCCCCGTTTTTATGAGACGAGCTTCCGCTGGAGGGGCTTTTCGCATTAAATAGGGCGTATATGTCGAATCAGTCAGGACCGAATACCGAATTGGGAGGAGTGCTCTACATTGTGAGCACTCCAATTGGAAACCTCGCGGATATCTCGCTTCGTGCGCTAGAAACGCTTAAGTCGGTGGCTGTGATTGCTGCGGAGGATACGCGCCATTCCCGGTCGTTACTCGATCATTACGGGATTCGCACACCCGCAATCGCGTACCATGAGCACAATGAGGCACGTGAGACACCTCGGCTTGTCAGTCGATTGGCGAGCGGTGATTCTATTGCGCTTATCTCTGACGCCGGAACTCCGTTGCTTTCGGACCCGGGGAGCCGTTTGGTGCGCGCGTGTGTTGAAGCAAACGTAACCGTGGTTCCGATTCCGGGCGCCTCGGCGTTACTAGCTGCGCTCGTAGCCTCAGGGATATCGGCGGAGCAATTCACCTTCCTCGGCTTTCTCGAACGCAAGGGTAAAGATCGGGGGCACGCACTCGACGCCATCGTAAATTCGCGGATCACCTGTATTCTGTACGAATCTCCGAACCGGGTTCGACAGACATTATTGGATTTAGCCGCTCGAGGCGCTGGTGACCGGCCTGTGGTTGTGGCTCGCGAACTCACCAAGATGTTCGAAACGCTCCATCGAGGTACCGTCTCCGAAGTCGAGTCTCGGCTTGGCGAAACGGTGCGGGGTGAGGTGGTGATTGTGATTGCGGGGGCCGCATTGGTGGTGATGGACGAGGATACGTTGCGGGCGAAATCTGCGGAACTACTGGAGCAGGGTAAGTCGTCTCGCGAAGTCGTTTCGTACCTGGTCGATGCACTCGGCGCTCCCCGAAACCTCGCGTACAGGATCGCGCACGAAGGGCGATAGGGCCTGGGTTCCGACCATGTCGAAAGTAAGCCCACCTCAGCAGCCCATATCGCCGAGATTGGGTTAAGTTTCCCGTGTGGAAACGCACCCGAAAAAAAGCCGATGATCGCCCCTCTCGACCTTTCGGCGGCGAGTCGACTTTTTGAAATTCAAGAAGTCGAGTTGTTTCCGCACGCCGCCGAAAACTCAGCGGCGCCCCGTCCGAAGCGGCCGATTGATCCCAATGACATCGACCACGATCTCGGCCCTGAAGGCGCGATCGCGGCAGAAATGAAGATTTATGAGGATCGCGAGAGCCAACGGAAGATGGCTTCTGTGATCGCGAGTCTTTACAACGACGGGGGTGTTGGGCTCCTCGAAGCTGGAACTGGCGTAGGGAAATCGCTCGGATATTTGGTTCCGGCACTACGATGGGCAGCGCAGAATAACGAACGCACCGTTGTGTCGACGAACACGATTAACCTGCAGGAACAGCTCGTTCACAAGGATCTCCCGTTTCTCGAGCGGGCATTTGGTGAAGAGCAACCGGTTCGGTTCGCGTTGCTTAAAGGCTGGCGTAACTATTTGTGCAAGCTACGCCTGGCACAAGTGACGTTGCTGGGTCCAAGCCTGGTCGAAGACGATATGTCGCGCGCGCTCGAAGAGATAACCGCCTGGGCGGAGACCACCGAAGAAGGATCGTTGAGTAATTTGCCGAGTCAGCCACGGGCTGATTTATGGGACGAAATTTCGGCTGAACCGGATCTCTGTACGCGCAATGCGTGTCCGCACTTTAACGACTGTTTTTTATTCAAAGCACGTCGTCTCGCAGCACAAGCACAGGTCGTGGTTGTGAATCATCATCTCTTGATGTCGGATGTTGCGGTACGTCGAGCGCAAGGCAATTGGGAAGATAATGCGGTGATTCCGTCGTATGCGCGCTTGGTGATCGACGAAGGACATCATCTTGAAGACGCTGCTGCCGCCCACCTGGGGAGTACTACTACTCGACGTACATTGCAACGACTGTTCTCTCGTCTCGATCGCCGAGGTCGCGGGTTAATTGTATCGCTTATTGAACGGTTGTCTGCAAAGGCAGACTTGTTGAGCGTTGCCAGTTTGGATGTGATCAATCAACGAATCGTTCCGTCTGTACGAGCGGCACGAGAGAAGAGCGATCTGTTATTCGATCTATTGTTGGCGTTCCTTCAACAGAATGGGCAGCCTGTTGTGCGCTTAACCGATGAGTTCTTGACGCATCCAATCTGGGCGGCCGGACTCAACATCGCGCTCACTGATCTTCTCCGCGAAATCCAGCATCTCGGCGACACGCTGACAATGGTACGCGAACGGTTGGAAGGTGGCGATATTCGTGACGATGCACTGTTGGCGTTGGTTGCCGAACTCCGCGGCGTCGCGCGAAGGCTTGCCGGTGCAGGCGATGCATTACGCATGGGACTTCGGCCACCAGCCGACGCAGAACCCAGCGTTCGATGGGTGGAAGTCAAAGGCAAGGAAGGGAACCTCTCCGTAACCGCAGTGCCGTTAAATCTCGCGCCGATTCTTCGCGAAGATTTATTTCAAAAGGTAAAAACTGCGATTGTCACGAGTGCAACTTTAGTGGCAGACGGTGAGTTTACATTCCTCTCCGATCGGCTTGGCCTCAACGACAGTACGATTGAGCCGGTTACCGCTATGTTTGCATCGCCGTTTAATTATTCCAAACAAGCTCTACTCGCGCTTCCAACAGATATTCAAGCGCCCAACATGGATGCTGGAGCGCACTTCGACTTTGTTGTCCGCATCGTGCAAGACTTTGCGCGTGCATCGCGTGGCGGGTTGTTCGTTTTATTTACAAGCCATCGTGACGTTCGAGCCACTGCCGAACGGTTACGAGCGCACGGCCTCGATTCGCAGTTTCCTCTCCTCGTACATGGCGAAGACTCACGCGATGCGTTGCTGAACGCATTCAAGCGTGATGGCAACGCGATCCTTTTAGGAACGGCTTCGTACTGGGAAGGGGTGGATGTGCCAGGTGCCGCCTTGCGTGGACTCGTTATTGCTCGGCTTCCGTTCCGCGTTCCCTCTGAACCCGTAACCGCGGCGCACTGCGAAGCCATAACCGCACGCGGGGGCGATTCGTTCGCTGAGTATATGGTTCCGCACGCATCCTTGAGGCTGAAACAGGGGTTCGGGCGTCTTATTCGAAGTGCCAGCGATCGAGGCGTCATCGTTTTAGCTGATTCGCGCGTAGTATCAAAGAGATACGGACGCGATTTAGTTGACGGTTTACCGCCAGCGGCTCGTATCTCGGGACGTTGGAACGATCTCATCAAACAGATACATACGTTCTACTCGCCGTCTCGATGAACCACTGAGCTCAATTTCTGCTTTAAACCCTGTTATTAAATGCAAAGTCGTCCTGGAAAGATCATATGTGTCGGCCGAAACTACGGTGAGCACGCAAAAGAGCTCGGCAACGACATCCCCAAAGAGCCGTTGCTCTTTTTCAAGCCAATTTCCAGCGTTATTTACAACGGTGACTCCATCGTATTGCCGCGAGAATCGTCCAGAGTAGACTTTGAAGGTGAAATCGGAGTCGTTATTGGACGTCGAATCCGTAACGCAACAGAATCGGAATCCCGCGGAGCCATTCGTGGGGTCTGCGCGACAAACGACATCACCGCCCGCGACCTCCAGCGTACAGACGGGCAGTGGGCTCGCGCAAAAGGCTTCGATACCTTTTGTGCTATCGGGCCGGAGGCTGTCGCACCGGAAGATATCACAAATATTTCGGTACTAACGAGAGTTAACGGTGTAGAACGTCAACGAGGATCGTCTGCGGAGATGATCTTTTCGATTCCGCAGTTAACCGCCTATATCTCGGGGATTATGACGTTGGAGCCAGGAGATCTCGTTTTGACAGGGACGCCGGCTGGGGTTGGCCCGCTCTCTGATGGGGATGTCGTTGAAGTTGAATTGGCGGGTTTAAGCCGAGTGAGCAATTCGGTGGTGTCTGCCGGTGCCATATCCGGTGCAGGCAAGGATACATTACATACTGGTCACGCGTAACATTCGTTTTCGAATTTCACTATTATCATGCCTCCCTATACACAACGCATTCTCAACCTTCCGCCGTACCCTCTCGCTGCGATTCCGCAGAAAAAACGTGATTTACTCGCTCGTGGTGTCGATGTTATCGACTTAGGGGCAGGTGATGCTGATTTGTCGCCGCCAGCCGCTGCGCTCGATCGTATGGCTGACGCGATTCGCGAGCCTGCCATGGGTCGGTATGGGTTTGGGATGGGGTTGCCAGCGTATCGTGAGGCCATTGTGCGCTTTATGCAGCGTCGATTTGACGTCACGTTCGATGCAATGACCGAAATCGTGCCGTTGATTGGTTCCAAAGAAGGTCTGGCGCATGTTGCCTTTGCATATCTAAACGCGGGCGATTATGCGATCATGCCAGAACCCGGATATAACGCATATCTTGGCGGCACGACGTTGTCGGAAGGTCACGCCTATCGTTATGCCTTGCGCGCAGACAACGGGTTTTTAATCGATCTGGATGAAGTGCCAGAGGAAGTGCTGAGCAAAACGAAGCTGTTGTATCTCAACTATCCAGGCAATCCTACCGCCGCCGTTGCTTCAACAGAATATTTGGAGCGCACGATTCGTCGTTGTGCCGATCTGGATATTTTGCTTGTCTACGACAATGCCTATTCCGAGATGGCGTACGACGGATACGTTCCGCCTAGCATCTTTGAAATTGATGGCGGCCGCGAAGTGGCAATCGAGTTTCACTCGATGTCCAAGACGTATAACATGACAGGCTGGCGTTGCGGTTGGGCGGCTGGAAAGCCTGAGTTTGTAGGCGCGCTTGCCAAGGTGAAGTCGTTTGTCGATACGGGTTCGTTCCTGGCCGTGCAAGCGGCAGCTGCTGCGGCACTCGACGCGCACGATGAGTTCGTCCCTGGGAACGTTGCCGTGTTTAAAGAGCGGCGTGACGCTGCGGTTGAGGCCTTCCGCGCGAATGGATTTACCTGTGAAGTCCCGAAAGCGGCGATGTATCTGTGGATTCCACTTCCCCCGCATGTGACGAGCGCAGACTTCGCGAACCGCATGATGGACGAAGCAGGCGTGATCGTTATGCCCGGCTCTGCGTTTGGTAAAGGTGGTGAAGGATTCTTCCGGATCTCCTTTATTACATCGCCGGAGCGAATCCGTGAAGCTGCCGATCGCGCAGGGAAAATTCTTGCTCAGTTTCTAAACACGTAACATGAAGATTCGGCGGCCGTCGGGAGCGTTTGTTGCTTCGATCCTCGTTCACATAGTGATGGTGGGGATCTTTGTGCAGGCGTTAATTCTCCCGCGGCCGTATCTCGATCTGTTTGGGCGGAGCCGAGAAATTCCTCCGCCTGAACGAATCGGATTCCTTGCGCTACCGGCAGGGACCGATGAAGGTGATGGGCGGCCAGTTGGAGGTGGGGACGATGAAGTGCGTACAAATGCTGTCCCAGCTCAGCCGGAAAAGCCGATTGTAGCACCAACAGCGATTCCAACAACGGCGCCAGCTGCGACGCCGGATAGTACCCGGAGTACAGTTGCCGGGCCGTCTAGTGGCCCTTTAATAGGTGGGAAGGGGAACCTGAAGGGCGTTCAGCCCAAGTATTCAGACCCTCGACTTTGGCCACAAGCGGGGGCTGTTGCGACTGCACCAACAATGCCTAAAACGCCGGCGGAACGGCTGGATAGTGTGATCACGCAGACCTTGGGGTCGTACCGTGATTCCGTCGCTATCGCCAACGGAAATCAACGTGAACCGGGCGATTGGACGGTTGAGCGTGGGGGCCAAAAGTATGGCGTCGATGGCAAATTCATTCGACTCGGCCCGGTCCAGATTCCGACCGCGATCCTTGCGCTGTTGCCGCTCAACGTGACGGGAAACCCGATTGCACGAGAGCGTGATCGCCGGAATGCATCAATGCGGGCTGAAATTGGTGAGCAGACACAACGGCGTATTAACGACGCAGACTTCCAGAAGGCGGTGCGCGCGATTCGTGAGCGAAAAGAGCGCGAGCGGAAAGAGGCGGAAGAAGCGAAGCAGAAGGAGCAGCGAGACAACTAAGACCGCATATCGCATGCGATGAGTCGTTACAACGCCGTTGCGGCTGCACGGTAATGACTAAGAAACCAACTCTTGTGTTGACGTCGATATTGGATTGAACTGCGGGATATCTCGTATGACAAACGGCCGGAATACCCCACAAATCACACCGATTATCTTGAAGTCGTCCGTTGTACGGACAACAATATCACGGTCAGCCGGATTTGCGGCTCGCAGTACTGTACTGTCCCCATCAAACGCCAATGTTTTAATGGTCGCTTCGTCGCCCAATCGAGCGGCTACAATGTCATTACTCCGAGCGATTGTATCGGGGTCGACCATAACGAAGTCTCCATCGTTAATACCGCGCCCGGTCATACTGTCGCCGCTGATCTTGAGAATAAAGATGCGGTCAGATGGGAGGAACCGCCGGTCGATCGTGATATAGCCTTCCCGGTGCTCCGGCAGCAACGCTGGCTCCCCTGCATGGACACGTCCGTAATACGGAATCGGAGTGGCCCCCACTACCCCCTGAAAGCCAACTAGGCGCACACCACGTGATCTCGTAGGATCGCGCTCGATATACCCCTTGTTGGCCAGCGACTGCAGTAAATCTGAAACGGTTTTGGTCGACTTGATCTTGAACTGTCGGCCGATATCTCGAATGCTCGGCTGATACGTGTGCTCGGCGGTATAGTCGAGCAGATACTGATAAACCGAACTTTCAAGCTTCGTGAGCTGGTTAGACATCGAAGCCTCTAAGGTGAGCGCGCCGGATAAACCAAACTAGCTGAGGGGGTGTGGGATCGAAATCCGCGCAAGCAGCAGGGTTAATTTACCCGACGCAATGAAAACACCTGCTCAACCATTGCATAGACAGCTGAGCATAGTAGAAGGCCTTCGAATAACTGCAGAAGACCTTCCACTTGAGAATGATCAACTATTTTGAGCGGTTGTCAAGAACGATACTGCGGATTCGATCCGATGGAGCGATCGCTCTCGACCGAGGAGGACCAGAACCTCAAAGATTCCAGGGCTCACAGTCAGCCCGGTTAGCGCGATGCGAAGTGGTTGAAAGACCTTTCCCGCACTGATGCCAAGCTGCTCAGCCAGTCCACGTAGTGCAACCTCGAGCGAAGGATCATCCCAACTCTCGACCGCGGCAAGAGCCTCGCCAGCTGGCTTCAGGATGTTAATCGTTGCGTCGTGATCCTTCCAATGCTTCGCAATTGCTTCTGGGTCGTACGTGATGTCGTTGGTAAAGTACGGTCCAGCTTGCCGTACAATATCGTCAATTACGCGTGAACGAACTCGGAGCAAATCGATCAACTTCATGTACCACGCGTTGTTGTCTTTTAACTCAGCTTCCGTGGTGATACCTGCAGCAACTAAAGCACGTGTAATCGTCGGTTCAAGCTGTTCGATCGGGATCATCGACAGATGTTGCCCGTTCATCCATTCAAGCTTTTTCGTATCGAAGATTGCGGCTTTACGTTGTAGTCCTTTAGGGGAAAACAGTTCGATCATTTCTGCGATAGTCATCACTTCACGGTCGCCACCAGGTGACCAGCCGAGTAATGAGAGAAAGTTCAGCATTGCCTGTGGGAGCAGACCCTGGTGTTGATAGTCACCAACAGCGGTTGCTCCATGACGTTTGCTGAGCTTCTTGCCATCGAGCCCGTGGATCATTGGAAGGTGCGCAAACTGCGGAACGGCATGGCCGAGTGCGCGATATAACAGAATTTGTTTTGGTGTGTTCGAGATATGATCATCACCGCGCATCACGAGTGTAATCCGCATTGCGATATCGTCGGATACAACGGCAAAGTTGTACGTAGGCGTTCCGTCGGAGCGCAGGATGACAAAATCATCGACGTCTTTGTTGGGGAATGCGATTCGTTCGTGAACGAGGTCATCCCAATCCGTGACGCCTTCGAGGTCCGGGATGCGGAATCGAATCGCGAAGGGATCTCCGCGCTCAATTCGCATCTGCTCTTCTTCCGGCGGGAGAGCGGCCCATTCGCGCTGGAACTTAAAGCTTTCTTTTCGCTCGGTGGCTGCCTGGCGTCGAGCGTCCAGCTCTTCCTGGGACATAAAGTCGCGGTAGGCGGCGCCGGTTTCGAGCAGGCGGAGGGCGTCGGCACGATGGCGTTCGAGGTTGGCGCCTTGGTAAACGACATCTTCGTCCCAGGTTAGCCCCAGCCATTCCAGACCGTCAAAGATCGCCTGGGTGCTTTCTTCTGTACTACGCGCCTTGTCTGTGTCTTCAATGCGAAGGAGGAACTGGCCGCCGAAGTGTTTGACGAAGAGCCAGTTGAAGAGCGCTGTTCTTGCCCCACCAACGTGGAGATAGCCGGTTGGGGAAGGGGCGAAGCGGAGGCGATGTGCGCCAGGCGTGATGTCGGAAGTGCCAGCAGGAGCAGTCATACTCACAAAGTAATTGATACACAAACGGGCCCGCCATATCGCGCGGGCCCGTTTGCTTTGGTTGTGTGTCGGTACTACAAAACGGAGGGAGAGGGATTCGAACCCTCGATAGGGTTTAACCCCTATGCCGGTTTAGCAAACCGGTGCCTTCAGCCTCTCGGCCATCCCTCCTGAAGGGAGATAAGTTACGCGGTTCGAGTCAGTTACTCAAGGCGCGGAACGAAGGAAATTGATTGCAATTATCGGATCCGATATTGAACCCTCACTTGGCCCCCTTCGGACAAGGTCTTTTGTTTTTCGAATCCTATTCGGCGATTGTGACCTGAAACTCGTCTTATTGGTTAAGCAAGTCGGACTTTTACAAGGCGACGGCTCCCCGGGGGACGGATTTTTGCATACGGTTAGCCCCGCCATTTAGTTCCTGCTATACGGCGGACTTCGTCCCTGTAGCGACCCATTGAATCCAGACCACCAAAGTTTTGATTGTAAAAGAACTTTCAGTAAGTACTAGACGTACTAAATGTTATGTGGTAAATATCACTCCAGAATGCCGCCCGCAGATTTATTTGGCGGCCGAAGGAGGTTCAATGAGTCATGGATTATAAGCAAGATCACGAAAATTTCATCGAGTACATCGGCCAGATAACCGAGGCTGAAGGTCTACCTCGGATTGCCGGGCGCATTTTTGGACTGTTGTTGCTGAGTCCGGAAGCCTTGTCGTTGGATGAGATGGCTGAACAGTTGACGGTAAGCCGAGCGAGTGTGAGTACCGATGCTCGGCGATTGGGTGATTGTGGGCTGCTGGAGCGGGTTACACGGAAGGGCGATCGGCGAGACTACTATAGAATTGCCGACACGCACTTTATATCCGCGATGGAGCGTCGCTTGGCAGCGTTGGAACGGCTGCAGATGGTGTTGAATGCCGGAGTCGAGCTCAAGGGGCTATCGACGGATGTTGAGCAGCGCCTTGGCCGAATTGCGAAGTCGCATGAGTGGCTGTTGGAGCGTGCTGTAAGAGATCTTGATGATTACCGTCGTGAGTTCTCCGTTCCGTCCGCGCGAGGCGTTGGAGCGATTGCATTGGCTACAGCAGTTACTCAGCAATCGCAGCAGCAATCTCAACCGTCAGTTATTGCAGAGAAATCTGCGAAGAAAAAGTCGTGATCGCGTTGATCACCGTAACACAATTTCACGAGAACACTTTGTGAGTTCTATTATTCGTTATTTATTAGTATCAGCAGCACTGTCCGCCGTGTTCACACCAACGCTCGATGCGCAAACGTCGTTGCGTTCCCGTGCAACGAATGCAGTGCGCGATACGCTGGTGATTCGTGACACGATGCCGTTGTCGCTTTCGGATGTGCTATCACTGGCACTCCGAAATAGTGAAGAGGTTCGTCTAGCAAAATCGCAGGTTGATTTAGCGAAAACGCAAATCACTATCGCCAGGTCGCAGGCGCTGCCGCAGATTAATGGGAATCTGCAATACTTGCGGACATTAGCGTCGCCGTTTCAGAGTAGCGGAATTACCATACCGGATAGCTTAAAATTTCAACCGGACTCACTGGCGTCTGTCGCGAATCGGTTGAGCTACCTCGAAAAAAACACCCCGAATGCTGCGCTCGGTAGTTTGGGGTCATTGTTTGGTGATCTGCCATTTGGGCAAGAAAATACCTACACTGGAACGCTTTCAGCGTCGCAGCTGCTGTACTCTGGCGGTCGGGTTGGAACGGCGCTAAAAATTGCGGCGCGCTTCAAAGAGGCTGCCGATTTCACCTATCAGGAAGAGGTCGCAAAGGTAGAGCTTGACGTTCGAAGTGCGTACTATCGTGCGTCGCTCGCGCAAGAGTTAGAAATTATTGCTGCTGCGGCTTTAGAGCAGGCACAAAAGTTTCTTGATCAAGAACAGCTTCGGTTCAAGGCCGGAGCCTCGTCTGAGCTCGATGTCTTGCGTGCTGAAGTCTCGCTCGAGAATCTTCGACCGCAATTGATTGATGCACGCAACGCTCGTGAGATTGCAACCTTGGATTTAAAGCGAATCGTCAACATCTCGATGTCGCAGCCACTGAAACTTACCACGACGCTTACTGCACCAACCGATACGAGTGAAATCTTCGGTAGTGCGACGGAAATGGAAGCTGAGCTCAATCGACGCGCAGTGCTGCAGGCGGCGGAACGCCAGGTCGCAATCAAGGGACAGCAGATTTCCCTGGCGCGTGGCGCCTACCTTCCTTCGCTCAGCCTCGACTTTCGATATGGTGGTGTGCTGTATCCAACAAAGCCGTTCGACTTTTCCGGGACTGATATTCGACGGGACGCTTCTGCAACGGTAACGATGCAGATCCCTATCTTTTCTGGATTCAGGCGGCAAGCGGAGTTGCAGCAAGCGAAGGTCGAGAAACAACAGTCTGAATTACAGCTCTCGCAGCTTCGTGAAGGTGTACAACTTGAGTATGAGCGTGCACGCGGAGAGCGTAGCCGAGCGTTGAGTAGCATCGCTGCACGTCAACGAACTGTTGATCAAGCGGCGCGGGTGTACGATTTGACCGTGCTTCGCTACGATAAAGGACTCGCAACGCAGTTAGAAACGTCGGATGCACGACTGGCCTTGTTGCAAGCACGAACGAATCTTGTTCAGGCTCTTGCTGATTACTACATCGCTGACGCACAAGTGAATAAATCCCTTGGTCGTTCTATAACTCAGTTGGGTGCCTAATCGATGAACGAAAATTTTATAGCTCCGCGCATTTCACATGTGCCATCGTATTCAGCTTTACAGTCTATGACTTCTTTACATACAGAACATACAGAATTTCAACCTATGAGAGCTACTCGTTCGATGCTACGAGCAACGACGTCAAATGCAGTTAAGCGACACGTACAGCTAGCGGGGTTTGTTCTCCTGGCAGCGCTTGGGGTTAGCGCTTGCGGCTCCAAGCCGGAAGCTGTTGAAGAAGACACGCGTATTGTGTTGGGTACTCAGGACGTCGTGGCTGCGCAGCTAACGGATGTCGTGTCTGGAATCGTGCTAACGGGATCTCTTGATCCTGCGCAATCTGTGAATGTGAAAGCGCAGGTTGGCGGAACTGTTCGCGGAGTTCGAGTCAATCGCGGTACCGCTGTTCGTGCGGGGCAGGTAATTGCTTCTATTGAAGCATTGGGTGTCCAAAGTCAGGCTGCTAGCGCCAAAGCTGGGGTTGCGGCTCGCAAGGCCGGACTGGCTCTGGCGAAGCAACAGTTGGAAGCTGCACGAACGCTGCACGATGCTGGCGCAATGTCGGACATCGATTTCAGAAGCGCGCAGGCATCATATGAAGCAGCTGAGGCCGAAGTTGCCGCGGCACAGGCCGCGGCAGCCGGAGCAAATGAAGCCGCCGCGAGAAGCACAGTAGTATCTCCGATCAATGGGGTAATTAGCGACCGACGTGTTGAGGGTGGCGAAGCGGTAATGCCAGATGCACCGCTTTTCACTGTTGTGAATTCAGATACACTTGAATTGGCTGGTCAGATTCCGGTCGTACGTGCGAGTGCAGTGCGCGTTGGACAGCCTGTTGTATTCACATTAGATGGTATCCCTGGAAAGGAATGGCGCGGTACCGTTGCGCGAATCGATCCAACCGCGGACCTTCAGACGCGTCAGGTGCGTGTGTACGTTCGACTCCTCAATCGCAATCATGAGATCATTGGTGGGCAGTTCGCACGCGGTCGTATTGTTGGCCAACGTTTGACGAATGTGATTACAGTGCCGGACGTTGCAATTCGCGGAACGGATTCCGTTCCAACCGTTATGGTCGTGGTAAACGGTGTCATTGAAAGTCGGAACGTTCAGCTTGGCCCGCGTGATGAAACAACCGGGAATGTGTCGATTCTTTCGGGTGTGAAGGCTGGTGAAATGGTGATTGTTGTTCCATCAACCAACCTCACTGCGGGAACCAAAGTCGTGCTGCCTGGCGAAAACGCCACATCTGCAGCTGCAACATCCTCTACTAAATCGTCGGAAGCTGGTGCAGTCGATACGTCGAACGCATCCAGGCAAACCACGCCAGCACAGTAACTCGGTATAACACGAATGGCTAATCAGTCAAATAATACTCCTGTCGATCCCGGCAAGGCAGGGCCACCGGCGCCTGTGAGCGGTGGTGGTGGGATCAGTGGGCTTGCGATTCGGAGGCCGGTCTTTGCAACGATGATCATGTTGTTGCTCATCGTCCTCGGTATCTTTGGATACAATCGTCTCAGCGTCGACGAATTTCCCGACGTTGATATTCCGATTGTAACTGTGCAAACTACATATATCGGTGCAAGCGCGCAGACCATGGAACGCGAAGTAACGCGTCGAATGGAAGAGGCGTTTAACCCGGTTGAAGGCGTAAAAAATATTACATCGAATTCACTCGAAGGCGTTTCGCTTGTCGTTGTTGAATTTGACCTGAGTCGTAACGTTGACGTTGCGTCGCAGGATATTCGTGCAAAGATCGAAGCTATTCGGCGAGATCTTCCGCAGGATATCGATCCACCAATCGTACAAAAGTTCGATCCAGCTGCACAACCGATTCTCTCGATTGCGCTGTTGTCGAATACAATGAAGTTGGTTGATCTTACGAGTTTGGCCGATGAAACGATTCGTCGCCGTCTCGAGTCGGTGCGCGGTGTTGGTGAAGTTCGTCTCGCTGGTGGTCTAAAGCGAGAAGTTCGCGTTTTCATCCAACCTGATAAACTCCAGGCGGTTAACGTCACCATCCCTGAAGTGATGGCGGCGCTTCAACGTCAGAACCTCGAAGTACCAGCTGGTCGAGTGGAGCAGGAAGGCGTTGAGCGTTTGGTGCGTGTAGTTGGGCGAATCACGGATCCCAAGCAATTTGAAAGTATTATCGTTGCCAATCGTAACGGCCTTACAATCCGAATTCGTGACGTTGCGCGAGTCGAAGATTCGAGCGAAGACGAACGATCGGTGGCGATGCTGGATGGAACGCGGGCCATCTCACTCGACATCCTGAAGATTTCGGGGTCCAACACCGTGCAAGTTGCAGAAGGTGTCCGAGAGGCGTTGGCCGATATTCAAAAGACGTTGCTGCCGTCAGGCGTCTCTCTACAGGTTGTTCGCGATAACTCGGTGTCGATCCGTCAATCGGTTGACTCCGTTATTCACGAACTTATTCTCGGTGCAATTCTGACCGTGCTCGTGGTTATGCTCTTCCTGAACGATTGGAAGGCTACCGCGATTACAGCACTCGCACTCCCAGTCTCCGTTATCTCATCCTTCGTTTTAATGAACGCACTTGGCTTCACGCTGAACGTGCTTACATTAATGGCGCTTTCGCTCTCTATCGGTATTCTTATTGACGACGCTATCGTGGTCGTGGAAAATATCGTGCGGCATCGAGAGATGGGGAAAGATCACTTTACGGCGGCCAAGGTTGGTACAACCGAGATCGTGCTCGCTGTTTTAGCAACTACACTGTCGATTGTTGCGGTGTTCGTCCCCGTGGCCTTCATGGGTGGTATTATCGGACGATTCTTCTATCAGTTCGGTATTACTGTCGCATGGGCTGTGTTGGTGTCGCTCTTCGTATCGTTTACGTTGACACCAATGTTATCCGCGTGGTGGGGTGTTGATCCGCATAAAGCCGAGGATGGATCAGGGAACTTCGTAACGCGTGGTATTTCCAAGTTTAACGTCTGGTTTGATAAGCTTGCCAGCCACTATCGCGGAATTATCGAATGGGCGCTTGGACATCGTAAGCTTACATTAGGATTTGCTGCACTCGCATTTTTTGGTTCGTTCGCGCTGTTCCCGTTTATCGGTGGCGGTTTTATGCCAGACTCTGATAACTCGGAGTTTACGGTGCAATTTGAAACGCCAGAAGGATCGAGCCTCGCGTACTCTCAGTCGAAAGCGGATCAGATTACAAAGATTCTGAAAGGCCTTGATGGTGTATCCTATACGTATGCAACAATCGGTTCCGGTGCAACAGGAACTGTGACGAAGGGTGAGTTTTACGTCAAGCTCGCACCGGCGGCTGATCGTAAGGTTTCGCAGAATGACCTGATGGTTGAAGCGCGTAAGGCGTTAAGCACGATTGTTGGTGCACGTATATCGGTACTTGTGGGCGGTGGATTAGGTGGGGCGCAGGCTCCCCTCGCCGTTGAAATTCGCGGTACTGATGTCACTCAACTTCAACTGCTCGCTGATTCCGTTCTCAAGTTGGTCAACGGAATCCCAGGTATTGTGGACGCAAAATCTTCGCTTGGCGATCCAAAGCCTGAGTTTAGAATCAGCGTTGATCGTGACGTAGCAAATGAAGTGGGGCTCGATATTGGTCAGGTTGCTGGAACTGTCCGTCCTGTTCTAGCCGGAGAAGTTGCAACGAAATGGGAAGATCCATCGGGTGAAGAGCGCGATGTGGTTGTGCAGGTTTCGCCAGAATTACGACGTACTGTTGAGGATATTGCGATGATCCCTGTTGCAACAACTCAGCGTCGTGCCGACGGAAGTTCTGTCACTGTCCCGTTACGTGACGTTGCATCGATTGAGCTTGGTACTGCACCAGCGCAGATCGATCGAAAGAACTTGCAACGTATTGCAACGGTTTCGGCGTCAACGATTCCATCGTTTTCTGTTGCAGAAGCATCGACGAAGATTCGTGAAGCAACAGCGAAGCTGCAGTTGCCACAAGGTTATTCAGTTTCGCTTGGTGGTGAAACAAAGGACCTTGAAGAGACTGGTGGCTACGTGATTGAATCGCTTTTACTTGCCGTGATTCTTATCTTCCTGATCCTGGCTTCGCAGTTCGAGTCGTTCTTCCAGCCGCTTGCGATCATGTTATCGCTTCCGCTGTCGCTCATTGGTGTGTTGCTCGCGCTGTTGATCACGAACGACACGTTGAATATGATGTCGATGATCGGTGTGATTATGTTGATGGGGCTTGTGACGAAGAACGCCATCTTGCTCGTAGATAATGCGAACGAACGGCGTGGCCATGGAACCGAACGTGGGCAGGCACTGATCGAAGCCGGTTCTGTTCGACTTCGCCCAATTGTCATGACGACGCTTGCCATGATCTTCGGTATGTTACCGATCGCGCTGGCGTTGGGTGAAGGTGGTGGGTTCCGCGCACCGATGGCGCGCGCCGTGATCGGTGGTCTGATTACCTCGACCTTGCTGACACTCCTCGTTGTTCCGGTCGCGTATACGTACTTTGACGACCTTGGGAACTGGGTTAAGCATAAGTTTATTTCGGAAGATCGTGAGCGGCAGATCGCCGAAGAACAAGCTGCATCGGGGCTCGTATCGACATCGGCGTCGATGGATCCGCAGCCGGCCGCTCACTGAGGTTTATCGGTTTGGCGAGGGCGCGTGTAGCTGAGTTTCTGGCTCATCGCTGTCCAGGCTAGCAATGAGGTAAATGTTCGACACATCGGGGCGCTCAATCAATGGGCGCCCCGATGTGCGTTTCGCCAGGAGAATCGCTAAATTTCACAAATGATGATCGACCTACAGAAGAGCAGAGTACTTGTCACGGGTGGCGCCGGCTTTATTGGAAGCGCTTTAGTCTGGGAATTGAATCGGCGTGGGTGCGAGCGAATCGTTATCTCTGATTTTTTGGAGACGAACGATAAGTGGCGCAACCTTGTACCGTTGCGATTTGAAGATTATCTCGAAGCTGATGAACTGCTTCCGAGTCTTGAAGCAAACAAGCTCGGTCGATTTGATGTTATTCTGCATATGGGGGCGTGCTCAACGACCACCGAGCGAGATGCTGCGTACTTGATTCGCAATAATTACGCATATACAAAGTCGCTTGCATCGTATGCTTTGCCATTGAATACACGTTTTGTGTATGCGTCGTCTGCGGCAACTTACGGCGACGGTGCAGAAGGTATGCGCGATACTGATGATGAAGTTGCGTCGTTGTCAAAGCTCCGCCCGCTCAACATGTATGGCTACTCAAAACATCTCTTCGATCAATATGCTGCTCGGCAAGGGTTTCTGGATAGTTTAGTTGGTCTCAAGTTTTTTAACGTCTTTGGTCCAAACGAAGATCATAAAGGCGATATGCGAAGTTTGGTGAACAAGTCATACGCGCAAGTTCGTGAGACTGCGGAAATTCGATTGTTCAAGAGCTATAAGCCTGAATATGCAGATGGTCATCAAAAACGCGATTTCCTTTATGTAAAGGATGCTGTGAATATGGCGCTGCACCTTGCAAGCAACCCATCGGCTGGAGGATTATATAATATCGGCAGTGGGGAAGCGAACACATGGGTTGAGTTGGCGGAATCTGTATTCGGCGCGCTAAAACAGACACCCAATATCAGCTTTGTTGATATGCCTGAGACGTTGCGTGGTAAGTATCAGTACTTTACTCAAGCTGATATCGCAAAGTTGCGCAACTCAGGATACGCATCACCTATCACACCGTTGCGTGATGCGGTTGAAGACTACGTAACGAATTATTTAGTTCCTGATACACGTTTGGGTGAGTAGTATCTCGAGCATCTGAGATATCAATTTCTTCGCAGCGCCTTGACATTTGATGGTACTGGAGCAACTCCTTAAATAAGAGAGCACCCTTTTTTTCGCTGACGTTCGCCTCCAGCCCAGTTCATGGTTCCTCAGCCGTCCGAAAATCCATCGCCGATCGATACGCGCGACGAGCATGCTCTCGTCACGCGTCTTCGGTTTTCGGACGATGAATCGGCCCGGGGAGCCTTCGCTGAGCTATACCGGATCCACATATCCGGGTTGCTTCGCTTCGCCTACGGCTATGTCCGTTCACAGGCCGCCGCTGAAGATATTGTCTCCGACGTATTCTTCATCATCTGGTCTCGACGTGCCTTGTGGGAACCCCAATACGGGGTGCGCGCATATCTATACACATCGGTGCAACGTCGGGCATTGAACCAGCAACGGGCTGAAAGGCGAGCTGAGCGCTGGCACAATGTTGCTGCAACAGACAATGATGTCTTGGGACATCAGAGTCCGGGAGGGGCTGAGGACTCGTTTGACGATGAAGCTCTCGCCACGATGGCCACTCTCGAGCATGCCATCGCCGCACTTCCAGAGGATGCTCGTCGTATTGCTGAGCTCCGGTGGCGTGACGGAATGGCCCCTGCAGAAATTGCGATCATTCTCGGTATCAACCGGGCAGCGGTGGATAATCGATTAAGCCGACTCCTGAAACGCCTCCGCGCCATCGTCGAGCAATCTCGATAGGTTTTTGGGTGCGATAGAAATTTCGTTCGCCGGTGTTACTCTGGTGTGTACGATCTTTCAATGACCGATGAGCGCGGATGGGCGCTCCTAGATGCGTATTTGGCGAACGAGTGTTCGTCAAGCGACGGGGAAGCCATGCGCTATTGGCTGGAGCAGACTCCAGCGGCGGCAGCCGTTGCCCGTACGTTGCAGGGTGTTTCGGTTCACTCGGATGTGGATCAGGTTCCGTTCGACGAGAACCTGATCTTTCAGCGGATCTCTAATCTGTTACCGGCGATACAGCCGTCGTTACCGGAGCCAGTCTCAGAAGCCCCTCCTGTGCGCGAACGTTCCCCACGACCGGGCCCATCTCAACTGCGATCCCGGACTGTGATGTGGGGAGCCGTATGTGCCGTAGTCGGAGTCATGTTCGGTCTCTTCGGCCACCGTATTGGTGTGCCGTGGATTAGCCCGGAGATTCAACGCGAGTACAGCACGACACGTGGCCAGCAGATTAACATCACGCTCGACGACAAAACACAGGTCTGGCTTGCACCAGATACCCGATTGCAGTACACCCAGGCCGGCCGGAACGGGCAACGGACTGTGACGTTAAACGGGGAAGCTGTATTCCAGGTTCAACATGCCGACCGTGCACCATTCGTCGTTCGATCTGCTGGCGTTGATGTCCGCGTTTTAGGAACAACGTTCGGAGTTCGTTCATATCCTGAAGATTCAGCTGTTCGGGTTGCTATTCAAGATGGGAAAGTTGCGGTTAAGAATCGCGTCTTAACCGCTGGTGACATCGCATGGGCAAGCGGTTCCAAGGCGGAAGTTCGTGTCCAGAACCATCAGCCGATTTCTACGCTCACCGGATGGCGGTCCGGGCAGTTGGTCTTTATCGGCATGCGGTTGGATGAAGTTCTACCATCGCTTGCGCGGTGGTATGATCTCGAGTTTGTACTGGCAGACCCGAAGTTGGCGGAGCGACGAGTCTCTGCCACACTCGATCCTGCACAGCTGACGACTGAAGATCTTGATTTTCTGAGTGTTTCTCTTGGTGTGCGCTATCTGCGCATTGGCCGCACAATCACATTTTATCCACAGATGCCATGATGAAGCAGGTTCGTTGGCTGACGTTAACAGGGTGCTTCACCGTTGGAAGTTCGGCTGCGTTTGCGACCGTACCTGCAATGCCGCAGACGCCAACTGTTCCAGCACCCGTTCACGCCGCCTCGGTTCCGGGGCAGTCAGCTCGTACGGAACAGGTGTTGTTGAATAAGCCGGTCTCGCTTGAATTACAGCGAGTGCCGTTGATTGAGGCGTTGCAGCAATTGCAACGCCAGAGCGGCATGAAGCTGATTTACAGCGACGATGATCTGGCGGGGAAGCGCGTTAATGCGACGGTGCGTGAGATGTTACCACTCGATGCACTTCGACTCATTCTTCGAGGAACCGGCCTCACCATGCGTACCGGGACCGACGGTCGTGTGGCTATTTGGAAAGATGATGCTGCAAAAGTCACGTCAGGAGCACAAGATACCATTCGAGGGTTCGTGCGAGGACGCGTGTTCGACGCATCCTCGAAACGCCCGATATCGTACGTAACAGTGAGTGTTGCAGGGACAAATACGTCCACTGTGACCACGGTTGCTGGGGCATATCGAGTAATTTCGCTTCGTCCCGGGAAATACGTTCTTGCGGCTCGCATGCTCGGATACACTGTAGTAGAGAAGCCAGTGACTGTTGTAAGTGGCGATACCGTCGACGTTGACTTTGTCTTAACGACTTCGCCGCAACGCCTCAATGAAGTGGTCACGACAGGGGCTGGTGATAGAAAGCGTGTTGAGGTGGGTAATTCAAGCACCTTGATTAATGTCGAAGAGATTATGGAAACTACGCTTATTCCGAATCTCAGCGATCTCATCCGCTCCAGGGCTCCCGGGACGCAGGTTTTAGCATCAAGTGGAACGGTTGGTTCTGGATCGCGTATTCGAATTCGGGGTGTTTCCAGCTTACTGGCGAATTCGGATCCAATCATCATTATCGATGGGATTCGTGTTGATGCAGTTTACAGTCAAAATCCTACGACTGACGCCAACTCAACGTCGTCTGCAGGCGAAAATCAATTGAACTCTCGTGTCTCTGCAACATCACGGTTAGATGATATTGACCCAGAGACCATCGAAACAATCGAAATCCTGAAAGGGCCGTCGGCTGCAACGTTATATGGATCGGACGCAGCAAATGGCGTTATCGTGATCAAAACGAAGCGTGGACGTCCAGGGCCAACGCGATGGTCGCTTGCGACGGTCCAGGGACTGGCAAGCATGAAAGCCAAGTTCGCTGATGCCTGGACGGGATGGGGAACATCGCCAACTGCACCAACACTGGCAAACTGTTCGCTCGGCATGGCTGCTAATCTCCTTTGCAAGCTCGATAGCGTGACGCATTACAATCCGCTCAACTCAAAGGAATCCTCGCCGTTTGGGACAGGCTACAATAGCAAGTATACCGCGCAAGTATCTGGTGGATCCAGCCAGATTCAGTATTTTCTTGGTGGAACATACACGAATGATATCGGTTTGCTCAAGTTGCCAGCCAGTGAAGTCGAGCGGCTGCGCCCTATTCGCGGTGGAGTTCCACTTCCAGAATGGACGAAGCGTCCGAACGTGCTTAATGGGACGAGCGTCAACGCGAATATCACAACACAGGTGAATCCGAAGCTCGATCTTGGGGTGAATGCGAACTATTCATCACAGTATCATCGTGACGCCTCCCAAAATGCTTCGGGATTCATTTCCGAATCGTACGGAACTCCTGGTTACCGTGATTCGCTCGGGCAGGGGTGGGGAACTACGGGGCCTGGCGCGAACTTCCTGCAACGTAATAGTGATGTCGTTAAACGACTCTTCGGAGGGGTTAATGCCAATGCACGTCCGGCAACCTGGATAACGTTCAGCGGAATATTTGGTATGGACTATACATCTCGTCGTGATGACGTGCTGTTACGTGCGAACGATGTATTAGGATTGGCAACGTCGAGTATGGGTGCGAGCTCGAGCAGCACCCGCGGCCGAGCCGACGCCGAGAATACGGGGCGTAACGCAAGCTTAACGAGCACGTTTACCTTGCCCATTTCGGAGAGAACACGTCTTCGCTCAAGTGCAGGTTTGCAATACAATCGCACAGAAAACAATAGCTTTACAATGACGGCGACTGGGTTAGCGGCTGGAAGCGACGTGATGACCAACGCTACGGTTCTTGGACTCCCGCAGGAACGACGAAGCGCAACTGCTACAGCCGGTTGGTTTCTGGATGAAAGCTTCGCGGTTGGTGATCGTCTCTTCGCAACCGCCGCGTTGCGTGGTGATGCCGGTAGCGCATTCGGGCGAGCAGCAAAGCCAATGTTATACCCGAAGTTCAATGCTTCATGGTTGATTTCACAGGAATCGTTTTTTCCAAAATCCAACGTATTAAGTAACCTGCGACTTCGGACGGCGTTTGGGCAGGCTGGTGTGCAACCCGGAATTGACGCACGATTCAGGTCATATCGCTCACAGCCAACGTTCCCGAATGGTATCAATGTTTCTGGTATCACCATTCTTTCGGTGGGAAACACGAAGCTGGTTCCAGAACGTTCTGTCGAGTATGAAGTCGGCTTTGATATTGGACTGTGGGACGATCGAATGACGGTTGACTTGACTACGTATAACAAGTTGACCAAAAATGCACTGATCACGCGCACTCTGCCTCCTTCGATTGGTATTATGTCGAGACAGGAGAACGTTGGTGAAGTGGCAAACCATGGTCTGGAGATCTCGACAACCGCGCGTCCAATCATGACGCGTATGCTTGACTGGTCCTTCACACTCGGCTTTTCCAGGAATTCAAACAAGCTGGTCAAGCTTGGTACGAACACGATGGCCACAGCGTTCTCAGGGCAGACACGTTTTGTTGAAGGGTACCCGGTGAATGGATTTTGGGGCCGTCCGATTACAGGGTATGCCGATCTGGACAGTAATGGAGTCCTCTCTATCTCAGAAATACAGCTTGCCGACAGCCCGTCATATGTTGGGCAACCGTTTCCAAAAGGAGAGGTTTCATTTCAAACGACCTTTGCAACGCTCTCAGGGCGACTGTCGTTCACGTCGGGGTTCAGCTTTCAGGATGGACTGACGCAGTTTAATAGCTCACTTTATCGCCAGTGTTCCTCAGATCGATGCCGCATGACGGTTGATCCAACGACGAGTCTGCGAGATCAGGCGATTGCCTTGAGCGTAAACCAGAACTCACCTTACGCGGGATATGAAACGGTTTCCTGGCTGCGCTGGAATAATGCCTCTGTAACCATGATGGCACCGCGTTCAGTGACACGTGCACTCCGAAGCAGCTCGACGTCGGTATCCCTTATGGGTCGCAACTTGTGGCATTGGTCGAAGTATCGCGGTGCTGACCCAGAAGTCAATTCAACGACGGCTGGAAACAATATGAGAGATATGGGTGGAGTTCCACAAACGCGTGACTGGTCACTTCGTGTCAATCTCAATTACTAACATTCCTCAGCGAATTCCCAGGCTTATGCATAGACACACGATTCATCGGGCAATTGTTGCAGCCGCGATGCCGATGCTAGCGGCATGCTCGCTCGGATTAACCGATGTTCCTGATCCATCAACGATTACCAGTCCGGATATTGTGAAAACACAAGCCGGTGCTGTTGGCTTGTATTCTGATGCACTATCTCGCTTCAATCGAGTATATGCTGGAACGTTTACGACTTTGCTGGTTGGGTCGAGCTTTGCGTTAGCCTCGGGATTGGGAAGCGATGAATTTGGGGGTAATAAAGTGCCTTCATTTTCTTTACGGCAAGTTGGTATCGGTGGGTTAAATTCCGGTAGGCCGCAAGAGCAACCGTATTCCGATATGAGTACCACTCGGTTGATGATCGATCAGGCCATCGGCGCGCTAAAGGCATATGGAACAACATCGCCGTCGTCGTATGTGTCTCAGCTATATGCGTTGCGCGGATACATCTCGGTTATGTTCGCCGAGTTGTATTGTTCCGGCACTCCCCTAAGTCGAGCCGTGTATGGTGGTGATATTGAAATCGGGCATCCAAAAACGACAGTAGAGCTGTTTGGATTGGCTATCGCAGATTTTGACTCTGCATTAGCTATTCAAACTGACAGTCTAAGCGTTCATCGCCTTGCCAGAATTGGCAAAGCACGTGCCTTATTGGGGTTGAAGGACTTTGCACGAGCAGCTGCACTTGTCAGTGTTGACAGCATTCCGACTGCGTTTAAGTATGAATTACGGTATAATGCCATAGGATCTCCTAATTATGTTGCAGGTGGGAAATCAGCCGGTGTGTCGTACGACTTGACCGTTGCAAATCGACTCGGTGGGAATGGGTTGAATTATCTTGATGCGGGCGCGATTGGCCCCAACAAGGATCCACGAGTTGGGTGGTATTCAACACCTGGCGGGATGCCAATGGCGTATCCAAGCAAGTTCGCTGATGGCAGCGCACCAATTCCCTTGGCTGATGGAATTGAAGCTCGATTAATTCAAGCTGAGGCGCTTTTGAATTCCAATAATTATATTGGCTGGGCGTCTATTCTGAATGAGCTACGGCAGTCTGCCGGATCGGTAGCAATTCCAGCGCTTCCTGTGGATTCCACTACAGGAGCAAACCAGGCATTAAGAGAAGACGTGATGTTCAGGGAGCGTGCTTTCTGGCTGTACGGCACCGGGCATCGGTTTGGCGATATGCGACGGCTCGTTCGACAGTACCTTCGTCCTGTTAACAGCGTATTTCCAACTGGTGCAAATCCTTTAATGCCAACGCCGAATAATATTTTTAGTAACAAACCCAACTTTGCCCCACCACAGCTGGAAGCCGACACCAATCCATATTTCTCTGGCTGCTTTAATAGAGATGCTTAGGAAACCAATGACTATTACTCGTGCAATTCCGGCCTTGCTACTCTTTGGAATGGCGGCCTGTTCAGCTGGTGATGTTGTCAGCCTTCCTCCCAAGGAAGCAACTGATTTGTTCTGGGCTGTTCGAAACAATGCAAAGCCACTAACTGTAGCAGTTGGAGAATCGTATCAGTTAACCGCGAAATCGTTTAATGCAAGCGGGGCGGTTATTACAGACCTTCCCAAACCGGTATTTCGATCTGTCGATTCGACTCGTGTACACGTTGATTCAAACGGACTCGTTACGGGACGAATTGCTACCGATGGAATCGATGTGATTGCTTCGCTTACCATTAACGGAGTAACACGGGCAGATACGACTCCCGTTGCTGTTACGGCACAGCGCCATGCGATCAAGTCGTTTAAGCTACAGACCGCAGGTGGCGATGCGATTCCGTCAGTCGTGGCAATTGGATCGTACATCTGGATTTCAGTTGATATCACTGATAGCTCTGATGCTCCGGTGTTCGGAACGGCTGTTACAGTGTTCCCGCTTGATTCACGTATCGCGATCGGAAGTGTCTCTTTGATTTCGGGGAAGGCTCTCGGCAAAACAAAGGTAGTTGCTCAAGCCACCAGCTACGGACGGGTATTCGCCGATACGGTTGAAGTTGGAGTGATCTATGCCACTTCGGCGACCGTATACTTTGGTCCAGGAGCTTTGTATTCCGACGCAGTTGTTCTCGGGGTTGGTGGATCGATTACCTGGAATAATAATTCGTATTTGCAGACGCCGGCAAATATCAAGTTCGAGGAACCTGACAAGGTGACAGGTGGCGACGTTCCGTTGATTAACTATATGGAAACAGCAACACGAACGTTCCCGACGGTAGGGATATACAAATACACCAACACACTCAGTGGTGCAAAAGGTACCATATACGTGCGCGAACAACCCACGTACTAAATTTTTGATTTGGACTTCATGTTAGATATGCGTTATAGAAAGGTTGGGATAGTAGCTGCAGCGATATGCGGGTTGGTTTTGAGTGTTTCCAATGGGAACGCTCAACGCCCTGTAAAGACTGTAAAGTCTGCAAAACAGGCCGCGCCCACAAAATCGACTGCACAGCAAGATACAAGTGTAAAGATCGGTAAGCTTGCGAATGGCCTCACGTATTATATTCGTGCGAACGCGAAGCCGGATCGCATGGCGAAGCTCCTGCTCGTCGTTCGTGCTGGATCCAATCAGGAAGATGACGATCAGCTTGGATTAGCGCACTTTGTTGAGCATATGGCTTTCAACGGAACAACGCGATTCAAAGAACACGAATTAGTGAATTATCTTGAATCCATTGGCTTACGATTTGGCGCTGATCTTAACGCAGCAACGTCGTTCGATCAAACAACATACGAACTACAGGTTCCCACGGATAAGCCGCAGCCTTTATCGACTGCATTTGATATCCTCGAAGATTGGGCCGGTGGGATTCTCTTTGATTCTGCTGAAGTTATTGCCGAACGCGGGGTTGTGCTTGAAGAATGGCGCAGAGGGTTAGGCGCTGGGGCAAAGATTCGAGATCAACAGCTCCCAGTGTTGTACAAAGGATCCCGTTATGCTACTCGGATGCCGATCGGTACACCCGAGATCATTCAATCGGCTAATCCCAAAGCGCTCAAGCGGTTTTATCGTGATTGGTATCGCCCAAATTTGATGGCCGTTGTTACCGTTGGGGATTTTGATCCGGCGATTATCGAAGCCATGATCACGAAGCGATTTGCCGGGTTAAAGAACCCCAAGTCTGAACGTCCTCGGGAAACGTATACTGTTCCAGGGAACGTTGAGCCATTGTTCTCCGTTGTCTCCGATTCACAGGTTACCGCGACAAACATCTCGGTGAACTATAAAATGCCGCAAACGATGGGTGACGAAGCCACACAAATGCGAATCGGCTTGGCTCAATCGTTTTTTATCGGTGCAGTAAATCAGCGTTTGGGTGAGCTCCTGCAGGCTGCAGAGGCTCCGTTCCGTGGAGCGCAAGTTGGAGTATCCGGATTGGGCCAAACCGAAGGGATGTTATCGGTTAACGTTGTAGCACTGGACGGTTCGCCAATGGCGGGGCTGCGTGCCGCCTTGGCCGAAGTCGAACGCATTGCAAGATTTGGTCTGAGCGACACCGAACTGGAGCGAATGAAGGCAAACACGCTACAAGGGGCCGAGCGAAGCTATTCAGAGCGTCACAATATCCCATCGTCCTCTTATGCTCAGGCATATGCTGGTCACTTTACAAATGGTGGTGAGTTGATCGATCCTGCGGCGAAGCTGCAATCGTTGCGCGATATGCTACCGTCCATTACCAATGACGATATCAAGCCAATCGCGGCACTCTGGAAAACAAAGGACAATCGTGTGTTCTTTGTGACGACTCCGAAGCGTTTTGGTGTGATGACTCCGGAAGAATCGTCAATCCTCTCCTCGTTCAGCGCAGTCGAACGGATGGCGCTGACACCATACAAAGAGGGAGCAATAAAAATCGATCCATTGCTGGCCACGTTGCCTACACCAGGCCGGATCGTATCCAGGCAGTCATTGGCTGAAGGTATCACGGAATGGACGCTGTCTAATGGTATACGCGTTTTACTGCGACCTAGCGACTTCACAACTGATATGGTCTCGGTGCAAGGGGCGAGCAAAGGTGGGTTCTATCTGAATATGGATAGCGTTGGACTCGTTCCGGCGAGCACGGTGACGCAAGTGCTTCAAATGAGTGGGGCTGGCTCATTTACAGCAGTTGAATTAGGTAAAAAACTGAACGGTCGACAGCTTCGGGCTGGTTGGAATATTGGGCCATTTGACGAGAGTGTTGGCGCAACCGCTGTTCGCAGCGATCTCGAGACCGCGCTCCAGTTGATGTATCTCAGTGTGACGCAACCGCGTCTCGATACTGCGGCTATCGAAACGTATAAGGCGAAGGCTCGACTGGCGATGGCGAGCAAAGTGCCTTCTGTTGAACAAGCATTTCAAGACACGATAAAGCTGACGATGTCGCAAAACCACCCATTAGTCTTGGAGGGTATGGTCTCCGGCATTGATTCACTCAATCCGGAAAGATCGCTCCAGGTGTTCCGTGATCGATTTAGCGATATGAGCGACTTCCGATTCGTGATTGTCGGTAACTTCGAACTCGATTCGATTGCACCGTTGATTGAGCAATATATTGGTGGCCTTCCAGGTGGGAGCCGAGTAGAAACGTTTAAAGATCCTGGAATTCATTCACCGTCGGGGATGATTCGAAAGACCGTTGTTGGCGGTACGGATCCCAAGACAGTTACGATTCTTAGCTTCTACGGCCCAACGCTAGTTACACGAAAGGAACAGTGGGAGTTGCAAGGGCTTGGTCAAATCCTGCAGTTGCGGTTAACAGAGCGTCTTCGGGAAGAGCTTGGTGGCACTTACAGCGTTGAAGTGAGCGCGAGTGCAACACCGGTTCCAGAGCCACGGTATTCGATCGATATCTCATTTGTCAGCGCTCCAGAGCGTGCCGATGAATTGACAAAGGCTACCCTGGCTGTGTTGGAAAAATTACAGCAGGAACTACCACTCGAATCTGACATGCATAAAGTACGTGAAGCTCAGCGCCGAAGATTTGAAGAGCAGTTCAAGCAGGATGGGGTATGGGCGCAGCGCATCACGTTGTTTGACGATCTGAAGATTCCGTTCTCCGAGATCCGTGACAATTCAGTTGTCGAAGCATGGACCGGTAAAGACGTACAAGCTGCTGCAAAGCGTTTTATTAACCTTAAGAGCTTCGCTCACTTTGATCTTGTGCCAACGCCGCCATCCTCGGCCGCAGCGAAGTAGGGAAGCTTTCTGGAGAACTGCTAATGAGTTATACACGACGTGCCTTCCTGGGCACAACTGGGGCAACAGCCGCCGCGACCGCGGCGGCGCTAAGCCTACCGTCGATCGCACGTGCCGGATCTGTTGCAAACGCGACATCGATTGTGATGCCGAGCCGGTCGAACGGCGGCGAGCCTGATCTCTATGATCTGGCACAGCACGCGGTTGATGCTGCCATATCTGCTGGTGCGACCTATGCGGATGTGCGGCTTACGCTCATTCGCCAAGAAGAATATGATTCCATGATGTTGCCATCCGGCGACAACGAATTGTATGGAGTTGGAGTTCGAGTACTCGCAAACGGGTACTGGGGATTCATGGGAAGTGCCGTTTGGACCCGCGATGAGATGGCTCGATTGGCGCAAGGCGCCGTAGAACAGGCCAAGGCAAATGGGGCAGGGAGCAAACGTGACATTGATCTTGGGGCACCACCGCCCAAGGTCAATGGTGAATGGCGCATGCCAGTCAAATACGATCCGTTCGATATTCCGAAGGGCGAGAAGATAGACTTCGCCCGTGAGCTGACTAACTCATTTCGTCAGTATGAAAGGCGAGTCTCTGCGAGCATGGGCATGTACTTCCATCTCCAGCAGAAGGTGTTTGTATCCAGCCTCGGATCGAAATATTCACAAACAACATACGTTAGCGGAAGCAGTTTATCTGTTGGTTATTCGGGGCAATATTCGCTACAAGCAGAGACAGCGATGATGAACGTGCCCCTCCTTTCCGCGGCAGGGAAAGGGTGGGAGTACTTCGTTGATTCCGACATCTTTGATCGCATCGGTGAGTTAGTCGAGCAGGTTGAAGCGATGCGATATTTCAAACCGACTGATCCTACTCGATGCGATGCGGTGTTTAGTGCGCAGGCTATGGCTTCGCTTATCGATCCAACGGTTGGTGCTGCTACGGAGCTCGATCGAGCATTAGGATACGAAGCCAATGCAGGTGGTACGAGTTATCTCAACAAACCGCTCGAAATGATCGGCACGTACAAGCTTGGTACGCCGAAGCTAAACGTTATTGCAGATCGATCGACCCCAGGCGCCCTGGCTACTGTGAAATGGGATGACGAGGCGGTTGAACCGGATACCTTCGAAATTATTCGAGATGGTATGTTGGTGGATTTTCAAACAACACGCGAGTCCGCAACATGGCTATCCGCGTATTATAAAGCGAACAATCGGCCCGTTCGATCGCACGGGTGTGCCAACGCACAGTCTGGGTTATTCATTACGACGCAACACTCTCCGAACCTTCAAATGTTGCCCGGGAAAGAAGCTGTTTCGTTCGACAATATGGTTAAAGATACGAAACAGGGAATCGCAGTGCTGGCGCTTAACCCCTTGATGGACCACCAGCAACTGAATGGTATGGCGGGTGGTGTGATACGTGAGATTCGGGACGGAAAACTAGGGCGATATTTGCAAAACGCTGGAATTCTGTTCCGATCGCCTGAGCTATGGCGCAATCTCGTTGCCGTCGGAGGGCCTGGCACTGAAGCCTGGTTCGGACAAGGGCGTCGCCGAGGACAACCGGTTCAGATGTCGATGCATAGTGTTGGTGCTGTTCCCGGCAAGATTGCGAATATCAGCTTAATCGATATCACCAGAAAAGCGTAAGCAGGAACATCCAGAATGAATAGTCAACATAAGCCTTCGATGGAGCTCAATCAGGGAGACGCCCGTCGTTTCCTATCCAGCGAAGAGTGCAAGGTATTACAGGAGCGTATTCTGGCCATGTCAAATGGCTCGGGTAATACAAACGTATCCATAAACAGCGAGTGGACCGGTAACCTGCGTTGGGCGAGAAACCTGATATCGACCGGTGGTGACACTCGCGAAAATACAATTACATTAGGTCGAACGCTGTACGGAATTGGTGGGACGGCCATGACAAATTCGCTGGAAGATGGTCCGCTAAAAGCGACCATCCTCCGGGCCGAAGATGCAACCTTGTTCAGTACGCCATCGTTAGACAAATATCCAGATCAACCCAAGGAGATGTTGCCAATCTCCGCGCCGAAAATCTGGTTTGATACGACGTACAATGTGGATTCAGAAACCCGTGGACGGGTTGCTGAAGGTGTTATTCAGCCAGCGAAGGACGCCGGATTTCTATCGGCTGGATACATCGAAGTAAATGCGCGAGCACGATCGGTTCGTGACTCGGGTGTCTTATCGCGATACTATCCATATACCACGGCACAGTACAGTGTAACGGTCCGTGATCCCCAGGGAACCGCATCCGGGTGGGCTGGAATCGATTTTAACGATTGGACACGAATCGACGCCAAAAACATTTCCGCGATCGCGCTCGATAAATGTCAGCGATCACAAAATCCAGTTGCAGTGGAACCGGGACGTTATACCGCAATTCTGGAGCCGCAAGCTGTTTGTGATCTGTGGGCACCGATGATGGGACGTCCTATGTCTCGTGGCCTCGCGGAATTGGGTGGTGGACCATTCACGCTCGGTCGAGGACAGAGCAAAATCGGGCTAAAGGTGCTGGATGAGCGAATTACAGTCAGCGCAGATCCAATGGACCCTGATTGCGGATTTCCCCCGTTTGACTGGGCGGGCGAACCATATCAGAACACCAATTGGATTGAAAACGGAATATTGAAAGATCTGTCGTATGGTCGAATGTATGCGATCTCCAATCTTGGTAAAGAACTTGGATTACCTGATTCGACTGCGTTCCGGATTAGCGGCGGCACAACGACCATTGATGAAATGATTGCCACTACCAAGCGCGGTATTCTGGTTACGCGATTTAATAGCCTTCGTGTTATAGATGACACCAGCATGCTAATGGCTGGTAATACTCGTGATGGGTTGTGGCTGGTTGAGAACGGGAAAATCTCTAAGGCGATCAAGAACTTCAGAATTACGGAGTCTCCGATGTTCATGTTCAACAATGTGGTGCAATTGGGTGTACCGCAACGTACATTCCGTCCATCGGCTCCAGCCGTCTGTCCGCCGGTTAAAGTTGATGACTTTAGCTTCACGGGGTTGATGGATGCTGTTTAACTCGATGGCACGCAATTCGACGTCGCAGCGTATATTGGCAGCTGGTATTCTTACTATAGGTGCTGCTGCAGGTGCAATGGCCCAAAGTACTACGTCTTCGACTTCGTTCTCAACACCAGCTAGAACTCGCGAACATTTGCAGACAGATCCTGCAATTTATGAACGATATCGCCGACCTGGACAATGTACGATGGCGGCTAGACGTGCAGATCGGTTCTATACTCGCGATCATCCGACCGATACACTCACGATTGATCCGCGCATCGATACGGTTCCGGACATCGTCGCTGCCGTCACAAAGGCCTGTGCTGCACAGTTTCAGATTAATCAGGTTCCGATCGATCAACTTAATGATCTTGCGAATGCCTATCTCTATAGCAAACAGCCAGATCTCGCTCGAAAGACGTCTCAGCGACTACTCACAGATACACGTTCGATGTCTCCCGCTCGACGTGCGAAACTAATGGGGCAACTTGTTGAAACGTATCTAACGAATCGCCCACGTCAGATGAATGAGATTCGATCGATTCTTCTTTCGATGGATTCATTGGGGGCACCAGCTGCGAATGAGCGAATGAGGGCACATAGTTTGTTTAGTCAGATGGCAGCCTACTGGGACGATTATCCATTGGTAATTACTGAAGGCGAGGCAGCGGTGACCGCATGGGGGCAGATGCCAAACAACCAGCGGACAGATGATGTTTCCGATATGTCTGGGGTGTACGCCACGCTGGCCAACGCAAACCGTCTCCAGTCAGGAACAACTGCTGGGGTAGCCGTTGCTGAGCGATCCAAGCCAGAGTTGCTATCGGCGTTTGATCCATCATCACGGCACTATCAAATGGTACAAAGCTGGATTGAAGGATATACACGCAACTATTCGTTTTATGGTAATCCGACGCGTGCAATTCAATCGCAACACTGGTTTAATACCAACGCGGATACAGCGGCTCGTCCCAAAGCGGGTGCTGTCACGATGATCTTTTTCATGACACCGGGCTGCGGTCATTCGTGTTACGCGCAGTTCGCATCGATCCGACGGTTGCACGAAAAATACGGATCGGCAGGTCTCGAGATTGTAGTGGTCTCCAAGACGAGCGGGCATTTCAGATCGCAGCTCACGTTGGATCCAGAGGTCGAGGTTGACCTGATTCGAAAGTATTACCTTGACTACTTGAAGTTGCCGGTTGTGCTCGCGGTGCCAGAAACACAGTTCTCCCGAATGCACGATGGTCGTCGTATGCCAGAACAGAGCGCGAATGAGCAGGGATGGCCAATGGGTGATGTCTTGTTAGTGGATCGTAAGGGAGATTTTTATGTGATCACCAGCTCGTTTGCAGTGTCGTCGTATTGGATGACGCTGGAGCGGCAGATACAGGAGATGTTGAAGAAATAGGATGGAGTTGTACGCAAAGGGACGATCTATCGAAAATCTGAAGTGACCTCCAAAAATTGGACAGTTGTGAGTTAACGTTGTGCGGGCTGGGTTCGGTACTCCACCGGACTCAGCCCGTTGAGTTTGGTTTTGATCTGGTCGTGATTGTAGTACTGCAGATAGTGGGTGAGTGCGGTTTCCAACTTTAGGGGTGCATTTCAGTCGTCCCCCTGCTTTTTTGTTGTTCCCAAAAAGATTTTTAGCTTTTTAGGCGACAAACCCAGAGTAGAAATGCGGGAGCATTACCATAAAGGCAGAACGATCTGTTGGCAATCCCCGAATATTGTCGCAAGCGTGACATGGTGATTCCACATCCATGTTTGCTCGCGCGCGAACTTTAGATATAGCGGCCGAGGCATCATTCACGAGACATTCTGTTGTGGGATCGAGTTTAAAATGTTCGACATAAGGTTTGATATGTAGTATGCTTGAAAGGACCCTTGTGGTCTTTTATGGATCCTCCTTCCAATACTCCCCAATCCCAGGCGTCCCGTGACGCCCAGCTAGTCCGTCGCATATGCGATGGGGATGGAAGTGCATTGAGTACGCTCCTGCGAGCGTACTTCGCCTGGTTAGTAGATGTTGCCACATCCATTGTGACCTCATCTGATTTGGCGCAAGATGTGGTACAGGATGTGTTTCTCCGTCTTTGGGATATCCGGAGCTCCCTCGAGATTCGAGGGAGTGTCGCTGCGTATTTATACAAGGCTGTACGGAATAAGGCCCTTGATGTTCTCGCGCACGAACGGGCACAACATGATCTGCAACAACGTGTCCATGCCAGCTATGCGGGGATTGAGCCTGCTGTGTCGAATGAGGGGGAATCCAACCTGTTGCACTCGGAACTTGAAGCGGCATTAGGCGCCGCTTTACAGACACTCCAGCCCAGGATGCGTGAGATATTCCTGATGCGCGTGGATGCCGGGATGAGCTATGCCGAAATTGCAACGGTACTGGGAATTGGTGTTCCTACTGTGCACGTGCAAATGTCCAGAGCGACCAAATCTCTGGTTCGACAGATGGCGAAGTGGGTTGATCCTGATCACGAATGGGAACTTTTGCGGAAACGTTAAGTTTTCAAATAAGTTTTCAAAAAAATTGTAGAAAGTCGTATAAGGTTTTTCGGGTGGATCCGTCATAAGGATATGCAGCACAACCCGATTCTGAATTTTCAACTCCTGACTGACTACCTCGCCAAGGAGTGTTCGCCGGAGCAAGCGGCCGTGGTCGAACGTTGGCTGAAGGAACATCCGGGACGCGAGCAGGTTCTTCAGAATATACGCGGCGTGTGGAATGAAGTACCTCGCCATCTTGCACGGACCGTCGATATTGATCGAGCCGCGCGTGTGATTGAAGCTTATGCATCTGCTCATCCCGTCAACGACATTTCGCAAAAAGATGGCGTTGGCAGAAGCGATAAACGAGTCCTTCTGAACGCTCCGTCCATTGGGCGGGCGTTCACCGCTCATGGAAAGCGGCTTCGCTGGACCTTTATGAGTGTGTTTGGTTGTGCCGCGCTGATCGCTGGTGCGCTATTCCTCAATAAGCGTCCGTCTGGAGAGAATGAGTTGCCGCTGATATCCTATCCGCAATACGTAACCGGGAATGGACACCACGCCAGAATTCCGCTTGCGGATGGATCGGTGGTCATTCTCAGTAACGCCAGTACGTTGACGGTCGACCCGGATTTTGGCCGGTCAGAGCGCCGTGTGACCATGACAGGCGAAGCGCATTTTACCGTGACTGCGAGCCGAGATCGACCGTTCATTGTCGAAGCTGGAAATACGGTCACCCGCGTGCTCGGGACAACGTTTACTGTACGCAAGTATGCCGAGGATTCGGCCACTCGTGTTGTAGTCACTGAGGGGAAAGTTTCGATTCGGGCTGAGCAACCTCTTGGAACTCGTGCGCTGGCCAGTGAAGCGATCCTGGTAGCGCACGCGATGGGGCAGGTTAGTGATTCCGGGCAGATCTTCGTAAACCCTCGCGTTCCAATTGATGGCTATACCGGTTGGTTAACGGGACAATTGGTCTTTCGGGAGACACCACTCAAAGATGCGATTCGTGAACTCGAACGCGCCTATGATGTCGAGATCCGGGTGACGGATACGCTCCTCCTGACTCGGCGAATTACCCTATCTACCTCTGTCGCGGCAAAGTCTATCGATGATGTTTTGAATCTGGTGTCGCCGGTCGTCGAGGTACGGTACGTCCGGGCCGGACGCTTCATTACGCTGACCCCATAGCGACATCAGTCCGTCTTGCCAGCACTCCGTAGTATCACCATCCCTTTACCGAATAAAACCTATGGCGAATAACAGAGGTTATTGCTACACCAGGACCAAGGTCAGGGTTGCCCGTTGTGTGGTGAGTCTCTTCGTTCTGTCTGCCGAATTGCCGCTCGCTGCTCAGGCGCCAGTGCCGTCTGGAGTAATCGAGGTAGAGTCAACCCAGAAACGTCCGATGCTGAATACATCACGCGTGACGGTTGACGTCGATCAGGTGGCGCTGAAAACGATACTCGAATTCATTGCCAAGCAGGCTAAACTCAACGCAGTGTATGGAGATGCGGTAAGCGGATATACGGGGCGCATCTCTTTGCATGTACGAAATATCACTGCATCGGACGCGTTCGAACGAGCGTTGCGGGGTACCGGGATTGTCGCCACCACCCTGCCAAGCGGAGATGTGACTTTTACGCGGCAGAACCCAGCCCGGGGAACGAAGACCGACACGATCACCGGAACGATTCGTGGTCGTGTGACCGACTCTGCGACTAACAAAGGCGTATCGGCCGCAACCATTGCGGTGCCAGAGATCGGTGCGTCGGCGGTAACCAACGAGAACGGCGAATTTACCCTCTTGGCTGTTCCTTTGGGAACCCATCTTGTCACGATTAAACTGCTGGGGTACAAATCCACCACCCGCCAGGTCAAGGTGGATGGTGGGCGTGAAGCCTCTGTCCGTATCGCGCTAGTACCGGCAGCGACCGCGCTCGCTGGAGTGGTGACGACAGTGACAGGCAGTCAGCGCAAGGTCGAGATTGGAAACGACATCACGACGTTGGATGTGCCAGAGATTATGAAGCAGGCGCCGATTACGAGTGTGACGGATTTGTTGGAGGCGCGTGTCCCGGGGTTAACGGTGATGCGGACGAGTGGTGTCCCGGGAGCGTCATCACGAATTCGGTTACGTGGGATTGGTGGTGGATTACTTTCGGGCGTGTCTGGCGCGCCAACAAACGATCCGATTGTGATCGTTGATGGGATCAGAATTTATGCCGGACAGTCTGGGGTGGATGATCAGAAGTTGGGTGGGGGGAAGTATCCAACGCCTTCACCCATTGATCAAATTGATCCGAATAGCATCGAGAAGATAGAAGTGTTGCGAGGCCCATCGGCGGCTGCGATGTATGGTGCCGATGCTGGGGATGGTGTTATTGTCATTACCACAAAGAAAGGCAAAGCGGGAGCTCCGCGGTGGGGTGTTGCTGCGTCGAGAGGGACTGAATCGATGCCGGGCGCGTACGCGGCACCAGGGTATTATCGATTTGGGCATGATCCCCAAGGAAGCTTAAATGCCCCTCAGGCTTTTTGTCCATCTATCCAAAATCCTGAACCCTATTTCAAGTGTGCCTTGGATAGTTTGGTGCGGTTTCAAGCACTGAATGAGTCTCGTCTCTCGACCCTGGGTCGCGGAACGAACACGAGGGTGTCTGGAACGGCATCCGGTGGAACCAAAGATCTCACCTATTCGGTGACCGGGTCCATGGCCAACTCGCTCGGTTTGACCAAAATGCCACCACTGTATCAGGATGTCTTTCGGACATTGTACGATTCCGCTCCCAGCGAGCGTATGCGACGACCAAATTCGCTGGACATTAAAAGTGGGCAGGCCAGCTTTTCAGGGGAATTCGGACGCGGCTTGAATGCCACCTTCACCACATCGCTGAGTCAATCGACTCAACATCAATCATCAGCGAACGACGAACTCGCCGCGTTGGCGTCGGTGTATATGGATACGAACAACATCAATCCCGGAAGGCTAGGACAGTATGCGTATCAGCTCAAGACCGACGCAATCACGGCGAATCATGCTTTAGCGCTGAACCTGTTGCGGTGGGATCGGCTGCCGCTGACCGCAACGTTCGGGATGAATCGAGTCGAGCGGAGTGCGCAAGCATTGACGCCACGGGGGATTGCTGTCTTTCAACCGGTGATCGGACAGCAGGAGCTAACGGAGCTGTCCAAAGGCAAGTTTACCGAACGGCACGAGAATATCACCACATCAACGGCTCGAGTGAATGGTATACTCTTTCCACTCGCGCGTACTTCGCTGTCAATTGGCTCAGAAATCACTCAACGATCGAACTCGGCGATTGATGGCCTAAGCGATACGCTGGTTGAGGGCGTTTCGCGTCCTTCCACGCTCCTGTCGGCGAGCCGCTCAGGCAGGACCACAACGACTGGTGGATGGTTTCTTGAACCTCGGTTCAACATGAATTCGAGATTCTTCGTGAACCCTGGCTTTCGACTGGATGGGGGCGGAGTATCTGGATCACGCGGTGGGTTCCGGGGCGGATTACTGTCGCTCTTTCCCAAGCTGAACTTCTCTTGGATTGCGATTGACCGGGAGGGCGGAGAGCCGTTGTGGGGGGTCGTCTCCCTGGTTCGCCCCCGCTTGGCCTTTGGCGTCGCTGGAGTGCAACCGGCTGCCGAGTGGAGCTTACGCACGCTGGAGCAGGATGTCATTCGATGGGAGCCAAGTCAGGGAGGCATCGCTCCGGATCTCGGCTTACGGCTGCGAACGGTGGGGAATACCAAGCTCGGACCCGAAAAGACCCAAGAGGTTGAAGGTGGTTTTGACATGCAGCTCTGGGATACGAGGCTGACCCTATCAGCGACTGGTTTTTATAAAATGCGCAAAAATGCTATTCAACAGTTGCCACTCGCGCCGTCGGTTGGAGCAATGTCTGGGTTGTTGGGCGGGACATTGTCCTACTACGCGAACATCGGTCACGTGCGGAATACCGGCGCCGAGTTAAGTCTGAACGCGATGGTTCTCGATTTACCCAATATCGGTTGGAATATCGACCTGTCGATATCGAAGTACACCAACAGGCTTACAAAGCTGTTTGGTGAGCAGAGCGCTATCAATTTGGGTAATGGGACCCGTTTGGTCGAAGGCTATCCTCTCTTCGGTCGCTGGTCCAGGCCCATTTCCGGCTGGACAGCACCACCCAATGGCGCAAAGCTGTGGTATGGCGATTTTGCTGTTGCCGACTCTGCAGTGTATATGGGGATGCAAGCACCGGATTTCGAAATGCCATTCAGGACATCTCTCACGTTGTTGCGCGGCCTTTTGACCATGAATGGTCAGTTCAATTATAAGGCGGGCTTGACGCAGAGTAATCTTGGCGGTGGAGCCCTCCTTGGGAATATCTACGACAATCCGAATTCGACCTACGGGCAACAGGCGTATGCGTTAGCGGCTGCATGCGTTTCAGGTACGATTCCGATTGGGTTCAGCAATTCGTGCACGGATTACGGTTTCATCCAAAAAGTGAATAGCCTTCGTTTCAACTTCATATCTATTGGCTACAACGTTCCACGTGCCTATCTCAAGCGCTTCCCGATGTCGAGTGTGAGCCTTTCTTTACAAGGTAGCAATCTTGGCTTGTGGACGAACTACCGCGGTAAGGATCCCGACGTCAACGGGAATCTCATTGGTGATGTCACCCAAGATTCAGGGCAACTCCCAATGCCACGAACATGGAGTCTTCAAATACGAATCGGGACGTGATACCTATGACAATATTCCAGTACTTGCCTCGTCATCAGGGAGTGCGTTTGATTGTGGTTGGTGTACTGACAGCACTCGCGATCAGCTGCAAGGACATCACCGACACTCAGTTGCCGGACGGCGTCGACGGCCCGTCAACCTATAACAATCGTCAAGGCGCTACGAGATTAGCTCAAGCAACGCGAAATGAGTTGTCGAGCACCATTACACGATACATTATCTCCTCGGGACTACTAACGGACGAACTTGGAAGTCTAGATAGGCATAATCCAAATATTAGTAATTTTGATTTGCGAAGTGGTCAACAGACCGAAAGCCCTCCCCACGTTGTACGCTCTCTGGCTCGATTAGCTCGAGGGATTGTAGCGAAATATGTTCCGGGCGAGACATCTACCTGGCAAGCTCAGTTGTTTATGTATGAGGCGTATGCTGAAATTCTGATTGCTGATGGGTGGTGCTCAGGTGTCCCCTTAAGCACCTTAGACTTTGAAGGCGACTGGACGTATCGAGCGGGGTCGACGACGGATGAGATCTATGCGCACGCCATCCTGCTGTTGGACAGTGCCGATACGCGCGCGGCAGACAGCGTGTCGTTGCAGTCCACGATTCGGGTGTTGAAAGCCCGTGCCCAACTGGCAATGGGGCGATATGCGGATGCCAGGCAGACGGCGCAGAGCATTGATGCAGACTTCCGGTACACCATGCGCATCGCGTTTGACGATGGTAGACGCGAGCAATCAGGATTTACGCAATACTCTCAATTTATCTTTGACGCTTCGATCTCGGACCACGAGGGGATCAATGGTATGCCCTATCGCTCGTCTAACGATCCACGAACAAAAGCAGTACAGCTTAAGAGGCCCGATAACATTACATCATGGTTTCCCGTGAAGTATGTTACCACAGATTCTTCAACCTTTACGCTTGCGTCCGGAATTGAAGCCAAGCTAATCCTCGCAGAAGCGGCATTATACGACCACGATGCGCAACAGATGATGACCATGCTGAACGCGCTTCGTACTAACGGATCATACACGGTTGATACAACCGAACTCGTGGGCGGTGGTGAGCAGATTGATACGCTGTGGCATGCCGGGATAGGGGGAATTGCTGGACTACGCCCGTTCGTTCAACTCCCTGCAACCACAGACACGCAGAGAGCACTGCTCTTTGCCGAACGCGCTGCATGGCTCTTTCTTACAGGCTCTCGGCAAGGTGATTTACGACGTCTCGTTCGGAAGTATGGAATGGATCGCGAGCGCGTCTACCCAACTGGCATCTATACCGTCCCTGGCTATACCGGCGTGTATGGGGCGGATATGTCATTTGGTCTCCATCCCGACGAATTTCGAAATCCCTTGTTCAAAGGATGCCAATATGACGAGTAAATGCCGTATATCGTGGACGCGCTCGGCGCTCATCGCCGGTGCTACACTCCTGAGTGTTGGCTGCAAGCTCGCAGATGGGGGAGCTACGTCTTTGCTTCCGCCAGATCAATTCTTTGCCGTCTTGGCCCTGGAACAGCACGCCATCAATCTTTCACTGATGGCGCCCTATGATACCGTGACACTCAACACCGTCGCGATGATGGCGGATGGCAGTGCTGTCCCCGATGAGATTACCTATAGCGTCAGTAATCCAGCGATTCGTGTGACCGGTGGCATACTCAAAGCGGACAGCGCGATAGCGCGCGCAGTGGTGCGGGTTATCCTGACGCACGGGACAGTGACGCGCACCGACTCCGCGATTGTCTCAGTGATTGCGACGGCCCCACCCCATCTAAGCGACTTTGGTCTTCGGTTGTCCGCGACGGATAGTGCGAAGGTTAGTGCCGGTGACACCAAAACGATCCCACTCATCCGGCAATCCCAGTCAGGCGCCAACTTGTCTGGCCTGCACGTCTTCGTGCGATCATCAGACACTACGATCGCCAAGATTACTCAGTCTGGTGATGATGTAAATATTACGTCGATCCGACCAGGACGAGTGGTCTTGTACGCGTCAACGTTGGCGTTCGGCATTGCACAGAACGACTCGCTCGTGTTTACGGTGGGATGGCCGCTCTTTTTCCGTTCGCCTATTGCTGAACGTTTTGCGACAGGTTCGGTGGCAGCGGTCCTCGACTTCGGCTACCGTGATTTTACCATCGGTGTCGGCGGTTGTGTGGTCTGGATCAATATGAACGTCACGACCGACATCGATCTCCAGTTCGATGATCCCTCGCACGTCGGTGCACCGGGAGGAACTGTTTGCCCAGAAACCTTCCAGATTCAGGATCCTGATGTTGGCGGGAACATCGCGCCGTTTCATAGGATCCCCTGGGATGGGAATTTCGAACACTATGCGAGTGCCTTCCTGTCACCCTATCGAGCACGAACATTCTCGGCCCCAGGCATCTTCACCTACAGCACTTCGATCCATGGCACGACAGGGATGGTGCGGGTTTGCGATGAACGCAACGACACGACATGCGCTCCACGCGGCATCGGCGCTTGGTACTAAACGGATGTCTTCGATCACCCTTGCCTCCGCGCACACTATACACACGATCTACACATTATCATGATGAAACGACGAACACTACTTCGCGGTACCGCTGGTACATTGGCCGGTGCGATGTTCGCACGTCCTGCCAACGCTGCAGTCACTGAGTTTCAGCCACTCCCCTCCGCACAAGACGAGCGCATGAAAATACTCATCACGACGGCCATTGATGCGGCAAAATCAGCTGGTGCCCATTATGCCGATGCCCGATTGACGTTTTCGCAGGCCATGCAGGCCAGAGGTAATTTCATTAGAGATCGTAATAGTGAACGACCCTATAATCGCTTTGAAAATCTGGCGTTCGGTGTCAGAGCGCGGTGCGATGGCTACTGGGGATTTGCCTCGAGCCCAGTCTGGACAACAGACGAAGCCGCGCGACTCGGACGCGTCGCAGTAGATAGTGCGAAGGCCAATATGTTAGCGAAACCGAGGGATATTGATATGGCCCCCAATCCTGGTGCCATCAGTGGCGACTGGATCATGCCCGTCAAAGACGATCCCTTTGCGATGGATCCCGACGAGATCCCTGATTATCTCCAGGGGTTAGAGGAATATATCTTCAATATGCAAAGCGATTATCGTCTCGGCGTCATTGGGGAGTTAACAATCGAAGCAAATTTCAACAGGCAACAAAAGGCGTTCGGTAATTCCGAAGGGCAATTTGTCACGCAACGGGTGTATCGTACCGGTGGTAAAATCACCTTTGTGGTCATGGATTTCCCCGAGCAAGGCGGTGCTAGGGCACAAGGAGTGATCAAGCAATTCAATCCTTCTGGAGCCGGGAGTGGGTTTGAGCTTATCCGTCATCCACGGATGCGCGAATGGTGTCGCGAGTTGTATGAAGAATTGGCAGAAGAGCGCTCTCTGCCGATTATCCCTGTTGACGTCGGGCGATATGATTGCCTCATCCACCCGGAGGGCGTGGCTCCACTGGTGAAGAAAAGTATTGGTGTGGCCACGGAAATCGATCGCGTGATGGGATTTGAGGCCAGTACCACCGGGACAAGTTACATTCTTGACCCCAACCAAGAACTCGGAGCTCTGAAAATTGGAACTCCCTTACTCAATATCACGGCAACCCGCTCGTCACCCGGACGACTCGCCCATGTGAAATGGGACGATGAGGGTGTGGCCCCACGCGATGTAGCGCTTGTGAAAAACGGGATCCTCACCAACCTGCAGACCGGCAGGGAAGGAACCGCGTGGATGAAGGGTTATCTTGAAAAAAGTGGTCAACCTATTGTGAGCAACGGGAGTGTGTACGGCATCGATGCCGGAGAGCCCCAAACCATTTGGCCCTCCGATTTGATTCTCCATGCCGACCCGCATCGTGATACGACGCTTGTGCAACTTCGCGAGCAAATGGGTGACGGGATTGAATTAAAGACAGGCGGGGTCTCGATGGACTTTCAACAGTCGACGGGGATGCTGATGAACGATATGGCGTTTCAAATCAAGAAAGGGAAACGCACCGCCAGGATCGCCGGACCTGGCATTATTTTCAGGACCTCTGAATTATGGGGCAATCTCGCCGCGTTGGGTGGCGCGAGTAGTTCGTTGCCGGTTGGCACCGCGGACTTCAAGAGCAATCCATTCAAGAATTCGTATAGCAGCGTCGACGCACCCCCAACGCTCTTCAAAAACATGTCCATGATTAATCCCGCCCAAAAGGCATAACGGATGACGACCATGCATACATCACGCGCCAATGATGATCGCGTGCTCAGCGATGCCGATGCTGAACGGGTCATTGATAAAGTCGTCCAATTCTGTAGTAAGGATGACGAACTCATCGTACGGGTTCAAAGTTTGTGGTATGGTGCCCAACGATGGGCTCGCAATCGAGCGTTTCAGACGAATAATGTGCGGAAAGTCGAAGTGCGAATCATTCGAACCAATGGGTATCAGGCCAATAGCGGGAGGATTGAGATCGGGTTGAACCAAATCGACGACACGTCATTGCGTGATGCGTGCGCGTTTGTTGAACAAGAGATCAATCACAAATACGAGGCTAGCTTTCGGCAAGTCTTCGATCTCAAGCTCGGCCGTCCGACCTGGGAGTCGAAAGGGATTCCCGTGTGGAGTGACACCACGTATAACCGGACGGCCACAGAGAACGCTCAGCTGGTGACATCGATGACCGAACGTGCTGAAGCGGACGGTATGATGTCGTCGGGATCGATTGACACTGCCGCCGCCCACTTTATGGGATACAAGCGCGATGGATGGGGACGCGAAGTGCGTGAGACCGGGCATGCAACCATGGCGGAGTGCTCAACGACCGTTCGGCACCCCAAGGGCGTTGGATCCGGCTGGGCGGGTGCCTCGTCGTTTGATCTGAAACGACTGGATCTCGCCAAGTTGGGCGACCTCGCCTTTGATAAGTGTCTGCGTTCGCTCAACCCGGTGCGTATTGAGCCAGGGCGATATCAAACGATACTGGAGCCGCAAGCCACGGCTGACTTTGCAATAAAATTCTTCGAATTATTTGGACGGCGTGAAGGGGCAGAGACTAGAGGGCCAATCTTTCTTGGATATGACGCAGCGATCAATCGAGGCATGAGCAAGCTCGGCCTTCAGATTGCTGATCGCCGGTTACGTATGTCACATGATCCTGAAGACCCTATCACCGGTTCGCACTCGTATCCAGCGGTTCAGAAGGTCGACTTTCTGAAGGACGGCGTGTTAACTGCGATGGGGTATGAATATGCAGACTATTCGCTGCCTCAACTGGAATCCAGCGAACCCGTGCTCTCCCGTACCTCTTTCGCAATGACCAGCACGGAAATCACATCCGTAGATGACATGATTGCCACCACAAAACGAGGGCTGTTGCTGACACGGGTGTCAGGGATGGAGATAGTGGATGAGCCGAGTGCGCTCTATACCGGCCTGACGCGTGATGGGCTATGGCTCATCGAAAACGGGAAAATCACCAAAGCAGTTCGAAACTTTCGGTGGACGGAGTCGCCGATGTTCATCTTCAATAATGTTGAATCCGTTGGTGAATCGGTCCCCATCATGAATTCGTGGTACCAACAGTTTCCTTTCCCACACGGGAGTTTACACCGAGTCGTCCCAAGTGTAGTTGTCCCGACTATCAAGATCAACGACTTTTCCTTCACGTCAACGATCGATGCCGTTTAAGATGAAATATCTCACCGCCGGGAGACTTGTCTTCGCCCTGAGTGTGCTGGCCATCGCCTCCGATGTGCAGGGCCAAACACTCTTTGCCACCCCGGATACGACACCAAATTATCTCGCGTATACGCATATCGAAGAATGCTGGGCCGCCGGACTGCGTGTCAGTGATGCTCATAAAACGCGAAGGGATTCACTCAGGTTTGATACGTTAAGTCATGAGGTGGCAGAAAGTTTTCCGAAAGTGATTCTCACGAAGCGTCCGGATGTGGCGATTGAGACAGCGAAAGTGTGCCTCAATAAGTTTAATGCGGATACCGCAAAGTTCTTGAGCACTGAGTCGGCGGTGCGGATTGTTCGCATCCTACTAGTCGCACATCGAGATCAAGATGCGGGTCGATTGGCACAACGGCTTTTGGATTCATTACGTCGCGAATCCGAGAAGAATCCGGATCCCACGATACGTAAACAATCATTGCGTGATTATAAGGAGGGCCTCTGGCAATTGATGCGCGAATATGGACAAGCTGCCAGACCGATGCGATATGAGGAAGCAACTCAATGTTATAGACGGTTGCTTTCCGCCCTTGTCGGAGATTCGCTCTATTATACGATTGATGCAGCATTAGATTTTATGAAGAGTGCGAATCCTCGTGGCGACTCTGTAGCTGTTGATGAAGCTGTGCGCTTGGCTATACGAGTCAACGATTCGACGCCCGAAGAAGAACGGCTAAATTCGCCAGGGGCTGTAAAAAGACTTCAATCCTTGGCAAGTCTTATGGCAAGATCCACTGGGGGCGATGCGTTGGACAGCATTGCTGTTTCTACCGTCGCGTATAACCTGTGGTATGCCAACACGGTGAAACGTCGCGTGTATGGTGGGAATATCGTGACGAGAGAGGAAGCCGCACCGAAAAAAATGCCCGAGATTGGTGGAGCATTTTACTACGTCGCGAACAATATGTCTCCAGATACCCTACGGAGGGGATTCGCAGCCTATTCGAGCAAGGGTGCGGTACCGAAAGGGCAAATTCCGTTCAAAAATCGAATCAATTACTTCCGGGCGATGCCAAGTCTGTGTCATTCCCAAACTGTGCCTCGAACGACTGACGATGGATCAACTCGGCGGCTATGTTGGTCATTCGGTTATGAAATTCGGGAATTCAAACGAGAATATCCGGACATCGAAATTATCGGGTTGTCAAACACGTATGGAACCGTCGGAGAACTTGGTCCACTGAAGCCTGCTGAGGAAGCTGACACATTAGCCAAGCTTTTGCTGGGATGGTATCATTTGCCGGTATATCTCGTTGTCGAAAACACTGAATTTTTTAATCTGGCAGCGCCAGACGATCGTCGTATCGATCTGCCAACCGCGAATAGCGAAGCGATCGGCATGCCAGTAATGAGTTCGTCTCTCGCTATAATGACGGATAAGGAAGGGTATATGCTGCGTGTGCCTAGCATGAAGGAGGGTTGGTTCAAGCGGTTTTACGAAATTCTCAAAGACCGCAAGAGTCCATGATGACGTCAGTGTTTTGTAAACCCGTCTGTCCGTCGTCCTCCAGCGCTGATCTGAGGTCTTCTTTGTAATGAGTGTATTGACTGTTGTTGCGCCGGTTGCACTGTCTGTCATGACAGTGTTCGGAGCTCTGACCTCCGTTCCCGGATTGCTCGATCCCATCACCGCGAAGCAGGTTGTGGTGACGGACTCGACCGATTCGGTAAAGACTGCCGATTCAATCAAGCGCGCACAACCCGACACGTTTACGCCTCCCATGTTGGGACCGTCGTTACGCTATGGTGTGGATACCACTGTCTCTCCCTGCGTCGATTTCTATCAGTATGTGAACGGCGATTGGCGAGCGAAGACAAAGCTGGGGAACGTGGCCCAAGGAGAGACGAAACGCATTGCCATATTCGACGATACGTACCGACGTGCTCAATTGCGCTTGCGTGTCATTCTTGATTCTGCCCAATCCATCGCCCCCACCACCACCGATCCCACCCTCAAAGCACTCGGCACGTTCTACGGTAGCTGTCTGACTGCAGACTCGCTTGAGCGCGTGCCCCGCAGCACGCGATCCACAACGCCGGCCACCGACTCCATGCGTGCTGACCAATGCGTGCAGCGGACACTCGCAACATTGGGTGGTGCCTTAGGGCAGGCGTTTGCCCACGACCTCCTGGTGTCGCATGCGATCGAACGGATGGAAGCACTGCTCGAAGCGCTTCGGATGGCCGCCATCGAACAGATCACGGCAAACCCGTGGATGACGTCGGACGAGAAGGGGTGGGCGCTGGAACGGCTGCAGAAGCTCAAGCTGCGGGTGGGGATGCCAAAGCAGCTCATGGATTATTCGTCACTTGCCCTCACGAGCGACTACAAGCAGAACAAGAAAGCAGTGGCCAACTTTGATACGCAGCAGTGGGTCAACGCCATCGGCGGGGATGTCCGAGCGAAATGGAAAGCGAGTCTTCTGACCGCCAATGCCTTTTACATGAGTCGTGATCATGCGATCGAGATTCCTGCCGTGATGTTCATGTCGCCGTTCTTCGATGTCCACGCCGAGGAGGCGCTCAATTTCGCGGGGATTGGGTACATCATTGGCCACGAAATCTTCCACAGCATCGCACCGCAGCTGCCCATAATTAAAAATCCGGCGATGAAAACCAACATTGAGCAATTCAAACAGTTGAACTCGGCGTTAGGCACCGTTGATGGGTGGAACACGGATGGGACTCGCACGTTTCAGGAAGATATTGCGGACTATGGCGGTCTGCTCGTGTCGTACGCCGCGTGGAAGGCTACGCTAAAGATGGCCGGAAAGCACGCCGCACCGATAGTGGATGGGTACACCCCGGATCAGCGCTACTTCATCGGAGTCGCTCGGGTGTGGAGGGCGAAGTGGCAGGGGGGTGGAATGAACTATGACGTGCATGCCTCGCCCTTCGCCCGCGTGAACGCGCTGATGTTGAGCGCGCCGCAGTTTGCGAAGGCCTTCGGCTGCAAGGAAGGTGACCCCATGGTTCGTCCCAGCGAGAAGAAAGTCGTGATCTGGTAAGTGACAATGTTGCGATTGACTGTTTTCGTGCCTGTAGTACCGCATTTGTGCGTGAGCGATATCTGCATCCAACAACCAACCTGATATCCTCGGCATTGGTGGCATTCCGGCATAGTTGCCGGTGAGATGCTGGAGGTACGACCGCATCACCACCAAAAATCAACGGGCTGAGTCCGGTAGAGTACCGAACACAGCCCGTGTAGAGTCAATTTATAACGGTCCAAATTTTGGGAATCACTTCAAATCACACTAGAGGCGTAAAACGTTCCAAAATCCGTTCCCAAGCCTGTTAATTAATCGGTCATTGGGAATACCTATTTGCTAATATTTCATAGCTAACGGAGCGCGTAGGAGACGATGGTTGTAAAACTGAATCCAATCCGCGAGCACCCGGCTGGCATGCTGCAGGGGCTCGAATCGGTGCCGGTGGACACATTGTTCGTTGATCGTCCGAATAACCCGTTCGACCATGCCATTCTGTTCGGGACAACGCGGCGTGATAAACTCCTGCTGTAACCCATAGCCACGCACAAGTGCGGTGTAGCGGCGACTGGTGAACACGAGCCCATTGTCGCTCTGGAGCAGAAACGGCATTGGGACTCGCCCCAGCGTCCCGAATCACGCAAGGAGCGCGTGTTCGAGCGCCGATGCAACGGTCGTCGCTTTCCCCGCTGCGCGACAAGTGCCACCCCAAGTCATTCACGTGTGTGGCAGTCGATGACCAGCGCGAGCGTGGCCCGGCCATCGCGTCCCGAGACCCGTCGCCCAGCGCCTGTTTGGGGCGACGGCGGAGGGCAGGGACTGCACGAGCGGTCGAAAGCCGACCGGGCGTTCTTCACTTGCCAGCCCTTCCTGCAGTTCTTTGAGCTGTTTCGCATGTTGCTCTTTTGAGCTCCAGGGAATTCGCCCGGAGTGCGTTTTCCATCCCCTTTTTGCCGTCCTCAATCGAGGCGTCGATCTCCGAGGGGCCCGACTCGCCTCCGCCACCGTCGTTTTTCCCTGCAAGATGTCCAGCACCAACACGCTCTTGCGCCGCGCCGTCCATCGTTTGATTGTCGTCCATCGTAACACTCATCGTCTGTTCTCACCCTGAGCAGCTTTAACTGGGTCATTACAACACCTCACATGCCCTGGATTACGGGTGGAGGTGCTGATGACAAACGACAGACCAGACGCGTTGGGACGCCGCGCGCGTCGCACGTTTAGTGTCGAGTTTAAGCAGGAAATGATCCGGCTGTTGTGCGAGCGGCGTCGGGCTGGCGGCAGTGTTGCCCAGGTCGGCAGTCCCGACCAGCTCCGTAGCTGAATGTCCGAGTTTGCGGCCTTAAATTCCCGTTGATTTGATGCCTATCGTTCATCGTCACCTTCTGAGTTGAACATGTGTTCATGTTGCATAAACAAGGCTCTGGGAAGTCCAGGATCTGCTTCGACGGGATTACATTTCGGGCTCAGACCAGAGAGGGTCGGGGGTAAGAAAAAAATGTGTAGGGGTTGGTAGCGTTCGAGTGTCTTCTCGACATGGGGTTAAATCCTTCACTACAATCACTGACATGATCCGATCAAAAAGACCACTAGTATTGGCAACATCGTTAGCAATGCTCCTAGTCCCGATGACGACATCTATGAGCCAAGGCGAGGTTCGCTTTTATAAACATTACCCGACAACTCGAAACTGTACCGGATCACATTAGATATCGTTGTAGAAGAAGGAGACAACTATAGTCTACCAACCTCGGGAGGTAGCCTTAAAGTCATGGATGGTGGTAATTGTTTCGATTTAAACGAACCAGGGACTGACCTTGGTGTAGGTGGAGGTACCATAGCCGAAGTAATAGGAAACATCATTATCGAAATGGTAAAAAATCTACTTGGCGCTGTAACTAAGTTTTCCTGGCGTCGATTATTCTAAAAAGGATTAGGAAAAACGACACTCGTAAACAATCAACATTCGAAAACTCAAGACTATGCTAGCTTCTCTAAATGTTATCGCAGCGTTGATGTTGTCTTCGCAAGTTTGCGTTACGCCTGCAAGGCACGTCGAGACCGAACCGAAGCAAGACAGCCTCGTGCAACTAGACACGACATTTTTTCAGAAAATGAAGGTCGTCTCTGATTATCTCGCGAAGCGAAGCAGTGCCGGCCCGATCGCGTGGAATAATGCGGACGGTGCGTGGATTGGAATAAGTGCTCACGATACAATCCAGATTAACGCCGGATCGCTTGCAGACCTAAAACCTGAAGATATTCGCGTTCGTGTTAAACAAATCGAGGCAACGCCTGATGTAAGTGCAGCGCTTGCGGCGGCGAAGTGGAATCCTGCTGCCTATGTGGCCACATCGCAGGTTCTATCTCAGACTGCGATGTGGTTATCGCATGAACGGCAAGCGGGTCCAGCCGAAAAGCAGCAATGGGAAAAACGATGGAAAATTATGCTGCGACCTGACGCGATCGAATTTGTTCGCACCAATTTTGTGAGGCTCGGAAAGCTGGGATTTCCACTCGCGGCGGCATTAGCAAGAGCACCTGTACATGCTGATCCCGTGAAGTAGTCGGCTTGCCGCATGCTACATCAATTGTCTTTGCTTGTATACGCCAGTGTATTAAGCATGACCTTTAACGCGGTGACACCCTCGTGCAACACATCGAATCCAGATGTTTTGTACGATGGTGCATCGTGCGGGTGGTTGTCGTATGACAATGTCGATACAATTTCTTCGCCGCCTCAACTCGAGGATATTATTCGGGGAACCGTAATAAGCGAAGATGGCCAACCATTTAACCGCGCTCAGGTTGAAGTGCATGACAGCGCTGATGGTAGCGTCGTTCTGGCGACACCAGACAACTCTGGCCGATGAGCACATACTGACATCTCCGTACACAAAAAAAGACATTCGAACCACGTTCGGCTCGAGCGTCTTCTCGTTTACAACTCACACCGTACCAATATGGCACTAATACCGGTAATGCTCCGGCTTATACGGCCCATCAACCGGCATACCGATATACGCAGCTTGGCTATCCGAAAGCTTCGTCAGCTCGCTTTACTTGCCGAGTCTAGCGCGTCCTGCACTCTTCAGGTGCCAGACAAATAAAAAGCCTCTGGCGTTATGCCAGAGGCTTAATTCGTTCCCAAATCTGTTCCCAAGCCTGTTAACTAATTGGCCGTGGCAATTTGTATCGTTGAATAACTCATAGCTAACGGAGCGCGTAGGATTCGAACCTACAAGTCCTTGCGGACGCCAGTTTTCAAGACTGGTGCAATAGCCGTTCTGCCAGCGCTCCAACTTCACCTCTTTCGCCTTCAAATCGGCTCCAGCTGGATAAATCTAGGGGGTTCTCCCGGATTTATCCAGCTACCTATCACATGTTGGTTATCCAAAGACAACCCCCGTCGCCTTCTAGTGCCTAAACTGCCTTTGCCCCGTAAAGATCATCGCAATATCCTTCTCATTCGCAGCCGCAATAACTTCTTCATCCCGCACCGACCCACCAGGCTGAATAATCGCTGTAACCCCAGCCTCCGCAGCATGATCCACACCGTCCCTGAACGGGAAGAACGCATCCGAGCCCAACGCACTCCCCTCAGTCGCATGCCCAACGAGTTTTGCCTTATGGGTCGCGAGGAACGCAGCGTCGACGCGTGACATCTGGCCGGCTCCAATCCCAATCGTTGCGCCGTTCTTGACCAACACAATCGCGTTGGATTTTACGCTTGCAACCGAACGCCATGCAAAGTTCAAATTCACGCGTTCTTCGTCCGTTGGGTATCGACGTGTCACAACCTTCCACTGCGTTTCATCAACCGGCGGACGCGGACGTTCTTGCGCAAGAAACCCACCTCGTACACGCTTATAGTCAAGGGCACGCTTTGGCCACTTGGCTGTCCCCTCAAGAACACGCAAATTTTTCTTGCGGCCTAAAATCTCAATCGCACCCTCTGAGAACGACGGCGCAACAACGCATTCAACGAATAGGCTGGAGATCGCATTTGCCGTTTCGTCATCAACCGGAACGGTAAACGACAACACCGAACCAAACGCAGAGACAGGGTCACACGCTAAAGCCTTTTGGTATGCTTCAAGCGCGTTCGCTCCAACTGCGAGTCCACATGGCGTCGTATGCTTGATAATTGCGCAGCACGGTTCGTCTCCAAACGCATCCGTCGACAACAACGCACCTTCGAGGTCGAGGAGATTGTTAAAGCTCAACTCCTTCCCGCCTTTTTGCACTAGCCCAGACAGCCCGGCACCACGCCAGTCGATATAAAACGCTGCCTTCTGATCAGGGTTTTCCCCATACCGCAACACCTGCGCGCGTTCAAACGATACCGTCACACGCTCCGGAAAGAGGTCCGAACGTTCTGCCGCAAACCATTGGGCAATCGCGCTATCGTATGCCGCGGTATGTTCGAACACCTTAGACGCCAACCGGCGACGAAAGTCAATATCGTCTTCTTCCGCTTCAAAGCTGGCTAACACTCGCGTATAATCGCTCGGATCACACACAACGGTAACAGAATCAAAGTTTTTCGCCGCGGACCGCAACATTGCCGGACCACCGATGTCGATCTGTTCGATCACTTCTTCGGGCAACGAATTGGGACGCGCAGCAGTCTCACGGAACGGATACAAATTCACCGCCACCAAATCGATTGGTGGGATCGACTGTGTCTTGAGCGCTTCCATGTGCGCAGGCGCGCCACGACGTGCGAGCAATCCACCATGAACAGCTGGATGCAGTGTTTTCACTCGACCGTCCAACATCTCAGGGAAACCGGTCAGGTCGCTCACGTCGCGAACCGGAACGGTCGCATCGCGCAACGCCTTCGCAGTGCCGCCTGTGGAGACGAGGTCCCAACCCAGGTTGGTCAAGCCTCGTGCGAAATCAACTAGACCGGTTTTGTCGGAAACTGAAAGTAGGGCTACTGGCATTCGAATTATCTATGTCTAAAGGCGAATCTGAAAGGCAGGTGCAAAAACTGCATTAAACAAATGAATTACAAAGACGAGTTGCTGCTTACAAAAAGTGCTGAAAGCGTTTCAACGATACGTGGATACAGCACATGCTCCACTTTCAGCACACGGGCCGCCAAGGTCTCGGCGGTGTCGTTCTCTTCTACCGTAACTGGCCATTGCGCGATTACGGCACCATGGTCGTATCGATCATCTACAAAATGAACGGTCACTCCGCTCTGCGCGACGCCAGCCTCCAAAACCGCTCGATGCACTCGGCGTCCATACATCCCGGCCCCTCCAAACTGCGGAAGTGGACCTGGATGGACGTTGATTATCCGGTCACGAAACGCTCGCGTCACACCTTCTGGGATCAACTTAAGGTAACCAGCTAATACGATTAGGTCGATGCGGTAGCGCTCGAATAACCGCAGCAAGGTATCCTCATCGGTGGCCGGAAGGTGCTCTGCTGCAACGCCAAGCAGGCGGGCGCGCTCCAGGGCGTAGGCGTCTGGGCGATTTGAGGCGACGAGAACGATTTCGCCGGTTTTGGCGTCGCCCAGCGTGGCAAAATGGTCCAGGATAGCTTGAAGGTTTGAGCCCCCGCCCGAAGCGAGGACCGCAATTCGGGCGGTCATATCTATGGTTCTACGTGTTCAGTGTGGCGTTAATCGCAACTTCCAGCGACGGCATAATCGAGCAGTGCTTTTCGGCGTTTGCGTAGTCGTCCGGGGTGGTTTCGGTCGATTCGACAAGTATGGCTCCGCCCCCTAACTCCAAAAATGGCGCGAGATCTCGCCACTTGTCGCCTATAAAGAGGGGGTTCGTCGGATCGAAGTTATGGTCCGCATAAGCCTGTCTGTACATTCCCGCTTTTGGCTTACGGCAATCCGCGTCTTCTTCCGGGGTGCTGGGGCAATAGTAGCTCGCATCCAAATGTGCACCGCGTTCTGCGAGCAGCTTCACGAGACGAGCGTTTACCGCTTCATATTGTTCAACCGTAAAGTAGCCTCGACCGATGCCAGATTGATTTGTGGCGAGCACAACTGGAATGCCGGCCAAATTCAATTTGGCGATTGATTCGGCTGCGTTGGGCAGAAGTATCACCTGGTTGGGAGACGACATATACCGACCATCAAAAATTATTGTTCCGTCGCGGTCAAGGAATACTACACTTGGGCGGCTTTGCACCTGACTCAAGGTTCGTCCTTTGGCGTTGTATCCGGCTTTGGTTCTTGTTTCGCTTCGACTTTCGGTTCGACTTTTTTCACTTCCGGTGCTGTAAATTTCCGTTCCGAACTTGCCGCTACACCACTCGGGCTTCGAATGTCTGAAACCTTCAAAACGTATTCCGATTTCTGTGTAAGCGGTTGCGCAAGCTTCAACACAATCTCTCGGAACAACAAGGGTTTGCTCGGTTTGTTTCGCGCTGCAGTATCCACTACAGCAGCCGTCGGCGCGTTTGCTTCTGCATTATTCTTTAGACTGTCACGCATTGCACTATCCGCAGCTTCTTGAAATAGCGTAATGGGAACAGCCGAGGCAATGGGGATGCGTGAGGAATCGCTTGCGAGCAATGAGAACTGCGTTAATGCCGGTAATGTTATCGGATCAATTGCGCCGGTAAACATCGCTCGAAGTGTTACGGAGTCATCTATGCGAACGATGCCAAGCTGCGGACCAACAGAATCGCGCGCATACGTTAATAGTTCAACACGCGCTGAATCGCGCAACGCAACTGAAAGCGTGTCAAAGGCCATCCTCGAATCGAAGACTCGCTCTTTCAGCGTGTTAATCGACGCACGAACGGTATAATGCTCAGCGTTTGGCGCACGAATCTCAAACCGACCAGCTGAGTCGGCCACAGCAACATATACCGCAGCAGAATCAGGGCGGGGAACGACTTCCACGATAGCGCCTGGAGCCGGCATCCCCGTCATCCAATCGAATACGACTCCGCGCACGAAGCTTTGTGCAATCGAATCACCCGTCGAAAAAATGATCGTGACAGGATCTTTGCGTACATTGCCTTGAAGATCGCTAATGCCAGGTGCGATCGAAACCGTATATGTTGTGTTCGGCAGCCATCCACGTTTTGGACGGATCGCAATGCTACTCCGCTTCCAGTCTACGTCGATGTCACCTCGTCTTGGTGAGACCGTGACTAAATCATGCAACTCAGTGGCATTTGTGGCGGCTGGTCGTTCACTGACCACAGCATCGAACTTTACAACAACGTCACGAGCTTTAACATTTGTCGCGTTCGTGTCAGGTGTGATTGACACCACTTGCGGCGCAATATGTCGTTCGGGAGCACCCGGCGGCGTGCCCGGACTGGCACACGCCGATAACGTTGCGGCAATCGCAAATGCGACTGTTACTTTCCGCATAGCGAATGAATTTTTGCCCGCATCTGATCGCGACGAACGGTCCATTCCTGCTCCTTCGCGCGTTCGCCTTCAACAACTTGCGCGGGTGCGCGAGAGGTAAAGCCTGGATTGGCGAGTCGTTGACTGAGCGACGTTAACTGATTTTCCAGCTGCTCGAGCTCCTTCTGCAGCTTCGCACATTCTTTCTCGATGTCGACCAAGCCTTCAAGTGGAACAATCACTTGCGTTCCATCGCTCAGCAGCGCGTGTGATGCGGTGGATGTATCACTTGCCGCACCAACTGCGATTGTAGAACGAGATAGCTTCCCAATTAACGCAGCTTCCTCTACAAAAACATCGTGATGCGAGTTTGGAATAATTGCCGCATCGATTTGCTTTCCAGGAGGCACAGCATTCTCAGACCGAATCGCACGAATTGCGTTAATCGCTTCGCGTGCATACTCAAACTCATGCCCAGCGCTTATTGGACGAATTTCAGGCCAGTTAGAAGTTGCAATGAACTCTGCGGGCCGCGATTCATTCTTTGGTAAACGCTGCCAGAGCGCTTCCGTAATAAACGGTACAACAGGATGCAGCAAGCGCAGAGCGCCGTCAAACGCGTGCACCAGAACGGCGCGGGCAACGTCGCGATCCGCACCGGGCTCGTTCATTCGAGCTTTGGTAGTTTCGAGATACCAATCAGCCAATTCATTCCATACGAAACGCCGCGCCACTTCTGCGTATTCGTTGAGGCGTAGCCCAGTTCGGAGCTCACTTGCATCCCAACTAATACCATTGGGACGTGCTGGCCCTAACGCGGAATTGCATTCTTCAATCGCAGCGTTCAAACGCGAAAGAATCCAACGATCTGCGCGCGTAAACAGCTTCTCGTCAATTTCACCAATTGGAGCGACAGCATCGTCTCCAACATTAGTTAGTAAAAACCGTCCAATGTTCCACAGCTTCGTTCCAAAGTTACGTCCGGACGCAAATGACTTTTCCAGGTCGGTCGGATCGAGAATCAAATCCGCGCCCATCCCCATCCCTGAAATGACAGTGTACCGTAACGCATCTGCGCCGTACAACTTTACAACATCCAACGGATCGATCCCGTTGCCCAGCGACTTCGACATCTTCACATGGTTCGTGTCACGAACCGTACCATGTAGATACACCGTATGAAACGGCGCTTCTCCCATAAAGGCATAACCGGCCATGATCATACGCGACACCCAGAAGAACAGAATCTCTGGTGCCGTCGCCAGCATATCGGTTGGATAAAACGCGCGCAAATCCGCCGCAGATTTATCTGGCCAACCTAATGTAGAAAGCGGCCACAACCATGATGAGAACCATGTGTCGAGCACGTCTTCATCTTGTCGTACCGTGCCACCACACTTCGTACATACATCGATATCCGTGCGGCTTGCAATCACTTCGTTACACTGCGACGACTCGCAATACCAAATTGGAATGCGATGTCCCCACCAAAGTTGCCGAGAGATATTCCAGTCGCGAATATTCTCAAGCCAGTTGATGTAGACGGCTTCCCAGCGTTCCGGCAGGATACGAACTCGACCGCTTTTTACAGCTTCCAACGCCGGTTCAGCGATTGGAGCCATCGTAACAAACCACTGATCCGACAGGCGTGGTTCCACCACAGTATCGCACCGATAGCAGTGACGCACCGCGTGATTATGTGGTGCGACCTTCACCAGCCGATTAAGATCCTTCAAACGTGCAACAATTCGCTCGCGCGCTTCAAATCGATCGATCCCGCGGAACTCAGAGGGCACACGGACTCCGGCATCGGCGCCGTTGTTCATCAACCCATCGGGCGACATAATTACCGGCATCGGCAATGAATGCCGCTTCCCAACTTCAAAGTCGTTTGGATCGTGCGCAGGTGTAATCTTTACGACACCAGTTCCGAATGCAGGATCAACGTATTCGTCGGCGATAACCGGAATATCGACGTCCGAAATTGGAAGCCGCACCGTCTTGCCAACGAGATCCTTATAACGTTCGTCGTCAGGATGCACCGCGACCGCAACGTCGCCAAGCAGCGTTTCGGGTCGCGTAGTCGCAACCGTTACGCTGCGCGTAGGATCGTCAGACAACGGATAGCTGATGTGATACAGCGCTCCGGTTTCGTCCGCATGTTCTGCCTCTTCATCGCTCAATGAGGTTAAGCAGCGCGGGCACCAATGGATCACGCGGTGACCTCGATAGATCAGCCCTCGCTCAAACAACAGCACAAACGCTTCGCGTACGGCTCGCGTAAGCTCCGGCGTGAGTGTATACGCCGTTCGCGTCCAATCACATGAGGCACCAATCGCTCGCAGCTGGTCGAGAATCTGGCCCCCGGTTTCGCCCACAAACTGCGCAGTGCGCTCGACAAACGCCTCACGCCCAAGATCGAAGCGGGTCAGCCCTTCCTGAGCCAGCTTCTTTTCGACGACGTTCTGCGTTGCGATCCCCGCGTGGTCGGTACCCGGAACCCAGAGCGCATCGTCGCCGACCATGCGGCGCCACCGGATGATCACATCCTGAACTGTATTGTTGAGCCCATGCCCCATATGCAGCACCGCGGTCACATTCGGCGGTGGCATTACGATGGTAAAGGGGGCAGAGTCGCCACCGACGCGGCTGGAGCGCTCAGCGTCGGCGACAAAGGCGCCAGCGGCTTCCCAACGCGAGTACCACTCGCGTTCGGTTGCCGCTGGATCGTATAGAGACGGAATTTCAGTATTAGGCGTAGCCATGCACGCCCAATCTAACAAATTGGCTCAGTCGCCGCGTGGGGGGGCGCCTGGTAGATCATCTGCCGGGCTCTCTAACGCCTGGTCTGTATCGAGCCATTTGTCTTCCAAGTCGACCTTTGGATCGGCGTGGCGGCCTGGATCGTCCGACTTTCCCTGGCGACGGCGCCCCATTCCGACCTGCTGTCCGTTCCAATGCGATTCGGTCTGCGAGTCGTAGCCTTCATCGTAACGAGTCGCAAATTCATCGTATCTGTCGTCTTCGTCTCGAACCGCGAGCCGGTTTACGACTGTTTCCACCCCCGGCGTTCCGCGTGCGATCGTGACGGCATGCGTGGCTTCATCGGGTTCGTGAACCCAACCCGTTAACTCAACAATTCCCGTGTCGAGCGCACCGATATCGATCGCGCGCTCGCATAACACCGGGTCGTTCCGGTACGCTTCCAGGACTCGTTCTTCCAATTCTTCCATTGGAGACAAGTCGCCCAGATCGTCGTCTTCGGCGTCAAAATCATCATCATCGTCTTCGTAGCCATGCTCATCCTGATCACCGGCTCGGCCGAATTTCTCATCGATTCGGTTTCGAATTCGATCCGTGAGTGCGCCGAAGCCGCCATATTTTTGCGCGACGAGCATTCCGGCCGCCATCCCGGCAAGAAGGCCGAGTGATAGGAAGAGGATGCCTTCCCCCGCGGAGGACTTCTTGTGCCGGTGCATGCCTGGGAGGTGATCCAGCCCCTTTCTCAGCGATGGCTGTACCTGTTTCTGAAACTTGCGCTTCATGGAGCGCCGAAATTTGCTATTCAAAGGATTGCTCATATGACCATGTAGACTATCATGCAGCCTGTGGCGCAGATTTTCATGAAGGGATAGCTTTCGCATACGAATCAAGGTGGTGACTCGTCGTAGATAGGGCAAGAAGAAGGCCAGTTACCCCCAGTATTTACCTCTTAATCTAGTAGAAGACACTTGTTAGAACTCACGCTCCCGGATGGATCCGTACGAACAGTTCCGGAAGGAACTTTACCTGCTGAGGTGGTTCGCTCGATTGGCGAACGACTCCTTCGTGCCGCGATTGCGGTGTCGGTGAACGGCACGATCCAAGATATAATGACGCCGTTACGCACGTCGGGAGCTTTTCGGGTTCTGACGGATAAGGACGTTGAGGCATTGGATGTGTTGCGTCACTCGGGCGCCCATATACTCGCGACCGCGGTCCGTCGGCTACGACCGGAGGCCAAAATTGGCTTTGGGCCTGCGATTGAAGACGGATTTTATTACGACTTTGAGGTCGATAAGCCCTTCACGCCTGAAGATCTCGAGCAGTTTGAAGGCGAGATGCGAAAAGTTATCGCCGACAAGTTTGTATTTGAGCGAGCTGAGCTGTCTCGTAAAGAGGCGCAGGTCGTTTTCCAGGACGATCCGCTCAAACTCGAACGGTTGTCCGAGCTTTCTGAAGACGAAGTTATTTCGACGTATACCGATGGGCCGTTCACGGATTTATGCCGAGGGCCGCATGTGCCGGATACGTCCTATTTGAAGCATTTTAAACTGCTTCATACGGCCGGTGCGTATTGGCGTGGCGATGAAAAGCGGCAGATGTTGCAGCGGATTTACGCCACGGCCTGGTTCAAGAAAGACGATTTGGACGCGTACCTGCATCGACTTGAAGAGGCGAAGCGTCGAGACCATCGGGTTATTGCGCAGTTGATGGATTTGTATTCGACGGATAGTCGAGTTGGGCCGGGGCTCATTCTTTGGCATCCGAAGGGCGCGATTATTCGGAATGAGATTGAGAATTACGAGCGCGATCTGATTTTGCGGCACGGGTACGAGTTGGTGTATACACCACACGTTGTCTCCGAAAAGCTGTTTGAAGTTTCGGGGCACCTCGAGAACTTCCGCGAGAATATGTTTGGGCCGATTGATCTGGATGGGGCGATGTATCGTCCGAAGCCGATGAACTGCCCGGGGCACATTTGTATTTTCCAGTCGAAGGGTCGGTCGTATCGTGATCTGCCGATTCGATATGCGGAGTTTGGTACCGTGTATCGCTACGAGCGTAGCGGTGTGCTCCATGGAATGCTGCGCGTACGTGGCTTTACGCAGGACGATGCGCACGTGTTCTGTACGGCGGAGCAGGTTCCGGTTGAAATCGAACGGTTGCTGGATTTGGTGCACGAGATGTTGGCAGCCTTCGGCTATCCATACACCGTCGAGCTCTCAACTCGACCAGAAAAAGCTCTCGGCAGCGAAGCGCAGTGGGAAGAAGCGCAGAATCTGCTTGCCGATGTACTGCGGTCGCGTGGGGTTGAGTTTGACATTGATGAAGGCGGTGGGGCGTTCTATGGACCAAAGCTCGACTTTAAGCTGATTGACGCGATTGGCCGTAAGTGGCAAGGCCCAACGGTGCAGCTCGACTTCAATTTGCCGGAACGCTTTGGACTTGAGTTCACGGGGGCAGATAATTCGCCGCATCGTCCAACGATGTTACATCGAGTGCTTGTCGGGTCGATGGAACGGTTCGTTGGCGGGCTTATCGAGCATTATGCGGGAGCGTTCCCGGTTTGGTTAGCGCCGGAGCAGGTTCGCGTTATTCCGATTTCGGATGATGCGGCCGATGCGGCGCGGGCGCTCGAAGTGCGGTTGAAGGAAGCCGGGTTGCGTGTGTCGCTGGACGATCGAGCGCAGACGTTGAACTACAAGATCCGTGAAGCGGAGACGCAAAAGATTCCGTATATGGCGGTTATTGGGAAACGTGAAGCGGAAGCGGGACAGGTTGCGGTGCGCACACGCGGGAAGGGAAGCAAGCAGGACGTGATTGACGCGACCGAGTTTATTACGCGCGTGAAGATGGAAAAAGAGACGCGAGCGCTGGTACCATAAGCAGTAAGCACTCGTTTCGTTTCGTTGCGTTTGATATGACGCATGCGATGTAAAAACCGGCCACTTCAGCGATCTGTTCTCGCAAGAGTGGCCGGTTTGTATTACCCTAGTCGCCTGTTGTTGTTTTCTGTTGATACAGGTTAGTATCGCGATGATAATAATAGTGTATCACAACCCCTGAGACTCAGTGTTCGCTACAGGCTGCCCGCTAACCATTCTCGTTTGCCGCCGCACGTTCCAGCCAAGCTGAAACATCGACGTATTCATCCCAGGATTCACTCGTCCAGTATGCGCATTGGAGATGTGATTGAATCGATATCCAACAACAAGATTGTGCATTTTCGTCACAGATAGCTGGATCAACACCGTCCCATCCAGCGTAAAGTTCATCCGAGTTTCCCCAGGATCCGGCATGCGACGATCGAAATAAACAGCACCCGCGCTCAGCCCTAGTTGGAGCTTCGCGATTCCTGCCTGCGGCGATTCGTAGCCAATTCCCAGCGGGATCCAACCCGCGCCGTAGACTGTCCGGTTAACCAAAATGAGACTGTCAAATTCACGCGTGATATAGCTCGATCCGCCATCCGGCGTAGGCGTTTGGACCGTCCGAGAGACCAACGTATCTCGGTAAAAAGGCGTATTCGTGGCGATAACCATTGGGAGCACATCGGTTGTGTATACCCAATTTCCTTTGGATGTCTCCGCAAACGTTCTTGTCCATCGCAATGCTGAGATATACAGTGAACGTTCCCGCTTCATCCCATAACGCGTTCGAAGCCCCGCGTTTTGGGCACCAGCCGCCCATACCCCTACCATCTTTGGTAAAATATTGGGCTGACCCGAGGCTGCCGGACGAGATTGGGCTGTTCGATCGACTCGGCTCGACGAGGAGTCTTGCCCCCAAATCGGCGGCGCGGTAACGCATGCGCCGACAGCCATAATCATCAGGGCACGCCCGTGGCGCCCTCGCAGGGTACAGCTGACGGCGTTCATGCCATGAAAAATGTCTATTCTTGCAGGAATCCGCCATAGCGCAACGCTGCCGTCTCGGTCAGCGGTCCGTTACCTTTCGGCAAAGCTTTTTACCTAACTCGAGACCATGTCCGATACCTCACGTCAACCTGTAATCGTTTCGGCCGCACGAACCCCAATTGGGCGGTTCCTTGGGGGCCTTTCCTCTTTGTCCGCTCCAGAGCTGGGCGCTGTCGCCATTAGAGCCGCCCTCGCACGGAGCGGTATTGCCGCCTCAGAAGTCGGAAACGTCATTATGGGGAACGTGGTACAGGCAGGCATCGGACAAGCTCCCGCGCGACAAGCCGCCTTGAAAGCCGGCCTGCCTGGGACGGTTTCAGCATTAACGGTGAATAAGGTATGCGGTTCCGGCCTCGAAGCTGTGATGCTCGCTGCCCAATCCATTAAGGCTGGCGATGAGGAAGTCGTGGTTGCCGGCGGTCAAGAATCCATGTCGAACATTCCTTACCTCGTTCGCGGAATGCGGAACGGCGTAAAGTTCGGCGACCAGAAGATGGTGGATGGCCTCATCAGCGACGGCCTCTGGTGCGCGTTCTGTGACGTTCATATGGGTAGCCACGCCGAATACACCGCAAAAAAGGCCGGTGTCACACGCGCTCAGCAAGACGAATTCGCCGCTCGATCCCACGCGAAGGCTGCCGCAGCAATCAAGGCCGGCAAGTTCGCCGCGGAGATTATTGCCGTTGAAGTCGCAGGCCGAAAGGGAACAACAATCGTTGACACCGACGAAGGCCCGCGGGAAGACACAACCGCAGAATCCCTCGGCAAGCTTCGCCCCGCATTCCCAGGCAAGGATAAGAACGAAGAGCTAACGGTTACGGCCGGTAACGCATCGAGCTTAAACGATGGTGCCTCCGCACTTATCGTTACGAGCGAGGCGTATGCAAAGGCCAATAACCTGAACATCATGGCACGTATCACCGGTTACGCAACCGGCGGTGGCGCTCCGGAAGACCTCTTTTTCGCACCGATCGTCGCTGTACAGCGCTTGATGGCCAAAACGGGCGTGACGATTAACGACTACGATCTCATCGAAGCAAACGAAGCCTTCGCATCGCAAGCAATTGCGAATGGCCAGGGATTGAACTGGGACTTCGACCGCGTCAACGTTCATGGCGGCGCAATCGCCCTCGGTCACCCGATTGGCGCAAGCGGCGCTCGAGTACTCACGACGCTCCTCTATGCCCTTCAGGACCGCGATAAGCGCACGGGCCTGGCAACGCTATGTCTGGGCGGCGGGAACGCGGTAGCGTTGAGCGTGGAACGTGTGTAAGTGACAACGTCCGCACCGCTCTTCTTTACATCGGAGAGCAAGCTCCGCGCTGTATGGAAGGTGGTGCTGTTTGTCGCGGTGGGCTACGCAACCAGCTCCTTTTTGACGTCCTTGATGTTTTGGATTGGGTTAAAAGGAGCTGAGCCCGCCATGGTCTTTATATCGCCCATGGTATTGCCGTTAGCATTTTTGATCACGAACTACACAATGGTTTCGGTGGTTGAACGGCAAGGCTGGGGGATGATCTCGTTCGGCCGCACTGCCTTTCGCGCGAAGCCAATAGGCTTTGGTGGCTTGGTTGGTGGATTGGCAATCCTGATTCCAACTTTGCTGTTGCTAGCCGCTCAGCAGTTTGAATTTCAACCGACACAAACGACTGGGTGGCTCAAAATCACTGTTGATGTCACGGTTTATTTGCTGTTTGCCGCACTTTGGGAAGAATTAGCGTTTCGCGGATATTTATTCACGGTTATCCGCGAGTCCGCTGGCTCGGTATGGGCTATCGGTATTACGAGCGTGGCTTTCGCTCTGGTTCACGCTCCGAACAGCGGCGCCAGCTCATTGAATCTCGCCATCGTTGTGCTTGCAGGCGTCTTCCTCGGCCTCGTCCTCATTGTAACGAAGAGCCTTTATGCCGTTTGGGCGGCGCATCTAGCCTGGAATTGGGTTATGGCAGGGCTCCTCCATGTCTCGGTCAGCGGCAACCCCTTCGATCGTCCTGGCTACGAATTAGTCTCCACAGGACCCGCCTGGCTCACCGGCGGCGCTTGGGGCCCGGAAGGAGGTATTGGAGCAGCCGTAGGATTGTTAGCCGGAGTGTTTTACGTTTACGGACGGTATCTCAAACTTGGAGCACATACAAGGTAATGACTGAACAGATCGCGGTTGTTGGCGCTGGACAGATGGGGAACGGGATCGTGCATGTCTTTGCACAGGCCGGATTTCCAGTCACCATGATCGATATTTCCGAAGATGCGGTTGCGAAAGGAAAGGCCGTCATCGAAAAGAACCTGGACCGTCAGGTCAAGAAAGGCACGCTCGACGAGGAAGCCAAAGGCGCCACGCTCGGTCGAATCACAACGGCTACCTCGATAGACGCGGCCTCCACCGCATCGCTGGTGATCGAAGCGGCAACGGAAAATCGGGATCTTAAATACCGCATCTTCCGCGACCTCGACCGCGTCGCTCAGCCAAACGCGATTCTGGCGACCAACACGAGCTCCATCTCCATCACAGAGATTGGCGCGCAGACCAAGCGCCCGGAACTCGTAATCGGCATGCACTTCATGAATCCGGTTCCGGTCATGAAGCTCATCGAGATCATCAACGGACTCGCGACCTCCGAAGCGACGACCCAAAAAGTGGTCGAACTCAGCAAGGCGCTGGGCAAAACGCCGGTTGAGGCCAACGACTATCCAGGCTTTATCGCGAACCGCATCCTCATGCCGATGATCAACGAAGCGGTTTACTGCGTTATGGAAGGCGTCGGTACGCCGGAAGCCGTGGACGAAGTCATGAAGCTTGGTATGAACCACCCTATGGGCCCGCTCACACTCGCGGACTTCATCGGTTTGGATACCTGCGTCGCAATTTTAGAAGTACTCCACGAAGGGCTCGGCGATCCAAAATACCGCCCGTGCCCCCTCCTCAAGAAATATGTTGCCGCTGGCTGGTACGGTCGTAAATCTGGCCGCGGGTTCTACTCGTATAACGGATGAGTCTTACAGAAGAACAACGGGAAATTCAGACGCTCGCGCGCGACTTCGCTCGTAGCGAAATCACGCCGTTTGCCGCGCAATGGGACCAGGACTCGCACTTCGAGCCTGAACTCATGCGCAAAATGGCCGACCTCGGTTTTTTCGGCATGCTTACACCCGAAAAGTACGGCGGATTGGGCCTGGATACTCTGTCGTATCTAGTGGCGCTTGAAGAAATTGCCGCCGGAGATGCCTCTGCCGCGGTCGCTTTGAGCGTACACAATTCGCTGCCAACGCAGATGTTTCTCGCGCACGGCACCGAAGAGCAAAAAGAGCGATTTCTCCAGCCAATGGCTCGCGGCGAAATTCTCGCTGGTTTTGCGCTCTCCGAACCAGAAGCCGGATCCGACGCAGCGTCGCTCACAGCGCAAGCCGTACAAGACGGCGATTCGTGGATCCTGAACGGTACCAAAAGCTGGGTGACGATGGGGAACTACGCCGGTGTTATTCTGGCTCAAGTTCGCACCGACGTTCCAGACAACCGAAAAGGCGCAAAAGGGATCGGGACGTTTATCGTTACCCCCGATATGCCCGGCTTTAAAGTTGGCAAGAAGGAAAACAAGATGGGACTTCGCGCTTCGCCAACTGTCCAGCTCTTGTTCGAAGATCTCCGTGTCCCAAAAGAAAACGTTCTCGGCGATCTCTCCAAAGGGCTCGTATACGCCCTCCAGGGACTCGATAACGGTCGGATGGGAATCGCCGCCCAGGCAACCGGAATCGCACGCTCCGCACTGGAGCATTCCATTGGGTATGCCGCCGAACGACGCCAGTTCGGCAAGCCGATCAAGGACAATCAGGCCATTCAGTTCAAGCTTGCTGACATGGCAACACGTATTACCGCTTCTCGCACCTTGCTATACGAAGCGGCCAGAACGAAGGATCGTGGCCAATCGGTCACTCAGCTCGCGTCGATGGCAAAACTCTTCGCGAGCGAAACTGCCATGTGGGTCACTACACAGGCAGTTCAAATTTTCGGAGGCTACGGGTATGTCAAAGATTACCCGGTTGAAAAGCTCTTCCGAGACGCCAAAGTGACAGAGATTTACGAAGGCACGTCAGAAATTCAACGTATTGTCATTGCCAGGGAGTTGTACTCATGAAGTTATTTGACACCATTGCAGATATGGGACACGAGCAGATTGTTGTCTGCTCAGATCCATCGTCGGGATATCGTGGTATCATCGCTATCCACAACACCACGCTTGGTCCAGCACTCGGCGGAACTCGTTTCTGGAACTACGCTTCGGACGAAGAAGCTATTACGGACGTTCTGCGCCTGTCCCGCGGCATGACATACAAAAATGCCGTCGCCGGTCTTAATCTTGGCGGTGGTAAAGCGATCATTATCGGTAATAACCGCGTCGCCAACCGCGAAATGATCTTCCGCGCACACGGCCGCTTCGTTGAAAGCCTTGGCGGACGATACGTTACGGCTGAAGACGTCGGAACGAGCACGTCCGATATGGACTTCGTTCATATGGAAACGGGTTACGTCGCTGGTCTGGCCGGCAAGTCTGGCGATCCATCCCCAGTTACGGCACATGGTGTATTCCGCTCGATTCAGGCTTCCGCGCACTACCGCTGGGGTTCTGACGATCTGGACGGTAAAACGGTTACGATCCAGGGCTGCGGAAACGTTGGCCGCTATCTCGCCAAAGCACTCGTTGCCGCTGGCGCCAAAATTATCGTCTCGGACATCGACGCTGATCGCGTGGCACGTGTCGTCGCTGAAACAGATGCGACAGCTGTCACGGGTGACGAAATCTATTCAACGAAAGCCGACATCTTCGCCCCATGCGCGCTCGGCGGTATCATCAACGACACCACGATTCCAAAGCTGAACGTCGAAGTCGTTGCAGGCGCTGCGAACAACCAGCTCCTCGAAGAACGTCACGGCGATGCCCTCGAAAAGCGTGGCATTCTATACGCACCTGACTACGTCGCCAACGCTGGTGGTGTTATCAACGTGTACAGCGAACTCGCCGGTTGGGACTCCAAACGATCGTTCCGCAAAGCCGACGATATCTACGATACGATCCTCGGTGTCTACGAAATCGCAAAAACAGACGGTATTCCAACCTATGTCGCCGCCGATCGACTCGCCGAACGTCGCTTGAATGCGGTAAATTCCATGATGCGTACCTGGCCACAGTGGCCGCGTAAGTCGTAAGTTGAAATCTGGTCTGTAGCCGATATCAAGTCGGCTACAGACGTTTCAAATTTTTATTCCACGTTTTCCGTGTTCGTTGCTTATGTCTGCTGAACTAATTCCTATCGCTTCTGACCACGCCGGCTTCGAGCTTAAAGAGAAGCTCGTCGAGTACCTCAAGTCGCTTGGCTACGCGCCAGACGACATGGGGTCAAAAGACGGAACGAAGTCCGATGACTATCCAGATTACGCGCATCCGCTCGCTTCACGCGTCGAAAGCGGTGAAGTGAAACGCGGTATCCTGCTTTGCGGCAGCGGCGTTGGAATGGACATCGCAGCAAACCGTCATGCGAACGTGCGCGCTGCACTCGCGTGGGAACCTGAAATTGGTGCGTTGTCGCGCCAACATAATAACTCGAACGTGCTCGTGCTTCCTGCGCGCTTTATAACTGAAGATAATGCGAAGGAAACGCTGAAGTTATGGCTTACTACGGAGTTTGATGGTGGCCGTCACGAACGCCGTATCGAAAAAATTGAACTGGAACAATCATGACATCCGTGGCAGCTGACACACAAGAAATGGCCGCGTTGCGAGCTTTCGATCCAGAAATCGCCCGCCTGATTATTGAAGAGACCGATCGTCAACGACACGGCCTTGAATTAATCGCGAGCGAAAACTTTGTATCGCAAGCCGTGCTCGATGCGATGGGAACTCCGCTGACGAATAAGTATGCGGAAGGCGTCCCAGGCCGTCGTTATTACGGTGGATGTGAAATTGTCGACCAGGTTGAGCAGTTAGCGATTGATCGCGCGAAGGAGTTGTTTGGCGCCGATCACGCGAACGTGCAGCCACACTCGGGTGCTCAGGCAAACGCAGCCGTATACCTCGCGTTCTTGAAGCCTGGTGATATGGTGTTAGGGCTCGACCTGTCACAGGGCGGCCACCTCACACACGGCTCGCCTGTGAACTTCTCTGGCTTGCTGTACAACGCAATTCATTACGGCGTAAACGATCAAGGGTATATCGACTACGATCAAGTTCGTCAGATTGCTCGTGAACGTCGCCCGAAGATGATTATCGCTGGTGCGAGTGCATATGCACGAACCATCGATTTCTCAGTCTTTGCTGAAATCGCACAAGAAATTGGTGCGAAGCTGATGGTCGATATGGCACACATCGCCGGCTTGGTTGCTGCTGGATTGCATCCGTCGCCGATTCCGTATGCTGATGCAGTTACGACCACAACGCATAAGACCTTGCGTGGGCCACGCGGTGGTTTGGTTCTGTGTAAGGCCGAACATGCGAAGGCAATCGACAAAGCGATGTTCCCTGGGATTCAGGGTGGTCCATTGGAGCATGTGATTGCTGCCAAGGCCGTATCGTTTAAAGAAGCGCTTGATCCTTCGTTTAAAACGTACTGCAAGAATGTGATCACGAATGCACAGACGTTAGCGACTGCATTGCAGGAGCATAACTTCAATATCGTTTCTGGCGGAACTGACAACCATCTCATGTTGCTCGATCTTCGCAACCGTGAGCTAACAGGGAAGGTGTTGGAGAAGTCGCTGGATCGTGCAGCGATCACAGTGAACAAGAACACAGTTCCTCGCGAAACACAGTCTCCGTTTGTGACGAGTGGTATTCGTGTCGGAACGCCAGCAGTCACAAGCCGCGGTATGGGTGCAGTCGAGATGAAGCGTGTTGCTGAATTTATCGATCGTGTGGCGAAGGCTCCAGAAGACGAAGGCGTTGCGAATGAAATTCGTCAAGAAGTGAAGACGCTTACGGATGCGTTCCCATTATATCCGAATACGTTTAAGTCTGTAGGCGCCGAGTAATACGTGGCTGAATTAGTATTTCGTACTGAAGTGATGGAGCAGATCCGCTTACGTGAATCACGGTACGCGGAAGGCGCATATCTGTTCGTGCTTTCGGCATTGGAATACAAGCAGGCTCAGATTGAGCCACGTCGTCATATTAGTGGCCGCGAGCTCGCGATTGCATGTCGTGAGCTCGCGCTCAAACGCTACGGTGTGATGTCGCGGGTCGTATTGGAGCGCTGGGGCGTTCGTTGCACACAAGATATTGGGTCGGTCGTTTTTACCTTGGTTGATCTCGGCTATCTTGCGAAGCTGCCGAGCGATACGCGTGAGCAGTTTGAAAACGTGTATGACTTTGCAGATGTGTTTGACCGGCAGTATCCCTGGAATGGGATCGCGGTCGTCTAATCCAATAAAATTATATGCCGATTCGCGTTGCGAGCGCTCAGGACGCTGCTGCATTGGATGCAGAGGCAATTGCGAATGGAGTTCCATCTCGTGCACTGATGCGCGTTGCTGCAACTAATGCGGCAACCGTAATTGCCCAGCGTTGCCAGGACAGATTGCACTATGGCGTCACCATCTTTACCGGCCCTGGAAACAATGGCGGTGACGGATGGTGTGTAGCACGAGCCTTGATGCAGTTAAACATTCCTGTACGCGTATGTGAAGTTGTCCCTGCACGTACGGATGATGCCGTTGCTGAACGCGAATCTGTTTCGAAATATGTTGAGCGCACAGGGCTTCACGACTCTGTTGGGCAAGGCGTTGTTATTGATGCGATGCTTGGAACAGGCGGAACAGGGAAGTTGGAAGGGGCATTTTACGATGCGGTTGCGCAGATCAATCTGCAACGGAGCGAAGGGGCATACGTTGTTGCTTTAGACGTCCCAACCGGACTTGATGCGACGATCGGTACGTATTCATCATGTGTTACTGCAGACCTGACGATTTCATTTGGAACTTGCAAGCGGGGGTTATTGCTCGCACGCGATGTTTGCGGTGAAATTGTTGTCGTTGATATAGGATTAGCTCCATATGCTGGGGATTTCCTGCCGCAGTTAATCGATCCGTGGACCGCACATTCTTTTACGCCAACAATTCCGTTTAATGCAAACAAAGGTGATCGCGGTCGGATTGCCATTGTTGCAGGAAACCAAGGGATGGCAGGCGCAGCGATTCTTTCTGCCGAAGGTGCGTTACGGAGTGGAGCTGGTGTTGTTAAGGTCGTAACACATCCGAATAATGTTGTCGCAGTTCACACGCGGTTGCCCGAAGCACTCGTTGATTTTTTTCCGCAGTCGTCTGACGATTGCGATCGCCTGGCGGAGTGGGCTGATTGTATTGTGATTGGGCCGGGGCTCGGCCAGACCAGCGATTCGCGCGAGCTTGTCGATCGCGTGTTGGCTTCATGGAACGGTCCTCTGGTAATGGACGCGGATGCGTTAAATGTGTTTCATGGCGACTTGCCCGCATTATCACAGGCACTACGTGGTGATCAAACCGTTATTACGCCGCATCCGGGTGAGTTTGCGCGATTAATTGGATCCGACATCGAACACGTTCAAGGTGAGCGGTTTGATATTGGTTTATCTGTTGCGCGTGAATTGAACGCAACGGTGCTACTGAAAGGCAATCCGACCGTTATTACATCCCCAGATGGCGATCGATATGTAATGGCGAACGGAGCGCCATCGCTTGCAACGGGTGGAAGCGGCGACTTATTAACTGGCATGATTGCGGCAATTTTAGCGCACGATGGCGTACCACATGCAGCGGCCGCGGTTGCGTCGTGGGTACATGCATCTGCTGCTGAGCGATGCGGAGCGCAGTTTTTAGGCATTACGTTATACGACATTATTAATGCGTTAAAGACGTCGTGGCCAACCGATCCAAGCCGATCATCGCAATCGATTCAGTATCCTGTTGTTGCAGAATTGCCGAGAGTTGGATGAGAGCTCGAGATAACATCGAGCTTGGGGGCGGCGAGGAATTCAGCATCATTCGCCGTATGGTTCGTCGATTAGGGACGATTGCCTCCGGGATTGGCGACGACGCTGCGATCGTTGATATTCCAAAAGGCGAACGACTGGTTGTTAGCACCGATACATCGGTCGAAGACGTGCATTTTAAGCGCGAATGGTTTTCATCGATGGAGATCGGCTATCGAGCCGGGACATCTGCGTTGAGCGATCTTGCGGCGATGGGAGCTTCGGGTTTGGGATTCGTCGTTGCTATGACTATTCCTGCATCGTGGCGTGACGAAATCGATGGGCTATCTGGTGGAGTTGGTGCTGCAGCCGCGCGGGCCAATGTTTCGATCTTTGGTGGTGATACGACAGCAGGACGCGAACTTTCCATTACAGTGACCGTGCTAGGCTCCGTACGTGATCCGTTGCGGCGCTCGAATGCCCGCGTTGGAGATCGTGTGTATGTTACCGGTTTGCTTGGCGGGCCGGGCGCTGCATTACGTGCGTTACAGAGTGGACAACCTGTCGCTGAAATCTATCGCGAACGTTTTGCGCTGCCACGCGCACGAATTGTTGAAGGGCGATGGTTAGCGGGGCAGGGAGCGCGTTCTGCCATCGATATATCCGACGGTTTAGTCGCAGATGCTTCACATCTCGCTGCGGCGAGCAATGTTTGTATCGTTCTGCATCTCGATCGCCTCCCTGTATTGGAAGGAGTAGGACTTTTTGATGCTGCTCGGAGCGGCGAAGAATATGAACTGCTTTTGACCTCAACAATCCCATTGGATGTTGATGAATTTTCTGAGCGATTCGGGCTTCGGTTAACGCAGATTGGTACTGTCGTTGATGGTCCACCTGGCGTTGTTGTACAATTGGACGGTAATGTCGTGGACTTCTCCGTGACTGATAGCGGCTTTGACCATTTTCGAACAGCATGAGATCTTTGTTCCATACTGCAGCAACGATGCTTGTTGTTGGCGTACTTACGTTGGTTTTTGGTTCCACCGTATTGATTGCGTCGGCACTAGGCGTTCGCGATCGAAAAGGCGGTGTATATCATCGATTACCCGTTTGGTGGTGTAAGGCATTGCTATGGGCGGCAGGTGTCAAGGTTTATGTGCACGGACGAGAGAAAGTCTCCGACGATGCGTCATACATCTTTACATCCAACCATGTTTCGTTGTTCGACATCCCATCGCTCGTGAGCGTGTTGCCTCGAATATTCTTTGTGGCCAAGTCTGAGCTCTTTAAGATCCCGGTATTTGGCCCGGGAATTCGCGCTGTTGGAACAATCCCAATCGAGCGCACCAATCAAAAAGCGGCGTTCGGATCATATACTGTTGCATCGGATCGAATTCGTGATGGAAGTTCAGTCGCAATATTCCCTGAAGGAACGCGTGGTCTGGATTACTCGATTCGTCAATTCAAGAAAGGACCATTCGTACTAGCCATTCAAGCTGGCGTACCAGTTGTACCGGTCTTGATCTATGGGACAAAGGAAGTACTTCCCAAAAAATCCTTGTCCCTTCGTCCCGGACGAGTGGACGTCTATTTGCTGGATCCCGTAAGTACAGAAGGTTGTACATACGACAATCGAGCAGCACTCGCGCAGCAGGTGCAGTCTCGCATGGCTGATGCGATGAACACGTTGTACCTTAATAAGTAACTTTACCTTCTTTAGTAGAATTCGAAATGTCTGCAATCATTGAAATTCGTGCTCGTGAGATTCTTGATAGTCGTGGCAATCCAACCGTTGAAGCTGACGTTATTTTGGATAGCGGCGCCGTCGGTCGCGCATCCGTGCCGAGCGGTGCGTCAACAGGCGAACACGAAGCTGTTGAGCTGCGCGATAAAGATGAATCGCGCTATGGCGGTAAGGGCGTTGAAAACGCTGTACGTGCCGTTGAAGATGATATTCAACCCGAGTTAATCGGTATTGATGCCCTCGATCAGATTGGAGTCGATCGAGCGATGATTGCACTTGACGATACACAAAACAAGAGCCGACTAGGCGCAAATGCGATACTCGCAGTATCGCTTGCAACAGCCCGTGCAGCAGCAGCAGAGTTGGATCTTCCACTGTATCGTTACATCGGCGGCCCAATGGCCCGTATCATGCCGGTGCCGATGATGAACATCTTGAACGGCGGCGCACACGCAACGAACACTGTGGACTTTCAAGAATTCATGGTTGTTCCGATCGGTGCAACCACGTTTGCTGATGGACTTCGTATGGGCGCGGAAGTGTTCCATGCGCTGAAGAAAGTCCTGGTCAAGCGCGGCCTATCAACCGGCGTTGGTGACGAAGGTGGGTTTGCTCCCGATCTCAAGAGCGATGAAGAAGCGTTAAACATTATTCTCGAAGCGATCACGGGTGCTGGATATAAGCCAGGGCAAGACTTCGCCTTTGCGCTCGATTGCGCGGCGTCTGAGTTGTATGCAAACGGGAAGTACACATTCAAGAAGAGCAAAGGCGGCACATACGACGCTGACGGAATGATCGAATTGTACTCGCGTTGGTTGGATCAGTATCCAATCGTTTCGATCGAAGATGGTCTCGCCGAAGACGATTGGGATGGTTGGGCACAACTAACCGCAGCACTCGGCGAACGCGTTCAGCTTGTTGGTGATGACTTGTTTGTTACGAACACGGAGCGCTTGGCTCGCGGTATCAAGGAAGATGTTGGGAACGCGATCCTGATTAAGGTCAACCAGATTGGAACGTTAACGGAGACGTTAGAGGCGATCGAACTTGCGCGATCAAACGGGTATCAGAGCGTAATTTCGCATCGCTCCGGTGAAACGGAAGATACCTTTATTGCAGATCTCGCAGTGGCGACTGGCGCTGGTCAGATCAAGACGGGATCAGCGAGCCGTACCGATCGTGTTGCGAAGTACAACCAACTCTTACGCATCGAGGAGCAGCTTGGTGACGTCGCCGAGTATCCTGGTGGCTCGGTGTACGGCCTGTAAGAAGGGTAGAGAATGATTCGACGTTTGATTTGGGTGGCGCTCGGTTTGGGCGCCATCTTTTTCACTTTGCAGGCTGGTGAATACAGCACAGGTGATATCTTTCGGCAACGAAAGCACAAAGCTCAACTAAGCTTTTCGGTTGATTCGCTTCGTCGTCAGGTTGATTCGTTAAAGACTGCGGAAGAGCTGATTCGCGGTGACGCTTCGACGCAGGAGCGGATATCCAGGGAAGAGTTTGGGATGGTGCGTGGGAAGAACGAAATCCTCTACAAGTTTATCGATCCAGCCGCACGCGATTCGGCGGCGATTCAGAACGAGAAATAACGGCCGAGTTGTAAGCCAGCGAAAAGCCCAAGGACCGAGAGAAAGATACTAAGGCCTATATATAGGCTTGCTTTGGTGTACGCGCCTTGTTGTATGAAGCTGGCGGTTTCGAGGCTGAACAACGAAAACGTTGTGAACCCTCCGCAGAACCCGACGGCGATGAGAGCTCGGACTTCTGGTGAGATGTTGATCGAGGAGAATGAGAGCTGGGTAATGAGCCCGAGTATGAAGCTGCCAACGATATTGATGAGCAGCGTGCCGAGCGGAATGATCGAAGGGGCGCGGTTGTAGAACAGAGTGCCGATGGCGTATCGACATGCGCTTCCTACAGCGCCTCCAAAGGCAACATACCAGATCATGAGTTCGCGATGCGAGATTGGGTGAATGCAGAGCTGTAGCTATTGTTCACAGCTCTGCGATGAGAAGCCCACTCGATCAACATAATAAGTGACTTTCTAACTATGCAAGATTGGCGATTGTTATGTGGGGCCAGCGCGGATTAATCCTGCGAGTGATAGACGATTGACTCACTTCGAACAGACCATTTCCCCTTGGTTTTGACAACCGTGTACCGAGTGCCCGCGAAAGAGAGCGGATACGTTTTTGATTTCGTTGCGGTACATGTCATCGTTTCCACTGTGCACACATCCCCAACACACTTTGCATCGGATAGCTCAACGACGCCACGTCCGTCTTTCAACGTGCAAGTATTCGGGGCACCGCTGCATTTTACCGCGTCTGTCATTGGTTCGATCTTGCCGCCGAGAATCTTCTGGAGCTTAGCGTTGGTTTTAGCGTCACGAAGCTTGGGAGTCGCCGACTTGGTCGAGTCGTCGTCGCTTCGTACAAGGATTTGCGGAGTCAACGTCAGCGGGCGGTTCCCGAACTTTTTCTTGAGGTGTTGGGCAACGAATTCCTGAGGTTCGCTGCTTGGGGGATCTGCGGGTTTCGCATTTGACCGAGTCGGCTCGGCGGTTTTAGCCGTTGCAAGGCTTGCATGGTATGGCTGCGTGGCGTTTGAGGTCAACGGCGCGCAGAACAGGCCCAAAGAAAGCGCGGTGACGGATAGCAGCGAAGAGTTGAAAATACGCATATCGAATCGAGGATTTATATGACGATTGTACAGACTGCTACTCTGTAACCTACTGCCAAGTCCTGGTTGGCGCCACAAAATGGACGGGCCGCTCGGTGGATTATGGGGAGGCGCGGTTCGGCAACTGAACCGGCAGGTAACGCCATAGCACTCAAGGCGGTACTCAAACTCTCGATAAGGAGAGGAAAGTAGCGGGGGGGGGACTCGAACCCCCGACCTCACGATTATGAGTCGTGCGCTCTAACCAGCTGAGCTACCCTGCCACACCCAAACGGCCAACCTAAAACAGGTTGGCCGCCGGAATCCAGAAGTATACAAAAAAAATCGAACTAGTCAACCGATTTACCGCTCCCTAACCCGTTTTTGTACGACCTAATCCTCCCGACTATCCGCACTCGCGACAAATGTCGAGAGTAGTGCGCTGACGATCGCAACGATGACCGCACCGAAGAAAGCCGCCCAGAAACCCGAGACCGTGAAGCCCAGCCCCAGAGTGTTCGAGAGCGCTCCGGTTAGCCAGAGGAGCAGGGCATTCACCACCAGGGTGAAGATGCCGAGCGTGATGACGAGCACCGGAAGCGATAATAGGAGAAGGAGTGGTCGAACCACAGCATTCACGAAGCCGAATACCAGCGCCACGCCCAGGAGCGATCCGACACTCCCGGAATGCGAAATTCCAGGGATAATTTGCACCGCGGCCCAAAGGGCGGCGGCGTTAATGAGTAAGCGAAGAATGAATTGCATGCGTCGCAACCAAGAGGGTGAATCGCGCGATTATAGTCAGCGGGTTGTAGATCCGTGTATCAACTACACCATCCCCGCAGCCTCTACAAAATGAAGGATCGCACTCGGCGATGCAAGCAGAACGCTCGCTCGCCGGTACGATACTGAACGTCGCGGTGACGATGGACCAGGCGATATACGGGAGAAATGTTGATCATCGTCCAACTATCAGATATCCAAACGCTCGGCGTTTCGAGCATCGACTTCGAACGGATTATTGTAGTATCCATGACGTACAGATTCCCAAAGATACCGCGATAAAAACTTAACTGGACCGAGCGCAAACCACTGTTCAACGTGTCGTAATTCGTGGCGAATTATGTGCTCAGGCAGTCGGCGAGCTTGTCGTACATACACTCGATTCCATAACGTAATTGCGCTCATGTGTGGAATGATGAGCTTCGCAATCAAGCTGTCATAGACAAAGCTGACATGAACGGTAGCGCCAGTCGGAAGCTGGTGAGCAATAGGTTCGATACGCGCCATACACAAAAGTTACTACAGTACGCAAATACTCGGGTCGTCTATTGACAGATAGAATTTCTCGGCTAGATTATTACTTCTGCCGCGGGGTGGAGCAGCCTGGTAGCTCGTCGGGCTCATAACCCGAAGGTCGCCGGTTCAAATCCGGCCCCCGCCATAAGAAAGTTACGATTTGTTGGGTGTAATTTTCATAGGAAGATTGGGGGTATCCTTCGTGGATGCCCCCTTTTTCTTTTTAGGCATATCAATGCTATGACGATCGTCTTTAATGTGTTTGTATCGACGATTTTTTTCATCTAAGAGTTCGAAGACTGCGCGAATAACATGAGAAACAGCGCCCGCCACGTCCGATAGATAATCTGTACGTCAGCAGCCCCGCCGTGGTACTTCCAGTATCTTCATTACAATAATGGGCCAAGCAATCCGAACCATAAAAGCGCTCCCTGGCGCGTTCGCGGCATTTGCAAAAGGATATCGAGAATACGCTTCCGAACCTACGCATCTTTGCCGCGGCTGCAACACGTTTTGCAAGCCAGAGAGCATTATAAAGATCAACAGACCCCTGGCGTTTGTACTCCTCTGTTGCCTGGGTATTCCAGGAATTTTATACCTTCTGTGGGCGTCTCGTAACAAAGAGTATATGTGTCCCAACTGTAAGCGCACGGATGCTTTAGTTGCAATCAACAACACCAGTGATCAGTAGCTATTCGTGCGTTACAGCGCAGCCCCAGCCACTCTGCACGAGAATGCTCGCTACACCACCATCGTACCACAAAATCCCGCAGCAGGAAAACAGTTGTATCACATTCGTTTTCCCCTACATTTACAGGATACCGCTGAGCACCGATATTACCTCATGGCCGCTCAGCGCCATCAACATTATACGCTACCAATCCCCACCCGCCTCAACGGAATACCCGATTTGCTGACTTTCGCTTTTGGGGAATTCCCTCGAACCCAGTAGATTTCCCGAATCGTGATTGCATCTCTTAAAATTCTCCTCGCGGATATCGTCGATTATGCCGGCCTCTTTCCGCCTGCTAAGCTCCCGATGGACGAATCGGTGCAAGAGTATGCGGCCTATCTAACCGACGCCCATCGCTTTATGCTGGGTCGATTCGTGGTACCGGCCGTTCGGCTTGATGAATTTGATGTCGCCGCAACCGCATATCTTCCGGCCTTCGAATCCAACGCCCCATGGCTCCTGTCCGCGCTTATGGGCCCGGATTTGGCAACCGATGCCCGTTTGATCGATGAGTTCAACGCCAGGCATCTCAACAGCACCGGCCAGCGACGGGCCTTCATCGATTCGGTAGAGCTGAGAGCGGCAAGTCTGGCCGAAGTTGAGGATGCGCTTCACAAGATCCCTGCTGGCGTTCACGCCTTCATTGAAGTGCCAATCGATGAAGACCCAACCAAGCTCATCGAAGCGATCGGGCACGGTGGCGCAAAAGCCAAAGTCCGTACCGGCGGTATTACCGCCGACGCATTCCCACCGCCCTCGGACGTGGCGCGGTTTATCGAAGTCTGTAGAGACCTCCGTGTGGGCTTTAAGGCCACTGCCGGACTGCACCATCCCGTCCGTGCGGAATATCGCCTCACATACGAACCGAATCCGCCGTTCGGCGTGATGTACGGCTATCTCAACGTTTTTGGCGCCGCACTTATTGCCTGGTCAGGCGCACCGGGCTCGCTCATCCTCGACGCGCTCACTGAAACCGACATCAACGCATTTTCGTTTGATGAAACGGGGATGACCTACCGTGGCCTTACGGTTCCCAACGCAATAATTACTGAAATGCGCAGCTCGTTTGCTGCATCATTTGGCTCCTGTTCCTTCCGAGAGCCTGTGGATGATCTTACCGCACTTGGGCTTTAGCAATCTGATAATGACCAACCATACACACGACCCAAACCTTCGCTCCTGGGTCGAATCCGCAAACGATTCGGCGTCCGACTTCCCAATCCAAAACCTCCCGTTTTGCGTCTTCAGCGACGAGACCAACGCTGAGCCACGGGGCGGTGTAGCGATCGGCGACCAGATTGTCGACTTAACCGTCTGCGACGAAGCCCGCCTTTTCTCTGGACGAGCAGCCGACGCACTCTTTATGGCAGCGGGCAAACAGCTCAACGACTTTATGTCGATGGAGGCTGAATATCACACCGCGCTTCGTAACGAACTCAGCACGCTTCTCAGCGGCGACGGCCGAACGCATCGTGGAATTGCGCTGCCAGCCAATCTGCTCAAGCCAATGGATTCGGTGTATCTCCACATGCCGATCAAGATTGGCGATTACACCGACTTTTATGCGTCGATCCATCACGCAACCAACGTTGGGAGCATGTTTCGCCCTGACAACCCGTTGCTGCCCAATTACAAGTACGTCCCAATCGCTTACCATGGCCGCGCATCGTCAATTGGCTTGAACGAAGAGATCCGTCGTCCCAATGGCCAGACAAAGGCGCCAGATGCGACGGAGCCGAGCTTTGGCCCATCGAAGCAGATGGACTATGAGATGGAAGTTGGCCTCTTTATCGGTCGAGGCAACGCGCTTGGCGAGCCTGTTTCCATCCAGGAAGCTGCTGAGCGGATCTTCGGATTTTGCCTGGTGAACGATTGGTCGGCGCGTGATATCCAGGCATGGGAGTACCAGCCGCTTGGACCGTTCCTCGCCAAAAACTTCGCAACGACGGTCTCTCCGTGGATCGTTACTCGCGAGGCGCTTGAGCCGTTTCGAATCGCTGCGTTCGAACGTGCAGAAGGCGACCCAGGTCCGATGCAGCATTTATATGATGCTGACGACCAAATTAGTGGTGGCTACGACATCAATCTCGAGGTTTTGATCTCGACCGAATCGATGCGCAGCCAAAACATGGAACCGATGCGTATCAGCAAAGGGAACTTCCGCGACATGTATTGGACTGTCGCACAAATGGTCGCGCATCACACCAGCAATGGGTGTGATCTGAACAGTGGTGATTTGCTTGCCAGTGGAACGGTTTCTGGCTCTACGCCAGAGTCGCGCGGCTGTCTCCTCGAGCGGACGTGGCGTGGTACGGAACCACTCCAGCTGCCGAACGGAGAAACTCGACGCTTCCTCGAAGATGGCGACGAGGTTATTATGCGCGGCTATTGCGAACGCGAAGGCGCCGCGCGGATTGGCTTTGGCGAATGCCGAGGCACAGTAGTTACGTCCGGGTTGTAACCATCTATCTTAATCCAAGAATTGAATGTCAGATGTTAATGAGGAGACGGTCGCCACGGTCGCTCCGTTGTTCGAAGTCCGAGATTCCACGATCCAGGGGAAAGGCGCTTTTGCGGTTCAGAAGATCCGTAAAGGACAACGTATCGTTGAATACACTGGCGAGCATATCTCCGATGAAGAGGCCGATCGCCGCTATGACGAAACGCAGATGGGCCGTCATCACACGTTCTTGTTCACACTCGACGACGAAACAGTCGTAGATGGTGCGGTAGGCGGCAATTCGTCGATCTACATTAACCATTCTTGCGAACCGAACTGCGAAGCCGTCATTATCGGCAATCGCATTTATATCTACGCGCTTCGTCCAATTCAGCCTGACGAAGAGCTGTTGTACGATTACCAGTACGAGCGCGAAGATGATGCCGAACTCATCAACTTCTATAAGTGCCTGTGCGGCGCCCCAACATGCCGCGGCACGATTATGAAAGCCGAGAAGAAGCGTCGGAAGAGCGCGAAGAAAGCAGCCAAGAAGGTTGCGAAGAAAGCAGCTACGAAAGTCGCCAAAAAGGCTGCAACAAAAGTAGCCAAAAAAGGCGTGAAAAAAGCTACGAAGACCGTAGCGAAAAAGGGCGCGAAGAAAGCAGCTACCAAAGTCGCCAAGAAAGCCACGAAAAAGGTAGCCAAGAAAGTCGCGAAAAAAGCCGGCCGTAAAGCTGGTGTAAAAATCGCGAAGGCCGCCAAACGTGGACCCAGCCGACCGGCAAAAGTCGCTCGTAAAGGTAAAACGGTCGCCAAAAAGGGAGCCGTCGCTAAGAAAGGCGCCAAAAAAGCGGTGAAGAAGGCCGCAAAGACAGTTGCAAAACGCGGTACTAAAGGTGGCGCCAAGAAAGCTGCGAAGTCAGCTCAGCGTTCGGTAACTCAAGCGCGTAAGAAGAATACAGCAAAAAAGACCAACGTTCGATCAACTCGACGTAAATCCGGTCGATAATTGCAGAGTAACAAGGGCGCGATTGTTCGATACGATCGCGCCCTTGTCGTTCCAAGCCTCTTCGTTGGTATTTTCTCTACGTCCTGGCGATAAATTAATCTTCACATTTCCATCCCCCCCCCCAGTAAACCTACCATGACCTTGCGACGCTTTTGTATTAGCACGCTCATGCTCGCCGGATCGGCGACCTTCGCGTGGGCACAGTCTAACTACCGGCAAACGGCACCAATCGATCAAGCGAATCTGGATACGTCGTGCGCCCCATGCAAAGACTTCTATACCTTCGCGAATGGCGGTTGGGTGAAGAAGAATCCTATCCCCGCAGCATACTCGCAATGGGGTAGCTTCCACGAACTCCGCGATCGTAGCACAGACCTGCTCCGAACCGTGCTCGACAGCATCACGGCAAACCGCAACACGCTGGCCGATCCAACGTCACGGAAGCTCGGTTCGTTCTACGCTTCGTGTATGGACACTGCTGGCATCGAGGCCTTGGGTGGCTCGCCACTCGTTCCGCAGCTCAAGCGAATCGCAGCTATCAAAAATGCGAAAGAAGCACGAACATATCTAGCGCAACGACATGCGGAAGGACTGAACATAGCTTTTGCTCATGGAGCATTCCAGGACGCAAAAAATAGCACGCAGGTCATCTTCGCGATGCAACAGGGTGGGCTAGGGCTCCCCAACCGCGACTACTATTTCAAGACGGATAGTCTCAGCGTCCAACTTGTTCACGACTACACGAAGCATATCGCGAAGCTTCTCGTATTATCGGGGGAAACCCCTGAAGCCGCAGCCGCGTCGGCGCAGCAGGCGTTTGCGGTTGAGAAGGCACTTGCCGCCGCATCAATGACGCCAGTCGAAATGCGTGACCCGGTTGCAACGTATAACAAGAAGACGCCGGCCGAGCTGAGCGCACTCGCGCCTGGATTCGATTGGAACGGGTACTTCGCAGCACTCAAAGTTCCGAAGGGAACTTCAGTCGACGTTCAGCAGCCAAAGTTTATCGCCACACTCGACTCACTCTTCACAAAGCTCCCTACCGAGGATTGGAAGGCGTATTACCGCTGGCACCTGGTTCGCTCTGGAGCCGGTCGCCTCAGCAAAGCCTTTGTGGACGAAGATTTTGCCTTCGACCAGAAGCTGACAGGCGCACAAGAACAGCTTCCCCGTTACAAGATCTGTGTCCAGGCAGCCGATGAGCAGATGGGCGAAGCTTTAGGCAAAGCATATGTCGATCGCTATTTTCCACCCGCCGCAAAAGCGCGCGCAATGGAGATGGTGAAGAACCTGAAGGAAGCCTTCCGTGCCCGTCTTGCAACTCGAACATGGATGAGCGATTCCACACGTGCTCAGGCGTATACCAAGCTCGAAACATTTATGGACAAGATCGGCTATCCAGATAAATGGCTCGATTATTCATCCTTGAACGTTACGCCCAACAATTCGTACTACAATAACTACGTTGCGGTCACGCAGTTCGCCGCAACTGACGACGTATCACTGATCGGGAAGCCGGTTGATCGTGCACGTTGGCAGATGACGCCATCCACGGTTAACGCGTATTACAACCCGTCGATGAACGAGATCGTCTTTCCAGCCGGCATCCTTCAACCGCCATTCTTTGATCCGAACGCCGACGACGCCGTGAACTACGGCGGGATGGGCGCCGTCATCGGCCACGAAATGACGCATGGCTTTGACGATCAGGGTGCTCAGTTCGACGCAAAAGGCAATCTGCGCCAGTGGTTCACGGACAAAGATCTGGCCGACTTCAAAAGCCGCACGCAGCTGGTCGACGACCAATTTGGCGAATACACAATCCTCGACTCGGTGCGCGTTAACGGCAAGCTCACGCTTGGCGAAAACATCGCGGACCTGGGCGGCCTGACCATTGCCTACGAAGCGTTGCAGAAATCGATGGCTGGCAAGCCAACTCCGGCCAAAATCGATGGGTTTACGCAAGAGCAACGTTTCTTCCTGGCCTGGGCGCAAATCTGGCGGAACAACATCCGCGACGAAATGGCGCGCATGCGAGTAAACACGGATTCGCACAGCCCAAACATATGGCGCACCAACGGCCCGCTGTCGAACCTGCCAGCGTTCGCAAAGGCCTGGGGCTGCCATCCCGGCGATCCGATGGTTCGTCCCGCGACCAAACAGGCGGATATCTGGTAAAATGACGGCTCAGTAGCTAAATGAGCTAGATTACCGCACAGAAATGGGCGTGGCGTTACCAAATGCCACGCCCATTTTTTAAATTGTATGTGATTACCCATTAAATTTTTTGATTTTTTGGCACCCACACGCATATTCAGGGTACAGAATCAAGACGCCGTTGTGGAGAGAGACTATATGCCGCCATTTTTTTATTTGATTACCGATGGTATCCGTGTAACCGCGCGGCCGGTATATCTGCAAGAACAGTCTGAACCGTCTGGGCAGCATTTTGTCTTCGCCTATTTTATTCGAATCGAAAATGTGCGCCCCACACAAGCCAGATTGATGTCGCGCCGTTGGATGATTCACGATGAAATCGGCGAAAATACAGAGGTCATCGGCGACGGCGTCGTGGGTGAGCAGCCGCTGATTGGGCCGGCACAGGTCCACGAATATCAGAGCTTTTGTATTCTGAAGAGCGGCGAAGGTTATATGGAAGGCGAGTACAACTTTATAGACTCCGAAGGCAAACCCTTTGCCGTGAAGATTCCAAGGTTCGTCCTCAGCTCAACCGAGTCTCCTCGACTCCCGTAATACTGTACCCGCCGCTGTCTTCCGAAGGGATTACTTCCCGCGCTTTGGACAGCCGCACACCAAGCCGAATTCCGGGCGATTCGATATATCGGTATGCAATCGCCGGAACTATACCGATCCCAATGGCAAAGATTGCCCATTCGACCGCCGGAGCCGCGGTATAAAACACGACGAATGCAATCCACAACAGAATCACGTGGCTTAGGTAAATGCTATAGCTATACTTTGCGATGATATTCGCAAGTCGAGTGAACGGGGAAGTTGGTAGATCGCGCACAAACGGGATTAACAGACCAACCGCAATACAAAATGGCCACGCGCGCTGCATCGACTGAGCAGTTGTCCCGCTGAGAATGAATATCGAACCGCACAATGCAAGGCCAATAAGCCAAAACCAACCTGGAATCTTTGGAGATACCACTTTCGACAGACTATACGCTAAAACTCCAGACAGAAAACACGGTGCGAATGTGAGAATGGTAAGGCGGCCAACCCCCGGAATGTCCGTATAATGCACCGCAAGCCCAACAGCGATCGCGAGACCTAACACAACCAAAGTCCCTTTCAGCGACCGTTTCGCAACCAGGTACAGTAATGGAAGAACGAGGTACATCTGAACTTCCAGAGGAAGGCTCCATAGGGGCCCCAAAACATCAGGTTGATAAAACAAATTTTGGACTAACCCAAAGTTCGCAACCAGGGTTCCCAGCGTTGGTCTGATATACTGCGGATGCGCCCCCCTGTTCATGAATTCAACAGGAATCTGTAATGCCGCAACAATCATCACAGCGGCAATCGCCAGCGGATATATTCGCAACGCGCGCCGAATATAAAATGTCTTAATCCATGCCCACGTTGAAAGGTGTGAAACCCGAAGCCGTTCTAACGAGGCCATGAGTACGAGCGAGGTGTGGACGAAAAATAATAAAACGCCAATTCGTCCGAGCTGCCACGTCGTTAGAAGGCCAATATGATGCACCCAAGGGTCGATTGCGTGGCTGCCAAGCACGCAGGTTACCGCGATACTCCTGAGTACATCAAGGTTTCGTTCTGGGAGGTGGGACACAAGGATTCTGTCTAATTACATTGTCGACGTAGTCCGTGTACTCAGGAGGGGGGCAAAGGCCAGGACGACAAAAAGTCCGATTACAATCGGACTTCAGTTGGTAATACAGAATTTATGTCAGTTTTAACGCAGGCAAAGCCAAAGCGGCAAGAAAATATCGACCAATCGTCTAGTCTATTCTTCGAAGGTCCCCGTGGTCCCGACGTGTATTGAGCGGATCGACCAGATAATACGGAGTCACTGTCATTTTATTCACCACATACAACGCCGCACCGGGCCGCCTTCCACCAGCGATCTGCACCGCCGGCTTTCCAACTTCCAACTCCCGTACCGCTCTGCCGCCTCGTTGCCTACCACGCCGACGTTCAGAGTCCTCAATTCGGTATTTTCCCGGATACACGTAGCTCAAAACCGGAGGGCGAGTGCGCTTTCTCTCCTCACGATCGTACGGTTCAACGTCCATCGTCAATACGCGATATTTTCGATCTCCGTCGGAGACGATCATCAACGAAACCAACTCGTCTTCGGTACGGCCGGCGATAGCGACATCCATCAACCCGTCTCCATTAAAGTCGCCCACAACAGCCCAGGGTACTTGTCGCGAGGATCGCTCGTACGGGCCTAAGTCGACTCCTCTGTAGTCATCGCTCGACCATGGCTCGAAATCTCGATCGTAACGCCGAATAGCGTCTTCCACGCGTGGTGGCAAATCAACTCTCCACTCTCCTCGGCTATTCGCAATAGTCGGACGCGGCTCACGGTCTCGCCTGCTCGGCTGAGAACCCAGTTCTACGCTCGGCACTAGAACAATCGTTCCAATCAAGATGGCGGAAAATAAACGGCAAAGCATATCGGCGAAAATGAAATTTGGTTTCAACCTGTATACCATGAGGAACGACTGTTGCTTCTAGGATCTTAACCGCCTTGGTGCAAACATGGGAAAAATTCACGATATCAGCATAGCAATCAGCGACAAAACGCCAATTTACCCAGGAAATCCGGCCGTGCTCGTGAGTAAAGCACAGTCGGTTAGCAAAGGAGACAGCTCAAACGTCTCGAATCTGGTATTTGGGTCGCATACAGGGACGCACGTCGACGCGCCAAGTCATATTTTCGACGGCGAGATGACCGTCGATAAGCTTCCGCTCGACCTTCTAATGGGTCGAGCGTCTGTAGTCGCCTTCCCGGAGGATGTCTTTGCGATTGGATATGCTGAGCTTCGAGCACAGGGGGTCGAGCTTCTGGAGGCGCAGATGCGGAAGCGAATTCTGCTAAAGACGCGAAATTCGGATTTTCTCGAAGGAAGATCTCCCTTTCGTCCAGACTACACGTTTTTGGCACCCGATGGTGCCGAATATTTAATCGATTTGGGCGTGCAGCTCGTTGGGGTCGACTATTTGTCGATTGAGCAGTTCCATTCGGGGCATCACAAGACGCATAAAATGCTATTATCCAATAACATCGTTATTGCTGAAGGGCTCAATCTTTCGAATATCACCGCCGGTGAATACGAATTTTGTTGTCTCCCGTTGCGGATTGAAGGGTGTGATGGAGCGCCCGCCCGCGCCGTATTAATAGACATTTAATTGGAACGCATATGCAGCTAGCAATGATTGGACTCGGTCGAATGGGTGGCAACATGACCGAGCGACTTCTTCACGGGGGGCATTCGGTCGTTGTGTTTGATCGTAGCGCTGACGCCGTTACCAGACTCGTTGAGAAGGGTGCCATTGGAAGTTCGAGCCTAAGCGATCTGGTCACGAAGTTTGCTACACCATCAAAGCGTGTTATCTGGATTATGGTGCCCGCTGGTGACCCTGTTGATCAGACAATCCAGGAGTTACAGCAACATCTTGGTGATGGCGACGTGATTATCGACGGTGGAAACTCAAACTATCGAGATTCCATGCGTCGCGCGGCTGCGTTAAAAACTAAAGGAATCGAATTTATCGATGCTGGTACAAGCGGAGGAGTTTGGGGACTCGCAAACGGCTACTGCTTGATGATTGGTGCAGCAGACAGCTCGTTTTCTCTATGTGAGCCAATCTTTCGCACGCTTGCACCGCAAGACGGTTATGCACACGTGGGGCCGCCGGGAGCCGGACACTATGTAAAGATGGTGCATAACGGCATTGAGTACGGTCTGCTGCAAGCATACTCGGAAGGATATGAGATACTTCACGCATCAAAAGATTTCTCTTTGGATTTGCACCAGATTTCTGCGGTGTGGAACCAGGGATCTGTTGTTCGATCCTGGTTAAATGAACTTGCCGAAAGCGCGTTTAGCAAAGAAGCCAATCTCGAAAGCTTAAAAGGATACATAGAGGATAGCGGAGAAGGGCGCTGGACGGTGCAGGAGGCGATCGACCTAAACGTCCCTGCGCCAGTAATCACTCTGTCGCTCCTCGCCCGTCTTCGATCACGACAGGAAGATAGCTTTGGTGCCAAGGTTATTGCCGCACTGCGAAATGAATTTGGTGGCCATGCGGTCAAACGCTCATGACGATGCCTACGATTCCGGTCGTTCCGGTCAAGAATTCGAAATCGGCAGACAAGCGTATTAGCACACTCGCATCCCCAGTATCGGGGATGGAAAAGATCGACCCATGCACGATGATAATACTCGGCGCCACCGGAGACCTCACTCGACGCAAGTTGATGCCAGCGATTTACGATCTCGCGCGCCAACGATTGCTCCCCGATGAATTCAAGCTCGTTGGCGTTGGACGTGAGTCGGAGTATACAGATGAAACTTTTCGCATTCTCATGCGCGATGCGGTTAGCCACTCCGACGAAATCTCCAACTTTGAGTCCGATGCATGGGAGTGGCTTCAAAGCAGGATGCATTACGCAGATGGGGACTTTACTGAAGCGGTAACATACACAAAGCTCAAGGCGACGTTGGATACGCTTAAGTCTGAATCAACGGACGTACCTGAGAATCGACTCTTATATTTAGCCGTTCCACCAGTCATATTCGAAACGTGCGTTAAATTTCTGTCCGAATCTGGCGTTGCACCAAAAACATCGAGACCGAGTACACGGCCGTGGGTACGCATTGTAATTGAAAAGCCGTTTGGTCGAGACCTGGCAAGCGCAAAACGGCTCAATCGCTTTGTGCAAGATCGATTCAAAGAACATCAAATTTACCGCATTGACCACTACCTCGGCAAAGAGAGCGTTCAGAATATCCTCGTGTTTCGATTCGCCAACGCCATCTTCGAACCGCTGTGGAACAGTCAATACATCTCAAATGTGCAGATAACAGCAAGTGAAGAGCTTGGAATCGGCACACGAGGGAAATATTATGACGACGCCGGAGTTGTACGAGACATGTTTCAGAATCATCTACTGCAACTGCTCACACTAACGGCTATGGAGCCGCCAAGTTCGTTGTATTCTGATGCTGTTCGAGATGAAAAGGTAAAGGTACTTCGTGCGATCCGGCCAATTATGGATAACGGAACCCCATCGGCAGTACTCGCGCAATACGAAGCGGGTACGATTAACGGAGAGAGCGTAGTTGGGTATGCTCAAGAAGATCAAGTGGCTCCGGGGTCTAGAACACCCACTTATGGCGCGCTCAAATTATATGTTGATAACTGGCGCTGGAATGGTGTCCCGTTCTATTTACGCTCTGGAAAGCGTCTCGCAGAACGTTGTTCACGAATAGCAATTGAATTTCGGATGCCACCGCATATTATGTTTGGTAAGGAATCGGGCCAATCAATGACACCCTGCGTTCTGTTGATGCGTGTGCAACCGAACGAAGGAATGTCATTAAAGTTTCTGGTAAAAACACCAGGATCTGCATATCAGCTGGAGCCAGAAATTCAGATGAGCTCAGTAATGATGGATTTTTCATATATGAATGCATTTGGTGAACAAACACCTCCCGCATACGAGACGTTGTTGATCGACTGCATGGTTGGGGATTCAACGCTGTTTACGCGTAGCGACGAAGTCGAATCTGCGTGGTCTATTATCGATCCGTTGCTTACATATTGGGATAAACGAAAGTCCGAACAAATTGCAACATATAAAGCCGGGAGCTGGGGCCCGGAGTCTGCAAACGAATTATTAGAGAACGGAGAGAAGTGGATTTAGTGGTGTCAAAACTGATCGTCGCAGTTTGTTTGAGTACGCTCGCTTGTGGTTCCAAGAGCGAGTCGAGTGCTGAGAGCGTTGGATTGCGTCAAGATACAGTTGCAGCGGAAGTGGTGGATACTTCACCGATTGCTGGCCGAGTTATTCCTGACTCAACGCCAATTCAGAGTTGGCTCCTCTTGCGCCAGGCCGCTAACACTGAAGACAGTGCTCAACGCGCATCCTTATACGTTCGAGTTAAGCTCCAGGTTGCACGAAATCGCATACCTTGGGTTGAAGCACAAACGTTAGAAAAGTTTAACAACTTGCGTGGTGCGCTGGCGGTGTACCAAACCTTAGAAGCCCCGGTCAGTGTGCTTCGCTTACGGTATGTGCTGGCCGATTCTCAGTTGATCGCAGACTCGGTTCGCGCCGAAATGGTTTCGTATATTGGCAGCTCGCCGAGTGCAAGTTCAACCCGAGAGGCGTATCAGCTATTTGATAAAGTAGCGAAGAGCGTGCAGCCATCGGAGGAGCTTGTCATAGCGAGAGCGGCCTTTGATATCGGCGATTGGTCCCGTGCGCATGCTGGCTTTGAACGACTCCAGAAGGTGGAGTCGCTTATTACGACAGAAGATAAATTCAAGTACGCAACATCATTATTTCGTTTACGTCAGTTTGCCGCAGCCGCAAACGAATATGAAAAAATTAGCTCTCCCCGTTCGGCTGCCGCGGCAGCGAGGTATCAACGTGCGCGGGCGTTTGTGCAGCTTGGTCGAATCACCGATAGCAAAGCGCAACTCCACGCAATCGAAGAAGCGTACCCTGCGGACTCCAGCGTTGCCTCTGCCCTAACGCTTCTCGCGGACCTCGCGAGCGATGAAGGTAAGGATGAAGAGGCTCGAAAGCTCCTTCGTCAACTTGTTCAGCGATTTCCGAGCTCTCGGCATGCTCGTCTCGCCAAGTTGAATATCGCGTATACGTCGTTTGCGTTAAAAGAGTTTAAAACCGCTACGACCGCATTCAGTGACATTTTGATGGGCCCTGATAGTGTCGCAGCTCGATATTGGCTCGGGCGCGCACGTTTGGCTGCTGGTGATACGGCGAGTGCGCGTGCCGAGTGGCAAAGCGTATTAAAACAGGACTCGCTTTCATATTACGGAGCACTTGCGGCCCGTCGACTTAATGTTCGTAATATGAAGCCGTACTCGGATGATTCCGTGCGCTATCCGACCGTTCCATCGGTTGATAGCGCTATGCAACGGATAGAACTGTTGCGTGTGTTGGATATGACGCCGGAAATTACATATGAAAACAATCAGCTGTTTCGCGATGCAACGTCTTCGTCCAATAAACAGCGTCTCTTGGCAACCGCATTTGCTTTCGCTGGAGGCGATCAAGCCGGTCGTGCAATTGCATTAGGGCGGCGTGCGTTGCGTGAATATGGACCCAGCGCTGAAGTATATCGCCTGATCTTCCCGGTTGCAGCACGAGATACAATTGAAGAGGCCGCACGTGCTGCAGGAATTGACCCTATACTTGTCGCGTCGCTTATTCGGCAAGAGTCCAACTTTAATCCGCGTGCCGTGTCGCCTGTTGGAGCTCGAGGGTTAATGCAGCTCATGCCAAATGTCGCGACCAGCCTGGCCAAGCAACGTGGTATTTCGGATTGGTCTACGAATATGCTGTTTGACCCGAACACCAACATTACGCTCGGTGTCGCACATTTGGCACCGTTGATTCGTCGTCAGGTCAACATCCCGCGCGCGTTAGCCGCGTACAACGCTGGAGAATCCAGGGTTGTACGCTGGGCAGAAAAACGCGGCGCTGACGATGCGGAATTTTTTACAGAGCGGATTCCTTTTGCTGAGACCCGCGATTACGTGAAAAATATTTTGCGAAACCGCGAATTTTATCGGGCGCTCTATACCTGGTAAATGCAATCGCATCTTCTATGAGCGTATAAACAACCGGTACCACAAACAACGTAAGCAATGTGGATGTGACCAGTCCACCAATGACAGAGCGGGCAAGTGGGGCACGTTGCTCCGCTCCAGGGCCGAGTGCAAGAGCTAAGGGTAACATTCCGAAGACCATCGCCATAGATGTCATGATGATTGGTCGTAGTCGAATGCGTCCTGCTTCGAGCAAGGCTTGTAGCCGCTCAACGCCTTCGCTCCGTCGCTGGTTTGTGAAGTCAATCAACAAAATACCGTTTTTAACAACAAGCCCCATGAGCATGATGATTCCGATCATGCTCATGATGTTCATATTTCCCTTCGTAATAAGCAGCCCCAATGCAACCCCGATCAAGCTGAGAGGGAGCGACATCAGGATGCTCAACGGTTGAAAGAACGAACCAAACAACGACGCAAGAATTAAGTAAATGAACACGACGGCCAGTATTAACGCGCCGAATACGTAACCTTTTGTTTCGTTCAGGCTCTTCACATCGCCACCGAATACGGTATGATAGCCAGGTGGTAAGCCTAATCTATCAATTGCGATCTGTACTTGGCTGGACACGTCGCCAACAGCATACCCTGGAAGCACGCCGGCAGAGATTGTCACCTGTCGTTCGAGCTGACTGCGATTAATCTGTTGTGGTCCCGTCCCCGACTTGATTTCCGCGACTTGTGAAAGCGGAACAAGCGCCCGAGTCCCAGACGATGTGAAGTTGTCGCTTGCAATAGGAATCGACGAAACATCCTGAATAGATTCGCGCAGAGAGTCCGGATAGACCACGATCACATCGTGCGAGAATCCATTGCGATCCTCCCATCGAGTTGCACGTTGGCCCGCAAAGAGTGGTTGGAGTGTTGATGCGATGCTCTCAACTCCAACGCCAGCAGACCACGCGCGCTGTCTGTCAACTTCAATATTCAGCTGTGGAATCGAGCCATCTTCACTCGAGTTGGGTTCCGCAACGCCTGGAACTTCACGTATTGTCTCGAGCACTTGTGCGGCCGCAAGCTTTAACCGACTCTCTTCTGGCCCCTGTACGCTCACAACGATCGGCTGTCGAAACCCACCCCCAAACATTGACCGGGAGCCAAGTATAACGGGTGTAATGCCGGGGATATTGCGAAGCTCTTTACGCAGCTCTTGCTGAATCTGCTGCAGTGTACGATCTCGCTCATTCGCGGGTTTGAGTCGAACTGCAATACGTCCATTGTTCGGCGTTCCGCGCGCGCCACTTCCAATCGACGTGTATGTGAACTCTGTTTCTGGCTGCCGTTCGAGATAATCAATAACAGCGTTCGTCTTCTCAAGTGTGTATTCGAGTGAAGAGCCAGGTGCTGTTTGAACTCTAACGTTAAACTTGCTATCGTTTGTCTCCGGCAACCATGTGAAGCCAAGTTTCGGAAAGATGTACGCCGCAATCACAACCGACGCTACCGCGCCGAGAACGATTAACCCACGGTGGTGCAACGAATAATTCAACCATCGTGGATATTTGTCTGAAATACGTTCAAACCATGTGTTAAACCCGATCGCAAAACGGCGAATGGGATTGCGTGTTACTTCGTGTGGATCGTGTCCCTCTTTATGATCGTTCGGATCTGGCCAGACGCTCGAGAGCATTGGGTCAAGCGTAAACGATACAAACAGTGATACGAGTACAGCAAACGCAACCGTAACACCAAACTGGAAAAACAGCTTTCCAATAGTGCCACCCATAAACGCGACAGGGACAAATACCGCCATTACCGCAAATGTCGTTGAGATAACAGCGAGACCGATTTCATCGGTTCCGTCGTGTGACGCAGTAATGTGATCTTTTCCCATCTGCACGTGGCGCACGATATTCTCGCGCACCACAATCGCATCGTCGATCAAAAGCCCGATTGCGAGCGACAGTGCAAGCAGGGTCATGGTATTCATGGTGAATCCAAAGATCCACATCACGAAGAACGACGATATAATACTGATTGGGAGCGTTAATCCGGTAATAATCGTGGATCGCCACGACATCAAAAACAGATAGACGATCAAGACGGTGAGGATCGCGCCGATCACAATCGTCAGCTGTACGTCATGTAGCGCGTCTCGAATACTTTCAGAGTCGTCCTCAACGACGCTCAATCGTACGTCGGGTGGAAGCACCTCCTCAAGATCTGCGATCTTCGCCCGCACGGAGTCTGCAACCGCAACAGTGTTGGCACCAGAAATCTTCTGAATATCAAGTACGACAGTCGGCGATTTATTGATTAAAGCCGCACTACGTTTGTCCGCTGTACCGTCAACGACGGTTGCAAGATCTCTGATTCGTATTGGCACGCCATTGCGCACCGTTACTACAAGATCGTTAAATGCCGATGGGTCAGCAATTCGACCGGTGATGCGCACTAAGCGTTGGTTCGCACCGCGTTCCAAGCGGCCGGCCGGTGCTTCCTGATTCTCACGGTTGAGCGCCGTCATTACCTCCTGAGGCGTCACCCCATACGATCGCATGGGCTCCGGCTTTAATTCAATACGAATGGTGCGAACTTCACCACCGTTCACGTTTACCGCACCCACGCCCTGAACCGTCTCGATTCGCTGCCGAATCGTCTGGTCGGCAAGGTCGGTTAATTCACGAATAGATCGATCTTCACTGTACATCGCGATCGACATAATAGGGCGATCGTTTGGATCGAACCGGGATATAATCGGCTCTTCAATATTCGGAGGTAGCGTACGTCGAATTCGTGCAACCTTTGCTTGCACGTCTTGAAGCGCTTCCATAACATTCACGTCCAACTTGAGCTGCGCGCGGACAATAGACGTTCCGTCTAGCGATGTAGACGTGATTTCGTCCAACCCTTGAACGGTGTTAAGGGCCTGTTCAATCGGACGCGATACGTCGCGCTCCATCACTTCGGGTGACGAACCTGGATAGCTCGTCTGAACCATAACAACCGGGTACGTCACGTCCGGATACTCGTCGATGGCTAGGCGACCATACGCTATAATCCCGAGTACGACCAGTGTCACCATCATCATCGTGGCGAATACCGGTCGTTTAATGGAAATGTCAGCTAAAAACATGCGTTATCTCCGCTTCGTGCTGTCACGTCCAATAATTTGGACCTGCATCCCATTTGCGAGCGTACCGAGATTCCCAACGATCACCTGATCAGCTTCGGCGAGTCCGTCTGTAACCTGCACGATTTGATCGCGATCGTTGACGATCCCTACCGAGATATCGGTCTCGGCGACCTTTCCGTCAACCACGCGATAGACAAAGTACCGAGAGCCATCCGCATTTTGTCTCAATGCGCTGAAAGGGATTGTTAACGTATTGGTAACTGTTTGCGCGACGATCTTACCCGTTGCAAAGGCGCCCCCCTTCAATGCACCGGTAGTATTTGGAATGTCAACATAAATCGTGATTGTCCGATTTGCAGCGTCGATGGTAGGACTCATGCGAGCAACAATACCGGTAAACGACCGTCCATCTGAAGCAAACTGAACTTTCTGTCCCACCCGAACCAATGATGCATTTCGCTCTGGAACAGCAGCCGCGAGCTCCAGCGTTGTATTACGAACAATCGTGAACAATACTGCACCCTTTGAAACATGCTCTCCCATTTCCACCGCTTTGGTATCGATTACACCGCTCACGGGTGCAACAACACGCGTATCGCGCTCCGTAAGCCCCGTCGACCGCACTAATGCCTGGGCGGCGGACAATCTCGCTTGTGCTGTCTTTTCTTCTTGTTGTGCGGCACGGAAGTCACGTTCGGGAATGGCCCCCTTCTTAAACAGTTCATCAGCCTGCTCCCGATTCCACGTTGACGTCGATAGCTCTGATTCTGCGGCGACTAAACCCGCCTGCGCACTTGCCGAACTACTCTGTTGCGACAGAGATTCGAATCGTGCGAGCAACTGCCCAACCGACACATGTTGTCCCTCGCGAACATATACGCCGTCTAATGGTCCCTCGATACGCGCCCGAATTGCAATGTTATCTATCGGGCGAAGCGTACCGGTCACCTCAATGGATGAGTTGATGTCTTTGCGTTCTACTGCACCAATATCAGCAGCAGCTAACACAATCGACCGCCCACCACGCGAGCCACCCGGTGCCGAGGATGAAGATTTTGTATTAGCCGTAGCCGCACTCGCCTCGCTTGATTTCTCAGAGCATCCCAGGATACCAAACAGGACAATCATCAGTACGATTGGAGCAACTGGAATAGCCGCCCAACGCTTATGTCCTACTTGAATGACTTGCATCGCTGACATCTCTGGCACTATCGCAAGGGTCGATTGTATCGTGGCTGGCATTATTGTACGGCGGGGAGAGGAAGTGGACGCCCTTGTGTACGTGCAAGCGTCACAATAGCGAGATATAGATCGTAAACGGAACGCGCTTCATTGGTCTCCGCTGTAGTCAGCGCCAACTGCGCATCCGAAACATCGAGCTGCGTACTTAGCCCACGCGAATAACGCAACGCAGCGAGCTCATAGGCTTCTTTTGCTTCAGCAACGTTTTGACTTCGTGCAAAGTATTGCGCGTTCGACCGTCGTAGCATTGCCTTTGCTTGTGCAAATTCAGTGTTTACGCGCTCGCGTTCCTTTGCAACGTCAATCTCCGCAACACGAGCTTGCGATGCGGCCGCGTTGATTGCTCCCTTTACACGTAATCCATCAAACAACGGCCAAGCGACCGAAACTAAAAATGATCGATCACCAAACCATCCACCGTTTTGCTCGTTACACGTTCGTGCGGGATCGTCGTCGGTTGGGCAGGGAACAGTATTGAGCGAACCACGCCGACTGGGAAATCCTTGTCCCGAAAGAGGGAACGCACCAAAGCCATTCTGGTACGAAATCGACAGTGTTGGCCAGAGATCAGCCTTTGCGACAGAGACCCCTAACTGTTTAGCACGCGCTGTTAATTCAGCTGCTTTTAATGACGCTCGCTGAGATGGTTCGTGAACCGTGTCAACCTGTGCAAGCATACTCACAAGAATTGCTGAGTCGATAACAGACGTGAGACGAATCGGCTGGAACTGAGGAATATTCGCGAGCCGCTTTAATTCGAGCAATGTAAGATCCGCAACTTCTTGCGCCTGAAGCAATAACGGTTCGAGATTCGCCAGTTCAACGCGTGCACGGAGCACATCATACCGAGAAAACCGACCGGCCTGCTCAAAGTCTTCCGCCTGTTTCACTCGTGACGCGGCAAGGTTATAAGCCTGCTGTTGAATACTTACCAGCCGAGCCGCAAACAACGCCTCGAGATACGATTGCTGCGTTAGTAGATTCGTTGTGGCACGAACCTCGTCTACGCTCAGTCGAGTCGATTCGACAAACGCCGACGCAGCGCGCGAGCCGTTAATAATCTTTCCGCCCTGAAACAGCGTCTGGGACAGCGAACCCGTTGCCGTATAGGTAAATGGCTGCAAGAATAACGAACCAACCGCTTGTCCGCGCGCGCTGGCCAACGTCCTGTTTTGGGACGCATTAAGTCTAAGCTGAGGCAGACCCGGCGATCGTGCGATCAACACTTGAGCGTCGGCCGCGCGGATCTGTTCTCGCGCAGCACGAACCTCTTCGCCCAGTTGATCTGTTCGACTCACCGCTTCGGCTAACGACAGCGATAGTGTGTCTTGTGTAATGGCCCGCTGAGCGGGCAAGGGTGACGCTAACGGTACGAGCGCTCCCAAAAGGTATGTCCAGCATCGCATCGCTTTGCATACGCGCAGCGATGGAAAAACGTTCAGAAACTACAAACGCCTCGTTAAGAGGCGTTTGAGGCGGCTTTCTGGTCTTTTTTCGCTTTTACCCAGTCCATGAGCCAGGTTGACGGAACGGCGAGCATAGAGTTCACAATCAACGCAAGCAGCCCATTGATCCAGATCAGTGCGATGTAAAAGCAAATGAGTCCAACGGAAACCCACACCGTGCCTAACGGCCCGTGCGTTTCCAGCCCTGTCGGCTCGAGCATGAGAATATCAGTCGAAAAGGTGAATGAAACACCGTAACTTAACACGATGGGGCACGAGCACAAAACACTAAATTCGGATCCGGTACGGCAGATCGAAGAAACTGTGAGACTGGCACTCTTTTCAGAGACAGCTGCCCAGCCATCGCAATGGCTGCTGGCGGTGTCGGGAGGGATGGATTCGATGGTCTTGCTGGAGGCTGCTGCCTCAGTGGCTCGATCCCTCCATGCAGAGAACCGACTTGCCGTTGCCACCTTTAACCACGGCACCGGCCCCGCCGCATCCGCGGCCGCCGAATACGTTTCAGTCCGATCTGCGGAACTTGGGTTGGCGTGTACCGTGGGAATCGCGAAATCGACTGGTCGTACCGAGGCAGAATGGCGAAAGGCGCGTTGGGATTTTCTTAACTCCGTTTCCGAAGCATCGCAAAGCAGTGTGGTGACCGCTCATACTCATAATGACCAGATCGAGACGGTTTTTATGCGCATTCTCCGCAACGCCGGCCCTCGCGGTTTGGCCGCCCTCTACTCCGACTCTTCCATCGTACGCCCTCTGATTCGAACGACTCGTGAGGTGATCAGCCAATACGCGGCCGACCGTAAGATCACATTTGTGTCGGACCCGTCAAATCTCAGCCGCCAGCATCTGCGAAACCGGATTCGTCACGATCTTTTACCTGCAATCACCGCCGCGCGTCCCAATTTTGATGCAGAATTACAACAAATTGCTGACAAAGCGGCAGATTGGCGGACGCGCATGGACCAAATTGCGGCTAATTTTACATTAATGACTGATGCCACCGGCTCGATTTTTATCCCACGCGGTCCATTAGCGTCCTATTCACCGACGGAGCTACAGGTTTTGTGGCCGTCGCTCGTTGCGCGCGCTGGAATTGTTCTTGATCGACGGGGAACCCAACGGCTCGCAATGTTTACTATAGAAGGTGAGTCAGGGCAATCTATTCAACTTTCCGGAGCGATCCACGTCCGTTTACGGCGAGATTCGCTGGTTTTCACGCGGCCAACCGCATCGCGAAACCCTTCGGCGTGCAACAGCGCGCCTGTGGAGTGCACCGATGCCTGACGGAATCGTGCGGAATTCATTGAATAGCGACCCCAGACTGGGCGAAACCTCGATTAGTCGTATTATCTTCGATGAACCAACTATTGGCAATCGAGTCAAGGAGTTGGGCGCTGAAATTACGTCGGCTTATCCTGATGGCGACCTGTTAGTACTTGGCCTGCTAAAAGGAAGTTTTATCTTTTTGAGCGATCTCGTTCGTCAAATCGTTCGTCCGCTGCAAGTCGATTTTCTTGTAGCGTCGAGCTATGGCGCAGGAACGGAGTCGAGCGGAAACGTTCGACTCCTGTACGACCCGGAGACCGACCTGGAAGGAAAGCATATTTTACTAGTAGAGGATATTGTCGATTCTGGGAGAACATTGAATACACTCATGGATCATCTGGCCGCTCGTCGGCCGAAGTCGCTGGCTATCTGTGCGTTACTACACAAACGGATCGCCAATCATCTACATCATGACCCAAAATTTGTCGGATTTAATGCCCCAAACGAATTTCTTGTTGGATACGGTCTCGACCAGGCTGAGAACTTCCGACATTTGCCATACATCGCGAGTTTAGCTTAATGCCGCCTAAAATTTCTCCGGGTAACGACCCTAAAGACCCGAAAAAGCCGCCTCAATGGGCGAAGCTCTCCAAGACGCTCGCGTTTTGGGTGCTAGCGCTTTTAGTGCCGGTCATCTACTACATGAACAACGGTGGTGGCAACGACCCTGCGCCGACGGTTTCGTATACCCAGTATGTTCAAGAGCTCGATAAGGGCAACATTACGAAAGTAAAGATTCAGGACGGCACGATTGTGACTGGCGATCTGAATAACGCCATCAAGGTCAACGATCGCGAAGTAAAAAAGTTCACGGTCCGCCTTCCTGTCTCCAATTCGGCTGATGAAGTCACGAAGCTCCAGGAAAAGAGCGTTCAGATCGAAGCCGAAAGCGCAAAACCATCGTTGGGCGGCTTTCTGCTCACGTTTCTCCCGTATTTGCTCCTGATTGGATTCTGGCTGTTCCTCTTCCGGCAGATGCAGCAGGGTGGAGCGAAGGCGTTCTCATTCGGAAAGTCTAAAGCAAAACTTCTGACTGCAGATACTCCGAAGGTCACGTTTGCTGACGTCGCCGGTGCGGACGAAGCGAAGGTTGAGCTCCAGGAAATCATCGAATTCCTAAAGGATCCGGCCAAGTTTACGAAGCTCGGTGGACGCTTACCCAAAGGCTGTCTTTTGGTTGGTCCTCCTGGTACCGGTAAGACGTTGCTCGCCCGCGCAGTTGCTGGCGAAGCGGCACGCCCATTCTTCTCGATGTCAGGTTCTGACTTTGTCGAGATGTTTGTTGGTGTTGGGGCAAGCCGAGTGCGGGATCTGTTCGAGCAAGGCAAGGCGCAGGCGCCGTGCATCATCTTTATCGACGAAATCGACGCAGTCGGTCGCCATCGTGGCGCTGGCTTAGGCGGTGGGCACGACGAACGTGAACAGACGCTGAACCAGCTGCTGGTGGAGATGGATGGCTTTGAGTCGAACGAAGGCGTCATCCTTATTGCCGCCACCAACCGTCCAGACGTCCTGGATCCTGCTTTGCTGCGTCCGGGCCGGTTCGACCGTCAGATTGTCGTTGACGCCCCAGATCTCCGTGGCAGAGAAGGCATCCTCAAGGTTCACGTCCGTAACAAGCCAGTGGCTGACGACGTAAACATTGGAGTGCTTGCACGCGGTACCCCTGGGATGTCTGGGGCCGATCTTGCCAACTTGGTGAACGAAGGTGCTTTGTTGGCCGCTCGTCGGAACCATGACAAGATTTATATGGTCGACCTTGAAGACGCGAAGGACAAAGTCATGCTTGGCGCCGAACGTAAATCAATGGTCATGAAGGACGACGAACGTCGTTTGACCGCGTTCCACGAAGCAGGCCACGCGATCTGCGCCGTTAAGGTGAAGGGCAACGATCCGCTCCACAAAGTAACGATCGTCCCACGTGGGCGGGCGCTTGGTTTGGCGTTTACGCTCCCTGAAGACGACCGTGTTTCCATTACTCGCGAGCAGTTGAAAGCCACGCTTGTTAAAGCGTACGGTGGTCGAGTTGCTGAAGAATTGGTCTTTGGGAAAGAACGTGTCACCACGGGCGCCTCGAGCGATATTCAGCAGGCAACTGGCATTGCACGCCGATATGTTTCGCAGTGGGGGCTCTCTGAGGAGGTCGGACCAATCCTCGTTGGCGACAACGAACAGGAGCTTTTCCTCGGTCGTGATATTCAGCGTAGTCGAGAAGTGTCCGAAAAGACCGCTCAGCTCGTTGATTCCGAAGTAAGTCGCGTGATTCGTGAAGCGTATGGCCGCGCCACTGAAGTGTTAACAGAGCACTTGGAGCTGCTGCATAAGGTTGCGAATGCACTCCTTGAGCGCGAAACACTGAGCGGCGAGGAAGTTTTAAAATTGGCGCGTGGTGAAGAGCTTCCGGAACGGATTCTTCCCCCGGATACTCCAGCCTCACCAGCTTCACCGGCGCCAGCCGCTCCGGTGAAGCCAAAACGTCCGCCTCTCTTTGGTGGACCAGAGATCGCACCTGCGTAACAGGTATAACCGACGAATGATCGTCGTACCCGAGTTAAGGGTCGAGTGGTGCTAACGCACCCTCGGCCCACGGTCGTTGGCGTGCTCAACGTGACCCCCGATAGCTTTAGCGACGGGGGTCATTTTTTACAGTTGGATATGGCGCTGGAACACGCAGAACGTCTTATCGCCGAAGGCGCGGACGTTCTGGATATTGGTGGTGAATCCACTCGTCCTGGAGCAACCCCGGTTTCAGCCGAAGAAGAGACAGCTCGTGTGGTTCCGGTAATACGAGCGATTGCCGAACGATACCCTGAGACTCCGCTCTCAGTTGATACGATCAAGTCTGTGGTTGCTCGAGCCGCATTGCGTGCCGGTGCATCAATAGTCAACGATGTTTCTGCGTTTCGCTTGGATCCAAACATGGCGACTGTATGTGCAGAGGCCAAATGCACTGTTATTCTGATGCACTCACGAGGCACGATGGCCGAACTCGCTTCGTATGACTTCGCCAATTATGAAGAAAGCGTAAGCGATGAGGTGTATCGAGAACTGCTGGATCGCGTAAATTACGTTATCGCCGCTGGGGTCAAGCGTGAGGCGATTGTTCTTGACCCCGGAATCGGTTTCGCAAAGACGTCAGAACATTCTATCCAGGCGCTCGCGAATCTCCCGAAGTTGGCAAAATTGGGATTTCCGATCATGGCTGGCGTTTCACGCAAACGGTTTATTGGGGAGATTACAGGGGTGCAGCTGCCAGAGGAACGCGACTATGGAACTATCGGAGCTAACGTTGCGGCTCTGAGCTTAGGGGCAAGTTGGTTCCGCGTCCATAATGTCGCCGCACATCGGCAGGCGTTGGATGTTGCACACGCAATCTTTGCGCAGCAAAATATCGCAGACCAGACCCGTTCGTCGATGCCACATTCCGGAACTCAATCATGAGATGGGAATGGATCGGCTTCGTTGTCCTCGGCCTTCTCATTCTCTTTCAGTCCGAAATACGATCGGTCGCGTATAAACTGCGCTATCCAAGGACGATTCGATTCTTGCGTAGAGTGCCGAGAACCGAGATCGCCGACGAAATTGTGGATGCGGTCGATAGGTTGAGTCGCTCAGGCAACGGCGCGATAATCGCGATCGAACAAGAAGTCACGCTTGATCCGTACGTGGAAACTGGGACGGCTCTCGAAGCAAACGTGTCGTCCGATCTGATTATTACGATCTTTACACCATACACGCCGCTGCATGATGGCGCGGTTATCATTCGCGATGGTGTTGTGCTCGGCGCAGGTTGCATTTTACCGTTATCGCAAGCGACATTCACCGATCGTATGCTTGGAACTCGTCATCGCGCAGCTGTTGGATTGAGCGAAGTAACCGACAGTCTGGTTGTAATCGTGAGTGAAGAGAATGCATCGATTTCGGTGGCGCATAAAGGCGCATTGTTTCGCTCGCTCTCAACGTCTGAGCTTCGTGATATCTTGAATGGTCAGATGCCCAAGCATGCAACCGGGCAGTTGGTACAGACTACATAATCGTTACATCTTGTGTTTGTGCAACAAACAAATAGTGTAAACGTGAATAACTCGGAGACCGCAGTGCAATCCGGAAACGAAGCAAAAAACACGGTAAAGCGGTATACCGGGATTTTTGCAACATTAACGTTGTTCGCCGTATACGCAACGACGGTCGCCCGTGGGGTGACTTTATGGGATGCTGGTGAGTTTTTGGCCGCGATCCATTCGCTTGGGATCCCGCATCCACCGGGAACACCGCTTTATATAGTGGTCGCGAAAGTGTGGAGCTTCATATTTGCTCCGGCTTTTGGATTCGCAATTAGTGTGAATCTCTTTTCCGCGACCTGTACCGCAATCGCGTTTGGCGTTCTCGCAGATTTGATGTGCCGATGGACCAGGAAGAGTTTACCAGCCTTTGCAGGTGCTGTATGCGCCGGCCTGATGTCCACCGTATGGTTGAATGCTACCGAAACTGAAGTGTATGCGTTTGCTTTGCTCGTATCGTGCGTAATCCTTTGGATTGCAAACAAGTCGTACGAGACTAAAGACGCGCGATGGGTTTTGCTCGCGGCATTTGTTTGCGGGCTTGGCTGGTCGTTACATCTCACAACGCTTTTAGTGGTACCCGCTGCACTATATCTGATTATTCGGGGCAGAATCCCAAAGATCAATTATTTCGGAGTCATTACACTCGCACTTCTTGGCGCCTCCGCAGCCCTTTTTATGATAGTGCGGGCTCAGCACGATCCCTTTATCAATCAAGGAAACCCGTCGACCTGGATTGCCTTCTGGGACGTAATCCAGCGAAGTCAGTATGATGTTGTGGCTATGTGGCCTCGACAGGCCCCGTGGTGGTTGCAGGTAGGCAATGTGTTCTTATACGCAGACTGGCAGTTCGCGCTTGGTTTGCATTATGAACCGGGGCCATCGTGGTTACGCACATCGCTCACCGTTCTATTTGCCGCGCTTGGCATCGCCGGTTGTCTGTTCCACCGTCACGCGAATCGGGAAAGTTGGCGAGCTTTGCTGATTCTTTTTATAACCGGCACCCTGTTTGTCGTCATATATCTCAACCTGAAGGCCGGCCCATCCTTCGGCTACGGAATTCTGGCAGACTCGGCACCACGCGAAGCTCGCGAGCGTGACTACTTCTTTATCCTCGGATTTGTCTGTTGGGGGATCTGGGCCGGATACGGAGCCATATCTCTCGCGCAACGGAGCCAAATTCGCCCGCTACAGTGGATCACGCTTGCGATAGTATTGTCACCTGTCGTATGGAATTGGCCCGTCTTACAAGCAGAGCGAGCACAATCTGCGACAGCTGTCGAATTCGATGCAAGGCGTATGTTGGATGAAGTTCCACCAAACGCGGTTTTTCTCGCGATTGGCGACAACGATACCTATCCGCTCTGGTATCTTCAGAAAGTACACCATTATCGAACAGATGTCGCAATCGTCACCATCCCGTTGCTCGGCCCGCAATGGTACCGCGAAGAAGTGGCTCGCCGCCACCAGCTCCTGGACGTCGCCGCAAAACGATGGATAGGCTTTGGGCCTACCTTGGGCGAGTTGCAGGAACACGCCGCCGCTCAACGACGCCCAGTCGTTCGGTCACCTTTGCAGCGATCGAACGGGCTGTAGACATTGCCAGATATCCACGAAACGTGCTAGCGGGTCGCAGCATTATTTCGTAGTTTCCACGGTTATGCTGTAGCACATATAGCAATATCCGACCTGCGAGTATGACCTCTCCAAAAAGCTTTACAACACAGATGTCGAACGCATCTGCAGAATCGCCTCTCAGCCACAAGCCATCATACGTGGTGGCTGCAGGTGTTTCGTTAGCGATCTTCGTATTGTACCTACTCACCCTCGCCCCAACAACCGGGATGTGGGATGCAGGCGAATACATGGCTGCTGCAGCCGATCTCGGCTTGCCGCACCCGCCGGGCAATCCGTTTTTCATGCTAATCGCGCACTTCTTTGGATTGTTGCCGATTTCAGCGTCATATGCTGTTCGCCTCAACGTCCTCGCCGCAATATCGAGTGCCGTAGCTGCAGGATTTTGGTTTCTCGTGACAGAACGCGTTCTGGCAAGCTGGTTTCCGGAACGGTGGCAACGCATCACCGGTGGAATAATCGCCGCAGTGATTGGAGCAACCGCGTTTACCGTGTGGAACCAGTCGGTCGTCAGCGAAAAAGTATACACCGTTTCACTGATGTTCTTCGCCGTCGTCGCCTGGCTTATGGTGCGCTGGTCTGACGAACCAGACGCTCCAGGTGCCGATCGAATTCTCTTGCTTGTTGCGTTCCTGATGGGACTTGGATACGCGAACCACCCAGCTGGATTTTTAACCGCGCCAGCGGTATTAGCCGTTGTTGCAGTTCGTAGACCTTGGAAGTTCATACAAGCCAACGAATTCAACGTCTCAACAACGATCATATTCGGCTTAGTAACAGTTATAGGTCTGGTCTTCGTCACCACCATCTTTGGATGGCTCCCACTTGCCGGTGCGATTGCTGTTGCAGCCATCGCATGGATGCGAGCGAAGTCGATTCGCCGATTCCCACTCGTCTTTGCAGTGGTTGGCATGCTCGGTCTGGGACTTACGCCATTCGCATACCTCCCAATCCGCGCCGCCTGGTTTCCGAAGATGAACTCGGGCGAACCAACTGCGTGTGTTACCAAAATTTCAGTCGCCTGTACCTTCAGTAAAGAGACGTTAAAGCGAACGAAGGAACACATCGATCGCGAGCAGTACGGACAAAAGCTCGAGCGTGGCGCCCCATATTCGGCACAAGTCGGCATGTGGTGGCTGTACTTCAAATGGCAGTGGATTCGTGATATTAACGGCGTAAGCCAACTCGCTCAACACGCATTCGCGGTAATATTCCTCGGACTGGGATTATTAGGCGGATACGTACACTGGAAACGAGACCGACGAAGTTTTTGGTTCTTTGGACCGCTCGTCTTTACCATGACGCTGGCGCTCATCTATTACCTCAACTTTAAATACGGCGCGTCACAGTCGCCCGAACTTGGGAACGCCGTCGATCGCGAAGTCCGCGACCGGGACTATTTCTACATCTGGAGCTTCTCGGCCTGGGGCGTTTGGTCCGCACTTGGTCTGATGTATGTTTGGGAGACGATCGCTGAGCTGTTTGGGAGAGGAAAGGGAGGAGAAGAGAGCGCAAGCAAGACCAAACCCGCATTTCCTGCACGCAGGAACATGTTACTCGCCACTCCAATTCTTGCAATCGCATTCGTTCCACTCTTTGCGAACTGGAACCCCGCCTCGCGCGCAGGTGAAACGTTTACGCTCGATTGGGCGAGAGATATGCTCAACTCAGTTGAACCATATGGAATACTTATCACAAATGGCGACAACGATACGTATCCATTGTGGTATGCACAAGAAGGCGAGGGGATACGAAAGGACGTCATCGTAATCGTGACATCGTATCTCAATATGAACTGGGCAATTCGCCAGCTTATTCGAAATCCTATCCACCCATACGACTCACTCGCCGGACCAGCCATTTACCGCGGAACCAGGTGGAAAAAACCAGAGCATCCGCCGCTTAATCTGACGTTCACGGAAGCAGATGCGCTTCCTCCATATGTCGCACTGTCACAACCGCAAATCTTTGAGCATGGCAAGATCAAAACAACCATCCCTGCTGGTTACCTCCGAGCGGATCAGATGGCGATTTTGCGAATGATTAAAGACAGCTATCCAAGCCGCCCCATATACTTCGCCGCACGTTATACAGACATCGGCGCGGACGACTACCTGGTGGCGACCGGATTGGGCTACAAGCTGATGCCAGATATTCCGGTTGAGTCGGATTCAATCCAATTCGTGAACGGCGAATTCATTGATGTGCCAACGACCTACGACTTATGGACGAAGGTATATAAAGGGCCGCAATCGTTAATCAAGCAGGGGCGTTGGATGGATGGTCCATCCCGAAACATCCCAGTCCGTTACGCGATTACGGGCCTCACACTGAGCGCCGCACTCAAGAAGAACGGCAAGGTTGCGGAAGCCAGCCAGATCGAGCAAACTGTTAAGTCATTGGCTAAAGTCTCCGGGATTTCGAATTATTTTGGGTTCTAAAGCCTTTCCGGAATCACAAATATGACATTCAGCCAACACGGCCCGATTCTCGCTGCGAGAAAAGTTGAGAATTCGCCGTAATGGAAACCTTACTACGGGAAATACTGTCATACAAATGACAGCTTATTTTATTACTTGGCTGGCCTGGAGTGATTTGGCAGCCGCAAACGTCCTTGGGAGTGTATTTTCGATGTCAAAACACGCAAAACTTTGCCGCTCTGCCATTTTAGCTGCGGCCGTGATGGTCGCGGTTCCAGCAATTTCCCACGCCCAGATTGTGATTAGCGGTGGGAGCGGCGGGACAATCAGCATCGGTGGCACGGGCATGAGCATGGGTACAGCCGCAAAGGAAGGTGCTTCAAAGATGGTAAGTGCCGATTCCCTGGCAACACTCCGTACGTACGCCAAGACAAAGACTCCCGTTATTGTGATCGACGGGACGGTAACAACATTAAAAGCGTTACAAGCGCTTCCAGATAGCCACATCGTCTCCGCCGTATTCCAACAGAGTGATGCAGAAGTTCGCCATTACGGGGATAAGGCAAAGAATGGTGTGTTGATCTTCAAGACTGGCGAAGCTACAGCCAAAAAGGCAGATGGTACAGACAAAAACGCCGAAGGGAAAACAGGCACGTTCGAATTTAAGGTGGAAAAAAATTGATCTCGCTCCATTAAAATGAAGCGAATCTCAGCGTAAGGTAAGTACGTAAAACAAAGCGGGACCGTGATTTAAATTCACGGTCCCGCTTTGTTTCTTGATACCGCTTAACCTCGGGTCTTAACCTGAAGTCCTCCAAGCTAAACTAGTACCGGTAATGCTCCGGCTTATACGGACCATCAACTGCAACACCAATATACGCAGCCTGGTTATCCGAAAGCTTCGTGAGCTTCACACCCAACTTCTCCAGGTGCAAACGCGCCACCTTTTCATCCAACTTCTTGGGCAACGTATAGACCTTCTTCTCATAGGTATCCGCATTGAGATGCAACTCGATCTGCGCCATCACCTGGTTGGTAAAGCTCGCAGACATCACGAAGCTCGGATGCCCCGTCGCGCAGCCCAAATTCAGCAACCGCCCTTCGGCCAACAACAGAACGCTGTGCCCGTCCGGGAAGACCCACTCATCGTACTGCGGCTTGATGTTGACGCGCTTGATACCGCTGACTTTCTTCAGGCCGGCCATATCGATTTCATTATCGAAGTGTCCGATATTTCCGACAATCGCCTTGTCTTTCATCTTCGACATATGCGCTGCCGTAATGATATCCTTATTTCCAGTTGCCGTAATAAAGATGTCAGCCGTCTCGAGCACTGCCTCAAGCGTCGTAACTTGATAACCTTCCATCGCAGCCTGCAACGCGCAGATTGGATCGATTTCAGTAATCACAACGCGTGCGCCTTGCCCGCGTAGCGACTGCGCGCAACCCTTGCCAACGTCGCCATAACCAAGCACAACGGCAACCTTTCCAGCAAGCATCACGTCGCTTGCGCGAAGAATCCCGTCGGTTAACGAGTGGCGGCAGCCGTACAGGTTATCAAACTTGCTCTTCGTCACCGAATCGTTCACGTTAATGGCAGGGAAGAGCAACGTGCCTTCTTCCATCATCTGATACAAGCGATGCACACCCGTTGTGGTCTCTTCAGAGACACCACGCAACGTTTCCGCCGTCTTCGCCCATCGACCGGGGCTGGCAACCAACTGATCGCGCAAGAGCTGCAAGATTACACCATATTCTTCAGCATCCGTCGCTTCATTAAAGTCAGGTACACGATTGGCCTTCTCGAACTCAAGCCCTTTGTGTACCAGCAACGTTGCATCGCCACCATCATCAAGCAGCAAGTTCGGACCAGAACCATCAGGCCAGACTAACGCCTGATCTGTGCACCACCAGTATTCATCAAGCGTTTCGCCCTTCCATGCATACACGGGTGTTCCCTGAGGATCTTCAACCGTGCCGTTCTTTCCAACAACAATTGCTGCCGCAGCGTGATCCTGCGTTGAGAAGATGTTGCACGAAACCCAACGGACATCAGCGCCCAGATCAACAAGCGTTTCAATCAAGACAGCCGTTTGCACTGTCATGTGCAACGAACCCATAATCTTGGCGCCCTTCAATGGGGCTTTGCCTTTGTATTCGTCGCGGATTGCCATCAATCCAGGCATCTCGAATTCGGCCAGACGAATTTCATTTCGACCGAACTCCGCAAGACTCAGATCGGCAACCTTGAATGGTTCGCGACCCGCCGACGCCGTCTGCGCAAACGCAGGGTTGGTGTAGGCTTGCTTTGGTGCAAGTGTAGTAGCCATAACAGTATTATGCAGATTGTATAAGTGGTACGTCACTCGCTACAGCACGTGACGAAAAAATTGCCGGCCGCTGTGCGGAGGCGGCAAATAAGGTGGGTCCTTTCGCAGCAGGATCTGCCGGTAAAGAACGATATCGAACTTCGCTAAGCCCCACATGCTGGGCCCAACGCGTAACATCATCACTGGAAAAGCCTTGCCAAACATGCCCCATGATGTCGCGAAACTCTGGACGATCATGTGGCATCATATCAACGATTAACAGCCGCCCGTTCGGCTTTAACGCCCGCGTGGCTTCCGCAATAATCGCTTCCGGGTCTGCGGAATAATGCAGCACAAAAAACAACAACGCAGCGTCAAGCGACTGGTCGGCAATAGGTAACTCCGACAAATCGCCATTGCGTACGACGACATTTGTATACGGCTGCAATCTCTTGCGTGCCGCCGTCAACATCGCGGTTGACTCATCGACCGCGATAACCTCGGACACGTACGGTGACAGCAGTTCGGAGATTTGGCCCGTGCCGCACCCTAAATCCCCAATGGTCCACGAACTGTCCAGAAGGCTCAGCAGCCCAATGATATCTGCCCGAGAGCCAAACAGCTCACTCCGAAGCCGATCCCATTGACCGGCGGAGGAAGAGAAGAACTCTTGCGAGGCCGACCGTCGTTGCGCCAAGACCGACTGCAATCGCTGAGTGTCCTGCTGCGTCGTTGCGGTGTCCGCAACCTGCTCCCGAACCAGATGCCAGAGCTTTTTAACCGGCGCATCGAGCCGATCCGTAGCCATCCGATAGCGCCGACTCGTACCATCGGGCCTGGAAATGACCCACCCCTCGTCACCTAACAACTTTAGGTGGCGGCTCACGGTGGACTGCGGAAGTTGAAGCACAGTACAAAGCTCCGAAACCGTTAGCTCGTGCCGGTCTAAAACCAGCAGCAAACGGGTCCGTGTCGCGTCTGAAAGCGCCGAGAGGTGGTCGAAAATCGATGTCATTTATCCGTCTATCCGGATAGAAAGATATAACGGTTGTCGCCATACCGGTAGCACCACAAGAATTACTCGCTCCGCGCAACGACTCGTTCGGATAGATGTTAAATTTCAAGGCTATGGTCTTTCCGCATCTATCTGAACGCATCGCCGAAATCCAGGGAAAGGTTTCGGGGGCTGTCGCACGCGGCGGACACGACCAAAACGTAAAGCTGATCGCCGTAACCAAGACGTACGGGCCGGAAGCGGCTATCGAAGCCTGGGATGCCGGAATCCACGATTGCGGGGAAAACCGCGTCCAGGAAGCCATCCCCAAGATGGAGCAGGTCGATCTGCCAATCCGTTGGCACCTTATTGGCCACCTCCAACGAAACAAGGTAAAGTCGCTGGACCGCTTTGCCCTGATCCATTCGCTCGACAGCAGCCGCCTCGCGGACGCAATCTGCGAATTTGGGCTTTCAAACAGTCGATCGATCGATGCTTTACTCCAGGTTAACGCCTCCGGCGAATTTTCCAAAGGTGGATTTTCCCTAGATGACGTCCGCCCGGAAGCCGACCGTCTCGTCACTATGCCCGGGGTCAGAATCATCGGAGTTATGACGATGGCCCCCCTTGATGCGTCTGAGTCTGTGTTACGGGAGACGTTCTCCGGTGCTCGGCATGCTCGACAAATTCTCGCAGAAGCCGGCCATCCGGCGACCGAGCTCTCGATGGGGATGTCCAACGATTTTGAGATCGCTGTGGAAGAGGGATCAACCATGATCCGTCTTGGCACAGCGCTCTTTGGAGCACGAGACGTATGATTGATGAAGCTTTTCACCTAACGCCACTTGATGTGCGGCGCTACGACTTCGGGCGTGCGCTACGCGGATACGACCGGCCCAGAGTTGAACAGTTCCGTGAGCAGGTCGCTGAAGAGCTGGAACGGGTTGCGCGAATTACGCAGGATCTCGATCAAAAGGCGCGATCGTTTCACGAACAGCTTCGCTCCTTTCGTGAACGAGATAAAGCGCTTAACGATGCTTTAATCGCAGCGCAGCTGCTGCGACAGGAAACAAAAGAGCAAGCTGAGCGAGAAGCTCGGTTAATTGTTGCTGAGGCGGAAGCTGAAGGGCAACGGCTTCTCGAAGCCGCACGTGCAGAAGTCCGGAAGTTGCAGCAAGAGCTCGAAATTCTTGAACGGGCGCGTCGAACTTATCTGTCGCAAATGCGTACCATGATTTCGCGACAGATGTCTGAACTCGATGCATCCGATCACCCTTTACCCAGCGTTCGTCCTTTGGAGTCATGACGTGACCGTTTCTGCTACGCCTGTAAAACCACGATATCAAATTCTTCCGACGAATCGGTCTGCCAACACCATCGAACTCGAGGTGCTTGGCCAATGGACCGACGAGCGCCTGTTTGAACAGACGCAGGCTGAAGGGTCTGGCAAACCACCGTGGGTGTTTTTTGAAGGTCCGCCAACGGCGAACGGACGGCCTGGAATTCACCACGTCTTTGCTCGCACGGTAAAAGATCTTTTCTGTCGATATCGGCAGATGAAGGGATATTATGTGTCGCGCAAAGCCGGCTGGGATACGCATGGCCTCCCGGTTGAAATTGAAATCGAAAAGAAGCTTGGGATTTCAGGCAAGCAGGACATCGAGAAATACGGTGTCGAGCTGTTTAATCAGATGTGCCGAGACAGCGTGTTTACGTATCGGGGCGACTGGGAACGGTTGAGCGAGCGGATTGGGTATTGGCTCGATTACAGCGATCCATATATCACGTATACGAATAATTATGTCGAAAGCGTGTGGTGGGCGCTCAAGACGTTATTCGATAAAGAACGGCTGTATCTTGGTCACAAGGTTCTCCCGTATTGCGCGCGCTGCGGAACGTCGCTTTCGTCGCATGAAGTGGCGCAGGGCTACGAAGACGTTGTTGATCCAAGCGTTTGGGTCTTGATGGATCTTGCCGATCAGCCGCATCGTCGCAGCATTATGGTGTGGACGACCACTCCGTGGGCGCTCGTATCGAACGTTGCGCTGGCGGTGCATAACAATATTGAATACATCGAAGTCCGCAGCAAGAAGGGCGGTGACGATACAATGATTCTTGCGCGTACGCGTGCAGAGTCAGCGCTTGGTCACGAGTTCGAGACTCGCTGGGACATTGTTAATACAATGTACGGTCGAGATCTGGTAGGGAAGCGCTACACGCGTTGCCTGGACTGGGCGGACTTTAGCGGCGGAAATCACGAAATCATTATCGCCGAAGACTTTGTCTCCGATGAAGATGGTACGGGCGTCGTTACGATTGCTCCAGCATTCGGTGCGGATGACTACGCGGCTGGAAAGCGGCACGAACTTTCGTTTGTGCAGCCGGTCGACTCGCGCGGTCAGTTCCCGCAAGACATGCCGATCGTTGGCGGTTTATTCGTTAAGGATGCCGACCGCAAGATCATCGAAGAATTGAAGGCTCGGAAGGCACTCTGGAAGACAGAGGACTTTGAGCACGCGTATCCGCATTGCTGGCGTTGTGATACACCGCTGCTTTATTACGCGCGTACGTCATGGTTCGTTCGTACAACGGACTATAAAGACGATATGCTCACGCGGAACGAGCAGGTAAACTGGAATCCAACCGAAGTTGGGACCGGCCGTTTTGGCGAATGGCTAAAGAACAACATTGATTGGGCCATTTCGCGTGATCGATATTGGGGCACACCGCTTCCAATCTGGGTGAACGACGAAGATCCATCGGAAATGGAAGCGATCGGTAGCTATGCGGAGCTCGCAGCTCGCGTTGGCGAAGCGCTACCGGAGAATTTCGATCCGCATAAGCCGTATATCGATCGATACACCTGGCCAGCAAAATCGGGCAAGGGTACGATGCGTCGTGTTCCACAGGTGATCGACGCGTGGTTTGATTCGGGTTCGATGCCGTTTGCGCAATGGCATTACCCGTTTGAAAACCACGATAAATTTGCGACCCACTTCCCAGGCGACTTTATCGCCGAAGGGATCGACCAGACGCGCGGATGGTTTTACTCGCTCTTGTCGATCGCAACCGGGTTAGGCGATGCATTGCCCCAAAACGGGAACGTTGCTTCGCCGTTTCGCAATGTGGTCGTAAACGATCTCGTGCTTGCCAAAGACGGCAGCAAGATGTCGAAAAGTCGCGGTAACACGGTAGAACCGTGGGCTGTGATCGAAACGCACGGCGTCGACGCAATCCGACTCTTCTTGATCGCATCGAGCCAGGTCTGGATGCCACGTCGCTTTGACGAAGACGCGATCCGCGAGACCGTTGGTCGTTTTCTGCTAACGCTGAAGAACGTATATAGCGGCATCTTCGCCCTGTATGCAAACTTCGGCTGGGAACCGTCTGCTCTAGATCCAGCGCCAGAAGACAGGCCGTTGATCGATCAATGGGTATTGTCTCGCCTGGCAACCATCGAAGCCGAATCCGATCGACTGCTCGATCAGTTCGACGCAACGCTCGCGACGCGCACCGTGATGGATTTCCTGGTCGACGATGTCTCGAACTGGTACGTCCGTCTCTGCCGCCCGCGCTTCTACGACGTGGACGACGCAGATAATCGGGCTGCCTTCGCCACCTTGCACGAAGTCCTGGTGGTCACGACTCGACTGCTCGCTCCAATTGCACCATTTGTCACAGATTGGATGCATCGCCAGCTTACGGGGGAATCGGTACACCTCGCGTCGTATACCAGAGAAAATCCCTTTAAGCAGGATCCAGAGCTGGAACAGGCGATGGAACACGTACGCCGCCTCGCAACGCTCGCCCGTGCGGCACGCGAAGAGGCTGGAATCAAGGTTCGTCAGCCTTTATCCAAGCTCATCTGCGTCGTTCCACAGCCAAATGCCAAATTAAGCGCATTATTTCCGCTCCTCGCATCCGAGCTGAACGTCAAGGAAATTAGCGTGGCTACCTCCGCCGACGACTTCGTAAAGCTCGAAGCCAAGGCGAATTTCCGCGCCCTCGGCAAAAAGTTCGGGAAAGAAACACCGCTGGCTGCGGCTGCGATCGCCGCCCTGCCAAGCGACGCTTTGGTACGATTTGAACATGGGGAACTGTTAGGGGTAACAGTCGGCAACGAAACCCATACCTTGGACTCGGACGATCTGACGATCGTGCGCCGAGCATCGGGGGCGCTCGTTGTGAGTGAGGAAGCAGGCTATTTCGCGGCCGTGGACCCAACCGTTTCGCCGGAACTTCGGCGCGAGGGATTGGCTCGCGAAATCGTGAGTAAAATTCAGAGACTACGTAAAGATTCTGGATTTGCTGTCAGCGATCGTATTACGCTCGCCGTATATAGTGATGACGAAGTACGTGATGCTGTAACGGTTCTCAAGGATTGGATAGCTGGAGAAGTGCTCGCACGCGATGTGCATGTTGCTGCGCTCGAAGATAGCGGACTGGCCAAAGGCCAGGACGTGAATCCAACGGCCGCAATCGAGGGCCACGCGGCGCAACAACTTGACCTGGATGGTCAGCTTGTCGACGTCGCCATAACCAGGATCGGATAATGGTAACACCCACTAAGCCCAAAAAATCGACCCCCATGACACGAAAAGAGATGCTGGACTACTTTGAAAAGCGTCTCATTGAGGAACGTGGACGAGTGGTAAAAGAGCTCGGCAACTATAGCGACACATTTAATCTGTCGCAGCAAGATGCTGGCGGTGAGCTCAGTTCGTATTCATTTCATATGGCCGATCAGGGAACTGACGCAATGGAGCGCGAGAAGGCGTTTCTCTTTGCCAGTCAGGAAGGTCGATTCTTATGGCATATTGACCAAGCGCTTCGTCGCCTATATCGCGATCCAGACAACTATGGTAAATGTCATAACTGTGGGAAAGACCTGATGTTCGAACGACTCGATGCATTGCCGCATGCGCGATATTGCATCGAATGCAAACAACGTGAGGAAGATGCCAAGCAAAAAGGATGAAAGTTTGACGGATCGGCAATCAACTGAAGTTCAGGCTGCCGGAGCAAATAGTTGGATTTACGGAGGGGTGATGATTGCGGTAGTCGCGATTGATATCGTGACGAAAGCGATTGCAGAATATGCTCTCGTCCCCGTATACACCCCTCACGAAATCCTTGGTAACTATTTACGGTTTACGCTACTGTATAACCCAGGCGCTGCGTTTGGCATGCACGTGGGATCGTTCTCGCGTTGGTTTTTCATGCTGTTAACGGTTGTTGCGCTCGTTGTATTGTGGCGGATGTTCCGCTCCACAATAGAAGGGGCGTATCTAAAGACGTTTGCACTGGCAATGGTCTCTGGTGGTGCAATCGGAAATTTGATCGATCGTGTGCGGTCATCTAAAGGCGTAGTAGATTTTATCGATGTCGGGATTGGTGTACACCGCTGGCCCACGTTTAACGTGGCCGATATAGCGGTGAGCACGGGTGCGATCTGCTTGGCATGGGTTCTTTTGCAAGAAGATCGAGCCGCAGCCCGAGGAGCAGTTGCAACTAGCGGCCGCTGAAACCCTTAGCGTCGGCGAGCACGCCGGCGCTCGCCTGGACCTCTTTCTTGCAGCGAAGCTGGATCTCTCGCGCACGAAAACCGCGACCTTGATTGCCAACGGGAACGTGACGGTCAATGGGCAGAGAGAAAAGGCATCATACCGTGTGATTGAGACCGATTCGGTAACAGTCGAAATCCCGGAGCCAGAAAAACGTGAAATGGTCGGTGAAGACCTCCCAATTTCCGTCGTGTTCGAAGACGAACACATCTTGGTGGTCGATAAGGCTGCCGGGATGGTTGTGCATCCCGCCCCAGGCAACTGGAGCGGCACACTGGTAAACGCTATTATAGGCCGAGGATCCGATATGGTGGATGTCGAAGCCGATGGCGTTCAGCGGGCCGGATTGGTCCACCGGCTCGATAAAGAGACGTCTGGCCTACTCGTGGTAGCCAAATCAGACGAAGCTCATAAGCGCTTAAGCGCCGATATCGCCGCCCGTCGAGTGACTCGACGGTACGCAACGATGATCTGGGGACACTTCGATACGGATAAAATCACCGTAGATAAGCCAATTTATCGAGATCCACGAGACCGAAAGCGTATGGCAATCGTCAGTACAGGGAAGCCGGCGAAAACCGATTTCCAACGCCTTGGCCGATTTGGGGCAGGGGATTTATTGAGAGCGCACCTGTACACTGGGCGCACCCATCAAATTCGCGTTCACCTGGCATCGGTTGGGCACCCAGTAATGGGAGATGAAACATATGGCGGCGGTGGCGGGCGACGATTAGTCGGTCTTGCAGCCAAACGTCATTTTCTCCATGCGGCGTGGCTGCAGTTTCGCCATCCGATTACAGGTGAGTCGTTGGATTTTCGGGCACCTTTGCCGGACGACTTGAAGCGTTCGTTGTCCATAGTTGGCGACTCGCCCGAGTTATACGATGACCCTGATCCACTGACGACCTTTGCCTTTTATAGCGAAACCGAGGCTTAACGAAGAAGACGAGCATACCGCTGTAGTTGCCCCGCAACCAACGTTGCGGTCGCTACTGTTTAATGTTGGCGGTGCCAACTACAGCTGTCCACTCGATATTTTGCGGGAAGTCGTACCGTTTCAAACCGCGACGAGATTGCCTGGCGCACCCTCGTACGTCGTTGGGCTCATAAATGTACGAGGCACTATCGTGACCGTTATCGACGGCTCACGATACCTCCAAGGCGTCTCCACATCCGTACACCAACCAATGGCGATACTGGCCGAGGTTGGTGCACAGTTGGTAGGGCTTCTGGTCGATCGTGTGATGGGCGTTCATATGACTGTGGATGACAAACTTTACCCACAATTGAACGTGCGCGATGTACTCGCACGTCTCGTCGACGTCCCGGAGGACGAATGAGCCGTACTGTTTTGGTGTGCGATGATGCCGTATTTATGCGAACGATGTTATCCGATATTCTTCAGCAAGCTGGATACACCGTCGTTGGGCAGGCCGAGACCGGCGCCGTTGCGGTCGAAAAGTACAAGGAGTTGCGTCCAGACCTCGTAACCATGGACATCGTCATGCCCGATATGGGTGGTATTGACGCGGTGCGCACCATCACCGCCTTTGATCCATACGCAAGAGTGGTCATGTGCAGCGCGATGGGGCAACAAGCACTCGTTGTGGATGCCATTGAAGCGGGCGCCAAAGACTTTGTCGTAAAACCCTTTCAGGCGAGTCGAGTTCTCGAGGCAGTACAGCGTGTAATGGCGTAAGAGTCATCTTACGAACACCAATCGAGCTGTACAGTGGATTTGAACAAATACGCCGATCTGTTCTTTACGGAGGCACGAGAGCATCTGGCGCGCATGAACAACCAACTTGCGACGTTAGAGAGCGACACGTCTGTCCGCCAGGGTGGAGATGGTAAGCGATCCGATTCCGTTAATGAAAGCGTTGCCTCGATATTTCGTGCCGTACACACGATTAAGGGGATGGCAGCGGCGATGCAATATTCGTCGGTTGTCGAAAGCGCACATGAGTTGGAGGCCGAGCTCGATCAATTGAGAGAGGGAGCTTCGCTGTCTCTGTTAGTTGTCGCGCGTCTCGCGTACGACTCCGATCTTTTGGCGCGTTCGATTGACGTGGAACATGCATCGTATCTCGCGGGCGGTTCGAGAACTGAGGACGTTAACGAGCCAATGTCAACAAACAGCTTTCGTCCACGGTCGTCGGATAGAAAACGACGCGTTCGCGTGGAATCGGTGCAGCTCGATGCATTGATGGATCTCACCGGCGAGCTTGAGATTGCCCGCGGCCAACTTGAGCAGAAGGTTCAGGGCATAAACGACGAGAGTTTAACACAGATGGTCGCAAAGGTCTCGCGTTCGATCAACGAACTGCGCGATCAGGTAATATCGGTGCAAATGATTGGTGTCACGCAGATATTCGAGCAATTTCCTCGGCTCGTGCGCGAGACTGCGCGTTCGTTGAGTAAATCCATCGACTTCCACATCGATAGCGGTGAAATCGAAATCGATCGGTCGATGTTGGATGCCTTGGCCGATCCTATCGTTCACTTGCTTCGCAACGCAGTAGATCACGGAATCGAAGCACCGGAAGTTCGGGCAAGCGCGGGAAAGTCCGTACATGGGCAGGTAACCCTAAGCGCAATGCGCGATGCCGATAGAATCGTTATTCGCGTGGCTGACGACGGCGGCGGTGTGGACCGGGATCGAGTACTCGCCCGGGCGCATTCAAATGGAACCATCGCCAAGTCAGTTTCAGCTTTGAGCGATGCGCAGCTTATGGACGTGCTTGTAAGTGCGGGGTTTTCAACGGTTCAACACGTTACGGAGGTTTCTGGGCGTGGTGTAGGGTTGGATGTGGTTGAAACGAGCGTACGCGCGTTAGGTGGCGCACTCTCAATTGAAAGCGTACGCGGGAAGGGAACCACCATTACAATGCGACTCCCGCTGAGTACTGCGATTGTACGGGGTTTATTAGTACAAATAAGCGACGAAACATTCATTATTCCTGTTGCAAACGTGATTGAGATTGCGGAGCACGTTGCAGGTTCGACTACGGATTCATCCGTCGAGCCAAGTGTAACCGACCGGGCAGTGGATCTTCGGCTGCTGCTAAATGCGCCACTACCATATGAAGAAACGACTCTAGCCGTGACGGTGGATATTCGTGGTCGTCGTATCGCATTGATCGTTGACGACGTTGTTGGTCATCGAGAGGTCGTAGTAAAGCGGTTTGCGCGGCCGCGCGATGCGTCGCCGCTGTTTAGTGGGGCAACTATAATGCGCGACGGCGTGCCTGCGTTGATCGTGGATGTCAACAGTTTGGTGAGGGAGTACAATCGAAATGATAAATGATATGCGCACGCTTACAGATTTGCAGCGTGATGTGTTGCGAGAGGTCGCAAACATCGGCGCTGGACACGCCGCCACCGCCCTTTCGACGATGACCCGCAGCAAGGTTATGATCAGCGTCCCGCGCATATTTATCGCGCCGTTGGAGGAGCTGATACCGGGAATTGTGAACCGGGGTCAGGAGATAGCGGTCGTACCAATGACCATGAACGGCGGGCTCGACGGGCATACGATTCTGGTATTCCCAATTACAACCGCGCATCGCCTGGCCGGATTGATGCTCGAACGAGAGTCCAGCTCCTCTATAGAAGATTTATCTCCGTTGGAGGAGTCGGCGCTCTCAGAAGCTGGGAATATTCTGGCTGGAACGTATTTAACCGCATTAAGCGAATTTATGCGATTGGAGCTCCTGCCGTCGCCACCACTATTACAGATTGGGCTTGCGGAGGATATCCTCACAAACGCGGCGGCCGGAATAGGGCACGAGGGCGCCTACGTCTTCTGCGTTGAAACGCAGTTTATACTCGACGATGTGGACTCGGCGTTACCTGGCTATTTTCTATTGTTACCCACGCCTGAGTCCCTTGAGGCGATGCTAAATGCTGTTCACCCGGCGAGCTGTTAGAATCAGATATGGAAAATGGCGGCGCAAAAGAGTTTGAGTGGTTTGTTAACGATCTACAGTCCGTTGTTGCGGAACGAGTGGACGAACTTCGCACGCGCCAAAGTGCCAGCCCACCCAAGGCCTTTTTGGACCCAGAGAAGGCGATTCTTGACTGGCCTGAGCTACCGGGACGAGTGATCGAGGAGTTTCGGTAGTGGCAATTCGCGGTAGCCTGACGGAGGCTAGCTTACCGGATGTGTTGCAGCTACTCGCCATGGGGAAAAAGGCCGGCTGTTTAGGTTTGACCCACGGAAACAGCTTCGGTTACATCTATTTTAATAATGGCGTAATATCGCACGCTTCGATCGTGACTCGAAAGCTCACGACCGAGGAGGCCGTATATGTTCTATTTACCTGGTCGCACGGGACGTTCAACTTTGAACCTGGTGTAACTCCAGACGACGGTGTTGATATTGTAGCGGTCGATCCCCAGACGCTCATGCTGGAAGGGGCACGTCGAGTCGATGAATGGTCACTTATTGCGAAAAAGATTCCGACGTTCGACATCGTGCTTGCCGTTGATCGACCAGAAAGCACGCGTAACAATCAGACGTTTACCGAAGATCAGAAGCTCCTTATTCCATTGATCGATGGGGTACGAGATATTCGGGCGTTAGTCACCGAGTCGAAGCTCAGCGAATTCGCGGTAGGGAAGGGGCTGTACGAACTGTTGAATGCGGGCTATCTGTCGCGCGTTGGCGTCACGATTCGAAACGACGTTAAAGTGCAGCCCGACGACCGTATTACGGAACACCGAAATTTAGGCGTCGCGTTTTACAAAACCGGAATGTACGAAGAAGCGGCACGCGAGTTCCGTCGAGTGGACGCGTTACGAAAAGACGATCCAACGGCAACGTTTTATCTTGGTCTGGTTGCGTTACGACAGCAACGCTGGGCAACGGCTACACGCGAGTTTTTACGTCATATTAAACACAGCACACCAAAGCCAGCCGCATATGTGAATCTGGCGTATGCATATGAACAGATGGGTGAGCTCGAGAATGCGCGTGATGCAATTGAGAATGCGTTGCAAAACGGTGGACGTGGCGATGTAACCGTTCAAACGAATTCGGCAGCACTCGCCATTGCTGTTAACGATCACGACGCGGCTGATGCGGCGCTCGCTGCAGCAAGGTCGTTGCTTGGCACTCGACTCCCACCACCGGCTTGGTATCATTATGCAGGGCTCAACGCAGCACTTGCAAACGATATGGACCGAGCGATTGCAGTACTCAAAGAAGCTGTGCACGCGTATCCTGGATACGCGGTGTTATGGAACAACCTTGGATTGGCCTACGAAGCGACTGGCAGGTTTGACGAAGCGTTGCGCACCATTGAACGTGGGTTGGTTGAAGATTCCGTACTCCCTCAGCTACATCGAAACTTTGCCGATTGCCTGCAGCGTGCGGGGCGGTTCGACGAAGCGCACGCTGCATATCATCGTGCAACGACACTCGACAACACGTTATGATTGACGAAACGGACGACGTGCAGTTCGACGCATTAACGGCGAAGATCACGCGAGACACCGCCTTTCGTTGCGCAAGCTATAAAGACAAATGTCTTCGACGACGAATCGCAGTCCGGATGCGCGCTCATGGATTAGCTCAATATCATGAATACTCGGGAGTCCTGGATTCGGATTTAGGAGAGTATCCCAAGCTGCTTGATGCGCTGACAATCAACGTTACCAAGTTTTTCCGCAACTGTTCCACCTTTGAAGCAATAGCAAGTTCGATAGTTCCGGTATTGTGGTCCAAGCCAGGTCCAATTCGAATCTGGAGTGCGGGCTGCGCATCTGGCGAAGAAGCGTATTCGTTGGCGACACTATTCTATCGGCATGCCGTTGCGACGAATAATATGGCTGAACTCGATCGGGTCGAAGTGATTGGAAGCGACATTGATCGTGAGAGTCACGTTGCGGCGGAACGAGCGGTCTATGCTGCGACGGCGTTTAGCGAAACACCAGATGAACTTATCGATCCGTATTTCCCGCTCGCTGAGGCTGGACGTACCGTGCTACCTGCAATCCGCGCGATGGTACGATTCGATCGGCGAGATATTTTGCAGGAACCGCCGCCGTTACCAATGTTTGATTTAATCGTGTGTCGCAATGTGATTATCTACTTCGATCGTACTGCGCAGGACGAACTCTTCGAACAATTTTACAAATCGCTTTCACCAACGGGTTTCATGGTTTTAGGGCGAGTGGAAACGTTACTTGGAACACCAAGAACGCTGTTTAATGCAGTTGACCTTCGCGAACGTATTTTTCAGAAACGAGATCAGTAATGGTCAATGAAATTGCTGGCATTACAATGAGTGCGCTGTCGCCCACCGTGGCTCAGGAAGAAGATGAAACGCCGCGCTCGCTGGAAATTTGTATCGCCGCATTGCGGTTGTCGTTTGTTGACGCGCGCGATGCTGTTGAAGCGCGAGGATTCGACGATGACGTCGAGATGAAGTCTCGGTTAATGAAGCTCTATCGGGATGTTGATACCGCGTTAGGGCAGTGCGGGCAGCTGAAAGACGAGATCCGTCAGTTTGTGGGACAATGGAAGGCGAAGTTGAGCGGTTGCGAATTTAACGGTGAGGAATCTTCCCAATCGCACAGTACCGGCTCGAGCGAGAGCAAGTCGAGTGGAGAGTCGTATGTTGTCCACACGGACCACCTGGGAGCGTCTACCTATCTGGAAAAGGGGTGGACAAAGATTTCCACCGGGGACTATGAGGGTGCCGAGCTGACGTTAATGCGCGCTTTGGAGCTGTCTCCGAAGCACATAGAAGCGCAGGCGCTCTTGGGTTGGGCGCAGATGCTTCAAGACAAGCTGGATGCGGCGCTCATGAACTTTCATGACGTATTGAGTCGCGAACCAACGAACGCGTTAGCGAGAATTAACGTCGGTTATATCTGTTTAAAGAAGGGGATCTTCGGAGAAGCGATCGAACACCTGTCGCGTGCGCTTCGGGAAGATAATGACTCGCGCGCTGTGCTCTATGCCAACTTCTACCTTGGTCTCGTCTATATAGAGCGCGAGATGTATGAGGATGCTCAGGCGTTCTTTGAGCGAGCGATATCGCTGGGCCCAAATCTGGTGGAAGCGTACTTTGAGTTGGGACACGCATGTTGGCTTGCGGGAAAGCCGGATGAAGCAGCTTCTGTATGGCAACGCGGGGCGACAGTGAACAAATACAACGCATGGAGCCAACGGTGCGAAGAAATCGTCACTGAAATTGAGGAAGGTCGCACTCCAAAACGTGTTTGGCTTTCTCGCGGCGAGTAAAAAGTGAGCGAAAAGTATTACCGAATGATTAAAAGATGGGCAAATGTGGAGGAAAGCTAAATTATCGCTTGACAGACATATCCCATGTAACCTACACTTGGACTGCTATGGCGAAGACACCCCCCCCTTCCCAGGCGACTTCAGAGTCGTCTCCATCTGTTCTGCGCTCCCCCTGGTTATGGTGGGGGGCGGCGGCGCTAAGCCTATTGCTTGGGTTTTTAGATCTCTGGCGCGGTGGTGAAACCATCGCTCCGGTTCTATTGGTTCTGGGGTATTTAGTCCTGGTTCCAATCGCTATTTTAAAGCGCTAACGGCCCGTAACAAGCAGTTCATCTTTCTACACCAAAATGTGTCCGGGCGAGTAACTCAGCTGGTTAGAGTGCCTGCCTTACACGCAGGATGTCGGGGGTTCGAATCCCTCCTCGCCCATTTTTGGTCCGAACTCACACGGTGTAGAAGGGTACATATGTTTAGATGCTCGAATGTACTCTCGGAGGCTACTCAGTTGAACGCCCGTTCTAAGTTGTTTCTCGCTGGCTTTGCTCTACTTGGCTCGATGCCATTAATTGCGCAACGCCCGCAGCAAGTGCCGAATCTTACGGTTATGACTTTTAAAAGTCAGGAACCTGAAGCTGGCGCGAAGGCGGCAGATATGCTTCGTGAGCGGCTCAGCTCGTCTTATTCGGAGCGACAGTTGACCGTTGTGCCTACACAACGTGTCGTCGACATCTTGGAGCAATCTGGGTTTGATCCCAACGATTCGCTCCCGCGTTACGAAGAGATCTCTCTCGCCAACTTGCTTCGTGCTGACGAGTATGTGACCGGGTCGATCACTCGCGGTATGGAAAAGGACGCGCCTTATCGCGTTCAGGCCTATTTGATCTTACCGCGCAGCAAAGATCTCCCTCTTATACAGCCGCTCCAGCCGGTTGAAGATCGCCGCCTGAACAAGGCGATGGATCAGGTTCGCGATCAGCTTCGAGACGCCAGAAAGCAGCTCGACGGTGAACGCGAATGTACCGGTCGTGGAAAAAGCCGAGCATATGATGAAGCGATTGAGGCTGGGCGGAAGGGAGTAGCCGCGTATCCCCAGGCGACCCTGGCTCGACTCTGCGTAGCCAATGTACAGTATGCCCAGTTTGTGAACGCGACGAACAATGCGGATTCCGCGAAGTTCGCCGATTCGAGCCTGGCCACCATCCGCGAAGTCATAGCAATCGACTCGCTGAGCGTCCCGGCGCTCCAACTCGCCGCGGATTTATACAAGTTCCGTAAAAACGATGCTGAGTATCTGAAGACGTTGCTAGCCCTTGTGCACGGGGATCCGACCAATTTGAAGTTGATCGATCAAGTCGTAAACGAGTTGGCGGCAAGTGGAAACTCCAAACAGGCGGTTCCGTTTGTTAAGGAATTGCTTGAGCGCAATCCTGGCGATCCACAGTTCTTGAATACAGCGTTCCTCGTATTTCTCGATGCAGAGCAGTATGCCGATGCAGTTGAAGTTGGCCCTGAGTTGATACGTGCCGACACTGGCAAGGCAGATACGCTGTACTTCATGCGTATGGCGAGCGCTTATACGAACCTCGATCAGGCGCAGAAGGCCGCCGAAGTGTATGCGGAGGCTTCAGCGAAGTTTCCCAACAACTCATCGTTCATGCTGATGCATTACGCGGCGCTTGAAAAAGCTGGCCAAACGTTGCAAGCTCTTGAAGTTCTGAAGCGGCTTGTCGCAATGGACCCAACAGCAGTAACCCCCAATCTACTCTTGGCAAAGTCTTTTACTGACCAGAAGATGCCGGATAGTGTGTATAGCCTGGTTGAAAGGGCTGACGCGAATATCAAGCGCCCGGAAGATCGTAAGCTGTTTGGTACTATAGCTCTGCAGCAGGCGACCGTAGCTCTTCGGGAAGGAAATACGGCGAAAGATCGTGAGCTTGTCGAACGCGCCGTCAAGTTTGCTACGTTAGGTGCCAAACTTGACAGCACCAATAACAACCTCAAGTTTACGATCGCACAGTCATCTCTTGTCGCAACCCAGCTTACGGCATCTGAAAACATGACTGGCAAGAGCTGCCCAGCCGCGCAATCGGCTAAAGCATCGCTGGATTTAGCTCGCACAAACTTCGACGCTCTCACGGGCGATCAAACCTTTGGCTCCGTAGTTGAGCAGATGAAAGTCAATGTCAAACAGCTCACAGAAGCCGTCGATTATCAGGTGAAAACCTTCTGTAAGTAACCCAATCGATCTCGAATCAAATTTGACCCGCTCCAGACCACACTCTGGAGCGGGTTTTTTGCTATATTGGCTGGCCAAGGTAAAGTCTGTTAATCGCCGCTCTTGATGTCCTTTTTGGAAGAACAAACGTTCAGTACCCCGTACCACGCGCCAGTACTCGTTCACGAGATATTAGGCAGCCTAAGCGAAGCTTCGCAAATTTTGGATTGCACGCTTGGCGGAGGTGGGCATAGTGAAGCCTTCTTGCGAAGTGGGAGCGCAACTGTAACGGGGATCGACCGAGACGCCACAGCCATCGAAACAGCGTCGGCTCGACTTGCGTCATATGGATCGCGATTTCACGCCGTTTTGGGCGATTTTACGCTTATTAACGACATTCCAGAACTCGTTAACGTCAAGTTCGACGGCATTCTTGCTGACCTCGGCGTTTCGTCGCACCAGCTTGATCGAGACGAGCGCGGATTTTCGTTTCGGCCTAACGTGCCGCTCGATATGCGTATGGCGGCAACCGGGCAAACCGCGGCCGAATGGCTGAATACCGGTGATGAATCCGAAATCGCAGACACACTTTTTCAATTCGGAGACGAGCCGAAGTCCCGCCGTATGGCCTCTGAAATTGTGCGGCGACGCCAGAATCGCCCATTTGCGATCTCGGATGATCTGGTCGGAGCAATCCGCGCCGTTTTGGGATCTCGTAGCGGCCCTAGCGACTTCGCCCGTCTGTTTCAGGCGGTACGTATCGCCGTAAACGACGAAATGGCGGGGTTGGATCGGGCGCTACCCATGCTTCGAGACCGTTTAACGCCCGGTGGAGTGCTGGCTGTCATCGCATATCACTCGGGGGAGGATCGTCGAGTGAAGCAGGCTATGCGGGCTTGGAGCACGGCATGTTCGTGTCCGCCCAAGCAGCCATTTTGCAATTGTTCGGGTGTGGCGCTTGGCTCGCTTGTTTCACGGAAAGCTATTAACGCGTCTTCTGAAGAAGCCGCTCGCAATCCACGCGCACGAAGTGCAAAATTACGGATATGGCGAAAGCACGCATAGACGAAATAGAGTCAGGTGAGGAACGTCGTCGTGGCGGTGCGTCAGGGAAACCACGCCCTCGTACCCCACCAACGCCTGGGCGTGGACGGTCGATTATTGCCGTTGTCCTCATCATCTTCGTACTTATTGCTTCGGTTGTTGTTTGGCGAAGAACGTACGGTATCAGGCTTGTACAGGAGATTGGGGAGCTCGAGCGGCAGTATACGCAACTTGAATCGGAGCGCGCTAGTATAGCGGGAAAAATACGTGATGAGTCGAGTCGATCACGGCTCGTTCAAATCGTCGAGCAGCGTGGTATGCATTTGCCAAATGATCAACAGGTCAGGATTATTTCACGATGATGACGAACAATGCGGTTTCCTGACCGACTTGGTATCGTACAATATGTGTTGCTTGCGTTCTGCCTGGCCTTAATTGGCAAGTCAGCGTACGAGCAGCTGTATCGCGGCAAATATTGGGCGGCCCAGGGGCAACGGCAACAATATGTTGTAAACGACCTTCCAGCTCCTCGCGGAGAAATTCTCGACGAGCGCGGCGATACGCTTGTTGAGAGTCGTTTGTTAACCGCAATTAGCGTGGCACCGAAGGAAGTGCGCAGTCCGGCGCTGATCGCGAAATTATTGAGACAGTTGAAGGTCGAGCAACGATGGATCACCGCTGCAACTGATACGAATCGGAAGTGGGTTGCGATTCCCAATCGTTTCCTTGCACAGGATGCCGCTCCTCTTGTAGCGCTCCGCGGTATTTATGCGGTAGCGGTAATGGAGCGCGTATATGCGAATTCCGCTGGGATCCGCCGTATTGTCGGCAAGGTGGATCCACGAACGGGTGACCCGCTCGATGGCGTAGAACTTATGCTGGACCAGCTACTCCGGGGCGATACAGGATCAACCCGGATTGCCCGGGACCATCGTGGTCGCAAGATGGATTCTCCCATGGACGGTACAAAGCCGGAGCCTGGGAATACAATCACGCTTACGATCAACCGTGGACTTCAAGATATCACCGAACGGGCAATTACCGACGCGGTGGATAGTCTGGGAGCGTCTGGCGGCGACATTGTTGTGTTGAATCCGCATACGGGTGAAGTGTTGGCGATGGCCAGTCGTCGAGTGGACCCCACAGCCGTTGCGAATACGGCCATTACGGAACCATACGAACCTGGCTCGACCTTGAAGCCGTTTATTGCGGCCGCCCTACTGGAGCGAAAGCGGGCCAAGCCTGACGAAATGATCAATACGTATAACGGAAGATTTGAGATCGAAGGGCGCGTAATCACCGATGTGCATAAAGAATCGTCGATGTCGTTAGCCAATGTGATCAAGTATTCGAGTAATATCGGTATCGTGCGATTCAGTGAGCGGCTTTCACATCGTGAAAAATACGAAGTCTTGCGAGACTTGGGCTTTGGTGCCCCAACATCGGTTCCATTGCCAGCTGAAGCTTCTGGGACGTTGCGTGAACCCGCCCGATGGTCCAAGCAGACGGCTGCATCAGTTGTGATGGGATATGAGATTGCCGTAACACCACTTCAGTTGGCAACCGCATACGCTTCGATTGCAAACGGTGGTGAACTACTGGAACCACATATTGTGAAGCAGGTGCGGACCGCAGATGGTACTGTTCTGTTTGAAGCAAAACGTCGAGTCATTCGACGAGTGATGGCCCCAGAGGTCGCGTCCAGAGTACAACAGATGTTACGGGAAGTCGTTGAAGGTGGAACAGGAACGCGCGCTGGATTACAAACAATCGACATCGCAGGTAAAAGCGGAACCGCTCGGCGCACAGTTGGTGGAAAGTACGTTGCGGGGGCGTATACCGCATCGTTCGTCGGCTTGTTCCCGAGCGATAATCCGCAGTATGTAATCGTGGCAAAGCTCGACAATCCATCTAACGGATATTACGGGGGCGTTGTTGCCGGTTCGGTAACGAATGTCGTATTGCGTGCTGCCCTTGCGGCCCGAGATGCGTCATTGAACCTCCAAACGCTCGTATCATCAGTTCACGATCCTCGGCCCGATACGTCGCCGGCAGGGCGGAGAACAACCCGCGCCAAGGCCGTTGCAGACAGTATTCGATCGGCCAAGGCGCCACCGCCGGAAGCCGCGCCAGTTGAGACGGATCCGCGCACGAACTCGTCTTACGTAGTAAAGTTGCCAGCGGTATCTCGCATTGCGCCGGTTACTGCCACGGTACGACCTATTCCGCAAATCGCAGGTATGTCGATGCGTAACGCGGTCCAGGCATTGCATTCAGCAGGATTCCGTGTGTCGTTAATCGGTGGAGGCGGTCCGCTCGAGACTATCCCTGCCGCTGGAACGCTTTGGATGCCTGGTCGAGTCGTTAAACTCAGTGGTGGAGAATGAACGTCGTTAACTCAGCTACGCGAACGGATTCGGTTCCGGTAGAGGTCCGTATTGCGAACGCCGAGACGGCGGTTGCAAAGTACGAAAATCCAGCAAAATCGCTACGAATGGTTGGTGTAACCGGAACAAACGGGAAGACGACCACTGTTCATATTTTGCGTGCACTGCTCGATAGTCCGCAGCAGAGAAGTGCGTCGATTGGAACGCTTGGCGTGTTGATTGGTCGTGACGGTGATACAGTTCCGGGAGGATTAGGGTTAACAACACCAGGCCCCGACGAGCTGCAACGCGTGCTGCGTGATCTTGTTGACCGTGATATTGCGTCTGTGGTTATGGAGGTTTCGTCCCACGCGCTCGATCAACATCGGATACATGGTGTAACGTTTGATGCGGTTGCGTTTAGCAACATTACGCGCGATCATTTGGATTACCACAAGACCATGGAAGCGTATTTTGCGGCGAAGGCGTCGTTGCTGACGTATCTCAAACCGCATGGATTTGCTGCCATCAATTTAGATGATGATGCGTGGCGCAATTTGCCGAATGGGACGCGACGCGTGTTCTATAGCACCGAATCATCTGTCAGTATGGCAGCAGCAGGCAATCTGGCTGCGGTCGAAACAACTGGATCGATTGATGGTGCTGACAATACGAATAGTGTCGTCCAGGCGGTAAATATCGAGACAGGAAGCCGAGGCAGTCATTGGACGCTTCGATTTAACGGTAACGAAGCGCCTGTATCGCTCCCATTGATCGGTGATTTTAATATCTCCAATGCGCTCTGCGCGGCCACGATTATGGTTGGATTGAGGCATTCGGTGGCCGAGGTGGCTGAAGGGCTTTCTCGCACCCCGCAGGTTCCGGGGAGATTAGAGATGTTAGCCGAAGCTCCCACGGTTCTTCGCGACTACGCGCACACGCCAGATGCTCTGGAACGCGCGTTATTGGCGGTACGTCCTTTTGCTCGCGGGCGGCTCATCGTCGTATTTGGTGCAGGGGGAGATCGAGACGCAGGTAAACGCCCTATCATGGGAAAAATCGCAGAATCGCTTGCCGACGTTGCTATCGTCACCAGCGATAATCCGCGAACTGAATCCCCATCCGCCATTATCGACGATATCGAAAAAGGGATGACGTTAGGCCAGCACAAACGAATCGAAGACCGTCGAGAGGCAATCGCCTACGCGCTTTCCATTGCTGAGGCGAACGACGTTGTTGTGCTCGCTGGAAAAGGTCATGAGACTTACCAGATTATCGGCGATGAACGCCATCCGTTCGATGAACGTGAAATCGTGCAATCTTTATTAACATCGCTTTAATGCAACATTTTTGGACACTCGACCGCATCTCGGCTGCGCTTTCACCCGAGCCTGCACGATTTGCTCACCCCAGATCCGCGCGTCATATTGACAGCGGGTTCTTTCCGAGCGGCACGCAGTCGTTTCGCGCGATTACGACGGATACTCGGAGCCTGGAAGCCGGCGACTGTTTTGTTGCGTTACGTGGCGACAAGTACGACGCACATGACTTTCTTGAACAGGCGGTCACAGCGGGCGCGGGCGCGTTAGTGGTAAGCCGAGCGCCTGAGCTTGGCGTATTTTCCATTCCAGTCTTTGTTGTAGAAGACACCCTTGTTGCCCTCGGCGATCTCGCAACATATTGGCGCAAGGCGTGGGGGAAGGTTGTCGTTGCAGTCGCAGGCAGCAATGGGAAAACGAGCACAAAAGAGCTGATCACTGCAGCCTTGGCACCCATCTATTCGGTACATGCGACCACTGCAAACTATAATAATAGAGTTGGAGTACCGCTCACCCTCTTGGCTATCCCGTCCGAAGCCGATATCGCCGTAGTGGAAGTTGGGACGAACGCGGTTGGCGAAGTCGCTATGCTTCGCGACATCGCGCTTCCAGATATTGCAGTCGTTACCTGTATCGCAGAAGAGCACCTCGAAGGGTTGGGTGACCTCCAGGGTGTGCTCGACGAAGAAGCGTCGATCTTCCAGGGAGCATCTCTAGCGATTGTCCCGTCCGATCAACCGGAAATTGGCGAAGTAGCACGACAGCGCGGTGTTCGTACTATAGCTGCAGGATTGACCAAAATCGAAGGCGATCTGCACCCGGATTCCTGGACAATAGCAGCCGATGGGCGTGGCACACTCACGTTTGGTGAGACAACCATCGCGCCTTCGTTGCGTGGCAAACACAATTTGCAAAATGCTCTATTGGCATTGGCTGTCGCACGCGAATGCGGTGTTTCGTTGGAAATCGCAGGGGCAGGAATCGCGTCGGCAAACCAGCCAGCAATGCGAACGTCGTGGGAACAGATCGGAAAGGCGACCCTGATCAATGATGCCTATAACGCCAACCCTGGATCGATGCGAGCGGCTTTACAACTGCTCAGCGCATCGACCACCAGCCAACGCGTTGCAATCCTGGGCGCAATGCGAGAGCTGGGCCCCAACGAATCGTTTTACCATGACGAGGTGGCCCGCGCTGCGTTGCAGTCCAACGCCGATCTCATCGCCGGCCTTGGCGAACTTGGTGACGCGCTAAATCGTATTGAGGGCGATAAATCGAAGGTCGTTACCGCCTCAGATATCGATGAACTCTGGAACAAGCTACTTCCCAGACTTCATCCAGAAGCTACAATTTTGTTAAAGGCATCCCGCGGAGTACGGCTGGAACGCTTGCTCCCACATATCACCTCTTGGGCATCAGCCTAGTGCTTTACGAATTCCTTATTCCGTTCGTTCCAGATCTTGGTTTCCTTCGGATCTTTAATTACATCAGCTTCCGCGCGGCAGGAGCTGCTGTAACAGCACTGCTATTATCGTTTGTTGTCGGTCCGATAATCATTCGGCGTTTACGCCTGATGCGATTACACCAGGTTGTTCGAGCTGGTACACCAGATTCACATTTAGGGAAGGGCCATACACCAACAATGGGTGGCCTGATCATCATTGTATCGTCGATTCTCCCAACCTTATTATGGGCTCGATTGGACAACCGATACATCTGGATCGGCATCATCGTCATGCTTTGGATGGGCGGGATCGGTTTTCTCGATGACTTCCTCAAATTGCGACAGAAGCAACGAGGTGAAGCGAATAGAGGGCTTATTGAGCGGTATAAGTTGATTGGCCAGTTCACGCTTGGCATCGCACTTGGTATCTATCTCTGGCAGTTCCCGCTGTCGAGCTTGCCAGGCGCTTCAACGACGCTGCCGTTTTACAAATACGTGCTTATCGTACCGGTGAGTACCGGCTTTATCTGGCTGTACATTGGATTCGTCACGTTCGTATTGAGCGGTACCAGTAATGCGGTAAACATTACGGATGGTTTAGACGGACTGGCATCGGGGCTGGTAGCTATCGCAGCCCTTACATTCGCCCTCTTCGCGTACGTCATCGGGCGAGTGGATGCCAGCAAATATCTGGGCTTGTTCTATATGGTCGGCGCAGGGGAGCTCACAATATTTTGCGTTGCGATTGCCGGAGCGTGTATAGGATTTCTCTGGTTTAACACGCACCCCGCCCAAGTCTTTATGGGTGACACAGGCTCTCTTGCCCTTGGCGGAGGGCTTGGTGCCATCGCGATTATGCTCAAATCCGAGTTTTTACTGCTCTTCGTTGGCGGTCTGTTTGTTGTGGAGATGATATCGGTCATTCTCCAACGGTCTGTCTTCAAAATCCGAAAACGCCGGCACGGGTTGGAGTACGCGCAGAAAAATCGACTGTTTAGGCGAGCACCTCTACATCATCACTTTGAGATGTTAGGCTGGACTGAGTCACAAGTCGTTGTCCGATTTTGGATCATCGGTATCCTGTTTGCCTTTCTCGCCATGAGCACCCTCAAGCTCCGATGACAAACGCAATGCGGTCAACGATCCCTGTGAGTGGGGAAATCGCGGTTATAGGACTAGGCGCAAGCGGCGCTGGAGCAGCCGAGCTGTTGCTTCGCCATGGTCGCACTGTGTACGTCTCTGATGCTGCAAAGCCAACCGATGCCGCGCAGGTGTTAGGACAATCACTTCGAGACAAAGGCGCACATGTCGATCTCGGAAGCCACGACATCAACCGCATCGCACGCGCGTCCCTCGTTGTTCTTAGCCCGGGTGTGCCTCCAAACGCGCCCCCTGTACAAGCTGCAGCACAGTCCGGCGTTCCCATTATCAGCGAAATCGAACTGGCGCTGCACTTTCTTCCCAACAGTTCCTATATCGCGGTTACTGGCACCAACGGAAAAACAACAACAACGGCGCTAATCGGCCACCTGCTCACCGCTCTAGGCCGCAATGCCGTCACTGCCGGAAACATTGGGACGGCGCTCTCAGCCATTGCAAACCAGCCGAACCCACCAGAATGGATTGCGCTCGAACTGTCGTCGTTCCAGCTACACGATACGCCTAGCGTAAATCCGGCGGTTGGCGTGCTAACGAACCTGTCGCCTGACCATCTGGACCGATATGAATCAGTTCAGGAATACTACGCCGACAAGCTACGTCTCTTCGCAAACGCCTCCGCGGCATCCAAATGGGTACTGAACGCTGACGATCATACGAGCCTGGCGCTTGTGTCGCAGATGCCTGGAACGCATTCGTATTTCACCGTATCGCCAGGAGAAGAAGGGGTTCGCTCCGACGCGTATTATGCCCGCGCATCAAACCAGCTGTTTGTGCTGCACGAGTTGCTCTTACCGCGCGTAGAGCTCCCATTACTGGGCACACATAACGTCGCGAACGCACTCGCAGCGACTTTGGCAGTTATGGCAGCGTCGGAAGCACATAGAACGCCAGAAGCCAGACAGACAATCGCAGCGGCCCTGCGCGAATTCCACGCACTTCCGCATCGTTTGGAGCTTGTTGGGACCTGGGATGATATTCAGTGGATCAACGACTCCAAAGCGACGAACATAGGTTCGACCTACGTCGCCGTGGCGGGCATGACCCATCCAACCATCTTGCTGTTAGGCGGACGCCATAAAGGCGAATCGTATAAACAGCTGATTTCTGTTATCACCGACCGAGTGAAGCACGTTATCGCATTCGGAGAAGCAGCAGATATTGTCACATCCGACCTCGACGGAATCGTCCCCATCACACAGATGGGAACCAACTTTGAGGAAGTCCTTCAGCATGCTCGCGAACTCGCACAGCCAGGCGACGCAATTTTGCTATCGCCCGCGTGCTCCAGTTATGATATGTTCAAGAACTACGAAGACAGAGGCGCGCAGTTCCGTACCTTGGCTCACGCTATCGGCGCGCCTGAGTCCGTCTGATCACTAATATATGAGCGAAGCCGTTTCCAACGTTAGATACCGGTGGCACATGGGGTTCGAAGCCCGAGTGCTGACCTTGCTCATGACGGTATTACTTGCCTTTGGGCTAGCGACTGTCTACAGTGCCAGCGCCATTGTTGCAATGCAGGACTTTGGCAACAACGCACACTTCGTACTTCGCCAGATAAGCGGAATCGTCGTTGGGCTCGTAGCTTTTGCGATAGCGGCAAAGCTCGATGCGGATCGTTGGTACAAATGGGCGTGGCCGATCATGTTGCTGTCGATCTTCCTGCTCATCGTTATCATCCTCCCGTTCACCGAATCGTTCGCCCCGCGTATCAACGGATCGCGACGATATCTCATGGGCGGAAGCGTTCAACCATCCGAACTCGCGAAGCTTGCGGTTGTGGTATGGACGTCGATGTTGCTGATAAAGAAGGGAACCGCGATGCGCCGCCTGAGCAAAGGGCTGCTCCCGTTTTTGGTTGTTGTCGGAATTCTGAACGTGCTCGTGTACGTCGAACCAGATCTCTCTGCAGCGATGTTCTTCAGCTTGATTCTAGGAATCATCCTGTTTGCCGGTGGGGTTCGAGTTGGGCACTTCGTTGCGTTGGGTGTCGTCGCCATTCCGTTCCTGTTCGCCAAAGCGCAAAAGCTACAATACGTTATGCTGCGAATGTCGGCCTTCTTTGACCCAGGCGGTTCCGATCCCAACGTTGGCTATCAGTCCAAGCAGTCGCTTATCGCTGTTGGCTCGGGCGGATGGTTTGGAGTTGGTTTTGGACAGGGCCGCCAGCAATACGGCTTTCTCCCGTTCGCCTACGACGACTTTATTGGTGGACACGTCGGTGAAGAATGGGGCTTTCTTGGCCTCTCGTTTTTGATTCTGGCATTTGCGTTATACATGTACCTCGGCTTTCGAATCGCTCGAAATGCGCGGTCGCCGTTCCTAAGACTCGTCGCGATCGGCCTGACAGCAACAACGGTTGTTACCGCGTATCTACATCTCGGCGTTGCGATCCACCTCCTTCCGAACACCGGATTGACGTTGCCATTTATCTCATACGGCCGGTCAAACTTGATTCTGACGATGTTTATGACCGGAATGTTGGTCAACATCGGGAGCGAACGCGAGAAGGTGATCGGCGATCGCGCCACTAATCCGCTTGAGACCTCACCGGCTTGACCATCAGCGTTTTTTTTGCTGGCGGAGGAACCGGGGGGCATCTATACCCCGGACTCGCAATCGCCAGAGCGCTCGTTAAAGCCAATCCGGCAATCCAACCTTTTTTTATTGGTGCAGCCAGAGGGATCGAACGTGACGTGCTGCCGACCACCGAATTTCCTTTCGAGCTGCTGGACCTGCATCCGCTGTATCGGAAGCAACCATGGGCTAACTGGAAAACGGCTTTCGGCGCATTGTCGGCGTGGCGTCGAGTATCCGAAATCGCGCGCGAGCGCCATCCAAAGGCAGTGGTGGCAACCGGTGGATATGCTGCTGGCGTAGCGCTCGGATTCGCATCGACCAATAGAATTCCGATCATTATTCAGGAGCAAAACAGCTTTCCTGGAGCAACAGTCCGCCTGTTTGCATCTCGCGCGAGACAAATCCATCTCGGTTTCCCGGAGGCGGCAGCACGACTCAAGCGCGGCCCGCTCACCGAGATCTTCGATACCGGAAATCCGATCGAACCACCACCAGCGCCATTGCCAGTTCGAGCTCTAGCAGCCCAAGCCTGGGATTTCACAACAAAAGAAAACAAAACGCTGCTCATCTTTGGTGGCAGCCAGGGCGCAAAAGCAATCAACGAAGCCACCGCAGCGTGGATTGCGGCCGATGGGCCTAACACCGCGAAGGTCAACGTGATCTGGGCAACAGGCAAAGCGTCGTTTGACCAATACCAGCAATTTGAATCGGACAGCGTCCGCGTGCGCCCGTACCTCGCACCGATGGCAGCCGCATACGCTGCAGCGGATTTTGCCATCAGTCGAGCCGGTGCAATGGCGACTGCGGAGCTGGCAGCGTGGGGAATTCCCAGCCTTTTAATTCCGCTCCCAACTGCCGCCGCCGACCATCAAACCGCTAACGCAAAGGCGATTGCCTCGGCAGGAGCGGCCGTTATGATTCTCCAAAATCAGCTTTCAGTCGATGCACTCACGAAGCACATTCAGGCGCTCGCCAGCGATGCATCTCTGTTCAACACGATGCGAGATGCCGCGTTACTTCGAGCTAGACCATTAGCCGCGCAACACATTGCAAATCATATACTTGCGTTAGATTCCTTAAAGTGACTTATAAACTCTTTGCCGACCCAACTGATACCCGTTCGGTCCACTTTGTGGGTATCGGCGGTGCAGGGATGAGCGCGCTCGCCGAGCTGTTTGTACGACGAGGAGTTCGCGTGACGGGGTGTGATAGTGTGAAGTCGGCGGCCGTGGATGACTTGGAACGTCTTGGAATTCAAGTTCAAATCGGCCACGACGCATCGCACATCAACGACGACACACGAGCTGTTGTCGTTACCTCAGCCGCCCCCAAAGACCATCCGGAAATCGTCCGCGCGCACTCACTCGGCATCCCCGTTATTCGACGCGCTGAAGCACTCGGCGAAGCGGTTTCGGGCGGACATCTCGTTGGCATTGCTGGAACGCATGGAAAGACGACCACAACGGTAATGACAACCATGGCGTTATCGGCGGCTGGTTTAAATCCAACTGGCGTTGTTGGCGGTCGAGTCGCTGCATGGGAAGGGAACCTCAGTAGCGGAGGCAACGACCTCTTTGTGGTCGAAGCCGACGAATACGACCGATCCTTTCTCGCGCTCGATCCAACAGTTGCAGTGATTGGAAACATCGAAGCCGACCATCTCGATATCTATCGTGACTTCGCAGACATCCATGAAACGTTCGCAGTATATGCACGTGACGCTCGATACATCGTGTTATGCGCAGACGATCATGGCGCAACCTCGCTACCAACACCGTCGACCGCTGAAGTAATTCGTTATGGGATTACCTCACCCGATGCACGTCTGGTTGCCTCGAACGTTGCAATCACTGAGTCCGGTTCGACTTTCACCGTGATCTACGACGGTGAACCGCTCGGTGATGTGCGGCTTTCCGTTCACGGCCGTCATAACATCCTGAATGCTCTTGCAGCGATCGGAGCTGGCCTTGCAATGGGCGCAACGGTTCCGGCAATGGCACAGGGTCTCGCTGAATTCAAGGGCGTCCAGCGTCGGTTTGAGCGCATTGCAGATATCGATGGTATCACCATCATCGACGACTACGCCCATCATCCGACCGAAGTCACCGTTACACTCCAGGCTGCACGCGCCGCATTTCCGAATAGAAAGATCGTCGCCGCATTCCAGCCTCATCTCTATACACGAACGCGCGACTTCGCCACAGAGTTCGCGGAGGCTCTGCGGCTCGCCGACGAAGTGTACCTCGTTGACATTTATCCGGCGAGAGAACAGCCAATCGTTGGCGTAACTTCTGAGTTAATCGCAACACACCTCCGTGATGAGTCACCGCTCAAAGTCGGGAAACTCGCCTGGACCGGCGCTCGAACCGAGCTCGCTGCCGCGTTGCAAAACTCACTTTGCCCCAACGATGTAGTTATTACAATTGGCGCGGGCGACATTACCAAAACCGGCCCTGAGCTCGCAACGCTGCTTACCGCCAAAAGATCTTCTATCGGTAGCAATAGTCAGCACAACGATAAAAACGACGGTAACAACAGTGGTCCCAAACATGCCAATACGTAGTCGAGCATGAAACTCGGATTATCTGAACGATTAAAAAAACCAGGATACCGCTACCTCGCCGGACTGCTCGTGATCTGCGCCATCGTCACCAGTCCACGCTGGGGCCGAGCTCTTTTACACGAGTTCGCGTATTTCCGCGTTCAGACCCTCGAAATCCGCGGTACCCGGTTTCTCCAACCCGCTGACGTCGTTGCGCGGTTACGAGTCGACACCCTGCGCTCCATCTTCGACGACATCGTCCCTCTCGAAGAACGACTTCGGAGCCACCCGCAGATCGCAAAGGCCGAAATATCGCGCAAGCCTCCTGGGACGTTAGTCGTCAGTATCGTTGAAAACCTGCCAGTTGCCCTGGTTCCGTCCAGCGACGGCCTCCAGCCATACGACTCAGCAGGCAAGGCTCTCCCCATCGATCCGGCGCAAACCGCCATGAATGTACCCATTCTCCGATCAAAGGCGAATGAAAAGCTCCTTGGGCTTTTGGGGGTTCTTCGGGCGGCTCATCCACACATTTACAACAGAATCAGCCAAATTCAGCAGGATCGTGATGGAGATGTCATATTTGTATTAACACCGTCACTTCGAGTGCGTGCGAGCCTGGGGGTAGCACCAGAACGCTTCAACGATATCTTTCCCGTTGAAGCCGATCTCACTCGCCGCAACGAACGGCTGGTGGAATTGGACCTCCGGTATCGAGATCAAGTTGTCGCTCGTCTCCTTGAAGGAACGCTCTAAAAGAAATGGATGACACACATGACTACCGGTGGAAGACCGCTTGCTGATTTTTCATGAACCCTGAACGCGTCATCGCTGGCCTCGACATTGGCTCGGCGAAAACAACAGCCATCATTGCCGAAGCCGTAGGGGATCGTACCCCCAGGGTCAAAATTCTCGGCGTGGGGCAGGCGCGCACCACAGGACTCCGCCGCGGTATCGTATCAGATATCGAGGAAACCACACGATCCATCCAAAAAGCGTTGCAAGACGCCGAACGGATGGCCGGAACTCATGTCGAAGGCGTGTACGCTGGAATCTCTGGCGAACACGTACGAGCGATGATCAGTAAAGGGATTGTAGCCATAAATGGCGACGAAATCTCAAAAGCTGACATCGACCGAGCGAACGACGTGGCGCGAGCCCAACCGTTCCCCCAAGACCGGGAACTGCTTCACGCCATCCCACAAGAATACACAGTCGATAAAAACGCCGGCATTCGCGATCCGATTGGAATGATTGGGACACGTCTCGAAACCGAGATGTACCTCGTCACCATCGGAAGCTCCCCTGCAATGAACTTGCGGAAGAGTGTCGAGCGAGCAGGATATCGCGTGCACGAACTGGTTCTCGAACCACTCGCCAGCGCATTGGCAGTACTAACCGACGACGAAAAAGAGCTGGGTGTTGCACTCATCGAAATGGGCGCAGGCACAACAGACATTGCAGTGTTCCTCGAAGGAAAAATTCGCCATCTTGGCACACTCAACTTCGGCGGCAGCAACGTTACAAGCGATATCGTTCACGGACTCGGTGTCACACAAGCAGACGCAGAACGGCTGAAAGAACGGTATGGTTGCGCATACGAACCACTCGTTGATGCACAAGACGTCATTCAACTGCCCAGCACCGTTGCGCAGGGAGATCGTCAGGTGCCACGGGAGTTATTGGCCCACATCATTCATCAGCGAATGGATGAGATTTTTGATATCGTACAGCGCGAACTCGATCAGGCAGGGTTCGCCAATCGACTGTCAGGTGGACTCGTCTTTACAGGTGGCGCAGCTGCCATGGAAGGCGTTGTTGAACTGGCATCAAGCGTGTTCGGAAGCGGCGTTCGTATTGGTGCGCCAGGCGAGAACATTACCGGATTAAGTGATTCAGTCGAGGCGCCACGGTTTTCAACGGCTGTTGGGCTAACGTTGTACGGTGCAAACCGTTTGACACTTGGCACAGCACCATCGAGCGTGAAACGCCGCTCAATTTCGTCGCCCGGCGTCGATAAATTAACGCAACGTGTGAAAACCTGGTTTCAGGACTTCTTCTAAGCCGTACATATCGCCATTTTGATAGTATGAATGTTGCCAGAGAACTTTCTGGCATCGTCCACGTCTTAAACAAATAACGATCGCAACCAGGTCAGCTAACAGGACTTACGAAAGCTGGCCTTCTTGTGGTCTGTAGTACCAAAATTGTTTGATAGATCGCAAACCTGCTGTCGCCTCAATATGATGTGGATAAGTCGGTTGTGATTATTTCGTTAAAAAATCGTCAAGAAAACCATGGTGAGTTGTTCATTTTCGACGTATATTTGCCCTTTGGGAGCAGCATTGATCTATACTAGCCGTCCTGGAGTACCCCCGCGATGATATTTGAGTTCGAAGAAAACACATCGCAGAACGCCCGCATGAAGGTTGTGGGCGTCGGCGGTGGGGGTGGGAACGCTGTTAATCGGATGATTGAAGAGCGTCTTGAAGGTGTTGAGTTCATTTCGGTGAACACAGACGCCCAGGCACTCCTCAACTCAAAGTCAGACGTTAAGCTTCAGATTGGAAAGAAGCTTACACGCGGACTCGGTGCCGGAGCTCGTCCAGAAGTTGGACGGCAGGCTATTGAAGAGAACCGCGATGAAGTCCTCCGAGCTCTATCGAGTGCCGACCTCGTCTTCGTCACCTGCGGTATGGGTGGTGGAACTGGTACTGGCGCCGCCCCTGTCGTTTGCGAACTGGCTCGTGAAGCCGGAGCACTAACAGTCGGAATCGTCACAAAGCCGTTCCTTTTTGAAGGCCGGAAGCGGATGCGCCAAGCTGAGCTTGGTATCGCCGAAATGCGCAAAAACGTGGATACCATGATTGTCGTTCCTAACGAACGGCTCTTAGCCGTCGTTGGAAAAGGCATTCCGTTCCAGGAAGCGCTTAAAAAGGCCGACGAAGTTCTGCTACATGCGACACAAGGTATTTCCTCACTCATCTCGGTGACTGGGCTCGTGAACGTCGACTTTGCTGACGTTCGTACGGTCATGCAGAGCGGTGGGTCCGCATTAATGGGTACTGGTATTGGCCGAGGAGAGAATCGCGCGGTAGAGGCGGCTCAACAGGCTATTGCAAGCCCATTGCTCGACAATGTGTCAATCTCGGGTGCAACTGGCGTGCTGGTTAACATCACCGGCGGTCAGGATCTTACCTTGGGTGAAGTGCATCAGATCAACGAGATCGTGCATGAAGCCGTTGGTGATGAAGCCGAAATTATCTTCGGTGCGGTTCACGAACCTGCCATGCAGGGTGAAATTCGTGTCACCGTTATCGCAACCGGCTTTGACCGGCCAATCGGAACAACCGCACAACCAGCGTTCCCGCAGTCGGCATCGTCTGTGGCTGGTCGTAACAGCGCTCCGGTTATCCCGTTACATCCGGGTCGTACTGGTACTCGTACAACAGCGCCTGCGCCAAATTCGATTCGGCCAACTGGGCAGCAGCCCAACGCAACTGATATCGGTTCCCGACGTGTGACGCCGTTACCGTCTCCGTCGTCTCTAAACGACGGCCGCGATCAAGATTTAAGCGACATGGAAATTCCTACATTTATTCGTCGCCAAATGGATTGAGCGGTACACAATTAATGAATGCAGTAATTCGGGGATTGGTGTATTGAATATTGCAGTTGCACGTGGTATCACGTATGGAGTGATCGGGGTCGCGGCGTTAGTTGCCATGCAGCTAACGCCGCCAACCGTGAGAGAACCAGATCTATCGAGTGTGACCAACCCGCTCGTATCGATGATCCCTCTGCCAATATCGGATGCGAATGACAATAACGCGATGTTTCGCGCTCTTCCTGTCGTTATCAATGCGAAACGGCTTCACGGTGTAGATACTATCGTGTTAGGCGGTACAATTACGTCGTCGTTATACGCAGCACTCGACGAAATTGGTGAGGAAGATATGCCGCAGAGTCAGCGTCGCTCGCTTGCATGGCGATTGGCTGACATCTTCGAACATCGCGTTGATATGTCGCGCGATCTGAGTAAAGGCGACCGTTTTAACGTGCTCGTCGAACGGCTTCAGCAGCCCAACGGAAAAATCATCATCAGCAAGATCCTTGGCGCAAAGCTCGCCTTGGGCGATGAAGAAGTACAAGCCGTTCACTTCAAAAGCAAAAATTCGAGCAGCGAATGGTTCGACGAAAAAGGGAAGTCGCTTACTGCGGCCTTTTTGCGTGCGCCATTGGAGTTCCGCCGAATTAGCTCTGGCTTTGGCGGACGGCAGCATCCGATCCTGGGGAACTGGCGTCAACATAAAGGGACTGACTACGCAGCGGCGATGGGCACCCCTGTACGGGCGATCGGCGACGGAATTGTCATATCGGCCGGCCGAATGAGCGGGTATGGGAATGTCATCGACATTCGCCATCGGAACGGGTATGTGAGCCGCTATGGCCACCTGAGCCGCTTCGGAAAGAATATTCGGGAAGGAACTCGAGTGACGATGGGCTCCACGATTGGGTACGTGGGGATGACGGGAATGGCGACTGGCCCACACCTTCACTTTGAAATCCGAGTGAACGGCGTGCCAAGAGATCCTCGAGTAGCGTTACGGAACAAATCTGGCGATCCGTTATCTGCATCAGAGTCTGAGCTTTTCCACGAAATTCGGCGCCATACCATGACTGCCCTCGTGATCGCGGATTCGTCTTCTGGGCAATTAGCATCGGCTGACGACCCGCGTTAACCGATTCGCATTATCTTACGCCGGCTGGGGTTCGCTCAGCCGGCATCTTTATTTTATAGTCTATGAGTTCGTTATTCCGTAAAGAAGGGGACGTCCCCAAGCGGTCGCTTTGGCAGCGTCTCAAAGATATTGCACTCACCGACGTTACAACGGTGCAGCGCAGCGGTACGATTCAAGGGTCTCTGGAGCAGATTGAAGAGATATTGCTTGGGGCCGACTTTGGCGTACCCGTAACGTTGCGACTCGTGGACTCCGTGTCGCGTCAGGCTCAGCGCGGGTTTATTAAAACGCAGGACGAGTTTAAAACAGCTCTGAGCACCGGAATTCAGGAAGCACTCGAAGCTGGGAATGCCAATCCCGCCCTTATTACGGCCAAAGAAGGCCCCACCGTAATTCTCGTGATCGGCGTGAACGGCGCGGGCAAAACAACCTTTATTGGGAAGCTTGCGACCAAGTTGCGAAACGAAGGTAAGTCGGTGCTCGTGGGTGCGGCTGATACCTTTCGGGCAGGCGCGATCGAGCAGTTGCGGGTATGGGCAGAGCGGACTGGTGCCGAGTTTGTAGGTGGGGCAGCTGGAAGCGATCCGGCTTCAACGGCCTATAATGCGGTAGAAGCCGGTATTACGCAGGGTATCGACGTGGTTATCGTTGATACGGCCGGCCGTCTGCATACTAGCAGTGGGCTTATGGACGAACTACGCAAAATCAACCGAGTTATCGGAAAACGCCTTCCAGGTGCGCCGCACGAAACGTTGCTTGTTCTGGACGGTACGATTGGCCAGAACGCTATTAGCCAGGCGCAAACCTTTGCCGTTGCTGTTCAGCTCACTGGGTTGGTTATAACCAAGCTGGATGGGACTGCAGGTGGAGGCATTGTGGTTGCTGTGCATGAAGCGCTTAACGTGCCGGTGAAGTTTGTTGGCATAGGCGAAAAGGCAACCGATTTGCTGACGTTTGACGCCAAACAGTTTGCACACGACGTTGTAGAGGGATAAATGGCGCGTTCGGCTAACTCCAGAGGCGGCGAATCGCACGTCCGCCTAGATACTCCGGTTACGTATCTCAAAGGAGTTGGGCCGGTTCGCGCCACGTCGTTGCACAAGCTCGGGATTGTCACGGCGGGCGATCTCTTGTACCATGTGCCGCATCGGTATGAAGATGCCACAACGGTGCAGCCAATTGCCTCGCTCGTACCGGGAATGGATGCAACGATTATTGGGACCGTAATCTCCAAAGGCATCATCCCAACACGAAAAGGGCTGCGAATATTTCAGGCAGTCGTTCGCGACTCCAGTGGAATTATCGAAGCGTCGTGGCCGGGCCAGCCATATCTGGATCGCACGATCCAGAAGGAAGACACCGTTTTGCTGTCAGGTCCGGTGCGATTTTTCCATGGTCGTCAGCTGCAACCGCGCGAATATATCAACCTTGGGCAGGATCGCGATCCTACTCGCTCTGGACGAGTGTTGTCGGTGTATCCGGCAACGGAAGGGCTGTCGTTCAAGGTTATCCGCTCCATTATCGAAACCCATCTCGACGCGCTTGTTGAGGGCATTACAGACTTTCTCCCACCGTGGATCGTTAAAGAGATGCGCCTAGTGCAACTTGGCGACGCATTTCGAATGGTGCATCGTCCGTCGTCGATTCGCGAGGCGATGCAGGGGAGGGAACGCCTTGCATTTGAAGAGCTGTTTTTTGTTCAGATATTACAGCGTCGCGCGAATCAATTGGCTCGAGAGAAGCGTAGTGGGTTGACGTTCGTTAATCGCAGAAAGCTCACAACCGCGCTTAAAGATTCGCTTCCGTTTTCGCTGACGCACGCACAGACGCGTTCGGTTCGTGAGATCTTCGCGGATATGGAAAGCGATCGGCGAATGCACAGATTGCTTCAGGGAGACGTTGGAAGTGGGAAGACGGTGGTTGCTCTGTTCGCTGCGCTATTAGCGCTGGAAAACGGCTACCAGGCGGCAATTATGGCACCTACCGAGCTGCTTGCCGAGCAACATTATCAAACATTTACACGTTTGCTGACTCCGCTTGGAGTGGAACCGCTGCTTTTGACCGGAAGTTTACTGGCCAAAGAGCGGAGAGCTGCGCTGGAGCGCATGGCTGTAAATGAGCCGCTGCTGGTAATTGGCACACACGCTCTGGTGCAAGAGTCGGCCACATTCGCCAGGTTGGGTTTTGTCGCAATCGATGAACAGCATCGCTTTGGCGTTGAACAGCGCAAGACAATATCACAAAAGGGGAATAACCCGGATATTCTGTTGATGTCTGCAACGCCGATTCCAAGGTCATTGGCGCTCACAACCTACGGAGACCTGGACGTCAGCACTTTGGATGAACGGCCAGCAGGTCGCATTCCAATCACGACCGTTATGCGAGGGGAATCGGGACGGGCGAAGGTGCTGACATTTATGAAACGGGAGTTGGACGCTGGGCGGCAGGCGTACGTTGTTTATCCCGTGATCGAAGAGTCGGAGAAAACCGACCTCAAGGCTGCGACCACCGAATACGAACATCTTGCTACCGCTGTTTTCCCGGACAAAAAGGTTGCGCTGTTACACGGACGAATTCCACAGGCAGAACGCGACAGTATCATGCGATCGTTTCGTGACGGTGCAATCGACATTCTTGTGGCAACAACGGTAATCGAAGTTGGTATCGACGTATCGAATGCAACCGTGATGCTTATTGAGCACCCGGAACGATTTGGTCTTTCGCAGCTACATCAGCTGCGCGGGCGGGTAGGGCGCGGCGCGCATGCGTCATACTGTATTGTTTTAGGCGACGTTGGTCAGGATGCGCGTGAACGGCTCGAGATCTTTACCGCAACCGACGACGGGTTTGAGATTGCCCGAGCCGATTTACAGCTGCGTGGAATGGGTGATCTGTTTGGTCAGCAACAGAGCGGGCAGGCGATGTTCCGAATTGCCGATCCGATCAAAGATGAAGAGCTGAGCGTAAAAGCTCGAGCCGTTGCTGAAGTTGTGCTGCAGAGCGACGCTGATTTAAGTCTACCGGAACACGCCGGAATTCGGGGCGTCATGCAAAAGCGCTATTCGCGCGCAATAGAACTCTTCCGAGTTGGATAATAGTCGGCCATAATGCCTTACTATTTCTTGTAATCTGCAAAGGTTTACGCACTTACATAAAACTCGCATATTTATTCCGTCGTTTTGTCCGCATTTGGCATGGCAAGCGGATCCCTAATTTACGATTTACTTAAAAATCGTAATAACAGTAAACGCGACTAACTAAGACCGTGGGTTTGCGATGCGACGCTTGATGCGATCGAGTTCAGCCGTTGCCTTTGCGAGCTGTTCTTTAAGCGAAGTAATTTCCGAATCACGATTGCGTAGTGCGGTGTCTTGAATTGCAATCGTCTTCGAAAGCTGATTCGACATACGAATCGAGTCAGCTTTATACCGAGACTGGGCGGATGCGAGTTGCTGCCGAAGCATCATGACGGCGCTGGAATCGACGACCGTAATCGGTGTCATCTTTTTCTTCAGATCGCGATTCTTAACGAGCGTGTATCCTGGGCAGCCGGACAACAGCAGCGTTAGTACCGGCAGGTAAAGCCAGTAACGTTGCGTCGTGCGGAAAGGTGTCAAGCAGCGGTCCCTTGCGGAATGGTGAATTGTCCTGTTCGTCGAAATTCGACTCGAACAGGCAATGTAATGCTGAATACTGTACCACGCCCAATATGACTGTCAACCGCAATCGTTCCCTGGTGCGCGTCAACAATATGTTTAGCGATAGCCAAACCGAGTCCAGTGCCCTTGGCTGAGGCCTTTGTTTGATTGTCTGCCTGGAAAAATTTATTGAAGACACGGGACAATTGTTCGGTCGGAATTCCAGCGCCAGTATCGCGAACTTCGAGACGTACGTGGTCTTTGGTCGCGGTTGCCCCTAACTCAACTTCTCCACCGCGTGGTGTAAACTTGAACGCGTTGGAAAGAATGTTACCGATGACTTCGTTCATCCGATCTTCATCCCAACGGACTTCCGAGGGGAGGTCGCCGCTCCGGTTTATCTGGAACAGCACACCGCGTTGAAGTGCGAGTGCATTAAACGAGGCGTGAAGCGTATCCAAAAATTGATTGAGATCCATTTGGCGGCATTCGATCTTTCCGCCGCCGGCTTCAAATCGACTCACGTCCAGCAGGCGTCTCACTAGACGCGTAAGATTTTGGGCCTGGTTTGCAATCGTTCCGCACACTTCCCGTTGCGATTCATTCAATCGGCCGTAGATGCCTTCCTGCAACAGTTCGACATAGCCCAAAATAACGTTGATGGGCGTCTTCAATTCGTGCGAGGCAATGGAGATAAATTCGGCTTTCAGTTTGTCGAGTTCGGCGAGTTGGTTGGACATCGCTTCAAAGCTCGACGACAGTCGGCCAAATTCGTCACCACGGTTGGGTGGAATCTTGAGCTGGTAGCTAAAATCACCCCCGGCAACGGCCTGCATGCCCGCCTGGAGGTCGTAAACCGGTTTACTGATGGATCGCACGAGCCAATAGGTAATGGCGGCTGCGAGCAGCAATGCGATGACTACGGTGGTGAGAGCAGCTCTTTCAGCTGCGGCGGTGGCCACCGTCGCATTATCGACTCGATCGCGCGTTCGGGCCCTCAACAACGACTCGGCGGCAGCAATTGTCTGCTCGATAACTGCGATCCGCGGTCGAACCCATTGGGCCGATAACATCTCGGCCTGCTTTTCGTCTTGCAGCTCGCCGCTCGCCGCGAGCTGATATTCCTGCTCCGTAAGAACACTAAGCGAGTCTAATGCGAGCCGAACTTCGGTCGCGGCTGCACCGAGATGGTAGACGTCGAGCGAATCGGCCATCTTGCGCATCGTGGCTAGGCCGCGCGCCATCCATTCCCGGGTTTCCGGCTTGTGAACGAACAAAATGGCGTCGTCTGCACGACGTAACTCGTCTGTCCCTTCGCGGAAACGGCCCAAAAGTAGCGACGCTGCGAATTCACCTGTTCGGAGTTCGAGCGTGGTCTGGTGGACTCGCCGCAGTGCGTGCGTTGTAAAGAACAGCGGGATCGCCAAAACGAGCGCAATGCCCATGGCTCCGAAGGCAAGCCGCCGCCGTAGTGTAAATGTACGTTTCACTCGCAGTTGCCCACCAGCGTCCAGGTTCGTATGTTATTCCGCTTTGCCTGCATCTCACGACCGACCAATGCCATCTCCGTTTTCAACGATTTCAGATCTCCACCAACACGTAGGAACAACCGTTCGAGTTCGTGGGTGGGTTACCCATCTTCGTTCATCAGGGAAAGTTGCCTTCATCGTCCTACGTGACGGAAGTGGTCTGTTGCAATGTGTGCTAGTCAAAAAGGTAGTTAGCGCCGATGTTTGGGAAATTTTCGGGGGATTGAGCCAGGAAACCGCTTTGGAAGTGACCGGCGAGGTCCGAACGGACGATCGAGCGCCTGGCGGACACGAAATCGAACTCACGGACATCCGAGTTCTTGGCACAAGCCCATCTGACTATCCGATTCAGCCGAAAGAGCATGGTGTAGACTTCCTTCTCGATCACCGGCACCTGTGGCTTCGGAGTTCGAGGCAGGTCGCCATTGCGCGAGTGCGGGCTGAGATCGAGCAGGCATTAAATGACTTTTTCTATGAGCGGGAGTTTGTTCGAGTCGATACTCCAATACTAACTGCGGCCATCGGCGAAAGGAGTGGTCTCTTTTCAACTGAGTACTTTGACGAAGGGATCGCCTATCTTGCGCAGACGGGCCAGCTGTATGGAGAAGCTGCTGCAGCCGCATTGGGGAAAATTTATACCTTCGGCCCCACATTCCGAGCGGAAAAATCAAAAACCCGCCGTCATTTAGCGGAATTTTGGATGTTGGAGCCAGAGATGGCATTTTATGATTCCAGCGACAGCATGCGCTTACAAGAAGAGATGATGGAGTATGTCGTTCAGCGGTGTTTGGAGCGTCGTCGTAACGAGCTCGTTACACTGGAACGGGATATTGCCAAGCTCGAAACGGTTAAAACCCCGTTTCCCCGCATTGACTACACCGATGCGGTCGAGATGTTACAGAAAAAAGGAAGCACGGTGAAATGGGGCGACGACTTGGGAGCGGAGGACGAAGCGTTACTGGTCGAAGACTACGATCGACCGATATTCATCGTGAACTACCCGAAAGAAGCCAAAGCGTTTTACATGAAAGAGAATCCGGACGATCCGCGTACCGTCCTGTGCAGCGACATGCTCGCGCCAGAGGGATACGGTGAGATTATCGGAGGCTCTCAGCGTGAAGACGATTATGACAAGCTTGTGAAACGAATTGAAGAAGAGAAGTTGCCGATGGAAGCATATGATTGGTATCTCGATCTCCGAAAATATGGGTCGTTTACCCATTCTGGCTTTGGCCTTGGGTTAGAGCGGGCTGTAGCGTGGATTTGCGGGCTGTCGCACATCCGAGAGGCGATTGCTTTCCCACGGATGATGTATCGTCTTCGTCCGTAAACGCTCAGTTTAGCAAATGCAGATTGGCCAGTCGCGGATATTGGCAATCGCCGACTGGCATAAAGCTCGCTATTTATCGTGGGGTGCATCTCTTGGATGCACCCCACGTTCTTTTTCCGTTAGTTAAGCCATGATTCGAAGTATTAATCCTGCCTCCGGCGATCTTCTACTCACGTTCGACGCCTTCACCTCAACTCAGGTTGAAGACGCTGTCGAGCGCGCTGCTGTTGCCAGTCGTACGTACAGAAAGACGACGTTCGCTGACCGTGCTCAATGGTTGAATCGTTTGGCCGATCTGCTTGATGAAGAACGCGGTTCGCTGGGCGAAATGATGACAAGCGAAATGGGAAAACCGATTACGGCGGCGGTGGCTGAGGCTCAGAAGTGCGCAACGGTGTGCCGGTTTTATGCTGATCGAGCGGAAGAGATGCTCAGAAATCAGCTTGTGGTGAGCGACGAAAAGGAACGAGGGTGGGTCGCTTTTCAACCGTTGGGAGTTGTACTCGCCGTTATGCCGTGGAACTTCCCGTTTTGGCAGGTTTTCCGATTTGCGGCGCCAGCGTTGATGGCAGGGAACGTTGGATTGTTGAAGCATGCGTCAAACGTTCCGCAGTCTGCATTAGCAATTGAAGCATTAATTCGGAATGCGGGATTCCCGCCAGATGTGTTTCAAACGCTACTGATTGGGTCAGCTGAGGTTGAAGGGTTGATTGCGGATCCGCGAATTGCTGCAGTTACGTTGACCGGGAGCGAAGGGGCAGGACGGTCGGTTGCCTCCGCTGCGGGCAAGCATTTGAAAAAAGGAGTTTTTGAGCTGGGTGGGAGCGATCCGTTTATTGTGATGCCAAGCGCTGATTTAGAGAGTGCGGTGTCGACTGCGGTTCAGGCTCGGATGATTAACAACGGCCAGTCTTGCATTGCCGCGAAACGATTCATTGTCCATCGCGATATTCTTGAGGCATTTGAATCTCGATTCGTTGACAAGGTGCGAGCGCTTCGTGTGGGCGACCCGATGGACCGTATGATTGATATTGGGCCGTTAGCCACTGCAGATATTTTGAGAGATCTGCACAGTCAGGTTGAAAGAACTGTTGCGCTTGGAGCAGAGATTCGCGTAGGCGGGGAGCGGTTGGATCGAGCCGGTAACTTTTATGCGCCAACGGTGCTGACGAAGGTGCCAAGGCAAAGTCCGGCAGCTGTGGAAGAGCTATTTGGGCCAGTTGCGCCAATTATCGAAGTGCGTGATATCGATGATGCGATTGCCGTTGCGAATTCGTCTGCGTTTGGGCTTGGTTCGGCTGCGTGGACAAATGATGCTGAAGAGCAGCGCCGGTTTATCGAAGAGATTGACGCCGGCACTGTGGTAATCAATGGGATGGTTATCTCCGATCCGCGATACCCGTTTGGTGGCGTCAAAAATTCCGGTTTTGGTCGAGAACTCAGCGAGTTAGGGATTCGCGAGTTCGTGAACATTAAAGCCGTGCGGACGATGACAGTTCCCGAATCTGCGACGTCGATAACGGAATAGCGAATCGTTGTTCCGTTATCGACAGATCGCGTATATCGCGGCTATTGTCTCTATTATCGCGCTTTGACTTCATCCCAGAGCGCGTCGAGCTCTTCCAGCGTTGCGTCACCCATCGAAATCCCACGCTCCGCCGCAAGCGTTTCGATCGCTTCAAACCGACGCTGGAACTTCGTATTTGCTTTGTCTAGCGCGAGCGACGGGTGCACTTGAACTTTTCGACACAGATTCACACAGGCAAAGAGTAGATCCCCAAGCTCGTCTTCGATTGCGGCATGGCGTTCATCCAAAACCGGCGCTCCCGTTGGTGTGGTATTCGGTGGCGCCATTTCAATCTGCTCTGTAACCTCATTCAGCTCTTCAATCACCTTCTCGGCCGGCCCGCGCCAATCTGGCCAATCGAACCCAACACCCGCGGCCCGATCCTGAAGACGTTGCGCACGATGCAGCGAGGGAAGTCCTTCCGGCAGCCCCTCGCCAATCGATTTCCGCTTTTTGGACTTCATCTCCTCCCAAGACTGTTTCTCCCCACCAGCGTACAAATGCGGGTGACGGACTTTCATCTTGGTAATCAGCCCCTCGGCCACATCGCTGAACGTAAATGCACCTCGCTCCTCCGCGACCACCGAATGGAACAGAACCTGGAGCAACACATCACCAAGCTCCTCGCGCATCTGGACGTCGTCGTGGTCACGAATCGCGTCGTCCAACTCATGCGCCTCCTCAATGAGATACGGCCTCAGCGTATCGTGCGTTTGGGCGGCATCCCATTCGCAGCGTTTACGAAGATCGTGCATCAATTCGAGCGTAGCGTCCAGAGAAGGAGGTGTGGGCATTATTTTTGGAGACTGTGAGTGATTCTCAAATATACCGCCCGCCTCTTCGCGCCTGGGTCGACGTCGATCTTGGCGCCCTTCGCCGAAACGCCTATGCACTTCAGCAACGCGCTGGTGTGCCATTAATCCCTATGGTCAAGGCAGAAGCGTATGGAATAGGCGCCCGGGCCGCTGTGGGAGCGCTGGAACCGTTGGAGCCGTGGGGCTACGGTGTTGCGACCGTAAAAGAAGGTGAGTCGCTTCGTCGGTCTGGCGTGACGCGAAACATTATTGTGTTTACACCGCTCCTGCATTCCGAATTTGCCGCGGCGTACGCGGCTGGGCTGATCCCAACGCTCGGTCGAGAGGATGAAATTCGGGAATGGGCACCGTTGGGTGGCCCGTACCATCTCTCCATTGATACCGGGATGAACCGAGCCGGGATTCCATGGCGTGATGCGGCCCAGCTTCGTTCAATCGTTCGAGAATTTCCACCAGCTGGCGCATTTACGCACCTTCATTCCGCTGAACTGTACGATGGGTCGGCGGAGCTGGAAGAAGCGCAGTTTCGGTCGGCGCTCGCCGAATTGAATATTTCGCCCCCATTTTTACACGTAGCGAACAGCGCAGCGATCGTTCGGTACGACCAATCGCCCTGGAACGCGATTCGGCCTGGCATTTTTTTGTACGGCGTAGGGAGCGGTTCCGACGCGAAGCTTCAGCCAGAGCCAGTCGTTCACGTTCGGGCCCGGGTTGTGGATTTACGCTGGGTAGAGGTGGGCGACACCATCAGCTACGACGCGACATACACCGCGACCTCGCGTCAGCGGATCGCAACAGTGGCGGCTGGCTATGGGGATGGGTATCCACGTTCGCTCAGCAGCTGTGGCGTGGCGCTCCTGCACGGGCAGCGAGTTCGGGTTCGAGGGCGGGTCACCATGGATATGACCATGTTTGACGTGACCGACGTGCAGTGTGAGGTGGGAGACGTGGTGACGTTGATAGGCCGAGATGGGGGGGAGCTGCTGACGGCGGAAGAGGTGAGCGCGACGGCCGAACGGTCTCCGTATGAACTTTTGACCGGACTTTCAGTTCGGCTGGACCGGATTTATCACACTTGACCGGCGAGATGTTTGGAAAGTTTAACATTCTGGGGGCTTAAGCCCTGCGGTCTCGCGCGAAGTTGGTAGATTTCGTTCAGTTCTTTGGCGGAAATTCCGATGGATCGGGCACCGCCGTATCGGAGGGGGAGGGGGTTGCCCTGCTTCTCCGGTTTAACCGCATGAAATAGGACTTACGAGTGAATTTGATGTCGTCTGGATGGCGGACGAGTACGTTGGCGATCGCGGTTGCGTTCGCAAGTATGACGCTTGCCGCGTGTAGTGAACAGCTCGATAGCACGGCGGGGTGCCCAACCATATGTGGTGGGCAAACTGCGGACGTTGAGAACGAAACGTTCGACGCCATCACTTTTGACCAGACAGTGGCTGCTGCACCCACGCTTGGCTCTGAGGCGTTTCTTCTATTAGGAACGCAAGGAAGTCAGTTGGATACTCGTATGATTATCCGGTTCGACGCGTTGCCAAAGTATCTCGACACGCTGCAGACGCCGATCACGTTTGTCGACAGCGCTCGCTTGACGATTCGATTCGATAGCTCAGGCGGAAGGATACTGAATCCCGTGACCGTCTCTATCTATGACGTGACGACGACGAGTGGTTCGGATACTTCGGTTGCGACCTTGGCGCCGCTCTTCACGCTTTCGCGGCTTGTAGGATCGAAAGTATTCCCTGCGGGAACGTTAATGGATACCGTGATCTTCGATATCAGCAACGCCAACTTGCTTGGGAAGATCACCACCAACCAGCCTGCACGATTTGGTGTGAGCATGCAGTCGAGTGGTACAGACTATGTGCGAGCGTATTCCAACGGAACAAGTTATTCACCGGGGCTCTCGTTTAAAGTCTCGACTGACTCAACCAAACCGCGGGCTATTGTTTCGCCTTATTCGTCAACACCAACGGAAAGCCCTGTTGCGGCAAACTACCTGGCCGACTTCACACTTGTTGTGGCTGGCTCGCCGCCACCGCCAGCAAACATACTTGCGATTGGTGGAATTCCCGCAAAACGTGCCTTCTTCAGATTTAATCTACCATCGAGAATCGTCGATTCGTCGATCGTTGTGCGCGCAACGTTATTGTTGACGCAAGTTGGTAATACGTATCTAGGTAGCACCGACACAATTAGCATATTGCCGAATTTGGTCCTCGCCGGCCCCGCGATTACCGATCCAATTCGTGCGAGCCAGATTATTGCGCCGGGATCGTATCCTATGGCAACATCGGTGTTGCTCCCGTCTGAGAGCGGTGTAAAGAGCATTGAAATCGCTCAGGCCATTCGGTACTGGGCAATTCAGGATTCCACGAACTTGCCAAGAGCAATCGTGATCAGCAGCACACGCGAAGCGTCGTCTCCGCAACAGATACTCATTTACTCCACAAGCGCGGCACCTGGACTGCGTCCACAGCTGCGCGTGAGTTATACACCTCGTACACGAATCGGCACTCCATGACGCGACGTCTCTTAATTTCTGCAATCGTCTGTACACTCGCGCCAGCGGTTTATTCACCGGTTGTTGCACATGCCCAGGGTGCCCTGAGTACGCAGGGGTTTGGCTACCCACTAGGACAGCATAGTACACGATCGCTGGGAGCGGGTGGTGCGTTGAGCGAGTTTGATATTCGGTCACCACTCAATCCTGCCGTAATTACTGTCAATCGGTACGGACAGATCTTTGCGCAGTACGACCCGGAACTTCGCACAGTAAAAGGTCCATCGGGGTCGTCCAAGACCACAACGGCGCGTTTCCCCAACTTTGGGTTAACGCTCCCATTTGGCCCTCGCTTCGCGATTGGATTTAACGCGTCAACGTTGTTGGATCGCAGCTGGATTACGAGTGCTACACGCGAGCAGGATATCGGCGGTGAAATTATTACATCGACCGAAACGGTAAAGAGTGAAGGTGGTATTACCGATCTTCGCTTTTCTATTGGCTACGCAATTACCCCAACGTTGCGTATTGGCGTTGGTGGCCATCAGTATACGGGAACAAACCGGGTCAATCTGCTTCAGCAGTTCCCCGATTCGCTGGCGTATGGAAATGTCAGTCAGACAACAAGGCTGAACTTTTCAGGGACCGCACTTTCGGCTGGCCTAATCATCGATGCCATTCCGACGATTGGAATTGCGCTCAGCGGCCGTAAAGGTGGGAATATCGAACTCGCAGCGAACGATACAAACTTGACGAAAGGTCGTGTCCCCGATCACTACGCAGCGTCGATCAACTATCATGGCATCCCTGGAACAATCGTTGCCGCGCGCGTCGCACAGGATAAATGGTCGTCGCTGGCAAGCCTGAGCACGAATAACGCAGGCGTCGTTGATGCAACCGAAGTCAACGTTGGAATCGAATCGGGCGCAAAGCTTTACGGTGACATGCCAATTATGCTTCGAGCAGGCAGTCGCTGGAGAACGCTTCCGTTCCTGGCGGGAGGTAAGGAAGTTCGCGAAGTATCGTTTGGCGGTGGAATCGGAATTCCTATCGCGCGGGATCGCGCATCCATCGATATGGCGGTCCTACGGAGTACGCGAAGTGGTGTTACCGGCGTCAAGGAAAATGCCTATAACTTCAGCTTTGGCCTTCGCGTTCAGCCATAATTAAGGGAAGTATGGGGTTTTCGGCTAGCAGCGTCCTTCGTTGCACGGAGCTTGCGATTTCAAGGATACAACTACGACGTATCGTTCGCTCCTTTTGTAGCGTGCAATTATGACATTTTCCGACGCGGCCGAAGCTCCCCTTATACTTGTTGCTGATGACGTTCCGGCAAACGTTGAGTTGCTGTGCGATCAGTTGGCAGCACTCGGTTTTCGTACGATCGCTGCGGCGGATGCACCGTCTGCCGTACAGCTATGTATAGAGTCTCGACCAGACCTCTGCATTTTAGACGTCGCCATGCCGTCCGGAAGTTTCGACGTCGATAATCGATCGGCTGGCTTTGAGGTGTGCAGGCGAATTAAGCGAGATCCACGCACAGCTCGAATTCCAGTCATCTTTGTCACCGCGCTCAACGATACCAGCGATCGTGTGAAAGGCATAGAAGCTGGAGGTGACGACTTTCTCACCAAACCACACAATCGCTTGGTTTTGAGCGCGCGAGTACGGAGCTTATTGCGTTTGAAGGCGGCGACGGATGCGCTTGAAGACAGCTATAAAAAATTGCGTGAACTTGAAAAAGTCCGCGACGATCTAATGAAAATGATCGTTCACGATCTCAAAGCGCCATTAACGTCTGTCTTGGCGACGCTCGAAATGGTGGCGGATGGTGATTATGGAGAGGTGTCGCCGCCGCAGAAAAAAGCGTTAACCGACGCTCAGTTTAAAGCCGAAGAGCTGTTGGCACTTATCGGCGATCTTCTGGAAGTGGCAAAGGTCGAAGAGACCGGGATCACGTTATCTCCAGCTTCGATTACGCCAAGCGAGTTAATCGCCGAGGTAATGGAAGAGTGGAGTGTACGGTTCAAGCAGGAAGAGACCCGCGTGATTACGCTCGTCAGTGACGACGCTCCAACATTTTACGCGGACAAGCAACTTCTGAAACGCGTATTTTCGAACCTCATTCAGAACGCGTTGACACATTCAGCGCGTACGATGGAGCTTCGCATCAGCGCTCGGAGCAACATGGGACAGATCTTGTTCAGCGTGGAAGACAATGGAAGCGGTATACCGTTGGAATTTCACGAGATGATCTTCCAAAAGTTTGGACGAGTAAAGACAGGTAACGTTCCGCGAGTACGTAGCTCTGGTTTAGGGTTGGCCTTCTGTAAACTTGTAGCGGAAGCGCACGGTGGACGTATCTGGGTAAAGAGTGATTCCGAACGGGGAAGTACCTTTTTTGTACAACTTCCGTGCTCCTCAGAAGCTGTACAAGGTCAGCACTGAGCACGTGAAGTCAGAATAGTTAAGCACGTCATGAAAGCATACTTACACACGTTCGGCTGTCGAGCGAATCAATACGATACCGAAGCTACTCGCGCTGCATTGGTTGCCAGCGGGGTTGAGATTGTCACATCACCTGAAGACGCAAACGTTGCGATCTTTAACAGCTGTGCTGTAACGGCCGAAGCGGAGGCAGATCTTCGGCAAGCGGTTCGGCGTGCTGCGCGAAAGAACCCGGAATTACGATCGATCGTAACCGGGTGTGCGGCCGCGACAGATCGTGGGACGATTCGGGATCTTCCGTCGGTAAGCGATGTTATTGGTGGCGCTGATCTTCATGCCGTTGCGGCGGCGCTTGATCTGCCGAGGGAAGTTGTTGATGTGGTTGCGATACAACAGACGGGAAGTCGGGCGTTGTTGCGGATTCAGGATGGGTGTGATGAGCATTGCACCTTTTGTATAACGACCATCGCGCGTGGGGCAAACCAATCCCGCCCGATCGCCGACCTTGTCAACGAAGCTCGGCAGCTCGCTCAGCATCATGCGGAAATCGTTATTACCGGCATCCATATCGGCACGTACGGTGTTGATATCGACACCACGCTGAGCGCCCTTATGGAACGTCTTATTGGCGAGATTCCAGAAGTTCGCTTCCGGCTTTCGTCGATTGAGGCAACCGAGTTGGACGCCACCTTACGCCGCCTGTACGCTGAAGATCCTCGACGACTGACGCCGTATCTCCATGCGCCGCTGCAGTCGGGCTCCAACCGTATCCTCAAACGGATGGGACGGCACTGGTATACGGCTGATCGATATATCGAGGCAATCGAAGACCTGGTTGGAGACAAGCCAGTTTTTGGGCTATCGGCAGACGTAATTGCGGGGTTTCCTGGTGAAACAGAGGCCGATCACGAGGAAACATTACGCCTGATCGAACGGCTTCCGTTTACCTCGTTACACGTCTTTCCATACTCGATCCGTCCAGGCACTGCCGCAGAACGGCTTCCAGATCACGTCCAGGGGTCGATAATTACCAGAAGGGCCAAGGAGATCCGGGATGTTGCTGCGGTAAAGGCAGCCGAATATCGAGCGACCCGTATCGGGCAGATGGCAGATATTGTGAGCTTTGGAACATCTGCCCACCGCCAGGGGCTTACCGAAGATTATCTTACGATAGCTGTAGATCCGACGATCCCCCGCGGAGTACGGTTTCAGGGTATAATTGAACGATAGGTTTGATCGCCTGAACTCAAGATTTTAGCTCTTTTAACACCTGTTATGACGAACCGTCCTACCGTCTATATCGAAACGTACGGCTGCCAGATGAACGTAAGCGACACCGAATTGATGCTCGGTAAGCTTGCGGCGAGTGGTTACGACCCTGTGGAAGGCCCAACCGGTGCCGATGTAATTTTGGTCAATACTTGCGCCATTCGCGAGCATGCCGAAACTCGAGTTGTGGGGCGGTTGGGCGAGTTGAAGAGCTTTATGAAGCCGGGATCGGTAGTTGGCGTGACCGGGTGTATGGCGCAGCGATTGGGTCCAATATTGTTGGAAAAGACGCCGCACGTAAGCATCGTGATTGGGCCGGACGGCTATCGGGCGCTCCCAGCGCTTATTGATAATGCTCGGCGCGGTGTGCGAACGACGGCGACCGACTTCGATATGGAAGAGCATTATGAGGATTTCCAGCCGAAGCGTTTTGATAAGGTAAAGGCGTGGATCCCGGTGCAGCGTGGTTGCGACTATCGGTGTACGTATTGTATTGTGCCGTACACACGTGGGCCGGAACGAAGTCGTGCGCTTGAAGATGTGGTGCGTGAGGTTGAGGCGGTTGTGGTTGATGGAATGTCCGAGATCATCTTGCTTGGCCAGACCGTTAATTCGTACACCGACGGTACGTACGACTTTGCAGATCTGCTTCGCGCAGTAGGGAAGGTTGACGGTATTAAGCGCGTTAGATTTACGAGCCCGCATCCCAATGATTTTAGCGATCGGGTTATCGAAGCGATGGCCGAAACGCCAACGGTGTGCGAGCATGTTCATTTGCCGATGCAGTCTGGGTCGACAAGAACGCTCAAGCGTATGCTTCGTCGATATACACGCGAGACATACTTTGAGTGCGTGGAACGGTTGCGTTCGGCGATTCCAGGGCTTGGATTAACGACGGACATTATCGTTGGATTCCCGGGCGAAACCGAAGAGGATTTTGTTGAAACGCTGACCGCTGTTGAAGCGATGGGCTTTGACGACGCGTTTACCTTTAAATTCTCGTTACGCGATGGAACGCCAGCCACCAACTTCCCTGCAAGCGATACGATTTCGGATGAAGTCGCGAGTGAGCGGCTAAACCGATTGATCGCAACGGTACGAGGCGGTTCGCGCGCACGGAATATGAATTTACTGGGTGAGCGTCGCGAAGTGCTTATCGAGAAAGAGGCGCGCCGAGGTGGGTTAATGCAGGCGCGAAGCCGAGATTTTAAGATAATACTTATACCGGGCGACGACTCGATGATTGGTCAGTACCGCACGGTTGAATTGACTGGTACAACAGGTTCGACGTTTACAGGATCAGTTGTGAATACGCGGGTTGCGTTACCGAATCTGTGATAGGCTAAACCGGAAACCAGGTCGATCTTACTTTGCAGTATTTAGATGCAAGCGAAGAAGAAATGATGATATAAGTGCGATGGTAATCGAGGTATACATACATCATATGGATATCTCAACCATCGCTCGACAATGCCGCTTATAGCCTGGGCATATATCGCCTTTGCAGGCGGATTAATCGCGTGGTACAGCGGAGTTGTGTGGTTCCCAATTGTTGGAGGAGCCATCGTCCTGCTGATCGTTATCGCACGTACCAGTATGGTGAGCATCGGCATTGCTATCATCTTTGCCGCAGGACTCGTAGTAGCCAGAGCCGCACCTAAGCCACCACCATATGGATCGCAGGTTGTCAAGGCGGCGTCAAGCCCCGACACAAGCTGGTTCCTGCGTCAACAACATCGTGCCTCGAAGGCGATCGAAACCGTCTTCCGCACCGATGCCCCCATGGCGAAAGCGCTCTTGATCGCCGATCAATCAGAAATCCCGTATGAGATTAAACAGCGGTACTCCCGCGCTGGTCTTATCCATATGCTGTCTATTTCGGGTCTTCATGTCTCGATCGTCGCCGGCGCAGTTGAGCTCGTGTTACACGTCATACGATTGCCGCTTCAATGGGCCGCTGCAATCTCACTCGCTGTACTATCCGTATATGTAAGTATCATCGGTTTCCCACCACCCGCAGTACGCGCAGGCGTCATGGTCGGCGTGGCACTCGCCGCCCGAATGCTACAGCGCCCAACCGATAAATGGGCCGCACTCGCCGTTGGCGCCTTTGTCCCTCTCTTCGACCCACCCACAGTCCTGAATCTTGGCTACCAACTCAGCGTTGGTGGCATCGCTGGCTTAATCGCAAGCGGCGCCTTTATGCAACGACTGGTACCCAGAACAATCGCCGGTTGGCGGCGAACTCTGCTGCGTGGTGTCGTTGCGTCCGCCATGGCAACCGCGGTAACTGCTCCATTGGTCGCATGGACTTTTGGCCAGATTAGTCTCATCGGCCCCATCGCCAATATCTTCGCGGACCCCGTTATCGGCATTTTGCAACCGATCCTCTTCCTGGCTCTGTTGCTCGCACCAGTACCATCGCTAGCACAATTCGTCGCCGACGCCGCTCACCTCCCCCTCGTTATCTTCGACGCCGTCGCCACTCACTGCGCCAATATTCCATACGCCGCTATCTCAGTTACACCAACTCTCACATCCGCAACGCTGGCCGGTATCGCTTCCGTAGCCATGGTCATCGCATGCGTAACGCGCGCAACCGGAAAAGGCGCGATCCTCGCACTCACTGCTATCTGCGTCATGATATGGATCCAGTAAGGCGACAAACCTCCCGGAATCGGTTAGTTTTGGGGAACCCTTCGGCGCGGAAATCCCAAGGTGGGTGGCGAGCGCTGAACAGTTCGTTCAGGAGAGATGTTATGGTCAGAAATACGTCTGTATCGTTCGTAACCATCGAGCGGTACATTATCGAGCAGGAAAAACACTTTCCCGAAGCAACCGGCGAACTGTCAGGATTGCTGTACGACCTCGCCGTCGCTGGAAAGATTATCTCCAATAAGGTGCGAAGCGCCGGACTCGTCGACATCATCGGGGCTACTTCCGACAAGAATGTCCAAGGCGAAATCCAGCAGAAGCTGGACATCATCTCGAACGATATCATCATTAAAGCTGTCGATCACGGCGGCCGGCTCTGCGCTATGGCATCCGAAGAAGAGCCGGATATCATCCAGATCCCCGAAGGGTTCAAGTGCGGTAAATATTGTCTCCTGTTCGACCCACTCGACGGCTCGTCCAATATCGATGTGAACGTTCCGGTCGGTACGATCTTCTCCGTTGTCAAGAAGATCAGCTCCAGCACTCGCGGTGAACTCGAAGACATGCTCCAACCCGGCTACAAACAGGTCGCTGCCGGCTATGTGATCTACGGCTCCAGTACGATGCTGGTCTACACCACCGGCCAAGGCGCTCACGGCTTCACGCTCGATCCATCAATCGGCGAGTTCCTCTTATCGCACCCTAACATCCGTATGCCCGAACATGGACGTTATCTGTCGGTAAATGACTCCTACTCGCCTCTCTGGAACGACGAAACCCGCGCCCTCATGCGTCGATATCGCGGTCTCGACGGCAAACGTGACCCAATGAATGTCCGTTACGTTGGCTCACTGGTCGCCGACTTCCACCGCAATCTCCTCGGCGGCGGAATCTTCGCGTACCCCGCCAACGAAAAAAGCCCTCTCGGCAAGCTCCGCCTGTTATACGAAGCCAACCCTCTCGCCTTCATCGCCGAACAGGCAGGCGGAATGGCAACTGACGGGAATCAGCGAATTCTCGATGTCCAACCCACCGGACTACATCAGCGCACTCCACTGTTCATCGGCAGCAAAAACGATGTAATCACCGCGCAACAGATGTTGTCCAACGCACCAGTGGCACAGGAAGCGTGAGTACTCGCTCTGTCGACAGCCGAACTACTCCGTCGGGAATACCAGCCAAGGTCGTCTATCACCCAGACGACGCAAAGCTCGACTACACGCATGACCTGGGCGAACCTGGCCAGTTTCCGTTCACGCGCGGCGTTCAACCAAATATGTACCGCGGCCGCTTCTGGACGATGCGCCAGTACGCCGGCTTCGGAACCGCCGAAGAAACGAACCTCCGGTTCAAACTGCTGTTAGACCGAGGCCAAACCGGCCTCTCCGTCGCTTTCGATCTCCCTACGCAAATGGGGATCGACTCCGATTCACCTCGCGCCCTGGGCGAGGTCGGACGCGCCGGCGTAGCAATCGATACGGTCGACGACATGCACGCCCTGTTAGCGGACTTACCGCTCGACGAGGTTTCTACGTCGATGACGATCAACTCCACCGCCGCAACGCTACTCGCGATGTACATCGTGGTCGCAGAAGAGCGGGGGATCGAACGAAACAAACTGAGCGGTACGATCCAAAACGATATTCTCAAAGAATACATCGCACGCGGAACGTATATCTATCCACCCGGCCAAAGTCTCGATCTCATTTCAGAGATCTTCCGATTCTGTGCCGCCGAAGTGCCAAACTGGAACCCGATTTCCATCTCTGGCTATCATATCAGAGAAGCAGGCTCAACTGCAGTTCAAGAACTCGCATTCACTTTCGCCAACACGATCGAATATGTGAAACGCGCCATCGACGCCGGTTTACCCGTCGATGTCTTCGCACCACGACTGTCGTTTTTCTTCGCAGCACACAACGATCTCTTCGAAGAAGCAGCAAAGTTTCGCGCAGCTCGTCGCATCTACTCACGTATCATGCGCGAACGCTTCAACGCAACTGACGCAAGCTGCCGCATGCGCTTCCATACGCAAACCGGCGGCGTCACGCTCACGGCACAACAACCCCTGAACAACGTCGTTCGCGTAACGATCCAAACGCTCGCCGCCGCACTCGGCGGAACGCAATCGCTACACACCAACGGTTACGACGAAGCGCTCGCACTCCCAACCGAAGAGTCCGCAACTCTCGCCCTTCGCACTCAACAGATTGTCGCCCACGAGTCCGGCGTCACCACAACGGTCGACCCACTCGCCGGCAGCTATTATGTCGAACACCTCACCAATGAACTCGAACGCCAGGCCTTTGAGCTCATTGAACAGGTCGACGAACTCGGCGGCTCCGAACGCGCCATCGCAGCAGAATTTTTCCAACGCGAAATTGCTCGTAGCGCCTACGAATTCCAACTCCGCGTCGAAGCCGGGGAAACGGTCATCGTCGGAATGAACAAGTTCAACGACGGCGCCCCTCCACCCCCCATCCCAACCCCCGACTTCTCGGCACTCGAAACCTCACAGGTCGACAAGCTCCGCCGCCGAAAAGCCGACCGAAATGCCACACAAGCCAACTCCGCACTCTCGGCACTCAAAGACGCCGCACGAGGACACAGCGAACGGTCCGGCGTCCAACTGATGCCGTTTATTATAGATGCGGTCCGCGCACGACTAACCGTTGGAGAAATATCCGACACTCTCGCCGCAGAGTGGGGCGTCTACCAACCCTCGATTTAACCCCAATCGAGACGACGCCCACAATCACCCTCGCTCCGCATGACGTGCCGGGGGTGATTTCCGAGGGCTAAATGTGTATCTTTGTAGCGATCTGGACCTCCCAAACCATCAATCCAATTGAGTTCTCCCTCGCAATGTCTCGGATTGCAAGGTTGGACTCAGTCTGCTATATGCCCACCTACGAATTCATTTGCCCAGAAGGGCACGACTTCGAAAAATTTTTTCGCAGTATGTCCGGCGCCCCATTACAGCTCGAATGCCCTGTCTGCGGTAAAATCGCAGAGCGTCGAGTCTCTGGCGGGAGCGGATTAGTATTTAAAGGGTCGGGGTTTTATATCACCGACTACGGCAAAGACGGCAAAAAGGACCAGCGCGAACGAGAAAAGACCGCGCCACCAAAGCCGAAGGACTCCCCCGCCAGCAGCGAACTCAAGAAGTCATCAGGTAGCTCCGGCGAGTGAATTTCCCCGAACGAATCCGCACTGAGCTGCGGCGGGCCGCCAAAGCAATTGGCGCCCCTGACGACGTCGAGCCATTCCTCGAACGCCCACGCGATCCATCCCTGGGCGACTGGGCAACGAATATCGCCATGATCCTCGCTCGGCCTCTCAAAAAGAAGCCGATCGACATCGCGCACGCACTCGAAGCAGAGCTTAATCTCACCGACGCCGGCGTCGACCGAATCGAAATTGCTGGCCCCGGCTTCATGAACTTCCGACTCGACGCCAAACTCGTCGCGGAAACGATCAAAGCCATCGCCAGTGCCAACGAATCCTACGGTCGCTCCACCGGCGGCGCCAATGAACCCGTCGTTGTCGAATTCGTCTCGGCAAACCCAACCGGCCCCCTACACGTAGGCCACGGTCGCCAGGCAGCTCTAGGAGACGCAATCTCCGGACTGCTTGAATGGAGCGGCTGGAACGTCACACGCGAGTACTACTACAACGACTCCGGCGTCCAGATCGAAAACCTCGCCAAAAGCGTCCAGGCCCATATCGACGCTAAAGCGAACGGCACTGCAGCCGTAATTCCAGAAGGCGGCTACCACGGCGAGTACATCGCCGAAATCGCCGCCCGGTACGACGGAAGCATGGGAGTCCGCGAATTTGCAGTCAAAGAGCTCCGCGCAGAACAAGATCTCGACCTTAAAGCCTTTGGCGTCAAGTTCGACAACTATTACCTCGAGTCATCGCTCTACACAGACGGTAAGGTAAAACAAACCGTCGATCAGCTCACAGCCAACGGCGCCACGTACGAAAGCGAAGGCGCTCTCTGGCTAAAGGCCATGGAATACGGCGACACCAAAGACCGTGTCATGCGCAAGAGCGACGGGACGTACACCTATTTTGTCCCAGACGTCGCCTACCACGTCACCAAGTGGAATCGCGGCTTTAAAAAAGCGATCAACGTCCAGGGCGCCGACCATCACGGCAGCATTGCACGTGTTCGAGCCGGCCTGCAAGCACTACGCGCTGACATTCCAACGGACTATCCAGACTACGTCCTGCACCAAATGGTTACCGTAGTCAAAGGTGGCGAGGAAGTAAAAATTTCCAAACGCGCTGGAAGCTATGTCACCGTTCGCGATCTTATTGATTGGGTCGGACGAGACGCCGTTCGCTATTTCTATCTCATACGAAAAGGCGATTCGCAGCTAGTCTTCGACGTAGATCTCGCACGAAAACAGTCCGACGAGAACCCGGTGTATTACGTACAAATGGCGCACGCCCGCATGTGTGGAATTTTCCGCGTAGGCGAGATCGACCGCGAATCGTTCGACGTTGCAGCCGTTGATACATCCGTACTGATAGAACCCGAAGAACAAGCGCTTATTAAAGAACTCCTCGAGTTTCCACAGCTCATCGAAAGTTCTGCCGAAGCGTTGGAACCACATCGCGTTGCAAACTATCTCTCGGAAACCGCACGCCTTTCGCATCTTTGGTATCATAAGCATCACGTACTTGGCGAACCTGAACCAATCATGCAAGCTCGACTCGCACTCGCTCGCACCGCGCAAATTGTACTGCGCAACGGACTGTCCTTACTCGGTATTACCGCTCCTGAGCGGATGTAGTACGTCGTTGTTTCCATAATTCACTCGTCACCTCCTCAGTATATGGCAGTACTTGTCGTAGGCTCTGTTGCCTTGGATTCCGTTGAAACACCGTTTGGGAAAGCCGATGATGTGTTAGGCGGATCCGGAACGTACTTCTCCGCAGCCGCGAGTCATCTTACCGATGTACAGCTCGTTGGAGTCGTCGGCAACGACTATCCAATCGATCAGTTGCGCAAACTCGAAGAGCGCAACGTCGACCTCAGCGGACTCGAAACCGCCGACGGCGCGTCGTTTCGGTGGCGTGGACGATATCGGCACGATCTGAACTCTGCCGAAACGCTCGAAACACATCTCGGTGTGTTCTCTCGCTTTGAACCAAAAATCCCGGACCGCTTTAAAAAGCCGGATTTTCTGTTCCTCGCCAACATCGATCCACGACTACAGCTCAGCGTGTTACAACAAGTTGAGCGCCCAAAGCTTGTCGCGTGTGATACGATGAACTTCTGGATCGAAAGCCGTCGCCCTGAGCTGCTAGAACTGCTCGGCCACGTCGATCTCGTCACATTTAACGACGGCGAAGCACGCCAACTCACCGAACAGAGCAATCTGATCGCTGCAGCCAAGTGGATTATGGCGCGCGGCCCCAAACACGTCATCATCAAAAAAGGCGAACACGGCGCATTTTTGTTCAGCCACGATCGTATCTTTTTTGCTCCCGCCTATCCACTCGAAAGCCTCTTTGACCCAACAGGTGCCGGCGATTCCTTCGCAGGTGGATTCATTGGATATCTGGCACGCGCAGGTGAACTAACGGAAGCCAATATGCGTCGCGCTGTTGTGCATGGCGCAGCGATGGGTTCATTTGCCGTTGAGCAGTTCTCCATCGGCCGCCTGATGGAAATTACCAAAAGCGACATAGATCAACGCGTTCGCGAATTTCGTCAACTCGTTGCCTTTGAAGAAGAGATGCCTGCATGAGCACATCCGGCCAAAATCCTCAATCGTCGATGAGCTATCAGTCCGCCGGTGTCGATCTCGACGCCTCGGACGACGCAAAACAACGCATCCGTACATTAGTTGAATCCACGTATACAGAAGGCACTCGTGGTGCATTTGGTGGCTTCGGCGGAATGTTCAGGTTACCCAGTGGTCTCGATAAACCGTTGCTTGTTTCGTCAGCTGACGGTGTAGGCACAAAGATCAAAACCGCCATCGAAGCCGGTCAGCACGACACCATCGGTCACGATCTCGTGAACCATTGCGTGAACGACATTCTGGTTCAAGGTGCTCTACCGCTATTCTTCCTCGATTACGTCGCATTTGGAAAGCTTGAGCCAGCAGTAGTCGAAGCTATCGTTGCTGGCGTTGCAGAAGGATGCAGAGAGAATGGCTGTGCGTTGATGGGCGGCGAAACGGCAGAGATGCCGGGATTATACATCCCCCCTGATTATGACCTCGCGGGATTCATCGTTGGTTGTGTTGAAGAAGACAAAGTACTAGGCGCCAATCGCGTACGCGAAGACGACGTCCTGGTTGGTCTGGCGAGTACCGGATTACATACAAACGGTTACTCTTTGGCACGTCGAATCGTCAGTGAGCGGATGCAACTTGGTCCGCACGAAACCTTCCCGGGTTTGAACGTTTCAGTTGCAGATGCATTACTTGCGGTTCACGCATCGTATCTGCGTGCATTGCAGCCTGTATTACACGCTGTACACGCGCTGGCACACATCACCGGAGGCGGTCTGCCTGGGAACCTCAACCGGGCTCTCCCGTCGAACTACGACGCCGTCGTAGACCTCAGCAGCTGGAACATACCAACGGTATTTGCAGAATTGCAGAAAGCCGGAAATGTGGATCAGGATGAGATGTTTCGCACCTTCAATATGGGCGTAGGGATGGTTGTAATATGCCCGAAGAGTTCGGTGGAAACAGTCATCGCAAGCGCGTTGCAACAAAAGATCAATGCATGGCCGCTTGGACATATCCAGCCTGGCACCGGAACTGTAATTCTTAAATAGGAGATTAAATGAAACGTTGTTTATTGGCCGTCGCCACCTTTGCATTAGGCGCGACATCCGTTCACGCACAAGAAATTAACGATCAATGTACGCCAGGCGCTGCACAGGATGCCTGCCAAAAGACGATCGATCTCTTCCATTATTTTGCGCCGCAGTTAGGAACGATCATCGCCGGTGGAAACGCCACATTAGGGCAGGGTGGAACGTTGGGAGGCTTTCCGCACTTCCGTGTCAGCGTGCGCGCAAACGTAATGAGCGGTTCGCTTCCGCAGGTCGCAGATATCACACCGTCGACCACGCTTGCTCGGCAGGACACCTACGAAACAAAGTCCCAAATTATCGGACTACCGCAGCTCGACGCAGCGGTTGGTGTGTTTAAGGGTATCCCTCTTGGCATCACGAATGTCGGTGGCGTCGACTTGTTGGCCACGTTCGCATATCTGCCCTCGTTTGATGGCGATGACATCTCCATCAAAAGTTCAGGCGCGCAACTTGGCGTTGGAATTCGCATTGGAATCATTCAGGAAGGCCTCTTATTTCCTGGCGTTTCGTTAACGTACCTGCATCGCGGCCTGCCAACCGTCGACATTAGAGCCGTCGTGGATCAAGACAGCTTATTCGTCAACGATGTGAAGATCCGTACAAGCGCAATTCGTTTGGTTGCAAGCAAGAGTTTGCTCATGTTCGGAATCGCGGCTGGTGTTGGACGTGATAACTATAACTCCAGTGCATCGACGTCCGTGTTCATCGCTAGCCCACAGACCGAAGCAGGCCCCGTTGTCGCCAAGCAAAAGCTCGGTCGTACAAACGCGTTCGTAGATCTCTCGATGAACCTTCCATTCGTGAAGTTCATCGCAGAAGTCGGACACGTCTCTGGCGGCAAAGTCGAAACTTATAACTCGTTCTCTGGCAAACCCGCTGACGCATCGCGTACGTATGGGTCGGTCGGGGTACGCTTCGGCTTATAGTTATGACAAAGCACGACGTTGAGGGAGTGACGTCCGATATGGACGCCACCCACATGCGTCGTGCTCTGGCACTCGCAGAACGCGGGTGGGGACAGACGGCGCCGAACCCAATGGTCGGCGCCGTTGTCGTTCGTAATGGAGAGATAGTTGGGGAAGGGTATCACACCATGTACGGAACCCCACACGCCGAACCCAACGCGTTGGCGGCTGCCGGTGACAAAGCCCGTGGCGCTACGTTATATGTGAATCTGGAGCCATGTAACCATTACGGCTCCACACCTCCGTGCAGCGAAGCTATCCTGGCGGCCGGCATCTCCCGAGTTGTCTTTGCTACTCGGGATCCCAACCCAACGGCTGAAGGCGGCGCAGAACGCCTGCGCGCCGCTGGAGTTGAGGTCTTGGGTGGCGTTTGCGAACAGGAAGCCGAGGAGTTGAACGCACCGTTCCTCCGGCGTTTCGTGTCGGAGCTCCCTTGGGTTGTACTCAAACTGGGTATATCCCTCGACGGAGCAATCGCAGACGCTGACCGGAACACAGGTTGGATCACAAATGAGCTCTCCAGAGCTGAAGTCCAACGGATGCGCGCGAACTCCGACGCCATAGCGGTTGGAGTGGGAACAGCGATCGCCGATAATCCGTCGCTTATTGCTCGCACAGATCCTCAGCCTCGAAAAGCGCCGCTGAGAGTCATCTTCGACCGAACCAAACGGCTCCCTCACGACCGAACAGTCGTTCAGACTGCCGACGTCACCCCAACGTTAGTCGTCCACGAGCCGGACCTTCGAACCGCCCTCGTCGCCCTCAAACGTGACCAGAATATCAACTCCATCCTTGTGGAAGGGGGCGCCGGAATGGCCGCCGAACTTTTGCGGAACGATTTAGTTGATCGGTTAGTTATCTTTCAGGCACCGCTCATCCTTGGGCGGGGGTCGTTAAACGCGTTTGAGGGGCTAAGTCCAGTCCACGTTGGGCAAGCGGTTCGATATCCGATTGTGAAACGGCAGGAATTTGGGTCTGATCTTATGACGATTTACGCTGTCCACGCCCTGTAGATTTTTGTAAGTTTACTTTCTGTATTTTTTTGCTCCCTGCTTCCCGCTGTTTCAATGTTCACCGGACTGGTTGACGACGTTGGCCTTATCGAGCACGTAGCGCATAGCGCGGCGGGCCGAGAATTTCGTATAACGTGTAGATACACTGACCTTGTTGAGGGTGAGAGTATCGCCGTAAATGGCGCCTGCTTAACCGTTCTGACATACGGCGAAAACTGGTTTACCGCTGCGGCCATCGTCACGACACTAGGCCGCACGACAATGGGCAGTTGGGATGTTGGCACGAGAGTGAGCCTTGAGCGCGCCTTGCGTTTAGGCGATCGGCTTGGTGGACATATCGTGCAAGGTCACGTTGACGGCGTTGGCACACTTGTAGACGTTCGTACAGACCAGGACGCGCGTTTACTCGACATTGAAGTTCCCCCTGCATTGTTCGACCTCATGGTCCTTCACGGATCGGTGACGGTTAATGGCGTGAGTTTAACCGTCAATGCCTTGCCGCGTACCAACGTTGTGCAAATCTCGTTAATCGAATACACACTCAAGCACACCGCTCTCGACGGTTTGAGTGTTGGGTCTCAAGTACACGTCGAGGGCGATACCATTGGAAAATACGTACGTCGATTAATGACGCCGTACTTGGAGATAAATAAATGAGCGGGACACAGTTCGATTCCGTCGAGCAGGCGATTGCTGATATTGCCGCCGGAAAGATGGTTCTTGTTGCAGACGACGACAATCGTGAAAACGAAGGCGATTTAATTTGTGCGGCAGATTGCGTCACACCGGAAATCATCAACTTCATGATCAAACGTGCGGGCGGACTTATCTGCCTCGCACTCACTGGTGAACGTGCAGACCATCTCGCACTGCCACAAATGAGCGAGTTCAACACCGAAGAGCAACGAACCGCGTTTACAGTGAGTATTGACGCATCGCCACGCTTTGGTGTAACAACAGGCATTAGCGCACAAGATCGCGCGGCGACCATTCGTGTTGCCGTTGATCCGAATTCAACCCGCAGCGACCTGCGTCGCCCGGGACACATCTTTCCGCTACGTGCGCGTGAAGGTGGTGTATTGCAACGCGTTGGTCATACCGAAGCGGCTGTCGATCTGGCGCGCCTGGCGGGCCTATCGTCAGCTGGCGTGATATGCGAAGTGCTTAACGAAGACGGTAGCGCCGCTCGTCGTCCAGAGTTGGAGAAATTCGCAAAAGAGCACGGGTTATCGTTTATCACCGTAGCTGACCTTGTATCATATCGCCTGCGTCACGAACGATTAGTCCATCGTATTGCAACGTCGCGCCTCCCAACCGAATTTGGTGAATTCACCATTATCGGATATAAAAACGACGTTGACTCACACGAGCACGTTGCGCTTACATTCGGCGATATCTCCGATGGAGAGCACGTCCTTGTTCGTATGCACTCCAAGTGCCTGACAGGCGACGTATTCCATTCGCAGCGATGCGATTGCGGATGGCAGCTTCATACCGCGATGCAAATGATTTCGCACGAAGGGCGCGGTGCCATCGTTTATCTCGATCAGGAAGGCCGAGGAATTGGTCTTTTGAACAAGTTGAAGGCGTATCAGCTCCAGGATACCGGCGCTGACACGGTCGAAGCAAACGAAGCTCTGGGATTCCAGCCCGACCTCCGCAACTACGGTATCGGTGCGCAAATCCTCCTCGACCTCGGCTTGAAGTCCATCCGAGTCTTGACCAACAATCCCAAAAAGCTCGTTGGGCTCGAAGGCTACGGTTTACACCTGGAGGATCGAGTGGCCATCGTTCCACCAGAAACAGCAGAAAACTCTGGGTATTTGAAAACCAAGCAAGACAAGCTTGGCCATTTACTCAACTCTTAACATAGATCAATACGCATGGCAGAATTTAATGGCGCACCTCGCGGCGAAGGTCGGCGAGTTGCAGTGGTTGTTAGTCGATTTAACGAAGGCATCACGCGCAAGTTGCACGATGGCGCAATGGAAGCATTGCTGGCTCACGGCGTGACGTTTGATGATATCGACGTTGTATGGGTTCCCGGCGCATGGGAATTACCAATTGCCGTTCGTCGTGCACTGTTCACCGAGCGATACGATGCAATTGTTGCATTGGGCGCGGTGATTCGTGGAGACACTCCACACTTTGACTTTGTTGCAGGTGAAGCTTCACGTGGGCTCGCGACAGCAATGGCCGAATCAGACATCCCAGTTGGCTTTGGCTTACTGACATGTGATACGATGGAACAGGCCGAAGCTCGAACTGGCGGCGCGCATGGCAACAAAGGTTGGGATTCAGCGGTTGCCGTACTCGAAACCGCGGACGTACTCGACCAGTTGGAAGCGACTGTTGATTCGGACGATAACGACTGCGCCAGTTCGGAGTCACCAGATGCGGGTTGAGTCTCGCGCGCGAGCACGAGCGTTACAAGCCGTATATGCGTGGGACATGCGTGACGGCGAAGCCCTGGAACGTGTTGCACAACGTATATGGGATGACCTCGCAATTACGCCAGAAGAGCGCGCCTTTGCGGCTCGTATCGTACGCACGTTAACTGAATCCGCAGACCTGATCGACAAACAGCTTGCCGCAGTAACGACAAACTGGCGCTTGAGCCGGCTCGGTGCAATCGAACGGTGCGTCTTACGCTTGGCCGTTGCGGAGATGTCTCAGGCAACGACGCCACCACGCGTTGTTATTAAAGAATCGATGCGCCTGGCAGAGCGTTATGGTTCGCCAGAAAGCGCACGGTTTGTGAATGGTGTGCTCGACGCATTCGCGCGTCAACAAGGCCTGCTGTAAAGTCCGCACCACCCGCGTAATATCCAACAAACATTGCGAATCCTCGTCGTTAACTGGCAAGACCGCGAAAATCCCCACGCAGGTGGCGCGGAGTTGCATTTGCATGAAGTCTTCGGACGGATTGCATCAATGCCGGAGCACTCTGTCGACCTCTTATGCAGCGGATTCGACAACGCGCCGGCAACAACAACGCTTGACGACATTCGAGTCTTTCGTGTCGGTTCGCGTCTCACGTTTCCACTGCATGCGCAACGTGAATACCGTGCGTTAGTGGAGCGTAACCGTGCGTTTGGACTCGCCGAATACGATGTTGTCGTCGAAAACCTGAACAAAGTCCCGCTCTACACCAAACGGTGGAAAGCAAACAGGCTTGTCGTTTTAACGCACCACCTGTTCGGCACAACCGCATTTCGTGAAGCGTCCTTTCCAATCGCGCTCACAACGTGGTTGAGCGAACAACCAATTTCGCTCGCATACCGCGGTATTCCATTCGAAGCCGTGAGCGAAAGCACCGCCGACGACCTGGTAAGCCGAGGAATTAAACGCGATCTGATTCGTGTGATTTATAATGGGGTGGATGTAGACCACCTCACCCCCCAATGGAGCGACCGTTCTGCGAGCCCGGTTTTTGCATATTTGGGTCGATTGAAGCGATATAAACGGATAGATATCATCATCCGCGCGTTCGCTGAGCTCAATCACCCTGATGCCCGGTTGGAAATCGCAGGAAAAGGTACCGATCGAGACAGATTGGAACGACTTGTGAAGGGGTTAGGGATTAGGGACCGTGTCCGTTTTCTGGGGTATATAACTGAATTCGAGAAACGTGACCTGCTTCGGAGTGTTTGGGCAACGTTACTTGCATCTCCCAAGGAAGGGTGGGGTATAAGTAACTTGGAGTCAGCAGCTTGTGGCACTCCGGTGATCGCGGCAGATTCGCCAGGGATTCGGGAATCAGTAATCGATGGTGAGACGGGCTTTCTTGTTCCAGGATCGAACGTCTCTGCGTATGCGGCCTCAATGCAACGGTTAGTCAATAATCCGTTGATGGTTGATACCTTTGGCCAAAACGCACGTCGCTTTGCTGAGACGTTTACCTGGGAACGGGCTGCACGCGATACGGTCAGTCATCTACTACACGTCGTACAAGGAGGCACCGCATGGAAATCGTGATCCACGGACACCAGACAGATGTGAGCCCGGAACTACGTATTCGCGCTGAAGATGGTGCGCGAAAACTTGCAGACCGCTTACCCAAAGTGGAACATGCAGATATCCGATTCTTGGAAGATGGTCTAAACAAGGCAGTAGAAATCATGCTCGTTGCGGCAAATCAGCGATTGGTCGCACGAGGAGAAGGAAGGTTTCACGAACCCGCACTATCAAACGCCGTTGCGAAGCTCGACGGACAAATCCGGAAACTCAAAAGTGCCCAACGAAAACGATTACACGGAGCAGACCTCCGCGCGTGACTAAGCTTCCCACCGTTCGCGACGTCTTTGAACGACTTCGCGAACCCCTCTCACTTGAAGACATGTCAAACGGGATCGGCCTCGACAGGCCGATCCCGAGCTCGGACATTTCCAGTCCTGGCCTAGCGCTCGCGGGTTACGTTACCCGCTTCGTCTCTGAGCGCTTACAAGTATTAGGGCAAACCGAGGTGACGTACCTGGAATCTCTCGATCCCGTACGTCGCGATGAAATTCTTCAGCAATTTTTTTCGTTTCCACTACCAGCCGTCTTCATTACCAAGGGCCAGGAGATGCCCCATGGACTGTTGGAGGTCGCAGCACGCAGTGGAATCGCAGTCATTCGGACCACGCTTAAAACCGCAGACTTCTACCGCGGCATCAAACCCGTACTCGAAGAGATTTTTGCGCCCTCAACAACCTTGCACGGCTCGTTAGCCGACGTCTTTGGCGTTGGAATGTTCTTCACGGGACAGAGTGGTATTGGAAAGTCTGAATGTGTACTCGATCTGGTCGAACGTGGGCACCGTTTGGTTGCCGACGACCTCGTCATGGCATCACGCCGCGGTAACGACGTATTAATCGGTCGAGCGCACGAACTCGCAGGACACCATATGGAAATCCGGGGAATGGGTGTTATCAACATCTCCTCGATCTTCGGGATCCGTGCCGTTCGCCAACAAAAACGTATTGAAGTAATGGTCCACCTCGAAATGTGGGACCAAAACGCGGTCGTTGAGCGCACCGGGCTCGATACCATGACCACAACCATACTCGGGGTCGAAATTCCCAAGATCACTGTCCCGCTGAATCCGGGCAAAAACATTACCGTGATCGCGGAAGTCATCGCAATGAATCATCTTTTGCGGTATGCTGGTTTTCACCCCGCCGAACAGTTTAATAACAAGTTGATGCAGCGCATGCAAAAAGCCGCAACCGTTCGCCAGTATCTCCAAGAGGACGTAGAATAAGTGCCTCGCGCAATCGTAGCTGGGCACGGCAGCTTTTCAGATGGAATGATCTCCGCGGTGACTTTGATCACTGGTCGAGGAGAGGTGTTACTCGCATGCTCCAACGTTGGGATGGGTCGAGAAGAAATTGAAGCCTCTCTCCGCCTGAACATCGAGCAAAACGACATTCAGGTCATATTCACCGACCTTCCAGGTGGCAGCGCAACCATTGCGGCACGCAAGCTAATGCGCGAATTTCCATTATTATCCGTCGTTACGGGAGCGAATCTCGCAACCTTGATCGACTTTGTCTTCCGCGAATCTGATAGTCCACTAACTGCAGCCCAACATGCCGCGGCCAAAGGGCGCGATGCAATCTCTGTAATTACGAATCAATAATGCCAATTGCGTTGCACCGGATCGATGACCGGTTAATTCACGGCCAAGTCGTTGTCGGCTGGGGAAACCCACTCGACCTCGGCTTTATCGTCCTCATGGACGATGACGTCGCCACGTGCGACTGGGAGCAAGAGCTCTACCGACTTGGCGTCCCCCCAAACGTTGACGTGATCTTTTCGACCGTCGATGACGCAACCGCGGCATACGATCAATATCAATCGGATTCGCGCACCGGCATTTTATTAACCGGAACGCCAACCGCGATGTTGAAATTTGCCAAACGTGTGCCTGCGCTAAAATCAGTCAATGTGGGCGGCATTCATCATCGCGTGAACCGTACACAAAAGCTCCGGTACGTCTTTCTGGATCCACAGGAAGAGCAGACCTTACGCGATATTGCCGCATTGGGCGTTGAAGTGACCGCGCAAGACGTCCCGTCCACTCGCCCTGTCCCTCTCGACGATATCATTCGCGGGGAGAGTCATTGATCGACGCAGGATCGATGTTCGAGTTACTTGTAAGCTTGCTTCCGCTGGCACTGCTCGGTGCCGTGTTCGGACTCGATATGGTAAGCTTTCCCCAAATAATGATCGCTCGGCCTATCGTCTCCGCCACCATTGCAGGTACCGTGGCTGGTTCACCAGCTGACGGACTGTTAGCTGGCGTTATTCTCGAGCTTATCGCGCTGGAAACGCTGCCATTCGGTGCCTCTCGTTACCCGGAATGGGGATCAGCCGGCGCCGTTGGCGGCTTTGTTATGGCGCTGCAACCCACCGAAACCGGGGCTCAGCTTCCCATCGCCATATTAGCCGCACTGTCCACTGCCTTTGTCAGCAGTTGGAGCATGGTGGCAATGCGTCGACTCAACGTGAGAACAGTCCGCGCCCTGCAAACGCAGACCGATGCTGGCTCAGCGTCAGCGGTGCTAAAAATTCAGCTGAAATGCATGACGAACGACTTTATCCGCGGCGGCTTGGTCACGCTACTCGGATTAATTGTCTTCGTTCCGCTGGCACGCGTTATCACTCCGCTCTGGAGCTCAGACATTAACCACAGTCGAGCGATTGTCATTGCAACGGCTGGTACCGTCGCGCTTGGCGCCGTCTGGAAGCTCTTCCACACCGTCTCTCGCTCCGTCTGGTACTTTCTCAGCGGATTGGCTATCGGGACCGCAATTCTGGTCGGCCGATGAGCGACGGCGCAACTCCGCCCAAAATACCGAAACGTCGTTGGCTCGCAACATACTTGCGGCTGTTTGCGGTTCAAGGGTCCTGGAACTACGAAACGATGATGGGCAACGGTATCGCATTTTCTGCCGAACCGCTCATTCGACTCTTGCCAGCAAATCTCCAAAACGCAGCCCGCGCACGATACGCCAGGTACTTTAACTGCCACCCATATCTGGCCGGTGTGGCCGTGGGAGCACTGGCACGTGCGGAGTTCGAGGGCGAAGACCCCACCCGAATCGAACGGTTCCGAACCGCACTCTGCGGCCCGCTCGGCAGCGTAGGGGATCGACTGATCTGGGCCGGATGGCTCCCATTCTCCTCGATCGCCGCACTTGGCGCCTACGGACTCGGATGCGGACCACTGGCGACGGTGTGTATTTTTCTATTGTTGTATAATGCCGGCCACCTCGCCCTTCGGGCTTGGGGGTTGCAAGTAGGGTTGGCGAACGGGGTGCGTGTCGCCCCAGCATTAGCCTCTCCAATCCTTCGGAACGGGCCCGATGTTATCGCGAAAGCAGCCGCAATGTTAGCTGGAATTGCGATACCACTCGCATTACATCGGCTGATGGCGCCCGGTGAGGCATACGCAGGGTTTGTTGTTGGCGTCGCGTTAGTCGGCGCCGCATTACTGGTTGTTTTACATGGGCGAGCACAAGGATGGCGCATGGCCCTCGGCGTACTCGCAATTTTTGTCCTTTACTCGGTGGTTCGATGATGTCAGAACGTACGGTTCAAATCGTCAATAAAAATGGCTTACACGCACGCCCAGCCGCGGAGATCGTCAAGACCGCAGGCAGGTTTGCAAGCGAAGTGACGATTGTCCGCGACGATCTCGAGGTCAACGGAAAGAGCATTATGGGTGTCATGATGCTCGCCGCAGAGTGCGGGTCGTCAATCACCTTCCGGGCACGAGGTCCAGACGAAATCGATGCTCTCGAAGCGCTGACCTTACTCGTTGCGTCGAAGTTCGGAGAAGGATGAGCCGAACGATTGTCGGGATTTCGGCCTCACCAGGCGTAGTTGTTGGACCCGTCCATTTACTGAAATGGGAGGTTCCAGTCGTTCGGCAACGCATTATCGCCGACGAAGAAATCCCGCGCGAGATACAAAGATTCGCCGATACAATTGAGCGCGCTAAAGACCGCGTACGGCAAGTTCGAGATCGAGCCGCCAAAAATGCAGGGGATGACGAAGCCGCCATCTTTGATGTCCAACTCGCCATCCTGGACGACTCCGCGCTTCTCAACAACGTCCGCGAGCTCATTCGCCAGAACCTCGGCGCTGAAAAAGCCTTCGACCTCGTTATGGTCGACTGGCGGCAGAGCTTTGCGCGACACACACACGCAATGTTGCGTGAACGAGTCAGCGATCTCACCGACGTACACATTCGCGTCTTATCGCTACTGCTTGGCCTAGGCGACCACGACCCGGTCGATCTGCCGAAAGGCGCGAACGCAATTCTCGTCACGCACGACCTTACGCCCAGCCTTACAGTTCAGCTCGACCGCGAAGCAATTGCGGGCATTGCCACCGACGCCGGAACACGCACGTCACACGTCGCAATTCTTGCACGTTCGCTCGGAATCCCAGCCGTTGTAGGATTGCGTGACGCAACCACTCGCCTCGAAGCAGGGGAGCGCGCAATTCTCGACGGCTCTATGGGGATGTTGATCGCAGACCCAACCGAAGCGCGCGTCACGGAATATCAGGCGCGCGCGGTGCGAGATGCAGACGACGATGCCAAGCTGCTCAAAGAGCTCGCTGGCGCCGAAGCGATTACGAGCGACCATGTAAAAATCACCATCTACGCCAACGTCGATCTTCCAGAAGAAGCCGAAGCTGCAGCTGGGAGCGGAGCGGAAGGCGTTGGGTTGCTGCGCACAGAATTTCTCGTTGTTGGCAGAGCAGCAATGCCAGACGAGGAAGAACAGTATCGCGCATACTCAAAAGTTCTCGACGCATTTAATGGCGGAACCGTAGTAATTCGCACCTTCGACATTGGTGGCGATAAACTGCCCGTTGGCGGCTATCCGACCGAAGCAAACCCATTCCTCGGCTGGCGCGCCATACGAATGTGTTTGGATGAACCACAGCTGTTCAAAACTCAGCTGCGCGCGCTCATGCGAGCTGCCACACACGGCGACCTCCGCGTTATGCTCCCACTCGTCGTCACCGTAGACGAGGTTCGTAGCGCACGCAAGTTGCTGGAAGAAGCAGCGGAAGAGCTTCGCATTCGAGGTGTGAAGCACCGAGCCGACATTCCACTGGGAATCATGGTCGAAACGCCGGCAGCCGCAGTAGCGGTCGACACCTTCGCCGACGAAGTGGCCTTCTTCAGTATTGGCACAAACGACCTCGTTCAATACACCCTCGCCGTCGACCGTGGCAATGCCAACCTCGCCGGCCGCTTTACACCGCTGCATCCGGCCGTCCTACGGTTGATCCGGCGTACCGTCGAGATGGCAGCTGCCGCTGGAATTCCAGTTGGCGTTTGCGGGGAAATGGCCTCTCAGCCACTCATGGCATTCGCCTTGATCGGCCTGGGCGTGCGCCAGCTAAGCGTTTCCCCCCGATCCGTCGCCCTAGTAAAACGCGTCGTCCGAGGCGTCAGCGAGTCAGTCGCGCGGGAAGCGGCCAACGCAGCCATTGCATCCAAAACAGCCGCGGAAGCCGAAGAAGCCCTTCGTCGAGCAGCTCGGGCCGCATTTGGAGACGCTCCATTCCTTAGCTATGGGATGCCACTCACCCCAGCCCCCGAGCTCAACGAAGACGATGAGTAAGGGCACTAGCCGTAAAATCGATACTTTCCGGGCAATATCTCTACTTCCAGTTATTTGGCTAACCAGATAACTTTGTAGAACTCTATCCGTCTATCCGGCTGAACGGAAATAGTCGGCTGCCCAGAGCAGTTTGGGCAATTTTTCACTTTCTTTTCTGACCAATCTGTGCCTGATCGCTACCTGTTTACATCCGAGTCTGTAACTGAAGGCCATCCAGATAAAGTTGCAGACCAGATTTCTGACGCTGTTCTCGACGCTATCCTCACCGATGATTCGTCGGCACGCGTGGCTTGTGAGACGCTGGTAACGACCGGATTGGCCGTTGTTGCCGGTGAAATCACGACGAACACCTACGTTCACGTCCCCGATATCGTTCGCGAAACTATCGAACGCATTGGCTACACCGACGCGAACTTTGGCTTTGACTCCAAGACGTGCGCCGTATTGAGCACGATCGATCGTCAATCGCCAGATATCGCACAGGGCGTAGATACAGGCGGAGCTGGCGATCAGGGGATGATGTTCGGTTACGCATCCGACGAAACCGAAGAGTTCATGCCGCTTCCAATTCAGTTGGCTCACAAGATTACCCATCAATTGGCGGAATTCCGTCGAGCCGGCGGGAAAAAGTGGTTGCGTCCAGACGGAAAGGCTCAAGTCACCGTCTTGTACGAAAACCACGTCCCGGTAGCTGTTGATACGGTTGTCGTATCGACTCAGCACAGCGAAGACATCGGCATCCGCAAATTGAAAGAGCTCGTGATTAAGGAAATCATCGAGCCAAATATTCCGGTCGAGCTGCGTCCGCGCGGTATCAAGTATCATATCAACCCAACCGGTCGTTTCGTAATCGGCGGCCCACAGGGCGACGCCGGCTTGACCGGCCGTAAAATTATCGTCGATACATACGGCGGAATGGGCCGTCATGGCGGCGGAGCCTTCTCGGGCAAAGATCCTTCCAAGGTCGACCGTTCAGCGTGCTACGCAGCCCGTTGGGTGGCAAAAAACATCGTTGCCGCCAAGCTGGCCAAGCGTTGCGAAGTTCAACTTGCCTATGCCATCGGCGTTGTAAAGCCCGTGTCGATCATGATCGACACATTTGGCACGGGAACGGTCTCTGATGCCGTGCTCTCCAAGGCAGTCATGTCTGTATTTGACCTGACACCAAAAGGAATTACGACGGCGCTCGATCTCCGGAAGCCGATTTACACCCCAACCGCTGCGTACGGGCACTTTGGACGTACGCCAGTGAAGATTGGTACTGGCAAAAATGCCAAGACGCTCTTCACCTGGGAACGCACCGATAAGGTCGCGGATCTCAAAAAAGCGGTAAAGTAAACTCCTCGCGTAGAGGGAGACTGGGCCATCCCTGTCTCCCTCCATCGCTCGCGTGATTATCTTGAATCATGGACTTTGTCGAAGTCGAAATCATGCGCCTGGGATTGGATCGAACTTCCAATTCTTATGTGGTGATCCTCCGCGAAAAAGACGGGGATCGTATTCTCCCAATCTGGATCGGTCAGGCCGAGGCTGAGTCGATTGTGATTGAGATGCATAGCATTCATAGGGACCGTCCGCTCACCCACGATCTCTGCAAGCAGCTCATCATTCAACTCGGCGCAACGTTGCGTCACGTCCATATCACACACGTCGCGTCGCGTACTTATTTCGCTGAGCTACATCTGGCGAGCCGAGATGGCGGGGTCGTAATTGATGCACGTCCGTCGGATAGTATTGCCATTGCATTACGCTGCGCCGCGCCCATCTTTGCGAATGAGTCGTTGTTAAACGACGCCATCGTTGAAGAAGTCGAATCAGACGGCGATGAAGACGAATCATATATGCCAATGACGCCCGAAGAGCTCAAGGCGTACCTCGAAAATATGCGTCCCGAAGATTTCGGGAAATTTAATTTATAAAAACTTGTGAAGATTACCCTTCAACGGCGGCAGTCCTATACGCTTGCCGTTTTCGTGTGCGCCCTTTCGTGTGCTCTTTTGTCTATTCTTGCACCGACTCAATCGATATTCGCGCAAAGCCAGCCACAACAGGCAACTGGATACATTACAAAACCAAGCGCAGAAAAATCTATTCCGATTGCGAACGCATGGGTGACCCTGCATCGAGTCGGCAAAGATACATCTGGTCCGGTTGATTCGGTACGAACCGATAGTCGTGGTCGTTATCGCCTGCAGTTTCGTCCGTTCGGTGTAAGCGACGCAATTTATTTTACCGCCGTGATGTATAATGGCATCGCGTACTTTAGCGCTCCCATCCATACCCAAAATGAAGATGGCGACGGCGATATTACAGTCTTCGATACGACAACGGGCCGAGTACCGATAGCAACGCGTGGTCACCACATAGTGATTGCGACACCATCAAAGGATGGGATTCGAAAGGTGACAGAGGTCTTCGAAGTCGCCAACGACTCCTTTGTCACCAAAGTTGCCGCCGCCGGAGACAGTCCGGAAGGCGCTTCCTGGTCGACACCACTCGTTGTGGGGGCACTTCGGCCAACAATCCTGGAAGGCGACCTTCCAGCTGACGCCACCAAGTTTACGGCGGAACGTCTGTTCGTATATGCTCCTTTTGCCCCAGGGTTAAAGCAGATCGCATATACATATTTTCTAAAAGACGACGCATTCCCGCTTTCCATCCCCGTCGAAGGCGAAACATCTGTAATCGAGGTCCTGGTTGAGGAAGGGAACGCTGCGGCTTCTGGGGCCCGCCTCCAGCAAGTGGCACCTGTGACCATCGAAGGTCGGCAGTTTATGCGTTATCTGGGCTCCGAGGTACCAGACAAATCGGTGATCGGAATTTCGATTCCAAAGCGTGAAGCAGAGATTAACCCGTGGTTCGTTGCAGCCCTGACCTTGGTAATAGGTGGAGCGATGGTCGGTACGCTTGTTTGGGCCATGCGCCGGCGCTAGATTCCAAGCTTATAACTGATCGACAAACTCGCGGTCGAGGGACACGGAAGCCGGTGCAATACCGGTGCGGCCCCGCCACTGTAAGGAGCGAACAGGTGCGTTCAATATCCCACTGGTCAGATTTGTAGACTGGGAAGGGGAACGACACCGCTCTAAAGCCAGGAGACGACTTTCGTCCGCGCCACATCAAAGATCCTCGGGGGAGGGCTTGTGGCGTTATACGTACACGAGCTAACCCAAGTGTACATTGACGTTGCGGACTTCCTCTCATTTCGGAAGTCCGTTTTGCGTTTTGTAACCTGGCTGTTCATCTGTTGTTTTTTACTCGCGAATGAGGGATGTACCTCGTCACGGGAGCCGTCGCGTACACACGACGAGCAGTTAGTAGACGACTATGGGGATACGGTTGTTATTGCGCCGTACAAACGTATCGTGTCGCTGAACCCAACAACCACCGAAATTCTCTTTGCCATTGGTGCAGGGGGCCGGCTTGTCGGGCGGTCGGTTTGGGATAACTGGCCGGATTCAGCGAAGTATATCCCTGCACTTGGAAACGCGATTCGACCAAATATCGAATCCGTACTCGCGGCGCGACCAGATCTCATCATCTTGTATGCGAGCGAAGATAATCGATCTGCAGCCGAACGATTTCGAGCGGCCGGAATTAAAACACTCTCGCTCAAGACCGACAGAATTCGCGACTTTGACCGAGCCACGCGACTAATTGGTCGAGTCACGGGAGACACCATACGAGCAAATATCGTTGCGGACTCAGTTAAGGCTACGCTGGACCGCGTTCGTCTCGCAACCAAGGATCTCGAACGCCCAACGGTCGTATGGCCATTCGCATATCGTCCGCCAATGGTGGTTGGAGGTGGAAGCTTTCTCAACGAACTGCTCGATATTGCCGGAGCGACCAATTTATATGGGAATCTCGAACTACCGTCGCCGACAGTCACCATCGAAGATATTGTAAATAAAAATCCACGATATGTTTTGAGAAGTGCTGCGATCGAGGAGATGGGCCCGGTTAACAAATCGTGGTACGCGATACCGGCAGTACGGGAAGGGCGACTGCTAGTTACGCCAACAGACATCGTTGCTCGTCCCTCCGTGCAGCTCGGACAGGCGGCTGTCGTTATTGCACGGACGCTCCACCCTGGCCTCGAAATCAAGTGATTTCGCACCGTCCCTGGCATTGGGTTGCTGCGTTCGTAATCATGACATGTGTTGTCATCGGCGCTATTAGTTATGGTACAGTTCCGCTCACCATTCAACAGCTGATTGATGTAATTCGTGGGCAAGGCGGCGCGATGGAAACCTCCATTATTACAACATTGCGCGCTCCACGCGTTCTGCTTGCACTGTTGGTTGGAGGTGCATTGGGGATGAGCGGTACAGCGATGCAAGGTACTATGCGGAATCCGCTGGCTGAGCCGTATTTGCTCGGTGTGTCTGGTGGAGCAGCCGTTGGTGCGGTGCTGTCGATCATGCTGAACATACCAACCATCTTGATCCCACTTGCTGCATTTGTGGGCTCTACCGTGGCAGTAATATTCGCTCTGCTAGTTGCGCGCGGTGCATCCGGAAGCGCACGAGTCGACCCACGCACCTTACTCATGGCCGGCGTTGTTGTTGGCGCATTTGCCAACGCAATCATCATGATTGTGTTAGCGAACCTCCCGCCAAACGCAGTACGTGGCGCCATCTGGTGGATGATGGGCTCTGTTGGCGATGCAACGTGGACAACCGTGTGGTCGCTTGCGATATACTTCGGAATCGGCGCCGCACTCCTCACGTTCTATGCCCGCGACATCGACGCCCTCACACTCGGCGAAGACGCAGCGGCAGCTCTTGGTGTTGATGTTGAACGTGCATCAAGACGAGTTTTTCTTATTAGCGCGCTACTCGCGGCGGCAACAGTCGCAGCGGCCGGTTTAGTTGGCTTTGTTGGATTGATGGTCCCGCATATCGTTAAAAGTGCCGGAGTAACCCGCCATCGCCCAATGCTTGCCGCCGCAGCAATCGTTGGTGGTACGCTCGTTGTCTTTTCAGATCTGATTGCACGTATCGCACTTCCGCCGGCCGAGTTGCCGCTGGGAGCGGTTACAGCAGTGCTTGGGGTTCCGTTCTTTTTACTGCAGCTCCGTCGACTCCGATGATAGAGTTTAAGAACGTATCAGTTCGATACCCGGGCTCGGTTACCGACACAGTAAGCAACGTCTCGTTACAAGCCACCGCGGGGAGAATTACTGCCCTCGTTGGTCCAAACGGAAGCGGAAAGAGCACACTCGTTCGCGCGCTGTTACGGCGCGCACCAATGACCGGTGGACAAATTCTCGTCGACGACATAGACGTCAACGAGAGAACACCAAAAACACTTGCGAAATACGTGGCGGTTGTACCACAACGCGAAGAAACAACCTTCGTACGTCGTGTAGATGATTACCTATCGCTTGGGAATTATCCACATGCTGGAGTATGGGGAGCGGTAACAGGAGGCACACCAGTGCCCGTGGCCGCCGAACGAGCTGGAATTTCGCAATTCCTGCATCGAAACACAGATGAGCTATCAGGCGGTGAATGGCAACGCGTACGTATTGCACGCGCACTCGTTCAGCGCACCGATACACTCGTCCTCGACGAACCAACCACGTTCCTGGATGTCGCGCACGAGATGGCAACATTCGAACTATTGGATTCACTCGCACGCGAAGGAAAGTCGATCCTTCTGGTTAGTCATCAGCTCAATCTTGTTGCCAGGTTTGCACACCACATGGTGTTGCTCCACCATGGCAAAGTTGTCGCCGCAGGCACACCAGAAATGGTGATGCGTGGCGACGTGTTGGAATCTGTATATGAGTGGCCACTCGTTATCACCAGAGATCCAGCTGTAAATGCGCCGACACTCGTTCCACTACGTCGACGTTAGCGTCAACCTCAACTTCATTATGAGATATCTTTCTAAAGTACGTTTCGCCGGAACTATGTTGTTGGGTTTACCAACGATTGTGGCCGCTCAACAGAGTTCAACCGAATCGCAGGATTCTACGGTTAATCCAAACCTCGACCCAGTTGTTGTTACCGCAACTCGGACGGCAGCACCGCGCTCCACAGTATCGCAATCGGTTACAGTCTTGCGCGGAGATGATCTTCGTACTCGCGGAGTGACCAATGTGGCCACCGCCTTACGTGAAGTCCCAGGGCTGTCCGTCGTTCAGAATGGATCGTATGGAGGTGTCACATCCGTCTTTTTACGCGGTGGAGAGAGTCGCTACACCAAAGTTTTAATTGATGGAGTTGCTGTCAACGAAGTTGGTGGTGCGTTCTATTTTCAGAATCTTACCACAGACAACATCGACCGCATTGAAGTACTCCGTGGGCCAGCCAGCGCGTTGTATGGTGCAGACGCAATGACTGGAGTCATCCAGATATTTACCAAACGCGGTAGCGGTCCGCTACATCTCGATGCGAGTTCCAATGTTGGTAGCTACGGATCGCGCGGTGGTGATCTGAACGTACGTGGCGGCAGCGACCTCATAAACTACTCACTTGGTGGAGCCTTCCGTCGCACGGACGGTATTTTTGCATTCAACAATCAATACCACAACGGCACGGTAAGCGGTGCATTCGGGTTAACACCTGGCAAAAATACATCCATCCGCCTAACCACACGATATACGGATGCGGAGCAACACTATCCGACCGATCAAGCAGGCGCAGTTGTAGACTCAAACGCATATTACACTCAGCGTCGTTTTGTTGCCGGCGTAGATGCATCGCACGACTTCAATCGCTTTATCAAGGTTCAAGTGTTAGGTGGAACCAACGAAGTGCGCGATCTGAGTGAAGACATCAACACGGCAGTTGCAGGTGGTATAACGTCGCTAACGAAGGAATCAAGCCCAGGAAACGGATACCGACGCAACGGAGAACTTCGTACAGTTCTTGGGTTGAGCTCGTACGGACTTCTCACCCTGGGCGCACAATACCAGAAAGAGTTTCAACGCACCATCAGCAGAACGCGCGTCTACACTGGTAGTCTGAACACAACACCAACCGATGCTGCAGACACGGTGCAAAACCATCGCCTTACCCATGGTTACTACGCTGCCATTAACGGTGCACCACTTCACTGGCTTGGCTATGATGCAAGCGTACGGTTGGATGACCATTCCGATTACAGCAACGTTACAACGTTCCATACCGGTGTGAGCGTCGGCTTACTTCCGCAAACACGGTTGCGTGTATCGTACGGCACGGCATTCAATGCTACAGCCTTTTACCAAACACAGGGCTCCGCTTATAACCTGGCCAATCCATCGTTGAAGCCAGAGCGCGCGAATACGATTAATGCGACGTTGGAACAATCGTTGTTCGATGGGCGAATTCGTGCAAGTTTTGGCGCGTACGATCAGCGATTTAGCGACATGATTCAGTACGCGTATGACGCAGGTACGAATACCGCACGCTACGAAAACATGACGCAAGTTCGGTCAAAGGGTTATGAAGGCGAGCTACATGTCATTCCAGTACGCGGGATGTCCATCGATGCGAGCTACACCCAAAACATCGCAAAAGTGTCCAAAATTTCACCGGCCTACACAGGTTCACTCCTCCCAGGCGACGATCTTCTCCGTCGTCCATCCCATAGCGGCAACCTGAACGTAAGCTATCTCTTCCCACGTCAGGCATCGTTCAGCGTTGCAACGTCGTATGTTGGCAAACGCGCGGATATGGACTTTACACAGTACCCGTCGCCACGAGTGACGCTCCCGTCCTACGTTCGTGTCGACCTCTCCACGAGCGTCCCTGCGATTCGTACGCCTATTTATGGGGTCGATCTAATGGGACGCGTCGAGAACGCCTTCGACAAAAAATACGAAGATATCCTCTTCTTCCGTACACCCGGTCGAGCCTATTTCTTCGGCGCTCGGGTTACGTCCTCGAGATAACGAAGCTGGTCAGCAGGTTGCGGATGGATGCGAACTACCCGCATCCATCCGTTAGATTGCATCCATGCCGCTCGTCGCCACAGACGCGATAGTACTCCATGTCTTCGACTACCTCGAAACCTCCCGGATTTTACGCCTAGTGACTCGGGAGGTCGGAATCGTTTCCGTCCTCGCCAAGGGAGCTAGGCGGAGTCGTGCCCGATACGGTTCGGCGCTCGACCTCTTTGCGGAAGGCGAGGCCCAGCTCAACGTAAAGCCGTCGCGCGAACTGCAAAACGTTCAGTCGTTCGACGTGACCATCTCCAGAAATGCGGTCTCCGAAAACATCGAGCGATTTATGGCCGCGTCGGCGATCGCTGAGTTGGTCTTGCATATTGGCAGAGACGACGCGAATGCGGGGCTGTATCAGATAGTCTCCGATACCTTACGCCTCATCGCCGCAGTTGAACCCGACGAAATTATAAGCGTGACCCTCAGCGGGGCGTGGCAAATTGTGTCCAGCTCTGGCTTTACGCCAGCGTTGGACGTCTGCGCATACTGTCACGCGGTTATGCCGACCGACACCGTGGTATCATTTGCTCACGAACCGGGCGGCGTTCTTTGCAGCAACTGCGTCAGACTGGCACCCGCGCGCAGAAAGCTCCCTCCAGACGCGCGAAATGCAATTCGCACATGGTTGAACGGGGAACTGGAGACCGTATCAGCCTCAGCCGCCAAAGCCCACCAGCGGCTGTTCAGGGAGTTTCTCCAGGAGCACGTCGCCAGCCAGCGTCCGCTCCGCGCCTTCTCGGTTTGGGAGAATGGATTCGTGAATGGAACAGATTCATCGCGCTGAACACCTGGCTGCAGGGAGTGTATTCTATTGTAGGGCGTTGCACGATTCGCGTGTCTTATAACTGACAATTGAGTTTACGTGATCTTTTCGTGAAAAACCCGCGAACTAGATCACGCCTGGCGCGACACGTGCAGTCTAGCGGTCGAGCTGCTTTTTGAGTAGCTTGGCTTAGATGGTACGTTTACATTGTCGAACAATCGTTCAGGGGTGTCTGGAAAGTCTTTTTCTTGTTTGATCGGAGAAATAAATGAAGCAACGTTGGGCAGCACTGGCTGTTGCAGTGTTTCTCGGCGCATTTGCACCACAATTTGCCTACGGGCAAACGAATGGTACTGAACCAAAGAAAGACAAGGTTTCTGGATCGGAATTGCGGCAAAATTCGCCCAATCCGTTCACCACTGAAACCAAAATTCCGTTCACGGTTGGAGACTATCCGAAGTGTACGGAGCCAAATCGGGTTTACCGTGTTTCCCTACGGATTTACAACATTTTATCCCAGTTAGTCGCTACACCAGTTCTACAAGGGGGAGCCGGGAATGTTGCTGATGGAGCGCCGCTTCAGAACGTCGAATTAACCTGCGGCCAATACACTGCGTATTGGGACGCAAAACATGTGAAGACCAAAGAACCAGTTGCACCGGGGATATATATCTACATGCTGGAAGTAGATAAGCGTCCTCTCACATTGAAGATGATCAAAGGCAAGTAGAAAGGGTTTGGCAGACATGCTGGACCCTTTTTACGTTTACCTTACGAGGTGCTCGACGACAACGCCAAATTGGCAGTTGTTGAAGGCATTCGGATTGCACTCACGGAAGCCATGATTAATCAGGATAAACTCACCGTAAAATCCCTCGAAGCGCTCAACGAGTCAGTGAACCTTGCTCGCCAGAACGGGAATCCGCTGATTTACGACCTCCACCTCCTCCTGGCGCTGCTCGACCAGGAAGAAGGGATCGTCGCCCCCATCCTGCAAAAAGTTGGCGTGAATGTGCCGGCCCTGCGCGAGAACGCAACCAAGGAGGCCGCACGGTATTCGAAGCAGAGCGACGCTCAGCCGTCTATCTCGCGCGAGCTGAACCAGATATTCGACCGCTCCGAAGCGATTGCGAAGGACTTGGGCGACGAATACGTGTCCACAGAGCACCTCTTGCTGGCACTGGCCGATGTACGCGGCACTGAAAGCAAGACCTTGCTCAATGCTGTTGGCGCGACATACGCTCAGCTCCTGGAGGGGCTGAAGGCGGTTCGGGGGAGTCATCGTGTTACGGACCAGAGCCCGGAAAACCAGTATCAGGCGCTCCAGAAATACACGCGGGACCTCACCGAGGCTGCCAGAAAGGGAAAGCTCGACCCGGTGATTGGCCGAGACGAAGAGATTCGGCGCGTGATGCAGGTACTCTCTCGACGGACCAAGAACAATCCGGTACTCATTGGCGAACCTGGCGTGGGAAAAACCGCGATCGCCGAAGGGCTCGCAACGCGAATCGTAAACGGCGACGTGCCAGAAGGGCTGCGCAATAAACGTTTGGTTTCGTTGGATCTGGGGGCGCTGATCGCTGGCGCCAAATTTCGAGGAGAGTTTGAAGAGCGGCTAAAGGCGGTGCTCAAGGAAATTACTGAGAGCAACGGATTATTTATCGTCTTTATCGACGAACTTCATACGCTGGTCGGTGCAGGAAAGACTGAGGGATCGATGGACGCCGGCAATATGTTGAAACCGATGCTTGCGCGTGGTGAACTACGCGTGGTCGGCGCAACAACGTTAGATGAGTATCGAAAGTACATTGAAAAAGATGCAGCGTTAGAGCGCCGATTTCAGCCGGTGTTTGTTGGTGAGCCGTCCGTTGAAAGTACAATCGCGATTCTGCGAGGACTTAAAGAGCGGTACGAATCGCACCATGGCGTTCGGATAACGGATGGCGCAGTTGTCGCTGCCGCAACGTTATCGAATCGATATATTGGCGATCGGTTTCTTCCAGATAAAGCAATCGATCTTATCGATGAAGCGTCCTCACGCCTTCGCATTGAAATCGATTCGATGCCGCAAGAAATTGACGAAGTAGTACGTCGTATTACTCAGTTCGAAATCGAACGGCAGGCACTCCAAAAAGAGAAAGACTCAGCCTCTGCAGAACGGCTGAAAGTGTTGGAGCGTGATCTTACAGAGTTGCGCGAAAAATCAGCTGGTATGCAAGCGCAGTGGCAACAGGAAAAGGAAACGCTGGCATCGGTTGGTAAGATTAAGCAGCAGATTGAACAGGCGCGCATTCAAGCGGATCAGGCAACACGCGCTGGAGATCTTGGAAAGGCTGCAGAGACAACGTATGGAACGATTCCGCAACTCGAACAGCAGCTGCGAGACGCTGAGCAGCAGTTGGCCAGTAAACAGACCGGTGGGTCGCGTTTCTTGAAAGAAGAAGTTACGGCTGACGACGTTGCCGATATTGTTGCACGTTGGACCGGAATTCCTGTGTCTCGAATGATGGAAGGCGAGCGTGAACGTTTAACACGTTTGGAAGCAGTGTTAAGCTCGCGAGTTGTCGGTCAGATGGAGGCTGTGGGTGCAGTTGCGAACGCAGTTCGTCGATCGCGCGCTGGCTTACAAGACCCAAATCGTCCTATCGGTTCGTTTATCTTCCTCGGCCCAACCGGTGTTGGAAAGACAGAAACTGCGCGCGCACTCGCAGAATTTCTCTTTGATGACGAGCACGCGCTGGTGCGAATCGACATGTCGGAATACATGGAGAAACACGCCGTTGCGCGGTTGATCGGTGCGCCTCCGGGGTACATTGGATATGAAGAAGGTGGCCAGTTAACTGAGGCCATACGGCGACGACCATATTCGGTTGTGTTATTCGATGAAATCGAAAAAGCGCATCCAGATGTGTTTAATCTGTTGCTGCAGATACTTGACGACGGTCGCCTGACCGATTCACAAGGTCGTACAGTAGACTTTCGCAATAGCGTTATCATCATGACGTCTAATATTGGAAGCCCGTATATTCTGGACGCGGCGGATCGCGATTGGGCCGAAGTCGAATCGCAAGTGATGCATACGCTACGTCAACACTTCCGACCAGAGTTTTTGAATCGTATTGACGACATCATCATCTTTAAACCATTGGGTCAGGAGCAGATTACGCATATCGTCGATCTGCAACTCAATAAGTTGGAGTCGCTACTTGCGGATCGAAAGCTCAAGATCAGCTTGAGCCCAGAAGCGAAGGCGTTTATCGCTCAGGAAGGTTACGACCCTGCATTTGGTGCCCGTCCATTAAAACGCACGATTCAGCAATTGTTACAAAATCCACTTGCAATGGCCGTTTTAGAAGGAAAGTTCTCTGAAGGTGATACGATTCACGTCGACTTTGATAGCTCAAAGCATGAATTGACATTCACAACGGAATCATCGGCGAGTGCCTGAATCACATGAACACTTCATGCGCGAGGCGTTGCGGCTCGCGCATGAAGCCGCTCAATCTGGAGATGTACCGGTTGGCGCCGTTATAGTGCAGAACGGTTCTATTATCGCCAGTGCGGCGAATAGAACCGTTCGCGATCAGGATGCAACCGGACACGCCGAAACAATGGCGATTCGCGCTGCATGTGAGGCGTTGGGACGGTGGCGGTTAAACGATTGCGTGCTGTACGTAACGTTGGAACCATGCGCAATGTGTGCGGGCGCGATAGTTCTTGCGAGGTTACAGTCGGTTGTGTTCGGTGCATGGGACAATAAAGCTGGGATGTCCGGATCGGTCGGAGATCTTTTGCGGCATCCAAAGCTGAATCATCAACCGGAAGTTCGGAGTGGAGTGCTGGCCGACGAGTGTGGGGCAGTGTTACGTGAGTTCTTCGACGCGAAACGACGCAACCTTTCCGTATGAGAATATTTAACCTGAATATTCTGTAAATTACGCATTCGTTCAGCATGAAATCGGAGTATCAACCGACTAGATTTCATCGCCAGAATCCGAACAGGGAAGCATCGTAATGGCTGAACGACAACATGGCGCAAAGACACCCGAGACCCATACCATTATTTCAGGGGAAGACTGGTATGGAAAGGATATCTCCGGGGAGACATATAGTAGTGTAAAGTTCGTTGATATGGATATGGCCGAAGTCGAGAACACCGGCACGGTATTCACCGACTGCATATTTCGTCAAGTCCGGTTTAACGCGTCGACCCATACCAACTCGGCGTTTATTAACTGCACATTTTTCGGCTGCGACTTCTTTAGCTCGCGACTCACAGGATGCAAACTTGTTGGGAGCATGTTCGATCGGTGTACGTTCGACGCGATGCAAGTAGTTGGGGGGGATTGGTCACTTGTCGGACTATCGAGTGCAGATCTTCGGAGTGCTTCATTCGCTGACATGCGAATGCGGGAAGCGGATTTAACCGGAGCGCGCTGTCAGGGATCGTCGTTTCGCGATGTGGACCTCTCGGGTGCGTGGTGGCAGAGCGCGAATCTGTCGGAGTGTGATCTTCGAGGGAGCGATGTAAACTCCCTCGATCCAAAAACGGCGGAGATTCGTGGAGCGATCATTGGTGTTCAGCAGGCGATTGCGATTGCGGCCGCGCTGGGGCTAGATGTTCGTGCAGAATAGCCAGCGGAGAGCAGCAGTTTACCGCAGTTCCGACGTTGGAGGCACCGTGCTCTTCAACAAATCAGAAAGCTTCATAAACGGCGGTTCAACTGTTCCAGTCGGTTTTGCTTCGGCAGCCGGTTTGGTTGGTACACGATTCAATAGTTCAGATAGCTTTTGAACACGAGGAGTTTCCGAACTATCATTCGGTGTCAAGCGATATCTCTCCCGTTGAACACCACCTTGCGCAACAGAATCCGTTGTGCGAGGTCCAGTCGTAATTTCAATTGCTCCGCCGTCAGCTTCAAGTCCATACTTTTCGATCGCGGCTTCACTCTTGATAACATTGATCTTGACGATTGTGTTGGGATCAAGTTCCTGAAACGTATATAAATCAGTAACGATGCCGTCGATAACGAACAACGGATGAGCCTTTCGGGATCCTTCCGGGATTGAGCTTGTGCTGCGAATACGTATTCGCGTTGGTGAATCGACTGGGGTAACAAACTTGCTCGACTGTACCCGCCCTTGAGCGTTGGTTCGCGCGACGCCGCCCTGTACGGGCGCCGGTGCGGTATTTTGTGCGTTGCCTCGAGTGGGAGCGACGGCGGATACCATCGCAGCCATCACTGCTGGAGCAACGATATGTTTCATTGTAGAGATCATCGGAAGACTCGTTGAAAGGTTGGTTGGAATATTCCGTGGAGTGATAGCAGGTGAATCTGGCGTGGAGCTGGATTCGTTCACCTCGTTAGCCGCAGCACTGATCGATGCAACGGAAATCAGCTCACGTTGTATTGATTTGTTGTTGTTTCGCGGAACCGGCGCAAAGGCGGAAAGCGAAAAAACGATGCACACAAGGATCCCGCATACGAGCATGTAATCCAGAGGCCTCAGTGGTGCGCGCCTTTTGTTCGGCGCAATAATGGAATGAAGCCGATTTTGGAGACTGGTGGGGTATGCAAACGCAAGTACCGATGGAAACAGTGTAGCATTCGTACGGATGTTGTTCGTAAACTCCAGGAGATGCGTTGCGTAGTCGGATGCCTTTGTACCTGATGCAAGCACATAGTCGTCACACGCGCTTTCCCGTTCGTTCCGTAACGCCTGAGCGGCGACCCAGACAAGCGGATTAAACCAATAAATCGCACAAACAATCGACGTGAGAATCTGCGTAACACCGTCCCATCGTTTCACATGTGCCACTTCGTGCACCAGTACATCACGCAGCCGAGCGGCACCCCAGGCTTCCGCACCAAACGGCAACAGAATAACCGGTCGCATAACCCCATATACAAATGGGATTTCCCACTGTTGATACCGAACCGATACGATTCGACGAATACCTAATTCGCGTTGCACACGGTTCATCATGTCGATGATCCTGTGATTCTTCACGGGAACCGAGCGAGCCACGAGCTGATGGATGTGCCGATGACTGTTCCATACACGAATCAACATGCATACCATGCCGATTACCCACACTGCCAATAAAACAGCGATCCCGGGAAAGCGAACAGAGAGTACATCCGATGCTGTGGTAACTGTCGATGCTTGAGCGGTGGTAGCCATAGTAACTGCATCGAGATCGCCGGAGCCGGTGAACAGCTCCGGGGTCATTAACGGAACTGCAAACGGAGACGTTGCCGCCGGAAGAATTGGAAGATTCCACGCCGGAACAATGAGCTGTGCCAGCGGAATCCCAAGCATCCCCAAACACGCCAAGCCCCATATGAGATGCCGTTGCGCTGACGAACTGCGTTTCCAGCGTGAGAGCCCAAGAACGACCAACGCGAGCAGCATGGAAGTGCGCACAGTTGTTCCCACGAACGCATCCCATATCCAGACGATGTTTTCATTAATGAGTGCGTACACATGCGTCATGACTATCGACCTTCGCGTTTAGCTTGCGCAATAGCCTGCCGGAGACGCGCGACCTCCGACTCGCTCAAATCAGTATCCTCGAGATCCAGCAGCGCCGTAACAGCGCGTTCGATGGAACCACCGAATAAAGTGTGTACCATCCGCTTGAGCGCCACCTGTGGTTGCATACGTTCATGAGCGGTGGCGAGCATACCATCAACATCGATTGCTGGTTGAGTATCCAGACGACTGTCATTCTGGTGGACATGGTTCACGAGTTCACCCATGATTCGCGCCTGGTCTGGCTGTTTCGCCAGATATGCGATGACAACCTCATGCTCAGCCGGAGTTACCTCACCAGCATAATATCGGTCGAGAAGGTCCCAGGGGAGGGAATCGCCAGCGTCGAGTCGAATCTTCTTCTTCATACTCTAACGTTGCGCGGAACGCCGCGACGGGGACATTTGGGTTAATTCTGTACGTCTTGGGCGGCTTGTGCGCCCAAACAGCTATGAATCGGCGTCGTTGGTGAAATCGGCAAGGAGCTTTCGAACAACAATTTCCATACGATACCCCTGCTTTTTCGCCGCGTCGGTAGACATGCCGAGTGCTGTTGCGATTTCCGGGTAGCTCATGCCGTTCATCCAGCGGAGGGTGAGAATGAGGCGTGATTTTGGGGGGAGGGTAGCGAGAGCCCGTTCGATCGCTTCGCTCAATTCGCTTGCTTCGAGCTGCTCGGATTGCGTGGGGGCGACGGATGCCATCTCAAAAGTGGCCTGGGTTGCGAGTCGCTGGGCGGTGCGATCCACAACCTGTTCGTGGCGGAGGCGGTCAGCGATTCTGAGCCGGACAGCGCCAAAGAGATAGCCTCGGAGAGAGCCTTGAAGGGCGAGCCTGTCCCGTCGTTCCCAGAGGTCTACCATTACGTCCTGGACAGCGTCTTCCGCGAGCGGCAGGGGTGTTAAACGCCGACCAAAGGTGAGCAGTCCCGGGACAATCGCGCGGTAGAGAGCGTCGAATGCGGAGACATCGCCGATTCGGATACCGGCGAGCCAAACGGTCTCGAGGGAACGGTCCCAAGTCATACTAAGCAATCTGGCTGGATGTTCGTGAAGAAGCCAGGGTTCCGTTAGCGGCAAATCCGGCTATTTTTAAAGGCTGTAGTGAAGGATGTCCGTTAGGACAGGTGGCTGAGTGGTTGAAAGCACCGGTCTCGAAAACCGGCGTACCCGCAAGGGTATCGTGAGTTCGAATCTCACCCTGTCCGTTATTACTTTTCTGGAAGTATGGGGAAGTAGGCGGTATAATTTAGTTGCTGAATGTTACTAAATATGGGCTTCGAGCCAGTTTGGGAACAGATTTGGGAACATTTGAGTTAGAAAACTGAAAGAACACCCTGGGATAATTTCTGGGGTGTTCTTCGTTTTTCCTATTACGTCGAGTGAAATCTGGTCGGGCGAGATATGATTGATCCGAATCAGATGATCTTCAACCTCAGGAGCATGAGAGATTAGTATGATAAGTTTACAGGCTTTCAGGATTAAGAATTTTAGATCAATAGTTGATACGGGGTTCCACAATTTATCCCCAGATGGAATTTCGTTAATCGTTGGCCAAAACGAATCTGGAAAGTCTTCTATACTAGACGGTATACGTGCTTTTGAAACTGGCGAAATAATCGAAGACGACTTAAGAAGCAATTGTCCAACACCACAAATAACTTGCATTTTTAAGTTCGGCAATTATGAAGAATTCGTTTCTTGTGTTTCTGAGGGGAAAACACTACCAGACGGGATAAAATCTGTATTCCATGAGTTGGATCATTGTATAGCTCTAACAAGATCTTGGGAAACAAATGATTTCACAGATGGAAATCTAATTTTTGAAAATGATAAGCTAACAAAACTCTGGAAGGAGGTAGAGAACGACTCATCTTCTGAGAATGTTGAGTCATCTAAAGAATCTTCAGAGAGCATGGAAGTTGATTTTAGTGATCCGTGCGTGTCTATGGATGACTTCGTAAGGGATGTGTACGATAGTCTTCCACTTATAGATGTATTTGTTGATAACAGCCTATTACCGGCGAGAATCGACTTAAACGATTTAATCAATAAAAATGAAGATGTTGAAGGTTATGAAGGAGCTTCGAACTTCTTAAAGATCGCGGAGATTGATCCGGCTAGCCTTCAAAATCAATCTAACACTCGTATTGTTGAAGATATGCTTCAAGAAAAAAACAAGCGAGTGAATAAGGAATTACAAAAACATTGGCGTCAGACGGTCGGAAAGAATGCTAAAATTGAGGTGCTTCTTGAACTGAGACACCACCACCATTCTGAGTCTGGTAAAGAAGGGCATCCTTATTTGATGTTCTGGATTCGTGATAATAACGGAAGATTGTCTCCGGTTCAGCGGAGTAAAGGAGTTAAATGGTTCATTTCATTCTATTTAAAACTTGAAGCAACTGCAAAGAATAACAAAAAAAGAATTTTCCTGATAGATGAACCAGGGGCAAATCTACATGCAAGTGCCCAGAAAGATATTTTAGCTGTCTTTGAAAAACAGAAGAAGACGATGCAGATCATTTTCACGACGCATTCACCTTATCTTTTGGATATAGAAAAGGTTTATCGAGTCCTTGCGGTTGAACGCGCTGATACCGAAGAGGATAAGAGTGAAACAAAAATTATATCTTTTCAGAATCTTGGCAGCGCCAATATTGATACACTACTGCCGCTCTATACAAATATGGGAGTCGATATATCTCATCAGACAGTAATTTCAAAGGATAGAAATATACTATTGGAAGAGATCTCTGCTCTTTTCTATTTTAAAGGATTCTGGAAGCTATTCGGACGGACAGAAAAAATAAACTTTCTCCCTGCTACGGGATGCACGAATGTTCCGACTCTAGCAAACTTGATGCTTGGTTGGGGCCTATCGTTCTCAATAGTCCTTGATGACGATTCTCATGGAAGAAAAGTTTTCAAAGAACTGAAAGAATCGAAAGTGTGTAAAGAAGATAAGCTGATCAAAATTAGGGATTGTCAAGGTATAGAAGACTTGTTTTCGTCTGAAGATTTTTTCAACGTGATCCTTAAGGATATTGAAACCAAAACTTCGAAATCAAATTCGGAATTTATGAAGACAGGAAATAAGTCGAAAGTCATCGTGGCAAGAGACTTCATGTTAGGAGTGGATACTGGAGAGATTAAGGTGTCCGACTTATCCAAGGAGACGAAAGATAGAATTAAGAGGCTACTTTCGGAAATAGAAACGACGCTCTAGCTACTTCGTGTTTTCGTTTTCCAAAATAGAACTATGAATCTATGAATATCGTCAACTCAGATAAAATATGCCTATATTCTTGATTATTCAGGAATATAGGCCTTTTGCTTTATTGCCAAACCTGGACTCTGAGGCAGTTTGGGGGCAGATTTGGGAACATCGAGAGAAGTACAAAGCTCTGGAATATTTCTTTAGTCGTACCCAAGTGATAGGATACCGATGTTTCTCTAATTAACTCTGAACAAAATGATAAAAAGTCATCTGCCTTTGCATATAACTGCTGTTGCTACCGTCCAAAGTAATACGGTGACCCCAGACCTGCGTATGGTTAAAGCGGCAATATTATATGCAGATCACACAACATTGTGTAGCGGCCATACATCATTAATAATGTTGTTCGCTGGATTACCATTTCTGTCATTTCAGCAGAAACTTCAAGCTGTAAAAGAACTCATTCCAGTGTTTATGAAGGATGATAAAAATGATCTGGAACAGATCCGGCAAATACTTTCTATGATAGAATCGATTAGCCGTAAAAAAAGGAAGAGTATTGCTGAAGTAAGAATTGTTTGGACGATGCGACAGCAAGTTGAAAAAGTCTTTCAGTCCTTCGCTGATAGTGCGAAGGTTTTAGCGGTAAAAGCTGGAACCAACGGTATTGTCCAGGCAATAAATAGCGGATTGTTGGAGCTTCATAAGTTCAAAAATCCGACCTCAACTGATGCGATGCTTCATGAAGTGATTGATGTTGCAGCACAAACAATCGACTCATCGACAACTTATCCGCTATTAGACGAACAAATTGGCAACTTAATTGGAGCAATGATTCGAGAAGGAAAACTGACACCTTCACAAGCAGGATCGATACGAGGAAAGAGTGTTAAGCTTGCTTCAGAACTTTTTAATCGGTTGCCATTGTTTGAAGATGCTCAGATCGATGAAATCATTTCCATTCGTAACGAGCTAGAACGACCGCTCGTTCGTTTCCGTGCAGGGCTTATCAAAATGTCCTCTGCTGTTGCAACCGCTCCTTGGGATAGTGATTTTCCACAAGAGGTTGAACTACTTTTGCGATCAGAAGTAGAACCGGCAATTTTAGACATTGAAGAAACAGTTAAATCTAGGAAGTACCTGCAAACGTTGCTCACCAGTTTCACAGATAAACCAATTGCGCCGACTGCTGGAAGCATTCTTTCTCTTTCTTTAGCAAAAGCTGTCGAATTGCCGAATTTATTGAGTGCTTCGCTTGGAATTGCTGCTGGAATCGGCATGAGCACATACGCTGCATATTCTGAATGGAAAGATGAACGCATACAAGCCGAAAAGAATCAATTCTATTTTTATTATCGTCTTAGGGAAGCGTTAACATAGGAATAATCACTATGGCAAACTTGACGTAATATTTTTACCTATTTGAGAGAATGAGACAGGATAAAACACAAGCATATCAAGTGAATATTACTCACCTCCCCGATAACTTTCCAACTCATCGTCATTCTCCACAATTCTGGGAAGCACAGTCGCCAGCTATGGCTTTCTGGAAGAGGTACTAGGAAAAGCCATCTTTGCGTTCAGTGGAAATATGTCCTGTAGTGAAGAAGAAGCTCATGCGGCGTTGGAGAGATGGCAACGGACTCTGGGAAAGGCCCTTACTGATGCACTGATCGGCTTGATTACTGCTTATCAGAAAGCTGTGATAGACCATGGTGGGCAGGAAATGAAGGATTTCAATCTCCTAATTGTTGACCTCAAAAAGGCGGCGGATGTGCGAAATGCTATCTGCCACGGCTCCTGGGGACCACCTGATGCTTTTGGGGCGTCTCGTTTGAATTTCGTGAATAATAAACTGAATATCTTCGACACGCCGGTTGATATTGCATTCCTACAGCAACTGCAAAAACACGTAGCGGATTTAATAGTGAGAGTTGTCAATACTGTCACAACTATGGGCTGGCAGTTTCCTGGCTCCTCGGGTCCAGGAAAGCCAATTTGGGAAATATACGAAGGTTAGCTCAATATATCAGAATCCCGCATATTCATTCACTGAGCCGAACTTTTGGATATAGGAAGCGCTGAATGTCACAGTGTCTACATTGTAACTGATGACTTTACAAAGCATAAAATGTATGAATGAGCCAACTATACTATCATTACGAAATCGACTGTCTCACCTTCGCGATGCTGCATTGACCTTCTTCGATGAGGCTGAAAAAATCTATGAAGCTTCTGAAGATACAGAGACATTTTCTCGAAGGTACAATCAAAAGACTGTATGGGATATCCTCCCAGAAAGGAATAGAGAGTATGCTGACGAAGTACGAGCAGAGTTACGACGCTTGTTAGTTCAGGTATCATCCGTTGTTAAAGATTCAGTACTAATTGATGAAACAGATTTGCGTACTTTAAGTCGTCAGATTAAGACGATGCTGTCTGCTTTACGTTTTAGAGAGTTTCAACAATTTGGTGTCAATATTCATCATGATGAAGGCGTAATTTTAGGAATAGACCCTCCTTCACAGCATGAACGAGAGCTACATTCCGTATCGGAAGCTCGTAATATTTTTACTGAAGCATACAGAGCCGTGACTGAAACAACGGATTACTGGTCACCTCAACTACAGTCTGTTTCTTCCTTGTATGGTGTAAAGAAAGACGAAAATGTACGACGTCCCCCCATCTTCAGTAGCACTTAGCTTTAGAGTTCTTGTGTGAATGTAG
>CAYTFY010000003.1:605168-673390 GCA_964437225.1 uncultured Gemmatimonadaceae bacterium | reverse complement strand
CTTCACGAGGGGTACCTCATCGGGCTCGACACCTTCATCATCCCAACGGACGGTAGCCAGGTGACTCGGAGCAGAGCGGTTTCCTGTCACGGTAAGCAGCGGAGATCCTAGGCGTAGATTACCTACCATATCCAGTGGATCATTGAGCCAACTGGTGCCGCCCGCATTGGCCTCATACCCCAATGCGCGGTCTAGCTCGGTTGGCTGTCCCAAGGTTTCAGCCACGAGTTGCGACACAACCGGTGCCGCACAAACAACCGTATATCGGCCCACCTCGACCGGTGTGGCGACAGCCAACCCAGGATCAGGGTGATAATACAGCTCAACTGCTGCGTCCAAGCGAGCGAGCGCTGCTGTCCGCTCGCAGTATTCCCACCCCTGCGCCATCAAGCCCGGCCAGCCTGCACTCATACTCTCACCCCCATACCCTCCCATTCTACTCATCATCACCCCCAGCGTTATGTCCCCATTAGAAGTGTAGCGCTGCTGGGTACAGTAGGTGCCTTCACTCGTCGCCAGCGCCCACTCCTGGCGCGTAAAAGCGAACTCAAATTTCGCAGCCCACTTCCTCTCCTCACTTGGACGTGGCGGGATTCGTTTTGGCACAAGGTAGTCAGTCAACGCGCGCAGGTGTTCGAGTTTCTCTTCGGGTGCAATGAGAAAGGGATCGATAACCTCGGCGGGCCGCCAACTCCCCGTTGTCGCAGCTACAGGGACAAGCTCAGTACGACGTGGCGTAGCCGCCGCATTCTTCTTCGCCTGCTGTACGGCTGCCTGCGCCAAGCGCGGCATCTCCTCGAAGGTCCAGCGAGAACTGGAGGCAAACCCCCAGCAACCGTCCACGAGTGCTCGCACGCCAACGCCAAACGCTTCGTCGTCGGTTGGGGCCTTGTCGTGGACACCAAGCCGTTCACCTCCCCAAATTGTCGAGGTGTAGCGGGCCTGCAAGGATTCCCCGCTGAAGGCTTCCTTAATAGTCCGGGTGAGTCGAACATCGGCGTAGGAAGCTCCAGCGGCGCGTGCCGCCTCAATCGCACGCTCGGCTAGTAGACGGACACCGGCTGGATCAAGAAGCTGGCCCAACGGCGCATCAGTCAGCCCAACCAAGCGTTGCGTCTGCGAAGGTAAACGATTCGCTAACGTGGCGCCGGCCGTACGACTGGCACCGGTCGAGAGTGCCGTCAGCGAACTCAGACGGACGAAGTCACGCCGGGTAAATTGTGAAGTCATGTGCGTTTTGTTTAGATAGGAACGAAGCTCATTCAGCTTTCACCAGGATGGTCCCAGTGGCCTCGGGGTACAACGTGCTACGAAAGTGGTATGTGCCTGCAACTGGGAATCGGCGAGCTCGCAACGATGCACCAGCAAAAAGACTGGGACTACCGCTCTCAAAGGCAGCGATATTTCCACTGTCACTGAGGGATTGTCCATTTCGAGTAGTCCCTGCCACCGCGGATGGCGTATCGAACACGATGTCGACAGACCGTCCCGACATATTCAGAAAATTCACTTCTCCGCCTACTCCCAAAGTGATCACGGAAGCATCGAAGTAACTCAATGGAGTAGTTCCGGTCGCAGAGGGACGCGCCTTCGCCGCTACGATCGTCAACAGTGGAAAGCCCACTGTGAAAGGAAGCGAATCCTCGCGGATATCACCGTAGACGCGCGACGTGACGATGAAGGTAACCTTGCCAATCGTTTTGATCTTGATTGCTCCCGTCACCCGATTGATCGTGGCAACCCTCTCATTCAATGATCGATAATACACGGGCGGCGACATCGACGCGCCAGCGTCGTTGTTTGCAGTAACCGAGAGTGTCGGCGCAGCCATCCCAAAGGCTACCTTGGCACTGTCTCCCACCACTCGCGTGATCGCAAAAGTATCCAGTAGACTGGGAACTAAATTTTTCGTGACGCGAATGAACGCTGTATCCGCCAATGAAACCCCATTCACCGTGAGTGACGCGATCACACGCGCACCTGTACTGGCTGTCACAGAGCTCGCCCGAACAAAACCAGTTGGACTCAGACGAATTGTTGTATCCAATGTGCTGTACCTGACGGCAGGAGGCGCGGTAAGCGGGATACCATCGACGTTTTTCGGCGTCGCTACGAGCTGAACGGTGTCGTAAGGCGCAGTCACGTCCAACGTAATTGCGCGATGATTGAGCTTCAGAGCCCAGAATAGCTCCGCTGGATCTTGCGCAGGCCGAGTAACAAGATCTGGCACGCATCCGCCTCCGACAGCCATCAGTAGAACTCCCCACAAGAAATGCTCGGTCTTCGGCATCAGCAAGTATTCACGCCTCATTGCTTAAACATCCACGAAAAAGAGGGTTTCTAAACTCTGTATCCGGAATCGGCAACGCGATCTCGGAGCCATATTGGAGCCCAGTCCCAGGATAACCGCCAACAGGATAGACCGAGTCGGCATCCCGCCGATACTCGCGGATCATACGGCGCAAATCCCCTTGCCGATGCCCCGTCAGGTATAACCAGAACGCACGATCGGCGAAGAGGCTGTCGATTCGTGTCGCCTGTGTGCCAGGGTCACGAAGCGGCCGAACGCCGACCGTTTGCTCGTTGACTTTGGCTGTGCCAAGCCCCCACACCGTATCCACTCCCGTGGAGGGCAAGGGCTGGGTAATCACCGTGAAGGTACCGTCTGTACGCAGCGCGTTGAGCGTCAGTAACCAGCCAGCCACGTCATCGGCCTGCAATTGCGCTTCGGCCTGTATGAGTCGCGCCTCGACCCAGTCCGCAAGAACGAACGGGCGCGCGGCATTGGTTGGTGTCGCGTACGACTTCTTCGGCAAAAATAGCCGCATCCCATAGTCGTTCGTTCCTACAAAGACAGTATCGGTACGTGGATCTCGGCTTGTCCGATATGCGAGCCCAACTCCCCCTTCTTGATCGGCTATGGTTACCATAAAGAGCGTACCGAGGCTCGGCCTGCGCCAAGTGAGCGCTTGCTGGTACTGAAACCCCGCCGGCACATCGGCCACGGCTTGTGCCGCCTCGGCATAGCGACCGAGCGCAAGGAGCGTCCGCCCTTTGCCTACACGTGCTAAGTTCAGTACTCGCGCGCTGTCGACGCTCAACACAAGTGCGGTATCGAACAGTGCTACCGCATGTTCATACACCTGTGTCGTAGTCGAGCCAGGCCGGTACGTATAGTCCTGGTCGAGTTCGATCGTGCTGAGTGGCACCCCTGAGCAAAAGAGCTCTGCGAGCAAGATCTCCGCGTAACCTTGAATAGCATAGAGCTCTCCGCGTACGGTAGGCACCGCAGTCGGAGCATACCTGGCGAAGACGCTGATTGCCTGTCTCGTCTGGTTGCGAAGCGTCTGCAACTGCGTGTAGGAGTTGAACGTGTTTACGCCTAATTGCCGCGCATCAGTCAAAACAATTGCATTATCCGTCACACTTAGCGCAGCAGCGGTGTTCAAATCTGTATTGCCCAGAAGTGCATTCGCCTGTAGCTCATCGCTCAGTACACCGCCCAAAAGTGACGCTTCTACCACTACGGGACCGAACTGGAGTACTGCTGTTCGATAGAGTCCCATTGCGCCGTCTAGCGTATTGAAGTTTTCTACCTTCTGCGTGCCAGCGGGCAGCTCTGGTGTGCCGATCATATCACAACCGGCCCCCCCGGCGAGCACAACACCCAGGATGACACTTCGTCCAATCTGTATGCTTGAGCGCATTAGTTGCCCACCTGTACGCGAAGTTCCCATTTGCGTGGCAACGGAACCTGCCCATCGTCGATGATGCTGTACCCCGTCGCTCTTGCCCCAACGCTAGGGTCCTTGCCCCGGTAATTCGTCCGAAGGCCTAGATTGCTCCCTTGTAGAGAAAGAAGCATCGAGCGCCCTCGCAACCATTGAGCAACAGTCTGTGGCATGTTATAAGACACCGAGAATGTCTCAAAACGTAGCGTGTTCACTGATTGGATGAATCCGTACGCGGTCCCCGACTCGGTCGTAATCACCCCAGAACTCAATGCCGCGTATGCCGCCTGCGTGCTAAGCGGCACATCCGGACCGACGGGAGAAAATGGGCTATCTCCCGAGTTTGTGCTCCGCGCATTGTTCACTTGCACAACGCCGTGCTGGTAGCTGAGAGACGCATTAACACTGAATTTTCCTAAAAAGGTTGCCGAGGTATTCATCGTCATGGTGTAGTCGGGCTCCTGCCGCCCGACGTAGACTAAACTATCGCTGATGCGCACTTCACTCCGATCAATGAAACCGTCATCATTGGCATCTGCGAACCCCGCTATCGGCCTCACCCATCGCCCGAACAGCGGGTATCCTGGCACCACCCGCGTGCTGCCAACCACCCCGGCTTCTGGAAACGTGATTGCACTTTGCCCTGGGTTGAGGCGAACCACCACATTATTATTCCGACTGATCAAGGTCCCTACAGTCCATCGGACCTGCTGCAGATCGAGCACTTGCGTGCTGAGGTTCATTTCGAGCCCTGTGTTTCGCACCACTCCTATATTGATGGATTGCGAGGAGCTGTAGCCACCCAACGACGGCGCGAGCAGAATGCTGAGAATCGCATCCTGTTTCGTCTTTTGATATCGCGTCACCTCCACATGCAATCGGTTGTTCCATAGGTCGGCATCGAAGCCTCCCTCCAACTCCCGGGATCGCTCTGGCCGAAGTTGTGTATTGCCGAGCGTATTTAGTCCAAGCAGTTGCTGATTCGAAACGACTGTGGTCGAGGACAGACTCGCCGCATTGATGTCCGCACTCGTCAACACAGCATAGGTACGAAGACGATCGGTTGGCGCTGGCTGCACTCCACTGGAGCCGATAGCTGTCCGCAGTCGTAACGTCGTGAACAGACCCTTCCAAGGAAAGAACGGCTCCTCGGAGGCGATCCATGAGAAGTTCATCTTCGGAAGACCCATAATTCCGGCCCGTGCTCCAGCCAGTCCGTTGTTATCCAAGCGCAACCCTGCCATCACGAAGAAACGCGAGGTCACATTCAAGCGCGGCTCAACAAACCAGCCATAAGTCGCTCCTGCCGTGGTGCTTTGGCTGATACTGCTCACGTTGACTTGATCAGTGGGAAACACGGTTGGTAGGTCGACTCCCGGGGGAATGACATTTGTTTGCGCCCGCACGGTGGCGACGGACTGAGCGTTCCCACTGAATCCCAGGGCAAGTACGGTTCTCATCCATGGAAACGGGACGCTGGTATTTACCGAAAACGAGCGAGTCTGATCACTGCCCTTTCCAATGGCAAACCGTCCGCTGCTATCGACGACCGAGGTTAGATACCCACGGGGGACGAGTGTCTGATCGGTGCGCGTCCCTATATTGAGCCCTGCGGTCGCAGTCACGGGAAGCCACGAAATCGGCACCCATTGTAATTGTAGACTGTTCCGCGACGTGAGCCCCTCCGATGTTGCACGTCGATAGAAGTCGTTAATGATCGGACTCTCACCCAGTAATGCCGGATCGAGATACGTTTCCGCAAGCGCGGGTAGTGCGGACTCCAGGGATGAGCGCTGTTGGTTGCTATGAAATAATGCACTCGACAGCGTAACGGAAGTTCGGGGGTTGACCTGGGCCGTGACTGAGCCCGTTCCCCCCCACGTGTTATAGGTTTGGGGTCGCCGCATCCATTCAGGAGGCCGTCGGCTATGCAAAGCTGTGAAACGTTCCACTTCGGCCGCTGGTAGGCGAAGTAGGCCCAGCGTACTTGAGCCCGTGCCAGTCAGCGCATATTGCAGATTTGAAACCCCGCCTCGCACCGTCATACTGGCTCCACTATTTAAACCGTGACCGAGAATGGTGTATCGCGAATCGTTGAGCGCCTGAAACCGTACTAGGCTGTCGACGACGCACCCCGCCGTACCAGCTAGCAGCACTGATTGTGGACAACGTAAAGTTCCGTATTGGAATGAACTACCCTCGATATGCCCAAACTGATACGTACCTTCTGGATACTTCCCGGGAAGGTATTGAATGCCCTGATTGAGAGCCACGGTCCACTGCGTCTTTCCCGGACGGCCACGTTTAGTGGTTATCACGATAACTCCATTCGCGGCGTCCGACCCGTACAGTGCGGCAGCACTCGGACCTTTGAATACGTCGATCGTCTCAATGCTGTTCGGGTCGATCTGATCTAGCGGTGACGGCGCGAGTGAAGGAGTTCTGGCTTGCATGATGTTGAGCCCCCCTTGCCCAGCGTCCTGTTGCGATAAGTTCTGGCTCTGCCCAACAGACTGATCCCCGTACACGCGAATCCCATCCACAATTACAATCGGATCATTACTTCTCGTAATGCTACTCGAACCACGAATTCGAATACGAGATGGATCTCCGGGTGCGCCTGACGTATGCTGCACTATCAATCCCGGGACCCGCGTTTCCAACAAATCAGTCAACGTCGCAATTGGCGCAACGTTCATCACCGAATCGACATTAATCGATGTAATGGAATTCCCGATCTCGAGCTTGCGTTGCATTCCTGTTGCTGTAGTAACAACTCCAGATAATGCTGTCGGGATGGATACTAACGCGATGAGAAGATAGGTCGGCTTCTCCTTATTCACCTCAATGGCACGGCTGGTCGGACGATAACCAAACATTTTAATCGTCACTAATCGGTCTCCAAGTGGAACATTCATCAATCGAAGCTCTCCCTGTCCATTGGTAGTTCCCACGATCTTTGTTCCCGTGATGGCGACAGTCACTCCAGAAATCCGCTGGCCGGACGCCGAATCCGTCACACGAACGAATACCGCTCCTGTATCCTGTAATTCGGATCTCCCAGCACCATCTTTTGTGCTCGGACGAATGACAACAGTTCGCCCATCAGGCGCCACTACCACCTCCAACCCCGAACTCTTTACGGCAACGGCCAACGCAGCCGCTGGCTTCATCTGTGTAACGTTCAGACTCACCTTCGATTTGAACTGCGATAAGGTTCGATCGAATGCAATGCGGAGCCCAGCCTGCCGTGATATCTCATTGATGACATACAACATTGAACTGTCGCGCACATTAAGTGTGACGGAACGTTCCGACGTTTTACTATCACGTTTCTGTGGCTGCGCCTTATCGTCCTCTTGCACAGCAACTCTCCCGGATTGCACCGTATATCGCGCGTCGGTCTGCGTCCCAATCTCCGATTGTGCACACACCACCGTCGTGGGCATCATACCAGTTAAACCTACCATCACTCCACACATCAAATATTGTTTTGTTCGCACACTCATCGCCCGGAGTACAGAGAAAGAACTCGTCCATCGCGCACCACGCGCACACCAAAGGTCAACTCCAGAATCGTCTGCAAATCAGATGGCGATCCAGCATCCAATTTTGCATCTAACCGACGGGTGGCAAGAGACGAATCAACAATTCGTACATCTACGTCGTACCATCGATTGAGATCAGTAATAGCATCGGATAGCAACGCACCGCGCAGTATGAGTACACCATCGGCAAATGTGTTATCCATGTCAGTGACCCTGGACACAATGGTCTCACCATTTGCAAAGATTTCGGCGCGCTGTGCGCCAGTCAAGACAGCACCGTTGACGGCAACTTTCCCGTCGTGCACCGCAACCATAGTCGACGGATCGGTCTCGTAATGGCGAACAACGAAGCGTGTCCCAAGCACACGTGTCACTGTCTTACCAGACTCCACAGTAAACGGTGCGTCTGATTGTGCAACAACAGAGAACCTCGCTTCACCTTCCAATCGCAACGCGCGATGCCCTTCAAGATAGTCGATCGGCACTTCGAGACGACTGGCGACGTTGAGCACAACGGTGCTTCCGTCAGGGAGCTTGATCGTCGCGCGTTCACCATTTCCTGTTGTGTAGGTAGAAACGGGAACGGTGGTCGGCTCTGCAGATCGGGCCCATCCGAGAACCGTCACAGCGGCGATCACAAGACACAGGCCGGTCGCTGCAACTCCATATGCGATACGACGTACGCTGAACCCAAAATATGCGTTGCGGACTCGACGAACGTCTGAGGGCGCAGATGCGGTCTCGGCCCATCCATTCTCCGGCATGTTCGCATTATCGAGATTTTGCAATCCAACTCGTGCGAACAGTTGCTGTGTTTCAGCACGCTCATCAATCGACTCTTCTCTCCCTGCAAGCTCGTGCGCGCTGTCACAACGCATAGCTGCTAAGGCATCACCCCAATTCGGGTTCACAGCTATCCATCGTTGTATTACCACTCGCTCCGGCAGCGTGCATTCGCCCGCGACGTACCGCTCAATCAGTCGGGGGTCAGGCATCGCATCGGTGGGTCGCGGTAAAGTGAACGAGTCGTCTCTCATACCTGGTACATCCCGCCGACGCACCCAAACCCCCGGTTTTCTAAATAATTCTTGAAATTCTTTGTCGAAGCCGTTCGAGTACCATCTGCGTGACTCGCGCGGTCAGGTGTTCTGCGCTCTTCACAGACGTACCCAGGACTTCCGCAATAGCAGACACAGAGAGCCCTCGTCGGTAGCGGAGTTCGTAGACAGTACGATAGCGCTCCGAGAGTGTTGACAGAACTATGCTCACATGTTGTCGATGCACGATATCGACTTCGGTTTCTATGACTTGGTCGAGCGCGTTGGGGTGCTCTGTAGCTTCAGGGTTACCGGGAACGGCCAAATCAACACTGTGTGCCCGTTGAGCGCGTTGGTGTGCGCGGTCTCGACGACGTATTTCTTTTAACGCGTGGTTACGTACGCTGGCAAATAGATATGCGACCGGATCGCCATTTGGTATCCAACGTGGACCCAAGTCCCAGACAAGAGCTAATACGTCCTGTACGACATCTTTGGCATCATCATGTGAGCCAAGGAGGGAACGCGCGAATCGAACGAGTGGAACGTAGAGCGTTTGAACCAATTCGCGGAACGCGTCGGCGTCGCGCGCTTGTACTCGGCTAATGAGCGATGCGGCGAGGATGATGGTGGGACGAGATCTTTCTCCCTGCGGTCGTTTCCCTGGTTGTATACCACCGGCATCGTCATCGAATTGAGACGATGCGAAGGCACGCAGATCAGCAGAAAACGTCATACGAGTTCCCTCTCACGCGAACAGATGTAAGCATTAATAATGAGATCAACACGGCAATGTATGTTTTCTATGCGCGGGATGCTCCCAGAATGTATTCGAGTGGTCTCACTATAAGCTACTCCATAGCAACACATCGTCAACGTTATAAATCTCACCGTTTGCTATCACTAGCACCCCATGCCGTGAATGGGTCAGTATCCAATGTGAATCATCAGCTTAGGAGAATACTTGTAATCTGCACGCGAATCACGTATTTGCGAAGTGAACGATGTAAGAATTATTGATTTTATGTATAGACGTGCGTAGCGCACATCTATACATAAGAACGCGGGTTCCATAATATTATTCAACGGTTACCGTTGCGCTGTCGACAGGCCTTCTTGTTATGTGGTGTGGCAGAACGGTCGCATGATGCAGCAGCAATGATCATGCAGGTCAGTGCGAGTACGGTGAATGGGTATCTCGTCGAAGCACGCAAGGAGATATTTCGACAGCTTCGAAAGAGATATATACAACTTCCGAGTTGGCTCACCACGCCAGATGTTGTGTTTCATGAATCCGTCGCAAAAGTACGTGAGCCACGGATGGGGCATATTGGACGCGGATCGGATATCTCGGTGCAGATGAAAGTAGATTTTTCGCAATATGATCTGGCACGACCATTTTCGAGCGTCGTTGATATTTCCATACGATTGGGCATATTGAGCACAGATAGGGCAGGAATAGGGCAAATTGTCACAGCATCACCTACCGGAAATCCTTTAGGGTCCGTTTCTTAGTTTCCTTTCTAAAGCGAGTCTCTGTGCGCGAAGGTACTCCTGACTCAGCCAGTAACTAGACGGTATGGACAACTGGAAAGTACCTTTCCCGTGCTCTAACAGCCTCGAATGCATTCCATGCCCCCAGCATAAACGCGATTCATGGGTGAACTCGCGGACTGTGTAGAGGAAAATGCGAGAGGACAAAACTAAATGCAAACCCCATCAATGCACCTGAAAACTAGCAACGGAGTGATGGGTTCAAGTCCCACCGCTTCCGCCTTTACAACGAGCAAACGCCGGGAAGGCAAACGCGCTCATCCATGAACGCGGTGCTCGATAAGAGCGAGGCCAGGACGGAGCCCCGGGCAGACGCGAGACGCTGGCGATGAAAACCTCGGCTGAAGTATTTAGATTAGCCGCCTGACCTGTGCAAAAATGGCTGGGTCGTTACATTGAGCTATCTGTATAATAGGTAGTCACAATACACGGGATCGTTTTCTAGTCGTACGATGATATCAGGGTCTGTTCCACGTATCGAAGTTAATTACGCTCAGCTGTTCAGATTGGGATCACGCTTCGCTCTGTGATAACAAATGCGATGAGTATGTAGTGATGATACAACACTGTCCAAAGTGAGCACCGAGTGTATCGATAAACACTACACGGCTCTGAAATTAACTATCAAAACGCTCCTTACGTCTCCATTCAGAAAATGAAGACTTCGACAGAAATATACCTATTACGGTTACGGATGCGATTAAAACGAGCACGCCGTTGCCGCCCACAGCGTCACGCATTTGTGGGTTTCTATCTATATAAAAAGTCATCCCTAGAGAGATACTACATATTAGAATGCTATTGAAGAATAGATCCCGAGCAAACGCAGGATCTGGCTTTATAGATTTGATACCAGAAATTCTTGACATTACTTTGATCGTAGGACGTACTCCCTCTGAAACAAAGTTTATCTCGAAGCGATCTCCTGGATTAAGTAACATGGGCCGGATAGATAGTTGTGAACTCCCTGGTACAAACTCAAGATTTGGATTCAGAGTTGGTTCCGATACTCGACCAATAGCGGCACTCAAAAACTGACTTTCTGGGCCGACAGTTAAAACAATATTTTGTTCAAAATCCCCGGATTTGACTGGGATGTTTCCTCTGTTTTGAATAGAAAATCTTCCAGTCCATACATTCGAGACTTCTTTCTCATCAAACAATACTTTCACTCGATCTCCATATCCAGCATCAGGAACCACAACTGGAGATGAAAAAGTCTCGTAATATATCTGCTTCTTATCTCGTCGCCCTGCTGTCCAAGCTGCAGCAAAAACTGCGATTAATACCCCTAAGCTTTGCCAGATAGGGTCACGAAGCCACGTCAATACTGATTCAAGTATCATCATATGCTATTATTCCAGCATCTCACTCGTCGATGTTGCTTGATTCACTATCGTCCTTATCTAACTCATCATCAATAAACTCTTTATCCGTCAACCACATAGGAATCGCTAAAAGTTCTATATCCTGCGCTCGTAAATGCACGGACTCACCATCACCGTCAAGGAAGTCAAAAAAGTGGTATTTTTCGATGAATGTCTGAGCTATCTGGAATATACTTTCGAATTGACCGATATCTTCTTCATCTGAACTGTCTTCCCAATCTGGACTACCACTGAACAACAATGGTTCGGCTCTTCCTCTTAGATAGACGGTGATATCCGTTTTATCAAATTTGGGCGTGGCCCATTCACTAATTGTTGGATCTGGCTCCCATAACTCCTGCACATACTGTATTTCAAGGAGGTTGATACCAACATGAAAATGGCCTGAATCGAATACAAAAAATGGTGCACTTGGTTCTATCGATATCAAATTATGTCTAAACCGATTTTTCTCTTCAGTACTAATTGGTAAATGAACTTTCGCTCCGGTTCTTAAGCCGATAACTAAAGACCAAGAATCACTATCGGTATCAAGTCCTGCATCTTCTAGAGCACGACGCTTTTTGTCATTGTCGGCTAACTGTGTAAGGTCTGCGACGTTATGAGGACGCGAGCTTCCAAGCGCTTGCTTTGCTTGCGGAAATACTTCTGTCAGGTCGGCTTTTAGAGCAGTTGCGAGACGTATAGCAAGGTCAAGCTTGACGCTTTGATCGCCAATTTCAATACGTTGAATTTGCTGCTGACTTGTTCCTGCGGCTTTGGCAAGCTCATTTTGGGACCACCCGAGTCGAGTACGAAGGTCACGAACACGATTTCGCATAACACAATAATGTGTTGTACACACTATCGTGTCAACACAGTTTTTATTTCTTAAATATCTTACACAAACATCACAATTTTGATATTTTCATATCTTTTCGTCGGGATTTCTCTTATGGTAGCCCCCCGTGCCACGGACTCGAGAGCCCCATGCCTCGATCGACGGAAACATTAGCGAGGACGAGAGACTCTTCTCATCCAGAGGCTGTAAGAGATCGCTGGTACCAATCCAGCCTTGCCGTATTTGTAACTTGCCCAAAACGTCCGCTGCGGATTTCTGGGATTTGCTGATTATTGGAAGCGGTCCCTGTTGTCTTCCGATGTTGAGTGAAAGAGACCCACCGACGCGATTGATCTTTTAGCGTTCAACCCGATCCTCATCAATGAGTGCCTGAGCGGTTCGCCAATCGAATGGCCGACCAATCTTCCATGAGATCGCTCATCCAGTGCGTTCTGCCATTGTGAATGAATCACCGTCACGAGTGCAGATTCCTGGCAATTGACGAACTTTTTCTAAGGCATATTCTGCGTCAGAAATGGCTCACCAGGCGTAAGACCCACCTTCGCCCATGTGTTCCTAGACCTTGTTTCACTGTCAGGTAGGTTGGATACGCCTTGGTTCCGACGCCTTAAATATACGGTCCCAAAACACCCTTTAAGAACACTACGATTCCAGCCCCAATGCCCATGGCCTTCAATGCGGTCAGCCCAGGCAAGGACCAGATTTGGATGATTTTTGACGTCCAACGGTCACTATCACCCGCCTACCGGGACCGTTCGGAGACCGATTCTTTCGCTCGGTCACCCAACCAAGAATGCAGGCAGTTCGCGCACTCTCTGGGGGAGGGACGCTCCGAGCAAACTGCGATGCGACTGCAGGCGGCGTTCAGCATATATTTTGAAGAGGGCTAATTTACATCACTTATATGAACTGAAGCTTTGCAGTCCAAATATCGTTAGAGTGCCACCCCCATTGCGGGTCTACGGGGCCGCTCAGTCGGCGGTCCCTCGCATCCAATTCAAAACAGGACAACGGAGATTATCCATGGCTACACCTCGTGCATTCATCAGCTTCGAAATGGAGGACAAATGGGCGCGCGATTTTCTAGCGCAGCATGCTAGAGATGACCGAAACAACATCGAGTTTTACGACTACTCTGTGAAAAGTCCTTTTGATTCCCAATGGAAGACTGAATGCTCTAAGAGGATTGGCATAACGAAAGGAACCATCGTCTTGATTGGCCCCACGACTTGGAAATCGGACGCAGTACTTTGGGAGATCGCGGAGACGACCCGACAAGGTCATTACCTCTTTGGCATTCAGATCAACAAGGATAAGTCGCACTCAATTCCGACAGGTATTCCAAGCAGTGACGTCATCCGCTGGAACTTCGATCAGATAGCGAAGTGGTTAAGAACCTGGGTTTAGTCATCTATGTACCTCGACGATATCGCCGCCCGAATCCGAAAGCACATCCCAGATGAGCGTATGCCGAATGGCCATGCCGAAGCTTTGCTTCGAACGTATGCTATTCTCCTTCGCTCTAAAGGGTGTGATGTGAGCGAAAGTGATGTTCACGACGCATGGTCAGCTTGGATGGCTGAGCGCGATTCTACTCACGCCTCTCTGGTCGCTTACGACGAATTACCAAGCTCCGTTCAAGACGAGGATCGGATCTTCGTCGTTGCCATTCGCCGCGCTGCAGATGAACTCGGGATACGCACTCCGTCTCGACCGCGTTTCGCCGAAGTTCTTTTCCCGTTCGGCCCCCCTGAAGGCGACGCCGCGACTCAGCAAGCTCTTGATCTCTACAAGATTATGGTTCAAAGCTCGGAGGGCCTTGTTGGTCGCCGGCAGGCGGTAAATACTTTTTTTCTGACGATGAATGGAGCACTCCTCACCGCTTCGGGATTGATTGTTCAGAACTCCGGTGGCAACAGAATGGGCGGACTTGGTGTAGCTGTACTGGCTGTGGCCGGTGCCATTTTATGCGGTGCATGGCGAAGTTTGATCTCATCGTTCGGACAATTGAATCGAGGTAAGTTTCAGGTTATCAACTATATCGAGCGCTATCTAAAGGCCTCGATTTATGCCGCGGAGTGGGAAGCTCTTGGAAGGGGAGAAGATCCCAAGATTTACCGTTCCTTTACGTCTCGTGAGATTTGGGTGCCGAACGCCCTTCTAGCACTTCACGTGGTGACGATACTGGTGTCGCTGACCGTCGTGGGCGGATTATTAAGCCTTAATAGGTAGCCTTCGAAGGAGAGCTCTTTTAGCTGAGAGCAGCTTAAAGAGCTCTCCTTGAGAACCACTTAGGAGCGGAATGCAGTGGCGCGCGACCTGCCTAAACTTGGCCACTCCGCACCAGCGAGGTGGTGCTCAGCCGCGATGACAGGTGAGTGTTATACTCTGTGGGGCGTTGTGTTAATCCAATTTTGAACAATAGCACATGAGCAACATTGACTCCACCCAGAAATGACCAAGCCTATATTATTTCCCGAGCATAGAGCGCGACTCATTTATCTTGACACAAGCCACCATCATTTACTAGCAACTGCTGCAGCAAAAGATCAGCGGGAGTTTTGCAAGTTTATAAAGCGATGGAAAGAAAGTTCTAATGCGTTAGTTATTACTCTTACGCATTTGATGGAACTACGTCAGCATGCTGACCAGATCACTCGGGAAGCCCGCCGAAAAACTTTCCAAAGCCTCGCTCCTCTAGTTCTTGATTTCCCTACCGAGGAAGTCGAGCCATTAGGTCCTCGCCTACTCGTTGGCCGAGAAATCGTCCGTGCTTATTGCGAACTTGGCATCCTCGGAGGCACCGGGCCTAACTTAGTGGAAACAATTACTCGCTGGATTGACATTTTTCCTGGGGTATTAAGAACAGCCGAGGAAATCGACCAGCTCGTAATCATCGAAGATCCCGTTCTCGCCCATACATCACGGTTTCTGCGCAGCGCGCTTACTACTGGAGCACGTGCAAGGGTACGACCTAAAGAACAGCAGTATGAACGACCGCGTCTCTCTGAAATCCCGGAAGAGTATCCCAGTGACTTTGATGTTGCGACAGCAAATGAAATGTTCCGCAAAGCTCTTGAGGACAATTCTGTTTGGGAAGGTATAGAACAACTTCTTCCGGCCGCAGCGATCACCCAGCTAAAAAAGCTCACAGAGGAGCTTGGCCGGGATATTATTCAAACAATGACTGACCTGGGCCCAAGGAAGGGTCTGGAATCGCTACTTCCGATCGCGGACAGCAGTACGTCGCAGAAGAAACACATTGACATCTTAATTCAGGAGTCAGTATTTCGTAAAAATGTTCAGGAAATACTCCGTAACTTTCTTAATGTCACCGAGGAATCTACGATTGACTCTATAGCAGCGCTTGTTCAAATCGATCAGTGCCCCGGTACGTGGCTAGCAGGCGCGGTAGAGTTACAGATGGCAAAAGCAACCAACACTCCGGTTGCCAGTGACCAACTTGACATTCAACACATTGCCTATCTTCCTTATGTAGATGTTTTGATGACGGATAAGAGAATTGTCGAATTTACCTCCCAAGCTTTGCGTAGAAAAGATTGTCCTTCTTCCCTTTCAAAAGTCAGACCTCCCCAAAAAGCAGCATCATTGACCGAGCTATCGACTTCTCTCTTTCAGAGCTAAAAAGTCCACGTCCGATCGCTAGGCTCGGACTTCACCTAGCCGTTTGTACTTCTGACGCCTAAGACGGCCAGGGAAGACTGCCATCGCGTCCGTTTTTTCTCCCTGGCGAGCTACTGAAGAAAAGCTGTAACTATGAAGGAGATTGTTGAGTACTCTTAAAACGCTATGCGGATTCAGCCTCGTTCATGACGCAACGCTTTCACCGCCTTTTCAGCAAGATCTACGCAATCCGCAATGTGCTTCTGGTATCCTGGCGCTCCATGCGGGAAGACAACTTGTTGCCCCATGCGATTGAATATTATCGTCGCATGCTCATGAACACTCGCAAACACCGCTCGGTATTGCAGTACCTGTTCGACCGTGTTCGCATCAAATAGATCTACCCAGTCAGATATTCGATCCGTGATCGGAGATAAGAGCATCCCGTAGTCATCTGGTACCACCCACCCGCGTGTAGTCGCTCGCTGAAGCACCGGAATATGTCGCTCAATCTCAAGGATCAAGGCCGTTGCAACCGCACGGCGTTTTCTTGATCGATCAAGGAACTCTTTACCCCAACCCAGCATATATCCTACAATTGCGCCAACTAGACCTGGTATTAGATCACTCATGATTTACTAGATATAGGCTAATGGAATCCTTTGCCCGTTAGCAGGCACGCTATTTCGAAGGCTTCGATTACGCTTTCTTCCGTTTTCCGCTTGAGCACATCGAACGTCGAGACCTTCGTATAATTATACTGCAATGGTCAAGCGGACCCACCTACGAGACGGCACGAAGAAACATTTCATAGACATGCCAGCCGAGGTAGCTTATCGCACCCAATACAAGAAAGCGAAACTGCAAGCGCGCGAACCGACTGGCACAATTTGAGTTGGACTCGATGGCAGAGCGTATGCCTTCATTCGCTGCCGCCATGAGTTGAGGATGGCGACCTACTTCCGGATGTTCACCGGCTTCAACCTTCAGCAGTGCAGCATTTGCAAAAAGGGTGGACTCAACATAAACGAGATGCCGACACCCAAAGTAAAAGCTGAGCCCCAAAGGAGGACCGCAAATGCGAGCGGCATTTGTGACCAAGCCAAGCTCGCGCCCTGCGTTCGAGTGACCGCAAGCGCGATTGCCGCCCCGACGGACGCCAGCAAGGAGTAGACATACTTCTCCTGTACGGCACGGTGTTGTCGGTAAATCTCGAGGTGTTGCTCGGTCGGCATAGCGGTCGGTGCTAGGATGTTTATGAACGATCATTCGTCAAACAAGACTCTCTGCCTATTGTAGTGACCCTGCAGAATCTGCACAGATCAAGCTGCGAAAGCGAACGCTTCGACAGGGGTTTTTCATCGCCAACACTTGGATCGACGACACGTGTTATAGAACTGGATCCAGTCCGCAATTACACGGACCGCGTCGGATTTTGGTATTTTTCAGCCATGAAAAGACTTTCCTTATCGGTAGTGGTATGCCTCCTGAGCCTGGGATGCGGAAACGATGGGACGGCACCAATAGAGAATCCGTCCCCAACATCACGTCTCGTTGCGCGACGGGGACCGTACATCGTCGCATTCAATCTGGACGGTTCCAATATGGACACGGTTGTCACGGCAGTGACAGGGGCGAGCCTTGGTTCCCCGCGCTGAATTCCGGGAACGAATATCATTGTGTATACGCAAACACTCGCATCTGGACCGATCACCCTGATGCGGACGAATGCGAACGCTCGCGTGATAAGGCCTGGTACGCCGTTCCTGACTTCCGCAGCACCCAGCATTATTAATGCGGACGCACCGATGCCGACCGCCAACGGCAAGTGGGTTTACTTCGCCGGGCACACCACGGAGTGCTCGGAGAGCAATTATTGTTTGTACCGCACAAATACACAGGGTTCGAACGCGACGGCTTTCTCCATGGCCCAGTCGCAAGCACAGGTACCGGCGTTCAGCCCGGCCCCCTCGCCCGATGGAGGCCGGGTCGCGTTCGTCACGGACAGCGCGGGATATTCGATGATCCGCATCATCGACGTCGCGACCGGCACCTTAAAGCCGGTCGGTGTCAACGGCGTCTATCCTTCGTGGTCGCCGAACGGGGCATATGTAGCGTACTTATCGGCATCTGATGGCACGCTCATGGTCATGAATCCTGACGGATCGAACCGGCGCGCGATTGTATCCCTGGGGCAGGCCTACGGGCAACGCTTTGCGCGACAGTCCATCGCGTGGTCGCCGGATAGTCGGTGGCTAGTGTTAAATGGCGGGCCGGACGGTAACACCTACGATGGGGCGGTCGAAGGGACGTATTTGGTATTGGTCCGCGTGACGACAGGACAAGTCGTCCCACTGCTGTATGCGACGGAGATGGATAGCCCGAGTTGGAAATAGTGAACCTCACCTCGAGATACTTCGCAATCCATTCCGCAAAGTGGCTTTCGACCCATACATCGATGGCAAGATACACCATTGCGGAAACAGCTTCCGCTTCGGCCACATAGCGTTAGTCTCCTGCGAATGCTTCGATCAGCAATCGTTTACTACTATTGCCCAGCATAACGATCGACTCATTACGCCAAGATTCTCACACCTCAGCCCCTAGAAATCCACTGATTTCGGCAATCTGTTTATGAATTATGTGGTGACGGCCTATGGGACCCGTACGAGACGGATGAGAGAGGCCTGTCGAGCGCTTTATCTTCCTAGTTTTCCGATGATCATCGGGATCTCGGCTTCGATGGCCTCCGAAATCCCGATAGTGCGACGAGTGGGAGATGCGCCCAAGCGTAAATTCGTACAAATTGTATCATGGCCGATTCGCATAGTACAACAAACAATCCGCTGCATGGCATCACGCTGAAGCGGATGCTGACTGAATTAGTGAGCATTTTAGGCTGGGATGAAATGGGTCAACACATCAATATTCGGTGTTTTACGAGCGATCCCAGTATCGCGTCGAGTCTCAAGTTTCTACGAAAGACGCCGTGGGCGCGTACGAAAGTCGAGCAGTTGTACCTGAGGACTATGCATAATGAATGAACCGCGCTTGGGCTCGTGTTTTTGTAACGGATTTTGCCATTTTAGCATAGCAAAATAGACGTAACAACTATGTACAAGTCAGAATCCCCTGCCTGAGGTGACATACAACTCTATCGGACGGGTAACGTTACCCAACGGCCTCGCGTGAGCTCAACGATTTAAGTAGTCCACTCTCTTCCCACGCTTTCACGACTCCCCCATGACGTTCCCCCGGAAAGCGGGACACGGCTAAACTAGAGTAAATTCCGTCGGGCTCCTCAACCACATATTTGGAGGATGCACGATGAAGCGGTCGAGATTTTCAGACGAGCAGATCACGTATGCCCTGCGACAGGCGGCGAATCGCACCCGCGGGCCAAGATCAAGAAAATCGGCGGGTGTCCAAACACCAAATGGCGCTTGTTGAGTCATACGAGCCTCAATATCGCGTTTCAAAGATGGAGTAGACATTGTCCGTAAAATGTATACAAATTTCGGACATCGAGTCACGAAGAGACCAGCGCCGATGCTCAATCTCCCCTCTGAAATCCGACAAGTTAACGTTAATTGTCACTCATTACTCCTATTTCGAGCCCACCGCCCCTCAATCACTTCCCCCGTTGCATGATCACGTCGAGCATTTGAGTGAAGATCCATTCCTGGGCCAGCCCACCCGAGTAGATGACCATCCCATTGGTATCGATGAGATACGACATCTGGGATCCAACCTCATTCCCGCCCTGCCCTTGTCCAAAGAGATAGTTGACGTCGTTCGCCACTGGTTGATCGATGCGGCGGCGGTCGACGCCCTCGAGCCGGAAGAATTGGGTATTCGTGATTGCCAGAGTCACGGATAACTTATGGAATCCTAACCACCATTTCTGTAATACCAACGCTTCGTCCTGTGGCGACATTGGACCGGTATTACCGATGTAACCCATCGTCCGCGAGACGAGCGTGATTTCAAGTGATGGAAATCGTTGCGCGAGACGGCGAAGACTCGTATACGTGCCCCAGCAAGAATCCACAAAGGTGGCACGGTCCAATCCTCCGGAAAATATCGGCGTTCTTGCATTACACCCTTCACGGAGAAAGACCACGAGTGCGATCTTTCCAGGCGATGGGCGGGGATGATCACTGGTGGTGGTCACGGGAGCGGTGCTCGAGGAAACCCAAAAATCAGCGGTGAGCGGTAACGCTTTTTCGCCGATCATCATGGGAATTGGGAACATCGAGCTTTCTGCGACTTTCTTCCAATTGGCACGTGCGAGAGCGACATAAGCCTCAGGACCTCGGCGTAAACTGTCCATGAGTGCGGCGCGTGTTAGAAAGCTGGCCGCACCGAAGTTCATGTAGCGCACGAACATGAATTCCGGCCGGTTTTTGACCTCTGGAAGCATCGTCTCTGCGGTCGAGAGCATGCGTTCGGCCATCGTCGTTTGGACAACGGTATCGTTCATCGTTTCCGCAAGCTGATATTGTGTCACATACACCTTGTATAACTCCATCGGCCCCGGTGCCACGCCTTTTGCTTCGAGTTGTACACCGGTTTCTTGCACCTTGTCCCACCGCATCGGACGGGCGTCTCCATATGCACCCATGATCCCCATCAACACATCGTACAAATCACGTGGCGTTTTGGGGTGTTGCCGAGCATTGGCGACACGACGTTGGACGACTCGAACCGCCGCGTCATCCCGATTGGCTGTGAGATACAGTTGTATCCAGTCGCTATACGTCTCGACCGCACCGGTCAAGACGACAGAATCCGGGTTAAATTGTGTAGCACATTGCCCCGCGACCGCGACCGCGGCCATGTCCGTTGAATCTCGCCCTACACCTTTTCGGAACGGCATGGTATCCGGAAACTCAGGACGCGCTAACGCCGCACTACCCGCCACGCGCGAGACGGCCGCAAGACACTCTTCGACGGAACGATAGCGCGATAGCGCGGGGATGGTATCGTATGGCTGAAAGAGTGTTTGTGCATTGACCACACTAACACTAGGCCCCAGACACAACATTGCAGGAATCATCCACAACAGCATGAATCTCGATCGTTTGCTGCGTGTCCGTATAATTGATGCATTCGAAATAGAGATGTCCATAACACGTAGGATCATCCAGCGAATATCGTTATGACGCGATACAAGACTTCGCCGCGTGCCACAAGGTTGTATTGATGATCTTTGACTATTGAATTCGCACTTCGGTATCATATTGCGTCAACGGTTGACGTAAAGCTAAAGTCATTGACTTTGAGTGGTGGAACGATAGCCGACATGAGTCCATTGACAGGAGCAAATCCCGCATATTGTGGCCTCCGTGAGGGACGAAACACTGGAGTCGGGACACCTAAATCCACCACATTATTGAGTACAAAGAGCGGTGATTCGGTGAACCGGAAGTTACGGACGGCTTTGGATATCTTTCCGTTTTCTACAAGCCAAAGCCCGTCGCGCGTTAATCCGGTCGAAAGCAAACTACCTCGATCTACCATCCGTACCGAGGCAAGTCGAGTCACAATCAAGCCACGCTTGGTGGTTGCGATCATTTCGTCCATGGTGGTCGTGCTACCAGACATCCGGTATGCGGCGCGTCCGCTGGCCGCTTCGTTGTCATTCAACTCATTAAGCGCATACCCACGGTCGTAGTTCAACGTTTGCAAGACGCCGTTCTTGAACCACGTGATCGGTTTGACATTTTTGACGGGCAGGACGCCTAAGAGCGGATCTGACGGATCATGACTGACCGTAATCCGTTCATCGATCATGCGTTGCCCGAGTTTACTGCGATCTCGGCTCACCGTCGCATCGTATTGCAAGAAGAATGGCGTTCCCGCCGGCATGTTCGGCGGAATATTAGGGGGCACGTGTTCGGGGGAATATCGATCGACCGCCCCCATCAAAATCTCCATCAAATCCGCGACAGCTTGTGGTTCTAAGATCGTGGTGTAGCGCCCAGGTTCGATCCGCACGGGATTGAGCGACGACAGACATTTATCGAGCGCGCGTTTGGCGATGGATTGCTCGTCGATCTTCGTAATATCATATCCAGAGAGCCCGGCCCAGCCCGAGCTGGTCCCTTGCGGATGTCGTACCGTCGCGGAGCATTGGGCTTGTGTCATCTGACCATAGAATGACTCCTTACGACCATATTCATCGATCACGAATGAGCCGACCGCAACTCCACGCGATTCTAAATAGCCTGCAGAAAGCAACGTATTGTGCTCCGCTTCTTCCGTAACCGCTTGCACAAAAGCCGCACGCTCTTGCATCGTACGTGCGAGCGTGGCATCGCTCCACGTGGTGGTCTGCATCGCCGACAACGAGGGCAGATCGAATGCCATGTCTTGCGTCGCACGATTGGCGTATTTCAAGGCGCGCCGTTCCGCTGAGCGAATAGCGCCTATCAACGACGCATCGTCCAGTTGATTCGTCATCGCGCCTCCACTCCCCCCGCGGATTGTTCGGTTGACAGAAATGGTGGTATCGCGCCGGTCGCTGGTCATGCTCGCGCGATTGCGGGCCCAGCGCAGTTCGCCTTGCCAATAGTTCGATACGACAAAGAAGGAACTTCCCCCACTTTCCGTCAACGACTCAAGGCGCTTGAGAAGACGCTCTGTTTCGTCACGGAGGAAGACTTTCTTCTCCTTCTCTTGCGCAGTGTCCTGTACATTCATGAGTTTGGGCATCGTTATGCTTTCCGCGTTGGATCGATAATCGACAGTTCTTTGATCGCGATAGGTGGTGCCGTGACACTCCGTGTCGACGTTTGTTCCGGCTGTCCTTTCGTTGCTTCGATCCCAAACCGTCGGAGACTCGCAGAGCCACCGACGGCGGCGAGTGCCGTCCATAGTTCTGGTGTTCGAAAGAGGAATCCCGCACCTTGAATTTCCGCGACACGTTTCCCGTTTTTGATTTCGAACGTTTCACCGCCGCCGAGCCCAGTGACCTGTTGGAAATCCATATCGACACTGGCGCGTTTGATCGCGAGCCCTTTTGTCGTATTGGCAATCAAGGTCTCGAAGGTCGCATCAGTCGTGGCCGCCTGCATTCTCAAATTTGCGCAGTGCGTGAGCGGCACATGAATCCCCTCCGGGGCATACGCGCATCCGTGCGAGGCAAAGGGAAGGTTTCGTTTTGCGTACTGTTCCTTGAGCCACCCTGCGCCTTCGCGATTCGTCTGCATATCGGTGAGGATCCCGTCTTTCACCACCGTGAACTCCCGGGGGGAGACACCTTCATCATCCCATTTGACGGTGGCCGCACCAGCGGCTTCCATTCGATTACCTGTTACCGTGAGTGCCGGCGCGCCAATTTTGAGTGTCCCGATCATCGCTTGCGGATCAGTGATGTAACTGGTACCACCTGCATTCGCCTCGTAGCCCATCGCCCGATCCAATTCGGTCGCGCTCCCAATGGTGGCACTCACCAACTGCGCAACGCTCGGCGCATCGAACACCAATGCGTACCGTCCCACATCCACGGGTTTCAGCGGGAGCTCCATATCCTTCATCGCCTCTTCGTGCCGCGCGACGATTTGATCCCGAAGTGGTTGTTCCCGCAGATATTCGAACCCCAGCCCCGCAGGAGTGATCGTATCAAGTGCTACCCCTTTCTGCCGTTCTTGATTTTTTATGACTACGAATTGGGCAATCCCCTGCGTTTGGTAGAACCGCTGCGTCACAAATTGATTTTCGGTGGACGCATACGCTTTGTCCTGTCTGATGAATGTCGCGACTGTATAGGCAGAGCCCACGTGCGGGAGCTTTTGGATAAACGACAACAATCCCGTCAAGAAATCGCCAATTTCATCTTCGCTCGTGATAAACGGATCGTCTTTGATTGGGGTACTCCACTGCCCGTTGTCGATCGCCGCCACTGGCGCTAATTCGATGACTCGAGGTTTTCCCAAGGTATTGGCCTTGGCATTCTCCACCGCCGCCCGCGCGAGTCGCGCCGCTTCGTCGGGGGTCCAGATGGGGCTGGCGGCAAAACCCCAATACCCCTCCACCAATGCGCGCACACCCAAGGTCATCGATTCAGAATCCCACACCGAGCCGATCGATACGTCACGGGTGAAGGTATGTGTAAAGCGCACGTCCGCGTACACCGCGCCAGCGCTCTTCGCGGCGTTCAACGCCACATCACTCAACGCCTTGACGTTCGGATCGGCAAGGAGCGAGATGACATTGTGCGGAATACGACGGTGCTCCCGGGGAAGCATGGCGTAGAGCGGGTGCGGCAGCGTACCGATAGTCCCTAATGCGGCTAGGGTACCACTACGTTTGAGAAGATCGCGACGAGTATATGACATACAGTGATGGTCTATGGTTCACGGAACACGAGTGTTCCGTTTATTCGTGGAATGACCGCGCCGGTGGTTGCGTTACGGGCAGACCATGTTCGTGTTCCAACCACAGGAAATTGTCGAATTCCTCCCTCACCGTAGCCAATCCCGAGAATATTTCCTTTCGAGGTATCATCCGCCGTCGTACACCCTTTGGCTTGGCTGGGATCGTCGAAGACGATATCGAGTGGTGTTTGTGAGCTATTAACAAATGAGACAAACGCGCATGGCTGCAGTTGCGCGGATCCACCTTGCATCGAACTCGTCAAGACCCCTGTGACAGGATCCTGGGTAATCTCGATGCTGACATCAGTGGAATACAGCCCCACAAACGCAATACTGTCGCGGACGGGAACGCCATACATGGTCGCATACGCGATCACCCAAAACTTGCCGTAGGTGCGTTCGGATCCCCAGGTCGAAATCGAATATCGCCCTACGGATTCATATTGCAGATTGACTCCACCGAAGCCATTAGGGATCATCTGCCCAAGCGTATCGTGGAATTCAAAACCAACCGCTGGAGCCAACGACGACTCCCCCTCTGCGTCGACCGTACCGATCTCGAGATAGGTCATTGGCACAAACATCGGAAACCCTACGCCCGCGCGCGCGCTGTCTCTGGGTATGAGCGCGAAGTGCGCCACTGAATATCGAATCGCGGTCACATTGATCGATACGGTCGCGGACCGAGTCACACCACCGTGGTGCCACGTTGCGGTAACGTTCACAAAGTTGTCGTTGGACGCTCGGGCGGTGATGACCCCATTGGCATCGACCGAAACGATGTCGTTATCGAGCGTACTCCACTGTACGGGCTCGCTGGGATCTACGGGAAGTGTATCCCCCAAGATATTTCGAGGAGTCGCGGTGATCCGCATCGTATCCCCAACCGCCATAGTCAACACATTGGGGCTCAGGACGATTTCATGCAGGACTTCTTCGGTTGGCGCCACGGGTGACGTCGAGAGTGCGTCCGCGCATGACCATAGCGACGACATCAATACCACCGCCGCTATGCACATCGCGGCGTAGCGCGATATCCCGCAGTGAGATATCCCAAGTATCCTCGCACGCGAACGAGAAAGATTTATGATCATCATCATGCGCTCTTGTTGATGCACCCTTTGTACAAAGGATTGTATTGTTGTTCTTTCAATGGTGGAACGAAGACGAGTTCCGACCCGTATGACGGGACTTCGAGACTCGGAGAAGGATACGGCCCCGTCGGATATACTTGCACAGGCTGCCGGCCGTACTGCCGCACCAATCGGCGCAGGTCGCCAAGACGTTGCGCCCTGAGATAAAACCAAAAGGCGCGTTCGCGAAAGACGAGATTGATGCGGCCATCTTTTGTTCCGGGATCGGTCGTATCCGGCAATCCAACTGTTGCACGCGCCGCGTTCAATGCTTGCAGCCACATCCCACTTGGCGCTTCCGCTGGTTGCAGATTGGCTTCCGCCTCAATCATCCGTGCCTGGATGCCATCAGCAATGGGAACAACCTCGGAGGCGCTGAGATACTTCTGCTCTTTCAGTGGAACGACAAACGAGGCGCTATTCGTTGCGAACAGAAGCCGAGGATCTTGTTGCGCCGGTGTTGGAGCAGTCCATTGTATGCCATTACGTCCCTCCCGGTCCGCTGTCGCGATTCGATTCTCATTCACGTCCAACGATGTCCCAACAGGGATGTATGGCTCCTGATCACTAAATTCCATCAGATATTGCGCGGTTGTCGCCACGTCGGAAACAGCCGCGCGTGCATCGGCGAACCGCCCGAGATCGAGAAGCGCACGCCCCTTCCCGACTTTCGCGAATGTCGCGATAGGCAAGCTATCTTTGCCGTATTGGTATGCGGTGTCGAATAACGCCGCGGCACGTTCGAGGAGGGCCGTTGTCGAGAACCCTGGGGTATACGTCAGGGTGCCTCCCAATGGAGCCTCAGTTAGTGGAATCCCCGAACAAAAGATCTCCGCGAGCAACGTAATGGCATGCGCTTGCAGCGCGTATGCATGTCCAACGAGTGGATATGATGCGGGAGTTCCATATCGTAACAATGCGGCGCTGGCTTGTGCCGCTTGCACACGCGCGGTCTGCAATCCCGCATAAGACCCAACAATACCACCAGTCAATAAGTCCGTCGCGATACGTCCGTCGAGTGTTTTATTCTGATTTCCACCAGACTCGTTCAACTCATCGGTGAACATCCCAACAACCGCCACCTGTTGTCCGATCGCAATGCGCGTCGATGAGATCGCCGCGTAGTACATACCAACTGCTCCCGTATACGATTTGACGATGTCGGGATCAACCACACTCGTACTATCGATTCCAGATTGGCTTCCATCGAGCAGTGAATTCAACGAACAGGCAACAGGACCTGTTCCAACTAATAGCGCAACAATGACGAACCAACTCGCACAAGCTGTCATCACCAAAGAATATCGACGACGCATTCGTTTAATACCCCAATCGTAGTTGTACGACATACGCACGCGGAATCCCGAGTGCCAATCCATTATCGGTAGTTCGTTCACCAATCGGGGTGGAGTTCACACCGGGATCTCGTCCGTGATAATTGGTCCAGAGTCCGAGGTTGCTCCCTTGCAACGACAGTTGCGCTCGTCGCGCGCGCATGACACGTAACCAGGAATTCGGCAGATCCACCGTGAGCGACGCGGATTGCCACCGAAGCATCGAGATAGATTGATAGTCGGCAGCGGTGCTCGCGGCCCATGATCCGAACACCAACATTTGCTCAGCGATTGACGCGTCCGCATCCCACCGTCCACGCAAGCTATTAGGGTCGATCGTGCGATTTTGCATGCCTTTTCCTTGATAGTCCATCCGGGCACTGAACGAGAACCGTTGCAAAAAACCAACTTCGATATTGTACCCAACGGTGTACCTCGGCACATTGGAGCCAATGTACACTAACGTGTCACCGACATCGTACTCATTGAGCCCCAGGTATCCGTCTCCATTGATGTCGTGTACGCCAAGGAGTGGAAGTGCCCACAATCCACCAACAGGATATCCTCCGACATACCGTTGTTCACCCGGACCAAACGGGCTTACGCCTTGCCCGAGGGTTTGGACCTTGTTGTTGAGCACGGCGATGTTAGCGCCAAGACGCAGCGTCAGATTCGGAAGATCGACCGGACGTGTCATGAGTTCCAACGTGGTTTGCTGATTGAGGATCCGCGCCACATTCTCTTGACGGTCGTTTGGAACACCGGACGACGGCGCTACAACACGATTGATCAACGTGTTGATGTTGCGTTTGTTGGAGTGTGTAAACGTCAATGAAATACGATCTCCCAATAGCTCCGCGTCGAATCCTGTTTCGAGTTCAACACTTCGCTCTGGCGCCAACCCCGAATTCCCAAGTCTGACGAAACGAACGACGGGATAACTTTGCCCGTTGACCATGGTTGATCCTCCCAAATACCCACCTTGCACCGCAGCCAGATCCGGCTGTACTGCGGCATACCCAAATGCGCCACGGAGCCGCAAGAGAGTGATCCATTGTGTTTTAGGAAAAAACGATTCATCGGAAATAAGCCACGACGTCCCAAATCGAGGATACGACTTCTGCGCATTCTGAAATGATCGTGAGCTCGCAAAATCACGACGGAAGCCTGGGTCGAATGAAATGCGATCGAAGAGTGTGACGTAGGCGTTGACACTCAATCCCGCAAGCGCGGTACTATTACTCCAAGGAGCACTGAGCGTTGTGCGTTGTGCGCCGCCAACTGGTGAATAGAGAAATAGTCCGGATCCAGCGTTGACATCCCGCCGCACGTCAAACGCGATCCCTGGACGGATGGCGATGAACCGACCAGCCCATCCAAGCTGCGGGAAGAAGTTCGATTGAATGCGCATGGAATACACCGATGACCGTCCAGTTGCTCCGGCCTGCCCACTCCCAAAGACTATACACCCGGCGCCGGCCGTACAATTTTTGTCTGTCGATGTATTGGCTTCGTCTTGATAGGTCCGATCCACTCCCAAAGTCGCGGTAGCGTTCATCCATGCACGGGCATTCCATGTCGTGGACACGTTCATCGTACCATGCGTCACTGTGGTATTGTTTTGGCTCGGTGTGAAGGTGACCGGTTGACGAAGCGTCGTTATCGTGTCGTCCGGAGCTCCAAGCCCAACGATGTCAACGGTATTTTCTTGCGAATTACGTTGACTCCCACTGAAATCGAGCGAGACTTCCAAGCCAGGACGAGGAGTCATTCCAATTCGAGCAGACAATGCGCGTGTCCGATTTTGGCTGGGCAATTGGAATTTCGAGATCATCGGAAGATCCATCTGACGGAGTCCTACGCGTAAAGCACCCGGAAACCGGCGCGGGCCAATACCGTCTTGCATCGAACCGGTCACGTTATACGTCAATGCGTTTGAACCACCGCTCACCGACAATGAAAGACTATTTGTATAGGTACCTCCTTCGTTATTCAATAGCGGACTATCAGGATCGTATATCACTAATGAATCCTGTATGCATGCCCCGTATGACAGCTCCAATGTCCCGCAGAGCGTCGTTTCGGATGACCGAGTGGTGTGCCCATACCCTTGATACGTTGGTGGCTTGTTTCCCACAGGTGATCCAATATTCCGGAACGCTGTGATGTCCCACCGTGTCGGCCCCGCTCGTCCACGTTTGGTGGTAATTCGGATCACTCCATTTGCTGCATCGGGTCCATACAAAGAAGTGGCGGCTGGACCCCGCACGATTTCGATCGTTTCGATCATCGAGGGATCGATCTCATCAAGCCGAGAGGGGACATATTGTGATCCTCCACCCAATACGTATGTCGAGGGAACGCCATTGAGCGTCGCCAGCCCTCGCTGTACATCCGGAGTAGAAAACGACGATTTGATCCAGATCCCATCAACGATCACCACCGGGTCGTTACTCTGAGAAATGCTTCCAGGTCCTCCGAATCGAATACGAGTGGGCGCGTTGGGATCCCCTGAACTTTTTGTCACGATCATTCCCGGTACCTGCGCGGCGACCAAAAGATCGGTGACGTTTCGGATTGGCGCTGATTCGATGAGTTTGTCGGCGTTAATCGTCACCACATCGTTCGAGATATCGATGCGGCGTTGTTGTCCCATCGCGGTCGTGACCACTTCGGTCAGCGAGGTCGATGACTGCTGGAGCACGACCACCACGCGCGCCGTGTCGCTTGCAGTGACTGTGACGGTGACGGTGCGTGTGTGATATCCCAACAGTCGTACCACCACCGCACGAGACCCAATCGGAACGTTTGTAAAGCGGAACTGACCATCCTCCCGGGTGGTTGCTCCGAGCTTTGTGCCACGAATCAAGACCGTCACCCCCGCGAGGGGCTTTTTCGTCGCTGAATCGACGACGGCGCCGACAATGATACCTTCATCTTTATTTGTATTTACTTTTGCACCCTTTACACCGGCAATCACAATGGTTCGGCCATCAGGCCCCAAGGTCGCGACGAGTCCTGTCCCTTTCAGAACTGCGGTGAATGCGGCCATGACGTTCGGGGCCGTGATGTTCACGCTGATCCGTTGATCGAAACGTGGATCTTTATCGGTAAAATACACCGGCTGTTTGCTCTCTTGGCTCAGCGTCAGCAACACCGTTCGCAACGCACTCGCATTCATGACCAATCGGATCTGTTGCGCCGAGGGTTGGGAAGCGGTTGAAGCGGCAGTGCTATCGTTCCTCGTTGGCTGTTGCACGGAAGGGACGACAGTGGCCGCCCGCGCCCCTAATGGGACGCTGATGAAGCTCCCCAACTGTATGATGGCAGCAACGAGTGTGACGATATTCGGAGTAAATCGTCGTTGTTTATACCCTTTACTGAACGTCTGATCCATCCGCGTTGCCCGTATTATCGTTGCCTGCATCTCAGCTCCCTGTACTTCAGGTTTCACGGTGCACTCTCCTCAGGATAAAGCGTGACCACGCGACCGGTCCTGACGACACGCACGTCGTACGCGGTGTGTAGCAGCCACATCAAATCGGTAATCGAACCAACCTCCAACGAGCCGGAGGCGGGTCGCGTGGCTAACGTGGAGTCTCCAAGTCGAATGTCGGCGTTATACCATCGATTCAATTCAGGGATGGCGTCTTGGAGTGTTAACGATGTGATCGACAATGTGCCTTGAGCAAAACTAAAGCGCCTCGCATTCGCGGTATCGACCCGTGGAATATGTCCCGCCATCAAGACGGTTTCGTATCCCGCGGTAACCACGACAGCTCCATGCTGAGCGCTACGCGTAGATCGCCCCATGGATTCGCGTACGGATTCCGAGTTGAATTCAACCGAGACTTTTCCGTCGTGCACCGCAACGACAGCCGCGGTATCCGTTGCATATTGGCGCACGATAAAACTCGTGCCGAGCACTCGGGTTGTACTCTGTTCGGTGATGACGGTAAATGGATTTCCTTGATAATGCGCAACCGTAAACAACGCTTCGCCCGTGAGCCGTATAGTTCGGTTTCCACGATCATAATCAAATGGCACTTCGAGCCGGCTAGCGACGTTGAGCTGTACGGTACTTCCATCGGGTAAGGTGACCCGTGCGCGTTCACCATTGCCTGTAGTATAGATAGAATTTCCCGCGCGCGGAGTGGTGGCGTGCACGATCCGCTGCGGCACGCGTTGCTGCCAGAACACGCTCAACAAGAGCATTCCTGCCAGCGTCCCACCCAACACATATCGCCAATACGATGACGGCCGTCGCGGTGTGACGTTTGTCGATGGTTGTTTCCCCTGAATGCGTGCCGCGTGAACGATGTTGACAGTTCGTTCCGCGACGACATTGGGGCTGAGGGTAGTCCACTTCTCCTTTCGGAGACGGCGATGAAGGTCGTCATACCATGACTGACGTCCGGGATGACGCGCGAACCAAGCCGTGAGCCGTGCCGCTTCATCAGCCGAGGTTTCGCCCGTCCAATAACGAACGATTAAATCGTCGAGCGACTCATGACTCGTTCCGTCCGGACTGGACGGTGTGTCATCAGGGGGAGTGTCACCAGACGGCGTGCCGGGTCTCATCATACTCCAAAGACACGCCAGTGGAGCTTATTCAGACGGTCGGAGAAATTTTCGTAAATTTGCCATCGCACGGCTGATCAATCGTTGGGCGGCTTCCGTGGAAATGCCAAGGATGCCGGCAATCTCCGGATTAGTCATTTCGTCCAAAATCCTAAGGCGGAGCGCCAACCGATGGCGTTCCGAGAGGCGATCGACGGCGGTTTGCACCAGAGAATCGGTGAGGGGCCACTCGTTCTCATCGGCACTAGGGGGGTCGTCGAGCAGCCCTCCTAATTCAAGCTCGGTCCGGAGATGCGTTTGATACCGTTCCCGAACGCCGGCGGCGCGCTGGTCGTTGATGGCACGATTGTGCGCGGCGCGCAACAAATAAGACTTCAGTGAGCGGATATCGCCCAGCGTGTCGCGATGTTCCCACAGGGCAACGAAGACGTTTTGCGCGATGTCTTCAGCGACGTCGTGTGATTGGACGATATAAAAAGCAAACCGCGTGACGGTATCGAGATATTGGGCGACGATCGCGGTAAATGCGTGCTCATCGCCATCACGAATTCGGCCAACGAGAAGATGCTCCTGCACGTGTGCCGGAGTATCTTCGGACTCGAACGTTTGATTCCAAACCATCGATACGGACATTACATAAAGGTTCGCGCCGTACAACTCAACATCAAACTTTGAGGGAGTATTCAAAAAACGCTATCCTTGGGTTGCAAAAATATACTTATCTCTTTCTCTCACCAACAATTCATATAGAACGCACGCGAGCTCAGCGCATTACGGAATGTTTGAGACGACACGACGCGTGGCACCCAAACTCGGTACCAAGCGTCGCTCTTCACTTCACATCATCGCGGTGTTGTGAATTGTCTTGTACGTGATCGTGGTTCACGTCCCCGTGGCTAATCCTAAAGGCAACCCTGATCCTATCGCACTCATTGGGGAATCGTATAGCGCGTAACACTGTGATCCGTGCTAACAGAATCGCTGTCATCCCACCAGCGCTCCGGAATTGGCTACCTCGCTTTCCAGATAAGGAGATCTGTCGGTATCGACAACGCGGCACCCGCCCCTGCCTACGTTCCCTCAGCAAACCCACCTCCAACTCCACCTCACATGAACAGTCGACCTGGACCGCCACGCATAACCTCTGCTATACTACAAACATGATGATCAAGAGATTAGACCACATCAGCGTCGTCGTCGACGATCTTCCCGCCGCTATCGCTTTTTTCACCGCGCTCGGCATGACAGTCGACGGCGAGGCACCGATCGAAGGTCCGTGGGTAGACCGAGTCAACGGGATCGACAGTGTCCAAGTCAACATCGTGATGATGCGGACCCCAGATGGGCACGGGCGACTTGAGCTGACCAAGTTTCGCAACCCCAAGCTGGTCGAGATCAAACCGGCAATCGCACCACCAAACACGCTGGGCCTCCGGAGCGTCATGTTTACCGTCGACAGCGTCGACGACACCGTCGCTCGCCTGCAAGCCAACGGCGCCGAACTCATCGGTGAGGTGGCCCAGTACGAGGACAAGTACAAACTCTGCTACATGCGAGGCCCTGCGGGCATCATCGTCGCGCTAGCCGAGGAACTCTTCTGAAGCATTTACCGCTTCTGGAGAAACCAGGGTTGACTCGATCCCATAGCTCGCAGAACAGCTATTGCGCCATTTGAAAACTGAGTCGAAATCCAAGCAGTATCCCTCGGTACCCCCCTTCACCGTCTTAACGCGCGCCGAATATACGCGTTTAACTCGCCCTCACTAACGAAATTCATTCCCACCACTCGTCCAGCCCGATCGGTCAAGATTGAGATCGACTCATGATACATCGTCAAAAATTTGGAACGCTCGTTGACTCGACGTCCGTCGGGCTTTCGAGTAAAGGGAAGTTCTTCGACGACAACTGACACGGGAACCTTCAGTATATCCTGATAATACTGCCGCACAGACTCGGCTTCCTCTTCCGGAGTCTGGGGTGGACTATCGCTCCAACGAGTATATCCAGCGGTTGGAACGATGATCGTTACATCTAAACCAGACGAACCATATTTATCTAACGCGCGGCGAATTTGCACGACATTTCGATAGTTCATCGCGCCAAAGTTTTGCTCTGTATACAAAATGTATGACGCTTTTCCGGGGACGGGCCACTGTTTTGTGCCGTCAGATCTAAACCAGAAGGACGGAGAAAGCTGTAACGGAGGTGCAGGCTGACCAATCATGTCGACACGAGCGATAAAATCGCTCGCGGGGTTGCCAGGCGGAATTGCTCGGAGTTGTGCTTCATTCATATCCAGAGCCGCCGAGGCAAGTTGGGGGACACGCGATGGATCATTGTAGACAGCCAAGTCAATTTCCCACCATGTGACGCCATTATTTCCACACGCATTATGCTGCAAGACAATACCTTTTGTTTCCATTTCCGCGCAAATCGCAAGCATGCGCGTCCCCTCTTGTTTGACCTTGTCGAGATCGAAACTCGTCGAGTAGATTTCCAATAATCGCCAATGCGCTGATAGCCTGGCTTGATACGTATTGGGGGAGAGACGATCCAACAGTGCGAGCGTTTGCGTAGCGGCCTCAAATCGGCGAGGCCTATTGTCCAAATACTTGTCAAAGCTGTCCCATAGCACTTTCGCCGAATCTTCGTTGGAGCGGGCGAAGCCCATTCGGTAGGCTATGATGTTGTTGGCCAGGGTATCATCGCTCACGAGCAGGGCTAATCGTTGCAGAAACTCCAATTCGAGTGGGTCGGTCAGAGAATGCATATTCCCAAGCGAGGCGAGGCAGCTACGGCCGGCATCGATGGATTGTTGCGGAAACGAGAGCGCGATCATCGCACTATATTCCATGGTATCTATCAAAAATGTTCGCCAGAGGATTCCTGTCATTTGCAGGACAGCCGTATAACACTGAGATGGGCGCGTATATTGATCGAACTGTCGATGTCCACGAAGCATGCGTCCAGTGTCAGAGGGCAACGCCAGTTGAGGATCGTAGACGACATACTCTCTCTGTGTTTTTGGTGTTGAATCCGATCGCCGCTGCGCCGACATCAACGAAGGCCACATCACGCAGAGTAACAACAGGACGGTCGTAATTCGGCCATGCTTGCTCGAGACGGGTGTCATGTTCCGCAATAGGGTGATCTCGTTTTGCATACGTTCATTTCATAATTGTGGTGTCATGTTTGACGGGGATTTATATCGCGTCCGACAGACTGGTAAAGCTGAAATCCCGGACCTTTAACGAAGGGACGACAACAGGCGCAGAAGGATGAAACACTCTTTGTGGCACTCCAAGCTGTTCGATGTTGTTCAACGCGAACATCGGAGACTCGGTAAATCGAAAGTTCCAGACGGGTTTGCTGATTTTTCCATTCTCGATCAGCCAGAGGCCATCGCGTGTATATCCTGCAGAGAGCATCGAGACTTCATCGAGGACAGTAACGTTGGTAAAACGTGTCACGAGCACACCGCGTTTAGTGGTGGAAATCATTTCCTCGAGACTCGTCGTACCACCACTCATATGAAATGCGCCTGATGCAGGCAATCCTGTGTTTTTCCCGAGGTTCTCGACGCCGTATCGGCGACTATACGAGAGCGCGCGCAACACCCCTGCTTCGACCCAAGTGGCCGGATAATAGATCTCTCCGTTCGAAGCAAATGGCACAAATCCCAACTCAGGGTTCATGCAATCGGTCGTTACTGTGATTCGCTCATCGAATAGACGGTCACCGATTCGGGAATCACCGTTTGATCCACTATAAACGCTGATACTATTCTCAGCTCTCATGCGATCGAGCGTCCCAGGATCAAACAAGAGCTGGACGAAATCACAGACCGCCTGCGGTTCGAGAATGGCGGTATAGCGCCCGGGTTCAATTCTCACCGGATTCTGCGAACGAATACATTTCTCGATTGCAATTGACGAAATCCGGTCCGTATCGATCTTACTCCAATCGGCATAATCGATCCCAGCCCATCCGCTCCCAGTCCCTTTAGGATTTCGAACTGTAATCGAATATTGGGCGCTAGTGTAAGGGTAATACATGGATGTGCTTTCGTCATCCATGACCGCGCGCCCTTGAGCTGAGACATCGATATATCCTGCAGCACGCAACCCGGCATGTTCCACCGATTCGGTGAGTTGTCGCATGATTTCCGCTCGTCGTGTTGCGCTCAGATTATAGGTCACATCGCTCCAGATATCTGGAGTGGCGTGTGCTTCGTGTCTTGGAATCTTTGGGAAATGGCTTTCCAGGTTGACTGATTGAAATGGAATGATCCGCTCGGCTCGGCGCACGGCGGCTTCCAGAGCGATGTCATCAATCATATTCAACGACATTCCCGCGCCTGCGCCGTTGATGCTGCGTCCCACACTGATCTCGTTGTTGCGCACATCACCGGATGTACTCACTTGATTCCGGGCCCAACGGAGATTTCCGTTCCACGCGCTTTGGATTTGCACTGCTGTAATCCCACCGCCAACCGCCATGCGCGCAGTGCGGTTGGCAATAGCCCGACATTCGTCTCGAGAGAGAAATCGAGATTGTGGCCGATCGGTTTGATGGCTACTCATGCCTTTCTCCGCGGATCAATGACCGCAATCTCTTTTGCGGTAAATGGTACGGCACGAACGCTGTGATTCGTGTGTTGTACAGGCTGTCCTTTCTCCCGCCGCATCGCGAACCATTCAGCGGATCGAGAGCCACCGATCGTTATCAAACTTTTCCATAATTCAGATGTATTGAATAAAACTCCTCCACCGGCAACATGATTTCCTAACTTTCCATTCTTAATTTCTCTTAAAATCCCACTCCCAAAGCCGTTTCTCGCCTGAAAGTCAGTCGAAAAGCGACCGCGCATCATCAGAAAGCCTTTCGCCGTATTCGACACAAGATTTTCTAATCCAACGTCTTCATGTCCATGGGCCAAAATAAGGTTGGGTGCGTGTTGCATTGGAATCGAAAGCGCAGAGTCTGCTCCGGCGCATCCATGGGAACGCACCGGGTGTCCCTGACGCGCATACCACGGTGCAAGCCACGTCGCTTGCTCCCGCGTCGTCTGAAAATCCGTGAGAGTGCCGTTGGAGACGAGTGTGCATGTATCAGGCGTGACGCCTTCATCGTCCCATTTCACGGTTGCCAGCGCGCCAGGAGATGTGCGATCGGCTGTAACGGTAAGCAACGGCGTCCCAAACGAATATGTACCGAGCATCTCGACGGGGTCTGTGAGGTAACTTGTGCCGCCCGCGTTGGCTTCATATCCCAGAGCGCGATCTAGCTCTGTGGCTATTCCAATGGTTTGATCAACTAGGCTCGCCGAGCTCGCGGCGTCAAAGACTATTGTGTGCCTACCGACATCCACCGGCTTGACCGGAAGCCCAACCTGTTCGTCGCACTCTGCGTAGAGTCGAGGAATCTGAGCGTAAAGGTTCGCATCCTCGACGATTTCCCAACCGCCTTGCGCTTTGGTGAGTCCCTGCGCGAAGGATGTCCATAGCGGAAGCTTGTCAGATTGCCCCTGATATTGGCGGTCTTGCATCGTGTATTCGAGCGAGCCGCCAGTATTGTATAATACTTGTGTAAAATACGAACCGTCCGTAGTCGCCACCGAACGCTCTTCCCGCTCAATCGTTACTGCCAGTTGAGGACCAGATTCTTTCTGGCCAACGCTTCTGGCTTTTCCATACGCTCCTGCGTACGCCATGATCGAGGAAAGCATGTCGAGTTTTTCTTCCAATGGGATTGTAAATGGATCTCTGCGGATTGGAGTCGTCCATGTGCCATTTACGATGGCGGGGACGGTCCCCATATCCACGGTTCGAGCACTTCCTGTCGCGTTGGCCGACGCCTGCGCGACAGCATCACGCGCCAAGAGCGCACCTTCATCGCCCTCCCAGAATGGACTCGCCGAAAATCCCCAATATCCGTTCACCAGGGTTCGCACACCGATTCCCACCGTCTCTCGGTCACTCTGAAATTCTCCGTTGATGAACGACTGCGACACAATTCGGGTCAGTCGTACATCAGCATATGTTGCACCGGCCTGTCGTGCAGCGTCGATCGCCTGGAGCGCTAACTTCCGTACCAATTCAGGGTCGGCAAGAGAGGCGGCACGCGTTGTGATTGGCGGGCTGGTCGATGCTCCAGAGCCTTTCGCGAAGGAAGACGCGTAAAGATGCTGTCCGCTGATTGCGCTCAGTGTCGCAACGGATGAGCAACGATGGATAAATTGTCTACGAGAGAAAGGCATTCGAAGAGAGACGTTATTTGACGGTAATGGTGCCGCTAATTGGATATTTTGTACTGTGCCACCGATATACCCCTGCGTGGTAAAAAGCACGTGCGGAAAAGTCACTCGCCACACGGAAGTTGCCAACACCGCTCGGCAACGACGGTGACTCCTCGGCGGCATCGGGAGCATCGAATACAACGTCCAGAGTATCGGTGACATTGTTGACCCAAAAGACTTCGCCTCCAACGGGGATTGTGACCGCAAATGTCCGAGACACATCGAGAGCGAGCAGCCAGATCACCACATCTCTCGGCGCGGTCGCTGTCAATTGGATCGAATCGCGCATGGCCACTCCGTATGCATTGGCGCTCGCCACAATGGAAGCCTTCCCAGGTCGAAGTCCGGTGACTAATCCTGTTTGATCGACCAAAAGGATCGACGTATCGGAAGAAGTCCACTGGACGTTGAGGCGATCGATTGGTTGATTATTGATGTCTGTTGCTATCAACGGGAGCTGACGTGCTACCTGAACAATACAGGCACCACAGGTATTCACTTCGTATCGATCGTCCGGCGGGAGATGAATGGACAGCTGTGCCAACGTTGGTGGTGGTCCATGCAATTCGGTTACCGTTACGAACGTGTTGGTCGTCCGCGTAACGCCATTGTAGGTCAGAGTGCCAACGACTTTTGTGCCTTCGGAGTTGGCCTGGTGACTGAGTCCGGTCACCAAGCCATTGGTGGTCACACGAACAGATGCGTCTTGCGGTTGCGCAAAGCTAGCCGCGGGAGCGTTGGGAAGGATCTCACCATACACGTTGCGTGGCATGGCAACAAGTTGCACGGTATCATAGGGAGCTTCCGTCGAAAGATTGACCGATGGATAGTTGATTGTCAACGCCCAGAAGAGTTGATCGGGAGGAACCACGGTTGTTACAGACTTCGTTGTATCGCCGCATCCGGTCGCTACGAGCAAGAGGCAGTAAATTCCTATGAAGTGCAGGAAACAACGGATAGCATTGCCGTTCATATTTTGCGAATTCATTGGTTATGCATTCCTGTCAAGACATCCTCGATAGGATGGATTCAACTGTTGTTCCGATTCTGGTACAGGGACGACGACATCGCGACCATATGTCAAGGAGAACCCATATCGGCCCGTTGGATAGACTGTTTCTGAATTACGTCGATCATACCGAACGAGCCGACGAAGATCGCCCTGGTGGTGCCCGGTGAGAAACATCCAATAGCCACGTTCCGCGAACAGAAGATCGATACGCACGTCACTGGCGGCCTTACCCGCTGGAATGTGATCGAGCGCAGGATCACGCAATGGGCGAAGTCCATCAACGCCTCCTGTACCTGCATGCCATAGTGTATCAACGTCTCCGGATGGGTTAGGTGAAGAAACCGTGAACGTTCCATCGGTACGCAGCGCATTCAGCATGGTCAGCCATTGCGTCCCAGAGGCACGCAAGTCGGCTTCAGCGGCAATGAGCCGAGCTTCTATTGCATCCGCGACGATACCATTGGGGATGGGAATATCGTATTTGACGGCAACATATTGCGAATCAATCCAAAACTGCTGCTTGGCCCGCGAATGCACTAACGAGCGTGGGTCTTTCGAACTTCGAAACGGCAATCCATTCCCACCTTCGCGGTCGGAAATGGTGTTGTCGGATTTTAACATCCGCCACTCTGTTGCGTCAGATATTGTGCTCGGATTGAGAATGGTATATCGATACCCATTCGGCACATCAGCCACCACTTGGGCCGCTTCTGCAAATTCGCCTAAGCCAACCAGCGCTCGCGCCTTGCCAATCCTCGCGAAGTAGTTCACGTACGCACTATCTCGACTCAAGACGATCGCTGTATCAAACAATGTAATTGCGTGACGAAACACGACGCTGTCTGCTGATCCCGCACGATATGTCCAATCCCCGTCGAAATCGACGGTACTCAGCGGAATACCAGAACAATACATTTCAGCTAACATGACTTCGGAGAACCCTTGCCACGCGAAAAGTTCACCTCGAAGCGCGGGAGGGCTGTCCGGAGCGTATCGTTCCAGCGCAATAATCGCCAGGCTAGTCGTGTTCCGAATTCCGTGTAGTGCCGTGTACGTATATTGGTCTTGAAAATCTCCTGGACCACGATCAAAGTTACGGACGTCAGGTCCTCCCCCCGTATTCTGTGGGGAAAGTGATGAGACTGTCATTAATTCATCAGTCAAACGCCCCGTCGCCATTAGGAAATACACAAATCCCGTGTGCGCGATACTCAACGCACCTTTGTGCATCGCCAATGCGCCCGCTGATGTCCGGACTGTATTCGGACCCATTGTCCCTGCTGGAAGTGGCGGAGACATATCTTGACAGGCGGTTTGTACGACGATCAACATGGCCGCGAAGATGTGTGCATACGAACGGAGGATGATGCTATTCGGCCGGAAGCCTTGCTTACTTCTATTCCTTTTCAATCTCATATCTAATTCCCCAACATGATTCTGAGCGACCACGTACGGGGCTGAGGAAGAGCGCCTCCATCTACAGCATCATTCCCGTACGGCACTGAATTAACATTGGGGTCTTTTCCACGATATCCGGTCCTGAGCCAGAGATTGCTTCCTTGCAATGCGAGCGTCATGTTACGTGCGCCCAAGCGCCGCGCCAACGCCGGGTTCACCACGTAGCTTGCCGATGCCGATTGAAATCGGAATGTAGTGACGGTCTGAATCAGTCCGTACGGGGTTACAGCGCTAGCCGCAGCAGCCGCTTGTTGAGCAAAGGGAGCATTGGGATCATTGGCCGCGAGATTCAACGGACTCGTCAATGCACTCATCACCTCATTGTATTGCGCCATAGCGCCTGTGTAACTGAACTGTGTATTAAACTGTATCCGGCCTCCAAACATTGTCAGATTGTTGCTTAACGCCATCGTGTTTTTCGGTTCTGATCTTCCCAGATATACTGCGGAATCTCCAACAACGACTTCACTGGCGATAATACGACCATCGCCATCGGCATCGGCATATCCAACGATGGGGTTTGCCCACCGGCCAAAGAGTGGGTATCCTGGCGTGACTCGCGTAGAGACGCCGACACCAACTACCATAACGGACGTCTGGCCGGCGTTGAGTCGAGTCACAAGATTGTCGTTCTGGCTCACCGAGAATCCCATCTGCCACCCAACGCTTTGGGATTCAATGAGTTGTGCGTTGAGCGTCATGTCCCCTCCCGTGTTGCGAACGACACCAATATTGGCATTGTAATAATTACTACCGGATGTAAATACCGATGGGGCCAAGGGAGCGGAGACGATAGCGTCATGGCGTACTTTGCGATATCCGGTCATCTCGACGCGGAGTCGGCCATTCCAGAGATCCGCATCAAAGCCACCCTCGAACTCCGTTGAGCGCTCGGGACGCAACTGGGTGTTTCCAAGCTGTGTCATAATAATTGAGTTACCATAAAACTCCGCTAAATTCTGGTTCCCCATTAACGTCGAGAATAATCGTAGACGGGCTGTTGGACCGGGTTGGACCCCTGCGGTTCCAAAACCGGCGCGGAGCCGAAATAATGAAATGATGTTTTGCAAGGGAAAGAATGATTCGTCAGATGCCACCCACGAAAAGTTCATTTTCGGCAACCCCATTAGCTTTGCGTCAGATCCAGCCAGACCGTTGTTGTCTAACCGAAACCCAGGCATTACGAAGAATCGTGACTTGACGTTGATTCGTGGTTCAATGAACCATCCGAATGTCGTGCGGCCTGATGTTCTTTCGGTCGATTGCGAAAACAACGTCGGGCGAGATACTCCGTTAGGAATCCCCTGATCTCCAGTCGTGCTGACGATGTCTGTAATCGATTCATTCACCAAGTTCAGACCAATCATGGAAGTTACATAGTCTCCCCAGGTCGGGATTTGTCCATTCAAGGCAAACGACCGATTGACCGCGGAGCCGCGCCCTATACTAAATGCTCCGAGACTGTCGATGGGTAATGGGGACGCGCCACGAGGGATCACGGCTTCGTCCATTCGATTCATGATATTGAGTCCGGCTGTCGCTGTCACCGGGAGCCAAGGCGTCACACGCCAATTCAATCGCGCGGTATGGGTCGAATTCAAATTGCTGGCGCTGATCTTCTCATAAAACTTGATCAACTCCGACGTGTTGAAGACTACCGGATCGATATACTGGGCCATGAGCGTTGGAATCGCTCCAAGCCCCAGTGAACTCCGATGTTGGTTACTGTTGAACAGTGCGCTGGTGAAACCAATCTGCAACGCTGGATTGATTTGCGCCGTTACGGTCCCTTCCCCGCTCCAGGTTCGGTAGAGATCTGGATGGTGCATCCACGATGGAGGTGAGCTGCCGAGTATGTCTTTATATCGTTGAGCAGCAGAGGATGGGAGTTTGAGCAATCCTCGGTTGTTCCCTCCGCTCGCGGTTACCGCGTACTGAAGTGCCTGTGTCCCACCAGACACAGATGTACTCACTCCAGATTCCAAGCCGGTTCCCAGGACTGTATACTTCGGATCGTTTAGTGCCTGGAACCGCACGACGCTGTCCAACTGACACAACAAGTCGAAAATGGAGCATCGCCCGGATGCACCAACTTGCCCAATGGAACTTCCAAACCGGAACAACCCTACAGGGTATTTTCCAGGAATATACGCCACGCCCTGATTGATCGAGGCGGTCCAACGCGCCGGTCCAGCTCGTCCTCGTTTGGTGGTGATGACGATAACACCATTTGCGGCATCTGAACCATACATCGAGGAGGCAGATGGACCTTTGAACACGTCGATCGTCTCGATACTATTCGGATCGATCTGATCCAACGGCGACGGCGCCGCGTATCCGGTATTGGTAAGATTTGTATTTCGTATGTCGGATTGTGCCGCATACACTCGCACACCATCGACAATCACGATCGGATCGTTGTTTCCGGTCACGCTGGCAGCACCACGTAGTCGTAGTCGGGACGGATCCCCCGGAGCACCAGATGTACGCTGAACCGTCAATCCCGGGACGCGTGACTCCAAGAGATCGGTAAGGGTTTGAATTGGAGCGACTCGCATTACTGAATCGACATTGATCGACGTAATTGCATTTCCGACTTCGATCTTTCGCTGCATTCCTGTCGCGGTGGTCACGACTTCTGATAAAGTTGTTGTGTTGGGCCTGAGCGCAATTCGAAGCGTACTCTGCTGATTATCGCTCACGCGAACGGAACGTTTCACCGAGATATATCCTAACATTTTGACGACAACGGTCTGGGATCCGACTGGCACAAGTTTCATCATAAATGCTCCGTCCAGATCGGTTACTGACGTCAACTTCGTTCCCGAAATTGTTACCGTTGCTCCCGGTATTCTTTGACCACTTGCGGAATCCAGGACTATCCCTGTCACCGTTCCAGTCGCATCGGTGCGGGAAGTCTTCGCATCGGGCAACGTTTCTACGATCACGAGTCGACCATTCGAGTCACTGACTACCTTCAATCTCGTACCAGCGAGCACCTGACCAATGACATCACGCAGTGGAACTTTGTCGACTTGAATGGTGACGGTACCTTTGAAGGAAGCCAACAACCCTGTCCGATATTGAATCAGGATATTCGTCTGGGACGAGATCGCCTTGAGTGCATCGCTCCGGGATACGTCAGTTACATGTACAGTCACGAGACGATTGAGCAACGTGTCGATCATTGCTGGCTTCGTATTTTCCGGCTCGGGAACCGGTGCCCGCTGAGCGTTCATGATCGTTCCAAGAACGAATGACATGAACACGACCGCCAGATTGGCTTTCAGGACAGCATGACGAACAGACGTCGGCGAAAAGACTAGTATCATTTGTCATCCATAGGGCTAACCACGATTTTGGCCTGAGCTTCCTGCCTGGAAGTCTGTGCAGAAGTCTGTGTACCGGACTGCCGAGTTAGTGTTACGATGTTCGCTTCGACACGAATAGTGACGCCAAGACAGAGCGCGAGTGTCGACAGTGCATTTTGAGGGGACGTCGTATTGATGCTCACGGTGATGATCTCACGCGCAATAGAAGAATCATTCAGGTTGAAATCGTATCCGTACCACCGGGATAACGACTCCAGCACGTCGCTCGCCGGAGTTTCGCTGAAGACAAATTCAGAGCCGAGCCATTCCGGATACCGTGTTACGTCAACGTTCGTGACAGCGGACTCGCTGACGATCACACCGTGACCAGCGGTAAGTACAGCACCACGATCCGGATGTGGTTCGGGAATGACGACCACTTTCCCTGTCGCCACCGAGATATGGGCCACTGTATCGGTTGCATAACGACGGACGACGAACGTGGTACCCAGGACCCGGGTCTGAACACCTCGTGCCTGTACTACAAATGGGACACCTTCACTTTGGACGACGGTAAAACGGGCTTCTCCATCGATAGATACCGTGCGGGCCTGCGTGTTGAATCTCAACAGCCGAAGCGTTGTTCTCGGTGCAAGGATCACTTCGGTGCCGTCATCCAGGGTCAGCTGTGCCGTGTGTGTCGTCGTGGAATAGACGCGCTGTTCACTCCGAGTGTGTGACGACCACATGGGGCTGAAGAAAATGAGGATGGCGCTGGTAATGATCCCAACCCCTAACCATGGCTTTGCAATCGCACGAGCCCATGTCCCGAGTTTGGACTGGCCTGGGCCGGGGATTTGTTGGGAGGGGAGGTCGTGTCCCCTGACAGTAGAGGGAGCGGAAATAGCAGGAATTCGGTTGACGACTGCGCGAACTCCTTCCAGGACTTCAGGACCACTTGGGAGGCTCGCCTGGTCGTTACTGTAGGCCCGCAGTGATCGGAAGATGCTACCAATCTCTGGATTTGCCGAAATCCATCGTTCCATCGCAGCCTGTTCTGTGAGAGTGCATTCGCCGGCCAGATACAACTCGACCAGACGATCGGCAGGACTTGCATCAGTGGGCTTCGGAAGGGAAAACGCAGTGTCGCTCATGTACAGGAGACACCACCACCAATCGAAATTACCCCATACTCCCGTCTATTTTATTTTTTTAATTCTTGCCGGAGCCGATCTACAACCAAGTGGGTTACACGCCCAATGAGTTTTGCTGCACTCTTCGGAGTGATCTCCAGGACCGCGGCAACCTCAGCGGCTGAAAACCCTCGTGAATATCTAAGGTCATACACCGTCCGCTGCCGTTCCGTGCAACTAGCAAGAACTGCCGCAATCGCTCTAGCGTGCGTAGCATGTACTTCATCGTCGATTATGTGTTCGAGAACACTCGGAGACCCATCAGAACGATCACGCCCAACGACCGACTCTTCTGCTCGCTGGGCTCGCCGAACGGCGCGGTCCTGACGGCGAACCTCGTTTAGGGCGTGATTGCGCACCGCTCGAAACAAGTACGCGGCCGGATCGACCGAAGGCTGCCATTGAGCGCTTCGATCCCAGAGCAAAGCGAACACGTCTTGCACTACATCTTCCGCTTCATCCCGGGAGCCAACGATTGTCCTGCCAAAGCGAACCAGTGGGATATAAGTCAGCCGGACAAGTTCCCGGAAAGCTTCGGCGTCCTGGCTCTGTACCCCAGCCACAATTTCGGAAGGGACATGAATCGCTCGCGAAGGACGGCTCGGCGTTCCTCTCACACGACTTTCGGAATACCCTCCGTCAGCATCTGAGAATTCTGCCGACGCAAGGTATCCGCGCAGGTCAAATGGCAATGACATCACAAGACTCGCTCAAGCGCAAAGACGGGGTGTATGCGACAGGTGTTGATGATACGAGAGAAAACGTCAAGCAAATTAGAATAATGCCACGAATGCTCAGAATTCGTGGATTAACTCTGATTTAGTACGGTACGTCGAAACATGAAACGGCGCAAGGCTGAGATTAAACGGCGGATATCATTAGTTCGCGACATATCTGTTTATACCGTCACTGAAGTACGTAACCATCTTGAAGTGTTACCAGTCTTGCTTCAAGGCACACGCGGCTCAGCCTCCCTGATCTCGCTCATACACCACCTGAATCAACTCCATCAACTCTTTCTCGTAAAAATCCATCGAGAAAGCATCCACAATCATACCTGCTTTATCGATCAGCACAGCACTTCCAATATACGGCAACCAACTCCACCGCTCTTCCAATTCGGAAGGTTGATTAAGTCGTCGTCGATCAGGATCTGGGACCCGGATGAATGGCGGAGAACTCACCACCAGTGTAACAGGAACTTTCCCATAATCGAAGAGCATCTTGTTAAACAACTCGGCTTCTTCTGCAGGCGACGGAGGGACAAGCGGCACAACCGCCCCCGTTGTTGTTGCGACAACAATGATATCGAGGTCCGGGAATTGCCGCTTAAGTCGACGGATCACCACATTACGAGAGAACTCCCTAATCTGACGTCGTTGATCACCCAACACCCGTATGACCAACGACGTCTTTCCCGCTCTCGGCAACCGATCGTTTCGTGCTGTGGCGGGAAAAACAAAATCGCCATTCAATTCGGGAGCTTGGTGTCCCGGGGAGATCAGACTCGCGCTTTCTTTCAGATCTATTTGCTGTACCTCAGCAGCCATCTGCGCTCGCAGGTTGGCGTATGATGCTGTACTCTTGCGTAAACTATCGAGTAACACATCATGCAACATCATGCGTTTGGCAAACAGCATCATTTGCCGAACACTTTCGCGGTCTTCCGATAATTTCAGAGTATCAAGTAACGACCGAGCAATCGTGAGTAATTCTTGCCCGTATTGTTGAACCTGCGCATCACGATCAAACTGCTTGCTGTACCCGACCATAAGAAAGTAGAATGACAGCTGATCTTGCCACGGCAAGAACTGCCTCGCAGACGCCAATTGTTTGGCCCATGAATGAATTGCTTCGATCTGTAACGGTGCTATCGTTACATACTTTTGAATCACTGTATCGAGCACGGCTGTTCGTTGTGCACTATCGATCTTCGGAACAGCGGAGAGTCTTCGATTTATGATATCGACCGCATTTGTATCCTGTCCCGCGATCAAATAGAGTTCTTGTGCCAGAAGGTAGTACTTTAACGGTACTGTCTCGAGCGAAACATGCGCGAGACATTGCCGAACGGCGGTTTTGACCTGCGCCGAGGCAAGACGGGTGTCTACTGCAATAATTCGTATTGTCGTGGCGGGGAGAGTATCGGTCAGCGTATCACTATGTGCATATACACTATCCCCGACCCGCTTGGCCATTGCAAGGCAGGATTCCAACGACGAATATTTGGTGACATCCACACGACTGTCAGGCCAGGTCAGCCGTGTTTGCGATAGTCCTATCGCGGGACATACGAGCATGGCAACAGACCCCAAGATCAACCAGGCTGTGAGGATTTTCCTGACGGGTATATAATTATATGGCATCGATGGTAGCCGTAAAGCTAAAGTCGTTGACTTTGAGTGGAGGAACGATCCCGGGACTTAGGCCAGGTACATACGGATTTTCCATAGGTCGGAATACCGGAACCGGGACACCAAGCTGATCGATTTGATTCAGCACAAAGAGTGGGGATTCCGTAAACCGCAGATTTTTTACCACCTTTGAAATCTTTCCATTTTCGATTAACCAGAGTCCGTCACGTGTCACACCGCTAAAAAGCATGCTGCTATAGTCCAGCAGCATCAGGTTCGAAAACCGCGTGACTAACAACCCACGTTTTGTCGTGAGGATCATCTCGTCGATCGACGTTGTTCCTCCTGTCATGCGATATGCCGGTCGCGCATCGGCTCCGAGATTGTCGTTCAACTGTTGTAACGCATAGGTTCGATCGTATGCTAACGTTGTCAGAACTCCTTGATTGATCCAGGTAATTGGCTGCATTCCCGGTAGGGGAACGACACCAAGCAATGGATCGGTGGGATCGTGACTGATCGTAATCCGTTCGTCGGCAATCTTTAGCCCGAGCTTTGTCCGCCATATACCAAAATCAGTATCTATGGTCCAGGCGAATGGCCCCTCCCCCCGCTCCGCTGTAATGCGGTCGTTGAGGCCACCGAATAGCGGAGAGATGAGATCGTTCACGGCTTGCGGTTCCAATACTACGGTGTATCGGCCCGGTTCGATTGCAACAGGATTGAGTGACGCGATACATTTATCGAGCGCGCGTGTCGCAAGTGCGCCGCTATCGATTGCTGACCAGTCATAGCTCGAAAGCCCTGCCCACCCTGCCCCCGCTCCTTTGGGATGGCGAACTGTCGTGGAGCACTGTGCTTGCGTGTACGGGTAGTAGTCAATCGTCTCAGGTGTCGCGGCCGCTGTGCTTCGCACTGCAGTCTCACCCGCCCGCATCTCGATATAGCCCGCGGAGAGCATTGATTGTTGCTCCGCGCGTTCCGTCAATGTTTGTACGAGTAATGCCCGTTGAGCGACTGACACGTTGTATGTCTGATCGCTCCAGATACGGGTCTCTGGCGTCCGCAGAAACGGTGGTGTCACCGGATATGATGGGATGTCTCGTCGGAGTGCAAACACAGCTCCGCGCTCCGCGGCGCGAACGATTGATTCCAAGGAGACATCATCCAACTGATTCGTGGATGCATTTCCGACGCCATTATGACTCAAACGTGAGACACGCACGGTAATATCTCGTCGATCGCCCGCGAGGCTCGTGCGATTACGAGCCCACCGTAACTCGCCATTCCACCAACTTTGTATATAGACGGTTGTTTCTCCGCCATCGCGCGCGAACCCCAGGACACGTTGTGCAATACGACTCACTTCTTCATGCGATAGAATACGTGGTACGGGAGTTTTTAAAGATTCTAGACTCGCCATCAGATCTTTCTCAGGAAATCGGTAATCGTCTGTTGTGTGAACACCGCTGGAACCGCCGTTACACTATGCGATGACCGTTGTAGCGGTTGTCCTTTTACTACAGTGAGAGCCGATCGTCGCGCGCTTGATGCGCCGGCCATCGCAGAAAGCCCTTTCCAAAACTCAGATGCTCTAAACATCAATCCTGCGCCCTGTAGTCGAGCGACCTTTTTCCCGTGGCTCACTTGATAGGCTCGTCCAGCGGATATTCCGCTCAATAGTTGAAAATCAAGACTGGTGCTGAGGCTCGAGAAATACACACCGTTCTTGAGGTCTTTGAGGAGATCGTCGCGTGTCCGATTCTCCGTGGAAGGCGTGAGCACGAGATTCCCTGTATGGATCAATGGAGCATCCATCCCGGATGGTGCATACGATGAACCGGTCGATTTTGCTGAACGACCTCGTGTACTGGATAGTGCTTGCAGCCATCCCGCGGCTTCTCGTGTGGTTTGGACATCATTGAGAATCCCATCTTTCACTAACGCCACCGGTTCGGGAACGACGCCATCGTCATCCCATTGTATTGTAGCCGCACCACCCGGTTCGTTGCGATTCATCGTCACTGTAAGCGCTGGAGATCCGAACTTCAGCGTACCGATCATCTCTGCGGGATCGTTGAGATAGCTGGTCCCACTTGCGTTGGCTTCATAGCCAAGGATACGATCCAATTCCGTAGCCACGCCAATGGTTCCACTTATAATCCCCGCCAGCGGTTTCGCATCGATGAGAATATCATAACGGCCCACGTCCACCGGTTGGATCGGGAGGAGCGAATCGGCTTTGATGTCGTCCATAATCTGATCCACGCCGATACGCAGTCGTTGTTCATCAAACAACTCGAACCCCATACCTACGGGATCGAGAAAGTCGATTTCATCCGAACTCTTCCCGATATCCGGCAACTCAACTTCGATTTCGAATCGTCCACTGGTCAGATATCGACATTGTGTGCAATAGCTGCCATCGCTAGACCCAAAAGCCTTGTCTTGTTTGAGAAATGACGTGCCATACCTCGTCGACACTCTTTCAGGGCGACGCCTTGCGTAGATATCGATCCCGCCTAACAAATCGAGAACTTCCACCGGGTGAATACCGAAAGGATCGATACGAATTGGTGTCACCCAGTGCCCCTGTACAACGGGCGTCGGTGCAAGTGTTGTAACCCGAGGTTTACCGAGAGCGTTGGATTTAGCCTGTTGTGCGGCTTCCTGACTTAAACGTACCATTTCATCCAGATTCCAGACGGGGCCCGAGGCAAAGCCCCAGTAGCCATCTACTAACGCCCGCACACCTACCGTCATCGATTCATGATCGCTGATAGTACGGTCGTTGGAAATGCCACGTAAATAGGAATGGGTTAAGCGAACATCAACATAGATAGCTCCCGCAGCGCGCCCAGCGTCGATTGCGCGATCGATTAATTCCTTTAATCGTGGGTCATCAATGGACGGAATCGGTTCCGGGATGCTGCTAATTTGCGCGAGCAACGGTGTTGGCTGTGTCCACAGTGATGCGGTTGACACACACGCAGCAACTGCAGCGGCTGCCGAGGCACTCCGCTGTAGAAATTGCCGACGCAGAATCGGATTACCGTGCATGAACAATAATTCTCCCGCGAGCGCCAAATGGTTGGATTGTATAATCGTAGGTCCCGACCTTTACGAACCGACGAACTCGATATTTCTGATCCGGAGGTAATAGAGTGTCTCCAGGGATGATCATGTTACCACCTCCAGTATTATTACTGGGAATTGCCGATGCGAGAACGTTCGTAGGATCGTCAAAGACGACACTGATCGTATCTCCTTCGTGTGGTACTCCGATCTCATTAAATCCTTCCCAGCCGGAATAGTTTGACCAAGAGACCTCAGCGCCTGGTCCGAGATCGATCTCTGGGGTAAAGATTTGACGTTTCATCTCACCCTTGCTATTGAACTCCCATCCAACGTAGGGACATCCTACGATACAAAAGATTGGCCAGCCGATTTCCAACTGGAATGACGCCTCATACGCAACGCCATATGCCCACGTTCGTACAGACACAGTCGTTTTCCGCTCGGGGATGGCTGATGGACTGATGCGAACCGTCCCATTCCAGGAATTCTGGAATGATACATCCGGAGATTTCTCGTCTTGACCACTGACTGCAAACCGAAGCGGAAGCGTAGTAGTGGGCACCGGATTTCCCGCATTATCGGTAACAGTGAGTATCAATCCGGTGTTCGTACCCGCTGCGCGTTTGAGCGAATCGGGGATCGAAAGTTGAAAGGTTTCGAAGGTCGAAGCGGTTGCAACATCGTTTACAGCAACCCATGTAGTATCCGTATGCGTCACCCAGTTGAGTTGTCGCGTGGCAATCACATAGATCTTCCGTGCGTCTGTATTCTTTCGCGCCCGTACCAATCCGTCCTGATTGACCTCCACATACGCCGAGTCGGTGGAGTACCATTTCGTTGGTGAAGCCGCGAGTACGGAATCGCTCATCTCCGAACTAGAAAGAGGGGCCCCATCGAATCCGTGAGGAATGGCCATCAACCGAACTGTATCGTACGGACTGGCGGTAGACAGTTGAACAGCTGGATAGTTCACCCTTAACGCCCAGTACCTGGAACTACGATATTCGACTGGGATCTCGGTAGGTTCATTACCACACCCCGCCAAATTAAGGATGATCCCAACACACAACACGGTCATCATCTTCATCGGACGAAACCAGCATCGCCCGGTCAGTGATTGTGTTCTCGACAGCTGTTGTGTCGCACGACTCGCCAGTGTCTGCTTAATCATCTCGACAACCCTGAAAGAGAGGATTATACTGTTGTTCAGTTGCTGGGACCGGTGAAGAGATATCTTGTCCATAGGCTGTTATTCCCTCTCTCCCCCATCCTCCCACGGGATAGACGGTTCCCTGTGGTCGTCCATACACCCTCACGAGCCGCCGCAAGTCACCTTGGCGATGTCCCGTCAAATACATCCAATACGCGCGCTCCTGAAACACTAGATCGATCCGTGTGTCTCGCGTCCCAGGGTCTGTCAAAGGTGGCAGTCCCGCGATGCCTCCGGTGCCCGCAGGCGCTGGGGACGGACAGGTTAGAGCGTCGGTGCACGTCGTTCGCAACGCATTTAAAATTTTCAACCACGCCGGCGTTTCGCCTGCTGTCTGCAGGGCCGTCTCCGCTTCGATCAATCGTGCCTCAACCCCAGTGGCTACTGGGAGCGATGCGAGAGAGTCCCGGATTCTTGGAAGAGCAAGTCGCGGATCTCCACTTGACCGATATGGCTCCCCGTTCCCCCCTTCGTTATCAGCCATATTGGCCACATTACCGGTCGCCGAAGGGCCCCACTTCTTCACTTCGGACGAATACTGGAGCGCATACTCGTAGTCAGTCGGGACTTCTTTCACCGCAGCGCCTGCGAGTGCGTATTCACCCAACGAGAGTAACGCGCGCCCTTTCCCAACCCGAATCAAATGGAGAATTCTCGCACTATCCGTTGCCAGTGTTGCCGCCGTATCGAACAAGGCCACTGCGTGCCGCATGACGCTATCCCTAGAATAGCCAGGCGTGTAGTAAAAGTCTCCTTCAAACACCGGCTCACTAAGCGGAATCCCCGAACAGTAAAACTCCGCAAGCAACAGCTCAGCATACGCTTTGAGCGCATAAAGGTAGCCGACATAGGACGTCGGCATATCCGAAGCATATTTTCGTAACGCTCCAATTCCTTCTACGGCTCGTCCTCGAACCTCGTGAAGAGCGGAGTACGGCGAAGAAGGAACTAAAACCGCCCCCGCCACAGTCCGACTGTCCAACTGATCGAAATACACGGACGGAAAATCGACGAAGGGCGCGGTGTTCATCTTGAGTTCATCAGACAAGACACCTGAGACGAAGATATAAGATGGAGGGCTGAGTGTGGCTCTCCCCATCATCGCCGTGAACAAAATTGGCACACTGTTATAGCGTGCGATCGCTCCCGCTTTATCCTTCACTGCGTTGGGATCTGTGACGTAGCTATCCTGGCCGGTTTTGCCGACCAAGTCCTGCAACGAACAGGCAGTGAGAAGGACAACTGGCGCGAGTAAATACATATAGTGCGTCCCACACGTCCACCATCGCCGCATTAGTCGATCCTCAGGGAGATTTGCCATATACGTGGTGTTGGTTGTGACCCGAAATCAAGTAATTGATCGCCAACCGATGAATTCACGTTGGGATCTTTACCTCTATAGTTGGTCCACAGCCTGAGATTCCTGCCCTGAAGGGCTATGTGGAGGCGACGTGGCCCTAATACAGTACGCGTGAGTTCGGCCGGTATCGCCACAGCGGCAGAGAATTCATTGAACCGCCAAATCGACACGGTCTGAATTATGTTCCCACCACAATCGTTGTTGATCGTTGTTATAGTTACGCAACTACCATAGAGCAAAATCGCCCTCTCTCGTAACGAAATTGTTGGATCGTTCAATACCGCCGACAACCGATGACCATAGCCGCGCATATATTGCGTGAATTGGCTCTGATAGCTAAACGTCGTTGCTACCGTCACCCACGGTCCGAGCCTCATCGTGTGACCCATATTAAACGTGTATTTCGGTACTCCAACACCTTTATACTCGGCACTATCGCTCCAGAGTATTTCATTGTTATCGGGGAACCCATCGTGATTTTTGTCCTCCACAGCAACGATCGGATACACCCATACTCCATTGAGAGGATATCCAACTCGATTTTGACTGGCACCGCTGTTTGTCTGCCTCGCTCGATCTTCAGTATTCACTCCCAGCCTGAGCAGTCGATTTCTATTCCCTGAGATACTCAAGCGAGTATCCACTCGAACCATTCGCTTATCCACCAGCGTCCCTTCGAGGTGTCCCTCAAAGCCGGTATTAAGCACATCTCCCAGATTGTAGGTAGCCGGTCGCTCGCCAAATCCCGCCGAGGCTGCGGTTGGTTCCGTGGTAAGCATGTCGTAGGTTTTTTTATGATACCAAGTCAATCCAAGATTTATCCATTGGCCAACCTCGGCGTCAAAGCCGCCTTCCAATTCTCGAGTTCGTTCAGGTAACAGCTTGGAGTTACCAGGAGAACTGATGGTCACGTAGGGAACCGTGCTCCCATCAATCACTCCATTATTGAACATATACGTACGAGTACCACCACCGACCTTTGGTTGCACTCCTGCTTGCCCATACGCTACACGTGGCCGAAATACTGACAACTTTCTGAGGACCGGAATATCCTGAAACCACGGTTCTTCCGACATCAGATATGACCACGATAGTTTTGGGAGTTTCACTGTGACCTGAGGACCTAATGCGTTTCCCGCATCGTTGCGCAACGCTAGAGGAATGAAAAACCGGTCGGCCACTCCGATTAACATCTCTACATATCCTCCCGCAGTGGTCTGCACACTACGATTCTCATTTCCGGATCTGGACACAGCCAAGTCGGGGGAGTTCGCACCAGCCGGGATGTCGGACCCATACATGTATACGTAATCAAACCGATCGGACGTATAATTCATCCCAACTGAGGTTCGCAAGGATAACCACCGGTTCAATGCTTGCTGCTGACTCGCACGAAGGTTCACGGTCGGGATTAAACTATTCTGTCGCCCAACATTGTAATACCCATTGAACTCAGTCGGACCGCAAGCACGAGCGAACCCCGCCTCCATGCAAGCACCGCGCTCGAGCTTAGTGATATCCTGTCCCCGACGGACTTCGACACCAGTTGTGGCCTGCGTGGTGATAGCATATGGCCATCTGGTGTTGAGATTTACGCTATTGCGGAACCCTAATACCTTCGTTGTTGTTTTAGCACGAAAGTCGGGGATCTCATACAACGCCCCACTCCCCCAGAGCGAATCGGGAATTTCGGCGACTGACTGTGCATCGAGAGGCATCCGTTTTGTGACTTCGATTGCACTCGACCAAGGCGTGGTAAGATTCGTATTCTGCGTGACGCTGTTCGTGAGCAAAACATCCGAATTACTCCCGATATCAAGCCCAACTGTCGCCTGCACACTCTGTACAGAGTTCTGTTGGGGACGCCGCTGCCAGGCAGGTATGGTGGCGCCAAGACGCCGCAGGACCGCCACATCAGCATCTGGCAACTTGAGTGCCCCCAATTCACGACTGGATGAGGCTGACAAGACGTATGTCATTCCAGATCGACCACCGCTGACGTTCGTCCGATACTCCTGGGTGCTTCCACGAGCAAAGACCGTCGTCGCCGGATCATTCAGCAATTGATACCTAGCTAAACTATCCTGCACACACCAGGTCGTTCCTACGGTACATTGCATCACACTTGATTCGAACGGGGGTTGGTGCCCCCACATCCAATAGTTCAACGGCCACTTCCCGGGGTCAGTCGTCACTCCAAATATCGCCTGCGCATCCCATCTGGGCGAACCGACCTGTCCACGTTTTGATGTGATGACGATTACACCATTGGCAGCATCAGAGCCATACAACGCTACCGCGGATGGCCCTTTGAGCACTTCTACCGTTTCAATATTGTTCACATCCAGCTGATCGATAGGCGAAGACTGCAATACGCCATTCGGGGAGGAGCCACTGTAATTAGTCTGAGCCGCGTACACTCGGATGCCATCTACAATGATGATCGGATCATTTGTAGCGTTAATGCTACTAACTCCCCGAATGCGTATTCTTGAAGGAGCCCCGGGTGCTCCCGATGTGGGTGCGACTTCCAGACCAGGGACCCGCGTCGCCAACAGTTCACTCATGTTCGACACCGGCATTGTCTTGATCACCTCAGGGACGCTAAGCTGGGTGATATCATTCCCTACTTCTACTTTCCGCTGTAACCCTGTCGCAGTGGTTACAACTCCAGAGAGTTGTGTTGCAGTGGGAGCCATGACAACATGCATCGTTGTTGATTTTCCTTCCACAACAGTGACAACTCTCGTGATGAATTTATACCCAAACAGCTTGTAGTTGATACGATGCTCTCCGGCGGGGACCTTACCCAGCATATATCGCCCTTCGTCTTTCGTCGTAGTTCCCAACTTTGTTCCAACGATGCTAACGATGACACCGACAATTCCCTTCCCGGTAGCGGAATCGGTAACGGTTCCAACGATATCTCCACTTCGCGTCTGCGTTGTGATGGAATCTGCACCTCTTTTCCGAATCAGAATTGTCTCACCATCGGATGAAAGCCCAGCGACGAGTTCGGTTCCATTCAGCGCGGTGGCGAGTGCCTTTGAGAGACTTGTATTATTAAACTGAACGGAGATTCGCTTTGACAGTGATTGGTCGGTGACGTCACCGACCAACATCATATTGGTTTGGGCGGCAAGTGCATGAATGATATATCGAATGGTACTGTCGCGTACCGTCAATGTAACTTTCTTATCTTGCTGTCGATTCGCGGCATTGCGTGTTCCAACAACCATTGAGGTTGCCTCAATCGTTGCCTCTTGGGGTGTTGCTTGTGCACTCAGTATCGAAATTCCGATGCTCGTCCATACCGTCGAGATTACTAACGAGCCAACCAAGAATATCCTGGAGGTCTGAAGAGGTGATCGCATCTCGTAATATCCGATTCTCCACATTGGTAGTCATCACTTTGGATAGAGTGTTAATGTGCGGCCATTTCGCACGACACGCAGTTGGAATGCCCATTCAAGATTCTCAACAAGATCCGAAATCGAACCCGTGGTGAACCGTCCAATCAATATGCGATCTGCCAGCGCTGGATCGCCGAGTTGAAGGGTGGCGTCATACCAACGACTGAGGTCGGCCAATGCCGCGGAAAGTGGGACGTTGTCGAGCGTTAACACACCGCGCGCAAAAGAAAAACGTCCTAGTTGCACCGGGGTGACATCTGATACGGCCCCTCGCTCCCCAACCGAGACTTGTTGCGCCGCAGTCAATACCGTGGACTCCACCGCAACTTTTCCATCTTCTACAGCAATAACCGCCATAGTATCCGTTACATAGTGTCGTACGACAAACCGGGTGCCCAACACACGCGTTGTACTCGGTCCGGCAACGACAATAAATGGGTCATGTTCCACATGATTGACTGTGAAGAGCGCTTCACCAGACAAATGAATCGTACGATTTCCTGTAGCATAGTCCGAAGGAACGTCGAGACGACTATCAACATTGAGAATCACAGTACTTCCATCAGGCAACACGACACTCGCCTGCTTTCCTGGCGTCGTGGAATATGTAGACACCTGCTGCGAGAGCGTTTGGTCGACGGAGCGACGTGTCCAATATGATCCCGAAAAGATCAATACGATCGCTGTACAAAGACCGCCTATTGCGATCCCAAACGTACGAACAACATTTCGAGACGGCCAACGTGTAGAAGCAGCAACCGTTTGCGATCGAAGTATCCGGTCGGTAAACTCACTAACCTGAGAAGGTTGCACCGAAACCGTATCCCACTCCTCTTGGATCGCTCGGCTCAATCGCAACAATTCGACTTCCACATTGTATGCTGGAATTTGCGTTGGATGCCCTAATTGCCTCCATGCTAACCGCATCGCCTCGACATAGTCTTGGTGTTGCGGATGAGCAGAGATCCAAGACTCAATGCGTTGAGTTTCGTATTTACTGCAGTCACCAGCAAAGTAGGACTCCAACACTAGCGCGTCTGGAGTCTCCAAGTTGGAATTTAGATCAGGGTTATCCATAAATACCGTCGGGGGGCTCTGTATGTAGGTTCCCCGACGGCACAAAAAGGCTTCATTTTTTTTGAAAGAGGCAAAAAACCACCCCGATTATCCAGACGGTCTTCGCGTATTATGGCAGCGGGAAGTAACGTGCGAGAACCCTCTGCAGTCGCTCCATCCCACGACGCGCTTGAGTTTTGACTGTCTTTAGAGGGAGGCCAAGGAGCTCTGCGATCTCTGGATAAGAGAGTTGCTCTGTTGCCCGAAGCATGAGAACTCGCCGATACCGTTCGGGAAGTTTTTCAACGGCGTCGATGATCGCGACAGTTACGTCGTTTGTTTCAACCTGTCGTTCAGGATCGTCCGTATGCTGGCCCATGCCAGGGATGTCGTCTTCCCATGAATAGGCTTCGACGTACTTATCAGAGCGTGATGTGCTCACCAGTACTTTGAGTGCACGCTTTCTTGTTGCGGAGGTTAGATAGGCGTGGAGTGTCTCTGTAATGATCAGAGTCTGGCGATTTTTCCAGAAGGAGAACATTATGTCTTGTACGATATCTTTCGCGGTGGCGTCGGACCGTAGGTAACTGAACGCGATACGATAGAGCAGCGGCGCGAACGTTTTGAATAACGCGGCAAACGCCACATGATCGCCTTGCCGAATGCTTGCGACGATATGTTGATCACCTTCACGTACGGAGTTTACGTCCTGGTGATTCGGGTCGTCGTGCATCACTCTAGGATTTCGCAAGTTCAATGCCTATCCAGAATGTACTATTTTATCATCCGGTCTATGTCCTGGAGAGTTCTTAAGTGAAATCGGACTAAATGGGCTGTAACAACTTTCAATTATTTTATAGTATAACAACGGCGGCAGTCGAATTCTTTCTGACGCCACGCTATAGTTGCTGAGGAACAGGGCCTTCGCGAGCCCGCGATACTATCGCTCGCTCCCATTAACTGCCCCCTGTGCCTGATATACATGCCGCCGGCCGTGCGCGAGGAGTGCGCCGATAGTCGCTCCAAGGTTGAGAGGCACCCATCGTTCGATCAAGAACGGCGAGCGGACTTTCGTGCGCCGCATATCGACGGTCATGGCCTCCCGGATGTATTCCCCGAAGCGGACGGTATGCTCTTCATACGCTCGCCGGACAGTATCGAAGTCCGGTATCACCGGAGGAGCGATGCGCCGAGTGGGGAGAGGGATACGAAGCTTCGGGGGTGGCTCGAATAGGGTGACGATTTGCCGACCCAGCCACGAGTAATGAAATGGTTCAGTCGCATGCCGGTTGGCCGCGCGTGAATCTCGGATCGCCCGCGCGATCTCGGGGAAGTACTCGCGGTTGGTGAGCATGATGTGGTCGATCGCCTGGAGCGCTGACCACTTGGTCGGGGCCGGAGTGCGGACCAATTGCTCCGATGGCAGCGCGAATAGCGCGGTGATACTGTCGTCGAGTGCAACCAGTTCAGCAAGGAAATCTGGGGACCATGTCATGAGTGCCATGAACGAATATAGCAGATCGCCCATATAGAGAGCTAAGCAGGGTAGTTGTGTACTGACCTGGTAAAAAGCTGCACAGGTGTTATTTCCCATTAATTTTAGGAAAGACTCCTGATGAGTAATCGTAGTCGACTTCGATTAACACCAGGTTGCATATATTGCCCCTTTGGAGTGGAGGTTCTTGCAGCATGGCGAAGCTCGTTTTCGGAATGAATCAGTCCTTGGACGGATACGTCGACCACCAGAAAATGCAGACCGACCCCGCGCTCTTTCGTCACTGGGTCGAGCATGTGCGCAACCTGGCCGGCAGTGTGTACGGCCGCCGTATGTACGAGGTCATGCGGTATTGGGATGAAGACCATCCTGAGTGGGACGCGGAGCAACGCGACTTCGCGGCGGCGTGGCGGCGCCAACCGAAGTGGGTCGTGTCGCGCTCGTTAAAGTCGGTCGGCCCCAACGCCACACTGGTGTCGGAGGACGTCGAGGCGGTGGTTCTTGACCTGAAGACCAAGCTCGCTGGGGAGATTGCTGTTTCCGGACCAGACTTGGCGCGAAGCCTGACCGACCTGGGTCTTATCGATGAGTACCGCCTCTATTTCCTACCCTTCGTGCTTGGTCACGGCACGCCTTTCTTCGCCGGCCCTCGGCCGCCGCTACGCCTAGTGGCCAGCGATCGCATTGGTGAGCACACGATTCGCCTGACGTACGTTCCTGCGTAATCACGCACCTCGTCCGACGGTCCGCGCGGACGCGTCAGGTCCGGATGAAGGGCACTCAAAAGTTGGACACTGCATCAGTACTTTTCTGGTGCCCTTCAGTTACGGTTTCGTCATTTTTTTGATTTGATCGGCTTCACAATTTGCTGCGCGTATACCGTATTACGAATACACATAAAGGAATTGATGATAGATGCTTGCGGACTTGAATCATTGCTCCGGAACTACAATCTTCGCGCATCGCCGACCCTCTATTGTTGTGCGCGTAATTGGCTATCCAGCTCACGACGAATGATTGCGTCGACTCTGCGTTCATCCCTGACAAAAGCCGGACATGTCAACCGATCATTGCAGACAGGCTCAACTCTGCAATCATTGCCACCCACTTCAAATGTTAGCGATAAAACCCTTTTACAGCCCCTCTCCGCCTATCAAAACAAAACGACTATAACGATGCCACCCAGGCTTGCCACTTGGAAACATCAGCACCAAAATCCTTTCCACTCAATGTTCTCAATGTAGTCAATGCTCGTTCTCGGTAACGCGGACGCTGCAATGAGGCATAAGCAAGCAGTAACGAACCGCCGTCTTTTAACAGACTCTTCGACAATACGGAGTCCGGCTTGATCGACTCGACAAGATCCATTGCTTCAAATATCATAAACTGACTCGTTCCGTTCAGGATAGCGCTCACAGTTGGAGCGATCGCTTCCCAGCTGGATGGCCGATGACCTGCAGCTATAAACCCTCTAATTGCGTCGGCGGCAAGGAGTTTTATTGGACCATCAGTTTCAATCATACCGCTCGCCACAGCTGCCCAAACGGAATCACTCTCAGGAAAGTTCATGGCGATGGCCATGGCTGTCCTACGATCCGCGACCTGCGAAGCGGACTTCAATGCCATGATCGCGGCTTTTTCATCGCTCGGCGTATTGTGAGCGCGAATAAAATTCCACAGTTTACGGATGGCCGTTGAATCTTTCCGTAGGTCGGGAGGAAGTGCGCTGATCGCGGAGTCCTTATAAGCAGGATACTTGGCAACTGCAAGCACAAATTGCTCAGGAAACACTTTGGCCAGGTGTTCCATCTCAGACCACTCCGCGCGACCAGGTGTCGTATCGAACGGCATCGGGCGATATCGAATATGGGATGAATCTTGTGGCTCCGTCAGAGTCACTAACCTATATTCCGACTTGATTCCTATAACGGCTGCATCTGCGAACCCTAAGGAATATCGCATCGTGGCAGCGCACATCCCGGAAGTGAGGGAGATATCGTGCTTTTTGAGTGAATCCTGAAGCATCTTAAGATTCCACTTCTTGAGACCAATTACCTCTACAGTAGTCCCGGAGATTTTGAGAGTCTGACTCAGCGGGACGGAGGATTGTTGAGCAGTCAGAGGGACAGCTTCTGCTAACAACAATGCTAACGAAAGGATGTATTGAAATCGCATCGTTCGGGGTATGGGAATGTTCATACGTAGTTACGAAGTCGCAAGGCGTTTTCTCAGGCGTGTAGAGCTGCACGACTCTCAAAACATTCGTTTAAATGTAACGCCCCAGCGGTTTCTGCACAGGTTATTCGGCTAATCGATACGCTTCTCCCGGGGGGTTCGGAGAACTCGGCTCCACGCCCCTAACTGAAGTGCCCCCCAAAGGATGGACGCGGTGTCCAACTTTTGGGGAGGCATTTAATCATCGCTGTCACCGCATTCAGAATTACGACGTGTTCAATTGTTGAAGGATCTTCGAGTTGCTGCGGGACTCGAGTAGAGTATTTCTGGCGTTACATACTGATTTACCGATGGACAGCGCGATCTTCAAGTAAAATCCGAATCAACTCCCCAAACCGCCGCTCCGCCATTCGCCCCAAAATATTCGTATACACAATCGTCCCATCCCGGTCAACCAACACCCCCATCTGCGGCCGAATCACCCAACTGCCAAACGAATAATTCTTCCGATTATCGATCACTTCATTAATGCGCCGTCGATCGGGATCTGTAATTCGCCAAAACGGTGTTTCCGTAACAGCCAACATCGCTGGTAGCGCATGAAACTCCAACCACCACTTTTGATATAGATCCGCTTCTTCCTTTGGAACCGGCGGTTTCTGATCAAAGAAAAACCCGTATGTTTGTGCGCTCAACGTCAATTCGAGTTCCGAATACTGGCTCGCAATCCGTTTGATCGTCGCATAGGTCTCCAGACACTGCAGCACAAACATATCGCATCGGTCGAGAAAAACAATCAATGAAATTACACCCGGTGCCGGACGCACAAGCGCATTCCCCCTCACATCAGATCTCGGCGCTCCAGCGCTCTGAGTCTCAAGAACCGGAGGAAACACGAACGTACTCTGCAACGGAGCCGCCGGCGATCCCACCGGGAACTCTACGGTACCGACAGATTCGTGGTTGGCAAACGCCCAGTTGGCGCGAACGACTTTTGCGTATGCAGCCGTACTGATGCGAAGGCTGTCGAACTGCTTCTGAGTGCTCAGATAGTCATACCCTGTATACGCCTGAAACCGTCCGATCCGTGTCCACCACTCCTGAGTCCGATCAGCATCCGGCAAGGCAGCGGCCAGCCGAGTCATCTCTTCGGCCGCGCGATATGCGCGAATGGTATCGCCGAGTGCATCGCTTTGCTGTAAAAGCGTGTGCAGATGATCGAATCGCCTAAAGCGTTGGTCGGTTGTGCTCTCGATTTCGCCAAGCAGCGTGAGCATTGGTTCAGCACGACTGATCCGTGCGGGCGACGCGTACAGATAGACGGCCGCGATCGAATCGATTACGGCAAACCGCACGTCCCCTGTATCATGTGCCACTCGAGCTAGGCGTCGAGATGCGAGAGAGTCGGCGTCTGCATCTCGTCCGGCTTGTAGATACAAGGGGAAGAGTGCGTAGAATATTTCGAGTGACGCGTGCTCCAATGGCCATCGCGCACTACACTGTTGCGCTGCATCGATCACTGCCCTCGGCGACGCCAGCGATTCAGGAGTACCCCGTGGTGATGTGATCGCCACAATTTGGCGCGGACCTAACACGCTATCCCGAATCCGCTGTGTTGCGGCCAAACATTGCTCTGGAGTTTCGTACCGTGTTACATCGGGGAGACGGTCCGGCCAGAGAAACCGTGTTTGTGTCGCTTGAGCAACGACGAGAGATGGCCACGCTAACACGCTCATGCCCGTACACACAAAGCCAAGCAAAACGGGAACGATATGGCGACCGATACGACGAACTCGTCGGCCAAGCCTGCAGGAACGATACATTGCTGAATTCATGTTCATTACTCGCGACTAGATTGAATCAACCATGGACGTAAAGCTGAAATCGTTGATCTTGAGCGCCGGAACGATTACCGGAGCTGGCTGCTGACGAAAGGCGGTAAACACCGGGACCGCAACTCCGAGCTGTTCCAGATTGTTCAACATGAACAACGGAGATTCGGTGAATCGCATATTTTTCACCGCTTTGGTAATTTCGCCGCGCTCGATCAACCAAAGTCCATCGCGGGTTAATCCGGTGCACAGTACGCTGGTGGAATCGAGCAGGACCATATTCACGAATCGCGTTACCAGCAACCCGCGTCGCGTAGACGCGATCATCTCTTCAATGGATGTGTCTCCGCCTTGCATACGAAAGCTTCGACGTCCGAGGGAACCAAGATTATCATTCAACTTGGGAAGGGCATACGTTTCACGATCATTCGTCATTGTTTTGAGAATCCCATTTTCGATCCAGGTTATGGGAGTTGTGCCCGAGTGTGCAAGTTCTCCAAGCGCTGGATCGTCTGGGTCGTGCGAAATTGTCACTCGGTGATCGACAACTTTCATCCCCAGCTTCGTCCGGAATAACCCAAGCGTGTTATCGCGTCCCAACACAAACGGACCACGCCCACTCTCCGCTGCAACTCTGCTCGCCTGTGCCACCAACATGCTAACCATGGGCAACGCAGCGGTGGGTTCCAATACGACGGTATATCGTCCGGGTTCTATCGCCACAGGATTCAGTGATTTCAGACATTTCTCCAACGCACGTTCCGCGAGTGCTTTGCCATTGATGGACGACCAGTCGTATCCCGACAGTCCGGCCCATCCCGATCCCATGCCGTTCGCCTCGCGTACGGTCATGGAACATTCGCTCATGGTGTATGGCTCATATTCCAGGACGTTTGATCCAGTGCCAGAAGATTCCAGACCATCCGCTGCAGTAGTCGCCTGATCACCTGTGCCGTTCGTTGAATTGTCGAAACCAAACCGTCGTCGAGCAATGACACCGCTATTCATTTTAAGAAACCCGGCGGATAACATCGACGATACCGCCGCGTGTTGCGACAGAAAGCTCCCAATATCGCCGCGCATTTCCGCCGTGGCATTGAATGTGGCGTCACTCCAGATGAGAGGAGTTGGTGTTGGAAGTTCTGGAGGCGGCAGTCGCAGGTCGTTTACCTCCATTCCCGGGAACAGTGCACTGACTCGCTCCGCGGCGCGTACGGCAGAGCGCAAGGAATCGTCGTCAAGTAGATTGGTCCACGCTTTCCCAGTCGAGTTCCGAATCGAACGCAGAATAAAGAGTTGAGTTTGGCGACGGTCGCTCGTGAGCGTCACTCGGTTCCGTGCCCAACGCAGCTCACCAAACCACCAACTGTATATCTGGACCATGGTGGTCCCACCGCCTTCTGTTAACCGAGAGATCCGAACAGCAAGCTGGTCGCATTGCTCTCGAGTCATCATGCGGTCATCCGGTATTCCGGCGTGTTCTATCGTGTGTCCCACGATGCGTCCCGCTGTCGTCATGCTTTTCTCAGGGAATTGATAAACGAAAGATTCTTGAACGCGGCTGGTACGGCGGTCACGCTATGACATCCGCTCTGGTATGGTTCACCCTTTCCCGGCTCATGACCGAATCGGCGCGTCGAGGCAACACCACCAAGTTGGGTAATATTTTTCCATAGCTCAGGTGTTCTAAATAGAATGGCACCATTTGTCAGAAGCGCCACACGTTTGCCATTCTTCACTTCATACGCCTGCCCTTGCGCAAAGCCATTCAACTGCTGAAAGTCCATCTGTGCGCCCAGATACCGAATCGCCACGCCTTTTCCCATTGCCGCAACGAGACTGTCGAAGGTGTCGTCCCCGGATCCTGGCAGCATGCGAAGATTTCCGGTATGGGTGATAGGAACGAATGAGGCATCATTCGCATAGGCGCCACCGCCAGAAGCAATCGGTGCCGAAGCACTGGTAAACTCCTGCAACCATGCGGCGCTCTCTCGCGTCGTCTGGACGCCTTGTATTACACCGTCCCTGACCAACGGAAATTCTTCTGTAAGAACGCCATCGTCATCCCAACGTGTGGTCGCCGCCCCACCGAGTTCATCACGATTGGTTGTCACCGTAAGATGCGGATTAGCCACCACGAAGCTGTTCAGCACGTCTTTGGGATGTTTCAAATAGCTCGTTCCTCCTGCATTGGCTTCATACCCAAGCATGCGATCGAGTTCGGTTGCGGCTCCGATGGTCTGGCTGACGAGTCCGCTCACCCCCCAGGCATCGAACACCATATCATAGTGATCGGGCTCCACCGGTTTCACAGGGAGCGAGAAATCTTCCGTCATTTGCGTAAACAGTTGACGAATTTGCTGTTTGATTGGTTGCCGTTCGTATAGCTCGAATCCCATACCAGCAGGCGTCAACGAATCCAATCCAGCTTCCGTTCGCAAACCCGTTTTTGGATCCTTGTATGTCACCACCAGCTTTCCCGAGGTTCGATATAAGCGTTGTGTGCAATAAGTCCCCTCGGTCGACCCAAAAGTCTTGTCCTGCACTCGCAACGCACACGCATTTTCCTTTGCTCGTCCACCCGGGAAATGGGCAATATAGATCGAAAGCGCGCGAAGATAATCAACCACTTCAACAGGGTGCATCGCGAACGGATCGATCTCGACCGGTGTAGTCCACTGTCCATCACGAACAACAGGCACAGGTATGAGATCCACCTGTTGAGCCTGGCTGAGCCGGTTACTTTTGGCTTGCAAAACTGCCTCACGTCCCAGTCGTGCCATGGCGGTAGTATTTCCGATCGAAGCCGACGCAAATCCCCAATATCCGTTGGTCAGCGCGCGCACTCCGGCCACCAGATTTTCAAAATCTTCGATCGACACCTTGGGTTCGACTATAACCTGGCGCTGCGAGGTATGGGTTATACGAATATCCGCATAGGTCGCTCCGGCCTGCCGAGCCTCCTGCAGCGCCGCGGCGACCAACTCTTTGATGTGTTCTGCGTATCGTGGATCCTCGAGGGGTCGTGGTAAGACGATTCCTGCGGGCGCTCCAGTATCCCATGCGCGCAAAGCCCGGGGCGTGATCGCCGCGAGCGCGGCCACTGATGCTGCGGATGCGCCCTGGGACAGAAAGTGTCTTCGCGTATGCATGATTGTCATTCCGGAGTCGATCGAACCGTTACCGCTCCCGTCAGACCCAATGGGCGCACGGTATATCGATGTATCCCAACACGGGTAAACCGTCGATACAGTATTCGGGTCGCTGATGTTGAGGTAACGGTGTCGCCTGAAATAGCGAGGATGTTGCCGCCACCTGTATTCTGTCCAGCCATCATCGACGGCAAGGCGACAGATGGATCATCAAATACGACGTCGATTGGGATACCCATATACCCAACGGGGTTCGAAGTGTTAGGCGCTCTCCCTGTCGCATTCGCGAATCGGACCTCTCCTCCAATACCAATGTCGCTGGCTGTGCCTGGGATGCGAGCAAGCAAGGATCCGTCTGGCTGTAAGTCACGTTGAATCGAAACAGCCGTGAGAATCGGGTATCCGACATTCATTGTGAATGTGTCGGTCCGTTCAACGCCATATATCCACGTCGTTGCGGTGACGAGCGCTTTGCCAACCTTCCTCGCTCCAATTGTGACCGATGTCGTAGCCGCTCCGACAGACCATACCGACGTAATCTTTGCGACCGCGGTATCTGAAGTCGTGAAATAGGCAACCACACCGTTCATCTGTGCGTCGGCCGTATCGATGGCAAACACCGGAAGCACTTTATTGGTATTGGCCGCCATACGACTACTATCGAGAGGAAGAATACTCAGCCGCTCAAATACTCTCGAAGCCGGCTCCAACAACACGCGTATCTGACAGGTATCTGCCTTGGTCACATTGTTCACCTGCCGAGACGCGATTACACGTACCACACCAGTGGTAGCATCGATGGCCGTAACCAAACCATCGGCGGTGACCTTCACTTTGGATGAATCGGTGGAAAACCATTGCACCGGCGAAAGCGTTTCTCCATCTGGAGGTATCAATACCGAGCCCGACGGAGTGTACGAAGTTGCGGTGAGCTGAAGGGTATTGTTTGGAGCGACCGGAGATAGTTGAACCGCGTGCAGGTTGACTCGCACGCTCCGATGCAACCTTTCCGGATCCGACTCAGGAACCCAGCCAGAGTCCATGCCGCACCCGATGCTCCCAGACGCTGCCAACGCGCCGAGCAGTGCGAGCGTAACAGCTCGATGCAAACGCAGGCGCCATACAACGTACCGAGTCGTTCGCACGAGTGAATGTAGATGAAAATGATCAAGCATCACGATTCAGGCATCCTCGATATTGGGTATTGAATTGCTGTTCCTGAAATGGGACTGGCGCGTTTACATCGCTCCCGAACTGAATCACACCAGGTCCCCACGGACCGATGGGAAACACAGATTCCGATGCCCGCCCATACTGCCGGATCATGCGACGCAGGTCACCGACACGGTATCCCGTAAGAAAGAGCCAGTACGCCCGTTCGCGAAACAACAACGACACCTTCTCGACGTCTTGTGACGGGCTGGTAAGCGGTGGAAGTTTTGCTATACCACCCGCACCAGCCGGAGCCGGTGTAGGGCACGTCGTTGCATCCGTGCAAGTTGTACGCAAGCGGTTGAGGATCGTGAGCCAGTTAGCATTTCCGGCTTTAAGCGCCGCCTCGGCTTCAATCAGGCGTGCTTCGATTCCAGTCGCAATAGGAATCGGAGTTGTTCCCTGGTTGACCCATTGCTGATATGCTACACCACCGACAGTCACCGTTGTTGGTGTAGTTCCGGGAGGGATGAACTTGCGAGGAATGAAGTTGAAGGTCGCTTGGCTGTAGGTTCGCACGGTATCCGATCGTGGATCATCCCAGAACGGCAGCCCATTCCCGCCTTCACGATGTCCCATCGTTGCTGGAAGCCGGTTGGAGGGAAACGCCGAAGCCTGCAGAAAGTTGATTCGTGTCGAATGATACATCAACTGGTACTGATAATCGTCCGGCACGTCTGCGACAGTTTGTGCTGCTACCGCATGCTGTCCCAACCCTAGCAGCGCACGCCCACGTCCCATATTCACGAAATGCCGAATTCGTGCGCTATCCTGTACCAACGTCAGTGCAGAATCGAACAGCTGCACCGAATGCTGGAGAACTTCCTGCGTGGTGTATCCGCGCGTGTACGTCTTTCCGCCTCCAAAGTCGAGCCCGCCAAGCGGAATCCCAGAGCAATACAACTCCGCAAGCAACACCTCGGCATACCCTTCCACTGCGTAAAGATGGCCCCGAAGCGCCACGGGCAGGTTCGGAGCATACTTTGTAAGCGCACCGCGCGCATCCCGTGATCGGCTCCGTATGGTCTGCAGCCCCTTAAACACTTCTTCATAGCTGAAGCCACGCGTCTGGCCTATCGAACTGAAGTCGTTTTCCGATGCACTTCGGCTATCGGCAGCGGCTTCACCAGATGTCGCAAACCCATTTTGAGAGACCGTAGAACTTATGACGAGCGACAGTTCATCAGAGAGCAACCCGGCGATATACACAAAGGACGCGTTTGTAAAAGTGATTGATCCAGGGCTGTTATCGGAGTTGGGACTTTTACCAGCCATATATGCGGTAAATGCCAGGAGCGCACTCTGGTATGCTGCAAATGCTCCTTCTGGAGTTTGCAACGCGGCAGGATCACGAAACTCAGGTGGGAGATTGGACTGATTCACCAGATCGGAAATCGAGCATCCAGACACCCCGATCAATGAGATACTCCCAAGAGCAACGCGCCCTAAAACGCCTCGTAC
>CAYTFY010000003.1:0-605068 GCA_964437225.1 uncultured Gemmatimonadaceae bacterium | reverse complement strand
AAAACGTGGTACAAAACGTGGTACAAAACGTGGTACAAAACGTGGTACAAAACGTGGTACAAAACGTCGTCTAAATGTCGCCCCTAAATAATACAGCCGCGTTTTATACCTGCTTCGTGCATAAGTAGATTGCTGCATCAGTTGATTCCCAGTGACAGTTGCCATACACGTGGTGCCGGAAGCGAACCGTAGTCGCGGCTCAACTCCATCATCATTTGTGAATTGATGTTGGGATCCATACCACGATAATTGCTCCAGAGCGCCAAATTTGTCCCCTGTAACGACAGGCGAACCGCACGATTTCGTACCACCTTGCGCGTGAGCTCTGGTGGCAGAGTATATCCAATCGACAACGCATTGAATCGCAACGTCGACACTGTTTGAACGTACGCGATCGCAGATCCCTGTCGACCAGGTCCGGGATTCAACGCAGCACTCAAATACGCTTGAGTTTTTAGTGGCGTTGACGGATCATTCCAGGCACGACCCAATCCCTCTCCCGATAGCCCCTGTTGTACAAGGAGTTGCGTGAAACCATTCTGATAGTCAAACGTTGCACTGATAGAGAATCGCCCCAGTACAGTCAGCGTTTGATGCAGAGATGTCTGAAAGTTGGGTGATGGAGCGCCAGCATATATCATGCTGTCACCAATTTCAACTTCTCCACCAGTAATCACACCGTTCTCATCACTATCCGCCCAGCCCATAATAGGAAATACCCAAATACCGTATAACGGATACCCTTCAGCAAACCGGCTCGTTGTGGTACCTCCAACCGCACCAGCCACTCGCCCCCAGGAACCGCCACCACCGGCAGCGTCGGCATCAGCAAGTGCATACTTGAGGAGAACGTTGCGAGTTCTGGATAGTACCGCATTTGCGGACCACTGCACCGCTTTTCGCTCCCATACGTTCCCACGAACTGTGATATCATATCCATTGTTCTGCACTATACCGATGTTACGCTGCCAGTTTGGAGCTACATATCCGATAGTCCCCTGCGCCACATACCCCATGGATGGCGGCAACGGTTCGTTAATGAGCGCGTCGTGCGTGCGTTTCCGATACCAGGTCAATCCCAACGTCAAGCGATTGGCCAGGAGATCAACATCGGCACCACCTTCAATCTCCGTCGTAACCTCTGGACGCAACTCGGGATTCCCTATCGTCGCGATGGTTTGAACTACAACCGGGGTAGTTTCGACAGGCACCGTACGCTGGACATACGTCCGCAACTTTGTCGTCATGGCAGGTTGCACTCCAGACTGGCCATACGCCATGCGCACACGCAACGTATTGATGTACTCGGCGAACCGGCTTCGCGCAAAGATCGGTTCATCCGACATTACATACGAAAACGCCAGCTTTGGAAATGCGGGACGAACCCGATCGCCCAACCCGCTCCCGGCATCCCGCCGGATCGCCAATGGGAAGAAGAGCCGCTTCCCAACGCTGAGATTGGTTTCGAAATACACCCCCGCCGTACTTCGATCGTCACCACGAGAGCTCGGTGTGATAGTCGCAGCGCCATTCCACGAGTTTGCACCCGCAGGAATATTTGATGCGTTCACGATCACATCTTCGGTTACTGTCCGCACGAAGTTGCCACCAGCCGATGCACGAACCGTCAATACCGGTCCAAACGAGATGGGCGATGAAATCACTACATTGGTCGACATCGCGGTCGCCGTGCCTTTGCCTTCGTTGTAGTATCCACCTTCAAATTGCACGCAACTCATTCCAAATTCCGTAGCACAATCCCCACGCTTGAGCACGGAGAGATCTTTGCGGCTAGTCAGATCGTATCCAGTTGTGGCGGTCGCCGTAACATCTCCAAACGGCTGCGCCGATACATTGAGCGCATTCGATGTTCGTAGCGCAAGACTGGTCACTTTCCCGCGCCACTCCAAAATCCGCTGTAGCAACGCAGATCCCACGCGCGGGACTGTGCCAAGTCCACTCGACCCCTGATCGCCGGGAGGGGACAGTCGATTCGCCAACGTTAGCCCTTGCTGAAGCGGCGTACTCCGCACATACGACCGATTGGCGATACTGGTAAATCCGACCCGCAATCGCCGGTGCATTTCCGATTCCACGTGAATCTGGAAGTTCTGCGACTCACTCGCCTGAGGGCGCCGCTGCCATTCGGTCGGCTCCATATTCCGCTCGCGCAATTCAGCGACATCGACATCCGGCATTTTCATCAACCCCAAGGTTCCGCTGACCCCAGCCGAGACGGCATAGGTGAACGCAGATGCTCCGCCACGGACGTCTGCACGATACGATGATTTACTGCCGCGACCCAGCATTGTTGTGGATGGATCGTTCAACAGCTGATAGACTTCGAGGCTGTCTGGCACACAACGGCTTAATACCGCCACCGTTTGATTGAGCCTGCATTGCATCGCGATTTCGGGAAACGCCTCGTTGTGTCCCCACATCCAGTAATTGTCGGGCCATTTGCCTGGGATAGTTTCTGTCCCCCACGTGCCGTTGAAACTCCACTGCATCGGGCCCGGTTTACCGCGTTTGCTCGTAATGAGGATGACACCATTCGCCGCATCTGTTCCGTACAGTGCCACCGCAGATGGCCCCTTGAGTACCTCAACAGTTTCGATACTGTTTGGATCGATCTGATCGAGTGGAGACACTGCGTAGGTCGGCGCCAAACCAGGCACTCTCACCATGTTCAGACTGCGGTCGTTGGTGTTGTATTGTCCTTGTCCAAACTGCGCCGAGTACATCCGGACTCCATCGAGAATTACAATCGGATCGTTGGTCGAATTGATACTCGATAACCCGCGAATCCGCATACGCGAAGGAGCGCCGGGAGTGCCGGATTGTATCATGACATTCATGCCCGGGACTCGCGTGGCAAGCAACTCCGATAACGTGGAGATAGGCATATTTCGCACGACCGAATCCGCATCGATGACGGTAATATCGTTCCCCACTTCGATCTTTCGCTGTACCCCGGTAGCGGTCGTCACGACACCAGATAACACGGTTGCGCTCGACACCAAAACAACTCGCAATGTAACAGGCTGCCCTGCCACGAGATTCACAGCGCGCGTCGTTGACCGGTATCCGAGCAACCGGAACGTGATTACCTTCTCACCTGGAGAGACATTCGCAAACGCAAACTCTCCTTGCATATTGGTCACCGTGGTCAACTTTGTTCCGGTCACGGCAACAGCCACATCCGCAATCCCTGCACCGGTGGTGGAATCAACGATGCGCCCCTGAATCTGTACCCTCGCTGTACTATCCGCGCGGGATGATGGTACCGATTTCTTTGGCCGAATGAGCATCACATTTCCCATCGGCGCAATCTCGATGAGCAATCCGGTTCCACGAAGGAGTTCATGCAACGCCTCTCTTACGCTGACGCTATCACGCACCAATGAAACTACTCTGTCACCGGGAATCGTCGCCGGATCGTATGTGAGCTGAATCTTCCCTGATCTCTGAACGATTTCGAGTGCACTCTTGAGCAGTACGTTCCGGAGCGTAAGTGGAATCATTCGATTCAGCAGCGAATCGGGCTGCGACGGTTGCACCATCGCCCGGGAGAGCGTTGGCCGGTCTCTTGAAGAGCTCGCTGCGGCCTGCTCCGGGGTCAGCGCCAACCATGTACTCGCACAGATTATAACAAGATGCCTCGGCCGAATACAGGCCGGTATCAGGTGTATCATCGAGCCTCCGTAATTGTGATCGTTCGTCCCTGTTGCCGGTGTTGAACATCAAGAACTTTGGACAGCTGCATTAACACTTCACCAACCGGCTCTGTCCCAACAGTCAACGTGATTCGCCGAGTTGCAAGAGCAGGAGTGGCAAAAACAAAATCGACATCGTACCACCGGTTCAGTGCCTGCGTGACCTCTCGCAATGGCACGTCATCAAAGACGAGACGTTTATGCACCCAACTGAGCGTCGCTTCGAGATTTACATCCCGCGTAACGGTGGTGAGTCCGGCGTGGGTGAGATGCGCAGCGTCACCCCGGCTCAGCACGACTCCAGTTTTCGGTTTCGCATTCCGGGCTCGCATCGCCACGCGTCCGTCCGCAACGACCACGGCGACGGCGCTGTCATCGTCATAAGCAACAACACTGAATTGTGTGCCGAGTTCCTGGATGGCTGCATCGGCAGCCAGAACAGTGAATGGTCGGCGAGGATCGTGCGCAACGGTGAAGTATGCGGCACCACTTACTTCGACAGTTCTTGCCTCGTCGTCAGACAACGCGGAATAGCGCAAACGGCTACCTGGGCCAAGAACGACTTGAGTGCCATCGACGAGTTGTACCGTGGCGTGTTCGCCGTTGCGTACAACGTATTCCCCATATGTTTTTTGAGAGAGACCTTTGCCGAATCCAAACATCCCGGCGGGCCAATCCAAGTACTGAGTTACAGAAATCATCAACGCGAGCCCAACGACGACCATGCTTCCCCATCGAAGGAAGCGATGTGAAACAGGGGCAGTCATCTCGGGTAGCGATCCCTGGTGCTGTGTTCCAGGCTGCACTCCGGGCTGTACCCGCGTCTGCACACGCTCCCACGCTGCTTCCCTACTCGTTCCTCGGCGTAGCGTGCCAGAAAAATTGAGATCGCTGATTATATCCGCGGTGCGGTGCCAATTTGGAGCGTTTACGAGAAACGCCGCAACCGATGCGGCTTCGAGCGGGTCACATTCCCCGGCGAAGTAACGATCGAGTAATTCGGGATCTAGAGATTCAACAGGTCGCATTATGAAGTCCTCAAAATAAAGACAACACGAGCGTCCGGATCCTAACAATTTGACGATATGTGAGGCGTACCCAGCAAGAACCGCTTTAAAATTTCCTCAGGCCTTACCTGGGATACTCTTGCAGTAGCGTTTTGAGAACCTTGAGCCCGCGACTGACACTCATTTGCACTGCGCCTGTTGTTACGCCGAGTATCGAAGCGATCTGCTCCACCGACATCTGCTGTTGCCAGCGCAACGTAATCGCAGTGCGCGTACGCTCGGGTAATGCAGCTACTGCTCGCTCAAGCGCACGCGATACATCTTCAGCATAGAGACGTTCAAGAATGTCTACCGTTGGCGTCCCCATACCCGGGATCGCTGGGCTAGCGATAAAGGTTTCCTCAATCCCCTGTCTCCGTCGATCTGTACGCACCACGTTAAGCGCACGATTTTTTACGGCGACATAGAGATAATCAGCGACAGAACTTTTGCTTACATACCAGTCGCGTCGCCGATTCCAGAGCGAGACGAAGATATCGACGACGACTTCATCAGCGACAACATCGGAGCCAACGATATGTTCTGCAAACTGCACAAGCGACGCATGATATCGCATGAACAGCATCTCGAAGGCATGCGAATCTCCTTCGCGAGCTCGTGCAACCCAGTCATGCTCTTCCTGTATGCGGTCGACAACAGATTGAGATGCAGGATGTCGTTGCCGGTGCATGAGCGTGTAATCTCCGGTGAGACGGGGTGGATGACAACGTTATAGTTCGGATTAAAAATGCGCAACATTTTTTTCACGAATGGCAAATTCGTGCAAACGCTGTTAACGAATCAACGGGTTTCGATATCATACAGATTGCACCGGCCAGTTGCACAACGAATCAAAGATTGAACAAGTTCGCTGATATTGCATCTCCTCAGCATATAGAGAGCATATCAGACCACTCGATTCAACAACCTCCCACGAACCCAGGAACAGTCGTATTTTTAAGCCCAAAGGAGGATTGACCAATGACCACAGGGCTGCCATTCGATCCCGCGCAATTCAAGCTCGACATGCGTGCGCAATGGGATAAGATCGGAAAGGGCTGGAACGACCAAACACCCCACATTCGCGCGTGGGTGGCCGATGCAACCGCAGAAATGCTCGATCAGGCAAACATTAGTTCCGGCTCCCGCGTACTCGACGTCGCGGCCGGAGCGGGCGATCAGACACTCGATATCGCGAAACGGGTTGGCCCCGACGGATTCGTGCTTGCGACCGACATCTCCCCGGGAATTTTGGAGTTCGCAAAGGCGAATGCACTGCGTGCGGGATTTACAAACGTAGAGACCAAAGTAGCAGACGGCGAACACCTCGAAGTCGCCGCTGCGAGTTTCGACGCGGCCGTCTGTCGGCTTGGCTTGATGTTCTACCCTGACCCGCTTACGGGTCTGCGCGAGATGCGTCATGCGGTGAAGCCGGGTGGGCGAGTCTGCACATTAGTCTTCTCTGAACCTCAGAAAAACCCGTGCGTCGGGATGCTGATCGCGACGGCGCTCAGACATGCCGGTCTGCCGCCACGCGATCCATTTCACCCTGGAAGTCTTCTCAGTCTTGGTAAACCAGGCCTTATAGACGAGCTGTTTGCGGCGGCCGGGTTGGATCAAGTCACAACTACGAAGGTCACTGCGTTTTACCGGTATGCATCGGCACGGGGCTATCTCGATTTTATACGCCTGGCTGGGGGCCCGATTATCCATATCCTCAACAAACTCGACGATGCGGGGAGGGCCGCCGCTTGGGCGGAGATGGAGGAGCAGTTGCAAGTTTTCCAGACGGATGCTGGCTGGGAGGGACCGAGCGAGTTGTTGCTCACCGCGGGAACCTGCTAGAAGGGACGGGGGGCCAGGTTGCACGTTGCTGATATCGAGAGCATGGCGCATCACGAGTCCAACAGCGGCTACGCCGAGAAGGAGATCGCGGACACTGGTACCGCGCTCCATTTTCGAACGTTAGTTCTCCGTTCTCATTACCGATTGACCCTGCTTTACAAGCGCGTTGAGAATCATACGAATTTCATTTTCGTTTGGACGCCATAACACAAGTTTTTTGATCATACGATTATCTCGGTCTATTAAATAAACTGTCGGACGCTCTTGGCCCCTCATATCCAAAATCGCAGGGTAATTTTCATCATTCGGCCTTCGCTGATTAATTCTGCGCCGGTCGTATTCGGGAATACGCCAAAACTCTGTCCGATAGACCCCAATTGTTGCTGGAACGTGGTGAATCTTTCGATACACTGAATCAATCAGCGCCGCTTCAACTTCTGGAGACGGTGGCTCAATGACGAGTCCGTGAAAACCTAATGTGCGAAACAACATTACAAATTCAACACTCGGGAACTGTTCTTTCAGTCGCTGAACAACAGCAACAGTGCCGACACAATCAATACAATCGTTTCCCGTTCCTGTTACAACAGCAGTTACGACACCTTTACTCGGTAACGGAACCAACGGCTCCCGCAGAAACCAATAGTGTGCTTGAACTGGGCTTGCATTCTGTTGCTCCAATGCACCCTGTAGCTTAGCACCGGTGTATAGTTTCTTTAAATAACTTAAATAAGCACCAGAACTCTGTTGGAGGCTGTCCATTAACTCTTGCTTTTTTAAGTACTGCAGTGCGCCAAAAACATAGGTTCCAGCACCCCTTCTGGGGTTGCTCCAACTATTCGTCGAAGCGATACTATCGCCAACTATCTCCGATGCCCCAGCCAGCCAGTCGGCTGCCTTTAGAGCGTCGTCCGACCTTTGTAGATATACGGCGTTCTCAAAGTAACTACCCACCACTCTCAAACGCGTTTCCCAGAACTTGGGCATAGTAATTTTCTCCGCCAGCAACCATGAGGCATCAAACACTCTTGGAGTTCCGCGGATTGAAAGAGATGCCATCGCCGAAACAACGGTATTTCGCAACGTGTCGTTTGAAGGGGGAATGGATTCTAGCCAGCGTTCCACGAAATTGAGCGCGTCTTGAACACGGCCAGCTTGAAGGAATAATTGATACGAATTACTCATGGAAAAATATCGCATCGAATCGCGAGCTATCATATCATCAATGGAAAACTTCTCACTACACCGTCGCGCTGCATTTACCGCCATAGGTGGAAGCGCTGTTCCAGTATCATATTGCGCATTTTTAACATCTTCAGAGTCTCGTGTTACCCTCCTTCCTAACCTATGCAATCGCTTCACCGCAGCAAGACAGTCTTCAGTTGAGCTATAAGATCTTACATCCGGCTCATCAGGGGGCCATGAAAAGGACACTTGAGCATGCACTAAAACAGGAGCCACAGCCCAACCACCAAAGAGTAGAATCGACAAGAATGCGAGACGACGTGCATTTTTCAATGTTACCATCCCAGGGAACACCCGTACATTACGTCGCCTGTTCATTTGGAACTTATCCATGCGTGCTTTGCCAGCCTGTATAGATTGTGATAGATATTCAAGGTTAAATTGCGTCGATTGTAGACGTAAAAGCGAAATCGTTGGATTTAATAGTCGGTACAACAACTGGCGCTGGAGCACCAAATTCAGTTGGACTAAAGACCGGGACTGAGATTCCGATTTGTTCGATTTGATTCAACACGAACAGTGGCGAATCAATAAATCGCATGTTTTTGACGGCTTTCGATAATTTTCCATTCTCAATTAACCAAAACCCGTCGCGGGTAAATCCTGTGCACAACAGCGATGGCATATCGATCATGCCGAACTGCGAGAACCGTGTAACCAATAGCCCACGTTTGGTCGTGGCAATCATCTCATCGACTGAAGTGTTACCTCCAGTAATTCTGTAACTACCACGCGGCAAGGTCGGTACGTTTTCGTTGAGGCTATTTAGGGCATAACGCTCGCGGTCATATCCTAACGCTTTGAGAATTCCGTGGTCAATCCATGTCACAGGCCCCAACCCAAGCGCCGGCAACGTGCCCAGTAGTGAATCCATCGGATCATGATCTATTGAGATCCTCTCATCAACAACTTTCAGTCCAAGCTTGCTTCTTCCAACCCCAATGGCGTTATCAGCCCCCATCGAAAATGGATGGGGGCGCCCCCGTTCGCTGTTAAGTCGCTCCTCTAAAGCTTTAGCAAGGGATCTGGTAAGCTGCGCAACTGCTAGAGGCTCAAGAATGACAGTATATCGTCCAGGCTCTATCGCCACAGGATTCAGCGATGAGACACATTTATCTAACGCTGTTTTAGCAAGTAATTCAGCGTTAATTGCACTCCAATCATAGCTCGTGAGACCGGCCCATCCTGAACCGGTTCCCTTCGGGTGCCGTACAGTCATCGAGCATTGTGAGCCAGAATACCGCAAATATCCAACATCGCGAGCTTCTCGATCTCTCCCCTTACCTTGTATATCGAGGCTCGAGATTTCCTTCCGCGCAACAGTTGCGTATTCACCAAATGTTTGGAGTTCACCAATACACATTTGCAAAAATCCAGAGGAGATCAACTGCTGGTTTTCTGCGTCTTTGGTTAAAACTTGCGCCAACGCCCCGCGTTGCTCCGGCGTTGCCGAGAATGTTGAGTCACTCCAGATTGAGGTGTCGGGAAATGGGAGAAGTGGTGGTGTCCAATCGATGCCGTCATAAGAAGGAGTTGGAAGGCTTTGTCCGAGAAGCATCTTTCGTTCTGCGGCACGTACTGCCGCGGTAAGTGACATATCATCAACTTGATTTGTATCGACCCGCCCGGTCCCAAGATCGTTTTGCCGAAGAACAAGAATACTGATATCTCGCCGATCACTGGCAACTGCAACGCGATTACGAGCCCACCGTAACTCTCCGGCCCACTTTGCAAAAATACTGATTCTGAGAGTTCCGCTCCCAACCTGTAATTTTCTCGCGCGCTGATATATATCCATTGCACGCTCTTCCGTAATCAGTCGACCATCATTCTGCTCTGTCAAGCGAATCATCGCCGTTCTCCATCAACAAACGAAAGATCTTTAACTACAGCAGGCACTGCGGTAACACTGTGATAGCCAGTTTGGTTCGGTTCACCTTTCCCTGTTCCTATGCCAAACCTGGCAGCACTGGTCGCACCTCCGATTGCCATCAGATTATTCCACAATTCCGATGTTCTGAATAGGAATTCAGCAGATGTATAGCGCGCAACGCGCTTCCCCGCCTTTAACTCGTAACACTCCATTCTAGTTCCAACTCCACCAGCGCATTGAAAGTCAGTTAGGGGGTCCATCCCGACAATAACGATGCCTTTTTCAACCCCCGTCTCCAGGTCTTTTTGCGACAATGCCTCTACTCCCGGGGTCATCGTCAAATTAGGCGTATGTATAAGTGGGATATTGGAACTCAGATCCGTATAGGCACAACCATTTGATCGGACCGGTCGGCTCGTTTTTGTATACGTTTGCTGCAACCACCCTGTCCCTTCCCTCGAAGTTGAGAAATCGTTAAGAATACCACCTTTCACAATTGTAAAGTCGGTTGGCTGTACGCCGTCGTCGTCCCAGCCGACCGTTGCGACTCCGCCAACTTCACTCCGATTTGCATTCACCGTAAGTTGCGATGCTCCAATCTTGAGCTTATCAATCGCCTCATCAGGATTGTTTATGTAACTTGTCCCGCCGGCGTTAGCTTCATACCCTAACACACGATCGATCTCTGTGGCTGCCCCAATCGTTTTACTAATTAACTTTGCGACACTATGCGCATCTAAAACAGCGTCGAATCGGCCAACTTCAATTGGCTTAATCGGGAGCTTGGCCATTTCGGTACTATGCTGAATATTGCGGCGAAAGGTATCGATAATTGGTCCCTCTTTAAACAACTCCCAGCCAACTCCTTGAATTGTTAATATTTCATTTGCAGAAGCAAAGATTTCACCTACGTTCGATTTTGCTCCCCCAGTCACTTCCCCTTCAGACCGATGCAAACGCTGAGTACAGTAGGTCCCATCTGAAGAACCGTAGGCTTTTTCTTGTACACGAAACTTGAGTTTCACACCAATGGAGCCGACATTCACGTATCCATTTGGATTCAGAACACCGAATTCTACCCTTATCTTCTCCACCAACCCTTCAAGAAAGTCGCGAATTTCAAGCGGATGTACAGCTGTAATGTCAATGCGTACCGGAGTTTCCCAATGCTTATCGATTATCGGAGTAATGGGAGCAAGGAACAAGTCACGCGGCTTGCCTAACGAGTTAATCCTGGCTTGACTGGTTGCCTCTTTGGCTAAACGAACCATCTCCCCAGGGCTCCACACGGAACTGGATGCAAATCCCCAATATCCGTTCACCAATGCTCGTACCCCAACATAAAGTGTCTCGGATTCAACGATCCCTGCGACGGTTGGCCAGTCGGTCCGATTCTTTGTGTTGTCTAACCGCACATCGGCGAATACGGCTCCGGCAGACTGTGCGGCATCCAAGGCACGCTGAACTAACATTTTTATGCGACTGTCCCGAATAGATGGGACTTGCTCAGGCTTTGACCCTAACATTGCCAGAGTTGGCCTCGGAACAGCTAGCAACCCAGCAGTAACTCCAACGATGCTCGCTCCACCCTGAATGAACTCGCGCCGAGAGCAATATTTTCTCAACTCTCGCATTAGTTACCTTGTTTCACTGTGATAGATCCGGTAACGCCAGGAAACCGGACGCTCGTATAGTTATACGTTCCTGGTATCGTGAACTTTCTCGAGCGAAATCCCGGATCGAGTAAACCGATACCACGTCCCCCACAGTTGGTATTGGAAGTTCCCCCTGGAATCACTTCGCACCGAACAAATGAGAATGGTGCAATATTTCCCACCCCGCGATCCGACGGATAAGCCAGTCCCAAGAGGCCAGCTCCCTTGTATGCAATACGCCCATAGGTGTCTCCGCTTTCGACATTTACAGGATTATCGAATTCTACATCAACCGAATCCACCCATCCAATACGACTCCCGGTAAAAGAGATAGTATGCAAGATTCGATTGCCACAAAAGTAGCTAGCAGAAGAGCACGCGCCGAGAGACCCGTTAAACATTCCGCGCATGTTGAAGAAGATGACGGTAGTTCCGGGATTAACTTCGAGTTTGGCAGGATAAAAAACGATTGACGGTGTCCCATTGGAAGGCACGATACGATCTATCACAACGAATTTGGCGGTAGGTTCGATTCGCCGAAAAAGAACTGAATCGGATAGCACTTTGCCATATGCATAGACTCGAGCATGAATATATGTCTCACCAAGCACCCCAAATGCAGTCGGATAAGGCTTTTGGGATGAGATAGATACAACGTCGTTATTCTCCCATGAATAAGCCACAACAGCCTGACTCGCTGGCACAAGAGTCATACCGGTGTCAAAAAAACGAACCCATCGTTCATATCCAATTGCGTTTGGATAACCGCCCCATCGCCAACTGCTATCTGGAGGTAATGGGAAGAACTCAATATGAGAAAGCTTTCTGACAGGTGATTCACTTCGCACCATGATCAACGTCGTATCTGTTCTCGTAATACCGTCAATCGTTAATGAGGCTTCAACGCGAGTACCATTCGTCGCGACTCTTGCGGTTACGAAACCATCCGCATTTACGCTAACAGTGGTATCTAATTCATTAAGTCGACGAAATTGAACCGGTTCCGTATATGGAAGTAACTCGCCACGCAAGTTACGTGGAACCGCAGAAAGTTGAACTGAATCAAATGACTCGTTGAGCGAAAGAATAATTGCTTTGTGATTCAACTCAAGGCGTGCAAATAGTGTCGAAACATCTACAGTGTGCGCTTCAACAGGATCTTCACCACATGCGCCACCAGCAAGAATCAACAGACAACCCAGTGCGAGACAGTATATTTTCCGAATCATTCCTATTCGCCTCGTCCTAAGCAGCCTGTAAAATACGAATTAAATCGCTCATCGTTGGGAATAGGGATATCGACGTAATTCGCGTACAATCCTAATCCACCGTGCGCGCTTCCTCGCGGGTATACGTCTTCAACAGTGCGACCGTAATTTCGGATTAATCGACGTAAATCTCCTTGACGACGCCCTGTAAAGAAGAGCCAAAACGCACGCTCTTTCATAAGTAAGTCGATACGCGCATCCAGCACTTCTTTTCCGCCTAGAGAAAAGGGATCGCCTAATGGGCGGAGCCCGGCGACAGCGCCAGTCCCTGCGTTATATATCGTGTCACCCGATGTATTAACCGTGTACGTTCCATCGGTGCGCAAAGCATTTAGGATACTGAGAAACTGGACATTCCCTGCTTGAATCAATCCTTCCGCTTCGATCAGCTTTGCTTCGATGTGATCGACAATTATTAATTCGGTTTGTTCTGCAGGATATTTGAATCGAGACCCAGTCGCCCGAATACGAGGATCGCCGGAACTCAAGTATGAAAAACCAACTTCTCCCTTTTTATCGGCGATCGGACCGCCCGTTGCCATAGGGTTCCATACGCCACCGACCAGGCTGAATACTGGTAACGTAAATCGAAACCCGGGTTCGACATCAGCCACCGATGCGGATGCCTCACCCACTCGTCCCAGCGCCAGTAAAGCACGACCTTTACCTATACTCGCCAGCGACTTTACAGATTGATCTGCTTCCGCAAGACCTATAGCGCTATCAAATAGTGTAACCGCATACTGATATACATCCTTTGTACTCGACCCTGGCTTGTATGTATAATCTCCATTAAAATCAACTGTAGACAGCGGAATGCCAGAACAATACATATCCGCTAGCATGATGTCCGCAAATGCTTCATAAGCAAAGAGCTCCCCTCTCAAAGCGGTTGGCGTTGCAGGCGCATAAAGCTCGACAGAACGCCGAGCAAGCGACGCGACGCTTCGGATACGCTGCAGTTTCTTATAATTCTGAATCTGGCTTATTTTTTCGCTCAGCGCTGTTTGCTGCAATGTCTCATCAGGGAGATAACGTTGGTTTAATAGCACCACTTTATCAAACACGCCAAGTACACGTTGAAGCGAATCAACGTCAGCGATCTCATCGGTCATGCGTCCCGCATCGAGCATATAGTCGATCATCGTCAACTGAAATTCGTATCGGACCCCTCGAGCCATTTGCTCCGCGGCCTCTGCAGTTTTGTATTTTTCCGGATCAACTGCGCCTGCCGGTAGCTTTGCCGTTAGATCCTGACACGAACACATACATACAATTGCGGAGACAGTTGCGATGGTCTTGAGCATATAGTTCTTCTTCATAATCAATATCCCAACGTCATGCGAAGCTGCCACGCTCTCGGCTGCGGCAGTTGGCCGAGATCGGAGACACCATGCGAACCTAAAATACCGTTCACATTCGGATCGACTCCGATATAGTTCGTCCAAAGTCCAAGATTGTTCCCTTGAAGTGCTATACTTGCATTTTTTGCGCGGAATAGTCGCGCATAATTGGATCCGAGATTGACGTTGACCGATAGAGATTGAAGACGTAGCACACTTATATTTTGCATATATCCGATTGATGTAAACACGCCATCATTACTATGAACTCCTATCATGGCAGCCTGGCCATTGAACCCTTGAAAGCCTTGTTCAATATTTCCTTGATACGGCGGTAACCCATATCCATTGAGATCCTTAGAGTTACTTATAAATTCAGGTATAACAGTCTGGATTTGACCGCTCGTATATGAAAACATCGACGTCAGATTCACCCTTCCGGCAAAGAGAGTGATACTGGGACTCATCGTAGATGAGTAGTTTGGCTCTTGAGATCCAACAAAAATACTTGAACTACCACGAAGCACTTCTTTACCGGATAACCATCCATTTCCATCGAGATCAGCAAATCCAAGAATGGGAACCATCCAAAGACCTTCCATGGGGTATCCAACGACATATCGCAGAGAGGTCTCGCCGTTTAGAGGAAGGCTGAGATCGTTTCCATCGTCACTAAGTCTCACAACTTCACTGCGTGCGCGGGAAAATGAACCGTAGATGTTTACACCGATCAATCTTTTTTCCAATAATTGCGCATTGAATTCGACTTCAGTACTCGAGTTATTTATGTCACCTACATTCATTCGCACGAGACCGCCGCCGTTAACAGACGCTCCGTAATTATTGCTTATAATTGCGTCGTTACGGCGCTTATTCGCATAGGTGAAGTTCAATGACAATCGATTACTCCATAATTCCGTATCGAAACCACCCTCCCACTCCACCCCACGCTCAGGACGCAACTTGGTATTACCAAGGTAGCTCAGCGTTAGCATATCGCCGTAAAACAGAGAGGCCGTTCCATCAACTTTTGTGTATAATCGATTCATATCGCCTGGACTCGGCTGTACTCCGGAGACTCCGAAAGCGGTGCGGACACGAAAGAGGCTTAACACATCTTTGAAGGGGAAATAGTTCTCATCCGACGCAATCCACGACAAATTCATTTTGGGGAGACTGTTGAACTTGGCGTTGTTACCAGAGAGCCCATTGTTATCCAAGCGAAACCCCGGCATGACAAAGAATCGAGATCCGAGGCTCAACTTCGGCTCAAAGAACCATCCAAAAGATTTGCGTTCTGTACTCGCTCGACTGAATTGATTTCCCGCAGAGTCTTCACCGAGTGCAGGATCGGTCACATCGCTTGAGATTCCACGAAGGGTTCCACTTTGATCATTGGTTCTTCCTCGATCAAAGTTTAATCCTGCAGACATTGTAAAATATTTACCAAAAGGTACACCGTAGGTAAGCAGGTTTCCTGTAGCACCTGATGCGACCTTTGTACTTCCGCGCCAGACACCGCCAGAATCCGCACCTATTAACAAACCCCTTGCGATACTAGTTTCAGTATTTTGCGTGAGTGTGTTAAACCCAACTGTAGCTGTTATTGGTAGCCATGAGAGCGGCCTTGCTCCCATCTGTAGAGAGTTCACCATATTTAATCCACGAACAGCTACGCGTTCATACGGATTTCCTAGAATTGGAGTTTCCTTTAGTTGCGAAACATCCACATACACCCGTTGTAATTCATTAATCGCGCTTCTATTGGTAGCAGACATTGATGTTCGCTGCTGTACGACCTGCGCCAGCATCGTCGTCACGGCCATGGTGGTATTATTTGTCAGTTGCACCTGGATTCTACCATTAGCGCTACGTTCTTCGAGCATATCCGGCCTACGCATCCATCCCGGGGCTTCCTGACCTTGAAATTTTTTATATCGTTCTTCTTCAATCTTGGGAAGCTTCAAAACACCACGGGTGTTTCCTGTACTACCAGTAAAAGAATACTGGACAGTTGAACTTCCCCCAGAAACAGTCGCAGACGCTCCGAGGTTCCCTCCTCTGCCAAGTGCAGTGAGCCGACTATTATTCAGCGCCTGAAACGATACGACACTGTCGATAGTTGCGTCCCCACAGTATCCAGAACACAGACCTGGTACCCCTCCTTCGATACGGGTCCCAAAAACATACTTCAACTCAGGCCACGATCCCGGGAAATAGCTCATCCCAGATTGCAGTGACATATTCCAACGCGATGGCCCAGACCTCCCACGCTTTGTCGTCACAATAATCACACCGTTGGCCGCATCTGAGCCGTACAGCGCCGACGCACTGGGGCCTTTCAACACTTCAATTTTCTCCACGCTGTTAGGATCGATCTGATCCAAAGGAGAAGGTGTGGCGTAAAGGCGATCACCGCTCGAATTCACATTGCGATCATCGGACTGCTGACTGTACATTCGAACGCCATCAACGACGATAATCGGGTCGTTGTTTTGATAGATACTGCTCGTTCCCCGCAATCGAATTCGCGAAGGATCACCCGGACTTCCAGACGTTCGCTGCAGAGCCATACCGGGGACACGGGATTCGATGAGATCCGTGACACTGAAAATTGGCGCAACCTGCATGAGAGAATCAACATTCAGAGATACGATACTATTTCCAACCTCGATCTTCCTCTGTTGCCCTGTCGCCGTTGTAACCACAGAATTCAGTTGCGTCGACAGTTGAGACATTGTGAACTTGATTGAACTCACCTCATCAGTTGCCACCTCGGCAGACCGTGAAACGGATTGATATCCGAATATCCTCACGGTTACAATGTGCTCGCCTTCACCTACGTCACCGAATTCATAGACACCACTTGCATTCGTCTTTATCGAACGTTTCTCTGGGGTAATCGTTACCGTGGCAGACGAAATAGGCAACCTGCTTACCGAGTCTATTACGACACCTGATATCTTTCCACCCCGTACGGGGGCTTTGACGCGAACACTGTCAGCTCCATCTATTAACTTGACGGATCCATCAGTTGCGATCTGTATACGCACCCCCGTTCCCCGTAGCACGGCGTTGAGAACGTCTCTCGCCTTCATTGTGTCCGCTCGCAATGTTACGACGGCATTGTCCCGAAATACTCGACTCACGTAGCTAATTCGAATACCAGAGACTCTTGCCACCTCGTCAATGGCATCTGCAATTGGGACGGCCTTAAATGATACACTGATAAGCTTTTCAAGCCCATCTTTATTCTGTGATCGATTGTGGGATCCTACCGGAGCTTCGGATCCAGCCGATGAACTTTTCAAAACGCTTATAGTTGGTTGGCTCAAGATCGTAGGGGCATAAAGCGAACTTATGCATGTAACCAGAACTGCAAAGCGTATCCGCGTAGACGAACCCTTGCGTGCAACATGGCTTATCTCAACCGGCACAGAATTTTGCATCATTTCGTGAGTGGGATGAAGGTAATTAATCGTCCACGTCGAATAGCTTTCACTCCTAGCACGTCCGCTAGGTCGTTCAGGCGATTGTCTGTAAGCGTTAACTCTGTAAATGTGAATGTTAGATCCGTAGTGAGGAGAGTCGGATCCAAGACGTCACAGTCTATATCATACCAACGGGATAGCTGAGCGAGAGCTTCACGGACCGGAGTACGGACGAACGCCAATGTATCGGATGTCCATCCGAAGAATTGAGTTGCATTTAGCTGTTCTTTCACCGTCAGCTCACGATCCAGAGCAACCGTAACAAACTCACCGGCATTTACAATGACCGTCGACGGTAGCTGGATTGTAGCACCGGACACGCTCACACGCCCGTCAGCTACAGCCACGGTCGTTTTTCCGACGTCGCGATAAGCACGAACGACAAAACGAGTGGCTAAATCACGAATGACTGTTGAGCCAGAGCTTACGGTAAAAGGCCGAGCAGCGTCGTGCGTAACCGTAAACTGAGCTTCCCCTTCAAGGTATACATTTCGCTCCTTGGCTGGATAATCCCTGGGAACTTGGAGCCGACTACCAACGTTTAGTACAACCTGAGTGCCATCCAGGAGAGTAATCGTATTTCGCTCACCACTTCGTGTTACATACGTAACATCACCAACAGTGTTGCCCGTCGGCGCACTGAGATTGAGCGCAAGAGTCCATGCGGCAATATTTGCGGCAATAAGAGCGCAAGCTCCTATTGCTATCAACCCAAAAGTCGAAAAACGTGATGAGATGCGTGCCGGCAGGGAACTGGTCCCGATAGACTTAGCTTCGCTAGAGTTGGAAGCTTTTGCTTGCACAGTGGAATCCGATGGCGACGTATTCTTGTACGATTCAAAAATTCTACGCAGAAGCAGAGAATAACTTTCTCTTGCATCTGGGGCAACAGGCGCATCCGTGTGAGGATCGAGATATTTAGCTACGGCTCCCCAAGCCACATACTCTTCACCCCCATTGGCGAACAGGACTCGTGACCGTTGAACCGAATCGAATACGACGTCATCCGAGAGCGAAGAGTCGCTTTGCGTTAGTTGTTCATCTAAAAAGTCATCACGTCGCATATGTATACGGTCGGTGACTCAAGACGATTTCAACCCCCCAGGCAAATTTTTCTGATTTTTCTTTGGGCTTTGTCCACAAGCTTGCCAATCGCCGCGATTGACACGTTGAGCATGACAGCGATTTCCGCATAGTTCATATCCTGAACGACGCGGAACATCATAGCTTGCCTCTGACGCTCAGGGAGTGCACGAATTGTCTTGGCAATACATCTCTCAAGGTCACTGATTTCCGCAAGTGAGTCCGTAGACACCTGAGTTTGATTTAATGGGGCATCTGAGGAAACTACTTCTACAAATCGTTTAGCTACGTGGTCATGCTCTAACGTCTGTAGTGCCTTGTTTCTGACGGCGCTGTATAAATAGCCTTTTATGCTGGTACGGACGCTCCAGTCTAGGTGACGCATCCATAATGCAAAGAACACATCTTGAACAATCTCTTGTGCCGTATCTTGGGATCTCACATAGGAGTAAGCGAACTCCCAGAGTGCCGTAAAATAAGAGAGGTAAAGCCGCTCGAACGCCGCGCCATCGCCCTGCTTAATGGCAGATATAATCTCGCTATCCGCCAGCGAAAGCTCTGTTACAGCATGGAAGGGTGCCGGCGGAATCTGGTCCATTCGCTAATGTAGTGAAAGATTGCGCTGGACGCTACTCCAGCTTCCGATACAATGCGAACCATAATTTTTCCTTTCTTATTCGATTCATCTCAACGCGATTTTCCAATCCAGCCCAAATGCGTATGTTGAAATCCGTCTGAATACTTTAACCCATACCCAAACACTCTATCCATGCTCGAATGTCCAAGCAAGATGATCCCGGCAAGATAAAGCCAGTCAGTCCCCGTTTGCCATCCAACACAAAGCACAATCAGAGCAACCGCCTGATGGTGGAAAAAGTTATAAACAACCGCTCCTACCTTCGGACCTCTCAAATACCCTATCATACTGATATCTGGCAGTAAAATCAGCAACGGAAACCACCACCATGCAAAACTGGTATGCATGAACAGGAAAACCGAAAAAACAAACAGGGCGATTTGTTCTAACTTGATTAAGTTGTTCATGTTTTGGATGTAAATCTTGCTTGTTGCCGCATAAGAAGATCCTTGATCAACACTCTCATTCATACACTACAGAATATCGATCGCGTCGATATCGAGATCTCTGTTTTGCCCATCGACCCAGGCAAGTATACGCGGATAATACCTTCCGGCAGGAACATCCGTAATATATTCAACGAACTTTTTCGTCTCTCCCGCCGCCAACTCCATCGGTGGTGTTAACGAGAGTGGGCACACCACCGTTGGAATAGCATTCGTCAGCACCGGCTCGTCTGCATAGGTCGAATCCTCATATAGCGCAACATTAGCGACCGAAGCACAGGATCTTTCGATCACGATCTTGCTCGACCGAGTCCCCGCATTAGTTGCAGTAATATCAAAGCGAATTGTAGAGCCCGGCGGGTTCATCTCGGCAACACCCGACGTCACTTTAGTCGCTGTCGCCTTTAGCCGCACCCATGAAGAGCTTTCCGTAGGAACTGAAGAGCAACCAGTAAGCAATGTCCCAATCAGAACAGTTGCTATCCCGGTTCGAGTCAATAAGTATCGTGCTGCCAGCATTGTCCGTATCCTCAATTACTAGTGATATGCTCGAACTGCCTCTTCGCTTATGGCGACCCAATCGGCTCTCATAAGCCTAACCTTCCCAACCCCTCGCAAGTCACTTACCCTAACGCAACCCGCTCGTGTCTCGGCCCTCAGCACATACCCGCCGCTTTGCGCTACGCTCCCACCAACTCCTTCAACATTCGAGTGCTCACGGACTCGCATAGTTACTGCTCCTAACGGAGGAAGCGTTAGTTGACTGTTACTTTTCGCATACATATATTTATTTATGCCGACAAAACGTATCATCACTAGAAAGCAATCTCCTCAAGATCGGCTCCACGCCCTGGCACGTCAACAAGGAGTTATTCGCTCCCGCGATCTCGCGGCGATCGGACTTTCGCGAACAGCACTGCGCCGTCTCGAAAATGAAGGTGTCGTCACGCGTCGATCACGCGGTCTGTACGTATTGACTGGCGCAGAGATCAGCGAGCATGAAACTCTTGTGGAGGTGAGTGCCCGTATACCACACGGAGTAGTTTGCCTACTCTCTGCCCTATACTTCCATAACCTCACGACACAGAATCCTGCTGATGTGTGGATCGCGATCGACCACAAAGCTCGGGCACCGATCGTCACAGATCTCCCGCTGCGGATTGTTCGGTTCTCTGGCCTGGCACTCACCACCGGCATTGAACCTCACGTCATCAGCGGTATCACGGTTAATGTTTACACTCCTGCCAAGACTGTGGCGGATTGCTTCAAGTTCCGCAATAAAATCGGACTCGATGTCGCAATAGAAGCCCTTCGTGAATACCTCCGAGAGCGTCGCGGAACGATTGACGAACTATCCCACTATGCAAAAGTGTGTCGTGTAAGCAATATCATACGACCTTATCTTGAAAGTATGAATGCGGGGCAATTATGAATCAAAGAATACCTTCGAACGTTGCAGCATCTGTCGCCCATCGATTACGGAACCTCGCTCGCGATCGGAATGAAAATGTCCAATTGATGCTCACCCGGTATGGCACGGAACGTTTACTCTACCGCCTAGGCTGCGGGTCCGCAAGTGAACAATTTGTACTCAAGGGTGCGGTATTGTTTTATATGTGGGATGGCAACATATCACATCGGCCAACGCGTGATGTGGACTTCTTGGGATACGGCGACACATCCGTCGACTCACTCGTGGCGACATTCCGCGCACTCTGCGAAATACCGGTTGATCCCGATGGCCTCATCGTTCATGGCAAACACAGTGTCCGCGGAACCCATCCGAGATCAGCAAGAATACGGGGGAGTTCGCGTTAAACTCATCGCAATGCTAGGGAACGCTCGTATTCCACTGCAAATCGATGTGGGCTTCGGCGATGCTGTCACTCCTGCACCTGAATATGTCAAGTTTCCCACATTGCTTGCCTTTCCAGCACCACACGTACGCGCGTACCCCATGACAACAGTGGTAGCTGAAAAGCTCGAAGCGATTGTCAAGCTCGGCATCGCAAACAGCACCGACAGAATCAAAATTGCAGATTTGCAACCGCCTGCCACAGGACCGGCCAACGAACGTTCCCAAGATTCCCGGGGTTACTATAGCAAAATACCAGGGCATTTCCTATACTATATCCTGATTAGTCGACTCTCCCGCTCGCCCATGGCCATGCCGCTCCCCATGTTATCACTCCTGCCCCTTTTTTTCCTCCAATCGCTTGTCGACCCAGGTGTTTCTCGGGAACTGGCAACGTATCGCGCAGAGCGGATCAGCAATGTTCGATACAATCTCCACCTCGACATAACCGCCCGCGATTCAGCAATCGGCCATGTCTCGATTCGTTTTGATCGCCGAGGCAAAGGCGATGTCATTCTGGACTTTCGCGGACAACATCTCGCGAATGCCACTGTTAACGGCACCTCGCTAAAAGCCTACACGAACAATGGCGCACATATCAGTGTACCCGCATCGGCAGTTCGAGATGGTGCGAACACGCTGGAATTTAACTTCGTTACCCCTATTGCCGCTTCGGGAGCGAGTATCATCCGTTTTCACGATACGAGCGACGATACAGATTATCTCTATACGCTACTCGTTCCCGCCGACGCGAACCAACTATTCCCGTGTTTTGATCAACCCGATCTTAAAGCGCGCGTTACGCTCGAATTAACAACATCACGTGCGTGGACAAGTATCGCCAACGGATCTATGGCTCACGCGGATACTGCCGAGCACACGGTTCGGGTTCGGTTCGCGGAGACCAAGCCGATTAGCACCTATTTGATAGGCTTTGCGGCCGGCCCTTGGGGCCAGGTGACGCGAACCGTCGGGAATCGAACCATTACCATGTCCGCGCGCGCATCGCGCCTTAAAGAGGTTGAGGCCGACTCACTCATCATGGCGAATGCACGAGCTACCGAGTGGTTAGAGGAGTACTTTGGCGTTCCGTTCCCGTTTGAAAAGATCGATTTTGTACTTGCCCCAGCGTTTCCATTTGGCGGAATGGAGCATCCAGGAGCGATTTTCTACAATGAAGATCGATTTGTTTTTCGCGAGCGGCCTACGATGCCGCAACTACTCAATCGCGAAGCCACGATTTATCATGAAATTGCGCACCAATGGTTTGGTGATTTTGTTACGATGCGATGGTTCGATGATCTGTGGTTGAAGGAAGGGTTTGCGACGTATATGGCGGCTAAGATGCAGGCTGCGCTGTCTCCGGCATCGGATGCGTGGAAAACGTTTTATCTTCGTAACAAACCGGCGGCATACGATGTCGATCAAACTGCGGGGACGGTTTCAGTGTGGCAACCGTTGGCAAATCTCGATCAGGCAAAGAGTAACTACGGTCCTATTGTATACAACAAGGCGCCTGGGATTCTTAAACAGCTCAATTACGTTGTTGACGATTCGGCATTTCGCGCTGGGTTGCATCTATTTCTAACGCGTCATGCGTATGCGAATGCTACCTGGAAAGATCTTCTCGAGGCAATTGGAACTGTGGCGAATACTTCGCTACGGGGATGGGGGGATCAATATATTCTGCGTCCGGGTATGCCAGTGATCGAACAGTTGGTTACGACCCGGAACGGGGAGATTACGTCGCTGTCGCTTCGTCAGTCTGCGGCGAATGTATTGTCCGGGAAGGGTATATGGCTAGTACGAACTGAAGTTGTTTTTTGGTATGCGAGTGGGCATTCGCGTACTACGATTGTTGATATGACTAAGGGGAAGGTTAAGGTTGATCTCCCTGCAGGAATGGATAAGAACCCTGTGTTTGCGTTCGCTAACGTGAACGATTATGCATACGCACAGCTGGCCCTGGATAGTACGAGTGTTGCATGGCTTCAGCATAATGTCGGTACGCTCAGCGACGCTCTCCTTCGCGCGATGGCATGGGATGCGTTATGGAACCGTGTTCGTGATGCACAGTTCAGTCCGTCGGAATATATCACTCTCGCAATGCGTGAACTTCCGCAAGAGCAAGATGAACAGATTACTGCATCAATTCTTGCTCATACTGTTCGCGCTGCAAATGCGTACTTGTCAACTGCACAACGGAATGCGGTGGCTCCGAATCTCGAATCCACACTCAAGCGCGTTACGACTGATACATCTCGCTCGTATGGGATTCGAAAAACGCATCTTGATGCGTTCATCGCAATTGCCCACACGCCGCCTGCCCTCACGTATCTCGATGCTCTGCTCGATAGCTCTTCCGCGGCAGGCGCTCCGTTGCGGGCACCTACTCGGTGGGCGATTATTACGACCCTTCTCGGCGACAGTGCTCCGACCGCAGAGCTCCGTCTCGCGAATGAGCAACGGAGCGATTCTACGAGTGATGGTAAACGCCGAGCATTTATTGCGGAAGCGGCGCGACCAACGGCGGAGACGAAACGAACGTATTTCGCGCATTATCTTGCGGATTCCACGCTCAATGAGGATTGGGCAACCGCGAGTCTAAGTGTGTTCAACAGTCTTGGAGCGAGCACACTTACCCTTCCTTATGTGCGCCCTGCTCTTGATTCGCTTCCTTGGGTCCAAAAGAATCGACGTATTTTCTTTTTGGGATCGTGGTTAACCGCGTTTCTCAACGGTCAAACTAGTCAGGAAGCTGCAGCGATTGTGAAGGATTATTTGGCAAGTCATCCGAGGTTAGGAACGGATCTTCGTCAAAAGGTGTTGCAAGCGTCGGATGAGCTTGATAGAACGGTTGCGATACGAAGGGCGTTTGCGAGTGAGGTTCCATAACAGCGACGGGAGTAAGACGACTAACACGATTAACCTTATTTCGCGCAACCCTAAACGACATCAATCGCTCTTTAGTGATCGTCGCCTAGGGCTGCGAAATCGATGTTGCCGTTGCATCCGCCTCCGCTGAGTCCTTTTTCTGCAACTCCTTTTCGTACTCTGCAATTTTCTTCTTGGTAGGTAATAACGTTTGCTGATAATAAATGTCTTTTGACAGATATTTTTGTGCTGCCGCTTTTACATCTACGGCCGTGACCCCAGCACCATCTTCACGAACGATCTCATCCAGCGATAGCCCGTCCTGGTCATAGCGCAACATCTGTGTGATCCACCAGCGATTGTCTTGCATTGCGTTTTCTCGCGCACGCCGAGCTACCGTCGTGGCTCGGGCAAGTTCGTCGTCCATTACTCCGTTGTCTCGAATGGTGTCGATAATCTGCCAGATGTTCTTGACCGCGTCATCGATTCGATCCGGTGCAGTAAGCACACTAATATCAATTCGATAATGTGGATTCGGATTCAGATAAAAATGCACTGGTGCGGACACACCATACGTTACAGCCATTTCTTCGCGTAACCGATTGCGCAACCGATTGGTCAAGATGTAGGACAGCGTGCGAAGCACCCGTTGCTCTCGAAGCGCATCCGCTGGCGTTTTCGATAGGAGTCCATCAAATACGAGTCGACTCTGTGCTTTCTCGGGTGGAATTCGTGAAGTTTCGACACGACTATCTTGACGAACCACTGGCGGTTTAATTTTGAGATCGCGCGGCTGTTCCCGCGCTGGGCGGTGTAATGTCGGTAGGTTTGCGAGATATCGCTCCACAAATGGCTTCACGTCTTGCGCGGCTGATGCGCCAACAATAGTAAATGTAAAGTCACCTGGGTCACCAAACCGATCGCGATAGACGGCCATAGCCTGAGCAGTATCCATCAGATACAGCATGTTCACCACATTTTGCGTCGGTGGCGTTAATCGCGGATCTCCGTTGGCCATCACGGCGGCCAATTTATCATTAGGTGACATCGTCAGAGTTCGCGCACCAGTTCGCTTCCACTCACTGAGCGTGAGCGTATCGATCTTTGGTGTGATAAACTGAAGGTTCATCAATTGAAAGAGAGTTTCGAGTTCTTTTGGCGATCCAGCTACGGAGATCTCTTCATCAAACGCGTTGATTGCGACACGAAGCTCTTGTAATGCTGTTGTGTTAAGATTTTCCTGCAATGCGTCATGATCGAGATCACCCAATCCACCGGACGATGTCATTAACGAACCCACAAACCGACCGGGCGTATAAAAAAGACTATCCGCTAAGCGAGACGTTCCACCAAAACTGCTAGCGTATAGAATGAGCTCATCGGACTTGCTTTGCGTTGGTTTGAACAGGACGCGAATGCCATTTGACAATGTCCATGCAGTGATGCCAGAGCCCGCATAGCTCTGTTCCTTCACGATCGTCCCCGCAGCAGTTGAAGCTACGAAACGCGAGAGCGTCGAAGCGGTGGTCTTCGCGACGGTACCGTTCGCGATGGGGATTGATGCATGTGCCACGGAATCGATTAAGGCGACTATACGTTCTTGTGTTGGAGTTTGAACATGTGCGTACCATGGCATCAACACAGTCACCGTGGGTGGTCCACTCGTTCGCCAGAATTGCGCAACCTGTTTCGTGACCTCTGGTGTGATACTTGAGTAGATCTGCTGTACGATGGCAAGCTCTTGTGCTGGATTCAACAGTGCGTCACCACTCGCTGTTAGATAGTGCTCTACGTATGTCTTGGCGAGCTCTTGCGACGGGATCGCACGTTCGTCATCGGCGGCATGCTGTAAGCGACGTAACAGATTCGCTTTTTCTCGCTCCAATATCTCGACGGGAATACCATGTTGCGCTACCCGTTCGAGTTCTCCAAGCACTACGGCGAAGGCGCGTTCCAAACTATCGGGCATCGCAGCGACAGCCATGGTGTACTGTTCCCCAATCGGCCGCACCTGCCCTCGGGATCGGCGTATTGTTGCTCCTCCGAATGCACGACGTTCCTGCTTGCTCAGCTTCGCCAGTGTCCGCTGCATATGCTCCAACACCAGTACGTCTAATACTTGCTGACGAACAGCGGTAACCGGCTCCGTGGATCGGGCAGCCGCCGGCCACGTTGCTTCGATCATGGGCGCCACACGATCTTTAACGACACGCACCATAGGTGTCGTGATCGCACGTGGGGTACTCGGTCGCGTAAATGGACGTGGATTCAGGGTCGGAGGAATTGCACCAAATCGCGTACGAATCGCTCGCTCCATCACCTTTGGATCAAAATCACCGACCGCGATAACGGCCATGAGATCAGGCCGATACCAGTCGCGGTAGAAACGTTCAATGGGGCCCGGAAGGGCCATATGCAACAATTTCGGTAACCCGATAGGCAATCGCTTGCGATACAAGGAACTATCGCCAAACACAAAGCCAAACTGTAGATCTTGAAGCCGCGCACTCGCCGTATCGGGATTCCGCATACGCCACTCGCCAAGCACTACACCACGCTCGTTGACGACATCCAACGAATCAATGGTGATTGCGCCGCTGGCCCAATCCTGCACAACCTGCAACCCTTGCGCAAGAACGACTGAATCATCGGTAGGAACTGTTAACTGATAGACCGTTTCGTCAAAGCTGGTGTACGCGTTGAGGTCGCCACCGAATTGCATTCCAGCTTGCTCGATGAAATCAATCAGCGTGTTCTTTGGAAAGTGCTTTGTTCCATTAAACGCCATGTGCTCGAGAAAGTGCGCGAACCCTCGTTGATCGTCATCTTCTTGAATAGCCCCAGCGTTAACGGCAAGCCAGAGGCGTGCGCGTTTAGCTGGAACGGTACTCACACGAATATAGTACCGTAGACCATTTGGGAGCACTCCCATTGTTAGACCGGGATCAGATAATACCGAGTCGTGACTAATTAACGATCTTTGCACTATGGAGTCGTACGAGGGATAATCACCGAACCCTCGCAACATTCCAGGAGCGTCTATCGTAGCGCCTGAGGATATCGTCGCACTCAGTGGCGCGCTCTCGACTAGGCTGAGGCCAAAACCGATCGAAATCGATAGCCTATAAATGCGTGTCAAATATATCCGATTCATACTATTGTGGCCTATGTGACATAGCAGCAAGCAATGCAACGAGCTTTCTCTCATCCACTCTCATACGTGTAGTAGCCCAGTCTGTCATAAACGCACCTAAAATCACCCCTGATTCATCGATAAGAAACCCCTGATAGCAAGACCAAGAACGAAGTTTATTGTTGTATTTACAGCCCCAATCATCCATCGATTTCAGCGTCCAGACAGTATTCACCCAACGACTATCCGGACTTGGAAGTCGCACGAAATCGGCGTTATTTACCGCTAGGGTAATAGGAAGATCAACCGCTTCAAATAGCCAACGGCGCATATCCTCAGCTTCATCTGCCGCCGATCCGGGCTCCGATAGTATTGCTCGTCCATCCTGATATGTAAGAACAGTAATTTCGACAGCTGGGAATTGATTGTGGATGCGCCGGAGCATGGAATAGAGATCCAAGCAACGATTCGAACTCCATGCCCCCTTGGCTATCTCTCCGAACCATCGTCCGCGACACTCATGCAGAGGCACAACGAACGATACCTTTCCGGGCGTCGGACGTGGTATCGCAGGCTTTGCAGGAAACCAAAAATCTCCGTCAACCCGAGCACTCTTCGCTCCAACCTCAAAGCGCCGATCGATTGCGGGGTCTACTCCTTTGAAGAGGGTATTCAATTGCTGCCGAACGACATTAACATAGGCTGCCGAGCTAATGGAAAGACTGTCGAGCCTCTCCTTAAAATGTATAAAGGCGCTGTTAGATATCATGGCGTTTGCAACAAATCTTTTCGGGTCAGCTCTTCGGCGATCCTCATCACTTAGCTGCACGAACAAAGACTCGGCTATCACAGCGGATCGCATTGCCACAATCGGTTCAGTCTCAATTGCTTCTGCAATAGATCTCACTCCTAAATTCCAACTTATTTTTCTCACTTTTTGTAAAGCTGTAGTATCTCTTTGCCCATTCAGGAATGTTACGAGCGAATCAATTTCATGAAAGTGTATGGGTTGCGCGTTTTGATACAGAGAGAGTGCTTGGTTATATACCTCTATTACCTTTCCCTCACGCTCTATCGCCAAAAGTGTATCGATCGCTTCTCCTTTTTTGGTGTCCACGATTTTACGGGAAAGCAAGGTCGAAAAATCTTGCTTTCTACCTGCCACCAAAAAAAGTTCCGCCAGAACATCCCAATCCTTTAATGGTGCTGTAGCTGCGTCCCATTGAGCTGTACACTCTTGTACGGATTCAACAATATGTCGAGGCAGTGGAATCAACCGAGTTGAGACGCCAAGCGGCATCGTATCACGCCGAATAGTATCCCGCCTTTTCCAAGCATCAAGCAATCTGCTTTTCAAAGCCCAACATTGGTACAAAGTATGATAGCTTTCCACATTCACCGTTCCAATTGGGTCCTCGAAACGTGTTTGTGCTGCAACAGACCTCCCCCATATACAGATCGATAATACAACGGTTGCAAGAAGCAGAACAACACCTATCTGAGGCGTAGAACGGCATCGTTGATCTTGGGTAAACTTGTTATTGAATGAATAAATGGGCATCATACGGCATCAACGAGGCTGGTAAAACTGAAATCATTAATCTTCATCGAGGGAACAACAGCCGGCGTTAGGCTAAAATCCGTTGGATTTTTGACCGGGCGAAACACGGCCTGCGGAATACCAAGCTGTTCTACCTGATTGAGTGCAAAGAGTGGAGACTCGGTAAATCGCATATTCAATACGGCTTTGGAAATTGTGCCATTCTCAATGAGCCATAACCCATCGCGTGTTGTTCCAGTGCCCAAAAGATTTCCTCCATCAATCCTTTGAATTCCTGAAAATCGTGTAATAAGTAGCCCTCGTTTGGTGGTGGCAATCATATCTTCGATGGTGGATATTCCGCCGCTGACACGAAATGAGGGGCGATATAAGTCACCGCTCAACCGTTGGACTTGTTCTGTCGCGTATGTATGTGGAGCGTATAAAGACATCAACACACCATTTTGTATCAAGGTAATGGGCTTTAATCCCGGCCGCGGAACGACGCCTAAGACCGGATCGATCGGATCATGACTTATTGTGATCCGTTCATCTATAACTTTTAATCCGAGCTTCGATCGACCGATTTGTAATGCTTCATCATGAGTCAGATAAAATGGCATGGGGCCTATCGGATTTTCATTGTCCTTCCGAGCCAATGGTCCCAGAATGTCGCGTCCGTCCATTCCTGAAAGCAAAGTATTCAAGTCATGCATATCCACCATAGGTTCCATCATCAGGTCAATGAGACCATTTGCCGCTTGCGGTTCAAGAATAACAGTATATCGCCCAGGTTCAATACGGACAGGATCAATCGATGCGATACATTTATCGAGCGCATGTCGCGCGAGCGCAGCACCATCAACCGCCGTGGCATCAAAGCTAGAAGCGCCTGCCCACCCTGATCCGGTGCCGCGCGGGTGCCTCACTGTCATGGAACATTGGTTCTGCGTCAACTGTTGATATAACATTCCCGGAACGAGTTTCCCCTCTTTTGCGGCCGTGTTTGACCAGAAAGCAAATGATCCAGACCGTGCTTCTAGATATCCCGCTGAAAGCATCTTCTTTGCTTCGGCCTCTTCGGTCAGCATTCTGGCGAGACGACCACGAGTTTCTCCCGTTTCGATTGCTGTTACATCGCTCCAAATAGCAGTAACGGGTGTCGTTAAGTCTGGAGATTTGAGAGCTCCGGAAAACGTATCTACCCACATATTGAGGCGAGTGTGTTCCTTACATCGACGCTCTGCTGCGAGCACAGCGCCTTCAAGGGAAGCATCATCCATTTGATTGGTAATGCAGGAGCCACTACCCATTCCGATCTCTGAATCACGTCTTATCGTGATTGTCAGATCGCATCGATCGCTGGCAAGGTTTACGCGATTCCGCGCCCAACGAAGTTCACCATTCAACCAACTCTGAACAACAATCGATGTGTAACCGCCATGTGCGAATGCAGAGACACGCCGCACAATATCATGGCACTCCACCTGCGTGAGATGCTTCCCTCTCTCCTCCTTCAATGGTGTCATGCCTTCCTCAATTTATCGATAACCGTCATTCCTTTTGCCAACACAGGCACTGCGTCTACACTAAAGAATTCCACCTGCTCTGGCTCTCCTTTTCGGGAATACGATCCATATCGTTTCACGCTCGCCTTGCCACCTATTGCTTGAATAGACTTCCAGAATTCGGGTGTTCTCAATAACACTCCTGCACCAGCCAATAACGCCACCCGTTTCCCCTGTTTGATTTCGTAGCTATATCCGCTGCCATAACCGTTCAGTTGCTGAAAGTCCATTGAGATTCCTCCTACACGCTTAATCAAGATCCCCTTATCTATGTCGGCTATGAGCGAAGCAGCGTCGGCATTTCCAGATGCAGGTATCATTTGTAAATTCGGAGTATGCGTAAGCGGAGCATTCAATCCCTCCAATGCGGTTGCACAGCCGTGTGAACGGAAGGGCTTTGGCTCAATCGGATTCCATTCTTTCATCCATCCTGCGCTCTCGCGGGTCGTTTGGAAGTCTGAGAGTACGCCATCCTGAATAAGCGTGAACGCCTCGGGTTCCACTCCTTCATCATCCCATCGAACCGTCGCAGCAGCTCCTGGAGCGTTTCGGTTTGCGGAAACCGTCAAGAGGGGTGATCCCACCTTGAGAGTCCCGAGCATCGCTTGTGGATCAGTGATGTAACTCGTCCCGCTCGCATTCGCTTCGTACCCTAGCGCTCGATCCAACTGCGTCGCGGCACCAATAGAGCTTCCGAGCAGTCCAGCCACCATGGAAGCATCAAGAACCACGTCATACCGACCAACATCAACCGGTTTAATGGGGAGCGACGCATCCTCCTTCAGTTCCTCATACAAGGCGCGCAGATGGTCCTGAATCGGCTGATCACGATACATCTCCCACCCTAGACTCGACGGTGAGACATATTCAAGTAAATCACCAGCATATTTCTGCCGCTCGGCAACCTCCCAGTATCCATCCATTCCAGAACGAAAGAGACGTTGCGTCGCATAGCTTCCATCTGTCGAAGCAAAGGCTTTATCAACGACCATGAAACTATGACTGCTAAAAGGGGTTGGCCCAAGCTTGAGTCGTTGACAATACAGAGAAAGCGCGCTGAAGTAGTCGTAGATTTCCTCTCGCGCAACATTGAACGGATCGATTTTTATTGGAGTTGCCCAGTGACCGTCTGAGATAACTGGAACTGGTGCCATTTCTACGCGTCGGGTCTTACCCAGTGAATTCGTTCGCGCCAAACTTGCGGCGGAACGCCCAAGCCGTCCCATCTCGTCGGGATTCCACACGGGACCGGATACGAAGCCCCAATACCCATCCAGCAATACCCGCACTCCGACAGTCATGCTTTCGCGATCCATACTCGTCCAGAGCAGCGAACCACCTATGAGTTCGACAAATTGCCTATTTTTTTTGTGCGTCAAACGTACATCTGCATAATCAGCACCGGCGGAGCGAGCCGAATCAAGTACAACTTGTGCGAGCTGTTTAATTCTCGGATCTTGAATGGATGGAATGGGCTCGGATTTGTGCCCAAATTTCGCGAGTAGCGGTCTTGGAGCCGCTGAGGCAACGGCAGTAGTCGCCGTTATGATTGAACTGTTTTTTAGAAATGTTCGTCGAGTCAATATCATATATTTTATGAAGGAGGTTTGCACTATTTGTCGTGAATAACAACTTTCCCAATCGTATTAAATGGAAGGGCGCGATACGTGTATGTTCCTGGTAATAAGAAGCGACGCGAAGCCCGCCCATTTGCAATTGTGGTATCTCCAGAAATTCCGCGAATGTTCCCCCCTTCAGTGCCCCCGACTATTGGAAGCACATTTAGCGAGTCGTCAAAGACGATATCTACCGAGACACCATTCTGAGCGACATACCCCCTCCTACTCGCCTCGCTAGCAAGCACTCCGGTTATATTATCCCATATCACAGTAGCTCCAGGCCCGAATTCCCACTGCGTATTAGACAGCGCACCACCGGGGTTGATCACAGGATTTCCAAATATCCCTGAGTTTATAGGATAACCCACTGTAAATGGAAAACTGTCATGCTTTACGACTCCGTAGATCCAAGCCGAAGCTCTCAATATCACCGAACCTGGGCGAATTGGCGTAATTCTTTTTGCTGGAGCAAATGCATTGTCCACTCTTGCCACTAATGCATCTGAAGACGTAAAATGCACTGGTAGATTCGTGATTGCTGCTCCTCCACTATTTTTTGTTGTCACCGTAAACGATTTAATACCGGTGCCAAATATGGGAATCGCAATCTTGGCACTGTCACCATCCCGAGGACGCACGCGAAAGGTATCGAGTACCGGTATCACCGCAACGTCAGCAACACGAACCAATACAGAATCCCAATGCACCGTACTGCCGATTTTTCGAGTAGCTACAACGAACACAGTACCAGACTGCACTGCTCGCGCCGTGATAAGGCCAGTTGATGAGACGAGGACTTTTGTCGAATCCCGTGAAAGATATACGGATGGCGACTCCATCAAAATTGAGTCCGCCTGCGTTTGATGTTCCGTATTAGCACTCCACAGTTCACCAGTGGCCGAATACGGGACTGCATCGAGTTGTACCGTATTGTATGGGGGCCGTAACGAGAGTTGAATCGCGTGATGATTAAGCCGCAGTTCCCAATAGGACGCAGTTGAGAAGCCAATAGGAGTAACACCCAAATCGCTATGGCAACCACACACGACTGATGCGGCAATCACGAACCGAAAGTATTTGTATTTCATCAGTCTTCACACCCTCGATAAAGCGGATTGGTCACCAACTCCCGGTTTGGGACTAGAAACGAAATACGAGATCCGTAAACAGCGAGTTTTTGCCGCCCCCATAATCCCGATGGATAGACGGTGTTGGGTTCTCGTCCATATTGCTGTACGAGTCTGCGCAGATCCGCCTGACGACGTCCCGTCAAAAACAACCAATAGGCGCGTTCTTGAAAGAGAAGATTCAGGCGCACATCCCGAAGAGTAGCTCCAGCAGGTAGTGTAGCAAGGCCAGGGTCAGCTAGAAGTGGAAGGCTCCCAATGCCTCCCGTTCCTGCGGGAGCCGGCTCTGCGCAATTCTCTCCGGACACGCACGCGGTACGTAGTGCATTTAAGATCGTCAGCCACGTTGGATTATCGGCAACCAACGCGGCTTCGGCTTCAATTAGCCGCGCTTCAATACCGCTGGCAAAGACAATGGGCGACTTGCCAGGATTGCTTCCGGGATTCGTTACTCCGGCATCGCGATATTTTCGTGGAAACCATGGGCCACCAACTCCAGTGAGCGAATCACTGACGGTCCGAGGATCTCCACTCGTGACAAATGCCTGCCCAATCCCACCCTCCTTGTTTCCAACCGACATCGCCCATGTATTATTTGTGGTGTAGAATATATTTACAAAATTCTCCTCCATTGGAATTGTGTAGCGATAGGTGGTTGGAACACTTGAGACCGCGCGAGCAGCCGCCGCAACGTTATGCAAGCCCAGCAACGCACGAGCACGTCCCACTGATATAAAGTGCACAATATCCGTACTGTCTATCGCAATACTAGCTGCGGAATCAAGCAATGTCAGTGCATGCTCAAATACTGCTTCCGTAGACGAACCAGGCTGTAACGTGTAGTCACCGTCAAAATCAAGAGTGCTTAGCGGAATACCAGAACAATAGAGCTCTGCCAGCAGTACCTCTGCCATCCCTTCAATGGCTAGCAAATGTCCCGTCAATGCAAGCGGAGCATGAGGATAATATTTTTGTAGCGCACCAATCGCCTCTCGGGCCCTAGCACGTGTTTTATGTAGACCGTTGTATATTGGTATTGGATCCCCGTACGGAACATCATCCAATCTGGCGTCAATTACCGTGTACCTTCTCCTGACGTCAGGAAATGCAGCTTCAGCGCTTATCAGACGTGTCTCTAGCGCTTCCAGCTCATCTGTCAAGAGCCCAACACCGTTTATTACGTTTACGTCTGGTTCGGAGTTTCCCGATATTTCATTTACAGTAGAAGAACCCACTATTATGCGACGGAATGCAAGCACGGTGGCGTAATACGCACCCATGGCACCTTCAGGCGTCTTTACCACCTTGGGATCTGGAACGTCTGATGGTAGTGGTCGACCATTAACGAGATCACCGATAGAACAACCTATTGGGCTAATAAGCAAGCAACTGGAAGCCAACATAGCCCCTATCCGATGTCTGTGAGATAACGCCATCGCTAGTTCACTCCCACCGAAACTTGCCAGAGGCGTGGAGTCGGCAGAACACCTGTGTCTCTCACGACTTCTCCCATAGACGAATTGACGTTGGGATCTTTGCCGGAATAATTGGTCCATAATCCGAGATTCGTGCCTTGGATCGCCACACGAATGGTTCGACCGCGACTTACAGCAGCAGTGAGTCGTTGCGGCAACATATATCCAACCGAGAGTCCGTTGAATCGAAGCGTCGATGTGGTTTGCACCAACCCAATGGTGTTGTTACAACCACCTTTTATCATCCCAACACATGGCTGCGCAATCGCCATATACGCTTGTGTCGCCAACGGGGTCGTTGGATCATTAAAAGCTTGGCGGTTCAAGAGTCTAGTGGCACCCGCACCATCGTTCTTTTGTGTTAATCCATGTTGATAGTTAAACGCGATACCGATCGATATATTTTTGAGCAACGTAAGTGTACTATGCAGCGAGCTTTCGAAATTCGGATATGGAGCTCCTAAATAGACCGGATCCGTCCCCAATTGCACTTCGTCGATTCCACCAGTTACCCGCGTCGTGATCCAACCATCGCCGTTGAGATCTTCAAATCCGACCACAGGCAGTGCCCATTGTCCGTATAACGGATATCCCTCGATGAACCGTGTGCGTACGTCGCTTGTTGCACCGACAAGCAAACTATCACGTCCTAATTTGACAAGTTTATTGCGATTCTTTGAGAGGCCGATATTTACCTGCCAAAACGCAAAACGCTGCTGTAGTATGGTGGCATTGATCTCGAATTCCATTCCCGTATTATCCACATTCCCAACATTTCGCAATTGTTTGCCACCACCATTAACCGAATTTGGAACATCAATACTCACCAATGCATCGACAGTACGCTTTCGATATCCGGTCAATTTGAGTCCGAATCGCCCATCCAACATCTCAATATCGGCACCACCCTCGAATTCAGATGTTTTTTCAGGACGCAATAGTGAGTTTCCAAATGAATTAATCTCCGTACTCATAACGGAAACACCATCGATCACTCCCACCAATTGCGTGTATGTTCGAAGCTTTGCAGAAACGGATGGCTGCACACCGGATTGTCCGTAAGCCGTGCGAAGTCGGACGGTTTCTAATCGTCCGATCAGAGGAATGCGCCGAAAGGCGGGAAGATCGCTAATCAAGAACGAAGGGTTAATTCTCGGATACGTTGGCCGAACAGTCGCTCCGAGACCGCTTCCTGCATCCATGCGAAGCGAGAGTGGCAGAAAGAGATGGTCCGCGAAACCAAACATCGTTTCGACATATAACCCAGCGGTACTGCGATCATCGCTAAACTCCGTCGTACTTTGCGCCGTTGCGCCATTACCTGAGGTCGCCCCAGCGGGTAAACCAGAGGCCTGTCTTACGAATGAATGGCTAGTATGGAGCGCGTAGTCTCCATTTACGGAAGGTCGCAATGACACCCATCGACCGAACGAGATCGCAGGTATATAGGCCCGAAGAGTCAGTGAAGTCACGATGTTTGATTTCGCTCCATTGTTGAACCTCCCATCGTTGTCGCTCGTAGTCGCCATGCAATTTCCCCCAAATAGCTCAGTACAGTCCCCGTTGCTAAAGATGACTAGATCGGTACCGTCTGAAACTTCCACTCCTGCAACAGCCTCTGTTTTCAACCAACGGTGAGGGCTCGCTAACACACGCAGTGAGTTTCTATTGGTAATGGTTCGACTCGATGTTCTTGCCCGAAAGTTTGGAACCTTTGCTAACGCACCACTTCCGACTGGCGCGGCGACGATGCTCCCGAATTCACTAATGCCTGGAGGACGGAGCCCACCTGCTATTGCAATAACCTGTTGTAGCGGAGTAGTTCGGCTAGAGATTTTTGCCAATGTCGTAGTGAATTCTACGTTAGCCCGACCGAGATCCGCCGTAACCTTAACCGTTCCATTTTGTGATTCACTTCCTTGTGGGCGCCGCTGCCACTCGGGTACCGATTGATCGGCCTCGTGGAGCGCGGACACGTCAACATCGGCCATTTTTAAAAGCCCAATCTCTTCTTTCAATGTCCCAGAGAAGCTATAAGCAAACCCTTTCGTTCCTCCACTCACTGTGGTTGTGAGATTCCGCGTTCTACCGGTACCGAATACCGTAGTCGTTGGATCATTTAGGATCTGATACGTAAGTAAACCGTTTTCAAGAGGGATACATCCATTTCCACTCCCCGCGGGGTAGATCGAGCTGGCCTCCCGTACACTCGGACAATCGACCACCCCACCGCTCGGAAGAGTCCCTAGCCTGACGTAATTGGTTGGCCATTTCCCGGGCATGATTGTCTGCCCCCATACGGCACTGGACGTCCATCGAGCGGGACCAACTTGACCGCGCTTGGTCGTTACAACGATCACACCGTTTACAGCATCCGTTCCATATAATGCCACCGCGGATGGTCCTTTAAAGACTTCAACGGTTTCAATGCTGTTGGGATCAATGGCATCCAATGGAGACGACACCAATTGGTTTGTTCCCCTAGCAACATCTCCCGCCAAGTTTTCGCTCCCGTCAACCTGCGCACTGTTCACCCGGATTCCGTCCACAATCACCACCGGATCATTCGACATGTTAATGCTATTCACACCCCGAATCCGAATCTTCGACGGCGCTCCCGGGGCACCAGACGTGGCCATCACTGTCAACCCCGGCACTCGTGTCGCCAGCAACTCCGTAAACGTCGATACCGGCATCACCTTCATCACGGAATCCACGTTAATCATCGCAATATCATTCCCCACTTCAATCTTTCGCTGCGTCCCCGTCGCAGTTGTAACAACCCCAGAAAGTTCTGTTGGAGTAGCAGCCAACCGAAACTGGACGGTAGCAGACTTTCCCTCAGTTATCGTCACAGGTCGCGACGCTGACCGGAATCCAAACAATTTCACAGTCACGATCTGATCCCCAATGAGAACATCCCGTAACACGAACTTCCCTTGCTCATCCGTTACCGCGGAGACCTTAGTCCCCTGCACCGTCACCGTCGCCCCGGCAATCCCCTTCCCCGTTGCGGAATCAAGCACGCGACCCGTTACAATCCCCTTAATTTCTTTTTGTGCTCTTACCGCCGAATCATTCTCAGCCCGAACAACCACCGTCTCCCCATCTGGCGCCATCACAGCAACCAAACCACTACCCTGCAGCGCTGTCGCGAAAGCATCCATAACTCTCGCCTTACGAACCGTCATCGTTACACGTTTTTTCAACAACGGATTATCCGTGTCATACACAACCTGAAGTCGCGCCTGCGCAGCCAATGCTCGCACCACGTAAGCAAGACTACTATCCCGCACACTCAGCGAAACTTGCTGAACACTACCACGAAGATTGTTCTTCAGTAGCGGCTCTTGTCCCCGTACCTGAGCAGGCGTCCGCATCCCCTTATGCCCCTGCTCACCAGGAAGGACTGTATATGTTCCCTGCGCAACGGCCGCCCTCTCATCCGGAATCAACAGCAACCCTACAACAACCAGAGCAAGGGCCCACACTGTCCCCGATCGCCGTAACACCCTCCGTAGCACATTCGGCATCATTACCTCGAAACGATAGTTAAAATTCTTCCTGCTCGGACCACTTGGATATCCGGGAACGTCAGCTCCAGGATAGCTGCAAAATCAGCCAGAGATCCTGCGTGGAATCCACCCGTGATTCGCCGTTCCGCCAACGTTGTATTGGCCAGACGAATCTCTGCGTTATACCAACGATTCAGCTCGGGAATTGCTTGCCATAAGGGGATTCCATTCAACACGAGGGCGCCCGAGGCAAAGCTGAATCGTGTACTGTCGGCATGCTGTACAATCCCACTTCCACCTTGCCCTACAGCCACTTGTTGACCGGCAGTCAAGATTACAGATTGCACCGCAACCTTCCCCTCACGCACAGCCACTACCGCATTGCTATCTGCCGCGTAATACCGGACCGAAAACTTCGTCCCCAACACCCGAGTCGTACTCGGACCGGCAATCACCGTAAATGGCGCACCCGCAGCATGGGTGACCGTAAAGAGTGCTTCACCTGAGAGTTTAACAGTGCGACGCGCACCGCTATAATCCGCCGGAACTTCAATACGGCTCGCCACGTTGAGAACAGCAACACTTCCGTCTGGAAGTGTGACCGTCGCTCGCTCACCATTTGCGGTCGCGTATATAGACGGTTGCATCGCTGACGCAGCATTAGCTCGAAACACCTGTGTTCGCCATCCAGCGATGAGGAGTGCAATACCACATGTTAACGCAAGCGGAGTTGCCCATACGCTACGGGTAATACGATGTTGTGATCCATGAATCCATGGCCATCCGAACGCTCGGCGGCTCAAGCTATTCGCGTCCACCGGGCCAAGGCTCGAAACTCCCGTTTGCTGAGCAATACGCCCATACAAAGCCTCTAAATCAAGCGCCGGAGGTTCATTAAAATTTGCGGCGGATTGCAGTTCCGCTACCCACTGGCGCCGAGTGGCGTCTTGGGCTATCCAGCGTTCCACGATCTCTCGGTTCTGAGGGGATGCCACCCCAATCAGATAATCAGAAAAAACCGTCGCATCGATATCGAACTGTTCTCGCATATACGCATAGCAAGCTCGAATCGAAAAACTCACACACTTATTTTTTTATCCGCCGTTTCGCCATCGTGAGATTGCCGCCTGAACAACCTTTGACGCCCTGGACATCTGGTTATGAATTGTAGGAATCCCGATACCCAAGACATCCGCGATATCTGTATAACTCATCCCCTGTTCCCGGTGAAGCATAAAGATCTCACGAGTTCTCGGCGGAAGTGTGGCCAGCGCCTCGCGAAGCATGCAAGCAAGATCTTCTTCTTCGAGTGCAATCTCTCCATCGTTCGCCGATGTACGTACAGTCGCCTCGTGTACAACGGTCTCTACACGAGATTGTGCCCGTACATGTTGCAACATGTTCAACGCACGATTTCGTATCGATTGAAAGAGATAACTTTTAATATTCCTGGAGAAATCGATCTGCTCGCGTCGTTCCCACACGTATACGAATACGTCTTGCACTATATCTTCAGCCATCTGTGCGTCAGACGTTAATACATAGGCGAAACGATATAACGACACCGCCCATGAGCGAACAAGAGTATTGTACGCGGCTTCGTTACCATCGCGAACCTGCGCAAGGAGTGCGTTCCCTTCATCGCGCTCAGGATTCGGTGTCTTTGAGGAATACATCTCAGCACTCAGATGGACAAGAATCGTTCGTTCACGATCACATTATCGTTGCTGGATCGCGGAAGCGCTAGAGGGATCTTTTTGTTTTTTGTTAAATGCGTGAGGCGCGCACAGTAGCTATAGAAAGAAAAGATACGTATACACGTCTACACGGCAGCCGCAATCAAAAATGCTTCACAAAGCTTGAGGCAGAGCCTGAACCATATCAGGTACGTCATAACTACCACGCACTAAACCCACAGCCAGTTCGCCCCAAACGCAGGTTATGGTCCCTCCATTGCGTTGTCTGATCGGTTCACACCCCAATCTGATCAGCCCGCATACGTGGGCAAGGAGATAATATGCTCGTTCAGCGACCTATTCGAATTTTCATGGCCCTCATAGCCTCATGTCTTATCTTCAATGCATGCGACGACGATGACGATGACGGAACTGGTCCATCAAATCAAGCGTCCGTTCGATTCGTCAATGCAACGACTGGTGGCACGGGATCTCTCGCATTTACCATCGGTAACAACGCACCAGGATCTCCAATTGACTATCAACGCTTTGGGACATGCCAGGAGCTCGCCCCTGGGAATACCAGCTTTTCAATAGCACAACCTGGCAGCGCAACTCCCCTGATCACAATTCCGGTACAAGACCTTTCAGCAGGCTCCAACTACACCATCATCACGACCGGTTCGGTGGCAACACCAAACTTTTTGTTTCTAAAGGACACATACACAACGCCGCCGAGCGGTCGGGCAAGACTTCGTGTTATCAATGCGACGGCCGTAACATCTCCTTTTGACGTATACGTCAGTCAACCCGGAGTACCTCTTGGCACGGCAAATCTGTCCGCAGTTGGGTTCAATACTCCACGGGATTTCCTGGATGTACCATCTGGTGCGACACAGGTACGGGTGACAATTCCTCTAAGTCAGACGATTCTTGGCACGAGTGCCAATTTCACACTAAACAGTGGCGAAATCCGTACACTCGTTTTCACACCAACAGCTACAGTTGGCGGAACATTTAGCTCTTTCTTGACGACGCAATGTTTATGACGATGCATCATTGCAGACCGAACGTATGATCGCATTCAGTTAAATTTATAAAAGCGGAAAGGCCGAGCGCCCTCAACGAACATAATTTGTACGTTGAGGGCGCTCGGCCTTTCCGCTTTCCGATGAATCCGCGTCAGATGCCCTGCCAATCCCCGACTCGCCAACGCGATCTTCTATAAACCACCCCTACGGCACGCATTTGGCCGTTCTCTGAAGAGATCCCGAAGGTTTCCCTATGTATCAATTCGCTAATCGACGAGAAGCGGGGCGGCTACTCGCCCGACAGTTGCAATCATACGCGAATCGTTCCGATGTTCTCATACTGGCGTTACCACGAGGCGGAGTGCCAGTTGGCTACGAGGTAGCGGTGGCACTCCACGCCCCGCTGGACGTCTTCATCGTTCGCAAAATCGGCGCGCCGTGGAACGAGGAGCTTGCTATCGGCGCTGTTGCCAGCGGAGGGGCGTGGAGACTCGATCAATCGATAATCTACGAGTTAGGAATCAGCCAGCATGATATCGAACGTATTGTAGAGAGAGAATCTCGTGAAGTTCAACGACGAGAGCGTGTGTATCGCGGAAATATTCCTTTCCCAAATCTCGATGGACGTATTGTGATTCTCGTGGATGACGGGTTAGCAACAGGATCATCCATGTTGGTGGCCGCAGAGGCAATTCGTCGTCAATCTCCAAACCAACTTATCGTCGCGGCGCCAGTCGCCTCGGAATCAGCGGCCGAGGCAGTGCGGAGGATCGCAGATGATTGTGTTGTGCTTATGATGCCGGAACCACTCTATGGCATTGGAATGTATTACGAAGATTTCTCACAAACAACGGATGATGAGGTGCTCACGCTGCTGCAACGTTCAGCGCAGGAGCAACATCAGATATAAATATCGTAAGTTGATGATTGTAAGTTGATGGAGGATGTTTTGATATATGTCAACGATAACGCAGCAAACAACCGCTAGCCTGATTCAAGGAATCAGTACCGCAGCTTATCAACTAACAGGCGCTCCTGCGGATTTTGATCCGCTTCTCGTGTTGGTCAGCAACGCGTCGTATGTACTTATCGGCGAGGCCTCGCACGGAACGCATGAGTTTTATCGCATTCGTGGAGAAATAACCAAGCGCCTGATTCAGGAACATGGATTTACAGCGGTGGCCGTTGAAGCAGACTGGCCCGATGCGTATCGAGTAAATCGCTTCGTACGAGGAGAAAGCACAGACGTTGATGCAGATGAGGCACTTAGTGGATTCAAGCGATTTCCTCAATGGATGTGGCGCAATGCCGATATTTTGGATTTCATTGGATGGTTACGCGCTTATAACGACACGCATTCATCCCCACAGTCACACGTTGGATTTTATGGACTTGATTTATATAGCTTGCACTCATCAATTGCGGCGGTATTGGAGTATCTCGACCGTGTTGATCCCGAAGCTGCGCAACGAGCTCGACATCGATATTCTTGCTTTGAAGATTTCGGAGAGAATGTTCAAGAATATGGATATGCGACCACTCGTGGGCTTGCAGAATCGTGTGAACCTGCCGTAGTTGCACAACTTGTTGAGCTTCAACAGGTCTCAGCTCAACGCGTACGACATGACGGACACTCCACACATGAAGCGGCCTTCTACGCGGAGCAAAACGCTCGACTCGTACAAAATGCGGAACAATACTATCGGGCAATGTTTTACGGCAGTGCCGCATCCTGGAACCTGCGCGATCGACATATGGCTGAAACCCTGGATGCACTCTCGGCATTCCAAAGACAGCAGCATGTTTCACCAAAGTTTGTCGTGTGGGCACACAACTCTCATCTTGGCGATGCCCGCGCAACAGAAATGGGTGTGCGAGGTGAGCTCAACGTTGGGCAACTCGTCCGCACTCGGCATGGCTCCAATGCGGTACTCGTGGGCTTTACGACATACACAGGCACCGTAACTGCCGCTAGAGACTGGAACGGCCCTGCCGAACGACGAACTGTTCGACCAGCGCTGCGAGACAGCTATGAGGCCGTTATGCACGATACGAACCTCTCCCGTTTTTTTCTCGACCTCAAACATAACAAGGAACTCCGGCGTGCCCTCGAAGTACCGCGACTTGAGCGCGCTATTGGAGTTATTTACAAACCAGAAACCGAACGATTAAGTCATTACTTCAAAGCCATTCTTTCTCATCAATTCGATGCCATGTTTCATTATGATGTAACACGAGCAGTCGAGCCATTGGAACGAACGGGAATGTGGGAAAGTGGAGAGCTCCCCGAAACGTACCCAAGCGCTTTGTAGTGGGGAACGCAGAAATAGACGTTCCTGCACAGATCAATCGTATATCACGATGCTTCACACTCTGAAAAGATTCATGCATTCCGGACAAGAGAAACAAGCAATTCAATGTTGAAAACAATACTCGCAAGCACAGTAATCATAAGCTCGTTAAGTGCAGCAGCATTTCAGAATACAAAGTCATCTTTCCCAAACGCAACGACGACTCGGAGTTCAGCACGAGCAGTATTATCACAGCATTCCAATGATCCATTCACAGAGATCAAACGCGAAATTCGCCAGGGAACTCGAGAGAAAAACGGAAACTGCTCATATGCAGTGACGCTCACGGAAAAGGATCCGTATCCAGCTGGACGTATCATAATAACGGATGCGAACACGTGCAGCTTCGCACTTGTATGGGGCCAGTTAAGCCATACGCCCGCAATTCCGAATGGAGTGAGAGACACAGCTTCGTTCTCCATGCACGTAGAAACACCCAAGCCAAGCGCGAATGGTATGACAGATCGAAGCTCGGCGTCAGGGACGTCGATTCGTGAGATCAAGGACGAGAACGCAACCACAACAGAAAAGCTCGACGCGCCTATTAAGGCTCGCGCGCAACTCGATTTAAGCCCAGAGCAAAGCTCTAAAAGCTACGGTATTGCCTTTAACGGATATTTTGGCCACAGCAAAACTTTGAACTTTGCCAGAATACTTAATACGATGGAGTGGAGGGTTGGTTCGACAGGCGAGATAGTAGCCGCCGGAAAGTGGGATCGAGCGAGACAAGCAAATTTCGCCTGGAATGGTACCACGCACGGCCATGGGCAAGGCGGGGGTAAAGACTCGATCCCATCCCTGGAGTTCTTTTTGAAAGATAAAGCTGTGGGAAGCGATACAAGCGAATGCTCCTCAGCAGACGGATCAAGGAATATTTCCGTAGAATGGAAAGCATATAAGATGCAGACACGAACAGATGGGACATACGTTATTCACGTGAATAATGAGGTCGATAGTCAGTGTGCTGGTATCAGCTTCACATGGTCTAAAACGACTTGGTAAGTATATCTGAGTAAAACAGGGTCATATCGCTACACTCCGCCTCAACCTATCCCTATTCTACACCAGGAATCGTAGCGACATACCCGCCCTTACCCCTCAACTTGATCCACATCTTCGCTCCCTTATCAAACCGAACCTGTTGATCTGCCGTTAACACCTTTCGATACGCACCCAACTGCAACGCAATCAAACCAACAATGCGTTGGGTGCTCACCGTATACTGATCATTGGTGCCGAGCGAATCAACAAGCGCACGCTGCGCAAGTACCTGGACCTTAACAAGCGACTGAGCAATCGCTTTTGCCGAATCATTTAACGCAATCCCCGCATACACTTGCGTTGCCTGCATATTGAGCTCATCCGCCACATTATTCCAATATGTTTTAACCGGGCCAGATGTAACCTGTAAATTTGGATTATCGCTAGACTCAAACGTTGGCAACTGTAATCCCGCAACACGTTTGTCAATTTCATCACGATCCAACCAGCGGCCACTCACCATTACCCCACTCGGCTGCGCGGTATTGCGCACATCATCTAACGGATTACCTCGCAGCAAGACCATATCCGCTCGCTTCCCTACTGTTAACGTTCCGGTTTCGTTTTCTGTTCCGAAATATTCCGCAACATGCCGAGTGCCCGTCAATAAGGCTTGGTATGGCGTAAGTCCACCGCTAACCATAGCCTGTAGCTCACGGGTGATCACACCCATCCATGGTACTTCATCCGTACCAAGCAACATCTTGATACCAGAATCCATTTCGATCTTCAACACGTTGGTGCGATGTATATGAAGTCGATCATAATGAAGCTGTGTAGGGCAGTGCCACACGTTTTCTTTTCGCATTATCGATAACAACGGCCCTATACCGGCTGTATCGCTGGACGACGGTGCAGTCCGCTTGCTCCAGAGATACTCGGTGAGTGTATGTTCGATCGACTTGAACCCACCCGCAGCCGCATGCTCCGCCCGGTTAGGAGGCGGAACGTGCCCCATTACCGGAAGCCCAATCCGTTTTGCCGCTGCCAGCACCGAGTCGAGGATCACTGGAGACTCTTCATGGATTTTAATAAAATCGAACCCGGCAGCTTTGTAGGCGGTAACGTACGCCGAAACGCTATCCAAGACCGGCTGCGCATCTCTGATATATGCAGCCCACAGATAATGCGTCGGCCCCCATGGCCCCGCAGTGTAGATGTGTGGCAGCCAATCCTTACCAGCTGCAGACTTCGCACGAATTCGCAAGGCTTGCCGAGCGAATTCGACGTCGTAATAGTCGAGGTTGCGGAGTGTGGTAACACCGTTTACCAACCACAGGAATGCACGTTGTTCCATCGACGCACTGTCTCCCTTCGGAGCGCTTATGGCGCTTAATCCGGATGGGGAGAGTGGTGTTGCGATATGAGTTCCTGATCCCAGATGCGCGTGCATATCGGCGAGGCCCGGAATGAGGTACTTCCCGCGGCCGTCGATTCGCATCGCACCAGTCGGAACTTTCACCTCGCGCACAGAGCCAATTGTGACGATCCGGTCGCCTTTGACAAGAACGGTCTGGTTGGTGAGTACACGCTCCTTGTCCATCGGGACAACAGAGACATCAACAAAGGCGATAACAGCCTCTCCGCTCCTGGCGGTCACCTCCTGCCCCCCTACTCGCAACTTTAACGCGCTCGCCTGCGCAGAAAGGTTCGACGTGACGGCAAAAAGAAAGATGAACGCTGCGGACCTGAAACGAGTCATGATACAAAGCGATGGGAAAGATCCGAGCTACGTCGAACCAAGTGTGGAATACGTAAAAAAGACGTACAAAAGCGAACGTTGTTTGACACCACCCCGAGAAGAATCGTTGCTGGCAACTATTCCGCCGCAGCACATCCATACAGGTCGCTCTCAACGATCGCCCTATCTACAGATGTGTTCATCCATCCCAGACAATCTTCGTTGAATACGAGTAAATTGAAAACGTGAGTTCAACTCACAATTTCAGCGTGCGTCGAGAGCACATGATATGCGACCGCGCCACCCGGAAAGAATACAGCACCCGAATCGTTTCTCACATTTGAACACCGTATGCGAATCCGACCCATCAATCTCGTCGTGTTTACAACCGCGATCTTACTCACTGGATACGCAGCACGCCCGGTTATCCATATCGCCCGCAGCGCATACGCAGATCAACAGTCGAGTGATTCCATTCCGCTCGGTTACACAAACGACGCGAGCTGGCTAAATCAAACGCAAATTGCCGAACGGTTCGTCGTTCCGAACGATGCAGATTCGGCGGTGGCACAGATTGCTGCACTATTCGCACGTGCGAAAGAAAACGGTTTGTCGATATCCATTGCAGGCGCTCGGCATTCTATGGGAGGACATACAATGACGCCGAATGGGATCGTTATTGACATGACCCCGTTTAAGCACATGTCGATGAATAACGACTCAACAATATTATCTGTCGGTGCAGGTGCTCGCTGGAGCGAGGTAACACCATTTCTCGACCGATATAAACGATCGATTTCCGTTATGCAGTCGAACAACGATTTTACCGTTGGTGGATCGATCAGTGTAAACGCACACGGCTGGCAACCGAATCATGCCCCTATCGCCAGCACAGTTCAGTCTATGCGCGTTCTTCGTGCGGATGGCCAAACTGTCCGCTGCAGCCGAACAGAGAATCCGGAACTATTCGCTCTCATACTCGGCGGGTATGGGCTATTCGGACTCATACTTGATGTCGAACTCGTGACAGTTCCAAATGAACGCTATAAAATCGATCGATTTGAAACAACGAGCACAGATTATCTAACACTGTTTAATCACGAAGTCATCGGTTCATCAGATGCAGGAATGGCGTACGGACGACTCAGCGTTGCACCAGAAAGCTTTCTCCGTGAAGCAAGCTTGATTGTCTTTCGCCGAACGCCATCAGATGACGTCACGCTTCCAGCACTGAGTCCGATCGTTCCACAACGCCTTGCACGCGCAGTCTTTCGCGGATCAGTCGGGAGCGATTATGGGAAATCGCTCCGTTGGACACTCGAAAAACGACTTGGCGGGTTGCCCGGAGTACGATTCGTCTCGCGTAATCAACTATTGAATGTATCAGCTGAGTTTTTCCAGAATTCCTCGCCAAACGCAACAGACATCCTGCATGAATACTTCGTTCCTACTGCGAGACTGGAAGAGTTTCTTATTCGCGCTCGGCAGATAATTCCCGCTCACAATGCGGATCTACTGAATGTGACTATACGTGACGTTCAACGAGACACCGATAGCTTTCTCCCTTATGCACGAGAACATGTATTCGGCTTGGTAATGTTTTTCCATCAAGCTCGCACGCGAACAGCAGAAGATGCCATGCGAGCGCTAACACAGGATTTAATAGATGCTGCACTCGATGTGGGCGGAACGTTTTATTTACCATACCGCCTGCACGCAACTATGGAACAAGCCGAGCGATCGTATCCGATGTTGAATGACTTCCTTGCACTCAAGCAGAAATATGACCCAGACGAATTGTTTAAAACCCGGTTTTACGAAAACTACTCGTCAACGTCAGGTCGTTAAAGCAGTATAACGTTCTTCATGAGCACAGGTGTAACCGAACGGTCAGTGAGAACCACGCGAGATGGTGGGAAATTGACAGGTCATTGCCAGTGCTGTTGGCATTCATAGTGCCTATGATCTGGGCTTGACCGTAACCCGACTCAACCGGTATAGCCCGGTCCCGCAATCGGAGTTACCTTAAAAATCCACGATAACCGAGAGGTTGCATGAAGAAGTATGGCGCCGAATTTTTAGGGACTTTTTGGCTGGTACTGGGTGGCTGTGGGAGCGCGGTGCTCGCATCGAACTTTGGGGGCGACGGTAATCCGCTGGGTATTGGATTTCTCGGGGTAGCACTCGCCTTCGGTCTAACGGTTCTGACCCTCGCATACACGGTTGGACATATCTCGGGCGGACACTTTAACCCCGCAGTGTCGGTTGGACTTTGGGCCGGTGGACGGTTTCCTGCGAAAGAGTTGGCCCCATACATCATTGCACAGGTTATCGGCGCAATCGCAGCTGCAGCAGTCTTGTATGTGATCGCGAGCGGACATGCCGGCTTTGATGTCAACACGGGGTTCGCGGCCAACGGCTTTGGCGAACACTCGCCGGGCGGCTATTCGCTTACCGCTGCGATGGTCTCTGAGGTCGTAATGACCGCGTTCTTCGTCATCATCATTCTCGGCGCAACTTCGAAGCGTGCACCACAAGGGTTTGCCCCAATCGCAATTGGACTAGGCTTAACAATCATTCACCTGGTCAGCATCCCGGTTACGAACACATCCGTGAATCCAGCGAGAAGTACGGGTGTCGCACTGTTCGTTGGCGGATGGGCAGTGGCGCAACTATGGCTATTCTGGCTGGCACCGATTGTCGGCGCAGTCATTGGAGCAGGTGCGTATCGATTGATTGGAAGCGCGGACGATTAAGTTAGGCGGTTCGCAGGGGAATATAGACTCCGTAAAACAAGCCCCCGCAACGACTTACGTCGTTCGGCTTCGGTTCGTCGCATAGTTCCACCTACGGACTAGAAACGGTACCTTATCGACGGCAACGAATAGTCAGTGGACTGTCGTTGCCGTCGCCTGTAACACGGTATACGATTCAACGTATGCGACCTTTTCCGAAGAACCTGCTTATCACCGCCCTCAGCCTATCTGCCACGATCGCATGCGGCGGCAACGGTGAACCCACGCAACCCGGACCTGAAGACCCGCCAGACGATTCGACTCCGACCACTGCAACCTCAGGCACCATAGTAGTCGACAGCTTTCAAAGCTCAGCGCTCGGGATTTCGAAACGATATCTCATTTATCTCCCGCCGTCATACGCAACATCGAAGTCAAAACGCTACCCAGTCACCTATTTTCTCCACGGCTCTACTAGCGGAGAACGATCCTGGGTAGACGATGGGCACCTGGACAAGACACTCGACTCGCTCTATAAAGCCGACAAAACAGAGATGATTGTCGTGATGCCAGACGGCGACAATTCGTTCTACCACACCTGGGTGAACCCACCAACATACGCAAGCTGCCTCGAACGGGGTCGCATCGATCAAGAACCTGCTTCGACATATTGCGTCCCCAACATGCGCTACGATACTTACATCGCAACCGATCTGGTCGCGCACATCGATGGTAAATATCGAACCATGGCTGAGAAAAAGCACCGTGGCATTGCAGGCTTGAGCATGGGCGGAGCCGGAGCGGTATATCTCACGCTCACACGACCAACGGTATTTGGCGCTGCAGCAAGCCTGTCTGGTGGCGTGCTGTCGTTACTCAACATCGGAACGCCAGAAGCTCCTGTAGAGGCAACAAACCTCGAACAGCTACAGGAGTATCACGGAATTTTCTGGGGAGATTTTTCGATGCTGCAGCAGTTCGGCACAAATCTGGACGATTGGCGTAAATATGATCCATCGTCGATTGCCGCTTCGATTCCTGCTTCGTCTATCGCGCCAATGTGGTTTATTGTCGGCACGTACGATGTACTATCGCTTCCAGGAAATCGGACTATTGATGCGGTTCTAACTCGACGTGGTATCCGCCACACTTACAGCGAAGTGCAAGGCGGACACACGTTTGAGTTTTGGACGGCCCATGCGGGTGAAGCAGCCGCATGGGTTGCGCAGCAGATCAAACCTTAACGGAAACGAACGTTAACGATTGGCCAGGTTTGAACCACCTACTTGACCATCCTGCTCCTTCTTGCGCTTTGCGATATTCTCCAGCGTTGGCAACGTAGTCTGCTGAGAATAGATCGTCTTTGACAGCGTTTGATTGGCTGCGGTTTGAATATCAGCAGCAGTAAACGATGGCGCCGTAGCTGCACTCAGTTGACTGAACGGAATACCAAGTCGCTCATACCGCTGCATCTGCGCAATCCACCAGTTGTTGTCCTGCTGCGCATTTTCATTAAAGCGACGCTGGACGGTTTGCGCCATCGCGAGTTCGTCCGCCGTTGGCCCGTATGTACGAAGCGAGTCGATCTCATGCCACATCGCCTTTACAGAGGTATCCATCACTTCAGGCGCGGTCATGAGTGCAATCGAAACAACGTACCGATCTTCTGGCGTCATATAATACTGCACCGGCGCGCTAACAGAGTACGTCACAGCCATATCTTCGCGCAAACGCTTCAGCAAACGACGACCAAGAATCCATGACGTCGCGTCAATACGACTCCGCTCCTTCACGTAGTCTTCTTTCGTTGCAGTCAATTCGCCAAAGAAGTTGAGACTCGTATACGCCTGTTCGGCCAATATCATCGGACTCCTGACCTGCGAAACTTGTCGATCTTTTGGCAATTTGATCTTCAAGTTCTTGCCAACTTCTCGTTCTGTGCGATTCGTTGATGGCAGGCTTGCGATATAGCGTTCGACCAACGGCTTGATTCGCGACGCAGGTGCTGCACCTACAACGTAGAATGTAAAGTCACTCGCATCACCAAAACGCTCGCGATATACAGTCATTGCTTGCGTCAGGTTAACAAACGGAACGTTTACAACCTGCGGAGTAGAAAGACGCTTGTTACCGCTAAGACCGAACGCGAGACGATCGTTCGCATTCATTGTTAACGTCGTTCCACCCGTTCGACGCCATTCAGCAAGCGCTGTTGTATCAATCGTTGGATTCGTAAACTGCAGATGCATTAGCTGAAACAGCGTTTCCAATTCTTTCGGTGAACCACCAACAACAATGCTCTCATCAAACGCATTCAGATCAACTCGGAATTCACGCAACCCGGTTGTGCCCAAATCTTTTTGTAGCTGATCGTGTGTCTTTCCAGCCAATCCACCAGACGCCGTCATGAGCATCCCAACGAGGCGGCTTGCAGTGTGGAACGTGGAATCAGGTAAAAGCGAATGCCCACCCAGGCTATAGGCGTTCAACGTTACTTCGTCAGGATTATTTGCCGTTTGCTTGAAGACCACTCGGGCGCCATTGGATAATGTCCATGTGGTTACCCCAACCGATGCAACGGTCTCTTCTTTGACAACTTTTCCTGACTTCGGTACGGTTTTAAGAATCGAATTTTTATCAGCCTTACTCGTTACTGCTGGCGAAGATGATGCAAGCTTCACAGCAGTGAGCGAATCAATGAGCGTCAGGACGTTCTCTTCTGTGACCGGACGAATGCCGCTCATATACGACGGAAGGATAAACGTGATGTTACGATTTTCCTTCTTCTGCCACTGCTTCGCCAATGCCATCACGTCTTTTGACGTAATCGTTGGCAAGACTGTCCGGGCAAGCTTCAACGCCTGCTCCGCACTCCACAACTGCCCGGTGCCCTTCAGGTAATGTTGCGTGTATCGCTCTGCCAACTTGCGCGATGGAATTGCGGCGACTTCATCAGCCGCACCTTCATACTGCCGAAGAATTGCAGCTTTCTGTGCATCCAACTCGGCTTTCGGTATGCCATGCTGCGCGACGCGCTCCAACTCAGCGAGTGCAACGGCTAAAGCGTCCTTCAAGCTGTCTGGTGTGCTCGTAATTTGTAACTTGTACTGATCGGCATGCGGACGAGCGAACCCTGCCGTACGCCCAATCGTCGCAGAGACAAACGGACGGCGGTCTTGCTTGCTAAACTTTGTAAGGGTCTGCTGAACCGCAGGAAAGAGAATCTGCTCGAGCAGGTTCTGGCGCATGGCAGCGTCAGACGTACCGGGCGTTGGAGCGGGCCAAGTCATATCGACCTGGGGGTTCAGCCGGTCCTTCACGACCGTCACAACCGTCTTGGCGCTTCCGTCAACCACGGGTCGAGTAAACTGTCGTGGGGCCGCAGCCTTCGGGATCTTTGAGAATCGCTCGATAATCTCCTTTTCCACAGCCTTCGCGTCAAAATCACCGACCGCGACAATTGCCATCAGATCCGGGCGGTACCAATCGTGATAAAATCGGTTCAGAACAGAAGGAGTCGCGCTCTCAATCGACTTCTGATTTCCAATAGGTAGTCGATCTACGTATCGAGATCCCTTGCCGAACATACGTTCGAGGCTTGCAGTCTGAATTCGATGAGCCGCAGTATCCGGTAGTCGGCTACGCCATTCACCAAGTACAACTCCTCGCTCGTTGGTTACTTCTGCGGAGTCCATCAGGAGACCCCCGCTGGCCCAGTCGTCGATAATCTGGAGACCCTGCTGAAAGAGCTTCGAGTCATCCGTTGGCATCGTGAGCTGATATACCGTCTCGTCAAAGCTGGTATAGGCGTTCAAATCGGCGCCAAACGTCATCCCGGACTGCTCGACGACGTCAACGAGCGTGTTGCCTGGGAAGCTTTTGCTCCCGTTAAAGGCCATGTGCTCGAGAAAGTGCGCCAAACCTAGCTGATCGTCGTCTTCCTGAATCGCGCCAGCGTTAACGGCGAGCCAAAGATTGGCCCGCTTAGCTGGAAGCGCATTATGGCGAATGTAGTACCGCATCCCATTTGGGAGCGTACCGGAAAGCAACGCCGGATCGGTAGTCGACGGGAGGGGGTCCGTTTTTGAGGCGCCGAGGTCGAGTTGAAAAGCGGTGGCACCAACTACGGTACAGAGAAATCCGAGACTAATCAGTCGCCGAAGCCGGCGCGGGGGGGTAGTCACGGTCCTTTGTTCATGCATATTTTCTATCTCTAAACGTTTAGTATGCTCGGCGCGCCCCTGGGACAACCTGGGAAACGCTTCGGTCAATCGTCCAAACTTCCAGTATAGAAGTTAGACACGTACGTCACGGAATAAGTTACGCAAGCCTCACATTTTTGCGAGTAAAAACTCGAAATTCCGTCCCGGCAAGCAAAAATCCCCGACGCTGCCATGGCAGTGCCGGGGATTATTTATCCGTTACAATAGATATTCAGCTACGTCGAGCCTGGTTCAACCGACGTCCACCGGCTCACCTTCCATTGCATTCACGCCTGCGACCGCGCTTACCACAGAGGCAACTCGTACCGCAGCAGCAATAACATCTTCGCCAATACCTTTCGAGCGCAGCACACGTTCGTGCGATACGATGCACTTCGCGCAACCGTTAATGGCCGACACCGCTAGCGACCAGAGTTCAAAGTCGAGCGGATCTGCCTTATGCGTTCGCATGACGTTCATGCGAAGACGGGCTGGAATCGTAGAATAGCTTTCATTTTCTACCAGATGCAGGAAGCGGTAGTAAATGTTATTCATCCCCATGATTGCCGCAGCAGCCTTCGCCGCATCAATTACTTCAGCACTAATAACTTCACTCGCTTCCGCCACAAACGCTTCGGTTAACGTGACGTTCTTCGCTGTATACGCGGCGGCAATGACAGTTCCCCAAAGTTGCGTTGGAGTTAACTCATCCTGGCGCAAAACCGACGACAGATTGAGCTTGAGATCTTTCGCAAATTCCGGGAGCGACGAAGTAATATTTTCCAGCAACGTGCTCATGATTTATACGAGAGCAGCGGTCAACGTCTCTTCGCCCTGCTGCCAGTTACATGGGCACAGTTCGTCTGTCTGCAACGCATCGAGTACGCGCAAAACTTCTTTCGGATTACGACCAACATTGAGATCGTTCACAGAGACAAATCGGATGATATTGTCCGGATCAACGATGTATGTTGCGCGTTGTGCAACACCAGCAACAGGATCTAAAATACCGAGCGCAGAGCAGAGTTCACGTTTGATATCGGCGAGCATTGGAAACGGAAGATCGCGCAGATCATCATGGCTTTTGCGCCATGCCAAGTGAACAAATTCAGAGTCGATGCTTGCGCCAAGAACTTGCGCATCACGATCCTGAAATTCGTCGTTCAACTTGCCAAACGCTGCGATTTCAGTGGGACAAACGAAGGTAAAATCTTTAGGCCAGAAAAAGACGATCTTCCACTTCCCAGCGAAGCTCTCTTCTGTGATTGTTTCGAATGACGTATCTTTTTCAAGACTTACAGTTGCTGCAACAGAGAACGACGGAAACCGCTGACCGACTCCAAGCATGCTGACTCACTCCCAAAGGTTGGATCAATATTTGAAAGTCCGATCGCAGTCGAGGAGTTAAAGTTACAGAGACGTTCTCGAGTAGTAGGCGACCAGATTCTTACGCTACACAAAGATAATCACCTGCGACTGAAAGCTGTATTCTGTCAGTGTTTCTCCAGCACAGACTTGAGTACCACGGCATTGTTATGCTCAACGTCCTTGGCGCCGTACAATAAAGTGACAACACCTTTCGCAGCATGACTTTTGAGGGTGCTTAGCGCGTCCGGGTTCTTTTTAAGCTCCGCGAGATATCGTCGACGGAAGTCCGTCCACCGTTCGGGATCGTGACCAAACCATGTCCGAAGTTCGGCAGAAGGCGCAACATCTTTCGCCCACAAATCGATGTCCGCTTCTTCTTTCCGAACGCCACGAGGCCAGAGACGATCAATTAACACTCGATATCCGTCGGACTTACTTGACTCTTCGTAAATACGTTTAATCTGAATGCGATCCATTATTCTGTTCTCCTTCTACCATTCGCGTGAATGTGAATTAACGTGCAACGGCACGGGATAAGATACATATAAAACATATCTTATCCCGTGCCGCCACAGCCAATACAGCCGACGAATCGATCCCGTTTGGGGATGCTTAAATAGTCGAACGTTCGAGTTGGGAACCCTCGCTTTATTCAGGATTTTTTGCGTCCATTCCTTGGATTCCATTGCTATATGGTGTATTATATATGAGCTATAGTACCGCGTTAAGACTTATACATTAGTTATTATAGATGAAATCAGCTCTCTTTGACATCATCCCGCCCAAGGTACAGCGATCGCTCCAGGCATTAGGCGCCGACATCGGCCTAGCCCGCCGCAAACGCGGCTTGACGGTCCTTATGATGACAGAGCGCATCGGCGTCTCCAGAGCGACGTACGGCCGCGTCGAAAAAGGAGATCCTACCGTCGCGATGGGAGTGTATGCGATGACGTTATTCGTACTCGGATTAGGAACACCGTTCGCCGAAATTGCCGACGCAAGCACAGATGATCAAGGGTTATTACTTGATGCTGAACGGGTCCCAAAACGTGTGCGCCCACCGAAAGAACCCACATGACACGCACGACGCGAGTTTATCTTGGCGACGACCGCCGCCTATTGGGAGTACTTCGCTACAACCGCGAAGGTGCGCGCGAGTATGCCGCATTCGAATACAATACTGAGTGGCTCAAAGCGCAAGATCGATTTACAATAGATCCAACGCTCGCGTTAGTTACGGGTCCACAGTTTCATAGAAAAACGCCACAAGGCTCTGTCTTTCACTCTGCAATCGCAGATACGGAACCGGATGGATGGGGACGACGTGTCATTATGCGCGACCATGCCAAGCGAAGAGCAGAAGCGTTACACTCCGGCACTGAAGCAAAATCAACGTTGCTCGGTGCACTCGACTTCCTCCTCGAAACTGATGATGCAACCCGAGTAGGAGCATTGCGATTTCAGGATGAGGAAGGAGTGTTTCAGCGTGCTCCCGTAGATAGGCGACGATCGATACCGCCACTGATCGAATTACGGCATTTGCTTGCGGCTACACGCGCAGTCGAGATGAATAACGAAACAGCAGCAGATCTCGCATATCTACGCGGACGAGGCACTTCTCTCGGTGGGCTACGCCCCAAATGTAGTGTGATCGATAATGCCGGTCAGTTATCCATCGGCAAGTTTCCCAGTGTCGATGACGAGCGTGCAGTCACGAAAGGTGAAGTGCTTGCGATGCAGCTCGCTGCCAAGGCTGGAATTACAGCGGCCGGAGCAGAATTGGTTTTCAGCGAAGATATTCCCGTGGCACTGATTCGCCGGTTTGATCGCATTCCTAATGGACGCATTATGTACGTCTCTGCAGCGACAATGCTTGGAGTCGAATCTAATGATCCCAACGATCATACTTATGCTGAGATCGTCGACGCGATTCGCATACATGGGGCAGCCGTCAAAGCAGACATTGAAGAATTATGGAGACGCATCGCGTTCTCGATACTCATTACCAACGTAGATGACCATCTACACAACCATGGATTTCTACACGTCGGACTAGGCCAATGGCGACTCGCCCCTGCATTTGACTTGAACCCGTTTCCTGACCGCTTTCGCGAACTGAAAACATGGATTACAGAAGACACAGGTCCTCAGGCAACAGTAGAAGCGCTCATGAATGCCGCCCCCTACTTTCAACTCTCGCGTTCGCGAGCACGCGAAGTCCTCTGCGAAGTTGAACGATCCGTAAGTCAATGGCGCTCACTAGGTCACACACTTGGAATGACTAAAATAGAGCTGGATCAGTTTTCAGCCGCGTTCGAACACTCAGAACGCATTGCTGCACAACATATAATTAGAGAATAATAATCCGATTGCCCGACCGTCCAACGAGGACGATCGGGCAATCATGATCTCTTCAATTAAGAATTACCGCGCAATTCCTGTTCGCGTTCAATCGCCTGGAACAACGCCTGGAAATTACCCTTTCCAAAGCCCTTTGCGCCCTTACGCTGAATGATTTCATAGAACACCGTTGGGCGATCTTGCACTGGCTTCGTAAAGATCTGCAACAGGTAACCATCTGGATCACGATCAACAAGAATACCGAGCTGTTGAAGCACGTCAACAGGCTCATCGATCTTGCCGATGCGGGTCTGGAGATCCGTGTAATACGACGTTGGCGTGGAGAGGAATTCTACACCACGGTCACGCAACGTTGTCACGGTCTTGATGATATCGTCCGTCGCAAGCGCCATGTGCTGCACGCCAGGGCCAGAATAGGCTTCGAGGTATTCATCGATCTGCGACTTTTTCTTCCCGGCAGCAGGCTCGTTGATCGGCAGCTTGATGCGATCGTTACCGTTTGCCATCACCTTCGACATAAGCGACGAATATTCGGTGCTGATGTCTTTGTCGTCAAACGTGATCAAGTTGCGGAAGCCAAGCACCTCTGCGTAGAAGTCGACCCAGTAGTTCATCTTACCGAGTTCGACGTTACCAACGGTGTGATCGACGTACTTCAATCCAACGCCTTCTGGATTGTAAAGTGGCGAAACTGCCTTAAAGCCCGGGAAGAAATCTCCACGGTAGTTCTTGCGCTCGATCAGCGAGTGAATCGTTTCGCCGTAGGTCTTGAATGCAGCAACAACGACTTCACCGTTGTCATCGCTAAACACCTTTGGCTCGTGCACCGGCACAGCACCACGCGCAACTGCCTTCTCAAATGCATCGCGCGCGTCGTCCACCCAAAACGCGAGGTCTTTCACGCCATCGCCATGCTCAGCGATGTGATCGGCGATCACTTTGGCTTCCGGGCTCAGATCAGGGCGAATCGGCGACGTTAAAACAAACCGAATCTTCCCCTGCTGCATCACATAGCTCGCCCGATCTCGGCAGCCCGTCTCCGGCCCGCGGTACGCGACGAGGTTGAAGCCAAAAGAGCTTCTATAAAAGATGCTCGCTTGCTTCGCGTTCCCAACATAGAACTCGATATAATCGGTCCCGTTAATCGGGAACGTGTCGGTCACGATCTCCGGGGCGGCGGCTGTGGCCATCGGTGTTTCTCCTTCGGTTTACGGTGGATAACCGGAAGCTAGGCCGATTGCGTCTATATGTCAAATATCACATAGGCATTATATTGATATGATATGAATATCAATCGAGAGATTGAGCTTCGGCATCTGAGATATTTCATTGCCGTCGCCGAAGAGCTTCATTTCGGTCGAGCCGCCGCGAAGCTCGGCATCGCGCAACCGCCGTTAAGTCAGCAAATCCAACGGCTGGAGCTACTGCTTGGCGTAAAGCTCTTTGAGCGAACCAGCCGCCAGGTTCGGCTTACGGAGGCAGGACGCACTTTTCTGGATGGTGCCCAACGAGCGATCGTTCATGTAAATAGCGCCATTGCAGAGGTTCAGCGAGTGCATCAAGGGGAAGGTGGCTCGGTCACGGTAGCTTTTGCTGCCTCGGTGATGTTCCATTCGCTTCCGGAGATAATTCGTCAATTTCGGGCGCAGTATCCGGGCGTGCAACTCGAGCTTCGTGAGATGTCGACCGGGCCGCAGATTGCCGGACTACACGCTGGCGGAATTGACGTGGGATTTGGTCGCCATCCTTCGCACGAAACGTCGCTACAGTTTGCAACGTTGGTCGCGGAACCACTCTTAATCGCACTCAACGCTCGTCATCCGCTCGCGTCAGAGGCCACGGTTGAGCTCGCGCAGCTTGCACATGAAGACTTCGTGTTATTCCCCAGCGAGGTTGCACCGGGTTTACATGCACAGGTGTTTGCGTTGTGTCGCGAAGCTGGCTTTCGACCGCACGTTGTTCAAGAAAGCAGAGAGCTCTATACGACGGTCAGCCTGGTTGAAGCTGGCGTTGGCGTTACGATTGTGCCGGCGTCGGTTCGCAAGATGGGGTGGCCCGGGGTTGTGTACCGCACAATGCCATCCCGGTTAGCGCAAAGCGCGATCGAGATGGTATGGCGCACTGACAATCGGTCAGCCGCGGTGGGCGCGTTTGTTAACCTTGTGCTGCAAATTATCGAACGACGCGACGCGGGACCAAAGCAGCAACCGTAACAGCAACCTAAACACCGCAAACCACCTGAATACACCGATGGGGTGAGGTCTCGTAGACCATCACCCCATCTTGGCAGCCGTTAACCTTCCGCCTGTGTACCAAGCTCGACTTGCGCACCAAGCTCAACCACACGATTTGGTGGAAGCCTGAAGTAGGCTGTAGCCGGTCGAGCATTCGCTGTCATCAGCGCAAACAGCTTCTCTCGCCACAACGCCATTGCTGGCGGCTTTGTGGTCAGGAGTGTTTCTCTCCCCAGGAAATACGTCGTATCAAGCGGTTTAAAGCTCAGCCCCGCGTGGTGAATTTTGGCCAACGCTACAGGGATATTCACATCTTCCATGAAGCCGTAGCTCAATCGAACCTGCCAGAACCCATTACCTAACGATTCGATCTTTACGCGGTCACTCTCATCTACTTGCGGCATCTCTTGCGTAATTACAGCAAGAAAGACAACCCGTTCGTGCAGAACTTTATTGTGCTTCAGATTGTGCAGCAATGCAGGTGGCGTGTTCTCAGTGTTGCTGAACATAAAGACCGCAGTTCCAGAGACACGATGCGGTGGATGTTTTGCAAGACTCGCCAGAAACTCTTTGCGCGGGAGCGAGCGTTCGGCCATACGATTCGAGAGCAACAGCCGCCCACGCTTCCACGTGGTTAACAAGGTAAAGATGACGGCTCCAACTACGAGTGGGAACCACCCGCCATGCGGGATCTTGATGAGGTTGGCCGACCAGAATGCGAGGTCGATAACGAAGAATGTGCCGGTTAACAGTCCAGCTTTCCAGGCACTCCACCCCCAATTCTCTCGAGCCACGAAGTAAAAGAGGAACGTGGTAATCGTCATCGTGGTCGACACAGCAACACCGTACGCCGCTGCGAGCCGGCTCGACGACCCGAATCCAAGCACCAGCCCGATACAGCAGAACATCAACGCCCAATTGACGGCCGGAATATAGATCTGCCCGAACTCCCTGGCAGACGTATGCTCGATTCGAACTCTAGGGCAATAGCCAAGCTGAACCGCTTGGAGTGTGAGCGAAAAGGCGCCGGAGATAAGTGCTTGCGATGCAATCACCGTAGCCAGCGTTGCAACAATCACAACGGGCAACAACGCCCAATCAGGAGCCAAACTGTAAAAGGGATTGTTGATTGCGGCAGGGTTCTCGAGCAGCAACGCGCCCTGACCGAAATAGTTCAGCAACAGCGCTGGGAGAACGATTGTGAACCAGCCACGCCGGATTGGTTGAATCCCGAAGTGCCCCATATCGGCATACAATGCTTCACCGCCAGTGACCACCAGGATAACCGAACCGAGTACAACAAAGCCGTTCCATTGATTCTCATAAAAGAATCGGACCGCGTGGTGTGGTGACACTGCGGTCAGAATCATTGGCTCCTTGATGATCTGTGCGAACCCGAGAACGGCGATCAGGAGAAACCAGACGAGCGTAATCGGGGCAAAGACTTTTCCGACTCGCGCAGTTCCGTGACTCTGGAGCATGAAGAGTGCTGCGATAATCGAGATCGTAATGGGGATGATGTACGGTACGAACGCTGGGGTTACCTCTTCCAACCCTTCTACTGCGCTCAAAACAGAGATCGCCGGCGTAATCATCCCATCTCCGAAGAGAAGCGCCGTCCCGAACAACCCCAAAATAACGAGCCCCCACCGCCCGCGTCGAAGCGCATGCGTGGGGGTAATTAATGATGTGAGAACAAGGATTCCGCCTTCGCCGCGATTATCTGCGCGTACGATGAAGACGAGATACTTCACGGATATGATGAGAATCAGTGCCCAAAAGATGAGCGAAAGGACACCAAGAATATTTGGAGGGGTAGGCAGCACCCCGTGATCAACCCGAAAAGACTCCCTGAGGGCATACAGCGGGCTCGTTCCGATATCACCGAATACGATTCCCAAGGCAACGAGCGACAGTAAAAGCTTGTACCGTCGATCGTCGCCGTCTGTGCCTATATGTGCAGATGCGGTGGTAGCGGCATCGCCCTTAGTAACGGACATCTATTTCCTACTCCTTAGGGTGCGTACAAAACCGAGGTACGCGCGTATTGGAACACCAGCGAATTCCGCCCATAAAAGGCTCGCCGGCCTCGCTCAACTGGCCAAAAGCTGGTATCAAGCGACGTGCGAAAGCTAGACGGTGTGAGTGAGAAATCTAGGGCAAATCACCCATCTGCCGCGTGTTCGATTAGCTGAGCCACCCACTCCTTCGTGATGGTGACGTCGTTTCGCGATAGCTCGTGGCCAGCCGAGACGATTTGGGTGTTCACATCCGCTCCGGCGCTCGTCAAAGCGTCTTGCAATGCCGGTAGATAGGCTTTAAAGGGATCCGCGACACCTGTGATCATCAAGACTCTCACCCCCCAAAGATCTGCTGGAGGGATCTCCTCCAGCACCATCATGGGCCGGAGCAATACGGCGTTCCGAATTCGCTTCGGGAACAAGAGCGCAAACGCACCTATAAAATTCGCCCCATTAGACAGCCCTAAAAACACCGTCCGGTCGAAATTGAGCTCTTCCTTGCTGAACACGGCCGGCAGAAAGCGAGCAAAGTCCTCCGCTTCGTGTGCGATATCGTGTTGGTCGAAGCTGACGTTGGACAGTCGCCGAAACCATCTCAAAGCCGGTTCGGCCGTACTTCGGCCTCGTACGCTCAGGAGTACCGCGTTGGGAGCAACCATACGCCCAAGTGGGATAAGATCCGCCTCGTCGCCGCCGGTGCCGTGCAGAAGGACTATTGTAAGCCCGTCCCAGCTTTCGGGACGATCAATCTTATACGTAAACAGCGTCGAATCAGACATCATGAGAGATGGCGGTTAAAGCGGCTTCAGGCCGGCTTCAATAGAAGCGCGTTGGCCTTCGAGGAACGGTGGGAGTGCAAGATGCTCACCGAGCGATTCCATGGGCTCATCTACTGCGAATCCAGGACCGTCGGTTGCGAGTTCGAACAACACGCCATTTGGTTCACGAAAATAGAGCGAGCGAAAGTAATATCGCTCCACTTCCCCGCTACTCCGAACGCCAGCCGAGGTGAGGCGTTCGGTCCATTGGTGCAAGGTATCCTGATCTGGAACGCGGAAGGCCACGTGATGCACCCCTCCCGCCCCCAGGTGCGCCTGTGGCGCATCCGGTTCATCCGCTACATGCAGCTCGGCGGCCGCCCCTCCATGCCCCATTTCAAAGACGTGAACGGCATGCGCAGGATGCTCGGGATATGCATACTCGCGAACTTTTCGCATATTCAGATGTTCCGTCAAAAACCGAGCGGTTCGGTCGAGCCGAGGGACGCTGATCGTGATGTGACCAAGGCCTCGAATCTGGTACTGAGCCGGAACCGGACTTTGTGTCCAGGGATGGCTCTCCCCAACACCATTATCATCCACAAAAAGCAGTCGCTGGCCTTCGAAGTCTTCGAAAGCAATCGACATTCGCCCATCGCGCTCAACAATGTCGCCCACTGTAAGGCCGGCATCCGTTAGCCGAGTGTGCCACCAGCCTAACGTCCCTTCGCCGCTTACACGGAGCGCGGTTCGAACGATGGAATGTGTGCCTCTGTTTTCTGGTACAGCTGGCCAATCGAAGAACGTTAAATCGGAACCCGGTGTTGCAACGCCGTCACCATAAAAAAGGTGGTACGCAGACGTATCATCCTGATTAACCGTCCTTTTTACCAAACGCATCCCCAACGTTATGGTATAAAATGCGAGATTCTTCGAAGCTTGTGCGGTAACAGCAGTCAGATGATGAATTCCGAGCAGTTCTAGCGTCATGTCGTGAGCAATGTATAATGTGACGAGGAATTGGGAGAGAACTTATACCCCAATTCAACACAACCGGTTCAGCCGACGCAAAGAAACGGAGTCGTTTAATCTGGGGATAACCCTTGCTCAGTATATCCACAATCATCGTGCCAAAAGAGGGCAATACGGTAGATGTGGCGAGCAGCTTGCTCATTAGAGCTATATACAGATTCAACCTGGCACGATAGCGAATTTGAGCACATCAACACCTCCTTCTCCGCATGACTGACCTCGATCTCGTTTTGGTTCTGCTCGCCGCGGTTGCGCTCCTCGCGTCAATCGGACGCCGAGCCGCAATTCCAGGACCAATCGTTTTTGCGCTCGGCGGAATGGCGCTCGCGTTTTTTCCGCAGTTGCCGGTAGTCGCACTACCACCACGGTTGGTACTAACGGTCTTTTTACCGCCATTGATCTATTCTGCGTCGCTCGATACATCGTGGACCGAGGTGAAGCGGGACGCGCGGCCAATTTTGTTGTTAGCGGTTGGGCTTGTGCTGGTCACCATGTGTGCCGTTGCCTACGTTGCGCACGCCGTTATTCCGGGATTTTCATGGCCGGCGGCATTTATGTTAGGCGCTATTGTTAGCCCGCCGGATGCAGTCGCAGCCAAGGCAGTTGCGGATACACTGAAGCTCCCCCATCGTCTTATCGCCGTACTGGAAGGCGAAGGATTATTTAACGACGCAACGGCCCTTGTCGCGTTTCAAATTACGAGCGCAATCGCATTTACGGGCGCCACTTTCAAACCAACTTCCACAGCCGTTCAGTTTATATACGCCGCATTTGTTGCAATTGTGATTGGTGTGGCTATCGGCTGGCTGTCTCGATTCGTGCTAAGTCGATTAAACGACCCCGCTGCAGAGAACACGCTGACCCTATTAATGCCGTTTGCTGCATATCTGCCTGCCGAACACGCGGGCGCCTCAGGTGTGCTAGCGGTTCTTTCGCTTTCGTTATATCTCAGCCGATTTGGATCGATTATGACATCGTCCATAGGACGTCTTCAAGGAATCGTCTTATGGAGCATGATCGACTTTATTCTGACCGGACTATCATTCGTGCTCGTCGGGCTTCAACTACCTCAAATCGTACAACAGCTATCTGATGAATCGGGAAGACAGCTGTTGTTTGTGACGGCCATGATCACATTGACGGTATTGATTGTCCGACCTATCTGGATATTCTCAACAAGCTGGTTTGCGAACCTGAGGCAACGACACAAAGATCAAGACGAGCCGACAAATCCAAAAGAGCTGACAATCATGAGTTGGGCTGGAATGCGCGGCGTGGTATCACTAGCCATCGCACTCTCAATTCCAAACACCACCGCGTCTGGCGCCCCATTTCACGAGCGAAATATCATTCTGTTCATCACCTTTGTGGTGATTGTCGTCACACTCGTTGGCCAAGGTCTCACTCTACCGATTCTCATTCGGAGTTTGCGCGTTGGCACGGCAGACAGTGCCGCAAGTATTGCGCAGATTACTGCACAAAAAAATATTATTCAAGCCGGAGTGAATGCGCTCGAGCAGCTCGCTCAAAGCGAGGGATACGCAGCCCCATCAGTTGCACACGCACGAGAGCTCTATTCGTCTCGACTTCTCCAAATCGATCATCAGTTGCACTCGGTTCATGCACCAGACGCACCGGCAGCCCCCGAAATCGACGCGTCGGCTGAATCAAAACGGTTGATTGAATCGCTACTCGCAATTGAAGAAAGCGAGCTACAAAAGCTACGACGCGAAGGAAAGATCGAAAACGCCGTTGCTCGGCGAATGCAATCAAATCTGGATCTCCTTCGATTATCGCTGCGATAACACAGAGCGAATTGGTATTACGGCGTCGATCGACTACTTCAGATCAACGCCGTAGCGTTACTCGCAGCTGCCACGTTCTCGGCTGCGGAACCTGACCAGCATCCAACGTTGCGTTCCCGGTAACAAAACCGTTTACAGTTGGATCCATCCCACTATAGTTGGTCCTGAGCCCCAGGTTAAGCCCTTGTAGTGCAACGCCCACAGAGCCAACACGAACCAGGTTTGCGAACGCAGCGGGTGCTTCGTAATTGATTGACAAGGATTGCCACCGCAGTGCATTCACAACTTCTTCATTACCATATGCAAGCGGATTCTGACCAAACGATTCAACAATCAATGGACCATCCAACTTGCGTTGAATAATCCCGCCCACATAAGTAATCGAAGAGAAGATCCCAACCTTCCCGTTCAGCAGTGTCACTCCAGAGTTCAACGCCGCTTGATAGTTGGGACTCTTCACTTCCTTCGGGAACGTCTTCGCTGTTAGCTGCGGACCAACAACAATCGATGCCTGGTCAAAGAGCTTGACGAGTTGCATGGTATTCCGTGAAACCGTCAACCCGGCTTGCCATGACAGATCAGACCGCTGCATAAGGAGCGCATCAACACCCAACTCTATACCAGTCGCCTGTGTTTCACCATATCGATTGAGGTTGCGCAATTGCGGCAACGACGAGGCAAGCGAACTGTTAACGGCAACGTTCTCCCGCGTCTTGCGATAGTAGGTCAGATCGCCGCGCAGCCGACCACCTCGAAGCTCCGCATCAAACCCACCTTCAAATTCGCGAGATCGCTCCAGCGGTATGTGCGCATACGCCAGGATCAGCGTATCAGATCCGACACCACCAGAAACGATCTGCCCTTGTCGTTGGGCAAAGTAGTCGGCAGCCGTGGGTGAAGCACCACCATATCCGTACGCGCTTCGGAGGCGGAAGGTGCTAAAGAGATCAGACAACGGAAAATTTTCTTCATCTGACACGATCCATGAAACGCTCAACTTGGGGAACGTGCCGTATCGCGCCGCATCGCCAGGCAACGCGGTGTTGTCAACACGTACGCCCGGTGTGACAAACAAGTTTTGACGAAGAGATATCTTGGGTTCAACAAACCATCCAAACAGACGCCACGAATTTTCAGGTGCGAGAAATTCAATAACGTCCCCAGACGATGGCACCGTTACGCCTAACGGAATGTTGCGGAAACTTCCACGCAAATCAGAAACAGTACCGTACTGCATGTTCATCCCCATTCCGATTGATGCAATATCAAATACGGGGATGATTGTGTTAATCGCCGCGGTACGTTCCGTTGCCGTACCCTCTCCACCACCATAAAACCCTGTACTGTCTGGTGTTGAGAACGTTGGGCGAGCCATGATGTTCTTGTCTTCACGCATCAAACGACCGAGCCCAAACGTTGCGGTAATTGGGATCGTTTGGATCGGTTGATATCGAATCTGAAGCGACATCAGGAAGTTACGCTGCTGAGACGATACTTTTTCGTAATAGCTTGAGAGCGCAGCCGAGTCATCGCCAATCGTTCCGGCATTGAGCTGACGCAACAACTGTCCCAGAACACCATTAAGGCTATTCGACAACGACGAGCGCTTTTGCGTTTGACTATTAATGAGATTCGTCAGCGCAATGTTGATTCGCTTATTGACCTGAATAGAGACCTGCCCGTTCCCGCCAAGCGCATCGAGGTGGTCGGGCTGGCGCATCCAGTTTGGCGGCCGAACACCGGACTTCTGTTGATATCGTTGTTGTTCGATATCTGGCAGCTTGAGTACGCCGACATGTGTGCGGATTGCACCAGTGTACGCATACTGAATTGCGGAGTTCCCGCCGGCCAGTGTGAGCGCGCCCGCATTATGCTTACCGTTACTAAACGGAGTGTGCGCTGCGTCAAACGGAGAATTAGGGATATACGAAAATCCCTGCTCATAAGCGAAGGCCCAACTCGACGGCCCGGAATGCCCACGTTTTGTGGTGAGCACAATAACCCCGTTCGCTGCATCCGATCCATAAAGGGCGGAGGCGCTTGGCCCCTTCATAACCTCAATCTTCTCGATAATACCAGGTTCGATCTGGTCCAGCGGCGACGGCGTTGAATATTGGCTGGTTCGAGCGCCGAGGTAGTTAATGAAGCCGCCCGCGTTGAGATTGCGGGTATCCGACTGCCGCGAATACATTCGGGCGCCGTCAACGACAATGATTGGATCATTGTACTGGGCAACGCTCCCCATTCCGCGAATGCGGATACGCGCCGGATCGCCCGGCGTTCCCGATGCGCGCTGCACGGTAAGTCCGGGGACTCGACCGTCGAGCAGATCTGTAATACTGGAGATGGGGGCGATCTTCATGATCGAGTCCACATCGAGCGTAACGATCGTACTGCCGATCTCGAGGGCGCGCTGGGCGGCGGTTGCGGTCGTAACGACACCTACGAGGATTGCCGCATCGTGTCTGTCGAGTGACGGCAATGGGACTTCAATCGAATCGCGCTGGATAACTGGAACCGCGCGAAAGTCCGATTCGGACGACGCCACTTCTTCCACAGGCAGTCTGTCCAGAATGGTGCCCGGCTTGATTGCCACGACCTGGGTTTGGCCGATACCAACCGAACCGATCTGCGCGCGCAATCCTGTCCCTCGCAACGCGATCTCCAGGGCATCCATAATCGGCGCATTCACCAGACTCAGGCTAATCCGTCGATTTAATGCGGAGTCGCCGCGCGGGTACGTAATTGGAACCTGCGAGAGCGCGGACAGCATTTGCACAACATATTCAATCGCGCTGTCCCGGACGAAATACGTCACCCGAGGCAAATCGCCTCGCTCCTGAGCCTCTAAAAATGGATTTATGGGGCGGATCACGGTGCCCAGCGGGGCGGGAATCGAGTCGGGACGAGAAACCTGTGCAGCTGCTGAGCTTGCGCCCATCGCCGCTCCAACCCCGATGACTCCTGCTACCGTGCGTCGCGATAAACGTCTGTGGAGTTTGCGCACAATGGAAGTCTTGTTCATAGACCGGAAAGGCGCAAGATGGGAAGTGAGAACAATTGCTCGTTTTTCGTCACTCGCCTGAACCAGCACTGACTATATGGAGCCACCTGAGCGCCATTAACCTTAAAACGCGTGCCTACATCAAGCGGTTGAGTTTAAGAATACCAAGCAGAACGATACCAAGGACAATTTGAATAGCAAGCATAATTGCAAAACCGCCCGGATAATGTGAAAGCGGAATCTGCTGTAAATTCATCCCCCACATCCCACTAATCACAACAAACGGAATGCTGAGCGTTGCGACCACAGCGAGCCCTTTCGTTACCCGACCCAGTCGATTTGAAACCTGGGACAGGTAGCTGTCCATGGTTCCAGAGAGGAGGTCTCTCGCTGCGTCCAACGCGTCATTAATGCGGAGCATGTGATCGTAGATATCCCGGAAATACAGCTGAACGGGCGGCGGAATCAGCGGGGATGGCCGATTTGTGAGAACGTTAAAGACCTCACGCTGCGGAGACAGATACCGTCGCAACGTTAAAACCATCCGTTTTACATGGAAGATGTCCTGGATAACATCCTGATCGAACTGTGTGAACACCCGATCTTCAACGCTATCGACAAATTCGTCGATCCGGTCTAGAATGGGAAAATAGGCGTCGATCGCATTGTCGAGCAACATATGCGTTACGTAGGCAGCGCCGCGCTCCAGAACATCAGGGTTACGAGCGACGATATCGCCAACAACCTGAACCGGCCCAGATTCGCCGGTATGCACGGTAACGACGTAGTTTTTACCGAGATACACATACAAATTCACGGTTTCAAGATCGTACGGATCGTCTTCCGTGGTTTCGCACAGTCGAACGACACGAATCGTCATAAACAGATACCCGTCGTATTCGTCGATCTTTACGCGGTTGTCGGGATGTTCCGTGTCGTCGATTGTGAGCGGATGGAAGTTGAAGACGCTCTTTAGAATCTCTTTCTGCGCAGGATCGCCGCTATCGATATCCACCCAGAACGGAACGTCATGCTTGAGCGCTTCCGGGATGTCGGCTGCGCTGGTGTACCCACGTCCATAGATCATTAAAGGCATCGTCTCAGTTTCGTTTGAGGACAAACAGAGCTACAGGGGCTAGCCGCGTCGGCGAAGATCTTCGATTTGTCGACGATCGCGTTTGGTCGGACGCCCTTCGGCGTGCCCAGACTGAATGTGCATTGACTTTACATGGGCCGCGACGACTTCGCGCGCCTTCTGGCTCTCTTCAGACTCTTCATACAGCTCGCTCGCCACCGCCGCAGATCCTCGGCGTTCAGCGGTCCCTTTCACCAGGATCTGGTGCTCATACGGACCGTTCCGAATTCGAATCCGGTCTCCCACCTGAACGGATTTTGCCCGCTTTACCCGTTCCCCATTCACCTGTATTTTACCGCCGTCAATCGCCTCAGCCGCAAGGACTCGGGTCTTGTAAAATCGGGCAGCCCACAGCCATTTGTCCAGCCGAACTCGTAGATCGGCGTCAGAAGGATGGTCCATCCCTGGCAGTATAACGAAAGTCGTGCCAAAAATGGCACTCTGCGCGCTCGGCACGGTACAAATAAGGATGTTAAATGTACTTGTGACTGTCCTGACCGTGCTTGGGGTAGCGGCGTCCCCAATTACGCCTGCGGGCGCGTCTATCGCGCCGGCGACGGATGTGAGCCAACTTGGCGCGAGGCCACTCGCTGCTGTATCCGTAGCCGAGGATACAAATTTGACAAAAGCAAAGCTCGATACCGCGGTTTTTGCCGGCGGATGCTTTTGGGGAGTCGAGGCCGTCTTCGAACACGTAAAGGGCGCCACAAATGTGATCAGCGGATACGCTGGCGGAGATCAAAAGAGTGCGACCTATGCGGAGGTCAGTCGCGGCCAGACGAAACACGCGGAGGCCGTTCGGGTGGTGTACGACCCGTCGGTGGTGAGTTATGGGGAGCTGCTTCGCGTATTCTTTTCTATCGCACACGACCCAACTCAGCTCAATCGGCAGGGGCCGGATGCTGGATCGCAGTACAGGTCGGTGATATTCTATCTGAACCAGGATCAGGAGCGGGCTGCAGCTCGATATATCGCACAAGTGACTGAAGCGAAGACGTTTTCCAAACCGATTGTCACGCAAGTTGTGGCGTTACCAGGCTTTTATGCGGCAGAGTCGTACCATCAAGACTTTGCGGAGCGGAATCCAACCCATCCATACATTCTCGCGTACGATAAAGCCAAGGTGGATCGGCTCAAGCAACTGCTTCCCGAGATGTATCGCGACTAAGGTATTGCAGTTCGCCGAGGAAGGCGTTGGTTGAGTTTCAGTCGCTCGAATTTCGAGCCACTCAACCAAAGGTGAATGCGTACGCGCGCCCACCAGCGTCGTAAAATGTTATCGTAAATACACGATCACGCGAGCTCCCTTGCTGTCGAATCAGCTGATACATCCGATGTTCGGCGATCACACCCTTACCATCGGCATCCACATCTACGCCGGCATCCGCACCGGGCGCTTTACCGTCAACCGTTACACGGAACCGCACTGATTGGCCGCGCAGCGCAGGACCGAGAACCAGATTCACATCACGCGCACGGAAGCGATATGTAATGGTCGCCCCAGAATCCTCCGCTTCCGCATATTGTCTGACAACGCGCCATTTTCCAGAAAAGCCCCATGCGTCTGGAGCGAGTGTACGCGACACGGAATACACACGCGACGAGTCTTTAGTGATCTCCTGCGTATTCGCTAACCGATCCAATCGCAGATAGCCAAGATACGTTTCCGGTGACCGAATCGCCGCGACCTCTGCCGCTGCGCCATCACCAGATACGTTAACAAACGACGACGTATCGCCCTTCGCACCAGATGTACGTTTTACGCCCTTCGGCAACTTCACATCCTTCAGCAACGTGCGAATAACCTCTTCAGATTTCGCGTAATCACGTTCACCAAAGTGGTGATAGCGAATAACCCCATTCACGTCGACAAAGTAATGCGCGGGCCAGAACTTATTGTTGAATGCCTTCCAGATCACCATGTCGTTATCCAGAACAACCGGATATGTAATACCAAGCCGCTCGATTGCGGCCTTCACATTGGTGCTGTCTTCTTCGAAGTCAAACTCCGGTGCGTGGACACCCACCACCACGAGCCCCTGATCAGCGTACTTCGCCTGCCAGGCCTTTACATACGGAATGACTCGCAGGCAGTTGACGCACGAGTACGTCCAAAAGTCGACCAGAACGACCTTCCCCTTTAACTCAGCCTTTGAGAGCGGCGGCGAGTTAAACCAGGTGGCCGCCCCGCCGAGTTCCGGCATCGGCCCTTCGTTGGGAAGTGGCTCGGTACATGCAGCAAAAAGAAGCGCAATCGCGACAATAGCGATGAAACTCGGGCTTGAACGCATATTCAATTATACCCGACGGCAAGATTGGCGCCCAATGAATCTTTTTTGATTTTACGCCGTATAAAACAAATGCCTACGCAACGTATATTATTCTACCGGCTAACGGTATTGGCCGGTCTTTGGCTTGGCGCAGGTGCTTGCGACGGCGGTGCTCAGGAAAAACCGCCTCGGATGTCCCAGTCAGCCGCCAAAAAAGCCACGCAAGACAAGCCTAGCACTCGTATAAAATGGGGAACAAAATTCGTGAAACCAAGCAGGGATGAGCTCAAAAAGAACCTGACGCCACTGCAGTACACCGTTACCCAGGAAGGTGGGACGGAAAGGGCGTTTCAAAACGAATACTGGAACAACCACGCCGAAGGTTTATATGTCGACGTTGTCTCCGGAGAGCCGTTGTTTACATCGCTGGACAAGTTTGACTCTGGTACCGGATGGCCCAGCTTTACCAAGCCAATCGACCCAGCCAACGTCGTTGAACACGTCGATCGAACGCTCGGCATGAGTCGCACCGAGGTTCGATCGAAGCAAGGTGATTCACACCTTGGGCACGTGTTCCCTGATGGTCCAAAACCAGCGGGACTACGCTATTGCATGAACTCCGCTTCGATGCGATTTATACCAGTCGACAAACTCGAAGCGGAGGGGTACGGACAATACGTGGCGCTCTTTAAGGAGTAGGCGCCCACTTGTTGTTGCCACGATTGATATCGATGGATTGATTGGATGGATCAATCGTAATACCAGAGACTGTTTTACCAGAGAACTTGTAGTTCACACTGTGTACGCCGGAACCATCTTTCCAGATTGTTGCGGGATAGGTGAATTCCTGTTTGGTGTTATCGCTAAAGGTAAAAACGACCGTCATCGGTAGAACTCCACGTGCACGGTTTTCATACTGGACGGTCACACCATCCGAAGTCTGCTCGACCTTACCGATCGCCTGGTCAAACTTTGTCGACTCATAGAAGAACTCTCTCCAAAACCAGCTGAGATCTTGTTTTGAGACGTCTTCCATTGTGCGGAAGAAGTCGACTGGTGTTGGATGCTTATACGCCCAGCGCTTTAGGTAGATGCGTAGCGCATTATCAAATACGTCTGGCCCAAGGACATCGCGGCGAAGCACTTCCATTACGCCGGCCGGCTTAAAGTAGGCGAGATAGCCCATGTTTCGCATTTTATCAGCTGGGACGTCCATGATAGCGTCCTGGTTTCGCATGATATTCTGCTCGATCCCCTTCACATACTGTGCGGCACGACGATCCTGCGTACCACCTTCAGGGTGTCTGGCACCATCGGAAAAGGTGTTGATAAACTGGTTAATCCCTTCATCCATCCATGGGTGGATGCGCTCGTTGGATCCAACGATCATCGGGAACCAGATATGGCCAATTTCGTGTGACAGAACGTTGTAAAGCTGCGGAGCTGATGGGTACGCTGCAACCATGGTGAGCATTGGGTATTCCATCCCGCCTTCCACACCTTCAACCGCTGTCATGTGAGGGTATGGATACATAAAGTCCCACTTTTCGGAATAGTGCTTGACCGAAAACTTGGTCATATCGGCGGCCTGGTTCCATGTTCTGGATGATGGCGGCCGATAAAACGCCTGGGCCAGAATACCGTTCCAGCTGGTTGCGTCCCACTGATAGTTTGGCGCAGTACACCAAACTGCATCACGCACGTTTTTGGAGACGAACTTCCATGTGAGCATCCCGTCCGCCTTTGGACGAGCGGCGCCAGAGCTTAGCTCTTCGGCCGTGATGATGCGAATTACGGTGTCAGACTTTGCGGCTAGCGCAAGTCGAGCAATTTGTGCGGCCGGTAAGACCTCAGAGGCGTTGGTGAGCGTTCCAGTGGCTGCAACGATGTAGTTAGCGGGAACCGTCACTTCCAGCGTATAGTCGCCGTATTCCGTGTAGAACTCGCCGGGACCGTTGTACTGCTCCAGATTCCAGCCCGTGACGTCATCATAAACTGCGACACGTGGATACCACTGCGCGATTTGATAAGCGGAACCGTCTCGACCCATTCGGCCGCCGCCACGAGGGACGACAAACGTCCACGTCGCTTGAATAAGAGCGGTCGCCCCAGGCTTAAGCGGCGAGGCGAGCAATACCTTGGTCACGGTGTTGTTTTCTTCGTACTTTAGCGGAACGCCTTTACCGCTCACGGTTTGAACGAAGCTGACCACGTTATTTCCAAATCGAGTTCCTGGACGACGGAACTGATTTTGTTCGGCTTGCACCCAGATAAAATCGAGGGTTTCGGGCGAGTTATTCTTGTACTTCAGCGTCATTGAACCCTGGACGCTGCCATTGGCGGTGTCTAAGGTCGTTACCAGCGCGTAGTCAGCCCGATTTTGCCAGTACTTTGCCCCTGGCGTGCCGTTCGCAAGGCGAGTCGAGCTGGGGGCAGGCCCAAGGGGCAGGCGCGCAAAGATCGACGTATCTGAGGAGTTTGCGCCAGAAGCTGCAGGAGCAGAGGCTTGGGCACTTACGTCAGCAGATGCGAGTGCAACCGTGATAAACCCAGCCGTAACGGCCCAGAATTTAGAGAATAGGTATGGATGTCTCATTAAGAAATAAAGTCGTGGCGGCTTCGGCGAACAAACCGTTGGGGGGACAAGTGCAGCCCTTTAGTACCAAAGACCGTGTTCAGGGGTTGCCGGGTTACATAAACAAACAAAAAAACCCCACAACGATGTGGGGTTTTTTGTGAATTCCTTAACGCGCGAGCAAAACTCAGCTGAGAATGTACTGTAAAAGACCAGGAAGTTCGGACATTACCGACTGGATGATATTCGACAGCGAAGCAAAGAGTGGTGCGAACATAATGAAACTCCGAGTGAAAGACGAAAGAGGGGTTACGTTCTATCAGTCACAAATATATGACAAACCCTTCAAGGAGCGAAAGGCGGAATTTTTTGCCGAACGGGATCATTCGTGAAACGACGGACCGGTAACACCTCCCAGACGAGAGACATATGTTTCTCCATCTGTTAGATGCTCGATGTTTATCAAGATTTTCTTCGTTTACTGCGATCTGACGTACTCAGCTTTCGTCTTCATCCGAGTCTATTCGCCGAACCAAAACGGGGGTGGTTGAGGCACGAATGATTTTATCGGCGATGCTTCCAACAAATGTGCGACCAATGGCGCCACGACCATGCGTTGCAAGTGCGATCAGGTCAGCTTCGATTTCTGCGGCGAAACCAAGAATCGCCTGCGCGGGTTGAAAGCTGACTCTCACCGCACTGTCTACATCAAAGTCGCCAGCCCACATCTGTTTCTCTAAACGAACCAGCTGCTGTTCGGCTTTTACACGCAGATCGCTCGCAATCTGCTCGACTTCCTGCGCGGAGACCATCGTTTGCAAAACAGCAGGTGGTGGATTGACCACACGAAATAACGTGTAGTGCGCATCCCCCTTTCCTGCAACGTCTGCAGCAAATTGCACTGCGTGTTCGCTCGCGCGAGTTCCATCGACAGGAAGCAATACACGTGAAAACGCTCCGACGGTTTCACTAAAATCTGGCATTGCTTGCGGGCGAATTAACAGAATTGGTGCATCCGCGTGCCGCACCAATCCATCCGCCACACTTCCAAGCCACGCTCGACTTAGCCCACCGCGACCGTGCGTAGAAAGCACGACTAAATCAGCGTGGCGTTCGCTTACATATTGTGAAATTGCACTAACGGGCGCTCCCTCCACAACAACGGTCTCAACCGTTAATTCGGAGAAGGCATCGAGAACCAGCTTTTTGGCACCATTCAAATATGTCAGCAGCGCACCCTGCGCTTCAGCATTCAGGTTCGGATTGCCCGCGAGAAATGCGACATCCCCCCAGATTGGCGACGGCGTGTATTGAAGAGAGGGCGCTTCGTACGCGGCGAGAAGAATCAGGCGCGCATACTTTCGTTTCGCGATTGCGCTCGCCATTGGCAGCGCGGACTCGGCAAATGCGGAGCCGTCGAGGGGTACAACAATGGTGTACATTTTTTACAAAGGTCCTTTGGTAAAAAAGAATAGCAGTCGACTCGATGCCCCATAAGATCGACCAATACCGTGCGGGAATCCCATCCCTTCACGTTAATAAGTTGGCAGGTTGTTTTCTATCAGGCAATAGCCCGACAACGCAATAGGACGAATACCCGGCTATGTTCGCTCGACTGGGTATTCGTCCTATGTTATTTTAGCGTCGCGACTCCTGGTGAATAGCTTGGTGCGGCGGAGCAAACTGTGCAGTTTGTTAACGGTCGCCCAAGCTTGAGATCGCAATATTGAGACAAAATGTTACTTAAATCGGCGAGAGAAGTGCCGACGTAGAGGTCATACAGACCTCCTCCAACGGTAACTGATTATTTCGCGCGAATGCGGTCAATCGCGGAAACAATCATGCGTTCGTCGCCTGAGGACCCGACAGTGCCAAGCCATTGAATGCGCCCTTCCTTATCGACGAGGATCGCGTTTAGCGCACTCCACCCGGAGAACATCGAGCCAATGGCGGACGGTTGCGCAATTCGGCGACCGTCTGGGATCGTCTCCCACGGTGTTTCATCAACAAGCACGGCAACTGGGAGCTTGAGGAAGTCGAGGAAGTAGCTTGACGCTTTCTTGGCCTCATCTTTAGGTTCAAGCGGACCGGTGCCGGCTGCGAAGCCACGGGTTTCCGTTACGAAGGTTATGTCGAGTTCGTTACCGTACTTCGCGATGAGCTGGCGCATGAGTGTATACAACCCGAAGCATCTTTCACCGCACGTGTGGCTCACGTGAATGATCAACGACATCTTTCCTGGGAGCGGTCGAGGGGAGTCGTTCGTGTTAAACCAGAACGTGCTGGCGAGAGGTTTAGTCTTCTTCCCGTACAGCGTTTTGCGCATTTCAATCAAACCGCCCATCATGGTGGTCCAGCGCGCCCCCTGTCCGTCGCGCCAGCTACCGACATCGGTCAACGCTTCGTTAAAGATCTTTTCCTGTCCGGCAACGTCTTGTGTTTCGTTGGCGAGTGTCAACAGCGCACTGTAGGGTGTCATGAGTGAGACTTCGTCTCTCTCGACGATAGACATCGTACGCGATTGCTCAACTGCAGCAGTTGCATACGCAAGCAAACTGTCGGCGTTGTATACCAACTGCCAGTGTCCCATAAGCGCAACGCGCCCCTGGAACTGCTGCACCTTTCTTGTCGGTCCCATCGCGTCCAGTTCTTTCAAGACCGCCTGAGCAAGATCCAGCCTCGGTGGCGGGCCGCTGAGATACAAGGAGAGGGCCTTGACGAGTACATTTGCACTGTCTTCCAGCGTCTTTGAAAGCGTCAGCTGGCGAACGACAGCGGCCTTGGCGTTATCGAAGTTGCCTAACATCTGCGAGAGACGAAACAAACTCCATAGCTCTCGCGGATCGGTCCCTTCTACGGTGTACTTGGAGCCACACGTTCGTGCCATATCACGCGCAACGGAAAATACCGTATCGGCTTCCAGTTTATACGGGAGCGTATCGAATACGCGTGTGCGACGACTTTCTACCAGAAGCTGCGTAGCCGCACGATCGCACGCATCTGCGCTTTGGTAGCGAGAAAAGTCTTTCCGCCCCCAGGCCATTCGCCCGGTGTCGGCTGGGTTGCGGCGCAACACAGGCACCTGCGGGGATGCGACTGCTTTCGTGGGCGCCCCAACTTGGGCAGCTGCAGTGTTCGAGGCCGCACACACGGCCCCGAGCGAAAGGAGAATACCCGCGGCGCGTGTACGAGACATTGAATAAATCGTCATACGGCGTCTGATAGACTGGTAAAGCTGAAATCCTGAATCTTCAGCGGTGGAACTACAGTCGGTCTCCCGCTAAATACGCGCTGCGGACGCCCGAGTTCGAGCACGTTGTTAAGCGCGAATAACGGAGAATCGGTGAATCGAAGGTTCTTGATGGGTTTTGAAATCTTGCCGTTTTCGATGAGCCAGGTTCCATCGCGTGTCACACCCGAGCATAAGAGTGACAATTCGTCAAGAACATCCACACCAGATAAACGCGTTACCAGAATCCCGCGCTTCGTATTGCTGATCATCTCATCAACGGTTGTTGTACCACCGCTCATCATGAATGCACCGTTGTTCGGTAGACCGTAATTCCTGTTCAATACTTGAATCCCGTATGGATTGCGGTCGTACGCAAGCTCCATCAACACCCCGTTTTTGATCCACTCAACGGGGTTATAAACTCTACCGGAGGTATCAAACGGTGGGAATCCCAAGTCCGGGTGCATGTAGTCCACGCTGAACGTCAGACGGTCGTCGATGATCGTTTCCCCAATCTTTGAATATCCTTCTTCTTGTGCCGAAAATGTCTTGCGATACCCCCTCTTCCAATTTTCAGTAGAGCGACGATCCAACGCACCCATAATCGGAGACACCAGCGAGAAAACGGCTTGCGGTTCGAGGATGGTCGTATATCGACCAGGTTCCACCGCAACAGGGTTGCGTGACCGCAAACACTTATCGAGCGCAATGGCTGAGAGCTTCTCCGCTCCAATGCGCGTCCAATCGTTCCAGTTAACACCGGCCCATCCCGACCCAGTACCGGCTGGATCTCGCACCGTCACGCTGTATTGCGCCGTCGTGTATGGATAATACCACGTTTGTTCCTGTGTATCCATCACCGCTTGACCATAAGCCGCCACCGAGATATACCCCGCCGAAAGCATCCCTGCCGCTTCCGCAGGCTTCACTAGCTCACGCATCGCTTCTGCGCGCTCATCGGCTTGCAACGCGTATGTCGAATCATACCAGAGCTTTGGCTCTTTATACGGTTCGAGATATTTGTCTTCAAACGACGATTCCAGCGATTCCGCCGACTGCAACATGAGCCGTTCGGCACGTCGTACAGCGGATTCCAGACGGGTTGCGGAAAGCTGATTGGTGCCTGCACCACCGCCGGCACCACGGATCACGCGTGTGATGTAGATGTTATTGTTTCTGACGTCGCCGGACGAGAAGATCTGATTTCTTGCCCAACGAACGTTTCCAGACCAGGAGCTCGAGATAGACGACATGGTACGTCCTCCACCGTCGGCGTAACCGGCAATGCGCTTTGCGAGATCGATACATTCTTGCTTTGAAAGGAATCGACCTGCGGGCCCACCGTTCTGTTGCAGGCTCCCGTTTTGGCTTACGCCGTTAATCGTTGTGTTATTCACGACTTTACTCATGCACGCCTCGATCTATCAACAATGCTGATATTCTTCACTGCCATTGGGACTGCAGAGATCGAATACACGCTTTGCTGGCCTGGTTGTCCCTTGAAGGCGCCGCTCGCCCTCGTTGACTCGGAGCCGACACCTCCGATTTCTGTAACGTTTTTCCAGAGTTCAGCGGAATTAAACAGAAAGCTCGATCCTGTCCATATTGGCCCAAGTTTCCCGTTAACGATTTCGCGAACCGTGCCGCCCCCCACTCCATTTTTGGACTGGAAGTCTGTCGAAACACCACCACCCATAATTGCCAGCCCCTTCTTCGTTCCCGCAACCATAGACTCAAATGTGTTGCTGTTATCCGCTGGTTTCATCACCAGGTTGGGAGGCATCTGGACTGGATTTCCGAGTCCGCTGGAGGTCTGCATACAACCATGCGACCGTACCGGTTTACCACGCTTATCGTACCAGGGCTTGAGCCACGAAGCCTGTTCGCGGGTTGTTTGATAGTCCACCAACACGCCCTTCTCAACGATGTTGAAGTCGTCTGGCTCTACCCCTTCATCGTCCCACTTTACAGTGGCGTTCCCACCAGGCATGGATCGATTGCCAGAAATGGTAACGCTGTCGGCGGCGACTAGGCCAGTCCCCAGGTGATCGAAGGGATCAGGGCCGAGGTAACTCGTGCCATCAGCATTTGCTTCATAACCAAGCGCTCTATCGAGTTGCGTCGCCGAGGCAAAGGTTCCGGCAATGATGCCTGCCGTGGTAGATGCATCGAAGACCACATCATAGCGCCCGATATCTCCAGGCTGCGTCGGTATCTTTTCTGCACGAGTACTCTCGATCAGCTTCGGAATTTGGTCACGGACGTGGGCGTCCACGAACACGTTCCATCCATTTCGAGTCACATTCAATCCGGTCGCGGAGACATTGGAGCCATACGAGTTACGCCAATCTTTGCTCAACACGGCGAACGACCAACTTCCATTGACAGTATAAAACGTTTGTCCCACAGCCGAGCCTTCAGTCGACGCAAAGAAGCAATCCTGCCGAGAGAAACTCGCCTCGTCTCTGCCCGGTACCGTTCCCAGGTCTGCAACGTAGTGATCCGCGACCGACTGACGCCACCCATTGATAAGGTCGAGCTTTTCTTCGATCGTGATCGTAAATGGATCGATGCCAGGCGTGACCCAGGTACCTGTAGCCACAGGGACCTTGCCCATATCTACAACGCGTGGTGTTCCAAGTGCGTTGGTCTTTGCTTGCGCGACAGCGTCTTTCGCAAGCAGATCAATCTCATCGAGATCCCAGTAGGGGCTCGCGGAAAACCCCCAATAACCGTTCACGAGAGCACGGATACCGATCGACAGCTCTTCAGTGTCGGAGATACCGGCTCCAATAACCTGTTGGCTCTGCCATTTAAATCCCTGCACAGCGGTGAGCGTGAGGCGGACATCAGCATAGACAGCACCCGCGGCCTTGGCACTGTCAACCGCTTTGAGCGCAAACTTTTTCATTTCTGCGAAGTCCGTCAGATCGACGGTACGTTCAATCAACGTACCGTTCTTCATCCAGTGTGGCGAAGCCATCACAGCGCGCGCAGTCACTCCGCTCGCTATGGCGGCTGCGGCACCGCGTTGCACAAATGTCCTGCGAGAAATCGACATATCTCGAATGGTTATTGGGTGATCAATTCGACTACTTTGCCGCTACAACGCGGTACACCAGCTTGGTTCCTGTCGTCAATTTAGGCCGTTCCTTGCTGCCGGGGGCTGATTCAAACTTGATCTCCACCTTGGCCTCGCCCTCTTTCGCCGGTTTGGCTACACCCGCCTCCGTGGCGGCCAAAATCCAAGCGGAGTATTCCCCGTCAGCCGTACCTGCAGGAACCTCCAGCTTGACAGTCACTTGCTTTTTCTCGCCTGGTGCGAGTGTAATTTTTTCAGGCGCACCTTTAACCCATGATGCGAGCGAGGATTTCGCCTCGATCGCTTTTTCTTCCTTGGCAGGTTCTTCATCATCCGCTAACAGTCCGCCGGCTTGCTTTTCTGCGTTTGGCGCTCCACTCATGCCCATAGGCGCGGTGTTCCCGACAGAAATCATTGCAATAAGCGTGTCTTCCGTGGTGTTCGAAAACTCAAGGGTTGCCGTCTTTGCAGTGGCATCGATGTTCACAATGGCTGGCGTCACCATAACTCGTCTGTTCATCGCCTTCATGATCATGTCACCAAGCTGCTTATTGATCGATTCCATTAATTGACCACCCAATGCGCTCCCGATGTCAATTTGAGCCGAGGCAACGGTTGGAGTTGCAACGCACACCGCACCAACAACCGCAGCTAGAGACATCTTTGAAACCATCGAACCTGTCAATCTTTTCGTAATAGCACGCATTGTAATCTCCTTTAAATGATTAATTAGACTTCCGTACAACAAACAAACTCACACCGGCAAACCGGCATTTATTTCACAGTACTCTGACCAACACCCAACGACGCTACCGTAACAACTTTCAGTTCACTCGGCGTTTTCGTATGACCAATCGTGATTTCACCACTCGTTAAACGAAGCGAGGGGCGGCGATTCCCCGTTACAAACGGTGCGGTTGTCTGCCCGTTCACCGAACCATATTGCTGCGACCAATCTTTGATTCCCAACCAGGATTTTGCTTCTGGAGTCCGTTGCCCCGGAACAATCTGAAGCGTTCCGTGAAACGATATGGGGAGGTTTATCCCCGTAATTTTATATCGTATGCTCGGTACTATAGGCGCAGAAAGATCCACCGACATCCCAAGCATCACCAGCGCTACACACGCAAGTCCCACAAACTGGAGGTGCACAAACCGAAACGACCGCGAGGTCATTGCGCGAATGCGACGCTCAATCAAACTCGGATTCGCGCAAAACGCGGGACTCAGCAACGGCACAGGGATCGAGCGAGTTGCAACATTCAACAACATCGCGCCATACTGCCGCACATCGATCCCGTCCGCGAGCACTCGTGCATCACAATCCGTCTCGATCGCCGCACGCAACCGCCGATACTGCCACCACAACACAACGTTCCACGGCATCGCAGCGAGCAACAAACCACACACCGCCAGCGTCCGAGAATCCCCCGCTACTATATGAGCATGTTCATGCCGAATAATCGCCCGCTGAGTTTCTTGCGGTGCACCGAGTACCCAAACAGGAACAACGATTTCAGGGTTTCGAAAGCCAACCACAGCCGGTCCAACAGACGACGCGACACGAACCTTCACCCCTTCAACCACGCCATCCGCCCAATCCATTCGACGTCGTCGGATCCATAAGTGAACCGCAACAAACAGCGAAAGACCAATCGCAGAGAGCGCCAGAAACGACAATACCACAGCTCGAACCGACAGCCCATGATCGCTCTCTACAAACCGCATCCACGACATGAAGAGCGCCGTAACAAAGTCCGTAGCACCTGGCACCACCTTGACCGCAATCTTCCCCCCTTCCCTGGCTGTCTCCGCCACCAGAGCCATCTCCCGGTTTGGTCCAACGATCGCCGAAAAAATTGGCGGCCCCCACTTCGCCCACAACGACGCGAGTGGGACTCCGATCGACGCAAACATCGCTACAATCCACACCCATCGCTGATTTCGCGCCGAGGAGTGGTTGGTCCGGGCGAGAAGGCGCTCGACACACAGCGCAGCGAGCGAAATACAGATACTGACCATCACCCCACGCACAATCCATCCAACTGTCATGGCGTATCGTCCTCAGGTGTAGGGCTTTCGAGGCGCTCGTCCAGCAACGCGCGCATCCGAGTCAGCTCCTCGTTCGACAGCTTCCGCTCCTGCACCAGCTGCGCTAACAAAAACTCAGCCGATCCATGAAAAATCTTGTCCAGAATCCGGCCAATCGCCCCACGCCCAGTCTCTTCAGGGGCGAGGACCGGATGATACCGATACGACCGCCCTTCCTTCGTATGCGACACATACCCCTTCTGCTCCAGGGTCTGGAGCACCCAAAGCACCGTGGTATACGACAGCTCATCGGTGAGCTGTTCGCGCACTTCGGTCACTGTGCCGGACCCAGCCTTCCATAGGATGCTGAGGACGTCCAGTTCGCGTTTTGTAGGAGTAGGTGGGGTCATATGGGGTTTACTACGGGATCGCCAGTAATATATGAAGTATGGGTGGAGCGTCAACGGGAAAACCCGTAGTTGGAACTACCAGACTGATTCAAAACATTTGCTCCTCCGCACATCTTCGACGAATCCGACTTCCGTGGAGCCGTCGAGAGAAGATTGACTACGGGAGATGCAGTTATTTACTCAGACACGCCTGAAGCTCGATGGGTTTCCTGCAATATTTAAAGTCAGTTTTTTCGCCTCCAGAAAAACTGACTACCACACCGCCCTGCCTGGTGTCTGGACCCCAACGCCGGCGGTCCCCTCCGAAGGGGAAATCCCCTCTTGCTTGCTCCCACATAAAAGGCGTACTTTCTCTATGACATAACGTACTGGTCGATTCGGGCACTCCATTCACCCGAATCGTATAAGGGAACCCGGTGTAAATCCGGGGCGGCCCCGCCGCTGTAAGAGATGACGAGGGAGAGCAATTTGTCACTGCGACACAGGAAATATGTGTTGTGGGAAGGCGCTCTCCTGAGAACGACGCTCGAGCCAGAAGACCTGCCAATACGCCATGCCCGCATCTGCCCTCGGGGGAGGGGAATCGGGAGATTCGCGCTTTGATCGACGCCTAGTGATGAACGCACAACGAGTGTGTTCTCGCAAGACGCCGCTTAACGCCGATTCGGGCTTCTGTGTTTCCGGCGCGCTGGTGTTTCCAGGGCAAATCGGAGCTGCGGAGGCCCGTTGTCTTTTGTGGCTATCGGGTTGAGGCAATTTTTTGCCAGCACTCGGGTGCGGCAATTTTGGACATCTCTTCACGCTCTCCTCTGAGATTCACCATGTACCAGAGAGAGCCCCCCGTGTTAACTAACTCCGCAGTACTCCCCGCCATCGTCACGAAGCGAGACGGACGAGTTGTCCCGTACGACCGCGCCCGAATCGCACACGCCGTTGAAATGGCATTCCGCGCAGAGGCGGGTGTTCCCTACCCTGACGCACTTGATGCCACGATTCACGATGCGGTTGAGGTTGTCACAGACAACGTTGGGCAGTCGTTAATCGATGGCATCGCCGAAGCCGAAGCAGGGTCAGGGGATAATGCTGGCTTCGGAGTGGCAACATCGTTCGCCTCGGCCCCAGGAGCAGCGGCATCCGCTTTAGGTCCAAAGATCAGCATTGAGGCAATCCAGGACGAAGTGGAACGACAGCTCATGGCCGGAGGCCATTACACGGTCGCCCGACGCTTCATTCTATATAGAGAGGCGCGGACGCTTCGGCGAACCACGGCTCGGGGCACTGCCCGAATCCGAATTCGCGAAGCCGACGGTACGCACTCGATACTCGAACCCGCTCTTCTCCGCGCAACCATCGCCGACGCCGCCATCGGACTCGGCGAGGCGGTGGATATCAACACGATTCACAACGAGTCGCTCGCGACGATTTATGACGGAATTTCGCGGAACGAACTCAGAAAGGCGCTTGTACTGTCAGCACGAGGACGAACGGATCGCGAACCTGAATATGCACAACTGGCGGCACGACTGCTCTTGAATGATGTATATGCGGAGTCGATCGGCAAATCAGTTTCATATCGTGACATGGAGACGTTGTATCGCGATCAATTCAATGAATATCTCAGCCGAGGAGTGGGTTGTGGGCGTCTCGATCCTCAGTTACTCGAGTTTGACATCCCTGTATTGGCGAATTCATTCGTTGCCGCAAGAGATCTGTCCTTCTCGTTTATGGCGATCCAGACCTTATACGATCGCTATTTGATTCACGACGGAGGACGACGGATTGAACTCCCACAATGGTTCTGGATGCGTGTGTCGATGGGACTTGCGCTTGGGGAACCGAATAGCAGTAGTGAGCTGAAGACTCGTAAAGCGATTGAATTCTACAACGTGTTATCGAACTTCTTATTCTGCAGCTCAACACCAACATTGTTTAACGCCGGGACACGACATCCGCAGCTGTCATCGTGTTTTCTAACAACAATACAAGACAATCTTGGCGACATATTCAAAGGCATTCGTGACGACGCGCTTCTCTCAAAATGGAGCGGAGGACTCGGCAACGACTGGACAAATGTTCGTGCATTAGGAAGTCATATTCATGGGACTAATGGTGAAAGCCAAGGTATTATCCCATTTCTCAAGGTTGCAAACGATACTGCGGTTGCCGTGAACCAAGGTGGGAAGCGGCAGGGAGCAATGTGCGCGTACTTGGAAACATGGCATCTCGACATTGAAGAATTCCTCGAACTTCGCAAGAACACAGGCGATGACCGACGTCGCACACACGATATGCATACGGCAAACTGGATCCCGGATCTCTTTATGCAACGTGTGCGAGCGGATCAGCACTGGACGTTGTTTAGCCCATCTGATGTTCCGGATCTTCACGATACATTCGGTGCTCAATTCGGCAAAAGATACGAAGCATACGAAAGTGCTGCCGATGCAGGGAATATTCGTCATAAGCGTGTACGCGCAGTAGAGCTTTGGCGTAAAATGCTCGCGATGCTGTTCGAAACAGGGCATCCATGGATTACGTTCAAGGATCCATCGAACATTCGTAGCCCGCAGGATCATGTTGGGGTTGTACATAGCTCCAATTTATGCACGGAGATTCTGCTTAATACAAACCATGAAGAAGTCGCGGTATGTAATCTCGGCTCCATTAACCTTGCCGCACACGTGACACCAAACGGTATCGATAGCGAAAAGCTGGCGGCTACAATAGCGATTGCAGTCCGCATGCTGGACAACGTGATCGATATTAATCTGTATCCCATTCCCGAAGCACAGAACGCAAACTTCAAGCACCGTCCCATTGGGCTTGGTGTTATGGGATTCCAGGACGCGCTTTCGATTCTGGGACACAGCTATGCGTCTGACGCGGCGGCAGATTTTGCAGATGAAAGCATGGAAGCGGTGTCGTACCATGCGATTCTTGCTTCGTCGAATCTGGCGAAAGAACGTGGATCTTATGCGAGCTATTCTGGTTCGAAGTGGGATCGAGGGTTATTCCCGATCGATACACTGGAGTTACTCGAACAAGAACGTGGCATTCCGGTACCAATCAATCGGTTGTCCAAGCTCGACTGGACACCGGTACGAGAATCTGTTCGCACATATGGGATGCGAAACAGCAATGTGCTGGCGATCGCTCCAACTGCAACGATTGCAAACATTTGCGATATCTCGCAATCGATTGAACCGGTATACAAACATCTCTTTGTCAAATCAAACTTGTCGGGCGACTTCACGACGATGAACAGGTTCCTCGTGAACGATCTGCGGGAACGCGGTTTATGGGATGCTGAGATGGCCGATGATCTGAAGTTCCATGACGGATCGGTCCAGGAGATCTCAAGAATTCCAGATGATCTGAAGGTGAAGTATCTCTGCGCATTTGAAATTGAACCCGAATGGTTGATTGAATGTGCGGCCCGTCGTCAGAAGTGGATCGACATGGGGCAGTCGCTCAACCTGTATCTGGATGCGCCAAGCGGCCGTCGTCTGAACGAGATGTATCAGCTTGCCTGGGAGAAGGGGTTAAAAACGACGTATTATCTACGCACCGTTGGTGCGGGTGGTGTTGAAAAATCAACGCTAGACATTAACCAACGCGGTATTCAACCGCGCTGGATGAAGTCGGAAAGTGCGAGTGCAAACGTGCGGATTACACGAAACGACGGAGGCGATGCAATCCGGTCAGTTAACGACAACACGCCATTACCCGCCCCCGCTGTATGCAATATGGACGAAGACTGCGAGGCTTGCCAATAATGAAAACTTTGACGAATACTTTGATTATGCCAGCCGCACCGGTTGGCGAAAAACGACTTATTAACGCTCGCGCGGTTGACGTGAATCAACTGATGCCGCTAAAGTATAATTGGGCGTGGGAACACTATCTTAACGGGTGTCAAAACCATTGGCAGCCGCAGGAAGTTCCGATGGGTCGAGACATTGCGTTGTGGAAGAGCGCAGATATTACAGACGATGAACGACATGTTGTTCTGCGGAACCTTGGGTTCTTCTCTACAGCAGAAAGTCTGGTTGCAAACAACATTGTCCTTGCAATCTTCAAGCACGTTACCAACCCGGAATGCCGTCAATACCTGATTCGGCAGGCGTTTGAAGAAGCGATTCATACACACGCCTTTCACTACATTGTTGAAAGTCTCGGGCTCGACGGTAAGGATGTCTTTACGATGCATCGCGAGGTCAATTCCATTGCAGGGAAAGACGAATTTGAGATGCAGTTAACGCAGGCCACGCTGGATCCGAACTTTTCGACGGCAACGTATGAAGGCGCTCAACAGTTCCTGGAGAATCTTGTTGGGTATTATGTCATCATGGAAGGGATTTTCTTTTATTCCGGCTTTGCGATGATGCTCGCATTTCATCGACAGAATCGGCTGACGGGGATTGGGCAGCAGTTTCACTATATTCTGCGCGACGAATCAACGCATTTGAACTTCGGGATCGATCTCATTAACGGGATCGTCGCAGAAAACCCGGAGCTATGGACCGATGCGTTGCAGAAGAAGCTCATTTCGCATATTCAAACCGCGGTTGAGCTTGAAATCGCGTATGCGGAAGATTGCCTCCCGCGCGGGATTCTCGGATTAAACGCTGCCCTGTTCCGCGATTATGTACGCCATGTTGCGGATCGACGATTGGAACGTATTGGGTTGCCGGCGCAATACAATGCGCCAAATCCGTTTCCATGGATGAGTGAGGCGGCGGATCTCAAAAAAGAGAAGAACTTCTTTGAGACCCGAGTTATTGAATACCAGTCATCGGCATCGCTGACGTGGGATTAACTGCGGTTAGTTAGCTCGTTGTACAAAAAACATACAAGAATCCCCGTCCAGGGCCACAAATTCCATGGACGGGGATTCTTGTTTAGCCAGGCGCGAGCGCCCTAAGGATTATTCTTGATCCGTGCCTGGAACCGTAAGTTCGACCACAGCGCCCACGAGCAAAGGCGCAGACGCAGGCGAAACCGGCCCCGAAACAGAATCCGAAGACGAATCACTCAACATCGCCGCCGCTGCGGGATCCGCCAATAGCTGCTCTATCGTCCGCATCGACTCCAGCAGACGGTACTGCTGCTCATCACCCAGCGGGGAGATCAAATTGGCAATATTCTGCTGCGACACCGTATCGATCGTCTCGAATGCGACAAATCCGTCCGCCGTTAGCTCCAAATAGCTCCGGCGCCCATCCGAGTCAGACGGAGTTTTGGTCAAAAGGCCACGATCCTCAAATCCACGAAGAATCCGGCTCAGATACCCCGGATCGAGCCCAAGCGTTCGGCTCAGCACCGAGGCGGTTATCCCTTCACCATTCGCGAGTTCGTACAAAATCCGCGCTTCGGCGAGCGAAAAGCCCGTTTTCAGGTGCGCTTCATCCAACACGCCTATGAGGCGAGTGTAAAAGCGGTTAAAATGACGAATCGCGACAACTCGCGTCGCGTGAGGTGAGTCAACGGACGGGCTGAATCCGGGTCGTTCTACTGCAGGAAATGGCACTGGTCACACCCTCGGGGGTACGAGTAACTCTCGTGTAATGCAAAAGTTCGTTCTTGCGATTGCGCTTGTCAACCATATCTGCGTCTTTTGCCGTTTAACGTCTATGAATTGCGGATTCGTGCGTTATAATGCGACAGCCGCATCTTTAGATTTGACGCTCTTATGGCCTTTCTGAAATCAAAACGTATTGCACTTGTGCTTGGCGGCGGCGGCCTGAAAGGGTTTGCGCACCTGGGCGTGTTGCGCGCGTTAGCTGAACACGGAATCGAACCTCGCATCGTAGCAGGGACGAGTATTGGGTCGTTGATTGCCGCGGCCTACGCAGCTGGCCGCTCGCTCAAGACGATGACCGAGCGGGCGGAAAGCTTTCGGCGGCGCGACCTCTTTCGGATCAACCACGTTGGGATGGTGATGGAGCGGATGCGAAACCAGGCGATTTATCTGGAGCAGCCGCTTCGGAACTTGGTGGCGGATATCGTTCCAGACGTTCAGTTTGACGAACTCCCTCGACGGTTGTTGGTGAATACACTCGACCTCGCTCGTGGTACGCAGATGGTTTGGGGGCTGCGCGGTTTGTGCAATGTTAGCGTGGCGGATGCGGTGTATGCGTCGTGCGCACTGCCGGGGTTTTTCCCGCCGGGTATGGTTGGCGGTCGAATATGTATTGATGGGGGTGTGGTTGATAACCTTCCGGTTGCGGTTGCATCGCTGAATATGGATGCCGTGATTGCCGTGGACGTTGGAAGCACGCAGGTGCAGATGCGCGAGGATATTACCTCGTTAGGGTTTGCGTCGATCTACATGCGTGCGGCAACAACGATGATGCACGAATTGCAGCAACAGCCGTTGGAGGCATGGAGTGGTGTGCCGATGATTCTGATCCGTCCGCCGGTTGCGCACGTGGATTGGTTCGATGCAACACAAACGCCGGCGTTGATTGAGGCGGGATACCATGCAGCAGTTGAAGCGTTGCGTGCGTATCAGGATGGGGTGTCGTCTGCGACGGGTGTGTTTCCGAGACGGCGATATTCGTTGTCGGTGAATGAGGAAAAGTGTATCGGTTGCGGGCTGTGTGTTGCGCTGGCGCCGCATGCGATGGGAATGACTCGGACTGCGTTTCCGCGACAGCCTGTCGTAACATGGTCGCCTGCGGATGGGGACTTTGTGCGGCAGTGTCCAACGCAGGCGATTTCGGCGGTTGATGTGACGGAGAGTGTTGGGTTGAGTCAGTCGGAGTGACCGAAAAAGTCGTACGCGAGTAGGACGCTTTTAAACAAAGACGTTCTACCCGCGGCGTCACGCACTGATTTATTATTGCGACCAAGCAGTGAACATTTCACATATTCAGGCAGAACTTTCGAACTTTGCCCTGCGCCTTATCAATCAGCTTTCCGATGGCAGCAGTTGAAACATTCAAAACACCAGCAATTTCTGCATACGTCATACCGTTTATGACCCGGAACATCATCGCGGAACGTTGACGTTCCGGTAGCAAACGCAATGTTTTCGTGATACAGCGTTCCAATTCACTGAGCTCAGCTAAACGATCTGGCTGAAGTACATCGGAACTACCATCTGGCGTAGTAGCGTATTCGTCTTCGTACCGTCCGACGACCTGGCTATGCGCGAGGATATTAAAGGCACGGTTCCGTACCGCTCCATACAAATATGCGTCGAGGGTAGTGTGCACCGTCCATCGATCTCGTCCAATCCAGACAGCAGACAAAACATCCTGAACAATTTCTTCAGCGACGTCACTTGATTTGACGTAGTCGTATGCGAACGTCCATAATCGACCAAAATACGCGTGGTACAGCTCCTCAAAAGCAACGGGATCGCTGCTTTTAATCGCAGCAATCAGAACGCTGTCGTCTTGCAAGGGACTTAACGGTGAGCGAGCGCTCTCGGACGAATCAGTAGTCGCCATTCAGTAATCTACGATTCGACAGACAGTTTCACTATGTCCGCGAGCTCTGCGATATGTTAGCGGTACCATATTGGCATGGAAGGTGTGTCGGATATGTTCCGGAGGCTCAGAGCTAAGTCGTAAGTAGGCGGGTTATTGTGGAAGACCCCGTCCACAACCTCTTGGTTGTGCGATGAAGGTATTTACCAGATTTCAGCTCTCTCGGTGGCAGGTTTCGCCATGGGATCGCCTTCTTTACATCCGAAGGCTTTGGCAAATGCGGGGGCGTTCATGACGACGCCATTGATTCGTGCGGACGGTACCGCATGCGGATCCCTTGCCAACCGACTGTAGAAACTCATGGTGGCTTTCGCTCGCCACAGGCGGGCGTAATACAGAAAGAACCGTTGCTCTGGCGTAAAACCGTCGATTAGCGGTTTCTCTGTTGGCTTCACGTGTTTTTCCCATGCTTGATGGGATGCCAACAGCCCACCAAGATCGGCGACGTTTTCACTTAACGTAATTTCGCCATTGACCGGGACTCCTTCTACCGGTTTCATCGCGAAATATTGGTCGACGAGGCGTTTGGTTCGTGCCTTGTAGAGATCTTGGTTGAGCGACTTTAGATACGATGTGACGCCGTGATACATTTCGTGTCCGATGATTACACCGACGGCTCCGTAGCCAAGTGTGCGTTCGTCGTCCGGGTCGAAGAAGGGAAACTGGAACATAAAGGACGGGACTTCGATACTATTACCAATGCTGCGAAACGATGCATTGGGATTGTATTGCGAGCTCCCCCACATTGGGGTTCTATCCTGGCCAATCGCCTGCACTTGTTGTTCGAGTTGGAATTCTTTGAGCGCTTGGCTGTTATGCACAAAGTTCACGGTGTCCAACATAAGCACAGCATGATCAACGAGGGTACTCGGCTTCGCAACCTTAAACAGCATTTTCTCCAGCAACGCGGTGGCGACGTCTTTTTCAGCCGCGCTAATCCACGACAGGGCGCGCACGCGTTCACCAACAGCCGTACGGATCGCGTACATGAGCGATGTGGCTTCGGCATCGGTCTTCTCAGTCATGACGTGCTGTACGTACAGCTGCTCAAGCGCCGATTGCAGGTCTTTCATTACCATTGTGCGGCAGAGCGAGGCACGGACGGTGTCATTCTTCATGCCTGTTTTACGTCCACCGACCGCTGAGCGGTCTAACGAATCCGCAATCATGCAACTGGTGTAGTAGTATCCCACAGCACGCATGTCCGCGTTCCGCGTGGTGGGTGCGAGGATACGGGCAGAATCCATGATGCGTTGTAGTACCATTGGTGTTCGACGTGACGTCACCGCAAACACGTTTATGGGGTCCTTACCTTTTTCTATAACCGTGCTGTCACGCCATCTGCCATTGACGAAGCGATCGAAGTCGGTGCATGGGGACACGGTCGTATCAATGCCGTGACGAAGCGACGGTGCTAGAAATTCGGGATAGGCGTCTCGCGCGTTCAGCGCGGTGTCGGCTTGACGCTGAGCACCAAGGGGTGCGAGCGCAGTGAATAGCGTCAGACTCGCCCCCCACACCATACGACATGTCTCATTCATGATTCACTGCGTTGCACGCTTCATCAGAATACCGATATTGGCTACCAGGTCGTCTTCCCTGTTGGTCGAAGCTTGAAAAAAATCGACAATCACTCCATCTGCATCCACTAAGAGGCCAGAATAATTGGCGTTTGCCCATGCGTTTATCCTATTCTTTGGGTTGTTCTCGGCGGAGAGAACTTTGCGGTATATTTTTGAATACGTCTCACTGTGAGGATACGGATCAAAGATGCGCCGACGATCTGGATCGGAGATACGCCAAAATGGCGTAGTAGTGACAGCAGCCACTAGTGGTACCTTATAAAAATCCACGATCTTTCGATAGTTGAGTTCTGCTTCGACTGCTGGTTTCGGAGGGGCAATCGCACCAAAGTGACCAGTAGTGCCCGACAATGCCACGATATCAAGCGTCGGGAATTGTGCAGTAAGGCGCTTCAACATCATGAGTGCAGACAAGTCTCCTCCATTGGCGCTGGCGGCCATTTTTACGCTCGTCACCAGCGTAACCTTGCCGGCCCTCGGATAGCTCACGTTCCGAGCGTTTTCAGGAAACCAGAATTCCCCAATAATTGGCTCAGCCTTTTCACCTATTTCTGTCTTGGGGTCCCAGCCACGAAATGCTTTTGTTTGCAGCGCACGTGCCAAGCTCACATACGCACTGCTGCTTTTTTTTAGACTATCCTGCAAATCCGGTCGTGCAATGAGACGTAGCACCTGATTCACGGTAACCGGCAAATTTAATCCGTATGTGGCATACTCCGCATCAGCCATCTTATCAACGACGCTTATAAAACCGCCGCAATATTTCGTGACCAGTGCATCATTTCGCGCTATATCTGAGAGACGACACAGGTTTCCATATACATCCAGCTTGTCCCCTGTTACCCACTGTCCGTCATATGGTTGAATGTCGCCCAACAACGAGTCAGCCAACAGTAAGCGAACTGGCGCTGCTGCAATCAATAGTCGCACTGTTGATACCACGACACCAATTTTCTGAGAATCGGCAGACGCTGCATCAAACCGCTTTCGATAGAGTGGTACAACATCCGTATCACGATTGGCGACAAGCAACACCTTCTGCGCAAGCATGGTGTTATCAATCGTTACTGATGACAAAGGAATGGATGACACGCAACGCTGAGCAGAGTTGACAATGACTTTATCCAGAATACGGAATGGACCGTATTGCGCTAATGTCAGCGTATCCTTCAGAACACCTACTCCGGCAACGCTATCACTCACTCGGGAAGCAGCCCCTAAGCATAGATCCAGCAACTTATATGTAGCAACATCAGTCTGCTGACTTGGCCATTCGAAGCGTGTTTGCGCGCCACATATACCAACGGAAGCAATGCTTAGTAATACGCCAATTTTCCAGGAAGCAAAACGAAACATGATTTACACCGCATCAATGGTTGATGTAAAGCTAAAGTCATTCACTTTGAGTGCGGGGACTATAGCAGGAGTCACTGCTGTTCGATACGGGTCTTTGACCGGTCGAAACACCCGAACCGCTGGCCCAATCTGGACAACTTGATTGAGCATAAACAGCGGAGATTCCGTGAACCGAAAGTTCTTAACGGCCTTCGTAATCTTGCCGTTCTCCACGAGCCAGAGCCCATCGCGAGTAACACCAGTACACAGGAGACTTGGCTGATTGACAACACCCACTCCCCACAATCGCGTCACAACAAGCCCGCGCTTCGTGGACGCAATCATATCGGACATGGACGTATCTTCGCCCTTGACAGCATATGCTGGTCGCGGTAACTGTCCGTTGTTGTCAACAAGAAATCGGAGTGCATACCCTCGATCATATGATAGTGTGTTAAGCACACCATTTTTGATCCACTCGATTGGAGCGAGCCCCGGAGCCGGGAGCACACCGAGTTCTGGATGCTGTGGATTATGGGAAATTGAAATGCGTTCGTCGACGACTTTGAGCCCGAGTTTGGTCTGAATGAGATTAAGTGATTGGTCATATTCTAATGCCCACGTCGAGAGACCTGACTCTTCCGTTCCTCGATCCAGCAACGAACTAACCAACACGTCACACATCGCAGAGGCCGCTTGCGGTTCGAGAATGGCCGTGTAACGCCCAGGTTCGATACCCACCGGATTGATCGAGGCTTGACACTTCTCTACCGCACGCTGGACTAATGTTACGCCATTAATCGACGACCAGTCGTAGCTTGACAATCCGGCCCAGCCCGACCCAACGCCTTTGGGATGGCGAACGGTGGCAGAGCATTGCGCTTGCGTGTACGCCTGATAACTCATGTCATCTGGCTGTTGCGAGGCACTATTAAACGAGGCGACCTCACCCGCCCGCATTTCGAGATACCCCGCGGATAAGAATCCGTTGTCTTCAGATAGTGTGGCCAATTGCTTCGCAATTTTGGCCCGCTGCTCGTTGGTGACATCTGCCGTGGAGTCGCTCCAGATCTTCACCGTGGGCGATGGGAACACCGGCACCTCTAACGGCATCTGTTCGATCTTATGCGTCGGATTAATCGCTGCCGCGCGCTCTGCCGCTCGCACAGCCGACTCTAACGAGACATCATCCAGCTGATTGGTGCTGACTTCACCACTATTCCCCCCCACAGTCCGTGTTACAGTAACCGTCACATCTCGGCGATCGCCAGCCAGACTCACACGGTTTCGCGCCCATTGCAGTTCGGCGTTCCACCATCCTTCAATCTTTACATTGGTACTCGTGGTAGGTTGCTTCACAAAGCCTATCACGCGGTGTACAATCCGGTTCATTTCTACCCGCGACAACAATCTCGGATTTTCGCTCACGCTTTCCTCGTATAATCAATGATGGTGGCATTCTCGAATAGGGCGGGAACGGCGGACACGCTGTGATATGCATCCTGTGAAGGTTGCCCTTTCTCGGAGGTGAGGCCATACCGTGCTACTGTTTGCTTCCCTCCAAGGGCAAGTAACGACTTCCAGAGTTCGGGTGCCCTAAATAACACACCAGCGTTGACGAGAATAGCCGTTCGCTTCCCATTCGTGATCTCATAACATCTTAATCCGACGCCAAATCCATTGAGCTGCTGGAAGTCCATGTCACATCCCATCCTTCCAAACAACACACCTTTTTTAACGTCACGATACAGATCAGGTAGTGTTGTGGAATTCTCGGCAGAGGCCATCGCTAAATTCGCGGACCGTGTGATTGGAGCATCGACACCGGTCGCCGCATTCGCACATCCCGTTGATTTTACTGTGCCACCTTGCACGCCCGGTGTTGTTCCTATCCAATGCGCCGACTCGCGTGTGGTCTGAAAGTGTTGGAGTACACCATCTCGCACAATCTCAAAGGGCTCGGGCACTACGCCATCATCGTCCCATTGTACCGTGGCAACGCCCCCTGGCTCGTTGCGATTTCCGGTCACAGATAGTAAAGAAGTGCCTACTTTCTGCACACCAACCATTTCGTCTGGATCATTGAGATAACTTGTCCCCGTGGCATTGGCCTCATAGCCGAGTGCTCGATCCAGTTCCGTCGCTAACCCAATCGTGGCGGCCAAAACCCTAGCAACCGACCCAGAGTCAAGCACCATTGGGTATCGGCCGACCTCAATCATTTTGCGGCCAAATGTGGCATCTTCCTTACACGCTTCAATCATGGCACCGATGTACGCACGCAAGCTAGTGGGCTCAAACAGCTCCCACCCGACCCCGGACCAAGAATAGGGATCGAAACTTCTTGTTCCTCCCTGCGGATAACTGACTTGCCCACCCCCTTGCGTGCGAAACACGCGTTGGGTGAAGTAACTTCCGTCTGTCGATCCAAATGCCTTATCCTGGCGAACCGTCTGAATTATTAGTTTCGCATTCGCCTGTGCATTTTTGGCATACTCCTCAACACCTCGAATTAAGTCACACCCATCGAGCGGATGCACATCAAACGGGTCAATCTGTATGGGCATTATCCAATTTCCCGATGACACAACCGAAGCCTTTGCGAGATCGACAACGCGGGCTTTCCCAATCGTATTGGCTTTGGCCTGCGCGGTGGCTTCATGAGCAAGCCGAGTCATTTCATTTGTGCCAGCGATAGGACTCGATGAGAACCCCCAATAGCCGTTGATCAAGCACCGGATTCCGCAGTGGATTGCCTCCGTATCACCGACCCCATTCACCGAGATCGTCCTCTTGCGAGTAAACGTGATACGAATATCCGCATACGACGCGCCGCTTGACTTGGCCACGTCTAAACCGTGCTGGATGATCGCCTTCCAGCCCGCATCAATAGCCCCATATGTATCTTCTAATGGCGACGCCGCCAATTGGCGTGGTGTAAGCTTCGCGAACGCGGCACCCGTCGCGATGAGTGCGCCATTCTTCACAAACGTTCGGCGTGTTGATTGCATAGTGTGATTAATGAAGGGAATGCGAGAATTATTTGAATGCTGTCAGGTTATCGATCATGCACGATGACCACGCCACGAAAGCCGTATGGCTCAACCGTGTATTCGTAGCGCCCCGGGAACGGAAACTTCCGGAAGTGTCGTCTATTCCGTGGTATGGGAAACGTATCCCCTGAAATGGCGAGAATATTACCATCAGCTGTCGGCGTGCGCGCCCCCGCATTTTTGACGTTCAACGAATCATCAAAGATGTAGCTAATAACGATACCGTTCGACAGTGTGAGGCTTGGATCCCGGACCACCTTTGCCGCATTGATGCCGGTCCCATTCGTAAAGCCGACAACACCTCCTGGCCCAATATCGACGCTAGGATACACGAGATATGGCGTAGGAGTGCCATTCTTGCTCTTGATATCCACCATGGGAATTGCCAGGGGGGGATCGACCGAGTAACCAACCTCTACCGTAAACGTGTCGACGAGCGCCGCTCCAAATGCCATCGTGCTCGCCGTGATCATGGATGTTCCGATGGCGTTGAGGAAAATGACATTCCCCGCGCTTACAACGCCACTCCATGGATCGGTCGCTGATGCAACGATGGTGTTTGATGACCGATAATGCACCGGATACCCCACAAGCGGCGCGCCATCCAGATCGAGCAATCGTGGCACCATGACGAAAAGCGTACCCGACGCGCGCTTGAGGCTGTCGGCCGGACGGGAGCGGAAGGAGCCTAATACAGGCGGGTTCACCATATTCACCACTTGAATCATCGCGCGATCTTCGCGAGTAATACCATCAACTTGTCGCCTGGCCACCACATAGATCTTTTTGGCACCGGTTGCTCCGCGCGCACTCACTATGCCAGTCGACGAGACACGCACCAGGGTGGAGTCGGTCGAGTACCACGTAGTATTCCCGGATGCGACGATTGTAGTATCGATCACCGTACCAACGGCCGTGTACGGGACGGCACTGAGACGCACCGTATCGTAGGGTGCGTTTGTCGAGAGCCGGACCGCAGGGTAATCAATGCGTAACGTCCAGAACAATGAATCGGGTGATGACATGACTGGTGCAACAGACGGATCAATATCGCACCCACCGAGAACGAGGGATGCACATAACGCGGTGAATGAGAGAAGAGATTTAGGCGTCACGGTGTAGACATCCACGGTAAAGAGGATTCCATCGTTGTTCTGTGTCGGGAATTTCGAAATTGGTATCGGTGCCGTAGGCGGTAAACCCTTTGCTGCCCCAGAGCCCACTCGGGAATACAGTTTGTTCGTTCCGCCCATACTGACGGACGAGGCGCCGGAGATCTCCCTGTCGATGCCCCGTTAAGAAGAGCCAATAGGCCCGTTCGCGAAACAGGATATCGATACGGCGATTCAAACGAACATCTTCGGGAAGCGTTAGCGTCGAATCGATCAATGGTGGAAGATTGCTCACGTTGCCAATACCTGAGGGCGCTGGCATGGGACAGTCTTCCGATGTTGCACATGTAGTTCTCAGCGCATTCAGGCCGGCAATCCAGTCCGCAGTGTTGTTGTGGATCGCCGATTCCACCGCAATCAAACGCGCCTCAACGCCACTGGCGAATATTAGCGACGCCGTTTTATCCAGGAGAATCGGAAGCGTCGCCCGGGGATCGTTATCGGACAGAAACCGAATGCCGCCACCATCGCCATCCGCGATCACGAAATTGAGAGACTGAGGCACTTGCTTTGCGAATGAGGCAGAATACGGAACCTCGTACCGATACATATCCGGAACGTGTTGGACCACATCCGCCGCCTCCGTATACCGTCCAATCGCCACAAGCGCCCGACCACGACCGACATTGATAAAGTGCGCAAGGTTGGTGCTATCACGAATGTACGATGCCGCCGAATCAAACAACGTCAACGCGTGCTCGTAAACCTCCGTCGTCGGATATCCTCGCGTCAGCGTGTAATCACCCTTATAGTTGACCTGGGATAAAGGGATACCCGAACAGAAAATATCGGCGAGTAGAATGTTCGTATATGCTTCGATCGCATACAGATGGGCATACAGGTCACGCCACTCACCGGGTACAAACTCCCGCACTAGGCCGCGGGCTTCGTGTGTCGCCACCCGCACCTGATGCAGCTGTTGATATACAATGCTCACTGCCTCACTGCTCGCTCTCCCGGAACGACTATCGTAAGAGGCATCCACATCACTTGGAAAGTCGGCGGCCATATTCACGGCCCGTAGTTCATCCGTCAGGAGCCCTGAGATATACACAATACCTTTCCCCTGGCCAACACCACCATTACCATCGTCGTCCAGCGACAATACGGTTGCCAACAGAATGTGCGCGCCGCGATATGCTGCGAGCGCTCCCTGTGGAGTCCGAAGCGCGGCGGCATCCAATGTTTCCGATGACACCTCAGCACTATCAACAAGACTACTGAGCGAGCATGCACTGGACGCGGATATCACTACACCGAGAAGAAGAACTCGAATGAATCGCTGCATTAGTTAATCCCAAATGACAGTTGCCAAATCTTTGGCTGTGGAACAACACCATTATCTACATTGCTCTCTGTCATGTCGCTGTTCACTTTCGGATCGAGGCCACGATAGTTGGTCCACAAGCCCACGTTCCTGGCCTGTACGGCCACGCGCATTACCCGATTGCGCAAGAACCGACTGGTCAGACGCTTCGGCATGTCGTAACCGATCGACAATGCATCGAATCGCAAAACAGACACCGTTTGAATCTTGTGAAGGTCGCTGTACTGCGTAATAGCTTGCAACTCCAGCGGTGTTTGCGGGTCAAAATATGCACGGATAGTACTTTTAGCTTCTGACCGCTGCTGGGTTAATCCGTTCTCGTATTGAATCACACCGGTCACGTTCAAGTGTCGCAGAATCGTCATTGTATGATTGGAATTGATCGAATATCGCGGCTGCGGTGCTCCCAAATACATCGCACTATCGCCCAGAACATATTCCGTTGCTGACACCATGCCATCGTGGTTAAGATCAAACACTCCAACGATCGGCCGAGCCCAGTAACCATTCAATGGATATCCGACAGCAAACCCGGCTTGTCCGGTCTGCAACGAACCAAGCCTCGTAAGGCGATTCCGGTTAAGTGTGAATTGGACGGAATTGGAGAGACGCACCACACTGTGATCAACGGGCACCGCATTGAGAGAAATTTCTATACCTGTGTTAATTACATCACCGGCGTTGGCTTGTTGAAAACCATTTCCACCGATTGACTGTGGTGTTCCCATATCCGTCAGGAGATCGACCGTATTTTTGCGATACAGTGTGACCGATGTACTGATTCGATCGTTGAAGACATCGAAATCAAAGCCACCTTCATACTCCTTTGACCGTTCCGGCCGCAATTGCGAATTTCCAATATTCCAAACGGACAAATACGAAGTGGCAATACCGTTTAGTGAAACAGACGACTGCATATAATTCCGGTCTTTTTTTGATACACCAGGTTGCACCCCAGCCTGACCATACGCCGCACGAATGCGGAGCATCGAGATAGCGGCCGCTCCCGGGATCGCTTGAAACCACCGGTCATCCGATAATACATATGACACACCGAGTTTCGGAAATTTTGGCATAATCTGAGACCCCAACGCACTCCCGGCATCCTTTCGAATCGCGAGCGGAAAATACCATCGATTCGCAATCCCTACCACGGTTTCGATATACATGCCAGCCGTAATACGATCGTTGTGCGCCTGCGACTGCCTGAATCGGGCAGCATTGGCACCGGAAGTCGCCCCAGTGGGGAGTCCTTCCGCAGATACGACTAGGTTTCGTGAGCTGGTTCGATTGTAGTTAACGCCGATCGTGGATCGCAACGATGCGAAGTTTCGCAATTGCAACGGAGAGGTCGCTCGAATATTCATGGTTGTCACCATGTCAGAGCCCTGCCCGGTATTATATATCCCATCGTTCAAGCATGAAGAAGAAGCAACAAAACACTCCCCCGTACCGAGCGTTGCGAGATCGGTTCGATTCGTGACGTCGGTGCCACTGGTCAACTGTGTGACCAAACGGGATCCAAAGGTAGACAGTACATCCAACGAATTCGTTGATTTAAGTGACTGTGAACGAATTCTTGTTCGGTAGCCTGGAATACCAGCGAGGAGACCGCTACTCCCGCTATCAACTGGAGGTAGCGCGGACCGAGTCCACGTCAACGCATTTCGAAGAGGACTGGCATCTGTCGCACTGTGCATGAGTTGCGATCGAAACGACACCACCGAGTAGCGTCCCATATCCATACTGAGGTTCAAGGCCCCGCTCTTTTTCATATCCGACTCGGGACGCCGCAGCCAACTCGGCACGCTCTGGCCTGCTCGCACCAACAGGGCGCGGTCGATCTCTGGCAATTTGACGACCCCGATCGTTCCGTTAATCGATCCGCTTAGGGAATACATCATCCCGCGATTACTCCCACTCACCTCGCCACGATAGGTTTGTGTCGTACCGCGCCCAAGCACGCTGCGTTTCGGATCGTTGAGAATTTGGTACGTTATCAGGCTGTCTGCCGTGCATATACCTTGCGCTTGCCACTCCAGTCTACAGCCAACGGCGGTAAGAGGATCGGTCGCGTTGTGTCCCCACATATAGTAGTTGACCGGCCATTTCCCTGGAATGGTTGTTGTCCCGAATTGTGCGGACATGTTAACACGCGGTGGTCCCGCTTGCCCTCGCTTTGTCTTGATGGCAATAACTCCGTTGGCAGCATCGGATCCATACAGTGCAACCGCAGATGGCCCTTTGAGGACCTCAACCGTTTCGATGCTGTTCACGTCGATCATGTCCAAAGGAGACGACACGAGATAGCCGAGACCCGGCGCTACCAGATTATTTGCATTTCGCATCTGATCCGATGCGACCCGGATCCCATCGACAATAATGATCGGATCATTCGACTCACCCACACTACTCAACCCACGAATCCGAATCCGGGTCGGCGCTCCGGGATTCCCCGACGTCGGTGCCGCATATAACCCGGGAACCCGAGTTGCCAGTAAATCACTCAGATTCTGCACGGGCATGGTTCGTATGATCGAATCTGCTCGCACGGTCGTAATATCGTTCCCAACCTCAATCTTTCGCTGCTCCCCAGTGGCGGTTGTCACAACGCCAGATAGCTGAGTCGAAACCGCGACGAGTGCAAAGGAGAAATTCACATAGCTTCCCTTCGTTACGATAAGATTACGCGAGACAGATTTAAAACCAAACGCCTTCACTGAGACGACGTACTTTCCCGGATTTTTTACCCGTAGTGAGTATATACCTTTATCGTTTGACAGGGTTGTATAATTCCCCGGATTCAGCACAATCACGGCACGTGGGATACCCGTTCCGGTTGATGAATCGACAACTACACCTTTAATAATTTCATTACCGTTATCAGTCTGGACTGCAACTGTTGTATCCTTCGCAACAAGTTTAAGCGACCCAGGCAATCCAGGACCAACACGCAGTCCCGTCCCATTAAGCAACGCCGCAATCACGTCAATAGCCTTCATTCGCTTCGCACGAAGTGTCACTCTTGCGTTCGACGGCAACGTTTCTTTAACGTAGTTTATGGGAATGCCGGATTGACGCGACACTTCATTCAACGCATCCAGAATTGGCGTCGCGACAAAGTTGACACTTACGAGCGAATCATGCTGATCACCTATGCGATCGTTCATATCTAACGCGCGATCCTTCGCTCGCTCCGATGTAGAGGTGCTCGGCTCTTGTGCTACAACCGAAATCGCCACAAGACAAGCGAGACTTACCACACCTCCAAGTCGTGTGCAGAATTTGGCCACAGAGTTCGTTCCTGAATACGACGGTACAATTTTCATGTGCACTCCATCATTATTTGCGAGCAATGAATGTGATAATACGTCCGTGACGAACAACGTACGCTCCAAGCACATCGGCTAGATCGGTTAATTGTCTATCGGTTAGTGCCGCATCGGTAAACGTGTAGGTGAGAGATTTCGCTAACAGCTTAGTGTCAAGTAGTTCACAGTTAACGTCATACCACCGAGCTACTTGAGCCAACGCATCACGGATCGGCACATTGACGAAGGTGAGCTTTCCGGCCGTCCAACTAAATGGGTTATCCAACGACGATTGAGATGCAAGCGCAATCGCACCACCCTGTGCTACGGTTGCACTTTCTCCACCATTCACAACCACTGACGAGTCAACGTTCGCCTGCATCGAGTGCACCGAAACGCGACCGTCCGCAACGGCAATAAGAGTGCTCTCCGATTCGCTATAGGCGCGGACGACAAATCGTGTCGCCAAATCACGGACAATCGTAGTCCCAGAGTGAACCACGAACGGCCGTTGGCGATTATGCTCAACCGTAAACTCGGCTTCCCCGTTGAGATACACAGTGCGACTGCGAATTCCATATTCCGATGGGACGCGTAATGTACTACCGACGTTCATTTGTACATGAGTGCCATCAGACAACGTGACCGCGGCTCGTTGGGCATTACGTGTCACGTATGCGACCGAATAATTGGTGTTGGAAGCTGGTGGATGAATCCGAGATTGTAGGGCCCACGCACCAACGATGACCATCGCAATACAACTCACAACGGCAAAAGCTATACGACGCTTCACTCCAAGGCTCCGTGCGTACAACCGAGTCCAAGGCTGACAGCCGTCGTGCTTTATCTGGGTTTGCGCCGTGTTTTCGTGTATGCGCGATTCTTCCCATCGAAGACCATGTCCCACGCTCTGAAGATATGTGAGCACTTCAGCAAAGCTGGCCCCAACGTCAGGGGGACAAGGGGCGTGGATTATCGGATCGAGCTGACGGGCGACGAGCTCCCATGCCGGATGCTCTGCTGCGCTTGCAGCGAACAAACGCTGTGCCCGGGCGGATGGCGCCAGATTATGAAACTCACTTTCATGGTCGGCATCTTCTGGCGGTGAGTGGTCGTTTGTTCTCATATAATCTATGACAGAACACTAGAAAGCATTTCAACCCCCCTCCCGAAAATACTTTTTGATTTTGCCCTGTGGACATTGTCAAAAGAGGCTTGGGATTAGGAATCCCAAGCCTCTAAAGAGTTAAATGTCGCTAATTTTTTGACAGCGAGCGGTCTAGTATATCGCCACCCTCACCACATAGCACCTCAGAAAACCTGGTGGACCTTGCTCGTCGTATACAGCGACCAAAGTATTACCGGACCGTCAGGGCGTTACCGTACCCTATAGTACACCCGATTACTACTGGACCTTTAGCACCACCGCAATCCGTTGCGCGACATCAAGCAGATGCGCCTGAGTTTCCCGGTTTGCAGCTTTCGGAATTGCAGCACTAACCAGCGATTGCAAATCAACCAACTCCGCTCGCACACCAGCAACCAGCTCATCCGGCGAAACCGCGACCGGTTGCGTTCGAACCATTGGATTAGGAGCTGGTGGTGGCGGCGGGTTCAGTATACCAACAAAACTCTTGATATACGACCGCTGCAACCTTTGCCGAGACACGTCTACATTCACGCTAGACGACGATAGCTCGCTCCAAATATCGCTACGTAACGTCGAAAGCAGCTCACTCACCGAATATGTATCCTGTGCACCGGCAGAACGCGCTTGATATTCAACCAAACGATTAATTCGAGCCGGGGCCAGTAACGACGCCAAGATCCCGCTTTGCATTCCAGCAAGCTTTTGCGACGATGAGCCATCGGGATCAAGCAGACTTAATACATCAGCAGGCAATAAAAACGTCGGCGTTGTCCAAACATTGGCGTTCAAGAACCGCATCGCATCTTGCTGGCGAGTACGCGAGAGCGGTGTGTAAACCGCGCCCGACTGACCACCATACTTCGTCTGCGTCTCTGACCCACCAACAATATTGACAACGTGCCCTACTTCCAGGCTCCACTGTCTCATCAAGCGATCATAAATCTCAGCAAGATCAGAATAATCCTCACCGGACTTCACCGTCGTAGGAATCAACATCGGAACAATACGTTTGATGTTTTTAATTCCCAGCTCGCTCGCACGAACCGCGTCCATATCACCCACTGCCTCGCGGGCATCACCAAAGTCTGGATTCCCTTTCGCGCCTGTTTCAGCGCCACGACCGAACCGATACCACGGAATCGTATCTTGCATCCGAGCCCAGTTATTAAGCGTCGGCAATTCATCTTCTGGCGTACGCGCGGAAGGAATTGGCGCATATCCCCACATCGCTGCGAACTTGTCGTACGGTCCGATTTTCGGAATGAGCAATGCGGGCGGAATCTTGTCTTCGGGCTGAGCGACGTAGTTAAATCGAGCGTAATCCATCAGGGATGGAACGTGACCCATCTTCGCAACCCACGTTTTGCTACGGAGGCTATCGAGTGGATACGTAGAACTCGCCTTATGGTTGTGTGGGAATCCTAACGTGTGTCCGATTTCATGCTCAACTACATATTGCAGCAGACGCCCCATCAACGAATCCGGCATCGGCCACTTTTGAACACGAGGATCAAGTGGTGCAACCTGCGTGAAATACCAGGATCGCTGCAAATTCAATATGTTATGAAACATCCGGATCGAACCATTCAAAATTTCACCGGTTCGCGGATCAGACACATGTGGACCAACGGCGTTTTCTGTCGTTGAGGGCAACCAGCGAATCACAGTGTGACGCACATCTTCCATCGACCAATCGGGATCGTTGGTTGGAGCATCCTTTGCGATAATCGCTTTCTTAAAACCAGCTGCTTCGAACGCTGTTTGCCACGCTTCAATTCCGGCACGAACAAATGGTTTCCACTGATCCGGTGTTGCTGGATCGATGTAATACACGATCGGCTTAACCGGCTCGCTCATTGCTGCGTTTGGATCTTTCTTTTCGAGACGCCAACGCGAGATGTATTCTCTACGTACCGCACGATGCTGCTGGGTCCCAAAGTCAAACTGTGTAACCGTGAAGAACCCAACCCGATCGTCGGCAATACGTGGTCGCATGGGCAGCGCTGGGAGCTTGATCAAACTCCAGTGTGCCACCACGGTTGACGCACCTGTCTCAGCCGCGCCAGTCTGCGTTGATTCGATCTCAACGTTTTCGGGAAGGGCAACAACGCGATCGATAAACGATCGGGCGGGATCCGGACGAAGCTTGCCAAGTGCGCTGAAGTCGCTCGATGTGGTAAAGAGAGGGGTGACGTCAACGACCGCTGCGCTGTCAGGGCCAAATGTCAGAACATCCAGGCTCGCGAGGATGGTTCCAACCATTGAGGCTTGAATCGCCTTCGACACGGACTGCGCTGAATCAGCGACAACATGATAGTTGAGCGAACGCAAGAGCACTCGATTGCCAATACGCTCCCAACGCAGGGTATGCTTGCTGAACTGATCGCCGGCAAACGGGCCCGCATTTGGGTTAACGCTCCCAATTTGCGCATATCGGCCGACGAGCAAGAGATCCACGTTTAGTGTGGATGGTGGCAGTTCAAAGTACAGCTTTGGGCCAACGCGGTGGGTAGTAAAAAGCCCTTTGCGAGTGACGGCTGCCTTCGTGATAACCTGGTCGTACGGCCGCGGACTCGCTGGCGCAGGGGCGCCCGGCGGGAAGACACCACCGGTTGGGCGAGGCACACTCGGCTTTGTTGTCGAATCTGACGGAGACGGCGCCGGAGTTGGCGCTGGCGTTGATGGAACGGGCCGAGTGCTGACGGCTACGGGTGTTGGTGCCGGAGCAGGCGCAGACTTTTGCGGTGATCGACATCCCGCGGCAGCAAGGACAAGCGCAGGTACGGCTAACCCACGAAAAACAGGCGTCATTGTAAACGTATGGCGGGTAAGGAGCTGTAAATAAGGAGCGCACGCCGATATAACAGCAATCGACGATTACGCTCCTAAAAGATATGGCCTGAACTCGAAAGTAAGCTCGAGTGGCGGATTGGTATAATACGCACCATAGCCGCAGAACGTTGCGCAAAGGCCCGCGTGCGACTCAGCGCTGCAGAATGCTACCCAAAATACGGAACAACAATCCGAATCGCAGCTTTCTGCGTCGCTCCCAGCGGAACACGAGCTGCGCATCGCAAACTGCGAGATTTACCACACGTTAACGGTTCACCCAAATCGTCGAGAGAAAGCGTCCATTGCGCAACCACCCCAACGGCGTCAAACAATCCCCATGGCGATCCTCGGCGAAGCATATCGTCGTCGAATCCGTTCCCCGACGGGTAACGACGACCGTCTGGACCGCGAGCCGCCATCTCCCATTGATCCACACTTGGTAGTTCAACCTTAGCGCCAGAAGATGCAGAAAGCCTTTCACATATCTTTGTCGCTTCCGACAGATCAGCGACAGCATAACCGGAATCATCAGACAGTGGCCGCTGAGCGATAAAAAATCCCTGTTTGGGCGTCACACGCCGAATCGGATTTGGGGTCGGAATACAAGCCTTGTCGTCGCCAAGCCAGTGCGAAACGGGAGCAATCCACAACAGGTCGATATCCGTCTCAGCGAGTTGAACCCGATCGCCATTTCGGACGAGTCCTGCCGGTAGTTCCTCTGGGATCGGGAATTCGGTGTCCGCGGGTTCGGTGAGCGCGATTAGTAACAGAGTTCCGCGATCAACCGGATCGTTGGCCGCTCGTGTACCGAGCACTGTTCGGAGAAAACTTTCGGATAAACCAGGCATCCGAGTCATCGTGTCGTCAAAGCGCTCTGGTGCAAACGCCCCCTCCAACTGCGCAACAACAATCTGACGGGCAGCGACGAGAACATGCCGATCGTATTCATCCAACCCTTCCGCAGACCCAGACGGAATTGGAAGCTGGTCCACAAGTCCGCGAAATGCGTAGGCGTTCAACTGGCCCGCAGCGAGCATCGCGGTAACCCGCACTTCCCAATCGGAATCCTGAAGCAGCGTTTGCAGGACCTTTGTGACATCCCGGTTCAGCGGCGCGTGATCTTTCATCAACCACCGCAACACTTGTCGCTTCAGTCTCGGATCGGCGACGGGTGGGATGTCTGGCAGGGTCACAATCCACCCTCAAAGCTTTGTGTTGTAACCATCGCATACATCGCGTTGGCAACATCGCTCACCGGCTCTTTTCCGATCGTAGAAAACACAACTCGGCCCGCAAGCAGCAGTTCGTCCCAGTCAAGCTGTCCGGCGGCCAGTTTATGCGGAAAGTGGCGAATAAAGCTTTCCAGCGCAGGGAAAACATCGACCAAAGAGTGACCGGTGCGTACAGCAAGGGCGAGGTACCGAATAAAACCCTGCGTGTTAAACTCGAAGACCTGTGACGGTACAAACTTTTTTGGAAGCGCACCGCCGCCTATTACTCGGATAGCCAAATCGCCACTATCGTCGGCGTCCGAGCCAGTGCCGGCTTCAGAACCAGAATCCGAACCCGTACCCGACTCCGAGCCACCCCCAAAAGATGGAACCGCCCCCCAAGCCAAAGCAGCAAGCGCAAGTCTCGCACGCTCCCTATCACTTAGAAACCGGCTAAACGCCGCAACCTCCCCAGGCCATCGACTTTGCATTTGAACAACTGCCTCGGCCGCAGACGAAGGAACCGGAACCCCACTGCATTGCGCCACATTAACCAGCGCCCCAACCGACATCACGCGCGTACGATTGGCGTTCGTTACGTCTCCCGCCAGCTCCTCTAACGCCCTCGGCACCAGCGGCAGAAGAATATCGAGCAGCGGCCCAGGTCCCTCAGCACCACGTGTCACCGCAGCTTGCGCAAGCACCCCAGATGCACCAACAAGCGCAAACGACGCCGGATCTGCGCCTAACTCGCCACCCGTACCAGATTTATTCGCCTCAGCAGGCCGGTCACGCAACATATCCAGACTTGCGTCTAGGAATTCGGCGTTTCGTTGAATCAACGCCGACCATGTTGTTGGGACTGTTGTTCGATCCATGGAATCACTCCGTTCAGTCATGTCGCATGCCTACTGCGACTTCTTTAAGGCTTTGACAGGCACAGCTACCGCATCTACAGTGCCTCGACGAACGTCGATCAAGACGAGTCGCCGAAGCATGTTCTGATCTCCACGTTTTTTTGCGGCATCCACAAGATGACGCAGGAGCGTCTCCCGCTGAGGACCAGTGAGATCAGTCACGTTCACAAGTATTTTAGTCGATTCTGTCGCATTGTGTGGCTTTGTGACCGTCGCGCTGAGCTGAGAGATCAGCTCATTCGCCGTCCCCAGCAACGCTTTCTCGCTTTTGGGACCAGATCGCCCGGGTGTACCAGCATCCACCGTGACAAAATGGTTGCCCTGCTGATCGACGAACGTTCCACTCTGCTTCGTGCTATGTAGCGGGATATCGATCAAACCGGCACCGCCTCGTTCTGCGACAATCGCAGCTTGTGCGAGTCGAATCCCATCGTCAGTGAAGTTTGCCGGCTTATTGCCCGCCAATTCGTAAAAATGCGGCCGACTTCCGATATGATCGGCTGTAGCAAGCTGTTCTTTAGCGGTCTGCATATGCGCTTCGTCGATCGTGCGGCGAGTAACTGGAATTGAAGATCCCAACACTTTTTGGGCTTGTATGGCAAGATTCTTTAATACGGAACCGCTCTCTTCTGTCCCTAATTTGCTGGATGGACTAATGAGAACGTCGATCTCAACACGCCGAGCGTTCAGTGCTGTAGCGACTGCTTTCATCTGATCCATGGTTAATCCCAACTCCGGCGCTTTGCTCAGATTACTCAATAGCTCACGCAACGTTTCCATATTGGTGCGAAGATTATCGCCAATCGCAGTAAAGTCAGCAAGTGGAATAAATCGCCCAGGATAGTTCTTGACTTCAACAATAACGATCGTTGCGGTACCATCTGGTGCAAATCGAATTGCCACCTGATCGAATCCGGCTCCACTCCCACTTTGGATAAATGCACTGGGAATAAGAACCAACGATCCACCGCTGGCGTCAACAGCAGCCTGCGTCTGACGCCAAGCCGCATCCTCACCGATCCGTCCGGTGTCGTTTGATTCGCTTCCGCGCTGAACCCAACGATCAGTCTCCGTACCGTTTTCCATCAACCTGATCTCTTCGCGTACGGAATGAACGGTTCCGTCGGGGTTGAGCACTTCGACGGTACGGTAGGTTCGACCGTCCTCCTTCCAACTCGATCCAACCTGGAGCACAGAGTCGGCGCCGTGTGTCTTTATTTGCGGACTGTCGTTTACCCTGTACCTGACCGCATGTGGATCGGCTCGCTCCCCTGCCGGACGGCTTGGCAACACCGGCGCCACATGCGAATCCGCCGCAACGTATCCGCGACCTGGGGCGATATCCATCCGATCGACGGTTGCCTGATGCGCATCGATCCGCTCGCTCAGGTGCAGAATATCACGTATGATATTCGCTCGTTCGCTCGCGTCGATATCCGCCGAATGTAGTGAACGAATGCGTTCGTCCAGGATGGTTGGGAGCTTATTCAGCTCATAATGCGCCTCCCATGCCTTGCTACCAAACGGTGGCATCCCTTTTCGCGTCACCCAGAACTGGAGGTGTTCAATGAGATTCACGACGCGACCCGACAACCCCGCATAACGCTGCATCGCCTGCACAGTTGGCATATGCAAGATGATGTCGATTGGACGCGCCTGCGGTCCGGCCGCGATTCGAATTTCGGTCGCGCCACCAAGGCTCTTCACATAACGAACCTCCACGGTGCGGCCGGTCAGCGTGGAATCAACGATCACCGGAACTTTGTCTCGCAACGTTTCAGGTAACACACTTCGCAGCTCAGATTCATGCGACCGAGGGCCACCACCGGCGGCCTGTCGAGCGAGTTCGATCTCTTGCGCGACAGCAAGTTGAGCGTCGCTCACATGTAAATCGCTCGAAGGAAGCCCAGCATCCGAACGCGCCTTGAGATATTCCAAATGCGGAACATCCGGATGTTGCCTTCTGAACGCATCCCAGTCTTGCCGCAACGCATGTAACGCGGGATCCGCGCCTCCGCGCCACGTTTCACGGATATGACCAATTCCCGATGCAATGCCTTGCACCGGTTTCATCGCCATCCCCATCAATGCGCCCATCGCGGCCTGCTGCAACGTTCCTTTGGCAATGTTAACCAGTGGGTTCCCGTTTTCCCACGTTGCGTCATTCAACATGGTGCCCACGGCCGCAGATCCACTTCCTTGAACTAAACTTTCGCCACCTTCAACCAGGACCGTTGCCAATAACTTCGCAACACCGCCACGTTCGACCATCTCACTAAGCATTGTACTCGTCGGCAGCATTCTCGCCAATGCGCTTTCGGAGGCGTTTACTGCACGTCCAGCGCCTTGAAGGAAGAATCTTGCGCCTGCGCCACGAATGCCACTACGCGCCATAAGCTGCGCATTCCGCGCCACGAGAGCCGCAGATGCTTTACTACCAACTTGACCGATACCAAGGATTTTATTCGCAATACCGGCCGTTGCAGCGGCGACAAGCGCATCGGCAATACCAACCGCAACATCCGTTGCGACGTCTTCCCATCCATATTGTTGTCCCAACACAAGCTGTTTCGTTGCCATCGACGCTGCGGTTGCCAATATCGATCCGATTACAGCCGCGAGAACAACGCCACCAGCGCCGAAGGTAAAGATCGAAACAATTGCACCAACAGCGATCGCAACGATTACCCCTATCGCTGTCGTGACTTTTTCAACTGTACTATCGAGCGAATCGCGATGGATCTGAATACTGGCATTCACCGATCGAATGCTATTCTCATAAGCACCGATATACGCTTCACGCCGTTCAGGCGGTATTGTCGGATCGTTTAGACGAACAACATTTCGATCGAACTCGTCGATCGTTCGCCGAAGTGCTGCGGCTTCTCGTTGTGAGGTCGAATTACCAAGAATGCCAGCGTTCGTCTCATATTCCAGGGCTTCATGCAGCCTCTCGCGCCGCTGCTCGACGGTCTCAGGCGTACCTCTCAGCAGTTGACCAATATCAAAGGCCGCCCGCCCACTCAGATCACCGCGGACCTCCGCGTCCATATCGGTAGCGTCATCGCCAGCAACGTACGCATATGCGTGGCTAAATGCGGACTGCACACCGGTCTCATTGCGCGCGAGTTCAGCAAACTCCACACGCATTTCAGCAAGTTCGGCAGCGGTGCGCCCTTCCAGCGCACGACGTAATGAATCTTCGTTTGTACCGGAGCCACGAATCGCAAAATACACTTCTTGCGCAGGTGTGAGGTATCCACCTTGCGAAAGGAGACGTTGCGCTTGAGTATTACCATACCCCTGTGTATTGCTCAACACAGTTGCATCAAGCGACCCACCATAATCTCGACGATACGCATCTCGCAATGCGTTGAGATTTCCTTCGCCTTGCGCGCGCGCTGCTTGCTCGAGTGTACGATCAACCTGTCGCTGCAGTCGATCGCGCTCTTCCATAAATCGAGCGGACGACCACGGCCGGTGCGCGTCATGTTGCTCTCGCTCCGTAAGCTGTCGCGCCAGAATCATACGACGAACAGGCATTTCGTCGCGCTGCATTGATTCGAGCGATCGACGATACTGTGCGTTGATTATCTCATTTTGAACTCGATCGTCGGCGTACACGCCGCGATCTTCAATCGAAATTTTAGCTGCATCAACACGTGCAAGATCGTTATCTGCGAGCCCTTCAACGAGATTCTGTTCTTCTGGACGCCACTGGAATCCAGTCGCAAATGCACCACGCAATGCACCGTGCTCTGGATTTTCGTAGTCGGCACCATAGCGGGAATTAAACTCGGTTTCGATTCCACGGTTTCTCTGCGCGATTTCTGCTTCGAGTCGTGCAGTAGTCCACCCTTCTCGCGCCGCGCGTGTGGTGAGCTCGGTCCGAACACGTTCGTAAATACGCTGAATGCGCTCGCGGTCCGCAACGATGGGCATTCCGGAATTCTGCTCACGCGCGAGACGAATGGTCTCCGGTGTTGGCAGGACTCCACGAAGCTCAATCGCATCGGCCAACGCAAAGTTTCCAGATAATTCAGCGTCAAATCGCTCGCGATCGCGAGGATTGGTTACCTCGGCGTGAACATCCTCAGAAAGCGTATTGCTGCCAGTTGGAGAGATCTCCCGATATGCGGTCTCGAGTGCACCAGCACGAGCGGGATCGCGGCCACGCGTGATACTGTGGATCGTGTCTGTGTCTGCCCCGGTAATTCCACCGATATTATACCAACTACCTTCATAATTACCATGCATGGCCTGACGTAATCCGATTGCATCGGCTTCGTCTTGCTTGGCATCCAATAATGCCTTGGCCCGTTGCAACTCTCGACCGCTAAGATCGCCATCCAGATCTTCATCAAGGGTATCACCGTGCACTGCAGCATATGTAGCACGCAACACTTTCGATTGAAACGACGTGAGATTGGCGAGTGCCGAGAATATTGCATCTTCGTCGGTTCCTACTCGATTAACGGCCCTCCGAACCTTACCCGCAATTTCAGACGCATTAAAATTTCCACCCTGCGCGGCTGCAATAGTGTTGAGCATTGGCCAATCAGCATCCGGCTTATTCATAACCAACTGCGCCAGTTGCGGCATAAGTTGAGCCGATTGCTCATGAGCAAGCTTGGCTCTCGCGGCAAAAGCAACTGCGTTAATCGCACGACTCTCTGTAGATTCGCCTTCAAACTCTGGTGTTAGATACGCATCCAGAATTGCAATCTGGCTCGTGCTTAGCGACCGATTCTGAATAATCGCGTTTCGATCTAAACCCGCACGCACATCGGCTTCAAAATCCTGAATTTGCCCAAGATCGTTACTTATTGCCGCTGTGGTCCGTTGATTTTCAACCGCAGCCCATGCTCTCGCTTCTTGTTCTTGTTGATCAGCTTGGTCCTGTGCGCGTTCGCGAACACGATCTTCTTCCGATCTGCAGACTTGCAGTTCGCCATCAGCCCAATCACGAATAGCCACACGCTTCTGCTCGCCCGCATCGCGAATCGCGGTTTGATATGCGGTCACTTCCGTGTCAGCCCGTGCTCGAAGTTCGGCAAACACCCGATCGAGACGAGCAAGTTGATCGACCTGCCACGTTTCACTCGTATGGAGCTCCGCGAGCACCGCAGGTGTCATCACAGGTCGACCATTTACCTTTGATCGCTCCGTAATCGCGTACGTATCACGCTGAACAGCAGCAACATACGCATCCGCCTGTGACCGTTTTGCCCGATCAAGCACTGCTCGACGAATATCTCCCTGTTGACGATATTGCGTGACTTGCTCGGTAACAACTTTCGTCACGTTCGATAATAGGATATCTCGCCGAGCTTCAATATCCGATCCAAACGTGACGCTATTTGCTGATTCTGTTATTGACTGCGATGTTGCTTCTGCATTTTCAACGACGCTTGAAATTACACTAGCGCTTTGTGCTCCTTGTGTCGTGAGTACTGCGCTTGTCTCAGCAGCAGTCGATTGACAACTTTCAGCTACAGATTGACGATGGCTATCAACTTCAACGCGCCGCGCGGCGATTAATTCATTCAGCTTTTCTTCAGTAACACCGGCATCACGAGCTAGCTCTTGGACTCTCGTCTCGAGCACAGAACGAACTTGACCGAGATACTCGCTTTCCCCCAGTGTGTCATATATTACAGATACTACCGCTCCAACCGGACGGTTATCGAGAACGATGGCATCTCGCGTTGTTTTGACAATACCGCGCGCAACCGTGTCTCCCTGGAGCATAATCCGCGCAAACACTTGACCGAGATCAACTTGGCCGTGGCTTGGGTGGCTATAATCTACAGGTGGAGGTGCACCGTGGTCCTCGATCGGGGCGATTCCAAAGACGGGTTGCGGTGTAGTACCAACTTGTGGCTCAGGTGCAGGAGAATGTTCTCCACGGAGTCTGGCACGCAAGGCGTCAAGGCGAGGTCGTTCGAGTTCGAATGCTGCGCGTTGTTCTGCGTCTAATCCTGCAGGTGTCTCACCTGGGTTAAGCGAAAGGACTATTTGCAGATCGTCTGCCGCTATCGCGCTTTGGCCAATCTCCGGTACGTTGCCGAGGGGAGTGTTAACTACGGCGGGAGGTGTAACGGTTGTTAGGGTTTGATTGGAATGCGCAACCACTGCCGCTGTCGCTTCGGGCACCGGGTCGAACTCAGCTGGACGGGCTGTCGACGATCGATCGTCAATCCCGCCAGCACCGCCGCCACGCTGAGATGCGGCGGTCGCGCTGGATTGTACGCTTCCACGTCGTGCTGTCGCCATTGCAAAGCCGTGACGACGGATGGCGGTTTGAGCGGAGGTGAAATCGCCAAGCGTGGGGGTGGGAATGGAAGCTGCCGCGTTTTCGACCTGAGATTGCAGGTCGCTCATACTGGTTGGCGGCGAGGCGGAGGCAGTGATGTCTTCTGATGCTCCGGTTGCTTCGCCAGAGGTCAGAGATTCGGCTGCGATTGGGGATTCAGTATCGGATGTTAGGTCATCCTCTTCCGAATCGATCGATGGAGGTATGTCAGCTTGCGGTCCAGTGTCGGTGGCCTCCGCAGCATCAACCGTCTCTGCATCATCAACGACGTCAGTGTCCTGAGACGATTCGGCATTGTTTGGTTCAGAAGAATTCGATGCAAGTTGCTGCATCGCTTGATTACCAATCAGGCTGTTTAACTGCGGACTTTGTTGCTCAGCTAATTGAGTTTGCTGCCCAGTTTGTGCATCGACAGAGAACACCGGTGCGAAGGTACGCATCGGTGTAAGAGCGGGCTGAAGTGGAGCAAAGGTGCGATCTGACATTCGCCGTTCGTACTAATTCTGTGCCGAAACGAGCGAAAAGTAGTGCTTAAAATCGGTTGGAGATGGGGAACGACCTTGCTTGACCATTTGTCGAGCCATTGCTTTAACTAAATGGTGCATGGTGATAACTCGTCCGTTTTGCGCCGCGAGGAATGCGGCATCGAGTGCGACGTTCTTTATATCGCCGCCAGCGATCGCAAAGTGGCGTGACAAAAATGTGAAATCAATATCGTCCGCGAGTGGTGTTCGGCTGGGGAACATTCCGCGCCATAGCCGCTCGCGATGGGTTTCGTTGGGCACTGGAAACTCGACAACGTATTGCATGCGTCGTGAAAACGCGAGATCCATATTACGGCTAAAGTTTGTTGCAAGAATAACGGCTCCATCATGGGATTCCATCTTTTGAAGGAGATACGCAACTTCAATATTCGCATAACGATCGTGGGCATCTTTTACTTCAGATCGTTTTCCAAAGAGCGCGTCGCATTCGTCGAAAAACAAAATTGCGTTTGAGCAATGTGCAGCGCGGAAAACTCGATCGAGGTTCTTTTCGGTTTCGCCGATGTATTTGCTAACGATTCCGGATAGGTCAATGGCGTATAGATCGAGGCCAACTTCGCGGGCGATAACGGCGGCGGCCATCGTTTTACCGGTGCCTGATGCGCCAGAGAATAACACTTTGAGTCCTTGGCCCTGCGGCAATCGACTCGCGAAATCCCAGTCATCGTAAACGATGGTTCGGGATTTAATTGCAGATGCAATTTCCCGGACTTGGCCTGCTGTTACTTCTGGCAGGACTAAATCGTCATAATTAAATGGGGTGAAAACTCGCCGAGCGAGAGAGCCGAGCGAAATTCTGGTCTGTCCGCGTGCGGCTTCGAAGAGTTGAGATTGGTCGAGCGTATGAAGTTCGATCTCGGCGCTATCTTGGGGTTGATCGGACTCGGATTCGGACTGGGATTCAGTTGACAACGCGCATTCGTCCGAAGCGGCGCGCACTGCGCTCCGTATCTGCCCTGGCGTTAAAATGAATCGGCTTGCGACAGTATCTCGTAGTGTTTCTGATAGTAAGACGTTACAGTCTTGCGCAGCTGTGTCCCAGATCGACGCACGATGATCGGCATCAGGTGGATCAAAGCGCATGATAACCGCGCGTTGTCCATCAACGAGTTCTTTCCCGAGCGACTCGTCACAGGTGAGAATGACTGGCGCTGTAGCGTGTGACAGCTGAGATATAATTGAGCGCGCAGTTCCGGCGGTTGATCCGGTAGCTGCGTCTGCTGATGTCTCTACATTCGCTATTGTGTTGAGGCCATCAATATGTATAACAGATCCATACATTAGTTGATGTAATAACGCGGATTTAATAGCGTTATGAAGGTTGTTACTTTGATGAACGCCGACAGTACGGACGTCGATCGACACGAGTGCGGAGTTTAGGCTATATGCAAATGCCTCTGTGGCACGTTTCATGTCGCTTCCCTGGCGCCCTTCAAAGACGAACAGGGATATGCCTGCTTTGGCGGTTGCGAGCTTGGTGTTATCTGTGGATCGTGATAGATCGGCGCAACGAATTAGCCGCGAACGAAGAGCTTCATCTACAATAAGCTCATTCCACTGAATAGTGGGTTGAGTTACGGTACATTCGACAGGAACAAAGTTACCGACGCTACGACTATCGTCGCCAAGCAACCGCGCTGAAACCACAGTATCGAGGAGAAAGGCGGCAGCTCGCCATACTGCGTGTTCGGTGGGTACTGCGACCCGTTTGAGGACGCCGGCTTTAAAAAGTGCTGCATTTGGGCCGAACGAAGCGCGCGGGCTCTCACCCTCGGCTGATACGACAGTCCACAGCCGCAAAGCCAGGTCGTTTGTTGGCCACTTTCGCGCCACATCGTTGTTAAGATAGCCGTAGACAGTTTCGTATTTAAGATCTATCTCTGGGGCGAGGGCTAATAGTAGTACGAAGATCTCGAATTCCGTGAGTTCGAGGACGTTACACACTCGAGACCATGACGGTTCTTCAGCCAAACGAGATAATACGACAGAATACCCACTCAGACTTTCGTCTATTGATTCAATAGATGTATTGGATATAGCAGGTATATCATCCAATAGCTGGTCAACTCGACTACCGCCAATATATAGACCATGAAACTCATCAATCGGTGTAGCATGCGCCGCACGTAGTCGGCGCACCTCTTCTCGAAGTAAACCATCGAGCCATATAAGCGCGGTGTACAACGCAGGAGGAACCTTCATTACACTGCCCCATCAGAAAAGACAGCGACGTCTTTGGTTAACCACGACACTCGATAGTTCGCGCGCGACATTCCAGTCATATTGAGAATAAGACTAAGCGGCGGACGAGAGATTCTCACAATATAGCGCGCTGGTTCTTCTTCAACGGTTGCAGAGCAGTCGAGAAAATTCGCTCGTAAATGTGCAAAACTAGACTGTGAGAACCCAGGCAGCTTCTTTGAAAATTCTGCAAGCAACGCGTACGCAGCCAGCCCAAACGATCGCCGAGCAGAGGTCCGTTCGTTTGTAGCCGGTGAAAACGCCATATATTCAGCGGTTGAAGGGCGACGTACGTTGCGCTCACGCAGCCAATTGGCGATAGCATTAACCAAGCCTGTATGCTGATCCCTTGAAACACTTGCATACCATGCAAGAATATCGGACAGTCCAAGTTTAGGACCCAGACCGATTGCATCACGCACGACTCCGTCGTTTGCGAGCCGAGTAAGGCTCGAACCGCCAAGCGCTTTTGCCAACACCAGAAAGCGAACAAGAGATTCCGCGGAGGTTTCGGCTATCCCGGTCCAATTACGAACACAGGCTGCAATCGGCAACGCATCCAACATCGGCAATAATAAAAACGCGCCACCAAACGTGGTATGCCGAGCAACCGTAACATCACGAGTCTCCACCGTTACACCTGCCGAGACTTGTGCCACGATACTGCTACACACATCCTCAATCCAATCTTCATGCCCTTCAATTAATGGGGCCAGCGCTGCCGCATCTGCGGTTGAAACCACGACATACAACGCTGCCGAATTTCCAGCTTGAAGTATTCGCTTGATGGATGAGATGAGAACAGGCCTCCGTTGCGCAATCTGCATCAGACGTCCAATAGCGATCGCCGCAACGCTGAGCGATCGGTCGAGCGTTGCGCGCTCACGAGCGGCGACTTCAAGACAGATCGCAAGTGCCACTTTCTGCTCATCGCCATGATCCCAGGCAGCCGGATAACTTTCAAACGCACGCCACGCTGCCTCGAGCAACATTCGCATGTTCACCCGACCTTCCGCAAACGGAATAACCTGCAGAATACGCTGCGCATCTTGTGTTGACAATGTTGCTACAACCTGCGATCGTTTTTCGTGGCCTAGCTTTGCCAGTGCATCCACTCCCCGCAGCGGATTTTCTGTAACTACTGTGCGAATTGCTGCGGTGGGAGTTAACATCTTTAATCCAGAGAACGGTTGATAGTACCAACGTGACCAAGCGCAGTCTTCAACCACGTCTGTAAGAAACTGACAAACGTATGCGGATGGATTTTCGAATCGAACAACATTCGAATCATACCCGCTGCTCTCCAAACAGTTTGCAAGCGCGCGGGCAACTTGCGTTGCCCACACACGAGCCAGGCGATCTGTGTCCCACGACGCGTTGACTGAAACATCGAGTTCGAGATGACGTATAAACCATACAGCGTCAGAGTTTGGATCAAGGTATTCGGCGAGCGATACTACGATTGCGTGCTTTAGCGATGTCGAAGCAACTTGATCGAGCTGCAATCGAAGTTGATCTGGAGCCGGGTGAGCGCGCGGAACCGTGTAACGTGTGTGAAATTGCCGAGCATAAATGTGAACTTCAGGGGCTCGATTGGTTGTCATAACACGTACATGTTCCGCTCACTTTTTTATGACGGCTTGGATGGATCCGAACGACGTTTCGTCGCAATCTTTGCCTTCTTTACCGCCTCACTCTTACCGCTTGCACTCTTACGAACGGTTGTATCTGCATACGGTGAAGTCTCAGTACTCAATACTTCTGTTAATCGATCGATGGTCGCTTGTTGACGCTGAATTGTCGCACGTAACTCGACTAACTCGACACGAATCGCTTGAGGATCGGAAGACGCTTGACGAACTTCTTCCTTTACAACCGTCGATTCATCAACCGTGCTACGCGCGGCCCGAGCCATCATCGACGCCAGATCGAACGATTCTTTCGAGCCGAAACCCGAAGTAAACGAACGAACCAGCGGCTTCACCATTTGATCGAGCATGAAGAATTGAGCCAAATTTTCCTTTTGTACACTAGATATAGACGACTCGCCCTTCAAATCTTTCTCACCCAGCATGCCGAGCACTAGCGATTGCGCGTCCAGGGAGGAGTTGCGGCCTGAAGCAGCCTCTGCAACCAACGTTCCCAGCGTGCGTACATACGCCATGGTTTGAGGTGTAGCGCGGAACATACTTGATGGGCTCATCTCGCTTAAATTCATCGTTCTGGGTGCAACATTAGCTTCAATGGTCTCGCCTTCCATATATTCATAGTGCGGGTAGCTCGGCGACGGAGAGGCGTGAACAGTTGTGTCTTCCGTGGCTGGTGCGGCTGGTGCGGCTGGTGCGGCTGGTGCGGCTGGTGCGGCTGCATCGACGGAAGCGCCGTAGCGAAGATCACGGAACCCACCACCACTACAACAGAACTTCTCGATCGCTTCACGGAACATTCGACCGAAGGGGAGCATGGACAACCAATATTCGAGGTTCGGGATAGTAATCGCATAACGACGAAGCGTCGTCCAATTACAAATGCTGCTTACCTTACAACCCTCGCGCCTGTTGATATTGATGACGGCCAGTGGGACACAATCATCGGTCACTGCGCTTAACACAGGTGGTTGAAGTGCTCGACAGATGCATGAGAAGAGTATCTCACCAGCAACTGCAATAATCTGTTTTGTTGCAACTCCGAGCGCTGCGGCAAACGCCTCGTCCGTGAGATTTACAGACGGACAGACGATCTGTGACACGGAGCGGCGAAGTTCGCAGTCATATCCTGGATGCGTCGCGAGGTATTCCAACAATGCGTCCTTCGAGGCACAGCACCAGTCGTGCATCGACTGATTCGATTTCTCAGCAGGCAAGTCAGGAGCAATATCAGTTAGGTCTTTGATACACTCCATCATTCGATCTAACATGACTCCGCGACCGCTCTCTTTCTTACGAAGCGGTGCGCGATACATCTTAAATGTGTACCCTTCGCATAACACAGATGGTTCGCAATGTCTATTATACGCATCGCGTGCGCTCGAAGAATACATGCCGCTCGAGGATCCACTGTGAGCCGCCCCAGATCCGCCGCAGCCACAGTCGCCTTTTTTGGCTGACTTTGCAACGGACTTATGTGAAGATCCGCTGCAACCGCAGTCGTCTTTATTCCCGTTTTTGTACGTTGCATCGCTGCCCCCACAGTCGCCAGCGGCTTTAGGACTGTTGCGCAACGGTGTCATACCACGGGATGGCGTCTCCGAATAGCAGATGGCGAGAACCCATTGCTGTTCCGTATCGTTGCACCCCTCGGTGGAATCGAAGTCTTCGCAATTCGACTTAGTCTTCTTTACGCATTCTTCGATGAGCGAGCATACATCAACGACTGTATCTTTGCTAACGATGATGTCACCGCCACATGGACTCAGGGCGTAACCTTCTTTCACGATAACACCGCTACCGCAGTCGTTACAATTTACATCGAGTCCGCCTACGACACCCCATCCGTGCAGATAGCGATTATGTAGTTTGTTCTTCTGAACGATGTATCGATCAAGCCTGTTGAACTCTTCCTCAGTTAACAGTTGGCCCGCAAAAAACCGTGGGCGACACATAGTGTCTAGCCCACCGCATTCAGAGCATCCGCACGATGACGAACGCCTGCCTTTCACAACGATAGTTGGTTGGTCATAATTCATAGAGCTTCCCATTTTCGCTACTCTCCGTTCGTCAAATGCCGGCGTTGTACACGGTCGTTACACGATTTCGTAACGAGGCCACGATAGACGCTCATCCTTGTTGTAGGGTGAACCAACTTTCGAACAACCCACCTTGAATTCCAAAGTCGCTGCCAGCGGCTCGATCGCCAGTTGGGAGCTCAGCGCGTACAAACTCAGCGTCGATTGCACGTTTCTTTTCATCGATTACAAATTCGCCGCGCAGTGTAACCCAGAATTCCACACCACTTTTGCGAAGTGCTTTCAGCGCTTCTGGATCAATGAGAAACGCGACGGCTTCGGTAGAAGTCTGTGTACCCGTTTCGATGGTTGCTGAATCAATCGGTGTGGTATTTGGATTCGTTGGCAGGCTGCATTTCACAGGCACTACTTTACCAATGATCGCGCAACGGCATACGACGTAACGTTCGTTGGTGTCACCGAATGCATTGCCGTTTACCAGTACTTGGAAGACGTGCTCATCAACGGTCGAACGCGAGACAGGGGCGGAAAAGTGGATGATCACTCCTCGGCCTGCCTCACTCCCATCGGAATTGTAGACAGGTGCGAGCGCTGCGTTTCGGCGATGGCGCCAGCTGATTCCGTCGATACGAGTAAGTTCGGTTTCCAGGCCGGGGCCGGCGGGGCCTTGCGGACCGTCATTCCCACGCAGTCCTTGAGGGCCTATTGGGCCTATAGAGCCAGTTTCACCGCGACCGCCGGGAGCGCCTGGGGTTCCGGCTGCACCGGCAGCGCCGGTTGGCCCTGTCGGACCCGCAGGACCAATCGGACCGACCGTTCCAGATGCGCCTTGAGCCCCTTGAGGACCAATCGATCCAGCAGCCCCTGCCGAGCCAGCTGGGCCAATGGGACCAGTTGGACCAACAGGACCGATCGGGCCGGCGGGGCCAATTGGCCCGATTGGCCCAACTGCCCCATCCTGTTCCTGCATACATCGCACGATATCAGCCAATTTTTCAACACTTGGCAACAACTTACGCGCCTTATTATCGATACTCGCAACCTCGACCGAATCGCCAACTCGATAATCGGTTAACGATGCAAGCACAACACAGTTGGGTGCATCAGCATCTCCGCAACCGTTCAGGCTCGACCACCACTTATCAGCGCAAGGCGAATCTTCCGTCGCATCTGGAAAATCGGGATCAATAATCGCATCAAACTCAAACGACTCAAGAATACGGTTCGGAGCGCATCGCGTGTCGTCGCAACCACATTCATCATACAACACCGGAATCTCTTCAGTCGGACACTCACGATATCGCACGCAGATGTGAACTGTATGTTTTTCCGTATCCCCACTTTCTGCCAGCGCGCGAATTGCGGGCAACCGTAGAAGATCAATGACCTCACGATCACGAATGATGATCTCGTGACCACACGCATCGATTGCGGTTCCTGGCTCAACGTACACATACTTCGAACGACATGCTGCGTTATCGTGCGGAGTTACCTTCAATCCACACGCAACACCCCATCCATGCAAGCGTTGATGATGATGTCGAAGCTTATCGATATAATATCGCTGCTCGTCACGGAAATCCCGTTCAACAAGCAATTTACCTGTAAAGTAATGATTCCGGGTAAACGGTTCGATATCGCAATCTGCGCATCCGCATCCGCCGGTATGATGATCTGACTGCCCCATACTGTCTCCTTATGTCCCGGTCTATTAGTCCAATCGAGTCGTCGCGCCAATACGTGATTGATTGCCAATCCGCATCGACGGGACTTGTCGTCCCTGTGAATTTGCGCCATCGCGCCCTTCGCTCAGCACCGAAGCGCCACCAAGCGCCGATGATCCTACGGTTACTCCCTTAGTTGGATAACGCCCAACAACAGCATCGAATCCAATCATCGATTGCACACCAATACGAAATGTTGGCTCCACATATTCAATATTGTACCGCGTATGCGCTGGACTTTCGCTTCGTAACAACATCTCAAGACTTTTACGATGTTGCGCAGATTCTCCAATACATGCAGGAACGAAAATACTGAATCGCGATGCATATACGTGAAATGGATCGCTGTATGGATTTTGTTTCCGTAATTTTGATCCTGTCACAACTATCACATCGAGGTTCGGCACTTCTTCTGTTGCTGGAGCAGCAGGTGCTTCGCTTGTGCTTAACAAGCTTTGCGATTCGCCACTTTGTTGGTGCTCGACATTCACTTGTACACTGCCGATACCGATGGTATCAGCTTCAACCATCTCGGCTTCAACCACCTCAGCCTCAACAAGCTCGGGCCGATTCACCACTTTGCGTCCCCACAAAACAGCTTGCTCGCCAAGACGCCCAGAACCAACAATAAGCCAGCGACGCAGCTTAAAATGTTCGAGAATAAGTGGCGGTGGCTCCCACGCCCGAGGCGAAACACTCGGTCCGCAGTTCAACGGACGACCGCCACACTTGGGGGCAAAGTTCGGCACTGACGAGCTGTCACGATTCACACGGCTCGACCCACAACCACAACTTGATCCAACACCGGACATCACCCCGGTGCTTCGCTCTCCAGTAAGCGGATTATCAAGCCCCAAGTATAAAAGCAACATCTGCCACAATCCATCACGCGTCCCGCGCGCATCGAATAGCTTCGGCGCCATTCGCACGAACTCACGACGACGTTTCTCGGACCAACGCTTATCAACAGTCAGCCCAACCCATGATGCAATCCACGATAAAAAGTCACGGTCACCGCGTTCAATTCCCGCAGGCGTGGATCGAGCATCGAAGAGTTGCGCTTGATTATCGATTTGTGATTCAACATCTCGAAATGTCGTATCGAAGACACTGAGAAACCTGTCAGTAAAATCCGCCGCGGTCGGATCTTCCCCGAAAACAGCAGGGAGAAATCGCCGCAAGCTAATACGCGGAAACTCAACACGAATCTCATCGAGACGAGGTGTAGCAGGTCCACCACCAAACAGATCAAGCCGCAACCAGAGATATCGCCCACCGCCACTGCGAATTAAACAATCCCAGTCTCCATCAACCGCACGCGCGACAGGATGTATGTCCCAGGCATCATCTGGGAGATCCGCGACCACGTCGTTCGGCAGTTCAACCTCCGACGAATAGGTACGAATCATCACCGATGTCGCAGCCGGAATTTCACCCGTAAGCTTTACTCTGTGCCACTGACAGCGATGAATACGGCTATCAAAAGCTTCGCTGAGATACGTTCCAGAATCCGCGTATTTTATGCTGACAGGTGCAGGTGCTGTGACCGCGTGACCGGTGAGATCGAACGCGCCACAACCATCCTTAAATACCAGCGTTCCATTGGCAGTCACTTCAAATGGTAGCGAACGAAAACGTTCTGTAATACAAGCGACGTTGCTCACGCGCTCCAATAAGACTCCGTTACCATTCAGAACTGCAACATCACTCGCACCATCTACCAATACGTATAGTCGTCCATCTTGATCAACTGCGATATGACGCACTGCACCCAATCCACCAAAATGCGCCTGCCACACTCCCCTGCGACTGAATCGGTGGACACAGCCATTATTGGGATCGGCAACGAAGATTCTACCCCAGCGATCGCTTGCAATACTGACAGGATTCCAAGTATTGGCGAACTCAGCCGCTCCAGGAACATCAAGCGTACCACGCAAGACAAATTCACGTTGCGAAAATATTGACACTCTTGCATTTCCGGAATCGGCAACAAGAATATCACCGCCAACTACCGCAACGGCTTTCGCATCACGGAATTGGCGTGGGCCATCACCAGTCCCACCAATTCCCGGAACGGTGATGAACTCACATATACAATGATCGTATTTGTAAAGCCTCGAGTGTTCACCATCAAGCAGGAACACACTATCATCATCCGCAACTGCAACGCTTCCCGGTGCAACGATCCCGCCAAAGCTACCGCTATCTTCCGTAAGCGACCGCACGCCAACGATTGGCTCGAGTTGCAACGCTGACGTGTCGTATGCAATTTCCGCATGATCGAGCGTCGCCGCACGCCAACCAAGCCGAGCATTGAGCGTCAGCCATAGAGGGTCATGAGGCGGACGTGCGATAGGGGGGAGTAAACGAAACGAAGTCACGGCTCTATTCGTCGAAACTGTACGTTACCGACACATCATGGTCGGTAGAGTAAACCAGCACACCGGAACCAATCGATACATTCGTACATTCTGGAACTTCATCGCCATCAAGCTCAATCGTCAGCCGCTCAATGCGTTCAACCCCAGGAACGGATACCCTTCCATACACTTTCGAATAGAAGATATCACCACCAAACGGCCAGCCCAAACCATCTTCTCCACCACGCAGTGGATGGAAATATTCGAGCAATGCGGCTTCCACCGCGACCTTAACCGCAGCAAGGTCCGCATTGTCGTCCGCAATTATCTCTGCGGAGACGTGAACCTTTTGATATGTTGGCGGCACGACATATAACTCGGTTGTCAGCAACCGAACCTTATTCAGATATGCACACACACTCCGAATCGTGCCTTCGCTAGGCAACGGATTGGGAGCGGTACCATCTGGCACAACGATCACGGTTACAACACCGGGCACCTGAACCCCAGGAAAATCCGGGTGGAACAACGGCAATGCCTTCGCCCGCTTAATATTCGCGGATTCAATTGCCAACTGCTCAAAGTCTTCAGCGGTAACAGCGCGCCCTCGACTACGAATCGACTGCGGAACACGTAACTTGGCGTCTGCAAGCGTTTCTTCATCGCGCCCAGCGACTGCAGCTGTAAGATTCTTTACCTTGCTTTCGTCGATGCCAACAATCGACGTCATTAACGTCTTGATTATACCAGGTGAAACATTTCCGCGAGCTCCGCCACCGAAGCGATACTCTCGCGCAACAATGTTACTTGTGGGAAAATCGTTGTTACCAACCGGAATTGCACCATAGTGACCATTGCCGAATCGAATCTCACCTGTAGTACGATCGAGAATATAGTGCTGATCTCGATCGCTGGAACCATAGAAATCTTCGACCTCGCTCCATACAACGAACCCATCACCCTCGTTTACTTCTAAACGAAGCGTACTTTGTAGTATAGGCGTGTTTGCAAGACGAAGCACTTGATCTGGCCGACCATCGCTACCACCCAACACTTCATCACGCGACGTCTGGGCCTGTGTTGCACGTGCGGTATTTGTACGAACAGCCAAGAGCTGCGGTGCACGTTCATACGATGATCGCACAACTCGCGCACGAATCCAGTACCGAGGATCGGCCACTTCGCCAACAGAATCGAACTTGATCGCCCCAACTGCGGGAGTCTTTAAGTAGATATGCCCGGAGCGAGTAAGCGCGAGCGTTTCATCCTTTAGGAGGCTTAATGGCGCCCATGCAGTACCGTCCCAGTATTCCCATACAAGATCAGCCGAAGCAAATTTTGCAGAATTGGCAGAGCTAGCCGAATCTGCACGCATTCCACGCTCCGACCAATCATCACGTACAGTGATAGCAAGATCGAGTTCGACCTGCGGAAACGGCTTTGACGAATCAAACCCAATGAGAAACGCAGAATCTACGTCAGCCGATCCTCCAAATGGCGTAAATCCATCCAGAGCGAGCTCGTTAAATCTCGAGAAGTCCTGATAGGCCGATCCATCAAAGGCCTGCACTGACGCCAACCGAGCAGCTAGCGCAACTAAGGCGCGATCCGTTTCAAAGACAATGGGCGCTGGACCATCTGGATCCTCCGCGGACACCTGCGTTCGCATTGGAACAATCACATATGCATCCGGCGATGTTGGCAATACAGGAAACGTTATCTCCGCAATGGCCGGAGAAGCCGCACGCAGCTCCACACCCAACAGCTCAAGAAATTTGAGATAGTTTAGCTCCGGAACCTTGCCAAGCCGATACAACATCATATCCGTCATCCAGGCAAATAGCTGGACTAGGGTCATCCCGGGATCGCTGTCGTTCAGATCGGTCCATTCTGGCGTATACCGCGGAATTCTCGTCCGCGCTTCAGCAAGAATGTCTTCGTACTTTCGATTATCGACTTGCGGGATGTAGTTCACGAGTGGCATATACTATACCCCTTCCTTGAGATAAAATGGGTATACAAGGTTTCCTAACGCGTTATTGCCGCGAATTCGATAGCCGACTCGAATGAGCAGTAGATTCGGTTCATTTGCAGACGTATCAACGGCGACATCCAGCACGTCGATACGCGGCTCAAACGCGACAAGCGCTCGACGCACCTGTTGTACGATGACGCTGATAGTTCCAGGCGTGTTTGGAGCAAAAACCATCTCATGAATGCCGCAACCAAAGTCCGGTAACATCACCCGTTCGCCTTTCGCCGTATTCAGAATGAGATATACGGATTCTTCAATTCGCTGTTCGTACCGAGCGCGCGCGAACCGTCCACCGGGGGTCACCTGTAACGGAAATTTCCACCCGGTTCCGAGAAATTCACGCGTGTCTATTGATTTCGACGTAGTCATCTGAATCAAGTCACCACAACCGGCACTCGCGCATACGCAGAAATTCCGCGTTGGCTCACACCGGTCATAAAGAGATAATGCGTTCCTGGCGCTAATGCTGCCATAAAAGCAGCTGTCATGGTTGCAACAACAGCGAGTACCGGACTTGCCCAGCTTCCACCAGACGGCGCCACGACTAATCCAGGAACCCCGTTTGTCACATCAAGACTTATCAACGTTGTTCCATTAACAAGAGTAAGCATCCATTTAAGCGGAAATGCGTGAGACAACGTAAAGGTTATTGGCATCGATGGCGGCAACATCGTAGCGATAGAAAAAGCAGCGGTTGGTGGCGCAGCAACAACTGAAGGCGCACTGGAATCCTGCATTGCTGGTGACAGTGGAGCAGACCTCTCCCCAGGTGGAAGGCTCGCAACACTACTATTGTCCACTGAAACGTTTGGATCAACGATCGTTAATGGAAGCGTAGCAAAACTCTGCTGGAAATCCGATACGAGAATTGCACGGCGCCCCATGAGTGTCGTTGCGTTTAGCATCATCGATTTTAGGGTGTAGCCAATGCAGACCGGGCACGTCAACGTTCCAACATCATTTTCGGCACAGACAAATCCACCGGACACTGAAAATACCGGTGTTGATGGTACTGTTGTTCCGACGCCACCATGCGGACATGTAATAACTGCCTTCGTAGTTAACAGCGGTGGCATATGATCCCCATTTTCATGGTGGAATATTCGAACATGTCACCACCGTGACGATGAAATACTTCGTATCCCGTTGTCATGCTATTTGCACCTGTCCACCAACCAACGAAATACTTCTACCACCTCCGCTTAACACCAACGACGTTGCAGTGTCGTTTAACTTCACGGAAATCATCCCAGGTGTTTCGAGCGAGATGGTTTTAGCAACTTCATCGAGTAACACTTTGAGCCCACTGCTCGTTTTCAGTAGGACCTGCTTCGCACCATCCTTATCGTGAAAGCGCAATTCATGTCCACCTGGTGTTACGATCACTCGTTCTTGTGGTTCATTAGACGGAGGTGTATCAACGCCGTTCCACAGATAACCAAGCACGAAGGGATGGTCGAAGTCACCTTGCTCAAATGCAACCATCACCTCGTCACCAACTTCCGGCATAAACCACAGACCACGATCCTGACCAGCCATGGGTGCAGCGACTGGCGCCCACGCACTAGGCTGATCGCCATTCATCCATGGGAACGATAGCCGCAACCGACCTTGCGCCATTGGGTCATCGCGATCGGTAACAACACCAATAACCACACCTGGAATGCGCTTCACGACGCACCTCCCGTACTTCCCGCATCTTCGCGCCGACAGTTAAACTGGGTGGTATAACCGCTATCACCGAGTGTGTGAGTGGTGTCCGTAATGAAGTAGGTACCGCTGAAACGTGCACCAAGACCAACGATATTCACCAATTGACCCGCACGGAGATCCGGCAACCCGACCGTTGTGGCAGATGCCTGCACCATCCCCTTCTGTCGCTCCATCAATATGGCCCTGGCCCGACGACGAGCCTGGTCTTCGGTAAATACGGGTTCATTCACAACGATATCTTCGCGCGGATCACAGGCATCTATTAATCGATACAGATCCTGGTTTCGATTGAGCTCCGGATCATCGAGATCTACTTTCACCTCGATCGCTTCTTTAGTTGCGCGATTCCACCCATGAACGGTGACCGATTTCACCTGGTTCGCCGTGGTTAGCGTTGGCTTAAACTCAACGAGCGCACGTCCCCATTCCAATTCGTACATAACATTCCGAAGTGCAGCATTCTGCCCACCCTGCGATGGCCCAAAATACAGCCGTCTCGGCTTGTTGCGCTCCGCATCTGCCTCCAGGACGAATACGACATAACCACGCTCACGCGCGCGTGAAAAGAGAAAATCGATATCCGTTTGATTTTGTTGCGCTACATACGGCAATCGTGGCTCACGCGCCTTGGCACTCGAGTCAATTTCGATTGGCAGTGGAAATCGCTTGTTGCTTGTCTCTTTGTCACGAAGCGTGGCAAGATTTTCAGCGATTTCGCTATCCGTCTTGTTCTCCCAGGACCATGTATACGGTTTACGTCGCAGTTGATGGAGAATATTTAACCCACGAACCGTTAACGTTGGTGCTCCGTTGCTCGGAAACTCCGGCTCCATTGTCGTAACACTACCGGTCAACATCGTCTGCGTTTCACCGAGATAGCCCATCTTTACACGAATCTCTTTACCACATGGCTCAAACAACTTGAACCGTTGCGACTCAGGTGTATTCTGCTCCAGATCAGCCGCAGTTTCAGATCCAACGTACTTGAACCGACGAGTCCGTGGATCCCAATTATTGACCTTCATCTCAAAGTTGTCCAACTCAGCGACATTATCCCGATAGGTAACTTGCAACACGTCACGCAACACATCGCGCGGCAAGCCCGCCCCTTCGATTTTGACTTCAAACTGAGGAACCCGAAACCCACCTTTTAGCGGTGATTCTCGAACAAGCGCTAAAGCTTCCATAACATTCGCCTCAGCTAATCGGTGGAATTCGCAAAAACATACCCGGTTCCAGCCTACGTGGATCAGCAATATCGTTCGCATTGGCAATCGCTCGCCATTCGCTCGTACGCAGATACTGCCGTCCAGCAATACTACTCAACGTGTCACCTCTCCGAACCACATACCCTTGCGTTTTATCAGGAGAATTGAGATTGAGCTGCCGTAGCTGTTCTTCCAGCGGCTTATACTCACGGAACGTAACCGTCAGAATGGCTCGAAGCGGTACACCTTCAGAGCTAAACATCGTAAACCGCTGTTTAATTCCTTCTACAACACACTGAAAGTCTGTCCGTCGCTGATTTCCAACAGCCGAGGACACATCACTCCCAGGAAATTTCTCGTTCCACAAGAATGCACACACTGGCGGCGCATGCGTATGCGGTTCGATCTTCATTAACTGATACACTTGATCGGTAAGGGTTGTGACGCTCTTCGCGCCAGTACCCATTCCATCTTCGGTCGTATCAAAGAAAAGATCAACCGTTAAAGTTTCACTTTGCCCGCGCACGAACTGTAATAGCGGCGTGTCCAATCCAGGAATCGCGATTTCAGCGATCTGATTGTTCTTGCTCAATGTAAATTCAGTTGGATTAAACTGAACCTCAATGAACTCCATCACGTCGTGCCACATCGCAACGAGCATCGCTTTCTGTAACTGTTCCATAATATGTTACCGTCGATACTCGTATTCAGCTCGACCAGCATTCACATCTTGCTCGCCTCGCACTCTTGCGGTATGTGATGCTTCGTCTCGCACTTGCTTCATCACGACATTTACAATCTGTTGCAGCACGGCAGGTGACAACAACGCATTGTCATCAACAGCGTGTACGGTGCTCGAGACTTCGTCGATATGGACTTCCATACTCAGAACCCTCCCGTAACACTAACATTTGCAGAAAGCGACAACGCAGCCCCTGCATATCCTACAAACGGAACCTGATACAAACCTTCGTGTGCAATTTCAATCGCTTCAATAGCAACAGTGCTCGAAGCAGCGTTAAGCGTTGGGCCAGTATATCGAACCGGTAACCCACGCCGAAAGTGCCAGATATGCGTTGGTATATGAAGATCGTTGAGCAGTGTAATCACACCGTCTTTCCGCTTCCCTTTTCCTTGCGTAAAGTCATAGTGCCAATCCCACAGCCCGGTTCCAGCTCCGATTCCGTGTTTCAAGACCAGATTCGCCCACTTGACTCGAGTTGGAAACTTTAACACGGTCCCATTGTTACCGCCTTCCTGATATTCTTCCACGTTCAGCGACATTTCGAGTCCCGAACACTCAGAAAATCCACCAAGCAGGGTATCGAGAACCGCAGAGGTAACTGCTGACTTAACCAAAGCCATCGTACTTGAAGAGTCGATCAAGTTGATGGTAAAGTTGTACCCCATCTGCGGATCGAGTCGTAATCCGACTGCGCCGAGTAATCCCATTAGCGACCTCGTGCAACGAGGGTTGATTCGGCGACTTCTAGTTCATTACCAGCACGCCATACACGCATCACAATAAATTCGAATGGTTTCGCAGGAGCGACTCCAATCTCGGCGGTTAGCCGACCATTTTTTCGATCATCTGGACTATTATTCTCTTCGTCGCACTTGACGAAAAACGATTCATCCATCGATGCACCAGCAAACGCACCTTGCTGCCAGAGCGTCGACAGGTATGTCATGAGCGCAAGACGAACCTTGGACCGCGTTGCATGGCTATTCGGTTCGAAAACAGCCCACTGCGTTGATAAATCAACTGCTTTCTGAATCATCATCATGAGGCGGCGCACGTTAACATAGCGCCAATCAGTATCGCTACTGAGCGTTCGTGCTCCCATAACCCGAAGCGACCTCCCCGGGAGGGGTCGTAGCACATTGATACCAAGCGAATTCAAATACCCGTGCGATTCCGCTGATATCAACATCGTAACATCCTGGGCCCATTCAATGGGCGTATTCGCAGGAGCTTTGTGTACACCAATATCAATGTCAGTTTTCGCAATCTGACCAATAATATGCCCAGACGGCGGGATCGATCGGGTCGGCGACTTGGCACCACGCAGAGGGTCAACAACTGATACCCATGGATAGTACAACGCCGCATATTTCGAATCAAAACGGCTGCGCCACGCAACAATCGAACTCACACCCAGCGTGTCGTCCGTAACGGTTGCGAATGGAGCGTCTAAAATTGCGATACGATCACGACGATCTTCACAGTGCTGTACCAATTCCGCCTGAACCCGGTACACCTCCGCCTCCGTAAAGATCGGCGGCATTTCAAAGATCCCTCTTGGCGCTGGAGCAGCCAACTTCAGCGGCTGATTAGGAAGACAGACGTCCGGCACACAAGGCGGCAACGGAGCCAAAACCGGCGGTGCGATGGGCTGAATATGCACATCCGGGATAGCCACCATCGAAACTTCCTGAACCATCTCTAACGCACGCACCCCTCGGCGTTTCGCGAGCTTGCTCTCATCTGACTCGTCGGGAGAAGAATCCTCTCCCACAAAGTCGTATGTTGAGAGCAGAGCAAGCCCTTCCCGTCCACCCGTTAACACTAAAGTCGCGGGCCCTGGAAGGTCCGATGGCGCGATTGTTATGGACGTGGGACGACCAGCAACAGAATTCGCACCGTACCGCTCTCGCAGTTCGGCAACTGTTATCGCGTACGGTGTTAGCGAAAAACCTGCTTCCAGTTCACCAGCACGAGGCGACTTGATCGCAGACAGAAGCGTTGGTCCGTAATTGGGATGTTCCGGAATAACAGAGAGCCCGTCGTAAACAGCTCGAGCGATTCCATTTTCCGTAACAGCAACCGTATACTCAACGCTTTCAACACGGAGCGGTTGGTGGTGGTCCAGCCCAACCACTGGCGCGTCGTACGGCAACCGAAGTTCCGCCCGATTCGAGACCCAGTACAGACGGCGCTGAATTGGGTCCACGTCCGAAATAACCTTGTAAATAGTCGCACCGCCGGCCTCTTGTGATAAACGGACAAGCGTTCCACGCATAAAGCCCGTTGTGCTCAACACAGCGGTGTACTCCGAGCTACTTATTGCAAGGTTCGCAATAGTTTGCGCTTGATGCGTTTCGATACAACGAACAGCGAGCGCATTGCCCCAAATCCCAGGACTCGAGGCGTCAATTCTCCAAACATCGGCTCCCGTGGTGCCGTCGGTCCAAGTAGCACTCGCCGATGCCGCGCCGCCCAATTCGTCGCGCGACGCAACCCGCGTCACCCAGCAACGTCGTCCACCGTTCTCAAAGAACGCACGAACGACATATGCGAGATATCCAACGCCAATACATCCACCAAAATACGCTTCAAACTGTCGCCACGATTCCACTGGAACCGGTACATCGATTGGCCCGCGCGATGCAATCCCAACAAACCCAGCGATGTCAGTACGAACCCCAGAGATTGTGGCCGAACTCGCGTCCACAGTCTCGTAGTATACTCCAGGGGTTTGGTACGCAATCGCGTTCATGGAATCGGCAAGGTGAGGGGATATTCGATGCTACCAGGGTGCGACAAATACAGCAAACACGGAAAGAATTACAAAGGATCTAGCGCCCAAAAAACGGCGGATTGTTTTAAGACAGGTGCGGCAGGGCGGCATGTACCTCCCTGCCACCATAACTATTCGAGCATCAACCCTTCATGCACCAACTCAATCGATTCAATAGCCACTTCGTTCGCAGTCGCATTAAACGTCGGCCCTTCGATCTTATTGATCCACGCATTTTCAATACTCCAACGCATCACATCTTTATGCTCTTCATCCATAAGAATGATCGAGCCATTGCGGCGATCCGCAACGCCATTCGTGATGTTTTTGTACCAACTCCACAGCTCATTGTTCGTCGTATACCCGCGCTTCAACACGATATTCGTATACTTTCGCAATCCCATCAACTTACGAACCGTTAGCGGAAAGTCAGTTCCTTCTCGGTAATCAACCGCATCGCCTTCGCTCGTAAGACCGCTGCATTCGCTAAAGCTCCCAACTGTGAGCCCGTCGATTTCCACGCGAAAGTTAAAGGCGCGAAATGGATCGACACGTACACCTGTACCCATGATGATATTCTCCCGTTACTCGTTCAGTTGACGTTAGCTTTCGGCGTGCGCAGTCCAGAGACCAATCTGGATAACCACAAATTCAGCGGGCTTTACCGGTGCAATACCAATCACACAAATAAGCCGGCCACTATCGATATCAGTCTGCGTCATAGTCGTACGATCGCACTTTACAAAGAATGCTTCTTCGACCTTCGTGCCTTCGAGTCCACCGTTACGCCATACCGTCGTCAAGAAGTTCGTGATCGTCCGCTTCACACGAGCCCATAGCGGTTCAGCGTTTGGCTCGAACACAACCCACTGTAAACCACGATCGATCGAATGCTCAACAAAGATCATTAACCGTCGCACGTTCACGTATTTCCAATCCGAATCGCTCGTAATTACTCGACCGCCCCACACGCGGATTCCGCGATTGTTCGGTCTAAAGTCACGAATGACGTTGATATTCACTGGATACGGATTCAGAATATCGTGTTCGCCTTTGCTCAACGATCGCTGCAAGCCAACGATTCCGCGCACTACTTCATTGGCCGGCGCTTTATGGACTCCACGCTCCACATCTGTTCGAGCATAAATCCCCGTCACGTGCCCACTTGGTGGAATCACGTACGTCCCAGCGCTAGTAGCCACCGTTGGATACGGATCCTGAACCAACAACCATGGGTGATACAACGCCGCATACTTCGTATCAAACTGCTGGCGTTGCGCACGAACGTCTGCAATCGCGTCGTTCGGTGGGCGTACCGCATCGAGTACGGCAAACCGATATCGCATATTTTCACAGTGAGCGATTAACGCTCCCTGAAGTTCACTACCCGTACGACCTGGTACAGAAACAATGCTGATATCTTCTACATTCTTGAGCGCTTGTAACCCAGTTCGATCTTCAGGATCAACCGCATCAACACCGATATACGGATCGTCGTTCATCAACGCAATCGCATCATCTCCGCCGCCCATGGAGTGACGCGCGGGGCGCACTCGTCCACTTGGCAGAAAATCAACTAACGTCTCTGGCCCTAACCGTACAACTTCTTGATCCACTCCAGAGGCAGCCATATCGCTCACTCGGATATACCAGGAGGAGCCTTCTGGCCGACGATCGGAAAGCCGACGTTCGCCATTGATATCGCCAATCACAGTAACGAAGTAGCGACTATGCCGAGGATCCATGGAGAGATTCGCAAACATCTCACGGTCTACGATCGTGTCGTCACGCGATGGTAACGCAGGATCTGGGCGGCGCATTACGAGCACCGAAAGCCTGAATTCGCGCGAGCGTACCCGAAGCTTCTTACCTGCGCCGGTTGCCGCGACAAAAGCATTCATCTGGGCGCCATTAAGCGGCGTCGCCAGTGTAATACGATTATTGGTGCGATTAATGGCCTCAACCTTGAGCAACGGTCCAACGACCGCGTCACCATCATCTGACCCGAGCAGCTCCAACACACTCCCGGCTTCAACGCCGGTTGGTGAAGACAGTCGAATATCGGACGGGTTATTGACCGCGGCCAGGAAAGAACCGGAAACCAGTCCATTTGATTCGTCTTCTACCGAAAGGCGAAGACGATTTCCCCAACGCCCTTCATCGAGCGCTTCAACCTGGATCTCTGCCTCTCGCGTTACAACAGGCGAACCGGCTTCATGGCTGCGTTCTACTTCAGTATTGAGCTCAAACTCTGCCGGAGTAACAGCGATGCTCGCAGCACTCAGTCGATGCAGGAACGTTGCGCCCGTCGGAGTTTGAATGCGGACAACATTATTTGTGGTAAAGCCGTCGTTATCCGTGACATAGACATTATTTGCCCCAACGCCAGCATCAACCGTCAAGAATCCTGGGTGGTGCGCTCCGGCGGCAGCGGCAACAACCTGGCGCCGAACGACAACCCCGGATGCATGTGCTCGCATAAGCGGAGCTGCAAGAACGACCGATCCAGCGTCCGGTGCGGCGTTTGCGCCACCGACCAAGGCGGAAATCGAAACGAACTCCTCGTTTGGCGAATCGCCAAGCCGGAGAATATCTCCAACAGCGAGTCCAAGTCGGCTATCGAGCGACACCGTTATATCACCAACAGATACCGCAGCCGTCGATTGCCGCACAATGGCGACGTTTGTTGCAGCAGGATGCGCCGAGACTGTAGCGGTGAGTGTGAGAGTGTTGGTCGTCTCGTCAATCGATCGAATCGTGCGAGTTTCAGCGGTCGCACCGGCTCCAATTACGATTCGCTGACCGGCTGTCAGTCCAGCCGTATTGAATGCGGCTTGCAGGACAAGCTGATCCGCATTCGCAACAACGGCGTTGATCTTTCGATCGTCATCAATCGCAGTGAACTGGTCAACACGCGAACCCGTTGGATATACAGAATACGCATTCTGAGCAAGCGTTAAACGATTCAGCGCACCGATACGCCGAACTTCCGGATTCGGTCCGCCAACGCCAATGATTAGCAGCGTTGCAGTATCGTCAAAGTTACCACCAAGCGTGGTACCGAAGACTACTGCATCCCCAGCCGTCGCTCCAATCGATAGCGTTGTATCGTTAATGGTAGCTGGTGGCGCTGGAGGAGCCAAGTTTAATGGCTGTAATACACTGCCAGTAGACAGGTACGCGTTGTTCAGCGGTTCGGACAGTGTAATCGTACGAGTTATTCCGCTACCAAAAACCGCGGTGACAATACGATGTTCAGCATGTGGATGCGTGCCGATCTCAAGCACGGTAGTTGCGAAACTCGCATCATACGCCGTGAGATTCACAGCCGTTCCAGTAATAGAGAAGCTCGACACACCAGCCGTGATATCGGCGGTCAGCGTAAAGCTGGCACCACTCGTAACACGTGGAATTTGACGAATTGGAGCATCCGCATCATGCGAGTTCGCGAGCGGAAAGTTCAGAGGAACATGGCTTGAAGCATGAGTGCCACCGACAATCTGTCGATACTCTGCCTGACTCCCATTCCCGAGTCGCACCCAATCGCCAACAGCAAGTGCACCTGGCTCCAATACTGATACGAGCGGGCGATTAACCAGCGTACCACCACCCTGACCAACGCTACGAAGCAACACAGATGCAATAGATGCAGCATCACCGCGATTAAAGAGCGCAGTACTCGCCTTCACCGCATCGTCGCGCAACACACGGGTTACATAAACTCGACGCCCGCCATTCGTAAAGAATCCATCGACCGAATGCGGAAGATAGCAGTGATATCCGTTGCCATTTCGGAACTCATCATCATCCAGAAAGTCACCAAACCACCGCCGATATTCGCCCATACTCGTAATGAGAATAGGGATATCTCGTGGCCCGCGCTCTGTCACGCCAACCATGCCTGCAGTGCTTGTGCTTACACCTTCAATCGGCTTACTGCCGGTGTCAACCTCTTCGACGTACACTCCGGGTGCTAAATACTCAGGCATCTTGCATCTCCTGTAGGCGGTGCGCTATGGTAACGGGTGAATTGAGAACAGCTACAAAAACAGCTACAAAAAACATCACGAAAATCATACAAACATAAAATCAAGGACCTGCTCATACGCTGGATATTGCGGCCCAATTACATGCGCAACGGGAGAATGTCCAGCATACTGTGCTTCAACAACGATCTGAGCCACTCGACTGATTGGCGGAAGCCTATAATCACCATTGGCGTCGCTTGTCACCACATAAGGACGTAGCCAATGATATTCATTCTCACTTGATGGACTAGAAATTTCAAAAAATGTTTCGGTACCCAGTTGAGCAACGGATGTACAGAGCAACGTGGAGTCTCCATTCATTGCATCCGACGATAAAGTCTGCGCCGTACCAGGAGTCGTGACGACAGCTTTACGGATTGTAGTCCCCTTGGGATATGCGCGCTTCAACGGATATTCGAGACCAACCGAAACAGGCCCTAACCCACTGACAGATCCATTAACACTGGAAACAATCACAACCTCTCGCGACTCAGAATGTGAATCATTAATCATGATTGTGTCACCAACCGACAAGCCCATCCCGTTCGACAAGCGCAGCACTTTAGCACCGTTGATTGCTGGCTCAAGCGTTGTCTTGAGATCGCTCCCAGAGACGTCGACAACCATGGATCGTATTGTTGTTGTGGTGTGATCCCTATCCAGATACATCGGAGGATCAATACTCACCAAATTCGGCGCATCCGGGGCAACTACAACGTTAGACGCCGGAATCCTGCGCCAAATCCCTTTCACTCGAACGGTTGCGTTTGCCACGGGGATAAACCCGGCTGACGTACGCTGAACCGTTCGACCACATACCATAACTGGGGGTCTATGAAGCTCAACATCACCAAGTGAAGCCAGCGAGAACATCGAGGGGAACTCGGGTTGCGCTGCAAGAGACTGAACAACACGCGCAGGGAGATAACCTTCCGCCCGAACTGTCATCCCAACTTCGTACGACTGAGATTTTAATTGAGGAAACACAGTCGCCGGAACACCAACCAATCCAACAATTCCACCACTCGCTACTCGAGATGTTACGTTAGCTCGGGCTGCAGTCCTGTCAAACGCGGCCCCGGTGGCCAAAACAGTCACGCCAGATGTAACCGGCATTCCCGTGAGTTCATCAAGAACTCGCGCTTGAGCCAAAGCATTCGCTCGATTCCCTGCCGGAATCTCGTCGTCAAGCGATACCGTATACGTATAATCGCCGTCTATAACAACTGTTCGTGTCATTGCTCCTTTCGCTCTATGATCGTCGCATAATTTGGAACCATCGTATGTACTGGAGCCACAGAAACAGGTTGCGAAGCCCGTTCGATATTCACCACAGCAGCCTCATACGACACCGAAAGCTCGTAGGAGCGCTTGAGCGCCATCCAGACACGAGATATCTCATCCATTGAATACGTTTCGAGTCGCATCGCAATCTCACTCTGCGATCCCGCAAGCGTGTCCCGTAAATCTGGACCGCGAAAGACCGGATGTTCATGAAAGAGTTGCAGCACCTTGCCAAGTATCGCCTGCTCCTGCTCCGAGCTGGCAGACGGGCTCGCCGAATCGATATTAACAATTGGCGTAATAAGATAGTGCAGCCGCATCGGGAGAGGCGCGGCTTGAATTCGAGTTGGACTCACCCGCTCAGGCGGCGTATTCAGCCGCTGATCGTCGCGAATAACCCGATACAGCCAGAGTGAGACACCTTGAATCCCGGCTTCACGCATCTCTTCAGGCGTATTAAGCGACACCTGCATATTCCCACCCTGACCAGAGTCAAACAGCGACCGAAGCTCTGGCTCAGCTATAAAGCCGGCCGACAGGTACTGGGAGAGTGTAAGGCTAGTTGCCCGAAGCGACATATACATTAGATAGGTTCTTTAAAGAAACGCGTTCCACATCGCGCGATTTGATGCCCCTTGCCGAATAACGTCTACCAACGCGGCAGGGCAAATATCGCCAAGGGGCGTTAAATGAGGGTTTAGCTCGCTTGCGGAGGCCTTGTCGTGGTCACAAGTGATAGCGATAATTCTAGCGTTTGGGTATGCAGCGAGAAGCTCTGCCGAGGAAGCAACGGAATCGGTTGGTGATATGGATTCAGAGAACGACGAGAGGCCCGTGATTACAACATCGGCATGGTAGTTCTCCGTGTTCGCCTCTCCACCTGACTTCTCTGTACGAACAGCGTGCATATCGCAATATTCTGCAACCACCAGAATATCAGTTTCCCGATCAATGGTGGACCGCACCCGTTCCCCAAAGGATGGCGCAACCCCTATAAGCGCAACTCGGAGTCCCGAGGGTATAGCCGGCGGCACGTCAAGGATAACGTCGTATGACGCAGCGATATCGCTCTGTAGCTGAATAGCAGTCATGAGGGGGAATGAGAAAGCAACACAGACAACACCAACACAGACAACACTATGACTAAAGAGCTTAAAGTCAGGCCAACGGAGCCTGATAGGGTAATGACGCGAGGCATGCAAAAGTATTCTCACTCAATCATACACGATTTTTAACTATCGCTTTGATAGTGGATACCTGAAACACGAAAGCGGCTTGAGATCTCAAATCTCAAGCCGCTAAACATTTGATTCTACCCGCCCGGTCGATTTACTTCGATTGCTTGGGGCGTACCCCCAACGTCGTGTCCTTTACCAGAGCTCGAACCGTTTTAACCAACAGTTGGATATCTGTTTCACCAACAAAGCTGTTGACCCGCTTGCCGGTCCGATCGTACAAGAAGACAGCCGGAAGCGCACCGGACCATGTAGAGTCGACCGCACTAATGAATGCATCGGTATCGCTGGTACGTTTGATATAGCGCGGCGGCTTCGCACCGATACTGTCGAGGAACTGGCCGGCCTCTAGCGCTTGCTCAGGTTCGTCCGCAGAAACAACGACAAGCCGGAACCCTTCCGATGCAAGTTCTTTTTCGAGCTTCAAGAGATGCGGTAATTCCTCTCGACATGGGGAACACCACGTTGCCCAAAAGTTCACGAGAATCACATTACCCTTATGACGAGCAACGATTTCAGTGACTCCACCATCAAGAACGGGAACGAGCGCAGACGACAATACCTTTTCAGTGCGAACCTGACTAGGTCTTGATGTATCTGCCGGTGCCGGCGCCGATGGTACTCCGGTCGACTGCCCACGCCCAATCACTGGTACGCCCACGAGAAGGACCACCGTAGCCCAAGCCCGATACTTTAACCTCGTTATTCGCATCATTCGTGACTCCTTACGAATTCGTAAAACTTCTTACGACTTCTTCCGCTTAATCGAACATCCAAACGCGCGACTTGTCTCGACCCCAACTGGCTTTTTCGCAAGCACGGCATCAAGCGCATCCCGAAGCGGCTTCTTCTGTACCTTGGACTCATTCTGCGCATCGTCGATAGCGCCATGATACCGAAGAACCCCTTCGGCATCGAACACATACGCTTCCGGCGTAAACTGCGCATTGAGCTTGTCAGCGATCTTGTTATCGAGATCTCGATAGACCGTATGACCAAGCTTCGTGGTATCCGTCAACCACTTCGAATCTTCTGCAGTTTCCGTAATATTCGGATTCACAAAAATTACCTGAACATTCTTTCCAGAATAGTCGCGTTGAAGCGTGTTCATCCGGGAATTGTAGGCGTTTGATACTGGGCATTGCCGAGAAACGAAGATAACGAGCGTGGCGGCAGACTTGCTCGGCGAGATGGTGACCGGGCCAGACTCGCCTTCGAGCGCAAGTTCGGTAATCCTGGAACCGATCGCAAAGTTCTGGGCGACAGCAGGGGCCGCGAGGATAGCCGTGGCTATCGCCATGAATGTGACTATGGTAAAAAGACGGCGCATGGAAGCTCCTGAGTAGCGTATGTGGTTAGCCAGATCTCCGAGGCACGGAGGAAGGATTCGGGTCGGGGATGATATAAAAATACGCGGGAAAAGAGTAGGATGTTGGCGAAGAGACGATTCTCTGATAACGCCTGCGTGACGGCGCTGCATATAGTGTCCCGATGCAGAAAAGACAAATCGAATACCGCACAGTTCGAATATCGCACCGTCTATCTCGAAACCACCAACGTCGACGTACCAGACGTACTCGTTGGCGTATGTATGAAATGCCAGGACGTCGTCACGCTTCCACACCAATCCGCTCCAAAGCTACAACACCTCACCCCTCTCTTACGGCGCCGTCCTATTCGTCAACGGAGGAGCCTTCGTAACCCTCGGCACCAACGCCGCCCGAACATGCCCACGATCCATCGCCACTGGCAACGTCGCCAACGCAAACACCGCCTCTCGCGGTAACCGCTGCATAGCCGCCTTCCACACATAACGCGTTCCATCATAACGCGCCCCCGAATACCAGAACGTCATCTCATCGTCGCGATCATCATATTCAAACGTCGATCGATACACCACATCCTGAAACTCCGCAATCGCACCTCGCGCTAGCAACGGCGTTGGAAACACGTTCCAAGCCAACCCGTCTACGCTCGTTGCAAAGTACAACACCGGCGTTGTACACGTTCCCGGTGTTTTTGCATTAAACACCGCCCAGTATTCACGCCGAGACTCGATCCATGCCACATCGAGATGCCATGGAGATGCCTCCCCGATTTTCATGACGGCCGGCCGTGGCGCCGACCATTCTGTTCCATTGGTTGAAGTTCGCAGCTCAATCGTCGTCTCCGTCCCACTGCAACCAGCCCCTCCAGAATTCACAGACCACATTAACCAATCGCGCGAACTCCGCCGTACAACCGCCGGCGAAATCAATTGATGGTTCGGCGCGCTCACAACCATCTCCGGCGCACCCCAGGTCATGCCGTCCCTCGACTTCATCAGATAAATCTCATTCCGGGAGGAGACTTCCCGGTAATAAATCCAAAGCTCATGCGTCTCGGGATTATAGATCTCGTCTGGGTCTGACAGATAGCCGCCGCCACGAGGTCGAGCAATTGGATTCATCCCGGTTTTCGGAATACGCCAGGTCAACCCATTGTCCGCCCGAAAGACAGACGGATTCTCGTCTGTCGCGCTTCCATAGGGATAGGGGGTAATAACCATATGCCCGCGCCGTTGGCTCCACCGGGCGGGTGTTTGAGCAACGTCTGGATGTACGACCTGATCGGAACCATCATAAGTTTCGATCTTCAAGACGCGAATTTCATTCAGCGACGGCCTCGGCGGCTCTTCGTCGTACATCACGGGTGGGCGAGGAGAAGGAGGCGAAGAGACGTCGGGACGACTTGCTTCGCCGCTACACCCTGTAAAAAGAAGACCGCCAACCAAAAACCTGACAATGCTTAGACGGACCATACGAACACTCCTCAGATGGGTGCGTATATAAACCCGCCCAACAGTACACCGTCACATATTAACTGTCCAGCTTTTTTTTAGCGTTCGCTCGAATTGGGTTTCGCCAGTGGTTTTTTCGACTGACGAGCGCCCTGCGCTGAGATTATAACGGTCCGTCGTGGATGCAACACCACCGTTATGCTTCGAGTGCTGTCAGCCCTGGCGATAAACGGCTGCGACTCCGTTGCCCGAAAGCCAAACCTCGTTACCGCAACGGTATATGTCTCCCCGGGAACCAGGGAATCGATATGAAACATCCCCGTTGACGACGACCGCATGCTAAACACGGAAAATGGCTTCTTTCCGGAAATCTCAATAGTCGCGTCAGAGACTGGCTGCCCCGCCGAGTCGGTGACAATGCCATATATAGCTGAAAAAGGGCGACTTCCGTCCCGGCGAGCTCCCTCGATGACAGCGGCCGAATCGGCGACCACAGAATCGCCCAGCTTTGGCGCCTGTGCAGCCCCTCCCGGTGCTACCCAACAACACAATATTAAAAAAGGCCCGAACAGCCTTAAACCATTCCACATAAAAACGTCATCTTGAGTATTGTACAATACACAGCAGCAAACCGCGACAGAATCATAATTCGGTCGCGAACGCGCTTGCAAGGAATATGCATACCACACCTCGCGATTACCATTATTAACGAAGCTTACAAAGCAAATTTCTCACCGGACTGCGGGTTTTCGCTAAATCCGGGGAGCTTGCGGCGATTCCCTAGCACCCAAACTGCCAGTTTGACACGCGTAAATTTCGAGTTCTAGCCGAAAAAACCTCCCGCTGACCCATCCAGTACACTAAGCTTAGCATATAACCGCTATGCCAATAAAGTTCGAGACCATCCTAGAGAAAAACCGCAAATGGGTCGCCCAGCTAAACCGCGACGACCCGGAGTATTTCTCGCGCCTGGCGGAAGAGCACACTCCGCAGTTCCTCTTTATCGGCTGCTCAGACGCCCGAGTACCGGCCAACGTCATTACTCAGACCCCAACGGGTGAAATGTTCGTCCACCGAAATGTGGCGAACATGGTGGTCCCGACCGACACGAACCTCCTCGCGGTCCTCCAATACGCCATCGCCGTGCTCGGTGTCAGCGACGTTATAGTATGCGGCCACTACGGGTGCGGGGGCGTTAAAGCAGCAATGCAATCCCCAGATTCCGTACCTTCCCTGGTCGAAAACTGGCTGTCAGGAATTCGAACAATAGCTCGAATTCATGAACACGAACTCGCCTCCATTGAAGATGAAGAGCTCCGATACCAGCGATTAGTCGAGCTCAATGTCATAGAACAGGTACACAACCTCACCCAAACTCGGGTTGTACGCGACGCCTGGTCAGCAAACCAGCCCCTCCGTATTCACGGAGTCGTATATGCGCTCAATAAAGGGATTTTGCACGACCTCGGGGTGATGACCGACAGCGTTTTGACATGTGGCCACTACAGCGCTGCTACCTCAACGCGCTAACTCAACACAGTACAGGCAAAGTGCGCCTTTGATGGCGTTACGCAACGGCACCGCTGCAATAGGGACCCAAAAATCCCCTCCCCCCGCACGCCAACAGCAAATATTAAAAACGGCCTCAAAATACAAATGCTCGACGAGTTAGATCGTCGAGCATTTTTCACAAGGACCGCAGTCGCTCAAGGGAACGCCCCGCAAACAGACTCCCCGTAAGCGACTCCCTGAAAACCGCCGTCCTAGAACTTCACCCCAAACGTCACCGGCACGAAGGTAAATCCATTCGTATCTATAGCGTTATGGTACCGCGCTTCCAAAAATGCCTCAAAACCAACCAGCGGCAAACGGATACCGCCGCCCACGTTAAACCCAAACTTGTTCTCGGAAGTCGTATTAAACGATCCACCGCCAACATCCGTTGCTGCCCGCAAGCGATAAACCCCAACCCCACCGATCGCGTAAAACTTCAATAGAGTCGAAACCGGTACATCGAAGATCCCATTCGCATTCAGGCTTAACGATCGCGCGTTCCCGTCCAACGCCACCTTATCCTTATCAAAGCCAAATTGATTTAAAGCCCCCTCAAACCGCAAAGCAAACGGAATCACAGGGAATTTCGTCTCGGTCAGCAGGGTAATGTTATATCCAGTGTTTGTAATCTTGGACATATCTCCAGCAGGCGCAGACACGCCCGCCGCAATTCCAAACTTCAGCGGCAACTGAGCACCAGCGTTGTTTCCCCCAACGACCATCAGCGCAGCGGTGGCGAAAAATACGATCTTACGATTCATCCATCCTCCAAAAAGCGGGTTGAGGCGACGTCAACGATAGGGTCACCTTTCTTCAATGTAGCAGCGCAATCCAAACGGTCGCACAAAATATGCCTCGTTCAGACAAATTTTTCGATTTCGCAATCATCCGGCCCCCCACCTCACCAATGGCACCAGAAATCGCCAATAGACACTGAAATCGCTGTTTTTCGGACAATATGGTCAAATACACTCAATACCCAACACAACCCACCGCATAGTTATTTAACAGAACTCTCCGGTTTACTACATTGACAGCAAATGAGAGATATCACTAAAAAACTTCTCTCTTCAGCCACGCCAATAATGATGTTAGCTTTTACGGGTTAGATACCACACCTACTCAACCTAAATTTTTAGGAGAATTCATCATGTTAACCGGTCTTATTACGATCGTTTTAAACGTGGTTGGCGTCGTTCTGTCGCTTCTCGGCGGCCTGGGCCTCGTTCAGTAACACCAACTGCAACCAGTTAAGCACGTGCCATGTGAACTCGCTTCGTATGGCACGTACTTGTTGCAACACGTTATTGAACACATGCAGTAGAAGTGCATCACCACAGACAAGTACGCTGTTTTTGTTTTCGACAACAGAACAACACTTGTAGTCAACACGGCATAGTTCTTGATGATGATGTGCGCGCTACTTTCGGTATTCACACAATGTCGACTACCGAAATAACACCCCTTCACTTTTTGGAGACACAACAATGTTGAGCGGAATTCTCGACCTCGTAATCAGCTTAGTCAACACAGTCCTCGGCCTCTTCGGTGGCTTGGGCCTCGGCCTGTAATTTTGCAATCCGTATGAGCTTAGAGCCAACGCTCTGACACTCCTACAGTTGCAAAACAAAGCGTCGACATTCGCACTGCGAATGTCGACGCTTTGCATTCCCCCCCCTCTGCTAATCCGATTCTAACGAGGAAACGTACCCCCAGGGGGTATAAGACGATCCACACCACCCCCTTGTTAGCTTCGAATGTTCTTACGATCTTTCGAAGTGCGAGGTTTACGTCTCAGCCGCTTCTGCCGGTTCCCATCCATCATTCCTGTAGCGCCATCGAACGGCGCCGCAATTTTGGCTGCAGTAAACCCGGAACAGCCACACAGAGCTTTGCAGATCGGCCTACGCAACCGCACCCACACACAATCGCCCTTGATCATTCCCCTGGCTGAGAGCCACTATCTCGCCAGGGCAGCTGCACATTCTATTATTGCCACCATCCCCTCCGATGCCAACAAAAATCCGTCAGATCATCTCTGACCACGCCAAACTGACTACGAACGCCCTGGAACTTCCGGCCACTGCAGATCTATACCAGGCAGGCCTAACCTCCCACGCCAGCGTTAACCTGATGCTGGCTCTGGAAGACGCCTTCGATATAGAGTTCCCAGAACGCATGCTGCGAAGAAAGACCTTCGAAACCATCGCCAACATCCAGGAAGCAATCGAAGAACTCGCCCCGGGTGCTTCGGCCTAAAAGCCGCCCACTCCACGGACCTTTCTTCGCCCCATATACCCTCGCTTAACACCCACCCTCTATACTATATATGACCGCTGTTGCCCCCCCGTTATCCCAATCCCTGACCGACAAAGCTCAGCGAATCGGTGCAACAGTCGCCAGCGAATACGCTGACGCGGTCGATCGCGACGCCCGGTTTCCATCTGAAGCCATTTCTGCCCTGCGCGCCGAACGTATGCTCGGCGCCTTTATTCCAGAAGAATACGGCGGAATGGGGTGCACAATCAGCGACCTCTCCGCCATTTGCACCACACTCGGACAGCACTGCTCCGCCACGGCAATGGTCTATGCGATGCACCAGATTCAGGTGGCCTGCGTAGTTCGACATGCGCAATCATTGCCGTACTTCCAGCAGTACCTCAAAGACCTGTCCAAAAGCGAAGGGCTCATCGCCTCCGCAACGTCCGAAATCGGAGTTGGCGGCGATGTCCGAACCTCGCTTTGCGCAGTGAATGCCATCGGGAATACCTTCAATCTCGAAAAACAGGCCCCGGTTATCTCATATGGCGAGCACGCAGACGACATTCTCACCACCGCCAGACGCGATCCAGATTCGCCAGCGAGCGACCAGGTCATTGTCCTCTGCCGAAAAGATGGGACAACCCTCACCGCAACCGGCGGATGGAACACGCTAGGATTTCGCGGAACTTGCAGCCTGGGATTCAAGCTTGCCGCAACCGGCGACATCGAACAGATCATTCCCGTTCCTTACGCAGAGATCTCGAGCCAAACCATGCTCCCCGTCTCGCACATCGTCTGGACGTCGCTCTGGCTCGGCATCGCAACATCAGCGGTCTCCAAGGCACGCAAGTTTATCCGCGCCGAAGCTCGAAAGAACCCAGGAAAGGCACCTGCGGCAAGCGTCCGGCTCGCTGAAGTAGTGAGCACGCTACAAACCATGCGATCTGCCGTAAACGATGCAACGCGAGAATACGAACGCATCCTGGACGACGTCGACGCGCTATCAAACATGAGCTTTACGATTCGGATGAACAACTTGAAGCTGATCTGCTCCAAGCTCATTATCGAAATCGTAAGCCAATCGCTACTCATTTGCGGTATGGCCGGCTATAAAAATGACTCGCCATACAGCTTGAGCAGACATCTGCGAGATGCATACGGCGCAGCACTGATGATTAACAACGATCGAATTTACGGCACGAACGCATCGCTGTTGCTTGTATCCAAAGAAGACTAGCCCTACGCAACCTTTACGACCGGGAATGAACAGCTACCAGGAATATTTAGACACACTCCTCAACGCCGGAATTTTGATTGCGACTGGAGTGGAAGGAGTTTACGGAAAAGGACGCACATTTGAGGAAGTTCTCGATGGCTTTGATCGGTATGTTACCGAAATGGGCCACGATCAGAACGCCGAAGTGATGCGATTCCCTCCGGTTATCAACAAGAAAGAGTTTGAGAAGAGTGATTATCTCAAATCGTTTCCACATTTAGCCGGCACAGTGAACAGCTTTTTCGGTAATGAAGCTGAACACGGTGAAATGTTGCAAGAGCTGGAACGCGGTGATGATTGGACTAAACACTATAGTACGACGGACGTCGTGTTAACGCCGGCGGCCTGCTATCCCGTGTATCCACAAGCATCGGGAACGTTACGTGACGGTGGCCGACTGTTTGACGTGCAGTCATATTGCTTTCGACACGAACCCTCGGTGGATCCGGCGCGCATGCAGATGTTTCGCATGCATGAATACGTTCGAATTGGCACACCAGACAACGTGCGTGAGTTTCGTGACCTCTGGCTTGAGCGCGGACAGGAAATGTTACGCGCTGTTGGGCTAGCACCAGAGGCAGTTATCGCAAACGATCCGTTTTTCGGCCGAGGAGGTCGAATGTTGGCTGCGAACCAGCGTGACCAGGCGTTAAAGTTTGAACTCGTGGTTCCCATCTGTTCTATAGAAAAACCAACGCCACTTGTATCGTGCAACTATCATCAAGATCACTTTGGTGAAACGTTTAGCATTTCACTCGAGAATGGCGAACACGCACATACCGCATGTGTTGGGTTTGGACTGGAACGAATTACGTTAGCGTTATTTAAGACACACGGCCTTGATACCACACAGTGGCCTTCTAGTGTACGTACAACATTAAAGTTGTGATGCGGCTGTGAAGCAGCAACTTCTTGACATAAATCCATCCACATACACTCGCCATGCGTTGCATGGTGAGGATCGTACGTGGGCAGAGACCAACTGCTACGTCGACCTTTGGATCGAACTGCTCCATGCACACAACCTCGACCCAGTTGCGAGTTTACCGTTTACTGTTGCGATGGACTTTGAGGGTGATCAGTGGACGTTCTTCAAACAACCGTTATCTGATTTGTATGCGCTGTATGGAGTAGACGTTCAGGAGTTGGCAATATGGAAGCCGTTAGCGGATCACGCAGCAGAACAAGTGTCGCGTGGACGAGCTGTGCTAGCTGAAGTCGATTCGTATTTTCTCCCAGATACTGCAGGTGTTTCGTACAAGCTGGATCATACCAAAACAACGGTTGCAATCCAGTCAATCGATATCGATGCAAAAACGCTCGGCTACTTTCACAATGCTGGGTATTTCCAGCTGAGCGGCGACGACTTTGATGGCGTGTTTCGTCTTGGCGAGTATACGGCAGCACCCGAAGTACTCGCGGCATACACAGAGATTGCGAAGTTCACCAGAGCCGAACCTGCAACAACGTCTGAGCTGGTAATAACCGCCAAAGACCTACTCTCGTTTCATTTAGCGAGAAGACCGAGCGTGAATCCGGTGGCCCAATACCGTGCGCGTTTCGCACAAGACGTTGAATGGCTTTCGCAGTCGGATATGACCGTTTTTCATCAATACGCCTTTGCAACGTTGCGCCAATGTGGAGCCTGCGCCGAACTAGCCGCAACGTTTGTTCGATGGCTCGAGGCAGGCGGAGAAAAAGAACTTGGCGCCGCAGCTGCAGGATTTGACACCATGGCTTCGACAGCAAAATCGCTACAGTTTAAGGTTGCTCGAACAGTTGCAACCCAAAAGCAGTTCGATCCAGCGCCAATGTTTTCTGCGATGGAAGAAGGTTGGGATTCTGCACTTGGACTGTTAGTTGCCCGGTACGGCAGATAAGACCCAACCGAAAATCAAACTATATGAACCGTATTGCGCTCGACACGGGCTGGGTAGTAACTCGCTGCCCAGCTACGCCGCCGCCCTCGAAAACAGTCGCGGCGGACAGTAGCTCGCCACTTGGCGGACCCGTCCCGGCTACGACGCCCCAAGCGTTTGAGGACACAGAACGTGTGTGGCACAATGCGGTCGTCCCAGGAACGGTTGCCAGCACGCTGAATGCCGCAGGCGAATGGGATATTTCCCGAGCCAGCGACTTTGACGCCTCGGATTGGTGGTACCGCTGCGACTTTGCATGGGCGGAATCGAACGACACGGTTCTAACCTTCGATGGCTTGGCGACCATTGCGGAAGTCTGGTTGAACAATACGCTGATTTTACGTACTGACAACATGTACCGTCAGTACCGCGTTGATGTATCGCAGCATATCGCCCCACAAAATCGCCTGCACATACGGTTCTGCTCGCTCGACGCTGAACTTGCGAAACGAAGGCCGCGCGGGAGCTGGAAGACCCGCCTGGTACAGCATCAACAGCTCCGCTGGTTCCGCACAACCCTGCTTGGCAGAATGCCTGGCTGGTCAGCAAGCCCACAAACGGTCGGGCCATGGGGCGCTATTGCAATCGAAACAGACGATGGCAGCACAATCGCGCTAGAGCGTCGAAATATTCGAACCTCTGTTGAAACAAATGAAAATGGCACGCCGAAAGGACGGGTCGATGTGCTGTTTCATACGGACTGTGTGATCGAATCAGCAACGCTGGAGATCGACGGCCAGTCGTATTCGCTAAAATGCGAAAAAAAAGGCGACATAACAGTTGTGCATGACTCGATTGTTGTCGACGAAGTAGAGCTATGGTGGCCGCACACGCACGGAGAACAACCACTGTACCGTGCAGCGATAACCATGCAACAAGATTCGATTGAATCAACGATCGAACTTGGATTGATTTCATTCCGCTCCATAACGCTCGACACACAGAACGGAAACTTTGCGTTGCAGGTAAACGGAGTCCCAGTGTTTTGCAGAGGTGCGTGCTGGAGTACCGTGGATGCAATCAAGCTTCGTGGGTCACGCGCGCAATATCTTGACGCGCTTGTGCTTGCGCGGGATGCCGGCATGAACATGTTGCGAGTTGGCGGAACCATGGTCTATGAAGACAATGCGTTCTACGAACTATGCGACGAGTTGGGAATCCTCGTGTGGCAGGACTTTATGTTCGCCAACATGGATTACCCATTTGCTGATGTCGATTTTTATCAAAATGTGCAAGAAGAAGTATCGACCTTTCTTCAGCGCGTTCAGACTCGGGCGTGTATCGCACTTTTCTGTGGGAATAGCGAAATCCAGCAACAAGTATCGATGCTTGGAATGCCGAAGGAACGTTGGACAGTCGATTTTTTCCAGATAACGCTACCAATGTGGTGCCGAAACGTTCGGCCTGATGTTGCATATTGGCCGTCGAGTCCGAGTGGAGGAGCGTTCCCCTTTCACACGAACGCTGGCGACGCACATTATTTTGGCTACGGACCATACCTGCGCACATTCGACGACGTTCGCACAAGCAACGTTCGCTTCGCCTCTGAGTCATTGGCGTTTGCGCACGTTCCAGATACGCAGACGGTCGACTTACTCGTTGGCGGCGCCAACGGCGTGGGACATCACCCCGCCTGGAAGGCCGCAGTCCCGCGCGATAACGGTGCAAGCTGGGACTTTGAAGATGTTCGCGATCACTATCTTGAAGAACTATTTCACTGTCGCGCGCGAGACCTGCGTTACAGCGACTGCGAGCGTTATCTCGCGTTAAGCCGAGTGGTAAGCGGCGAAATTATCTCGCGTGCGATGGGATATTGGCGCCAGCCCACATCAGGGTGCAACGGCGCGCTGTTATGGTTTTACAAAGACCTGCGCCCCGGCGCTGGTTGGGGAATCGTCGATTCGACAGGGAGGCCCAAGGCGGCGTATTATTTTATGCGTCGAGCGTCGTTACCCATAACGGTGCAGCTGTCCAACGAAGGGCTTAATGGTCTCAAAATTACGGCACTCAACGAAAGCCAGCGCTCGGTGTTCGCGACCATAAATATCTCACTATACCGGGCCGGCGAATTTCTCGTTGCGTCAGAATCCGTGGATATCGAACTCCAGTCACATGGTGGCTCATGGACCAAACTTGCGGATTCACTATTCGAAGGATTCCGTGATATGACATATTCCTACCGGTTCGGCCCACCGAGCCACGATCTCGTTGTCGCCACGCTTGCACAGCGAGGGTCAGACGATGTGATATCTGACGCGTACTTCTTCCCTGTTGATCTACCAGCGACCCAAAGCGCGGACATTGGGCTGAAAGCGCACGCAGAACCGTTAAGCAATGGTAGCTACAAAGTGACGATATCTACTCAACAGTTCGCGCAATCGGTCGCCGTTGACGCAGACGATCTTCGGCCAGACGATAACTACTTTCACATTCCACCAAACTCAAGCCGGTCGATCATTCTCCGGCCGCTCCCATCGAAAAAACGCTCGACGAACTCGACAAATGCAGTTACACTATCAGGCACCGTTACTGCGCTCAATTGCCCCACATCCGTCAGGATTCTCGCTCAGTGATTCACGCGCACCCTTTCGTTTTTGGTAGAGAAAACGAACTATCCGGCTGGCACCACACGCCAACTTCGTTCGCAAAGCAGAGAGATTGCGCCATTGTACTCTGTCCGCCAATCGGCCATGAGTATATCTACAGCTATCGAGCGCTACGCCAGTTGGCGATCCGTCTTGCGAACGACGGGTTCCACGTACTGCGATTCGATTATTACGGCACCGGCGATTCGCTCGGCGAAATTACCGAACCACACCAGCTGCAACATTGGATTGATAGCGTAGATTCAGCTATAGCCGAAGTGCGACGGCTTGGCGATACAACAAAAATCTCGCTGGTTGGGCTACGCTTTGGTGCAACGATTGGCGCCCTCGCAACCGAAGGGCGTACCGATGTTGACTCGCTAATTTTGTGGGCGCCGAACGTTACCGGAAAATCGTACTTACGCCAGATTCGCGCACTGTCCATGACGGCGGTCGACATGCACGAACGCCCCGCGATCAATCCCACACTCGGACATATCGAAGCGCTCGGATTCCCCATCACGACCGAGCTTGCGGATTCCATCAACGCAGTTGACCTTTCGAAACTGACGACGTTAACAGAAATCCCAACGCTTCTGCTGCAAAGAGACGACATGCCCGAAGACAACGGGCTCGTTGCTCGTCTAACCCAAGGCAGTGTCGAGCAGTTCACGGGGTACTCGTCGTTTATGATGTCGCCGCTCCATTCGAAGCTCCCCGTTGTAGCGATGGACAAAATCGAAAGCTGGCTGAACCAACGATATCCAGCAATCGACAACGCGTTACCGGTTACGGAGCGTGCTGAAGGACATGTCACAGGGCAAACAGATCAGCCCACGCATCATTACAATCGAGTACGACAGATATCCGCCCCGCGAACAAGCGCCGATCCAAACAGCATAGCCGTCGTCGCGCTTACAGAGGAAGCAACGGAATTCGACGACGGTCACATGTTTGGCGTCATTACCGAACCCACGCTTTCGGCTGAGCGAAATCGCACGGCGATTGTATTTCTCAACACGGGTGGCGATCACCACGTCGGCCCACATCGTTTTTACACCTCCATCGCCCGACAACTCGCCGCAGAAGGATTCTCGGCGTTCAAGTTCGACCTCACTGGTCTCGGCGACAGCCCGGCGAGGTCAGCCGACGGGGACGGGAGCATTTACTCAAACGATGCCACCGGCGATATCAAAAAAGCAGTCGAATACATGCGAACCGTCAAGCAGGCGGAACGCATCATCCTCATGGGGCTGTGTTCCGGCGCGTATTACGCGATTCACGCCCCGCACGAAGGCATCGACACGGATGGAATTATCGCCATCAACCCCCAGCTTTACTGGCGCGAAGGCGACCCGCTCGACGTGAACCCCTTCTGGAACGCGCAGGAAACCAAACGAATCGGGAACGCAATCACTTCGCCAGTATATTGGAAACGGCTCCTAACCGGGAACGTTGACATCAAACACGTAACCAGGGTCCTACTCGGACGTGGGAAGGTACTCGTTCGCGATATCACTCGGCGCGCGGCGACAGTTAGCGTACCCCAGCAAGGCGCGTCCTCCAGGGCGCGCCCAACCGATCCAGTGGGGCTGTTGAAACCTACCATTGACACCCTGCTGATCTTCAGCGAAAACGACACAGGTCTACTGCATCTCAGGCACGTGGCCGGCGACAAAATTTCGACGTTGCTGAACCGTGACAACTTCGAGTTATCTGTTGTGGCCGAACGAGGCCATACTTTTATGGCGCTGGATATGCAGAACAAGTTAAGAACGTGCATGTACGAATGGCTAACAGACCGATATCGCCCTGGAACGACCAGTCGGTGAGACAGTGACACCGCTTGAGTCGTCTCACAAGGTAGCGTAACTTGACACATTCCCTCTTACAGCGTCATGGCTAATATCTTAGTGACCGGCGGAGCAGGCTTTATTGGCTCGCACGTCGTAAATGCATTCCTTTCGCGCGGTGACGCGGTCACCGTACTCGACAACCTCTCCACAGGCAAGCTCGCTAATTTGCCTGAAGGGGTGACGCTCGTCGAAGACGACATTCAAACCGAAAGCTCCGCGCGCCTTATTCGCGAAGGGGAATTCGACGTTATCTGCCATCTAGCCGCCCAAATCGACGTCCGAAAGAGCGTCGACGACCCGGCCTATGACGCTAGAGTGAACATCGGCGGAACGCTAAACCTGCTGGAAGCCGTCCGAACGAGCCAGAATCCAAAGACCCGGTTCGTTTTTTCGTCTACCGGCGGCGCGCTTTACGGAGACTTTGTTCTCCCGCCAACCCCAGAAACCGCCTCAACCGACCCACAATCGCCATACGGGTCGTCCAAGCTGAGCGTCGAGTACTATTTAGGCTACTACGCTCGCGTCCACGGCCTCAACACCGTTACGCTGCGTTACGGCAACGTCTACGGCCCGCGGCAAGATTCACATGGAGAGGCAGGTGTTGTGGCGATTTTCTGCGAACGCATTCTTGATGACCGTTCCCTCACAGTTTTTGGCGATGGGAAGCAGACACGTGATTATGTTTATGCAGGCGACGTCGCCCAGGCAAATGTCTTGGCAGCAACACGTGAGCTACCTCCAGCCGGAACAATCAGCGTTCGGGCGTTCAATATTGGCACTGGAGTAGAAACGGACGTGAATATGCTGGTGGAGACGCTCAAGTCGATCGCCGAGTCTAAGGTGCAGGTGAATCATGCACCGGAGAGACCGGGTGAAGTACGGCGCTCGGGTCTCGACATCACAAAAGCAGCAAATGCTTTGGGATGGACACCGGCGTTTACGCTGAAGCAGGGTTTACAAGCCACATACGAATGGTTTGAAGTTCAGCACGCGTCGACAGCAAACCTGTAATCGGCAATTTTTGGGTTTATGGAGCACATTTTTACAGTTGATGTTGAAGATTACTTCCAGGTGTCCGCATTTGAAGGGACAGTGTCGCGAAGCGACTGGGATCGATTTCCCTCTCACGTAGAGCAGAATACCGACACCATCCTGGATCTTCTTCAGCGTCACAACGCCACCGCCACATTTTTCACACTGGGCTGGGTCGCCGATCGGCACCCAGCTATCGTGCGTAAAATTGTCAACGCGGGACACGAAATCGCGTCCCACGGGTGGTGGCATCAACGTGTGACCTCCATGACGCCCAAGCAGTTCCGTGAGGACGTCTACGCATCCAAGTCACTTTTAGAGGATGTGAGCGGCCAGCGCGTATCGGGATATCGCGCACCGAGCTTTTCGATCACACCACAAACAGAGTGGGCGCTCGATATTCTCGTTGAAACCGGCTATCGATACGATTCGAGCCTGTTCCCAATTCAGCGCACGAACTACGGTTTCCCGAACACCCCAACAATGCCACACGTGATTCACCGCGCGAGTGGCGACCTGATTGAGTTTCCACTCGCAACGCTCCGTATGGGACGCAAGCTGATCCCAGCGGCCGGCGGTGGTTATCTCCGTCACTTCCCGTACGCGATTATCAGAAAAGCCTTCCGAGCCAACTCGACGGCACGGATTCCGGCCGTTTTCTATATTCACCCATGGGAGCTCGACGTCGACCAGCCGCGTATTGAAGCCGCCGCACTCACGCGCGTCCGCCATTACCGAAACCTGCACAAAACACTTCCACGCATGGAACGGTTATTGTCTGAATTTCGCTTTACTTCAATCGAAAAGCGACTCGGCACAAGCACGATCATCGACAACTTTGTCGTTCCAGTCGCCACCGACCCACTCCAGGAACAGCCCCGATTCGCGGCCGTTAACGCCTGGCGTTGAACGTCACCCCATTTTCCGGCACGAGCGACCAATGGGATACGTTCGTGCGGAAACAAGCTAACTACACCCACTTCCACCTTTACGGGTGGCGCTCCATTATGGAAGGCGTGCTCGGTCACGAGTGCCTGTATTCGGTAGCACGCACAGAGACCGGTGAAATTGCTGGTGTTATGCCACTGGTTCGCGTTAAGAGTAAGCTTTTCGGGCACTACCTCGTATCGATGCCGTTTTTGAACTACGGTGGTCCACTCGGTACGGACGCGGCGGTTCAGGAACTCGTTCGCTATGCAACCGAGCTCGCAACGCGAGACTCGGTGAAGATTCTGGAACTTCGCAGCCGAACTGAACTCCCGCTGACCCTCCCTGCGTCACATCGGAAGATTACCGTCGTACTCGACATTCCAGACGGCGGCTCCGAAGTACTATGGAAACAGCTCAACGCGAAAGTCCGTAGCCAGGTCCGGCGCCCTCAGAAAGAAGGTATTTCCGTAAAGTTTGGCGCCGATCAAGTAACCCCGTTCTTCAACGTATTCGCGCGCCACATGCGCGATCTCGGCACTCCCACGCAATCACACGCGCTGTTCGCCGAGATAGCCAAAACGTTTCCCGATGAAGCGACATTTGGGTGCGCGTATTATAACGGCATTGCCATTGCCGGAGGCTGCGGCTTTCGATGGGGTAACGAGTTCGAAATGACGTGGGCCTCAGCGTTACGCGAATACAACAAAGTGTCGCCCAACATGCTCTTGTATTGGGATTTTATAAAACACACGGCAGACGCAGGCGTTACCACGTTTAACTTCGGTCGCTGCTCTCCTGGAGCCGGAACACACAAGTTCAAACTGCAGTGGGGCTCCCGCGACGAACAGCTATGGTGGTACGAACAGCGCGCCGCTGGCGCCAGCACACCGTCCGAAGGTAAAGGGGCGATGGAATTCGGCCCACGCGTGTGGAAAAAGCTGCCCTTGGCAGTCGCCAATACGCTTGGCCCCCGTGTTGTGCGGTTTATTCCCTAACAAGTCCCATGGGCTTTAGACGTCAGCTTCCAGTAGCCTCACCAATCCCGCTCAAGGGATTAATCCGGAGCGCACTGTCGCTCGCTGGAGGCGCGAGTCAGTCGCATGCACAGGTACGAGACGCCCTTGTACACCAGTTCGGAGCACAAGCTGTTGCGTTAACCGATAGCGGCACCTCCGCGCTCGTACTGGCCTTGCGGCTTGCGGCGGGGCCGGGTGGAATTGTAGCATTTCCCGCATACGTGTGCGTGGACCTGATCGCAGCGGCTCGACGCGCAGGTGTATACGTGCGACTGTACGACGTCGATCCGCATACGCTGAGCCCCGACCTGCAATCCGTACGGCACGCACTGAGCGAAGGCGTAACCGCGATTGTTGTGGTGCATCTCTATGGATTTCCGGCGGACGTTCCTGGCGTTCGAGCAATCGCAGACGAATATGGCGTTGTTGTTGTAGAGGACGCTGCGCAACATGCTGGCGCAACCCTTCATGAAAGGGCAGCCGGAACGATGGGCGATCTTTCTATCCTGAGCTTTGGGCGCGGAAAAGGGACCACGGCCGGAAACGGTGGTGCGTTACTCGCCTTCAATGGCCGATGTCAGGATGCGGTGGAAAAGCTTAATACCTCATTGCCAAGCCCCCCTCGAGGAGCCAAAGACGTACTCGGCACTGCGGCATCGTGGGCCCTTGGACGGCCTTCCGTGTATGCACTACCGGCAAGCCTTCCGATGCTTCATTTAGGCGAAACCGTCTATCACGAAGCGCACGAACCAGAGGCAATGTCGATCGCTGGCGCAACGTTGTTACTTGGAAATCTCTCGGAATTTCAGAAGCATGTTGAAATTCGCCAACGAAACGCCGCCGAACTTGCTCGAGCCGCCGCCGATTCCGCTCGACTACAAGCCTGTATACCGATCGATGGCGGAATCGCTGGGTATCTGCGATTCCCTATCGTTTCAAAAAACCAGATCGACGCGGTTCCTCGTCTTGGTATTGTACGTGGATATCCGCGCCCGCTCCTTGAATATGAGGAGCTTCAACCGTGTTTGCTCCCAAGCAACGAAATGTTTTGGGGCGCACGGGAACTTGCGCGCGGATTGTTGACGTTACCAACGCATCATATGTTGTCTGCGAATGATGTGAAGCAGCTATCGACCTGGCTACGAATGGCGTAGCGTAGCTTGACGGCCGCTGAACTGCATCAGATGTTGTTAAAGTTGTTGAACTGGAACGCCACACATTAACCCAAGGGTCGGATGCCGCGCCGTATCATCTATGTTTGGGACGCCGACTATCCGTGGGATGTCCGCACAGAAAAGACCTGTCTCGCATTAACAAATGCTGGGCACGAAGTGCATATAGTTGCCCGAAATAAACGTTGGTCTCCTGCACGAGAACAGTTGCCGGAAGCAACAATTCATCGTATGCCACCGATCCGTTCGGTCGGCCAGCGCGTGGATGGAATACTTGGCTTCCCCGCTTTTTTTAATCCTCGGTGGCATCGTCTCCTGAGCCGAACCATCCGGGAAACAGGCGCGGATCTCATTATTGTGCGCGATCTGCCGCTCTGTCCAATGGCCATTCGGGTAGGACATAAACATAAGATTCCGGTCATTCTGGATATGGCGGAGCACTATCCTGCCATTATGCGTGAAATTTGGACCTCAAACAGACATCGTCCAATTGACTACCTGGTACGGAACCCTCGTATGGTAGAACGGGTAGAACAGTATTGTCTTTCACATGCGGATCATATTCTGACCGTTGTGGAGGAGTCTTCGGAGCGACTGATCGAGTTAGGCGTAGCGCCGGAGCGACTTTCAATAGTTGGCAATACCCCATCAAAAGAGCGAGTTACAGCCTCGCCGAGCAAAGTATTAAAACAGCAAGGCGACACTATCGACGTAGTGTATCTCGGACTTCTTGAGGTATCGCGTGGAATTAATGAACTGCTGGACGCCTGTATACTGCTTAGAGAGACGAGCCCCAAGGTAAGGCTGCTTCTTGTAGGAAATGGGCGCGATGAAGCGATGTTTCGGCGTCGTGCAGTTGAACTTGGCCTGAATAATGATGAAGTCGTGTTCTACGGATTTGTTCCGTATACGGACGCGATGACGATTGTAGCGAATGCAGATATCGGAGTACTTCCAATGCATATCAATGAACATATGAACACAACAGTGCCGAACAAATTGTTCGATTATATGAGCGTTGGATTGCCTGTGATAACATCTGACAGCATTCCATCAATGCGAATCGTCAACGAAATGAAGTCTGGTGAGGTCTTCAGCGCGAAAGATCCTGCCAGTTTAGCATCAGCGATACGTCGTCTTGCCGACGCTAATGTTCGTCAAATGAAAGGCGAAGCCGGTCGACAAGCGATTCTCGGTCATTATAACTGGGAAAATGATATTGAAAATCTTCAGATGGCTGTAAATACTACACAAACGTCTGTTCGGTAACATTCAGACAAATTCACCTTTTTTCCTTAAGAAACTGTTGACTTGTGTCGACACTCACACTAAATCCCATGCTAGATGAGGATGGGGTTTATGTTTTCAACCACCTTAATCATGTGATGTAGTTGTTGGCCCTTGAGAGGGCCACGACAAAGGCAAACCTGCCGAAAGACAGGGACGCAAAGCCACGAAGCTAAAGCGTATAACGATACGCCATGCTGGTCGGGCCACCGAATGGTCTTTATCTCCAAAGAGGGTCTGCAATGCACGCATTTCGACCAATGATAGTCGGAACACTTCTCCTTTCTGCGATGGCTTGCCTGGGCAACGAGCATTCTGCCGCAGATATCACAGGAACAAAACCAACCACCCCACCGCTCGCTTCGGTCGAACTAACGCCCGATTCCACGCAAATTGTCATCGGTGATTCTGTACACCTTGGCAAAGTTTTGCGTACGGCATCAGGCGAGACGATCAAGGAAAGCACCGAAAGCTTTGAGTGGGTATCGAGCGATACGACTATTGCTCGCGTTACGAACATCGGTACGGTTTACGGCCTGAAGGAAGGGCTGGCTCGTATCAGCATTCGTATCGGCAAGCGTTGGGGTCGTGGAACGGTAACGGTTAAACCACCGACGACGCCACCACCGACGACGACGCCACCACCGACGACCACGCCGCCGCCAACGACCACACCACCGACGACGCCACCACCGACGACGACGCCACCACCGACGACCACACCACCGCCGACGACCACACCGCCACCAACGACGCCGAGCAATCAGGCTGGACTTTCTGGCAAGGCGTTCATGTATGATGACTTCCGTCAGTACGCCAATAGTGCTGCTCTACGGGCGAAAGTAAGCACGATCGCAGGTGGAACGAGCGTTCACAGTGCGGCCTTCTATAACGATGGCCACAATGCGAATCTCGCTGAGATTGACCAAACAGTTCTTTATAACGGTCACCCTACCTTAAAGTACAATATGCCGGGTGGAACAGCGGACGTACCGCAACTGTGGGCTCCGTTCCCGAACGGGAAGACGGTTAGCAATTTCTGGTTCCGTGTTAAAATCCGATATAGCTCAGGCTTTTCGACGCAAGGCGTAACCCCGGGCCAAGCGAATGCGTATAAAGTACTCGGGTGGGGATGGTCAGGAGTCAATGGCCGTGGTGGATTCGGCTTCACAAACACGGATCAATACAACCTTGTATTCAGCGTACAAGGAACTGATCAAAAGGGTGGACAAGGAGATCAACTCTACCCAGCCCGAGCAGGCTCTGCATGGACTGATGGTCAATGGTACGAGTATATCATTCATTGCGAGCAGTTGACGTCTACCACAATTCGCCAGCGTTGGTGGATAGCCAAGGACGGCCAAACCCCAGTACTTCAAGGAACTCAGACTGAAACAATGTCCCTTGGAAAAGCGCCGGTAGTAGACCGTATCATGATCGGCCAGAACTTTAACTCTGCTCGCCCTGCCGGGAAGAATCAAGCTCTCTGGTACGGACAGTGGGAAGTTGTGGACGGAAGTCAGTACAGTAGTCCGTTTGGCGTGAAATAAGACGCTAATTTTTCAAGCAAAAGAGGGTCCTGTTCAGAGAGAACAGGACCCTCTTTTGCTTTTTGTTATGCCCCAGAAAAAAATCTGCACAGATATTTTAGAAGACACATCTGATGCGTACACGGATGGACGAAGAGATCAAACGTGGACGGCAGCGAAAGAGCGTGCGCGTCTGAGATTATTCAATGCAAGAACGTGGCGACTATGATCTGCCCTCTACAGCTTCCCCAGTTATTACAGCATCTTTAACCGGCTGTGAGACGGCACTAGGGCTCCAACGAGATTTCAGAGCCAAGAATGGCTTCTCGATTATATAGTACGATCCCGTAGCAAAAAGAATTGTCGCTACGTACCCTGCAATAAAGACCGCCCACTCAGGGCCCGCCCCTACCACCCGCTCGCCGACGGCCATCCCCCATGCATGGTAGAGGTAACAAGGATATGAGATTAAACCGAGATACCTTACGGGCTTCGCGTTGAGCCATTTCCATGCAGGATGAGATGACAACGCTAACAATTGCACGATGAAAACCGCGAGGAGCATAGCATCGACTGTAAAGCCAATACTATAATGATAGTCACTCCCAATTCTCTGACGTGAAACATATAACGCAGCCAAAGTTAGCAACGGTAGCGCAGCCGAACGGGACAAATACGCCTGGATATTGCGGAATATCTGAGTTTGAAAAGACAGTCCCACCAAACATCCCAACGCTAGTGCGTCAGCCCGCGTGTCAAAAGCATTATACACATAACTGGCAGGCACGCCCACACCTAAATACAAATATGATCGCCACAATACAACAATTCCAATCACGACGCCTAGTGTAATAAGTGCAGTGCGCAATCCTCGGCGCCATAGCGCTAAAAATGCAATCGGCCATATAAGATAAAATTGCTCTTCAACCGCAAGCGACCATGCGTGTGCAAGGGATGTCGTTGGGTGTCCTTGAAACGCATTGTAATAATTGATCGTATACGTGAGGCCGCTCAGTAGAAGTCCTGATGACCACCGCACTCCTAAATACAGATCCACTGCAACTGAAAAAAGCATGAATCCATAAAACGCGGGCATAATGCGCAATGTTCGGCGCATATAGAACCCTTTGAATGAGATTGAACCGTCACGCGTAAATTCACGGATCAATAGCCACGTGATTAAAAATCCACTCAGTACAAAAAATGCAGTGACGCCGAGGTCTCCTGGAGCTCCTTGACCAATGACGGAGTGACTTAGAATAACGATGAATACAGAAAGGGCGCGTATCCCATCGAGTGCCGGCAGGTGAGGAGCGGGTGCGGAAGACGTGGCGGTAGCCATCTGAGAAGGAACTCGGGTTAGAAGGTAACTTTGAAAAATAGCGATTTCTTCCCTGTTTCTCATCTCAGAAGGATGGTCAATCGATATCCGATTTGACCATGATATTAGCCCTGCTGGGGCAACGCAGTTTATGGATTGGGTCGCCCCAGCAGGGCTAATGTCACGAATTAGACAACTAGGCTAGCTCTCAAGTTCCCAACGCACTGACGGGAATGAGGTCTCCACTTCCATCGCGAGCATCGCAGATTTCGATGAGAGCGATATCCCGAACGCTGCCTGTCACTGTGCCAAGCGATCCATGCCGCCATGCATTCCAAACCATAGTGGGAGTTACGCCACCCGGAGAGGTAAATGATGCTTTAGGAGTCCTGGAGCTCCCGTATGCCTGCTGATAGTAATTGGCAGTGACTGTCCCATCGGTATTTCGAATCCATTCGAGAATCACCTCTTTCCACGTCCCGTCTATCAAGTCATTCGCAAGAGTATTCACGGAACTGGCTCCCCCCGAGTACGTTCCCGATGATTCCAAAAGCACCACGCCCGTATTCTTCGGCTCAATGTAAACGCTTGGTGTAGGGGTAACCGTTGCGTTCCAAATTTTATACCATTGTTGATTTTCGATGTCAGAGACATCAAAACCAGTGTATCGCTCGACAACGCGAAGTCGTACGTTTTCAAACGTATCCAGACTATCGTCGGTCATAAGCCCTTCAAAGAGTGCCCCTTCTGCGACACGACAGATCTTTCCGAATGTAGCATCGGTGCCATTGTATGTAACATTCGATGGCGTATTATAAATATTCGTTGTGCCAATGCCTTGAATTGCAGTACGCACATCAGCGCTGTTGGAAGTCGCCGAGAAATTTGCCCCGGAAATAAACCCATTTCCAACTGAAGTAAGAGGAGCTGCGGAAGGTCCGCCGCCAGTAACAACGACTTCAACGGGGTCACTAACATCACCAATCGTTTGCCCATCAGGAGATACGGTCCTGAATCGAACATCATAGGTCCCTGGCGCTAATCCCGCTGCGATTTCGAAGAGAACAGGGTCACCCGCAGCATATAATGGGATTGGCCCTGCGCTGCTATATACACCTCCATCCACATTGTATTCGACAATACCTAGCCCGACCTCGTCATTGCTATTCTTCCCGAGGGAAAGACTACTGAATTCAATGGAGGCGATAAAATCACCACTAAGGTCTACACTATCGATATCGACAGATGAAACTTGAGCGACAACGCTGCCTTGAGCAGCTAAGCGTCCGAAAGGATCATCACCTCCATCGGTAAACGCAAATGCTGCCCAATCGGACATATACCACTTCAAATCAGTTGAACGAGATTGGTTGTAGTTTAAGCCAGACATACCAATTCTGGCGAATTCGACAATCCCCAGAGAATCGTCCGTCTCCGCGGCAAGCCGAGATCCTAATTGTTGATATGATGAAAGCGGATCAGCAGCAAGCTTTCGCCACAAGGTCGATCCAACGTAGTTTTTACCGCCTTCCGCCCAGCTTTCCAAAAGCATGAGCCAATCCCATGCTTCTCCATCTGTATATTGTGGCGCAATATTGGCAACCCGTGTTTCGCCAATACCATATCCGCTACCGCCTACCTGCGGTGTGTTCTGGATTATCAGATCCTCGTTCACAACAGAAGCTCCTGCGCGGCCATTGACACCATTTCCAAAGAACCCGTATGGTCCGTTTTTAAAACCAGCAGCCTGAGTTCCATTGAAGGCGATGGCAGCAGAGCTATCACCGTCACCTACATTAGTAAACCCTGCGGGATAGTACGTGCGTCGAAACAACCATATTTGCTCTACTGCCGATGACAAAGGGGTAGAAAACTCTGCCGTTGGACTACTAGCGCCATCGTTTTCTGCAACGATTGTGAATTCCCAAGCGGGATTACCAAGTATTTTTATGGTATCTTGCCACACCGCTAGGTCGACGTACCGCCCATCGGTATAACGTGCGGTCTGCGCGCCTCCAGTACCATTCAAGGCCGTATTGTCATATATCCAAGTTGGCTGAACAATTATATCCTGATACAGAATTTGGCCTCGCCACGCTGCATCGTTTTCATAGTGCTGAGTGGTATCAAAAGCCAGAGGAACCGTACCATCAGAACCTCCAATATATTCGCCGTTTGGACCTACATCAGGCGGTGCTGGAGCTTCGGCTAACATGTTCGGTTTCGCCATACCGGAGAACCATTGATCGTTGTTAAACCACTCAACGGTAAGATGGTATCGGACATCAAGTTCTAACGTATCGAACAAATATTGGCCTTCCGAATCCGTAATAGCAGTTGCAACCTCTTCACTGGTCACCGCATCGATCACGTAGACTTTTGCATCTGCAACGCCCGTATCATTGTACCGAACAACGCCTGTTATAACTCCGTTTGCCATAAGGCTCTCCTTATCGAGGATAATGGTAAATAAATAAAAATCGAACGTTCGTTAACGTTTTAATGAGTGAGGATCTGAATCTCTTATTAGAGATCTGAATCGATCGGATATATTGAAAAATCCGAAGACTCGTTTGCTAGACTTAGAGAAAAGTCAGAGCCAAGCCCGCCTGGGATAACTGGGTATATCCAAAAATCTGGGTCATCATTCGCCTCCTTAAGCGAAAAGTCAGGCTGGCTAGAGGTCAGGACGAAGGGTGAAATGGGCACATAAGTAGTACGCTTAGAGGAAAAATGTGGCAGCATTTTGATCACCGTTTTAAGGGTTATTGTCTTAGTTGACGATCGCGACAGGCATCCAGTCACAACTCCCCAGATCGAAGCGCTCTTGCCCTAGACTGATTATCTTATGGGATGTGCGGATTTGCCGGATTCTGGACTCAGAATAACAGTGGTATAGCTCCCGTTGACACCCTGAAACGGATGAACCAGGCTATCGCCCATAGAGGACCGGACGATACGGGAGAATGGTTCGATCCAGAAAGCGGAGTTGCCCTTGGGTTCCGCCGTCTGTCCATTTTGGATCTATCACCAGCCGGCCACCAGCCTATGACGTCGGCCTCCGGTAGATATGTCATGACTTTCAACGGCGAGATCTATAATTTCGCTGAGCTTCGTGGCGATCTCGAAAGCACTGGTGTCGTATTTCGTGGCCATTCAGACACAGAAGTCCTGCTCGCCGCCATGGAATGCTGGGGGATTGTTGCGACAATCCAACGTGCCGCTGGGATGTTCGCGATTGTGGTATGGGACCGTGAAGAACGAGCCCTACATCTCATTCGGGATCGGTTGGGAGAAAAGCCGCTCTATTACGGGGTCCTTGGCGGCGTCTTATTATTTGGATCCGAGCTAAAAGCACTTCAACAGCATCACGCCTGGAACACGACAATTGACCGTCAATCTGTCGCGTTGTTTTTGCGACATAATTACGTTCCAGCGCCATATTCCATCTATAAAAACGTTGCGAAGGTTGTTCCGGGAACGATCGTTACGTTTCGCGGATCACCGACCGAAACATCGGTGGTTTCAGCGTATTGGTCTCCGCTTGAAATGGTACATCGGTGCGTAGCTGATCCGCTCATCGGCAGCGATGAAGAAGTATTAGGCGCACTTGATTCACGCCTCCGTCAAACGATTCGCGACGAAATGGTAGCTGACGTACCACTCGGAGCGTTCCTTTCGGGCGGTGTAGACTCGTCGCTGCTTGTCGCTCTCATGCAAGCACAAAGCGACAAACCAATTAAGACATTTACAATTGGATTTCACGAAACGGGCTATAATGAAGCGACTCACGCCAAAGCCGTAGCATCGCATCTCGGTACGGATCATACAGAACTGTACGTTTCGCCCGCCGAAGCGATGTCAGTAATTCCAAGGATGCCGAGCATCTATGATGAGCCGTTTGCGGACTCGTCTCAAATCCCAACGTTCTTGGTGGCACAGCTTGCCCGTCAATCGGTGACGGTAAGTCTGTCTGGCGAAGGTGGCGACGAACTGTTCGCTGGCTATAACCGCTATTTCTGGGGCGAACGCCTGTGGAATCGCCTGAGCACCATCCCGCAGCCCTTGCGTGCAGGGTTGGGAGGCATGTTGCGATCAGTGACTCCAGACCGATGGGACTCGATTGCCAATACACTGAGCAGCGTGATCCCAAAACGGTACCAGGTGGTCAATCCCGGACACAAGATCCATAAGACAGCGTCGTTTGTTGGTGTCACGACTCCGGATGATATGTATCGTCGGTTGATGACGCATTGGCCCGATCCGGCTGCAATCGCTGGAGTCGCCGAACCGTTAACGCAACTAACGACACCATCGGCCTGGCCAACGTTTGATAACGTTGTGCAGCGGATGATGTACTTCGACCTTGTTACCGAACTCCCCGATGACATCCTGGTCAAAGTCGATCGTGCCACGATGGCGGTGAGTCTTGAGTCTCGAGCGCCCTTTTTAGACCACCGTGTGGCAGAGTTTGCGTGGCGAATTCCAATGCACCAAAAGATTCGGGATGGTCAAGGAAAGTGGATCCTTCGCCAGCTCCTGTACAAGTATGTGCCGCAGTCGCTTATAGACCGACCTAAAATGGGATTTGGCGTCCCAATAGATTCGTGGCTTCGTGGTCCATTGCGAGGGTGGGCAGAGAGCTTAATAGAGCCCAGTCGTTTGAAGCGAGAAGGCTATCTGGAATCGGCCGAAATTTCAAAAATTTGGAACCAGCATCAAAGTGGACAGCACAACCACTCTCACCTATTGTGGGGTGTGCTTATGTTCCAAGCTTGGCTAAGCGAACAACAGTAGCGAGCTATCGTGGCATAGCTGGCAGCGCCCGATGAAGCTCTGGAATTACCATTAACGCAAACTGAATTGAGAGACTATCGGCCGGTAGTTGCGTATTCCCTATGGGTGTCTCTAGGCGATTTTCGACGATTGGCACAACAATCCGAACCAGTGCTTCCTCGTCTCGGCGATGCAACAAGGCGTCGCGAATACTGTGACGTTTCAGATCTAACTCACCAGCCGTGACGTGTCCTCGGCCTTGAAACCAATAATACACCAGAATTTGATGCGTTCCTTTTTGAAGGATATATCGGTTCAAATGGTGAACTTTCCCCTCGATTGGCAGAGCTACTAAACTCGAACTGGTCGGTGTCCACCCCGCACCAGGCAAGCAAACGGTTGGCAGATGGATTCCATTTTTCCCTTGCTGAGTCGCATGGTAGCCGACATAGAACAACATCGGCCCAGCGGGCGAACCCACGTCAAAGGCCCGATTCAAATAGCTCGTTACCCCAGAGATACGCTGCTCAATCGTATCAATCGGAACATCGCGACCCGACACTCCAAGGAATTCTGCGTTTATCGTTTCATTCAACGGTCGATCTAATTGGGTCGGCTTAGGAGCCCCCCACGCAAAGGTTAGGGTAGCTCCAACCAATAGCACTCCTGACGGCACATACTGAGTCCATGTCATACGCTATGCCCAAAACGGGAAACGAGAAATCGATCTTCTCCTTGCTTATATAGCCATGTTATGCCACCCAAAGCGCTAAGCGACACCAGAAATAACAGGTACCCTTCACTGAGATGCATGAACCCTTCGCCAAGTGCGGGGTTCACAAAATAAACCAAAAATCCGGTCAAAAAGACACGTACTCCATTCACGACAATCGCCAAAACAATCGACGTGAAAACCATGAGGATCCTGGTAAGCGAATGCTTGAGAAAGATCGCCCCAATTAGAATTGCCATACTTACGAGCGCCGTTAGAGACCGCAAGCCGCTGCAGGCTTCGCTAACAAAAAGCGAGTGTCCTGGCAGTTGAATAACGTTCCCAGAAAGCGAGACCGGAATATTTCTCCAAGACAACATCTCAGCGCCAATCTGTGCGGCGATCCCCTGCAAAGGCATCGTAATGGCCAAGATGAGCGAGTCGGGGAACGGGATTGTCAGAACGAAAAGAACAAACGGTAGCCACAAGGCCAGGAGCTGCCTCCAGCCGCCACTCCAGAGGGCGATCCCGACCAGCGCCAAGACTAGTGCAGCACGAGACAGCGTCGCCATCCCGATCGCTCTGCCCAGAACCGAGGCAACCACAGCCAGTGTTAAAACGGCGATACCGGTCCATACCGCTGGGGCAGCACCTGCCTTACGGCCGATTTTGAAGACGAGCCATACACAAACAGGGGCTATCAGCAGGCCGTGAGCACTATCCGGATTCGTAATCCACGCTCTCACCAGATCAATGAGCGTCACCCCAAAACACAGAACAAATAGCCCGCCAGTGACCCACCAGACCCGAAAATCCGGCATTTTTCGAGCTACGTTTATTCGTTCAGATATGGCCGTCATTATGCCTAGTATATTAATGCAATAGGTCTTCGATTACCCGCCCATTGGTACCCCCGAGTTTGCTCTATGGATTCCCTAAAAGCTCTTTCCCGGCCAACATACCTTGTGGCTCTGCTGCTCGTAATTATCCCCATATCAGATACGGTGATTTCTATGCTGCCGCTCCAGCTCTCGGACGAAAGTTGGCGGTTCGGGGTGGTGGGATCGATTAGCAGCATCACATTAGTGCCCTTGCTTGGGGCGCTTCTTGCCACCAGTGTGGCGGTACTGGCTGAGCACAATCGGCTCCGACGCTGGCTTGGGCTATTCAGTGGCACGATCGCGATACTATTAGGTGCAGTGGTAATTCTCTTCCTCCTGGATTACTTCCAGACTCGGTCGAGGGTCCAGGCACAGCTTAAGGCAGAAATGGATGTGGCTACAGTAATTGCAGTCGTAAAGCAGATACTCACCATCGTTGTATTGACTCTTCTGGCAAAAACCGGCCTCAACGGCCCGCGCCCGTCCTCGCGAGCAAAGGTGGGCTCTTCGTCCACACCGAGTCCGTCGCTCGTTCGTATGCCGTCCGACGGCAAAAACTACTAGCCTTATCGAAATTCCGGTATTCCTGGATATGTCTTTGAAAGCGACTTCAACCGCAGCAAACGAAACTCGGCCGACTTTTTCGCTCGACACGTTGTTATATGCAGTGATGCTCTTTAGTTGGGTTACAGTGTGGCGCGTTCAGGACCTATTTCCCGTCTTAGCAAGTATCAAATTCCCAATTTTGGTGCAGTTAAGTGTACTCGCACTATACTTCTCAGATCATTCTCCGCTCCGCCGTTACTCTGCAATTCAATCACCGTTACTCAAGGTTCTGCTAATATTCCTTGCTGTAATGATCATAGGGATACCGTTCAGCCTCTGGCCAATAAATAGCTTTATGTTCCTGCTGAAGGACATATTCCCTACGTTTTTGTTAATGATCGTGCTGGCGACTAGTGTTCGAGAGGCATCCGATCTCGAATGGTTTTCATTTGCATTTCTTATTGGTGGGTTGATCTACGCGATTATCGTATTTCTCTACCATCCAGTTGGACCGAGCGGCCGTCTTGAAGAACTCGTTTACTACGACGCGAACGACTTTGCGATGCTGATGGTTTGCAGCATTCCATTTGCAGTGTTTTTTCTCAGACCAAGCGTTGTATTCTGGAAAAGAATCATTGCACTCATCACGTTAGGAATGTTCATCATTATGATTATTCGAAGTGGTTCACGTGGTGGATTTCTCGGACTTATCGCGGTCATGGGATATATCTTACTTCGATATCGCGCCGTGCCTGCACGCCTGCGCATTGGAGCGGCGGTTGGTGGTATTTTGCTTTTGTTCGTAGCTGGATCGTCAAACTATTGGGAGATGATGGGTACGCTCCTCAACCCCAAAGACGATTATAACATGACCGGCGATGTTGGCCGAAAGGCCGTCTGGCTACGAGGGCTTGGTTATATGGCCGCCCGTCCAATCTTGGGAGTCGGCATACGCGCCTTCCCTATCGCAGAGGGCGAGCTTTCCCCACTGGCAAAACAATATGCTGAAATGGGTCGTGGAATTAAGTGGTCAGTTGCACATAACTCATTTGTAGAAATTGGTGCTGAGTGTGGAGTAATTGGACTTGTACTATTTGTCTTGCTGCTTGGTGTTGCAATTCGAACACTCAGTAAAGTGCAGAATAAGACGAGAGGAAGCCCCCATATCTCCCAACACGATGCGGCGTTTGCGCAAATGTTAATTGCAGCCCTAATTGGATATATCCTCTGCGGATTCTTTATCTCTGCGGAATATTTTGCCTATTTATATGTCCTGTTCGGTCTTCTACTTGGACAGCAAGCAATTCTCAAGCGCCGTAGCACGACTAATTCTTCTCATCCAACACCGTCGACAGTCGCAAAACAACAGACACGCCATACTCAACCCGTGCACTGGACTCCAACAGGATCGTGACACTACCCCGTACGATCAAATCAGCTATCGAACGTGGCATCGTCTTCAGCGGTGCCACGGTTATGTCGCGTCGTCGACATCGGGACGATATCCTGATTTTAGCATATCATAATATTGTTCCAAACGGGGAAATGATTGCAGGAGACTCTTCATTACATCTCCCGCAACGCGCGTTTGCACAACAGCTTGACATCCTGCAACGCACACATGATATCATAGCGCTTGGCGAGATTATTGAACGCACCCAACTCGCAGCGCGTTCGCCTATTCCCTCGAAGAGATCGAAACCGTTAGCAGTCATCACCTTTGATGATGCCTACCGTGGTGCGCTCACTGCTGGGGTGTATGAACTACAACAACGTGGACTACCGGCGACGATGTTTGTGGCCCCAGCGTATCTCGGTGGCAAATCCTTTTGGTGGGACGTCCTCACACCATCGAATGCCAAAGGATTGACAGATGGATTTCGAGAACAAGCTCTAACTATCGATGCAGGAAAGGGAATGAAAATTCTCGACCGCGCTCGTAATACCACGCCACGCGCAATCACACAAATGCCATTACACGCGCAATGCGCATACGAAAGTGAACTCGTTACGGCTCTCTCGTTCGATCTCTTGACCCTCGGCTCTCATACCTGGAGCCATCCGAATCTCACACAACTTAGTGCCAATGAGCTTCGATATGAAATGAGAGCGTCGAAGGCATGGTTACTCGAACGATTCAACGATCGAGTTGTCTCAGCAATCTCTTACCCGTATGGTCGTTCAAACCAGACGGTATGGGACGCCGCTCAATCGGCAGACTACGACATCGGGCTGCTAATAGATGGAGGATGGGCACAGTTGCCTGTAACTGCGCGATACGCAATCCCTCGCCTTAACATCCCATCGGGAGTGTCGGCAAATGGATTCGTGTTGCGAACCTCAGGCCTGATCTCGCAGTAAAAATGGTCCAAACACCACGCACTGTCTTAGTGACAGACGGAGAACAGCGAGCGAGTTTAGCGGCAGCCCGCTCGCTGGGCCAAGCGGGATTAATCGTTCACGTTTGCTCAGCACGCACCAAGTCCATCGCAGGTGGTTCAAAATACGTCCGCTCAGAACGGTTGGTTGCGAACCCGCTTTTAGCGCCAACACAATATGTTGCTGATGTGCTGGCGTATGCACATGAGATCAATGCAGATGTTGTGTTGCCAATGACAGAAGCATCGTTGCTCGCGATCTTACCGGAACGAGAGCAATTCGCAAACATGCTTATCCCATTCGCGGACTTGAATGCGTTCGTGCGAGTTTCCGACAAACGTGGTGTTTTAGCGGCGGCTCAAGAGGTTGGAATCACGATCCCGGCGCAACAGACGCTGAATTCGATGAGCGATGTCGAGCAGTTGCAAATGGATAAACTCACATTCCCATTGGTTATAAAACCATCGCGTTCAGTGGCGGGTGAGGGTGGTGATCGTGCAAAGTTTGCAGTACAACATGCGGCCAATACAGAAGAACTCCGCGATATCTTCCGAGAAATCGACGTGCGCGCGTTTCCATTGCTGCTCCAACAACGTGTCGTTGGTCCTGGCGTTGGTATCTTTGTATTGCTATGGGATGGAGAATTAGTCGCAGCGTTTTCACATCGTCGGATTCGGGAACAACCCCCGTCAGGTGGCGTTAGTGTATTTCGTGAAAGTTTTCCCATGGACTCAACGCTCCTTGCCAAGTCACGAGCACTGCTCGATCGATTTGACTGGCAAGGGGTCGCAATGATCGAGTACAAGATTGACGAAGCAACCGGAACACCGTATCTCATGGAGATTAATGGTCGATTTTGGGGCTCACTCCAGCTAGCAGTTGATGCGGGTGTCGACTTTCCAATGTTGCTTATACAGGCGGCTTCCGGCGAGAAGCCGTATCCGGTCACAACATACAATCCATCGGTACAAAGCCGATGGTTTTGGGGCGACGTCAACCACATCATCGCTCGACTTCGCCATTCGGATATAGCACTGGCACTTCCACCAGGCTCACCGTCACGTTTGCGTATGATCATCGATTTTCTTCGGCAAAACTCTGATATGCGAAATGAAGTTTTCCGCATAAACGACGCTCGTCCATTTTGGCGTGAATCTATTCAATGGTTCCAAGACCTGGGAGACGAATAAACATGACATTCCCTGGCGTTATCCATATGCATAGTGACTATTCCCACGATAGTCTCGATTCCCTCGAAACGTTGCGTACAACCAGCATCGAACGTGGCATTCGATTCGTAGGAATGAGCGATCATGCCGAAGATTTAACGGAAGATATTTTTAAAGAATACATCGACCATTGCGATTCCCTATCTGACCACGTCGTTCGTATTATCCCAGGACTGGAATATCGATTTTCCGGTCTCAAGGGGATGCATCTCTTCGCATTAGGGCTACGCACCTGGATTACACCCAAAACTCCAGCAGAGTTTTTTGAGCAGACACGAGAGACTGCGCAAATGACAGTCTTAGCCCATCCAGTACTTACGCGTTACACCGTTCCAGCAACCGTACTGGAAAACGTTGACGCTATCGAAGTTTGGAACGCTGGATACAATACACGATATCTTCCAGATCCTCGTGCGATGCGCCTATTTCGCGACGTATATGCTCGTCGCCCCAACGTCGTCGCCACGGTTGGCCTCGATCAACACGACAGCACAAACGACCGCGAAACACGGATCGTTCTCCCTGCCCCATCCGACGATCCAATTGTAGAAATCAAATCGGGTCGCTTTACCAACAAAGGAAAAACGATGCGATTCGATTCCCGCGTTTCACTCTCGGGCCCTCAGTGGGCAGCATTGAAAGCTGGGCGGTCAATATACGATATTGTTGAACGCGTTCAAGATAAAACAGTTCGTCTGCTCCGAAAAGCAGGTATTGATCTCGAATGACCAACCGCGTGCGTGTTTTACATTTAGTACAGAACTTGAATTTCGGTGGAATGGAACGCATTATCGCCGAACTTGCAAAACGAACGGATTCGTCTCGCTTTGATACGCATGTCATGGCACTACAATATCTCGGTCACTTCGCCGAGGAGTTGGACAAGTACGCGTCCGTGCATCTTGCACCGCGTATGACAAAGCTGTCTATGCTTCACCCGCAGTCATTGTCCGGGGCTATTCGACGGATTAAACCTGACATTGTACATACGCATAGCGGTGTCTGGTATAAGGGTGGTCGAGCCGCCAAAATTGCGAACGTGCCGATACTTATTTACACGGATCACGGGCGTCAAAATCCTGACCCGTTAACGTATCGCGCCGTAGATAATATCGCATCACGTTTTACGGACACCGTTGTGGCAGTGTCAGATGTGTTAGCCGAGCATATGAAGACGTTTGTGAATTCGCCTAAAAAGGTTACAGTCATTGCCAACGGAGTTGACACCAAACGCTATACGCCGAGACAACGTGACACACTGCTCCGTACTGAATTAGGAATTGCAGCTTCGACTCCAATCATTGGGAGTATCGGACGCCTGGAATCGATTAAGGGGTATGAAGTAGCCGTTGCTGCGGCAAACCATCTACTCAAGCAATATCCACCAGAAAATCGCCCCGCAATTGTATTGATTGGAGACGGCAGTCAGCGAGCTAACCTGGAACGTCTCGTAGCCGACGCCGGTGATACCAAACACATTCATTTCCTCGGCTGGCGTAGCAATATCGAAAGCCTGCTCAGCGAATTCGATATTTTCACCATGTCGTCCCATAGCGAAGGCACATCGGTCAGCTTATTGGAGGCAATGAGCTCCGGCTTGTGCCCCATTGTTACGGATGTTGGTGGAAACGCTGCGGTACTCGGTTCGTCGCTCAGTCACAGACTTGTTCCAAAGTCAGATCCGGCAGCGTTAGCCCAAGCCTGGGCTGATGCGCTCAGCAATGTGGAACAACGCCATCTTGACGCTCAAACAGCACGGAACAGAGTGATTGATCACTTTAGTCTCGATGCGATGGTTCGCCAATACGAAGCATTGTATCAATCATCATACAACGGTTTGCGCTCAACGTCACGCCTCAGCTCACCGAACCCATAGGGCGCCGTGGTATTCCAAAAATCGCTTTCAATCGTGCACTGCCTCTCCCCCGCCACTGTTGGTGGGCTGGAGAGCGTCGTTCGAGCCCTCGCAGTTGGCCATACGTCGCGAGGACATCTCGTCACCCTGGCAGCAACTGTTGAGACAAAGAATCATCCCTTTGTAACGGCTCTTCGGCGCGAAGGAGTCGACACTGTGGAGCTTCACGTTTCTTCACGGGAATTTAAAAAGGCTCGTACGATGATCGCGGAAGTCATTGAATCACGTCAACCGCATATCGTTCATTCCCACGGCTATCGACCGGACATTCTCGATCTCCCTGTCGCTCGACGGTTCAACATTCCTACAGTATCTACATTACACGGATTTACTGGTGGAGACTGGAAGTTGCGCTTGTACGAACGTCTTCAGATGCGGTCGGTACGTAATGCGAGCGCTGCGGTTGCAGTGTCGCGTAATGTGTATGATCGACTACGCGGGGCGAAGGTTCCGGCCGAAACGTTGCATCTCATTCCGAACGCATACACGAGCCACTCGGTAATTACATCGACGACAGAGACTCGCGCACATGCCCGATCAATTCTTGGAATACCAGACGATCAATTTCAAGTAGCCTGGATTGGACGAATGAGCCAGGAAAAAGCTCCAGATATTATGATCGAGACCGCTGGGTTAACGCACGAACCAGGGATCTCGTTTTCGTTTGTTGGCGATGGGCCGATGCGTCCGACTGTAGAACAGCGAACAGCCGAGCTTGGCTTAAACAACAGAGTTACCATGCATGGTGTGGTGCATAACGTTGCACAGCTCTTTCCTGCGTTCGATCTCTTTGTGCTCAGCTCGCGAACGGAAGGCACTCCAATTGTGGTGCTAGAAGCAATGGCTGCCGGCATACCTATTGTTGCAACCAACGTTGGTGGGGTTCCCGATATGCTCTCGAACAACGAAGCACTCCTGGTCCCTCCAAACGATCCAGCCGCCCTGGCCAACGCGATTCGATCTGCATACCATGACCCTACTGGCACTGTAGCTCGTGCTGAACGTGCGAGACAGCGGCTACTAAGCGACTTCAGCTTGGATCCCTGGTTGGATCGATACGAATCATTGTATCGATCGCTAATCGCATAACACCATCTGACCTCACTTCTCTCTTTGTCTGTGAATACTGCGCTCTATATCCTGCTCGCTCTCCCCTTTGTTATTGGGATTTATGCATATGTAGGCTACCCAATGTTACTTCGATTGGTTGCCAGGTTTGGTAGAACCCAAGGTTCGGTGCCAAAATTCGAGCAATGGCCGTCGTTAACAATTACAGTTCCGTGTTATAACGAAGCGAAGAGCATTCGGCAGACGTTAGAAAGCCTTCTCGCGTTGGACTATCCTGCGGAACAACGCCAAATCGTCGTAATTTCTGATGCATCCACCGATGGCACTGATGACATCGTTCGAGAGTTTTCGGATAGAGGTGTCGATCTTGTACGACTCGAGACTCGACGGGGGAAAAGCGCTGCAGAAAATGCTGCTGCTGCCGCAATTCGTGGTGAGATTGTTGTGAATACCGATGCAACCATCAAGATTGTTCCGAATGCTTTGAAAGCTCTGGTATCGGCGTTTGCAGATCCAACAGTTGGTGTCGCATCGGGACGCGACGTTAGCGTTGATGCAAAGCAAAATATCGCCAGCGAAACCGGAAGCGGTGAGTCTGGTTATGTTGGCTATGAGATGAATATTCGCGGTCTCGAAACCCGTGTGGGTTCGATTGTTGGGGCGAGCGGATGTTTTTACGGTATTCGGGCATCGTTATACGATAGCGGATTCCCTGAATCGCTCAGCCGAGACTTTGCTTCGGCGTTGATGGCACGCGAAGGGGGGTATCGGGCGGTGTCTGTTGATGACGCAGTGTGCCTAGTGCCTCGTACCAGTTCACTACAGGCTGAGTTTCGCCGTAAGATTCGTACGATGGCGCGGGGGCTTCAAACGCTGTGGTTTAAACGTCACCTTATGAACCCGATTCGGTACGGGTCGTTTGCATGGATGTTATTTAGCCATAAGCTCGCGCGTTGGCTGGTCTATCCTGCGTTTGTGCTTGCGGGGATTGCTCTTATCGCCTTGAGTGTTCAGTCACCATTTTGGCTTGGCGTGCTGGTACTCTCGATCGTTGGAATTCTGATCGGCTGGGCCGGTATGAAATGGTCATCCGATCGGCCGGCGCCAAAGCTGCTGAACATTGCGGGATTTGCGTTAGCGTCGAATCTGGCCGGGATTCTTGCGTGGGTTCGAGTAATTCAGAATAAGCGTGCGGCCACATGGGAGCCGACTCGCCGGTAACGAAATCGTTCGAAGTCGAAATTGCAGACAACAAATAGCGGGAACGGAAAACGGGCCCGCCACACCCCCTCGCGCGACGAACCCGCCTCCGTACTACAACTGCAATTTTTACAACGTCACCTATTCAACAACCACACCCTATTTCAGGACTACATTCGCAGCGGTCTACTCCGCCGCCCTACAGGTTTCTGCAAGCCGAGGCTTAACAGGAACCACGCCTGAACAGCATAACTGGAAGCGTCCGCATCATGATCTTGATATCTTCGCCAATTGATTGGCGTCGAAGATACTCGAGATCCAGCTCTACTTTGTGACGAACATCATCCATACTTGCATCGTACGCCCGGTTGATCTGAGCCCAACCGGTAATACCAGGGCGAGCTTGCTGGCGCAGCGGATACTCCGAGATATTCTCACGTAGTTCGGCGAAGATGCTCGGTCTTTCAGGCCGAGGCCCCACAATGTTCATGTCACCAATGATGACGTTGATCAGCTGTGGGATTTCATCGATGCGCGTCTTCCGCATGAATCGTCCAATGGGTGTAACGCGGGGGTCATCCTGCGTCGCCCAAACTGCACCACTTGATTGTTCCGCATCAACCCGCATCGAGCGGAACTTGTAAATATCGAATGCCTGTCCTCCAACGTCGCCCTGTCGTCGGTCGAAGACCGCCGTTATCTCTCGGCGACGTCGATCCATCCCGACACGCTGTTGAACGTAGACGACCGGCCCACGCGACGTGAGCTTAATGGCCAATGCGACCAACAACAGGAAAGGCGACAGGATTACTAATGCCAGCACCGCAATAGCTACGTTTGCTACACGGTTTAAAACTTCAGATCGTTCAGCGGCAACGACTACCATTTTGCTATCAGACAGCTCTTGGTTTCGCCTTTGCTCCACTTCACCAGAAGCGAGTACCCGAAATAGATCAACTTTGCGTGCAAGTGGAACTTCTATATCGGTTTGCAGGCGTCCGGCCGGACTGTGTTCCGATAATACCGGGAACTTCAGTATGTCGGCAGGCACCGGTGGTGAAGTTGGAAATTGCGATTGATGTTGCATTGAATTTTTACAAATTGAGGGGGTTTGTAAAACGGGTACTAGCTACAAAATTCTAAAGGCGTGACTAAGGATCTTCGCGAAATAGAGTCCGGGCGCCCCCGGGTATCTATCGTGATAATGCGAGAGCCAGTCCAGCCAGCCCTACAACCGCTCCGCCAATTCGAACGATACTATCGAAATTCTTTGATTTTTCTCCAATTACTATTTGATCGCCAGAGGCGACTTGTAAAACGTCGAGTGTCGCTCCAGCTGCCAGCGCTTGTGACATCGTCTTTGGACCTGCTACTTCCTTCCCACTTCGTATCAGCTTTGAGCGATTGAGGTCAGATTCGTTTCCAGGTCCTCCAGCCAACATGACTACGTCGCTTAAGAGGAGATCGCTTGGAACCGAATAAAAGCCAGGTTTAGCAACCGCTCCAACGACTGCAATCCGAATGAGCGGAGTCGCGTGAACGACAGGCTCTTTCACATACTTGGCAATCTCTCGGGCAAGGTATGCCTGCAAATCAGCTCGCCGTACACCCTGCACCGAGATATCGCCTATGTTCGGTATTTGGATTACCACACCCTCCCGAACAACCACCGTGTCCATAAAGGCCGCTGCGCCTTCGATCCTTAAGGCGATCCGATCTCCAACTTGAACTACACCCGATGGCTGCGTCGCAACCTGTGAACCGGCTTGCGGCGCCATCGTGCCCAGAACAACAGCAAAGCTGAAAATCTTCAAAAACGTCTTCATCGATTGACTCATTTGATTATGGCCCCAGTATAGGCAGTCGGTGTGCCAGTAGAATTTGGCGATTTCAGAAATTATAACTCGTTGAATATCAACAACTTACAGTTTTCAAAGCCTTATGAATCGTCGCCAATTTGTTGCGTCCGCACAACACCCGTTGCGCGGAACCGCTGTATCAGTTAGATGCTCCGCCGAAGCGAAATAGCATCCAAAAGAAGGTTCGCCTGCTGGCGGCGGCCAAACCGGGGATCATCCCCAATTCTTGGCGCAGTTGTGCCACCCGTGTATTGACGATACCGCTTTGCAAGGACATCCGCTATCCCGTTGACGTCTGTTGGGCCAACTACGTCTGCATCCGTACCATTCAGAAGTAACGCAGTGGCGCTGTGAGGCTCCGAAAGCGCGAGCAGCCAGGCCTCAAACCGTACACATTCAAACGTTTTCGCTGGAATGGCGGTCACATTTGAACCAGACATCGCAACGTTCATGGTCGCATTGGCCATGAACTCCATGGCCTGGGCGTGCGGCCGAGACGCCCCCACAGTGACATACCTTTCCAACCCTTCCTGACGAATCACATCGTGAATTGGATATCCGCCCGACTCAAACGATCCAATAAACTCAAGCCCAAAGTCGTCTGGAGTAAGGTTGAGGTCGGCAATAAGTCGAGCTGACGCCTGAAAGAGTGCGCGCGGATCTCGATCCAGGTAGATCGTCCCCGCATGGGCAATAACAAATTTCCCACCGCGCCGAGAAGGGGGGATGGGGTCTTCGTCCGCACCATTCATTATAGTAATAATGTCGCCCTCGCGGTCCGGATACGCATTCACAAGCCCTCGGCGTGCCAGCTCAGTGTTGGCAACCACTAACGACGCCTGCTTTACTGCCTTCCGCTCGAACCGCTCTGCAATACGATACCACATTGGGCTGGCGAGGTGATCGACAATCTGCTCATTCAACGACCAGGGATCCCGCATGTCCATCACGAATGGCACACCGGTGGCTACAGAGATCCGGCGAGCCACGTCGTGCATCATATGGGGCGGTCCCGACGAGATCACCGCGAGATGGTTTCCAGCGTGTGTAATCTGCTTTGCAAGTTGCAACGCACGCTTTCCCCATGGCAAAAACTGCGCGTGTTCGACCGTTGCCCAGTATGCGCGCAACAGGTTTCGGACCGATCCACCCCACCGAACCGATTCACGGTTAAAAAGCGCTGGAACGGCGGGCGATGCAGCCGTTTTTTTCTCTGTGACGAGGCTCCCGGCTACAACAGCTTTGCTGATCGACGCTTCCGCTATTGGACCACCGGTTGTTTTGCGATCCCGAACGCTGCGAACAAAACGACTTAGCCCGTCTTCCCACTGCTGAACCTGAAGTGGCTCCACGGGAAGGCTGTAAATCTTTACACCGGCCGGAAGCGCCTGTAGCCGCGCGAAAGCCTGCTCAGTTACCGGCATTTCGCGGGTAATTACATCCAGCCCCCACCCGCGTTCAGCTACATATTGTGCCATCTTCTCCCAACGTCTCGCGCCAATGGCAGAGTCGGGTGGAAAGTGATACGTGACAAGGAGTAGGCGTTCCTTCGACTGCGCACCTATATCATCATGCACGAACCACGGCTCGATATTTACAACGGCCATGTTGGAGTAGCGCTCAGACATTCATGAATTGTAGTGACCATCGTGGCTACGATAGTATTCCAATCGAACGCCATTGCCAGCGATTGCCGCTCCGCGATTATTTCCGGCGTATTTCTGGCAGGATCCAAGGCAGTTGCAATCGCAGCCGACCATTCATCAGCGGATGTTGCGATCGCGACACCCGCTGCAGAGACGAGCGACGGAATCGCCGCCCCAACGCTTGGCCGCCCGGTAGCACGGTATTCGTTAAGCTTTAGTGGATTGATGTATTTCGTGTATCGGTTGATTCGATACGGCATCATGCAGACATCAAAGTGCTGAGGATAGCGCGCCAAATCTGACGTTGTTTTTTCGCCTAAAAAGTACACATTCGACAGCGCATCCAGCTTCTCCAGGATTGTTGAGATTTCTGGATGTGGGCTCCGACGTCCAACGAACACAAACGACCATTCGGGATGCCGTTGCGCCAATGTGAGCATCATATCCCAATCGATCTGCTGCTTGATGTATCCGGTGTACCCAATACGCGGGTGCGGAATGTTGGCCAAATCGGCTGGTTCGGCAGTTGGGGCAGAATACAGATCGCAGTCAACACCATTGGGACTGAGCGCAATCCGTTGCGCATGTGGCCTGTTGCGCTCGAGCAAAGTATGCGAATGTACGAAGACCTGATCGGCGCCCTCAAGCAATCGACGTTCCGATGGGTCAAGCTCGCGCTCTTCATCAGAAAACGAATAATCGTCGTCAATATGGAATAAACTGATGGCATGCGATACCAAATCGATACCGTCAGAAAAACGCGGATGCCAAATGCTCAGAATGATGTGGGTACATCCCATAGACTGCAGCATTTTGCGCGCGCGTCGTAAACGAATACGTTCCAACAGTGCTGCAGCAACCTTTGGACGGTACAAAACCGGAAGGACTGCTTCCGGTTCATAGACCACAAAATCAGGATACGCATCGAGCGGTCGAGTGAACGACTTTCGCCCGAGACGCGATTGACTATCCCGCCATTCGTGTGCCGGTGTAACCCACACAACCGGAAAGTGGCTCGAAAGGCGAGTGAGGATTTGATGTCGAGTAGACCATCGCATACTCCACGGTTCCGCGACAAGCGCAAGAATACCGATCCGAGGAGATGCCCCCAAAGTGGTATCAAGAGCGCGGTTCATGACCGCGCAGCCTGAATAATCTTCTTAAAGTTCATAAGGCGATCTCGATGCGCAAACCACATCATCGCGGCATATACGACAATTCCGATCATAACTTCTGCGATCAACGCAATATATGGCACACAGTTCGCTCGCAGCCAGGGACGTGCCACCAGCACCGCGGCTGCCATTACTAATGTACTACTTGTCGCAGGCCAGAGGTTCGCAAAGTACGTTCGAGCTCGCATCTCGAGGACGCGGAACAGGAGCCGATAAATCGGCAACATGATGATAGGATACGCCACAATCCATGTTGCGGCAACACCAGGCGCTCCCCAACGCGTTGCGAAGAGGAAGGCGAGTGGGAAGGTACATGCAGCCATGATGCTAAACCACATACTCTGACGCGAGTGGCCAGTAAATACTAAAATTTGCGGGCCAACGGTATCGATCGATCGAATACCTGCGTAGGCGGCGAGAAATTGCATCGGGACAATCGCAGACACCCACCGTTCACCCAGGACAATCGGCACGAGTAAATCCGCGGTCAGCGCAATACCAATCGCGGCTGGAAACGTGATAAACGCCAAACCGCCAACAATCGCCAGAAAATATCGACGTAACGCCGGCCGGTCGTGCTGAACGCTCGAGAAGATACTCGGAGTAACTTGTCCAACGAGCACACTGATGCGTTCGACCGGAACCGTTGCAATCTCCCAGCCCAACGTATACGCGCCAAGTACGGTTTTCCCCAAAACGCGGCCCACAATTGCAAAGTCGGCATTCTGATACGTGTACCACGCAATACGTCCAATAACTACGTGCCAGCCGATGTTAATTGAACTCTTGATCGACTTGAATGGACGTGGTAGCGCAATGCGGTGCCCATGCCAAAGCGCCGCCAGGCCCACCCCAGCCACTGCGCTGGCTATACTGCCGAAGACGAGCGAAAAATAGCGAAAGCCTAATAGAGCGAGCACAAGCGTAACCGCAACCTGTGTAATACTCGTTACCCCGTCAATCATCGCAAGACGGTGAAACTGCAGGTCGCGCGCAAGCAACGCCTTTGGCAAAACACCAACCGCCGAGATCAGGAAATTCACGCTCAACAGCATGATGACCATCCGGACGGCCGGATCGCCATAAAATGCTCCAATCGGCCCCGCTAGCCCCAGAGAGATGACCGTAAAAAAAGCACCGATACATATTCCGAACCCACCAATGCGCGCGATATCGTCCGAGCCCAGGTCGCGTCGTGTAAGAATCGCGGCGGTAAGCCCAAATTCATTAACGAGCGCGACCAGGTTGACGTACACCATCGCCATTCCCATCACGCCATAATCATCTGGAGTGAGGAGGCGAGCAACAACGATAGTTGATGCCCAACTGATAACCTGAGTCGCCCACTTCATCCCGCCAGTCCAGGCGAGGCCCATCAACAGCGATTTATCTAATGAACGTGACGTCTGAGCCGATGAGGCGCGGATGGCCTCATCGGTCTTCTGCTCTGCTTCATCCGGGTGCGGCGGTACTGGCTGTAAGGCTTCTTCGTGATTCAATAGGGATACTTATAAACGTACATACGGGTCGAACTATTTTTTTGCCGCGTCGGCCCGAAGCATTGGTATCGTACCAGGATCGTTCGCCACATCAGCATCTGAGTCGGGAGAATAGCCGTAAAGATATGAATATTCCTGGTATAAGCCAGCAGCCGGAACGTGGTTCACGACGGCTCCCAATATCCGAACCGGGAACTGCTGTAACAATTTCACCTTGGCCTTCGCCATACGCCGATCCGTAACGCCGGGACGCATCACAATCATCATATTTCCGGTTGCGACGCCAAAGGCATACGCATCAATCCCGGCGCCCAGCGGCGCACTGTCGACGATAATAACGTCATACCGTGGGCGCAGGATGTTAAACATCGTCGGAACCAAGGCAGATGTGAGAAGTTCTGGCCCACGGTGACGCCGAGTTCCGGACGGAATGACTGATAATTTCGGATGGGACGGTGCCTGGCGGATAATGCTGTGCAACTCAGCTTCACCTGCCAAATAGTCGATCAGACCGGGACGGCGGTCGATTTCAAAAACAGAGTGCAGCTTGCCCCGCCGAATATCCCCGTCGATAACCAGCGTTCTAAAACCGGCCTCGGCAAACGACAGCGCGAGGTTTGACGAGATCATCGACTTTCCGTCGCCCGCTCCAGGGCTCGAAATCGTGAACACCGCGGGGGGTTTATCGAATGCGTAATGCACCCGCATACGAAGTCCACGGAACGCCTCAACACTGTGAAGCATCGCCTCGGGGTCTTTCAGCGCATCCCCAGGGCTTGGGACGGCCGGAATGGCGCCGATGACTTCCAGATTTAGCTCGTCAGCGATCTGCTCAGGATACCTGAAGCGATGATCGACCATGTCGAGCAGAAGCGCAATCGCAATACCGAGGGCCAGGCTTGCTCCGAAGCCGCCGACCATCAGAATTAACTTCATGTTCCGCGCAGGTGCGGCCGCAGGAAGCGCAGGATCGAGAATATTGACGTCGGGAACGGTACTTACGGCACCGAGACGAGTGGTTTCGTAGCGATTCTCGAGCGTGGTAAAGAGATTTTCTGCCACAGAGAGATTTCGGCGTAGTCGTGCCTCTTCAATACTCCGCTGCGGAACATTCCGCAGCTGCACCGAATCTCGACGGAGCCGAGAAGCGAGCCGATTTTCTTGCGATCGCAAGATATTCGCTGAATTCTGGGCAAGATTGGGGATAGTCTGAGTGCGAATCGAATTAATCGTCGCCTTCAATGTTTGAACTGGCTTGTATTCGTCCGTATACGACTGTTTCAGCTTGGCCAGTTCGGCTTCCCTGTCCATCAGATCTTTAATAGCGCCGCTGAGACCTGGTGCCGAGGCCACAGACGGAATAGAGAGCACTTCGTCTGGTGATACCGTACCGTTGCGCGCATTCGCTGCAATCTGCTCGAGTGCCTGCCTGTCTCGCTGAATCGCTTCGTAATCCGATTGATTCTTGAAAAAGGCGGTCGCGAGCGCATCGCTGGCACCACCACCTGCAATCGCGCTGGACGTCCCTACGGCCCCTTCACCGGGTTCGGTGATGGTACTGGACCGGAATGCCTGCAGATCATTCTCAGCCGTTCGTAGGGCACCCTGGGCAGACTCGCGCTGCGATTCCAGGATACCAGCAACGTCCGACATATTACGGCGCCGGAGATCGGCGGCAGTAGCAACGAACTCCTCCATCCATGTATTAAGAAGGTCGGCCGTGCGCCATTTGTCCTGCCCGGTCAGGCTGAGCCGCAAGAAATTACTATTATCGCCCATTATTACTTCGAGCGAATTGACCAGCCCCACAGCAACAGAGCGCGGCTGCGCGATATTAAAGGTGATCTGCGAGTGTCCCTGCAACACTTCGGCAGGCGGAGCCCACAAGAATCCAACTCGACGGCCGATGGAATCCCCTACCGTGCCCTGGTCGACAACGCCGAGCTTGTCTTCAACAAGCGTGAAAGTCGATCGACCTGCGTCAACGTCGAGCGTATACAGCCCCGGGACCATCTTGGGGGTAGAATTGAGGCTCGCAAGAACTGCAGAGTCTCCGTGGGACTTATATGAAATGAAAAGTCGTTTTTTATTGACCACACGATCGACGACCGCGAAGCTTTTAAACAGTTCGACCCACGAGCCGGTGGGGAGCAGTTCTGGTGCCTGAGTCGGGTTACCGCCACCCCCGCGAGGGCTCGCATCCGAAATCCAGACCTTTCCCTGAGCCTCGTACATCGGTTCGATAAATCGAGACGCTGCAACTCCCGCGGCGGTTCCGAGAACCGCGAGTGCGATAACGAGCCATCGAAAACGTTTGATTGCCGCCCAATATCGACGGAGTTTGGCGCCTTGATTGCTACGCTCTTCTGGAGGTGGCTCAGCGGGCGCCCAGCGGGCGTCGCTATGCGGGATCGCTCCGGTGGCAGTCGCGGCGACGGGGAGCGACTCTCCCGAGTTGGACGAGGGGGGTAATAAGTTGTTCATGGGCTGCCGAAAGATAGAATAAGCTGTGCTGAAGGAACAGCGCTACAATTGAGCAAGAGCATGAAGCTGACTTTTAAGCATTATAAAAGGATCACTTGTTTTATTGACCGCTGCAACCGATTTTTTGTGATAGTGTGGCGTTGATGCTACACTTGATTACCCTCGACGTCGTGCTCGTTCGGTGGGATGTTTCGCGAAGAACCTGAGATTCATTGGTTTACAGGTAGGATTTACGCCTCGCCCAGCCGCCCCCAGATTTATGCCGGAGAGCCCCGTTAGCGAAGAAAGTGTAGGACACCACAATTCCGTCTCCTCTGGAGCCCGGGCATCGTTGCGCGTGCTCGTCGTTGAGTGTGACGACTCCTTGCGAGAAGGGTGCCTAGCCGTCTTGCGTGGCGAGGGGTATAACGCCACTGGGGTATCGCGTGGCGAAGACGCATTGCGTCTCATCGAAAAGAAGAAATTTGAGATCGTCCTCGTAAACCTGTTCATGAGCGGCGTATCGGGGATGAAGATTCTCGACGCGGCACGGGCGGCGTACAAAGAATCGCTGATTGTCCTGATGACGGGGAATCCGAGTGTGGAAACCAACATTCGGGCGTTGCAGGCTGGTGCATGGGAGTATTTAGCCATGCCGTTTACCGCCGAACAGCTACAACTGGTGGTTGGTCGAGCGGCACATGAGCTGTTGGCGGCACGCAGCGGCGGGGTGCAACCCAAGCCGGTTACTTCTTCCAAACGACCGGCCCAAACCGATGCTGTCATTGGCGTTTCGCCTGCCTTTTGCCAAGTTGTGGAGCTGGCGCGGAAAGTTGCGCGCACCGATGCATCTGTAATGATCAGCGGCGAAAGCGGAACGGGAAAAGAAGTGATCGCGCAGCTGATCCATAAAGAGAGCCGACGCGCGAGCAAACGGTTTGTAGCGATTAACTGCGCCGCAATTCCGGCCCATTTGTTGGAATCGGAAATGTTTGGGCACAAAAAAGGCGCGTTTACGGGCGCCGATCGCGACAAGCCCGGTTTGCTCGAAGTGGCGCACAACGGAACGTTGTTTCTGGATGAACTCACCGAGATGCCACTCGCGCTGCAGGCGAAGCTGCTTCGTGTGATTCAGGATGGCGTCGTTCGGAGAGTTGGGAGCGAAGAAGACGTGCTAGTTGACGTACGGTTTTTGTCGGCGACCAATCGGAATTTGGAAGATGCGTTGGACGGGAAAGTTCTTCGGCCAGATCTGTTTTATCGGTTACGCGTCGTTCCCCTTCACCTGCCGCCACTGCGAGATCGAGTGGAAGATATCCCGCTCCTCGCCACCCACTTCCTGGCTCAATACTGGAAACGGCATCGACTGGGCGACGGCGAGGCACCAACATTTTCTCCGTCAGCGATTGACTTTTTGATGTCGCGCTCCTGGCCTGGGAATGTGCGGGAACTGCAGAATGTGGTCGAACATGTGGCGGTGATGGTAGAGCCTGAAATGGTGCTAATGGCGGACGATCTTCCCATGCGCCAGGAAATTGGACACGGGGCTTCGGCCAATAAAGGGTGGCCGGTGCATGTGATGGGAAAGACCTATCATGCCGCGAAAGAGGCTGTGCTGACGCACTTTGAGAAGGAGTATCTCTCCTTACTGGTTGCGCGGGCCGACCGAAATATGTCCAAGGCGGCGCGTCTTGCTGGGGTAGATCGAACGACATTGTACCGATTGCTGGAAAAGCATTCAGTTGCTGATGCGTCGGGGACCGATAGTAGCACAAGCGACAATCGATCCGCGATTGCTGACCGTGGCACCGAAGATTCCGCCGAACGACCGTTCTAGGGCAGATTACCTTGAATGGGTTGCCGTAGCGCGGTTGTTAAAGGATGATTGTTGAAGTGGTTGGTGGGCGACAGCTTCGGGTCGTGTTGAAACCAGGCGTTGATGGCTCTGTAGATGCAGAGTGGTGTATTAGATGTATTCGGATTGAATTTATGGAGGCACTTTTATGACAGTCGGTCGCAAGTATTTAATCGCATTCGTCGCACTGAGCGTCGTTTCGGGTGGTGCAGTTGCGTTTGCGTCGCAATATTCTGGTGCATCTAACTTCTTGGGTGATTCGGACCACAGTGCAAGTTCAACCGCTGGCATGGAGTTAAATGCGGGAGATGCACAAGTTGATATGCAAGCTGGGAATGTGATTGCAGAGCTGAAAAAGGCAGGCAGCTTCGGCACGTTACTACAGCTGCTGGATGCAGCTGGGTTAACGGCGACGTTCCAGGGGACTGCGCAGTATACCTTGTTTGCGCCGACCGATGCCGCGTTTGCAGCGTTGCCGGCAGAGAAGTTGAGTGCGTTAAAGAACGATACCGCGTTGCTGAAGAAAGTGTTGCAGTATCATGTTGTGAGTAGCACGATTCCATCGAGCCAGCTGTTAAAGCTCAAGACTGCGCGTACGTTGCAGAGCGAACGAGTTGAATTCGCAATGAAAGACGGGAAGATGACCGTGCAGGGTGCGACAGTTGTGGAAGCAGATATTAAAGCGTCGAATGGCGTGATCCACGGGATTGACGCGGTCTTGATGCCGAAGTAGTTGGTAAAGTAGCTGGTATTGCATTTGGTTTAGTTCAATAAAAAAAGTGGGCGGTGTCATCAGTCTTACTGATCGACACGCCCACTTTTTTTATGGTGTTGATGTTGCCGGCTCGGCTCGTAATGAGCCCGCCTAGTTAAACCGATTTACTAAAGAAATCGACCCCATCAAACTGCTGTAACTTCTCGATGTGCATCCAGGTGTAGATAGCCGAGATACGCTGTAAGAGATCGAGAATTTGCGCATCGTTCGCATCCGCGCCTTCGCGCGGTACAAACCGACAACGATAATGATCCACCAAACTCCCCTGCGTCCCGCTCGGCGGATAAACCGTCGTACCGCGGTTCGTGATCGAGATCAATTCAAGTGGTGAGCCTGGGAGAATGCGATTAACAGACTCAACAATTACGTCTGGCAGTTCAGTGCTCTCGATGAACACATCAACACCAACAACATGACGTCGCGCGGCGTGTACATAGCCGACCGTACCCGTGCTTGGCGGCACCTTGAACGTCTTGTAATCCCGTGACGAAGCCGTTTGCGAACGTTTACCGAGATTAGAGATAACGATATCAGCGAACTCCGTGGTTGTGCTGATTGGTGAATCGCCACGCATGTCTGCCGTACGGATGCCGTGTTCGAACGCTACAAGCACCGCCTGTTCGATATCGTTTGCAGCCTTCCCTTCCCCGATATAACGGAGCATCATCGCTGCGCTCAAGACGAGTGCCGTTGGATTCGCGATGTTCTTGCCCGCAATGTCAGGTGCCGAACCGTGGACCGCTTCAAACATGGCGATCTCGGCCCCAATATTGGCGGATGGCGCAAAGCCAAGTCCGCCCGTGAGGCCCGAAGTAAGGTCGCTAAGGATGTCGCCGTTCATGTTCGTCGTGAGGATCACGTCGAACTCTTCCGGACGCATAACCAGCTGATGCGCGCAGTTATCGACCAGAATATGCTTCGCTTCGATCTCAGGATAGTCGCGCGCAATAGCTTCGAAGGTATGCTGCAGCATCCCTTCGGTGAGCTTCATGATATTCGACTTGGTCGCGCAGTGGATTCGCTTGCGCTGCTCAGCCTTGGCAAACTCAAAGGCAAACTTGGTGATTTTCTCGCAACCGGGCCGAGTAATGATCTTGAGACATTCGGCGACGCCGGGAGTCTGCATGTATTCGATGCCGGCGTACAGATCCTCGACGTTCTCGCGAACGACGACCATGTCGAGCTTGCGGCCGGTATACGGCGTAATGACACCAGGGATTTCGCGGACCGGGCGAACGTTGGCAAATGTTTCGAACATTTTGCGGAGCGTTACGTTCGCGCTACGGTTCCCATGGCCCAGCGGGGTCTCGAGCGGGCCTTTCAGGACAACGCGGGTGCGTTCAATGGAGTCGGCGGTGTCTTTCGGGACGCCGGTTTCGATGCCTTTCGCAAAGGCTTTCGCGCCGGCTTCATGAACCTCGGCATTTAGTTTGACACCGGTAGCGGCGATAATTCGCAGGGCGGCAGAGACGATTTCAGGACCGATCCCATCGCCCAGGATGACGGTAACGTTCGTGGTGGATGCGTGCATGGTGGTAATTTACAGGGGAAACGTTATCTTTCGAAATTAACCTGTATTGCGGCGATAAGTATTACGTTGTGGGATGGGTTGGAGGCCGGGCTTTGCGCGGGGTAGGAAGGGCGCGGGGTGCGGTGTGTTTTGATGGGTTTTGGGTTTGGTTTTTGGTTTTTTTTGCGCGAGTAGCTCAGTTGGATAGAGCGTCGGCCTCCGGAGCCGAAGGTCGTGGGTTCGAGTCCCGCTTCGCGCACTTTGTAACTCGTTGCGTCCGTGTGACTTAGGTCACACGGACGCTTTTTTGTGTTTGGAGCCTGATCTTATCCAACGACCACACTAGGATCCATCCAGAACACTCCCCAGGGATTCCCCTCGAGATCATAGAAGCCCCACTCGTACATAAAGCCATGGTCTTCTGGTTCCCTGGCTTTCATACCACCTGCGGCAACCGCTTTGTTCACCATGGCACCGACCTCTTCGCGGCTGTCGACGCTCACCGTGAGGATCGCGCTTGTCGCCTTTTGAGTGTCACAGATAGAACGGTCGACGAAGCTGCTGAACTTTTCGTGAGTGAGCAGCATGCAGTACGCATCTTCTCCAACCAACATGCACGTCGCCGTGGCATCCGTGAACTGTTGGTTGAAGGTGAAGTCGAGCGCCTCGAAAAAATCAACGGAACGCTGGAGATCACGCACTGGAATGTTGACGAACAGTTTGTGTGGAACGCGTGGGGTGGTGCCTGCGTTATGGAGTGTTGGAGCCTGAGCTTGTGTCGTAGCCATGATGGAGATCCTCGGGAAAGTGTTGAGATAAATGCAGGAAACATGCAGGACAGCGAAGATTAGAGCGGCAGCACGTACGATTGCTGTGTCAGACGCGCTGCGCGTCTGGGGATTCAGCGCGTTGGAGCGATTATCGTCCGCACACGCGAGTCGAACAGGTACAGCGAGATCCACATGGCCGTGCTGAGATACACGCCAAACAAGATGTGTGTGAAAAGCGGATTACCCGCGCGAAGATGCGTAACGACTGTTCCACCGAAGTACGCTGTCCAGAGTACCGCGCCGAGAATTCGGGTCCGCGGAATGAGATAGACGATGAGACAGACCAGCCCGATGCATCCAATAATGAACACGTGCTGCGGTGTAAAGCCGAGGGACGCGGAGCCTTGTATGGCCTGTGGGACCATGGCGAGCTTCATTGCCACATCCAGGCCAAGGAGTACGGCGATGATGCCGTACAGCACTCGCCCCGTCCAGAGGCGCGCTTTGGACGGGGTAAATGAGGGAAGCATGTAATTGTCGGGTGAACGGGAATTGAAAGTGGCAGCAGACATGATGTCCTCCAGTGAAGTATTACAGCCTTAGACTGGCGGATCTCCGAAAACTCATCGGTTGATTTTTCGGCGTTTGCAAAATTCTTCTGTTTTTCTTCGAACGATCGCTCACAGCAACCGTTCTTTCTACCGATCACGCCGTCAATCGCAGCGGCATCCCAAAGCGCGGAAAGAGCGTCTCGACATCCAGGTAGGACGTCATGCTCGTGATGCGATCCCCCTGCAGCTCAAGCATCAACAATGCCCACGGCGTCGCCCCACCATCCCGGTATTGTGCGAACGCCGGTGTCCCGCCACACGCCGCCACGGGGATGAGACGCGATCCCTGGCATCCCGAGCCAAATGTCTGGAGCCAACGCGCGATCGACGTGTGCCCTTGCAGCCACAGTGCGTATGGTGGCATGGACAGGGTCGCTTCGTCGTGCAGCAACGCGGTCAGTGCGGGGATGTCGTATTGCTCAAAGGCATCGACGTAGCGCGCCACGAGTACTTCTTGTTCTTTCGAAAGGATCCGCGGGACAACTGTGGGATTTCTCGCGTCGAGTGTCGCGCGTGCGCGTTGTAGCGCGCTGTTCACCGACGCGACGCTCATCTCGAGCTCTTTGGCAGCCTCCGCCGCAGACCAGCCGAGGACCTGGGTGAGCAGAAGCACGGCCCGTTGACGTGGTGGGAGATATTGGAGTGCCGCGACAAACGCGAGCCGAATGCTCTCGCGCAAAATGGTGAGTTCGCCAGGATCACAGCTCGATTCGGCTGGCAGTGCCATGGCATCGGGAATTGGCTCGACCCAGTGCTCGCGTGACCGCTGTTCGAGCACGAGACCGTCGTGGACGATTCCAGGTTCTTTCGAGACTTCGAGAGGTCGGATCCGCTGGCGTTGAGTAGCGGCGAGCGTGTCGAGGCAAACGTTCGTGGCGATCTTGTACAGCCACGTTTTTACCGATGCTTGCTCGCGAAAATGGTCTGCTGCCTTCCATGCGCGCAGCATGGTCTCTTGTACAGCATCCTCGGCGTCGAGCACGGAGCCGAGCATGCGGTAGCAGTGACCGGTGAGCGCGGGACGGTAGTCTTCGAGCAGAGCGGCGGCGGCGGGCATCTTAAAAAGATATCAGCGGTTCGATATCGGGGCCAGCATGCGGCGGAGGACGATTCGAATGCCGTCTGTTTCAACTTGGCGGATGTATCGACTCAGATTGTTTTTTAGGTCTCGTATTCCGGTTGCGATCATGGTTAGATGTAGCTACAGAAAGGCTACATTACAAGCATGGAAGCATAACAACCACACCATGAGAATCCTTACCATATATTTGCGCGACCCGTGGTAGACTTTGCCATCGAGTCGATGGTCGCCAATGTCCATAGTAAATCAAGGAGGTGCCACAATCTCACATGGGTGTATTTCGAAATCGAATTAGAAACATCAATGTTCGCATTGTGCGTGAGGGATGGCAGGAGCTGCGGCCTGTGTCGAAGTATAGCTAGTATGCCAACGAACGCCCGCGTTATCACCCGGTTCGTACAAACCCAGGATGATGGATAGGAGTGGTCGAGGCGATGCAAGTGTGGCCGCATCACCAGCATCCGGTGGTTGAGCGCATCTGTAATTCATTCTCCAATTTGAAATTGGGGAATGAATTGTCAATACATTTTATTTTCATGTACCCAGGAGACACGCATTCGTATAGGTTCACGCGCGAGTGCATGAATGCGTTTGTTTATTCGATCACAAAGAAAGCCGAGCAGAGCTTCGGTTGGTTGCCTCGTCATACTCACCAAGATCGTTGTTTCTCTCAAAGCTCCGTTGGAACAAACTATGCATCCCCGTTTCGTGCATTAACAACATGAGAATACACGCACAAATCGCTGTAACGCTTCGCTCCATGCAAGTGTATACGTCAGCTCACCACCTGCGAAATATGTAAATCGAGGTAACGACTTCACGTCATTGGCAATCCTATCAACTTCACCTTTCGGCGGTACGACTTTCTCAATCTCATCAAACATAGAAGTTGATAATGTCGAAGTATCTTGCAACGCATGTTCCTGACGAACGTGCCACTCAGCCAAATCATATCGAATTGTCATTGTGTCGATGATAGCGCGAGGACCAGTCGCCGATGCCAGGATAAAAGAGCTGTCAGACAGTAATCGATTGAGATGTCCCAACACAATTCGAGCAACCGTAGTGTCGGCTTTTCCCGCTCGATAATCGTACGCAAAATAGCGTTCTGACGACCAGCGATCACGGTATAGTAGTTTGTTATTTCGTCCATATATTTCGAGCACTACCAAGAGAGAATCTTGAGAGGGTCCAAAGGCTCGTACGGACAAACGTTCGGGGATGCCGTCGCCAGTCAAATCATACAGTTTTTCGCCACTCCAGGTCACTTTAGTGCTCTCAGGCGAGCTATTGGAGCTAGCGAGGTTAGCTGGATCCGCCGCTAAACGCTCCTGCGAACCAGTATCTTTTTCTTTCCCAGCGCACGCGGTGACACAAGTCACTGCTATTGCGACTGTCAGGATTCGATGAATAGAAATCATGATAGTGTATTCTGCCAGTCTTGGGCCGTTAGAGCCTCATAATCCGCCTCCACTCGCCCCTTATCCGCCAGATGCACCTGTACCGGTTACCCCAAGGAGCGCAGCAACCGCGTTATCTTTCAGATCTGAAGTTTATTGCCTCTCTCAGCCCGCTTTGTTCGCCCAGCATGACACCCAAGCTCCCTCATTTTGCCGTGATTGGTGGAGGTATTACAGGACTCTCCGCCGCGCTACACCTCGAAGCCCACGCTCAAACTGATCAGACACCGATCCACATCACGCTTCTTGAAGCGTCGACACGCCTCGGTGGAAAGCTCAAGTCTGAACACGTGGGCGATTTCATTATCGATGCGGGAGCAGACGTCTTCATGGCACGTAAACCTGAAGGAATAGCGCTATGCCGTACGCTCGGTCTCGCAAATGATCTTCGAGAAACAAATCCAGCAACGCGCAATACGTACATTCGCGAACATGATTCGTACACGCTCACGCCGATAACGATGTACGAGAACGAACCACTAGCAACGCTTGTTAATGGTATTCAGGAGTTGCCAGACGCAACAGCCAAAGCGCTCAAGCAAACGGCGATTCGCTATGAAAGTCAAACAGTTAGTATTGAACCAATCAATCACTCAACAGAGCATCGGCTACAGTACGAAATTCGTCTATCTCGCGGAGAACCGATCACTGCAGACGCTGTTATTATCGCGGTTCCGGCCCGAGCAACCGCATCAATTCTCGCATCCATCGTACCAAAGGCCGAAGAACTTCTTCGTACAGTTACATACACGACAACAACAACAGTTTCGGCAGGTTTCCGTCGCAAAGACGTACCGCATCCGCTCAACGGATACGGCTACCTGGTTCGAAATGCAACACCAGGCAACGTGTCGGCGTGCACGTGGTCTTCAAGCAAAATTTCTGGCCGAGCACCGGCGGACCATGTGTTATTGCGCGCGTTTGTTCGCGGAATGAATGAGAAAAACAGCCCAGACACTCATCGCGTAGTTCTCGAAGAATTCCGAAACACACTCGGCATCACCGCCGATCCGCTTTTTATCCGGAAGTATCCATGGGCCGAGGCGGTACCGTTATATGCGTCAGACCATGCGGAGTCAGTGAAGGCACTCGACAGCGCGCTCGCCCCATATCCTCACTGTGTAGTTGCGGGGAGCGCGATTGATGCGACCGGAATTCCCGATAGCATCCGATCCGGTACCTCTGCTGCGAACGTAGTCTGGAACCAAATTATCCGGAATGAGTTCCAGCAACGTCCGATTCATACGGTATCGAGCAATACACCGGTCGGCGCGTCGATCTTCTCGCGCTAAATTATTGATTGATGGATATGATTTTGGCTTTAGCAGCCACCGAACATCCCATCAAACGATCGATCTACAAAATATCCACCAAAAACTGTCGATAGATAGCTCTTGGTGGTAATAGCTGGACCAAGGAACACGGAAACCTTGAAATAGCCACGTCAAATGACCATATTGACTATAATGACCATTTGAGGATCAAGAAGATGGCAAATGATACTTGGACAGTAGCGGAAGCGAAAGCGCGATTCAGTGAAGTACTCGATCGAGTAGTAAGCGGCGGCCCGCAAGTAATTACAAGAAAAGGTCGAGTTACTGCGATCATCGTATCCTTCGAAGAATGGAAAAAGAAAACTCAACGAGTTGGAAGTTTGGCTGATTTTTTTGCGGCCTCACCCCTTCGAGAATCTGACTTAAAGATTGAGCGAAGCAATGACTCATATCGCTCTGTTGACCTGTGAATTTTCTCCTCGATACAAACATCGTATCTGAGTGGATTAAGCAGCAACCACATTCTGGTGTAATTAACTGGCTATCAAGTGTTGATGAGGATCGTGTTCACTTGAGTGTGATAACACTAGCGGAACTCAGACATGGTATTGAGCGTATGTCAGATGAAAAGCGCCGTGAAAGGCTTGAACAATGGGTTCAAGATGAACTTACACAACGATTTGATGGACGCGTGATCGAAATTAATGCCCGGACTGCCGATGTGTGGGGGCGAATCGTAGCAAAGTGTCAATCTGCAGGGAAGCCTATTGGAACGATGGATGCCTTCATTGCAGCAACTGCGATTGTACATCAATTCACACTTGTAACAAGAAATGTGGCTGATTTTTTAACAGCCGATGTACAGCTGATTAATCCATGGGATATGTAGATCAACCATGAATTTTTCGATACGAGGAGAAAGTTGGCAAGAAAGCCGGAGCCATGATCGAAGTACCACGACTCAGCCACTAGTATAAAAAAACCAAAAAACCCCGCCCAGTGTTTTCACACCAAGCGGGGTCTTTTTTTCTACTAACCTACCCTTCTAAAACCTACCAGCGATAATGCGCAAACGCCTTGTTCGCTTCAGCCATACGATGCGTATCATCCTTCTTCTTCATCGCATTGCCTTCACCCTTGCTCGCCGCAATCACTTCAGCCGCTAGCTTCTCAGCCATCGACTTTTCATTACGGTTACGCGAGTACAAGATCAACCAACGCATGGCTAGCGCCGTACGACGATCCGGCCGAACTTCCACCGGAACCTGATACGTAGCACCACCAACTCGGCGGCTCTTCACTTCGATCACTGGCTTCAGGTTCGTCAAGGCTTGCTTGAAAACCGTGGCGCCAGGCTGTGTTGTCTTCGCTTCGACGGTATCCATCGCAGCGTAGAAAATACGTTCAGCCGTGCTCTTCTTCCCCTGGTACATCAACACGTTGATGAACTTGGAGACGGTCTGGCTGTCATAGCGTGCGTCAGGCAGGATTGGGCGTTTGATCGCCTTTTTACGACGGCTCATCTACTTCTTCCCCTTGCCTTTCACTGGCGCTGCGGGTACGCCTGCTTTCGGCTTCTTAGTTCCGTACTTGGAGCGGCTGCGGGTGCGGCCGTTGACGCCGGAGGCGTCGAGTGAGCCACGCACAATGTGGTAGCGAACACCTGGGAGGTCCTTCACACGACCACCGCGGATAAGCACAATGGAGTGCTCCTGGAGGTTGTGGCCTTCGCCCGGGATGTACGCTGTCACTTCAAAACCGTTGACGAGGCGAACACGCGCTACTTTACGGAGCGCCGAGTTTGGCTTTTTAGGGGTGGTGGTGTACACGCGGGTACACACGCCACGCTTCTGTGGATTCGACTTGAGCGCGGGCGCCTTTTCAATCTTTGCCACATCTTTGCGGCTTTGGCGTACGAGCTGATTAATTGTCGGCATTAAGGATGGATCGACAAGACAATAAGAGAATTAGGCTCTTCCAGGGCGGAAGAGCCATAGCCTTTATAATTTAGGCGGTTCCTGCAATGGGATCAAGGCGTCTTAGTGGATAAACGCTTGATCGCCTCTTCAATTCGGTTTTCGTACGCCCGATCCCACGGGCCGGTCCAGATCTGCCGGATTATACCCTGTGGGTCGACCAGGATGTACCCAGCCCCACTCCGAGCCCGATAGGCCGTCTCGTTCGGCGTGGCTTCTGCCACTCGACGACCGTCTGGAATTCGGTTGAAAACGGTCGTATTCAGGACGACCGGGGTCGAAACGTTCAGATCCTTGCGGTAATACTCCTCAACGTACTTCGCTTCCACGTCCGGGGTCAACGGGCCCAGATCGCGGAAGTAGCCGATTGTGCCGATAATGCTCACGAAGTTCAGGTTCGCTTTGTGCCGCTCTGAAATCCGCCGCAGGGCCGGAATATTCCCCCTATATGGGCGAAACGCAATCAGGGTGAACTTTCCAGCCGCCGGATAAACGGCATCCGCCGACGAGTTGACCCAGGCGTCTGCAACGATACGCTGGGCCTTGGCCCCGTAGGCACCAAAGACCGACATCGAACCTCGCAACGAGTTCTGAACGCCCATTAACCGGCCAACATCTGCAGCCGCTCGCGTCAGTACGGCCTTTGGCGCAACAGAATCACCAGTTCGAGCTCCCGCGGCTTCGGCCAAATAACGATACCCGGCAAACAGCGTTAGTCCGAATTCCTCGCGATCGTGCTCGTTCAGGTCCTTACCGACCGCGATCAAGCGTTCGGCGGCACCGGTCATATTTGAAACGTCGCCCACGCGCCGGTAATAGCTTGCTAAACTAAAGTACGCGCGCACTTTACCGACAGCGGCATCTGGGCCCGCTAACGCATCAAGCTGAGCGAGATACTCTTTTGCCGCATCGAGACGACCGGGCGACGCACCGAGATACGCTTGCACAACGTGGGATAACTCCCACGCGCGCGGACCAGGTGTTTGCACATCAGGCAACGTTAATCGACGAGCGATTACTTCCTTCGCAGCCGCGTCATCGCCCGCAGCAAGATGAACTCGCGCTAATGGTACGTAGTCGCGTGCAACCAAATCAGCGCCAGCAAACTTCGTAACACACTGTTTCGCAATTTGAACAGCCGGCGCAAGCATTGTATCCGTTGTGTGCGAATACTGCGCAGTGTCCTGCCGAGCACGCCAGTAAAATGCACCGGAGCGACTAATCGCTTGCGTGCACGCCCCTGGCCAGTAATAAGTGAATCCATCAGGATCCGGCACTCCACCCTGCGCCTGTAATTGACCTGGCACGGCCAATCCAAGCGGAACGGCGAATGCTATTGCTATAAATGAAGCGTTTCGCATAAGACTACGCATTAGACAGCGTCGGAAAGACTGGTGAAGTTAAAGTCAGCTACTTTGATTGGCGGAACGATCGACGGATACGCTGCCAATACTCGTTGAGCTGGACCGATCTGTTCGATATTGTTGAAGGCGAACATTGGGGATTCGGTGAATCGGAAGTTTTTAATCGAATAGGTAATCTTCCCATTTTCGATCAACCACAATCCATCGCGCGTCACACCGGTCATCAACAAGCTGCTGCCATCGATTACGGATGGGCTCCCCAATCGAGTTACGATGAGTCCACGTCTCGTTGAAGCGATCATCTCTTCAACGGATGTGTCGCCGCCACGAACGCGATACGAATTCGGATTGGGCAGTGGCACACCTGAACCAAGCTGCGAGAGCGCATACTGACGTGTATATGCCAGCTCACGAAGTACTCCGTTCTCCACCCATGTAACTGGCCGATATGGATACCCGTCCCAATCAAATGGGATATAACCGCACTCCGGATCCATCGGATCGGTACTGATGTTGATACGTTCATCAAACACCTTCAACCCTATCTTGGACTGCCCAGGGCTTAAGGTATACACGGTTTGGAAGTTTTCCGCCGAATATCGATCGAGCGCGTAAATCGCAGGGACGAGCATATCATGAACCGCTTGCGGTTCCATGATGACCGTATAACGTCCCGGTTCAATCGCTCGAGGATCTGCAGAGCGCTTGCACTTATCGAGTGCACGATCTGAAATCGCCTTCGGATCGATCTTGTCCCATTCAGTCTTGTCAACGCCAGCCCATCCAGAGCCAGTGCCACCAGGATTACGAATGGTCACGCTGTATTGCGCGACAGTCGTAGCATAATACGCATCCATGCCACTGGTGTTAAACACCGATCGTGTTCTCGCACCAACCTGAAGATACCCGGCCGCCAACAACGACTCCTTCACGCTCGGCTGCACCAACTCAAATGCGGTGGTCGATCGCTTTGCGGCGTTTAAGCTGTAGCTCGAATCGCTCCAGATTTTTGGCTCCAGATATTCCTGCTTTCCTGGCATTGGTGTGCCGTCAGGATTCTCTGAATAAAAGCCAATTGTTTTTTCTGCGGATTGCACGGCAAGACGCAAGGCAGTGTCGTCGAACTTGTTGGTTGACGACGACGCTGCTGCACCATTGATGATACGTGTAATACGAACACCGTGATCGGTCGTGTCGCCAGCAGTGGTAACTCGATTACGAGCCCATCGCAAGTTACCGGTCCATCGTGTATCGACGCTCACAGACGTTTGGCCACCACCAGTGGTCAGACCAACGATGCGTTCGTACATTTTAGCACTTTGTTCGCGCGTGTAGTAACGCGTTGCTTCATCAGATTCGAACAGCGAACGAATCGGGTTCGGATTTGTAGTGTTACTCATCGGTTAGACCCCGCATTATTCTTCGCTTGCACATCGATTACACGAACGTTCTTAAAATGCGCAGCCACACCACGCACTGAATGCACGGTATTCTGCTGTGGTTGTCCCTTGTCGCTGGACGCACCACGCCAGCATGCACTGCGTTCGCCCCCAATGGCGACGAGATCTTTCCAGAATTCCGGACTACGATACCAGAATCCACCACCGTATAAGGTTTCGGCCAGCTTTCCCTTTCGAATACGATACATCATCGCCGGCATTCCCTGCCCGTTCAACTTCTGCTGATCCACGAAGCCTCCTCCGCCCAAGACGGCGATACCATCGTCAACAGTGGAAACAAGCTGTTCAAAGTCGAGGTCTTTCGCGCCACCATGCATCACAATGTTTGGCGTATGTACGAGTGGAACCGACATGGCATCCTCCGACGCCGCGCATCCGTTTGAACGGACTGGCATTCCACGAGATTTATACCAAGACGCCAATGTCTGCGTATGCTCTCGACTGCTAGCATAATCGACGACGGCTCCATCTTTCACTAACGTGAAATCACTCGGTGCCACGCCATCATCGTCCCACTTCACCGTTGCTGCACCGGTTGGATGGGAGCGATTCGCTGTAACGTTCAAGAACGAGGGTCCAAGCTTCGTGCCCAGCATTTTTTCGATTGGTGCGAGATAGCTGGTCCCGCCAGCGTTGGCTTCGTAACCAAGAGCACGGTCGATTTCCAACGCAGCCCCGATGGTTTCCTTGACAATTGCGCCCATTGCATAGCCGTCCAATACCACATCATATCGCGATGGAGTAACGGGTTCCGCCGTTAACATCCGTACGGATTCCTCGTACATACGCGGAATTTGATCAAGCAACTTCGCATCTTCGAACACTTCGTATCCGGCGCCAGTTGGCGAGAAAAATTCTGCGGCTCGACCGGCACTGCGACGCGTTACAGGATCGCTGGCACCAACAGAAAAGAACGATTGGCCACCAAGCGAGTTATAAACAGTTTGGGTGAGGAACGAACCATCGGTTGATGCGAAAGTTCGCTCTTGGCGCTTGAAGATAACAATCGAATTCGCCCCGCCGTTGCGGAACGTCTTTGCATATGACTCAGCGGCTCGAATATAATCGAGCTTTTCTTCGACTGAAACGGCGAATGGTTCGCGTTTCACTGGCATCACCCATGTGCCCGTTGTTGCGGGAGGGCGTTCACCCAGTTCGATCGGCGGAGCGCCACGCCAGGCGTTTCCTTTCGCCTGTGCGGCAGCTTCTTGCGCAAGACGGGAGACGACTTCCGGCGTCCAATCGGCGCTGGCAGTAAACCCCCAGGCGCCGTTTGCGAGAACGCGGACGCCAACGGCGATCGATTCCGATTCAACAGGAGGGTTCGCGTAATAAAATGCCTGCTGGCGTGTAACCGTAAACCGAACATCGGCGTACGTCGCGCCAGCGCTCTTGGCTGCGTCAAGTGCACGCATGGCAAGTTCACGCAGCAGTGGATCGTTCGCCCAGGGATATACGTCAACCGGGGTACTCCCAGGCTGTGCATTCAAGAGGTGCGGTATACCAACCCCGGCCGCAACGGCGGCCAGTGAGCTGGTTTTCAAAAAAGCTCTTCGAGTGGTCACGTTTTCGACAAGAAAGGAAAAACAGAGGGAGCGACACTCCCGACTCCCTGCTTATGAAGACACTTGAGCAACAGAAAACCCTACAGAAAGATCGTCAAAAGCTTTCTGTTTGCAACAATAACCGATGAAGACGCTCAAACTCCCAGGAAATATCACATAAATATGACACATCTGGAGTATCTCTGCGACTACGACGACTGTTGTGACTGAGGAAATTGATGCTGAGCTATGATGCAGAGACTTCGTGCATACGCAAAATGTGCCGCTTAACGAAACTTTAGCAGTGAGCGCCGTAGCCGTTTGATTGCACGCCCAATTTGCGTCTCGACGCCCCGAACGGAAACACCAATAGTCTCAGCAATTTCCGCATATGACATGTGATGATGCCACCGTAACGTGACAACGGTACGTTGCCCTTCCGGAAGCGAATCTAAAGCTGCGTCAAATGCGGCAATCAACTCCTCATGCAGCAGAGTTTCATCGGGGAGTTCAGAGCCACGTCCAAGCGCGAGCCATGGTTCAAGTGTCGTTGTTTCATACGCATGGCGACCGTTACGCTCTTTGCGCAAAAAGTTTATCGAATGGTTCCGAGCTGCGCCATACAGATAGGCCCGAAACGAGCCTTGCACTTGCAGCTTCGCGCGGTTGGCCCAAATTCGATAAAAGATATCTTGAACGATTTCTTTTGCAATGTCGGGTGATCGCACAAACGTCGAGACGAACCGACAGAGCGGTGTATAGTGACGGTGAAAGATAACTTCGAAAGCGTGCTCGTCATCGCTTCGTATGCGATCAAGGAGCAGCTCATCAGATACCGTAGCTTCTGCCGACAATGAGTCCCCCGGGGTGCCTCCCCCGGCCTCCCCAGTGCGTAACACACTGCGGTCAGGTCGATATCGAGATGACTCACTAATCACGATCACCTCCTCGTGCGCGACACAAACGGCAACTGATTAACCGCGCATTGGTGTTCATACGAATCTTCTCAACGAGTGGGCGAAGGTTCCAACGTTGATAACGAGTTGACACGAGTAGCCAGCGTCCGTTTGACAAACCGGATGCTGGCTACTCACCTTACGAATTGTGCGGTTGGTTAGCGTGCGACGACCGTAATGGTGCCCTTAAAGCTCGCCCCAAGAGCCGTGCTCTTGTACGTGAACTTTCCAATGTTCGGGAAGGTCACGATCGAACCAGGATTACTTGAAACAATGGGAATATTACCATTCAAGACACCGGCTTGATTGTCAAACACGATATCAGTATTCTGGGTTGTATTGCCGTTACGGAAGTTGACCTTTCCGTTTTGCAATATGGTGATATCAGCCTGCGTGATTAACGATGGACTCGGGTTTAAGGAAAAGCTCACACGATTCACGTTGATAACAACGCTGTCAGGTGAGATCGACCGAAGCTTCACAGAATCCCGATAGTCTCGCCCGAAAATATGCGATATCGCATAAATCGTTGTTGTACCGAAGTTCTTTGGCGAAATGCTAGCCGTCCATCGGCTTGTGCCTTGATACCACATGTTCGCTGGTGCAGTCGACACATAATACGTTGTCGGCGCCCGGAGGGCTGGTGGCGTCGTAGCTCCCGGCGCTGCAGGAACACGTACCGTATCTCCGTTTGCGTAGAACAACCTCGCCTGAAAATTGGGCGAGCGATTCATTGGAACGATGGTATCGAAGTTTAACGCCATCTTGAATTTATCGAACGCAAACTCTGACTCTTCGATCGAAAACCGAACGGTATCGGCAACGGTCCAATTGCCTTCAACGTCATGCACTCTGGCGTACACGAACCGAAGTGAACTGACATTACTAGCCGTCACCTTCCCCGTTGCGTCGACATGGACCGAGGTATCAGACGCCGTATACACGACGTCTGGAATGTTAGAGAGACGTTCGCCCTTAATGTTTGTCACCTCATACGTCAGTTGCACTGGCGTATTTTTCGTGGTGATAACCGAGTGATGGTTTAAAGTCAGCTTCCAGGGAAGCTTTGACAGTTCGAATTTTGGGTCGGTGATTTTTTCATCGCCCACGGAGCACCCGATCGTTGCCGCTACTGTGAGTAACGGCACCAATCGCAGTCCTTTAAAAACTCTGTTCATCATCATGGTCTTATTGGAATTATGCGTCACGATTGATGCAGCCCTTGTAATGCGGGTTAATCGCGTTCTCGGAGTATGGAACCGGTATGTTCACATCCGATCCGTACGTACGGAGTGGTTCGAACGGGGCATCGCCTGTTGGATACACCGTTTGTTGTGGCTTCTTATAGACACGAACCAAGCGACGGAGGTCTCCCTGGCGATTCCCTGTAAAGTAGAGCCAGTAAGCACGTTCGTCATAGAGCTGCTTGATGCGTAAATCTTTTGTTCCCGGGTCAGTTAGCGGACGAAGTCCAGCCACATTACCGGTTCCAGCAACCCAAACCGTGTCAATAATTGCTGTAGGGATTAACTGTCCCTTGATCGTATCGACATGGTTAATAATTTCCGAATACGAACCAGTCGTCCGCAGTGTGTTCAGAATGGTCAGGTATGAAGCGTTGCCAGCATTGATTGCAGCTTCCGCCTCAGTCAACCGTGCAGCAATACCATTACTGATAACGACGCTTTGCGCATTTTTCACCGCAGCTGACTTACCCCACCACGGAGCTCCGGTTGGAACGTGCGCAGCCGGGATCTGGTATGTGGTCAGTGGGAATCGCGTTGGCTCTTGCATTGGAGCCGGTGTCAACGGAATACGCGGATCCCGGGACGAGGCGAACGGAAGCCCATTAATACCTTTACGATCTCCAACTGTACCGATTGTTCCTTCTGGACTGGAATAGTCCACCCAGACGGTAGCAACAACACTTGGCGAGACACCGCTGGCGGAATACAATGCGCGGTATTGGAACGACGTTGGGACACCTTGCACCGCAGCCGCTGCATCTGCAAACCGACCGAGGTTCAATAATACGCGTGCCTTACCAACTTGTGCAAAGTATTTATACGTCAAGCTATCGCTGAACAGTGCTAATGCACTATCAAATTGAACAAGCGCTGCGTGATATACACTGTCGGAGCTCACGCCCGGCTCGTATACATAACCACCACCGCCAAGATACTTGGTGAGTGGAATTCCCGAGCAAAAGATTTCGGCAAGATAGTTCATAGTCCATCCGCGGATGGAATACATATGGCCGGTTAAATCCTTCGGAAGCCGAGGCGCATAGTTGGTCAACGCGTTGATAGCATCCGCCGCCTGGTTACGAGCAAGATTGATCCCGCGATACACAGGCTCGACGACTTGGCGACGAAGGCTCTGATCTTCAGGAACAGCACGCGCATGCAGCTCATACACTGCGCTGGACGATACCGTTGGAAGGCTGCTGGCGCCAAAGTAGGAGCCAGACATCATCTCGTCAGTAAAGAGACTGGTTAGACGAACTAACCCACCGTCCGTTGTGTATTGCCCTGCAAAGGATAAGCGAAATGGTTGGACTGCGCCGTTAAACAACAACAGCGCAGCTTCCTCAGTCTTCATCCCATCCGGGTCGATTCGACCCGGTTCACCGTCCGTATTGACCAGATCAGATAGCGAACAGGCGGACAGCCCCAACGCTACACCGGCCATCACCCCAAAGCGTGATGCCTTTCGTGCGGAACCGGTAAATTGTTTAATCACCGTATACTCCTTAATAGAAGAACGTAAAGTCATGATTCATTAGTACGTAAGCGATACACGGAATCCGATTTCGCGTGGCGCCGCGAAGACTGAACCAGCTTCCGCCGAGTTCAAGTTGACCGGCTGTGAGTTTACGTTCGGGTCACGACCGTTAAAGTTTGTCCAGACAAATACGTTGTTCGCATTTAGCGCGATACGTGCAGACGATGCACGAACCTTCTTCGCAAGCGTTGGCGAAAGCTGATACGACACTGCCAAGTTCTCGAGTCGTAACGTGTTCGTGGATTCATAGAAGCACACGTCCGTTGCACGACGCTCACCAGTCGCTGATGCCGCAACCAGGCAAGCTTGATCACCGAGCGAACCCAAGCCTTGTGATGGTGCCAGACGGCTCAAGTTATCCTTCCGCAACGTGTTGAACTGACTCATTCCGTTGATGTACGAGAAGTTCGCATTCACCATAATGAGGTTACGGAAGAAACCAAGAGAGTGGTTCACTCCAGCCGTAAACCGTGGTGTTGGTGCACCCAAGTAGACGAGGCTATCACCCACACGCACTTCGTTTGGATCAATGAATCCGTTGCCGTTTGCATCAGCATAACCAAGGATCGGATATGCCCAACGACCGAACAATGGATATCCGTTCACAACACGCGTGGAGTTTCCAGTGTATACGTCGCCACTCGCGTTAAGCGCCGAGTGAGAAACGAGATCGTAGTCCATCTTGGTCAGCTTATTCTTGGCCTGAGCGACGTATCCGTTGACGTTGTATGAAACAACGTCACGATCGACGAGTCGCGCATTACCCTGAATTTCAAACCCTTTATTTACCACGTTTCCAACGTTCAGCTTATTCGTGTACGTCACGCCTGCTCCAACAGAACCAGCGAGCGGCGATCCATGGATCGCGTCGTTCGTGAGCTTGCGGAAATAGGTAACATCCAATCCAAAGCGCTGTTCAAGGAACTGGATTTCAAAGCCACCTTCGTATTCGCCACTGAGTTCCGGACGAACCCAAAGGTTACCGGGACCCGTTAACTGTGCATACGAACCGTTGGCACTCCCGCCATTGTCAGATTCGAGCACAAACCCCGTCGAAGCCGAGTATGTACGAATTCTGGCATTGGACGTTGGGAGAACACCAGCCTTTCCATACGCAGCGCGTAAGCGGAACATGTCGATCACATTGGCCCAGGACTCTGGGAAGAACGACTCTTCAGAGAGAACCCATGACACGTTGTACTTTGGATATTTTGGCGCAACTTCATCGCCCAACGCACTTCCGGCGTCTGCACGAAGTCCCATCGTGAAGTACAAGCGATCGCGGAAGCTCACCGTTGGCTCAAAGAAGTACCCTGCAGTTGCACGGGCATCTCCGATGTCCTGGATATTCTTCGTGCCGTTTGCTGCGTAGAACTTCTGACCTAAGCGTAGATCAGCCGCGCTACCATACAACCACCAGTAGTTGGTCTTCGAAAAGTCCATACCAACGCGGATGTCGGCCTTCATCCATGGCATTACTTGCTTGATACCACCACCTACCAGACGGAATGTCTGGATAAAGTCGGTGCGACGTCCAGCGTTCACAAACCCTTTGACACCGTTGTCCGTTGTGGATGTACACAGAGGCGTACATGAACCACGTGGGATGTACCACACGTCGTCGTTCAGGTTAAAGTCCCAACCGTACGTCGCTGAACCGGTAAAGAGAACGTCTCTCCAGGTTGGACGCATGTTGATCACACCACTTCCGTTGATCTTCTTTACATCTTGCGTACGTGTTCCGTTCCAGTCAGTCCAACCAGTGACGGGTGTGGTATCCGTCGGTTGACGAACTTCACCAACGATGGCCGTCATCCCCTGGTTACCAGCACGCATATACGACTGCGAAAACGTTGTTGAGAGCGCAAAGTCAGAGCTACCGATCAAACTCCCATCAATTCGTGCAGACCCGCTGGTATTGTTACGGGCGTTCGGTCGCTTGATCTCTTCGGACAGCTTTTGCCCACCGCGCGAATCTTCAATCCACTTGGAGTTAACGTTTGGCAGCTTTGCGTTTCCAAGCTGATTCAGGTGCGTCGCGCTCAAGGAGAAGCGGAGCTTATCGTTACCGCCGCTTGCTGTGGCACCAAACGACTGCGTGTACCCACGACCGATAGGCGTAAAACGTTCGTCGTCCAGCATGTTAAAGCCGACAAACTCACCCTCGATTGGAATACAGCCACCGGATGACATTGAGGCCAATGTACAGGCAGGAGATAATCCAGCTCCACCCGCAAGCGGGTAGCCAATTTGCTGAATGCCGAACGCATAGTCCTTGCTCTGCACTAATTCACGGTGATCGGCATACAACGACCAACGCGTCGGACCTGCCTTACCGCGCTTCGTCTTGATGATGACGACACCGTTCGCCGCTTCGCTGCCATACAACGTCGATGCGGTTGGCCCCTTCAACACTTCGATCGATTCGATCATGTTCGGATCGATATCATCGAGGCGCTGCGAGAAGTCGTTTTGACCTGCACTCCCAACAACACCGGAGAAAAGGGAGTTGGCTTGCGCCGTCGTCACCGAGTTCGAGATACGAACACCATCAAGGATGAACAACGGTTCGTTCAAGGCCTCGATACTGGAGTTTCCACGAATACGGAATCGCTTTGGACTTCCAACAGCACCTGAGGACGAAAGCGACCCCATTCCCGGGACACGAGTGGCCAGCAACTCACTGAGGGTTGCGACTGGTGTCTCTTCCATGACCTTCGCAGCGTCAATCGTGGCAATCGAGGTACCAACTTCCAGCTTGGTACGCTCACCAGACCCTGTCGTGATAACCTCATTCAAGGTATTCGCTGCAACTTTCAACGAAAAATTCACTGCAATCGTCTCGCCCACACCAAGCGTCACCGTACGTGACATTGTGCTGTACCCAAGCCGACGAGCGTTAATTCGGTACTCCCCGGGAGCGAGGTTATTCAAGACAGCTAAACCCTTCGCATCCGTTAATACACGTTTGTTCGTACCCGTGATCTCAACCATCACACTTGGCACAGGTTGTTGACTTACCGAATCGACAACAAGCACACGGATGACGGCGGAATCCTGACTCTCCGCATCTTTTGCGCGTCTCGTGATAACTACTTCATTTGGCGGAATGATTCGAGCCTGGAACTCCGTACCGCTGAGCAACGCAGAGAACGCATCCTTCAACGTTACATTGGTTTTCTTCAGCGAGACGCGCGATGTGACTCGTCCCAAATCATCCGTATGCGTCAACTTCATGTTCGCGGCCTTGGCAACCGAACGCGCAGCATCAATTAATGGCACGTTACTCACATTCACCGAGAGTGACCGTTCCATAATGCGTTCTGCAGCCGCTGCCGTTGATGGTGCCGTATGTGGCTGCACCGTCGTGCGCTGTAACAGAGATGATGCAGCTTGCGGCCCCTGTGCCGGCAACACCAAAGGTGTTGACATCAGCACAAGCATCGCGCTCCTCATCCCTGGAATCATTTTATGCTTTCGCATTACTTCTGGCTCCTCCGTAGGTAGCTATCAGGGTCCTTCGTAAACAGCTTCACGTCTTCTCCTTCCCGTTCGTACTTGAGGTGAAAGGCAGTTCGGAGCGACTGCAGTACGCTCTCGAAACTTCGGTTATCCCAATCCGCAGTAATGGTGCGCTGGAAAAAGGATGAATCATCCACGGTGAAATGCACACCGTACCATCGGCTAAGATGGTTGAGAACCGTCGACATTCTTTCGTCGCGGTAAACAAAGCGTCGATTTACCCATGACACGTAAGGCATCACATCATCACGCAAGAGCGAGACATCGCCTGCCGCAGTAAATCGACCAATATATCCGGCCATCACAACCACCCCGGGAGCGGTGTGGTCTGCCGATTCCAACGACACTTTTCCATCTACGACTGCTACAGTCGTTGTGTCGCCAAAGGAGTTAACGTTGAACTTCGTCCCTAAAACCCGAACTACAGACTGCTGTGTTGAAACGATAAACGGAATCTTTGCATTGGACGAAACTTCAAACAGCGCCTCGCCATCCAACACAACCGTGCGATTGTTTGTTCCAAAATCGCCCGAGACCCGTAATCGACTGAGCGGACCAATTGTTACAACAGTTCCATCTGTCAGTCGAATGCTGGCCTGCTGCCCAACCTGTGTGGCCATCTCATGCACAGATGGTAGCACCTTCTCGGTGTGACCACGATATGCCCATACCACACCCATCAGCAAGACCCCAACAACACCAGCGAATACACCAGACGACACCCTGGTCCGCATCGACGGCAAACGGAATCCCCGGGAAAGCGAAGGCGCACGCGGGGGGGCGTTTGGCGCTGCTTCACTATCCGGTGACATCAATCGCAGTGCGGTCGACGTTTCATTCGCAACCATACGTATGCGAAGTTCTTTCCATGCCCGACGAACATCGTTTTGGTCGACATGCGCAGAGGCATCTCCTCTACGCATAAGCCATTCAACGTCTCGCAACGCAGGGTCCCGGGAAATGAACGAATCAATCGCAGGTCGTTCCGCTGGGTTCATATCGCCCCCAACAAATCGATCGAGCAATCTCCACTCGGTCTCTTCCGGCACACGCCAGTTCGTAGTTTGATGCTTAGTCACAACCCTATCGACACTTATGATCGTGTAACCCCTACATCTTTTTTTCTGTCTACGCAAAAAAAGGGAGGAACCAGTACGGTTCCTCCCTTTTCCTTTCCAGGCTACACTATAGAGGCTCAATCAAAACGTGTTTGACCGAACCTACCATAATTTCACATTACGACGCTTCGCTAGCCGCCGCAGCCGCTTTCGCGACCCGTGATCCTTCTTCTTCTTCACCTGCGGCAAGAATTTCTTCCATCGTTGGTTCAGCTGGCTCCTCAAATACCACTGGAGCAACCGGCCCGCCTTCGATGTCGACTTCCTGGTACCGGTACATACCCGTTCCAGCAGGAATGAGGTGACCGATGATGATGTTCTCCTTCAGACCCATGAGATCGTCCTTCGCGCCACGGATAGCAGCATCCGTTAACACTCGGGTCGTCTCCTGGAAGCTCGCTGCGGAGATGAACGACTGCGTCGTCAACGACGCCTTGGTAATACCAAGGAGAAGCGGTTCGGCAATCGCGTGCGCCTGTTTCTTCTTCTTCGCACGTTCGTTCACATCACGGAAGTTCTGCTTGTCCACGTGTTCGGCTTCCAGGAACTCCGTTTCACCCGCGTCAAGCACACGAACCTTCTGAAGCATCTGTCGAACAATGACACCAATATGCTTGTCATTGATCTTCACACCCTGCAGACGATACACTTCCTGCACTTCGTTCAACAAATACTCCTGCACCGCACGTGGTCCACGAATTCGCAGAATGTCGTGCGGATTCACAGGCCCTTCGCTCAAACGGTCACCGGCGCGAACTCGGTCACCTTCGTGAACACGAAGGTGCTTACCAGCGCCAATTTCGTATACCTGCGACTCTTCAGTCTCGTCAGCTACGATTACACCGTTTACACGTTTGGTTGGTGAGATGAAGATTTCACGCTTACCACGCTTGATGTCGCCAAAACGTACAACGCCATCAATCTCGGTAATTGTCGCCGGATCCTTCGGACGACGCGCTTCAAACAACTCAGCAACTCGTGGCAGACCACCCGTAATGTCGCGTGTCTTATACGCTTCACGGTTAATCTTTGCCAAGATCATACCTGGTGTGATTTCCGCACCATCGTCGATCGTTAACTGCGCGCCCACCGGAATGACGAAGTCACGAATACGCTGTTCTGTTCCGTTGCTCGACACCCAAATTTCGATGTGCGGATGCAGCTTCTTCTCACGATCTTCCATAACGACACGCTGACGCAGGCCTGTCAGTTCGTCGAGCTCTTCGGAGACCGATTCATCTTCAACCAGGTCAACAAACCGAACCGTCCCTTCAACGTCGGTAATAATCGGGTTCGTGTACGGATCCCAAGTGAAAATGACCTGATCTTTCTTCACTTCTTCACCGTCGTTCAACATCATTGTTGCACCAAGCGGTACCTGGAGACGAGCTCCAACACTCGATGCTTTATCTGTTGACGTACGAATGATGATTTCACCTTCGTGCGACGTTACGATCTTATTGCCTTCGGCGTTGATAACGATCACAAGTCGATCGGTATATTCGATCATACCTGCAACCTTACTCTTACGAGCCGTCTGCTCAGCGATACGTGCCGCCGTTCCACCGATGTGGAAGGTTCGTAGCGTTAGCTGCGTACCTGGCTCACCGATCGATTGTGCAGCGATAATACCAACCGCCTCACCCTTATCAACCATTCCCATGGTCGCAAGGTTACGGCCGTAACACATCTGGCACAGACCACGTTTTGCTTCACATGTCAGGACCGAGCGAATCTTGATCGATTCGATACCGGCCTCTTCAATATGCGCCGCAGTCTCTTCGTCGATCAGCTGACCAGCCTCAACCAACAAGGTCGGACGGCCGCTCGCATCGGATTCTTGCGGATCGTTTACATCCTGAGCCGCAACGGTACCAACGATACGTTCCGACAGTGGCTCGATAATATCTTCGCCTTCCTTGAGGGCGCTGACTTCGAGACCAAGGATCGTTCCGCAATCTTCTTCCGTAATGGTGACATCCTGCGCAACGTCGACCAGACGACGGGTGAGATACCCTGCGTCAGCCGTCTTGAGCGCCGTGTCAGCCAATCCTTTACGAGCTCCGTGTGTCGAGATGAAGTACTCGAGCACCGACAACCCTTCGCGGAAGTTGGACTTGATTGGGCTTTCAATAATTTCACCAATACCACCGGTCAGCTTCTTCTGCGGCTTGGCCATAAGACCACGCATACCAGCCAGCTGACGAATCTGGTCACGCGAACCTCGCGAGCCAGAATCGAACATCATATAGACTGGGTTAAAGCCGTCCTTGGACTCACGCATCGCTCGAACCATCGCGTCAGCAATGTCGTTGTTCGTGTGTGTCCAGGTATCGATAACTTTGTTGTATCGCTCACCGTTGGTGATGTTACCCGTCTGATACGCACGCTGGAATCGTTCAACGCGTGTTTCAGCTTCAGCCAACAGTGTTTCCTTATCCGCTGGAATGTGCAGATCTTCAATACCGATCGACACACCACCACGCGTTGCATTCCGGAAACCAAACTCTTTCAAGCGGTCCAGGAACGTAACGGTGGTTGCCAACCCGGCCTTCCGATACGACTGGAAGACGAGCTCGCCCAACGCCTTTTTCTTCATATCCCGGTTCTGGAAGCCGAGTTCGCGAGGAACGATCGCGCTAAACAGGGCGCGGCCGGCGGTGGTGGTTAACCAACGCTTCCCGTTAATGTCGTCAACCCAGAACTGGATTGGTGTGCTGTATGTAACACGATTTTCTGCCATCGCCATTTCGACGTCCGCAACTGAACGGAACGCCTTGGCAACTTTCTCGTTTGCATCGAAGTCGTTACGCGCTTTCGTTGCGAAGTAACAGCCAAGCACGATGTCCTGGCTAGGCTCAGCAACTGGGCGACCGTCGGACGGCTTGAGAATGTTGTTTGACGACAACATCAACACGCGTGATTCCAACTGGGCTTCGAACGACAACGGAACGTGTACAGCCATCTGGTCACCGTCAAAGTCTGCGTTAAACGCGGCGCAAACAAGGGGGTGAATACGAATGGCTTTTCCTTCAACAAGAACTGGCTCGAACGCCTGAATCCCTAAACGGTGCAACGTTGGCGCACGGTTCAAGAGCACCGGGTGATCGCGAATGATCTCTTCCAGGATCTCGTACACTTCCGGCGATTCTTTCTCGACGATCTTCTTCGCACGCTTTACTGTTTCAGCAATGCCCTTCTCCACAAGCTTGTGGATGATGAACGGCTTGAACAGTTCGAGTGCCATCGCCTTCGGTAATCCGCACTGATGCAGCTGCAGCTCTGGACCAACAACGATGACGGAACGGCCAGAGTAGTCAACACGCTTTCCGAGCAAGTTCTGACGGAAGCGTCCCTGCTTTCCTTTGAGCATATCGGAGAGCGACTTCAACGGCCGCTTGCCACGCCCACGGATTGCCTTGGAACGACGACCGTTATCGAACAACGCGTCAACAGCTTCCTGCAACATACGCTTTTCGTTACGCAGAATGACTTCTGGTGCACGATGCGCAATCAGCTTCACCAACCGGTTGTTACGGTTGATCACTCGACGATACAGATCGTTCAAGTCGGAGGTCGCAAAACGACCGCCGTCAAGCGGAACCAACGGACGAAGATCCGGCGGAATCACTGGAACAACGTCCATGATCATCCACTCGGCCTTATTCCGCGTTTCGCCTGAATCGCCAGAGTTACGGAACGCGTCGACAATCTTCAGCCGCTTGAGCAGCTGCTTTTTGCGATGTTGCGATCCTTCACCTACGAGGTTTTCACGCAGCTGGATGGCGACTTTATCGACGTCGATACGACGCAATAGTTCGCGCACCGCAGGTGCACCGATATCAGCCAGGAACGCCGTATCGTTTTCTTCCTTTGCTTTCTGACGGAGCGTCAGATACTCGTCTTCGTCGAGCAGTTGATTCGGGCGGACGTCCTGTTCGCCTGGCTCAATAACGACGTAGTTCGAGTAATAAATAACTTTTTCAAGGTCACGAAGCGTCAGGTCGACAAGGTTTCCCATCGGCGATGGAAGAGTCTTGAAGAACCAGATATGCGCAACAGGCACAGCCAACTCGATGTGCCCCATGCGCTCGCGACGGACTCGACTAAGCGTGACTTCAACACCGCAACGATCGCAGATTACGCCGCGATAGCGGATGCGCTTGTACTTACCGCAATGACATTCCCAGTCCTTGACTGGACCAAAGATGCGTTCGCAGAACAGACCGTCTTTTTCAGGCTTAAACGAACGATAGTTGATCGTCTCTGGCTTAAGCACTTCACCCCAAGACCACCAGGTGCGGAGACCGGCCATTTCAAGCCGTTCTCGCTCCTTCGGATCTTTAGGACCGCGCATCTCCTCGGGGGAGGCGATGCGCACCTGAATAAAGTCAAACGCTGACGCGCGCATTTCGCGCGAGCTACGAAAATCGATCATACGTTACCTCCCGTCCCATTGCCTTCATTGGCGGCGGAGGCAGCAGCGGCAGCGTTCATACGTGCTGCGAAGCCAGCTTCATTTGCCCCCATCCGGACGTAAATACCTAACGCCTTCAACTCTTGCACAAGCACGTTGAAAGATTCTGGCGTACCTGGCTCCGGAAGGTTTTGACCCTTCACGATCGCCTCGTACACCTTGCTTCGTCCGTTCACGTCGTCGGACTTCACCGTTAAGATTTCTTGCAATGTGTGCGACGCGCCATATGCTTCGAGCGCCCACACTTCCATCTCTCCGAAACGCTGTCCACCGAACTGCGCCTTACCAGCAAGCGGCTGCTGAGTGACCAACGAATACGGCCCAATGCTACGAGCGTGGATCTTATCGTCGACCAAGTGGGACAGCTTGAGCATGTAGATCTCACCCACCGTTACGGCCGATGAGAACGTTTCACCCGTACGACCGTCGCGTAACCAGAGCTTACCACCCGTTGTGATTCCAGCCAACCGCAACAATTCAGTTGAGGCTGCGTCGAGATCGAAATCTCCGCCTTCAATCACTTCAGCCAACGTCGGTAGTTCCTGCTCACGCAGCAACGACGCTGGGCTCTTCGCCTTCGTCCCTTCAATAGAAGGAACTTGATCACGCCAGAACGCGAGTTCCGCTTCGGTATACGATGAAACTTCTGCTTCTGTTTCTGTTTCCGCAGACTCTTCACCTTCGACCGGCTGAACAACAGATGCAACAGTTGCTTCAGAGTGGAACGCTAACTGAAGGTTCAATTCACGCTGCTGACGCTCAACGATTTCATGCGTAGCGCTCTTCACGAACTCACGCAATCTTTCGTTCAACGCACGAGTCGACGGCGACAACGACTTACCGCCAAGATCGTTCAACGTTGCATCGTACAGCAGTTCAACGCGTGGAGCTTCGCCAATCGCTGGACGTAGATCCTTCACCATTTCGCGAATGTCACCATCCGACACTTCAACGCGATTTGTCTTGAGCTCCAACGCATCGCGTGACCACGCGATGGCGGAAAGCTTGAGTAACAAACCAATCTCACGTTCACTTGCGCCCTGGAAGACTGGAGTCTTGGAATAGAATCCAAGCAATCTGGCAGCCCATCCAAGGTGTGTCTCCAAAATCTGTCCAACGTTCATTCGGCTAGGTACGCCGAGTGGGTTGAGGACGATGTCGACAGGTCGACCGTCTGGCAGGAATGGCATGTCTTCTTCAGGAACGATACGGGCAACGATACCCTTGTTCCCGTGACGACCGGCCATCTTGTCACCAACGGAGATCTTGCGCTTTTCAGCAAGATAGACTTTCACCAGCTGAATGACGCCTGGTGGTAGTTCATCCGGCTGTAGAACTCTGTCGATCCGCTCTTCAGCACGCTCTTCGATGTAGGCCTTCTCATCGTTAGCGGCGTCAATAATAGAACGTGCGCGTTCGTTCATGCTGCGATCTTCGACACGGAACGTTCTCAGATCGAGCTGCGCGAACTTGAGGTCGGCGAGCAAGTCAGCTGTGAGCTTCGTTCCTTGCGGAATGGCCTCTTCAACTGTGCCGGACTTCAATGCGAGTGCGACAGTATGCCCTTCGAGCATGTCTGCCAATTCGCCGTCACGTACTTCGTTTACGCGGATCTTTTCCAACCCTTCGAGGCGTCGGATTTCACCAATTCGTTCGCCGCGATCTTTTTCAACAACCTGATCTTCGACGCGCGAGAATATTTTCACGTCAATAACAACGCCTTCCATTCCTGGCGGAACTTTGAGCGAGGAGTCTTTAACGTCTTTAGCTTTTTCACCGAAGATGGCTGTCAACAGCTTTTCTTCAGGGGAGAGTTCTGTTTCTCCCTTTGGCGTGATCTTGCCGACGAGAATATCGCCTGGCTTCACTTGCGCCCCGATGCGCACGATACCGCGCTCATCAAGGTCGGTCAGTGCTTCTTCAGCGACGTTCGGAATTTCACGTGTGATTTCTTCCTGGCCGCGCTTCGTATCACGCACATGCAGTTCAAGCTCCTGGATGTGGATCGACGAATACACGTCGTCCTTCACCAGACGCTCGCTCAACACGATAGCATCTTCGAAGTTGTGTCCGTACCATGGCATAAAGGCCACGGTAACGTTGGCGCCCAGTGCAAGCTGTCCTGCTTCGGTAGATGCACCGTCTGCGAGGACTTCACCATCGGCGACTCGCTGGCCACGCTGGACCAGCGGACGCTGGTTGATGGCAGTGTCCTGGTTCGTACGCCAGTACTTCTTCAGGCGGTAACGATCGTGTTGCGTGAGTCGCGCCAGCGGACGATCGTCGTTGTTTTCGTGTGCTTCATCAGCATCGATCACAATTTCGTCGGCCGTAACGCTCGACACGATTCCAGCACGTCGTGCAATAACGACGGAACCGGAGTCACGAGCGACCTTCTCTTCAAGTCCGGTTCCGACGAGCGGAGTACGCGGATTGAGGAGTGGTACTGCCTGCCGTTGCATGTTCGAACCCATGAGCGCGCGGTTGGCGTCATCGTGTTCAAGGAACGGGATGAGCGCTGCGGCGATGGAGACAAGCTGCTCCGGCGCAACGTCCATGAATTCAATACGATCAGGTGCTGCGAGTGGGAAGTCACCACCCTGACGGCTAAGCACTAAACTGTCGACGAACGTTCCGTCTGGGTTCAATGCCGCGTTCGCCTGAGCGATGATGGATCCTTCTTCGCGGTTCGCATCGAGCCAAGTAAGCTCGTTGATTACCACACCATCTTTAACTGTGCGATATGGCGTTTCGATAAACCCAAGATCGTTCACACGGGCATACGTCGCGAGCGACGTAATAAGACCGATGTTTGGACCTTCAGGCGTTTCGATTGGGCACATACGTCCATACTGCGAATAGTGCACGTCTCGAACTTCGAAGCCAGCGCGTTCACGGGTTAGACCACCAGGTCCGAGTGCACTCAAGCGACGTTTGTGCGTGAGTTCACCAAGCGGATTGGTTTGATCCATAAACTGCGAAAGCTGCGATGAACCAAAGAACGCTTGAATGACGGCGCTAACCGTACGAGCATTCACCAGATCGTCGAGCGAAATCTTTTCCGGGTCGGTGTTGATGGACATGCGCTCTTTAACGAGGCGTGCCATACGAGACAGACCAACAGAGAACTGATTGGCGATCAATTCACCAACCGAGCGAATACGCCGGTTGCCGAGGTGATCGATATCATCTACAACGCCACGTCCTTCGTGGAGTTCCACGAGGTAACGGATAATGGCGATAAAATCTTCCTTCGTCAGCACCGTTTCGCCCGCAGGACGATTCGTATGTAAACGCTGGTTGATCTTGTATCGTCCAACACGACCGAGGTCGTATCGTTTTGGTGAGAAGAAGAGTCGGTTTAACGCATCCCGTGCAGTTTCGCGGTTTGGCGCATCACCTGGGCGTAGCAGCGAGTAAATCTGCTTGAGCGCTTCTTCTTCTGTTTTGGTTGGATCTTTCAGCAACGTGTTGCGGATCAGCATCGATTCCGCGCGTCCCGATGGGACGAACACGTATACTTTTTGCACGCCTTCCGAGCGGAGCTTTTTGATCAGCTCATCGGTGAGGGATTCGCCAACATCGGCGATGACTTCACCAGTCTCGAGGTTGATTGCGTCGAGCGCGAGTACGCGGCGGGTGCCACGTTCGCCACGGTCGATCGCATCCAACTCATCACGCAGGTCAACGAGCGTATATGATGCAAAGACTTTAACAGTCTCAATATTCAGTCGACGGAGTCGGTTATACACCTCTTCCGTGAGCTCGTCGCCTTCTTTGACCAAAAGTTCAGACTCGTCGCGTTCACGCTGCGTACGTGCCTTTTTGGTCTTGAGCTTCGGAGCTTCTGGATCGGGTGATTCACCTGCAAGCGAGATGTCTTCGGCGATAATTGCGCCGATCACTTCACGCAGGTCAGTCCGGCTTTCGCGTTTCTTAACGAGGTCAAGATCGCGAACGGCGAAGAACAGTCGGAGGATGTCCGAGTTGGCTCCGTAGCCGAGCGCGCGTAAGAGCGCAGTTGCAGGGAACTTCTTTTTCTTGTCGATATGGACGTAAATGACGTCGTGAATATCAACAGTAAATTCCACCCATGACCCGCGGAACGGGATGATACGGGCGGATATCAGCCGCTGGCCGTTCGGATGGGTGGCTTCTTCGAAGACCACGCCAGGCGACCGGTGGAGCTGACTTACAATGACGCGTTCTGCGCCATTAATCACGAAGGTGCCAAGGGGAGTCAGCAACGGCAATTCACCGAGATAAACTTCTTTCTCGATGATATTTTTAGGCCGCTTTCCTTCGGTTGTTTCTTCAAAAATAACGAGCTGCAGCGTTGCCTTGAGAGGCGCGCTGTAGGTCATGTCGCGTTCGATACATTCCGCGACGGAATATTTTGGCTCACCGATGGTGTAGCTTTTAAAATCCAGCGAGAAATTCTCGTGGACGTCAGTGATAGGGAACAGATCCTTAAAAACGCGCTCAAGCCCGAGGTCTTCTCGGCCATGTTGGGCGGCGTCGCGCTGCAGGAGCGCTTGGAACGCCTGCACTTGAATATCGAGGAGGTGGGGCATCCCCATCCCCTTATCGAGTTTCGCGAACGAAATTTGTTTCAGCAATTCCGGCATACGGTCACCTATTGGGCACAGGCGCAAACAGCTCCACACCCGAGCTTCATCATTTTTATGAAGGCCAGGTTGGAGCAAAAGTGGGGTATGTGATGGTGGCACTCAACTGAGTACCACCATCACATTGTACAACTACAACGCCATCAGTTTTGATGGTTACTTCACCTCAACAACCGCACCCTGCTCTTCGAGCTTGGCTTTGATCGTGTTGGCTTCTTCTTTCGAGACGCCGGCCTTGATGGTGCCAGGTGCACCGTCAACCAGATCCTTTGCTTCTTTCAATCCGAGGCCCGTCAATTCGCGAACGACTTTGATGACCTGGATCTTCTTTGCACCAGCTTCCTTGAGGTTAACCGAGAATTCGGTCTGCTCTTCAGCGGCCGGGGCTGCAGCTGCGCCGCCAGCGGCCGGAGCTGCACCCGCAGGGGCTGCGGAGATGGTGACGTTAAACTTTTCCTTAAAGGCTTCGACAAGTTCCGAGAGTTCGAGAACGGTCATGTTACCGATCGCTTCGAGGATCTCGTCCTTGCTGATTGTCGCGTTAGCCATTGGTGTATCTTCTCCTTAGTGTTTGCCTACGCGCATAAAGCGCTTCGTGCGTGTTTATGCGCTTTCGCGCGAGGTTTTGAGCGCTTCGAGCGCTCCTACAAACATGTACAGCATCCCTTCCATGGCACCTGCGAAGGCGCTCATTGGGGACATCAAGCCGGCACCGAGTTCTGCCAGCAACTGCTCTCGGCTTGGGAGCGAGGCAAGCTTTTTGACTTGCTCGGCACCGATCGCTTGTCCGTCGAGCAACCCGCCTTTAACGGCTGGTCGCTGATCGTTTTCTTTAGCGAAGTCGGTGATGACCTTTGCAGCGGCAACTGGATCTTTTCCGACAACTAAGCCGGTTGGACCTGCGAGATGTTCGCTGGTGAGGCCACTCTCGTTAACCGCGCGGATGGCGAGTGTGTTCTTGATAACCACATACTCAACCCCAGCCCGCCGAAGGCGGCGTCGCAGCTCGGTCATTCTTTTGACACTGAGCCCGCTAAAGTCGGTGTAATAGAGTGCCGAAGCTCCCTTGAGCTTTTCGCTCAGCTCTGTAACGAGCTTTTCTTTCTCCGTCCGTTTCATCGTATGCTACCTAAAAGGTGTGGTATCGATGGCGACGCCAGGCCCCATGCTGCTGGAGATGGCGACGTTGCGGACGTATACGCCTTTCGCCGCGGATGGCTTCGATCGGATGATCTGTTCCATAAACGCGGTGAAGTTGCTTTGAAGCGCTTCAAGAGGGAACGACACTTTGCCGATGGCAGCGTGCACGTTTCCGCCCTTATCAACGCGGAATTCGATTTTACCAGCCTTTACCTCACGCACAGCCTTCGCAACGTCAAACGTTACGGTTCCGGCCTTCGGGTTCGGCATCAAGCCACGCGGACCAAGTACTCGGCCGAGCGCGCCTAATTGACCCATCTGGTCGGGGGTGGCGATGAGGACGTCAAAATCGAGCCAGTTGTCTTTGATCTTGGCGAGATAGTCCGTACCAACAAAGTCGGCACCGGCAGCTTCAGCTTCACGAGCTTTATCACCAACGGCGATAACGAGCACGCGAACGTCTTTACCGGTTCCGGCTGGGAGAACGACTGTCCCACGCACGATCTGATCCGCATGTCGCGGATCGACGCCTAGTCGGACTGCGACTTCGACGGTTTCGTCAAACTTGGCGAACGCTGCAGACTTGACCAGTTCGAGTGCCTTGGCGGACTCGTACTTGAGCTTAATGTCTACAAGCTTCGCTGCGCCGACGTACTTCTTTCCATGAGTTCGCATTAGTCGCGCACCTCGAGACCCATCGACCGAGCGGCGCCGGCGATCATCGCCATAGCCGAGTCGATAGAATCGCAATTAAGATCAGGGAGTTTGAGTTCCGCGATCTTGCGCACCTGAGCATTCGTCACAGTTCCTACTTTGTTGCGGTTTGGCGCTCCGGAGCCCTTCTCAATTCCCGCTTCCCGTTTCAACAAGAAAGCCGCAGGCGGCGTCTTGGTGATAAAGGTGAAGGACTTGTCCGCATAGATCGTGATCTCAACCGGAAGGATCGCATCCTGGCCCTGCGTCCGAGCATTAAACTCTTTGCAGAAACCCATGATGTTGATCCCTTGCGGACCGAGAGCCGTACCTACCGGGGGCGCCGGGTTCGCTTTACCTGCAGGAATCTGCAGCTTTACGAATCCGGTGACCTTTTTTGCCATCTAGTAACCTCGTAATCGGATGGTGTCCGAACGGCTGCTCAGCCACCATCGTAACTGCCACGGTTTAGTTTAGCGTCGTTGTGGTATCCGACGTTTTTGATTGCGAACGAAGGTTCTATTCGCAATCGAGGGACGAGTCTCCCCGTCCCTTTTACAAGCTTAGTATCCCTTCAACTGCAGGTAATCGAGTTCCACGGTTGTTGGCCGTCCGAAGAGCGAGACAGAGACTCGAACCTTGCCTTTATCAGGCAAGACTTCTTCCACCGTACCATTGAAGTCCGTAAAAGGCCCTTCGGTAACGGAGACTGCCTGTCCAACGAGGAACGGAATTTCTTCGCGAACGACATCGGGATCGTGATCGTCTGCCAGCCCAAGAAGTCGGTTGACTTCATCGGATCGTAGCGGATGTGGCTCACGGTCTTTCCCAACGAATTTGATTACACCCTGGATTCCGTTAACGGTGTGGATCGTCTCCTGGTTCAGAACCATTTCAACGAGCACATAACCGGGGTAGATCTTTCGTTCGACGTTTACTTTTTTTCCATTCTTGATTTCAACGACTTGTTCGGTGGGCACGAGTGCCTGACGGATCAAACGATCCTGCGGTTCAGCAGGATCGTTATCGATCTTTCGTTGGATCAACGAACGGACTTTATTCTCGTGGCCTGACGTCGTTTGGATGGCGTAGAACCGATATTCCATTGCGTTAGCGCCCAACAAAGAGCGATGGGATCCAACGCACGAATACCGTCTGCATCACCACGTCGATCAGACCGATGATTGCACCGATGAACAACACGAAGATAATGATGCGAATCGTCGTGTCCTTCAGTTGCGCCCGATCTGGCCAGGTGACTTTGGACATTTCGGCCAAGACGTCGTTATAGTACGCCACGACCTTATTGCCCTGTGCCGTCTTGGTGACGTCAGCGGCCATTTACTTCGTTTCCTTGTGCTGCGTATGGCCATCGCAACGTGGGCAATACTTCTTCCACTCGACGCGCTCAGGATGTAAGCGTTTGTTCTTTGTGGTGAAGTAGTTGCGGTTTTTGCAATCGCTGCAAGCCAGAATGATTTTATCGCGTGCCATAAGACAAATTGAGGGGGTAAGGTCTCCCCTACCCAGCAGTTGTCGTCGTCGCGGTTGCGACGACCCAGGGGATTACTCTGGATTCCCGTTAATACGAGAACGACAGAAAACTACAGAGAGCGGAAGGAGAGAGACTCTCCTTCCGCTTTAAAATAATTACTCGAGGATCTTTGCGACGACGCCAGCACCAACCGTGCGGCCGCCTTCGCGAATGGCGAACCGGAGTCCTTCATCCATGGCGATCGGCGTAATCAGCTCGATCGTCATCTGGACGTTGTCCCCAGGCATCACCATTTCCATGCCGTCCGGCAGTTCCACACTGCCCGTCACGTCTGTCGTGCGGAAGTAGAACTGTGGTCGGTATCCCTTGAAGAACGGCGTGTGACGGCCGCCCTCATCCTTCGTTAACACATAGACTTCAGCGTGGAACTTCGTGTGTGGCTTGATCGAACCCGTCTTGGCCAACACCATGCCACGTTCGATTTCTGCCTTGTCCACACCGCGGAGCAAGAGACCAACGTTGTCGCCGGCTTGACCGTCGTCCAACAGCTTGCGGAACATTTCGACGCCTGTGACGACTGTCTTCTTGTCAGCGTTAAAGCCGATCAAGGAAACTTCCTCGCCCACCTTCACTCGACCGCGTTCGATACGACCCGTCGCAACCGTCCCGCGACCGGTGATCGAGAACACGTCTTCCACTGGCATCAAGAACGGCTTTTCAACTTCACGGACTGGCTGCGGAATATACGAATCCAGCGCATCCATCAGCTCGGTGATCTTCTTGCCGTATTCACTTTCCGGATCGCCCGACTCCAACGCCTTCAGGGCAGAACCCATGATGATCGGGGTATCGTCGCCTGGGAAGTTGTACTGCGAGAGGAGTTCGCGCACTTCGAGTTCCACCAACTCCAACAATTCTGGATCGTCGACCATGTCGACTTTGTTCATGAACACCACAACGTATGGCACGTTGACCTGACGGGCCAACAAGATGTGCTCACGCGTCTGTGGCATCGGGCCGTCGGCCGCGCTCACCACGAGAATGGCGCCGTCCATCTGGGCCGCACCCGTGATCATGTTCTTCACATAATCGGCGTGGCCTGGGCAGTCGACGTGCGCATAGTGACGTGCAACGCTTTCGTATTCCACGTGGGACGTGGCGATCGTGATGCCGCGTTCGCGCTCTTCTGGTGCTTTATCGATCTGATCGAACGCAATCTTGGATGCCAGGCCTTTCTGGGCCTGGATCGTGGTGATTGCTGCCGTCAAGGTCGTTTTGCCGTGATCGACGTGTCCAATCGTTCCTACGTTTACGTGCGGCTTGTTCCGCTCGAACTTTGACTTAGCCATCTAGATGTAATCTCCCAAAATAGAAAATCGAATTATCATTTCTCGAAGCTCACGACCGGGATTGAACCGGTGACCTCACCCTTACCAAGGGTGTGCTCTACCGACTGAGCTACGTGAGCAACTCTATATAGACTGCGACTGCGGCACTACAACTGCGATCCATTCCCAACATTCCAACCAGTGGCCAGCCCGCTCCACCATCCCTACAACCTTGCAAGAGAGCGGGAGACGGGATTCGAACCCGCGACATCAAGCTTGGAAGGCTTGCGCTCTACCATCTGAGCTACTCCCGCGTACTGCACGGATACCAACTTCTCACAAAACTGCCACAAACTTCTATCGAACAGTGGAACGATCTCCACATCTCTAACAAACAGAAGTGCTACAATCTAAACGATCCAAACCAAACTATGCGCAATCACTACAACAACTTAATCCATGGTGAGGGAAGGATTCGAACCTTCGAAGGCGTAAGCCGGCAGATTTACAGTCTGCTCCCGTTGGCCGCTTGGGTACCTCACCTGCAAATCTTTCTTGGCAGAAAATGTAAGCTGACGACCGGAGTTGAACCGGTAACCGCCCGATTACAAATCGGGTGCTCTGCCAGTTGAGCTACGTCAGCACACGCGATTCCGCGCAAGCCTGGAAAAATACCCATATTCACCTATCTACGTCAACGGGCTTGGCCCGCTTTTTGTGGATTAGCGAATTTTTTTCCACCGAGTACCTTGAGGACCATCTTCAATCGCGATTCCGCGACCGATTAACTCGTCCCGAATCGCATCTGACGTCGCAAAGTCGCGTTTTGCACGAGCAGCGCGACGCGCTTCCAGTCTCTCTTCGATAAATTGTTCGAGCTCAGGATCAGAATCTAATTGGTCCGGCACAATGTCAAGCACATTATTTACCATTTTAAACACATTTCGTGCTTCATTGAGCGCTGCGACGTCGGTACCGTTACGATCCAGCTCTGAATTGGCCCGACGAATGAAGGCGAAGAGCGCTCCCATCGCTCCGGGAGCATTGAGATCGTCGAACAGCGCTTCCTTCGCTTCCAGCTCTAGCTGACGAGCGGTTTCGGCGAGTTCCGCCGTTCCGCCGCGCGCGCTGGACAATCGTTCCAGAAAATCTGCGACTCTCCGAACTCCTTCGCTCGACGCTTCCAATGCGTCTGGCGACAGGTTCAACTGTTTGCGGTAGTGCGTTGAAAAGACAAAGTGCCGGAAGGCCGCAGCGGAAATACCTTGATCGCGCAGGTCCTGAACGCTTGCGACGTTCCCAACGCGCTTTGCCATTTTAGCGCCATCGGTGAGGAGAAACTCTCCGTGGCACCAGAAACGCGAGAATTCTTTCCCGGTTGCCGCTTCGGACTGTGCGATTTCGTCTTCGTGGTGCGGAAAGATGAGGTCGATGCCACCGCAGTGGATATCGAGCGTTTCACCCAGGAACCGCATAGCCATCGCAGAGCATTCCAAATGCCAGCCAGGCCGACCACGCCCCCATGGAGAATCCCAGGCAGCTTGCGTGGCTTCGTCTTCTGGCTTTGCCGCTTTCCAAAGGGCAAAGTCCTGTGCGTTCTCTTTGCTATAGTCGTCTTGCGCTACACGGGCTCCAGACTTGATATCTCGTGTATCCAGTCTAGACAGCTTTCCGTAACCTTCAAAACGGTCGATGGCAAAGTAGATAGATCCGTCTTCCGCCTGATAGGCGACGCCGTTTTCCATGAGCTTTTGGACCAGCGCGATCATCTCAGGGATGCTTTCGGTGGCCTTCGGATAACGCTCAGCCTCCTCAATCCGGAGGTACTTCCGGTCGCTGTGGAAAATATCAACAACGGGCGCGGTCACCTCGCCAATCGTGAGCTTCTGCTCCACCGCCCGTTTGATAATCTTGTCGTCAACATCGGTGAGATTCATCACCTGTTCGACGTCCCAACCAGACATGCGGATCACCCGCCGCAGGAGATCTTCGAATAAAAACGTTCGAAAGTTCCCCAGGTGCGCAGGGTTATAAACAGTCGGACCGCAGGTATAGACGCGTACAGTTTGGCCATCTGCCGGAGCAAACGGTTCAACCTGTCGCGTAAGTGTGTTATAAAGCCGGAGTTCAGCCATCGTCGCTCACAAGGTAGAGCGGCTGCCACACCGGGTCAACTGACAGGCGGTTGGATTCTTGAGGTCAGTGGGTGCGGACGGAGTACTAGGCCGTTACGATTTCCGGTTGGAGTGAGGTGAACGACTCGAGTGGCCAGCTGGGCAGCAATGTGCTCAACGTGCGTGGTCGCGATGATCGTGACGCCATCGGAGGCGAGCCGCCTCAGGATGCTCTTAAAGTGCTTGACCGCGTTTATATGAACGTTCGTAATCAGCTCATCGAGCAGAATGACTTTGGGTGATCCGGCAATTGCCTGAGCCAACCGAAGCCGGCGAAGCGCCGAGGCAGACAGCGCGTCGACCCGACAGCCGGAAACCAGTTCCAGGCCGGTGACGTCGAGCGCTCTTTCAATCTGCTTGCGCCGCTGAACGCGGTTCAGGTTTTCGCCAACCACGTAATATTCGAGCGATTCGGCAACGGTCAAAAAGCCATAATACGCCGCCTGCTCGGAAATAAACGCAATGTCGGTCTCGGCGTGCCTCGGATGGTTGGGAACGTACCAGTCCACATTCCCTGATGTTGGCTTTAACATACCAGCCAGGCAATACAACAAAGTTGTCTTCCCCGCACCTGGCGGCCCAACCAAAACCACGCATTCACCCGCGTATACGTCGAGGTTCAAATTTCGAAGCACAACGTGGGTTGCCTCGCAACCAGGCATCCCACGACTGTAGCTTTTGGACAGTGCACGCACGCGAAGAATAGGGTTCAACGAGTTCATGCAATCCAGTTTAGCGCAGGTCTTACTCCCTACGTTGTATCATTTCTTGACGCGTAACATCATTTTATTGCAAGTTGTTGTACCGTGCTGTGTTTACAGCATAGTACGACAATCTATTTGTCGACAGCGTCGCCGTTCCCCGCACCGTTGCCTTCATCACCGGCACCAAGCTGTGGGGTGCTTTTACTACTCGGCAAGACACCCATTTTTTGCTTGAGCTGCAAGAGTTGAACGTCTGCCGTTACATCGCCTGCTGAGAGTTCCAACTGACGAAACTGCGATGCGAGTCGATCGCCAGAGAACTCTTGATCGAGCTCGACGTTCGCTCGAATTTCGCGATCGCTTTGGTCGATCTTTTCTTCCATTCTCGCGAAGGCCTCGAAGGCCGATTTATCCGACACCGTTGACAGCGTTTCAGAGATACGCTTCTGCGCATCCGCTCGACGCTGTTTGGCCAGCAGAAGCGTTTTCTTCCGGCTCGCTTCTTCGATATTATCGTTTAATTCGCGCAACGACGTTTTGAGGCGCTCGGTCTCCTGCTGATGCGCATCCCAGGTCATCTGTAGCTGCTGGCCGCGACTGACGTGCTCGTTACGGCGCATGAGCGCCTGCTTGGCGAGATCGTCCTTCGCTTCTTTCACAGCCAACATGGCGCGCCGCTCCCATTCTTCAGCTTCGCGGAGCTCCCCCATGGTCTGATCCTGAAGACGCTTTTCATCGGCGATTGCGGCCGCGACTTGCTGCTTTGCTTTCACCAGCTGCGTACGCATGTCCGCAATAATCTGGTTCAGCATCTTTTCCGGTTGCTCCACCGCAGTAAGTGCGGCGTTGACGTTGGAACGAAAGAGGCGGGTGATACGATCGAAGATACCCATGAGGGAGTCGTGCGGGTTGAAGAACGAAATTACGATCAGGATTGAGACAACGGGAAACTGCCCCAATCCCCTGCATTCGGATAATACTGCGGTTGCTGCGGTTCGGACAGGACCGCCCGCCAGCTAGTGGGCGGCGGCAACCTCCTCCTCTGCTTGCCGGCGTTCAAAGAGGAGATACAGCAGCGGCAAAACGAACAGCGTGAGCAGGGTCGCGGTAACCAACCCTCCAATCACAACCGTGGCCAACGGTTGTTGTACTTCGGCCCCGGCACCGCGCGAAATTGCCATGGGAACGAACCCAAAACTTGCGACAAAGGCGGTCATGAGCACGGGGCGAAGCCGAGTGAGTCCACCCTCGCGCACGGCACGGTCGACAGAAAGGCCGCGCTGGCGAAGTTCGTTAATGTAGCTGACCATCACCACGCCATTTAAGACTGCAACGCCGAAGAGCGCAATAAACCCAACACCTGCAGAAATGCTGAATGGCATCCCACGTATCAGGAGTGCCGCCACTCCACCCACCGTTGCGAGTGGAATACCACTAAAGACGAGCGCAGCCTGGCGCACGGAATTAAAGGTGGCGAAAAGCAGAACGAAGATGAGGAGCAACGAAAGCGGAACCACAAGCATTAAGCGTCGTGACGCGCGTTCCAGGTTCTCAAATTGTCCGCCAAACTCTGTCCGATAACCTGGTGGCAGCTTAACAACACCGTCGTCGAAAATCGTGCGAACGTCAGTAACAAACCCTCCCATATCACGACCGCGGACGTTCCCTTCGACAATAACTAATCGTGAACCGTTTTCGTGGCTCAACTCCGCTGGTCCCTGGACTTCTTCGAGGCGCGCGACGGTCCCGACAGGAACACGCTCGCCGCCCGGCGCACTGATTAGTAAGCTGGCAATGGCGCCTGGCGTGGCGCGAACCTGCTCAGGATACCGTACTGTAAGCGCAAACCGGCGTTGCCCTTCGAGGACTTGGGAAACCTGGACACCGCCGAGTGCTTCAACGACCTGCATCACATCTGCGGCGTTGATTCCATACCGCGCCAACTGTTCAGGTATGACGGTGATTTGCAATTGCGGCAGTCCACCCAGTTGCTGCGCCTTAAAGCCAGTTGCGCCATCAATTTTCGAGACTGCACTCACCACTTGATCGGCCGCGGCACTGAGTTGATCCAGATCATCGCCATAAATCTTGATGGCGAGATCGCTACGCACGCCTGCAACAAGCTCATTTACGCGAAGTTCGATTGGTTGACTGAAGCTGACTACCAAACCGGGAACTTTTCCAACGGCCGCGGCCATCTGCGTTTCTAATTCAGCTTTTGTTTTCGCGCGCGTCCACTGTTTTTCGGGAGTCAACATGACGAACATGTCGCTGATATTTACGCCCATTGGATCTGTCGCGATCTCTGCTCGACCGGTTTTGGAAATGACGTCAGCAATTTCATGCGGGAATTGCTTGAGGAGTACCTGCTCCAACTGTGTGGTCTGACGCACTGACTCATCCAGTGAAACACTCGGCAGTCGCATTACCTGCAGTGCGAACGAACCTTCATCCAACCGCGGAACAAATTCCGAACCCAAGAATGGAATACCAGCGACGCCAACAGCAAAGACAACACTCGCACCAACGAGGACGCGGCGACTATGCGCCAATGTCCACTCCAATGCGGGTTCGTAATACGACTTCGCCTTTCGAATCAGCCACACATCTTTCTCTTCAACCTTGCCTCGCAATCCCAGGCTGATCAACACAGGCGTCAACAAGAATGTGAGTAGTAGTGAACCCACTAAAGCAAAGACAACGGTTAACGCCATTGGTTTAAAGAGTTTCCCTTCAACTCCCTGCAAAGTCAGAATCGGCAGATAAACGACAATAATGATTCCGACACCAAAAAGAATGGGCCGCGCGACTTCCGCACACGCATCCAACACGGTGTGCAAGAAATTTTCTTCAGGTCGCCGGTGGCCGAGTCGTCGCATGGAGTTCTCTACCATCACGACAGATCCGTCGACCACCAGACCGAAGTCTATCGCACCCAGACTCATCAAGCTTCCTGCAATTCCAGCTTTTACCATCATGCTCACGGCGAACATCATCGACAGCGGAATTGCGAGAGCAACGATTAACGCCGCACGTAGATTTCCCAGCAACAAAAACAATACAGCGATCACCAACGCGGCGCCTTCAATCAAATTCTTTTCGACCGTCTTGATTGTACGATCAACGAGTTCGGTTCTATCGTAAAAGGCGGACAGCTTTACACCATCGGGGAGATTCTTCGAGACTTGCTCGAACTTCTCTTTGACGGCATTTACAACGGTTCGTGAGTTGGATCCCATACGCATCATGACAATGCCAGTCACAATTTCGCCGGTTCCGTCTTTTGTCACGGCCCCTTGACGAATCGTTGATCCAATAACAACGTCGGCAATGTCACGGACTTTCACAGGTGTTCCCTGACGGCTCGTGAGAACAATGTTGCGGATCTGTTCAAGATCCTGTACCTGACCAACCCCGCGAATAACGAGTTGTTCGGCACCTCGTGTTAGATATCCGCCACCTGCATTCTGGTTATTGGCAGCGATTGCATCCAACACCTGCGGTAGCGTAAGATCGTACTGCACGAGTGCTTCTGGGCGCAGAAGCACCTGGTATTGCTTCTCGAATCCTCCGAAGCTATTTACTTCGGCCACGCCAGGGATCCCGCGAAGCTGCGGCGCGATTACCCAATCCTGCAGCGTACGGAGTTCGGTTGCGTCGAGGTGCGACGACTCCATCGAGTACTGAAAAATTTCTCCCAGCCCGGTAGAGATCGGTCCCATCTCTGGTGTACCGTAACCTTCGGGGATTTGCTCGCGCGCCTGCTGCAGCCGTTCCTGCACTTGCTGGCGCGCAAAGTAAATATCGGTTCCCTCGTGGAAGACTACAGTAACTTGCGACAGTCCGAATTTGGAGATAGAACGAATCTCTTCCAAATCAGGCAGGCCAAACATGGCCAACTCCACGGGAAGAGTCACCTGCCGTTCAACTTCGATCGGCGACAACGCTGCAGCATTCGTGTTGATTTGCACCTGAACGTTGGTCACGTCAGGGATTGCATCAATCGGCAACCGCAACGCTGACCATACGCCAACACCAACGAGTAGCACGGTGAACGCCAATACGAGCAGTCGATTCTTGAGTACGAATCCAATAAGCGCACGCATTGGTTAGTGATCCTCTTCAGCCAATTCTTCCTTCTGTAATTCGGATCGGAGGACAAACGCCCCAACCGTTACAACAGCGGCCTTGGGCGCTACGCCACGCAAGATGACTACCCGATCGTTCTCTATCGACTCGCCAACTTCAACCTCGACAGCACGGAACTCACCGTTAGCGGCGCCTGGGACAAAGACGACGCGGCGTCCGTCGATTTCCTGAACCGCGGCTTGTGGCACAACAGCAACGATGTTTCCATTACTGCCTATCTGGATAGTACCCTCAGCAAACATTCCTGGCTTGAGAGCGCCGTCGTCGTTGCGGAGCTCTACGCGCGCCCGTGCTGTTCGCTTGGCTGGATCGAAGATGTCTCCGATATATACGATGCGCCCTGGGAACGTACGTCCTGGGTGCGCCGCAACGGTTACTGTGGCCGATTGACCCTTTTTGACGCGCACCAAATCGCGCTCAAAGATGTCCAGTTCGATCCACACTCTGGATAGATCGGCTACAGTGAACAACGTTGTTTCTGGCCCAGCCATTTCTCCCAAACTGACGTCGCGTGCAACGATAACACCGTCAAATGGTGAGACAATCGCGAACTCTCCGCCAGTCCCTTCGCCTGCACCTAAAACTCGGAGACGTTCCTCTGCGCTTTGCTGCGCTGCTTGCTCGCGTCGCAGATTGGCTTCGGCGTAAAGCAGTTCTTTTCGGCTCGAAATCCCTTGTTCTTCAAGCCGTTGCTCCCGCGTATAGTTTTCTTGTGCAATTCGAACCAACGCCTGAGCTTCATGATGCTGCGCGCGAATCTGCCCAACCTCCGGGCTCTCCAACAGCGCGAGCACCTGACCTCGACGTACACGTACGCCAAGGTCAGCACGGAGCTTCACGACACGCCCCTGTGTTCGCGCGCCAATATGGCTCACGCGGTTCGCGTCATAAGTAATAGAACCCGTCACGGGTAGCCCGGTAGTGGTGTACACTTCCGCGACACCAACTACAATACCACCTAATCGAATGCCAGCGGTATCCAACGTCACGACTCCTTGCGGATGGTCATCGTGCGCACCGGGCGCATCCTTACTCAAACTACTCGTACCATCTGTCGTTGCAGGTGTTTCTGATACAGCCGCGCGATCACATGCGGAACTACCGAACACCACGAGCGCACTACAGGCAGCCGCAGCAAGTGTTCGCGTACGCCAGGTGAGAGTGGGAAATAAATCTCGTAATGTCATGGTGTGCGATAAGAAAGAGAGTCAGAAGCAACACGAGCATCTGCGCCTAACGCGCCGGTTGCTGCATTGAGCCGAACGAACGCGTCCTGGCGAGCGAACCACGCATCCCAATAGCCAAGTGCTGCGTCAAGCAGTTGATTCCGAAGCAAGAGCAGAGTGGCCAAATTGATCTTTCCTGCACGGTACGCGGTCTCAAGACGAGCACTGTTTTCGTGCGCGGGAACAAGGACAGACGTTGTAAAGACAGAAGCCTCTTCGCTGGCATTGCTATAAGCGCGAACGGCATTCGCCACCTCAGCACGCACACGCAAATTCACCGCGTGTGCATTAAAGGCCGCGCTTTGCGCTTCCGCGCGTCGTTGATCTTTCAACCCCTGGTTGCGATTAAAGAACGGCAGTCCTAGTCCGAAGGTGGCGCCCAAACGAGAGCCTCCACCCTTACGATCTCGTTCGGTCACAGCTCCGATACGAACATTCGGAACGGATTCCCGCCGCGTCAGATTGACAAGTGCCTCCGCTTCGCGTCGTGCGGCCTCCGCGGCTGCGACATCAGGCCGTCGCACCAGCGCGATAGCAGTGAGCGAATCCGTAACCTCGGCAAGTCGATCGGCATGAGGCATTGGCATCTCAGCTGAGTCCACCACCAGCCGAACGGGTTGGCTTGCGGAGATCCCGATTAGCTGAGTTAACTCAAGCACCGCACTTGTTGCGGCGCGACGAGCGGCCAGAACACGTGCCCGAGACCGAGCCCCTTCGATCTCAGCCAAACTTGCTTCCAATGCGCTGATCTCGCCTTCTGTAGCTTGAGTTCTAACGGCAACCAACAACCGCTCCGTCAACGTGGTTTGCTCTTCTGTTACGCGAAGACATTGCGCCGTTGCGATAGCGCGATAATAAACGCTACTTGCATCCAAAAGTGTGAGGCGGCCGATATTGCTGGCTTCAGCGACTGCCTGGGCAACACCATACTTCGCAGCTCCAACGCGTAAACCGCGTTGTCCCGCCCACTCGACTTCTTGAGTGAGTGCGACTTCGTACGGACTCGCGTTCACTCCACCCCCAGGTACAACTAGTCCGAGATCTGGATTAAACCGGAGTATCCTGGATTGCCGCAAGGTGCCTCGAGCTGCGACAGTGCCCTGACGGGCTGCCAGGTAACCGGGGTTCTGAAGAACAACGAGACGCTGAACCTCATCCAACGACAGTATTAGTGTGTCTGGCTTGACGGCATTGTTGATTGCGGCCAAGGATAATGCATTTTGCGCGCGCGCCATTGTCCCGGCGATGATGCTGAACATCAACATCATCGAGACAGAAGCCCGCATGACACGCAGCCGCCAAAGGCCGCTCGTCACGATAGGAAATATCATAAACCCGCACTCTATGTGAGCGTGCACGGCATACCCTTCATCGGCGTGCGAAAGCACGAACCCGAAAAGGATATGTGAGCACGAATTGTTTTATTGAGGCGCCAAGTCAGCCCAGGATGTGAGGCGTGGCGCAATGACGGCGACGAACGGCCGTCTATATCACACGAGTGTCAGGCGATGGGAGGACGAAAGTCCGGGGGCACGCTTCGGCTATGCCAGGCAACAAATACATGGGGAAATACATTGCTCGACGAAAAGACAGACGTGAGCTTTTGCATATCGCTCACGTCTGTAACGGCAACATGCGTATGCGTACAGTGGCACATATGGATATGCTGCTCTACAGATTTCTTGGAGTGTTCTGTAGATGAGCTGGCAGCGTGCACATCTCCAGCAGCTTGTATCGACACGGTCTCTTCCGAACTATGCCCTTCCGCGTGGACGTCCGTGATGATCCCTTCCAAGGTAAACAGACCGAGGCAAAGGAGCAGCATATGCGCTGTGAGGCGGCACAGGGAACGTGGGAAGAACATGGACATAACCAAATTGGAATATAGTCCGACGGACAGTGGTGGACAAATTAAAGGACGAGGTGGTGCGCAACACATAGGAGTGACCGTCAATTGGCGGTCGCTATGTAAGGTTACCTGCGTTTGATACTGTAGAGTCGTTCTTTTGCCAAACTACGGCCGGTGGGAGTGGCGGCTAAACCACCACCGGCAGTTTCACGGTATCGAACGTCCATATTTCGACCGATCTCGCCCATCACGTCGATCACTTCGTCAATCGGAATCGCGAACTCGATTCCCGCGAGCGCCATCTCAATCCCTGAGAGCGCAATCGCAGAGCCGGTAGCATTCCGAAAGACGCACGGCAACTCAACCAACCCGCCCAGAGGATCACAAATGAGACCAAGCGTGCCTTGCAGGGCCAGCGCAGCCGCATGGCCAGCCTGGGTTGGAGTACCGCCCAACATCTCAGTTGCCGCCCCAGCCGCCATTGCAGCGGCCGAACCGGTTTCCGCCTGGCAACCGCCCTCTGCTCCAGAAAGCGACGCACGTTGCGCTACGACAGCCCCAATGAGCCCCGCCGTGGCAAGCGCATCGATGAGAGCCTCGTCGCCCAGCTTATAATGGTCGGCAATTCCAGTTAGAACCGCGGGCAACACACCAGCCCCACCAGCAGTCGGCGCCGCGACAATAACCCCCATCGCCGCGTTCACTTCTTGTACGGCGAGCGCCCGCGTGAGAATATCGCGAAATGGCGTTCCCGACAACGGCCCAGCCGGCCCGTTGAGCAATTTGGCCGCATCGCCGCCAACCAGCCCGGAATTAGACTTGAGATCACCTACAATCCCAGCCGCCACCGCTTGTCGCATCACAACCAGCGCTCGACCGAGCGCAGCACGAATCTCCTCAACGGGACGACCGTGGTCTTCCGCTTCAGCCTTTAGAGCAATGGCAGACAGTGTTGTATTTTGAGCTTCGGCATCTCGAATGGCATCAGCCAGGGCGCTATACATCGCTATAGATCCGCATAAACCGCTTTATTGCGTGAAAGCTCATCCGCCGCTCACCTTATCCAATCGCATACTCCATCGTACCCATGCGAGCGCGCGAAGTTCGTCTCTGAGCTGTTCGTCAGGTGATTCATCGCATTCAATCACCATAAAGGCATCTCCACCGCGCTGTTTGCGCGATAAGCGGAGCGCCGCAATGTTGATATCGTGATCAAATAACAGACGAGTTACTCGCGCGACCGAACCCTTGATATCCTGCGCGACGATCAAAATCGTATAGTAATTTCCGGACACTTCTACCGGATATCCGTCAACTTCTGTAACAAGCACTCGACCGGCACCAAGTGACGATCCTACCAGCGTTCCACGACGAGTCCCACGTTCGAGTGTCATTCGAACTGTGTTGGGATGAATCGCGTTGGCAATTGTGGTCTTTTCGAACGCGTACGCAAGCCCTTCGCCTTCAGCGATCTCTAACGCAGTTCGAATCCGTTCGTCGTCTGGGCGAAAGCCGAGTAATCCGGCGACGAGTGCTTTATCGGTTCCGTGGCCTTCGCCTGTACGCGCGAAGGATCCATGAAGTTCGAGAACGGCTTTATCTGGTGTCCCACCCACTAGGCCGCGACCGAGCAGCCCAAGCCGACATGCCCCCGCCGTGTGTGACGACGAGGGACCAACCATAACAGGACCAATTATATCCAGCAGTGAGACCATAGGACTCTCCTAAGACTATCCAGCTTTCCGACGTTTGGCTTTTTCAAGCATTGGCCGGAGATACTGACCAGTATATGACTCTTTCACCTTAACAACATCTTCCGGCGTACCACTCGCGACAACAGTACCACCCCGAATGCCACCCTCTGGGCCGAGATCGACGATCCAGTCGGCCGTTTTGATTACATCGAGGTTGTGTTCGATAACCAGAACAGTGTTGCCACGTTCGACGAGTGTATGCAGCACATGTAACAACATGCGCACATCTTCGAAGTGCAGTCCGGTTGTTGGCTCATCCAGGATGTAAAACGTACGACCCGTATCGCGCTTCGACAGTTCAGTCGCAAGCTTCACACGTTGTGCTTCGCCGCCAGATAACGTGGTCGCACTCTGCCCTAAATGAATATACCCCAATCCCACGTCATTGAGCGTTTGCAGCTTTTGGAAGATCCTGGGCTGGTTCTCAAAAAACGCTAAGGCGTCTTCCACCGTGAGTTCGAGGACGTCGGCGACACTCAGGCCCCGGAACCGGATTTCGAGGGTTTCTCGATTGTAACGTTTCCCTTTACATACGTCGCACGAGACGTACACATCGGGGAGAAAGTGCATTTCGATCTTCACGAGCCCGTCGCCTTCGCACGATTCGCAGCGTCCGCCTTTGACGTTAAACGAGAATCGGCCAGGGCCGTAACCGCGGATTTTTGACTCGGGGAGCTCAGCGAACAGCTCACGAATCGGGGTGAACAGTCCGGTATATGTCGCCGGATTGGATCGTGGTGTTCGACCAATTGGACTTTGGTCGATGTCGATGACTTTATCGATATGATCAAATCCGACGATTCGCTTGTGCGAACCCGGAATCTGCCGCGACCGATAAAAGTGCTTCGCGAGCGCACGATGAAGAATATCTTCGATTAACGTCGACTTTCCCGAACCAGAAACGCCGGTAATCGCAGTGAAAGTACTGAGCGGAATTTCAACGTCGATGTTGCGAAGGTTGTGTGCTTTGGCACCTTCGATACGAAGTACACGTTTCGGATCCCTAGGACGACGCGTTTCCGGCACTGCGATGACCGACTCGCCACGCAGGTATCGCCCAGTAACGGATTCCGGTGTATTCAGCACTTCTTCGACCGTTCCAGCTGCTATGACGTAACCGCCGTGCTTACCAGCGCCCGGCCCCAAATCGATGAGGTAGTCTGCGGCAAGCATGGTCTCTTCGTCGTGTTCCACTACGATGACGGTATTGCCCAAATCACGGAGATGACGCAACGTGGCAAGCAGTCGCGTATTATCACGCTGGTGCAATCCAATTGACGGTTCGTCGAGAATGTATAGTACTCCAACGAGCCGAGAACCGATCTGCGTTGCCAGGCGAATACGCTGCGCTTCTCCACCAGAGAGCGATTCGGCAGCACGCCCCATGGTGAGATATTCGAGGCCAACGTCTACAAGGAAGCGAAGTCGTTCGCGCACTTCCTTGAGGATTGGGCCGGCGATATCTGCCTCAAGCCCAACATCCGCGTTCTTTTTGGAACTGCCACGGATTGGAATGCCGTCGAAAAACAGCATCGCGTCGTTAATTGGGAGATTAACGACGTCGCCAAGGTTCATGCCGGCGATTGTCACCGCCAGGGACTCAGGCTTTAAACGACGGCCTCCGCATGACGTACATGGCAGCGCTGTCATGTACTGTTGCAGATCGGCACGAACAGAGTCGGACTCTGTTTCGTCGTGGCGACGCTGAATGTTGGAGATAATCCCTTCCCACTTCGCTTCGCCAACTTTCGGTCGCTTGGACCCACGTCCACCCGCGCCGAACAGGAGAATATCGCGCGTCTTCTGCGAGATCCTTCCCCAGGCCGAGTTCAGATTGAACTGATACTCACGTGCAAGAGCGGGGAGAATGGTGCGGCGGAGGTATCCATCCGGCTCACCCCATGGGAGAATCACCCCTTCCGGGATGGTCAAACTTTCATCCCCAAGTATCAGATCTTCACTCACCTCTCGGCGTGTACCAAGCCCGCCGCACTGCGGGCAGGCGCCAAATGGAGAGTTAAATGAAAAGTGTCGTGGCTCCAGCTCCGGCATCGAGATGCCGCAGGAAGGACAGCCGTATTTTTCAGAGAAGAGCGTGATCGAGTTATCGTCGTACCGTTTTACTTCAAGCAATCCGTCGGCAAGCTTGAGCGCGGTCTCCACGGAATCCGCGAGTCGACCGCGATCTTCTGCTTTTACAACCAGACGGTCGACGATAATCGAGATGCTATGGTTCAGCTTTTTGTTCAGCTTTGGCGGAGCCGCTACTTCGATAAGCTCGCCATCGACAATCGCGCGCACAAAGCCTTGCTTGCGAGCCGACTCGAACAAATCCTTGAACTCCCCCTTGCGTCCACGTACGAGTGGAGCGAGAATCTCAATGCGGGTGTCAGCTGGCCACTGCAAAATCGTTCCTGCAATTTGGGCGGCACTTTGTCGCTCAACAGGTCGGCTGCAGTTTGGACAGTGCGGCGTCCCCGCACGCGCGTATAAAAGACGGAGGTAATCATAAATTTCGGTCACCGTTCCAACGGTGGACCTCGGATTATGACCCGCCGTCTTTTGTTCGATGGAAATAGCCGGCGACAATCCCTCAATGGAATCGACGTCGGGTTTCTCCATCAAACCAAGAAATTGGCGCGCGTACGCAGACAAAGACTCGACGTAACGACGCTGCCCTTCCGCGTAGATGGTATCAAATGCGAGCGATGATTTACCCGAGCCAGATAGCCCGGTGATCACGGTCAGTTTGTCGCGGGGGATAGTGACGTTGATGTCTCGGAGGTTGTGTTCCCGAGCACCACGCACGATAAGTGCTTCTTCGGCCATAGCCTCTAATAATAACCGACTTACGGGTTAAATTCGGGGTTTCTATGGCACATATCGACGCAGTATTAGTTTTAACGACGCTTGGCAACGAAGAAGACGCTGCCGTGCTGGTAAAAAGCCTCCTGGAACGCCGACTTATCGCATGCGGGACGATCTCTCCGAACGTTCGTTCGATTTATAGGTGGGAGAATCGGGTTGCGGACGAACATGAGGTAATGGTGACGCTCAAAACGCGATCGGCGTGTCTGGACGCGCTCAATCAGGCGTTTGAGGAGCTACATCCGTATAAACTGCCCGAACTGTTGGTGATTCCTGTTGCGGCTGGCCTCCCCAAATATCTGGAGTGGATTGCTGGGGAGACCGGGTTGGGATTGGCGCCGTAGCGCCGTAATCACTTCAATCGCGCTATTCGGATACTTCGCCTTCGGAACCGCCGAGTATTTTTCGCATCATTGCGCTCATCCGTAGCTTTTGGTCAGGCGTGAAGACCTGGTAAATCTCCTCTCCCTGCGATTGAAAGAGATTCATCGTCATCTTTGTTAGTCGTTCGATCTCTTTCGCTTCGGCTTTATAGCTTACTCGACCGCCGTTAGCCATGATACGCTCCGAGAACGGAACCCATAGGGAATCTGCTTTCCCCTGAAATCGTTTTTCGATCGCCGCGAGCGATTCTGCCTGCTCGTCGGTAATCATCAACGAATCACGCATGCGGCGCGAGAGAAAGAGCATGCTGATCATCTGCGTGAAGTCGCGCGTAAACCCTTGCCGAAGCGACATCGCCCGTTCAGCGGGTGTGTGACCGTCCTTCATTGCATCGCGGACACTCTTTCGCAACGACTGTTCTTCGTAACCCGGCGTCAGTCTGAACGATCCGCTTAATGAGATCTGGAATGGCGCGCGGTAGGCGTTCAACGACGGACGAGTGGTACCAAAACGCGGATTCACTTCGTAACGGAACTGGTTGGTCGCCGGATCAAATCCTTTTTGAATTAGCAGAGTACGGTCTGGCATCGAACCAGCCCCCCAGCCACGCAAGCCATTCACGCCGTGCAGCAGTTGATCCATGCCGCCTAATACGTTCATAAATGACAGCGAGAGATAGAGACGATCCGATGTACCGAGCGACCTGCCGCTGATTGACGCGCTGAGCGACAACGACTGACTCCACGGTCCTGTGCAACTGTTATGCTTCGCGATTTTGCCAAGCTGCTTTTCGAGACAGCTCTTCGTACGGTTGTCGAGACCTTGCAGCAACGACTGCATTCCAGACGCAACTGCAGCATCGGTCGTTGTATTCGGATCGAAGATAAATGCGCGATCGTTTGCGTAGCCGTCGCCATTGATGTCTCCGTTGATTAACGGCGTATACGGTGTTCCCGAACTAATCGAACTGTAGGCAGAGATGGAGATACCTTTGATCGATCGTATCATATTGATACCGATTTGATGTCGAGAGTCAAAGGAGCTCCGAGCCCATTCAACGTCGAATGGATTTCCAGCGGTTGTACCTGAGAAGCCGCGTTGCTGTGCGCTACTATGCGAAAGTGTGTAGCTGAGACCTCCATACAGACGTCCAAATTTCCTGTACGGCGCAAGGGATGTTTGCGAGAGTCGAAACATCAGACGATTCGAGCGCGAACGAAGATCAGAGTTTGTTGCGGCAACGCGAGAAAATGCATCGGAAACGCGCGCGTCACCTGAGGAGACCAATCCGGTGGATGCAATGATCGATGCAGGTGTGACGAACATTGGCCTATCGTCTTCGTTTGGCAAACTAAATCGCTGCATGTTCGCGAAGTTCAAATCAACGGAGCTCTGTTGCGCAAAGTTCATCGAATAGGTCTCTTCCACACTCAACGAAACCACTTCGATTGGATAGTCGATCCGGAGATTTCCGCGCCAACTTCTCGATGCATTGTAATCTTTGCTCAGCACCCTAACCGTTGGTGCATTCACAGACAACAGACTCGGCGCCGTACCGCTCACGCAATGTGTTGGGATTGCTGAGATGTCGCCAAAGGTTGTCCAATCCGGTGTTGGGATTTCGTCGCCAAAACAATACAGCTGACGCTGACCGTCGGGCAAGCCGGTGGATGACTTCAGCGAGGAGATTGTCCCGGGAGAAAATGAATTACGGAACTCGCCAATCCCACCGGTCAGGAGTCCGGGCGGTGTAACTGAGAACGTATAGAAATCCCCAGTTTGGGCAATTTTCCGACCCTGCGCAGACTTCTTGAAGATCCACGTAAAACCAGCACGCGGACTCACATGAAAGGTGTTGGGGACGTGATCGGTTCGTACGCCAAACAACGAATCAACAGCTGAGTTATAGCCTGGTTGTGAAAGATATCGATTCCCTTCAGCTCTCAACCCGTAGCGAAACTGCAACTCCGTTGTCTTGCGCCATGTGTCGCCTAACGATGTTGAGAACTGCCAGAGTCCTGCACTCGTTTCACGCCCGTCGAATGTACGACTAAATGAGGCAGGCGTTCCCGATTCAAAGTCCGTGAGTGAGTTATATGCGTAGGTGCCGTATCGGTTCGCATACTGGCCTTGAAACGATCGCTCAACGCGCGAGCTCAAGGAGAGCTTGAGGCGATGCTTGCTATCGAGCGAATACCAACTCGTGTTGTTGGAAAAGTCCCAGGCGAGTGATCGTCCTTTGCTCGGTAATCCGGTATTCCCACCAAAGATGAGCGTTGAGATTCCGGATTCTCCATCGGCAAAATCAGACGTTACAAGAACACGCGCTCCAGGCATTCTGAGATACGGTGTTCCCTTGTTCACATTGAGCGCAATCGCCGATTCGGTTTCATTGAGGAACGCGGTACGAAGGTACGTCTGATACGACAGCTGCAGTCGCCCGGAGGCAGTGGTTGATTTTCCACCATACGCAAGCACGGATGTCGGCGATAACATACCGCCGTCCGACTGGTTCAGCGTCCCCGAAACAAGCAACCCAATCGAGGTTGTGCCGTCTTTGCTCGAATGGTCGATGCGTGATAAGGTTGAAAACGAGTTTGTGGCGTTTGCGTGTGGTCGATTGGCCGGATGTATCGGGATCGTTGCGCTGCGCATCAGATCAAACAGACGCTGAACCGAATCTGCAGAAACACCAACGCGTTGCAACACATCCAGACGATCCAGCCCAAGCGACTGCAAGTCGCTCGAACGTCGACCGTATTGAATGGAGGCGTTGTACATCAGCTTTTCGTCGAACAGCGGCCCACTCCCGCTCCAACTTATCCGTGCGTTGGTATACTGCTGTCCAAGCCGCTTTGACGCTGCATCCGAAAATTGCAAGTACGGCGCATCCAGGCTAAAATATGCTCGGCGCATGATAAACGAGGACCCGGGACGCATGGTAAGAGCCATCTCCGCGCCACTAAAGCCACCGCGTGAGGCATCGAAGGTCGACGACTGCAACGCGCCGGAGATATTCGCTCCGCGCGGAAGATCGGCGACGTTCAGCTCCAGGCCGTTGAGTGTGATTTTATTTTGATCGGCCCCTAATCCGAGCACAGAGAATCCATCGGGTGTCATAACTACACCGGGTTGCGACCCGGCCAGCTTGTTGAGATTACCGGACTCTCCCGGGGCCATCCCTGGCCCCGTCGTGCTACCGATTCGATCGGTAGACCCAAGACCTTCCGCTACAGCAAAGTCTTCGGGTTTGGGAGCCCGTCGCCGGCTCGCGCGTATTCGTACGGTATCAAGTCCCATACCGGTTGAGGGGAGGAGAACGAGGTCGGCAATCAGGACCGATTCATCCGCTTGCCGGCGTAGCTGACGCCGAACGTTCTGCATCCCGGTGAAGCTCGCCTGGACAATGTAGACCCCTGAGCCACCCCGGAATAGCACCGTGAAATTGCCACCTTTATCGGTCTTGGTTTCTCGCTGAGCACCGGCGGAATCCCACACCATAATGCTCACATCCCCGACAGCTTTCTTTTCCGCATTGGTCACTCGGCCTCGAATCACATCCGTGCCCTCTTGAGCGAGCGCCATCGATGCGGAAACGACTCCGAACCAGACCAAAACCACCGCACCAAGGAGACGAGCGAGTGTCAGCAAAAGACGGTTCTCCGCAAGAAAAGAAAAAAGTGTTCTATACTCTCAAGTATAGAACACTTTTGTTCGCCCGACCCCTACAGCTAGATTCCGAGCGTTCGCCCGCAATTTGAACAGAACGCCGCCTTTGCTTCCGGGCGTGGCCCACAATTTGGACAGATCGCAACGCTGCCTCCATCTGCCTCATGTCGCATAACCGTTAGCGCTTGTTCGGTATACCTCGCCTTTAACTGCGAATAATCAGACTCAGACAGCTTTCCGGTTGCATGATCAAACTCGATCTCCCGCAATGCATCCACCGCGGTTGTCGACCGAATCCGTGCCTGCTTCACACCGGAGTTGGGCGTCACATACAGCTCTTCGCGAAACAGCGGAAACAATACGAAGCTAAGCGCGGTGAGCGCGAGAGCGGTACCGATAAGAATGGGGGTCATGTTAAAGCCTTTGGTTTATCGTTCGCAGCATCGTTATCTGGACGCAGTGTCGTCACATATCCGCTCTGCTGCCTACGGCGCTCAGCTTGTGGCCACATGACAATCAGACCGCCAATTGCCATCAAGAAGCCACCAAGCCATACCCAACGCACCAGCGGGTTAAAGGCAATACGAATTTCCCCGGTCGTCCCGCCTGTTACACCGGCGAGCGTTACGTATACGTCCTGCGAGAAGGATTCGAGAATCCCAACTTCGGTGGACGGTTCAAAGGTTGGTACGCGCGAAGCCGGATCGGAACCGGCGAAATACTGCCGCTTCTCTGCTGTGATAATGGCGGTCTTTTTACCATCTCGAACAGCGTCCAGGACGACTGCAGTCACTTCGCGGTTGAGTACGTCGTAGCGCGATACACCTTGGCTCGTAAACGTCCAGGTATGCCCCCACGGATCACGGAGCGTCGCGCTGTCGCCAGTGTTCATAGACAGATCGTGTTCCGTTTTAAATGCGAGCCCTGCAAAACCTGCAAAGATGATGACGATACCAGCGTGTACAATGTAGCCGCCGTACCGTCGGCGATTCCGTCCGACTAAACGGAACGCGGCAACAAATATCGACTCGCCGTACATCGAACGTCGAGCGCCAATGCCTTTGTAGAATTCCTGCAGGATTGTTGTGGCAACGAAGGCTGCGAGCAGATACGAAATCAACGCGTAAGGGTTACGCATTCCGGCTGCGATCAAAAATCCCGTAACGATTATTGCGGATGCAACGGGCACGGTAAACTGACGTCGCAGATTTGGGATTGACGCGCGACGCCATGCAATGAGCGGCCCGATGCCGGTTAGTGCCAGGAGGAGGAGACCGAGCGGGACGTTAACCGTGTTAAAGAACGGTGGTCCAACGGTGATCTTTTCGCCCTGCACCGCTTCACTAATCACCGGGAACAACGTCCCCCATAAGACAGAGAACGCGATTCCAACCAACACCAGGTTGTTGTACAAGAACGCCGCTTCCCTGCTAACCATGCTTTCCAGCGAGGCGGTTGACTTGAGGTCGTTTAGCCGAGTGGTGACCAGATACGCGCTCCCGACAATCCCAATGATTAGGAACCCAGCGAACCAGGGGCCGATTGGTGATTGAGCGAAGGAATGGACGCTGGAGATAATTCCGCTACGCGTGATGAACGTGCCAAAGATGGTAAGCAGAAACGACGCGATGATTAACGTTACGTTCCATTTGCGTAGCATTCCGCGCTTTTCCTGAACCATGACCGAATGCAGGAATGCGGTCAGGGTTAGCCAGGGGAGCAGGCTGGCGTTTTCAACCGGATCCCATGCCCAATAGCCGCCCCAACCCAATTCGACGTACGCCCACCACATGCCGAGCACGATTCCGATTGTAAGGAAAAACCAGCTCAGGAGCGACCAGCGTCGTACGGCGACGAGCCATTCAGAATTCAGCCGTCGCGTAAACAGAGCCCCGATTGCGAAGGCGAACGGAATCGTTGCGCCAATAAAGCCGAGGTAGAGCATTGGCGGGTGAATCGCCATGCCGGGGTTTTGGAGCTGCGGGTTCATTCCACGACCGTCGGCCGGAATCCAATCGAGCCGTTCGTATGGATTAGCGCCGAGACACAGCGTGGCGAGGAAGAAGACCATGACGAATCCGAGTGTTCCCGCGACGTATGGCATCAGTTCGCGGTTACGGTTTCGATTCGTATAAATGGTAATCGCCGAGTAGCAGCCGAGCACCATCATCCAAAAGAGGAGCGATCCTGCCTGACCAGCCCAAAACGAGGTGAACAGGTACACCTTCGGAAGGTTGATACTGGTATAGGACGCAACGTATTTAAATGAAAAATCGTGCGTAAAGATCGCCGTCCACAGCCCTGCGGCGGCGAGAATCGCCATTGCGCAGGTGGCGTATATACCACGCTCTCCACTGGCAATGAGGTCGGCTCTACGGGTGGCGCCACCCGCGAATGAGACAGTGGTAGCCCAAACTGCCATGAGGAGGGCTACCCAAAGCGAGAGTTCACCAACAAGAATCATGATTTAATCGCGCTCAGCAAACGAGGCTGAGGTTACCCTTTGCAGGGTGAGATGTGCGGAAAGGCGCCGAAGATTTGTTCGGCGTCTGCAATCGAGCTTGTAGAAAGTCACTTCAAGGTGACGCAGATCGCCCTGTCAGTGCGGCGACCGGCGTTGTACCGTCAAACTTTGGACGTTCGGGCATCTCTTCGTAGCGGGATGCGCACTTGGCCAAAAGCGTTGTTGCATTAAACGTTTGGTCCTTCGCTAAACGTCCTTCAACGACCACGTCAACGCTGTCGGTAAAGGTGTCTGGCGTGATTCCGCGATAAACGACGGCATACGTCTGCTTGCCGTCTGTCATTTTAAATGCGGTTTCCCGCCCGCCGGGTTCGCGAACGATGGATCCTGGGACAACATAGGCTCCAACCTTTACTCCGACGTTATGGAACGTAGAGTCGGCGGAGATCTTTGCGGAAAGCTCGGTTGGCGTGAGGTAGTATACGCCACTTGAACTAATGGCGCTGGTCGCCAAATAGCTGGCAGCACCGAGTATCACGATACCACCGAGCAGAAATTTTGTACGGGGTTTCACACCGACAAATATAAGGTGGAAACCGTGGAATTGGCCCCGAAAAAGGGGAAAACGATCCGAACGGTCGTTCTCCCCCTTCTTACCCCCGGAGGTACTTCGTTAAATGATGTGACTATTGTCCTTATGCTCTGGTCACGCGGAGAACTTCTTCGAGCGTGGTTACCCCTTCCTTCACGAGACGGAATCCGTCGCGCTGGAGGGTTCGCATCCCCTTTTGGACTGCCAGCTGCCGAAGTTCACCTGAACCCCGCTGATGCAGCATCTCGGCGCGGAGATCGGCATCCATGATCAAAATTTCGTGAACGCCGGTACGGCCGCGGTAGCCGGTGTGTCTGCACTCATCGCAGCCAGCACCGCGCCACACAGACGTGAGTTCAAAGTCACCCGTATCCAGTCCGCGGGACCAATCGGCCGGAGCGGGCTCTTCGACCTTGCAGTGCTTGCAGATGGTACGCACGAGCCGTTGGGCGAGTACGGCCTCGACAGTACTCGCAACGAGGTAGGCGGCAACACCCAGGTCGAGAAGCCTCGTTAGCGCGCTGGCCGCGTCGTTCGTGTGGAGGGTGGAGAGCACAAGGTGGCCGGTGAGTGACGCTTGTGTGGCGATTTCTGCCGTTTCACCGTCTCGAATTTCTCCGATCAACATGACGTCCGGATCCTGACGGAGCAGTGCGCGGAGAGCCGTCGCGAAGGTCACGCCGACCTTTTCGTTCACTGGGACCTGCGGAACGCCTGGCAACTGATACTCAACCGGGTCTTCAACGGTGAGTATCTTTTCTTTACCGGTTCGGATGAGGTCAACCGCCGCGTATAGCGTGGTTGTTTTACCAGAGCCGGTTGGGCCGGTGACCAATACGATCCCGTGTGGCCGCGCGACGACTGTCTTGAAGAGCGCGAGCGTATCGGCAGCCATACCAAGCTCTGCCAGGCCGATTCGGCCGCGCTCTTTGTCCAGGAGACGCAAGACGACACTTTCGCCACGCAACGTTGGTAGAGTGGAAACACGAACGTCTACCTGACGATTCTGTAGCCGCAGCCGAATTCGACCGTCTTGCGGGAGCCTGCGTTCCGCGATGTCCAGTTCGGCCATGATCTTGAGACGGCTGATAATTGCAGCCGTTAGCTCTACTGGCGGCGATGGCGCATCTTGCAACACACCATCAACACGATACCGAACACGAAGTCCATCTGCGTACCCTTCCAAATGTACGTCCGATGCTCGGCTTTCCAGCGCTTCAATAAGCAGCAAGTTAACAAGCTTCACAACGGGCGCTTCATTGGCGAGCGTGAGCAGATCGTCGAGCGGCATCTCTTCGTCGGACACTCGACGTCCGTCGGAGTTCATGCCGGCGATAAGCTCTTCGGCGGTGACGGCGTCGTTGTTGTAAGTCTTACGAGTCGCGGCGCGTACATCGTTCTCTGGGTACTTCACAACAACAACGCGCGATCTGAATACTATAGACAGATCGTCGCGAACCTGAGGATCAATTTCATCAAGCCACGTTGCGACGACCACTTCCCCGTTCTCGTTTGAGATGGGAAAGACGCCGTATTGCTCGAGGAAGTCCGCAGAAAAATCTTCCGTCAAGCGAGCAACGGATTGCAGATCTGCTGGAAGGTCGCGAGTAATCATTCCTTACGCGCTGTTGTAGTATCGGTGTGGGTTTGCTTTTGCTCGACAGCCGGTTTGCCGTTACCGCTGCCCGTGCCACCGAGAATGCTCATTGGATCTACAGGAACTGCAACCTTCGCTGGCGCACGAGCTGGAGCTGGTGCCGGTACGTTTTGACTGCCACTGTTCTCACCTGATGGCGGTGGTGGTGGCGGAGGCGGCGGAGTTGGCGCATCTGGTTCATTTGCTGGATCGTTTTCAGGTGGTGCCGGAGTTGGAGGTGGGACCGGAACCTGATCTGGACGACCACGACGTCCCCATGGCATCTGCGTTGGCGCCTGTTGACGCGGATCAATAGAACGCTTGGGCTCCTCGAACGTCGGACGTTTGGGTGCAGTTGAATCCATGAGCGACTTCACGAGCGGTTCGATTGGAATGTCCTGAAGGAGCGGTGATTTCCCCTGAATCTCTCGTCGAATACGATCAACATCGTTATCGATCTGTACGATATGCGGAGTCAAGAACAGGAACAGTTCTGTGCGTACGTTGTTCTTTTGCGTAGATCCAAACAAGAATCCAATGCCGGGCAAGCTGCTTAGCCCTGGAATTCCGCTACGAATGCTTTCTTCCTGATTGTCGGTTAACCCACCGACGACAACCGTTTGCCCATCTTTCACGAACAACGAGGCCACGGCTTCGCGCGTGCTGATAACCGGTGCGCCAAACTGAATTTCGTTTGTGGCTGAACTTACCTCCTGCTGTACTTGCAGGTTAACGTAACCATCCGGATTAATCGTTGGCAAAATGGCGAGCGATGTTCCAACGTCGCGATAGCTGACAACTTGATCACGCGCAGCGTTATCTGTTGCCAGGGTACGAGATGTTTGAACAAACGGGCGTTGTGTACCAACGAGTAATCGTGATTCTTGATTGTTCTGTGCAAACACAAGAGGAAGCGACAGAATTTTCACATCGCCACGCGACTTTAGCGCAGACAACGCGACGTTGACGTCGACGGTACCAAAGCGTGTGAAGTCGAAGATAAAGTTTGAAGAATCACTCCCGCGCGACCGTCCTCGGGTTACCGTTCGTCCATTGCGACGCTCGTCGTTGCCCTGCATGGTAACGCCAATATTTAGATCTTCGCTTCGCCGTACTTCGGCGATCATCACTTCGATGAGCACTTGCAGTGGGCGCAGATCAACCGCTTCAATCGCCTGGCGAACGATGGCCCAATCTTCTGGATCGGCGCGGATAAGCAATGTGTTCGTCGCTTCTTCAGGGACGATAATTACCTGACCGCCAAGAATGCCTGTGGCTGTACCGCCACCTTGAACTCCACCTGGACGTGCCTGAAATCCGCCGGCTTGAACGCCAAAACCACCACCCGCATTGAAGCCGCCACGACCGCCACCGAAACCTCCACCAAAGCCACCGCCAAAGCCGCCACCGGCACCCTGGTTACGAATTTGGCTGCTTAGCGTCTGTTGACTCAGCCCTGTATTTCCGGCGGGGATTGCTCCACCAGAAAAAGTCGCTTGTAATACAGATGCCAAACGTGACGCATTTGCATGTTTCAAGCGATAAACAAAGAGCTCGGAATTCGCGAGCGGATTGACCTGCTCGCCCTGCCGCTGTTGTGGAGGAGCGACGGCAGCAATCGTGATGAGAGTCCCGTCTTCGGACAGACGTAATCCATTCGAAACCGCGATGCTGCGAAGCAACGAAAGATATCCATCGCGACCACCGGGATTGCTCACATGCAACGAAACCGTTCGGGGCGGAATATCTCCATAAACAACGTCGAGGTTACCAGCTTGTGCAATCGCAGCAATCACAGACCGAATATCAGCATCTGTGAAGTCGAAACGCATACCACTCCCCTGAGTTTGTCGACTCCGCACGGGAGATTCTGACCGGTCTTGCGCGTACGAATCCGTGGGAATCGTAACGGCAAAAAGCGTCATCATGGCGCAGCATTTTGTAAACGCTGTCATCGCGCGAACCTTGGGGAATTTGTAAGAGTCATAGCCGGTAGTTTGTTCATGAAGAAAGTCGCTGCCCTGCATGGTACTGCTGTAAGTACGAAGACTACTGATCATTCTCTGCCTCGCACGCGACGCCTTGCGCCACTTTGTGCTCCACCTTGCTCAGTCTCTCCACCAATCGAAATTGAATTTCCCGTGGAGTCACGCACAACAGTAATAGGACGCCCTTGGCGCTGTGCATCCATAATCCGTCGTCGAAGTGCTTGAGCCGAAGCGGAGTCCATCCCATTAAACCCATTTTGCGGGATTTGGATACGTTGATTGTCACCCTGGCTTTCACCTCGATTCCGGCGCTGATTTTGCCCACCTTGCTGCGTACCAGCAGGCATTGCACCATTTGGCCGCGCTTGTGCGCCACCTGGGCCACCAGGGCCACCTCGATTATTCGGACGAGCCATTCCACTTGACGCATACATACCCGGCGGTGGAGTTTCGAGTACTAAATGACCGCCACTTGGTGTGGTAAATACGGCACGTTGCGGTGCAACCGATTGCAACGTATAGCCTAACACTTTTTCTCCAACATGAACCAACTGCGATGTTCGGGCGCCGGTAAAGCAGACAGCAAAGCTACGCCCGCGATCGGAGATAACGGTACCAACTAGACGTAAAATCTGCTCCGGTGCGACACCAGTACCATCGCCTCCTGCATAACGACCCGTATTTGGCGCCTGACGTAGCGGATCAAATGGATTGCGGTCGATAATGGCATCAACAGATGGAAGATCGATAGCAACTCGCGGGAACGGAGATGGCGCGCCATTGAGCATCCCTTCTGCTGATCCATATGGCACACCATTTAACCGATATCCGTACACGCTGGCAGTTAACGATAAAACATCAACGGACTGCTGCTGCCCACCTGGCTGCGGCGCACCGGGTGGCAAAACCTGCTGCATTGCCGAGACAAGGTTGCGGCCACGTTCAATCGAGAGACGACCGATGCGAACCAGCTTGTTGCCGGTTTCAAGCTGCTGCAGGAAGTGCATTATCCCGTACACATCACCGTCTGCACGAACTTCTACTTGAATAGCGCGAACGCCTGGCGCAACGGTAACTCCGTTTCGAGTTTCGCTCTGCTGCAACAACACGCCGTTCTCATCTGCGATCGTTGCAATGTATTCGGCAAGATTCCCGGTAGCCACTAATTCGTCTTCGCCAGCAAAGAGGCGCGCAGCTTCCTGTCGCAGCTTTGCCGACGCCGCCAGCTTTTCTTCTGGCAACGCAGGCAGCCGTTTTGCGAGCGTCTGTTCGCGCCGAAGCATCGTGCGTTCCTCTTCGATTTGCTCACGAACCGAGGAGATCGCTCCAAGATACGGTTTGACAACGCCGATATACAACAACGCTGGAATCAGTAGCACTCCACCCAACATCAGAGCGCGCCGATCGCGCGAACCTAACGTCGAAAGCTTCATGGCTGCTTCCTGCCGTGCGCTGCGTAGAGCGGTACGGCATTGAGTACGGCAGCTGACAGCGTGAACTGATCCATCGGTTTTGAACCTTGTCGAATTTGACGACGAATTGGCCCACTCGAACGCACACTGTCGAGCAGCTTTGCACCAGCCATCGATTCAAAGACCGCGGCGCCACGCGTTGCGAGCCCTTCCGCAGACACGCTATCCTCACGTCCCTTGAAGCTCATAAGATACGCATCACGCGGCAAGTTTGAACTTACGTCGGCAAACACCTCCGACCATACTGGCGCACGTGTTTCAATTTTCTCGAGCGCAGTTACCGGCCCTGTGAGTGTAGCTATATCGAGTTGCCCGGTCGTCACCTGTGATACACTCGCGCGAAGATGCGCGCGTTCTTCCATAATTGACTTCAACTCCCGCTTCTCTTTCACAAGAAATCCAGCAGCTGCCAGTAACGCTGCCGCGGCAACGCCCATCAGCGTCCGTGCGACAACTTTACGGCGAGCGGCTGCTCGACGCACATACTCCACTTCAGGTAGAATTTCCGGACCGGTTGCCTGATGAGCCGCGAGTGCCGCGGTTTCCATTGGTCGATCCAACGTATGCGTGCGCTCGTGCGGCGGGATATCGTCCGAAAGAAAACGCCGCACCGATTGAATCTTTCCGTCCTCGAGCTGCAACACTTCCGAGTGCGATCCGAACGGCACATTAACACGCCCAACACCGTCTTTTAATACTGGCCAGCGGCGTAATGCTGCCGCCGCCCAGGCCGCGTGGATTGGGACGACTGTATTAATCTCCCATCCAGCGTCACGTACGGCGCGGATGACCACATCCAGCATACGACTTGGCGTTGCTGCAGCAAGGTATGGCGACGGCGACGTATTTTCGAGAATGGTCGCACCAACAGCCACCGCTTCACGCACACCTGGAAAGAATCGTACTGCGCTACGCGACAGCACGGCGCGAAGATTCACTCCATCTAACTTCGGCAGGTCAACACGACGAACCTGAACCAACGGCGGCGCAAGCGTAATCGTGACCAACTTTTTGCTTGCAGGAATCAGTGTACGAAGTTCGCCAAGTGCGTGCGCCAACGATGGCCAATCAATAGCGAGGCGTGAATATGGGTCTAACGCCCACTCACGCGTGGTAATGTTGCCATTTCCAGACGGGATTGTCGCGACCAATTGCGTATCCGACATGGCGATACCAATCGAACGCGATCCAAATGGCATGATTGTATTACTCAACGAGCCCACCTTTGCATAACATTTATCGACTGTTGCTGCTGCCCCGGCGTTTGCTGGGATGTCAACAACGCTTCGTACGTCACCTTCGCCTGCTTGTTCGGTCCCCATCCAGTACTGCGAACAACGATCGACTGGGTTGTAAATGTCACCAACCCCGACAGTGGAACTTCACCGGGTTCGGCGAGATCGGTTCGCAATCCTGGCGCTAGCCGCTGCAAATCCTGTATCGAACGAATCGGAACACCGGAATAGCGTTGTGTGAGAACAGCGTTTACCACATCCGGTGTAAAGCCGGGAAGTGTGCGCAGAAGTACTTCTGGCGCTTTGTTCACGTTCAACGTATTGGTCCGCGACAATGGCATGAGATAGTCAGCGACTCGCGCATATAGGTCAGGAGTCATCCCCATCACGTCGCGCAACTCAGAAACAGATTTTAACATGGAATTCGTTGGCAGTACGAGCATCCCCGCTTGCACATAGGCATCACGCTCCGCACCTTGCGCTCTTGGATCGCTATCGAAGTCCGTCCAATCGAGGACCGATTGAGCGATCTTTTCAGCCGCCGCGTAGTCAGCACCGGCGGCGATAAAGAGTTCGCGCAGCTGACGTTCAGATAGATTGGCCAACCCCAGCATTGAACCGGCATCCCGCACGATCATCGTATAACCGCCAATTTGCGACCCAAGATCGATGGAATCGGTAAATAGCGAATCAGCGTAATACAGCGGGTCCATCATGTCGATGGTCCCTTGCGAGCCGGTCTGTCCGTTCGCCGCGGAGTTCAGAAGTCGAGCGACTCGAGCTCGCGTTGTTTCGATGCCGGCGTTCGATGCGGCGAGCGCTTGTCCACGTTCGGCGATGTTCATCGCAACCAGACGACGCTCCTTTGTCTGCAAGCTGAACTCAAGCGCAACCGCAGCGATCGCAACAATCAACCAGAGTGTCGTAAGTAATGCGAAGCCTTTCCGCTTCACCGTATGCACCAGAACCGCCATTATAGCGTACCCGGCAAGATGACGGTGAGTGGAATCCGTAACAATGGCGTTAACGCAGATGGATCGCGGGAAGTAAACGCAATGCGAACTGCTATAGGTTGCGTTCCAAGCTGAAGCCCTTCCTCAGGCGGATACCATCGACGGATACCGCCCTGATTGATGAGATATTCAACCTGAATTGCCGACACCGTTGAATCGATGGATATCGCGGTTGGCTCTTGCGTTACACTGCCAAATCCAGTGAACTCTGCGACCAGTCCGGGTGGAACGCCAGCATTACTATTGTTGACGTAGAGTGCCACACGTGCCACACCAGACGAGACCGGTGTTGCTCGCGTCACAAACTGCAGTTCATCACGCGCTGCACCGCTACCGATTTGCAAACCATTACGTGGCGCAGCTCCCGACGCCGCAATAATATATCCAGACTCCAACCACGTACTCAGCGTACGGCGGATACTCGCTCCGCGCGCCACATCGTCAACAACCATCTTCATCCGCTGACGCTGATTCGTAATCGACGAAAACGTCGCATACCCAGCCGCGACAGCCGCACTCATGATCACCAAACCGATCATCAGCTCGATCAACGTCATCCCTGAACGATTCTTCAATCGAGTCATTGCCCGCCACCTGTTAGCGTAACAACCTCAGGAGCTCGATAGATTCGGCTGTTTATAGTGTACGCGCCGCCTTCCCACGAGATCCGAACTGATACATCATTCAAATAATCTTCGCCCATCACAGGGCGAGAGATAGCCTGCCACGAATACTGCTGAAATGGTAAAGGGAACCGCCCGCCAGCAACGCTATCCGGTAACGACTGCAACCCATTTGCATCAAGCAATTGCAATGCAACCATCCTATCCTGCGCCAACGACTCTACTTCAGCGGTTCGTCGAGCCCGCGCTTCGCCACGCAGCTGGGCCGCAACCGTACTTAACGTGCTCACAGCCACAATCCCAATCAGAAGCAACGCCACAACCGCTTCAAATAACGTAAAACCAGCTCGGCTTATTCTCCTCGCTGTTCGTGTATTGACATTCCGCCGGTTAACGACGGACAACACGAATCTCTCCCGTCCAACGATCGACACGGATTAACGCCAAACCAGCATTCGATGTCACCAGCAACGAATCTGCGTCAGCACCTCCAACCGGCTTAAACGTAAAGATTGCACGCAAAGAATCCGTAGTTACACGCGCAGCCAGTGGCAACTCAAGCACTCCAGCTGCAAGCGGTGTGTCAACGGACATCGCGGTCACAAGATACCGTCCTGTTGCAGGGTCGAGCGCCACACGCACAGGACTTCCAATTTGCGCGGCAGACTTTTGTCCAAAGCGCAACAAACTCATAATAGGCTGAGTCGCTTGCTGCATTGGATCAACAGCCACACTTCGAAACATCGCAGGGAGAACAACAGCACCAACAATCGTCATGAGTACCATGACAATCATAATTTCGATCAACGTAAAAGCGCGCCGATCCAAAGCTAGCGATCGACCGCTCACGCGTTGCGCGAAACGAATATCCAGTAGACTAGAACGACGACGCATTGATGCCATAGATCGCTTGCAACAGCGACAGCGCGACCATTGCGACGATAGATCCGAAGATCATAATCATTGCGGGCTCTGCAATTGTTGCCAACCGTTGCGCGGCACGCTCTGTTTTCTCTTCAAAGATATCCGCTGCTTTTTCCAGGAAATCGTTAAGTCGTCCAGCCTCTTCGCCAACACCAACAAGCTGTGGGAGTAATGGAGGGAACAACACACTTTCGGAGATCGCCTGCCGCAACGAAACACCTTCGCGCACTCGCTGCCGAATACGCTGCGTATCATCACGCGCTAATGGATCGGTGAGTGAACCGATTGCATCGTCCAAAGCCGTGAGCAACGGTGCTCCACCTTGCAACAAGACACTCACAACGCGCGCAAATCGTGCAGCAATTGCATGCTGGCGCAATCCGCGCAACCCCGGGACCGCAAGCATAAAACGCGACGCCGCACGTTTACCGTCGTCATTATTTTGGATCCAGGTGGCAAGCGCAAAGCCTCCAACCGGGATTAATAGCAGCACATACCAGAAACGGCGCATCGCGCTGGAAATGCCGAGCATTATGGCGGTCGAGGTTGGAAGCGCGGCACCGGAGCCTTGCAATAGCTCAACAAATCGAGGTAAAACAAACAATAATAGGACAACTACCGCGATACTTCCGACCGATGCGAGCAGCAAAGGATAGATCATCGACGAAACAAGCTTCGATCGCAACGCATCGTCACGCTCAAGCTGAACGGCCAGCCGTTTGAAAGACTGATCCAACTGCCCGCTCTTTTCGCCGGCGCGCACTAATCCGACATACAACGCAGAAAACAGGTGCGGATACGCGCCCAGTGCGAGCGCAAGCGATTCGCCGCGCTCTACCCTGGAACGGATTGTTTGCAGCACTTCCTTCATTTCCGGGCCAGCAACGTTCGACGAAGCGCCTAATGCTTGCGCGAGCGGCATACCAGCCGGAAGGAGCGCCCCCATAGCCCGAGTAATTTCGAGCACCTCGCGGCGGCGGCCGAACCGAAATCCACCAACAGAAGCTGGCGTATCGGTCCGGTCTTCGATCCCGATGACCATTAACCCCTGGCCTTCGAGCGTACGCGTCAATGCGGCGGCGGTAGCAGCCTCGGCGTTACCCCGCCGCCTCTTCCCACCTAAGTCAACCGCTTCATAAGCAAATGCTGGCACGTGGTAGTAGACGCCTAAATAGGTAAAATGTTTATTTCCAGCTCACAATATCTGCATTATCCCCTTCGCCACCCAACTGACCGTCGGCTCCATACGACATCAAATCATACCCGTTCGTGTTTACTTCGCCTGGGCTTCTATAGATGTAAGGACGCTTCCACGGATCGTTCGGGACCTCGATTTTGCTGAGATACGGCCCGTTCCAGTTTGTCGGTACCGGCTCACTGGTTGGGGCAATTTGCAGTGCGCCAAGCCCTTGATCCGTCGAGGGATACGTCCCGTTATCAAGACGATATGTATCGAGCGCCGCCCCAAGCTGCTCGATTTGCGTCTTTGCGGTCGTGTCTCGAGCGGCTCCTACGTGCTTAAAGACGTTTGGTGCAACGAGCGTAGCCAGAATGGCGATCACAACGATCACCACCAGGATTTCGATCAAGGTGAAGCCTCGGCGGACCTGGTGACCTTCACGGGTCCGGAAATCGTGGCGACTGAGGGCGGATAGATAGTCTGTACGCATACTCTGTCCTATTTCAGACAAGGGGTTTAGAGAAAGGGTTTCAGTTTTAGGCGAATACAATAAAGAAACCCTGATGGCCATTTGAAGAATCTATCCTAAAGGACGCTTATATTCTCATGTATGGCTTACGAATTTCTTACCTTCGATGTGGTAGACCGCATTGCTACCATAACCGTTAATCGCCCGGAAAAGTTAAATGCACTTAATGATGGAACGATCGCTGAATTAGGCACGGCCATCGACGAAGCACGTATGCGCCAGGATGTAGGTGGGGTCATTCTCACCGGTGCGGGACGTGCATTTGTGGCCGGTGCCGATATTAGCGGCATCGCAACACAAACGCCGTTTTTCGCAAAAGCACGAGCAAAAGCGGGACAAGATGTATTTCGTCGCTTCGAAACGTCGCCAAAACCAGTAATTGCCGCAGTCAACGGCTTTGCACTTGGCGGCGGCTGTGAGCTTGCGATGGCCTGCCACGTTCGAATCGCCTCGGAACACGCGAAGTTTGGCCAACCCGAAGTCAAGCTTGGCATTCTTCCTGGTTATGGCGGAACGCAACGCCTCCCACGTTTGGTTGGAAAGGGTCGAGCACTCCAACTTCTCATGACTGGCGAAATGATCGACGCTGAAGAAGCGTATCGTATTGGGTTGGTAAATCGTGTCGTTCACGCCGCGGAACTCATTGGCGCCGCTCAACTCATGATGAAGCAGATGTTGGCAAACGGCCCACTGGCAGTTGCGCTGTGCATCGAAGCAGTTGACCGTGGATTGGAGATGTCGCTGGACGAAGGGCTAACGCTCGAAGTCAATCAATTTGCGCTATTGTCTTCGACCGAAGATATGCGCGAAGGGACCGCCGCATTCCTGGAAAAACGCCCCGCTGCATTTAAAGGTCGATAGACCAACCGCCAAGCAGCAATGCGACTCACTCAGCTCAACATACAGAATTTCCGAAACATCGAGCAAGCAACGCTGGTCTTTCCGGCAGAGGGAGTCGCATTGATTGGGGAAAACGGGCAAGGCAAGACCAACTTGCTCGAAGCAATTTATTACTTGCAGATATTACGATCGATGCGCGGCGCGCGAGACCAGGAGCTTATTCGTTTCGACGCGCCAGCATTCTATCTTTCTGCACGCACGGTCGATCACGCGCAACCGCACGAGTTTGTTGCGGCCTTTGAGCGTCGTTCAAAAAAGAAGAAGATCGTACGAGATGGGGCGGTACCCAGTCGGCTCAGCGATGCCATTGGCGCACTCCCCGCTGTTGTTATTTCGCCAAGAGATACGGAGCTTGTTACAGGCGCACCGAGTGAACGGCGCAGATACCTGGACGTATTGTTATCGTTAACGTCGCGCCCATACCTCAACGCGTTACAAGCGTACCGCAACGCACTCACTCGACGTAACGCTGCGATGCGTGATATCGCGACGCGCAACACCACACGAAGCGACAGATTTGAAGAGTCGGTTGCGTGCTGGGAACCAACGTTAGCTGAACACGGCGCTATTCTTATGGCTGCGAGGGCACAGTGGATTGAGAACAACGCCGCTGCGTTCGCCACGTTGTGCGCGAGCATCGGAGAAAATGCGTCGGTGAAGATGAAATACACTTGCTCGATTGACACTCCGTTTGACGCAGAGCAACCGTTGCTGGACGCCCTCGCTCGCAAGCGACAGTTCGATATGAAACGTGGGATTACACACGTTGGGCCACACCGGGACGAAGTGGCATTGACGTTAGGTGGGCGCGACATCAGAACTTTTGGATCGGCAGGACAACAGCGCACGACGGCCATCGCATTACGTATGCTGGAAGCGGCGACGCTCCAGGAACATCACGGCAGCCCACCGCTATTATTACTGGACGATCCGTTTGCGGAGCTCGACCTTCGTCGATCGATGCATATCCTGGAGCTTTTACGCCAACGGGGTATTGGGCAGACGATTTTGGCCGTACCGCGAGCGACCGACATTCCATCGGAGCTGAGTTCGTTGCCTCGATGGCATATCGCGGGCGGCGTGATCGACCCAGCGGACGCCATTCCATGAGCTCCAGCGACGGAAAACATAGGCCCGAAGAGCTTGGCGCCCTCCTGAAAGCCTATCTAAAGGAAAGCGGTCTCGCCAAACGTGTCGAACAGGCGGAAGTGGTCCCCGAGTGGCCTCGACTCGTAGGCCCCAAGATTCAAGCAGTCACAAAACCACTCTTTGTGACTCCGGACGGGACGTTGTTCGTGGCAGTGATCACGCATTCCTGGATGACCGAGCTGCAGCTCATGGAGCGCGACCTACTCCAGGCAATCAACGAACCTGAGGAGCCGTCAACAGGCGCAGGGAGCCGCAATCGCCCCCGGATTCGCAGGCTCCGATTTCAGTTAATGCGAAAAGATCCTTAAGACACCATCGTCTAAGTTGTTGATATACAACAACTTACGAAGCTCAGGCTGTGTTGCAAAATAGACAAAACATGGTTAGATTATATAGTCTAACCATATTAGTTTTCGGGTTCCATTCGGTTCCCGGTTCGCTCACATCTGGCAGCATACATGGCCAAAGAAAAAACGCCCGACGCATACGACGCCGGGAATATTCAAGTTCTCAAGGGACTCGAAGCCGTTCGCAAACGCCCTGGGATGTACATCGGGTCCACCAGTTCGTCTGGGCTTCACCACCTTGTATATGAAGTGGTCGACAACTCGATCGACGAAGCGCTGGCTGGCCACGCGGATACGATCGACGTCACGATTCACAAAGATAATTCGATTACCGTAGTCGATAACGGCCGAGGAATTCCGGTCGATATTCATCCGGTCGAAAAGCTCCCTGGGGTTGAGCTGGCGATGACCGTGTTGCACGCGGGTGGTAAGTTCGACAAGAACAGCTACAAAGTATCCGGCGGTCTTCACGGCGTCGGTGTTTCCGTTGTCAACGCGCTCTCCGAGCAGCTCAAGGTCTGGATCAAGCGCGAAGGCAAGGTCCACTACATGGACTTTAAGCGCGGCGATACGACCACGAAGCTTAAAGTGATCGACAAAATCGATGAAGAAGACACAGGAACGACGGTTTGGTTCAAGCCTGACGACCTCATCTTTACCGAACTCGTCTACAAATACGAGACGTTAGCCAATCGTATGCGCGAACTCGCGTTCTTGAACAAAGGCGTGACGATTGCACTCAAAGACGAGCGCGAAGAGCCAGAGAAGAAAGACACATTTCACGCCAAGGGCGGGCTTCAGGAGATGGTTCAGTTCCTGAACGCGCGTCATAAGCCGATCCATAAAGACGTCGTGTATATCGACACGACTCGGGACGAGATCGGCATCGAAGTGGCCTTCCAGTACAACGAAGGATACAACGAGAGCGTCTTTTCGTTCGTCAACAATATCAACACACATGAAGGTGGAACACACCTCACCGGCTTCAAGTCCGGGCTCACGCGTGTGATCAACCAATATCTCCAGAAGAGCTCCTACTCCAAAAAAGACAAGGAAGCCACCTTCTCTGGAGACGACGTTCGCGAAGGGCTTGTAGCAGTTCTTTCCATCAAGGTTCACGAACCGCAGTTTGAAGGGCAGACCAAGACCAAACTTGGGAACTCTGAGGCAGAAGGCGCGGTGAGGTCGGTTATCAACGAGCTACTCGCAGGGTACCTCGAAGAGAACCCCAAGGTAGCAAACGCCATTATCGACAAGTCGCTTTCTGCCTCACGGGCACGAGAAGCGGCCAGAAAGGCGCGCGATCTAACGCGTAAGAAAAACGCGCTCGACGTCGCAAACCTCCCTGGAAAGCTCGCCGACTGTTCACTAAGCGATCCGGTTCTCTGCGAACTCTACCTGGTTGAGGGTGACTCCGCAGGCGGAAGTGCCAAACAAGGGCGCGACCGTGGCTTCCAGGCCATTTTGCCGCTCCGCGGCAAGATCATCAACGTGGAGAAGGCCCGTCTCGATAAAGTTTTGTCGAACGAAGAAATCCGGACGATCATTACAGCGATCGGAGCTGGAATTCGAGACGACTTTAACCTGGCGAACACGCGGTATCACAAAATCATCCTGATGGTGGACGCCGACGTCGATGGCGCACACATCCGGACGTTGCTCCTCACCTTCCTCTTCCGGCAGATGCCGGAGCTGATCGAAGCTGGGTATATCTACCTCGCGCAGCCACCGCTATACCGGGTGTCAAAGGGCAAGGAAGAATATTACGCCTACGACGAAAAGGAACGAGAAGATTTTGTTAACCGGCTTAGCAATCCGGAAAACCGAGGGTCGGTGTACATCCAGCGCTATAAAGGTCTTGGAGAAATGAACCCAGTGCAGCTCTGGAAGACCACTATGGATCCGGAAACGCGCACATTGCTCAAAGTCAGCATGGAAGATGCGGTACTAGCTGACCAGGTGTTCCAAACCTTGATGGGCGATGACGTCGAACCACGACGTATCTTTATTGAGGAGAACGCCAAATTTGTGAGTAATCTGGACGTTTAACACCTCGCTGGAGTACGACCATGTCGCGTATCTTCCTCGCCATTGTTGCAGCCGTATCAATCGGTATGGCTGCAACTCCAATTTCCGCCCAAACGGCCGCTGATTACATCGCGGCCGGAGTGAAAGCCACTCAGGCGAGGAAGGCGCTCGACGCCCTGAAAGAGTACAACGACGCGCTGGCAGTAGACCCCAAAAATTACGAAGCGCTCTGGCGCGTTTCAGGAACAGAGATCGACCTCGGAGAGTTCGAACAGAACTCCGACCGGAGGAAATCTCTGTACGAATCAGCAGAACGGCATGCGCGGGCCGCGATTACGGCAGACCCTGCAGGCGCCGAAGGGCACTTTTCCCTCGCACGCGCCCTTGGCCGAACAGCGCTAACTCTAGGCGCGCGAGATCGTGTCAAGTACGCAAAAGACGTTCGAGAACAAGCGCTGGAATGCCTCAGAATCGATCCCAAGAATGCAGGATGCCTCCACGTCATGGGCGTCTGGAACGCAGAGGTCATGCGCCTCAGCGGAGTATCCAGAATGGTTGCCAAAACCTTTCTCGGTGGAAAGGTTTTTGACCAGGCAAGCTGGAAAAACGCACAGAGCTACCTGGTTCAGGCCGTTACGTTAGAACCAAACAGAATTACGCATCGGCTCGACCTGGCGCGAGTTTATGCCGATATGAATATCAAGGACCAGGCAAAAACCCAATACGAAGCTGTAGTGAACGGGACCATATCCGACTTCAACGACAATCATTATAAAGACGAGGCTCAACAAGCCCTTAAAAAGCTTTAATGCGTGGACCATTGCAGTGGCCCCGTTCTTTCATTAATTGAATGATAACTAGACAGCGGATAATCCCGCCCCTATCAAAGTGTGGACAATTTTTCTCCCATCACTTTTGTAATTGTGCCTGGTAAGGAACTTGCTTACGGCAGCCTGCAGCACCCGTACTGAGGAGTGGATGCCTGACCCTGGAAAGTTGATTTTGCTCGTCGAAGACAATGAGGACAACCGAATTGTCTATTCGACCATATTAAAGCACTTTGGATATCAGGTTATCGAAGCGTTTAACGGCGAAGAAGGAATCGCCAAAGCGCGCTCGAGTCAACCGGATCTTATCCTTATGGATATATCGATCCCGGTAATTGATGGCTGGGAAGCAACACAGGTTTTAAAACACGATCCCAAAACAAAGCACATTCCAATCATTGCGCTAACTGCGCATGCACTGGCCTCGGATCGAGAAAAGGCGATGGAAGTTGGTTGTGATGGATATTTGGCGAAACCGTGCGAACCCCGCGCTGTCGTAGCGGAAGTCCAGCGCTTTCTCGGCCGCACAGATGCAAGGTGATAAAAAGCGTATTCTTGTTGTTGACGACAACGAGGACAACAGAGAGCTTCTAACCGCCCACCTGGAATCTCGTGGATATGTGATCGAGACAGCTCCAGACGGGCAATCTGCGCTCGAAGCAATTGAGGCGTTACCACCAGACCTCATTTTGCTGGACGTCATGATGCCAAAGATGAACGGGATGGAAGTCGTACGACGGCTGAAGGGGAATAAGCTGCTTCCGTTTATTCCCGTCATCTTGCAGACAGCACTCGACACTACGGACGACATCGTTCAGGGGTTTGATGCTGGAGCGGACGATTATATCGCGAAACCAATCAACTTTCGCGAGCTTGAAGCTCGGGTGAAGTCGTTACTTCGCATTCAAACGTTGCAAATAGAGTTAGCAGCCAGAGAACGAGACCTTTCGCTTGTTAACGATCGGTTACTCGCTGTTTCGAGGGTCGACGGCTTAACCGGCGTTGATAATCGACGTTTCCTCGAAGAACGGCTGCACGAAATGTGGATACACTCACAACGCCTGTACGAACCGCTCGCTGTGGTGATGTGCGACATCGATCACTTCAAGCAGGTGAACGACAAGTACGGCCATCAAGCCGGCGACGTCGTTCTAAAGCAATTTGCGAACGTTTTGAGCTCGGCGGTGCGCGAAATCGACCGCGTTGGTCGTTACGGTGGCGAAGAGTTTTTACTGATCCTTCCCGGAACAGTTCTTGATGCCGCAGTGACCTTCGCCGAACGGGTGCGCAGAGAGGTTGAGGCGCATAGCTTTACCTACGCCGGCGGCACGTTACATCGAACGATGAGCTGCGGTGTGGCTGCGTGGCCACATCCGCGCGTTACGAACCAGGATGCTCTGGTTAAAGCCGCGGACGACGCGTTATATGTGGCCAAGGAAACTGGCCGAAACCGCGTTATTCGTTTTGATAGTCGAGAATTTAATGAGCATAGCGCGTCGCGAGGAGAAGAGTTCTAAGGTGAGTGAGACTGAAGTTGCGCACGAAGCAGGCGCGCAACTCAGCCACTCGCAAGCATCCGCGCGCGCATCCGAACTGCGTTCGGAGTTAAATCGCGCTTCGCACGAATATTACGTGCTCGATAAGCCGCAGATGAGCGATAAAAAATACGACACGCTCTTTCGCGAATTACAGTATATCGAAGCGCGATATCCCGATCTTAAAACCGCAGATTCGCCAACGTTGCGCGTTGGAGAACCCGTACAATCGGCGTTCGCCAAATATCAACATGTTCAGCCGATGCTTTCGCTTGGCAATGCGTTTGATGACGATGAAATTCGTACCTGGGAAGAGCGTATTGTACGACTTGCTGGCGACGATATTTATCGCAGCGGATACACTGTTGAACTCAAGATCGATGGTGCAGCGGTAAGCCTCACATATGAAGACGGGTTGCTCGTTACCGGCACCACGCGTGGCAACGGAACGATCGGCGAAGATGTAACCGCCAATATCCGCACGGTGCGTGACGTACCACTTCGGCTCGCTGGCGCCCCTCCCAAAGGTCGAGTAGAAGTTCGCGGTGAAGTGTACTTTCCGTTCGATCAGTTTGAGCGAATGAATGAAATGCGCGTTCGGGATGGAGAGCCAGTGTTCGCGAACCCAAGAAATGCATCGGCCGGAAGCCTGAGGCAGCTCGATCCAACAATAACCGCCGCTCGACCGCTCCGGTTTTTTGGCTACTCCGTTGCGGCAAAAAACAGCGACGTCTTTGCATTCAAGACGCAGTCGGAGCTTCTGGAAACGTTAGCCAAGTGGGGCGTTCCAATCGCCCCACATCACAAACGGTGCAAGACGCTCGACGAAGTGATCGAATGGACGCACTCCGTTGAACAAAAGATTCGCGCCGATCTCAACTTTGCAATTGACGGCGGCGTTGTAAAAGTCGACTCCTTGCAGCTGCAAGACGATCTGGGCGTCGTTGGCGGGCGGGATCCGCGCTGGGCCATTGCCCGAAAGTTTGCGCCCGACATCGCCGAAACTCAGCTGTTGGCAATCGAGGTGAACGTTGGGCGTACAGGCCAGCTGAATCCGTACGCTGTGTTGGAAGCGGTCGAAATTGGCGGAACAACCGTACGACTTGCCACGCTGCATAATGAAGATCTCATCCATCAAAAGGATCTTCGAGTTGGCGACACGGTACAGGTTAAACGCGCCGGTGAGGTTATTCCGCAGGTGATTGGGCCTGTTCCAGAGAAGCGGAATGGGAGCGAACAGGTGTGGAACATGCCTACGCGATGCCCGTCCTGTAAAACACCGGTCAAGCGTGACGCAGACCAGGTTGCGATTTATTGCCCGAACGTTGCCTGTCCAGGGCGGCAGCTCGAAGCCATGGTTTATTTCGCGAGCCGAAGCGCAATGGACATTCGCGGACTCTCATACGCTCGAATCGAGCAGCTCGTGGCAGCGAATCTGGTCGCCGACGTCGCCGACTTATACAAGCTGACTCCCGACGACTTTCTCAAGTTGGAGGGATACCAGAAAAAGAGCGCGAACGGGTTAGTCGCCGCTATTCAGGAATCCAAGTTGCAGCCGCTGTCTCGACTGCTCGCGGCGTTGGGCATCCCGCATGTAGGCGAGACGGCTGCTCGCCTATTGGCGCGCCACTTTGGCGACATGAACGCACTCCTTACGGCAACGCAAGACGAAGTGGGGAGTATTCGTGGCCTTGGCGATGTGATTGCGAGCTCCGTCGTGAGTTATTTTCGAGATCCATCGGTCAACGAGTTGATTACCAAGCTCGTTGATGCTGGCTTAACGATGGCCGAATCCAAATCGGTGTCCGCAGGTGGTGTCTTTGCTGGGCAGACAGTCGTCATTACGGGGACCTTGCCGTCGCTCACTCGACCTCAGGCGACTGAGCTCGTGGAGACAAATGGTGGTCGTGTAACGAGTTCTGTTTCAAAAGCGACTACATTCGTCCTTGCGGGCGAGGAAGCTGGTAGCAAATTAGACAAAGCAACACAGTTAGGAATTTTGGTGATAGATGAAGCCGAGCTTTTTAGACGAATCAATGAGCGGTAGTGAGATTTCCAGTGCGGGGGCAGTAGCCCTTGCGTCGACCCTAGTTCACGCGGCCCCAGCGACCCTGCTTGCGCTCCGCGCTGCCTTGCTGAGCCGCCCTGAGCTCGATACCGTGTATGTGTTGCGGGATGCTGGGTACGCGGGCGGTGACGAGCTGTATGACGCCTTTGAGCGGTATATGGCGGAGCGTGGTGAATCCGATCCGCAGTCCGTACAGATCGATCACTTTTTTCATCTCGCTGGGTCGTTTTTAACCGAGTGCGGGTTGGGCGAAGTGACGCTCTACGCGGAAAATGACGCCTTTTGCGTGATCGAGATCGAGCGGTGCTGGGAGGCCGTTGCGGAAGATCAGCCAGATCCTGCAGGCTGCCATCTCACGCTTGGCCTGCTGGCCGCATTTCTGGGTCGATTCGCCGACTACCCGCTCTCTATTTTAGAAGCGAAGGGGCCGTCAACCGGGAGCGCCTACTGCCGGTTCCTGACCGGGAACGCCGAAATGATCTCAGACTATTACACGAAAAACGCGACAAGGGACTCATAGGGGTCTCGGGGTTTTCGCTAAATGCAAAAAGTGGGGCCTCAGTTTCGTACACGACTGAGGCCCCACTCGTATATGTATCCCCGATTTTCGAGGCATGCATACGACTACAAAGCCAGGTGGTGATAGTCGGGGTTGCTGACCAGAATACCATCTACGATAATCTCACGATCCCATGGAAGCACGATGGCGCTTTCCGTGGCGATCGCGTGGAAATCAGGGACATACTCCCCCGTCTTGAAGCAAACAGCCGTCCGAATATCTTCGGCACCCGCGTGCAGGATCGACGCGATCGAGAGACGCAGCGTATCGCCGCCATCACACGTCTCGTCAACAATAAGCACCCGCTTGCCTCGCACCCGTTGCGGCGCTCCACCAAAAATCGCCGGGGTTTCGCGAGCCGAGTCGGCCATATAGGTGCGACTGATCAAGATCGAGTGAAATTCGCGGTCCAGCATCGCCGCGATCACGGCCCCCGGAACGACACCTGCAGTAGCAACCCCAACGACCACTTCCGGGTCGTACGTCCGAGCCACCTTTAACGCCAACCCGCGCGAAAGCTCGCCAAATAATGGCCACTCAACATGCAGAATTCCCTTGCTGGGATCAAAAGTTGTTTTTCGGGGCATATTCCAAACTAGCCGCAACGCTCGGTGTAGGATAGCTTCCCAACATGTCGTTTTGGAACCGACTTACAGGTGGAAGTTCGAGGCCGTCAAAGCCGCAAAAGCTCGATTATTTGCGGGAGGCGCTTGCGCTCGAAAAGCAGGGAGACTTTGATGCGGCGTTAACGTCGTATCGACTCGCTCTGCGCGACCAACCTTCGAACTATAAAGTTTTGCAGAACATGGCGATCGCCTACACCAAGATGGGTCAGGTGGACCAGGCGATTAAATGTTATAGAGGGGCGCTACAGCTCGAGCCAAAGCTCGACGGAGCGCACTATGGATTGGCATTCCTGCTACTCAAGCGTGGCGATTTGGACGACGCCGCTTATCATCTGGAGGCATTCTTGATGGATCCGCCAGATAGCGCCGACTCTGCCCGCTGGATTCAACACGCAGAGGATACGCTGAATGCGATCCGAACCGGCCCAATTGAACAACCGTCCGAAGACGAAGGACAGCTCGACCGCAGCGAATCGCCATCGTTCGATTCGGCTGACCAGGAGTCGGAAAACTGATGGGAGTTGTACTGTCCGTCGTAAGTCAGAAGGGTGGAGTCGGAAAAACAACTACGTCTGTTAACCTGGCAGCGGCCTTTGCCCGACGCGGGCTCAAAACGCTGATTGTAGATGTCGATCCACAAGGTTCGGTTCGATATGGCGCTGGGCTTCGGCGCGATCACGCAGTATATGGGTTTTCTGACTATCTCAACGGCCAGCGGTCGATTCGGGATATCATTCTTCCCACTTCACTCCCGTGGCTTCGCGTGATCCTGGCCGGCTCGGTGAGCGATGAGGCGGATCACGCGTTGTATCAGCAGCTTGTAGCCGACACCGACCTCCTCCCGGAACTCCTGGAAACCGCTCGGCAACGCTGCCACGTCGTTGTCGTCGATACGCCGCCCGGATTGGGCCCGGTGACTCGACGAGTGCTCGAAGGGAGCCAACACGTTGTTGTGCCGCTCCAATGCGAACCGCTCGCGCTTCAAACAACGCCACAAATCTTGCGCGCGATTCAGGACATTGTTGCGGTCAATGAGCAGCTGACGCTGGACGGGATCTTGCTCACTATGTATGAATCCGGCAATCCAGCGAGTGAACGTGTGGTCGAGTATGTGAGGCAACATCTGCCAGCAAACATTGTATTCAAGCAGCCAATTCCACGAACGGTTGCGGCAGCCGACGCCTTTGCGGCCGGACAGCCTGTTGTCACACGCACACCATCAGACGAAGCGGCTCAGGCGTATGTGAACATCGCCACGATTTTGGCCGAACGTTTTGGGGCGTAAGAGCATGACGATGTGGCCGAAGCTCACAGTCGCTGCGACGATGCTCATCGCAGCCTGTCGCGGTGTAGATACAGATCCGTCTGCTGTTGCATCGGTGGAGCTCAAGCCGTTTGCCTCACCGTCTGTTATTGTTGGCGACACGTTACGAGACACACTAGGCGTCGTGCAGCCAATCCATGGCATTGCTTTCAATATCCAGGACGACTCGTTATCGGACGTACAAATTCGATACCGTGCGCTCGACACAGGCGTAGTCGTTGATTCGATAACCGGCATCGTATTTGGTCGATCGATTACGAACACTCCTGTTCGGTTGATCGCCGAGGCTCGGGGGCTTCAAACACAGATGCGAACGGTGACGGTTGTGCCGGCACCCGAGAATGTTGTTGCGATCAACGCCGTGGATTCGATCTTTTACGCGTTTAGCGATACGTCGTTGTTGTCACCGCCGCTTGAGTTGCTGATCTGGCATGGCACTGGCGTAGATTCTGTCCCTGTACAAGCGTATCTCGCAAGTTTCACGATTCAGGCGCCTACCCCACCACCGTTCGCGGAGCTCGTAGGCGACAATGGGGTATCGTCATTCGTTGACACAACGGGCACTGATGGCAAAGCGAGTCGGCGAATCAGACTTCGTCCGCGGGCTCTTGTTGACGCATCCGACTCTGTCGTTGTACTTGGAACGGTCAAACTTCGAGGCAGTCCGGTAGCCGGAAGCCCTGTTCGATTCGTTCTACACATTAGACCGAAACCATAACCTGGGAGATGTTGTATGCAGATCGCACGTGGTGGTCCACGCCCTGAAGCCGGTACACTCACTCAGCTATTCTTTGACGCAATCGAGAAGTTCGATAAGCCAGACGCCTTACAGGTAAAGATTGGTGGGCGATACGAGCCGATCTCGCATCGCGTGGTAGAAGAGCGGGTACGAGATACAGCTCGTGGGTTGCAGGAGATTGGCGTTCAGCAAGGCGATCGTGTTGCGATTCTCTCCGAGAATCGGCCGGAATGGGTTATCGCCGACATGGCGTGTCTAACGTCTGCGGTAACGAACGTTGCAATTTACACAACGCTCCCTGCCCATCAAATCGAATACATCCTGCAAGATTCTGGTGCGGTTGCAATCTTTGTCTCAACGGCTGCTCAGGCAGCGAAGATCGCTGAAATTCGAGCGTCGCTGCCGAGGCTTGTTACGGTGATCGCATTCGATGAGATCAGCGAAAACGTTGATCTCACCTTGCTCGAACTGGAACGACGTGGTCACTCCGCGTCTACGGACGAGTGGAAAAAGCATTATAAAGAACACGCTTTAAGCGTAAAGCCAGACGACCTGGCGACCTTGCTTTATACGTCTGGGACAACGGGCGATCCAAAAGGCGTCATGCTCACGCACGATAACATTTATTCAAACGTTGCTGCGGCAAAAACGCTCGTTGAATTTACTGGCCACGACACTGCGCTTAGCTTCCTGCCGCTCTCGCATATCTTCGAGCGGATGGCTGGATATTATCTCATGTGGTCAACGGGAACGTCGATCGCGTATGCGGAGGCGATTGAAACGGTCGCCGCCAACCTCCTCGAAGTACGGCCAACCCTCATCGCCGCCAATCCTCGGCTTTACGAGAAGGTCTACGCCCGGGTGCTCGAGAGTGCGCGTGCAGGTGGTGGGCTGAAGTTCAGGATCTTCTTATGGGCACGTGGCGTAGCAGAACGCTGGGCAGATATCGTACTGGCGGGCGGGACACCATCGGGGCTTCTTGCAGCACAATACCGGCTGGCAGATAAGCTCGTTTATGGGAAGATCAAAGAGCGCACCGGTGGTCGGTTTCGGTACTCGGTGTCTGGCGGCGCGCCACTCGCACCTGAGATTAACAAGTTTTTCTTTGCGATTGGTTTTGTAATTCTCGAAGGATATGGGCTCACGGAGACGTCGCCTGTTATTTCGGTGAATACGCCAGACGCGTTCCGAATTGGTACGGTTGGGAAGCCCATTGCTGGTGTTGAAGTCGCTATTGCGCAAGATGGCGAGATTCTCACGCGTGGCCCGCACGTCATGCGAGGGTACTTCAATAAACCCGAGGCGACGGCGGAAGCGATCGACGCCGATGGTTGGTTCCACACCGGCGACATTGGTGTATTAAAGGATGATTTCCTTTCGATTACCGATCGTAAAAAGGATATTATTGTTACCGCAGGTGGGAAGAATATCGCGCCACAGCCGTTAGAGCTCCGTATCGGGCAGAATAAGTATGTATCGCAAACTGTGCTGATTGGGGATAAGCGTCGGTTTCCGGCAGCGCTTATTGTCCCTGACTTTGAACAGTTGGAAAAGTGGGCCAAGTTCAAAAACATTGCCTATACCAATCATGCGCAACTTCTTACCTTGCCGGAGGTTAAGGCAAAGATGGATCGCGAGGTTTTAGAGCCGCTGGCCGATCTCGCTCAGTATGAGCGGCCCAAGAAGGTGTTATTGATTGAGCATGAGTTTAGTATCGATAACGGGATGTTAACACCGTCGCTCAAAGTTAAGAGACGAGCGGTTGATGAGCATTATAAAGCCGAGATCGATGCGATGTATGATGCGGCTGAGATAGAGCATCATTCGAAGTAAGTGATTTGAGTACAAAAAGGGGCGATGGGATTTGACTGTTTACTTCGAGAGTCAAATCCCGTCGCCCCTTTTTTCTTTAAGCGACTTTATCTACGGAGCGTGATTAAATCGGCGGTCTTTTCTGCGACCCATAGATCGTTGTCCTGCGCTATCACGGTCACTCCAGGAGGCGCTTCAACTGAACAAGGTGCAAGCAATCGTCCGGTTGGACGTAACACTCGCACTGCGGATCGGAGGTTCGCAGGGGTCGCTGTTTTTGCATCCAACGCCACGCCGTTCACGGAATACGCTGAAAGCGGAATACCTTCGCTTGATTCTAGAATCCCAACGTATTCCGAATCACCAATCTCTTGTGTTGGATTTAACGCAAAGATGCGCATTGGGAACAGATGAGACAATGAGTGTGCGCTTAATGCCCATTCCCCAGCAACAACGAACGTCGATCGCTCAGCGGCACCGAGAAAGGCTGCCAGGCGCATAACAGCGTCGCTGTCAGCTGGTGTCGCTGTTGTTTTCTCGCCAGTGACGCCCGAGGCCTCCGCGAGTACCGTTTCCGTACTCGTATTCACGGGAGTATGGCCACCAACATCGCCAAACAAGGCAATCCCGCGCTCAATCGGGAACTGCCTGCTACAGATGTAACAGCCCAGCGTTCCACGAATAATAAAGCGTTCATTTCGCTCCAAAAACGAAGCGACCAACCAGCTTTCTTCATGATCGCTCGTACATCGGAGCTGATCGATAAACTCAATAAACATGCGTCAGATTAACTATGCGACAGTCGCAGTTCGTCGACGTTCACCGTCTGCGGCTGCGACGCAACGTACAAAACAGCATCCGCAAGCGCACTTGGCTTCAGCATCTGCTCTCGACTGGGTAACATTCGGCCTTCCGGCCCGGGTGTAGACAAGAGCGAGTCCCACAGTTCCGTGTCGACCGCGCCTGGGGATACTAACGTTGCGCGCACTCCAGTGCCGTTCAGTTCAATCCGAAGCACTTCATGTAATGCGCGCAAGCCATATTTCGCCGCGGAATACGCTCCGTTCTCGGGCATCACATTCCGATCTGCAATAGATCCAATCGTAATAATATGGCCCGACGCCCGCTCACGCATTCTCCCTAAAAACTCACGAATAAGGAGAAACGGAGCGGTTAAATTCGTCTGAATGGCGGCTTCAAAATCCGAGGTAGTGACATCATGTAACAGTGCCAGATCAAAGACACCAGCATTGTTCACGATAATGTCCGGCGCGCCACCAAACTCGCCCGCAACCATCTCAGCCATTTGATGAACCGCATCGGTCTGGGTCAAGTCGCATGGAGCGGCAAATGCCTTATTACCAATCTCCTGTGCAAGCGCTTCGAGCGACGGCTGACTCCTGGCCACCAGAGCGACACGCACTCCTTGAGCGGCTAGCGCTCGCGAGATCGCCGAGCCAATGCCGCGTGAGGCGCCTGTAACAATCGCGGTTTTCCCAGCGAGCTGCGTGAGTGTCGAACTGAGAGATGACGTCACCAAGTTATCCTGATATACCTTTGTACACCAAACTCAAAAACTCGTCGCGCGTTTTGGGATCCGTGCGGAACTCTCCGCGCAACGCCGATGTGACCGTCTTGGAATTCTGCTTTTGTACGCCACGCATCATCATGCACAGATGCGAGGCTTCAATCACCACACCAACACCGCGCGGCTTTAATACATCCGTCAACGCTGCTGCAATCTCTTCCGTCATTCGCTCCTGCACCTGTAACCGTCGAGCAAAGATATCGACAACGCGTGCGAGCTTTGAGAGCCCAACGATGTGTCCATCCGGGATGTACGCAATATGCGCTTTCCCAAAGAACGGCAACATATGATGTTCGCACATGGAATACAGTTCAATGTCGCGTACAACAATCATATTTGAATGCGCATCCGTGAACATTGCGTCTCCGATCACTTCACGCGGGTCCTGTGCATATCCTTGCGTCATCCATAACATCGACTTCGCAACACGACCGGGAGTCTTGAGTAGCCCTTCTCGATCTGGGTTTTCGCCGAGCAATTCAAGCTCTCGTCGAATAACCGATTCGTATTCGGCTAAGACGCCTGCGTCGAACTCGTGATGTTTAGTTTCCATCGTATTCCACGTAGTTGTTATCGGTCTCCCATAATACAAGCCTCTTTAAGCGGCCGGGAGTAATTTTTGGTTCGAGTGCACGCCAAAATTCGAGAACGAGATTCTCTGCCGTTGGAATGATACCCGTCATAAACGCAACATCGAGGTTGAGATTACGATGATCGACCTGGTTGACGACTTCTCGCTCGACCAGGTCCTTGAGCTTACTCAAGTCTACCACATAACCGGTCTTTGGATCGATTTCTCCTTCAACGGAGACGTCGAGCGTATAGTTATGCCCATGCCAATTGGGATTATTACACTTGCCGAAGATTTGAACATTTTCTTCGTCAGTGAGCGCCGGATTATGCACCCGGTGAGCCGCGTTGAATTTGAGCCGGCGCGTTACCGTTACTTTCGCCATGCGCGATCCAGGGAAGCCGAGGTTGCCCTCGTGGGAAGAAATTGCGAGTAGTGGAACGCTGCATGCAACCACAATGCCGATCAATGGGGATGACCGTCACATACAAAACGCCACCAGATGAAAAAACTCCGCCGTGGCCAGAGGCCACGACGGAGGTAGAGACGAAGAGGTTTTTTGAAGCCCTGTCGAAAAACAATGAGGCTCTCACCCGCACGTTCCGTCTTCCCCGCACTGGGGCATGACGTCGGCACAGTTTATTGATCCCACCCGATGGACTTATCGGCTCAAAAACAGAGTTCCCCGCCTCAACAAAAACATCGTAACTTTATACTGTGTAAGCTACCGGATGTTCCGAACTGGGTCAACGGAGATCATCTTGTTTTGATCTGACTTGCACAGCTCACCATTTCACCGTTTCCTCCAATGGATTTTGGACTCGTAATTGCCGTTATCATGCTCGTCGGCTGGGGAGTTTGGACGTTCGCGTTCAATGCGCCAGGATGGGTTCATATCTTTTTAACGGTCGGAGTATTTCTGCTGATCTATCGAATCGTCGTCCGCAGCACACCTGGCTTCCCCACCAAGGGCGGGAAATAAGTCGTGCTCAATTCGGTCGACTCCAAACGGTATAGCTTTATAGGCGCCATTGCGGAGCAGACGGCCGAACATCCGGTTCAACAGTCGTCCGAAGCGCCCGATCCGATTAGCGACGGCCAAGACAGAACGGTGGCGGTCACTGGAGCGGCGGGCTTTGTTGGCACCCATGTCTGCCGGCAACTCGCGGCCGCGGGGTGGAAAATTCACGCCCTCGTCAGGAGCCCGGGGAAGGCGGCGGCTAAGCTCGCCGACATCCCCGTCCAGTTCAAAGTCGGGGACATTCGAGACGCGGAGTTTGTCCGGTCAGCGTTGGATGGGGTTGGGACGGTCGTACATCTCGCTGCGATAGCGATCGAACGCTCAGGACAGAGCTATGAGCAGGTTAACGCGGACGCTACAAAGGTGTTGCTCGAGGCCGCTCAGGCGGCCGGAATCGATCGGTTTTTGCATATGTCGCAAAATGGATCGGATAGTCGATCGCCATATCGGTTCTTGCGTAGCAAGGGCGTCGCCCAGGACATGGTGACGTCCAGCGCGATGCGCTGGACGGTGTTTCGGCCGTCGGTAATCTTTGGGCCGGAAGACGAATTCGTTAACGTGCTCGCGAGGCTGGTCAGGTTGACACCTTTCATATTCCCGTTGCCTGGCGGGGGTACGGCGCGATTCCAGCCTATTTACGTGAAGGACGTGGCCTCGGCCATTCGGGTTGCGTTGGAGCGGGACTCGACGGTTGGAAAGATGTACTCGTTGGGCGGGCCGGTTCCGCTTTCGCTCTATCAGATGGCGGAGCGTATTCTGACTGCCATGCGGGTTCGGCGCAAGTTGGTTGGGATTCCGGTTGATGTGCTTCGCCCGATTATCGCGTTGGCGGAACGGGTGTTACCGAATCCGCCAGTCACGTCGAGCCTGCTCGATCTGTTAAAGATCGATAATACGATTCAGGATAATGCTATTACAACAACCTTTGGAGTGGATCCGACGCCGTTTGCGCCGGAGGAGTTGTTGTATTTAAGGCGGATCACGGTGAGAATGGCGGTACGGTCGCTGTTTGGGCGATAAGTATCCGACCTAACTGGCGCATAGCTTAGAGCTTAGTGACGATTTTGCTTACGCAAAGCGTCACCGCACATATCCAGGCAACGGGAAACACCACCAACTGAATGATCGCCCATATGACCGATTCGAATCGTGGTGTCTTTTAACTTTCCATAACCCGAACCAACTGTAATTCCATTTTCTGCAACCGCGTCGAGAACTGACTCGCTCGTGATATGAGCTGGCAAGCGGATTGTAGTTACTGTCGCAGATCGACCTTCCGGTTGTGCGACAATCTCAAAGTCCGGATGTACATCTTTCTGTAGCTCAGCAACCCATCGGTGCGTTACGTCGCGCATTTGTGCATGTCGATCCCATCGTGCGGGCATCGTCTCAATTTGGATATCGCGAAGTTGGCGCTCCAGCGCATAGAACAGCGATATCGCTGGAGTATTCGGCACCTGTTGTTTCGCAGCATGCGATGCAAATTCTGTTATATCGAAATACACACCTTTGCCTGTCCTTTCGGCAGCCTGCGCAACAAATGCATCCGAAGCCGAAGCAAATGCGAGCCCTGGTGGTAAAGCAAAGGCCTTTTGCGAACCCGTTAAGACAAAGTCGAGGTTCCAGGCATCAGTTTGCACTTCAATTCCACACATTCCGCTCACACTATCAACCAAACATATCGCACCATGCGCATGTGCAACATCCGAAAGCGCCTGAATCGGATTAAGTGCGCCAGTAGATGTTTCAGAGTGTACGACTGTAATAGCGCTGTATTCTGTGGCGCTTAACAGTTCATGTAATCGATCAGGCGAATGTATTTCGCCCCACTCAACACTATAACGATCGACACGACGGCCACACTGTTCCGCAATGTGTGCGAATCGTTCCGAAAATGCTCCGTTAACCAACGAGAGTATCGAACCTTCTGGAGCACAGCGCACAGCCGATTCCATAAATCCTGTCGCAGACGACGTACTTACGAACACAGGCCGATTCGTTCGAAAAATATCCTTCAATCCCATTTGGATAGTTTCGAACATCGCGGTAAACTTCTTCCCGCGATGTGGAATCATCGGCTGGAGCATTGCAGCGAGTATTTCTTCTCGCACTTCCGTTGGCCCAGGAAGAAAGAACGAACCGAATGTCATATCTATAATACTAGCGCAGGAAGACTAGGCTGCCCTACTAACTTTGGCTTCCCACCACACCAAGAGAATGTAGAGCCAACGTCTATTATGACGGTCCGATATCGCATTTAGAGGATATTCCCAGGCGCCAGCACTCCCTTTGGATCAAGCTCACGCTTCACCGCCCGCATCACACCAATTTGCAGCGGCGTCATCTGCATCGGCAACCACTTCCGTTTAATCTTCCCAATCCCGTGTTCCGCAGCCACCGTCCCGCCGACACTCAACACGTACCGTAATGTCTCTTCAATCACCCGCTCAACGGCCTCGAGCTCCGCACCACTTTGAGCAATGAAATTTTGATGCGGATGACCGTTCCCTGCATGCCCATAAATAACGGCCTGCTCAACACCACTCCGTTCAGCAACACCACGCGCAAAACGTATTGCCTCGGCCAAATGCCGATACGGAACAGCCCAATCCGTAGACACCTTGCGCCCACCCAACGGACGGTGCTGTGCGCCACGTTCGTTCATACTCGCGGGCACTGCGTGCCGCAATTCGCGCGCATGCCGCAGTTCAGCTTCACTGCTGAAAACCCGTAGGTCATCGCGCGCGTCATATTGTTCAGCAAGCGTAAGCCATCCAGCCAATACGCCATCGAGGCTCGCACTCACTACTTCTTCAACGTACACCATCGTATCGCCAATACCACCCCAAGAGCCTTGCGTATCCGCGCTTTTGGCGATCTCAAACGCCGCACTATCGAAATACTCGATACACCGTGGACTCACCTCACCAGACTCACGCGCCGCAATCACGAACTTTAACGCATTACTCTCCGACTCAAACAGAATCGCAACTCCCACTACCTCTCGCGGCAACTTCATTAACGCCAGCTCGGCTTCAACAATCACCCCAAGCGTCCCTTCGCTTCCAATAAACCAATCGATCGGATCGTGTGCAAACCCATACCCAACGGTATTTTTTTCAAGCTCGGTTCGCCGAACATCCACAACCTCCCCACTCGCCATTACAACCCGTAGCGAGCGCACATGCTGACGCGTTGCGCCGTACATATACGTCCGGGCTCCAGAGGCGTTACATGCAACAGCGCCGCCGATCGTACACTCATCTTCGCTCGTCGGATCTGGAGCAAACAACAACCCCTCCTCCGCAACAAGCCGTTTCAGATCACCGATAATAACCCCAGGCTGCACGCGAACAGTGCGCGCGGCCGGATTAAAGTCCAGGATCTTATCCATACCGCGCAACGAAAGCAAAACACCAGCATCGGTTATAGAAGCTGCTGTTGTACTAGTCTGCCCACCCGCTGTCGTAACTGAAGTTCCGCGCGCCGCCGCTTCACGCAATACGGCAACAACTTCATCCTCAGACGTTGGTCGTGCAACCAAATCCGGAAGTAGATGCAATCCCGATGCGTCGCTTTCATACGCGGCACGAACAGAAAGATCCGAGATGAGCGAAATGGTCATAAGGTACTATCGAGCAACGTCCAACCTACGCACCCGCCTGAATTAAATGTCGACGAGGATCCGTGTCGGCAATAATGTCGCTCACGCCTTCCTGGTTAAATCCTTTAAACCCATCGTTTCGCTCGAGGTTTTCCAAATGCGACCCGATCGCTCCGTTCTTCCTGAACTGCTCAGCTTGCATTTCTGTAATTTGGCCAGCATCCAGAAGTTTCACAATCCGGCTCTCTCGAACTAACCAGACTTCGCCTCGCGTAAACGCCTGCTTTAAATACGGGAACGACGTAAATGGATCCATCGTCTCAATATGTGAATCCGCCAGCTGCACCCGCAGTAACGCATAATCGAAGGTGCATTCCAAATGGTGCATGCCAGCCTCCAGCATCGATTCGCCATGTAACGCACACCACAGCCCAATCGTTCCAAGCGTATCGCGTGCGGCTAAGCCTTCATGGCTGAAGTCGCCACGAAGTTCGTCCGGCGACATATCCACATCCGCAAAGATGACGATTTCTGTAATCGGATGTTCGAGCACCTGTGCCCCCCATCCGGCGTCGCGGCCGGCATAAAAGCGTTCGCGGCAGTAAAATCCCAGCTTTTCAAAAAGTGCAATCAACGACTTAAAGTGCGTCCGCGACGACCGGTATGTATGGTGATCGTCGTTCCCCCAACCCAAGCCGAGTATTGACTGACGCGCATACTGAATTCTCGCCGCACGATTCTTACGTTGCCAGTACTCGCGTTCTGCCGCAAAAAAGAGGTCGCACGCCCGATCGCGACCAATTTCCGCGATTGCGGCATCAACGAGACGATTCACATGTGCGAACGCATCTTCTTCGCTCACCGCTGAACGACGGCGCGTCCGGAAGGCTTCCTTGTGCTTTGCAATCAAAACAGTCATGACGGGCGAAATATCCTGCACGTTAAAACCTTGATACCCATGACGCTCAATCACAAAAAGCTCGGTCCCTCGCTCGCCAACAAATTCCCGAGAGACGAACGCTCGCCGATAGCTGCTCCCTGGCGTCCCATCGATTCCATCCATTCCGTATACCGCAGCAAAATCGCTCACCGACTCGACAAGAATTCCTAATTCCATCGTATCCGCATCGGTCACTCGGAGCGTTGGGAAAATTCCACCGCGATGCTCAAAACACCACTCCCCATCGAGTTCGGCACGCTCATACCCAACTTCCACCCACCGATCGGTCTCGGCAATGCTCTTGGGAACGACGATATAATCCACCCAATCCATAAACCGGGTTCCAGTTTCGGTTTGCATCATCCCCGCCAGATGCGCGGCGACTAGGCTACCGGCACAAAATTGCTCTATCAGCTCACGGACAACAGCCGCAGCCTCAGGTTGTGGGGTCCAATGATACTGCTGAAGGGTGCTTTCGATGGTAGATGACATGCGAAGAATGGTCGAGAGAATAGGATTAAACGGAGATGAGGCCATACGAAAAAGCCGAAATCCCTTGACCAGATACAAAAAACCCCAGCCATGGGCGGCTGAGGTATCGTTCGATTCAGGTTATAACAGGAGGAACAAAATGGAGCGTTATCTCCATCCCCCGCCGCTATAGCAGACGACGATACCTCGATCGCCCAAATTGGGAGCGGCGTAAAGGTTCGGGCGTTGCAGCGCAGGGGTGAGTACCATACTGGATTCTAGGCAGTGCAGCCCTGGGAATCAAGTAGGCTTACTTTCCATACATCGATTAACCCCTGCCTGCTCCCTTTTTCCATGCCTATCGCCATTCGAACTGTAGTCCTGCTGGTGCTCTCCAATCTGTTTATGACGTACGCCTGGTATGGCCACTTGAAGACGCTCGGTGGTCGCTCCTGGTATGTCGCAGCCCTGGTTAGCTGGGGAATTGCGCTATTCGAATACATGCTACAAGTCCCAGCCAACCGCATGGGCTACACCGTAATGTCTCTTGGTCAGCTCAAGATCCTTCAGGAGGTTATTACCCTGGTTGTCTTTGTGCCCTTCGCGATCTTTTATATGCGGCAGCCGTTTAAGCTCGACTACCTTTGGGCTGGGCTGTGCATTATGGGAGCGGTCTACTTTGTGTTTCGAGGGAGTTAAGGCAACGCTGGCTGCGTCTCCCTTAAATCTCCCAGTTCGATAAAACCACGCCGGATGCAGGCTTCTGTTCGAGATAATCCGTCGCGGACATTCTCAGGTCGCTCCAGCAAACACGGGCATGTCGAGCGACCATTCGACGGAATAACTCGGGGTAGCTCCCTTGTAACCGCACTGCCACCCGCCGATTCCCGCTGCGACGCGCATAATCAGCAATCTGGGTCAGCAAGGTCTCGAAGTCTTCCTCGGTGCGAGCGACGAGCTTAAGCACACGGAGCTCCTCTTTGGATCGCCCTTCAACGAGCGGCACGGAATGGCAAAGCGCAAACCCATCGATCTCTGAACCGCGCTCGAGGATGAGGGTTTCACCCAGACCGAGTGCGTCGGTCAGCAGTATTTCGCGCGTGAAATCGTAACCGGAGAGCAGTTCGCGAACCAACACCCCGCACTGCGCCAGCACGCCAACTCGATCGGCATCAGGGATACGAGTGAGCTGCGGAATTCGGCGCTCAGCCGCGTACGCCGCCTCGATTGTCATCGTTAACGTAAGATGGCTCGGTATAAAGCCCAACGTCGAGTAAAAGCCGATGTTATCCATCGTCCTCGGCATGGTCTCCAAACCGATAACCCGAGCATGCTGCCGTTTTAGGAAATCGATTCCGGTGGTAACGATGCGCTTCCCTAAGCCGTGCCCCTGGTACGCAGGATCCACCGCCAACGGCCCCATCCAACCCTCGGCACCAGATTGATGGCACATGTTAAATGCGACGATCTCGTCTCGTTCACCACGCCACATCATCGCCCCTTCGGCGGCATCGTCGATGGCAAAACGCCAAACGGCTGCATTCAAATTGGGGACATGAACGCCAACCAAACCGTCTTTTCGATACCGTTCGGTAAATGCGTTGCTGAATACCGTGTTCAACGCGGGAATATCTGCGGCAGTCACGATATGCGGCCCCGAGACAAACGGCGGTTTGCGCCAACTGCGAGCGAGGGTCGGAGTCATAAGAACCTGAGCGGCATTATCCATTTACCTCGACGTGTAGCAAACGATCGTCTGCCACACCATCAACGCCGGAATCCTCAACAATAGAAGACCCGGTCTCTTGATCGTAACGAACTGTGATAACCTGATCAACTCCATCACGAATACTTTCGACGTGTGTAATCAGGATAACTTGTTCGAATCTATCATGAATACGACGCAAAAGTTCGACCACGTTGTCTCGACGCGAGACGTCGAGCGATCCGAAGACTTCGTCCAGGATGAGCAAGGAGAAGGCTTGACCGGCACGTTCCGCAATCATCTGCGAGATGGCGAGCCGGAGCACGAGGTTCGCGAGATCTTCTTCCCCACCTGAAATGACTGGCTTTGCGACGCCGTATTCGAGGATGACGATGTTATACTGATCGTCCAGCTCGAGTTGAGCGTAGCGGTCGTCGGTAAGCTCGCTCAGGAAACCGCTGGCGAGTTCCGAGAGCTCCGGGCGAAGCTGGAAGTTGAGGTCGGTGCGGAGGTCCGTGAATGCGCGATCGAGTTCATCGTGTATTCGACGGTCGTATTGCAACTTTTTAAGCGAGGCTTCAACTCGCGTGTATTCGTTCCGAGCGGCAATCGCGGAATCCAGAGCCTGCTGTTGGGTACGGACGTCGCCTTGCGCGCCAACCACCGCAAGTTCGGTTGCTCGCGCCTGGGCTGTTGTCTGTTCGAAGATACCACGAACGTGGGTGTAGTCTCGCTCAGAAAATTGCGTCGTCGCCCCCTGTGCTCGCAGCGCTTCCAGCGTTGCGGCAGCGGAACTGTGTTCTGCAGAAAGTCGATCGCGCTCTTGTGCAAGGAGAGGAACACGTTCAACAGATGCACTCAGCTTCGCCATGCGATTCTGGAGCGGAGTGAGTCGTTCGATCTCAGCGCGTACGAACGCGTGGCGTACACCATCATACGTATCGGGGAGCAAGGCGATGGCTTGTTGCGTTTCAACGACACGCGTCTCTTTAGCCTGCCTCTCCTTTAGCATCTGCGGGAGCTCTTGCACAGCGACTTGCACCTTGGTCAACTTGCGTTCCAACAGGGCGAGTTCGCTCGCTGCAAACTTGCGACGTTCCTCCATCGCCGTAACCTCAGGCGGCACATCCGCTAACTGCTCTCCTCGATCACGATAGTATTGCCCATCAACTTGCAACGTTTGAAGCTGCTCGTCGAGTTGATCGACAACTGTTGCATACGTCACACCTAATGTGCGGTTGCAAGTTGGACACACACCGTCGGCACCAAGCGATACAACTTGTTCACGTTGATGTTTGACGTCAGCATATTGACGACGGAGTTCCGTGAGCTTGGTTTCCGCTTCCTGTTTATCGCGTACCCACTCGGTACGTCGGCCATCGAGTGTTTTTTGCAGCTCTTCCAAGTCGCGACGTTTTTGTTCGAGCTCAAGTGTAATCTCTTCTTCGAGCTTTGGTGCTTGCTCCAATCGAGAATATCGTTCGCGCAACTTTTCAAGCTCATCCTGTAACGATCGCTCATTTTCAACGAGCGTTAAGCGACGGCCTTGCTGGCGAAAGAGTTCATCAAGCTGCTGGAGTTCAACCGCATGCGCTTGCAATGGTGCAATTAACACACGCAACGATTCCAACTCTTCGCCGGCGGGTCCAATCTGAGCGAGATCTTGAGTTAATCGTTCGATCTGTTGTAACAACGTTGCGACATCGCGTTCGGCGATTGTTACTTCAGCCAACAATCGTTGCCACTGCTCACGCTGCTTCTGCGCACTCTCCCAAGGTGGTGTTGCATCACGCAGCTCCGCGAGGGCACGGGCATGCAGTGTACCAGCTTCGTTCGACTTTGCAATAACCTGCGCCAACCGAACTTCAGAGTCTTGTACAGACTTTGTGATGACATCAACGTCTGGCATTCCAGAACGCAGGCCGGAAATTTCACCACCAATAATACGACGGCGTTCGCGAATGAGGTCCTGCGCCATTCGTAAACGTTCGTAGCCAAGTACTCGGGACAAAAACTGCGCGCGTTCGGTTGGCCCCATGCTGGCCATAACGCTGAGCTCTTTTTGCCCGGTAAAGTATGTACTAAAGAACTCCGCGCGCGACATGCCAAGTCGTCGAGCAATCAGCTCACTTACGCCGCTAATAGAGTTGGCGATCGCGGTATCGGCACCATCGAGATAGACGGCAGCAGTCGTTAACCCACGCGTTACCCTGTAACGATGGCCAGCGAGCTCAAAGTCGAGTTCAACTTCAACAGCGGCGCGTGCAGCGGCACCTAAAAATCGAATTGAATCACGGGTGCCGCGGATGGCTTGGTTGCCATACAATGCCCACGCAATCGCTTCGAGAATGGTTGTTTTACCGGAGCCGTTTGGACCGATAATTCCAGTAATACCGCCACCGAAGTGTATCTCGGTCTTGGCATGCTGCCGAAAGTTTACGAGCTTGATGCGATGGATCTTCACTCGTCCGCCTTCGCTAATGCGGGCGACGTTGCGGCAACGGTATCTGCGTCACCAAGATATCGAACGCCCATTGCAACGAACTCGCTGCGGTCGATGTCTTCGTTTAACGTTCTGGATGTGAGCTTTTCACGAAGCGTGTCGGTTAACGACGGACGTTTAACCGGCGCACCACTCGCACTGACACGTCGCCCTTCTTCCGGCTTTCGCGCATCGAGATTAAAGTGTAGCGCGCGCCGCTTGTAATCACGAATCGATTTATGATCGAGCTCACGTACGATATGGCGCGGAATATCGCGGATAATCAGGCGCACGACCTTATTGTCGATCCCACCCGGACACGACTCACTGCGCTCGCGAAGCATCGCGTTAATATCTTCAACCGCCATTCCAGCCGCGTCAATCGGACGAAGATCGATAAACGGACGCGAAACAGGCAGGTGATGAAAGCGATGTTCGCCAGTTGCCAGGTTATGCTCGATTAACCCTTTGCCACCGCCCACTTCCTGGTGAATATTCGCTTTACGCTCGGAGCGCATCTCAGTCCAAACGTCTGGACTGGTGTAGTCGAGCGAACCAGAGTAATACGCGTTTTTGCCAACATTCTGATATACATGATAATGGCCAAAGCCAGCGTAATCCCAATGCTCAGCTGCTAACTCTGCGCGCGTTACTTCAATCGCCGCACGCTCCGAGTTTCGAACGTGGGCGGGCAAAACACCTTCAACCTCGCCATGCATCACCAGCACGTTAAACTCAAACTCCGGCGACGGCGTTAACTTCGGGATATCCATTGGCAAATCAGGGATCGCCAAAATCGACACTCGCCCGTCCGGCGTCTGCAGTCGTTGCGGGGCCCCTTCCACCACATGAATCCCAAGCGGGCTAAACAGCCGTAAAATACACCCGGTTTCGGCCGTTCTAGGCGTGTCGTGGTTCCCGGCGATCATGACGATGGTCGCGTTCGGCAACGCCTGCTTCAATCGGGAGAACTGCGTAAACGCGTGCAGAATCGCCGGATTCGAGGGACGAACCGAGTGAAACACATCCCCGCCAATCAGGACAAGATCCGGCGACAGCTCAATCGTTTTGTCGATTGCCCGCTTGAACGCCGACGCCACATCGGCCTCCCGCTGATTAATACCAATCGCGGTTTGCCGCTGATACTGGCGATACCCTAAATGCAGATCAGAGAAGTGAACTAACTTCACAGAGAAACGTTGGAGACGTTATCGCGGAACAGAGCGGAGCCATTGCGAAACTTTCACGCGCGTTCGCACGGGCGTAGCACCGGTTGCCGGACGAACAATGGAATTCAAGCTGATTGTCGCCCTTGAATCGACCATCCAGCCTAACCGCCGATCGATTTGCATTGTGCCGGTAATCGTTCCAGAAGTGGAGTCGCTCGAAATAGTATCTCCGGTGGGGTGCAAATGAGAAAAAGATCCTCTCATAGAAATATACGCGTTGTTTCCATCCTGGCTGAGCGAATCAAAGCTAAATGTCGCACTCACTGAGCCGATCGCCGCGTGGGTCGCACTAACAGGTATAGAGAGGCTTCGAGTCCAGCGGTCGCCGACAGACACCGCTTCGCGTGGTAACATGGGTGGCATTTGCGCCGCGATCGGCCCTGCAGAGAGCGCCACTTTCGCGCCGCCACCGCCAATAACCGAGATTGCTCCATCCGGGGCGATCCGGAGATTTACACTCTTCCCACCAACAGATTTACGGATACTTGCAAAAAGGGGCAGCGCCGCCGCAATATCTGGGGTAATCGTCACCGAATCGGTAATCGACTCCAGGTCGGTTCCAGCCTCTGAAATCGCGGTGACAACGGCCCGCGTGGCAACGCTGACCGAAGCGACAAATGGCTTCGCCGGTTCCCCAGCTGCCGATGAATCCGACGTCATCTCGAATTTCTGGTCCAGCTGCATTCGCAAGGTATCCCCAACGTTCGGTCGTATCCGCAACACAACCTTTTGGGCTGAGAGCTGCGGCACCCACAGACAGACAATTACGCACGCGAATGTGAGCCGAGCCACGCGGTTCTGACGGGAAGGCACGCGCCGCACCTTAAAATCCGTATGGATTGTCGTCCGGGGTTGCCAGCAACGTTGCAACCCGAGGCCGTTGGCTTACCGAAGCAGGCATAACTTTCCGAAGCCGAGACTTGAAAAAGCCGAGTACGTCGTCGGGCTTTTCCTGAAGTGTGAGGTTGCGAGCACGTAACACGTCGTTATCGTCGTGCGGGCCAATCGCATCGGTTACTGCGTTTAACGAGAGCGATGGATCGAGCGTACGCAGCGAACGGTACACCGCAACTTCGAGCGTCACCTCACCAGCCTGTGGATACTGCTCCGCGCCGTCCCGCCCGCGCATCACCGCCGGCCGCGGAAAGCGTATGAAGATGGGTTGCGTAAAGTGCGGATGGCGGACCATCAACTGACCCTTTTGTAGCGTAGCCAGTTTGGTTCGAGTTGCTGGCGACAATATCGCATACCCTGGCGTGGCAAGCTCGTCTGAATCCATGCGGCCAAACAACGACGTACCGGAGTTTCCTACCACTCGACGATGGACCTGCGAGCGGAACTGCTGCGCACTAAACAACACGAGTCCGAGATATCGCCCACGCTCTGCAATATCCAGTAACATCTTGCGTACATACGTATCCTGGCCGTCGCTGGGTGCGTACTTATTCAGCTCATCGACAAATACAACGACATGGTTCACGCCCAAATCGCGGCGCTCCAAATGTTCGCGCAACTTTGAAACAACACGCGCGAAAACCAAGTCCTGCGCGTCTTCTTCCAGATTCGCAACGTCAATGACGTAAACCGCACGATCCTTAAATTCGCCAAACGGGAGATCGCTTACGTTGCCGGCGTCGGTCACAAGCCCAGCGCAACGCATGGAGATATTCGACAGTCGATTCCGCACTTTACGGATTGTCGCAACGTGATGCGTGCGCCACGACTGATTATCCTGGCGCTCCAAACCGTTCAACAGATCTTTAAACCAGGCGTCCAGGTCACCAAACGAACGCACGGTATACGACTGCGAGAGCATCGAATCGCTAAAGGGGGTATCGAGGACTTTCTCTTTAATAAAGTCGATTAACGCATCTGCCTTTGCATCAATGTCGTCTTTATTCAGCAATACATCTGCGAACTGAAGCACTTCACGCAGGCCCCATGTGAGCGGCAACACGTTGTGCGCCAAAGCCTCGTTAGACCGTAACGTATTGAGGTTAATCCCCTTCGCAGTATACGGCGCGAAATACTGTGTGTTTTTAAACGGCTCGGCGGGCACACCCATCAGGTCGTACAGCGCACGATCTTCGTCGTCCACAATCCCAGGCAGATCCAGGAAACACAGATCCGGCCCTTTCACATTAAAGCACACCGCGGCAATCGACCCTTTCTGCTCGGGAAAGTGCGTAAACAACGACGCCAGCAACCATTCAACCGCGCTGGTTTTTGTCGCCAATCCAGACATCCCGGTAATGTTGAGATGCGCCGCCTCAGGCCCAATCAGAAAGTCAGCATCCAGATAAATTGGCGCCTCAGTGCCACCCGCACGATACACACCGATTGGAATACCGGTGTTCGACCCTTCCTTGAGATAACCATCCATACGCAACGCTTCGTTGACGTCGTTGACCTCTGCCAAAAATACCGTTCCCATCGGGACAGGCTGTAATGGCTCTTCAGGCATCTGACGCAACACCGCTGCAGAATACAGCCGAATCTCGGAACGCTCCACGGCCGCGTACGTATGATTGGACGGCGAACCATCGTGCCCCATCACATCGTGTAATGGAGACGCGAGGTCGGTATAGCTAAACCCCTCGGTGACAATTCCATACACCTTCGGGATCTGCCCACCGACCAGATGCGTCCCCTCAACACGCACAATCGTCCCGATCCCAACCGGGGAGTCGAGTGCGGTCCAAAAGTGAAACTCATGCGGCGTATTGGGCTTTCGCTCCGTAGCGACCACCCGTCCAAGTACTTGCGTCACGTTGATATTGCTCTCAAGAATTCCTCACAGTCCCGTACTCCATACATCATCTTATCCCAACGGCTGTCCGGCAGTGCCAACGGAGCCACCTCGGCGAGGATCCAACGAGAAACCTCGTGAGCGCGCTCGGTGACGTCGTTATTGGGCGTGCGCGCAACCTCTACACGCACCAGTCCAAACATCGCATCGTGCCCACGAGGATTTCGTACTCGAAGATACCAGCTCATCACCCCAGTACGACGCGCATGTTCCACTTCAAAGACGGACGATCGCTCAGCATGCTTCAACGTCATCACTTCTTCGAGCGCATCTTCGCCGGCGTACAACGTCTGGTGGCTCTTGATAACGCCTACCGCACACGACGATTCCGCGACGTTCATGCTGCCGCTAATCCCTCCGTCTATAAAAATCGGAGTGGATTCGCGCTCGCACCACAGCTCTGCCAGCCGCCGCTCGATCAGCTCGCGAGCTAGCCCAACCTTCGAGATGGCAGTTGCACGCAACGCCCCCGGATGCCGAGAGGGCCATTCACCCTTATGGTCGGGTTCGGCGGTGTCGATGATGTCGTAGCTGTCTACCGCAACCGAGGCGAGCTGCGGGAGATAGCGAAATGGGAGATACAACCCGTGCTGAACGACCGGCGCCGCCTGGTCCCAAGTGACAAGTTTTCGCCCAGCACGAACCCGAACGGCGGCCGCGACCGTCGCCGCGATGATAGGAATACCACGCCGATGCGAAAATATTCTTACATGTTGCACCCCGTCCAAAAAAGCACCGAACGCAATTTCAGGTGGCCCGGGAACCGGGATGGCAGACAGCTCCGCCCCTTCCAGCACCTGAGCGCGCTTCACTATCGGCGCCTCGGAATACGAGCCGCCGCCGTACAAATCACTTTCGCGTAGCGACGTTTCGATCGCTTCCGCGTCCGGCAAAAGCGCCCTCAACGCCCGGAGCGCCCCCGACGAGAGGTTAGTCGACACCAATGTCCCACGCTTGCTCCAGGTCGCCCTTGGAGTAGACACGGAACGCGGTCAGGGTTTGCGTACGCTCGAGTCCCGGCACCTCCGAAAACTCGCTGGTCACGATCCGAGCGATTGCTTCAAAGTCGGTAACTTCGATGAGGGCGACCAAGTCCCACTCACCACTTACAGAATAGACGCGAGAGACCCCTTCAATACCAGCGAGCTTCGTGGCACATTGCGGGATCCGCTTCGGGTCAGCCTTTACTAGAACGATGGCGGAGATCATACCTATAACGATACCGAGCGAAACCCGAATGGAACAGGCCGAACGCGACGGAGTGTCTCGTAGCCAGAATATTGTATACACACTCCCGAGAACAATCGAAGCACTCACACAGGTGATAACAGCACCTCTTGAGCGCATCGATTCCTCGGAAGGCACTCTACAACTCATAGTACTTACCCCCGACGCCGAAACGGCCGTCGCGGTCTCGGACTTTGTCCACAACCGAACCGGCCCACAGGGCCTCCAGGTTGTCCCAATTACGTCTGCCAACCGTGCGGCCCGCCTTATCGAAGGCCGGCCAATTCACGCAGTTGCCGGGACACCTCTTGAACTGCAAACTCTCGTCCAACGGTCGGCACTAAAGCTCGACGCCGTCAAGACGATCGTTTTGGCCTGGGCCGACGAAATCGTTACGTTCGCCCCAGATACGACTGGCGCCGATGCAATGGCGGCCATGGAAGCGTTGTTTACGGAAATTCCGCGCACAGCCGCGCGGACGCTCGTGACCCGAAGCATCACAGCAGAAATCGAACAGTTAATTGAGCGATATTTGCTGCGCGCCCGCAGAATGGAACCAACCGTTCCAGTTGCAGACGCTTCGGCCGACGAGTCCGAAGCTCCGGCAGAATTCAGCGCCCCGGTTCGATACCTCACGGTAACGAATGCGTCGCGCCCAACAGCGCTACAGCGACTACTCGACGAACTGGATCCGCCATCGGCGGTAGTCCTGGTTCGCTCGGACGCAGCTGAAGAAGCCGCATTAAAGGCAATCCAGCAGTTGGGTTATCGCCGCGACGAAGATCCTGTTCGTGTTTCGCGCACAGAAGTACCGGCTGGCACGCACACAGTCATCTATTTCGACTGTCCGAGCAGCCGAGCAGAGATTGAACGCGCTGCAGTAGCAACGCCTGTGGAAGTGATTGCGATGGTTACCCCGCGCGAGATCGAAACGTTGCGCGAGATCGCAGGTTCAGTCGCACCGTTGACGTTGCGTGGAGCGGGCGTAAATGCTCGTCAGCGCGACCGTATGCTACGTGACGAACTTACGGCCGTCTTGATTCACGGGATCGCCTCTCGCGAGCTGTTGGCGCTGGAGCCGTTACTCGACCAGCATGATGGGATTGAGATTGCGGCTGCGGCGATTCGGTTGCTCGAACGTGAGCGACAGAAGGCACAGACGCTTGCTGAAGCAGCAAAGAGCTTTACCCCACCGGCTCCTCGCGCTGAAAGTGGCGATAGAGGCCGAGACCGTGCCCCGCGCGAGAGCTTTGGCGATCGCGGACCACGGAAGTTTGGTAGCGACCGTGGTGGAGACCGCAAGTTTAGCGGTGGCGGCGACAGAGATCGCGGTGAACGCAAGTTTGGTGGTGACCGTGACCGCGGAGAGCGTAAGTTCGGCGGCGGCGACCGTGACCGGAAATTTGGTGGTGGCGACCGCAAGTTCAGCGGTGGCGGCGACCGGAAATTTGGCGGCGGTGACCGAAAGTTCGAAGGCGGCGGCGAGCGGAAGTTCGAGGGCGGTGGAGAACGCAAATTTGAAGGCGGAGACCGGAAATTTGAAGGCAGCAGCGAACGGAAATTTGAAGGCGGTGGAGAGCGAAAGTTCGAAGGCGGCGGAGAACGGAAGTTCAGTGGTGAGCGCAAATTTAGTGGCGGTGGTGACCGCAAATTCAGCGGCGGCAGCGGTGGCGGTGAACGCAAGTTTGGTGGCGGCGAGCGGAAGTTCGGCAGCAGCGGCGGCGGCGGCGACCGTAAATTCGGCGGTGGAGAGCGGAAGTTCGGAGGCAGTAGCGGCGGAGGTGAGCGCCGTTTCGATAAAGACGCACCACGCAAGTTTGATCGTGGCGGAGATCGCCCCCCATTTCGGGGCAGTCGTCAAGACTAAGCTCGCATAGCAAAAATGGGGCGGCCGTTCAAACGGTCGCCCCATTTTTGTCTCTGATGCCTGCACAAATGCTACGGCATTAAACTCTTGAACAACGTGGCCACATCAAAGCGAACTGGATCAACTTCGTAATATCGGTTGTCCGTATATCGGCCAGTCGTTGGGAAGTACGGAGGCGGGTTATACAACGCACACCGATCATAGCTATAGCGTTTCACAAACCCGGTTCCGCTCGTCGCCGCTGAAGTACCAACAGCGCCACGTGCCTGCTGAATCAGCCCACCCGTGAGATACAGACACCCTCGACCAACTGCGCGAGTCTCACACCCGTTTGCATCAAACGGCCCTTGTTCGTATCGCTCTACGTAAAACGATGTATTCAATGCCATCATGATGCCCTGGATGTACACATCTTTCGTGTCGCTATAGCTTCGGTAGCCACCACCCGGATCCCATGGGCTCTGAATAGCGTTGTCCGCGACGACAATGTTATTCCCGGAAATCACCCCAAAGATATCACCACACAGCCCGGACGCAGGATCAGTCGCATATCGAAGATCATCCACGAGCAAGACGTTACCGGTCGCGTACAACGTAATTCGACCGCGTAACTTCCCACTAATTGCCGTGGTACCACTCACGTAAATAACACCCTTCGTTCCAGGGTTTTGCCCACGATACATTGGGAACAGATAGTCCTTATCTGGTCGAGCACCTAAACGCGAATCCACGGTTCCGGTCCACTTCACCCACGCCCCTCGAGTGCCCGTAGGTGTGAAGGTGGACGGGGTTCCACCGAGCGCATTCGCTGCGGCAACACCGGTGAGCGCGGCAGCAGAGTTGTATTCTGACACAGGCAAGTTTACAGCCCGCAAATGTGGATCTCCCCCAGGAAAACAACGCGCGCTTCCCGACGCCAAAACGGCTGTACGTATCGTCTCTGTCAGCGGATTCGCATAGATCTTGTTCGCCTGCGACGTCGAATATCCAATACGCGTAAGAGCCGCCTTGAACCACGCCTTCGAATGTTCAACCAACGGAACGAACATCAATGCGTTGCTCGTTCCAATCGGATAAAACGCACCGCAGTTCAGATCCTTGCTGACCCAATCCCCACGCAGCCACTTTGCGCTGTTGGTCGCCTTATAAACTCGAAAGAACCCTTCGTCAGCACCGTCAGTTTTCCCATCACCGTTCAAGTCGACGCCCACAAACTCGATACGCATCATCGCGGTATCCACACCACCGCTATTGGGTGCAACGAAGCTGAACCCACCCGCCTGCGCATATCCTGGCAAGTTCGCCAACGTTGTATTGTTCGGTAACGCAATCGGTCGTTGATGTTCCGAATATCCTTTATTGAACGTACCGTACTCAAGACCCGAAATAAATTGCGCCGTACCAACGTCATTATGGAACGTGGCCCCTCCGTTCGCACTGATGCTGATCACATCGTTTGACCAGACGGGACCCCACAGTTGATCGTTACCGCCAAACAAGATTGGCTGCCCCATGTTCGACTCACGATCGGTCCAATACGCAAACTTGGCAAAGCTTTCCTGCGCCAACTCCAACCGTCGTACAAACTTGGCGCCTCGGCTATCGCGAGCTTCAGTGACCACGCTGACAAACCGCCCGAACTGCCCAGTGTTCGAACTCGTGGGACCGATATACATGTTAACCTTTATACCAGGAACCGGAGTGCCATCGGCAGCCGGAACATCAACGTTGCTTAAAACTGTTGCGTATCCCTCGCTTGGCACCACGAGGGGATCGTAGTTCAACCGACTTTTCCCCATCGCAAGCGCCGCTTCAGACACATACTTCAAATCCCGCTCACGATCAAACGAGATCGCAAGCATCTGCGAACTTCCCCCAATGTATACCGCAGAACTTGCAAGCCCGGCAAGCGCAACGGTCATAATCAACGCGAGAATAAGCGCAGAACCCTTTCGACGTGAACGCTTCACGGGAGCATTGCCACAACGCTCAGCCGTATCATCTAGACCTGCCGCAGCACTCGCCGCAACGTTATTCACACTCGCATCAATAACAGAACGACGCCTCACACGAACCGTCGCCCTCTGAATCCACATTGAGACTTTACGTATATGCATATCAATTATCCCTTAAGGAACGGTCACAACGTTTGATAGTGCGACTGGCGAATATTGCCCACCGCAATCCTGCGCTGCCACACCATACACCCAGTTGCCACTCGACAACGCACCATCCTGAAACGCATACAATGTTTCGCCGGCCGCAACGCTGGTATGCGGATTCTGGAAGATCGTTTCAGACTGGAGACGCCGAAACACAACGTATCGCTCAACATCTCGCTCACCACTCCCTTCATCTACCGCACGATTCCACGTCACCGTGACCGATTTCGTCGCCGAACTATACGAAGCAGTTACAGTTTGACTAAACACAGGCGCCTCACCACAGGTGGAATGCTGTAACAACCCCGCATTAAGCAATCGTATACTCGACTCAAACTCACGCTTGATAAGCTTGCCGCGCGCACCAACAGCCTGACCTTTCAAAAAGATCTTAACCAATCGAACGCTATCCGTTAACGCCGAACCGTTGATGTCCGTTGCACTACCATGGATTGCCGTATGAACCGCAGGTAAACGATTCCCTGGGATCATCTCCTGCTCACCTTTATCGTTTAACACGAAATACTGAAACGGAGATGGATCACCAGCTTCAATAATCAACCCACGCGCAACAATCGTCTGCGGCAACGAATTCACTCGTCGATACAGTGCATACGTACCAGGCTCACTCCCTTCCGTCGTATCAAGCGCCACCCAATAGGAAATCGTCTCGGCATAGCTCAGCGGACCCGCTTGATTGTAATAATTGGAATCGGGATACATCACGCTCGTCCTCGGCAGCGTCACCTTGGAGGTACGAAGCATACTCACCGTCGCAGACGTTGGCATATCCGAGTCAAAATACACGGCGCCAAAGCTTCCAATTCCACTAATGACGTTCGTAACAAGGTCGGCATTAAACGTCACTGCATACGGATCGACCTGTACAACCATTGGCTGCTTGCTCGGCACACCTGCCCCGGCGACCCGCAAATCCCGTTCGATACTCGATACGCCAAATCGCGCGTTTTGCTGCGCATCAAACCGATTTGCCTGCTCACCCATTGCCTGAAGCTGCGCGCGAAAAAACGGCACCACCATTCCAAAGACGAGCAACATGATTGTAATCGACAGCATCATCTCGAGCAGCGTGAAGCCGAATCGATTAGAGCGAGCCCTCGGAGTTGTTGCTTCGATTCTGTTAAGAGCGCGATACATATGACTAGAACGCCGCAATAATCGACGTCTTACGCACGGGTGCGTTGAGGTGCGAGCTACGAACAACAACTGTAATGGTTTTGTAATCATCGAAGTCAGCATTCCCTCCTCCTTTACGAGCAACCATTGTTTGGCGAGAGAACCCTTTATAACGCGACGTGGAAAAGCTCTCGGTTTTCGCGTACATACTATCAATCGCAGAATATCTTGGCGCATTTTTAATCTCTTCAATGCGACTCGCCGCCAACTCATTGGCGACTTCCTTGAAATCGCTCGTGGCAACAGTGCGCGCGAATCGCGTCATATACGCAGCGATGCTCAACATCGCAGTCGCCACAATCGTCAGAGCCAATAACACTTCAATGAGTGTCATCCCTTTTTTGGGCTTCGACATTTTAATAACTCCCTCGCGACCATTTATTGTTTCCGCTCAACCGAAACAGCTCAACGCGCCCGGTGGCCTGTGTAACGTTGAGCGCACGAAAGTCAGTCAGGCGGTCCGTCGCGGACCGAAGGTATATCGTGAAATTGCTGCTTGCCGTACCATTTCGACGGTAGTAAACCGTTGGATACCCCTCACCGGACGCCGCGAGGTTATCTCCTGCAACGGACGAAGTCGCCGAGCCACGGACGGCTAACGGCGGAGTAGCAAAGAGACTCCCTTCTTCGAGCGGTTTCCAGCTGACCTGCTCACCGCCATCGATTGCGTGATTGTTATTGGCGTCGTAAACGACGCGTACGCGACCGCCAGCCACATCAAAGCTTACCATGATGTCTGACTGGCGTTGAATGGCACTGCGTTGTGCCTGCTGGAGTACAGCCTGCACGGTACGCATGGACGCGTCTGCCCGAAATCCTGAAGTGCTCATCTTGGGGATTGCCATGCCAGCGACGATAGCAATGATGACGAGCACGACGAGGACTTCGAACAGAGTGAACCCGAAACGGGCCGAAGGTCGCATGTATCTGATTCTGAGAGCAAAGTTGAGCGGCTGCAGGCAAACCCCTTACGAGGCGCTCACAGACAGCCCTGCGTCTACATACGACTCGCTGGCGGGTAGGTAACAAGGTCACTACCTTCCAGCCCATGCTTTATGTTGGCTTAACGGGAAACATCGCGAGCGGGAAGAGCGAAGTCGCCCGAAGATTGGCAGCGCGCGGCGCGACGATTATCGACGCCGACGTATTGGCACGAGAGGCAATCGCCCCGGGAACAGCTGGATTCAACCAGATTGTCGCCCGCTGGGGGGACCGTGTTCTTGGCGCTGACGGCGCGATCGACCGGGCGGCACTGCGCAAATTGGTCTTTGCCGACCGATCTCAGCTCAACGACCTCAACGCAATCGTCCATCCAACGGTCGCCACGCTCAAAAATACAAAACTGGCCGAAGCTCGGCGGCGCGGCGATCGAGTCGTGATATATGCGGTGCCGCTGCTGTTCGAGGTCAATATGGCCAACGAGTTCGACGCCATTGTATTAGTGGACGCCCCAACGTCGGTCCGACTCGAACGCCTCACGCGACGCCGGAAGCTGGATCCGACAGAAGCCATCAATATGATACGGTCGCAAATGCCGGCAGAGCTGAAGCGAGCCCAATCGGACTTTATTGTAGAAAACGGAGGATCGCTGAAGGAGCTTGCCGAGCAAACCGAGGCGTTATGGAAGGACTTACTCGAACTTCCCCAGAGTCGGGAGTAGCAGCCCGCCCACGGGGTGCGTATCTTCATGCATCCGTTTTTGTTTCACCATTTTTTCAGAAGTAGGGGCTTGGACGTGGCTAATATTCCAGCTGATAGACAATACACCGCTGAGCATGAGTATGTCCGTGAGATCGGCGACGGCGTCGTCGAAATCGGGATCACTGATTACGCGCAGGGCGAATTGGGCGACGTAGTGTACGTTGAGCTTCCCAAAGTCGGCGCAAAGTTCGGCAAACATGACGTATTCGGTACGATCGAAGCAGTAAAGGCTGTATCGGAACTATTCGCACCACTCGCCGGTGAAATTATTGAGATCAATGGCGATCTCGATGGTGAACCAGCGCTTGTGAACAACGATCCATACGCCACCGGCTGGATGATTCGGATGCGGCTTGCCGATGCATCCGATAAGGTTGGCTTGATGGACGCCGACGCATACAAAGCACACGTAGGAGCGTAAGGCTCTAGTTAGTAATACGCAGTCTTTTTGACTCGTATTACGATAACTTGCTCGCTTGCTGTAACTACAGGGTCGTAGAGAAGACCCACTAAGGACAGGCTTCGGCCTGTCTTTTTTTATTGCCGTATTGGCGAGTAAACAGATGAAACGGACAAGGGAGTGGCAGGACGGCTAGGCCGACCTCCACTCCCTTTATCTATATAAACTTTCGTTTAAAGAACGAAGAACGCTTAGCGAACTGCGTTTTTGAACGACACACCAGCACGGAAGCCAGGGATCTTACGGGCTTTGACCTTAACGGTCGTTCCCGTGAAGACGCTGCTCACTGCGCGGGCTTTGTGTGAACGACGATCAAACGTGCCGAAACCGGCAATCGTCACTTTTCCGCCTTTCTTCACCGTCTTGGAGATAACTCCTTCGGTCGGATCGAAAATTGCGTCGACGACTTTCTTAACGTACGTAGGGCGAAGCTTTGTCTGCTTCTGCAGAGCTTCCAGTAATTCAGCTTTGTTCATCTTTTACACTCCTGAGGGCGATACAGTTGATGTTGGTGAACCGCGAACAACAAATGTCCAACTGTGTACCGAATTTCGCTACGGTGACGTACCGTATGAAATTGACAGTTCACTAATGATTTGCCGCTATAAAGTAGTCATAGAACTGCGTGTCCACCAGCAATCAGATGAATAATTGCTAGAAAATATAATCAGCCTCCTCGCATAATTCGCAATAAGTGCGAAATACGAGGAGGCTGATGTATAATTCATGCCATCAAGTATGGAATGTTTTCAGCACATTTTTTACATCACGTACGTATCAGTTGGCGGGCAGGAACACACTAGATTCCGGTCCCCATAGGCGCTCTCAACACGAGCAACTGCTGGCCAGAATTTCGAGGCGCGCACCCATTCAACCGGGAAGGCCGCCTGTTCGCGGGAATATGCGTGGTTCCATTCGTTCGACGTGACGCGAGCCATCGTGTGTGGCGCGTTCTTCAGAACGTTGTCCTGACGGTCCGCAATGCCGTTTTCGATGGCGCGGATCTCTTCGCGGATCGAAATCATGGCGTCGCAGAAGCGGTCCAGCTCATCTTTCGACTCGCTTTCGGTGGGTTCGATCATCAGCGTACCGGCCACTGGGAACGAAACCGTTGGCGCGTGGAAGCCGTAGTCCATCAATCGCTTGGCAATGTCTTCCACTTCTATACCGCTGGTGGCCTTCACGACTCGTGTATCGACGATGCACTCATGCGCGACGGTACCGTTCGTCCCTTTATAAAGCACAGGGTAGTGTGCTTCGAGACGTTTGGCGATGTAGTTACCGTTGAGGATCGCGAGTTTGGTTGCGTTGGTCAGCCCTTCAGCGCCCATCATACGGATGTATGCGTATGAAATTGGGAGAATGCTCGGACTGCCCCAGGGAGCCGCCGAAACAGCACCAACCACAGTACGCCCTTCCTGGGGCACAATGGCGTGTCCTGGGAGGAATGGAGCGAGGTGTGCAGCCACTCCAATCGGCCCCATCCCTGGTCCACCACCACCGTGAGGGATGCAGAAGGTCTTGTGCAGGTTCAAGTGACAGACGTCGGCCCCGATGTCGCCTGGACGGCAGAGACCAACCATGGCGTTCATGTTGGCTCCGTCCATATACACCTGACCGCCGTTATCGTGAACGATCTTGCAGATATCGACAATCGTCTCTTCGAAGACGCCGTGCGTTGATGGGTACGTAACCATCAAGGCGGAGAGATCGCTCTTATGCTCTTCGGCTTTCGCTTTGAGATCCGCGACGTCGATGTTACCGGCGGTGTCTGTTTTCACAACGACGACCTTCATTCCAGCCATCACGGCACTCGCCGGATTGGTTCCGTGCGCGGATTGTGGGATCAAGCAGACGTTACGATGCCCTTCACCGCGCGATTCGTGATAACCAACGATGGCGAGGAGACCGGCGTATTCGCCTTGCGAGCCGGCGTTTGGCTGTAGCGAAACCGCTGAGAAACCTGTGATCTCAGCAAGATCGGACTCTAGTTCCGTAAACAGCTGTCGATATCCTTCCGTTTGTTCGATTGGAGCAAACGGGTGGATCTTGCCAAAGCCGGGCCAGGTGATTGGCATCATCTCCGCTGTAGCGTTGAGCTTCATGGTGCAGGAGCCAAGCGCAATCATGGAGTGAACGAGCGACAGGTCGCGGGCTTGCAGCTTGTAGATGTAGCGTAACAGCTGCGTTTCGGACCGGTGTGTATTGAAGACCGGGTGCGTGAGGAACGTTGATGTGCGCTTGAAGCGTTCGTCGTAGCGAACTTCGTCGGCCGCAAGAACGTCGGCGACCACGAACGATGGGGCAACGTCGTTATTGAAGATCGTCCACAGGGAAACGACGTCTTCTGGCGTTGTGGTTTCGTCGAGCGAAATGCCAACGCTCTTGTCGTTCAGGACGCGCAGGTTAATGCGGTGGCGGCGAGCAATTTCAACGATCTCGCTCGCGGTTTTTGTGCCGAGTTCGACGCGAATCGTGTCAAAATACGTTTCGTGTGCGAGTTCGAAGCCGAGCTTGCGGAGGCCGGCGGCGAGGGCCGTGGTGAGCTGGTGGACGCGAGTTGCGATGCGTGTCAAGCCGGCTGGGCCGTGGTAAACGGCGTACATGCTGGCGGTAACGGCGAGGAGGACCTGGGCCGTACAGATGTTGCTGGTCGCCTTTTCTCGGCGGATGTGCTGTTCACGCGTTTGGAGCGCCATGCGAAGTGCAGGGCGGCCGTCAGCGTCGCGCGAGATGCCGATGATACGACCTGGCATGTTGCGCTTGTATTCGTCGCGTGTGGCAAAGAAGGCAGCGTGTGGGCCGCCGTAGCCGAGGGGGACGCCGAAGCGTTGCGTATTTCCGATGACGATGTCTGCGCCCCATTCACCTGGTGGCGTTAGCAGAACTAGGCTGAGCAGATCGGCTGCAACGGTTACGAGCGCTTTGTGCTCGTGAGCCTGTTCGCAAATGTTGCTATAGTCAACGACCGCGCCGTCTGTGGCTGGGTACTGTAAGAGTACACCAAAGACCGATGGGCCAAATTCGAAGCTTTTGTGGTTCGCGACCTGAACCTTGAGGCCTCGTGCGTTGGCGCGGGTTTTAACGACGTCGATGGTTTGCGGATGGCAATCTTCGGAAACGAGGAAGACATCCTTTTCATCGCTGCCGTTCATCGCGTGGGCGAGCGCCATCGCTTCAGCGGCGGCGGTGGCTTCGTCGAGCAACGATGCGTTGGCGACGGGGAGGCCTGTGAGGTCGGTTACAACGGTTTGGAAGTTGAGCAGCGCCTCGAGCCGACCTTGTGCGATTTCGGCCTGATATGGCGTATAGGCCGTATACCAGGCTGGGCTTTCAAGGACGTTGCGCTGAACCACTGGTGGCGTGAGGCAATCTGAGTATCCCATCCCAATATAGGAACGGAAGACCTGGTTTTTCTGCGCCAGGTTGCTGAGCAGCGCGAGCGTTTCAGCTTCTGTGAGTGCCGCGGGGAGATTCAGCGGGCGACCCATACGGATGCGCGACGGAATGGTCGCGTCGATCAAGGCGTCTACAGATGGATAGCCCAATGTGCTAAGCATCTCGGACGTTTCGGCCGCGTTGGGGCCGTTGTGGCGGGACTCAAAGGAGTCGGCAGGGGCGAGAGACGACGCTGAAGTATGTTGAATGGAGGTGGCCATGCGGAAGACTATACGGGAATCGGGCTCAAAGCGAAGAGTAAATATGGGGCGCCAGCGGGCCTGACATAGGGCCAATTTGGGGAGATCGGGCGCGTTCACGTGCATACGTACTTGCCTGCTCGCCGAAACTCGACCGGTGCAGATGTCCCACACATGCTCTCAGCATCCATAAATTTAATCTGTGAACAAGGATAGCTTGGTGCCTCGGTGGAGGTTCGTGTGCACGCCTCCACTTGGCGGGCCGGAAAACATGGCTGTAGACGTGGCGCTTATGCAGCGGGCGAGAGAATCCGGCGAGGCGGTGTTCCGGATTTACAGCTGGGCTGAACCCACTCTTTCGCTGGGCCGGAACCAGACGGCGGAGGGTAAATACGATCTGGACCGTATTCGGGAGCAAGGCGTGCAGGTGGTTCGCCGGCCAACTGGAGGGCGGGCGATTTTGCATTGGCGCGAGATTACTTACAGTGTCACCGCGCCAGCCATGGAAGCGGTTGGGCTGCGGCAGAGCTATGAGCTTATTAATCGGGTGCTACTGGACGGGCTGGGACGGCTCGGTGTTCAGGTAAACGTGGCGGAACCCACGGTGCGAGCCGAACGACCGTCCGCCGCGCCGTGTTTCGCGGAGCCGAGTGCTGGGGAGATGGTGACGGATGGACGGAAGTTGGTTGGGAGCGCGCAGTGGCGTGAGGATGGGGCGTTGCTTCAGCATGGGTCGATTCTGGTCGACGACGACCAGAGTGGGCTATTGAGCTCGCTAATGGTCGTAACCCCGCCCCCAGTTCCTCGGCCCGCGACGCTTCGCGGGGTGCTGGGATGGGAGCCGACCGCGCTTCAGGTGGCAGAGCGGATGTTTGAGGCTGTACGCGGTCTTGAAGATCCGGAGGCCGATTGGCTTGACGCTCAAGAGGTTGTTTGCGCCGGCACCGGCGCTTATTTGGATCATTTTTTAGATCGTCAGTGGACATGGAGGCGGTAACGGGCCAACGTACGCGCATGAAATTTTTTCGATCATTCGTTACGCAGGCGACTATGGCGACCGTCGTCCTGCTCGGCGCTACCGGTTGCGCGAAGTCGGAGCACGCGCAAAACGACGGGGAAAATGGCGGCACGTTTGTTATTTCGACGTCGTCCGAGATGGATTATCTCTTTCCGCCACTCGTTAGTACGAGCCAGGCTCGCGGTGCAACCGAACTGATCTTTGATTATCTGGCGTCTGTTGGCGACTCACTCAACGTGATTGGCGACGACGGTTTTATTCCGAATCTCGCCAAAAGCTGGACGTGGGCGAACGATTCGCTGTCGATTGCGTTTTTGATTCATCCGGATGCCAAATGGCATGATGGGCGACCGGTTCGGGCTAGCGACGTGCGGTTTACGTATCTGTTGTATAACGATCCTGCGCTGGGCTCGCCGTCCGCTTCATTATTGAGCAATATCGACTCGGTTTCGGTTCGGGATTCGTCGACCGCGGTGTTTTGGCTCAAGCGAAAGTATCCAACTTCGTTTTACGACGCGTCCAGCCAGATGTTGATTTTGCCGGAACATATTTACGGTGCAATCCCAGCGGCTGAACTCACCGCGTCGGAGCTTATTCGAACTCCGATTGGCTCAGGACGGTTTCGTTTCGTTCGATGGGTTCCAAATTCGGTGGTAGAGATTGGCTCTGATACCGGGAATTATCGAGGGCGCGCCAAGCTCGACCGTGTGTTATGGACAGTTTCTCCAGATTTTAATACCGCGGTTACAAAGCTCATGGCCGGCGAAGCTGACTTCTTCGACGCGATGCGCCCCGATGCGGTTGAGGAGGCAGCGCACTCAAAGGTAGTACGCACCATAACCTACCCGGGCTTCGATTATGGATTTCTCATGTTCAACATGCATGATCCAAAAAATCGCAGCGTTGCGCATCCACTCTTTAACGATGTAAACGTTCGGCGTGCGCTCACAATGGCAGTCGACCGAAATGCGATTGTGAAAAATGTGCTGGATACGTTGGCGTTTGTAAGTATTGGCCCTGTGTTGCGCGCCATGCCAACAACGGATACAACGGTTGTGCAGATCCCTTACAACGTCACGCAGGCAACTGCGCTACTTGACTCGATCGGCTGGGTGCTCAACAAAAATGGTGTTCGAGAGAAAAACGGACGCGAGCTTTCGTTTACGCTCATTACACCGTCATCGAGCCAGAATCGCGTACGATCTGCGGTGTTAATTCAGGACCAGTTTAAGCGCATTGGTGTGACGGTAAAGATTCAACAGTTGGAAAGCAACGCGTTTGTTCGGTTGGAAACGTCACGCAACTTCGATGCGGCAATGCACTCCTGGCACCTGGATCCGAGCCCGAGCAACATTGTACAAACCTGGGGAACCGAAGCTGCGCTCGATGCAAACGGCAGCAACTACGGCGGATACTCAAACGCCACGTTTGATTCGTATTTGGATAGCGCGTTAACGGCGCCAAGCCTGGAACGGGCACGTCCGTTTTTTAAGCGGGCATATCAAACAATTATTGATGACGCTCCAGCCATTTGGATATACGAATTAAAGGGTGCGGTCGGTATTCATCGACGTGTTCAGGTGACTTCGCTTCGGCCAGACGCCTGGTGGGCACATCTCGCCGATTGGTCGATCCCTGCAAACGCTCGCATCGCTCGTGACCGTACTCCTCCGGCGGCTCATTAGTCGCCTGCTTCAAATGATCACCGTCGTTGCAATTGTAACGACGGTGGTGTTTTGCCTACTCCATCTCGCCCCTGGTGATCCGTTTTCGTCGGCGATGGATCATCCGAATGTGACGGAGGCGGTGCGCCAACATTGGATTACGGCGTATGGATTAGACAAGCCTATCCTTGAGCAGTATTGGCTGTATCTGGGTAACGTGGCGCAAGGCGATCTTGGATGGTCGTTTTCGATGCGTCGGCCGGTGCTCGATGTTCTGCTCGACGCGCTTCCATATACCATCGTCCTCACCGGCATCGCCCTATTTATAGGTTTCGCGGGTGGAATCGCACTCGGCGTTTTCCAGGCGCGCCGAGTTGGGTCCAAAATCGACTCGGCGTTGTCTGCCGTTTCCATGACGTTGAATGCGGTACCGGATTTCTGGCTGGCTTTGCTCGTGATGCTCGGGTTCGCGTATTGGCTCCCGATATTCCCGGTTTCTGGCGCATTCGACGCGGTGATGTACGACTATCTCTCGCCATGGGGTAAGTTGATTGACCGCGCGCAACACCTGGCCCTGCCGGTCGCTACGCTCTCAGTCTTACTCGCCGCAAACGTTTCGCGATACCAGCGATCGGAGCTACTCCGCATTCTCCCCGAAGAATTTGTGAACGCCGCGCGAGCCAAAGGCGTAAGCGAATCGAGAATCGTGTGGCACCATGCGCTTCGGAACGCGCTCCTTCCAATTATCAGCATGTTAGGGCTGAGTCTCCCGTTGCTGTTCACTGGCGCAGTGTTTGTCGAAAAGATCTTCGCTTGGCCGGGTATGGGGTGGACTATTGTCAACGCGGTGTCCATGCGTGACTACCCACTTGTTACCGCCGGCGTCATTGTAACGAGCGCGACGGTGGCATTAGGCAGCGTGCTCGCCGACCTTCTTTATACCTTTGCAGACCCTCGTGTTACGCGAAACTCGTAACCGTAACCCGCACCGACTCCGCAATGTGGTCGAGAGCTTAGCCTCGCCCGGCGGGGTCTTACTCGTTGCCATACTGTTGATTGCGGTACTCGCTCCGTTAATCGCACCGTACCATCCCAACGCACAGCTGGACATCGTCTCGCTAAAAAACCTCCCGCCATCGCTCACGCATCCGTTTGGCACCGATGCGTTTAGTCGAGACGTGCTGAGTCGGACGATGTATGGCGCGCGAGTGTCGCTGAGTATTGCGTTACTCGCAACCATTATCGCCGCCACCTTTGGAACGGCCTACGGAGCGATAGCAGGGTACTTCGGCGGCACGATCGACTCGCTTATGATGCGTGCCGTGGATGCAATGATGGCAATCCCGCGAGTCCTGTTAGTCATCGTGATCGTCGCACTTTGGGACGGCACCCCCTTATGGCTCCTCGTTGCCATACTTGGCGGCACCGGCTGGTTTGGGCTCAGCAGACTCATCCGCGGGCAGGTGCTCGTTCTCCGAAACCAGGACTATGTGCTGGCAGCACACTCTCTTGGCGCCCGGTCGTATGGGATCCTCAGGCACCACATACTTCCCAATGTTGTCCCAACTATTCTCGTTGCGGCCACATTAGCTGTTGGGCAGGTTATTGTTCTTGAGGCAGGGCTGTCTTACCTTGGGCTAGGCGTGCAACCGCCTGATGCGAGCTGGGGAAACATTATTCAAGATGGAGCGAGTCAAATTGCCAGCGTATGGTGGGTGTCCGTCTTTCCGGGTCTTATGATTGTCGCAACGGTTATTGCGCTGAACTCGGTGAGCGACCGAATCCGTGATTCTCTGGACGTTCGACTCCACCCCAAATGACACCCACTCCGCCGCTCCTCCGAGTTTCAAACCTTCGCACCTACTTCCACGATGGTCCGTCAATCGCACGTGCGGTGGACGGCGTTTCGTTTGATGTCGGTCGAGGAGAGGTTGTTGGGATTGTTGGGGAATCGGGATCGGGTAAATCGGTCACCGCGCTGTCCATCCTCAAGTTGATTCGCCCTCCCGGGGTGATAGAATCGGGAACGCACATCGAATTTGAAGGGCGAGATCTTGCTGAGCTTTCGGACGAAGAAGTTCGTCGGATTCGGGGCAATCGGATCGCGATGATCTTCCAGGAGCCCATGTCGGCCCTGAACCCGGTCTTGACCGTTGGTGAGCAGATCGCGGAAGTCGTTCGGGTACATACGGATGCATCCCGCAAAGAAGCCTGGGAGAAGGCAGTCGAGATGCTGACGCTCACCGGGATCCCTGATCCGGCCGAACGGGCGAAGCAATACCCTCATCAACTGTCGGGTGGAATGCGGCAACGGGTGATGATTGCGATGGCGTTGGTCATGCACCCCGCCCTCCTCATTGCCGACGAACCAACGACAGCGCTGGACGTTACAATTCAGGCGCAGATTCTCGAACTGTTGCACGACCTGCAGAATCGGCTTGGGATGTCCATCCTGCTGATCACACACGACCTGGGTGTGGTGGCAGAGACAGCCGATCGCGTTTTTGTTATGTACGGCGGCGAAGTAGTCGAAGAAGCAACGGTCGTTCAGCTGTTCAGCGCGGCGCAGCATCCTTACACCGAAGGTCTGATGCACGCGATGCCGCAGCTCGGTGCCCGAAAAGAACGTCTCAATACCATTCCAGGAACGGTGCCTCCGGCAACCAACTGGCCGCGCGGCTGTCGATTTCGCGACCGTTGCGCATACGCGTGGGACCGTTGTGAGCGAGAACATCCTCCGCTGTACCAGATAAACGACAGCAACGACCCAACTGGCGCCACCCACACCTCCCGCTGTCATCTCGTGGATGAACCTGAACGCAGGTTGGTTCAGCGAGAACAGCTAGCTGTGCGTAACGAAGGATAGCATGACCGATACTCTGCTCTCCGTTGAACACCTCAGCAAGACGTTTCCGATTCGTACCGGTGTATTTGGACGAACGTCGGGCGGAGTGCGTGCGGTTAACGACGTCTCGTTCAGCATCAAACGTGGCGAAACGTTAGGCGTTGTAGGCGAATCCGGCTGCGGCAAAACAACGCTGGGCCGTTCGCTACTCCGGCTCATCGAACCCTCCAGCGGGACCATAACCTTCGACGGCCAGGATGTTCGCGAGCTTCACGCCGGTCAGCTCCGGCAGCTTCGGCGCCGCATGCAGATTGTCTTTCAGGATCCGTTCTCCTCGCTCAATCCGCGCCTCACCGTTGGCGCGACGGTAAAAGAGGGGCTCACGATCCACGATCTTGCCCATGGGGCCGCTGCGGACAAACGGGTACGCGAACTGTTCGACGAGGTGGGCCTCAATCCCTCGTACGTCAGTCGCTATCCACACGAGTTCTCGGGCGGCCAACGCCAGAGAATCGGGATTGCCCGCGCCCTCGCAGTAGAACCAGAGTTCATTGTCTGCGATGAACCAGTCTCCGCTCTCGACGTTTCAGTCCAAGCCCAGGTCATCAACCTGCTGCAGGACTTACAACGCGAGCGCGGACTCACATATTTATTTATCGCCCACGATCTTTCTGTGATAGAACATATCGCGGATCGCGTGGCAGTGATGTACCTTGGTAGGCTTGTGGAAATTGGTCCCTCGGAATCGGTCTATCGTAACCCTACGATGCCGTACACCCAGGCGCTGTTATCGGCTGTTCCGTCGGCTACTCCATCCAGGGGTTTGCCTGCAGACGCACCGAATGAACAGCGAAAACGGCGAATTGTTTTGCAAGGTGATCCACCATCACCCGCAAATCCGCCCCCTGGTTGTGTATTTTTTCCGCGGTGCCAACACCCCGACAAAAATGTTGAGTGTACCCAGGTCGTTCCACCGCTTGAGGAAAAAGCGCCACAGCACTTTGCGGCGTGCATCAAGCAACCGGCATTTGCCAATCACCACCTTCACCCCCTTTCGTAGAGCCTATGTCCTCTGTTATTGACGTCGCTACGACCACGCTCGACAGGCCTCCCGTCCTGGATGACCAATCGTTATTTGGCCATCCTAAAGGGTTAGGCCTGCTGTTCGTGGTCGAGATGTGGGAGCGATTCTCCTACTATGGAATGCGCGCGCTTCTCGTCCTTTACCTCGTCAATCAGCTGGAATGGTCGATTTCGGAAGCGACGCATCTGTATGGCGTGTACACCGGACTTGTCTACCTCACACCGTTGTTCGGCGGGTATCTCGCTGACCGACTGATTGGAACGCGTCGATCGTTGGTTATCGGTGCAATCGTTATTGCGGCCGGTCACTTCTCGATGGTCTTCGAGGGGATGACGATGTTCTATCTCGGACTCGGCCTCATCATCGTTGGAACGGGTTTCTTCAAGCCAAACGTTTCCACAATGGTTGGCCAGCTGTATCGTCAGGGCGACAATCGCCGAGATGCCGGGTTTACGATCTTCTACATGGGGATTAACCTTGGTGCCTTTATCGCACCACTCATCTGCGGATATCTCGGTCAGAGAGTAGGCTGGCACTACGGCTTTGGAGCGGCGGGTGTCGGGATGTTGCTCGGATTAGCCGTATACCTCTGGGGTCGAGAAAGGTACCTCCCAGGTATTGGTCTTCCAACGCAAAAGAGCCCCGATAACGCAGCTGCGATTGGTGCAAACGCAGTTACTTCGTCGTCCATGGGAACAGTGGCAGCAATCGTTGGTGCGATCGTTGGCGCTGGGTTAGCATATGTCTCTGGTGCGAGCTGGTTGCCGATTATCATGGCCGGTGTTGCTGGTGCAACGGTTGCTTCAACGCTATTAGGCACTCAGGGTGAAGAACGGAAGCACGTGATTGCCCTGTTTATCGTCTTCTTCTTCGTCATCTTCTTCTGGATGGCGTTTGAGCAGGCCGGTAGCTCGATGAGCTTGTTTGCAGATCGCTACACCAACCTGAACGTTGGAAGCTTTGAGATTCCATCGAGCTGGTTCCAGTCGGTGAACTCGCTCTTCATCCTTATGTTCGCGCCAATCTTTGGTGCGATGTGGGTGAAGCTTGGACGAAAGGGGAAAGAGCCGTCCACCGCATTGAAGATGGTATTCGGTTTGCTGTTGCTTGGTATCGGCTTCCTGTTCCTCGTTGCCGGTAGTAAGTCGGTTGATGCCTGTATCGCGACGTATGGTCGTGGCGCAGCGGAATGCGCCGTTGCCAACCCAATGTGGTTGGTTATGGCGTTCGCGTTCCACACATGGGGCGAACTCTGCCTCTCGCCAGTTGGTCTTTCGTACGTCACCAAAGTTGCTCCAGCACGATTCGTTTCGTTGCTCATGGGTGGCTGGTTCATGGCAAGCGCCGCTGCGAACTACCTTGGCGGTTGGTTAGCTGGTCGTACGGAACAGATCGAATCGCAAGCACAGTTCTTCACAATCCCGGTGGTCACATCGGTTGCGTCGGCTGTCCTGTTGTTCTTGCTCGTTCCTTACCTCAAGCGCTTGACGCAGAGCATGAGAGCGTAAGCGGTATCGCAGCTAAGAAATGCAAAGTGGGGCGCCTGGATCGAATCCAGGCGCCCCTCTTTGCATTTGTGCCACAGTAATCGCCCTGCCCCTCTCGCGTAACGACCTATGGCCAGTTGTATACTGACGTTGGCACCGACCGCTCACGCCCAGCTTGTACGTCAGACGGCTCACGCCAAAACCAACGTGTCGCGTCTATCGCATTAAAACGAACTTCAAACTTTGAGCTATGTCGATCCGTAAGCGGCATCGCCAAGTCAACGCGCCACAGCCTGCGTGACCTCGGTGGTAGCGCAGCCAACAGACTCACGCCAATCGATGCGTTCACCCCGGTCTTCACGCCAAATGGGGCGTCGCCAGCCCAGAGCTTCCCCGCATCGACAAATGCTGCGCCTCCAAGCGACGCAAACTGACGAAAGTGGCCGATCCGCATTCTGTCTTCGAAACGAAAAACAATACGTTGCCCACCGGCAAGATCCGAATGGCTAAAGCCGCGTAACCCACCTTGTCGATTCGCAAACGACATCTGGAACGGCACACGCTGACGCCAGCCACCTCCGTATTCAACGCTCGCGATCGCCGTATGGGCCTCAACCGGCTTCACATACCACGCGGCGCGCCCGCTCGCCAACACACCGTCCCACTGATCCCCACCCACATCTCGGCGCCGCTCGCTCATGGTTTCGATCGCGGCAAACGATCTCGAATTCCCTGCCCCGTAATAAATCCCTGACGATACGAAATAATCTTCTTCGTCGCCCTCAGCGATATTAAACCCCTTTCCGATAAGTGCGCTCAGTTGAAACCCAAGACGAACGTCTTGCACACCTTCAAGCGCATCAAACCCAGTCACCCGCAATAACCGAATGTCACGATAGCCGAGCAATAAATTCACTCGACTCGTTCGATGTTCGCCATAACGGCCCACCAGAACCTGACTGGTATCGGGAAGAAGACCAGAATCGCTCACAATAACGGGCTCGCGTCCGGTATGCTCACGTTCCCTCGACAGCGACGCACCAAGGAGCAAGAGTTTCCCTGGCGGACCAAACGCGTACAGGCCGCCAATATCGCTGTATGTTCGAGTAAATGGGAGCGAAGCTTCATCCGCCCCCTGGCGCAGAAAGGGGACATGATTGTCGGTAGCGCCGGTTGTCATGCGCCAGGAGATACGTTGCAGATCCGTAATAAACGGGTGACTCGCCTGTATCTCCCAACTTCCACCAACGGCATTACGATGGCCATCGACCGACAGTTGATACGGTCGCCCTAAAAACTGATAGTGTGTAACCTTCAGTCGATACACATCGCGATAAAACTCGCTGTTTCGCCACGATCCAATGGCGTGAACACCGCCACCGCCCAAGTTCGTTTCGCCCATGCGAATTTCTTGCACAACTGGCGACTTTCCAGAAATTCGCCCGGAAAAAACGACCGAAACTTCATCGACGGTAGACACATCCAGCACAACACCGCCCATTCCATCGGAAAATGCGAGGACCGACGCATCGGCGAGATACGGTTGTGCGCGCAAAATACGTTCAGATTCACGACGCCGTAATTCCGTACACGAGTCCCCAACCTGTAGGGCCAAGTAACGTCGCACCACACTTGCCTTCGTCACCGCATGGGCAGAGGTGAGCAATTTCGCCGCTTTTGCGACGACTTTTGGCCCACCAAGTGCAAACGGCGGGTACGTACGAATGTTGATACTCGAGACCTTTTCGCCGCTACAAGCGATAGGGTCAGCGATAGACGAAGTTGTGGCAGCCAGCTGCTGCGCCGAGGATGATCTTGCGCCTACAAACGCGGTACAACAGGCGAGCAAACACGAAACCGCGCCAAGTGCGCGAGGTGGCTTCGAATAGGGCGATGGTTCACCACGGTTCACGTCCTACGCCACATCATATCGTTGGACACTTGGCGCATGAGCCGTTCGGGCGACGAACGATGCGGAAAGAGAAGTACATCGCTCACGTTATTCAACGCGATACGAAGCACCACAAAGTTTTCGGCAGCTGCATCGTATAGCGGTACTAGCCCATACTCATTAGCGAGTCGGTGCGCAGCGGCAAGTGCAAATCCTTTACGTCCCATCTCATCATAATAATCAAGATCAGGGCCACCTCTACGCCATCGGCGATGTGCGACATAGTCCGGAAACACGCCGCCGAGCCATAATGCGTAGTTTCCGAGGTGCGTTTGGGCAAGAAAGCTACGGCGCGCATCAGCAGTATCGAGGTCGGCGGAGACACCTGCCAGGGTGTCGTACAGCTGATCGTCCGTGTCGGAGAGACGATTGGCGCGGTCTCGCATGCCGAAGTGCATGAGTATCGATGCCACGTAGTCCGCCAGCATTCGGTCTTTCAAATTGAGAGAGAGGAGTGCATGCCGAACGACGACATACGAGAACATGGCATAGGAGGCTTCCAGCGCAGCCTGCGCTTCGAACAGCCCCGAGAGCAACCGAGGATCGTCCAACAACGCATCGATCCCTTGTTCGCGCAGAGCGGCTTCAGCCTGCATGTAGTCATTCGATGATTCACGGCCGACGAGGCAAAGGGCTAGCTGAGCATCGTTCCGAGTGAGTTCATTCCGAAGCGTCGCGAAAATCATGCGGGGTTCCTCCTTTCTATGACATACGCCGCAAAGGTGAGAAGGTTTCCTTTTTCATCACTTTTGAAGGCGGGCGGGGCTTTATAGCCCGAGTATATTCCCAGGGTGCGACTACGCTCACTCCATCTCGATTCCGGCCGAACCTGGCGTGGCGGCCAGCGGCAAGTCCTGTTACTTGCCGAAGGGCTTCGTGCTCGCGGAGACGAACCGCTGGTTCTCGCACCCGTCAATACACCGTTGGTCGAGCGCGCACATGCTGCCGGTTTAGCGACTGCGGCAGCACCGATGCGCAACGATTGGGATATTGCCTCGTCGAAGCAGGTGCGCGCGCTAATTCGTACCTGGCAACCGCACGTGGTTCATGCCCACGACGCACGTTCCCACGCGATTGCCCTAATGGCGCTGGCAGGGCGGAAGTCCACCCCGCTCATCGTCACTCGACGAGTGACATTCAAACCGAAGTCCGTTCGACTCAAATACGGCGCTCGAGTGAGCCAATTTATCGCCATTTCGCATGCGGTGAAAAACGCGCTTATTATGGCCGGAATCGATGAATCCCGCATTGAGGTCGTTCATTCGGGCGTTCCAACGCCGAACGTAACGGCCCAACGCGATTGGCGCGCTGAGCTGGGATGGGGCCCGGATACAGTGGTTGTGGGCATCGTCGGAGCGATGACGGCGGAAAAAGGTGTGCTTCTTATCGATGAAATTATCGATCGCCTGCCGATTGACGCCGCGCGACGCACACGACTGGTATTTCTCGGTGGCCAGATCGTTGGGCGCGAACGTAGGGGCGAGGTAGAGATCTATCACGCGGGTTTCGTGACGGATATTTACAATGCGATGGCCGGTCTGGATATGCTTTGGCACCCCGCTCTCGAAGAAGGGCTGGGAACGTCCCTGATCGACTCGCTGGCCCTCGGAATTCCACCGATCGCCTTTGCGGTGGGTGGAGTTCCCGAAATTATCGAACACCAGAAAAATGGGCTCCTGGTTCCGTCGGGAGATCTAAACGTGTTCGTTCAGCATCATCTCACACTGTTGAACAATCGTCTGAGAAGCACATTTTCAGAGGCTGGGCCGACGCGCGCGGCTGAATTCAGTGTATCCCAAATGACCCAAAGCATTGTCCGGGTGTACGAAAAGGTGCTAACACCCTAACTTCCCTCGATGCTTTATATCTGCGTCCCTACGTATAACGAAGCGCCGACGATCGGCGTACTGCTCTGGCGTATCCGAAAGGTGTTCCAGGACTATTCTCGCGAGTACGAGGTCATCGTATACGACGACGCGAGCACAGACAGCACGTCAGACACGTTAGTGCCATACGCTGAGGTCCTGCCGTTAACAGTGCTTCGCGGCGAAACTCGGCGCGGGTACGGACATGCGCTGAACGCGTTAACCAAAGAAGTGTCTCGTCGTACCAAATACGCGCGTCGCGATGCGATGGTCGTCATGCAGGCAGACTTTACCGATCAGCCTGAAATGCTCCCCGAGCTGTTGAAGCGCTTTGAAGGTGGGGCCGATATCGTAATCGCCGAACGCGGCAGAACCGCCACAGATCCAACGCCAGTACGACGCATGCAGCTCGTTGCGCCATGGATGATTCGCCCGTTCGTAAACACGAAAGACATTTCCGATCCATTTAGCGGTTTTCGACTGTATCGGATTGCATTGCTTCGCGACTTCCTCAAGGCCAACGGCGAAACACCGGTGATTACATCGGACGGCTGGGCGGCAAACGTTGAGCTGCTCTGCAAGTTGCGCCCGTTCGCACGTCGAATTGAACGCTTGGAGGCTACGGCGCGATATGACCTTCGACCAAGAGAGAGCCGCATTCGGCCGTTCGCCGACGCTGTTTCGCTCTACAAGTTCACCAAACGCTCTCGTGGTTGGCGGCCGAAGGTGCCAATATGATCCGATCGCTTCTGGCTGTTGCTGTAGTGGCTGCGATGGGGACACCATCATTTAGTGGTGATCGTATCCCAACGGATACGGCAACGACAAATGCCGCGCGAGACACCACACTCGCAAATTCGCCTGGGATGGAACAATCGGCTCAACCGATCCAAACTACCGTTCCGTTTAAGGTTGGTGAGCACGCGGAGTATGAGGTTCGGTTTGGCTTTCTGAAAGTTGGAAAGGCCGCAATGAGCGTCGCTGGAATCGAAAAGATCCGAGGACGCGAGACGTGGCACACGGTATTTCGGCTCGAAGGCGGTACGATTGGCTTTCGCGTAAAGGATATCTTCGAAAGCTGGATCGATCGCGAGACTTTTTCGTCGTTACGCTTTCATTCCACGTTGAGTGAAGGGCCAAACGACCGATCAAGGCGCTACGAGATTTATCCCGATAAAGCGATTTACGTTGAAACAGACAAAAAACCGCCACGTGAGCACAAAAGCGTAAAAGATCCGCTCGATGACGGTTCCTTTCTGTTTTTTATCCGCTCAGTTCCGCTCGAAGTTGGAAAGACCTACGAGTTTAACCGCTACTTTCGCCCCGAACGGAATCCGGTAACGATCAAAGTTCTCCGAAAAGAGACGATCGAAGTACCAGGTGGGAAGTTCAACTGTATTGTTGTGCAGCCAATCATCAAGACCAAAGGGATCTTCTCGGAAGATGGAAAAGCCGAGGTGTGGCTGACGGACGATCATCGTCGAGTGGTAGTGCAGTTGAAGTCGAAGCTGTCGTTTGGATCGATCAATCTGTACCTGAAATCATACAAAGAGGGGGCCCAATAGGCCCCCTCTTTGCGTCACCCTCCTTTTAACGCACGATTAGCTAAAACCGTGCGCGAGTGGTCACCCTACCACGGAGGAAATGTTCGCCCCTCAATCCGATCGCGGACTTTGGCAGCAGTTTTTGGGCTCACAATTCGGAGTACGAAGTAGACAAGGAGCCCGAACAGCAGCACCTTGATCATTAGGCCGATGAGCACGCCAGCGACCCCGATGAACAGGCCGAACAGCATGAATGCGAGAATACCCGCAACACCCAAAAAGAAAATCGTACGGAGCATTTAGCGCCCTCCGTTAGAATTGTAGGAGCATGGAAGCTCCGTTTATGATCTATATACGAATAGTACCTCACGTACTATACAATTTTGACACCAATAGTTCCAATCATGGTTGCTGATGTTACGATCGTCGGCGCGGGAGTCATCGCATTGACGAGCGCAATTGCGGCCGCCGATCGTGGACTGCAGGTTCGGTTGATTGGTACCGCCCATAGCGGCGAGGCCTCCTCGGCTTCGGCCGGGATGCTGACGCCGTCAGTTGAGCGAGAACTGTATGATGTGTTCGATATTGCCATCGAAGCGCGCGATTCCTATCCCACGTATCTCGCGATGCTGGAAGAGCGAACCGGGATTCGAGTTCCGCTCAACCGGCTGGGTGTGCTTAGTCTTGCCTTAAACGATGTGGAGGCGGAAGAGCTTCAGAGAACGGCAGAGGGGAACGGCACGACGTCTTGGCTCGACAGGGGCGAGTTGATCGCGCTGGAGCCCATGTTCCAGCATGCGGTGGGCGCAGCGTATGACGTCAACGATGGATGCGTCGACCCAATCGTGCTGCTCGAGGCGCTGCGGCAGGTTGCGGCAACGCATCCGAACATCTCTGTGGCCAATGAAAACGTGTGTTCGATCGCAGTCTCGGATAGCCAGGTTACCGCGATAACCGACCAGGATACGCGATTTCATGCGGCGGATGTGGTACTCGCGGCCGGAGCATGGACACCAACTATCGCTCGACCAGACCACTCAACCCAGCTCGGCGAGACCCATTCCGCGGTTCGCACCGCTCGCCCAATACCGGTCGAACCGGTCCGCGGCCAAATTATTTCGTACAATGGAGTTCCGGTCCGGCACGTGACGTACGGCGCGGGCGGATACCTTGTCCCCAAATCCAACGGCTATACAATGGTCGGAAGCACCTTCGAACGGGCAGGATTCAACACCAATACCACACCCGAAGGGCTCAGCGCCGTAAAAAATATCGCAAGGCAGCTAACCCCAACGCTCTCGGATTCCTGTATTAACAACGTTTGGGCCGGTTTACGCCCTATAACGCCGGACATGCTCCCCATTATAGGACGCGACCCCGATGAGCCCAGAATCGTGTTCGCTTGTGGTCATTCGCGGAACGGAATTCTCCTCGCTCCCTTCACTGGGGAGGCGGTCGCCGATCTTGTGACCAAGATAGTGCCAAGATACGACCTTTCTCGATTTCGGCTGGAGCGCTTTTAGGGTAGATTTGAGGTGTCATGTCTGAAACGCTGTATCAAATCATGGGGCGCCATCGGTCAGAGCCTTTGCCCGAACGGAAGCCAAACTGGTTAAAAGTCAAAGCTCCTGGCGGAGCCAATTATATACGGCTCAAGCAAATGATGCGCGAGCTCGATCTTCATAGCGTGTGTGAGGAAGCCCACTGCCCGAACATCGGCGAGTGTTGGGAGCATGGAACGGCAACGTTCATGATCCTTGGCTCCGTTTGCACTCGAAACTGTGCGTATTGCGCCGTCTCCCACGGCCGTCCACCTGCCTACGATATTTCGGAACCAAGCCGAGTAGCGAGTGCGGTGGCGGAGTTGCGGTTGAGGCACGCGGTAATTACGTCAGTCGATCGCGACGACCTCCCCGACTTTGGCGCGTATATCTTCGCCGAAACGATCCGTCAGATCAAGGACAAACTTCCAGATTGCTCGGTTGAAGTGTTAGTTCCCGACTTCCAGGGGAACCACGACAGTATCCGCGCAGTATTAGAAGCGAATCCGGACATCTACAATCACAATACGGAAACTGTTCCGCGGTTATACAAAAAGTGCCGCCCTGGCGGCCGGTATCCGCGCGTTATGGACATCTTCCGAACAGCCAAATTGATCGCGCCAAATATCCCAACCAAAACGGGGATCATCCTTGGGATGGGCGAAACGCTCGAAGAAGTCAAAGTTGTTATGCAGGACCTCCGAGCCGTCGATGTCGACATCCTCACGCTCGGCCAGTACCTACGCCCGTCGGACAGCCACATCGAACTCGACCGGTATGTGACCCCAGAAGAATTCCGTCATCTATACGAAGTCGGAATGGAGATGGGATTCAAACACGTTGAATCGGGCCCGCTCGTACGCAGCAGTTATCACGCGTGGGAGCAGGTTCAAGCTGCTGGCGTGTAAACGTTAGCAGACCAGTGGAACGGCTCATATCGAGCCGCTCCACTCGTTAGACGTGCCGCGCGCAGCGTTTGACGAGGTCGGAATCCCGCGCGGCTTTGCTCGCCAGGTTGCTCGCACGGGAGCGACAACATGAGGAAAGCGAGCATCGTCACCCAAACTACAGAGATGAGCTCACAACACCGGGAGAAACTAGATCTCCCTCTGCGACGAGACAATTAGATGGCTAAGAAACAATCGACAGCTTCCACTCAGCGCGACGATACACCCCGCGGGAACGCTGTATCCAACGACTCAGCTTCACGCGATCCTGCGCTGAAGAAAGAACTGCTGTACTCCATGCTGCTGCAACGCCGCTTTGAAGAAAAGTGCGCGGAAGCGTATGCATTGGGGAAGATCGGTGGATTCTGTCACTTATATATCGGCCAGGAAGCGATCTCAACCGGCGTGATGTCGATGCTGCGACCAGACGATTATGTGGTCACCGCCTATCGCGATCACGGGCACGCGCTCGCTCGCGGGATGACCGCACGCGCCATTATGGCCGAACTGTTCGGACGAGCAACGGGATGCGCCGGTGGGAAAGGCGGATCAATGCACTTGTTTGACAGCTCGCTCAACTTCCTCGGCGGACACGGGATCGTTGGTGGACATATCCCACTCGCAGCTGGAGTGAGCTTCGCAACGAAGTATCGCGGTGGCGATCAAGTGTGCGTCTGCTTCTTTGGTGAAGCGGCGGTTAATATCGGATCGTTCCACGAAACGCTCAACATGGCATCGCTCTGGAGCCTTCCGGTGGTTTTCATTATCGAAAACAACGGTTATGGCATGGGGACGGCCATTCACCGTGCAATGGCGCAACAGGACGTGAAAAAACACGGCGATTCGTACGCGATGGACGCTGAAACTGTAGACGGACAGGATGTATTCGCCGTTCGCGAAGCGTTTGGACGCGCACTCGACCGTGCTCGCGCAAACAATCGCCCAACGTTGCTGGATATTCAAACGACGCGATTCATGGGTCACTCCATGTCTGACGCGGCCAGCGGAACGTACCGCAAAAAAGAAGAGTTGGACCAGGCGCTTACCCGCGACCCAATCAACTTGTTGCGCGACGAAATGCTGAAAGCCAAGGAATTAACGGAAGACGAGTATGCGAAGATGGATGAAGAAGTGAAAGCGATCTCGCAAGACTCGTGGGACTTTGCTGACGCCTCGCCTGAGCCGTCGCCAGAAGAGCTGTATACGTTCGTGCTCGCAGATACGACGAGCGATAATATTGAAGGGGTGAACGGCTAATGGCCATTATTACGTATCGTGACGCGTTAAATCAGGCGTTGCGTGAAGAGATGAGTCGAGACGGCGACGTCTTCTTGATGGGTGAAGAAGTCGCGGAATACAACGGCGCCTATAAAGTGTCCCGTGGTCTGCTCGATGAGTTTGGACCAAAGCGCGTAGTCGACACGCCAATCGCTGAGTTGGGCTTTGCCGGGATTGGTGTTGGCGCAGCGATGGTTGGTCTGCGCCCGATTGTCGAGTTCATGACCTGGAACTTTGCGCTGTTGGCGCTGGATCAGGTTGTAAACGCGGCTGCGAAGATGTTGTACATGTCCAACGGTCAGTTCAAGATGCCGATGGTGTTCCGCGGACCAAACGGTGCGGCGCTACAGCTCTCCGCTCAGCACTCGCAAGCGTGGGAAAGCTGGCTATCGCACATTCCTGGATTAAAAGTCGTAACGCCTGGTACGCCGGCCGACGCGAAAGGGCTGTTGAAGGCCGCGATTCGCGACGATAACCCGGTGATCGTGCTCGAAGGCGAGATGTTGTACAACACGAAGGGCGAAGTGAGCGACGATCCGAATCTGGTGATTCCGATTGGGAAGGCTGAGCTGAAGCGTGAAGGTGAGCATTGCTCGATCATCACGTACGGCAAAATGGTATTGGTTGCACTCCAGGCAGCCGACGCACTCAAGAAGGAAGGGATCAACGTTGACGTGGTTGACCTCCGTACGACCCGTCCGATGGACATCGAGGCGATCGCTACCTCGGTGCAAAAGACTAATCGTGCTGTCGTAATCGAAGAAGGTTGGGAAATTGCAGGTATTGGCGCCCAGATTGTAGACTTCATTCAGCGCGAATGCTTCGACGACCTCGACGCCCCTGTTGTTCGCGTTCATCAAGAGGACGTGCCGATGCCGTACGCGAAGAACCTTGAAAAGCTTGCAAAGCCAGACGCTGCCAAGGCGATTGCCGCGGTGAAAAAAGTCATGTACCTCGCATAACCCCGAGAATGGCAACTAAAGTATTCATGGAGGCGCTCTCTCCAACGATGGAAGAAGGGCGCCTGGCGAAATGGCTCAAGAACGAAGGCGATGCGATAAAGAGCGGCGACGTTCTCGCGGAAGTCGAGACTGACAAGGCTATTATGGAGTTGGTCGCGCGTGGCGACGGTGTGTTGCGCAAGCGATTGGTCGAAGAAGGCGCGACAGCTCCTGTTGGGTCGTTGATTGGTGTTATTGCGACGGCTGACGAGAATATCGATGCGTTGGTTGGTGGGGCGGGAGCTGCTGCTCCTGCGGCGGCCTCGGCTCCTGCAGCGACACCGGCCGAAACGCCTGCTGCAGCGCCAGCACGCGTGAGCGATCATCGTGGTTCGGTTCCGGCTGAGCCGAGTATGTCGCAAGGCGAGGCTTCAACTCCTCCGCAAGAGATGGAGCGTCGTGGGCCAGATCGTGTTAACACGGCTTCGGTCGCGAATCCTGACGCGGCCGGCGTAGCCGGCGGCCGTCAGCGCACTTCCCCACTCGCCCGACGTTTAGCGAGTGAGCGCGGAGTTGAGCTTTCCGCGATACAAGGCTCTGGCCCAGGCGGACGCATCATCAAGCGCGACATCGAACAAGCTGCGGTTTCGGCGAAGCCTGCCAGCGCTGCCGTCGGAGCAACCGTTGCTTCACGTCCTCGCGCAGAAGGCGACTACCAGGACATTCCGCTCACACAGATCCGTAAAACGATCGCCAAGCGGCTCTCCGAGTCACTAGGCCCGATCCCAACGTTCTACCTCACGGCAGAATACGACATCACGCGCGTAAACGAACTGCGTACCGCGATGCTCGAGTTAGGCGACGAATACAAAGTATCCGTCAACGATATCGTCATCAAAGCAGTTGCAACCGCACTCGCCAAACATCCAGAAGTGAACGCACACTGGCAAGGCGATGCCATCCGCCAGTTCAACCGTGTTCACATCGCGATGGCTGTAGCAATCGAAGACGGCCTCATTACTCCGGTCATCTTCGATGCAAACGAGAAAGGCCTGGCCGAAATTTCAGCCGAAGCCAAGGCGCTCGCCAAGAAGGCGCGCGAACGCAAGCTCAAGCCAGAAGAGTACACAGGTTCCACATTCTCAATCTCCAACCTGGGCATGTTTGGTATCGACCAGTTTACGGCGATCATCAACCCACCTGAAGTTGGTATCCTCGCAGTTGGCACCGCCGAAGACGTTCCAGTTGTTATCGACGGCGAACTGGTAATCCGCAAACGGATGAAAGTCACCATGAGCTGCGATCACCGAGCGGTTGACGGTGCAGTTGGTGCGAAGTTCCTCCAGACGCTCCGGCGCCTGATCGAAAATCCACTGATGTTGGTGTACTAAAAGTTGGTCTTAAAGCTGGGGGAGCACTCCCCCAGCTTGCTGTTTTTCCGTAGGTGACTCACTCACCTACAGCCTTACTTCCGAACTCTTTTACTCTATCTCACTGATATGGCCTCATTTGACGTGATCTTCGTAGGCGGCGGACCAGCCGGCTACGTTGGCGCCATTCGATGCGCACAGCTCGGCATGTCGGTTGCCGTCGTCGAACGCGAAGGACTTGGCGGGACCTGTGTACTTTGGGGATGCATCCCCGCAAAAGCATTGCTCGAATCCGCTTCGCTTGCCGAAAAGGTAAAAAAAGGCGCCGATTTTGGCGTGACAGCTGCCGATGTAAAGTTTGACCTGAGCGCGGCAGTAAAACGCTCACGCGCTGTGAGCGCACAGAACTCGAAGGGCGTTGAGTTCTTGTTCAAGAAGAACAAAGTCACGTGGCTGAAAGGGACGGGAAAGATTACGTCCAAAAATTCGGTTACGGTAAAAGGCGCTGACGGCAAAGAAGAAAAGCACGACGCAAAAAAGGCGATCTGTATTTCGACCGGTTCACGAGTACGCGGCTTGCCACAAGTTGGTCTTGAGCTGAACAAAACGACGATCATCTCGTCAGATGAAGCGCTCATCCTCGACAAAGCACCAAAGTCTATCGTCATTGTTGGTGCCGGTGCGGTTGGCTGCGAGTTTGCGGATGTGTTCGCAGCGTTTGGCAGCGAAGTCACAATCGTCGAAGTCGCCAAGACGATCCTTCCAGTTGAAGATGACGACGTGTCGGCTGAACTCACACGTGCGTTCAAGAAGCGGAAGATCAACTTGTTGACGAGCGCCAAGATTTCCAATGTGAAAGCTGGCAAGTCGTCTGTGAAGATGACCGTTGAAGTGAACGGTGAAAAGAACGAACTCGAAGTTGAGAAAGTGCTCGTTGCAGCTGGACGTTCACCGAACATCGACGATATCGGGATTAAGGAACTTGGTGTTCAGCTCACCGATCGCGGCTTCATCAAGATCAACGAGAAGATGGAGACATCGGTGAAAGGCATCTTCGCTATTGGAGACGTCGCTGGCCCGCCAATGTTGGCCCATAAGGGCGAACGTGAAGGGATCGTGTTTGCTGAGTACCTCTCGGGCAACACGCATGTGCATAACGTGAACTACGCGAACATCCCGAACGCCACGTATTGTCATCCTGAAGTTGCGTCGGTTGGGTTAACCGAACGCGAACTGAAAGAAAAGAAGATCGAATACAAGGCTGGAAAGTTCCCATTCTCCGCGAACGGTCGTGCGCGTACGTCTGGCGAAACTGAAGGTTTTGTGAAAGTGCTTGTCGATCCCAAGTACGGTGAGATTCTCGGCGCACATCTCGTTGGTTCACACGTGACCGAAATGATTCACGAGTTAGTGTTAGCGCGCGATAACGAGCTCACGATTGAAGAAGTTGAATTGGCGATTCATGCGCACCCAACCTTGTCTGAAGCCATTGGCGAAGCAGCGTTGGATGCACTTGGGAAAGTTATTCACGCCTAAGATTGGTGAGTCGCAGATTATGCGGCAATAGTTCGTAGCTTTCATGCATGTTGTGGCGATACACCACAGTGAATGTTCCGCCACAACGTGCAAAAGGGTTTTTTGATGCAAACAGGTTATATCTGCCATGCGTGAACTTTGGATTGCAGACCTCGGTGTACGATCGTACGCCGAGGTCCTTTTATTACAGCGGGAAGTCGCTCGAAAGAGGATTACGGGAGAGATTCCTCAGGATGTGCTCTTGCTGGTCCAGCACCCGCCAGTCGTCACATTAGGACGTCGGAAAGAAGACAATAAGCTGCCCGTGAGCGAAGAATTTCTGAAATCGCGTGGGATCGAGCTTTTTGAGGTGGAGCGTGGTGGTGGCGTAACCTTCCACGGGCCGGGTCAGCTGGTTGGGTACCCGATTATCGATCTCCAGCGCCATAAGCAGGACCTACACTGGTACCTGCGCCAGGTGGAAGAAGCGTTGATCCAGACCATGGCCGAGTATGATGTTCCTGCGGAGCGTAACGTTGGATTTACGGGCGTTTGGACCCGTGGCAGGAAAATCGCGTCGATAGGCGTTCATGCGCGGGCGTGGGTGACGTGGCACGGGTTTGCGTTGAACGTGACGACCGATCTTTCGTACTTTGAGCTGATGACACCGTGTGGGATTGATGGAGTGACCATGACCTCAATGGAAAGAGAGGCTGGTGAGCGCACCGTGCAGTTCGCGGACGTGGCAAAAGACGCTGGACGGCAATTTGCGAAGCTGTTCACGTTGGAGGCGCGCGATATCAACCCTGGTTTGCTCGAAGTGACAGAGCCAGAATCAGAGTCAGAACAAGAATCAGAATCAACGTCGAACGACACAACAGGATCAACATAACGAGATGATAGCACAAGAACATCCACAGACACGAAGAGACAAATCGAAAACATCGCGAATATTTTTTGCGATAGTCTGTAGTGCTCTCATAGCAATACCAGCGATTTCAACAATCCTGTCGGCACAAAATCCGTTTCTCCAGGGTCGGCTTTCGCCGCTGCAAAAGGACACGGCAGTTCCGGTTGATACCGTTCCCGCCAACGCGGACGTTTCCCGCGAATCACCACGAGCTTCGCTCGAACGTTTCTTTTCTCTAACGCGAGCAGGAAACTACGATTCAGCGACGATCTATCTGGATATTCCTGGTAAGCTCAAGAGCCAGGGCCCAGAGTTAGCACGCCAGCTCAAGGCCGTGCTGGACAGGAAGCTCTGGGTAAACCTCGATAGCGTTTCGGCGAGCGCATTAGGTGACTCATTAGATGGATTACCACGTGGAGTAGAACAGCTTGGTGTAATCGTCAATGAAAAAGGAGTTCGTGAACCGGTTCGTCTGGTACGTTGGACACGGGACTATGAAACACGTTGGCGATTTTCGTCGGCAACAGTGAGCCATGTTCCTGGTTGGTATAGTTTATTACAGGATCGTTGGATTCTCGAGCACTTGCCTGCCCCTCTATTACGATCAGGCCCACTTGAAGTATTGTGGTGGCAATGGCTCTCATTGCCGCTGATGTTGGCTGTGGCAATTACGTTAGGATATCTCGGCAGCCAGGTTTTACGCGCAGGAATACGTCGAACTTTAAGCCGCCGCAATAACCCGTTGGTAAGTGTCGCAGTGGGTCGATTGGGCAGGCCATTTACGTTGGCATGTGCATTAATCGCTGTGGCGTTAATGCTGCCAAGTTTGGGATTGTATCCGCCTGCGGAACATCGATTTATTCGAATAATACAGTCCGGCTTCTTTATCGCGATCGTTTGGGGAATTTGGCGAATCATTGACGTTCTGCGTCAGATCTTCGACAACTCCGAGTGGGCACAAACCAATCCGTCGTCTCGCGCGTTATTACCGTTGGGTGCACGAACGGTAAAGGTTGTGATCTTTGCGATCGCAGTGGTTACAGTGTTCTCACTGCTGGGCTACCCGGTTACTACACTTGTTGCCGGGCTTGGACTTGGCGGTCTTGCACTTGCTTTAGCTGCGCAGAAAACGGTTGAGAATCTTTTTGGAGCGTTTTCACTTGGCGTAGATCAGCCGTTTCGCGAAGGGGATTTCGTGAAAGTCGAAAATTTCCTGGCGACGGTGGAAACGATTGGATTGCGCTCAACACGATTCAGGACGTTGGATCGTACGTTGATCAGCATTCCGAATGGTCGCGTTGCGGAGATGCAGTTGGAAACGTATAGCGCGCGCGATCGACTACGGTTGCGTGCAGTGATTGGGTTGATGTATGGAACAACCGTTGCGCAGACGCGAGAGATTATCACGGAGTTTGAGAGAATCTTGCGTGCGCAACCATTGGTTTGGCCTGATGCGGTTGTGGTTCGTCTCGCTGAACTCGGCACTACGTCGATAAATATCGATATCATGGTGTGGTTTGAAACGACCGTGTACGATGAGTTTCGGGCGATCCGTCAGGATGTACTGCTGCAGTTTATGGAAGTGGTTGAGAAGGCTGGGGCGAGATTTGCGGTACCAACGCGGGCGGTTCGGTTTATTGAGAACAACGACGGCACTGACTAATATTATTGTTCCCGCGACGTTGTAAACGCCTTGAATAGCGAGCCTGAAGCACTGTTATTCAAGGCACAAACGTCTTACCACCGTGAGCAACAGATGAGAATGTATCTGCGGAAGTTGGGGATTGTGATGGGACTCGTTGGACTCAGCGCCGGCGTAGGTTGTGGCGATTCGTCAGCACCGTTTGGCGCGTTCGGCAAGTATACACTGAGTAAATTTGAGGCGACACCAGAGGGCGTTGGATCGGGCTCAGACCCGCTTTTTCCCGGTATAAGCGTGCATTCCACGATGGATTCTCTTCAGGATTCTGTAATCCTACACGCTAACGGAACCTACAAAGAAGTGGGCGCGTTGTGGGGAACGAGCATGCTATCCGGGCAAACAGAAGAATACCCAATTGATGTGCGCGGGACCTATACACTAAACGGGACCGCGCTTGTGTTGACGCCGAATGCCGGTCAGACGATTGCGGGCGGAAAAGGAACGTTGAAGGCGGGAACGTTGACGTTCGACCGATACCCAGGTTTGTGGGAGTTTGTTAAACGCTAAACGTCAGGCTATCGCAAGACGGCAACCTGCCTGACGTCAGCTACTCTGCTGTTGTTTGCGTTTCAAAAACGGGTCGTTCAGAAACGTACCAAACGGAAAAAATGACGCAATTGTTGTTCGCGCCCATTCAACCGGTGTCCAGTTTCTGCCCCATAACGCTGCGATCATCACGATGATATATGCGACAAATGCGTAGCCGTGAATGGAGCCAACAACAGTTACAGCCTTGGGGATGTCGAGTAGATACTTCATTGGCATGGCAACGAAGAAGAGAAGAAGCGTTGTAATCCCCTCAACAATCGCGACGATGCGGAAAAAATTGAAGATCGATTTCCGCCTGGATGTGGCGGTAGCAGTTGACGCTATTTTAGTCATGATTTCGTAATTGCTGATTTAACAAGCTAAATATTTCCATTACGCCTATCTTATTTGACAATCTGTGCCGATTCATGGATAGAACGTACGGGATGCAGCGCTAGCAAAAATTCCTCGATAGGCAAACACCATATCCCATGCTGGCGAAGACGTTCGGTTCCACGATATAGCAAGATTGGAGTCGCCTCCGGATACTCTTCAACAAATATCTTCAATGAGCGAAGATCACTATCGCGAACAGTCCCAGAATTCTTCACCTCGATGGCAAGAAACTCGTCTGGTGAATATACAACAAAGTCCACTTCATGCCCTGTGCGCGTTCGCCAGAACTTCACGTCCCGACGGCCACCGCCACCCCATGCGCTCCATGTCCGCAAATGCTGAAATGCGAGACCTTCAAGGGCGGCGCCGTCAATCTCCTCCGTTCGATCCAGAGGACCGGCCGGTCGAATCGAACGAAAAACGCCAACATCGAAGAAATAGAATTTGGGATGAGCAACTACAGCCCTCTGCGCGCGTCGTGTGAATGGTTCAAGTCGCGTTGAGAGAAGTAAGTCTTCCAGAATGTCCAAGTACGCCGATGTAGACTTTCGTTCAACTCCACATTCCCGTGCAACATTGGCAATATTCAGTTGCGAACCGTGAGAGAAGCTTATTGCCTCAAGGAACCGTGCAAAATCAGCAACGTTGCGCGTAAGACGCTCAGCCTGTACCTCCTCCCGGATATACAGATCACAATATGCGGCCAACGCCTCGGAAGGATTAACGGCTCCGAGAATTCCTGGAACTAAACCGCATTGCAGTGCAGTATTGAGTGAAAACGTATCGCCAAGCTCTCCTGCAGAATACGGAAAAAATTGCGCATGCGATGCTCTCCCGCCGAGCAAATTAACACCACCGCGACGAAGCTTACGCGCTGAAGATCCAGTAAGTATGAAACGCCACCCCTGCTTGCGTTCAATCAGACGATGTACGACGTCCAAGAGAGCAGGATTTTTTTGAACTTCATCGATAACGACCGTACCAGTATCAGGCATGCCTTCGACCATAGACTCAAGCAGTTCAGGCCGAGCCAATAGGCGGCGCTCCATACCTGGATCTAGGAGGTCGATGACAAGTGCGTCAGGGTAGGTATGGCGTGTCCACCATGACTTTCCAGTACCGCGCGGCCCCAACAGGAAAAAGCTGCCGTCTGGAGGAGTGAAGAACCTTGGAACCTGGACCATATGTGAAAACTATGGACTTTCGTGCAAAATGGAATCTATTATTCCACTTTGCAATGCAAAATGGAATCTAGACTTCCATATTGCAATACGATCGAACGATTAAACCATTTTTGTGATATTTTGATATACTGTTGCAGCGTCTAACGTTCATCCAGCAAAACCAATCCGGCACCGCTTAGACTAAATACCATACCTACTTCGCAGAAACACTCCCCTTCGAGGCTTCAATACCCGCGTAGACGATGAGCGAGATCGCCATAAGGGCGATCCCAACCGTCGCATGGTAATCCGACGGCCAGTGGGGAAGAAAGAACGCCGACAGATGGTAACCGCCGACCAGCAAAGCAGTTCCGGCGAGGACAAAGCCGATTATACCGGCAGCAAGGCGAAGTAGAATTGAACGCATGGGGGAAATCTAATGATTAGGGTTTGGAAGAAGTTCTAAGGATGGCCCACGCCCCCACCGTACAGGCCCCGAACATATATTACAGGACGTCAACTTCAGAGCGATAAACCATGTCCTCCGCGCCGTTTCCTCCTTTCCCCTCTCAGACCCATCCAGTACCCCCGCGCGACTTTGCCGCCGAGCTAAATCCGGCGCAGTGTGCGGCCGCGACACATGGGGATGGGCCACTGCTGGTGATCGCAGGCGCAGGGAGCGGGAAGACACGCACACTCATCTATCGGGTGGCTCATCTTATTGAACGTGGAGTCCGTCCAGATCGGATATTACTCCTCACCTTCACCAGACGCGCCGCACAGGAGATGATTTCGCGCGCGGAACGGTTGGTTGGCAGTGCGAGCCGAAACGTGCATGGCGGAACGTTCCACGCGACCGCCCATCGCCTGCTACGACGGTTTGGTCCACAAGCAGGCCTCCCGGGCGATTTCTCGATCATGGATCAAGGTGATTCGGTTGATCTCATGCAGCTTTCTCGTGCAAGTCTCGGTTTCTCGAAATCCGTCAAACGCTTCCCCAAGGGTGAGACGCTCCATTACGTCTATTCTCGGCATATCAACACCGGATATTCGGTGGAGAATATCATTCGGGATGAGTATCCACAGTTTGTGGAATATCTTGAGGATTTCACGAAAGTTTACGCGGATTATACGTTGCGTAAACACGAGCGAAACTTGGTTGATTACGATGATATGTTGCTGTATTGGTCGATGATGTTGGAGTCGGCGCCGGAGATTGCGGATCAGATCGCGGAATTGTACGATCATGTTTTAGTTGATGAGTATCAGGATACGAATATCCTTCAGGCGAAGATACTAACCGGGATGTGTCGTACGCATAAGAACATCACGGTTGTCGGTGACGATGCGCAGAGCATCTATTCGTTTCGTGGCGCGAACTTTCGGAATATTATTGATTTTCCGACGTACTTTCCGGGCGCGACTGTTGTGACGTTGGAGCAGAACTATCGGTCCACACCGGAGATTTTGGAAACAACCAACACATTGATCTCGCGGGCGAGTGAGCGGTTTACGAAGACGTTGTGGACGGAGCGATTGGGTGGGGAGCGCGCGTGGTTGGTGACGGCGCGCGACGAGCAACAGCAGACTCGATACGTAATTGATCGACTATTGGAATTATATAATGAGGGGACGCCGCTTAAGAATATCGCGGTGTTGTTTCGTGCGGGTTATATGTCGGCTGATTTGGAAATCGAGTTAACGAATCGGAAGATTCCGTTCGAGAAGTGGGGTGGGTTGAAGTTTTTGGAAGCGGCGCATGTGAAGGATGTGTTGGCGTTTTTGCGGGTGTTGGATAATCCGCGGGATGAGGTGAGTTGGTATCGACTGTTGTTGTTGCTTCCGGGGATTGGTGAGGCGACAGCGCGAGCGGCAGTTGATGCGATGGCTCAGGCGGCTTGGGATTCAGCGGCGTTTGGTGGGTATGCACCGCCGCCGCGTGCCAAGGCTGCGCATGGGGCGTTAGTGGAGTTGTTGGATGCGCTGCGGAATGGTGTTGGGCCGGATGATGCGCGGGTTACTGCGGAGATTGCCCGGGTGCGGCTGTTATATGACAATATTTTGATGACGCGATATGATCGGCCGGAGCCTCGGATTGCGGACCTGGATCAGTTGCAGACGATTGCGGGTGGGTATCCGGACCGCGGGACGTTTCTTTCGGCGCTTGCGTTGGAGCCGCCGAGTGGGACGCAGGATTTAGCGGGGGCTTCGGGGAAGGATGAAGGGGATACGCTGGTGTTGAGTACGGCGCATTCGTCCAAGGGGAAGGAGTGGGATGCGGTGTTTGTTATCTGGACTGTGGATGGGTGGTTTCCGTCGACACGGGCGTTGGGGAGCGAGGAGGAGACGGATGAGGAACGGAGGTTGATGTATGTGGCGATGACGCGGGCGCGGAATCATCTGTATGTGGTGTATCCGTTGAATGCGTATTCGTCTCGGCGTGGGAACGATTATACGATTGCGCAGTTATCGCGGTTTGTGGATCGAGGGGTGAGGGATACGATGAAGCATGTGGCGTTGGGTGGGGATGATCAGCCTGTGGTGGCGGAGGAGGTGGTGGTGAGGAAGGAGCCGGTGGTGGATTTACGGGCTTTGTTGAGGGGGCGGTTTACGGGGTAATGGCACTCCGCGAACGGCGAGCGTTTCTTATGCCGGATTGGGAAACAATCGAGCGTCGAATGTGAGTCTGCGCGGGCGGATGCGATGTAACGCTACCCTCACTATGCTGGATAATTCGTTCATGTCGAAGCCAACTGATCGCACGATTTTTTACCGAGCTAAACAGGTAGGGCGCCAACCCGTTCGGAATCTGTATGATTTGCCGCCGTGTCCAGAGATTCAGCATAACGTCTTGTACGATATCTTCGGCTACGTCGAGTGGAATGGAAAGCCGAGCGAGGTGGATCAGCGTGGGTGTGTAGTAGTCGAAGATTTCCCGGAATACGTTAAAGCGTCCCAATTAATGCGGGCCACCGTCGTCCGCATTAATCGAGACAAAAAATCACTGAGCTTTCTGCACCTGTGCAGCAAGTTCGCGCAGGAGGTACGCCTCGAGTTCAGACTCAGTGTGCATTCCATAATTGATGCTCTTTACCAGTCCATCGCGTCCAACGATGTACGCGCCGACCTGAAGTGGACGGTATATTTCCTGGAACGATGTTGGTGCCGCGACTTTGCGTCCATCTGGTTTTTTGTTGAATGAAGTCTCTTCCACTAACACAGGAAACGGTAGATTAAGGTACTCATGGTAATACCATCCAAAGAGTTTGGCTTCCGCTTCGGCAGCAAGGGGAGGGCTCCCCCAGGCATACCCTGCTGTTCTCCCAATCAGAACCACATCAAACCCACGGTCGTGATAGCGGTCATGCAAGCGTCGAATATACGCTAAGGCCTTATCCAACCGCCCTTTCCCAATCCGGTTGATAGACATGACGAGTGTCACCCGTCCAGGTATTGGCGTGAGGGGTGCATCGTCTGGATATCGCCTGAACACATTTAACGTCGGTGCCTGCTGTCCGGCAATTTCACCGATGGCCGTGGCCATGGAGATGATTGCCCGCGAGAAATCGGTATTCTCAAATCCTCCAGCGGAGGCCCATTGCTCTCCCAACTGTTTGATCGTGGGTGCCAGATTGGGAACAAGTTGATACCATACAATCTCGAGCGAATCCGAGAATACGCCTCCCAAATTGAGTTCTTGTTCCTTGCGTTCCTCAGCGGTGAGCGTACGAAGCATCGAATCACGCTCAGCACTGTACCGAAGCATTTTGGTGGTGTCAAAACGATCATGAGCAACGCTCTGTGCCAGCGCAATCGCCCATGAGTGCGCGGCGACCGCTTCTTTCCCCAACTCAGAAAACCGCGAGAGCAGTGACTCGACAAACGACAGCGGTAACGGACGAGCGATGGTCGCTTCGTAAATCGCGTCGCCCAATACATACCCACGCTCTCTTGCATTGTCGGAAGTAATGGAAAGATGATATTCCACGGTTTGACGGGCCAGTGCGGTGTCGCCAATCTGCAACGCGAGGCGCGCGAGGTTGTATAGCTCTACCGAGGGCACCGTGCGCGGAGTCATTTTAGCGATACACGCGCGCCCCACATCACGAACATTTTCCGGAACGGTATCGAACACTGTCTTCTTCGGGAGTGTATCCGATTCGCCGCGCCGCCACGTAAGCCGCTCCATTCCCTTCATCGCGGCCAAACAGTAGCCTGGTGTATCGTACGCCGAGAGATCACGGTATCCTGGCATCATGCGCCCTGTATCGGCCTTCGCCCAAGCTGTTATCGAGGCAGCTGAGTCCACAGAAGTTAGCGATGAGATCGCTTCATTTGCGGCTGATGTTGTAGCGGACCGCTTATTCGTTTGTGCATACGCCGTAAACGAAATAGCCATAGCCGCCAGCATGCACGAAAGGATTGTTATGAACATTTTTTCTTTACCTGATCGCGCATGACGCGTTGCGACGTATTGCCTGGCATACAATGTGACATGTGGCATAAAGCGTCGGGTATTATTACAATCATCACTCGATACCACCATAAACCGAACCGGCATCTTAGATTGCCTCCGACAAACTGGTAAAACTGAAATCCCGCACCTTGGCAGGAGGAACGACAGTAGGCGCCTCAGGCCGGAAGATCCGCATGGGTTGACCGAGGGTTTCGAGACTGTTAAAAATGAAAAGCGGTGACTCTGTGAAACGAAAGTTCTTCACGGGTTTCGTGATTTTCCCATTTTCGACAAGCCAAAGCCCGTCACGCGTATATCCGGTACAGAGCAAACTCTTCCTATCGACGACCGATACGCCATAGAATCGTGTAACCAGGAGTCCACGTCTCGTGGTCGAAATCATGTCTTCAATCGTCGCTGTCCCCCCGCTCAATCGAAATGCCGTGCTATTAGGAAGCCCGCTATTTTTCCCTAATTGTTTGATTCCGTATGGTCTGTGGTATGAGAGTTCTTTGAGAATTCCCTTCTCGATCCAATTGACCCCATGATACACATTGCCGCTACGATCAAACGGAGGAAAGCCAAGACCGGGATCCATGGGATCGGCACTCAGCGTAATACGGGGATCGAGAATTTGCAGTCCGATTTTGGAATTCCCCCCTTCCTGGGCGAAAGGTCCGCCTCCTTTTTCCGCATACTCCCGGTCCAAATATTGTACGACTGGTGTAAAAATGTCACCGACGGCCTGTGGTTCCAGGATCGCAGTGTAACGTCCTGGTTCGACCGCCACCGGATTTCGCGAACGCAGACATTTATCCATCGCGATCTCCGAAAGTTTGCCTGGATCGATGCGTGTCCAATCGCTGAAATCCACACCAGCCCACCCTGACCCAGTCCCTTTTGGATCACGGACCGTAACGGAAAACTGCGCTTCGGTGTAAGGATAATACAGTGAACGCCCCAACGTATCCAAAACCGCACGTCCGCGCGCAGCCACTTCGATATATCCTGCGGCACGCAAATCCGCTTTTCGGGCAGACGCAATTAAGGGTTCGATTTCCTGCACACGTTCGGCTGCACGCAGATTGTATGTCGTATCAAAAAAGATATCCGGCTTCTGGTATGGTTCGACTGTTTGCACCAACACGGCAACAGCAGTAGTGCTGTCCTGGGACTCGCTCATCGTACCCACATCTGAGGCACGGCGAGCGCTGATGGCAACGGGCACAAAATGTTCGCGAAAACGACGGTCTCCTGTTTCTTCCTGCGAACGTAACAGCCGTTCTGCACGTCGAATCGCGGCTTCGAGCCCGATATTATCAATGTGACTGCAACTCGCGGATGCCAAGGCTCCCTGGATGTCGCGAATCACAGTCACCTCTTCACCGCGGACATCTCCTGTCGTGGTGATCTGGTTGCGCGCATGCCGGAGGTTCCCGCTCCAACCACTTTCCAGTAGAAGCACGATCTCGCCGCCACCGGCCGTCATTGAAGTGGCTCGTTTGATGAGCGCTTCGCACTCGGATTGCGAAAGGAAACGAGACCTTGCAGGTCGATGCGGTCCTGGCGCGATAGCGGCGTTAGTGGTGGAGTTTGTGATGGAGTCTGTGAGAGACGGTCTAAATAGCGATTTAAGCATCTGTGATTGTTTCGGAATTATCGTGAGTGCCCATCGTTATTTTCGCTGAGCGTCAACAATGGTCATTTCCTTGAATCGACCGGCAACGGACTGCAAACTATAAAATGATACCTGCGTAGGTTGCCCTTTTATAGACTTCCCCCAGATGGTCGCGCCACTGTTTGCGCCGCCAAGTTCGATGAGATTTTTCCATACTTGTGTTGAGTCGAATAAAACTTGAGCGCCATCCAGTATCGGTCCGAGTTTCCCGTTGACTATCTCACGCATCATCCCACCCCCGGCGCCTGTACGAGATTGGAAATCCGTTGATACACCTCCGCCCACGAAGGCAATCCCACGGGAAGTGTTTTGAATCATCTCTTCGAAGGTAACTGTCCCCGCTCCAGGCTTCACCTCGAGATTGGGAGTATGTTGCAGGGGAAATTCCGCCGCGGCTGGAGCCAGAGCGCATCCATGCGACCGCACGGGTCGTTGTCGTGATTGATACCACGATGACAGCCACGCGGCCTGTTCGCGCGTGGTTTGGTAATCGGCGACCACGCCATTCTCGATGATAGGAAATGTTTCTGGTTCCACACCTTCATCATCCCACTTCACGGTTGCGAGCCCCTTCGGCTGCGACCGATTCCCCGACACATTCAACAGCGACGATCCTAATTGGGTGCCCAGGTGATCTGCAGGATCGGGTCCCAGATAACTCGTTCCACCCGCGTTGGCCTCCAGACCGACCGCACGGTCCAACTGCGTCGCATTCCCTAACGTAACCGCGACAAACGACCCAAGTACACTCGCTGGCATGACGACTTCATACAAACCAACGTCGATTGGTTTATGCGGGATAAAGAGTTGTGACTCCGCTTCTTCGATGAGTCCTGGGATTTGTTCACGCAACTTGGCGTCGAGGAACAGTTCCCAACCCGCGCCAGCGGTCTCAATATCACGCCCCAATGCAGACGCCTGCGTTGTGTTTCTGGTGCCTGGAATGTCGGCTTTTACACTGACTCTGAACTCTCCTCCTGTTTGATAGCACGTTTGCGAAAAAAGTGCATTTTCACTTGTTGCGACCATCCGTTCCTGGCGAGAGACTCCAACCTTAGAGAGGTCCGCCCCAAATTTCCGTCCCGAGACATGCCTTGGAACCAGACCATCAAAGGACCGTATAAAGTCAATCTTTTGCTCAAGGGAAATTTGAAAAGGATCGATACGAATCGGTGTACTCCAACTCCCTTTGGCGACAGGATACGTTCCCAGATCCACGTCACCCGGGAAGATCGATGCATTGATACGCGCCTGTTCAACCGCCTCGCGCGCCAATACGCTTGCTTCATCTAACTCCCAATAGGTGCTCGCAGCGAATCCCCATGCACCGCCCACAAGCGCACGAACTCCAATCGCAAGATATTCGCCATCCTTCGATGGGGATTCCGATGCGATCGCCTGGGACACTGAGCGCGTAACTCGAGCTTCTGCGTAGCGGGCTCCAGCGCTCCGCGCCGCTTCGACAGCACGAAGCACGAGTTGCTCCATCAGAGCGGCATCCGCAAGATGATTCGATGTTTCAGCACCAGTCATCCGCCTGAATGACGAATGATCATCAAACGCCTTGATGGCACGGATTGGTATTGTATTCGCCAGCGTTACCGCAGTTACGCTCTGCGCGCTCGCGCGTAGAAAGTCACGTCGACGCCACGACGCCGACCGATGGAATTCAGTCACGGGTTTACAGATCCCCATTGATAAGTTTCAGGTGAACATGTACGATCGTTTTTCTCGTCGCACACAGTGATGATGCCAGTACCTCCATTGAGCAAGCTGCGATATCGATAGATGCCAGCTTTCCGAAATACACGCGATCTCCCCGCCGAGAGCACATCAATCGCTCCGTTTGGAAAGAATCTCCTTCGCCATGGCGCAATATTTTTACCGTGCAGCTTCCCGGTACCTGCAGTATCCGCTTGAGCCCAGAGCTTACAAGTCCCCATGACTTCGATGCCAGCCGAATCGGCAGACAAGACATTGGACGAGTCCTCGAATACGACATCCAAATCCAACGTCACGTTCAGATTCAACCAAGTGAGGCATGCTCCTATACCAACCGTACGATTCCCGCCTTTGAAATCGATTATCTCCTTTTTGAGTTGACGGTCGTATCGCATATAACTCCCTATGAAACCACTGATTGGCCATCCAACCAGAAACGACAGCGAATCGTGCATGCCAATACCATAGGCATACGTAGAGACATGCAACATCACGCGCCCAACGCGTATTGGTGTCACTTGAACGTTATTCCCGACTTGTGCGACTTTCGCAGTAGCGGTATCGGATGAACGTAAGGACACTAATACTGCCCCCAGGTTCGTTCCGCCGGAACTCTCACGAATCAACGGGAGGAGTTTGGCGCTCATCGCCTTTGCGCTGTCTCCCGGATTCAATGCAATTGCGACACGTTGCAACTGTTGTGGAACATCGCTAATGATACTAACCCGTATCGTATCGACTCGTGTCGAACCACCAAACGTCATCGTCACCGTCACGGGAGTATTCGAAACAGGAGCGACAGCTTTGAGTAATCCTGCAGGACTTATCGTCACATATCTGTCATTATATCCATACACAACGGGAACATCGATCGTCGTCCCAGTCCCGGAAATGCCACGAACCTTAAGGGTCACGGTATCGTACGGGTCGACCTGCGATAAATTATAACTTCGATATTCCGTTTCTACTTTTTGCAAGAGATTGGCGGGGTCGATTGCCACACCAACTCCCTCTTTGTCGAGACCACAAGCAATAGCGCTACTGGTAAACGCGACGAGCGCGAATCGTCCAATACCCCTCTCCGAACTCAAATGAAGCAAAAACGATTTTATTCTCTTGGTTTGCAAATACCACATGTGCTTAATCACGGCTCAGGCACCCTCGAAACATAGGATTTCGTCGTTCGGCCGAAGGGATCGGCACTGTGATCGCATCGCCATAGGCTCCGCCATCGCTACTCCCGATATAGACTCCTATAGGATAAAGATCGGTCGGAGCTAACCCATACACTCGAACCAAGCGACGAAGATCACCTTGTCGTTGTGCAGACACAAATAGCCACGCAGCTCGCTCAGCGAAGTGAAGCGCAATCCGCCCCTGGTTGGTCTGTGGATCCTCGAGTAGTTTCAGCCCCGGAATGCCGCCATCACCCGCCTTCCAAAGTGTATCAATCCGGGCAATAGTAGTATGCGTTGTATCGGTATAGAGCGTGTCAATTCGTGTATACGCTCCCGTCGTCCGTAATCGATTCAACTGAGTTAACCAATTACTAAATTCGTTGCGATGCAACGCGGCTTCAGCTCGGACGAGTTGCGCTTCGATCCCACTCGCTATCGCGACCCAATTACTATCGCTTGGCGCATACTTGTTCGGAAAGAATATGTCACGATATCCAGGTGTACTGTGGAACGGTACTCGTTTCAATGGAGATGCAGTACGCGGATCACCGTTCGTTCGAAATGGGAGGCCATTTTGTCCCTCTTGATCCGATACTTCCGCATAGCCCGCGAGTATGTTTCTGTCTGCAAGATTGTATCGAAACGCAGTCCGTAACCGATATGCGTCATTCGATTGCACGTCCGCAACCGAAGCTTCCGCCTTAGCGTATTCCCCCAAAGCCAAGAAAGCGCGACCTTTTCCCACTTGAGCCAATATTCGCACCGCGGCGCTATCCGCCGACAATACTAACGCCGAATCGAACAGCGTAATCGCATGTGCGTAAACCTCATCCGTCGTCGACGGTGGCTGGTATGTAAAATCTCCCTTGAAATCGATGGTGCTTAATGGAATTCCAGAGCAGAAGAGATCCGCCAACCAAATTTCCGCATAACCCTCGAACGCATATAGCCGCCCACGCACCGCCGAAGAAAGGTCCGGAGCATATTCCGCCAACACCGCGCGTGCAAGCCGAGCCTGTCCACGGAGCTTTTGTAACGCATCGTATCCGTATCCATAGGGCTGCAACCCTAATATAGCATTCGGCTCCGGCAATGAACGAACATCCAGCATAGATCGTTCTGTCGTGGCAATCGAGCTCAGTTCGTCGGTCAATAACCCAGTATTGATAACCATATCGCGCCACAATGTTCGAAACTGCCGAAGCGCCGCCTCGGCCAACATGAGTCCGCCTTCGCGAGAATGATACGTTTCTGGACTTCGCGTACCATCAGGTAATGTGGGATTCGAAAGATCCCGACAACCAACGGAACCAAACATCATCATGCTGATAATCGTCACAACCCAAGTTCGGAGCATTGTGGACCTCTGAAAACGCAGCGGCATCATACACGTCATGATGGGTCTTAAGAAAGGTGAGAAAAACATCGACATTCGCATCAGGATTGGCACCGATGCTTTCTTCATTAGTTACTAACCCGAACTTGCAGCCGCCAGCTCCGCGGCCGCGGAAGCACACCGTTATCTTCCGTGGCATCACCGACTGTCTTTCCATTGACATCGGGATCTTTTCCACGATAGTTCGTCCATAAGCCCAGATTGCTTCCCTGCAAGGCAAGACTCAAACTCGGTATTCGTACCCGTTGAGAAATCGAACGAGGGACGTTGTATCCAAGCGAGAGCGAATTGAACCGGAGTGAACTGACGGTTTGAATCAATCCATAATCTGTACAATTAGTGACAATGACAGAGGTACAACTTGCCAACGCCGCCGCCTGCTCTGCGAGTGTCGCATTGGGGTTGAGATACAAGTTGTTAAGTAACTGTAAGTTACCAGAACTGTACTGCGTCAACCCATCTTTATACTGGAACGTCGCGTTCACACTAACCTGCCCACGGAATAACGAGAGGCTCGTATTAACTGGGAGTTCGAAGTTCGGCGCCTGCTGTCCAACATATACCACGGAATCACCGATGATTATATCACCTTTCGACAATCGTCCTGTAGCGGGCGGTGTCGTGTAACCTAGAATTGGACGAACCCATCGCCCGGTAATTGGATAGCCTGGTACAAACCGTGCCCCGCGCCCTAAGTCGATGTATGCATCTTCGGTATTTAGCGACAGTAGTTTGTTATTGTATTTCGACAGCGTTGTCATTACAGCCCAACGAACCAATGGATTCTCGATGATTGTCGCAGAAAGAGTTATCTCAGTCCCGCTATTTCGAACCTGGCCAATGTTTGCGTATTGATCCAGTTTCCCACCATATACCGATGGCGCCATGGTAAGGTTCTCGATGGCGTCCGTGCGGAGTTTCGTGAACTGAGTGAATGTGAAAGTAATGCGTCCATTCCATAGGTCTGCGTCAAATCCACCTTCGATCTCGCGCGTCCGTTCTGGCCGCAATTGCGTATTTCCTAACGTCGAGACTTCCAAACCACCGTCTTCGATGTCGACCCGACTCGATTCGTATACGGTTCCTTGCATCAAGCGCAGCTGCCATCCCGGCGCTGGTTGCACGCCGGCCACACCAAAAGAAAGACGCGGGCGAAACAGCGAGAGGAATCCCCACTGAGGAGTGCCCTCCCGGGCTTCGAGCGCAATCCATGAAAAATTGAGTTTGGGAAAGAGCGACCATACCCCCCCACTAGCCCCACTACGGGATCCCGATAAACTATTTCCATCGAAGCGAAAACCAGGATTGACAAAAAACCGTGAATTGAGATTAAGCCGAGGTTCCGCGAACCATCCACCGGTCGCCGATGAATAACTCCCCGCACTTACATGATCGAAGCGAGTTGGTGTGTTCACACCACGCAGCACGGAATCGGCTTTGACCTGAACTTGGCGGCGCTTCAGATCGGTCAGATCCGTACCAAGCGCCACCGAAACTCGGCGTCCCGGGAAGAGCGTTCCATTGACACGCATGCTTCCGGTATTTGTGGATTGTGTTCCGGACGAATAGAAACCAAGCGTATCTCTAAAAGATTTGGCAGCGATTCCATTTGGAACAAACCGCGTATCTTCACGTGTATCTCGGCTAAACCCAAGGGTAAACATCATCGGAAAGCTCTGCCATGCGTCCCAATTCATTGCCACGGTATTATCAGCGACCAATCGTTCCGCATCGACGCGTGTCGCAAAATCGAACAGCGCCGACGGAGCCAGGTTTATGGTATCCAAATACGTAGTGGCCATATCCGAAAGATTCAATTGTGCAGACGACTGGCGCTGCACCGTACTCGTAAGACGTGTCGATAACGCAACACGCATATTCCGGTGTGGCTCCATGACGATGCTGCTATTGCCACTCCGCCCACGCATAAAGTTGGGACGCCGCATCCAATTCGGCATGGCGGAGTCATAGACCTCCTTGAAAAAATCACGATATAATGAGGGAGCCTTGAGTAACCCGAGTTCGTTACTAATCGATCCTGTCACCGAATACGTTACTGTCGGCACACCACCTGAAACAGTTCCGCTCAGTTCAGAACCGTTTCCAGTGCCAAATGAGGTTAAACGAGGTTCGTTGAGCGCCTGAAATCGTACAATACTGTCGATGATGTAAGTTTGAAGGAATCGTAAATCACCACACACACCCGGCGGCTGATTGTCTAGCGGGGTGCGACTGCAAAACGGATAGTAACCGGGTGCTGCATACACACCAGGGAGGTACTGTACACTTTGATTAGTCGTCACTCCCCATCGCGTTGGCCCAGCACGGCCTCGTTTCGTCGTAATGACGATGACACCATTCGCAGCGTCAGAGCCATATAAAGCAGCAGCGGATGGCCCCTTGAGCACTTCGATCCTTTCGATTGAATTCGGATCAATCTGATCGATCGCGGAAGGCGGAGGAAAGCTGGAGCTGTACGTCCCCATCCGGCCAACAGCCGGGCCCGAAGCCAAATTCTGATCAGACACACCCGATTGGCTTGCGTTGATCCGGATGCCATCCACGATCACAATTGGATCGTTAGTTGGCGCCCCTTCCTGCCCCGACAGCAACCCTCCGCCAAATCCACGCAACCGAATTCGAGACGGTGCGCCGGGCACACCTGAGGTGCGCAACACCGTTAATCCCGGGACGCGCGTTTCGAGAAGGTCCGTAACCGTCGATACCGGCGCCGTCCGTAACACGGAATCAACGTTAATGGTTGTCACGTCGTTTCCAATTTCCATTTTTTTCTGAGAACCAGTTACCGTCGTCACGACCTCCGACAGGCTCGTGGCTACCGCAACCATCGCAAAATTGACAACATGATTTCCGCTGTCAGCAACAATGATTGTTCTGAAAACGCTCCGATAACCGAAACTTCTTGCCGTAACAGCCCATTCACCTTCGGGTATACCTCGTAAGGTAAATGAGCCATCCGACGACGTGACAACGGAATACTTTGTATTCTGAATTGCCACAACCACACCCGCAACTCCTCGTCGGGTCGCAGAATCAGTCACTCGGCCCCGTACCATCCCTTTCCGTGATGATGCGGATGAATCTCGAGCAGTCCGCACTGTAATCGTCTCGCCATCAGGCGCGAGCGTTGCGACTAAACCAGTTCCCTTAAGCGCGATGGACATCGCTTCCATAACTGGCCTGTTGACAATATGTACCGAGATCCGTTTTTGCAAACGAGGATTCTCCGTATCATAAAACAGACGCATGTTTGAGGAGCGAGCAAGAGCGCGGATGATAAACTTTACAGAGCTATCCTTAACCGTTATCGTGACTTGCGACGATGCCTTGGTTGAGGTCTGTGTTGGCGTCGACTTCTGTGAGAGCGCCTCTCCATCCAGGCTTCGCGGAGAGGTATTCTGCGAGACATCTTGAGCGAGGAGCAACGATACGACACTGACATTCCCAATGAGCATGAACGCACTCATCATAAAGCATCGTGATAGCCCTCGAATTTCAGGGACTCTCAGTTGTCCTGTGAAAGCAGAGAGAACTGCCATTCCAATAGCACATTGACATGGAATACGCTCACGCTTCACTGCTTCGTGAACCATCATTTATCTCCGATATAGAGTAAGAGTTCGCCCATCGCGTACAACACCGATGTCATCAAATGTGACTGCAAGGATTGCCGCCAGATCGGACACAGATCCCGAGGCACCTTCCGCAGTAATTCGTCGCACCGCGAGTGTGGGATCTGCAAGACGAATATCTGCGTCATACCAGCGGTTCAACTCAGGGATAGCATCCTGAAGCGATATTCCATCGAGCATGACCCGTCCGGTCGCAAATGCGAAGTTTGTGGAAGTAGCTGACTTAACGGCATTCATACCACGCCAGCTGATTGAAACTTGTTCATTGGCGGTAACGATTGCCGGTATCATCAAGCTGTCATTACTTCCCACAGAAATCTTCCCATCCTGTACAGCAACTGTGGCCGCAGTGTCCGTAGGATAATGTCGTACTGAGAAACTCGTCCCCAACACTTGAGTCACACTGGGGCCGGCCACTACGATAAATGGAGCGTGTTTATTGTGAGCAACGGTAAATAGAGCCTCTCCTGTTAACCGCAACGTTCGATTCCCTTCTGCATAGTCAACAGGGATGGTCAATTGACTCGCAACGTTGAGAACAACCAGGCTACCATCGGGAAGTGTGATGGTTGCGCGTTGCCCGTTCCCAGTGGTGTAGTTCGAGGCATACGCGGCCTTTGTATTTGATTGAGAATTGTTGCCAACTTGCCAATCGGCGACAAGAATTGCGAGACTTAACCCGACGCCGATAATTGTGTACCAGGCAGATCTGGAAAACTTCCGCACAAACGCAGGGCCGACAGAAACTGCGATTGAGGAATCTTTTGCCTGGGATTCATCAATGGTACGCCTCATCGGCTCCAGCGAGACAGCAGCAAGACCATCCCCCGGGAGCGACAAACCTTTCCAAGAGGAACGGAGATTGATCGCATCAGTTGTCCCAAGTCGATCGAGCAATAGCGTGCTGGCCGCACCAGTAGTCAGGTCAGCGGCAAAGGTGCGCTCTGCCGACTGAAATACATCGAACCACCCTAATGCCTCCGGTGTGGATTCAAGAAACACCCGAAACCGCTCGGCCTCATCCGGGGAACTTTTCCCGGCGAGGAACCGATCGACTTCATCGTCGTTGAAGCCATCAAAGGCAATCGAAAGTTTCGTGGTATCGCTCATTCTATGTTAATGACTCGTGAGCGAAGGAAATCGGGACACTCAGGTTATGAGAAATTCATCAAACTGAGGAATTACCCATGGAAATCTCGGATTTACGGCTACTCGATGGGCTTCAAAATCATTAGAGTGCTGCGGCTGTTCAGGAGGGAACACCTTAAAGGCGCGGATCATCACGAATGGAATCTCGCAGTGCCGCAGTGGCACGATTGATGAGCTTTTTTACCGCTCCCGGGGTGGTGCCGAGAATGATTGCAATATCTTCATATGCAAGATCGCGGCGCCATCGGAGGTACAGCGCGGTTTGGTGTCGTTCTGGGAGAGTGGCAATAGCGGTATCGAGTGTCAGTCGCAAGTCGATTATCGACGGATCGCTTGTACTTTCGCCGAGTGATGGGGCGATACTGGGTTCGCTGGTGTCGGCTAGGTGTGATTGTAGCAGTTGTTGTCGCCGAAGAGTATCCCGTTGAACGGTCAGCGCTCGGTGGCGTGCCGAGACGAAGAGATATGCTTCAATGCTTCCGGTGATTCGCCATTCGGCGCGACGGGCCCACAGGGTGGCGAAGAGATCTGCGACGATCTCTCGGCCATCATCGAGATCGCGAGTAATGAGCGAAACGAATGTACACAGCGGCGCCCAGTAGACATGGAAGAGCTCGTTAAAGGCTTCGGTGTCTCCGGTATTAATGCGTGCTACAATGTCGTTGTCGCGTGGAGTGGGCAAGGAGGTATCGCTTGAGATCTCTTTGCACAATCTGTAAGGTGAACCGGGTTTGCGCTAGATCAGCGGGGTTTCGTATGGGTTGAGTGGGTTGTAGGGAAGATGAGCGCCTATTGGTGACGGCTAGGCTATAAATCTTTGATGAAAAAAAAGGATTAGTCGCGGTCGATAATCCGGCTCACGGCGTACAAAGGGTACACCATAACATTGCCGAATCGGCTAAAGTTCTCGTTGGCAACACGAATGCCGACTGGACTCGACTTTTCTTCCATAAACAAACGTAGACTTTGCATGGTTCCACGCGTCCCCGATTTCACTTCGATCGGAATTATCGCTGTGCCTTTTTGAATTACATAATCGACTTCGGCATTGCCATTACGTTGAGCACGTTGCCAATAATGCAATCGTTCCGCTTTATAGGGGGATGCAGCTTTCAAAAGTTCTAATCCAACATGCTGTTCTGCGAAAAACATAGCTCATACAATTATCACATTTATAGTTTTAGGATGAAAATCCAAGGCAAACAAATTGTATAAAGTCTATTTATCCAAGGCATGGACACGCTCAAGCTCGAAAGATCCTCCCAAGGCAAGGAATTGAGCCGCAACGCCGAAATCATCAGAAACGCGACGCGTCCCATATCTGGATTGTGACTCGCAAGGATAACGAGTGGCGTTACCGAAGCGTTATTGTGGAGGCCATTGATCAACACGTATTAAAGCGAAAGGCCTCGATATTCATCGAAGCCTTTCGCCGGTCGAACATAATCAGTTGTATGATTCTCAAGGTCCAACAAGTATACCGGATTGTTTGAGCTCTTCCCATAAGACACGATTACTTTGAAAGAGAAGCATGTTCTTGCCCAGCACTGACGTCGGTGACACCGGCGCGAAGGCGGGACCTAGACGAGGTTGGCGAGTGGCGCGATCGTTGGTCACGACCATTTTGGCGCGCTGAGCCATGTCGACCCCAAGCACTGCCGTTCGGTACGATTCCGCCACAATTGCCGTTAACTCTGCTTGCTTCAGGGCATTCGCAACATAGGGATATTTCATTGCCAGCGCGGCGAGGTCCATGAGTAACATCGTCGTCCACACGGTGTCGATGGGAATAAGCTGCCGGCTGCGATGCGTTGTCCGCGCTGCAATGCGAATGGAATCAGGAAGCCGTTTGAGCGTTCCCCAGAGCGTCACCAGTTTCCGGACGGTGGTATCGGTGAGAGTCACGGCATCATTGGCGGTTGGCGTAACTGTTTTCGTAACGGATGGATCCGCCCAGCTATCGCGTAGCCACCGCCACACAATGTCCTCGTCAGCGACGTTATCGACGTGGCCTCGGAAGTCGAGTTGGGAGATCACCGAGTATCCGTCGTTCCGGAGGGCACGGGCGATCCGGAGTGTTTGTCCGACCATGTCGGGCTCACCAAGTCCCGCCGTGAGGAAGAACTGTGTGGTCGAGGTGTGTGGACCGGTGCCATCAAAGGGGATGAGCGCCGAGAGCGCGGCGACGCGACTAAAGACATCGGAATTGTGACGGCCCAGGAACAGCGAATAGCTGCCACCGTCCGAAAAACCCAGCAAGGCGATGCGAGCGGGGTCGATGGCGTGGGTTTGGAGGACCACTCGGAGAGCTGAATCGAGTCGTTTGACGTCGGGAGCTGGGAAATCGGCGGTGACGGCGATGCCGCTAGTGGTTTCTGTATATGGTGTACGACGTGAGAGTACTTGACCGATCACGTCCCACCGGCCCGGTTGCACGGCAGAGCCAGCCAAGACAACCATGCCGTACCGGTCGGCGAGGCTACTGAATTTGGCAAGTTCCTGGGCACCGCTCCGACCGCCGCCGTGGAGTAGGACTACCAGCGGCGCACGGGCGGTGCCGACGCATTGGGGCGGAACATACACCGAATAGCCAGGGAATCCTGTTAGCTCTGATATTCCCGCACGTTCGGTGCGCGTGCCAATCGAGATTTGGTTCGGACGGAGTGTCAGGCGGTCGGCAGAACGTACGGAGTCTTGCGGGTGCTGATGAATTGCAACGACACTCGGCAATACGGAGACGGTAGATCCACCAAATCGATGGATCGAGAGTGGAGACATCTGCCATAATGTGGAACCGTGACCGGATATAACAGCAGCCAATATGAGCGCGGGAAGCATCATCACAGATGTTAGAGGTTAAGGTGAAACGGATGGCATTCAGAACGAACGCAAACGACAACACCGATGTGGCACCATCACTGCCGTTGAATGATTCCATCCAAAGCGAAAGCGCGGCGGCATTGCGGATCACTCGATATCTGATGTCGCACAGACATCACACACGACCCACACACACTACCAGATATCCACACGCTCCGCCGCAGATTTCGCCATAGGATCCCCTTCGCGACAACCAAACGCTTTTGCAAACGCCGGTACGTTCGCAACTACGCCATTTATCCGTGCGGCATGCGGTGCATGCGGATCGCCACGCAACCTTCGCACATACGCGTGTGTATCTTTGGTGCGCCACACACGCGCGTAGTGCAAGAAGAACCGTTGCTCCGGCGTAAACCCTTCGACCATTGTACGCCGTTTTGCGCTACCGGCTCCGCGCCACGCATCGTATGCCGCAAGGAGGCCACCCAAGTCGGGAAGGTTTTCAGTGACAGATATCTTCCCGTTCACATGAACTCGCTCGATAGGTGGTAGAGAATCATACTGAGCAATGAGTTGATTGGCGCGCAGAGTATAGCCGGAGTCGCGCGTAGCTGCAGCACTAAACGTGACCCCATGATACATCTCATGCCCGATAATCATTCCCGCTCCCGCATACCCCATCGCGTCATCCGTACCATCGGGATCAAAAAACGGCCATTGAAACATAAAGGCGGGCACTTCGATGGTGTTCTTGGGACTGCCCTGATATTGTGCATTAGCGGTGTACTGATTCATCACCCATAAGGCATTGGCTTCTTCCCGCGTGCGGACCACTTGACGTTTCCATAGATACTCCTTGATAAGCTGTCGATTGTGTTCAAAATCGTCGGTGGTCAGTTCCAGCCCGCTGTGATCGACGACAACATCCGGTTTCGCAACACGCAGTGTCATCGTCTTCAGTGTTTTCCGTACGCGCGCTTTCGCGGCGGGATCCATCCACGTGAGTCGATTCACACGTTGCTCGGCGACACGCTGAATATTGGCGATCATAGCACGTACTCGCTTCTCTGCCTGCGGTGGCAGCAATCCATTCACAAACACGCGACCTGCCCCATCGGGCAAATCTTTTACGACCAGTCGTCCGCACCGTGCCGCGCGCGATGTGTCGCCGCGACGAGCGCCGGCCATCGAGAGGGCTGCAATCGAGCGCTCCAGGGAATCGGCGCGCAAACAACTTTCATAATATCGACCGACGGCACGTAGTACGGGATCCGTTGTGGTCCGCGCCATGGTAGGCGTGGAATCCAACAACTGCTGAATAAACGAAGCAGTGCGTGCGGAGGTGAAGCGAAACACGTTGTTGGATTCCACGCCTTTTGGCATCACTGCGCTGTCACGCCATCCCCCGTTTACAAAACGATCGAAGTCGACGCACGGAGAGACTGTTGTATCGAGCCCGTAGCGCAACGAGGGACGTAAGAATGGAATCTCTGGGGCGATTGAATCGCGGACTGAGGGCGTGTCGATATGTGCGAAAGGCATACGGGATCGCAGTGCGTGTGCAGACACGGCGAAAATTGGAGTACTGACGCAGGTAAAGACACAGGCCCAGACACATATACAGAGACGCATCCCATACCTCATCCGTGCCATGCGTTTCTCATCCCATTTATTCACGTCTACTTTAGATAGCTGGCGTTGCATAATTCCATAATTATGAAGATGTGCTTAGGAAATCCTCTTGAACCTGTATTCCCTTGGGATTAAAAGATCTGCGCCCGTTCGTTCGCCGACAGCACCATAGCGTCACCGTCGTGACATCCAAAGGCTTTCGCAAACGCTGGTATCTGCATCACCACACCATTAATGCGTGCGCGTTTTCCGGAATGTTTTCCATCCGAGCTCGTGCGGTCTGTACCACGCCACAATCGTGCGTAATACAGAAAGAAGCGCTGGTCCGGTGCAAATCCTTCAATCTGTACAGCCGCATCGTTCCGTCCGTGACCCTGCCACGCCGCATATGCGGCCAAAATGCCACCGAGATCACCAAAGTCTTCATTCACCGTGCCCCACCCACTGTCTCCAAACTTCCTATAATTGGCAACTAAAACAGATGCCCGCCGTTTGCCTTCCTCCCCATCGATCCAACGAAAGAATGGGGTAAGAAGATGCCAGGTTTCGTGCCCCAAAATCATGCCAAGGGAGGCATAGTTCGCGGCAGGTTCCGCGGTGAGATCAAAGAACGGGGGTTGAAAGAACATGGGGGTGACTTCGATCCGGTGGAGTGAACGAAAGGCATGTGCGGCAAGTTGGTACGGAACAGCTGATGACACAGCATTCCAGGCGGAGGTATCCTTCCGTACACGAATTCTCTCTTGTTCGACCTGCGCCGTCGTCCACTTGATGATGGCTGCGTGATTGGCGGGGTATGCCGTCGGATCGAATCGCAAATCACCGTAATCGATGGGCTCGGGCGTGAATCGTACGTGAATGCTCATGGTGTCGAGGACGCGGAGTGCATGCTGTTTCACAGAATCGTCTACCCACGATAGTCCTGCCACTTGCGTGCGAATAGCGACCTGGATGGTGGTGAGAAATTGCTGTGTCTGTATAGCGACTTGCGGTGTCATGACTTGCTGCACGAATGCGTAACTCAGAGCCGGGCGTAATAGTTGATCGACTACTGATAAGCATTGCAAAGGCCGCGTGGTCGCTCGAACTCCACTTGGCGTGGGCGGGAGAAATGTTGGGAGTGAATCTGTCGCGAGGCAACTGGTAAAAAAGGTACCGAGTAGTTGGATAACAGGATCGGTTGTGGTGGAAACTGCGGATTGTGCGGAGGCTAAAACGGCGAGAAGTTGGGCATCCGTCCGCCATCGCGCGTCGCGGAAGATATCGATGGGGCCTGCTCGCATTGGTTGCTCTGCGCGCCAGCGGCCATTAGCGTATTGATCAAAATCTTCACAGGGTGATACGGTGGTGTCCAAGGCGGTACGAAGGGTTGCCGTTAGAATAGTTGGATAGTTGCCAGATGCGGACGGCACTGAGTCTTGTGCCGTAATGGAGACCGGTGGGATGAGTATACTGCTTATAAAAAGAAATTGTAGCGCAACGATGAGTCGATGAATCGTGCTGGATTTATGGCAGATCATATGACACTCGCCTCCGCGTAGTCGATCTATCGAACTTGATGACATCGTCGACTCGCGGCGGTGCAAAACGGTTGATACGTCGGTTGCAGGATTTCTTTTGTTTCTTGATCCCGGATGATAACGACAACGCCATGCCGTTTGGCATCGAGTAACCAATCCTGTCGGGCGGGAACTTCTTGTCGGATATCTTCTTCTTGGCCTTTGACTTCATATGGCTGTGGGTGATCGCCCCACAAAATCGCGCCCACTATTGAGAAGTTCACACATATCACCGCGTTTGGTGCGCACGGTTAATCAGCACAGGAATGAGCCGCTCTAACCACAATTCCCCCTCGAAGAACCTCGCTGTTGTTTTCGCCACAATCTTCCCCTCTTTGTCAATAAGTTCCATGTTATAAGAACCTATCCTATCACCACGCTTCAGATTATCCCCGACCATCCCTCGACCATTCTTCGCATTCTCGGTTGGTTCATCAACGCGGCGGCGATCGAGACCGGGCATCCGCCAATACTTAGTCTTTTCAACAGCGAGAACTGCCGGCACATTATGAAACTGCCGAAACACGCTATCGACATACGCGGCTTCCACCTCTGGCGGTGGGGGTTCAATCTCTTTGAAGTACCCGTGTGTGTTACCAATCAAGATGATCTCCAACTCTGGCCATCGCGCTTTGAATCGATTGATCGCAGCGTTGCTCCACACAGTCATCCAATCTTGATCACTTGGGACCGGAAAGATTAGAGTTACCACACCCAGTCTCGGATATGTGATTCCCTCTGCTTTTACGGGGAACCAGTAATCTCCAAAGACCGGCTGGCTTGATGTACCAACCCCTTCAGCTGCCATTGATCCAAGGGATCCGCCTACGTTGTCGCGCCCAACCAATGCGGCAAAGAGTTCGCCTTCCAAAGTCTTAAATTTTTCGGTGCTCATCGCCAACGCTTGGCTAAATTGATCGTGATACTGAGACCGAATCGCAAACCTAATCCCAATACATAGCTGTTCGCCAGCAATGCTCGTCCATTCGACATCTGTCATGGATTTCGCCAACGTCAGCATTTTAGCAAAACCACGAGCCTCATTCACACTATCGCCGATTTTGTGACTCATGTCCACTATTCTCATTACTTTCTTAACCCGTTCCAAGACTGGGACCGCGGAACCCAAGCGTTCAAATTCTTCATAAAGATCTAACGCGGCACGTAAACGCATGGGCTGCGCCGTCAAATACACACTGATTGTAGTGTCTAGTGCGCGGATTAACAGTGGCACACTATCCTGTGAAATCGCCTTGATCCTTCGATCCACCACTGCTTTTGCTTCCACATCCATATCAGCCACAAGATATAGCTCTTGCGCTCGAGTGAATTCACTCGCCGCAATACGATCTGGTGGAAAAGGAGCTAAACAACGTTTGGTAGCTGCGACAACGCTCTCCAGAAGCGGTGTAGACTTGTTATACTCGCTGTAATGCAACGTATCCACCCACTGTTCCGTTCGCGCATACGCGCTATCAGTCACCCGTTCTCGCACGGCTAAGCAGACATCGATGTACTTATAATGACTAATGTCATAGCGAGAATCCGCCCAATCGAATTTCGTCTGTGCCCGCGCCAATTGCGGAATAAAATATCCGATCATGCCACCGAACACTAGGTAGATTTGCAGAACGCGTGTTAGAAATAGACGAACAATGTTATTAGCAGCGGAAGGAAATTGTGGAACCTTCGGAGCGATAATTCCGCAAACATATCGATGCGTGGGCCTGAAACAGATCGAAATAGGAGATTTGGGCATTACACAGCATCCACCATATGAGTAAAACTAAAATCACGAACTTTGAGCGTAGGAACCATTGCCGGAACAATCGCGAAGTTGTAAGGGTCTTTGTTTGGCCGAAATACCAACTCCGGCAGTCCTAATTGTTCGATCTGGTTGAGCACAAAAAGCGGTGATTCCAGGATGCGGAAATTTTTAACCGCTTTGGAAATTTTCCCGTTTTCAATGAGCCATAATCCGTCGCGGGTGAAACCAGTTAAACCCGCTCCACCTAATGCCAATTCAGAAAACCGTGTCACTAATAATCCACGCTTCGTTGTAGCGATCATCTCCTCCTTCGTAGTTGTTCCACCTGACATATAAAAAGAATCCCGTGCAACTTGCGGAAGATTATCATTGAGCTCGGGTAAACTATATTTCGTGCGAGGAAAGCCCAAGTTCGTCAAAACACCGCGCTCAATCCAGGTGATGGGAGTTAATCCCTGTTGCGACTCAATCCCCATTAGTGGGTCAGTTGGATTATGGCTGATGGTGACACGCTCATCAACTACTTGCAATCCCAGTTTAGTTCTCCATAACTTGAGGCTTTCATCGTATTCAAGCGCAAATTCTCCACCTCCTTCTTCGGCCTTATTTCGATCGTTCAAGTCCCCGTTTTCTTCGATGAGCGCACGCACTATTGAATGAACAGCCTGCGGCTCCAAAATCGTCATGTACCGTCCTGGTTCCACAGCAACCGAATTGAGGGACTGCACACATTTATCGAGCGCAAGACTCGCCAATCCCGGTGCGTTAATCGCCGACCAGTTATAGCTTGAGAGCCCCGCCCATCCTGAACCAATGCCTTTAGGATGTCGCACCGTCATGGAACACTGCGACTGCGTGAGTTCACGATATAAGATTTCTCGTTTCATACTGGAGTACGGATTGTATACAGCTTGCACTTGGCCTCTCATTTCGAGATACCCAGCCGACAGCAGATCTTTGGATTCGGCATCTCGAACCAATGTGGCAACGAGGCTACTTCGAGCTTCCACGGTTGCATTAAATGTGGTATCGCTCCAAATTGTCGTCGCAGGCATAGGAAGTACAGCTGGATCAACCGGAAATGTAGGAAACGGGCGCTTGTTAAAAAGCTCTCCCGATCGCCTAGCCATCTCCATCGCCCCTTCTAGCGAGAGGTCGTCCGTTTGATTAGTTGTCGCTGACGCTGCAAAACCATTGATATTACGATGGATCGTGACCCGTATATCGCGTCGATCGCTTGACAAACTCACGCGATTACGCCCCCATCGAAGTTCTCCTTGCCACCACGCTAATACAACGACCATCGTCGTATCGCCACCTTTCGGATCCAGGTCGCACACCTTTCGCACAATTCGCTCGCATTCCGCACGCGGCAATAAACGTCCTGCATCGGATACTCCAACGGTAGAAGCATCGCAATCATCAGCATGAAGCCGATTTAACGACCGGAGACCCTGTTGGTGGGACATTAAGCTTTCCTCCCCAAATCAATGTACGTCAACGATTCGTGCAGCACAGGTACCGCCGTGACTGTGTATTCATTCCTCTGCACAGGTTCACCCTTCTCTCCACCAGCTCCGAAAGATCGCCCACTCCCAGCACTACCAATAGCTTTAATTCCTTTCCATAATTCAGATGACCTGAACATAACACCGAGCCCGCCGCCTTTTCCAACAATCTTCCCATTCACAATCTCGTACATGAAGTGTTGATCTGTAAATCCATTCGCCTGCTGAAAGTCCATCATGGCCACTCCTCCTTTTAAGGCAATACCCTTTTTCACGCTACGCACCAAGCTGTCAAAGTCCTGCTTCTCTGAACCCGGTTGCAGTTCCAAATTAGCGGTATGGATCATAGGTGCATCGACTCCAGCTGGCGCAAAGGTTCCACCTGATGACCGCGCCTCCGTTCCCGGCTTATTTGCGGCAACCCATGCCGCACCTTCTCGGTTAGTTTGATAATTTGTTAAGACACCATTGGTGATTAAAGACGTCGTCATTGGAACTACAGCCTCATCGTCCCATTGAACTGTAGCTAATCCCTTCGGTCGAGATCGATCTGCCGTCACCGTGATTAACGGTGACGCAACTTTTTCAGTACCAAGCATAGCAATCGGATCGTTTAAATAACTGGTTCCGGTAGCATTGGCCTCATAGCCGAGCGCTCGATCTAGCTCCGTAGCTGCCCCAATTGATCCTTGTAGGAAGGTCGCTACGGTACTCGCATCCAACACAGTCTCATACCGCCCAATATCAAATTGTGTCTGTGGGATTTGTGCCTCTCGCTGCAATTCCTCCACCATCTCGTCCACTGAATCCCGAAGCCGTTGCTCATCGAAGATTTCAAAACCTTGGGCCGAATCAGTAAACCACTCTCGACTGAGCGGCCACCAAATTATCAACTCCCCTTTCTTGTGGTAGTGAATTCTGAACTCTGGCACAATTTCGTACCGGCGCTGAGTGAAATAGCTTCCTGTACTGGAACAAAACGCCTTGTCTTGCCGTTGAAACGACGCATCAACCTTGGCTTGCGGAATATTGGGTCTGTGCACCGCAAAAACACCAATACCGCGAATGATATCTTTGAGCTGACTTGGATGATATGAAAAGGGGTCCATTTTTACCGGCGTAGCCCACGATCCATTCACCCGGTCGACGGGCGCTAGCGACATTTCACGCGCCTTCCCTAGACTATTTACCTTCGCCTGCCTTGCGGCTTCCCGCCCCAGCCGCTCCCCTTCTGCCACAGTCCACACAGGCCCCGACGCAAAGCCCCAGTACCCTTTCACCAAAGCTCTAGCACCAACGGTAATCTCCTCAAAATCCCTTGGGATCGACTCATCGAAGGACAATTTCGCTGAACCCATTCCATTGCTAACGCGTGTCATCACCTCACTATTAAGTTCTCGCTTACGCGTATGCGTCAAACGCATATCCGCGTAGCTCGCACCGACCGCAACAGCCGAATCGATTCCTTTCTGTAGCATTTGTTTCACGCGGGGATCATCCGTCAGCGGTGTATCGTCTAACGGTGCATCACCATAAACCGTAGCCCATCGATGTTCCAACGCCTCCCCCCGTCTTGGAAGACTCACCAGCGATGCAGCCGCCAAGCTCGTCGCGGATGCCTGTAAAAATTGGCGACGGGTCGAAGAAAATGTCATAATCGTTCAATCATGGTGAAAGAAGCCGTAACGAATACCGTAGCATGTTGTGTAAGCATATTAGTCATAGTTCATTTGTCACTATTTATCATGCACGATGACACTGCCCCGCACACCACTCGGCTGGATAGTAAAAAAATGTTCCCCGGGCACGACAAACCACCGGTCTTGTCGCCGAGCAACTTGTGATAGAGTTGTATCGCTTGGAAGGCCCATAATATTACCGCCTTCGACCACACTACCGAATAAGCGTGCCACTGTTGGATCATCGAAAATGATATCAATAGCAACTCCAGGGAGAGCTGGAATACCCGACGCATTGCTCGGACCAAAGCCCGTGTTATTCACAAACATCACACTGCCCCCCGGACCTATATCGACGATGCCAATGACTGGCATTAACCTCACCTGCCCGTTCGACATGCGCGTCTGCCGCATGTATGTAGCCGTTATTGGCAAAGACACCTGCCAACCGGTCTCAAGCGTGAACGAATCTTGCTTGACTACACCATAAACCCAGGTATTAGCGAAAAGCAAAACTTTGCGCCCAGGCGCCAAAACATCGAGCCACCCGTTACTCACATCAGAAAATTTCGCCACAGTCGGATCTGACGACCGCCATCGAATCGGAAATCCAATCATCGATTGCCCAGCTGTATCAAGTGCGGTAACGGGAAACGTGTAAGGGAAAAAATTCAGTGCGGCCCGCTTCAAACTATCACTAGGGTGAATTGAAAACACATTGAGTACGGGCGGATTCCTGTCGTTCGTTACCCGCACCACTATAGTATCAACGTGGGTAACACGTCCAATTGTAGCACGCACCTCAACATCCACTCGTTGCGTTTCTCCACGCGCTGTCAAAAACCCAGTGGGTGACACGCGCACCCTCGAGGAATCCTTGGAAGTCCATGTCATTGAAACACCAGCAGTATTGACGAACTCCGTCGGCAATGGCAACCCACTCGCCCCATACGGGACTGCAGTTAATTGCACCGTATCAAAGGGTTCAATCAGCGATAGCTGGACGGCTTGATAGTTCGTGCGAAGCTCCCAATACACTGGTGTATTTTCTTCCATCGGCGGCCTGAATCCTGGGTCGACGCACCCTACTCCCAGAAAGCCCAAGACAAAGAGAGGCATCCGAAATGCCAGGATCTTCTGAACGGACAACCACATGTGACTCTTCCATACATCAAGCCGATAACGCCGATGTGCTGCACCACGCATTGTACTGCATAAACAAATCTGACTAGAGTATTCACGCATCGCGGTTCTCGCAGCCTCTGTAATGCGGGTTAGAACTTCGTTCACTTGCGGGAACCGGTAGATTCACAAAGCTCCCGTAGCTGACTGACCAGTACACCCCGGTTGGAAACACCGCATTGGCTGGTCGCCCATAGTATCGTATTAATCGACGTAAATCCCCTTGTCGCCGTCCGGTTAAGAAGAGCCAATAGGCACGCTCCGCAAACACCATGTCCAGTCGCTGCCGTTGACTGGCTGTATCTATCACCTCCACACCTGGAGTCGGATCTTCAAGCGGTGCCAATCCACTGATACCACCTGTGCCTGCCGGAGCTGGTGTTGGACAATCGATTACACGTTCGCAGCTTGTACGCAACTGATTGAGTGTGGTGAGCCACATTGTGTCACCTGTCGTCAGTTGCGCTTCAGCCTCAATTAATCGTGCCTCAATTCCGCTACTCAGTGTGAGCGATGATGCCGGATTCATCAACACTGGTAGTTGTGTGCGCGGATCTCCGCCGGTTAGAAATGGCAACCCTGTGCCCCCTTCGACATCACCAAATCGCTCGAAACGCGCGGAGGGCACAAACTTGCCCTCTCTTGTGCCACCTCCCACAGGCGCGTTGTATATCATACGATAGCTAAAGCCAGTCGGGATCGCAGCAACAGCTTCACGCGCTACAGCTACCTGCCCTAGGCCCAAAAGTGCACGTGCCCGACCGAGTTGGACAAAATACTGTAAGCGCGTACTATCGGCGACCAATGATGCAGCAGAATCAAAGAGCATCAGTGCGTGCTGATATACTTCCTCAGTGTTGAATCCTTCCGTCAACGTATAGTCGCGCTCAAAGTTCAGTCGACTGAGTGGAATTCCCGAACAATACAGCTCGGCCAGCATAACTGTCACCATACCTTCAAGCGCCAACAGATGACCCGTAAGCGCTGCGGGAAGCGTCGACACGTACTTCTTTAAGACCCCGCGTGCTTCCTGGCTTGCAAGACGCACGCGATGTAGGGCCGTATACGGTCCGTCCACTCCATCCACCTTGCTATCATTTGTAAACAGGAGCCTCGAATCAATTCGCTCAAAGAATTGTTCTGGGAAAAACGCATCCCCTTGCACAAGATGTAGCTCATCGGTCAACAATCCAGTCAGTCGAGTAAATGCACTATTGTTTCCGTCATCCGTACCGCCGGCATAGGCTTCAGAGAAGTTAGCAAGCACTGCTTGATACAGCCCTTTGGCCCCACGCTCTGTTTTTATGGCATTGGGATCAATGATATCAAGTGGGACCCCTGTGTTATTTACCAAATCTGAACACGCTACAACGGAAGCAGCGAGCCCGATCGCAAAAAATCGCAGCGAGGTGCGCATGAATCTACACCAGGCAATAGGGATTATCTGCGGATCCTCAATTTTTTGGAAATATTTCATCTCAGTGAACCCCCAGTTCGAACGCCCACTCACGTGGTGTTGGCAGTTGTCCTCGATCCCAAACCACTTCACCAAACGCACCGACATTAGGATCCTTGCCACGATAGGTACTCCAGAGCCCAATATTCTTCCCCGATGCTTTGATCGAAACACTACGGCCGCCAAATATCCGACCCGTTACGAAATGCGGCAACAGGTAATTGATCTGCATACTCGTAAAACGCAACGTTGACACCTGTTGCGCACGTGTCAGCACGCTGTACATCCCATATGCCTGTTCGCGAAGCGAGAGTGTTGGATCATTCTCAACACGACTGTACTTTCCTCGTTCACGCACTTGTGTAAGGCCATTCTCATAGCTTAGCACACCACTGAGCGTCACATTCGATCGCATCGTCAACTGTTGTTGTGTATTGATCGTAAATTTGGGATATGAGACACCAATAAAAATCGCACTATCAGACAGCTGAATTTCGCTCGGCCCGATGATCCCATCAGAGTTGCGGTCCGCATATCCCACCACGTCTCTCGCCCATTGGCCATAGAGTGGATACCCGACCACATTTCGCTGTTCTAATCCCGCTATCCCGAAAAGTCCACTACCACCCGATTGCGATGTTAGGTTCAATGCTTTCACCCGGTTTCGCAACGTGGTGAGTGACATCGATGGCTGCCAACTGATAGAGCGGATTACCATAAGCGCGTCCATTGTCAACTCAAACGTGGAATTTTGTACATTGCCCAAGTTTACGGCTTGACTATAGCTCCCGGCCGATCCAGGCAGAACTATTCCAGTAAGTAAATCGCGTGTCATCTTATTGGCACTTGTCACAGTAATACTCAGCCGCCCTCGTGGGTGCTCGACAATATCCGCGTCAACGCCGAACTCCCACTCCTGACTCCGTTCGGGACGTAAACCCGTGTTCCCAATCGTATTTAATTCAAATCCAGCAGCTGGCGATCCGTCGACAAAAATACTGTTCGCCTGCTTGTACGTCCGAAATTTTTCAAGAACCCCGGGCTGCTTTCCAGCCACCCCGAAGGCAGTTCGTACTCGAGCCATCGGAAAACTTCCAATCACCGGTATTTGCTGAAAAATGGGTTGATCGGAAAGGAGGTAGGAGAACCCCAGTCGCGGAAATTGAGGCATAACGTTCGCTCCTAATGCACTCCCGGCATCGGTGCGAATGGATAACGGCAACCATAGTCGATCTGCAAATTTAAATCGTGTTTCGACATACATCCCAAGCGTATTACGGCTGGATTGCCCCTCGCTAAACGCTTGAATAGACCCGATCCCCCCTCGAATGTAGCCCACCGGTAATCCGAGGATACTGACTGCCGTCACCTCATCCCGCCCTCTGACAAAGTTTCCACCAATGGCTGGCGTCATGCTCAACCAACGTGACCCAATGGCGGAACCGGACAGCGTCAAATTTATATCCGAAAATATGGCAGACCCGGCACTGCGCTTGGCATATCCACTATCAAGCGGTACAGCGGTTTCACGGCGACTGCATTTAGTATCCCCACGTAGCAATATGGTCCCATAGCAATCGCCGTTGAGCAACAGGGCACTCGATGTTATTCGGCGGACATCCACTCCCATCGTCAAAATCGCATTCATCACCGAAGGGATACCTCGGCTGTTAATTTTTATCGTGTTGCGTGACCCAAGCTCCGTTCCTTCACGACGTTCGCGAAATGTGTTGACGGCCTCTAAGAGCCCACTGGCTCCTTGAATTACGCTGCCATCTGGACCGTACTGCGGTACAGCCGGTGCAAACGTCGCCGCGGCATTCATCGCATCACTTAACGGTGTTGATCGCGCCATTTTCCGGCTCACGCTGGTCGTCAGTTCAACGTCGGTCTTTGCCCCGACATCGACAGCAATCAACGCGGTTCCACTCGCCTGATTCGAGGCTTGCGGTCGACGTTGCCATGACGGGGTTGTCATACCCTCCGCTTGTATGATACGCACATCATCATCAGGAAGCTTCATTAATCCTAAAACCCGAGACATTGACGTGGTAAAAGAATAGATTATCCCTCGCCCTCCGCCACTGACTCCAACGCTATACTCCTGCGTTAAGCCACGCCCAAATACAGTAGTCCCGGGATCGTTCATTAACTGATATACTTGGACACTATCCGGATGACAACCAAATGTTCTCGTCCACCTATTATAGGGACAATGCGATGGCAGGCCGCCTAAGGCTGGTGTTCCCCAACTGAAATAGTTCTGCGGCCATTTTCCAGGCATGGTCTGTATACCCCATTTTCCTCGGGCCGTCCACCGTGGCACACCATCAACAACGCCACGTTTGGTCGTAACTACGATCACCCCATTGGCCGCATCGCTCCCATATAACGCTACTGCAGACGGCCCTTTCAGTATTTCCACCGTTTCAATCGCATTCACATCTAACTGATCCAATGGGGAAAACGCGAAATCAAAGTTGCTGCTCATTGCTCCAGGTTTTGCTTCGCTTCGAATCTGCACCCCATCCACCACAATAATCGGCTCGTTCGACGTATTAATACTCGAAACCCCCCGAATTCGAATCCGTGTAGGTGCACCCGGCTGCCCAGAAGTCGGCGCAGCATACAACCCAGGGACGCGTGTGGCCAACAACTCACTCACATTTGACACCGGGTTATTGCGAATTACCTCTTCAACCTTGATCGTGGTCACATCATTACCCACCTCAACCTTCCGCTGTAATCCAGTCGCAGTCGTAACAACCCCAGATAACGTTGTAGCCATCGGCGCTAACACAAAATTTACCCGACTAGTATCGTTGCCAACCTTAATCGACCGTGTCTGCGTTTTATACCCTAACAGCTTTACCGCTATTACATGCTCACCAACCGCAATCGGGTGTATGACATACGTGCCATTATCCCCTGTCAGCACCGTCTTGCTTGCACCAGCGATTGAAACAGTTACCTCTGGTATACCTTTCCTGGTAACAGAGTCAATGACTCTTCCCGTTACCGCTCCACTCTGATTCGACCTTGCAGTAGCAACCACCGGCCGAATCATTAACGTCTCTCCATCCGAGGCAAGCTTCGCAAACAACCCCGTGCCGTTCAACGCAATCGTTAACGCATCCATTACACGTTCATTAACGAGGTTGATCGAAATCCGCTTCGCAAAAGCAGTATCCGTATTTGTATATACCGGCCGGAGCCTGGCCTTTTCCGATATCTCGTTAATCACATACGCAAGCGTGCTATCCTTGACAACAAGACTCACCCTTGTCACAGAGCTACGGGAATTTTTTTTGCCGAGCTGTCCCGGGCTCTGTGCTATCTCCACTTTCGATTCCGAAGGAAGCACTGTATGCGTTTGTGCTTCAACGCCGAATACACCAAATCCGACAATCATTCCAACACTGGCACACAAGGTTCGGAACATTGCCTTATAGGGTAAACAACATATACCAACCCATACCATATGAGTGATTTGATATTGAGACGTCACGCTTATCTCGGGTAAAGGGTCAACACACGTCCTTCGCGAACAACCTTCACGTTCATCGTCCATTCCAACAATTCCGTCAGATCACTTAACGATCCTGCTGCAAATTTCCCACCCACGCTTTGCGTGCCTAATATGGGATCACCAAGACGGATATCCGCATCGTACCAGCGATTGAGCTCAGTGATTGCGGCTAACACTGACATTGTACCGAGTGTTAACACGCCGGTCGCAAAGGTAAATTGTCCAGGGTGCGCGGTACGGACTCGCGTGATATGCGTCTCGCTCACATTCACTTGCTGCATCGCAGACAGAATTGTAGAACCAACGGCAATCTTCCCATCATGTACCGCGACGGTTGCCACACTATCTGATGGATAATGACGCACCACAAATCGAGTACCCAAAACACGCGACGTACTTGGACCTGCAATCACGGTAAACGGAGTACCACTGTTGTGAGATACGGATAAAAACGCTTCACCCGTAAGTCGAAGCGTACGATTACCGCGGTCATAATCTGTTGGCACTTCAAGCCTGCTCGCCACGTTAAGTTGCGCCGTACTTCCATCCGGCAACACGATCGTCGCCTGCTCTCCGGGGGCGGTGATATATACGTAGCTTCCGATCGCGCTATTCCCAGAGGAATCGGCTGAAGGGGTTCTACCAACGACCCATCCTACGAGAACGAGTAGTAAGCTGAGCGCAGCTATTCCCACTGGAGAAAATCGACCAAATCGATGAGTGGGTAGCGTGAAGCGCTCATCCAACTGCCCTTCGATATGCTTTCGCTCCGGTACAATCGACTCGGTCAATGTGCGTACCAATCGATCCACATGTGTTGCAAGTTCGTTCGAAGTAATTTCTGATCGTACGCGATTCTCAACTCGACCCAAGCGGAGTTGGGTGACGAACACCTGTCTGTCAGGAGCTTCCGCTATCCATTGCTCGGCAGCTGCGTGTTCCGACGCTGGAAGCTCTTGGGCGAGGTAGTCGGCTAAACGAGCCCATTCGGCGGGGGTGAAATTGATCATACACCTCTTAACCCGAGTCGCTCGCTAAAACATCACATGCGAGAAAAACATTTCGAATCGGAGAGTATCGCTTTTAGTATTTCTGAGGCGGTGGAAGGATTTGCGCCAAATGTTTAACTGCGCGACTCATTTGGTTTCGAACGGTCAATACGGAAATGCCGAGTATCTTGGCGACCTCAAGATACGAAAGTTGATCATCCCACACGAGCATAAAGATTTCTCGGCATCTGGGCGGCACAGACTCGAGTGCAGAGAAGATTCGATCTCGCATTTCTGCGGATTCAATCGCAATTTCACCTGTGTTGTAATCCGCGGACGCGGCAACGCTCATTTCTTGCGCCCATCGTGCCTCGCGTTGCGCCGTCGCACGTGCGGATTGCGCAATGTGTAAGGCATGATTTCGAGTGCGCCAAAAGAGGTATGCAGCTATGTCTTGGGTAATGTTGAGCGTTGCTCGATCGGACCAAAGACGTTGGAAAACGTCTTGTACAACTTCATACGCTGCATCTATAGAGCCTACACGGCGTGAGGCATGTTGAATTAGCACGGCACCGTATATGCGGACCAGCGTGTCGATTACGGATGGATCGCTATCGCGTAGGCGAGCGATGAGAGCCGAATCTGTGGCGCGGCCGATGGCACCATCGTTCGAGTCGTGATGGAGCAGGTCGTTTGGATCGCGCGGTAGTAAGGGCGACGAAGGCATCGTGGTGGCAAGGACCGGTTATTGGAACCTGCAGTGCACCAATATGCTATGGTTTTGTGTGTTTGGGAAACGTTTGAGGTGGAATTGGGATGATGAGGGTGACGAGATTGCAATCGAAGTTTGAAGGAATAATACACACTCTAATGAGTGTAGCTTGGAGATACAGCCCTATGAGCACAACGCAGTATGATTGTGAGCGTACGCGAGTAAATGCATATATATACGGCAGCCATATTTCTGATATTAGGAAAATCCCAAGCTAAACAGGCCGTACAAAGTCTACTTATCCAAGGTATAAACAATAATCCTAGCCATGAGTGAGCTTATGGAATGAGACAAAAATTATGGTATTGAGTGATGTTTGGATGACTACGTTTGCGTGGGAGCAAAACAACGAGCGCGCAACTACCGCCGTTTCTTGATCGCATAGAGTACAAAACAGTGAGTAATATGGCACAGGGAAAGATTATCAATTGGAGGTTATAAGGCAGACTCCTATTGTGAATCTTTTGGCATTCATGAGGAGAGAGACACACTCTCTCTATACGATGCTATAGCCCACGCATCAGTCCTACCAAATATCCACGCGCTCTGCTGCGGATTTGGCCATAGGATCGCCTTCACGACACCCAAACGCTTTTGCAAACGCCGGTACGTTCGCAACTACGCCATTTATCCGTGCGATATTAGGGGCATGCGGATCGCTTCGTAACAATTGCACATGTGCTCGAGTGTCTTTCGTTCGCCACACGCGCGCATAATGCAAGAAGAACCGTTGCTCTGGCGTAAATCCTTCAACCATAGTACGCCGCTTTGCGCCGCCTGCTCCACGCCATGCATCATACGCCGCAAGGAGGCCCCCTAAATCAGGCAAGGTTTCTACCACAGAAATCTTTCCATTGACCTGAACTTTCTCGATAGAAGGGAGCGAATCATACTGAGCAATGAGTTGATTGGCTCGGACAGTATAACCGGAGTCACGCGTTGCCCCTGCACTGAACGTCACTCCATGATACATCTCGTGCCCGATAATCATTCCCGCCCCAGCATACCCTATCGCGTCATCAGCACCACCGGGATCAAAAAACGGCCATTGAAACATAAAGGCAGGTACTTCAATGGTATTCATGGTGCTGCCCTGATATTGTGCATTAGGGGTATACTGATTCATCACCCATAAGGCATTGGCCTCTTCCCGCGTGCGAACTACTTGGCGTTTCCAGAAATATTCCTTGATTAACTGGCGATTACGCTCGAAATCGTCGGTGGTGAGTTTTAGCCCGCTATGATCGACGACAACATCTGGTTTGGCGACGCGCAACGTCATTGTCTTCAGTGTGTTGCGGACCCGCGCTTTTGCCGCAGAATCCATCCAGGTGAGTCGATTCATGCGCTGCTCGGCGACGCGCTGAATATTCGCAACCATAGCACGCACGCGCTTCTCAGCATCCGGAGGTAACAGGCCATTCACAAACACACGACCGGCACCGTCCGGTAAATCTTTCACCACAAGCCGCCCGCACCGTGCAGCACGCGACGTATCACTGGGACGGGCGCCTGCCATCGACAGTGCCGCAATCGATCGTTCCAGGGAATCAGCGTGTAAGCAACTTTCATAATATCGACCGACGGCACGCAACACGGGATCCTTTGTGGTGCGCGCCATGGACGGCGTGGAATCCAGCAACTGCTGAATGAATGCTGCAGTGCGCGCGGAGGTGAAGCGAAACACGTTGTTGGATTCCACACCTTTTGGCATTGATGCGCTGTCACGCCATCCTCCGTTTGCGAAGCGGTCGAAGTCGACACACGGAGAGACAGTGGTATCGAGTCCATACCGCAATGAGGGAAGCAAAAACGGAATCTCCTGGGAGTTCGAATCACCTGGAAGCGCTGTGCGTCCTGGAGAAATATGACTTTGGTGAATAGACGTTAGAACAGGATCCGAAGTCGGTCGTACGAATACGTGACTTAACGACTGCGCTGATATCGAGAATACTGGTGCGTTCATGAAGGTAACTACACCAAAAATCGCGATAACACTGGTATATGTATGTCGAGCCAATGACGGGAGCCACCCACACCATCCATTCCCGTTCAGTTTCGATGACTGATGTTGCATAACTCCATAACTCAAAAGAGGTGATTATCTTGCACTAGACTTCTTAGTTCTCACCCAGGATGACACATCCATCCTAATGAGGACCGTCCTGCACACCAACACAAAAACATTTTCATTCAGAACTCATATATCGTCTATTGTTGAACGAAAGAGAACTCAGTAAGCGACGTCACGCGTCTTTCGGATGCGTACCCACTACCTTTGTCCACGACACAAGAAAATCGTTGACAAGCAGTAATTTTGACCTGAGCGCTCAAAGACCTTCGATTATAAATTCCACCTCCATATGCGCACATCCGATCGCGTTTTAGGCTCGCGATCAATCAATACCTGGATCAACCGTTCGAATATCTTTTCACCGAGTGCCCCCCCTCCCAACGATGATTTGCTGACAACGTACCCCTCTTTATCTATGAGTTCCATACCATAATTACCTATCCCGTTCTTAGTTAGCCTATTGTCGCCAACCATGCCGCGGCCGTACTTAGCATTTTCTGTGGGTTCATCAATACGACGATGATCGAACCCTGGCATTCGCCAATATTTGGTCTTTTCAACGGCCAGGATTCCCGGTACATCGTGAAACTGCCGAAACATGCTGTCAACATATGCTGCTTCTACCTCCGGTGGAGGCGGCTCAATCTCTTTGAAATACCCGCGCGTGTTTGCAATCACTATAATCTCTAACTCTGGCCATCTCGCCTTTAATCGATGCAACGCAGCAATGCGATCTAGAGTCAGATTTCTCAAGCGCCAGTCATCGCTTACCACCGGAAAGAGGATAGTCACAACCCCAGATCTCGGATAAACAACACCTTCCGGTTTCGCTGGAAACCAATAGTCGCCATATACCGGCGGGCTTAACTTTCCCAAATTTTCTACATCGTTGTATACAAAGACGTTCGGACGCCCAACCAATGAGGTGAAGAGCTCTCCCTTTAGTGCCATAAACCTTTCTGTACTACTTGCGAGGGCCTTACTAAACCGATCATGATACTGCGACTGAATTGCAAAGTCGATCCACATACACAATCGTTCTCCAGCTATACTCGTCCATTCAGCATCGGACATCGATTTTGCAAGCGTCAACATTTTGCCGAATGCACGGGCTTCATTCACGCTATCTTGCATTGACCGACTAAGGTTAACCAAACGACTGATGTGATCGACGCGATCTAAAATCGGTACCGTCGATCCCAAACGCTCAATATCTTCATAAAGATCCAGGGCCTCCTGTAAACGCCCAGGCTGCGCTTTCATGTACACGCTGATAGTGGTATCAAGCGCACGAACTAATACCAGCGGACTGTCACCTGGGATTTGCCGGATTCGTCGATCCACGATCGCCTTTGCTTCTGAGTCCATCCCGGCCACGAGGTACAGTTCTTGTGCTCTAGTAAATTCGCTAGTTGAAATCAGATCTGGAGAGAACGGGGATAAACACTTTTTGGTTGCGGCTACCACACTCTTATGGAGAGGGGTAGATCGATTATGTGCGGTATAATGCAGAGTATCTATCCATTGCTCAGTTCTTGCATACGTACTATCATTCACACGCTCTCTCACGGCTACACAGACATCAATGTATTTATAATGACTAATATCGTAACGGGAATCAGGCCAATCAAATTTCGTCTGGGCCTGCGCCAATAGTGGCATCAAGCACCCAAGCATGACACCGAATAGCCAACAAAACGACAGAATTGGTGTTCGGAATAGATAGGGAACATCGTCGTTAATGCGACTAAGAGATTGTGAAACAATCGAAGCGGCAGTGTAGCGCGAATTCCGACGTACCGATCTTTGATCGATAGAAAAATGAGATACGTACATTACACCGCATCCACCATGTGAGTGAAACTGAAATCGCGAACTTTGAGCGTTGGTACCATCGTCGGCACAATCGAAAATTGATAAGGATTCGTATTCGGTCTAAACACCCGTTCAGGTGATCCCAATTGTTCCACCTGATTAAGTACGAAAAGAGGTGATTCCAAGATGCGGAAATTTTTTACGGCTTTAGAGATTTTACCGTTTTCAATGAGCCATAATCCATCCCGAGTAAAGCCCGCTAAGCCAGCAGAACCAAGCGACCCCAAATTTGAAAACCGTGTTACCAACAACCCTCGTTTTGTGGTGGCAATCATTTCCTCTTTCGTGGTGATACCACCCGACATATGAAATGCTTCACGTTGGATTTGAGGAAGATTATCGTTGAGTTCGGGCAAGCTGTACTGAGTTCGTGGAAAGCCCAGAGTTGTTAAGACACCGCGTTCGATCCAGGTGATGGGCGCTAATCCCTGTTGTGATTCAATCCCCATCAGCGGATCCGTCGGTATATGACTAATAGTGATCCGCTCATCAATCACTTGCAACCCAAGCTTGGTACGCCACAACTTAAGACTCTCATCCCATTCGAGCGCGAATGGTCCTAGGCCTCTCTCAGCATCCGACCGCGTGTTCAAAGCCCCTGTGAAACCAAGGAGTGGCGATACCAATGAAAAAACCGCTTGAGGTTCTAAAATTGTTACATACCGTCCCGGTTCCACAGCGACTGGATTCAGTGAACGCAAACACTTATCCAACGCCTGACTCGCTAATTTCGGTGCGTCAATGGACAACCAATTGTAACTCGAGAGCCCAGCCCACCCAGAACCGACTCCTTTAGGATGTCGCACGGTCATGGAACACTGCGATTGTGTTAATTGACGATGCAAGATCTCTCGTTTCATACTGGAATATGGATTGTAGACGGATTGCACTTGGCCTCGCATTTCAAGATACCCCGCCGATAACAAATCCTTGGCTTCCGCCTCCGCTACTAAAGTGGCGATGAGCGCGCTCCGCGATTCGACGGTCGCATTAAATGTCGTATCACTCCAAATCGTAGTTGCAGGCACTGGGAGTTTGGCTGGATCAACCGGAAAGATTGGAAATGGACGCAAATTGCCGAGTTCTCCCGCACGCTTGGACATCTCCATTGCCCCTTCTAATGAGACGTCGTCAGTTTGATTCGTTGTAGCCGGTGAAGCGAGCCCATTGATATTGCGAATAATCGTAACCTGTACATCACGTCGATCGGCTGACAAGCTGACGCGATTACGTCCCCATCGAAGCTCACCCTGCCACCATGCTAAGACAAAAACTATTGTAGTGTCGGCACCTTTTGGATCTAAAGTACAAATTTTTTGAACAATCCGCTCACGTTCAACTTGCGGCAACAGACGATCGGCATCAGCATCTATGCTGTATGCACGTTTACACCGATCAAGGATACGATCGCTCTGGAAAGTATTATTCCAGTTTTGGAATTCGTTCAACGAACGTGGTGCGTGCTGACCATTCATTACGCTTTCCTCGATAAATCGATATACGTCAGTGATTCATGTAGCACTGGTACGGCCCTCACAGTGTACCGGCTTTCCTGCGTTGGTTCACCTTTCTGGGCACTCAACCCAAAGTCACAAGCACTCTCTTTGCCCCCAATCGCTCGAACACCTTTCCATAACTCCGGAGATCTGAACATGAGCCCGAGTCCCATCCCCTTTGCGATAATCTTCCCGTTCATAATTTCATATACCTGCCTGTCCGGGTAATAAAAGCCATTCAGCTGTTGAAAATCCATTTGAACTCCACCCATCTTCCTTACTGCAATTCCTTTTTTCACGCTACGTAAAAGACTGTCAAAATCGTCGATACTTGTACTAGGTTGTAACTCCAAATTGGCGGTGTGAATTATAGGTGCATCAACGCCGACCGGTGCGAATGAACCACCAGACGACCGCGCGTCGATCCCTGATTTATTCGCGGCGATCCATGCAGCACTCTCTCGGTCTGTTTGAAAATTTGTAAGCACACCGTTCGTAACCAAGGAAGTGACTCGTGGCACCACCCCCTCGTCGTCCCATTTCACCGTGGCAAGCCCTGTCGGTCTTAACCTGTCAGCCGTCACTGTAATCAATGGAGACGCAATTACTTCAGTGCCAAGCATAGCAACCGGATCGTTTAAGTAACTAGTTCCACTGGAATTCGCCTCATAACCCAATATTCGATCAAGTTCTGTGGCCGCGCCAATAGATCCATTTAAGAACACCGCGACCGAGCTTGCATCTAGCACGGTCTCATATTTCCCGACATCTAGTTGCTTCTCAGGAAGCTCGAACTCTTGCACCGCCTGCTCGACCATCTCATCCACCGAATTTCGCAGTCGCTCTTCATCAAAAACTTCAAACCCTTTAGCTGAGGCTGTAAACCAGTCCTTAACGAGATCCCACCCCGGCCCAGGATTCATAACTCCTTTCTCATAGCACTTGATTGAGAACTTTGGAACAATCTCATATCGACGTTGAGTGAAATAGCTTCCCGCGCTGGAACAAAACGCTTTATCTTGTCGACGAAACTGCGCATTCAGCCCCGCAGACTGAACCTTGGGTCTGTACACGGCAAAAAACGCAATGCCCCGGATGATATCATTGAGCTGATTAGGATGGTACGAGAACGGATCCATCTTGACCGGCATGTTCCACGATCCGTTCACGACCCTTTCACAAGGGGCCATTGCTGTCTCGCGCGGTTTTCCAAGACTGTTTACAACAGCTTGTCGCGCAGCCTCCGCCCCTAATCGTTCTCCTTCTGCAACAGTCCATACAGGCCCCGACGCAAATCCCCAGTAGCCTTTTACCAAGGCTCGTACGCCCACCGTAATTTCTTCCGAATCCTCTGGAATAGCCTTACGTGTAGACTGCACTTTCGATGAACCACCCTGACTTGATCTAAAGACTTCCGCCCCATTGAGATCCCTGAACCGGGTGTGAGTAAGCCGCATATCAGCGTAGCTAGCACCTGCCGCAACAGCTGCATCAATACCTTTCTGCAGCATTTGCTTCACACGAGGGTCATCTGTGAGAGGTGTATCGTCTAACGGTGTATCATGATAGTCTGTGGCACATCGGTGCTCTAGTGCCTCTCCCCGTTTCGGAAGACCCACAAGCGATGCAATCGCTAACCCCGTCGTGGATGCCTGTAAAAATTGACGTCGGGTCGAAACATGCTTCATAATTGTTTATTCATGGCGAAAGAGTTCATTTTGGGTCTGATCGAGCTCAGTACGAACGACGACGCATAAGGCTTGTTTGTTAATACCTTGTTCACTGCCTTTCCAATCGTCACTTATCATGCACGATAATGCTACCTCGTACACCGCTTGGTTGGATCGTAAAGAAGTGCTCCCCGGGAGTGACAAACCAGCGGTTTTGCTGCCGTTTACTTTGTGATAGCGTCGTATCACTTAGAAGGCCAATAATATTGCCACCCTCAAGAACCCCACCAGACAAACGCGCTGCCGCTGGATTATCAAAAATGATATCGATGCTGACACCGGGTAGTGCTGGAACACCCGACACAAACCTCGGACCAAACCCCGTATTATTTTGAAAACTCACAAACCCTCCTGGACCAATGTGAACGTAGTTAACAACTGGCATTAGCTGCACCTGACCGTCCGATATGCGCACCTGCCGCAGTTGTGTAGCAACAACCGGTAAAGCCACCGGCCAACCGGTTTCAAGGACGAATGAATCCGTCTTGACGACACCATAGACCCAAGTATTGGCCGAAATGATAACTTGACGTTCGGGTATCAGGACTTCAAGATAGCCCTCGATAAACATCGCAACTGTCAAATCAGACGACCGCCACCGAATCGGAAAGCTACTCATCTGCCGCCCACCGGTATCATGTGCAATTACCGGAAATGTGTAGTACCTTATATTTCTGGCAGCTCGCTTCAAACTATCAGTAGGGTGAATTGAGAACACACCGAGCACAGGAGGGTTTGGATCGGCCGTTACGCTCACGACTATCGTGTCAACATGAGTAACACGGCCAACCGTGGCACGCACCTCAACGTCCACTCTCTGCGTTTCGCCGCGCGCTGTCAAAAAGCCAGTGGGTGACACGCGCACCTTCGATGAATCGTTAGATGCCCATTTCATTGAAACCCCTGTCATGTTTATGTAATCCGCAGGCAACGGAAGTCCATTTGCTCCATATGGAACCGCGTGTAATTGCACCGTATCGAAAGGTTGTACCCGCGATAGTTGGATCGCTTGATAGTTCGTGCGAAGCTCCCAATACACTGGTGTATTCTCGCTCGTCGGTGGCCGGAAGCTGGGATCGGCGCATCCAATACCTAGTAACGCCACGGTAAAGTGAGGTAGTCGAGGGAACAGGAAATTCCGAACGAACATCCACGGGTGATAACCCAACGCCTTGAGCCAAAAATACAGAGACGTTATACTGCACATCGTCCTGCGTGAACAAATCTGCCTAGAGCGATCATGCATCTCGGTTTTCGCAGCCTCGGTAATGAGGGTTTAACTGCCGTTCACTCGCAGGAACCGGCAGGTTCACGTAGCTTCCGTAGCTGGACGACCAATACACGCCGGTTGGATACACAGAATTGACTGATCTCCCATAGTGCCGAATGAATCGACGTAAATCCCCTTGTCGTCGTCCGGTTAAAAAGAGCCAATAGGCGCGTTCTGCAAACATCAGTTCCAATCGCTGGCGTTGACTAGCTGTATTCAGCATTGCCACAGATGGGGCCGGATCTTCAAGTGGCGGTAGTCCACTGACACCACCTGTTCCGGCCGGAGCGGGTGATGCGCACTCGATTTGACTTACGCAGGTTGTACGCAACTGATTGAGTGTCGTGAGCCATAACGTATCACCTGTTGTTAATTCCGCTTCTGCCTCAATCAACCGCGCCTCGATCCCGGTGCTCAGCGTGAGAGATGATGCGGGGTTCATCAACACCGGTAGTTGTGTGCGCGGATCTCCGCCTGTCAGAAATGGTAACCCCGTGCCTCCTTCGACATCACCAAAGCGCTCGTAATCAGCGGGGGGCACATACTTATAGGATAAAGTATTTCCCATTGATGCGTTGTATACTATACGGTAACTGTAGCTGGTCGGGATCCCGGCGATCGCATCGCGCGCTTCAACGACCTGTCCAAGTCCCAAGAGTGCGCGTGCTCGGCCAAGTTGGACAAAATGCTGTAGTCGCACGCTGTCGGCGACCAGCGACACCGCAGAATCAAAGAGCACCAGCGCGTGCTGATACACTTCGTCAGTGGTGAATCCTTGCGTCAATGTATAGTCCCGCTCAAAGTCCAGTCGGCTGAGTGGTATTCCCGAACAATATAGTTCGGCGAGCATGACTGTAACCATACCTTCAAGTGCCAACAAATGACCCGTAAGCACCTTGGGTAGCGTCGGTGCGTATTTCTTTAATACTCCGCGGGCTTCCTGGCTCGCGAGTCGCACGCGTTGTAGGGCTGTATAGGGCTCATCGACTCCATCCACCTGACTATCATCTGTAAACAGGAGTCTCGAATCAATTCGATCAAGAAAAGATTCCGGATAAAGCTGCGTTCCTTGTACACGATGTAGCTCGTCGGTCAACAATCCAGTCAGTCGAGTGTACACTCGATTTGCTAGTTCTTGATTACCACTACTGGCATCAGAGCCGGCATAAACGGCAGAGAAGCGAGCAAGCACCGCTTGATACAGCCCCTTGGCCCCACGCTCCGTCTTTATGGCATCGGGATTAATGATATTAGGTGGAACCTGCGTGTTATTTATAAGATCTGAACACGCGGCAACGGAAGCAACAAACCCGATCGCGAATAATCGCTGCGAGGTACGCATGAATCTGCGACGCGAAACATGGATCATCAGCTGACCATCAATCTGCCGGAAATATTTCATCTTAGTGAATCCCCAGTTCGAACGCCCACTCACGTGGTGTTGGTAGTTGCCCTTGATCCCACACCTCTTCCCCAGACGCCCCTACATTAGGATCCTTGCCACGATAGGTACTCCAGAGTCCAATATTCTTTCCCGATGCCTTGATCGAAACACTGCGACCGCCAAATATCCGAGCCGTTATGGAACGAGGCAATAAATAATTGATCTGCACACTTGTAAAACGCAACGTTGACACCTGTTGCGCACGTGTCAGCACGCTGTACATCCCATACGCCTGTTCGCTAAGTGAGAGCGTCGGATCGTTTTCAACGCGACTATACTCTCCTCGTCTACGAATTTGCGTTAGGCCATTCTCATAGCTGATCACACCGCTGAGCGTCACACTCGATCGCATCGTCAATTGTTGCTGTGTATTGAGCGTAAATTTGGGATATGGGGCACCAATAAAAATGGCACTATCAGACAGTTGGATTTCATTGGGCCCGATAATTCCATCAGAGTTGCGGTCCGCATATCCAACAACCTGCGGTGCCCATCGACCATAAAGCGGATATCCAACTACGTTTCGGCTTTGGAGACCTGTGTTCTGGAAATCCGGGCCAAATAGATAACCCGAGCCAGTTTGCGAAGTTGGGGCTAATGCTTTCACGCGGTTTCGCAATGTGGTGAGTGACACGGATGGCTGCCAGCTTATAGAACGGATCTCCATAAGCGCATCCACTGTCAATTCAAACGTGGAGTTAACGACATCGCCCAAATTTACGGTTTGCCAATAACCACCTGCCGATCCAGGCAGCAGTTGGTTATCGATTAAATCGCGCGTCAGCTTATTGGCACTCGTTACTGTTACACTCAGCCGTCTTCGCGGATGTTCGATCACATCAGCATCGAATCCCAACTCCCATTCTTGACTACGTTCGGGCCGTAATCCTGTGTTACCGATTGTATTTAATTCAAATCCTGTAGTGGGTATACCGTCGACGAAAAGATTTTTCGCTTGGCTATACGTTCGATATTTCTCGGCTACCCCGGGTTGCTTTCCGGCCACTCCAAAAGCGGTTCGCACACGCACCATCGGTAAACTCCCAATCACCGGCATCTGCTGGAATATGGGTTGATCGGAGAGAAGATAGGAGAACCCGAGTCGTGGAAATTTCGGCATAACTTCCGAACCTAATGCGCTCCCGGCATCTGTTCGAATCGATAACGGCAACCACAATCGATCTGCAACCTTAAACCGTGTTTCGACATATAAACCAAGCGTGTTACGGCCGGATTGATCTTCGCTATATCCTTGAATACTCCCAGACCCTCCTCGAATGGATCCCACGGGCAATCCTTGAATATCGACATTTGAATCCTCATCCCGCGATTTGACAAAATTTCCACCAATAGATGGTATCATGCTTAACCAGTGTGACCCAATGGCGGAGCCAGACAATGTTAACTTTATGTCCGACAATATTGCAGACCCGGCGCGGCGCTTGGCATACCCGCTATCAAGCGGCAGGCTTGTTCCGAAACGACTGCATTCGGTAGTCCCATAGCAGTCACCGTTAAGTAACAGCGCACTCGAGGTTATTCGACGGACATCTACCCCCATCGTCAGTATCGCATTCATCACCGAAGGGATTCCTCGGCTGTTGATTTTTATCGTGTTGCGTGAGCCAAGCTCCGTTCCTTCACGACGCTCACGAAATGTGTTGATAGCCTCCAAAAGCCCGCTCGCCCCTTGAATCACGCTGCCATCTGGACCGTACTGCGGTACAGGCGGTGCAAACGTCGCCGCAGTCTCCATCGCATTACTCAATGGTGTTGATCGCGCCATCTTCCGGTTCACACTGGTTGTCAGTTCAACATTGGTTTCGGTTCCGACATCGACCGAAACCAACGCTGTTCCACTTGCCTGATCCGAGGCTTGCGGCCGACGCTGCCATGATTGAAGCTTTGAACCTTCTGCTTCGACAATCCGTACGTCATTATCAGGAAGCTTCATTAGCCCTAAAACGCGAGACATTGACGTGGTAAAGGAATACGTAATCCCCCTGACCCCACCGCTAACCCCGAGACTATACTCCCGGGTTGAACCGCGACCAAACACAGTGGTCCCAGGATCGTTCATCAACTGATACACTTGAAGGCTATCGTGTCGACAACCGGACGCGAGTGTCCAACTTCTATTTGGGCAATGCCTGGGAAGACCACCCGACGCCAATGTTCCCCAACTGAAATAATTTTGCGGCCATCGGCCTGGCATCGCCTGAGTACCCAATCGCGCCGAAGCTCGCCACCTCGCAGCACCGACGAACCCACGCTTGGTCGTCACCACAACTACCCCGTTAGCCGCATCGCTCCCATATAACGCTACTGCAGATGGGCCTTTCAACACTTCCACCGTTTCAATCGCATTCACGTCCAATTGATCCAAGGGAGAAAACGCGAAGTCAAAGTTGCTGCTCGATGATCCAGTATTCTTTGCCTCGCTCCGAATCTGCACCCCATCCACCACAATAATCGGCTCATTCGACGTATTAATACTCGACACCCCACGAATTCGGATCCGCGTAGGTGCACCCGGTTGCCCAGAAGTCGGCGCCGCATATAACCCCGGGACACGAGTCGCCAATAACTCACTCATATTCGACACCGGATTATTCCGAATCACCTCTTCCACTTTAATCGTGGTCACATCATTCCCTACTTCAATCTTCCGCTGCAACCCAGTCGCCGTCGTAACAACCCCGGACAGCGTGGTTGGCACACCAACCATTACGATGCTTACAGAGTGCCGCCCGCCATCAGTTACAACTACCGATTTTGAAGCGCTCTTATATCCAAAGGCCTTTACTGCTATCAATGCTTCACCAGCAATCACTCCCCGGATCAAAAAATCACCGGTTTGAGATGTGACCACAGAATGCTTCATTCCCGGGACAACAACAGACGCCCCCGGAATCCCTTGCTTCGTTGCCGAGTCTGTTACTCGACCTACAATCACACTATTTCCCTGCTTTTTTGTAGTTTCATGAGCGGTACTCTCCTTCACCGGTGCTCCCAACACAATACTTTGCGTATTCGGGACAAACCGCGCTGACATCCCAGTTCCCTTCAGCAACGTCGTTATCGCTTCTTGCGGCGATAAATCCTTGATTTTTACAGACACACGCCGAGAAAGTATTTCAAGCTTAGAATCATACGTAACCGTCATATCAGCCTGACGCGCAACTTCTAACACTGCCGACTCCAAAGTCTGATTCGAAACAGACAGCGAGACCTTAACCTGCAGCGATGCCGGGGCCATAGCTCTTAGTGACTGGCCATTCGGTACAGAAATTCGACCAACATCTTGCCCCGTCATCTGTGCACCCACCGGAACAGAAAACACACCAAGCAACAAGATCATTCGAGCAGTAAACATTTTTACCTGGAATGAATGGTTAAGATGCGCCCACGCTGTTCAACGCGAACATTGAACATGAACTCGAGCATTTCAACGAGCTCAGCGATTGATTCCGATGCGAAAACTCCGCTGATCCCACGCATGCCAAGCATGCTTAGCTCAGAGTTCGCAATACGAATATTCGCGTTGTACCAACGATTCAGCTCTACAATTGCGTCATTTAACGGTACGTCGCTAAGCGTAAGAGCGCCTGACACAAACGTGAATTGTCCGGGACGGGCATCGGACAGGTGCGAAGTTCCTGCATCGTTCACAGTCAGCTGCTGGTTCGCGGTTAAAATCACAGATCCAACTCCGACCTTCCCGTCGCGTACAGCAACGATCGCCATTGTATCCGTGTCATAACGCCGAACAACAAAGCTAGTTCCGAGCACGCGTGTTGTGCTGGTTCCAGCGACAACAGTAAATGGCGCCGAGTTATTGTGCGTTACAGTAAAGAGCGCTTCACCACGCAGTCGAATGGTGCGGTTTCCACGATCATAATCAGACGGGACTTCAAGCTGACTGGCAACGTTCAGAACAACAGTACTACCATCAGGTAATTTGACTGTAGCACGCTCACCATTGCTGGTTGAATACACAGACACGCTCGGTTCGCCATACAGAGCAGTAGTCTGCTTGATCCATTCAACGCCATAATTCCACCCGAATGCCATCATCACAACTGCCGCAGTGAGTCCGATTGATCCTCTCAATAGGCGACGGGATATACGGGAACGAGCAGGCCGTTGTCGCGAAGTAGCTTCCTCGGCGAGAATACTCGTCGCCCAAATATTTGAGGTATCCGATGCAAGCCGCGCTCTTCCCGACGTGTTGCGAAGAACCGTACCTAGCGTATCAACCCGCTCACCCCACTCAGGGTTTGCAGCAATCCAGGCGGAGATATCTTCGCGCTCAACGTCATTGATCGTACCCGAAAGGTATCGATCAATGACATCGGCGTCAGGTGGCAAAATTGAAACAGTATCGCGCTCCATGCCTGTAATACGGGCATGAGGTCAAACCACTACGGCCTTACAATAATTTTGCGATAATCCTGCGAGATTCGTAACACCATTACAGACATTTTCACACGCCTACGGTCGATGAATATCCGCAAAACCGCCTAAACATACAGCTTCTCCATTGGGTAGTCGTACAATTAAATCCAGCTGACCACCCATTGCTTCGACAGAGCTTCGGAATATCGAAAAATACATGTCAGCTTGTTTCTCCATCTCGGAAACAGATGATTCCGTAACACGGAGAGACTGCGCGATATAAGAGTGAACGCCTGTAGTAAGCCCTCGAAGCTCACGCAGGTTTGCAACTTCTCGCTCCAACTCGATATATCGCCGCTCAATCTCCTGCTGCTGCTCAAGGGGTAGTGACGCAATCACTTCGTGCAATGTTCTTCCCATACAAACACTCTCTTCGTTTTTCAAAATTCAACTTCTAGGAAACAGCTACAATCCAAGTACTTACACTCCTAACAGCCGCCGTAAGGTCCCAATCGCACGCAACACAATCTGCTGCGCCGCCTTGTCAGAAATATTGAGGATCTTCCCAATTTCAGGGTAGCTCATCCCCTGCTCGAACCGCAAATGCAGTCCCAGCTGATGCCGCTCAGACAACATCGCAATCGCCTCTCGTAACGCATCGACTTGAGCCGCCTGTGCATCAGAATCGGCAGATGCCGACAATACGTTTTCCGGTGTGGACACCGATTGCCGAAAGCGAATATCCTCATCAAGCTCGACCGCTAGTCGAACACGGACTCGTTCATGCGCGATTACATCGATTGCCCGATGCCGAACACCTGTAAACAGATACGCCTTTAATGATCGATCAGAACGTAACATCTCTCGCTTGCTCCACACATTGGCGAGTACATCATACGCAATTCCTTCAGCTTCGTCTTCGGATCGAACTATCGTGTATGCGAATCGAGTTAATCGATCTGCGTATTCTGACACCAGCGTACGCATTGCGTCTTCGTCACCACTGCGAATACGTTGAGCGAGCGCAGCATCAGTGGAATCGAGCGATGCGCCGTCGCGATAACCATCAATATTTACGTCGCGACTACCCAACGTATGTACACGATCGCTGAATCTCGAGCTATCGCCTCCCGAGAAGATATACGGAGCTAAGACCGAGGCAATAGTCACGCCGCTGATCCTGCTACAAGTATTGCATAGATCATCAAGATCTCCCTTGAATGCACAAACTCACAGGCAAACAAAATACGGTACAATCTTGAAACGCGCCATAGTTTTTAAAAGATCGATACCGCGGCGTCTGATCCCAATAAAAATCATTGACGCAACTACATTTGTGCTGTACCATTGAACATCTGGCACAACACAGTTGCGCCATGTCATCAAAATTATTCGAATCCCTCGCTCTGATCCATAAGCGGGGGATTTCGCCGTTTCAGGGATATAGATGCAGCAAAATGATACAACTATAAAACCGTTCAGCGAATATATCGTCTATGTAGATGAGAGTGGTGATCACGACTTGTCAGCTATCACCGCTCAGTATCCGATGTTTGTTTTGACGTTTTGTATCTTCGAAAAATCATCGTATATCGAAACTATTTGCCCAGCGATTCACCGTTTCAAAATTCAATTCTTCGGTCACGAGGCGACAATCCTTCACGAGCGTGAGATTTCGCGCGCGTTACCGCCGTTTAATTTTCTCATGAACCCGACCACAAGAAATTCTTTCTTCACCAAACTAAACGCCTGTATTGAAGAAGCGCCGTTCACGGTAGTTGCAATCGCAATCAACAAGAGACAGTACTGCAGCATGGCAGATCCCCGTGAAAATATCTATCACCTTGCCATGCGACGTGGCATTTCATGCGTCATCGATTTTCTATGGTATAAGCAAGCACATTCGCAAGTTACGCATGTCATATTCGAGAAGAGAGGTGTGAATGAGGATCGCGCTCTCACTCACGAGTTCTATAACTCGCTCCCGATTTACCGTCATATAGGCGGGACACCTCAGCTAGATGTCGTCACCGTCTCAAAAGTAAGCAATGTATGTGGCTTGCAAATCGCGGATCTCATCTCGCGTCCGATCGGCAGATACTTGATGAATCCGTCGCAACCGAACCGTGCGATCGAGATTATACGCAAGAAGTTCTGGGGAGGTACTGAAGAGATTGGACTAATTCGCCTCTACTAACCCCTACAAAGCACAAAGGCCTCGATTTTCATCGAAGCCTTTCGCCGGTCGAGCATTCCCGACCCATTTCCTACACAGTCGAGCATTCCCGACCGTCTACAACCAAAGTATAACAATTTTTGAAAAATGTCTAGATGTCAAACAATCCATTCCTCCGCCTACTTCTCCACCCACTCCCTCACCGCTCCGTACGGATCCTTCGGCCTCCCCTCAGCCAACCCAATCAATCGTACGACAGCCTTCCGTACATCCATCCCTTCCTTCACCCAAACCTTATCAAACAAATCCAACCCAGTCGAATACACCCGTCTCGCTAACAAAGACGCGTTATCCAACCTCACCCTCTCCCCATAAACCGGCGCAATCGTCTTAAACCTCGGCGCGATACTATCAACCAAAACCCTTCTCGCCCGCGCATACACAGAATCCCGCGCCTCCAACCGAGCAAGTGAGTCAGTAGGATGCTCCCCAAACGCCGAATCCAACGACTCACTCACATGCACCCAAAACGCCCCTAACACCTTATCATCCTCCCACCGCGCCTCCACATACTCCGCCGCCTTCCCATCCCCCCTCGACCTAAAAAACGCCGCCGACCCTCTCGCCCCCACAAAGCTCGCAAACGACTCATTAAACGTCGCCTGCCCCTTCGCATAAAACGTATTATGCGTCACCTCATGAATCACCGTATTCGCCAGATTAAACGAATCCGCCCTCAACGTAGTACTCAACAACGGATCATTAAAAAACCCCAACGTACTAAACGCATCCGACGGACGAACGTACGTATCAAACCCATCCTCCTCTAACTTCTCCGCATCCCGCTTCGCCGTCGAAAAGTCAAAGTACCCCTTATACGGAATCCGCCCCACAATCGGAAACCACCAACTATACGGCGCCAACCGATCCCGATACGCCACCGACAACACCAACAACAAAGTGTCGCGATCAAGTTGCGAAAATGCCGTATAACTGTCGCCTACCTTCAACCCAATCGAGTCTTTTGCGTACAATCTCGCATCAGCCACAATCCGCAGCTTCTTCCTTGTCACCGAATCCACCTTCTTATCCCGCAACACTTCTGTGATATCCCGCCGCCCGCCCAGGATCTTTCCCTCCTCCCACGCCGCTCGGCTCAAATAACACCCCGTCGGGGTAAGCAAAAGAGCGAGTAAACCCGCTACTATAAGTAATGCGGTCACGCCCGCAAATCTCGACCCTACACCACGCTTCTTCAAACCTAGCATATCCTTAAGAGTGTCTTTCGTTCATCTGCACTGCCATTCGGAGTACTCCCTGCTCGACGGGGCAAACCGAATTGAGAGCCTTATTAGGCAAGCCCTCGAATTCGAACAGCCCGCCCTCGCGATCACGGACCACGGAAATATGCACGCCGCCTGGGAATTCCAGGAGAAGGCGAAGAAGGCCAAGCTCAAGCCAATTATCGGCTTTGAAGCTTATGTCGCCCCCGGCGACCGTCGACTCAAACAACGCCTCGACGGCCCGCGGTCTAAAGCATATTACCACCTCGTCCTGCTCGCTCGAGACGCAGTTGGGTACAAGAATCTAGTCAAGCTCTCCTCTCTCGGTTATACCGAGGGCTTCTATTCACGCCCCCGTATCGACCGTGAACTCCTCGCCAAGTACAGCGAAGGGCTCATTGTATCGTCTGCCTGTATGGCGGGCGAGGTCGCTTCGCACCTCTTCGATGATAACTGGGAAGCCGCTCGGAGCACCGCGGCCTGGTACGCTGAGGTCTTCAAGGATCGGTATTACCTCGAAGTCCAGGGCCACACCAGCGAAGGGCAATCCACGCTCAACGAGAAAATCTTCAAACTCGCTGACGATGTGGGCTTACCCGTTGTTGCCACCAACGACGCGCACTTCCTCAGCCACCAAGACCACTCCTCCCACGACGTTTTACTCTGCATCGGACTCGGTAAGGAGCTGAACGATCCGAATCGGATGCATTACAATGATGGGCTGTATTTCAAGAATGGCGACGAAATGCGAGCCGCGTTCCCCAACCGTCCCGACGTGTTGGAGAATACGCTCAAAATCGCCGACGAAGTCGACATTCAGTTCTCCAAGAAGTACAACGTTCCGTCGTTCCCGCTCCCTGAAGGGGTCAAAACGGAAAACGATCTGCTCGTCATGCTGTCAGAAGCAGGCGCGAAAGAACGGTATGGGGACGAGCTGTCTGATGAAGTAAAAGACCGTCTCAAATATGAACTCGATGTCATCACGAAAACTGGCTACGCCGGTTATTTCCTGATCGTCTACGACTTCATTAAAGCTGCACGCGATCTCGGCATTCCAGTTGGACCAGGGCGCGGATCCGCCGCTGGGTCGCTAGTAGCCTATGCGCTCAAGATTACCGATGTCTGCCCGCTCAAATTCGATCTACTCTTCGAACGCTTTCTGAATCCAGAACGTGTCTCGATGCCTGATATCGACGTTGACTTCTGCTTCGAACGACGCGGCGAGGTCATTGAATATGTGCGACAAAAATATGGTAAGGATTCCGTTGGTCAGATCATCACCTTTGGTACGCTCAAATCGCGCGCCGCTGTAAAGGACGTTGGTCGCGCACTCGGCTTTACTCCGGCAGAAACCGACGTTCTCGCCAAGCTCATCCCGAATCAGCCAAACTTCTCGCTCACTGTCAAAGAAGCAATCGACAAGGTCCCTGAAGTCAAAAAGCTGTATCAATCGGAAGAACGCTACAAAGAGCTACTAGACTACGCGATCTCGCTCGAAGGCCTGTCTCGCCATTCTGGCGTTCACGCAGCAGGCGTGGTTATCGCACCGGGGCCGCTCGATAACTATGTGCCAATTTGCACACAGTCTTCTAAAGGCGCCGGCAGCAACAACGAAAGTATCGTCGTCACGCAATACGACATGAACGCGCTCGAAAAGGCCGGCATGTTGAAGATGGACTTTCTTGGCCTCACCACTCTCACCGTTATTACGGACGCGATTGTGAACGCACGAACTCGAGGACGGGAGATCCCCGACCTCGACACGATTCCGCTCGACGACGAAGATACGTACAAGATGCTTCGGCTCGGCAAAACGGCCGGTGTGTTCCAGTTCGAATCTCCGCTCGCAACGGACCTTGTGCGCTCAATGCGCTGTGACCGTTTTGGCGATCTCGTTGCCTCCAACGCACTCATGCGCCCAGGCCCGCTCGACGCCGGTATGCACAAGGTGTATATACGACGGAAACGCGGCGAAGAACCAATTACGTATCAGCTCCCTGAGCTGGAAGAGCTGCTCAGTGAAACATACGGTGTTATTACGTATCAGGAGCAGGTCATGCGTATCGCACAAAAGCTCGCGGGTATTTCGCTCGCTGAAGCAGACGTGCTGCGTAAGGCTGTAGGAAAAAAGGACGCGGAGCTTATTAAGGCTGAACTCGGAAAGTTCGTCGAAAAGGCGTTGGAACGCGGGTACGACAAGAAAACGATTATCGATATTTCAGGGCAGATTGAGACGTTCGGGCGGTATGGTTTTAATAAATGCATTCCCGGTCACGTTGAAATTCTCGACCCTACATCTGGACGCTTAGTTCGCATCGAAGATGTATACAACGGCAAGGTAAAGCTCGATACGGTCGTTACATGCGACACGAAGATGCTCGAACTTCGCCACGGTGCGGTGCTCGATGTTGTCGATAACGGGATCAAGCCGGTCTTCCGTCTCCGCACCGAATCAGGACGGGAGATTGAAGCAACGGCCAATCATCCATTGCTCACGTTCGATGGATGGCGCGAACTCGGTCAACTCCAGATTGGCTCTCACATCGCGGTTCCTCGCACCTTGCCGGTTGAAGGAAAGGTCGAGTGGCCAGACCATGAGGTCATCGCGTTGGGACATTTGATTGCAGAGGGAAACCTGTGTCATCCAAACGGGGTGTACTTCTATAATCAAGATGTCGCTGAAATCGCGGAATTTTGCGACGCAGCGGAACGATTCGACAACGTCACCTGCACTCGGTCGATGCATCACGGCACCGAATCGATTTATACAAAGCGCACCGATCGCAAGCTGCCATGCGGGATCTTCGAGTGGGCAAAAGCTCTCGGGATTCTCAACAAAACGGCAACTGAAAAAGAGCTCCCATCCGATGCGTTCACTCTAACGAATCAACAAGTTGGTTTGTTGCTCAGCAGAATGTGGGCGGGCGATGGCCATCTCAACCTGGAAGGACGCAGCGCTTTTTACGCAACGTCGTCAAAACGGCTTGCTCACCAGGTTCAGCATCTTTTGCTTCGACTTGGCATTATCGCTCGTCTACGGCACGTTGAGTTTCCGTATCGCGGAACTAAGAAAGCGGGATATCAGGTCTTTGTCACGGGCAACGCAAACCTCCGTGCATTCGACAAGTACATCGGTCAACAATTCTTGAGCAGCGAGCGAAGAGCACTCGTCGCTGAATTAGTGCTAGACGATACAGAATCCGGTCCATCAAAGGATCTCATTCCAGTCGGCGTTCGCTCAACCGTACGCGCAGCAAAAGATCGATTTGAAGTGACGTGGCCTGAGTTCGAGCTGCACGCTGATGTTTCGTCGCGCGACTTCACGCCCCAAGGGACAAATCCCAATAAAATTGGATTTACCCGCGCGACGATCGACCGTGTTGCAACGTACTTCCACGACGCTGAGCTAAAGCAACTCGCTAACAGCGACGTGTTATGGGATCGCGTAGAAAGCATCGAATCTGTCGGAGAGATGCAAACCTACGATCTCGAGATCGAGGATACGCACAACTTTGTGGCGAACGATATCATCGTTCATAACAGCCACTCAGTCGCCTACTCCGTAATCTCCTACCAAACCGCTTGGCTCAAAGCGCACTACCCCGCCGAATTCATGGCGGCACTGTTATCATCCCAAATCGGCGATACCGACAGCGTTGTCAAGTACATCAACGAAGCCCGAGAAATCGGCATCGACGTCCTCCCACCCGACGTTAACGAATCAAACTACAAGTTCACCGTTATCGAAGACCGCCGAATCCGCTTCGGCCTCGGCGCCATTCGCAACGCAGGCCGTAGCGCGCTCGACTCCATTATCGAAGCCAAAAAAGACGGCCCGTTCAAATCCATCTTCGATCTCTGCGCCCGAGTAGACCTCCGCGTCTGCAACAAACGCGTCTTCGAAGCCATGATCCACGCCGGCGCACTCGACTCTCTCGGCGGGCACCGCGCTCAATACGCAGCAGTACTCGACTCCGCCATCCGCGAAGCCTCGCTCGCTCAAGCCGACGTCGCAACCGGCCAGGGCTCGATCTTCGGGGACGTCTTCGGTGGAGGCGCTGAAAAGCCCGCTCACACGGTCACGCTGCCAAACATCGCCCCCTGGGGCGAAAGCGAACGTCTCGCCAACGAAAAAGCCATCCTCGGCTTCTACACCTCGGGCCACCCGCTCGAACCGTTCAAAACCGAATGCGAGCTGTTTTCCACGCACCAGGTCAAAGATCTCGGGCACTGGACTTCCGAACCAATCGCCCTGGGCTGCGTCGTAACCGCCATCCGCCGCCAAACCAGTAAAAAAACCGGGGCGGAGTTCGCGCGCCTTACTATTGAAGACTTTTCCGGATCGGCCGAAGTATTGGTGTTCCCGGAAGCTTGGGCCATTATTAACGATCAGGTAAAAGCCGACATCCCTGTTTTACTCAAGGGTGGCTATTCCAGACGGGACGAGGGATCGGAAAATCCAACGTTTATCGTGGAATCGGTGACAAAACTGGCTGAGAAACGAACTAATGGGCAGGTAGCCGTTGCGCTTCACCTCGTCCTTGGCTCAATTCCAGACAAAGCAGTAATTGAAGATGTTCGTTCAGTTGTTCAGTCTTTCCCTGGCACCGCGCCCATCGAGGTCAAATGGAGCGACGGGAGAGAGAGCAAGGCCCGCTTGCGGTCGCGCTCTCTCACGATGGGAGCAGATAGTGCAGCCCTCAAAGAGTTGAGAAGTCTTCTCGGCGAGGACCGCGTGACAGTAATTTTAGGATCATAGACGGAAAGGCGCCCTCGCGGCGCTCACCATATAGGAGGCCCCATGGCCGCAGCGCCAACGTTAGAGTTCGAAAAACCAATTGCCGAACTCGAGCGACAAATTGAAGAGCTTAAGAGACTCGCCGAAGAAAAGTCGATCCAGGTGGACGACGAGCTCGCTCCACTGGAGCGGAAGCTGTCGACGTTACGGGAAGAGGTTTATAAGAATCTCTCCCCGTGGCAGCGAGTTCAGGTTGCCCGTAACACGCGCCGACCGTTTATGCTCGACTATGTCGGTCGCATCTTTACCGACTTTATCGAGCTGCACGGCGATCGGGCCTTTCGTGACGATGCCGCCATTATTGGGGGCTGGGCTCGCCTCGACGACGAAACGGTGATGGTCATTGGCCAGCAACGTGGACGCGACACGAAGGAAAATCTGAAGCGTAACTTCGGGATGCCACATCCTGAAGGCTACCGAAAGGCATTACGCCTCATGAAGTTGGCTGAAAAGTTTCACGTTCCCGTACTGACGTTTATCGACACAACGGGCGCGTGGGCTGGGATCGGCGCAGAAGAACGCGGCCAATCTGAAGCCATCGCCCGCAACCTGCTTGAGATGAGTCAGCTGCAGGTCCCAATTATCGCCACGGTTATCGGCGAAGGTGGGTCGGGCGGTGCGCTCGCGCTTGGCGTTGCGGATCGGGTGTTGATGCTGGAAAACGCAGTCTACTCAGTTATTACCGTTGAAGGCTGCGCCGCGATTCTCTGGAAAGACGGCAAGTCGCAGGAAATGCGAGAAAAGGCTTCCACCGCCCTTCGTGTCACCGCGCAAGATCTTTTTTCGATGCGTGTGATCGACGAGATCGTACCGGAACCCGAAGGTGGTGCGCACGCCGACTACGACGCGGCCTCGGCTTCCCTACAGGAATCGCTCAACAAAAATCTGGAAGAGCTACGAAAGCTACGCCCCGAACGCCTCGTTCGGAGACGCCGCCAAAAGTATCTGCGCATGGGGCAATGGGTTGAGTAGTCCGACGTTTCGCACGACTCCGTACTATTTGAACTCCACCTGCGCGTTTCGAGTATAACCAAACCGAATGCTGATTGAAGTCGCCTTTCGGGGCAACCGAAAAGAGTTTTTTCATTGGGAGCACACCGAGGTTCCCGACGTGGATTCGTATGTCATTGTTGACGCGGATCGCGGCGAGGACCTTGGTCGAGTGCATTCCAGCGGCGATCTCGCGCTCAAACGGAGCGCGGGTTGCGCGCATGGCTGTGGTACGACCACTCCAACCCATAAAGCGCTTCGCGTCGCGACAAAACGCGATGTACGTCAAGGCCAAACGCTCGATCGCTTGAACGAAGAAGCTCGGCGACGCGCGACTGAGAAGGTGCAGGAAGCTGGTCTGGTGATGAAGATTTCGGACGCAGAGTGGCAGTGGGACAAGAAAAAGCTCACGCTCTACTTTACAGCAGAAAAACGCGTCGACTTCCGAAACCTTGTTCGCGACCTCGCGTCCATGTTTCGCACACGGATCGAACTGAAGCAGATTGGCGTGCGAGACGAAGCTAAACGCCTCGACGGCATCGGCCGATGCGGACGTCAGTACTGCTCCGCTGCGTGGCTTCCAGAGCTCCGTCCGGTCAATCTAGGGGTAGCCAAGGACCAGCGTCTCTCGCTGAACCCGTCGCAAATTTCCGGGGCCTGCGGACGACTCATGTGCTGCCTGCGCTACGAGCACGAGTTTTACGTGCAGAGCCGCAAGCGCTTTCCGAAGGAAGGTCGAGTCTTTGATACTGATATTGGCCAAGAAAAGATTGTTTCGATCGATATCTTCCGCGAAGCGGTGACGCTGCAACTGATTTCTGGTGAAGGTGCGCCAAGGGTGATGCCACTCGCCGAGTTTACGGAAACGGTGGCGAATCGGCCGGTGCAGTTGCCGGCGCAGGTTGAGGAAGAGCTCGACTCCTTCGAGATCTCACCCGAACTCATGTATACCGCCGAATTCGCAGTTCCAGAACCTCGGCTTGTTATTCTCACAGAGTCAATCGAGCCAGAGCCAGATGCTGCCGGATCGTCTCGTGACCTGAAGCGTCCACGACGGCGCAGAGGGCGCGGCGGACGCGGGCGAAGCCCGGGGAAAGACCAGGACGATTCAGGCAATCCCAGCGGCGACGACTCAGGTTCGCCTGAATAACAGCTAAATAACCGCTAAATAACCGCTGAGCAGGTTGGAGAGCCCTCGTATCGGGGTTCCCCAACCTGCTAAATTGGTAATGTGACCAAGTTCTACATTACTACCGCTATCGACTACGCCAACGGCGACCCCCATCTGGGTCACGCCTACGAAAAAATTGGCGCCGACGTTCTTGCTCGCTATCACCGCCTGCGCGGGGAGCGTGTTCACTTCCTTATTGGAATGGATGAACACGGTCAAAAGGTGGCACAAGCGGCTGCGAAGAATCATCGCACTCCGCAAGAGCAGGTCGATGAGGTTGCCGGAAAGTTCGAACGAACCTGGAGATATCTCAATATCTCGTACGATCAGTTTATTCGAACAACTGACTCAGTACACAAGCGCGGTGTTCGTGCCTTTATCGAACGCATCTTTGAGCGCTCGCCAGACGACTTTTACATTAAATCGTATGCGGGCTGGTACTGCGTTGGCTGCGAAGCGTTCAAACCGGAAAACGAAATTCAAGACGGAAAGTGCGTTTTGCATCTCACGCGCGATCTGGAATGGATCGAAGAAAAAAACTGGTTCTTCCGTTTAAGCGCATACTCAGATCGTCTCCGCGATCTCATTTCGAATACCACGTACCTCTTACCCAAGAGTCGCAAAAACGAGATTCTTTCGTTAATCGATCAAGGGTTGGAAGATGTGTCGGCGAGTAGAGCGCGACTGGGTTGGGGCATTGAATTCCCCCGAGATACCGGAGACGGCGAACCACAAACAACGTACGTCTGGTTCGATGCGCTCCCAAATTACATAACAGCCCTAGGTTACCCGCGCACCGACTCCGGCTTTGAAGAGTGGTGGCCTGCAGATCTGCACATTATTGGCAAAGACATCACGCGATTTCACGCGTTGATTTGGCCCGCAATGCTCATGGCGGCGGGCCTCCCACTCCCCAAACAGGTTTGGGGGCACGGTTTCGTACTGCTCGGCGGCGACCGCTTTAGTAAATCGTCTGGTGTGACGATCGATCTCGATGAAACGATCCATCAGTACGGCTCCGATGCATTTCGATATTTTCTCATGCGTGAAGTACCGTTCGACAACGACGGAAACTTTTCGTGGGAACGCTTTGAAGAACGCTACAACGCCGATCTCGCCAATGCGTGGGGGAATCTCGCAAGCCGAACCATGGCGATGATCGAGAAGTATTGTAGCGGCTTTACACCAGCCGGCGCCCCGAATGAAGTCGACGCAGCCGACGCAGAAGACTATGAAAATTATCATAGTGCAATGCTGGCGAACCTGCCGAACAAGGCATTGGATCACGTTTGGGCAACGATCTCACGCGCGAACGAATATGTTGATCGTCAAGCTCCCTGGAAGCTGGCGAAGGATCCAGAAAAGCGCTTGGAATTAGAACAGACGTTAGCATCACTCATGCGGCAGTTGGTTCGTCAGGGTGTGGCATTAACACCATTTATGCCAGGCAAGTCAGCTGAACTGTTTAAGCAGATGGGTGCGCCAAGAATGAAACAGCTGTTCTCGAATACAATTGACGTCACCGGTTGGCGTGTAATGAAAGGTGAATCGTTGTTTCCAAAACGGGAACCGACCGAACGGTAAGTTGGTTTTACCAGGGCTGCTGGCATATTTATATAAGATTGTCGGCAGCTCTGCACGTTGTTTGTAGTTTGGCAACTTCAATGCAGGATAAACGCTGTACCGTCGGCTGAACGCAGGAGGTGAAAGTGTACCTCAATCACAACCTTACCGGAATTGTAGTTGGATTCTGTGTGACATTAGGATGCTCGTCCAACAAAAACGCATCCTCTCTCGAGAATATCCCCGAGCTCGTGGCGCAGCCTGTGATACTCGAGGTCGAGAATCACAACTGGGCAGATGTTGTGGTTTATCTGATTGTCGACGGCCGTCGCCACCGGTTCATGGAAGTGGGCGGCACCAAGGACGATGAAAAGGCGATACCGGTTAACCGACAAGGGACAATGGGTCAGCTAAGCTTCGCGATTCACCGAATTGGAAGCCAAGATGAGTATAGAACAGAGACCGTGAGTATTCGTACAGGAAGAACGATCCGGCTCACGCTCGAAAGTAATCTTGTTCGATCGAGCATCTCGGTATTCTAAAACGATCGATCAGGGCTCGATCGATAAACAACTCTCACTATTTGGTGGTTGAGCTGCCCCCGCTGCCACCTTTGCCACCGAGAAGTTCACCGCCAGAAATTGCATTGCCCAGCAAGACAGCACCTACCGCGCTAGCGGCAATTGCAACTGCGGTGCGCCCTTTCGAAACCGTTATATGTCCTACGGAACCAATCGCGCTTAGCGGGATCGTTACGTGACGTTGAGTCTCGTATTTTTCTTCTGCCGTGGTTAGACGCTTGATAACTCGGGCATTCATGGTGAGCGAAGCAGAGTCACGGCTAACGACTGCCCCTTCCACATAATCGACTTGCGGCCCAATTTGTGTCTCCACACTCTGTCGCCCGCCGGAGTTGAGTACAACGCGAACGCGCTGATCGGACGAGAGTTGGGATACTGGAGTTGGCACATACACATGGCACCCCAATAACGGAACAAGCATAAGAGATACGACGTAACGGATTTTCATTCGATCCTGGTGCAAAGAGAGGGGCCTGATGCCAATCAGACCCCTCTTGATAAGTATTATTACAGATAATTATACAAACGTGAATACACTAAACCAGCCTACTGCCCCAAACATGGAGCACCAAATGGATCGGTCGCATTTGCGGGATCGTTTTGGTTACGTATCGGTTGATCGGCGGTTGACGGAAGACTCGGGTTCGTATTCCGTTCGTTTGAATCATAGAACAATCGCGCCGGTATTCTCGTCCCGGTAACTGGACTTAAATTCGGGAAGCAGGTTCGCTTGTAATCGTTATATGGTTCAACCTGATGGAATAGTGCAATGTACTTCTGCGTCAGGATAGCCCGCAGCAGGTTATTTCCAACCTCAGCTCCAGTCCCCAATCCGTTAGCTGTACGGTAACGATTGAGTTGAGTAAGTGCCGCACCTGCCGGCCCTGCACGGAATGCAGCTTCAGCCCAGATCAACGTATTTTCATCGGCAGAAAATATGTATTGCGACTTTGTCGGAGCCACAAAGGCGTCTGCATAATCATGCCCACCTGTAACAACCTTGAAGTAGCTATTGAAACGAGGATCAGCCGGTGTCGTCATCAAGCTAATGATGAACGGATTCGGCACGAGCTGTCCGGGGCGTTGCACTATGGCAAACTGGTAAAGCATGTTCTGCTCACCAGAAACACCACTGTACACGGTACGATAGCTCCCTGCATCAGTCTGAATGCCTTGCGCAGCTTCATCTCGAGCCAATGCATAGTTTGCGGGAATGAGTTCCGCAGTATGCATGTAGATGCGAGCCTTCAAGCTGTGTGCAAGAGCAACCCACTTCGCTTTCTGTGCAGCCAGTTCAGCGGGTTCGCTTCCAGTCCAATAAACCAAATCAGCTTCCCGCGGCCCTGAATTGGTTACTGCCGTGGTACTAATGTTGTCAATCGCTGTATCAAGCAACAGCAACAACGCCGCATACACGTCCATCTGCTTGTCCAGCGGCGGATTACCACCTTTAAGCGCTTCGCTGTAAACGACATCCCCGAAGATATCCGCAACGAGCGACATCAACAGCGATTCCTGCACTTGAGCGATGCCCAGCAGAAGAGAGTCTTCAATCCCACGCGCCGCATCCTGGAGCTTACGAACGTCAACCAGCCCACCTGCCGAGTAGAACTGTGTATGCTGACCGTTCGTTGTTTGCTCCGTGATGCTATAGTTATACGTTGGGATGGATTGACTACTGGCTCCCAAGGCCTGCTGATCGAACATGGCCACTATTCGAGTAAGATCACCGGCGTATGATGCCCAGATATTACTTTGCACACCAACGAAAATCTGCTTCGCGTTCGCGACAGTCGGACGATTCGGGTCATTACTTATTTCCCCACCTGTGAGGAAACCTGAGCACCCGATGCTGCCGATTAACACGCTACCAGCGGCGACTATTTTGAGAATTGCTTTCATGTTAGTCATCCTCGGGCTAGCGGGAGAGACTGATTGACAATACAAAGGAACGCGTCTGTGGATTGTTGAAGTAATCAACACCCTGCGTCAGCCATTCAGATCCACCCAGGTTGGTTTCAGGATCTAACCCTTTGTACTTGGACCACGTGTGCAAATTACGACCAGACAGCCGCACATCTGCAGAACGGAATCCTGCAAAGCGACGGAGCCAACGTTGATCCATCGTGTACGTCAAGCTCAACTCACGCCATTTTACGAAGTTACCACTTTCAACGAACTGTTGCGAAACGGATCCGAATCCACCACCGTCGTTGTCAAACCAATCTTGCCAGTCATCTGGTGAATTAAAGACCGCAACGTCTGCCCCTGGGCCAGCAGCGCCAGGATACGTGCCACGATACCAATCCGCCATCGTCAGGCCGGTCTGATTACGAATGGCCGTTTCATCCAACGTTCCGAATCGCAGCAAGATACCCCGCGTTCCGTTCCAAACAGAGAATCCACGGCGAATATCAAGCAACGTCGACAGTGTCAATTTGTTCATCAACTTGATCGAGGTGTTGATCCCAATATTGTGCTTCGGATTTGGATCGGCGATTACACGTTCGGTTGCATCAAGAACCGGAAAGCCGGTTGTATCGATAAACAGACGACCATTAGTTCCCGGGCCACATTCTGCATCAATGTCGCGCATCGTGCCACGGATATCAATATTCAACCCGCGTCCGCAACGAACGAAGTCATTACCGCGAAGGCTACCCACCGCATGCCCGACCGTTGCCGAACCAATAGCTCCGGTGAACCCTTCATTGTTATAGGAGATGAACTCTGCGCCTGCCAGGTTCTTCACTACGTTCTTGTTACGACCGTAGTTAAATCCAACCTCCCATGCCACGTTTTTGCCCGTGTATGGTCGCGCATTCAGCGTGAGCTCAACACCTTTGTTCGTTAACGATGCAGCGTTCTTGATCTGAAAGACCGACCCTGTCGCCGCCGCACTGACAGGCGCCGTCAGAATGATATCAGAGGAACGTTTGTTGTAATACGTGAACCCGAGATCGACTTTTTGATCCAGGAAAGCCAAGTCTACACCATATTCATTTTCGCGAGATCGTTCCGGGCGAAGGTCAGCATTACCCAAGGCCAAGTCTGTGGAGACGCCACCTTGTCCGCTCTGCGACGTATTCAGGAAATCGCCCCAGCCGCTGCTAAAAATGTTCGTAAGGCTGAACGCATTAATTGTCCCGTATACATCTCCCGGCTCTTTACCAGTTTCACCGTAAGCCATACGCAGCTTGCCATAGCTCAGAATTCCCGTTCGATCACGATTCCCAAGTGCATCCGTGAAGTTCCACGCCACGCTTAGCTTGGGGAAATTGTGACGACGTTTTGAGGCGCCGAAGGTGGAGAATCCGTCGTTACGAATACCTGCCGTGAGATACACCTGGTCATACAGTGCCAGCGAAGCCTGTGCAAAGTATGACTCAATGTGTTGCAGCGACCGATATTCATTCGGTGTCACCACAACAGTGTTCTGCAGTGCAAATGGCGACGGAGTAATGAGATCCGTGCCGTAGTTCGTGTTTCGTCTGAATCGACGAGAGTTCAAGTTTTGCCCAATCGTCAGATCACCATTGATAAACTCATTGAACGTATGCTTTCCCGTTGCAATCAGGTTGTGATCGATCTGCAGATTGTTAATATCAGTTCGAATTACAGACCCGGTTGGGAAGTTCGACGATGTGAGCGGCAACGCCTCAATACGCCAATCGTTGTAATAATCGCCGCCTAACGTGTACTTGACGGTCAGCCATTCAAGTGGCGACCAATCCGCATTGACGTTCGCAATCGATCGTCCAAGCTCACTTCGATTCCCATCATTGTGCAAGACAAAGAAAGGGTTATCGTAACCGCGACCCGTCAGAATACTTGCGGGGCCAGGGCGCTGAAATCGATACGACCGATGTAAACCCGTGATACTATCGAGATACAGCTTGTTGTTAAAGTTCGGTGGTGTACGAAGCGCGCCGAGTAGTAGACCGGAGGTATTCGAACCCTTTTGTACGTAACGACCGCGTGTGTCGATGTAGTTAAGGTTGGCACCAACGTTCAACTGCTGATTCACCTGTTGATTGGCCTTTAACCGAACCGTAAAGCGATTGTAGACGTTGTTTGGGCCAACGATCGTCCCTTTCTGGTTCGTTAATCCACCTGAGGCAAAGAACGTGGTCCGGTCGTTACCACCAGAGACACTCAGGCTATTGTCAAAGGTTGATCCCGTGCGGAAAATTTCCTTGGAGTGGTTGTACACTGGTGTTCCAGCGGGGATCAACGCCCCCCAGGAAGTGTTATTACCGCCAGCGCTACAATCGACAGCAGCGCAAACATAATCCACGCCACCCGTACCCTGCGCGTACTGGGTTTGCAGCGGTAACGTCTTCACGACATTATCCCATGCGGTCGACGAGTTAAACGACACTTGCGTAGGACCAGCACGTCCTCGCTTCGTCGTAATCAGGATAACGCCATTCGCAGCCCGCGCACCATAGATGGCCGCCGCAGCCGCGCCCTTCAGAATTTCAATCGATTCAATATCGTTAGGATTAATATCGGCGGAACGGTTTTGTGTGACCGTACCGGCCGTTCCTGGAAATGCCCCATTGGTTTGATCGGTCGTGACCGTCTGGTCGTCAATTGGCTGCCCATCAACGACAAACAGCGGCTGATTGGTACCAGAAAGTGACGCAACACCGCGAATTTTGATGGACGCCGATGCGCCAGGTTCACCGCTCTGCGTACGAACATCAACGTTTGGCGCCTTACCAGCTAACGCCGATACAATATTTTGCGGTTCAACAGCTTTTCGAATCAAGCTACTATCAACCGTGTTGATCACGTTTGCGAGCCGTTCGCGCGTTGTCGTGGTTCCAGCCCCCGTTACGACAACTTCACCCAATCGGAGCGGATTAGAGGCGAGGACATAGTCTTGTGTGATCGTCTGCCCTTGAGTCAGCGTTACCTGCGTCGTTTTGGATGCATACCCAATCACTCGTGCAGTTAACGTTGCCGTTTGGCCAGAAGCTCGACTGGCTCCAACCACAAACGAATACCGTCCATCGTCACCCGTTTGCGTCCCAATGCTCATCCCCTCGAGAAACACATTGACGCCAGCCAGCGGCGCGCCTGCCTCATTGGTTACTCGTCCAGAGATCGTGACTTCGCCGCCTTGCGCCTGGACAACTCCTGCAATAAGCAGAAGCGCCAGCGCCGACGCGCTTAGCCGATGCATCCAACTACGTATCCTCTTCATACAAACCCCCTCCCCAAAGGACGTAAGTGTCGAAGGCAAGAAGAGCTCAACGTCCGGAGAGCTGTTCGACTGCATCCGGCACTACTACTAAATAAAACGACGGCGGTAGTCCCCAATATCACTACTGCCGTTATCCCACTCGACTGGCTCAAGTCGTTCCGTACAATGTACGGAATTAACAGTCTGATGCCAGCCTTAACACGAGCAAAAGCTCACCGACAACACGAAATGGTGGCTGCTTTTACTTAAAGGATGGGGGCCGAATTTATGCGATTGCACTCCTCGTAGTCTCCTCGAATCGCCGGAGATACGGCGGAAATATTGTTCGGCGCCCCTCCCAGTACTCGCTAGTATAGCATTTCCCGGGCCCTGATCGTACAACTGTGCGAAGTCCCAGTCATGAAGTATGCACACCCCTTAAAATCAGGGTTATTTTGGACAATTCGACTCTATTCGTCATCGCAGTTATATCAAAGACGATCGAATACCTCTGTCCGTAATTTTCCCGGCACTTCCGGACCGCAAAAATGGGCGTACAACCACGTTGATCGTTGGATTGCACGCCCATGCGCGCTTATGCATATGTGTCGGAACGGAGCAACATATCTCCCGACGCCATCAAATGGCGGTCAGGAGCACAACGCACGCGCTTATTGAGCTGGTGTTGACGCGGCTGGAGGTGTTGACGGTGCTGGTGCGGCCGGAGCAGAAAAATCAACCTTCGGCACTTCGCGGCTTCCGGCATCCGCGTCAAAGTACTTCCGGGCCTGTGCGCCGGTCACTTTGGCAGTCATAACCTGTGGAAAGCTGCGAATATACGCGTTGTACTGACCAACGGCTTCGTTATAGTCGCTACGCGCCGTTGCCAAACGGTTTTCGGTTCCGGCCAGCTCATCCTGCAAACGAAGGAAGTTTTCGTTGCTCTTGAGCTCTGGATAGCGCTCAGAGATGGCCAGGAGCCGCCCCAAGGCACTCGTGACCTGTCCGTTAGCCTGGGCCATCTGTTCCGGGTCACCGGTCTGAATAGCGCCATTTAAACGCGCTCTCGCATCGGCAACGGCAGTAAAGACAACTTGTTCCTGGGCAGCAAACCCCTGCACGGTCTTAACGAGGTTCGGGATCAGGTCCGAACGGCGCTGCAGCTGCACTTCAATTTGCTGCTTGCTCTGCTGAGCCGCTTCGTCCATCTGCTGAATCGTATTGTATCCGCAGCCGGACATTGCCAGCGTAGCGGGGATCAACAGTGCAAAAAATTTCCGTTTCATACCTGGTTCCTGGTTTGTGGGAGTCCGTCAACATGGGCGGCGACCGCTTCCATCCCGTTTATATAGCCAGCCAATATCGCGCTGGTTCGGTCTTTGTTAAGCGCACGTTCACCGCGAACATGATAAATCACTTCAAAAAACGGCGACGGGTCGAATCCGACACGTTCCGCAGCGTTACGCACCAACTCTTCATAATTTTGTGGAGGTGTAAGATCGTGCAACCATAGCACCCCGCGCAAGACAATCATCAAGGCACTCAAGCTCGCAGCAAGAAGTGCCTGCTGCTCCTTGACGTTCGTGCCTGCAATCAGCGCGCCCTGCCGCAGGCGTAGCACTTTCCCAAGCGCCTCGCGTTCCACCTGCATTCGTAAATGCTCGTGGTGTATCGAGATATCGGTAAACGGTTCCGTACCATACAATACTTTGTGCCGAGCGCGAATGTCGATGTATTCGAGCGGGAATACGTCAGATGCAGTTCCCCACTCCTTCGCAGTGAATGTCATTGGTGGGGAATTCCCAGCATCACGCCATGCAAGCGCCAGCTTCGATCCCGCCTGCAGCTTTTCAAGCGGGAGCAACTCTGCGACAACCAAAATGTTGTAGTCCGACTGCTTTTCGATATGCTCGCCCGCTACCGCAGATCCGTACAAGACGACGCATTGGAGTGCGTCACCGTACGCCAGGCGAAGCTGCACGACGAGGTCATCAAGTGTCATTTTTTTTGCCATAATCCTCTACCAGCTAGAGCCACCGCCGCCGCCACCGAATCCGCCGCCACCGCCGAATCCGCCAAACCCACCACCTCCGCCACCACCAAAACCACCGCCGCCGCGATGCTGCGAACCGCTTAGCAAGAAGAGCAACGGGAGCAGATTGCCACCACCGCCGCCTCCACCGCCACGCCGCCCTCTACCGCCCCCACCAAGCATCATCAGAATGATGACGATTGCGAGAAAGATAAGCTGCGGCGGAAAACCCTTGGACTTGGCCTGCGGTGCTGCGAGTTCCGGAGGACGGAGTGCCGTGTCCAACGCGAAGTTAAACTCTTGTGCAAATCGCTGCGCAACAAGATAGGTAATGAGGGTTAAACCGGAGCCATAATCCCGCGCCGCAAAAAACGGCGTTGCCCGCCGGCAAATACTCCCGGCCTCGGCATCCGTAATAAACCCTTCGGCCCCGCGCCCTGTTGCTATGAAACAGTGCCCGCGACCATCGGACGAACTTTCTTTTGGGACAAGAAGGATCACAGCACCCGCATTGCGGGTAGGATCACCAGGATTACCAATCTTGCCAACTTTCCACTGCCGCCCAATTTGCAAGGCGGCATCCGCGGCCGCCGTTTGGCCGATGTCGGGAAGGGTAACAATGGTAATTTCACCACGCGACTTTACCCGAACATCTCCCGCAAGCTGCTCCATCAAAGGAAGCTGCTCAGCAGGGATTACATGGGCAAAGTCGTTAACCAACCCCGTTGGGGGCGGTATCTGAAAGCCGACCTGGAGTAAAATCGCCAGGAAAGCGGATTGAAGAAGACTCACGATCACCATACTATTTACGAATGCCTACTCCCGTCGTCAACACTTTCGTCCGTATTGGCGCGGTGCTCGCCCTCGCTGCCTGCACCAATGCCGACGCACGAGCACCGGAAACTCAGCGCGCAGATGCGCCCGCGAGCCCAACCTCGTACACCGCTACCACCACGCGTTCCATCGATGTATCGAATTCCGCGTTAGCCGTTCAAAACGACTCGCTCACAAAAGCCGCCGACCTCGGTCGTGTACAAGGGAGCGCGTCGGCGACGGTCTGGGTTGTTGAGATCAGCGATATGCAGTGCCCATACTGCAAAGAATGGCATTCGAATACATATCCCAAGCTCCGAGACGAATTCATCAAGACGGGAAAGATTCGTTTTGCGTACATTAACTTCCCACTATCGATGCACAAGAACGCCATGCCAGCGTCACGAGCCGCGATGTGCGCTTCAACACAAGGCAAGTTCTGGGAAATGCAAGACGAGATTTTCAACACGCAAGAAAAATGGGAAAGCCTTGCCGACCCATCCTCTTTCTTTGAAGGCATCGCCAAAGATGTTGGTGTAAACACCACGTCATGGAAGTCCTGCACATCGTCCAAATCGATTCAGTCGGTCATTGACGCCGATATCACACGCGCGAAAAAGCAGGATGTTCGCTCAACACCAAGCTTTATTGTCGCCGGCCGCCTACTCGAAGGCGCCGTTCCAATCGAAGATCTCCGCAAGGTCATTAACGCCGCCCTCGGCGAAAAGAAGTAATCCGCTCTGCGACGTTGGCTTAAACTTCCATACGCCGCCGCGGCCCGATCGGCTGAGCTTCTCGCGCAACTCGCGCCCGCTCAGCCGTCGTCAAAGATCCTCAAGACGTTTAGCGCACGAAAAGGACTGCTGGAACGTTATGAAGAATGGGGGGCAAGAGGGCGCGATAATACGCGCCCTCTTCTTTGGTATCACGCCCCTTCCGTTGGCGAAGGACTCATGGCGCTTCCAATCATTCAACACGTTCGCCGCGAGCTTCCGAACGTACAGGTTGCCTACACATTTTTCTCGCCCAGCGCAGAACGGTTCGCTCGCGCCATTGGTGCGGACTTTACCGACTACCTCCCATTCGATACTCGACGCGCCGCCGAACGCGCGCTGAACGCGCTTCGACCTACGGCTCTTGTATTCAGTAAACTCGACGTTTGGCCAACGCTCGTTGCGACCGCTCATGCGCGCGGGGTACCAATTGGCCTTACCAGCGCGTCGATGCCCAGAGAATCGTCTCGCACACACGGCATCGGCCGCAGGATCACAGTCGACGCATACGGAGCCTTGGACGCGATTGGCAGCGCAAGCGCTGACGACGCCAAAACGTTGATTGCCTCGGGTGCGCGCAAAGACCGAGTTACGGTAACCGGCGACACTCGCTATGACCAGGCTTGGGATCGCGCTCACAATTCGCGAAAGTTTGCAGCACTCGTCACCGCGCTCACGACCCCATCAAGATTCACTCTGGTCGCGGGTTCAACCTGGCCAGCAGACGAACAACATCTGCTTCCCGCCTGGACTACACTACGTCGCTCAGCCCCAGACGCACGCCTGATTATTGCGCCTCATGAGATTCGCGAGCCACATCTTCGTGAAATTGAACTTTGGGCGCAAAAACATCAGTTAACTGTTGCACGGCTTGGCGATCCGACTAATCCAACCAGCGATCTGTTAACAGCAGACGTCGTTTTGATTGATCGTATTGGAGTGCTCGCCGATCTCTATGCAACAGCAACAGTTGCATATGTTGGCGGTGGATTCCACTCGCACGGGCTTCATTCGATTGTTGAACCAGCGGTGTTGCACGTTCCAACCATAGTTGGCCCGCAAGTATCGAAGTCGCGGGACGCAACGCTCATGCGCAATGCTGGGGCGCTACTGGTTGTAGATGAGGCAGACGCTCTTGCTACGCAACTCATCAAGCTCCATACGGAACCCGCGTTTCGCCACCAGCTACAACAACGCCTCGCGACAACCGTTTCAAATGAGTTGGGAGCGACCCTCCGATCGTTCGAAATACTTCGAAAGCTCCTCGGGTCGATGTAAAAAGAATCCTTGCACGAAGTGAACACCGAGCTGTTTGACGATTGTGTATTCTTCCTCGCGCTCGACCCCTTCTGCAATAACTTTTGCACCTTGATCGTTTGCAAACCGAACCATACTGCTGACTAAGTCTTGCTTGATGAAGTTGGTATCAATCCCGTTAATCAGGGAAATATCCAATTTGATAAAATCAGGTTCCAGGTTCGCAATCGAACCTAAGCCGGCATACCCGCTGCCGGCGTCGTCCACCGCAAACCGATAGCCGCGTGAACGAAATGCTTCGAGCCGCTCACGAAACTTTGGATAATCTTTAATCGCCGTACGCTCGGTAATCTCGATAACAATTCGACGAGGGTCCGGCACATTGAGATTGTTTTCATCGAAGGTCGGATCGGCAAAGTCGTGCGGATCAACGTTCAAGAACAACAGTTGATCGTCGCTCAAATGCGTTTGCATTCCTGCAATAGCTTGCTGGCGACACAAGCGACTCAACTCCCAAATAAGCCCGGCGCTTGCGGCCACGTCAAACATCACCTCTGGGCGGCGCAGCGAACGTATGGTTCCACGCGTAAGCGCTTCACAGCCAAAGACGCTCCCATCTTCGGTCGAAACAATTGGGTGATACTGAATATAAATGCCGCGCGTACGCAATGTTTCTTTTAAATCATCAACATGCTGAACCCGCTCGCGCTCTTCCACATTTCGCGCATTCGTAGCGGCCTCTCGGACACAGCGATATACTTGCCGATCGAACCGCGACTTGGGATCAAACGTTGTAATACATTGACCGATGTAGAGATCAAATAGCGATGCAACGTCAGCGCCATACACCGACTCCAATCGGTCGAGAATTCCATCACGGAGTCGGCGCGCGAGCCCTTCAGAAATGTCGACATTTAGCCGCTCACCAATACCGGGGACGTGCAGGAGTATAAAATCGTCGTCGTGTACAAACGCGGTAGAGAGTACGGCGCGATTGAGCACGGTATGACGCAATAGCTGCTGCAGTGTACTCGCGGTTGTATATAACACGGAGTCCAGCTTCTCCCACCCGTAGATCTCTTCGATTTTCGAGAAACGATCGAACGTGAGGTAAACAACCTGAAGTTCACCACTTTCCTGAACAGCAGATCGCACTCGTTCGATCGCGACGCCTAGCTGAATTGGTTCGGAAAAAAGTTGTTCTTGAGCGTCGTCCGAACGTAGCCGTATAGGATTCTGGCTCACACCGGTTGTGTCAGTGCCGCGATATTTCGGCTTACCGTTTCAGCAAGCTTTGCCAGATCGAACGGCTTCTCAATAAAGTCATCGGCGCCAATTAAAAGCGCCTGGCGTTTGTTGGCAATATCGTCCAGCGCCGTGACCATAATGACCCGAACATCCTTCTTTCCTTTGGCGCCTTCTTTAATCGCGGCGCATACGTCCCAACCGTTTCGTCCTGGCATCATAACATCGAGCAGCACAATAGACGGACGTTCGCTCTCAAATAGCTCGAGCGCTTCGTCGCCGTCGTATGCGACTGTCACCTCATACCCCCCAACTGCGGAGAGGTATTGGCGCAGAATGTTCGCATTATCGCGATTATCGTCGACAACGAGAACCCTTGGGACGTTTGTGGAAGGCATGATAGTAATCGATAACTCCTGATGTTACGAATAAGTGGCAAAAGGGGGGCCAAAAAAAGATGGCCGCAAGCCTAAGCTCGCAGCCATTCTCATTTGTTCGTCCAAAACGTCCGCGTTTATGCGGCGATGGCGCTCTCAGTCACAATTCGAACCTGGTTATCAGCAACCTGGAGAAAGCCGCCTTCAACGTGAAATCGGCTTCCACCAACGTCTGATCCCAAGCGCAACGTGCCGTTCCCGAGCAGCGTCATCATTGCGGCGTGGCCGGTAAGGATACCGACCTCACCGTCAAACGCTGGGGCAACGACCGAATCGACGTCCCCCTCGAATAAAACCTTTTCCGGGGAAATAACGGAAACGTGCAACATGTGTCTTATGCTCTGGCGAGACGAGCTGCGTTTTCGACAACGTCATCGATACCGCCAGCCATGAAGAACGCCTGCTCTGGATATTGGTCAAACTCACCCGACACCAACCGTTCAAACGACGAGACGGTTTCTTCGAGCTTGACGTACTTACCCTTGATACCCGTGAACTGCTCAGCCACAGCGAACGGCTGCGACATGAAGCGCTGGATACGGCGTGCACGTCCGACGACGAGCTTGTCGTCTTCGGCGAGTTCGTCCATACCAAGAATTGCGATGATGTCCTGCAATTCTTTGTAACGCTGCAAGATACGCTGAACGGCGGTGACGACTCTGTAATGGCGTTCGCCGATAAACTGCGGATCGAGAATACGCGACGACGAGGCAAGCGGATCAACGGCTGGATAGATGCCCAACTCGGTGATGGCGCGTGACAACACGACCGTAGCGTCAAGGTGAGCAAACGCCGTGGCTGGCGCTGGATCGGTGATGTCGTCAGCAGGGACGTAAATGGCCTGCACCGACGTAATGGAACCGTCTTTGGTGGAGGTAATACGTTCTTGCAGTTCGCCCATTTCTGTGGCCAGCGTTGGCTGATAACCCACGGCACTTGGCATACGGCCCAAGAGCGCGGAGACTTCAGAACCAGCCTGTGTGAAACGGAAGATGTTGTCGATGAAGATGAGCACGTCGGACTTTTCGACATCGCGGAAATATTCAGCGATTGTCAGACCGGTGAGGCCCACGCGAAGACGGGCTCCTGGCGGCTCGTTCATCTGGCCGTAAATCAGGGCAACCTTCTCAAGAATGTTTGCTTCCTGGAATTCGAGATACAGGTCGTTCCCTTCACGCGTACGCTCACCCACGCCGCAGAACACCGACTTACCGCCGTGTCCCTTTGCAACGTTGTTGATGAGTTCCTGAATGATAACCGTCTTGCCAACGCCAGCGCCGCCGAACAGACCGACCTTACCACCCTTTACGAACGGGGCAACGAGATCGACAACCTTGATACCCGTTTCAAAGACTTCAGTCTTGGATTCGAGGTTATCAAACTTTGGTGGCGCGCGGTGAATCGGCCAGCGTTCTGCAGACTCAGGGATATCCGGACCGTTATCGACAGGTTCGCCGAGTACGTTGAGGATACGTCCGAGCGCAGGGGCGCCGACTGGAACGGTGATGGCGGAACCGGTGTCGAGCACTTCCATACCACGGACAACTGCGTCTGTGGAGGACATGGCGACGGCACGGACCTGGTTACGACCAATATGCTGTTGAACTTCGGCAACAACCCGGATCTGTTCGCCAGAATCCGTGGTGCCGGTAATACGAAGAGCGTTATAAAGCTCGGGCAGGTGATCGGCTTCGAATGCTACGTCGAGGACTGGGCCGATAACTTGAACGACTTTTCCGATTTTTTGTTCTGTTGCGACTGCGGTGGCCATTATCGATCTCGGGTAATAAAGTCAGGCGGATTGAATGAGGTAGGAGCGTGGTATTTCGTATAACGGTTTGCTTAGCCTACCCTACTCGAGCGCGGCTGCGCCGCCGACAATCTCGGCGATCTCCTGCGTAATTTGAGCCTGGCGTGCGCGGTTGTACGTGCGGCGCAAGACGTTAATCATTTCACTAGCGTTATCCGTCGCGTTTTTCATCGCCGTTCGGCGAGCGCTTTGTTCGCCGGCAACGGTCTCGACGAGTGCGCGATACATGGTGTTGCGGACGTATAACGGCAGCAACTCCGTAAGAATCGCTTCGGCCGATGGAAAGAGCAGATAATCCTTTGGTGCTGCTTTCTGTTCGGGCGGGCGAATTGGAAGAATCTGCTCGCTCGTTGGCGGTGTCGACAACGCGGAGTGAAACTTCGAATACACAACGTACACCGCATCCAAATTCTCTTCGACAAACGCTGAGATCAGGTCGTCGGTGAGTTCACGGGCGTTGTCTGCAGTTGGACGGTCGCCGATATCGCTTCGGCTGGTGGTAATGTCACGTCCAACGTACTTGAAGTAGCCTAACCCCTTACGACCAACGATATGCAGATCAACCTGCACGCCGTCGGCTTCCAGCGTCTTCAACAGGTTACGCCCCTCACGAATGAGGTTCGAGTTGAAGGCGCCAGCAAGACCACGGTTCGACGTCAGCAATACAATCGCTGCGCGGCGAACCGTTTCGGGTTGGCGGAGTAATGGAAACTGCTCAGCGAGTTCGGGCGTGTACAACCCGGAAATCACTTCGCCAAGAATGTTGGCGTACGGACGGGCCGCAGTAACGCGGTCCTGCGCACGCTTCATCTTGGAGGCCGCGACCATTTCCATTGTACGCGTAATCTTACGCGTATTCTCGACGGATTTGATGCGGCCTTTTAATTCGCGACCTTTAGCCATGAGAGACCGCTACTACCTTAGGCTTTGAAAGATGCGGTGTACTGCTCGATTGCGCGCTTGAGGTCAGCTTCGTTGTCCTTGCTGATGGCCTTTTCACTCTTCAATCGTTCAATAACTTGCGGGAACTGCGCGTGGACGAATTCGAGGAAGCCTTTCTCCCATGCGCGGACCGATGCAACTGGAATCGAATCAACAAAGCCGTTGGCCACTGCATAAATGACCATCACTTGTTGCTCGACTGCCATCGGCTGATACTGTCCCTGCTTCAAGATTTCAACCGTACGGGCACCGCGCTCGAGCTGCTTCTTCGTTGCGGCATCAAGATCCGATGCAAACGAGGCGAAGGCTTCGAGTTCACGATACTGCGCGAGGTCGAGACGGAGACGGCCAGCGACACCCTTCATCGCCTTGGTCTGCGCAGATCCACCAACGCGCGAGACGGAGATACCGACGTTAACAGCTGGACGGACACCGGCGTAGAACAGGTCGGACTCAAGGAAGATCTGACCGTCTGTGATGGAAATCACGTTGGTCGGAATGTAGGCCGACACGTCACCAGCTTGTGTTTCAATGATTGGAAGCGCGGTGAGCGATCCACCTGGCTTCAAGATCGTCTTGCCATCAACCACCGACGGATCTTCGCTCAGCTTGGCTGCGCGTTCGAGCAGACGGCTATGGAGATAGAACACGTCTCCAGGATACGCTTCGCGGCCTGGCGGACGGCGCAAGACGAGCGAAATCTGACGATACGCGGCGGCTTGCTTGGAAAGATCGTCGTACACGCACAACGTTGGCTGGCCTTCGTTGTACATGAAGTATTCGGCCATCGCGCAACCAGAGTATGGGGCGATGTACTGCATTGGAGCTGGATCGGATGCGGAGGACGACACGACGATCGTGTATTCCATGGCACCAGCCTGCTTGAGACGCTCAACAACGGTAGCAACCGTCGAGGCTTTCTGACCAATGGCAACATAGACGCAAACAACGCCGTTGCCCTTTTGGTTGATGATCGTGTCGATCGCGATGGCCGTTTTACCGGTACCACGGTCGCCGATGATCAATTCGCGCTGGCCACGTCCAATCGGAATCATGGCGTCAATCGCCTTTAGTCCGGTCTGGAGTGGCTCTTTCACTGGCTGACGAACGATGATACCAGGAGCGGGGCTTTCGACTTTCCGCGTTGCTTTTGCGGGGATCGGGCCCAATCCATCGATCGGTTCGCCAAGTGGGTTCACAACTCGGCCGATCAGCTCGGGACCAACTGGAACTTCGAGCACGCGACCGGTACGACGAACATGGTCGCCTTCTTTCAACTCGAGGTAGTTGCCGAGAATAACGGCGCCGATGTTGTCTTCTTCGAGGTTGAGGGCAAGCGCGATAATGACGTTGCCTGTGTCCGACGACGTAACTTCAAGCATCTCGCCAGCCATGGCCTTAGCCAGCCCATAGATACGGGCAATACCGTCTTTAACTTCGAGAACGGTACCGACTTCCTCGACGTTCAGTGAGTTGAGGTCGGCGGCTTCGATTTCGCGGAGGAGAATGTCCTTAATCTCGCCAGGACGAAGGGCTGTTTCGGTGGCCATATGAAGAAATTATATGCTGAAAAGGTGTTTCGAGCGCACCAGGGGACGTACCCACAGAGGGCGATCCACGGGGTGCTGCTGGAGCATCCGTGTATTTTTTTGGTATAGCTTGTGAAATTTATCACAAGGCATAGCTTGCTGCAACAGGGCCAACAGGCCCGGCCACTTCTCAAAGCTAAGCTTTAAGCCGGCGTTCGGCTACGTGTGCGACCCTGGACAAACCGTTCGATGAGATCCACGCTTCGGAGCCCCGAAAGCGAAGCCGGGCGCGTACTCGCAATCCGGTGCGTCGTAACAGCCAGATGGGAGGACGAGGCGAATCCCAGAATTGCGGCGACATCCCGAATGTCATAACCGGGGTTTTTGGACAGTTCGGCGGCAGATAACAGTCGAACGAGATCGATCACCCGCTTCAGGTTCGCCCCTTTTCCCTGGGCAAAGTTACGGCTCAAGTGCTCGCGCGTGACGCCTACAACCGCAGCCAGCTCGGTGGTCGTAACCGGGCGGCCGGCGTGCTGAATGATGTTTTTCCAGGTTTGGCGCTGAGCCTCAGTGACCAATCCCAACGACGATGGCGGGTCAACCAGGGCATTTGCGAACCGGGTTGTATACGTGTAGGGAGCAATAAGCGCCATTGCCGTATCTTCGTCCACCTGCTCGGTCAGTACGTCCGCAAAGCCCAATTGAGCGACACGAGCGATGGTCGGCCCGTCGGTCGCACGAGACTGAACGAGCGCAAAAAACGGAATACTCGGAAAATCGACGGACTTGGCGGCGACCGTCCAGGCGTCGTCGCCTGCCATAACGAAGTCCACAACCACCGCATCAATAAGATCTCGACGAAGGCACTGATCGAACTCTTCCGGTGTTTTGGCGGTAATTGTTCGGGCGCGCTTTCGCGGAAATGCCGTGCGAAGAAACGTTCGCCCTCGTTCGCGTGGAACGTAGGCGAGTACACATGGTGATGCTGGTGACGCAGTAGTATCGATAGCCGTCATGCCACTCCCGCGACTAAAGGTTCGAGGTCCGGCTTTCCTTCTATGAATTGGCGAACGATCGGGTCGTTGGTGTTCTGGATTTCTGCCACCGTGCCGACCTGACGAATGCGCCCTTCATATAGCATTGCGATTCGAGTGCCAACAGAATATGCACTTCGCATATCGTGTGTGATCACCACCCCGGTCACCCCTAACGTCTCGCGCATACGGATCATCAGCTGGTCGATTACCGCAGATGTCACAGGATCGAGGCCGGTCGTTGGCTCGTCGTACAGGAGATATTTGGGCTTTTTCACAATCGCTCGAGCAATCCCCGCGCGTTTCCGCATCCCGCCGGAAAGCTCGGCTGGGTACTTGGACTCGACATCCGGGAGGTCGACCAAAGCGAGCGACTCACGGACGCGCTTTTGGATTTCGGCTTCGGTTAAGGTGCGGTCCGGGCGCAACGCCATCGCCACATTTTCGCCGATCGTGAGCGAATCAAAGAGTGCGGCGAACTGGAAAACGTAGCCGATTTTTGAGCGGAGACGATACAGATCGTTCCGTGCCAGGTCTGGAACTTCAACGCCGTCGACAATGACGTTTCCTGAATCTGGTGTGAGCAATCCGACGATATGCTTGATCGCAACCGACTTTCCGGTACCCGAGTACCCGATAATTACCATGGTTTCCCCATCGGGCACTTCGAGGGAAAAGCCCTCGAGTACGCGCTTAGGACCGAATGCTTTGTAAACGTCGATGAGTTGAATCATGGCCTTCCGTGCCTGCTGTCATCACAAAAGTGAAATATAATCGACAACCCTGGGTCTCGTTGTGTGACCGAGGAATCGAACAGTCGTACGTATTTATACAGCGCAAAAGGGCGGCCCCGGAGAGCCGCCCTTTTGCGAATACAGAATTTTTACTGCGATATTTAGGCTGCGAAGCTGCTGAGCGCGCGGCCGACGTCTCCTTCACGGAGCCGTTTCAGGGCGCGATCTCGAAGCTGACGGACTCGCTCGCGGGTTACGCCGAGCATGGAGCCGATTTCTTCGAGGGTGTGTTCTCTGCCACCTTCGAGGCCAAAATAGAGCTTCAGGACCTTTGCGTCACGCGGTGGGAGCGTGCGGAGGGCGCTTTCGATTTCGTCGTTGAGGAAGCGGTTCATCGCCTCTTCCTCGGTATCCGGCATTTCGTCGGCAACGAAGCGCTCGATGAGCGAGCGATCGCCTTCAGGGTCCATAGGAGCGTCTAGACGGACATCTCCAGTGTTGAGTGCGGCCAGCGACTGAACGACGTCAACGGACAGCCCTGTGAGCTGAGAGAGCTCATCTGGGGTAGGTTCGCGACGAAGCTTCTGACGCAGAATCTCAGAGGCCTTGATGATACGGGAAAGATCGGCGGTGCGGTTCAGCGGAACGCGGACAGTACGACCCTGTCGCGCGAGCGAGCTGAGGATCGCCTGACGAATCCACCACACTGCGTAGGAGATGAACTTGACCCCTTGGTCCGGGTCAAACTTTCGGGCAGCGGTGAGCAGTCCGACGTTCCCTTCTCCAATAAGATCAATCAGGGGGAGACCCCGATTTTGATATTTTTTTGCGACCGATATGACGAAGCGTAAGTTGCGTTTGACGAGTTCCTGGAGGGCATCCTGATCGCCCGCCCGAATCTTTCGAGCAATTTCGATTTCTTCCGTTCCCTTTAGCAAGGGGTACGTGCTGACTTCGTACAAATATTGGTCGAGAATGTCGCGCTCCGGCTCGTTCGGCGCGATCCCGGCCGGCGATTGGCCCGGTGCGCGGCGACGCCGCTGTTTGACTTCGGCCATGATTGAGTAGCCCTTATAAATATGAGTAATCGGCGGCCAACAAGTGTGTCCAGCCGACTGGTACGTGGTTAATTCGCGCCAAGACACGGGCGCAAACGGTGCAAGATACCGGCCGAACGCCTCGTGTCCAGACCCAAATTGTTATTGAGTTCTGTTCACGGATACACTCACCGGTGTCCGCAGTTCCTAACGCACTCGAAACAGTTTTCGTTGTGGTAGAAAATGTCTGCCTAACCGTTCGATTTCCCACGTTGACGAGTACCGCGCGCCGAGCGTATCATGCCGAGCGCGTTGACGGAGGGCTCTGGATTGTGAAGTGCTCCGCCGACAGAAACGAGAACAAACGCTCGACTTTAGGTGGCTATGGAACGGAAGACAAACCGGCTCGAAATCAGATTAACGTCGGAGCAAAAAGAATTGATTCACCGAGCGGCGGAGCTGGAAGGTGAGTCGTTAACGGCCTTTATTTTGGACGCGGGAGAAATTGCTGCGAGCCGCGTATTGGCGCGTGCCGCGCTCAGAAAGTGGAGAAAAACTGAGCCGCCGTCGAGTTCCGACGGCGGCTCAGATCGTATTTTCTAGGAATATTTCAGCACAATTTCAGTGCGCGCACAGCTGGCGTTAGTCGCCTTTGGCGCGTGGACGTGAAAAGGTAATTGTACGTCCTACGGTCTTAGCGTTCACGCGTGCGCCCTGCGAAACGGCGCGTATGGCGGTAGAAAGTGAATCGATTGGAAACGTCGCGGTGACGGTATCTTGCCGAAGTGCCGTGTCTGCAATTTGCACGTCGACATCAAACCAACGCATGAGATCGCTTGCAACGATGCTGAGCGGAGTTTCGACGAACTCGAGATTGCCGTTCATCCACGCGCGATACGGGCCCATTGGGCGCTCGAAGGTGATTACGGTGCGACCGTCGCTCGCGACGTCGGCGACGTTACCGGTATTCAGGATCACGACTTCGCCAAGTCGAATGCGGCCTTCGATAACACCAATCGAGATGGCGGTATCTTGCCGTACTGCAAACTGTGTGTTGGCGGGTGCGCTATCCGTTCCAAGTACGGTAATCGTACTGTTCGCGTTTACGATAAAGTTGCGATTTGGATTTGGCGTGACGCTAAATACGCCGACACCACGGAGCAGGACTTGTTGCTCACCTTCAAAGACTTCCAGCGACGAGAGCGGGCCAATAACAATTGTCGTTCCGTCTTTGAGCGTGATCGATTCGGTTTTTCCACGTTCGGTGGAATATGTTGCGACAACGGACGGCCCAAACAGGCGAATGCCACGGGAGGCTAACCACGGTGACAGTGCGTAGGCGGCCAGACCAAGGAGCACAACGATTGCAGCAATGACGAGCACGGCCCCTGCAGGGCGCCGCCAAAATGGTGGTTCGGGCGGAGTTGCCCACTCGGCGGTCCGCCGAGGAAAGCGAGGATCGTTAAATGCGGTACTGCCAGATCGAGACGACGAAAACAGGGCCATGATTCCTCGAGCGCCAGGTGAGTCAGACAAAGAACTGCTAACAGCTAACAACTATTGTAATACCGATGTGCCACATCGTCGAACGTGCGAATCGCAACGGTGCAGATTTATTCGCAGCTATTAAACATCTCTCACGTACCAGCTTCACGCCATAGTTTAATACTTCAGAAGCGGTTCATCCCCACTCGCGTGAAGAATACTTACGGTCCGCATGACAATCTTAGCAGCGTTTCCGCGTTCCGACCATGCAACGTGCGCGACTCGGCCGCGAAGTCCGATTACTGGGTGTTGAGCCGCAATTGAGTCTGCGCTCACAATAACGGGCTGTCCGAATGTTGCTCCCTTATCGGACGACACTCGAAGCAGTATGGTCGATGGCGAGGCTTTGAGGTCATCCCAGACTGCAATAATCTGTCCATCGTTGCTCAGCGCGAGTTGAACGTGAGTGGGAATTGGGGTTTGTTGCGGTGCAATATCGACGGGATTGGCGAACGTGAGCCCGCTGTCGACGGAGCGTGTATAGAGCACGCCACCTCGTTCGGATTTCCCTGTCCACCATAAAACATGGAGTGCGCCGGATGGATCGAGCCGAATAGATGGCCCCGCGTGCGGACAGCCTGCGTATTCCCAATTGTCTTCGTGGACGCGGACTGGAGCGGACCACGAAGTACCGTAATCGGTTGAACGCGCTACGACGACATCACGAATATTTCCCGGCAATACAGTTCGCCATGCGACGTAAACGAGTCCATTTTGGCCGGCTTCGACGGCTGTGCGGCAGCACGGGCAGCTTTCGTCGATAGAAACTTTGGTATTTGCGGCCCAGGTTTGTCCGCCATCCACAGAATGCGTCATATAGGTAGATGATCGACCGTTGCGGCCGTCGAGCCATGACGCGTAGACCGTTCCGTCTGGACCTGCGTGGAGCGAATGAAAGTTGTGTGAGCCAAACACCAGGGAATCATCGGTAACTGTGACCGGATTTGTCCAGGTAACACCGAGGTCGTTGGAGCTTACTGCGCGTAATGCGCTAACAGGAAAGCGTTTGCCAACATCTTTGGTGACTACGTACAAAACATGTACAGTTTTGCCGGATCCGAACGCAATTTGCGGCGGGGCTTCGGCGTGCGCTTGTACAGAACCGAGCGAATCGACGATCGTGACGACATTGGATGAGTCAATACGAACGGAAAGCGCGCCGCGATGTTCGTCGCTGCTGACTTCGACCCAGGCGAGTGCGCGTTGACCATCTGGCCCAATCGCCAGGGTTGGCGCAACTCCTCTGCCTGAAGGAGTGCTGACGGTGACCGTTGAGCCTAGGGTAACGGGCGGCGGTGCGGCTTTGCAGGCTGCAGTGCCCATAACCAGAATGGCTGAGCAACAATATGTATAAAGACTTCGCATCGTTCTACGCGAGAACCGTGTATGGCGCCAATAGGCGGTTGAAAGCGATTCGCGATGACGAAAAGATCAAATCGCCGATTTGAAATATAGGTCGCTTACCCATAAGAATGCATAACGCGGGCAAAGATAACTCTCGGCCCGCGTTATTTAGTTTGTGCTGTACGATCTATCGGTTCGTCGGTTCGCTCATCTAAAACAGCACTTTATAGATAAGGGAAACGTTTCGGCCGGGATTAAACGCAAAGACCTTGATTCGGCTTGTCGCGTCTTTGTACTGCTCGTCAAAGAGATTGTCGACTCGGAGTGTAATCGAGTGAGCGCGACCACCTTCAATGAGACGATACCCTGCAGAGAGGTTGACGAGATTATACGCGGCTGTGGCAACGGCGGATGGATCTTCGCTGCTTACCGCAACCGGGACACGATTTTGACGGAACCCGTAACGATGGTCCGCACCAAGCGAGAACGTCCCGTTATCGTAGCGCACATGTGTACCAATGCGAGCGGGCGGCATAAATGGAAGCGGCTGGCCGTTTTTCAGCGCACCTCTCACTAAATCACCCATCACTCCAACAACGACTGATTGCGTTACGGCACCGTCGACGTTGCCTTCAAAACCCTTGAGCGTGGCGTCGCCCTGCGCGTAGAGATTCAAAGGGATGGTTTTACCGTCTATCAGAGTATCGCCAGCAATCGCACTGGTGACATAATTATTCACGCGATTGTAATAGCTGGAGAGCTGTGCTTGAATCTTTGACTTTTGGGCTCGCAATACGATTTCCGCGCCATTGTTTGTCTCAGCCTTCAGATTCGGATTTCCGATGTCATATGTACCAGACGCCGCATGCACGGCATTCGAGAACAGCTCTTCAACCGTTGGTGCACGGAATGCGCGAGAAACGTTTCCGTTAATAGATACGCCTTCGACTAGAGGAAAGACTAACCCAACAGAACCGCTGGTATTGTGGAAGTTCAACGACTGTGCAGCACCAAACTTTGGATCGCCAAGTTTGGATGTAATGCGGTACAGGTCATATCGTGCGCCAACGTGCAGGTGTGGCACATGTGCCGTATCACCATTCAGCAGCGGAATATCTTGAAATACAAACAACCCTGCATTTGTGGAGTTCGCCGCCGGAGTAAGCGCCTCTTCACCACTCGCTGCGTATTGCTTTAACAGTCCCTGAAAACCAAACGCACCATGGACAGCACCAATTGCAGTGCGCGCCGTAGCGCTTCCCGTCTGCGTTTTCAAATTAAACTTCGTTGCGACTTCACCATTATCTTCGACTTCATCGTGTGCATACCACTGCGCACTCGTATTAAGCTGAACGAAGGTTATGCCTTGCTTATGAAGATCAAAATCAGAGCGCGCAACAACCTGCTGGCGAGTTCCACGAATACGTGCCCCAAGTTCAGGATCGCCCACATCACCTGGCAAGCCGTACGTAAAGCTCAACGCTTCATACGAAAGTCCGCCTTTCATATGAGGTTTCACAAAGCCCAACCCAGCCGCCCCCCCACCCTGGCGGGCAAAGCTGTTGAGGAGCTTGTCGCCACCACCCTGACGAGTGTCAGACGAGTTTCTATAATTCGCGCGCACGTTAAGCCCCAACAGTGAGCTGAGTGGCATGGACAGCGATGCGGATCCCGATGCGCCGGGGTTCACAGATTCACCCTGCGTTGCGAAGTAACCTTGCAGGCGCGTTGGGATGTTCGTTGGGATCGTATTTTCGATCACGTTTACCACACCACCAATCGCATTGCTTCCGTACAAAAGCGACGCGGGGCCTCGTACAACTTCGATCCGTTCTGCCGCAAGCGGATCGATGGTTAACGCGTGATCTGACGCAGACGACGACAAATCGCCTGAACGCTCACCGTTTTGCAGCACCAGCACACGATCCCCGCTCAAACCCCGAATTACCGGTGTACTCGCCACTGGGCCATTATACCGCGACGCCAAGCCCGGCTGCGTTTCCAGAGTTTTCGCAACACTCGACCCAACGCTTCGAGCAAGCGTCTGCCCAGACAGTTCAACGGTGGACTGGCTCACATCCATCGTTGTTGTTGCAGCGTGCGGTGAAGCCGTGATGTGAACTGGATCGACGTCCATAACGGCGCGAGCCATTACCATCGCAACATTTAGAGAATCCTGCCCGCTCACGATCTCAATGCTCTTTCGCGTTGGGCTGTATCCAATAAAAACCGCTCTTAATTCATACCGGTTTGGCGGCAACTCGCCAAAGGTAAATCGCCCGTTACGATCGGTTGTCGTCGTACGTTGCAACGATGATATGATCACTTGAACGTTCGGGAGCGGTCGGCCGCTATTATCTGAAACCGTCCCAACAACCAGAACGTCTGAGTGATCTCCTTGCGGTGAGCTTGCAACCTTCGCTGCGGTCGCTCCCCGAACACTATCTCTCTCAAAATCGCGGTGAAGCGACTTCGCAAAGGCTGTTGAGTTGACGCTCGCGGCTAAGCCGAGCACGCCCAAACCAGCCCAAAGGCAAGTCATTGACTTTGACATCTATTTTTTTACCCACGCATATGCTTTCGTCGATTCTTCGACGATATGTGATACGCTCGACCGCAGAGGCAGCCGAGGTGCGCACAACTCGACCTATAGCTACGAGGCGGTTGCGGCGGTTTTTACAGTATGGAGTTTGCTATGCGATGGTGGGCGGAGCACGCGGTAAGATGAGCCGATGGTGCGGCAGCACGACCGGCTGAGGGGCCTCGAAATGAGGCAAAGGCAATACGGCAACTTCGATGGGCGGAACGACAGTTGGCCGAGAAAGCGGCCCACTCCAGCGCGCCAAGAGGTTACAGATCGCGCAGTCAGCCGCGTGGTGGACAACACCGCATGGGGCAGACGTGGATTCGTAATGGACTTCAGCAACGCGACGGCTTTCGATTTCCAGCTGCGCATCGAGCATGGGGAAAGCGCCCGCTAGCACAAATTGCGCTAGGGCGACCCCAAGGGCTACGAGACGAAAAATGGAAGAAAAGCGCGGCATACTTAAATATTAGACACGAATATCGAACGTTTGGTTATCACGGGGTGGCGAATTGAGCCCTCGACGTGCGATCTTACGACCCTCAAATGAAACGTAAAGCCGCCCTCGATTATCACAGCAGTGGCCGCCCCGGCAAAATTGCCGTAGTCCCAACGAAGCCACTCAACAACCAACGGGACCTCGCGCTCGCGTATTCGCCAGGAGTAGCGGAACCGTGCCTCGAAATCCAAAAACACCCCGAAGACGCTTGGAAATACACGGCGAAAGGTAACCTCGTCGCCGTCGTTACGAATGGAACGGCCGTTCTTGGCCTTGGGAATATAGGTGCTCTGGCCGGAAAGCCGGTCATGGAAGGGAAAGGAAATCTCTTCAAGCAGTTCGCCGATATCGATGTTTTTGACCTCGAAGTTGGCTCCGAAGACCCCGAAGATATCATTCGATTCTGCCAGCTCCTTGAGCCAACGGTCGGTGGGATCAACTTGGAGGATATCCGAGCGCCTGACTGCTTCTATATCGAAGAGACGCTCCGGAAGACCATGAATATCCCGGTTTTCCACGACGATCAGCATGGAACGGCGATTATCTCTGGAGCCGCGCTGCTCAACGCTGTCGAAGTTGTTGGGAAAGATCTCGCCCAAATCAAGGTGGTGTTTTCCGGCGCAGGTGCCGCCGCGCTCTCAACGGCCGAGCATTATGTACGGCTTGGTGTAAAACGCGAGCACATCCTCATGTGTGATCGGTATGGTGTGATTTACACCGATCGGGTTGAGGAGATGGATCCGTACAAAGCACGATTCGCGAATGATTCCGGGCCGAGAACGATTGCGGAGGCGCTGGACGGCGCGGATGTGTTTGTGGGCTTGTCGGTGGGCGGGACGGTTACTGGAGAGATGGTCGCTCGGATGGCGCCCAATCCAATCATTTTCGCGCTCGCGAACCCGACCCCGGAAATTCACCCTTCGGCCATTCGGGCAGTGCGATCCGACGCGATTATTGCGACCGGGCGAAGCGATTATCCGAACCAGGTCAACAACGTCCTCGGATTCCCGTTCATCTTCCGCGGCGCGCTGGACGTACGTGCGCGCGAGGTCAACGAAGAGATGAAGATGGCGGCAACGAGAGCACTCGCTCAGCTTGCCAAAGAAGACGTCCCAGAGAGTGTGTCCCGTCTATATGGATTGAGAACGGTCAAATTTGGGCCGGATTATCTCATTCCCTTCCCGTTTGACCCTCGCGTTCTCCTCTGGGTCGCCCCGGCGGTGGCGTGGGCGGCTGTCGTCAGCGGCGCAACCGACCAATTTGTTGACCTCGATCATTACCGCGACGCCCTGGAATCTCGGCTCGGCCGAGCTCGTGGGCTGGTTCGCGGGATCATCAATAGAGCTCAGCGGGCGCCAAAGCGGGTGGTCTTTACGGAAGGCTACGAACCCAAGATTATCCGCGCCGCGCAGCAGTTGGTGGACGAAGGGATCTGCGAACCGATCCTTTTAGGGCGAGTGAGCACTATTCAGGAGATCGCCTCACAACATGGGATTCCACTCAACGATATCCGTATCGAAAACCCTGCCAGCTCAGCCGAACGCGATAAATACGCAGATTATCTGTGGAAACGTCGCCAGCGCAAAGGGCTCAGCTTAACAGAAGCGCATCATCAGCTGTACAACGCCAACTATTTTGGAATGTGTATGGTTGGCTGTGGCGACGCAGATGCGTTGCTCGCTGGCGTCAACATGCACTATCCGGAAACCATTCGGCCTGCGCTCGAAGTTATTGGCGCGCATTCGAAAGCCGGACTGGTGAGCGGTATGTACATGCTGGTCTTCGAAAAACAGGTGATTTTCTGCGCTGATACAACCGTCAACATCAATCCGAACGCAGAGCAGCTCGCTCAGATTGCACACTCTGTTAGTCGAGTCGTTCGAACATTTGGGATCGAACCTCGCGTTGCCATGCTTTCTTTTTCCAACTTTGGATCGGTGCGACATCCCGAGGCGAAAAAAGTAGCTGACGCAGTCAACATTCTCCGCGAACGCGAACCAGCGCTTATTGTTGATGGAGAGATGCAGGCGGATACGGCAGTCGATCTGAATATTTTGACCAATACGTATCCATTCAGTACGTTAAAGGAGTCCGCGAACGTTCTAATTTTTCCGAACCTCAGCGCGGGCAACATTGCGTACAAGTTGCTCAACAATCTGGGCGGCGCTACCGCGATCGGACCTATCCTGGTTGGTATGGACCGCGCGGTGCACGTTCTCGAGCAAGGTGCGGATGTACAAGAGATTGTAAATATGGCAGCAGTAGCGGTCGTGGACGCGCAAGAGCGCGAGAAGCGGCCGAATCAAGAACCGAATCTATAAGCAGTAGTCAATTCATTTTACGTACGAGTATATAGGAATGTCGACGAGTACTTTGAAGGAACTAGGCATCAACCCAACTGGCACAGTTCACGTCAATCTGGTTGCGCCCGAGCTAATGGGACACGCTGCTCGGCGCAGCGAAGGCGAATTTGCCGATATGGGACCGTTTGTTGGCGTTACAACTCCACACACCGGTCGCTCCCCAAACGACAAGTTTGTCGTGAAAGAAGAAACATCTGAACAAGATGTTGACTGGGGCAAGGTTAATCAGCCGTTTGAAACCGCAAACTTTGATGTGTTGCTCGCCGACGTTCAATCATATTTGGGTTCGCAGTCTGAGCTGTTTGTCCAGGATTTGTTCTGCGGTGCCGATCCGAGCTATCAGCTCTCAGTTCGCTATGTATCGCCAAACGCCTGGCACATGGCGTTTGTACGTAACATGTTCATTAGACCAACGCGCGAACAGCTCGAATCGTTTGCCGCGAACTTTACGGTTTTGCATGTTCCAGAATTTCAGGCTGATCCGGCCAAGCATGGTACGCGCACCGGAACGTTCATTGTATTGAACCTCGCGCGCCGCATGATTCTTATTGGTGGCACGCGATACGCCGGCGAACTCAAGAAGTCGATGTTCACGGTGATGAACTACATGCTTCCAAAGCAAGGCGTGCTCTCGATGCACTGCTCTGCGAACATCGGAAAGTCTGACGACGCTGCGCTGTTCTTTGGACTTTCTGGAACCGGTAAAACAACGCTTTCCGCAGATCCAGAACGCGGTTTGATTGGCGACGATGAACACGGCTGGTCCAGCGAAGGTGTCTTTAACTTCGAAGGCGGATGTTACGCCAAGGTTATTAACCTTTCAGCTGAAAGTGAACCGGACATCTATCGCACCACACAGATGTTTGGAACCGTTCTCGAAAACGTGGTTCTCGACGTCGACAAGAAAGTTAAGTTCGAAGACCAGTCGATCACGGAAAATACACGCGCTTCGTATCCGCTGCACTACATCCGCAATCACGTAGAAGGCGGTCGCGGTGGGCATCCAAAGAACGTTGTATTCCTCACGGCCGACGCGTTCGGCGTGCTCCCACCAATCTCGCGCCTCACGCCTGAGCAGGCGATGTATTACTTCCTTTCTGGCTACACCGCAAAGGTCGCCGGTACGGAACGTGGTGTGACAGAACCACAAGCTACGTTTAGCGCATGCTTCGGCGCAGTGTTCCTGGTATGGCACCCAACCAAATACGCCCAGATGCTCGGCGAACTCCTTCGCACGCACAACTCCAAGGTTTGGCTGCTTAACACCGGCTGGACTGGTGGAGCGTATGGCGTAGGAAAGCGCATGAATCTCCCCCACACACGTGCGATGGTTCATGCAGTGCTTAATGGCCAGCTCGATTCGGCGGCAACGGAGACACACCCGATTTTCGGACTCCATATGCCAACCGCTGTGAATGGCGTACCGTCTGAGATTCTGAATCCACGCAATACGTGGGCAAATGCAGATGAATACGATGCCCAGGCAAAGAAGCTTGCTGAGATGTTCCGCACGAACTTCGAACGCTTTGGTAGCGAATCAGAAAGCATCAAAGCTGCTGGCCCACAAGGCTAATCAGTTTGGAAATTTTACGCGACCCGCTATGGAATAACATTCGTGTCGATGACCTGGCTATCCAGCTCATCGACACGCCGGTGTTTCAACGACTTCGATACATTCGGCAGCTCGGGCTCGCATATCTCGTATATCCTGGCGCAACGCACACGCGGTTCGAGCATGCACTCGGCGCGTATCATCTCTGCAAGATGACCGTTGCGCTGATGAGAGAGCGCGGTGAACTCAATAACGTGGACAGTGAAACGTGCACGATTACCTGTGTCGCCGCGCTCCTTCATGATGTAGGACATTATCCGTTCTCACATGCACTGGAAGAGATTGGAGCAACGCATCATGAAGATGTTGCTTACCCGCTTATCACGAGCGGGCCAATCGCTGAGATTCTACGAAAGGAGATCAGCGCAGATGCACCGGAGCGTGTTTACGATTTAATTCGTGGGCAGTCGAGCTCTCCACTTCAGGGGCTGATTTCGGGCTCGCTCGATCTCGATAAGATTGAATATCTCAAACGTGACGCGCATATGTGTGGCGTACCGTATGGAGAGATCGACGCTGATCGACTTATTAATTCGCTGGTTTTGGTACACGATCCAGAATCCGATCGGCGAATGATTGGCGTTGTGGAGAAGGGGCTATCTGCGCTGGAATCGTTGCTGTTTGCCAAGTATCAGATGTATCGCAACGTGTACTGGCATCATGCGGTACGTAGCGCGACGGCGATGTACAAGCGATTAGTCGAGGATGCGCGAAAGGTTGGTGCGATCAGCAACGACCAGCTTCCGTCGTTTACGGATGAGGGGCTACTTTGGTTCCTTAATGCGAATGCGCCGTCTGAACTGCTCGATGCGTTACGGCTTCGCAAGTTATTCAAGCGCACCGTTCAATGGCCGGCCTCCGAGCTATCGGAAGGGTTTGGTGAGTGGATTGGGACAGACCGGCCGAGAACTGCGGCAGCGGAGAAAGAGCTCGCGCGTGAGCTCGGAGTGGATCCCAAGGATGTGTTGTTGGATTATCCAGAAAAGACGCAGATGTTGGGGCTGGATATTCCCGTTGCAAGGCGCGATGGAAGCATTGAGCGGCTTACGAGCAAAGGAATTGTTGGCGTTATCAATCTGCCGAAGCTCTCACAGGAGTTGTATTACTCATCGCGTTGGCTACGCGTGTTTACCGCACATCAGCTGCCAGCGGACCGAGATAAGATTCTTACCGTAATCGCGGCTGCATAAGTACGTGAACTCATTAACAAGTTCACGCACTTAATCGTACTTAGTCGAACGACTTTAAGGATACGTTGCTGTAAAGTCTGTTTGTAGCGCCTTAAACTTTCGATCTGCAGCCGCTGCGGTAAAACCAACAGCAAGAATCATAGACATAAAGATGGCAACAGTCACAGCTAACGACGACGTGGCCAATGCGCCGAACCCGTTGTGCGTCCCTGTTGGGGAGGCGCAAAAGTCAGCGGCGTACATTCCAGTGTAGTGCATCCCGGAAACGGCGATTCCCATAATAACGGCCGCGATCCAACGGCGGGAAGCGAACCGCCCGCTCGTGGTGCCACGAGGAGCTGACGCCATTAACCAAAGCGCGACATACGAAGCTACAACCGCGATTGCGATAGATATTACAACAGGGATGATGTGGTACTGAATATAAAACGGCCCTGTCATCGCAGACATACCGATGTAATGCATGCCGGCGACTGCGGCTCCCATCGAAAGCGCGGCGGGGATTAGGCGTTTTTGCGAGATTCGTTCATATCCGGCGGTCATTGCCAGCGCTGCGGACGATGCGACAACTGCGACCAATGCGGAAAGCAGTACGCGAGGGACGTCGTACCATACGGCCATAGGGAGCTGCATGGCAAGCATCGCGATAAAATGCATGCTCCATACTCCGCCGCCTAACGATGCCGCGGCGGCGAGGATCCAGGCCCAGCGGGCGCATCCGCTTCCGGGGGCGATTCGTTCGGCAACGTCGAGCGCAACATACGAGGTGAGTGTTGCGATGATGGCGGATAGGGCGACTAGGCCCGTGTGATAGACAGTAGGTAGCATACCAACTGTCTGACGAATTCGTGGGTGGGATGTAACATCATTGACAGAGGCAACATATATCTATTTACCGAGAAAGAGTGGATGGCTTGAGCCGCTCCACTCTTTCTATTGGTACGTTGCAAGCTATGATCGCTGCAGGCATAGTCGCCCAGGCCAGCTATCCGCGAGGTTCCCAAAGCTTACTCTCCTTAGAGAGCGTCTTTACCGAGCAAGCTCTTTGAGATTCTTAAAAAGCTCCAGCGACTGTGGATTTGCGAGCGCGTCAGTATTGGTTACCGGGCGACCGTGAATCGTTTCGCGTACGGCGATCTCTGTAATCTTCCCGCTGATTGTGCGAGGAATATCGGCGACAGCGACAATCCGTTTCGGGACGTGGAGTGGACTGGTGTTATCTCGAATCTGTTTCTTGATACGATCACGTAAGGCACCGTCGAGTGTGACACCATCGCGCAGTCGCACGAATAATACGATTTGCACATCACCGTGGACGCCGCCACCAAGCTCCTGGCCCACCGCAACGCTTTCAATGACCTCGGGGAGCTGTTCGACTTGCCGATAGATCTCAGCTGTTCCGATACGTACACCGCTGGGGTTGAGCGTTGCATCGCTTCGCCCATAGATAATCAGACCATCGTGATCCGTTAGTTCGGCCCAATCACCGTGGCGCCAGACGTTTTTATACGTATCGAAGTATGCAGAGTGATACTTCTCGCCACCTTCGTCGTTCCAGAACGCGATTGGCATACATGGGAATGCGCGTACACAGACAAGTTCGCCCGGTGTGCCCTCAACAGCCTTCCCTTGCTCATTGAATATCTCTACAGCCATCCCAAGCCCGCGGCATTGTAGTTCGCCGCGATACACTGGGGCAGTTGGATTGCCAAGCGCGAAGCAGGAGACAATGTCAGTCCCGCCTGAAATGCTGGCAAGATGTACCTCAGTTTTGACTTTTGTATAAACGTAGTCGTAGCTGTTATTCGCGAGCGGACTGCCCGTAGAGAGTATGGTTTTGAGCGCGGAAAGATCGTGAGTTACGGAAGGCACGATTCCCTGCTTCTCCGACATCGCCAGGAATTTCGCGCTAGTCCCAAAGACGGTTACCTGTTCTTGCGCAACGAGATCCCAAAGGATGGTTGACGTTGGCATGAGAGGTGCTCCATCGTACAACACGAGTGTTGCGCCAACGGAGAGCGAGCTGACCATCCAGTTCCACATCATCCATCCGCATGTCGTGAAGTAAAACATGCGATCGGATTCGCGCAGATCCGTGTGCAACGAAAGTTCCTTGACATGTTGCAGCAACGTGCCGCCCGCACCGTGAATCATGCACTTCGGAAGGCCCGTTGTGCCCGAGGAATACATGATGTACAACGGATGATCAAACGGAAGTGCGGTAAATTCTATTTTATCGCTTGCCGCATGTGATTCGAGAACATCAGCCCATGAACGTGCAACCGGAATTACGGAAGTATAATCGGTGGATTGCTTACGATACGAAACAACAACGACATGCTGAATCGCGGGGATTCGATCGGTGATTTCCTTTACGCGTGCAATGCAGTCGATTTCTTTTCCGCCATACAGATATCCGTTCGCACAGAACAACACCTTGGGTTGAATCTGGCTGAATCGATCGAATACGCCTTGGACTCCAAAGTCTGGCGAACACGAGCTCCAAATCGCACCAATCGATGAGGTTGCCAACATCGCGATGATTGTCTCAGGCAGATTTGGCATAAAGCCGGCGACTCTATCGCCTTGCACGACTCCCATCGACCGCAACGCGGTAGCTACACGCGCGACGTGACTATATAGCTCATTAAACGTGAGTAGCTGTTGCCGACCTTTCTCGTTCCATGAGATAATCGCCGGCGTATCATCACGACGACGTAGCAAATTTTCCGCGAAATTTAAAGTCGAACCAACAAACCAACGTGGTCCATCTTCAGCAGTTGGTGGCGCCATATGATCCAGTCCAACGCTTGGCGACGTCGACAGCCCATTGGCAATAACGCCAGTAAAGTCAGCAACAGCACGCCAAAACGTCTCACGATTTTCAATCGACCAACTGTGCAACGCTCGATAATCAAGCGGTGATGCGCTCGCTGAATAATCACCTCGCTCATTCAAGAACGCTACAAACCGTGTAAGATTTGCATTCTTCACACGTTCGGTTGACGGACGCCAAATTTCAGTCATGTACGATGGAGACAATAAAGGAGATAATTTCCGTATTAAAAGAGGACGGGATTCGCAAACGAGTTTGACTCGAATACGATACGCCCGTCCTCTTGAATTCTGTACGACAAGCTACAATTTCACTAATTAACAACACGCGGACTGCCACCTGCTACGTACAGCTATGGCAACACGCGATGCCCTACAAACTCACGACGTTGGCGGATTAAACTCAACTCGGTCGTGCTGCGCATCGATCCACGAGCGGAAGTAACCTGGATCTTCGATATCAATCGCAACCTTGGCGACCTTCAGCGGACGGAACGTATCAACCATCACCGCCAACTCATCCGTAAACTTCGCACCAATACTTGCCTCGGCGCGTCCTGGATGTGGCCCGTGGGGTAAACCATCCGGGTGATGCGTAATCGACCCAAACTCGATTCCCTTGCGCGACATAAATTCGCTCGAAGCGTAATACAACACTTCGTCTGAATCGACGTTGGAGTGGTTGTACGGCGCAGGAACCGCTTCTGGATGAAAGTCGTACGGACGCGGACAGAAGGAGCAAATAACAAATCCATCGCCCTGGAACGTCTGGTGAACTGGCGGTGGTTGGTGAATACGACCAACGATAGGCTCAAAATCCATGATATTAAATGCCCATGGATAGTAATGGCCATCCCAACCAACGACGTCAAACGGGTGGTGGTCGAGAATAAGCTCGTTGATGCCGTTGTACTGCTTTACAAAGATTTGGAAATCGCCTTTTTCATCGTGCGTCACGAGGTTCGACGGGCGACGGATGTCACGTTCGGAAAACGGCGCGCCTTCAATCAACTGACCAAATTCGTTGCGATAGCGCTTTGGCCAACGAATATGTCCTCGGCTTTCGATGATCAAGAGCTTTAGCGGATCGCCTTCTTTATTGAAGCGGAAGCGGTGCATAATCCCGCGATGGATCACGAGATAGTCGCCTTCGCCGAATGGGAGTTCGCCAAACACCGACTCCAGCACACCACTCCCCTTGCTCACATAGACCACTTCGTCGGCTTGAGCGTTACGGTAAAAGTGTGCGTCTTCTTTATCCGGTTCCACGTACAGGAGCGCAACTTCGTCGTTGAACAACAACGGAGTGCGATCGAGCGTTGGGCTACCGCCTGGCTTTACCTGGCTCGTGCGGAAGTGACGATGGCGAAGCGTTTGATCTGGATCGGCTTCGTATTTCATCTCCTGCACCCGCCGTACCGACTTCACGGTTGTGGGCGGATATACATGATAGAGAAGCGCCGATGTTCCAGTAAAACCTTCATGCCCCATCAGCTCTTCGGCATAAATACCGCCGTTCGGCTTCCGGAAAGCGATGTGCCGTTTGCGTGGAATGGAACCTAACGTATGATAAATTGGCATAATTTGCCCCCGCTTAAAGGTTGCTCTGCTGCTTGGAGCGGCCGTGCGCCTCTGCCAACTTTCGCGCGATTCCACGATAGAATCCCGCGTCGGCTGGGCGCTTCTGCTCATCGAGCGTGAGAGCAGCGAGCTCTATAGCATACAATATGTTTCCAAGATACAGCTGAGCCAACTCTCCAACTGTCTCGGACGACTGTTCGGTATTTTGATCGGTCATATTTTACTCAGGGACCGGCGTTGGGAAAACGCCTGTGTTCATAGCCGACGAGGTGTGAATTCGGACAATAATTGCCGTAATGTTGTCCACTCCGCCGCGAGCGTTGGCTTCGGCAATGAGTGCATCGACCATGCGAGCTGGCGGGACACGGGAGGATAATAATTGATGCAGGCGCCGATCCTCGATCATGCCGGTGAGACCGTCGCTTGCAAGGAGATAAACGTCTCCAACCCGAACTTCACCATCGCTAATGTCCGGCTCTACGTCGGGGTACATCCCAACACAACGCGTGATAACGTGACTTTGGCGATGATTCCGGGCTTCGTCTGGGGTAATCAGGCCAGCATCGACCTGCTCTTGCACTACCGAGTGGTCGTGCGTGAGCATTCGAAGTTCGCCGTCCCGCAGGAGGTAAATTCTCGAATCGCCAACGTGCCCGACAATAAACCGCTCGTCTGCGAGCACGAGCACCGAGGCAGTGCTCCCCATTCCAAACTTTTCATACTCAGCGGCACTACGCTGAAAGACGGCGCGGTTCGCGTGACGCATTGACTGCGCGACCTTTTCAAACGCTTCCGCGCTCTCCAGGTCGTTCAGATCGGCTAAATCATCAGCAATGATATCTACGGCCATCTGGCTGGCGATCTCGCCTGCAGCGTGACCTCCCATGCCGTCGGCAACGATAAACAGGCCACGATACTCGTTGGCGTCGGCGAAGAAATGATCTTCATTCGCTTTCCGTACCCGCCCTACGTCTGTACCGCCAGCAACTGCGAAATGCATTAGATACGCTGGCGTAGACAGATACGCCGGATTTGTGAAAAACTCATTCCTTAAATCTGTAATCGCCACAGCCGGTCATACAACCCGCCGAGCGTAATAAGTTGCTGATGAGTGCCCCGTTCGAGGATTTCCCCGTGGTGGAGCACCAGAATTTGTTCTGCGTCGACAATCGTGCTCAGTCGATGCGCGATCGCGATTGTCGTTCGTCCAGCCAGAAGAACCCGAAGTGCATACTGAATTTCTGCTTCAATCTGGCTATCGACCGCACTAGTCGCCTCGTCGAGCAGCAGAAGTGCTGGATCGGCCGCAACGGCACGTGCGAAAGATAGTAGTTGGCGCTCCCCAACGCTCAGCGATGCGCCACGTTCTCCTAAAGGCTGGCCGTAGCCTTTGGGTAACCTGGCGATGATTCGGTCCGCACCGACCTGTATGGCGGCTTCGCGGACCTGGTCGTCCGAGATGGGGTTGGAGAGGCGGATATTCGTGGAAACGTCGCCGGCGAAGAGGAATATGTCTTGTTGGACATAGCCGATAAGAGCGCGGAGCTCTTCGACGGGGATTGTTCGAATATCTTGGCCGTTTACCAGAATTCGACCGCGTTGTGGGTCGTAAAACCGCATGAGCAGGTTTACGATGGTCGTTTTTCCGGCCCCGGTGTGGCCGACCAGGGCTACGGTTTCGCCGGGTCGAGCGGTAAAGCTGATGCCTTTCAGGACCCAATCGGGGGTGGTTGGAGTTGAGGCGGTTGCCGCTGGGCCTGTCGTTGAGGTTGGTGCTGGCGCGGTTGGATCGTGGTAGGCGAACCACACATCATCAAAAACAACTTCAACGCGATGCGCTTGCGAACGTGCGTGTTGGCGCGCTTCGAGGAGCTGTTGCCTGGTGGTTGCGGCGCCAATTGTAGTATTGGCGGTTTCGCCGGGGTCTGTATCGAGCAACATAAAGATGCGTTCGGAGCTCGCCATCGCCGTTTGCAGCGTGTTGTATTTATCGGAGAGATCTTGCAGCGGCTGAAAGAATCGTCGTACGAGTTGCAAGAATGCGGCGACGGTCCCGACGGTTAGCGAACCCCATCCCACTCGTGCAGCACCGGTGACGATCAAACTCGCGAGTGCGATTGACGTCAGAATTTCGATGGCGGGGAAATACAGCGCGTAAATCGTAATCGACTTTAAGTGAGCGTCGAGATGCGACTTATTGAGCTCATCGAACCGTTTGGCTTCCGTGGTTTGTCGTCCAAAGAGTTGAACGACGCGAACACCGGAGATGCGTTCTTGCAGGAATGCATTGATTCGTGCGAGTCTCGTACGAATATCGCGATACGAAGCGCGGACGTGTGTGCGGAACTTGAATGAGACAAAAAAGACGAACGGGATAACTGCAAACGAGGCGAGTGCCAGCTGCCAGTCGGCAAAGAGCATCGCGATACTGATTGCGAGCAGCGTGAAAATATCGCCGAGTCCGCTAACGACGCCTGCGGTGAAGAGTTCGTTGAGCGATTCGACGTCGGATGTAACACGTGTGATGAGGCGTCCCGAGGGATTCCGATCGAAGAACGGAATTGGAAGCCGTTGCAGGTGCGAAAAGATTTGCGTGCGCAGGTCGCGCATGACGCGCTGACCGAGAATGGCGGTAAACCAGGTTTCACCGTAATCCGCTGCGAACTGTGCGACGAGCGAGATTCCGTACAACATTGCCGCCGTTCGGACGATCCCAAAGTCACCGGCGGGGAGAGCGACGTCGATGACGCGTTGCGTCAAAAACGGCCCTACGAGCTGTAGAACGCCTTGTACAACGAGCAGGACAACCGCGATAGCAACGACACTTCGATATGGCCATGCATACGAGAGCAATCGCTTCATCAAGCGACCGTCGTACGCCTTGCCGAGGGCGTCTTCTTCGTGGAGAGAGGCTGAGGTAGCCATTGTCTGGGAAATCTAATGGTACGGGGTATGCTTCTAAGAGCGGCAGACCCTTCATCTTTTTTTACTTTTGCTTTGTTACGGAGGCAGTAATGAGTATCCTCGCGTGGATCGTGCTTGGTTTGCTTGCTGGCGCGATCGCCAAAGCCATAATGCCAGGCTCTGACCCTGGTGGAATAATTGTGACAATGATCATCGGGATCGTCGGAGCATTTCTTGGCGGCTGGATTGGTTCTATTCTCACAGGAAGTGGCCTAAGTGGGTTTTCCTTCTGGAGTTTAGTGTTGGCGGTTGTGGGTGCGCTGCTTCTCCTGTGGATTTACAGGATGGCTACCCGCGGTCGAACAACAACAGTTTAGCGTCGAATCGAAAAACTTTAGCGATATCGACAGGCTTTCGAACGATAGTCCGAATGGTGTACTGATTGGCTTGATCAACCTTTTTGATCAGTTTTTGATGCGCCATTCAGAAAAGTCGGGTTTGGAGGGTCCCCTCGTTGGTCAAGCGTTTCGGCGCTAGCCATCGAGGCCCTTCGGGCCCGATTTTTCGTGTACCATACGGGGTTTCTTCGCCCGTCGGTTATTATTAAGGTTGTGAAAGACAGCATTCGTATTCGAGGGGCTCGGCAGCATAACCTGAAAGGGTTTGACCTGGAGATCCCGAGACGGTCGTATACCGTGATTACCGGTCCATCTGGATCGGGGAAATCGTCGTTGGCGTTTGACACGATCTACGCTGAGGGGCAGCGACGGTATGTGGAATCGTTGTCGGCGTACGCTCGACAGTTTTTGGAGCGGATGGAGAAGCCGGACGTCGATTCTATTGAAGGATTATCGCCTGCAGTGGCGATCGAGCAGAAGAATCCGACGAAGACATCTCGGTCGACGGTTGGGACGGCGACGGAGATTTACGACTATCTGCGGCTGTTGTGGGCGCGAGTTGGGCGGACGTATTGCCCAAAGTGTGGGCGCGAGATGAAGCCGGATACGGTGCAGTCGGTTACGGACGCGGTATTATCGCAGCCTGTGGGGACGCGGTTTTCGGTGGCGTTCCCGGTGAAGTTATCGGCGAAAGTTACGCATCAGGTTGCGATGGATAATTTGCGCGCACAGGGATTTGTGCGGGTGAGTGTTGGCGGTGTGGTGAAGCAGATCGATGAGTTGGACGCAAAAAAGGATAATCTTGCGAAGGCGAAAGATCTGTTGGTGATTGTGGATCGGTTGGCTGTTGCACCTGAGACGGCTGGGCGGTTGAGTGATGCCGTTGGGACGTGTTTTACGGAAGGTGATGGCGATGCGGTGATTTTGTTCGCTGAGCCGGTTCGGTCGCCATTTGATGGGGCGATGGTGGAGCGGTTGCGGTTTACAGAGCGGTTTGAGTGTGCGACCGACGGGACCCGTGCGCCGACGCCAACGCCGCAGCTTTTTTCGTTTAACAATCCGCGTGGGGCGTGTCCGCAGTGCAATGGGTTTGGGGCGACGTTGGAGTATGACGAGTCGTTGATAGTTCCCTACCCTGAGCGGTCGTTGCGAGATGGAGCGATCGATCCGTGGACGAAACCGCGGTACGATAATAAGAGACGGCAGTTGGCGGAGTTTGCGCGGGCGAATGATATCCCGATGGATGTGGCGTGGCAGTCGTTGAAGGTGGCGCAGCGGAAGTTGTTGTTGAATACGGAAGCGAAGCGTGGGTTTGTTGGTGTGTTTCCGTTTATGAAGGCGTTGGAGGAGAAGCGGTATAAACAGTATATCCGTGTGTTTTTGCGGCAGTATCAGGCGGCGATTGAGTGTCCGTCGTGTCATGGTGCGAAGCTGCAGCCGGAAGCGTTGAATGTGCGGGTTGGTGGCGCAACGATATCGCAGGCGTCTGAGATGCCGGTGGATGTGTTGAGTGCGTGGTTGGATGCGTTGGAGTTGACCGCGTATGAGCAGAAGATTGCTGAGATGATTTTGAAGGAGTCGCGCAATCGAGTGATGTTTTTGCGGGATGTTGGGTTGGATTATCTCACGTTGAATCGGGCTACGCGAACGTTGTCGGGTGGTGAGGCGCAGCGGATTGGGCTGGCGAACTCACTAGGATCGCAGTTGGTGGATACGCTGTATGTTCTGGATGAGCCGTCGGTTGGATTGCATCCGCGGGACATGGATCGACTGTTGACGTTGTTGAAGCGGTTGCGTGATGGTGGAAATACGGTGCTTGTTGTGGAGCACGATCCGGCGGCAATCGAAATTGCGGATTATATGGTGGAGCTGGGGCCTGAGAGTGGTGAGCGCGGTGGGTATGTTGTGTTTGCCGGGCCTATGTCGCGGGCGTCCGAAAGTCCTTTAACCGGGCAGTATCTTACGGGTGCGCGTTCGATTGAGATGCCTGTCGAGCGACGGAGACTGGGGCCTCGGTGGATTGGGCTGAATGGTGCGCGTGAGCATAATCTGCACGGCGTGGACGTGAAGATCCCAATTGGCGCGTTGACTGTGGTGACAGGCGTTTCTGGATCGGGGAAGAGTACTCTGATTCATGATGTGTTGTATCACGCGCTCGAGACACACATTGCGGGTGAGCATTCGGCGAAACGACATCTGGGTGAGAGTGTTGGGCAGTTTGAGTCGATTACCGGGATGGAGACGATTGACGATGTAGTGATGATCGATCAAAGCCCGATTGGAAAATCGCCTCGTTCGAATCCGGTGACGTATGTTAAAGCGTTTGATGAGATTCGACGGATCTTTGCGGATACACCACTCGCGAAACAGCGGAAGTATACGCCAGGAACGTTCAGCTTTAACGTTGCGGGTGGGCGGTGTGATAAGTGTGAAGGGGCCGGGTATCTCGAAGTTGAGATGGTCTTTATGGCCGACGTGTTTGTGCCGTGCGACGATTGTGGCGGGAAGCGGTTTAAGCCGACTGTGCTCGATGTGAAGGTGAATGGGAAGAATGTTCACGATGTGCTTGAATTGACGGTTGATCAGGCAATTCGATTCTTTCCGCGTGAAGAGAAGTTGGGGCAGGCGCTGTGGCAACTCCAGCAGGTTGGACTTGGATACTTACGACTCGGTCAACCGGCGACGACGTTGTCGGGTGGTGAGGCGCAGCGGATTAAAATTGCGCGCGAGTTGGCGTTAGCGAACAAGAAGAGCGGGAAGAAGTTTTATATCATGGATGAGCCGACGACTGGGCTTCATCTTGAGGATATTCGGAAGCTTGCGGGTGTGTTGGATCGGTTGGTTGAGGCCGGACATACGCTGGTGTTGATCGAGCATAATCTGGATGTGATCAAGTTGGCCGACTGGTTGATTGATATGGGGCCGGATGGTGGGGTGCGAGGCGGTAAGGTGGTGGCGATGGGCACTCCGGAAGAATTGGTGAAGGTACGGGAATCCCACACGGGGCAGTGGTTGGGGCCGGTGTTGGCGAAGGCGCCGGCGGTTCCTGTGTCGAAAAAGGCGAGTGGGACGGGGCTGGGACTTGGGCTCGGGCTCGGCTCCGGCGCCGGGCTCGGCTCTGCGGTTAAGCCTGGGTCTCGATCTGGTAGCGCGGTTAAGGGAATTCTTGAAGACGGCGCGCGATTGAAGTCGAAAGGCGGCGTGGGGCGAGCCGGGTCCCGAAAGCAACTAGACGATTAGCCAGGCCGGGGATCGCGACGCGTTTGCCGGACATGAGGGCGTCGTAGCCGTATTGGGCGACGTCTTGGGCGGACATGGAGAAGGGTGAGTTGAAGAGGCGAGTGCGGTTGAGGTTGGCCGTGGTCGCGAATTGGGTTTTGGTAGGGCCAGGACAGAGTGCGGTGACGGTCACGCCTGTGTTGCGGATTTCTTCGGCGATGGCTTGGGAGAGGGAGAGGACGTACGCTTTGCTCGCGTAGTAGGTGGCGAGGAACGGGCCGGGTTGGAATGCGGCGGTGGAAGCGACGTTGAGGATGCGGCCAGTTTTTTTGGCGAGCATGTCCGGGAGAAAAAGCCTAGTGAGCGCGGTAAGCGCGGTGATGTTGACTTGGATGAGGTCGAGGTGTTGCTCGATGGAAATCTGATCGAATCGGCCGCCTGTGCCGAAGCCGGCGTTGTTGACGAGGATGTTGACTTGTAGACCGCGGGATTGGATTTCGTTGTAGAGGTGTGTGGGAGCGGTAGGGGTGGAGAGATCGGTTTGGATTGGGGTGGCGGTGATGTTGTATTTGATCGAGAGTTCGGTTGAGAGGGCTTCCAGGGCTGGGAGGGTACGGGCGGCCAGGATGAGGTTGTGGTGGTTGCGGGCGAAGATGTGTGCGAGCTCGAGCCCGATGCCGGAGGATGCGCCGGTGATGAGGGTGGTCGGGCGGCTGGGCGCGGTGTGAGTTATGGCGTTGGGCATGTTGGGAGTGGGTGTTTGTTCGTTGCTTTAGATGACTGGACGATGCTAGATAGATACCAGCCGAGCGCGAGTCCCATGGCTGAAGCGAGCCAGGCCCACCAGGGTGAACTTTGGAGGGAGTAGAATCGTGGGAGTGTGGCGATGACTATCGCGGTTATGGCGAGCAAGATGGGGAGTGACCTGCGAGCTTGCGTGCGGAAGCGCCACCAGTAGGCTGGGAGAATTAGTAGGCCTAGCGCCCATAGCATCGACAGAAGGTTGATTTTGGTGCTGCCGTCGAGGGGTAAGTTGAACGGGAGGACTGTGTTCCAGAGGAGGAACGTGTTGAGCGGAATTTCGATGCGTTGCGCGGGGCCGGTGGTTGGGGAGTGGGCTTCGAGGATTACGGCGGACCGTGTGCGTTGTGCGGTGATTTGAAGGTCATCGCGGACTGTAGGAGCCCTTGGGGTGGTTTCGGCTGGGGAGCTCTGAGTAGTGGTAGGGACGGCGGCAGGGAGGACAGCGGCGGCTGGAGTGGCAGCAGGGACCGTAGTAGCAGCGGCAGCGGGGATGTCGGAGACAGCGGGAACTGTATCGGGGAATATGCCCTGTAATCCTATAAAGATTGGCTCCCGGAGACGGATGTTGCTTGTTCGTGTTCTCAGATGGAACACGACGGAAGATCGCATTTGTCCCAGGAACAGCACTTCTCGTTGGCGCTGATCGTATATGCTTACAATTGGAGCTTGTCCTGAATTGGCGAGAACCGAGTTTGCCGGTCCGGGCGTTACGGTCGTGGCAATTTTTATCTCGGTGTTGCGAAATTGATGTTGCAGGAGGTTCCGTTGTTCGGTGGGAAAGCGGCCAAATGCTAGTGCGATGCTGTCGTTTAGGAACGCCGAGTGTAGGGTTCCGGTGAACTGCTCAAATTGCTCGAGTTGTGGTGCCCACAGGCCGTACCACGGGGTAGCGGTTGGCGCGGGTTGTAGGGCCCAGCCGCCGAGTGCGAGGAGAGCGGTCCATAACGTGAGTCCGGCGTAGGACAGGTATTTCGCAATACGCGGGCTTGGGGTAAGCCAGTGGCGCCAGCTGAAGGTGAGGAAGACACCGATGGAACCGCCGAGTGTGTTTGCGACGAGATCGCCGAGACTGCTATCGCGGTTGGCGATTATGTCGAGCTGGAGGAGTTCGATCGAGAGGGTTGTGAGTGCAACGATTGCGATGGATTTCCAGCGGCGGTTGAGGAGGAGATAAAGACTGACGCCGTAGGGGATGAAGAGAATGATGTTTAGCGCGAAGTCTACGCCGCCGAGTTCGCCGCAGGCTAGGCAGAAGCGTGGGATTGGGCGAAGGGGGGTGTCGCTGGGGATTAGGGTGGCGAGGGCGATCGCCAGGAGCGAGAGGGCGGTTAGGGCTCGCGGGATCCAAGGGGTTTGGCGGGCTGGGCGTGACTGGGAGGGCGACGGGCGTGGCGACATAGGGCTGAAGTTTAGCTAGGATCGCGTCGGTTGCCTAAGGTGGAGTGGGGTATTCGGGGGGTATGGGAGGTAAAGTTTGGGGAGAAATGCGGGTTGGGGTAAGTTCTTTCTCGAAGGGAGTTGAGAGGGAGGCGGGGATGGTTTATCTTAGTGGTCTATATCTGATCTGCGGTTTTGGGTCGGTTATTCCCCAGTAGCTCAGTTGGTCAGAGCATTCGACTGTTAATCGAAGGGTCGTAGGTTCAAGTCCTACCTGGGGAGCTGTTCTAAATCATTGCCCTGCTAGAGTTACGACTCTTGGCAGGGCTTTGTTTTTGTGATATCGCGCCCGAGGTGTCGATTGGGACACGTCGGAGAAGCTCGTAGAAAGCCGTGCTATGATGCGGCTTGGCAGTGTGCCCCAGCTCGTAGGTAATGACGTAATCGATTGCTGAATCGGCGCCTCGACCAACCGCCGATTCAGCAGTAACCTTGTAGACGGAGACATTGATCCCCACCGCTGTTGGAGCTGACAAACGATCAACCCCTTAGGCGGGGGTTCCTGGTTTGGGAAAGCGCTCAAGATTGATCTCGATCCTTTCGGCAAATTTCACATGCGCTCGTTCGCGGTACCACGCTTCAACTAGATCGCGAACAACTCTAGGCCTGTTCGGTCGGTGCGTTTGCGCAACGATGGGAGCCCGAATCAACTTACCGATTCGTGCTCATCCGCCACATCCCCGTTACGCATTCTTGCCCCCGTTCTTCCGAATCTTCGTGACCTTCGCCATGTCTTCCAACTCGGCAATATCCTCTGCATCCGCCGTCAGTACCTCAACCGCGCGTCGGTGAGCATCGAACACCTCGAACCGTTCGACAACCAGCTTCTGCGCCACATCCATGCGCAACCGCCCAGCGTGTGTCAGCACATCACGTTCGTTGAAAGACAGGAAAGCATCCAGTTTTTCAGACCATTCCGCCATGGTCACCGGACGGCGGTGGCGAGCCTGATCCTCGGCATAGTCGAGATACATCACCACAATGCGATTCAGCTCTTCCACCTCTTCGGCCTGCAGGTAGTTCTTGGCAATTCCCACATCACCCTTGCGGACGACCGAACCCTTCCAGTTGGTCAGCCCCATATTCGGCGCATCCGAGTCGCTACGGCCTTCAATCAGTTCCGCTGCGGTCTTACCGGTAACCGCCCACAGCATCTTGTTCTGGACCTTCTTGAAGAAGACCTGCGCCTGTTCTGATGACTTGTCGTAGTCGACAGCAGTAATGTAGAGGTCCTTGACCTTCTGGTAGAAACGCTTCTCTGAGGCCCGGATGTCACGGATGCGAGCCAGCCACTCATCGAAGTAATCCCACGACTCGGATTGCTTGAGCCGCACGTCATCCATCGCAAAACCCTTCACGAGATATTCGCGCAGGATTGTGGTCGCCCAACGGCGGAACTGCGTGCCACGGGGGGAGCGGACCCGAAAGCCTACAGCAAGGATAGCATCAAGATTATAGACCATCGTGCGGTAGGACTTCCCGTCGGCGGCAGTTGTCAAGGATTCCTTGACAACTGAATCCGCCACCAATTCGCCGTCTGTGAAGAGGTTGCTTAAATGCAGACTGGCGTTCTGCTTGGACGTGTCGAATAGCTGGGCGATTTCGAGTTGCGTGAGCCAGACCGTTCCATCAACGGCCCGCAAGCCGATGGTCGCAGCGCCATCCTCGGTCCTGTATAGGATGAGTTCCCCTTCAGACATCGACGCCCAACTCCTTCAGATACCCGGTCATCTTTGCCCGGACCTTGGCTAGGTCAGCTTCAAGCCGGTTAATGTCCTTCTGTACCGCAGCCACATCGATCTCTTCCTCAAGCTCGAAGGTGTCTACGTAACGAGGGATGTTCAGATTGAAGTCGTTCTCCGCGATCTCTTTAGGGCTCGCGCGATAGGAATACTTCTTCACCTCGGCGCCACCGCAAAATAGCACACCGTGTGGCACGATTTCCCAGAGAATTTCGCCCTGACTCTCGTCAAACGGAGGTTTGAGACAGCTCAGCACCAAGGGCGCACGACGGGCGGCGAGAAGTCCCCACGTGGCATGCGTATTTCTGATGCGGATATATTTTCTGCAGATTTCTTTGCTCACGTTCGACTCACTCTGCAGCAGCCTTGTTTCGATAGTCACCGGTATAAGCCCTCGGCCCCATAGCAATCCCTACGTGATAAAATCGACTCTAAATAATAGCAGACTGCATCGCGATAGGCTAATCTCTACTTTGCCAAGTACCACCTTTCATCAGGATGCTTGATGGCGCAAAAATGTAACGCATTCTTAGAGGCTATTCGTTCAGGTTCGTAGAGACTGGGGCATCCGAACCAACGGGAAGATCTTCCGCTTACGCGAAGCAATAGAAGCTGAGATCATAAATGTGAGCGGATTTGCACGAGATTCCGGTCTGAGCCGTCCCACGATCTACGAAATCTTAAATAATACAGCAGAACAAGTCCATCTGAAGACGCTCGGTCGATTGGCGTTCGTTTTACGCTTATGAAGTGCACCCAAAAAGTTGGACACCACGTCCGTACTTTTCGGATGCGATTCAGTTACGGTTTCGTCATTTTTTCGATTTGATCGGCTTCACAATCTGCTGCGAATACACCGTATTCGACAGATACCGTTTCGCCGATACGCGGATCTCGTCGCGCGTAAAAAACGGGATACTCTTTGTCCACGCCAGATCATCGATCCCGCCGCGATTCATCGCTTCAATTAGCTGCGAAATCCACCATTGATTGCTCTCTTGCGCATTCTCCCACCGTCGGGTCATGATTACATGCGCGATCTTGAGTTCATCGTCTGTGGGGCCGTCCGACTGCAATGCGTGGATCGCGTCCCATACCACGCTCGTGGACGTATCGATCACCGATGGTGCGGTTACAAGATTAATCGAAACGGCATAGCGGGGCTCGGGTACATTGTAAAATATTACCGGAGCCCCCACAGAATATGTTACAGCCATGTCTTCACGCAATGTCTGTCTCAACCGTCGGCTAAGAATGAGGGACAGCGTCTGGAGTTCCAACCGTGCGGTTCGTTCGGCAGCACCCCTGGCCCGCAAATCCGGCAGCGCATTTGCGGACGTGTCTGACAAATCCCCTCTGAACAGGAGGCTCATCAATGACAGTTCAGAGCTGCGCAAAGGCTGCTCCGTTGTGGTTACAGACTTTCTCGTGGGAAGCTTTACTTTGAAGTGACCTGGAATTTCGAATGTTTCGCGATGCGACGACGGTAAATTCGCCAGATATCGTTCAATAAGTGGTACCACGGTAGACGAATCGGTAGCTCCAACCACAAAAAATGTGAAGTCGCTCGCATCGCCAAAGCGTTCGCGATAAACGTTCATAGCCTGGTCGATATCCATGGACGCCGACTTCGCTACCGTTGGTGGCTTGAACCTATGATGTTCCCCATATTGAGCGGTCAGCTGATCGGCAGGTGACATCCTGAACGCACTCAAACCGGAACGAGCCCAGTCCTGAAACCTCGCGGTATCGATGGCCGGATTCACAAACTGGAGATGCATCATCCGGAACATCGTTTCCAGCTCATGAGGCGCGCCCCGCGCTACCATCTCTTCACTAAAGGTATTGAGGGTAATCGAAAACTCTCGTACGTCTGACATTGTGAGCTCATCATGGGTCGTCCCACCGAGGCTCCCTGATTGAGTCATCAGAGTCGCGACGAACCGGCTTGGCGAATACCATTGAAGATCAGAGAGTAACGAGTGCCCACCCGGGCTATAGGCATTCACTATCACTTCGTCGGCTTTTACCCATGTAGGTTTGAACACGACCCGCGCGCCGTTCGACAATGTAAACACGCGAACATCGGAGTTCTCGAGCATACGCGTGGCAGTGATTGTTCCTGGTGGCTGCATGGTTTGCTCGCCTCCGACACCATGTGCTACAGGAACTACAGGAATGGCGACAGGCGACTCTGCAGCCAATACTTGCGAGGTGATCGAATCAAGTAACGCAATAACCGCGGTGTCCTTCAGAAAGCGCATCCATGACAGAGGGGGAGTATGTATTCGTACCTCCCGTGCGCGATCGGCGCGCCATTGGCGCATAAATGCCGCGATATCAGCATTGGTGATCGTAGGCAACACTGCAGTCGCAAGTCTGAGCGCGCTGTCGGCGGTCCACAACGGAACGTCGCGCAACAGGAAATGGTGTACCATATTGTCCGCGATCGACTGGGACGAATTGTTGGCCAAATTACTGGCTGCCTGAGTATAATCGTGCAGCACCTCGGCTTTCCTCCGTTTGAGGGAGGAATCCGGCATCCCGTGCTGCGCAAGGCGCTCGATCTCTGTGAGCATGAGTCTGGCGCCCGGGAGCAGGCTGTCTGTCGGCGCCATCACGCGCATCATGTACTGCGGCCCCAACAGACGCTCTTGTCTGGCGCTACGACCTACGAACGCCACAGAAAATGGCCGGTTCTCACGTTTGCTCAATGCGGTGGCAAGTCGCTGAAGATACGGAAATGTGAGCTGTTCGAGCAGTTGCGCCTTCATTGCCTGTTTGGGATCTTCAGGATATGGCGCGATTGGCCACATGAGATCGATGAGGGGTGCGGAGTTCTCCTCTATGACTTCAACCTTCGTATCGGAATGCGGAGTGGTGTGAGGGCGTTCGAAGGGGCGGGGCTTGACCGGCACCGGGATCGAGCCAAAGCGACGTACGATTTCCCGCTCCACCTGAACGGGATCAAAATCTCCAACCGCAATGACCGCCATAAGATCGGGACGATACCAATCATGGTAAAATCGCCGTAACGCGGGAGGTGTTGCAGTTTGTATTAGCGCCGGATCACCGATTGGAAGACGGTCGATGTACCGGGATCCCTTGCCGAATATACGCTCCAGGTTTTTCTGCAAAGCCTTCACGCCGGCCGAATCGGAGAAGTTCTGGCGCCACTCGCCCATGACGACCCCTCGTTCTCCGGCGACAGAAGCCGAATCATTGAGAATGCCATCACTCGCCCAGTCCTGAACAATCTGCATCCCCTGTCCAAAGAGGATCGAATCATCGGTAGGAACCGTAAGTTGATACACGGTTTCATCGAACGAGGTATGCGCGTTCACATCCGCGCCGAAGTTCATCCCCGCCTTTTCCATAACGTTTATAACACCAATTCCCGGGAAGTGCTTAGTGCCATTAAACGCCATGTGTTCGAGAAAGTGCGCGAATCCACGCTGGTCGTCATCTTCGTGGATCGATCCAGCGTTGACGACTAGCCATAACATGGCTCGTTTGGCCGGGCTGGGGTGGCGTTGAATGTAGTAGGTGAAGCCGTTGGGCAGGCGCTTGATGTTGAGGCTGGATCCCTGGTTCGATTGGATATGGTGGATAGTCCCAGCGGACAATCCTAGTGGAGAAGCCGGTGAGGAAACAGCCTGTGTATTCGCTGTTCGCGACAGACCAAACATCGAGCCTATGCAGGCGCACGCCGCGGCCAGATAGCGACGCCTGCAAATTACGCGAATACGCATCGCCAACCCTCTATTGTTGTGCGCGTAATTGGCTATCCAGCTCACGACGAATGATTGCGTCGACTCTGTTTTCCTCCCTGACAGAAACGCTCGGACCATTAATATGATCGGCGATCGTTCCATCTCGAGCTACGATATACCACCACCATGGTCTCCAGTATCGATACACCCCGATCGTGGGTTTCTCCTTCGACCGCCCCCGCGTGATCCTCCCATCGGAAAGTCGTCCGAAATCAGCTTTGGAAACAAAAACTGTAAATGGAAGTTTCAAATGTTCGCGATAATACCATCCGATCAACTTTGCCTCTTGCGTTGAATCGAGCGGAGGGCTCTCCCAGGCGTACCCTTTAGTCTGAGCGATCAATATGATGTCAAGCCCACGATCGTGATACTTCTCATGTAACCGGCGCAACGTGGCGAGATACGGTTCGAATAAACCGTTACCAAGCTTATCAATATATGCAACCAGTGTCACACGCCCCGGGACAGGTGTTGTTGGCGCATCAGTGGGGTAACGTTGAAACATTGCAAGCTGCGGGGCCGGCGCACCAAAGAGCTTGGTGGTACCGAGCCGGACATCAACCAATCCCTCCGCCATGGTTCTCCCTATCTCAGATCCTGACGCCATAGCTACATACCGATCACCAACCCGCTGCATCGTCTCCCGAAAATTTGGTCCACGTTGAAATTCAACGACGTCTATAGAATCTTCGTAAGTCAAGCCAAGAAAGCTACTATCCTTCACTTTCCCTTCGGCGAAAAGGCGTTGAAAGGTCGCGACTCTATCCGCATCGAGACGGGCTAACGCGGCATGGTCAAAGCGAGCATGGGCGTCGCTCCATCGCAACTGCAACGCCGCAGTCAAAGGCTCTTGAGCGTCTGCTCCCAACGCCAAAATCTGCGGAAACAGAGACTCAGCCCATACCCATTGACTCGGGCGGCCTTCAAAAGCGAGCTCCATTGCGTCGACAAAAACAAACCCACGTTCACGAACACCACGAGTTATTTTTGATGCGTGATACACAACAGTGTTGCGAGCGAGCGCAGTATCACCGACCTTGATTGCCGCAACCATCAGATCGAACAACTGCGCAGAATCCACACTCTGCGGTGTCATCCTGGAGAGGCACGACCGCCCAATTTCGCGCACCGCTGTCGGAATCGTATCGCGCGGCGTGTAACGTGGAATGGTATCGCTCTCAATTCTCCGCCATATGGCGTCCTGGACTCCCTGCATCGCCACAAGGCACATCCCCGGATTGTCGTAGCGAGAGAGGTCACGATACCCAGGCATCATACGTCCAGTATCCGATTTGATCCGGGCAGCAATTGCTTTCATGGAATCGGTTGGCGTTGGATTGGTACCACGAAGTGTATCCTGTTGTGCATTCCCTCGTTCAGCGGCCAGGAATCCTCCAGCAAGTGTCACGACGACAATCCACGTGCGCCGCCTGAAGACTGGCAATAAAACAGATAACATTAAACGGCCTCCGAAAGACTTATGAAGCTGAAGTCTCGAACTTTTGCTGGCGGTACGACCGTGGGATATCCAGGACGAAAGACACGAACCGGTGTGCCGAGCGCTTCGAGGTTATTGAAAATGAAGAGTGGAGATTCCAGGATTCGGAAATTTTTGACTGGTTTGGTGATCTTTCCATTCTCGACCAGCCACAGTCCATCGCGCGTGTATCCAGTACACAACAAGCTTTTCCGATCGACCACCCCGATGCCATGGAAGCGTGTCACTAACAATCCGCGTTTGGTCGTTGCAATCATATCGTCGATCGAGCTCGTCCCTCCGCTCAATCGATAGGCGCGGCTATTGGGAAGCCCGCGATTGATCCCGAGCCCTTGAATACCATAGCCTCGAGTATACCACAGCTCCTGAAGTATCCCCTCTTTGATCCACGTCACGGGGTGGTATACTTCTCCGATCTTCCCAAATGGAGGAAAGCCCAGATCCGGATCCATGGGATCGGCACTCATCGTGATGCGGGGATCGAGCACCCGCTGGCCGATTTTGCTATAACCAGGTCGCTCGGTATCATTAAAGGGCTCTTCAGAACTCGTTTCTGCCGCCGGCCGATACATTTGGTGTATTATCGGAGAAAAAATATCACTCACGGCTTGCGGCTCGAGAATCGCTGTATACCGGCCAGGCTCTACAGCTACAGGGTTTCGCGACCGAAGGCACTTATCCATTGCGATTTCCGTCAGCTTGACCGGATCAATACGCGTCCAATCGCTAAAATCAACTCCAGCCCAACCCGATCCAACACCTTTGGGGTCGCGAACCGTTACAGAAAACTGTGCGCGCGTATACGGATAATACAACGCACGCCCCACAGTGTTGATCAGCGCTCGGCCGTGCGCGGAAACCTCGAGATATCCAGCCGCTCGCAAGTTGGCCTGGCGCGCCGCCGCAATCAATGGCCCGACCTCTTTTACACGTTCAGCAGCACCGAGATTATACGTCGTATCAAAAAAAATCTTGGGGTTGCTATGTACTTCCTCTGTCTGTTCCAATGCAGACAATACGCCTTCAAAATCCCCTGACGATCTGAATATTTCCCGATCACTTGGTTCCTGGTTGCCACCTGGCTGTCGCAAAGGAATGTAGTGCTCGCGAAACTCGCGCCCACCCGATTCCTTCTTGAGGCCCAAGATGCGCTCTGCACGACGAATCGCTGCTTCAAGCTCCACGTCGTCGATGCCCGTGCTAGCCACACTAGCACTGGCACCAGAAATGTCACGCATAGTATCTACCTCGTTCTCACGAACATCGCCAGTCGTGGTAAGCTCATTACGAGCGTATCGAAGACTGCCGCGCCACATACTTTCGATAAGAACCGCGGTATCCCCTCCCCCAACCGCCATCGCCGCGGCGCGTTTGGCTAACGCATTACACTCGGGGCGCGACAAGAATCGAGTGGCAGGCTCTCCGTGGAGAGAGGCATACATAGATTGATTTTTCATAGTTTCCTTAATCAGTTGCTTCATCTGATACTCACTACCGTCGCTTGCCATCGATCACCGTCATCTCCTTGAAGCGTACGGGCACCGCTTCAATACTGTACGAGCTTGACTGTGAGGGTTGCCCCTTTACACTTCCAGCGCCACAGAGTTCAACGCTCGACGGTCCTCCAATCTCCAATATACTTTTCCATAATTCAGACGATGAGAATAATAGTTCAGCGCCAAGCAGAACCGGCCCCAACTTCCCATCGACGATTTCACGCATCATCGCCCCCGACGATCCTCCCATCCGTGATTGAAAATCGGTGCTGATATACCCCCCAACATACGCGATTCCTTTTTTGGTATTCCTGATCATCTCATCGAACGTAACGGTCCCTGTTCCCGGAGCCATTCGCAGATTTGGGGTATGCTGCATCGGGAAGTCGAGAGCTTCTGGTGCGACTGCACAGCCATGCGATCGCACAGGCTGCTGACGCGATTGATACCAGGACGACAGCCATGAAGCCTGCTCTCGTGTCGTTTGATAATCCACAAATTTTCCGTTCTGAACGATTGGGAAGGTCTCCGGTTCGACGCCTTCATCGTCCCATTTAACCGTCGCCAACCCTGTGGGGAGAGATCGATTTGCAGTTATTGTCAACAAGGGTGAGCCGAGCATAGTCCCCAAATGATCATCAGGGTCCGGGCCTAAATAACTTGTCCCACCGGCATTGGCTTCCCAACCCATGGCCCGATCGAGTTGCGTTGCGTTACCTAACGTTTCCGAAATAAGATTTGATACAACCCCGGCTGGCATTACGAGCTCATACCGTCCAACATCCACAGGTTTCACCGGAAGATACAACCCTTTCTCGGCTTCCTCCACAAGTGCTGGAAATTGATCGCGGATCTTTGCGTCCAGGAACCGTTCCCAACCGGCTCCCACATCGTCAATTCCCCGCACAGATGCTGCGCTCTTGCTGTCGCCTCTTTCTGGCTCCTTAGCCTGTACCAATACACGAATGTAATTCCCTGATTGGTATAATGTCTGCGAAAAGAGCGCACCTTCGCTGGTCGCGGTCATACGCTCGTCGCGTACAAAGCAGGCATTGTCTATGGAAAGGTTATATTTGCGCCATTGTACATGCCGGGGCAATCCTCCTCGGAGCGACCGGAAGAAATCTCGTTTCTCCTCAATAGAAATCTGAAACGGATCGATCCGAATCGGGGTTGTCCAACTCCCTTTCGCAATAGGGTAAGAGCCAAGATCGATTTGTCTTGCCCCCACCGCAGCATTAATTCGCGCTTGCGCCACCGCGTCCTTGGCCAGGGCGGTAGCTTCGTCCATCTCCCAATATGTGCTCGAGGCAAAGCCCCACGCGCCATCAACGAGCACCCGCACCCCGATGGTCAGACGTTCGGTATCAGAACCGAAATCCTCGCCTATGTACTGCACCACGCCACGAGTCACACGAGCCTCAGCGTATCTCGCCCCAGCGTTACGAGCCGCGTCAATCGCACGGAGGACTAACTGCTCCATGCGTTGCGGATCTGCACGATGTGCAATGTCGTCTGCCCCCGTCATCTGCGCGGAGGCAGACCAACGCGTGAGAGCCTGTGCTCCGGTTGGCAGCGCCCCCATGACAGTGAGTGCCGCGGCAGTATGCGCGCTGGTGCTTAAAAAGTCTCGCCGACGCCAGAGCGCCGACGCGTTTTTCTCATTCATCGTTCTGGAATTCCCCATTGATAGTGTTCAGGTGCACAGGTGAGATCGTTCCGTTCATCACAGACCACGATTGTTCCAACAAAGTTGTAGATAGGACTCCGATAAGTGATGATGCCAGGTTTGGTGAATGCGCGAATACGCGAACCATCTATAGGCATACCATTATCCCCAAACCGAAGATGGAATGCCGGGATGTTTCCCCCAATCCCACTCCCCTCAGCGGTTGGGTAGACCACATTGGTCAACTGGCAAGCCGTTCTGGTAATCTCTGTCGCAGAATCGCCGGGGAGTGCCACAGATGGGTCATCAAACACGAGGTCTGTTTCAAGATCCGGATTCACATTTCTCCACACAATGCACCCGCCGAGACCGATGATATTCCTGGTGCCATTGAGCGATAAGACTGGCGTCAAACGTCCGGTTATGAAACTCTCTGTGAGTAGCACGTATGATAGAAGTGGCCAGCCTGTAATAAACGCAAGCGAATCTCGAAAGCCGGCCCCATACGCAAAGGTCGATATCCGCAACATGGTTCGTCCAGGGGCTCTGGGTGTTACACTCACAGTATTAGCAGATTGCGCTACACTTGCAACTCCTGTGTTCGATGATTGAATCCACACCAGCACCGACGTTACTGGGGCGTTACTGGAATCATTTCGAATCAACAACAAACTCTTTCTGGGTGCACGAGCATTGAGAAGCATCGTGATCTTGGCACTATCACCGACCGCGGGTTCGATTGCCACTCGTGCAAGATGACGAGGTAATGTGCCGATCACACTCACCCGCAATGTATCATATCGTGTAGCCCCATTATTTGACATCGACACAACGACCGGAGTGTTTGTCACCACAGATTTCGCTTGCAATATTCCATCCGATGTGATCGCTACATATTGCGTATCGTACGCGAAAGAGACCGGAAGGTCGAGCGTCGTACCGGCACCTGATACGCCGCGGATCTTGAGGGTAACGGTGTCATACGGCGCAACGGTCGAAAGATTATATGTTCTGAATTCCGGTTCGAGATATGAGATCAATTCAGAAGGATTCACTGAAGGCGCAACGGCTTCGGTTTCGATACCGCACCCGAGCATACCGCTCCCGAGTATGGAGATGAAACACATCCTTGTGGTCATTGGCATGGATCTGATCACACACCGAAGGCTGCTAATCACGATTCAAGCACCCCTTGAAAAGAGGGTTCTGTCGTTCACCGGGCGGAATAGGAATATCGATAGAATTCCCATATACTCCTGTAGTCGTAACCCCGAGATACGCGCCCGTTGGATATATGTCATCGGCAAAAAGTTTGTATTTTCGTACAAGACGACGGAGATCACCCTGTCGTTGTCCTGTGACAAAGAGCCATGCCGCGCGTTCAGTGAACAGGAGTGCAACCCGGTCTTCCATAGTTCCCGGATCGGTAAGTGGACGAAGCCCAGCCACGCCTCCAGTGCCAGCCTGCCACACGGTATCGATGGATAGAACCATTGTCTTTGTCGCGTCCGTGTACATCGTGTCGATGCGCGTGTATTCTCCGGTTGTCCGCAACCCATTAAGGATCGACAACCAAGCGTCCCAATCATTGCGTTGCAGCGCGTGCTCCGCTTTGATAAGCTGTGCATCAACGCCACCAGCGATCACTATTAGGACACTATCACCATCGTATTTGCTGGGAATGAAAGCCGTCCCGCGATACGAGCTACTCCCTGTAGGCTCCACAACCGCCTGAACGGCCGTCCGCGGGTCCCCGCTCGATCGGAACGCAAGCCCGTTGAGACCTTCATTATCAGATACCGTTGCCCACTCCCATCTCCATTGCCAAGCGCCGGTAAACCAGCGAAATCGAACCACCGTTTGATAGGAATCATCCACCTGCACATTCTTCACGGCTTCCTCCGCCTCCGCATACCGAGCCAGCGCCAGGAGGGCTCGCCCTTTCCCTATACGCGCCAACGTTTGTACGCTCACGCTGTCAGCTGCAAGCGCTAATGCAGAGTCAAACAAAGCGATTGCATGGGCATAGATTTCGTCCGTCGTTGATGGAGGACGATTGGTGTAATCGCCTTGAAAATCGATCGAACTGAGTGGCACTCCGGAACAATACATATCTGCAAGCCATATCTCCGCATAAGCTTCGAATGCATACAGCCGCCCTCGAATTGCTGGAGAGAGATCCGGCGCATAGACAACCAACACGGCGCGGGCAAACCCTGCCTGCCCTCGAAGTTTGTGCAATTGTGTATACAACGTGTGACCATCGTCATCCGAGAGGTCACGATGATCAAAGTGATTAACTGACCCATCCGTTGCTCTATTAGTCAATTCATCAGTAAACAATCCAGACTTGATGGCGACCTCCCTCCAAACATCTTTGAATTGCCGTTCAGCCGCATCATTGAGCATGAGTCCCCCCGCGCGAGACAGATACGTGTCCGGACTTTGAGTTCCCGCCGGCAAAGTGGGATCAGACAGACCACGACATCCAGTTACACCGAAGAGAACAACACACCCAATCCACAGCAGGAAGGTCGTACAAAAGCTGTTTTCGGATCGTTGCTTATATTGCCACCACCATACCCGCGTTATTGATCGCATCCTTTCTTTGCCCTAGTAACGAATGTTAACTTGCAGCCGCCACAGGCGAGGAGATGGCAGCGCCCCTCCGTCTTGTGTCTCATCGCCTACCGCGATGCTATTCACGTCAGGATCGTATCCACGATAGCTCGTCCATAACCCAAGATTGCTTCCTTGTATAGCGATACCGAGACTCGGAATCCGGAAGAATCGCTGTGAAAACGTACGAGGGACATTGTAGCCAACCGAAAGCGAATTGAATCGCAGTAAATTGACTGTTTGGGTAAGTCCATAATTGGTACAACCATTACCTTCAGAAAAACTCCCCTCGCACGCAACCGCTGCAGCTGCCTGGGCTGCGAGCGTTACTCCAGGATTTAGAACGTTGACTTGGCGAAACATCTGCTCAGCCGTTCCCACTTGTGTCAGACCATCTTTATACTGAAAGGACGCATTGACACTCACTTGACCATTCAAGAGCGAAATTGACGTCTGTACTGGAAGCTCGAAGTTCGGCGCTTGTTGGCCTATATATACCGCGGTGTCACCGACGATGACGTCCCCTTTAGTCAACATCCCCTCCGCTCTGGGTTGACCCCACCCCAGGATCGGTAAACTCCAACGTCCAAAGAGAGGATACCCGGGAACAAGGCGGGTCCCGGCGCCGGTAGAATTTATATTGAAGTTCGTTACCAGATCACTGCTCAACGCGACAAGCGTGTTGGAATACTTCGAAAGCGATGCCGCGATCGACCAGCGAATCCGCGAATTTTCAACAACGATCGCCTCGACACTGAGTTCCGTACCCACATTTCGGACACGCCCGATATTATGGTACTGATTGAATCCTCCATAAATCGATAACGGAGTTGGAATCTGTTCGATAGCGTCAAACCGAAGCTTTACAAATTGCGTTACGGTCAGATTCAACCGGCGATTCCACAAGTCGGCTTCAAATCCACCTTCGATTTCCTGTGTACGCTCGGGACGTAATTGACTGTTTCCAATGGTTGAAATTTCTAATCCACCGTCCTCAAATCCAGTAGTTTCGTCCTTTGTCTCATTCATGAGACGAAGTTGCCAACCCGGTGCAGGTTGAACACCTGCTACACCAAAGCCTAATCTCGGTCGAAGTAGCGAGAGGAATCCCCAATACGGAGTGCTCCCCTCTGCATCGAGCGCAACCCAGGAAAAATTGAGCTTCGGAAGTAGCGACCATAATCCGTTGCCAATACCACTCCGGTTTCCCGAAACGCTGTTCCCGTCAAACCGGAACCCAGGATTAAAAAAGAATCGATCGCTGAGATTAAGCCGAGGCTCCACAAACCAACCGCCTGTTGCTTTGGCGTAAGCGTTGGGCGTCATCTGATCAATCCTGGTCGGATTCGTCACGCCGTGCGGTAGCGAGTCCGCTTGGTATTGGATCTGCGACCGGCTTTGCTCCGTCAGAACAGCTCCGATCGCCATGGAAACGCGACGACCAGGAAATAATTTCCCGTCGAATTTCGCATCGAAGGTACCTGTTGTTTGTGTTCCAGCAGCGAATTTGCCCAGGGTATCCCTAAACGAAGTGCTCGGAACGAGTCCTCGAGGAAAATATTTTGTTTCGTTTTTCTGGTCTCGGCTGAATCCAGCTGTCGTCCTAAACGGGAAAATGGGCCATATATTCCAGTCCGCACCAACCACTTGATCGACAACCAACCGATTGCTGGTGACTTTCGTTACATAGTCACCTAGATAATTCGCCGCCAAGCCATTGGTATCGATATAGATTCTAGCCAAAGTTGGCAATTGAAGTTGCGCAGACGACTGCCGTTGCTGTTGACTGGACAGCCGAGAACTCAGTGTAACCTGCACTCCTCGGCGTGGCTCTATCACAAATCTTGCGTTTGCTGCATTGGTCCGCAATAAATTCGGGCGTTGCATCCATCGCGGCATTGCGGAATCGTAGAGTTGGCGAAACATGTCCTGATATATCGCCGGAACTTTCAGCATACCGAGATCGCTTCCTGTGGACGCCGTGAGAGAATACGTTACGGATTGTGTTCCACCAGACATCGTTCCACTGAGACTGTTGGCATTTCCCCTTCCGAATGCTGTCAATCTCGGTTCATTGAGCGCCTGAAAACGTTCAACTCTGTCCAAAAACGCACCTGACAACACTCCGGTACACGAGCGAACCTCGGCGAAGTTGGCGTTCCAGGGAGCATAACACCAGGCATAATACCCGGGCGCCGCATAGACTCCCGGCAAATACGTCGTCGAAGCATTTGCACTAATCGACAACCGGGTCGGTCCCGCCACCCCTTTCTTGGTCGAAATGACAATCACACCATTCGCGGCATCCGACCCATACAAAGCCGAAGCAGATGGCCCTTTAAGCACCTCGATCTTCTCAATCGAATTCGGATCAATCTGATCGATCGGCGATGGCGGAGGAAAATCACGACCCGCCGCTAAATTCTGATCATCGACGCCAGATTGACTTGCATTGATCCGGATCCCATCAACAATTACAATAGGATCGTTCGTTGGCGCCCCTGACTGTCCCGCCAGCAACCCACCACCAACGCCACGAATTCGAATACGAGACGGAGCCCCGGGAACCCCTGACGAACGCATGACAGTCAATCCAGGGACACGCGTTTCCAAAATATCCGTCACACTCGAGATCGGAGCGGTGCGCATGACGGAATCAACATCGATCACGGTGATGTCGTTCCCCACTTCAATCTTCCGTTGCGTCCCGGACGCCGATGTAACAACTTCGGAAAGCATACTCGCCGCTTCGCGTAACGTCACGCGTATAGACTCCGATCGGCGGCTCTCGAGGACAACGGTTCGTGTGGTCGACTGATATCCAATCAGTCTAAACGCCAGGCGGTGTTCGCCTGCGGCCACGCCCGAGAAGGTAAATGCTCCTTGTTCATCTGTAATTGTGGTCAGGCGACTAGCAGGAATCGTAACCATCACTCCTCGAATACCGCGGCCGCTCGTTGAATCGGTAACGCGCCCGATAATGCGCCCCCGGGAAACTGTGGAATCATTTTTTGGAGTCGAATCCGGCAGCGGTCGGACCATGATGGTTTCACCATCAGGCGCAACGCGCGCGACAAGCCCCGTTCCCTTGATCGCTTGCATAACCGCGTCCAATCCGTTGGCCTTGCTGACGCGGATACGAACACGTTTTTTAAACTGTGGATACGATTCGTCAAAGAGAACCTGCTGCTTCGACTGCTCCGCAATCTTGCGCAGAATGTATCCGACCGTACTATCCTGAATCGACAGTGTAACCAGTTGCTGGTGCCGAGTATGTGACACAGGAAGCACAGATGACATGTTTTGCGTATCTTGCATGCGTTCCACGCGACGACTGGTGCCAATAGTTTCGGTTACGGACGGATCCAACCGCTGTTGTGCTTCATTACCCGGGCGATGCTGTGCTACCGCAAGCGAGGGAAGCAGCAGCATGGTCGTCGTCGCTCCACATGCGATCGTACGCACAATACGATGCCTGCCGGGACGTCGATTCCAACTCACACACATCGAAGAGATCATTTCGCTCTCGAATACAAGGTCAAAGTTCGCCCGGTTCGGACGACTCGCACATTAAACGTCCACTCCAACATCGAAACGAGATCTGTCACAGATCCCGCAGGAAATCCACCCACGACAATACGGCTCGCGAGTTCCTGATCCCCGAGCTGGATATCAGCGTTATACCATCGATTGAGATCGGGAATGATCTCGGCAAGCGATGCGCCATTGAATTGCAAGATGCCGTCGGCAAATCCGAAACGCTCCGATTGCATCGGATGCATCGTTACGACATGAGCTGCCGATACAGACACCTGCTGCTGCTCCGCAAGCACAGTCGTCCCAACCGCTACCCGTCCCGATTGCACCGAGATCGTCGCACTCGAATCCGTTGCGTAATGGCGCACTAAAAAACGTGTTCCCAACACGCGCGTCGTACTGGCCCCCGCCAACACCACAAACGGCGTCCCTTGTGCGTGTTCTACATCGAATACCGCTTCACCAGCCAACCGCACGGTTCGCGTTGCAACGCCAAATGTCGCAGGAACCTCCAGTCGACTTCCGGCATTAAGAGTCACTCGACTTCCATCTGGCAATGTTATCGTAGCCCGCCCGCCGTTCGGGGTGGTATACGATGACATCTGTGTTAACTCAATCCCTGGCGTTGTCGAGCGTACCGTTAATTGCCAGCCAGTAATCCCAACCGCGGCGAGGATAACTGCGGATGCTATTGCCATGAACCTACGCGTTCCCCAGACACGAGACCATGCTGAACTCGAACGACCGGGTAAAATGACATCTCCGATTCCAAGTGATGGTGCGCGTATCCCGCGATTAATACGATCGGCGCGATTGATGTGGGTGGCGTGGTTACTATGATCAGAACGCTCAGCCAGGCTCACAGCAATCTCCTGCCAACGCGCTTGCGCATTCCACGAAGGAGCCGGTTGGCCTGCCCACATTGTCCGAAGCGACGATATCGCCTTTCGATGATCGGAAAAGTTGGCCAGCCATTGTTGCACCTCAGCAATCTCTTGCGACGACGCATCACCAGCCAGATATCGGTCGAACAGATCGACAGTTGGCACAGGCGCATCAGAATGGCGGTCAGAACCGGAGGGCCCGGGACCAGAAAATGAGGTGTTCACATCGTTAAAGGTCACGAGGTTCTAATTTGTTATCATTGATTTTTTTCGGAGGGTTTTTCCGAAGGAATTTTACGACAACCCAAAATGCTTACGTACCATAGCCATGGCACGGGTATGAAGAACCCGTACATACCCATACGATACACCCATTATTCCGGCAATCTGCTCGAAATTATATCCGTGATGCCATCGTAGGGTGAGTACTTCGCGTGAACGCGTGGGTAACGCGTTAATGAGTTCGCGGACACGGGGGAGTAACGCATACATATCGGCGTTGTCATACCCATCATCGGATCCGTAATCAGCCCGTCCATCGAAATTGGCTGACTGCGAATCGCCCGTATCACTGTTTGATTCATCACGCCATAGCGACAGCTTTTCTTCGCGAGTGCGTTCCCTTCGTTGAACAGTGATGGCTCTGTTTCTGACCGCGCGAACGAGATAATACTGAAGTTCATGCTCAGTCTTTACAGGCAGGTTTGCCCTCGCATCCCAAATGGCGCATAACACATCATGCACGATATCCCCGGCATTATCCGCTCCAATGAGTGCTGTGGCGTATTGACACAGATCATCGAAGTTGTTGAGATATACCCGCTCAAAGGCTGCAGGATCTCCAGCACGGAATGCGGGAATAATACGCATCTCGTCGTTGGGATTTGGTGGTGCGAGAGAATCCACCGGCATGAATACAAGTGAAGGGATTTTTTATAATATCGCCGGGAACAGTGTTCGTCAACAGAGCCTGTTGAAGGGGTTTTTATGTACGCGATCTTATTTGAGGGAGGTTGCTGATGATAGAAAGCCTATTTTACATGGAGGGGATAGGTATCTACATCAAGTTATATTTTTGCATGTCGTACACATAGAAATCCTTACCAATTGAAACAATACAGTGCACGATAATAGAGGGAGCCGTTTGATGAATATCAAAAGCCCTGCAATGAGCATTGCAGGGCTTTTGGGTCGTGCGATTCAAACCAGCTACATCGGTAGTAAATTATTCTACATACGTCCAACGATGGACGTTATGCAACTACCATCAACTACTATCAACTACCAGATCGTAATCTTCTTGTTATCTGGCCGCACCATTGGGTCACCGTCCTTACACCCAAACGCCTTTGCAAATGCAGGGGCATTCAACACCATCGCGTTCACTCGTGCAAACGGTGACGCATGAACATCCTGATCAAAACCAGTGCCCTCCCATTTGCCTCGCCACACGACGGCAAGTCCAAGGAAGAAGCGCTGATCCGGGGTGAAGCCATCGACCAGTGGAGCAGCCAGTTTGCCGCTCTTCTTGAGCGTTGCCTTCCACGCCGCGTACGACACTAACACACCGCCTAAATCAGCAACGTCTTCACCAAACGTGCGTTTGCCATCGGTGTTCCACCCATCGACTGTCCCCAATTCAGAGTTCAAGGATTTGAACTTCTCGATATTGGCTTTCATCTCTGGATTGTCGATCAACGGGAGCTGACCGGCAATACTGTGAAAGATTTCGTGGCCAATCACCAAACCAATGCCAGAGAAATTGAGTGCATCTTCGGCCTTCACATCGAAGAACGGCGGCATGAACATCACCGCCGGGATCTCAATGGCATGATCACCGGGCATATAAAATGCATTTGGCGTCAAGAGGCTCGCCTTCCATTGTGCACGAAGATCACCACCGATGGCGTTCACCCACTGCTGATTATCAAAGTTGGCGACTGCCAGCTTGTTTTGCGTGTAATCGTTTGATAAGATAAGGGGCCCGTAATCGACCATCTCCTTCGGCATCCCTACACGTAAATGGAGTTTCTGCAACCGCTCCAGGGCCAGCGTTTTCTCAGGTGGCGACATCCATTGATTGGCTTTGATGCGATCAATAGCCGCAACCCGAAGAGCTTCGAGCAGCTCCTGCATACGCGCGATCGAGTTCGACCCCAATAGCCCCTGCGCAAATGCCTGCCCAAGCGCACCACCCAATGTGTTAATCGTCCGCTGCAGACATTGCTCCGCGCGGGTAGAATCCCGAACCGGTGTTTGGGACCGCACGCCCCCCATTCGAGCTCGGGTGAGTTCCAGCGAATCGGCCGCCAAGCAGCTGCCATAGAAGGTACCGAGCACCCGAAGTGTCGGATCCTTAGTGGTTGCCGCAATGGCTCGCGCAGAATCGAGAATCACCTGGAGGCGAAGTATCGTTCGCCGGTACGTATCACCGAAAATTTCGACCGTCTTCGTCTGCCCGCCGAGGAGGTTTCCGAGTTTCGTCTTTGCCCGCCAGTCTCCATTTACATACTGATAGAAGTCGACACACGGAGATACAGTGGTGTCGACACCGTAGCGTAACGATGGGCCCAACATCGGGGGCGTGAAAGTGTCTGGTGCAGCCGGTTTACGAGGGTTCTCTTTTGGCGTGCTATCACGCACGCCAAGAGAAACGAGCATCTCAGCATCCGAGGATTGCATTTGCTGGATCGATGGGTTTCCCCGAATATCGACGACTGAAAAACCAGACGATACAGATTTGGCATCCAGTGGAAAAAATCCAAGGCAGAGCAACCCCGATATTACAACACTTACGCGCATGTGCATTTTCGACCGTACCATAAAATGAACACCACTTTACGAGCCTCGTTTTGCACGATCCAAAACAATACCAATCGCTTCTTCAAGATATTCTTCAGATTCTCTTCCAAGTGTATAATTCCCGACAACCAATCCGTGCTCGTCAACCAGATACACGACTCCATGATTCAGTCCAAGCGTGGTTTCAGCATAAAACTCCTCATTACCAATCGCTTCGTTGATTCGGCGCCGGTCGAGGTCCGGTAGGCGCCAAAATGGAGTTTTCGATACGGAGAGTGTGACGGGAAGCTTTCGAAACACACGAAACAATGTATTGATATATTCGGCTTCCTTGTCAGGGTCGGGTGGTTCTGCGGCCCCGAAGTATCCTTGTGTCTTTCCCACGAGCACGACATCCATATCCGGGAATCGCTTCATCAGTCGTTGCAGAACGACATATACTCGCATCGCCGTCCCACTAATGTCTGGATCGACCCTCACGGTGCCAACCAAGGTGACCCGATGCGAACGAGGAAAAACTTCACTCTGACTACTTTGGGGAAACCAATAGTCTCCAGTAATCCTCGCAGCAGGTTTACCAGCCTTCGCTTCGAGAGGAATACCCATCGTTTTCTCATACAGGTAATCCTGAAGCGAGCGCATTGCGGTGGTACTCCGCCGCAAGCTATCCATCAACTCGGATCGATGAAGTTTGAAGTTCACAGCTTGCGTCAACATTTTCGCCGCAATAACATCCACGCTGCTTCGCTCTTCCGCAAATACAGTTGAGGCGACGGCAAGTGCGGCCGTTCCGTACGTTTGCATAGCCACCGTATCTTTATTCAACTCACTCACGTAAAACATTCGGCCATAGACCGACAATCGTCGAGCGAACGGGAGGAGTTTGAGCATCCCAGTGAGCTGATCGACCCACGGCTTCGCCAGTGCATATCGTGGTGCCTGTGCTCCAAGATATGTGGTCACGATCGTATCGAGTACGGCGGCGCGTTGTGCACTATCCGTCGGTGCAATCGTACCAAGATACCGCTGAACGACAGCAATCGCGTTTGAATCCTGTCCAGCGATCAGATATAACCGTTGAGCAAAAATAATATCCTTCACCGCAATCTGGTCACGTGAAAATCGCGCAAGACAGTGCTGAGCGGACTCCACGACATTCGCCGGTAATGGTGTCGTTGGGCCATACAGTGTGAAATGCAACGTATCGACCCGAACCGCACCCCGTGCAACGACACTATCTTTGACCCGATCGCTTACGGCAAGACAGGGTTCAAGAAATTGATGCTTCGTCACATCGATCCGTGAATCGGGCCATTCGAAGCGAGTTTGCGCAGAGGCTACTGGGGTGAAGAGCGTGATCCATGCGAGCACGAGGCCTATCGACATACTCTTGGCCATTTTCAGATTGCGATGGTATAACATAGGAATACGAGATGATTGAATCGTCAGCATATCAGATTGCATCGATGGTTGCGCTGAAACTGAAATCGTTGGCCTTGATGGCCGGGACGATCGCAGGACTTACGCCGGTTTGATATGGATTACCAACCGGGCGAAACACCGGCACCGGAACGCCGAGTTGCTCCACCTGATTCAGCACGAACATTGGCGATTCTGTAAGTCGCAGATTTTTGACCGCTTTGGAGATCGCTCCATTCTCGATTAACCACAGACCGTCTCGTGTCACGCCGGTCATCAAGAGACTATTCGGATTTAATCCCATGAGACCAGAGAAACGCGTTACGAGCAGCCCCCTCTTGGTCGACTGAATCATTTCCGCCACCGTCGTGGTGCCACCGGACATGCGAAATGAGTCCCGCCCGTCGTCTCCCAAGTTGTCATTGAGATTGGGGACGGCATAGGTACGGTCGTATGACAGTGTGGTCAACACGCCACGATCGATCCACGTGGTTGGCCGTAGGCCCGGACTTGGAAGCACGCCGAGCAGCGGGTCCATGGGATCGTGACTGATGGTGATCCGCTCATCGATGACCTTTAACCCCAACTTGGTACGTGCCAATTGGAGGGTTGGATCGAGTGCCAGGAAGAATGGTCCCCCCCCTCGCTCTGCGGAGCCTCGATCCTTTAGTGCGGTAAACAACGGCTCTACGATATCGCACACGGCCTGCGGTTCCAACACGACCGTGTATCGCCCCGGTTCGATCGCAACCGGATTGAGCGACGCCACGCATTTATCCAGCGCAAGCTTCGCCAGCGCATCGCTATCGATCGCCGACCAATCGTAGCTCGACAGCCCCGCCCACCCTGATCCGACTCCTTTCGGATGACGAACGGTCATGGAACATTGCGACTGGCTATACGTGGCATAGGTCATCTTCTCGAGAATGTCCTTCTCGGCGCCGGATACCGCCAACGCTCCCGCTCGCATCTCGATATACCCTGAGGAGAGCAGGTCCTTCGTCTCTGCGCTGTCCGCCAGACGACTGGCCAATCGTCCTCGCTCTTCCGCCGTGACGTTATACGTCACATCGCTCCAGATTCGTGTGGCTGGCGTCGAGAACTCCGGTGCTGGCACAGGCATGCCCGACAGTGTTCGGTTAAGCCGCATTAACGCACTGCGTTCAGCCACTCGGACTACGGCTTCGAGCGACACGTCATCAACCTGATTCGTCACCGCCTTTCCAACAGCACCTTCGACGAAGCGGCTCACACTGATTTGAATATCGCGCCGGTCACTCGCAATACTCACGCGATTGCGTGCCCAGCGTAGCTCTCCGTTCCACCAGCTTTGAACAGAAATCCTCGTGCTGGCTTCCGGAGCCTGCACGAAATGCATGATGCGTTGCATAATCTGTTTTGCATCATTGCGTTCGAGGAGACGTGGATCGGTACTCATGCTTTCCTCGCGATATCGATAATTGTCAGTTTTTCAAAAACTCCTGGAACTGCCGTCACGCTGTGATAACCCGTTTGAGCTGGCTGGCCTTTCTGCGTTGTCTGCCCGAACCGCTCGCTACTGTCTCGTCCACCAATGGCAGTTAAGGATTTCCATAATTCAGGTGCTCTGAAGTATGCTCCAGCGTTCATGAGCTGAGCAACGCGTTTACCATTAGAGATTTCATAACACTGGCCAGCCAAAAATCCATTGAGCTGCTGAAAATCGAGACTCACGAATGCGTTTTTAAATACGATGCCTTTCGGCATGTCACGGATGAGCGCTTCCATATCGTGAGGTGCAGTCTCGGGCTCCATGACCAAATTCGCGGTCCGTGGCATCGGAACGTCGACACCGGACGGAGCGAAGGCACATCCATGCGAGCGAATGGGGGTATTCCGTTTGGCATACGACTCTTTGAGCCAGCTGGCCCCTTCACGGGTGGTGTGATAATCCGCCAAGACGCCGTTTGCGACAATCGGAAACGGTGCGGGAACAACGCCTTCATCGTCCCATTGCACGGAGGCGACGCCACCGGGATCACTTCGGTTCGCTGTAACGGAGAAGCTGGGAGCTCCGATGCGATAGGGATCATCCAGCATTTCCTGGGGCTGACTGAGGTAGCTGGTGCCACCGGCATTGGCCTCGTAGCCAAGCGCTCGATCCAACTCCGTCGCGACTCCAACGGTGTTGCTCAACAGTGCAGCCACCGCGCTGGCAGACATCGCGGTATCGTACCGGCCTACGTCAATCGGTCTGACCGGAAGTTCAGAGTCCTTTCGAATATCCTCGAACATTTGATTGATCGCACCACGCATTCTTGCTTCATCGAAGAGTTCGAGACCAACGCCAGCGGGGCTGAGAAAATCAATATCGGCACTCCCGCTTCGTCCCTGCGCATCCTGGTAAACGGCGCTAAAACTCCCTTCTGTGCGATATACCCGCTGCGTGTAGTAGCTGCCATCCGTTGATCCAAACGCTTTGTCTTGTCGATGAAAGCTCGCATCATACTGAACCCTCACGGCCCCCTCCCGGAACGCATAGATCTTAACGCCATTCAGGAGATCTGAGACTTCGGCTGGGTGGACCAAAAATGGATCGACCGCGACCGGCATGATCCAGTGCCCATCCCGAACGATCGGGGTTGGAGCGAGCTCTGTGAGACGTGGTTTGCCGAATGTATTCGTTTTTGCTTGCCGAGCAGCTTCCTGACCCAATCGGGTGATCTCGCTGGCGTTCCAGAGCGGACCTGATGCGAATCCCCAATATCCGCCGAGCAACGCACGAACTCCTACCGTAATGGACTCCTCATCATCGACCCGAAAGCTATCTCTGACTATTCGACTTCTCGTATATGTGAGCCGAACATCCGCATACGAGGCACCAAATGCATGCGCGGCATCGAGTCCGCGCTGGATCAGCGGTTTGAGATCGGGGTCATTGAATGGAGAGATTTCATATCCCCGATCATGAACGGATGCCAGTGTCGATGCGGACAGTGTGCGCGGTTGGAGAACAAAGCCCGCAGCCGCGCCAGTCGCGGCAAGACCAGCGCTCTTCTTCAGGAAGGTACGACGTGTATCATACATAAGATAGGTGTGTCAAATTGTACGGGAGGAGTGGGAACGTTCATGAGTCGAATAGTGGAGTTCGCTCATCGGTCATGTACAACAACAACGCCGCGAAACCCGAACGGCTGAATCGTGTAGTGATATTCACCTGGGGTAAGAAATCGACGAAGTCTCTGACGGCTTGTGCTAGAGAACGTAGTGTCGCTCGGAATCGCACGAATGTTACCGCCCCCGGAGTTTTGCGACGCAATAAGCATTGGTAGTGCGGCGGTCGAATCGTCGAAGATTACATCCATGATTTCTCCGGCACGTGCCGGTTTGCCACGAACATTTGTCGGCCCATATCCGGATCGATTCTCCCATCGCACGTACCCACCTGGGCCAATGTCGCTTCGTCCGCCGTATACGGTAAAGTCCACGATGCCTAACCCAGTCAGCATTTGATTGACAGATCCACCTGAGCCTGGTGCAGTCACATTCCATCCAAGTTGCATGGTGAATGTGTCGGTTTTGGAGACACCGTAGACCCAGGTCGTCGCTCGGAACTTGACTTCCTCCACGACAAGATTCCCCCGAGTAACGATTCGAAACACACCACTCCATGTTCCAGCACTCAGACTTACATTTTTTCGATCACTCGTGAAGTACTTGATGGGTAAACCATCTATAGCATTTCCGTGTTCATCCAATGCGATCACTGGCAGTATAGAGAGCGAACCCATGCCACGCTTGAGGCTATCCGTTGGCCGAACACTAAATGTGGTTAGGATTGGTGGTGTGGGAGCGTTCACAACTTGCACGAAGACGGAATCTTTTCTCGTAACGTTGTCAATCTGTTGACTAACGGACACGAAAACACCTCCAGTTTCTACCTTCGCGGTTAGTCGCCCGGTTGCCGACACACTGACCTTAGCAGAATCATCCGATACCCACATAGGAACACCGATCTTAGGGTGCGATCCCGCTGTGGGAGCCCAGACACTGCCATCGGTCGTGTAGGGAACAGCCTCTATCTGCAAGGTGTCATACGGATTTGTCAGAGACAGCCGAACCGCCGGATAGTTCACTCGGAGTTCCCAATACAGAGGTCCAAGATCAGTTGGCGGAGCCAGTATAGAGTCTGCCGAACAGGATACCAGAGCCATCACACTCACAATGCTCATGAAATATTGATTGACTCGAAACGTTCGAATCGCGCCATCCAACACGTGGTGAAACATGTGCAGAGCTCTCTTTCGCAGGCGATAATCACGCTTCACGATTCAGGCACCCCCCATAGAGTGGGTTATTCTGGGTCTCGACCGAAGGAACCGGAATATTGACATCGCTACCATATTCAACTCCGGGATTGTAAGGTCCCACCGGATATACGGTCTCAGCTGGACGCTGATACATTCGAACCCAACGCCGTAAGTCCCCTTGCCGGTGTCCAGTAAGCAGGAGCCAGTAGCCACGTTCTTCGAAGATGAGTGCAAGCCGATTCGCATTTGCGGTTGCGTCAGAGTAGCTCGCTCCCTCGGCAGGATCGGAGAGCAGAGGTAATCCAGCGACTCCGCCATCGCCCGGCGGTTCAGGGTGCGGGCACACATCGGTGGTTGTGCATGTGGTACGGAGTTTATTGAGAATCGACAACCATTTGCTCTCTTTCGCATGGAGCGCCGCTTCAGCTTCAATCAACCGCGCCTCCACACCGCTGCTGAATACCAACGGATCCGTGGCACTGGACAGCGAGGGAAGTAACGTCCGGGGATCGGTGCCGTCGAGAAACGGAAGTCCATTCACCCCCTCCCTGCTCCCCAATTCCACATCACGCATCCTCGCAACGAGTTTGGGTCGCGTGGAAGCGTACGTGAGAACATATTGATACGCCGATGGAACATCAGCGATGGCAACTCTCGCGGCCTCGTAGTCACCGATACCCAACAACGTACGTGCGCGTGCAATTTGGAGGAAATGACGGATCCTGGTGCTATCCCGGAGAAGCACATCAGCGGAATCGAACAGCGCGAGTGCTTGTTGATAGACTTCTACTGTTGAGAAACCACGCGTCAGTGTATAGTCCGACTCGAAATCGATGGTACTTAATGGAATGCCTGAGCAGTACAACTCTGCGAGGAGGACGTCGGCCATCCCTTCGATCGCAAAGAGATGTCCCATAAGATCGGAAGAGGTGCTGGAAGCGTATCGCCGTAACAACCCACGAGTCTCTCGTGCCAGCGAGCGCACCGCATGCAATCCGCGATATGGCTCGTTATGCAATCCGCGATACGGGTCGGCGCCATCAGTTGGGGTAGAGCGGAAATCGGTGAACCTCAACCACCCGCCAAAGTCCCGCTGCGCGAGAGTGAATTCATCGGTGAAGACACCACTGACAACCGCGAATGATTGCTTGTACGCATCGTCAGTACTCCCGCCGCCGACGACATCGGCGAGGCGTATTACCGTTGCGCGATACATCTGAAGCGCTCCCGCTTCATTTTTCACCGCCTTGGGATCAATGATATCGCTCGGTAGTTCCACGTTGTTCACAAGATCGCTGAGAGAGCATCCCGTCAACGCTATACAGCTAGCACAGACCATCACGAGCCGAATCGATAGGCGCATTGCCATATGCGTTGCCATACCGAATCGGTGCGAAAGCGGACGATCAAGGGTTTGCATTTTAGTTAATCCTCAAGGAGAATCCCCATGCTCGCGGTGTCGGCAACAAACCAGCGTCTTCGACGACGTCCCCAGCTGCGCCGACATTGGGATCTTTTCCACGGTAAGTCGACCACAGCCCAACATTCGTTCCCTGTATCGCGATGGTCAATGTCCGATTCCTTGTTAGTCGTTGCGTGAACCGATGCGGAACGATATATGTCACCTGCACACTGGAGAATCGCAGCGTCGAGACCGACTGAATACGAGTAAGATCGCTATATAACCCATACGCTTGTTCGCGGAGCGACGTCGTTTGATCGTTACTTACCCGATCGTACAGACTTTCCTGTTGTATCTGCGTCAGGCCGCTCTCGTAGCTCAGAATTCCATTGACACTCAATCGCGAAAAAAACGTCAATTCGTTTGTAACATTAAGCATATATTTCGGATAGGGAGCTCCGATAAACACGGCGCTGTCAGCGTATATCACCTCGTCGGCTTCAATGAAACCGCTGTGGTCTCGATCGGCGTACCCGACAATAGGTTTTGCCCATCGGCTCAAGATCGGAAATCCAATGACATTTCTAAAAAACGCATCACCCAGCCCAGTACCGTTCACATTCGACCCGCGAGCGTTACCATTGTGGCCCAGCCGGACCAACGTGTTTCTCCCATGTGTCAGCCCAACCATCGGCCTCCACGAGACGAAGTGGGTATTCAGAAGCGCGTCCAGGTTCAACTCAAATGTCGTATTATCGACATCTCCAAGATTGGTTGTCTGTACAAGCAGATCACCGAGCGACGCGGGCAAAGGTGTAACGACCAATAAGTCGGTGGTATGCTTCCGCGACCACGTTGCGGAAATGCCAACGCGTCCGCGTTGTCCTTCCAACAGCCCGGATTCAAATCCCCATTCCATTTCCTGTGTTTGTTCCGGGCGTAATTCGTAATTCCCTATGCTGTTAAAGTTCATAGTCGTTATCTGCTGTCCATCGGCCAGCACAGGGACCTGTGTGTACGTGCGGAGTTTTGCAGTCATATCGGGCTGTTTCCCCGCGACGCCATAGGCAGCTCGTATCCGTAAATCGGAAATAGACTTAAGCACCGGAATGCGTTGATACAATGGCTGATCGGAAACCAAATAGGAGAACCCAAGTTTCGGAAACTTCGGATACACGCCCCCACCCAATGTACTTCCAGCGTCGGTTCGAATGGCAAGCGGAAACCAAAACCGATTGGCGATGCCTACCTGCACCTCCATATACATGCCCGCGGTGATTTGTTCACTTCTCCCTTCCCTGAAATCTTTCGAGGTGGCTTGGCTTCCACTCGTCGCCCCAACGGCCAAACCACTTGCGTTAGTATGTAGCAATTGCGAACGCCCACGCACATAATCTCCTCCCACCGACGTTTTGACTTGCAGTCCAGGCAGTTGTAGCAGTGGCGCAGAAATATTCAACTTTAAGTTGGATGCAACGCTAGATCCCTGGCCAGTATTCCAGCTTCCGTCATCGGCACAATACTTGATCCATGGCTTCACACAGTCACCGTTCGCGAGTGCTTGAAGAAATCCACTTGCGGTAACATCGAGTCCCAGGTTCGTAGTTAGCACAGTTCCATGAGGACCGTTCATGCGTACAGCGAGCGTATTCTGCGAACGCAAATCATTTTGACTTTTCTTTTGCCGAAAGTCAGAAATCTCAGGCAAGAGGCCGCTGCCAATCGGCAACAACGTTCCATCGGAACCATATATCGCTTTCGCGGGCCGCAGCTTCGCCGAAGTTCCAATTGCACCACTTAATGGGGTATCTCGGGCAGCTTGGCGGGTCACCGTCGTTGCAACAGTGATGCGTGTGGCTGAACCAGCTTCGATACCAACGGTAGCTGTACCACTTTGCATCTCCATGGCCTGCGGTCGCCGCTGCCAGGCTGGGACATTTTCACCGGCAGCACGCAAGAGCTCAGCGTCAGCATCTGGCAATTTCACGAGCCCAAGCACCTGCCGAGTCGACATAGTGAGGGAATAGGTTATAGCCCGGGTTCCGCCGCTGACATTGGTACTATACGCTTGGTCCAATCCTCGCCCAAACACGGTCGTGGTCGGATCATTCAGGATCTGATACACCGTGAGGCTGTCGTAAGTGCAGCCTCCGGCCGTCCATGCCGCGTGTTTGCATTGTGTGGGCGCATTCTGCTGCACATGGCCCCAGCCATAATAGTTCTTTGGCCATGTCCCTGGCATTGTTTCCGCTCGCCACGATCCCGACGCGGTCCACACTGGGGGCCCAGCTTGTCCTCGTTTCGTTGTCACCACAATGACACCGTTGGCGGCATCGCTGCCGTACAGCGCAACCGCGGATGGTCCTTTTAGAATCTCAATGGTTTCTACTGCATTCGGATCGATCTGATTCAGCGAGGAAAAGACAAAACCGACTCCATATCCTTTTTTCAACTCGCCCTCCCCGCTTCGCACCTGGACCCCATCGACCACGATAATCGGATCATTTGAAGCGCTCAGACTGCTCACGCCACGAATACGAATGCGTGTTGGCGCTCCAGGTTGTCCAGACATCGGTGCGGCATAGAGTCCCGGCACACGTGTGGACAGCAGATCAGTCATGGTCGAAACGGGGTACTTCTGGATAACTTCACCCACGTTAATGGTTGTGATATCGTTCCCCACCTCGACCTTCCGTTGCTGCCCCGTCACGGTCGTGACAACTCCAGACAGCTGAGTCGGCATCGTGCTCAACCGGATTTGCATTGACACTGACTTCCCCTGTGCCACCGTCACCGTCTTCGCTCTCACTCGATATCCAACCAACTTCACCGAAACAGTGTAGGTTCCATCAGGAACACCGGTCAATATGAACGCGCCACCGTCATTGGACGTTGCCGATATCGCACGTTCAACGATCGTCACTGTCGCGCCACTCACCGGGTTTCCTGTAGCTGAATCCACAATATTTCCTTGAATCGCCCCCGAATCTGAGCTCTCCCGGGAGCTACTACCTTGAGTGGGAACCACACCAATCATCAAGGTCTCGCCATCAGCCGCGAGCTTTGCGCTCAATCCGGTATTCTTCAACGCAAGGGCTACCGCATCCATCGCCGGAACGTTCGCCACCTTCAGTGAAACGCGATGAGTCATCCTCCGGTTATCCCGGTTGTAAACAACCTTCAATCCAGCCTGTTTTGCGATGACTTGCACGACGTAGGCAATCGGGCTATTCGCAACCGCGAGCGTCACTCGAGCGGACGAAGGCCGTCCCGGGGATTGCGATGATGCCGCTCGTCCGGTTGAGAGACTGTCTTGCGTAAACATGGGAGTACCACCACCCTCTGCCGCAAAGACAGTAATCGGTGCGAATACAGCGACAGCAATCCCCATTATCGCGCCATACCTACTCCCAAGCGCAGTTGCTTTCGATAGGGACCAGCGTCGTTCTGACACATGGATCATGTGTATCAACCCTTTGGATGAAGAGTGAGAGTTTGTCGATCTCGAACCACGCGCACGGGCATCGTCCACTCGAGAATCTGGATGAGATCCGCAACAGACCCCGCAATGAACTCACCAACGATGTGTTGCGACAACAACGTTGAATCGCTCACCTGAATGGTTGCGTTATACCAGCGATTTAGATCAGGGATTGCGTCACGCAGAGTGACACCGTGCAGCACCAGTGTTCCCCGTTCGACACCAAATCGATCCGTTGTTGTGGTTGTTGCGGGTCCTGTCTGATATTGAGAAACTACGACTTCCTGCATCGCTGTTACGACGCGAGCATTTACATCGACTTTACCATCCCGGACTGCGACGATTGCCGTGGAGTCTGTGGCGTAATGTCGTACCACAAAATTGGTTCCTAAAACTCGTGTCGTACTCGGCCCTGCTATTACGGTGAAGGGAGTTCCTCGTTGATGTGTCACAGTAAACAACGCTTCCCCACTTAAACGCACCACACGATTCCCTGTTGCGTAGTTTGCCGGTATTTGAATCCGGCTGGCCACATTAAGAGTCACACGACTTCCGTCTGGTAGTGTGATTGTGGACTGTTGTCCCGGACCAGTCGCATACTCCGAAGCTTGGTTCGCGAGACGCATTCCGAGACGTTGCTCGCCGAGTTGGAATCCCAATGCCAAGATGAGGACACACGCCATCAGACTGGCAATGACATACGCCCTGGGACGTTGAATGGAACGAAAGTCGCCGCTCTTGAAGGCAGCGAGCAAGGTTTTCTGATCTTCCCGGACAAACATCTTCATCTGCTGCGCAATCATCTCCGGCGATGGGTGAGATCGTTGCGCAAAGCGACGATGCGTCTCGAACCACGCGTTGACCTGCGCCCTCTCTTCCGATGTCGCAGTACCGTCGTCATACCGATCCAGCAACGCGAACTCAAGCGTATCGCTTTCGAAATCGGGAAAGTGGTGAGCAGTCATGCCATATATACAACTCAGGCCACGGAGATCTTACGGACGACTTTTTTTCGCTAGCTGATTCCGAAGCGCCGTACGAGCTCGCAGAACGAGCTGCATGGCTGCATTGGGGGTAAGTTCGAGCACTTCAGCGAGTTCCTCATATGAAAGCTGCTCCTCAAACCGGAGTCTGAGCGCAAGCCGAAACCGCTCGGAAAGTAAGCCAAGGACAGTCTCGTAGGTCGTGTGCGCAAGAATCGCATCTTCGTCACTTGGCACACTGTGGTTCTCCGCTCCATTTTCGGTGTCGTCTTGCACACGGAGATGGTGTTGGTCCCGAATGCGCGAATATTTCAATTCGTTCAACGCACGATTTCGAACCGATCGATACAACAGCGCACGAATTGAACGATCAGGATCTAGCATCGCCCGCTGCTGCCAAAGGCCCACGAATACATCTTGCACAACATCCTGGGCCGCGTCACGCGAGCCAAGCAGTTGAAATGCAAGATACGTTAGCGGCTCCCAATACGCCTGCATCACGGTTTTCAGCGCATCCGTCTCACCGCGCTGTATACGTAGCGAGACAGAATGCCAATCCATCGGGCCATTCATCTTCCAAAGATGTAGCGTGTTTTGATTTACGCCATCCTGAGCGAATGTTCGGATTGATTTAGGGGCGGGGCTCCTCTATTCTTTAAAGAATGCGCGTGAGATGGTTGATACGCGGGGATGGTGATGTGCGAGACAGTAGCCGCAGAAAATCTAAAATTTAAACTTTAGATTTTCTTTTTTTCGCTGTAATACTTCTTTCCATGATCCCATCAACGTTCTCCTGCCCCATTCTTATCTCACTCAATGGGTAGCCACTATATGCCTCAGATACAAACTATAATTCAACTACCAACGGGTTTATCTCGCGAGAACATGGATATGCTCCGCAACCCACTTCGCAAAGTGGCTTTCCGACCATATATCAGTGGCAAGATACACCATCACGGAAACGGCTTCTGCCTCGTTAACATCAAGACGATAACCATTCAATCGCAGGAACACGGCAGTGGCAGTGAATGCGGTTCGCTTGTTTCCATCACGATATCCGTGATTCTTGGTAAGACCAAACGCCAAGGATGCAGCGAGTACCGCCAATGAACTCTCCGGGACATAACCCAAAAGATTCTTTGGACGATCAAGGGCGGAATCCAACAATCGGCTATCCGCAACACCCTGCATCCCCCCATACTGGGTGACGAGATCCACATGCATTGCATCGAGCAGATTGCGTGAAATCCACACCACGGATCGTTCAGATGACGACATCGGTACTACTTGTCGGCGAGCTCGCGAAGAGCGTTGCGATATTGTGCGTTGACCTCCGCATATGCCTTCATCCCATCTTCGAATGCAGGATCATACGGGGTCAGCAGGATGCCGCGATCAGTACGAACCACGGTGAGCATGTCTCCAGCCTGGACACGGAGGTCGTCAATCATGTCCTTAGGGAGCGTTGCACCGAGAGAGCCGCCAATTTTCCGGAGCATAATTTGGGTGGTCATTTTTTGCCTCCTATAAGGTATAACTAAAGTTATACCTGTACGCTTCTGCAGTCAATTCCTAATATTAAGTAGCTGGCTTCCATCCTCTACCGCTATAACGGCCAGAAGCGCTCTTCCAACACTTTTTTGCCCAAATGGGCCAGACAGCAAGTAGCAATCAGCGGCCTAGGTGCTCCGCCGAACGAATCATCTGAGAAAGCTTCGGATATGCCCACAGCCGGAGCATGCAGAAGTATCAGACCGAAACGCGTACACCCAATTATTCCTCAAACAACTTTTTTAGACCGGCACTCGCCTGTTTTCTATATTCCTCATCGTTAAAATCTGAGATTGGCGCACGTAATGCCGCTTGAAATTGCTCCTCCGCTTTCTTTCGATTATGGCGATCAGCATAGATACGGCCGAGCGTCAGATGATGAATCACGCGATTCGGTTCGCCGGCCACCGCGCGCTCGAGGTAGGCTTGAGCAGTGTCCCAGTTTGCCGTTTCGTAAACAGGCGACTTCGTATAAGTCGCCGCGAATGTTCGGAATGCGGCGTTCAACCGAATGAGCTCGGCATTCCACGCGCCGATGACATGAGCGCATCCAGCATGCGTGGGTTGGATCTGGAGGCATCGGCGACCGTGAGCATACACGAGGACGCCGTAGCGGAGCGATACGACCGGTGAATTTCCCTGCGCGGACCGTCCGAGCGCTTGCGCCATAACGAAGTGCGACTCCGCACTCATTGAATCATGGCTGAACGCCATGCGAGCATACGCCTCACCTTTGTCCCTGAATGTACGCTGCGCAGTGCGTGGCGTTGCGAATTCGGCGAGAGTGACAGCGACCTTGGCGGCTTTTTGTAATACACCGACGTTAGTCGAGTCTATTGAAATCGCTGACTCATAGGCCGCGAGAGCAGCATTGGGGTTTCGTGCGACAGTCGCACGGTCACCGTTTGCAACGTGCATGGCAAACGATTGAGCAGCGGCATCTGTGACATCCATTACGAATATCATCGTCACGAGAACTATGGTGTATCGATAGATATCACGCATGATTATAGAAGATTGTATGGTATTGCATTGCAATTACGTCCTGCGCATCGGGCAGTGCCAACACTGCCCGATGCGCAGGACAAATAGGGAGTATTACGGTTTCGACTTTGAATCCTTGAGATACTCCGCAATATTCTTTGATGTCGGCAGAGCCGTTTCCTGGATATACACCTTCTTGGGCAAATATCGCACAGCCGCAGCTTGCAAATCACGCGATGTCATAGCAATACCATCTGGGTCCGAGATATTATCAAAGGACATGCCAAATCGATCGTATTGTTGCAGTCGAGAAATCCACCATTCATTACGCTGCATCGCGTTCTCCGTACTCCGCCGAGCGACAATTGATGCGCTGGACAGCTCTTCGGATGTCACACCCCGCGTCATGATATCATCAATAATTTTCCAGATTGCGGCAACGGAGGAATCCATTTGCTCCGGTGCCGTTAACACCTGAATGGACAGACGATAGTGCGGTTGCGGGTTCTCATAAAACTGTACGGGTGCAGAGACACCATAGGTAACGGCCATCTCTTCTCGCAGCCGGATCCGTAGGCGGCGGCTCAAGATCCAGGAAAGCGTGGAGAGTTTTTGTTGTTCGCGAACGATTTCACTGGGCGTCCCAGTCAATAGACCATCGAACTGAATCAGATTGCTCGCCTTTTCTGGCGGAACGTTCTCCGAAGTGATACGCCGGTCTAACTTTTGAGCGAGTGGTGGAATCTTGTAATCCTTCGGCTGCTCACGCTCGGCGCGATCCAACGATGGAAGACTGCCGATATATCGTTCTACGAGTGGCTTGACCTGTTCGGCAGATGCGGCCCCGGCAATGGCGAACGTAAAGTCTCCCGCGTCTCCAAACCGATTTCGATAGACGGCCATCGCATCATTCAGGTCTATCAGTGAGACAACCCTGGACGATGGTCTCGTAAATCGCTGCTCTCCCTCTCCACCAGACGTACTCGCGGCCAGCTGGTCGTTTGCGGACATGCTCAAGGTGCCACCGCCATACCGTTTCCATTCTGCCAATGCGGTTGAATCCACCTTGGGTTCGGTAAACTGGAGATACATGAGTTGGAACATCGTTTCCAACTCTTTCGGCGATCCTCCCAGTACAATGGATTCATTAAACGTATTAATCGTTACGCGAAAGGACTGGAGAGCTATGGTACTGAGCTGCCGCTTGAGGGCATCCAGGTCGAGTTCACCAACTCCGCCGGCGTACGTCATCAGTGGGGCAACATACCGACCCGATGTCAGAAACAAACTGTCGGGAAGACGAGAAAAGCCGCCCAAGCTATAGGCTTGCACAAGCAACTCATCGGGATTGGCCGCTGTATGCTTGTAGATCACACGTGCACCATTCGATAACGTCCATACGGTGACCTTAGACTTCGCATACCGCTGTTCTTTGACAACACGACCTGGCGATGGAATCGTTGTGAGCAGTGTGGCGACAGATTTGTTGTGCTTATCCGTACTCGCCTCCAGAGCAATCGGAATCTTTGCGACCGTGTCGAACACGGCCAGCACGTCACTACGTGTTGGCGTCTGAACGGCCGCATACATCGGGAGTAAAACAGTCACCGTGGGAGGACTGCCCGTTCGCCAAAACCGCGCGAATTCTGCGACCGCTTCAGGGGTAATACTTGGCAAGATCTGCTGCGCGAGTTCGAACTCTTGTTGCGCACTTAACAGGTTTTCTGTTCCACGCAAATAATGATCAACGTACTGTGCGGCCAACTGCTTCGATGGCACTGAGGCGGACGCGTCCGCGGCATGCCGTAATCGACGGAGCAATGCGTCCTTTTGCTGAGTCAGCACCTCACCAGACACGGCATGCTGCGCAATTCGCTCTACTTCGGTTAACGCTGTAGCGAGTCCCTGCAGTAAGCTATCAGCGCTCGTCGCAACCCGCACACCGTACGTATCGACGATGGGTCGAACCAGTCCGCCAGACCGACCGATACCGGCCCGCGCGAACGGTCGCCGAGCCTGTCGGCTCAATCGGGTGAATGCGAGTCGTACGTTCTCAAACAATAACGTCTCTAACACCTGCTGTCGCATAGCGGCCATGGGTGCGGCGGGACGCACCGGAGCTGGCCAGGTCACATCGATTCGCGATCCCACTTTATCCTTCACGACATACACCGTTGCCTCTGCACTTGTCGGTACCGGTGGACGAACAAAGGGGCGTGGATGTGTCGCCACCGGAATACGTCCAAACCGTGCTTTGATTTCTCGTTCCATCTCCGATTTGTCAAAATCACCGACGGCAATAATGGCCATTAAGTCGGGACGATACCAATCGTGATAAAAACGTCGAATCGGCTCAGGTTGAGCGGATTTGAGCAACGCTGGCAACCCAATGGGGAAACGCGTCGAATATCGCGAATCACGACCGACCAATCGTTCTATCTCTTGGTCACGAAATCTGAGGGAAGCAGTATCGGGATTACGGGCACGCCATTCGCCAAGCACGACACCACGTTCACCAACCACTTCCGTGGAATCGATGGCAATTCCGCCACTCGCCCAATCTTGCACGACTTGTAAGCCTTGGGCGAGTATCTTTCGATCATCGGTAGGGACGGTTAGCTGATATACCGTCTCATCAAAGTTCGTGTATGCATTCAAATCTCCACCGAATTGCATCCCGGCATGCTCGATAAAATCGATGAGGGTATTCTTCGGAAAGTGCGTGGTCCCGTTAAAGGCCATGTGTTCCAGAAAATGCGCAAACCCTCGCTGGTCATCATCTTCTTGAATTGATCCAGCATTAACGGCTAACCAGAGGCGAGCTCGCTTTGCCGGTGAGGTGCTCACGCGAACATAATAGCGCATCCCATTGGGGAGCGTTCCAATGGTCAGTGCGGTATCTCGAAGAGGGATACTATCAGGGTGCGACACGGTTGAGCGAGGGTCTAGCTCACGGAATAGCTCTCTTTCTATATTAGTCGCGCGAATTGACGCGTTCATCTCATCAGCGAACACAGTTGTCGCGAACGCCAAGCCGAGAAGGAACATGAGTACACATTGTGGCATTTTACGAATGAGTTGATTCAGCCGCATTTTAGTTGGCTCGCCGAGTGAGAATTCTAATCATCTCTACAATGGATTCTTCCCTATACGCCGTTCCTAAACTCATCCCATTGCGGTCGACGATGAGGATACCACCTGGGCTTAACTGATCGCCAAACAGCACCCGCGCTCCGAACGTCTTCATGTTCGTTAAAGTCCATACTGTGTTAATCATACGATCGTCAGGTTTCGATATTTGTACAAAATCTGCCTTTTCTACAGCGAGAATGGCTGGAACTTTCAAACCGTCTAGAAGATATCGCCGTAGATCTTCTGCCTCTTCAGCCAGCGATGCGGACGACGTTAGGATCGCTTCCCCCGTTTGATAGGTCAATACGGTTATCTCTACAGTCGGGAACTGTCTATTAATACGCCGCAACATCGGCCCCAACCAGTAGCAACCCGGACTGAGCCCGAACTCTAGCAACCACACACACTCTTTAATGCCATTTATAAGAGCGAAAGAAACAATGAGGGAAATTTTTCCACCCGTCGGACGTGGTTCGCTTGGCTTCTTGGGAAACCAAAGGTCACTCTGAATCACCGGAGTTATATTACCAATCCTAGTTGGAGTTTCGGCTTCTGGATCTTCCCCTCGCAATAATATCGAATCTTGACGTAATACAGTTCTGATGTAGGAGGCAGAGCTTACTCGTAAGCTGTCTAATTGCGAATCCTTATGAACGAACTTGCCATTCATCTTCGCCTTAGCCTTAGTCCCAAACGTCGGATCAGCATACCAATTGTGTCTTCGTTCCTCATCAGTTAGCCCCAGAAACAGCGTTTCGGCTTGAGTCGCTGCATGCATCGCCATTCCACTGTCTCCTTCTTTTTCCGCGAGCTCACGCAAACTCCACAACCGTTCAATCTTAAACCGAGTTGGATACACGACAGCTGATAACTCGGTAAGAATTTTAAAGAGTGAGTCGATTACTCTAAGTTGTGCGGGTCGGGCTTCTCCATAGAAATTTATGACACTATCCAATCCAGCAACCCACGCACTGTCTCGAGTCGCCCCCTCTCCCCCTAAACGACGTGTAATTAGATTCTCGGCATCGGTGTTACGACCAGCAATAAGATACAACGGCACCAGAAATCGGAAATTGCCTACGGAAGCAGTCGATTCTGGCCATTGCGCGCTACAATGCTGCGCCGCATCAACAATATTCTGAGACCACGGCTCGCGACGCTGCGACCATTCAGGCGGCATTGTATCTTGGAGGATCGTCTCCTTGCCTTTTGCATCCCAATCCAACCGCTGTATCATCGCAAAGCAATGCTCCGGTGTCGTGTAAATAGAGAAGTCAATTTCACGAGTTGGTTCTTCAAAACGGGCTTGTGCGGCGATAGGTGATACAGATCCGTTACATAAAACACCAAGACCAAAGCAAAATCCGAAAGCAAGTGTTCGACGGGTCACGTGGCCGCCAGCTTTTTTTTGGTTAACAATTAATAACATAGAGTGTACCTGGCGTTATTGAAATTACACCGCATCAACCAATGCCGTGAAACTAAAGTCTCGTATTTTCATTGATGGGACAATTGCGGGAGTGATATTGAACATCGCTGGCTCCTCAACCGGCCTGAACACCGGCACAGGCATCCCCAACTGTTCGACCTGATTCAAGGAAAACAAAGGAGATTCGGTGAATCTCATATTTTTTACCGCTTTACTAATTTTTCCATTCTCAATGAGCCATAGTCCATCGCGCGTGATACCTGTCGAGAGCAAGCTAGAAAAATCAATATTTTCGATATGCGAAAATCGTGTAACAAGCAAACCACGCTTCGTCGTTGCAATCATCTCATCGATCGGTGTTGTACCACCGCTCACTCGAAACGACGGTCGAAAGAGTTCACCCGAAAGTCGATGCAGTTGTTTTCTTGCATACTCGTTGCTATGATGGAGGGAGTTTAGCACGCCATTTTTGATCCATGTGATTGTCCCAAGCCCCTCACGTGGTACGACGCCGAGCGATGCATCTAATGGATCGTGATCGATGGTCAGCCTGTCATCGATTATCGGCAACCCCAGCTTTGACCGCCATCGCATTAGCGCAGAGTCATATCCCAATAAAAAGGGTGCTGAGCCTTGCTTTTCATTGGCCTTTCGCGATAACGGGCTCTCAACCGAATCATCATTTAACAAAGCTCCGTCCATGAGCACCTCTAACAGCTGACAGACCGCCTGTGGTTCCAGAATCACGGTATATCGCCCGGGTTCAATCATTACGGGGTCGATTGATGTAAGACATTTGTGCAATGCAGTTTTGGCAAGCATAAGCCCATCGACGGCGTCATAGTCAAAGCTAGACAGGCCCGCCCACCCTGAGCCGGTACCTTTGGGATGCCGAACGGTCATTGAACATTGTGCTTGCGTGAGTCGATGGAACCGTGTCGTACCAACGACTCTTTGCTCGTCTTGTACATGTTCTAACGAGACTGCCTTGGAAGCTGCCCGCACCTCCAAGTAGCCGGCAGAAAGCATTCCTTCCGTTTCGGATTCTTCGGTCAGCAAACGAGCAATTGAGCTCCGTGTCTCTGCTGTAACTGCGTACGTCGAATCGCTCCATATCCGAGTCTGCGGTTCGGAAAGCGCAGGGGACCGTAAAGTTGGAAGATAAACCTCATTTTTAAACCTAAGCTTCTCCTTTTCCTGCGTGCGGCGTTCTGCACAACGCATCACAGCCTCAAGCGAGACATCGTCTAGTTGATTCGTGCTCGCTCCCCCTTGCCCTCCGTTCAGTTGTCGACGAACCACCACGTTAACATCACAGCGATCACTCCCAAGATCGACTCGGTTGCGAGCCCATCGCAACTCACCGTTCCACCAACTGGAAATTTCAACGTCCGTTCGACCACCGCCATTGGCCATGGCTCGAATTGTTCGGATAACCTGCTCGCACTTGTCTTGTGCGAGATACCATCCACGTTCCTCCTGCTGTATACTCATGCCTTTCTCAACCTGTCAATGATTGTTAGATCTTTTACCAGCACAGGTGCGGCATCTACGCTATAACTACAGACCTGTCCCGGTTGTCCTTTCTTGGCATTTAAGCCGTAGCGCTTCACGCTGCCTACTCCGCCAACAGCCAGTAACGACTTCCAAAACTCAGGTGCTCTCAATAACACTCCGGCTCCATGAAGTGCTGCGACACGCTTTCCATCTTTCACTTCGTAGACGGATCCCCTGCCATACCCATTCAACTGCTGGAAATCCATAGTTACAGTTCCCCATTTAATCACAGTGCCTTTTTGCATATCTGACGCAAGCTCAGCAATATCGGCAGCTCGATCGCCGGGTTTCATTACCAAGTTCGCGTTATGTATCAGTGGGGCATCGACAGCTTCCGGGGCACCGACACAGCCATGCGAACGGAATGTGTTTTGACCCGTATTTCCCTCGTCCCATTCCCGCGCCCACCCGGCGCTCTCCCGTCCTGTCTGAAAATCGGTGAGCACCCCTTCATTCACCAGAGTGAAGGGGTCCGGCTCTACCCCTTCGTCGTCCCATTTGACCGTTGACGCACCACCTACCGCATCCCGGTTCGCGGTGACAGTGAGCATTGGAGATCCGAGCTTTAACGCTCCTTTCATTGTCGCAGGATCGTTGATATAGCTAGTCCCACCGGCATTGGCTTCATAACCCATGACGCGATCCAATTGCGTTGCCGCACCAACAGTTGAGCCTACTAAACTTGCAACAGTGGATGCATCAAGAACGGTATCATATCGCCCTACATCAACTGGCTTTCTCGGTAATGACGCATCCTCTTTCAACTCTTCATAGAGACGACGTAAGTGCTCCTGAATCGGCTGTTCAGTATACATTTCCCATCCCCTTCCAGAAACAGCGAGCACATGTGACATATTCCCCATAAATGTCTCGGTTGGGGTCTTGAAATAGATAAATCGTGCGTCCGGCTCCGTCAGAAATGTTCTCTGCGTGTAATAGCTATTATCTGTTGAGCCAAAAGCCTTGTCGATCATACAGAACCCATGCATCAACAGATCTGGGAATCCAAATTGTGAAAATCGGTGCGTGTAGCGATATATTGCTCCGAGATGATCCGTGACCTCATCTCCATTTACGTCAAATGGATTAATTTTCACCGGCATAATCCAGTGCCCTTCCTTGACCATTGCGCGTGGAGCGAGATGTACAACCCGTCTCTTGCCCAAGGCATTTGTTCGAGCAATATGTACAGCCATATGTCCGAGCCGGGTAACTTCTTCACGACTCCAAACAGGTCCCGATGCGAATCCCCAATATCCGTCGACTAATGCCCGAATACCAACGGTCATACTTTCTTGATCGGTGCGATTCCAAACAGAGGCATCTGCACCTTTCCATGTTGCAAAACGCCGACGTTTCAGGTGTGTTAGCCGCATATCGGCATAGACCGCACCGGAAGAATGGGCCGCATCAATGCCATATTGTACGAGCTGTTTAATCAGTGGATCTGTAATGGGGGGAATTGGCTCTGGGACGCGACCGAGCTGTGCGAGTAACGGTGAAGCGAGAGCCGACGCGGTAGATGCAGCAACCGCTCCTTGCTTTAAAAATGTACGACGGGTAGTGGATTGCATGAGAGTGTATGATGTGCGTGTTGCGATAAGAGAGTGAGATTACTTGACGACAACGGTTCCAGTGGTCCCGAACGGCATCACGCGAAACGGATACGTACCAGGGGTGAGGAAGCGTCGGTATCGAACACGATCTGTGAAAGCCAACGATGAATCGCTCGGTATAGCGATGATGTTACCGCTCCCCGTATTTACTCCACCCGTGCTCGCCTCTAACACATTTATTGGATCGTCGAATATGATATCCACGGGCTGACCATTCGATATAACTCCGCCAAGCCCTTGTACAGAGATCGCAGTTCGAGCCGTTACATTTTCCCAACTGACAATTGCGCCAGGCCCCACATCGAAATGATTTCTCACCAAATATCCGGCTTGGTCAATTGGAAAGAAGCGACTGATAGTCGAATTGATAGGATATCCTACCGTGAAAGTGAACGAATCGGTCATTGCAACACCATAAACCCATAATTCCGCCCGTATCTTCACCTTACCGGGCCTAACTGCTGTAACCTGCTTTGCCGCAACCCACGGATTAGTTCCTACGCTTGCAATCAAGGGGTCAGACGATGAGAGATACACCGCATAACCGCCGAGTACCAAACCGGCGGTATCCTTCATTGAAACAGGAAGTCCTTTTCGACCCGCATTAAAGCCTACATCTGGCCACGCAACCGCTACCTTGGCGCTATCGCCTACAGCCGGGCGAACAGTGAACGCATTGAGAACTGGGGACGACGAGATATCGGCAACACGAACAAGTGCTGAATCAGAGTGAGAGACCCCGTTAAACGTCTTCGTTGCGACCACAAATACTGCACCACCCTGGATCGCACGTGCGCTAAGAGTCCCGTCTTGTGCAACACCGACCTTTGTTGAGTCTCGGGATACAAAGACGGTGGATTCCGTTATAGCTCTCTCATCAGTGGTAGCAGTCGACGTAAACACCGATCCGCTGGACGTGTACATCGTTGTCTCGAGCTTGAGCGTATTATGTGGGGGATGGAGTGACAGTTGGACCGCATGATGATTGAGTCGTAATGACCAGTAGACATCTGCGCCACTCAGCACCGGTGCAAACGAGGCATCGCTACTGCACGCGGCGCTGGTGAGGACGGCAACGTAGGTACACCAGCGTGAAATCCTCATCTTAATATTATGCCTCACGGTCGAAGCAACCTCGATAAAGTGGATTTGTCTGCTGCTCCCTCGGCGGTACGGGCAAAGTCACGTCTGAGCCGAACCCCACAAGCCCGTGTACACCCCAAGCCCCAATCGGATATACGGTAGATTGATCGCGATTATACTGGCGAACGAGACGACGGAGGTCCCCTTGTCGATGACCTGTCAAAAACAGCCAATACGCACGCTCTTGAAAGAGAAGATCGACCCGAACATCGTGTACCGTCTTACCAACCGGCCGTGGGCGGAGCCCAGGATCTTCGAGCACCGGAAGGGCTGCAACACCTCCAGTACCAGCGGGTGCCGGTGAAGGACAATTGACCACATCCACGCACGTTGTACGTAATGTATTGAGAGTACTGAACCAGTTCACGTTATCTAAAGCGAGTGCGGCCTCCGCTTCGATTAAACGAGCTTCGATTCCACTTGCCAGAACGATGGGTGCAGTCCCGGGATTGGCGGAAGGCACCGCGCCAACAGGTAAATACTTCCGCGGAAACCAGATCCCCGCAGAATCGCCTCCAATTACCACGAATATTGAATCACTCAGGGTACGAGGATCACGACTGCTACGGAATGGAAGACCAGTCTGGCCTTCTTTATCGGATATAGATGTTAGATTGGCTTGGAAGAACGGATTCCTACGATTCGAATTATAGGACAATTCATATGTGTATGTAGTCGGTACCTTTGCCACCGTCCTGGCAGCACCCGCATAGTCTGCCAATGCGAGTAATGCTCGCGCCCGCCCTACGTTCGCAAAGTGTACCACCTGTGCGCTGTCTGGCAACACAGCGAGTGCCGAATCAAACGTCTGCACTGCATGCAGATAGACTTCCGTGCTTCTGGAACCGGATTCAAGGGTAAAATCACCTTCAAAATCTAGGGTGCTCAATGGAATACCTGAACAGTAGAGTTCGGCAAGTAATACTTCGCTTATGCCTTCAATGGCGAACAGCTCTCCGACGAGCGTTGGTGATGCAGTTGGATGGTATTTCCGTAACGCTCCAATAGCTTCGCGAGCTTGTGCTCGTGCGCGCTGAAGTTGATTGTAACTTCCGCGTGCAGGAAAACCCGCATCCTCTGCGACATCCATCCGAGCATCAGTAGTCGCCATTTCAACCGTAGGGAATTGTGGAGCAGCACTCAGTGACGAGAAATACTGCAATTCATCGGTGAAAAGCCCCGATCTTGGCACAACATCAGCCATAGCCAGAGCCAAATCAACAAGCGCGCTATTATATGCACCGAGTGCGCCATTTGCCGTCTTAACTGCATTAGGATCCTGTCCATTTGCCGGTAACTGATTGCCGGTCACTAGGTCGCTCAAGGAACATGCCGTCAGAACCGCACAGCACAACATACCCAAACAACAATACACAAAACGACGTAAGTTATTCATACGATAAATGGAAGAACGAGGATATGGGCATCAATTGACCGAGAATGAGAGTTGCCACACACGTGGAGTTGGAAGCGCTCCATTATCGCGCAAGACTTCACTCATTGCGCTGTTAACATTTGGATCCTTCCCTCGATAGTTAGACCACAGTCCAAGATTTCTCCCCTGCAACGACATCTTGATCGAACGGTTTGGCAATATTGAGCCGGTCAACTCGCGAGGGAATGTATAACCCATAGAGAGCACATCAAACTGCAACATGGAAATCGTTTGTGTAATTCCGATATTGGTACAGGCTCTGGCGTTAACAGAACAATTGGATCCGGCAACAGCCACGTATGCTTGCGTTAATAGTGGAGTACTTGGATCGTTTTCCGCACGGCTCGTTCTTCTGCCATCCAATGCGGTGTTGATTTGTGTGTCCCCATTTTTGTATTTGAAGGTTGCTCCAATGGTGAACCTGGAGAATACTGTGACCAGATGCGTCATAGACACACCAAATTTTGGATATGGTGCGCCCAAATATACGGGAATGTTACCAACCTGTACTTCATCTGGACTACGGCTCGTGATCCATCCATCCCCGTTCAAGTCTGCGAACCCAATCACAGGAAGCGCCCACTGGCTATTGAGTGGATATCCTTCGACATACTGGGTTTGTATTCCATCAAATGCCTTCCCAAGCAACACTCCCTGCCGTCCGAGCTTTATCAAACGATTGCGCTTACGAGATAGGCCGAAATTGACGTTCCAAGCCATGGAGCGTTGTTGCCAAATCGCTGCATTAATTGTGATCTCAGTCCCTGTATTCAGAACGGTTCCAAGATTTGTGCGTTGTGTTCCACCTCCCATAACAGAATTCGGAACATCGACAGTAACGAGGGCATCTAGTGTCCGCTTGCGAAACCATGTGAGATTGGTACCAACACGCCCACCCAAAACAGCTGCATCAAATCCAAACTCCCATTCGGCGGTCCGTTCCGGCCGAAGCAGAGTGTTCCCATATGTGGATACTGCCGTTGTCGCAACAGAAATTCCATCAATGACATCCTGTCCCAATTGATAAGTCCGCTGTTTCTCTTCGACAGACGGCTGTACGCCTGATTGTCCATACGCTGTGCGGAGTCGCAGCTCCTGTAACTTCCCAATACCTGGAATGGTACGAAAGGCCGGCTGATCGCTAATTAAATACGAAAAGGCAAGGCGAGGAAATCGAGGTCGCATAGTAGCGCCAAGTCCGCTTCCTGCGTCGGTTCGAACAGAGAGTGGGAGATAGAATCTGTTTGCTAAACCAATGACGGCTTCCACATACACACCCGCCACGCTACGGTCATCGTTATTTTCACTACCGCTTGTAACCAGTGCCGAATTTCCCGATGTTGCACCCAATGGAATATCCTTTGCCCGTCGAATGATGTCGTTTGTGCTGGTTCGGCTATAATTGCCTCCGAGGGAAGTCTTGACTGACAGCCATGGGCCAAATGCCACGGGTGTGGTCGACCCGACGTTCATGGACCTGACCATCGTCATGCCTTGCCCTACATCGTAGTATCCAGACAGGTTCAACCTACAATCTCCGCCGAAATCCTGAAAGCACTGGTCTCGACCTAAAGTAGAGAGGTCATTGCGATAAGAAATATCGAGGCCTGTTGTGGCAAAGTACGTGAGCCAAGGACGCAAAGTTCCACGAACATCAATATTGTTTAAGGAATTCACAACACGGCTCGACTTTTGGCTTCGAAAATCAGGGATGGTCAGAAGCAATGCACTTCCTTCGGCCTTTAAAATCAACGTGCTGGATGCCCCCCCAATAGACCCAACGCCATTGGAAGCACCAGCCGGAGGTAGTCGATTAGCATGATTAATGGCCTTCTGGAACGGGGTTGTCGTGGTGAACCGACGTCCAAGCATGGTATTAAGTTGTACGGTTGCAGATGTTCCACGGTTAATACTTACACTAGCGCTCGCGTTTTGCCCTTCGTTCGCCTGTGGCTTACGCTGCCACTGCGGCACATTGTGGCCGTTGGATTCCAAGAGGGCAACATCCGCGTCCGGCATTTTTAAGTAGCCGGTCTCAGTAAATACCGAACCAGAAACGAAATAGGTAAATCCGTTCGCGCCTCCACTTACCGTCGCCCTATTGGTTTGCGTGCTCCCGCGCCCGAAAATTGTAGTAGTTGGGTCATTCAAAATCTGATACGACACCAAGCTATCAGGAATGCATCCACCTCCGAGTGCATAAGGACTTGAAGTAGAATTAAGCGAACTACATTGAATACTCGAACTACTAACCGGAATTGCGGCATGCCCATACATCCAGTAGTTTGTAGGCCATTTACCGGGCATCGTGGTTTGCCCGAAGATCGACTGAGCGGTCCACTGCGTAGTACCAATCTTCCCGCGTTTCGTAGTAATTACAATAACACCATTGGCCGCGTCGGTCCCATATAACGCAACAGCCGATGGCCCTTTCAGCACTTCGACTGTCTCGATACTATTAGGATCTATGATATCCAGCGGAGATGGAACGAATTGTTGCCCACCGCCGTCCTCACTCTCCTCGGCCGAGCCAGTAACTACAGCTCGTCCTGTACCGACCAGGTTGCCACTCCGCTCCATCTGTGCCGAATATTTCCGAACCCCATCAACAATAAAAATTGGATCGTTGGTGGCATTGATGCTACTAACACCTCGAATCCGAATACGCGACGGCGCTCCCGGGGCACCTGAAGTGGGAGCTACGTCCAATCCCGGGACTCTCGTTGCTAATAAGTCGGTTAACGTCGCAACAGGCATTACTTTCATTACAGAATCCACATTGATCTGGGTGATATCGTTCCCCACCTCGATACGACGCTGTAGCCCCGTCGCTGTTGTCACGACTTCCGATAGTGTGGTTGATGGTTGCCGCAAAGTAATGTTCACATATATCAGTTTACCGTTATCAATGGTCACGTTCACAGTTTTTGCTGTATATCCTAGTAATTTTGCAGAGATGGCGTATCGACCATTCGGTACATTCGCAATCCGGAAATTACCGTTCTCCTGCGTAACTGCGGATAACTTTGTCCCACCTATCGAAACGGCGGCCCCAGCGATTCCTTTTCCGGTTGCGGAGTCAGTCACTTTACCAGTGATCTGTCCCGCTACAAGTATCGAATCCGCAGCCACCGTGTTCCGTGAATTGGCCCGCACCACAATCGTCTCACCGTCGGTTGCGACCGCTGCAATTAACCCGGTTCCTTTTAACGCAACTATCACTGCATTCAAAAGATTTTGTTCGTGAATATTCACAGTCACGCGCCTCGATAATTGCGGGAGCGCATTATCAAAGACGATTTGGCGGCCACTTTGCCGATTAAGCCCCAGTAGTACATCCCTCAACTCGATATTGCGCGCAACTAATCGCATGACCTGCGATTTACTCGCCTCGACCTGATCCTGAATCTTCTCATTCTGTCCGGATGAAGCGGAGTAAGTTCCTTGACCAATGACACACTTTGGCGAGATGGCAGCAAATAGTCCGACGCAGATTATCCCGATCAGCCCACCCATGCCTGAATGTCTCACCGACGTACCGTTCCTCAATAACACAGTCATTCTCGCGGGTATAAGGTTAAGACACGCCCTTCTCGCACGACGCGAGCTTCATACATCAGTTCAAGGATTGACACCAGATCAGAGGGTGATCCAGCCTTGAACCCACCGGCGACTTGCCGATCACTCAGCACCGGATCCCCAAGCCGGATATCCACGTTGTACCAGCGATTCAAGTCTGGAATTGCAGCGATGAGTGGCATCTTATTCAGAGTCAGCACTCCCTGTGCGAAGCTCAGGACGCTCGTGTTCGCACGACGCACTTCGGAATTCCCGTCAGCGGACACCGTAACTTCTTGTGCCGCCGTCAAGACTGTCGATCCTATCGCGACCTTTCCATCATGCACAAGAACCGTTGCAGTCGTATCGCTCTCATAATGCCGTACAACAAAGCGAGTTCCGAGCACTTTAGTTACACTCGGTCCAGAAATAACAGTGAATGGTGCCCCGGAACGTGACGCTATCGTAAAGAGCGCTTGCCCCATCAAGTGCACCGTCCGGTTTCCCGATGCATAATTACTCGGCACATGCAATCGACTTCCCACGTTCAGGAGGATTGTGCTCCCGTCGGGAAGTGTAACCGTTGCACGCTCTCCGTTGCCTGTCGTATAGGTTGAGACAGAGGATTGAGACACCACCCCATACCGAACTTCGGCCAAATTCCATCCGCCAAATAGCAGCAACATACTAGCGAAGCCAGCTCCCACTGCATAGAGCCAAGCAGGACGAGGGAATGTTCGCACGCCAAGCCGTTGCGGTACAACACGAGTTACGCTTTCGATTGACGATGAACGATCGCTGGCTTGATTTGTACGTTCCCGCGCCCGAATCTCCGCGAATTCCCGGGACAAGGCAGCGACACGCATAGGGAGCTCGAGGACATTCGCGGTAGAATTTACATCTGTGCACCGTAACAACTGGAGGTCTCGCACAAGACGTTTACGCCCAGGCTGTTCGTTGATCCAGCGTTCCACAGCAACGATATCGCCAGAGGGGAGTTCCTTAGCGAAATAGTCAGCCAGGCTGGCCAATTCCATTGGAGTGATTTCATCCATACACTCTGGAATCGGAGTCACTTCAAAAAATGTTACATCTCTTCCAAAAAAGGAGAGTTCTACCTCGTCGGCGGTCTATTTCCCCTGCAGTTCATTCACACTCAGATGGAGATTACGGCCTCAGGACATCAATGAGCTGTTTCAATGCACGACTCACATAGACTCGAATCGTTGGCTCAGCAAGCTTCATTCGCCGTGCAATCTCCGCATAGGGTAACTCGTCCTCCCACACCAACATAAACACTTCTCGGCAACGAGGAGAGACGTCGGTAAGGGCATTCCAGACGACCGTTTTCATATCACTGCCGTCATCGGTCGAGGTATCAATCGTTGCAGCAGTCCCGACTTCGACTTGCAATTGCGCAGTCCATCGCTCGTCACGCTGTGTCGCGGTTTGCGCAGCACGCGCGGCATCAATCGCACGTTTGCGAGTCAAACCGTACAGATATGATACAATATCCCAAGAGCTATCAATCTGTGAGCGTTCGCGCCAGAGATACAGAAACACTTCCTGTACAATATCCTGTGCCATATCTACGGAATTCACAATCCCCGTAGCATATCGAATCAACGAATCTCCATACGCCGAGACTAAGGTATCAAACGCGATATCTTCGCCGTCTCGTAGCCATACGAGGAATGTTACACCTCTCAAATTATGTACGGCGTCAGGATCTGACATAATTCCTTTCGTCTCAAGAAAACGGGGATCCGGTGGACGCGGAACTCCTTCCCTATAATCTGCGCTGCGAAACGCAGCTTGCGAAGTGGGTTGAATGAAGTTTTTTGATCGAATTATACACTTCGATGTAGCATGTACCTACACTAAAGAACGCGCGTCCTATATGTGCGATGTATTCAAAGCACAAATACTTCGATAAATCAAAGACAAAACATTTGATTCATCTCACGGTGCGAAATAGAACCGTGTATAATCACCATGTGCACACACACACGGCCTGAGCAGCCTGAATAACAGAGGTCTTGTATACTCCCAAACAAAAGGCCGGAAGAGTTTAGCTCTTTCGGCCTTTTGTTTAGGAGTTCTATTTTATGTTCTCAAGCGAAAAAGCAAAGAAACACTTGGCTCCCTCTCCTTTCTCCCTCACCCAAACATCAACGCATTCACATAGCTCCTATCCTATTTACGGCGCATCCGGCATAACCGTAATCCTCACCATCGCATTTGCTGACGTCGACGGCCGAGGATTATAGTAGTAATACACACCAGGCGCCGAGAACGTCCGCGACGCGGTTCCGTTACTAAACGCTTCAATATTACCACCCAAAATGTTCGATGGATCCTGGAACGTAATCGGGATCGCCTCCGACAACGTATTGCTCCAGGTCACTGTTGCACCTTTACGGATAATAAACGCGGTCCCACCCGAAAAAGTCAAAAACGCTCCATTCGCCGTAATCGTCACCGTCTTGGCATCAATATAGTCAACACGAATCATCGCGCTATCGACTTTGACGATACCGTAACTATTGATCCGCGCATAGAGCTTGAACGTTCCATTCTTCTTTGGCGCAACGTTCCCCGTCGACAAATTCAACGTTGCAACGTCAGGCGTGGTTGTCCAATACTCGACTGCTTGCGTTGGTACCGGAAGGCTATTCGCCGCAGTGAAACGAGCGCTGTACGTTTTGCTGAGATACAGTCCAGCAGTCAACCTCGCGCTATCGAGCGGAGCAATCGTGAACGTTGAAATCGGAAACGAATCTGGTGTCACCGTCAACCGGAGTGTGTCCGCGATCGTGAGATTCTGTTGCTCATCTCTCATCGTGGCAATAACGTACATGCCTGCCACAATACCCTTCGCGCGGATTCGACCTTGTTGATCGATTTCAGCTCTGCTGGTATCGGCAACGGTATACGTTGGACTGCCGCCGTCCGGGATAGGCACGCCCAACCCAGTTCTTGGCAAGGCAACGAATTGCGCCTCCTGGCCGATTGCAAGTGTCACGGCATGATAGTCGAACTTGACCGAAGCGAGGGCAGTGCTCAAGTCTTTGATTCCACCGATACTATCACCGCCACAGGCGCTCACAAATGCGACAACGCCAGTCGCAATCCCAATCGCACGCAGTGTTGATCGTAAGTTATGCGTCACGGTTGATACACCCCGTATAAAGAACGTTATTCATCTTTTCGCCAGCAGGAGCCGGGATGTTCACATCGTTCCCGTACGCCGCAGCTGGACCAACCGGATAGGGGCCGATTGGAAAAACGGTATCTTTGTCTCTGCCATACTGGCGAATCAAACGACGCATGTCACCCAAACGCCGGCCGGTGAGAAACAACCAATACGCGCGTTCCTGAAAGAGCAGGTCAACTCGACCGGCGATCGTGCCTGGATCAGTGATTTGCGCAAGACCAGGAAACGATGCAGTAAACAAAACAGCTCCCGTCCCACGTCCCCACGTTGTATCGATCTTTGTAGCATCGTTTGGATTTGGCGCAGTGCTAACAATCGTACCGTTGGTCCGCAGGTCATCGAGAATGGTTAACCAACGAGCATCGGTCCGCTTGAGTGCGGCTTCGGCTTCGATCAAACGTGCTTCCACACCACTCGCCATGAGTATCGGAACGCTTCCGGGCGCATTAACTCCCTGTGCGTTCTTGACCCAACGTTCAGGAACCCATGGTTTGGTTAACGAATACCCGTAATCTGCAGTTGGCCATTCAAACGACTTTGTTCGCGGATCGCCGCTCGAGATATAGGGAAGTCCGTTTCCGCCTTCTTGATCCGAAACTGTCCCGGAGCCGCTGACCAGATTGGAGACGTATCCGTATCCAAGCTCTTGATACAGGTTTGAGGTGGACGATCCCCAGCTTGCAGCATAGTGTAAGTTCAGATATCTGAAGTCGGTAGGAACTTCACGGACCGCCGCGGCAGCCTCATCATAACGGTTGAGATTGATCAACGCCCACCCCTTTCCGACACGCGCCAAATTTCGGAACTGACTGCTATCTGGCGTATAAGCCAACGCACTGTCGAACAACGCAACGGCGTGCTCATACACTTCCTGGCTCGTCGATCCGGGTTTTGGTGTAAATCCACCATCCAATTGCACGGTGGTCAACGGAATCCCGGAACAAAACAGATCCGCCAGCATGATTTCTGACATCGCCCACAACGCATAGCTGTGTCCGACGTAATCTTTGGGCGCGTTTGGTGCGTATTGCTGTAACGCTGCAATCGCTATCATAGCGCGCGTTCGAACGGCAAACAGATTACGCCAGGTAGCGGTGTAGCTCGCGGCTTCGTTAAACACGACATCCCCCGAGCCGTTTGATCGAGAGTCGATCAAACTCCGAGTGGTCAATCCTGGGTAATATGGATTGGCATACGCCCCCGCGTTCAGTTCGTCGCCCAACGTTCCGCTGTTAACCACAAATCCGTCGCTTGGACCAGTGGTCGCACTCCGGAACTGTGCCACAACCGCACGATAGAGATCCACCGCACCGGTTGGAGTGTATGTTGTGCCAGGATTGGCGACGTTTGGTGGATAGTCGACGTCAACCAGGCTTTTGCATCCAACAGCCAACAACGCCAATCCACCATACGCCAACTGCTGAACTCGGCGATGCCGCGGCGACCGCGGATGTTGTGCTTTGTCACGGTACTGTTCGCCTTGCGAGTAAAGCGATCGCAGCGAACTCGATATCGTTTGCATGATGTATGAATTCATGTGATCGGTCAGTAAGTCAGATTGACGCGGAACGTCCACATCTTTGGCTGTGGAAGCGAGTTTCCATTATACACCTGATTACCAGATGGCAATGCGCTGTTCACGTCGGGATCGAGTCCTTTATAGTTCGACCACAAACCAAGATTATTGCCCAACACGTATACTGTTGCCGACTGCGCACGGACCAGTTGCGCCATGCGAGGTGTTAACGTATAGCTGGCAGAAAGTGAGGTGAGGCGGAGGACGTTCGATGTTTCATAAAAACCCCAATACGTAACCGGCGCAAAAGTTGGTCCGACCGCGGCATAATAGGCGAGCGCTGCCAACGGACTTCCAGAAAGTTGACCGACCGGTAACGTGTTGGCGTTCTGGGCGCGATACGCATTGAGCTGCAAGAAGCCATGCACGTACTGCATGTCCGCGGAAAGACGGACGCGATTTTCAAGGAACCCAACGCTGTTGCGAATCGACAAGTTGAACTTCGGTTGTGAGGGACCAACGTATACGGCCGTATCGCCAACGCGAACTTCGGATAAATCGATGTATCCGTCATCATTGGCATCCGTATACCCTAGTACGGGCCGAGACCAGCGACCAAAGAGCGGATACCCCGGGACAACGCGAGAATCGCCTTGTACAGGTGAATAGCCCTGCGCAGAGTAAAACGCGGTGACCCCAGGCCCAAGGGTGACCAACTTGTTGTTGACCGACGAATATCCAAGGCCCAGATCCCACGAAAGGGCTGGTCCATCCAATGGACGAGCGGTCAGTGTCGCTTCGACACCGGTGTTTCGTACATCGCCAATGTTTTCAGCGCGGCTACTCGCAAGTCCAATCGACAACGGAACTGGTCGCGGAACCAACGCATCTTTCGTGTATTTGCGGAATGCGGTGAAGTCCAGCACCACACGATCCTGCCATATTCCCAATTCGAATCCGCCTTCACGTTCCGCGCTCCGTTCCGGACGAATATCAGGATTGCCGACCGTATTGATCTTCGCAACGTTGAGGATCGTATTGTCGGGATTGAGGAACTCCGCCGATTGCGAATAGGTTCGCAGTCGATCGGTCACCGCGGGTTGCACACCGGCATGCCCAAATGCTCCACGCAGCCGAAAGCTGACCTGATCTTTCCAGGGAAAGAAATCCTCGTTTGACGCAAGCCAGGAAACACTGAACTTCGGATAAATTGGCGCAACTCCATCCGGTCCCATTCCGCTCGCGACATCTCGGCGCGCCGCAATGTTTGCAAACAATCGTTCACGAAAGGTTGCTCCCTGTTCAATATACGCGCCCGCTGTTGCGCGAGACTCTCCGAAGTTCGTCACAAACTTTGCTCCAAGCGCCGAACCAATATCTGTGCGGCCATCGGGGAGATTGCTCGACTGCGTATACATTTCATCCCAAATGGTTTTGACGTACTGTCCGCCTGTGGATGTTCGGAACGACAGATCCGACGTTGCACGATAGGTAAACGTTGCACCCATATTGACGGACTGCGCCGTTGTCGTATTTTGCGTGACGTTAATCGAACCTTGCATCTCTGTGCTGGCAACAGGACAGAACGGCGCACAGTCGTTTCTGCGCACGAGCGCTCGGCCGTTTCGGTGGGATTCGTCCCATCCGTACGCGATATTCGCGCTTGCCCAGATCCACGGCCGCCAGGTGGTCGATGCGTTGGTTATCGACCGCGCGACGTTTTGTGTCTGCTGGCTTGCTGCAGTCGCCCATCCAAGTACAGGACTCATGGTATCCGCTGGATTGTACGAACTGACACCAACGGCATTCACCAATCCATTCGGGCCATTTTGAAATGATTGCCGAATGATGGTCGACCCAATCGAGAAATCGGATTTACTATTGAACTGCCCCGTCACTCGTCCCGTTCCATCGACATTCGTCAACGAATTTGGACGTTCCATCCAACGTGGCATCTTCTGACCACGTACACGCTCATAGAGCGCAATGTTGGCGTCAGGCATCTTTGCTGTGCCAAGCGCGTCCTGGATTCCTGCAGAGAAGAAATACTGGAGCGTCTGCGTTCCGCCAGAGACGTCAATGCCGGCCCGTCGATCGTATCCGGTCGCTAATGGCGACGTCCGCGAATCGGTAAACGGATTAAACCGAAGAACACTGTCCGTCTTGACGCAATATCCAGAAAACTGCTGTGACAGACTACAGGGAATCAGACCATTTCCATAATATGTGTCATATCCCATTTGCACCACGGACGTTGGATAATCTTTGGATTGATTGATGAATCCATAATCACCGCGAACGCCCCAACGAGTTGGCCCTGCTCTACCTCGTTTCGTCTTGATAACAATAACTCCGTTTGCAGCATCGCTCCCAAACAGCGTTGATGCAGCCGGCCCCTTCAACACGTCGATCGATTCGATATTATTGGGATCGATATCATCGAGACGCGACGGCATTTCGCACGGAGCACTCTGTGTTTGCCGACATGCCGCATAGTCGGACGACGCGCGCACGCCGTCGATAATCACGATCGGATCGTTCGATGAGGACACGCTGGAAATACCGCGAATTCGAATACGCTGCGCGGTGCCAACCGTTCCGGACATATGTTGCACCTGAAGACCAGGAGCACGGTTGTTCAGCAGATCCGTGAGGCTTTTCACGAGATTGTTTTCGACCACTTCATCTGCCTTGATCGTTGCAATCGAGTTCCCAACTTGCACACGTTCGCGCTCGCCCGATCCCGTAGTCACAACTTCGGCCAACGTACTCGCACTGGCAGCCAGTTGAAAGTTGATCGTTGTATCTTGATTGTCTCCAAGCGTGAACTGTGTGGCAATCGCGCGATATCCCAACTGTCGCACCGCCATACGCACCCTGCCCGCCGACACTGAAGCGATGCTGTACATCCCCTGTGCGTCGGTCAATGCCCGGAGCTGTGTCCCTTCAATCATAACGGTCACATTCGCCAAACCCTCCTTTGTCACCGAATCCACCACTCGACCTCGAATGCGGCCACCCTGTTGGGGATTCGAATCTTTGACGGAGTCTCCCGGGGTGATCACCACCGATTTGGCGTCTGGATACACTCGGCTCCCGATCCCGGTACCGCGCAAAATTTCCAGAATCGCGGAATCGAGTGGCATCTTGGTGAATCGCAACGAAACGTTGCCTTTCAGATTCACTACAGTTTCGCTGAACACAACCTCGTACCCGGCAGCCTTCGCCGCGGAACGTATCGCATCGACGCGAGGTGTGTTTTTGATATTCAACGTAATCCGAGGGAGCGCTTTTGCGCGTTGTTGTGTCCCCTGCATACGTACTGGTGTATCAGCATATCGCTGCGCGTCTACTGCGCTCGCTCCTGTTGATATCGCCCAGCCTATCGCAGTACATACCGCCGTACACAATACGGTGGTGCGTGCCGCACGAAGCAATTGAGTCATCCCAACCCGAGGTGTGGATAGTGAAGGAATCTCGCGGTACGCCTTGCAACGCACGACTGTATCACAACATCGTCATATCGCAAATGCATGTACCACGAGGGGCACAACTGGGCCCGTCAACCTGTATACGCTCGTTATCGATAAAACCCCACGCACTTTTTTACACCGACATGTGATGCATGTGCGATCTAAAGGCGATCAACCATTTTTCGAGCTATCGTCGAGACAATACGATCGTCCGCCCTTCGCGTTTTACCTGGAGGTCGAGGGCAGCGCTTAACATCTCCGGCAAACGATCGATCGATTGGTTGGAGAACCCTCCAGACAGCTCCATCGAATCGATTGCTGGGTCGGTCACTTGAAATGTGACGTCGTACCACCGAGCTAGTTCGGGTAGTGCGATTCGCAGCGGTGTTTTGTCAAAGACCAGCCGCCCGTCAGTCCAGGCCAACAACGTACTCGCTTGTTGCGCATTATGGGTGATTGTTGTCCCCGTCGCGCTCACACGAACAATATCATTGGCGACCGCTACGATTGGAAGCGTTGGGCGAGAAGACGGGGTAGTGTCGGAGACTGCGACGCGCCCCTCCCGTATTGCAACCACGACATCGGTATCGTCGGAATAGTGGCGAACCCCAAATTCGGTGCCGAGCACCCTCACCTGCGCGCGACCAGACGAGATAACAAATGGTTGTTCCGGCTTTTGTTCAACCGAAAAATAAGCGCTCCCATTCAGCAGAATCCTGCGATGCTTTTGCGGGAACCCATCGAGCACCGTCAACGTACTCGACGGACCCAGCAACACTCGGCTTCCATCCGGCAGCGTCAGCGAAGTTCGCTCGCCGGCGTGTGTAATCATCTGTTGCGAAACGCGATCGTGCTGGGCGGAGGAGGCAGACTGTTGAGTTTTCCAAAGCGCCGCGACGCCAATGGCCAGAGCAGACATTCCAACGAATCCGGCGATTAGCGTCCGCGGTCGCCAATTGGCTGGTGACCTTCTGGGGGGCTCGGTCGTCTTACTAAAGGCGCCAGAATTCGCTCGATCATCGGCAATCTGGGCAAAAACCTTCTCCATCTGCCGTGCTTCTACGCCATCGAGTACAGAGGTGCGCGTGTCGGCGCGAGAGCGTTCTAATGCCTCTGCCAGGCGCGTATGCACCTTTTGCGTCAGCATGTGCTCCGCGATTTCGCGATGTTCCTCGGCGGACGTCGTCCCGAGTACCTGGCGCAATAACCGATCGAGCTCTCCATCCACGACAGGATCTTCCGCCGAGTCGTCGTCGGAGATTCCGTTCAGATCGCAATCGAACAGCTCCTCGAAATCGTCGTCAGGTTTGTTCACAAAAGGCCGTGATGGAAGGTCAGATGGATTCATGCGTAAATAGACGCCACGAAGGGGTCGTACCCCTACGCCCGAAATTAAAACAAGAAGGAACTTGGGACGGCCGAGCCCGTCCGAGCGTAAATAGCTCCGTTGTCATGGCCAGTATCCCCGCAACTTTTTGCGAAGCGTCGCGATCGCCCGGGAGCGTCCCTGTTCGACTCCTTTGATGGAGATGCCGAGGAGCTCTGCGATTTCGGCGTACGAGTGGTCGCCATTCCACCAGAGACGAAAAATTTCTCCCGTGCGGCCAGGCAGCGATTCGATCGCTTTGCTGACGATGCCTGAGAGTTCGTCGCTCGAGAGAGTCCGATACGCATCTGTGACCTGGCTGTGCGGGAGCGCATCCTCGTGAGAGGCGGCAATCCTGCGTCGAGCCTCCCTGGATTCGGTCCGGAATTGGGTCAAAGCCTGGTTATAGACCGCCCTCTTGAGATAAAAGAGCAGATTTACGGGATCCCGAAGATTAGCGCGCCCACGCCAGATCCGAACAAAGACGGTTTGGACGACGTCTTCTGCGAGGTCCCTGGATCCGAGCACCCCATACGCGGTCATCGTCATCGGAGCCGCATATAACTGAATCAGCTCCGCCAAGGCGCTCTCGTCGCTGTCGCGGAGCCGGCCAAGCAGGTCGGTGTCGGGGGCGGACGAATGCGGAAGCGCCATAGTATGGTAGTAGTATGGTCGTGTTACGCTTGCCCGTCAAATCTCTGCGATCCAATTGCAGGGGCATACGAAGCCCAAAACCGACCCTTTCGTTGCTATATGTTGCGTCGAATCGATTCACGGCAACCCCGGGCATTCAGGATTATCCGATTCGGTAGCAATGGGTCTAGTGCTTACATCCTCGGAGAGGGTAAGTTTGCTGCGGCACATCGTCTGACCACGTTCGATGGCTCGTCATCAAGCGTTCACCCCCTTTTAGCGTATGATCTACCTTCCCCACCCTGGATTGTCTCGATTCTTTCCGAAAAGTCTTGGAGCCATCCTCCTTCTGACGGCAGCCGCGTGTAGCGGAGATTCAGACAAAAAGACAATCACTCAACTTGGGGGCAATTGGGATGCTTCCGGTCCGGTTACGCAGGCTTTAGCGTGCCAGGCCAATGTCAAAACGGGGGAGATTGCCTGTACTCCCCGGGAAGCGCTGTCACGAGCGCCAACATTAAATGGCGTTCGTCTCGATCGGCGAGTATTGGGGGGACAGGGAGTCTACGTTCGGCTGAAATCATCGGGTGTGGTATACAACGGCGGTGTTTTCTCGTTTAACGTCTCGGTACAAAACCTTCTGAACCTTTCATACGCAACGTTGGATGGAGCGGCGAGGCATACGGACGGTGTCCGAGTGTTCTTCTCTCAGACACCGATTGCGGTTGATGGCGCTGGCGATATCACCATTGCGAATGCGACCGGCCTTGGAACGTTTACCGGGTCGAATCAGCCGTATTTCCAATACGGTGGCGCGATCGGGGGAACGGATCAGTCCGAACTGGGCGGGGATGGAATCCTCATTCCGGGGGAGACGTCTAACGTAAAGCCATGGCAGTTCAACGTTCCCGCGACCGTCAACACGTTTTCGTTTCTGGTTTATGTGACTACAGAAACAGCAGCGGGAGCGATTACCTCCAGTGCGCCGCAGATTGCGAGCATCAGTCCGGCGACAATGGTACCGGGCCAGACGGCGACGATTACCGGCGTCAACTTCCATGCAACGCCAGGCGCCAACACAATTACCGTTGGTGGCGTCTCGACAACTGCAACGTCAGGGACGACGACGGAACTCCAGTTCACCGTTCCCTGTGCACTCACCGGGACTCCAGTAGTCCAGGTGTCAATGGACGGAAAACTGGGAGCGCCGTTCACGCATCCACTAGCGGTTGCGAACCCGATCTCGCTTGCGGTTGGGCAAGCCGTGGTTGTGACGGATCCAAATCAGGTCGCATGCAATGAGCTTGCTCCAACTGGAACTGAGAGCAAGTATGTGGTCGCCGTTTATAGCGCGAGTACCAGCCCAACAAGCAACTCGTCGTTCCAAATCTCTGCAGATGCAGCGGACGTTGTAACCCCAGCGACGTCTCTTGCTACCGATATTGCCAATGCGCCGCTTCGTACGGCCGGCCTCTCTCCTTCCCGCAACGAGCTCGGCGGGTTTGGTGGAAAGTCTCCAGATGAAAAGCATGCCGAGCTTCTCGAGAAGAACCGGCAAGCTTATGAGCAACTACGCGTGCGGTTTGCCAATGATCCTCGCATGAGGCCGAAGCGTCGCGACTCTGGAGTGTTGCTCGATGTTGTGGAGCCTCCTCTTACACGGACCATCAAGGTTCCGAACATCAACACAGGGACGTTTTGCAGCTCCAACTATCCGATCACCGTCACTCGGGTGTTCTATAATGGGAAGATCGCGATTTATGAGGACGATTCTACTGCGGATGCATTCAAGGCATCCCTCAATCCGACAATGCAGGATTACTACAATAAGATTGGCACACAGTTCAACGAGGACATGGAACCTGTACTCGCTGCAAGCTTCGGAAATATTCTTCGCCGTGACGCGATAACGGATAACAACGGTGTTTTGATCGCCGTCTTCACACCACGTATCAATACGAGCTTTCCAAATGTTGCGGGATTTGTCGTCACTTGCGATCAATTCCCTAACGACGGCGATGTGAATGCGAGTAGTAACTTTGGCGAGGTATTCTATGCGTATCAACCGGTCGTCAATGGGACTGGGTACACAGGAAATACGCCTGACAACTGGTACCGCACGATTCGCTCGACCTTTATTCACGAATCGAAGCACGTCATAAGCCAGGCAGCCCGCGTCGAAAACAACGCACCAAGTTACGAAGTGGGATGGCTCGAAGAAGGTACTGCGCGCCACGCTGAAGAGTTGTGGGGCCGTAACGCGATCGATAACATGCCATGGAAAGGCGATAATGGATATGGATCGGCCGCGGATCCTCGCGGTGTCTATTGTGACGGACGGCCAGGATTCGCCGAGTGCTCGGTGGACCCGCGGAGGCCGGTGAATATCATGCAACGGCACTTCTCGAGTATGTATACGCATATGTTCGGCACAAATGCTCGATTGCTATCACCCTTTGGTGCGACCGCGAGTGATAACGCGTCGTATTACTATGCCGTGTCCTGGTCATTTGTTCGATACATTATCGATCGGTACGCCACGTCGGAAGGCGCGTTCTTTACGGCGTTGACTGAGGCGACAACAACTGGCGTTACGAATTTGTCAGCACGCGCTGGCGGGGTATCGATCGATCAACTGCTCGGTGGATGGAATCTCGCACTTGCGGTGGATAATCGTTCGGATATCTCGAGTCCAAGCCTCGATGTGCAATTCCAGACGTGGAACTTTAGAAGCATATATACGGGATTCAATACAGACTTCCCCGGCACGTACACGCTTGCATATCCGCTCATACCGGGCGCACGGTCGTTTGGGAGCTTTGCTCCGACGTCAATCGCGACGTTGCGTGGGGGTGGTGCACTGTGGTATGAGTTCGGTGGTGGGATTCAGAGCAATGGGCAATTGATTCGATTGCAAAGCGGTGGAGGTGGAGCACCTCCCAATACGCTTCGTGTAGCGGTGGTGCGGGTGCAGTAAGGAACTCGACGCGCGCAGAGAGAAATATCCGTAAGGCTTCGATTGGAGACGGATAGGAATCTTGGTTGAAGCCCTACGTCAGGTTTGGCGTAGGGCTTCTGGGTTTTAGGAACACGAATCAGTGACAACCTAGGTAGATCGGTTATTAGAATCTTCAAACACCGCGATCTCTAAGCCAAATAACGGACGTGCATACGCACTAAGCGATAGAAACTGCCGAACCCCATGCCGTTCCCGCGTCAACATCCCACGATGCACCAATCGACTCGCAGCGGCATGTGCGGCCGCATACGAAACCCCCGTTTCCCGTGCGACAGCCTGTGCGGTAACATCGCCCAAAAACGCACGAGCCATTATATCTGCTTCCACAGAAGGACCGAACACTGCGCGCGCGCGTAATTCCGGCACCGAGAGCAGCCATATCAACGGTCGAATAGATTCGACTTTAAGCGTGGCATCATCATGCCAGAGTCCCCATTGCGCATACACCGAAAGCGCATGCAGATGAACTCGATCCCGCAACGCTGGCATTGAGTTCATAATCTGATACAGCGGACGAGGGGTCACGAGCGGAACACACCGTGTGATGCCCGCCTCCAATTCTGGCGCACGCCCAGCCGCTTCGCTAGCAACCGACAACAGCGCGCCCAAATACGCCGTAGTCGTTGGCTCCAAACGCGCAACCAATGCACTTAGGCGACGCCCGTTGACAAAACCGTGATACTGCGACAACCAGGTGGCGACTCCAACAAAAAGTCGTTCATCAGTGGCAACCATCCCTGCGGTCTCGACAAGGAGCACTTCCAAATCCGTGGGCTGTGCAGAGGATCCGCCACTAAATTGAACGCCAAGACGCTTCCACGCGGCGCGTACCCTATCGATCGTCGAGTAATCAATGATAGGACTCGAGTTAAGAGATGCGCGCGTCGGTGCGGATTGAGAAGGTGGTATCATCTGTTACCGTGCTCTCGGCCATTGATCGAGTACATCCGCCAACCGGTCGGCTCGCTGGGCATCCACCCGTCGCAATCGCGGAATGTGTTCACAGACAAACTGGAGCTCATCCACAGACGGATTAAGCGCGATCACATCCACCATGTCACGAGGGCGCCCTGCAAACAACTTCATGACAATCACGTCCTTACGATGCACCACAGCGACATGAAGTTTTCCCCAAGGAGGCAGCGTAATTAAGCGGGATTCATAGTCTGGCGGCAAAATATCGAGGTACGCTTGGATGCTGCCATTGAGCCATCCGGCGGGCAAATCCAGTGCGTCTGCGACGGCACGAATATCCTCTTGCAGTTTCCCGAGATCTGGGTGGGATCGCAACACATCGCCATCATCAGTCACTCTGCTCAATTGGCCTGTAAGCATGAGTGCGCCAGCGCCACCTAAAACGATTTCGGTACGCCCTCGCACTCGTTTCCCGAGAGTTTGGAGTGCCTCGACAAAACTGGATTGCGTTAGATCATCAGACATCTATATAGTTTAAGCGATAATATACCTAAAACAAGAGATGCATCACATATATGACATCGTCATTGTCGCGATTTAACGAGATATCCGAGCACGGCACTAGGCATATCGAAAAGAAAAGCGCGCAACCTTAATGGCAAATCGAGATTGCGTGTCATCACGAAGATGACAAAGCCTTACTCCACCGAGACAATTGGAGTTACATCTCCGTCCCATCGAAACGCGATTGTTTTCCCTTTTCGAACATTGCTCACCACCGCAGGCCGGAAACACGCGAGGCAGGTTCCACCGAGATGCCTAACACTAGGATATACAACCCCAAGCCCTCCGACATCCAATAACCGCATAGCAAGCGCTTGCGATGCGACATAGCTCTCGGGATCCAGCATCAATGTGTAGCCTTGTCCTCCTCCGCGCAAATCAAACAACGGCGCATGAATATCGCTTAGATAATCATCATACGTAACATCATCCTCAAAGCGACCAATCTCCGCCAGATGCGTTGTCTTGTGAAATGCGATCTCTGCGATCGCTGTCTCCTGGGCAAATGCGGCATACCACGCGCCACGATCTGGACTGTTGAATCGACTACCAAGCGGGTGTGCATGACAAAACGCTGCGTTGACGATGCGCGCGTATGGCACATCAAAGAGCAGTTCATGCACTCCGATCCCTGGAAGCAAATTGTGTTCGCCGAGTAATCGATCATTCGTCGCATGATCGAGATCGAAGAGGTCGTGGAGATGATCGGTGTTGTCGGCAATGCGTGCCAGCACGCTCTCATTCCCAACGCAATACTTGGATGAGATCAATCGGTGCGTATCATCCTGCAGAACAGGCGTGATGGGCGGGAGATCCGACGGTGGGATTACTTTAAGGTAGGAAGGGGGAGGCATTGTGAGCGGGGTTAGCGCGAGATTGCGTTACATACCACCGCGGCGCGCATCCAACAGTCGCCGTACTGTTTGCATTGCTGGTAACCCACCCGCGCGCATATATGCGAGGGGGGTATCTCCACCAAAGATTCGATTGGTATTGGGAAGGTGCACCCATGTATCGGCGAGTGTCTCGCCATGGAGGATGTTGAGTGCCTTGAAGATGCCGACTAAATAGGAGATGCGAAACAGTCGATCGGCGCTCTGCAGGCGATCGGGATGCTTCTTCATCTCGTAGAACGGTCCGTTCGCGACGTCGCCCAAGAGTTGTCGAGCGTCTTCGTCGCGTACCTTCCAGCGCTCCATGATGTTGAGGAAGGCTCGGACGGCTGCGGGGCTCAGGCGTTCTCGTTCGGGCTTGGAGGTGAGGTCGATCCTTGGGGAGGGATCGTAACGCGTGGCGGGATAGCTAAATGTCATAGTATCTCCTGATATGAGTAATATATACTCCGGATCAGGAGATACAAGGCTCGCGAAATCTACTTCTTTAACCTAAACGATCGTTCGGTTAAAAATGTGTATCTGTTATTCCCTGCTTATTTAAAAGTCGCCTGGCTCAGGATCTAACCGATAATACACCTTAAGAATAGAGGGGGTCACATATATGATATTATTTTGACAGAGACTTCGCTCGTTTTGGAGGATGTCACTTACCAGATCACGACTTTCTTGTCGTTTGGGCGAACCATGGGATCACCGGCCTTACAACCGAAGGCCTTCGCAAACGCTGGCGCGTTCAGCATCATCGCGTTCGTGCGGGCGAAGGGCGCCGCATGCACGTCCTCATTCAATCCCTCCTGCCACTTCGACCGCCACACGCGAGCGAGCCCGATGAAGAAGCGTTGATCCGGGGTGTACCCATCCACCTTCGACGCGGCTGGCTTCCCGCTCTGCTTCAGCGTGGCTTTCCACGCGGCGTACGCAATGAGCACTCCCCCATAGTCTGCAATATCTTCCCGAAATGTACGCGTCCCATTCGTATTCCATCCGTCAACTGTGCCCAACTCCGAGTTCAACCGTTTGAAGTGCTCAAGATTGGTCTGCATCCCAGGATTTTCAATCGTTGCCAGCTGCGGCGCGATGCTGTGGATCATTTCGTGGCCGATGACAAAACCAATCCCCGCAAAATTGAGCGCATCCTCGGCGATGGCATCAAAAAACGGCGGCATGAACATAATGGGAGGCACCTCAATCGCATGCTCATCAGGCAAGTAGGAGGCATTGGGTCGCAGGAGACTCATTCGCCATTGCTCACCGACATCCCGTCCGATGGCGTTGACCCACTGTTGCGTCGCAAGGTTGGCCACCGCGATCTTGTTCTGCTCATAGTCGCTCGTCAGGACGAGTGGCGCGTAGTCCACCAGTTGCTTCGGGATGCCCACCCGCAGCTTCAGCTTCTGCAACCGGTCGCGCGCCACGTCCTTCTCGGTCGCCGTCATCCACGGGTTCGCCGCGATCTGGTCGATGGCGGCCGTCCGCAAGGCTTCGAGCAACGCTTCCATGCGCGGGATCGCCTGCGACCCCAGGAGGTCGTGGGCAAACGCCTGCCCGAAGGCCCCACCCAATGTTACGAGGGTCCGCTGTACGCACTGGTCCGCGCGCGTGGAGTCTGGGGCCGGCGTTTTGGATGACATGTGGCGCCGGGGCACGCGTTCGAGCGAGTCCGCAGTCAGACAGCTCCCATAGAAGGTGCCGAGCGCCTTGAATGTGGGATCGGTGGTTGTGGGGGCGATTGCGTGAGCGGAATCGAGCAGGACGCGTAAGCGCAGTCGGGTACGTCGGTACATATCGCTGAAGATTTCAACGCGTTTTCCCTGCCCGGCAATCATTTTCCCCAGTTTGGTCTTTGCGCGCCAATCGCCGTTGACGTACTGATAGAAATCGACGCACGGTGAGACCGTGGTATCCACACCATAGCGTAACGACAGCCCCAACAGGGGCGGTGTAAACGTGTCGGGCTGTGCGGTTTTGATCGAATCCGCCGTCTTCACCGAATCGGTTGAATCCGTGACCACAAACGTTGTTGTGGTGCTGCGATCGAGGAATTCAGAAGCGGGGGTAAGCGCCCCAAACACGGTCACGACGGACAGCGCAATTGGAGCTACGATATTCAATACACTCATTGCAAAGAAGACCTTAGGTCAGCGCGGCGATACACACGCATCGCCTGCTCGAGGAACGATGGTCGCACTTCGCACTCATCGCTGACTTCTTCGGAATACGGCCTCAATCCTTTTTGTTATGACGTCCTCTCCCCACAAGGCTATGCCGTCGGCGTAGAACAATAACCCTGTTTCATCAATCGCGTAGACCTTCCCGCTCCCCACAGCACGCTTCCCAAATCTCTCGATGAATTTTTCCTCCGTGATTGTCCGTTCGTCGATCCGTCGATTATCGACGCCAGGAATCCTGAAAAATGATGTCGTCGAGATCAGGAGTGTGCTGGGAATTCGATGAAACCCGAGAAAAAATTTCGCGAGCGAATCCGCCTCATCAGCAGGTGCCAGTGGTGACCCATTTCCAAAACTGCCGTAGGTGTTCCCCACAATTGTAATCTCGATTTGGGGAAAGCGTTCTTTCAAGCGGCGAAGGCCTGCAATCGTATTCCGACACATGCGCCCCCCTGGGTAACGACCCAAGGGACCTCGTCCAATCTCCCGAGTCTCGTCATGACAACCGCCACGAAGGAATACTGTAAGATTGACCTTCCCTGGCACTGGCCGCCGAGTCGGCGTATCTGCAGCCAGCTTCACAAAGTGGGCCAGTGTTTCATCGGTGGTCGCCCGTGGTTGTCCTTGATCATAACGGTATATAAAATCCCCCTCGATTTCCGGCATGGTTGTGCCAACGGGGTTCCGTACAATCCCGAGCGAATCCCCATACACACGACTGACAATCGTACTAGCAAAATACGCCCGGAATGATGACGTGGAATGAGCTAAACTGTCCAACCCTTCCTTTTCGGTCAGCCATTGCAGCACTCCCATAGCCACAAACGCAAGCCGTTTTGCCTCTGCGTCCTTCGTTCGCTCTGGCAACGGGATCGAATCATACGTCCGTATACCGCGCCACCCGAGTTCATGGGCATATGCTGCATCCCCAACTGTCAATGCAAGCTCCCCCATGTTAAGTATGCGGTGAGCCCTCTGAGGTAGCGAGTCATGCGACGCTTCCTCGGTAAACCATCGGTTGTAGAGTACCTTTGCGGCGTCAACCCGCTTGGGACGTGCGTCGAAGTACATCATAATTCCTTCCCACAACCATGCCGATCGCTCTTTGGCCGCCCCTGAATCCAACAACCGCCGCCAGAGTCGATCGGCATCCGCATCTCTGTTGGCCATTAGCAGCATCTTCGCCACCTGCACTGCAACATCCCGTCGCACCGTGTCGACATTCAAATTCGCAAGGCATTGCTTACCTGCGGCAACAGCCGCAGCAGGACGGGATTGATTATACCGTGACCGATCGAATAGGATCGTGTCATTATCATCACCTATCCAGGCGCGCTCCTTGCGGTCGACGTCAGCTGAAAGTCGCAGCATCGCTGAGCTGCATTCTTCCCAATAGCGGTAGTTTTCATAGTTTGGAGTGGTATCCGATCGAAGAAACAGTGTTTGGGCCGAGAGGCCTGGTCCAATGATCATGAAACCGATCGCCATCAACACGCAAAAAAAGTTCGGAGTAAACATTAGACGGCATCAATCGTAGAAGTAAAACTGAAGTCATTCACTTTCAACGCAGGAACGACAACCGGGGTCACAGCATCCTGGAAACTCCCGCCAAAGAGAAACCGCCCGGCGGTTGGGCTGAACACCGGCACCGAGGTACTAATGGCTTCGACATTATTGAAGATGAACAGGGGCGATTCCGTCCAGCGGAAGTTTCGAACCGCTTTGCTGATCTTGCCATTCTCTACGAGCCAGAGACCATCGCGCGTAAATCCGGTGCAGAGTAAGCTGGCACGATCCAGGACTTGTGGCGTCGACACGCGAGTCACTAATAACCCGCGCTTCATCGTGGCAATCATTTCCTCCATCGACGTGGTCTCGGTCGCCTGCATCACAAACGATTGACGTTTGGCATCATATTCGCGCTGGTCCAATTCTGAGATCGAATAGAGCCCCTCATAGAGCAGCGACGACAACACACCATTCTGGACAATCTGAACCCTTCGCATTCCCTCCGCAGGGTGGGTACCGCTCAGCGGATCCTCCGGATCGTGGGACACGTTGAGTCGATTGTCCATGATCCGCAGACCAAGCTTACTCCGCTGCCTCTGGAGTGCGTCATCCATTCCCATCCAGAGTGGGTGAGGATTTTCCGCCTGTATTCGATCTGCCGCATCCATAAATATCTTCGCAAACGATGCCACAGCGGCCGGTTCAAGGATGGTCTGGTATCGTCCCGGTTCGATACGAACGGGATTGAGTGAGGCCAGACATTTGTCGAAGGCGAGTGTCGCGATAGCTGCCGCGTCAATGCGTTCGAAATTGAAGGCGGAACCACCAGCCCATCCGGATCCAGTCCCGTTCGGATGCCGCACAGTGATTGAGCACTGCCCCTGTGTGGCTCGCCCCTTCTGCGTCTGCGCTCGCCCCCACACGTCGCGCTCATACGCAAGAACTTGGGCTCCGGCAGTTTCGAGGTAGCCGGCCGACAGGAATCCCTGCGCTTCAGCGCGTTCCGTAATCACATTAACTGTACGCCCATTCTCATTGGCGGATCGATCAAAGGTCTTGTCGGACCAGACCGGAATGCCCTTGGCCTCCCAATGTGCCGCTTCCACCGCCATGTCCCTCGCCCAGGCGGTGATTGCATATTTTGCCATGTTGTCGTTCACGAACTGCGATGCACCTCGGAGGGAGTCCGTGTCAATCTGATTCAAGACGACACTGCTGATCGCGCCCCGCAGTTCTCGGCGGATCATGACACGAACGTCACGTAGATCGCTGGTCAACGCTGCACGGTTCCGCGCCCACCGCTGCCCGCCATTCCATTGACTTGAGACCCGGATGCGAAGGCGACCCTCGGTTCCACAAAACTTGATGACCGTGTCGACAACCGTCTGCGCTTCGGCATCACTCAGCAATTTCGAGGCGTCCGAATTCGGGGTGTATGATTGTGTCATGCGTTACGCCTTTTGTAATGAATTGATGACTGCCATGTCCTTGAATACGCCGGGTGGGGTATCGACACTGAAATACGCCTCACGCCACGGTTCGCCCTTCCACTGATGTTGCCCAACATGCACGACACTGTTCTCTCCGCCAAGCCGTAAGAGATTGCACCATAATTCCGATGTCCTAAACAGCATACCGGCACCGATCATCCGAGAAATCCGTTTCCCGTTCTTGATCTCATAGGCTGTCCCCTCTGCCAACAGCCCCGTCGATTGTTGAAAATCCATCCCAGCCGCTGGCATCTTCCATTCCACCCCACGATCGAGATCCTGGCGCAGGGTATCCAGCGTATAACGAGCCGTTGCATCCGGATGCACGGTCAGATTCGCCGAATGGACCAAGGGCACATCAATGGCATCAGGCGTATAGGCGCACCCAAACGACGGCACCCGTTGGTTGCCTGTGTCGTTGCGTGGTGAGATCCATCCACACCCCTCACGATTCGTTTGGAGGTTCACCAATAGACCATCCTTCACAATCGGGAAGTCACGGGGTTCGACCCCTTCATCATCCCATCGGACCTGCGCAAGCGTCCCTGGTTTGGATCGCCCCCCAGAGATCTGTAACGAGGGAGCACCGATTTTGAGCGTCTCAAGCATGGCATCGGGATCGGTGATATAACTCGTGCCACCGGCGTTCGCTTCATAGCCCATCACACGATCGATTTCGGTAGCGGCACCAACGCTCTGTCCCACGATCGACGCGAGCCCGGTCGGATCGATGAGCACTGGATACCGTCCGACCTCCGCAGGCACGACCGGTAAGAGCCGATCCCGCAACGCCTCGTCGTGGACCGCATCCACCATCGCTCGGAGGGGTTGATCACGAAAATATTCGAATCCTAACCCAGCCATCGTTAAGCCTTCAACCGCTCCATGCGCGCTCCGCTGCTCTCCATCCCTGATACTGAGACGAATCGTACCTCCCGATCGATAGAGACGCTGTGTCACAAACTGTCCATCCGAACTTCCAAAACATTTTTGTTGACGCATGAATTCACCACTCATCAGAGAACCACTATTGAACGGTAACCGTTGTAAATAACCCGCAAAGCCTCGGAAATAGTCGTAAATCTCTTCGAATGCCATGTTAAATGGATCATCTTTCACGGCCATAGTCCAATCCCCGTGTTGCAATGTGGGCTTGGGTCCCAGGTCAACCTGGCGTGGTTTGCCGAGCACATTGGCCTTCGCCGATTCCACCGCGCTCCGGCCCAATCGGGCGGCCTCGGTCATCCCCCACACGGGGCTTGCAGCGAATCCCCAATAGCCATCAAACAACGCTCGAACTCCAAAGCTCATGATTTCGCTCCGATTGGGTATCGCATTGTTATCGAGTACCTTATCGCGCTCCGACCAGCTCGCTTTGATCTTCAGGTTTTGCGTAAACGTCAATCGAGCATCCGCATACTTCGCTCCAGACGACATCGCGGCACCCACCGAGGTTTCGATGAGTTGCTGCAGACGCTGGTCACGTGGTTCTGGCAATTCCTGAAACCGTTCCAGCGGCATCCCAACAACCGAACGGGCAACTACGGTACTCGCGAGCGTTGCCGCACTGCCGTGAACGAATGAACGTCTAGTAATCATCGTATTTGTATTCAAATTGAAGAGAGTTGTTTGCGGCCACGCCCATCAAGTGTGGGGGGAATCATGGTTTGTCTGATGGTCCATCTTTCTGCGAACATCGCTGGTATGTCTTGAGTTAATACCATTCGCCACGGACCGGAGCACAGGTGGTGTCTCTCGCCTCATCGCAGACGCGTATCGAACCGAAAGTCCCATGCAGGATGCTACGGTATGCATAGAGACCGGCGCTCGGGAACATTCTGACTTTATATCGTGAGAAATAATCAACTAAAATGTTCCCCGTGACCAATTGTCGAAATGGCGCAATGTTCCCACCGATCCCATCGCGCTGTCCAAAATTGTTGGCACAGCCAGAAATGTGGTTATACGGGAATTCAACGGAAGCGGAGTCCCGAAAAGAGACATCCATATCGAGTTGCTCAACCAGATTCCAGAATACCACGCACGCCCCAACCCCAAGCGTAAGGTTATTGGGATAAAAATCGATAATGGGGTTCAACTGGCCGGGCGGCACTCGCGTGAAGCTCCGAAGATATGCCAGAAGCGGCCATCCCACCGTAAAGTCGAGTGAATCCTCCCATGCCCGACCATATGCGAAGCTCGATACATATAAGATGAGTCTTCCTGGACGTAGCGGCGTGAGTCGTACCGCATTCCCCGATTGCACGAATCTGGCTTTGGTCGTATCAGAGACTCGCATGTTAACAAGAACGGCAGAGAGATTTGTGCCCGACTGACCGTCGCGAATCAGAGGGATTTGTTTGTAGCTAGCACCGCCCCCACTAACAGCTATTTTCGCACTATCGGTTGCACTCAATCGCATCCCAAAGTCTCGTAACAGGTCGGGATGACCAGCGATCACCGAGACGATGGCCGAGTCTGTACGCGTGACGCCATCGTATGTTGCCGACACTCGAACGATGGCCCGAGCGATCGGTGAAAGTGCGGTCACAACCCCGTTCGGCGAGACGGTAATGGCGGGATTGCTCACGCTATACGTTACGGCCCCGGGGACCGGGCTGCCGTCACCCATTTCCCGAATGACGTTGAGTGTCACCGTATCATACGGAGGTTGCATCGCAAGATTAATGGCCCGAGGCGCCAGTGTCAGACTCGCATAAAAGTCACGAGCCTCTAAATATGAGGCATGACCGGTATCGCTTAAGTTGCAGCCACTTAGGACCCCAATCGCGAATACTGACCAAACGAAGCGGCCGCGCAAGCGATCACCCAAGATCGCACCGACACAGCAAAACCTGTTATTCATCACTCAAGCACCCTTTGAAAAGAGGATTGCGGTATTCTTCCCCAGGAATTCCAAAGGTGATGTCCGGACCATACACTCCGGCATCAGCAACACCACGGTACTCTCCAGTGGGATATACGGTTTCTTTATCGCGGTCATAGTTTCTGACCAGCCGTCGCAAATCCCCCTGTCGACTTCCGGTCACGAAGAGCCAAGCGGCGCGTTCAGCAAACAGCAACGTGATCCGTGCCTCAAGCGAACCAGGATCATTGAGCGGCCCGAGACCGGCGACACCACCAGATCCCGCCACCCATGCAGTATCGATACGCTCGATGCCCCCACTATTACGGATGGTATCTACGCGCACGTACGCACCCGTGGTCCGTAAAGTATTCAGCGCCGTGAGCCATGCGTGCCAATCCCCTTGCTGCAGTGAGGCCTCGGCATCGATCAGCCTGGCCTCCACGCCGGAGGTGAAGACAAACCATGTGGAGTCGGGCGCAATATACTTTCTCGGGAACCAGACAATCCTGGATGGCATAACACCAGATGCTGCGATTCTCACGGAGTCTCCCGATGTTCGGGGATCTCGGCTCGATAAATAGGGAAGCCCATTGATCCCCTCAGCGTCTGCGATCGTCGCCGTCAATGTAAACAGCTCCGCATACTGATGCGCCCCAGTACCACCATATCCTTGAAAAGAAATCCGTACCGGAAATTGATCGCTCGTTTCGACGGACTGAACCACCACTCTCGCATCGGCATATCTGCCTAATGCCAGCAACGCACGCGCCTTCAAGATGCGAGCGGCGGATTGCACCTGAAGACTATCGGCAGACAAGGTATATGCACTATCCAACAGCAGGATGGCATGCTCGTAGACTGCAGTGGTCGACGAGCCGGGTCGAAACGTCCAGTCCTTTTCGAAGTCCATGGTACTCAGCGGAACGCCAGAACACCATCCATCGGCAAGTAGAATTTCTGCGTAGGCTTCATAGACCAGCAACATACCCTGCCATGCGGTGGATGCATCAACCACATACTTGGCCAAGACTCCACGCGCAAGATGCGCCAGCGATCTCACTTCGTGCAATGCTAAGTAAATGTTTTGCGAATACGCAACATTCGCCATCGTTATTCGAGGATCGCTTAGACCACCGCCAACTGCGGTAAGCTCGTCTGTGAGTAACCCCGATTGAATCAGGTAAATTTTGATGGCATCACGGAGCTTCACCGTGGTGGCCAGGGTTAAACGAACAGCCCCTTCCCTATTATTGTACATGGAAGGGCTCTCCACACCGTCCGGTAGCTGACGCGTCGCGGTCAGATCATGGCACGCGACGGAAGCAACAACAACGGCAATGCACACCAATTGGGTAGCAATGTCGCGTAATCCACGACGAGAAATCGAAACAGATACCAAGGCATGCTCCTCGAATACGGAAATCCTGGCGATAATCCTAGCAGCTAGTGTTTTCAACGCTCTATTCCTCATGTGCCAAGTCGAATCTGGAGTCGCCATGTGCGCGGCATTGGAAGCTGACCGGTGTCCTGCGTCACATCACCAATCAGATTCCCATTGACGTCGGGATCTTTTCCACGATAGTTGCTCCAGAGCCCAATATTGCTCCCCTGTAATGCGAAGCTCACACTCGAAAATGGCCAACTCGTTAAGTACGATCTGGGAAGGTTATAACCGATCGATATGCTGTTGAAACGCAGGCTGTTCACCTTCTGAATAAAGCCAAAATCGGTGCACTGCATTCCACGATTTCCGCTCTCAGAAGTCTTATTAAAGCAGGCCGCTGCAAGAGCTGCGGCCTGCTGGGCTCGTGAAGATTCAGGACTTTCATATATATTACTCAGCAATGCTTGACCACCAAGATTGTATTGGGTCATTCCAGCCTTGTAGTTGAAGAGCGCGTTCAGACTAAACAGTCCTCGCATCAATGTCAGTCCCGTTGAAATCGGCATCTCGAAATCCGGCGTCTGCAGACCCATGTAGACGGCAGAATCTGCAACGATGATGTCAGCATTCCTGAGATTCAAACCATCACTCGGCTCGGTCCAACCCAGAATCGGCCGTGACCATCGGCCGAACAACGGATACCCTTCGACCAGCCTCGTCCCGTTACCTAAATCGATCTGCCCAGCATAAAGTTTGGTCAGTTTATTCGTGTTCCGAGAAAGCGACACATCAACATTCCAGCCAATCGCCGGTAAATCCAGAATGACGGCATTCAGGGTCAGTTCCGTTCCGGTATTAAGGACATGTCCGATATTCGCGTAATACCCGAGCCTAGTGCCGACAGATGGTGGGAGCGGCAGTTGTTGAATCGCGTCCACTCTCATCTTGTAGTACTGTGTTATGGACAAGGTAAATCGCGTATCCCACAGCTGCATATCAAAGCCACCTTCAACTTCTCGGGTCTTTTCGGGACCGAGTTGCGTATTCCCCACCGAACGCAACCGTAAGCCCATATTAGGAGCAACGGAATCACTAAGTGCAGCAATTACAGGACTCCACGTGCCCGTATTCTGCTCCAAAGTACGTAAACTCCATTCAACAGCGGGTTGCACGCCAGCAATCCCAAACGCCAATCGCGGACGAAAGAGCGAGACGAGACCCCACAGTGGTTCGCCGCCTTCGCGGTCCAACGCCACCCACGAAAAGTTCATCTTGGGAAAGAGTGCCAGCAAGCCACCACGAAACCCACTGCGAGCGCCAGAGACGCCACTGCCATCAAATCGAAACCCGGGATTCACAAAGAACCGGGAATTGACATTCAGTCGAGGCTCGAGAAACCATCCACCCGTGGTATTGTTCCGACCAGATCGGGTGCCGCCAATAATGGTCGATGGTCGTGAGACGCCAGGGACGAGGGTATCGCTGTACCCATCCATTGCGGCATCCGACTGTCGCGTTCGCTCGGCGCCGATCACCGTCGAAATCCGAGCCTGCGGCCACAGGGTTCCGACGAGACGAGTAGTTGCAGTAGTACTGTGTTCTCGACGTTCCCTAAAAGACCCAACTGTCGTATACGTTGAAGGATTGGTATACACGTCCCCGGTTAATGAGGTAAGTATGCCACGGGGCGCCAAGCCTTCGGCGCTTCGTTCTGTACCGTTGAGTCCAAACGTGGCCGTCATCGGAAGGAATGCCCATCGATTCATATTTAACGCAAGGGCGTTGATACTGGTCAGAATGCCAACGTCCAACTGATATGCGTAGTCCCCGACCACCGCGGGATTCAGATTTGCCGTATCGATATAGAGGGATGCGAGTGTCGAGAGCTGCTGATTGGCAGAGGATTGATGTTGAGTCCCATGCGAAAGCGATGTTGAAAATGTGGCGTTGAGTCCTTTCGCAAGATCCCCCTTAAACGTGGCATTCCCCGATTTGCTATTATACGTGTCCGGCCGTCTCATTCTCTTACTGGGCAGCGAATCATAGAGCTGTTTAAAGATGTCCTGATACAACGGTGGCATCTTCGTCAGGCCAAGGCTTTGCGATGCCGATCCCGTCACGGAATACGTCAGTGATTGAGATCCGCCGGAAGCCGTCGCACTGATGGTGTTGTCATAGCCTCTGGCAATTGTTGAAAGCCGAGGTTCGTTGAGCGCCTGGAAGCGGACCACGCTATCAACTCTTGCCGAGAAATACCTCGCATCCCCTAAGTACGGGCATGACCATTTAAAAGTGGCATTAAAACTACCCGCGATCTCACTACAAAACCTATAGTACCCGGGCTTCGCATAAAACCCAGGCATAGCCTGAACGCCCGAACTCCCACTGATGTTCCACCGCGCGGCACCAGCCCTACCCAGCTTAGTCGTAATTACAATCACTCCATCAGCCGCATCCGAACCATACATCGCTGATGCAGAAGGCCCCTTTAACACTTGAATCGTTTCAATACTGTTCGGATCGATTTGATCGATCGGAGAAGGCGTCGCATACGTACCGCCGCCCAACCGTTGATCGTCCACCCCGGACTGACTGGCATGGATTCTGATCCCATCCACAATGACAATCGGATCATTGGTTGGCGCTCCTGAAACCCCGGACAACATCCCACCACCAATCCCTCGCAATCGGATACGCGAAGGTGCCCCGGGAACCCCTGATGTTCGCATGACAGTCAACCCCGGGACTCGAGCTTCGAGTAGATCCGTGACACTGGTGATTGGTGCCTGCTTCATGACCTCTTCAACGTTGATCGTTGTTATATCATTCCCAATCTCAATTTTCCGCTGCATCCCGGTTGCCGTTGTCACGACACCAGAGAGTGTTGTTGGAGTTGTGCTTAGGACAATTACAATCCGGTTGGGCTTGGCTTGTACCACCGTGATGGATCGTGTAACCGAACGATATCCAAATATTCGAACCGTGAGAGACTGATCACCAAGCGGTACTTCAAGCAACGTAAAATTCCCCTGCTCGTTCGTTACGGCGGTTTTCTTGGTTCCTGATAACGTGACCGTTACCCCGGGGATTGGCTTTCCGGTTGCCGAATCGGTCACACGTCCAGTGACTAGACCAGTCTGCTCTTGCGAGCGAACGTTCCCGGGAGTACGCTCTGCGTGTGGGCGAATCATGACCGTTTCACCGTCCGGTGCAATTTTAGCTGTAAGCCCAGTGCCTTTCAACACTTGTGCGAGCGCCTCCATTGCGTCCATCTTTTCCAAGTTGACGCTGATCCGTTTTGACCACAACGAATCGCTCGTATTATATACGGGTTGTAGATTTGCCTGTCGAGTGATGGCGTCGACAACGAATTTGACTGTACTATCATTGACAAACAACGTCACTTTCGCAGGAATCGTTTTGCTCGACGCTCGTTCTTGCATCTGAGGGCCTGGCGCGGCATTCTCCGCTCCAACGGCGGATCCACCTTGCGCCACTCCAACACCCGAGACGAGACACACGCCGACAAGACTCCAACCTATCGCTAATGCCCACATGACAGTCATGGTTTCAGAGTACCACACGGGCTTCCGCGTATACACGCGAGTACCTCCAATACTTAGTGGCTTGATTTCCATTATTTCCTGTACAAGGTTAGAGTTTTACCGTTTCGTACAACGCGGAGATTGAAGGTCCATTCAAACACGGCCGCCAAATCACTTAACGATCCCGCAGTGAACCTTCCTGCGATACGATTCGTGACAAGATCTGTGTCGCCTAACTGGATATCGGCGTTATACCAACGATTGAGCGAAACAATAGCATCGGCGAGTGGCATATCGTTCAACGTGAGGATACGAGTCGCCACGCTGAAATCTCCTGCGGCAAATTGATGGACCGCGCTAACACCGGTCGAGCTTACCTCAATCTGTTGCTTTTCGGTAAGTACAGCCGACTGCACCATAACCTTGCCATCCTCAACCGCAATCACTGCGCTGGTATCATTGGCGTAATGACGCACCATGAAGGTGGTACCGAGTACACGAGTTGTGCTTGGGCCGGCCGTTACAACGAACGGTGCATCATCTTGATGGACGACGGTGAACCGTGCTTCACCATCCAGGGTAAGTACGCGATTACCAGCCGCATAATCGGATGGTACTTCGAGACGACTAGCCACATTCAGCACAACGGAACTCCCATCGGGGAGTGTGATTGTTGCGCGTTCGCCATTCGCCGTTGCATATGTAAACGGTTGTGATGCGATGGCAGGTCGTACAATATTTGAGTTGTGGAACCAACCCGTGACAACCAATGCTACGGCAGCCATGCTGGCAACCGCGGTGTATATCACACGTTGAAACATCGATAAGCGACCACGTCCCAGGCGAGGGATTTCCTGGCGATGGCTGGGCACCAAGGGCTTGCCAATGGCGTGGAACACTGAGGCCTTACTCGATGCCAAGTCATAGTCTGGTACCGCTGGAGATTGTCGCGCCTGCCACAAGAGCCGAAGTTTATCAACCGTGGCCATTCGGCTTGGATCGGCTTGGATCCAGCGGTCAATCGCGTCGCGCTCATCCGAGGTCACGTTACCAGCGACGTACGCGGGCAGCATGTCCCAATTGATCTGATCGTTATCGATGTTCACACCCCATATACCCTCCTCGAGGTGCGACCTACTATAACTTTTTTAGATTTATTTTCTCGCGAGGGTTTGCTGGGCTTGGAGTTCCCTTAACCGCGAGTTTCAGGGTTTCGGAATTTCTGAATCAGTGCACGCATAACCGTCTGGAGTTGGTTGTAGACGGTTTGTGGAGCGATTCCAAGCATCGTGGCGATTTCCGCGGGTTCCAAGCCACCTTCGTGGTACAGGAGTGCGATTTCGCGAACTCGTGGGGATAACGTTCCAAAAACCGCGCGAACTTGTTGAACAAACTCTTCCGTTTCGAGTTGATGCGTACCGTTCACTTGGCTCTGCGTGTGGGAGATTTCGTATTCCCTCACAACCGCTTGTTCCAGCCGAGCCACAGCGGCTTCATGGCGAAGAACCTTTAACGATCGGTTTCTTGCTGCTCGACGGAGGTAATGCCCTAAATTCCCGGTCGAGTCCAATCGTTCTCGGTTTTGCCAGACTTGGATAAAGACGTCCTGGGCAATGTCGTTGGCGACGTCGGACGTTCCGACATAGTGGAAGGCGATGGCGATAATGTCGCCAAAGTATCGATCCATGGCGATACGAAGTGCACTTTCATCTCCAGCGCGGAGTTTTTCGATTAATGCAGCGTTGGAGTGCGTGAAATCGTCCGGCGTCATACCGCTCAAGAATTGCGCTCGGATGGGGATAAGTCAATAAGAGAAAAAAGATCACAATTAATTGTGATCTTTTTTGATGACTATAATGAATATGAGAGAGTGTGTGTGCGACCAGTGAACATCATCTCAGCATCAACATGGAACAGAATACAATTACCTGCTAATTTTGTACCGGAACATCATATCTAAAAGCGCGAGGTATTGCCCAGCAACAGCGTGAAGATACGATATGCGAAGTCACTATTTACCGCGCCACGCTTGAAGGCGCCTCAGAGGGTTGCGTGGATTCACGGGCATTCGAACGCGATGGTTGCGTATCTCGTTGTACCAAAGCCTGGATAAAACCAGACAACACCCGTTCGTCCATACCACGACTCAAAGTCGGCGTCAAGATTAACCGACCGTCTTGATCTATAAGATACCTCCCACCAGGATTTGGCAGCCCACCGAAACCGTAGTTAACATGGTTCGTCACATCATCATCCACACGTCGTCGATCCTGTGGTGGGTCGATCCGCCAATAATCCGTGGTATCAACCACCAATGTTCCTGGCATTTTATGATATCCCAGCCATAACTTGCGAATCCACGCAGCTTCCTCTTCGGGAGGAGGAGGCGCAATACGTCCAAACCAGCCGCTCGTATTGGTAACAACGGTAATTTCCACCGCCGGGAAGTCGCGTGCAATTCTCTGAAGTCTCGCAATCGCCTCCCAATTTCCAGATACTCCCGCATCCCCCTTGAAGAAATTCCAATTGTACCCCTTCTGTACCTGTTCCATCATAACGATGTTCACCCTTCCGGGCACCGGCCGGACTGGCCTAAGAGGACCGCCACCAGCGAACCGCGAACCAGCCGTCGCGGTAAACACGAAATCTCCTTCCAATTGTGCAGCTTGCTGACCATAAAACATTGGAACGTCTCCCACTCCTGACGCTTCATCATGATACGATTTAATCAATGAAACATATCCATCTGTACTACGTCGTAAACTGTCAAGCACCTCAAGCATGTTCCTTTGCATCCTCGCAAATATGAGCATATTAAGCGCCATTAAATTCCCTGTTCGAATGCGTTCTCTCTCGGCATCACTTAACTTCTTACCAACCTCAATCAGGCGATCTCCCCACCGATATGCACGTGCCGTATCGCCCTGATCTTCCGCGAACACCTTGTATTCCCACAATCTCCCTATCTTTTGCTCAGCTTGAGTCACTGGGTTACTCACGAATTGTTCGAGATACGGCTCCACGAACGCCAGCCGTTTTGGTACAGCCATGCTGTCTGTACCCAGACGAATAATCGAATCGAGCACAGCAACTCGTTGACTATCGATCTTCACCGATGCCTCTGAGGGTAGGGCTGCGAGCCGACGGTGAACCAGCACTCCCGCCGCCGAATCACGGCCAGCTGCGAGAAATATCGGGAGAAGAAGAGCAAAGTCTTTGAGCGGCGCAGTCTCCGCCTCGAAACGGGCGCTACATTTTTTTGCCGCGGCGATAACACCAGATGAAGATGAGGCGATAGATTCCCGGATATCAAGCGGCACAGTATCGTTCCAAATCGGGCTGCGGTTTTTAAGGCTGTCCGTAATGCGGTAAATCGTGCCCAGACAGTCTTCAACAGTCGTGTCATGATTCACTTGTGTTATTACTGATGGCCATTCGAATCGAGTCTGCGCCTCCATCGGAGTGACTTCGATAGCGATGGTCATTATGCTGAGGAAAAAGAATTTATAAGATTTCATGGCTCAAATGGCGTCGACAAGGGCGGTAAAACTGAAGTCATGCGCCTTCAGTGGTGGAACAATAGCAGGCCATGGATAGTCCCGATCGTCAGTGAAGACCGGCACTGACGGGCCAAGTGCTTCCAACTGATTGAGAACGAAAAGCGGAGACTCCGTGAATCGGAAGTTTTTGACAGATTTACTGATTTTTCCATTTTCGATCAGCCATAATCCATCTCGTGTAAATCCAGTAAGCAGGATAGCTCTTTTATCAATCATTCTCACATTTGAGAACCTTGTCACATGAATTCCGCGTTTCGTCGTCGCAATCATTTCTTCTATCGTCGTCGTTCCGCCGTCCATCCGAAACGAAGGCCGATTATACGCACCCATATTTTCATTGAGACTCTCCAACGCATAGTCACGATTGTAGCTGAGCTTCGTTAATACCCCCTGATCAATCCACACCTCCGACGTCACGGGATCAAGCGTAGGACTCTTGTACATCACCGGTAGCACACCCAGCATAGGATCAGTAGGGTCATGACGTAGTGTTATACGTTTGTCGACTACTTGCAGCCCCAATCTTGACCGCCCGAGACGTATCGCAGCATCATAACCCAGAGAAAAAGGCCCATAACCAAGTTCATTATCAACTCGCGTCAACGCGTCGTTTAGGTGTCTAATGAATTGATACACTGCCTGGGGTTCGAGAACGACATCATAACGTCCAGGCTCAATCGTGACGGGATTCATCGATGCGATACTTCTTTCGAGGGCCCGCGTTGCCAAAGCCTTACCGTCAATCATCGCCCAATCATAGCCCGAGAGTCCAGCCCACCCGGAGGCGACCCCTTTGGGGTCGCGTACGGTCATCGAACATTGAGAATTTGTATATCGGTCGAAGTGGGCATATTCATCCCCCACGCCGGTACGAGAAAGCGTTGCAATCTGACCCGCTCGCATCTCCAGGTAGCCAGCGGAAAGCATTCCTTTGTCTTCGGCCTCTACGCTAAGGACACGCCCGATTTCTCCACGCACAGCATCGGTAGCGTGATACGTCGCATCACTCCAAATTGCCACTGTTGGCACTGGCAGTGTCGGCATAGGATCGTGCAATCCGGTGATAGTGCGCGCACCGCCGACAAACAACACGCTCCGCTCCGCGGCCCGAACCGTAGCCTCGAGCGACACGTCATCCACTTGATTGGTTTCGGCGCTGCCATTACCGCCTCCAGTGATCGATCGTCCTACCTGCACCGAAATGGTGCGCCGGTTACTTGCAAGGGTGGCACGATTGCGTGCCCACCGTAATCCCCCCTCCCAATGACTGCTCACGATGATTCTTATATCTCCACCACCGCGAGTAAATCCGAGCACGCTGCGTAGAATCCGGTCGTATACCTCCTTCGAAAGAAAACGTCCGTCGTCATCGGGCTGATGTATAGACGAGGGAAGCCGCTCCGTAACAGATTCTGAATATTCGATGGGTGTTATCATATGCGGGTTCAAAGTAAAATTCCATGAGTTGCCAGGTGAGCACGAACCACTGCGTCCTACGCCTTTCGACGCGGATCAATAATAGCGAGCCCCTTCACGAGCGCAGGCACCGCGGTTATGCTGCGCCTTGTGCTCTGCGCTGGTTCTCCCTTTTCTTCTGCCGCCGGGAACCGCTCGGCACTTGCCTCACCGCCAATGGCTTTGATACTTTTCCAAAATTCGGGTGATCTAAAGAGCATTCCGACCCCAGCCACTATCGCGGTGCGTTTTCCCTTTGTAATCTCGTACACTTCTCCTGTACCAAATCCGTTTAACTGCTGGAAATCCACATCAATGTCAAGCGATGTAAACTCAAGCCCCTTGTCCAACGTGGCAACGAGGTCGCTGACACCATCTGCCGATTGACCCGGCTGCATCACAAGATTTGGTGTGTAGGTTAACGGCACATGATCACCCGCAGCCGCACCTGCACATCCACGAGAGCGCACCGGCATGCTCTTACCCGCATAGTAATCGTTGAGCCACGTTGCACTTTCACGCGTGGTGGAGAAGTCAGTCACAATTCCCTTATCGACTATCGTGAAGGATTCTGGAGGCACTCCTTCGTCATCCCACTTGACCCACCCCAGACTTCCAGGATCGCTTCTATTTCCTGTCACCGTCAACATCGGAGAACCCAATTTGTGTGTTCCAGCCATCTCCAAAGGTTGATTGAGATAGCTTGTCCCACTGGCATTGGCCTCATACCCCATCGCTCGGTCCAGTTCGGTCGCGGCACCGACAGTTCCATTTAAAACACTCGCAACCGCCAACGCTGACAGCACGGTATCGAAACGACCAACATCGACAGCCTTCACTGGAAGCATCGAATCTCGACGTATCTCTTCATAGGCCTGGTCGATCTGGTCGCGAATAGGCTGATCCCGGTACAGCTCCCATCCGATAGCGGACGCTCTGAGAGACCGCAAACTCCTATATCCCTTGATTTCTCTACCTCCCAAATCCTGAGTATCCAGGGCAACCGTGAAAAATCCAGAGCCTTCGTATGTGCGTTGTGTAAAGTAACTTCCTTCACTAGACCCAAACGCTTTATCCTGTGCCGTGAACTCGCACCGGTTACCTATCTCTCTTCCTCCTGGTGTTCGCCCCGCGTAGACCCCAAGCCCCATCAGATGTTCAACAATCTCCACAGGATGCACGGTGAATGGATCGATCCTGACGGGTAGTACCCAACTGCCGTCCGCAACCACCGGTGTCGAGGCTAATTCCACAACGCGTTTTCTTCCTAACGCATTTGATTTCGCCTGCGAAACCGCTTCGACGCCAAGACGCACCATCTCATCGGCTTTCCAAAGCGGACTGGAAGAGAATCCCCAGTAACCGTCCACCAATGCCCGTATTCCGACTGTCAATGCTTCGGTATCATGCACTCCCCCACATGTCACATTCGTACAGTTGAAACTCCGCTTACGCTGATGTGTAAGGCGAACATCGGTGTAGACGGCTCCTGCACTACGGGCCGCATCTATACCGCGATGGACTAACGCTTTGAGTTCACTGTCATCCAGGCGAGATGCGGCATCTGTATGAGATCCTTGATGCCCGTACGCAATGCTCGGCGCGAGCATACCTGTCGTCGCGGCACTCGCGAGTACGGTCCCAGTTTTCAAAAATGTACGTCGTGTTGAGATCATGCTACTGAGGGAAGAAGTGGAAACGGAAAGTGGATGGCGAATGCCGCCCTAACAACACAGAAGCAACGACAAAAGCAACAACAGGAAAACGATGGACGATTCTGCATCTAGTTGACAACGACGACCCCTTTCGCTCCAGTTGGAGTATGGAAGCGGTAGGTGCCAGGTGTTGGGAAGTACCGAAAATCACGTCTAGTACAATAGTCGGTAATAGAATACGAAAAGTCGTCAGGGTAATCATCCCGCTTTGGCGGTGATTGCAACAGTATGTTCCCTCCATGCTGCCCTACACTCACGCCAAAGGCAGCGCAGAAATTACCAGTCACATTTAAGGTGTCAGGAACAGCTAGCGCATGAATGGGCTCTTCAAAATTTACAGTGGCTGGCTGTCCCATTTTATTAATCCATTCCACAACAACTCCGGCGGCCACCGTGAGCATGCCCACATCAAACGCGGGTACTGGCGTCACACTACCACGCAATGTTCGCCCTAGGATATTGAACTGTGCATATAGTGGATCGACCACGGTGACCATCAGTGAGTCACGATGGATGACACCATACCACGTGGTGCTCGCATGGAGCATCACAGTTCCCTTTCGTTGGATCAGTGTGGACGAGATCATCCCGCTCTCATCAGACACATTGGTCACCGTCGCTCCAGGTCGCTTAGTATCGCCAAACCCCATGATATCGGTGGTGGCCGACGTAATAGACTTTGGAATGATGGTACCGTTTGCTGGACCGCGCACTGCCACCCGAAGCCATGGATTCGAATACAACACTCCTGTGCTCAGCGACCAGCTTGGTGATACAACGACCTTATTGATATCAACTGACTCGAGTGTGTACGCAGTAATACCGGGCGCATTACTGATCTCATCGACAACGACAACCGCTGTATCCGAGAATGTGACGCCATCAACCGTCGCGCGTGCCACAACCTTCACACCAGTAGCGAGCGTTGCTCTACGTACCGTTAACTGAGTATGCCGCCCTCCGTCATCGGAGTGAAACCGCATTGACGTATCAGTGGAGGTCAAAACAACATCAGCGGATCCAGCAAGTGGGTTTCCAAACCCGTTAAGAACGACCGTGGCCAAGGTAATGGTATCATAGGGTGCGACGGTCGACATTTGAATGGCATGCTGATCGAGCCGAACGGCCCACCCTTGTTGCGCTGGATCGACGACTGTAGGATCAGTTGATTCGTCGCTGCAACCGAGTCCACACAGGAGAGCCACGCTCAAGAACAACGCACGCGACCGACCCGAGGTCAATGCGCCTTTCAACGACAATGCGAATGAACGAGACATATCAGGCATCCCTGCTAAGGCAGCCGTGGAAATGTGGATTAGCCCCTTCTTGTGTCTGCGCGATAGGCAACGTTACATCCTGACCATAGATGAAGCCATCTGCCGTTATCCCTAGACTTGGATAGATCGCGCTCTGATTCCGCCCATATACCCGGATCCGCCGACGAAGATCACCTTGGCGTTGACCCGTCAGAAACAACCAGTAGGCACGTTCATGAAACATGACATTCTCCCGGAGTATTGGTGTTGCGTCCGTTGTTGAATCAACCGGCAAGGGCGGAAGCGCAGGGATTATTGCAGTCTGGCGCAGCGTATTCAGCGCTTGCCCCCAGGCTGGAACGTCGCCTGCCTGAAGCGCAGCCTCCGCCTCGATCAGTCGCGCCTCCACACCACTCGCAAGTACAATGGAGTGCGCCACGCCCTCTGGGGCATACTTTGCAGGAAGAAATCGCGGAACTACTTGCCCCGAAGAACCCACTGCTGATTGGACGGATCGCGCATCAATACGTGCATCGGTGCCACTATAATACGGGAAACCACGTCCCCCTTCACGATCGGCAAGCGAAGCCCCGTCTATCAATGTCCCGTTAGACTTGTCGCTTACGGCAGAGATCCTCATTGGAATCTCGTATCGATACCCGGTAGGAATGTTGAGCACCATCTGTGCAGCCCTGGCATATTCTCCGAGTTGCAGCCACGCACGTGCCTGGCCCAAACGTGCAAGATGGTGAACCGCAATACTATCGATGCTCAACACCAGCGCACTATCGAACAATGTGACTGCATGCTGATACACCTGCTCCGCTGTTGATCCTGGCTGATAGGTAAAATCTCCGTCAAACTCGATCGTACTCAAGGGAATCCCGGAACAAAAAGTATCGGCGAGCAGCAGTTCGGCGTATCCTTGCATCACGAATAGCTCGGCCCGTAATACCGGCGAACTGTTAGGTGCATAGGCGACGAGTGCATCCCGAGCCAGTGTACTCTGCCCTCTGACACGTTGCAGCATCCCGTACAAACCCCAGTCCCCGGATCCCGAGGGGAGTTGTCGTGCGTCAAGGCTGTCCGCTCGCCGGTCACGACCCACGTACTCGAGCTCGTCTGTCATCACTCCAGAATATGCGAGTGCTTCATCCACCACCGACCAAAAATCTCCTTGTGCCTGTCGATACATACCGAGCGCACCATTTTCGGTGTGAAAGCTTGCGGGATCCTTAACACCAGCTGGCAAGTCGGCCGCGGTCAAACCGGCACATCCCCCTACACCCAATACCACATACAGAATCAGAAGGATGGGGAAAAGCCTGGACCGTTGTGTACGCATGTTTATCATTTCCTTTAGTATCGAAGCGAAAGTCTGAGCGTCCATGTCCGGGGCTGTGGCAACTGTCCGGTATCTGCCACGTCATTCCCTGTCACAAAGGCATTGACATTGGGATCTTTCCCTCGGTAGTTGGTTCGCAAGCCGAGGTTTCCCCCTTGCAGCGCGACATCCATGGATCGGGCCTGAATTTTCCGGGCAAGTGCCGTGGGTACCGCATAGTTGATCGAAAGCGTTTGAAATCGTAGGGTATTCACGGTCTGTACAAGTCCATAGGCGGTCTCATCCGAGTAATACGCGACACTCGCAGCTTGTGCACCAAGGGGCGCATCGGGATTCATAAAACCGTCACTTGTACCTTGCCCCGAAGCATTGATTTGGGAAAGTCCATGCTCATAGCTCACCGTAGCATACGCCGAGAATCGCCCCGCAGTCACGTTGGTGTTCATCGATAGCTGATACTTGGGTTGTTGCTGACCTACGTATACGAGACTGTCCCCCAAAAGAATTTCTGACAACTTGAGTCGGCCGTCATTATTCCGGTCCGTGAATCCAAGGATCGGTCGAGCCCATCGACCAAAGAGTGGATATCCTGGCACGATCCGCGTGAACATACCACGGCCGGCTACGAGAGTGGGTGTTGAAAGTATTTGGCCGGGAGCCAAACGTATCACTTTGTTACTATTCTTACTGAAGTTCGTTGCAACGATCCATGTTAGCGCCCTTCTCTGTATCACTTGCACGTTTGCAGATACTTCCGTACCGGTATTTCGGATCAACCCGATATTGGTACGCATCGTTCCAATGCTCCCATACACCGACTGAGCAATATCGACATTCACTAACGCATCATGTGTCATCTTACGATATTGCGTCACTTGCAGGCTTAATCGATTTCCCCATAACTCTGCATCAAACCCGCCTTCAGCCTCTTGGGATCGTTCCGGTCGGAGTTGCGTATTTCCTAACGAGACCACCGATACGCCCGTTCCTAGCCCGCCACCATATCCAACGCGGGTTGTATCGCGAAGGATACGAAGTTTGTCCGTCGGCCCGGGCTGCACCCCCGCGATGCCGAAAGCTAGGCGCGGTCGCAAGAGACTGACGATACCGAGGAACGGTGTGTTGACTTCTGGATCAACGGCGATCCAGGATAGATTGAGCTTTGGAAACCCCGTAAGACCGGCACGTGAGCCCGAGGCGCTTCCACCGTCAAAACGGAACCCAGGGACTAGAAAAAAGCGAGAACGCATATTGAACTGTGGTTCCGCATACCAGCCGTAGGTTGTTTGTTCGAGAGTACGCTGATTTCCTGTACCGCATATGAGTGCATCCGCATCCGTCCTCACACCAGGACAACCAAACGTCGTCGGTTCACTGGCGCCAGATGGTATGAAATCGATCGAATTCTGAAGTGTCGCAACGGACTGTGACATCAGGTTCACACCAGCCGAGGCGAACACAAAGCGACTGAGCGGTACACGGGTCGCCCCTATATTCAACGTGTGCGTCATACTGGTTCCACGGCCGATTGAAAAATGACCGCTCGTGTCTGGAAATACTTCGCTCCAACCTTTGTCGGCCGCCCGCGTTCCCCGCGGAGTCATAGCCTTGTCCGTATTTGTAATCGTGCTCAAGCCCAATGTTGCTGAAAGCGGCAGCCATGCGATTGCGCTCGACCCGACATTCAGTGCCGTATTGGACGTTAGCCGCGCCGAGGTATTCCGCTCATAGAAACGTTTGATAAGCGGACTGGCATCCAATTGCGTTGTGTCGACATACATACTCGCCAACTGTCCAATTGCCTCACTGAGCGAGGAAGACTGTGCGGCACTGTGGAGTAGCGACGTTGTTACCGTCACCGTGGTGGAAGACGCGGGCTGTGCCGTCATACTTCCAGTGCCACCCCATGTTGTATAATTTTCCGGCCGTCGCATCCAGCCGGGAACCTCAGCATTCATAAACGTCCGCCATCGCTCGACTTCGATATTCGGCAGCTTCGTTAAGCCGATATAGCGCGCTGCGCTGCCCGTAAGGTTGTATGTCAAGGCTGCTACTCCACCCGATACCCCCAGACTACCTTCGGTCCTGTGCCCGCGTCCCAGGACCGTCAGGTCGGGCGCGTTCAGCGCCTGGAACCGCGCCACACTATCACGAACGCATTCAACGTCCAAGGATGCATTGTTGCAGGCAAAGACGCCTCCACCAACTCCGTGCCCAAACACGTAGAGCACGTCGGGATAGGATCCAGGCATGAATGCCCGCGTGTGGTTTGTGCTCACAGACCAGCGCGTATCTCCCGATCGCCCACGTTTGGTCGTAATAACGATGACTCCATTCGCCGCATCCGATCCGTACATGGATGTCGCACTGGGCCCTTTGAACACATCGATTCGCTCGATGGAATTCGGATCGAGTTGATCCAAAGGTGAAGGCGTGCCGACAGGAAGAGCGGTGCCCTGGCCACTCTGACCCTGCCCCCGGTTGACTTCGTTCTGCGCAAGACTCCTACTACCAAACAGCGTATCAGACTTCGCTGAGAATACACGGATCCCATCCACAATGATGATTGGATCATTGTTTCCATTCAGACTTGAAGTCCCTCGTAATCGGATACGCGACGGTGCCCCAGGTTGCCCCGATGTCCGCAGTACTTGCAACCCGGGAACCCTCGTTTCGAGGAGATCCGTTACGCTGGTAATTGGAGCCGTCTGTTGGATAGAATCCACATTAAGCGTGGTAATGTCATTGCCCAACTGCCGGCGTTCCTGAACGCCCGTTGCCGTTGTGACAATCCCGGAAAGTATTGTTGTTGTCGGAGCGAAGACAAAACGAACTGCCACGTTTCCACCCTCCTCCACCAACACAGATTGTGTGCGAGACCGGTATCCCAGGTTCTTGACCGTGACGATCCGCTCGCCACTCGGTACATTCGTGAGCACAAATAAACCGGCTTCATTGGTTAGCGCACCTATTTTTGTACCGGCGATACTGACCGCTGTCCCGGCGACAGGCTTTGACGTTGCCGAATCGACAACGACACCCGTAACAGTTCCCCCTTTTTGCGTACTCTTCGACGAATCAGACCGAACCAATAGCGTGGAACCATCCGACGCTACCTTGGCGATGAGATTGGAACCTTTGAGGACTTCCAGCACCGCATCGAGTGCAGGAAGATTCACAATTTTTATCGGGATGCGCGTATTCAGTTGCGCTGCTCCGCCATTAAATATCGGCTTCAATCCCGATCGTTGCGCAATCGTTTTGATCAACCATAGCCGAGTACTGTCGCGAACCTCAAGAGAGATGCGAGTCTCAGTGGCCCGGGATTGGAGCCTGGTCAGTTTCTCCCGGACGTCTGCGACAGAGACACCGGCCGATTCGGTTTGGGCATCAAGTGGGGAAAACCCGAGACAGAGTAATCCAGATATCACAACGCTTAAGCGCATGGTCATTTCCGATAAAGAGTTAACTCACGACCAGCACGAACGACACGAAACCCAAACGTCCACTCCAGGAATTCGCCTAATTCCGCGACGGAACCACGAGCAAACTGGCCTTCGATGCGCTCTTGATCAAGAGTTGGATCTGCAAGATGAATTGCCACATCGTACCATCTGTTGAGCTCCGGTATCGCCTCGACTAACGACATACGCTTAAGTGTCATGACACCAGTTGCGAATCCGAACAAATCGAAATCCACTGGTTGAACCGACCCGATCCCATGCATTCCAACCGTGACTTGTTGTGCGCTGGTGAGGATGACAGAGCCCACGGCGACCTTGCCGTCTCGAACAGCAACCGTAGCTGCGGTATCAGTGGGATAATGACGTACGATGAAGCTTGTACCAAGGACACGCGTTGTGCTTGTACCAGCTACGACGGTGAATGGTGCATGTTCATGGTGTGCGACCGTGAATAGCCCTTCACCGCTCAGTTGTATCGTTCGGTTACCGGCAGCGTAATTGGCCGGCACATCGATACGACTCGCCACGTTCATCAGGATGGTGCTTCCATCAGGCAATGTGATTGTAGCTCGCTCACCCTTTCCTGTTGTATACGTGTACATTGCCATCGACGGTTGCAATTGGTCACGTTGACCAATGTACCACCCCGAAACGATTAAAAGGACGCTCGCGGCAAGCGTTCCCAGTGTATACCAGGCGACACGGGGGAGGTGTGATCTATACAACCAACGAGGGGAATTGCGCTCCGCGTGCTGTGCCCGGGGGAGTAACGCGATCGGAGGATGCGTCACGGGTTCGTCGGTCCAGATCGCGGCAAGTGTATGAGCCATCGCATCTACCCGGGATGGCAGGTTCCACGATACAGTTGAGTTGTCTCGACCGAGATCAATTCGTGACTGTTTCAGGTCATCCACTAACCGCCTTCGATCGGTCTGTTCCTCAATCCATCGTTCGACGAGAACCATCTCGTCAGGATCGAGGGCCTGGGCGAAATAGTCCATCAACCGCGTCAGTTCAGCAGAGGTAAATTGATCCATACATTCTAGAATCAGAGTCGTTTGAAGGATTGTTTACTTTTTTATTCTGAGTTCCAAGGAATTCAGCGGCTAGGTCGATAACCACGTAACTCAACTACCAGATAGCAACCTTCTTATCGGTCGGACGCACCATGGGATCACTGTCCTTACAGCCAAACGCTTTTGCAAACTCGGGAGCATTCAACACCATCGCGTTCACCCGCGCAAATGGTGCCGCATGGACATCATTATTATATCCGGCCCCCCATTTGCTTCGCCACACGATGGCAAGCCCCACAAAGAAGCGTTGGTCCGGGATTAAACCATCGACTAACGGAGCAGCCTGTTTGCCGTTCTTCTTGAGCGTTGCCTTCCACGCCGCGTACGACACTAACACTCCACCCAAATCAGCAACGTCTTCACTAAACGTGCGTTTGCCATCGGTGTTCCAACCATCGACCGTACCGAATTCAGAGTTCAACGATTGGAACTTCTCGATATTGGCTTTCATCTCTGGATTTTCGATCGACGAGAGCTGACCGGCAATGCTGTGAAAGATTTCGTGACCAATCACCAAACCAATGCCAGCGAAGTTGAGCGCGTCTTCGGCCTTCACATCAAAGAACGGCGGCATGAACATCACCGCAGGGATCTCAATGGCATGATCACCGGACCTATAAAATGCGTTGGGCGTCAAGAGGCTCGTTTTCCATTGTGCACGAAGATCGCCACCGATTGAGTTCACCCACCGCTGATTATCGAAGTTGGCTACCGCCGCCTTGTTCTGCTTGTAGTCGGCCGAGAGGACAAGCGGTCCGTAATCCGTCATCTCCTTCGGCATCCCCACCCGTAAATGGAGCTTCTGCAACCGCTCCAGGGCCAGCGTTTTTTCAGTGGGTGACATCCACGGATTGACTTTGATGCGATCGATCGCCGCAACCCGAAGGGCTTCGAGTAACTCCTGCATGCGCGGTATCGAGTTTGATCCCAATAATCCCTTCGCAAACGCTTGCCCCAGCGCCCCACCCAATGTGTTAATCGTCCGCTGCAGACATTGCTCAGCACGTGTGGAATCCTGAGTCGGCGTTTGGGACCGAGTTCTCCGCATTCGAGTTCGTTCCAGCGAATCGGCTGCCAAGCAACTGCCATAGAAGGTACCGAGTACCCTAAATGTGGGATCCTTTGTGGTTGCGGCGATGGATCGCGCCGAATCAAGAATCACCTGGAGTCGAAGTATGGTGCGCCGGTAGGTATCACCGAAAATTTCGACCATCTTCATCTGCCCGGGGGGTTTTCCGAGTTTCGTCTTTGCCCGCCAGTCTCCGTTCGCATACTGGTAGAAGTCGAGACACGGAGACACCGTGGTGTCGACACCGTAGCGTAACGATGAGCCCAACATCGGGGGAGTGAAGGTGTCTGGTGCAGCGGGTTTAAGGGGGTCTTCTTTTGGCGTACTCTTCGACGAATCAGACCGAACCATCAGCGTGAGACTGTCCGACGCTACTGTGGTGATGAACTTGGAACCTTTGAGGACTCCCGGCACTACTTTGGCATCAAGTGGAAAAAATCCGAGACAGAGCAATCCAGATATCACAACACTTAAGCGCATGTTCATCTTCGATAAAGAGTGAACTCACGGTCATTACGAACAATGCGAAAACACTTCGTCAGACACGTCAGCTTTGCAGAAGTAAATTGATTCATACTCTCCAGAATCAGAGTCAGTTGAAAAATTGTTTACTTTTTTTAAAAACAAATCTGAATTATGACGAAAATCTTTAACTCTCACCAAAATTCTATCGTCGATATCTCTCACGAAGAACGTCGGTGAGTCGCTTCAGGGCACGACTCGCATAAATCCGAACCGTCTGTTCGCTCAACCCTGACTGATGCGCAACCTCTCGATATGACAGCTGATGATCCCACACGAGCATAAACACCTCTCGGCAACGAGGAGACACAGTGGCCAACGCATTCCATATCTCACCTCGGACATTATCTACATCATCGAGATTGCCTTGACCTGGAGACGATGGTCCGGAATCGATCTGTCGTTGCTCAGCCCAGCGGTTATCTCGCTGAGCCGTCGTCTGTGTAGACCGAGCTGCGTTGATCGCTCGGCGACGCGTAAGTCCATAGAGATACGACGCAATATCCCACGAGGAGTCAATTTTAGCACGCTCCCGCCAGAGATATAAAAAAACTTCCTGTACCACGTCTTCCGCTGTATCAACAGATCCCACAATCCAAGCCGCATGTTTGATCAGCGAGGCGCCATATAAGCGCACCAAAGTATCGAATGCAACGGTATTCCCATCGCGCAAGCGATGCAGCAATACGGTATTATCTCCTAAACTATGTGTGACGTCGTGCGACATGACCAGAAGAATCTCGATGTAAAAGCTGGTAGAAGTATGCGAGAATCTTAGCCGAAGCTATTTGCTCAATTTGCTACAGCAGTCGTCATTTGCGAAGCGGGAGGATTAAATATCTTTTCTTTGATCTGCAAAGAGGTATGTAGCAGATACATGTATATAAAGAACGCGGGTTCTAGTATGCGCGTAGTATTATTAAATTGAGATTTCGGGAGTGCGATGGCGTAGGTATGTACATATACGTACGCGCAAGGCAAATACGATCAGCCAAACGCAATACCGCACCATCTCGAGATTCGATGTTTAGTACGAGCATTACTTCTGGCGTGCTAGATCATCGATTTCTTTGTAATCCGCTTCAGTCAGTCCCGACGTACCGATGACCACATAAGCGCAGTGTTGTAAGGCGGCAAGAACGTTTCCCTTGGCCGTGTCCGTCGTATAGAGTACAGCAATAGAACCTCGTGTGCCCTTGGTGTCAGCGTGTTGGCGACGGCATGTACTAACGCAGAGAACTCATCATACTCCTTGATTGTCGCTGGACAGCGCGGTTATCCTACAGCAAATGGTGCATTCATATTAGGCTATATCATCAAGCGCAACATCGCAAGATATGCGGATACTTTCTTCGTAAATCTGTTCAATCCTACGCACTTCTTTATCACTCAACTTTGCAAATTCTTTTTCACGCGCTCGCTTGGAGAGTGTTCCGTTCCCTTGCCTGAGAAAGTTATGCAACAGTGTAACAATAGCCTTTGGCATATCAACAACATATTGCACTGCTGTCGCGAAACGATCGAATGTCTCGAGATATTTTACCTCATTAGGTAGGTCGTGTTCGACAGTTTGCGCCACGCAACGGTACAAAAACTCCGCGTGAGCTGTCGCATCAAAATATCGGTAATAGTCGGCAGTATCGTTCAAGACATCGACGTTGTTCTGTTCTGTTGATCGCCAGTCTATGAGTGAGAGAAGGGGCTCGGCGTAGGACTCTAACACACGTTTGTACGCAGCAATATCACGCAGGATTGCGGCGCTGATCGGAAACACGACATTCGGCGGACTAAATCCTGTCGCCAACAGCACATGATGGATGAGCCATCGATGAATGCGTCCATTTCCATCAACGAATGGGTGCACGTAGACAAAGCCAAACGCAACCACAGCTGCCGCGACAACGGGATCCACGGCGCCATGCAACGCGCGTCGATCATATGCGATGATCCCATTGGTCAGGCTCAGAAGATCAACCGCCCGAGCACTGATATGCTCTGGAATTGGGTGCTGCGTCAATCGATCGTGATCCCCAACGAATCCGCCTTCTTGTCGCAAGCCGAGTGTAACAAATCGACTGTCAACTAACAAGCGTTGGAGTCGTTCAAGCTCGTCGACGCTAAGTGATTTGGATCCCGCTTGCGCAATCGCCTGTCCCCAACGTGCAATGCGTTCGCGCGGAGGACGCTCCCCTTCGATGTCAAAGGACGATCGACTGTCACTGAGTAGCATAAAAGCAGCAGCACGAGCAACAACGTCTGGGTGCGTACGCCCGATGACTTGCCTGGCTTGTGCATCTAGCCGTTTCGCAACGCTGCCACGCAGAGCGTCCGTCCAGCGCACGGTGGGACAAAAATCCGGTGTACCTGGAAGATTGTTGATGACCCGGTGACGAAGGGACAATTCGCCCTTTGAGAGAGCCACCTGGAGAGTATCGTCGAGAACTGGAACAGCCTTCACTTTCTTGGCATCCTGGAGCTCGAGTTGTTCTCCCATGAGCCATTCATACAGAAACCAGAGTCGGCGCGTATGGACGCCAGTCTCTGTAGCCTGGACAATCGCTGCGATGTCGGCCGCGCGAACCTTGCGAAATAACGCCTTAAGGACGGCGAGGTCCACTCCCTCTCGGCGTAATGCAAAGTCGAGATGGCCAGCGAGCGTGTTTTCCGGTCGACGGCTTTGTCGGATCAGGAGCCACCCGTCGAGCGGCTCTGGGCGTTCTCGTTCAGTCGCGAGCGCCAGTTGTCCAGGGAGAGGTACGCGCAGGGCATACGCGTCAATAAGGGCGGCGTAGCCCACAAGCCAACCGCTCTCCGGCAAGGCCAGGCTTCCCAAAGCTTTCACGGGCTGCCCATATCCTTCGTTTATGGCGTGTCCGAACCCCAATTTCTCTCCACGATGTGACAGCTGTTACCAGCTTTACAATATCACCCAAAACACTCATTAACCTACCCAAAACACTCACAAACGGCAATAAACGGCCCAAAACAACATCCATTTTTCAACAGGAAATGTCCGGGCCTATTACAGCATGCAAGCACGCAGCTTAGAAGAGGGTTGGCTTGCGGCGTTCTTAGCCTTACAAAAAGAAGGCATACTACCGCTTCTTCAACATCCGCCCTCTCGAAACACACTCAAAGAAAGGAGGCCTCGGATGAGGGTAGCTTGGGCTTGGGCTTCGGCCTAGCCCTCGCGCTTCATCCGTTCCTGCCGGGCAATCTCACGCTCGCTGGGGGAATCGAGCTCGGTGCCGCCAATCTTGATCTCACCATCGCGCTCGTAGTGGCCAATAATGACGCCGGTGGACGAAACACGCGAGTTGGCCAGCTTGAACTCATGCGGGGCCGACCCATCCGCGAACAGCTTCTTGCCGCCGCCGAGAACGACCGGCACCGTAAATAGGCTTATTGCGTCGGCCAAGTCGTTGGCGAACAGCGCATGCACGAATTCGGTACTACCCTGTGTGACGAGGTTAGGGCCGTCCTCTTGCTTCAGACGCTTCACGTCGTCGATGTCGCGAAGGAGCACCGTGCCCTGCCAGCTCGTATCGACCTCACCCGAGCGAGACACCACGTATTTTTTGATCTTGTTGAAGAGCTTGGCGATATCGCCATAGGGAGCGTCTTCGTCGTAATACGGCCAATATGCCGCAAAGATCTCGTAGGTCTTGCGGCCGAGCAGGAGATCGAATTTCTCAGTGAAGAGGCGGTTGATTTCTTCGCCGGCTTCCTGATCGAAATAGGGCATCGACCAGCCGCCAAACTTGAACCCTTTGGTCGGATCCTCGGTTGGTCCGCCGGGTGCCTGCATGACGCCGTCCATGGAAACCTGGGCGCCGACGATGATTTTCCGCATGTGTGCTCTCCTTATGTTGACCCTGGGACGAACGCTGCGATCTCAGTGTCGTTCGCGGTATGAAAGGTCATGCAAGCAAAACGCCACCGGACTCAATACCGTCGGCACGGATGGGAAAACTCAGAGTTACGGGACTGAAGCCCGTTCTATAGAGATTGAGAGCTTGATGGAGCTTGACTTGTAACTACGGTTTCCAGGCCGGCTCGCTAAACCCCATCGAAAACGGCAACGGAATTATCTGTCCTGTAGCGGACTGAACAAGATCAAGCCTACCGTCAACCCTCCGGACAAGTAACCATTGCCCATCCGGCGACCACGACGGAGTTCCCGTATATCCCGTACCAATTGTGCGGACTGTACTCCCGTCCGAATTCACAAGATTCAGCGGGCCCATCCAATCTTGTGTAATCGCGAGGAGGTTCTGAGTGGGAGACCACTGTACATAGAACCCTTGGACGTCGAACGAAGTCAGCGTTCGTGTGGCAACGTTTAGAATTTTGATTCGTTGATTGCCTGCATTGAATGCGAGCTGAGCTCCGTCCAGTGACGGAGATGGGCGCCAATCGACGTCCCCATTACCGAGGAGAATGCCGAGCTCTTCTGGATCGGTGCCGTCGGGCCGAGCGCGCCACAAACGGAATGTGGTTGATGTGAGGTGTCCGCCAAAATAGACCCATGTGCCGTCGTGGGTATATTGGGCGTGTGCCTCTTCGCCCAGTGAGGCAGGTGGGTTCGCAATGAAGCGGCGGCTGGTCCCTGTCAATGTGGTGCGATACAGCCGCATCGAACCATTTGGGTCAGGAAATGTTTGTATTCCAGGAGCACCATAGAGAATCTCGGTGCCATCGGGAGACCATACTGGTGCGGATTCGTATCGCGGAGAACCGTCAGACCTCACGATGCGGCGAAGACCTGTTCCATCCAAATTGACTACCCAGATTTCGGTTCCTGAGCTTGGAGATACAAACGCAAATGCGCCTGACGGAACGACGCTGACAATCATGGAATCTTGTTTGATTCCAGCTTGCAGATAGACAGTTTGAACGCCATAGGCTTTTGTGGTAACCCATCCTTGCGGCGTAATCGCGATAACAGCGGAGCTTGATACTGAAAATATGATTGGATCAGAACGGGGATTACCGATTCGATCTGTGACCGTACTGTTCAGCTGCACAGTCGCACCGAGTGTAATGACGGTATCATGCCGCGTAAGTATCGCCGGTGATCCCGGAAGGACTGTAAACTGCGCTGTATCTGAAATCCCTAACGATGGAACATTGATCGCCACCTTTGCGATCCCGGCGCCAGCACCCAGTTGTACACGCACAGCTGCGCGACCAATTCCGTCTGTAGTTGTACCTGCAAAAAGATTGTAGATATTGGTCATTGGATCGGACACAACTACGTAGGGTCCGGCGGGCCAACCATCGCCGGGATTTATGATGGCCGTGAACTGAACCGGTGTGCCGGTGAGTAAGTGACCATCTGGCCCTCGCACCTCAACAACGAGCGCTTCCGACAGCATCGAGCTGACAGTATCGCTGATATTGTTACCACTTATGAAGCGTATGGAATTCGTGTTGGGTCCTACACCATTGTCGCTGCAGGCGGTCAGTGTCGCAACGACTGCGAACGACAGTAAGGCGAAATTGCGGAGGAAAGGGAGCCGAATAATGGGCATAGCAAAAAGCTGAGAAGAAAGCGACTAATCGGAATAGATGAAAATGACAGATTTTGGTCAAATCGTCAAATCCAGATGTTTCGTATTGGCTGTTTTGGTGGGATTCAACAAAGGATGTATTCGCAAGCCACCTTCGGCTCAGAATAGTATGACGAATCCGGAGTAAAACTCATGTTTGTGGGACGCGGCTATGATCCGGGGCCCCGAACGGCCGACTTGGAGGCAATCGTACTACAACCGTGGCCTCTACGATAGAAACATCGTATACACCACATCAAACGCACCAAACACTATCAGCATGATACCAAAGATTCTTTCTAGCAGCTGATTTCGCAAAGTCAAAGCAACTCGAGCACCGAGGTACGAAAATGGGATAGAACTCACCGAGAGTACGAGAACGATTGACCAATCGATGTGTCCGAGATACCAGTGCGCGATTGTACCTGGGATAGCCAACCCTCCAGCCACGATCAAGCTGCATGCAAGCGCTTGTTTGGTTGGCATCTTTAGAAAACGGATAAACAACGGAGCGAACAAAACGCCACCGCTGTTGGCGAGCAATCCAGAAAGAAATCCGACCGATATAGCGACCGAAGCGATCTTCCAGTATGGGATATCGCCACCCGCCTTTGTATCGATTGGTGTTTCCGAAATGAGGAATGAAACGCCAAGACATAACACAAAGACGGCCGTTAATAGCATGAGGACGCGGCCGCCGAGCCAATCACTGAAGTAGGAACCCAGGAGGGTGGCTGGTGCGCCTAACAGGATGCAGAGCGTAACAACGCGCTTATTGATTAGGTGCTGGCCGCGATAGGCAAAAGAAGCGGCCAGGGTGGTCGGTAGCGTCACTGGTAATGGTGAGGCTAGCGCGGAGAAGGGTGTAACTCCGGCAAAAATTTGAAGTGCCGGAGTGGTAATGGCGCTGCCGCCTTTACCCAGGAGGCCCGAAAGGAATCCGACAACGGCTCCAATGAGCAATAGAACCCAGGTGGAGCTAATGTGTTGTAGCCAGTCCACCGATTTGATGGATGAAACCGAATACAGGATAGAATGGGGGACGAACATTATCTATAATAATATAGATAATTACGATGTTTCGTTTGCGTTTACGGGATATTGCGGCTCAATACATCGTTGGGGGAACATGCTTCCTACGTGAATTACCTGTCATGTCCGCCACACTACCAGATCACCGCACGCTGCTCTGCCGATAACACCATGGGATCGGAGTCTTTACATCCAAACGCTTTAGCGAATGCGGGCGCATGCATTACCATCCCGTTAACCCGCGCAAAAGGCGCACTATGCTCATCCTGATTAAAGCCAATGCGCCACTTTGCACGCCAGACTAGAGCAAGAGCCACAAAGAATCGTTGATCGGGTGTGTAACCATCGATTAGTGAGACAGGCGCTTTTCCGCTCGCTTTGATTGTGGCCTTCCATGCGCTGTATGCCACGAGCACTCCGCCAAGGTCGGCGACATCTTCGTGGTAGGTTCGCTTCCCATCCGAGCCCCAGCCATCCACGGTTCCGAGTGCGGAATACAATGACTTTAGATGCTCGATCTGTTTTTTCATTTCAGGATTCTCCACTGCAGCGAGTTCACCGGTAATGCTGTGGGTAATTTCGTGGCCAATTACCATACCAATGCCCGCAAAGTTCACCGCATCATCCGCTTTCACATCAAAGAACGGCGGCAGAAACATCACGGCAGGAATCTCAATAGCGTGATCGCTCGGCCGATAAAAAGCGTTCATAGTGAGTAAACTTGTCTTCCACTGCTCGCGGACGTTTCCGCCAATCGTGGTAAGCCACTTCTGGTTGTCGAAGGCGACAATCGCTTTTTTGTTCTGCATATAGTTGGTCGACAACACGAGTGGCTCATAGTCGACCATTTCTTTGGGCATACCCACGCGAAGATGCAAAGATTGCAACCGTTCATGTGAGACCTTTTTTTCCGCCGCGGTCATCCAGGGATTGTTATCGATACGAGCGATGATGGCAGCACGAAGCGCATCAAGGATTTGCTGCATGCGAGGGATTGCGTTCGTGGCTAACAGGTCCTGCGCAAACGCCTGGCCAAGTGCACCACCCAAGTTGGTAAGAGTGCGTTGGAGGCATTGTTCGGGGCGGGTTGAATCCGGCAACCGGGGATTGGAGCTTGCACCACGCCGAAGGGTCCGCTCTAGTGAATCTGCGGTTAAACAGCTTTCATAGAAGGTACCGAGGACTTTCAGTGTTGGATCCTTGGTAACAGCGGCGACCGATCGCGCGGAATCCAGAATGGTGCGCAAGCGCTGTTGGATACGCAGGTCAGTATCATGGGTAAAATCCACGATTTTGGGTGGTCCAATGGGCGCGCCTCCCAACTTTGTCTTGTTGCGCCAATCGCCGTTGACATATTGATAGAAATCTTGACAAGGCGAGATGGTCGTGTCTACACCATACCGTAATGAAGCACCCAGAAACGGAGGCGTGACGGTATCTGTATCGGCTGCGTTGGTAGTATCCACGGTGGCACTAACCGTACTAACAACGGACAATGAGACGAGAAAGAGCATGTTCAGCAGAATCATTTTGAACGCTTCACTGAGCTGCGGTTGTTTTGGCCCGCGTGCGTTGCCTGGTAACCAACGCATTAATGAGCTCCGTGAACCCCAGTTCGGCAATACGGTTGTTTCTGGACTTGCTCCCAATGAACCCGGAGTGCACAATCACACCATCTTCATCAAGAAGAAATGACGTTCCTGGCCAGATATGCGGGAGCCCCTGCTCCATTGCGCCAAATGCGTATGCTTCAGTGTTTGGATCAATCTCGTTCACTCGTCTGTTATCCGGCGCATCGAGCTTGAACCATGCCGTATTGGTGACGGCAAGCGCAGCTGGAAGTTTATGAAACCCAAGCCACCAGGCACGAAGACTATCGGCTTCTATCTGAGGAGCAACAGGATCCATCAAGCTAAAAAATCCGTAGGTTTGTGCGACGAGTGTGAGTTCGAGCTCTGGATACTGCCGAGCAATGCGGCGGATTGCAGAATATGCCGCGGAGCAATCCATACGCCTCCGCTTGGGTGGAACAGGAGCGCTCCAACGTGCATCGCATTCATGGCTCAGGAATACAACAAGGGAGATACGACCCGGAGTGGGACGAACGTGATTTGAAGATGCGGAGTCACGAGTAACGCTCCTTGATGTTGCGCCCTGAGCAACTGCACCTGATTCATTGGATGGTGCATCAAACCAGAAGTCGGATCGCAGAGGTGTCCCCTTTGCTCCAATCGGATCTTTACCGGTCAACCCGCGCGACAAACGGATTGTAAGCTGTTTTCTGAATGCTAGGTAGCCGGCAGTGCTCTTGCGAAGACTATCCATAAGTGCGCCATTTTCAAGATATGTTGTTGCTTCAAGCACTACTAACGCCGCATAGTTCATTGCTTTGGGATTACTTTCGAGCGCTTTGGGAATGAGATCCCACGCTGCGCTGAGTCGCTTCGCTGCCTGTCGTGCAAGCGATGTATCCCCTGCCTGGCGAGCAAGCCGCATGATCGCAATACTGAGCGTGAACCGATTGCCGAATTGCTCCAGATCGTCGGGCCAGCGTTGAATTCCTTCGAGTAGCGAGTCTGCGAGACGTAGTGGCGTTGGTTGCGCGAGCAGCATGGATTGCACGGCAGAGTCAATCACGATTCCCCGGAGAATTGCCGAATCTGCGGAAATCGGAGAAAGGCGTCGCTGCAGAATCGTCCACGCGTGGTCGGGCTCGCCGGCCTGCAGATACAATTGCATGAGCCGATTCCAGCTGTCTTGAATAGGAAACGTATTGGCAGCAAACTTTGCGGCGCAACGTTGCGCAACGATCTTGGCAGGCTCTGGAAGCGGGGAAACAACCTCTGCTGCAGACGGCGCCATAGTGTCCGTATGTGCGCTCATGAGGTAGTTAACGCTATCGCGCACTCGCATAGTGGCGGCAACACATTCTTCAACCGTAAGATATTGGTCAAGATTCACTGGAGCTGTAGGCCATTGGAGCCTAGTTTGAGCGTGCGCTGGCGATGACAGGGTTAATACCGGAGTCAACGCCAACAGAACGCCCATAAACCGCGCATGTCCGCGACTGAGTCGTCGCTCAGAAATACGGATGCTTCGCAGCGGTTGAAAGAATACGTTATACCGCATCGCTAAGTGCTGTAAAGCTGAAGTCATTGGCTTTTAATGGTGGAACGATGGCTGGGGTCAACTCTGTCGCGGAGGATTTTTCGAAGACTTCCGGCTTCTTGCTTGGTCGAAAGACGGGGGCGGGCGGACCGAGTTGATCAATCTGATTGAACACAAATAACGGAGATTCTGTGATGCGCATGTTCTTCACCGGCTTGCTAATCGCACCATTTTCGATCAACCATAATCCGTCGCGTGTCACGCCAGTACACAGCATTGAATTGGGATTAATCAACTTCATATTGGAAAACCGAGTCACCAGTAGACCACGTCGCGTACTGGTAATCATCTCTTCAACGGAGGTTGGCCCTCCTGACATACGAAATGCGTTTCGGCTAATGGCGCCGAACGTTTCATTGAGGGACGGCAGTGCATAACCGCGTTCATATTCCAGAGTCTTGAGCACTCCGTGTTCGATCCAGTTAATCGCAGTAAGTCCAGGCACTGGCACAATACCAATATCCGGATCAACTGGATTGTGTGAGATGGTAATACGCTCATCGATCACTTTCATACCCAGCTTAGTACGCCATAGAAACAGCGACTGATCAAACTCTGAAGCAAATGCGCCTTGTCCTGATTCAGCACCCAAACGCCCCAGTAGCCCAATCATCTGATCCATGAGATCACATACCGCCTGCGGTTCAAGAACAACGGTATATCGACCGGGCTCAATGCGAACAGGATTGAGCGAAGCCAGACATTTCTGCAGTGCTCGCTCAGCGAGCGCTGGTCCATCGATAGCTTTCCAATCATAGCTGGACAATCCAGCCCACCCAGACCCAGTGCCTTGCGGATGACGTACGGTCATGGAGCACTGTGCCTGCGTGAACGATTTGTACTGAACCGTTGTCTGCAGTGTATTGTCTTTTCCTTCCTGACCACTTGCAAAGCTGTCTGCATCACCAACAGTGGCGACCGATCCTGCACGCACCTCAATGTATCCGGCCGACAGCATATCGTGCGCGGCAGAATTTTTACTGATGAGTTGAGTTAATTCAGCACGCATGGCCGCAGTCGTCGTGAAAGTCGCGTCACTCCAAACTTTCGTGTTTAATACTGGCGCCTCTGGTGGGCGTACAATAACATCATTAAACCGCTGTTCGCGTGACAGCTGTGCTGCACGTTCTGCCGCAACAACGGTTGACTGTAGCGATACATCATCAAGTTGATTGGTGCTGGCATTGCCCTGACCCCAAAGGAACACTCGATTGATATACACCGACACATGACGGCGATCGCTGGCCATCTGCACACGGTTTCTCGCCCAACGGAGTTCTCCGTTCCACCAACTTGTGAGTCGGATAACTGTGGTGCCCTCGTTTGAGCTGAATCCCCGGATGCGTTTCATGAGGGCTTCGCTCTGATCGCGTGACAGGATTCTGTCGTCGATATTTGGTTCCGTCATTTTATGCCTTGCGTGAGATGTCGATGATACTGAGATCCTTGCACACGACTGGTACGGCCGTAACGCTGTGCCATGAGTCTTGCGGTGGCTCACCTTTGGTAACTTTCTGGCCATATCGTCTCGCGCTCGTTGGTCCTCCAATTGCTATTAGAGATTTCCAGAACTCAGGAGACCTGAACAGAATTCCAGCGTTCATCAGACGGCTAATCCGCTTCCCGTTTTTGATTTCGTAAACTTTACCCATCCCAAGGCCATTGAGCTGTTGAAAATCGAGCGAAAGGTTCATATTTGTAAACGCGAGCCCAGAGCGAATTCCACCAATTAATGACTCGAAGTCCGCCGAGCTCGTGCCAGGGGTCATTTCCAGATTAGGAGTGGTTGGTAATGGTGCAGCCAGCCCCGATTCGGCAAATGCGCACCCGTGAGACTGTAGAGTGCGGCCCAACTTGCCGTAGCGATCGCGTAACCACATAGCACTTTCGCGAGTGGTCGATACGTCCTGCAGCATGCCTTTGCTCACCAGAGTAAAGGCGGATGGTGCGACGCCTTCATCATCCCATTGTACCGTTGCGGCTCCGCCAGCCGTATTACGATTTGCGGTGATATTGAGCAGAGGAGAGGCAAGTTGAAACGCCCCAATCATCTCGATAGGATTGCTAATATAGCTCGTTCCATCGGCATTGGCTTCGTAACCCATCGCACGATCTAATTCCGTCGCGGCACCAATGGTTTGGCTTATAAACGGAGCGACACTATTTGCGTGAATTACAGTTTCGTATCGGCCGATCTCCACAGGAAGAACTGGGATCGAGAGATCGAACCGCAATTCTTCTACAACCTCACGGATCATATCGCGGAGCGGTTGGCCTTTGAATAGCTCCCAGCCAACACCAGTCGGCGTCAGAGCGTCAATACCAGATACTAGTTGATTAGTAAAGTCAATCGTTCTAACTGTGACTCCCAAATTGCCTTGTGATAAATAGCGCTGTTGCGTACAGTAACTTCCAAGCGATGAGCCAAAGGCCTGCATCCTCATCTCAAATTTGACTCGACCGATAAGCGATGCTTGTGGTATGCGCTCGGTGTAGAACATCAAACTCTTCAAATAATCCATAATCTCGGCGACCGGCACCTCGAATGGATCGATCTGCACAGGCGTTTTCCAATGCCCATCTATAACTGCGGTTGTTGGAGCAAGCTCTCTCTCAAACCGATCGCCCAACGCGTTGCTTTTGGCCTGCAAGGCGGCTTCCTTCCCCAAACGAATCATTTCGGCGGCGTTCCAGATCGGGCTTGCGGCAAACCCCCAATATCCGTCAGTAAGCGCACGGACTCCCACCGTCATCTCTTCTCGATCAATCACTCGACTGATCTCAACATCACGAATCCGATGATGGGTCAACCGAACATCTACATAAGTCGCCCCGCTGGATATCGCAGCGTCAATGGCTCGCTGAACGAGTGCCTTTGTTGCGGGGTCGTCAACAGAACGTTGCTGCGGCTGAATGGGAGGCGTAACGATCGCACGTTGTGGAGCAATACCAAAGATTGGTACTGCAGCACCAGCAGCACAAACCGCCCCGTGCTTGAGAAACGTACGCCTAGTGTGTCCGTGAATTGTCATGGCAAATTGGTGTTGTTACGTCGTGAAAATGCGCGTGGTCTTTGTGCTGTCATATATATTCGTGAGCTATAGAACGTGAACCGTTCCACGAACGTTAGGATTTCGTCTGCTTGTGTATTTATACGTGCCAGGTACCGGGAACGACCGTACTCGAACAACAACCGGTCCAAGCGTGCTGATCTGATTGAGTGTAAACGAAGGATCTCCAGCGAACGGTGCGATATTACCAGCCGCGTCGCCGTATAACATGCCAATCAGCGTGCTCCCAAACGGTCGTTGCACCGCCAAGGAATCGTCAAAGACAATATCAATGGAATCTGTCGTTGCGTTAATCCAGGCCATATCTCCGCCACGCAATAGAGTGACATGGGATTCAAGCTTGCTCTTCTTGAGGGTGATCGTACCCGACAAGGAGTTTGTTACGGTGAATGGCAGCGAGTCTGATTTCACAACCCCATACACCAGAGCGGACGCCCGAACAACGAAGGTCCCGGGATGAAATTGAATAGATGTAAGACCGGTTTGTCGATTAACCGTAGCCACGCCAGGAGCCGATGTTTCGTAAAATGCGATGACACGAGGAATCGCAATTCCGTTCGTATCCGTTGTAATAATCCGTAACCGCTTGGATCGCGAATCAGCGAGAATCCCACTAGCGGAAACGATGAGAGAGTCTCCCGGTTGAACCGCAATCGAAAACGTTTTCACTGCCTGTGGAGATGGGACATTCGTGACGCAAATGAATGCAGTGTCCGTTCGTGTAACACCTCCGTATGTTAGCGTCGCAACTGCACGGATTCCATTTGGCCCAGTTTGGTTTACGGCTCGTATTAAGCCGTTTGACGCAACTGCAATCGCGAGATCCGCCGACGGCAGAAAGGTTGCGGCTGGTGCATTCGGAAGAATGTCTCCGTACACATTCCTGGGCACTGCAACGAGCCTAACGGTGTCGTACGGTTGAGCCATCGCAAGATTCACCGCCTTGTAGTTCAAGGTCAACGACCAGAAAATCTGGTCCGCTGGCAATAAAGGAGTGTCTGGTTCTGCTGGATCATTGCATGCAGAAACGCATACGAGAACGCCTGTTGCTATTGCGGCGAACCAACGTCGGTAATTAGCGATCAAAGAGAAGTGCAAACGTACCATGGGATTCTTGGTGGTCAGTTGTTTGGCCATAAAACCGTTGTGTACTTTCGCTCTGTTATGCATTGAACGAGATACAACCATGATAAAGTGGGTTTATCGTTTGTTCCTGTTTCGGTACAGACAGCATGACGTCGTCTCCGTAGCGAACATTGGTGACCGTACCATATGGACCGAATAGTCCGGTGGGATAAATCGAGTTGGCCTCACGGGAATACGAACGAACCAACCTGCGGAGATCTCCCTGTCTGTGGGATGTTAGAAACAACCAATAGGCACGTTCTGTAAAGAGGAGATCGATCCGCGCATCTGCTACAGACTGCCCTGCCGGTATTGAACCGACTGTGAGATCATGAAGAGGACGAAGGCCCGCAACATCACCGGTTCCAGCGTTCCATATGGTATCAATACCCGCCCCTGTTGCCATGGTGACAAATGTCCCGTTGTTCCGCAGGGCGTTCAACAGCGTTAGCCATCGACCGGAGGTTGGCGCCGTTCGTAATTCGGCCTCCGCTTCAATAAGACGTGCCTCGGTACCACTCGCCACCACAAAGCCCAGTTGATCTGTTGGTACACTATACTTTCGAGGCACATAGAAGGAGTCGGAAGTAAACGTTGATTTGCTATATGCGTATGACGCGGAACGTGGATCTTTTGAGGTGATGAAAGGAAGTCCATTTCCCCCTTCACCACTTGCAACCACCCCCCGCAAGTCCCTGAATGTGCGAAGGAACTCACCGGGTGCAAGCTCAATAATGGGTAGGCTGTATTGATAATTATCGGGAATACCTGTTATTACCGCCGCTGCCGCATGAACGCTATCGAGCACAAGCAGGGCCCTGGCTTTTCCAATGCGGGCGAGATAGCTGATTCTGATACTATCCCCACTGAGTGCTGATGCCGTATCAAATAGAGCAATAGCATGCCGTATTACTTCCTGTGTTGACGATCCTGGCTTATATGTATAGTCACTTTCAAAGTCCACTGTGCTCAGTGGAATTCCAGAGCAAAATCCTTCGGCAAGCATAACTTCCGAATATCCCTGCATAGCATACAACTCAGCGCGTTGTACTGCGGAGATATCGGCGGCATACCGCTGCAATGCATTAATCGCCTGCATCGCGTTGTTCCTCATCGCATGAAGTTTTTTATACGCTTCAACGGTCGATTGTATCGCGTCATTATCGTTGCTGATCTGGCGTCGATCTGCCGCAGACAGATGCTCTTCGGAGACAATGGGGTTAAACATGTTGGTAGACGAAAGTTCGTCAGTCAATGTTCCAGAGACACTCATATACTCCAGAAACCCATACTGAGCGGCCTGAAGTGCTCCTCGATACATTGCCATGGCACCATCTTTCGTCTTGAACTCGTTGGGATCCGACACCCCCGCTGGCAGCGGTTGGCTCAAGTCTTTACAGCCAGCCGAAAGTAGGCAAATCATCGCCGCAAAGGCGCGGTATCTTGCGTGTTTCATCGGATTAATTATTCAGGGTAAATCGCAAGGACCAGCTGCGGGGTTGTGCGAGCAAGCCTGGGTCGAAAGTACTGTTTCCAGCAGGGTCACCATTAACGTTGGGATCTTTCCCGCTGTAGTTCGTTTTGAGCCCCAGATTGGCTCCCTGTATCGCCATCATCATAGACTGGGATCGGAATCGTCGTGCAATCGAAGCTGGAACCTGATAGTTCACCGAAAACGTCTGGAATCGTATGGTGCTGACCTTTTCATGAAAGCCAGTCAGGCGCGCCGCAACCATTCTCGCCTGTTGCTCCAGCGTCAGCGTGGAATCAAAGACCGACGTACCGGCCGGACTATAGGTTTCCCCCATCGCACTGTTCGTTTGCAATCCGCCTCCGACATACGCGACCGTAGCGCTGATACGAATTCGATTCTGGAAGAGTGAAACGCTGCTGCTATATGCGGCCTCCATGGTCGGCTCTTGCTGTCCGACATACACAGGCTCGTCCTTCAAGACCACCTCCTCAGGTGCGATAATGCCATCGCCATCGGCATCAGCAAACCCAATCATTTGTCTTGACCAGCGACCAAAAATCGGATATCCCGCGACAATTCTGGACAAACTGTTCCTAGAGTTTCCCACTTCGATCGAAATGGGATCCTGACCGGCATTTAACCGAACTACACGATTCGTGTTATGGCTGAACATCAACTGATTCGACCATCCCAGCGTCGGATTTTCGAAAACCTGACCAGACATGACAACTTCCAACCCGGAATTTCTGACGACACCGATGTTTCTGGAATTGCTGGGTAAGCTATTGGCCACCGCTACTGAGTACGCCAACGGAGCGTCCACGATGGCATCCTTTCGCGTCTTTCGATACCCTGTCATCTCAAGCCCAATACGGCCTCCCAAGAACGTGGCTTCGAAGCCTCCCTCCAACTCTTCTGACGCCTCGGGACGGAGGGTTGTGTTCCCCAACGTGGAGATAGTCGCCCCATTTTGATACAGCCCCGGAGTTGACGGCAGTGTATCGAGTGCGACTAAACGAAGTCGTGCTGCTGCATTCGGCTGAGTAGCAGACACCCCAAACGATGTTCGGAGACGGAGTTCGCTGAAGAGGTTTTTTAGCGGGAATAACGGTTCCTCAGAAACAACCCAAGACAATTGCATCTTCGGAAGCCGCATGAATTTCGCATTCGACCCCGCCAGTGAGGTGTTGTCAATCCGGAATCCCGGGATAATAAAGAAGCGGGATTTTAAGTTGAACTGTGGTTGCAGGTACCAACCGAAAATTGTCCGTGCTGACGTACCTTGTCTTCCGGAGAGACCTACATCTGGCTCATTCACTCCCGGGGGGAGGCTCAACACCCACGCATGCATCTGATTTGACGTCTCCCATTCGAGATTCGTTCCAGCGAGCACTGTCAGTTGCTGGAAACCCGTTGGAAGTCGAGTTGTTGCACGCATGGTACGGCTTGCGGCGGTGCTCCGGGCAACTGCGTATTTTCCGACCGAATCTGTTGTTCCCAATGCGTCAAGGGACACCCGAATTCCGCGAGGAAGGAGGGATTCATCAGTTCGGACCAATGTCGAGACCCCGGCTGTGATGCCGAGTGGAATTGACGGAGTGATTTGCCAGTTGAAATCTGCGGTATGACTCGATTTGAGTGAAGCGTTGATATTTCTTTCATAGAACCGGTCCGTATAGGACGCAACCATCGAGTCGGGTGGTAGTGCCATAAAGAGTGTGATAACTGAATTCCCAAGAGCAGAATGTCGTTGTTCACTACTCATGAGACTCGTCGAAAGAGAAAGCCTCACCTCGGGAGAAATATTCGCGGTAAACGTTCCCCCGCCGTTCCATGTATTGTAGCGATCTGGACGTTTCATCCAGCCGGGCTGCGTCGTTCCGTAGGTTTCGCGATATTGAGTTGCTATGCGATCCGGCATCTTTAACAGACCGATATCGTTGGTCCCGCCCATGGTCACGCGGTATTGCAGTGCCTGGCTACCACCAGATACTGTGGCACTAAGACCTTGGTTTGTTCCATGTGCAAACGGCGTATATCGTTCGTCCGCCAACGCGGAGAATCGCACCAAGCTATCGATCTGTATCCCCTGTTGTCGAACGCTGAAATAGCTATCGCCAAACACAATGAAGTCCTGCATACCTTGAAAGGATGCGTAAGCAAAGATACTTTCGGGATACTTCCCGGGGACATATGACAAACCGGTATTCATGGCGACCGACCAATGCGCTGGACCGGCCTTTCCTTTTTTGGTCGTAATGACGATAACACCGTTTGCAGCGTCGGAGCCAAACATAGCCGTTGCGGACGGACCTTTGAATACGTCAATCGTTTCGATCTCATTGGGGTCGATCTGGTCCAGTGCAGACGGAGCCGAATATAATGGTCGGTTCGATCCAAGCGTCCCGGGCCGAATTGCCTGGGTCTTACTCAGCGAAGCATCCGTATACATGCGGATTCCATCGACATATACGATGGGATCATTGTTCCCTGTAATGCTCGATGACCCTCTCAACCGCAACCGCGATGGATCACCCGGTTGACCTGATGCTCGCTGAACGGTTAATCCCGGGACGCGAGCTTCGAGCAAGTCGGTTAATGTGGCAATCGGTGCAACCTGCATCACCGAATCGACATTGATCGATGTAACCGCACTCCCAACCTCTCGACGATTTTGTTTCCCGGTGGCAGTGGTGACAACACCCGAAAGCATCGTTGCGGTCGAAGCCAGTACGACCTGCATTGACGCAGCCTTATCCTCAACCACTTCAACGGTATTGCTCGTGTTTTTATATCCCAACAACTTAAAGTCTATCGTGTATGTTCCCACTGGGACATTTCGAAACTCAAACACGCCTTTCTTATCGGTGAGGGTAGAGTGTTTACTCCCACGAATCGCGACATTCACCGATACCAGACCTTCATGGGTTACTGAATCAACAATGCGGCCGGTGATGATCCCAGTGGCCGTAATGGACTTTTTCGATTTCTCGCTATCCGGGATCGGTCGAATTACGATAGTTTCGCCATCCGGGGCAAGTGACATCGTCAACCCGGATTCTTTTAGAACCGCGGCTACGGCATCGAGAATATCGACGTTTACGAGTCGCACATTCACTCGTTTTGCAAACGCAGGTCCGATGCTATTGTAGACAATCTGCCGTTTCGACTTGTGAGCGAGTGAACGAAGCACATAGTCCAGCGAACTATCTTGCGCCATTAACGTGACTCGAACTGAACCCGCCTTCGTGTCCTGCCGACGCTGTCCCGTACTCGGCGTGTTCATATCCTGCACTGTCGTTCGTGCAGACGATGGAAAATCTGCTTGCGCCTGTACCTGACACGGAGGAAACAGAGGACACACGCCAAGCACTGCGATCATAGAAACACACCATCCCTTCGTCCATCGCGATGCATGCCATGCCACAGCTTGTCCTATACGCTGTTGCATATCTTCCTTTGGAAATAAAGGGATCACATCCCAGACTGCCGTCGCCCAACGCATCATTGCTTGCCAGGATATAGGGTTAAGACTCGTCCATCTCGGACGACGCGAACGCTGTACATCATTTCCAGAATCGCTGCCAAATCAGTTAGCGACCCCGACTTGAATCCACCTACAATATTTTGGGTCTCGAGACTTGAATCACCGAGACGAATATCGGCATCATACCAGCGATTCAACTGGGGTATTGCGTCAGGCAACAGCATACCGTTGAAGGTGAGAACACCGGAGGCAAAGCTGAATTGCGTCGGAGACGTGGGACGAACAGCGCCGGCGCCCTGCGCCCCAATCGTCACCTGCTCAGCCTGAATAACCACTTGGGATTGTACGACAACTTTCCCATCACGCACCGCTACAACGGCGGCAGTATCTCCTGGATAGTGCCGCACAGCAAAGCTCGTCCCCAGCACTCGTGTCGTGCTCGGTCCGGCGATTACCGTGAATGGACGGCCTTGGCTATGAACCACTGTAAAGAGTGCCTCACCCTCTAGGCGGAGCGTCCGGTTCCCGCGATCGTAGTCAGCAGGAACCTCGAGTCGGCTCGCGACACTGAGGAGAACCGTGCTTCCATCCGGCAGAGTAATTGTCGTCCGTTGCCCATTTCCGGTCGTATGCGTCGAAACGCCAGCAACGTTTTTGCTCCCGAGAGTCGGCAAGCCAAACGTTGTAAGCGTCGCAATTGCGACAACACAAAGACTAAATGCCGCGGCAATAGCACCGTAGACTGCTGGTTTGGGTATCATCCACGAACGGCGATTCGTGCGGGAGTCTCTCGATCCACCGGGCGCGATAGACATTGCTCCGACGATCGTGGTTGCCGGCCCATTCGTTGACGGTCTAGGCCTAAGGCTACTGTGCATCGCGTCGTTGGTATCCATGCTAATGCGCTTAAGGAGCTTCTGACTCGCGACGTTGGTATCTATGGCGTCGTATCGTCCGTGACGTTCCATCTGGCCATCGACGCGCATCGTCGTCAGTGCATCACGCCAATCAGGGTTTGCAATCGCCCATCGCTCTATTGCCGAAGACTCGGATATGGTGCAGTCGCCTGCAACGTAGCGCCCGATTAACCAATCAGACGGACTGGGATCGGTTGCCTCGGGCAAAGTGATGGAATCGTCTTTCATGTTGAGTACACACCGCCAACGTGACCAATCCCCCACTTCGGGCAGTTCAAACGATTTCTGCTACTCTTGAATCTCCGTATCCGTATCCATCTCGGCCTCCACTTCCACCTCCGCCTCAATCTCTCGGAGCCGATCAAGGACGGCGCGGGCCGCCCGGGCGGTGAGGTGTTCCGCACTCTTCACCGTGGTTCCAAGCACTTCAGCAATGGCGGCAATGGTAAGACCACGCCGATACCGAAGCTCATACGCAGTTCGTTGGCGTTCTGGAAGCATTGTCAGGATTGCCGACACCCGATGTACGCGCGCGGCCGCGTCTTCCGCGTCCACCACCGCATCAAGTGTCTGCTGCCTGTTATAAGCATCAGCGTTCCCGGAGACATCGGTATCCAATCCATAGGCTCGCTGTGCTCGATGCTCCGTCCGTGCTCGACGCCGCAGCTCATTTAGTGCGTGATTTCGGACACTTGCAAACAGATAGGCAACCGGATCACCCGTCGGCGTCCATCGTGCCCCCAGGTTCCATAGGGCGACAAAAACATCTTGCACCACATCTTCAGCGTCATCAGGCGATGCAACAATCGAACGTCCAAAGCGAACCAGTGGGGTGTATGTGAGACGAACCAACTCCTGAAAAGCATCGACGTTCTGGGCCTGAACAAGGGTAACCAACGATACCGGGATAACAATCCTGTGGAGATGGGTTTCCGGGTTGGACGATGGCGCTCGCGGGATGCCTTGGTCGGGCGGAACGCCAGATGGCGCGCCGGTTGGGAGTCCAAACGAAACGCCGTTCGAATCTACAGTCATGCAGCGGACTCTGAGATTAGAACGGGCCAGAGCTTCTTGTTCGAGCTACCGAAACATCTGATCACACGCACAGAAATCGCGATTCATGTGTCGCCATATTGGATAATTTGGCGCAAAGATCGTGATCTGCGTAAGGGTGAATTTTTAAATAGGCGTGTGAGAGACTATCTCTAAAGAACGCACGCGCGTTATGTGAAAAAATTTGGTAGGGTGTCGAAGAGATATCACTAGGCTGCCGATGGTATTGCGCTTGTTGCAGCATGGTGTCTTCGCCAGCACCGCGAGGGACTATCCGCTAAGAAATTATGCCATCTGTGGTCATCCCGTATTCCTTAACCCCTGTGCGAGCCCACTCAACGTCGTGACCAACGCATCTTCCACAAAGCTACTCACCACTTCCCCTCGCCCTTCCATCTCTCTCTTTTGCGTCAACAAGGATATCTGCAACAACGACAACGCATCAACATACGGATTCCGAAGCGTAATCGCCGATTGCAGGACCGGTGAGTCATTCAACAGATGATCTGTCTGCCGAATACGTAATAATGAATCGACAGTTAGCGTAAACTCATCCTTCAAACGCGCGAACAACGCTTGATCGCCATGTAAGCGTTCAACATACGCCTGCGCAATAGCAAGATCCGTCTTTGCGCAGACCATCTGAATCTTCGCCAACAGATCATCAAAGAACGGCCATCTCTGCGCCATATCTCTCAGTCGATTCAGCCCATCCGGAGTTTGCAGTATTTCCGCAAGCGCCGTCCCAACGCCGAGCCATCCTGGTAACATCAGTCGGATTTGAGTCCACCCAAATCCCCAGGGAATGGCGCGAATTCCGTCAATCCCTGCATGAGCCCCAGGGCGATACGCGGGCCGAGAACCAAATCGAGCGTCGGCAAGTTCGGCAACGGGAGTGATGGTACGAAAAAGAGTAAACAGTTCAGGACTCTCATGTGCGATCTCACGATATACACGCAACGCACGATCTGCAAGCGCCTGCATCGTCTCTAGAAAGAGTTCAATTTCGTGCGCATCAACTCCTGTTCGCCAATCAAGAAACTCCTGTAACAATGTTCCGGAAAGCGTCACTTCCAGCGTACGCTCTGCAATCGGAAGCAAACCAAACTGCTGAGAGATAATCTCTCCTTGCTCAGTAATCTTGATCTGCCCAAACGCAGTTTTTGGCGGTAATGCCGCAAGTGCTCGATACACCGGCGATCCACCCCCGCGCCCAACGCTACCACCACGCCCATGAAACAACTTCAATTTGATTTCAAACTCTCGGCAAACACGCGCAATTGCTTCCTGTGCCTGATACAGCCCCCACGATGATGTAAAGATCCCCGCATCTTTGCTCGAATCGGAGTAACCGATCATCACCTCTTGTCGCTTCCCACGCGCTTGCAGTTGGCGCAAATAGATCTCATCGGTAAACAACGCCTTCATAACTGCTGGCGCACGTTCAAGATCGTCGAGAGTTTCAAAGAGAGGAACAACATCGATCATCGACATGGGAGGATCTGCCGCAAGGTCAACCAACCCTGCTTCACGCGCCAACAATAAAACACGCAACAAATCATCTGGCGTTGTTGTCATCGACACAATGTATGTCGAAGCAGCCAACGGTCCGTGCTCATTCTGAATTGTTCGAATCACACCAAAGGTATCGAGCACTCGACGTGTTGCTTCGTTTAACGGAAGTTGCGAATTAACGAGCAACCGTCGTCCACCCAGTTCGTGCTGCATCGCAGCCGCAGTTCCCAAATCCAAATCAAGCTGAGTCCCAATATCCTGAACTGCGGCAGCATGTACATCAGCATGATCGCGTAGATCCATCATGAATCCATGAAATCCGTGCGCTCGTACCGTCGCTAAAAATGGATCCAGCACTGAACGACAAATAGCATACGCCCCCGCTGAACGAAGGGCATCACGAATCAATAGTAAATCAGCATCGAACTGCGCAACGTCGGGATACGATGCTGGTTCATATTCAATACGCCCAGCATCGCGCGAAGCAACCAGTCGTCTCGTCGCATCAATTCGAGCGGCCATAAATGTCAACTTGAACCGGACTAATTCGTCGGCGTTACGACGATGATTCGCTTCCCATGTATCGGGAAGCAACGCACGATCCCCATCCAACGAATCAACTAGCTCCTTGCTCGGCGGAACTAAATGTGCAGAAAGTGAAAGCTGTTCGATCAACCGCTCTAGCGTTTCGTGATAACGCCCTAAAATCACATAACTCGCACGTCTCGCAGCCGCGATGGTGATTGCTGGTGTTACGAATGGATTTCCATCACGATCCCCACCGACCCAACTTCCAATGCGTAACGGGGCAGCAAGTGCGAGCGTATCTTGCAGTGTTTTTCCTTCGGATTGAACTTGCGCTGATTGCGCCAACTGTGTTGACTGTGCATCCGCGCCACCTGCAGGATGCTGCACCGCCGCTAACTCCGACTCATACTCGTCAGCAAACGCGCTCAACAACGCATGATGCGCACGCTCACTCGCATCGAGGAGACGTGTTTCCAGATACCACAGAACCGTACTCACTTCATCGAGAACAGACGGCCGGTCTTGCCGAACTTCAGCTGTGAGAAAAAGCAGCTCAATTTCCCCACACAATGATTCGTCCAACTGCTCGCGGTCTGTAACTGATGCCTGACCTCGAGCCAAAAGAAGTTCCGCCACACGAGCCTGTAACGCCAGCAACGTTCTTCGAGTCGACTCCGTTGGATGCGCCGTCAGTACCGGCCGTACATCCAACTCCGCAATCGCTTGTGCAACCTCGGCTGCTGATTTACCTAAGTCTCGCAATTGACGCATCGTCCAACGAGCCGACGCAAGCTGTGGCTGCGACTCGCCTAGCTGGCTATACGCACGCCCCCGCCGAACCCGATGGACCTGTTCGGCGGTATTAATAAGGAGAAAGAACAACGTAAAGGCACGCGTCGCAATCGAGAGCTGCTCTGGGGGGAAAGAAACAACTCGTTCCAGCAGCTCCCCGAGCGTTGGAGCGCCCGGATCGTTCCTGCGCCGAGCTCGGCACCCTTGCCGTAACGTCTCCACGGTGTGTAAGGCGTCTGGACCTTTGAACCGCAGAATAACCTGCCCAAGCGCGTCGGCCAGCCAACGGACATCTTCGTGAAGCGGAAGGTCTTCTGGCCGAACAGCAGGTTCTGAGGAGATCGGAGGCGACATATACAAGCGGGAGCGAGGGGAACTATAGATATAGATGTGCGAGGCACACTATTGACGATAGCTTGGTAGCCGCCACTTGACTAGCCTTTGGGTTGGGTCGAACGAGGCCCGGTTACGTAGTATCGCTCGAACTTCACTTCACTGATTACCGGCCTCACGCCCTCCCAAAACCGTAAGTATCGCTCGAAATCGACGTTCAGTCTCACGACTCAACGGACTCACATACAGAATCGTGCCATCACGATCAATCACATATGCGTTCCTCGACTTCACGGATGCGTGTAAGAAATTCATCGTCGGTAGTTCCGCCGTTGGCCAACTCCATTGTGCAGAGTATGAAGGCCGGGGCGGGTTTAAGCAAGGAGCCATCGATTGAATCGATGGCTCCTTATGAATCGCTACTATAAAGCCGATATAGCGAAATGGCGATAACGTTCCATGAAATTCTAGACTAGAATAGCCGCTCGGATATCCCGCCCCCAGAATGCTGCGCACTTTTGTTTGCCTCGTCAATTGTCTTCTTCGTAGGATACTGCGTCCGCTGAAGATAGGTTTGCTCTGGTAAATATCGCTTCGCCGCAGCAATGATGTCAGAGGCGCCAAATATGGAAGTAGTTGATGCCAGCACAGAAAACGGAATTTTCATTTGATCACAGATTTGCATCTGCGTGATCCACCAACCATTACTTTGTTGCGCATTTTCAGCCTGTCGCCGCTGAACCTCCGCCACTAACACAAGCTCTTCCGCAGTTGGACCAGTACTCCGCAACGAGTTGATCTCTTCCCACGCCGCACGAACCGACGCTTCCATGTCATTCGGCGACGTCATGAACTGAATCCCAATTTCGTAAAACCAGGTTGGTACACGATGGAAAGAAACGGGCGCTGACGCACCGTATGTCACCGACATCTCCTCGCGCAACCGAATCCGTAACCGTCGACTCAAAATCCACGATAAGGCGTTAATGCGAGCCCGCTCAGTCATGAACGTATCCGCTGAATCTGTGAAACGCCCCATATAGCCAATCGTAGCCATTGACTGCTCGGCTTGCAGCTGTGCAACACTATCGCGCTGGACGATCTTCTGCACGAGCGGTTTGACTTTAACCGTACGTGGTTGTTCGTGCTTTGTTCGATGTGTCGATGGAAGCGTTGCGATGTACTTTTCCACCAATGGCTTCACTTGGTCAACGGATGACGCACCAATAATATAGAACGTAAAATCACTCGCATCGCCAAACCGATCGCGAAAGACGGCCATCGCCTCTGATATATTCATGAATGGGACATTAACAGCAGATGGCGGAGCCAGTCGCCTGTCACCAGAATTCATGTACGCGAATCGATCGTTAGGCGACCAAGTGAGAGTGCCGCCACCTGTGCGCCGCCATTCGGAGAGTGCGGTGGTATCAACCATAGCCTCAGTAAACTGGCGATACAATAGTTCAAACAGTGTTTCCAATTCACGGGGAGAGCCGGATACATGAATTTCCTCATTAAAAGCATTGAGTGTAACTCGCATCTGTTGCACACCGGTGGTCTGCAATGTTTTGGCTAATTGCTCGTGTGTAGTTGCGCCGAGGCTTCCCGAAGCGGTGATGAGATCGGCCACGAGACGACCTGATGAATAGAAGAGGCTATCTGGCAGCAATCCATATCCGCCAGGGCTTGTGGCGTGCAAGATGATTTGATCCGGATTATTCTTGCTCGACTTATATACCACACGTGCACCATTGGTGAGTGTCCATGTGGTAATACCTGTCGCGTTATCCACCGTTTCGTCAACAACCGGCTTAGCCATCGGAGCGGATGAATGGCTATTATTCGATATTGGCCCTCCATTCGCAGAGAGTCCATCGGCGCGAGTTGGCTGGGTATCGGTATCACCCCACGCGGCGAATGAGATATGGCGAACGGAGTCCATTATTCCGATGATTTCATCTGATGTTGGAGTACGGACGCTCGCGAAACGGGGAATCTGCACAATAACCATCCGTCCGGCATTCGTTCGCCATGATGCGGCCATCTTGGCAATCTGTTCTACAGTAATACCAGGTAATACTACTCGTGCGATTGCCAAACGTTGCGTAGGAGAGACAAGAGTTTCATCTCCTGTTAAGTAATGCGAGACATATTCTTCCGCTAAAGCCTTGGATGGGATCGCCGCTTCTCCGTCGGCAGCCTTTTCCCACCGCCGTAGCAACGCAGCTTTCCGTGATTCGAGCTCTTGCGCTGCCAGGCCGTGCTGTGCCACACGTTCAAGTTCACTAAGCGCTGTGGCTAGTGCGATACCGGCACTATCAGGACTCATTCGCATAACGAGTGTCGCCTGTCGTCCGATTGTACGAACGGCTCCGCGCGATATCCTGAATGCGGATCCCGCGAATGCACGACGCTCCTGTTGTGATAGCTTGGTTAATGCGTGTTGTACATATCCTGCGAGCAATGTCTCCGTAATTTCTTGTGAGACACGCGATTGGACATCGGTCGCAGTGATTGGCATTGGCCAGGTGACAGATACCTCCGGAGGTAGTTGGTCCCGTACGACTTTGACGACGGTTGTTGTTTGCGGAGCGATGGATGGACGTGTAAAGGCGCGAGGATGCGCTCGTGCTGGAATACGGCCGAATCGTGTTTTGATTGTTTTTTCCATCTGACGCGCATCAAAATCTCCGACTGCAATAATGGCCATGAGGTCTGAGCGGTACCAATCGTGATAAAAGCGTTGCAGTGGCGTAGGAGTTGCCCCGCGGATTAGCTCAGGTTGTCCAATTGGGAATCGATTGACATAGCGCGAAGAATCACCAACTACGCGTGCAAGCATATCGCGTTGTAAGCGCCGTGACATAGTATCAGGAAGGCGTTGTCGCCATTCACCCAAGACTACGCCACGCTCGCCAATGACTGTAGTTGAGTCGAATGTTATACCACCCGATGCCCAATCTTCAACAATTTGCAGTCCTTGGTGAAATGCGGAATCGTTGTCTGTCGGAATCGACAGCTGATATACCGTTTCGTCAAAGGAAGTATACGCATTGAGATCAGCACCAAAGTTCAAACCCGCTCGTTCGATGACATCAATGAGCGAGTTGCCAGGAAAGTTCCGAGTGCCGTTGAACGCCATGTGCTCAACAAAGTGAGCGAAACCTTGTTGATCGGGATCTTCCTGTATCGCACCTGCGTTGACTGCGAGCCAGAGCATGGCGCGATGGGTAGGGAAAGGGTTGCGCTGTATATAGTAGTGCATCCCATTTGCAAGTACACCGGTGCGTAATGCACCGATTGTGTCCGCTGAATCTGCAACTGAAGGAACCGCAGATGAAGTTTGTGCTGCCGAGAGGGACGGGCGCGCCGTCGCTGAATTGATACCATATACCGGGATCAACAATAGACATCCAACCAATAGCGCCATTCGACGAAATACCACGGAATACATACTAGTATGGCCCGAAAGCCTCGTTCGGTATATCACGTCACTCACTCGATGGTCGCATTGGCCGTTTCAGAAGAATATCCACCATCTCGGCAAACGAATCTTCTCCTCGTATATCAATTCCGTCGGTGCTCACCAATAGGCCCTCTTGATCAACGAGATAGAGTCTTCCGATCACATCTATCCCAGGATAATCTTCCGCATTTTCAATTTGCTGATACACGCGCCGCCGATCTGGGTCGGGGAGACGAATGTATCGAGATGTGCTCACAGTTAATACGGCAGGAAATCCCTGAAATCGCCGAAACAACGTATCCATCAATTGGGATTCTCTCTTCGGATCTGGTGGCTCAAGTGGTCCGAACCACCCTTGTGTTCCCGCGACGAAGATGAGATCGATGTTCGAATACCGCTGAGCGAATCTGTGAAGAATGGCTTGCCGCACCTGTTCATGATTGCTGCTCATGATATTCGGTGCAACAAAGACGATAACGCTTACCTTCCCTCGTTGAGGATATGAAATTTTACTCGCACTATCTGGGAACCAAAAATCTCCTTTGAGGATGGGTGCTGGTTTGCCAATGGGAAGTTCAGGGTCAGAGTTTCCCATCGCTTGCATATATTGCGCTTGCTGGAATGAGACAAACGCCTCTGTGCTGCTTCGCAAACTGTCCATCAAATCGGCGCGGTGCAATACCCGAATCGTCGTCCAAACGATGAGAGGAACACTCCGATAACTCGGTGAACTGCGCTGCTCATCCGTCATGTTGTGCGCCACGGCAAGTAACGCATTTCCATAATGGTGCATGAGCGTATCATTCTTGAGAGCATTCGCTGACTGCATCATCGCCCAATACAGACCAATCTTCAAGTTAAAGGGATAGACGGATCCAAAACTTGTAATTTCATCTACGAGTGGTTTTGCCGCCATGAGACGTGCGGGGACAGCCGCCAGATACGTTCTTGCTGTCGTATCGAGGAAGAATGCACGCGCTAGTGTATCGTTAGCCGGAAATGCAGTTAAATGACGTTGTATCACCGCAGCCGCGTCGACATCACGTCCGGCAATCAGGAAGAGCTCTTGTGCCAACTTGGATTGCCCGATCGGAATTTGCGAAACGGGATATTTATCGATACAGCGCTGCGCAATGGCAATAACGTTGGTTGGTAACGGTTCAGCAGCGGTGCGTCGTGCGAATGGGATCGTATCAACGAATACTGCGGTGCGTGCATATACGCTGTCTTGCACACGTTGCGCCGCTCCGTAACAGTCTTCGAGATATTGATAACTGGATACATCAACTTTCGAATCTGGCCATTCGAATCGTGTCTGTGCCTGTACGCGGAGAGCCGCAACACTCATGCAGCATATTGCGGGGATCGTCCAGCGACGAATTATTTTATAAATGGTATGTGATATCATATCGAGGCTTAAATTGCGTCCACCGTTGAGGTGAAGCTGAAGTCGTTGACCTTAAGCGGTGGTACGACCGCCGGCCGCAAGTTAGGCGCATACGGATTGGTCTCAGGGCGAAACACGGGAACCGGAACTCCAAGTTGCTCGATTTGATTGAGTACAAAGAGCGGTGATTCGGTACACCGCATATTTTTTACTGCTTTGGATATCGTGCCGTTCTCGATCAACCATAGTCCATCACGTGTTACACCGCTCATTAGAACGCTATCGTTGTCCACATTAACAAGGCCGGAGAAACGCGTTACCAGTAGACCACGCTTGGTCGTTCGGATCATTTCGTCCATCGAAACGTCTCCGCCCGACATCCGGTACGTGTCACGCGATATTTCCGGGAGATTTTCATTCATCCGCGTCAACGAGTATAACCGCGAATGTGACAGCGTGGTCAGAATTCCACGGTCAACCCATGTGGTCGGTGTAAGGCCCTGTTGTGGAATAATCCCCAGGAGCGGATCCATAGGGTCGTGACTAATCGTCAGGCGCTCATCGATTACTTTTAATCCCAACTTTGTCCGAATAAGCCGAAGCGATTGATCCACGCCGAGCACGAAGGGACCGCGCCCCTGCTCCGTTGCTTCGCGTCGATTCAGCCAAGCGACAAGCCCATCAACAAGATTGGCTACCGCTTGCGGTTCTAAAATTACTGTGTAGCGCCCAGGTTCAATGGCCACTGGATTCAAAGACTTGATGCATTTGTCGAGTGCAAGGTTAGCGAGAGCATCACTATTGATCGCCGACCAATCATAGCTAGACAAACCGGCCCATCCAGAACCAACGCCCTTGGGGTGTCGTACAGTCATCGAACATTGTGCTTGACTATAAGTATCATACTGCACTACATCTGGATTCGCGGATCTCGTGTTAAACATGGCAACTTCTCCCGCACGCATCTCGATATATCCAGCCGATAGCAGATCTTTCGCTTCGGCACCTTCGGTAAGAACACGGGTAACCTGCCCACGTTGTTCTGCGGTCACGTTATAGGTGGCATCACTCCAAATTGTGGGCGAGGGGATGGGTAATACAGGTGGCCGAACGGGCATCATCATCGCTTCCCGCTGATACATGGCATTCGCACTCCGTTCGGCGACCCGCACCAGTGCTTGGAGCGATACATCATCGAGTTGATTCGTGTCGGCGCTCCCTGATGCTCCATCCACTGTCCGGGAAACGACTACGCGAATATCTCGGCGATCGCTCGCAAGACTAACACGGTTACGTGCCCAACGGAGCTCTCCATTCCACCAACTTTGCACGGATACAATAGTTCCCTGTCCCGGAGTATCCACGTAGTGCATGACTCGATCAATGATCCGCTGCACCTGGTCACGGGCGAGAATCCGGGGGGGCTCTTGGTCACGGTTCATGTTCATGAATCTTGGGCTCATGCTTTTCTCTTCACATCGATAATGGTCAGTTTATCCAACAGTGCTGGTACTGCCGTGATGCTATGAAATCCGGCCTGTGCCGGCTGTCCTTTAGAACTCCGCTCTCCGTATGTTCTGACACTTTCAGATCCACCAAGGGCACGAACTGATTTCCATAATTCCGGTGCCCTAAATAGGGCACCCGCGTTCACGAGTCGCCCGGTCTTCTTTCCTTTCGTAATTTCGTAGCATATGCTAGGAGCGAAGGCCAAACCATTCAACTGCTGAAAATCCACGGTAACGAGCAGCTCTTTAAAGGCCAGACCTTTATCGAGTGTCTCACAGAGTGATTCGAATGTGTTCGCATCTGTTCCTGAAGCCATGACGAGATTGGCGGTGTGTGGCATAGGTGCATCAACAGCTGCAGGCCCGTACGCGCATCCATGGGATTTCATGGGCTGTCCGCTTTTATTGTAATGATCACGTAACCAACTCGCTCCCTCACGCGTCGTTTGAAAATCGACTAACGTACCATTGGTGACGATTGGAAATGATTCAGGAACCACCGCTTCGTCATCCCATGCAACTGTGGCGGCGCCATCTTTGTCATTCCGATTACCTGATACACTGAGCATCGGTACGCCAATGTTGTATTGACCAAGCATCGCCATTGGATCATTGAGATAACTCGTTCCGCCCGCGTTTGCCTCATAGCCAAGTGCTCGGTCGAGTTCGGTCGCAGCACCAATGGTTCCATTCAAGAGGCCGGAAATACCGGATGCAGATACCACTGCATCATATCGACCTACATCCACAGGCTTGACGGGTAAGTCGAGGTCGGCTTTGACATCTTCCATGATGATATCAACGGCATTCCGGAGTTCCGTCTCGTTAAATAGCTCATAGCCAACTCCTGCAGGAGTCAAAAAATCTACAGCACCACCACCTTGACGTTGCTCCGACTCCTTATAGCCAACGGTACAAACCCCATTGCTCAAGTAAGTACGTTGTGTAAAGTAACTTCCGCCGCTTGACCCAAATGATTTATCCTGTACGACAAACTGCGCCTTAAAATTTGCACCAGTCCCGTATGGCCGCCGTTTAGCGTACTCGTTAACACCAGCCATCATGTCACGGACTTGTGAGGGATGCACAGCAAACGGATCAATAGCGACTGGCGTGGCCCAATGTGCATCTCGAACCACCGGAACCGGCGCCAGCTCGGTGGTCCGTGGTTTCCCTAACGCGTTTGTTTTGGCCTGTCGCGCAGCCTCTTGGCCAAGCCGCGTCATTTCTTCGGCACTCCACACGGGACCAGAGGCGAAACCCCAATATCCACCAGCGAGCACACGTACGCCGACCGTAATGGACTCTGAATCTCGCACCCAAACGCCGGATTGATCATAAAGACGATTGCGCGTGTGCGTCAATCGCACATCCGTATAACTTGCTCCGGCAGAGCGTGCGCTATCGAGAGCACGTTGAGTTAACGCTTTAAGACGTGGATCGTCGATAGGCGGAACAGGTTCCGGTGTGGATCCAACCATCGCCAAAAGTGGCGGCGGTGCAGCAAAAGCTGTGGCAAGTGATAAACTCGTGGCCATGGCCACGCTCTGTTTCACAAACGTACGACGTGTGGGAGACGTCATGCTCATACCTTTTCTCCAAAAAATGTTCGAGTCTGTGTTATCTGTCTCATCGATCGTGGACCACAACCACGCCGCGAAAACCGAAGGGTTGAATGGTGTACCGATATTCACCCGCTTCTGCAAAACGACGGTACCCTCGTCGAGCTATTACCGAAAGAGTACTATCCCCCGGAATAGCCATAATATTCCCACTTCCAGACGCATTGGGCGCTGCGGCCTCCAGCACATTCGTGGGATCATCAAATACAACATTCATGGAATTAAACGGCAACAAAGTACCGGTAAATTCGACTGGGCGTTGACCAGAGGCATTTTCCCAATACACAACTCCTCCAGGACCTATGTCTTGCCGAGAAGCTTTGAGTTTGAAAACGGTCTTCCCATCCGGAAGTGCTTGTTGAACAACCGCTGGATTACCGATAAACAAACTCAGAGACCATCCGACTTCCAGGGTAAACGTGTCGGTCATCGCTACACCGTAAGCATATGTCGCCGCGGAAATTCGCGTTATTCCTGCGACGCTTTGTGTCTGTAAATTATTATTCCATTTATTGCTATATCGGCCGATGTTAGCATTTGACGAACGATATGCGACGGGAAGGCCGGTAATTATTGAATCACGTTGACCCAAAACAGTCAGTGGAAACACAATTCCAAAAGCGTTTATTGCTCGCTTCAGGCTATCCGTTGGACGAATTCGGAAGCTTTCAAGAACAGGCGGATTAAGCAACGTGTTGACCTGTACACGAACCGTATCTTTGTGCGTGACTTCTCCGATTTGCCGTGAGACAGTTAACAGCACGCCAGTCGTTGGGGCACGCGCCGTTACAAACCCTGACGCCGAAACTTCAACTTTGGAAGGATCGGCCGAACGCCACACCGTTGTATCGCGAAGGTCGACGATGTCGCTCCCAGGAATCCAAATATTATCTTCAGTCGTATAGGGAGCGGTGGTTAACTGCACGGTATTATACGGTGACGTCATCGACAGCTGTACAGCAGGATAGTTCGTACGCAATGTCCAATACAACGTTTCCATCGTAGTCGGGGGAGCCATTGGGTCGTCTCTACCACATGCCATGAATTGGAGTGAACAGGTGGCGATGAATATCAACGTTAAGCTGGATTTTCGTCTCATCTCATGCATCACGATTAAAACATCCGTCATAAAGTGGATTCTGTTTCGCTTCTTCTTGTGGTACAGGGACTGTAACATCACTCCCATAAGCTGCCCCTGCTTCCATCTCCCATAATCCAGTGGGATAAACAGTAAATTCAGGGCGATGATATTGTCGTACGAGTCGACGCAAATCACCTTGCCGATGTCCGGTCAAGAAAAGCCAGTAGGCACGTTCCCTAAACATGAGATCGACACGTACGTCGGTGGTATCTTTATCCGGAGGCAGTAGTTCGAGCGCAGGGTCATCTAAGCGAGACAGTCCACCCACTCCCGCGGTGCCAGGTGGCGCCGGTATTGGGCAGTTTGCAGCTGTCGTACAAGTCGTACGTAATGCATTCAGTATCGACAGCCACTCTTCCGTGCGCCCCTCGGCCAGCGCCGCCTCGGCTTGAATGAGCCGAGCTTCAACCCCGCTGGCAAACACCAGCGGCGCGGTGACATTGGAGAGTGCGGCAAGTTCGGTGCGTGGATCGGTATGACTTCCAAACGGCAGTCCGTTGAGGCCTTCCACGTTTCCAATTGGAACCGTCTTTACGACCGAGATAGCTTTTTTGCGTGTTATATCAAACGTCAATAAGTACTGATAATTGTCAGGTACATTGGCAACCACTTGCGCGGCCTCTTTGTACTGCCCCAAAGCCAGCAACGCTCTGCCTCGCCCTACCGCTATAAGAGATACAATCTGCGCACTATCACCCGCGTATTTGCTCGCTGAATCCAAGCGTGCTAACGCATGAGTGTATACCTCGTCGTTCGAAAATCCACGAGTGATTGTGTAGTCGGCTTCGAAGTCAACTGTACTGAGAGGAATGCCTGAGCAGTATAGTTCAGCTAATAGAATTTCCGCCATTCCCTCAATGGCATACATATGACCTTGCAATACAACGGATGCATGTGGCGCGTATTTGCGCAGCGCGCCAATCGCTTCCGATGTTTGGCCTCGTACTCGTTGCAGGTTTCTATATGGTCCAGCACCGTAGTTATCTGCCTCTAATAAGTTGCGGAGATCGACCGTCTTCACACTGACAGCTCTCAGTTCGTCGGTTAAGATCCCAGATACTATGATGTAGGATTGAAGTTGGCTGTTATTGTTCGGCGCAATCTCCGCATAATCTCCTGCGACAGCAGATGCAAAGGATACATAGGCGTGGCGATACGCGCCAAGTGCGCCTGCTTCAGTTTTTACGGCGTTTGGATCACTGAGATTAGCCGGAAGGTTCGCGTGATCGACTAAGCTGCTGAGCGAGCACGCAGTTACAGTCAATAATGTGCAACATCGCAACACAGTACGCATCCAGAAGGATTCTTGGGTGCGCTCCATTTTTTGTTGCGTTCTTCCTATCTTTTTACGTATATGAGCACGCATTTCCATCATTAGTTGATCCTCACGGTTAATCCCCAACTACGAGGTGTTGGGAGTGCACCGCCATCTCGGGGGCCCTCACTAAGTGAGCTACTGACGTTTGGATCTTTGCCGCGGTAGTTAGTCCATAATCCGAGATTTTGTCCTTGCAATGCAACGTTGACTGTGCGGCTACGAAGAACTGATCGCGTAAGATGCTGAGGAAGCATCACTCCAATAGATAGAGCACTGAATCGAAGGGTTGAGACTGTTTGCATACCAGAGCTACCAGCGCCATTTAGAAGATACGCCTGCTCATTCAATGAAGCATTGGGATCGTTATATGCACGCCGGTTAATAAGGGGAAGACCCGGCCGTTGTTGCGTGAGGCCGTCTTGATATTGAAATGTGGCACCCACAGTTATACGTCCAAGTAATGTCATCGATTCCTGAAAATTGGATGTAAACTTCGGATAGGGAGCGCCTACAAATACGGCACTGTCTCCGAGTAGAATCTCGTCGGAGGTAATTCGGCCGTCATGATTGCGGTCCGCATAGCCAATAATGGGATTTGCAAAAGCACTATAGAGTGGATATCCAACCCGGTGCACTCCTACACTCGTCATCCCAACTCCCCCTCCTCCGCCAGCAACACTTTGAGCGTTGGCTCCGAGTCTCACCAACTCGTTCCGTTGCACTGTGAGATTCACATCCGACCGCCACACTACTGATGGCAACTGTAGGATCGTGGCGCCGATTGAGGCTTCAAATCCGGTATTCCGAACATCTCCGAGATTGATCTGTTGTGATCCGCCACCCCCAACGGAGGTAGGAAGCTGTTCGGCGACCAGGAGATCTATCGTACTCGCTCGCGTCCATGTGACACCGAGATTCACACGAGTATCGAACAGATCGGCGTCAAATCCCCCCTCATATTCACGGGAACGTTCCGGTTTGAGTAATGAATTTCCGAATCCAGCAAGACGCACAATTGTTGTTGATATGCCGTCGAGCACGGTAGATTCCTGCAGATACGTCCGCAATGCAGCACCCACGGCTGGTTGCTTTCCAGCTTGTCCGTAGGCACCGCGAATCCTGAGCGTCGACAGTATACTTAATCCGGGAACCTGATGGAATCCCGGTTGATCCGACACGATATATGACAAAGATAGTCGTGGAAAAGTCGGTGAACTTTTCGATCCTAATGCGCTACCAGCGTCTTTACGTATTTCGAACGGAATGTAATAACGATTGGCGATTCCAACTGTAGTTCCGACGTATACGCCCGCAGTTATACGATCACCGCTGAGTTCCCTTCCGCCAATGATCGCGCCGCCATTGCCTGATGTCGCGCCTACCGGTAACCCGATCGCCGTACGTATCACATCATTGGTCGTGACCCGTAACAAATCACCGCCAACGGATGTTTGCAAGCTCGCAAATCGTCCAAAATTTGTTGGCATGGATAGCCGGACCTTTGCGTTCGTCTGCAACGACGATCCAACTCCTGTGTTGTACAAACCATCGTTCGTGCAATCAGTCGTGATCGCGTAACATTCCCCCTTCCCAAACGATGCGACGTCAGTTCGATTCGTGATATCGACGCCAGCGGTAACCTGCCCGGTCACTGATCGAGGAAGATGCATTAATAAATCCAACGCATTTGTCGAATGTAGCGAACGCGTTGTGATACGTTTTTGAAAGTCTGGAATGGAAGGCAACAATCCACTACCGCGTGGTAATGGTTGACCATCAATTCCCAGTACGTCGGCCTTGAGGTCAAAGCTGATCGCTTTTGAAATTGCCTGATCCAAAGGAGTCGTTGCTGTAAATCGCCGATCAAGTATTGTTGTAAATGATACGGTCGTGGACACATTCGGTTTGACAACAACTTTCGCCGATCCGCTTTGTTGTTCATCTGATTGCGGACGCCGTTGCCAATCAGGGATAATTTTTCCTTCATTCTGTAGGAGTCGTATATCAGCATCGGGAAGCTTGACGAGCCCCAGCACACTCCGAACAGATCCGTTCAATGCGTACGTCACAACGCTTGTTCCGCCGCTCACACCTGCCCGGTATGTCTGTGCCAATCCTCGTCCGAACACCGTCGTCGCTGGATCGTTGAGAATTTGGTAGGTCACTAAACTGTCAGCGATGCACCCAGACGGCTTTCTATTTGGTTGAGTGCAGTGCATTGCTCCGGTTTCATCGTAAAAGAAGTGCCCCCATGCCCAATAGTTGGTAGGCCATGTTCCCGGGATCGTTTGTGAATCCCAGCTTGCACTCATATCCCAGCGTGTAGGACCAGCTTGCCCACGTTTCGTGGTTACAACAATGACACCATTCGCAGCGTCACTGCCATAAAGTGCCACAGCAGACGGCCCTTTCAACACTTCAACTGTTTCGATACTGTTGGGATCGATCTGATCGAGTGGTGACGGCACAAAAGACGAATTGGCGACCAAATTCACGCTTCGATCGCTGCTACCCACTTCGCCATCAGTCCCGCGCTGTACCGCATACACTTGAACACCGTCAACAATAACGATAGGATCGTTCGACCCATTGAGGCTTTTCACCCCACGGATTCGAATCTTTGTGGGCGCACCAGGTGCACCAGACGTAGGTGCCGCATACAATCCCGGGACGCGTGTGGCAAGAAGGTCGGTGAATGACGAGACAGGCATATTCCGCATGACGGAATCGACCCTAATAACCGTAATATCGTTTCCGACTTCTATACGACGCTGCTCACCGGTAGCAGTGGTGACGACCCCCGAAAGCTCAGTTGGTGTCGAAGCAAGGCGAAGCTGTATGTTCGCAGGCTTGCTCGCAACGATACTCACATGCTGCGACACAGTGCGATAGCCAAGGATCTTTACAACGACAGTGTGCTCTCCAACGGGAACATTGCGAATGGTAAAGCTTCCCTTATCCGACGTTACAGTCGAGATTTTTATCCCGACTATTGTGACCGTTGCTCCCGGGAGCCCTTTTCCACTCACGGAATCAACGATACGTCCAATCAAAATTCCAACAGAGTCTTGAGCTGTGGGCTTCTCCCCATTTCGAACGATAATGATCCCTTCACCACTACTAGCGATTTGCGCTGAAGCACCCGTTCCCGCCATGAGCGTTTCAAGCGCCTTATGCAATGGGGTTTTATCGAATTTGACGCTCACACGTTTTGTTAGCGGCGTTTCTGTCCAGTTGCTGAATAGGTACATATCGGCCTGCTTGGCGATCGCTCTCAGTGCATCTGCAACGGTCACGTTGTTAAGCTCAAGCGTCGTTATCTGACGCTGTGCTTGGCGTTGAGTTGCGGTACCACCCCTCGAGTAGATCTGAACATTGTCAATCGCTGGTTCTGACGCAGCTCGCTGAGCATAACTGGCCGTTGCAGGCATGAATATCACCCCTAAAGCCAACCACGGAACCGCTTGATACAGCCCTATGTTCATTCGGAGCTCCCAAAACGAGAAAGGGTAATAGTTCGTCCGATAGTTACAATCCGAACATTGGGAATCACGGCTCGCAGAGATTCGAGTAGATCGGCTCGTGAACTTGTAGTTAACTCTGCATCCAGGACGATGTCGCCAAACTCGGCGTAATCGAGCACGAGAGTCACATCAAACCATCGTTGTAAGTCAGGAATGGCCTCTCGAAGCGACACTTTGTGGAGAGATAGAATTCCGTGTGCAAATGCGAGATCACCGCTGACGTCCTGGGCAGGTGTCAGTTGCAGCATGCCTCGGCGATTCACAGTGGCAAAGGTGTGGCTCTGCAGGATTGCCTCGTTAACCGATACTCGACCAGAGAGAACACTTACACGAACCACGGTGTCGCTGTCGTACGCACGGACCCCAAATTCTGTTCCTAACACAGAGGTGACAGTGTTCTGTGCATCAATAACAAACGGTGTTCCGGCAGCATGAATCACGTGAAACACAGCCTGCCCTCGTAGTCGAACTCGACGGGTTCCGACACCAAAGTTGCTTGGCACGTCGAGTTGGCTACCCACACTGAGATGGACGATGGTACCATCGCTCAATTCAACCTGTGATCGTTGCCCGTTAGATGTGGAGTATCGATGGACATTTGAATTTTGAGCGACCGATGGTTGGGAGAGATGCGATTGCAGGAACGACCATCCTGCCATCAAGACGAAGCCAGCGGCGAGGGCTCCCACATACTTGGAGACTATCCCGGTTCGCATCCATGATCGTAAATGAGATTTTTGGTGCGCAGATGAAGTGCCGAATCCTTCCCGATCTTTTAGCTCGGTAGCTGAAGCGAATGGATGATTCTCATTGGAGCTGGCACCAACCTGAGTCCAAAAACGCTCCGTAACGTATGCAGCGGATACAGTATCTTCCTCCGTCACGTGCAGTTGCGCGGCCTCACGAACAGCAGCAAGCTGTTGGGCCGCTCCGGGGTGCCTGAGCAACCACGAAGCGATGTTGTTGCGCTCAGTCTCCGAGGATTCGCCTGCGAGATATCGGCCAAAACTGTCCTCGTTCGGTTCCCAGGAGGAGTCTGGCGTAGAAGCATGGTGTGGCATTACTGGGGAGACACCCCCCAAGGCTCCACCCCCCACACGATCCGGGGGAAATATTATCCGCGCGGGATTATATAATCTCGCAGCAGTTTGCGAATTCTGGTCATCAGGCGTTCGACACCTTTCGGACTGATCCCCAAGACGCGGGCGATTTCTGGGATAGTCATTTCTTGCCCGTATCGAAGCTCAAAAGCGGTACGCTGGTGCTCGGTTAATAACATCAAGCTACGTCGTAGCGACGCGATATCGTCTTCGCGATTGGAATCTCCCGATGAGGATGTTGTATATGTCTCCTTTTCAATGGCAAGATCGTCTGCGTATCGCCGAACATACCGCTCGCTGATCCCGGCATTTCGAAGTGCGTTAAGAACGGCATTTCGCGCAGCGGCAAACAGATATGCTTCAATCGAACCAACAGGTGTGAATCGGCTACCAAGCTGCCAAATACGGATATACAAACCTTGGAGGAGATCTTCAGCTTCATCAGCCGTGACCCCATACGACCGGACAAAGGTAATTAAAGAAGGTCCTGCGACACGGAGTAATTCATCAAAGGCCAATTCGTCTCGCCGACGAAGACGATCAACGATATCACTCGAAAGTGTAAGTCGCATGGGAGAAATCTGTCACGGAGTATGCTAGTTGCGATAGCCGTAATCTTCACCGATGCTGTTTCTATTGTTCGCGAGATATTTATTCGAGTGTGTCGGAATTAATACTAAAGTACGCGCGTACTTTAAGAGGTAATTTTCGAAGATTCTACTTGGAGGATCGCCTGGCTCACTGATCGTGATGCTGGATTAGTTCATTTGATCGTTCGTCCCATCCCAACCTGATTGCCTGTTTCTTGCCATAATTCACTTACCTAAATTCAATCATTACTTTCCACGGAGATCGTCAAAATGCGCGTCATGGTTATCGTCAAAGCCAACGAAGATACCGAAGCCGGTGTGATGCCGACTGAACAAATGCTTTCAGATATGGGCAATTACAACGAGGAACTGGTTAAGGCGGGTATTATGCTCGCAGGCGAAGGCCTGCACCCGAGCTCCAAAGGCGCCCGAATCAAGTTCTCGGGAAAACAGACCTCTGTGGTCCGCGGTCCGTTTACTGAAACAAAAGACCTGATCGCAGGATTTTGGCTCTGGCAGGTCAAGTCGATGGACGAAGCAATCGAATGGGCTCGTCGGTGCCCGAACCCAACGGGCGAGGAGTCGGTACTGGAAATCCGGCAGGTGTTCGAATCCGAAGACTTTGGAGCGGAATTCACGCCGGAGTTACGAGAGCAGGAAGAGCGGCTGCGTGCGCAGGTTGCCGAGCGCGGGAAATAGCCGGTGCAAAAAAGGGAGGCAAGGTAAGGGAATGTGAATTAACTCACCGCGTTCCCTTCCCTTGCCTCACAGGACAAAGCAATGTCTCAGTTTCTCAACAATCACCAGATCGAAGCGCGCTTATCTGCCGCCAAAACCATCGGATCACCTTCCTTACATCCAAACGCCTTCGCAAACTCCGGCATCTGCATCACCATCGCATTCACCCGTGCGAATGGGGCGCCATGCATTTCCTGACTGAACGACATCCGTCGCCATTTCGCCCGCCAGATTCGACCAATTCCAATAAAAAACCGTTGATCCGGTGTATACCCATCAACCAATGCAACTGGAGGTTTTTTTTGAGCCTCAATCGTGGCTTTCCAGGCATGATACGAAGCCAATACACCACCAAGATCCGCTACGTCTTCACCAAAGGTACGCGTACCATCAGTCCCCCAGCCGTCGAGGGTGCCGAGACTGGATTGGAAAGTTTTGAACTGCTCGATCTGTGTTTTCATCTCCGGGTTCTGGAGTTTAGACAGCTGATCGGCGATACTGTGAAAAATTTCGTGCCCTATTACTAAGCCAATACCCGAAAAGTTAAGCGCATCTTCGCCTTTAGCATCGAAGAATGGAGGTATGAACATTACGGCCGGCACTTCGATTGCGTGGTCACCAGGATTGTAGAATGCATTCAAGGTGAGCAAGCTCGACTTCCACTGTTCACGAATGTTTCCGCCAATACCATTAACCCATTGTTGATTGTCGAAGGAGGCGATGGACATTCGGTTCTGCATGTAGTTATCGCTGGACAGTTTCAAAGGTTGATAGTCAACCATCTCCTTAGGCATCCCTACACGTAAGTGTAGCTTCTGTAATCGCTCGCGAGCCAGCGTTTTTTCCGATTCGGTCATCCATCGATTGGTTTCTACACGCTGAATAACGGCTGCGCGAATCGCATCGAGTAACTGCTGCATACGATCCATCGCATTCGTGACGAGCAGATCGTGTGCGAACGCTTGCCCTAACGCACCGCCAAGGTTTGCGACGGTACGCTGAACACACTGAGCAGCGCGCGTTGAATCCGGCACTGCAATCCTTGTGCGTGCGCTTCGCATTGAACGACCTTCGAGGGAATCCGCGGAAAGGCAGCTCTCATAAAAAATCCCAAGCACTCTCAGCGTTGGATCTTTCGTGGTCGAAGCAACAGAACGTGCGGAATCCAGAATTACTTGAAGACGCTGTTGTGTGCGTTGATAGTTGTCGGTAAAGACATCAACGTTCTTTACTGGAGTGGTGGTTACGGAACCAAATATTGTTCGAGCGCGCCAGTCTCCGTTAACATACTGAAAGAAATCGACGCATGGAGATGCGGTTGTATCCACACCGTAGCGCAACGATGCTCCGAGCAATGGCGGAGTGACAGTATCAGGATCATCCGTCGTATTCGTTGAATCGACATTCATGCCAGGGTGAGCAGCAATCAAACCCCTGTCGTCTACTCTGTCGGTGGGATGGTATGCGTGCGACACTATCGCTGTCGACAGTACGATAGGCAACAAAACGTTCAACACGCTTACCATTCAAAAAACCTCAACTCCACACGATCAATATAGAACAACATAGATGATTTTTCTGTATTTTGAAACAATGAGGAGAGAGTCTCTGACATCCCGGGCCCGATGACGCACAAACCATATTCAAGGCTACTGCTTCGCCGCCGTCTTCCCGATTCGCCTGTAAACAGCAGCAATTACTTTTTTCAAACCTTGCTCGTCGTCCTCTCTAAGAAACTCAGAGTTCCACGTCCAACTTTGCAAGGTTCCTTCATGAAAGATCCGACCAGTCTCATCCACCGCAATCACCACACCCGCCATGGCTTGATATCTTGGTAGAAACTCCAGAAAGTTGGCATCATTCCGAGTCTCTTCATCGATACGTCGTCGATCAGGCTCCGAAAGTCGGAAATTCTTCGTATTACTGACAACCAAGGTGCCCGGAATTTGATGGAATCCCAGAAAATACTTCGCCAGTGTATCGGCCTCACGCTCTGGTGTTAGAGGAGGCGCATCACCGAGGCTACCGTATGTTTTCGAGACAACTGTAATCTCCAAATCCGGATAAGCTCGTTTGAACCGTTGCAATGCCGAAACCATTCGCCAACAGCTGCGATTGTTATTCCCCTCTCGCGTGTACTGACCAGGTGCCTTCGCTGATAATGTATGACATCCGCCTTGTAGAAAGACAAGCAGATTCACTCGGCCAGGGACCGGTCGCGGTTCCGGAGAAGCTGGTTCATATCGCTCAACAATTGGCGACGACGACGCAGTTGCTGTACTTGATCGAGAACGATACCAAAATTCTCCCTCAATCTTGGGAGACGGCATCCCAACAACCATCGCGGATAATCCACCAGCGCTATCTCCATATGCCCGGAATCGCAGACTACCAACATGGGATCGCGCAGCTGTGGTAGAGACCGTCAGACTATCAAGATATTGATCTTTCGTCATCCAATACAACATTGAGAACATCATGGCCCTGATCCATGGGACGTCCTTCTCGCCCACGGTCGACCATTTTAGCGTTTCGGTGATTGCAATCGCTTCATTGGTAACTTCCCTGGCATACGCAGAATCACCTGCCAACAGCGCCGCTTCGACCATCCACGAACGTAGCGACATTCTGGCGGCCATTGAATCCAGGGGAATTTCTTTTAACCCTCGCTGAAACAACGTGCGCAACGCAGGATACCGAACAGGACGCGCCTGCAAGTATACGGAAGCCGCATCAATAAACGCACGCCTGCGACCAAGTGGAATCGAATCCAACAACCGCTTTGATATCTGCTCTGCATCGCTGTCACGATTGGCCATCAAGAATGCCGCCATCCAAAATTTGGCATTCCTAATGGGGAGTGTATCTACTCGAGCCCGGGCCATGCATCGCTGAGCAGTTTCCACCATATACGGTTGAAGCATTCGTCGATCGAACATTACATCGAGTTCGGTGGTATCTCTCCAACCGACTTCTTTGTTGGTCCACTCGGTATGCAACCGATCGATTGCCGCCACGCACTCTTCAAGATGAGCATATGACTGGTAGTTCGGCGTAGTATCAGGAATGGAGAATAATGTTTGTGCATCTACGCGCGTTGCACTGAATCCAATATTCAGCACGACGGCAATCATCGACATCTTATAATAGATACGCATCAGATTGCATCGATAGTTGACGTAAAGCTAAAGTCGTTAACTTTGAGAGCTGGAACCACAATGTTCTTTAGTGCATTTTCGAACCCGTTTATCCACGGGGTTCGCCCCGTAGTGGGGCTGAATACAGGAACCGCGGCTCCGAGTTGAACGACATTGTTAAAAATGAATAACGGAGATTCGGTCCATCGAAAGTTGCGAACAGCTTTTGTTATCTTGCCATTTTCAATAAGCCATAGCCCATCCCGAGTTACACCGGTGTACAGCATACTCGTGTTATCCAACAGATCAGGTTGCGAGAAGCGCGTGACAAGCAATCCTCGTTTGGTCGTCTTCACCATCTCATCCATACTGGTTTGCCCACCATCGAATTGGAACGATGTGCGGCGTGTACTGGGATTCGCATCGTTTAATTCGTTCAACGAATGCCTGTAATCGTTATATATGGTTGTGAGCACGCCATTCTTCACCAGCTCAACCTTATCAACGGCATCCGAGACATGAGTGCCTACAATAGGATCCGTAGGATCATGATGAATATTGATCCGTTCATCGACGACTCTTAATCCGAGCTTGCTTCGAAAACGATTCATATCGGTGTCGTAGCTCATAAACCACGTACTTGGCCCTCCCTCGGGCACGGAACGAGAAAACAACGAGAGAACCAATATCTCCGCAAGCAGCGCAACCGCTTGTGGCTCAAGAATAGTTTGATAACGCCCTGGTTCAATACGAACCGGATCAAGCGACTTCACACACTTATCAAACGCTAACTCAGCAATCTTGGAGATATCCAGGCGCGTGATATCGAACGATGAATGTCCGGCCCAACCCGATCCTGTAGCCTTGGGATGCCGGACCGTGGTAGAACATTGCGCCTGAGAGACGCGCGCAACTCGAGTAGTTTCTCGACCCCAATCATCTCGGTTGTACTTCACTATACTAGCACCGGTCATTTCGATGAATCCGGCCGAAAGGAGACCTTCGGACGCAGAACGCTGAGTGAGGGCGTGAACGACTTGACCGTTCTCTCCAAAAGTACGATTGTAGGTATCATCACTCCAGACCCGTGCACCCTTGGATTGCCATGTCGGGACCTGCAGTTCGAGATCTTCTATTGTATTCTTCGACCATTGCTTCACATAATGTTCAGCGAGATCGCATGCACCTTTTAAAGATTTCGAGTCAATCTGATTGGTTGTAACAACCAGTGAAGCACCCTTCATCCTTCGTATAATTCTGATATTTTGCTCACGCTGATCGCTAGTCATCGATGCACGGTTTCGTGCCCATCGCTGACTGCCGCCCCACCAGCTTTCGACGTTTACATCGAGGGAGCCTTGAGCGCTGCAATTTTGTTTGATTTCATCGACGACTTGCCGAGCTCGTGCTTCGTCCAACAGTCGAGGGGCTTCGGGGTCCTGAATATCTCCGCTAACTCGCATAGGTTATGCCTTCCTCTTGATATCAACAAACGTCATTTCTTTAAAGATGACAGGAGGCGCTGATGCGCTATGACACGACGTTTGATTGGGCTCACCCTTACTGGCGTATGTCCCAAATCGTCGAATACTGTCGTTCCCGCCAAGATGTGTCAGATTTCCCCATAATTCTGGTGATCTGAATAGCATTCCTGCATCTTGAATTCGTGCGAATCGCTTTCCATTCCGAATTTCGTAGGCGGTGCCACGAGCAATCCCTGTAACCTGTTGAAAGTCCATCGAAATAATCGGAGATTTCCATTCAATTCCCTTGTCGATGCTCTGCCGAAGCTCATCCAACTTTTCATTCGAGTTTGGGGCGGCTTGCAAATGAAGATCTGCAGAGTGCACCAAGGGAGCATCAATGGCATCTGGAGCATACGCACACCCAAATGAAACCCAAGGTTGACTCGTGTTACTATAGTGCGACTTGATCCATCCACTCGCTTCGCGGTTAGTCTGCATGTTCGCGAGAACGCCATCTTTTACCAATTCAAAGCGGGGCGGCTCAACCCCTTCGTCATCCCAGCGAACACATCCCACCGATCCAGCCTCGGATCGATCTGCCAAAATGTTCACCTTAGCACTGCCGATCCGAAGTTTTCCCAACATCTCATCTGGCGAAACGATATAACTTGTTCCACCGGCATTGGCCTCATACCCCATCGCGCGGTCGAGTTCAGTTGCCGCACCAATAGTCGGGCTCATAATAGATGCCACTCCTTGCGCATTGATGAGTGTGCTGTAGCGGCCAACATCCACTGGAACACTAGCGAGTTCGAGATCCTGCGTTGCTTCAGCTTGGGCTTGTTCGATATAGTGTCGCAGCGGTTGATCGCGAAAGTATTCGAATCCTAATCCGGCCGGAGTGAGACAGTCTAACCTGATTGGGAGCGCTTCCCATGCAGTCCATGCCACACCACCTTCTGAGCGGTACAAACGTTGGGTCGTAAACTGCCCCAACGAGTTACCGAAGGCTTTATCCTGGCGCAGAAAACGACATGTCGTCATTGGCTGCGATGCACCATCCAATCCCATGATGAACAGCTTCAAGCCACGCATGAAATCGGAAATCTCTTCGTAGGCCATTACAAATGGATCATCTTTCACTGGCATAACCCAGTTGCCGCTGGCAGGTGCGATGATTGGTGCGAGGTCCGCCTCACGTGGACTACCCAGCACATTCGACTTCGCCTGTGCAGCAGCACTGCGACCAAGTCGAGCTGCCTCTACGGCGTTCCAGATCGGAGTTGAAGCAAAGCCCCAATATCCATCATACAATGCACGCACGCCAAACCCCATTGTCTCGGCGCGTGTTGGACGTGGGGAGTCGCCTCCAATCAGATTTTGTGTAAACGTTAGTCGTGCATCGGCATAGCTGGCCCCTGCTGTTACTGCAGCGTCGATTGCCGTTTGAATCAGTTGCTTGAGCTTCTCATCTTCAATCGATGGTACAGGTTCTACCATGTACCACGGGAGACAAAAAGCGGAACGAGGAAGAGCGGCACTTGCGAGTGTAAGCGCTGTGCCACGCAACACATTACGTCGAGTTGAGAGCATACGTTACAATGGGTTCAATGTAGTATTTATATAGGTGCCCGATACATTCAGACGTTTTTGAGTCGCCGTTTCCCGTAAGAAGTAGATGATCTCACCCTCAGTGTTCGAACGTCGCAATGCGATAGTAAAGCTGGGAAACCCGTTAATATTCGCGCCTACAAAATTACCGAACATTGGAACGTACGCATTCGTTTCAATCGAAGTGAGCACGCTCTGCGGTATCGGACCGCATGCGCTACTCTCAGCGAGAGAATCGCTAAACACCATATCAACAAGCACTGCGCTGAGCATGCGAACCTGGAGCACTCCGCAAGGCTGCAAATTGAATTTTGTTGCCACAGTCCCGAAGTTGCCGATTGATCCGTCCGGCATATCCGTAAGCCAGAATGCAATTTCGATTAGTGCCGGATAGATGCCAGTGAATTCAATGCTGTCGCTTACCTCTGTGCCATACAGATTTACCGATGCTCGTACCCAGAACTTTCCAAGTCGGCTTTTGTCGTTATTCAGCATATAGACGGGTTCGCCGTCGTTTCCGCCAATCGCAGAATACGAAATCGTGACTGGCGCGGGAACGGAAATCGGAATAAACGATCCTTTCGAAACCAATGTATTGCCACGATACAGATCCGCGCGCACGCGCGGCCGTCCCATAGCAGAACCCGCACCGACACGTGTACTATCCACTGCAACCAGCGTTAGCTTCGACGCATCGATCGATCCAACGGTGACATATACCGGTATTGTGTCGGATTTTGTCGTCAGTGCAACACGATATGACGCGATGACGCTCACAGGAACACTACTCGGCTTTCGACCAATCACGCGTCCAAGCGTATCGACATACACCTGAACCGAATCGAGCGACTTCCACCGAACCGCTCGAGGGTCAACCGGAATCGCAGACTCGTCCATTGCGGTCGCTTGTGTCGTGAGCTGCACTGTGTCACCGACTGCCATCATCACCGCTCGCGATGTGATTCGAAGATCCGCAATGACCTCGCTGGGCGCTAACGGTTCAGGCATCGGTCCCTGAATGTCTACGCACGCGCTCATCGCAACGCAGCACAACATCAGAAATCCTATTCGTCTTTCAGTTTGCATATTGATATCGTGTGTAGTGATCAATTATGGATTTTTGTTCTGACAACCCTGATACATATAGTTATTTGCGTATTCCGCAGCAGGGGCGGATAATACGAATGCATCACCATACAGAGGGAAAGAACCATTGCTTCTGGTATACGCTCCAACCGGATACAACAGATATGGATCGCGCCCATATTGACGTACCATTCGGCGATAATCACTTAAGCGGATACCTTCCATATAAAACCAAAAAGCCCGTTCATGAAATAACAACGTCACGCGTGCGTCTCGCGCTTCCGGATCTGAAAGATTCGCTAACCCAACTGTTTGCCGCGCTTCGTTAATGTGATCGATCCAATTGACATCGCCGCTGCTGAGGGCATACTCAGCTTGAATCATCTTGGCTTCGATCCAGCGTGCGAGCGGAAACACTAATGTGCCTCCTATGAACTTTCGCTGGCGCACAACCGCGGGAAACTGTGTTACCCCACCAACAATAGTCGTCGTTACTGGAAGCCGAGGATCAAGTTGGGTTGGATCGGTATACCAGGCCATGCCGTTGGTTCCTTCATTGTTAATAGTCTGCGTTATTGTATAGCTTGGCAGAGAGACTACCGTCGTAGTCCAGAATGCATCGGGAGGCACAAGACCTGGAGACGCCGTTACCCCGGGCGTTAAAACGTCTGTATAATACAGACGAAACACATCAGGTTGTTCAATAGTCGCTACAGCTTCCGACGCGCGCTTATAGTCGCCGAGTCCGAGATAGGCACGTCCTTTACCGATTTTAGCCAGGACAGTATAGCGCGCACTGTCGTGAGTGATCGCCAACGCGGAATCGAACTTCGCGATCGCAATCGTGAATGCATCACGAGTGGAGTATCCAGCGCTGTAGACTACATCCCCTTCGAACGGCACGTTGGTTAACGGTACTCCCGAACACAGATTTTCTGCAAGCAGAAGGATGCTGTAGCCTTCAATCGTGTATGTATTTGCGATCAAGGCCCGTAACGTGGAATCCTCGAGATTCTTGAGCACCGTCCGCGCTTGCAACGCGCGGACTCGTGCGGCTTGCAGCGGCTTAAACCCCATAAACTCGAGTCCCGGTGGGCCACCCTGATCCAATCGTTCGACTCTTGCATCATCAAAGTAGAAGATGATTGATCTCCCATCGGATGTACCCGCCTGAGCATAGGTCACCTCGTCCGTAAAGAGTGCGACCTGGAAGCTCGTTTTGCTGACACCATCTTGTAACTGACCGAGCGCACCGTAATACATGCCGAGTGCGCCGGCGCGGGATTTCACGAGATCTCGGTCGAGCTGTCGTATGGATTCAGGATCATCAACTGTAACAAGATCAGCCATCGAACAAGCAGTAAACATTCCGGCCGCTATCAAGCACATCGCATGCGGTATGGCCGATCTGATCCGATTCATATATAATGTTGCCATCAATGGGATACTCAAAATTTTAGATTGAAATCGAGTACATACTTTCTCGGCTGCGGAACAGTCTGTCCATTATCGACGGACACTTCTGAGGTAAGAATTGCACTGTTCACTCCAGGATCGCGCCCAGCATAGTTCGTCCATAATCCCAGATTACTCCCTTTTAACGAAACACTGAGGGTGCGGGCTCTGAGAACACGCAACACGGATCCCGGGACATGATATGTTATACTGCCAGACGTCCATCGCATATCTGAGACAGGGCGACGACCTGCCATGACTTCATAGGCCTGAACAGCTAGCGGCGCATTGGCATCTTCGAGTGCATATCGATTTTCCATCGTATAATTCTGCACATACTGACTTTTATATTCAAACCGCATATCAATCGTAACCTGATTATTCAACGTCAATGCCGTCCCATAGCTCGCCTGATATCTCGGCTGACTCCATCCCAGGTACGCTGCGGAGTCGCTAAGAATGATTTCGTTGGCGGAGAGTAAACCATTTTGATCCGCATCACGGTACCCGATTACGCGCTTCGCCCAAACTCCTGCGATTGGATATCCTTCCTGCACTCTCGAAACTGAATTCGTTGAAAACGGCATGATACCATTCCCTAACTTTGTGACCAGATTTTCTCGCATGGTCAGTCCATAATTGACGACAACCCGCGCCTGCCTAGTCTCCACGACACGTGCTTCAGCGGTAAGCTCCAAATCACGATTTCTGAGACGGGCGATGTTTTCTTTACGGAGCCCGGTTGCTCCTCCAGCAGATGGTGGCAACGTGCGGCTTACCAGTCCGTTCCGATTTTCAGAATGAGCATATGTTGCGATAAGGCTAACTCGATCGCCAAGCAGATCAATATCAAACCCCATTTCAAGCTCAGTTGCGCGTTCGGGCTTTAACTTCGGATTCCCTGTTGCCAGGAGATTGACCGAGCGAACGAAGACACCATCAATATATTCATATCCATTCACATAACTTCCATGAATGTCTGCAAGATCAGGCTGCACTGCAGAATGACCAAGAGCGGCACGAAAGCGAAGCAAACCAACGAGACTATTAGTCGGCCAAAACGATTCATCCGAAACAAGCCACGATCCGCCGAGCTTTGGGTATCGCGAGTTGGATGATGATGTGATGGCGCTACCGATGTCCTGCCGAACACCAACGTCAAAGTAGATCCGCTGAAAGAGACCGATATTGGAGTTCACATACCACCCTGCAGTTGCGTTCGCAAATCGAGTAAACGTCGAATTCACCAAACGACCGCTGACCATGGCGCGTTCACCGATAGGAATCTGATCCTTCAGGATGTCCATCTGTGATGTTTGCGTTTTTCTAAAATCGCCACCGATAGAAGGTCGAAGATCCATGAATCGAGAGAACGACCCAAGACTCAAAGCCTTGGAAAGATTCATTCTCATGGTATAAGATCCGACGTTGCGTGATTTTTCACCTCGTCGCCCAACCGTATCTTCGCAACCGCCCCTTATAAGATTGCATCGCGTAAGACTTTCATACAGCGATCGTTCTTCGACATTCTGCTGCGCACCCATATTGCCGTTGAGTAGCCATCCACTATTCGGCCGCCAGGCGACCGTTCCGCCAAGCAACACAGACGACGTCCGGGATGGATTCTCCACTCGCGTAATATTCGGCATCGACATCATCGCCAAAGTGGTATCCAGATTATAGCGCTCTACAACCTGCCCGAGCGTTTGCAGATTATAGTCCGGCTTGATCTGGTTATCCGTCAAATGCGCTTGCGTTCCAGTAACCGTCAACCCGAGCGTCAGCGTCTGCCGAGGAAGCATGGTAAGGTTGGACGTAATAGTCCGCCGATCCAAAGCTGACGGCCTGTTGAATTCCTCCCGAAGCGGATATTGGAGAATCCGAAATCGCATCAAATCGATTGGAGCGACCCTGCGGACCCCGATAGTATTACTTGCTGTCGCCGTAATAGCATAAGTAACCGAGTTCGTTCCACCATCGACTTGCACGATAAACCGATTGTTCGTCTCAGTCCCTTCACGCGCGAGCAAACGATGGTTTGGATTATAAGTCACTACAGAATCCTGAATACACGCATAAGCGAGGATATTCAGAATCGGACACGATGTTGCAGACCCATAAGCCGTTGTCGTATGCCCGAGCCCAACATACGCAGACGGGATAGTTCCATACGGCTGGCCCCAATCTCGCTGATAACTTGTACTCCAGCGAGTTTGACCAGCCTTCCCTTTTTTGGTCGTAATTACGATGACACCATTTGCGGCATCCTGTCCATACAGCGTCGCCGCAGACGGTCCGCGCACAATGTCGATCGTTTCAATCGTCGACGGATCAATATCATCGATACGCGACGGCGATCCCATCGAGGCGTCAACCCAGTTACCATCCACAATAACAACAGGATCGTTGCTCTGAGAAATACTGCTCAGACCGCGGATTCGGATCTTTGTAGGCGACCCGGGATCGCCGCTTCCACGCGTGACTAAAACCCCAGGTACCTGCGCTGCTTCGAGCAAATCCGAGAGACTTCGCACCGGGGCGCGTTCTATAATCTTGGCGGCATCAATTCGAGCGATATCGTTTGGCACTTCCACCCGACGTTGTAATCCGGTAGCGGTGGTGACCACTTCGGTTAAAGTGGTAGTCGATCGCGCGAGTACAACATTTAGCGGTATAGGTCTCCCGCTCTGTATTGTCACGCTGATCTGTCGAGACTTGTATCCAATCAGACGCACCGCAACGTTGTATTCCCCGGGGGCGATATCATCAATCGAAAACGATCCGTCGCCCTTTGTTGTGATCGACAGCGAAGTTCCCACCACAGTGAGAGTTACCCCGGGAATCCCTTCCTTGGAGGATGAGTCGATGACCTTTCCGTCGATTCGTCCACGCTTCACCGCATTCGTACTATCGATTGCATCACGACGCGGATTCCGACGACGGAGCACAACAGTCCCAGTTTCGTCGAATATCATTGCAACCATCTCAGTGCCCTTCAGCACTTCTGCGAAGGCCTGCTTGATTGGGAGATTGACAAAGTCCACAGAAATCCGTTTCCCTGCCAAAGTATCGCTGTCATCATACACCATTCGAAGTCCAGCCTGGCGAGCCACTTGGTGGATGATGAACTTGATCGAGCGGTCCTTCGCCTTCAATGATACTCGGGCCGCCTTTCCATCTTGCTTCCCGGGCAGCTCAGGCGACGATTGAGTAAAGCGCAATGGTTTATCTACGTCTGCTTCAATCGAAGGTCTGCTTTGAGCGCCTAACACTGGAACGAATACACCAGCTATCGCCAGCCTCAGTCCCAGCCCCAATACTCCAGGCAACCCGAGTCGCATGGGTGAACTCTCCGGGAATCGTGCGCCACAGTCCTGCAAATCACTCCCATTCGACAACATATGCCACATTATCACCTCGAGTACAGAGTCAAAATTCGCCCGCTGCGTTCGACACGAATACCAAACGTTAATACAAGAATTCTTGTGAGATCATTGAGTGATCCGGCTGCAAACTCACCACCGATACGTGCGGCCTGGAGTTCGACATTTCCAAGTCGAATGTCAGCGTTATACCAGCGGTTGAGTTCCGGGATGGCATCCATCAAGCGTTGGCCATCGAGAGCAAGGACGCCGGATTCGAAGGCAAAACGGTCAGGTGAGACGACCGAGACAACGGGGGAACCGTAGGGATGCACTACAACTTGCTGAGAGGCTGTTATCACGGTTGACTGAATCGAGACCTTTCCGTCTTGTACGGCCAGGTTCGTTACAGTGTCGGTTGGATAGTGCCGTATGACAAACCGGGTGCCTAACACACGTGTTGTTGTGGAACCGGCCTCAACGGTGAATGGTGCTCCCGGTGCGGGTCGGACGGTAAACATCGCTTCCCCGCTCAAGCGAAGTGCACGATTGCCAGCAGCGTAGTTGGAAGGCACTTCAAGGCGGCTTGCGACATTGAGTGCGACTGTACTTCCGTCAGGAAGTGTGACGGTTGCGCGTTCGCCGCTCGCGGTTGCGTAGACGGAGCTGTGTGAGGCCATGTTTGCGGCCACATGATGTGCGCTGGTACGCCAGGTTGTGACTAGAAGGACGGCGCCCAGTAGAACACCACCAATCGTGTAACGTATGGGGAAGCGAGGCGACGAAGCTACTGATTGGTTGGATTGTCGTTGTGCGGCGGCAGCTTCGGAAGCCGGCTGAAGCGGTAGCGGAGACATGCCAAGCCTGGCCTTTAATCCAGCCCTGAGACGTTCGGTCTCCGGCTCGAATCCCACCATCCAGATGGCGCGAACCTCGGCATCAATAGGGTCTTCCGGGACTTCCGGGACGGATAGCGAATCTTGGTCTCTACGCATGACAGGATAACGGTCGAGACCCGAGTTTGTTTCACTTTTTTCGCCTTCATGGGTGGGGTGAAAGACCACCTTACGCAAAAAAAGCTCGTTTGGTTCGGTCTGTTATCTGTGGAGATGCCTGAGACTTTCTCGCGCACGAGCGACGAGAATGCGGACGGCTTGCTCCGTTACCCCCAACGTGTCCGCGATTTCGGAGTATTCTGCGCCATGCACAGCGCGCATGAGAAGTGCGACTCGACGGCGCTCGGGGAGAGCGGCGATGGCGACTGCGAGGGCTGAGGACTGTTCGTCCAGTACTAGGCGTTCGTCGGTGGGTTCGATGCGGGGGGTGAAGCTTGCGAGATCGTGCTGGGCTTCCTGAGCGGTGCGACCGACGATTGCGCGATGGCTTTGGATGTCGAGTACGCGGTTTCGAACGGCTCTATAGACGTATGAGAGGATGGAACCGCGCGGTTCCCAAATTGCTCGACGTTCCCAGAGGGACATGAATACGTCTTGGACTGCGTCTTCAGCGGTGTCGTAGTCGCCAAGGACGGTGGCGGCGTATCGAACGAGCGAGAGGGCATGCGTGGCGTATAGATCACAGAATGCACCTTCATCTCCCGCGCGGACGCGTGCGACAATTGCAGTGTCGTGTGAGGATTGATCGCCGTCTGGTGTTCCGGACATCGCAAGCATCAGATTGGCACGACGCACGGATCCCCCTGATTGTGAGCCTTTGTGAGTTGCGTAGGATGCAGACAAGGCCACATATGCGCAAGGGGGATTTTATGGGATGGCTAGTAGCGAGCGTATAACGTGATTTACTAATAGTGATGTACTAAATTGCGAGCGGAGTATAAGTGTATTCGCAGACTATGGTTCCCGCCTCGACGAGAAATTTTCTTGATGGATTGCGAACCACCTCTGTACCTATCTAAAAATCAAGGTCCAAGTAATGCTGCCGGAACAACCCCAATACCATCGGCTCTACGATATGCCTGTGGACCAGTAGTAATAACAACAGCATCCAATAACTCATCTCCGATTTTATTGCGAAGCCAGTGTAAATGTCGTACATCATCGTCGTTAACAGTCGCACTTAGATTCACCTCGATCGCAAGTACACGCTGATCGCTTCGAACAACAATCAAGTCAATCTCCTGCCGTCCACCTTTTGTACGGAAGTGTCGCACATTCGCTTCTCCTGCTTGAGCATATACGCGCAAACTCAAAGCAACGAGTGATTCAAACAGTCGACCCAATAAGGTCCCATCTCGAATTACATTTGGAGCAATCGGCACTATAGGCTCCGTACCTGCAAGCAATGCATGTGCATCAATCCCAAGCAAACGCGCTGCGAGTGCGGGATCAGCCAACTGCTGCTTCGGCGCCTGAACGAGCTCTGTGAAATAACTCTCTGACGGTAGCCATGCCGAAATCGGATCGACAATCCATAGCTGTTCCAGAATGTCACGATAGACCATAGAGACAGACTTGGATGGCTTCCCGCCTTGACCGCCTGTTGCAGCATTACGAATCGTTTCTAACGGTGCGGTGGTCGACACGACTGCGGCATAGGCACGCATCCATCGCCGCAGCGTTTCAGGCGCGCGTATGCGATGACCCTGCTTCTCGAAATCTCGATCAACAATGCGCGTAAGATAGCTGTCGAGCTATGCTCGGAGCGCACGGCGACGGCTGGCTTAGCCAGCGGGTACCATGGTAAAATACCATTGGTGCGTGGTTTAGGCTACCATTGGTGCACGACCTAGACTACCATTGGTGCTAATTATAGACTCCTATTGGTGTAAAATAGTGAAGCCCCATTACGCAAAACCAACCCGATTCGAAACGAACGTTCCTTGTTTAACATTCCATTACTCGGCAAATCGCGCGAGGGGAGCCTGCTTTCTTTGAGTCGAGGTTATGTCGCCTCATGAGACGGAAGTTACATAAGTATGATCAACTGTTATTCCGCGGCGGGCTGCTATAAAACTCGACCTGCATCCTTACCGGCCCAATCGGCGTCACATGATGCAGTTGTTCAGGCTGGATAATTCCTGGTTTCCCAGGTTCCAGTATTGTCTGCACACCAGATTCGGCAATCTCATAGCGAATCTGCCCTTCCAGTACGCAGATAAGTCCCCATGTACCCGCTTTTGTGCGGTGCTCTTTTTGTAGTTGGTCGGGGAGCGTATTCTCGTCGAAGACTGGCGTAGTAAAGCTAGGGACGTCAGCGAAAGGAGGGTTATTGACGGTCATGGTATTAACATCCTCATGTTAATGAGCTAAAAGCGGCGGCCGGATAAAGATGTATCTAATATATATCATTACTGAACCCATCGCAGCCGACTCCTTGACCTAGCGGCCCACTACCAGCTCGACTTACAGTTGTACGAAACCTTGCAGGACGAGAAAATGAAGCGCGGTTAAATGGCTCCGAAGTTGCTCCCCTATGGGATAGCGCGGAAAATTGGGGTTCTTACGCGCAACGTCAACTGCCTATCGCCCCACTCGCCTATGACCACCCATATCCGCCTCTCGCGCCCTCACTGTTCATCTCCGAATGAATAAAGAAGCCACCGGTAACGAACGAAAGATGCTGATCGCCTTCCTGATCACTTTCACGTTCATGATCGTCGAGGTGCTCGGCGGGGTTATATCCGGCTCCCTCGCCCTCATCGCCGACGCCGGCCACATGCTAACAGACGCCGCCGCGCTCGCACTCGCCTACGCTGCCTTCCGATTCGGCAAACGACCGTCGGATGCAAGACGGACCTTCGGCTACCTACGCTTCGAGGTCATCGGCGGCCTATTCAACGCAATCGCCCTGTTTGCAATCGCCATCTGGATCACATTCGAAGCGATCAGTCGATTTCGATCTCCAATCGAAATCATGGCGCTACCAATGTTTTTTGTCGCCTTCGCTGGCCTATTGGTCAACAGCTTCATTCTGTGGATGCTTTCCCGCGGCGACCGCGACCACGTCAACATTAAAGGCGCGCTCCTCCACGTGCTCGGCGATTTACTCGGCTCCGTAGGCGCAATTATAGCTGCGATTGTAATCTACTTTACAAACTGGACACCAATCGACCCGATTCTATCGGTGGTCGTCTCGCTCCTTATCCTACGAAGCGCGTGGGCGCTTTTACAACAATCGCTGCATATTCTTCTCGAAGGCGCTCCAGACAACGCATTACCGGAAACTATCACACAACATCTTCTGAAAACTGTCCCAAACCTTACGGCAGTGTCTCACGTTCACGTTTGGTCAATCACTTCAGGGCGCGTGTTAGCGACGCTCGACGTGCGCCCAACAACCGACGCTGCTGCCAAGGCCGTTGCAGCAGCGGTAGAGACTGAACTCCACAATCAATTTGGGATCGACCACGCAACCATCGCGATTGATTGGCCAGAAGGCCAGCTCAATCGCTTGAGGGTAGACTATTAGCGCTTGTATATAGCAAGCATGGCCTTGTACACTGTAAATGAAGCACTATTCAATACGTAATCTCCAGTAAATTGCCCGCGATCTGGCACCGGAGTTGGAATAACCATGCGATACGTCCCATCCTCCAAGTCACGACTAAGTGGATACTTTATCTCAGTCTTTGAGCCTTTGCCAAGCATGTAGAGTGGCAACGTGCAAACAACTTGAACGGGAGGGTCACCAATTTTTGGTGTAAGGATATTTTTCCATTCATCGCCATCCCTCTTTTCCAGGGACGTAGGACAGAAATTATAGTTCAGTGTTTGGCCACTGATATTTCGAATCGAGAGAACAACCGTGTCACCTTGTGAATAGTGCTCTCGATTAAGCGTCGTGCGAACATATTCGTTCCGTACTTGCCGCGCAGACAATGCATTTCGCTCAGCAGCTGTCATATCGGAACACCCGAGGCCAAATACGATTAGCCCCAATCCAACATATGATCGTGCAGCCATAATACGCTTCATCGTAACACCCTCAGTAGGTTTCAGCACAGAGATCAATCCCGTCGTAACCGCTTAACTCCGCATATTCGAATTTGGTCACCGCTTCACCGTAAACGTAGCACTATTCAACGCATCATATCCCGTAAACTCCCCACGATATGGAAACGCGCTCGGAATGACTATATGATATGTACCGTCCTTCAGACTACGCTCAAGCGGAAATATTACGCGCGCACTTGAATCTGTAGCAAGGGTCATGAGCATTGCATTACAAGCATATTCAGTGGGATAACCCAACAGTGGATCAGCGACAACGTTCCATTTATGTCCGATCTTCTTTTCCAGGAAGACCGGGCAGAAATTATAGCCGAGTGTCTGCCCACTGATATTCTGAATCGTTAGAATCGCTGTATCGCCTTGAGAATACTGCTCTCGATCGATCGTGGTGCGAACGAATTCATTCTGAACTTCTGCATGAGGACCAGGGAATACATTCTTATCGATATCAGCTGTCATACTGGAACAGCTTAGGCCAATTAATATCAGCCACAATCCAATATATGAACGCGCAATTGTAATACGACTCATCCGTAATGTCCTCACTAAATTCAGCACGGCTACGATTCCACCCGTAGCTGCTAAACTCTCTAAACCGAGATTTGGTCACAATCGAATCTCATGTATTTCTTTACCACCCCCGGCTTAACAATACAACCGCAATATCCGATCAATCGTTCGATTGTTATCCCTGCGAACCGACCCCACTCCCGAGCTCCTCGAGACCGCGCTCAACATCGGTCAATAAAGCCTGCAATCTCCCTCTAAAAGCCTGAATCATCGTCTCGATGGTATCTAAACTTTGGCCACCCCGAATCGCATGCTCAAGCTGGTTCACAAGACCACAAAAATCTTGCGAGGCAAAATACCCAACACTCCCTTTCATCGTATGAATTAACGACGCAATTGCCTCACGATCACCCTCCTGAAGATGATGCTCCAACTGCTCCGAAACGTCGGAAAAATCTCGGAGAAATCCCTTCAACAATCTCTCAACCTGAGCAGTTCTCCCACCAAAACGCTCGAGTGTTTTCTGCAAAAGAAAATCGGTCTTACGATTACCCGAAGACTGCGCGACATGTCGAGTAGAAGCGCCCGCGATTACACCGTCGCGCCCACGACCGTTATGACCGTCGCTAGCACCATCACTGTCACCAACATTCGCCAACACATCAATAAGCGTTCGATACAACACAGCTTCATCAATTGGTTTCGTTAAATGCGCCGTCATTCCAGCCTCATGACTTGCGACTTGATCCTCAACGCGAGCCTGCGCGGTTAACGCAATCACCGGTAACAACCTCCAACGCTCCTGTTGTCGTATCTCTCGCACAGCACTCAGCCCGTCCATCCTTGGCATGTGCATATCCATTAACACTGCATCGTAGCTTTGCAGCCGCAACTTATCGAGCGCATCCAATCCATCAACTGCGGTATCGATCTCAACGCCAACCGCGATCAAAAAATCGCTCGCGACTTCTCGATTCAACGCATTATCATCTACCACTAAAATACGCCTTCCAGAAAGCTGACTATATTGCGCGCTCATTCGCTGCGACATCATTTGATGCGTCAACATACCGGCACTTTCTTTTGCTTCTCGCGTAGTACTCTGCGGTGCCAGAACATTCAGAATCGTGTTAAACATTACCGATTCGGTTACCGGCTTGATTAACACGCCTTCCAAGCCTAGCTGTTCTGTCCCTTGCAACACCTCGTCCCATCCATATGCGGTTACCATGAGCACCGCTGGCACCTTGTAGACATCGCTATCGCCACGAATTCTGCGTGCCGTTTCTAACCCATCCATTACCGGCATTCGCCAATCCAGCAGTACGAGATCGAATGGCGTTCCGCGCTCTGCTTCTGATCGTGCCCGTTCGAGGGCTTTCATTCCAGAATCAACAGCTTCGGCGACCATCCCAAACCCTGTCACCATATCACGCAAAATGTTGCGCGCGCTCGCGTTATCATCAGCAATCAATACGCGTCGATCTTTGAGATCTATTGATCGACGGGAGACAACCTCTTTATTCGATGTGGCACTATCTGGTTTATTAGAGATGGTGAAGTAGAATGTGCTTCCTTTTCCTTCCATGCTCTCCACCCAAATTCGCCCACCCATCATCTCGACAAGTTGCTTACATATCGCAAGGCCTAAACCCGTCCCCCCATATTTGCGGAAGGTATCGTTCCCAGCCTGCGTGAACGGCTTGAACAAGCCAGACATCTGCCTCGAACTCAAGCCAATACCAGTATCACGAACGGCGAACAATAACTTTGGATCACCATTTCCCAATGCCGCACATTCGATGGTAATAACGATCTCACCGGCATTAGTAAATTTGATCGCATTACCCACAAGATTTGTCAGCACCTGACCCAGCCGTAACGCATCGCCATGCATTCGCCTTGGCACGTCTGCTCCGACTGAATATACAATCTCAAGACCTTTCTCTACCGCCGGAATGGCCATAACAGCCGACACAGATTCAAGCACCGACTCAACCGTAAACTCTTCGTTCTCGAGCTGCAGACTTCCAGCTTCGATCTTTGAGAAGTCGAGAATGTCGTTAATGATACCAAGCAGCGCTTTCGCCGAGACATTGATCTTCTCGAGATAGTTTCGCTGTTTCGGCATCAAATCAGTCTGAAGCGTTAATCGCGTCATACCAATCACTGTATTCATTGGCGTACGAATTTCATGACTCATCGTCGCCAGGAACTCACTCTTGGTTCGTTCCGCAGCCTCAGCAGTTTCCTTCGCTTCATTCAACGCCTTGGCAACTACACGTTCACCTGTGATATCACGCGCAATGCCATCCCAAACGAAACGACCGTCGAACTGCTGACGCGGCGCGGAACGACAGTGCATCCAGATAAGCCTGTTGTCTCGCGTGTGTACTCGAAATTGATAATCAAACGGCGCTTCCTCTACACCAGACCGTCGCATCGCCGCTTCGAACCCAGCGATATCGTCTTTGTGAATCGCCCGTAGAAGAACTCTCGAGTCTTCTACAATTTCCGCGGCCGAAATACCAATGATTTTGTCGATACCGGCGCTGATATATGTAATGCCTAACTCGCCGTCCGATCGTTGCTCTACGCGATATATCGCCCCGCTAGGTAGATTATCGGCGAGCGTGGCTAAACGCTGTCGTTCCTCCTGACGCTCGCTGATATCTTGAACAGTGCCAGCAAGAGCAACAATACGGCCTGTATCATCGAACATAGCCTGCCCCCTCACAGACGCCGCGAAGCTCGGCCCATTCACGCGCAGATGCTCCACCTCCATACCATATGACTCACCCGTTTCAATACACCTTGCAACCGCAAGATTCATCTTTCGAAGGCTTTCTGGGCCAAGTAGCTTTTGAAGATCTCCAATCATAAGCGGAGGACCGACTGGGTCGGCTCCGTTTATCTCATACAGCATGTCAGAACAGGTGAACTGATGAGTCTCGAGATCGAGCGTCCAACTACCAATTCGTGCCAGTTTCTCCGCCTGACGAAGCGCTTCATAGCTTTTGTGGAGTGCCTTATGGCTGCGTTGTGTTTCAATCTCCGCCCCTTCCAAACTCTCTCGAAGGGTTTCAAACTCAGCGACAAATGACGATGGAATGCTGCTCGCGATTGCCTGTTGCTCTCCCTTCCCATCAGCAACCGCACGTGCACGTTGCGCAAGATGTTCGATCGGCCGTAACATTCGCCGAGCAAGGAGGATGGTAAGGAAAAACGCAATGAAGATCGTGGCTGCGGAAACAAAGAGTAGAACAATAAGAGGTTGACGCCAACGATCATTAAATGCAGAGAGCGGTTCGCCCACCACCGCTGCCCAGCCTGGAGTTCCTGGGATTATTCGGAAGGCAAAGATTACTTTAGGCCCTTCGATTGTACGCGCTTCGAACGTACCGCTTGTGCGATTAAGCGCATGTAACGTATTCCAATCTGGAACAGGCTTTCCAATAAATTTGTCTGCGTCATGCGATCGTGCAATCACATGACCAGTCCCATCCGTTACCGCTAAAACCAGCGCGCTAGCAAATGTTCCTCGTTTCATGAGAGTTTGAATCAGATCGCTTGGCTTCGTTACGAGCGTTGTAACATCAACCTCACTCTCGCCACGCTTCAAAGGAACAGCGATCGCAATACTTGAAACTAAGGAATCGCCATAATCGAAAGCCAGGATATTCGAAACGACTTGTTCTCCAGTTGATGCCGCCTGAATCGCCACGTCGGCTAGCGCTTGAGACGTTGGCTGAGCAACAGGACGTAATCCCGACGGTCCGTTTTGAATCCGTGTCGAAAGTAGGGCCCCTTGAAAGAGCGTATTAACTCCAGGTTCGTTCGCGTCAGAAGGTCGCGATGCAGCATAACCGCTGAGGAGATGTGATCGAACTCGGAGTTCTCCTTCAACCGACTGTGCAACGACGTTTGCAGTCTCTAACAGACGAGCCGTAGAACCCTGTCGATACGATTCGCCAGCACGCCAAATCGCGATCGCCACTCCGCAAAGTGTTGGTATTAAAACCAAGAGGATCAGTGCCGTCAAGCAGGCTTGAAGAGACGGTCGACGGATAATGTCACCGCGAACTAGAGGCCATCGCAACAATCTATTATTCAACGTATCTCCTTCTCCAGACTTCTGAAACATATTCAACAACAAACTACCGGTTCAAGTATAACGTACCTTCAACTTCACCTTCTTTAAACACTGACTCAAGAATCAGTAAAACAGCTGTGAGCTCATTCAAAAACTCTGGCGTTACATTACGCACGAGTTCAGTATCGCCACGGAATGCGGCTCGTTCCACCTGCCCAGCCGCCTGAGATAACGCACTGGCGCCAAGATACGCAGCCGACGATTTGATCGTATGAGCCGAAAGAGCAACATCATTATAGCGCTGCGCTTCTATATCCAATGGCATCTGATCGGGAACCGCCGAGAAGTCACGGAGAAATCCTCGCATCAGCCGCAACACCCGCTCCCGGCTCCCACTCAACCGCGCAACCGCACCTGGTATATCCATTCTCGGCAACGACATCGGCAGCTCAACCGCACCGCTCGACGAACGCGACTCTGGCGATACGTCACCAACATTCTCACTCACGCTTACGTCATCGTTATGCTTTGTCGATGGTATAAGCACCTCAATCAACGTAGCATACAACTCCGCTTCATCAATCGGTTTCGACAAATGCGCCGTCATTCCAGCGGCAAGACTCGCTTCTCGGTCACTTGCCTGCACCTGCGCTGTCAACGCAATCACTGGGAGCTTCTCCCATTTCGGTTGCTTATAAATCTCGCGTGCTGCAGTCAGCCCATCCATCTCTGGCATGTGCACGTCCATTAACACAACATCATAGGAGGCGCTATCGAGCTTCCGTAATGCATCCAATCCATTTACCGCAGTATCAACGTGTAACTGAACCGCAAAGAGAAAATCTGATACGACTTCCCGATTTAACGCATTATCATCAACCACCAACACACGATACCCGGCAAGTTTCGCGAGTGCTTCCTTATCAGGCATCCGCGGATGCATACCGCGTCCCCAGTGATGTTCAGTGTAATCCGGCGTCTGTCTTCGACCCACATGCGCACATCCCAATGCGTCGGCAATCGTATTAAACAAAACAGAATCCGTAACCGGCTTGACCAACACGCCCTCGAGCTGCAGCTGCTCAACGCGCTTCAGAATCTCCTCTCTACCGTACGCAGTTACCATCAACACCGCAGGCGTATGCTGTAGAACAGGGTCCGATTTAATGAGCTGCGCGGCCTCCAAACCGTCCATCTCTGGCATGCGCCAATCCATTAACACCAGCTCGAACGGATGATTCGTTAACGAGGCATGGCGTAACAACTCCAATGCGACCGACCCAGATGGCGCAACATCTGTTGTCATACCAAACCGATTGACCATCGACGATAATATCAATCGCGCACTTTCATTATCATCAACGATTAAGACTCGACGACCGGCAAGTCCAGCAACTTCGTTCTTATTTACTGTGGAATTTGCAGGACTTACGAGATCCGAAACTGTAATTGGCACTGTAAAGCTGAAGGTACTTCCACGTCCCAATTCGCTCGACACCCAGATCTTACCGCCCATCATCTCAACGATTCGGCGGCTAATAGCAAGACCAAGCCCTGTGCCACCGTATGTTCGAGCTATGTGTGAATCGGCTTGAGTGAATGCAGTAAAGAGCGTACCGATTTGTTGAGGATCAATCCCAATACCACTATCGCGGACCGTAAACTGTAATGAAAATGCCCGGTCAGAGGTAGCTGTCGTATTGCCATCCTTTTCTGGTGCTAGAGAGATTGACACTACAATTTCTCCGCGCTCCGTGAACTTCACCGCGTTATTTACAAGATTGATAAGGACTTGGCCCAACCGAAGCGGATCACCTATAATACGATCTGGAATCCCTGTTGCAACAGAAAAAACGATCTCGAGACCTTTCTCTTCCGCTTTTATAGCGGTAACGGTTGCAACAGATTCGAGTACTGATTCAAGCGTAAACTCAGTCTGCTCTAATTCTAATTTCCCAGCTTCAATTTTGGAAAAATCAAGAATATCGTTAATGATATTCACTAACGTACGCGCCGACTGATCGATCTTGCTTAAATAGTTCAGCTGCTTTGGATTGAGCTCGGTTTGCAACGTAAGCCTCGTCATTCCAAGCACTGTATTCATCGGTGTGCGAATTTCGTGGCTCATCGTCGCAAGAAATTCACTCTTCGCGCGTTCCGCAGATTCAGCTACTTCCTTCGCTTCTCGCATAGCCACTTCGGCTTCACGTTCAGCGGTAATATCCAGCGTAGTACCTACGGCTCGAACCAACGCACCGTTCTCATCTCGAACTACCTGTGCGGCGGATCGTACATAACGCATCTCACCAGACGGACGGAAAATTCGGTACTCATATTCCACAACCGCATCTTCCGCCATCGCGCGCACAAAGGCGTCGTCCACTTTTTTGGCGTCATCCGGATGGATCACCTTAATCCATTCTTCATACCCGGGTGCGAAAGTATCGGGCGGAACGTGCGAGCGAAAGCCTTCTGTTTCAATACCATAGATCTTGTGCATCTGGGCATTAAAAAGAAATGTCTTAGTTACAAGATCTGACTCCCAAATACCAACACCACCGGCGCGAATCGCAAGCTGAAGCCGATCATTCAGCACCGCAACCTTGCGTTCAATTTGTTTTTGCTCATTTACATCATGAGCCGTCCCAACAAGCGCAATCATGTTACCATGTTCATCGCGTAATACCTGCCCACGCGCAACAGCAGAGAACTGCGTACCATCTCTGCGAATGTTCTCCAACTCAATACTATACGGCTCACCGGACTCTATAGACCGCTCTACCGAGGCGATCACCAGTGCATAACTGTCAGGAGTAAGCACCTCACTTAACCCTTTCAACGACGGCGGTTCCCCAGACCGATCCCATTTATACATTGCATACAGATTATCCGACCACGAGAGCTGGCCATCAGAAAGCCGCAAGATCCAACTTCCAATTCCTGCAACCTCTTCTGCACGTTTGAGCGATTGGTAGCTTTGGTCCAACTCTTCTGCAACACGGTGCGCATCCGTAACGTCACGTACCAACCAAATTTCGCGATCGTCAAATATGGTCATGACAAACTCACCAATTCGCACGTCGCCCTGCTTATTATAGAACGAAATCTGCGTGAGATCGTTCAATACCGCCGTATGATCTTTCGCGTGATAGTTCAGCGCCGACCCAGTAGTTCCACGATGTAACTTTTGAAACCACGCATCCCGTGTTTGCAATTCGCTGCGATCGTATCCAGTCATACGCTCAAGCGCCGCATTCACGAGTAACTGTTCTCCAGAAACAAAAACGGCACCAAGTGGTAATGTCTCGAACAATTTCGATACACTATCATTATGCCTGGAATGTCGCGAAACCGATACGCTTAACTGCATCTCCTTATACAATAGCTTCAGTTCACCTTCAATCAGATCGCGAAACTGAACAATCAGTCGTCGATATAAATCCGAATATGAATTAGGCTTGCTGTCGAGCATGCAGATCGTACCAAACGGCGTACGGTCTGGCCAATACAAAGGAACTCCCAAATAGGAGATCATATTCCTTTTTACATCGGGATTATTCTTCCAATCCTCATCTTCCAATGCGTTCGGCACCAATAATTCGGCGTCGGTACGAATCGTCGTTTCGCAGTAGAGCCCCGATTCATCGAAGTGCTCTGCCTCGCCTGGGCGATACGGATTGCCTTCCGACTCGCTCGACACGCAAACAACGATGTCATCACCCGTGCGCTGCATAATCAGGGCGGCCGGGACGTTTGCGATGGACGCGAGAATATTTGAAATTTCTTGCCACCGAGCCAGAGTTGCGCTTGGGATGGCAAATGAGTTGCCGGATTGATGAACCGACATGGGAGGCACTCCGTTAAGGAGGGGGAGGAGTGGTTGATGTTGGGCAGCTATCCATTTTGCGGAAAATTGCGCGTTGTGTCAAGAGAGGGCTGAACAACTGTTCATCTCCCAAACGCACGAATAGACTTTCTGCCCTATGTTTTTTTCGCTTTTGTCTGCATTTAATACACTAGAATTGACATGTGGCGCACTTCGAGATCTCGCTTTACTCAGCGACCATCTCGCGCACCAACGGCATCACTTGCCGCCCATACAACTCAACGCACCGCATCAACTTTTCGTGTGCCAATCCGCCTGCGCTGTACTTTAAGTCAAACCTGGTCACACCGAGCAACTTCACGGTATTCGCTATCCTTCGCGCAACAGTTTCAGGCGACCCTACATACAGCGACCCAATTTCAGCCTCCTGCTCAAACTCCACTCGGCTCATTGGAGGCCATCCCCGTTCTGCACCAATCCGGTCTCGCATCCGCTTATAATCTGGCCACAGCTCTGCTCGCGCCTGGGCGTCCGTATCAGCAATGTATCCCGGCGAATGAACACCAATCGGCTGGAGCGGTTGCCCAGACTGCTCTAACGTTCGCCGATACAGATCCACATACGGTACGAACCGACGCGGATCGCCACCGATCACCGCCAACATCATGGGTAGGCCATACCGAGCTGTCCGTACCACCGACTCACCCGACCCACCAACACCAACCCATGTCTTTAAACGTCCAGATTCAATCGTAGGATACACGCGTTGATTCGTAAGCGAGGCCCGTGTGTTGCCGCGCCACGTGACCGGCTCCTGTTTTAGCAGCTCAACAAAAAGATCGAGCTTTTCTTCAAACAGTTCGCTGTACTGGTTGAGGTCGTATCCAAATAAAGGGAACGACTCGGTAAACGATCCGCGTCCCAAAATTACCTCGGCCCGCCCGTTCGACGCGGCGTCGAGTGTTGCGAAACGTTGGAAAACCCTCACCGGGTCGTCTGAGCTCAGTACTGTCACAGCGGAACCCAATCGGATACGCTTTGTTCTCCCCGCGATTGCCGCGAGTACGATTTCAGGGGCAGAGATCGCAAAGTCGCCGCGGTGGTGTTCGCCGAGTCCAATGAAGTCGACTCCAAGGTCATCGGCGAGGACGGCTTGTTCGATCACGTTGCGGATCACCTGCGCGTATGGCAGCGGTTGTCCGTTCGCGTCGTTCATGACGTCGCCGAACGTGTCCAGGCCTAGTTCGAGGGTGGGGGTGGTAGGGGCCATGCGGTATTCCGGGTCCGTATTCTAGGGTTTCGGATAGAGGCGACGAGCCGGTGCTATTTTGGTATTATAACGGGATGCTCTGAAGCAACCCTGAGTCGTGCCCTGCCGTCATACTTTCATAAATCGAGCCTGAATGGTGTGGCTGGAGTGGAAACGACGTATAGTGGCAAATAATGACGGGTTGATGTTGGATTGATGCACTGAAAACAGGAGTATGAAATGGCGCGCGTTTTCGTAAAAATCGACATCATTGTGATCGGCGCAGGGCAAGGCGGGCTGTCGGCGGCGTATCATCTGCGACAGCGCGGGATGGAGCCGGATCGTGGGTTTGTCGTGCTGGATCAATCGCCGCAAGCTGGCGGTGCGTGGCAGTATCGCTGGCCTTCGTTGACGTTGAGCACGGTGAATCGATTGCACGATCTACCCGGAATGCGCTTTTCGGAGGTGGTCGACGAGGGCGAAGGCGTTGAGGGGGCGGATGGCGTTGCAGGTCTCGAGTCCGATAGTAGAGAAGGCGTAAAAGCATCGGTTGCGGTACCCAAATACTTCTCGGCTTACGAGAAGAAATTCGATTTGCGCGTGCATCGTCCGGTGAAGGTGCAGGTCGTCTGCGACCGACACGAACGGTTGATGATCGAAACGGATCGCGGGAACTTTGCTGCACGTGGAATCATTAATGCGACGGGTACCTGGGAGACGCCGTTTATCCCCGTATATCCAGGTGCGGATCTCTTCAAGGGGCGGCAGCTGCATACGAAGGATTATCGCACGGCTGACGAATTTATTGGAAAACATGTCGTCATCGTCGGAGGAGGGATCTCGGCGATTCAGCTACTCGACGAGATTTCGCAGGTCACAACAACGACTTGGGTCACACGGCGGGAACCGGAATTCCGAGAGGGGCCGTTTACGCCGGAAGACGGGCGGGCGGCAGTGGCAATTGTAGAGGATCGGGTACGGCGGGGATTGCCGCCAGGATCGGTGGTATCGGTAACCGGGCTACCGGTGAATTCGGCAATTTTAGCGGCGAGGGCGCGAGGTGCGTTAACGCGATTGCCGATGTTTTCGGAAATTACCGAAGATGGAATACGCTGGGAGGATGGAACCGAACAACATGCCGACGTGATTTTGTGGTGTACCGGATTTCGAAGTTCGCTGGATCACCTGGCGCCGTTGCAGTTGCGCGAAGCCAGCGGCGGAATTGTGATGACGGGCCGGCTGGCGACTCAGGTAGCGAAAGAGCCGAGGGTGCATTTGGTGGGATATGGCCCCTCGGCATCTACAATTGGAGCAAATCGGGCTGGGAATGCGGCGGCTGAGGAATTAATGGGATATCTACAACTATAAAGGATTGTAGAAGACACTGTCGGCCGTTGCCACAGCATCATCAACCTACACAAACATCCCTTCGCGCAGGTTGATCCCGTATTCCAGATACCCCTTCAACGCACACAACATCTGCGTCCACCCCTGGCAGTTTCCGTATGACGCCTTTAGTCCCTGCTCCGTTTCCCGCCACCCTTCTTCTGTAATCGTCACCAGCGTTCGGTCACCTTCGAGCGGTTCAAACGTCATCGTCACCGTGGTGTAATATCCAGCGGCAGCCATAACCGCATCAGTCCCATCGGCGGGCGCGCCCTCGTTAGCCTCCCAGCGAAGCACGATACGCCGATTTTGCTCGGCCTCCACCACTTGAACGGGAAACGCACCGGGGAAGTCATGGAAGTCCCAGGATACCGTTGCCCCAGCTTCCAATCGCCCTTTCGCGCCGCCAGTGGTAAAATACCGCGACAGCTCCGCGGGATTTGCGACCGCCTCATACACCTGAGCGACCGGCTTCGAAATATGTGCGGCCACCTTAAACTTGAGTTCCATAACTGTTCCTCCGTACTGTGACAGATAGCTGAATATGTTATAATTATATAACACGATTTAGCCTGACACAACCGGCCTTGGTCGATGACCACGATATTCGAGAACCGTGTCACGAGAAACCCACGTTTTGTGGTAGCAATCATCTCGTCAATCGTTGTGGTTCCTCCGCTCATTCGGAACGCCTTGCTGTTTGGTAAACCACTATTCTTGCCTAGACGTTGGATTCCATATGGTCGATAGTAGGCAAGTTCCTTCAATATTCCATTTTCAATCCAATTTGTCGCATGAAAGGCGTTTCCCTGTCGATCGAATGGAGGGAACCCAAGATCCGGATCCATCGGGTCAGCGCCGATGGTTACACGCGGATCAACAATTCTGTCTCCAATCCGCGACATACAGATCAGTGCGCCAAATTTTAACTACGAAATTCTTTCAGAAGATTTTGGACCTTTTTCTGAGCCCGCAGAGCGATCGCTCGAGCACCAACGAAAGGCATCAGAAATATTTGCATATGATGGCCCAGACATCATACGTATAGGTTCGCGCGCACATGGAACTCGCATCATGCTTTCTCAGCTCCGGCCTCCGCCGTATAACTATTCTCCGTGTTGTAACGGACATCCATACATGTTATGTTTCTATAACATGATTCAGCGCGACACAACTGACCTCGTTTTCAAAGCTTTGGCGGCACCCACGCGGAGAGAGCTACTCGATCTCCTTAAGGATCGACCAAAGACCACGGGCGAATTGTGCGAAGCATTTCCTGAACTAAATCGTTGTACCGTGATGCAACATCTGAAAGTTCTGGAAGGAGCCGATTTAATTATCGTGCAACGACAAGGTCGAGAACGGTGGAATTATCTGAATCCGTTACCGATCAAAGACATTCACGATCGATGGATTGGATCGTATGCTGCAACGGCAGTTACGTTGCTGAGTCGACTATCGACGAACTTGAGTGATAAGAAGGAAAACGACAAGAAGAGCAAAAAAGTAAAGCCTGTAAAGCGTACATCTCCGTAAATCATTTTCCATTATGAACATCTGATATGAAAAAGATCCTGGTCATCGTTGGGAGCCTTCGAAAAGATTCGATCAACAGAACTTTAGCCAAAGCGCTCGAAAAGCTTTCGGGGCCGAAGTTCGAATTTACTTACGCCGACATTGGCAGCCTTCCGCATTACAACGACGATCTTTGGCCCGATGTTCCGGAAAGCGTTGTTACGTTGAAGCAACTCATTAGTGCGAGCGATGGCGTTTTGTTTGTTACACCAGAATACAATCGCTCAACTCCAGGCATAGTCAAAAACGCGATTGATTGGGCTTCCCGTCCTTATGGGAAAAACGTCTGGTCTGGCAAACCTGCTTCCGTCATTGGCGCATCAACTGGCGCTATCGGTACTGCAGTGGCACAGTCACACCTGCGAAGCATCCTTCCCATACTTGGCCTCATCCTACTTGGTCAACCCGAAGTGTACTTTCGATTTACACCGGGGCTGATTAACCAGGAGTTGGAAATTACCGACGAACAGACTCGGTCGTTTTTGGAGCTGTATCTGGCAAAGTTTGAATCATGGATCGATCAATTCCCTACAAAGGAATGATTCCATAAGGTGTGCGCGTTGTGTACAATGCGCACACCATCAAACAACTACGCACCAACCACTACGCCGCGCATTTCCCCACCCGAAAGCAACATCTCGGCTGCGCTTCGCGGTCACACTGTTCGAACACAGGCAGGCCGATAACTTCGCTCAACAACGCTTCAACCGCTTTACACACTTCAGGTCGTCGAGCGGTTGCAGCGGAAAGCGGGCAGCCACAGCCGCGAATAAACAACACATCGTCAACCCGTTCAACCTCAGCGTCCCCACCCAGCGAATTCAGGAGCGAAACCGCAACCTGAACCTGTTCATCCAGATCGGTTGAAGGATTCCGAGGAAGGCCGGCGGCCAATCGCCGCCCTACCGCACGCATGAGAGCGTCGCTCCCTTCCGCAGGCAGCTGTTCGGCTAACTCGTCCAGCAGCGCCCCCAAAACCGGGACATACGCACTCGAAAAAAGCGGCTCCACATCTGGAGGCACCTCATACAAAGTCGCCGGCTTACCAGCTCCCTGGCCGCGCCGGACCCCATCCTGCCGAACCAGCCCGTCGCGCTCGAGATTCGAGAGGTGAGACCGGATAGCGTTATCGGTTAAATCGAGCGCCTGCGCCAACTCCTCGACCGTCCGAGCCCCTCGACGTAAGCTGGCTACAATTTGACCTCGAGTAGATTCGAGAAATCGCTTGCTCAGATTCGTAGCAGACATACTTAACTCCTAATACTGGACACAGGTGAAAAATACCCGAAGTCGTCTATTCCGTCAATTACTACAATAATTACTTGACAAATTGTAGTAATTCAAACATTCTCATGCATATCAGGACGTCTTACACATTCCCCCCAAACAGAGGTTGTTGGTATGCACAAGGCATTTCTCTACGCGATCGCCCTTCCATTGGCAGTCGTCACCCTCCCCCCGGCATCGATGGACGCACGGGACGTTTCCCTGGACCTGTCCAGCTTTGTTGATTCCACCAAGGCGAAGGCGCTGGACGATGCTACGATTGTTGCGATCTTCGATGCAGCGAACACCGCCGATATTGAAACGGGCGAATTAGCGGCGAAGCGTGGTGTGAGCAAAGAAGTTCGGGATTTCGGCGCTATGTTGGTGCGTGATCACAAAAACGTCCGTCAGCAAGGACGAGATCTCGCGAAGAAGCTTGGTGTTACACCAACGCCTCCTGCGAGCAATGCCAGCGCCAAGGCTCACGCAGCCGCAATGGCAGCGCTCCGTGCAACGCCATCCGCAAAGTTTGACCATGCATTCTTGCAACATGAAGTGACCTTTCACAAGACGGTAATCGACGCGATCAATGGAACGCTTATGCCAGCGATCAAGAACGCAGAAGTGAAGGATCTTGTGAAGAAAGTTGCACCAGCGTTCCAAGCGCATATGATTGCGGCGGAAGCGATGGATCAGCGGTTGAGCAAGAAGGCCGGTAAGTAAGGTAGGTATTGAGTTGAGCGGGGGCGGTTGTGGGTTGAGTGGACCACCCCCGTGTTGTTTCATAGGTTGGAGATTACTAGTCTGGTATTAATCAGAGGTATTGATTGACTATGCGAATACACGCAAAAACGCAGCGTTGAACTCAGATGTACTTTCCAGATTTGGCATATGTCCAACACCCTCAATCACAACAAGCTCCGATTGTTTCAGCAGTCCATGCATCAGCACTGCGTCCGCTCGACTCGCCAATGTATCTTCGGAACCAAAAACGATCAGCGCACGAACCTCAAGATTCGCTAACACGTTTTCGTAAGATGGCCGCTCCACTCGACCTCGTATCGCGGCCGCTGCGCCTTCGGGGTCTGTTGATTTCATCATCTTCAGTACATCACTCGCGACGTCTGGCAATGCAATGATACTGTGCGGAGCGATCATATTCGGTAGTACCTCATCGGCGTACGCGTCCATGCCTTCTCGCAACAACCGATCTGCCATTCTAAGACGCGTGACCTTCCCTTCATCGGTCTCAGCTTGCGGGTACGTGCCAGACAGCACCAGACCATTGACCCGTTGCGGGAAAAGGCGCGCAAACTCCATGACAATCTGGCCGCCCATAGAGAGACCAACGAGAACTGCGTTGGCTATACCTAAAGAGTCCAACAGGGCCGCAATGTCGCGAGCAAATACGTCAATCGTGGTTTTCCCAGAAACAACCGAGCTGTCTCCGTACCCACGAAGATCGGGAGCGATCACACGCCAACCGGCGGCGGAGAAGGCCTCAATTTGTGGCGCCCACATGGAACGATTGAACGGGTGTCCGTGGATCAAGACAACCGCCGGACCGGTGCCGACGTCGTCGTAGGCAACCGTAATACCGTTGAGAAGTTGAGTGGGCATGGAGTGACTCTCGAAAACGACGGGTAAAGGATGACTATGGGCTTCGGGCTGGAACGTTATTGGCGAAATGCGAGCCGAGAGCGGTGGATGGAGCCAAAAGAACTGAGGATGATCGATTCGGGAGGCGGATCAAGATTCCCTCGAAAGCGTGGTTGGGCTGTTGAACGTAGTGGATCAGCATCGAGACCATAATTCGTTCGGTTCGTCAGAGAAGACACGTTCTAACAGTTCGATTTTTGCATAGATAACGCAGTAGTAGGATGAATTCTATACACTGAGGATGTAGCCATGGCGGATCACGAAGAGTCGCTCACCGGTCCGGATCTCAAGCAAGGAGTTCCGGCCAAGGATATAACCGAAGGCGCGACTTTGTTGGGCCACGCAGACGGCGAGCCCGTATTTTTGACACGATGCGGCGAGAAGATCGTTGCGGCAGGAGCTCGATGCCCACATTATGGTGGGCCGTTGAATGAAGGGCTTATTGTGGGCGACACGATTCGATGCCCGTGGCATCACGCTGAGTTTAATTTGTGTAGCGGAGAGGTGCTTCGTCCGCCGGCGTTGCATGATATTCAGCGTTGGGATGTTGTTGAAAACGACGGGATTGTTGTGGTGAGTGGCAAGCAGGAAAGCGGCGGTGTGGCAGCTTTGAATACGAATGAGTCAGCGCTGAGAGCCAATGCACATGCGGCGGGGTCGGATGGAATACCGGAATCGGTTGTGATTATCGGAGCTGGTGCTGCAGGGATTGGTGCAGCAAAGACGTTGCGGAAAGATGGATACACGCAACCGATTACCATGATTGAATCGGGGCCGTTTGCACCGTACGACAGACCGAACTTATCAAAAGATTATCTTGCCGGGAACGCGCCGGAAGAGTGGATTCCGTTATATCCAGACTCGTTCTATACGGAGAATAACATCGAGCTCATGCTCAACCGACGCGTGGCATCGATCGATCCCGCAGCAAAGCAAGTTGCTCTTGATGATGGTACGACGCGTAATTTTGGCGCGTTGTTGATTGCAACGGGGTCAACACCGATCACGCTTAATACGCCCGCTGAAGGGCAACATATCCTTTATCTACGCACGTTGGATGATAGTCGTGCGATTATCAAGGCGTCGGCGCGGGCGAAGCGCGCAGTTGTGATTGGAGCGAGCTTTATTGGTTTGGAAGTTGCGGCGTCGCTGCGTGCGCGAGGGCTCAAGGTTACAGTTGTTGCACCAGAAGATCGTCCGCTTGAACGGGTAGTGGGGCCGGAGCTTGGTGGTGTCGTGCGCGAGATTCACGAGCAACATGGTGTGGTATTTCAGCTTGGTCGAACGGTTGCAGCGGTTGGTCGCACTGATGTAACACTCGACAACGGAGAGCGTGTGCAATGCGATCTTATTGTTGCGGGAGTTGGGGTTCGACCGAACATCGATCTCGCTGTGGCTGCGGGGTTAAAGACAGATAACGGAATTTTGGTTAACGAGTATCTCGAAACGAGTGTGCCGTCGATTTACGCGGCTGGTGATGTGGCGCGATGGCCAGATGCGTTAACCGGAGAGCGTATACGTGTTGAGCATTGGATTGTAGCAGAGTGTCACGGGCAAGCGGTGGCAAAGAATATGTTAGCTGGCAGCAATGGACAACGACAGAAATACGATACGATTCCGTTTTTCTGGAGCCAGCACTACGATGTAACTATTTCGTATGTTGGACATGCGGCACGGTGGAATAAGTTGGAGATTGATGGAGATTTGAGCGGACATGATTGTGCGGTGAAGTATTTCCTTGCCGGGAAGGTGGTTGCAGAGGCGACGATAGGTCGGGATCGGGCGAGTTTGGAGGCGGAGCTGGGGATGGAGCGGCGAGTTATGGCTCTTGGGTAGAACTCGTGGTTAGATCGTTGTAATCCGACCAAACGGTAGCAGCTCGGGCGGATAATCCACCGTTTGATGGAGGATTATCCGCCACTTAATGGGGGATTATCATGATTTTGTTAAATTTCTCCGGGAGCCCGTAAGTTTTTTGCATACCCAAATTGGATAGGAGAATGAGATGCCCCTCGAAGGAAAGATCGCATTAGTCGCCGGTGGTACGCGCGGAGCGGGCCGAGGGATCGCAATTGAGTTGGGCGCGGCGGGGGCAACGGTGTATGTGACCGGACGGACGACGCGTGATCAGCGGTCTGAATATGATCGGCCGGAGACGATTGAGGAAACGGCGGAGTTGGTTTCAGCGGCTGGTGGTAAGGGTATCGCGGTGCGGGTTGATCACCTTGTTTCGGATGAGGTTCGTCAGCTGATTGAACGTATCCGGGTGGAACAGGGTGGTCTCGACATTCTTGTTAACGATATTTGGGGTGGTGAAAAGCTGTTCGAGTGGAACAAGTCGGTTTGGGACCACAATCTGGAGAACGGGCTGCGCCTGTTACGGCTTGGTATCGATACGCATTTGATCACGGCGCATCATGCATTGCCGTTGCTGATTGAGCGACCGGGTGGGCTGTTGGTTGAGGTGACGGATGGTACGTCTGAGTACAATGCGGACCATTATCGATTGTCGCCATTTTATGATCTCGTGAAAACATCGGTTACGCGGATGGCGTGGGCGCATGCGAAGGATCTTGCTCCGTATGGCGCGACGGCGATTTCGCTTACACCGGGGTGGATGCGTTCTGAGATAATGTTAGAGGTGTTTGGTGTTCAGGAGGAGAACTGGAGGGACGCGATAGCGACGGTTCCTCATTTTGTTATTTCTGAAACTCCACACTTCGTTGGACGTGCTGTTGCGGCGGTTGCGGCGGATCCGGACCGAGAGCGTTGGAATGGGCAATCGCTTTCTAGTGGTGGGTTGGCAAAGGTGTATGGGTTTACGGATCTCGATGGGTCTCGTCCGGATGCTTGGCGGTATATGGTGGAGGTGCAGGAGATGGATGGGGCTGCGGATGCTACGGGTTACCGGTAGGACGGCGAAAGACGGCAGGAGGTCGATGAGGCATACAGTCAAAACAACCCGCGAGGTGGGTTATTTTGACGGTATGCGTTTGCTGAACCTCGGTGTTCTTTTTACCGAGGTGAGCTTACGGTTGTGGAATCGTCGACTTTGTCCTTCTTCGCGGCATCTTTTTCATATTCCTCAATCTTTTCTTTCGTCGGCAACACGGTCTGTTGGTAATACAAATCCTTGGTTAAATACTTCCGTGCTGCCGCTTTGACATCGTCCGCTGTTACTTGTGACGCCGTTGGTATCGCAATGTCGTTCATCGAAAGTCCGGCCTGATCGTATCGTAACATCTGAGCAACCCACCACCGATTGTCTTGCATGGCATTTTCGCGGACACGTTGGGCCACGGTGGTTGCTCGGGCGAGTTCGTCTGGAGTGACACCGTCCTCTCGGATCGCGTCAATAATTTGCCAGATGTTTGTGACGGATTCGTCGATGCGATCCGGGGCGGTTAGAACGACAACATCCATGCGATACCGCGGATGCGGATTCCGGTAAAACTGGACTGGAGCCGAGATACCGTAGGTAACGCCCATTTCCTCACGCAATCGATTACGGAGACGATTGCTCAAGATGTAGGACAAGGTGCTCAACACACGTTGTTCGCGAAGGGCTTCAGCGGGGACGGCTGATAATACACCATCAAAAAGGAGTCGGTTTTGCGCTTTCTCTGGTGGAATATTCGGTGACTCAAAGCGAATATCCCTTCGATTCTGCGGCATCTCGATCTTGAGATCACGCGGCTGTTCGCGCTCGGGACGACGTAGATTAGGAAGAGTGGCAAGATATTGCTCAACTAACGGTTTGATTTTCTGTGGTGATACCGCACCAACAATCATGAATGTGAAGTCTCCAGGATCACCGAAACGATCGCGATAGACCATCATCGCCTGGGTAGGATTTATCAGGTGCAACATATTCACGGTATTCCGCGACACCGACATCAATCGTGGCTCCCCATTCGCAAGCGATGCTGCCAATTTATCGTTTGACGACACGGTGAGCGTTCCCGCTCCGGTCCGCTTCCATTCGGCAAGTGTCGTCGTATCGATCTTCGGTGCAGTAAACTGGAGATACATCAGCTGAAACAATGTTTCCAGCTCTTTCGGTGACCCCGCAACCGCTATCTCTTCATCAAATACGTTGATTGCAACTCGAAGCTCTTGCAGGGCAGTGGTGCTGAGCGTGCGTTTCAGTGCATCTCGATCATGATCACCGAGCCCACCAGCCGATGTCATTAAGGATCCTACAAAACGACCTGGCGTAAAAAAGAGACTATCAGGGAGACGCGATGTTCCGCCAAGACTGCCAGCCTGTAGAACGAGCTCATCGGCGTTAACATTCGTTTGTTTAAACAACACGCGGAGACCATTCGACAAAGTCCACGCAGTAATGCCGCTAACCTTAAACAGCTGTTCATTGATTATTCGCCCTACACCGTCCGACGCAGCCTTCATGGGTATTGCTGCCACAGTAGCCGTAGTAGTCATCTGTTCTGGAATAGATGATTTGGCCACAGAATCAAGCAGTGCGAGCATAATGTCACGAGTCGGTGTACGGATATGCGCAAATATGGGCATCATTACCGTAACCGTCGGTGGGCCACTTGTTCGCCAGAATGCAGCAGTCTTCTTCGTGGCTTCTGATGTTACTGTGGGCAGCAACTGTTTGAGTAGCGCGAGCTCCTGTTGCGGACTCAATAGCGCACCGTCTTTCTTATCTAGATAGTGGCGGACATATGATTGTGCGAGCTGTTGTGATGGTATTGCATTTCGCGCATCCGCTATATGTTCGACCTGCCGCAGCAGTGTTGCTTTTTCCCGTTCAAGAATGTCTGCAGGAATTCCATGCTGTGCGACTCGCTCGATTTCAGTGAGCATCGCAATGAATGCACGTTCAAGGCTATCCGGCGTCGCTACAACACCAATCGTATATCGCTCGCCCAACTGGCGCACAATTCCCTGCGTCCTTCTTGCACTCGCCCCAGCAAATGGCCGACGCTCCTGCTTACTCATTTTCAGAAACACTCGTTGTAAATGCTGAAACACCAGGGTTTCCATCACCATTTGTTGTAACGCGAGAACTGGTTCCCGAGGCGTTTGTTTCGCATCCCAAGTCACCTCAATTGAAGGCCCAACTCGATCCTTAATCACATGAACTATGGGAGTGGTTGGCGCGGGTGCGCTGGGCCGAATAAATTGACGCGGGTTCGACACTGCAGGGATCTTGCCAAACCGCGCCTCAATCTTGTTCCGCATCTGCACAGGATCGAAATCTCCAACTGCTATGATGGCCGTAAGATCCGGACGGTACCAATCGCGATAGAATCGTCGAATGGGCGCTGGCAATGCATTAGTCAGCAACCTGGTCAGCCCAATCGGAGATCGCTTGAGATATCGTGAGCTGTCTCCCAATATGATTCCAAGTTGTAATTCCTGTAGACGCAAGCTAGCCGTATCCGGATTTCGCATACGCCACTCTCCCATCACAACCCCACGCTCCTCGATTACATCCAGGGAATCGATTGTAATGCCACCACTCGCCCAGTCATAGAGAACCTGTAAACCTTGACCAAGAACCTCCTCGTCGTCCGTTGGAACGGTCAATTGATAGACCGTTTCGTCATAGCTGGTATATGCATTAAGATCGCCACCAAACTGCATGCCCGCCTGTTCAATAAAATCAATGAGCGTATTCTTAGGAAAATGAGTGGTCCCATTGAACGCCATGTGCTCAAGAAAATGCGCAAACCCACGCTGGTCCTCGTCTTCCTGGATCGCACCGGCATCAACAGCCAGCCACAGGCGCGCTCTGTTAGCAGGATTGGTGCTCGCACGAATATAATATCGTATGCCATTAGGCAGTGTACCGGTTATCAGTGCAGGGTCATTAAGTACCGTATCAACACCGGGAATCGCCTTTATCTTCGATACATAAGACGAAGGCATCGTCTGCTGACCAGACACGTCTTTTATCGCGACGAGAGATTTAATGGAATCAATAGACATCCCTCCAGCTAGGTTCAAACCAAAACCAAGGAACACTGATAACCAGAGCGATTTCGTAAAATATGCGTTTTTCACGCTACGGATTCCTGTGTGAAATTGCTTCGAGCATACGAAGCAACCTTCCTTCTTCGACCCCTCTCTGCCACCTTGTATTAAACCTCTGAAGGATTATTCCAGATTCGTCCACAAGAAATGCTACCTCTGGACATCTTAGCACGTTATCAACGCCGACTTGACAGCCCCAACTTAGCATCAAATCCAGAGTCCAACGAGTATTAATCAAACGATTGTCAGGCATTTCAAGTCGAATAAAATCAGCTTTCTCGACAACAAGTGTTATCGGCAAGTTCAATCCTTCAAGTAACCATCGGCGCATATCTTCCGCTTCGTCGGCAGCGGAACCAGGCTCCTGAAGTATAGCACGTCCCTCTTGGTTTGCTAAAACAGTGATTTCGATGTTGGGAAATTGCTTATGTATTCGCTTTACCATAGCGAATTTTCCTAAGCATCCATAACTATTGACTGGATCATCCTCTGGCCCCAGACAAACACTCATAGGTATCACGAGCGAAATTTTCCCAGCAGTGGGACGCGATATTGTAGGTTTTACAGGAAACCAGAAATCTCCATCAATACGCGGACTCGAAGCTCCAACATCAAAACGACGGTCTTGAGTGGGATCAATTGCATTAAATAGCACGGTCTGTTGATGATTAACGAGATTCACGTACGCAGCTGTTCCGATTGAAAGACTATCCATGCGTTCCCTAAAATGAAGAAAGAAACTATTCGACTTCGCTCTATCCGCAGTGTTCATTCTCGGGTCGGCATACCACGGGGTCCGTCGTTCCTCATCGCTCAACCTTGTGAATAGCGAATCTGCCATTGCGGCGGCTCGCATTGCGACCGCAGGCTCAATTTCAAGTGCCACCGCAAGTGCTCGCAGCAACCATAAGCGATCAATCTTATCCTCCTTCGATATGATCGTATCTGGAAGCGCAATCATATACGTCACGAGCGAATCAATCTCATGAAAATATACTGGCCGAGCTCGCGCATACAGCTCCAGAGCGCTATCGGCAATCATGCGTTTAAGACTGTCCTCATTGGTTGTGGCTTCAGCGATGCGACGAGATAGCAGCGTAGACAGATCGGACTTACGATCGGCAACAAGAAATAACTGCCCTAGCAACCAAAGATCTTTTAGAGGAGCCGTAGAAGCCTGCCACTGAGCGCTACATTTCTGTGCGCTTTCAACGATATTACTTGGCCATAAGATCATACGATCGGAGAACCCAGGCGGCATAGTATCATACAATGGTTCCAGGTTTTGCCACTTGCTTTCTAATCGATCTACCATCGCCAGACACTGCTCAACAGTACGATAATTAGTCAAATTAACTTCCCTAGGTGGTTCTACAAAGCGAGCCTGGGCGTTTAACATTGATCCAGACATGCATAGCAAAAGCGTCGCTACAATCCCAGAGAATACTAATGATATCATAAACGGAACTCGACGAAGCTGCGCACTAATAAGTATTTTTTTAATAAGATGAGTATACATTAGACTGCGTCAACCAAGCTAGTAAAGCTGAAATCGTTGATCTTCATCGCGGGAACAACTGTAGGGGTGAGCGAGAAGCGATTCACGTCTTTTACCGGTCGGAATATCGGCTGAGGGACGCCAAGTTGGTCGATCTGATTGAAAGCGAAGAGCGGAGATTCCGTAAATCGCATATTCCACACAGCCTTGGTAATTGCACCATTTTCAATTAACCATAGTCCATCACGTGTTGTGCCGGTGGCTAGTAGGCTATTCGGATCTATCATTATGACGCCTGAGAATCGCGTGACAAGTAATCCACGCTTTGTGGTTGCGATCATATCTTCGACTGTAGTGCCACCACCACTTATACGAAACGACGGGCGATACAAATCGCCAGAAAATCGCTGTGTCTTGTTTGTTGCATATTCATGGTTATGATGTAACGATGTGAGAACACCATTCTGAATCCACGTAATCGGTTTCAATCCAGCACTAGGAACTACACCAAGGACAGGATCAACTGGATCGTGACTAATTGTGATGCGTTCGTCCACAATCTTCAACCCAAGCTTCGTACGATTGAGGCGCAACGCATCATCATGTGCAAGGAAAAAAGGAGCCGGATATCGTTGGGGATTCTCATTAGCTACTCTATCCAATGTTCGCGGATCCCCTCCCTCGTCACCAATCAGAGTGTTACTGAGTAGGTCGCTGACGGCTTGAGGCTCGAGAATAACCGTAAACCGACCTGGTTCAATTCGCACCGGGTCGATTGAGGCAAGACACTTGTCGAGGGCACGCCGAGCGAGCGCCAATCCATCGACTCGAGCGATATCGAAGCTTGATGCACCGGCCCACCCTGATCCAGTTCCCCGTGGATGTCGAACTGTCATAGAACATTGTGCCTGAGTCAGCCGTTGATAGTGCCCGTCGTCGGGGTCCTTTTTCGTTTCCCCGATTCGGCTTGAGAATAGGACCTTTGACCCAGACCGCATTTCGAGATATCCGGCCGAAAGCATTCCTTTTGCCTCTGCTTCCTCAGTAAGCATTCGGGCCACCCCGGCACGATCTTCTCCAGAGACTGCAGCAGTGGTATCACTCCAGATAGCTGTGACAGGAACCAACAACTCCGGCGATCTGAGTGCACCGTCAAATGCCACCTTTCCTTTAATGACGTCACGATCCTTCGATCTCCGCTCGGCACATCGAATGGCTGCTTCAAGAGAGACGTCATCGATTTGATTAACGCTGCATCCGCCAAATTCAGCCCAACCATGCGGGCGACGTGAAATCGTAATGCTTACATTACATCGATCACTGGCAAGATTGACCCGATTTCGTGCCCACCGAAGCTCGCCGTTCAGCCAACTGAACATGTTAATACTTGTATCTCCACCGTCGGATGCGAACGCGTAGACACGACGTGCAATATTCTGATATTCAGAATACGTGAAACACCGACCTCGCTCTTCCAGTATTTCTTTCATGCTTTTCTCATTTTATCGATAATCGTTAATCCATTTACAAATACAGGAACAGCATCTATGCTGCTCCACTCGCTTTGATTCGGTTCGCCTTTATCGGAACGACTGGCATAGCGCCGTGCGCTTCGTTCTCCGCCAATTGCTTTTACTGATTTCCAAAATTCAGGTGTCCTTAATAGGATACCCGCTCCCAAACTGAATGCGACCCGCTTTCCTTTTTTTACTTCATACATGGCCCCACCACCATATCCATTCAACTGCTGGAAATCCATCAATATTCTCCCTCGCTTGACCATAAGGCCATTTTCCATTCCAGACACGAGTGACGACATATCCACCGCGTTGATCGCCGGAACTATGCTCAGATTTGGAGTATGTGAAAGCGGCGCATCCAATCCTTCTGGAGCACTTGCACAGCCATGTGAACGAAATGAATTCCCGTTGCTGATATTCCACCCTTTTGTCCATCCGGCACTTTCGCGGGTCGTTTGAAAATCGGAGAGGACCCCACCCTGAATTACAGTGAATACATCTGGCTCTACACCTTCATCGTCCCAACGAACTGTCGCTGCTCCTCCTGAGGCATTTCTGTTTGCAACGACGGTTAATAGTGGCGATCCAATTTTGAACGATCCAACCATACTGGCTGGATCGTTGATATAGCTGGTTCCACTCGCATTTGCTTCATAACCCATCACGCGATCCAACTGTGTCGCTGCACCAATAGAGCTTCCAAGTAATCCAGCAACGGTCGATGCGTCAAGCACCACGTCGTATCTACCAACATCTACCGGCTTTATAGGAAACGAAGCATCCTCTTTGAGTTCCTCGTATAGCTCACGCAGATGCTCTTGAACAGGTTGATCCTGAAACATTTCCCAACCCCTGGTTGCATACGACAAATATTCATTTAGATCGCCGGAAATTTTCAATCCCGTCTGGGGCGATCCATACAACCAACTTGCATTCATGCCAGATCGGAACATCCGCTGCGTTGCATAGCTACCATCTGTTGATCCAAAAGCTTTTTCAGTGAGATAAAAATCAGCGTTATTGAACGGAAGTGGACCCATCCCTGGAAACCTTTGAATGAGACGAGAGATAGAACGGAAATAGTCACGAACCTCATCTCTTGGCACTTCAAATGGATTGATTTTCAGTGGCGTCGTCCAATGACCATCCGAAATAACAGATATTGGAGCCATTTCTACTTGGCGTGATTTTCCCAATGAATTCGTGCGTGCCAAATTCGCAGCTGATCTTCCAAGCCGGCCCATCTCGTCCGGACTCCAAATTGAACTCGAAGCGAATCCCCAATACCCATTCATAAGGGCACGCACACCAACAGTTAGACTCTCCGTATCCCAGGACCCCCAGGTTCCGCCCGGCCTCTCTACAAACAATCTCCTGCTTTGGTGCGTCAAGCGAATATCTGCATAATCCGCCCCTGATGCACGAGCGGTATCGAGCGCGACCTGCACTAACTGTTTGATTCGGGGATCTTCAATAGGTGGCACTTGTTCTGGGCGAACATTGAGGTATGCGAACACAGGTCTCGGAGTCACCGCATGTGTTGCCATAGCAGCGGCCACCGTCGTGCTATCCCCCAAGAATTTTCGTCTAGTTGATGTCATATCTGAAATAAAGTGTGAACTGCTTTACATGTCATGAACAATGATCTTTCCAACCGTATTGAATGGGTGAACACGATATATGTAGGTACCAGGTGTGAGAAGTCGACGATAGCGATCTCTCTCAGAGAAAAACAGAGTCGTGTCTCCTGGAATCTCTAAAATATTCCCCCCTCCACTATTCGGTGCATTTGAAAGCGTCGGGAGTACATTGAGAGAATCCTCGAATATCACATCCACTGATCGTCCCGCATTATTTCGCCATTGAAGCGTGGCTCCAGGACCAACATGCCATTCCCTAGTGGGCAAGACACCATCCTTCTGGATACTGAGTACTCCATAAAAAGAGAAGACAACCGGATAACCAACCGTGAACGAAAACGTATCTTGCTTTTCAACTCCATAAACCCATGTCTCCGCCATTAACATCACTCTACCAGGACGAACGGCCTCAATTGATTTAGCCGCGGCAAACCGATTGGCCACGGATGCGACTAAAGGATTCGGCGACGAAAAGTATACTGGTACGTTCATCATTTCCGATCCTTCAGTATCCTTCGTTGTTACAACGAAGGACTTCCGTGCTGGGAATCCCACGGAAACTGCCACCTTTGCACTATCCCCATCCCGGGGACGAACACGAAACGTATCAAGCGCAGGTGGCGATACGACATCCATAACGCGGATCAATGCGGAATCGACATGTATTGAGTTGCCCAACTTCCGCCGCGCAACCACGTAAACGTCGCCCGTCTGTACCGCACGCGCAGTCACGAGTCCCGTCGATGAGACTAACACCTTCGAAGAATCGCGTGATACAAACTCCGCTGGCGATACATCAAGAATTGAATCTGTTTGTGCGGGTGTAGCGGTTCCGGAATTCCACACCTCGTTGAACCCGGTGTATGGTATGGCCTGTAACTGCAAGGTATTGTGTGGTTCCCGTAGCGACAACAGTACCGCATGGTGGTTCAACCGAAGTTCCCAGTATACATTGGCTGGCAGCGGAATTGGCTCAAGTGCTGAGTCACTACCACAACCACACATGACGAGCGTGACAAACAAAAGTC
>CAYTFY010000002.1:0-711882 GCA_964437225.1 uncultured Gemmatimonadaceae bacterium | reverse complement strand
GCGTTTTTTTGTCGCCACCACCATTAGGTGGCAGCCTTTCAACTTACTTCTTTTTCAGTCATTCCGCAAGGCGTTAATCGATACTTTTTCGACTCCGTTTCTTTGCGGCCCGAGTTGTTGGCAGCGCCTTCAACCCGAAGACACAACAATACGCAGCACTGTAAACATTTGGAAGGGGTGTCCGAAAGTTTTTTGCACTTTCAGCAAAATTTTATGAAATATTTCAATCATATAATCCGCAACTTCTCAACAGGATGCTGTATCAACAGCAAACCAGCAGAACAATCAGACGCAAAACTAAAATGCGCGTAATGTCATTACAACATTACGCGCATTTACAATCATTCGATTCGTATTACAAACACTCTACAAACATCCGGTTAACCGCGCCAGGTAACCCGCACGCAGCCCCCCGCTCATTCCAGTTTATAGTGGGTGACGAACAAACACCGCATCCAACCCCAAAAATGCGTTGCGGACGGTCAACGTATCCCCAGACATGCTCCCAACCATCGCAGCATTAACGCTGTCATCCGCAAAAAAGCTGAGCTCGGAGCTCGTCTTGGTAAAAAGCCCGGCTCTCGGTATAACAATGTCATGCGCCGAAGGACGCCCAATCTCCTGCGTCGCCCTCAACTGCACGGTAAAGATGTTTGAAGGGTCCAACCGAAGGGTTCCACTATGGACGGAATACTTAACCGTATCGGTCGGAGACAGAATTACCTCTCCTGTCATTGGCACGGACTGACCATTCACGGTCTTCAGCACATATGGCCCCAACAACCTTGGCCCAGTAGTCGTCTCAGACGAACACGCTACAACCGAAAGGGCGAGACAGGTTGCCGCCACAGCAGCCAAAATTCCCGAACGACGACGGACGGTCGATGACGTACGCTTCATGTATATCGATACCTCAATTAGGTGACGGTTAGACAGATTTTCGCAATTCGCATTATTCGGCGCAGCTCCGGAACGCTTCACCCAGGGCCAACTATCTATACGAACAGCGTGTAGCCCATATACGGTTGGCTAGCTCATTTGGTAACAGAATCGCTCGCCCAAACGACCAAATTTTAATTGTCTTTGAATTCCCCGTTGAAAAAAACAACGACCACCGCGATATTATGGGACTGTGCGCCAGTAGCTCAGTCGGATAGAGCAACAGCCTTCTAAGCTGTGGGTCGGGGGTTCGATTCCCTCCTGGCGCGCCATGCAGAACGCGTAGAACATGGCTTTTGACAGTAACGTGCCTTTTTGCCCCTCTAGCTCAATCGGTTAGAGCAACTGACTCTTAATCAGTAGGTTCTCGGTTCGATTCCGAGGGGGGGCATTTTAACTTGCCATGCTCAAGGCAGCGTTACAGAAAGAAGCAGTTGGATGGAATAACAAAGGGAGATTCGCACACACCACGCGAATCTCCCTTTGTCCGTTTATATCACTTAATCGAGATGAATCAACTCTCTGCAATCCCGTCCCCAAAGCGACTCATCCCCACATCCGTGTCGCTACTGGTATAGAATGAGCAAGTCAGCTCTACTATAACCAGTACGCCACAAGCATTACGCATCTTACGAACGCACGTCATATCAATATCTACGAGGCTTCTCTTGAAAACCCGCAACATTGGATCTCTCTCTGTCTCTATCGTTGGACTCGGCTGCAACAACTTTGGCACTCGCCTCGGCGCCCCCGAAACGGCAAAGGTTGTGCACGCGGCAATCGACGCGGGGATCAACTTCTTTGATACCGCAGACATCTACGGGAAGACCACCAGCGAATCGTTTCTCGGTGCCGCACTCGGGACACGCCGAAAAGATGTTATTCTCGCCACGAAGTTCGGCAAACCGGTCGATGAAAACCGGACAGGCGCAAGCCCAGCCTATATCCGGCAAGCGGTAGAAGACAGCCTTCGACGCCTCAATACCGACTATATCGACCTTTATCAGATTCACCAGCCGGATCCGAATGTGCCAATCGAAGACACGTTGGGCGCCCTAAATGAGCTCGTTCAAGCTGGAAAGGTACGAGAGATTGGCTGTTCAAACTTCTCGGCAGAGCAGATCAAGGCTGCGGCAGCTGTGGATGTACCCAAGAAGTTCGCGAGTGTCCAAAATGAATACAGTCTCCTATATAGAGGTGATGAGAAGGGTGCGATCCCCGAGTGCGAACGACTCGGGTTGGCGTATCTCCCCTACTATCCCCTCGCCAGCGGGCTTCTGACCGGCAAATATCGAGGCGGTGTGCCTCAAGGCAGCCGGCTGGAATCCGGGTGGCATGCCGATCGACTCACTGAAAAGAACCTCCATATCGTGGAACAGTTGATCGAGTTCTCGGAGAAGCGGTCCCATACTATTCTGGAGCTCGCTATCTCGTGGCTACTCGCCCGACCCATAGTCGCGTCTGTCATTTCTGGAGCAACATCCGCTGAACAGGTAACCACTAATGCAGGTGCGGCTGTCTGGACTTTAAGTTACGAGGATTTGCTCACAATTAATGCGATTGTTTCCTCACCTTCGGAGCCCTGATCGGTTAACGTTTATGGGTGTACGAGGATGAAGCTCCCGCTGATAATTGGGTCTTCGAGATGTCCCCAACTCTCTAACTGACTATTAATGCAACGAATTTCCACCAACTACGGAAAGCTGTTACTCTTGCTTGCTTCGATCTGCGCCGTTGCTCCAAACGTAATCGCGCAGGACAAAAAGGCATCGCAGTATATTGCCGATGGCGACAAAGCGACCAAGACACGGAAGGGTGAAGAAGCGCTCAAGGCGTACGAAGAGGCGATCCGTGTGGATTCGATGAACCTCGAAGCGTTGTGGAAGGCCACGACGACGGCGGTGGCTCTTGCGGAGTTCGGTGGTCAGACCACGGTCCCGCAGCGAGTGCTTGTAAGCAACGCGGAGCGATATGCAAAGCGTGCCTATGAGAAGGATTCGACTAAGGCTGAATCACAATTTGTACTGGCACAGGCATACGGTCGCGCGGCGCTGCTTGGTGGGCAGATGGCGAGATTGAAGTATTCGACTACAATTTACGGACTTGCGGCCCAGTGCCTCAAGATTGAGCCAAAGCACGCTGGCTGTGCCCATATTCTTGGAAATTGGCACGCCGAGGTAATGCGACTCTCGACATTTGAGCGATCGATGGCGCGCAGTATGACGCAGTCGCCGCTCTTTGATGAAGCGTCGTGGGATAAGGCTGCCGGTTATTTAGAAGCGGCTGTAAAGGTTTCGCCCAAGCGCGCAGTACATCACTTTGTGCTCGCTCAGATTTACAGTGGGATGGGCAATAAAGAGAAGGCTATCGCCCAGTACAAAGCCGTTGAAGCCGCGCCGTTAACCGATTTTAACGACGAAAGGTATAAAACGTCGGCGGAAATTGAATTGAAGAAGTTACAAGCTGGAAAGTAGTTATTTTCCTGGATCACTGCCCCTCCGATTCAACTACAGTTTCAAATACCGTGAACGCAACACTTGAACTACTTGCTGCTCGTCGATCTGTCGCACTTCGTTTGCTGTCCGAACCGGGTCCGTCTGCGTCTGAGCTGCAAACGCTGTTAACAATCGCTTCTCGTGTACCTGACCATGCGCGGCTTGCGCCGTGGCGGTTTATTGTGATCGAGAAGGCCGGCGCTGAGCAGCTAGGACAGTTCATCTCCGATGTTTGGGCCTCGGATCATCCCGATGCAGATGCAGAACGGTTGGAAAACGAGCGTGTGAAGCTGTTGCGGGCACCGCTGGTGATTGCGGTCGTGATGAATCACAAGGAGCATGCGAAGGTTCCTGATGTGGAACAGACGCTTTCGGCTGGTGCAGTATGTATGAATTTTACGATTGCGGCGAATGCCATGGGTTATTCCACGAATTGGATTACGGAATGGCATGCATTTGACCGGCGCGTATTGACCGCAATGGGGCTCGCAGCGCACGAACAGCTGGCGGGGTTCATCTATACTGGGACTGCTACTGAAAAGCCCACAGAGCGCGAACGGCCCGTACTTGAGTGCATTGTGACTTATCTGAACGGTGCCGTAAAAGAGTAACAGCCGTTGCACGACGTCACGAAGTGTGACTGCTATATACAAAACGGGGTGAACGACGTTGAATCTGTCGCTCACCCCGTTTTGTTTTTTTAAGTCTTACACGCAGGTATGTGTTGTATTGTTGTGCGCGTTACTCATCGTTATTCGTATCGTAGTGATTCGATCGGGTCCAGCGCAGCAGCACGTCTCGCCGGCCAAACGCCGAAGATCATGCCGACTGCAGCGGAGAAACCGAGTGCGAGTGCGATTGATCCTGGAGCGATCGACATTTTCCACTGTGCAAGCTTGCTGGCGAGGATTGCGATACCACCACCAAGCAAAATGCCGCCGATTCCGCCGAGGATACAGAGGACCACGGCTTCGATCATGAATTGGAGGAGGATGTTTTTGCGTGTGGCACCCAACGCCTTGCGCACACCAATTTCTCGAGTCCGTTCGGTGACTGAGACGAGCATGATGTTCATGATCCCGATTCCGCCGACAAGAAGGCTCACTGCGGCGATTCCGGCCAACAGGTACGTAAATGCTTGCGTTGATTCGCCGAGTGTGTTCAGGAAATCTGCTTGACTACGGATGTTGAAGTCGTCTGGCGATCCAATTCGAAGGCGATGTTGTCGGCGCAAAATCGTTTTGATATCGGCCATCGTGTACGAAATATCGTTTTCGGATGGTGCGAGTACGCTAATGGATCGGAGCCGATCGTTACCGACGACTCGGAAGCGGGCGGTTGTGATTGGAATTAGAACCTGGTCGTCCGGGTTCCCAAACGGGGTTCCCTGGCCTTTCGAGGCCAGTACGCCAACTACGGTAAACTGTAGACCCTGGATGCGGACGGCTTGGCCGATCATCCCATCGGCGCTACCAACGCCCAGGTTTTCGACGACTGCGGATCCGAGGACTGCAACTCTGCGGCTTCCCTGGTCGTCTTGCTCGTTAAACATCTTTCCGGCCGCGATTGTGTATTTGCGGACTTCAGGGTAGTTCGCGGTCGTGCCGATGATTGACGTGTTTGTATTAACGTTGCCAAACTGGACTTGCGCCTGGCGCTGCATCTCAGGTTGCACGGCGCTAATCCAGTTACCGCGCGTTTGTAGTGAGGTGGCATCGTCCATGGTCAGTCGAGCGCGATCGACGCCGGATGCGACCCCTCCGCCGAACACCTGGCCTGGTGTTACGGTGATAAGGGTCGTGCCAAGCGCCGTGATGCGATCATTCACGGATTGTTGAGCTCCTCGACCGAGTGCGACCATTGCGATAACGGACGCTACGCCGATAACAACGCCGAGCATCGTCAAGATCGATCGAAGCTTGTTCGTACGAAGTGCACCGAGAGCGACCCGAACCGTCTCGGCGACAATTCGGCCACCACTGGCAGCGTCAGCTATGCGATGATGAGGATGAGAAGAATCGGGCATTAACGACCTCGACCGCCGCCTGCGGCAGGCGCGCCAGGAACGCCCGTCCCTGTCATGCTACGAACTCGTGCGGCGCTGGCGTTGCGTTCGCCTTGTGCGACTGCCACGCTGAGGAGCGCCACCTGGTCGCCTTCCTTAATGCCGTCAAGGACCTCGGCGTAGTCGAAGTTCATGACGCCAACGCGAACACGGCGGAGTTCGTACGCGTTATTTGTCTTTACGAAGGCGAAGAGCACTTGAGCTCGACGGTTTCGCCCTCCGCGGGCTGCGGCGCCACCTGCACTACCCCCAGCTCCAACGCCTGCGCCAGCTCCGGCACCACTTCTACCGCCCTGCCCACCTCGAGTCATTCCACCTCGAGTTCCAGCACCAGCGGCTGCTCCGGTTCCACCCGCGGCGGCGTTGGCTGCAGAAGGACGACTACCACTATCAGCAACTGGCCCTGTTCCACCCGCACCGGCCCCAACTCCAGGCTGCGAATCGCCACGCTGCGTTGGCGGGGTTGAGAGACGTTCCAACATCGCCTGAATGGAATCGTTGGAAATCCCCAATCCGCTTGCAACCGAGCTTAGCTCTGCGCGACTACGCAACGCGTCGATTGGAACAGCAATCGCGTCACGTCGCTCCTGAATGATCATGCTGACTTCGCCGTTCATCCCAGGGAGCAGCGTTTGATCGGCATTTTCAAGTGAGACAAGCACAGGGAACATCGTCACACTTTGCTGGATCACAGCCTTGGGCTCTACCTTTTCGACGATCCCGTTAAACGTACGATTTGGCATCGCGTCGATCGACACGCTGGCAGCCTGGCCAACACGAACTTGTGCGATATCCGTTTCGTTCACGAGTACGCGCATCCGCACACGAGAAAGATCTGCGATCGTGACAAGCGTACTACCGCCACCAACGTTGGAAATTGCCGATGCGGCAACCGTTCCAACAGAAGCTGATTTACTGATGATCGTACCAGACACATCAGCTCGCACCGTTGCGAATTCCAAATTCTGCTGAGCAACGCGGAGGTTCGTTTGCGACGCAACCAAAGCGGATCGTGCGTTGGCATTGTTCACTTTTGCAGTTTCCAACTCAACCGTGGCAATAACATTTTGTGCGTATAGCGTATCTGCTCGTCGCAGTGCCGACGCATTCGCTGCGACCGTAGACTCTGCGGCCTGTGCCGCTGCACTCGCACGCGTCAGGTCGTTCTGCAAATTACGGGTATCGATCTGCGCAATGAGGTCTCCCGGCTTCACGAAGGTTCCGACTTCCACCGGCATCTTCATAATAAGGCCGGAGGCTTGGGACTTAACAGCCACCGTGTCAACCGGCTCAACTGTCCCTGTTCCTTCCGTCGTAATCACAATGTCTCGGCGTTCAGCCGCCTCGACCTGCACTGGAGCGGAGACTTCTTTCTTTTTATTGCATCCGCTTAATATCCCAACAGAAGCGATCGCCGCGGCCGTAAAGAATGCTTTGGACGTCGTCGTAAATCGTATCATCGAGGTGCGCCTTGCGTGGTAGGAGTAGAGGGAGTTTGAATGGTATCGAAATCCTGGCCAATGAGCGATTCGATATTCACGCGAGCAATGCGTGCGTTGTAACGTGCAGCAATCAGATTGGACTGCGCCTGGTTCAGCTGGGATTGAGAAGTGAGCAGATCGACAATTGTTGACATTCCAATTACGTATCGGGCCTGCTGCACGCGTAGATCTTCTTGTGCCGCTTCAACCGCGGCCGCTTGCGCATTGATATTTTCTTGCGCGGTGTGCAAAGCATCGAGCAGCTGAACCGATAATTGCTGTGCCGCCAACTCGGCATCACGCAACGTGGCCTCGGCTGTTACTCTCGAGACCTTCGCGCGTACAACCTGCTCTTCGCGACTAAACTGATTAAACAGCGGATAGTTCAGCGAAAAGCTCAACTGTCCGCCGTAGGTATATGGATTCGAGCCAAATCCAAATCGACTATCGGCGCCATTCCCACTTCGAGAATAGTTGGCACTCAAGGTAGGGAGATACGCAGCCCGTGCGGCCGTCTGTCGAGCATCGGCGGAACTCAGCGCGGCGCGGGCCTGCACAACGGCTGGGCCACGCATGGCAAGCGCAACGAGATATGCACTATCAACCGCTGGAGACAACACGATTGGCTCATCGGAATCGGCGGTTCTCGCCGTCACTACGTCCGGAGACGCAATCAAACGAGTGAGTGCAGCATTCGCACTTCGAAGATTTGTTTGGGCGGTGAGAAGCGCAGATCGAGCGTTTGCGACTTGAACGAAGGCTCGCAGCGAATCAGAACGAGTTGCCGCGCCAGCCTGCATACGTCGAGTGGCAGCTACCAACTGTTGATTGGCTTGTTCAAGCTGTACGACCGCTGCTTCGGCGCTTTCCCGTGCTGCGAGTGCGTTGTAATACTGCTGCGCAACGTTGAGCGAAACGGAGTAGTCCTGCGAAACAATTGTTGCTTCAGCGGCTGACACATCGGCTTTCGCGGCACGAATATCGGCGAATCGGCGTCCGTTGAACAGATCCATCCCGAACGAAAAGCCATTATTGTAGGTCCACACTCGACTACCACGACCGAGCGTATCTATAACCTCACGAACACCAAAACGGCGTGAGGCGCCAGTGCTCAGCGAGATACTTGGGAGGAATGCACCAAATGCCGATCGTACGGCAGCCTTGTTGGCGCGCTCAGTTCCACGGGCTTGTACCGTCTGGGGACTGTTCTCCCGTGCCAAACGGATTGCCTCAGTAAGTGAAATCTCTCGGCCTTCGCTCGGAAAGGCGACCGGGCGCGGACTCGTGTCGACTTGAGCAGAGAGCGTCGATACGACGCCCAAGCAGAGACCAAAGTACAGACTATATCGCATCTACCAGGAGTAAAAAGCAGTTAAAAGGAGCGTTCGCCCCAAATGTGAGCATCATCATTGCCTCTATAATACAATTGAAGCCGGACTGACGTTGGATCGACTTAGCCTCCCAATTAGCCAACCAGGCATTTGGACAGACTGATGCCCATCCCTTGCATTAGACGCCACCCAAACTTTATTGTTATACGATATATCGAAGATATATCATAACCTGTCAAAAAAACCGGACTGATGAAGGATTTAGGGTGGAAGGCCCCGTTTGGAGCCAATTTTTTATCATCTCGCGGGTCCGAAGCAGAGGATTCAAAATCGAGACGGTATGTGAACGGCCAGTTTCAAAATCCGGTCGTAACCTGGTCTGGAGCTCCTCCAAATCTGCTGCGCGTATTGCGGGAGTATGCCACTGGAAAAGAAGTCCGCAGACCGAAGTCTCCAATACCGGTTGTGACTCGGCGTCGCGAGGACTTTGAAGTCGCACCACAGTCTGGACTACGGGCGACCTGGATGGGGCACGCCTCTTCATTAGTTGAGATCGATGGGCATCGCTTGTTGCTGGATCCTGTTTGGAGTGCACGTTGTTCACCAGTTTCAATTTTGGGACCGAAACGTTTTCATCCACCGCCAATCGCCCTAAATGCACTTCCTGTGCTCGACGCGGTGATTATCTCGCACGATCACTACGACCATCTCGATTTTGCGACCGTGCGCGAATTAGCAACGCATGGCGTAACGTTTATTGTACCAACCGGCGTAGGTGCGCATTTACGGTTGTGGGGTGTGCCGGCGAATAAGATTATTACACTGGATTGGGGGGAGCATACAACAATTGGATCGCTCACAATCACTGCCCTTCCCGCTCGGCATTTTTCCGGCCGATGGATCGGGGATCGTAATAAAACACAATGGGCGTCATGGGCGATTGTAGGCGATCAACATCGTGTGTATTACAGTGGTGATTCTGGATACTTTCCAGGGTTCGTGGATATAGGAAGAGATTATGGACCGTTTGATTTATCCATCATCGCAATGGGCGCGTATGCAACAGCTTGGCCTGATGTGCATCTCAATCCTGAAGAAGCGTTAACGGTGCACCGTGAAGTGCGAGGGAAAGTTTTGTTACCGGTGCATTGGGGGACGTTTCAATTGGCGATGCATAGTTGGTTTGAACCTGCAGATCGTATGGTTAGCGCGGCGCGGGAGACCGATGACATCGTTGTTATTCCAAGGCCTGGTGAGTTTGTAGAGCCGTCTCGTATCGAAGATCTCGCACCGTGGTGGCGACAGCGATAGCGAGAGTGTGTTCCAAGCGGATACTGTATAACTATCCTATTGAGTGGACGAAAAAGAGCGGCCGAGTGAATGACTCGACCGCTCTTTCGCGTGTGAAAGTTTGTTACGCGAGAATGTGTTACGAAAGCGAGATGTTGTATTTACAGTGCGGGGACGAAACCGTCGCAACCGCTGATTGCGGTCACTCGTAAATGCAAGCTCGCGTGTTTCGGATGGCCACATACATCGACCAACGTTTCGGGTGCTTCGTGGCGGCTACGGAGCTGCACGATTTGCGGGTCGGCTGAATGCCCTTCCGCAAAGTGGCTGCATAAACCGCATTGTCCGTTTTTCACTGTTTGCATGTGAACCTCCCGATTAAAAGTCTTCTTTAAGTTATCTCTATTGCAACACGCATACCATCGTCAAGTAAAACATCATATACGACAGTCGTTATCGGGAATGCGGGATTTAATTACGACGTAAAGTGTCGGGTATATGCAGATGAATTACGAAGAAATTTCTCGGGATTCATTAAAACTTGTATACACTTCAGATAGTGTTCACACAGTGTTTGCGACCGTGTGCATTGGTCGTATTGTTACAAACTTCCTGGCGAATGCGGGTACTTATTTGGGCTCTGGAGATTCGGTCCACGCTTCTGCCCATTCTGCGATTGCCTTTAAGGGAAGTTCGAGCGCAGAGCCCTTTTCGGTGAGCGCGTATTCAATTCGAACAGGTGTTTCGGGGAATACGGAGCGCACGACAATCCCATTAAGTTCCAGCTCATGGAGGCGTTCGGTGAGCATGCGATCGGTGATTTCTGGTATTGCGGCTCTGAGTTCGCCGTACCGTGCCGGTCCTACGAGTAAAACGAAGATAATTGCCCCGCTCCACCGCCGTCCTATGAGCTCAACGGCATGGTGAAATCGAGGACAGAGAGAATTGTACGACGGTTCCATAAGGTTCAGAATAGCTGGGAAATGCCTCTTGGTGCTAGCCACTATACAAACTATAGCAACTATACAATAAAAGGGGGCGCTTGACGAAGTGTGATTTCGTGCAAGCGCCCCCCGTTTATCACGAGTTTTTAGCGATAGTTACCAAACTTCAATTCAACACCAAAGTCTTTCATTTTCAGCAGTGCGATTGCATCCTGGAGCGTATCACGCGAGGGGGAGCTGATTCGTACCTGATCGCTTTGGATGGAAGCCTGTACCTTCGGCATTTTTGCTTCCTTAATGGCGGCTGCTACCTTTTTGGCTGTTTCAGTGTCGAGCGCCGTTTTGAGCTTAATGTCGCACCGAACGGTATCGCCGCCAGCGACCTTAACATCGCCGACGTCAAGATTCTTCACCGGCACGCCACGCTTGACCAGCTTTCCCCATAAAACATCGGTCAGGGCAGTCATCTGCATTTCGCTGTCTGCTGCGAGCGACAGCATCTCCTCTGCCCGCTTGAACTCGATCGTCGCTGTGGACCCTTTAAAGTCGTAGCGCTGAGCGATTTCCTTTTGCGTTTGGTTTACGGCGTTATCGACTTCTTGCATGTCGACGCCGGTGCTGACATCAAATGAATTTTGTTGAGCCATAATACGTCAAAATTATGGTATTCTATGCCGGGTTTGAAGGTGCTTGACGAGACGCTTCGATTTCGATGGAGATTTTGATCTCTTCTCCCACTAAAACCCCACCCGCTTCCAGCGCCTGGTTCCAGTTTAGCCCAAAATCGGTCCGATTGATCTTTGTTGTGGCACCGAAGGCAGCTTTTTCATTTCCCGAGAGATCGACTGCACGTCCCTGATTTTCGACTTCCAATGTCACCTGTTTGGTGACGCCGTGCATTGCGAGGTCTCCGATCAGCTTGAACTTCTTATTGATATCCCCTTCGAGGTGGGTGCTTTTAAACTCGATATGAGGATAATTTTCGCTGTCGAGGAAGTCTGGTGACTTTAGATGCGTATCACGCTGTCCCTGGCGCGTGTCGATACTACTCGAATCGATTTTGATGTCGACCGCCGCCGCGGACGGATTGGCTTCGTTAAGCGAAATCGTACCGCTAACCTCTGAAAAGCGTCCTTTGACGGTGGCGATCATAAGGTGCTTGACTGCAAATTCGACGTGCGAGTGTGCGGAGTCGATTTCCCAAACGGTTGATGGTGCAGCGGCTGTAGCCATACGACTGTTGCTCCTGGCGAAGATTCGGGTTATAAAATTACGAGCGTTGAGAATTTCAAGAACATCGAGAACTTAGAGAATCTCAACTGTCTCGACCGAAAGCGCGGTGTTGGTTCGCCACTCGTGCGTTTCGGTTAAGACAGCTGGTATCGCATTTAGTGTTCCGCTTAGCCGAGGAGGTAGGCTGGCATTTTGTCTTCCGCGCTTTGGAACCAGGCTCGACCTTTTTCGGGGATTGGTTCCCAGAGGCCAAACGATGCGGCGCGGAGGATTCGCTGCCAGCGGACATCCATTGGGCTTTTAAGGGCGTCTCGGAGGTCCATGGCGACGATTCGGGGTGCGTAGAATCGGAACTTGGCGTTTTCGAAGCTGCGTTCCCAGAACCAGGCGAACCATGGCACGATGCCTTGCTCGTAGACGGGCTGGTTGTGCGAAACGTGGCGGTGGACGTATTCGGCGACCGCCATGTGGAGCATGACGGACATTCTCGGGAGCGCGTTGGTGTCCATGGAGCCGCCGAGGTAACACATGACGCAGAGGGTCTTCCAGGAGAAGCCTTCGTGTTTGTCGAGCTCTTCGGAGCGTTTGACCAGCTGCATGGCGTCTTCGCGGTCAATCAGGACGGCGCGAATGATCGTTGAGGCGGCGCGCCAGAAGCCGTCGTCGCCCTCGTCGGCTTGGGCGGAGTTGCGTTCGATGCCGGCAAGGAGGTTGTAGACGCGGATTTGGGCGTCTGGGGTGTTTTCCATGACGGCTCGGCCCGCATCGAGAAAGAATGGGAGGACGACTTCCATAACCGTGGTGGCGCGAGCTTCGTGGAGTTCGAAGTCGGGCATGTTCTCAGCAGCGTTTGGGTCGAGTTCCGCGAATTCTGGCGGGGTGACGTCGGGGATTTCGTCTGGCTGGTAGGTTTCGGAGGTCATTGGAGAATGCAGGCGAAGATTCTGGAAGGACAGCATTTAAAGATAACGCCATGGGGAGGGAGAGCTCTAGGGTGTTGATTTCTGGTCGGGTGGCGAGGCGGTGTCGGAGGATGGATCGCAGTATCAGACATTTTAGAGGCGTTTATAAGGCGTTTATAAGGCGTTTATAAGGCGCTTGATAGGACATTACATATACATTAGCTTTCAAAAGCTCTAATTAGGAGGGTTCAATGGGAGTCGCGCAACTTGAGATGGAAGTCGCGGAAAATACCGTGCGATGGGCACATGATTACTTGCAATTGAACTATGCTCAAATAGGGCAAGTAGTCGGCGCGGACGGACGTACAGTTCGACGATGGGCAAGTCGATCGAATCCCCCTTCTGGGCGCCATCAAGAACATCTCGAGAAACTACGAGAACTTAGGCACCTGTTAACGGTTTGCTTTAGCAATGAAGAAGGAGCGTTGCGATGGATGCATACGCCGGTTCCAATGCTTCGTGGCCGTAGACCGATTTCGTACGTTTTGAATGGTGAACTGGATCCGGTTATCGAAGCGCTTGCTTCTTTAGAAGCTGGGGTTTTTACCTGAGGTTTTCGGGGACAGTTTGGCGACACGTTCCCGCGAAGGCTCATCCGTTGCACGTCGGATATATCTTGCGTGCTCGAGGACGTTGGAATCGTCAGACATATGGCTGCTTGTATACGGCATTAACGGCAGAAGGCGCTTTAGCTGAGTACCGGAAGCGCCTTGCATTGCTGGGTGATGTTGATGGAGATTGGCAACGTAGAGATTTGGTGTCGTTAGAAGTCACAGTTGAACAAGTGCTTGATCTTACAAATGCTGCCATACGACGGCAATTTGGAATTGATATTCGCACGATGACGAGCGATGACGAAGCCGCGCTTGAGCATTGCCGGATTATTGCAGATGTCGCGAGAGAACGGGAATACACTAGTATTTTAGCACCGTCAGCTGCAGCTCGCGAAGAGCGAAATTTAATGATTTATGTTGATGGTCCAGCGGATCTGATTGAGCTTGATGTTGGAGGCGATCGGATTCCGATACTGCGATAGGAGCGGAGGTATCGCTCGTCGGTGCTCGATTGGCAACGAATGAATTTACGAGTTGCTTGGAATATCGACTCCATGGATTCCATCCCCAAAAAACAAAATCGGGATGAGATACTGTGGCATCCCATCCCGATTAACACCACTCTCGCGAATCAGCTAGCGGACACGCCGAATCGACGAAATCTTGTTTCGAACGCCAAGCCTGTTCAGATCTCCGACATCGGACGAGACGTTGACGCAGCGTCCGCCGTAGTTTTTATCCGAGCATAAACGCCAGGTTCCCTTCCCGACAATTCGTACGGATGCAGCGTTGTCGTTGAACCCAGTTTTCTCGAGATTCATGTAATCGCTGCGAATGTTCATGGTGCGGCCGTTCCATCGTGTACCGGTAAATAGAACGATGCCGCTGCGGGTGTTTACTGAACCTCGGTTTCGGTCGTCCCGGTCTTTGCGATCGTTGCGGTTATTTCGGTTGTCGTATTTCCCGTTATTGCCGCGGTTATCTCGGTTATCATGGCCTCGTGGGTCGTACTGACCTCCAGGTCGGCCGGCATTTCCGGGTCGATTGCCTGGTCTCTTATTGTCGTACTGCCCACGTTGATTGTTGGCACATACAAGTCGACCATCGCGATTGGCAATGTCGCCGTTCCGGCAATTTGCCATGCGAAGACTGCTTCGCTGCCAACTATTGTTCGTGGTGCGGCATTCGGCTTGGAGTACTCCGCCTTTATTGAGCGTGATTGATCTGCAGCTATTTCGATATGAACCGAAAGGTGCTTGGGCTTCTGCTGTTTTTGGCGTAACAAACGTGCTTAACACTCCAACCGCTGTCGCTGCAATCATCGCACGTGCATACACAAAGTTTCTCTGCATTTTGATCTCCTTTTTCGTAACGTTCAGTGACGAAGGATCGAACGCTTGTTTCAGCGAGTTTTGAATCCCGAGTCAGTAGTTCAACGTCCTGCGCATTTGTTTATTAGGCGTTCTGAATTGGGAAATGTTAAGAACGCTAACGACTTTGATTTTTTAAAATGTTTTTAGGTAAAGAACCGTAATCACAAAATCGTGATTGACGTATGTTAAAAACTCTGGTCCTCATGCGCAAAAATTGATCCTTGCTTTTGAATTAAACGTTACTTTTGGAGTTCAATTTTTTTCGGGTAAAAGCGTTACCAGAGGAAGCATCATAATAATATTCCGCGGACGGTCTTGGGTAAAACCTTTTACGCCACCTGTGTTTTTTTGGGACGCCCGCCTTTTGCGCCGTTTGCTCGGGATGCTTTTGCGCGCGCTGGGCTTTTGATTTGTCCGACTTGTTTCGCCCATGCCTTCGCGATTTCGGATTTCCCGAGGGTTTCGAGGAGGAGTCCGGGAACACTTAGGGCGACGTCGAGGGTGTCCCAATGGAGGCCACTGCCGCTTGGGCTTAGGGTGACGGTTGCGAGTTGTGCGGGTGTTGCGCGCGCGAGAGCGGGAATGTGGTGGGGTAGGACGCCGAATAGACGGTCATTGGTGAGCATCATCATGATGTAGCCGCTGGCGTGGTCGTACCAGACGGCTTGGGCGCGGAGGCCTGCGGCACGGTCGGCTCGTTCGCGTTTTGCAGCGGCGGCGCCTTGTGCAATAATCTGTGCGTCTGTGAGTTTCCGTTTATTCATGATGATTTTCCCATTGCTGCCGTAGATATTCCAGATGCTCTTCGACTAATCGATATGCGGCACGTAGTCGTTTTCCGTACATATCAACGTTTCGTGCTAGGCGATGGTGACTCGTCGCCTTCGCCTAGCCAAACGATGAGCTCGCCATCACAGCAAAATACATGTACGTGAGCTGGGCCATGCTCGCGAGGAGCGAGGTAAATCATGACACGGAAGCCGTCTACGCGAAGGATGGTTGGCACTAGAATAACAACCTAGCTTCTAGGTTTATGCAAGGACGGCGCGCGAGACCTATCGGTCGCGTGCAAACAGATGGTAATACTCGCAACAAAACGGCCGTCGGTATCCGTGAAGTGTGCTTTTGCGCTATCCGGGTCGGAGTTGGTATTCGGGCTCATTTCTGTATTTCTGAGCTTCGAGAAGATGCGACTAAGCTTTCTTCGTTGGCTTGTAGCTTATTGTTGCATGAGTGAGGAAGGGTTTACCTTAAAATGATAACCCCCTGAAAGCCACACCTAAGCGCATCTCACCAATGCACTTAATATGCAGCTTCAAAGGATTGCGTTACACTCTAGCGTTGAGATTTTACCAACCCATCTTCTCTACTCTTCAACGCTTTGCTTTATCTCTCGTCGTACTATCGGCATCTTCTTTCTTTAGCTTCTTTTCGTACTTCGCAACGGCTTCTTTCTCAGGTAAGATTGTCCGCTGTAGATACACATCTTTCGACAAATATTTATGAGCGGCCGCTTGTACATCGGCAGATGTAACGGGTACATCGGATCCCGATATGATTTCATCCAACGGCAGTCCAGCTTGATCATACTTGAGCATCTGTGTTACCCACCACCGATTATCCTGCATGGCATTCTCGCGTGCCCGACGGGCGACCGTAGTAGCTTTCGTCAGCTCATCTGCAGTAATACCAGTATCTCGAACCGAATCGATAATCTGCCAGATATTTTTAACTGATTCATCGATTCTATCCGGCGCAGTGAGCACACTGATATCGAAGAGGTAATGCGGTTTCGGATTGCGATAGAAGCGCACGGGTGCAGACACACCATATGTCACCGCCATCTCTTCGCGTAATCGATTCCGAAGACGATTTCCAAGCACCCAAGAAAGCGTGCTCAACGCGCGTTGTTCTTTCCGGTGCTCAAGCGGAGTTTCAGAAAGTACACCGTCAAACAGCAAGGTACTTTGCGCTTTTTCTGGAGGTATATCCGGCCGCTCGCTGCGAACATCCCGTTTATTCTCTAACGGCTTGATCTTGAGATCTCTCGGCTGCTCTCGATCTCTCCGCCCTGACGTTTTGAGCGTTGCAAAATACCGTTCTACCAGCGGTTTCACGTCGTGTGCGGAAGCCGCGCCGACAATAGTAAACGTAAAATCACCCGGATCGCCAAATCGATCGCGATAGACGGCCATAGCTTCTGCCGTATCCATGAGATACAGCATGTTCACCGCATTTTGCGTCGCTGGTGTTAAACGCGGTTCTCCATTCGCTAACATAGCAGCCAATTTATCATTGGATGACATCGTTAACGTATTTGCACCGGTGCGTTTCCATTCAACGAGCGTTGCGGTATCGATCTTGGGCGCAACGAACTGCAAGTGCATGAGTTGAAACATGGTTTCCATATCTTTAGGCGACCCCGCAACCGAGACCTCTTCATCAAAAGCATTGATTGCGACTCGCAATTCACTGAGCGTAGCGTTATCCAGCTTTTGCTCCAATGCATCTCTACTGAAATCGCCGAGCCCGCCTGACGACGTCATTAATGCACCGACAAATCGCCCCGGCGTATAGAACAGGCTATCTGGGACACGGGACATCCCGCCCAGACTGCCCGCTTGTAGTATCAATTCATCTGTTTTGAAATTGGTTGGCTTAAACAACACGCGAATACCATTCGACAATGTCCATGCCGTAACATTACTAAATTTATACAGCTGTTCCTTGACAATCTTGCTGGTTATTTGAGGCGTCACAAATGCCGATGGTGCGGTCGAAGCGACCGTATTGCTACTGATGGATCGAACTGGAATCGATGCGTTCGCAACCGAATCCAGTAATGCCATCACAATTTCGCGCGTTGGTGTTCGTACGTGCGAATAGAGTGGCATTGTCACCATCACCGTCGGTGGACCGCTTGTCCGCCAGAACTCAGCCATTTTCTTCGTCGTTTCAGGAGTCACGGAAGGTAAGAACTGCTTTAATATGTTCAGCTCTTGCTTAGGACTCAATAATACACCGTTGCCACCCCTCAGATAGTGACGCACATACGCTTGCGCAAGCTGTTGCGACGGTATAGCATCTTCCGCGTCAGCCGCGTGTTCAACGCGACGGAGCAGCGCGCCTTTTTCTCGTTCAAGTACCTCGACTGGAATACCGTGCTGTGCAACACGCTGCACCTCGGTCAATACTGCAACAAAAGCGCGTTCCAAGCTATCCGGCGATGCGAATACACCAAGTGCATATTTTTCACCCATAGGACGCACCATGCCTGGCGTACGTCTGGCACTTGCCCCCGCGAAAACGCGCCGCTCTTGCTTACTCATTTTTGAGAGGACATGCTGCAAATGCTGGAATAGCAAAAACTCCATTACGTCTTGTCGGATCGCCGCAACCGGATCTGATGGTTCTTCAGCAGCGGGCCAAGTGACTTCAATGATCGGTCTCACGCGGTCGGTGATAACGTGCACGAGCGCCGTATCCGCACTTGGTATACTGGGCCGATTAAATTGACGCGCATTGACAGTCGAGGGGATCTGACCAAACCGTGTTTCAATTTCCCGCTTCATCTGGACAGGGTCGAAATCACCAACGGCGATAACCGCCATTAGATCAGGCCGATACCAGTCCTGATAGAATCGTTTCACCGGTGCGGGGAGTGCGGCACGTAACAACTTCGGCGCACCGATAGGAAATCGCTTCATATAGCGCGAGCTATCGCCCAACAGCATTCCATCTTGAATTTTACTGAGCCGCTGAACGGCCGTATCTGAATTCCGCATGCGCCATTCGCCCAACACAACCCCACGCTCTTCTACGACGTCTGTCGAATCGATCGTGATTCCGCCGCTTGCCCAGTCCTGGATAACCTGCAATCCTTGGTGCAGAACCGCTTGATCATCCGTTGGAACGGTCAGTTGATAGACGGTTTCGTCAAAATTGGTATAGGCGTTGAGATCGCCACCGAACTGCATCCCCGATTGTTCAATGAAATCAATCAGCGTATTCTTCGGGAAATGTTTCGTTCCATTGAACGCCATGTGTTCGAGAAAATGCGCGAAACCTCGTTGGTCATCATCTTCTTGAATAGAACCAGCGTTCACGGCAAGCCACAGCCGCGCACGCTTGGCTGGCGTGGTGCTTACGCGGATATAATACCGAAGTCCGTTAGGAAGTGTACCCACGGTAAGTACGGGATCTTGCAATAGGGAGTCGGTGCCAGCAAAGTGACGTGCAACGGTTGCGTTATCTTGCTCTAATATCGATTGTGCTGCGACATCGCTCACATTCTTCGGAGCAGCCGCCTTGGACGTTGTGGCACTCGTTAATATGCCCCCGATATGCATGAGACCAAACCCTATACAAAGAGCCTTACTGGACAAGCGCGTATGATATATCGTGTTCATATTATCGGTTTCTGTGCGACAGAATGGTGAGCATATCAACCAGATCGCCCTCGCCAAGATTAGTGCCTAAGATCAATCCGGATTCGTCGATCAAAAACGACGGATAACTACAAAATATCCGCCCTTTGTAATCCACAAAACAACCCCACTTTAGCATTGACTCCAACGTCCAGTATGTTGGAACCAACCGACAGTCGGGCTCCGGAAGTTTCACAAAGTTCGCCTTGTTTATAACCAGCGTGACCGGCAACTTGAAGCCCTCTAACAACCATCGACGCATATCCTCAGCTTCGTCTTCGGCCGAACCCGGCTCTTGAAGTATCGCTCGCCCTACCTGGTGAGTAATCAAAGTAATCTCCAGGTCCGGGAATTGACGATGTACTCGCTGCAGCATCGATACCATCTTCAAACACACCCGCCATTGTCGCATCTCGGCCCCCCATTCGGCTCTACATATAGTTAAGGGAATTACGAAAGACAACTTCCCCACTGTTGGGCGTGGAGACGTTGGCTTCAGAGGAAACCAGAAGTCGCCATCCACGCTTGGGCTCGTTGCACCAATCTCAAACCGAGGATCTCGAGTTGGATCCACTCCGTTGAGAATTCCAGCCTCTTGTTGTCGTACGGAATTCACATAAGCGGCACTACTGACCCGTAAACTATCGAGCCTCTCCTTGGAATGTAGATAGCTACTATTCAATTTTGCTTTTAACACGGAACCAAATCTTGGATGAGTATACCACACCCCCTTTCTCTCTTCATCGTTCAATTCGGCAAATAAAGCATCCGCCCGTACTGCAGCTCTCATCGCAATAGCCGAATCGTATACGGCCACTTCCTGCCGTAACCTCCACAGTAGATCTATTTTCCCAGTTCTCGGGAATGAATCATTAGGAAGCGAGATGAGGCGAGTCACAAGTGAATCGAGCTCCGCTATATGTACCGGCCGTGCATTCCCGTATAATTTGATGACATCACTGTATACTTGATTCGGATTTTTATAATAACCATAATCGTGGTCCTTCTCTCCATCCAAACTATCTATCTCATCGTTTGAGCTACCAATCGCAATGGCAATATGGTTTTTTTCATTGATTTTTGATTCTTCAATCTTACGCTCGAGCAAGATTAAAAAATCGTCCTTCCGACCAGCAACCAGTAAGAGTTCACCGAGTAAATAGAAATCGGTAAGCGATACCGTTTTTGCATCCCATTTCTCAGTACACAGAGCGACTGCCTCAATAATATGACGCGGCCACGGCATCATACGTTTTAATGTACTTTTAGGTGGCATCGTGTCATACAGGATTGAATCACGTCCTTCCCAAAGAATACTAAGCCTGTCTTTTTGTGCCCAACATTGCTCGACCGTACGATATTGTGCGACGCCCGAAAGTCCGGACGGTTCCTCAAACCGTGTTTGCGCAGTGACTGAAACACCCCAGAAACTGACAGATACAAGCACGACGCCAAGAGGATGACTAGCACGAACTAGAGATTGAATAAATTTCACAAAATATCGACTAAACATAAGATGTATTGATTGAAGTACTCATCAAACGGCGTCAGTGAGCGACGTAAAGCTGAAATCGTTAATCTTCATCGCAGGTACGATGGTGGGTGTTAATCTGAACGTAACTGGATCCGGTACCGGTCGAAACACCGGCTGCGGCACGCCAAGCTGCTCCAACTGATTAAGTGCAAAGAGCGGAGATTCGGTAAACCGCATGTTCCAAACTGCTTTGGTGATTACGCCGTTTTCAATCAACCACAGACCATCACGTGTAGTACCTGTCAACAACACACTTCGTTTGTCAACCTTCTCAATACCGGAGAATCGAGTGACCAATAGACCGCGTTTCGTGGTAGCAATCATATCATCGATGGTAGCATCACCACCACTCACTCGAAAAGAGGGGCGATACAAATCACCTGCGAAGCGTTGTATTTTTTCTACGGCATAGTCATGCCGATGATGCAACGACGTGAGAACGCCGTTTTGGATCCAGGTAATAGGCTTCAGCCCTGGCTGCGTGACAACCCCAAGTACGGGATCCATGGGATCGTGACTGATCGTGATGCGTTCATCGATGATCTTCAAGCCAAGCTTTGAACGACCTACCCGCAAAACATCATCAAATGCAAGGAAAAATGGGCCATCTCCGCCCTCATTACCCACCCGATCGAGTGGCGAATCATACCCCTCTTCCATCATGGGGAGCAACAACTCGCTGACAGCTTGAGGTTCCAGAATCACCGTAAACCGACCAGGTTCTATACGAACTGCATCAAGAGATGCTATACATTTATCAAGCGCGCATTGCGCTAGCGCTGGACCATCTACCCTGGTAATGTCAAAGCTTGAGGCACCGGCCCATCCGGATCCCATGCCGCGAGGATGGCGCACAGTCATGGAACACTGAGCTTGTGTGAGCTGCTGATAAATCATTTCTGGATGTGGTGCCTTTTTACCCCCTGGAATAATGTTGGACCATACGGCGAACGATGCTGACCGTGCCTCAAGATAGCCTGCCGAAAGCATGCCTTTCGCTTCGGCCCCTTCTGTCAACATTCTCGCGATACGGCCTCGATTCATTCCAGTCTCTGAGGATGTCACATCACTCCAGATTACGGTAGTTGGCGTGACTAGTTTTGGAGACTCAAGCGCACCTGAAAACTGACTGCCGCCCCATGAATGTCTCCATGTACCGTCCTCATATCGTCTCTCAGCAGCACGCACCGCGCATTCGAGTGAAGTGTCGTCAATCTGATTAGTGGAAACTTCAAAACCGGCAAATCCCCAATCCATATAACGACCGATACCAACCTTAATGTTATATCGATCGCTGGCAAGATTCACGCGATTCCTGGCCCACCGGAGCTCACCATCCAACCAACTGGAGACTGTCACCCGTGTGTATCCGTCTTTTGCGAAGGCAAGCACACGTCCTATGATCTCCTGAGATTCCGCTTGGGTGATATACCGCCCCCGTTCTTCCTGTACCTGTGTCATGCTTTTCTTAACTTATCAATGATGGTCATATCTTTGGCTCGTACCGGAACGGCATCCACGCTATGGTAAACACTCTGTGATGGCTCGCCTTTATATGACAAAATAGCGTAACGTTTGACGCTGCTCTTCCCACCAATAGCTTGGATTGATTTCCAAAATTCCGGTGTTCTCAATAGCACACCAGCTCCAAGGCAAAACGCAATGCGCTTTCCGTTTTTTACTTCAAATGTATATCCGCCACCATAGCCATTGAGCTGCTGAAAGTCCATAGATATCTCTCCACGTTTAATCAACAGTCCTTTCTCAAGACTAGCGACTAGTGATGACAGATCTGCCGTGTCAGACGCTGGTATCATCTGCAAATTTGGAGTATGCGCGAGCGGAGCACCCACTCCTTCTGGCGCAGCAGCACAGCCGTGTGAACGGAATGGCATCTGCGAACGCAAACCCCATTCGTTCACCCAACCGGCGCTCTCTCGTGTCGTTATGAAGTCGGAGAGTACTCCGTTTTGAACCAACGTTACAGCGTCAGGTTCGACACCTTCATCGTCCCATTTCACAGTTGCGGCACCACCTGGGGTACTCCGGTCACCTGAGATGGTGAGGAGCGGTGAACCGATCTTAAGCGATCCCAACATGGCCTGTGGATCGGTGATGTAGCTGGTGCCGCCCGCGTTCGCTTCATATCCCAGCACTCGATCCAACTGCGTAGCGGCACCGATGGAACTTGCGACAAGACCTCCAACGATTCTCGCGTCAAACACGACATCGTACCTTCCAACATCAATGGGTTTTACGGGAAGTGATGCATCTTCTTTCAACTCTTCATACAACGCTATCAGATATTCTTGAAGCGGCTGATCCCGGTACATCTCCCATCCTTTCGCTGACGGGGAGATATATTCGTATAGCGCACCAATGTACGGCATTCCCTTGGGTTCAAATTTCCATCCCCGTCCATACATTCCAGATTGAAATAATCGCTGCGTAGCATAGCTACCTTCCGATGAAGCAAAGGCTTTACCAGTAAGGATGAACTCATGGCCATTATAACCGGTCGAACCAAACTTATGAAATCGTTTGCCGACCTTTCCTAGCGCAAGGAAATAATCCAATATTTCTCCACGTGGCACATCAAACGGGTTGACTTTAACCGGTGTCATCCAATGCCCGTCAGCGATAACCGGAACGGGTGCCATGTCAACACGACGTGCCTTACCTAACGAATTCGTGCGCGCTAAATGAGTCGCTGAACGTCCGAGTCGTGCCATTTCGTCCACACTCCATACCGGCCCTGACACAAAACCCCAGTATCCATCGACAAGAGTGCGTACCCCAACGGTCATACTCTCGGTGTCTCGAGAAATCCACCGTGTATCTGCAACATTTTCGACAAACGCTCTAGATTTCTGATGTGTCAAACGAATATCGGCATAATTCGCTCCAGATGCACGAGCCGAATCAAGAGCCGCTTGTGCCAACTGTTTGATTCGCGGATCTTCAATCGGTGGTATGGGTTCAGGGGTGAATCCAAACTGCGCGACTAGCGGCTTGGGTGCGATCCCGGCAGCGGCTGTTGCGGCGGCAAATGTTGCACTGTTCTTCAGAAACGTGCGTCGTGTTGATGTCATATCAAGGAAGGAAAGAAGGCTGGATTATTTGTCATGGATGATGATTCTGCCCGTAGTGTTCAATGGCAGTGTGCGGTAGACATAGGTACCAGGGGTGATGAATCGGCGATAACGCGTATCATCCGAAGACATAGTATCGCCAGGAATTTCACGAATATTCCCGTCACCGCTATTCTGATAGCTTGGTATGGCGGCAAGCACATGGATTGAATCATCAAAGATGATATCGATGGGTACGCCGTTCTGCGCGACACCGCCAGATTTAGACGCTTGACCGGCGGTCATGCCGGTGAAGTTGTTAAACCCAATAGTGGCTCCGGGGCCATAATGCCACTCCAGATTATCTCTCGTCATCCCCGCAGAATAAATGATTATCGTTGGCGCGATTGGATACCCGACGGTAAATACCATCGTGTCCTGTTTTGCCACACCGTACACCCAGGTCTCTGCGCGTAGCACAACCTCACCGGGTTGGATGGCAGTAATGGATTTCGTGGCCACAAATGCATTGGTCACTTTTGCCAATAATGGGTTCGATGATGTAAAGTAAATTGGAATATTTGCTATTGAAGCTCCAGTGCTATCCTTTGCAGTTACAACAAAGACCTTCGTATTTGGGGTTCCGAAAAAACTATAGCCAGATGCAACCTTTGCACTATCGCCATCACGAGGACGAACCCGAAATGTGTCGATTATCGGCTGTAACATAACCTCTGCAACACGAATCAAGGCAGAATCGGTATGTGTCGTATTCCCAAGCTTCCGCGTTGCCACTACGTAGACGTTGCCAGTCTGTACCGCCCGAGCAGTCACCAGCCCTGTAGATGATACCAACACCTTCGAAGAGTCGCGTGAGACGAATTTTGCAGGTGACGCGGCGAGCACGGAATCTGCTCGTATTAACGTAGTTGCCTCAGAATCCCATATCTCGCCGAACTCGGTGTATGGTGTCGTTTGTAATTGCAGCGTATTATGCGGCGGTCGTAACGAGAGCAATGCAGCATGGTAGTTTAATCGCAGTTGCCAATACAAGTTCGTGGACGACGGCATTGGTGTAGTTCCAAATTCATCGTTGCAGCTACAGCAGAGGATTAATCCGAGAGCAACGAACCATCGTTGAGGAGTATGTTGTGTCATCAGTCTTCACACCCGTGATAAAGAGGGTTGGCGTCTTGTTCATCGCTCGGAACAAGAAATGAGATTCGTGTTCCATACGGTACAAATTGCTGCCTCCCCCAAAATCCTGACGGATAGACAGTATGCTGTTCGCGACCATACTGCTGCACCAGTCTCCGAAGATCAGCCTGACGACGCCCGGTGAGAAACATCCAATACGCGCGCTCTCGAAAGATTAAATCAAGACGAACATCTTCGACGGTCGCACCGGCAGGCAGCGGATTAAGCGCTGGATCAGGGAGAAGCGGAAGGTTTGCAACTCCACCGGTTCCCGTTGGAGCCGGGATAGGGCAGATTTCATCGGGCACACACGATGTGCGTAATGCATTCAGCATGATGAGCCATTTGGTATCTCCAGCAAGAAGTGCGGCTTCTGCCTCAATCAATCGTGCTTCAATACCGCCGGCGAACACAACAGCAACGTCACCAGGATTCGCCCCAGGATTCGTCACGCCTGGATCAAGGTATTTTTTTGGAAACCATGGGCCGCCGCTGGTGCCAATTAAGGAATCGCTGGCACTCCGAGGGTCACCGCTGCCGATGTATGGGAGACCAACTCCTCCCTTCCGATTTGCAACCGATGCAAACCAGTTATTATTCGTGGTCCCGAACAGACGGCCCGTCTCCCCTTCCATCGGCAACATATAGCGATATGCAGTTGGAACGTTTGCGACAGCCAATGCCGCGGCAGCAACATCATGTAATCCCAGTAGCGCTCGCGCGCGTCCTATCGATGCAAAATTGATATAACTCGTACTGTCGATTGTAATCACTAATGCAGAATCAAATAACGTCAAAGCATGCTGAAACACAGCCTCTGTTGAAGAACCTGGCCGTAAGGTATAATCTCCATTGAAGTCCAATGTACTTAGTGGGATACCAGAGCAATAGAGTTCAGCAAGGAGCACCTCTGCCATACCTTCAATGGTTAGAAGATGTCCGACCAATGCCGGCACCGTATTGGGACGATATGTGCGCAATGCACTAATTGCCTCATGGGCGCGCGCACGGATCTTATGCAACCCTTTGTAGGGTCCATTATAATTCTCGACTCTGGCGTCAATTATAGCTGCTGGAGCTGATGGAAATGGACTATCTGGTACTCGTGCCTGGATGGATTGTAACTCGTCGGTGAACAACCCGGAGCTAGCAATAAAATTCTCAGCAAAAAACACTTGCCCCGGATCTCCACCCGCCGCTCCACCAGCAACATAGTCCCGAAAGGCATACACTGCGCTGTAATACGCCCCCATCGCTCCTTCTGGTGTTTTAACAACGTTTGGGTCTTGAATATTCGTAGGGAGCGTCGGGTTATTGACGAGATCTCCCAGTGAACAGCCAATAGCACCGAGCACCATGTAACTGCAGAAAATACTGCGGCCTATTTTTCGGCGAACCATTGAAGAAATCATGCTAATTCACCCCAATGGTAAACTGCCAGATCCGTGATGTTGGTAGAACCCCGGTATCTACAGATGTTTCACCCGTCCCGGAATTTACATTCGGATCTTTACCAGAGTAGTTTGTCCACAAGCCAAAATTCGTTCCTTGCAATGCAATACGAATAGTGCGACCGCGACTTATCGCAGCGGTGAGTCGTTGAGGTAAGATGAAGCCAAATGAGAATCCGTTTAATCGTAATGCAGAGATAGTCTGTACAACTCCGATGTCGCTACTACACGCACTATTACCGCCTGTGCATTTTACCGCGACTGCTAAAGATGCTTGTGTTGCAACTGGTGTTGTTGGATCGTTAAATTCTCGACGATTCAGTAGTCCAAGTCCAGTCGAATTGACACTTTGGCCCAGGTTCATTTGCGTCAGCCCGTGTTGATAACTGAATGTCGCCCCGAAGGAAATATTGCGCAAAACATTGACCGTACTGTGGAGCGAACTTTCAAACACGGGATACGGCGCTCCGAGATAAACGGGATTCTGTCCCAATTGAACTTCGTCTATCCCGTTAGGTACGCCTGTTGTAATCCAACCATCACCGTTGAGATCTGTAAATCCCGTTATCGGCAATGCCCATAATCCGTACAGTGGATATCCTTCAACAAAGTGGGTACTCACGGACTTCCCATCTATGTTCTCCTCCATTCCGAGCTTTACTAGCTTGTTCCGATTCTTCGACATGCCAATATTGATCTGCCAGACAGCAGAACGCTGTTGCAATAGGGTGGCATTCACGGTAACCTCCATACCTGTGTTCTGAACGGTTCCGATATTCCTCTGCTGTTTCCATCCTCCATTAACTGACGGTGGTACCGGAATGCTTACGAGTGCATCACGCGTGCGTTTTCGATATCCAGTGAGCGTCATACCAAATCGCCCCTGTAACATCTCGATATCTGCGCCACCTTCTATTTCCGATGTTCGCTCTGGTCGTAGGATCGAATTACCAATAGAACTGAGCTCGGTCGACATCACGGAGCCACCGTCAATAATCCGTGCAACTTGTGTATACGTCCGAAGCTTCGCCGAAACGGCTGGCTGAACGCCTGATTGACCGTAGGCGGTACGCAGCCGTACCGTCTCCAATCGACCGATCACTGGAATCGACCGAAATGCAGGTAGATCGCTAATCAAAAACGAGGGACTAATACGAGGGTAGGTTGGCCGGACTTTCGCACCGAGCCCACTGCCCGCGTCGAAACGAAGCGACAGCGGCAGATACAGCCTATCGGCAAATCCCAACATTGTTTCGATATACATACCAGCCGTACTCCGCTCATCACGATTGTCCCGCATACTTTGAGTCTTCGCTCCGTTACCGGAGGTTGCGCCGGCTGGTAGGCCGCTCGCACGGCGAAGCACTGAGGTGGTATTTCTGCGCGTGTAGTCCCCAGCAACAGACGGACGCAGCGACATCCATCGAGCAAACGATATCGCAGGAGCAGACGCGCGAAGGATGAGGGAAGTGACGATTCCTGACACGGCACCAGTGTTATACTCACCACCACGATCAAAAGAGGCGTCGCAGACACCACCAAACGCTGTCGAACATTCGCCGCGCCCGAGCGTACTCAGGTCCGTTCGATCTGTAAACTCTACCCCACCGGTCGCCTCCGTCTGAATCCAGCGATATGGCTTCGCCAAAACACGCAGAGAGTTGCGAGCGGTGACATTTTGACTTGATGTTTTGGAACGGAAATTCGGAATTTCCCGTAACACACCGCTTCCGATTCCGGACCACGGATTGGTCGGGAACCCAAACTCCGTGAGGTCGACCCCGCCAGGGGCCAAACCACTGGCGACGGAAATCGCACTCTGTAGTGGTGTCGTTCGAGAAGACTGCCTGGTCAGTGTCGTTGTAAAATCTACGTCCGCCTTTCCAAGATCGACATTGACCTTCGCCGCCCCGGATTGCGATTCACTGCCTTGCGGACGATGCTGCCACCCGGGGATCGCAACACCAGCTTCACGAAGCACTTGCACGTCGGCGTCAGGCATCTTCACCAGTCCGAGTTCAGTGTTCAATGCACCGGTGAAACTATAAGCAAAACCCCGTGTTCCCCCGCTAACGGTAGTTCGATAGGTTTGCGTGCGACCGGTTCCAAATATAGTGGTCTTTGGATCATTCAACAGTTGGTACTTTAAGAGAGCTCCTTCGATACCGGTGCAACCCAGTGATGGATTTTTTGTCGCTTCCCGAACGCTGGAGCAGTCGGTTACACGTCCGCTTTGTTCTGTACCAAACCGCATGTAGTTCGTAGGCCACGTTCCTGGCATCGTGGTCTGCCCCCAGATCCCGTCAGCCGACCATCGCGCGGGTCCAGATTGACCACGCTTGGTGGTCACTACAATTACGCCGTTCGCGGCGTCTGTCCCGTACAACGCCACAGCCGATGGCCCCTTAAACACTTCAACCGTTTCAATGCTGTTTGGATCAATCGCATCCAACGGGGAAGAGACGAGTTGATAGGCCCCTTTGCTATCTGCTGCCAGGTTAGAACTGTTCTCCGTCTGTGCACTATTCACTCGAATTCCGTCCACAATCACCACAGGGTCATTTGACGCATTCATACTATTCAACCCGCGAATCCGAATCTTTGATGGTGCTCCCGGGGCTCCCGACGTAGCCATCACTGTTAACCCTGGTACCCGCGTGGCCAATAGATCCGTAAACGTCGAAACCGGCATGACTTTCATCACCGAATCAACGTTAATGGTGGTAATATCATTCCCCACCTCAATCTTCCGCTGCGTCCCGGTCGCCGTCGTTACAACACCAGACAACTCCGTCGCCGTCGCAACCATTCGTATCTGCACATTCACAGACTTCCCTTCGACTACCGCCGCTGGCCGAGACGTCGCCCGGTATCCAAACAACTTCACCATCACCACATGATCCCCCACCGGCACGTCTCGAAACGTAAACATTCCCTTCTCGTCGGTTACCGTTGAACGCTTTAACTCCGGGATCGTTACCGTCACCCCACTTACAGCCTTCCCGGACGCTGAGTCCGCCACGCGACCAGTAATCCCTCCAGTTGTAATTGCGACTCCCTTTCCCCTAACACGCGCAGGCTGCACAACAATCGTTCGCTTATCGCTAGCTAACATTGCCGTCAACCCTGTTCCCTTTAACACGAGATCAAACGCATCCAACACATCCGTCTTCGAAATCCGAATACTCTTTCGCTGCGAGAACCTTGGATCTGTCCCATTAAAAATCAACGGACGATCAGCCATCCTAGCGAGGGCTCTCACAATTGAACTGACTGTGCTGTCGTGCATTTCCAGGGTGACCTGCTGCATATCTAACAAATCCGCTTGATCCACTTGCGACACTTGCCGAACTGTAGTTCTCGGTGTCATTGGAAAAGTTGACGTTGATTGCGCGAATGCGATGTTATTCCAAGCCACCGCAACTGAACCCACGATTAATACAAACACTGGCATAAACACTCGTACCAATGAGCGCGAAGAACTGCACTTCACCTGCAAGGTACATGGTACAGCACCCAGCCATACCTGCGGTACCGTACTTGTTAACACACGTATTCGCCCATGACCCATCACATTCGTCATGCGTGTTCAACTCCGTTGATAGAGTGTAAGAATTCGTCCATCTCGCACCACGTGCACGTTAAAGGTGAGCTCCAAAATCGAGATCAGATCCGTAATCGACCCAGCCTCAAACACTCCAACTATTTTTTGCGTCAAAAGCGCCGTATCCCCCAACCGGATATCCGCGTTGTACCAGCGGTTTAACTCTGGAATGGCGTCCGGAAATACTCGATATTCCAATTCCATAACCCCACGCGCAAAGGCAAACCGACGAACCGTAGCGTTATATCGACTCGTAGCTCCAAAGTCGTTAACCGAAATCGCTTGCCCTGCAGTTAGCACATCTGAACCGATCGCAACCCTTCCCTCGCGCACGGCAACCGTCGCCGCGGTATCGGTCGCGTAATAACGAACAGCAAAGCTGGTTCCGAGTACCCGCGTTGTACTACGACCTGCAACAACCGTAAACGGCGCTCCTTCATGGTGAGTGACGTTAAATAGCGCCTCGCCATTTAAATGCACGGTACGATTACCGGCAGCGTAGTCAAGCGGCACTTCCAGTCGGCTCGCAACACTGAGCAATACAACGCTACCGTCCGACAACACAATACTTGCCCGCTCACCTGTTCCCGTTGCGTAGGTCGACGGATGGGTTGAAATGGTATTATTAACGTTACGTGTGCGGCTCGCCCAACCTAAGCCAACGACCATCACTCCAATCACCAGAGCCATGGTTAGATACGATAATCTTTGCGTAAACCGCGACGATCGATTTGTATGATGGGTTTGGCTCTCAACCCTATCTTCCATCTTACCCTGCACCGCCTCCAGAATCGCCCCCTTCCGCCTCGCCTTCGCACTCGGCGACAGCTGAACCCACGCATCACTCTGGATTCCAGCCTTGAGTTCCGTATAAAACCGCTTCTGTCCCGGATTCCTTTCAAACCAGGTATCCAACAACGCCACCTGTTCCGGTGTGGCCTCTCGGCTCCAGTAAAGCTCCAACGCTACATGGAGGTCGCTGTCTGAAGGGAACGAAGGGTATTTCGTCATACCCTATATGCAACTCAGTCGCTACGAATCGGACACCTTACTCAAAATTTTCCTTAAATCTTCAAGTGCCCGGGTAACGAGCTTTCGAGCAGTGTCGGGAGTAGTCCTCAACACCTCGGCGATTTCGTTGTAATTCATTTCGTCACGGATACGCAGCCGGATGGCAAGCTGCCGACGCTCAGACAGTTGCGTTAAAGCAAATTGTACCGCATCGGCACTTAAAAATGCATCCTCTGAGCTGGGCACCTCACTCGAAATGTGGCCAGCTTCCGCATCGGCCTGTATGCGAGAACGATATCTCTCTCGCACGACATCGGATTTTCGCTCGTTCAACGCGCGATTGCGCGTGGCACCCAAGAGGTATGACCGGATGGATCGATGTGGATCTATATTCTCTCTGTGCTCCCATAGCCAGATAAAGACGCTCTGGGCTACGTCGTCTGCGGTATCAAGTGAACCGACAATGTAATATGCAAACCGTGTGACGCCATCGATGTAAATATCGATGAGCTTGCCATATGCATCAACATCACCGCCCCGCACACGGATCGCGAGGTCGCGCGCGTATTCCTCTTCATCATGAAATCCGCCGTTAGGAAGTGCATGGAATGGCACTGAAGCGCTCGGTAAAAAAAAGACGATCGATGATTTTCTTTGCACAAGCATGAAGAAGAGTACCGTCGCAGTCAATATGTTTTGTGTTATATCCCGAAACGTGCGTTTACAAACGGTTGTGTTTCCAACTTGGATTTATGAGGAGTGTCGGTCAAATTAACGGTGCAACGGTTAATAGTTCGCGCGCTAGTGCGCGCGTTTCATTAGAGCAACTATTGTTAGAATACGAAACGTTTGTGCGCTTACACGGGATTTTTCGCTGATGCCATTCTGGTGGTTTTTTAATCGCGACCCGGGGAAGGTGCGAACGAACTGGCATGTGATCTTATATTCGTTTCATCGGACAACAACTAAGAAGCAACACTCCGTTCTTTCGCCAAGTTCATACTTTCGGCAACGGATGGATTTTGCTCGATCGCGAGTGGGGTTGGCCAATAGCTAGCCATCATGCCGTATGTCACACGCCCGAACATAAGCGTTAAGGATTGAGCGGAGTATTCATCCTCTTCTTGAGCATGTCGGTGCCAACTGATGTCTCGATTTGGGATTTGGAAGTAGCCGTCGAGTGAGAGAAAGGTAAAAAGAGTTGACTTTCGCCATTTTGCGCTCCAAATTCGAGAAAGGATAGTGGAATTTATAGAGCGAGGCATCAGGACAATATCGCAGGGATGTCTCGCGGTTATCTTACGGAAGGCAATAGCGCACGGAAAACAGCGCTAGGAGTCCAGCAATCCACGTGCCATTTATAGGCCATACCGTCTTTAGGGAGAGAGTATCTTATGGGATCTTTGCACCTGTCACGAAAGCGATATCTAAGAAAGACGGCTCTTTTCGGGATCGTCATAGGAATGGCAGCATGTAGTCATCCGGCTATACCTGTCGAGTTCCGAATCGCGCAAAATTCGCCTGCACCGAACTACTTTGCTGCTTTAGTTCAGGATGTGACCGATTCGATCTATGTGAGTAATGACGTTGAATTGTCTCTGGCACAGATCGATAGTATAAATCCGTCTGTCGTGGACAGAGGGCTTGTTCTCAATGTTTGGTTCTCGACCGATGGAAAGGAACGGCTGGCAAAGATGACTGAAAGTAATATCGGTCGTCGTTTAGTGGTTCGGATTGGTTCGCAGGTCATGAGTGCGCCTGAAATTGTTCAGCGGATGGCTCCTACAGACAGGCCGGTAAGCGTAGCAATCTCTGTGCAAAAAGACAGTGCCGAGGTTTTGGCGAGGCAGCTCAAGTATCCGAAGTAAGGTTGTGATCTTGGAATGAAGGCGGGCGGCACCTAACGAAATCAATACAGTTCTCAAAGAACTCGAAGCAAAAGTCGCACTAATCATTACACTTAACCCAATCGCCATATTTAATTCGTTGCCTACCAGATGATAACGCGCTTTTGTGCTGGAGGTACCATAGCGTCACCTTCCTTACATCCGAACGCCTTCGCGAACTGCGGCGAGTTTTTTATCATCAAGTGAACACGCGCAAAAGGAGCGGCGTGGGTACCACCCATGTTTTTCATTTTCCATTTGCCGCGCCAAACGAGTCCGGTGCCGATGAAGAATCGTTGATCGGGTGTATATCCGTCCAGCAACGCGGGTGCAGGCTTCCCTTTTTTCTTTAGTGTTGCCTTCCATGCATCATAGGCGACCAGTACACCGCCAAGGTCCGCAATATCTTCGATGAATGTGCGGTTGCCGTCTGTTGTCCATCCGTCTAGCATACCCAATTCGGAATTCAACGCCTTAAATTTTTCGACGTTAGCTTGCATTTCCGAGTTCTTAATCTTGGGTAGTTGCGGTGCAATGCTGTGAAATATTTCGTGAGCGATGACTAAGCCAATTCCAGCGAAGTTGAGAGCGTCATCGGCTTTAGGATCGAAGAATGGTGGCATGAACATCGCCGCGGGAACTTCGATTGCGTGTTCACCGCCCATCCCGCCAAGATAGAACGCATTTGGGGTTAATAACGTGGCTCGCCACTGTTCACCGATGTTTGTGCCGATGGAGTTGACCCAACGTTGGTTGTTAAAGTTTGCGACGGCGGTCTTATTTTTTAGATAGTCGTTCGTCAGCGTTAACGAACTGTAGTCGATTACTTCTTTGTGCATTCCAACGCGGAGCTGTAATTTTTCCAGTCGTTCTATCGCGAAGGCGCGCTCATCCGGTGTCATCCATTTATTCCTTTTGAGTCGTTCGATGGTGGCGGTGCGAACGGCTTCGAGTAGTTCTTGCATCTGGGTTACTGCATGGGATGCAAATAGGTCTTTTGCGAATGCTTGACCGAGTGCGGTGCTTAAGGTTGTGATTGTGCGTTGTACACACTGTTCAGCGCGTGTTGAGTCGCGAAGTGGTGTCTTCGATCGGTTGATGGTTTTGGGAACTCGCTCGAGTGAATCGGCGGTGAGACAACTGGAGTAGAATGCGCCGAGGACTTTGAGGGTCGCGTCGTTTGTTGTGGGTGAGAGGGTGCGTGCGGAATCAAGGAGGTTTTGTAATCGGAGTTGGGTGCGGCGTTCGGTGTCTCGGAAGATTGAGACGTTTACGTTATCGGTTGGTTGGGTGAGGTCGAGTTTGGTTTTCGCTCGCCAATCTCCGTTTACGTATTGATAGAAATCAACGCACGGTGATACAGTGGTGTCGACACCATATCGAAGCGATTGACCCAGGAATGGCGGTGTGAACGTATCTGGAAGTACGGTTGTGATAGAATCTGGGACTTTTGTAGAATCGGTTGGATTCTGTACAGCGGAAATCGTTATGGTAATGCGGCTGAGTGGTGTGGCGTTCGAGGTAAGAGCACCGAATATCGTAAAACTTGACAGAACGAGAGGAGCGAGAATGTTCAGTACACTCATTCGGATTACCAAATCACAACTTTCTTGTCGGTTGGACGAACCATTGGATCGCCTTCTTTGCAACCAAAGGCCTTGGCAAATTGCGGTGCGTTCAGCGCAATCGCGTTTACGCGGGCGAATGGCGCGGCGTGGGTATCGCCGTTTAATCCAGCCCCCTGCCACTTGGCTCGCCACACTCGTGCAAGTCCGACAAAGAAGCGCTGATCCGGTGTGTAACCGTCGACCATTGGTGCTGCGTGCTTGCCGTTCTTCTTGAGGGTGGCTTTCCACGCAGCATACGAAATCAACACACCGCCATAATCGGCAATATCTTCGTTAAACGTACGCTTGCCATCAGTGTTCCAGCCATCGACGATTCCTAGCTCAGAATTCAACGCCTTGAACTTCTCGATGTTGGCTTTCATTTCCGGATTGTCAATCGATGGAAGCTGGCCTGCGATGCTATGGAAGATTTCGTGACCAATGACGTAACCAATTCCGGCAAAGTTCAGCGCGTCTTCTGCTTTGATATCGAAGAACGGCGACATAAACATAACGGCAGGAATCTCAATCGCGTGATCCCAGCTCATATAAAATGCGTTTGGAGTTAAGAGACTCGCTTTCCACTTCGCACGGACGTTTCCGCCGATTGAGCTAACCCATTGTTGATTGTCAAAGTTGGAAACAGCCATTTTGTTCTGCATGTAGTTATCGGTGAGCGCGAGTGACGTGTAGTCCACCATCTCTTTCGGCATCCCAACACGCAGATGCAGCTTCTGCAACCGTTCCAACGCCAGCGACTTCTCGGATGGAGACATCAATGGATTTGCCTTGATTCGTTCGACTGCAGCGGCGCGCAACGCCTCGAGCAATGCCTCCATACGCTTCATTGAATTGGAGGCAAGTAGATCTTGTGCGAATGCCTGGCCTAACGCACCGCCTAACGTTGCGATTGTTCGCTGCAAGCATTGTTCAGTGCGAGTGGAATCTTTGACCGGCGTTTTTGATGGAACACTTCGTATGGGGGAGCGTTCGAGCGAATCCGAGGTCATGCAGCTGCCGTAGAACATGCCGAGCGCCTTGAATGTGGGATCTTTGGTGGTGGAGGCGACAGATCGTGCGGAATCGAGTATGACTTGCAGGCGAAGCTGCGTCCTTCGATAGGTGTCACCGAAGATTTCAACCCGCTTTGTCTGACCTGGTGTCAGCTTGCCAAGTTTGGTCTTGGCTCGCCAATCCCCGTTGACATATTGATAGAAATCGACGCAGGGAGAGACTGCTGTATCAACACCATAGCGCAAGGAAGATCCCAACATTGGCGGCGTAAACGTGTCAGAGAGCACCGTTTTGAGAGAATCTGCGATTTTCGCAGAATCGGTCGAATCCGTGAACACCAGTGTCGTTGCGATCATTGGATCTCGGAAGCCTGGAGCGCCAGCAAGAGCTCCGAACGCTGTCACTGCAAACAGAGTAACAGGAGCAAGAACGTTCAGCAAACTCATTTCAGATAGGTGCTCAGGTCAGTGCTACACATGACATACAACAATCGGGATACTTTTATATGAGAACAGGGCATGCACAAAACCGGAGCGATCACTAGCATATTACTCTCCACCACTCGCTTGCTCAGCCATAACTCTAACGATAGCCGCATTAATCATCCGTTTGTCCTTGGTAGATTGTATCAACCCAAGCCAACGAATAACTCCGTTACGATCCACGAGGACTGCGTTCATACTCGCGAAGGTCTCGGCAAATTTCGACGTGCCACGTAATATACGTCCGTCGTCACGTTTTGATATCGGGGTCTCTTCAACCAGAATCGCCGCTGGTATCTTCAAATAATTGAGATAAAAATCAGCTGCCTTTTGCGCTTCTTCAGCAGGTGCGAGAGGGCCTGTACCTGTTGCATATCCAACTGTAGATGTCACGATCGTAACGTCGAGATCGGCACCATACTGCTTTTGCAGACTTCGAATCGTATTATACACACCGTAACAGCCTGTGCCGCAAACATGGCTGACATTAACAATGAGCGACATCTTACCCGGAGCCGGCCTCGGCACACCATTGTTGTTAAACCAGAACGTTCCGCTCAAGGGCTTTGTCTTCTTGCCATACAACGCGACTCGTGTCTCAAGCAGTCTCGTCATTGGCGTAGTCCAGTTTGTTCCCGTACCATCTCTCCACGGGCCAACATCCATAAGAGCGCTATCGAGGAGACGCTGTTGTAGCTTCAGATCACCCGCTTCATTCGCCAAATCGATTAGCTCGTGATACGGACGGAATACTTCGACCGTATTTTGTTCATCCGTGGACATTCTTTTGCCTAATGCAATCGCCTGATTCGCGATGGATCGAATACTGTCCGGCTGGTACAGGCGGTGCCAGTAGTTCATTAGCTCCACGTATGCGGTAAACTGCTCAATATGTGCAGAGTCACCGACAGCGAGCAATTGCTGCATATACGATTGCGCCATATTCAATCGAGCTGGTACTGCTTGCATACAGATCCGAAATGCCGTTAATAACCCTTCAGCTTTTGCGACAGGTGACTGAAGCAACAACAGCTTACGATCGATGACCGCTTTGGCTTGTGCATCGTTATTTACAACCAGCGAAATGCGGGCTAATCCCCAGAGTTCGCGCGGAGAAGTTCCCTCGACGGTGAATTTCGATCCGCATGATTTTGCGACACTTACCACCGAAGCCGGTAGCTGGAGATCACCGGATGAACTCTCGCCAGCCGTATCAGTGATATCAGTCCGGATGAGATCTACCCATGTTTCCAGCGCTGCTTGGGAGCACACATCCGCCGAAAGATAACGAGAGAAGTCGTTACGCCCCCATACCATTCGCGCCGTGTCGGCGTCGGACTTTCTAAGTTGAGCCGCCAGCGGTACAGCACTGCAGAACAGTGTAAGTGTTCCGAAGGCAATCGCCATTCGATACCATAATTTACGAACGTATCTCATATTGCGTCCGACATCGAGGTGAAGCTAAAGTCCTGCACCTTCATCGCAGGAACAACGGTTGGAGCAACGGGCCGGAATACCCGCTGCGGAACACCGAGCTCGAGAACGTTATTCAAGGCAACAAACGGTGATTCGGTAAACCGGAAGTTCTTGACGGCTTTCGAGATTTTACCATTTTCGATCAACCACAGTCCATCTCGCGTAACGCCATTGAGCATGAGCGATTCGAGATCGACTATAGCGACATTTGAAAACCGAGTTACCAAAAGTCCTCGCTTGGTGTTAGCGATCATCGAATCAACCGTGGCGGTACCGCCAGACATCCGGAACCCAGTAGAATTTGGCAACCCCGCGTTTCTTCCGAGCGACTGAATTCCGTATGGATCGCGCGCGTACGAGAGCTCTTTCAACACGCCATCCTCGATCCAATTCACGGGCTGATAGACTTCTCCTAACAACGAATAGGGAGGAAATCCCGCATCTGGATCCATCGGATCGGCACTGATGGTGAGTCGGGTGTCTATGACCTGCAGTCCGATTTTTGAAGTATCGTCCGTATACCCAGAAAACGGCCGCCTCGGTGGCCATTTTTCGGACACATACCGATCCATGACTTGTTCACTCAGCATCACCGACACGAGATCGCTGACTGCTTGAGGTTCCAGTATGGTGGTATATCGCCCGGGCTCAAGGGCAGCTGGGTTCCGGGATCGCAAACATTTGTCGAGCGCAATGCCGGAAATCTGTTCTGCGTCGACGCGACCCCAGTCGTTCCAATCGACCCCAGCCCACCCTGATGCGGTTCCATTGGGATCGCGCACGGTGACGCTATACTGGGCACGTGTATAAGGATAGTATAAAGGAGTCGCACGCTGCTTCATGACGGCCCGCCCGTGTGCAGAGACTTCGATATAGCCGGCAGCAAGCATTCCCGCCGCCTTGGCGGGTTGCACGAGCTGCCGCACTGCCTCGGCGCGTTCATCTGCTTGCAGTTGATATGTGCGATCGAACCAGAGCACTGGTGACTTGAAGGGCTCCATATATGGCGAATACAGCACCGCCTCAGGATGTTCGAAAGATTGTTGCAGCAACCGCTCAGCTCGCCGAATCGCGGCATTCAGGTGCTTGTCCGATATTTGATTTGTCGTTACCAAATTCTTCGCACCTTTTATAATCCGACCGATCTTGATGAGGTTATCGCGCACATCACCACATGTCGTGATTTGGTTCCGCGCCCATCGGATATTTCCAGTCCACGCGCTTTCGAGATACACGTCCGTATCTCCACCACCAGACGCCATACCAACAAGACGGTTGCCGAGTGCAATGCACTCTTCTTTCGACAAGAATCGACCCTGGGGTCCTGGAGGTGGCTGGTATCCATCGCCATGGTGCGTGCGATTATCGTCTGAAGCACTTCGAGTGGGATCTGCGCTCATGCGCGTCTCCGTGAGTCGATAATGCTGACATTCTTTACCGTAATTGGCACAGCAGAAACTGTATAGTCTCTGTCCTGCATTGGTTGCCCTTTGAAGTTCACCTTTGGACTCACTCTGACGCTGCTACTCCCGCCAATCGTAGTGACATTTTTCCAGAGCTCAGTTGAATTGAACAGGAATCCAGCACTCTGGACTTGATCACCTAACTTGCCGTTTACAATTTCTCGCACTAAACCGTTGGATCCGGATCCATTTTTTGCCTGAAAGTCGGTGTTAATCAACCCACCCTCAATCGCATATCCACGTTTGATTCCAGCGATCATGGATTCGAAGGTGGCAGAAGACGCATCGGGTTGCAGCAACAGGTTGGGTGGCTGTTGCAACGGAAGTGACATAGCCGAAGAGGCACTCGCGCACCCGTGCGATCCTACGGTGCGTTGTTGTTTTTGATACCACGGTTTAATCCATGATGCCTGCTCGCGAGTGGTCTGATAGTCAACGAGAAGTCCATTTTTCACAAGAGAGAATTCATCCGGGAGCACCCCTTCGTCGTCCCATTTCACCGTAGCCATTCCCTTGGGCATCGACCGATTGGCCGAGATATTGATGAGTGGTGCAACAGCCACATTGGATCCGAGAAATTCCATCGGATCTGGCCCTAAATAGCTCGTTCCTCCAGCGTTCGCTTCGAAGCCAATCGCACGATCCAACTGCGTTGCCAAACCAAATGTCTGTGAGACCAATGATGCAGCGGTCGTCGCATCAAAGACTACATCAAACCGACCAATGTCGACAGGGCGTGGATTTAACGAATACACTGAAATGGCCTTTTCGGCCATCATCGGAATTTGGTCGAGCACTTTGGCGTCGAGTACAATATCCCAACCACCGCGTTGCTTAAATAGATTTTCTGCGCCCGCTCCAGATGCACCTTTTTGGCTGGCAACCCGCCAGTCTTTCGGTTGAAGCACCAACGGGTATGCTGCTTCGGTGGAATAAAACGTTTGCGCAATGGCGGTTCCGTCGGTCGAAGCCATAAACCATTCCTGACGAACAAATTCCATCTTACTGTCTCGTGGCGTCAGTTTATAGCCTGGAATTTGAGTTTCGAGAATTGCCTGCCGCCACGCGTTCATGAAATCGATCTTTTCATCGATTGGAATAACAAAGGGGTCGGTTCCGGGCGTAATCCAGGATCCTGTAGCTGCAGGCATAGATTCCCAGTCAATCGCTCGTGGACTTTCCAAAGCATTGGCGGTCGCCTGCTTCACCGCCTCTTTCGCGAGCAGCCCGAGTTCTTCAACTTCCCAGTAGGGGCTCGCGGCAAATCCCCAGTAACCATTAACTAGCGCGCGAATACCAACGCCCAGGACCTCAGTGTCACTGATCGACGCGCGCAAAACGTTCTGAGACGGATGCTCAAAGACTTGTTTCACTGTTCTCGTCAGGCGGACATCTGCATATGTTGCGCCGGCCGACCGCGCTGCGTCGACTCCGCGCAACGCGAGGGAGCGCATCTCATCGGGATCTGCCAACATCGCGAGTTCATCCAGTATGACGGAATCGATTGACGTTCGAGGTTGACCTATTAACGGGAGACGAGGAATGGCGCTTAATATGGCAGCGGTCGTTCCCGCTCGCACAAAATCTCTACGTGAAAATCGCATTTTATGAAAAAAAGGCCGCGGTCGATTGGTCAGCTACCTGGAATAATGCGAAGTCACGCAACAATCCAATAAGTGCAATTTGCCTGAAAACAATGCGATACATGTTTACTTGTTCTGTTCAATTTTATAGACGACTTTCGCACCGGATTCATTGAGTGTATTTCCGTCGCCGATCTTCCAGGACATTGAAGATTCACCATCAGTCGTTGGTTGCTTCGATGGATGAACGCCAGCGATAATCCACGCGGCGTATTCACCATGTTTCGCGTCGCCCGGGATTACAAGCTTTGCGGTTATCGATTTCTTTTCTCCTGGCGCAAGCTTGATTCGCTCCGGGAGGCCCTTGATCCATCCGGCCAACGACGCGGATGGTAGAATAGAGTCGGGCTTTGCTGCGACTTCCGCACTATCGGCCGGTTCGTCGGCGAGCAACTCGCCCACTCGTTTCTCCGGCGATTTGGGCTTCGGCCCACCGCCGCCAAATGCCGTTGGCGCACTTAGCCCAACGGAGAGCTCTGCCTCCAAGGTATCCTTTGTCGGGTTCGATAACTCAATAGTTATCGCCTTGGTATTGGGATCGACGGTAACCAGCGACGGATTCACAACCATTCTATGACTCATCGCTTGATTCAGCATCTTGCTGAACATGTCGCCAAAAGCTGAACCGAAGCTGATCTGAGCGTGGCTCAGCCTAGGGGTTGCGACGCTTATAATACACGCACTCAATCCTAAAATCGATCGCGATCGAAGTGAGCCGATCTTTAAATACATATAGTTAGGCAATGCCATATATCTACTCCAGTTAATGGTTATATCAGGCCTTTGTTTCTTATTCTATTATTCAGTCGCGGACGATGTCTTGGCTCCTTGGCCAACTCGTCGCATTAACGCACCAATACGCGCGTCCAATCCCATTTCACTTCTTCTCATAACCGTAGCGGTCACTTTACTGATAAGTAGCCCATTTTCGTCTATGAGAAATAGATTTTGATTCGGGAACAATGTATTGGGTTCGCCATACATATAGTTTTTGATATTTTCCGTCAGGTCATTGATCCGGCGACGGTCAGCCGCCTCGAGATGCCAGAACGGCGTGTTCGTTACGGAGACGATTGCATCCAATCCCTCAAATACAAATCCTTTTCGAAGCCAATCCGCTTCGTCCGCTGGCTGCAAGGGGGCTGGCCCTTCCAGGTAGTAACCACGTGTCTGTGAGACTACAATCATATCTAGCTCAGGATATTTTTTCTTTAATCTGCGCAACACTGCATACGTCGAATGGCACGGACCACGCCGAGAATCGCGATAACTTGCATCGACACAACCGTGATCAAGAAACACAATCAGCGATACCTTCCCACTCGCTGGAAAGATAGAAAATGGCTTTTGTATCATCTTCAACGAAGTATCATTAACGCGGGACGGTGGTAGGAACCAAAAATCACCATATATGGGGATAGCTCGTTTACCTGTCATGCTGACAATGTCATTTTCGTCTCCCGAGGCCAACCGGGAATTATTCTTCCGTATAGCGATATATGCGTTCGTGCTGCGGCTTAGGCTATCGTACTGTTCATGCCGCGTCATAAAATCATAGACGAAATACAAAACCGAGCGAGCCGCCGGCTTTAACTCCTGGGCGCCAGATTTTTTTAATTTTTCTGCAAGCAATAGTACACGATTGCCAAGCTGTTCAAGAAGCACCGTATCACCAACAGATTGATGATAGTTCTGAATTGCGGCCCCCCAAAACATTATTTGTCTTTCCAGACTTAGTGTAGCGACTGGCGCTTCCATTTCCTGAATAATTTTATGAATAGCAGCAATGCGAACCGGGCGAGATTGCATGTATACAGTCAGAACATCGTTAAACATCGAGAAGGCACGAATGCTATCGTTCCCCTTATTCAGCACAATTCGTCTCTTTGCTAATTCTTCGGCATCGGCGTCGCGATTCGCTGCGAGATAAAGCCTCATTAGCGTGGTGTACACGGTATCATTCGGAGATACCGATGCAACAGGCCAATGAGCCGTACACCTTTTTGCGAACTCAACTGCGGCAGTTGACAATGATGTTTGAGATTCTGATTGACTCCACTTAACCGTATCTTCAAATATTCCTATTTTGGTCTTATCTTCGTATTCAATACGTTTGATACCCGCGTCACATTTTTCGATGAAATCATATCGTTCCAAATTGACTTCAGTTGGTCGCACACTAAACTGCACCTGCGCGACAAGTAGGGATGCCGGAACAAAAGTTGCGGCAATAGCGGTCAAGCACCATCCCGTCCAACTGGCCAGCGAGCTTGAATGCCGACGTCTCATACCGCATCCACCAACGCGGTAAAGCTAAAATCTTTTGCCTTCAATGGCGGGACCACAGACGGGCGCAATCCTGCAGATAACGGCAGTGATGGGCGAAAAATTGGGACTGGGACTCCCAGCTGTTCAACTTGATTCAGCATAAAGATTGGGGAATCTGTAAAACGCATATTATGTACGGCTTTGGATATTTTCCCGTTTTCAATTAACCATAAACCGTCTCTTGTCACTCCCGTGCTCATCAGACTCGCAGCGTCCATGGTTAACACTCCGTTCATACGAGTTACATAGATCCCCCGTTTCGTGCTTTGGATCATCTCATCAATGGAGGTATTCCCTCCTGACATTGAAAAGCTATCCCTCCACCAACTTCCTTCATTTTCTGTCATTTCAAGCAATGCGTAGCGGCGATGATATACAAGATTTGTCAGTACGCCATTCTTGATCCAGTTTACGGACTTCAGGCCCTCATACGGAACGATACCGAGCTTCGGATCCATAGGATTATGACCAATCGTGATTCGTTCATCGATTATCTTGAGTCCCAGCTTTGATCGTCGAAGGCCCAATGACTTATCAAATTCAAGAAACCAAGGTCCACGCCCATACATTTCAGGGTCCCCTCGATCGAAGCTGTTAACTAAAGGAGTGACAAAATCTCCCACTGCTTGTGGTTCCAGGACAACCGTGTAGCGACCAGGTTCGATACGGACAGGATTCAGCGACTTCACGCATTTGTCTAATGCACGCTTTGCCAATGCATCGCCATCCATCGTTGCCCAATCGTACCCAGTCAAACCGGCCCAACCAGACCCCTTCCCTTTGGGATGCCGAACTGTGATTGAACATTGAGCCTGCGTTAGTGCGTAATAGGTAATTTCTTTTTCATAGTTCATCACAGCCATTTCACCGGCTTTCATTTCGATATAGCCAGCCGAAAGCAAGTTTTGCTCTTCGGCTTCTTTGGTCAATCCGCTGACTAACGCACCACGCATTTCGGCTGTAACATTGTATGTGGCATCAGACCAAATAGCCGGTTTCAATAACTCAAAGCGTGGTGTCGGCGGATATAGAGGCTCAGGAGGCTTGATGCCGGGAACCATGTTCCTTTCTGCAGCGCGCACTGTTGCTTCGAGGCTAGCGTCATCGAGTTGATCGGTCGCGGCTTTACCCACCATCCCACTACCATGTCGCTCGATATATATTCTCACATTTCGTCGATCGCTCGCCATTGTGACCCGATTGCGAGCCCATCGCATATCGCCTAAGGCTAGACACGTAATACTAAGGAACGTAATTCCTTTTCCCTCTGTAAACTCGTAAGCGCGCTTTATTATACGTTCGCACTGCTCTCGGCCAATCATCCGCTTGTCATCGCTATTCAAATCGTGTCGATCGGACGCCTTGGTAGACATAGATTCTCTCAACATCGCAGATTCATACCCAAGGTTCCTCATGCTCGCATGCTCGTGTTGACAATAGTCGTTTCCTTGACCAATGCGGGGACGGCAGTAACACTGTGATACCCAGTTTGCGCAGGCTCACCCTTCGTAAGCGTGAGTCCGATCCGTTCAGCACTTTCGGTGCCGCCAAGCTTAATTAAATTTTTCCATACTTCTGGTGCTCTAACTAGGACGCCGGTTGAGATCAATCGAGAGACTCGTTTCCCTTTAGAAATTTCATAAGCTTGCCCAATCCCTAATCCGTTCAATTGTTGCTGATCCATATCCCAATTAACATTAACAAGTGCGATTCCTTTGTCGACATCACCAATAAGACTGTCAAAGTTTGACGAACTATCCGTAGTCTGCATTTGAAGATTGGGCGAGTAGATAGCTGGAACATTCATCGAAGATCCGCCAAATCCTATATACAGATCTCCACCAGTTTGGCTACAGCCATGAGATCGAACTGACGATGTACTATTTGTAAGTGCTGAAACCCAAGTCGCACTCTCTCGTCCAGTTGACAAATCTGTAAGTAAGCCATCACGAACTAATGTAAACTTGTCTGGCTCGACGCCTTCATCGTCATACTTTACAGTAGCTGCCCCGCCGAGCTCATCACGGTTAGCGTGAACGGTCAATAAAGGATTTCCAACTTTGAAGGTACCCAACATTCCATCGAAATCGTTGATATAACTTGTTCCTCCTGCATTTGCCTCATAACCAAATACGCGATCCGATTCCGTTGCCATACCAATCGTTTTGCTCATTAACCCAGCGATACTCGCTGCATCGAAGACCACATTATATCGCCCAGGCTCGGTTGGCATAAATGGGAGTTTCATAGTCGCCAGCATTTCATCAACTGCCCCGCGAAGGTATGGACGTAAATTCGGATCCTGAAATAGTTCCCACCCTTTTCCGACGGGTGTGAACATCGTGAGCGGTCGTGAAATCGAGGTATTGTCTCGTGCGTTTTTTAAAGTAATCGTAACATCTGCAGAAGATCGGTATACGCGCTGAGTGTAGTAGCTATTCTCGGTCGAACCGAACACGGTATTTCCGCAGAAACAACGTAATGTCCATTTAAATTGAACTTCTATTTCACCATTTGACTGAAATGGTGCTTGTAAATACTTACGAAGTCCTGCGAAGTGATCGACAATTTCTTCCTCGCTGACCATAAAGGGATCGATCTCGACGGGCGTCACCCAGTTTCCCTCTGCAACAACTGGAGTGGATGCGAGGGCCATCTGACGTTCACGACTTAGCCCATTCGATCTTGCCTGTCGTACAGATTCCTTGCCGAGTCGGGCGGCTTCGTCATTGCTCCAGACGCTGCTGGCTGCGTAACCCCAATATCCGTTGACCAAACTGCGTACCGCGACGGCCATGCTCTCACCATCAGCGCGGAATCCATTCGTTTCGAATTCGCGATTATGGATAAGACGGATATCTGCATAGCTGGCCCCCTGCCCTTTTGCAGCATCCAGGGCCTTTGCGACCAGCTCTTTGAGTCGAGAATCTGTCACAGGCGGGCATGGTTCCGCTTTGGCTCCGACCGTTGCCATCAAAGGTTTCGGCAGAATACCAGTTGCTGCAACCGCGGCGAGCTGAGATCCGGTTCGCACAAAATGTCGTCGAGTAATACTCATAGGTCTATTCAGAAAGGCTATTGATCTTTTACTACAACCGTGCCCACGAGCCCGAAAGGCTCTACGCGAAATGGGTATACTCCAGGATGTAAAAATCGGCGGTATCGTTGAGTGCTCATATTAATCGCAGCAATGTTGCCGCCACCGCTGTTTTGACTCGCAGCGAGAGCGGGAAGTGCAGTTGATGGATCATCGAATATGATGGTTATAGGATTTGACGCGATTAATAAGGAATCTCCAGTGGGATTCCAACTCACCGTTCCACCAGGACCTATATTTACGGTCTTGTAGCCATTTAAAAATTTAATTGACAATACATTCATGGAATCCAGAAGATACGGGATTCCGAAAGTTCCAGTGATCGGATATCCCGCGTTTACGGTGAATGTGTCTATAACTGTAATACCATATATGTAGGCTTCGGACCGTATGTGCGCGGCTCCTGTGTTTTTTCTACTACTCAAATTCAAATTGCCTACACTCGCTTGCTTCCCATTCACACGGATGACTGTCACGTCCGAGGTTGTCACGTAGCTTAGGACATTCAGGATATCACTTCCATCTTGATCTTTAGCGGCCTGTCGTAATGGAATACTTGAATTATTACCTATTTTCATACTATCTGGCCTACACGAGTAAGAATGAACAGGTTTTTGGCTCGGTGGATTGACGACTCGAACAAATGCAGTATCAGATCTCGTTACATTTGCAAACTGCCACGTTGCTACGATACCTACGGTTCCATTAGCAGCTGTTTGCGCAATTGCACTGACGAGCCCATTACTCGAAACTTTGACCTTTGAGCTGTCCAGAGATATATAGGATGCTCGATTCGATAGCAACACAGAGTCAAACTCGACTGCTGTATATCCAGAAGGGATCCAGAGCTCGCCCGTTGGTGTGCGAGGTCTAGTATCCAACCTAACGGTGTCATATGGAGAAACAGTCGATAAGAGAATCGCATGATGATTCAACTCTAATCGAGCATACCACGCACTCGATGACAGCAATGGCACAAGAGAATCCTCGGCGCTGCACCCTAGTAGCACGATAGATGAAAACGCGAACAGTAAACGGCTAATATGTTGCATGATTGAGAGCTTAAGCGTCACGGTTCACGCATCCTTGATAGAGACGATTTCTTTCTTGCTCATCTACTGGAATAGGAAGATTGACATGTGAGCCATACTCGATGATACCTTGCGGCCCCCATGGTCCACTTGGATATACTTGATACTCCGGTCGCTGGTAGTTGCGCACCAATCGCCGTAAGTCACCTTGTCGAGTTCCCGTGAGGAACAACCAAAATGCACGTTCATGGAATAGTAGCGAAACACGAGCTGAATCGGTGCCCGGATCAGACAAAGGTGGAAGACCGGGAAACGATGGTACACGACCCACAAATAGCGAAGCACCTGATCCGGGCGTCCAGACTGTATCGTTGATTGCGGGATTTCCAGGATTGGGGCTCACAGTGGAGATACCAGATGTCCGAAGTTCATTGAGCGAAGCAAGCCAACTAGTAATATCGCCGGAATGCAGCTTAAATTCTGCTTCCACTAGGCGAGCTTCGACTCCGCTGCTCATTATGATCGGCGTAAGACCGGTAGTACTATACTTAGCGGATATAATTTCACCATTTGGATCTATGGTCACAGTAATTCGAGGATCCGTACTACTTCGAAACGGTAACCCGTTGCGCCCTTTTAAGTCACCCACAATCGCCACTCCATTATACCTAAACAGATTTGGAGACGACGCACCATATGTTGCAGCATACTGATATTCAGTTGGGACTTGACGAATTGCAACTGCGGCCGAATCATATTGGCCCATGGCAATATGTGCTCGACTCCGCACGAGGTTAACAAAGTGCGTAATACGAGCACTGTCCTTTGCCAGCGTGAGCGCCGTATCGAGCAGGTGGAGTGAGTTCCGGTACACTTCAGCGGTTGTGAAGCCTCGTGTCGGTGTATACCCTGTCTCAAAATCGAGCGTGGTTAACGGAATTCCCGAACAATACAACTCTGCAAGGTATACCTGCGCCAACGCTTCGATCGCATATAAATGCCCGATCATGGACGGCGGCGCATCCGACGCATATTTTCGAAGCGCTCCGAGCGCTTCGCGAGTCGTCACGCGCACATCATGAAGATAAAGAAACGATGTCGTGGTCGCTTGTAGGTTACGACGTCCTGCAACACTGAAGTCATTATCCGGCATTGTGCGATTGTCTACGAGTTCAAGACCATTGATCGGATAGATAACTGAAGAACCATACCTTAACTCGATTTCATCTGTCAGGGTCCCCGTAACCTGGACAACACCGTTAGATACGCCGACAGCCGTAGACAGCGCAGAGATGGCCTGATGATATGCACCGATTGCACCCGCTCGATTCTTAATAACGTTTGGGTCCCGCAGATCTGGTGGTATTGAATTTCCGCTCACAAGATCACTCAAACTACATCCGCTCAGCCCCCCTATGGCGACCGTCGCCGCACAGACCAATCGAGCCCTCCTGATATTCCGAGGAAAGTCAAATTTCATCGGAGCAAGACGTGTGAACGGCATTAATTGATCCTCATCGATAATTCCCATCGTCTCGGAGTAGGAAGGATCCCGGTGTCGCGAACAACCTCACCCATCGAATTGTTAACAGTTGGGTCTTTTCCTTTATAATTGGATATCAGCCCGAGATTCGTTCCTTGGAGTGCAATGGTCACTTGGCGAGACATCACAGAACGGAGTATTACACGCGGGACGATATAATTCAACGATACCGCATTGAAACGAAGTACAGATGCTGTTTGAATAATTCCAATATCGGTTCTTGGCAGTCCCGAGAGTGCGCTGTAGTAAGCCTGTGTCACGAGTGGAATATTGCTACCGTTACTGACTAACGAATATGTTTGATCTCGAAGCGATTCATTGATCTGGGTGAGACCGTTTTGATAGCTCAGGGAAGCACCAATTGTAAATTGCGACAGAAACGTTGCTGTCATATTCACAGATGCATCATAGTTCGGATATGGTGCGCCTAAATACACGCTACTATCCCCAATCACATATTCGCCTTGAGTGATAACACCATTTTGATCGATGTCTGCATATCCGAGTATTGGACGCGCCCATCTTCCGTACAACGGATAGCCTTCCACGAACTGTTGCGAACTGGTACTAAGTGCAGACGCCTGCGCCACTATAATCGATTGTCGTCCAAGTCGTGATAGTACATTCCGATTTTTTGAGACACTTGCCGAGACCACCCAGGAGGCTTTTTCACCGTCGAGTATTCTCGCATCTACGGCTAACTCCAATCCTGTATTTCGGACTTGACCGATGTTTTGCATCGTCGGATTTAGACTCAGCATCCCCAACGACTTGGGAAGATCTAATGGAACCAAAGCGTCTTCGGTTCGTTTTGTATAATGTGTCGCTCGAAGATTAATTCGATCGTTCAGAAACCCGATATCTATTCCACCTTCGAGCTCTTTCGAACGTTCAGGTCGTACGTCTGGATTCCCGGCGGTAACAATTCGCACGGTGGGAGTAGTAGCGCCATCAACAACCATGGACTCCATAGAGTATAAGCGCATCTTCGCGCCAGCGGCCGGCTGCACGCCCGCTTGGCCGTATGCAAGTCTAACGCGAAGTGTACCCACTCGCCCAAGCAACGGAATGCGATCGAAATTCGGTTGATCGGAAAGAAGATACGAGAACGACAGTTTGGGAAATGTCGGTGCAACATTTCCACCAAGTCCATTCCCCGCATCTCGCCGGAGCGCCAGCGGTAAATAGAACCGATCGGCAAAACCGATCGTCGTTTCAATGTACACACCTGCGGTGCTTCGATCGTCGCCGAATTCATTGGTGCTGATGGTAGCAGCTCCGTTCCCGGAGGTGGCCCCGACAGGAAGATCGCTGGCAATGCGGCTAAGATCGCTCGTGTTCGTTCGTTGATAGTTGAGTCCAGCTGAGGAACGCAATGTTATCCATTGACTTGCTCGCTGCACCACTGTCCCTCGGAGGTTCACCGTCGACGCCATGGCAGTTCCCTGCCCAGTACTGTATTCGCCCAAGGGAACTTTTGTTGCTGAGAAGAAATCGAGCGGATTAGTCAAGTTGCGACAGTCGGTACAATCCCCCCGTGCAATCATCGACTTGTCTCGCCGATTGCTGAGATCAATACCTGTCGTCAGGTCAAAATTCGCCCATGATTGTGGCTGCATTCGGAAATTCAACGCATTTGTTACCTTCAGTGTTTGGCTGGAAATTCGTTTCCGAAAATCCTTGATTTCCGTCAGGATCCCGCTCCCTGTCTCAATGCCGGTTTGATCAGGTGGAGGCAACCTCCCGGCAACCGAAGGGGCAGACGCCAACGGAGTTGAGTTTGTGATTTGCCGTGAGAGCATATGGGTAAATGAGGCGCCCATTTTTGCACCAATATCTGCGTCCAATCGAACCTGACCGGATTGTTGCTCCGCGTTTTGTGGCCTTCGTTGCCATCCAGGGACATCTTTCCCACTGGCTTCCAACATTGAGATATCAGCATCTGGCATTTTGAGCAACCCATTTGTTCGACTTGCCGCGCCGGAAAAAGCATATGCCAAACCCTGTTTTCCACCGCGCACGTCCGTTCGATAGGTTTGCGTTCCACCTCGCCCAAAAATTGTTGTTGATGGGGCATTTAAAACCTGGTACTGAATTAACGTATCACCAATACAAATTTGCGAAACAACTTCTTGCACGTATTGGCATCGAACTCTGGCGTCACCAACCACGCCGTCGGTTGAAACGCGGTAGCCGGCTCTCCAATAGTTATCAGGCCACTTTCCAAGCATACTTTCACTACCAAATGCGACGCTCCCGGACCACTGTGCTGGACCAGCCTTTCCACGCTTCGTTGTAACGACAATTACTCCATTTGCGGCATCTGTACCATACAAAGCAACTGCAGACGGGCCTCGCAAGACATCAAGGGTTTCGATCGTATTTGGATCAATTTGATCGATCGGTGAGGATACAAGCACTCGCTCTTCATCTGATTCGTTTGTGCGGGCGACCAGATTTGTACTACGATCGCTCTGCCCAACATCTACGCCACTATAACTACCCAAATTCACCCCTGCTCCGGTCGATCCTTGCGCCGCATACATCCGGATTCCATCAACGATGACGATCGGATCGTTGGTGGAATTCATCGAACTCAACCCACGAATTCGAATTTTTGATGGCGCTCCCGGGGCTCCGGATGTCTTCGTCACGATCACCCCGGGAACTCTGGTCGCCAATAGATCGCTTAGGCTGGCAACCGGCATGATCTTCATCACGGAATCGACGTTAATTGTGGCTATGTCGTTGCCTACCTCGACTCGACGCTGGTTACCCGTTGCCGTTGTCACAACTTCAGTCAGTGTCGTTGTTGCCTGCGTTAGAAGAACGGAAACGTGAGTTACACCCGTATCAACCTGAACGGGCTTAGTTTTCGTTTGATATCCAAGCAATCGGACAGAAATCGTCTGTGCCCCAATGGGAATCGAGGAAAGCTGAAACGCGCCATTCGCACCCGTAAGAGTGGCGAGGCTACTTCCTACAACCGAAACTTTGGCTCCTACAACACCTTTTTGTGTCGCAGAGTCGATCACTTTCCCCATGACCTGACCTGTTTTGTCACGCGAGGAAACTTGCGCGCTCCGCTGACTTTTTCCGACAAGTGTTAGTTGCCCATCAATCTCGACAAATCTGAGATCAGTCCCACTTAGAACCTTATCGAAAACCGATTTGGCTGACTCGTTCGTCGTGTTAAGCGTGACCGGAGGGAGATCGGCAATCAAGCGTTTTGCATAAATAATCTTGGTACCGATCTGATGTGCAATCTCTTGAAACACGTCAGTGACGGACGCATTCGACAAACGTAATGTGACTCGTTTGTTCAAAACAGACTGAGACCGAACCAGGGTATCCTGATCGGTAGATGGACTGTAGGCAAGAGAGCTTTGTGCACTGATTGGCGCGACGATGAACGATGCAATCGCACACATAGTTGCGATTCTCGCCACAATAACGCGGGGCAGAAACACGACGGTTGGATTCATTTTCTCCCTATTTGTAGGTGTAATCTGCTTACTCTAGGATGTATAGAGTATTCCCACGACGCTCAAATCGACCGCCAAGTGTCATCGCCAGCATACGGACTGTAAGTTCCACATTCTTCGATGAGTCTGCAGCTCCTGTCACATGCTGTCTCAGCAACCGTTCCGATGTCACTCGAATATCGATGCCATACATTCGACTCAGGTCGACCACCGCTTCATATAACGGAACGTCGGTGAATTCGATTGATCGATCCACCCAGCCTAATGATTTCCCGATATCGGCGACGATAGTTGGTCCGACTGTTCGACCAGCAGCCGCGTACACCTCCTGACCTGCCGACAGTACCATAGGAATCTCACTTACCGAATTCATGACCGAAACCTTTCCATCCGCGACAACAACATGCAGTCCCGTATCAGACGGGTACCGACGAACCGCGAACGTCGTTCCCAATACGCGCGTCTCCGCATCTGGTGTTTGCACCACAAACGGTTCGCCCATCGCATGAGCGACGGTAAACAGTGCTTGCCCAGACACTTCAACGCGCCGATCCGTCTTCCCAAATGTCCCCGCATACCGAATCCGGGTACTCGGCCCCAACAGCGCGGTCGAGCCATCTGGCAACTGCACTGTAGTCATCTGCCCCGGGAGTGTTGAAAACTCGCTGCCGTGGCCACCCTGACCGGAGTTCGGCGACAGACGCCCTCCGACAAATGCGATCGTTACCGCACAGATGCCAATCGCGGCTGACGCGATCCATCGTCGATCTCTCAGCCAGTCTCTCGACCTGTCTCGAGTAGATGATCGGGCCGAGGATCGTCTGGTTGGCTCGGTTAAATCCGTGATACGTCCCTGGACGCGCATCCACCGGGCGTCAGCGGCGCCAAGCTCAGCGGGATACACCGGGTCAGCGCAGTCAAGAAGGTCCTTGAGAGCTTGGGGTTCACTCATCAATGCCTCTTCAGCTGCGATCCCTTCTTCCGGGGTCGTAGTCTGGATAAAGTATTTGCGGAGTAATTTTGGATCTATTCGCATATTCGTTAGCTAGATGACCCACGAAGCTCCTGGAGGGTATCACGCGAATTTGGGGGGAACTCGGCTCTCGCGAGTTTGGACCAAGTCCGAAAGGCGTACTCGCCTTAGTCGTCGCGAAGCTTGGGCGACAGGATATTTCTCAGGTCGCGCAGGCTTCTGTTCAACTGTTGTTTGACGCCGATCACGGTGGTTCCTAACACGGTAGCGATTTCGGCGTAGCTCATCTCTTCGATCCACCGCAGCGTAACCACGGTCCGACGGCTCTCAGAGAGACTGTTGATCGCGGCGCGCATCTCGCGCGCGAGCTCTTCGGTCTCCATCACGTCACGAATATCCCGGGATCCGACTCCCATCGCGGCATCCCGGGGTCGATCGGCATGTGCGTTCTGCCACGCGGTTCGGAACGCGACATCACGCACATGGTTCAACGCTCGATTTCTGACTGAGCGAAACAGATAGCCTTGAAAGCTTCGGATTGCCTCCAAGGTTGCGCGATTCTCCCATACGGATACGAAGACGTCGTCGACGATGTCTTCGGCGGTGTCGCGAGACCCAACGTAGTGGTACGCAAACCTGGTGAGTGGTACGGAGAATCGCTGGACGAGAAACTGCAGGGCCGACTCATCATTTTCGTGTAGGCGGTCGATGATCGCCTGACTTTCGGATGCTATCGCTTCAGCTTCAACGCCACAATCTTCAACGGGTTGGAGCGCCGTTGATTTATTGTTGATTGGTGAGCCTACTGAGTGTCCGCGCGATCCGACGTTGCGCGGTCCTCCAAACCAAAGAGTGGGTGTAAACATAGACCGCTGCTGGCCTCGCGAAAATCCTGTTCGCCTATTGTACGGGATTGCGCGCATGCTGGCAATGGGTCGGGCAATTCGGTTTAGTCGTTTGACGTCATTCGACGAGGTGCCGGTCTCGGGACTCTATAGAAGTATTTTTTGATTACGTCAGCTAGAGATACTTTCGATATCGCCCTAATTGCCAGAGTGATTTTTGGTAGCGGACATTAACGCGATGATTCACGAATGGTATTACCACGAAAAAAACTCCCAGAGCAATGCCCGGGGAGTTTTCTGTAATCCGTTATTATTGAGTGCGACTCGACAATTGTTGTTTCATCGCTATTTACGCATTACTGTTAGCGAATTATCGGCAACTCCAACCCTGCCCTTCTTAAATCGCTCTCGACCATTGGGTTGGCTCGGAGAAAGACAATATTCTTGTTAATGGTCATCATCGTATCGATTGACGATGGACTTTCCCTATGTGTGGCTCGATCGAGTTGATATGTCAGTGACGCGCAGAGAATCGCGCGATGTAATTGCATGTAGCGCAAAGCGGTCAACTTGGCAGCGGTCAGCGCAGCTTTGATCGACGGGAAACTGTCGGACAGCGCCACCATATCTGGTACCAGGGTGGTGGCGTCCTGAAATTGTTCGGGGATCGGTTCATCAATATCCCCGATGACGATGGGATACTTCACAAGATGTGCCTGGTAAAAGCGAGCAATTTCTGGTTTTTGCCATTCTTGTTGCGTGGCGTGCAAAAACGCAAGCAGCTGTGAGATATGCTCAGTCGTTAAGGTAGGCTGCGTTGTATCGGTGAGTATTTGAGCGGTTTCTGCTGGACTCGCTGGCTTTGGGGGCACTGTCGAACGGCCTTCGCGCGCGGCAATCAATCCCTGGTCGGGTTTCGTTCCCACTGGATCCATGGCGGTCAATTGCTCGCGATTGTAATAGTGCCCGTTTACAACGACAGCACGAACGTTAAGAACATTTCGAATGTCTTCGAGCGGATTTCCGTCCAAGAGCACTAGATCCGCCAACTTGCCAACCGAAACTGTGCCGAGCGAATCGGTGAGATTCAGCACCTTCGCGGGGTTGAGCGTCCCGGCTTGCAATGCTTCCAATGGCGGAAGGCCGGCATCAATGGTTAACGTGACAAGGTCTTCAACGGCAGATAGCCCTGCGCGAAACCGTTGATCCCAACCCGCGAAGATCGGCGCCCAATCGGTCCCCGTCAGGAAGTTCCGAAAGCCCATGCGGTACAACATTCGAGTAAAATGCCTCTCGTCTTCCCAAAGGCCCGTTTCCTTGTCGGGACGGTATTGATCGTCCAGCCAGTGTCCGTTGAGGCCGACCATCATGTACGTTCCGTTGCGTTTATACGCTTCGACCATCGGCGCACAACGCGCGTCAGCTGTGGCAGAATCACCAAGTCGTTTGGGCCAAGTGGGCCAGCACTGATGATTTTCTTCAATGTGTTCGACGCTGAGTTGACCGCTGTCTGCGGCATCTACGTTGGACACAGATTTTGGGACATGGCCAAAGACTGGCAGGCCTACTCGCCGAGCTTCACGCATAATGGAGAAATAGAGATTGCGGTCTCGCATTCCAGAGTCGTGAAACTTGATGAAGGCGACCTTCGCGGCTTTGAGGGAGTCCATGATCCGGCGGGCGTCGGCGGGTGTGCGAAGGGTCATGCCGTACATCAGGTCTGTGCTCGGTCCGATCACGCGGGGACCAACGCGGTACCCCGACATCACCGCGCGTTGCCATGCATAGAACGAATCGGTTCCGTGCGGGAATCGCTGCGCCATTTCCCGAAGGCCGGTGACTCCGTGCGCGACAAAGAGTGGATATAACTGATCCGCGGATTGATCGACATGAACATGCATGTCCCACATCCCGGGGATGAGGTATTTTCCTCGCGCGTCGACTAGCTTGGCGCTTCGAGGGATTTTGACTTTCTTCTTGGACCCGATTGCGGTGATTCGGTTTCCGGTAATGAGAACGGTTTGACGGTGGAGTAGCTGTCCGTTGGTAACATCGACAACTGTGACGCCGGTGAAGGCTAGTGGTGTCCTGATCGATGGCGAATCGGCAGCAGGATTCGGGGTGGTTGATGGTGTAGTGAATGAAGTTGTTGATGCCTGTGCCAACAACATTGTAGAGCCAATGGTACACCAGAGCATGCCACACATCACTCGACGAATCCAGTATAAACATGTTGATGTATACGAAGCATTGGCGATGAATTTACGAGTGGGCTGTACTTTCAGAGATTCTATCGTGAACGTCATTTCATTTACCAAATGAGTGCTCGCTGATCCGCGGCTAACACCATCGGATCGCCTTCCTTACATCCAAACGCCTTGGCAAACTCTGGCATATGCATCACCATGCCGTTAACACGCGCAAATGGAGGCGAATGCACATCCCTATTGAACCCGACTCCTTGCCATTTCGCGCGCCACACTCGACCGAGGGCAATAAAGAAGCGTTGATCTGGTGAGTAACCGTCGAGTTTAGGCGCTGGTGTATGTCCGTGTTTTATTGTTATGGTCTTCCAAGCCTCATATGCAGCCAATACGCCTCCCAGATCGGCAACGTTTTCGTTGAACGTGCGAATTCCGTCGCTGGTCCATCCGTCCAACGTGCCCATTCCCGTATACAAGGTTTTGAGTCGCTCGATCTGCGCTTTCATCTCCGTATGCTCAACAACAGGAAGTTGGCCGGCGACGCTGTGAAAGATTTCATGGGCGATGACAAAACCAATACTGGCGAAATTCACTGCATCCTCGGCGTTTAGGTCGAAGAATGGGAGCATAAACATCACTGCGGGAATTTCGATGGCGTGATCGGCTGGACGGTAAAATGCGTTTGGGGTGATGAGACTGGCTTTCCATTGTGTACGCATGTCACCGTTCATAACTGCAACCTGTTGTTGATTTTCGAAATTGGCGACGGCTAACTTGTTTTGCGGATAGTTGGTGGGAGATAATACCAGTGCTTGATAATCGACCTGTTGCGTGGGGACGCCGACACGTAATTGGAGTCGAGCTAAACGTTCGATGGCTAATGTGCGTTCGGATGTTGTCATCCATGGGTTGGCCTCAACTCGTGCGATGACGGCGGCACGAGTTGCATCGAGGATTTGTTGCATGCGAGCGAGTGCTGCCGAGGTCAAGAGCTCTTGTGCGAAGGCGTAGCCTAAGGCATCTCCAAGACTGGTGATCGAGCGTCGCAAACATTGCTCGGCGCGTGTCGAATCGCGGACGGGTTTCTTTGGGAGAACACCACGTATGGGGAGACGATCAAGTGAGTTTGTCGTCATGCAGCTTTCGTAGAAAGTGCCAAGAACGCGCAAAGTTGGACTAGATGTGGTTAAAGCTACGGTGCGTGCGGAATCGAGAGTCTCTTGCAAGCGTTTCTGTGTGCGAGTATAGGTGTCTTGAAAGAATTCTCGAATCTCTCCAGAGCCGGTGGTAGGGTTTGGTAACTTGGTTTCGTCGCGCCACCCGCCGTTGACGTACTGATAGAAATCGCTACATGGTGATACGGTCGTATCTATGCCGTATCGCAAAGACGGTCCCAATAGTGGTGGGACTATTGTATCAATGGGATTAATTGACGTCGTATCGATAACGAGTTTCGGAGAACATGATGGCGATGATGATTCATTTACCACACGATCGATCGCTGCCATAACCAGACGTCGGTCGCGGTCCGATGTCATATTACCAAGCCAACGAATGGCAGATGACCGGTCGATTAGCACGGCGTTAGCGCCTCGCCAGCCCGCAAAAACAGATGAGATTTTTGTCGGCTTACGTTCACGGCGTCCATCTGTCCGTTTGGTAAAAGGAGTTTCATCGATCATAACTCCAACCGGTAGTTTTTTTTGCTCAAGAAAATATGCAGCAGCAATTTTGGCTTCCTCTTCTGCCATGAGTGGTCCGATTTCTGGTGCCCACCCTTCCGTCGCACTGATCAGTGTTATGTCCAACGCATCGCCATACCGCGTATGTAGTTGACGGATCAACGTATATAACGAAAGACACTTGTCCCCGCAATTGTGACTCACGTTAACGAGAAGTGAAAATCTATTTGGTGCGGGGCGTGGAGCGCCTCGTGTATTGAACATGAATCGACTTTCGAGTGCTCGCGTTGGCTTCCCATAGAGCTGCTTACGCGTTTCGACCAACAAAGTATTCTCGTAAACCCACGGACCATTCATGCCTCCTTGCCAACCACTGATCATTTCCAAAGCCTCGTTCAAAAGCTGTTCCTGCATCGCAAGATCTCCTCGTTCGTTGGCGAGATCCAACAAGCTTGAATACGGGTCCCGAACATTTCGAGCCATATTGCGCTCCTCAGTAGACATTCCCTTGATAAGATCGATTGCGGCTGTCGCATACACACGAAGACTATCGACCTGATAGACGGACCTCCAATAACTCAACATGTGGACGCGAGCGTCGAGCTGCGCGATTTTCTCGGTGGCCCCCAAAGAATCGAGTCGTTGCAGAAGAGCTTGTGCTGTGGTAATCCGCGGAGGATTACCGGCCATCAGCACTGTAATCGCTTTGACAAACGCTTGTGCACGTTTAGTTTGGGTCGGCACGAGTGAAAGCGCGCGTTCGATAATGGCGCTAGCTTTGCGTTCATCCCCCTCCGCGAGCGCAACTCTGAGGAGACTCCAGAGTTGGACTGGCGATGTTCCATCCACCGTAAATCGTGCACTACACGCACGCGCGACGGCACGCGTCCTGGGGGAGATCGTATCCCCTCTCAAAGTATAGGGAAGCGTGTCGGATACTCGAGTGCGCCAATCTTCCGCTTGCATATGCATTACCGCACGATCACACGCTACAGCGCTAGTATACGATGTGTAATCATGCCGTCCCCAAGCCATACGCCCTGTGTCTGCAGGGACGGCAAGTGGAGCGAGTGTTGTTGGAATGCCGGAATGATCTTGCGCGATAAGCGGATTGAGCCATCCAGCACAAAGAGGGATCGCGATGACCCTCCAGAGTACACCAAAAACTCTTGTGTAGAAATGAATAAAATCCCGTATCCGAACCTTAGGAAAAACACGCATCAAATAGCATCCGCCAAGGAAGTGAGACTGAAATCCTGCACTTTGAGAGGCGGAACGAATGCAGGACCGTCTGGATGAAACACACGCTGTGACGGGCCAATATCCAACACGTTGTTCAATGCGAACAACGGGGAATCAGTGAAGCGAAAGTTCTTTACGGCCTTACTGACCTTCCCATTTTCGACCAGCCACAAACCATCTCGTGTGACGCCTGTACATAAAAGAGACTCGTGATCGAGTTCCTCAATATGTGAAAATCTGGTGACCAACACTCCACGTTTTGTCGTTGCAATCATGTCCTCAACGGTGGTGAGCCCTCCCTGCATCTTGAAGGCCTCGCTGTTGGGCAATCCTGAATTACGTCCCATAGCTTGAACGCCATAAGGATCACGCCTATACGCCAGCTCTTGAAGCACACCGTCCTTGATCCAGGTAACACCATGATAAACATTACCTTCTCGATCATACGGGGGAAAACCGAGCTCTGGATCCATCGGATCTGCCCCAATTGTAATCCGCGCATCCACCACGCGCTCTCCAATCTTGGACCAGTTATCTTCCGCACCTGAAAATGGCTGGCGATTTCTAGGTCGCCAGTCTTCTGCAGTATACCGGTCGAACGATCGCCTCAAAAATATGGGAGCGATCAAGGCACACACGGCCTGTGGTTCGAGAATGGCGGTGTATCTCCCTGGTTCAACCGCAACCGGATTTCGCGATCGAAGGCACTTGTCCAACGCAATCGCCGACAGCTGTTCAGCGTCGATCCGCCCCCAATCGTTCCAATCCACACCAGCCCATCCGGAACCAGTACCTTTGGGATCGCGCACAGTCACACTGTACTGTGCACGTGTAAACGGATAATAAAGACTTCGCCCATCCTCAAAAACAAGCGCACGCCCATGCGCGGATACTTCAATGTACCCCGCCGCTAACATGCCAGCGCGCTGCGCAGGTTCAACGAGTTTGCGCATAATCGCTGCACGTTCCTCCGCGTGCAACGCATAGGTCCGATCGAACCACAACGTTGGCTTCGTATACGGCTCCATATAAAACGTCGTCGATGCTTCGAGTGACTCTGCCCCGATCTTCAGGAGACGTTCGGCTCGGCGCACAGCAGATTCAAGTGACACGGAGTCCAGTTGATTCGTATTTACAGTGCTACTCGCCCCACGGATCATTCGGTTGATTCCAATGTCATTGTCGCGAACGTCACCGCAGGTGGTTACCTGATTTCTCGCCCACCGGATGTTCCCTCGCCATGTACTTTCGATCATAAGGACTGTCCGCCCTCCTCCTACCGCCATCTCTTTCACGCGCTTGATCAGTGCGGCGCACTCCTCTTGCGATAGAAAGCGGCCTTTCGGACGAGGGTCAGGATCGGCCTGAGAGTTCGCTCGCAATACAGATTCGAACATCGTAACCTGACGGTTTGAATTCGTTTCTAACCACATGCAGGCAAGCAAATCTGTATCCGCAGTCAAATCCATCTGTCTCTGCGTTCTCATGCCTGCCTCTGAATGTCGATGATCGACACATTCTTGACCGCCATCGGGACAGCATTCACGGTGTAATAGTACCGCTGCCACGGCTGTCCCTTCCCGCCCGCCCCGCCACTGGAACGAACCGACGTAGAGTCTCCAAGTGCAGTAACATTATTCCAAATCTCTACAGATCCGAACAAAAATCCGGCACCGTCGCAGATCGCCCCCAATTTTCCGTTCACGATCTCTCGAACCATCCCCCGCCCCGTACCATTCTTGGCTTGAAAGTCGGTGAAGATCGATCCGTTAAAGACCGCTAACCCTTTCGACACCCCAGCCAGGAGTGTATCAAACGACGCCGGCGCAGTAGCGGGATTTACGGTTAAGTTTGGCGTGTGTTGCATGGTGATGTCGAGCGCCGATGGAGCGTTAGCGCAGCCATGGGATCGCACGGGGCGATTACGCTTGGCATACCAGGGAGCAAGCCACTGCGCCTGTTCGCGCGTGGTTTGATAATCCACCAACATGCCGTCCTGAATGAGTGGAAATTCTTCTGGTACCACGCCTTCATCATCCCATTTGGTAGTCGCAGCACCGCCCAATGTGGACCGGTTCGCAGTAATCGTGACTATCGGAGCAGCGGCTTTGAAGATGCCGAGCATCTCGAGTGGTTCCGGCCCGAGATAGCTCGTGCCGGTCGCATTGGCTTCGAGTCCGAGTGCCACGTCAAGCTGCGTCGCGCGACCGATCGTCGCGGCGACAATACCGCTGGTAGTTGGAGCATCGAACACAACGTGATAGCGGCCGAGATCGACCGGTTTATGGGGAGTCGCGAGAAGCTCCGCTCCACGTTCGAATAATACCGGAAGTTGCCCCGGGATGTCGGCGGCGAGTAACGCGTCCCAACCGCCCTGTTGTGCCTCCAACCCTTCGGCTTGCATTGAGATGGGATCGACCACACGCCTAACACGCCAGTCGCCTGAGGCGACAGCGAATGGAAACTGCCCGGCAACCGAGTGAACGGTCTGTGAAATTGCAGTGCCTTCGGTACTCGCCAAGAATTTCTCTTGGCGCCGAAAATAGAATCCCGCGGTTTGTGGCGCTGTGACGACCGCTCCCCCCGTTGGGGTTTCGAGGATGGCGAGGCGCCACGCATTAATAAAATCGAGTTTTTGTTCAATGGGAATTGTGAATGAATCGATCCCCGGTGAAACCCAGTTACCGGTGACAGCCGGTATAGGCACCCATTCGCCCGTGCGTGGGAGACCCAAGGCATTGGTTTTGGCTTGTGCCACCGCGTCTTTCGCTAACTGTGTGACTTCGTCCTTATGCCAATACGGACTCGCAACAAATCCCCAATATCCATTGAACAGTGCACGAACACTTACAGCGAGCGACTCTCGATCTTCCACAGCGCCGATCAAAAGGCTATCATCACGATGCGTAAAAAGTTGTTCAACGGTCCGTGTAAGGCGTACATCTGCATAGGTGGCTCCCGCATTACGTGCGGCATCGACCGCACGTAATGCGAGCGCATGGACTGGAGACGGATCGAATGTGTCGGCTAATGTGGAGAACCGCACAGGGTCTTTCGCGACAGGAAAATCTGAAATACGATGAGGTATCCCCCATAGTGCACCGCTCGGAACAGCCGCAAGCGCAGCGGTGGCAGTGCTACGACGCATGAAAGAGCGGCGGGACATCAATAGAGAATGCATACTCGCGTAACTGAATGGTTAAGCAATAGAGAACATTCCATAGCGCTATTTCCTCGCGCTGACAGTGTACACAACCTTGACCTTACTCGTTTGGCGCATGGGATGGCAATCATCGCCTATGCAGTGTTGTCCTTCTCCACCAAATATGACAGTAGTTTGTCCTTGCCCTCCAGTATTGGCTGATATCACGTTCCCTTGCATCCGCGCTTTGGTCGATACGACAAGTGCCGCAGTATATTCACCGGGTTTGGTCGACGCGGGAGCGACTACTTTAATAGTCACTGATTTCTTTTCACCAGGCCCCAAGCGAATCGTGGTCGGGACATCAGTGAGCCATGAAGCTAATGACCGCGTTGATGTATTGGAGTCTATAACTTCATTTTTGTCATCCGCAAGCAATGGAGATGTTTGTTTCGGTTTTTCTGCAGATTGCCAGCCAGCTACGGTAACCTCTGCGCTAAGTGTATCGTCCGATGGATTTGAGAATTCGATCACTCCTGTTGACGTCTTCGGATTAACTTTGACCACCGGTGGAACAGTAATCCGATACTTCGCTGCATCAGAAAAGGCTTTGCTAAGTGCTTTAGAGATTTCAGCGCCGATATCAACGGAGATCCCGCCATCTTGCGCGTGGCTCTTGATAGGGAACGAGATACTAACGGCGAGCGCAAACATGAGCACCGCTAAACTTAGGCGCGATGTGACATGTCTGATCGACGGCGAGATTACAGGAAATTTGAACTTCATAACGGTGCTCCAAGAAGATGAGTGCAAAGAAACCAACAATGGGATGATGGCGTTTACCGCCTTTCAGATTTCGACTGTGAAGAGTGGAACAACGCGGTAATGAGTTGCGCGATATGTGCTTCGCTGGTCCTGTCAACACCCTGCAGAATCCACTCGATGATCATTCCTGACCGGTCGACCAGATATGCTTCCGCATGGCCCATGCTGGTCCCCTGTACTCCAATATCACCACGGTACGCTATCGGATTTTCAGCTCGCAGGAGAATCATACGACGATCTTCGCGCGGATCGATTCGAAAAAATGTCGACTTCTCGACGACTAGTGCTCCCGGAATTTTATGAAAATCCAGCAACCACCGACTGAAGAGATTCCCCTCTTCGACGGAATCCGTTGTAACCAGGGGCCCAAAATACGACGACGGATGATCCGCCACTATATCGATTTCCAATTCCGGAAACTGTTGCTTTAAGCGTCGAAGTGTGGCGAAAGAATTCGCGAACCTAAAATCGCCATAGTTTTCTTCTTTAAAGAACACCACCAATGCGACCGACCCAAGGGTTGGCCGCATTCCAGAGGTAGGCATTGGCATACCTTCAGGCACAAACCACCGCCCCTGCAGCATAGGAGCGGTTCGACCCGCAGGAAACGACCATCCGAGATTTCCCAGACTTTTCTTCCAATTCTGGAGCTTCAACGCAAGGAAACCCGCCATGCGTCCTTGCCGCAAACTGTCCAACGCAGCTTCCCCATCCAGAAAATCATGAGCCAAAAAAATCATGGGGCCAAGTGATTCTCCGAATTCTTCCGTTTTCCTATCGGCGTCGGACAACGATTCGGCGAGTGTCACAACTTGTCTCGCATATTTTTTGGCGGTGAGACTATCGCGAATTCTCTGGGATTCTGTCATCACCAAATGTGCACGTTTAATACGTTCTGTTATCGGATCGGAGGCAAGTGACATATTCGCCAGCAGTGACATGACTGTATCCGCGGCAGCGATTCGCCGAGGAATCGCTTGCGTGATGTAGAATTGGACAACTGAATCCAAGACAGCAACACGTTCCCGATCTGCTGCAATTGACGCTGAAATCGCCTCTAGTCGCAGAGAGACCATCGCTCGCACGTCAGCCTCTCGGCCCGCCATCGTGAACATCTGCATCGTGAGCATCCAATCTGCGATAGGCGTCGTCGCGACTTGGAATTTCGCGCCGCAACGAGCAACATCATCCCGGACAACGGGGGCCAGCGGCTTCCAAATTTCTTCTTTTCTCAAAGGTATGGTGTCCACATAGTCTATCTTCTTCAAGCTATCGAGCAATCGCATGCTGACCGCAAGACATTCGTCCACAGTAGGATAGACCGCAATATCGACGCGTGTGGCAGGATTGGGCTTTGTGGGGGACGTCGTAACGGATTTTGTTTGTGCATATGCCTGCATATGTCCCGTCATTGACATAAGAATGATGAAGACAAGCAGCAGGAGATCCGTTCGAATTGTACGTCGCGTACTTATTCGTTTCATCTTGGTAATGTGACTCATTTAAATTGCGTCCACTGTTGAGATGAAGCTAAAATCACGCGCCTTGATTGGAGGAACCACGGATGGGGAGAGCGAACTTTTTTCCCAGGATAGTATGGGACGAAACACGGGAACTGGTATTCCGAGCTGGTCAATCTGATTAAAAATAAAAATCGGAGATTCGGTGATCCGCATGTTTTTGACCGCTTTGGTGATCTTGCCATTTTCTACCAACCATAGGCCATCACGTGTCACTCCGGTGGCGAGCGGAATATTGCTATCGAGCAAATCCAGACTCGAAAAGCGAGTGACTATCAACCCGCGTTTTGTGGTGTCGATCATTTCGTCCATTGTTGTAGTACCACCGGACATGCGGATCGCCATGCGAGAATACATAGGGAAGCCTTCTTTCAATTCCTTTACTGCATATCCTCGATCATAAGAGAGTGTTGTTAGTACGCCACTTTTGATGTACGTAATTGGAGCCAATCCAGGAAACGGAGGTTCTCCCAACAACGGATCCATCGGATCGGAACTCAACGTAATGCGCTCATCCACGACTTTCAGGCCGAGTTTGCTGCGGACGATTCCGAGGGCGGGATCGAGGTCAAGCACCCATGGTCCATCTCCCTTCTCGGCAGCCCGACGACTCAAGCCGTAACCGGTCATCATGATCGACAGTAAGGCTTCCACGGCTTGGGGCTCCAAGATCACTGTATATCGTCCAGGTTCGATACGCACTGGATTCAAGGAAGCCGTACACTTTTCTAACGCACGTTCCGCTAGTGCAGCACAGTCTACCTGGTTCCAATCGTAGCTCGACAGCCCTGCCCATCCCGACCCAGTACCTTTAGGGTGACGGACCGTCATTGAGCATTGCATCTGAGTCATGCGCGTAAAAGCAAGGACGTCGTCGACCTCGATGTTGTACCCTTCTTCTCTCCATGACGCCCCTTCGTGTGCCGACGCCGCTTCCCCACCGGCCCAAGCTCTGGTCACACCACGCACTTCTAAAAATCCTGCCGCAAGCAATCCTTTGGCGTCTGCCTGTTGCGAGAGCGTCTTCGCCAACTGCCCTCGCATAGCCGCGGTCGCACCATAGGTAGCCTCGCTCCAAATAGCAGGCAGTGGTGTGGACTGCGGAGGATACGGAATTGGCATATCGAGCGGCCCTCGCGAGTTGACGCGATTCGCGTATTTTTCCGCATCCCGAATAGCTCGTTCGATGGAAGCGTCATCGAGTTGATCGGTCCCTCCACGCCCAGATACGCCGCGGATATTTCGTTTAAGAGTCAGCCATACGTTGCGACGATCGCTAGCTACATAGACTCGGTTTCGCGCCCAGCGCATTTCGCCGTTCCAATAGCTCTCCAAGGAAAAGGCGGTACGCCCCCCGCCCTTGGCAAGGCTTCGAACGCGCTGCCAGAGCGCTTCCGCGGCCTCGCGTGACACGAGCCGGTCATCCAACGAAGTGGCGAGGGGAATGGATGGTTGTAGAGGTTGGTTCATCGTTAAACGGTTGAGAATATGCTTGCTTACTTTTGCGATTGGTTCGACAGTGGATCGATGGCGTCTCTGAGTGCGCATTTGCCACGCGTTCAAAAATCAGGCTTTCCGCATGATATCGATCAAGGTCATATCTTTGACTACAATCGGCACCGCGGTCACACTGTGGAAACTCTCCTGCGGCGGCTCGCCCTTCGTTACTCCTATGCCTTCACGCTTTGCGCTCGTACGCCCCCCAATCGCGCTAAGACTTTTCCATAACTCGGGTGTTCTAAACAAGACTCCCGCATTCAATAAATGTGCGGACCGCTTCCCGTTGCGAATTTCATAACATTTTCCCCATCCCATCCCATTGAGTTTTTGAAAGTCCATATTCAATCCCATTCCCTCGAAAAACACACCTTTTGAGAGTCCACCGAGGAATGTATCGAGGGTATCCGCCCCCTCCGCAGGTGTCATGACCAGATTTGGCGTATGAACCAGTGGCGTATCCACACCACGGGGAGCATACGCACAACCATGGGATCGCACCGGCGTGCCGGAACGACTCAACACATCCTTGATCCATCCGGTACTTTCGCGTGAGGACGATACGCCGGTTAGTCGCCCTGCCGTCACAATCGGAAATTCATCGGGAGTGACACTATCATCATCCCACCGTACTGTTGCAACACTTTTAGTGGCTGTCCGATTGCCTGTTACAGAAAGGAGTGCAGATCCAACCATGAACGATCCAAGCATTTCGTGCGGATCGTTCACGTAGCTTGTTCCGCCAGCATTCGCTTCATATCCCATGATACGGTCCAATTCCGTAGCCGCACCGATCGTCTCACTAAGCAACCCCGTCACTGGTGACGCATCAAGCACAACTGTATACTTTCCTACATCAACAGGCAAAAACGGCAACCGTGCATCTTCGCGAAGACGTTCAAATGCCTGATCGATCATGTCTCTGGCCGGAAGTTCCGAGACGCACTCCCATCCTTCACCTGTTGGCGACACGCCAATCGCTGTCGACCATGGCCGACCATCAATCTCTAATTGGAATTTGAACACCCAACTTGATCGATAAGTTCGCTGAGTCCAAAAGCTCCCTTCCGTATTAGCATATGCCTTGTCCTGTTTGAACACTCTGAACGTACGCTCTCTTGGTTCGGCATTTTTTGTCCGAGTAACATACACAGCAAGACCATTCATGAAATCCATGATCTCCGCCCGATCGACTATCCAGGGATCGCGCTTGACAGGCATGATCCATTGCTGATCATCCACGATGGGAATCGTGCTCAAGTCGAGCGGGCGCGGTGGACCGATCCGAATGGCTTTTGCCTGTGCAACGGATTCCCGCCCCAAGCGCACGGCTTCATCGGCATTCCAAACTGGACCACCGGCAAATCCCCAGTAGCCATTCACCATAGCCCGCACCCCTACCGTCATCGACGGGACCGTACCTAAGGAAGGAATGTCCCAAACGCTACTCCCAATTGATCCGTTGTAGGTAAACGTGACTCGAATATCCGCGAATTGTGCCCCTGCACCTCGTGCGGCATCGATACTTTTTTGCGCCAGCGCTTTGGTATTTGGATCGCCGAGTAACGATACGGTTGTCGTTGGTGCGCGCGGTGAAGACTGTCTCGGCATGTCCTCGCGTTGCGCGCGAAGCCAAGGGGGAACGGTAGTCAGCGCAGCACCGGTAGCGCCACATTTCAGAAATGTCCGGCGAGTTGGCATCATATTCAAAGACAAGAGAAGACCTGGTAACGAGACACTGACACTATCGAACGATGATTCGACCTCGGCTCCCATAGCGCTCGCTATGATACTCAAGGGTTCCCTCAGTAGGGAATCTCCGCACTTGGATGGCCGAAATTGGACTTTCGGCCGTCCACATGAATGGTGAGATGTTACCGCTTCCTGTAGGGAGAAATGTGCCTTCGACGCGATGGGCTGCCTCTGGATTGGACCATACCACGTCAATCGTTTGCAAGTTCGGTATGTCCCCCATAGAATTAAAGAACATCACTACCCCTCCAGCGGCCAGATATACGACATCGGGAACAAACTCCAGTATTGTTTCTCCGGTAACTATACGACGGGGTACGACGTTTATGGAAATGCTTTGGGGATATCCGATGTTCAGTCGTACAGAATCGGTATAGGTGGTTCCATAGACAATAGTCGTTGCAGTAAGCATCACGGACCGTTCCGGACGTATGGTAGTTACCCAGCCGCTTCGATCGACCGTCGCAGATAATGGGTCGGATATTGTAAACGTGATGGGAAGAATGAACGACAGATCAGCTCCATCTGCGTCGATCGCAGCAACAGCGGTCGGAGCCGATACGCCAGCCGCCATAACCGAGTCGATTGACAGGGAAAAGATCGACAACGGCTCCGTAGGCATTGAACCACGTTCTGTTACGGTAATCCAAGTCGTGTCGGTTCGTGTCACTCCTTGATACGTTACCCGAGCGAGAACCGACGATTTAATGGTCGTCTTAACACCAGTCACTAGACCATCGTCGGTGACGTGCAACGCTTCGTCACTAACCGTAAATGTGGGAACAGCGTCAAGAATAATTGACCCATCACCTCGGTACGACGTCACTGACAAGCGCACAGTACTATAGCCGGTTGTCGTGTCCAGCGTGACAGCGGTTGCATTAAGTGTTACCCACTGCAGGGCTTGATCGGACGCAAGCGTATCAGTGATACCGTCGGTGCAGCTAACGAGTCCACTCAGTAAACTCACACTGAACACGAGAGCATGCAGTCTTCCCGCATTCCGTCTCGGCAAGTTTCTTCTCACCATTTTATGGCCTCCTATCCAAACAGCCGCGAAAGTATGGATTGCGTATTTCACTGCTCTTATCGATCGGCACAGTGACATCGCTGCCGTAGTATCCAATCCCACCAGGGTACGCTCCGGTGGGATACACCGTCTGTTGCGCCCGTGACGGGTCTTGTCGCAGCCAACGTCGTAGGTCACCCTGTCGATGGCCTGTCAGAAACAGCCACCGCCCCCGTTCGGCAAATAGCGTGTCGGCACGAGCCGATATGCCAGGGTCTATGAGCGGGGGGAGTGTGTTCAATGATGATTGAACACGCAACATGTTTAAAATCGACAGCCACTCCGAAACATTACCTCCATGTAACGCCGCCTCGGCTCGAATAAGTGCAGCCTCAATCCCACTCGCAACGACAACAGGGCTCACACCATCTGGAACATATTTCTCCGGAAAGAACACGGGATATCCATATGATGTCATACGATCTGTATTGTGCGACGCGGTCCGTTGATCGGCACGCATGATAGTCGAATTCCCACCTTCGGCATTTGATACACTCACGCCCTTCAAATCGAACCAACTTCTCAAATCACCGGCGGAGCCGCATGTGCGCTCGGTGGCACACGTGTACAGTTTTTCCACATAAGCAAATCCAACGGGTATACCATTCACGACATCCGCTGCATCGGAAAATTCCCCTAAAGCCAACAGCGCTCGTCCTTTGCCAACGCGTGCAAACGACGAAATCGGAATACTGTCGTTCGCAAGCACCAGCGCTGTATCAAAGAGTGCCACCGCATGCCGATAGACCTGTGCCGTGGTCGAACCTGCGCGAACCGTATAGTCAGCTTCAAAGTCCCATGTGCTCAGCGGCACGCCAGAACAAAAGAAATCGGCAAGCATGACTTCTGAATACGCAATAAATGCGTACAACGCACCACGACGAGCCGCAGAGCTATCGCCGGCATATTTGGTAAGGGACCCAATAGCCTGCCTCGCCATCCCTCTGGCTAAATGCAACGCTGCATAGGTCCCTTGGCCAACATCGAGCGCCAGGATTCTAGCATCCAGGAGCACATTGCTTTCATTTGAAGGAACCTGTAACGGATTGTTCAAACTCCCACGTTCGTTTGCCTGCAATTCGTCAGTCAGGAGCCCGCTATTCACGATGTAATCGGCAAGTCCCTGCTGCCACCGCAAGCGGGCGGTATTGGCGATTCCATACGCCCCGACGGCATTTTTGATTTCGTCGGGAGCGACAACATTCTGTGGCAACGTCTGCAATCCTGCCAAATCCTGACATGCCACATTGCTGAGAGTATAGAATATCACGAGAATGTTCACATGCATACATTTCCGCGTTCGTTTCATAAATCGTCTCATCGGTTCAAAGTGACACGCAGGACCCATTCGCGAGGAGGAGGGAGTTGCCCGTAATCCCCCATACCGTTTCCCGTCGCATACGCGTTGACGTTCGGGTCTAGCCCCCGATAGCTCGACCTAATTCCGAGGTTACGTCCTTGCAACCCAATCGTTCCGTTCGACATCAGAATCTTTCGAGTGATAGCCGAAGGCAATGTTACGCCAATCGACATAGATTGAAAGCGAACCACGTTCACGGTCTGGATAAGATAGTGTGCTGGATATCCGCGGTATGCTTGCCCCCTATCACTCGCCAAAGCGACTGCTTGATCGAGGAATGTGGCTTCCTGCGCATTGGCTGCTGATTCCAGCGCGGACGTGGCAGAAGCATTATATTGTGTCATTGCATGTTGATAATCGAGAGATGCGGTCAACTGCACGCGGCTGTTCCAGAACGCAATCGTCGTGTTCATGGTTGTGTTGTAGTTGGGCTCTGATGAGCCACGATAGATCGCGGAATCTGCCATACTGATCTCTGTGACTTGCAATACGCCATCACCATTGCGGTCAGCATATCCCAGTAACGGAACCGACCAAAATCCGAATATGGGATAACCAGCTATGAGCCGTGTCCCGTTAAGCCCCTCTGAAATTCCATCTTCTGCGCGCGTGAGTTTATTCATTCGGTGACTGAGAAGCATCCCAACATTCCATCGCAGCAACGATGTTTCAATCACCTGCGCATTAGCAGTCAGTTCATATCCCGTATTTAGAATGTCGCCAATATTGACGTATTGCGTGCCTGGCGCGCCAACAGAATTACTATATCTCATATTCATAATCGCATCTCGTTGACGCTTTCGATACAATGTCGCGCTGAGAGACACGCGTTGCGCCAGGAGATCTATATCAGCCCCACCTTCGAATTCACTAGCTCTCTCAGGACGCAACCGAGTGTTGCCGATGCTGAAACCATCCCACCCTCGTACTAGAGTCTCACCCCCATCGAGACTGAATGAATCATCCCGCCAAAGGCGCATATGATGTGTCGGACGAGGCTCCACACCTGCCTTCCCAAAGGCTGCGCGCACTCGGAGTTGCGTAAGCATTTGTGACAATTGCTGAGTCCACCCTTCAGGAGAGGCTTCTTCCGTCCCCCGATCAATGGCTACCCAGGACAGACCAAGTTTTGGATAGCCCGTAAAACCAGCTTGACCTCCCGATGCACTTCCACCATCCAGTCGCATCCCTGTTTGCACGAACAACCGTGACCCCAAATTGATTCTAGGTTCCAAGAACCATCCATAGGTCGCGGTAACTGAGTTGTCACGACTACCATTGGTCGCTCCGTTTGGAAAAACAGTCGGCTCACTCACTCCGACGGCAACTTCATCTGTAATCAATTGCTGTCTTGCTATCCGCTCCTGCCGATAGTCTGCTCCAATTGAAACGGGAAGAAGAATACCTCGACGTACTTGAATAGGAATGGTTGTATTGGCGCTCAGCGAGCGCATTTGCGCTATGGTATGGCCCGTCGAATAATTTCCTGTACTATCGTTAAGTCCTACAAGGCTCTCTGGTAATCCTGCTGGAACATACGCCGTGCCTGTCTCAATCGAGGGATTGAGCCCTGCCATAATACGAACAGGAATGGTGGATCGGGCCTGCCATTGCAGGCTCATGGAGTGTCGCGACCCTAACGAAGTTGCTCGTACCTTTTCATGAAAATTGCCAAGATAAACCGGAGCACCAAACCGACCGATCAAAGTCGGGTTAACATAAACACTAAGGAGTTGCTGAGCGACCGTTGCACCGAGGGACGATCGCTGTTGTTCGCTTGCGCTGATACCGTTCGTCATCAAGACTTGCATCGTTGGCGTAACGGAGATTGTTATACTGTTGCTGCCGTTAAGCATTGTGTATCGATCCGGATGACGCATCCAGTTGGGAGGCGCGATTGCCAAAGTCTGCTGATATAACTCCGAAATGATCCCGGGAAGCTTCGCGACCCCTTGTTGATCCGATGCGCTTCCAGTGAAAGAATACTGGAGCGCCGATGTTCCACCAGACATTGACGCACTCACACTCGAATTGGCCGCCCGTCCAATTGGACGCCAGCGTGCATCATTCATCGCCTGAAATGTCACGATACTATCAATCTCACACTGCAAATTGAAGCGACAAATCTGGGAGGCTTTGTTAAACTCCCTGCCAAAACGAAAGGTATTTTCAGGATACTGGCCTGGAATATTCGACGTTCCCATGTTTGCGGTTACACTGAGACGCGTTGCTCCAGGCACCCCCCGTTTAGTTGTCACAACAATCACGCCATTCGCGGCGTCGGATCCATACAACGACGAGGCGCTTGGCCCTTTGAAAACTTCGATGGTGGCGATCGTGTTGGGATCGATCTGATCCAACGGAGACGGAGCAGCGTATCCCTGCCCCGCACCACTCGAGAATCTCCCGACCGCCGAATTCGTATTCCCATCCGGTGCATACACCCGTACACCATCCACAATCACAATCGGCGTGTTACTACCATTAATACTACTCACCCCCCGCAACCGTAATCGCGAAGGATCACCCGGAGTCCCCGACGTGCGGAGGACCTGCAATCCCGGGACACGTGTGGCAAGCAGATCTGTGATACTCCTAATCGGCGCTACAGCCATAAGCGAATCAACGTCCAGCCTTGTAACATCAGTTGGGATTTCTATTCGCCGCTGCATCCCCGTTACCGTTGTCACAACTTCAGACAATGTCGTGGATGCCTGCTGTAACCTCACCACGACCGATCCCATCATATTCTCTTCCACCTTTATAACCGACGTCTTAGACTGATATCCCAGCAGCTTCAGTAAAAGCGCATGTTGACCGGACGGTACACCAGTAATACGAAAAGAACCATCCGCCTTGCTGACAGCCGACAACTTAGTGTTAACAACCGTCACGGTCACCCCAGCAATTCCACGCTGTGTCGTAGAATCAAGCACTCGGCCAACAACTCCTCCAACCGCCTGTGTTTGCGCAGAAGATGAGGTATCGGACCGCGGCCTCGACGCCGATGCCGCCTCCCGAGGAGTAATTGCGAGACGCGCTCCCGGGAGAGCCACCAGCCGGAAAGAGGTTCCACTAAGAATGTGCTCAACCGTACGCCCAAGCGGCGTTTTCCTTGTAGTGAGCGTTACCAACTTATTAGACGTATCGACCGCCAACGGACTGTATGCAATATGAACCTTTGCACTCGCCGAGACAGCCTCTATGGCACGGCTCACCGATACACGATCGATTCTAACAGTCACCGGTGTCTGCAGCAACGCGGCGACCTCATCGGAAGCGATTACCTTCGCACGAGAATCACCATGATCTGCCGCCACCGTCGACTGAGCCATCGCCGCACCGGTACTGAGACTCATGCTTCCAATCCACACGAGGTGTTTGATCATTGGCCTACCTCCTTTTGAAAAGGATAAAAAGCGGAGCCGCGGACGGTGTCGCGCGAGGGCGCACCGGATGTGCGCCGAGGCTGGAGTGTTATGACAGATCCGTCAAGCGTCGACGTTACACCGAGAACAGTCTCGAGCATCAACAGCATCGATGCAGTGTCATTTGCGTCGAGTGTAGCAGTCAAATCGCGCTGCAGTAGAGCAGAATCCGTTATCCGAAACTGGTACCCATACCAACGCTCAAGCAGAGCCAGCGCCTGCGGAACCGGAGTGCGATGAAAGGCAAGCTGCCCTAGCGTCCATCCGGTATACACACTCACGTCTGGTACCGCCATCGCGAGCGCTGTGGTGTCAGTTACATCGCCAACCATTCCGGCCGCAAGTACAACAGTTGGATATCGATCGGCGCTTCCTTTATCAGCAACCGCCATAACCAACACTCGGCCCGTCGTCACAGCGACGCGTGTATATTCGTCATCTTTATATCGACGCACGACGAAACTCGTCCCAAGTACGTCGGTGCGAACGTTACCAGCGCGAACGGAGAACGGCACACGAGCGCTCGTAGTCACATCGAAGTACGCTTCACCAGCGAGAGTCACAGCTCGTGCCCGTCGTCCAAAATCACTCGGGACCTCCAGCGAACTGTTCGGTGCCAGCATCACTCGACTACCATCGGTCAAGTAGATCGTCGCTCGTTGACCGACCGTAGTTGTAAAAGTCCGTCGTACCGCGGAGGAATGAGTAAACGACATACGGTTTTGCAGCCCCACCATTGATGACAGCGCAAGAACGCCAACCACAGTAGTCACAACGGCAAGGCCAAACACGATCCGGTTACGCAACCATGCAGATTCCGACGTTGAAGGCGTCTGCATCAACGACAAGCCTGCCAATATTGCGGTTTCAACTTTTTGTTGTCCTCGAACATTTGAAAAATCGAGAGTCTCACGATCGGTGAGAGAACGACGTTTGAAGCGCTCCCACGCGGCAGCGAGAGTTGAGGTTTCCCAACGAGGATCACTCTCCGATACGCCCGATTCAAAACCAATTGCTTGAAAGACCGTCATTGCCCGCTCATGCTTCGGATGTTGAGTCAGCCATGTACGTACTGTATCAACCTCATCGGGAGTGCATTCTCCGGTCAGGTATCGGTCAAGTAGTGCGGCGGGCAGCGGATTGGTTCGATCAATCATAATCTCTTGTGAGTAAACAAGAGCAACCGACAAAACCCAACAACATTTGCGATAATATTTGCAAAATATTTTTATAGCATTTACTGGAACGTATTATTGCAGGCGCTACTGCTATAGCACAGCACAATGACTGCAATAGATTGGTACAATGTTTCTCGGAAGGCATCGTGCGTATCCACTAAATAATGATGTCAGACAGGCGCTCTTTAAGAAGTCGCAACGCCCGCGTGTGTTTCATCTGTGCGGCGGCGATACTAAGGCCCGTTACCTCAGCCACCTCGACCCAACTCATCCCCGTCCGCCAACGCAGCGCAACTACCGTGCGGGACTCTTGAGGAAGTGCGCCAACGGCAGTCCAGACTGCCAGGTCGGTTTCATTCGACATCAGAGCCTGATCTGGTGGGGCGGGTTCCTGGCTCATCGCAATTGGATTGACCTCGAGTCCTGCCAATGCCTCAACTCGGGTTGTCGATCTCTCGGATAGAATCGCACTTAGGGCTCGATTTCGAACGGCGCGAAATAGATACGCCTGAATGGTCGATACAGGGGCCCATTCAGCGCGACGATCCCATAGTGCGACAAACACATCATCGACCACTTCTTCAGCCATCTCACCGGAATGTGTAATCGACTGAGCATATCGCGTAAGGTCGCGATAATATGCGCGAAACAGCCTCGCAAACACGCTGACATCATTCGCACGAATGGCGAGGACGATCGCGTATTCCTCGTCAGAATTCATTCGACAAAGATGAGGCTGCGACACTGAATTCTGCTCAGGATAAAATGACATCTTCGGCCAGACACATGAGCTACACCATATGCAGTATCTCGCATAATGCTATAGCAAAGTACGCCAGAGCTCATTTTCAGTTCGCTCACGCACATTACTTAATGAATGTGCGCAGCTATTCATATCGCGGGCGCGACGCGCATAGGCCGATGTATTACAAACGGTTCACTTTCCCACCGTTATAGCAATCCGTACTAATACTCGTGAAAACGTCAGATTTGGCTAACGAATGATGCAGTGCATATGCTTCAACTTTTCAAAGAGCGCCACGAATGGGCACACTGCGGCAAATGGCACGATGCTTACGTCGGTTTACCGTGTAACACAGTCAGGGGTAGCTCTGAATTAATTTAGAGCTACCCCTGACTGTGTTACGTGATTGACTGGAATTTTAGACCGATTGATGAATACCGGTTACCAGATTGCGGATCGCTTCTCGGTGGAAAGTACCATCCGATCGGTGTCTTTGCACCCGAAGGCTTTGGCGAACTCTGGCATGTTCATCAATGTCCCATTCACACGAGCAAATGGGGGGCCGTGCGGGTCCCCTGCACCATTGGCAGGAATCTGCTGCCACTTGGATCGCCACACGCGGGCAACGCTGAGAAAGAACCTCTGGTCGGGAGTGAAGCCGTCTATAAGTGGGACAGGCTTCTTGCCACTGGACTTTACGTCGGCTTTCCAGGCCGCATATGCGGTGTTCACACCGCCGAGATCGGCGGCGTCCTCTCTAAACGTCCGATTACCGTATGCGTCCCAGTCATCGACTGTTCCCATGCTGGTGTGTAAATTTTTTAAGCGATTCGACTGCTCTTCCCGTCCCTTGCCATCGAGGATGTTGATACCAAACTCCACGCTATGGAAGATCTCGTGGGCGATGATGTGGCCGATGGCGCCATAGTTGAGGGCATCGTCATAGCTGGCATTAAAGAATGGGTCGGAAAACATCACTGGAGGGACTTCGATGGCGTGTTGCATACCCATATAGAACGCATTTGGCGTGATGAGGCTCAACGCCCATTGGTCTCGATTATCCATGCCAACCGATCGATAGGCTTTGTCGCGATAATAATCCTGGATGGTTCGGACGTTGTCCTGAAAGTTGGTTCCCAGCTGTAATCCTGAGTAATCAATCTTCTGCGGTGGAACGCCAACGCGGAGAAGGAGGCGGCCTAATCGCTCTTGCGAAGCGGCTTTGTCGTTGTCTGTCATCCAGGGATTCTTCGCGACACGTTCGCCTGCCGCCATGCGAATCTGACGCAAAACCCGATCAATTTTTGCAAGGGAAACGTCGTCAAGAACGTCCTTGAGATAGACCTGTCCCAGGCCGTCACCAAGCATTTGCTTGACTGCGGCATAACACTGCTCTTTGCGAGGGAGCGTGTCCTTGAGGGACGCTTTAATTTTTGACGAGTCCAGGACAACCCGGGTTCGCAAGTTCAAACTATCTGCGGAAATACAGCTTTCGTAAAACGCGCCGATTACTCTTAGATTGGGATCGTTTGTACTCCGAGCAACCTTATGAGCCGAATCAATAATGGCATTGAGACGAACATTGGAACGTTTTGCGACATCGCCGAAGAAGCTTACTTTATGCGGCTTTGGAGTCTTTGGATCGAATGTCGTTTCGTTTCGCCAACCGCCGTTTACGTACATGTAGAAATCGTCGCACGGCGAAACCGTCGTATCGATACCATATCTCAGAGATCGGCCGAGCATATCGGGCCAAGACGTGTCTGAGGCGGTGAAAGTTGGGGCTGTGGTATCCGGCTGTATTGGTGCGGCAACGACGGCAAGATGAACACCGTTGAATTGAGTGGCGATTCCACGGTTGCCGTTGTCGGCTGACAGAGCAAGTCCAATAATTGACAAGCCGACTGGGATTAGAACATTGAATGCAGACATTGTCATTATCTCTTTAGCTCTGCTTCAATAAAGGCCGCAGTTTGCGCGTATGAGCCGATGGCCACCATATTCACAACTTGTACCTTCCCATCTCGGCCGACTATATACCCTGCGTTCGAGCCTTTATATACTCCGTCCTCACTAAAGTACTGGTCAAAAAGGATCGGCTTACGCATGATTCTCCCGTCTTCCAACTTTACGGTATTATTTCTATTCACCAGTACCGCAAAAGGCAGTTCAAGATAATCACGAATAAGCCAGGCGTGGACCTTTGCCTCTTGCTCAGCCTCCAGCGGTGGGCTACCGGCCATATAGCCCTGCAACTCGGTCACTATCACAATTTCCAGTCCGTCTTTATGATATTTGTCATACACCAGCCGCAGGTTTGCGAATGTACGAGACACACGTGGCCCGAGGCCTCTCGCCGTGAATCGGTAATATAAAGTCACCTTGCCTTTCTCCGGCACTGCGGTGGTTCCCTCTGGAAACCCAGCGACTAATTCCATCTCAGATGGGTCTTTCCCTAAACGCGAGGTTATAACATGTGTCTGAATATCGACTATCTGTGCGCTCGACGGGGTCGCTTTTTTAACTGCAGAACCATATACCTCTAAAGTATCCTTCAACTGTGGAACATGCTTATACGCAGCAAGTATCATCAGGTCATTAAACTTGTACGTTGAGTCAAAAGGTGAAATCCTATCGGGGTTCGAGGCTTTCATCTGCTCTTGTGTGAATTTTGCAAAGTAGGCGATTTGCTCTGCCCACGTTCGAAGCATGGCTGTAGTGTCAAATCGTGTTCCGAAATCGCTCTGCAAATTATTCCAAACTCGAACCGTCTGAAGTATGGACTCGCTTCCATAGGTTTTAAGTTTGTCCAAAGTCGATCGTGCAAAAGCCACTCTGCCAGGGACACGATAGACGCGAGCCTTCTCTACCGCATCCATCAAGAAGTATATCTTGCGGTAGCTTTCTACATTCTTCAGATCATTATAATAGTGCACGACATTGAGCATGCTGATCGTATCACCCGATACAGCACTTAGTTCAAGAAGATCATACAGATCCACCTCTTCTACGGTTTGTGTATTCATGCGCGTTAAGCACTCGCGAGCCAAGTCTCTTACGGCAGTTGGGAGCGAGTCATTCTCACCATACTGCATCGTATCCTGCTCTGCAGCTCGCCAAATCGTTTGCTGCAACAGTTCAGTCGCAACGAGACACTGCCCCGGGGTCTTGTAGGCATGAACGTTCTGGAATGGAGGCGCCATTCGTCCGGTGTCAGCGATCGCGGCTGCACGCGCGATGGCCTGGGAATCGACAGGCGACAATACATTTTTGTACTTTTTGGTCTTCTGCGCCTGAGCAACGGAAGTAACTGTAGAAGCAGTTACCACAGTTACAAGCAGCAGCAGAATCCGACGATAAACGCGCTCAACTCCAACGCGAGATATATGATAATTTCTTCTCATGTTCACTTTAAATTGCATCGATTAGACTGACGAAGCTGAAGTCGCGGACCTTTGCACTTGGGACTACCGTTGGGTAATAGGGCCGATAGACTTTTTCAGCCTTTCCTAAACTGTCGAGATTATTAAAGATGAATAACGGAGATTCGAGGAATCTGAAGTTCTTGACGGCTTTCGAAATCTTGCCGTTTTCGATGAGCCACAGACCATCGCGCGTATGACCACGTCGAAGCATACTTTTTTCGTCAATCTCCTTCATACCATCGAACCTGGTTACTAAAAGACCTCTCTTCGTGGTCTCAATCATCTCCTGTATCGAAGAGTCCCCACCTTCCATTCGATATGCGCCACTATCAGGCAATCCTCTATTAATACCTAACTTCTCAATCCCATATCTTTGGCTATATGAAAGTTCCTTCAGAATACCATTCTTGATCCAGCTCACAGGATGATACACGTTGCCATACCTGTCGTATGGCGGAAATCCAATGTCTGGATCCATTGGGTCTGCTGTCACGGTGATCCGTTCATCCAGCACCTTGAGGCCAATCTTGCTATAGCCACCTCCATCAGCGAACGGACCTTTACCGTTTTCAGCCTGTTCTCTATCACTGCCGGCAACTCCCGAAAAGATGTCCGATACAGCCTGCGGTTCCAGGATCGTTGTATACCGGCCTGGCTCGATCGCAACAGGGTTACGCGATTTAAGACATTTATCGATTGCAACTTTTGTTAATCGTTCCGCATCGATCTTGGTCCAATCCCGGAAATCCACTCCTGCCCATCCTGATCCAGTGCCTCCGGGATCTCTGACAGTTACGGTGTACCATGCGTCAGTATAGGGGTAATAGAGAAATCTTCCCAACGTATCGCTAACGACTCTCCCCGATGCCATGGCAAAGACGTCCCCTGCCCCCACAAGTCCTTCTTTCTTGACTGCTTCGATTAATGGCTTGATCGTTTGCAGGCGTTCCCGCGTCTCCAAATTATAAGTCGTATCAAAGAAAAGTTTCGGTTTTTCATACGGCTCCATCGTTTGCATCAAATACGACGCTGGATCTGTCTGATCGACTTCGTTGTCGGGACTGGCTTCAGACGCAACTCCAGTTGCCTTTGCAGCCTTATAGTGTGTATGAAACTCCGTCGCAACTCCACTCGACCGGATTCGTAGCATGCGTTCGGCGCGCCGAACCGAAGCTTCGATTCCTACATCGCTAATCTGGTTACAAATAACCTGCCGATTTTGAGCCCCAAGAATGCTTCTATATAAATCATATAAATTATTTCGAATATCCTGTGAATTCAAAACCTGATTTCTTGCAAATTTCGTTGAACCATACCAAGTTGTTTGCAGATAGATTTGCATTTGTCCTCCACCTACGGCCAACTTGCTCGCGTGATCAGCCAGCGAAGCGGCTTCATCTTGCGAGAGAAATCGAGAAGCGGGTTTATTATCTCCATCTCCAAAATCAGGATCTACGGAGTTCATTTGCATTGCACGAGTTGTTTTAGTAGTCAGCATAGATCAAGCCTTTTTTGTGCCGTCAATAATCGCCATGTCCTTGAGACGAATGGGTTGTGCTCTCATCGATCCGAATTGCTCAGTCGAACTTTGATTTCCGACCTCCAGGAGTGCTTTCCATATTTCGAGCGAGCTGAACATGAGTTGAGCCCCAACGAGGATCGGACCAAGCTTGCCATGTCGAATCTCTCGCATATATCCGTTACCGTATCCTGATATGGATTGAAAGTCAGTTCCAATATCTCCGTTCAGGAAGGCGATTCCGCGATCGGTGTTCTTGATCATCTCCTCGATACTGGAACTACCCGCACTAGGCTCCATAATAATATTCGGAGATTCCAGATGCGGGATAGTCAACGCATCGCTTGTCGTGCAACATCCATTCGATCGAACCGGCCTGTTTTTCTTGGTATACCAATCGGATAGAAACCCGGTAGTCTCGCGCGTCGTCTGATAGTCGACAAACTCGCCATGATCCACAATCGTGAAGTCGCTCGGGACAACCCCTTCATCATCCCATTTCGTTGTGCATAGACCGCGCGACATGGATCTGTTAGCCGTTACCGTCAGCATCTTACTTCCTAAAGACGTCCCTAATCGACTCATATGATCGGGGCCAAAATAGCTCGTCCCACTGGAGTTTGCCAGATATCCTAACACCCGATCCAATTGAGTTGCTCTACCTAAGGTTGCACTGACCAAACCTGCAGCTACGGGAGCTGAAGCGATTAACTCATATCTCCCAACATTTACTGGCTCAACGGGGATATATAGATTCTGCTCCGCTTCCTCGATTAACGAAGGGATCTGCTCTCGAAGCCTCGCATTGGTAAAAAGTTCCCAACCGGCCGCCTGCCCATAGACTCCTTTCCCGTATACGGTTGTCTCGGATGGCTGACTCGGTAATACAGCAGCAACGGCAACTTTGAATTCACCACCAGTAACGTGATATGTCTGTGAGTACAGCGATCCCTCAGATGTAGCAACTGTTTTCTCCAGACGTGAAATCGAGATCCCGGACAGTTGTGCAAGATAGTTCCTTCCGCTAACGTGACGAGGTGTCAAACCATTGAAGGATTTGATAAAAGCGACTCGATCTTCCATCGGGATTGTCAACGGATCGACTTCGATTGGAGTCGACCAGTGCCCGTTAACGCTGGGATAGCTGCCGAGATCGATATCTCGTGGAAATGTATCCGAGTTGACTTTTGCCTGGGCGACCGCGGATCGAGCCAGGATCGCGGCTTCATCGAGATCGCAATATGGACTCGCGGCAAAGCCCCATACACCATTGACGAATGCGCGAACTCCCATTGAAACACGCTCTTGATCCAGCCAGGTTTCATCGATCTGTCCCTGAGTCACGAGTCGTGTTACCCGGGCATCTACAAATGAAGCGCCCGCAGCCTTGCCGGCTTCCACTGCACGGAGAACCAATTGGTTAATCCGGTCCTGTTGTACGAGCTGTCCAGCATGCTCGGCGCCTGTGAGGTTGACATAGCTACTAGTTGCTCCGAACCCTTGGCTATAGAGCCGTCCCGGGATGGCAACTGCAGCCGATGTCGCGCCGGCGAGCCACGCCGACTGTTTGATAAAATTTCTTCGACTTACTGGCATAACCCTTTGATATTAGAGTAAACGGTGAAATAGTGAGAGACTGGTTTACGGTTAGTTATGGACAGTAGCTACGACTGGCCTTGAGTCATGGCGAGCTATCTCCCATCTTCCCATTTATAGTTTCCAGGTGCGCAGGAGGGATCATTTTTTTCATCGCACACGCGAATCTCACCCGTAGTGTTGTACAAACGGCTCCGATACTTATAGATCCCTGGCTTGGTGAACACGCGGGCACGCCAATTGGAGCCAGATATAGGATTACCTGCTTCGTCATATACTGTACCAAAGGCCGGGATATTTCCCGAGACCAGACCGTCCTGCATATAGGAGTAACAATGTGGAACCTGCAATGGAGATTCAGCCGATGCCGTATCGTCAAACTCTACATCCACGGGAAAGCGTGTACTACCACTTCGCCAATGCACGCACGCGCCCGTCCCTACTGTGAGGAGCTTCGGATGAAAGTCGACAATCGAATCCTTGACGCCCATTGGCATGCGAAGATATGCTGCGATATATCCACTCACTGGCCAGCCGACGAGATACGAAAGAGAATCCAGGAATCCCCTCCCGTAGGCATAGGTAGAGATATAGAAGGTAACTTTGCCAGGTCGATAAGGAAGAATCGTTGCGTTGTTCCCTGATTGTGTCAGTCTTACTTTCGACGCGTCAGAGACCCATAGCCCAACTCGGAGGGTGGACAGGTTGTTCCCCGCGTCGTCGGATCGAATAATCTTGATGGTCTTGCCGCGAGAATACTGCTCGGTCTGTCCCATCTTGGCACTGTCGCCAGGATTCAGTTCGAAGGCCACCCGGGTTGGGAAGGACGTTGGTGTTCCTTCGGTGATGGTCACATAAACCGAATCGCGACGCGTGACGCCATCGACAGTTGTGAATGCACGAATAATGGCACCCGATGCAGTCCCTTTGGCTCGAAGCAGCCCGCTGCTGTCGATCTCCATCGCAAGATGATTGGTCACCTCGAACGTAATGGGGAGATCGAGCTGTTTATGATCCATCGAATACGCACCTACGTTCAACTGCACCGTATTGTACGAAGAGTCTGTCGCGATCGTGTACGCGCGGTGCTCAAATCGCACATACGACACCATCGTTCCGGTATCGCCGTACAGATTGAGACCTGTAGTATCGATGTTGCACGCCGCGAGCGATAAGCACGCAACGAGTTTACCGATGCTGGCACGAGAGACGTTATTGATCACGATTCATACATCCATGAAAGAGTGGACTCCGTCGTTCATTCCACGGGATGGGTATGTTAATGTCGCTTTGATATACGCCGTATGTACTCGCCCCGAAGAGATACAGGCCCGTGGGGAATACCACTTCCCTGTCTCGTCCGTAAACGCGCACTAGGCGTCGTAAATCGGGTAAGCGATTCCCTGTGAGAAAGAGCCAATGCGCTCGTTCGTTAAACAAGAGCGTGAGTCGCGACTCGGGTGTGCCTGGATCGTGGAGTGGGGCCAGTCGAGCAACGCCACCGGTACCGGAAGTCCACACGGTATCCACCGTCGAGTCAGTCAACGTATCGATTCGACTAAAGCTTCCATTGGTCCGGAGCGTATTTATCAACGTAAGCCATGCAGGTACATTTCCGACTTTCAACTGATGTTCGGCTTCGATGAGCCGAGCTTCGATACCGCTCGCAACGACAAAGGAGAAGCTGTCGCCTGTTGCATACTTTCGTGGAAACGATAGAAAGCGTTTCTGAGACAGCACCGAAGTATTTTGTAACATCGTTGCGGTATCAGAGAGGGACCGTGGATCGCGGCCGTTGCGATAGGACAATCCGTTCCACCCTTCAAGATCTGAAACAGTCGCCCGGTCGACAAATCGATGCGTTGTACCTAGCTCCGGCCCAATAAAGGATAGCCGCATCCGATACTCATCTGTCGTCGGCACCAACTGCGCCACGGCATATGCATCGGCCAGCCGACCGGCACCCACTAACGCCCGCGCTTTACCAACCGTGGCTAAGGTGATGATGTTTGCACTATCGCTCGAGATAGCCAATGCAGAATCAAAGAGAGCGATCGCCTGTTCATACGTCTGCGTGATCGTCAGTGAAGGTTTGTATGTGTAATCGCCTTCGAAGTCCAATGTCGACAGCGGAACACCGGCACAAAACTGATCCGCTAACAATATCACGGCATACCCCTGGAGTGCGAACAATCGACCGCGGACCGCGGGCGAGAGATCCGTCCCATAGCGGGCTAACACCGAGAGTGCCATTCCGGATTGTCCACGAAGCCGTTGTAGCGCTGCGTATTGCCCCACAGGAGCAACGCGATCGATTTCAGGGAGGAAACGCTCATCAAATCCCTTGCCTTGATTGGTCCCTTCCGCATTCAACTCATCAGTCAGTATCCCCCCATCGAGGATAGCGCCAATCAAGCCTTCTCGAAAGAATGCTGTCGCTTGCGCGCTCAGGCCGAGGCCACCGACTTTGGTGTGATACGTAGTGGGACTCATCATTCCTTCCGGAATCGTTGGGTTATCCAGCATGTTGCATCCAACGCTCCACATTGCCAACAGCGTACACAACATCGCAGAAAACGGCGTGGTGAAAGGAAGGTATCCACGTTTGCCAAAGGGACGACAGAACATATTGAATAGATGGTGTAATCGTTGAACGCGTATAAAGCCAGTTGAGAACATACGCATCAGCTGCCAAACCTCACCTGGAGCCGCCATGTTCGCGGCATCGGGAGCTGACCGTTATCCTCCGTCGCTTCCCCCACCGAAACGGAATTCACCTCGGGGTCTTTCCCACGATAGTTGGTCCAGAGTCCCAGATTACTACCTTGGATCGACAGCTGAATACTCGGCATACCTAATCTTTTAGCGTACGAACGTGGAACCGCATAACTGATTGAAAGCGAATTAAACCGCAATGTGTTCACCGTCTGTACGAGACCATACCGCGAACAGTATTCATCGTGTTGACTGGTACAATTTCCGGAAACCAATGCGATGGCTTGTTCTGCAAACGTAGCATCCGGGTTGTAGTACAGGTTCGAGAGCGTCTGTTGGCTTCCGTTGTTAAACTGCGTCATCCCATCCTTATATTGTAACGCAGCGCTGATACCGATCATGCCGCCGAATAAGGACATCGACGTATTGATAGGGAGTTCAAAGTTCGGATTCTGCTGACCGATATACACCGCGCTATCCGCAATAATCACATCGGTTCTCATCATTTTGTTTGATGCGGGAACCTGGTACCCGAGAATTGGTCGCTCCCACCGACTATTGATCGGATAACCGGCCATCAGACGCTGTCCGTCGCCGAGTTCGAGATAGGGGCGGTCACCGTACAATTTCGTCAATGTATTTCGAACCGTGGAGATATGTGCATCGACCGTCCACCGCGCTATCGGGTTCGAGTATCGTGGCACCCAAAGACAAATCCATTCCCGTGTTGCGAATCTGCCCAACGTTTCGATACTGAACCATCTCGCCATAAACAGATGGGGCAATTCCAATCGATTGAATGGCATCGAGTCGCAATTTATGAAACTGTGTCCAGGCTATCCGAATGCGACTGTCGAAGAGTTCCAGATCGAAACCGCCTTCCACCTCGCGCGTGCGCTCAGGGTGTAACTCGGTGTTACCCAACGTCGAAACCTTGAGCCCTTCCAGGCTCCTGTCATCTCTGTCACTCTTGAGCAATCGAAGCTGCCATCCTGGTCCAGGCTGCACCCCAGCGACACCAAACGACAACCTCGGTCGCAGCATCGAAATGAAACCGAACGCCTGCTCTGCCGACTGCCGTTCGAGTGCAACCCAGGAAAAGTTCAACTTCGGAAAGAGATCCCACAGGCCGTTCGACCCTCCTTTTGAACCGGAGAGCGTGTTGCCATCGAATCGAAAGCCCGGATTTACAAAGAGGCGAGAGTTGAGATTTAACCGAGGCTCAATAAACCAGCCACCAGTGGCCGATCTGTACCTCGTTTGTACGGCATCGGTGAGGGCACTTGGGACCACAATACCGAGTCCAAGGGAGTCATTTTTTGCCTGATAAGTTTCCTTGATGTTATTGACAACGTTTATGCCGATCGCGGTGGAGACTTTTCCAACTTTCAGCAAACCACTCACGTTGGCTGTCTGCACATCCGTGTTCGAGTTCCCCATACTGTAAAATCCATAACCCAACAGATTCATATTGGTATCGATTCGATTGGCGCGACTCGTCCCTACAGTTGCAGCGACGGGAAAGGATTGCAGTGTAATCCAGTTCATCGCCATTGAGAGATCAACCATTTTCATCTGGCTTTCGGCCTTGGTTGCGTATGCATTCACCATCGCAACAGCCATGGAATTGGTATCCACGTATGATGATGCCAAGGTGGGAATTTGCAGTTGTGCAGACGACTGCCTCGTGTTGCTACTCGACACCCGAGTAACGAATCGTGTCGTCAATCCCCTGCGTGGCTCGAGAGAAAAGGATGCATTCAGGCTTCGGTCACCATATAGATTCGGTCGACGCATCCAACGTGGCGCGGCCGAATCATACAGCACGCGGAATTGCCGTTGATACAGGTCCGGCATCCTGGGGACGCCGGTTTGCTCGCCAATCGATCCTGTAATTGAATACATATATTGCCCCTGTCCTCCTGAAACTGAGACAGTCCTTCCACCGCGACTCCCGCGACCAAACGGAGTCAAGGCTGGCACGCTCAGCGCCTGGAATCGAGCAACGCTATCCACGTAGGAGTTTTGCGCATCGGACCATGAGCATATTTTCGGCGGATCGACACCACTCAATAAATTCGAAGAGCAAAACACATAGTACCCGGGTTGGGTATATGTCCCCGGGAGATATTCAATACTCTGGTCGATCGTTGTCGTCCATCTGGCAGATCCGGGAGCACCCTTTTTGGTGGTGACGACGATCACGCCGTTGGCGGCATCCGATCCATACATCGCCGTGGCAGATGGCCCTTTGTACACATCGACCCGCTCGATGGCGTTCACGTCAATCTGATCGATTGGGGATGGCGGCGGGAAGTCTGTGCTGTATCCACGTCCCTTCTGGCCTTTCCCTTGTGTTAACGTCTGATCTCCCACACCGGACTGACTCGCATAAATCCGAATTCCATCGACAATGACAATTGGATCATTCGTTGGCGCACCTTCCAGGTTTGGCGTTAACCCGCCGCCGATTCCCCGCAACCGCAGCCGAGACGGCGCCCCCGGGAGGCCTGATGAACGCGTTACAGTCAATCCTGGGACACGACCATCCAACAGATCGGTCACCGATGTAATTGGTGCCGTCTTCATCACCGAATCGACGTCAATGGACGTTACGTCGTTTCCAATTTCGATCTTCCGCTGGGTCCCGGTGACGGACGTCACCACTCCCGACAACTCCGTAACCGTTGCCACTACCCGGATCGAAATATTGGATGTTTTCCCCTCTACAACGACGACTGCCCGAGATACTGCCCGGTACCCAAACAACTTCGCACTGACCACGTATTCCCCAGCCGGGATTCCGCCAAATACGAATGTCCCTTTTTCGTCCGTCATCACCGATCGTTTTAGCTCCGGGATAATTATCGTTACCCCGCTCATCGACTTCCCGGACGCTGAATCAACCACTCGACCGCTAATCCCGCCATTCTCTGCACGCCTCCCCTTCACAGCACCAGAATTATGCAGTGGACGTACTACAATCGTCTCTCCGTCGGGCGCCCGCTTTGCAACCAACCCAGTGCCTTGCAACGCCTTCGTAAACGCCACCTCCACGGGCTCCTTCTGCACGGATAACGAAATACGTTGCGACAACACAGGATCTGTATCATCATACACGACCTGCATACGCGCCGAATCGGCCATCGCAATGATTGCAGCGCGAACCGTGACATCCTTGACGCTCAACGTAATGAATTCAGCCGGACGATTTGAGCGATGCCGCTTTCCCTGTCGCTCCTGCTTCGACTCAATCTGATCCTGCACAAACGACGGCAACGGCACCGACTGCGAGGACAACACGAACGGCACAAGAATTCCAACACAAGCAAGTTTCAACGAAAGAGCTTTTACCATGCACTACCTCGAATTGATGATCAAGATTCGTCCATCTTGCGTAATACGAACGTCAAACGTGATTTCCAGAATTGCGATTAAATCCGACACTGACCGCGCCCTAAACCCACCTCCAATCCTTTTTTCTGCCAAATCGGCGTCACTCAACCGAATGTCGACATCGTACCATCGATTCAAATCCGGGATAGCGTCACGCAACGATACGTTTCGTAGAGTGAGGACACCGGTCGTAAATGAAAAACTGGAACGGTGAACAGCTTCCACCTGACCGACAAAGTGCGAACCGGCTTCGATTTGTTCGTTTGCTGTTAACACAGCTGTGTGAACGGCAACCTTCCCGTTATCAACAGCCACTGTCGTTGTAGTATCCGTGCGGTATTGCCGAACAGCGAATCGGGTTCCTAATGCACGAACTGTCGCTGATTTAGTCGTCACGACAAACGGAGCACCAGACAACGGCGCAACTGTAAACACAGCCTCACCGTCCAATTGGAGCGCTCGATTCCCCTTCGAATAATCCGGCGATAGCTCTAATCGAGTCGCAACATTCATCTCCACGTTGCTTCCATCCGGCAAATCGATCCTGGCTCGTTGACCGTTTGTCGTGGTATACACGGTGTTACTCAACGTCGATAACGATGCTTGCCTTTGGGTTATGTGATGTCCAACGGTAAGGGTGAGGAATGCGATCGCTGCGGTGACCGTGAGATACCATCGTGCGCGCCAGCTATGGCTCTGCGAGTGGTCGATCGTCTTTTGTAGTTGAAGGACGTCGACTCCCATTCTCTCTATAATTCTAGTCCATACCCGTGCTTCGCCGATTACGTCCGGTTGCAAGTATTGATTATTTGCCTCCGCAATCCATTGACGACGCTCCTCTGTCTGCGCCCACCGCTCGACGAGCTGAGCCTCCGCCGAGTTCGCTTCGCCCTGGAGATACCGTGCGAAGAGGGCGATGTCCAAGCGGTCATCAGGGGTTGATTTGTAGTCAGAGGAACCGTGCATATGATAACTACACGGCTCGACGGATTTTCTTACATGTTATCGAAAATCGTTTGGTAAAAGCTTTCGCAACATCTGAATGGCGCGGGAGAGTCCGGTGTTCACCGCGGTGACGCTGATGCCGAGTGCGGATGCGACTTCGGCAGGAGGCAGGCCGGCACGCCAGCGAAGGTTGAGGAGGAGGCGGGGGCGTTCTGGCATAGTTTCGATTGTTTTCCAGAGCTGCGATTCGCGATCTGTAATGTCGATGGCCTCGTCCGCTGGAATCGAATGCTCGCCCATCCCGGGCACGGATTCTTGCGCAGCTCGGTGCAGATACCTTGTCGCCGTGTGCGCGTCGCGGCTGATGTTGCGGGCGCGGTTTCGGACAGCACGGAACAGATACGCAGCGATGCTGATACGGGGATTCCAGCTGTCTCGACGATTCCAGATGGAGAGAAAGACGTCGGCGATGATTTCGTCGGTGTCTTCGATGTCTGGGACAAAGCGACGAGTGTAGCGCGCAAGGGTGGTGTAGTGTTTATTGAAGAGGGTTTGGAAAGCTTCAACGTTGCCGCTACGGATGGCAACAAGGCAGGTGATGTCTTCGGTAGAAAGTTGAGAATGAAGGTCTGAGGAATTCGAGAGGTCGATGTCGCTGCCGTGGACGCGGGTCCAGGCACCGCGAGAGGCGTTGTCGAGGTCCGACGCGCTCATCTGCAGGAATGCGAATGTCACTTAGGCTCCTCGGGACGGGCTCATGTAATCAAGTTACGATGAGTTTGTGGTGAAACGCAAGTTAGAGCTGTAATGGACCTGCGAAATGATCCCATGATAAACAAAACTCCCCGAGCGATGCCCGGGGAGTTTTCTCAATCCATATCATTTTATCTCAACCTACCGCCGAACAACTATCCCTCAATCCCCTTACGCACTCTCAACTTTTGGAGCACATCGAAAGTAATCACTGCCGCGCCCAGTGAAATCAATATTATTCGCGTCTCACTCGGCACGAACAGTGCGCCAACCATTACGGCGAGTCCAATCACCATGTGCAAGTCGCTCCATTTTCGTGAAACAATGACCCTCACGAATTCGGCAATCACGGCAAGCATCGCAATACACATTGCGACCATGATCTGAGTCTCTGGTGCACGATCAGCAAAGAGGTAACCTAAAAACATTAGAACCAACGCTACGGAAAAGACTATAGACCGGTATCGTGATTTCATGGTATGTAGATATATGGTTGGTTTTCTATTTGTACGTTCATCATGAACCGCATTCCGTTCGGTTCGCCAAATACGTTTAGCGACCGCAACTACTATGAAACAGCTAACACTAACGCAAAGCCGTCCGCCGTTTCATGAGGATTTGAATGAAGCTGCAGGTCATCGCAATCATCGCAAGTGTGATAAACACCATCTTCCACCGATCGGTAACGAAGTTCGAGACAAGAATGAACCCAAGCCCAATTGCGACCGGTAACTCCTTAAATTTTCTGGCGATAAGAATGTATCCCAGATAACCGACGAGCCCCACTAAACAAGCGCCATGTAATATGGCGAGTTGGATGTTCGATACGTGGTCGCCATATATCCAAGCGGCGAGAATGAGAAGTAACGAGAAGTAGAAGATCGCTGTTCGGGATGATGATTTCATGTTCCTTGCAGGGTTAGACTCCGTCCGTATTCGCTTACTATCCTGATCGCATCTGACTGGGTTACTACATTGCACACTATGGCATTGCAACTATTTGCTGCGTAAATAGCCGCAGGTTCGTCGCTTGATTCAAGATATGCAATTGTCTCGGTTTGTACAAAAGCACGCCCATGCCATGGCTAATGAAGTGGCTCAAGCGACCGCTGATAAGTGCGGCTGTTTTTCTGTAAACTGAAAAGGTTTTGACATCGATCTCGCGGTTTCCGTCAATCGAGATGCGCAAAACATTCCATTATACGAAAAATGATTGAAAACTATTGACCGAAAAAATTCGTACTCCGATCGCTGGTTTTTGAGACTGCGGTGACGGGTACGACCGAAGTTGATCCGGCGAAATGCCCAATGTCGTTGCGCTGAGAACACGGGTGAGATGGTCTGTGCTGAGATCATGCCGTAATTTCCAAGCGACAATCCGAACATGATGACACGCGTTCCCAAGCGCCATCCAGGCCAGCGCGTACTGACCTGGATGCCACAACAAAGCTTATTGGGCTTTTTTTGCAGTTTCCTTTTGATGTTCCTCGATCTTGCGCTTATCCGGTTTGGTAATGCGCTGTGTGTAGATATTCTCGGGAAGATATCGGATTGCCGCCTCCCGGATATCAGCCGCGGTAAACGGAAGATCCAAAGTCGTCTGTTCGAGCGCTAATCCATTACGCTCATCCAGAGCGAACTGTGCAACCCACCACATATTATCCTGTCCCGCGTTCTCCATTTGACGACGCATCATTTGGTGGGCTTTCTTCGCCTCGTCCTCTGAGGGTCCCACCGTTCGCAATGCTTTGATCTCTTCCCAGATCACGCTCGCCGCGGTGTCGATCATGTTCGGCGCGGTGACGAGACTGATTTGCATCAGGTATCGACATTCTGGGGTATAGTAGTAGCGCACCGGTGCTGCGACTGAGTAGGTCACGGCCATCTCCTCTCGCAGGCGATTCCGGAGTCGGTGGCTCAGGATCGCGGAGAGCGCACGAATCCTCCAGCGTTGATCGCGCCCTTCGATCGCAGAGCTTCCCCCCACATTACCCCAAAACTGCAACTCCAAATGCGCACGTTCTACAGGCAATCCTGGATGCTCATTCGTAGAAGCAACGATATTGGATGGGGCTTTGATGCCAAAACTTTTCGGGGTTTCGTGTGTAGTCCGGTTCGTTGATGGAAGATTCGCAATATAGCGTTCGAGCAATGGCCGCACCGTCTGCGTATCGACTGCACCAACGACATAAAATGTAAAGTCGCTCGCATCGCCAAACCGGTTTTTATAGACACGCATCGCCTGTTCCACTTCAATGAACATCGTTCTGCGCAACCCCAGCCCGAGTCGTGGGTGCCCTCCCAGTTGCGACGCAATCGCATCATTCCCGGACAAGCCAATGGTTTGTGCTCCAGTCCGACGCCACTCTTCCAGTGCAGCGGAATCAATCGTTGGATTAGTAAATTGCGTGTGCATCAGCCGAAACAGCGTCTCGAGCTCACGTGGATTTCCACGAACCGTCATCGACTCGTCGAATGCATTGAGTTCGACGTTCAAACCCTGGAGCCCATTTGTCTCCAGTTCGCCATCAAGCTCCTGACGCGAAACACCACCAATTTCACCGGCCGATGTCAGCAGGAACGTAACCAGACGACCGGGCGAATAGAACAACGAATCGGGGAGCTGAGAGTGGCCACCCTGACTGTATGCATGGAGAATGACTTCGTCCGGATTGTTTACGGTGGATTTTACAACGACGCGAGCGCCGTTCGACAACGTAAACTCAGAGACTCCCGCCTTGGAAATTACGTGTGATTCAGTGATCGATCCGGATTGGGATGACGAGTGGAGTGCCTGTTCCTGATGCGAAGTCCCATTCAAAAACGGAGATGTTGCCGCCACCGATCGCATTGCAACCGTGTCCATCAACGCGGCAACTGTAGGTTCGGTCAAATAGTTGAGCGTTGAGACCCTCGGCAGATTCATCGATACGATCCGTCCGCGTCCATCGCGCCACCGCGCGGCGAACTGTGCAATCTCCCGTGAGGTGATCTGTGGGAGCAATTTGTTGGCGAGCGCGAGTGACTGTGCGGGCGCCCAAATCTTGTCCTCTTTTCCCAGTAGAAAGTGGTCGACATACCCTGTCGCAATGGCGCGTGACTGAATCACAGCGGAACCATTGGCCGACTCTTCCAGCCCATGAAGAATGTCCGCCTTGGTTTTCACCAACGCATCGCTCGGTATTCCATGTTGACTGATGCGCTCCAACTCCGTCAGGATCGATTCGAACCCCTGGAGGAGTGTGTCCGGATGAGCCACAAGCCGAATAATGTAGCTCTCACCAAGCGATCGAGAGAGCCAACCACTTCGCGTGATATTGGCGCTGGTGAACGATCGCCCTTTTTTATCGGTGCTCATAGCGGCGGCAACATGCTTCAGGTAGTCGAGAAATATCTGCTCCACGAACCGCTCACGCATGGCGAGCTCGGGATCCCTTGGAATTGCAGGGGTCGGCCACGTGAACTCCACCTGCGGCGCGATATTCTCTTTCACCAAACGCACCGTAGTTTTTGGGCTCGCAGGTTGCACGGGTCGTTCAAATTTTCGGGGCTTCCCTGATTTCGGAATCGCGCCGAACTGCGCTTTGACGACCTGCTCTATTTGACGAGGATCGAAGTCCCCAACGGCGATGATCGCCATACGATCCGGTCGATACCAGTCGTGATAAAACCGACGAATCTCGGCCGGTTCCGCACTCTCCAACAGTTTTGGATCACCGATTGGGAAGCGATCCACGTAACGAGAGCCTTTTCCAAAGATGCGCTCCATGGATTCCCGTTGAAACCGTCGCTGGCTAGAATCGGCTAGGCGGGCCCGCCACTCGCCCAGCACAACCCCCCGTTCGCCCACGACGGAGAGTGAATCATTGAGAATGCCCCCACTCGCCCAATCATACAGAATCTCGATTCCACGGTGAAAGCTCGTGGAATCGTCGGTTGGCATAGTGAGTTGATACACCGTTTCATCGAACGAAGTATACGCGTTGAGGTCAGCGCCGAAGCTCATGCCAGCCCGTTCGACTTCATCGACGAGCACGTTTGCCGGAAAACGGCGCGTTCCATTGAACGCCATATGCTCCAGAAAGTGCGCAAAGCCAAGTTGATTGGTGTCCTCCTGGATCGATCCGGCGTTGACGGCCATCCAAAGAAATGCCCGCTTCGATGGGTGCGAATTGGATTTGATATAATACCTGAGCCCATTTGGCAGTGTGCCAACAATCGGCGCCGATGCGGTACCGGACGATTGCGCGGAGAGAGTGTGTGTGCTCACACTCCCTGCGCACAATATCATACATGCGCAAATCATCAAAGATGCTGACCAGCCATGGCGATTGCTCCCAGGCCAGGAGTTTCGAAACGTCACTTTCCTGTCTCTCCGAGTGCCCTCGAAATCCATGCATCCATTCCGGCGTCAGGCATTGTCCTGGGATCGAATCTCAGCACCTTTCCATCTCGACCGACGAGAAACCCGGAGATAAAATCACTCACATCGGAATACTGCTGTTCCAATGCGGGGAGATCATTTACTCGCCGACCATCCGCAATGCGGCGAAACGCCGTTTCCTGTACAACTACCTTGAATGGGAGTTTCAACTGTTCGCGGAAAAACCAACCGATCGCCTTCGCTTCTTCTGTTGGCTCCAATGGACGACTGCCCCACTTGAACCCGCTAGTCTGGGTAATGAGGATTACCTGGAATCCTCGATCCTTGTATTGCTCGTACAGCCGACGATACCGCGCCATGTCTTCCTGGATCGTACCATCGCCAAGCCCATGTAGATTGACTACCAGCGTGACCTTTCCAAGCAGTGATTGCGTTGTGATGGAATCAGGGAACCATCCGGTCGCAGTCAGCGGCCGAAATGGTTGGCCAACAATGGAGGTAGCCATCGCGTATTTCGCGACTGCGAACGCTCGCAATTCCTCGGGGGCCTCGAACATTCCCTGTTCCACCAGGTTTGAGACCACAGCAGGCAAGTCGGGAACCTGCTTATACATCACGACTTCGATAGAGTCAATGAAATAGCTACCGAGCGGAATATTCTTCGCCATCCGCACCTCGTGAGGAATGGTTTTTTTAACCTCCTCGCTCGCGTGACTGAGCCGCATTACGGAGTCCAGGTCATAGCGCGACGTCGCGAGTAGCTTGAGGTACGCATATCCGACGAGGGTTGCCAAGGCCCCCTCGGTATCGCTTGGATCGAAGCGATTGAAATACTCTTCAATTAACCGATCCTGTCTGGGACGGGCCTTGTACAACTCAGCCAGAAAATCGACGAGGACAATCCCTCGCGTCCGGGAATCGGTTGCGATCGATAGCTGATGGTCGACAACAGCACGCGCCTTGGCTGTATCACCGGTGTGAACGGAAAGCTGCATCAGTGCATTCAAGTTCAGTAGGGAGACATTCGTCGGTGTCATCGACGCCATGCACGATCGACCGAGCTGGCGTGCAGCGGTCGGCATGGTATCAGCGGAGGAGAGACGCTTAAGCGTGTCAATAATTTCCATTCGCCACCGCTTGTCATCTGCTCGCTTGAACGCTGCCCAACACATGCGTGGCGTCGTGTAGGGAGATAGATCCTTATATCCCGGCATCGAGCGCCCGGTGTCGGCTTTCGCGAACGCGGCCACAATCGCCGCAGAATCGCGCGCCTTGTCCGTGCGCTGAATGATCGTCGATAATTGTGCATGTAGCGATGATGCGGACACAACGCTGGTGCCACACAGCAATAAAGAGAATACAGTGCGTCGAAACATCTTAGACAGCCTCGATAAGACTTGCAAAATTGAAATCGCGGACCTTCGCCGATGGGACGATGGTTGCAGCCGAACGACGATAGACTCGAACTGGTTCGCCCAATGTTTCCAGATTATTGAAGATGAACATCGGAGATTCGAGGAATCGGAAATTTTTCACCGCTTTGGATATTTTTCCGTCTTCAATCAACCAGAGACCGTCACGCGTATATCCAGCGCAATGTACGCTCGATTGATCGACGACATTCACGTTCGAGAACCGTGTCACCAGCAAACCACGTTTGGTAGTCGCGATCATATCCTCAACGGTTGCAGTGCCACCGCTCATGCGATACGCATAACTGTTCGGAAGACCAACATTTTTTCCCAGTTGTCGAATTCCGTAACTTCGACTGTATGCCAGATCCTTCAACACTCCGTTCTCAATCCAATTAACGGCGCGTATGGCATCACCATTTTGATCAAAGGGTACAAAACCGAGATCCGGATCCATGGGATCTGCCCCAACGGTGATCCGTCTATCGAGAACCATCTGTCCGATCTTTGAATCGGGCTTTCCCATTGTAAATGGTCCGTATCCTAGTTCCGCGTACTCCCGATCCATGAACGACATGAGCGGGCTGAAGATGTCGGACGTCGCTTGCGGCTCGAGAATGGCTGTATATCGTCCGGGTTCAATCGCGACGGGGTTGCGCGAACGCAGACATTTGTCCATCGCGATTTCGGTAAGTCGCGCCAAATTGATACGCGTCCAATCTCCCCAATCAACACCGGCCCATCCGGATCCTGTTCCGGTTGGATCACGGACGGTCACGCTAAATTCCGCTTTGGTGTAGGGGTAATAAAGCGCTCTCCCCCACGTAGACGTCTGCGCCTGTCCGAATGCCGAGACCTGCGCGTATCCTGCCGCGTACAGTTTAGCGGCACGGGCTGACGCGATGAGTGGAGTCACTTGCTCGACGCGATCCTGAGCGCTGAGATTATACGTCTTGTCGAAGAAGATTTTGGGACGCGAATGCGGATCCTGCGTCTGGATGAGTTGGGCCGCTCCGTCGGATAGTCGGGGATCGGACTGGACCTCGCTCTCGTACGAGGGTATTGCCCGCGTGGTATCGACTGGCGCGTAGTGTTCGCGGAACCGGCGATCACTCGTTTCTGCCTTGAGCACCACCATCCGTTCCACACGTCGCACCGCCGCCTCCAGGCCGATGTCGTCGATCTGGTTGAGAATCGCGTGAGTCCAGGCCCCCTGGATCTCCCGTCCTAGCGCCAACCAGTTATCGCGAATGTCTCCTGACGTGATGATTTCATTCTTGGCATATCGTAGATTGCCGCTCCACATACTGCTCAGGTTCAGGATAGACTCTCCGCCACCCACAACCATCGAAGCCGCTCGCTGGGCCAGCGCGAGACACTCGGATTCTGACAAGAACCGCGATTTTGGATTCTGGAGTGCCACTGCGTTCTGCATCTGCTGCGGACGCCATGTTTTTTTCTGTGTCATTGTCATACTGTTGTCAGGATTTCCGTCGACCATCGATCACGGTCATATCTTTAAAGCGTGCCGGAACGGCAGCGATACTAAACTCATTCAACTGATTCGGTTGGCCTTTCCCTCCGAGAGCCGAAGAGATCTCTACACTATCCTTCCCACCGATTTCCAGAAGTGTTTTCCATAATTGCGTAGCGTCGAATAGGATTTGGGCTCCACCGAGAACCTCACCAAGTTTCCCATCGACGATCTCACGCATCACGCCGGCTCCTTCTCCGGTTCGACTTTGGAAGTCTGTCCCGGCTCTACCGCTGACAAACGCGATTCCCTTTTTGGTATTTCGTACCATATCGTCGAAGCTGACATCGGCGGTCCCCGGTTGCATCTGCAAGTTCGGCGTATTCTGGATCGGCATGTCCTTCGCGCTGGCAGCAGACGAACATCCGTGTGATCGAACCGGACGCTGCTGTTTCGCATACCATTCTGCGAGCCACGGTGCCTGTTCGCGTGTGGTCTGATAGTCAACAAAGACACCATCCTTTACGATGGGGAAGGTTTCCGGTACAACCCCTTCGTCATCCCATTTAACGGTGGCGAGTCCCTTGGGCAGCGAACGATCACCGCTAATGGAAAACAGCGGAGTCGCAATCGTCGTACCCAAGTACGTCATAGGGTCAGGGCCAAGATAGCTTGTCCCGCCTGCGTTGGCTTCATGCCCTAACGCCCGATCAAGCTGAGTGGCGTCGGCAAACGTACCCGCAATGAGCGATGGCATGACGCTCGCCGATACGACCATTTCATATCGGCCCACATCAACGGGCTTTGATTTCAGATATAAATACTCTTCCGCTTCTTCGATGAGTTTCGGAACCTGATCTTCTACTTTGGCTTCGATCATTCGCTCCCATCCCTGCCCGGCCCGGAGGAGTCCTTTCGCATCGACCGACACACTGGCGTCTGTAAAAGGCGTTCCGGGTTTGAGTGCGGACCACGACAACTTGAATTCTCCTTCGGTGGCATATGTGGTTTGGGAAAACAAGGAGCCTTCGCTGGTTGCGACAGCCCGTTCCACACGTTCGCAAGTCCATCGTGCGGAGGATCCACCGGCGCGATCGAGTATCGCCCTGGGTGCCAACCCCATCCAGGAACTCTGGAGATCAAGCTTCTCTTCCGGTGAGATTTTGAAGGGATCGGTAACAATCGGCGTAACCCACGACCCTTTCACAACCGGATACGTACCAAGATCGACGTGCCGAGGGAATGCGGCGGCATTGATACGTGCCTGGGACACCGCTTCTTTGGCAAGGATCGCCATTTCGTCCATATTCCAGAACGGACTCGTGGCAAATCCCCACGCGCCATCCACGAGGGCGCGAACCCCCACGTATAGCTGCTCCTGATCGGTATACCTGTTCTGTTTACTCTCTTGTTCAACACGTCGCGTAACACGTGCATCAGCGTAACGAGCGCCAGCGCTACGAGCGGCATCAATGGCTCGCAGCACGAGTGCGTTCATCACTTCAGTGTTTACGAGTTGGCTATGCGAGTCAATAATCGCGCGATCGCCAGGCGTAATATTGACACTTTGCATACCGCGCGTAACGTTTACCGGGATGGCAACAGCCGTAGCGGCCATCGTTCCGAAACGGACGAAGTCGCGACGACTACACGATTTCGACATAAGATGAGATAATTGTTTCATGTGTTACAGTTCCTTACTGATAGTTTCAACTGAAGTGTCCAAGCACCGATCATTGTGCTACCTCGCCCCATTTGTAATTTTCCGGTGCGCAACTGGTGTCATGGCTTTCATCACACACTACGATGGTTCCTGTATAGCCGTGTCGAGCGCTATGATACGTATACACACCAGCTTTTGGGAAAGCACGCCCTCGGCTAGCCGTGAAAACATTTGGTACCCCCGGGGCGAAAAATTCAGTGACATGCCATGGCGCGACATTCCCGCGATTGAGCACACCAGCTGTCGTGTCTTGTGATGAGAATAGTTTGCACATCATGCCCCCTTCACTAAAGGCCGAATCACTGGGAGCGACATGCGTGGGATCATCGAAGATGATATCCATGTCTGTATCCGCGCTTGGATTAGACCATATCACACATGCGCCGATCCCCACCGTGATACGTTCTCCCCCCAGACCTAGCGTCGGCACCAGACTACCCGAGACAAACCGCTCCTGACCCAACACTCGCACGAACAGCGGCCATCCGACAATAAAGCTCAGCGAATCCTGGAGCCCAACACCATAGGCGTAGGTTGAGACACGAAATACCGTGCGCCCGGGACGGACTGCCGCGACTGCGAGCGACGCGCCTGACTGCGTGATGCTGGCTACTGCAATGTCCGACGATTGGACAGTCACAAGCATCGACAACGGTGTACCGTTCCCATCCTCCCGGATCAACCGGAGTGTTTTTTGAAGAGTCAGCCAAACCCCGCTGTAGGCGACTTTGGCGCTGTCACCCACATTGGGTGCGATGGCCACTCGGGGGTTTACGGGAGGAGAACCGTTGATGACGTTAATGATTGTGGTATCCACGCGCGTCGCGCCCCCATACGACATCGTTGCCGTCACAACAGTGCGATCGACCGCTTTTTTTACGGTGAGGAACCCATTCTCACGAATGTCCACATATTGTGTATCGTACGCAAACTTGATCGGCGCGTCGACGGTGGCTCCGGTACCAGAGATTCCTCGCGCATTCAATGTTACCGTGTCGTACGGCTGCATTCGCGACAGATTGTATGTTCGATATTCTATTGTGACGCGCTGAAGCAGTCGCGACGCATGAATCGCTGGCGCAACGCCTTCGGTATCGATTCCGCATGCAACGGTCGAAGCCAATACAATGGCCATCATGAATCGAGTCATCTTAATCACGATTGAGACACCCACGGAAAAGAGGATTAGGCCGTTCTGACGTCGGAATCGCTATAGTGATGTCACTACCATACAGACCCGTTGAGCTCGGACCGGTATACGAACCCGAAGGATACGCATTCTCACGCGACCATCCATACGCACGAACCAGACGGCGCAAATCTCCCTGTCGTTGTCCCGAGACAAACAACCACGCCGCTCTTTCTGCAAACTGGAGCGCAATTCGGTCCTGTTCGGTTCCAGGATCTGTTAATGGGCGTAGCCCTGCAACTCCACCCGTACCTGCTTGCCATGCGGTATCGATTCGGACAATCGTGGTCCTTGATGGATCGCTATACACTGTATCGGTGCGTGAGAATGTGCCGGTCGTCCGGAGCGTATTAAGCTGTGAGATCCAGGCACTCCATTCGTTGCGTTGCAGCGCTCCCTCGGCTCGAACGAGCTCAGCTTCGACCCCACTTGCAACCGGGATCCACATACTATCGTTCGGCGTCGGGTACTTTGTGGGAAAATACACGGATCGCGTCAACGTCCCAGAGGAAATAGGCAATGCTGTGAGTGGTGCCGCAGTACGCTTATCACCACTTGTACGATAAGGGAGACCACTCCCCCCTTCGAGGTCAGATACCGTTGCAACGGACGCAAACACATTGTTTGGAGATACACCAAGGACAGGAGGCCTGAATGTGATCCGCAGTTGATATGCATCCGTCGCCTGTACATTCGCCACCGCAGCCTCAGCCTCTGCGTACTTCCCTGACGCTACAAGAGCTCTCGCCTTGCCGATACTGGCCAGCGTTTGAATCGCTGCACTGTCCGCACCCAACGTTAGTGCGGAATCGAACAGCGTAATCGCATGGCTATACACGTCCGCAGTTGTCGACGATGGTCGATATGTATAGTCACCCTTAAAATCAATCGTACTCAGCGGCACGCCTGAACAAAACAGATCTGCCAACCAAACCTCAGCATATCCTTCAAACGCATAGAGACGAGCACGCAGCGCAGGTGACAAATCAGATGCGTAGTCGGCCAGGACGGCGCGAGCAAGACGTGACTGACCGCGAAGCTCATGGAGGTAGCTATAGAGAAGTGCTCCCTCCGAAGCCGCACCTCGCTGCGCCTCTGGCAGCGAGCGCTGATCGAACACATTTGCAGTAGACCGGCTGTTGCTCAACTCGTCCGTCAGCAAACCCGATGTGAGCGTTACCTCAACCCAGGCAGTCCGAAATTGTCGCAATGCGGCCTCCGCTAATCGCACGCCACCTTCGCGTGACAGATAGGTCGTCGGACTCTGCGTTCCATCTGGCAATTTCGGATTCGATAAATCTTGGCAGCCAACCACGCCCATGACCGCGAGGAGACCGGCATATGATCGGAGTACGTTATGCATGTGTAGGTTCCTCAATTTCCTAAGCGAACTTGGAGTCGCCATTGCCGAGGCAATGGAATCTGGCCGTTATCTTCTGTCGCATCACCAACGGTTTTGCCGTTCACGTCGGGATCTTTTCCTCGATAGCTCGTCCACAGTCCGAGATTTTGCCCTTGTAACGCCAGACTGACACTCCGTACACGCACTCGTTGTGAGATAGATCTCGGTAACACATATCCAACCGATACCGACTGGAATCGGAATGAATTCACAGTTTGAATCAACCCGTATTTGGTACAGTTCTGTCCCTGACACCGCGACGATGCGGCTAATGCCGCTGCTTGTTCCGCCAGCGTTGCGTTGGGGTTGAGATACAGATTGGTGAGCATCATTTCGTTTCCAGATCCAAATTGCGTCCACCCATCTTTGTATTCAAACATTGCATTCATACTGAGCTGCCCGCGAAAGAGCGAAAGGCTCGTGCTGAACGGCATTGCGAAGTTCGGCGCCTGCTGCCCCATGTAGACCATGGTATCACCAACAATGACGTCCTTTGATGTCAATCGTCCACCGAACAATGGAGTAGCATACCCCAGGATTGGAAACTCCCATCGGCCACTGATTGGATAGCCTTCGACCAACCGCACTCCGCTGCCGTAATCGATAGACGTTTCCTCACTGTTGAGAGAAACCAGGGTATTGGTGTATCTCGAAAGTGACCCGGTTACTCCCCATCGAACCAATTCATTCTCGATGATAGTCGCACTCACGCTCAACTCAGTCCCTACATTGCGGACTTGGCCGATATTTCGGTACTGGGCCATGTTGCCTCCGGCGCCAAACACAGACGCTGCGACGGGAACCTTTTCGATAGCGTCTACTCGGAGCTTCGTGTATCCAGTGATACTAAAGGTGAGTCGGCTATCCCAAAGTTCGGCGTCGAATCCACCTTCGAACTCTCGCGTGCGTTCCGGACTTAGCTGTGTATTTCCCAACGTGGACAGTGTGAGTCCACCATCATCGGCTCCTGCGAACACCTTCGATGTCGGTTGCATGAGCCGCAGCTTCCAATCAGGAGCGGGCTGCACGCCTGCGACACCAAACGATACGCGTGGACGCAGAAGCGACACGATCCCCCAATAAGGCTCCCTTCCCTGCGCATCGAGCGCTAACCAGGAAAAGTTCAACTTTGGAAACAGCGACCAAAGACCACCGCCAACACCACTGCGTGATCCCGACGCACTATTTCCATCCAGGCGAAACCCGGGATTCACAAAAAACCTCGAATTGAGATTCAGGCGTGGTTCGACAAACCATCCGCCAGTTGCTGTTGAGGAGCCTTGCTGGCTGGCAAAATCCATAGCATTGGGCTTGCTCACACCACGGACCACTGAGTCGGCACGGACTTGCACTTGCCGTCGCGAATCATTTGCATAGTCTGCGCCCATCGCGACGGTCACGCGTTGCGCGGCAAGGAGTGTCCCCTGCACTCGCGCCGTTCCGTTGCTCAATATTCCGGTGCCCGCTGAATAAAAGCCAACGGTATCGAATCGACTTGATCCCAAACCACGCGCGACCAAACGCTCATCGTCATTTGTACCGCGACTCAATCCAACAGTAGCCATCAGCGGCAGCCGCCTCCATGCATTCCAACGCACTTCGGCCCCGTTGTCCGTTACGAGCGAAGTGCTGTTCACCTTTGTCGCATACTGTTTGAGGACGGCAGGAGGGGTGTTCGCCGTATCGATGTACATCACCGACAATTCCGGCAACTGCAGCTGAGCCGATGATTGCAGCCGTTCGGAACGCGTCAACCGACTCCAGAGCGTCACCTGCATATGGCGTTGCGGCTCTATCGCCAGGTTTGCCGACACATTCTTCGTGTCGTACCGATTGGGGCGGCGCATCCATCCCGGCATAGCCGAATCGTATGAGGTTTTGAATAGATCCTGATAGAACGCCGGGACTTTGAACATCCCGAGCGTATTGCTGACAGTACCCGTTATAGAGTAGCTCGTCGTTTGATTTCCCCCCGAGACGGTACCGCTGAAATCGGTTTTGTTTCCCGTACCGAACGCAGTCAGGCGCGGTTCGTTCAACGCCTGGAATCGTACGACGCTATCAATTATTCGGGTTTGTAGTGTTTCGCTGGTACAGAGCATTGACGCTCGTTCAAGCATATCCTGACAAAACGGGAAGTATCCAGGTTCTGCATAAACGCCGGGAAGATATTCAACTCCCATGTTGATCGTCGTGCTCAGCTTTGTTGGCCCCGCCCTTCCACGCTTTGTAGTGATAACGATAACCCCATTTGCGGCATCGGACCCGTACAGCGCCGACGCCGATGGCCCTTTCAACACTTCAATCTTCTCGATGGAGTTTGGATCGATCTGATCTAGCGGGGATGGACGTGGGTATTTCGCACTGTATTTGGTTGAACCACCAGGCGCCATATCGAATCTCTCCGACATCGCCAAATTCTGGTCGGAGGCTCCGGACTGACTCGCATTAATCCGAATTCCGTCAATAACGACAATTGGATCGTTGGTCGGCGCCCCTTCCTCTCCAGACAGCAGCCCACCACCAAATCCTCTCAAGCGAATCCGGGACGGGGCACCTGGCGCGCCTGAGGTACGTAGCACGGTCAATCCCGGGACACGACTTTCAAGGATGTCTGTTACAGTCGAGATCGGTGCGGTGCGCAATACTTCATCGACGTTTATCGTCGTAATATCGTTTCCGACTTCAACTTTTCGTTGTGTCCCTGTCGCTGTCGTTACAACTTCTGATAACATTGCAGAACCAGCGGCCAGGAACACCTGAATCAGATTCTCAGACTGTCCTGAGGAAATCTTGATCGGAACTGATGTACCTTTGTACCCTAGTAACTTGAATTGCAGAATCCCCTCTCCCGACGGAACACCACGCAGTAAAAAACGTCCATTCTCACCAGTGGTCGTAGAGAACGGAGTGTTTCGCAGTGTTACCGTCACCCCGCTCAGAGCGCGCCCCGATACAGAATCTTTGACAATTCCCGAAATGATTCCGGTCGTATCCTGTCGTGACACAGACTGAGTGTTCTGCGTCGAAGCGTTCCGAACGATGATCGTCTCGCCATCAGACGCCACTGCCGCCACGAGCCCCGTACCTTGCAACACGACTCGCATGGCCTGCATCAGAGGCATATCCTTCACGTTTACCGACACCGGCTTTCGCAACAACGGATTGTCAGTATCGTACGCGATGCGCATTTTCGCCTGTCGAGCGAGGGTCTGTACGACGTATCCAACCGTACTATCCTTCACAAGCAGTGTAACACGGACTTCGGCTCCCGATTTCTGCATACCGCCAGACAACGGCGCATTTTTCTTGGTTGGCCGAGTTTCCGTCTGCTGCACGATCGCAGTGCCTTGCGCTCCAGTCCAGGCGGGACGCAGAAAAATCCCGGTCACGAGCATTGCGGCTCCTACTGGGGCCAGCCATCCCGGGACCAGCCATCCTGTACGTTTGCGCATTGTCATCTCTATCATCATCCTCTTGGATACAACGTGAGAATTCGTCCTGTACGGACCACTCGAATGTCCAGCGCCATTTCCAGGATTTCCGCCAGCTCCGCGATCGATCCCGATGTGAATTCGGCCGTAAGACGACGAACATCGAGCGAGGGATCACCGATCCGGATATCGGCATCGTACCACCGACGGAGATCCGGCACTGCGTCGCGGAGTGGAACACCATTGAGCGTGAGTACGCCGCGTGCAAAGTTGAATTGTTCGGGATTCGCCTTGGTTACTCTCGGCGCATTCTCCATCGTGACTGTCGCTTGCTGCGACGCAGCCAGGATAACCGATCCAACCGAAACCCTTCCATCACGGACGGCCACCGTTGCTGCGGTATCGGTCGCATAATGTCGCACTAGAAAGCTGGTTCCGAGCACACGGGTCGTGCTCGGTCCGGCGACAACAGTAAAGGGTGTACCGACATTATGGGTCACGAGAAACATGGCCGCGCCATCCAGACGAACCGTGCGATTCCCATACGCATAGTCCGCCGGGATCTCGAGACGGCTCGCCACGTGCAGCGTTACCCGACTTCCATCAGGAAGTGTGATGCTCGCACGTTCACCATTTCCGGTCGTGTAGATTGATGCCTGAGAATTCGCGGAACGGGAGCGAAACAGTCCATCAGGGGATAACCACGTCGTGATCCCGAGTACCAGCATCACTGCAAGCCCAAGGGCAGGCACCATAGCGTACCACGCAGCCCTGGGCGACGTACGGCCAGACGACGTTTTTGATTCGGCAGTTCCCCGGCTTTCCGCACGCCGGACAACTGCAGCTGCGCGCTGCGCGATTTCCGCTGGTGAAGGAGTTTTCCATCCCTCAAACCGCTCCTCCGCCGCAAACCACGCCTTTGCCTTCGCCCGCTCTTCAGGAGTCGCCGAGTCATCACACAGATGCTCGACGATCTCCATGGCTAGGGGCTGATCTTCAGGAGTGCCAGTTCCAGACGCGCTGTCATCACCAGGAGGATGGTCCGATGAGGAAAACAGATTCAGAGTCATACAGGTGATACGACTCAGCCGGATAAAATCTTACGGTCGATGTTTTTTCGTGAGTTGCCGGAGAAAGGCTTCACGCGCACGCAACACGAGCTGTGTCGCAGCGTTCGCAGAGATATTCATGACCTGAGCCAGCTCGGCGTATGACAGCTGAAGTTCAAGCCTCAGACGGAGCGCGGTTTGAAACCGTTCGGGAAGATGCCGAACGGTTTCGGCATACGTTGTATGGGTAAGGACAGTCTCTTCATGACTCTCGACAACCAGGCTGGACACTGCAACATCGCCCTCCGCATCCTCAACCTGTCTGTGCCGAGCTCGGACACGATCGTATTTGAGCACATCGAGAGCCCTGCTTCGCACGGAGCTGAAGAGTAACGCGCGGATAGAACGTTCCGGGTCCAGGGTATGGCGATGCTCCCACAGGTATACGAGCACATCCTGGACAATATCGTCAGCGGTGTCTCTCGACCCAACGATGCGATACGCAAGCCGAGTCAGCGGCACAACGCAGGACTGCATAATTGTTTCCAGCGCAGTCGTATCATTGTTGTGCAGTCGCAGGACTAACTGGCGCCAATCGAGTTCCATAGGGGAATGCATGCCGGATTTGGAAACACTGGACGCAATGGACATTTTGTGCACGGAGTCTCGGTTCTCAAAATGCGAGACTTTCCGAAATGCGCTAGTGGGGATTGGGAATTGCCGTGATAAATCCGGTGGTGGGTGATTTCACTATTGTAGGTGTATCAGGTGAAGGTGAATGAGTCGCGACTTAGAATCTTTGGATGACGGTATGGCGCAAACGGGCAGTCGCTTCCGCGAGGGTTCGGTCAAGTTCGGCCACGATAAGCAAATCATCCGCCTGTGGATCAATGGTACCCGTTGCCAAAAGGGCTTACGCAACTATTCGGAATACCCGAACAGTTTCCCCCAGGTGCGCTCTTCTCCTTTATGTATGGAGTGAACAAATCACTCAGGGCTTCAACTCAAACAGAAACCGTTGACAACGTCACTTCACAACAGTCACCCCTAACGCCTTAGCGATCTGAGCATCAAGAATATTTTCGAGCCCCGAACTCACGTGCCCACGCGCCAGATCGGCAACATATCGTATCTTCTGCTCACGATCGACCAGCACGGCATTCTCGCGTTCCAGCGGGTAGTTTTTTTTGTTGACCGTCGTCTCGTTAACCCGACGTCCATCCAGTCGATTAGAATATTCAGTTTCCGACACAGCGAGGGAGATCGGTAGTTTCAGGAACTCCAGAAAGTATTTCCGTATCTCCTCTACCTCTCCGGCAGGATTTTCGGTGAATGATTCGTCCCGAAAATACCCGAGCGTTTGTGCCACGAATACAATGTTGAATCCAGTCGCCGCATATTTTTTGTGCAATCTGCGCAACGCCGCATACCCATAATAGCAGTCCCCTCCGCAGTGTGGGTTCGCGAAGACCACCAACGTTACCTGTCCGGCGGCAGGGCGTGTAGTCGTATCGTTATTGGTATTGAACCAGTGCTTTGCCGAAAGAGGAGCGGCTGGTGTGCCGAAAATCGAAAAGTATTCCTTCCATTGTGTCACATATTGATTTAGAGCGGCATATCCATCTGTACCGACGTCGTACGTTTCGACGAATCCACTCGATGCGTTGTCGAGCGCGGCAACTGCTGCGGCTGCCCCGTGTTCAGGATATGTGTGCCGAGACAGATCATAGTATGGGGTCACCAGATTGACCTGCGCGTCGATACGCTGTGATTTTGTTTGCGCGAGGGTGGCGGTAATCTGCTTTTTACTTTCGGAGATGGCCTTAGGCAGTGCATTGGAAGCCATCGCATCCATCGATTCAAGCCCATGGACTGCGCTCTGCCAGTGTGCAGCATCTGGACCCACAGCATCGAGCTCGGCGATGAACTTCGCAGCCTCACGCTCATAAGCGGGTCTCGCGCGCATGTACGCGACTGCGAGTTTGTAGAGCTGTTCCCCACGTTGATCTGCCGGCCACGTTGTGATCGCCGACGATAAGCGACGACTGGCACGCTGTGCGAGTTCCGGTTCTCCGGCAGAAAGATAAATCTTTACCAAATCGACCAGTTGGTCGACAGGCACGTCGTCAACGCGAAACTTGGCGGCACACGTCTTCGCGACAGTTCTCACAATGGCCGGGGTGCTGTCAGAGCGAAATATTCGTTTTACTGTATCCTGGCGTAAACTACGCCAATAGAACAAATATCCTCGCTGGACCGCGCCGTAGCAGGTTGCTGGTCGAGCATATCGAGCATAAACTGCTGGATCGGTGGCGAGATGCTCGTTCCGGTTTACGGGAATCGCGCTGGAAGGCACTCCTGGGATTGCCTGGCCGGGTAGAGGCGCATAGACGGAGGAGATCAACAACAGGGCTGCGACGTAGCCCCCGAAGCTGAACACATGGCCGAGACGCGGTGGTAACGTCCAGATTTCATTCATTCGCATGAGATTATACCGAATCCATGAGGCTAGTAAAGTTGAAGTCCCGTACCTTGATCGGAGGGCACACCGCAGGGGCGGCAGGGCGGAAGCATCGCTCCGGCACGCCCAGGGCCTCAAGATTATTCAGCATAAACAGCGGCGACTCCGCAAAACGAAAGTTTTTGATCGCCTTCGAGATCTTGCCGTTCTCGATCAACCAGAAACCATCGCGCGTATTCCCTGTACACAGGAGACTTAGTGAATGGAGGACCATGACGTTGTGAAATCGCGTCACAATGACGCCGCGCTTTGTTGAGGCAATCATCTCCTCGACAGTTGTTGTACCACCGCTCATACTGAAGGCGGTGGAATCAGGTAGACCAACATCTCTCCCTAACTCGACGACGGCGTAACCGCGCTCATATGACAGCTCTTTCAGCACGCCTTCCTCGATCCACTTCACGGGTCGATACGGCTCACCATGCAGATCGAACGGGACAAAGCCGCAATCCGGATCCATTGGATCGGCGCTAATCGTAATTCGTGGATCAACAACACGTTGTCCGATCTTACTATTGCCCTTATCTGAGGAAAAGGCGGTGTAACCCCTTTCGGCCTTCCATCGATTAATCGGATCTCCCATCATGTTCTTCATGAGATCACACACCGCCTGCGGTTCCAGGATCGCCGTGATCCGACCCGGTTCGATCGCAACGGGATTCATCGAGCGGATGCATTTATCCAGCGCGGTTGCCGATAGCTTTTTGGTGTCGATCCGGTTCCAGTCATTAAAATCGACGCCTGCCCATCCCGATCCTGTCCCTTTACGATCGCGCACAGTAACGCTGTACTGTGCAGAGGTGTAGGGATAATAGCGAGCGAGCGTTTCAGTGTTCCTGATTGCTCGCGCGGAAGCGGAGACCTGAACGTATCCTGCCGCCAGGAAGCCAGCCTCTTGTGCTGCCTGGATGAGCGCTACGGCCACTTTTCCGCGTTCGTCTGCGCCCAGATTGTACGTGTTGTCAAACCAGAGCTTTGGCTTGAGATGTGGCCGCATCGGTACTGGCTTCTCCGGAAAGCGTTCAGCATTTTCCGGCCGAAACAACGAGGCGGCTTCGACGTCTTTCACCACAGCCGTTAGTGATTCGTCGTCGATTGCGTTCGTTTGGACAGTTGACTCCAAACTAAAGAATCGGCGCCCGATGGTGATGATATTGTCTTGCGTGTCGCCACCACTGATGACCACGTTTCGTGCCCAGCGGATGTTGCCTTGCCAGGCGCTTTCGATCGTCACTTGGGTTCCACCGCCGCCGGTCCCAATACGAACGATACGTTCCTGCAGCTTACGGCAATCCTCTTCCGAGAGGAACCGGTTATCGCCGTCGCCAAGTGCTAATCGTGGCTGTCTAGATAGATTGGATTGTTCGCGCATTTAGAGTCGCCGAGTTGCGTCGATGAGTGTTATGCCGGCAATTTTGACGGGCACCGCGCTCACACTCTGCGAGCGCAGTTGAGTGGGCTCCCCACGCGTCCGTTGATAAAAAAACATCTCTTCAGTCTTTGGTCCACCAACGGCCACAACGTTACGCCAGAGTTCCGGAGCTCGGAAAAGGACTGCGGCGTTCTTGATGTATCGCCCCAGCTTACCATTGTTGATCTCACGAACACGCGGATATAACACCCCGTTGAGTTGCTGCTGATCGATTAGCGTAAATCCCGATCGGATCGCAATCCCTTTCTTCGTGTCTTTGACCATGTCCTCAAATGTCACGTCGTCCGCTCCGGGAAGCACACGCAGATTGGGTGCATGTTGCGTCGTGATACTTAACGCCGACTCCGCGCTGGCACAGCCGTGTGAGCGCACGGGCATATTGTTTTTCTGATAATATGGTGCGAGCCATGCCGCTTGATCCCGCGTGGTCTGGTAATCGACCAGGATACCATCTTTAACCAGCGGAAACGGTTCGGGAACCACAGCCTCGTCATCCCATTTCACCGTCGCCAATCCTCCAGACGCGGACCGATCGGCGGTGACGTTAACCTTGGTACTCCCGACTTTGTACGTGCCTAACATCTCGAGCGGCTCGTTCAGATAGCTAGTCCCGCCAGCATTCGCCTCATACCCCATTGCACGGTCGAGTTCGGTCGCCGCACCGAGGGTGGGGTCGGCTAATGACGAAACCGCCCAGGGCGCAAGGACAGCATCGTATTTGCCGACGTCGACAGTTGTGGTATAACGCATCTGCTCGACCTCCGCCACTAGTGCCGGCCACACGTCCACAGCGTTCGATTCCAGAATGTATTCCCACCCACGTCCTGCCTGGAGGAAGAGCGGCACGGCAACCGAGGTGGCGGATTCGGAACTCGGGATTGAGGGTTGCTGCTCATATGAAACCGAAAAATCATATGAACCACTGCTATAGGTTGTCTGTGCCCATCGGGAACCGTCGCTGGACGCAAATACTTTGTATTCCTTACTAAAGTCGAGCGTACCGCTAACCGCCACGAACAAGCGTGGGCGAGGGAGCGAGTTGATGATGTCCCACCAAACGTCCATTTTTTCGCCGGTCGAAATCTCGAATGGATCATACTTTATAGGCATCGTCCACTCGCCATTCACTACAGGTGGCGGGGGCCCCAAGTCCAACTCCCGAGTGAGCCCTGCCCCATTCGCTTTGGCCTGTACGACTGCGCCGCGCGCAAGGCGTGCCATTTCATCTTGGGTCCACACGGCGCTCGCCATGAATCCCCAGTACCCGTTTACGAGCGCTCGAACACCGACACCATAAAAGATGTTCGTCGATGTCGTCGCACCGATATCGATCTTTCGTTTAAGTTGATGCGTCAGACGTACGTCTGCGTAGGATGCGCCAGCAGCTTTTGCTGCATCGACGGCCGCCGCCGCCAATGCGTGGAGATCAGGACTTCTCCACGCGTTGGCCGTTGGGACAAGGATCGAAGTGCTATGAGCAGCCGCCATGCCAGCGCGAGCGCGACGAGGTACCAACGCCGCACCGGCCGCACCGCTAGACCACTGAAGAAATTTGCGTCGAGAGTAGGACATAAGCTCGTTTACAGGGTTATTACTTCGAGTTTGCCGTCGATCTAGCGTCGTTTGAGCCTTCAGGTGCAAGCTCGAAACGCGCAAAGTTGTTGAAGTCCAGATACCGTTGCGCCGCAGTTTGCACGTCCTTTCCATTCCACGCACGCAAGACCGCGTCGCTGCCGATTTCGGAAAACGGCATTTTTAGCGTATTGAACAGTTGTATTTTTTCATACCACCACAGAATAGACTCGTGCAGTAACGGTGCGATTTCATCATGGGCTTTACGTACTGTCTCGATCTCCGTTTCAAGTGCTGGTGCCTGTTGCATCTGCGCAAGTATGGCGAGCGCCTCCGCTGCTGCTTCGTCTGACTTTTCAGGAGCGGTAGAGAAGGTTATATCGATTCGATACGCCGAATACGGCTGATATGTGACCGTGGCCGAAACACCCACACTGTAGACGAGACCGAGCTCCTCACGAAGCCGCCGCCGCAGGCGCCCCTCAATAATCTCGCCCATCCCCTGCAAGTTCCATTGAGTTTGTGGAGTGACTTCGGCCGGTCCGTAAAAGCTGATCCTGTTGGTCGTCTTAGGCTCTTTCCCAGTACGGAGTACTTTATGAATGACGCCAGACGGAGGACGCGCGCCCACATCTTTCCAGGTCTCGACACGCCCGCCTCCCGGGAGAGATGCCAGGTAGCGTGTAACGAATGGCTCAATTGAGTCAGCAGAAAAGTTGCCCGTGATGACGAATTGGAAATCGCTCATATCGCCAAAGCGGTCTTGGAACACCTTCAGCGCCTTCTTCAGGTCGATCGAATCTGCGCGCATCTCTACACCAGCCCGAAAGATGGGATGATTTTGGACCAACGTCATTAATATCGTGTCACGAAACGCTGCTTCTGGTGACGCGGGACGATTGTGGTGATCGCGTTTATACTGCTGAACCCACGCCGCCACCCTCGCGGTATCTACGCGCGGCTGAGTAAATGAGAGGTGCAATAGCTGGAAGAGCAGCTCAACATTGTCCCATCGGCCAACCGCATATCCGGACTCCCGGAACGGACCGATTTCCCAAGACACATCGCCTATCACGGTCTTGAGCCGCTTCTGGATCTCATCGGCGGTAAATCGCCCAGTTCCTCCAAGCCGAAGAGCGCCGGCCGCACTCCCTGCGGACGCAAAGCCTTGGTCAAGATTGAGCAAATAACCACCAGGGCTGTCGCCGCCAATGTAAATCCCGTTCTTCGTGTCCGTTGTTCGTTTCAGGAACACATGGATCCCATTCGATAACGTCCATTCGGAAATTCCATGTTCCCTGGATCGTCGCTCTACAATTGTCCCGGGAGTCGGTAACGTTGCCAGAATCGATCGAGAATCGGCGGAATCTTGTCGAGCAGCGAGCGGCATCTTCGCCACGTCGCTGAACACGTTCAGCAGCGAAAATTTTGATGGAACTATAGCATCCGCCCGCGCTGGTGCAGTAATAACAAAGATTCGATTCTCTGGAGTACGCCAGAGCGACGCTGCGTTCTGGATGTCGGCGTTGGTGATTGTTGCGAGTACCTGCTGGTTCAACCTGGTTGTAGCCACCGGATCAGGCACGAATGTTTCACCGTACAGAAATGCATTGATGTACGCAGACGTGTATGCGCCCGACTGACTACGGCTTGTATCGCTTTCACCACGCTTGAAGATTTCCTCTCGCTCAGCCCGCAGGCGAATGAGTTCATCTTCAGTTAACCCGAAGCGTGCGATCCGCTCGATTTCAGCGAGCGCTGCGTTGAAACCAGCGATAGGTGAAGCCGTTTCTGGAGTCACAGAAATCGACATCCCGGCCAGCGTCTCGTTAAAGCTTGCGAAGGAGACATGCGCCCCTCGGAACGGTCCATCGAGCGACCGAGCTGCGTCATCCAACCGTTCGTTGACACCGGAGACAAACAGCGATCGCGCCAATCCAAGACGGGTGCGCTCGGTCATGTCCTTGGGGCCATTCGGGAGTTTATAGTGAACAGCAACGTTGAGTAGCACCGCAGCAGAGTCTGGCACCACGGAAATCCGAGGCTCAACGTTGTCCTCGAGCCTGTACGTCTCCCGGACAGGCGCGTTGGGTGGGTTCTTCAAACGACCAAACTGTTCACGCACCATTCGCTCGACATCGTCAGCGGAAAAATCACCAACCACAACAACGCCCATAAGATTGGGTCTGTACCAATCGTTATAAAACTTCTTGAGCGCGCTCGGATTGACGGTGGTGATTATCGCGCTATCTCCTATTGGAGGCCGCTCGGCATATCTCGATCCGGCGAAAATGGCTTCCAACCGCAGCCGGTTGGCCGTAGTCCCCATATTCGTTCGTCGCTCAGCTAAAATGACTCCGCGCTCTTTCACAACCTTTAAGGAATCAAATGTCACTGCACTGGCCCACTCAGCGAGAACGTCAATTCCTCGTCCAATCAGTCCGGGCTTCGCCGTTGGAAGACGGAGTTCGTATACGGTACGCTCGTTTGTCGTCGACGCATTCAGGTCTCCTCCGAACTTTACCCCTTCAAGTTCCAGTGTCGACTGAAGCGTATTCCCCGGATAACGTTTTGTCCCGTTGAACGCCATGTGCTCGACAAAATGCGCCAGTCCCCGCTGGTCGTAGTTCTCGTGATTCGAGCCGACACGTACGATGAGCCGAAGCTCAGCGGTCTTAGCAGGTCGGTTGTTCGCTCGAATAAAATATGTTAGGCCATTCTTAAGCGTCCCAACTTTAAGGTTGGGATCTGGCGGCAATTCGCTCGTGGACTGCGCTGTGGTTACTTGCGCGAGAGTACACGTGGGACGTCCGATAACGCTACACAAACATGCAACGCCGCCAAAGATAATGCTTCGGTAGTTCATTTGAAGAAATGGGATAGAGAAAACACTAATACTGCGGCTGCTCGCGAACGATTACTGCGCCCTTGGCGCCCGTAAGCGTATTGACATAGTTGTACGTCCCAGCAACGGGAAACGACCGGGAGTCCAGCTCATACGACGCGATCGATGCGATGCTTCCACCGGGTATCTTGTCCACGTCGTTGGTAAACGTGATGTTGATGGGCGCCGCCGGATACGAAAAGTTCCACCACGTCATCGTTCCGTTCACGCCGATGATCGTCAAATTTCCAAACGTCTCGCCAGCGTATGTCGTCGCCGACAAAGGATAGAATGACGCCAGCTCAACCGTATCAGCCCATTGCACGCCAAATACGTTGGCGGAAACCAATACTTTTGTCTTCCCAATGGCCAACGAGACGAACGATCCCGAGTACTCTTGCACCAGGTGCGGATCAAGCGACTTGTACGCAACGATGAGGCTTGTTACGGTGAGATCGTTCTCGTCGATAGCCGAGTATGTGACATATCGATAATTGCCCACATTGACTCGTCCTGCGGGTTGCCCATCGTTCCAAACCAGCTTGAACGATTTCAATGTGCGTCGCGTTGCAGTCGCAGCGACTAACGTCGTATCGCTGTGCGTAACACCGCCGGTTGTCATTGTAGCGATGATATTCACTCCGTCTGTGGCCTGCACAGCAGTTACGAGCCCGTCGGCATTCACCTGCACCTTGGTAGGATCGTCGGATCGGAATGTTGCTGGCGGTGCGGCCCGTAAGGGAGCACCAACCAAAGAGCGGGCTGTTGCGACAATTCGCTGTGTATCGCCAACCACGATGTTCAGCGCCTGGATGTCGCTTGTTAGCGTGCGATACGTCGTTTCCGCCGATAGCTTTGGCATACTAACGATATCAGGCGTTGAACATGCACTTACAGCAATACTGAGTACGACTCCCAACAGCACCAAATGATGAGGAGCAAATCGGCGTATGCGTGCGGCGTATAGACTGCTTATTCTCGACTTAGGCGTCACGATTGAAACACCCTCGATATTTGGAATTGTTTTGAATTTCTGCTAGCGGGGGCGCAAAGTTTGGATCGTTTGAATACACATTGTCCGGAGCTGGAAGCAGTGTTTCAACACCCATTGGAAATACTTGCGTCGCCCGACGTTGATACTGCCGTATAAGTCGACGCATATCTCCCATACGATGCCCAGTACCGTACAACCAGAATGCGCGCTCGCGGAACATTACATCTTGCCGCAACGTCAGATTTGCATTTGTCGTTGAGTCTGCCGACAGCGTGTGAATTGGGGTAGCAAGCGCCGTCTGCCGCAATGTGTTGAGCAACGACGACCACCCGTCGTAATCTTCAGCTTGCAGCTTTGCTTCGGCTTCGATCAAACGCGCTTCGATGCTGCTCGCTAAAGGGATCGCTGCGGCGATGTTGCGAAACTTCAACGGATACGCACCAACGCCAGTTCGCCAGAACCAAGCGACGCGCGGATCGTTGCCCCCAGCGGGATCGCCGGCAGTGACGTAATTCAATCCATTCCCACCACTATGGTTTGCCATATACAAGGTATAGACGACTCCAAAGTTGCTCGAGCTCGCCTCAGCAAGATAGTTCGGTCGCTGATTCGTATATTGTATTGCGTACGTGAAACCATCTGGCACATTCGCTGTGCTCGCAACTTCTGCCGCCTCAGCGAATCGTCCAAGATTGAGAAGTGCGCGCGCTTTTCCAACGTATGCGAGTTGACGAATGTTGGCGCTATCGGTGGTAATTGCTAGCGCCGAATCCATATTGGCCACCGCGTCAGTCAACATCTCAGCGGTTGTCTTACCACCACCGATGACCACGTCGCCGCCGTATACAACACGGCTGAACGGAACGCCTGAGCAATACATCTCCGCGAATTGTATGTAGATAAACCCCCGAATCGCATATAACTCAGCGATATAGAACGACGGAGTTGTTGTTCCGCCATATTGCTTTAGCGCACCGATCGCCTGCTCGATCGTCATCAAGGTGGAATGCATTCCGGAATACGGATGTAGCCCGTCATCCGACCCGCCCGGTCCGACGCGACGAGTCGCGAACGCCGCGAGCGGAAATCGTGCTGTGTATTCGTCGCTGCCGACACCGCTCGCCGAAACGATCGTTGGGAACGGGCTTCCAAACGTCGTGCCACTCGCGAAGGTCGTGCCGAATCGCGTCATTGCTGAGTTGTACACCTTGATTGCGCCTGCAGGTGTTTCGATAATCCGTGGATCGAGGACCGTTGTAGGATCGGGGACCTCCGTGAGTCTGGCACAGGCCAAACTCAACACCGTAAAAACGACCGCGGCTGCCTGGTTCGATCGCCGCGCCAACGTAAAGTGCTTGGACATGAGATCAGTAGTTGAGGTTTACACGAATCGACCAATCGCGCGGCTGCGGAATGCCTCCGCTATCTTTGATCACGTTTCGGATGCTGAGCGTATTAACTTCAGGATCGGCGCCTCGATAGTTACTCCAGAGGGCAAGATTCCGTACCATGAACGAAACAGTTGCGGCACGCGTTCGGAGTGCACGAGTGACTGTCGACGGCGCAGTCACGGTTAGTGACAAGTCGTTCCATCGCACCCAGGATACATGCTCGAACGCCGCATACGGATTGCTCCCCGAGCTGAACCCACCAACACTGCTGGCGCTGTACACCATTGTCGCGGCGAGTGCTTGATCGGCCAAGCTGCTATTGGGATCGTTGATCAAACGACATTTCGCAGCGAGACACTGGGAATACAACGCATCATTGAATTGCGTCAGCCCCTGCGTAAAGTTGAATCCGGTAGCGAGCGTCAGGCGGCCTGACCACAACGCAACAGTATTGTGCAGACTCCATTCGGCTTTAGGCAGTGGCTGCCCAACATATACCGCGCTGTCCGACATTTGAATCTCGTCTGGACCGATGAATCCATCGCCGTTGGCGTCACCGTAACCAACTAGCACAGGCGCCCAAAAGCCGCCCACCGGATAGCCGGCGACATAGCGCGAGGCGGTAGATGTAGCTGTCTCCATTGTCGTGGGCCCGAGCTTCGCCAACTTATTCTCGTTGTGCGAAACACCAAGCATCAAGCTCCAATCAACTGCCGCTCGACTGATCGGCCGAACCGAAGCAGACGCTTCGAACCCACGATTGTCAACCTTACCAAGGTTTTCGGCACGAGATGTAATTCCAACGGAGAGAGGAAGTGTCCGCTGGACCAATGCGTCGTTTGTGGTCTTCTTATAGCCTGTGAGATCGAGCGTAACCCGGTCATTCCACAAACCGAGATCCAGTCCCGCCTCGATCTCGCTGGATCGCTCTGGACGTAGGGCCGTATTACCGATCGTGATTACTGAAGTCGCCAGAGCCGGCGTGCCTTTAACGAGCCCGCCCGTCGCCGTTTGGTAAGACCGAAGCCGATCGCTGGTCGCCGGCTGAGTACCGGCTTTTCCAAATGCGAAGCGAAGTCTCACGTTTGTTAGTGCGGTAATCTGCGGAAAGAATGGTTCCTGGGAAACGAGCCACGATCCATTGAACTTGGGATACAGAATGGCGCGTGCCTGTCGCCCGAATGCACTTCCGACATCTCCACGGAGTGCAGTGGTCAGAAAGAATCGTTCGTTGAGCGAGATCGATTGCTCTAAATACCAGGCGGCCGTGGCGGTCGCATCGCGCGCCTCACTGACATGTATATTGCCTGTATACATGTTCGATAACACGTCGTCCCCGTCCACCAACCCCGTCACGGATGCTTGTACTGCGCTGTAGTCTGTTCGGACGTATTGGCCGCCACCGCTAGAACGCAACCGAAGCGATGACGTTATCGGTAGATTCAGCGTAGCTCCTCCGTCGGCACTGTGCATGCGTGTTTCGGAATCGCTTCGTCCTCGAACACTAGGACGGAGCGCATCGGCTTCGGATGGTCGTAGCAACGTTTCGTCGTGCCGATTCGTGTAGTCCGCGCCGTATGTAAAGCGTCCGGAGAGCTGTGTGGTTGGTCGAAAGTTCGTGCTCACACCGCCATTAAATCGATTTACGGCGTCTCCAGTGCGTTGCAAAAAGCTGTTGATCGGGCCAACTTCTCCCCACCCCAAACCCACTGGATCACGATAGCCCATTGACGTATACGACATGGGAATAATGCTCGTCGACCCCTGTGCCGCGTCGCGGTGATCGTTCGAAGTGAAGTTGGATTGAATCGCGATGTCAGCTTTGGAACCAACTTGCGAGGTCAGACTTCCTGTGACATTCATCATTTTCTGAATGTTGGGTTTCTTGGCCCACGACGGCAGCGGAACGCCGTCCCGTTCGTCGAGAAGCTTGGACTCGAGTGCTACAGGGAAACGGAGGACTCCCTTATCATCGTTCAACGATGCGCCGAAAAAGAACTGCAACTGCTGCGTTCCACCGGAAACTTGTCCGTTCACTCGCTGGGTTGTTCCTGCAGTAAACGGCGACGTTTCCTTGTTGTTAAGAGGATTGAAGTGCGTGACGCTGTCCTGCTTGCATAAACGCCGTGCCTGCTGAGCCAACGTACAGGTCTCCGTTGCTACAGGACCGTTACTTCTTCCCCACCCCGTCCACGCATCCAGGAACGTGGCGTCCATCGATGAGCGTCCTGTTGTTCCTGATACGGACCAGCGGGTCGGTCCCACTTTTCCACGTTTCGTTTTGATAATGATGACGCCGTTGGCAGCGTCCGAGCCGTACAGAGTGGACGCCGATGGTCCCTTGAGCACTTCAATCGACTCGATCATTTCCGGATCGATGTCGTTCAGTCGCGACGTAGCGGGAACTCTCTGCGCACCACCAGAGGTGGGTGAGCCCGCGCCATTATAGGCTGCGCCGCTAAGGGAACTGGACGCGGAGCTCTTCGCGCGATCTTGACTGTATGCCGCATCTACGCGTACGCCGTCAATGATAACGATCGGATCTGAGCTCGCCAGCAAACTCGACACGCCACGGATTCGCACACGCGATCCCGCTCCGACCGTCCCGCTCGTTGACAACACCTCAACACCAGGCGCGCGCGCTTTGATGAGATCGCTGATGTTCCGTAGCGGTGTCGTTGGGACGATCGAATCCGCATTGATAATCGGAATAGAGTTACCGACTTCAACGCGCTTGCGCAAATCACTGCCCGTTGTAACGACTTCTTGTAAGCGTTCAGGAACCGCGGTCAAGACGAAGTCTAGGCGCACTGTGTCGCGCCCCTTCACCGTAACGGACTGCCTACGTCCATCGTAGCCGAGCAAGCGCGCCGAAACGAAATGCTGGCCCGCAGGAACGTTTCTTAGAGTATACTCGCCTTTGGCTCCCGTGGCCGCGATAAGCCGGATGCCGTTGATGGAGATGTTGACCATGCTGAGCCCTTGCTTCCTGGTACGGTCGAGTACATGCCCCACGATCGTTCCGCTTGCCGTATCTTGTGCGCGATCTTTGGAATGCTCGGCAGAGGATCGTGCGGGGTGAATGAGCACCGTTCCATCGACTGCGATGCGTGCTTTGAGATCTGTACCGCGCAATACCGCTGTCAACGCCTCAATTGTTGTTCGATCGACAATCCGCATGGAAACGCGTTGCGTTGGTAACGGGTAATCGCCGTCGACCACAAGACGAGTCCCGGATTGCCGCACGATCTCACGTACGATATACGCAATGCTGCTGTCACGCACCACAATCGTCACGCGAGGCGGAACCGACTCGCTTATACTCTGTGTCGCTTGTGCAAAGAACACCTTGGGAACCGCGACTGCGATCGCGATCACCAGCACAACATTGAGCCGGCATCTCATAGTTATTTGGCGTAGAGGGTGAGCGTGCGTCCATGACGAACCACGCGGATATCATAAATCGTCTGTAGATATTCGCTCAAATCCGCCAACGATCCAGAGGAGAAGGCTCCGTAAATGCGGCGTTCACCTAGCGACGCATCGCCAAACTGGATATCGACGTCATACCATCGCTCAAGCTCCACCACCGCCCGGGACATGGGAATATTTGGGATCGTCAGCACACCGGAGGCAAATGTGAATTGTCCTGGCTCCGCCGCCCGGATAACCGGAACTGCGTTCGGCAGGATCTCCGCCGATTGCTGCGCGTTTATTACCACGGATTGCTCCGCGACCCTGCCGTCGTAGACTGCGACGGTGGCAGACGAATCTGTGCGGTAGTGCCGAACGACGAAACGTGTGCCGAGAACGCGCGTCGTGCTTACCCCGGTAACAACGGTGAACGGTGTTCCGCGACGGTGTGCGACGGTGAAAAACGCTTCACCGTCGAGATGTAACGTCCGATGCCCGGTTGCGTAGTCGGCTGGGACTTCAAGTCGGCTGGCCACGTTAAGGACAACTTCGCTGCCATCGGGGAGCGTGATTGTCGCCCGTTCGCCGTTACCAGTGGTGTACACCGACCGCGCCCTGGAGAGGGTGGCATCAACACGATGCGTTCCTGTCCACCAGCCTGCGACAAGCAGGACGACGGCAGAGATAAGACCGAAGCTGAGGGATCTGAAAGACCGGCTTCGTTGTAGACGGGCCCCGGGATACCCTCCGTGGGCGTGGCGAGGCATCGGGACCGGTTGCGGTTGTACCTGTAGTGGTACCCGCGATTGTGACTGTGTATGCAGTGCATCCACCCGAAGGGCATTGACGCCAGTACGGTGCGCCAACCGCTCACAGAATGCATCGAGATCCAACGCGCGGATTTCATCGCCGGTCCGCCACGCCGAATGCATAGTCAGGAGCCACTCTCGACGAGCGATGTCATTGTCGATCCATCGAGCCACCGTAGCGGCAACCTCAGGAGATGGATCGCCCCCAAAATAATCGGCGAGGACAGCGGGATCGAGCGCAAAATGTTCGGCCATACAGAGTAGACGCGGTCGAACTGTCAGTATCACACGCTCCTTTTTTTGGGACGATCAGCTGGTGATCAGCTTTCGCTCAAACCACCCCCGATTTTTAGCGGTACCATTCCCCTCAACGCGTATTTTACATGCCACGCCACCCCCGCAACGCAAGCAGAAGCACCTGCGTCGCCCGGGAAACCTGATTGCGCACCGTGGGCACACCAACATTCAGCGCATCTGCGATGTCGTCGTAACTCATTCCCCGCTCTCGGCGCAGCATGAATATCTCCCGAGTTCGAGGAGAGAGCGTCGTCAAGGCTTCCGCAACCACACTCGCCAGCTCTTCAGCGTCAATCGCCAATTCACCGTCGTTGACCACATTAATGCCCGCAAGCTCCAATCGAGCCAGATCCTCCACACGTTCCTGCGACCGTCGATGACGAAGCACGTCGAACACGCGATTACGTACGGCGCGAACGAGATACCCTTGCACATTGCCATGCACGTCGAGTTGCGCACGCTTATCCCAGACCGTCGCAAACACATCTTGCACGACATCTTCGGCAATTTGCGTATCGTGCGCACGGACATACGCCAGCCGATACAGTGGCTCCGCATACAACCTCACGAGCGTGTTGAACGCATATTCATCGCCAGAATGCATGCGGGCGAGGAGATCGCGATCGCGCATCGCGTCCTGCTCCGACGCACATAATAGTGGATTTTCCGGCGTAGTCATACCAACAATATTGTGGGCGCGATCGAAAAAGCGCTACAAGAGTTTTAAATGCCGGTTCATCGCCATCACGGATTTGAGCGAGAAAGATTTTCTCTGGGAAGAAATCAAAAAGAACTATAGTCAAATTGAAAATTTGAACGTTTCTTTGTGTCGAGCACATACGTTTCTTTGTGTCGAGCACATACAATATAGAACGCGCGAATGATAGAACAATTCGAAAGTACGTAGTTGGCAATCGCGAGTCAAATGAAGATGTTCAATTCCGACATTCATAAAACAAGATGTGTCGATCATCGATATCTATCGCTACCTTGATTTAGAATATCGAAACACGGGAGATTAACGCACAACAGAAAACTCCCCGAGCAATGCCCGAGGAGTTCTTATAAACCATTATTATTGAGAGCGCGATCTAGCGCCCGATACGATCCCTCGCGCAGCGAACGCCCGCCACCTTATCGCGATTGCGCGGTTGGTCTCGACACCGCAAGTTCTCGAACAATATACGCTTCCAGTTCGGATTCGGAGTGGAACCCATAGTTGATACTTTTCATGAGCCCATCGCGTCCAATGATGTAGCCACGTAGTGGGAGTGGACTATACGTGGTCATAAACGGTGATGGTGCAGCGACTTTCCGACCATCGGGTTTCGTACTGAACGAGGTCTCTTCGACCAACACGGTAAACGGAAGCTTGAGGTGTTCACGATAATACCATCCAAACAAGTTCGCTTCCGCCTCCGCAGCCAAGGGAGGGCTTCCCCATGCATACCCAGTCGTTCGCCCCACCAGCACCACTTCGAGCCCACGACTGTGGTAGCGCTCGTGCAATCGCCGCAACCGTCCCAACGTTTCATCCAGCCGTCCATTGCCAATTCCACGTAATGGCATAACGATCGTCACCGTTCCAGGTATTGACGTGAGCGGAGCATCCGCCGGATATCGTTTGAACATTTTAGGAATTGGAGCGGGCTGTCCGGGAATCGTCCCTTCGGCGGTTCTCAGGGCAGTGAGTGCCTGTGTAAGTTGGGGATTCGAGACCGCCAAGCCATTCGCTGTGAGTATTTGTCCTACCAACCGGTTGACCGTTTGTGACAAGGTCGGAATGAGCTGATACCACACAATGTCGAGCGAATCCGCGAATGCCCCACCCTCCCATTGGTCAAGACCTTGCGCTTGTCGCTCTTCAGGTGTGAGCCGCTGAATCAACGCATCACGGGCCGCGCCGAGCCGAAGCATCGCGGCCGTATCAAATCGATTGTGCGCGACAGAGGAAGCACTACCATATGCCGCTACGGCCGCTTCGACCGCTGCCTTATCCAACTCTGTGAATCGTGGCAACATTGATTCCATGAATGGAATTTGCATGGGCCGACTTGCGACGGCTCCGGCAATGGCGTCGCTCAATACATAGCCTTGCTCTCTTGCGTTGTTGGGCATCATGGAGAGATGATAGTCCACAGTTTGCCGAGCTAGCGCGGTATCGCCGATTCGTAACGCCAGCAATGCAAGATTGTTTAGCTCCTCAGGCGGCACTGTACGCGGGGTCATCTTGGCGACACACGCGCGTCCAACCTCACGAACCACGGTGGGAATCGTGTCGTTCACGGTGTTTTCTGGCAGTGTATCCGATTCGCCACGTCGCCACGTGATTTGTTCCTTGCCCTGCATTGCCGAGAGGCAGTAGCCAGGCCGATCGTATGGCGAGAGATCTTGATAGCCCGGCATCATGCGCCCGGTGTCGGCCTTGGCCCATACTGCTGCTGCAGCCGCTGAGTCTACGACGACTGGAGATGAAGCCGTCGTGGTAGCAGTTGCCTTGGGTGTCGCTTGTGCGTTGGCGGAGTTCCAGGACAAGGCGATTACAAAAGCAAACATCGCGGCCATATATCGTGGTGTCATGTTAGATCGCCTCCGACAAGCTGGAAAAGCTGAAATCGCGCACCTTGGCCGGCGGGACAACGGTGGGAGCTCCCGGACGAAATACGCGGACAGGTTGGCCAAGCGCTTCTAAATTGTTGAAGATGAACATTGGTGATTCTGTAATCCGAAAATTCTTCACGGGTTTCGTGATCTTTCCATTTTCGACGAGCCAGAGTCCGTCACGCGTGTATCCGGTGCAGAGCAGACTGCTCTTATCAATGATACCGACGCCGTAAAACCGCGTCACCAGGAGTCCGCGTTTCGTGGTCGCGATCATGTCATCGATCGTGGAGGTACCGCCGCTTAATCGAAACGCACTGCTATTGGGAAGCCCAGAATTTTTCCCTAATTGTTTGATCCCATATGGTCTGTTATACGAGAGGTCTTTCAACACGCCGGTTTCGATCCAGTTGACGGCATGATATACATTACCGCCCTGGTCAAACGGAGGAAATCCGAGATCGGGGTCCATCGGATCTGCACTCAGGGTTATGCGTGGATCGAGGACCTGTTGTCCGATTTTTGAATTTCCATCTTCGCCAGCGAATGGTCCGTCACCACCCTCTGCCGTTGCGCGATCTAAAAACCGTACGACCGGGGTAAAAATATCGCACACCGCCTGGGGTTCCAGAATCGCGGTGTAACGTCCAGGCTCAACCGCGACGGGATTACGCGATCGGAGACACTTGTCCATGGCAATCTCCGTCAACTTGGAAGGATCAATGCGAGTCCAACTGCTAAAGTCCACTCCGGCCCACCCCGAACCCGTGCCTTTGGGATCGCGAACTGTAACCGAAAACTGCGCTTGTGTGTACGGATAGTACAACGACCGTCCCCACGTATCCATTACCGCTCGTCCATGCGCGGACACTTCGATGTACCCCGCTGCCCGGAGATCTGCTTTGCGGGCAGAGGCGATTAATGGCTCGATGACCTGCACCCGTTCGGTCGCACGCAACTGATATGTCGAGTCGAAAAAGATATTGGGTTTCTGATACGGTTCGACGGTTTGCACCAGTACCATAACGGCATTCACCAACGACTTTGACTCGTCGGGCGCATCGAGAGGAATGGATTTGATTACCACCGGCGCAAAGTGTTCTCGAAACCGACGGTCTCCGGTCTCTTCGTTCGATCGCAATAATCGTTCGGCGCGCCGAATCGCGGCTTCGAGACCAACGTCATCGATATGACTACAGTCAACGGTTCCGGACGCGCCTTGGATATCACGAATCACATACAGATCATTGTTACGAACATCCCCTGTTGTGGTAATCTGATTGCGTGCATAGCGCAGGTTCCCGTACCAGTTACTCTGTAGCAAAAGCGCCGTATCGCCTCCCCCCACCGCCATCGACGCGGCGCGTTTGGCCAGCGCTTCGCATTCCGGCTGGGAGAGAAAGCGAGAGTCGGGTCGCTGGCGTGGTTTGGATGGCATCCCGGTGTATTCGGTATCAGTGGATGATTGCATAGGCTGCGATTTCGTAGGCTGCGGTGACATACGTATCTCTGGGTGCGTCGGAAGTTTCATCAGAACATTTATCATGATGTTCGTCGTTATTTCCGTTTGGCGTCGACAACGGTCAGTTCTTTGAATCGACCGGCAACGGTGTTCACACTGTAGCTACTAGCCTGCACCGGTTGCCCTTTGATACTGCCGGCCGCAACAACGTCAGCGCTAGCCTCACCACCAAGCTCGGTGAGATTTTTCCATAATTGGGTAGAGTCGAATATAATTTGTGCGCCTTCCAAGACCGGTCCGATCTTCCCATTCACGATTTCACGCATCTCACCATTCGCCTGACCCGTACGCGATTGGAAATCTGTAGACGCACCTCCCGACATGAAGGCGATTCCTTTCGATGTATTTTTAATCATGTCTTCGAAGGTCGTTGTCCCCGATCCAGGCTTCATTTGCAGATTGGGCGTATGTTGCAAGGGGAAATCGGTTGCGCTGGGCGCCACCGCACAGCCGTGCGAACGCATTGGGTGCTGTCGCGATTGATACCATGGCTCGAGCCATGATGCTTGCTCTCGCGTCGTTTGATAATCAACGAACACACCATTTTCGATCAATGAGAAGGTCTCCGGCTCCACCCCTTCATCGTCCCATTTAATCGTCGCCAGCCCTTTGGGTTGCGAGCGGTTCGCCGATACAGCCAGGAGTGGCGATCCCAGCGTTGTCCCCAAGTGGTCGACAGGATCGGGCCCCAAATAACTGGTGCCTCCAGCGTTGGCTTCCATCCCCACCGCACGATCGAGTTGCGTGGCATTGCCCAACGTACTCCCCACAAACGACGCCATCACACTCGCAGGCATCACAACTTCATAGCGACCCACATCCACTGGCTTTGCCGGAGGGCGAGCGTGTTTCGCCTCCGCCTCCTCGATCAACCCTGGAATTTGCTCGTGCAGCTTTGCTTCGAGCAACAATTCCCATCCCGCACCTGCAGCCGCAAGACCATGCCCTCTGACAATTACGTTGCGTCCCTGCGCGGCAGCCCAGAGCGCAAAACTTCCTTCCGTTTCATACCGCGTTTGCGAAAAGAGCGCGTTTTCACTGGTCGCAACCATGCGTTCCTGACGCGTGAAAACAAGCTTGTCGACCTCGGCGCCGTATTTCCACCCACGAACATGTCGAGGCAGGAGTCCGTCAAAGGATCGGCAAAAATCAGATTTTTGTTCGATTGGAATCGAAAAGGGATCGATGCGAACCGGTGTGACCCAACTCCCTTTGGCGACAGGATACGTTCCCAACTCAACATCGCGTGGAAACACGGATGCATTGATGCGCGCCTGTTCAACCGCGTCTCGCGCCAGTGTACTCGCTTCCTCGAGTTCCCAATAGCTACTCGCCGCAAATCCCCACGCACCGCCAACCAGTACACGAACTCCAATAGCTAAATGTTCGCTATCACTCTGAACCTGAGAACCAACAAAAATCTGTGAAACGGTACGGGTCACCCGGGCCTCGGCGTATCGAGCGCCAGCACTTCGTGCGGCATCAACCGCTTGGAGCACCAACCGTTGCATCAGCGCTGGATCCGCGAGATACTGTGACGATTCAGCACCGGTCATTCGCGCATAGGGTGAATACACGCCAAGTGCGTGCAGGACTCGCTGTGGCATGGCACTCGCCAGCGTGATGGCGGTAGCAGTCTGTGCGCTCGTACGCAAGAAATCCCGCCGGCGCCACGGCTTTGAATAAGATTCGCTCACGGGTCAACAACTCCCCATTGATAGTTTTCAGGTGCACAAGTGCGATCGTTCTTTTCGTCACACACTGTGATGACACCGGCGGTACCGTTCAGAGGACTTCGATATCGGTACACACCAGGTTTGCGAAACACACGCACACGCACCCTTGAAAAAAAGTCCATATCGCCATTTGGCAGAAGCTTCTTCCGCCATGGCGTAATGTTCCCACCGGCATGCGTTCCGTTACTCATGGTATCTGCGGTTGCCCATGTCTTACAGAGCGTCAGGATTTCACTCGCCGCTGAATCGGCGGCAACGAGATTTAACGAATCTTCAAACACGATGTCCAGATCCTGCGTTTCGCTCAGATTCCACCAGAGGATACAGGATCCCACCCCAATCGTGAAACTCCCGCCATTAAAATCGATAACTTGCCCTTTGCGCTCAGGATCGTACCGACTGTAACTCGAGACAGTTCCACCCAGTGGCCATCCAACCAGAAACGACAGCGAATCGCGCATGCCGACACCATAGGCATATGTAGAGACATGCAACATCGCCTGCCCGGGACGCACGCCAGTTACCTTCGCCGTGTTTCCGGATTGCACGATTTTCGCCGTTACTAGATCGGAAGAACGAAGCGAAACCAGCATGGTGCTCATATTTATTCCATCAACATCCTCACGAATCAGGCGAAGAGATTTTGCAAGACTAACACTGAGTCCGCCGGCCGAGACCTTCGCGCTGTCACCGATGTTCGGCTCGATCGCCAGACGACGCAATTGTTTCGGCGCGCCACTGATTACACTCACCATTACGGTATCAGCGCGTGTTGCTCCTCCAAATGCCATGGTTACTGTCACCGGAGTGCTCGACACTGGCGACACGGCTGCAATCTGTCCGTTCGTGTCGACGGTGATGTATCGTGGATTATATCCGTACGTAATGGGCGCCTCGATCATCGCTCCAGTCCCGGAAATACCACGTGTATGAATTGTCACGGTGTCATATGGTTTCACCTGCGACAGATTATAACTGTGATATTCTGTTTCGACATCCTGCAGCAGATTGGCAGGATCAGCGGCAACACCAAACCCTTGCTGATCTATGCTACAGGCGATCGCGCTGCTCGCGAGTATCACAAGTCCAAATTGTTTGAGCGTACGTCTCGCTCGAAAACATAAAGTAAACGTGTTCATGCTCTTGGTACGAAGATACATTATGCACTTAGTCACGATTGAGACACCCTTTAAACAGAGGATTTCGTCGTTCAGCCGGAGGAATTGGGACCGTAATGTCATCTCCATAAAGTCCGCTTTCGCTTGTACCGGGATATATTCCTGCAGGATACATGTCGTTCCTGGACCAGCCATAGACACGGACCAATCGCCGGAGATCGCCCTGGCGCTGCGCTGAGGCAAACAGCCAGGCAGCTCGTTCAGCAAAGTGCAACGTGATCCGTCCTGTTTCGCTGCCAGGATCATCGAGCCACTTCAATCCCGGAACACCACCCTCTCCAGCTTCCCACACGGTATCAACTCGGACAATCGTGGTTTTCGTCGTATCCGTATAAACGGTATCGATCCGCGTATAGGCGCCTGTCGTCCGTAATCCATTGAGGAGCGTCAACCAAGTACTAAATTCATTCCGATGCAAGGCAGCTTCAGCACGAACGAGTTGTGCCTCGATACCGCTGGCCATCAAGATCCAGTTACTGTCTTGTGCCACGTACTTACCCGGAAAAAACACATCGCGAGTTCGTCCGAAGACTATAAATCGGCCGAGTGGAGACGCCGTCCGTGGATCGCCACTGGATCGGTACGGTAGACCGTTCCCTCCTTCTCGATCCGCCACCGTGGCGACCGCTGCGAAGAGATTCACATCTGCTGCATTCGGTCGAAACGCGACTCGAAGGCGATACGCATCCCTCGGTTGCACACCAGAGACAGCGGCTTCCGCATCAGCATATTGCCCCAATGCCAGGAAGGCACGCCCTTTCCCGACCTTGGCCAGGATCTGGATCGCGGCACTATCCGCCGACAACGACAGCGCGGAATCAAAGAGCGTCACCGCATGTGCGTAAACCTCCTCGGTTGTCAATGGCGGCTGGTATGTATAATCACCCTTGAAGTCGATCGTGCTCAACGGAATCCCCGAGCAATAGAGATCCGCCAACCAGAGTTCCGCATAGGCCTCGATAGCATAGAGCCTTCCGCGAATAGCCGGTGAAAGGTCTGGAGCGTATTCCGCCAGCACCGCGCGCGCCACCCGAGTCTGTCCACGGAGCTTTTGCAAGGCGCTATATCCGAATTCCTTATCGACCTTGGCAGCCACATTCGTCAACTCAGGTAATGCTCGTGCGTCGAGTGGCTCGTTAGAGCCGGTTTCACTAACCGTCAATTCGTCAGTGAGCAATCCGGTGTTGATCATCAGCTCGCGCCAATCGGTTCGGAACTGTCGAAGCGCCGACTCGGCCAGCATCAACCCTCCTTCTCGCGAGTGATACGTGTCCGGACTTCGTGTGCCATCAGGGAGCGTGGGGTTCGAAAGATCCTTGCATCCAACACTTCCCAGTATGAGGAGAAGGCCGATCGTCGAGATTGAGCGAACGGTGGAAAACATCGCAGTAAGAGAACGTCGCGACATTTTGCTCGCGATCATGGATTGTGAAAGCAAGGAGAGAAACATTCGTACTCGTCTAGTAATTCGCATCGTATTCGTCTCCATTAGTTGCCAATCCGCACTTGCAAGCGCCAACGCCGCGGCATGGGGAGCCCACCATTGTCCTCGGTGGCATCGCCGACGGTTTTCCCATTGACGTCGGGATCTTTCCCGCGATAGCTCGTCCACAGTGCCAGATTACTCCCCTGAAGCGCGACACTCAGACTCGAAACCCGAAGACGCTGAGACATCGAACGAGGAACATTATAGCCAATCGACAAGGCCGAAAACCGAAGTGAATTGACGGTCTGTACCAGCCCGTAGTTGGTGCAATACGGATCAGTGACGTTGGTGCAACTCGCCAACGCCGACGCCTGTTCTGCAAGGGTGGACTTGGGATTGAGATATAGATTATTGAGCAACTGGAAGCTTCCGGAGTTGAACTGTGTCAACCCGTCTTTGTACTGAAAGGTAGCGTTGACGCTGACCTGACCACGCAACAAGGAGAGGCTCGTAGAAACAGGGAGCTCAAAGTTTGGTGCCTGTTGTCCAACGTAAACCGCCGTATCACCGACAATGACATCACGTTTTTCCAACCGTCCCCCTGCGGATGGTGTACTGTAGCCCAAGATTGGACGAATCCACCGTCCCGTAATGGGATATCCCGGAACAAACCGTGTCCCATTTTGCAAATCGATAGAAGCGTCATCAGAGTTCAACGACACCAATTTGTTGCTGTATTTGGACAGTGACGCCGTCATCGCCCAACGAACCTGTTGGTTTTCAATGAGGGTCGAGGACAATGTCACTTCAGTTCCGCTATTTTGCACGCGGCCAATGTTCGCGTATTGACCTAATGCACCACCATACACCGATGGAGCGACCCCCAGCTGTTCGATGGCGTCTGTCCTGAGTTTCATGAACTGAGTGAAGGTGAAAGTAACACGTCCATTCCACAGATCCGTGTCAAATCCCCCTTCGATCTCACGCGTACGTTCAGCACGCAATTTCGTATTTCCCAAAGTGGAGACGTCCAGACCACCGTCTTCGATCGTGCGATCTCCCGATTCGCCGGTCGTCCCTTGCATCAATCGCAATTGCCATCCCGGCGCGGGTTGCACTCCCGCGATGCCAAATGACAACCGTGGGCGGAGCATCGAAAGAAATCCCAAGTACGGCGTTCCCTCCTGTGCATCGACCGCAATCCATGAAAAGTTCAGTTTCGGGAAGAGCGACCACAGCCCTCCACCAACCCCACTCTTGGATCCCGATACGCTATTGCCATCGAACCGAAATCCCGGGTTCACAAAGAACCGCGAATTGAGATTGAGACGAGGCTCCGCGAACCATCCACCGGTCGCGGAGGCATAACTGATTTGACCCGCGTAATCGAAGCGCGTTGGCGTGTTGACCCCACGCGAGACTGAATCGGCTTTGGCGGAGACCTGGCGACGATGCTGATCGGTCATGTCAGTCCCAACTGCAACCGAGATGCGACGTCCCGGAAACAAAGTTCCGTTGACGCGCATGCTTCCGGTATTTGTGGTTTGTGTTCCAGTCGAGTAAAACCCAAGCGTATCTATAGAAGATAAAGACCCTGCGATCCCACGCGGAAGGAAGCGAGTATCATCGCGCGTATCTCGGCTGACCCCGAGAGTAAACGTCATTGGAAAGTCCTGCCAGGCGTCCCAGTTCACCGCAGCGGTATTGTCCACGACAAATCGCTTCGCATCAAGACGTGTGACATAATCGAACAGTATCGCTGGCTGCAAGTTCAGCGTATCCAAATATGTGCTGGCCAGCTCTGAAAGTTGGAGCTGTGCCGGGGACTGGCGTTGCGTTGTACTCGACAGGCGCGTGGATAACGTGACACGCATGTTTCGATGTGGCTCCATGACCAGACTGGCATTCCCGCTGCGTCCTTGCAGGAGATTGGGACGCCGCATCCAGTTTGGCATGGCGGAATCATAGACCAGCTTGAAGAAATCCTGATATAACGACGGCACCTTGAGCAACCCAACGTCGTTGCTGATTGATGCTGTCAGCGAATACGTTATGGTTGGAACACCGCCAGACACCGTTCCACTCAGCTCGCTACCGCTCCCTGTCCCAAACGAGGTTAGCCGAGGTTCATTGAGCGCTTGGAATCGGACAACACTATCGATGAAGCTATTGTGCAGGGCGCTCACACTACACACTTTCGGCGGCCCGTCCTGTAGAGGAGTCTGTGGACGAGTGCAGAAGGGATAGTATCCCGGCTGTGCATATACACCGGAGAGATATTCGATACCCTGACTGGCACTCAATGACCACCGTGCCGGCCCTGCCTGTCCTCGTTTGGTCGTGATGACGATAACGCCATTCGCGGCGTCGGAACCGTACAACGCCGCCGCTGATGGGCCTTTGAAGACTTCGATCTTGTCGATGGAATTGGGATCGATCTGATCGATCGCCGATGGTGTTGGAAATGAGCCGCTATACGTGGGATCGGCAACCTGCAGCCGAGGTTCCATCGCAATATTCTGATCGGAAACAGCAGACTGGCTGGCGTTGATCCGAATACCATCCACGATCACAATGGGATCGTTGGTTGGCGCACCTTCCTGTCCCGCCAGCAATCCACCTCCAAAGCCACGCAACCGAATACGCGACGGGGCCCCCGGGACACCCGAGGTTCGCATGACCGTCAACCCTGGAACTCGCGTTTCGAGAAGATCGGTCACAGAATTGATTGGCGCGGTTTTAAGGACCTCCTCGACATCAATGGTCGTGATGTCGTTTCCAATTTCCAACTTTTTCTGCACACCAGTCACCGTGGTGACAACTCCAGAGAGCGTTGTAGGCACACTTGCGAGCGCGACCTGGAGCGACACCGTAGCGCCCTTTTGAACGTTCACCGTTCGTGAGACCGCTTTATAACCAAACAATTTGATGGTTACGACATGTTCGCCAACCGGGATGCCGTGAAGCCGGAAGACTCCCGTTGCGGTTGTTATCACGGAATGTTTCGTCCCGGGAATCGCTACCGTCACGCCAGCCACCCCTTGCTTCGTGACCGAGTCAACTACTCGACCACTGATGACGCCGACGGCCTGTTGGCGCTCCCGGGCATTGGATGTGGACGGAACAATGACAATCATCTTTCCGTTTGATGATAACCGGATTTCTGTGTCTGTATCCTGTAACACAGTGCGCAACGCCTGTTCCAGTGGAACATCCCGGAGTGAAACTGAGATTTTTTTGGTGGGGAACGTCACCTTGTCAGTCCAGGTGACCGCCATTCCGGCTTTCTCCGCAATCTGCTGAAGCGCGGTTTGGACGGAGACGCTGCTTGCTTCCACCGTAATACGCCGATCTCCAACAGGTGCAGTCAAATGCGACGTTGACGTGGAGAACGAGGTGTCCGGAGTTTGAGCATTGACCGTTGTCCCTCCAAACATTAATCCTCCCACAATCAGCAAACACCAACCGTTCATCGAATTACTCCTGCGTTCATGCATAGGTCATGTAACTCATTGTCATTCATGTGTTGTTCATCGCTCAGGTGCATACACAGTCACCACCCGATCTTTTCGTTCAACTCGTGCGTTGAACGCCAAACGCAAGAGATCGCTGAGATCATCGATATTCCCACTCACCAACGCGCCATGTAACGCCACCGTACCCAATTTCGCATCGGCAAGGTGGATTTCCACATCATACCATCGCTCCAGATTAGGGATGGCATCTCGGAGTGGAACACCATCCAGAATCAACTTTCCGTCCGCGAATCCCAATAGCGGGTCGACCGCAACTTGCCGAATCGTCACGAGCCCATCGCGGTCGACATTCGCGACCTCACGCCCACTCACCACAGTACGATTGACCGCCACTCGTCCACTCCGAACAGCGACGCGAACATGTGTGGGATCGTAGGCGTTTACGCCAAATTTCGTACCGAGCACACGCGTCTCCGTCTGATGCGTTTTGACGATAAATGGGGTGGCGCTTTGATGTGCGACTTCGAAGTACGCTTCACCAACCAGATGAACCGTACGATTGTCGGGTCCAAAATTTCGTGGCACCTGGAGCACGCTCGCCACGTTGAGCACGATGCGAGTACCATCGCTCAATGTCGCTGTGCTTTGTTGCGCGTTGCGCGTCTGATAGATCAGCGTTCCCGTTGCGACTTCTGAAATGCCTGTCACGCCAGTCATGCGAGCGGATTTGGAGAATATACCTGAAAACAATCCTAGACCAACCAGGAGCGCAGCAAAGATTCCAGTGGAGACAAATGGATTGGACCGGAGCCATCGAATGCTTCGAGTTCTCTCGTGAGTGCCAACGATGCTCGTCTGCGGTTGATCGCGGTGCGATGGGGATTGTGATGCAGAGTGCGATGCAGAGCGCATGTCGGAATCGGGAGATCCGAGCTGTTCTTGGAGTGTCTGAAACATCGTCTCCACATTCCACGGTTCCGCCGTCCCAACCGTATATCCTCGAACGACCCGTTCCATTCGTGGATGTCGCGCAAAATATGCTTCCACGCGATCCCGTACCTGGGAACCCGCTTCACCGGCAAAATACGCATCAATCTCGTCCCAGGTGGGCCGATCGACAGGACGGAGTGAGTCGCTCATACTAAGAAAACGCATCACCCCATCGTCTTTGACAATTTTTTTTCGGGCATTCGCGCGATACCATGATTAAGCGCCCCAGCCACTCCCTCCTTACCTGGAGTGCTGCTCCCAAATCTCTCGTAGCTTTTCTCGAGCTCGCGAGACAAGCTTCGCCGCCGCCATTTCGCTGAGCTCCAATACGTCCCCAATCTGCCGGTTGGTCATTTGATGCCGTAATCGCAGCATGAGCGCCATGCGCATCCGAGTGGGCATGCGAGCCGTCGCTTCCGCGAGGGCTCGGTCAAGTTCGGCTGCGATGAGCAAATCATCCGCCTGTGGATCAATGGCGCCCATTGCCAGGGTGTTGTCTTCTTGTACCGCCAGCCGCTCTTCCCGGGCGACCACGTGATCGTGCCGACGATCGCTTATCAGGCGATTGCGGAGAGCACGCAAGAGATAAAACCGAAGCTCTTCGTTTGTCCGTACGACAATCTGTTCACGAGATTCCCAGAGCCGGAAGAATATCTCCTGCACCGCATCTTCCGCGAGGTCCCGCGAATAGGTCAAACTTATTGCAACATTCGCCAATAGCGGGGTATGGGCGCGGTATATCGACTCGAACGCGGATACATCACCATCCTTGAACCGCGCAATGAATTGGGATACATCGTCTGAAGATTCATCGGATGCGTTTTGAGATACAAAATCGCCCATTATCTTCGCAAAGATGATGGATGGGGACACAGCTCGTCAAGGAGAACGGGTGTTCAAGGGGTTGCTGTCGTTTTCCATACGTCTCGTGCAAGTCTTATTAACAGCTCGTGGTGTCCTATTAATTAATTGCGGGCAGACATCTCATATGGATGCCACGTACTGCGAGATGATTTCTAGGGTTTCAATACATTTCGACCTCGCTCAGAATCTGTCGAATGATTGTTCTATCCTGGGGAAACGGCTCTACGTTCTATAGGCTTACAAGGACAGGTCACTCGCACTTTTTAGAATATTTATTCATTTTGATTAATTAATATTATCGTAGCCATACTACTATTGTACATACTAAGTTAAATTGACTTTACTTTGAAATGATTGTATAATCGTAGTATGGCTACGACTGGTGTAAATAAATTAAAAACACTCTATACCAACTTTACGCCAGGCACACCGCTGACCTCGGAAGATCTGGCCGAGCTAGACATCTCAGCCGACCTGGGTGTTCACTACGTGCGGGCGGGTTGGCTCATACGTCTAGCGCGGGGGGTGTACCGTCATCCCAACGACACCTTAGCGCTGCACCCATCTCTCCTCCTACTACAACGCAAGACCGCCGGTCTGCATGTCGGTGGGAAGTCTGCGCTTGACTGGTATGGGTATCGCCACTACGTGCCACAGCGACCACTACTATCACTCTATGGCTGGGTGGCAGCACATCTGCCAACCTGGTTCACAGAGCCCTTCCCGGCCGAATACCATCGGAGGCGTTTGTTCCACGAACATCCTGATGCCATGTTGCATGTCGGCCCCTTCGAGAGCCGTGACGGAGCACCGCAGGTTTCGGCGCCGGAGCGAGCTCTACTTGAGATGTTGAGTGAAGTCGGTGTCCGACAATCGCTCCAGGAAGCACGTGAACTGATAGAGACGACATACACGTTGCGTGCAGATGTGTTGCAGGAACTATTACAGCACTGCACGAGCGTCAAGACAGTCCGACTGTGTCTCCAACTTGGCCGAGAAGGCTCATTGCCGTGGGTCGCCAAGCTTAATCCTGCCACGTTACCAACTGGCAGCACTCAACCTTGGGTATCGCAATCACCCGATGGCCTACTGGTACTCAAACCGTGAATCCGATTTATCTCGAAACCGCGCGTCTACTAACGCAAGTAGCGCCGCTGGTGTTTGTGACACCTTTGCACTAAAGGGCGGCACAGCGATTAACCTCTTCGTGCGCGACATGCCGCGCCTGTCAGTCGATCTCGACCTAGTTTTTCCGGACCATACGCTGCCGCGCGAACACGCATTAACGCGTATTAACGATGCAATCCGGCAGACAGCCGGGCGTTTGAATAAACGGGGATTCCAGACCCATGTGCCGACAGCCGAGACAGGAGAGACCAAACTGCTGGTACTAAGCAGCCGCAATGAGGTTAAGATCGAGGCGAACTTCGTGCTACGTGGTACTGTGAGGCCGGTACGCCGCGCCTCCCTAACACCAGCCGCTCGCAATGTGCTGCTGGCCGATCTGGACATTCCAGTAGTATCGCTGGAAGATGTATACGGTGGCAAACTGGTTGCTGCGCTGGACCGCCAGCATCCGCGCGATCTCTTCGACGTCATGCAGCTCTTCGCACACGAAGGCATCACGCCCGGGATTCGGCGCGCTTTTGTCGTTTACCTCGCTAGTCATAACCGTCCACTGTTCCCACAGCTGCGTGACATCAAGCATGACTACGCACATCATTTTGATGGCATGACCGCCGAAACCGTTCCGCTTGACGCGTTGCTCTCGACACGCGAGCGCATGGTACACGAGCTTCAACAAGGACTCGATGCCAAGGAGCGACAATTTTTGCTGTCGCTGGTTCAAGCCAAGCCTGAGTGGTCACTGTTGGACATTACGCATCTCGAGCAGCTCCCGAGTATTCGATGGAAGGTATACAATCTGACACACTTGCAGAAAACGAATGCGAAAAAATTCGCAGAACAATTTGAGGCGTTGGCGATTCGGTTAGCTTAGAGTACTGACGGAATTGTTCGGAATAACCGAACAGTTGCCTCCTGGGCGAGCTCTTCATCCTTTATGTATGGAGTGCATGAATCACTCAGGACTGCCATTGCGCTTGCCCAAATTGCGACGTTCCTTCTTTACTTCATCCTACCGGAAAGTGCGCTAACCACTCCATAATGTTCGGCGGGACGCTGAGGACTTTGCGATATCCCTCAGTGGGCTTTCTCATTAATCCGAGTGACACCGGTTGTCGAACGAAATCCAACTCGTGCGCCGTTGGCTGCAACAGTCGCAAGTCTTCAAAATCTACGTCGCGAAAGGCGTACAGCTTCAACAGAAAAAAATCAATGCCTTTGGACAACAGTACAACATCCACCGGCCCACGACCGAAACGTTTGCTTAATGCTTGAATCAGGCGCGAGCGAGAGTTCATCTGCAACAAGACCATACAACCTGGGCAGTTCAGCCTTCGAATCATAAATGAGTTCGTCCAGCATGTGCGTACAAAAGAACTGGGCCAGATCGCGGCTCGTATGGACGAAGCTCGGTAACAATGGCGCAAGCTCTGGATTCCGGAAAAGATCAGCGCACAAAGTTTTGGAGTCGCCATCACTTGAAGGGCCGGGTACCATGATCTGCTCGCGACGCCCGAATACAATGGAGAGAAGATTAACGACCGTAGTTGCAGCTTCGACACACATTGCTGCAGTCCGAAAGTCGGCAGTTCGTTTATGTTAAACTTTTGCTCACCTGTTGAATGGCTTTGAAGAGGGGTCTGCCGTATATCTGTTTTGCCTCGAAAATATGCCAACTATCTGCCTGCAGATAACCCAGACGCTACCATGCCTGTCTCTCACAGAGTGTGGGCTCGTTCCCCACTACAGGGGGCACCACACTCTGTGGAAATAGGTATGGATAGTCCTACATCCTTACTTCGATATTTCTGTCCCGTCCTTGTCCTTCTCCACATCCGTCTTCTTTTTCGCGGGAGGTTTCGCCGACTCTAGGACGTAAGTCTTCTCGGAGAAGTATGTCTCCGCGGCCGCACGGATCCGCTCCTTGGTCAACGGCGCCGAGCGTTGTGCGTGTTCGAGATTATCGTACGATAGGCCGATCCGATCGAGCACCTCCAACCGATTGATCCACCATCGATTACTTTGATTCGCGGTCTCGCGCTTCCGCAGTTGAATTTCGTTCGCCATCGCAAGTTCTTCATCGGTGGGACCTTGCTTCCGGAGCTGATCCACAGTGCTGAGGACCACCGCCACGGTCGTATCGAGCATGTGAGGATCGGTCGTCACATTGATCGCAACGGAATATCGAGGATCGGGCGTCCAATATTGTACATAGGGCGCGCCGACACTGTAGGTCACTCCCATCTTCTCGCGCAACACAATTCGTAGGCGTCGGCCGAGGATCCACGAGGCGGTACTCAAATCTTGCATCCCGTCAAGAAACTTGATCGAATCTTTTGGCATCGCGCCCCCAAAAGTGAGACTCATTCCCGCTTTTTCTGACGGCAGTCTGAAATTCACCCCCTTTTGTCGCACTTTTTGTTTTGGTAGCGGAATATAGAAATCACGGGGGACTTCCCGCTGCGTGCGATGGGTGGACGGAAGACTTGCGATGTATTGCGTCACGAGTGGGAGGATCTCCGACGCCTTCGACGGACCTGCAAGATAGAACGTAAAGTCACTCGCGTCACCGAACCGATCCTGGTAGACACGTTTCGCTTGCGCCAAATCAATAAACGGCACTTGCGCAGGTGATGGACCCATGAGGCGACGATTTCCGCTCGCTCGATAGGCATACTGATCATTTGTCGACATCGACAAGGAGCCAAATCCGTTGCGTCGCCAATCGGCCAAGCCAAGCGTATCGACCGTTGGGTTGGTGAACTGGAGATACAACAGTTGAAACAGATAGTCCACGTCTCGTGGTGATCCCCCAATCACGATCTGCTCATCGAACGTGTTCAACTCAACTTTGAAGTTGCGTAATCCGGTGGTGCGCGCCTGTTGCAGGAACGCGTCGTGATCGGTGCCGCCAAAGCCACCGGACGCCGTCATGAGCATCCCCACGAGACGGCCCGGGGAGGCGAACAGCGAATCGGGCAATAACGAGTGACCACCGAGACTATAGGCATTGAGGAGCAGATCATCCGGCTGACTGGCGTTGCGCTTATACACCACGCGTGCCCCGTTGGACAAGGTCCAGACGGTCACATCCGCCGTTGCATAGTGCTGTGTCGAGACAACGGTGCCGGCCTGTGGCAGGGTATTCACCAGCGATTGCGACGTCGAGGTGATGGCGGTCGGCGATCCTAACAGTCCATCGGCTGGTGATGTCGTGGTAAGGGATTCCGCGGCGACGTCACGCAACAGATCCTTGACGTCTGACACAAGAATTTTTGGGACTGGCGCGAACAGCGGTTCAGACACTGTAACAATACGTCCGACATCGCTCCGCCAGCCTTGCAGATTGTGTGCGATATCGCGGGACGAGATGGTTGGTAAGAGACGTGTCGCGATCGCGAACTGCTGCCCTGGCCCAAGTAAGTCACCACGTCCGCGCAGGAACTGTTGTACATATTCCTGGACATATGTGCTTGACGAAATGGCCGCGCTGCCGTCGGCGCCGGCTTGATACCGGCGGAGCAGCTCCTGCTTTTCACGTGCCAATACATCGTCTGTAATCCCATGCTGTGCGACGCGCTCCACTTCGGTGAGCGCGGCACGGAACGCTCGCATCAGCGAGTCGGGCGCGGCCACGAGACGTAATGTCATGCGATCCTGGGATCGTTGCGTCACCCCACCGACGCGACCAATCCCTACCCACGCAAAGGGACGGCGCTCTCGTTTACTCAAGGCGGTAAACGTACGTCGCAGATATGGGACGGTGAGCTCATCAATGAGCTGTTGCCGCAGTGCGAGTTCGGGATTGTCGGACAGTGGGATGGCTGGCCATGTGAGTTCGACCTGAGGCCGAACTCTATCGATGAGACTATACACGATCGTCTCGGATGATGGAGAAACCACCGGTGGTTCAAACTTCCGCTCTTGGGGAGGTGACTGTGCCGTGCGAAATCGTCTGAGAATTTCTTTTTCTATCGCGTTCGGATCAAAGTCTCCCACCGCGATCACGGCCATGAGATCGGGACGATACCAGTCGCGATAGAATCGCATGATCGGTGCGGACGTCGCGGTCTTGAGTAATTCGGGATCTCCAATCGGGAGTCGTTTTGCAAAGAGGGAGCTGTCACCGTAAATGCGCATATAGCTCTCCCGTTGAAACCGCTGAGACGCGGTATCAGGGAGTCGCACGCGCCATTCGCCTAACACCACGCCACGTTCCGCGACCACTTCCGCCGAGTCCATGAGGATGCGTCCATTGGCCCAATCGTCGAGCACCTGGAGGCCGTTGGCAACGATCTTCTTGTCATCCGTGGGGATCGTGAGCTTATAGATTGTTTCTTCAAAACTGGTGGACGCATTGAGATCGCCACCAAACGTCATCCCCGACTGTTCGACAAAGTCGATGAGGGAATTGCCGGGGAAGTGTGTCGTGCCATTGAACGCCATGTGTTCCAAGAAGTGCGCGAACCCTCGTTGGTCCTCATCTTCGTTGATCGAGCCGGCGTTGACCGCTAACCAGAGGTTCGCGCGTTTGGCAGGAAAGGAGTTGGCGCGGATATAATACCGCATCCCATTCGGCAACGTCCCCATGATGAGCGCGGGATCGTGAAGCGCGCGCGATGATGCGTTCGTGTGGGAGGGAGATACAGATTGTGTTGGAGTCGTGACATCGCCGCGCATGGATTCTCCAGCACGGCTGGTGTACGATGCCCCAGACAAACATCCGGTCGATAGCGCAACACACGTTATTGCCGCGACGGCGCTTGTCTGTATCGAGTTCGCATGTGCCGGATAGGTTCTCCCTCGTGACCGACAAAAGCGTGGGTATCTCATTGGCGGCCTCGGCGTACCAACATCCCCAAAAACCGGATGTTATCCTCGCCATCAAATCCCCCCACCATGTGTGGGACTTCAATGCCATCCTGGTCCGTAATGAACACATACCCGACCGTTTCCCCGCGTTTACTCATCCATTTCACAAACGCTTCTTCATACGGGGTCCCGGCATCGATTCGACGTCCATCCGGTGCCGGTAGTAAGTAGAACTGGGTCTCTTCCACCACCAACCGTGTGGGGAGGTGGTGCCAGCCCAGCCATAACTTCGCCAACGTGTCCGCTTCGGCTGCGGGCGTGAGCGGCGCCAATTGCCCAACGGTGCCATAGGTCCACGACCGAATCGTAATCTCAAGTTCGGGGATCCGTTGCTTCAGGCGGCGCAGCATCGAGTACCAGGGAGCACATTTATGAAATCTTGGAAGCGCAATATCGACCCCTCGCGTATTACCTTCCACATGGCAAACACTGGGTAATTTCATGATCACATTGACGCGCCCCCGGACAGGAATTTCATGCGGTGGTATCGCCCCTCGCGTCTCATACGTCGCGAGTTCCGACCGTGCGGCACCTGACGATGTCCCTGCCGTTGCACCGGTTGTGGCATTCGATGCCACGTAATAGTGCTCACCCACGAAGTCGGGGACGTTGGACAGATCAATCGTCTTTGGCGTCTTCCGTTCGGCGGGCCCAAGGATTCGAGCTTTCACGGTATTCGCAATATACATTTTGTACGCCGCCGTGGAAATCGCGAGACTATCGAATGCCTCATTCCTGGTCAACCTCAGCAACTTCGCACTCAGTTGGTTATCGAGATACACCCTACTAAACTGCTCCGCACGCTGATCCACGGGGATCGAATCGAACGTGCGGATTGCATGCCAGGCGGTCTCCTCGAACAACGCCGTGTCTCCAACACCACTCGCGATGTTTGCCATCGCATTTGAGGCGTACACGGTACGATAGAGCGAATCGTCCTTCACACCGGCGAGCTGTTCGGCATAGTACCGTTTCGCGGCATCCATGCGAGCGGGCACCGCCTTCCCAAACATCTGCACGAGCATGGACCTCGCGTAACGGATATCCCACTCGGGCTGCTGCCGGACGGTATCGAGCACGCGTTGCGCAAATCGCTCGGCGTCCTGATCGCGATGCGCGATCAAGAGGACTTTGAGGATATCTGCCGCATACTCGATCCCCTTGATGTGCACAGTGTCCGCATTGAAGGTCTTGAGACACACCGACGCAACGGTAATCGCGGTGTCCGGTCGTCGGGTCATTGCGCGCTTGGCCAAAGACGCGATCTGCATCGACCAGCTCAGCGTATCGTCCCAGATTGGACTTTTGCGTGTCTCGAGTTCGTCGGCGATCCGCAAGGCCGCATTTTCGCACGCTTCGAGATACTGATAGGACGCAAAATTTGGCGTGGTATCGGGTTGCACGAAAAGCGTCTGCCCTCCGACATCGCTGGAGAACATCAACGTGCCCGCCACAATCACCCCCGCGATGACATTGACCATCCCGCGCACACGGCGATTGAAGCACGAGCACAGCGCGAATCGCGTCTGCAACAACCTATACAACAACCTATGTAACACCATATGAAACAACCTATAAAAAAATGTATGACTCCACATCTTACACAGCGTCGACAGTTGAGGTGAACGAAAAGTCATTGACCTTTAAAGGAGGCACCATGACACTCGGGACAGCACGTTGTAACTGCAACGGAAAGAGAATCTTCCCATAGAACGGACTCATCACTGGGACCGGCTCGCCGATCGATTCCACGTTATTGAACGCGAAGAGCGGAGATTCCGTAAAGCGAAAGTTGCGCACCGCTTTGGTAATCTTTCCATTCTCAATCAACCAGAGCCCATCGCGCGTGAATCCCGTACACAGGAGACTTTTTTTATCCAATAGCGTCATGTCGGAAAACCGCGTCACGAGGAGCCCCCGTTTCATCGTCGAGATCATTTCATCCATGGTCGTGGTTTCCGTCCCACGCATCACGAAGGAGTTTCGTTCCGGAGCGAACTCCCGAGAATTCTGTTCTGGCAGCGCATACCGATAATCCGTGAACATCGTCGTGAGTACGCCATGGGTGACGAAGTCGATCTTTCGCATTCCCGGAACGGGGATTGTTCCCGTGATCGGATCTTCGGGATCGTGCGAGACGGTGAGCCGCCGATCCATGATTTGTAGGCCCAACTTGCTGCGATGCCGTCGTATTGCAGCGTCATATCCGAGCCAGTGGACTCCAGTGGCTCGCTCACCATCATCACCCCGTCCAAGTGCGTTGAAAAACGCGGTTGCGAAGGATGCCACGGCGTTGGGCTCGAGAATGGTCTGATAGCGTCCCGGTTCAATACGCACCGGATTCATCGAGCGCAGACACTTGTCAAAGGCGATTTCACCTAATTTCGCGAGATCGAGACGCGGCAGATCAAACGACGACGCACCAGCCCACCCCGAGCCTACTCCCTTCGGATGCCGCACGGTGGAGGAACATTGCGCAAACGTCGCGCGTCCGGTCACATTGCTCACCCGCCCCCACCCATCACGACGATACTCCACGACGGACGCCCCCGTGGTTTCAAAAAATCCGGCGGAGAGCATGCCATTCGATTCTGCGCGTTCGGTCATCTCGACGGCGGCACGCGCATTCTCGGCGGCCGTGCGATGGTACGTCGCATCACTCCAGACCGGAATCCCTTTTGCCTCCAAGATCGGATGTGCCAGCGCGAGATCGAGAGAATCGGTCACTCCAGGGCGATGTTTCCGCGCCATCCCGGCTTCCACATAGGCGCAGGCCGCACGCAACGAGTCGTCATCGACCTGATTCATCATGATAGCACTAGACGCAACCCCCGCTTCCCGCCTGATTGCGACGACGATTGTCCGCACATTGCTCGTTAAAAACGCACGATTGCGCGCCCACCGTTGCCCGCCAGACCACGCGCTTTGGACTCTCACGTCCAGCCTATCCTGTTTCCCACACCAGTTGATCACTCGATCAATCACCTGCTGCGCGACGGCATCAGAGAGGAGCCGAGCATCGTCATCGTGAGGGAATTGTTGCCGTTGCTGTATGGGCGGATGTATTAGTGGGGTCACCTGTTGGTTGAGTTGTTTGTCAGCTCGTTGGGGAATATTCTCGTGCATACGTTCATTCGTACTTTTGTTCGTGCGCATACTTAGGCCTTCTGGAGGGGATTAATAATTGACATGTCCTTGAACAACGCGGGTGGGGCGTCAACACTACTAAATCCCCATTGCGCGGGCTCACCCTTCACATGCGCGGTCCCAACACGCATGACGCTCTTCGTTCCGCCGAGTGCTTGGAGATTCCCCCATAATTCGGATGTCCTGAATAACATGCTTGGTGTCACAATCCGGGCGATTCGCTTTCCCTTCTCGATCTTGAACGCAGGTGCGATGATCATCCCGGTGGACTGTTGAAAATCCATGGAGGCCCAGCCGGTCTTGAATTCGATGCCTTTGTCTAACTGTGCGCGCAGGTCATCGAGAGTGGAATCGTGCGTTGGATCAGGATGCAAGCGAAGATCGGCCGGATGCACGACTTGCGGATCGCTCGCGTCAGCGCCGTGCGCGCATCCCAAGCTTCGCTGGGGTTGATTCGATGGTGACGTGAGCCACCCCGCGCCTTCTCGGTTGGTTTGCAAGGTCTTCAAGACGCCCTTCTCAATGAGCGTAAAGTCCCGCGGTGCGACGCCCTCATCGTCCCATTTGACGTGCGCTAATCCACCGGGGGATGACCGTGTTCCCGTCACGTGCATCATAGGCGTCCCAATTTTGAGTGAGCCAACCATCTCGTCGGGATCCATGATGTAACTTGTGCCGGTGGAATTCGCTTCATAGCCCATCACGCGATCGATTTCCGTGGCAATCCCCACACTCCGTTTGAGCGCGTCGGCTACATTGGTCGCCGGCATGAGGGTGAGATATTTCCCCACGTCGACCGGAACGATGGGGAGTTTCAGCTCTTCGTGCAGATCCACATAGAGTTGTCGCACCCAATCGCGCATGTGCGGATGCCGGAGATATTCGAACCCCAGCCCAGCACCAGCGCTAGTGATTTGGTCAAGCGAGCCTCCGATCTTACGGGTGTTCTCACTCGGGTCGAACATCCCCAAGTAAACATTTCCCCCCGTGTGGTACACGCGTTGTGTGACGAATTGCCCCTCCGAGTTCCCAAACGCTTTGTGCTGCCGGTGAAACTGTCCCACCACTTGGACATTACTAATCGACTCCAGATGCATTTCGTGAGGAAGTCGCCAGACAAATCGCGCCAACCCGGCGAGATAGTCATAGAGTTCATCCGCGTTCATCGCAAACGGGTCGTCGGTGATGGGCATGCTCCAGTCGCCACTCGTGGCGTTTGGATTCGGCGTCATCGCTTCATCTCTCGGCTTTCCTAACACGTTTGCTTTGGCGTCGGCCACCACATCGCGGCCAAGTCGAGCCGCCTCGTCTTTGGTCCAGACCGGACTCGAGGCAAAGCCCCAGTAGCCATCATATTGCGCACGGACGCCGAAATGCAGATTCTCATATCGATCGGTTGGACCACCCCACTTAGACATCTCCGATATCAGACCGGGGACATCGATCTTCATGTCCTGTGTAAACGTCAGCCGCGCATCCGCGTAGGTGGCACCAGCCGCCTTCGCTGCATCGATCGCGGTGGTAATCAACATATGTAACCGCTCATCGCGAGCCGTTGGTAGTTCCTGGAACCGCTCCACCGCCGTGCCTTTTACGGTGCGCTGAACCATCGCACCGGCCAGCGTACCAGCAAACGTCCCCGCCAGCGTACCGGCGGTACCACGGATCAGAGTTCGTCGAGTTATCATAAAAAAATCTGAATATAGAAAGGTGTGATCAGAGACATCTGGTTTCGAATCAGCGTACTAGCCGATTTAGATACTTCCATAAGTTCACCGGCATGAATCCTGGCATGCACGCCACCGACATCGCGGGTGCGTGTGCATGGAGGCCCGCTTCGCCGGATAGCGAGAGAACGAAGCAATATCAGGATCCGGTGCTTAGTCGGCATGAATGGAAGAATATTGCCCTGCGAAGGGGAGCCGCTCCTTGGTGTCGGCATCCCGGGCGAACCAGGTCACCACACCACGCGTGGCCGAGCGACGAACATTGATACTCATGGGTGGCAACAGTAAGTTGCCACCGACCTGTTCGGTCCACGCTATACCCCCCAGTAAAAAGTACGACCATGGATTCCGAAAACTTTCGGGGAGGACGGTTGGCGTACACACATCAGTCAACGCCGACGAATCACTGAAGACGATCTCCAATGAACGGGAGGTATAGTTGGGGACTACCGTCAACGCACACGGCTCCAGCATCGCGCGCGTGTTGCCTTGATACATCAAATTTCCTTGGTCATCCATGCTGAAGCCGATTCCCCCAATATTGGCGGACGGATAGGTGCCCGTAAATTCCACACTGTCGTGGACTTCGGTGCCATACAGATTAATCGACGCCGTCATCCAAAATGTGCCGAGCCGGATGCTAGCATTCGTGATCGTGTACACCGGCTCATGATCTGGCCCACCGGTGGCGACATAGGTCGCGACATACGGTGTCGGCACGACAACGGGGAGTTTCATTCCAGTGCGGATACGGGTCGTGCCTTGATAGAGATCCAGACGAACCCGCGGTAACGGAACGCCGAACATGGACCCTCCAATGCGCGTACTGTCGAGCGCGACCATCTTGAGTGCGGTTGCCGACACCTCGTCCGCCGTGACATAGACGAGCAATGACGCACGGCGCGTCGTGGTGCCATGCGTGTACACTGCGATGATCTCGACCGCATTACTGATCACGGCTTTGGCCGTGACGCGTCCGGCACTATCGATGAATACGCGCGCCGAATCGCTCGATTGCCAGAGGACGGTCTTCAGATCCACGGGAATCGGTGTGCCGGCCGCGGAGGTCGCCACGAATGCCGTTTGCAGCGTGTCGCCGGGTTTGATCATCATGGCGTCGGTCGTGAACCGGAACTCCGAGAACACATCGGATGCAAGGATGGGCTCAGGCGCAGGACCTGCGAGATCCACACAACCGACGGTCAGCAGGGCCACACCTAGGACCGCAGCTAGGTGCACACTCAGGTGCACACCGCGAATCCATGTACGTAGTTGTGTCATGTGCGTGAGAGTTGCGAATGGAAGGTGAACGTCGATCATGGTTGCGTGTTGAAACAGCCATGGTAGCGAAAATTGTACTGGTTCTCCGCATCTGGCGTGAGAAACACCCACGCCTCTCCATAAAACGATGCTTCGCCATTGGCACTGCGTGTGTACGGCCCCATGGGATAAACCGACTCCGGCGTCCGATCATACTGCCGCACCAGTCGCCGATAGTCTGCGAGTCGTACGCCTTCGAGATAAAACCAGAAGGCCCGTTCGTGAAAGAGCATGTCGACGCGCGCCTCATGCGCGACGGGATCGGTGAGTGCCGACAGACCAACGGTCGCACGTGCGTCGTTGAGCGACCTCACCCACGTGGCATCACCGCCATTCAGCGCTGCCTCCGCACGAATCATCAGGGCTTCAATCCCGCGCGCGAGCGGAAAGCGGAAATTGCCACCCAGATACTTCTGCTGCCGCACGACCGAGGGAAAGGTACGGACGCCATTCACCAGTGTCGTTGTCACCGGGAGTCGTGGATCGAGGTGCGCCGGATCGGAGAACCAGGTCATGCCGTTCATCCCTTCCTGGTTCACGATCTCCACCTGCGATGCGACCTGGGACGATCCGCTGGAGCGCCCAGTCCAGAACCAAGCCGGAAGATCATTCGCATCCGCTCGAAAATCCACATAAAAGACATCGCTCGCGGTCACGTCCGCGACCGCGCGAGCGGCTTCGGTATAGTCGCCGAGTCCGAGATAGGCCCGCCCCAACCCAATGCGAGCGAGGGCTACAATAGAAGCGCTATCATGGGTGATGGCGAGCGCGGAGTCGAACTTCGCGACCGCCACCTGAAAGAGTTGTTGCGTCGAGAGTCCTTCCTGATAGACGATGTCACCTTGAAAGGGGACCTCTGTGAGCGGGACGCCAGAACAGTTGTCCTCGGCCAGCATCATGATGGCATACCCTTCCACTGCATAGGTACCCGCAATCAACGCCGTGAGCGAGACATCGTTCACGCGTCGGAGAATGCTGCGTGCCTGGTTTGCGGTCACTCGTGCACTGTGCAGACCGTTATAGCTAGAGCCTTTATGATCTAGCCCTTTGGTGATCCCATCCTTCCGGTAGAGTTCTTGTCGAGCATCACCCTGGACCCAATACCGGTTTTGGCCTGCCGTAGAGTTCGTCAACTCATCGGTGAAGAGAGCCACGTCTTCACTTTTCCCATTGACCGCGTTCCGAAGCGCCCCCATCGCCTGCTGATACAAGCCAATCGCGCTGCTCCGGGTTGCCACTTGGGTATAATCCAGCACTGCTCCGGCCTCCGGGTCATCCACATCAACGGCATTTTGCAGGGAACAGCCACTCAGCACAACACTCAGCAGGCCACCACAGACGCAGAGGAGGAGATAGGTGACGAGGCGCACGTGGAATGCGTCAACGTGCTGCCGACGGAGGATCGTGTGGTTCCAAATGTTACACATATGGTTGTACATAGTGACGGCACTCCGCATCACAGTCCCAGGGTAAATGAAAGATTGAACAAACGCGGCGCAGGAATCTCGTTCCCATTTTCACTGGCGATCTCACTGTCCAACAGGTTGCTGTTCACACTCGGATCGCGCCCCACATAGTTGGTCCACAGTCCGAGATTACTGCCACGAAGATTGACCGCCAGCGACCGCAGCTTCACCGCGCGTAGCAGTCGTGGCGGCACATAGTAGGTGACGCTCGCACTATTCCAGCGGACATCAGAAATCGACCGATTGTTGTTCATCGATGCCACGAGTTCATCCGCCTGGGTGGCCAACGGGGCGTGGATATCCTCTAATCCATATTTGTTTTGCCGTGTATACTTGGTGACATACCGGCTTTTGGTGCTGAACCGCGTATCGAAGGTCAATCCACCCAGGAGTGTCAGCGTGATGCCATACCCCGCCTCGTACCGTGGTTGACTCCAGCCCACATACACGGAGGAATCCGACGCGACCACTTCGTTGGGCGCGAGGAGCGCGTCGCCATCCGCATCGCGATAGCCAAGTACACGCCGAATCCAGACCCCCGCAACGGGATATCCCTCTTCGATCCTTCCACCGTCTGATTGCGAAAACGGCGTGATCTGCCCCAACTTCGTGACCACGTTTTCGCGCAGGGTCGCCGTGTAGGACAATTCGAGCCGCGCCGTTCTCATGGTAAGGGGGCGAATTTGGGTCGTGACTTCCACGTCCCGGTTCCGCACGCGGCCTAAATTCTCTTTCCGTAGATTCGATGATCCCGGCACCACGCCAGCGGACGGAGGAAGTGTACGCGCGATGATGGCATTTTGTGTTTCGGAATGCGAGTAATTGGCGACCACACTCATCCAATCGCCCAACACATCCGCATCGAAGCCCAGTTCCACTTCCATCGCCCGCTCCGGCTTCAACGAGGGGTTTCCCACCGTGGTCATCTCCACCGAACGGACGACCTGCTGTCCGATATACTGCGTTCCGCTCCGATACGTGCCGCGGATGTCGCCAGGCTGAGGCTGAATCGCTGCGTAGCCGAGCGCGCTCCGAAGTCGGAAGGTGCTGAACAGCGATCCCAATCGTGATGCTCGCCAGAAGGATTCATCGGAGACAAGCCACGACCCACCCAGCTTCGGATAAGAAAGCCCGCCGATCCCCGACCTTGCTGATGCACTCCCGATATCCCTACGGGTGCCGAGATCAAAATAGAGGCGTTGCAGAATTCCGACGGTCACACTCGCGTAATACCCGGCAGAGGCGATCGAAGAACTCGCATGCAGTACTTGCGGGGTGTTGCCGCCATTCACCGACCGTTCGCCAGGCGGAATGCCATTGCGGGAGAGGCTCAACGAACGACGCTCCGACTTCCGAAAGTCCGCCCCGAAGGATGGTCGAAGATCAAGGAGGCGCGAGAATCCCCCGAAATTGAGTTGCTTCCGCACGTTCATGCGGCTCGTGATCTCGGTCGTTCCCGCGTCGCCTTCCGACCGATATCCGGTGGTATCCGTACATGCCGAGACGACGCAATTCACGTTTCGCGTGAAGGCCGACGTTTCCGTACTACTTCGGCTCAAACCCGCGTTCCCCATGAGAGTCCACCCGTGAAGTGCCACCCAGTTCAAGGAACTCCCCAAATTGATGTTGGAACGACGGGACGGCGATTCAGCCAACTGAACCCCACCCAATGAAGTCAGCGTGTCTAAACTATAGGCGCTGATACTGGCGCCTTTGTCACTCTGTCGCTGCGCCGTCATCTGATTATCCGCCAAATCCGTCTGTGCGCCGGTCAAGGTCAAACCGAGCGTTACGTTCGGACGTGGCTGCATCGTGAGACCAACGTTTACCGTTCGTCTGTTCTCTGTCTTGGGGGTTTGAAACTTCGACTCCACGGGCAGGCCGACCAACCGATACCGAATCTGATCGATCGGTCGCATGCGGCGCACACCAATGGTTTGCTCCGACGTCGCCGTGAGGGAGTAGGTCGTCATTGTATTTCCACCCTCGACCCCCAGCACGATACGATTTGTCGTCTCGGTCCCTTCACGGCCCAGGAGTGGATTATTGGGATCGTAGATCGCGACGGAGTCTTGCACACACGTTCCATCGATCACCTTTTCAATCCTACACTGGACATACCTACCATCTAGGGGCGTATACCCAAACCCTTGATACGCGACCGGCATCTGCCCATACGTTTGGCCCCAATTCCGATCGTATGAGGCGCGCCAACGCGTTTGACCCGCGTGCCCTTTCTTTGTCGTTATCACAATGACACCATTGGCGGCATCTTGTCCGTATAACGTTGACGCTGACGGACCGCGGACGATCTCCACACTTTCGATGGTCGCCGGATCAATATCATCAATCCCGGATGGCGTTCCCACCGTGGCATCGATGAAATTCCCATCCACGATGACCACAGGGTCTTTACTTCCGGTAATCGTCTTGATCCCCCGAATCCGAATGCGCGACGGCGCCCCAGGCTCCCCATTCGCCCGTTGCACCAGTACTCCCGGCACCTGCGCAGCTTCGAGTAAATCGGTGAGATTCCTGACCGGCGCGCGCTCCATAATTTTCTGTGGATCGATCTTCACGATGTCGCTCGGGATCTCCACCCGCCGCTGTTGACCCGTGGCGGTCGTCACTACTTCCGAAAGTGTCGTAGACGCCTGAACCAACGTAATAATCACCGCCTTGTTTCTATTGGGCTCGATCGTCACGGTCGTGTTCTTGGACTTATATCCCAACACCTTTACCGCCAATGCCTGCGATCCAACCCCAACACCGTTGATCCGAAACGATCCATCCGGCTTCGTAACCACCAAAATCTTGCTTCCAAGTAGCGTGACAGTCGCTCCTCCAACGCCGTGCTTCGTTGTCGAATCGAACACAATACCAGAAATCGTCCCAGTTTCTTGCGACTGCAACCGCGACTCCGTTTGCGCCTTTCCCTCAACAACAATAAGCTTCTTCATCCCATCCGGAACAACACGAAGCGTCGTGCCAACCAGGATTCGTTCCAATACAATACGAAGCGGAAGTTCGTTCAGCCGTAGCGTTACAGGTATGTGATATGTTTCGAGCACCTGTGCCTGATACTGTACCGGCACCCGCGCATTCGTCGCGGCCTTATCGATCGCCTGGCTCAACGTTACACCAACGACATTGATGCTGACACGACGATTCAATAGCGAATCAGCCCCCAGAGCAGAGTCATCAGCCATATTTGAATCGATAACCTTTTGCTGCGCGAAAATAGTTTGTATTGGAACACAGACAGCAGCAATCAGAAGGTATAACATTATGCTGCAACGACCGTTTTTTCGAGGACTCACCGTCCAACCTCCCGAATGCGGGGTGAAAAAATATTTCGTGAATCGCGCGATAATGGGGCTACATGTTGCGCAGTACGCCGAGGCTTGAGCGTTACGATCTTTCCGTCGATAGAAAGATCAACGTTCAGAGCCAGTTGTAACGTGGCAAATGCTTCCCGGGAAGATTCCGTGCTGATCCAGACGGTCAGATCTTTTTGCAAGAGTGACGAATCGGCGAGGTGGAACTCGTATCCATACCACCGCGTCATACCAGCAAGGACTGCTGTAAGCGGTGCTCTGTGGAACACTAACTGTCCGTCGATCCACGTTGGGTGCGATCGTTCTTCCATCACAGCAGTCGTTGCGGTTGTGTCAGATACAACGCCAGTCACTCCAGCCGTGAGGATAACAGATGGACGGTATGGAGTGTTCGTGGAAACCGCAACGCGTCCTGAATAGACGTCAACGCGAACATCAGCCTCGTCGGTATATCGCCGCACGGAAAATGTCGTTCCCAGCACACGTGTTGTCGTCTTGCCAGTGCGAATGAGAAAAGGCGCCCGAGCGTCTGGGACAACTTCAAAGTATGCTTCACCATCGAGTGTCATGAGACGAGACGCACGGCCAAACTCAGCATCGAGCTGTAGCCTCGACTGGGGTGCAAGTGTCACTCGGCTTCCATCGGAGAGTGTAAAAGCTCTCTGTTGGCCGGTGGTCGTGATGTATTGCACACCTTGAGCAACTGAAAGCGCTGAGTCACGATGCAACAGCGAAGGTACAACGCGATACATCCCAATCACGCCAACGACGGCAACGATAAGAGCTACCGCGCTCCAATGCCAAACAGAGATGAAACGGCGAGAAACCCAAGCTGACTGCTCCCGGGGATTCGCCCCCAATTCCGCACCGGCTTCAGGATTATACTCTGATCCATGTCGGCGTCGTGTTCCTATACCATCCAAAGGATACGATTTCCTACGCGCGACACCGTGTTGACCGAATGCGGCAATCAGCTGTCGTTCAGCGGCCTCGACATCGATATGCGCATGCGCACCTGTCGCTTCCTCCATCCCCTCCGCTCGCATGGTTCGCCACGCAAGTCCTGGCCTGGGATTCGCGGCAATCCAACGCTCCATGGTCGCCTGCTCATCGAGCAGACACTCACCAGTGAGATACCGCTCGACAAGCGCATCTGCCGGAGCTGGGTCGGTGGGTTTGGGCAATCCGTAATGATCCCGTTGCATGCCTATACATCCCACCAAACCGGTAATCCCCTACATCAGTTCGAAAATTTCTTTTCGCTCTGATTGCGATCCGCGGTGTTACACAGAGTCATTCATCGTGCATGGAAAGTCCTTTGGTAACTGCTTCAGTTACTCTCCGAACCAACTGTTCGGTGCCTTTCACGGAGATCTCCAGAACGGTGGCGATAGCAGGGATGGTCAACCCACGCCGATATCTTAGGTCATATGCAGTTCGCTGACGTTCGGTGCACGTGGCAAGGATTGCCGAGACCATGGCAAGACGCCGAGCGTAGGTTTCGCTTTCGACGACTTGGTCGAGGGTATTGGTCTGTTGAAGAGGTATATGCGAAGAGCTTTGTGGCGTGTGTTCGGCGTAAGCCCGCTCGGACCGCCGGCGCTCGCGATGACGACGGCGGAGTTCTTTCAACGATCGGTTACGAACGCTCGCGAACAAATAGGCGACGACATCGCCAGAGGGATGCCAGGCTTCACCGTGATCCCACACTAAGGTCAAGACGTCCTGTACAATATCCTCGGCTTCATCGGATGATACGATGGTGCAGGCGAAGCGTACAAGTGGTACATACACCAATCGAACGAAATCTCGAAAGGCTTCGACGTCATGTTGCTGAATCCTGGTAACCAATGATACCGGGATTGTGATTCCACGCGTTGGGCGACGAGCCTCGGACGACTGGGGGTTCTCGGAGGGAGAATGAGCCGAGGGTCCATCTGACGAGAGATGATCGCTGGGGCTAAACCATACGAAGGTTCGGAGATCGAAAGGAAGCGTCATTGAGATACCTTGATCTGCAACCTACGACCGAAGGCTCAAAGAAACCATGGCGAGGTTTGTGAGGGTTCGTTAAAAGGTGAGGGGGAAAAAGATGTTTAGGATTTTAGATCCATGATGTTTAGGGGAGTGTGCTCGTGGATTCTTGTTGGAGATGAGGGGAGCTGTAACATTAAGTAAGACGCGAGAACACGCCATCCCAAAGTTGCGAAGACATACAGAAACAATCCAGTGACATACAAATACTAAAGAACGCACGCGAGATCTTGAGCTTCCGATTCTGGAATTTCAAAAACCATTCTGAAGTGACACCGTCATCGCTCCATCACGCGGTGGGTCACGACGAATCAAGAAAATAAGATATTATCGTAAATTGTTCGTCCCTAAAAAATGTGTTGTATTGACTGTGTTTTTGTGGAATGGTGGTATTCAATTGAAACGCCGCCTCAGATCTTCTGAGGCGGCGTTTTCTGTTACCATTAATGCTGTGCGGCGAGATACGCAGGCAAGATCGAGTTCCGCGACTGATACCCAGGCCACTGTGCCCTCAAGCCTTCGAGCACGTCAAGGTCAAGAAGGATACGAGCTACTTCGTCACTTTCTTCGCTTTCGCTCGCGCCAACATCTCAGGCGTCCACTCGGTCAGCTCTTCGCTATCTGCGAGTGCTTGCGCTTCGACTTCCGCGTTAGTCGTCGCCAGGACTGCTATCGCACTTGCCAAAACGGCGACTTTCCCTCCTTACCTCACCCCACCGGAAAGTGCGCTAACCACTCCACAATGTTCGGCGGGACGCTAAGAACTTTACGATACCCCTCAGTGGGTTTTTTCATTAATCCGCGTGCTGCCAGATTCTCAACCGCCTCATGCACCGCAGCACGGGTCGCACCGGTCCGTCTAGCCAAGTCCGAGATCGTCGCCGGGGCGAGGCTGACACTGTCCATTATGGCCGCCTCCAAGTCCGCCCCTAAAAGACTTCGAAGTCTGAATTCCGGACAATGCCGCAACACCCAGGACACCGGACGAATCGCATCTCGTTTATCGGTCACGTCACGTTGCCACAGCCCCCATGCCGCAAACACAGGATGACATTCATCCTCGGCTAACTTCGCCAAAAAACGGTTCTCTCTGACGACATCGAAAAGCACTCGTGGTGTTTCAAGAGCACGGCAGTGACCTCGAAGTGTTACGAGTGGTTTGAGATTCCCTTCCATGAGGAGCGCAACATCAATGGCTGCCCCCACAACAGCAGATGTGAATGCATCGTCCACCTCGTCGAGTACGCGGCCCATCCGGCGCATATTGATGAGTTTAAAATGTCGAGCGATCCAACTCGCCATCACCCAAAAGAGACGAGCATCGCTCGGGGCCGCCGTCGCCGATGCAAGAATTAACTGTTCTACATCCACACGCTGCAATGATGGTGACACAGTAAACCCACCGCCAATTCGAGTCCATTGCGCATCCAACGGCGAGGCAACGGAAACAGTGATGGAATCGCTCGTCCGCAGTATACCTGTAGTGATGGGATTGTGTATAGACATACTATTCGTCTCCTGTTGATCCCGTCCCCGGATTCTCCCCTTGGTTGAGATACAACTCGATATAATGAGCCTTCTTGTGATCGAACGTGGAGATTCGTGACAACTGACGTCGAACGAAATCCAATTCGTGCGCCGTTGGCTGCAACAGTCGCAAGTCTTCGAAATCCACGTCGCGAAAGGCGTACAGTTTCAACAGAATAAAATCCTGACGTGAAATAGCATGCACACGGAGATGGCCGAACTGCCCAAGGTCGACTAATCGCGTTCTGAAATCCGGTGGAAGGACATCAACAAAGGCTTTTGCCCCGTCGTTCAACCAGTGCTCCGGCAATCCTAATGTTTCAGCGACGCCTGCGAGGGCCGATTGCATGAGTACGAGACGAGGTGTTGCGTCAATAACGTCAATGTCAGTGGTTGCTCGGTCCAGCCAATCACACAGCACTCCAGCGGCCCCGCCAACGATGATGACTTCGCTCTGAGGTGGGCATCGTTGGCCGAGTTCGTTCAACGCCTGATGCATGATTTGAAAACCGAACGATTGCTCTTTTTTCATACAATATATGGTTTATCCTAACATATCAATATATAGTTTTTCCGATAGTATATCAAGGAGAAAATAGAAAATGGAGCATCAGGACCCCAACGAGGCCCCCACAACTTCAGTGACCTCACGAGTGACAGGCTCACTCGGTGACTTCCAAAGTCCGATGTTTGGACGGCTTTCATAGGGAGAAATCGGGATCCGCCGTCATTAAGACCATCTAAATGTCGGGCTTTGGCGGGGTATTTAGACACCCAATTAGACACCTAAATACACTCAAAGAAAGTTCCAAAATACCGACATTTATTTATAAATGTAGTATTGATAGCGTCGATGTCCGTGTCTACTCCCCTGAAAAAACCATCGCGGACGCCTTCAAGTTTCGCAACAAGATTGGTCTGGATGTCGCCGTGGATGCGCTGAAACGCTGGGCCGCACTGCCTAATGCGTCACCCGCTATACTGCTCCGTTATGCGCGTATTTGTAGAGTCGATCGCGTTATCCGTCCATACCTTGAGGCAATCCTATGAGAGAGCACATCAAAGCGGCTATCCAACATCGCAGCGCCGGTTCACCAACGACTGCTGAATCTTGCACACGCACGACGAGGCTCGCCATGCAGATCGATCTCGGACTCGGAGATACTGCGGAACCCCCACCGGTATGGCTAGAATATCCTCAACTCTTAGATCCGAAGCCGCTGCGAATACTTGGCTATACCATTGAGACGATCGCTACCGAATTTCCACCACTTGAAGAAGTAACGAGAGAGCTTGCGCGGTGGTCGGCGGTCATGAAAGCGGCGGAAAACTAAATACAGTCCAACAAACATCGAATGAGCGGATACGCCATTCGATATCATTAAAGACGACTAGGGTGATCAACGCCGGAAATTCTGGCCCAAGTACCTATCTCTCCCAGAGTAGACTGAGCGCGTCTTGAAGACGAGTTTCGAGATCGATAGAGACGATATTCCCAAACGCAAACCGAACCGTCCCCTGAGTATCGACGATGATCGTCCCTGTATTCATCGTATATTCTCGATTGAGCAATGACGGCCGCGGAATCACTCGGCCGTCTGGTTTCCGATCAAACGTCGTGGTGAGCACCGCTACAGTACCAGGAAACCCCAGGTCATGATGGTAATACTTTTCCCATGCACGCGCCTCTTCCGCGGGAGGCATAATCTGGCCCAAAAAGTGGCCTTCAGTTCCCTGAAAAAGGATGACGTCCAAACTATCGTTTGCACCATCTATCAGGCGCCGCGCCACGGCAATGGATTCTCGCGTCGGCGAAAAAAGGATCAACGTATTTCGGCCCGGCCGAGGATAGATGGTATCTCCCGAGGGGCCGAACCAATAGTCGGCGGCAAGGCGTGCAAGCGGCTTACCGAGATGACTGTAGCGGAGACTATCGAGCGCAATCATATCTTCAAGCGTCGGTCCGAGGTCGATTCGTACCCGAACAAGAACAGCAAGCGCGGCGGACTGTTGCCTGGTATGTTCGAACTCAGAGTCGGCCAATAGACGATATGCGCTATATAAAGTATACCCGAATCTCTGCAGAGTCGGAGCATCCGCTTGTTTACCATTCTCGATGACACGATTTATCGCATTCCGCATGCTCGAGTCATCACGAACCCGCCAATAATAGTGTGCCAGTGTCGCATAATGTTGTATTCGCTCGACGGCCGCGTATGATGTCTGTATCGTATCGAGCTGGTTCAAGAGCCAGGTTGCGTGTTGAATACGCATAGGCTTCGCGTATAGAAAGATCCGAATGGCTTGCGACATCAAATATGCGAGTTGATCGGGGGAACTATCCCGAGACGCTGCCAAGCGGCGACTCACCAGACGAAGTGCGATGGAATCGTTATTGGTTGTGAGATATACACTTACCAATGGCAAGAGATCCCGTACAGGAACACGTTCAATCTCGAATGCCTCTGTACACGCGCGCGCAACCTCGACCGCTCGAGTAAGCGCGGTATCACGAGCGAACCGATGATCAGCCGTGACAATAAGGCGAGCTGTATCGACAAAGGCACGTCGGTCGAATGCAACAGTGCGATCTACGGCTTGCGCACACGCAGCCGGGACATAGTGCGCGTATGCGGCCGGATCGGTACTGCCATTTTGTGCGTGTGCGTAGGATGCACAAGACCATACGACGAGAAATCCTACAAACAAATGCACGAACAGTTTATGCAGAAAAATACTCATACAGCATCCGTAAGACTGGCGAAATTAAAGTCATCGACTTTCATCGCGGGAACAACAGCGTTTGGTGTCGCGAACACAGGGACAGCCGGAGACATCTGCACAATACGATTGAATATGAACATCGGAGAGTCAAGGAACCGGAAATTCTTGACGGGATATTTTAGCACACCATTTTCAATTAGCCACACTCCATCCCGTGTGTATCCGGTCATGAGTAGACTTTCTTTATCAAGCACTCTGGCCTGGTTGAATCGAGTAACCAGAAGTCCCCGCTTGGTTGTCGCGATCATTTCATCGATAGAAGTATCTTCGCCATCGACCGCAAAAGCATATGGATTCGGAAGTGGGGTGTTACTTCGTAACTCATCCACAGCGTATTTTTGGTCGTACGAGAGTTCTTTGAGCACGCCATTTTCGACCCAACTTACGGGCCGATATGGATATCCATTTCCGTCAAACGGGATATATCCACTTCCAGGAAATAATGGACTTGTACGAATGTTGATCCGTTCGTCAAAGATCTTCAACCCGATCTTCGATTGTCCAAACGATAACGTGTACGCCGTCACATTTCGTTCGGCGCTCGCACGATCCATGAATGCCACAGCTCCATAGAACAAATCATACACCGCCTGAGGTTCGAGTATCGCGGTATACCGTCCAGGCTCTATCGCTTTGGGGTCCGCTGACCGTATGCATTTCTCGTGGGCCGTTTCAGTAATTTTCCGAGCATCGATCGCCGTCCAGTCGTAGTGTTTGATCCCCGCCCATCCAGATCCAGTTCCTTCGGAGTTCCGAATCGTCACGGAATACTCCGCTTGTGTACTTGCATAGTATGCGGAGAGTCCCCGAGTATTTCGAACCGATTGTGCGAGGACCGCAACTTCGAGATATCCAGCTGTCTTGAGTGGCCCTGACTGTATTTCTTGTATCAATGCTCGTGCCTGGGACGATCGCTGTGCAGCGTCGAGAGAATACGTGGTATTGCTCCAGATCTTCGGCTCAAGGTACTGTAACTTTCCTGGAGATGGCCACGCATTTGGCCATTCGGAATGATATTGGACGATCCGCTCAGCGGTCTCAATGGCGAGTGTGAGTGACGTATCGTCGATCTTATTGGTCTGACAGACTCCCGAAGCACCACGAATCGTTCGTGTGATGGTGACGAGATGATCTCGCGTATCTCCGCTTGTGGTGATCCAATTCCTCGCCCATCGCAGGTTGCCCGCCCACCGGCTTGTGATACGGACAGTCGTATCACCGCCCCCCTGAGTCAATGCAAGGATACGATTGAAGATAGTTTCTGTATCGTGTTCGTCGAAATATCGCGTGAGCCTCGTATTAACGGAGGAGTGCGTTTCTCGACGAGAGGCTCCTGTATCTTGCATTGAGGGAAAGTCCATACCGTTCCGTATACCAGTCATGCGCTGGCCGCCGCTCGCATCCGTGGCATCAGATCAAGGACGCTGACGCCACGAACTAAAGCGGCGGGTGTACGAACAGAATGAGCGATAGTCTGTTCTGGTTGTCCTTTTTGCATGGTCAGTCCACGTTGAACCACGGTCGAGGCATCCCCGATCTCGGCAATATTATTCCAAAATTCAGGGCTTCTGAATAGGAATCCTGTCCCGAGCTTGAGGGTTCCAGCAAGTTTTCCTTTCTTGATACGATAAACGACCTCACCGATCGCTTGTCCATTAAGGAGCTGTTGATCTGGGATACAGCCACCTCCCTTGATGAAGATGCCGTCATCCACCTCTCGGATAAGATCCTCGACCGTCGCGTTCTTCGCGGATGGAAGCATGTGAAGGTTGGGCGTTTGGATCATCGGAACACGCATTGCGTCACCAGATCCGGCACACCCGTTTGATTGTATGGGTTTCTGGTGTGCATTGTACCACGCAGAAAGCGCACTCGAGTGTTCTCGGCTTGTGGCATAATCGACAAGCATGCCATCAGTCACGATTGGAAACGAAGATGAACGAACGCCATCGTCATCCCACCGCGTTGTCGCAACGGCACCCGGGTACGTGCGATCCGCGATGACATTGAGAAGTGGCGCACCAACTGGGTGTCCAAGCATACGTGACATAGGAGCGAGATAACTCGTGCCGCTAGCATTGGCTTCATAGCCCAATACACGGTCGAGTTCTGACGCGGCACCGATGGTCGCGCTCAAGATCGGGGCCATTGCCGCGCCGTCAAAGACAACGTCGTATCTTGAGGGAGCAACAGGTTGCATGTCGAACATCGCTCGTGCTTCTTCGACATATCTCGGGAGACGTTCGACTAATGTGCTTTCGCTCAGGGCTTCATATCCCGCTCCACTCGGTGAGATCTCCGGAGCATATCGAATCCCATATTTCCCAGACCGAAAGTCGTGAACTCCAATAGCAAGGAACGAACTGTTTCCCAGTGAATTGTAGACGGTTTGTGTGCACAACGCGCCTTCGGTGGATGCAAAGGTACGTTCCTGTCGTTGAAATACGAGAATCGGATTCGTCCCCGCATCTTTGAATTCACTTACATAGCCTTTGAGCGCATTGATAAAATCCAGCTTTTCGTCGATGGAGACGACGAACGGATCGCGCGCAACCGGCGCAGTCCAAATTCCTGTCGCTGGCTGAGGCGGTGGGCCAAGTTCAACGGGAGGAACACCATTCCAATGATTCGCTTTCGCTTGCTGCGCCGCATCCTGACCGAGTCGAGCCATTTCGTCCAAGGTCCAGAGTGGGCTGGCAGAGAATCCCCAGACTCCGTTCACGAGTGCACGGACGCCAGCGCTAATGGTTTCACTGTCGATTGGAGGATTTCCATAATTGAACCGTTGGATTCTCGTCACGACCAAGCGCACATCGGCGTAACTCGCGCCGGCACTACGCGCAGCATCCAATGCACGCATCGTTAGCTCGCGCAACGCGGGATCTCCAGCGCGAGGAACGGTATCTACAGGAGTATCACCAAGGACGGAGGAAGGGGTACCAGCGCCAACGGCGAGTGTCGCGAACGAGCTGACATGTAAAAACGTTCTTCGTGATGTCAACACTGGAAACTCTTCACGGGATGTGTCTCGATATGCGTCAACATGCGTTAGGGAACGACTGTTATAGTCCCGAACTGTTTGGAATCGGGAGAGCTCCAATGGTACACACCAACTTGTGTAAACTGGCGCATCGGAGCGCACCCCAAGAAAAACTGACACGCGCTCACGTTCTCCGCGGGGACGATACCGGTCAGCCGATCAAAGTTAACGGTGACCGGGGGGAGCGTCGGGGGAGGAAAGACACCCGACGCTCCAGAATAATTTCCCCACCTCACCATTCCTCCAACTTTTACCGTGACATTCAGGGGGCGGAACCAATAGTTACCTCCAAGACCGCTCGGCATGGGAACAATGCCGGGTTGCGTAGAAAGCATCGACTGGGCCGTGGCACCATCCATGATCAGGAATCCAGCGAGGGTCGTTGGGCCCACCACAAATGTCACACTATCTCGATATTCGGTTCCGTATGCATAGGTGTATAATGAAACACTGAAGGTGCCAGTATCTACAGAGGCTCCCGACAGACCTGTTGGTGCCGGGTACATGACGGCGCGATTCCGCGGTGTTATGGTAAACCGAAACGGAAGAGTAAGCGCTGTCGTTCCACTTATCGTCTGTACAGGAAGATTGATGGGACTTCCCGCCCCTGTCTCTTGATCCCCTGGGGATGGAAGTACAAATCCGAACGACGAGATAGGTTGCACCGTTTCCGTAACCATCACAAGCGAGGTATCTCGAACCGTGATATTCTTTTCCAAGTCAGTCAGAACAACGATCACCGAGACGGGTCCACCGATGGCATTCGCGGAAATTATCCCAGTGGAATCGACCGTTACGCTGGTCAGGTCGCTCGAACTCCAGCGCACGGTCCCGTTCGACGGAATCGCGACGCCATTCACGCCTCGAGGAGTGGCCGTGAGTTTCAACGTTTGCCCTCGGGCCAGCACGACACTCCGGTGATCGATCATGATGCGCCAAATCGCGGTTCCGTCGTTCAAGACAGGATTTACAACGTTATCGCTACATGCGAAAATCCCCAAAAGACTCACCGCGTATACGATCTGCAATGTGAGGAGTCGAAACACTTTCATTGGAAGCACTCTCTGCAAGAGATTGTGAAACGGGAATTGCGAGCATCCACATTCTTGTGTGGAATGACGAGATCTCTCGATGATGCTATGCATTGCGATCGATACACCCTTTATACGACGTATTGATTTGCCGCTCCGCTACCGGTGGGACCAAGTTCACAGACGAGCCATACGCTCCGCTTGGCCACGCAGGGTATGCGCCTCGCGGGAATATGTCGTTCGGTGAACGTTTATATTGTCGGACTAGGCGGCGCATGTCGCCGAGCCTTCGTCCTGAGAGATAGAGCCAGAAGGCACGTTCTTTAAAGAGCGTATCCACACGTGCTTGTGGAGCGATGGGATCATCGAGTGGCTCGAGATCACCTCCGTTGTATCCCGCACGCAGTTGATTCAACGTTGTCAACCATGCGGGATTGTCGTGCGAGAGTTCCGCTTCGGCGCGGATCAACCTTGCCTCGATACCACTCGCGACGGTGACAGGATTTGTACCTGGAGCACTTCCGGCGATTTGGCGAAAGGAATATCCTATGAGGCCTGGATACCTGGGATCAGGGGGCATGGGGTCGACTTCGATGCGCGGATCTGCGGCCGAACGATATGGAAGCCCGGTTCCGCCTTCTCGATCGGCGACGGATCCATTCCCATACTCGAGCGAAGATTCCGGCCGAAAATATGTAAAGTTCGTTGCCAAAGGGTCCGCGAGGGAATGTCGGTTTTGATAGGCAAAATCCGTTGGGACATCCGCAACGGCATTCGCCGCGGAATCGTAAAGATTCAGACCGAGGAAGGCCCACCCTTTTCCAACCATCGCGAGGTATCGATACGACACGCTGTCATCTGTATACACCAACGCGCTATCGAACATGGCGATTGCATGACGATAGACCTCGTCTCGGTTACTCCCGCTGGCGTACTTTATACCACCTTCGAATTCAATCGTGCTCAGCGGAATACCGGAACAATAGAGCTCCGCGAGCGCCACTTCAGCCATCCCCCACATCGCGTATGAATGCCCAATACGATCAGCTGGTGAGCTGCGCGCATATTTTTGGAGTGCACCGATCGCATCGATCGCTGCAAGTCGAACGCTATGTAACGCCGTCCATAGTTCACCAACGCCTTGTTGTTGGCTATCCGTTTGCCCGTCTTCTCCGATATTCCGAGAGTCGATGGCAGTCGTTCTATCGCCTCGGGAATATCCATCGAGATTGGTTCTCGCGGTATAAAGCTCATCCGAGAGGAGCCCACTTGCTGGAATGAACGACAGAGTATTTTCTCCACCTCCACTCATCGCAAGCCGGAATTTTGTAATGACCCCGTGATAACGAGCCAACGCTCCCTCCGCGGTATTATATGCGCGTGGATCGTTTGTTCCCGCAGGAACATCGACATCGATCAAACTCGATGGTGAGCACGAGGACAGGATTCCCACCACGCAACTGGCCATGGTCGTCGCTGTTGCGATTCTCGTAAGGAAAGAATGTGTCATGACGATTATTCGGGAATGGTGTTAGAAGGTGAGATTCACTCGTAATGTCCACGTGCGTGGCTGAGGGATCTGCCCTCCATCCACCAGCCGGTTCCCACCCGCGTTCGTCGTATTCGTCTCGGGATCGGTCCCGCTATAGTTCGTCCACAGCCCCAGATTGGTCCCAAGCATTCCAACGCTCGCCGTTTGGGCACGAACCATTCGTGCCACGTGATTTGGGAGATAGGTCGTAATGCCAAGCGTATTGAATCGAAGACCATTGGTGCGTTCCACAAACCCGTACGAGGTAGAACCTCCAGGACGCCGATTATTCGCGGCAACGGCAATCGCTTGCTGTTTGAGTGTTCCAGCGCCTTTGATCTGCGTAAAGGCAAGCGCCTGCGCATTCTGCGACAAAAACTGGTTTACTTGAACGAGTCCATGTTGATATTGCATCCCAGCATCGATCTGCACACGATTGTTCAACAGCGAGATACTCTGCTGAATGCTGATATCGTATTTGGGTTGAGATGGTCCGATGTATACAAGACTATCTCCAATTACAACCTCTGAATATCCAATTAATCCATCGCCGTTTTCATCTCCGTATGAGAGGATCGGCAGTGCCCATCGACCAAACAACGGATACCCTTTAACGATTCGTGAATCAGCGAAGCCGAGGGATATAAATTCCCCAAAGAGATTTTCATCCAATCTGGTGAGTGTATTCTGCCGTGAGGCATATGCGACGTTCGCATTCCAGGAGAACGAAGGACGGTCGAAAATCCGCGCGCCCACGACAATCTCGGTTCCGGTATTCTTGACGTCACCAATATTTTCGATGCGCGTTGTACTCCCGTTATATCTGCCACCAAGTGACGGCGCGACCGTTCGAGGGGCGAGTGCATCCTCGGTGTTTTTATGATATCGTGTGACATCGAGACGGAACCGATCTTGCAATATCCCGACTTCAAAACCATATTCGCGCTCGACAGTACGTTCGGGGCGAACCAACTGATTTCCGATTCCGGAAATCGTCGCGCTCCGATCAAAAGTTCCATTGACGGTCAGGAAATCTTGACCAGATTGGAACGTACGCAAACGAGTCGTCATTTCCGGTTGCACGCCAGCGTGGCCGTATGCCGCACGGATTCGAAGATTCATCCAATCACGCCATGGGAAGAACGACTCTTCGGACGTTACCCACGACACATTGAATTTGGGATAGACCGGTTTTACACCGTCCGGGCCGAGACCACTGGTCATGTCCTGTCGCACCGCACCGCCGATGAACAGGCGGTTATTGAATGCAATCGTTTGATCAAGATAGAGCCCGGCGGTGGCACGATTTTCTGTCGTTGCACCAAGCTTGTTATTACGGACTCCAGGTTGTGGAATTTGCAGCAACACGATCGCGTCCCGAAAATCGGTTTGCCCATAGGCAAGATCCGCCATATAACCATACAGATCACGAGTCATGCTCTTGTTGTACTGCGCTCCAACGACCGTTCGCAATTGTATCTGGCTACTAACCGGGATTGTCACCGTCGATCCAAGATCCACCGTGTGCGTATTCGTCGTTCCTCGACCGCCCGCGATTTCACCAAGCGCCGTCCAAGTGTAAGGGCAAAACGGAGCACAGGCGTCTTTTCGGGTCAATTCTTTATCATCTCGATTCGAAAAATCAAACCCATACGTCGCACGGGTTGAAACCCAATTCTGTAGGCGCCAGTTAACCGTACCACTGTTCACGGTGCGCGTGATGTTTTCGGAGCGGTCCATATAGAACTCAGACCACCCTCGTGATAGTGTGATCGTATCGTCCGGTGGCCGAAACGAAAACGCGTCGTTCATTCCGTCGTTTCCTCGTCGTTGTTCGCGAACAACGAGCTCGCTGCCGAAGGAAAAGTCCGCGCTTGTCCCAATTTGCCCAGTCACACGAATATTGGCATTGCCTTTCCGTTCGGCATTAGGACGACGCATGTATTCAGGAAGCGGGTCTCCTTCTTTGCCTCGTTCGACGATGGCCACGTTGACTGCCGGCATCTTGGTATTCCCCAGGCGATCGTCGTATCCTCCGGAGATAAAATATTGCAGCGTGTTGGTACCGCCAGACACGTCGACACCGGCACTCGTATTTCGTCCGGTCGCCAGAGGAGACGTTGCAGAATGCCGGAACATGCTGAATTGCATGATGGTATCTTGATATGTACACTGCCCCTCCGCGAGTTCCACCAACCCACACTGTCCGGGAAGGATTGGACCTTGCGCATTTCCTCCGAGAGAACGAGTCAAAACGGGGAACGCTTTCGAATTGAAATACGAAATCCCATTGTCCAATCGGACACGCCAACGAGCCGGGCCAGCTTTCCCTCGTTTTGTTTTGATGACGATCACACCATTTGCGGCATCGCTTCCATATAACGTGGATGCCGCCGGCCCCTTGAGGACATCGATCGACTCGATGAGATCGGGATCTATATCATCCAACCGAGATGTCACATCCGCGCACGACCGATCAGCGTCATTGGATCCAACCCCTCGCATCCCAGCCCGACAGTTGCCCACATCCGTGTTGATACGGATACCATCGACCAAAACAATTGGATCATTCGACCCAACAATGCTCTGAATTCCACGAATACGGATCCGCTTCGCCGATCCAACCGCACCGGAGCCATGGATAACTTGTACGCCGGGAGCGCGATTCACGAGAAGATCGGACAACGTAGGAACAAAGTTGTTTTCGAGGACGGAATCTGCGTTGATCGTGGCAATGGAATTACCAACCTCATATCGTTGACGCTCTCCCGCACCAGTCGTCACCACCTCGGTCAGGCGGGTCGCGACAGACGTCAATACGAAATCCATCGCCAACGTATCACTGCTCTTGATGGTCACCTCATGCACCTGCGTCTGATATCCGAGCATTCGGACGCTGACCTTGTACGTTCCCGTAGGTATCGATGCCAAGAGATATCGCCCCCGCGCATCGACCGTCGCGGTCAACTTCAACTGCTCGATGCTGACGATTGCCTGCGAAATGGGATTCTTTTGTGCCAAATCGATCACGCGTCCAGCAAGCGCGCCCCGAGTCGGCTGCGCCGGACGGGTTCCGTCCTTGCCTCCCTGTGTTTCTTGCTTGATGAGCGTAATTTGCCCATCATCGGCGACTTTGATCGCGACTCCAGTTCCTCGTAACACTGCACGTAATGCGTCCATGACAGACATGTTTTTACCCACAATCGACACTCGGCGTTGTAATGGCACGACACGATCGCCATAGAGAAGTTCGATCTTCGCCTGTGTACGAATCGCTTCGAGCGCCGTTTGCAGTGTAACGTTCCGCAAATTCAAAGTGACAGTCGCACGCGATGGCTGGGATTCTGCTTTTCGAGCCGAGGATTGTTGCGTGAGTTGCTGTGGTGAGATCGGAAGGTCACGATGGAGTCGATCTTGTGCAAACAGTGATGAAGGTACAGGAATCAAAGAGTATAAACCTGCCATGACACCGAACCATGCGAAACGCCCTGTTATGGGATGGCGGACAATTCCACGGAATGACCTACGGACAATACGCAGACGATGCATTAGTGAGATCCTGCTGGGAATAAGGTGATGGATTGTCCTTGTTGTGACACTCGAAGATTCAATGCGTTGGCGATACGCTCGATCGCTTCCTGACCTGAGCGAGCTGTCAATGTTCCTGTCAACGCGGCTGATGCCAAAGCCGGATCCGCCAACGTGATTTTGAGATCGTACCATCGTTCAATGTCACGGATGGCATCACGCAACGTGGTATTGGGGAACGTCAACGTGCCTCGGGTCCAACTGGTGTAAGATTCCGTATTGACGTTATGCGCGACAGTCGCAAGTCCGGCGTTGTCGATACGACCGATGTCGCCACGAATCAATGTTACGCCGGTCCCTCCCGCTCCCAAGCGTGGACGGAACGCGACTTTCCCCGACGTGACGACAATCTGCGCTACGCTGTCATCCGCGTATTGCCGAACAGAAAACTCCGTTCCCAAGACCTGTGTCGCGGCGTTCGTGGTATAAACGACAAACGGAGCATTCGAGTTTGGCGCGACGTCGAAATACCCTTCGCCATCGAGATACACAGCACGTTCCCCTCGTCCAGTCAACGATTGGTACCTCAACCGACTCGATGCACCGAGCGTAACCGTTGTTCCATCAACAAGGCGAATAGTCGCACGGGCGCCTTTCCCCGTAATGTGTTCACGCTGCGGGCCAGAATCGGTGACATGAGTGACAAGGAACACCAATGCAGCGGCAAGGAGGGAACCGCCCAGAGCGACTCGCGTAACGGTGCGACGCCACCATGGGCGAGATTGTGTTTTGGAGAAAGAGAACGGGGACTCCCGACGTGTCTCCTGACTTCGGAGACCTCGAGCCGTAGTCTGAACCGGGTCGAGAGAGACATGCTGACGTCCACCATCCCGAACCTCTTCAGCTAACCGCGCCGCAACCACTTCCAAACGCTGCGAAAGATCGAGCGCTTCCTGCCCTGTCGGAGGAGCCTGCAATCGCCGCCGAGCGTCACGCAACACATTGACCAGAACCTCGTTCGAGTCGGGGTCTGGTTCGTGAGCGTTCGTATGCTTCGCGAAGGGAGGGTGCTCCCCTGCGAGAGAATCAACGAGATCGGCTAGGCTCTGAAAACGATTGTCTTCCATACACAGAGATAACTGAGCCGCTCAGAAAAACATCACATACGACGATTCTTGTTTTTTAGATTCGTCCTTCTTGCAGACTTATCGCTCGTCGCCTGCCACAGTCTCCGGCCGCAGCACCTCGCCAAGGTGAATCACGGCCCGGCTCATCTGATTACGGACAGTGGGTATGGTAATCCCTAACATCGCCGCGATATCGGCGTACGAGAGATCGTGTTCCCAACTCAACAGAAAGATCTCTCGACATCGAGGTGGGACGTCCGCGAGCGCGTGAAGTAGGGTACGTAGGACATCATCGGATTCAATCGTCCGTTCTCCCGAATTTCTCTCGATCGTCTTCGAGATTTCCAACGACGAAAACCAACGAGCATCTCGTTCCGCCACCGTCTGTTCAACGTTGATCGTCGTCATCGCCTGATTGCGTGTCATTCGATAGAGATAGGGCGCTACCCCAGACGGGATCATGAGCGTCTCGCGATATCGCCAGAGCCGCAAGAACACTTCTTGAATGACATCTTGAGCGGCGTCGGGAGATCCAACAATCCTGCGAGCATAACAATTCAACCGCACCCAATAGATGCGGAGTAACGTATCCAGAGCGCTGGGGTCACCCTTCTGAATGCGAAGTATTAGCGCGACGTCCCGCTCGTCGTCGGACTTCATCTCGACAATTTGTGGCCGGAACCGAAGTTTGTAAAGCACGAATGGAGGTGTAACCGGGGAGCAAACACCCGTATTAAGGTCACGCGTTCATTAGTTATTGTACGCGTCTCGAAATGCGCGTTATTCCAGGATGTCGTGATTATCCATGTACTTCCGTAGAACGCGTTTCATGCGTTGGAGAGTGCCAAGCAGACAGCCGCTTTGTGGATGAGCGTCGATAAGAGTGCGTGTATTTCAACGACTGCCGTATCCAGCGCGCATCCGAACAGACTATTTGATCGTTCTCCGCTGTTCCGGATCTCCCCACAACGGCAGCAACTCACGAACTACGTGGCGATAACCTATTTTACAAAACTTTCCTCTGATCCAATTTCGAGCTATGAACGTATCGGATCGCGGCTGTCGCATGCATGCACCGGCACGCTGGCCGCATGGCAGGGTGTCGTCGTGTCAACGCTGAACAACAATCAGGTGCGATGGTCGAACTTGCACTGGTAAATGCTATACATGGCAGTATTCGATGCTACTGACTGACAGAACCCGTTCAACGTCATTATCGCACAAAGACCAAACGCCGCCTCAGTTATCCGAGGCGGCGTTTGGTCTTTGGCATTAAGTGGCTCGACGACTACCGACTCTGCTGATGGGTGTGCATCCAGGCCCGGAGTACGGCATTCATGCGCCCCTGGTAGCCCTTCCCGGTCCGTTTAAAGAAGTCCAAGACATCCGGGTCAATCCGAAACGAAATCGCCGTTTTCAGCTCACTCGACGGCATCATGAGCGTTGCCGTTGCAAGCATCTTGGCTGTGATCGGCGGATTGTCCGCGTCGGAGAGTGCGTTGGCTTCGACCTCCGCCTGGGTCATCGCATCAATGCGCGCCCAGTCGGTGCGGTCCTCACCTCGCGCAATCGCGTCGTTAATCTGCTCGACGGTCATCACCACCTCTTCCCGATCGGCGGCGCGTTTAGCGCCGTGTTTGCTTGTATGCTTCGATTTCATTGTTTCGTGCCCTCCGTGCTGAAATGATACGCCGTACAATCCCCTGCTCTGTCTCACGATCCGTAAACACGACCGTGAACATCCGCCCTTCAATCTCCCCGATGGCTTTATGCCGTTCTTCACTGCCTCGATCGGACTGGAGAAGGCACACCGCCCCATTGAAGATCGTCGTCGCCAGAAGGAATGAGACCCCATGCTTCGCGACGTTGCTGTCGTTCTTGTTAGGATCCCAGGAAAATCGCATGTATTAAATATACAATTGTATATACAATCGTCAATAGCCAGACGGTAAAATTTTCCGGATTGCCCTAGTGACCCTACACCGGATACTGGAGAACCAAGCGCGTAGACAACGCGTAGACAAACAAAAAATCCCGCGCAAGCAATGCCTACGCGGGATTTCCTAAGTACCTGAATTTACAACCATCTATACAGTCGGGGCGGCCAGATTCGAACTGGCGACCTCTTGCTCCCAAAGCAAGCGCGATACCGGGCTACGCTACGCCCCGAACTTGTGATCTACTGGCAATAACTTAGCGGGTCCCGACTCCTTTATCAACGACCTTACTCATCACAAATGAAATTTCTTCAATAACTCCTATCCGCTGATCACCAACGGCCCGAACATTCGCTCCACCAAACTGCGAAACGCCCGCCCACGATGACTCACTTTCCGCTTTTCCTGCACGGTCGCCTCAGCAAATGACTTCCCCAGCTCACTAGACCGAAAATACGGATCGTACCCAAATCCATGATTCCCAGCCGGTGACGTCACAAGTACCCCAGCCGCCCGCCCCAACGTCACCGTCGTTCGCTCCGAATCCGCAAACGCCGCAGCGCAAACATACTCTGCGCTCGGTACCATCCCAGCCGGAAGCGAAGAAAGCGCGCTTAAAAGCTTCAAATTGTTAGCCGCATCCAGCTCCACGCCGGAGAGATCGCTCCGCCCCGACCACCGCTTGCTCCGAACACCAGGCGCCCCCTGGAGCGCATGCACGACCAACCCGGAATCATCCGCAAACGTCGGGAGCCCCGTCAATCGATGGAAATACTCGGCCTTCGCACAAGCATTTTCCTCGAACGTGTCATAACACTCAATAGCTTCTTCTTCCGGCGTCTCCGGATATCCAGCTTCATCCAGGTCGATCACTCGAATACTTTCAACCACCGACGAAACACCTTTACCTGCATCATCACCACCGATGCCAGCAACCTCACCGAGGCCAGCCTCACCACCACCTGACGGCACAAGCTGCGCAAACAACTCACGCAACTCCCTCAGCTTCCCCTGGCTACGCGTTGCCAACAGATATGTAATAACTGTCACTACACCCCTCAGGCGCTCAACGCCGCGCTTTGCAGCCGATCCAGCTGCAGTATCCCCGCCACCGCAAGGTCAATCAACCGATTCAACTCATCTCGGCTAAACGTCCCATGCTCGCCAGTCCCCTGCACTTCCACAAACCGCTCTTCCGAACTCATCACAACATTCATATCAACCTCGGCACGCACATCCTGCTCATAATTCAAATCGATCTGCGGCACACCATCAACAATCCCAACACTCACGGCTGCCACTCTGCGCTTAACCGGAGTCACCGCCAACTTCCCACTCCGGACCATCCAATCGAACGCATCAACAACAGCAATCGATGCACCAGTGATAGCCGCAGTGCGCGTACCACCATCCGCCTGCAACACATCGCAATCAATCTTGATCGTGAATTCACCGAACGTATAATCATCCAACATTGCGCGCATCGAACGACCAATTAACCGCTGGATCTCTTGCGTACGACCACCAACTTGTGAGCGCTCACGATTGCTTCGCGTTTTCGTCGCACGCGGCAACATTGCGTACTCGGCAGTCAACCAGCCCAATCCGCTTCCACGTCTCCACGACGGTACGCCAGTTTCAACCGATGCGGTACACAACACCCTCGTTGATCCAAACGAAACTAAACAAGACCCTTCTGCATATGGCGCAACGTTGCGCTCAAGAAGTGTAGGGCGCATTTCATGCGCGGCACGATCTAAAACTGCTGACATATTCTATTCAAACGAGGGTTAGTGCTGCTGTTATCGGTTCATGCTGCGACTATCGGCTAGTACTACTGCTATCAGTTAGTGCTGCTATTATCGGTTCGTACTGTCATTATCAGTTAATGCCGCCATTACCGACTACTCTCGGTCATCATCATTGCCGCAACTTATTTATAATCGACGTTGTCGACTGATTCGGCGTAAGTGGAATGACTACCACTTCTCCGCCCCACGCACGAACTTCCTCCGCACCAACAATTGTATCGGGCGTATAATCACCACCCTTCACAATCACATCGGGTTTCACAACTTTCACCAATTCAAGCGGAGTATCTTCTTCAAATACCGCTACGGCATCAACACATTCTAACGCGGCTAACACATACGCACGATCAACTTCCTGACGCACCGGTCGCTCCGGCCCCTTTAAACGTCGCACGGATGCATCGCTGTTAATCCCAACCACAAGCAAATCGCCCTTGATACGCGCACCATACAACACATCAACATGCCCAGGATGCAACAGATCAAAGACTCCGTTTGTAAACACCACTCGACCGCTTTGCGATGATCTCCATCGTTGAAGATCATCCCATGACATAACCTTCATCGCAGGATTACGCATTCGATACACACTCATCATGCAGTACAGAAAATACCAAAAGGTGCATTCTCTTAGAATGCTGCGCTACCGCAGAAAATCTTTCCAGCCAAGGCCTTTCCCCACCAAACCCTACCACTGAGACTGCACTCCCTCAACAATCCCATTCACAATCCGGTCAATCGCCTGCGATCGCCCCTGTAGCTCGGAACCTTCTTCATACTGCCCCTCAACCACAAACCCTTTACGCGACCACAAACTCTTGCCATTCACCTGATCGACCACATCAATATCCAACACGATCTGCACGGTTCTACGCGCCGTCGTTGGCGCATTGGTCCCCGCGTTTACCCCAACCGGAATATCCGTCTGATACTGCCGTATCGTCCCACGAACCACTGCATTCGCTCGACTCTCCGGAGCCTCACGTACCCCAAGGCGTTTGATCAACCGTGAACGCAACGAATCAGCAACCTCTCGCTGAACATCCGACACCGCCGTTTCATTCTCAAACGGAACAACAGCTATCGTCTTGATATGAGCCGGTAATCCACCGCCACGAAACGAATAAAAACACGCCGGCAACGTAACCAGCATTAAACAACACACAAGAACTCGCATTGGATCGTGGACAATTCTACGCATTACAATTTCGCTGGCAATAAGAGTTTACCATATTCCATGTACGTGTCGAGATACGTATCGATCAACTAAAACCGCCAAATGGAAGACTCAAACGGAGCCGACGCTGCATCGTCAACAATGGTCATGGTCAACCACCGTCGCGACCCAGCCTCATAACGAACAGTCTTCCCAGGAACTCGCTCAATCGATTCAACAATTCGACCATCAACAATCCGATCCAGCCGACGAAACTCCGCACCAACCGACGTCACTCGCCACCGCACAGGCGACCCAAGATCCGCACGCAATGTATCGCCAACCACACGAATGGCTGTATCCGTCAACGCAGGCAACGCCAATCTCCCCAACGCCGCCCACAACACCGGTGTTGATGGAACAAGATGTGTCATCATCGCTCGACTCGGAAACCGAACGCTATCGCCGATTATACTCGCCGACGCGCCACCAAAACCACCGCCAATAACGAGATCAACTCGGGCACTATCCGGCGAGGCCATTCGCGCGACACCGTCGCCACGCACAACCATCTCGCCCTCGTTCAACTCCCATTTGAACGTCACTCGACGAGCACCGTCCGGCAGCTCGTACTTTGGAAGTACTGCATTTTCGGGCTGTACTCCCTTTAACGGCGCAAGCTTGGGCGGCGCACACGCACTTACTCCGACAACAACACAAACCGTTGCGACTGCAACAGCAACAGTCCGCGGCATATTCCTCTTATGCCCGCAACCAATTCGCCTCACCATCAAGGTACCGAGATCGACTTCACAAGATCACCCTGAACAATCGCATCCATTACCGCCATCCCACTCACAACACGCGCAAACACGGTATAATGCCCTTCCAAATGCGGCTGCGGTGAAAGCGTTAAGAAGTACTGGCTACCACCCGTATCTTGCCCAGCAGTCGCCATACCGACCGACCCACGCACGTACGCCTCGCGATTAAACTCGTCGCGAATCGAATATCCAGGTCCACCGTTACCATCTCCACGCGGATCGCCATCTTGCGCAACAAAGTTTGGAACAACGCGATGGAAACGTGTGACACTATAGTACCCTTGTCGAGCAAGTGTCATAAAGTTGTAAACGGTTAACGGTGCATGAAGGCCAAGGAGCGCCAACCGGATAGTTCCGCGATCGGTATCCAGAACCGCTCCATACAGCGGCCCGTCCAACGAACGCACAACCACCTCGCGTACCACTTTCTCATACCATTCAATTGGCCGGTTTCGATTCACCGAATCCATCTCAGTCATCGTACGCGTGTACCACGGAATCGCTTCACGCGCAACCGGATCAGGATCGTTCAACGCGCTATCAAGCGTGCGCTGAGTCACGATGTCTAACCGATTTGGATCGGACGCCACTAACACTTCGTATGCAGCCGATCGAACACGACTTTCTGGATCGAAGGTTCCAATCAGCGCAGCAACGCGTGCATTGAGCGTATCAGCATCGGCACCAGACGCGCGAATAAATGCCGCGCGATATCGCCAGTTTGAGTGCGTTCTCCACGAGTCCAACGCTGGAATGATGGCGCCCGCTCGAACCGACGCTTCTAAAATCGCCGCGCGATATGCAAATGTGGTATCAACATCCCACAGCCGCTCCCATTCCCGCGTACTCGAACCCAACACGTATCCCATCGCCTGCGCTGTAGCGATACGCACATTCACATCGCGATCGTTAATCGTGCTGTATAACAGCTCCGTCGCCACCGGCCCATACGATGCCAGCGAATACACGGTATTAACACGCACCGACGCATAATCGTCACGCACCAACGATGACAGCACTTCCATCGCTTCTTCCTGCAACGAATCGCCAACCGCAGCACGCCGCAACGCACGCGCCATCTGCGCGCGCACAAAGGCATCGTTCCGATCAACCAGAAGCACGGCACGCACGCCACCAGGAACTCCCTGCCGCGCAATCGCATAGACCGCAGCCGCCCGAATACTCGCATCTCGGCTTCGGAGATGCGGGGTAACAGCACGGAGATCTAATGGGCGGATCTTTGCCGCGGCATATAACAGCTCAGCGGTGATCACCGGACGCGCACGCTGATCCAACAATCCAGAGATCGCTTGCTGTGCAGGTGCACCAATCTCCCCAAGAGCCCACGCCGCACTGCGTCCCACTGGAATATCGCGCTCCACGAGCGACGCAATTACTGCGACCGAATTGCTATCTCGGGCGAGCCCCAACCCAAAGATCGCATTCGCAGCCAGGGCGGTATCGCGACTTACCGCAATCTCACGCAACAACGGAAGAAGTTTCTCCCGATGCGTGGCAGTAAGTTGCGCAGCGGCTAACGACGACGCCCAACGAATTGGCGTAGACGAACTCGCGAAGCCTTCTCGGAGTAGCGAATCATTAAAGGTGCGCTGGTCTGCCATTTTGAGGATGCGCGCGTAAAACGACACTTCCGCTGCTGTTAATGCAGAGGGAGTTGCACTTTCGCTACTGCGCTGCGCCGTTCCAGCTGTACCCCAAAATACAATCGCAAAAACCAACAGCACTGCATCTGACACTTTAGCCTTCAATCGCTCCCTCCAGCGCGTGACGGAGTTCTGATGGTAACGCGGCACTCTTGCCCGACGGTCCTATCGAGACAAGCACGGTCGACGCAGTTACCAGCTGAGATCCATCCTCCAGCGCAATGTCATAGGCAAATGTAACCGATCGTGAGCGAACCTCGCGAACGGTCGTAACTACCCGTACCAAATCGTCGTAACGAGCGCCTCGCTTATATCGAAGCGTCGCTTCCGCTACAGCCAATGTAGTCCCTGAACGCTCGATTTCCGAGTAGGGCATTCCCAGCATCCGAATAAAATCGGTCCGCCCCACCTCACACCAAACTAGGTAGTTCGCATGATACACCACTCCCATCTGGTCAGTTTCTGCATACCGTACCCGAAATTCGCTGACAAAATGCATTTGTAAAGATACCGAGAATACGCTAACGTTGTGACGTGCTTTCCACTCCTTGCCACATCATTTCAGACATCCATCTCGGCGTAACCCCGAGAGAGACTGAACGGTTGTTCGAAGCGTACCTGCGATCGCTCAAGGGATCGATCAAGTCGCTGGTCATCAATGGGGATCTCTTCGACTTCTGGTTTGAGTGGAAGACGGTCATTCCGCGCACGGGATTTCGTGCACTTGCCGAGCTCGCGGCGCTGCGTGATTCTGGCGTTGAGATCCTTTGGATTGCCGGAAACCACGATTGCTGGGGTGGTGAGGTGCTCACCAAGGACGTTGGTGCCACATATCATACTGGCCCATGGGAAGGGTATATCGGCCCCTGGAAGGTCCGTTTTGAGCATGGCGACGGACTTCGGGAGGTGGAAGATCGACGATATCGGATGATTCGGCCGGTTATGCGATCTCCGTTTGCGATACGGGTGTTTCGCGCGCTCCATCCGGACTGGGCTACCAATATTGCGAGTGGCAGCTCGCAGGCGAGCCGAACGCACCGCGCGAAGGATGGTGGTCGCGGGCTCCAGCAAATTGGGCATAAACAGCTGATTGACGATCCGTCGCTCAACCTGGTCGTTTTGGGGCATTCTCACGTCGCGGCACTCGATAAGGTTCGCGAAGACGGCTTTTTTGCGAATGCCGGCTCCTGGTTGGACGCTCCCACATATCTCGAGCTCACCGACGACCGCATCGACCTTCGCGAATGGTTAGGCAAAGGCAACGGCCACGAGGATGGATTACCAGCCGAGAGTCGTAGTCTCAACGTGTTCGATCGTATCGCCCAGGAATAGCTGGCCGACTCGCAGGAACTGCTCTGGATAGTCGGACGCGATAAATCGAAGCTGTTTGGGGACGCCACATTCCTGGCGTTCCAACTTGTGTGTCCGAAGCAACGCGGCCGTTTCGATGGCGGTCTGCTCCGCGCTGTCGATAAGCGTGATCCCTTCCCCAACGGTCTGTTGGATGATGGGCTTCAGAAGAGGATAGTGCGTACATCCGAGCACGAGTGTATCTACCTCAGATTTCGCAAATGTCGTTAGATATTCATTTGCGACCAGTCGGATCGCCGCATGATCGAGCCACCCTTCTTCAACAAAGGGCACGAATAACGGGCAGGCTTTTGACAGAACATATGTTGATGGGTCAACTGCGTGAATCGCACGCTCATATGCGCCCGAACCAACAAGTCCTTGCGTTCCAATTACGCCCACGCGATTGAGTAATGTGGTACGCACTGCTGCATGCGCGCCCGGATCGATAACGCCAATAATCGGAATGTTGTACGTGCTTTGCAGTATTTCCAGCGCATGCGCGGTTGCGGTATTACACGCAACAACGATCGCCTTAACGCCTTGATCGATTAAAAACGACGTAATCTCTTTACTATACCGCGTGACTGTTTGCGCGCTTTTAGGGCCATACGGAACACGTGCGGTATCGCCAAAAAAAACGATGTCTTCGTTTGGCAGCTCACGCAGAAGTTCGCGCACAACAGTGAGACCGCCGATTCCAGAGTCAAAGACTCCGATTGGTGCGTTTGCGTTACTCATGATTCGCATCTCTCAACAAACATTAGAACGATCTGCGCGCACTTATGATCGCGGTCTTCCGGCCGTCTGACACCGAGACATTTGCGCCAAAGTCCCATAAATTTGCAGCAACATATCCATCCGCCGCCGAAATTAGATGGTTAAAGACAATCGCCGCAATCCAATCTTCGTAGTGGGTACGCCGAGCTTTTACTCGATCGCGCGTAAACCGGCCTGGACCATAGGTAGGGATCGCCACGCCACCTGTACCCACAGAATAGCCAACGATAATGCTGTCTCTCGACGAACTCCTCGCGGCCTTTAAGTCCTGCGCCGACTTTCGAGCCATTCCGATGGATATCACTTCAAATGCCGCATACAACATCGACGCCGTTGGACGGTTCAGCTTTGACTGCGCATACCCCGGCAACAGTAACGAGGTAAAAAAGGCTTTACTCGGCGAAATTGGCGGCTTTAGCAGCGAATCCGGGATTTGAGGCTGCGCAACACGTGTACGGACAGCTGGAGAATCCGGGAACGGTACAACCGTCTCCGGAATTTGTGCGTGCAGATTAGCCGCCATGGCTACCGCAACAGCGAGCGCTCCAGCCGCGAATCGGCCGTTTATACAAAAACGCTCGCTGAGATTCATATCAGCTACTTGCCAGCGTCGACGCAAACAACGGCATCGATTTCGACAACCGCGCCGCGCGGTAAAGCCGAAACTGCGACAGTCGATCGCGCAGGGCGCGCATCGCCAAGCCAACGTGCGTACACTTCGTTAACGGTCGAGAAATCAGCCATATCGCGGAGATAGATCGTCGTTTTAACGACATCGCCCCAACCCGCTCCTGCCGCCGAAATTACGCCATGCAGATTACGCATGACGATTTCGGTCTGCACCGCAACGTCTCCAGTCGACATCTCGCCCGTACTTGCATCGAGTGCGATCTGGCCGGCGGTGAACAGCAGGCCATTACAAATCATCCCCTGCGAGTAGGGGCCAATGGCCGCTGGCGCGTCTTTCGTCTGAATAGGTTTAATGGACATATAGGGAAAATAACGTTTTCGCGTTGTCCGTGGCTTGTTGTGCGATCTGTTCTGGCGTTTGACCTCGTGCTTCGGCAACTTTTGCCACGGTCAGCGCAACCCAAGCCGGCTCATTTCGCTTACCACGGTTGGGAACTGGGGCAAGATACGGGGCATCGGACTCGACCAACAGCCGGTCGGCCGGTACCAGCCTGAGGAGGTCGTCGTCTACCCATTTCTTGAAGGTGACGACGCCGCTGAACGACACGTACCACCCCACTTCGAGCGCAGCTTCAGCTAACTCGTGAGAGCCGGTAAAACAGTGTAAAACGCCTCGTATGCCACTCTTTCCGGCCTCAACGATCATCGCCCGAGTATCGTCCTCAGCTTCGCGTGTATGCACGATAACGGGCTTATTACTCTCTTGCGCTAACGCAAGCTGCGCCGCGAACGCACGCCGTTGCACATCCCTTGGCGAATGATCGTAATGATAGTCCAGCCCACATTCGCCAACGGCAACTGCCCCGCGCGCCATAAAGTCACGAAGGGCTGGAATATCTGTATTGGAATGAAAGGATGCGGCGTCGTGCGGGTGAACTCCGGCGGTATAAAAAACATAACCGGGATACTGTTCCGCAATTAGACGGGATGCTTCAGCCTGCTCAAGCGAAGCGCCGATGCAAATAATTGCACCGGCGCCAGATTCCTGAGCTCGCTCGATTACTGCGCGATAGTCGCCTGCGAAGGCGGGATCTGCGAGGTGGGCGTGGCTGTCAATGAAGTGTTGGTCCATGTCGCGTTCGCTCGGGGATACTTACGTTCGATCCACATCAGGATCGGTCCAGCAATGTACGTGGAGCTAAATACCCCAACGACAATACCGAATAACATAACCCAGGAGAACGGTCGAATGACTTCACCAGCGAAGATCAACAGCGCCAACGTAGACGCCATCGTGGTGGAGTGCGTCATAATGGAACGCGGCAACGTCTCGTTGATAGAACGATTGAGGATCTCGTACAGCGACTCTTTCTTCCCCTTCTTCATGTTCTCGCGAACACGGTCGAAGATGATAATGGTGTCGTTGAGGGAGTAACCGAGTACGGTAAGGAGCGCGGCGACAACCGTGAGGGAGACCTCGATGTTCATCAATGCAAGGAACGCGATGGTGCAGAGAACGTCGTGTGCAGTTGCGATAATAGCTGCAAGTCCAAAACGCCATTCAAATCGAATTGCGAGATAAACAAGGATGATCACGAACGAAAGCAACATTGCGATAATCGCATTCCTGCGGAGTTCATCACCAACGCGCGGTCCAACGGCTTCAGTTCGAACAACGTGAACGTTCTGCGCGCCAAACTTGGCGGAGAGTGCGCTATCAACACGATTGGAGACTAGCTCTGCACCGTTTTCTTGCGATGCAACAGACGATGCTCCAGCAACACGAACCGTGAATTCACGCTGCGATCCGAACTGCTGAATTTCAGCGTCATGAAAGCCAGCGTCGTCCAGAGTTTTCCGAATGTCCGAAGTCGAAACCTCGTGTACGAATTCGAGTTGCTTTAACGTACCACCGGTAAATTCGATGCTGTATTGAATACCGTTTGTGGCAAGCGCGACTCCACCGGCGACGACAAAAAGTGCAGTCGTAATAACTGCCGTTTTGATCCAGCGGTTGAAGTCGTATGTGGTGTTATGGAAAATTCTTAACATTTAGATACTCAGCGCTTGCTTGTCAGTCGATCTGCTCAGCCAGATCATATAGAACGTGCGTACCACGAAGATCGACGTGAACATCGACGCTGCGAGACCTGCGAGAAGCGTAACGGCAAAGCCGCGCACCGGTCCGGAACCAAATTGGTACAGTACGGCAGCCGTTAATGCAGACGACACGTTGGTATCAATAATGGCTGGTAACGCGTGCTTAAAGCCTTCATCAATAGAGAGTCGTATCGAACGGCCGTGATCGAGTTCCTCGCGTATGCGCTCGAATATGAGCACGTTTGCGTCGATCGCCATACCTATAGACAAGACGAATCCGGCTAACCCCGGTAGTGTGAGCACCGCACTAAATCCGGCCAGTGCAGCCAACGTATACAGGATATAGAGCACAAGCGCGACAACCGACAGGAAGCCGGAGAATCGGTAGTAGATCACCATGATGAGGAACAACAGACCCATCGCGATGGCGCCAGCGTGAAGGCTCGAATCGATTGAATCTTGCCCCAAGCTTGGTCCAATGTTGCGCACTTCGGCAACCTTGAGCGGCGCTGGTAGCGCACCAGCCCGTAAGACGAGGGCGAGATCCTGCGCTCGTTCGAGCCCTGCTCGGCCCAGCGTAATCTGACCATTCGTTCCGATCGCGCTTTGAATGACGGGAGGTTGTCCCATCACCTGCTGATCGAGCACGATCGCCATGTTATCCTGAATGTGCTTCGATGTTTCGCTACGGAAACGACGTCCGCCTTCATTATTCAACGTAAACTGAACGGCCGTCCCTTCCATTGGAGTGGAAGTGGCTTTTGCGTCGGTCAGGTATTCGCCGGTAATGATCGGACGAGAGTCGAGCACGTATATGGCACGATAGTACTGCGCACCGAACGACACGGAGTCGTTCGACCAGCGGAGTACCTTTCCTGGTGGCAGAGCGGACTGCACGCCAGGATCGTCGAGATAGTGTTTGACCCGTTCAACGTCGCTGTTCGCAACGAAAAACTCGCCAGGCATCTGCCCTTGCTGAACAAGCTTGGAGAACGCGCCACCAGTGGTGGGAGTCTGCGCAGAGTCTTTTTTGCCGGTCGAATCGGTCGCAGCAGCGGCGGCCGAAGAATCCTTGCTAAAGAGTCCTTGTAGTGCGTTGTCGGACTTTCCAGCGCTCGTATCAGGCGTGCCACTACTATTGGTTGTAGTGGCTACCGTGACATTCGCAGCCATCGCGTCGATACGTGGGAGCGCTTTTTCGAGCGCGCCGGACTTATCTGCGATCTGGAATTCCAGGAAGGCGGACTTTTGCACGACGTCGATCGCGCGTTGCGGGTCATCGATTCCGGGGAGCTCGACAATAATCCGTTCTTTCCCGGCTTTTTGAATTACCGGTTCAGCAACGCCAAATTGGTCGATACGGCTGCGAACAACCGTCATCGCCCGATCTAACGCTTCGGACTTGTTGGCGACAGCGCCTTTAGACTCATCGACTTCGAGCGCCAAGTGCATCCCGCCCTGCAAATCGAGCCCACGCTTAAGCGGGACACGTTTTACAGTTTCAAAGACGTACACACCATCTCGCTTGACGCGTTCAATGGTGGTTCGCGGGAAGAGGGCCCAAACGGAAACTGCGATGAGGGCCAGAATCGTGATAATACGATACTTCAGGTTCATCAGGCTGGTGTGGGACGGTTTTGTTGCAGCCTATAAAGGTATCGGGTTAGGGGGGTAGGGATCAATACGAAAAACGTGCAAAATTTGATCATGCTACCTTTCCCTACCGCTGCAACGCTGCTCTCGCCGCCACTTCATCTGCCCGAATCTGCTGGACAAGTGCGGCGGGTGAGTCGAACTTTTGAACATCTCTCAGTCGTTCCAGTAAATCCACTCGAACGCACTGACCATAAAAATCGCCTGACGCATCGAGAAGATACGCTTCGAGCGACCTGCGCATATCGCCAAACGTCGGACGGGGGCCCAGATTTACCATAGCCCCAAACGGTCCATTCGGCGTTTGCACGCGTGCGACGTACACGCCATCGGGCGGAAGGAGCTTTCTTGGCGACGGATCCGACAGATTCAGCGTCGGAAATCCGAGCGCTCGTCCACGCTGTTCGCCCGGAACCACTCGCCCACTCACGGAATACGCTCGACCCAGCATATGCGCGGCGGTCGCAAGGTCGCCGCCTGCGATTGCGCGTCGAATTGCGGTAGACGATACCCAGCGCCCGTCGTCTTCAGAAACGGGCGGGACCACTTCAACGGTAAAACCGCGGGACGCGCCAAGTGTTTGCAACACGGTTGCATTTCCAGCGCGCTGGCGACCAAATCCGTGATCGTGACCGATAAGCAGGTCGCGCATACGGAACTTCCCGCGCAAAACGTGGTCGACAAAGTCTTCTGCGGAAAGCGACGCAAGCGCCTGTGTAAATGGCAAAACGACGAGATAGTCCAAGCCTGTTTCCGCCATCACTTCCATCTTTTCGTCGCCAACCGTCAAGAGCAATGGTGCGGCTGACGGATTGACGATATCGAGTGGATGTGGGGCGAAGGTAATGGCAACGCTATGCAACCTGGCGTCTTTCGCGCGTTGTACGAGCTTGGCAACGACGTCGAGATGGCCGCGATGTACGCCGTCGAAGGTCCCAACGGTAATCGCGGTGCCTTGCACATGTGCCGGTAATCCGGAATCGATTGTTATCGTCATTCGGCAACCACGCGCAGGTTAAACAGCTTTGGTATATCGCCAGACTTTAACGCGTCAATCGTTGTTGCGTTGCGTACGTCAAACTCACCGCTGCGTACCCGCCGCAACACTGTTAAGTGGGCGGCACTGTTTGTCGCTCGACCGAGATCGCGTGCAAGCGCACGGATATACGTTCCGCCTCCGCAAACAATGGCAACATCGATTTCGTCTGTACGACGGTCAAGAACGCGCCATTCATGAACGGTGATCGGTACGGGTTCTAACTCAACCGTCTTCCCTTCCCGAGCCATGGTATATGCGCGCTCACCATCCACTTTTTTAGCGGAATACGACGACGGCACCTGTTGAATGTCGCCAGTTAACGATTTGATCGCAGCATCAATAACGTCGTCGTTTACCGGGAGTGGCGCTTCGCGCAGCACGGTTCCGGTAAAGTCGTCGGTGTCGGTTTCCTGTCCGAAGCGTATTGTGGCAATGTATTCTTTAGGCTCGTTATCGATAAACGTAGCCAGGCGCGTGCATCGACCTAACAGGAGCACGAGCAAACCGGTTGCGAACGGATCGAGCGTCCCTAAATGCCCGATACTCCGTTCGCCATACGCACGACGGACAATGAGCACCACGTCGTGCGACGTCAATCCAGCTGGTTTATCGACGAGCAAGAGCCCATCGACGCTGGAGCTATTCGGTATCACGACCCTCGTGATCGTCGTTCCGATCACTATCGTCGTCCGTTGAATCAGAATCGGCATCGTCATCTGACTTCGGATCAGACGGCTGGCTTGCGATTTCATCCTGCAACCCGCCTTCTGACTTGATCTGTGCTATCAGCGATTCGATCCGCGACGCACGCGCCGTAGATTCATCACGCTTGAATTCGAGCTCTGGAGCTAACCGCAGTCGAAGTGCTCGACCGATCTGCCCTTTAATGAGATTTCCAACGTCGTTCAGCGCACGGATCGTGGCGGTTACATCAACATCACCGAGCACGCTGACAAACACGCGTGCTCGACGAAGGTCCGGCGTGACATCCACGCCGGTTACCGTGACTAGGCCTGCGATCCGAGGATCTTTGACGCCGGCCGCGAGGTAGGATGCAACCTCCTCGCGGATTGCGGCCGCCACCCGATCGGAGCGGCGAGTATCGCGTGGCATCTTACGATGCCAACGGCGAAGATGTCAGTGTACGAGCGATCTGTTCTTTCGTGTAGCATTCGATCATATCGCCAACCTTGAGGTCGTTGAAATTCTCGATGCCAATACCGCACTCGAACCCTTCTCGTACTTCGCGGGTGTCATCCTTGAAGCGTTTGAGCGACGATATAATGCCGTCGTACACTTCAACACCATTGCGAATGACTCGGACACGTCCTGTACGGTTGATAATACCGCTTCGGACCGAACAGCCGGCGATGACACCGATACGCGACACCTTGAACGTTTCGCGAACTTCGGCTTCGCCAAGCACCACTTCGCGCTCTTCCGGACGCAACAGCCCTTCGAGTGCACTCTTGACGTCTTCGACTGCTTCGTAGATGATCTTGTACAACTTGATGTCCACGCCTTCACGTTCAGCTGCCGTTCTCGCGTTGTTGTCCGGTCGAACGTGGAACCCAACGATGATTGCGCCAGATGCTCGTGCGAGCAAGATATCGCTTTCAGTGATCGCGCCAACGCCACGGTGAATAACTTCGACCGTAACTTCAGCGGTTGAGAGCTGACCAAGTGCGTCGGCCAGCGCTTCCGCTGGACCACCCTGATCGGCTTTGATAACAATGCGCAATGCACGCACCTGACCGGCTGCCGACTTCGACATAAAGTCTTCGAGCGACACGGTGCTCTTCATGGTACGACGGCTCTTCGCTTCGCGGTCGAGACGTTGACGACGTTGCGCAATTTCACGCGAAGCCGACGCATCGTCTACACTGAGGAGCTGATCGCCGGCCATTGGAACACCACCGATACCCAGAACCTGCACTGGGGTAGCTGGTCCGGCTGACTTCTGCTGACGTCCGCGTTCGTCCAACAGCGCGCGAACGCGACCGGAGTACATACCGCAGATAAAGTCGTCGCCAACGTTGAGGGTACCGTTTTGCACGAGAATCGTGGCGACGGGGCCCTTTCCTGGATCGAGCTGTGCTTCGATAACGGAACCAACGGCACGACGGTTTGGATTGGCCTTCAAATCCAGAATTTCAGACTGCAGCACGATCTGTTCGAGCAAACCGCTGACGTTCGTCCCTGCTTTCGCAGAGATTTCGCTCGAAAGTGTAGTCCCACCAAAATCTTCGAGTACGACGCCGTGCTGCAACAGATCCTGCTTGACCTTCGTTGGATTTGCCGACGGCAAATCGATTTTGTTGATCGCAACGATAATCGGAACGCCGGCGTTCTTGGCGTGCGAGATCGCTTCGATCGTCTGTGGCATGACTTGATCGTCTGCGGCCACAACGAGTACAACGATGTCCGTGACTTGGGCACCACGAGCACGCATGGCGGTAAACGCTTCGTGACCAGGTGTATCCAGGAACGTAATCTTGCGGCCGTCTGGCAGCGTAACGTGATATGCACCGATGTGCTGAGTGATACCACCAGCTTCGCCGGCTACAACTGTTGCCTTGCGGATGTAGTCGAGCAGCGATGTTTTACCGTGATCGACGTGACCCATGATGGTGACGACTGGCGGACGTGACACCAGGCTTTCTGGCGCGTCCGTCTCCATCAACGCTTCTGTATCTGCCGTGTATTCGTCTTCGCGAACGGCTTGGAAGCCGAACTCGCTGGCGATCAATTCGATCTGATCGAAGTCGAGTCGTTGGTTGATGGTGACCATCAAACCAAGATTCTTGAAGGCGAATCCTACAATCTGTGGAGCTGGAACCTTGAGCTGTTGAGCAAGTTCGCTAACCGTAACGAACTCGTTGACACGCACGGTTTTCCGTTCGCGCTCAACCGCTGCTTTCCGCTGCGTTTCGGCCTCTTCACGCAACACGGTGTCGTCACGACGGCTCGAGCCTTTCCGTGAAGATCCGCCACGCATGGAGGACATCGTTTTGAAGATGTTGGCTGACACCGCTTCTTGATCGACTCGACGTGCACCACGTCCACGACCACGATCGCGACCTCCACCGCCTCCAGCACCACCACCTGCACCAGGACCACGACCTCCACCAGCACCGGCTCCACCGCCTGGTCCTCCACGTGATGCTGTATTTGGGCCACCGCCTGGCGCCGCAGAGGCGACAGGACGAAGGTTCGAATTACCGCCACCAGGTCCACCACGCGGACCACCAGGAACGACCGGACGTGGGCGCGGTGGCCCAGGACGGATCGGCGATGGTGGCGACGCGCTTGCACGTGGCTGTAAAGGCGGTTGTCCAGCAGCTGGACGTGGCGCCTGATGATGTTGCGGCGGATTCTGCGGCTGACCGGTTGGACGCTGGCCACCCTGTTGCTGTGATGGCTGTTGTCCGCCTGGACGTTGACCTTGCTGCTGCGGCGCTCTTGGCCCCTGACCGGCGTTACCACCATGCTGCTGTGGTCGTCCACCACCCTGTTGTGCAGGGCGCTGTCCACCGAACTGCTGTGGCCGCGGTTGATTGCCTTGTGGCTGATTGCCCTGGGGCGGCCGAGGTGCGGCAGCTCGTGGAGGCAATGAGATAGGCTTTGGCGGCACAGGCGCGGATGCGACCGGTGCTGCAGGCGTAACTGGCTTCGGCGGTGTTGGCGCACTGGCGGCCGGTTTTTCTGCCGAGACAGGTGCTTTTTCAACTTCCGTCGCTGGCTTCTCGCTGGCGACTGGAGTTGGGGCAACTGGCGGAGAGACCGGAGTGGCTGGCGCTGCAACGACCGGGGTCGGCGCTTTGGTTTCTACTGGTTCTGCAGGCGTCGTCGCTTGCACAGATGGTTGCGTTGGTGTTTCCGAGGCCTGCTCAACCTGCGGAGGGATGTTCGCTTCAGCAGCGAAGTCTGCCGATGTTACATCGTCATCCCCATGCGCCAAGTCTGGCGCGGCCGCTCGACGGCGGCGAATACCACTTTCAGCTGGCTTTTCTTCAGCTTCGGCAGCTCCGGCCTTTCGGCGACGGTTGCCTGTTGGCGGTGGTGGCGGTGGTGCAGACCGCGCTCGTTTTTCACGTTCCCAGCGCGCACGGACACGAGCCGTTTGATCGTCGGTTAGGGGACTTAAGTGACTGCGAATAGGAATATCCAGCTGACGAAGCAATTGAATTACTTCATCACTGGTGATTCCAAATTCTGCGGCCATGTCATTTACACGCAGCTTACTCAACCCTTACCTCCGAATGTCCCCGCACGCGGCACGAACGCCGAGTGCCAGCTTTTTATCGAGCACACCAACAACAGTGGTCGTGGCCCGACCAACAGCGCCGCCCAACAGATCAGCCGACGCTATCGCAATGATGTTCACGCCCCGCGCCGTAAGGAGCGGAACGATTTTGTCTCTACTATTATGTGACGCATCCAGCGCAACGACGGCCACTTGGACCTTGTTACTCATCACCGCATTTCGCGTCAATTCTACACCTACGCAAACTAACCTACCGCGCATCCCCAAACCGAGCAGGCGAACCACTTTTTCAGCCAGTTCGTTACTAATTGGTTCTAGCGGTGTTTGTCCCGAAGAATAAGACGAGCGTTGCTCGCCCTCCCCTTCAGGACTACCCTCTTCACTCTTCTCGCGGTGGCTCCTCACCTTCTGCCTCCTCAGCAGCAACTTCTTCGCTGCTGTTGTCGTCATCAGGTCCTTCCATCGTGAGTTCGTTAATGATTGCCATTAACCGATCAGCTTCTTCGCCAGCGATACCGGCCAACTTGAGGAAGTCTTCCCTCTCCAGGTCGATGATATCGTCCAACGTCTGGTATCCACCCTCTTCCAGCACGGCGACTGTAGCCGGCGGAAGTCCTTCGATGTCGGCCAGGCGAGGGTTGCTCGCGCCGCCTTCATCGGGGAGTGGCGCAAACGGCGAGGTTTCGCCCGCGCGTTCCATCCACTCACGACTGGAATACAGATCAATCTTCCATTCTGTCAGCTCGGAAGCCAACCGAACGTTTTGTCCATTCTTGCCGATCGCCAACGAGAGTTGATCTTCGTCAACAATGGCCTGAATGGTATGGCTGGACGGATCGCTGAAGACGCGAGCAACTTTGGCCGGAGCCAACGCCAACCGCGCAAACCGCTCTGGATCGGACGACCATGGTACAATGTCGATCCGCTCCCCACCCAACTCGTTCACTACGGCCTGTACCCGCGCGCCTTTCATACCAACGCATGCGCCCACAGGATCCACTGAATCGTCACGCGAGAAGACGGCAATCTTCGTCCGACTCCCCACTTCGCGAGCGACCGCCCGAATTTCGACGGTACCCGCTTGAATTTCCGGCACTTCAAGCTTGAACAACGCCTTCACGAAGAGTCCATCTGCTCGGCTTAAAATCAGGCGAGGGCCCTTGGGGGTTTCCTCAACCTTCTTTAATACCGCACGGATTGGCTCGCCCTGATGATAGTGCTCGCGATGATTTTGCTCGCGATACGGCATCACAGCTTCTGCTTCACGGAACTTGTTCAACATAATGACGAGCTTGCCTCGCTCAATCTGCTGAACCTCTCCGCTCAACAACTCCCCAATACGACTCGTGAACTCGTCACGAATCTTACTACGCTCTCCCTCACGCACGCGCTGCAAGATGCGCTGCTTGGCAGCCTGCACCGCAGCTCGCCCGAATTCGGCGAAGTCGGTTGGGATTTCCATAATATCCCCAGCCTGGAACTCCGGATCTTCGAAGCGAGCCTCCTCCACGGTAACTTCCCGAGCAGGATCTTCTACTACTTCGACAACCGTTTTGAGCAAAACGATACGGATTGTTCCACGTTCTTCATCAATATCGACTTCAGCCTGAACCGTAGGGCCGTGCTTTTTGGCCAGAGCTGCGTGAATACCGTCTTGTAAGAGGTCACGGAGCTCTGAGCTGTCCATCGACTTAGAGTTCGCCAGATCGCGAATAGCGGTCAGGATTTCTGCGGAGCCAACTGCCATAGTATATCCTTACCTCTTCCAGTTGATCTCGACATCGTCACGAATACCAGGAGACGAGACTTCCAACATGTAGAATTCTCCCATGGTTTTATCGGCGTCGAGCCGTGCTTCGATGGCACGGGACGCGCGGGCGCAATCGTCCACCGTAATCCCCTGACCATCCTGACGAGTGATGCGGATTTCGAGGAGCGGACGGCTTCTCGTGCCGCGCTGCCGAAGCTCGAATACAACATACCCTAGCGGCGCAATCTCTTGATTTACAATATCTTGCAGAGCGGGGTTCATGTTGTTTCTAAGTTCGGCAATAGGAATAAAAAAGTGTGGGGGACTACCCCACACTGGGCGCCCCCCTTTTTGTGGGGCGTGTATATAAGGTATTGGATTATGAGCGAAAACGCAACTCGCAGGTGTGGGCCAAACCCTGGTTTGAGGTGGACGATCGGTCGAGTGTAACGGCGAAAGAACAGCGGTTTTTTCGATTTATACGTGGTGGGCCAGGACCACAATGCGATGCACCTGCTCCTCCTGACTCAGATGGGTCGTATCGATCAGGATCGCGTCGTTCGCCTGAACGGTCTGGGTCGCGTCTTTGGCATCACGTTCGACCAAACGTTTGGTCTCCTCCGCGATCTCATCCTCCGTCCCCTCGCGCTTCAACCGCTGTAACAGACGACGGCGCGCGCGCTCCCAAGGGTCGGCAATCAGGAAGATCTTGAGTTGAGCATCCGGGAAAACCACATTCCCAATATCTCGCCCATCCACCACAACATCTTCCTGCTCGGCGATGCGCCGACATTCGGCGTTCACCTTGTCCCGCATCTCCGGTATCTGCGCTACGCGAGACACATCGGCGGTCACTTCGGGCGACCGTAGGTCGGTGACGCCAAGTAGCCTGGCGGTCTCTTCCCGGTACAGTGAACCGGAATCGACATGACGGTAGCCGAGTTCGCGAGCGACCCGCGCGGCGGTCGATGACTTGCCAGATGCAGCCGGACCGTCGATTGTGATTACAATTTTATGCTGTGGTGCTTGTGACACGAGCGAGATCGTCCCAGAAAGTTGGATAAGAGACAGCCGCGCACTCGCGATCGTCGATTTCAATTTGGTTACCAGGTAACGATCCTAAAATAGCGAATGCCATCGCAATGCGATGATCTCCGTGGGTTTTCACCTGGCCTTTTAGCGGGGTGTCGCTACCTCGGATTTTCATTCCGTCGGGAAGCTCTTCGGCATCAGCGCCTAAAGCTTTAAGGTTGTCGACGACGGCCTTGATGCGGTCGCTCTCTTTGATGCGGAGTTCGGCGGCACCGGTAATTACGGTTTCCCCATGTGCGCGGGCGGCGAGACAGGCGAGCATTGGGAGTTCGTCGACAAGCGATGGGATTTCTGCCCCGCCGATTGAAATCCCGCGGAGGGTTCCAGCGCGCGGGACGATGGTACCAACTGGTTCGCCGCAGCTTTCGTGCTCTGATTCAAAGCGGACTTCAACGCCCATGCGTTGGATCGCGTTAAAGAACCCGATTCGGGTTGGGTTAAGGCAGACGTTGGGGAGCTCTAATTCGATGTTCGCATTTAGAGCGGCGAGCGCGGTAAAAAAGGCGGCTGACGATGGGTCGCCGGGAACGTCGATGTCGAACGACGGGAGCTGACGGACGATTGGGATCGAAACGTTGAGCCCGTCGACAATAACCTCAACGCCGAGCGAGGTGAGCATGCGCTCGGTGTGATCGCGTGAGCGTTCGGGTTCGGTAACGCTTACAGGGACCTGTGCGACTAGGCCGGCCAGTATGATCGCGCTTTTGATCTGTGCGCTCGCGGACTTTGATGTCCACACGATGGGCTTGAGATCGGCTCCGGTAATGGTCATTGGGAGACCGTCGCCCTGCGGCGCTTCGAAATCGAACTTTGCGCCCATCTGGGATAATGGGTCGGAGATGCGGCGCATCGGGCGTTTGCTCAGGCTGGAGTCGCCTTCGAAACGTGCGGAGAACGGGTGACCGGCGACGATACCGCTCATAAGACGAGTGGTGGTGCCACTGTTGCCGCAGTCAAGCGTTTTTGTGGGCGCAGTTAGCCCACGGAGGCCGCGCCCGTGAACCTCGGTGAAGTCGCCAAGTGTGGTGATTTGGACACCCAGCGTACGCAGGACTTCAGCAGTTGTTTCGACGTCAGCGGACCTGAGGATACTTCCGATGCGGCTGCGTCCCTGACCGAGCGCTGCGAACATGAGCGCTCGGTGGGAGAGAGATTTGTCGCCGGGAACGCGGATCGCGTCACGCCGGTTTAGCGCAGCCACTCTTCGAGCGCGGTTGCGGCGTCGGTTTTATCGTCGCGGTATTTGACAATGATTGGCGTTTGGAGCGAGAGATGTTGTTCTTTGCCCCATTCGCTGCTGACCATGCGTGAGCCCGGAACAACAACGGCGCCGGTTGGGATTTCGAGCGGTTTGTTTGCGGTGGAGCGGTAGACCGTTTGCTTGACGAGGTCGAACACCGGGGTTCCGCGGGTCAGGATTACACCTGCGCCGATTACAGCTCGTTCGCGAACGACAGTTCCTTCGTAGATGCCACAGTTGCCGCCAACGACAACATCGTTTTCGATGATGACCGGCGATGCGTTGATTGGTTCAAGTACACCACCGATCTGTGCGGCGGCGCTTAGATGAACGCGTTCACCGATTTGCGCGCAAGAACCGACGAGCGCATGCGAGTCGACCATTGTGCCGGTACCAACATAGGCGCCGACGTTGATGTACATCGGCGGCATGCAGACTACGCCGGATGCTACGTATGCGCCGCGTCGAATGGACGATCCGCCGGGAACTACGCGAACGCCGTCTTTGAGTTCGAGTGAACGAAGTGGATAGGTGTCTTTATCGAAGAAGCCAAACACTGCGCCTTGATCGCCCATCGCTCCGATTAAGGACATGTCGACGATCTGTCCGAGGCGGAATCCGAGGAGAATACCGCGTTTCACCCATGGCACCGCGTTCCACGTTCCGTCGGACTCTCGCCGAGCGGAACGGAGCGTGCCGTTTTCCAAGCCGGTGAGGAGCGATTCGAATACGTCGCGTGCGTCGTCAGCGAGCGCCTGGCCGGATGGTGTGGAGGCGAGCTCTTCGATGCGGGCTTGGAGCGCGTGTGTTTCAGTATCGGTCATCGCGTTCGATATTCCGTTCGATGCTGACATTATTTAGAGCGCTCCAACTGCGGAAAGACTTGCGCGAATAGCAGTGGTATGCTTTTCGAGCAACGGAATGAGAGGAAGACGAAGATTGTTTTCCATTAATCCCATCATTGCGAGCGCAGCCTTGAGCGGCATTGGGTTTGGTTCGATGAACGCCGTATCGGTCCAAAGTGCGAGGCGATGGTGTATTGCTTGTGCTTCGCTCAAGTTCCCTGCTGCGGCTGAATCGCATAGCTGCGCGACGAGCTTTGGGGCTGCGTTGGATGTTACCGAGATAACTCCGTCGCCACCTTCCGCGAGTACGGCGAGTGTAAGCGCGTCATCACCTGAAAATACGGCGAAGCCTTTCGGACGGTTACGGATAATCTGCGCAATCTGTGGAATGCTGCCTGATGCTTCTTTTACAGCGACAATGTTCTCGTGTTCTGCGAGCGAAAGGGTCGTTTCCGCTTCGATGTTGCTAGCGGTGCGCCCCGGAACGTTGTAGACAACGATCGGAAGATCGGTGGCGTCGGCAACTGCGCGAAAATGCGCGAGGATGCCGCGTTGCGGTGGCTTGTTGTACATCGGTGACACATGCAGCAAATGCGTTGCGCCAGCGGCCTTCATCATCCTGGATGTTTCGATAGCTTTTGCGGTATCGTTGGATCCGGCGCCTGCAACCACTGCGACTCTCCCTGCTGCTACTTCAACCGTGATCTCAACAACTCGGCGTTGCTCAGCGGCGGTCATCGTTGCGGCTTCACCGGTTGAACCACATGGTACGAGGAAGTGAATGCCTTGTTCGATCTGCCAGTTTACGAAGCGGCGTAAGGCTGCTTCGTCGATGTCACCGTTTGCGAGAAATGGTGTGGCAATTGCGGTCCCGGCGCCACGTAATAAGGTATGTGTCATGGATTGGTATTAGCGCCGAGCATGTCGGCAATGGTGAAGATGCCTGTGCGGCCAGCGAGCCACATTGCAGCAGAGAGCGCGCCTTCTGCGAATACACGTCTGTCGCGCGCGGTGTGTGTGAGAGTGATCTGTTCGAAGGTTGCGTCGAAGATCAGTTCGTGCGTGCCTGGTACTGATCCAACTCGGAAGCTTGTGATCGGTACTTCGCGAGTTAGAGTTTGCGATACAGCGTTCTGTAACATTAAGCCTGTGCCTGACGGCGAATCTTTTTTCGCGGTATGATGGCTTTCGACTATGTGCGCGTCGAAGTTTGGCAGGTTAGCGAATAGCTGACCCGCATATCGCACCAGCTCAGCGAACACGTTTACTCCGATTGAGAAGTTCGCGGCCCATAGCATTGTTCCGCCGTTGGTGTTTACGAATTCTTTAACGGAATCGAGTTGATCGTACCAGCCGGTTGTGCCAACAACGACTGGACAGCCGGCGGTAACACACGCTTTAATGTTGGCGACTGCGGCAGCTGGTTCGGTAAATTCGATTGCAACCGATGCGAAGTTTAACGACTCACGCGTAATGGGTGTGTCGTGATCGAGGATTGCGGCGATTGGGATTCCGGAATCGCGCGCGATGTTTGCGATCGCGTGTCCCATTTTACCGTTGCCGATAATCGCGATAGATGGCGGTGGTGATGCGGTCATATAACTATGCTACCTCGAACATCTGGATTGCCTGACGCTCACCGAAGAACTCTTCGTGAAGGAGCTTGATCGCTTCGTTTACGCGCATGCCATCAACGATAATGGTAAGGTTGATTCCAGTTGCGCTTAACGACATCATATGTACACGAATGCTGCCGAGCGCTCGGAGGGCGCGTCCCATTTCATCGCCGCGGTCGCCGATGCCAGATCCAACGATTGCGATAACGCCGCGATTTCGTTCGATGGCAACGTCGCCGAGAGCGCGGAGATCGATCACAAGCTTATCCAACCGTTCAGTGTCGTCGATAGTAACGGAGACTGAAACTTCAGAAGTAGAGACAACGTCGATAGACGTTTGATGCCGATCGAAGATTTCAAAGACAGTGCGTAGGAAGCCGTGCGCGAACAACATGCGTGGCGCGCGAACTTTCACTATCGTAATATCTGATTTGCCTGCGATTGCGCTAACCGGGCGGCGTGGCGCATCGAAGGTAATTCGAGTTCCCTTCCCAGCTGCGTTCCTGGAGTTGTAGATAAAAACTGGAATTCCAAGACGGACGGCTGGCGTAATCGTATTTGGATGTAAAACTTTGGCACCAAACGACGCGAGTTCAGACGCTTCGTCAAAACGAATTTCTTCGATCAACTGCGAACCTTTTACAACGCGAGGATCAGCCGTCAACATCCCATCGACGTCGGTCCAAATCTCGATAGCTTCAGCGGTTAGTGCCGCACCAATCAAGGAAGCCGTGTAATCCGACCCACCACGACCGAGCGTGGTCGTAATGCCAGACACGGTGGATCCAAGGAATCCGCCCATCACGGGGATTTGCCCTTCACGAATTAACGGAAGAACAATATCGCGCGCACGATCAGCAATCAATTCCTGACGCGGCTCGGCTTGCATAAAGCGATCGTCTGTTACGATAATCTTTCGCGAATCAACGTGGCATGCATTGATTCCGCGTTGCTTAAACGCTTCAGTCACAAGGATGGATGACATCAATTCGCCAAAGGCGGCAAGCGTATCCATACTGCGCGGTGTTGCATGGCCCAACGTCGACAACGCCTCAGCCAAACTCGCGAGCTCATCAAACATCACGCTCAGTTCGGTGGAAACCTCGCTGGCAACTTGCGTTTGCCCCAACAAGACTTCGCATTCACGCATATGACGCTCACGCAACGACTCGATCCCGCTTAACGCACCAATCAACTGCCCTCGTTCCGCTTGCTCACCAATTGCAAGCAACGCATTGGTTGCACCACCTAACGCGGACACAACAACAATCGGTTTACGGTCAGCACGACCAGCAACAATCTTTGCGGCGCGATCGATTGCAGCGCCATCCCCCACCGAAGTTCCACCAAACTTTACAACGATCATATATCGCGCCCCTTACCGTGGAATCAAACCGCGCGAGACCAGCAACTCGGCGTTAAGGATAGAACCGCCTGCAGCTCCTCGAATTGTATTACTGCCCATCGCAACCAATCGCAAATCAAGCAAATTATCTTCGCGGATTCGACCAACGCTAACGCTCATCCCACCACCAAGGCCAACATCTCGGCGCGGTTGTGGGCGATTCGGCTGATCTGTAACGAGAATCGGATTCTTCGGACGACTCGGTAGCTGCAGCGTTTCAGGAGCGCCAGTCCATTCGAGCAGTGTTTGCTTTGCTTCGTCCGCTGAACATTTTGTTTCAAAGCCAATCGACATACACACCGTATGACCATGTTCGACTGGAACACGGTTAGTATGCGACGTTACCTTGATCGACGCATCAACAATTACATCGTTCTGCACAGTTCCCAACAGCTTCGCCATCTCAGCTTCGAGCTTTGGCTCTTCGTCTGCGATGTATGGAATCACGTTGCCGAGAATATCGAGCGACGCAACGCCAGGATATCCAGCACCGGAGACAGCCTGCATCGTCGCAAGAAACAACGACTTGATCCGATACTTTTCGTGCAGTGGCGCAATCGCTAACGCGGCAACAGCTGCAACGCAGTTCGCATTCGTAATAATCGCACCCGTCCAACCGTGATTGCGACGTTGTGCATCAAGCACTGCAATATGATTCGCGTTGATTTCAGGGATAAGCAACGGTATATCGGAAAACATCCGATGATTTTTCGCGTTACTAAACACCATTCGACCTGCGCGAGCGAATGCAGCTTCAGCGTCACCAGCGACCGATGAATCCAATGCGGAGAAGACAACCGAAGACTTCACCGTTTCTGGCGTACATGCGGTGACAGTTAGCGCGCCGATATTTGCAGGCATTTCGCCCTCTAACCAATGCGTGGCGTCTGCGTACGATTTACCGGCAGAGCGCTCCGAGGCCGCGACCTCTTTCACTTCAAACCATGGATGCGCTTCAAGCAGTCGGATAAACGTTTGGCCAACTGCGCCTGTTGCGCCCAGAACTGCGACCGCGATTTTATTGTTGCTTTGAGACATATGTGATTATGACGCCAGCAGTTCCCGCGTCAGTTGCACATACGTGTCAACACTGTCGCGCAGTTCATTTACGTTGATGTATTCATCCAGCGTATGTGCCACATGAATTGAGCCTGGTCCGAAGAGCAGCGGTTTGCCCCAACGGCCGAGCAATGGGATGTCTGAGGTGTATGCGACTGGCATCACGTCAAAGCCTGGAACCGTATGGAAGTGTTGAGCAGGGATGTAGGATCCAAACTCGATTTCCACGCCGCCGGCGTCGGCCCAGGCCTGAATCATCGCCTTCACTGGCTCGACATCGCTAACCAGGCGGAGCATGAGTTCCGCTTCGGCGTGTGCGGGGACAATATTAGCTTCAGTTCCGCCTCGAATCGTGCCGATGTTGACCGTAGTCGCGCCGAGAACCGGATCGGATGGGAATTGAAGATCGTGAATTGTGGGGAGCAGCTTGATTAACGGCTCAATTGCGGACCTGCCGAGCTCCGGGTAGGCCGAGTGGGCCTCTCGGCCTCTTGCTCGCACCATGATTCGGAGCGACCCCTTACAGCCGCTTGCGAGCCGACTTTCAGTAGGTTCGCCATTAATAAGGTATCGGCTGGTGGCCGACAGGTTATTGGCGGCGCGAGCACCGTCTGAGCCCTTCTCTTCCCCGACAACGAACAGAAGGTCAACCCGTTCCTCACCTTCGGCGACCAACTTCTCAGCCGCTACCATCATCGCCGCGGCGATCCCCTTCGCGTCACACGCCCCTCTGCCGTACAGCCGATCGCCCTCGAGGCGAGGTGGTACGTAGGGAGGAACAGTGTCCAGGTGTGTAGACATCGTAACGCCACCACCGGCCCGCGAGGCCCAGACATTCCCGCGACCTGCGGAAACCTCTTGAATAGTGACATTCCACCCGCGGCTGACAAGCCAGCGGGCTACGAAGTCGATTGCGGCGCCTTCATCGCGCGTAAAAGACTGGATAGCGAGTAACTCTGCGGCTAAAGCAACGACGTCGGTCATGTGCCCAAATTAGTGGCTGCGGGGTTCATGGAACAGGGATTTCAGGACAGATAAGGTGGAAACAAAAAACGCCTCCCATTTTGCGGGAGGCGCCGTTCGTTACAACCTTCTTGTAACGTAACCAGTTTATTCTGGCCGAACTCTCACCGCACAACAAAACACACGATCGTTTTCTTCTGATCGTGACGCTTGTAGCCGGTCTTAAAGTTTTGGGCCGAGAATGACATGCGGTTACGTTAGACGGAACGGGCTGCGTTGTCAATAGCGCCGCTGAGAGAACTACGGCGCGATTGACTGTTGGCAGCTACAAGCGTGATTCGGGCGACGGATTGCGGTCGCGCGTCAAGTTCGCGCCAGTGTGCTTGGGATCTCCACCGCGAACCTGCTCGACGAAGAGGAGCTGCACCAGGCGGTTGGCGTCGCGATTATATGCGTCGTGATCGGCTTCGCCGGTTTCACCAATTTGGGCGAGGCGGTTGAGACCTAATTCTCGCCCCCCTTCCCGGAAGGTCTTGAAGGTATCTTCGCATTGGCGGGACATGACGATGTCGTTCACTAGGCGGAGAAAGTCGCTTTCGCGGGTGGCGTCGGCGAGGTTCCGGGCGGCACCGAGGGTGGCGCCAACGGCCTTTTTGAATACGCCTGGACCAGCATCGATTTCCTCACGGTAGGCTTCGAGCATTTGTTGGTGCTGGCGCATTTTGGGGGCATAACGTGCACAAAGATCACGGTAGCGGTCATTATCGGCTTGTTCCTCGTGAGCTTCCAGAGCTTTAACAAATTCGCCGTGTAATACTGTGGCGTTGTTCACCTGAGCTTTCAGGAAATCGTTTCCCTGGTCCATAATAGAGGCCTCGTTTGGGGATGAGTTATTTAAGAATTTGTGGGTAGTAGGGGGTGGTAATGCATAGGCGGGGCCATGCGGGGTGGGTAGGGGCGAACGTTATTGCGGGTGTGTTGATGCCCGGTGAATAGGGGGCATTCGTTCGAGTGTAGGGTATGTATGATGGAGCCGCGAGCTTGTGCTGCAGACGGTGAGGCATTCGAGGGAGGCTCTGGCCGTGGAAACAGGCGAGTTCCGCTGAAATTTGCTCGAAGTACAGATGAATGTGATTGGGCGTAGAACAACTGACCTAATCGTCATTATATTTCCTGCACGTTGGCGTATGGGTGGTTAGATATGCAGGCGTACTACTGTTGCCGATTTTGTTGCAAATCGAGATTAGCTGGTAGTTTTTGAGTGGCCGTGCTCTATGGTATGGCTCTCTGCTCGGGTGGTGAAACCGGTAGACACGAGGGACTTAAAATCCCTTTGCTGCAAGGCAGTGCGGGTTCGAGTCCCGCCCCGAGCATAAGGTTACGCTTCATGAGTTTCTCATGGGTGGTAACAGGAGTAGTGCATATCGTTCTACTGCTTGTGTGGAACGCCCCGTGTAAAGCTACGCCGCGATAGCCGGCTTAATCTTCGCAATTGATTTCGCGGCTGACGAATGCATCGCCTGATATAAATCATAAGTTTGCTTTGGTAGGGAATGCGCTCGATCTCCATGTCTATTTTATACTGACTTGAAGGCAACCCAGAACAGTCGTTCCGTTAGTTCAGAAAGGGATTTAGGCCTGCCATGACAGAGGCACCTTCCCCAGACTTGAATTTCAGTGATAACATGATAACGTTATCTATATGCGTACAATTGTCGATCTATCCTTAGAACTTGTCGCTCGACTCGATTACGTAGCCTCCCGAGATCAAATCTCTCGAGCAGAAGCCGTCCGCCGAGCGATTGAGGCTACGTACCCTCCAGAGCATGCTGAGAAGTCGATCCGCAACGTCCGTCGCGAAGCCTTTGGTCTTTGGCAGGACCAAGCTGAAGATTCAGTAAAGTATGTGGACACATTGCGCGATGAGTGGGAGCGTTGAACGCTGTTTTTGATACAACGATACTGATCGACTATCTCAACGGTATTCCAGTTGCAGCTGAGGAGATCGATCAGTATGACCGGATCACGATCAGTGTTATCACTTGGATTGAAGTTATGGCAGGCGTGAAGACAGAGACGGAGGACATCGCCGCACGGAAGTTCCTGGCCACATTCAACATTCATCCCGTCGATACGGAGATCGCAGACATCGCGGCCAAGCTCCGAAAATCCGAACGGCTCCGTGTTCCGGATGCGATCATTCGGGCAACAGCTCGGCATCTAGGACAACTTCTTGTCACACGGAATTCGAAAGATTTTCCTGCATCTGATCCAGGTATTCGAATTCCTTATATGCTTTAAGGTGCGACGTAGCGCAGAGTTCGCTACCCTGACAGCTACGGACATCCGGAACTGGGGTTCTTACGAAATAGTACGCAGTGCGATGCCAGTTACCGAACGTACTACATGCCCGAATGCACAGTCAATCGGAACCGTTCCATTTACCAGATCACGACTTTCTTGTCGCTGGGGCGCACCATGCGATCGCCTTCCTTGCAGCCGAAGGCTTTGGCAAACGGTGGTGCGTTCAATGCCATCGCGTTGACGCGGGCGAAGGGTGCCGCATGCACGTCGTTATTCAAACCACTCGACCACTTTGCCCGCCACACTTGGGCGAGGCCAACCAGGAAACGCTGATCGGGGGTATACCCATCCACCAGCGGCGCGGCGGGCTTCCTGTTTTGCTTGAGTGTGGTTTGCCACGCGGTGTATGCAATGAGCAAACCGCCATAGTCTGCGATATCTTCCGTAAACGTGCGCTTCCCATCGGTGTTCCACCCATCAACGGTGCCTAACTCCGAGTTCAACTGTTTGAAGTGCTCGATGTTGGTTTTCATCTGCGGATGTTCAATCGTCGGTAGCTGACTGGCGATGCTGTGGAAGATTTCATGGCCGATGACGAAGCCAATCCCCGCGAAGTTGCGCGCGTCTTCGGCCTTGACGTCGAAGAATGGCGGCATGAACATCACGGCGGGAATCTCGATCGCGTGATCTCCACCCATATAAAAGGCATTGGGGGTCAGGAGACTCGCTTTCCATTTTGCTCGCACATCCCCACCGATCGAATTGACCCACTGGCGATTATCAAAGTTGGCGACCGCGATCTTGTTCTGCTTGTAGTCGTTTGACAGAACGAGCGGTGAATAGTCGACCATCTCCTTTGGCATGCCCACACGCAGTTGCAGCTTTTGTAGCCGCTCGTGCGCCCACCGCTTCTCGTCCGATGTCATCCACGGGTTTGCGTCGATTCGATCGACAGCGGCGGTGCGCAGCGCTTCGAGTAAGGTCTCCATTCGCTCGATTGCATGCGACGCAAGCAAGTCGTTCGCAAAGGCCTGACCTAACGCCCCACCTAACAAGGTGATGGTTCGCTGCAGACACTGTTCCGCACGCGTGGAGTCTTTGAGCGACTTTTTTGCTCCCACGGTTCGTACCACGCGCTCGAGCGAGTCCGTGGTCAGACAGCTGCCGTAGAACGTGCCGAGGAGTTTGAGTGTTGGGTCGGTGGTGGTGGTCGCGATGGCGTGCGCGGAGTCGAGGATGACTTGTAAACGCAGCCGGGTGCGGTGGTACGTATCGCCGAAAATTTCCACGCGTTTGATGCGCCCTGGCTCCACGGTCCCAAGTTTGGTTTTCGCGCGCCAATCGCCGTTGACGTATTGATAGAAGTCGATGCACGGTGAGACGGTGGTATCCACACCGTAGCGTAACGACGGGCCCAACATGGGGGGAGTAAAGGTGTCGGGTGCCGCGCGTTTCAGTGAATCTACCGTCTTTGCAGAATCGATCGAATCTGTGGCCATGGCTGTTGCGGCAGCCACTGGATCGAGGAATCCGGGTGGGGCGGTAAGTGCCCCGAACACGGTGATGACAGACAGACTTACAGGAGCTACGAGATGCAACAAACTCATGACAATGCGAACCTCAAATCGGCGCGGCAAGAGAAATGACAGACGGGTCTAGATATGGAGAGATGCGGATCGAGCCCCAGTATGGCACTCGATCCGCTCGCTTGGATTAGCCATATGAGCGGAAGCACGGTGGCCTCAACCCAAGCATTTGGCACACAAGCATTGAGCAGAGAACCATCCAAGCAGGACGATCCGCCTGGCTACCGAGTCTGTCCTCGGCTTGGTCGGTTTTTGATCACCGTGTAGAAGCGATCGAACGAATCCTTGCTCCCGGCGCCCAAACGGGGAGCGATACCCCACCTTACTCGATAGCCGTCTTTGTCAACAAACCAAGCAATTCCTCCCATATTGTTGTACAACATACGCGGAGGACCCAGGAGCTCCATCTGCGGAGTGGGAAGATCGATCCTGCGCCCATCGGGTGCATCCACCTGAAAGAACTCCGTGTGTTCGACCACCAAATGCGCAGGCACGCGACCATAGCCAAGAATGAGCTTGGCCAATGTATCTGCTTCGTCCGCAGGCGAAAGCGGACCGAGTTGGCCAACCGCGCCATATGTGTTGGTCAACACGACCATCTCGATGTCCGGATACATTTCTTTTAACCGCCTATCCATGCCGCAGCCCCCCATCTGGAGCATCCCTTCAGGAGGGCGCATCCGTCCTTCCGTATGGCAAAAACTCGGTATCGCGGTAAGGAAGGTAATACGACCCTTCATTGGCAACGTCCCGGGAGGGACGGGGCCGTGGCTGGTGATCTTTGTCGTCCCTCGACCCGGCGAACCTGACGAGTCCACCATCGTGGAGGTGTAATAGTGCTCCCCGACCAAGTCCGGGATCTTATACGGCTGCACTTTGGCATCTGTCGCGCTGAGCAGTTCTCCACCATAGATGCGATGCCCCACGACGTTCGCACGCCACATATTGTATGCGACATTCGAGACCGTCAAACTGTCCAGTGCCTCGTCTTGCCCGAAATCTTCCAATTTTCCAAGTAACCAAGCGAGCCTAACCTTGTTATTGGGCGACCCCCTTCGCTCCTCGACGGCCGTGGCGTCGTTTTTTCGGATGGCATCCCAGGCCAGTTCATTTGAATACGCAGTGTCTCCCATCTTTAATGCGACCTCGCAAAGCCACAGGTCGGCATCTATCGCTCGCCAGAGTGAATCGCCCTCCACCGTCGACAGAATTCGTGCGTGGTACTGCTTCGCCTCGGCATACCGGAGTGGACGGGTTGTGGCATACTTCTCGAGGATCTGCTGCATCAGATTCTTGTACTCCGTCGCCGATTTCACACGCGCGGAATCTAAAATGCGTTGCGCAAACCGATCGGCGTCGGCATCGCGTTGGGCCAGCAAGAGCGCATCAAAAATCCGGAACGCATACATAGTGCTCCTGAACGTCGCGGTATCGGCATTGAACCGCGCCAGACAGGCCCGCCCGGCCTCGACAGCTGCATCGGGTCGGGCCTTGCGGATCCCATCATCGCGAATGCCCAGCTCAGCCTTCAGCTCCTTCTCGCGTGCCCAACCAACGGTATCCCACCAAATCGTTTGTCCGATTCCTTCCTTGGCCTCTGTGATCCGATAGACGGCTGTCATACAGTCTTCGAGATACTGATACGAGGCATAGTTCGGCGTGGTATCCGGGCGAGCAAACAGCGTTTGGCCTCCCACCGACACGGAGGTGCAGACCACCGCGCCGACCAGCACGCCAAGCCGTGCCAAGACTCGTTGCGGAAGTCGGTGCCGCTGTTGTCGGGATGACCGTGGTATCCATGGTATCAGTGGTATCAAGCGTTGCATCAAGCGTTGTCTCACGTGTTGGGATCGGATGTGGAGCAATCGTCGAAAGCGGAGATCAGTCGGCATGCTAAACGGCATCAATTGTGGAGGTGAATGAGAAGTCGTTGATCTTCAACGTCGGCACCACCGGACTTGACACCACCTTCTGCAACGCATGTGGCTGAAAGGGGAAATACTCGGACCACGATGTCATGACGGGCACCGACTCGCCAATCGATTCAATGTTATTGAAGATGAAGAGCGGCGACTCGGTCCAGCGAAAGTTCCGCACCGCCTTCGTGATCTTCCCGTTCTCAATGAGCCACAAGCCATCCCGCGTGACGCCCGTGTAGAGCGCACTGCGCTCATCCAACTGTTCCAGATTTGACACGCGGGTGAGGAGCAACCCACGCTTCATCGTGGAGATCATCTCCGCCGTCGTCGTCGTTTCGCTCCCGCTCATGACAAACGACGTCCGCGGAGGGATGTTGTCCCCGCGATGTAAGTTGGGAAGCGAATACTCGTAGTCTCGCGCCAGTTCGGTGATGACTCCGTCTTTCAAGAAGTCGGTGGTGCGCATCCCAGGGTACGGGTGCGTCCCCGAGATGGGATCTTCCGGATTGTGCGAGATATTCAGGCGACGATCGGCAATCTGCAGCCCTAACTTACTGCGCCCGCGTTGGATGCTGCTGTCATAGTCGAGAAACAACGGATGCCCGCTGGTCTCCGCGACCAATCGATCCTGAAACATTTCAAAAAGGAGGGTCGCAAACGACGCGGCAGCGTCCGGCTCCAGGATCGTTTGGTACCGCCCGGGTTCGATACGCACCGGATCGATCGACTTCACGCACTTGTCAAACGCGGTCTCCCCTAATTTGGCGAGATCGATCCGGGTGAGATCAAACGACGACGCGCCAGCCCACCCCGAGCCCACCCCTTTCGGGTGCCGGATTGTCGTGGAACACTCCGCCATTGTTGCCTGCCCCTGTTCGCGTTCCACACGCCCCCAGGAATCCCGGAAATAGCCCATATAGTGGGCCGCCGCCGTATCGATCGTCCCGGAACCCAGGAACCCCTGCGCTTCGGCGCGGGTGGTCATATCGGTCACGAGCTGCGCATTTTCGGTGGCACTCCGGTGATAGGACGCGTCGCTCCAGACCGGGATCCCTTTGGCGGCCCAGGTCGGATGCCCAAACTCGGGGTGTACGCCGGGGACAAATCCTGGGCGAGACTGAGCCGCACGAGCCTCCGCCAGATACCGACACGCATCACGGAGCGAGCTGTCGTCCACCTGGTTCAGCCCCACGGTGGCAACACCTCCGTTTTTGTCCCGTCCACGGGGAAAACGCAGTGTGACTTCAACCATGACCGTCCGCACATTACTGGTGAGAAACGCGCGATTCCGCGCCCAGCGTTGTCGGCCAGCCCACATGCTCTGCACCACGATCGACAGCCCATCGTTCAGGGTATCGACCTTGGGACAGAGCGCCACCACACGGTCGATAATCCGTTCCGCCTCCGCGTTGGAGAAAAGCCTGGGGTCGTCCTCACCGGACGTGGTCACCGTACTTGCGATGTTGCTCATGCCTTACGCCTTCTGGAATGGGTTGATGATGGACATTTCTTTAAAGAGGGCCGGCGGGGTATTGACGCTGCTATAGGCGGGGTTCCACATGCTATTGCCTTTGGGGTCTGCCGTGCCAAGAATCCAGGTGCTACTGGGGCCTCCCAACCCCTGGAGATTCCCCCATAACTCGGAGGTCCTGAAGAGCATCCCCGCCCCAGCGACCCGCGCCACCCGCTTCCCTTTCTCGATGAGGAATGTCGTTCCCCCATTCAACATCCCCGTAGACTGCTGGAAGTCCATGAAGGCGCTACCTGTCTTGAATTCGATCCCTTTGTCGATCTGCTCGCGCAGTTGGGCAACCGTCGTATCGCGATCGGGATCCGGGTGCAAGATGAGATCGGCCGGGTGGATCGTTTGGGGGGCATTCGCGTCCAATGCGTAGGCGCAGCCGCTACTCCGAAGCGGTTGCCCGGTCCTGGTGAGATATCCCTTCATCCATGCAGTCCCTTCCCGGTTCCGCTGCAGGTCGGTGAGAATACCATTCTTGACCAAGTCGATGTCTCGGGGTTCGACGCCTTCATCGTCCCATTTCACCTGCCCGATCCCGCCGGGCATGGAGCGGGTCGCCGTCACGTTCATCAGTGGCGAGCCGAGTTTGAGCGACCCCAGGGATTCCTCTGGCTCCAGGATATAGCTCGTCCCCGAGGTATTGGCTTCGAAGCCCATGATGCGATCGATTTCCGTCGCAAGGCCAACACTCTTTTTGAGCAGGCCCGCCATGGCCCCACGGTGAATGAGCACCGGAAAACGTCCTACATCGACGGGCACGACGGGAAGCTTGCGCTCTTCCTCCAACTCCAGATAGAGCTGGTAAATCCAGTCGCGGGTGTGCGGCGTGCGAATCGCCTCAAATCCCCGTCCGGCACCGCCGTTGGTGAATTGGTCCAGTTCTCCCCGTGCCAGCAGCCACCCGCCCCGTTGCCCAGACTCGCCCACGGCAATGCTGAACATGCCGCTGGATCGATAGACCCTCTGTGTGACCAATTGCCCGTCGGTGCTGCCAAAGGCCTTCTGCTGCCGAAAATAATCGGCCCCCATAACCAGGCCCTGCGGCACCCCAAAGGGCATCTCAAACATGAGCGTATCCAAGTATTTTTTGATCCCGCCCAAGTAATCAAAGATTTCATTGGGATCCATGGCAAAGGGGTCATCGGTGACCGGCATACTCCAGTCGCCACTCGTGGGGTTCGGATTGGGGGCCATCTCCACGTCACGCGGGCGTCCAGACAGATTCGCCCTGGCACCGTCCACCGCCACGCGCCCGAGCCGGGCGGCTTCGTCCTTTGTCCACACCGGGCTGGCAGCGAAGCCCCAATACCCATTCATTTGCGCGCGCACGCCAAAGGCCATCGTTTCGGACCGACCACCCAGTGATATAGGACCGGTATTATCGTCCAAATTCGAACCTTCGATACCCATCCGCTGTGAAAACGTGAGCCGGGCATCGGCATAGGTGGCGCCTGCGGATTTCGCCGTATCGACGGCGGTGGTAATTAGCATCCGCAATCGATCGTCGTCTGCAGTGGGGAGGTCTTGAAATTCCGTTACAGCCCCAGGTATCGGTGCGTATGCGTGTCCTTGTGCCTGTGCGGTGCGGGAACGGGTCAGCATCGCTCCGGCGAGTGTGCCCGCGGAGCTACGAAAGAGTGTGCGTCGAGTCAGCATAAGAGAATGGAAGGTCGAGGTGAGCGCTGGATTGGTGAGGCACGTGTGCCAATCTTTAGTACCAACTGCCAAGGCGCATCGGGGCGCACGTCGTGTCGTTGCGTTCGTCGCACACGCGCACGATCCCGGTGGTGCCATGCAGCGCGCTCCGATAGGGAAAGACACCAGCGGCCGAGAACGTGCGTGCGCGATACGGGGAGAAGAAGGCATTCATGTAGCTCATATATTTCTCATAGTCCTCCAAATCCTCCTCCGTAAATTGAGGCAAGGGGATCGTCCGGAACGGGGCTATATTGCCGCCCACTTCGGGATTCAGCATCTGGTAGGAGCTTGAACACACCCTGCCGCCCGGCGCACCGACGTGCGAGGGATCATCGAACTGGACATCAATATCTGTCGTAAGGCTGCCACTGATCCAGACTACACAGCCACCGACGCCGATGGTGAAGTCGCGATGGACGAAGTCGAGCCCCGTGCCGACCGACCCGGTGGTGAATCGCTCAACCGTAAGCACCTGGAACTGGATCGGCCACCCCACGGCAAACACCAGCGAATCTCGCCACACCGTGCCATACGCGAACGTAGAGGTGGACAGCACGACGCGCCCCGGCCGCCGCGGTGTAATGGTTACCATATCGCCGGATCGCGTTACCGCGGCGGTCATGGTGTCTGACGATACCATTGAAACAAAAAGAGTCGAGAGAGTCGAGCCGGAGACCGATTCACGGATGAGAGGAATGGTCTTGGACACGCCGACCGCGGTCTTCGCACTATCGCCCGCGGGCAAGCGAAGCCCAAAGGTGTGAAGGTGGTCCGGGACGGTACCAATCACCGACACCAACGCGGAGTCGGTGCGCGTGATGGTGCCGTATGTGAGCGTCACACGCACCACGGCGTTCGCAACCGCACTATGGGCTTTCAGCACGCCATTCGTGACGCTAATGTTGGGCTTATTCACACTATACGTCACCTCGCCGGGGACAACACTACCGTCACCCATGGTGCGGATGGTGTGCAAGGTGAGCGTGTCGTACGGAGCCTCCGTCGACAAATTGATCGCGTGATGCTCGAGGGCAAGCACCGCAAAGTATTGATCGGGCGGACGATAGGCCGACAATCCCGTGTCGGAGAGATTACAGCCAGCGCTCGTCAGCGTCCACATCGCGATCACCGCGATGATCACGGTGGGTCGCAACCGATTGATGCAGGAATTAATCATCATACTGGCACCCGGTAAATAGGGGGTTTGGAAGTTCACCCGAGCCCAAGTCGAACGAGATATCCGTCCCGTAGACATCGAGGTATCCGGGGACGATATACGCTCCAGTGGGATACACCTGCTCGCGATCGAGGCCATACTTGCGCACAAGGCGTCGCAAATCGCCTTGGCGATTGCCTGTTAAAAACAGCCAGGCGGCGCGCTCTGCAAACAGGAGTTGGCGCTGGGCAGTTGGTGTGGCGGGGAGCGCGAGGCGGTGCAGTCCCGCGATACCGCCGATCCCGGCGTGCCACAACGTGTCGATCCGTTCGCCGCCGCCCGTGAGCGAAACCGTATCGACCGTAAACGTTCCGGTGGTTCGCAACGCGTTGAGCATGGTCAGCATCTGTTGCGGATCGTGGTCAGCAAGCGCGGCCTCGGCGAGAATCAGTTTGGCTTCGATGCCAGAGGCCATGGTGAACGTGGAGGAATCCGTGGTGATGTACTTCACCGGAAACCAGACCGTTGCACGATTGAAATTGGTCAGTTGGATGGGTTTGATCCGTGGATCACCCGACGAGCGATACGGTAAGCCGTTGATCCCCTCTTGGTCTGAAATTGAAGCGCCACTTATAAACTCGAGATATCTTAAACCCTGCCCCGAGCGCGCGCCATTATCAAAAGCAATGCGCATCTCGGCGCGGAACCCGCCATCAACGCTCTGCACCGTTTGTGCGGCCTCCGCATATCGCCCTATCGCGAGTTGGGCACGCGCTTTCAACACCCGAATGGTGGACTGTAACGACACGCTGTCTGCCGCACGTGCATCGGCGCTGTCCAACAGCAGCATGGCATGCGCATAGATCTCATCCGTCGTCGACCCCGCGCGATAGGTCCAGTCGCCTTCAAAGTCCAACGTGCTCAACGGCACACCAGAGCACCAGCCATCGGCAATCAAGATCTCCGCGTACGCCTCGTACACAAACAACTGCGCTTGCCACGCCGAGGTTTCGCCGGACACATACTTACCGACCACACCGCGAGCCAGTCGAGCCAGCGAACGGACGGTGTGCGGAGGGGCTTCGGACCATCGTCCACTCCGTTTATCTCGACTTGCACTGTTAGTACCTGGAACGCCGGGAGCCATGAGCTCATCTGTCAACAATCCCGAGGAAACAATGTAGTCCCTGATCACGGTGGCTAACTCAGCACGCGTCGCTTGCGTCAAGCGGGTAGCGCCTTCGCGGTTGTTATAGGTCGAAGGACCGTCGACTCCATCCGGGAGCTGTGTGTCCGTAATCGCATTACATCCCATCACCATTGTCGTGATCACCCCAACGACCACACGACGCAGGCATTGATGCATCTCGCTACGCCGTTTCGTGTTCATCGTCCTCATGTCCCAATCCGTATTTGAAGGCTCCAGGCTCGTGGCATGGGAAGTTGTCCTGAGTCACTGGTCGCATCGCCAATGAGCGTCCCGTTCACATCGGGGTCCTTCCCGCGGTAATTCGTCCAGAGTCCGAGGTTACTGCCTTGCAGGGACGCGCTCAAACTCGACACGGGGAGACGTTTGAGATATGCTCGTGGAACGTTGTATCCAACAGACACCGAGTTGAATCGCAGGCTGTTCACTTTTTGAATGAAGCCATAGTCCGTGCATGGCCCAATCGCGTTGGCAGTTGAAGTACCCATAGGACTATAGCACGCGGCCGCCAACGCATTTGCCTGCTGCGCATAGGTCGAATTGGGGTTTTCGTAGATATTCCCCAAGAGATCTTGCCCCCCAAGGTTATACTGGGTCAGTCCCGCCTTATAATTGAACTGTCCGTTCACACTCACCAGCCCACGAAAGAGCGTCAGCGACGTCCGAAACGGCATTTCAAAATCCGGTGTTTGCATCCCCATGTATACGGCAGCGGTATCCACCACATAATCACCGTACCACATCTTGGTTCCATCCTGTGGATCGCTCCACCCCGAAATCGGGCGCGACCATCGACCAAAGAGCGGATACCCTTCGACCAACCGTGTGCCGTTACCAAGGTCAATCACGCTTTTTTCACCGAACAGCTTGACGAGCGTATTCGTGTATTTGGAGACCGACACATCGACCATCCACCCGATCATCGGTAAATCCAGCACCCTCGCGGTCAGCGAGAACTCGGCACCAGTGTTCCGCACATGACCGATGTTCGCGTAGTAGGACGAGATACTGTCCCTCGATGCTGCTCCAACCGACGCCGCGAGCGGTAACTTTTGAATCGCATTCTTGCGCATCTTGTAGAACCCCGTCGCCGACACCGTCACCCGTGTGTCCCACAGTTCCATGTCAAACCCACCTTCCACCTCTTGGGTCTTCTCGGACCCAAGCTGCGTGTTCCCCACCGACCGAATCCGTAACCCCGCTTCTGGAGCAATCGAATCGGTGAGCGATGGAATCCAGTCACCAAAATCCTGTTGCAGCGTGCGTAAACTCCACTCCGCGGCAGGTTGCACTCCAGCAATACCGAAAGCAAATCGTGGACGAAGCTGCGACACCACTCCCCATAGCGGCTCCCCTCCTTCACGATCAATCGCAATCCACGAGAAGTTCAGCTTGGGAAAGAGTGAGAACAATCCGCCACGAAACCCACCGCGCGATCCCGACACCCCACTCCCATCAAACCGGAAACCAGGATTCACGAAAAATCTCGAATTCAAGTTCAACCGCGGTTCCAGAAACCATCCACCCGTTGTCGTACTCCGTCCCGAGCGGGTGCCAGAAATTAACGTCGATGGTCTCGGAATTCCTTGCACCAGCGTATCGCTATAACCATCGATGGCCGTGTTCGATGTGCTTCGGATTTCCAAGCCGAGCGACAGCGACGTCCGCGCGCGAGGAAAGAGCGTCCCGTTCACACGAGCGGTCGTCGTGGCGATATTTTCGCGCCGCTCGGTAAATTTGCCTTTGGACAGGTACGTTAATGTGACTGCACCAGGACTTGGAGTACCAAGCAGAGTTACAATCCCCCGCGGCTCCAATCCCTGGGCGCTCCGCTCGAGGCGATTCATTCCGAACGTCGCCGTCAACGGCAGTCGCTCCCATCGCAACAGATTCAGGGCTAACGCATGATTTGCCGTGATCGCGTCGGCCTTGAGCTGATACGCATACTGTCCAGGGATACCCGGATTGATGTTCAGCGTATCCATATACGCCGACGCCAACGCCGCCAGTTGATTGTTCGCGGACGACTGATGTTGCACCGACTGCATCAGCGACGTCGTGAAGGTCGCTTGCAAGCCGCGTGACAGCTCCGCAGAAAAGGTCGCTTGCCCACTCCGCGTATCCATTGAGTTCGGCCGCCGCATCCGCGCACTCGGCGCCGAGTCATAGAGCTGCTGATAGAGATCCTGATACAACGGCGGCATCTTCGTCAGTCCCAGCGTGTTGGCAATCGATCCGGTCACAGAATATGTCACCTCTTTCGCGCCACCCGATGCCGTCGCGGACAGCCGTGTACTCGTGCCGCGACCGATCGTGGAGAGCCTCGGCTCATTGAGCGCCTGGAATCGAACGAGACTATCCTGACTACACCGAAAATACTCGATTGGCTCGGTGATCGGCGGACAAAGCATGTTAGTTGCACCGCTTAAACTGCCACCTCCTCCCGGTCTATGCCCAAACCGGTAAAACCCCGGCGCCGCGTACACGCCCGGCATCGACTCAATTCCACCCGACCCAGTCACATCCCACCGGGTCGCTCCGGCTCTTCCCTTCTTCGTCGTAATCACAATCACACCATCCCCGGCATCCGACCCGTACATCGCCGCCGCAGATGGCCCACGCAACACCTCAATTTTCTCAATCGAATTCGGATCAATCTGGTCAATCGGCGACGGCGTCGGATACTTCCCACCCCCTAACTTCTGATCATCCACCCCGGACTGCCCCGCATACACCCGAATCCCATCCACCACCACAATCGGATCATTCGTCGGCGCCCCGGGAACGCCGGACAACAACCCACCTCCAATCCCCCGCAACCGAATCCGTGACGGCGCCCCCGGGACCCCACTTGTCCGCATCACCGTCAGCCCAGGCACTCGTGCCTCCAGCAAATCCGTCACACTCGTAATCGGCGCCTGCTTCATAATCTCCGGCACATCCAGCGTGGTAATATCATTCCCCACCTCGAGCTTCCGCTGCTGCCCAGTCACCGTCGTCACAACACCAGACAGCTGCGTCGCCGTCGGTGCAAGTTGCATCTGCACGGAAGCAACTTTCTCTTTAAGCACGGTCACCATTCGCGATCCAGATCGAAACCCAAAATACTTCACCGACACAATCTGTTCGCCAACCGGGACATGCAAAAATCGAAACAGCCCGTCGTTATCCGTAACCGTCGACAGCTTGAGACTGTTTACAGTCACCGTTGCACCGACAATTGCGTTCCCGGATGCAGAGTCCGTCACTCTCCCGGCAATGATCCCAACATTCGTCCGCGTACCCGAATCCACGACCTGCTTTGCCGTCCGAGGCCCAATCACAACAGTCTTCCCATCAGGACTCATTCTGAAACCGAGCGGTGTTCCCGCGAGCACTGTGTTGAGCGCATCAGCAAGTGACGCCCGTTGCACGCGAACAAACTTCCGTACATAAAGCGTCGTGTCGCTCTTGTTATACCCAATCTCTTTCTTCGCCTGTCTTGCCAGCTCGGTTACCGCTTCGAGAATCGTTCGCTCTTTCCCTTCGAGTACGAACGCCGCAGATTTCCCCAACTCTTGCTGACTCGGCTGAACAGCGACCGAGTTTGCCGGGATATCAACCTGCGCACGTTGCGCCACAATCGATGAAGCTGATACTCCTGAGAGAATCGAGCATAACACAACATGCGCAATTCGATCCGTGCATTTTTTACTCCTCTCCAGTCGTGGCAGCCGAGCCAGGATCACCGAGAATGGTCCCATCCGTTCACGCTCTCGCATCGTCATTTGGAATAAAATGTCAATATCTGTCCCTGCCGTTCGGCAACCGCGTTCAGCATGAACTCCAACACCATTGCCAGATCAGTTACCGAACCCGCCGACAGTGACACACGAATCCGGCTTTCCGCTAGCGTAGAATCCGCAATCCGAATATCCGCGTTATACCAGCGGTTCAACTCCGGAATTGCGTCTTTGAAACGCACACCGTCGAGCAACAGCGTTCCGCTTGCAAAGCTGAATTGATCGGATTTGGCCGCTGTGAGAAGAGTGCTTCCGTTCTGTGCGACATCCACCTGATAGTTCGCGGCGACAACGACAGGTCCTACCGCAACTTTCCCGTTGCGCACCGCAACCGTGACCGATGTATCACTCGCATAGTGCCGCACGGTGAATGTGGTTCCAAGTACGCGAGCGGTTGTCCCACCTGCAGTCACGGTAAATGGAGCGTGCTTTTCCGGAACGACAGTAAAGTGCGCGGCGCCGTCGAGTCGGACATGCCGATTGCCTGTCGCAAAATCAACTGGAATTTCAAGGCGGCTCGCGACGTTGAGCAATACCTTGCTCCCATCGGGTAGTATAATGTTCGACTGTTGTCCTGCGGGTGTGGTATACACCGTTGTCGTATGCTCGGTGGTAAATCCGGTGCGTCCTCCGGAAACAAAAACTCCCCCGAGCACGATGAGCATAACAAGCGCTCCCGCAAGAACAGTGTGCGACAGTGAAGAACGTACCGACCGGAAGAAACGTGCAGACATCCGCTCCGACAACGTCCGCTCCCCATGCGATTGTGAACGCTTATCCGTGTGTTCCGCCACCTGGGTTCGGGGAATTGCCGCATGCATTTTGGCCTGCATGGCCAGCCAGGATTCTTGTACCTGGGAATCAGTAATATCAGAGGGAATCGCCGGCCCATCCAGCTCATGTTGTATTGCCTCCAACACATGCGCATGCGCTTCATGCGCCATGAGCCAACGTCGAGCCGTGACGGCGTCAGCGTCGGCGGCGTTGAGTTCGCCGGCCAAATATTGGTCGATGCGTTCCCAGTCGTCTGGGTTCGGAAAACGAGAGTCTGAAGGTGTCACATTTAGTAAGATCAGCGAGACTCGCCAACCTTACACTTTTTTTTGCGGAAACCCGTTTTTATACGCAGCCACGAGCACCTCGATGGTATTACGTGCCCGAGAAATCTGTGTTGTAACCGCCCCAACTGTCGTTCCCATGATCTCCGCAATCTCCGCGTGCGACAGCTGATGCCGCCATCGGAGTATGAGTGCGGCCCGACGCCGCTCAGGCATGGTTGCAATTACGCGCATCACCTGCGCTGCAAGTTCGTTGGCCTCGACGATGGTATCAGCACCAGCATCGCCGCGTGATATAGCGATAGATGCTTCTTCCCGGATGGCTTCGGCTTCGGTACGCTGCACCACGTGTTGATGCTGCAGCTGTTGGAGTGCCCTGTTTCGCACCGAAGCATACAGATAGGCGCGAACATTCCCACGAATATCAATTTCTTGCCGGCGTGCCCAGAGAGTCAAAAACATTTCCTGAACAATCTCTTCCGCCAACTCATACGATCGCACCAGACTTCCAGCAAAGCGTAGCAAGGCTGGGTAATACTGAAGGTACAGCATCTCCATAGCCTGCTCATCGCCACGCTGCATGCGGGCGACGAGTTCGGCATCATCGTTATGATGTTCACCGTTAGGTTGAAATGCGGAAACGCTCCTGGCCATGTCCCAACAGTGCAACGAGAGAGAGCTTTACACAATCCGTTTTTTTTCGAACCGCGTGTTTGCCACTATAGAAGGAAAGGGAGAAAGAAAGGTTGGATTAGATGGGAATCAGGGGCTGCGGATTAAGGGAATGGGTTTGGGAGACAAATTCCCTCCGTAAACCCAGGCACCCGAGTGAATTTCCGCCGCGAGTGACTAACGTGGTTTCGCGCTCGGCCTACGTTGGCGGTGGGCGTGTTAAGAATTCTTTAACGCTTGCCGCACGCGCGCTAAGGCATCAAGCACATGCGCCCGTGTTTCACTGTCACCCGTACGACTGATCGCGTGTGCGAGTGTGGATTCCAGCGCCATGAACTCCATGCGCATCCCCGCAATCAACTCAGTCGGAACCGAAGGCTGAACGAGTTGACCGAATGATAATTGTTGAGGGGTTGGTCCTGGCGCTGGCATCACGCTCGGCATCATTTGCGGAGATGGAGTTTCGCGTTCTGAGGCAAGGAATCGCGCGGCGGTCATGACGAAGGCTCGCTGCAAACGTCGACGCGCTGGCTCGATCGTGATTTGGGTGTGTGATAACTCACTCCACAGCCCTCTCCGCAAATCCGACAACATATCATTGACGGTATACACGTCGCGTGAGGTCCGCGCATTGGCTCGCGCTTCGATCATGCGATTAATTCGCGGAGTCGCAAAGAGGTCTTTCAACAGCTCCTGTTGGGCGACCGACACCAGACCTCCATTCCCATCGGCCGAGATACGTTGGAGCACCTTCGCATCCAATAAATAGTGTGGCGTGGTGAACGCGTTGGCATTCAAGAATCGCATGGCCGCAACCTGCCGAGCGCGCGACACTGGCGTGTATACCGGTCCGGATTGACCAGTGTATTTCATCTGCGTCTCAGCGCCACCGATCACACTCACCACCGCACTCATTTCCATTCGCCACTGCTGCACCACGCGCGCGTACATTTCCGACAGTTCTGTATAACTGTTTCCTGCCCGTGTTGTTGCCGTGGGAAGCAACTGCATCACCCGTTGCAGATTCTTGACGCCCAAGGTGGTCGCTTTCACGGCATCCGCATCACCAACCGCTTCGGTATTCTCGCCGACGTCTGGACTGATTCCGCCGGTGACCTCTTTGCTCCCAAATCGATACCACGGCACAGAATCTTGTATTCTGGCCCAACGATCCAACTGAGGCCGTTCGTCATCGGGGGTGCGAGTGGTCGAGATCGGCGCGTATCCCCACATAATCGCATACCGATCAGCCGGTCCAACATTTGGCACCAATAGATCCACTGGAATCTTGTCTTCCGGTTGTGCGACGTAATTAAATCGACTGTAATCCATGATGGATGCCACGTGTCCCATGCGACGCAACCATGTGACACTGCGCAAACTATCCACAGGATACAAAGAACTCGATTTGAAATTGTGCATCAAACCCAACGTATGGCCGACCTCATGGGTCACGACATATTGAATGAGTCGTCCCATCACACTATCGGGCATCGGCCACTGCGCGGCACGGGGATCCAATGGCGCGACCTGCGTGAAATACCACGCCCGAGTGATATTCATAATGTTATGAAACATCCGAATGGACCCGTTCAGAATCTCGCCCGTTCGCGGGTCATGCACATGTGGTCCTTCCGCATTTTCCTGAGTAGAGGGCAACCAACGCACGACCGTATTCCGGCTGTCTTCCATGGACCACGTACTGTCGTGCTGTGGTGGGTCTTTCGCGACAATCGCATGGCGAAAGCCGGCCGCTTCGAAGGCGGGTTGCCATGCTTCAACGCCTGCCTTGATATACGGCTTGAGAAACTCCGGCGTCGCCGGATCCACGTAGTAGACGATTGGTTGGATCGGTTCGCTGATGGCCACGCTCGAGTCCTTCTTCTCCAGTCGCCACCGCGTGATATACGACCGGTTCGTCGATCGATACGGATCGGTCCCAAAATTCAGATGATTGACGCTAAAATACCCAAGGCGCGCGTCCGCAAGGCGGGGTTGCATGGGAAGAAGAGGGAGCTGAATCAAACTCCAGACAGCGGCCCCGGTGATCCCATTGGCAAACGATTGCGTGGCTTCCACCATCACGCTCTGCGGAAAGGCAACCACCCGAGTCACCTGTGTGCGTGCCATGTCAACAGGCCCTCGTGCCCCACTGAATTCAGGGGATGCGAACAACAGTCCCGCCACATCGATAACGGGAGCGCCATTGGGCCCATACGCCAGCACGGGTAACGTTCGCGGTGCCGGGACTGCGTACGCCGCCGCCACGGCGGGTGCGAGGGGCAACGTCGAATCAATGCGAATATTATAGTTCGGTATCCTGAGCTGCACTTTGTCATCGCGCAGTTCGAAGCGAACCAGGACATTCACAAACAGGTCGCCCGGGAAGGGACCCTTCACGGGATTCGCCGAGGTCGTCACGTATCGACCGACGAGCAGCAAGTCGGTATTGAGTACGGCGCTGGGTATTTCGAACAACAGTCGATTGTTCACCCGATGTGTGATCATCACGCCGCGGCTCGTGATCGCATTCGTTGGCACCACTTGTGAGTAGGCAGCGACCCCGGGAGAACTCGTAACGAGTGGCTGGGCAGCTTGAGCGGGCGACGGTGATTCAGCGGCGCGCAGGGTGTGTGGCGTTGGCACCGAATCTTTTGCGGGGACCTTGCTTGAGTCCTGCATTGGGGATGCATCAAGCGCCTCACACGCATACCGATTCTTCACATCTACGCCAGGCAAGCGAACGACTGCTGCAGACACTGCAGTTGCGTACCACGACAGCACTCCAAGGAACGTGCAACACCGCACGAGTAACATTGATCGAAACAAGACGCACATGAGATTAGGCAACAACGCGGTAAGAATGTAAACGATAAGAGGATGACGAACGACAACGTATCTATTTCTAAATCGGGGGTGGCAGTGCTGGGGATCGGCTGATAGGCCCATCGATCATACACCCAACTGTGGAACTATTACGGGCCGGAAACGGTTAATCGCACCAGTTTCACTTACCAGATCACAACGTTCTTCTCGATGGGGCGAACCATAGGGTCACCTGCCTTGCACCCGAAGGCCGGTGCAAACGGTGGCGCGCTCAACACGATTGCGTTCACTCGAGCGAAGGGCGCCGCATGATTGTCATTTTTCCCATCATACCCTTGCCACTTCGCCCGCCACACCCGGGCGATCCCAATGAAGAAGCGCTGGTCGGGGGTGTATCCATCCACCGTCGACGCGGCTGGCTTCCCGCTCTTCTTCAGCGTGGCCTTCCACGCGGCGTATGCAATGAGCACCCCACCGTGGTCCGCAATATCTTCCTGAAACGTGCGCGTCCCATCCGTGTCCCATCCATCCACGGTGCCTAACGCCGAGTTCAACGCTTTGAATTGCGCCATGTTGTCTTTCATCCCCGGATTGTCGCTCGCCCACAGCAGAGCAGTGATGCTGTGCACGATTTCGTGGCCGATGATGTACCCAATCCCCGCGAAATTGAGTGCATCCTCGGCGGTGACATCAAAGAACGGCGGCATGAACAGAATGGGAGGCACTTCAATCGCATGCTCCCCAGGCAAGTACGAGGCATTGAGTCGCAGAAGACTCCTTTTCCATTGCGCACGCACATCACTACCGATGGCGTTGACCCACTGCTGCGTATCAAAGTTGGCCACCGCTTTCTTGTTCTGTATGTAGTTGGTCGTGAGGACGAGGGACGTGTAGTCCACCGTCTGCTTCGGGATCCCCACCCGGAGCTTGAGCCTCTGCAGCCGTTCTAACGCCAACCCCTTCTCGTCCGGCGTCATCCACGGATTCGCGGTGACCTGTTCGATAGCGGCCGCCCGAAGGGCTTCGAGCAGTCCCTCCATACGCTCTATCGCTTGCGACCCCAGGAGGTCGTGGGCAAACGCCTGTCCTAACGCACCGCCCAACGTCGCGAGGGTCCGCTGCACGCACTGGTCCGCCCGCGTGGAGTCTGGGACTAGCGTTTGGGATCGTGCGCTGCGCAGGCGATCGCGCTCGAGCGAGTCCGCGGTCAGACAGCTGCCGTAGAATGTGCCGAGCGCCTTGAGCGTGGGATCGGTGGTGGTGGCGGCGATCGATTGAGCGGAATCAAGAATGACCTGTAAGCGACGTTGAGCACGTCGGTACATATCGGCCCAAATGTCAACATATTTCTTCTGCCCTGCGGCCAGTTTTCCCAGTGTTGTCTTCGCGCGCCAATCGCCGTTGACGTACTGATAGAAATCGACGCAGGGAGAGACGGTGGTATCAACACCATAGCGTAGCGACGGTCCCAATAGGGGAGGCGTGAACGTGTCGAGCTGTGCGCCTTTGCCTGAATCGACAGTCTTTACAGAATCGGTCGAATCCGTGGCCACATACGAATTGACGTGTACTCGATCGGGGAATCCCTGAACAGAGGTCAGCGCGCCGAACACGGTCATGGCAGACAGTGCAACGGGAGCTACGATATGCAACACACTCATTTTACAGAGAACCTCAGGTCAGCGCGGCAGTACAGATGATTACCCATTACCAGATCACGATTTTCTTCTCGGCGGGGCGAACCATGGGATCACCTGCCTTGCACCCGAAGGCCTTCGCAAACGCCGGCGCATTCAACATGACGGCATTCACGCGGGCGAAGGGCGCTGCATGCACGTCATTGTTCAACCCGCCCCCCTGCCACTTTGCTCGCCACACCCGGGCGAGCCCAATGAAGAAACGCTGATCCGGGGTGTACCCATCAGCCAGCGGCGCGGCGTGCGTCCCATTCTGCTTCAGGGTGGCCTTCCACGCGGCGTATGAAATAAGCAGACCACCATAATCCGCAATATCTTCAGTAAACGTGCGCTTCCCATTCGTGTTCCACCCGTCAACGGTGCCTAACGCTGAATTCAACAGTTTGAATTTCTCAATGTTGTCTTTCATCTCCGGATTTTCAATCGTCCACAGCTGCGCGGCGATGCTGTGAAAGATTTCGTGGCCGATCACGAACCCGATTCCCGCAAAATTAAGTGCATCCTCGGCAGTGACATCGAAGAACGGTGGCATGAACATCACCGCCGGAATCTCGATCGCATGCTCACCCTGCATGTAAAAGGCATTGGGGGTCAGGAGACTCGCTTTCCATTGCGCACGGACATCCCCACCAATGGAGTTGACCCATTGCCGCGTATCAAAGTTGGCCACGGCTTTCTTGTTCTGCGTGTAGTCGCTCGTGAGGGCGAGTGGCGCGTAGTCCACCAACTGCTTCGGAATCCCCACCCGCAGCTTGAGCTTCTGTAGCCGGTCCCGCGCCACGTCCTTCTCGGCCGACATCATCCACGGATTCACCATGACTTGTGCGATGGCGGCCGTCCGCAGGGCTTCGAGCAGCGCTTCCATTCGCGGCATCGCCTGCGCCCCCAGGAGGTCGTGAGCAAACGCCTGCCCTAATGCCCCACCTAACGTCGCGAGGGTCCGCTGCACGCACTGATCCGCCCGCGTGGAGTCTGGGACTGGCGTTTTGGATCGCGCGCTGCGCATGCGATCGCGCTCGAGCGAGTCTGCGGTCAGACAGCTGCCATAGAACGTGCCGAGTGCTTTGAGCGTGGGATCAGTGGTGGTGGTCGCGATGGATTGGGCGGAATCCAGCATCACGTGTAAGCGCAGTCGAGCGCGTCGGTAGGTATCGCCAAAAATTTCAACGCGTTTCGTTTGTCCTACGGCCAGTTTCCCGAGTTTTGTCTTCGCGCGCCAATCGCCGTTGACGTACTGATAGAAATCGACGCAAGGTGAGACGGTGGTATCCACACCATAGCGTAACGATGGCCCCAGTATTGGGGGCGTAAACGTGTCGGGTAGTGCGCGTTTGATGGAATCTCCAGTCTTCACCGAATCGGTCGAATCCGTCACTAGAGACGGATTGACCGGTACTCGATCAAAAAATCTCGGAGCGGAGGTCAGCGCTCCGAACACCGTCATGATAGACAGTGCAACAGGAGCAACGACATGCAACACACTCATTTTAAAGAAGACCTCATGTCAGCGCTGTAGTATACGGGGAACCGGCGGCTCATTTGCTGGGTCGGTTCTTGAGGATCTCGTACGCGCGGTTGAACCATTCAGTATTAGGAGAGTCCATCATCTTGACCCGATACCCTTCTTTGTCCGTGAACCATCCAGCCCTCATGAACCCGCCCCACTCGCTACCAATCTCTTCCATCATCGGTGTGGCAAGATCAATCCGGCGCCCATCCGGGGCTTCCACATGAAAGAACGGCGTCGTTTCGACCACCAAATGCGCTGGTACGCGGTGATAGCCGAGAAATTGTTTGGCCAACGTGTCGGCTTCGTCCGCCGGTTGGAGCGGGCCGAGTTGACCGACCGCGCCATACGTGTTCGACAGAAGGATAATTTCGAAATCCGGATACCGTTCTTTCAGCCGCCGTAACGATATTATCCCGCATCCCTTGCGTCCTTTTAATAATTCGTCATCGTCAGTCCGTGTCCCTTCTTCTGGATGACACCAACTCGGGCGCCACCAGATGTAATTGAGCCGATTCCTGACCGGCAACGCCCCTGGCGGTACGGCACCCTGCCTGGTGTACGAGGCTAGTCCCTGACTCGACGAGCCCGGCGACGCCCCAGTCGTGGCCGTGTACGAGTACTCCCCGAGCAAGTCTGGCACCTTGTACGGCTTCACCGCATCGTCGGCGGCCGTGACCGGCGCGCCCCCATGGACGCGACGTATGACCGTGTTCTCTCGATACAGATGGTATGCAACGGTCGAAATCGCCAGACTGTCCAGTCCCATGTCTTGCGTTAACCCGGCAACAAGCACCCTTAAATCACCCAATCGATTCCCCGAATTAGGCGACACCTCTCGCTCCTCGACCGGTGTCGAATCGTTATTCCGGATCGCGTGCCACGCTAACTCGTTATATAACACGGTGTCGTGGGCCTTCATCGCAGCGCGGGCAAAGCTAAGATCGGCATCGATACTCCGATACAGCGAATCGCCCTGCACGGCGGCGAGCAACTGCGCATGGTACTGCTTCACCTCGGCATACAGCAAAGGGCGCGAACTAACGTACAGTTCGAGCACCTTTTGAAATGCGTCTTTGTAGACGGTCGACGACCGAAGACGCATGGAATCCAGAAAGCGTTGCGTAAACCGCTGTGCATCTTGATCGCGACGGACCATTAAGAGCCCTTCCACAATCTGCAGCGCACCGGAGACGCTCTGAAAGGTCGCGGTATCGGCATTGAATCGACTGAGACAAGCCTTCCCTGCCTGGATTGCGGAATCGGGTCGAGGCATCATCGCATCTCTTTGAAGCCCCACCTCCTTGTCCAGTTGCTTCCACTGTCCCAACAAGAGCGTGTCTGGCGAAACCGTTCGCCCTCGGCGTTCTTGTTCCTCCGTGACCCGGAACACGACCGTTAGGCACTCTTCAATATGTCGATAGGAGACGTAGTCTGGCGTGGTATCGGGTCGAGCGAAGAGGGTTTGCCCGTGTGCATCCGCGGCGAACACCACGAAACCCAGCACCCACAGCAGTTGAGCGAGCCGTCGGGAGCGTCTGTCAGCCATCATGTCAAACATGTTAAATTGCGTCAATGGTGGAGGTAAAGCTAAAGTCGTTGACCTTCAACGTCGGCACTGTCGGACTTGCAACCACGTTCTGCAACGCATGCTGCTGGAACGGAAACGTGTCATACCAGGAACTCATCACCGGCACCGATTCGCCGATGGACTCGATATTATTGAAGATGAACATGGGAGACTCGGTCCAACGAAAGTTGCGCACCGCCTTCGTAATCTTCCCGTTTTCAATGAGCCAGAGGCCATCCCGGGTGACCCCCGTATACAGCGCGCTCGGTTTATCTAACTCAGTCTCGCCCGAGACCCGAGTGAGCAGCAACCCACGCTTCATGGTGGACATCATCTCGTCCACTGTGGTGGTCTCGCTCCCATGCATCACAAATGACGTCCGCGATGGAATGATGTCCGCACGGGTTAACTTCGGCAGCGAATAGGCATAATCCCGCGCCATCTCGGTAAGGACGCCGTCTTTCAGAAAGTCGATGGTCCGCATCCCAGGGTTTGGGTGCGTACCCGACATGGGATCTTCCGGATTGTGTGAGATGCTCAGGCGGCGATCGGCAATCTGCAGCCCTACCTTACTGCGTCCCCGTTGGATATTGACGTCGTAGTCGAGAAAAAACGGATGACCCGGCCCCTCTGCAAATGCTCGTCTTTGAAACAAATCAAAAAATTTGGTCGCGAACGACGCCACAGCTTGCGGTTCAAGGATCGTCTGGTATCGTCCCGGTTCGATGCGCACCGGATCGATTGACTTCATGCACTTGTCAAACGCTGTCTCGCCTAATTTCGCGAGATCGATGCGCTGGAGATCAAAGGAGGACGCGCCAGCCCACCCAGAAGCCACCCCTTTCGGATGCCGAATCGTCGATGAACATTCCGCCTTTGTCGCCCGCCCTGTTTCGCGCTCCTCTCGTCCCCAAAAATCGCGGAAATAGCCCGTATAGTGCGCCCCGGCGGTCTCAATCGAGCCAGAGGCCAGCATCCCACTCGCTTCCGCACGGGCGGTCAAATCCGAGACCACCTGCGCGTTTTCAGTGGCCGTCCGGTTGTATGACACATCACTCCAAACCGGGATGCCTTTCGCCGCCCAGGTCGGATGGGCCAGCTTGAGATCCATGCCCGGCACATACCCTGGACGATACTGCGTCGCCCGGCAATCCTCCAGATACCGGCACGCATCACGCAGAGAGGTGTCGTCGACCTGATTCAAATGGACTTTGCTGTATTGAGGGCCCGCGGCGTACCCAAGCTCAATCGCTACAGCAACCGTCCGCGCGGTACTCGTCAGAAATGCACGATTCCGAGCCCAACGTTGTCGGCCGACCCACATGCTCTGGACACTGATTTCCAAGCCGTCGTCCTTCGGGCAGAGCGACCTCACGCGGTCAATAATCCGTTCCGCCTCGGCATCCGAGAATATCCGGTGGTCGTCCTCACCGTGTGTTGCGATCGTACTCATGAATCAGGCCTTCTGGAATGGGTTAATGATGGACATCTCTTTAAACAGAGCCGGTGGGGTACTGACGCTACTGTAGGCGACCTTCCAAAAATTATTATCCTTGGCGTCCAGCGTGCCAACCGGCATCACGCTGCCTGGCCCGCCCAGCGCCTGGAGATTCCCCCATAATTCGGAGGTCCTGAACAGCATCCCAGCCCCGGCAATCCGCGCGACGCGCTTCCCCTGCTTGATGAGGAACACACTCGCTCCGCCTAACAGACCGGTAGACTGCTGGAAGTCCATGGAGGCCCCGGACGTCTTGAATTCTATCCCTTTGTCGATCTGCTCCCGCAACTGCGTGAGCGTCGTATCGCGATCGGGATCGGGATGCAGGATGAGATCCGCGGGGTGGACCGTCGGGGCGTCACCCGCATCCAACGCATACGCGCAGCCGTTACTGCGGAGCGGCTGTCCGGTCTTCGTGAGATACCCCGTCATCCAGGCGGTGCCTTCCCGATTGCACTGTAAGTTCGTGAGGATACCGTTTTTGACGAGATCGAAGTCCGGGGGGGCAACGCCCTCATCATCCCATTTCACCTGGGCTAACCCGCCGGGCATCGAGCGCGTGGCGGTCACTTGCATGATCGGCGCCCCAATTTTGAGAGTCCCGAGGGATTCGTCGGGATCCATGATATAACTCGTGCCCGTGGTATTGGCTTCGTAGCCCATAACGCGATCGATTTCGGTGGCCACCCCTACGCTCTTCTTGAGGATATCGGCAACCCCGCCAGCATGGATGAGCACAGGGAACCGTCCGACGTCTACCGGCACCACCGGAAGCCGACGCTCTTCCTCCAACTCTTCATAGAGCTGGCGGATCCACTCGCGTGTGTGCGGCGTGCGAAAGAGTTCAAATCCCCGTCCGGCGCCTGCCGAAGCGAATTGCGTCAGCGCACCCGACGCCATGCCAATGCTCTCCAAATAACGATCCTGTACGGTAAATGACACAACGCCCCAGGTGCGATAGACGCGTTGCGTGACCAGTTGCCCGTCCGAGCTGCCAAAGGCTTTCTGCTGCCGAAAAAATGTTGTCCCCACGTCCCCGCCCGTAATGCTTCCGAGCCGCATATCGCTTTGGATCAAATCGAGGTATTTATGGATCCCACTGACGTAGTCAAAGATTTCATCGGGGTGCATTGCAAAGGGGTCGTCGGTCACCGGCATGGTCCAGTCGCCACTGGTGGCGCCCGGGTTGGGAGCCATCTCCACGTCGCGTGGCCGACCGGACACATTCGCCTTGGCGCTGTCCACCGCGGCGCGACCGAGTCGAGCCGCTTCGTCTGTCGTCCATACCGGACTCGAGGCGAAGCCCCAATAGCCGTTGTGTTGCGCCCGCACGCCGAACGCCATCGTCTCCCTTCTCATCCCCGGGTACGTACCCCGACTGAATTTATCGGAGAGGCTCTGACCCTCCACCATCATATCCTGTGAATACGTGAGCCTGGCGTCCGCATAGGTGGCACCCGCAGATTTGGCCGCATCCACGGCGGTCGTAATCAGTATCCGGAATCGATCATCGGCAGCGGTCGGGAGCTCTTGAAATTCTGTCACCGCTCCGTCCGCCTGTGCATGCAGCGGGCGGGTGAGCAGGGTGCTGGCAAGTGATCCAGCCACGGCGCCCGCGGAGCCGCGAAGGAGTGTGCGTCGAGTAATCATGAGAAAAGGAGAGTGCAGAAAAGGGTGAGCACTTCGGTATCGCCGTATAAGCGCTGTGGTATCGCCGCGTGAGCACCGTATGACGCCAATATGCGTGGGGTCATTGGTCTAGTACCAACCGCCCAGACGCACCGGAGCGCACGTGGTGTCGTTCCGTTCATCACACACGCGCACAAGCCCGGTGGTACCATGGAGCGTGCTCCGGTAGGGAAAGACACCGGGAGCCGAAAACACGCGCGCTCGAAAGGGAGAAAACCAGGCACGCATATAATCTTCGAGATTCTCTTCTGTGACGGCATCTCCGCCCCAGAGGATAGTACGGAAGGGCGCGATATTGCCACCCATCTCAGGATTCATTATCTGGTAGCCCCCCGGACACACACTACCGCCCGGCGGACCAACGTGCGAGGGATCATCGAACTGAATATCGATGTCAACGGCGGTGCTCGGATTGACCCACACGACACAGCCGCCGACCCCGATGGTGAATTCATGGTAGCCGAAGTCGAGCACCGTGGCCACCGAGCCGGTCGTAAAGCGTTCCGTCGTAGTCATGGCGAACACGAGCGGCCATCCCACCGTGAAGACCAGCGAATCCCGCCACACGGTACCGAATGCGAACGTGGAGGTAGCCAGCACAACACGTCCTGGCCGCCTTGCCGTGATATTCACAACATCGCCAGACTGCGTCATCGCGGCCACCGTGCTGTCTGACGAGACCATCGACACGAGCAGCGTCGAGAGATTCGAACCAGACTCCGATGCACGGAGAAGTGGAATGGTCTTGGGTACGTTTGTGCCGGTCTTGGCACTATCTCCCGCAGGGACCCGCAGGCCGAAGTCACGAAGCCGGTTGGGCGCGGTGGCAATCACTGAGACAATCGCGGAGTCGGTCCGCGTGATCGTGCCATAGGTGAGCGTCACATGCAGCACCGCGCGTACCACCGGACTCTCCGCTTTGAGCACGCCATCGGTGATACTGATGCTTGGATCGCTTACGCTATAGGTCACCTCGCCGGGGGCATTACTTCCATCACCCATGGTTCGCGCGGTACGCAGTGTCACCGTGTCATACGGTGCAACCGTCGACAGGTTGATGGCGTGATGCTCCAGCGCGAGCGCGGCAAAGTATTGATCGGGCGGACGATAGGCCGACGGTCCCGTATCAGAGAGATTGCACCCAGCGCCGGAAAGTGTATACACCGCTATCAACGCTGAGCGCCACCATAGGACACTGGATGGAGAACACGATTTATTCATCAGAGTGGCACCCGGTGAACAGGGGGTTTCTAAATTCATCTGCACTGAGGCCGAACGAGATATTACTGCCATAGACATCGGTGTATCCGGGAACGGTATAGGTCCCCGTGGGATACACCTGCTCGCGATCCAAGCCATACTTGCGAACGAGACGGCGTAAGTCACCCTGTCGAGCGCCCGTTAAAAACAGCCAGGCAGCACGTTCTGAAAACAGGAGTTGGCGTTGCGCGTCTGGGGTTGCGGGGAGCGGAGTGAGGAGGCGTAGTCCAGCGATGCCGCCAATCCCCGCATGCCAAAGCGTATCAATCCGTTCGCCCCCGCCGTTGAGCTGAATCGTATCGACCGTAAACGTCCCGGTGGTCCGCAGCGCGTTGAGCACCGTCAGCATCTGTTGCGGATCGTCGTTGTGGAACGCGGCTTCGGCGAGGATAAGCTTCGCTTCGATCCCGGAGGCGAGCACAAACGTGGACGAATCCGTCGTGATGTATTTGACAGGAAACCACACGAATTGATTCCCAATGTTACTCATTTGTATCGCTTGGGTGCGTGGATCACCCGACGAGCGATACGATAAGCCATTGATCCCCTCGTGGTCCGAGATCGAAACGACATTGATAAAGTTGGCAAACTGCGTAAAGTTTGCCTGCCCACGCCTCCCATTGTCAAAGGCGATGCGCATCGTGTACCGGAAATCTCCATTGATGCTCTGCACCGTCTGCTTCGCATCCGCATATCGCCCCATCGCGAGTTGCGCACGGGCCTTCAACACACGAATCGTTGACTGTAACGACACGCTGTCTGCCGCACGCGCATCGGCGCTGTCCAACAACAGCATGGCGTGCGCATAGATCTCATCGGTCGTCGACCCCGGTCGATACGTCCAGTCGCCTTCAAAGTCCAACGTGCTCAACGGTACCCCAGAGCACCAGCCATCGGCAATCAGAATCTCCGCGTACGCCTCGTACACAAACAACTGCGCTTGCCATGCGGAGGTTTCACCCGGCACATATTTGCCGACCACACCGCGAGCCAGTCGAGCCAGCGAGCGGACGGTGTGCGGTGGAGTACCGACCCATTCACTGCGCTTATCTCTCCTGTCCCAACTACTACCTCCTTGCTGGTTAGCATCCGTGCCTCCGAGTTCATCCGTCAACAACCCCGAGGAGACTATATATCCCGCAATCGTCTTCGCTAACTCACCACGCGCCGCTTGCGTCAATCGGGTAGCGCCTTCGCGATTGTTATAGGTCGCGGGACCGTCGACACCGTCCGGGAGCTGCGTGTCGGTAATCGCGTTACATCCAATCATGAGCGTCCCGATCAACCCGAAAGCGGTGAAACGCGCGCACCAATTCTTCCAACCGCGCTGTATCGTGTGCATAGCAATCATGTCCCGATCCGTATTTGAAGGCTCCATGCGCGTGGCATCGGTAGTTGCCCAGAATCCTGGGTCGCATCACCAATGAGGGTCCCGTTCACATCAGGATCCTTCCCGCGGTAGTTCGTCCAGAGTCCGATGTTACTTCCCTGCAACGACAGGCTCAGACTCGACATGAGGAAACGTTTGAGATACGCCCGTGGCACGTTGTACCCAACCGACACGGAGTTAAATCGCAGGCTGTTCACTTTTTGAATGAACCCATAGTCCGTGCATGGCCCCCCGAAGCTCCCGGACTCAGAAAAACATGCAGCCGCCAACGCATACGCCTGTTGCCCGTAGGTCGAATTCGTGTTCTCGTAGATATTGCCCAGGAGATTTGCCCCGCCAAGGTTCCTCTGTGTCAGCCCCGCTTTATAATTGAACTGGCCATTCACGCTCAGCAGCCCACGAAAGAGCGTGAGCGATGTGCGAAACGGCATTTCAAAATCCGGTGCTTGCATCCCCATGTATACGGCAGAGTCAGCCACCACATAATCGCCGTACCACAGCTTTGTCCCATTATTCGGATCGGTCCATCCGGAAATCGGGCGGGACCATCGCCCAAAGAGCGGATACCCTTCGACTAAAGACGTACCGTTACCCAGATCGATCCTGCTTTGCTCACCAAACAGCTTGACGAGCTTGTTCGTGTATTTTGATACGGATACATCAACCGTCCAGCCGATGGCCGGTAAATCCAGCACCATGGCGTTCAGCGTGAACTCGGCGCCAGCATTCCGCACATGACCGATGTTCGCGTAGTAGGACAATGGATCCGAACCCGGCAACATTGCACCAACCGAGGGCGCGAGCGGTAGCTGTTGAATCGCATTTTTACGCATCTTATAGAAGCCGGTCGCAGACACCGTCACCCTGGTGTCCCAGAGTTGCAGGTCAAACCCACCTTCCACCTCTTGGGTCTTCTCGGGGCCAAGCTGAGTATTGCCCACCGACCGAAGCCGTAACCCCGCATCCGGCGCAATCGAATCGGTCACCGACGGTATCCAACTGCCTACATCCTGTTCCAGCGTGCGTAAACTCCATTCCGCGGCAGGCTGCACGCCAGCGATACCAAAGGCCAATCGCGGACGCACCAGCGACACCATACCCCACAACGGCTCCCCACCCTCGCGATCAATGGCAATCCACGAGAAGTTCAACTTAGGGAAGAGCGAGAACAATCCGCCGCGAAACCCACCGCGTGATCCCGAGACCCCACCCCCATCAATCCGGAAGCCTGGATTGACAAAGAACCGCGAATTCAGATTCAACCGCGGTTCCAGAAACCACCCACCCGTTGTCGTACTTCGTCCAGAGCGTGTCCCCGCGACCAAGGCGGACGGTCGAGAAACGCCTTGCACCAGCGTATCACTATAGCCATCCATCGCCGCGTTGGATCCGCTGGTGATTTCCGAACCGAGCGACAACGAGGTCCGCGCGCGCGGAAAGAGCGTGCCGGTGATGCGAGCCGTCGTCGTGGTGATATGTTCACGCCGCTCGGTAAATTTGCCTTTGGACAGCTCCGTCAAGAGACTATCCACCGCTTTGAACACAACAATCCCCCGCGGCGTCAATCCTTGTGCACTCCGCTCAACGCGATTCATCCCGAACGTCGCGGTCAGCGGCAGTCTCTCCCACCGCAACAGGTTCAGCGCTAAAGCATGGTTCGCCGTGATCGCGTCAGATTTCAACTGATACGCATACTTCCCAAGTTGGCCTGGGTTGATGTTCAACGTGTCCATATACACCGACGCCAACGCGGCAAGTTGGTCGTTCGCAGAGGATTGATACTGCACCGACTGCATCAGCGAGGTCGTGAAGGTCGCTTGCAAGCCGCGTGACAGCTCCGCCGAAAAGCTGGCTTGCCCACTCTTGGTATCCATCGTATTCGGTCGCCGCATCCGCCGACTGGGCGCCGAGTCGTACAGTTGGCGAAAGAGATCCTGATATAACGGTGGCATTTTGGTCAGTCCCTGCGTATTGGCCATCGACCCTGTCACCGAATACATAAGCGCATTCGCTCCACCCGACGCAGTCCCTGACAATCGCGTGCTCGTCCCACGACCGATCGTCGAGAGTCTCGGCTCATTGAGCGCCTGGAATCGGACAAGACTATCCAGACTACACCGAAAATACTCTTCCTGGTTGGTGATCTGCGGACAAAAAATCTGTGGAGTATTTCCGATGCCGCCCTCGGGCCCATGCCCAAACCGGTAAAACCCTGGCGCCGCATACATCCCCGGCATTGACTCAATTCCACCCGACGCCGCCACATCCCACCGCGTCGCCCCCGCCTTCCCCTTCTTCGTCGTAATGACAATTACGCCATCGCCTGCATCCGACCCATACATCGCCGCCGCAGACGGCCCGCGCAACACCTCAATCTTCTCAATCGAATTCGGATCGATCTGATCAATCGGCGAGGGCGTCGGATACTTGCCGCCTCCCAACTTCTGGTCATTCACGCCAGTCTGCCCCGCATACACCCGAATCCCATCCACCACCACAATTGGATCATTCGTCGGCGCCCCGGGAACGCCCGACAGCAACCCTCCACCAATCCCACGCAATCGGATCCGCGACGGCGCCCCCGGGACACCACTCGTCCGCATCACCGTCAACCCGGGAACCCGCGCCTCCAACAAATCCGTCACACTCGTAATCGGCGCCTGCTTCATAATCTCCGGCACATCCAGCGTGGTGATATCATTCCCGATCTCGAGCTTCCGCTGCTGACCCGTCACCGTGGTCACCACTTCACTCAACACACTCGATGTCGGCGACAAGGCGAGAGAAACGGTCGCCACCTTTGCCTCCAGAACAACATTTGCACTCTTCGCGCTATATCCAAACATTTTGACAGTCAACACATACGAACCCGCACGGACGTTTCGAATCTGGAAAATCCCGTCCTTATCGGTAACGGTCTTCTGTCCACTCCCAACAATCAACACCATCGCGCCTTCCACTCCACGAGTCGTGGCGGAATCAGTCACTCGACCGGCTACAACCCCCGTTTCGTCTCCCGCCACTCTCGAAGCCTTCGCACCAGCTTCCGTCGTATCCCGCGCTCGAATCCCAACGGTATTCCCAGTTGGCGCCAACGTCGAAATCAATCCGGTCCCAGCGAGCACAGTGGTAAACGCCTCCATCACCGGCTGATCAACCAACTTCACATTCACTCGACGCGCCAAGACCTTCGCCGCATCACGATACACAACCTTTAACTTCGCCTGTCGCGCAATTTCCGTAACAACGTATAGCAAACTGCTGTCCTTCACCGTAAGCGTAACCTTCGCTGCAGCACGTCTATCCGACTCCTGCTGTTCGGTTCCCGGTCCTTTCAGCGTCTGCTGCGCCGGAACTCCCATCGTCGTATACACTTGCGCAACACCAACACCCGTGCACACACACAGCAACGCCGCCGATCCAACGACTATGCCTATTCGTGGCATTCTATAACGAGACAACAACGTGCTCACCTCTCTGAATCGATAATATGCATGCGCCATCTCTACCTACGGTAAAGGGTGATTCTTCGTCCATCCATGACCACATCGAAGCCAAGTACAGTCTGTAACAATGTGACAAACTCTGCACGGGATCCATTTGTAAACTCACCACCAATGCGCTGATTCCACAGCGTGGTATCACCAATCAGAATATCGGCATCATACCATCGGCCTAATTCAACAGCCGCATCACGAAGCGAAACGTTGTCTAATGTCAGCACTTGATCGACAAATTCAAATCGAGAAGCGGTAACCGGTGTGACGACCACCTTCCCGTTCGATCCCACCGTTGCTTCCTGATGTGCGTTGACCACAGAGGATTGCACCGATACCTTCCCGTCACGAACGGCAACCGAAACAACGGTGTCGGTCGAATATGCACGTACGGCAAAGGTCGTCCCCAGAACACGCGTTGTACTCGCACCGGCAATAACGGTAAACGGAGTTCCATCGCGATGTGTCACCGTAAAGAGCGCTTCACCAGACAGACGGACTTGTCGATCTCCGGAACCAAATTGCGCCGGAACTTCCAGGCGACTCCCTACGTTCAGGATCACGTAGCTACCGTCCGGGAGCGAGACACTGGCCCGCTGTCCGTTCGGGGTGGTATAGACAGATGAAAGGCCAGCGGTCTGCGGTACGAGCCCGCCAAATCGATTTGATTGTGTAAGCCCAACGAAAACGAGACACAGACCGATCGCCGCAATTGCCAAACGATTGGTGATCCTGGAGGACCAGCTACGACGCGTTGCGCCATCATCGGTTGAAACGACGGATGGGCGTGTATGCTGCGTTGCCTGGTTTGGATTGCGCTGAGCCCATTGCTCGAGCGAGAGACGGAGCGCTACGCTCGCATCGGATATTTCTGTATTCCGAGCATGACGAGCGGCTTGCTGCGCACGCTCCAATTCAGCTCCTGCAGCCTGCTTGCCAGTCCCCTCAGCAATTCGATGATTATCCGAGGATTCCTGCTCCGGAAACGCGTGGTTCGCAATCTCGGAGATCAGGTCGTTTTGGTCGTGGCGTGAGTCGTCCATATAAACACGACCCCTATCTCAATCAAAACACACACACCGCCTGTTTTACTCGTCGCCGCCCTCTCGATCGTCCAATTTCAGAACGCTGGCGAGATGCTTTACCGCTCGACCGATCTGGTTTCGAACGGTGGGAAGACCGATCTCATATATCTCAGCGATCTCAGCGACGGTCATATCATCGCGCCATCGGAGCAAAAAGATCTCTCGACAGCGTGGTGGTAACGCTTTGAGCGCGAGATGGATTTGCGCCGTAAGTTCTTCAGCGTCCAGCCGCCCGGGTGCTGAGTTCGTTGAAGAGGCTTCCCGGAATTGATCGAACTGATCGAATTGTATGGATTCCCGGTACCGCTCCTCGACTATTTCGTGACGAACAACTTTTCGCGCTCGATTGCGGGTTGCGGTCCAGAGATATCCGCGAACCGAGCCGTAGATTTCCAGAGCAGAACCGCGAGACCAGATTTCGATGAATACGTCCTGGACCACATCGCTGGCGGCGTCGATGGAGCCGGTAATCGCTTGAGCGAGTCGAAGGAGTTCGGCAGAAAAGAGATCCGATAGCGCGCCGAGTGCTTCGGGGGAGCCACGACGAATTTCGGAGAGAAGATGATGGGCCTGGGATTCGCGAATAAACGAGAGTTCGATATGTTGTTGCTTTGCTGAGCCTATAGAAATACTGGGAGAACTTAACGAACGTAAACGATCTGATTTGTCGGTCAGGTGATGGTCGTTATCACTACGAGCTGGATTAACCGATTCGGCCTTCGCCATGTTGACTCGACGGTATCTGTCATCGTTAAAAGTTTGACCGATGAGAGGCGGTCAATTTGTAACGATATCCTCGAGATTTGAATTTGGCTATGGTGTTGCGGATTTTTCTGTGTGGAGTGAGTTTGTTGAGTGATTGGTATTGTGTGGGTGAATGACTACACTATAGTTCGTGCGCGAGATTTGGCATGGAATGAACATTTGCCATTTGAATATCTCCGGAAACCAATCGACGATTCGGAATGGCCGCCAGATCAACCATTCGAAGTATATTGGATTTCCAGTTCCGATATATATGCACAACAAAAAGACAGCAGCCTCCGTAACGCAACGGAAGCTGCTGTCTTTTGTCGTGTATTATATCTCTACATCAGTGTTTATATATTCGGACTTCGCACTTCCCCCTTCGCTTTACCAGATCACAACTTTCTTGTCGCTGGGCCGAACCATGGGGTCCCCGTCCTTGCAGCCGAAGGCCTTCGCAAACATCGGGGCATTCAACATTATCGCATTCACGCGAGCAAATGGCGCTGCATGCACGTCGTTGTTCAATCCTCCCTGCCACTTCGCCCGCCACACTTGTGCGAGCCCAACCAGAAAGCGTTGGTCTGGCGTGTACCCATCCACCAGCGGCGCGGCGGCCTTCTTGTTCCTCTTCAGCGTGGCTTTCCACGCGGCGTACGACACGAGAAATCCGCCATAGTCCGCAATATCTTCGCTAAACGTGCGCTTCCCATCTGTGTTCCATCCATCAACGGTGCCTAACGCCGAGTTCAACATCTTAAATTGCTCGATGTTGGTGTGCATCGCCGGATTTACAATCGTTGGCAGTTGCCCCGCGATACTGTGAAAGATTTCGTGGCCAATAACAAAGCCAATCCCCGCGAAGTTGAGCGCATCTTCGGCGTGCATATCGAAGAATGGCGGCATGAACATCACAGCTGGAATCTCGATCGCATGATCCCCACCCATGTAAAAGGCATTGGGGGTCAGGAGACTCGCTTTCCATTGGGCACGAACATCGTTACCGATGGCGTTGACCCACTGCCGATTATCAAAGTTGGCCACCGCCATCTTGTTCTGCTTGTAGTTACTCGTGAGAACCAGTGGCGAGTAATCTACCATTTGCTTCGGCATCCCGACGCGCAGTTGCAACTTTTGTAGCCTTTCCCGTGCCCACGCCTTCTCGTCCGACGTCATCCACTGATTTGCTGTGATCTGATCGATGGTGGCGGTTCGCAACGCTTCGAGCAGCGTTTCCATTCGCTCCATTGCATGTGACGCGAGGAGGTCGTTGGCGAACGCTTGCCCTAGTGCACCACCCAGCGTTACAAGTGTTCGCTGCACACACTGATCCGCTCGCGTGGAGTCCGGGATCGGTGTTTTGGATCGCGCGCGTTGCAGGAGATTGGACTCGAGCGAATCCGCGATCAGGCAGCTGCCGTAAAACGTGCCGAGCACTTTGAGGGTGGGATCGGCAGTAGTGGTGGCGATTGCGTGGGCGGAATCGAGAATACTGCGTAAACGAAGTCTGGTACGTCGATATGTATCGTTGAAAATTTCAACGCGTTTCACTCGCCCTTCCACCGGTTTTCCCATTTTCGTCTTCGCGCGCCAATCACCGTTCACATACTGATAGAAATCGACGCACGGCGAGACGGTGGTGTCCACACCATACCGTAGCGACGGTCCCAACATGGGAGGCGTGAATGTGTCGGGTTGTGCGGCTTTGATTGAATCCGCCGAATCAGCCGAATCGGTCGAATCCGTGACGACAAACGGATTGACTGATTCGTGATCGAAGAATCCCGGCGCGCCTGTAAGCGCGCCGAACACGGTCATGGCAGACAGCGCAACCGGAGCAACAACATGCAACATACTCATGATAACGCAAACCTCAGATCAGTGCGGCACAACAAACAGATGGACAACGGACTGATAGGTATACCCATCACATGGGACCAACGTTTCATTGACTGGGTCGGTTCATGAGGATCTTGTAGAAGCGGTCGAATCGAACGCCGTCCCCATTTCCTGGTATGCCTGGAGCCGCAACCCTATAACCTTCCTTATCCGTGAACCAGCCACCGCCTCTCAGAAATACCAGAAAATACGCACTCCCAATTTCTTCCATCATTGGGGTTGGGAGATCGACTCGGCGCCCATCTGGAGCTTCCACGCGAAAGAACGGCTTCTTTTCAATCACCAAATGTGCGGGAATGCGGTGATGACCGAGAAAGAGCTTGGCCAACGTATCGGCTTCGTCCGCCAGTTCGAGCGGACCCACCTGACCAACCGTGCCATAGGTGGTGGTCAACAGAATGATTTCGAGATCCGGATACAGCTTTTTATACCGTCTCAAATCCGATGAGCGACTCCAACACGCATCGCCCGCCTTGAGGAGCCCATCACTCCCGCGTGCTCCTTCTTCGAAGGCACAAAAGCTTGGCAGTGCCGTCATGTAGTTCACACGCCCTTTGATCGGTAACGTGCCGAGCACCGACGAATCCTGTTTGGTGTACATCGCACTCGGCGTTGCGTTGTACACGTAGTCCCCAAGCGGTGCCTGCATCTTCACCGGTTGAGCGGCACTATCGGTCGCGGTCACCAGCTCTCCCCCATAGACACGACGCTTGACGGTGTTCTCTCGATACAGATTGTACGCGCGAGTCGAAATCGCCAGGCTATCGAACGCCTCCTCTATCGTGAAATCTTCGATCGCCGAAGACAATATGGCAAGCCTCGTTGTCCAATCCCCCGACCGCCGCCGCTCCTCGACGGGTGTCGCATCGTTGGTACGGATCGCCTGCCACAACAAGGTGTCCCGCAAGGCGGTGTCACCCTTCGCCTCTGCCGCACGGGCAAAGGTGAGATGGGCATCAATCGTCCGGTAGAGGGAGTCTCCGGCGGCATCGGCCAGCAATTGGTTGTAGTAGTACTGTGCTTCCGTAAATCGAACGGGACGTACCAGGACGTACCGTTCGAGCACCTTTTCCAGCGCCCACCTATAGTCCGCTTTCGAACGGACACGCATCGAATCCAACACACGATTTGCCAGTCGTTGCGCATCAGCCCAGCGGTCAGCCATAAAGAGCGCGTCCACCATTCGCAGCGCGATGGAGGTACTCTTGAATGTCGCGGTATCCGCGTTGAATCGCTCGAGGCAGGTGCCCACGGCCTCGACTGCGGCCTCGGGTCGTCCCATCGGCTGTAGCCTTACCGGTCCACGCCGATTCCGCTCTGCTTCGTGTTCGTCCCACAACGCGGCCCACCGCGCCACCGGCACGGTATCCCATTTTTTCGCGTCCCGCTTCCCTTCCACCTCTTCGGTGATCCGGTAGCCGACGATGAGACATTCCTCGATATGTCGATACGACGCGTAGTCAGGCGTGGTGTCTTTGGGCTTGGCATAGAGGGTTTGCCCCTGCGCCGGTGTGGCACACGCCATCACCCCAAGGGCCACTCCTCCCAAGGCCACGAGCACTCCAAACTGTCTGTAAGCCATCATTTTATATAGCGTCAATCGTCGAGGTGAAAGAGAAGTCGTTGATCTTCAAGGTCGGTACAACCGGACTGGCCACGACCTTTTGCAACTCATGCCGCGGGAACGGAAACCAGTCATACCAGGACGTCATGACTGGGACGGATTCACCGATCGATTCGATATTGTTGAAGACGAACAACGGTGATTCGGTCCAGCGAAAGTTGCGCACCGCCTTCGTAATTTTCCCATTTTCAATGAGCCAGAGGCCATCGCGGGTCACGCCGGTGTACAGCGCACTCTTCTCATCGAGCTCGACCTCGCCGGAGACTCGCGTGAGCAGCAGCCCCCGCTTCATGGTCGAGATCATTTCATCCCTCGTGGTGGTCTCGCTCCCACTCATCACGAACGAAAGCCGCCCCGGAATGTTGTCCCCACGGCCTAACCCCGTTAGCGAATAGTCATAGTCCCGCGCCATCTCAGTGAGGACCCCGTTTTTGAGATACTCGATGGTCCGCATCCCAGGGTTGGGGTGCGTTCCCGCGATGGGATCTTCTGGATTATGGGTGATATTCAACCGCTGATCAGCAATCTGCAGCCCTAACTTACTGCGCCCCATCTCGATGCTGGCATCCATGTCGAGAAAGAACGGATGTTGTGCTCTCCCCTCTGCCAAGCCTCGTTCTTGAAACATCTCAAAAAACGGCCTCGCAAACGACGCGACCGCCTGCGGTTCCAGAATCGTTTGGTAGCGTCCCGGCTCGATGCGCACCGGATTCATCGACTGCATGCACTTGTCATACGCCGTCTCGCCCAACTTCGCGATGTCGATGCGCTCGAGATCAAAGGAAGACGCGCCCGCCCACCCGGAGGCCACCCCTTTGGGATGCCGGATGGTTGAGGAACACTCGGCCATCGTGGCCCGCCCTTTCTCGCGCTGCTCCTGTCCCCAAGAGTCGCGGAAATAACCCAGATAATGCGCCCCGGCGGTCTCGATCGACCCGGAGGCGAGCAGCCCGCTCTCTTCTGCACGGGATGTCAGGTTCGAGACCACCTTGGCGTTTTCAGAAGCCGTGCGGTTGAAGGACACGTCACTCCAGACCGGGATCCCTTTCGAGGGCCAGGTCGGCTTGGCCAATTCGAGATCCATACCTGGCATAAATCCACCGCGAAACTGGTGCTCGCGGTTCCGTGCCAACTGGGCGCACGTATCGCGCAAGGAGGCATCGTCGACCTGATTCATGGACAGCTCTGAATACGAAGGTGATCTACCACCGGCGAACTCGATCTTGATTTTGACATTGACGGTCCGTACGGTACTGGTCAGAAACGCGCGATTCCGCGCCCAGCGTTCCCGACCGACCCACATGCTCTGGACCTCGATCGACAGTTTATCGTCTTTCCGACAGTGCGAAATGATGCGATCCACGACCCGTTCCGCCTCGGCATCCGAGAAAATCCGACGGTCGTCTTCACCGGGGGTCGCACTTGAGGGTGTTGGTAACGTGCTCATACCGATCAAGCCTTCTGAAATGGGTTAATAATGGACATCTCTTTGAAGAGCGCTGGAGGAGTATGGACCGTGCTATAGGCGACCTTCCAAAAGTTATTCGTCTTGGCATCCGCAGTCCCGACTGGAATCGCGCTGCTCGGACCGCCCACCGCCTGGAGATTCCCCCATAATTCGGCAGACCTGAATAGCATACCAGCCCCCTGGATCCGCGCCACGCGCTTCCCCTTCTCAATGAGAAACACGCTCGATCCGGTGAAGATCCCCGTGGCCTGCTGGAAGTCCATCATGGCCCCCGCGGTTTTGAATTCAATGCCTTTGTCGATCTGTTCCCGTAGCTGGTTCAGCGTGGTGTCACGCGCTGCATCCGAGTGCAAAATGAGATCGGACGAGTGTACGGCCTGCACATCACTCGCATCCAACGCGTACGCACAGCCATTACTTCGGACCGGCTTGCCAGCTTTCGTCAGATAGTCTTTCATCCAGGTGGTCCCTTCCCGATTGGACTGCAAGTTCGTGAGCAGCCCGTTGGTGACGAGATCGACGTCCTGCGGCTCAACCCCTTCATCGTCCCATTTCGCCTGTGCTAACCCACCCGCCATCGATCGCGTGGCCGTCACACGCATCACTGACGATCCGATTTTGAGGGTCCCCAGCGATTCCTCGGGATCCATGATATAGCTGGTCCCGGTGGTATTCGCTTCGTACCCCATGACGCGATCGATTTCGGTCGCAATCCCCACGCTCTTTTTGAGCACATTAGCGACCCCACCGGGATGCATGAGTACCGGAAACCGTCCCACGTCAACGGGCACCACGGGCAACTTGCGCTCGGCCTCCAACTCTTCATACAACGCACGCATCCAGTCGCGCGTGTGCGGCGTGCGGATGAGTTCAAACCCACGTCCCGCACCAGCCTTGGTGAATTGCGTCAACTCGCCCGTCGCGATGTCATTCCCCAGCAACGGATTCCCAACGGTCCACCCGAGATCGCCGCCTGTTCGGTAGACGCGTTGCGTCACGACGTTCCCGTCCGAGCTGCCAAAGGCTTTTTGCTGCCGAAGAAAATTGACGTCCATGTGCATCCCGGTATAGATGCCCAGCCCCATTTCATCGTTGAGCGTGTCCATGTACATCTTGATGCCACTCAAGTAATCGTAGATTTCATCGGTGGGCATCGTAAAGGGGTCATCGATGACCGGCATAACCCAATCGCCGCTGGTGGCGTTGGGGTTCGGCGCCATCTCCACATCCCGTGGTCGACCCGACACGTTCGCCCTGGCACTGTCGAGCGCCGCGCGACCGAGTCGTGCGGCCTCGTCTTTCGTCCACACCGGGCTCGAGGCAAAGCCCCAATAGCCGTCATATTGCGCCCGCACGCCAAACGCCATCGCTTCGTAACGACTGCCCGGGAACGAGGTTCGGCCGCTCCCGTCGGTGAGCATCTGCCCTTCCAGACCATACTGCTGCGTAAAGGTCAGTCTGGCGTCGACATAGATAGCGCCGGCGGATTTCGCCGCATCGACCGAGGTCGTGATGAGCATCCGCAGTCGGTCATCGTCGGCGGTAGGCAGCTCTTGAAATTCGGCCACCGCTCCGCCTATCGGTGCGTATGCCTGCGCGGTGCGCGGGCGGGTGAGCATCGCTCCAGCGAGGGTACCCGCGGAGCTACGAAGGAGGGTGCGTCGAGTAATCATGAGAACAATAGAAGGTCAGCAATAAGGTGAGCGCGGTATTCTCGCCGTGTGAACACAGCATGAACACAGCATGAGGATCAGATGATGTCACGGTGCGTGCGGTGATTCGTTCAGTACCAGCTCCCGATGCGCGTCGGGGCGCATGTTGTATCGTTGCGTTCATCGCACACGCGGATAATCCCGGTGACACCATGGAGTGTACTACGATACGGAAAGACGCCAGCGGTCAAAAACGCGCGGGCGCGCCTGGGTGAAAAGGCGGCCTGCAAATATTCCTGAAAATCCTCGTCTGTTGCGGTATCCCAAAAACCTTCCTGGAGAAATTTTTCAGGCATGGGGATCAGCCGAAATGAGGCGATATTGCCACCCACCTCAGGATTCGCTAACCCCCCAGTACATACACTACCAGCCGGCGGACCGACGTGCGAGGGATCATCGAACTGGACATCCATGCCGCTCACACGGCTCTCATTCGTCCAGACCACACAGCCACCGACACCGATGGTGAAGTTTCGATAGACAAAGTCGAGCTCAGTTGAGATCGATCCAGTCGTGAACTTCTCGACAATCGGCGCACCAAACCGGATTGGCCATCCGACGGTAAACACCAGCGAATCCCGCCACACTGCGCCATACGCGAAGGTAGAGGCGGACAACACAAAGCGCCCCGGCTGCCGTGGTGTGATGCTCACCTCACTATTGCCTTCCCGCGTTATCGTGACAGCCATGGTATCTGAGGACAACAGCGACACGAGAAGAGTTGAGAGATTCGCGCCGGATTCCGATTCACGAATGAGTGGGAGTGTCTTGGGCACGTTGGCTGCGGACTTGGCGCTATCGCCTGCCGGCACTCGCAACCCGAAGGCGCGAAGACGGTCCGGTGCAGTGCCAATCACAGACACCAACGCAGAGTCGGTACGCGTCATGGTCCCATACGTGAGCGTGACGCGCAACACCGCGCTGTTGATCGCACTATGAGCTTTCAGCACGCCATTCGTGACGCTAATAGCTGGATTGTTCACGCTATAGGTGACCTCACCGGGGACGACGCTGCCGTCACCCATAGTTCGGATCGTATGCAATGTCAGCGTGTCGTACGGAGCGGTCGTCGACAGGTTGATGGCGTGATGCTCGAGGGCCAGCACTGCAAAGTATTGATCGGACGGACGATAGGCAGTCAGTCCTGCATCCGAGAGGCTGCAGCCAGTGCTCGTCAGCGTCAACGCCAACATCACCGCAGTAATCACCGCGGCTCGACACCGGCTTAAACAAAAGTTAGTCATTGTTCTGGCACCCGGTAAACAGAGGGTTTCGAAATTCAGTTGCGGTCAGACCAAACGAAATTTCGGGCCCGTAAACACCAACATATCCTGCGGCGGTGTACGTTCCCGTGGGATACACCTGCTCGCGATCCATGCCATACTTGCGCACTAGGCGTCGTAAATCACCTTGGCGATGACCCGTCAAAAACAGCCAGGCCGCACGCTCGTTAAAGAGAAGCTTGCGTTGGGCCGCTGGCGTTGGTGGGAGCAGGTCGATTGGACGAAGCCTGGCAACGCCACCGATTCCGGCATCCCACAACGTATCAATCCGTTCGCCACCGCCGGGGAGTGGCGTCGTCTCGACTGTAAACGTGCCGGTCGTGCGCAACGCATTCAGTACCGTCAGCATCTGCTGCGGATCGTGGTCAGCGAGCGCCGCTTCGGCGAGAATCAGTTTGGCTTCGACTCCGGATGCCAGCATAAACGTGGACGAATCCGTCGTGACATATTTCGCGGGAAACCAGACCGCTGCCATACCATTATAACTTCGTTGGACCGCTTGGGTGCGGGGATCATTCAACGAGCGATACGGTAAGCCGTTAATCCCCTCCAGGTCAGCGATCGAAGCGGAGCCGATAAACTCGCCATATCGGTTATTCGCCGTCGTGCGCTTCCCTTGATCAAAGGCAATGCGCATCTCGGAACGGAAATCGCCATCGACACCCTGCACCGTTTGTGCAGCGTCCGCATAACGCCCCAACGCCAGTTGAGCACGTGCTTTCAACACCCGGATCGTCGACTGCAACGGCACGCTATCCGCCGCGCGCGCCTCAGCGCTATCCAACAGCGCAATAGCATGCGCATAGATCTCATCCGTCGTTGATCCCGCGCGGAACGTCCAGTCGCCTTCAAAGTCCATTGTGCTCAACGGCACTCCGGAGCACCAGCCATCGGCGGTCAGGATCTCTGCATACGCCTCGTACAGAAACAGTTGTGCTTGCCACGCAGATGTTTCACCGGACACATACTTCCCAACCACACCACGAGCCAGTCCAGCCAGCGAGCGGACGCCATGGGGAGGGCCTATGCCGATCCATTGCCCACGTCGCTGATCTCGACTGGGCTGCTCAGCACTTGGAACGCCAGGAGACACAAGCTCATCCGTCAACAGTCCTGAGGAGACGATATAAGTCCTGATTGCCGTCGATAACTCTCTTTGCGCCGCTCGCGTCAATCGAGTGGCCCCCTCACGATTGTTATAGGTCGCCGGTCCGTCTACACCATCCGGGAGCTTCGTGTCCGTAATCGCGCTGCAACCCACCACCAATGTCGCGATCGCCCCAACGACGATATGACGCAGGTATTTATTCATCACGCCACACGGTCTTGTATTTATCGTCATCATGTCCCAATCCGGATTTGAAGGCTCCAGGCGCGTGGCATGGGGAGTTGCCCCGAATCACTGGTCGCATCCCCAATGAGCGTCCCGTTCACATCGGGATCCTTCCCACGGTAGTTGGTCCAAAGCCCGAGGTTACTGCCTTGCAACGAGACGTTCAGGCTCGACATGGGCAACCGTTTGAGATACGAACGCGGCACGTTGTAGCCAACGGATACCGAGTTAAATCGCAGGCTGTTCACTTTTTGAATAAAGCCATAGTCCGTGCATGGCCCATTCTGTCTACCTATTTGGAGCTGGGTGTTGTGTTGGAGATAACAAGCAGCTGCCAACGCATACGCCTGTTGTCCGTAGGTCGAATTCGGGTTCTCATAGATATTGCCCAGGAGTTGTCCACCGCCGAGGTTATACTGCGTCAGCCCTGCCTTATAATTGAACTGGCCATTCACGCTTACCAGTCCACGAAAGAGCGTGAGCGAGGTGCGAAACGGCATCTCGAAATCTGGTGTTTGCATTCCCATGTACACGACGGAATCGTCCACCAGAAAATCGCCATACCACATCTTGGTCCCAGTTCGTGGCGCACCCCACCCCGAAATCGGACGCGACCATCGACTAAAAAGGGGATAGCCTTCGACCAATCGCGTGCCGTTGCCAAGGTCAATCGCGCTTTCCTCACCAAATAGTTTGACCAGCGTATTCGTGTATTTAGAAACCGACACATCAACCGTCCATCCGATCGTCGGTAAATCCAGCACCACTGCGTTCAGCGAGAACTCGGCGCCCGTATTCCGCACGTGACCGATGTTCGCGTAGTAGGAGAGTGTTGTCCCCACCGACGGTGGGAGCGGAAGCTGTTGAATCGCGTTTTTACGCATTTTATAGAAGCCCGTTGCCGACACGGTCACCCGAGTATCCCATAGCTCCATGTCAAATCCGCCTTCCACCTCTTGCGTCTTCTCTGGCCCCAGCTTGGTATTCCCCACCGACGCGAGCTGTAACCCGGCATCAGGGGGAATCGAATCCGTAGGTATTGGGACCCAGATGCCGACATCCTGTTGTAACGTGCGTAAACTCCACTCTGCAGCGGGTTGTACGCCAGCCACACCAACCGCAAACCGCGGACGCACCAGCGACACTATGCCCCACAACGGATCCCCGCCTTCGCGATCCACTGCAAGCCATGAGAAGTTCAGCTTTGGAAAGAGCGAGAGCAAGCTACCGTTAAACCCACCGCGGGATCCCGAACTTCCACCACCATCAAACCGAAAGCCAGGATTCACAAAGAACCGGGAATTCAGATTCAACCGCGGTTCCAGAAACCATCCACCGGTTGTCGTACTACGTCCCGAGCGCGTACCGGCAATCAACGTGGCCGGTCGCGAAACGCCTTGCACCAGTGTATCGCTATAGCCATCAATCGCCGCGTTGGATCGGCTGGTGATTTCCGAGCCGAGCGCCAGTGATGTCCGCACGCGCGGAAAGAGCGTCCCGGTGATGCGAGCAGTTGTGGTCGAGAGGTTCTCGCGTCGCTCGGTAAATTTCCCTTTGGACATCTCCGTAAGGATCTTAGTCGGCAGAATTTCTGTAACGACGACAATCCCCCTCGGCGTCATCCCCTCCGCGCTCCGCTCGACGCGATTCACCCCAAACGTTGCGGTGATCGGCAGTCGATCCCATCGCAACATGTTCAAGGCCAAGGCATGATTCGCCGTGACCGCGTTGGCCTTGAGCTGATACGCATACTGCCCCGGTCGCCCAGGGTTGATGTTCAACGTATCCATATACGTCGACGCCAAAGCGGCCAATTGATCGTTCGCGGACGACTGATATTGTACCGACTGCGTCAGCGAAGTCGTGAAGGTCGCTTGCAAACCGCGTGACAACTCCGCGGAAAAGCTCGCTTGCCCACTCCTGCTATTCATCGAGTTAGGCCGCCGCATCCGTGCGCTCGGCGCCGAGTCGTACAGTTCACGAAAGAGATCCTGATACAACGGCGGCATCTTCGTCAACCCGAGCGTGCTCCCGATCGACCCAGTTACGGAATACGCGAACTCTTTCACGCCACCCGATGCCGTCGCGGACAGCCGCGTGTTCGTGCCGCGACCGACCGTCGAGAGCCTGGACGCATCGAGCGCCTGGAACCGGACGAGACTATCCTGATTACAGAGGAAATAATCTACAGCGCTCGTGATCGACGGACAAAACATGTCAATAGAGCCACCTCCACTGCCATCCGGCCTATGCCCAAACCGGTAAAATCCCGGCGGCGCATACACCCCCGGCATCGTCTCAATCCCGGCCGACCCAGCCATATCCCACCGCGTCGCCCCGGCTCTTCCCTTCTTCGTCGTAATCACGATCACGCCATCCCCGGCGTCGGCGCCATACATCGCCGCGGCGGAAGGCCCTTTGAGCACCTCGATCTTCTCCACGCTATTCGGATCGATCTGATCAATCGGCGATGGCGTTGGGTACTTCCCGCCTCCCAACTTCTGATCATCCACCCCGGATTGGCCGGCATACACCCGGATCCCATCCACCACAACAATCGGATCGTTCGTCGGGGCCCCGGGAACGCCGGACAACAACCCACCGCCCATCCCCCGTAATCGGATCCGCGACGGCGCCCCCGGGACACCACTCGTTCGCATCACCGTCAAACCCGGGACACGCGCCTCCAACAGATCCGTCACACTCGTAATCGGCGCCTGCTTCATGATCTCCGGCACATCCAGCGTCGTGATGTCGTTTCCAATCTCGATTTTCCGCTGCTGCCCGGTCACGGTCGTCACCACTTCACTCAACACACTCGAGGTCGGCGACAATGTGAGAAGCACTCGCGCTACATTCGACTCCAAAACAAATTTTGCGCTCTTCGCACTATAGCCAAACATTCTGACGGTCAGCACATGCGAACCTGCGGGTACGTTTGAAACCCGAAAAACTCCGTCTTTATCGGTAATGACCTTCTGTCCGCTCCCAACAACCAACACCATCGCGCCTTCCACGCCACGAGTTGTTGCGGAATCAGTGATTCGACCGACTACAATCCCCGCATTCACAGAATCCCGTGCCATCGTAGTAGTGCCACCAGACTTTGCCGGTGCCTTCCGAATAATGATCGTCTCACCACCCGGCGACATGATCGCGCTTAACGCGGTACCCTTCAACACACTATCAACCGCGCGCATCAGTTCAAGCGCACGCAAGTCAATTGAAATCCGTCGCTGTAACGCGGCTTCATTCTTATCGAACGCAACACCGACTCCAGCCCGATTCGCCAACACGCGCAAGACGTATGCAATCGTGCTATCTCGAACAACAAGCGTAACTTGCTTTGTCGTTCCCTGCCGCTTTTCCGACAGTGTTCGATTCTCGCTCTGACTCTTTGGCTGACTATCCCGGGGATTCAAACTGGGGCCATAAGCAGGATTGGGAGCAGAACTTGTCTGCGCCGAGACCGCGTTGGACACGCACAGCAACGATGCCGTCGCCAAGATATATCTGATTTTTCCAGTTATCATATCTCTCCTATAAATGAAACGCATCGTGTCATGCACCAGCTACCGCGCCCGCATTCGATCGACCCATGCCTACCTCCGGTAGATATTGATTGTTCTTCCATCACGAGTAACTCTCAACGAGAGTGTTTCTTCCAGCACCATTTGCAGGTCGCCAATCGAATTCCCTGTCGATTCAAGGATCAGCTCCATGTCGCCAATCTGGGGATCTCCCAATCGAATATCAGTATCGTACCATCGATTCAAATCAGGGATGACATCACGCAGCTTTCTTCCGTCGATGATGAGTCTATTCCGTACAAAGCTGAACTGCGCATCAACGGTTGGAACGACAGGAGAAATGGAGTGCATCGACACTTCAAGCTGTTGACGCGCGGATAACACCACCTCATCAGCGCGCAGCATTCCGCGTTCTCCTTCGGCACGCTGCACTGACACCTTACCATCCTGTACGGCCACAGTCACACTTGAATCAGAGTCGTAATGCCGAATCGCGAACCGTGTTCCCAGTACCTTCGTGACACTCGCTCCGGCGATCACCGTAAACGGTCGCTTCGACTGATGATTCACCGAAAACAACGCTTCACCGTCGAGTCGTACCACGCGGTTTCCTGCCGCAAAATCTGCGGGCACCAGCAACCGGCTCCCGACGTTCAACGACACCGTGCTTCCATCAGGCAGTGTAACATTCGCACGCTGCCCTTTCGGAGTCGCGTACATCGACGCTTCGAAAAACACATCGCGCGGATTCACGACCGTTTCGCCAATCCAGATCGCGCCGAGCAGCGCACACGCAGCTGCTCCAACAGCGAACATCGACCGCATACTCAAACGATTGGAGAACCAACCGCGGATATTCGCCGAGCTATTGACCGAACTATTTATCGAGTACTGGTCGGGAGTTGGGGTCGTCGTCTGGATGGTTGCAGGCACCATACGCTCCGACACATTTGTGCCCGATTCGAGCGACGCCATTGCATTCATCATCCGGGTTCGCATCGCATCCACGTTCCACGACTCCCCGGCATCAGACACGACCGTCCAAAACTCCCGCGTCTCCGCCAACCAGGCTGCATTCCGGGAGTTCTCCCGCTCCCACCGGTGAACCCAAAGATTCTCTTGTTCGGTCGTCTCGCCAGCGCAATATCGGACTACGAGCGCCGTATCGAGCGGGAAGGTTTGAAGGTCGGTGTTTTCCATACAGAAACCAAATACACCGGACCGCCGCGCCCCCCTATACTCTTTTTTCGACGATTATGAATTCCAGCCCTTTAATTGAACCCGTAACGCCCGGAACGCACGATTCATATGCAGTTCCACAGTTTTCACCGAAATATTGAGAAGCGCCGCGATTTCAGCGTATGTCATATGATGCTCTCGACTCAGCATCCAAACGTGCCGGCACTTTTCCGGCAATAACGCCACCGCCGCCTCGATCGCGCGACGCAGCTCTCCGCTCACCACCTGGTTATCTGCCGCAGCAGCCTCCTGCCCTTCCCCCATCACCGCCCGATGCTCTCGCACCGCCGCGTGCATCAACACCTCTCGGCGATTTCCTCTACGATGGTTGGAGATACGATTCAACGCCGCGCGATATAAATACATCTTGAGTGGACCCGGGACTTCCCAGACCAGGCGATTTACCCATATCCCCAGGAAAAGATCCTGCACAATTTCTTCCGCAATGTCTCGCGCCTGGACGTGCGCATTCACAAACGCACTCAGCTTTGGCGCATACCAATCAAACATTGCAACGAATGCATCCTTGTCACCTTCACGAACGCAACGGACCCACATCCGGTCCCGCTCGTGCACGGGCGATTCTTCATTCGCCGGCGGAGATTGCGGCAACATAACGCTAAGATACTATCGTGTCACGGCTTTCCGAAAGAGTGGAAAGCAGGACGGAAATGAGAGGAAAAGGAAATGTGTGGAGGGTGATACTATAAAGAAGCGGCTGTCAGAGGTGGCTGACAGCCGCTGGAGTGAGGGGATTTGATGGGGTATGACAGGGGAACTCGAAGGGGGTTTCGGCGTTCCGGGATGGATTATGGAGAGTTTGTGAATGTACCGTTCACGGGTGTTTAGACGATCAATCGTAACAGTGTTACTTACCAGATCACGACTTTCTTGTCGCCAGGGCGAACCATGGGGTCACCTTCCTTACAACCGAAGGCTTTGGCAAACGGTGGTGCGTTTAACACCATCGCGTTGACGCGGGCGAAGGGTGCGGCATGAACGTCGTTGTTGAATCCCCGATCCCACTTTGACCGCCACACTCGGGCAAGACTGATGAAGTAGCGTTGGTCGGGAGTGTATCCGTCCACGAGTGGCGCGGCGGGTTTTTTGTTCTTCTTCAGGGTGGCCTGCCACGCGGCGTATGACACGAGCAGTCCACCATAGTCCGCAATGTCTTCATTAAACGTGCGCTTTCCGTCCGTGTTCCATCCGTCAATGGTGCCGAACGCCGAGTTCAGTTGTTTGAAGTGCTCAATGTTGGTTTTCATCTCGGGATTGGCAATCGTTGGTAGTTGTGTCGCGATGCTGTGGAAGATTTCATGGCCGATGATCAACCCAATCCCCGCGAAATTAAGCGCATCCTCAGCGTGCACATCGAAGAACGGTGGCATGAACATGACCGCCGGAATTTCGATGGCGTGATCACCGCCCATGTAAAAAGCGTTGGGGGTGAGGAGACTCGCTTTCCATTGGGCACGGACATCCCCGCCAATCGCGTTGACCCACTGCCGATTATTGAAGTTGGCCACTGCAATCTTGTTCTGCTTGTAGTTGCTTGTGAGGACCAGTGGCGAGTAGTCCATCATCTCCTTGGGCATCCCGACTCGCAAATGTAAGTTCTGCAGCCGTTCCTGTGCCCACCGCTTTTCGTCGGAGTTCATCCAGGGGTTCGCCGAGACTTGGTTGATGGTGGCCGTTCGGAGGGCTTCGAGTAACGCTTCCATGCGTTCCATCGCATGAGATGCGAGGAGGTCGCTGGCGAACGCTTGCCCTAACGCGCCACCTAACGTTGCGATGGTGCGCTGCACGCACTGATCGGCGCGTGTGGAGTCTGGGATCGGCGTTTTTTTGGATTGCGCGCGTTGGAGGAGATTGGGTTCGAGTGAGTCTGCGGTCAGACAGCTGCCGTAGAACATGCCGAGGACTTTGAGCGTAGGATCGGTGGTGGTGCTGGTGATCGTGTGGGCAGAATCGAGGATGTCTCGCAAGCGAAGTCTCGTGCGTCGGTACGCATCGCCGAAAATTTCCACGCGTTTGATGCGCGCGGAATCCATTTTCCCCAGTTTGGTTTTCGCGCGCCAATCGCCGTTCACATACTGAAAGAAATCGACGCACGGCGAGACCGTAGTGTCCACACCATAGCGTAACGATGGTCCCAACATGGGGGGCGTGAAGGTGTCGGGTTGTGCGGCTTTGACTGAATCCGCCGTCTTCGCCGAATCGGTCGAATCCGTGATGACAAACGGATGAACCAATTCGCGATCGAAGAATCCGGGCGCGCCGGTGAGCGCGCCGAACACGGTCATGACGGACAGCGCCGCCGGCGCAACGAGATGTAACAGACTCATGACAACACGAACCTCAGATCAGCGCGGCAGAACCACGGACAGATGAACAACGAACAGACGGACATCGGACAAAGCGATCTCGCCACGGACAGACACGACGAGACCACAAGCGACCGGCGTCTCATGGAGCGTCTCATGGCTTGCTGGGTCGGTTCTTGAGGATAGTGATGAAGCGGTCCCAATAGTCGCCACTCCCCGCACCTTCCCCATCAACACCCCATCCCACCATATAACCTTCTTTGTCAAGCAACCAGCGAATACCACCTTGATCGTTCCACATCGTACGCGGACGGCCCATCAGCTCCATCTGGGGGGTCGGGAGATCGATCCGGCGCCCATCCGGCGCTTCCACGTGAAAGAACGGCGTATGTTCAACCACCAAATGCGCGGGCACCCGGTGATGACCGAGAAAGAGCTTGGCCAACGTGTCGGCTTCGTCGGCGAGCTCTAACGGACCGAGTTTGCCAACCGTGCCGTACGTATCGGAGAGCACGATGATCTCGAGATCCGGATACATCGCTTTAAACCTCCGCATCTTGTTGTATTCCTTCGCGCATGAACTCCCGTAAATCTGCAACTGTTTCGCAAGCTCAGGCGGGCGCATCCCCCCTTCCGTATGACAAAAACTCGGCCATGAGGTGATGAAGTTGATGCGACCCTTCACGGGTAACGTCCCGGGTGACAGCGCCCCATGCTTGGTGTACGAAGCCCCCGTCGTGCTCGCGTAATAATGCTCGCCGACCAAGTCGGGAACTTTAATCGGTTGCACCCTGGCGTCGGTGGCAGTCGCCAGGTCCCCGCCGTACACGCGACGATTCACCGTGTTGGCCTTATACATGTTGTACGCTAAGGTCGAAGTCGCGAGACTATCAAAGCCCTCGTTTTCCGTAAAATGTGCCAATCGATCGGTCAGCCACGGCATCCAGTCCTGCGCTTCGGGTGACCTCTTCCGCTCCTCCTCTGGTATGGCATCGTTCGCTCGGATCGCATGCCATCCCAGTTCATTCGCGTAGATGGTGTCGCCCAATCGCTCTGCGGCCATCGAGAGCTCCTTGTCCGCTCGAACCGCCCGGTAGCCCGAGTCGCCCGCCACAGTCGTCATAATTCTCGCATGCATCTGTTTGGCCTCTGCATACCGAAGCGGGCGCGCTCGCGTGTATTTCTCGAGGGCACTCTGCAACTGATCCTTGTAGTCCGTCGCCGACCGCGCACGCATGGAATCCAGGAAGCGTTCGACAAACCGGCGGGCATCGTCGTCACGATTGACCATTAAGAGCGTTTCAAATATCTCCTGGCCATACTCTGCACTCTTGAAGGTGGCGGTATCGGCATTAAACCGCGCGAGACAGACCCGGCCCGCCTGGATGGCGGCATCGGATCGAGCCGCCGTGGGGAGCGCCCTCCGCATCCCAATCTGAACCTCAACCTCTCTCTTTACTCCCGCCGCTTTCCTCTGGGCCGCACCAGCGGTATCCCACCAAATGGGCTCCCTCGTCTCTCCGACCCGCAATACCGTCACTACGCACTCTTCAAGATGCCGATACGACGCATAGGCCGGCGTCGTGTCCGTCCGCGCAAAGAGTGTTTGGCCTCTAGCCGTCGTAGTGAAAAGCACCAGGCCACTCAGCATCCCGAGCCATGGCCAGCATTGATACGGCCGGTGTTGGGATACCCGTGAGGAACATCGTTGTGTAAACCCTGGGGTCAATCGTTGTACGTGCATGGATATGTGTGTCAATCGTCGAAAGCGTAAATCCGCCAGCAGATGAGCCATTCGGTGCACCATCCTGTAAACCATTCTGTGCGCCATCGTGTTAGACGGCATCGACCGTCGAGGTAAATGAGAAGTCATTAATCTTCAGGGTGGGGACGACGGGGGTCGACACCACGGCCTGCAGTACATGGGCGTGAAAGGGAAACTGTTCGGCCCACGACGTCATCACCGGGACGGGCGCGCCGATCGACTCGATGTTATTGAACACGAACAGCGGCGACTCCGTCCAGCGAAAGTTGCGCACCGCCTTCGTAATCTTCCCATTCTCGACGAGCCACAAGCCATCCCGTGTGACCCCGGTGTGGAGCTGACTGGTGAAATCCAACAGTTCAACATTGGACACCCGGGTGAGCAGCAATCCGCGCTTCGTCGTGGCGATTATCTCCTCCCTGGTCATGGTCTCGCTCCCGCTCATAACAAACGATTGGGTCTGCGGAATGAGGTCCCCGCGTCCTAAATTATCCAGCGAATATTCATAGTTGCGACCCATCTCCGTGATGACCCCGTTGGTGAGATACTCGACCGTCCGCATTCCAGGGGACGGGTGCGTCCCCGAGAGAGGATTTTCCGGGTTGTGCGAGATGTTCAACCGACGATCCGCAATCTGCAGCCCTAACTTACTGCGCCCTCGCTGGATGGTGTTATCGTAGTCGAGATACAACGGATGGCCCGCTGCCTCCGCCTTGTCTCGCGCCTGCAACAAACCAACAAAGATGTTCGCAAACGACGCGACGGCGTCCGGTTCCATGATCGTTTGATACCGGCCCGGTTCGATGCGCACCGGATTGAGCGATTTCATGCATTTGTCAAAGGCCGTCTCGCCTAATTTGGCGAGGTCGATCCGCTGGAGATCAAACGAGGACGCGCCGGCCCATCCAGAGCCCACCCCGTTCGCATGCCGGACCGTCGTCGAACACTCAGCCATGGTTGCGACCCCTTGTTCGCGCTCCACGCGCCCCCAGAAATCGCGAAAATAGCCCATATACTGCGCCGCCGCCGTGTCGATCGACCCGGACCCGAGCAGCCCTTCGGTTTCGGCGCGGGCCGTCATGTCGGCCACGAGCTGCGCGTTGTCGGTAGCGTTCCGGTGATAGGACGCATCGCTCCACACCGGGATGCCTTTGGTCGGCCAGGTAGGATGTCCCAACGCGAGGTCGATGCCGGGCACATACCCGGCGCGCGATTCATTCGCCCGACACTCCCCCAAATACCGACAGGCGTCGCGGAGCGAGGTGTCGTCCACCTGGTTCAGCTGCACCTTGGCGCCCCGTGGACCACCCCATCCACCGGAGAAGCCCAGCGTAATATCAATCACAACGGACCGCACATTACTGGTGAGCACCGCGCGATTCCGAGCCCAGCGTTGCCGACCCGCCCACATGCTGTGGACCTCGATCCACAGCCCATCGTTCACGGTATCGACCTGGGGACAGAGCGACACCACCCGATCGATAATCCGTTCCGCTTCGGCATTCGAGAACAGCCGAGCGTCGTCCGCATCGGTGGCAACGGGGCGTGCTTCTGTACCTGCCGCGAGGTTTGCCATCGTGCTTGCCACGGGTTTCACAATTGTGCGCATGCCTTACGCCTTCTGGAGTGGGTTGATAATCGACATCTCTTTAAACAACGCGGGCGGCGTGTTCACGCTGCTATACGCTGACTTCCAGAAATGCCCTGTCTTGGAGTCGGCCGTCCCAACGGTCAGCACGCTGCTGGGTCCCCCCAGGGCCTGCAGATTCCCCCATAACTCAGCGGTCTTGAACAGCATGCCTGCACCGACCCGCGCGACGCGCTTCCCCTTCTCCACGAGGAACGCACTCCCCGTCAGCAGCCCCGTGGACTGCTGAAAGTCCATCATGGCGCCAGCCGTCTTGAATTCGATCCCTCGGTCGATCTGCTCCCGCAACTGCGTCAGCGTCGTATCGCGAGTGGAATCGGGATGCAGGATGAGATCCGCAGGGTGGACCGTCGGAGCGTCACTCGCATCCAACGCATAGGCACAGCCATTACTGCGGAGCGGTTGTCCTGTTTTGCCGAGATACCCTTTCATCCAGCCCGTCCCTTCCCGATTCCGCTGCAGGTCCGTCAGGACGCCGGCTTTCACGAGGTCGAAGTCGCGAGGCTCGACGCCTTCGTCGTCCCACTTCACCTGGGCTAACCCGCCAGGCAGGGAGCGAGTCCCGGTCACATGCATGATCGGCGCGCCGATTTTGAGCGCCCCGAGCGACTCGTCGGGGTTCATGATGTAGCTGGTCCCGGTGGTATTCGCTTCGTACCCCATCACCCGATCGATTTCCGTCGCAATCCCTACGCTCCGCTTGAGGAGGCCAGCGACCCCACGCCGATGGATTAGGACCGGAAACCGCCCCACATCAAGCGGCATCACCGGGAGTCGGCGTTCCTCTTCGAGCTCTTCATACAATTGGCGGATCCACTCGCGGGTCTGTGGCGTGCGGATGGATTCAAAGCCGCGTCCGGCACCGGCCATCGTAAATTGATCCAGGGATCCACCGGCTTCTCCGAACCCCTCCCTGCCGCCATACACCGTAAATCCACAGACGCCGCCGGTCCGGTACACCCGCTGCGTGACGAATTGGCCGTCCGTGCTCCCAAAGGCTTTCTGCTGGCGCGCATACGTGATCCCCACGTCCATGAGTTGCATGGCGCCGAGTCTCAGCTCATTCTGGAGCGTGGTCAAGTATCGGTAGATCCCGGATAAGTAGTCATAGAGTTCATCGGACGCCATGGCAAAGGGATCATCGGTCACCGGCATGCTCCAGTCGCCACTGGTCGCGTTGGGATTGGGGGCCATCTCCACATCACGTGGGCGGCCGGAGACGTTCGCCTTCGCACCATCCGCCGCCACGCGCCCGAGTCGGGCGGCTTCGTCTTTCGTCCACACCGGGCTGGCCGCGAAGCCCCAATAGCCGTCGATTTGCGCACGGACGCCAAACACCATCGTTTCGGATCGACCGGCCGGGTACGCTGAACGTCCGGTGTCTTCGCGAATCATGTCTCCCTCGAGACCCATCCGCTGTGAAAACGTGAGCCGGGCATCGGCATAGGTGGCACCGGCGGATTTCGCCGCATCGACCGCAGTCGTAATCAGCATCCGTAATCGGTCGTCGCCAGCGGTGGGCAGGTCGCGAAACTCGGTCACCGCCCCACTCATCGGTGCGTAACCGTACACTGCGCGGGGAGAGGTCAGCATCGCGCCGGCGAGGGTGCCCACGGAACTGCGAAGGAGGGTGCGGCGAGTCAGCATGAGAAAGAGAAGATCAGAAAAATAGGGGCGCGGGAATCTGGCCGTGTGAGTACCGACCGTGTTATGGCCATGTGAACACCGCGTGAGAATCGAAGGATGTCACCACACGCGACCGATGCGCTCATGGCTTGCTGGGTCGGTTCTTGAGGATCGTGAGCATGCGGTCGGAGAAGTCTCCACTCCCTGCACCTGCCCCGAACCCGAACCCCGACGCTTTGATCAGATATCCGTCTTTGTCGACGAGCCATCGAACACCACCAAAATTGTCATATACCGTACGGGGGTGGCCCAATAGCTCCCTCTGGGGAGTGGGGAGATCGATCCGGCGCCCATCCGGTGCCTCCACATTAAACAATGGAGTGTGCTCGACCACCAAATGCGCGGGTACGCGGCCATGACCGAGAAAGAGCTTGGCCAACGTATCGGCTTCGTCGGCCGGCTCCAGCGGGCCGAGTTGCCCAACGGTACCATACGTGTCGGATAACACGATAATCTCGACATCCGGGTGCAGTTCTTTCGCTATTCTCATCATGTTGTATGTTCCCGCGCATGAGCGTCCCGAATTTCCGATTTGCGCGATTTCCACTGTCGGGCGCGTCAACCCCTCCGCATGACAAAAACTCGGCCACGAGGTGATGTAGTTGACGCGACCTTTCACCGGTAACGTCCCGGGTGGTACCGCTCCATGCTTCGTGTACGAGCCTCCTGTCGTGCTCGTGTAATAGTACTCGCCAACCAGGTCGGCGACTTTTATCGGTTGTACTCGGCTATCCGTTGCGTTCACGAGTTCCCCTCCGTACACGCGGCGCTTCACAGTGTTGGCCTTATACAGATTGTACGCCACATTCGAAATCGCGAGACTATCAAACCCCTCGTTCTGTGTAAACTTACCGAACATCTCCTCCATCCAGCCTAACCGTGTTGACGCATTCTTCCCAACAGTTCGCGCCGCGACCGGCACTGAATCGTTCGTATGAATCGCATGCCACGCCAGTTCATCTAAGTACGCAGTGTCGTTCATTATCTCTGCAGCAAGGGCAAGCTGCATGTCTGCCTCTATAGTCCGGTAGAGCGAATCGCCCGCCACGGTCGCCAGAATCTTCGCATGGTATTGCTTGGCTTCGGCATACCGAATCGGGCGCGCTGCAGTATACTTTTCGAGGATCCATTGCAACTGATCCTTGTACATCGTCGCTGACCGCGCTCGCATGGAATCCAAATAGCGTTCCGCAAACCGGCGGGCATCGTCGTCCCGGTGAGCCATCAAGAGCGCTTCTAATATCACTGCGGTATACTCAATGTTTATGAAGTTGGCGGTATCCGCATTGAACCGCGCGAGACAGGCCTGCCCAGCCTTGATCGCGGCATCAGGACGAGGCGTCGCCAAAAGCCCCTTCTGCCTCCCATTGCCGTCGATCTGTCGTCCTTCCACTGTTTTTCTCAGTGCTACGCCAGCGGTGTCCCACCAAATCTTTTTCCCGCGTCCTTCGGCCGCCTCGGTGATCCGAGCTATTGCGTTCTTGCATTCTTCAATATCCCGATACGACGCATAGTTCGGCGTGGTATCCGGGCGCGCAAAGAGCGTTTGCCCTTGAGCGGCGGTGGCAACCAGTACTACGCTGCCCAACACCATAAGCCATGATCCGATTCGGAGCGGAAGTCGGTGCAGACGGTGTTGAGATGATCGTGGTGAACATCGGTGTGAACACCGTGGGTTCAATCGTTGTGTTACGTCGTGTAATCGCATGTGCATGGGTGCCAATCGTCGAGAACGTAAATCCGCCAGTATGTCAGTCATCGTGTCAATCATCCTGTGCGCCCTCGCGTTAAACGGCATCGATCGTCGAGGTGAAGGAGAAATCATTGATTTTCAAGGTGGGAACCAGGGGACTGGCGACCACCTTCTGCAACGCACGTCCCATAAAGGGAAAGAACTCGCTCCAGGACATCATCGTGGGTACGGAAGCCCCAATGGATTCAATGTTATTGAAAACGAACAGCGGCGATTCAGTCCAGCGGAAGTTGCGCACCGCTTTCGTAATCTTCCCGTTCTCGATGAGCCACAAGCCATCTCGCGTGACGCCCGTATAGAGCTGACTGCGGTCGTCCAACTGCTCCATATTTGACACCCGCGTGAGCAGCAATCCTCGCTTCGTGGTCGCGATCATCTCGTCTCTCGTGGTGGTCTCGCTCCCACGCATGACATACGAGAGTCGCTCCGGAATGTTGTCGCCACGAGCCAGGTTCGGCAGCGAATATTCATAGTCTCGCCCCATCTCCGTAATGACCCCGTCTTTGAGATACTCGACGGTCCGCATCCCAGGGTACGGGTGTGTTCCCGAAATAGGATCTTCGGGATTGTGTGTGATATTCAACCGGCGATCGGCAATCTGCAGCCCTAACTTGCTGCGCCCTCGCTGAATGTTATTGTCAAAGTCGAGAAACAACGGATGCAACATTCCTTCTGCCATGTGTCGATTCTGCAACAGGCTAAAAAAGATGTTCGCAAACGTCGCGACCGCGTCCGGTTCCAGTATCGTCTGATACCGACCGGGCTCGATGCGCACGGGGTTGAGCGACTTCATGCATTTGTCAAAGGCAACCTCGCCTAACTTCGCAAGGTCGATTTTCTGAACATCGAACGACGATGCGCCAGCCCACCCCGAGCCCACCCCTTTCGAATGCCGCACAGTCGTTGAACACTCGGCCATCGTGGCAACGCCCTGTTCCCGCTCGATGCGCCCCCACGAATCGCGGAAATAGCCCATATAATGCGCCGCAGCCGTGTCGATCGACCCGAACCCGAGTAACCCTTCCGCTTCGGCGCGGGACGTCATCTCGGTCACCAGCTGCGCGTTATCTGTGGCACTGCGATGATAGGACGCATCGCTCCAGACCGGGATGCCTTTGGCTGGCCAGGTGGGATGCCCGAGCTCGAGGTCCACACCGGGGACAAACCCCGGACGAGCCTCCATCGCACGAGTCTCTTCCAGATACCGACAGGCATCACGGAGCGAGGTGTCGTCCACCTGGTTGAGCTGCACGAAGGCCTCTCGGGTTCCGCTCCATCCCGCAGGGTAGTACAGCCGAATCTTCACGGTCACCGTCCGCACATTGCTGGTCAGGAAGGCGCGATTCCGGGCCCAGCGTTGGCGACCGGACCACATGCTCTGGACCTCGATCGACAGAGCATCGTTCACGGCATCGACCTTGGGACAGAGCGACACCACCCGATCGACAATCCGTTCCGCCTCGGCGTTCGAGAAAATTCGAACGTCGTCCTCACCGGACGTGCCCACAGTGTTTGCCACCGGGGTTCCCGTCGTTCCTGCCACTGGTTTCACAATCGTGCGCATGCGTTACGCCTTCTGGAATGGATTAATAATCGACATCTCTTTAAACAGCGCCGGCGGGGTACTCACGGTGCTATAGACTTGCTTCCACATGAAATTCGTCTTGGAAGCGGCTGTCCCAACGGGGAGCAGACTGCTGGGGCCCCCAACGGCTTGAAGATTTCCCCATAACTCGGATGTCCTGAATAGCATGCCCGCCCCGGCGATCCTGGCGACGCGCTTGCCCTTCTCGATCAGGAACGCGCTCCCGTTCAGCATCCCCGTGGACTGTTGGAAGTCCATGAAGGCGCCCGCCGCCTTGAATTCGATCCCTTTGTCGATTTGCGCGCGCAACTGGGTCGGCGTTGTGTCGCGATCAGGATCGGGATGCAGGATAAGATCCGCGGGGTAGATCGTCTGGGCATCGTCCCCTTCCAATGCGTAGGAACAGCCGTTACTGCGAAGCGGTTGTCCCGTCTTGGTGAGATACCCTTTCATCCACGCCGTCCCTTCCCGGTTCCGCTGCAAGTCTGTCAGCATCCCGGAGGTGATGAGCTTGGAATCAGTGGGTGCAACACCCTCATCGTCCCACTTCGTCTGCGCAACTCCGCCTGGCATCGAGCGGGTCGCGGTCAGCTGCATGACCGGTGAGCCGAGTTTGAGTGTACCCAGGGATTCCTCAGGATCCAAGATATAGCTGGTCCCTGTCGTGTTGGCTTCATAACCCATGATGCGATCGATTTCTGTGGCAATTCCCACGCTTTTTTTCAGCAGGTCGGCGATGGCACCCGGGTGGAGGAGGATCGGAAACCGCCCCACATCGACGGGCACAACCGGGAGTCGACGTTCTTCGTCGAGTTCGGCATATAACTGACGTATCCACTCGCGCGTGTGCGGGGTGCGAATCAGCTCAAACCCTCGTCCCGCGCCGGATCGATTGAATTGTAGTAGGGGTCCTGACGCCATACCGTTCTCCTTGTTATAGGCACCAACGTCAAAGCTGATATCCCCGCCGGTCCGGTACACCCGCTGCGTGATGAATTGGCCGTCGGTACTCCCGAAAGCTTTCTGCTGCCGAAAGAACTCCACTAAAGTGTGCCCACTTGTGGCGTGCAGCGTGTTTAGATAACTGGCAATCCCGCACAAGTAATCAATGATTTCATCGGCATCCATGGCAAAGGGGTCATCGGTCACCGGCATGCTCCAATCACCACTGGTGGCATTCGGATTAGGCGCCATCTCCAGGTCTCGCGGACGCCCGGAGACGTTGGCCTTGGCACCGTCCACCGCCACGCGCCCGAGTCGGGCGGCTTCGTCTTTTGTCCACACAGGGCTGGCGGCAAACCCCCAATAGCCGTCGACTTGCGCGCGAACGCCAAACGCCATCGTTTCGGATCGATTGTACATGGGCCCACTATCGGTCCCCATGCTCTGGGAAAACGTGAGCCTGGCATCGGCATAGGTGGCACCGGCGGACTTCGCCGCATCGACTGCCGTCGTAATCAGCATCCGCAATCGATCATCGCCAGCGGTGGGCATTTCGCGAAATTCAGTCACCGCCCCGGGCATGGGTTCGGCTGCGCGTCCGAATGCGTGCGCGGCGCGAGGGGAGGTCAGTATCGCCCCGGCGAGTGTACCCGCAGAGCTTTGAAGAAGAGTGCGTCGAGTTAGCATAAGAAAAACGGAAGGTCAGGAATACGATGAGCCTTGTGAGCGCGGTGATCTCGCCATATGAAGCCAGTCCATGCGAAACCAGGATGATGCCACGGTGCGTGGAGGGATTCGTTCAATTCCAGTTCCCGATGCGCACCGGGGCGCACGTCGTGTCGTTCCGTTCGTCGCATACACGGATAATCCCTGTGGTGCCATGGAGCACGCTGCGATAGGGATAGACGCCTGGGGTCGAGAACGTGCGGGCACGATAGGGGGAAAACACGGACGCCAGATAGATCTGAACATCCTCTTCCGTGGCCGTATCCCAAAAACCGTCCTCGAGGAATCGTGGAGGAAGGGGGACCACGCGGAACGGAGCGATATTACCGACCAGATCGGCATGTAACTGCCGGACGTTTCCGGGACATGCAGGGCTGCCCGACGCACCGGCATGCGAAGGATCATCGAACTGGATATCGATGTCGGCCGCGATACTCATGTTAGTCCAGATCACACAGCCCCCGGCACCGATCGTGAAGTCGCGAGAGGCAAAGTCGAGCACCGTGACGGCCGACCCTGTGGCGAACCGCTCGACCACACCTGGATAGTACACGATCGGCCACCCCACGGTAAACACCAGCGAATCCCGCCACACCGCGCCATACGCGAAGGTGGAGGTGGACAGCACGACTCGCCCAGGCCGCCGCGGGTTAAGGCTCACCGTATTGCCGGATCGCGCCACTGCAGCAGTCATGGTGTCGGAGGACACCAGCGACACAAGGAGGGGCGAAGGAGTCGCACCGGATGCCGATGTACTGATAAAGGGAATAGTCTTGAGCACGCCGACCGCGGTCTTGGCACTATCGTCTGCGGGTACGCGCAGCCCGAAGGTGTGAAGGGGGGTCGGGGCAGTCGCAATCACCGAGACCACCGCGGAGTCGGTGCGCGTGATGGTCCCATAGGTAAGCGTCACACGCACCACGGCGCTGTCGACCGCACTGACGGCGGTGAGGACGCCTTTGGTGACGCGAATGCCTGGGTTATTCACGCTATAGGTCACCTCACCGGGGACATCGCTACCGTCGCCCATGGTGCGGATCGTGTGCAAGGTCAGCGTGTCGTAGGGGGCCACCGTCGACAGGTTGATCGCGTGATGCTCGAGCGCCAGCACCGCAAAGTATTGATCGGGCGGGCGATAGGCCGTCAGTCCGGCATCGGACAGACTGCAGCCAGCGCTCAGCAGCGTGCCCACGGCGATCACGGCCGTGATCGCAGCGGAGCGCCACCGTTGGATATCCGAGTTAGTCGTCATATTGGCATCCCGTGAACCGTGGGTTAGTAAATTCAGATTCGGTCAGACCGAACGAGATATCCGTTCCATAGACATCGGTGTATCCGGGGACCGTATACTGTCCCTTGGGATACACATCCTTCTGGTCGAGCCGATACTTGCGCACCAAACGTCGTAAGTCGCCCTGGCGATTCCCTGTTAAAAACAGCCAGGCGGCGCGCTCATCAAAGAGGAATTTGCGTTGGGTCGCTGGCGTGGCCGGGAGCACGTCGATCTGGCGGAGCCCAGCGACACCACCAATCCCGGCGTGCCACAGCGTATCAATCCGTTCGCCACCGCCGGGGAGCGGCGTCGTTTCGACCGTAAACGTGCCGTTCGTGCGCAACGCATTCAGCACCGCCAGCATCTGCGCCGGATCGTGGTCAGCAAGCGCCGCCTCGGCGAGAATCAGTTTGGCTTCGATTCCAGAGGCCATGGTGAACACGGACGAATCGGGCGTATTGTACTTCACCGGAAACCAGACCATCACATTATTGGAATTGGTGCGCTGCATTGCCCTGGTCCGCGGATCACCCGACGAACGATAGGCCAAGCCATTGATCCCCTCGTGGTCTGAGATCGAAGCATGCAAGAGAAACCGATCATGTTTCTTCGTAGCATCTGTGCCCTGCTTCAAGTCGAACGAGATGCGCATGTCGTACCGGAAGTCGTTGTCAATGCTGAGCACTGTCTGCTTCGCATCCGCATATCGACCCAGTGCCAGTTGGGCTCGGGCCTTCAACACCCGAATGGTGGACTGCAACGACACACTGTCGGCCGCACGCGCCTCGGCGCTATCCAACAACAGCAGCGCATGCGCATAGATCTCATCCGTCGTCGACCCTGGCTGATATGTCCAGTCGCCTTCAAAGTCCATCGTGCTCAACGGCACTCCAGAACACCACCCATCGGCGGTCAAGATCTCCGCGTACGCCTCGTAGAGAAACAGCTGCGCTTGCCACGCGGAGTTGTCACCCGACACGTATTTACCGACAATACCGCGAGTCAATCGAGCCAACGAGCGGACCTCGTGGGGAGGACTACCGACCCAGTGTCCACTGCGTTTATCTCGACTCCCAAAGAAAGCATCACTAGCGCCAAGCGCCGCGAGCTCATCCGTCAACAGTCCCGAGGAGACAATGTAGTCCCGGATCGCGGTGGCTAACTCCGCACGCGTCGCTTGGGTCAAGCGGGTAGCGCCTTCGCGATTGTTATAGGTCGAGGGACCGTCGACACCATCCGGGAGTTTCGTATCCGTAATGGCGTTGCATCCCACCACAAACGTCGCAAGCACCCCAACGACCAGACCACGCACGTACCGATGCGTGAAACAAGAGAGTCTCGTGTTCATCGTTCTCATCGTCATCATGTCCCAATCCGGATTTGAAGGCTCCAAGCGCGTGGCAAGGGGAGTTGTCCCGAATCACTGGTCGCATCGCCAATCAGCGTCCCGTTCACATCGGGATCTTTCCCGCGGTAGTTCGTCCAGAGGCCCAGGTTACTGCCTTGCAGCGACAGGCTGAGACTCGAAACAGACAAGCGTTTCAAATACGCGCGCGGCACGTTGTAGCCGACCGACACGGTGTTAAATCGCAGGCTGTTCACTTTTTGAATGAAGCCGTAGTCTGTGCATGGTTTACGGAGGTTGGCCTGTGCACTGTTAGGGATGAAGCATCCCGCCGCCAACGCATACGCCTGCTGCCCGTAGGTCGAATTGGGGTTCTCGTAGATATTCCCCAGGCGATCTTGCCCACCAAGATTATACTGGGTGAGCCCCGCCTTATAATTGAACTGCCCATTCACGCTCACCAGCCCACGAAAGAGCGTGAGCGAGGTCCGAAACGGCATCTCAAAATCCGGTGTTTGCATCCCCATGAACACGGCGGAGTCGTCCACCACATAGTCCCCGTACCACATCTTGGTTCCATTCTTGGGATCACCCCACCCCGAAATCGGGCGCGACCATCGACCAAAGAGGGGATACCCTTCCGCCAACCGCGTCCCGTCGCCCAGGTCAATCACGTTTTTTTCACCAAACAGCTTGACGAGCGTATTAGTGTACTTCGAGACCGACACATCAACCGTCCACCCGATCATCGGTAAATCGAGCACCATCGCGTTGAGAGAGAACTCGACGCCGGTGTTCCGCACATGGCCGATGTTTGCGTAATAGGACAATGCCGTCCGAGGGGTGGTCCCATCAACTTGAATCCCACCGTTTGTTGCTCCTGCTCCAATCGACGGCGGAAGCGGGAGCTGCTGAATGGCATTCTTGCGCATCTTATAGAACCCCGTCGCCGACACCGTCATCCGGGTGTTCCACAGCTCCATATCAAACCCACCTTCCACCTCTTGGGTCTTCTCCGGGCCCAGCTGGGTATTCCCCACCGACCGAAGTCGTAACCCCGCTTCTGGGCCAATCGAATCGGCTCCCACCGGTACCCAACCACCTAAATCCTGTTGCAGCGTGCGTAAACTCCACTCGGCCGCGGGTTGCACGCCAGCCACGCCAACCGCAAACCGCGGACGCACCATCGACACCAATCCCCACAGCGGCTCTCCGCCTTCGCGATCCACTGCAATCCACGAGAAATTCAGCTTGGGGAAGAGCGACCATAATCCGCCGCGAAACCCACCGCGAGATCCCGAACTCCCCCCCCCATCAAACCGAAAGCCAGGATTCACAAAGAACCGGGAATTCAAGTTCAACCGCGGTTCCAAAAACCATCCACCGGTGGTGGTACTGCGTCCCTCGCGGGTACCCGCGATCAACGCCGACGGTCGAGAAATCCCTTGCACCAGCGTATCGCTATAGCCATCCATCGCCGCATTGGAACTGCCGGTGATTTCCGAACCAAGCGAGAGTGACGTGCGGGCACGCGGAAAGAGCGTCCCATTCACACGAGCGGTTGTGGTCGAGAGGTTCTCGCGCCGCTCGGTAAATTTCCCTTTGGACCTCTCTGTCGTGGAAGAAGAAGAAGTCCCGTACATGATTAAAATCCCGCGCGGCGTCAATCCTTGCGCACTCCGCTCGACGCGATTCATCCCGAATGTCGCCGTCACCGGCAGCCGCTCCCATCGCAACAGGTTCAAGGCTAATGCGTGATTCGCAGTAATGGCATCGGCCTTCATCTGATACGCATACTGCCCAGGCCGACCCGGATTGATATTCGACGTGTCCAGATACTGCGACGCCAAGTCGGTAAGTTGGTCATTCGCGGACGACTGATACTGCACCGACTGCATCAGCGACGTGGTGAAGGTCGCTTGCAGCCCTCGTGACAGCTCCGCGGAAAAGCTCGCTTGCCCACTCTTGGTATCCATCGAATTCGGCCGCCGCATCCGCGCACTCGGCGCCGAGTCGTACAGCTGCCGATAGAGATCCCGATACAAGGGCGGCATTTTGGTCAATCCCAGCGAGTTCCCCATCGAGCCGGTCACGGAATACGTCACCGCTGTCGCGCCACCCGATGCCGTCAAGGACAGCCGCGTGCTCGTCCCGCGACCGATCGTCGAGAGCCTCGACTCATTGAGCGCCTGGAACCGCACTAGGCTATCCTGGTTACACTGGAAATACGCTATAGGTCTGGTGATCGGCGGACAAAACATGCCGTCACCATTACTACCATTCGGACCTTGCCCAAACCGGTAAAACCCAGGCGCCGCGTACACGCCCGGCATCGACTCGATACCACCCGATCCGGCCAAATCCCACCGGGTCGCCCCGGCTCTTCCCTTCTTCGTCGTGATCACAATCACGCCGTCCCCAGCATCCGACCCATACATCGCCGCCGCCGACGGCCCCTTGAGCACCTCGATCTTCTCCACACTATTCGGATCGATCTGATCGATCGGTGACGGCGTCGGATACTTCCCGCCGCCCAACTTCTGATCGTCCACCCCGGATTGCCCCGCATACACGCGAATCCCGTCTACGATCACAATCGGATCGTTTGTCGGGGCCCCGGGAACGCCGGACAACAACCCGCCCCCAATCCCCCGCAACCGAATCCGGGACGGCGCTCCCGGGACCCCACTCGTCCGCATCACGGTTAATCCCGGCACTCGCGCTTCCAACAGATCCGTCACACTCGTAATCGGGGCCTGCTTCATAATTTCCGGCACATCCAGCGTCGTAATATCATTCCCCACTTCGATCTTCCGCTGACTACCCGTTACCGTTGTCACCACTTCACTCAAGACACTCGAGGTCGGTGACAATGCGAGATACACTGCCGCCACCCTCGCCGTCATAGCAAAGGTTGCACTCTTTGCGCTATATCCAAACATCCTGACGGTCAACACATACGTACCCAGACGTACGTTATGAATCTGATAAACTCCATCTTTGTCGGTAACAGTCTTCTGTCCGCTCCCAACAATCGACACCGTCGCGCCTTCCACACCACGACCTGTCGCGGAATCGGTCACTCGACCGGCGACAACCCCCGTGTCCTGGGACCGCTCAACGTTCTGAATCGGAAGAATCATCAACGATCCATCAGCACGCACCACAAGCTGGAGTCCAGTGCCCTTCAATACATTTTCGACCGCCGCGCGTGCAGTGACACTCTTGAGCTGAAGTGTCACCACCTTGTCAGACTTAACAGTTCGATCGGCATAGCTCAATTCGAGCTTCGCCATTGTACTTATCCGCTTGAGCGCCTCGCTCAATGAGATCCGATTGAAATCAACCTGCACAATTGCATCCAATCCACTCCCCTGCCCTGCACGCGCAACAACAGGTTGCGTATCACCCTCGGCAGGCTCTCCCGGATGCGCCACAACCGGACGTGGCGAAATTACTTCCATGCTTCTTTGCGCGAATCCCGGTATCCCGGTAAATAACAGGATTGGTATCGTAGCGCTTACATATCGCAAGTATCGATTCACAGTCGTCGTTGGAGTGGGGGGGGAATGGGAACAGTTATCGAGTGAAGACAATACGAGGTCCGTTCTTTCTATATCGAATTCCGAGGATATCCGTTAAAACCGTAGCCACTTCGCTCGCAGAGCGATTGTGGAAACGCAGGGTTACAAGCTCCGTTGCCAGTGTGGTGTCATCGAGCACAAACTCCGTGTCATACCATCGATTCAACTCGGTAATGACATCCTGTAATGCGGTACGGTTAAATGCAATTTGTCCGGCTACCCAATCGCCGATGGCTGCGTTGTCGATCGACGAAACAGCAACACGCCCGTCGCGCGTACGAACACCTTGCTGAGACGCGGTCAGTACAGTGCCAGCGACATCGACTTTCCCTTGTATCACAGTAGTCACCGCACTTTGATCTTCACTGTATTCACGTACGGTAAACTGCGTTCCTAACACCCGTGTCGACGAGGTCGCGGTTTTCACAATAAACGGCTTCCCCGCCGATCCAGGAACTTCGAAGAGTGCTTCACCATCCAGATGAATGACGCGATCACGCTCGCCAAAATCGGGAGGGATGGTAATCGTGCTCGACACATTCAATGTCACTTTGGTTCCATCCGTCAGTTCGATCGACGCACGCTGTCCTTTCCCCGTGCTCAGACGACGGAGGTTCGGGCGATCGGCTGTCGCAAACACGCGTGACTGAATTGATGATGTGTTGACAATGCTGTATCCGCCGATAATCACAAGACAAAGCGTCGCTACCGTCATCCAGAGGCGTGAATGTGCCTGCGAGAAAGTGAGAAGACGCCGCGACAGCGAACGAGAGGACGATGCGTGAAGCGATGGGAGAGCAGAGTCTTGTGCATTTGTCATATCTGCACGTACAGCCACGGCCCGGATGTTATCCCACACATGATTCCGAAGTACGCCAGGGTCAGTGATCCCCTGACGCGCAACTCCGCCTGCAAATGCGCGAACGTTGTTGGCAACGGCGGGGTGATCGCGCAAATATGCGTCGACCTTAGCGCGCTCCTCGTCGCTCACGGTATTCGCGAGATATCGATCGAGGAGTTCCCAGGGAAGCTCCGGCGGCAGGTGAATTGAATCCAGTTGCATACATCTCGTAGTTACACGAAGCTGCAAAAAGGGGACATTTTTTTGTAAAGTTCTGAATTCTTAATAGGAGAAAGCCCTCCGAAACACCCCAGCCCGACCGCCGCCCTCATCCCCTACTAGGCGAAATCCCGAAGCAATCCACTCAGCGCCTGTTCTCCCCGTCGCCCCTGTTTCTTCGCCGCATCGACACTGATCTCCAGAATATCGGAAATCTCCTCGTATGTCAGATTATCATGCCAACGCAACGCAAGAATCAATTGCGTGCGATGCGGCAACGTCGCTATGGCTATGGCTACAGCAGCCCTGGCCTCCCGGGATTCCACCATTCTATCGGGAGACTCAGCTCTGACAGGAAGTAAGGCATCGTCATCCGTTATTCGGACCGCAGCCCGCTGTACGATCCGCATACGCCGCTGTACGTTCAGCGCTCGACGATAGGTTGCTCCCAGGAGATAACTTTTGAGCGATCCTCGAATCATCAGCGACGACCGCCTGTCCCACAAATCGATTAAAACATCCTGAACAACGTCTTCTGCAAGATCGGCCGAGACAAGTCGCTGGGCAAAGTGATACAACACGGAGCCCAGCTGCGTGTATATCGATCGCAGGGCATATTCGTCGTCATCTTGTAGCGCTAATATCCACTGGCGTTCTTGATCGCGCGCGTCGTCGTGTGCCGATTTGTCCATGTGTCAATCGATGGGAACACAATATGGGACACAGCACAAGAGGTGGCAAGCCCATACGGAGATTCCGTATGTTCGTTCGAGTTCGCCGTCTGTCTCTTAGTTTTCTGTTTTTTAACCGTTGTGAGGCAGGATACAAGCAACTTTATTTTACAACCGCACCCCAAGCACACTCACCGCAAACCATACCGAATACGCCACCAAACCAGACAACGCCGCATCCCCACCGTTATCTACCGCATTCCCATCCGCGTCAACAACCTCAGCCGCAACACCATTATCCATCGTTGCGCGACGCATCCAATCAAGCGCACCAGCCGTATCACCGCCCAGCAACCGCGCACACTCCTCAGCAACAGAATTCCGAGATACCGGTACAAAGCGTTTTATCGTGCGCCGATAAGTTGAATCGGTACGCGGAACTAATTCGTACATCGGGACCAAATATGCGGAGCTGACAGTATCGTCGGCAAGACTAACCTCGCCATTCAGATCAATCGCGGTTGCAAAGCTATTTTGCACCTCCCCTTCCCCTTGTACCACAAAGTGCCGTTTGATCGCAGCACGAACAATATCACCCGTTTCAACTTTCTCGGATGTCTTTTCGTCGAGCGTTTGCTTGAAGATATCGAGCGCATATGCAACAGCGGCGTTTGAATGCAACGTATACGGCAATGAAACTGCGCCTGATGCTGTAATTTCAGTAGAGTACAACGATTTCTGCTCATCACGCCGAACAGAAATATCTTCATACGATGCGTACAATGTATCCGCGATGATGTGTTCTTCTACCAATCGATCGTCGCCAGTTTGCGCGATGTATCGATCAACAGCAATCACATACGATGCAGCACCGTCGAGTGAAAAGCCAAGCTGAAACGGAACGCCGTCGAGATAGTTCACACCTTTGCCTGGCGCATAACCATGGATTTCACACATCCGCATGATGAGTTCACGTGCGAGATCGGGATCGGCAAGTTGAACAGCCGGAACAATCCACATCAACGCATCCCAGTCGCGAAGGGTTAATCCGTAGCTATTCCAAGGCGATCGGGAGCGAACGATATAGATTTGTGCGTCGTCGATTGCACGAACAATACTATAGAAGTATGCGAAGATAAGATGTCGATTAACGAGCCGATCTGCAGCTGACACACCAGTGCTTTGTTCGAGCGCAGCAAGCGCAGAATGCGTAGCCGTTGCGGACGCTTGCCAGCCGCGAAGCTGAATTGCGGTAAGCGCGGCTGCGGCACCATCACGTTCGACTGCGGTAGCGAGGTAAATCGCGAGCTTGACGTCCTGCTTTGGTGGGACGACGATTTCCTTTGTGATGGACCATGTGAGCGAACCGTCGCTGTTGAACTGAGCCGAGGCTTTGCCCCCGTCCAGGCCAATCGCGAGCGCGATACCTTCAGAGGCAGATGTACCCGACAGTGTGACTGCCCCATCACCAATTGAATAGCTATGAGCATCCGTCAGCGGACGAGCAGTACGGACTCGGTGCTGCCGAACTCCCAGTGTACCGTTTGGTGTGAGCTGAACAGTAATCGGCCGATCCGACCTGTTCTCAAACGCCAGCGCATACACAACACTCGGCATCTCATTTCCCCGCCCATGCGGGGCGAAGATAGTGCCTCGAATTGTGAGGTCCCCTGTCGACGCGTTGAAGGTCGGGAGCCACTCAAAGATCCGTTGCCAGGCCATTTGTGACGAGGCGAGGTCTACGGGACTCCCGTCCACTTCAAGGCCAAGCTGAAGCAGTGCCGGTGCGGCCCCCTCAATGAAGCCCGGCCCCCCAGCGAACTCGACGGCGCCGCGTAGCCGTCGAACCACCACTCCGAGTGCGTGGATTGCGCCGTCGGAGGGGTGGATGCACGGAACGGACACCCAGTGGTTGCCGGTGATTTGCCAGGGGATCTTTGGAGGTGCGGACACGGTCGAGTCGGAGATTCGGGGAGGGAAAACGGGTGGGGCTCTGAGGTGAATGCTAACCTCTCTATCGGCTTCTGGCTAATTGGATGCCGAGTTGGTCGGGAAGGCATCAATATTTTGGTCGAGGGGCGCTAACTTAAGGGACGTTGCGCGGTTGTCTGGTCTGGATATGCCCTTATACGGCAATACTGCAAAGGAGTTTGGATGGTTGGTCGTTTGGTTCGATTTGCGATTGGAGCGCTTGGGGTCGTCGCTGTGCTGCCCAGTTTGGGGAGCGGGCAGCGGGTGCTTGGGCCTGGAGATGACGCGGTTGTATTGCCTCGCGGGACTATGGTGATACGCGGTGTCGCGGATTGGCGATTTGCGAATGAGCTGTACGGACCAAACGGACTTGAAGGGATTGGGGCACGCTGGACGCTGGATTCGTTGGGTGCGGCGCAGCTACCTGTATTGCGGCCGTTACAACAGGGACTTCGTGAGCTATCCGGGCTGTCGGCGGTTTCTGTTTCGCTGGGGCAGACCGTTACCAAGGTGAATAATCGGATTAGCGCATTTCCGATTGGGGTGAGTGTTGGGCTGTCGAAGCGGCTGACGGTCGGGTTAACGGTTCCCTTGGTGCAGACGGCGTCGAATGTGTTCTTTTCTGGGAGCCCTGGCACGAACAAAGGGAACGTCGCGTTTAACCCGGCGTTGGGCGATGTGGATGCGTTTAATGCAGATACGGCGTTTATCAGCCAGGTGCGTCGAGCGGCGGCAGCAGTTAGCGCGTTCTGTGGTGGGGCTGGCGCCGGGAACCCGCAGTGTGTGAACGGGGCTGGGTTAGCGGCGGAAGCGGCAACGTTTGCGGATGGGTTAGGTCGGGTTTATCCCAACGGGTTATTCGTTCCGTTAACTGGGAGCGATATTCAACAGGCAGTTGATAATCGAGCAGCATTGTATCGTACTGGATTGAATGCATTTGCGGATGTCCCTGGATCCGGGGTTACAGCGGTTGCGGAAACGGGCGTACGGGGTGCGGCGTTGCCGTTATCAACTAACGATTTGCAAGGGATTGTCATGTTTCCGTCGTTGGGCGTGGGCGCAGATTCGATTGCGTCGATGCGGCGGTGGGAGTTAGGAGATATCGAGCTTGATGCGAAGTTTTTGTTGTTTAACTCGGTGCCCATGGTACAAGGGGCTGGTGGCCCAACGTCGTCGCTGGCTGAGTTGAGCGGTGTGCATGCACGGCTCTCTGTGGGCGGGATGCTGCGGCTGCCAACGGGGAGAGCGCCTTCGGCCGATCAGTTCTTTGATGTCACTGCAGGTAACAACGCGATGGCGTTTGGAGTGCGGGGATACGCTGACTTATTAGTTGGGCCGCAGTTCTGGACGTCAATTGTTGCGCGATATGATATGAATGTGGCATCGGACCAGATTATGCGCGTATCGGATACGCCGACTCAGGTGTTTTTATCTTCGTTTCGGAAGATGAATGTGAATCGGAAGGTTGGGAATGCGTTGGAGTTGGAGGTAACGCCTCGATGGGTGTTGAATGATTTTATGTCGCTTTCTGTGCAGTATGCGATACGGAATAAGGCGGAGGATCGGTATACCGGGTCAGTCGTAACGGTTGGGCCGGATTCCTTGACTGGGGATGAGACGGTTACGATTAATCCGAGTACGCTTGGGCTTGAAACTGCGTATACGGCGCAACGCATTGGAGGCGGGTTTTCGTTTTCAAGCGTTCGGGCATATCAGCAGGGGAAGGCGCGGATTCCGTTTGAGGTGATGTATATGCGTTCGCAGACGATTACTGCGAATGGTGGGTACGCGCCGAAGCAGTTGACGGATCGGATTGAGGTACGGGTTTATTGGCGATTGTTTGGTAATTAAATAAGTCGGTTTTGCAGCAACCTTAACGCTCAGGCTGCTGCAAAACCGACTCAATATATTCGCCTAATTGCTTCTCTGCCTGTGGGACCCATGCGACCATGCAAACGATTTCTCCGTGCCTATCAACTAAAAATATTCCGTTTTCTGCAGGAGACCGTTCGGAACCATAGTTAATCGCGTTGGCGACAGATTCGTTGATACGACGGTCGTCAGGTGCGGGAAGTCTCCAAAATTTTGTATTGGTAACAACCAACGGGATGGGCAACGCATGTCTTATCCTATATAATGAGTCGATAAACAAGGCTTCCTGTTCGGGTGCACGTGGTTCACGAATTAATCCGATATATCCCAACGTACGTGCAACGAGCGTCACCTCAACGGCTGGGAATCTGGTCATAATCCGCCGTAGCATGGTAATTTCCCCCAAGCACCGACTGTCGCAAGCGTTGTTCGCGACCATTACGACGAGGGCAACTTTCCCAGACGTTGGGCGCGGTGTAGATGGGGGCCCCGGGAACCAATAATCACCTTCCAGCGGCATCGCGTATTTGACATCTATTTTGTGTCGCTCATCCAAACCAGCGGCTTCTCGTCCCCTTTCTAGAACGCCTCGATATGCATTGCTACTGACTCGAAGGCTATCTTGTAATGCCTTCTTATTGAGCGCAAGATAGCCTCGCATTACGACACTTCCGGCGCCACCCTTTCGCTGCCATTCCTCTAAACGTTTAATGCTGTCATGTAACTGTGCCGAAACAGCAAGAAGCGACTCCGCTGCCTTGCGTGTATTTATTGAATCGGTAACACGTTCGGCTTGTTGCAACGTTTGACCCAACAAATAAATACGTTGATTCCAAAACGTCTCAATATTAATAGCATCCAGAAGTTTCCACACCAAAGGAAAACGAACCGGATGCGCCTGAAGCGCCGACTGTATAGCTTTCGCTGGTACGACCATTGCCAATGTGTCATCTGATGCTTCTACCGATGCCATCCATCGCGTAATAAAACGGCTGGCATCGTCGTCGCGATTTGCTTTAAATAATAGATTGAGAAAACTTTCCATATCGCCAACTTGCATCTTGCTGTCGTCAATGACGCGATCGATAGAGAATTTGGCAGAACACCGTTGAGCAGCGATAATCGTATTAGGATGCAAGGAATCAATAGTGTCTGAAACCTCTCGCCCATTTGGAAATGTATCTCTGCGAACACTGTTAACTCGCTCGCTACGCTCCACTCGAGCGGCGAAGCTTTTACATTCGTCTACTGTTTTATAGGTGGCACCATCTGGAACATCGGAGGGCCAATGAAAGAGACGTTGAGCCGCTCCCACATTTGGCAAAAGTGCGACCGTCAATACAACGATATATATACCACCACATACGTGTCGCCTTAGACCAAACGATTGCACTGCCTGCTCGGGAAAGACCAATCGCTTGACATATTTCAAGATTTGGGACCAAATCTGCAGCATGCCGATACTATACGGCATCAATCGTCGATGTGAATGCAAAGTCGTTTGCCTTAATCGTTGGTACGAGAGCCGGACGTAAATCGTCACTCGCGGGTTGGAATACAGGAACAGGAACACCAAGCTGCTCAATCTGATTTAGCACAAAGAGTGGTGATTCGGTCCATCTCATATTTTTTATGGATTTAGAGATCGCTCCGTTTTCAATCAACCACAGCCCGTCACGAGTCACACCGGTACGCAGCAGACTCATTCGATTGAGATCTGAAACACCATAAACCCGTGTCACCAGCACTCCCCGCTTAGTCGTAGCAATCATTTCTTCAATGGTGGTTATTCCGCCGGTCATTTCAAAGCTGTATCGAGAGAGTTTTGGGACATTCTCATTTAACTTGGTTAGCGCATATTCTCGTTCCTTCCCGCGGGAGTTATATCCCATTGCGCTGAGTACGCCATGCTGAATCCATGTAACCTTTTCGAGACCTGGTTCAGGAAGAACACCCAAAAACGGATGCATTGGATCATGGCGGATTGTAATCCGCTCATCTATAACTTTCAGCCCAAGTTTCGTCCGACCAATTCCAAGTGAGGGATCGATGCCGAGGAAAAAAGAGCCCTGCCTTAGGGGATCCTCTTGTGCTTCGCGATTTTGTAGATTTCCAATCAACCCATCAACAAGCGCTAATACAGCTTGGGGTTCGAGGATAACGGTATAACGTCCTGGCTCAATCGCAACAGGATTCAACGATTGCAAGCATTTATCAAGCGCAATTTGCGCTAACTTATTCCCATCGATTTTCGACCAATCGTATCCAGAAAGACCAGCCCATCCTGACCCTAACCCACTTGGATGACGCACGGTCATTGAACACTGTGCTTCAGTGTGTCGCACGTAGCCACTATGTCTTGCGGTTCGCTCGGCTCCATTTCCTACGGGCGGCTCTCCCTCGCCAGTATCGACTATACTGCTATCCGCGATGTCTTCGACACCCATATGATATATTTCTCCAACTCGCATTTGAAGAAACCCCGCAGATAACATTCCTTTGGCTTCGGCGCCATCACTCAGCACACGTGCAATTGCGCTACGCTGTTCCTGTGTGACGTTAAAGGTCGCATCGCTCCAAATATGTGTCTCCGGAAATGATAGCATTGGATACTTTGATGGCAAGCCATCGGCAGGCGGAGGCCCAAGCGCGCTCCCCCCTTTGACATTGCGTTCAGCGGCGCGCACTGCATCTTCCAGCGATACGTCATCAACCTGGTTGATAGAGACCCCACCCAACCCTCTGTCTGTCTGCCGCCGAATCGACACGTTGATATCACGCCGATCACTCGCTAAGCTCACGCGATTGCGCGCCCAACTCAGCTCTCCGCTCCATCGTGCATGTATCATGACATAAACCCTGCCACCACCCTTCTGCATTCCTTGAATACGATGGAATATCGCCTGAGTGCGAGCTTCCGTGATAAGTCGCATGTCAGATTCAGCTAAACTTTGGCGTAGTGCGATTGTCACTAGCGCCGCTCTCGGTCAATGATTGCGATATCCTTAACGGCAACAGGAACAGCTGTTACACTATGGCGACCATACTGCTCTGGCATCCCTTTCTTAATACGATCGCCGTTCAGGATGAACCCTCTTCCTATGCGCTCTGCGCTACTTGCCCCACCAATTCCCAATATATTTTTCCAAAATTCTGTTGTTCTAAATAACATTCCGGTTGTCCTTGGAGAAAATCGCGCAGCACGTTTCCCATTTTTAATTTCACACACCACCAACCCGACCCCTTCCCCACCAGAAAGCTGAAAATCCATCCCTGCACCAAGCCCTATAAAAGAGAGCCCTCGTTTCATATTACTTTCGAGATCTTGTACTGTGACGTTTTCTGTACTAGGGGTCATGACCAAGTTTGCAGTCCGCACCAATACCGCATTCGCGGCGGTTTCCGCGTCCGCACAACCATGCGAGCGAAACGGACGATTCAGTCGAGTATATGCATCATGTAGCCAACCTGCGCCTTCACGATGGGTTTGGAAATCGGTGAGGATGCCGTTCTTGACAATTGTAAAGTCTTCCGGTGCGACACCTTCCCCATCCCATTGCACCGTGGCGACGCCTCCGCGCTCACTGCGGTTCGCGGTCACCGTCAAAAGTGGTGATCCAAGTTGAAACGTTCCGAGCATTTCATCTGGAGACTTGAGATAACTCGTTCCGGTCGCATTGGCCTCGTATCCCAACGCTCGATCAATCTCAGATGCCGCTCCAATACTATCGCTTATGAGCCGCGCGACACTTGCCGCATCCAAAACAACGTCATAACGTCCAACATCAAGGGCGATCTCTGGCAACTTTGCTAACTCAGCATTCTCTAAGCAATTCCGAATGACAGCTTCGATAACAGGCTGTTCCGTAAAATGTTCCCATCCAGCGGCAGTTCCGGTCAGCAATCCTGCATCAGTACCAGGCCATTGCACGCTCTTGGTATCGCATCCCCCTTCGATCCAATGAAGACGTTGTGTGCAATAACTTCCATCTGTCGATCCAAATGCTCGTTCGCTGAGATATATCATCATTCTGGAGTCTGGAGCGGCATCTGCCAACTTCCCATACCGATCCAGGTTTTTTAACTCTCGAACCATTCCATTATTAATACCCATGAGGAAGTCTGAGATTTCCATCGGATGAACCGTCCACGCATCGACCTTCACCGGTGTTTCCCAATGTGCATCTGCCACAATAGGAGTTGGTGGCAAATTCACTTTACGTGGTTTGCCTAATGCGTTTGTTGACGCCTGCCGTGCAGCCTCTCGGCCTAATCGCGCCAGTTCATCAGGACTCCAAACCGGGCTCGAAGCAAATCCCCAATATCCGTTGACTAGCGCACGAACACTGGCGTGCAGCATTTCGCTTTCAGTTGACGTATAAGCTGCGTTTGCGGTCCCACGCAACCGAGTGTATGTAAGACGGACATCCGCATATGACGCACCGGCGCTTTTAGCAGCATCCAACCCTCGCTGCACAAGGGCCTTGAGACGTGGATCCTGAATAGGAGGCACAGGTTCTGGTACAGATCCCACCATGGCCATCAGCGGGCTGGATCGCGCCGCAAGATATCCAGCGGCCGAGGTATAGGCACCGGCTTTCAGAAGTTCACGACGAGTTGGTTTAATCATATAACGAATGTTCTGTAATCGAAGTGTGGGATCGGATGCAACGCAAAGAAATTAGCGTTCATCGATAACCAAGATCTTTCCGATGGCGCCAGATTTTGTATCTCGATATGTATATTCGCCTGGCGCAACGAATCGACGCACCGATACATATCCGTATGCAATATTTACGTTAACGGATTCGTTCGGCTGTCGCGGTGACCTAACTCGAATGTTTGTCGTATCATCGAATACAAGATCGATGTCGTTCTGTGTGGTATTCCCGAACGTAATATCCGCCCCTACACCTACTCGGACGGGGCTTACGTCAACGACAGTTTCGACTCGAAGTTTATCCACAAGTGGCCTTTCAATAAATGACGTCCTCGATTTCAACGGATATCCCATTATAAGTTCCAACGTATCCGCTCGAGCGACGCCATAAGCATAAGTTGACGCGACAAATACGACAGGGCCGAGCCGCTTGCCTGCTCCTAACACCGACAACCCGCCCGTCCGCCGATCAATACTTGCCACCGCTGGGTTCAAACTCCGATAGTATATGAGCAATTCGCTCATTTCCTGACCGGTGCTGGCAGTTCGTTTAAGATGTTGTTGAATGGAATATGGGAAGGTCGACATCGAAACCTTTGCACTGTCACCGGGCTTGGGTTGAATCGAAAAGAGCTGAAGCGTTTTTGGCGATGGATCAGAAACAACCTTTACATATAGCGTGTCCCGATAGGTAAGCTTTCCTAATGTGAGCGACGCGTAAATCTGAACACTTGTTGTAACGACCTTCGCACGCACTAATCCGGTTGAGGTGACACTCACGGAGTTGGAATCAGATGATTCGAATGTTTGAGTACCATTCGACAACGACATTGTATCACCTTTCAACGTTAGCGGAATAAGCGAGAGTTGCATCGTATTCCATGGTGCATACATCGATAACGTCGCTGCGTGATGGTTGAGTTGTACCTCCCAATAGACTGACATCGGGTCGTCAGCAGTTCCCGGTATCGAAAAATCATGTGCATTGCACGATGCTGTTGTGACGAGCAATCCAAGTAGTGTGCTTTTCAGGATATACATACTATGCATCTCGGTTTGAACATCCACGGAACAATGGATTTGATAGCTCTTCCTTTTTTGCGATCGGAAAATTGACCGACTCTCCATACATGCCGGCAGCGTTATTTAGATAATACTCCCCGGTTGCGTAGACACGATCCTCCGGCCATCTGTAGTTTCGTAACAAGCGACGCATGTCCCCTTGACGATGCCCGGTAAGGAACAGCCAAAGTGCACGTTCCTCAAACAGCAGCGCAATCTTGTCATCTATACTTGCGCCGGAAACATTTATTGGAGATAACCCCGAGATACCGCCAGTACCAGCGGGTGCCGGCGTTGGACAAGTTGTTGTATCTGTGCAGCTAGTGCGCAATTTATTTAACGTTTCGAGCCAAGCGCCACCAACATGTAGTTCAGCCTCCGCTTGCATCAATTGTGCTTCAGTACCACTAGCAATGATAATCGGCGTCCTACCGGTAGAATCGTATTTCATTGCTTCATTGTATGAATATGTACCGGCTATCCCGTTGTCAGCTCCGCGCTTTATTAATATCACACGTGGATCGGCGAGCGAAACATACTTGACTCCCGTTTCATCAGGTCCTTCTCCGTCACTAATGGTGAAATTCAATCGAACGGTAAAATTGGTTTCACGTTTAAATTGGTTTGGGAGCGCCCCAGAATAACTTGTAGAATATATATATGTTGTGGCAATGCCACTAACGAGTGCCGGAATGGCGTCATATTCACCAAGCGCTATAAGAGCACGAGCCTTTCCAATGCGAGCCAAGTCTCGAATACGAACACTGTCCACCGAGAGAGCTATGGCCGAATCGAATAAGACAATGGCGTGTTTGTAAACATCCGTCGTCAATGATCCCGGCTTTAATGTATAGTCGCCATCGAAATCAAGTGTACTAAGTGGGATCCCTGAACAATATAGATCGGCGAGAAAAATCTCTGCATATCCTTCGATCGCATATAAATGCCCACGTAATGCCGGAGATGTCAACGGTGCATAGGCAAGTAAACCACCGCGCGCTTGTCGTACGGCGCCGCGAACTGCCTGAAGTGCCGCATATAAACCATCGCCGACATCTTGATAGCGTGCAAGCAACGTGGTTTGCCCAACACCCGGTAGATATCTCGAATCAATCGCTGATTCGAGCCCCGCCTCCCCGATTTGGTTCCGGAGATTTGCTGGACGCAATTCATCCCCAAGTAATCCTGATTTCACAACATATTCACTAACCGCAGTTGCAAACTTTTGAATCGACCCATAGTAGAGCCCCAATGCTCCGGCTTCCGAGGCAATAACAGCAGGATCTGATGTTCCAGCAGGGACTTCTGATTGCCCTACAAGATCACTCAAGGAACATCCGGTGATGCCGCTTACTATGGTGATAATGAGGCTGATACCAATTTGGCTCCAGCACAGGTTATTCACTCGTATCCGATTCATCATATTTTTTTTCAGCATCGCTTATCTTCCCAAGTCAATGCGTAATACCCACATTCTTGACGGGGGTAATTGGCCGTTATCGACTATCTCCTCTGTACCTTGCTGTCGTACATTCGGATCCTTCCCACTATAGCTGCTCCATAAACGCAAATTACTCCCCTGTAACGCGACTACCATGTTCCCGGATTTGAGTAATCTTGAAAACCGTTGAGGCACTCTCGTACTGATAGAAAGGTTCTGCCACCGAAGGCTGGACACAGATTTCATAAACGCATTGCCGGAGAGTATGCTGGCACGATCGTTCATGGACGAAAGTGTATCATTTATTATTCTTAAGTGGCCGCCTGTCCCACTCCCATCACTAACTAACCCCCGCAGCATATTTGAATTTGTCTGTACGTTTCCTACCTGATAGTTGAACGCGGTATTCACGGTCACACGGCCATTCAGCAAAGAGACTGACGTACCAAATGACCCATCAAACTTTGGGCTTCCACTACCGAGATATGCGACACTGTCGGAAAATCGTAATTCGTCCATCGCAAGGACCCCATCTCCATTAACATCATAAAATGAGATCAAAGGCCTCACCCACGTTCCGTTCAACGGGTATCCTACAACATTCAAGCGACCGCCAATGGTACCACCTTGTATAGAAACACTGCTACTCGAACTTCCCTGCATCTCCTGACTAAAGCGGACAAGGCGATTCTGATTCGTAGCCGAGTTCGCATAGATCCTCCACTGTAATGCAGGAGTTTCGAGTACGGTTCCCACTATCTGCGCATTCATTCCCGTATTCAAGACATCGCCGATATTCTTTTGCTGCTCCATTCCCCCAGCGACAGATGGGGGAACCAAAACAGAGATCAACAGATCGTGCGTGGCCTTCCTGTATCCAGAAATATTCAATTCTATACGGTCACTCCATAAACCAAGATCCATTCCACCTTCGAATTCAACAGATCGTTCTGGCCGTAATTTGGTATTTCCGAGCGTCGAGATATCGAGCCCAGGTATAGAGTTATTGGATGCAGTTAATATCGGTTTAAATGTTCGGAGCCGAGATGTGATGCCGGGCTGTACGCCGGCATGTCCGTAAGCCACACGAAGCCGGAGCATGCTGATCTGGCGCCACTCGTTTTCATTTGTGACAATTGGGATGGAGAAATCTAGCTTTGGGAATTTTGGTGCACCGGTAGCCACGCCAAGCCCACTCCCCTTATCCATCCGTACAGCGAATCCCGTATGTATCTTGTTAAAGATTGAAAGTCTTTGATCGATAAACATACCAGCCACGCGTCGATCGTCGGTCTGGCCGGTAGTCGTAATTTCTTCGGCACCAACGAACGACGTTCCACCTGTTGGTAGAGCTACAGCGTTAACCCCGATAGATGCCCCACGCGACTGTTGATATTGCAATCCAATCGTCGTTGGCCCTGATAACTTCCACCAATCGAGTAGCCGTATAGATGCTTTTGTATCTAATGATATAACATCGCCAGTCCCGCGCATGCTTTGATAGGCACCGGAGTCATTTTGTGGACTATGGGATAGGAGACTACCAACGGAACATGTCGGACAATCACCGCGACGAAGCAATGAACGATCATCCCTCGTCGTTCGCTCCCACCCAGCGGTACTAGAAAAATTTGTATTACTGATCGGTCTCCATTGGCTAGTTAGCCCAAGTCGTGACACAACTCGACTTGCTTCACCTCTCTGCCGATAGTGCGGAACTTTATAAAGTGTTACAAGTGAATCGGTTGGGTCAGGAGCGTCAAAATATCTACTAATTGCATTAACGAGTGGTGTCGTTCGTGTAACCTGGCGAGCAATCGTGGAATTCAACATGAGATCGGCATCGGGACTCAATCGGATAGTTACAGTTGAATTACCGTGCTGTACACCGTATGAGTTCGGGCGACGTTGCCAATCTGGAATGGCGTTTCCGGTGAGCCGCGTTAGCCGATCCACTTCCGAATTCGGAAGCTTCTCATAACCTAGATCACTACGAGTGCCGAGCGTAAACGAATATTGAATCGTTGGTGCTCCGCCATCCACAGTTACCGAATACTCTTGCTGATGCCCACGCCCAAACAGCGTAGTTTGCTTGTCATTGAGGATCTGAAACGAAATAAGACTATCATATTGCTCACAGGGGTTTGCTGCAATCATCATACATCTTCTTGGCCGCCCTTCTGCGTTTCTTCCCCAGAGCCGATATAAAACAGGGTACCCACCAGGTAACGAACTCGTTCCTTGCTGCATACTCACACGCCATCGTGTTGGCCCAGATTGCCCGCGCCTGGTCGTAACCACAATAATACCGTTTGCGGCATCCGTTCCATATAACGCGGCAGCAGACGGACCGCGTAAAACTTCTACGGTTTCCACGCTATTGAGGTCGATACCGTCGAGAGCGGATGGAGCTAGCCCACCCGGGATAATCGATCCATCTTGAGGATCGCTCACGGTCGAATAGATTCGAATTCCATCAACGATGACGATGGGATCGTTGTTGAGCATTAGACTGCTCGTTCCCCGGATACGAATAACTGATGGTGCGCCGGCTGCCCCTGATGTCTTTTGTACAATTACCCCGGGAACTCGGCTTGTGAGAAGTTCGCTCATGTTCGTGACCGGAGCGTTTTTTAGCACCTCTTGCACATTGATCTTGGCAATGTCATTGCCGACCTTAATACGTTCCTGCAGACCGGTTGCTGTGGTCACAACCTCGGAGAGCGTTGTCCCAGCTGGCTTCAGTACGACAAGAACGGGGGTGCCTTTGCTACTATCAACCGTGACATCGATCGTTTCGGAACGGTAGCCGAGCCGTTTGATCTGAAGCTGATGTATACCGACCGAAATACCAGAGATAGAAAAAATCCCGCGCTCTCGTGTAACTGCTGAAATTTTTGTTCCGACTACACCCACTGTAACACCGGGAATCCCCTCCTTCGTAACTGAATCAGTTATGCGCCCAGTGATATTCCCCGTTTTCTGGTGTGACCGCTGTGTGCCACGTTCGGTCGTCGGGAACACCATAATCGTGCGGCCGTCTGGGGCGGCTTCTGCGGACAGGCCAGTGCCTTTCAACGCAATCGCATAAGCTTCCATGATCGAGGCGTTAGCAATGCGAACGCTGATTCTTTTCGAGAACAAAGGGTTGTCAATATCGCAAACAACCGTTCCCTTCGTACGCTGAGCAATAGCCCGGACGACAAACCCAACCGTGCTATCGCGAAGGACCAGGTTAACCGAATTTTGTACCTGCTTTTCCTGTTGAACAGGAAGCCTAGCTAATGGCAATGATACCTGAGGAGGATCGACACGAGTACCTTGCGCTACAGCCGATATCGTTCCGGTAGCCATCATCAGCAGCACACCACTACAGACACGCACGAACGGATATCTACTACGGATCAGATACGTTCCATAATTCTGTTGCTTCGTACCACGATGGAGAAATTCCTGCATCACTGTTTCGGGTAGAGAGTTAAACTTCGCCCATTACGAATCACACGCAAACTGAATGTTCGCTCCAGGATAACAGCAAGATCGGTTAACGACCCCGCAGAGAATCCACCAACAATCCTTCGCATACCCAACGCACGATCGCCAAGCACAATATCTGCATCGTACCAGCGACTTAAATCAACGATCGCGTCTGACAATGGAATACTATCAAGAATTAACAGCTCCCCGGCAAAGCTAAACCGCGCGGGATCAAGAGACTGTATTCGTCCCTTACCGTCGCGCCCAACCGCGATCTGCTGTTGTGCCGTGAGGATATTGGTATCGACAGCCACTCGTCCTTCTCGAACCGCAACCGTCGCAACGGTGTCCGTTGAATAGTGCCGGACACTGAACACGGTGCCTAATACTCGGGTTATGCTAGGCCCCGCAACAACGGTAAATGCGTGAGCGCTTTTGTGTTTAACAGAGAACAGCGCTTCCCCGGTAAGCTTGAGTGTTCGATTGCCGGTCGCATAGTCCGCCGGGACCTCGAGTTGACTCGAAACGTTCAGAAGGACGGTACTACCATCGGGAAGCGTAACGGTCGCCTGTTTTCCTCTTGCCGTCGTATACGTGGAAGCGGTTTGAGATAGAACGTTGTTGGTACGCCGCGCCCCGGAATACCATGAAAGCAGAGAGACGCCGGCAATAAGACAACATGCAGCTAAAATAGATCCAACTCGAAGCGCAAGCGGGCGTTGAAGCCATGCACGAAGGTTGCTCTCGCGAGGAGTACCGTCGACTTGGGTCGGAATTTGTTTTTGGAACTCATCCTCAAGTGCAACAGGGTTGTCGAGTAACGGAGCAATAGCTTCCCATCGTGTACTCACATCCCAACTCAACGATGGTTCGGTCGCCCGAAGCTGCCGTAATGCTTCTAGCCCCGCTTCACCATTTTTTCGCCGAGCTGCCCACGTATGCACTTCCGCGCCTTCAGCAGGGGTGCAAGTCCCCGTAAAGTAGCGATCAAGAAGATCTGCGCTAAGCGCATCCGCGTTGGCCTTGAAGTCGTTCACATACTAGAAACGCAGGAGCATTAGGATTCTTAACATCGCCCACAAAATATTACTTCGTGGGTATTCAGGCATGGTTGCTACAAGAGCTTAAACTGCTCCCGAACCATTGCCATTGCCCGAGCATGCAAAACATGCGCGGACCCATAGGAGATGCCCATGATCGACGCGATTTGCTTAAAATCGAGCCCTTGGTACCATCTCAAAACGAGAACTTCTCTGGATCTCGGCGGAAGCGTCTCGATTAATCGACTCACCTGAAGGAGGAGATCCTCATGAGACTCATCCTGATCTAAACCTGGTAATTCGCGACCGGCGAGAGGCTCTGCCAAAATATAATTGTCGCGAACACGCTCTCGACGATTCAAATCGTGCGCACGATTGCGCACCGCACGCAGGAGATAATGGAACAGATCCTGATCGGTCTTTACCGGTAATCGTTGCCTGTTTCGCCACACGGCAAGAAAAACATCCTGAACTATATCGCCAGCGTCATCGTCGTTTGCGAAGGTCGCTACATATTTGGCAAGCTCATAAAACCATTCTCGATATAGCTGCTCGAAAATACCTACATCGCCAACCTCAAGCGCTGCAACAAATCGAGCGTCAGGGACGCTGGAAGAACGAAACAGGTGGCGTAGCATGTAAAAATCTCTTTACAAGCATCGCGACGGATTAGGCGTCCGTCAATAGTCGATCGATTTTTTGAAGTGATTACGATCAACTACGGATGAATCAACGAAACCGTTGGAAAATAGGTCGCATAGCGTCGTGGATCGCGCGTAAGTATCTGCATCTCCTGCACTGCGGCATGCGCACCGATATAAAAATCCGGCAGCGGTGCTGTTTTCACGCCGCCGCGTTTCCGGTATCCGAGAAATGCCTTACCTGCAAGGAAAGCCGCATCCCACGGCAACGGATCACGACGGAAGTCAGCTCCCAGAAACTCATCAAGCTCTTCAATCTTCAGAACGCCGACCGATAACTCAGCGTAAATAATCGGATTGATTACCAACACGGCGGAATCAGCAGCCGTTGCCAACGCTGCCGCCGAGCGTGCTTCCCACACCGAATCTTGCGTTAGCAGGTCCAACAAGATGTTGGTGTCGACTAAGACATCAGGCATATATGTTATGCTCTCGCAAGCAACGGCAAATCACTCTTATTCGCCCCGTGTCATGGCCATCAGTTCGTCCGTGGTCAGAGGACTACGCGCCGTACGTCGTGCCGTCTGACGCATCCGAGCTACAATAGTCTCACCGCGACTCGCGAGCTTCGTCCGTCCACCGCCCACCACCTTTTCCAAAATCGCATAACCCTTTTTCATGACGAATTGCACTTCTGTATACGGCTGAATACCGAGTTGCTCTCGAATTTCGATGGGGATCGTAACCTGACCTTTGGTTGTAACGCGCATAATTCCTCCTGTAAATCCTTACTTTTGTAAGTAATACTTATTAAATATAGGCATTTTGCAGGTCGAGAGTGACCATTGACTGAATTCTCTCACTTAGGGAAGTCGAGCCTGATTCGAACGAACGACCGAACAACTAACTCGCAGCCGTCGCTAAAAGCTCTTTTGCGTGCGCCCTACTCACCTTACTCTCAGGATCACCCCCGAGCATCCGCGCAATCTCCGTCACACGCGCCTGCGAATTCAGCACTGTAATATCCGCAGTCGTTACCCCGCCCTTCGCACCTTTCGCAACAACAATATGATGGTGCGCCCGCGCCGCAATCTGCGGAAGATGTGATATCGCAAACACCTGATGCGCCCCAGCAACTCGACGCATTGTATCACCAACTTGAAGCCCAACTCTTCCACCAATCCCGGCATCAACTTCATCGAACACCAGGGTTGGGACGTGATCCACACCAGCGAGAATCGTCTTAACCGCCAACATCACACGAGCGAGTTCACCACCCGACGCAACACGCGAAAGCGGACGCGGTTCATAACCAACGTTGAGCGAAACAAGAAACTCGATATCTTCCGCACCATTCGCCCCAACTTCTTCCCGAGTATTCAGCGCAACAACAAATCGTCCGCTCTCCATCCCCAACTCTGGAAGAATCTCATCAACGGTCTTCGATATCTGCTTCGCCGCCTTCGCACGCAACGTAGTAAGCTGCTTTGCCACGCTTACCAGCTTACCACTCGCTTCACTTTCTTTCCGCTTCAGCTGATCCATGTCAAACTCAGCCGACTCAAGGAGATCCAGCTCCGTCCTCGCCGCTCGGCCCGTTACTATCACTTCATCTAACGTTCCGCCATACTTTTTAATCAGCTTATAAATCAAATCCCGACGCGTACGAACAGTTGCGAGTCGCTCTGGATCAAGCTCAACAGACGTTGTATAATCGCTTAACGATCGACCAAGTTCATCCAACGCATAGAAGCTACTATCAAACAGCTCCTGAAAACGCGACGCACTACTGTCGATCTTTTGTATCTGCGCAAGCGTACGTTGAACGGTCGATAGCTTTGCCACCAGACCATCTTCATCACTGGTAAGCGCAATAACAACACCATCGCTCAACGTACGAAGTTCATCGGCGTTTTCGAGAACTCGTGCGTCATCTCCCAGCCGAATGTCTTCGCCAACCACAAGCTGAGCGTCTTCAATTTCACGGACAACGTGCCGAAGATAATCAGAACGTTTTTCTGCTTCGCTCCGACGTTTTGTTAGATCCGAGATTTGTTTACGGATATCAGACAACGCATTATATGCGGAATGTACGGAATCTGCTTCGCCCTGCGCGCAACCAAACGCATCAAGAATCTTCCGCTGTGAATCCGGATCGAGCAGTGTCTGCGCTTCGTGCTGCCCATGCAAATTCACCAATGTGCGTCCAATTTCAGCCAACACACTAGCGGTAACAGGCGTCCCATTAATCCACGCACGCCCGCGCCCCGAATTCGAGATCTCGCGCTTTAACACAACGGTACCACCGTTCGTATCAATGCCATGTGCATCAACGTTAGAAAGAATATCTGCGCGTGTACCAACTTCAAATAAACCTTCTACAGTGGCTTTATCCGCCCCAGCCCGAATCACGTCTGCACTACCGCGTTCACCTAGCAACAGACTGAGCGCGCCAACAATGATCGACTTACCGGCACCTGTTTCGCCGGACAATACGTTGAGCCCCTTATCGAGCGGGAGCGCGACGGATTCGATAATTGCGAAGTTTCGAATTCGGAGTTCCGTTAGCACAAATTATCTTGATCTCGCGGTGAGAAACGTCGTAACGATTTAACGTTGCGCCTACGTGTTGGTCGATCTGCGCGCGGAAGCACCCTGCAGATCACGAGCAGGAAGTCCGCCCCATCCTAATTTAACGCGGAGCAGTTCAAAAAAGCTCGAATCGGGGAAGCGGATAATATGCACACCACGCTCGGCTTTGTGGACGAGCAGCTTGTCGCCGTTCACAAACTGTGCTCCAACTTGACCGTCGGCAGTTATCAGTACTTCGTCTGGACCATCGACCGCTTCTAGCTCAACCTTTGTGTCTGGCGGCAAGACGAGCGGACGAATGGCTAGAGCGTGCGGGGAAATAGGCGTTACGATGATCGAATCCAACGACGGAACAATCAACGGACCACCTGCGGAGAGGCTATACGCGGTAGAACCAGTTGGCGACGACACGATGATGCCATCGGCGGTATAAATGCCCAGCACTTCCCCGTTTACCGTAACACGAACGCTAAGCATTCGCGCGAACCCGCCTTTGTGCATAACAAAGTCGTTGAGCGCATACCATTGCTCGCGCGCAACACCATCGCGATCCATTTTGAACCCAGCCAGCGCCATCCGTTCTTCAACGGTAAAGCTTCCGGTCAGCAACGATCGTAACGCCGGTTCAAACTCAGAGACACCGCAGCTTGTTAAAAAGCCAAGCCTGCCGAGGTTAATTCCGAGTATGGGGACCGGCGCGCCATTCAAAAATCGGGCTGCTCTGAGGAGGGTTCCATCTCCGCCGAGCGATACGACGTAGTCGATGTCGGCCGGGGATTGCAGAAGGGCGTATTCCCCTTCGTTCGAGAGTAGCCCTTCTTCGAAGTACAATGAGGCACCAATCGACGGCGCGATATTGAAAAGCATCCGAAGAATTTCGGGGAGCCCTTCATAACCGCGGTGTGCGACGATGCCTAATCGCATTATTGGGTAACGGCTTCGGTGCCGCTGCCGTGCAACGCACGAACGCGAGTGGCGATGCCTTCGGCGTCTAGGCCTGTTAACGCGAGTTGACGAGTGCGCGAGGCTTGCTCGATAAACGCGTCTGGTATTCCGTGCGCAATCACACGTGCGGATGGGTCGAGACGTGCAACAATAGCCGACATATATGCCCCGAAACCGTTCACGACAGTTCCCTCTTCGACAACCAGGAACTGTTTATGGTTGGCGAGAAGCGCGTTCAGGGTAACCTCGTCGTGCGGCTTGAGATAACGGCAGTTCACAACGGTAACAGAAAGCCCTTCTTCTCCAAGCTTTTTTGCTGCTTCAAGAGACGGAAGCACCATTGTTCCAACTGCCAGAATCGCAATATCATCGGTACCGCGATTTAACACATCCCACGTTCCGTACGGGGTGGGTTCGATATCCGAAATCGTATCCGGCACATCTGGTGATGCATCGCGCGGATATCGAAGGCTGAACGGGCCCGTGTGTTCCACGCCAGCACGCAAGAGGCCGAGCATTTCGGTTCCGTCTTTTGGCGCAGTGACTGTCATTTCAGGCACAGCGAGCATATACGCAATGTCGTAGATGCCCATGTGTGTTGGCCCGTCTTCTCCCACTAATCCCGCGCGATCCATTGCAAAGACAACGGGAAGATGCTGGATGGCAACGTCGTGAATCACGTTGTCGTACGCGCGTTGCAAGAACGACGAATAAATTGCGCACACGGGACGAATGCCTTGCGTAGCCAAACCAGCCGCGAATGTCACTGCGTGACCTTCTGCGATACCAACGTCAAAAAACCGATCCGGATGTATCTTGGCGAACGAACCTACCCCCGTCCCACTCGGCATTGCTGCCGTAATGGTAACAACACGCGAGTTCATCAGGCCAAGCTCGGTAAGACCTTTACCAAATACGGCGGTATACGCGGGATTCGCGGATGAAACTTTCAGCTGTTTGCCAGTCGCAGGATCGTGCCCCGGCGGTAATGCGTGCCACTTTTCGATGCTCTCGCCAGCCGGAAACCCTTTTCCTTTTTGCGTGATGACGTGAACAAAACGTGGGCCACTCAGCGCACGTACCGTTGCGAAGGTATCCATCAACGCATCAATATCGTGCCCGTCAATTGGACCAAAGTATCGAAAACCCAACTCTTCAAACAAAACGCCCGGTGTAAGGAAAGATTTCATGCTTTCCTCCCACTTCCGAACAAGGGTAGAAACCGCTTGCAGCGGCGACGGCATGCTGTCTACCACGCTACCGATCGCGCTTCGCATGCGATTGTAGAGCGGGTTACACTGTACCGAATTGAGATACTTCGAGATTGCACCAACGTTGGGCGCAATCGACATCTCGTTGTCGTTCAAAACAACGATAAAATCTCGCCCCGACGCACCGGCGTTATTGAGCCCTTCATACGACAGGCCACATGTAAGTGCGCCGTCACCTAATACGGAGACAACTTTAAAATTGTCCCCATTAATGTCGCGGGCGGCAGCGATGCCAAAACCGGCTGAGATTGCGGTTCCAGCGTGCCCGGCGCCAAAGGCGTCGTAGTCGCTTTCCTCGCGTTTCAGGAACCCTGAAATCCCCCCTTCCTGACGCAACGTCCCAAACCTCGGTCCTCGCCCAGTCAGGAGTTTATGAGGATAGCCCTGGTGGCCAACGTCCCAGACGATCTGATCCTTTGGCGTATCAAACGTCGCATGCAATGCAACGGATAGCTCAACAACACCCAGTCCAGCGCCAATATGGCCGCCGGTACGGGAACAGGAATCGATCAAGAACTCCCGCATTTCGGCAGACAATTCGCGAAGTTCATCGCGAGTGAGCGCTTTGACGTCGGTTGATTCTTTGATACGATCGAGAAATGCCATGACTTTAACTTTAATTCGTACGAGTAATCACTAGTTTGGCGACCTGTTGCAGCTCCGGCGTTAACAGACCGGCCTGTGACAGGGCGGAGCATCCGTCGTCGACGAGTGCGCGAGCGCGATCGATTGCACCTTGTACACCCAACAACCCCGGATAGGTACTCTTTTGTAACGCAGCGTCTCGACCGGCCGTTTTACCCAACTGGTCCGTCGTTGAGGTCACATCCAGCACATCGTCGACGATCTGGAACGCGAGTCCCAGGTCATCTCCGTAGCGCGCCAATGCGGCCAACGAGTCCGGTGAGGCACCGGCTGCGACGCCACCAATACGAGCGGAGGCCGTAATAAGAGCCCCCGTTTTGGATCGGTGTACGGCCTGGAGAGTCTCGAGGGACGCCTGAACACCTTCTGCCTGAAGGTCGCGCAGCTGCCCGCCAATCATCCCCGCGGCGCCGGCCGCGTTCAAAAGTACCTCTACAATAATAGCAGCTTGCTCAGCGTCGAGCCTCATTCTGCGGGCGCCTTCGGCTACAACTTGAACCGCAAGCGGGATCATCGCGACACCAGCCAGGGTGGCGACCTCGACTCCATGCTGGACGTGGGTGGTTGGGCGCCCTCGTCGGAAGGTGTCGTTGTCCATACAGGGCAGGTCGTCGTGCACGAGGGAATACGTATGCACGATCTCGACCGCGGCGGCCAACGGCGTGGCGTCGCCTATACCTCCAGCTGCGCGGTAGGCGAACAAGACGAGCATCCCTCGAAACCGCTTTCCCGGGCCGTCTAGGCTATAGCGAATTGCGTTGGCTAAGCGGGGAGGGACGTCTCGGAGAAGGTCGGTTGAAAGTTCGGCAATCGTCTCGTTGATGGTGTTCCGTTCCGCACGCAGGTCCAGCTCAGCGCGGGGACGGTCAGGCATCAAAGTCCTTGGCTGCGATTATGCCGTCGGCTTCTTCGACGAGCTGTTTTACCCGAGATTCTACCGTGCTCAGCGCACCGGCAGCGTTCCGGAGGAGTTCGATTCCCTCTTCAAATAACTTGAGCGCTTGATCGAGTTCCACCGAATCGTTGTCCAGACCGTCGACGATCTCTTCGAGTCGCTTGATATTGGCTTCAAAAGACATGCTGCTACCTATCGATTGGTTTTGCGGCGATCGTACCGTCACGTAACGTGAGGTTGAACACGCGATTGGGCGTGAAGTCCGCAACGGACGTCAACGTTTGCTTTGTATCCGCATCGCGCGCAACTGCGTAACCACGAGACAGCGTGGCGAGCGGGCTAAGGGCGTGCAACCGCCCTGCAACGTTCGCAACGGCGCTCGCCTGGCGTTCAACCGTACGTTGCGACAGCAACTTGATGCTGCGGGCGTGACGATCGGTTTTACTGCGAGCCGCAGTGACGATTCTCTGTAACGACGCAACCAGGTCGTTGCGATATACTCTGATGGTTTCCTGCAAATCGGCGCTTACGGGTACGGCCGCTTCGCCTGCAGCAGACGGTGTTGGCGCTCGATAGTCTGCAACAAGGTCAGCAATAGTAATGTCGATCTCGTGTCCTACGGCCGAAATCACTGGAATAGGCGATGCGGCGATTGCGCGCGCGACGCCTTCGTCGTTAAACGCCCAAAGGTCTTCTCGCCCACCACCACCACGTCCAACGATCATCACATCTGCTTGTCCCCACCGCACAACACGATCGATTGCCGCGCAAATTTCTTGCGGAGCACCGTCGCCCTGGACTTTGGTTGCGCTCACCACAATTTCAACTTGTGGTGAGCGCCGGCGAACAACAGCAAGAACATCTCGTAACGCCGCGCCGTCTGGACTGGTCACTACCGCAATACACTTGGGCGAATACGGAAGCGGACGTTTGCGTTCGCGCGCGAGCAACCCGTCACGTTCGAGTCGATCCTGCGTTTCGGCCAACGCCTTTTGCCACAGCCCGTCCCCACGAGCTTCCATGCGGGAGACCGTGAGGTGTAAATCACCACGAGCGGGATACACGGTTAAACGACCGAATGCGGAGACCTCCATTCCATCTTCTGGAGCAGTCGGAATTCCACGCTGATCTCTTGACCATACAACGCAACGAATTTGCGCCGTTGCATCTCGTAAGCAAAAGTACCAGTGACCGTTACGGTGGCGTTTGAAATCCGTTACGTCGCCTCGAACCCAGAGCGGTACAAGTCCACTTTCAATAATGTGTTTTGCGGTGTCCGTGAGCGCACCAACGGTAACGGCAGACGTTGCTGTTGCACCCGGAATGGATTCCGCAAAGTGTGGATCAGCAAAGAAGTCAAAGTTATTGCTCGATCGTCCGCCGTTTTGTCGCATCGTAGTAAATCTACCTATGTGTGTTAAGACGCCGAAGCAACAGTGCGCTGAGCCGCGTGCACTGTGTTCTTCAACAACATGGCGATTGTCATCGGCCCAACGCCGCCAGGGACTGGCGTGATCAACGATGCGACTTCGCGAACTGCATCAAAGTCGACGTCGCCAACAAGACGTGAACCGCTTTTCCGGCTTGGATCGACAATACGATTAATACCCACATCGATCACCACCGCGCCAGGCTTGATCATGTCTGCCGAGATGAGGTTGGGGGTTCCGACGGCCGTGATGAGGATATCGGCGCGTCGAACGTGGGCGGCGAGGTCATGCGTATAGCGATGGCAGATTGTAACCGTGCAGTTCCCTTCTGATGAATCCTGCACCATTAACGCAGCCATCGGTTTGCCAACGATGTTACTTCGGCCCACAATCACGCACTCTTTCCCGCGCGTACTTACGCCCGAAACTCGCAACAGCTCTTGAACTCCCGCAGGTGTACACGGAAGAAAGCCGTCGCGATCGCCGATAAGCATCTTCCCGACGTTAACCGGGTGAAAGCCATCGACATCTTTTTTAGGATCGATACGCTGGATTACCGCATCCGCGCTGATATGCTTTGGCAGCGGCGACTGGACGAGGATTCCGTGAACGGTTGGATCCGCATTAAGCTGATCGAGGTGTGCGAGAAGTTCGTCCTGCGTTGTCGACGCCGGAAGCTTGATCGTACACCCGTTAATCCCAACTTCGCGCGACGCACGTTCTTTGCCGCCAACGTACACAGCACTCGCCGGATCGTCACCAACGAGTATTACGGTTAACCCAGGACGTGCGCCCTGGGCTGCCAACGCCGACACTTCGTCGGCGAGATCGGCTCGAATTTGCGCAGCGATCGCAGCGCCATCAATTAACTCAGCGGGCAAGTCCGACCGCCCTCGTTTCACGAATTAACACGACCTTGATCTGTCCTGGATATTGAAGTTCGCTTTCAATGCGTTTGGCAATTTCATCGGCCAGCGTTGTCATACGCGGATCGTCGATCACTTCAGGAGTGACCACAACACGCACTTCTCGACCAGCCTGAATCGCAAAGACTTTTTCGACACCTTTGTAGCTCGACGCAATTCGCTCGATGCCTTCAAGGCGTTTCACATACGTTTCAAACGCTTCTCGACGTGCGCCCGGCCGAGCACCGCTGATGGCGTCGGCAGCCTGCACAAGCACCGAAACTTCGGTTTCATGCGCAACGTCGTCGTGGTGCGCAGCGATGATGTTCACGACCAATGGATCTTCGCCGTAACGCGTGGCGACTTCAACGCCCAACTGGACGTGCGTGCCTTCATGTTCGTGCGTTAACACTTTACCAATATCGTGCAGCAACGCTCCGCGACGTGCCATCGCAACGTCGAGTCCAAGCTCCGCAGCCATGATACCAGCAAGCCAGGCGACTTCTTTGGAGTGGTTCAGAATGTTCTGACCATAGCTCGTGCGCCACTTCATACGCCCAACAAGCTTGAGAAGTTCTGGGTGCAATCCATGCACGCCACTCTCGTACGCCGCATGTTCGCCGGTTTCGAGAATAGCCTTTTCGACTTCTTCACGCGCCTTGGCAACCACTTCTTCGATGCGACCGGGGTGAATACGTCCGTCCGTCACTAACTTCTCCAACGCCACGCGCGCCACTTCTCGTCGCACAGGATCAAAGCAGGCGACAACCACGGTATCCGGCGTGTCATCGATGATCACATCTACACCAGTCGCCAGTTCAAAGGCGCGAATATTCCGCCCTTCTCGACCGATAATCCGGCCCTTCATTTCATCGTTCGGAAGCGCAACTGCAGAGATTGTGGTCTCAGCGGTCTGCTCAGCCGCAATACGCTGAATGGCGAGCGAGATGATTTTTTTCGCTTCACGATCGGCGTTACGGCGAGTTTCCTCGCGAATCGCCCGAATCCGGCTGGCGGCATCAGCGTGCGCCTCTTCTTCAAGACGCTTGATTAACTCACCTTTCGCGTCGGTCGCCGACATGCCAGCCAGACTCTCCAGCCGCTGCCGCTCGTCTACAATCAACCGATCAAGCTCATTCTGGCGATCGGTTAAGCGTGTCTCCCGCTTGGCCACTTCAGCGACGTGAAGCGCAATATCCTTTTCACGATGGTCGACTAATTCGACCTTTCGTTCGATTGATGTGGTCCGTTCCTGTACTCGCCGTTCGTCGCGCTCAAGATCTTCGCGACGCCGACGCGCCTCTGCTTCCCACTCCTCTCGAAGCCGGATAAGTTCTTCTTTCCCTGCTAAAATTGCGGTCTTGCGGAGGGATTCTGCGTCACGCTCCGCATCACCCACAATGCGTTGCGCCGTTTGTTCAGCAGTTGCCCCTGCCGCAAGCTGGCGGGTACGCTCCCCTTTGGTTCCTGCGCTTCGACCTATAACAAAGAAGGCCGCGCTTGCGGCAACCAAAAGAAGAACCGCCCCCGCGGCCGCGATAGCCGTGTAGTCCATTGCCACAAGTTAATCGTACCGCTTAGCCGGTGGCAGCCACGGACGAATCTCCCCAATAACTTCTTGCATCTCACGGTTCAGTTCGGCGGCCGCTTTTCGCGCCTCAAACAGCTCCCCCGCAATCCTCAAACACGCCATTATCATCGCCCTCGGCGTTTCCAGCGCTGCGCCAGACTGCATGAGCTCGCGAATGGTGGTGTCAACGTACTTCGCAACCGCCTGGGTCTCCTCAGGCGAAGTCGCGGACCGAAGGGAATATTCCTCCCCCAGAATGGTGACGCGGACCGGTGTCCGTTGCTTCTCGCTCATGGCGTCTCCGCTTGATCGTGCTGCTGCCGAAGGAATCGAACGCGCTCCAACAACTTGGTCGTACGGCGTTTGGCTTCTTCCAATCGCTGTTTTAGCTCTTCGTTCTCGTTTTCCAATTCGATCGAACGTTCAGGCGACACTCCGCCAGCCGCCGCCTGCTCGTCGACGATTTTAAGACGCGTCTCCGCGCTCAGCGCCCGTTTACGATAGCTCGCCAGCTCGTCGCCCAGATGTCGGACGAGACGAGCTAGCGTGGCTAGTGTAGCCTGTTCAGGACGTACGTTGTCGGACACCAAGCTCCTGGTCGAGTGTACGGAGAATCTTGTCACGCCGCCCTTCGATTTCCTTCTCTCTCAGGGTGCGCTCCGGATGCCGTAACGTCAAGCGCCAGGCCACACTTCGCATCGCCGCATCACCGGCCTTGCCACGAAATTCGTCGAAGGTGATAAGCGATTCGAGGAGTTCGCCAGCGGCTGAGGAGATGACCTTCTCAACCTGAGCGCTCGTTATGTCATCTGGCAGCAGTAACGCCAGATCGAATTCGGCTGCTGGCGTTACGGGCAGCGGTTTATACGTTGGCGTCGAGCGAGCAGCGTTGAATGCCGATGTAATGTCGAGTTCGATCCCAAAGACCGGCGCGGCCCACACAGGTGCATCAACTTCGATGGGACCAACGGTGCCAATCTTCACGCCATCCACAGTTGCGATCCATCCTTCGCCACTCTCCGCACCTTCTAACACCAAGCGCCCGCGCCCAAAGGCAGAGTCGCCGATGGTTTGCGCGATAAACTTTGCATCCCAGAGATCAACTTGCGGTGGCTTTGCGTTGGAGAAGTGCGCAGGAGATCGATCGCCCGAAATGATTACCGCGGCAAGTGTTCGCTCTGTTGGCAGCTCCGCACCTGGCGCTCCTTTTGAGAAGGCAACACCAACTTCAAAGAGCCGGATGTTGCGAACCATATGCGAGAAGTTGTACTCCGCTCGCCGAACCAATGGGGTTAACAGATTGGACCGCAGCATGCCTTCGTTTTCGGCCAATGGATTGCGGAGCCGAACGCCCGACTCGCCAGCATCAGCGACAAACGGAATCGGTCGAACCTCGTACAATCCGCATGCAACCAATGATTCGGTTACGCGTTTTCCCACAACGTATGATGGTGCGTCTGGCACCGTCCCAATGCGGAACGGACGTAGCTCGTTTGAGAACGAATCGTATCCACGCAACCGCGCAACTTCTTCAATCAGATCAACTTCAAGCGTAACGTCGGATCGCCATGTTGGTGATGTAACGAGAAGTTCATCCGCGGCACCAGTGCCAGTACCAGTACCGACGCCCGAACCCGAACCCGAGCCCGAACCCGCAACAACAACGAATCCAACGCTTGCCAGTAACGACACCACTTCAGCCGCCGGAACCACATCGCCCAACAACTTCGTAACCCGCGACACGCGCAGCTTGATTGGCTCCGCAGCCGCAGCCGCCCCACCAATCATCACCGGATTCCCATCAACCGTACCACCAGCAACCGAAACAATAAGCGCTGCAGCATATCGAGCGAGCTCTTCGCACGCATTGCGATCCATCGCACGTTCGTAGCGATAGCTTGCATCGGTAGAAATACCAAGCGCACGACGCGTTGCACGAACAGCTTGCGGAGCAAAGACTGCAACTTCGAGAAGGATATCCGTCGTTAGATCGTTGACTTCACTCCCCTGCCCACCAATCACACCAGCAATCGCCTGCGCTTTGTTCGCATCGGCAATCACCGTCATCGACGCCTTTAACGTCCGATTAGCACCATCGAGCGTAGTAAGCTTTTCGCCCGCATGCGCCTTTCGCACAACAATCGCATTGCCTTCGAGCTGACTCACATCAAACGCATGCATCGGTTGGCCAAAGCCGTGAAGCATATAGTTGGTCACGTCAACCACATTACTAATGGAACGTACACCCGCACCTTCCAACCGCTTCACCAGCCATTCCGGACTTGCTGCGACCTTCACACCACGCACAACAACGCCAATGTACAGCGGACAACCATCCACGTCATCAACACGTACATTCACGCCACCGCTCACACCTTCGCGCTCAGCTACAACAACCGGCGGAACATCCACCGCGCCGCCAATACTCGGCCGACTCAGCACATTCCCCGTAGCCGCCGCAATCTCGCGCGCCACACCTTCGTGCGATAACAGATCCGGTCGATTCGCACCAACATCGAGCACCAGACGCGTATCCCCAATCGGCAACGCATCCAAAAAGCGCGAACCTGGCGCAACCTCAACATCGAGCGCCATAATGCCGTCGTGCTCAACGCCCAAATGCAGTTCGCGCGCAGAGCATAACATCCCGTTGGACGTCTCGCCCCGAATCTTGCGCTTCTCCATCTTCAACCCGCCTGGCAACGTCGTACCAACCGGCGCAAATGGATACAGCGTACCAACAACCACATTCGGCGCACCACAAACAACATCAACAAGCTCAACGCCGCCGGCGTCGACCTTCGTAATCTTCAAGTGATCAGAGTTCGGATGCGGCACCGCCTCAACCACTCGACCAACGATAATATCCTTCAGATCGTCACGGAGCTTGAGCACTTCATCAACCGTCACCGCGCGCGATGTAATCAGATCGCGCAATTCATTGGCGTTATACGAAAAGTCGGTGAAGTCCTTCAGCCATTCATATGATGCGTTCATCGTGCTACTTGCTCCAGGAACCGCATATCAGAGTCGTACAAAATTCGAATATCGGGGATGCCGTACCGTTGCAATGCGATACGCGCCGGCCCCATCCCAAACGCCCATCCGGTATACCGTTCACTGTCGATACCAGCCGCGGTTAACACATTCGGATGTACCATTCCAGCGCCAAGAATCTCCATCCATCCGGTGCCTTTACAGCCGGCGCATCCCTTGCCGCTACACAGCTGGCACTCCACATCCATCTCCGCGGACGGTTCGGTAAACGGAAAATAGCTCGGCCTAAACCTCGTCCTCGTCTTCCCGAAAAATCGGTTCGCGAAGTGCGACAACGTGGCCTTCAGGTCCACAAAGCTCACCCCTTCATCGATCGACAACCCCTCAACCTGCGCGAACATCGGCGCATGCGACGCATCGAACGGATCAAGACGATACACGTTCCCCGGGCTTAACACCCGAATTGGCGGTTCGTGCTTTTCCATCGTACGAATCTGAACGGGCGACGTATGCGTGCGCATCACAACCGCATCGTCCAGATAAATCGTATCGTGCGCATCCATAGCCGGATGGTCCGGCGGGAAGTTCAGCGCGAGGAAGTTGTACCATTCCGTTTCCGCTTCCGGCCCGGTCGCGATGGTAAAGCCAAGTTCGCGGAAGATGTCCGAGATCTCTTCGATCACGAGCGTTACGGGGTGCTTGGCCCCCGTAAACTGCGACCGAGCGGGCATGGTAAGATCGACCTTGGGCCCAGCCCGCTTGACCGCGTTCTGTAGCGCTTGCTGACTTTCAGCAAAAGCAACGTCGAGTTCGGTTTTTACCGTGTTAAACAGCTGCCCGGCAACCTTCCGGTCGTCGCCCTGAAAGGCAGGGATCTGCTTTTGGAGGGCAAGGAGCTTTCCATTCGTACGGCCCAGGTATTCGGCGCGTACGACTTCGATCGCGTCGAGTGAGGAGGCGGCACGAAGAGCGTCGCTGCCGGCATTGCGGAGCGCGTTCGCGGATTGCGTGAAATCAGAGAGCGTGGAACTCGTCACGAGATGACATTCTCATACAAAAGAAATGGCGGATCCGATAAGATAATCGGACCCGCCATGCATAATACATTGATTGCGTGGGAAACCCCACGCGACCGAGGCAGAATGTTGTAAAGCGGAGAAAAATCTCCGCTTTACGTTACGCGGCCTGGGTTAGTGCGGTGCGGGCCTTTTCAGCGAGGACTGCAAAGGCGGCTTCGTCGCGTACGGCGAGATCGGCCAACACTTTACGGTCAACTTCAATACCGGCCTTCGCCAGCCCGTTAATGAACGAGCTGTAGCTCATGTCGTGGATACGAGCGGCGGCGTTGATACGGACAATCCAAAGGCGACGAAACTCGCGCTTTTTGTTTTTCCGATCGCGGTAGGCATACTTCCAACCGCGTTCAACGTTCTCCTTCGCTGATTTCCATAATTTGCTGCGCGCGCCAAAGGCACCGCGCGCGGCTTTCATAATTTGATTTTTGCGCTTTAAGCGCGCAACGTTCGATCGAACGCGTGGCATAGTAAGTCTCCTCTAAACGCGTTATGCGACCAACAGCCGCTTGATATTTCGTTCTTCACCGCGGGTCGCCAAAGTGGTCGGACGGCGGAGATTCCGCTTCCGTTTGGACGACTTCTTGGTCAAGATGTGGCTTTTATTAGCTTTCATGCGCCGCACTTTGCCAGTGCCGGTTATGGAAAACCGTTTCTTCGCGCCTTTGTGCGTTTTCATTTTCGGCATATAACACCCCTATTTGGGAGCCAGGATCATCGTCATCGACTTCCCTTCAAACTTCGGATCGGTTTCGATCTTCGCAATATCAGCCAACTCCTGGGCCACGCGAATCACGACTTTGCGTCCAAGCTCCGGATGGGCGATTTGCCGTCCTCGGAACATGAGCGTCACCTTCACTTTATTTCCATCGCCTAAAAAGTTTCGCGCATGCCGCGTTTTGGTTAGGAAGTCATGCTCATCAATCCCAGGTCGGAACTTCACCTCTTTGAGTTCGATCACATGCTGTTTCTTCTTCGCCAAACGGGCCATCTTGGCCTGTTCAAACTTATACTTCCCGAAGTCCATAATACGAACGACGGGTGGCCGAGCCAAAGGTGCAACCTCTACGAGGTCTAACCCTTGTTCTTGCGCGCGACCGAGTGCGGACTCAACGTCCATGATACCCAGCTGGCTACCATCGGCACCAATAACACGCAAGGGAGAAAACCGGATTTGTCGGTTAACGCGCGGAGCTTTTGTGGCTTCGGAGATTGTGAATACCTCGGTATGAAAGGAAAACGAAAAACGCGGGTCTCTGGAAAGAGCCCGCGCCAAACGCCCCACCTGGTTGCGGTGCGCTGTAGCTTAGACTCCTGTAGCACACCTTGAGAGGTTTCCCATCCCGAGGGCCAGAGGGTGGACCGGGCGCTCGCCCGAATCACTTTCCGCGTTGTCTGAAACGAGGAAAGCTATGGTGTGCCCAATCGGTACGCAAGGCGTGTGCCCCAGGAAAGATGGGAGAACGCAAAAAAACTATTTGAGCCCGTATGTCTTGCCGTCGTGTTTCACCTGCCCCCACGGAACCGTCGAATCGTGCTCGAATATCAACGTCCACGACTCCGCTTCGGCCTGGTGCAGCAGTCGGCGCTTGGATTCGAGCGTCACGAGCGGCTCTACGTCGTAGCCCATAATCCAGGGGAGCGGGAGATGTGCGTGCGTAGGAATAACATCACCTAAAAACAGCGCACGTTCGTTCCCCGATTCAAGGAGAATGCTCTGGTGGTGCGGCGTATGGCCAGGTGTAGGCATAACCGTCACACCCTTCACGATTTCCTTCACGCCCTCAACCAGGTCAAACTTGCCCGCTTCATTAATTGGGACGTAATTGCGCTCAAAATAGCTGGCCGCTGTCCGTTCGTTCGTATGCGTCGCCATTTCGTACTCTCCGCGCTGCACAATGTATTGCGCATTCGGGAAGGTAAATCGAAGTTCGCCAGCTTCATCGAGATACGTATTTCCACCCGCATGATCAAAATGCAGATGGGTATCGATCACGATATTCACATCTTCCGGCTTCACTCCAAGCTGCGCGAGACCATCTTCCAGCCAGGTACGGTTTCCCGCTCCGGCATTCTCAATCCCGTAAATATCCTGAAACTTGGCGTTTTCCTTGTTTCCCGAACCCGTATCGATCAGGATTAACCCGCTTTCATGCTCAATAAGCAAACACCGCATGCCAAGCTGAATACGATTCCGGTCGTCCGCTTCGATACGCCGCTGCCATAACACCTTGGGCACAACACCAAACATTGCACCACCATCCAACTTCTGCCCACCCGCCTGAATCGCGTGAATACGCAGCGATCCCACATTGCGGCTCTCCACCACTGGCTTAAAATCGGTCATGCTATACGATCATCTAAGGTTGAGTTTGGAAGCGCGCTCCATCGTGGCGCTTTTTTACGTGAAGTGCGCGGCGTTGCCAAACGCTCGAGCTGCGACCATGTGGTGATGCCACGATCGGCAGCATCGTCCAACAACCGCAACAAGCAATGCGCGGTAACAATCGCATCACCCGCCGCACTGTGACGTGTGCTGCGCTTCAGCGGATAGGTCTCCGCAATCTCCCGCACACCATAATGATGCGCCACGTGATCCAGCGACTTCCGCTGCAACTGCGGAAGTAAGACGCGCGCCAATCGAACGGTACACAGCGTTAACGCCTTCGGCGACTTGGATTCAAACGCTCGCTCTAATTCAGCGCTCACAAATCTCCAGTCAAACGCCGCGTTATGCGCCACAAACACGTTCCCCGTCAACAGCTCCACTATCCTTGGCGCTATCTCCTTGAATCTGGGCTGATTGCCCAACATGGCTTCGTTAATTCCGGTTAAACGCGAAATAAACGGAGAAATGTCGTGCTCCGGATTCACAAGCTGTTCGTAGATGTCAACGATCTTCCCTTCACGTACCACAACGGCCGCAATCTCGGTCACGCGATGCCCCATAAATGGGCTGCCACCGGTTGTTTCAACGTCAACTACAACATACGATAACCGACTTAAATCCATCACTCCACTACACCCACACGTCGTCGCGCGTTATTGGGCACGACATACACCTCGGCCCACCTCCACCACGTACGAGTTCGTTACCACCGATTGTAATCACGGCGTTCTCGTCGTCCGAAATCTTCTCTTCACCGGTCAGGAAGGAAACGCCCGGAACAACGCGATATCCGCCCTTCTCGAGTTCGTGTAACGTCGCTTCGTTGCGCGCATAACTCACAATCAACCCCGGACGCATCGCTACAAAGTTACAACCAGAAGCCCACTGCTCACGCTCCTGCGTGCTACGCTTCTCACCACCACACAAAACGGGATCCAACGGCATGGACAGCTCTTTTAACGCAGCAAAGACGTTCGCACGCTCGTGCACGGTGTCATCACCCTTATGCCAGTGCAAAATCGACAGCCGCTCAGGCCCAATAAAATGCGGAGCATGCACAACACATTGCCCACGATCGATCTGCGTAAAGATCATGTCCAGATGGATCGCGGTGTTCTCTCCAGGCATCACCACAACGATGATGTCCGTAATGGATGTCTGCTCAAACACCAGCGACGCAAGTTCGTCGATCGCAGCAGGGCTCGACCGTTCGCTAAAGCCAATCATCAGAAGATCAGGGCGCAACGGATGAACGTCGCCTCCTTCAAGCGTGTAGTTCACGCGACGCTCAACCGAACCGTCGTACAGAATTCCGCGATTCTTCAGCTTCGGATGGTGCGCAAACAGCGCCTTCATAATCAGCTCTTCCACCCAACGCACACCATAACGCATGGAGCCAATCATGACGTGCTGATTGATCCCCATGGCGGTGTCGCGAGTAAAAAAGAGATTCGGGACGGGCGGCAAGACGTAGCCAGACTCGTTGAGTCGTCGAGCCAGCGGGCCCGGCAGCTCTTCTTTTCCCTCCACCAAAATCCGAACCACATCTTCCGGCGGGAGCTCGAACAGCTCGCGCGCCAGCAGCTCAGACGGAACGACACCAGTCGCCTCTCGGATAATCAGGTCACGAGCATCCGGGTCGGCGACCGTTTCGGTGAGCAGATCACGAACGTGATATACGTCAGCGAAGCGCTCAACGACCGCCATGAAGCGCTGGTGCTCCTGCCTCGCCGTTTCGAGGTGGATAATGTCGTCATATAGGTAGTCCTCGCGGGTGTTTGGAGTCACCGCAAGGAGTTCTGGCCCTGGCGAGTGCACGAGCACTGCGCGAAGCCTTCCGATCTCAGATGTGATATTAACTGGCATGCCAACGAAAAATAGCCAATTGCGCGCCGCTCTTGGTCTTCATAGTTTGTGAAATCATTCACAAGGCCACGGATTAGCCTACGGAGACGCTTTTGAAACGTGTCGCTGAATCAACAGTACGACGACTTTCCCTCTACCTCAATTATCTCGAAGAGGTGGTGGGCTCTGCCTCACCCACTGTTTCCAGCGATATTCTGGCCGGTTTAGTCGGGACGACCTCGGCCCAGGTCCGAAAGGATCTGTCGTTTTTTGGCTCATTTGGAAAACGCGGCCTGGGATATCCGGTCGCCGAACTCATGGTAAGCCTGCGCGATATTCTTGGGGTCGGGCACGAATGGAAGGTCTGTATCGTCGGCGCGGGGAAGATTGGCTTGGCGCTGGCACAGTATCCCGGCTTCGCGGCTCGGGGGTTCCGGATTGTCGCCGCCTACGACGCGGACCCAAAAAAGATCGGAACAACCTGGGATTCGCTGACCATTCGCGACCCAAACGACCTCAAGGCCGACGCTGCGGGCGGTGCGTTTGATATTGGGGTCATCGCGGTGCCGGCAGAGGCCGGTCAGGCGGTCGCGGACCTGCTCGTGGCAGCTGGGATCAAAGCGCTCATGAACTTCGCCCCAGTCCAGATTTCCGCACCACCCGACGTCTTTGTTCGGATGGTCAACATGGTAATCGAGTTCGAATCTCTATCCTTCTCGCTTTCGCAACGTACGAAATAGTCGAGCGAACTCGGCAGGCGACAGCATTTCCGGACGAGTCGACGGATCGAGATCGGCTTGCTCCACAATTGCTGCAGCTTCTTCCCGCTCCATCGACGTAATCGTTCTCACAACACGCCCCAACTGCTTTCGGCGAAGGCCAAAGACGCTTTGGACAAACGACTGGAACTTGGGCCGTTCTTCTGTGTCCACCAACGGAACGTCTTTGGGGGTGACACGTATCACCGCCGAATCCACAGCTGGCGGTGGGCGGAAGGCGGTAGGAGGAACGTGAAAGAGCGATTCTACGTTTGCGACAACTTGCAAATTCACCGATAACGCACCGTAAATCTTACTCCCAGGCTCCGCAACCGCACGATCGGCCACTTCTTTCTGAACAAGAAAAACCGAACGCAGCGGAATTGGCGGCTGCAAGGTATGAAACAAGATTGGCGTAGTGATGTAATACGGAACGTTGCCGGCCAGAAGATACCGTTCGCCCGCAAGCTCACGCATCGACGTTTCGAGGATGTCCGCTTCCACAATCTCGACGTTTGACCGATCCGCATATCGATCAACAAGGATCTTCGCGAGCGCGCGATCCAGCTCAACTGCGATAAGCCGACCCGCCCGCTCAACCAAAATATCGGTAAGCGCGCCACGCCCGGGCCCAATCTCCACCACGGTGTCGTTGGCGGTGATTTCGAGAGCGTCTGCAATACCCTCCAAAACGCTTTGGTCGGTAAGAAAATGTTGGCCTAGTCGCTTGAGCGTAGGCGGATATGGACGATGACGAGCTTTCAACAGCGGTTTCAACTGCGGAGGATAAGAAGAGTCAGATCGTCGAGCGGAGGCACTTCGCCAGTGTAATCATGAAGCGCATCGAAGACGCGATCAACGATAGTCGCTGGGGACTCGGATCGCCACTGTTGAATGGTATCCAATACGAATTTTTCCCCGCACCGCAGCCCACCCGCGTTACGCGCGTCCGGTATTCCGTCGGTAAACAGGGCGAGAAAATCTTCGGATTTGTTCCAGGGAACCGCTCTCACGCCAGGGGCGTCGTCTGCCATACCAAGCGGAGGATCTATAGCAAAGAGTCGTTCAGGCGGGCCGCTGGCCCTGAAGACAAAGGCATGCGGATGCCCGGTGTTGGCGTAATGCAAAATGCCGTTTTGTGTATCAACCACGCCATAAAAGACGGTGATAAACATTTCGGTGCTGGACAGCTCTTCACGCAACGATTCCAGCAGCGCGTGCAACATCGCACCCGGATCCAACGTGCTTTGAGCATGAATAGCGGCCGCACTAAGTGTAAGCGCCATAATTAACGCCGCACGATAGCCGTGGCTCGACACGTCACCAATCATCACACCGGTTGCCGACGGGGTGAGCTTGAACAGATGATAAAAGTCACCACCTACACTTTCTGCCGGTACTACACGCGCCGCCACAGTGGCCTGCGGGAGCACAACCGACGTTCGGGGGAGCAGCTTCATCTGCAGATCGTGCGCGAGTTGCAGCTCTTGCAACAGTCGCTGTTGTGCAAGCGACGCTCGTACTAAACGCGCATTCTGAATTGCGCTCCCAATCTGCGTCGCCACGGCAACAACCAATTTGACATCACCAGCACTATACGGATGCGCAGTCTGCCTGTCTGTCAAAGTAATAACCCCCAGCAACTCAGCCCGCCCCGCTGGCGCGGTCCAGATAATAGGGACTGCGAGCAATGCCCCCCGTACAAAAACGTCATCGTGCGCCGACGCGGAGGGGTCGATCACCATGGGATGACGGGTACGAAAGACCTGCGCTGGAATGCTGACGGGGTCATCGACTCCAATTGATGCAGGGAGGTCTTTGATATCCATCCCCGTCACGGCAACTGGATGCAGCGAACTGCTGTCCGGCTCACGCAACAGGATAGTGCCTCGCCGAGCACCGACGGTTTCGGATACTTCTTTCAGGATTGTGGCCGTTGCTTCTTCGAGTGCAACGGTGCGACCAAGAATTTCGCTGATCGTGTAGAGAAGATTGATCTCTTCATATCGTTCGGCGAGCTCCCTGGCGGTGTTTTCAATTTCGAGTTCGAGATTCCGAGTCATAATGGTTCGCTCAGCGGGTCAGCGTGAGCCGAACAACGTTTCCTTCGCTGCTACGGAATTGTTCGACACGATCCATCAGTTCGCGCATAAGAAAGAGACCGCGTCCATCTTCTCGTTCGAGATTTGAGGGGAGACGAGGGTCATCCAAGCTGGTATCCAGATCAAACCCCCTACCTTCGTCGATTACTTCAAAGACGAGCGTATGCTCCGACACCATTGCACGGACTCTCACATGTTTACTAATATCCGCGCGGTTCCCTCTCAATATGGCGTTGGATAACGCCTCAGAGAGGGAAACTGCCACGTTTAACGAGCATACGTGTGGAGGGAGATTTAGAGTCTCACAGAGGTCGGTCGCAAGCTTTACAACCCGTTCGACCTGCTGGATATCACTCGGAATTTCGATATCCAGCGCAATTTCAGGCCGCATTTCGGCGCTTGTCTTAGCGGACGAGCGGCTCGTCACGAATCAACACGCCAATTAACGTGCAAACAAATGTGACGGCCGACTAACGTAGCAGCTAACACGTAGGAAATTAAAAGCTCTCGAGGGCACGTTCACGAGTTTCGGCGATCTGAAAGAGGGTGTCGAGCTTTGTGAGCTCGAACAACGTCTTGAGATCGTCGTTCAGATCGGCGAGCCGGAGCTCTCCGCCCTGTTCACGAATTTTCTTGCTGAGGGAGACAAGAACGCCGAGTCCTGAGCTGTCGATATAGCCGGTCTGACTGAAGTCGATGAGGAACTTGCGTTCGCCCGACTCCAACTCGTCCAGAACCTTTTGTTTCAGCTCCTGACGGTTTCCAACAATCAGTTGACCTTCAACATCAACTACGACAACATCGCCTTGTTTATTAAGAGAAAAACTCATGCGTAGCACATCCTATGTGGCGTAACGAGACGAACTCGTTACTGCGTTGTTAATGCTGTACCCGCGACAGACGTCGCTGAAACTCTTTCAACCGTTTGCACTGCAGTTACAGCTGTCACATTGACAATATCTTCCACCGACGCACCCCGCGACAAGTCTGCCACCGGCCGCGCCAGCCCCTGTAAAATAGGGCCAATCGCGGAAGCACCAGCCAGCCGCTGAACGAGCTTGTATGCGATATTTCCGGCATCCAACGACGGAAACACCAACACGTTCGCTCGACCGGCCACATCAGACGCTGGCGCCTTCCGGGCACCAACCGAAGCGACCAATGCTGCATCACCTTGCAATTCCCCGTCCACCGCAATCGAGGCGTCGCGTTCCCGCGTCAATTGGACAGCCTCACGCACCAAATCAATCGACGTGCCACGAGCGCTCCCCATGGTACTGAACGATAGGAAGGCAAGCACGGGTTCGTCCCCCACAATCCGCCGTCGATCTGCGGCGGCTTCGACCGCGATATCAGCGAGCTGAGCCGCCGTTGGGTACGGCACGACCGCACAATCGGTGAAGGTGAGTACCGCATTTGAAGCCTCCCACAATCCAGTCTGCTCCAAAGACGAACGAACCATATAGAAGGCACTCGATACCGTCTTGACGCCGGGGGCCGTTCCGATCCGCCGGATGGCGGCTCGGAGGACGTCTCCTGTGGTCGCAACAGCACCTGCGACAAACGCATCGGCTTCGCCCGTTGCAACCATATTGGCGGCATCAGTGAGCGCCGTGGCAGACGATTTAAGAACGATAGCCTGCGCGATACCCTCCGCATTTATACGCCGGCACGCCTCAACGATGCGCGGATCGTCGCCTTCGGGAAAGGCAATTCGCGGATTGAGACTTTTGGCACGTTCGCGTACGCTTTCGAGAAAGCCGATCATACGCCAGAGGGCTTCACGATGCTGTTCGCGGATGACGAAAGGTTGGGGACATGGGCTCCCGACGGATTTGACGGACTTATGCCAAATTTTTCCCGGAGTGCCCTTTCGACCGCTGGATGGACGAGCCCGTTGAGGTCCCCGCCATATCGCGCAACTTCCCGAATAATACTCGAGCTGATGTAGGTCGTCTCCACCGACGGAACCATAAAGACGGTTTCGAGTTTGGGAGAAAGACGACGGTTCATGAGCGCCATCTGAAATTCATATTCAAAGTCGCTCACAGCGCGCAGTCCCCGAATAATCAGCGATGCGCCGATGTCCCGTGCGAAGTCTACAAGGAGACCGTCAAATTTCTGGACCGTAACCCACGTCGTTTCACCGAGTACTTCCTGAATGAACGAGACGCGCTCTTCAAGTGTAAAAAGCTGTTTTTTTGAGGAGTTTGACGCAACCGCAACAACCAGCCGATCGACAAATTCGCTTGTTCTGCGAATGACGTCTTCGTGGCCACGAGTGATTGGGTCGAAGCTTCCCGCGTAGATCGCGACTGTTGGCATTTAGCGATAAAAAGTGATGCTCGACGTTCCATACCTTCGCGTGTCACCGCCCGGCGGCATGACGACTGTTGATGCGTGTTCGATGCCAAGGAGCTTGGTGAACGGCACTTCCAGCCATCGTTCCGCAAGCCGGACCGCCACGTCGGTAGCGTATGGCGGATCGGCGAAGGTCACGTCGAACGCATGAGCGTCGAGTGTCATCACAAATTTAATCGCATCCTTCTTCCATATCGTGGATTTTGGCGTTGCGCCAACCGACTCGATATTAGCCTTGAGGATCAGGATGATGTTTGGGTCGCGTTCCACGAAGTCAGCGTGAACGGCGCCGCGCGACAGGCCTTCGATCCCTAGCGCTCCAGAACCTGCGCACAGGTCCAGAACCGTCGCCCCCGGAAGTCTCGACATCACGATATTCAGCCAGGCTTCGCGAACGCGATCGGCGGTCGGGCGGACCTGTTCGCCGGGCGGAGCTTTGATATTTCGGCCGCGGTACGCGCCGGAAACGATTCTCATGGGGTTTCCATATGGGGTTGGTTCATCGAACGATAATCCCCGCAATTTTCGCCTGGAGGCGATTGTTGCCAAGATATTCATCTCGTTCAAGGCGAAACGCAATGTCGATTCGTGTGGAGGGGCTAAGCTGGTCGGCATAACTGCCCAACCCCCAACCAATGGCATCGAGTGGGCCGGTGGATGTAGCGAGACGGAGCTTGAGCGCGTCTCGTCCAACAACCTTGGGCGGACCAGAAAGCTTCACGTTTCGAGCGGCAAAGACGGGCGACGGGTTGCCAACGCCGAAGGGCTCAAAGTGCCGCAGTAATGTTTCAAGGTCGGTATTGGCGTGGCTGATGTCGATTTCTGCATCAACGCGAAGTTCGGGCACGAGGTCGTCTTGAGTTAATCGCGCACTCGCAATTTCGTTAAAACGTTTGGCGAACGCGTCAACTTGCGCTTGATCGATTGTAAGCCCGGCTGCTGCGCGATGGCCGCCAAAACGGATAAGCAGGTCGCTACTGTCTTTTAATGCGCTATGTAGATCGAATGGGGAGATAGAGCGTCCGCTTCCCTTCCCAATTCCGCCGTCGAGCGCAATCAGCATTGCCGGTCGACCAAACTCCTCGACGATACGTGACGCAACGATTCCGATTACGCCGGGGTGCCACTTTTCGGATGCGAGGACAATACCATAGGTCTCGTCTAATGGAAGCGCGTTTACCATTGCGCGAGCTTCATCCAACGTTCCGCGATCGAGCTCCTGACGTTTGCCGTTGAGCTCTTCGAGTTCGCGTGCGATGACATTTGCTTCGAGTAGCGAGTCACACATCAGCAGCTGCACGCCTCGTAACGCGCTGTCTAACCGACCAACAGCATTAAGGCGTGGCGCGAGTGTATAGCCAACTCGACCGGCGGTAATCGGTTTACCATCGAGTCCCGACGCACGAATGAGTGCTTGCAAACCAACGTTTTCAGTCTGCGCCATCATCTTCAAGCCGTAGCGCACAAACACGCGATTCTCACCGCGCAATGGTGCAATATCCGCAACGGTGGCTAATGCAACGAGATCCAACATCTTCCAAATAAAGGCATCCGGCTTCTCTAACGCCTTTGCGAGTGCGAGTGAAAGCTTGAATGCCACACCAACGGCTGCGAGATCTTTGTCTGGATACTCGCACCCTGGACGACGAGGGTTGAGTACGGCAAGTGATTCCGGGAGATCGCCACCGGGAAGGTGGTGGTCGCTGATAATGACGTCTATACCTGCGGCATTGAGGTCTTTCACCGGTTGCAATGCGCTTGTTCCACAGTCGCATGTGACCACAACAGTTGCGCGTGCGCGAATCGCAGCCTGCACACCAGCTTCGCCAAGGTCGTAGCCATCGGTCATTCGATTTGGAATGAACGGTATCGCCTTCCCACCTAAACCACGAATACTACGTACAAGCACGGTTGTGGAACAGATGCCATCCACGTCGTAATCGCCGTGAACGAGTACAACCTCCTGATCACGAATCGCGCGTGTTAACCGCACGATGGCATCAGAGAGTCCACCCATTAACAGTGCGTCGTGAAGCTGTTCCAGCTTGGGGCGAAGAAAGACCTTTGCGTCTTCGATGTCGGTGTATCCACGCAAGACGAGAAGCCTAGAGATGTCTTCAGGGAGCTTTAACGCATCGACGAGTTTGGCAACTTGAGCGGTGTCGACTGCCTTTGGAAGAATCCACTTTGGTGCGCGATGGCTCATACCGCAACCATCCGCACTAGCGAGAACCCTTCGGAGGATTGGTGAAGAACTTGAACCGTTTGTTAATTGGCTGTTCAAGCAATTTGATCTCTTTGCCCAACCGTATCATCTCTTTCATTAGTTCGTTTTTTTCGTATTCACTTGCGCCAGCCATCTCGCTCTGGATCTGGTTCGATCGCGCGGTCAGGTCACGGATAGTCATCTGTGCAATGGAAGCCTGAATCACCGGGTCAACTGCAGTGACAGAATCCAACTCTGCCAACAGTTCATTGAGTGCGATCACGATTGGCGGTTCAAGGTGCTCAGCCAGTCGTTCAACGTTGAACTCGTGGTCCTCACCAACCATCTCGAGCATGGTTTCAAAGATTATGCGATACGCATAATCGTGAAACTGATCCACTCCAACGCGCTCAGCTACAGACAGAATTTGGTGGGGATCGGCGAGAATTGCGCGCAGGAGTTCGCGCTCGGACGAAACACCGGGGCCGTTATGCCGAGGTTTTCCATCCGCTTTCCTATCCACATTCCGCCCCTCACGTCTCGGCGTTGCTCTGCGTTCTACCGTTGGTTCGTCGTAGTAATCAGGTGATCCGTAAAATTCAGGTTCTGGTGCGGATGGCATGGAACGCCCTGTTTTATCGCGACTGGCGACTTCACGTAACAACACGTCTTTTGCGATGCCTGTTTTTTCAGCGGCTCGTGCGATATACAGATCTTGCAGGAGCGCATCAGAGGTCACGCGAATGGTTGGGAGCAATCGATCTAACGCCCGTCTCGTTTTCTGTAACTCTGCGAACCATCCACCACGTTCCAGAATTTGAATCTTGCGTTCAAAGATGTCGACCGATTGCGAGATCTGCTGTTCCATTGCAGTTGCACCATTACTGCGCAAAAACGTATCGGGATCTTCGCCACCGGGGAACGTCACAACATGCACAGCCATCGACTGTTTTAACAGTTCATCGCCCGCACGGAACGTCGCCTTCAAGCCGGCCTGATCGCTGTCGTACATGAGATAGACATTTTTTGTATATCTCGCCAACAGCGAAACTTGACCTTCCGTGAGGGCGGTACCGAGCGGTGCAACCGCGATATTAAATCCGGCCACCATGAGACGAATGGCATCGAAGTACCCTTCAACAACAAAAACACGATCTTCCTTGCGAATGTCGTTTTTTGTCCAGTTGAGTGCGTACAACGTCTTGCTTTTTGAAAACACCGGGGTTTCCGGTGAATTCAGGTATTTTGGCTCAATGTCGCCAAGTGCTCGACCACCGAACGCGATATAGCGGCCGCTGGCATCGAGAATTGGGAACATCAGACGATGACGGAAGCGTGGACGTGGCTCCGCATTTTCGTCGTGCTTCGAAAGTAATCCGGCTTCCAACAGCCGGTCTTCGTCAAAGCCCAACGTTGTCATGTGCGCACGAAAAACACCGATCTCGCGTGGCGCGTAGCCCATCACGTATTTATCGGCAATCTCACGAGAGATTCCCCGTTGGTCGAGATAGTCTCGACCAACTTGTCCACCGGGTTCATCCCAGAGCTGAGCTCGAAAGTATTCGGCCGCAGTTGCGTTGGCTTCCCAAAACGGTTCGCGTGGGTCTGGACCTTCGCGTTCCACATTATGTTCTGGTACGTCAATCCCTTCAAGCGCGGCAACGTAGCGAACGGCTTCTGGAAAGCTCATCCCCAAATGCTTTTGCAAGAAGGTGAACGCATTTCCCGATTCACCGCACTTAAAGCAGTGATACATCCCTCTGCGTGGCGACACGGAGAAGTTCGGATTTTTCCCGCCATGAAACGGACATGCGCCGCGATAGTCAGCGCCGGCGCGTTTGAGCTTTACGTGTTCACCGATAATTTCAACAAGATCGGCGGCTTCACGAATTCGTTCGACCAGATCTTGTTCGATCATGAAAACTCAACGACCGTAACGCCTGCGCCTCCCTCGTTCCACTCGCCAAGACGGAAGTTGCGGACACGAGGTTCCCTGCGGAGCATTTCGTTTACACGAACTCGAAGTGCGCCGGTCCCTTTGCCGTGAATAATTCGCAGCAGTTTGAGATCGGCGTGAATCGCGTTATCCAAGGCATGAATCACGAGATCGTCGACGTCGCCCACGCGCATTCCGCGTAAATCGACTTCGTTGGATGCGTGAACTTCGGGGATATCGCCACGAACTTGTACCGCGATTGGCGGCGGCACATAGTCCGACTTTTGCAGCTTTTTGAGCGGGATTGTTACTTTCACCATCCCAACGGCCACGACGGCGTTTCCTTCGCGCAATTCAATGACTTGCCCGATTCGACCGCCCAACGTTTCGACTTCTACCCGATCGCCAACTACGGGCAACGTGGCCGACGGTTCACGTTTGGGACGAGACGGCAGTGCGCCGCGATCGCTTCGCTCAAGACGTTCGAGCGCACTGTTTTGCGTGGTGACCATCTCTTCAACGCCACGACGTGCGGCACGAATCGTTGCGTCGCGAGCTTCAGCGTCGGCTGCACCAAGCGTTTGAAGCGCTTTAATACTTTGCTCGATTTCGCGTCGTGCTTCGAGCAAGTATTTTCGTGCTTCCTGTCGAGCGTTGCGTTCCGCTTCGCGTTCACGGACGCCGGCGTTACGCTCTCGGTCCGCGACCTTGCGGGCGCGTTCGCGAACGTCTTCGGTGATCACCGCGGCTTCGCGCTCGCGCTCAGTGAGCCCAGCTTCGCGAGCTTCGAGATTGGCGAGCAATGCGTTTGCATCACGTTCGCCGGTTGGTAAACGTTGTTCGGCACGTTGAAGGACTTCTTCGGGAACTTCTAAACGGCGCGCAATGCTAATACCGTACGAACGGCCTGGAATCCCTTTAATGAGCCGATACGTTGGAGCCAACGCGATAGGATCAAACTGCAACGACGCATTTACAATCGATGGATTTTCGATTGCGAGCTCTTTTAGCGCACCAAGGTGCGTTGTTGCGATCGTGAGCGACCCGCGTGCAGTAAGCGACTCCAGTACTGCTCCACCTAACGCCGCGCCTTCTACCGGATCAGTGCCCGAGCCCAACTCATCGATCAGCACGAGGGTTCGATGCGTTGCATTCCTCAGAACTTCGCGCAAATTCTTGATGTGTGCGCTAAAGGTCGACAAACTTGCTTCAATAGACTGTTCGTCGCCGATATCTGCGTATACATCGTCAAAGACAGCCAACCGGCTTTCTGGGCCAACGGGGACAGGAATTCCGGTTTGCGTCATTAGCGACAGCAACGCTGTTGCCTTGAGCAAAACGGTTTTTCCGCCGGTGTTGGGACCGGAAACGAGCAGCGTTCGTTCGTCTGGGAACATTTCCAAACTGAACGCAACCACCGGGATGCCACGCGCAAGCAGTAATGGATGGCGTCCATCGACAATGCTAAAGCCATCTTCCGGTTGATTGAGCTCAACGGGTTCGCAGTTGAACTCCAGTGCAAACCGTGCGCGCGCATACAACGAATCCAGCGTGATCAACGCTTCAAACGATACTTGCAGTTCGTCGTAATGCGGTCGAAGAAGCTCGGTGAGTTCCGCCAGGATACGATCAATTTCACGCAGCTCTTCCGCTTCCAGCTCGCGGATGCGGTTACCCGCTTCGATTGCGGCTGGTGGCTCCACAAAGATCGTACTTCCCGTGGTGGAGGTATCGTGTACGATACCTCCGACTGCAACACGCCCTTCTCGTCGGACCGGTATCACATACCGCCCGTTCCGAACCGTTACGGACATGTCCGACACTTGCTGGTGCGGTTCCAGGCGAGACATGAGGCGCTCCAACAGCGCAACAAGCTCTCCCTCCGCACCACGAAGCTCTCGGCGAATTCGGCGTAACGAAGGGGAAGCGTCATCGCGCACGTTCCCGTCGTCATCGATCGCTTTGTTGACGGCGCTTTCGAGTGGGGGGAGCGATGCTAATTGCTCGCGATAGTCCCGTAACACGGCCAACGCGGCTGCCGGATATCGGGTATCGCGTAAAACGTCGCTTGTGAGTCGAGAGCTACGGAGGAGAACGCCTAACGTAAGAAGGTTGGCGGCAGAGAGGCCGGCCCCTTCGACACGCAGCCGCTCCAGGGCAGGCTGCGCCGCAGGGATTGGAGGCGGATTCCACCCTGTTTCGCTTGCAACGATGGCCCGAACGGCGGCAACGCGCCCCAATTCGGTGTCAATTGCGTCGATATTGCTGGACGGCACGAGCGCGCGAACGCGCGAAGCGCCCTGACTGGAGGAAGCTCGTCCAGCCACAACGTCGAGAACACGAAAATATTCGAGTACAGAGAGTGCGTGTGCGTTCATTCTAGATCTATATGAATCCTAACCGCTGACGTCGACTTACACATGGTTGTCAGTGGATAGGTAGTCTGCCTATTCGCAACGCAATTCCAACCGCAGAGAGAAGATTATCCGCGTGCCGTAAGCTCTTCCTTGGCTATACGGCTTACCACGCTCCCGTCGGCTCGCCCTTTGAACATTGGGTTTACCTTACCCATCAGGGGGCCCATAGCGGTAGCACCGCCTTCGATTAGAGCTCGGATAGCGGTTCGAATTTCATCTTCACCTACCTGCGCTGGGAGATATTGCTCCAACAACGCAATTTCCGTCCGCTGCTGTTCCGCTAATTCGGCACGTCCACCATTGGTGAACATTTCGAACGATTCGCGACGGATTTTAATGCCTTTCCGAAAAACGTCGATTACGTCGCTATCAGTGAGATCACGACGTAGTTCAATGCGTTTGTTCTTGGCTTCAGCCAGGATGGTCCCAAGCAGTAAAACAGCTGCTTTCTCCTGGCTTTTTCTGGCAGCGTTTAGATCGTTTTGTAGTCGAGCCAGAAGCTCAGACATTACAGCCCGGTACGCATACGACGGTTCTTACGGACCGCCGCGTTGAGCTTGCGTTTGCGGCGCTCGCTTGGCTTTTCGTAGTGGCGATGCTTGCGAAGGTCAGCAAGGATACCAGCCTTTTCACACTTCTTTTTGAAGCGCTTGAGTGCGCGTTCAAAGTTCTCGTCGTCCTGAATAATGACTTCTGACAAACTCCCACTTCCTCCTTGGTTGGCGATTTCTCGCCGGTTTCAGTAAAGCCTTTAAATATAACTACTATCCGGGTGGCCATGCCATATGCCGACCACCAAGAACATGAGCGTGCAAATGCGGGACCGTTTGGCCCCCGTGCTCATTGGTATTCAAGACAGTTCGATAGCCAGACTCTTCGATCCCCTCATCCCGGGCCACCTGAGCGGCCAATTCCAGAACTTCCCCCAATATAACGGGGTCCTTCGCCTCTGCGAGCGAAGTGATATGGATTTTTGGTATTACGAGAACGTGCACCGGGGCCTGCGGGTGCAGATCCCGAAATGCCAAGGCGGAACCGGTCTCCGCAACGATGGTTGCGGGGATCTCCCCCTGTACGATCCGGCAGAATAGGCAATCAGTTGGCATGTGATTTCAGTCTGTTGGATTTACGGGGACTTCGATATTCGGTTGCCCGCCAAGTCAGCATACGACGATTATAACCGTTATTCATGTGATATGGGCGGGGCGCTGAGAATATCGGCGTTGACGAGCATCGACCGAGCCACGGCGATGGCGGCCACGGCGGCGGTTTCGAAGCGTAAAATTGAGGGGCCTAACGTGGCCGTTCTGAAGCCCGCGGCTGTGAGCTGTTCCAGCTCTGCGGGCTCAAAGCCACCTTCCGGGCCAATTGCCAAGCTAATAGGCGCTACGACGTCGCCTGCCAGCATTGAAGAGCCGGTTTCGTCCAGCACCACCCGAACCCCTTCCGGGGTGGCGGCAAGTGCGCGGTCTGGGTTGGCTTCGGGGAAAATCTCCGGGAGCCAGGCAGATCGGGACTGCAACAGGGCGGAGATCATTCTTGCGCGAACTTTGGCGCGAAACGTTGGGCCGTCGCCGCGAGGCGACACGCTTTTTGATCGCTGCCAAACGACTGGCCGCCAGCTCGCTACGTTGAGCTCAGCGGCTTTTTCTGCCAGCCACAACATTCTGTCGCGATCGGCAACTGGAACTAACAGATGGATCTGTGCCGGTGGTGCGACTTCTTCGATACTTTCGATTTCGACTAGCGCTTGTGTCTTGCTGATGCGAACGAGTGGTCCAACTGCGGTACGACCTGCGCCGTCCCGTAGTCCTACGCGCTCGCCAACTCCGAGGCGCAAGACTCGGATATGACGAGCTTCGGTTTCTCCCAGTATACTGTGCGTTCCGACCACAAACGGCGGATCCGCAAAAAAGCTCGCACTAGACACGTTTAAATTTTTGGAGCTATCACGACGCTCCACCAGTTTTCTTCTGAATCTTCGGCTTGAACGAGCCAGCCGCCTGCGTCGATTGCGGTTAACATCATCGGTCGCTCTTCGACTAAAATCCCGCTCAAAATTGCTTTGCCGTCTGGCACCAATGCGGCTTTGATTGTAGAGAGTAGTTCGATTAATACAGATGAAACGATATTGGCGAATACAACATTAACTGGTGCAACAAGCGGTAATAACAGCGATGCATCGCCTTCAATGTATTGCACACGATCGGCAACGTTGTTGCGAACGATGTTTTCGTTTGCGTTCCCGGTTGCGTCAGGATCGAGTTCGATTGCGGCAACTCGTGCGGCGTTCAACTTCGCGGCGGCAATGGCGAGAACTGCGCTACCGGCCCCTAAATCTGCAACAACATCACCTTCACGAACGACAGATTGCATCAGACGAACAACGCCTCGTGTAGTTGCGTGTTCGCCGGTGCCAAAGGCCATCTCCGGTTCGATGATGATCGTTTTTGCGGGGTCGAATTCGCCAGCGAGCCACGGTGGCGTAACGACCAGATTACCGAGGTGGTGTGCGCTTACGTTGGCGCGCCAGAGGTCCCAGGAAACCGCCGGAGTTTCGCTGATGGCGACCAATGCGTTTGGATCCACGCTGAGTATGACCTGGCGTACACCTTCCGCGTTTGTGTTGGGCGGAAAGTGTGTGACGATCACATCACCGTCTTCGTGGATACCTTGTGAACCTTCATTAAACAACGCGGCGATCACCCCTTCGCGATTAGCGTCGGGGGTGATACGAAATGCAATCCAGCTCACGCGCCTAAAGACTCTTTGACCTTCGCCCAAAATCCTTTGGTACGTTTGATTGGTGCGGTCGGGCGAATTTCCATTAGACGACGGAGGAGGTTGGATTCTTCGTCGGTCATGACGTCTGGAGTGTACAGTTGCAAACGAACGTGCAAGTCGCCGGTTCCGGATGCGTTCACGCGTGGCAGGCCACGTCCACGTAGATGCAAAACTTGCCCGCTTGCTGTAACTGCAGGGACTCGGAGATTTACGCTTCCAGTAACGGTTGGCACTTCAACGTCGTCGCCCAGGACCAACTGTGGGTAGGTAACGAGGACTTCTGTGTAGAGGTCTTCGCCGTCGCGTTCGAAGCGTTCGTCTTCTTCGACTTCGAAGACAACGATGATATCGCCGCGTTCACCGCCGCGTGGGCCGGAGTGGCCAACGCCGCGTAACGTCATGTACTGACCGGTTGCGACGCCGGCAGGAACCTTAATACTGACTTCTTCGTCGCCGCGGGCGCGTCCTTCGCCTTTGCACTTTTTGCATGGGGAGGCGATGGTGGTCCCTTCCCCGGCGCAGGTGCTGCAGACCGCAACGCTCACGACTGGGCCGAAGAACGACTGTTGAGCGCGACGGACTTCGCCGTTGCCTTTACAGGTTGGGCAGGTTGTGACCTTGGAACCGGGTTCGGCGCCTGTTCCGCTGCATGCGTCGCAGGGGTTGAGGAGCTTTACGTTGACGGTTTTGGTTACACCGGATGCGACTTCTGCGAGTGTGAGCGGAATGGTAATCCGGATATCTGCGCCGGCTCTTGATTCCCTTCCTCCTCCTCGACGAGTTCCGCCGCCGAAGAGATCGCCGAAACCGCCCATGCCGCCGAGGTCGCGCATGAAGATGTTGAGCGCTTCGGAGAGATCGACGTGGTGGAAGCCTTGTCCGCCGCCACCGCCGCGTAGGCCGGCTTCGCCGTAGCGATCGAAGGCTGCGCGTTTTTGTGGATCGCGAAGCACGTCATAGGCTTCGGTGATCTCTTTGAACTTTTCTTCTGCCTCTTTTGCCCCATCGTTGCGGTCGGGGTGGTACTGCATCGCTAGGCGGCGATACGCTTTTTTAATCTCGTCCTCAGAAGCGGTGCGTGAAACACCGAGGACGTCGTAGAAGTCGGCCATTCGTGAAAGCTAATAAAGAGAGGGCCAAACTGGGTTTAGCCCCTATTTTTACTCGAGTAAGTCTGTAACGAGCTGCGAAGTGTGAGTGACGAGCGAAATGATCTTATCGTACGGCATTCGTGTTGGACCAATTACGCCGATCACCCCATTTAGTGAGCCGACGCGATATGGTGCGGTCACTAAGGTAAAGTTTTCCAGGGTTGGATCGGCGTGTTCGTTTCCAATAGTAATCGTCACGCCGGGGTTGGATGTGCGGCGGCGGAGAAGATCGGCCAGATAGTGACGAGTTTCGGTGAGCGCCATGAGGCGGCGCATGCTGTCGGCGCTGGCAAATTCCGGCTGTTCGGCGAGGAGCGAGCTTTGGCCTAACACAACCGTGTCGTCCGGGTCGATGGCAGATTCGAAGAGCTGTTCGCCTTCTTCGATAAAGACGTTGAGCAGTTCCGTTGCGTGTGTGGTGCTGTCGCGGAGGCGTTCGGCGAGGGAGCTACGGACTTGGCGTAACGTGAGTCCGGCGAGTCGTTCGTTGAGTACGCGTTGGACTTCGGCGATTGCCGCGTCGGCGACCTGGCCTTTTGCTTCGACAAAGATGGTTCGTACTGCGCCGGCCTGGAGCGTGAGAACGACGAGGAGTCGGTCGGAGGCCAATCGGACCAGTTCGATGTGGTGCAGGACACTATTGTCGAACGTTGGGCCGAGTGCGAGGCCGAGTTCTTGAGTGATGACGCCGAGACTTTGGGCGGCGCGCCGGAGGATCGCTTCGACGGCCGAGCCGCCTTTAGAGATTTCGGCAGCGAGCGCATCGTGTTCGTGCCGGTTAAAAAAGGCGCGAGGGATGAGCGAGTCGACGTAAACGCGGTACGCAACGTCGGTTGGGATTCGACCGGCGGAGGTGTGTGGGTGATATAGGAATCCCTTCTCCTCGAGGTCACTCATCGTGTTACGGATGGTGGCAGAGGAGACGCCAAGGCCGAACCGTTTCGCCAGTTGGCGCGAACCGGCGGGTTGGGCGGTTTCTACGTATGTCTGGATCACCGCTTCGAGCACTTTGCGCTCGCGATCCGTTAACTCCGTAGGTGGCATAAGAGACATAATATCAACGACTTTCGATAGCTGTTAAGGAGGCAGCTAATGCATCCAAACGTAGCCACCCTAATGGGGTTAGAACAACTGTTCGCTCGCAAATTGTTGCCCATCCGGCGGCGACCCAACTTTTGGCGACATCGACTTCTGCATCAGTGGCGAGTAAACCGGTGCTGGTCCGCAGTCCTAGATACACCCTTTCGGCGTTTCGGTTCTCTTCTGTCAGGAGCTCGCTGCCTTCGGTTGCCGTCTGTCCTTGGTTGAGCGCTTTTGCCCATTGAGTGTAGGGAGCGATGTTCCAGGAACGTTCAGTGCCGAAAAAGCTGTGTGCGGAGGGGCCTAGGCCGGCGTAGGGGACGTTCAGCCAGTAGGATGAATTGTGTTGAGAGCGGCGGTTGGGCTTGGCGTAGTTAGAGACCTCGTAGTGTTCGAAGCCGTTTGCGGTGAGAGATTCGTGGGCGAAGAGAAAGTCTTCTTCGTACGTATCATCTTCGGCTTCGTGGATGTCGCCGCGTTCTTTCCAGCGTGCGAGTGGTGTGTGAGCTTCTACGGTGAGGCCGTATAGCGAGATGTGGTCTGGGTTGAGCGTCAGTGCGGTTTCGACATCGGCATTCCAGTTGCGTTTGAGCTCTGGCGGAAGGGCGAAGATGAGGTCGACGGAGATATTGTTGATATTTGCGCTACGGAGCGCGTCGACCGCGTGTTTGGCTTGATCGGCGGAGTGCGTGCGGTGCATCCATTGGAGGACGTCGCTGTTAAACGTTTGGACGCCAAGGGAGACACGATTGATTCCCGCCTTAGCCCATAGTTGCGCAGTTTCGGGGGTGATGTCGTCCGGGTTGGCTTCTACGGTGAGCTCGAGGTTTGGATCGAGTTGGGCGTGAGATCGGAAGAGATCTATGGCTTGGGAGAGGCCTAGAGGTCCGAGGCGGGATGGGGTTCCGCCGCCAAAGTAGAGCGTTTTAAGCTGCCAGGTGCTGGTGTCGTGCTGAGCGAGTTCCAGTTTCAGAGCGGCGAGATATTCATCGACGGGTGTGACGGTGCGGACGGCGATTGAAAAGTCGCAGTAGGAGCAGCGTCGTGCGCAGAACGGCACGTGTACGTATGCGTGGGCCAGCGTCATGGTGTGGGGCTCTCTCCGTAGCTTGAATAAGTGCTAGACTCTGCGGATTTCGCCGGAGAGGAGCGTTACGAGGATGCCCCGGATTTCGAGTTGCGTGATGGCGGCGAGGCAGCGGTTGGCTGGGAGCTTTGAGCGTTGGATGACGGCGTCTGTGGTGAGGTCTGGCGTAGCGAGAACGTCCCAGACTGTTGCTTCATCCGGGGTGAGATCGCGCACTTTTGCATTTTTCTTCGTTTTGGCGATGGCTTCTGGTGGGAAGCCAAGAAGTGCGAGCGCGTCGTCCAGCGAGGCGATAACTTGGGCGCCGTCTCGAATGAGATGATTGGGGCCGTGGCTGTTGGGGGACTCGATTGGACCTGGGACAGCGGCGACCGTTCGACCTTCATCGAGGGCGTATTTTGCGGTAATGAGCGCGCCGCTTTTAACGCTGGCTTCTACGACGATCGTTACGGCGCTTAGGCCAGCGATAATGCGATTCCGGCGTGGGAAGCAGCCTTTGAACGGTTTGATTCCTGGCCCGAATTCTGAGATCACAACGCCGTTAGCGGCAATATCCTGATACAACCGTCGGTGAGACGGTGGGTATGGATAGTCGATACCTGCGCCTAAAACTGCGGCCGTGCGACCCTTCGATTTGAGTGCAGCCGAATGAGCACAGCCATCGATACCGAAGGCCATGCCGCTCACAATACACGCGCCTGCATTTGCGAGCGAAGTGGCGAGTTGGTGCGCGACACGTTCACCGTATGGTGTGGGATGTCGAGTTCCGACGATAGCAACACACGGCGCATCGAGCACAGTGCGGTTGCCCAGCGTAAAAATTGACGTTGGGGCCTGAGCGATGGTATTGAGAGCCTGTGGGAAGCGGACGTCGTTTTGGTTCCAGCGCTCAGCCTGCATCTTATGGGAGTGGTGCGGTTTGAATGTCTTGTTTGATTTCAACCTTCATCTTGAGCAGCTGTTTCCACCATGCGGCAAGAATCGTATCGAGACCTTCTCGAATGGCGGAGCTGATGGCGAAGACACCAAACGCGTCTGGAGCGTGGATTTCCGGTGTATACAGCTCACCCAGGAGATCGAGCTTCGTGAAGATCACACAGTGCGGCGTTTTGGCGAGCTCAGCGCTATAGAGAGCAATCTCATTTCTGAGTTGGTCGTACTCCGCTTGCCAGTCGAGCGCATCGATTGAAATCATGAACGCGAGAACTCGTGTTCGTTCGATGTGTCGCAGGAATTGGAGACCAAGGCCTTTGCCTTCGTGTGCGCCTTCAATGATGCCCGGAATGTCGGCGACAACAAACGTGCGGTGATCGGAGAGTTGGACAACGCCCAGGTTGGGGGCGAGGGTTGTGAACGGGTAGTCGGCGATTTTTGGGTGCGCTGCAGAGATGGTACTGAGCAGCGTGGACTTACCCGCATTCGGCTGGCCTACGAGTCCGACGTCGGCGATGAGCTTGAGTTCGAGAATAAGAACACGAGCTTCGCCTTCTTCGCCGGGCTGCCATTCGCGTGGCGTACGGTGCGTTGGCGTGGCAAAAAATGAGTTGCCTTTTCCGCCTCGACCGCCTTTCGCAACGACAAACTCTTCCCCGTCCGTCAGGATATCGGCGATGACTTCGCCGGTCTCCGAGTCGAGAATGAGCGTTCCGGGCGGGACAGGGAGAATGATATCGTCTCCGCTGCGTCCGGTTTTATTGTTTCCCGAACCATGATCGCCGCGGTCGGCCGTCCAGGCATCACGGTACGTGTAATCGAGCAGTGTCGCGAGATTGGAGTCGGCTTTTATGATGACATTGCCGCCTCGTCCGCCGTCTCCACCGTCGGGTCCGCCCAGGGGAACGCGGTGTTCGCGTCGGAACGATTGACACCCCGATCCGCCAGTACCGGCAGCAACTTTTACAACAACCCGATCGACAAACACGTTAAGAGACTCCAAGCTTCGCGATTTGAAGTCGCGCAGCAGACATGGCGTTAAGAGAGATAACGTCGGCGAGAGCGCTGATCGTTAACGATAAATCATGTGGTTCGGCGCCGGCATTTAGGGCTCCGCGGAGGTGCGAGCGAAGTTGAGGTTCCTGTTCAGCGGCGGCGCAGGCGGCGACAATACAGAGTTCCCGTCGTCCCAAGTCGAGCTTAGGGCGGGAGAGGACCTTACCGTAGCCGTCGACAACCATCCACGAATCTAATGCGGGGTGGAGCTGTCTGATATTTGTTCTTAATGTTTCGTAAACTGGCCCATATACGATTTGGCAGGTAGCCTCACCGGCGGCGGTCCAGTTTGGAGCGTTCGAAGCGTCGGACAGTGGGTCTGAATCGGGCGCTTTTAGCCCTGATATTTCACGCCAGGCGGAGGTCGCGTTGAGCGTGCGGGGGAATCCGGCGAACAGATATGACTGGAGCAGCACCTCGTCGACTACGTCGGCACCAACGTATGGGACGGCTTCGGCGAGTACACGTTTGACGACGCCGATCGGCGACCCGGCGACGGCGGCAGCGATGCGGACGAGGTGTTTCGTTTGTTCGTTCCAGAGAGGCGAGCTAGGCATATGACGAAGAATACCCGCTTTTTCTGAACCGTCTATGATCAAATTACTGCATGCATCATCTAAAAACTGCGGGGGCGTAGACGAGGCTGGAAGTATGTGGATGGCCCACGCCCGAACACGTCAAAATTGAGTGAAGACCATCCTGCAACACAGGGGCAATCCTGGTAGCCAGAGGAATGCTCGTAAACACGTTATTAAGAGCTTCTCAACGTCATTTAGACCGTCTCTAGAACACTTTGATCGCACCCTTTGTGTAGCGTCGTGGGTTTTTACGAATGTCGGCCAATACTTCGTTCAACTGATTGAGCGAATTGACCAGCGCGTCGTAGAGTTTGTCGTCCGTGAACAGTTTCGAGGCCGACCCTTTGCTGTTCGCCATCATCGAGACCAACGAATCGGCACTCGTTGTAATTCGCACCAGGTTGGTGTAGAGCGAGTCGTCGTTCAGCAATCTGGGCAGGGTCCCCTTCCCGTTGTGAATTGCACCAACCAGCGTATCGACCTGCGACAACATCCCTGTCAAATTGTTGTAGAGTGTGGGATCGTCAAGCAGGCGACCTATGCTCCCATTCGGGTTCTGCAGTCGAGTGAGCAAAGCGCTCGTTCGCGACAGGGCGTTGTTTAGCTGATCATAAAGCTGGCGGTTCGTCAGCAGTTGCCCGAGCGTTCCCTTGCCATCGATAAGCGAACCCGTGAGCGCACGTAAGTCGTGCGTGAGACCAACGACGTCTGTTAACGCAGCGGACGCCTGCTGAACCATCTGTTCGTAATCGATCGCGTTGCCCAACGGCAGTGTATCTCCTGCACCCAATGCACGATAATCTGGTGTACCAGGCGTAATATCAAAAAATTTATCGCCCAAAAGACCCTGGTTACGCAACATCACACGCGAATCGGCGCGGACTTGCTCGCGGAGTTCGTCGTCAACTTCCACTGTCACTCGTAAATTACGCGTGGTATCGGCGTCGATCGGAAGAAAATCGATCGATTTAATCGAACCCGCGAGTTGTCCAGCCACCGTCACCTGCCCTCCAACTCTGAGGCCACTGGCATTTGGCACAAATGCAACAAGTGAATACCGGGACGAGAACAATCGTGCAGATTGCCCAAGTTTAATTACGACAAACACCAGAATCGCGAGCGCGAGCAGTAACAGCGCACCTACTCGCAGTTGATCCCATGTAATGAACGTTGACCGTTTCATTTTAATATCCGCCTAAAAAGCTTTGGATGTACTGATCGTCAGACGCCGCCATCTCTTCGGGCGATCCAAAGAACGCGATATGTCGCTCTGCGAGCAAGGCAATTTTACTCGCCATACGAAATGCAGAGCGAATATCATGCGTCACAACGATACTTGTAACGTGCAGTTCGCGTTGCAACTTGAGTATCAGGTTTGTTACTGTTGCTGTGGTCAGAGGATCTAAACCAGACGTCGGTTCGTCGTACAGCATTATGGCGGGATTTGCTGCAAGCCCACGCGCAATCCCCACGCGCTTTTGCATCCCTCCAGACAACTCGGCTGGACTGAGCTCAATCACGACGTCTGGATCCAGGTCGACAAATTTGAGCTTTTCTCGAACACGCTGGTCGATCTCTTCGTCCGACAGATCAGTGTGCTCACGCAGTGGATACGCAATATTATCAAAGACCGACAACGAATCGAACAGCGCGCCGCCCTGGAAGACCATCCCCATACATTGCCGTTTCTGCAGCGCTTCGTCATACGTAAGCTCACCAAGATCCTCACCTTGCACAAACACGTGCCCGGAATCGGGTGACAACAGACGTAATATCAATTTGAGCACAGTCGACTTTCCACTTCCAGATTCGCCCACCACTGCGACAGTCTCACCGGGGTACGCAGCGAATGATACAGCTTCCAATATCGGACGATCAAATGCAAGTGAAATATCTTTCAATTCGATTACCGCCTCATCTGTATCGGACTGCGAATCCGTCGGCTCGGCTTCATCAATCGCTGCTATCTCATCCCGGATCGCCGCACGCACGCTCTCGGCTCGCGCATCATCGGACTTGGGTTCAGCCGGATCGTTATCGTGTTGTACCGATTGTTCCGAGGTCATGAGCCGAGCACCGCGAGCAACGTTTGGGTGATAAAGTAGTCGACAACGAGAATAAGGATGCTCGATGTCACGACGGTACGCGTAGTCGCTTCACCAACGCCTTCCGTACCACCCGTTGTCCGTAGCCCGAAGTGACATGCGGTTAATGAGATAATCGCACCAAAAACAATCGGCTTTAACAAACCGTGAATAAAATCTTTCGGAATAATCGAAAAGATGAAGCCACCATTCGCGATCTGATCCCAAACAGTGCCCCAATACATCGACGTTGGAAGGCGAACATATAAGTTCGCGATCAGGCTGCCGCCAAAGATACCAGCGACATCCGCTATCACAGTCAACGCCGGTAACATGATCACGGCAGCCAACAGCCTTGGGGTGACCAGCTTTTTGATCGGATCCGTGCCCATCACGTTCAATGCATCAATCTGCTGAGTGACACGCATCGCGCCCAACTGAGCTGCAATGCCCGACCCAACTCGCCCAGCGACCATCAATCCGGCAAGGACAGGCCCCAGCTCACGAATCATCGATGCGCTGACGAGCGTTCCAACATATGTGGTCGCACCGAATCGTTGCATTTGCACAGCAGATTGCAACGCAAGTACCATCCCGGTAAAAAACCCGGTGAGCACGACAATCCCAATGGATTGCACGCCAATGACGTCCATCTGTTGTATCAGATCCTGCCGGTAAAACGGACGCGCAAAAATGAAGCGTATCGCCTTTGCGGACAGACCAAACGCGTCTTGGATGGAAAGGACTTTTTTCTTTACAGCATTATTGATTTGGGCAAGCATTCTCCAGCTACTCTATCGCAAAGAGCTGGCCATAACGGGCGTTCGATTGAAAGGAGCTCGCATAATATCGGCATAGTACAGAAAAGGGCACACACCTGGTGGTATGTGCCCTAATCTCGTCTTACGAGGATGCGCTGTTAATCTGCTGCGAATGCCCCAACCAACTTCCATGGAGATTCAATCGTCACCTTAACTCGGCCTTCAAACGCCGACTTTTTAACCCCAACCACATGTTGCGAGTTATTCACTCGATTGTAACCGACATCACCAGTAATCTGGGTGTATCGCGCAATACCTGCCGCGCCAGAGACCCCAAATCGATACGTCTCCTGCACAATGCCTTGTAAAAACTGTTCAGTTACCGGATAATCCGCGACAACCGGATGCGGCTTTCGATAGTCCCCTTCCCCCTGCCGGCGTCTTGAGAAATACGCCTTTAACGGAGCACCCGGAATAACGAGGAGATCTGTTCCCACTCGCACCTCTTCGTAATCGGAGTAACCTCTGCCGAGACTAACGTTCTGGCTGGTGTAGTGACTGGCCCAGTCCGTATTTCGGTATGTCAAGTTCGCGACCAACGTGTAATATGCAAACAGCCTTTGATCCTGCCACAACGGAACACCTTCCGCTCCGAACGTGAATGCATAGCTATTCGGCTTCTCACATCCGGGTCCACAATTATCCTTGGCAACATCGTCTAACGCGCCTTGTGCACTGAAGTTTCCGAACTTCGAACGATATGCGAGGTCCAGTCCGTAAATGACATTCCCAGGAATTTTCTCCAATACTTGCGTGAGGATATACGGTGTCACCGGATTGACGTACGCCAACCGAAACGTCTCCGTCGGACCACTATACACCACCGCTTCACTCACAGACGCCGCAAAGTTTCCAACATTGAGCGCAAGCTGGTGCACAGAAAAGTAGCGATTTGCGCTATCGACTCGCGCACCAACACGCCGAACCTTGTCATCAAGTCGCGTGAAAACGGTGGACAGCGTGAGCGCAGGGACACCAAGCTTCACGTACACATGGTCATAGGTATACGCGTAATGACCGAGTAACAGCCCATCCAATTGCGGAGGGCCCCAATTACGTCCCATACGTCCAATAAATGCTTCACCGTATTTGAACTGCGCGCTCAAATACGCATCTTCCATCCGCCCCACATACGAACGATTCTTTTGCCCCAAAAACTCCGGATCGTCCTTGAGACGGGGATCCTCGTACGCCCGCGCCGCTATAACGAGCGGCCCGGCTTGCACAATACCAATTCCGCCAAAACCAGGCCGAAATCGTGTTGTGGAGTCCGCCAAAGTCAGCTCCCGAATGCCTGACGTCTGCTCAGTCGCAACGAGATACGGGACCACGGCATACTTTAGCCCTTCTTTCCCGTCCGCAAGCTCCGAAATGTCATATTTAACGATCGCCTTGCCCAGCGCATCGTAAAGCTGCTGCACGCGCGGGGAGCCCAGTGCGGTATCCAACTGCATCGCCCGCTGAAAATCACTCACCCGGTACGGCCGCTCAACCTGCGACAGCGCGCGCAACCGCCCACGCGCGATCAACGCATCTGCGTATACGTATGCATTGTCATCCAACGGCACATACGCGGCCACCTGGGCCGCCGCGGACTGTGCGGTAAACGCCAGGAGAGCAATTCCCCCAGCAATAATGTGTCTTTTCGCTACTCTAAGCATCTGGCGAATATAGCGCTCCTTGCCCACAACGTATACCTTCCTCAGACCGTACACCCCTACTCGGTGTTCAACCCGTTTATTGTTAGATGAATATGCGACTCGTGCTCCCCGAATGATCGAAACAATCCGTCGAGACCGATTACACGTCCTGCTCGCCGCCGCCGCAAAGGTCCGAGTGGCCGTTGTAGGCGACGCGATGCTCGATATTTACCTCCACGGGGATGTCGACCGAATTTCGCCCGAAGCGCCTGTTCCCGTTGTTCGCGTCAGAGAGCGTAAAGAGGCACTTGGCGGCGCCGCGAACGTTGCGCAAAATGTGATTGCGATTGGTGCGCAGTGCGAGCTCGTATGCGTGATTGGCAGCGACATTGCGGGGCGGACTCTTCAAGAAGAATGCCGAGCGATAGGAGCTGATGTTCGGTCATTTGTGACGGTGGCACGGGCGACAACGACCAAAACGCGGGTGACTGCGAGAGCTCAGCAGCTGCTACGGTTCGATGAAGAGGACGATACCGATCTGGTCGGATTGGATGCGGACGGGCTGTTAGAGGCGATTTCGCAGGCGATTGCCGACGCGGACGTGCTCGTGCTGGAGGATTACAACAAGGGGGTACTAACCCCGGTTGTCATCGCTCACGCGATTAAATCGGCGCAAGGACGCGGCATTCCGATTATTGTGGACCCGAAGTACCGGCACTTTTTTGAGTATAGGGGAGCTACGGTCTTTAAGCCTAATCGGAGAGAGCTGGAATCGGCGTTGGGGGCTGCGGTGAATATTGATCATCCGGAGACGTTGCCGGGGGTGTTGGAGCGGTTGGGGGTGTCGCATTTGCTTCTCACGCTCGGCGAAGCCGGGATGGTGCTGGTTTCGAATGAAGGTGAGGTGGGTCGGGTGCCGACGACGGCGCGAGAAGTTTATGATGTTGTGGGTGCGGGAGATACGGTGACTGCGTATTTGGCGGCGATTCTGGCGGCAGGAGGGACTGTTGCGGAAGCTGCGGTTATTGCAAATTTCGCGGCTGGTGTGGAGGTTGGAAAGCTTGGGGCGGCTACGGTGAGCCCTGAGGAAGTAATTGGGGCTTACGATCAGTTTGTGATTTAGAGATATTTGATGGTTGTGGGTGGTGGTGGTTGGAAAGTAGGGCCTATAGCTCAGCCGGTTAGAGCAGCGGACTCATAATCCGCGGGTCGCAGGTTCGAATCCTGCTGGGCCCATTGGTGACGAGAGGGGTGATTTGCCCCCCCTTTTCGTCGCAGGACATAGCCGTTAACGACCGGTCTGCCTGAGCTTCTCGATCGGGTCTATGTTTCCGTAGTAGAAATCTGTGAGTTCGTCAAGAACTTCCGATATCGTCGGGATCTTGTTTTCGTCATGAATATCATCGCACGTCCCCTCCTGATCCCCGTTCAATACATCAAACCGGTGGACGTGATGAAATGGGCGATGCGCGTGAGGACTATCGTATCTGACGATGTTGCCCACGTTACCGAGCACTGCGTTGTAACTGTAGCTTACAGTTTGCACGATCGCATTCGCTCCTTCACCGGATCGTATCTTTAAGCGCTTCGTGACCTCGAGGCGAATCTCACCTAAACAGACTAGCGTGCCGTCGCCGGTGATGAACCCACCTCCCGTCGCCTCCCAGCTGAGTTCATCGCGTAAAAGAAATCCGCCATCAATACGATGGCGGATACATTGAGTGTGAACACTCTCGTAATTCGATAACCGATTAGGTCCGTGCTTGCCCATTCTCAGTATTGTCGCGGGTTCCTATCCAGAACAGCCAATCCGCAATCTCTGCGGTTTCGCGAACCGTGTTTGCAGCTAGTTTCGCAAGCAAGTCGTTCGAACTCATTTCGTAACGCAATTCATACTTCCGAATTCGTGCGTCAATACGAAGTGCCTGGCCGTTGCGAGGTGCATTGGCGGCGGCAACCAAATCCGCCAGCGTCTTACTCCGGTCCTTTTCAGACATACTCAGCAATTCTACGTCTTTTACGGCGTATCCCATTTTACTCTCCAGGGAAGCATTCGAGCTACCTTGTTATTGCTTTATTAGGCGATGCAACAATTGGCCCATCCTCTGGTATTGGCAGGGGACGGTGTACAGCGCACTGTACCATACGCACAGTACATTATACACCGTGATATTATATACCCGGTGCATATGGCCCGGTAGGGTACCCCCTCTAGCCCAAGGGGCAGAACAAACGTAAACCATTGCCCGGCAATGGATTACGAGTTCAAAATGAGTACGGGTTTCGTAACGCTTGCGGGGATTTGATGAAACTTTCTATCGCTCCGGATCTCACTATCCCTGCTTCCCCTTTCCTCGTTTATACATCGCTCTCGCCGCTATTCCCGCTCCCCCTTCAAGATCGCAATCGTCTCCTCAAGCATCCTCTCCAACCCAGCCGATCCCAACCCCACCAACCCATACAAACCAATCCGCCTCACAATCCGCCCGCGCGTATCGACAACAAACGCATCGTTACCCGAAACATCAACCCCGGTCGCATAACTGGATTCATTGGCCACTGGCTGCGGTAATCCCATACCATTCAAGTACTTCTGATACGACCGAGTACTCAAACTCAAGACGCCCGGAAGACCAAGCGAATCCAGAAGATATTTCTCTACAAACGCAGCTTCATTCTGCGTCGTCATCGGAACTTCGAGATCTCGAAAATACCCGTTCGTCACGCCCATAAGTAGAATCTGTAGATCCGGAAATCTGTTCTGTAACCGCTTGAGCCAAGCATACCCATAAAACCTCGCCGACTCTCCCTTCATTTGGTCGATAAACACAACAAGAGAAACCGCGTTTGACTTCATCGCGACGGGCCCTGAGACGGGCGCTGAACTCTGTGCCCCTCGACTAAACCAGAAGTCCCCCGCAACCGCTGGCGCAGGTAAACCAACAAGCACATGCCCAATCGACCGCATCGTCTCTGCGTATGCGGTAAAATCTTCCTCCGCGTGATTCTTCAAATACCGAAACCAATGCAGATTGGCCTGTTCATACGGAATCATCAGCAACGCAATCTGCGCCCGATACACCTCAGGGATCGTATTGAGCGGTACGCGTTTTAGATAGTCGATGATGACTTTGGAGTGCGCCATCATGCCATCCAAGTCAACGTTATAAGTCGCAAGCTTTTGAAGGGTCATTTGGATGGTTGCGCGCCACCAGAGAGCTTTGTCGCCAAGACTATCAGCTTGGTTTGCGAAGACCTGCGCCAGTGCAACACGAGCGGGGCGAGCGTCGACTAATGTGCGAACGGCAACGTCCAGTATGGCCGCGCGAATGCCAACGGAATCGATTGGGGTAAGTGCAAGTTGCTGAGCGATAACTTCGCGAACTGTCGCGTCGTCGTTACTTTGAATCGCCAAGTTCAGCAAAATCGGCAACTGAAATCCACGAACTGCAGCGATCGGAAAACGCCCCAAGCAACGTTGCGCTGCTTGTACCGCGATGGTCGGTAGTGTATCCGACAGTTGATACTGCATGGTGTCGGCACGCCTTCCCCATGCGACGCTGTCGATCATACGCATTACTATATGCTGACACTCGCTTGGATGATCGTAATGACTCCAATCGACAGAATTGGCCGGCGGGGAAAATATTGCGGATATCCCCGGCGTCGCTTTGGGCTGCGCACCAGGGCTCTGAGCAACAGCCATTTGCGCACTCAGTGTGATAACAACCACAGAGGTAACAACCGTGAGAACAGCGACAACTGGAATAGCAACCAATCGCGTGATTCGACAAATACGTGAATACATATTGATTTTCATCTCAAACAGCGTCAATTAACGATGTAAAGCTGAAGTCGCGCACTTTTAATGACGGCACTACCGCGGGCGATTCTGGACTAAATATCGGAACCGGTACACCGAGCTGCTCCACTTGATTCAGCACGAATAATGGAGATTCTGTGAATCTTAAGTTCTTCACAGGTTTACTGATTTTTCCGTTTTCAATCAACCACAATCCATCGCGCGTCACTCCAGTATAAAGCAAGCTGCGCAAATCAAGCAGTTGCAACTTTGAAAACCTTGTTACAATTAACCCGCGCTTTGTGGTCGCGATCATATCTTCAACAGAAGTTGTTCCACCGCTCATCCGAAACGAATCGCTGTTCGGCGCGCCAAGGTTTTCACGAAAATGAGAGAGGGCGTACCCACGTTCGTAAGCGAGTTTGACGAGTGTCCCGTTTTCAACCCATTTCACAGGAAGATACGGCTCGCCACCTGATTCAAATGGCAGCACTCCAACGTCAGGATCTTCAGGGTCGTGGCTAATACTCAGCCGTTCGTCGATAACCTTTTCGCCGATTTTCGTTATCCCAATCACGGCCGGTCCGCGAAACGGAGCGATTGGCACGGTATCTCTTCGCTCGAAGTACGGCCAATCAGGAAATCCTTCGTTAAAGCTCCGACTGAGGCGCATAATCATTGCCGCAAGACTATAAACCGCTTGCGGCTCCATGATGAGCGTGTATCTCCCAGGCTCTATCGCGACCGGGTTTCTGGATCGGAGGCATTTATCCAGCGCGACTTCTGCGAGATGCGTTGCGTCGAATCGATTCCAATCATATGACGATGCTCCAGCCCAACCTGATCCGGAGCCTTCGGGATCGCGGACTGTGAGTGAACACTGCGCAATCGTCCGTGGAGCGTACAACGATAACCCTGTCGCCTTAATGCATGTTCCGCCCGCCTCCACCGCAACGTATCCAGATGACAACATCCCCGCCGACTCGGTGCTGGTGATGAGGCTTTCAACGATCGTGTTGCGGTCGTCGGGAGACTGTGCGTATGTCGCGTCACTCCAAATCGATGGAGTGGGATACGTGAACTTTATTGATGGCGTTTGGATATCGTCAGGCTTGCTTGATCCGCTTTCACTGCCATATCCAAGCCTAAACAATCGCTCCGCCCATTCGACGGCGGAGCGCAGGGATTCTGAGTCAAGTTGGTCGGTCTTTGCGGCCCCTTTACGGCCGGCGCCACTAAGGCTGCGCCGGATTGTGATGCTGTTGTCTCTCCAATCGCTTGCGTGTGTGGCGCGGTTGCGGGCCCAACGGACGTCCCCGCGGGAGCTGGTTGAGATGTCGATGCGGGTCTCGCCTGTGCCATTGGTAAATCCCAGGATGCGATGAACGACATCAAGGCAGGCTTCGCGTGACAGAAATCTTGGTGGATCGTCTAATTGATCCGAAGAGTTAACTCGCGGAGTTGCCATAGCAGTAGAAGCAACAGCCTCAGTGTAGGTACGCAGCCCTTCATCGTATACGTAGGCTGTGGAGTCGCTCATGAGGCTTTCCTCATTGGATCGATGACTGAAAGTTGCTTGACCATCGCGGGGACAACGGCAACACTATAGTCTGTTGCTCGCTCGGGGTTCCCTTTCACACAGTTGCCAATACCAAGCGAACGTACGCTGGAGGGGCCGCCGAGTGCGCTGATATTTTTCCAGAATTCAGGTGATCTGAATAATATTCCGACAGAACTCGGCGCGCGGGATACGCGTTTTCCGTTCCGTACTTCAACGACGTTTGCACACATTGCCAGTCCATTCAGGCACTGTTGATCTGTCGTCAGTACACAAGCAGATATCGCTAAACCTTTATCCAACCCTGCAACGAGTGCGTCAAAGTCTTGCTCACCCTGTCCAGGGGTTAGCGCAAGATTGGGCGTATGTTGCATCGCCAACTCCATCGCGGTTGGTGATTGCGAACATCCACGAGAAGCTGTCGGTTCCCCTCGCTGCTTATACCAATCTGCAAGCCAAGGAGCTTGTTCACGCGTCGTTTGATAATCAACCAGGATGCCATCTTGTACCAGCGCGAAATCCTTTGGCGCGACGCCTTCATCATCCCATCCAACTGTTGCGAGCCCGCGACGAGCAGAACGATTCCCAGTGAGCGTTACCATCGGAGCAGCAACAGATGTACCTAAATACTTTCGAGGATCCGGCCCGAGATAGCTCGTCCCGGACGCATTCGCTTCATATCCTAATGCTCGATCTAGTTGCGTTGCCTCGGCTAACGTTTCGGTAAGGAACGAAGCCATTGCGTTGTGATGAAAGACAATATCATACCGACCAATATCAACGGGCTTCACAGGCAACCCGATATCTCGATCGATTTCGCCCATCGTCTGTTCCACCGCGTCACGTATCGCATTTTCACGAACGAATTCCCATCCGGCATTTACAGCACCCAAATTCGCGATGCGTGCACTAACTCCCTTGTATACGAATGGAACTTCAGCGGTCGTGCGATAGATTGTTTGCGTTAGGTAACTGCCTTCCGTGGACGCAAAGGCCCGTTCCTGCTTCATAAAATCAAACGCAATTCCACGACTCGAGAACACTTCAACCCTGGTGTCATCTCCTCGAGATGCACCGAGGCGGCTGATATAGTCTCGTAGCCCAATTCCCCAATCGATGAGCTCCTCGAGCGCGGTTTCAAATGGGTCGATTTCAACGGGAGTAACCCAATCACCTGTCACGGCTGGAAGTGGGGTCCAATCGACGACGCGCGAGCGTCCCTGAGTGGCGAGAGATTTCGCGAGCATGACGGCTGCCTTTCCAACGCGAGTCGCTTCGTCGGTTCGTAGCATCGGTGTAGCGGCCCATCCCCAATATCCGTTCACTAATGCGCGAACGCTCAGGCCCAGCATGACGGAATCCGCCGGTGGCATCAAGAAGAAGCTACGCGTGCGAGTGAGTGTCACGCGGCCATCCGCGTAAGTTGCGCCAGCTTTGCGCGCAGCATCCAAGGCGGCGGCGAGCAACGCCTTTACGCGAGGATCACGCGCAACATCTGCAGGATGTACATTACCAATAGAACCATCACGACCCAAACGATCCGTAGTCCAAAAATTTGGCATCGCTCCCGTGACACCAGCCATCGCAACCGCGCCGCCCTTCAGAAGACCCCGACGAGTTGGTCGCGTCCAATCATCCAAAGATTTCATATCGCGATTCATTCTCTAACAATCACAATAGTACCCGTCATTTGCGGATGCGTAGAAATGTGATACCGATATGTCCCCGGTGTTGGAAAACTACGCTTGGTGCGCTTGTTTAATCCAAGTCCAATAATATTTCCGGATGCCGATACGACATCTCCATACAGAATCCCGGCCACACCAGCAGGATTCTCAAAGATCACATCCATCGGAAGTGAATCACTCCACGCGTTTTGCCAATCAATAACTGCACCAACTCCGAGCTTCGCGGAATAAGTCGAGTACGACACAGCGTCGGAAACATAAAACGACGTATAAAGAGGGAGTCCGACGGTAAATTGAACCGAATCTTGCACGAGCGTGCCGTAGACATACGATGTCGCATAGAACGTCACAACCCCAGGCCGCACGAGCGTCGCTACCCCAGTGGACCGATTGATGGTACTGACGGTGTTGTCAGAGCTGGAATAATATACAGGTAGAGCGATCGTATCGCCGTCCATTGTAACAACCCGACCTATGAACGTCGGAGTCGAATACTTAAGCTGAGGCCACCCACTTCCCAATGTATCGACTGGATTCGGAATGTACGAAGACCCCGCATCTTTAAGGCTGTCAGCGTCCGTACGAGCCACAAAAAATGTCCTGGGCACGCTCGGCGGCGGCGTTGCGCTTTTTACGTGAATAAAAGCGGTGTCAATCAACGTAACCTGACCACTGTTGACTTTGACGACAACACGCGCACCCGCTGATGGTGTGACTGAACTGGCCCGTACAAACCCGTTTGCATTCAACCGGATTGTCGTGTCTGTCGTGGTATATGTTACCGTCGACGGGCTCTCTAGTTCAACATCAGACACATTTCGCGGAATCGCGATAAGTTGCACTGTGTCATACGGAGCCGCAAGAGATAAGACAACCGCGTGATGATTGAGCTTCAATGACCAGAGGAGCGCGTCCATGTCCTGCGACGGTGGGCCAACAACATCTGGTTTGCAAGCGGTCAGCATTGTTCCACAAAGAATCATCGCGGCACCCGCTACCCTCTTACAGACTCGGCGTATCCGACTATGCGTCATAGTTCAAACATCCTTGAAAGAGTGGATTTGCTCCTTCGGAATTGTTGCTAATCGGAATCACAACATCGGCTCCGTAGTCGCCGCTCCATCCAGGGTATCCGCCCATGGGATATACCGCATTGGGCTCTCGTCCATATTGCCGAATAAGACGACGCATATCTCCAAGTCGATGTCCTGTGAGATACATCCAGAATGCGCGCTCCTTAAACAGAGTATCAACCCGATCGGATCCAGCGCTACCGGGATCATCAAGATCCGGGAGTGCTGGAACGATTGCGTTCTGGCGAAGATGATTCAGAATCTGCAGCCAATCCGAGTATTTCTTATCGTTGAGTTTCGCTTCGGCGATAATCAGTTGCGCTTCAATTCCATCGGCAATAGTAAACGAACTTGCGACGTTAAGCGGATACTTCTTTGGAAGATACAGTCGGGTACCAAAGGTGTTGGTACCGACAAAGACAGAATCCACGCGATGATCGCCACCGCTGAAGTATGGGAGTCCAACGACACCTTCGCGATCAACCATCGTCACCTGCGACGTGAATGACTGAGTCGTTCGCTTCCATGTGAGCGTCGGTTGGTACTTGAAGTCCAGAGGTACATCCGCAACGGCTGTCGAGGCATCCGCATAACGACCGAGCGCCAGCAGGGCACGCCCCTTCCCTACGCGCGCCAGATTGAGGATGGGCGTGCTGTCGACGCTGAGAGTCATTGCGGTATCAAACAGCGCAATCGCATGCTGATACACTTCCGCAGTTGTTGATCCTGCACGATACGTCCAATCTCCTTTGAAATCAACGGTGCTGAGTGGGATACCTGAGCAATACATGTCGGCTAGCTGTAGTTCGAGATAGCCGATGATTGCGTATAGATGGCCGCGATAGACCGGTGATTCTGTGGTATACTCAGCAAAAATACCAATCGCTTGCTGCGCATCGCCACGAACCCTGTTGATCTGTGACCAGGGATCGGAACCCACCACATCGCTGAACGAGTAGCGCTGTAATCCTTCGGTGAGTCGGCGCGCGTCTGCTTGCAAATAGCTACTGACGGTGAAAGTCTGCCCGCCCGTGAGAAAGTCGGTATTTCCCATGAGACCACTTGCGTGTAATTCATCGGAAACCAGGCCGGCAGACAAGGCGCTCCCTGCAACCGCAGTGCCGAATTTCGCGACCACGGCGTTATAAAACTTGAAGGCACCGTCTTTATTGTAAAAACTTGAGATGTCTTGTGTGCCGGCCGGAAGGTCTGGTATTCCGGTCAAGCTTTTGCATCCAGTACTGAGCATCGCGGTACAACAGAGTATCGCGGACATCCACATCGGCCTGATACGTGTCATTGAGGCAACGGAGTTAGCAAGCATACACTCAATTTCCAATTTGGAAACTGAGACCTATCGTTCGAGGCAACGGGAGCTGACCATCGTCAATCACGCTGTTCCCAGCCGGGTTGGCGCCAACGAGAGGATCTTTGCCTCGATAGTTTGTTTTCATACCCAGGTTCTTTGCCTTCAACGACACAATCATCGACCGTCCACCCATTTGACGAACTAGCGATGCAGGTACGTTGTAACTGACGGCTAGACTATTGAACCGAAGCGTATTCACATTTTGTACGAAACCATAGCTCGTTCCGGCTTCGATCCCTGCAAACGCAACTTGTTGCGCGAGCGGAGCATCTCGACTGGCTCCAAACGGGCTCGAGGCGTCGTTCATCACATTGTTGATTTGCGTTACACCGTGTATATAATCGACAATCGCATTGATCGTCACGCGTCCCATCAGCGTCATCGCGCTGTTAAAGGTCATCGTGTAATCAGGTTCTTGACGTCCCACGTACACAACGCTATCACCAATGCGGACCTCGTTTTTCTCGACCACGCCATTGTGATTGAGATCCGCGAAGCCGAGTATTGGCTTGACCCAACGGCCGAAGAGCGGGTATCCGGGAGTGATGCGAGTTTCTCCGGAATTTCCAATACCCGATTCGACAGTACGAATGGCGCTTTGGCCGGGATTCAATCGAACCACCAAATTATTGTCGCGGTACATAGACATACCGCCGTTCCACGTGACAGACTTTCGTTCAAGTAGTAGTACGTTTGTTGCGGCTTCGAGACCTGTGTTGCGTACCTCACCAATGTTGACCTTCACAGTTCCTCCGCCCACCGAATAAGCTAACGGAATACCGATGATGGCATCGCGCTTTACCTTGCGATATCCGGTGAATTCAATGTGGAAGCGATCGTTCCAAAAATCGGTATCAAAGCCTCCTTCCACTTCAACCGATCGCTCGGGGCGAAGTTGCGTGTTGCCGAGTCCATTCAGAGCGAGCATACCTGCGCTTGCGACTGAAGTTGAGAAGCTTGCTCCCGCACCATCTTCGATCGTTGCCCCGGGAGCGAAGGTATATGTTCGGGCGCGATCCGCTGGCCCGGGTTGTACGCCGCTGGAGCCGAACGCGGCGCGGAGTCGGAGCAGATTCATGTATCGCTTCAAGGGGAAGAACGATTCATCGGATGCGATCCAGGAAAAGTTCATCTTGGGGAGTCCCATAACGCCGGCTTGCGATCCGGCTAAACCGTTGTTGTCAAGACGAATCCCAGGCATAACAAAAAAGCGCGATGTTATATTGAGCTGCGGTTCAATAAACCAGCCATATGTTGTCCCGGCGCGCGTGCTTTGCGAGCCTTTGGTGAAGGCTGTTGGGAGCAAGGCACCAGGCGGGATGGTGTCGGCCTGCGCGTTCATCGTCGCTACGGTCTGAGCGGATCCAGTAAACCCAGTCGCTATAGTCATTCGCGCATTGGGGACAGGAAGTCTGGTATTGAGATTGAACGCACGAGTGACGTCGAGTCCGTGGCCAATCGCATATCGTCCGACGCTATCGCTAGTCTTGAGCAGTCCTCGAGGTACGAGGGTTTCGTCGGATCTCGTGTTGGTGTTGAGTCCGATCGTCCCGTTCAATGGCAGCCAGGAGACGGGCGTCCACACCGCCTGCGCAGTATATTGCGAGCGCATGCTCTCCGACAGCATTCGTCGATACAAATTGGGAAGCAGCAATGATGTTCCAATGCGCGCTTCTTCCACGTATGTTGTGGCCAATTGCTTGACGGCGCCAGATAGGGATGAACGTTGCTGGGTGCTGGAGTATACAGAGCTCAGGAGCGTTACAGACGTGCGTGGTCCTGGTTGAGCCGAGAGTGTTCCGCTCACACCCCACGTTCCGTACTGCTCGGGACGACGCATCCACGAGAACGGTGCGAATCCATAAACCTTTGTGAATTGCTCTTGTTCCAACTTCGGCATGCGCAGCATCCCAATTTGCTTGCCCATGCTCCCGGTTAATGCGTATTGCATTGTCGCCACACCACCCCGGGTGGTGAGGCTGATGCTCTGATCATCTCCGCGACCGATAACGGTGAGGCGGGGATCGTTCAACGCTTGAAACCGTCTTACGCTGTCGACTGGACAGGTAAAGTCGGTGCGACGACACACGGTCACAACTTGTCCGGCGATGATGTTTGAAACCGTTCCAAATGCGTAGGATCCATCGGGGTATCTCCCCGGGAGCGTTTCGATACCGCTACTGACAGTCGCAGTCCATTGCGTAGGTTGAGCTCGGCCGCGTTTTGTGGTGATTACGATGACGCCGTTTGCTGCGTCAGAACCGTATAGTGCCGCTGCGGATGGTCCTTTGAACACATCGATGGTTTCGATGCTGCTCGGATCGATTTGATCGAGTGGGGAGGGCGTTAACGTCTTGGCGCCCCCAATAGCACCTTGGATATTCCCAGTTCCTAATCCTTGTGATAAATTCTGGCTTAGCCCAGAAGACTGATCGCCGTAAACACGAATGCCGTCGACAATAACGATCGGCTCGTTGTTTCGTTCGATACTGCTCGATCCGCGAATTCGAATTCGGGAAGGATCTCCCGGCGTTCCAGAGGTTCGTTGTACGGTAAGTCCGGGGACTCGTGTCTCCAACAGATCGGTCAGTGTTGTAATGGGCGTCACGCGCATCACCGAATCCACATTGATCGAGGCAATTGCGTTTCCAATTTCCAGCTTTCGTTGCATACCGGTTGCAGTCGTGACTACGCCCGCCAGGGATGTGGTGGTCGCGACCAATGTGAAACGCAGTGGAACACGCTGTCCTTCAGTCACCACAGCCGTTCGAGACAATGATTTGTACCCGACTAACCGCACGGTCACAACGTGTGATCCGGTGGGAACACCTTGCACTGTGAACTCGCCCTTCTCGTTCGTCAGCGCGGAAAGCTTGGTTCCCGCGATCGCAATCGTCGCTCCGGAGATTGGCGATCCCGTGGAAGAATCATGCACGACACCTGTGATGATTCCGGTGGATTGACTCTGTTCACTCGCAACTATGTCACGGGTCCGAATCATTACGGTCTCACCGCCCGAGGCAAGTTTGGCTTCGAGTCCGGTGCCCTTGAGCACCTCAACGAGCGCGTCCATAGCACGCGTCCCCTTGAAAGAGATCGAAATTTTGTTCTGCAGTTGCTTATTCGATCCATTCACCAGCAACTTAAGTCGCGCTTCCCGGGCAATCGCTTCAGCAGCCCAAAGCACGGTGCGATCCTTGACTTCGAGCGTTATCAACGCATTCGCGTTGGGCTGTTGCCCCTGAGTATTAGCACTATCCACCGCGACCTGTGGTACGGGCGCCACGGGATATGCAGCCTGAGCGTAGAGCACCGCTCCAGAGTTCCCCATCACCCCAACACTACCCACCAATGCGACGACGACGACCGCTGGCCCAACTCGACGCGCCATGCGCCCCGGGCACGTCATCCACGACATTTTTTTCCCACGTCGCATCTTCATCTCCGATACAAAGTCAAGATATCCCCATGACGTACGACACGTAATTGAAAGGTCCACTCAAGTTGTTCAACCAAATCCGTCACTGACTTTGCGGTAAACTGCCCTTTGATCTGTTCCTCACCAAGCGATGGATCCGCAAATACAATCGTCACGTTATACCATCGCTGCAGTTCGACCGCGGCGCGAACCAGCGGCATAAGCGGAATAGTGAGAACGTCGTTGCTAAACGAAAACTGCCCAGCGATTGTGCTGTGAACACGACTGTTTCCTTGCACACTTACCTGCACCTGTTGTGCAGCTGTCAGCACAGTCGTCCCAACCGCAACCTTACCTTCCTGCACCGCAACGGTGGCCACGCTATCGGTGTCATATTGACGGACGCTAAAGGTGGTGCCCAGTACACGCGTTACACTGTGCCCCGCGATAACGGTGAATGGGTGGTCGGCTCGATGTTTTGACTCAAACAACGCCTCTCCGTTCAGCTGCAACGTCCGATTCCCGGTGGAGTAATCCAACGGTACTTCCAACCGGCTCGCGACGTTCAGGAACACAGAGCTTCCATCCGGCAACGTAACCGTAGCCTGTTGCGCGTTCCCGGTTGAGTACGTAAAGAACCCGGATGACACACTCTGTTGTGCCGACTGCGTCTCAAGATGAGGAAATACCCGCCACACGACGGCCATAAACAGAAGACACATCGCAGCAATCAGCCCGGTTCCGCGCGTTAAGTACTGCCATCCACGACGTTGCCCAATTTGCGGCCTGTAATTCCCATCGCCACCAAGCGACTTCGACTGAATCACAATTCGATCGATCGCCCCCTGCGCGAGCCGTCGAGATTCAACTACGTCGACAAACTGCGTTCGACCAAATACGCCCCTTGCCCGCGTTAACGAGCGAGCAACGCTCTGCCGCTCCGGTGCCTCGGCGAGCCACTGCTCCACCCGCATTGCCTCCTCGGTGGTGCACTCCCCGCTCAGGTAGTCAACCAGGTGCTGAAATTCGTCGGATGTGATATCGGTTTGCTCGATTTCCATAGTCTCTAGCTACATACCGAACGTCGACATCAAAACGTGATACGCCCCCCACTTTTTTGATCTTCTCCCAGGGGACTACTCCACGGAAACTACCATTAACCGACTCCCCCTATAGCGGATGATCGGCAAAATATACAGACAACGCCTTCATCGCCCTGTATATCTGCGTCCGCACCGTACCACTCGTAATCCCCAGCGTCTCCGCAATCTCAGCGTAGCTAAGCTCCCCTTCCCAATGCATAAGGAAGATCTCTCGACATCGCGCAGGAATCGTCTCCAGCACAGAAAACACGATAGCACGCACATCGGCACTTTCCACGTTCGACTGTCCCGGATTGACATGATATCGATTTGTGACTTCCCCCCGACGCGCAACCTGCTCGGCTAAGCGCTCCTGCGCCTGCTCATGCCGAAGCACATCGATCGACCGATGACGCGCAATTCTCCGCAAAAAACCGGAAATATCGTATACGCGACTTAGCTCACTCCGCTGATCCCACAGCTTCACAAGCACATCTTGTACTATGTCTTGCGCCAAGTCAGAACGCCCAGTAATACTATGAGCAATTGCATAAATATCCGTTGCGTACTGTTCAGAAACATCGAGTAACACACTCGTATCATCCGCCTGCAATCGGCTGACGATATCGGCATTCCACGAATCGTGTTGATCAACATCTTTGTTCACGATGTTTCGAGCGTAACTTTCCGAACGGGTTGACATCGAAGGTCGCAACCGGTTAACGCAGAGAAGGTGCAATTAAACAACAATCTGTTCTATTGCACCTCATTTCCGAAAGAGTAATGTTTTGAGCAACCTCGATCGAGAGCAATCGTTGAACATGCGACGCTCGAAGTAATGGAGTCAATCTTAATAGTATGCAATAACACGCCGATCGTGCGAACACGCGCCGCAAAGCGATCACATAATTTTTTTGTTTACGGCGACCAATTGCCGCACGCGACCAACACATAAATTTTTCACACAAGCGATCGAACCCCATTACTACGGACTATTGCACACTCATCCTAACTGGTTGAACGAACATGTCGAATGCTCAATCCGAAGATGAGACGCAGTCAATGCGTCAGCTTGCGGTGACTGATATTAGTAATATCTACGAGCTGAAATGGTATCTGGCGGAAAAACCGCCCTTAAAACACACTACGCAACCACAACCCGAGCCTCCGACTCTGCAAACGCAACAGCAATCGGCATATCCGTAGCCCGCGCCACATGCCGAAGCCGAGCAAGCCACCCAGGAACAAACTGATTCAGCGTCGGACGGTTAGCTCCTAAACTCCTATAAAATTCGGCTCGCAAATCCAGATATCGAGCGAGCACATCCGGCTCGTATTGCGCGCGCAACGCCCCAAGCGTTTTTGGACCGATAATCCCATCGACATCCACACCTCCGATCGCCCGCTGTAACAATCGAGCCGCCTGACTGATTCCACTATTTACAGCACAGTCCATATGACAGAGCGCGACCTTGGGATGCGACTGCGCGATCTCCTCACACCGCCCATCAACCCAATACTGGCGTTTATAGATCGAAGCCACTTCCTCGTCGGCAATTTGCCGGACCGGTCTTCGCGGGTTCCCTGCGCGATCACGATAATCATCGTAGACGCGCTGAGTGATACCTTTCATCGTTGCGCCACCAGGGTCTGCTGGATTATTGGCGTAACCACCCTCTCGAGCGAGGATGAAGACGAGCGCGTTGTCGAATACGGCCATGATAAGATCTCTGTAGGTGAACGATCGCACAGCCGGCCGCTGCGAAGATATCCGGCTTTCACGCACGATCTGGCGAATCAAGGGGTCTTCACAAAGACGTATCTCCGAGGCCTGGATTCCCACTAGGGCGCGAAAAACTCGAGAATTCTCCGTCCTCGTCGTCCACCTTTTTTGCCTCGTAGCCCTACCAGAATGCCTCCAAAGTGCGTATGTTTTGGGTTCTCCAGGGAATGAAGTTCGCTGTATCCTTGGGTCGCGTAGCTCAGCTGGTTAGAGCGCTGCTTTCACACAGCAGAGGTCCGGGGTTCGAGTCCCTGCGCGACCATGCAATTCTGATGGTGCTGCGCCGCTTTTCGGTGTGTTTCGCCCCTCCTGTCGGTATGATATGCGCGCTTTGTTCCTTCGGTCACTTTTAGTGACCGTTGTCGTATTTGGGATCCCTTCGATCGGTTCGGCACAAAAGCCATCGCAAGAGCAGGTTCAACAGCTGCTCAAAAATCCCGCACTTGTCGAACAGCTCCGCCAAAAGGTCATGGCCAGCGGACTTACTCCAGACCAGATCCGCGCTCGGCTCAAAGCAGAAGGCTACCCCGAAAATCTGCTTGACGCGTATATCGCGAACATGCCGGCCACAGCCGCAGACCAGGCCCCAAAAGAAGACGTCTACAGCGCCATCAAACGGCTCGGCATCTCAGATAACGAAGATCTCCAGTTAATTCGCTGCGGAATCGACCCCGACACGTTGCTCGCTGGAGTTATTACCGGGATATCCACCGACTCCGCCGCCACCGTTGCCCTGCACCAGCGCAGAAAACAGCTACTCGCCAAATGCGCCGATCGGCCACAGGTAATTCAGGACAAAACCGACGCAGCCGCTCCAATCGCCGACAGTGGCAATACAATCTTCGGACTGGACTTCTTCCGACGCAACACAACCGTCTTTAATCCAAACCTCGCCGGCCCCATCGACGCAAACTATCGACTCGGGCCAGGTGATCAGCTCATCCTTATACTCACAGGCGACGTCGAACAGTCTTATTCACTCGACGTCACCCGCGAAGGCTTTATCGTCGTCCCCCAGGTTGGCCAGATCTCGGTCAACAATCTTACGATGAGCCAACTCGAAGATGTGCTCTATACTAGACTCAGTCGCATCTATTCCGGTATCGGCCGAGGTTCGGATGCTACAATACGTTTCTCCGTATCGCCCGCCAAGCTACGAAGCAACCTGATCTATGTAACCGGCAACGTGGTCAACCCAGGCGCATATCAAGTCTCCAGCGCCGGTACGCTCCTCACCGCACTCTACGCCGCCGGCGGGCCAAGCGACAACGGATCGCTGCGCTCCCTGGAAGTACGCCGCGCCGGAAAGCTCGTCGCCACACTCGACTTCTATGATTACCTCATCAACGGAGACGCATCAAACGACATCCGCCTCCAAAATGGTGACGTGGTCTTTGTCCCGGTGCATCTCGCACGCGCCCGCGTCATCGGCGAAGTCGTCCGACCAGCCACGTACGAAATCAAACCAACTGAAACACTCGACGACGCGCTCAAACTGGCACAAGGCTTTACCGCCTACGCCGCCCGTGACCGAGTTCAAATCGAACGCATCCTCCCACCAACGCAACGCACACCCGGCCGAGACCGCTCAACTATTGATGTAGGCCTCACGCCGGCCGGAAATGCGAATGGTATTGCCTTTAACGTTGAACCCGGCGACGTCATTCGCGCGTTCAAGGTCACAGGCCGCATCCGTAACCGCATCACCGTCAGTGGCAACGTAAACTCCCCCGGCACACTCGGCCTGGCGCCGAACATGACGCTAAGCCAGGCGTTACGGCAGGCTGGTGGGCTCAAGCCGGACACGTATCTCAGTCGCGTTCTCATCTCACGACTCGCACCAGACTCCACGCGCACTCAGCTCCGAGCCGAACTACAAGACCTGGCTGGTAACGCAGTTAACGATATTGCCCTACAGGAAGACGACGAAATCCGAGTCTTCTCACGCACAGAATTCCGCCCTCAACGCTACGTCGCCATCAGCGGCGCGGTGCGCAAGAGTGGCCAATACCCATATCGCGAAGGGATGACTCTACGCGACCTGGTCCTTCTCGCAGGTGGTCTGGAGCAAAGCGCATATCTGGGTGCAAGCCGCATAGCGAGATTGCCAGCCGAGCGCAGCAACGCCCGAACAGCGGCCGAATTTAGCGTCCCACTCGATTCGAGCTATCTCTTTGAGCGTGGCGCGGACGGAAAGTATTTCGGACCACCAGGACTCCCAGCCAACGCTGGACCGCTAGCCGACGTGACGCTTTCCCCGTATGACAACGTTTTAGTTCTGCATCAACCAGGGTGGGAGCTCCAACGCACGGTCTTTATCGGCGGTGAAGTCCAGTTCCCTGGAAAGTATACATTACTTTCCAAAAACGACAAATTGACCAATCTTATCGAGCGTGCAGGCGGGCTTACACAAGAAGCCTACGCGAACGGTGTAACATTTGTCCGAAAAAAAGGAGAGATTGGCCGAATTGGCATTGATCTTCCAGATGTACTCCGCAATTCTAAAAATCGCGACAACATCTTACTACAGGATCAAGACTCGATTTACATCCCACGCTTCTCTTCGATTGTAAGTGTCCAGGGTGCGGTAAACTCTCCGCTCGCAGTTAGCTATGTACCAGGACGTGATTTGTACTACTATATCAGTGCAGCGGGCGGACAAACCGCAGCGTCTGACGTAGGTCGTGCGTATGTTACCCAACCGAATGGGAAGGTTGAATCCATCAGTAAACGCTTTTTAATACCAAACTCGGCGCCGGTACCGAAGCCGGGCAGTGTTGTTTTTGTTCCACAACGGGATGCATCCTCGAGATCGATCGACCCGATCGCACTTGCAGGGGCCGTCGGTGGGATTCTGTCCAGCCTGGTTACAATCATCGTCGTTCTGTCAAACCGGTAATAAGGAGCAGTCTTTAGTTGAAAAAAATATGATAAGTTTCACCCCCCTCAGGAACAGATATTACTTTCTCGGCGACGCTATCTCCTTAGCGATTACGCCTTTTATAGCTCTTTGGCTCCGTTTCGAAAGCTTCGGATGGGCAGAAAATCATGTGTTTCTGGTTTTCGCATACGTCGCCCCGCTATTAGTCGCAAGGCTGGCGATCGCCTCCTTCTTCAAGATGTACCAGCGCCTCTGGCACTATGCGAGTGGTACAGATGTAAAGTTCATCGTAGCGACATCGTTCACATCAGGCATTGCCGCACTCATTTGGGGAGCACTTATCCTTCCGATGGTGCTGCCGCAATTTGGACGGTTTCCGTTATCCGCGATCGTTCTTGACTCGCTCCTCTTCTCTATTGCCCTCATTGCCCCACGCGCCATCGCACGCGCCGGGCTTTTCCGCGCGAAACGTGGTCAACGAAAGGACATCAAACGTGCAATTATCGTTGGTGCCGGCCAGACGGGTAAGATCGTTGCGAAGGAACTACTAACGAACCCGGAATCGTCGCTTTGCCCGGTAGCTTTTCTTGACGACGACCGAAATATCCACGGGAAACGCTTATACAACCTTCCCGTTGCCGGATCGATCGATTCTCTGCCAAAGGTCCTCAAAAGCCTCAATATTCGCGATGTCGTTATCGCAATCCCATCGGCAGCTGGCCCGGTCATCCGTGAAGTAGTTCGCGCCGCGACCTCGGCTGGCGCACAGACGCATACGGTGCCGAGCCTAACAGAGATTCTCGCACAACCGTCGTCGGCAACAACGTTACGCGAAGTCCGAATTGAAGATCTCCTTCGGCGCGCGCCGATCCAAACGGATCTGCAAGCTGTTCGACAGCTCGTCACGGGCCACACGGTACTCGTGACTGGCGCAGGCGGCTCTATCGGCAGCGAACTCTGCCGTCAGATCGCCAGACTTGATCCTGCTCGCCTCATCATACTTGGCCACGGCGAAAACTCCATCTTCGAAACGCTGCATGAGCTTCGGAAGACGATGCCGAAAATTCCGGTGGTGCCGGTAATCGCCGACATTCGTAACCGAACGCGGATTATGCGAGTGTTCGCCGAATACAAACCACACTCTGTGTTCCACGCGGCTGCGCACAAGCATGTGCCGTTAATGGAAGAGAACGTCGCGGAAGCCATAACAAACAATGTCGCAGGAACGCGAAACGTTGTACAAGCGGCCGCCGGACATGGGGCAAAACACTTCGTCTTGATTTCGAGCGACAAAGCCGTTCGCCCAACGAGCGTTATGGGCGCAACCAAACGTGTCGCCGAGCAAATCGTACAGATGGCCGCAGAAGATTACGGCCTCAACTTCGTCGCCGTACGCTTCGGAAACGTGTTGGGAAGCCGAGGGAGCGTGGTACCGACGTTCTTGCGTCAGATCCGCAATGGTGGGCCGGTAACGGTCACTCATCCGGAGATGCGTCGATACTTTATGACAATCCCTGAAGCCGTTCAGCTTGTGTTGCAGGCTGGAGCGCTTGGTCGAGGTGGCGAGGTGTTCGTGCTGGATATGGGCGAGCCAATTCGAATTGTCGATCTTGCGAGCGATATTATCCGCTTGTCTGGATTGGAAGCTGGAGTTGACGTCGAAATTCAGTACACCGGCATGCGCCCAGGCGAAAAGATGTACGAAGAGATGTTCTTTTCGAGCGAAAGTGCAATTGCGACCGGCCACGAAAAGGTGCTGCGTGCGAAGGCCGTTGAGGTTTCGGCTGGGACTAAATCGCGTATCGATTCGATCCTGGAATCCGCCTGGGAAGCGCTTCCAGCGGTTCAACTGCGCGACCTGTTGCATGGGTTAGTGCCGGGTTTCACCAACGGTGATATCGAAATGGCAGATGTTGCTGTTGGCGAGGCGCGGCTAACGCCGTTGTGGGTGCCAAAAAATCAGACACCGGCCGGAGCGATTCCCGCATCCCAAATAGGCCTGACCGCAGATCACCGCTCGGACGGGTCAGGTGAGCTTGCGGCTCGCGGTCGGATGTAAATAGAGAGATGATGCTTGGATGATGAAAGCGGAGCGATAAGAAGAATTATCGCCCCGCTTTTTTTGTGTCGATTAATTGCATAATACCCGAGTAACCGTACCCGGTGCAGACTATAGATGCCGTTCCTGAATGGCCAACTGTCCCATAAAGTCGTGTAAACTGATGCGGCTAAATCGCGTCGCCAGTAGCGCCTCAGCGTCGCGAAACAGATCCCCCAACGTCTCCGCGAACGCAGGAATATCCGACGAAACCATCGATTCATCGCCGCCAGCGCTCGGGACCAAAAGCTGCTCGCCCAACGCGGCGTAAATGTCGTGCAACGAAATCTGCCGAGGCTTACGCCCGAGAAACCAGCCGCCATTTTCACCAGCCGACAACTTCAGGATTCCCTCCTTCCGCAAAGCAGTCAACGTCTTACGAACGACAGCTGAGCTGTCCGGGAAAAGTTCAATCAGCTCCTCCGTTGGCATTCGCGTCCGCGCATTCTCGGCGAAATAAACCAAAAGATGAAGCGCAATAGGAAATTTGCTCGTCGGGGTCATGGCACTAATATTGTTCCGTGATTACGCATTCGGTATGCCCCCCACACTCTTTATCCCATCCAGAATGCGATCTGCCATCATAGTTGCCCCGTTTTTGGTACTAAGTGCATGCGCTGCGCCACTTCCTCCAATGACGTCGGCACCCGCTCCGGAGCCCGTGGCGGATACAGATGCCGGTCGCAATACGGGTCTCACCACGATCCCAGTCTATATGGGGGTGAAAGCGGGGACACTGGCTGGTACGATATTGCTCCCTGAGGGGAAAGGGCCCTTCCCTGTTGTTCTGATTATTGCTGGATCTGGTCCAACTGACCGTGACGGGAACTCCGGGGTCCTGGGCGGCTCGAATAACAGCCTGAAGATGCTCGCCGAAGGGCTGGCAAAACGTGGTATCGCCTCGCTTCGATATGATAAGCGTGGTGTGGGGGCAAGCAAAGACGCTGTTGTGGCGGAATCCGACCTCAAATTCGATGATTTTATTGACGACGCAGTTGAGTGGGTAAAGCTGCTGCGGGACGACGACCAGTTCAGCACGGTTACGATCGTTGGCCACTCGGAAGGTTCGTTGATCGGGATGGTGGCTGCCGAACGTGCGAAGGCCGATGCGTTCGTTTCGTTAGCTGGGAGTGGTCGGTCGATGAGCGACGTGTTGCGCGAACAGCTTCAGGCGCAATCGATGCCTAACGAGCTGCGGCAGACTGCGTTTAGCATTCTTGGCAGTTTGGACTCAGGGAAAAAGGTAAATGTGGTTCCGGCGGAATTAATGAGTTTGTTTAGGCCAAGCGTGCAGCCGTTTTGGATATCGATGCTGAAGTACGATCCGGCGCGGGAGGTTGTGAAGTTTCGTGGGCCGGTGTTAGTCGCGCAGGGGACGACGGATATACAGCTTACGGTGGGTGATGCGGAGAGGTTAGCTGCGGCGGTGGATTCGAGTGGTGGGAAGGAAAAGTTGTTGATTGTGAATGGGATGAATCATGTGTTGAAGTCTGTGCCGACGGTTGATAGAGCGGTGCAGATACGGTCGTATACGGATCCGAATTTACCGGTGGCGGGTGAGTTGTTGGATGGGGTTGCGGGGTTTGTGGAAGGGGTTGGACGGCGGCAGTAGCGCTCCAGAATATACGGATGCCGCTGCAAAGCAGATACATTACACTGGGGTTGAAGCTACGGAATCGAACCAAGGTTCTTTAAACCTAAAACATGCATCGGTGTGAATGATAATCATCCATGGGATGAATGATTATCATTCACACAGCGGACCAAGGAGAGTGCGAAAGCAAGATACTTTCGTGAAATTTACCTTGATGTATTCGGCAATAGCTCGACATCACCCACCAGCTCCGGTGCCGACATAAGCCGAGGCACCGTATCAATAGCTTCCAACATATTGATCTCCCCCTCCCCATGCGCCCCCAAATCCCGGAACCGTCGCGCAATTGGCAGCACTCGACTCTCAATAGATCCCACAGCACTATTATACGCCCCCAACGCCGAATCAAGCCCCTTCCGCATCTTGATCATATGCTCGGCCAGCACGGCAATTCGATCGTATAACGTCTGACCAAGGTTCCGAATTTCTTCAGCCTTTTCAGCGATACGTTCCTGATTCCATCCGTACGCAACCGCTTTGAGTAACGAAATAAGCGTCGTCGGACTCGCTGGAATAACGTTCTGACTGATTGCAAATTCAAGCAACGACGGATCACGCTGAGTTGCAACAGCGAAGAAGTCTTCTCCTGGTAAAAACATAAAGACAAAGTTCGGAGCTTCAGTTAACTCAGCAACGTAGTTCTTACTTGAGAGTTGCTCGATATGCGTACGGACCTGACGGCCGTGCTTGTCGAGCAGCGCGTTGCGTTGCGCATCGTCAGTGGCATCGAGCGCTTCGAGATATGCGCTCAACGGAGCCTTCGCATCCACCACAAGTAGTTTTTTGTACGGCAGATGTACGATAAGATCGGGGCGGAGCGTTTTCGCTTCATCGCTCGTGAACGAACTTTGCTCAACGAAGTCACAGTGTTCAACCATTCCGGCGAGCTCAACTACCCGTCGGAGTTGCATCTCCCCCCACCGCCCTCGGCCCTGCGGTGCGCGGAGGGCTTGTACTAGGCTTTGAGTGTTACCGGCTAATTGTTGATGGGTTTCCGCAATACTTCTGAGATTCTCTTGTAACGTTGCGTGACTCGCCGCTCGCTCGCGATCTACGGTTTGGAGCAAGGTTTCGACCTTGGTTAATCCTTCACGTACGGGCTTAACCAACTCGTCGATTGATTTTTGGCGTTGTTCGAGGTCACCGCGAGCGACTTGCTGGAACTCGCCGAGTGTGGCTTTAGCGAGGTCGAGGAAATGGGTGTTGTTGGATTGAAGCGCCTTTTGCGATGCCGCGATAAACGATTCGTGAAGCGTTGTTTGCGCTTGTTGGATGATGTTGAGATTGGCGGCGGTTAACTCGCGCTCTTTTTCTAGTGTGACCTGTAGGCGCTCGCATTGCTGTTGCGCGGAGGTAAGCTCTGTGCGCAACGCGGTGACGTCTTGAGCAGACGTTGCCAGGTTTTGAGCGAGGCTGTCTTGGCGCGCGGTTGCCGTGGCGAGGGCGGTCGCGGAGGTGGCGCGCGTGAGGAGCCAGCCGAGGAGTAGGCCTAGACCAAGGGCTGCTGTGGCTATGAGGGCGAGCGTTGGCATATGCGTGCGGGACGGATGGTGTGCCGATATAATGTAGTGCGATCGGACGGTTAAATGAATAAGAGTCGACGCCCTCCCCTTTCACGGGATCGGAAAGTCGTTATATTCTCGGCTTGCATACTTAGGCTACTTCTGGCATACTTGCCTACGATCTTACTTTATCACGAAATCCGGATGCCACAGCAAAAAACGAATAAGAGGCAGGAACTCCAAGCGTCTCAAACGGTAACTCGTGGAAGCAAGAATGTCTTCCGTGATTTGAATCTTCCGGGTGCGGATGAATTGCTGGTAAAGGGGGATCTAGCGATCGCAATTGCGCGCATTATACAGAAGCAAAACTTGACGCAAACGAATGCGGCGACGCTACTTTGGATCGATCAACCGAAGGTATCAAAGATTGTGCGCGGCGATCTCACGGAATTTTCAATGGGACGGCTTATGCATCTGCTTACGAAGCTTGGCAGGGATATTGAGATTCGAGTGAAGAAAGTTCGTGAGGAGCGGAATGGGCACATAACGGTGTCGGCGGATTTGTGAATTCCGAGAAAGATGGATGAGCATGACAACATCAGCTTAGACGCGCTCCCCTCTGTCCGAAGGCTTTCGCGAATTCGGGCATGCCCTTTATCATTTCATGAACGCGGTTTCCACCCAAATGATAAGTTCTCACCATCAGAGGATAACTGATCATAGATTGTCACGACGTTCACGACTCCTAGAAGTGCGCGCGGCTCTCACTTTCCCAACTTCACGAGGGATATCCTCGTCCATTGATAGCATGACACCGATCTCCGGCCAGGGTCGAAGTCGGTCGGCCTAGCTGGAGAGAGGAGAGTTCGTGGAGGACTTAGCGGACGCTTCTGAGGCGAGTCTGCGGCATCTTCGTCAAATGGGGTATTCATCGGCCGCTCGGCGGTAATTTTTCGGATGAAGAAGCAGAAAAACATTGTACTATGCACTTAAATATTCGCCATTCGCCATTCTAAGGTGAAGCAATCTTCAGAAAACTTAAGCCTGTTTGAATTTGTAAGCACACCAGTATCGCCATTGTGCAACACAAGGCACCGCGTGAGCAACGACATCGAGTGGCCCCTCCTAAGGAATTTCGTCGCTACGTGGTGACCGGAAAAAGTATCCACGCGTTTTGATAATCTTGGCCCGCTGTGCGTTGAGGCCGCAAACCCGATACGCCCTAGAAAATAGGGGTCGCCATGTATTCTGCCGATGGAGTTGGCTGAATCTGCCAGCGAGTTGGAGCATTACACCTAAAACTAATGGAAAATTGCGCCTGTGCAGCTTTGCACTGAACCAGCATAAGAAAATCAACTTTATGAGCATAAGCTCAAAAAATAACTTCTTGCGACTACCAACAAATACTGCAAACCGGACAATTTGTAACCCGACACAAAACATGAGCATCCAATCACACTGTAGGCACAGGCAATAACTGCCGACTTGCGAAACCACTCGAACTATCGCACCATTATAAAACAGTTTTCTCACACCTTATTCAAACTATATGAGACTATCCCGTTTAAGCGTTAAAAATTTCGAATGTGTTGGAAACACGGGCATAGACATAAAACTCGACGATATTGTAATTTTAATCGGCACCAACAATTCTGGGAAATCGACGATATTAAATGCGTACGAAGTTTTTTGTTCGTCCGGTACAGCACTCGCATTAAATCGATTTCATGAAGAAAATCCGGCCAATGCGGTGGAAATTATTGGAACCTTCACTGACATTTCAGACATAGATAAGGAGAAAATTGGTCAAGGTTGGATTCATGCAGATGACACATGCGGCGACTGTATTAAAGTGCGTTGGCTGTGGAAGTCGCCTGGTGAGAAAGGGAAGAAATACTCATGGCAACAAACGAAGGGAGATTGGCATGAAGGAGGCATGGGTGGAATAGACTCATTACTAGCCAGTCGACTCCCTGTTCCAATTAGAATTTCACCACGTGACAATCCTGAAGAAACCGAAGCTAAGCTTACGGAGATACTTACATCGGAAGTGAAGAATCGACTTAAAGCCGATTCGAGCATCGCTAAGAAACTATTAGAAAATATCGAAGACCTTTCCAACAAATTTCGCACTGAAATGAATGATGAACTGGATAAAACTTGTTCATTAATCCAGGAAAAGCTCGTCGCAATTTTTCCAAATCACGAAGTGCATTTAGTCGCTGCCGCTGGAAAATTTGAGCCGGAGAAATCTATTGCCACAGGAACTCACGTTAGAATCGGAAAATCAAACAGCAGTACCATCCCGCTGAGCATGCAAGGAACCGGTATGCAACGCGCGTTCTTGTGGTCAGCTCTTGCCGCGCTCGCGGAGATTGGTAAGCTCAAGATGGGCAAGCGTGAAATACCTGCGGACCAACAAAAAATATTGTTAATTGATGAGCCAGAAGCATTTTTGCACCCACCGTTAATACGAGCAGCGAGAGAAACGATGTATGCAATCGCCGAATTGTCTGACTGGCAGGTAATGGCGACAACGCATTCTCCAATCTTTATTGATGTTAGCAAACCTCATACTACCATTATTCGGATTAGTAGGGCGGGAGAAGGGTCACCAAAATTATTTTCGACGGATTCGGTTGGATTCAACGAGACAGAACGAAAACAGCTGCACATGATTCGTTCGTGCCATCCGACCGTAAATGAATTTTTTTTCGCAGATCACGTATTTTTAGTAGAAGGTGAAACAGAACAAATTGTTTTAAAGTTTCTACTTGAGAGAGCAAACTCAGAAATTTCTCATTCGCGACATGTAGTGAATTGCCTAGGAAAAGGAAACATTCCATTGTACGCGAGAATTCTGAATCAGTTCAAGGTTCCCTATACGATACTGCATGACTCCGACATCCCAAGATATAAAGCACGCAATGGCGACTGGAAAACCAATCCGATGTGGGCCATTAACGAGCGCATCGCAGAAGTAAGCAACTCGGAAAAGAATTCCGATTGCTCACGAATTGTCCACATCCCCGACTTTGAACAGCATTATTTCGGAATGAGTCGCTCGAAGTATAAGCCAGACCATATTCTTGATCAAATTCTCGCGGAGGACTTCGAGACTAATCCAGACCTTGAAGGACTTCGTTCGCTGTCTGGTTTAATAAACAAGAACGAACACTCGCATAAATACGATGGGTTTCCAGGGATGCAAACCTTAGTTCAGACTTGGCTGGGTAATAACCCCAATGCGGATCGCGCCGCGTGGAATGTTGAATAGGAAACACATGTAGTGCCATGCTGCGCGCTCTTCCAACGACTTGAGGAAAGAGCGCGCAGACATTCCGACTCTTCCATTGACACTGATTTCTTCAAACAAATTTTGTCTTCTTCAGCCGACTGAGTGCATCATGCAGATCAATGCAATCACCAGCGTTACCACGCCACACTTCTCACCATCCTCGGCGCATAGAAGGTACAAAAGGATCGATTCAAATACCATGCAAAATTCTATGCAATCTGCCCATGGAATGGGTGTAATCTGCCCACGCGTTGGCGCGATCCGCCCATGATATGTTGTGATGACCCTGCGGAATCTGTAATGCCCCCGCAGTTTCTGCACGGGTTAAGCTGCTAAAGCGAATGCGTCGGCAGGTGTGTAATGACCGAGCAATTCTCGCATATGATAGTTTCTAAAATCCTGGCAGATACGAAATCCATGTAATTTGCCCATGAGATGGGTGTAATCTGCCCACGAGAAGGCGACTAGGTGGAATCTGCGCAGATTGTGATGGGTCATTACACTGACCTACTCCGCAGTCATCCGCGCATTGACCGTTACGGTTTTCACATGACAACTCCCTTGCCGAACCCGGACCCCGGTTTTCACCCAATCCTTATATCCCGCTTTCTGAACTCGAATCGAGTAGGTCCCAGCTCGCTCATACGCCGCGAAATATGTGTGGACCGGCCCATCCGCTTCCCCGCCAGTCCGGGTTACGGTAAGCGTATCCGTCCCCTCCCAAATGATGACCCAAGGACTATGGCGCCTCCATTCGCATCCACGATGTGCATCACAATTCCAGGCTCTACAGAAGCGGTACAAACTACGGTTGGCGAGTCACATGACGTGAATGCGAGAGCGCCTGCGCATAGAAGGAAAGTAGATAAGAGATGTCGCATAATCGCTTAACTCTCTGTATTTACGGACCGTCACAAAATCTGCAATGAATTTTTGGGATAAAAATAGCCTGACGACCGTTAAAATTCACCGAATTCTGGACCAGTATACTCCAGGAAAATTACCCATTCGCATCCAAATCGTGATTCCAATCCCCAGGTAAATGCCCGTACGACCCTGAAGGGGCTGCGAACTTCGTCAGAAACCCGTAATTTTCTAAGATGTCAATATTCCGCCGCCTACCAATCGCCATCGCTGCGCTGATAGCCCTAACATCAGCCTGCAGCGATAGCTCAACATCGGTCAACGCTCCGCCAACTGCGCGAATCAGCGAAGGTGACCATCAAACCGGTGCAGTCGGCGAAGTACTCACAACTCCCTTGAGCGTCACTGTCACCGACGGGCAAAATCGTCCGGTCAGAGGACGACAAATTGTCTTCACAGTTACATCGGGAGGCGGCACGTTATCGCCAACCGAAGCCACCACCACCTCAGATGGCATCGCGTCCACCCAATGGACGCTCGGCACTTCAACTGCGGTCGATCAGAAAGTAACAGCAAAGATGGTGGAGAACAGCTCCGACACCACCACGATCGACACCTTTACCGCGGTTCCTGTTCCGGGCGCAGCCCAAATTGCAGCAGTCTCCGGCAGTGGTCAGGCTGCAGCGCCGAACACAGTGTTAGGAGACAGCTTAATCGCGCGAGTTGCGGATAGGTTTGGAAATCCCATCGAAAATGAACCGGTTACCTGGGCCGTAACAAGCGGTGGCGGCGCATTGTCCGCGACAACAACGGAAACAGATTCAAACGGATACGCGCGCACCCAATGGACATTGGGCGCAACCATCGGTCCCAATACCGCAACCGCGACTATAAACGGTGTCGCACCTGTTGAATTTTCTGCCAATGCGAGCGTTGTGGCGCCAGACATCGTCGTCAAGATACTAAGCCCCACCGCGAATCGATTGTTTGGCGACACGTTGCTCGTTAGCGCGGTCGTGACATCTACATACCAACTCGCCACGGTTATCGCTAATATCGGCACACATCAGGCTGCACTGACCTATTCCACATCCGAACGACAATGGATCGGGACAATGCTTGTGTCGACGCTAGCATTCGGTCCGTCACAACTAACAGTAACGGCGACAAACGTCAACAATTCCACAACAATCGCCGCTGTTACGGTAAACCACGACGCTCCACCACGTTTGACCGTCATCGAACCGAGTATGTACACGATCGCAACGCCATCGATACGGTTCCGTGCGACGTGCGAAGACGTAGACGCAACAGGATGCACACAGTTACGAGCGGCGATCAACGGCCACGTTGTAGCAAGTGGTGTTTCGACGTTAGATGCAACTGTTTCGTTGGCAGCATACAGTGGATACGTAACGCTTTCGATCTATGCGAGGGATGCAGCGAATCAATTAGTCATTACGTACAGAACGCTAATCGTTGCCTCGCTGCAAAACACAGCACACGTGCTCGACGTACCGGGATTAATTATAGATGTAGTTGGGAATCGAGTGCTGTATGTTGATACAACAAATGCATCAATCGATCTGAAGATCCGGAACGTAGGCGGTTCCGATCTCTCGATATTTCAACAGGCGAATGGTTATGTGGCTTCCGGGTATCTAACGGCTAGCGGTGCGATTTTTGTTACTCAGCCATGGCAAGGAATTGGCACTCTAGTTAGAGAATATCGAAACGGGGTTGTTACCGACCTTGGCGGAATTGGTTCATCGGATGGGTTAGTTGTAAACGGCGGATATGCCCTTTGGCATACCGGGATTAACAGCAATCGTTTGAATCGCCGAGATCTAGCGAGCGGAACGAATACCACGATCGCATCAAATGTGGGGAATTGGAAATATGATGTTACCGCGTCTGGTGATGTGGCATATTGGAGCAACAAAGCGCATCAACCCAGCTATCAGATAATACTGGTTCCAAATGGCGGATCGCCAGTAAAGGTAACGAACGATTCAACATATCAGTATACGTACGTATTGACTGATGGGACAAGTGTTGTGTATAGAAGGCATCAAACTTGTTGTTCGACGGCTTTTCAGTTGATGCTTTGGACGCAGGCTAGTGGAGAAGTTGTTCTTGCGCCTGGGAGGACACTGGAACCGAACCCGGGACCAGATTATCAGGTGAAGAATGGGTGGATTGCGTATACGAAGGTTGGTGGTGCGGATGAGTTGCAAGTTTGGGTGCGATCGCCGAGTGGGGCTGAGAAGCAATTAACGTTTTATGGGTCGTCGAGTCGTCTTGATGCGTTAGGTGCGAATGGAGAGGTTGTGTTTACGAATGGCGGGCAGCGGTATATGAGTGTATCTCCACATTCTGTGACCACGCCGTTGGGCACTCCGGTTGGGGTGGTAGTTTGGCGGGATGGTGGGTTTTATGTGCTGATTGAGGGGAGCTTATTTCGAATTGGGTGAAACAGCTAAATCGATCAAGCGCGAGATGTCTCCATAAGGTGGAAGGAGCACTTATTTGCAAGCTTCGCCATGCGCGTCCTAGGATCTCCACGCAACGCCTCTCACTGCGAGCAATGAGAGGCGTTGCGTGGAGATCGTTCTCTAGCCCTTGCTCCCAATCCTCCACTCACGTCTCCAATTCCGACGGTGGCAAATCATGGGCACCGCTACCGTCGCCTGACCTTAAAGAATCTCTAGGACAAGCGCGATCTTCCCCTTCGCCGTCTAGCTGCGAATTCTTCGCTAGAAATTGATTTGAGCTATTTGGCGGACGCACCGCGCTCTTGCGCGAGGTAAAAAACTGTTGGTCCCAATTGGTGATGCGATCTAAGGGATTTAACTAATTTTGTAAAAATATACTTAGCAAAATTCCCCTTCTTGCTTAACAACGATACTGATCTACTGGCAACGCGCCTCACATCAAAACCTCCATAGGCGAGTTGCTCTTTAACTTGCCCAACCGTGTATTCCGTTACATGATGTTGTGACATGAAAACAATTTTTTGGCCCCGCAGGATTCGGACCAAATTAATAACTCGATAACGGCTCGGAGTTGAAACAATTAAATACCCACCTGATTTTATACTCCGCTTTATCCTACTCAACAAATACAATGGATCCGGAACATGCTCCCATATATTGTTGCACACAACAATATCAAAATAGCCATCCGTATATGGGCAGTGATATGCATCACCAACGGAAAAATCATTTTTGGGGAAATGCTTATGCGCATATTCAATCGCAGAAACGGAGTAATCCAGGCCAGTCACTTCACCGTCACTAAATGCTTCTCGGATTTTTTCGGTGATATGTCCCTGTCCGCATCCAAGATCGAGTATTTTGGGTGCTCCTTTTATCGAAGAAACGGCTTCACGAACCAACTCCAGTGTTACTTCAAACCGGTGTGTATGAAACTCACTGTTGATGTTCTCTTCAACGGTATACGGATCGGATTCTAAATATTCATCGCTTGCGAGTAATTTATCTGGAGCAAGAAAGATATTGAAACCGGATGGATGTCTCGCAAACTGAGATTCTTGGTATAAACGATTCCAATCCACAAGATCACAACCATCACGACTTAGATCGATCGGTTGATTGTTTCTGTGGTCATAATATTTAGATCGTGGCATTCCCATCTCCTTATTTCGTTGTAGAATTCGATCGCAATGAGGCAGTTTTTTTTGAGCAAATATCAAAAGAGCAACTGATTATAGATACTTAAATCTGTTACAAATTTTGATGTTTGTTTCACATATTTTTTATTTTTGATAGCTTTGCCGGTCCATCCCTAAATATGATTCCAACCGCAGGAGGACTATCAAACTGCCTATAAAATACGATAAAACCTCCAATTCCGTAACGCTTAACCGTCGACTCATTAGGCTTCACCAGAAGGTGCAAGGACGTAACGATCAAGTACTATTGGTGTCGAAAAAAGATACGAATATTAGCAAAAGCTCATATTTAAGTCCGTGCCAATATGGTTTCCGCACTGGCTAGACGGCGAATGCGTACGCCCATCATCGTCGCCAGCGCTTGGTGTGAGGCTATACCCGATGGCGCGAATCACATAAGGCAGGGTGACAGTTCGGTTCATAGTTAGGCCGACTATCGGTTAGCAACGAAAGTAAGTGATAGTGCTAGATGGCTATCGGGCGAGAGGTCGAGCGCAAGACAGAGAACCCTGCTTTGCGATAGATGCGCTCAACGCGTTTGTAGGATCAGGTCGGCCGTCATGAAGCGCCACACAATTCGTCCTATCGACGCAACGCCACGGGTGAGGTTACGTCTGGCAGGTCGATGGACCTCAGTACAGCGGCGCGCTACCAGTCGCTCAGAACAACACCTGTTGGAATGCCCCCACTGTAACAACACTCTGTGCGGCATTCCATTTTTTCCCGACACAGCCATCCTTCAAACTGGGCTTAGGCCAATCGACGTTCTCATACAAAAACATTCCTCTAGCCGCTCCGCGACCAGAGGAATGTCAAATTAATATCGGAGCGATTCTACATCACAGGGTTTCAAATGTCCGATGCATAGATTTCTCCGTAACTGCGAAGAGGCGTTCTGTTACGCCGTTATGCTCATGCGTATTTAGCAGTGTCTTCCGATACGTACAAATTATGCGCCAACATCTGCCCCACCGTACTGTTGATACGCATACTCGTAATTATAGGAGTAATAACGTACATCGCGATCGAAGTCGACATCGTTCAATACGGTCCCCAAGACTCGAGCTTTCACATTCATAAGCTGTTCGGTTGCAAACCTCACGGCTCCCTGATGCGTCGCTGAAGCCCTAGCAACTAATAATACTCCGTCAACAAGCGTCCCTAGAATCGCCGCATCGGTAACCAAATTAACCGGAGGAGTATCAAAGATAACCATATCATACATTTCTTCGAGCCTATTTAAAAGCACCCGCATGCGCTGCGACCCCAACAGTTCAGCCGGATTAGGTGGAAACGGGCCTGTACTGATAAAGTCCAGCGTGACTTCCTCACTCAAAGGCACATGATTCACTACGGCTTCGAACGATTCACTACCAACTATTAGCGCCGAAAAACCAGGATCTCTAGGGAGTCCAAACACCGAGTTCAAAGTACCTTTACGTAAATCCGCATCAATGAGGAGGACCCGAAGCCCTTGTTGAGCCAACGTAATAGCAAGGTTCGCCGTCGTTGTCGTCTTACCGTCACCTGGCATAGGACTTGTAAAAGCCAATGTCCTTATAGAGATATCAGGTTGCGCAAATGTGATGTTTGTACGCATTCCTCTATACGCTTCGGACACAGGGTTTAACGGATCGTTGATTGCGATTGCTCGTGATTCAAATTTAACCAAGCCAGGTTGATTTTTTGATCCGGATGGACGCGCAGCACCCGTTCTCGTCGCGAGTGACCCCGCACCTATCTTAAACAACCCATACGCATTTAATAACTTGCGATTATTGTTTTCGTTTTGGAGGCGGATCCGGGGAATAAGCCCTAAAACAGGAAGACCCGTGATCCTAGCCAGTTGCTCCCGTGTATGAAGCGTTTGGTCCATCTTATCGCGAATAAATGCAACCGCACCGCCGGCAATGATCCCAAAGACTAACGCAAATGCAATACTGAGCTGCACGCGAGGCTTAATTGGTGATAATGGAACGATCGCTTCATCGATCACACGAACGGTAGGATCTTCGACAGCTTGGGCGATTTCCGCCTCTTTCAAGCGAGCTTGCAGTGTAGCAAAAATTCCTTCAAGGACTTTAGGTCGACGTGCGAGACGCGCAAACTCTACTTCCTTTGCAGGAATTCTTTGCAAATGAGCACTAAATGTCTGTAAAACAGTATCTAACGATGCTGCCTGACTGTTTAGCCCTTGCAAATACGTATTGGCGAAAGACAGTACTTGCCCTTCAATATTTTTTATACGGTTGGTAAACGATTTAACATCCGGATCATCCAACTTTCTCCGAGCCAACAACTCCAGCCGTGCATTTTCAAGTTCCAGCAACGAGCCCAAATACAGCGAGGAGGTTTGATTAACCAAAAGCGCTGGAAAGGCAAGAATCTTACGATATGGAGATGGATCTGTGACTTTTGCGTTAGTGGCATCACGCTCAACATCTTCAAGCAAACGAGTAAGCGAAGATCTCTGCGCCTCAATGTCATTGCGCTGCGCCTTCAAGGTCGCAAGCTGCATGACTTGAGAAGTCCCCTCGGCCTCAAGATTCACAACTTCCTGAGATTCGCGAAAAGCTTGCAGTTCACTCTCAGTACTGGCAAGCTGCTTAGACAATGTGTCAAGTTGCTGTCGCAAGAAATTCGTTGTACTACGCGCCTCGGTTTTCTGCACGACGTTACGACGAGCAATGAACAATTTGGCAAGTACATTCGGAACGTCTCGTGTCAATTCAGGATCTGCACTTTGATAGTTCAGAACGACAACCCCAGCATCGCGAGTTGGACGTCTTACCGAAAGCGAAGAAAGCAGGCGTGAAACGGCAACTCGCTGCGGGTTAACTACAATTCGTAACTCAGGAAACTTGAGAGCATTCGGTTGCACAACAAAGCTGCCACCTTCAACAGCAATGCGTTGGCCTGGCGCAAACACCCCCAATACCTCACCACCATCGATTTTTGTAACTTTTAGCGAATCAGTCGACGTTCGAACGATTAAATATTTACGGGTTGGTGCATCGGGAGAAATTGAAATGGCGCCGATAATAGTAGATCGACGTATACGCAACGGCTTCTCCAGCACCACCTGCAATCCTAAGGAATCCACAACGCTCGTCGCCAATGAGCGGCTTTTAAGTACTTCCATTTCCGTACTCAGTTCACTTCCCCTCATCCCGCCTGCAAGGAAGTTGAGCTCTTTGAGCATCGACTGTCTCTCATCGATACGAATCGATGCGGACGCCTCGTAAATAGGCGTCGTGGTTAACGTATAACCACCAATTAGTGCTACTATAAATACGAACACACCCAACGCCAACCATTGGTGGCGCCGCACTGTATTCCATATCTCTCTAATTTCTAAAACATTTTCATCGGGAGGGAGAAATGCTTCAACACGCTCTCCACGAGCTGCTTGATGTTCAACTATAGATTTCATAGTGCGTAGCGATTCAACGAAGAATGATTGCCAAGAGTGAGGCTAATGCACTAATTGAGATCGGAAAGATAGCAGGATTCCGGGCGAACCAACCATTCTGAGGAACAACAATTTCGTCGCCTGATTGTACAGGTGCGTTCAATAAAGGATGAACATTTGCCAATGAAATTACGGTCCTAACGCCATCACGTACCAACTCTACACGATCGGATCGACCGATCGGAGATACCCCACCCGCAATCGCAATAGCATCTGTTACTGAAGTTGATGGATCTACTGGATATATACCGGGTTTCATGACAGCCCCAACCACCTTAATACGCCACAAAAACTGGACAGTAATTGAAGGATTCTCAAGGAATTTCTGATACTCACCAATCAGCAGCGCCCGTACGGAATCCACGGGGAACGATGTTACGGCGCGAATTCCGATTTTAGGAAACACAACTTCACCATTCTGAGCAACGATAAATTCTCCAGACAAGTCGGGCTCACGCCAGACGCTTAACCGAACCACATCGCCCGGTTGAAGATAAGTTGCAGAGTCGGATCTAATGTTACGCAACGAATGTTGCGCGTCGACATTCGTCACTTTTACTAGGCATAGCAGCCCGAAAAAGGCCGAAAACACTACAAAACGATACTTATTTATCCACATTTAGCTGAAGCTATACAAGATTGGGTCCACCCAGGATTCAACCCTGATCGGATTCAAAGTAAACGGGACAATTTGGCCCCCGCTTGATATTCGGCCTGTATGGCCTAAATAACTAGCCTGTAATATCGTAATAACTGGTATCGCCCGCCAGTGGTGCAGGCGGGTCTTCAGCTAACTTCCCCACAAGTAACTAACCTTCGACCGAACGATCCGTCCATGCCGCAACCGAGAACCTAGCCCGAAAGATGCATCAGAGGGCGGATGTGGACAAAACAGATGCAATCATCTATGTGATATCTTGGTCATCGCGCTAAGAATTGGGCATATAATCGCAGCCATGCTCCGTTCAGTCTAGGATCACCAAATTGTGAAAGTGGCAACTACAGCGCATGTATTATTTTTCTTACGACAGTTAAAAGCCTGCTTTATATAGTTTAGACCTACCCCAGGATGTCGCTAGGAATCCCCAACGCTCGTATTATCTTCATCCACCAAATAGTGAGTTACGAGAGGGCAAGGTTTGCTATGCTGCCGACAACCAGAAATGCGGATTCCTGCGCTTACATTCCCTCTTCACCCCACCCCCCGTTGAATCACAGAGCAAAGTCAGACATGTCCTGTAACGTTGCAGAACAGTCGTCATACGAAACCCTCCGTTCACGACTATCGCGAGAACGTTATACCTGGCTGGTGACAGGCGTTGCCGGATTCATTGGCAGCAACTTACTGGAGACGTTACTAACGTTAAACCAGCAAGTGGTTGGGCTAGACAACTTCTCAACGGGCCATCGCCGCAATCTTGATGAAGTGAGATCAATTGTAACGGATAAGCAATGGGACCAGTTTCGCTTCATCGAGGGCGACATACGGGACTTGGACGTCTGTAAACAAGCTTGCCACAACATTGATTACGTGCTACATCAAGCAGCGCTCGGCTCGGTGCCTCGGTCCATAAAAGATCCTATAACAACAAATAGCGCCAACATCGATGGCTTTCTTAATATGTTGACAGCGGCGAAAGATGCTGAGACAAAGAGCTTCATATACGCAGCAAGTAGCTCAACATATGGAGATCATCCTGCCCTACCGAAAAAAGAAGACGTGATCGGGCGCCCCTTATCGCCGTACGCAGTTTCAAAGTATGTTAACGAATTGTACGCTGACGTATTTTCTCGCTGCTATGGCATTTCCGCCATTGGCCTCAGGTATTTCAATGTTTTCGGCAAGCGGCAAGATCCCGATGGCTCGTATGCTGCGGTTATTCCGAAATGGACAGCAGCGATGATCAAAAACGAAGAAGTTCGGATTAATGGCGATGGTGATACAAGTCGCGATTTCTGCTACGTCGAGAATGTAATTCAGGCGAACCTATTAGCAGCGACAGAGACAAAACTACCGAACCAACATCAAGTATTTAACGTCGCGGTTGGTGGCCGCACCGATCTTATCGCACTATATAAGGCGATAAAATCTGCCCTTTCTGATAATGGGATTACTTACGAAAGGCAACCGGTGTTCGCCACATTTCGCGATGGCGATGTGCGTCACTCGCAAGCTGACATCAGTAAAGCTGAATCACTTCTGACTTACTTACCTTCGCATGATGTGACAAGCGGCATTGCTGCCGCTATGCCGTGGTATGTAAACTTTCTTCGACAACGCGGCAATTAATACGGTTACCACAAATCACTTGCACTTATGAAACAGCTCTGTATAGCGGTCTCATACCTGATTCAGACATTCTCGCTGGCAAAGAAGATTTTCCTTCGAACAATTTACAAGCATCGATTTGGCTCAACGGGAAAACAGTTCGTCTTTGACCCCTACGGCAGTTACACATATGCGAACATTCACGTCGGCGATAATGTCAGCCTTGGAGAACGACCAGTCTTAATTGCTACAAAATCCAAAATAGTGATTGGAAATAATGTGATGTTTGGGCCTGAAGTCACAATTCGAGGCGGGAATCACAGAACCGATATAGTTGGGCGCGTGATGATAAGCATTAAAGATGTCGAAAAACGACCTCAAGATGACCCAGGGGTGACAATCCATGATGATATTTGGATTGGAACTCGCGCAATTATTCTTTCAGGTGTAACAGTTGGGAGAGGTGCTATTATTGCCGCGGGATCCGTGGTTACTAAAGACGTTATTCCTTACTCGATAATCGGAGGGAATCCCGCAAAAATTATTAAAATGCGTTGGACTCCTGAACAAATTGCCCAGCACGAAAAGCTACTCTTTCTTCCTCCAAACGAATGATATCTGGTTGGCTTGGAAAGATTCGCGATGAGCGATATAAACGAGCTCTTCTGACGACAGGAATGAACGTTGGTGCGCAAGGTATTCAACTACTAACCGGATTGATTAGCGTCCCGCTAACGCTAACATATGTTGGCACTGAACGATTCGGGATGTGGATGACTATCTCGACAGCACTATCTTTTATTACATTTTCTGACTTCGGTGTTGGCATCGGCCTCCAGAGCAAGATGTCGACCGCACTCGCATTGAACGACCTACCCAACGCACGCAGATCGTTCCTAACAACTATGCTGTTTGTAACAGCACTGTGTATCGTGATAATTGCCACCGGATATATTGTGGCATCACGAGCGAACCTCACACAACTGTTTTCGCTGCAATCACGCCAAGCAATTGAGGAAGTGGGGCCGACCGTGCAGATGGTAATGATCGTGTTTGGACTTGGACTCCTATCTGGAATTATTCAAAGGGCTTTTAATGCCCTCCAAGAAGGATTTGTGATTGCAATTATACAAATAGGAGCAAGAATAGCCTCCCTCGCACTTCTGTTTGTTGCAGTAAAAAACAAGATGGGATTACCAATATTAACCTTAGTAGTTAACGGCCTTCCCGTGCTCGCAATTCTTATCTGTGGTGCAGTCGTTCTTGGAAAACGACATCCTTGGATTCGCCCGACAATACACGCGATGCGAGAGTGGTGCGATACGGCTAATTTCAAGGGTATCCTTAATATTGGACTCATGGGCCTAGGTGCCACAATCGCTGTGTACTTCGTAAACAATTTGACACCGCTCATACTATCAACGAAGTACGGTGCAGACGAAGTTGCGGACTATGTGATAATTTTGAGATTGATTGCCGTCCCGACCATATTACTAACTTATGTCTTAATTCCGTTGTGGCCAGCAATTGCGGAAGCACAGGAAAAACACGAGTTCGACTGGATACGCTCCGCCTACACAAAATACAGGCTTGTCACACTAGCGATCGCATTCGTGTCTGCAATTACTCTCCTACTCTGGGGGCAACCAATCATTAGGCTATGGACGAGGAATGATTCTGTCGTTCCAAGTATGCCACTCCTCGTCGCAAGCGTAGCTTTCATGTTGATTGGTTATTGGAACGCGTTGCTATCAGTAATGCTTAACGGCTTGTCAAAATTTAAGGGGCAGGCTTCATATGGTTTGGTGTTGGCAGTGGCTTTTATCGGATTTGCTTATGCCCTACCCAATACATTCGGCAAAGAAATAGTCATTTGGGTCGTACTTCTTGGGTATGCAATTCGGTGCATAATAATGCAGGTTGAGCTTTCAACCTATCTAAAGAGATACCTGATTTCAAACACCAGCAAGGCTGAGCTCGCGCTTTCAGTAAACTCGGACTAATCACCGCGAAAGGAACGTTTTGAATTCTAAAGCTACAACATGGAATATATATATGCCGATGAAACTCGCCGTTGCATATATAATGGTCACACTGCTTTTACATATGATTGGTCCATGGATCTACCCTAACGAATCGCTAGGTGCCGTGTTCCTGTATATAGGACTTGTTACCGCTCTATTTTGCCTTGGATACAACAGCTTTGCCAGACATTTTAGAGGAGCGCTTTGGAAGGATAGAGAGCTCTCCGTAAGCAATTTTCATACATTTTCTAGAGTCGCGAAAGTTGGGCTAGCCATCCAATGCTTTTTCGTCATCCTACTCGCGGCGTCTGACTTCATGCAGGGCAATATGTCAATTCGGGACATTCTAAATCCCGGTCAGATTTATATGAGTGCGCTAGATGCCGGACGGGAAGGAGGGATTGTATCTCTAACTACTCAGCTCCGTACGTTATTGTCTCCGTTGATTTATTTCTCGAATGTTTTTCTACTGCTTAACTACGTAAAGCTTGTTGACAGATGGAAGCTGCTACTCATTTCAACTCTAATTCTGCAGACAACATATGACGTATTAAGCAAAGGTGCACAAAAAGGAGTCTTTGATCTTTTGATAATGGTAACATCACTTGGCATATTGAGTTCATACTCAAACCCAAGGATATATAGACGACTGAAGCGCTTTGTTGGATTCTTTCTATTAACAGCCATTTCACTGTTTTTCATTTTCCAGTTGTCACGTTTGAGCGCCTTTAATGCGCTTGACTATTCGGGTGTCGACCAAATGCAACTCGACCGAAATGGAATATTCTTTTCAGTGTTCGGCGACTCCTTGGGACTCGGAATCGCTTTGTTCATAAGTTATTTAAGTCAAGGATATTATGGACTTTCATTAGCACTACAATTACCGTTTGAATGGACTGGCGGCATCGGCAACTCGTTCGCGCTCATGTCGTACGCCGAACAATACCTAGGTACAGTGGGCATAGCAGAGCGAACATACCCATTTAGAATGGAGTATGTGTTTGGTTGGCCGGCACGAATGTATTGGCATACGTTCTTCCCGTGGGTCGCCTCTGATCTTACTTTTGTTGGCGCGGCATTACTTATGTATCCAATTGGAAGACTCTACGCTAAAAGCTTGGTGGAAAGTTTAGTTTTTGACAGTCCGTTTGCTGCGAGTATTTTTTACTTTCTATCAATCCTTTTGTTATACCTACCGGCCAACAATCAGCTTATGCAGACACGGGAAATGATGATCGGATTCACCGTGCTCATTACATTGTGGTTAGCTTTTGGACGGTTTTATAGACAATCATACCGAAAGTCATATGCTGCCAATACCAGCTCCTCGGAAATAGTAGTTCCACAGGGAACTACATCAAGCGCGAGTGACTGAATCGATGCCAGCACATTTTCCTCGAGTACTCGTAATAAGTGCAGCACCAATAGCTGCCAATTCCGCGACCGGTATCACATTAGGCAACCTCTTCATGGGTTGGCCTTTGGATAAAATTGCGCAAATCTACGACTATCATTTATCGCCGGATACTTCGGTTTGTTCAGAATTTCGTCGTTTTTCAAGCCAAGACATTCCCGTCGTAAGAATTGTCAAAAGGCTTTTAGGGAAACCCGGGCAGGAGCAACACCAAGAGACATCAAGTAAAAATGCACTTGAGAACGGGAGAACTTCTTTCGGACTTCTCGCGGCATGCGGAGACCTCGCACCATTGACGCTGAGCAAACCGTTGGCCGATTGGATCTCGGATTTCAGACCAGATGTTATTTACTCGGTTCTGGGAAGCGGGCGGATGATTAGCCTTGTTTCACAAATATCAAAAGGAATCTCTGCACCGATAGTCCCCCATTTCATGGACGACTGGCCAGATATTCTGTATTCGCGTTCGACTACTCTAGCGATCCCACGATCACTGCTAAATCGTCGACTGCTCAAGCTGCTGGCAACCTGTAGTGGCGGCCTCGCTATCTGCGAGGATATGAGTAATGAAATGTCGAAGCGATATAAAATTCCGTTTGATCATTTCATGAATTGCGTTGCACTTCGACCAGAAAGTTCGAGCGTAACCAATACAAGCAATAAGACAACCTTTGGGTTTGCGGGCGGGCTGCATCTCAATCGATGGCAGTCGCTGGTTTCATTGGCCACAGCATTGCAAAATCTCTATGACCGTGGCGAACAAGTTCAGCTTAACATTTACACCCTTCCTGCAGACTTAAGCAAATATGAATCATTGTTTAGAAAATTCACGGTGGTAGGCGATCTTTCTTCTCTGAAGGCGAGTGAAGTTGATGACAAGCTTCAATTATTAGACGTGCCGGTTCATGTCGAATCGTTCACTGCAATCGACTCACAATATACACGGCTATCAATTTCAACTAAGATTCCTCAGTATATGGCTTCGGGCAAGCCGATACTGGCCATTGGCCCAAAAGGCTTGAGCTCAATCAAATATATCGAACGCACAAATTCAGGCTTGGTGTGTGTAAATGAGCACGACATCGAAGAAATTGAAAAAATTTCACAATCACTTATAAGCTCTAAGGAGTTGCGAGCTACTCTTGGGAGCAATGGGCGGCGTAACGCACAACTGCATCACGATGCAGATACAGAACGGATACGATTTCGCAGATTTTTGCAAAGTGCGACCACTCAGAATAACTAACTCAGCCCGAATGAATTTACCTGAGAGACATTCGGGTTGGATATGAAACAAAAGCACGTCCTACTCGTATCTCCGCTCCCCCCTCCTTACGGAGGAATTAGTCACTGGACGCAGATGGTATGTCGGCATTCCCAAAAATCTGACAACCGTCCGATTCGCCTGATAGATACGGCGGCCAGACATAGAAACGTATTTCAGCTATCCGTTGGCCCTCGACTATTTAGCGCGTTACCAGGACTCTTCCGTCAGTTGACCGAGATTGTGACTGAATTAAGAAGGGGAGACATCTTAGCAATCCACTTAACCACATCTGGGCAACTGGGCTTAGTTCGGGATTGTCTGTTTTTGTTGACATCATACTTATTCCAAGTCCATAGAGTACTGCATATTCGGATTGGACGCACACCGCAAATATTGGAGAACGGTGGGATTGAGTCGAGATTGCTTCGTTTAGCAATGAGACTATCCTCGACCGTCATCGCGATTGACAGTCAAACATATTACGCCATTCAGGCGAAGTCGCCGAAGACGAAACTCTCACTCATCCCCAACTGCATTGATTTCTCTCACCTGCCAAGCCTTCCAGAACACAAAAATCGAACGGTTGTTTTTGTGGGTTGGGTCCTTAAGGCAAAAGGTATCGAAGATCTCCTCAATGCATGGCAGAGAATTGATCATGCAGATTGGACGTTAAAAATTGTCGGTCCATATGATTCCCAATATTTGGAGCTCCTACAAAACAATTTTGATTTGTCAGCAGTTGTTTTCATGGGAGAATGCAGTAACGCCGCCGCACTGCAAGAGATATCGAAAGCATCGATATTTTGCCTACCAAGTCACACCGAAGGATTTCCCAACGTCGTCCTAGAAGCAATGGCGTTAGGCTCAGCCATTGTGGCAACGTCTGTAGGTGCAATCCCGGAAATGCTAAGCGAAGGATCAGGGCGCATCGTAGCGGCCGGTGACGTAGATACCTTTGCGATTGAGTTGTATACGCTTATTAAAGACTCTGCAATGCGGGGATCACTAGGGGCAAAGGCATCAGAACGCGCAAAACGTGAATATTCACTAGAACACATCTACCGTGAGTACGAAAAAATCTGGGCAGATGGTGAACCCTAGAAAGTAAGTTGAGGCGTTTAAGTCCTCAGCTCACTTTCCCCAACGATTATACGACAGCTATAGCACCGGTGCAGCTGTTCACTGGGTCGGTACAGAACCTCGATGTCCGTTAGTCCGAGGCAAGTCCACAAATAGTCAATGATTCAATCGATGGAAAAATTCACGCATGGCCACAATGTGAGCTCTGTAGTCAAAAGACTCTCTTGAAACACACCTCGCAGCATTTCTCATTTGGATTCGACGTGATTTCGATATCGACAATGCTTGCTTTGCACATTCAATGAACGCGTTCACAGAATAATCTTTCATCACAAACCCAGTCTCGCCATCCTTCAAGAACAACCCAAGATCACTCGTGAGATTACCAATGACCGGCAATCCAGCCGCAAAGCTTTCAACAAATTTTGTCGGAAACCCGGCGTTGGCGTAGCGTTCATTGGGGCGAATAAGAACAGAAAAATCAGCCTTTGAAAGGAGCGAAGGAATATCATCTTGATTTACTCTCCCGTAACAAATAATAGACTCACTCTCGCCATCAACGAGATGAGCGTTATGCCCCAGCAAGGCCTTGATGTTCTCTTTCGATGGCCCAATGAGGTGTAGTTTAATTCGGTATCCGGCTTTTGCTAATTCAAGCACTCCAAGTATAGCTACGTCGATAAAGTCCTTATTCCCCGGAACCCCGGCGTAAACAAGGTTCAGGCTATCGGGATCAAAGCTTTCAGCATTACCAGTATTCCACCGCGCATCATTCGTATCAACTACGATCGGAATTCTTACTGTATTAACACCAGCGCTCAAATAGTAATTTTCAAGAAATGAACTAATTGCAATGACGCCATCGCACTTCTTAATGAGACGAGTAAGGGCGAAATGAACATCAAGCGCATAAATACCAAACCGCCCACCTGGCAGATGAGAATATTTATACCATTCGACTACATCGACAATAATCTTAATTCCGTTCCTTCTCCCGAAATATAAGATGGGAATTAAGTACCGACTGTATCCGCCAGCCACAATGATGTAATCGGGCGGATTCCGGCGCAATAATTGTAACGTGTTATATCCAGAACAAACGTGATCCAACACTCTCCGAAACTTGCTACCATTTTGAATAACAAAGTTTGAATACTTAAACTCATTAAACACCCCGATCGGTTCTCCTGCAGCTTCTTTCTCTAAAGAGATTCCATGAATGGAAACATTGAAACCGCAGTCTACGAGGGTGCGCGACACACCTAAGATACGTTGACTGGCAGCATCACCCCGTGGAAAGCGAAATTCGCCGATATAGGCTACTGTTTTAGCCATCTTTATAGTAGCTGCTCACCTATAGTGAGCAACACCTCTCGATGGGATTCACACCGAATAACATTGCCCATGTTTCGTAATGATTCCTTGGAGTATACCATATCTACCAAGGGTAATCGTTTGTTAGCAAAACTCACATAGCGATTATGCCCTAAAACAAGACTCATATATCGATCGCGATTTACCCGACAAAAATCGATCCATCGTTTTTGAATAATGTATTCATCAAGAACCTCGACACTTCTAGCGCTAAAAGCACTTAGAAACTCACGTTTTTTATCGCCAGTCATTAGCCGAACTCGACCGTCATTCTGCTGAACCGGAATTAGTTCAAATGAAACGGATTCTTTCTCTATGATGAACTTGAGCAACAGCCCTTCGTTCCAATGGTCATATTTAGAGGGATAGTCAAAGAGGAAATTCCCCTGCCCATAGACTATCAGTGAATTATCATAAACCTCAGAACTGCCTGCGGTGTGACTGTGCTGGCAAATTACGGCGGAGGCTCCCAAGTCGACCAGATGACGACACAATTTCTGAAGCATCGGACTGGGATATGCATAGTATTCATTTCCCCCATGTACAAAAACAAACAGGTAGTCCCATTCGTTTTCCTGCGATCGAATTTGACTATATAGATCAATTAGGTCGATAGGATTGGCGCCGGGTTTGTTCGCTGTGGCAATCGAATACTCATTCTCCGCAATTCCTAAAAACGCTATTCTTAATCCGTTTACATTCTGTATTCGTATTTTCTTTGCTTCATCGAGATCATTTCCCGCACCAAACGTAAAGATATTATTTTGGGCACATATTGCTACAGTAGTCATTAACCCGTCTGACCCATGATCCATAATATGGTTGTTGGCCAGGTTTACGCCGTTTACTCCGCTCTCTCTTAAGATTTCAATCATACGTGAATTCGTGCCAAGAACAGGCCCACCCTTAACGATAGGAGTCGGCCGATCAATGATTGGACATTCAAGATTCAAGACCACTAGATCCGCTGATTGAAACACGGGAAGTATATCATTAAACAAAGAATGCGAATCCCCATTTAATGCTATTTCTTCAGCCCGGTTTATAGGACAAGTATCTCCAGCTATGACGAGTTCTACCACGTTATTCAATGTATCCATAATCCAATTAATTCGTTACATGGCAGCAATTTAATAAAATCAGCATGTGAGCCAGCCCCTCGGATTGCAAGGATTTGACATCTCCCGCAACCATTACGCTCGAATGCGCGTTCCTACTGTCAAAGTATTTTCCAGATGGCTTACAATTGCATCACAAAACACATACTCAAGGTCGCAATTTTCGTTGACCTTGACCCACTTGCTATCCACAAGCTTATGGTGATAGAGCGATTTTTCCGCCGTCAATGGGCCAAAATTGAGACATTGAAACTCTATTAGATGGAACCGTTCTCCATCAAATCCTATATCCAGAGAACAGAGCGGAGTACCGATGATATCCGTTATATACTTCGCATAATCGAGAAGCGCCGATGCGCTCACATCGTTTGGAAGTTCAAAATTAAAATTTCCACTCCCACTCGCGCGAAAATCTCCAGGTCGAAGACCACGAGAGAGAAAGTAGAACCGCGAACCATATTTTAAAACTTTGAAATCCCCATTTAAACCCGGGATAAAATTCTGGACAATGAATTTATTGCGATGTAATGATCTTGGGACGTATCCGCGCCACAGGAATCGACTTCGATATTCTCGAACAGTTTCGGTGAATGACATTGAAAGACTGAACTTTCTTGCAATTCGCAGTAACTCCATGCGATTATCTGACTTTGCAACAAGTGTTGACCCAGCGCCAAATGCCGACTTTATGACTTTTGGCCATTCGCTAGAAAGATCGGCGTTAACCAAATCTTCGTAAGTACCGAACGTACGAGATTGGAGGGAACTTGCCTCTTCTGGAAAAAGCCTGTATCGCAAAGCTTCCATGAAAGACTTGTTGTGATGCGCCCTAAGATATATAAAATTCGGTAGAATCATCGCTCCAGATGTCTCCAAAGCGAGCACTATATCTTCGATATAACTCTTATAACGAGAGCCACTATCTTCAGAAGATGTGTATACAACTGGAACCTTATTCCAGTTTTGCGTTAAATCGATATCCTGGAAGCGCTTTCGAACAACGTTGTACCCTAAGGATCCAAATGATTCTATGACTTTCCCTGTATCCATTGTACACAGAGTACGCTGATTGCCGACCCGAGAGTAGAATGATCCGCGATAGTCCTCAATTAGTACAATTGTATTCAAGGGCCACTCCAAAGTATCAAATTAACAATCCAAAGACGTGTATCACAACACAATCCCGTCATCCCAAGAAACCCGTATCATTTCAGCCACAGAATGCTACGGGTTATACGATATGCTGCGGGCTGCATCCACAATAGAACGAATTTGTTACGGATGCCTTAAATGTATACAGAACAAGATCGAACATGTAGCGCAACGCTCCCGTAAGGGGTTAGAACGTGAGCCCAAACGCCGGAAGGTCACAGATATTCGCCGCTCACCGGTAAATCATGCGAACTTCTCGCCCTACTGTCTCGCCAAAATTAGCTGAGAAATGAATGGCGTAGCTTGTGCAGAATTTCCAACGGCCAGTACATTTATACAACTATTCCTCCTCAAGTTTTGCTCGGTAACCTCATGTTCAAGGGTAAGGTTTTATTCATCTCAGGCGGCACCGGCTCCTTCGGTAACGCCGTCCTTCGCCGTTTTCTCTCTACAGATATCGGCGAAATCCGCATTTTTAGTCGAGATGAGAAAAAACAGGATGACATGCGAAAGAAGTACAACCACCCGAAACTCAAGTTCTACCTAGGGGACGTTCGGGACTCGCGTAGCCTGGTCGGCGCCCTCCGCGGTGTCGACTATGTCTTCCACGCCGCCGCCCTCAAACAGGTCCCCTCCTGCGAATTTCACCCCATGCAGGCTGTCCGTACTAACGTCATGGGAACCGAAAACGTGCTCGAAGCGGCAGTACAAGCCGGGGTCAAGCGGGTGGTTTGCTTAAGCACGGATAAAGCGGTCTACCCTATCAACGCCATGGGTATCAGCAAGGCGATGATGGAAAAGGTCATGGTCGCCGCGAGCCGCAACCTCGAAGGTACCAACACGGTCATCTGTGGCACTCGCTACGGTAACGTCATGGCCTCCAGAGGCTCCGTGATCCCGCTCTTCATCGAGCAAATCCGGGCCGGCAAGCCAATTACTGTCACGGACCCGCTCATGACGCGCTTCATGATGACTCTTGATGACGCGGTCGAGCTCGTCCTGTACGCCTTCGAACACGGCAATAACGGCGATATCTTCGTACAAAAGGCACCCGCCGCCACCGTCCGAGTACTCACACAGGCCATCCTCGAACTCATGGGCAAGCCGAACCACGAGGTGCGCGAAATCGGAACCCGCCACGGAGAAAAGCTCTTTGAAGCGCTCCTCAGCCGCGAAGAAATGGCATGTGCCGAAGACCTCGGCAACTACTACAGGGTCCCTCCCGATGGCAGGGACTTAAACTACGAAAAGTTCGTCGAGAAAGGCGAAAAACGGATGACGCAAAGCAGCCACGGCGAAGACTATAACTCGCACAACACGACGCGCCTCGAAGTCGATGGAATGAAAGCGCTGTTACTCAAGCTCGACTTCATGAAAAAGATCGCCAACGGTGAACAGGCAGAAGTCAGTGAGTAAACACACCAAAGTCCTGATCACCGGGGCAAACGGATTCGTTGGTCGCAACCTTCAACTCCACTTCGCAGAACGCAAAGACGTTGAAGTCGCCACGTTTACCCGGGAACATGACGTTGCATCCCTGCCACAACTTTTGGCCGACGTCGACTTCGTTTATCACCTCGCCGGTATCAATAGACCGCAGCACCCAGCAGAGTTCGTCGAAGGCAATGTCGACTTAACGCAGGCCATCGCAAACGCCGTGGAGCGGATCGCAGAGTCTACGGGAAAACGCATCTCGGTTGTTTATTCATCGTCGACACAGGCGGCCGTAAGTAACCCGTACGGAGAGAGTAAAAAACGCGCGGAAGATCTGCTTTTTGCAAGCGCAAAACGTGCAGGATATCCGGTGTATGTATTTCGGCTACCCAACGTTTTTGGTAAATGGTGTCGCCCGAACTACAACTCGGCAGTCGCCACGTTCTGTTATAACATTGCGCGAGGACTTCCCATTCAGGTAAATAGCCCGGATGCCCCCGTCACGCTGGTGTACATCGACGACGTGATCGAACGATTCCTTCAGCTTCTTGATGGTGTAGATCTCGCACCGTCGGAAGATGGCTTCGCTCGACTGGTCCCCTATTACTCCACCACAGTAGGTGAACTCGCGAACTACATTCAAGGATTTCGAGATAGTCGAGAGACGCTGACGATTGAGCGAGTGGGTACGGGGTTCTTGCGCGCGTTATACGCGACGTATGTGAGCTACCTCCCCGTGGAAAGCTTCGCCTACTCCGTAACGCAACACAGTGATCCTCGTGGTGTTTTCGTCGAGATGTTGAAAACACCGGACGCCGGACAGTTTTCGTTTTTTACGGCCCACCCTGGTATCACGCGTGGCGGGCACTATCATCATACAAAAACTGAAAAGTTTCTGGTTATTAAGGGCAAAGCTCGATTCAAGTTTCGGCACATGCAGACGAATGAGGAGTACGAGCTTCACACCTCCGGTGAACTCTCCCAGATTGTAGAAACCGTTCCCGGATGGACTCACGATATCACGAATATTGGCGATGTCGAGATGATCGTAATGCTCTGGGCAAACGAGGTATTCGATCGAGAGCGCCCTGACACGTTCGCATGCCCGCTGTAACTCTGATTGCTATTTTTTACTCTGTTCGTACTTAAATGAAGAAACTCAAAGTCATGACCGTAGTTGGAACGCGGCCCGAAATCATTCGACTGTCACGCGTGCTCGCAAAGTTGGACCAGTATTGCGACCATGTTTTTGTGCATACCGGTCAGAACTACGACTACGAGTTGAATCAGATTTTCTTCGATGACCTCGGCATTCGCAAGCCTGACTATTTCTTGAATGCCGCTGGTGGAGGAGCCGCTGAGACGATTGGTAAGATTATTATCGCCGTCGACGAAGTCCTCGCCACGGAGCAACCAGACGCCATGCTTGTACTCGGCGATACAAACAGCTGCATTTCTGTGTTGCCAGCGAAGCGTCGAAAGATCCCCGTGTTTCATATGGAAGCCGGCAATCGCTGTTTTGATCAACGGGTTCCTGAAGAGATCAATCGTAGAATCGTTGACCACACAGCAGATATTAATCTCACGTATAGCGACATCGCACGTGAATATCTGCTGCGCGAAGGGCTTCCCCCAGATATGGTGATTAAAACGGGCAGCCCGATGGCCGAAGTGTTAGCACACTACCGCTCAGGTATTGATGCATCGGACGTGCTCACGCGACTCGAACTCGAAGAGCACAAGTATTTTATCGTCAGCGCGCATCGCGAAGAAAACATTGACTCCGATGCGAATTTCGGAAAGTTGGTCGATGTGCTGAACACCGTAGCTGAGCGGTACAACTATCCTGTTATTGTCTCAACGCATCCTCGCACACAGAAACGTGTCGATGCATTTGGTGTGAAGTTCCATCAAAATGTGCGGTTGCTCAAACCATTAGGATTTACCGACTATAACAGACTACAAATCTCTGCAACGGCAGCGTTGTCAGATAGCGGGACTATCAACGAAGAATCTTCAATCCTCAACTTCCCTGCCCTCAACCTTCGTGAAGCACACGAGCGGCCTGAAGGGATGGAAGAAGCTGCTGTGATGATGGTCGGGTTGAACACCGAACGCGTGATCCAGGCGTTGCAGATTTTGCAGGATCAGGGTCGAGGTACAGCGCGATCATTGCGACAAGTTGCGGACTATAGCATGCCGAACGTATCGGACAAAATTGTACGCATTATTCACAGCTATACGGATTATGTGAATCGTGTGGTATGGAAGCAGTACTAACTAAAGACAATCCGATATCATCCAAACCAACAGATCCTTCAGTTTGGATGATATCGGATCTGTTTTACCCTGAGGAAACATCAACCGGGCATTACCTCAAGCATATTTGCCTTGGATTACGCGAGCACGCGTCGGTGAAGGTGCTGTCGGGACAGCCGAGGTATGAGCGACGGGGGCATACGGTTCCGCGATATGAGGAATATCAAGGAATTCAGATCTGGCGGTGCCAGGGTACGACGCTCGATAAAAACGTGCTTGCCTTTCGTGCCGTTAACGTTGCGACGATTATGGCATCGATGATGTGGCAGACTTGGCGCAAGGTGAAGCGAAACGACGTTGTGGTTGTAACAACGAACCCACCGACTCTACCCGTCTTTCTCACACCGATTTTATGGTTGCGCGGTGCGCGCGGTGTTTTGTTGATTCACGATGTGTATCCGGACACCCTCGTTGCATCAAAGGTTGTCGGTAACGATGCATGGGTTGTGAAGCTGTGGAACCGGTTGAATCGAAGGGTGTTCGCGAGGGCTTCACGGATTATTGCGATTGGCCGAGATATGTCGTCGTTGATTGCGTCGCGAATGGTGCAACCCAGGAGTGGGCAGATCCGTGTGATCCCAAATTGGGCGGATACGGACACCGTGTTACCGCAGCAACGTGTGAATCATCCCGTGTTGGGTGCGTTAAACGTGGACAAAAAGTTTGTGGTTCAGTATGCCGGAAACATGGGACCGATGCATGATATTGAGCTATTGGCGACTGCGGCTCAGCGACTGCAGCAGAGTTCGCCTGACGTACATTTCGTGATCTTTGGACGTGGTAAAAAGCGGCAATGGTTGGAGCAGTTTATTGAGCGCGAGGGTTTGATAAACATCTCATTCCAGGAGTCCTTTTCGCGTGATAAACAGTCGGACTACTTGAGCGCGTGTGATGTCTCGCTTATTCCGTTCGTTCCGGGAATGGCTGGAGTTGGCGTACCAAGTCGAATGTACAACGTGCTTGCGGCTGGGCGTCCTCTGATTGCCGTAGCAGAGACGCATTCGGAAGTGGCCCAGGTGATTGGTGAGATTGGGAACGGGTGGTCGGTTCGTCCGGGCGACGTTGACGGGCTAGTGGGCGCCATTATGGATGCTCAAGCTAATCATACGCAGTGTATTGCTATGGGTGAGCGCAGCAGGGCAGCAGCGGAAGGACTGTATTCGATTGAACATGTTGTTCCACAGTACACCGACCTGATTCGCGAAGTGCTGGTTGAAACGTCGCGCTAGCTAGCGTGCTTATTGTAGTTTAGTCGTCTGGAGTCGCATGGTTATTGCTTTGTTTTGCGATACCACGAGATTTCTTCTGCGATTCCCTGCTCTAGCGTGAACGACGGCATCCATGAAAAGTCTCGTTTAAACTTGGTGCCGTCGTGTGCTTCATCTGACATCCATCGACTGATTGAATTTCCGATGGCTTGTGTACGAATACCACCAAAGCTGAGTAGTCTTACAAGCAAGTTCGCGAGTGGCGTCGGAATGATGGGATAGAACGAGCGAACGTGCAATTCCAACGCGATCTGCCGTACAATACTCGCGGTGGAATAGATACCTTCGTTCAGGTTGTAGATCCCGGTTGATGACGTTGGATGATTCGCCGCAGCAATACATGCGAGCGCTGCGTCGAAACGATGTATAACGGTTTTTCGATTCTTTCCGTTTCCAAACATCACGAATCGCCCGCGCTCGATTGTATTGATTAGGCGCACAAAATTGCCTGGATCAAAGGCACCATACACCGTTGCAAGTCGCAAGCAAATCACAGCGATGCCGTACTTTTCTCCCGCGGCTAATGCTAAATCTTCCCCGGCCTTTTTACTCAAGCCGTATGGGCCTTCTGGATGCGTTGGAGTGGTCTCATCAGTCAGGCCGCCTGGCGACCCGTAGACTGAGATAGAGCTTAAAATGACAACTTTTCTCGCACCACTCTCAGCTGCGGCTTTAACGACACGCTCACAGCCGAGCCCGTTGACTTGGTAATAGAGGTCGCTGTCGATCTCGTGCGGTGGGCGGTGAGCCATTCCGGCAGCAAATATCACGGCTTCAGCATCTCGGCAAGCTTCATTTAGCCCACGTCCAGTTGCGACATCGCAGTCAACATATGGCGCGTCGGCCCAGAGGCGACTTGCCCCACGGCCGGCCCCGCGAACTGGGAGACCTGCTAACATGGCCTGCTGGACGATCTCCTGCCCAACAAAACCGTTTGCACCTATGACAACTAGCATACGTCTCAATTTCCGGCAGATTGGCGCGAGAGAAGCTGGGAACGTCTACGTTCACCCCGAAGATCAATTTACCCGATAAGGCGAGGTGGTGGTAAGTGCGAGCGGCGTGAAGCGAATCGTCGATTGGCGACGCGAGCTGAGTGCTGAATTCCTTCGACAATCGAACATCAGATGCTATATTTGAACGGTAATTGCTATGAATCCCCTCTCAATTCTTATTGTCGCCGCTCACCCCGACGACGAAGTTCTAGGTTTCGGCGCTACGTCTGCCCTGTTTTCGGCGGTCGGGCATAATATCCGGACATGCTTTCTCGTTGGGCACGCCGACGCTCGACGATATCGGCCGGAGCTCGGCACGCTCGAGTCCCACACACGGGCAGCCAGCACAATTCTGGGTATGAAAGAGCCAATTCTTGGTAACTTTCCGAATATCGAGCTCAACACTGTGCCGCATCTACATTTGGTACAGTTCATCGAGCAAGCGATTGAGACAACCCAGGCGAATATCTTGGTCACCCAACACCCGGGCGATCTGAACGACGACCATCTGGCTGCCGCGCGCGCGTGTCAGGCGGCGGCTCGTCTCTTTCAACGCCGCCCAGGAATCGCCCCGCTCCGCGCGATGTATTTTATGGAAACGCTGTCGTCAACGGATTGGTCGTTCAGAGGGTCGGACCCATTTATCCCTGATACGTTCGTTAACGTTGAGCGGGAGCACATCGAACGAAAGATTGAGGCGCTGGCTGCATACGAAGGCGTGATGCGTCCGTTTCCACATTCACGATGCCCCGAAGTGATTCACGCGCTTGCAACAACACGCGGAGCGCAATCAGGTACGGGATACGCCGAAGCGTTTCAAACAGTGTTTCGTCGAGCTGATACTGACACGTTCTAGGCGCTAACTGTGTACGCAACATTTTGGAAGCGAGCGATTGATCTTGCCGCGGCTGGCGGAACGTTGATATTGCTGTCGCCAGTTTTGGCGGCCATCGCCATTGCAATTCGCTTCGATGATGGTGGGCCGGTGATATACAGACAACGACGCATCGGACGATTTGGAAAGGATTTTGAACTACTGAAGTTTCGCAGCATGCCTGTGAACACTGCGGTTGTTACGTCGGATAAAGCGCGCACCATTCAACCAACACGAACAGGTCGATGGCTGCGAAGATCAAACGTTGATGAGCTGCCGCAGCTGATTAATATCTTGAAGGGTGAGATGAGTTTGGTCGGACCTCGCCCTGCTCTCCCTGCACAAGAGGAGTTAATCGAGCGGCGTACTAAAAATGGCGCATTGCGATGCTCGCCTGGTCTTACAGGCTTGGCCCAGGTGAGCGCCTTTGATGGGATGTCCGTTGAGCAGAAGGCAGAGTATGATGGCGAGTATGCACACAATATCCGCTTTCTTGGTGACACGACCATCGTGTTGCGCACGGTTGGATATTTATTCCGACCGCCGCCAGTTTACTGAGGATACAGAATATGCGAGCTGGATTTGTAACATGCGTTGAATTGGGCCTCGCATGCATGGAAGAAATTTATGCAGCAGGTGGCACGCTGGATTTCGTGATGACTATTCCGGACGAGAAAGCGCCAAATAAGTCTGGCCGAGTTTACGTTGATGAGTTCGCAGTAAAAAATCGCATTCCTGTTATTAAGGTCAACAATGTAAATGATCAAAATGCAGTCGACGCCATTCGACACGCCAAGATTGATTGGTTGTTTATTATTGGCTGGTCGCAGATTGCGAGACACGATGTGCTCACGGCTCCAATTCGTGGCGTGCTCGGTATGCATCCAACGTTACTCCCTGAAGGGCGCGGACGAGCTTCGATTCCATGGGCAATTATTAAGGGGCTTCGTGAAACGGGCGTGACCTTGTTTCAATTGGACGAAGGCGTGGATACTGGGCCAATCGTTGCACAGGAGCGCATTGAGATTCATGAAGATGAAACCGCCACTACACTGTATAGTCGGGTAGCAGGTACGCACAGAACGTTGATGCGTAGAGCGTGGACTGGATTGGTTGACGGAACGCTGGAACCGCAACCGCAAACAGGCAATGCAACTGTTTGGGTCGGACGAACGCCAGCTGACGGACTTATTGATAAAGCGATGTCGGTACAGCAGGTTGAGCGCTTGGTTCGAGCAACAACGCGGCCTTATCCCGGGGCGTTTGTTGACGCAGGGGATTCAATCGTTCGAGTTTGGGCCGGTCGATCTGAAAATGGGATGCTGGCAGCGTCAGGAGAATATTCGATTCAGCTTTCGGACGGTGTGTATGTTGCGACCGAATTTGAAGCAACACGGAAGCCAGCTGAGTTGTGAGTCTGGACGTAGTAACGCGAGTGTAATTGAAGCAAACGTGTTATTGTGGGATCCCTTAAACATTGAGGTTGTCGATGTCCGTCGATCGACCAGCTGTGAGCAATATCAATCAACGACGCACAGTCGCTGTGGTCGGCGGTGGAATTAATGGAATTATGGCCGCGTGGGCACTCCAGACACGCGGGTTTGCCGTCGAGCTCTACGAACGCGACAGTTTAGTCTCCGCAACCAGCTCCGCCTCCACCAAACTCCTCCACGGCGGACTCCGCTACCTCGAGCAACTAGAGTTCCGCCTAGTCCGCGAATCCCTCCACGAACGCACCTGGTGGATCGACCACGCACCGGAGCTCGCAAAGCCCCTCGAACTTATCCTCCCGGTATACAAGACCGGTCCACGCCCTCGCTGGCTCATTGGATTCGGCCTGACACTCTACGATCTATTCGCCGGCAAACGAAACCTCGGTCGTCACCACTGGCGCTCCAATCCCCAAATTCGGGAGCTCTACCCTGCCCTCCGCTCTACCGACTTGCGTGGCGCCTACAGCTTCTATGACGCCCAAATGGACGACTACGCACTTGGAATTTGGGCTGCACGACAAATCGAGACTCAAGGGGTTCATATACACGAGCACACGCCCGTCCTGAAGATCGCTGAAGACGGCTCTCTCACGACCCGGAACGGAACCAACCGCTACGACGCCGTCGTCAACGTCGCCGGCCCATGGGCCCGCCAGCTACTCGACCAGAGCGGCATCCCCGCCGACCACGACCTGGATCTCGTCCGAGGGAGCCACCTCAAACTTCGCGGCACTCTCCCCGCTGGCTTTTTCCTCCAGGTCCCCGACGAATCCCGTATCGTATTCGCGCTCCCGTACCAAGGCCACATCCTACTCGGCACCACTGAAATCGAACAGTCGCTCGATGACCCAATCGAGTGCTCACCTGAAGAGGAAGCATATCTCCTTAAAGTGTACAACCACTATTTCAGCGACCAGAAAGGGCCTGCTGACGTCATCGGGAGATTTGCGGGCCTAAGACCCCTGTTACGCTCACGGAAGCCGGCAACGAAGGCGACGCGGGAGTATGCAATTGAGCGGCGCGGACGAGTGGTAAGCGTGTTCGGAGGGAAGTGGACGACGGCGCGGGTATTGGGGGAGAAGGTGGCGCGGGTGGTCGCAGAAATTTAGGCGCATAGAGTCGTATCACAACGGACGATTGTTCGACAAAATGAACCTTCTCTATGCATAGCTATCTCTAATCCAGGAATGTTATTACATTTGTAATAACTACACACGAAGGAGTTTTTTTATGGTTCGCGAAACAGTCATTCGGGCAGTTGGCAATTCGGCGGGAATGACAATCCCTAAGCCGATACTAGATCGCTATCACCTGGCCGAAGGAGACTCCGTTTTTCTTGTAGAGACAGACGAAGGAGTATTAATTACCCCGTACGATCCATTGTTCAAAGATGCCATGGCGATTTACGAAGAAGGGGCTCGGGCATACCGGAATGCTATGCGTGAACTTTCGAATCGGTAAAAAACGAGCATGCATGACCACTCGGAGCACAAGCGCCTACAACCTACGCTAAATGGGGAACCTCGCTGGCTTTCGCGAGCAGTTGTTGATGCAATCCACGCAAGCCTAATTCAACAACATGGTGGTTCGCATGGCATTCGTGATGTTGCACTGCTAATGTCAGCACTGGATCGTCCAAAAAACCGCTATCACTATGAACCAACGGCCGACCTGGCGGCTCTTGCAGCGTCATACGGAATAGGAATCGCGAAAAATCATGCGTTTATTGACGGAAACAAGCGTACCGCATTCCAGGTCATGTATGTTTTTTTAGGCCTTAATGGCTATCGAATTGTGGCAGCAGAAGCTGCTGCGGTTGAACTAATGGTTGATGTGGCTACTGGCGTTATCGATGAAGAGAAGCTTGCACAATGGTGCAGAGCGAATGTAAACGCCCGGTAGTGCGGTAACACCTAAAGGCGGGAGCTTCAGAACGCGCTGGCCGACGCCCAACCCTTCCGGATTTCTCAGCGTTGTGTATGATTTACGGAATCACGGGTTTCCGATACCACTCGAACCTGCCCCATACACTCACGGTTATGCTCAAGAAAATCTTTCTAGCAATCGTCGTCCTCGTTCTGGCAGTACTCGTCTTCGCTACGACTCGCCCAGACACCTATAACATCGAACGATCGATCACCATTCACGCCACACCCGACCGCGTCTTCAACCTGGTAAACGACTTCCACGAATGGCACGCATGGTCACCGTTTGAAAAGCTGGATACCGCGATGACACGCACATTTGGTGGAGCAAACGCAGGGGTCGGAGCAACCTACGCGTGGGCAGGAAACAGAAAGGCGGGCCAAGGAACAATGGAGATCACCGAATCGACTCCGTATTCAAAGATTGTTGTGGGACTCAACTTCCTGAAACCGATGAAAAACACAACGACGGTCGCATTTACCTTTGTGCCGGTTAACGACTCTACGCGGGTGACGTGGTCGATGTATGGACCCAATCAGTATATCAGTAAAGTGATGGGAATCTTTATGAGTATCGACCGAATGGTGGGTAAGGACTTTGAGGCTGGGTTGGGGAATTTAAAGGCGGTGGCGGAGCGGTAGACGTATCCCTCTACCAATCCGTCGGCACGTAATCCTTCAAGAACTTCCCCCACACATGCTCCCCACTATTTAACCCCGCAATAATCGGATCCACAATCCGCGCCGCGCCATCCACAATATCCAGCGGTGGATGGAATCCATGTTCAGCCGTCTTACGCGCAGCGATTTCCGCGGGATCCTCATCCGTTACCCAACCGGTATCCACGCTATTCATATGGATACCATCAATGTAGTAATCGGCGGCCGAGGTCCGCGTCATCATGTTGAGCGCCGCTTTGGCCATATTGGTGTGCGGATGACGCGTGGTTTTAAACGGTCGGTAGAACTGCCCTTCAACCGCAGAGACGTTAATAATATGCTTGTCTCTGTTCGCGGTACGAAGCATTAACGGCTTTAATCGCGCGTTAATCAAGAATGGCGCAACCGCATTAACTAGCTGCACTTCGAGTAGTTCAACCGACGGCACTTCCGCCATCAACAAACGCCACGAGTTTCGATCGCGCAAATCAACTTGCTGTAGATCCTGATCCAGCTGTCCTTCAGGGAAGAGATGCTTTTGCGCTTCAAGCTCATCCGGGAGAAGTGGAACTTGCGACAGTTGTGCTGCATGGGTAAGTCCCATCACATCGGGTGTTGCACCATCAACATTTGACGGAATTGCTGTAATCCCCGTATTAACAGACGATCCGTGCGCCGCCTCAGGAAGCAGCTGGTACCCACGCAACCCTTCATACGCACCAACAATTCGCCGCACACTTTCCGGCATGTTATGCAACGCGGTCGTTTCACCGTCCATCATATGATGATAAAAATCAGGTGGACGACGCACCGTTTGACATGCGTTGTTGATGATGAAATCGAGACGGTGTTTGGTTGCAAGTAGATGCTGACAAAACGCTTCTACGCTTGGTGTATGCCGTAGATCAAGACCAAACACGGTAAGACGATGTCCCCACTCTGCGAAGTCTGGCTCTTGCGCATAACGCGCGGCAGAATCACGAGGGAACCGTGTGGTAACAATCAACTCTGCGCCTGCACGTAGAAGCTTGATCCCAGCCTGATAGCCAATCTTTACGCGTCCACCTGTGAGTAACGCAACGCGGCCAGTAAGGTCAGCGAGTTCAGATCGTTTAGCGAAGTTAAACTCTGCGCATGACGGACAGAGTTGATCGTAAAAATGGTGAAGCGCTGTGAAGTTTTTCTTGCAGATGTAGCAATTTTGCGGGTCGACAGCTTCCCTGAATTCCGGATCGTTCTCAACCTCCGTCTGCTCGAACTCGGCGGGCGGAAAGTAGTTTGGAGTGGAAAACACGGGTTGCCTGCGCAGCTTCCGGATCCCCGTATTTGACAGCACCTGCTCGGCGCGCTGAGCGCGTTCGATCTTCCGCTGGCGTTTGGTCTCTTTAACGAGCTTGCGGCGGTCTACAGCGTCTGGACGTGAGATTAGGCCAGCCGCGCTCAACAGGCGCTTACGGTCTTCCTCAGACACCTCGGCTAACAACGCCCGGTTATCCACGATCGACTCAAGGACCTCGGCCGCGGCGCGGAGGCGGGTGACGAGAGAGGTCGGTGTGAGCGGATCGAGCTGGGGAGCGGAAGAGAGGTTACTAGGCATTGGGTGAAAAATAAGGCGGCGTGGGCGAGAAAATCGTTGGGGGGAGAAGGACGGTTTTTATTGCAGATGCTTCCAAGCCTGGTACTCGCTCGGACGAATCTTGAATCGCGCGATATTTCCTTCGTGCAAGTTCATAATTTCTGTTTCAAGAAGATGAAATAGCGGATCTGCTTCAGCCTCTGGAAGCCGTAATGTTTCGACAACTCCCAGAATTCTTGGAACTACTTGTCGATCGTCCACTTTGTCGAGGATGAGGTTGCGAATGGTCTCTTGAATAAACGTTCGATATTTCATCTTGAGCAAATTCGGTGCACCCATTGATTGCTGAATGGCTGAGTAGCGTTGCGATGATCGCGTATATGCCCATATATAGAGGTCTCGCAACAAGCTGATATCGTTTTTCTCGTATACCCCAAGCAGTGACATAACATATGCATGGGAGTCCACGTCTGTAAACGATAATGGTCTCAGATTCTTTTTAATTAGTGGAACGTTTGCAACCAGCCTTGCTGTTCGTTTATTCACATCCTCAAATGCCTGGAGATATGATATATGCACCAGACAAAAAAATGACTGTTCGAACGGGTCTTGAATTTGATTAAGCTTTTGGATAAATGTTGAAAAACATTCGACTACAAGATGTGGATTCTCAAGAGGAACATAGGACGTTCCAGTAATAGCCACCGGTATATGTCGAATACGTCCAGATGCCGCCGAATCACCTAAAAGGTTTTCCGACAACAACGCGTGAACACTCTGCACTTCGTGTGTGGAAATATCTGATTCATCTGCGGATTCAACAATGTATTCGATAGCAGCCTTGTGATTCAAGATCATCTGCGCTTCAGATGCATCTTTACCTTCGGTACTTTCTCCACGTTCAATGAGTCGCTTGGTTTCTAGCAGCGAATAGGTATTTCCTTCGAGCCGACTCGAATTCCATGCTAGATCAATAAGCAATCTGTTCAAGATATTTCGTGCATAAGTTCCAGCGGGGCGAATTGTGTTATCTACACGACCGATCTCATGCAACTCTTTACGTTGCAGTTTTGTTAGATAAAATGATTTATTGGGGTCGTATGATAGTAAAAAATCCTGGTTATACCCAATAGGAGTCCGCACCGAAACAGATTGAGCAAGGTAGCGAAGTAACTGCTTGGAACTCGGAAGTAGCGGGATTCCGACAAAGCCATTGATCGTATCCGAAACTTCATCAGCCGGATGGATTTTCGCACCCCGAAAATAAACTTGTGCCCGCGTACTCCCTTTTTTATTGAGGACCCCATCCGCGACGAGGGAACGAAGAACTCTTCTTATCGCTTTTCTATCGTTTTCGTCATATGTCAATAATCCTATTGCTTGGGCGACATCGGAAACGCGGAATTCGCCCTCAAGCATGAGCGTCTCCACCGCGGCTTCAATTTGTTTTCGAATTCCAATCACGACCTACCCCCATCGACCTATTGGGACATTATTTTGTCCCAATAACCGTATTATACCCAAAAAAATGTCCCAATAGCCATATTACACCAAAAATAATGTCCTAATAGCGCTATTACACCACAAAAACGTCCTAATAGGCTCAATTCGGCGACCTTGAGCCTTAGACCTGTTAATCGCGGGCGCATTGAGCGAGTCACAGCGCTCCTGGGTAGAGCAAATCGTGGAGAGCCATCCTAGCTGTTGAATCACACACTGCAGTCAACAAGTGACAGCGATGGCCTAAACCTCTCAAGGTTAGATCCTCGCAAACATCGCGCAATAGCAAACATCCCGCCCCCAACGTAAATTTCACCAACAACCGGCAAAACACCGAAACACTCCGACCAGAGTCCCCTCCCCCCGCGCACCATGGCCCAACCGCTCAAGGATCTCTACAGCCCCCAGTTCTTCGCTAAATTCAACACCGTCGCCTCTCAAAGCCTCAAAACCTTTGACTCCGCCCGCTTCCTCAAGCTGGTACACGACGCCGATTGGCACAACAAAGAACTCAAAGCCCGCGCAAAACACATCGCGGCCGCGCTAAAAGACGTCCTCTCGAACGACTACGATCAAGCCATCGATCAGATCGAACGCATCATAAACGGCCTCATACAGAACAACGTCAATCCCGGCATCGAGTTTCTGTTCTTCCCCGAATACATTGAACTATTCGGCCTCAAGCACTACACAACATCCATGCGCGCGATTGAATTCGTCACGCAATTCATCACATGCGAGTACGCGGTTCGACCATTTATCGAACAGCATCCCGATAAAATGATGAAGCAGATGTTACGCTGGTCGCGTCACAAAAATCTGCACGTTCGCCGATTAGCCAGCGAAGGATGCCGGCCACGCCTGCCATGGGGAATGGCGCTCAAGCAACTAAAGCTGGATCCTACACCAATCCTGCCAATTCTCGAGAACCTCAAGAACGATAGCTCCGACTTCGTACGACGCAGCGTTGCGAACAATTTGAACGACATCGCAAAAGACAACCCGGATGTCGTACTCAAGATTATCAAAGCCTGGAAAGGCAGCTCAGCCCATGCCGACTGGATTGTAAAACACGGTAGTCGTACACTGCTACGCAAAGCACATCCCGCCGCACTGTCGTTATTTGGACTTCCAACATCAAAGCGTATCACGATATCAGCGCTTAAACTCACAGCAAAACGTATCGCGGTTGGAGGTCGGCTACACTTTTCGTTTACGCTGATCAACAACGAGAGCAAACCGATTAAGCTCCGTGTTGAATACGGTATCGACTACATGAAGTCCAACGGTAAAACGAACCGCAAGCTCTTCAAGATTACCGAAAACACGTACCACCCAGGCGAAGTTTATTCATTCACTCGCTCGCAGTCGTTTACCGACTTCACAACGCGAAAGCATTATCCCGGCGGTCATAAACTTGCAATTGTTGTGAACGGACAAGAGCTCTGCATCACCGACTTCACGGTAACACGGTAAACTCACCATGCCTCCAAGCCCACTTACTCGCATCCGTAAAATTGCACTCGCGCTCCCTGAAGCCCACGAAGTTGAGGCATGGGGAGAACCTACGTTTCGTGTGCGTAACAAGATGTTCATCATGTTTGCCAGTGCGTCGACACACCACGGCGAGGGACGTAACGCGGTTTGGTGTAAGGCCGGCCCGGGCAACCAGGAGATGATGGTTCAAACAGCGCCCAAAAAGTTTTTTATTCCGCCGTATGTCGGGCCGAGCGGGTGGGTGGGGGTTTGGCTGGACGCGAAGACAGATTGGAAGGAGGTCGCTGAAATTGTCGAAGACAGCTACCGTCTCATTGCGCCCAAGAGGCTGTTGAAGTTGCTAGAATAGCGGGTTAATGCGGACCAACAGCAAATCAAGAATCTGCTACTGCCCGCCAAACCACTTCCGCCACCCTTTCTTCTCTGGCTCCCTTACAGCCGGCACAGGCAATGGGGCTTCGTCCTGTAAAATTCTTTCCGGATTTACGGTGGTGAGTAGGTTATACTGTTCCACCGCTGCCGCGTTTTCCATCGCGGTTCTTGCATTCACGATATGCGCCATTCCGCGCGCGTGATAGTCGCTCGATAAATAATCTGCCATCCCGGAACGCAGGATCTTCCATCCCAAACTCTGCGCTTTGGGATTGTATGCGCCAATCAGCGACCCACTGTTCACTTGCAACGCGGCACCAACTCGACGCCACTCGTTTGCGACGGTCAGCTCGCGATCCATGTCGATATATCGCTCTGGATGCGCAACAATTGGCTGGTAGCCAGCCATCTTGATATCAAACAGGACTTGCGAGCTATTGGGTGGTAACGCAGAAAACGGGAACTCGACCAACACGAACCGTGTGCCGGCCAAGCGTAATAAGGGATTAGACAGATCGACGTGTGGCATATCGAGCATCAGCTCGAATCCACGCTCTAACCGAAGCGCCGGAAACTCAACGGCGGCCATCGCCTTCAACTCATCCCACGCACTATCCACCAACTCGAAATACGCTGCCGTCTCATCCACTCGGCTTAACAACGAAGCCCGGAGGTGTGGGGTGGTAATAATGGTGGTAACGCCTTGCATCGTTAATGACGCAATAGCGGTTCGACTCTCTTCGAGAGAGGTCGAACCGTCGTCAACACCTGGTATGAGATGACTGTGAAAATCGAGCACGCTAAAGAGCTGGGGGAAAAAAGACTACCGACTCAGACATTTAAGTTAACAGAACAGTTACCCGGATTCGATGCTTCAAGCAACAGTTTCTGCACTCGGTTCTCTGAATTTGTGGACAGCCAGGGGTGTACGTCGCGAAAGTGAAAAGCTGACTACTGGTTCAGCAAGCGCCTTGCCAACCCCAAGGAGCTCCCCTGCCCACCACAGTCGAAGCAGCTTTCTCTCCAGCTCATGTCGTACATGCTCGGAGATCACATTGAGCTGATAGGGGGAGCTAGTACCACGTTGCGCCTTGGGCCAAATAATGAGTGACCCAAATCCAACGCCGCTATCATCCACTAAAGGAAAAGAAACTTTCCAGCTTTCCGCGCAAATATCAGGATGTCGACTCCAGGACCAGAGGGTCCGGTGATCGGGGCCTTTACTGTCGGTCGCCGCTGGAGTTCTGGAGGTGAGGTAAGATTGGCTAAGCTGGATCTCGCTCGCCTCTAATCCATCCTCGGAGAACGCATGTTCGAGGACCCGGAACACATCTGGCAGGCTGGCAGCAGAGCGGAGTCGATCACTCGCCTCCCTTATACGGATATTACGGCGGATGAAATCTCGCGAGACCTGGCGACTCAGTAGCCGCCCTAATTCTTCAAATTCCTGGAATCGTAACCGATAAACCATCAAGACGGCCACCATCGCGATTAAAACAAGAACCACGATTTGCGAATACGATTGGTCGTGCAGGATCAACGCTCCGAGACTCAAGACGATCGATGCTCCGTACAACCGAGCGCAAACTTGGCGGGGGGTGAGCCCCATATGGAGAAGTCTGTGATGAATGTGGCCATGATCCGCTGAAAAGATCTTTTGCCCCCGCAGGAAACGTCGGAGTATCGCAAGTGCCGTATCGAGGCCTGGCAGCCCAAGAATCAGGATAGGCACCATAATTGGCACCGCTCCGCTTGGCTGCTGCACGGCGAGAATGCCGAGCGATGCGAGCATGAATCCGACGAGCAGGCTACCCGAATCGCCGAGAAAGATGGTGGCTGGGGCGAGGTTATAGCGGAGGAAGCCGAGGACCGCAGCGGCGAAGACGATAGCCGTTAATGCGACAGCGTTATGACCGTTTGCCAGGGCGATTGCGGAGATCGTCGCGAGTGCAATAACAGCAATCCCGGAGGCGAGCCCGTCCACTCCATCTATCAGATTAAACGCGTTCGTGACACCAACGAGCCAAAGGACTGTGCAGACGTAGCTGACCCAGAGTGGGAACGCTATCTCACCCACAACCGGAAGTTGGACGATGTCGAGCCTGAGGCCAACGGCAAAAACCGTGGATGCGATTGCGAGCTGCCACACCATTTTGTGCCTCGCTCGAATGGACGCAATATCGTCCCAAAGGCCGAGGAAGTGCATGGCCATGCCGCCGGCCACCGCAGCGAGCAGCGCAGAGTTTCTGCCGACGGAGGATAATCCACCTAGTGCGGCAACAACCCCAACACCGGCTGCGGCTGCAACCGCGAGAACGACTCCACCAAGCCTTGGAACCGCCTGACTATGGAGCTTTCGCTCACCATCTGACAGGTCGATTAACCCAAACGACAAAGCCCAATTGCGAAGTGACGGTGTAAGCACCATCGCACCCGCAATTGCGACCGAAAACCCTAGAATTTGGAACCACAATTCTTTAATCAATCTCAATCCCTTGACCAAGCAGCCGGTCGCCCCGGTGACGACAGACATTTCGGCCCAAAAGAACAAGTCCTATGCCATTCATCCTGCATGCCCCACGTCGAACGACGCAGGACGAGCGCCTGCCATAGAAACGACGGCCCCACTCGCCTGAAATCAGCCCTTATTCGGCGGCTTTTTTTCTTCGGCAGCGAACGACCAGACTTAACATTTACTAAACCTTGGAACCTTAGGAAAAGTCACAACTTTTTTCCAAGCTACTACCTAAGTCTTTCCAATGTAATTAGACGGGCAAGCATAGAGAAAGTTTCACGGTTGGAAGACATGAATCTGCCATTGACGTATCTTTCGGAATGTCGGTACCGTTAGTCCCGTGGACGCCACTTATCTCATTTGTCATTCCGACGTATAACCGAGCGACGGTGGTTGCGGCGGCGGTTCGAAGTGTGCTCCGTGAATGGAGCGAGCCAGACGGCTCTCCAAATGGCTCTGTTGAAGTAATTGTTGTCAACGATGGATCGACGGATGAATCGTCAGCCGTTCTCAACGAACTGGCATTGCTGCCCAATGTGACGGTTGTGGAATTCGAGCAGAATCGCGGTTTAGCTGAGGCCCGGAATACGGGAGTGAGGCTCGCGCGTGGCGCCTGGATCGCATTGCTCGACTCTGATAATGAGCTATTGCAAGGCGTTGGGGCGGCATTGGTGGAAGCGCTCTCTGCCCTTCCACCCTCCGTAGGGGTTTTCTGGGGTGGGTCGATCGACTCCAGCGGTGCACCTACGGTTTCTCATGGATCATATGGGACGCTCGCAGGGAGAGACGTTGTAACACGCGGACTGTCGGGCGAGCATTTTTCCGTAATTCGTACTACGTTGATGAGAGCTGTGCCCTACGCAACGTCGTGTGGGACTCATGCGTGTGAGGCGGCATTTTGGGCTTCGGTAGCGCAGCAAACTCAGTTTCATATAACGAATCAGCCGTTTCAGCATTACAATACGATTGGCGACGATCGTATCTGTGCAACGGAAAACAAGGTTGCGCGCGCGGGTGACTTTGCTCGGTGCTTTGAGCTTACGGCTGAACGGCTTACGAGGTTTGCACCGCGCCAGGCTGCACGAGCGGCGAGCAGGGCCGCGTTATACACTTGCATTGCTGGTCAGTGGGGACAGTCGATTGGGATGGCGGTCCGTGCGCTGAAACATGGCGCTATCACTAAAGACGTTGTGCTGAGCCTGCTATTATGTTTCGCGGGTCCTTCTGCGGCACGATTTGCGGTTCGTTACAGGGCAGAATAAAGCTTAACGTTGTAGCGATCGGTATACCGCTAACGTCTTTCCAATTACGGTATCAAGGTTAAAGTCCGCCGCTTTAGCTCGTGCCGCTTTTCCGTACTTAACTCGAAGGGCGGAGTCTGCGATTAATGTTTCCAACGCATCTGCAAGCGGTTGGACGGTTCGTGCTGGTACTAGTAGACCCATTATGCCATGATCGACGACATCTCTACAGCCAGGAACGTCTGTCGTAACGATTGGTCGGCCGCATGCGGCAGCTTCAATCAATACCTTGGGCAAACCTTCTTGATACGACGGGAGGCAAACGATGTGCGCTTTTGCAAAAACTGCAGGCATGTCGGGTTGGTACCCATCCCATTCGATTATCCCTTCTCGTTGCCACTCACGAAGCTCTTCATGTGACAACGATGTTGGATTTGCAATATCGATATCGCCAGCAAGTACGAAACGCGCGACGATCCCTTTGTTCTTTAATATTCGAGCCGCTGCAACAAACTCTCGAATGCCTTTATCGCCGAGTAGTCTCGAAGCGAGTATAACGACAACGGGAGACGGTGGCTCTTCGGTTGGAACGTATCGGTTAAGATCGACCCCTGAGCCCCGAATAAGCACAGTGTGTTTTTTGGGCACGACACCGCGTTCCAGCAACTCTCCGAGGTCGTCCGAGTTTTGGAAAATCACTCGGCTATTCTTATGTCCGAACGAAACTCGATAGCCGGTTAGTACCAGGGCACGCCGAATACTTGCTTTGAGGCCTCTCGCGATGAACACGTACCCGAGCCCAGACATCGCGTTTACAACGGATGGAACATTCGCGAGGCGGGCGGCAATACTGCCATACAAGACGGGCTTTATTGTTACGTGATGAACGATATCAGGGCGAAGCTGGTCGTAAAGTTGGTACAACGAACGCATCGTCTTCAGGTCGAGCCAAAGACTGGAACGACCGCGAGCCATTGGGATAACATGGTGCGTTAGCCCTGCATCGGCAACTATCTTTACGTTGGTGTGGTTCGGTGTGGCAACATGTACATCATAGCCAGACTCCCGCGCAGCCAATGCATGGGTTAACCGATGCGATATAAAGAACTCAACGTTATTAACGACGAATAGAACTCGTATCGCTGATGAAGGTTTCAGCGCGGGATTTGTAGCAGGCTTGCTCATGCAGATATTACTGCGCGATACACATCTTCAAATGCTTGACCAGCCGCATTCATACCGAAAACGTTTTCGATGCGTGCTCTAGCTGAGATACGCTTTAGCACAAATTCTCGATCGTCCAGTTGCAGCAACAACATCAAGGCTTTTGCCAGTATACCAGGATTGCCTGGCGGCACAACAACGCCGCTATCAGCAATGATCGTTGCCGAGTCGCCGACGTCAGTGACAACACAGGGAACGCCGCATGACATGGCCTCGCCGATTGAATTCGAGAACGATTCCGTAATGGATGAAGAGCAACCAACATCACACGCAGCCCATATATCGTTTGTATCATGACGTTCACCGAGCAGATGGATATTGTCGACGATACTATATTTTTCCAGCAAAGCCTGAATTTCAGGGTTATCGCGTAGCACGTTCGTTCCAGCGAGTACCGCATGTACGGATGGAATAACGCTTTGTACTTTCGCAAAGGCGGCAAAGAAATTATCGAAGTCTTTTGCTGGAGAGAATCTCGCAAGTAAGCCAATAACCGGAGCGTTCTCCGGGATGCGCAGCTCATTTCTCAGCGCAGCGCGCGCCGAATCAGACGGTTTAAAGAGCTCTGTATCAAATCCGTTATGCACAATAACCGAACGATCGCTTTTATATCCAATGTTACTGTGTGCAACTGCAGAAGCATTCGAGTTATAAACGATTGATCCTGGTCGATTCGAAAGCCGAGCGCCCATCCATATGATACCGCGAGTTGGGCGCGAGTATACGGATGACGGAAGCGCACGAATTCCCCAAACGACCGGGACGTTTCTGCTTTTACTTTTGCGAAGAAACGGTGCGGCCAAAGTCGATGCGAGGTTCGCGTGATACATCCATCCCTGAATGACATCCGGCTGTATACTGCGCAGCGTCGTAACCAGACGTGTCGTCCACGATGGATCCGTTGGGGTACCGTTCAGTGGATATACGGGGACACCGAGTGATTCAATGCGCTCACCAATCACATCCATCTTACGCAATGACACAACAACGTGTCGCATATTTCCATTCAACGCCACGTTTGCCAACAACTTATACAACATCATCTCGGCGCCACCAATCTTAAGCCCGGTGATAACGTGTGCAACGGTTGGTATCTGGTTCGATCGTCCCATCGGCATATCAATTACTGCGTTACGCGCTTCTCGGCGACTCATTGCTGCAGCTCTTGTTTCGACAGCCACGATTGAAACATGAGCACCGACCAAAGCCGCGCCTGCCAATTACGATGACCAGACAGATGTTCGCTCCAGATTGCTCGAACTTGAGCGACGTCGAGGTATCCCTGGCTTGCCAGCTGATTCGGCTCAAGTAGATCTTCCGCCCACTCGCGCAACGGCCCCCGTAGCCACTGCGCGACAGGCACAGAAAAGCCCTGTTTAGGTCGATCGAACATGGACTGCGGTATGTATTGAGCAAGGACGTCGCGTATAACCCGCTTGCCTAGCCCTTCTGAGACTTTGTATTCAAACGGCAGACGCCAAGCAAGATGAAACAATCGATGATCGAGGTACGGAGATCGAGTTTCAAGACTGACAGACATCGCAGAGCGATCAACCTTTACGAGAATATCATCGGGAAGATATGACTGCGCATCGAGATACATCATCTGCTCAGTGAATCCAGATATACTGGCAGGAATCGACCGAGAAGTCAAAGCAGTTGGTGTTTCGCTTGAACGCAAAACTAATGCTTCCGGGTTTGTCCACAGTGAGACAAGTTGTCTATATAACGATCGCGATGTTCGCTCGGTGAAAAGCTCCGCGATTTTATATAATTTGTCTCCAGCCATTGGGTCACGCAATCTTTGTGGAATTGGCGCTCTACCAGACAGAACTAACGCATTCCAACGTTCAGGAGGAAGCATACGGATTGCTCCTGCAACGGCCTTACGCATGGAGACAGGCAGTCGATCCATCTTCTTCCATAACAATTCAGCCCAACGATATCGACTGTAGCCACCAAAAAGTTCGTCTCCCCCATCGCCCGAAAGCGCAACAGTGACAGCAGACCGAGCAATACGCGCGACAAGCGCGGTTGGGATCTGTGACGAATCGGCGAATGGCTCATCATATATAAATGGGAGCGAAGGGATCACCTCGAGTGCATCTTTCGCAGTGACCTGCACCATTGTATGCGCAGTGCCGATATGATCCGCGATAGCTTGCGCGGCCGACGACTCATCGTATTTAGCGTCATCAAAGCCCATCGTAAACGTCTTTATCCGTTGATCGCTGAGTGTTTGCATCATCGCTACAATCAGTGACGAATCAATCCCGCCAGATAAAAACGCACCGAGTGGCACGTCGGAAATCATTTGCTGCGATAGCGTTTCGCGAAGCTGCGTGTCGATGGCCGAAACAGCATCGTTATACGTTCCGCGAAACGGATCATTCAGCGATTCAACAACGGAAGATTCGACAGACCAATATGGTTCTGGACGAATTGTATTTGGCTGCGCTGGATCGATCCACCATAGTTCGCCAGGAAGAACCTTTTGTGCCGACTCAAAGATCGTATATGGGCCAGGGACGTAGCCATGTCGCATATAAAGTGAGAGCGCGTCTCGATTGATCCTCGAGTGCCAGCCAGGATGCAGCTGACACGACTTCAGCTCAGAAGCAAAGACAAAGCTATTGCCGAACCACGCGCAATATAAAGGTTTTTCACCAAATCGATCTCGTCCGAGGCAAAGCTGTCGTGAGCGCGTATCCCATACGGCAAACGCAAACATACCAACGCTGCGTTGAATAGTCGCTTCAATGCCCCACTCATCGAAACCTGCGAGCAGCACTTCGGTATCGGATGTTCCACGAAAGCCAACGCCAGCTTGCACGAGCTCGTTACGTAACTCGCGAAAGTTGTAAATCTCACCGTTAAACGCTATCTGGTAGCGACCGGACGGCGAGATCATAGGTTGATCGCCGAGGCACGATAGGTCGAGCACGGATAACCGACGATGACCGAGTGCAATACCAGCGTCAGGATCACCCCAGGTTCCGATTGCATCCGGCCCGCGATGTATGAGCGCGTTGGTCATGAGCGTGATACTACGTTCCCATCCGCGCTCTAAACCGCCGACCTGCAGATACCCGGTTATGCCGCACATTCTCTATGTATTGGCTGAGGGTGCAGCTGGGAACGTAAATGCGGACGACCAACTTTTAGGACGGCCCATTACGATGTACAGCATTCGCACAGCAACCACAGATAGTACACAGGTCGCTATTAAAGAAGCTGCATACAAGCTGTATCTGCCATCGAGGACCGCGAACGCGCCACCAACCATTAGTGTAATGGCTGCCAGGCGTATCGCAAACGCAGCAAGCGTGGAACGCCACGGCGGGGACAAGATTTCGTGAACGCTCATATCGGTTGCGAAGGTGTAGCCGATTTGACTAACCAACCATGCGAGCCCAATCGAAAGTTCCGGGCCCAGATGTGCGGTAACGTAGAACGTCCCGATTAAAAGCCCCAGCGATACGACACCAAACAGCACTGCGTTGCGAAACTTTCCTGCAGCCTGGGTAAATTCGTATGCCAGATTTGCGTGTCCGTTTAGGCAGATCGCGCTAACAATCAGAGTAAAGAGCTGAATATAGCGTTGATCACCTAAACCAATGCGCGAGAATACAGGCCCTGCCGCACCAGACGCGATCAACGCAATCGTCGAAAACAATAGGCAGTTTAACGTAAGAACAGCTGGAATGAGGACAGTAAGCATCCGCATATTCGCTCGATTCGCCAGCAATCGAACAAACTTTGGGAATAGCACCAATCCAGCGGGGTTGGATAAAAACCATACCTTACTCGCAACGTCAAATGCCGCGCGGTACATCCCCAAGCTCTGCATCCCGAACACCCGATTCACGAGAATCGCACCGATCGAGACGATTGTAACCTGTAGTATTTGCGCGATGGAAAGTGCAGCGGAGCTGCGGATCAAGTCTCCAAATGCGCGGGCGTCAAAACGTGGACGCCATGCTCCAGCGGGGAGCCGACCCATAATCCGTCTTGCGACCCAAAAGTCGATGATTCGGCGCGATACCATAAATGCAACGACGACATCAGCTCGATTGGTAACCAATAATGCGAGAAATCCTAATCCATAACGGTATGCACCGCTCGTAATGGCATAGCGCGAATACCGACCGAACTGCTCACTCGCAACACATCGCGTTTGCATTAGCGATGTCGGTACCCCCATGACGTAATCTAAAATCGCAAGGATAGCGATTCGCCCGACCGTGCCTTGTAATTCGGCGGATACCGGAAAGAGATACCGCGGTACAACATACGCGATCCCAGGCAACGTGACCAAAAGCAACACGGCAATGGTAACATATAATCCGGCAGCTAACCGTAGCTGATCAAGCTGATAATGCTCGTCGACAGAACCCGCTAGTCGTCTAAGAAGATTTTTACCAAGCCCTAACTCCAGAAGAACGACGTACGAAACTAATATCGAATAGATCGCGAATTCGCCGTATGCAACGGCACCGAGTCGCTTAACCGCAATCGGGACGAATATTAACCCAAGGATTCCATTCCCTACGTTGGCGAGAGAAACCCCTGAGATGTTACGAATAGAACTACGCACGTGTTATCTACTTCCCCTGACTCGCCTGCCGCAATCGAACATGCTCACGCCATAACACGATTGGAACGGAAAGCATGAGCGCGAGCACCATGCCAAGTGCCATCCAAAGCCAAAGCATCCGTGGAACGCGCGGGAGCGATCGTGGAATATCGTCCACCGTGATTACCGCTGGAGCTTGCTCAATTTCTTTACTTCGTGCGCTTTCCATTTCGCGTGCTGCATCAAGATAGAGATCTTGTGCAACCTGCACATCGCGCTGCAACCCCTGCAACGTTACGTTGGCGCCAGAGAACGGCGACAGACCGCGATTTCCGGACATGAAAGCGATTAAACGTTGTTCTGCGGCCCGCAACGTTGCCTGAGCAACTTTTGCTCGCCCTTCGTTAGCTTCGCGCATTCCGGTTGCCTGCCCGCGAGCTGCATCCCGAAATGAAGTGGTCAGTGCGCCCACCGTTTGCTCAACTACAAAACGAGCGAGTGCGCTGTCTTCGTGGTCCATGCTAATCGAAACAACGCCGGTCTTTTGATCGAGCACAACGTCAAGCTGCTCTTGAATAACAGCTGGCCACTTTCCTGGCTGAGCCAACATCTTCGGTTTGGCCAGCTGCGATATTACAGTAGCCTGCCTTGGCTTGGGTCCTTGACTTTCTGCTACGCTCGTTAGCACAGAGTTAAATTCAGCAAACTTTGCCAACAGCATTGGTGTTGGCTGCATGCCTGACTGAGTTGCACCTAATAGTGCGCCCGCGATTCCAGACTGCAAGTTACTCCCTGAACTCGCGCTGTTAACCACCATTACGGAGGTCTTCGCACGATATTCAACGGCATGTTGCCAGCGGATCACACCACCTATAATCCCGCCAGCAAGTACACACAGAGCAATCAGCCACTTTCTACGAACGAGTGGTGTCCACATCTGTTCTTTCGTGACCGGGATCACCTCAGGAAACGAAAACGGTCGAGAGGCATCGTTCACTGCACTGTCCTTAACTTCCATGCGCTACCTTTAAGCATCGATTGGGATCGTTTGAATAAAATCGTGGTGCAGCCGCAATAAAGAAAATCCAGTCTTGCGCCAATAGGCCAACTGGGTGAAAACACATTTTAATTACCAGCGCGAACACAGCGAAGAACGCCGCGCTCTCCATCATCAACTCTGCAGCATCAATTTCGTGCGACTGGGCGCGCAAACATCGAACGAGCGCTTTTCCCATACGTCGCAACGGAACGAATAATACAAACATCAACGCGATTCCAGCGGGAACTCCCAAATCTGCGCTCAACTGGAGATAACCGTTGTGCACGACTTCCTCCAATAAAGCCGGATCGTCTGCGGTTAGCGCAACAATCGATGTTCGCGTCGTTTGAAATCCATCCCCAAACAACGGATGTTTCACCACGGCATCAATGGCGAGCTTATAGCCAAGAGCTCGTTTGAAGTCCACGGATTCCAGCCCGGAGGTTGGGACTAAGCCAATCTTGTATCGATCCGTACCAACCACAAACACCGCCATAATCGCCAGTATCGCACCGATAATTCCGAAATAAGCGAGCCGGCGTTTCAGCCCGGCACCGCCTTTCCCTGTCATAACCTGAGCAATGAGGAAGACGTATATGCACATGACACCAAATGCGATAAGCGCTGTTCGCGACTTATCCATGTTGATTACGAAGATGCACATCGCAACGCCAGCCACACCCCAGAGGCTCCGCTTAAGAACCGCACCTAACGCGAAGAGAGCACTCACGGCAGCTGCGTTAGAGGCTAGGCTACCAACCGGGGTAAGGATCGTTCGGAACCGGCCGTTACCAGTATCCATTCCTGTAAACGGGATGCCCACTAGGCCAAGGAGTAATAACAGGGCGTCAAGCGCGACTCCTCCCACCAGTATCCCCCAAATGACACGAGAGAACTTGGCGTAATACGCAAAGATCGGCAGTACTAACAGCAGATAGAATGCAAGCGAGGCAGCCTGTAACAATGCGTGCCCGGTTCCCGCGAATGGAACACCCAACAATGCGGTGGCCGCCATATATCCAATAATTACTACAACGGGCAGAACGATCGGGTTCTTGTAGATATACGGCCATATCGCCTTCCGCCTCAACTGCAACAACACGCTGGCCAACAAGATCCAACAAAGATCGCTCGGCGCTATTCTGCGAACGCCGAGCGGGAGGATATTGGAGAATGGAACGAGCGCAACGCTGACGAGGAATATCCATCCATCCACACCGACTTCACGCCGGTGTGAATGATCATCCTCCGTTATTGCCAGCGGAACAGCGGTCACTCAGCCGCAAACCGTGCCAAACGTCCAGCCGTCTCAGCGCCAACCCGAGCCGAGATGACGATGTCGTCCCCGTCGGTCTTCTGATCCAGCACTTCGCCATTACGATACAGCTCAGCGATCACCTGTCCCTCACCCGCAGGGATCCGGAACTCGATCACCGCCCGCCGTTCACGTGCGCGTCGCAACAGCTCGCGACGCAACGGCTCTACGCCATCATCGGTCGCGGTCGAAACAAAGATGCTTCCAGGAACCATATTCGCAATGCGCTCCCGAACCGCATTAAACTGCTCTTCCGGCAACAAATCCACTTTGTTAAACACATGTAAAACCGGCTTCTCATGCGCCCCTAGCTCAGCGATAACCTGATTCACCACGGTTCGCTGGTCTTCCCACGACGGGCTTGCCACGTCGATGACATGCACCAGCAGATCCGCATCCAGCACTTCCTCCAACGTAGCCCGGAAGCTCGCAACGAGCTGGTGCGGGAGCTTCCGAACGAACCCAACCGTATCGGTCAGCAGAACCATCTGCCCTTCGTTGAGCTCGACCTGGCGCGTGAGCGGGTCCAACGTGGCGAAGAGACGATCTTCCACAAAGACTTCGTTATCGCCCGCCAAGGCCCGCAGGATAGACGACTTCCCCGCGTTTGTGTATCCAACCAAACTCGCCCGGAACTCATCTTTCCGATTCGCCCGCCGAACCGCGCGCGACCGCTGCGTCTCTACCAACCGCTGCTTGAGAATCTTGATGCGATGGTGAATAAGCCGACGGTCAGTTTCCAACTGCGTTTCACCAGGCCCACGTACGCCGATCCCACCACGAAACTTCTCAAGGTGAGCCCACATACGCGTCAGACGCGGCAACAGATACTGCAACTGCGCCAATTCCACCTGCATCTTCGCGTCAGCGCTCCGCGCCCGCGTCGCAAAGATGTCGAGAATCAGCTCTGCCCGGTCCATCACCCGAACGCCAGTCAGTTCCTCAATATTCTTCCCTTGGCTCGGCGTCAGCTCATCGTCGAAGATCAACAGAGTCGCCTTGGTCTCCTCGACTCGCTGCTTGAGCTCTTCAATCTTTCCCGAACCAAGATACGTCGCCGAATTCGGTCGGTCGAGCTGCTGCGTAACCTCCCCAACTATCTCGGCCCCTGCCGTATCGGCTAGGCGCCCGAGCTCTTCAAGGTGCTCTGCAGTAAGATGGCGGCTGTTGGACCGCTTTATCGGAGCGCCAACAAGCAAAGCCTGCTCAGTCGGCGCAGCTAAATCAATCAAGGATCTAGTCAAATTTATGCGGAAAGAGTGCTAAATGGTGGTTCGCGAAACACTACTTCTTGGTAGCGCCAGCGATATTGCTAAAACGGCCAGTTCTGCTGTACGGCTGCGTAAAGTCACCCACCGGAGTCGTCACGGTTACATCGCCCATTACGCGGTAATCCACGGTCCCCTTGCCCATCAACGCCTTTCCAGCGCTGGCAAGCCCAGCGTAGCTCAGCTTGATCGGGAGATGGACGGTGGTCGAATCCCCCTCATTTACGCTGAACTGCGAATCGTACACGCCTTCACCCAACGCCGTACTGTCAATCAGAAGGCGATAAGTCAAACGGGTCGCATCCAAGCGAAACTTGTTCGGATTGTAGATATTCAGAACAATGTCCAACGACCCACCAGTTAAGCCGATGCCTTCAACCCGGAGATCCTTAAAAGTGACAACAGGCTCCTTAAAGGCTACCTTGGCAACTGTGGCACAGGCGCCGACGGCTAGCGCGGCGAAAATCACAAATATTTTCTTCATAAATAAATCTGTTGCAGGGTCGATGCCTAGATCTGGTGTAGCGGCCAGAATAGTCTACCTTACCCCACACCATGAATACAGGTCAATTGAAAGTACTCGTTGTAGCCGGAGCGCGCCCGAATTTCATGAAAGTCGCTCCTATTTTACGTGCGTTACGGGCCGCAGGACACCGAGGAATTCTAGTACATACGGGGCAGCATTATGATCCCGCAATGTCAGATACGTTCTTCGACGAACTTGGAATTCCAGCCCCCGATTACCACCTCGGCGTTGGCGGCGGATCGCATGCGGTCCAAACCGCGCATATTATGGAGGCGTTCGAGCCGGTATTGCTCGAAGTACTCCCAGACTGGCTCCTGGTCGTTGGCGACGTCAATTCGACGGTAGCTACGGCGCTGGTGGCGGTGAAGCTGAAAGAGGCGACTGGCGTCAAGATTTGCCATGTTGAGGCTGGGCTGCGAGCTGGTGACTGGAGGATGCCGGAAGAGATCAATCGCGTGGTGACGGATCGACTCTCGGATCTCCTGCTCACACCGTCCGAAGATGCGGATGGGAATCTGGTGGTTGAAGGGATCGATATGGAACGGGTCAAGTTCGTTGGGAACGTGATGATCGATACGTTGTTTGCGCAACTCGAATTGGCGCGCGAAACAACGACGCTGGAAGATCTTGGGCTGACGCGACGAGGGTATGTCGCCGCAACGATCCATCGTCCGTCGAATGTGGATGATGAGCAGGCGCTGGAGAATATCTTGTTCGCGTTGGGGCGTGTTGCGGCACAGGTGCCGGTTGTGCTGCCGCTGCATCCCAGAACGCGAAAGAATATTGAGCGGTTTGCGTTGGAACCGTTGTTGGAGCCGCTGACGGTGATGGATCCGATTGGATACACGGCGATGCTGGCGCTAACGGATGGCGCGCAGTGTGTGCTTACGGATTCGGGTGGGATTCAGGAAGAGACTACTGCGCTTGGCGTTCCGTGTGTGACGTTGCGGGAGTCGACTGAGCGGCCGATTACGATTGTACAGGGAACGAATCGCTTGGCGCCTTGGCCGTTAACGAGTGATGGGATCTTTGAATCGTATCAGAAGGCTGTTGCGGATGCGGGTCGAGTTATGGAACAACGACCGAATGGTTGGGATGGGAACGCGGCTGAACGGATTGTTATCGCGTTGGAAGAGGCGACGATGAAAAGCCTCGCGGGTGATGAAGATGATGACGAAAGTGGTGCGTTTGAAGGGTTTGGGCAGGCGAGCAATTAACCTGGATAGATCGTGTTAGACTGGATCAGAAAAATCCCTAGTCTAGCAGACGAAGGACAAGTATAGAATAAAAAAATCCTCGTGCTACTTTTCTGATAGCGCGAGGATTTTTATCTACTCGACAATGATACGTAGCTACAGATCTTGCATCCTTATATCTACTATGATTCTGTAAAGATCGCTTCGATATCCCGGCGACCGTGCAAGATTCGAATTATATCTATGCTAGCATTTTGCTCAGCGTAGAAAATAACATACTGCCCTACAACAAAACTGCGTAAGCGTGGATCCAACTCAGGCCGCTTCCGTCCAGCATATGGCTCCCGCGCTAACATGCCGCATGTTGATTCGATAGAATCGATGACCTTATCTGCAGCGGCTGGACTATCTGTCGCAATATATGTTTCGATTTCTTGCAGATCACGAAACGCTACAACAGATAGGCGATAGACAGCCTTCGATGGGGTCACGCGTTCTTACGTTTCCGCTGTCGATCCTTACGAAGACGATTAAACGCCACAGGACCAGAGATATGTTCACCACTTTCGATAGCGTTAAACCCCTCTTGGATATCTGCCCGTAATGCAGCCAGCTTTGCCTCGCGTGTTTCGTCGCGCTCTTGTAAAAGCCGGAGCCCTTCTCGTACGACTTCGCTTGCCGACGTATAGAATCCTCGCGACACCTTTTCGTTGACGAGGCGTTCGAGAGCCGGGGTCAGGGAGACATTCATAACTTTCCTCCGAATAAAAGACTCTACTTTAACTTAGCAGAAATAACAAGAAATGTCAAAGTCTGTTATTCTTCAAAGCGGAAAGCGGGTAACCTGGACCGTATCAGGCGCTCCGTTTCGATTCTTCGCCTTACTCGCTACCACGCTGCTGCTTAGCCTTAATCTCCGCCCACCAAGCCAGCCGTTTCGCAATCTCCTTTTCAAACCCAAATCGCCCCGGCTCGTAGAACGTCGTATTCTGCAACGACTCCGGTAGATATTCTTGCGGGATATACGCATCCTCGCTGTTGTGCGCATACTGATACTCCGCTCCATACCCAAGATCCTTCATAAGCCGAGTTGGCGCGTTTCGTATGTGTAACGGAGGAGGCTCGCCCGGTGTTTCACGCGCAGCCGCAAGCGCGGTACTAAGCCCGCGGTACGCCGAATTAGACTTGGGCGCCGTCGCGAGATAAATGACCATCTCCGCAAGCGGTAAATACCCCTCCGGCGGCCCTAACACCTGATACGCACTCCGCGCAGCCACAGCCATCTGCAACGCCTGTGGATCCGCCAATCCAATATCTTCAGCAGCCATCGCCAACGCGCGCCGGAATATCACCAGCGGATCTTCGCCCCCTTCAATCATTCGCGCCATCCAATACAACGCGCCTTGCGGATCGCTTCCACGCAAGCTTTTATGGAACGCAGACAACAGATTGAAGTGCGCCTCTCCACTTTTATCATGCAACGCAAACCGTTTTTGCATCGCATCACGCAACCCTTGCACCGTGATATGCCCGTTCGCCCCAACATCGCTCGCTGCAGCTTCCAACACCGTCAGCGCGCGACGCGCATCACCATCGGCTTCGCGCGACAGAACTTCTTTCGCCTCATCATCAACAGTGAGCTGCATCTTCCCTAGCCCACGCTCATTGTCGTTCAGCGCTCGATCTATAACCGTCGCAATCTCAAAGTCCGCCAACCGCTCCAACACAAAAACGCGCATCCGCGACAACAGCGCGTTGTTCACCTCAAACGACGGATTCTCCGTCGTAGCGCCAATCAGCGTAACAGTACCGTTCTCCACATGCGGAAGAAACGCATCCTGCTGAGCACGGTTAAACCGATGTATCTCATCCACAAACAATATCGTCTGCTTCCCGTGCTCCAACCGGATCTCGGCTTCTCCAATAATCTCTCGAACCCTTGGCACGCCCTCCGTTACAGCCGAAAACGGCACAAACTCGCGATCAGTATATTGCGCGATGATCCGCCCCAGCGTCGTTTTTCCAGTCCCGGGAGGGCCCCAGAATATCATCGATCCAACGCTTCCTCGCTCTATCGCGGTACGAAGTGGCTTTCCCGGTGCGAGTAGATGTTGTTGACCAACATACTCTTCAATCGTGCGCGGACGCATTTTCGCCGCCAGTGGCTGTGCTTCCACTGGCGCAACAAACAACGATGGTTGACGTCCTCGTTTTGCAGACATTAGTGATATCGGTGTAACAGCACGTGGCCGATGTAATACACGAAGCACCCAACAAAAAACGATCCCTGAATACGCCAACTCCGTTTATGCTGGAATTCAGGAACCAGGTTGGATGCCGCAACGTAGATCGTCACACCGGCAGCAAGAGCTAATCCATATTGACCGATTATTGCAAAGTTCTCGGTCAAGATGGCTCCCAGGACCGTTGCAGCACCAAGCGCAGCCGCGGCAGCCAATGCACGCGAACGGCCAAAGCCCGCGGCGAGAAAGAGGCTCGATATCGCCGACCCTTCAGGTAGCTTATGCAGGATGATAGCAGTTAGTACCAGTACTCCAATCTCTGTGCCCGCTTCAAATCCACTCGCAACGGCAACGCCATCGACGAACATATGTAACATCAGCCCAATCAACGCAGACACACCAACAGCTTGCGTCACATGATGCGTCTCTTCACCGAAGTGAAAGTGTGGCGCTAAGCTATGTTGCGTAAGATGCACGAGCAGATAGCCAGCCAGGATCACCCAACCTGCCGACATCCCACTTTGTGAGATCGCTTCCGGTACCATGTCGACCACGGCAACCGAGATCATAAAGCCAGACGAAAACGCGATCATCGAATCGAGCGCGTGTTTGCTCCACGCGCTCTTTCGACTGGTAACCGCAAGTGCTCCTGCGATGTTCGCAAATGCTGCAACTATAGCCCAAAGGATTGGGGTCATTCGAAAGCCGTCCATATCTTTTATTGCAGCGTCAACGACAGTCGCTCTGCGCTTGCCTCAATGGCATCGCTTAACGTTGGCGCGCTGCCATGTTCCCATGGTGTGGTGCGCCATTGTTTTTCGGCGAGTGCGTTGTATTGCTCCAACCCTATTCCTTGCAAGAGGTATAACCATCGATCGCTTCGGGCAAATGCATAGAGGCCGAGGAATTCGGTCAATGTGAGTTGGTCTTCGGCGGTAACGATACTGATTTCCGCTCCACCATATGTGGAGAGCGGAACTTTGAGGCGTGCGATCGCGTCGCGAACGTCCGGAAGGGCGACGTCCTGCCCAGCCCAGGAGCGCTGGTTCCGCTTGTCGACGATGGTTATATCGACGGCGGGCGACAGATACTCACTTAATGTATAAAACAAGTCAACCACCCTTTCGGCGTTGGCTACGACGTGGGCTTCGTATAGCCCGTCGGAGACCGAAGAAAAGCTGAAGCCGTCGACTCCGGATCGGAACCGGCGCCAGATTGACGAGACGGGGGTGGTGCCTCGGAAGATCATATTGTTACGGCCCGCCGAAGAAGGTCTTCCCTGGTATTACGAGTTGGATCTTCCACTACGGTCTCCAGCAGCGCCCGGAGGACGTCTCCAAGTTGCTTGCCTTGGATGCCGACCTTTTGGAGGTCGGTTCCGTTGACTGCGAGGTCGGAGAGTTCGATGGGATCTCGGTACGCGATCCGAATTGCCCGCCGATATACGGAGGCGACTCGGCTGGCGGATGGTGCCGGTTTACCGAGATCGCGTTCCGCCCACCAAAAGGCGTCGGCAATACGGAGGAGGGGTGCGATGCGGGTGCGGCCGGCTTGCCCGGCCCACCGGCGTAGCACCGAGTCCGTCGGTGCCGCATCCTGCATCAACGTCTCTTTCATCTCGCGCCCCATTTTATGCCAGTGATCGACTAGGCCCGAAATCCAAGCACAGTCTGAGTTGGAGAACCGTAATGCCTTTAGGGAAGCGAGCACTGTGCCAGAACGCGCCGAACAAAAGAGTGCGGTCAGACGCGCAATCTTCCGCTGGGGACGACGCGGGAGAATTGGGAGCCTGAGATGGTCGAGCGCACGGAGCTCGACATTGGTAATTCCGTCGAGCGACGGGATAAGCGATGCAAATGCCCCACTCTCCTTCCACTTTGAGAAGGCGTGACTTGGGCATTCGACCTGCTCCATCGTCTTTTCGATCTCCTGCTTGATTCGCTCAGCAGACAGTCGAGTAAGGAACGGGGCACTGTCAACAATGGCACGCCAAGTCGCAGCGTTGATGGTAAAGTGAAAACGCGCAGCAAAACGTATTGCACGCAACGCTCGCAGGCGATCTTCCACCATCCGATCAAGCGGAACCCCAACGGCACGAAGAACCTTTGCGGCAAGATCCTGCCGTCCGCTAAACGGGTCGCGAATTTCGTCACGTGTTGGCGAGTACGCAATTGCATTAACAGTAAAATCACGTCGAGCAAGATCCTCTTCGAGCGACACTCCAAACTTTACAACCGCATGACGGCCATCCGTTTCAACATCGTGACGAAATGTTGTCACTTCGTGCATGACGTTACTGTCATCGAGCACACCCACCGTACCGAATTCGATCCCAACAGGAATCGTTCGCTTAAACAGCTTACGAACTTGCTGCGGCCTTGCGCTTGTTGCCAGATCCCAGTCAAGATGCGGAATCCCAAGCAACGCATCACGCACAGCACCACCAACACACCACGCTTCATAACCCGCATCTTCCAACACGCGAGTTATTTCGATGACTGCTTCCGGTGGACTTAACTTTGACATTAATTAATTCGCGCTAGCTGGCAAACACAGACAGCAACGCATCGTGTTTCATACCGGCACCTAACGCTAACATAAGCTCCAATCGCGCCTGTTGTGGCGTACGCGAACCGGCAAAGATTGCACCGATATTTTCTAACGTGCGACCACCGCCAGGGTACGCATATGTATGCCCAACTCGACCACCACCGGTACGTGACGTAATGATGATCGGCTTACCATCATCAAGAAACCGTTGAATCCCAGGGACCATATCGGGTGGCACATTTCCTCGTCCCATAGCAGCGATAATTGCACCATGCGAACTTTCACGCACCGCGTCCAACAGACGTGAATCACACCCCGCTACAACAAAAAACACATCGATCGGAGTTGCTAATGCAGCTGGCGCAATAATCTTCGGTATCGACGGCAATTCACGCCGAAAGATCACTTCGCCTTCATCGAGATACCCGAGCGGACCAAGCCCCGGACTTTCGAACGCATCAAGCATCTGCGTGTTGAACTTGGTCACATCGAGCGCAGCGAAAATCTGCCCACCCATCACAACCATCGCACCGTACTCACCCGCCTTTTCATGCGCAGCCACACGAACAGCTTCAAATAGATTCGCAGGCCCATCCCAACCCAGGTCGCTCTGCGTGCGCATCGCACCGGTAAAGACGATAGGTTTTGTTGTTTCAATAGATCGAGCAATGAGATAAGCCGTCTCTTCCAGCGTATCCGTACCGTGTGTAATAACCACACCTTGCACATCGTCGCGCAACAGATGTTCCTGGATACGATTTCTGAGCGCCCACATCCGATCCGTCGTCATATGCGGCCCAGGGAAATGTCCCCACTCTTCCGTCTCCACTACAGCCGACGATTCAATGCCATGCGTAGCTTGCACAATCTCCGCCGCGGTTAACGCCGGCGTTGCGCCACCGGCGCCCGGATCGTTTTTCATGGAGATGGTACCGCCGGTGAAGAGAATTACGATCACGGTGTGATTAAGGAAGAAATTGAAGCCATCATATCTTTTGCGCTCGAATCCAGATCTTGCCTGGCATTCGCTTGCAGTTCGAGCACGTACGTTGCAATCGCATCAACAGTAAGCAGATCGAGTGCAACTTCGCGTGAAGTCGTTCCTTCCTCAACAAGCTTCTGAAGCTGAGCCTTTAGCCTGGCGACCAACACTGCAAAATCCACGGGCTGACTTAACAAGTCGCCCAACATTTCATCGATGCGTACACGCAGCTCCGATGGCACATTGGAGCTGCGCGCATTCAACCAACTTTCGAGCGTAGTTACAGTATTCACGCGAGCTGTGCAGCAACTACACTTGTTGCGGAAGCAAGCACCGAAGCCATATCTTCAGCCGTTGGAACCCCCGCCTGCGCCATCTGCGGCTTACCACCACCGCGCCCACCAAATGGTTCAATAAGGGCTTTCACAATCGCGTCAGCCTTTAACCCACGCTCACGCGCCGCATCACCAACAGCCACAACGACTGAGTTCTTCCCTTCATCAAACGATGCCACGAGAACAATTACCGCATCTGCGCCCTGCTCTCGTACCGCATCCGCAATTGCCTGCAACGATTTGGCGTCAGGGGCATCCTGCTTTTTCGCAATAACTCGTATCCCAGAAACGTCCGTCGCCTGCGCCAATAACGCCTGTACCGGTCCGCCACTACCGCCACCACGCATCATCTCGCTTACACGCTTTTCGAGCGCACGTTTTTCATCCACCAACGCTTGAACACGCTTTACTATAGTAGCGGGCGTCGCTTTCACCGTTTCAGAGAGCGTCTTCACCATCTGCTCCTGCTCGTGAATATATTCCAGCGCCTTACTCCCTGTAATCGCCTCAATACGGCGGACACCAGCCGCGATCCCTGATTCGCTCACAACCTTGAAGTAACCAATCTCAGCCGTATTGCGAACGTGGGTTCCGCCACACAGTTCAGTGGAAAGCGCTTCGATACCAACTACGCGAACAACATCTCCGTACTTTTCGCCAAAGAGCGCCATCGCACCAGACGCAATCGCTTCCTGATACGTTTTCTCACGCGTGATAACCGGCGTTGCCGACAACACGCCCCGGTTCACAATAGCTTCAACTTCGCTCAACTGTACCGGAGTAAGCGGCCCGGTATGCGAAAAGTCGAACCGTAAACGATCCCAAGCGACAAGTGATCCTGCCTGACGAACGTGATCACCCAATACTTGACGCAACGCGGCATGCAGAAGATGTGTAGCCGTATGATTACGCTCGGTGTCCTGTCGTATATCATGCGGCACTCGCGCGACCACTCGGCCCGGCGCAACAACACCACTCACCTTCCCTATCGCAACAGGCTTTCCGTCCACCTTACGCACATCATCAACATCAATGCGCCACCCATCTCCAACAACCTCGCCGCTATCCGAAACCTGTCCACCAGACTCAGCGTAGAACGGCGATTCACGCAACAACACCGCAACACGACCGTCGTCCAACGTACGCACTCCAACAACATCGGTCTCAACCGATCGTATCTGATACCCAACAAACTGCACGTCAGACAACGCGATACCATCTGTAAACGACCATGCGTTAAGATCACCCAAATCAACGGCCGAAACAGCGAGCTTTTTCGAACGACGCTCTTCCTGCGATTGCGTACGCTGCCCTTCAAGCGCACGCTCAAAACCCGCGATATCGACCGTATACCCACGCTCACGTGCCATCAGCTCGGTAAGATCGATCGGGAACCCGTACGTATCGTACAGCTTAAAGGCATCCTCCCCAGCGATGCTCCGCTCTTGCGTTGTATGCTCAGGCGCAAGCTCATCAAACCGCCGCATTCCGCCGTCGATCGTCGCCAGGAAACGCTCTTCTTCCGCACGCGTTGTTTGGAGAATATGCGCCCGTCGCTGACCCAACTCCGGATATACCGACTGCATCGTTTCAACAACAACATCCACAACCCGCTCGAGCGTCGGTTGACGACGCCCCAGTAGATACGCATATCGAACCGCGCGCCGAAGGATACGACGCAATACATACCCGCGACCGTCGTTCGCCGGATAAACGCCATCAGCGAGCAAGAACGCAACGGACCGCGCATGATCCGCAATAACGCGCATCGCCGCAAGCCGTTCAGCCGGATCGCTTTCCTGTGCCGACGCAGGAAGCTGTACATTCACCGCTTCGATCAATTCAGCAAATACATCGGTATCGAAGTTGTTCGCCACGCCTTGCAGCACCGCGGCAATGCGCTCCAATCCGGCACCCGTATCAACCGACGGCTTGGGCAGCGGCACAAGCTCGCCATCCGCCTGACGGTCGTACTGCATAAACACCAAATTCCATATCTCGACAAACCGCCCAAGCTCGGCCGCATCAACAAACTCATCCTGCGACAGGTCGACGTGCTTTGGATCGATCCACGCGCCCTTTTCGTTCGTCGGCGCAACCCAATCCTTCGCAACGTTTGCAAGATCGACGTAGATCTCGGAGCATGGTCCACATGGACCGGTGTCAGCCATCTGCCAGAAGTTGTCCTTTTCGCCAAGCCCGTAGATCCTCGAATCCGGCAAACCGGTGAGCTCTTTCCACAACGCGCGCGCTTCGTCGTCGCTGTGGAAGACGGTCACGCGCAAATGCTCTGGCGAAATCCCCAATTCCTTGGTGATCAGCTCCCATGCAAACAGAATTGCATCTCGTTTGAAATAATCGCCAAACGAGAAGTTCCCCAACATTTCGAAGAACGTATGGTGCCGCGCGGTGTGGCCAACTTGCTCAAGATCGTTGTGTTTGCCGCCGGCGCGTACGCACTTTTGCGCGGTTGTAGCACGTCGGTTTCCGGCCGGAGGTTCTTCCAGGCCAAGAAAGACGCGCTTGAACTGCACCATTCCAGCATTGGTGAACAGCAGCGTTGGGTCGTCCGCCGGGACGAGCGAGGAGCTTGGAAGGGCAGTATGCGACCGCTCTTCGAAGAACTTGAGAAAGCGGCTACGGATTTCGGTAGATTTCATAGGTAGCCTGGTAATATAAGAGGAAATAAGCCGATTTTGGTCGACGTATTCGCTGGAAAGGGCGCCCTTATCGTTCGGACAGCAGCGCAGAAACTACCGACTGAATTTCTTCCATCTCATAACCACGTCGAGCGAGGAAGGAATAAAGGCGGCGCCGGAGTGTCAGGGCGGGTAAGTCTCCCATTTGCGCCAGCTTTTTCTGCGCGACCTTTTCGAGGGAAGCGCGCATATCCAATTCTTCGTCCGCAACGATATGGCTGACTGCCTCCGCCGCCACGTCCGAAGCGACGCCTTTTCGAGCGAGCTCCTGCTTGACTCGTCGAACAGCTGAACCGGAGCTAACGAGCTTGGAACGGGCAAAAGCGAGTGCATATCTGGTGTCGTCGAGCAGGCCGTTGGCCAATAATCGCTCTACGACTTCGTCGGCCTCTGGGCCCGTAGCGCCCTTTTGGACCAGCTTCTGACGTAGCCCCTTCGCCGAGTATGGACGGGCCGCCAGAAGGTCGAGGGCGCGGTTGTATGGGGTCTGCGACATCGGTTAGGCTAGAAATATTTAGGGCAAAAATCGAGGATCGTCACTTGAACACCAATCCTGACCTGTAGAGAAAATCGCGAACAAAAACCAAGAAACCGGCAAGAATCGGTCAAAACGGCCTAAAATAATCAGAAATCGATGAAAAAACCGGCCATTATAGCCTATTAAAACGAAAATCGCCGAGGAGGCACGATTTGCATTAGGCGGGGATTCCGGGCCCCATCTCCTACAAACCGCACGCTCCTCAGCGATTAAACAATTAACAACAAATGCAACCGGAAAGCGATTACAACTCCTCAGCTACCTCAGATTCCGAGGGTTCTACTTCGGGAGCGTCCTTATTAATTCCAAGAACGCCCTTCACCTTTTCCTCGACTTCGGCCATGAGAGCCGGGTTGTCCTTGAGGAACATCTTGGCATTCTCACGTCCCTGTCCGATTCGCTGAGTGCCGTAGCTGTACCAGGCGCCGGACTTGTCGATAATGCCGGATTCGGCTGCGATGTCCAGGACGAGCGAGGCGTGGCTGATGCCTTCGGCGTACATGATGTCGAACTCAGCCTGCTTGAACGGTGGGGCAACCTTGTTTTTGACCACCTTCACTCGAACGTGTGAACCAACGACCTCTTCCTTGTCTTTGACTGGGCCAATGCGGCGGATGTCGAGTCGGACCGAGGCGTAGAACTTCAGCGCTTTACCACCTGTGGTCGTTTCCGGGTTCCCGAACATGACGCCAATCTTCTCACGAAGCTGGTTGATGAAGATGACCGACGTCTTGGAGCGAGCGATAGCGCCGGTCAGCTTTCGGAGCGCCTGACTCATCAAGCGCGCCTGAAGACCAACGTGGGAATCGCCCATATCGCCTTCGATTTCTGCCTTGGGAACGAGGGCGGCAACCGAGTCGATGACGATAACGTCAACCGCGCCAGAGCGAACGAGGATTTCACAAATCTCGAGCGCCTGTTCGCCGGTGTCTGGCTGAGAAACGAGGAGATTTTCTACATCAACGCCCAGCTTGGTGGCGTAGTCAGTGTCGAGCGCGTGTTCGGCATCGATATACGCGGCGACGCCACCGCTTTTTTGTGCGTTTGCGACAACGTGTAAGCACAACGTTGTTTTACCGCTCGATTCCGGGCCATAAATCTCGGTAACACGCCCTTTGGGGATGCCACCAATACCGATAGCGGAGTCGAGGTTAATAGCGCCGGTGGAGATCGCATCAACGCGAACACGCGCCGATCCGGTTCCCATCCGCATGATCGAACCCTTGCCGCAGTTCTTTTCGATCTGCGCCACCGCCAGGTTCAATGCCTTCTTTTTGTCGTCTTGTAAGGTAGAAACGGCCATGTTTGTTGTCCTGTGGCTAAACGTAAAATAACCTGGATCGGCGGCTACGGATTTGTGTTTCCAGGCAAGAGACTCGAAGAGACTCCGTTCAGATTCCCGCGTCCACCTGAACCGAATAAACTACAAAAGTCGCACCCGAAAATCAACCGAAGGCCAACACATTAAATCTTAAAAGGCATTTGGAATGTATTCAATCTGGGGCCGATCGCCATCCAATACCACCCCGATAATATCGAATCGGAATGCGGAAGCAGAACAAACGTTCGACATGATCCAGACCCTTGCGATCTTTCGAAGTTCGCGCTGCTTTTTCCATTGGACGGTTTCAATTGGTCGACCAAACGTGATCGAACGTCGGGTTCGCACTTCGACAAATGCGACCAACCGATCACCTTTACCGCAATCGTGCCGCACTGCGATTAAGTCGATGTCGCGGTGACCGCTGCGAAAGCGACGATCAACTATTCGCCACCCTCGTTGCTGCAACCATTCCGCAGCGATCTCTTCGCCTTTGATGCCTAATACCTGCCGATCCGTGAGCATAATGCAACGTAAGGCGCGCTCACTCGGTCACGTTGTATCATTTCTTGTTCACTTGCATCTAAAAACTGCAACGCGCGAGGATCTGATAGGATCCATTCAAACAAAAGAGCATCGGTGCGGGAATCCCGCCACGATGCTCTCACCACAACAATCTTATTAATACTACGCCCTCGAAATTACGCCCTCACCATTACGATCGTGGCGCGATCCGATCCAGGTCTTCCAATCCCATCAACACATCACGCGGCTTCGATCCATCTGGCGGCCCCAACACACCAGCCGCATGCAGCTGATCGATAATTCGCGCAGCTCGCCCATAACCAACCTTCAACCGACGCTGCAACAACGACGTTGACCCTTGCTGATGCTGCACAACAATATCAGCCGCCTCACGGAACAGCTTATCCCGATCGCTATCCCCGCTCGCATCCCCATCACCCGCACCACTCTCCGCCATCTCATGCTGACGGATCTTCTCAAGAATATCCTCTTCGCTCTGCGGATCTTCCGTCATAATACCCTGCGCTTCCAACGCCGCCTTGCGCGCTTCACGTTTGGCTTCATACCACGCCATCAACGCTTCGGTATCTTCGCTCGAGATATACGCACCCTGCACACGAGACGGCTCCGACTTCCCCGGCGGAATAAACAACATATCCCCATTCCCCAGCAACGACTCAGCACCAGAACCATCAAGGATGGTTCGGCTATCAATCTGACTCGCCACTCGGAACGCAATACGACTAGGGAAGTTCGCCTTGATCAACCCGGTAATCACGTTCACGCTGGGACGCTGTGTCGCCAGGATGAGGTGAATCCCAATCGCACGCGCCTTCTGCGCCAACATCGCCAACGGCGTTTCAACTTCGCCCTGCACCGTCATCATGAGGTCAGCCAACTCGTCGATAATCAGCACGATATACGGCAACGTTGGCCCGGTATACGTTCGATCCTCAAACGCCACATCAGGCCGCTTCGGCTTCAACAGCGGCGCACCTTCTTCAACCTTCCGGTTAAAGTCCTGCAAATTCCGCGCACCGTTCGCCGCCAACAACGCATACCGATCCTGCATCTCCATCACCGCCCACTTCAACACCGCCGCCGCATCACGATTATCCGTCACAACTTTATGACGCAAGTGCGGAATGGTGTTGTACACAGACAGTTCGACCATCTTGGGATCGACCATCAAAAAGCGCAACGTCTTTGGAGTATGCCTATACAATAGACTGGTAATCAGGGTGTTGATACACACCGACTTACCCGACCCAGTTGCACCCGCAATCAATAGATGTGGCATCTTCGCCAAATCGGCGATCAACGGCCGCCCTTCCAAATCCTTACCTAACGCAATCGGCAGCGCAGCACGAGCACTCCGAAACTCCGGCGAGTCAATCAGCTCCCGAAAGCCAACAACTTCCGGCACCGGATTCGGTACTTCGATTCCGACCGCTCCTCGGCCTGGTATCGGCGCAACAACACGAATGCTCTGCGCACGCATCGCCAACGCCAGATCGTTCCCCAGGTTCGCAATCTGCCGAACCTTCACACCGGCAGCCGGCGTAACTTCAAACTGTGTGACCGCAGGGCCCGTCGTGCGTCCAACCAACTTTCCATCCACCTTGAACGTGGCCAACGCTTCCATTAAACGTTGCCCAGCAATATCCAACTCCCGGTTCCCTTCATCCACATTCCGCGGCGGCGACACGCTCAACAGATCGCTCGGCGGTATATCCTCGTCCGTAAAGACCTCGGAGTGTTCGGCGGAATCGATTTCAGCCACAATCTTATCTGTACGCTCCGAAGCAGACTCGGATTTACTCCGCTTCTTGCGACCCCGATCCTGCGAACCGGCAACATCGTCATCGACTTGAGCAACTTCGGTAACCACAACCGACTCAAGCGCCATCATGGCAGGGAGCTCTTCTGGAGTTGGTGCCAAAACCTCAGCTAACAACCGCTTCCGTCGACCCTTGGATGGAAGATACGACTCATCGATAGCCGCCTCGGTAACGCTGCTCTCATCCACAGGCGCCCGCCCAATCAACATACGAATTGGATTCCACGACAACGTCACCGCGCTCAGCACGCTCAGAATCAGCAGGAATACAATCCACGCACCGGCCGTCCCAGCAAACTGCACGGCATAAAACGCCATGAAGCCGCCCCACACGCCAGCCCATGCATTCTCCGCTCGACTCGCCCCCATTGCCAACCCAATCCCAAAGGGCAAAACAACAGCGAACCCAAGCAAAAACACCATCCACGACCGCTCGCCATCGCGATTGATGCGACCAAATTCTTTCAAGGCATGAACAGCCGCAGCAAATGGTAGCAACGCAGCGCTAGGCCATCCAAAGAATGTCGAGAGCGGTCGAGCAATAAACTGCCCGACCCAACCAAAACCACCGCGTACATCTTCGATGCCACGCGCAGTGGCGATACCTTGCCACAACAGCGCACCAGCAAGGAATACGGCAAACAACAAAAGCGCGATTCCAATCAACTCACGCTTCAGGACAGGGCTCATTCGTGGGCGCAACTCGACGTTACCGCCCTCGTCCAACGCCAGGTTGTGTGATCTGTCGGTCGGCGTAGATCGGAACCATCGGGTAAATATCGATCTGCCCGCAGAGCGTGAGGTCATCGCCGAATCCTGCGTCCGCGAGCGAACGCCCGTGCGAGGCGTCGAGGAAGAGCGCTTGGAGGTTATCGCCATAGTGTTGATCGATCAGTGCGCAAGAACGTGCTGCGTCATTCAAGATAACGCCAGCACCAAGTTTCGTAATATGATTTACAAAACGCCCCGCACACCCGGCATCTTCCAATGCAAAGTGCTTGTCCTGACCAGCACAGATAATCACGATACTCGACTCTGCATCCACAGCGGAAGCGAGATGGTCGTTCACCGCACTGCAATTCACATACGACCCCACAATGGTCTCCTGAGCGCCCTGAGTTGCCAGGAGCGCCTGTGTACCATTGGTGGTCGTACACAAAATTGTCTTGCCTGCTACAACATCGGCGGTGAATGCCCCGGGAGAATTCCCAAGATCAAAGCCGGAAATCGGAAGCATTTTCCGCTCTCCGACTAACAACGCCTCCCCTCGATCAAACTGCTTGGCACCCATCGCTACTTCGTCAGCTTGCGCAAACGGAATTACACTTTTTGCGCCATGAAACAGCGCAGCCGTAATGGTCGTTGACGCGCGAAGCACATCAATAACGACCACCACTTTACCGGCCACTGCATTAGGCTGCAGTTCGGCGGGAGTTAGATAAACATCGAGACGCACATCCATGACTCACCGTATTACGGTTGCGGCTCCTTCATAAGGTCTGGCTCGCGCTCGAGGAACTTCGTGTCCACGTCGCCCGCCCGGAACTTTTCGTTTTGCATGACACGCGCCAAAAACGGAATCGTCGTCGTAACTCCTTCCACGATAAAGCTTTCGAGCGCAATCTGCATACGACGGATCGCCTCCTCACGAGTGCGCCCCTGGCAGATCAACTTCGCCAACAACGAGTCGTAGTACGGTGGAACGGTGTAGCCCGTGTACACATGGGTATCCAAACGGACGCCAGGGCCTCCAGGTGGATGAAACACGTCAACTCGACCGGGCGAAGGCTGGAAGTTCCGCGCCGGATCCTCCGCATTTACTCGGCATTCAATCACATGCCCACGGAGCGGCGGCAATGTGGAAACGCTCATCCGCTCGCCAGCAGCCACACGGATCTGCTCTTTCACGAGGTCAATACCCGTCAACATTTCCGTCACCGGATGCTCAACCTGAATACGGGTGTTCATCTCCATGAAATAGAACGATTTGTCTTCGTTCAATAACATTTCGATCGTCCCGGCTCCAACGTAGTTGATCGCCTTTGCACCACGAACGGCGGCATCGCCCATCGCCAAACGGAGCTCTGGGGTCATGGCCGGACTTGGCGCTTCTTCAATCAACTTCTGGTGACGACGCTGCACCGAACAGTCGCGCTCACCCAAGTGAATCACGTTGCCGAAGCTATCACCCAAAATCTGGAATTCGATGTGACGCGGACGAGCGAGATACTTCTCAACGTACACGTCACCATTCCCAAACGCCGAAAGCGCCTCAGACCGCGCAAGCTGGAAAGCGCGCGCAAAGTCGTCTGGATCAGTCGACACTCGCATCCCCTTTCCACCACCACCGGCCGCCGCCTTGATGATGACTGGAAAGCCAATTTCCATCGCAAACTTGAGCGCCTCTTCCGCATCCTCAACCGGCCCCGGACTTCCAGGGATGATCGGAACACCAACTTCCTGCATGGCTCGACGCGCGGCAGCCTTATCGCCCATCACGCGAATCTGGTCAGCCGTCGGCCCAATAAACGTAATGTTCGAGGCCGCACAGGTTTCAGCAAATTCAGCGTTCTCAGCTAAAAAGCCGTAACCCGGGTGAATCGCGTCAGCACCCGTAATTTCAGCAGCCGCAATAATTCGTGGAATGTTCAGATAGGATTCGCGGGCCGGCGCTGGGCCGATACACACATCGTCGTCTGCAAACCGAACGTGCAACGATTCCCTATCTGCTTCCGAATAAACTGCAACCGTTTGAACACCCAACTCGCGGCACGCACGAATAACACGAAGTGCAATTTCGCCGCGGTTCGCGATGAGAACTTTTTTGAACATTTAGAGACTCTCGCCCGTAAACGTGTCCCACGTATTGTCGCTGGCTCCAGCAACGCCCTGCACACGTAGAGCAAATTCACTTGGACTGGTGGCATACGAAAGCGCACTTTCGTATGTAATGACTTTATTTGTATACCAATGCATCAGACTTTGATCGAAGCTCTGCATACCGTATTGCACAGAGCCTTCCCGAATCAATTCTGGGATATTGAGTGCTTTTGTATTGTCACGAATGCTGTCGCGCACCGCAGGCGTATTCACTAATACCTCCGCCGCAGGGACTCGACCGCTTCCGTCAGCACGAGGCACCAGCCGTAACGAAACGACAGAATGCAACGCGCTCGATAACATATACCGCACCTCAGCCTGCTGATGCGGCGGATAAAACGACAACACCCGATTAATAGTCTGGGATGCGTCGGTTGTATGTAATGTTGAGAAGACCAGATGGCCAGTGTCCGCCGCCTGAAGCGCGGTGTCCAGCGTCTCCATATCGCGAATTTCCCCAACAAGAATCACGTCGGGATCTTGCCGCAACACGCGACGTAATGCCTGTGCAAATGTCGTGGTGTCGGTACCAACCTCTCGTTGATTCACACGCGACTTGATATCGCGATGCAAAAACTCGATCGGGTCTTCGATGGTAATAATGTTCGCGAACTTGTTCTGATTGATATGCTGAATCATCCCGGAAAGCGCAGTCGACTTCCCCGAACCGGTAACACCAGTGACTAACACTAGGCCCCGAGGCGCCAATGCAATGCGTTCGCAGATGGATGGCAACCCAAGTTCGGTGATTGTCTTCGCTTGCGACGGTACAACACGGAACGCATAAGCAATCGACCCACGCTGCTGATACGCATTCACACGAAACCGCCCGATCCCCGATACGCCTAACGCATAATCGCACTCTTTAATCTCAGAAAATTCCTTGAGATTACGCGCGGTCATGGTCTGCTCCGCCACAGATCGCAAATCGTCTTCCCGCAACGGCGGGTGATCGACGTTCACCAAACTTCCGTTAATACGAACAGACGGTGGGCATCCGACTTTCAAGTGTAAGTCGGATGCATTTTCCTGAACCATCAAGCTCAACAGTCGGCGATAATCAAATGCCGGCATCGAACTCGATGGCGTGCTCCTTGGCACCGGTGCGCCATGCACAGGAGTATTCAACGACGGTGCACTACGCGCACCGTCGAGAGAAGCTGGACTTGGTATAACTGGGGTCGAGTGCACGAAGCGTCGAGCGAACGTTATCCGTTCGGATCAATACGGAATAACACTTGGCCGTATTCCACTGGCTGAGCGTTATCAACCAGTATTTCCTTCACAACGCCATCGAACTCAGATTCGATTTCGTTCATGATCTTCATGGCTTCGATGATGCAGAGGATTTGTCCCTTCGAGATCCGATCGCCAACGCTAATATATTGCTTCGCGCCAGGCTCCGGAGCCGAATAGTATGTACCAACCATTGGCGACTTCACTTCAAGATACTTCGCCTTGGCATCTTCAGCTTTCGCTGCAGCTACCGATTGCGCTTCAGCTGCCACACTAGCAGGCTGCGCTGGAGCCGCAACCTGCATGGGAAGCTGCATGGGCGCCGACATCGAAACTCCACGCTGAGTAGGCGTCTTGGAGAGTCGAACCTTCATCCCTTTGTCGGATGAAATTTCGATCGAGTCGACAGTGGATTCATCGAGCATTTCGATGAGTTTTTTGACATAGCGCAGGTCGATCACGCTGAAAGCTCCAATAAGTCGTGAGTGAAATCTGTAAGCACGCGCGGACCAGCCGCGTCGAGGTACACGTCGTCTTCAATACGCACGCCGCCCCATCCCGCCCGATAAATTCCAGGTTCGATGGTAACAACCGTGTTCACAGGAAGTTGCACGTCGGCATTCTGCGCCAATCGTGGTGCCTCGTGAATTTCGAGGCCAATCCCATGGCCAAGCGAATGGCCGAAATCGTCGCCATAACCATGCGCAACGATATAATCTCGAGCAATTGCATCAGCATCTTTGCCTGTCATTCCAAGCATGATCGCCGCAATCGCCCGTTCGTTCGCGGTCCGAACGATACCATAAATCTCGCGTTGCAGTGCATCGGCTTTCCCGATAACAACCGTCCGCGTGATATCAGAACAGTAACCGCCAACTGTCGCGCCGAAGTCGAGCAGGAGTAAATCTCCACGTTCAACAACTCGACGCCCTGCCCTTGCATGCGGTAACGCTGAACGCGGACCGGACGCAACAATACATTCAAACGGATACGATTCGCTGCCGTTGTTTCTCAGCGCGTGTTCCAACAATCCAGCAATTTGCAGCTCAGTAAGTCCAGCGCGAACCTGTTCCAACGTCTCGCTTAAAGCGCGAGTCGCCACACCAGCCGCCTCTTCGATCAACGCCACCTCGCCCGGATCTTTCGATGCCCTCAGCGCTTCGATGATGTTGACCTCTGGACGCCACTGCCATCGACCACCCTCGTTCACTTCAAGAAAGCGTTCGAAGTCGCGATGTGTAACTAACGCTGACTCAAATCCAATAACAGCTAGGCGCGGGAGCGCAGTTAATTCGTCCCACAGCGTTTTCCAAAGGCTAAGCCGGTCGATACAGATCCGCGCAAGATCTCCGACCTCTTCCTTCACCTGCGTGTCGTACCGAAAGTCGGTAATCAAGACCAGCTCTCGCGTCGTCACGAGCAGCAAACCACTCGACCCTGAAAAACCCGTCAGATATTGAATGTTGGCACGCCCTGTTACAAGCAACGCGTCCAGATGATGTGAGGTTAACGCATCAATAACGTTCGCAATACGGGCCGGTCGATAGTCGCTCATCATATTATAGAAGCTGAGTTACGCCTGAAGCTTGTGAACTAGGCCGCGCAATGCGGCTTCGTAACCATATACACCAAGGCCACACACCACACCAACCGCTTTGGATGCAAGTATGAGATGATGACGTTCAACTTCGCGCGCATGAACGTTGCTGATGTGTACTTCGACAAACGGCAGGTTCACACCAGTAAGCGCGTCGCGAATGGCGAGGCTGGAATGCGAATACGCGCCCATGTTCACTACGGCGCCAACAGCCAAATCTTTCAACCCATGTATCGCTTCGACAATCTCGCCTTCACCATTGAACTGTGAGAATGAGATTTCGACACCAAGCTCTTCTGCCACAACTCGCAATCGATCTTCAATGTCGTGCAGTGTCGCATGCCCATAAATTTCTGGCTCGCGACTGCCAAGCAGGTTGAGGTTCGGGCCGTTGATAACAGCAATGCGAGGGGAATTCACGAGCGAGGCGAAAAAGGAATTGCGTAGGCGTCTGCAAAAGCGTGCGCAGCGCGTTCGTCTTGCTCGTTCCGTTCCGTGTTCTCGAAGAGTACAGAGAGCCCGGTTGGTTGTGCTTCATCTTTGCTGGAACCGGCGCCGTTCTGTACGTCATCGTCTCCAACCGGACGGGTAGCACCGATTGCCGAAAAGAACTCTCGGACCGTAAGTGGCGACGGATCAGGAAACGGGGAGGCCACTGGCGACGGCATGTACGACGCGCGAGCCGCAATCGCCTCTCGTTCGATACGCTCTTCCAGCTCGGCGACCTTATCGTGCAGATACGGATCATTTCGAGTTTCGGCGAGTTGGCGGTAGACCGCGAGCGCTTCGCTTAAAAAGCCTTGTTCTATATAGACGTTGGCAAGCGTCTCTGTCACAAACGGAACCGAGACGTCGATTTCGACCGCGTCATCGTCCAGATCGTCGGCGACCGGAGTATCGAACAGAACGTCGCCTAACTGCCGTTCGTTTGTCTCGTCGCTTGCCACGACACTTTCGGCGCCGGCAACTGGCTCCGCAATTGATTCGGCAACTGGTTCTGGAACAAACTCCTCGTAGGTGGGAGCGGGAGCCGGATCAATCCAACCGCCCGCCCCATCCTGGGCCGTCTGGTACACGTCAAGAGCGTCCAGCTCGCCGCCAGAACCGTCAGACACAACTCCTGCCTCTACCTCACCAGCCGCGTCAACAACGCCGCTCGCCACCGGCCACGGTTCAAACGCTTCAGGATTCTGCTCCGCCATATTCGATTCGCCGAGGGTCTCTTCAGTCTGTATGGATTGTACAGACGGTACGGAAGGTACCGGAGCCTCGTCCCCGCCGGCCATGACCAGCTCAGCGACATACGCCGCAATCTCTTCATTTTTTGGATCGAGATCGAGCACTCGCTCATACCACTTTTGCGCCACGCCACGGTCTCCAGCTAATCGGGCGATGTCGCCGAGATGACGCAAAGCAATGACGTTTTCAGGGTCGATCCGTAACGCTTCCTGAAAAATCGACTCCGATTCGCCGCGCCGGCCCGTATCGAACAACGCCTGCCCGTATACTATATACCCGCTCATATGCCCCGGCAGATGGGGCAAAAACGTCCGGCACAGCTCGATGGCGCGTTCGGCATCCCCTCCCTTTCGATACTCATTTGCCAATGGGGCAAAGTACCGGCGGGGATTTTCATCGAACTTTTGTTGCAGCTCATCCAGACGCGCGAGATCGGCCATCCAACTCCTCAAAAGGGGTAATACGTACGTCAGACACACTAGATCAGACCGCTCAAGATACTAATGGACAGGGAGCGTATCAACAGGAGTTATGACACAACTGTAGAGTGAGCCTTGATTTCACCCGTCCAGATTGGCACCTTACTCCGCTATGCTACAGGCGATGCGGTCTTCCGCGAAATACATCTGGGTTATCATTGTCGTTGCCTTCGTAGGCGGGTTTCTCGTCTACGAGTCCTCAGGACTCTTTGGCCGCGCACCAATCACACCGTCCACGGCCGTGGCAACTGTCAACGGCCAGGAAATCCTTTTCTCCGTATGGCAAAGGACTATTCAACAGCTCGAAGCGCAGCAAACGCAGGGCTCTGGATACTCCCTCTCCCTCGACGAGAAGAAACAAATCGAAGAACGAGCGTTCGACCAGCTCGTTGACGAAGTGTTGCTTCAACAAGAAATCAAACGGCGCGGCATTAATGTCACGCCCGATGAAGTCGTCCAGGCTGCCAAGTTTAGCCCCCCTCCTCAGCTCATGGAAAGCCCAGAGCTCCAGACAGAAGGGCGGTTCGACTACGAGAAGTACCTTCGATTCCTGAACAGCCCGACTGCCAAACAGTCTGGTCTGCTGCTCCAGCTCGAAGGATACTACCAAGACCAGATTCCGAAGCAGAAGCTCTACGAGCAGGTCGCTGCGGGCGTATACCCAACAGAAGGACAGCTTTGGCAGAACTATCGCGACACGCGAGATTCGGCCCAGGTTTCTTTCGCGGCGTTCCGCCCAACCGACGCTCCAGACCCTGCGATCAAGGTTTCCGATAGCGAAATTCGTGCGTATTACGACTCTCATAAGGAAGAGCTCAAACGCCCGGGGCTCGCGGCCGTTACATATGCTGTAATCCCGCGTACGGTTAGCGCAAGCGATTCGAGCGTAGTCCGTAACAGACTTCTTGCGCTTCGCAGCCGCATTATCGCTGGCGAAAAGTTTGAAGACGTCGCGAAAGCCGAATCCGCAGACTCTGCCTCCGCAGTCGACGGCGGAAATCTCGGCGTCGGCGTTATCGGCCGCTTCGTCAAGCCTTTCGAAGATGCAGCCAAAGCGCTTCAGCCTGGCGAACTCTCGCAACCAGTTCTCACGCAGTTCGGCTACCACCTCATCCGCCTCGACTCACGAAAAGGCGACTCGCTCGGCTTACACCACATCCTGCTCCGAGTTGTACAAAGCGATTCGGCAGCATCACTCACAGACCGCAGAGCCGATTCTTTGGCCAGATTTGCCGCTGGAGCGGACAATCCCGCCAAGTTTGACTCTGCCATCAAGGCGCTTGGCTTAACGCCAGTCCGCGCCTTTGTGACCGAAGGACAGCCGCTCGTTGAAAACGGCAAGGTCGTTCCTAGCGTCTCGGCTTGGGCGTTCAGCGGACCAACGATTGGCCACTCGAGCGATCTGTTTGATTCGGAAGATGGTTACTTCATCGCCCGACTCGAATCCATCACCCCTGGTGGCACGCCATCGTTCGACGCAATGAAAGAAGAGATTCGCGCTGAACTCATCCACAAGAAGAAGCTCGACCAGCTTGTGGAAGTCGCGCAAAAGTTCGCAATAGCTGCAGCCGGCTCTTCGCTTGAACGGGCTGGCCAGGTTCTTAATACGCCAATCGAACAGAGCGTCATGTTCAATCGATTGAGCATGGTTCCAGGGCTTGGTCGTGCTAATGCCGCCATCGGTGCAGCCTTCGCTCTCCCAGTGAACAGCATCAGCGCACCAATCAAGTCTGACGATGCGGTATACGTTATTCGAGTGAATCGCCGCATAGAAGGGGATAAGGCTGAGTATGAAAAGCTCAAGCCCGGCATGCGTCAGCAGGCGAATCAGTCGCTCCAACGCGCTCATGTGCAAGCATTCCTCGTGAACCTCCGAGACGCGGCCAAGATCAAGGATCGCCGAAAGGAAATTCAGCAGACGATCTACAAATCAGGGTCGTAAGCAGTAAAACCTGAACACGCAAAAAAACTCCCTCCCCGCAAGAGCCAAATGGCAACTTCGGGGAGGGAGTTTTTTTATTCGGAGTAGTTCAGATCTGGGTCGCGCGATAAAAACGCCAGCAATCCAGTTTACTTATGGCTATACCAAGGTCACCTGAATCGTAAAATTCAGCATCCCGGCCTTATACTGTACTGCAAAGCCCATCGTTTTCACGACGGGCATTTCACATCAGGAAATTAAGCGCTTTGGCTCTGGGGTCTCTTCGGCAGCCTTCGGGTTGTTGCGAAGCTCCTCTTCGGAAAAGCGAGGGCGTCCAAAGGCAGACGGGGCATCTTCGCCCTTAATCGAACGCTCTGCGTCCGTAATCTGCTTCTTGAACTCCTTAATGCCCTTTCCCATCGATCCGGCAATCTCTGGAATGCGTTTGGCACCGAACAACAACAGGATCACCACCATGATGATGATCAGTTCTGGGACGCTGAAATGTGGTAGCATAAATGTACCGCTCCGAATTGGTAATACGATGAAAGTGTAGGAAACGCATTCTGGCTAGATAGATGGGTCTGGTAGTTTTCACCAGAAACCAGCGATTAATCAGAAATTGCCCTTCCCTTTAAAATAACGACCGTGCAATCAGATATGCCACTAGTACACCCACTAGTGCCAAAAGTGACACGTCAACCGCAACTGGCCCCAAAGCGAACTTCAGGATCACTAAATCGATGGACAGCGGGCCGAAAGAAGGGGTTACGCCCGTGGTAAAGAATTCTTTTACGGCGCTTGCCGGCAGAAACTTTCGTACGACCTGGGTCAGGAGGCCGCCGGCGACGAATCCGATGGCAAGAATGGACGTATAGAAGAGGGATCCTCTTCGACTGGCTCCACGTGGGGGCATTATGCGTTTCGCTCCATGACGTAGGAAATTGCCGCCGAGAGGGCATCTCGAGCGACTGTTCGAGGCAGAACGGCAAGTGCCTTCTCTGCTTGTACTGCAAACTGCTCCCCTCGCTGGCGCGCATAATCGAGCCCACCAGCCTCGGTTACAATCCCAACGATTTCTGCGACTTGCGACTCATCTGGCGTCTCCGACTCTGCGAAGAAGGCTTCGACCTGTGCCTTTGCCGCTGGAGACATGGTTCTGAGCGCCGCGATCAGGGGCAGAGTGACCTTGTGTTCCTGGAGATCGAGCCCGGTTGGCTTGCCAGTTGTCGCCGCCACCTGAGTGTAGTCGATCAGGTCGTCAGCGATTTGGAACGCCATGCCAAGCGCATCGCCGTATTGCCGTAAGGCGTTTTCGTGGCGTGCAGCTCCCGATATTGCGCCGACTCGACACGCCCCTTCAATGAGCGACGCCGTTTTGGCTCGGATGACTCGTTCGTAGTCCGCTTCCGTGGATTCGAGCGGCTGCCGTGAAGACATTTGCCACATTTCTCCGACCGACATTTGTGTCGACGCATCAACGAGGATGCGCATTGCGTTCAAATCTTCGAGACGCAACAGCTGGGAAAGCGCGGTCGAATACAAAAAGTCACCAGTGATCACCGACACCTGGTGACTGAACAACGAGTTGACGGTCGGCATTCCCCGACGAAGCACGGAGTGATCGACAGCGTCGTCGTGTACCAACGTTGCGAGATGAACCAGCTCAACCACGGCTGCAAGCGTTACGGCGCGGTCGGTTGGCGCATCGTCGGTGGCGCTTGACAGCAAGACCAGCGTTGGGCGGAACATCTTCCCCTTCATCAACATCAAATGATCCCCCACCTGCGCGAGGAGCGGGACATCGGCAGTAATAAACTGACGAATTTCATTTGCAACCATCTCAAGCCGGTCTTGAATCGAAGCTTGAATTGCCTGGAGTGTCGGAGGGGTCGATACTGTCATAAGCCGATAAAACGGAGCGCCAAGTTAGCTATACCATCGCGATTTGCGTAGCCCGCCCAAGACGTTCACTAACATCACGGAAGGTAATATCAATCGCAACCACACGTTTATAATACTCAATCGCGTCATGCCGATCACCGGCAAACTCGGCTGCGTATCCGAGCCAATATAGTACACCAACGAGCTTATCGTCGGAAAAACCAGGTTCGTTGAACGCACCAGCCAGTGAAGCGCGTGCAATATCGTACTTCTCCTGCTCGATAAAACACTGCCCTAGCGATTCGTACGCACGTACTCGCCGCTCGGGGACAGAGTTACCACGAAGCGCCTTCTGGAACTGGGCGACGGCTTCTGTGAGCAAACCCATTTCGAGATAGGCCACACCAAGATCGTAGTGACTATCCGAATCGCTTTCGTCGACGTTGAGGGCGATGCCCTGTTTGAACGTTTCCAACATCGCTGTAAAGTCGGACTGCTCCTGGGTGCCGTCCTCAGGTTGCGCTTTATCGGTCGTCATTCGCGTGTTCCGGGGGCCTTGCGACTCCTGTAGCCACTCGTTGAGATCGACGAATTCGCTGTCGACCACGGGAGGCTGTGGAAGCGGCGGAGGGGCTGCGACGGGCGATTCGACCTGGGCTTCTGAGACATTTATGGGAGTCGCGACGGCTTCTTCTACGAGTGGTGCCGAGGCAACCACAGCTGACGGAACAGATTCTACAGGAGCACTATTATCGGCGGCTTCGGAAGCATCGGCGATCTCGGCGATCTCCGCAGCGCCTGAAACCCCGGAAGCGTCATCTGGAGAAGGGTTCGCCATTGCAGCAACAGCCAAAGCCATTGAGATAAACGGATCTTCAACGGGCGTAACGCCTGCCAACGGCGATGCTTCAAAGCTCGCATCAGCCGGGGAACCAGAGTCTACGATCATCTGAATTTGATCGACGTCAACTGCCGAGGATTCTTCAACGAGCGAGGTAAGCTCCAAACCTGGCAACGCGGCGCTACTCGCTTGAGACTCTGAATCACCTTCGGCGTGATCGGGCCGAACCTCTAATGGGACGGAGCTTTCAACACCTGAAACGGCAGCGACCGATACCACCGGTGCTACAACCGCCGAAATCGCAACGGATTGAGGCCGCACACCCGACGCTGGTGTCCGCCTATCCGCAAACCGTATCAGCTCCTGCGTACGACGGATATCGATAAACACTAACCCGTCCCGCTCTGCTGGCCGTTGAGTATGCCCAACGCTTGGCGCGAACTCGGGATCGATCGCCCGGATGCGCTCCAACGCTGCCTGAGCCTCTACAGCACGGTCTTCCGCAACCATGGTCTGGTAGAACAGCTGTAACTGCTCAAGCGCCTCAGCGGGCCGCTGTGCGCGAACCAGCTGGTCTGCCAACATCAGACGCACGTCATCCTGACCTGGACAGAGATCGGCAAACTCTTTTAATGCGCGGAATGCCTCATCCAACTGGCCGTCCCGCTGCATTCGGCCCGCATATTCCAGAAAGTTTTGCTTGGCGTCGGAGTTAAACCCTTTCTTCGCGCTGATCTTCCCCAGTTTGTAGTAAATCACACTACGCGCAGAGGAATGGCGGAGCACCTTATTGCACAGCGCGATCGCGTTGCTGAAGAATCCACTCTCCGTATACAGATCGACCGCACGCTCGTAATAGGTGATCGCCTGGTTGAGATCGCCTTGCCGCAAAAACAGGTCGCCAACTCGGTTAAAGAGCTGGATATCACGATCTTCCGGTAATTCCGCAGCTTCGATAGCCTGGACATAGAGCCCCAAGGCACGCTCGTACTGCTTCTTCTGCTCACATTCGGCAGCTTTCTTTTTCAGTTGGGCGACTTTCGACATCGGATGAAACACACAGTAGCAGAGGACAACAAAAGGATGTCACGCCTACGCCATCACATCGCGGATTCTGGACAGCCTCAGCGGAGCCTGCGCCTCTCCTCGACATGCGTAGTAGCATGCATTACAACTGACTGGTTGATACTTCTGGAAGTCACGCCAATGAAAATCTGTCGGAAAATCGGGGCAGCGTTTTACGTATCCGGCTGGGTCGACGTGGATCGTTCGCATGCCCGACCGACACGGCTCCTGCATCTCGCCGCGTACATACTTCGGGATCTGTTCGAGGTAATAGTCCGAGTTGGTAATAATCCCCCGCTTGCGACGCTTGAAAGCCAGGAGTTCAGCTATTACGGACTCCAGATGGGCAATAGCCTCAGCGCCAATCAACCCTTCCGGGTTCCCGTTTTTACTATCGGTATAACAGCTGAAGTTGACCCCAACCCCAAGCTCTTCAGCGCGACGCACGATCGGCATGAGATCGTCCAGGTTCGACCGTTTGATGACGGTATTAAACCGAATCCCATCGATTCCGGATGAACGCATCGCTGGAATAGTCCTCATGATCTTGCCAACGAGTCCAGGAATCCCACGCGCTTCATCGTGACGTTCGTCTAAAAAGTCGAGTGAGATATTGAACTGGTTGATTCCTGCGTCCCACAGCGACTGCGCCCGCTCAGGCGTTAACATCCCGCCATGCGTAATCATCGTCATATACTTCACCGAGATCGCGCGATCAACAGCGGCAACGATGTCTTCAAGATCTCGACGTAACGTTGGTTCGCCACCGGTAAAGGTGACCATCATCGGATTAAAAAACCTTGCGGCATCGGCAAAGCTCTTGAGCTCACGGTCTTTCTCAGATGAATCAGTTTTCCAATAATCGCAAAACCCGCAGCGGGCATTACACCGCATGGTCACTTCAAAGTGAACGAGAATGGGTTTACGGAGAGCGCTTAAATACGCGTACTTCGCGAGAAAGACAGGAACATGCCACGGTTTGAATCGAGCGGATAACACAGATTAGCGAAGATCTTGCTGACGATACGTTGACTGTTGATACGGGAACGACAGCTGAGGTTGCGCTTTATTGGAGATCACGAAGCTAAAATAAAAGTTTCCGTTCGGACTACTTGTGAACGAGAAGGTTGCACGCCAATCATGCAGCTCACGTTGTAATGTAACCTGTTGGCTCGCAAACTTTTTGTTCACAATGTCATACATGGTTCCCCAACTGGCGGACCACTTTTGTGTGATACGGAAATTACTCTGTGCCTGCAGCGTTTCCGTTGGAGGCATACGCACAAACACACCACCAGCGATTGGATCGAGGTTGGGCAGCGCAGTTTGCGGGTTAGTAAGAACAGCCTGCTGGCATTGATCGAGGAGGATTGGACTCGCGATGTACTGCGAGCAATATGTAGCTGGATCGTACGTCAGAACCTGCCCGCCTTTTGGAGGACGCTGACGTCGCGAGGAAAAGCTCAGCGCAGTGTTCCACCCTTCGACTGATGGAACCTCATATTGTCGATCACGAGCCAGATTCCCGGTAACAGGCATTGAGGACAACGTTCTGCCAATTATTGTATCTGCCTGCCCTTCATCCGTCTGCGTTGCCTTTGCCTGTGACGAGCGGCCCAAAAGCCGAGATACGGCCGCACCAATCCCCTTCTCGCTGGAAAGATTAAACGATGCGCTAATCTCTTCCAGGAACGGTTTGAACTGTGCGGTGTCGCTGGCGATGCTCCCTTGAAACAGCGAGTATCCGCTTCGGAATGAAAATCCAGGAAGCAGGTCGGAGGTGAGGTCGTAGTTGAATCGATCGGTGGCGAAGCCGCTTAAGCCCGGCTTACGTGCGCGCTCAAAGTCGTATGTGAACGAAGAGAAGTTGATCGCGAGCAGCTTGACCTTTTGCCCGGTACCACTCGCACTCGTATCCGATCGAAGTTTGGCTTCAAACACTTGCGACAGTGTGAGCGTTACTTGTTGCTGAGCCATGTTTCCAATAAAATCCTGGCTCGTAAAATTCATCGCTTCGAGATAGGCACGATTGACATTGCCTCGTGGTGCATATCTGTACTGTATACCAGGCGTGATCGCATGACGAATGCGCGCGTATGGACCGAAGCCAGGGAATAATCCAAACAAGGTTGGCGAGATACTGACGCCACCGCTCAATCGTTTGCCCTGGCTGATATACCGACCATGTGACAGTTCGGATCGAACCCAATAGTTGCCACCCATGATATTGTCGTAGGAAAGGCTTGGGCTTATGCGTAGCGTGTTGTTCAAGAGCGACGGCAACGAAAATCCGAGCGACCAATCAATCCCATCGAGATATGAGCGAGCGTAGGTTCGCGTTATTCGCTGCGTTGTATCGGCTTGGTCAATGAAGGTACGAAAAACAGGGAAGTTACTTTCCTGACTTTGCGCAGAGACGTTGGCACTAACCTGGAATCCCTTAATGGAAAGCGGGGTATTGAATCGGAACGACGAATTACCCGAGTTCCCTTGTAAGCGCGTGCTATCTGGTAATCCACCGGCATTGGTGAAGTATCGATACGAAACGCTCTGAGTGGCATCGGATTTACGAATCACTCGTCGGTCGTAGTTCATCGTTGGTGTCCAATCCAGCCAGTTTGTTACGGCAAGCGTTGGGCTCGACAAGCTGATTTTAGGATAGTCTTCTTCGACCTGGCTACGTCCAGGGAACTGGGTTCGGCTACCGCCAACATCAAAGGCGAACGGTCCGAACTTTCTGTTATAGCGAACATCAGAACGAATAGTTGCGAGAACTAAACGGGGATCAAAGGTCGTTTCGCGTTGAACTGTCGTGTTGGTTACAAAGTTTACGTTCGAAACAAAACGGCTCGTCTGTGAGAACTGTTGTGTGTGGTTCCAGCTCACTGCCGTATTCTTTGACCCATCGCGACGGGATTCTCGGCTCGCTGCCAATCCGCCAGAGACAAAGCGATCGAGCCAGTTATAGCGAACTTCACCGTTAAATCGGGTATAGCCTGGATCGTTATCGGTACTACGCGCTCCACTTCGCCAATCTACAGTCGCTTGTGCGTCCATGTAGTGGCCGAGGTTGGTGTAGTAACCAAAATTTTCTATGTGCCGTCGGTAGGTTGGGCTATTACGAACGAATTCGCTGAATCCAAAGCGTGGACGCAACAAACCACTTCGACGGCCCGGGCGTATGTCTTGAAAGAAAAACGGGAGCCAGAATACCGGTACGCCTGCGATGTACAACGTTGCCGGCCGAACCGCGATCAGATTCTTGGAGATATACTTCAGCTCTTTTCCTTTGATGTAATAGTCAGGAATAGAGTCGTCACAGCTTGTGATAATACCCTGGTCGACATAAAAAGCCATTCGCTTTGCGGCCGATGTATCTCCAACAAAGGCTGCCGCCTTACCGCCGATATAATACGTTTCACCACTTTGCACCGACGTTGATACGTTGGTAACCAACCCGCGTCGCTGCGCAACGTTATAGGCGACACGTCCCCGTGCGACCACATCTGCGCCTTGCTGTCCTGGATCACGAAGCACTACAGTGTCGCCCAGCGCCAGGACAACCTTCGTTGAATCATTATAGATCACAGTGTCGCCAACAACGAGCATCTGATCTCGTCCAACCGCGGCTGGATGGCCAACGATACGTAGCGCGCGTTCTTGTGCTTCAAACACAACCCTTTGCCCCTGATATCGCGTCGCCCGGTACCCAGGGCGCGCTAAAAGAGCGGTGGTAACTGAATCGTCTTTAATCCACTTAACGAGCTCTTTTAGCCCACTGGTATCGCGGTTTGCCGTGTCGCGGAGAGACGTATCACCGAGAGCGGAGTCGAGCTTCGCCCGCAGCTGGATGCTATCACGTTTGGCGCTATCTGCAACAGTCGTATCGCGCACGGTAGTGTCACGCACAGTCGTATCGCGCGCGGTAGTGTCTCGGCGCGTTGTATCACGGTCTGTCTTCCGCGGGATTGTATCCCGAACAGTTTGTGTGGCTCGTGATACAACCGGTTTTGTCTTAACGGCGAGCGATTGCGCGCCAATGTAAGCTGGCTTCGCAATAAGCGCTGCACTCAGCAACGCGGCGACGAGCGCCACCGCGCGCAGCATCAGCTAGGACTGCCGAGTCGAAGAGGTTCTTCGCGCGAGGAGGAGGAGGCGGATGGCTCGGAAGAAGAGGGTGTGTTGTTTTCTTCCTTGTCCCGTTCTTCTTCTCGCCGCTGTCTCCATCGGTACACGATCTTGGAGAGCGAGATACTGATTTCGTATAGGCCGTACAGAGGGATCGACATTAAGAACATCGTTGTCGGATCCGGCGTGATCGCGGCAGATACCACCAAGACACCAACGATGGCAAAACGTCTGCCTTTCGCGAGGATGGTTGGTGTTACAAGACCGATGGCTGATAAGCCGAGAATAAAGATCGGTAGTTGGAATGCCACACCAAAGCCAACACACATAAAGATTTCGAGATCGATGAAATCTTTGAGTGTGAGCATTGGGACAGCCGCCTCCGTTTGAATTCCGAGAAAGAATTCCATTGTAAGCGGCAGAACCAAATAGTAGCACAGGGCAACGCCAGAGAGAAACAGCGCTACCGCCGAACCAATGACTGGAATGGCGATTCGCTTCTCATTTACGTACATCGCAGGAGCGATGAACGACCACAGCTGATATCCAATCACAGGCGAAGCGATGATCATCGCCATAATGAACCCTGCGTTGATCTGCAGATGGAAGATATCCATCGCACCCGTAACAATCAGCTTTTCGCCATTCAGGTATCGGGTAGCAGGGCGTGCCAGAAACTCAAGCAAATCGAATCCTGGGATTTGCGTGAACAGCACGTACGTCGCGACGCCGCCGACCAGAATTGCGATAGCGCAATAGAACAGGCGCTGCCGAAGCTCCTCGAGATGTGCGAGAAACGGCATCGAAACGTCGTTCGATTTTCTAAAGTTGCGTGGTTGAGCCATGGGCTCTTACGCTCGTTCGTTAATCGTCTCGGCCAAGCGCTTGCAAACGCTCTTTAGCCAGGATTGCCTCATCAGTTCTACCATACTTATTGATAACCTCGTTGAACAAGCGACGAGCAGCATCGGTCTTACCCTGTGTTGCGGCAATCGTCGCACGCTTAAATAGCGCAGAAGGCGCTTTCGTCGATTTTGGATACTTCTCGACTACTATAGCATAGACAGAGTCAGCCGACTTAGAGTTTCCTTCGACTGCGTAGCTATCTGCGATATAATATTCGGCATCCGGGGCGATATCGACTTTGGGGTATTTCGCTAGAATCTCGCCGAACGCGGTTCGCGCCGCCGCATAGCTTTCCTGGTTGAACTGTTCGCGTGCAACTTTGTATAGCTCGTTTGGTCCTGGAACCACTTCTGCTGGCCCTGCGCCTGGAACTGCGCCGGCTGGCGGTATGACTGCAACTTGCGCCTGCCGTTCTTCGAGCGAGGCACGAACTTCCTGTAATCGACGCTGGCTTTGCCCGGTCAGCTCTTGAACTTGCAATAGCTGCTGTTCAACCGACGACATACTGCCGACCATATCGGCTCGAAATCGAACCAGTCTATTGTTCACAGCTGCGACCGAATCGTTTAGCTGACGGACCACCCGGAGGACCTGGTCAAGTTGCACCTTCCGTTGCGAGTCGGCAACAGCGGCTTCGTTACGGACGAGCATCAAATCGCCCTGCAATACACGGATATCCGCTTGGGTCGCGAAACATCCGCTCAGTACGCTGGTTGCTGCAACAGCCGAAAGGCTGATTAAAAATCGCTTCATCAATTAATTCCCTCCCATTACTTGGAATTCCGCACGTCGATTCTGCGACCATGCGTCTTCGTTTTCACCAAAAACGACCGGACTTTCTTCGCCCATACTCATAATTTCGATCCGTGACGTCGAGATTCCGTTAAGTATGAGCCACTCTTTCACCATCGCTGCACGACGTAAACCGAGGGCGATGTTGTATTCCGAAGATCCGCGACTATCTGTATGGCCGGTGATCAACAGGTTGATCCGTGGATTTGCTTGCAATACAGGGACCTTTGCGGTCAACGCACTGACTGCGGCATCGGTTAGGCTTGCCTGGTCGTAAGCGAAATAAATAGTAGTCCGCAGCACCGCCATCGCGTCTTCGCTCGTCTCGGCACCTTCCTGATTGCCTTCTTGTGCAGCCCGGAGGCTATCGGCTTCGGCCTGCTGGCGTGCGAGTTCAGCGCGACGGATAGAGTCGGCCAACGCGCGCGCAATAGAGTCCTGACGCAAGCTATCGGCATTCACCGCAGCAGGGCGCGGTGGAAGCGGAACTGGCGGCTTGCAGGCGGCGGCAACGCTCCCGACAACGGTAGCAGCTAGGATATAGTAACGCTGTTTCATGCCTGTACTCTGATTATCGTTTTAATGTTGGTGACCACGATGGCAATTTAGCGCCTCCCTGGCGTGTTAGCTGGCGCAATCGTCCAGTTTCTACATCGGCGACCCAAAGTTGCCTAATTCCGCTCCGGGTCGACGAAAATACAAGGTGACGTCCATCCGCTGCCCACGACGGATCTTCGTTCTCACCATCGCTGGTGTATTGCTTCGTGGACCGGTCGCGCATATCGATCGTCATAATCTGAAACAGACCGCCAATTCTGGACTGATACGCAACCATACGACCGTCTGGCGCCCAATCTGGAGAGGCACGCCAGTTCCGTTCGCCGTAATTCGATTCGGTAAGACGTTGTACGTTCGTCCCATCAACGTCCATCAGATAAATCTCTGGAAACCCTGCTCGGCCGCTCATAAACACTATCCGCTGGCCGTTTGGACTAAAGCTCGGTGATGTATTGTCGCTGCCGCGGCCAACAGTGATTCGCCGGGCCGGAGAGTTACTGGTCACGTTCGCAATGACGATATTCGTGCCCACTTCCACGCCATTCGAATACGCCATGGTCTTGCCATCAGGCGAGAAGGCCGGTGTAGTATTGAGACCACGATCAGACGAACTCTTCATGTGAGTTTCGCCTGTTTCGAAGCTGTGCATGGCAATCTGCCAACCGCGATTGTTGCTGGTTGAAAACGCCATCTTGGTCCCGCTCGGGTGCCAGGCTGGAGACATTGCCAGGCCGCTGACCTTGGTCAGCTGACGCGGGTTTGCCCCATCGCTATCGATAATCCAGACCTGGCCGCTGAGCGTATATAACACTCGACTTTGCGCGGCGCCTCGACTTCCAAATATCCACATCCCAATCTGGTCGCTAATGCCATGCAGCGCCATTCTCCACGATGGAGAGTTGGGATCGGATGGAGTTGCGAACGTCTCTGTTTTGATCGCCTTCTTCGCGGCAACGTCGTACATCGTAACTGTGATGCCGGCAAGTGTTGCACGCGGGTGAATCAGCGCGACCACTCCCAACTTTTCGAGTAGTGCAAAATTAAAGTTTCCGCCTGCCTTCGGTAACAGGCCCCGCGCCTCGCTGGTCCCGAGCGCAACGACGGTTGCACGATCATCATAATCGAGATCACGTTGGATGATCGCACGAATCGAGTCGCCACCAGCCATATCGGCGGGAAGAACCAGCACGCCCGGCTTTGTACCAAGCGCATAGTTTAGCCCGATCTGCACACCTGGTTGAACCGGGTCTTGCGCAGACAAAGTCAGGGGGGCAGCAAGCGCCACCATAGCTGCGAGGAAAGCTCCTACGCGACTGCGGCGACTGAATACACGAAAAGCTGGAGCACGGTTTACACGACGTGCCATTTGAAAGACAGACAATTGCATTACTGCACGAATTTTGGGTCGAAGCTGAAAACTATGGGAAGAACGTCTTCCTCGAAACCATTTGGTAGGGGCCCGAATGATTTTCCGGCTTTTTCGATAGCGCCACGTGCTTCGAGATCAAACGAAAACGAACCTGATTTCGTAACGACTTTTATGTCAGCTACCGTTCCGTCTCTCCGAATAAGAAACGAAACCTGCGCCCGAAGTGGCGAGTTCGGATTCTTCGGTTTGAAGTTTAGCGCAATCTGGCGGACGATGTTGTTCAGATAGTTGGGGAACGGAAATTCGATTCCATCTGTTTGAATCGTCGCGACGTCGGCTCCCGTGCCGCCTTTTGGCCCACCGCCCGCTTTAGGAGCTGGTGTATTGGGAGACGCTTTCGCCCCGGTCGAAGCGTTCGGAGTAGCTTTTGCCGCAGTCGACGAGGTTGGAGTCGCTTTTGTGGGCTTTGCGGCCGCTGGTGCAGCCTTTTTGGCCACTGTGGGCGCTACATCAGCTGCAGGTGCGACCTCTCGCGATTTTGGCACTGGCGCGTCAGCTGGGACGTCTGGGGCGGGCCCCGACTTGACCTCTCCAATTGCGCGCGGGCCCGGAGGCGCCGCAATGATATTAACCTTATAAATAGGAGGGAGTGGGACGCGCACCTCCGGTCTCACGGTCCAGGCGACGATCAACACCACCGAAACGTGAAATAACGCCGATATACCCATCGGCCCGGTCAAGCTACGCTGAGCGTCCCGAGCCCTCATCGCTTGATGGTTTCCGGTTCCGCGACAAGCCCGACGTTTTCTGCACCACTTGCTCGCATTACAGCCAACACCTGAACGACTGTTCCATACGGAACGCCTTCATCGGCCCGCAAATACACGCCTTCCTTCCCGCGCTTGTCGGCGAGTGCTTTGAATGCCACCCGGAATTCTTCGTACGTAAGGCGATCGTTATCAACGAAAACGTTCCCTTCTCGGTCCACCGTGACCACCAGACCACTTTTGGGCTCGAGTGGACGGGCTTCGGCTTTCGGCAACGAGACATCTACCCCCCCTTGCATCATGGGGGCGGTGATCATAAAAATGATCATCAACAGCATCATTACGTCGATCAAACTCACGACGTTAATTTCAGCGTTGACCGCCATTCGCTCGCCCCGCCGCCGCCGACCTGCCATTTAGATTCTCCCTTCGCGTACGAGGAGGGCAATCAGCTCCGTGCCAAAGCCCTCGAGTTGCGTGTCGATTCGGTTAAGCCGAGCCGCGAAGATGTTATACCCAAAGAACGCGGGAATGGCTACAGCCAAAGCGCCAGCTGTTGCAATTAGGGCTTCAGCCACGCCAGGCGCAACTGCTCCAATGTTTCCAGCCCCTTCCGTCGCGATACCGATAAAGGCGCTAATAATGCCCAGCACCGTTCCCAGAAGGCCAATAAGGGGGCTGACAGAGCCGATCGTTGCCAGCCATGGGATAAATTGCCCCAATCGATCGCGAGCCGAATTTGTTTCGGAATCGAGGATGAGACGCAGCGCCTCGACCTGTGAGCCGCTGAACTTGGCCGCTCGCCCAGGCGTTGCACCCATAGCCGGCGTCACTTCAGTGACAAACGACTGCGCCCGATCCATAATCCGAGCGTTTGGTGACCCAGGGATTCTGCGTGCAATCCCAATTCCCTGGTCAAACGAATTTGACCGTTCGAAATCGCGCAAAAAAGAGGCAGATTCCCGTTCAACTTTACGGAATTCCAGCCATTTCGCGAGCATCACAGCCCAACTGATCAGCGATAAAAGAACGAGGAACACCAGCACCACTTGTGTGACAGTGGACGAGCTGGTGATCATTTCGATCGGCGTTGTTGGCACAGCGCCCGTGGCCTGCGCCCAGACTAAAACTTGGTTCACCCACCACTCCAGGACAAAAGGGCAAATTTAATAGGAATTGCTAGGACGAGCACTATATAAAAAGAGGGTGGGATCGTTTTCCCACCCTCTTTTTGTCACCGTAATTGGCTCGAACGGATCAAAACGGGAGATCGTCGTCGTCGTCCTGGAGGGCTCCAGGAAAGTCGTCGAACTCACCGCCACCACTTGGTGCCGGTGACGAATTACCGCCTTTGGGTGCGGATGACATCCGGTTGCTGCGCGCTGGCGCATCGCCTTCAAAGTCACTGCCACCACGCCCACCACCACCGCCAAGGAGCAGAATTTCGCGAACGTTGATTTCGGTGGTATACCGGGTCACGTTCTCTTTATCCTGCCACTGACGGTACTCGATGCGACCTTCAACGTACAGCTTGTCGCCTTTCTTCGTGTACTTTTCAATAATATCGGCAAGGCCCTGCCCTTTGCCCATATTCCATGCAACGCAACGATGCCACTCGGTCTTCTCCTGACGGTCGCCGCTTGGGCCACTCCACGTCCGAGTTGTGGCTAGAGAAAACGTGGCCACGCGCCCGCCATTCGTCGTCGAACGAATTTCCGGGTCCTGACCGATGTTGCCAATCAATGTCACTTTATTGAGACTACGACTCATATGATCTCCTAGGCGAGGTAAACGACTCGCATATGAAAGTATACAACGTTTGAAATGCCTACGTAACCATTTTCACGCACGCTTCATCTTTTTACTGCGACTCTGCAGGATTCCCTGCAAATACAGGGAACTGAGCCTGCAAAATTAATCCATCTTCTGTGGGATACTGGTAGTATCGCTTCCGCCGCCCAACTTCTACAAATTGGCGTCCGGCGTACATCGCACGCGCAGCATTGTTCGATTCCCGCACCTCAAGATAAATACTCTCGGCTCCTTTCTCTGCGCTTTGAGAAAGAATTTGGTCCAATAGAGCGTTTCCGACCCCTAAACCACGCTTTTCCTTCAAAACCGCGATGTTCAACAGCTCGGCTTCGCCAGCTGCGACCCTGGCCACGGCAAAACCAACGATCTCGTTGGTCAACGGTGGTTGCAAGTCGAGCTCAGCGACCAGTAAAATGTTCTCGTTACCACCTAGATGGCTGGAGAGCATCCCTATAGTCCATGGATCGCTAAACGAAGCTAGCTCCAGCTTCAGAATGGACGGCATATCCCGATCTGAAGCGTCGCGGACGAGAACCTTCAAACTGGTAATGGGCGACCGTGGGTAGCCTCCCATTTCACCTGAGCTTCCGCCAGTCGACCATATCTGGGCTCCCACCGATCCAACGCCACAGAACCATGAGACAAGATGCGGTCGAGCAAAAGCACGGCCGCGCTGGCCTGCGGCGCGTCTATACCATCGGTCAACGGCTCCACCAACGTCGCATGGGCCTCCAACGCAGCCACCGCCAGCTCGGCGCGCGGAACAATATGAACGTCGCTCACTCGCTCGATGTTCATGTCAATGACGTCCACAACCGTGGTGTACACTTCGTTACGACCCGCATCAAGCGCTGTCATATACACCCCAGTCTCAAGCTGCCGTTCGGCAACAATCAGCTCTGGTGCAGAAACAGCATACAATGGCACACCAAGCGCAAAACACATCCCTTTTGCAATTGCCGCCGCGCCTCGTAAGCTCGTAAATCCACCTGGGCCAGATCCGCACACAATACCTGTTAACGACGCTGGAAGCCGATTGCTCATGTCGAAAAGCCGAGCGATTGCAGGAGCCATTCCTTCGAGCCGAGCGCCTGTTGTTGGGTCGCGCGACAAGACGGATTCACTCGCAATAACTGATCGCCCTTCAATAAGCGCAATCGATCCATGGCTCGTGGAAGCCTCGATAACAAGATAAAGTTCTGACATAGACATTAACCCGCCAATAATAACCGACGGGAGGGGTCATCGGGGAGATAGTCGAGCGTAATTGGGAGATGTCCTTTAGGCAAACGATCCCCCGCCCGCTCGGGCCACTCCACAATGATCAGCGCATTCTCTGCCATGAGATCGTCCCAACCAATGTTGTTCAGCTCGTCAGACGACTCGAGGCGATAGAGATCCACATGATACACAACAGTGCGCCCCGTATAGTACTCGTGTATCAATGCGTAGGTTGGACTTGTAACTGCTTCGGTAACGCCGTATCCACGACAGATCGCTTGACTAAGCGTAGTCTTGCCCGAACCTAATTCGCCAGACAGCGCAATGATTAATGGTGCATGAATATCCAACCCTAACGACTCACCCCATGTCGTTAGTTCGTCCACAGTCATAGGCAAATGACCAGTACGCGCAAGCGGCGGAATTATATGATGATTCGCATCCATGTTTAGACTGTCCGCATTAAGTACGCCCGCGAAACGACGCCAGCGAGGCGCGCTTCTTTGGAACCTCACGTTTAGCCTGTAGCTCAAACAGTTGATCACGAAGTCGAGCGGCCGTTTCAAAGTCCAGATTCTTTGCAGCCGTCTTCATCTCTCCTTCCAACTCTTTAATCAACGCTTCGATCTCTTCCGGACTGTACTTCGTACCTGCCTCAGCTACTCGACGTCCTTTACCCGTCTTCGTGTCATCACGTTCGGTCCGTGCATCTGCAACGCGTGTACCGATACGAACTTCTTCGATACTCTTCACCACGCTACGCGGAACGATGCCATGCTTTTCGTTATGCGCGATCTGAATCGTACGTCGTCGCGATGTCTCGTCCATACATCGTTGCATCGAACCGGTAATACGATCAGCATAAAAGATCGCACGCCCATTGAGATGTCGCGCCGCACGTCCAGTCGTCTGAATCAACGAGCGATCGCTACGAAGGAACCCTTCCTGATCGGCATCCAGAATCGCAACAAGCGAAACTTCGGGCATGTCCAACCCTTCTCGAAGCAAGTTGATCCCGATCAAAACATCAAACTCGCCAAGCCGTAACCCGCGAATGATCTCGACACGTTCAATTGCATCGATGTCAGAGTGCATGTACCGGACTCGTACTCCCATCTGTTGCAGATAGTCTGCCAGATCTTCAGACATTCGTTTGGTAAGTGTCGTAACAAGCACACGCTCACCTTTCCGCTCGCGCAATCGAATCTCATGCAGCAGGTTATCCACCTGACCGCGTACCGGACGAATTTCAATCTCCGGATCGATAAGACCAGTCGGACGGATAATCTGCTCAACCACCGCCCCTTCCGACAAGCGCAACTCGGTATCGCTTGGTGTCGCGGATACGTTAATCGCACGCGGTGTTAACGACAAAAACTCGTCGAACGTAAGCGGTCGGTTATCTAATGCACTTGGTAACCGAAAGCCGTAATCAACCAACGTGAGCTTGCGTGCGCGGTCGCCGTTAAACATCCCACCAATCTGCGGCAGACTTACGTGCGATTCGTCGACAACAACAAGAAAGTCGTCTGGGAAATAATCGAACAAACATGCTGGACGCTCACCAACGTCACGACCAGATAGATGACGCGAGTAGTTTTCGATCCCAGCACACGTACCGATCTCGAGCATCATCTCGATATCAAAGTTCGTACGTGATTCCAAGCGTTGTGCTTCCAGTAACTTGCCAGTCGACTTGAGTTCATGCAGCCGTTCGGCAAGCTCAGCCTGTATTCGCTGCACCGCACGCTCAATCGTCGCACGACTCGTGACAAAGTGTTTGGCGGGATACACCGCAGACTGCGTGAGCGTCGCAATCACGTTCCCCGTGAGCGGATCGATCTTGGAAATACGCTCGATCTCATCACCCCACATTTCGATTCGAACGCCCTGCTCTTCATACGCAGGAAGAATCTCAACCGTATCACCACGCGCGCGAAATGTCCCGCGCTCAAACGCCACGTCGTTCCGACTATACTGAATCTTGACCAACGCACGCAAGATGTCATCTCGTGCAATCTTTTGCCCAGTCTTGAGCGACAACATCTGCTCGCGATACATCACCGGATCGCCCAAACCGTAAATAGCAGAAACGGTGGCCACGATGATTACATCCTCGCGCTCCATAAGGCTGGACGTCGCGCGCAGCCGCAACCGATCAATATCTTCGTTGATCGATGCGTCTTTTTCGATGTAGGTATCCGATGTCGGAACATACGCTTCAGGCTGATAATAGTCGTAGTACGAGATAAAGTACTCGACCGCATTATTAGGGAAGAAACTTTTAATTTCCCCGTACAGCTGCGCAGCCAACGTCTTGTTATGCGACAAGATCAACGTTGGTTTGCCGTAGTTCCGAATAACGTTGGCGATGGTCATGGTCTTGCCAGACCCCGTCACGCCCAACAGGGTCTGGAATCGATCGTTCCGCTCTAACCCGCGCGTCAACTCGGCGATCGCTGTAGGCTGATCACCAGCGGGTTCAAACGGGGCAACTAGCTCAAACTTAGCCATAACCCGAAATTTAACCGAAGATCACCTTCGCGGTCACTCATCCGATAGGATATGTTCACGCCGAGAGACCTCCATAACTCCTTTAATCCGCCGGATCGAACGTAAGATCTTCTCGAGATGCGGCAAATTCTCGACTTCCACTTCGATTGCACCGGTCACTCTTGCGTCTCGGCTTTTCAGCTCGAGGCTACGAATGTCCGTCCCGGTACTGCTCACAGCCGACGTAATATCGGCATACAGAGCCCGACGATCGGTCGCCTCAATGGCAAGACGAACGATAAACCGCTCGCCTTGCATCTCCTGCCAATCGATCTCCAATCGCCGTTCTGGCTCATCGTCCAGCAACAGCAGATTCGGACAGTCTGAACGGTGGATGCTAACGCCGCGACCACGTGTGACGTAGCCAGAAACGGGATCGCCAGGAACGGGCTGACAACATTGGGCGTAGCGAACAAGCAGCCCATCCGCGCCCTGAATACGAATCCCCTTCCCAGTCCCCCGCACACGATCGACAAGTCGCTCAATACGGCTCGGTTTCGGCGCTTCGGTCGAGAGGTCCAGCTCGGGGTGAACCTGCCGAACGACGTCTCCAATAGGGACTTCCCCATTTCCGATCGCAACTACAAGATGGTTCGAATCCGGAAATTTGAGCGCCCGCGCCGCAGCAACCAACGCAACGTCGCCAATCTTCGGAAGCTTACGCCGCTTCATCTCGCGTTCGAGCATCTCGCGACCAAGCTTGAGCGATGCCTTCTGCTCTTCTATACGCAGCCGCTGACGAATACGATGCCGAGCTCGCCCGGTACGCACGTGAGCAAGCCAATCTCGGCTTGGTCGTGCGGTTGGAGACGTGACGATCTCAACGGTATCAGAGTTTTTAAGTTCACGAGACAACGGTGCAATACGCCCGTTGATACGTGCGCCAAGGCAGTGCAGACCAACTTCCGTATGCACCGCAAACGCAAAGTCGAGCGGCGTTGCACCTTTCGGCAGCTGGATTACGTCGCCGGTTGGTGTGAAGACAAAAATTTCATCCTGATACAGATCGAGCTTGAGGAATTCGAGGAACTCATCAGGCGTCTTTGCATCGAGCTGCAATTCAAGAATTTGCCGGAACCACTGCAGATGCCGATCGAGCTCATCGGCATTTTTAGCGTTCTCTTTAAAGCGCCAATGCGCGGCAATTCCAAACTCAGCCGTGCGATGCATATCGCGCGTTCGAATCTGAATTTCAAAGAGCTGTCGACCAGGGCCAAACACGGTCGTGTGTAACGACTGATATCCGTTGGACTTTGGCTGCGCAATGTAATCTTTAATCCGCTCTTGCAACGGAGTGCAGCCGTCATGAATAACGCCAAGCGCGTGATAACAATCTGGAACGGTGTTCACAAGCACACGAATCGCAAGCAAGTCATAAATCTCCTCGTATGGCTTGTTGCGCTTCTGCATCTTTTTATAGATCGACCAAAGATGTTTTGGCCGACCAGTCACGTCAAACTCCTGGATGTTCGCGCGCTTGAGCTCTTCTTTAAGTGGCTCCGCCATACGCGAGATCAGGTCATCCCGTTCCACACGCTTCTGCGCGACCAGCTTGGCCAGATTCTTATACTCGGCTGGCTCCAAATACTTGAAGGCGAGATCTTCGAGCTCCCATCGCATCTTCGCCATACCGAATCGGTGCGAGAGCGGGGCATACAGGTCTCGCGTTTCTTGCGCGATGCGTCTGCGTTTGTCTTCACGCAATGGTTCGAGCGTCCGCATGTTGTGCAGTCGATCGGCCAGCTTGATAATGATAACACGCGCATCTTTCGCAATCGAAAGCAGCAGCTTTCGATAGTTTTCGACCTGCCGGTCTTGTGTCGTGTGGACCGGGAGATGTTCAATCTTGGTCAGCCCGTCAACGATTGCGGCAACTTCTTTCCCGAACTCTCGTTCGATATCAGGGATCGTGACCGAGGTATCTTCGATGACATCGTGAACTAGCCCGCCCACAATTGTGGTCGCATCCAGACGTAAGTCCGCGAGGATTTTGGCCACTTCGACGCAGTGCGTCACATAATCTTCGCCCGAAAATCGCTTTTGCCCACGGTGAGCATTTTCGCTGAACTTATAGGCACGAATAAGCAATTCGGGATCGAGGTGCTCGGGGAGCGGGTCGGTCTCGAGGTTCCAGCCGGGAATGATTTCTTTGCCCTTTGCTGGGGCGGAAGCTAAAATGCTGACCATCTCTATATATAAGTATTTCTAGATCAAAATGCCGAGTTCTGCGAAGCTGGCGTAACGGCCCCGTCCGATGATGACGTGGTCAAGGACAGGGATGCCAAGGATCTGTCCAGCAAGGTGAAGCTGCGTGGTGATAATGCGATCGTCGTCGGATGGGACGGGATCGCCAGACGGGTGATTGTGAACCAGCATGACGGCAAAGGCGTTTTCGGCGATCGCGTGTCGAAAGACCTCTCTCGGATGTGAAAGCGAGGCATTCAACAGACCACGAGTTACGAGTACGTCGCTCTGGAGGCGGTGCTTGGCGTCCAGAGTGGCGACTCGAAACTCTTCGACCGGCAAGTCTTGGAGCTGCGGTCCATATATACGATACACGTCTCGTGCCGATTTGAGCCGTATCCCTTCAAAAGACTGTTCGTTCGCCATACGTCGGCCGAGTTCCAGTGCGGCGTGTATGGTAACTGCCCGAGCAGGCCCTACCCCGCGGATAGCGGTGAGCGATGGGAGAGGCCGGCTTGCGATCTGTTTTAGCGACCCTTGGGTACTCGACAGGATCTCTCGTCCCACATCGAGTGCGGACCGCCCCTCGGAGCCTGATCCCAGGAGAATCGCGATCAAGTCGACAGAACTCAGCACTCGCGGACCGTAGTTGAGGAGACGTTCGCGTGGTCGCTCGCTCGAGGGTAGTTCGCGGATGGTCATTGAAGTCATATGGTGTGCGATGGATTAAGGAGTGAGCAGTTGAAAGCGAACCACATTTTGTTCGCACCCTAATCGAGAGTTAACCATACGACACGCATCACTCGTGAATCAAATTCGCGCAGACGCAATCATTTTAGCGCAACATAGTTGTACATATTCAAACGAAAGGGCGGCAAAGAATTCAATCCTTGCCGCCCCCCATTCTACTCAAAAGCTACGGGATATCGCTACGCGACAACAATCCCGTGGCATTTTTTAAACTTCTTGCCGGATCCGCATGGGCAAGGATCATTTCGACCGACCGTCGTCCAGTCCGTTGGTACGACCCCAAGCTTACTCGCTGGCGATGACGACTGTCCAGAGCTACGTTCCGAACTCGTTGGCCGGCTGTTATTCGCGACCACTGCATCAGGTCGAGTAACAGCTTCACCATCACCTGGCTCTTCGCCTGGCCCGATGTCCATTGGCTCACCGTTGCCAGAGATAACCTTTCCTTCGGTTACTTCTTCAAGAATACCAAGCGCGTTGTAACGACGGATCACCTTCGGCTGTTCAATCGCAGCAACCGGTTCCTGCTGCTGTTGGCTAAAGAAGTCGGACGGAACCAGTTGAGCAAGGAAGAACCGCTCAGTCAGCGTGTGGTTCACATCTTCCATGAGATCCACAAACATCGTGTACGCTTCCTGCTTGTACTCAACCAGCGGATCCTTCTGCCCCCAGGCACGATAGTAAATCGCGTTCCGAAGCTGATCAAGATCGTACAGATGGTCTTTCCACTTCTCGTCCAGCACCGACAGCATAACAATCGACAGTAAGTCGCCTGCCTGCTCGCCTGTGGTGGTCATCTTCTCAGTGAACGCAAGCTTCGTCGCTTCAACAGCTTCGAGCTTCGCCATTTCAATAGATGTTGGCCACTGCTCTGGTGTCTCGAACGACGGCACCGTTACCATATAGTTCACGAGCAACTCCTGACGGAGTAGCCCGATATCCAGCCCTTCAGTATCAGAAGAGCCAGCAAGAATCTTTTCAACCTGGGCAGTAACTGCGCGTTCGATCATGCGCTCAGCTTCACCACGGAGCTCTTCACCACCATCAAGGGCGAACGAACGCAGCGAATAAATCACTTCACGCTGCTGGTTCATGACGTCATCGTAATCAAGAAGACGTTTACGCGATTGGAAGTTCTGCAACTCCACGCGCTTCTGCGCTTGCTCAATCGACCGCGTAATCAGTGAATGCGTGAGCACCTCACCTTCTTGTGCTCCCATCGCATCCATGAGCTTGGCGATGCGCTCAGAGCCAAACAGGCGCATGAGATCGTCTTCCAACGAAAGGAAGAACTGCGACGCACCAGGATCTCCCTGACGTCCAGCACGTCCGCGCAACTGACGATCGATACGACGCGATTCATGTCGTTCAGAACCGATAATATGCAACCCACCAATCTCCATAATGTCGATTGGTTGCATCTTTTCGTCTTTGATCACCGAAGGCTTGGGCTCAAGCACGCCCTCGCCCAACTTGATGTCCGTTCCACGACCAGCCATGTTCGTTGCGATCGTTACTGCGCCAGGCTGACCGGCGTTTGCAACAATCTCAGCTTCACGCTGGTGATACTTTGCGTTCAGAACACTGTGTGGAATTCCAGCACGCTTAAATAACTTCGACAACGTTTCGGAAACTTCAACACTTGCGGTACCCACAAGAACAGGGAAACCCAGTGCATGCAGACGAGCCGTCTCTTCCACGATCGCATTGTATTTTTCGCGACGCGTTTTATAAACAAAGTCTTGTCGATCTTCGCGAACAATTGGCCTGTTCGTTGGAATCACCGAGACATCAATCTTATAGATCTCGTGGAACTCAGACTCTTCCGTTTCAGCTGTACCAGTCATACCGGCAAGCTTGTCGTACATACGGAAGTAGTTCTGAATCGTGATCGTAGCGAGCGTTTGTGTCTCGCCCTTCACATTCACATGCTCTTTCGCTTCAACCGCTTGGTGCAACCCTTCAGACCAGCGACGTCCCGGCATGGTACGACCGGTAAATTCATCAACGATGAGGACTTCGCCTTCTTGCACCACATAGTTCACGTCGCTCTCATACAACGAGTGCGCACGTAACAGTTGGTGAATGATATGCAGCCGTTCGGCCTTCAACGCATATTCGCGATTAATCTCGCCACGACGTTCGAGCCGTTCAGCCGGTGTTAACGAAGGATCGTGATCAACCTGATGAACTTGTTGCGAAATATCAGGGAGGATAAACGCATCGCGATCCGTTGGAGACAGGAAGTCTACGCCGCGATCGGTAAGATGCACCGTGTGCGCTTTTTCATCGAGCACGAACAACAAATCGTTGTCCGTATCGCGATACCGCTGTTTGCTCGCGGGCAAACGACGATCAGCGATATGATCCAGATCCATTCGCTGCACGAGCTGCTTAATACCCTGCTCTTGCAGCAGTTTCAGTAAACGACGATTCTTTGGACTACCAAGTTGCGCCTTGTATAGCAACAAACTCGCTTTGTCGGTATCGTTCGTTGCCAGCGCACGTTCAGCTTCGCCAACAAGTGTATTGACGAGATCGCTTTGAATTCGCGCCAGGTGAGCAACCGCGGGATTATGCGCAGCGTACTCTCCATCCGAATCATTACCAACCGGACCAGAAATAATAAGTGGCGTCCGTGCTTCATCGATAAGTACAGAGTCAACTTCGTCGACAATAGCGTACGTGTGTACACGCTGCACTCGCTGTTCGAGCGACACCACCATGTTATCACGGAGGTAGTCGAACCCAAACTCATTGTTCGTACCGTAGGTGATATCCGATCCATACGCGGCACGACGATCTGGTGTTCCAGGTTCAGTCTCATCCAAACATCCGACCGTTAAGCCAAGATATTTATAGAGATGCCCCATCCACTGCGAGTCACGACGCGCAAGGTAGGTGTTGACCGTAACCAGATGCACGCCTTTGCCAGGCAGGGCATTGAGATACAACGGGAGCGTGGCGACAAGCGTTTTTCCTTCACCAGTCGCCATTTCGGCGATGCGCCCTTTATGCAGCTGGTAACCACCTACGAGCTGTACATCGTAAGGCACCATATTCCATTCGAGCTCGTGGCCGGTGACCATAACTTGCGTCCCAACCAACCGTCGGCATGCTTCGCGAACTGTTGCAAACGCTTCAGGAAGCAGTTCGTCGAGGAGCTCGCCGGTAATCCGACGAAGATCACCTTCGAGTCCACCACGTCCGTCGCCACCAGTTAACTCGGTGTCGATCCGCTCACGATCCTTGGGATCAGCGCTCGCCCGCTTCTCTTCTTTTAGTTGAGCGATACGCTCTTCCAGCCCGCCAGTATTCTCGAGCAATCTCGCTCGGAACTTTGCAGTCTGGGCCTGAAGCTCTTCTTCAGAGACAGATTTCAGGCGCTCGGAGTGTATGTTGATCTCGTCAACAATAGGCTGAACGCGACGACGCTCACGATCATGGCGAGTGCCGAACACGGACTTGAACAGATTAGTTACCATCGATACAAACCTTCCAATTCAATTATCTTGGCGACAGGGTCAGGGACGAACCCACGAACAGAATTGCCCGCACGAATGCGGGCACGCACTTCAGTTGATGACACATCGATACGACGTGTCCTTAGCATATGATCGGGCATCTTCTGCACCCCTTCCCCCTCAACCGCACGAGAAAGAACCGCAACCTGAACGAACGTTCTTATCCGTTCCGGTTGGTACCAACTCTCAAATTGATTCCAGGCGTCAGCGCCTATCAACAAAAATCGCTCGGCGTGGGGGTACTCATTTGCTAGTGCTTCAACAGTCGCAACCGTGTAAGATAACCCACTACGGTCGATTTCGATCCGGCTTGGCGCAAATTTCGGATGCATTTCCGTCGTTGCCTTCACCATTTCGAACCGTTGCTCGGCTGAAGCACCGTGGGTAGGTCCCTCATTGGATTGAGAGGCGTTATCCACTGCGGCTTTGAGCGGTTGCTCTGCAACCGGAACCCACAAAAGACAGTCGAGTTCCAGCTGTTCGGCCGCGTCGACCGCCGCGAGGTAGTGACCTATGTGCGGGGGGTCGAAACTTCCGCCGAAGATGCCGAGCCGCACTTGTCCTGAATCTCCTTATCGTTGGGGTAAGTCGTCAACATTTCGTCGCATAGGTCGCGAGCATCAGCCGTGTATCGAATCTTCCGGTACGCCGACAGCAAATACAGGGATGTCTCACGCGCAACCGGCGTAGTTGGATGCTTCTTCAGCACATCCTTAAAGTAGATGATGGCCGAATCGTATGCCCGACGCCGATAGTAGGTGTAGCCGATTCCGAAGTCTTTCTTGGCGAACATGTTGTCCAGACGAGCCATCAACTTCTGGGCATCTTCGACATGCTTGGACTCCGGGTACAGCTGAAGCAAGGTTCCAAGTGTATTCAACGCAGACTGGCCGTACTGCGGGTCAAGTTCGGGCCGGCGCCACATTTTGGAGTATTCCAAGCCACTCAAATACAACGCTTTATCAGCGAGCGTATCTTCGGGAAGCGCTTCAGCGAGGCGGTAAAAGCTGGTCGCGGCGAGCAGATGCTCACCGTTCTTTGCTTGGGCCTGTCCTAGATAGAAGTATGCGAGCGGTAGCAGTGAGTCACGTACAGGAAGGTCGCGGGTAAGTTGATCGAACGCCTTGGAGGCGTTCTCCCACTTCCGTGCCTGAAATTGTTGCATCCCAACCGTGAACAGATCTTCATGGTTCGGATACAACTTCGGATTAAACTCGCGCTGACATGCGGCCAGCCCGACGACCATCACACCAAAACACAGTGCTCGGCGAACAAAAAGATTCACGCTACCGGTTCCTGGTCGCCCGAACCGGGCGACCAATTGAGAGAGACAAAGAAACGAGCTCAGTCACTTACGCAGTGACAAGTTCACGCGTTTTAGAAAGTGGAACGACTTTTCCCTTGGACGTGTTGATGTTCTTTGTTGCATTACGAGCATCAACCACGACAGGCGAAAGATCAACAACACGTTGATAATCAACACAGTCATGGTCTGTGACGATAACAACAGCGTCCGATCCCTTGAGGACATCGTCAGTGAGGGCAACACCGTTAAACGTGTGGCCATCTTCACGGTACGTTGGAACATATGGATCGTGATACGTCACATGCGCGCCTTGTTCTTCAAGCAGGCGGATGACATCGAGCGCAGGGCTTTCGCGCATGTCGTCGATGTTCTTTTTGTACGCGACACCGAGAATTAACACTCGGCTTCCATTTACTGGCTTCTTCGCTTCGTTCAACGCCTTTGCAACCTTCTCAACAACAACGGCAGGCATTTGCGAGTTGATTTCGCTGGCAAGATCGATGAATCGTGTCTTGTAGTTCAACGTACGCATCTTCCACGCGAGGTAGTGCGGATCGAGCGGAATGCAGTGCCCACCGATACCAGGGCCCGGCGTAAACTTCATGAAACCAAAGGGTTTTGTTGCTGCAGCGTCGATCACTTCCCAGACGTTCACACCAAGCTTGTCACACACAATCGCCATTTCATTAACGAGTGCGATGTTAACAGATCGGAACGTATTTTCGAGCAGCTTAACGAGTTCAGCCGTTTCGGTTGACGACACCGGAACCATCGTATCCAGGCAGCACGCATATAACGCGGTAGCAACTTCAGTACACGCCGGTGTAATACCACCAACAACCTTTGGTGTGTTCTTCGTATTCCACGTTGGGTTGCCTGGATCGACACGTTCCGGGCTAAAGGCAAGGAATACATCGCGACCAATAGTCAATCCAGCTTCTTCGAGCTTCGGCTGCATCAACTCGCGCGTCGTTCCTGGGTACGTTGTGCTTTCCAACACAACGAGCATGCCAGGGTGCGCATGCTTCGCAATGGTTTGCGTTGCAGCAACCACGTAGCTCATATCTGGGTCGCGCGTCTTCACGAGCGGCGTTGGAACGGCAATGGAAATCGCATCCATCTGCGCGATCAACGCGTCGTCTGTGGTCGCAAGAAAGAGACCTTTCTTTACAACATCAGCGATGTCTTCCGCCGCAACATCCTGGATGTGCGAGGAGCCATTGTTGAGTGCATCAACAATACGCTGTGAAATGTCATAACCAATAACTTTGAATCCAGCTTTCGCAAATTCAACGGCTAAAGGAAGTCCAACGTATCCAAGACCGACGACGCCGATAACAGCAGATCGATCGTTGAATTTACCGAGGATTGTATTCTTACTCATATACGCTATTGATTTTATTAACGGCTGTAGAAGGCACGAATGGTCGTGACGACTTCATCGCGTTGACTGTCTGTCAGTTCTGGAAACACAGGAATCGAGATCACTTCACGTGCTGCGCGTTCGCTCTCTGGGAAATCGCCTTCCTTGTATCCCAGATACGCAAAACATTGTTGCAGATGCAGCGGGAGCGGATAATACACTGCAGCGCCAACCCCCTTCTGCTTTAAGTATGCCAGCAGCTCGTCACGACGCTCGACGCGAAGTGTATACTGGTTGTAAATCGATTCGTTTTTGGAATCGATGATGGGCGTCTTCACAGCATCCAAATCGGCAAAAGCCTGATCGTAAAATGCAGCGTTCTTTCTGCGTGCAGCGCTCCACGCTTCCAAGTGTGGGAGCTTTGCGAGCAATACGGCAGCCTGCAACGTATCCAAGCGGCTGTTGTAGCCAACTTCTTCATGATAATACGTCTTGATGCTTCCATGCGTCCGCAAACGACGGACTCGACGGTCCAATTCGTCGTCTTGCGTAACGACCATACCGCCGTCGCCGTAGCCACCGAGGTTCTTTGACGGGAAAAACGAAAACGTTGCGATGGTCGAGCATTCTCCAGACCGTGTCCAACGTCCGTCAATCTTTCGTCGCGCACCGATAGATTGCGCAGAGTCTTCGAGGATCGGCATGCCAGCTGGAATACCGGCACGGATCTCTTCGATCGCAGCCATCTGTCCAAAGAGATCAACCGCAATGACAGCCTTCGCATCGGGCGTCTTCGCAGCGACTTCAGAAACAGCGGCCGGCGAAACGTTAAACGTGTCTGGGTCGATGTCAGCGAAGACCGGGACCGCACCCACATTGTGGATTGCACCAGCCGTGGCGAAGAACGTAAATGGCGTGGTAATAACTTTATCGCCACGCTCTACATCCAATGCACGTAATGAAATAAGAATCGCGTCAGTTCCGTTGGCACAACCAATGGCGTGACGCGTTTGTGAATATTCTGCGATCTGGCGTTCTATACGCTCAACAGGCTCGCCAAGGATGAACGTCTGCTCGTCGATGATCGGCATGACCGCGGCAAGTACGTCCTCACGGATAGTAGCGTGTTGAGCTTTGAGATCTAAAAGGGGGACAGCCATTCGAGAGATTAATATCTTAATAGGATGCAACCGGTTGCCCGGAACCTTTAAAGATCACCAAAACCGAGGTGATACGGTAGGGTAATGTTCAGCAAACACTCACACTCGAACGAATGAACGAGTATGCCGAGACTGGATCAGAGATCCACAGAGCATCTGATACGTGCCGACTCGTATATACCCAAGATCAACGCAAGTGATTTCCGCCCTTCTCGACCATCCGTATCAGGCGACCCGTTACCGCGCAAAACCTTGACGACATTTTGGTAATATCCCTGATGCCCAAAGCCATAAACATTTGGCGGGGCGGTAGTTGCCGACTCGATGAGCTTGTCATCGTCGTCATATTCCTCAAAAATCCAGTGCTCCACTCGGTTGACCGCGGTCCCGCCGATTTTGACCGACCCCTTCTCTCCCAGAATGGTAATCGACCCTTCCAGGTTCCGAGGGAAGGTGAGCATGGTGACTTCGATCACACCGATCGCGCCTGACCGGAACTGCAAAACGGCGGCTCCGGAGTCTTCGGCTTCGATCTTTCGCATTTGGGTCGCTGTTTTGGCGACCACGCTCTGGACTGGCCCGACCAGCCATTGCACCAGGTCAACGTAATGCGACGCCTGGTTCATGAACGCTCCACCGTCGAGCGCCCAGGTGCCACGCCAAGCCGCTTGATCGTAATACTCTTGAGGGCGGCTCCAGCGAACGGTGCAGTTCGCCATATGAATCTGCCCGAACCGCCCCTTTTCGACCGCGCGCTTCAGGAGTTGGATAGGCGGATTCAATCGGTTTTGCTTTACCACAAACAAATGAACGCCGGCCTTTTCACAGGTATCGATCAGTGCGTCAGCCCCGGCGAGGGAGATCGCCATCGGCTTTTCGGATATCACGTGTTTGCCAGCGCGAGCAGCGAGCATACCATGCTCGGGGTGCAAGCCAGACGGCGTAGCAATTACAACGATATCACATTCGACACCACTCAACATCGCTTCGAGCGACGTAAACGCTGGGACGCCATATGTCGCCCCAGCCGCATCGGCTCGCTCCGGGATGATATCCGCTACAGCAACAAGCGACAGACCATCGACGTGAGCAATCGCGTCAAAATGATTCTTGCTGATACGCCCACAGCCAACAAGCGCAACACGAATCACTTTAGACACGGTGTAACGCGCCCGCTTCAAGATGATATGACTTACCACACGCTTTGCACGTTGGTGCGTGCCCATCTTCCAAACGTTCCCCACATTCACACATCCAACCCATGCGGCGGGCAGGGACACCAACCATCAGCGCATATGCAGGGACGTCTTTTGACACAACGGCACCGGCACCAATAAAACAATATTCGCCAAGTGTTGATCCGCAGACGATTGTAGCGTTGGCGCCAATTGAGACGCCACGTTTTACATGTGTCGTTTTGTATTCGTGTTTCCGCGAAACAGCACTTCGCGGATTAATAACGTTGGTAAAGACCATGGATGGCCCGCAGAATACGTCGTCTTCAATGATGACGCCTTCATATACCGAAACGTTGTTCTGAATCTTCACGTTGTCGCCAATCTTGGTACCGCTCATAACGACAACGTTTTGCCCTAACGAACACCGCTCACCAATGTCAGCGCCACTCAAGATATGGCAGAAATGCCATATCTTGGTGTTCGCGCCAATCTTCGCCCCGTCATCAACATATGCTGACTCATGAACAAAAGCGGTGTCTGAAATCATACAAGTGCCTCGGGCTGGATTTTGGCGTGCCATTCCTGCAACGATGTAACTGTTGCTGGTCGTGAACGAATCGCAAGGATTGCGTCACAAGCAGCGCTTGCAGCAGAGAGCGTTGTTGTGTACGGAACACGATGCGCGATGGCAGCTTGTCGCATGCTGTAGTCATCTTGCTGAGCACGTTTACCCATTGGTGTGTTAATGAGCATCTGTACCTGGCCGTTCAAGATCAGATCGATCACGTGCGGACGACCTTCGTGCACTTTGAATACACGTTTGGCTGGAATACCAACCGCTCGTAGATGACGCGCCGTACCTTCAGTTGCGTACAGTTCAAAGCCAAGTTCATGGAATCGTCGAACGATCGGTGTCAGATTCTTTTTATCGGAATCATTCACCGAAACGAAGATTGCTCCGCTCATTGGCAAGCCGTTATCCGCCGCGAGCTGAGCCTTATAGAACGCCGTACCAAAGGACTCTGCAGTTCCCATCACTTCACCCGTTGACCGCATCTCCGGGCCAAGGATCGGATCGAACTCGCGGAACTTGTTGAACGGGAATACGGCTTCCTTCACCGACACATATGGAGCGATGATCTCTTCCGTAAAGCCAATTTCTTCCAACGTTTCGCCAAGCATCACACGAGCAGCGATAGCAGCGAGCGACACTCCGATTGTCTTTGAAACAAATGGAATCGTGCGGCTACCACGCGGGTTCACTTCGAGCACGTACACAACACCATCTTTGATAGCGTATTGTACGTTGATCAATCCAACAACGCCCAACTCTTTCGCGAGATCGCGAGTATAACCCCGCATGATGTCGAGCTCTTTCTCACCGATCAAGTACGGTGGCAATACACAGGCAGAGTCACCAGAGTGAATCCCGGCGTCTTCAATGTGTTGCATCATGCCGCCAATAACAACGAGATTGCCGTCAGACACAGCATCAACGTCTGCTTCAAATGCATCCTCAAGGAAGCGATCGATCAAGACAGGTCGGTCTTCCGAGACACGAACAGCGCGCTCAAAATATTCTCGCAACGATGCATCATCGTACACGATTTCCATTGCGCGCCCGCCAAGTACATACGAAGGGCGAACCAGCACTGGGTATCCAGTACGTGCAGCAATCGCAACAGCTTGGTCAACGCTGGTCGCCGTACCATTCTCAGGTTGACGAATGTTAAGCTTTCGAGCGATCTCGTCAAAACGCTTACGATCTTCTGCAAGATCGATTGCGTTTGGCGATGTCCCCAGGATATTAACGCCAGCAGCTTCCAGTCCACGCGCCAACTTCAGCGGCGTCTGGCCGCCCAACTGGACGATCACGCCGAGTGGCTGCTCGCGCTCAACGATTTCCAGAACGTGCTCTAACGTGAGTGGCTCAAAATACAGCTTATCCGAGATATCGAAGTCGGTTGATACCGTCTCCGGATTGGAGTTCACCATAATTGTTTCGTAGCCCTGATCTCGCAAAGCGAGCGCAGCGCGTACGCAGCAATAATCGAACTCTACACCCTGTCCAATACGGTTCGGTCCGCTACCAAGAATGATGACAGATTTTTTGCCGGTTCTTGGCGCTTCGTTCTCTTCATCATACGAGCTATAGAGATACGGTGTTGCAGATGGGAATTCTCCGGAGCACGTATCAACCATCTTGTACACTGGTCGTATACCAAGCTCCCATCGGCGTGCGCGCATTTGCCCTTCAGTTTCTTTGCGCAAATCGCCAAGCTGCTTATCCGAGAAGCCCATACGTTTCATACGACGCATCTCACCCGCCGTAATATCCTGCAATGCTATAAAACGCTTCTCAGCTTCGATCAGCTCCTGCAGTTGATCGAGGAACCACGGATCAATAGCCGTGATTTCATAAATCTCTTCGATCGTCATCCCCGCCAGGAACGCATGCTTCAACTGGAAGATACGCTCAGGCGTTGGTTGACGGAGGGCACCGCGAAGGGTCTCGATCGAGTCATCAGCAAGACGATCATCAACAAGACGTGCACCAACTTCCCAACCATGGCGACCGATCTCGAGTGCACGCAAGCCCTTCTGCATCGCTTCCTTAAACGTTCTTCCAATCGCCATCGACTCACCAACAGACTTCATCTGCGTGGTGAGATACGGATTTGCTTTCGAGAACTTTTCGAATGCAAACCGTGGGCACTTCACAACGACGTAATCCAATACAGGCTCGAACGAAGCCGGCGTTGTCTTGGTAATGTCGTTTGGAATTTCGTCCAGGCTATAACCAACAGCGAGCTTTGCGCCGATACGTGCGATCGGGAAGCCTGTGGCCTTTGATGCCAATGCAGATGAACGCGATACACGCGGATTCATCTCAATGACAATCATCTCACCATCCACTGGATTCACAGCAAACTGGATATTACATCCACCAGCCGCGACACCAATTTCACGGATAACCGCACATGCCGCGTCGCGCATTACCTGATATTCGCGATCGCTTAACGTCATCGCTGGTGCGACGGTGATCGAGTCACCTGTGTGCACACCCATTGGATCGACGTTCTCAATCGAGCAGACGATCACAACGTTGTCTGCGGCATCGCGCATCAACTCCAGCTCAAACTCTTTCCATCCGATCAAGCTGCGCTCGATCAATACCTGACTGACAGGTGAGAGATCCAGCCCGCGACGTACGATCTCTTCGTATTCGTCGCGGTTATATGCGATGCCACCACCACTTCCGCCAAGTGTAAAGGCAGGGCGAATGATGGCCGGAAAACCGACGAGGTCTGTAAGTGTAAGCGCTTCATCAAACGTCGTTGCGATACCACCGGGGGCAACACGGAGTCCGATACGTCGCATCGCGTCGTTAAAGAGCGCACGATCTTCCGCCATTTTGATGGCGCGCTCATCGGCGCCGATCAGTTCGACGTTATACTTTTTGAGGACACCATTTTCTGCCAGCTTCATGGCGACGTTCAGCGCAGTCTGCCCACCCATGGTTGGGAGCAGTGCGTCTGGTCGTTCTTTCGCGATGACCAGCTCGACAAATTCGGGCGTGACCGGCTCCACATAGGTCGCGTCTGCGAACTCAGGGTCGGTCATGATCGTCGCCGGATTGGAGTTGATCAAGATGACGTCGTACCCTTCTTCCTTAAGCGCCTTCGTCGCTTGAGTTCCGGAATAGTCAAATTCGGCGCCCTGCCCGATAATAATTGGGCCTGACCCGATGACCAGAATACGTTTAATGTCAGTGCGTTTCGGCATTTTCCAGTTCTAAGATACAAAAAAGGGCGACCGTCGGGGTCGCCCCTAAAACACCAACCGAGATTGCCAAATTAGGCAACAGCTTTGCCTCGGGGTGCCCGTACTACCTTTCCTGCGCTAAGGCAGGATGTGCACACTTTTATCTTGATGATTTTACCGCCCATTTCGATACGTGCAACCTGGAGGTTTGGCTTCCAGGTGCGGCGTGTCTTGTTGTTGGCGTGCGATACGTTGTTACCAAATGCCACGCGCTTATCACAGGCATAGCAAATGTTACGCTGGATCGCGGTTATGCGCTTCTGTTGTAGCTGGCTCATTATTCGGTTACCAATTCAATGCGTGCCATATCTGCACCGTCACCTTTGCGGTGACCAGTTTTCAGAATGCGTGTGTATCCGCCTTGCCGAGTCGCGAACTTCGGTGCGACTTCCTGGAAAAGCTTGTCATTCCATTTACGCTGCTGCACATGGCGACCAGCGAGGCGGCGCGCATGAAGCGTACCCTCTTTGGCTTTCGTGATCAGCTTTTCGACGAAGGGACGAAGCTCTTTCGCTTTGGCTTCGGTTGTTTCGATGGCACCATGCTCGATCAACGACTGGGCCAGATTTCGCAGTAATGCGAGCTTCTGTTCCGGAGTTCGACGGAGCTGCCGTCCGACTTTTCTATGACGCATATAATTCTATTCCTCTTCTTCGCTCACAGTGGCTGCAGCCATCGCGTCGCGATTGGGTGGCGTACCACGATCAATCACTCGGACGCCATCCTGCGTTTCTTCGAACTTCATGCCGAAATTAAGGTTTTCCCGCTCGAGGAGTTCGGCGATCTCATTAAGCGATTTTTTCCCGAAGTTTTTCACTTGCAGGATTTGTGATTCAGTCTGGCGAACCAAATCACCCAACGTACGGATGTTACTATTTTTGAGCGAATTCACCGACCGTACAGATAGGTCGAGGTCGTCGATCGATGTTGCAAGAACTTGAGCTAACCGGTGAGCGTCGCCACCAGCTGCATCTCCACCTGCGGAGATTGGAGCGGCTGCGTGTGACCCAAACCCTGTGAAATACTGGAAGTGAGTCTGCGCCAACGCGGCTGCGTAGCTGACTGCTTCTTCCGGTGAAATCGAGCCGTTTGTTTCGACGACCAACGTGAGGCGATCGTAGTCAGTTCGCTGTCCAACGCGGGTGGCGTCGACAGAGAAGTTGCAACGGCGAACCGGATTATAGATCGAGTCGATTCGAACGAGATCAACTGGGAGAGCCCGGTCGAGCACGTGCTGGTCGGATTCGATATATCCGCGTCCTTTGTTCACATACAGCTCGATCGTAATTTCGCGATCGTCTTGCAGCGTGAAGAGATGTTGCGACGGATTCACAACCGTGAGGCCGCCCTGCCCTTCAATATCGCCAGCTGTGATGTTGGCTGGTCCCATCTTGGTGATACGGAGCACAGTGTGCTCGATATCGTCGTCAAGAACCAATGTAAGCGTCTTCAGATTTCCGATAATCTGGTGTACGTCTTCAACGACACCGCGGATGGTCTGATGTTCATGTACAACGCCTTCAACTCGGAATCCCCACACCGCGGCCCCGCGCAGCGACGACAGCAGCATGCGCCGCATGGAGTTGCCAAGCGTGTAGCCAAAGCCCCGCTCCAATGGCTGGAGTCGGAATTCGGCAGTGTTTGGATTGTCTTCGCGCTTCGTCGCTTCGACGAGTTGCGGGCGGACTAAGCCGCGGAGATCGATTGCGTTTGACATTGATATAAGTGTTCACGTCCTACCCCGCCCCTAACGCGTGGTAGGCCCGTAATGGAAGTTAGGGCTCCATTGATACGATGGCCAAACGTACAACACGCTGACCAAATTTTCCTGCAAATTTCAACCAGTATTTGTCCAACAGGCCAAGGGAGAGCAAATGCCCTTCCTTGGCCAATCGAATTACTTCGAGTACAACTCGACGACCAGCTGCTCTTGAGCGGCGATCGGGATGTTCGCGCGGGTCGGGCGCTCAAGCACTCGTCCGCTGAACGATTCTTTGTCCACCGCGATCCAGGAGAGCGATCCGCCACGTGAGGACTGTTCCATCGCCACAGCGACAGTGACCTGCTCACGGGACTTGATACGAATCCGAACTTCCTGGCCAGGCTCCACGAGGAAGCTTGGGATATCGACTGAATGACCGTTCACTTCAATGTGACGGTGGCGCACCAATTGGCGGGCCGCCTTCCGGCTCTGGGCAAAGCCCATGCGGTACACAATGTTGTCGAGACGGCTTTCCAATGCGGCCAACAGGTTGTGACCTGTGACGCCTGGGAGCGAACTCACACGTTCGAATGTGTTGCGGAACTGCTTTTCGCTCACACCGTACATGCGTTTGATCTTCTGCTTTTCACGAAGCTGCTTGGCGTACTCAGACATCTTGCGACGACGAGCAGCGGCTGCACCGTGCTGACCAGGAGGCGTCGGGCGACGCTCAACCGGGCACTTTTCTGTAAAACACTTCGTCCCTTTCAGGAACAGCTTCGTTCCTTCTCGGCGGCACTGACGGCAGCTGGGTCCGGTATATCGCATTGGTTAGACCCTCCGCCGCTTTGGTGGGCGGCAGCCGTTGTGCGGAATTGGGGTGACATCGCGAATCGATTTCACTTGGAGACCGGCGGTCGCGAGCGCCTGAATCGCAGACTCTCGTCCAGATCCAGGGCCTTGCACTTTCACATGCACTCGTCGCACACCAGCGGAGAACGCTTCGCGCCCCGCCTGTTCGCCAGCGACAGTCGCGGCGAATGGTGTCGACTTCTTGGATCCCTTGAACCCAGCCTTTCCTGAAGAACTCCAGGAAATTGCGTTGCCGTGGTTATCCGTAATCGTAACGGTCGTGTTATTAAAGGTGGCATTAACGTGCGCCATCCCTTCGACATCAACGACCTTTTTAGTTTTCTTCGCGGTAGCCATTTAGTTACTTCGTTACCTTCTTCTTGCCGGCGATCGCGCGGCGCGGCCCCTTCTTGGTACGGGCGTTGGTATGTGTACGTTGCCCACGAACCGGCAGGCCTCGACGATGTCGAGTACCACGGTACGAACCGATGTCCATGAGACGCTTAATGTTCATGGCGACTTCGGTACGGAGCGCGCCTTCCACCTTGAGCTCGCGCTCGATGGCTTGACGGAGCTTATTCGTATCAGCTTCGTTTAAATCGCGGACACGCTGTTCTGCATTGACCCCTGAGGTCTCCAGAATGCGCTGCGCGGTCGACCGACCAATACCAAAGATGTAGGTAAGGCCAATTTCGACTTTCTTGTCGCGGGGCAGGTCTACGCCGGCAATACGTGCCATGATTAACCCTGCCGCTGCTTATGCTTTGGATTGCGGCTGCAAATGATGCGGATGATTCCTTCCCGCTTGATCACTTTGCAATGCTCGCAAATCGGTTTTACACTGCTACGAACTTTCACTCCCTGCTCCGATTTTGGGTCAGCCTTTCAAAATACTCGATTTTTTCACTCTACGCAACTATCGCCTCTCAAGAGGTCTGAATTGCGAGTGTTGCGGCGGTCATAGCCGCCACTGGATCTTTGGCTTTCGTAACCGTCCGGCCCAAAATAACATATGAGGCCCCTGATGCGGCAGCCTCAGCCGGAGTTACGGTCCGCGCCTGATCGTCCGCTGGTGAATCCGGTAGCCGAATTCCTGGGACAAGCAGCTTTAACGCAGAGCCAAATTTTGCATGCAGCGAGCCAGCTTCCTGACCGCTACACACGACGCCAGTCGCCTTCGCTCGCTCAGCGATCGCCCCCAACCGCAGGACTTCCGCCGAGACATCGACGTCTGCCTTCCCCCAAGCTGCAGAGAGCGCAGACGCGTCGAGCGAGGTTAGAACAGTCACGGCGAGGACTCCACAGCCCTCACCAGCACCTTCGACCGCCGCACGAACCATCGATTCACCGCCAGAGGCGTGAACCGTTATCAACGATGCACCGAGACGAGCCGCTGAAGCCGCAGCTTTACGGACCGTATTCGGAATATCGTGAAACTTCAAATCAAGAAACACCTCGCAACCAGCGTTGCGAACCGCAGCAACCACCTGCGGGCCAGCTGTGGTAAACAGCTCGCTCCCAATCTTATAATATCGACAGCTATCGCCTAACAGCTCTACCAGCGACAGCGCCTCTTCAGACGTCGAATAATCCAGCGCAACAATTGGCGTTACGCTCGTCACGACGGCCATTCTAATGTTCCAATCACACGTTCAAGTGATGCAATGTTGTGTCGGGCGCACCATCCGTCCAGATCACGAATGATCTGCTCCGGAATCCGAGGATTTTGCATCGCGGCGGTTCCAACCGCAATTAACGACGCACCCGCAACAACATATTGTAATGCATCACTGGCCGACCGAACACCACCTACCCCAATAATTGGCACATTTACCGCGCGACTCACCCTCCAGGTCGCCAGCACGCCAACCGGTAATAGTCCGGCGCCACTCACACCACCACTCCCAAATCCTATTCGAGGACGCCGAGTTTCGACGTCGACCAACAGTCCCGGGATCGTATTAATTACCGTAATTCCGTCGGCGCCAGCATCAACCGCCACCTTGGCCGTCTCACCGATATTTGCCAGGGTCGGCGATAGTTTCACGAATAAGGGGCGTTTTGTCGCGGTCCGCGCTCGACTCACGAGTGCGGTGAGGGCGTTTCGGTCCGCGCCGAACTCCAACCCGCCGGCCTTCACGTTAGGGCAGCTCACGTTCAGCTCGTACCCACTCACGTTTTCGTGCGTATCAATCCCCGAAATAACCGCTTCAAAATCGTCGACGCTGTTTCCAACGACGTTCACCAATATTCGAGCCCGCGTGACGTGCTGAGCAAGCCAGGGGAGCTCGACACTCTTTACTTCATCCAGTCCGGGGTTCGCCAATCCGATTGCGTTAACCATCCCGCCGTCAAATTCCGCCACTCTTGGCGCTTTATTCCCCTTCCGAGGTTCGACGCTCACAGCCTTGGTAACGAGCCCGCCTAGCGCATTGAGGTCAACCGTCCCCTCGAGCTCACGCCCGTACGCTGCGGTTCCAGCGGCCAGGAGAACCGGGTTTTGAAAGGAAATACCAGCAACAACAGTCGAAAGCCGACTCACTTGCCACCTGCTTGCAAGCGTGCTTCGTATCGGTCGAGATATTCGAGAATCGCCTTGGTAATCGAGCGTGCCAGCTTCTTTTGATTATCGGCATCGCTGATATATGCCGCTTCCGATGGATTCGTGCCAAAGCCAATTTCGATCAACACAGCGGGCATGTATGACCCACGTAATACCGCAAAGTTGGCTTGCTGCACACCACGACTTGGGCCCGGATGAAAGGTCTTGAATCCGTTTTGCACCAATGTAGCAAGCTCGTAGCTCTCGCGCAGATGCTCATTCTGCGCCATATCCTTGATAATGAAGTTGAGGGGGTCACCTTTGGGCGCATTCACATCTGTCTCAAAGCGAACGGCTTCGTTTTCCATGCGCTCAACCCGGGCCGCCTCTTCTGTCTTCGCTTCAGCCAGGAAGTAGGTTTCAAACCCGCGATCGCGAGCCCCTCTCGCCCCAGATTGCCCCGTCGCATTCACGTGGATCGAAACGAACACGTCGCCGCGTGCATCGTTCGCAATTCGGCCGCGATCGGACAACGCAATCAAGGTGTCTTTGCTTCGCGTCATCAACACGCGATAGCCATCTTCCTTGACGTACTGCGCCACCAACTTCGATACGGCGAGTGCGATGTGTTTTTCTTTAATCTTTGGCCCTGCACCGATCGGCCCGGTCATCCCGTTGTCTGGCCCACCATGCCCTGCATCGATCACCACTAGGCGCTTCTCATGCGGGCGAGCAGCTTTGGCCGGAGTGCTATCGGGTCGTACGGCTGCAGATCTCGCGGCAACCGGCGTTACACCTTTGCTTCCAGACGAAACCACAGGAGAAAATGTACGGATTTCCCCGATACTCCGATCGTAGATAACTCCGGTCGCATATTTGGGAATGATCTCCGACAGAACATGAAACGGAATGTACAAGGTGTTGCCAACCAACGACGGTGCTGCAGTTAACGGGACTACCCCAGAATCGGTAAGGACGTACGGCGCGCCATCCACAAACTCGAACCGTGAGTCACCAATCATCAGCACATAGCGCCCGTTCGCAATCGGCGTCACGGATCCACCCAGCGCGCTCGCCAGCTTATCGCTCGCCACGGCGCTCGTACTACCCGCAGGCAATACAGACAGCGTGATACTCTTCCCCGCAGCTTTCACGACCACCATAGGCGGTATGATCGCCAACTGCAGCAGGAGTAGCAGGCCGCCAATCATCGTCGTCGCGTCATCGCGCGCGCCATAGCACGTTCATCGTCGCGCTTTCGGTCATCTTCGCGTTTGTCGTGCAACTTCTTCCCTCGTCCTAAAGCCAACGCAATCTTGGCTTTGCCATCCTTAAAGTAAACTTCCAATGGAACCAGTGTGAGCCCTTCGCGCTCCACGGCACCAATCATTTTGCGAATTTCTTTCGTGTGAAGCAAGAGCTTTCGCGTACGCGTTGGCTCATGGTTCGAATATCCGCCCTTTTCATACGGAGAGATGTGCAAGTTGAGGATATACACTTCCCCGTCGCGCACAATACCATAGGCATCGGAAATATTCGCTTTTCCATTGCGCAGCGATTTGACTTCGGTACCCTTCAATACGATACCAGCTTCCCATGTTTCGAGAAGTTGATACTCGTGTCGAGCACGCCGATTCTTGGCGACTGATTCGCGAGGTGGGGGGGTATCCGATTTGGCAGCCATAGTACGCAAATTAGACGACTAACGCCTCGTTGCGCCACCCCAAGAAACGAGCTATGTTTCGAGGCTTCCCTGTTTTATGCTCGGGTGGTGAAACTGGTATACACGCAGCGCTCAGAACGCTGTGGTCGCAAGGCCGTGCGGGTTCGAGTCCCGCTCCGAGCACTACAACTGATTCACAAGCATTCACGCACACGCAAAAAAGGCGGGGTAACTCCCCGCCTTTTTTCGTTCTCAGATTAAACCGTTTCAAGAATCGGTAGCCCAACTCGTTCGCGAACAGTTGGCTCATCATGCAGCAGATCAGAGAGAAAGACGCTCTCCAGCACATCGTCGATCCTCTTTTGCAGCATCATCCAGACTGGACGAATACTGCAATTATGCGCCGTTGAACATCGATCTTCACCCACGGGATGGCTCACACAGTGGAGATCGAAGGTTTCGAGCTCCGACGCATGAATCACGTCGCGAATGGTAATTTCGTTGGATGGACGAGCCAGGAGATACCCGCCTCGGGCGCCACGAACGCTTTTAATTACATCAGCCCGACGCAAACGAAGTAAAATCTGCTCGACATAGTCAGGAGGCAAGCGCTCTTGCGTAGCAAGGTCTCGACCAGTAACTGGCCCTTCAGTGCTACGCTTCGCAAGATGGAGCGCGCAAATCACGCCGTACTCGGCCCAGGTGGTGATACGCATACTCTTAATATAACCCCTTACGAGGCGGGGGTTGTTTTCCCTCGCGCCCCGTAAGGAGAAATGTTACGCTGGCAGGTTAGCCGGCGGCGACGCTTCCGTGTACTCCACCAGGAACGCCAATCTCGGTCATCTTGCGAAGATCGAGGATTTCGTCGATCTCGGCGTCTGGCAACACCTTTTCCCGCTTGACCAGGTCGCGAATCAGAACGCCTTCCTTCACGGAACGCTTGCTGATATCGGCGGCCTTCGCGTAGCCAATCTGTGGCGCCAAAGCGGTCGCCAATGCGGCTGAACGTTCGAGCCAAAATTCGCATTGGGTACGATTGGCTTCGATCCCCTTCACCGTACGATTGGAGAAGGTCGTCGCGGTGTTGGTGAGAATCTGCATGGAGAGCAGAACGTTGTACGCCATGACCGGCATCATCACGTTGAGCTCGAGCTGGCCGTGTTCAGCACAGACGGACACGCAGGTATCGTTTCCGACGACCTGGAAACAGGCCTGGTTGACCATCTCCGGGATCGAAGGGTTGATCTTGCCCGGCATGATGGACGAACCCGGCTGAACGGCTGGAAGGACGATTTCGTCGAGACCAGTACGAGGACCGCTCGCCATAAGGCGGAGATCGCTGGCAATCTTGCTCAGTTCATTAGCCAGAACACGAAGCTGGCTGCTGAATGCGGCCACGTCACCCATGCTCTGCATCAGCTGAATACGATCGTCACCGGCGCGGAACTCAACGTTGGTCATCTCTTTCAGATACTTGACCATCAGAGCTGGATAGGCCGGCTCGACGTTTACGCCCGTACCAACGGCACTTCCACCAATCCCAAGATCGCGGAGGTAGTCAACCGCTTCGTTCAACCGCCTGATGCAACGACGGATAGTTCCGGCATAGGCAGTGAACTCCTGGCCGAGACGAATTGGCATCGCGTCCTGAAGGTGCGTACGGCCGGACTTCAAGACATCGTCAAACTCAACGCCTTTGGCTGCCAATGCATCGGCGAGGTCGGTATATGCGCTGATCAAGAGCGGGAACTGCGTAACACACGCTACTCGGATTGCTGTTGGAATCACGTCGTTCGTGGACTGTGCCATGTTGACGTGGTCGTTCGGGTGCACCGGTGTGTATGTACCGCGCTCGCCACCAAGGATTTCGTTCGCACGGTTGGCGAGGACTTCATTGGTGTTCATGTTGTGCGACGTACCGGCACCAGCCTGATAGACGTCTACAACAAATTGATCGCGATGTTGGCCAGCCAGGATTTCATCGGCGGCGGCAACGATTGCATCGGCCAGTCGAGCTTCCAGGCGGCCGGTTTCCTTGTGTGTTAATGCAGCTGCGCGCTTGATACGAACCGTTGCTTCAACAAACGGTGGAAGCGCTTTGATTCCGCTAATCGGGAAGTTTTCAACTGCGCGGAGTGTTTGAATTCCGTACAATGCGTCCGCTGGGACGGCGAGTGTACCAAGAGGATCTTTTTCAGAACGCGTTGCGTTTGACATTTGCAGAGCCGTTGAGAAATGGATTCGTTCTAAGTTCTACAGCGAGTGTAGTACTGGGACCATGTCCAGGATAGAACACGGTTTCCGGTGGAAGTGTTCGGATCTTTTCGAGCGATTCGGCCATGTGACTCGGATTCGACAGCGGCAGGTCGGTGCGTCCGATCGAGCCGGCGAACAGGAGGTCACCGCCGAGTACGATATCGTGCCCATGAAAGATAACGTGTCCAGGCGCGTGACCGGGAACGTGGAGGACCTTGAATGACAGATTACCGACGGTAACCGAGTCCCCCTCCGCGAGTTCGAAGTCGGGTGGTGGCGGTACCTCGAATGGGATGTCGTACGATTCGGCAAAAAACGACTGCGCATCGTAGACCGGCCGATCGGCGGGGTGCAGATAAATTGGAACGTCGTACCGACGCTTCACTTCTGCAATCCCGCCGATGTGATCGACGTGGCCGTGCGTAACCCAGATGGCTCGCAATTCCGCGCCACTTTCTTCGATCATTCGAATCAGGCGACCGCCTTCGGCACCGGGATCAATCATCACGGCCTCGTTGGTGTCTTCGTCAACAACGAGATACGTGTTTTCCTGGAACGCGCCAACGGTAACGCCTGAAATCTTCAAACCGCGTAGCCCCCTGTGGCGACAATCTCTCCTGCATTTTTCCCATCACGTAATGACGAGAGATATTTTTCGACGGCAATCGCGGCGGTTGTACCATCACCTGCGGCAGTCGTCACCTGACGTGTAAGCTGCACACGAACGTCACCAGCCGCAAAGAGTCCCTTGATGGTCGTCTCCATGTTCGTATCCGTGTGGAGATAGCCCATGCTGTCGTGATCGACGTGACCATCGATGATGCCAGTGTTGGGACGGAATCCAACGAAGACGAAGATTGCGGTTACAGACAGGTCACTTTCGGCGTGTGACTTTGTGCTGCGCAACTTCAGGTTGTTCACGAGCCCATCGCTATCGGCTTCGACGCTTTCGACAACGGTGTCCAAAATCACTTCGATCTTGGGATTCTCAAACAGACGCTTCTGCAGGATTTTGGACGCGCGGAATTCATCGCGCCGATGAATCAGATACACTTTTTCAGCGTAGCGTGTCAAGAAATCGGCTTCTTCAACGGCTGCATCTCCACCACCAACAACGGCAATGGTGTGCCCTTTGAAGAACGCACCGTCACAGATGGCGCAATACGACACGCCTTTACCGGCGTATTCAATTTCACCTGGAATGCCAAGCTTGATGGGCGTTCCACCCGACGTCACAATCACGGCTGGCGATAGAAAGATATTGCCCGATTCCGTAGACGTTTCGAAGGTACCGTCCTCAAGCTTGCGAACCGTAAGAACGACTTCTTGTACGAATTCGGCGCCAAATTTTTTCGCGTGATTTTCGAATTTCTGCGCGAGTTCCCAGCCTTCCACGTGCTCGAAGCCTGGATAGTCTTCGATGGCAGCGGTATTAAGGAGCTCGCCGCCCGGAATACCACGTTCCAGCACAGCGGCTTTCAGCATCGAGCGGCCTGCGTACATGCCGGCCGTCATACCAGCCGGCCCTGCGCCGACAATGATCACATCGTAGGTAAATGTTTGAGCCATACTTGTTCTGTAAATTACGCGCCTAGGTGTAAGACATTAAACGCACCGTGACAGTGGGAGACCGTTCCCACCAACACATCTGCCGTACCACGCGCTCCGGCGGCGGCAACCAACGCGTCGCCAGCCAACACTTCACGGGTATCGAACATCCCTACGCCATAGGCGCGGTGCGTACAGTGAAATATAATCGGGCCATCGAGCGCCCTTCCTGCCAGTTGCTCCCGCTCCACATAATCGGCTGCCGCCACAGGCATCGTCCAGCTACGGGGGCCCTTGGTGTGAGGGCACGTCTTTGGCTCAACACAGTTAATCGGGCACATCCAGGTGGCGAAGCTCGCGTATTGGGTGCCGTCAGGGGCCTGGGTCTCCCATGGGAGGTCCATTTGACTGGGCAGCGGACGAGTGACAATTTCTCGTTCCGGCCACCGCGCCCGAGCGCGCTGCAAGAGCCACTCGTACATCAGATGTGGCATTAACGGCGACGGCACAATCGCATCGGCGCATTCCAACTCGGCCTCTGCCAGATATTTCGCGAAAAAGTCAGTCCATGGTGCGATACACAAATCGACGTCAACGTCCATCGTGGACACCTTGCAAGCGGGATCCTGGTCAACAACGATCACGCGATTATATGTTATGCCCTTTGCCGCACGAGCGCGCTCAAGCTGCGTCACGTAATACGATCCGTAACATCCACCGCCAACTATAATAATGTTGTCGTAAACTTGCGGAGTTCGTGCCGGATTTTTTGAAGGTTCATGTTCTAACATGACGACCACCATCTACAAACAGTACATCACCTGTGACATATTCGGCTTGGACCAAATAGATAACAGCTTGTGCAACGTCTTCCGGCGAACCAATACGTTTCAGCGGCGTTGTATCGCTGAAGTGCTGTGCCGACTGCTCATCCCAGTCATTTGGAAGAAGCACTGCGCCCGGAGCAATCGCATTAACACGAATATTGGGAGCAAGTGCATGCGCCAATCCACGTGTCATCTGCACAATCGCGGCCTTGGTCATTGTGTGTGGAACATACGCGGGCCAGGTTTCAAAGGCGGCAAGATCTGCAATGTTTACGATACAACCTTTACTCTGCTCGAGTGCGGGTTGTGCAGCTTGAGCGAGAAAAAACGGGGCGCGAACGTTCAGAGCAAACATGGCGTCCCATTGTTCAATGGAAACCGCACCAACTGGCGTTCGCACCATCATGGCCGCGGAATTCACAAGAATGTCTAACACGCCAAAATGCGCTGTAACGTCTGCAATCAGCTGTTCAGGAACGTTGGGTTGCGATAGGTCAGCACGAAACGGTACCACGTCGCATCCACTCGCCTGCAGCTCTCGAACCGTATTGTTTGCGTCACTCTCCGCCCCGTGATAATGCAGCGCGATTCGTACGCCGTGGGAGGCGAGTGTTGTCGCAATTGCTTTTCCCACCCGGTGCGCGGCGCCCGTTACGAGCGCAGTCCGTCCAGCGAGTTCCACCACGTTACCTCCTAAGTGCTTAAGACACCCGCGCGGTTAACCGCGCCTCCTGTTCTTCCAGCCATGACATTGGGACGTGCATGTTACCCAACGTTCGATAACCTTCAGTCGCGCCATGCCAATCCGAGCCACCGCTACGAACGAGCGAATAATCGTTGATAAACTTCATCAAACGTTTAACATCGTCGATGCTATGGCTGGGATGTTTTATCTCGAGACCGTCCAGCCCAACTGCAAGGAGTCGTTTCACGCGCTCACGAGAGCCATCTTTCCCGGGATGGGCCCAGATAGCCAGCGCTCCCGCATCATGCGCAATCTGAATCGCTTCGCTCGCTTCAAGCCTCGGCTTCGCCACATATCCGGAACGATTGGCACCGAGAAATTTATCGAACGAATCGCGAAGGTCGTGCGCAAAGCCACCATTGACGAGTGCACGCGCGACGTGCGGACGACCGATAACACCGCCGTCGGCTTCTTTTAACACTTGTTCGAACGAAACGCCAACGCCATTCAGATTCAGCTGCTGCACCATCTTCACCGCCCGCTCGTATCGCTGTTCACGAAATTCGACAAGCCGAGGTTTAATGGCCTCGGTTGAAGCAATATGCAGAACGAGAAGATGGACTTCGAGGTTCCCTTCATAGGCACTTAGCTCACAACCGCGAACGACGCGAACACCAAGCTGCTCACCAGCAGAATACGCAGCTTCGACTCCATCAACTGTGTCGTGGTCTGTTAGCGCAATTACTGCGAGCCCTTCGGCTTTTGCGGCTGCAACAACCGCCTCTGGCGGCAAAGCTCCATCAGAGGCGGTTGAGTGGGTGTGTAGATCGACAAACGGCCCGTCGGTCGCTTCACCCGGAGGTAAGCTCACTTCGAGTAACGCGCTTCGGGCGAGGTAAAGCTGGGTTGCGACTGAACAAACAAACTAAGCAGCTGGTCGTCGCTCATCTCAGCTAACGACTGTTCTCGCGAGCGCGTTCCAACGGGTGAATATCGAACAACTCGCACTTCACGATCGCTCTCGGACTTGCGTGTAAACAGCAGTCCAAATTCATCGCGATCATATTGTGTGATGAGCCCTGAAGGAACAACGCTCCAGGACATGCCATCCACGGTTAACGTGCGGCTTGGCATATTATGCAATCTCCAGTTGATGATAAATCGGCAATTGACCCAAAACCTGCCCCGGTGCCTGTTTATGCGCCGCGGCCAATGTTTTGATGTCATCGGCTTCCATAAATTCAATAAATACACCGCGCAATTCGACTTCTTCAAACACCCAGAATCGACACTTTTGCTTGGTGTAGTGGGCTTCGCGCTCTTTGACACTCGCTAGATACTTGTCCCGTCCCTTTGAAGGGACGGTTACGCGATGCATCGTGAGAGCGCGCGCCATTTACTACAGTACCCCAGCTTCGGGGAATTGTTCGATGTTGCGTTTGATCGTCGCCATAAACTGGTCGGCGACGGCACCATCGATTACGCGATGGTCAAACGACAGCGAGAAGGTCGAGCAGGTGCGAATGGCGATTGTATCTTCGCCGTCAGCGCCAGTAATAACTTTCGCGCGCTTTTCGATCGTCCCAATGCACAGAATTGCGACCTGTGGCTGGTTGATGATCGGAGAGCCGGTCAACGAACCAAAGACGCCTGGATTCGTGATCGTAAACGTACCGTTCTGCACCTCTTCAGGCGACAGCTTTTTGGTACGAGCGCGCGCGGCGAGATCGTTCATGGTGCGCGTAATACCGGTCATGGACAGATCTTCCGCGTTCTTGATAACCGGGACGATCAACCCCCAATCCAGCGCAACGGCCACGCCGATGTTCACTGGGCGACGGTAGATCACATCATTGCCAGCGATCGACGAATTCACGATCGGATACTGACGGATTGCGTCAACTGTTGCCTTGATGATGAACGGCATATACGAGAGCTTCTGGCCCGTCGCCGCTTCGAAAGCGCCACGCTGCGCTGCGCGGATTTTGGCTACGCGTGTGAAGTCCATTTCCATGAACGACGTCACGTGCGCAGACGTCCGGCGCGAGTGCACCATGTGGTCGGCGATCAGCGCGCGCATCTTGCTCATCGTTTCGACGCGATCGCCAGGCCATGGCTGCGGAAGCGGATGGTCTTGATCGACGCCGCCAGGTGCGTACATGGACGGGCGTGAGGCTGCGGTCGTACCGCTCGTCTTGGCTGGGCCGGTAGCGATGTGTTCGAGTAGATCTTTCTTGGTCACTCGACCAGCAATACCACTCCCCTGCATTCCAGAGATATCAACGCCCTGCTCAGCCGCGATCTTGCGAACGAGGGGTGAAGACTTGGTACGAAGACGCGTTTCCAGATCGTTTGATGCGCCGTTACTGACGACACCGGCGTGCGCGGTCGCGGCCGCAACCACTGCGGACGACGTTGGAGCTGCGGATGCCGCGACTGGAGCAGACTTTTCTTCCGCGGCTGCGGCAGGTGCCGGCGCTGCGGCCGAAGCCGAGATTACCGCGCCAGCTTCAGTTTCGATTCGAGCGACAATTTCTTGTACTGGAACCGTCTGTCCTTCGACGACGATGATTTCGGCGAGAATACCAGCGACTGGCGCTGGTATTTCGGCGTCAACCTTATCTGTAGAAATCTCAAAAATTGGCTCGTCACGTTTTACCGTGTCGCCAACTTTTTTGAGCCACTTTGAAAGCGTACCTTCCGCAATCGATTCGCCCATTTGGGGCATGATCACATCTATACGTGCCATTTATCTATGACCTCCGGCCCTTCAGCCTTATTATCGAAATTGCTGGCAGTAAAATAACGCCGATCAAACAGCCACACAGCGCATAAACATGCCAGTCACAGGCGGGGAGGCCTTCGGGAGGCGCACACCCACGGATACTACCAACTATTTTCCCAATAAATACGGCCGTCATACCACCACCGAAAAACCCACCGATAGCGGTCACGCATCCGACGCCAGCAACTGTGGAGCACGAGACCTTATTTTCTGGAGACTGCTCTTGTTCCATCAACACTGCACCAACAGGTTCCGCACTTAATATGCAGCTTCAAGCGCATGCGATGGATCTTCAACGCGATGCAGTTGGACAAAGAATTTTTTCACGTTACGGTCCATGCGGCTTTCGCCCATCTGATCGGTGTGCACTTCAACAAACGTGTAGTGTCCACCTTCCTTCTTTACCGTCATCCGCATTACGCCGAGCTCACCGCTGAAGGTGCGTGCTCTAGACTGTTCGGCTGTACGACGAAGGCCAATCGTTGGGAAGAAGTTATCGGCGACGTTAAGCACGTCGTCCGGCTGCAGCTGTGTCCGAAAAAAGTGTCGCATACGAGTTACCGTGATGTGTCGCTGCCAAGCGGCGGCGCTGGACGCACGGTTTGTGTCCAGTCGTTAGTGCGCTGTAGCGGTTGTGTGGAATCGCGTCGAAATTGCAAACCAACAGCCCAATCACCTGAGACCGGGAAGCGAATTCGAGCATAATAGGTTCCGACTTCTTCGCCCTTGGCCAATCCGTCGTACGTGTTGGCCAAGTCGGCGTGCGACGCAAAGATCCGCCCTTGGCCCGTTTCAATAGGCTGGCCGGTCTTTTTGTCTTGTACTACAATCTTGTACTCCGTCAATCCTTCAGCGACGGGAGGGAGTGGCTTCGTCGCAATACGAAACGCCAGATCGTCTGTCCACTGACGGACTTCCGGAGCCTCTTGAGGCTTTTGCTCGCATGCCGCAAGCGAGAGCATCAGCAGCGCGGCAACTACGCCAACGCCACGTGAAACAACGCCGAATGCAGAGAGGCGGCTTACGCCACCCCTCTGCATCCACTGTGTTAGACGATAGTGCTTCATATTACGTCATCTGCTCCACAGATCGTGACGTGATGTCACGAATAGTATTCGAGTCCCAAGTGAGTGATCTGGTCTTCACCCATGAGGTGACGGAGCGTGTTCTTGAGCTTCGTCTGCTGAATGAAGAGATCATGCTCAGCTTGCAAGCCCTGTGCAACCATAGGGCTCTTGTAGTAGAATGACAGCCATTCCTGGGTGCCCTTCATACCGGCGCGTTGGGCAAAATCGCTAAACAACGCCAAATCCAAGACGATCGGAGCGGCCAAAATCGAATCTCGGCAGAGGAAGTTCACCTTGATCTGCATTGGGTAGTTCATCCAACCCACGATATCGATGTTGTCCCAACCTTCCTTATTGTCGCCACGTGGCGGATAGTAGTTAATCCGAACGACGTGCGAGAAATCTTTGTACAGATCCGGGTACTTCTCAGGCTGCAGGATCGTGTGAAGCACGGACAGCTTGGACTCTTCCTTCGTCTTGAACGACGCGGGATCGTCTAGCACTTCACCGTCGCGGTTGCCGAGGATGTTCGTGGAGTACCAGCCAGCGAGGCCGAGCATGCGGGCTTTGATGCCTGGTGCAATAACCGTCTTCATCCAGGTCTGGCCGGTCTTGAAGTCCTTACCGGAGACTGGGATGCCACGATCGATTGCCAGCTGATGAAGCGCTGGGATGTCAACGGAAAGGTTTGGGGCTCCGTTTGCAAACGGAACGCCTTCCATCAATGCGGCGTAGGCATACAACATCGACGGGGCGATTGCTTCGTCGTTGTTTTCCATGGCGCGTTCAAACTGCTCGAGCGTGGCGTGTTGCGGGCCAGCTTTAATGAAAATTTCGGTCGAAGCGCACCAGACGATCACAACGCGATCGCAGCCATTCTTGGACTTGAAGTCGCGGATATCCTGGCGAAGCTGTTCGGCCAAGTCGCGCTTGGTCTTGCCTTGCTTGACGTTTGTGCCGTGAATGCGTGTCACATACTTGTTCTCGAACACGGCCGGCATCGGCTTGATCGTGGCGAGGAAGTCTGCAATCGGGGCAATGTCACGTTCTTCAAGGACACCAGCCTTACGAGCAGCGGTCAGTGCGTCATCTGGAATTGGATCCCAGGCGCCAAAGACGATGTCGTTGAGGTCGGCGAGCGGAATGAAGTCCTTGATCAGCGGTGAGCGATCTTCGGTACGTTTGCCGAGTCGGATCGTTGCCATCTGGGTCAGAGACCCAATTGGCTTCGACAGTCCTCGACGAACACTTTCGACACCAGCGATAAACGTGGTGGCGACAGCGCCGAGTCCGGGAGTTAAGATGCCGAGCTTACCGGTGGCGGGAGCGATATTAGCAGGAGAATCAGGCATTAACGAGTGGCTTTTTAGACGTAGCTTTGTGAACGAAAGTGATACGCTGAACCGCAGTGATCCACGCGGTGACGGTTAGGACGACGATAATCGCCATCAAAACCCATCCGTTGAGCGCAAGACCGAAGAACGCTTGTGGTGCTGATAATAACACAACTCGTTCCGGACGTTGCATGACGCCCACCTTGGCGTCGATCCCAAGCGCTTCAGCTCGAGCGCGGGTGTACGAGACCAGGAAGGTACCGATGATCCCAATGAGGCAGACTGCAACCATGTAAAGGTTGTGATAAACCGGGTTCGCCGCGTAGAAAAATGCTAATCCTGCGAGGACTCCCCCATCTGCAACTCGATCAAGAGTCGAGTCGTAGAAGGCGCCAAAGACGGTGGATGTACCTGTTCGTCGAGCGACTGTGCCGTCCAAAACATCAAACAGAGCAGTAAGCCCAACGATCCATCCAGCTGTCATAATATGCCCGGTTGCGTATACCACGCCACCGACCAACGTACAGATTGTTCCGAATGTCGTAATGATATTCGGACTCACTCTCATACGTACAAGAAAATCGGCTACGGGGTCAATGACCCGCAGGTAGCCAGCCTTAATACTGTCCCAAAGCGCCTTCATCCCGGGTGGAAGGTAGCCGAGACGAGGCGTTACGGCTAGGGTACCAGAGGATGCAAACAGCCTAAATAGAGCTTTGGCCCTGAATTAGTGAAATATTTAGTGTGGAAATGGACGGGTCGGGAGTTTACGGAACCTGCCATTCATACAGGCCGGAGAGCGTCACGTCGTCGCGAGTGTACGAGTTCGAGCCGTCAACGGGGGTCGCTTTGAGCTTCACGGTTGTACCGGCGGCGACGTTTGGAACGTTCATTCGTTCGGTGGTATTGGCACCAACTTGCTTGATGAACAGCTCCTTTCCGCCCGTAAGAACGTAAATATTGACCGGCTGCTTCAGGTTGTTGGTGACGCTGAGTGAGACTTCAGTGGCGGCTTGCGGGCCTGAGACGACTTCGACCTTTCTCGGGCCGCAGGCGGCAGTTCCGACCAACAGCATGGCGGCGAAGAGTAGCGTTTTCATATAAAGAGTTCTCCAGATTTTAAGAGGGGGCGTCTGGGCGACCTATGGTTCGCCCAGACGAAATGGCTAGTACAACAGATATCGCTTAACTCGCTCACGAAACGCATATGCCGGGCCGTATGACTGGTCGACCACCGCGTCCGGGTTCTTGCCAGCGAGGAGCGCCTCGCGGGCTGCGGACGACCCGAATCGAAGATCAAATTCGGTCGATTTGATCTCCAGTTCCTTTGGATGAACCTTGTAGACCGCCGAAAGTAACGCTGCGGTTAGCCGCGAGGTTTGGAGCGCGCTTCTATCTACTGTGGTGATCTTGATTCCGGCGATATGCTGGCCTTCATACTTCCCGTCACCTGCTCCATGCGGGGTAAAGTGCTCCGCTTCAAACTTGACGCCGAGGACCTTTTGGTCGCGGAGAACACGAATGACTTGCTCTGCGTTCAGCCATGGAGCACCGATGCGCTGAAAGGGCGCGTCGGTTCCTCGTCCGACCGACAGATTCGTTGATTCGAAGGCAACGAGTCCGGGATACAGCATCACGCTCTGAAACGTCGGGAGGTTGGGCGATGGGCGAACAAACGGCAGGTTCGTCATGTCGAGCCAAACTTCTCGCTGCCACCCCGAAGCAACCACCACTTTCAAATCGGCGTTGATCTTGAGCTCGGCGTTATAAAATCGCGCCAATTCACCCATGGTCATTCCATGCCGGAGCGGGATGGAATACATCGCGTACGCTTTGCCTGGCCGACCTGGTGCCGGATCTTCGGGGTTGGCGAGCGCGGAATCGAGCAGTGGGCCTTCTACAATCGCGCCAGTTAATGGGTTTGGCCGATCGAGTATCACGACGGGCTTTTTTAATCGCGCCGCGGCCCGGAGCGTGTACACCATCACGCCTTCGTATGTCCACGTTCGGGAGCCAACGTCAGGGAGATCGATGACGATCACGTCGAGCGATTGGAGCGCAGAATCTGGTGGCGCAACGGTCTCAGCTCCATATAACGAATAAACCGGGAGCTTGGTGGCGGGATCAATTGTAGATGGGAGATTGGTGCGATCTTCAGTCCCCGACAGCCCGTGCTCTGGCGCAAACAACGCAACGAGATGCACATTTGCCTCGATCGCGCGCTTGTCGGTTCGCAGTAGGGTGATGTCACTTCTGCCGCGTTCGTCGACACCAGCACGATTCGTCAACAACCCCACTCGCTTGTTCTGGATCAGCGAGATGCTGTCTGTGAGGAGCACTGTAATGCCAGGTCGCACCCGCGCCTTTGGAAGCGAACCAGTGTCATCAATACGATGATACGTTACCACGCACGCCGTTGTTGAGAATGAGGCGAGCGCGAGCCACAAAAGGAGCTTTGATCGTTGCATATGAGCAAGTTCCGGAAGGTGATGCAGCAAAGTTACATTAAACGCAAACAGCGAGCCTATCCTTCATGAATTTATCCATCATCGACTGGGGCATTGTCGCCGCGTATTTCGTGTTATCGGCGGTGATCGGCCTCATCTTCACCAAACGAGGGGGAGAAAATCTATCTCAGTACTTTCTCTCGGGCCGAAAGGCGAGCTGGTGGCTCGCCGGTACATCCATGGTCGCAACGACGTTTGCCGCCGACACGCCGTTAGTCGTCGCCGGACTCGTTGCCGCACACGGGGTGGCTGGGAACTGGCTGTGGTGGAACATGGTCATGAGCGGGATGTTGACGGTCTTTTTCTTCGCTCGCCTCTGGCGCAGAGCGAATGTCATGACCGATGTGGAATTTGCAGAGATACGGTACAGCGGAAAGCCCGCAACGTTCCTTCGTGGCTTTCGCGCGCTCTACCTCGCTATCCCGATCAACCTCATCATACTAGGCTGGGTCACTCGGGCGATGATCAAGATTTTGACGATCTCGCTCGATATTTCGCCGTATTGGGCGGTTGGAATCTGCTTTGTTATTACCGTCGTGTATTCGGTTGCGGCCGGCCTGTGGGCGGTCTTATGGACTGACTTGATTCAGTTCGTCGTAAAGATGGCCGCCGTCATTATTCTGGCGGTGTACGCGGTTCGAGCGGTCGGTGGGATCGACGTGCTGCGCCTCAAGCTGATCGATCACTTTGGAAGCGAGACGGCGGCGTTATCGGTGTTACCGCTGTCGATTACACCTGATGGTATGGTCGCGTACGCATGGATGCCCCTGATTGCGTTATTCACGTTTTTGTCGGTACAATGGTGGGCAGCCTGGTACCCCGGCGCCGAGCCTGGTGGCGGTGGGTACATCGCACAACGAATTTTCTCGGCGCGAACGGAGCGCGACGGTGTGCTGGCGACTCTATTCTTTCAGGTGGCACACTACGCCATTCGCCCCTGGCCATGGATCGTTACAGGGCTCGCAACGGTCGTGCTGTACCCTGGGCTCGAGGATAAGGAAGCGGGTTATGTTCACGCCTTCGTGGATTATCTCCCAACTCCATGGCGCGGTGTGATGTTAGCCGGATTTGCGGCGGCATATATGTCCACGGTGGCAACCCATCTCAACTGGGGCGCGTCATATCTCGTAAACGACGTCTACAAGCGTTTTATGAAGAAAGAGGCGACGGACGCCCATTATGTCTCGGTGTCGCGCTGGACAACGGTTCTGCTCTTCCTCGCCTCGATCGTGGTGACGTCCCAGCTCTCCTCTATCGAGCAGGCTTGGAGATTTCTCCTGGCCCTTGGCGCCGGAACCGGGCTGGTGCTCATTCTGCGCTGGTACTGGTGGCGGATTAACGCCTGGTCCGAGATTAGCGCCATGATCTCGTCGTTCGTGATCTCCATGTCGGTCATGGGCCCGATCCGGGCCAGATTTCCGGCCGGCGATTTACGCGCCGACGCCTGGGTCATGCTGGTTACGGTAGGCGCAAGTACGGTAATTTGGCTCACAGTGACGTTTTGTACCAAACCGGAGCCCGATTCCATGCTAGATTCATTCTATAGACGCGTTCGACCAGGCGGCCCAGGCTGGCGCCGCGTCTCGGAGCGTTTAGGATACGGCCGAGAGGCGATTCCAGGGGGAGCTTTGGCGTGGACCAACTGGATCGCTGGCGTCGTTGCAGTGTATACATCGTTATTCGGGATCGGAAAGCTGATTTTCGGACACTCGGTTGCCGGCTTTACGCTACTGGGGGTCGCGGCCCTCGCCTTTGCCTGGATCGCAAAGTCGTTCCGATCGGATTTCGAGGTTGAGCCAGACGAAGAGCGGATTTCCGCCCACTAGTCCCTCATCCGCGCCCCTTTATTATATTTCAAGGAAGTACTCAGGAGTCTAGAATGGCAACGTCAACGCAACCCGAAATCGTCTTGACCATCACGGCAGCAGCCGGTGTGGAAATCAAGAAATTCATGGAAGTCGAAAAAGTCTCGCCCGATGACGGCGGTCTTCGTGTTAGCATCCAACCAGGTGGATGTAGCGGCTTCAAATATTCGCTTTTGATCGAAGACAAACCCGCAGAAGACGACTTGGTCCTAGACCAGGACAGTTATCGCGTATTTGTTGATCCGTTCTCAGCGCAATACGTTAACAACGTTACAATTGATTACGTCACGTCGATGCAGGGTTCTGGATTTACATTCTCGAACCCAAATTCAACTGGCGGCTGTGGGTGCGGATCGTCGTTCGCAGTCTAACGCAGTTAACAAGCGGAGAGGGTGAGCTGTACCGGCTTACCCTCTCCGCTTCGTTTTGTACACTATTAATTGCCGTTCTCCGCATGGGACGAACGGTTACCCCCTCGTCGCTGCGGGAGGCTGGTGCGTAGTTCAATTACGGCGCTCGATATTGTCGTTCTCTTCATGTACCTGGCCGGAACGACTGCCCTCGGAGTTTATCTCGGGCGCAATCAAAAAGACACACGTGACTATTTCGTTGCAGGACAACGTATCCCATGGTGGGGAGCGATGGTCTCTGTTGTTGGAACAGAAACGAGTGCGCTCACCTTTATTAGTATCCCTGGCTTGGCATACATTGGAAATCTCGGATTTCTTCAAATTGCTGCAGGGTATATCATAGGTCGTGTCGTCGTTGCATTTACCTTGTTGCCACGATACTTCCAGGGCGATCTGGTTACAGCGTATACGTTGTATGAACGCAGATTTGGAACCAATGCACGCCGCTTTTCATCGATCATCTTTTTAGTCACACGGGCACTTGCCGACTCGGTACGCGTCTTTGCAACGGCAATTCCGGTTGCGCTGATCATCGGACCGCATGTACCCTCCAAGCTGGTTATGCCGGCCGCCATACTCGTACTCGGCGCGCTGAGCCTGATTTATAGCTATTATGGTGGAGCGCGAGCAGTTATCTGGACCGATGTGCTGCAGACTGGTGTGTATTTGCTCGGCGGGTTTGCCGCGGTGATTATTCTCGGTCAGAAAGTTGGTGGCGGATGGCCCACGATTTTTGATAGTGCACAACAAGTTGGGAAGCTACAAGGCATTGATTGGTACACAGGTTTCGATCGCCCACACACTGTGTTTGCTGGACTTATCGGTGGCGCCTTCCTGTCGATGGCGTCGCACGGTGCGGATCAAACAATTGTGCAACGACTGCTCGCCGTCTCCAACTTGCGCGATGCGCAGAAAGCGCTGATTGGTAGCGGGATTGTAGTGTTCTTTCAGTTCGCGCTGTTCTTGTGCATTGGACTTGGCTTGTATGTGTATCTCGGCGGCCAGGCCTTCACGACGCCTGATGCGATCTTCCCAACATTTATTATCACAACGATGCCGTCAGGTCTCGTTGGACTGTTGATCGCAGCGATTCTCGCGGCAACAATGAGTTCGCACGCTGGCGCAATTAACTCGCTTGCGTCGTCTACGATACACGATATCTATTTGCCGCTAACCAAGCGGAGCGCAGACGATCCACGTACGCTGCAAACGGCGAAGTTATGCTCGTTAGCGTGGGGTGTGGTTTTGCTGATTGCGGCGCTGCTCTACAGACAGAATGGCACACCAATCGTTGTCGTTGCACTCTCCATTGCCTCCTTCACCTACGGCTCCCTGCTTGGCGGATTTTTCCTCGGCATTCTCTCGAAACGCCCAAATGAGCGCGATGCGTTAATTGGGATGACGGTTGGCCTCGTTGTGATGAGCTGCGTTGTATTCGCAAAGCAGTTGATGGGAATACTTCCGTTTCTTGAGCCGATCTCTCGAGTGGCATGGCCGTGGTATGTACTCATTGGTACATCGGTCACTGTTGGCGTAGGCATGCTATCTTCACTTACACACGCACAATCAGACGTATTATCCAAATGAACCATATTGTAGTTGGTGTTGACGCTGGCGGCACGAAGACTCGCGTTATCGTCTCGAAATCGAACGGTGAGCAGTTAGTAGATATTTCTGGCCCAGGTACCGTAATGGCGCCTGGCGACGCAGAACATTGCGCATCGGTTATCGCCGAGCAAGTTCAGTTGGCGTTGACGTCTGCGGAGTCGCAGTATAAGCCGAAGGTGTTGTACTGCGGTGTCGCTGGAGCGGGACGCGAAGCTGAGCAGATTGCGTTGCAGGAAGCGTTGATGGTGCATGACCTGGCCGAAGATGTCATTGTTGAATCGGATGCTTCAGTTGCGTTTGCTGATGCGTTTGGCGAGTTATCTGGTGTGTTACTCATCGCAGGCAGCGGATCGATTGCATTTGGCCGAAGCCCTGGTGGGATTGAAGCGCGGTGTGGTGGTTGGGGGCTATTGTTCGGCGACGAAGGAAGCGGAGCCTGGATTGGGCGCCGCGCACTTAGTGTTGTTGCGTCCGCGCATGATGGCCGTGAACCGACAACAGCGTTGACGGGTGCCATTTTAACGGCTGCGCAGGTTAATGAGCCGGAACAGTTGATTCCGTGGGCATTGGCGGCGAATAAGGAAGCGTTAGCCGCACTCGCGCCATCGGTTGTTGCGGTTGCAATGCAGGAGGATTTGCGGGCGAACGCGATTGTTGATATGGCGGTAGAAGAATTGGTATTGCATATCCGTGCGCTAGGAAAGCGTCTGTTTATTGACGAGCGGGCTGCGTTTGATCTTGCGTTTGCTGGTGGGTTGTTGGTGAAGGGATCGTTAATTCGTAAACGGCTTGAGCGTCGGCTGAAAACGGCGGTTCCGGGTGCCACGTTGCGAGTGGGCGAGGTGATCGGTGCGCGCGGTGCTGTGAAGTTGGCGATTCAGATTGTATCGCCGAAGGATCCACTCGCTGGATTGTTTAGAAATCAGGTACCAGCGGTGGTTGTTCCCGAGGAAGTTGTTGCTGAGCCAGACGATCAGTTGGATTTGGGCGTTTCTGGGGAAGTGGCGGAAGGTGCTGAGGCGTACTTGGATGCCGAGGATGATAACATCGACTTCGATGAGGAGTTGGATGGCGCGGTAGCGAAAGCATCCGAAGAAGTACTCGAAGAAGCACTCGAAGATGGATCTGATGATGAGTCCGATGAAGAACTCGAAGATGAAGAATCCGATGACGAGCTAGATGAAGAATCCGACGATGAATTAGAAGATGAAATCGACGGCGAGCTCGAAGAAGAAGAAGAAGAAGAAGAAGAAGAAGAAGAAGAAGAAGAAGAAGAAGATGATGACGAGCTCGAAGACAAGTCCGACGATAAAATTCAAAGCGAACTAGAAGAGCTTGACGAAGAATCCGAAGACGAACCATCAAAAGTCACACGTCAGTAAACACTAAATACCAAACGCGGAAAAGGCGGGCCTGATTTTTACATCAGCCCGCCTTTTCCGCGTTTACAACAATACCGTCACCTTAGAAACCGATCACCATCAGGAGGAGAAACAGATCCCAGCAACCAGCTATTTCTCTATCTACTTTACTTCTTTTCTGCTATCGATACCACCGCTTCAGTCGTATCCCATCTCAGATGAAGCATGTCCTTGTCGATCGTAATCTCGAACTTTTCGACTGGAGCAGTTAATGTTTTCACGGCCATTGGAATGCGAACAAGATCTTTCGATTGATCGTATTCAGTTCCCCACTGACCGGTCTGCTTGTTAATAATGAGCTGCCATTCAGTCTTCCCTGGAACCGTGTAGACCGTATATCGACCCGCTGGAATCTCTGCCTTACCAATCAACAAAGGTTTATCTGTAACCAACGTTGTCGCCGAATTCGCGCCTGTTCGCCATACGCGATCGTAGGGAACGAGCCCTCCAAAAATCGGGCGATCGCGCTTGGATGGGCGACCGTAGTCGATCCAGACCTTTGCGCTGCCTATATCTGCCCGACTGGTATCACGAGGGGATAAAAGTTGTTTAGCCGCCGCGGGAGCATCCTGAGCCGAAACGGACAGAGCCGGAATGGAGACAAATAGTGCAAATGCGAGTGGAAGTTTGGAAATGCGCATCGTTCATTTGAGAAATAGGGTTTACCGTCCATCTGGCAGATTATTCGATCGACGACGTAGAACAGAGTGTCGATAGCCATATCCAAAATAGATGATGAAACCAAGTGCAAGCCAGATGCCGAATCGATCCCAGGCGTGCGGAGGCAATCCCTTCATGACGAAAATACACGCCCCTGCTCCAACCAAAGCAACGGGCCACACAAATGGGACCTTGAACGGACGCGGACGATCTGGTTCTTTGATTCGGAGTACGAGGACCCCAATGCAGACAATAGCAAAGGCTGCTAATGTCCCAATATTCGTCAAATCATAGATCTCGTTTTCTTCCGCGACAAGCGCTCCCAACGCCACAAATAGTCCCGTCGCCAGGGTTGTATAGTGCGGAATTCGTCGAGTTGGGTGAACCTTCGCAGCCCACTTTGGAAGCAAGCCATCTCGCGCCATTGCAAGGAAGATGCGTGGTTGTCCATACTGGAAGACCAGTAAGACAGCAGTCATTGACACAACCGCGCCTAACGACACGATCCAGCTAATGGTTGGAAAGCCAGCAATTGTGAGCGCCTTTGCGATTGGATCGGCACCAGCCAGCTGTTTGTATGGAACAAGCCCTGTCGCGACCGCGCCAACAATAACGTAAATAACCGTACAGATCGCCAATCCACCCAGAATACCGCGGGGTAAATTTCGCTGCGGATCTTTAGTCTCTTCCGCGGCAGTCGAAACCGCGTCAAAGCCGATATACGCAAAGAAGACAATCGCCGCGCCCTGATGAATACCAGCAAACCCGTTTGGTGCGAATGGTTTGTAGTTCTCTGGATTGATGTTCAACATTCCAACACCAACAAACAACGCGAGCACCAACAACTTGACGATAACCATGATCATGTTCGCACGAGCGCTTTCACGCACGCCGAGCATAAGCAACCATGTGATTAAAGCAACGATCAGGAATGCCGGCAAATTCAGGATGATAGGAATACCAGCAACTCGCGGAGCCGTTTCCATCAATCCACTTACCGCTGGATTTGAACTGATCATCGCCGCGCGATAACCGTGCGTTAACCAACCGGGGAGATCGATTCCAAACCCAGAGAGTAACGAGGTAAAATAGCCGCTCCAGGAGATAGCAACGGCCATGTTTCCAACTGCATACTCAAGGATCAAATCCCATCCAATGATCCATGCAATCATCTCACCCATTGTCGCGTACGCATAGGTATATGCACTACCCGCCTTGGGGATCATTGAAGCGAGCTCTGCGTAACACAGTGCAGCGAGTCCGCACACAATGCCAAGCAATACAAACGAGACAACCAGGGCCGGTCCAGCGCCGTAACGAATTACCTCGCCAGCCGCGTTCGTTTCACCGGCTGCAGCCGATCCAATCGCCCCGAAGATACCGGCGCCAATTACGGCGCCGATCGCGAGCATCATGAGATCGCCGGCGCCTAGCGTCCGCTTGAGCGAGTTTGGGGTGTCTTCGTCGCCGAGGTAGTCTGCGACAGGTTTTCGGGTGAATAACAGCTTCATGAGTTTTTAGATAAACAGCGGAGCAAGAACGAGTGTAATCGTGCTTAGTAGTTTAATAAGCACGTGTAGGGATGGGCCAGCGGTGTCTTTAAAAGGATCGCCAACGGTGTCCCCAACGACAGCGGCCTTGTGTGCTTCAGACCGTTTGCCACCATATGCGCCAGTTTCAATGTATTTCTTGGCATTGTCCCAGGCGCCTCCGCCGTTATTGAGGAAGCCGGCCATTACAATACCTGTAATTGTGGCGATCATCAAAAATGCAGCGACAGCTTCGGCACCCATTCCAAGTTGCTTAAAGGTGAGGCCAACAACGATTGGGAAGACCACCACCAGCGCACCTGGAGCGATCATCGCCTTCAAGGCACCTAAGGTTACGATATCAACGCAACGACCGTAATCAGGCATCTCGGTACCGAGCATGATTCCTGGTCGTTCACGGAACTGTTTTCGTACCTCGGTGATGACCGATGAAGCGGCCTTTCGAACCGCAGTCATTGCCAGCGACGAGAACCAGAACACGAGCATTGCACCAAGTAATCCGGCCACAAAAAGCTCAGGACGTGCGAGGTTCACTTCAACATCACGCCCGGTGTAGTTTCGAACTTCGTCCAGGTAGGCAGAGAACAGGAGGAACGCTGCGAGCGCGGCTGACCCAATCGCATATCCCTTGGTAAGCGCTTTCGTGGTGTTTCCAACTGAATCGAGCCGATCGGTAATTTCGCGTACATTCGCTGGCTGCTTGGACATTTCAACGATACCACCGGCATTATCGGTAATTGGACCAAAGACGTCCATCGCCAAGATATAGCCAGCCGTGCCAAGCATCCCCATCGTTGCGACTGCGGTTCCAAACAAACCCGCGCCTTCGATGCCGCTCGACATCCCAAGGTAATAACTGCTAATAATCGCGATGGCGATGGTAATGACCGGCAACACCGTCGACTCCATACCAACTGCCAATCCAGCGATGATGTTTGTCGCGGGGCCAGTCTGGCTCGCCTCAGCGATGCTCAACACCGGACGATAACGGTACTCAGTATAGTATTGCGTGATAAATACAAACGCGATGGATGTTGCAATGCCGATCAACCCGCATGCAAAGAAGTGTTTCCACGCATCGGGCGCATCGGCTGGATTGAGGAACATCCGCGTTGTGAAGAAGAAGATCACCACCACAAGCGCGGCGGTCACGTAGTAACCGCGATTCAACGCCTTCATTGGATCGCCATCTTCTGCGGTCCGGACCGACATAATACCAACAATCGACGCGATCAGCCCAAGTGCGCCAACAACTAACGGGAATAGAATCCCAGCGACGCCAAACTGATGGAACAGTAGCACGCCAAGCACCATCGCCCCAATGTTTTCGGCGGCGGTACTTTCGAAGAGATCCGCACCACGCCCTGCGCAGTCGCCGACGTTATCACCCACAAGATCTGCGATGACGGCAGGGTTCCGTGGATCGTCTTCCGGAATTCCGGCTTCGACCTTTCCTACGAGATCCGCTCCAACGTCAGCAGCTTTGGTGTAGATACCACCGCCAAGCTGTGCAAATAGTGCGACGAACGATGCGCCGAATGCGTAGCCAAGAATCAGGAATGGGATTCGACGCGTCCAATCGGCGGGATCCATGCCCACAGGAGCGAAGTTGCTGATGAGAGCAAACAAGCCGCCAACACCAAGCAGGCTCATTGCAACCGTGAATAGGCCGGAGACAGCCCCACCGCGCAACGCCGTTTGCAACGCTCCATTCAGCGACTTGGTCGCCGCAGCCGCCGTACGGATATTCGCGCGAATCGAAACCCACATACCGATATATCCCGCGACACCCGAGCTTAACGCACCAAGCAAGAACGATAGCGTGATATACGTCGCCATCGCTTTGGTACTATTTACTGGGTCTGATGCGTGCCCTGTGCGAAGGAATCCATATCCGATGGCCAGAACCGCCGCAACGGCAATTGCAAGCGCAGCGATTGTTTTGTATTGACGAGCGAGAAAGGCCTCTGCGCCTTGCTGAATGGCATCAGATATTTTTTGCATCTCCGCGTTGCCACGACTCTGACCGAGAACCCATCGGGCGAGCCAAATTGCAAAGACGAGTGCAAAAACACTGACACCTAGAATGATCCACAACAACGAGGATTGCGAAGCAACGTTCATGGACGACCAGTCAGAGGGAAACGAGCGGGAGCCGAGCTAGGACTGACGATTGGTGTTGCCCGCCACACCACGCCAGAGGTAATACACCGGAATACCAATCACCACGATTGCAAGACCAGAGAGGGCCTGCGCACGAGTTTTGTCTGCGATGAGCAAGATTATAGCCACAGACGATGCGAGCAGAATATACAGTGCAGGAAGTACCGGATATCCTAATGCACGATATGGGCGCTCCATGTCTGGCTGTTTCTTTCGCAAGATAAAAAGGCCAATCGTTGTTGCAACGTAAAAAATCAGAACCGCAAAGATGACGTAATCGAGCAGCTGACCATACGTTCCGGTAAGACACAACAGGCTTGTCCAGACTGCTTGACATACGAGCGCAAATGCAGGAACATCATGCTTGTTCAACGAACCAGCGCGTCGAAAAAAGAGACGGTCCCGCGCCATGACCCAATACACCCGCGCGCCGGCGAGGATGAGTCCGTTGTTACAACCAAAGGTAGAAATCAAAATCGCAGACGCCATAATCGTGACGCCCGGGGGGCCAAAAATTATCTCGGCCGCCGCGGTACCAACGCGATCCTGGGTGGCATACTGAATTCCACGAAGAAGGACGGTCGTGCCATCAGGGCTGCCGAGCAGTGGAAGAACGTTGAGATACGAAAAGTTTGCTGCGATGTACAGCAAAGTGACTAATCCGGTTCCGAGGGCCAGTGCCAGCGGAAGATTCCTGCGCGGATTCTGCACTTCGGCCGCCGCAAAGGTCACGTTATTCCACGCATCGCTCGAGAACAGCGAACCAACGAGTGCAGTTCCCACACCGAGCACAAAGATGCTGGTAATATCAACAGGCGGTGCAAAGTTGCCCGGCGAAAAGTTCGCTAATATCGCGGTTGAGTTCTTCCCAACGGTAAAGCCCAGCACGATGAGGAACAACAACGAACCGGTTTTAATGAAGGTCAGGAAGGTCTGAACGAATTTGCCTTCTCGAACCCCACGCAGGTTAATCCAGGTAAGGATCCATACGGTGATGAGGCCAATCAATCGCTGCGGCGATAGTCCAAAATCTACGGGACCGCCCGGCGTGGAAAACGTAAAGGTCGGGAACCAGCTATACATTTCCGGTGTTATGGATGGCCATAACACCCCCATAAACCGCCCGAATGCAACCGCAACCGCCGCGATCGTCCCTGTTTGAATGACAACGAATAACGTCCAACCGTATAAAAATCCGACTTGCGGCCCTAACGACTCGCGCAGGAAGATATATTGGCCTCCAGCGCGAGGATACATTGCAGCCAGCTCGCCGTATGACAGTGCGCCCAGCAAGGTGATGACGCCCGTAATAACCCACACAGCGATAAGCCAGAATGGCGTGCCGACGGTCCGCGCGATATCGGCGGAAACGATGAAAATTCCAGATCCGATCATCGACCCTGCGACTAGCATAGTCGCGTCGGTGAGCGTCATCGCTTTGACGAATCCAGAATCTCCGGTGGGAACGTTGGCAGCTACGGCCCCTTCCCCCCCTTCACCGTTAAGCCCTTCACCCACTCGGCTTACCAACTCCTGCATCCACGCCTCCGTATACGGTCACGGGCCAGTACACAACAATAGAGTACTAGAAAATCGGGTGAATGTACGCCTAACTTCGATGCCCTGCTAGGGGCAAATTTAAGAAATTCAGAGGAAGCGAACTTCGATGCAGAAAATTAGCGTTTCAGTGTATGTCCAACCGCGTGCTTCAAAGAGCGAAATCGCGGGAATGCATGGGGACGCACTGAAGATTCGGCTTGCCGCGCCACCAGTCGACGGAGCGGCGAACGAGGCACTTATTGCCTTTATCGCCAAGCGGGTTGGCGTGTCGAAGTCGGCCATAAGGATCACCGCGGGCGATAAATCGCGCAGGAAAACTGTGGAGATTATCACGGATGACCCAGATGGCGCTCGCGCGCTGTTGAGTTAGTCGCGTATCGGGCGAGATCCGCATAAACTCACGCAAATCGGAAGAATTACACCGGCAGAACAGCCAGCCCGAATTGTGGAAGTATACCGTCAGGATCTAAAAGACAAATTCCACGTCAACCGTGTCACGGATCGGCACCCCGTCTGGGCGAACCGCAGGCCGGAACTTCATGGACAACAATGTCTCTTTCAACTTTTTGTTGTATCCGGCGTCTGGCGACGGCGTAAAACGAAGCAGCGTCGCCTTGCCGGTTGAGTCTACATCAAACCAGGCAGTAAGCCGAAAACCTTGGACTTTTTTCGGCGCAGGAAGTGGCGGTAAAAACACCTGTGACGGAGTTGGCGGGTAGTTTTCGGCGTTCCCGCCTCCGGTGCCGGGGCCCACTCCGCTCCCACGACCGGTTCCGTCCCCCGAACCAACCCCTCCACCGGATCCGCTACCAGCTCCGCTCCCTCCTCGGCTTCCAGATCCACTTCCTACACCGTCGCCAGCCCCAGATGTCCCAGGGTTGGAAGATGAGCTCTGAGGGGTGCTTACAGGCGGAACAGAGATATGCGGCTCTGTCTTGACTGGCGGCGTAACTGGGGCTTTGGGAATGGTCGGAACTGGCGACTTCTCAGGTGGTTTCACGACAGGTTCAGGAACCTTCGCGACAACAGGAGGCATTACCGGTGCAACGACCGGTGGGACCACAACCGGAGCAGCCGACGCCCCACGACTGGGTGCCACCTGAACGTAGTGAACCCGTTGTTCTCCGCTGTTACCCAAGTCGCCGTTCCCACCACGACTCCCTCCTCCGCCACCGCCAGCCGGCCCAGCACCACCGGCACCCTCAGCATGGCTAAGGTTCGTATTATCCGAGATTAAGGGGAGCAGGATCAGGCCAATTAAAAGCAAATGCGCCAGCAGGGAGAACAACCATCCCTGCCAGCGCGATTGCTTCTTCCGCTCTGGAATTCCGACCGGCGGTCGGTAGTGTAAACCGTGTGCCGAAGCCACTGGTGGCCGACCTAAGCGTCAGGCATAAAGCCTAACGCTATTGGACGTCCCTTGGTGGTACACCAATAACTTTGATGCCGGCTCCACGCACGATATCCATTGCGGTCACAATTATTTGATACTTCGCCGTTGGATCACCTTTAATGAAGATGATCTTTTCAGGTCGGTTATCATAAATTTCATGAATACGCGCATCAAGTCCACCAGCCGGAACTGGTGTTTTGTTGATCATATATTCACCCGTGGCACTTACTTCTAATACGATCTGCTGCGGGTCGGCTTGTGCAACCTGATTTGGGTTTGGCTCAGGCAGCTGCAAGTCGATCGCTTTTCGCGCCATTGGTACAATGAGCATGAAGATGATCAACAGTACGAGTAGTACGTCGATCATCGGCGTCATGTTCGGTTCGGGGTTAAACGTCCCCGATGGGGTTCCTGGTGGTGCGGCCATTATGGAGTTTCCTCCGGTGCGGTAGGAACTATACCACTTGCCTTGTTCGCATCTATACGATCGCTTTCAAGCTTCGACTCAGTTCCAGGCTGCTGGTCTGTGATCATGGCCGACATACGGACGCCGTTTTTGGCAGCGATGTCGAGCACGTCAAGAATAGCGCTGTAGCTGAGGTCTTTATCAGCTTTGACGTACAGAATTTTATCTTCAGTACGAACCGAATAGATGCCATTCAGCATTGCGCCAAGCGATGCATTCGCAATCGCCTCGCGGTTTAGATAATACTGCCCGTCCTTATCGATACCTAGAATCTGGTCCGTATCCTCTTCAGGATGCGCTTTCAGATTCGATCCAGCCGGCGGGGTCGCTTGTAAACCAGACGTGAGCGTCGGGATGATGATCATAAAGATGATCAGCAACACGAGCATTACGTCGATCATTGGCGTTACGTTCGGCTCGGCACGAACACCGCCGGCGCCACCACTAGACATTGCCATAGAGAAACCCTCTGTATCTTCAATATGGGGAGGGCACAACGCCCTCCCCACTACTTAATCTGCTGTTACTGCGAGATCGGTTCGTTGCCGCGTGTAGCGGTCGTATTGAACTCACGTGTGAAACGGCTGCGTCCGAATTCGCCTGACACACCTTTAATGAGGTAGTCGATCATTTCTTTCGACGTGTACGTCATTTCGGCGGTCAAGTTATCGATCTTCGTCTGGAAGTAGTTGTACAACCATACGGCAGGAATAGCGACCAGGAGACCGAACGCCGTTGTGATAAGCGCTTCAGCGATACCAGCGGAGATGGCGGAGAGACCACCAGAGCCGGAGACGGCCATACCTGTAAAGGCGTTCACGATACCCATCGTCGTTCCCAAAAGACCGACGAATGGAGCCGTTGAACCGACGGTCGCCAACACACCCAAGCCACGCTTGAGGTCGGTGATCGTCATGAGCATTTCACGTTCGATGGCGCGTTCTGCCGAGTTAATGTCGGAAACCGTGACCGACCCGTCCTGGATGAGAGGGCGGACTTCGGAAAGCGCACCACCCAACACACGGGCAACGTGGGACTTCTTATAGGTTTCAGCCAGATTTACGGCTTCGCCCATGTTGTCTTCATCGAGGAACTGCGAGAATTCTGGAGCAAAACGACGAGTTTCAGCCTGCGCCTGACGGAGTTCCCACCACTTCTTAAAGGAGATGGACAGCGACCAGACCGACATGATAGCGAGCACCAGCACGATACCACGGGCAAACAAGCCCATGTGGTGCCAGAGATCAATTAGTGACATTTCCATAAGAATACGACTCCGTCTTGGGAAGAATTACGGTGGGGGGAAAAACCGCGGTTAGCGGATGGTAAAGTTGAACGGCTGTTGAACGAGCTGACGGACTTTTCGTCCACCGACTTCGGCGGGGAAGAATCTCAATTTTGGCATTACGGTTCGAATTGCATTCGAGAACTGTTCGTTCGTTGATTCGAGAATCTTGAGCGAACTCATCTCGACCTTGCCCGTGGTATCAACAACGAATTGAGCTCTCACCATACCTTCGATACCGGCCGACTGAAGAACGGACGGATATGTTGGTTTTGGCGAGTCTTTCTCCATTACTACAGGACGTTCGACCTGGAATTCGAAGTACGTTGTATTCTCAGACGTGATTGGCCCTGTTCCGCCAACAACCCCCTTGGAAACACCGCCTGCGACTCCCTTTCCGCTAAAGTCGGCCTCATTCGTAACACGACGACTCAGATCGACATCAGGGATAACGTCCGGAATGTCGACGGGGGCCGTCAACACCTGGAAGCCTTTTGGAGGCGGTGGCGTGTAAACCTGATCTGCCGATGCTGGAGGCGCATCCTTGGGCATATCTGGCGGCGGTGGTTGGTCCGCCTGCTTGGGGACGTCAACGTATGTGACAGTCTCGACTTTTGGCTGTTCCGGCTCGATAGCAGCTCTTGCTGTCGCCCAGACAGCGGCGGCGCCGAGCAGCGAGTGGAATACGATACTGAATACCGTACTGCCAGTGCTGCGGCGCTTGTTCGCTTTCGATTCGAGTAGTTGATTAAACATGGCTTTGACAATCTCCTCAAAGGACCTGCTCGAACATTAGTTAACGGACATTAATGAAGAATGGCCAAAACATTAAGATTCCGTGAAGTTCAGAGGCAAAGTGACTGTAAACAGCGCTCCTTTCCCTAAACGGGAAGAAACAGTCAGTGTTCCGCCATGTGCCTGAGCAATCCAGTGGCTGATTGCCAGACCAAGTCCTACGCCACCACGTTCGGATGCGCGCGATCGAACGCGATCTGCACGCCAGAATCGTTCGAAGACGTATGGAAGGTCGGCTGACGCGATTCCAATACCGGTGTCGCGTACCGCAAACGTTACCGTTGTTGGGTGTTTGCCAAGTCCGATGTCGATACGACCGCCGGTCGGTGTGTATTTAATGGCGTTTGTAATGAGGTTAAGGAAGAGTTGCCGTAAGCGTGCACGTTCTCCCATAACAACAACATCTGCGGTAAATGGCAAATACACGGAAACGCCAGCCCCTTCTCCCAGGATCAATGCCGTTTCATACACTTCCTGGGTAAGCTCTCGCAGATTCACTGGTTCACGATGGAGCTCGAAACGGCCTTCGTCCGCGCGCGCGAGCGTCAGCAGACTGTCGACCAGGTCCGTCATGCGAGTGGTTTCCTGAAGCGCTTCCTCGAGTGCTACCATGCGCTCTGCGTTCGTTGTACGGTCATTCATTGAGCGCTCCACGTCGGCACGCAGCACGGTAAGCGGTGTTTTTAGCTCGTGGCTTGCATCTGCGGTAAATCGGCGCAACGCAACAAACGAGGATTCGAGTCGCGTGATCATGGCATTGAGAGTTTCAATCAATACCGTTAGTTCAGCACTCGCGTTGTCTGCCGTAAGCCGGCGATGCAGGCTGCGTCCGTCAGTGATCGCGGCGACATCCATACGGATTCGCTCGAGGCGTTTAAAGGTTCCACCGGCAACAAGCCATGTAATCCATGTTGCAATACCTATAAGAATAGGAACGCCGACAAACATCGACAATAAAAAATCTGTCGACAATGGCGGTGGATCGGCGTGTACCCCTGTTACGACTCGTGATAATTCGGTGGTTGGATCGCGGACCTCCACCGATAGCAGCACGATTTTCCCTGACGGGGTCTCGATGACTCCCGCTGGGCCGTTATTGGAAATACCGGCCATGCCTGCAGACACAAGCGGCCAGTCATTATCGCTTAAATCGGCCACGGCCCGTGAGGCGAAGTACACCGTCGAGTTTCGACCGATCACTATCAGATAGTCTGGAATCACGGCCAGCTGACGCTGGACATCTGAATCCAGCATCTTCATACCGGTTGAAGGATCGGTGACGAGCAACGTCCCTGCGGTTGGCCTCGCGCCATCGATAATTTGCCGAGCAAACTCTGCGTGGAGTAACGCTTCACGCGCAGAACGTTGAACGACGTTGGAATTATTCCCTATAGAGGCTACGGCGGCCAGGATGATGGCCAATACAATGATACTGCCGCAATATATGAGGGTAAGTTTGAGTCGAGCGGAAATCATCCGCGAACGACGTAACCAACGCCACGGACTGTGGAGATCAGCTTCTTCGAAGAGTCCGCGTCGATTTTCTTTCGAAGATGATTGATCACGACGTCCACGATGTTTGTTCCGGGATCAAAGTGATACCCCCATGCATACTCGGTAATCAACGTACGGCTCATGACTCGCCCCTGATGCCGCATCAGATATTCAAGTACCGTGTATTCTTTGGGCGTCAGTTCGATAGCGACACCACTACGTTGCACTTCCCGCGTATCGACATTTAATGTAAGGTCGGCAACGCGCAGCAGCGGTGACACGAGCGCCTTTGGTCGTCGAGCAAGCGCTTCGACGCGCGCGAGCAGCTCCTCGAAGGCAAAAGGCTTGGTAACATAGTCGTCCGCGCCGGCACGCAACGTCTCGACCTTGGCGTCGAGAGCGTCCTGCGCGGTGAGGATTAAAATTGGGCGCTGGAAGCCACGTGCACGGAGGCTACGAAGGACTTCGATGCCCGGCTTGCCGGGGAGGCGCATATCGAGAATCACGAGATCGTGTTCTCCGCTTGCGGCAATCTGTTCACCCTCGTCGCCATTGTCGACGAGATCGACGCCCCAACGCTGCTCCTCGAGCCCTCGTTTAATGAAAGGCCCTACGGTCGGGTCGTCTTCAATGACCAGAATTTTCATTCCATCCGAGAGCTGCGCGCCAACCGCCGTTTACGTGGACGAACAAATCCATATTCCCGCATCTTGCGATATAGAGTTTTTGTGGAAATCCCTAATGCGTCTGCGGCGCGCCCCTGGTGCCAACTTGTGCGCTGCAGAACAGTTTCAATATACAGCCGCTCGACGTCCGCGAGGGCGGCTCCCCCGCCAATCGTACTCATGGACTCCCAAATAAGCACCATACGCATGTCCGGCGCACTGATTTCGGGCTTGGGCGCGAGCACGGCGACTCTGGTGAGCACCGCAATCAGCTCGCGGACGTTCCCTGGCCATGGATATTGTTGCAACGACAGCAAGGCATCCGCCGCAATCGTCCGCTTCCCCCCCTGCTCCTCGGCTTTCAGGATCTCTTCGGCGAGCCATTCGACATCTTCTTTACGCTGGCGGAGGGGCGGAATCGTAAGGTGTACCCCAGGAAGGCGCTGTACAGTCAAATTGGCGCTGGCGGAACACAGAATAACGCGCGCACGAAGTGGATGGCGCTGCGAACCACCAACACGGGTATAAGCACGCTCCCTGATTACACTTGTCAACGTTATCTGTTCGGCTTCGCTTAAAATGCCAACATCAATGACGATCGTCCCATTTTCAACAATCTGAAAGATCCCATTTTGCGGAGTTCGCCCCCGTGCCTTGTTACGATCTGGCTCGGTCCCGAAGAAATACGGGAGCAAACTTCCGACCCCCATACGGCTTGTCACTTCCACATACATGTCTGGCGTTCGTCCGGATTTGCCGTGGATATACCGGGCGAGATGGGTCTTGCCAGCACCGAACTCACCGTGAAGAATGAGAACGTCATCAGACGGCGCCAGCGTTGTGGCGCTGTCGACGACGGCACGCATCTCAGGGTTCCGGACTTCGATAAAGTGCGGGAGCGACTGTCGTGCGCGAAGAATCGAGTTTGCTCGCGTAAGTTCACGCTTTTCCCACGCCCGACGTACCAAAACATCGACCTCTGCCATCCGAAATGGCTTCGCGATATAGTCGTACGCGCCAAGCTTGATCGCAGAGATCGCAGTATCAATCGTGTTTGGATTCGTGATGATGAGAACTTCGGGCGCGTCTGGATCTGCCCGCAGCTGGCGCAACACCTCCAGGCCGTCCATCTCGGGCATCGCGATATCGATAAGCGCAACGTGATGCGGAGTCTCTTGCAGAATTTGCAATGCGGCTTTTCCATTGCGACATACAGTCACTGCATAGCCGCGCCCGACGAGAAAATGCTCCAGAATCGTGCTGAGATGCTCTTCATCTTCCGCAATCAGGACACGGATTTGGGATTCTGCGCTCAATTTTTCCTCGCCTCGGTTGGCACCATGTTGTTGCAAACCCTGTTCATCTCACATTCCATCACAACTCAAAGCCCTCCGCACGAGCAGAGGACGGAGGGACCGTCGACCGCGATCAGGTGCGATTTCAGTAGTTATATCCGTACGCAGAACGACGCCCCATTTTATAGCGAGCGAGTGTAACTGCTGCCTAGTGCGACCCGTATCGACGGACGCTATTTCTTAAGGTGCGTATCTCTACGGTACGCCATGGTGTTCCATGGGCGAATGCGAGCGTACAGCTCTTGCAATCGACATCTACTGACTGTCCGCAACCGACTGTTTTTTGTTACCAAAAACAGCGCTTCTGAGTCAAAATGCCGAGTTATCGAACAGCCTTAGCAAGAAAAGAGCCTTTTCGACTACATAAGATACGAATTCTGCAAGAAACCAACATCGCCACACATTCCATTAATCGGACAGTTTGCCCTACCAATAGGTAACATGGAAAAGTACAATGTCTGCCTTTTGTGGTTTGGAAGGTTATATCCTTCAGAACCGAGGCAAGCTCGGGAGTTTTTGACCGAATTGTGACTAGAGATACGAAAAGCATTGCCCAGGTATTCTTCAAAGATCAAAATCGATGTTGGCGGGTTTTCTAGCCGAGATTGTTGATTTTGCGAAGAATTTTTCGACTATTGGGAACCTGAAGGTTGAGGGAGAGAGGGAAAGAAAGTACGCCTGAGGGCACCTGCCTGGCCATCACCCCCGTAGAGAGAGGGTTGGTAGATCGCCCTCTCTCGATTTGCTCAGCGACGAGAACGCTATGCGGCAAACACCTTTTTGAGCTGTACAACAGCCCATTCAAGGTCGGCTTTGGAGGTTACGAGCGGCGGAGACAGCCGAATGACGCTTTCGTGCGTTTCCTTACAAAGCATTCCGAGTTCCTTGAGCGCCTCGCAATACGGACGGGCTGCGCCCTTTAGTTCAATTCCGACCATCAAACCGCGGCCCCGCACATCTACAATATCCTTATTCACAATCCCCTTCACTTCATTCAAGAACCACTCCCCTAGTTCGGCGGATCGTTCAACAAGCTGTTCTTCGACAACAACGCGAAGTGCAGTTCTCGCGACCGCGCAACCGAGTGGATTTCCGCCGAAAGTGCTGCCATGCGATCCGGCGTTGAAAACGCCGAGCACTGCACGAGATGATACAACTGCGGAGACAGGATAAAAACCACCAGAGAGAGCCTTGCCAAGTATGTAGGCATCCGGTGTAACATCTTCATGATTACATGCAAACATCTTACCGGTTCGACCAAGTCCGGTTTGAATTTCGTCTGCCATGAATAACACGTTGAATTCCTGACATAATTTTGCAACGTATTTTAAAAATCCATCTGGCGGAATAAGAATTCCAGCTTCGCATTGAATTGGTTCAATCAGTATCGCACATGTGTTTGGTGTGATTGCTGACTTTAACGCTTCACTGTCTCCATAGGGGATCAACTTGAACCCTGGAGTGAACGGACCGAAGCCTTTACGATAATCTGCATCGGATGAAAACCCAACAATCGTTGTTGTACGACCATGGAAGTTATTTGCAAACACAATGATTTCTGCCTTGTCATCAGGGATGCCTTTCACTTGATATCCCCAACGTCGCGCGGCCTTAATAGCGGTCTCAACAGCTTCTGCGCCTGTATTCATAGGCAACACCATTTCCATACCACAAATATTCGCAAGCTCTTCACAAAAGAGCGGCAACTGTTCATTACGAAATGCGCGCGATGTTAGCGTCACGCGGTGTGCTTGCTCTTGCATCGTTTTCAACAAACGGGGATGGCAATGCCCTTGATTAACAGCGGAATATGCGCTTAAACAATCGAGGTACCGATTCCCATCAACATCATACAACCACGGCCCTTCTGCCCGTTCAACCACAATGTCGAGCGGATGATAGTTATGTGCCCCCCATTGCTCTTCAATCGCGATGTAATCTGCGGTTGATGTGGGTGGCTGTTTCGACAGCAAAGCATCAGTCATAAAAATGCGTCCTTGTAAAATGGGTTCTGTTTAATCTGCGTGATATTGGATCAAAAAATAAGTGGGGGTAGTATTGACACAGACCGCCATTCGAGTTCATAATTATTAGAGAATGTCTTCACTTGTATGCACTTCACACGATTTCGCAGCGCCATCGCCGCGACCGTTCCCGCCTCGACCGTTGTGGCGGGACGATGTTTCGTGCGTGCATATTGAGGGAGCTTTACCGGGATAGTTAGTCCGGCCCGTCTCACAATTGCGTTCACCCATCGCCCCGCTTCGCTTAGACGACGCGGGGCTTTTTGTTTTTCTTCCATTTATCAACGTCTACCAATGCTAACAACACAGAATATCGCCATTATCGGTGCGGGAACGATGGGTCGAACGATTGCAACTGGAATCGTGAACGCTCAACTTTTGGATGCAAGCCAGCTCTACATTTCCGATCGGGAACCGTTGGTCGCCACGAAGCTCGCCAAAGACCTTGGAGCGAACTCGACGCAGCGGAACACTGAAGCCTGTAGAAACGCAGAGATCGTGCTACTGTGTGTAAAACCACACGATATTTCGCAGGTGATTCATGAACTGCGCGATGCGACAGCACTCTGGCCCCGAGCGGTGATCATCTCGATCGCAGCCGGAGTTACAACGGGGATGATAGAGCAGTGGACCAACCATTCGGCAGCTGTTGTGCGCGCAATGCCGAATACCGCATCGCGCGTCGGAAAAGGAATGACCGTTTTATCGCGTGGGGCGCATGTCAGCGACGAGCATCTTGCCGTTGCACAGACGATTTTTTCGACACTTGGGCGTTGCATCGTTCTTGATGAAAAACACATGAACGTGGTGACAAGCTTAGCGGGAAGCGGGCCGGCGTTCGTGTATATGAGGATGGAAGCGCTGGTTGACGGAGGTGTGATGTGTGGACTTCCTCGCCAGTTTGCCAACGAAATTGTCGCTCAGGTCGCGGCAGGAGCAGCCGAAATGGTGCTGAGTTCGGGGCTGCATACGTCGACGCTCAAGGATGAAGTTACTACGCCGGGTGGGTGTACGATTGCGGGACTGCTCGCGCTTGAGGATGGAAATATACGATCTGTGTTAGCGCGTGCGGTGGAGCGAACGGCTCAGGTTGCGTCGGGGCTGGCGGCGTGAAAATTTACGTCTGATGACCCGCCGCGCATCGGCTCGCGCTGAAACAGGCTAATATCACACATATAAACAAAAACCCGCGCAGCTAACAGCCACGCGGGTTGAGAAACTCTCTATTTTGTATGCACTTACATCTATGGAGCGACAGGGGATCGAACCCTGGACCTCATGCTTGCAAAGCACGCGCTCTACCAACTGAGCTACCGCCCCGAATCGGGAATGTCAAATATAAACTGAATGTTGCCGGAACTGTATGCCTTTCTTTACAAATTGTTGGGCGTAGCGAATCTCTTTTCTACGCCCAACAATCTTGTGTTACGGTTGAACTATTCGTGAGCCGGAATTGGTTCCATGGTCTTTGCGTTACATGGAACTTGTACTTCGTCACGATGCGGCGACGTCATGAATGTTACGCGCATGCGCGGGAAGGCATCCATAAACGTGATATATGACAGTCCCCACAGGCCAAGAACGCCGAGTGAAACGCCGATTTCCCAGAAACCAAATGGGAGGGCGCCGCCATTGGAGAGATCACCGTAGATCGATGGATAGATCTCGACATAGCGATGCAGCCAGAGCCCGACGATCAAGCATGTTGCGAAGATTGCCATCGTTGGGAGGTACACTTTTGCTGCACGCGATAGTAGTCCAAAGAACGGAAGGACGAACATCAGTGCAACAACGGCCATCGACATGCCTACCCACGGATGGAGGAGGCGCAGGCGAAGCCAGTGTGTTTCTTCACCCATGTTGCCGTACCAGATAATCAGGAACTGACTGAAGGTGAGGTATCCCCAGAACGCGGTGAAGGCGAAACAGAGCTTACCGAGGTCGTGGAAATGAGTTTCGGTAATCATGTCATGACGCCCAAGGTGGCGCTGCCATGCCATGGTAACAATGGTCCACGATGCGAGGGCAACTAACCAGGCACCCATGAAGAACCACCAGCCGTACAACACGCTATGGAAATACAGGTCCAGCGACATGGAGAGATCCCATGCCATAACACACCAGAACAGACCAAACGCGAGGGCGAGGAACACCGCGAGCCGACCTTGTAGCGAGTGGGTCGAGTGAATCTCTCTGCGTTCTGCACGGTACCCTTTGCGCATCCGCGCGCGGATTCCGGCGGCCCACGAGGAGCCATTTTCTGGAACGTTTCCAACGTCGAGCCGTACTGATGTATAAACGTACCAGAGGCTCAGGAGCATAACGATCAAGAATACCGTTACTTCTCGAACGAGAAGGAATGGAATGTCGAGATAGATGGCCTTTTCAGCGATTGTTGGTGTTTGCGTAGCCCATGGGAAGATGTGCTCGCGACCAACAAACAGGATGACGAGGAGCAGAACAAACGCAACGGGCAAGAAGGCAACGTAGCCTTCGAGGAATCGCACGATTGAACGAGACCATCGTGCGGTCGTGATGCGTTGTACTGCAACGATCATTACACCAGCGGACGAAACGGACGTGAAGAACAACCAGTTCACGTGTAACGCCTGCCATGCTCTATCAACTCCGGTGACTGCACCGAACAAGAAGATCACCGTTCCGATCAGCGCAAGAGCCCAGCAAAGCATCTTTATTGACTTTGCTACCGGCTTTTGCGTGCCGGCGATGATTTCTTCACGTGTAAAAACGTGAACGTCGCCGTGTGCGCTCATTTCTGTTTCCCTTCCACAATGCCAGACTTATACAACGTTGAATCGAGTAATTTTGGTCCTACTGGAACGGCCGCATTGTCAGTAGCTGGCGGGCCACCACCCGGTGGGTAGTATGCCTTGGCACTTCCTTGCGACGGTGCAACGAATGGAGCTTGCTTGGTTGGTGCGGTGTTCGTTGCGCCAGGGACCCATCGACCGGTAACACCAGGAGCTGCAAGCGCTCCGGTTGCGACGTTCAATGTGGTACGCCCTTGCAACCCACGCACATAGTTCACAACATCCCAACGATCCATCTCTTCGATTCGATTGTACGTTGGCATTGCGCCACGTCCATTTCGAATCATGCCGTAGATGTATCCGTCGGTGCGTTCGAGTGCTGGGCCAGCGGTTAGAGCGATACCTGGGATACCAAACTTGGTAGCAGGTCCATCACCCATCCCTTTGACACCGTGACACACGGCGCAGTTGATTTCGTAATACTTGTGTCCGTTCTGCAACGACGAGTCAGACATAGCCGTTGGATTTGGAATCGTCGACATTGATTCGATGACGCCAGGGAACGGATCGTACGACGTTTCTAACGACGAGCGAACGGTGCCATAAATAGGAACCGAGTGTTGCGGATTGCCGCGCGATGCGATCGTTGAATCGCAAACAGCAAGTTTCGCGTCACAATGAATTGGCTCCCACGTGACCAGCATCGGTTGACGTTTGAAATCCGAGAACCATTCGCAAGCTGTTAACATTGGGAGGGCACAGACAACCGCTACCGCCATGGTACGACGGGCCATTCGACGAGCGGAGCTCTGTCTTACTGTATTAGCGATCAACGCGCACCTCCGCAGCACCAACTTTCAACAACAGAGCCTCAACTTCTTTGATTTTATCAGGAGTCGTTTCAACAAAGATTCCGAAGTCGCCATGGCTAAAACGAGCGTCATAGCCAACGGTGTGTGTAATCTTCGGGATCCGTGAGTTGATGAACATGCCAAGCACTGTCGCCAATCCACCGATCAGCACCATGACTTCGAAACCGAATACTGTGTACGGGATCCATGTGACGATGGCCTTACCACCCACGACTAATGGCCAGTAATCAGAGACCCATACGGCGATCCAGTACCCGAACGACACACCTAGCAGCCCACCAATCAAGGTGAACTTTCGAACAACGCTAATGGGAGCGTCGATTGCATGTTCGAGTTCGTGTCTTGGTGTGGGAGAGTAGACAGTAAACTCTCCCAGCGACTTCTTCTTTAACAGTTCGATGGCTTCGATTGTGGCATCGAGCTCACGAAATGCGGCTAATACGCCACTCATTACTCGAACTCTCCCGGCGTGTCAGCCATATAGGGCGCCGGATGGCCGGCCACGTCTCTCGCTTCCTGATGTTTCTTTCGAAGGCGAGGCTTCACGATTTCCTTCACTTCGGCGATTGCCACAACAGGCAACTGCTTGATGAAGAGAAGGAACCACATGGAGAACCAACCAAACGATCCGCACAGAATGGCCCAGTCAACCCACGTTGGGCGATAGCCAGCCCATTGCCACGGTTCAAACTCGTGTGACAACGAAGGCACGACGATCACGAATCGCTCGAACCACATACCGAGGTTAATGAAGAGCGACAGGATCCAGAGCCAGGTCGTGTTACGACGCAGCTTCTGTGAGAAGAGCGACAGCGGGAGGACCATGTTGCAGAGATACAAGATGATCGATGCCCACCACCATTGTCCCCAAATACGGTTGGCAAAGAACGTCTGCTCCGCTTCGATTCCGCTGTACCATGCAATGAACCACTCTTGCATGTACGCTGCACCAACGACAACCGACGTAAACAGTGCAAGCTTCGCAGCTGCATCCAGGTGGTTGATGGTGATGTAGTGCTTGAGGTTAAACCATTTCCGGAGCGGGATGATGATGGTGAACACCATTCCAATACCCGAGAAGATGGCACCAGCAACGAAGTACGGCGGGAAGATCGTAGCGTGCCAGCCTGGAACGAGCGACATGGCAAAGTCGAACGACACGACTGAGTGCACGGAGAGCACCAGTGGCGTGGAGAACGCTGCCAGGAACAGATACGCGCGGGCAAAATGACGCCATTCGCGGTCCGTGTTGCGCCAGCCTAACGAGAGGATACCAAAGATCCGCTTACGAACTGGGTTCTTTTCACGGTCGCGAAGAACTGCGATATCCGGGATCAGACCAACATATAAGAACGTCGTTGAAATCGTGAGGTACGTGAGAATAGCAAACACGTCCCACACCAGCGGGCTCTTCATCTGTGGCCAGAGGTAGCGCCAGTTTGGATATGGAATGAGCCAGAAGAACTTCCACGGACGTCCAAGGTGCAGAATCGGGAAGAGTCCGGCGGTCATAACTGCGAACACCGTCATCGCTTCCGCACATCGATAAATCGTTGTACGGAACCCAGCCCTGAACAGATACAAAATTGCGGAAATCAGTGTTCCAGCGTGACCGATACCAACCCAGAACACGAAGGTGATGATGTACACACCCCACATGACCGGCGGATTGTAACCGGCAACACCAAGTCCGGCGTAAATCTGGTATGTCCAGGCGCCGGCACCGATGAGCAGGAAGAAGATCGCAACGCCAAGTCCAATAAACCACGCCTTGGTTGGGTGTAGCGTATCGACAATGTCGTTATCAACCTGCTCGTAATCTTTTACTGCGGGAAGCTGAACATCTGCCGACGCAATGTTTGGGCGTCGGAGAATTTCAACGTCTTTCACTGGTGTAATCGTGCTAGCCATCAGTGTTGTACCTCACCATGCGCAGCTTCACCGACTTCGCCAGCAGATGGGTGGTTGACCTTTTTGAGATATACGACAGCTGTGAAGGTGTTGAGCTCTTCGAACACGTGATAGGCTCGTCGATCCTTGATCACCTTGGCAACTGACCAGTTTTCATCGGCCGCGTCACCAAACGTAATGGCTCGCGACGGACACGCTTGCGCGCAGGCCACCGTGAACTCGTCTGGATGCAGCGGACGATCTTCCAACTTCGCGCGGTTTTCTGATTCGCGAATACGCTGGACGCAGAAGCTGCACTTTTCCATAACGCCCTTGCCACGGACGGTGACGTCCGGATTGAGCTGCCAGTTGAGCGGCTCTGGGAAGGCGTACTGTGACCGGTTTGGCTCACCGTATCCAAACCAGTTGAAATAGCGAACTTTGTACGGGCAGTTGTTGGAGCAGTAACGAGTTCCGACGCAGCGGTTGTAGACCTGCACGTTGAGACCGTCTGGCGCGTGGTACGTTGCGTACACCGGGCAGACTGGTTCGCACGGTGCGTTACCGCAGTGCTGACACATCATCGGAATAAAGCGTGTTTCGAAGTCGGGGCCTCCCTGCTCCCCACCTTCGTAATAGCGTTCCAAGCGCAACCACGCCATTTCTCTACTGCGCAGGATATTCGCTCCAAAGCCGGTACGATCTGGCAGCACTTGTGGTGCTTGCCAATCTGCGCCAACCGTTGGGATGTTGTTTTCTGCGTAACATGCGGTGACGCATGCAGAGCAACCGGTGCATCGTGCGAGGTCGATTGTCATCGCCCAGCGACGCTTTACCTGATTACCCCAGTGATCTGACTTATACTGGCCTTTTTCGTTCGACGTGGAATCCGCAAAGATACCTTGAGCGTCGTTTGCAACCGGCGCGCGGAGACCAGGTAAAAATTCGTGCGAAGCATCGCCTGGGAACTCATGATGGCCATGCTCTTCATCGTGACCGCTAATCAGAGCGGCGGCTGTCGTTGCACGGGCGATGTTACGACCGTGTTGACGTGCCGACCCTTCGGTCGTGACGATTTCGCGATGTCCACCGGCCTTGGCGACCGTAGCTTTTGTGGAAACAAACGAGAGCGAACCGCTCGCGTCTTCTGCAATTGGAAGCAATGCAGAGGCGTTTTCGCCAGATTTGGCGTACCGTCCGCCATTCACCTGGCCGCGCCCTGCGGCAACAGCAATAGTGTCCTGACGAATGCCAAGATAGGCATACACAGGAAGCGTCAACGAACCAGCGCTGGTAGTTACCGAAACGAGATCACCGTTCTTGAGCCCCATCTTTTTCGCTGTAAGCGGATGGATTTCAGCGACGGTTTGCCAGCAAATTTTCGTGACTGGATCCGGCAGCTCTTGCAACCACGGCTTGTTTGCCCCGCGTCCATCACCCAACACGGGGTGCTTATAGACAACGAGGTACATATCGCCGGTTGTGCTATCGATATTTGCACCGTTGATTGGCGTCACCGGCGTTTCAACCGCCGCTCGTGCCAACGCGGTTCCTTCCATCTGCCCCTTGGGGAGCGCGGCTGTTAATCCAGCAGCCCCACCGGGGATGCGGTTAATCAACCACGTACGATAGTCGGCAACCTGGTATTTCGCAGCGTTTGTAACATCACCCTTCGCCGCAGTAATCAGCACATCAGATGTGGCCAGTGTATCGAACACCGGGTCCATCGTTGGCTGCTGCAATGCGAGAACGCCAGCCACTGGCTGAGCGTCGCCCCATTGTTCGAGGAAGTGATGATCGGGAAGAATGAGATCGCAAGCTTCCGTTGTATCGTCCATGATGGACGAGAACGAAACCTTGAACCCAACCTTGCCCATAGCTTCGAGGAATCCAACGTTTTTCCCAAGCGTATACGCAGGGTTGGCGTTGCGAACCATCAGCATTGGCACTTCTCCCGCACTCATGCGTTGTGCCAATGCACGAACGCGAGCTGGCGAAGAGACGCCTTCAAAGCCAAGATAGGCTTGAGCTGGCAGGATCGTTGTTCCGATGGCTCCGTTTGCGACGTTAATACCTGTCGCAACCTTTAGCAGTTCACTTCCGTTGGCTGTGCTGCCGCTTGCGAGAATGAGCGCGTTCTGAGTAGAGCGGAACTCGTTCACAAAGGCGGTCAACTTGGCAACATCAACTCCGCTGGCCTGCGCTGCGGCTTCGACCGAACCTTGTCCGGCAAGCGCGCGTGCAATCGCGACTTCGCTGCCAGGCTTACAGTCGATCCACTGATCGGCGTTGAGGCCGGTAAGGCTGCGACGAGCGCCAACATATACTAAACGCGGAGCGTCCTGTAGCTTGGCGCGCGCATCGGCCCAATCGAGCTCTTGCGCAACTCGTGGTCCCCAGCCGTCCATGAAGTCGGCGTTAAACGAGACAACGAGCTTGGTTGCATCAAAGTTAAACTTGGGCCATGCCACACCATATGCAGCTTTATGCGCCGCTACGGTTGCAACGTCCACACCCGTATCGTAGCTGATGTGGGCCGGCATGCCAAAGTCCGCGAGCCACTGATCAAGGAACGCGGGGAATGAACCAGTTTCGTGTTGATTGATAAATGCGACGTTTCCAGCCACACCCTTGCTGCGGACTTCGCCGAGCTTTTGGTTGAAGATCTGGAACGCCTCATCCCATTTAATCGGTGCGAGCTGCCCATTCTTGCGCAGCATCGGCGACCGATAACGATCTGGGTTATATAAACCTTGCAAAGAGGCCTGACCGGCGGCGCACAGGGCGCCCCGGTTCACAGCACTCTCGGGATTTCCTTCGAGCTTGATCGTACGGCCATCTCGCGTTTCTGCAATGAGTCCGCACGATGCCGCGCATTCTCTACAGGTGGTCGCATAATACGTGGAGACGCCTGGGACCGTTTGGTCTGGCGACACCAAATATGGGATGAGCTTTTCAACTCGCTCGGAAGAACATCCGATGGACGCGGCGACGGCAGTTCCTCCGCCAATCACTTTGAGAAATTCTCGGCGTTTAACGCCGCTATTCTCTGGCTTTGTTTCGGTGCTCATGTCAGGCGATTAATAGTGGCATGTGCTGCAATCGTACCGCGCTTTGAACGGCGGGTTCGACTGACCAGTATGACAGCTCACACACCAACCCATGTTGAGCGACTCTTTCTGGTACACTTGCTTCATGTTCTGAACGTCGCCGTGGCACGTTTGGCAGGACACGCCAGCATTGACGTGCCGCATATGCGGAAACCGAACGTACTCCGGCAACTTATGAATTCGAACCCACGGCACTGGTTCTTTTTTATTCCAGAACTCGGTCAACTTCTTGACTTCAGGAGAGCCAGTCGCGGCCATCGTATGGCAACCCATACATGTGCCGACAGCCGGAAGTCCGGGGTCAGGTGACTTATTCGCGGAAAAGTGACAATACAGACAGTTCATCTGAAGCGTCTGCACGTGAACAGGATGTGGAAACTTTACAGGCTGTTCCGGGCTCGCGCCTTTGGAGGACGATGCCCCGCTGTAGGCCGAGAGTATGGTGGCGAGTGCGGCGATAGCAAAAAAGCCTGGGACTGCCAACCATTTCCTTCTCAATGCCATCAGTAACAAGAGTTAAAGTCGAGTGAAACATTCGGCTTTGTGAAAAAGTTCACAAGCCAATTCGCAGGCGTATAATGCCCTGAATAAAGAGGGGATGCAAGGGCCTACGTATGCTATGTGAGCTCCATTTGCATACTACGGACGTTTAACTACCTTTTGTGGGTTCTTTGGGCGCAAAATCCCCTGGATGCGATCTATGGTTCGCACGACCTCGATAGACATCGCACGCAACAAAGCGGCTTCTCGGGTGTCCGGAGCTGCCCGATGGATCAGCGAGCGATAGGTTCGCATGATGTGTTCGTGCTGGCGAGTTTTGAAAAACTCGATCGCTTCAAGCGACTTTTCGGCGTCTTTAAAGATCAGATCGTAGTCGGCAGCGGTCGCTGGAGGCGCGTCACGCTTCGGCGGGGCGATTGCGCGGGTTGCGTCAGCCGAGGCAAGATGGAGCTCGTACAGGGCAAGCAAGGCGGCCTGGGCGAGGTTCAGCGAACTGTGGTCGGTGGTCGGAATCGTTACGATGAGATGGGCACGATCCAGCGCCTCGTTAGGCAGCCCAAAGTCTTCTCGGCCGAACATCAGCGCCACTTTTCCGTCGTTTGCAAACGACAAAAGTTCAGTCGCGGCGTCCCGTACATCCACCAGGATGCGCTTTGCGGCTCGGCGTCGGGCGGTAAAACCCGCAACTCGGACACAGTCGCCAATGGCTTCATCCAACGTATCAAAGTGGCGAATTCGGCCAATGATGTCCTGAGTGCCGTGCGCGATACCCGCGATCCGGTACTCAGTGTACTCGCAGGGGCGTATCAACCGGAGATCCGATACACCCATATTTTTCATCGCACGTATAGTCGCGGCGATATTAACATGGTCTTGTGGTTCATACAGAACCACACATACACGATCGAGAATGGAGTGCATCCCCTAAATGTAGAGGGATCAACTCAATATGTAGAGGATAACGCTCCAGTCGATCGAGCCTTCATTTATAACCGCACTTATAACGGCCTACGCTAGACAGGTCTCCTGCCCGTGATAATGCGGTAGAGTACGACCACGATTGCGAGTACGAGGAGTAAATGGATCAATCCGCCAGCGATGTGGAAGACGGAGAAACCAAGAATCCACATAATAAAGAGCAATACAGCGATGGTCCACAGCATAACGCACCTCTTACGTTTTAAGTCAGGCCCTACTCATCCTGGCTTAAAGCAACAGTCATACCGGACCAGATGACGTCGTTGGCTCTGGAACATGGCTGAGCCCCGGATCTACCTGTGAGTGGTGCCTGGCCATATGATGCGCAAGCTGGCGTCCCATGAGTATGCGCGTGGCACGGAGGTCATGTCCAATATCGATCAGGAGAATGGCGAGGTCGCCGGTCCCCCAGAGCAAACCGGCAAAAACAATGAGCCGACTAACTTCGCCGAGTAGCGTGGGGATCGCGTCTAGCCCAGTGGTGACGAGGCCGGTGATAACCTCAGAAGCGAGCAGGAGGATCAAGATGACCGCCATCAGCTTGAAGAGCCGAGAGAGGTATTTCAGGCCGATGTACGGTTCGAGATCGCTTGCGCGAACGCGGCTCGATGGACCAGGATCGGCGCCTCGTTCTACCAGGTCCTCCAGCTGAGTCTCTTCCTGCGTCGCCATACGATAATCCCCACAGATTGATTAATTACCAGCTCGCTGAGTAGCCCCGCGTATCGATATGTACGAATGGGCCGTGCGCCGAAGTAGCCTTGTAGATACCAATACCACCAACAAGCGTTGGATGGGCAGCTTCCACTCGCTTGGCAGCCTCAGCGATGATTTGCGCGTCTTTAACATTGACTCGACCGTCGCCGTTCAGATCGCTCATGCGACCATTCCCGGTGTTGTCAATAAAGATGTCGGCCGCATCACCGTACATGTGCCTGCTGAGCGAGGCGCGTCCGCGAGAGTCGCCACCATTCACGTTGTATTGTGGCGTGCGAAAGCCGCTCATTACCTGAACCCCTACAGGATTAATGCCGCGCGACTGTAGATCGTCGAGAATCAGCTCCAGTTTATCGACTAGCTTCAGATTCACGACAACGTACTTGGGCCAAACCGTCCGTTGGTCGTGCGTCAGGAAGTTCTTCAGCTGAAAGTGCTCAGACAGATTGGTGTGCTGATTGTTGGACGTGACTTCGATAAATCCGCTCGGCGGGGTGTAATCCACCTTTCCACCTTTGGTCGCCTTGGCTTTTGGCCAATTACCAATAAAGTATGGCCCAATTCGCCCGTTACGCTTTTCCGAGGCGGGTCGAGGGGTGATAAAGTGAAAGTCGACAAGGTGTGGTTTGATGGCGCCGGCGACAGCCACAACGGCTTTTACAATGCCGACACGGTCGCCGTCTTCGATTCTCGCGCGCAGCTTTCCGCTCGCGCCGACGACACTACCGGGCCCATCATCAACCACATTTCGCACCGCTTCGCCCACGAATTTGGCGGAAGAGGTCACATCGCCATCGAACGCTCGAATTACAGCAGCCGTAGCTGGCGTAACGAGATTAACTTTGTCTCCGGTCACACGGGCGACCAAAATCGAATAAGCCCAACTGACAGTCAGGAGTACTACAAAAACGAACGACGCGCGACCGAACAATCGTTCAGCTCGAACTGATAGTCCAACTGTATTCGAACGTTCTTTCTTTTCTTTAGTGCTCTGATCCATTCTCTCTTACTATGCAAACGTTTACCGATCTGTTCAACCGCCTCAGCGATCTTCAAGGTCTTATCCAATGGGGGGGATACGTTGGCCTCACGGCCATCGTATTTGTGGAAACCGGTCTCCTGATCGGGTTTTTCCTTCCAGGGGACTCCCTGCTGGTTACGGCCGGACTGCTCGCCTCTCAAGGATATATCAATGTATACCTCCTTGGGGCGCTGTTGTCAGTCGCCGCAATAGTTGGGGACTCGGTAGGATACACCATAGGCAAGGCTAGTGGTCCACGTTTATTTGCCCGAGATGACTCTTTTTTGTTCAATAAAAAGCATCTTATGCGAGCCCATGCGTTCTACGAGCTTCATGGTGGAAAAACGATCGTTATCGCGCGTTTTATCCCAATCATTCGGACGTTTGCCCCAGTTGTAGCCGGTATGGCCCAAATGGAATATCGACGCTTTATCGTCTACAATATTGCTGGTGGTCTTTTGTGGGTATGGTCCATGCTGTTGACCGGATATCTGCTGGGCCGTTACGTACCAGGAATTAGCGACCATATTGATAAAGTTATTTTGGTTGTCATCTTCCTGTCGATCCTTCCGGTGTTCATGCGCCGGTTTACTTCGGAGAAATAGTTCAAATGGCGTTTACGTTACCTCCCCTTCCCTACGACTTTGGCGCACTCGAACCGCATATCGATGCAAAAACGATGGAGATCCATCATGGAAAGCATCATGCGGCGTATGTAAACAATCTCAACGCTGCGCTCGAAAAGGCGCCTGAGCTTGCCAACAAGTCGCTGGACGAGCTGATGCAGAGCATCGATTCCGCCCCTGAAGCTGTTCGCACAGCCATCCGAAACAACGGTGGCGGGCATTGGAATCACTCGTTGTTCTGGGAACTGATGTCGCCAAAGGGCGGTGGTGAGCCAATGGGTAAAGTTGCGGAAGCTATCAACGCTTCGTTCGGTGACTTTAGCACGTTCAAAACACAGTTCGGCGCGGCAGCAGCTGGTCGCTTTGGTTCGGGTTGGGCGTGGTTGGTGCAAGACGGGAACAAGCTCGCCATTACCAGCACACCAAACCAGGACAATCCGCTCATGGATGGCAAACACGCCATACTTGGGCTAGACGTGTGGGAACATGCCTATTATCTGAACTATCAGAATCGGCGCCCTGACTACGTTACGGCTTGGTGGAACGTGGTGAACTGGGATGCGGTTGCGAAGCGGTTTAAATAAGCGACGTTGGTTTAGCATCGCAGTGATGTAGAAATAGAAAAAGAAGATCCCCGGTACGAAGATGGAATTTCGTACCGGGGATTCTTGTTTGTCGGCAGTTTCTTGCGCGACCGTTTGTTACGCGATATTACCGGGCAGCTTCGCCTTCGAGATAGGTGTAGCCTTCCAAACCAGCGACGTACTCTGCAATAAAGGTGTTGGCTTCATCGCGAGTAATGTTCTTCGCGGTACTCACCTTCCGTCGGAACGTGGTTAACAGGTCGGACGCGCGGAACTGTACATACGCAAGTACTTCCGTGACGGTATCGCCATGAACGAGATCGGTCACTTCGTAGCCGCGTTCTTTGAGACGAATGTGTACAGCGTTGGTATCACCAAACAGGTTGTGCAAATCACCCAGGATCTCCTGATACGCGCCCGTCAAAAAGATTCCAATGATATACGGCTCACCATCACGGAACGGATGTAGCTCCAAACTCTTGCGCGGAGCCGTATCACCACCAACAAAGTGTTCGATCTTTCCGTCGCTGTCGCAGGTGATATCCTGCAACGTACCGCGGCGCACAGGCTCTTCGTTCAGCCGATGAATCGGCATGATTGGAAAGAGCTGATCGATTGCCCAACTATCCGGCAACGACTGAAAAAGCGAGAAGTTGCAGAAATACCGATCCACCAGCAACGCTTCGAGATCTACGATGATATCCGCATACTCATCTCGATCCTTCAACGCCTCTCGCGCGACCGCGTTAATCAACGCATTATACAACTGTTCCCCTGCCGCGCGTTCACGCAAGGAAAATACGCCCGTGTTAAACAGCTGCTGCGCGCGCTCTTTTGCAAACGTCGAATCATGGAACACTTCGCGAACGCTGCGCGACGTCACGCTCTGTAAATCGGAAAGCATCTCATGTAACAACGCATGATCATCTTCAACGAGATCCGGAAGCTGCACCTCGGCCTGCGATTCCACATCAATAACGCTCAACAACAACAGAGCGTGGTGCGCCGTTAACGCCCGTCCCGATTCACTAATAATGTGCGGCATCGGAAGATCGTGATCGCGACACACCTCCGCCATCGTGTAAATCACATCGTTTGCGTACTCCTGCAACGAATAGTTTACACTGGCGTACGTGGTCGAACAGCTCCCGTCATAATCCACGCCCAATCCGCCACCAACGTCAACGTGCGTGATGTTCACGCCCATCTTCCGAAGCTCGGTGTAATACCGCCCGATCTCCTGTAACCCCGCTTTGATATACCGAATGTCGGTAATCTGCGAGCCCAAATGGAAGTGGATCAGCCGTACAATGTCCAACTGCCCCGCAGCTTCCAGCTTATCGAGCACACGAACCAATTGAGCGGTACTCAGTCCAAATTTGGAGTTCTCGCCACCACTTTTGGCCCAACGCCCTGATCCTTCGGCAAACAGCTTGATGCGCACACCAGCGTTTGGCTTCACGTTCAGTTCAGCGGCGGCCTGCAAGAGCACATCCACTTCGCTGACCTGTTCGAGGACAATAAAGACCTGGTGTCCGAGCTTCTGGCCCATGAGCGCAAGCCGCATGAACTCTTCGTCTTTATAACCATTGCAGACAATGACCTGGCCCGTTGTTTCGGCCAAGCCAAGCACGGCCTGTAGCTCCGGCTTGCTCCCACATTCCAGTCCCACGCCACACGGCTGGCCAAATTCCATGATCTCTTCGATCACGTGGCGCTGCTGGTTGACCTTGATGGGATACACTGTGGTGTACTCGCCCTTATAGTCGAATTCGCGAATCGCGGTCGAGAATCGCTGATGCAGCGACTCGATACGCGACTTCAGAATATCCGAAAATCGGAGCAAAAGCGGCAACCCGACGCCCTGGGCGTCGAGGTCGATCGCGAGTTCGTACAGGTCCAACTCCGGTCCACCGCCATTTTGATCCGGACGGACGACGACGTGGCCTTTACTATTTACGTTAAAATAGCCGTTGCCCCATCCTTCAATGTTGTACATGGCCTTGGACTGTTCAATCGTCCACGGCTCATTCAGGGCGGTTGCAAACGGCTCAGAAATGGCGGGTGTGATCATTGTAAGTGAATACTAACAGGGTGCTACGGATAGAGGGTCTCGACGGACCATCCGTCGCCCTGGCGAAGATACACCTCGCGATCGTGCAAACGGCTTGGCTTGCCGCTCCAAAACTCAATACGACTCGGAACAACCCGAAAACCCGACCAATACGCCGGCCGAGGAATCGGAATACCGTTATACTCTTCCGAAAATGCTGCAACTCGGCGATCCAGCTCTCCGTCCTGCGCAATTACGCGACTCTGCTGCGACGCCCACGCCCCAATCTGGCTCGCGCGAGCTCGACTCGAAAAATAGGCGTCCGCTTCTTCGGTGGACACTTGCTCGACCGGGCCTTCAATCCGGACCTGCGTTTCGAGCGGTGCCCAATGGAAACAGAGGGCTGCGTGCGGATTCGAAAGCAGCTCCTGCCCTTTCCGCCCCTCGTAGTTGGTGTAAAAGACAAATCCGCGCTCGTCAAACGCCTTCAGAAGCACGATACGCACGGCAGGTAGCCCGTTTACGGTCGCAGTGGCCAACGACATGGCATTAGGCTCTGGAAAACAGTCTTTCGGCAACTCGAGAGCGCGCGCGAATATCTCGCCAAAGCGCGTAAAAGGGGCGGCGAATGGGATCAATGACATAACAGAATGGGTTTCAACAAATTTAGTCGATGGCCAGGGCGATCTCAGTACGGAATGCGGGAAATGGATCAGGTGCCGAACCCTTTTCATCTACTGGGCTCAATTCCAACGTGGTTTAGCCGTTCGCTTGCTCCAAAAACCTGTTAGAATAGATGACTTGGAGACTTTCGTTGAGACTGTTGATACTACCGAGGTAAGATGCTATTTCGTCGAGTGTTCGATGAAGGGCTGGCACAAGCAAGTTACGTAGTTGGATGTCAGCGTGTGGGCGAGGCCGTTGTCGTCGATCCGCACATGGACATTAACGTCTATATCAAGATTGCGGCCGACGAGGGGATGCGAATCGCGCATGTCACCGAAACGCACATTCACGCGGACTTTGGATCTGGCGCTCGTGCGCTGGCCAAGGCCACCGGCGCCACGCTCCATATCTCCAATGAAGGTGGAGAGGGCTGGCAATACGGATTCCGAGGTGAACCAAACGTCGCCGTTCTTCACGATGGCGACCGGATTTCGGTTGGCAACGTCCACTTGGATGTGCTTCATACCCCGGGGCATACCCCTGAGCACCTGTCGTTTCTCGTCGTAGATGCGGCTCGATCCAAGGCGTATGTTGGCGCGCTCACGGGCGATTTTATCTTCGTGGGAGATGTTGGACGTCCGGACCTTCTCGAAGTCGCCGCTGGGCAGGTCGGTACAATGCGTTCGGCGGCTGCCACGTTATACCAATCGATTCAGAAGTTCAAACAGTTTCCTGACTATCTCCAAATCTGGCCGGGACATGGTGCGGGGTCGGCGTGCGGAAAGGCGATGAGCGCTGCGGCGCAGTCTACGCTTGGATATGAGAGGGTCGCGAATTGGGCATTTGAGCCAATGAGCGAAGACGAGTTTATCGACAGAGTTCTCGATGGCCAGCCAACCGCACCGCCGTATTTTGGGCGAATGAAGGTTCGGAACCGCGATGGTTATGAGCTGGTTATGTCTCCAATCCCACGCAAGGTTGAAGCGAAGAAGTTAAACGACACGGTTCGGGAACATCCTGAAGCGCTTGTGCTCGATGTTCGGAATCCCGATGAATGGGATCGTGGACATATTGACGGCGCAACGCTGATTCCGTTAGGCGATCTGCATTTGCGCGTACAAGAACTCCCAACCGATCGGCCGATTGTTGTGCATTGTCAACACGGTGCACGCTCTGCGCGCGCGGTCGCAACGTTGGATGCGTTTGGGTTTGCAGATGTACACGATGTTGTTGGCGGGTACGCTGCATGGAGTGCGCAACAACGGTAACGGTCCACGAATACGGTGACCTTTATAAAACAGCAAACGGGGCAGCGGCGAAGTTAACGCCACTGCCCCGTTGCTTTTACCTACAGGATTACTGCATAACCTGCTTAATGGCAGCCGTCAACGTACGTTCACGATTGCCGTAGGGATCCCATCCCATTAACACAGCGCGAACGATTCCCTTTTTGTCGACAACCACAAACTGCGGGAAAGCCCCAACATTAAACGCCGCCACATTGCGCGCGCCTGATGTTGCGGGATCGTCTCCATCACGCTGAATCGCGATTGGGTACGTGAACTCATGCTTCCCAATAAAATACTTCCGATTTGCCTCGACTTCTGCAACCGGTTGCATCTGGACGCCATCAAACTGCCCGTCCAATGAAACAGCCAGAATGGTGGTCAAACCTTTCGGCTTGTACTCTGCGCTCAACTTTTCAACCGTTGGATAGCTGCTACGGCATGAGTGGCACCAGTTCGCCGTAAAGACAACCAACTTTGGTTCACCAGCCTTCAACGTCGTAGAATCGTTGAGCCAAAAGTCAGCCCTTAACGATGGAACTGGCTTTCCAACCATCTCGTAGCGCGCGATTACCGGCGCAAGTCTCGGCGTTAACGACGCAGAGAGCGCAGGGAAATCAGTTACGGCACTCCGAAGGACCATCAACGCAGAATCGGCATGCAGATTACTGCCATGCAACGCAGCCAACGTACCGTAGATTGTTGAAATGCTCGACGCACTTTGCATTTGCTGCTCTGGCGTCATCTGCTTCGCAAGTGCACGCATCTCTTCAACCGCCAATTTGAGCTTGTCGTCGATATCATAGCTCATGTACCAACCGATCAACAGCGTACGAGCCGTGTACTTTTGTACGAGTACACCGGGGAACGAGTCGACGATCGGAACGTAATTAGCCGCCCACACGACCCCTGAATCGGGAACATACGTAGCCTGCATTGCACGCATCGCAAGCAATGTTGCCTCAGCGCGATGTTCTGTCGACAAGGTCGTGTCAGTAATCAATCGCTTGAACACCTGACGTGCTGCCGGAATGTTATCCGCAGTCACATAGAGCGCACCCAGCTGTGATAGCTCAGCGTGACTCATGGTGTTCATGTTGAACTGCGCGGAGCAGTCGCGTGCTCGCGATATGAGCCCTTTGATCAGCTCATCCCGGTCAACCGGCTTGCGTGCCGCACGAGCCGCTTCGATCACGCCAGATCGATACTGCGCAACAACCTCTCGGCATTTTTCCGGCGATGCAGTTGTTGTTGCCCCATCTTGAGCAAGCAGAGGCGACGAGAGCAACGCAATCGCGGCAGCACTAAATAGATATTGTCTCATAAGTCGAGCGCTTCAAAGTTTATTGAAAGTACTTGTTGAACCACGAGAAGATCTCGCCGTACCATAACCGTTGATTCTGTGGCTTCGTTACCCAGTGCCCTTCATCCGGGAAGATGATGAGGCGGCTCGGTACGTTTTGTCGCTGCAATGCAGTGAAGGCCGAGAGACCTTCTTCTAATGGCACGCGATAGTCGAGTTCGTTGTGGACGATCAACGTTGGAGTACGCATGCTACCCGCAAAGAGATGCGGCGACCATACACGGTACTGCGTTTCCATCGCCTTCTTATCCCAATATGGACCGCCATATTCCCATTCCGGGAACCAGACTTCTTCTGTAGCGCCATACATGTTTTCAAGATTAAAGACACCGTCGTGGTTAAACAGCGCTTTGAATCGGTTGGTATGTCCGTTGATCCAATTGATCATGTAACCGCCGTAAGATGCACCGGCGGCACCCTGGCGCGTTTCGTCGATCCACTTATTACGGGAGATTACCGTATCAAGGCCCTGCATCAGATCTTGATATGCGGCGCCGCCCCAGTCTCCGGACACTTCGTCGACAAACGCTTGACCGTAGCCAGGTGAGCCGTGTGGGTTGATAAAGACAACGCCATAGCCAGGTGATGCAAACAACGAGAAGTTCCAACGTTGGTGCCATTGATCAATAAACGGCACTTGCGGACCACCGTGAATAATCAGCAACACTGGGTATTTCTTGCCTTCTTCAAACTGCGGCGGCTTGATCACAAACCCTTGTACATTTGCGCCGCGTGCGCCTTTGAACCAGAACTCTTCACCTGGATACAGCTGAAGCTTGGCGAGCAGTGCGTCGTTCTCATGCGTAAGGCGTCGTTCGTTTGACAGCTTGCCGGCATCGATTGATGCAGCGTATACATCGCCAGGAACTTCGATTGCATCGCGCATCCAGACGATGGATTTACCATCAGCAGACAACGAAAATCCAGAGTTGTTCTTCCCTTCTACAACGACCGTCGGCGCAGAAGCCCAGTTATCCCCTTCACGTGCTAACGCATACAGCTTGTTCCGGCTTGCGTCGACTGTCTGAATGTAGATCGTGTTGCCATCTGGGGCAAAGAAATAGCTATCGGCATTTCTATCCCATGACTTTGCAAGGCGCACCGAGGTGTGTGCGGTTCGATCGTACATCATCAAGCGCTGTTGATCTGATTCAAAACCTGCGCGTTGCTGCGACTGATAGATGATATAACGGCCGTCTGGCGAATAAACCGCATTTTGATCTGCGCCTTTATTTTCTGCCGTAATAATCGTTGGTTGGCCGCCAGTTACGGGGATGATATAGACGTTTACATCCGTCGACCAGGCGTTTTCGCGGCCTTGATCTTTCGCGGTGTAAGAAACTTCCTTCCCGTCAGGTGAGAACGTATAAGCTTCGCTGCCACCAAATGGTGGAGGCGGTACGTCGTATTTCGCACCGGAGGTAAGATCGCGAATCGCCTTACCGTCCACTCCAACTACAAACAGATGTGAGCGCGTGCCATTATCGTAGGTATTCCAATGACGGAACATCAACTCGTCGGTAATGTACGCCTTCACCTTGCTTTCAGCTTTCGCCTTTTCCTTCGCGACGTTACATGCGTCGTCTTTGCATTCAGGGTAGACGGCCGAAACAAAGGCGATGCGATCGCCGGTCGGAGACCAGACAGGCCCGGAGGCGCCACCGTTTAACGTGGTGAGTTGCTTGGCATTTGCGCCGTTGGCGTCGGCAATCCAAAGCTGACCGCCGGCAACGTAGGCTACGCGTTTACCATCTGGCGACCAACGGGTTTCGCTGGCAGCGACGCTACCACTTGGGAAGCGTTGTGGAGAGCCACCCTTCGTGGAGATAGAAAATGTGACTCCGCTACGCTTATTCGCTTCGACATCGGTCGTCCGAAGTCCGTACAGGACCGTGGATCCATCTGGTGAAAGCTGAGGATCGCTAACAACGCGGACGGCGGCATAGTCGTCGAACGTCATTGGCCGCCTGGACTGCGCGGTCGCATCAGCTGCCACAAGTGCACCGGCCGTAGCGCATAGAGTCAGAGCAGTTCGGGGAAAGATATGATTCATGAGCGGGGGGGACTAACGTTTACCGGGATTGGGCTCGGTCTATCGCCTCGGCGCCCTTTCGGGGCAAAACAAGGTTATGGACCAGTCAATTCTCTAATAATAGTAGCTCACTTATCTACGTGTCGCCTAGTCTGGATGTTGTACGAGAGCTGGCCGGTGAAGCCAAACGGGCACTCGCTATACTATATAGATAGCGAGTGCCCTGGAACTGCAACCTTAATCCGACAATCCCGCGGAGAGCTGTCCTGTCTCGGGGAAGGTAGCATCCGCCAGAACGACGGGGGCCAACGCCAGCATCTGGGCTGTGGTCCGGTTGGCAAGCCGCATGACCTTATCCGGGTATGTATGGCAGTTTTTCGTATTTGTGCCACGTACACAGCCGTTATATCGCAGCAAGGCCGTTCGCATGTTTGGCGCAAACTTCACCGCGTCTTCCAGCACGCTGGCGCCGTGGCAGATATTCGACTCCACGGAGTAGAGGTTCGACGATCCGCAGCCCCATTTGCCGCGATGAAACGGCATTACCTGCATGAGGCCGGAGGCACCGACATGGCTTCGCGCCATGGTGTCCAAAGTTGGGTCTTCGATCATCAGAACGCCAACGAGAAGCGCTGGATCGAGGTTTCTCCGACGTCCTTGCTCTACAATAGCTCCCGCAATACGATTGGCGGTCGAGCTGTCCTTGGTGTAGCGCTTTAGCACCGAAGCGATACGAACCGCCTCTTCGCTAAACGTCGGCGCATGGATAACCATGCCTGGGAGTCGAGCAACGGCTCCGCCGTCCAAAAATTTTGTCGGGGCAATGGTGACCGTATAGATCACTCCACCAATCAAGAGCGACGCGATTGCCACTAAATGCGTTGCGCTTTTTAGCCACCCCTTCCAGGTTGGTTCTTTTGTTGAACCAACGACTGGCCCTACAACCTGCGGTGCTTCTAACTCCTGCGATCCTGCTTGCTGCGTTGCTTCCAAGCAATCCTCCACTACTTAATAGGAACGAGAACGCGCCCTTTTGAATCTTTAAACGCTCTGCCAAGCCGATCGGCAAAACGCTCCATAGCTGCCATGTCACTCTCACGAACGGCATACTCTGCCGCCGTGGTTGGAACACGGTAACTACTCACCTGCGGACTACCAGAGCGGCGAATCTGCTTCCGCTCCGTAACTAGCTCCGCCCCGCGAGATTGCGCAAACTGCCACATACGGCGACCAATTTGCGAATTCGTCAACGGACACTCAGGGTAACGCTCTCGGATGCGCTGGATGAAATAGTCGTTTCGTACGACCTTTCGACCCTGCGCCACCGTATCACTGTTCGTGCCAGCATCCGCATCCTGCACCTCGGGAGTCTCGGGTACCTCAATTGAGATAGTGACCGTTGCCCCTAATACCTCTGCGATCTGCCGTAACACATCCAGTGAAACGTTGTACTTCTCGTCGTGCTCGATATTTCGTATCGTGGACGGCGAGAGGGATAACTGGGCCGCGACATCTTCTCGTCGCAAACCTCGGAGCTTCCGAAGTCGCTCCAATCTCCTGCCGATCCACTCAGACATACCTATACTGTTAACTGCATTGATGATATACGTAACTGGAGTAAGCTATTGGAGGGACATGGGCTGGTCAATATTTTTTATTGAATATCCACATTAATATTCAGAAATAATATATTTGTGACTATAAAAGCTCTCGATTTATCACACATTTGACAGTTCGAACGTCGATCCGGGAACGCACTTTGCCTTGCCAACTATTATGAGAAAAGAGGAAAACGCAAATAAGCGGAAGCGTTTTTTACAACGGACTGTGCTTATTGGAATAATTGGAACCATTCTAATTACGATAATTGGTGCGGTTTTATTTGTTGGCAACGTGAATTCCAACGACGCGACGCGCCTAGCGGAACGCGAACTCAATGGAAGCGTGCTCGAATATGGTGAGCGCGCACAACGCACGGCGCGTGTGTATCGTAGAGAGTGGACTAACTATTTTCGTCGGGCGAATGGAATACTCGTTGCAACGCGAGGGCGGCTGTTATTCGTTGGGATTGAACCGAAGGACAAACTCGCAGTGACCGATGCTCCTCCTTCGATTGTGACTGCAACATTTCCGAATGACACATTGCTACAGCTACGCAGTAAGCGTGTATATGGATTCACCGCGCGTGGCATCGCTATTCGCCGAGACGGATTGAGAGTATCGTTCGCAGCGCAGGATGGCCGTGAAGTTGAACTTGATTCGCTCATCGAGTACGTGAATAACACGCATAACGTTCAGAAGCGCGAGGCAAAGGACGAACGCGTGCTTCGCGCGAAAGTTGCAGCACTGCGACAACGGCCTCTTTACTATGAGGTAAAACGGGGAGATGCACTACTGAATATCGCATCTCGCTTTGGAACGACGCCAGAGAAACTGCGCGAGTGGAACAAGTTAACCGGCGATCGCGTTCGTATTAAAGATTCTTTACTCGTTAAACCACGAGGCGACTAACAGCATGCTGATAAACGACATTTCGGCGTTTCTCGACTATCAGTTCTACGGAAATCCGACCCGTCACTGGCTCATTGCGCTTGCAATCGTTCTCATTGGTGTAACGCTTGTCGCAATCGGAAAGGTTGTTCTCATTCGCAAGTTCAGTGCAACAGCCCAACACACCGAAACTGAGGTTGACGACCTATTAGTCGACCTCGGTAAAAAGATGAACATCTTCTTTTACGGAATGGTGCTGTTACACTCAGCCACCGAATCTCTCATACTTTCGGCTGCGGTTCAGCGAAGACTGAAGTTTGTCGTTCTTGCTGCGGTTGTGATTCAGATGATCATCTGGATCAATACGATCGTCAAGTTCTTTGAGAACCAGTTCATCAAGCGCCACTCAAATGGAAGTCGAACTAGCATCACAACAGTAAAAGCATTCGGGTTCGGAGTACGAATACTTTTCTTTCTTGTACTGCTGCTCATAACGCTTCAAAACCTCAACATCCAAATTACGACACTTATTACCGGCCTGGGAATCGGAGGTATCGCAATTGCGTTGGCGGTTCAAAACATACTGGGCGATCTATTTGCTGCGCTTTCGATCACCATCGATAAACCATTTCTCATTGGGGACAGCATCGCCGTTGATACCTTTCAGGGCACGGTGGAACATATTGGACTTAAAACAACGCGAATTCGTAGCCTCACCGGTGAACAGATCATCTTTTCGAATGGCGATCTGCTGAAGAGCCGCATTCGCAACTATCGGCGCATGTATGAACGACGAATTGCCTTCACCACCAGCCTAACGTACGATACTGACAGGAGCCTGCTGGAACAGGTTCCCATTGTAATGAAAGACATTATTGAGGCGCAAGCGAAGGTTAGCTTTAACCGATCACACCTGACGCAAGTGTCTGGATCGTCGCTAGACTTCGAGACCGTATATCACGTCACCACAGCTGACTACGATGCATACATGGATATTCAACAAGCGATTAACCTTGCAGTTCTGCGAAAGTTCGACGAGTTAAAGATTCATCTTGCAACATCGTCTCAGACTATCCAGATACAGCAAACGATACAGTCGTCAACCCCAGGCACGCCGATCATCGGAGATTAGCAACGTAACGCGATTTTTGCTTAAAGATATTCATAAAAAAACAGACAGGCTCCGTCATCGCAACTGATGAAACGAAGTCTGTCTGTTTTTCTGAGTTAGTACGTTAAGTAAAACTCCGTACGATAATGCTATACATATACTTAACTCCTAACCCAACCGTTACTCATCCAAAAGATGGATTTATCTCGAGTCGTCGTCTTTGCCGAACTTCCGCTCGACCTTACCAACGGTGCCTTGAGCCTTTCCCTTCATTTGATCTACCTTGCCTTCGGCTTCAAGTCGTGAGTTGCCGGTCATATCGCCAACAGTTTCTTTCAGCTTGCCTTTCATTTCGTTGGCTTTTCCACGGATGGTGTTCTCCATCCCTTTGCTATTCAAGTCTTTGTTTTTATCCGTCATAATTATGCTCCGCATGGGTGTGCGAGGTACTTTTGCACGTTGCGTGCCGATTGAGGAGAATGACAGAGGGGATGCAGAGCTACAACTACTATGTGATAATATTTGGTGATAATATCTAACGCGAATGAATGATCGTTCACTCAATTGGTAGTGATGCGGCATGACACGCACAATCATCAGCACCTGACATCAAGCTTTGCAAAATTCCGCATTCGCTAACCGTATGATTTTCCTGGCAGCTATCGCGTAACGATAACAGCTGTTGTTCCAACCGACGCATTGATTCGATCTGTTGATGAATCTTATTGATGTGTTGATCGAGTAACGTGTTAACGCCCAAACACGCGGACGACGGATCAGCTTGATAGTATTGAAGCGTTTTGATTTCCGACAACGTGATACCAACAGATCGGCAGTGGCGAATAAAGTTCAACTGATCGACGTGTATCGCGTTGTATTCCCGGTACCCTGCGTCCGTCCGGGGTGGTTCGCGCAACAATCCTTCTTTCTCGTAATACCGGATTGTGGGTGTATCGCACCCTGCGTGTGCGGCCAATTCACCAATCTTCATATAGCAACTCCAGTAAGCACTTGACCTTAAAGTTACTTGAAGGTTTAGAATAAGTGTAGGGCCAGCTTCCCTCCACTGGCTTTCTGTACCGTTGAACGTGAACAAACCTATGAACCGCACTCCCCTCCCACTTCATAAACCCGCCGAAAATGGCGTGAAGACGTCTCGATTTATTATCGAGAAGATGGACTGCCCGGTTGAGGAGAAGCTCATCCGGAAACGGCTGGAGGGTTCGCCTGGTGTGGTTGGCTTAAGCTTTAATTTGATGAATCGGGAGCTTGCCGTACAACACACGCTTGTCGACTCGTCTCAGCTAGTACAGGCGCTCGAATCGATTGAGATGGCGCCGAGGTCGGTAGATACCGATGAAAGCGCGAGAGGGGCTACTACACGGCCCGCAGTATCGAAATCCATGTGGCTGTTGCTTGGGATTTCAGGACTCGCGGCCGTCGCTGCGGAACTTACGGCGTGGACGACCGGAAACGAACGATCGTTATATATAGCATTACTGGCTGGTGTTTCAGTTTTGACAGGTGGCCTCCCAACGCTACGCAAAGGATGGATAGCGTTAAAGAATCTGACGCTGAACATCAACTTTCTGATGTCGGTGGCGGTGATTGGTGCTATCGCGATTGGGCAGTGGCCAGAAGCCGCGATGGTTGTCTTTCTATTCGCCGTTGCGGAAGCGATCGAAGCGCTTTCGCTTGATCGGGCTCGGAATGCGATACGCACGCTGATGACGATTGCGCCGGAAACAGCAACGGTTCGCAATTCAAACAATGAATGGCAGTCCATCGCGGCCGCGTCGGTATTGCCTGATCAGATTGTACGCGTGCGTCCCGGTGAGCGAATTCCGCTGGATGGTATTGTAACAGCGGGACAGTCGTCGGTTAATCAGGCGCCGATTACCGGGGAGAGCATGCCGGTATCAAAAGGAGTTGCCGATACCGTGTTCGCGGGAACCATCAACGAAAACGGGCTCCTCGAGTTTCGGGTGACAAGTGACTATCGACATACGACGATCGCGCGTATCATAGCCGCCATTCAAGATGCGCAAGCACAACGCGCACCAACGCAACGATTTGTCGATCAATTTGCGCGGTATTACACACCGGCAATTGTTGGTATCGCGCTGCTTGTGGCGATTATACCTCCACTGTTCATGGGATTGTTGTGGAGTGTATGGATTTACAAAGCGCTTGTTTTACTCGTCATCGCATGCCCATGCGCTCTCGTGGTATCAACACCGGTAACCGTCGTGAGCGGCCTTGCGGCTGCGGCACGTCATGGGATGTTGATCAAAGGTGGGGTATACCTTGAACGTGGTCACTTATTAAAATCCATTGCGTTCGACAAGACAGGTACATTAACGCATGGTAAACCTGTCGTTACCGACACAATCGTATTACAAGATCGATCGATCGAGGCGGTGACGCAAATCGCAGCGAGCCTGGACGCGAACGATACGCATCCAATCGCGAAAGCAATTCTACATCAGTGGAACGCACTGTCGCCTGATCGTGACGCAAGGGAGCTCTACGCGGTTGACAACTTTGCAGCACTCCCGGGCAAAGGCGTCTCAGGAAATATCAACAACACTCCCTTCCTGCTTGGCAATCATCGACTCGTCGAAGAGCATGGTGCGTGTTCGGCTGGACTCGAAGCGCAGCTGCAGTCTATAGAAGATCAGGGCAAAACAGCCGTGGTGCTGATAGAAAGAGATACCCCAATTGCGATCTTCGGTTTGGCCGACACCTCCCGACCATGGAGCGCAGAGGCTATCTCGTCACTTCATGCGTTAGGTGTTCGTACGGTAATGCTCACCGGCGATAACGACAGAACTGCACAGAGTATTGCCAGATCGCTTAAGATCGATGATGCGCGAGGCAACCTCCTTCCAGAAGACAAGCTTACAGTTATCAAGGAACTCAAGGCCCTTGGACCGGTAGCAATGGTCGGAGACGGGATTAACGATGCGCCGGCGTTAGCGGCGGCAGATATTGGATTTGCAATGGGCGTAGCCGGCACTGACACCGCAATTGAAACTGCCGATGTCGCATTTATGGATGACGACCTTCGCAAGCTCCCAGACTTTTTGAGGTTGAGCCGAAACACCACACGCATATTAACTCAGAATATTGCGATGGCGCTTGGGATCAAACTGGTGTTCTTCGCGCTTGCCGTTATGGGAGAGGTAACGCTATGGATGGCTGTATTTGCCGATATGGGAGCGAGTTTACTGGTTGTGTTTAACGGGCTTCGACTACTTCGGACGTTTAAGGAGTGAGTGTTAATACCACTTCGTCGCCCGGAACGACATAGATCTTGTCGCTAAGCTCTTGCTTATCGCCACCAATCGGTCGGAGCAAAAACTGTAACTCTGCACCGTGCTGTATGAGCGTCTTCGGAATCTTCAAGACTGTCGTATTGTTCCCATTTGCCATCCCGATGCGTGTTCTCATTCCGCCTTCGGAAATGGCGTAAATTACCATATCGGGAAACTTTGTATTTTCGATTCGCACTGTTGCTTCGGTGCTATCGAACTCGGACGTATCCGACAATCGTTGTGAGCGTTCGATTGCGGCACCAAGTCCACCGCTCCGATTGGACCTACAGCCGGTGACTGCGGTGGTCGTCAGGATGGCTGCCATAGCAACCCAGAATAACGGTTTCATGATGTTTCCCGGAAGTTAGCAATAGCGGTTGAGGGGCCGTATATCATACGCATGCAGTAGATGTACCACCTCGGCGCCGAAAGAACTAACTTACGGGTTCTTCAGGCGATTCGCTATTGTCTAGTGTTATTCACATTTGAAGCACTTTTGCTTTCATTAGGAGAGAGAACCGAGGCCATCACTCGCTTCATACCGAATGGATCCCCGAGCACCCCGCGCATAAGACGCTGAAAATTTCCATTTGCATCAATTACTACAAAATCCAATCCCCCTTCAAATACGGCTTCATAAGGGACAATATCCCGAATCTTTCGTCCATCGGGAAGCGTGATCACCGGAGCCTCGTACACGGCTAACCTCGCTAACATGCTATTTTTCTCGTAGAAATATTGGCGAATTGACTCGACCTCTTCAGCCGGTTCCTGACTGAGACTTCCCGGGGTGAATCCTGCTGTTTTTGCGCAGACCACGATATCAATGCGATCTCCATAAGCACTATCGATCTGACGAACGGCCTCAAGGAAATTCGTAACTCTCATGCCACCAGCCCTCCACCCGTTATCAAGTGGAATGAGTACCGTAATCTTTCCGGGGCGAGGTATCGCGCGGGACTCACCTGTAGCCAGCTTTCCGTCTCGCGAAATTACATGAGTCGGAGTAAATGGGGTGAACGATGAGCCTATTTTGGAAAGACAACATTCATAGTACATGGCCCCCAAGCTGCTTAATCCATCTGCCATCTCATTCAATCCCAAAGATCGAATGCTCGCCACCGCTTTTTCAAACAATGCGAACGCCGATCCAGGGTCATCATACATCGCATCTCTCACCATATTCATGTACGGGGCGAGTATGTCGTCCGAAAACAGACCAAGCTCAAGATCTTCCTTTGTAATCAGAGAATTGACAGCAATGACAGCATTAGAAATCCGACTTGCCTCAGCAAAATCGCCGACTCGTTCAACATAAAACTGAATCAGGGCTCGATACGTCCGGATTCTCGCCATCCTGGCTTCGGGACCGAGCTCATCGATCTGCTTGACGAGTGCACGCGCTCGCTCGAGTTGCGCGGGACGAGCACCAAGTAGCACCTCCACTCCACGTCGCATCACATTCCCCCGATCCTCGAGGCTCGTAGCAAACGAGAGCTGACGTTGAAGGGTGGCCGAAGCAAGACTGGTATCACTCATCCATGTTGAGAGGATAAATAAGTTAATAAGTTCTGATTGGGGAACTTGCTCAACAGTAAAGCGACTCCCACACGCACGACTCGCAGCGACTGTCGCGGTTGTTAACGTATCTCTTTGAACACCGATAATACCATCGGGATTGATTACGAACGACTGACGATCGATACGATCGGTTCGATGTTGAATATTTCGAGCAGCAGCTAAGCACATTCCCGGTACGATGTATCGATCCCATTCTGCACGCGGAACCATACGACCAGTGTCAGGCGACGCTTCATTCGGCGGGGGATACGGCAACTTCTTTTTCTCCGTTCCGGTCGATGTGTTCCCCTGCCCTAACACAGGGTTCACATGTACGGATGAGAAAACCATCAGCAGAACAAGTACAACTGGACCGAAGACAAAGGTTCGTGAACACCTTATCTTACTATATGGATTTCCGATTCTAGATTGCATCGATCAGTGCCGTAAAGTTAAAATCTTTGACTTTCAGTGGCGGAACCACGACTGGAGCGGTTGGCGAGAAGATTCGCTGAGGGATTCCGATTTGCTCGACATTATTCAACACAAAAAGTGGGGATTCGATAAACTGAAAATTCTTCACCGCTTTCGAGATCTTACCATTTTCGATTAGCCACAGCCCATCACGAGTATAGCCAACGCACAAAAGAGAATTTTTGTCTACCATTTGCATGTCCGAGAAACGCGTGACCAGCAACCCACGCTTCGTCGTTTCGATCATATCCTCAATGGTGGAATTGCCACCACTCATTTGAAGCGTTCCGCTCGTGAACAAGCTCGCATCGATATTTAGCTGGGCAACTGCATATTCGCGACCATACGCGAGATCGCTAAGCACTCCGTCGCGAAACCACGTAGCTTTGTTATAGACGTTGCCCAATCGATCAAACGGTGGAAATCCATGATTCGGATCCATTGGATCTGCGGAAATTGACAGTCGAGCATCGATTAGCTGCTGGCTAATTCGAGATTGACGCTGTCCCATACTGAAGGGCCCATCGATTCTTTCGTCTTCCGCTCGGACTCGGGAAAGCGACGCGCCATTGGTGAGATAACTGCATAGGTCACCAACCGCCTGCGGTTCAAGGACGGTCGTATATCGGCCCGGCTCGACTGCGACAGGATTACGCGATCGCAAGCATTTATCTAACGCAACTTCGGAAAGTACTATCGGATTTAGCCGGTTCCAATCGTGCCAGCTTACACCAGCCCAGCCTGATCCAACTCCTTTTGGATCGCGAACAGTTACGGAGTATTGTGCAGCGGTATACGGGTAATACATTATGGTGCCATTACTGTCTAACACGGTGCGACCGTGCGCTGCGACCTGCATGTACCCCGCCGATAGCATTCCTGCGGCCTGCGCAGGTTCGATAACCAATCTCGATATCTGCGCACGAGCTTCCGGCTCCAGATTGTACGTCGAATCGCTCCAAATATCTGGTGACGTTGGGACTTCTGGGGCGAGCTTATGAGGAGCATTGGGAGGATCCTCGTTGTTCATAAGAACAAACCGTTCTGCCCGACGAACGGCGGCGTGCATTCCGCGATCATCAATTTGATTTACTGATACTCTTGCTCGGGATCCCCTTACAGATCTAGTTAACCAGATATCGTTATTTCGGATATCTCCGGACGTAGATATCCGATTTCGCCCCCAACGTAGATTTCCGGACCAAGTACTTTCAATGGATAGCTGTGTTTCCCCGCCGCTCACCGCAAACCCTGATGCGCGCTCCATTAAGCGAATACATTCGTCTTTTGACAAAAAACGCAGTGACGGTTCCTCGTTTTTGCCGCAACTGTAGTTGAACACGACCTTAACCTCGGCGGATCGAATCAATGACCGCCACATCTTTCACAACAACTGGTACTGCTGACACTGTATAGTCTACCGATTGTGTGGGTTCACCTTTTATGCTTCGCATTGCAACACTCTCCATAGACTTCTTTCCTCCGATTGCAATCAAGTTCTTCCACCATGATGATGATTCCAGCATAACTGCACTGCCTATAATCCGATCCCCAAGTTTACCATTCACAATTTCACGGACGTTATTGCTCCATAGCTGTCCGTTACGTCCCTGAAAATCGATGAATAGACTTCCCGTCAAAAAGAGCAGGCCTTTTTCCGTATTCTTTACAAGATCGTCTACATCCAGCTCTTCCCGGCCTGAATTCATTACTAAATTCGGAGTGTGTATAAGTGGAAACGACAAGGCGCTCTCAGACGCAGAGCAACCATTCGAACGAATTTCTCGCTCAATTTTTTTAGAGTAGGAAGATAGCCACATTGCACCTTCTCGATTCGTTTGAAAATCACTCAATACGCCATCTTTCACTAAAGTGATATCCTCTGGCACAACGCCTTCATCATCCCATTTTGCGGTCGCTAAATGTCCCGGTGCAGATCGATTTCCGATAACATTCAGTAAGGGAGATCCGATTTTCAGCGATCCAGCCATTTCGATTGGATCGTTTAGGTAACTTGTCCCGCCCGCATTTGCCTCATATCCCAAGGCGCGATCTAGACCGGTTGGTGTACCAAATGTCGCATCAATGAGCTGTGCAGCAACCGACGGGGAGCAGACTACTGTATAGCGACCAATGTCGACTGGGCGCTCAGGGACGCCAACTGGCGCACTAAAAAACGCATCAACTGCAGTATCGATATATCGACGTGCATCATCAATGTTACATAGCTCCCAGCCTTGAGCAACGAGTCCGGGATATTTTCCAGCAAACGAACTCCATCCCCACCCACCCTGTTCCACCGATGACGCAGTAATGCCGACGTCTCCCTTCGCTCTATATCTACGTTGCGTACAAAATGTACCGTCGCTGGTCGCCAACGCCCATTCCAGGCGAGTGAACTCGAATGCAGCGTAACCCGTGAGTCGGGTCTCTTTTTTAGACTTCGAAACAGGGGCGCGACGAACACGGATCTCATCGGCAAGTGAGCGCAGATGTTCGACCTTTTCCTCTGGCGATATGTGAAATGGGTCGATAGTGGATGGCGGAGTCCAATGCCCAGTAACAATTGGTGTCGGTGCAAGCTCGACTCGCGTAGTTGTCACTTTTCCATTTGCTTTTGCCTGTCGTACCGCTTCAGTAGCAAGGATCGGCCCCTCCTCTAGCGTCCAAAAGGGACTTGCGGCAAACCCCCAACAACCATCAGCCAAAACGCGGACACCAATCGCTAATTGTTCAAAATCACTAGGGGCGTTATCATGTGAGCCGCTCTCGATTCCTCCCATTATCCTGGAGTCGAAATACCCCGGAGAGCCACCAACAACATACTCTTGTCGTATCGTTCGAGTTAGACGAACGTCAGCATAGCTAGCTCCAGCGGCCAATGCAGCCTCTATAGCGCGGAGAGCAAGTTTACGGATACCGTCCCTATCGATCGTGTTGCCGATTGCCGCGTCTTCTAATCCCATCAAACGATACGCTTCGGGCGTGGTTCCACCGAATGCATGGTGAAGAGGGATGGTCGACGCTAAAGAAATGGCCGAGGTCGCCGCGGCCGCTTGTTTAAGGAAGCTTCGTCTTGTGGATGGAACTCTACCGAACGACATATTGTCTCCTCAAAAGAACGTACCAATACCTTCCCAACACAACGTACTTTTTGTTCGTACCAGACATCTTATATCTCATCGTCACGAACGATTACTCTTCCAATGAAGTGCCCTGCTTTATCACGATATGTGTATATACCTGGCTCGACAAACTGACGTGAGACAGTGAAGAGCGTACCAGGTAATATTGATTCGATGTTACCGCCATCTTCGCCGATATAGCCCGGTAAGACTTTCGTAGAATCGTCGAAAATAATCGTCACAGTATTATTATTGGTTTGAGGGGTAAACCAGAATACGAACCCGCCAACACGAACGGTGACTTCAACGGGATCAAGCCAAGTTATTCCACGCTTTTCACGAAGCCAGACTATGCGATCCGATGGCCAACCAATGGTATACAGAACAGAATCACGACTCGCAACCCCAAACGCAAAGGTCTCCGCGTATATCGTGGCACTTCCACTTCTACCAACGTCAAGCCAACCGACGTATGGATCCGTAATTGAGATTCTCGAGTTATCAGCGGTCCAATACTTTACGACCAGCCCTGAGATATAGGCGCCAGTTGTTGCCTTTAATGGGAGGTGGTTTCGATCGATAAACTGCGGAACAAGTGCTTTACCACCTTGAATATTGGACGACCATTTCGCACTGTCCGGAGGGATTGGTTGAATTGAAAGGCGAGCAAACGCTTCCGTTGGAACGTCTGCTACGACATTCACAACCGTTGTATCAAAATGCGTAACATTACCAATTGTCATTTTGCCAACGATTTTGAGGTGATTCCCAACACCTAACGCTCTCAGCAAGCCCGAGCTATCGACATTCAAGCGTCGTATATCCAGCACCTGGAATGTAGCTTTCTCAGAGATATTGCTTAATGGTACACCTGCGGCGTTACGTGGGACGACAACGAGTTGGAGTGTATCGTATGGAGCTATCATAGCGAGATTGATTGCCCCATACTCAAATGTCAATCGCCAATACGCATTCTCGATATCGCCAACTGGAATCGTGATATCCGCAAGCGATGGAGCACGACATGCTGCAACAAACAAAAACGTTACGCTTGCAGCAACTGCTTGAAACATGTTAGCCCAAAGTAGAGTCTTCATCTATGCCTCTCGATCGATACAACCTTCGAACAACGAATTCCTCTGCTTTTCCGCGTCGGGAATTGGGAAATTAACATCTGTGCCATAGCTGAATCCGAAACGAGCGATGTAGACACCGTTCGGAAAGACATCTTCCTGCTTTCGCCCATACTGCCGAACTAATCGTCGTAGATCACCTAACCTGTGGGCCGTGAGGAACATCCAGTATGCGCGCTCTTTAAACATGAGATCAATTCGAACATCATTGGCGGTCTTGCCAGTCGGAAGCACATCAACTGCCGGGTCCGTCAACAGGGAGAGCCCATTAACCCCACCGCCCCCTGCCGGTGCCGGAGTTGAGCATGGAGCTCCAATTTCGCAGGAAGTTCGTAACCTGTTTAGCTTCACTAGCCACCCGACGACATGATCAGCGGCGAGTTCAGCTTCGGCTTCGATAAGTCTCGCTTCGATTCCATCTGCCAAGACAATCGGAGAGCGTCCTTGAATATCCGATTGCTTCTGCGGGATATAGTAACGGAACGCTCCCGGTGGCGTTGGCTGTGTGAGATTTCGAACAGTATCGGTACGCGCGTCGCCTTGGGTTGCAAATCGGAGCCCATTGATGCCTTCTCCATCGCTCATCACGATCGATGAGCTATAGATACCTTGGGCATTGAGTCGACCGAACCCGGCAGGTTCAAAGCGATACACATATGCGTCAGGAACGTCAGTAACAGCCTTTGCAGCGTCGACATAACGACCAAGGTTGATAAGCGCCCTGGCCTTGCCGACCGCAGCGAAATGACGAATCCGAGCGCTATCAAGGGCGAGCGCGATCGCTGAGTCAAAAAGAGCAACGGCATTCATGTATACCATTTCCGAGAATAACCCAGGCTTCAGCGTAAAATCTCGCCCGTAGTCAACTGTGCTAAGGGGAATACCAGAGCAATATGTTTCCGCAAGAAGTACATTTGCCATGGCCTCGGTGGCGTAAAGATGCGCAACTAAATCCTTTGGTGATGCCGGCGCATATTCAAAGAGAGCTCCACGGGCTTGTCGAGCATTTGCACGTACTTCTTGCAACCGAGTGAACATGGTGGAATTATCGGTAGCATCAGAATCAGTAATTCGACGAATATCGATTTGAACGGACTGTACTCCGCTGAAATCATTTCGTAGCTCATCAGCAAAAATTCCTCCATGTTTAGCCACGAATGCTGCTGCAGCCCCTAGTGTTAGAGTCGCCCCGCGGTAAAAGCTCAATGCGCCAGTAGGCGATTTTATCGCGTCCGGATTCGTAACAACTGATTCATCTGACTTCGGTGCACCGACAATGTCGGAAAAAGAGCATGCGGTAAGGCTTCCCACAAGGAATGTCGATCCGATGACTCGTTTAATCGAGATTAACATGCGGCTAATAGTTAAGAGAAATGTTAACCCCAAAAATGCGAGGCAGCGGGAGTTGACCGGTGTCACGGGTTTTGTTCCCGACAATCGAGTTCGTTACATTCGGATCCACCCCGCTGTACGACGTCCACACTCCGAGATTGCTGCCTTGAAGTGAGATGCTCATTGCACTCGCACGAAGAAGGCGCGCAATATTTTCAGGAGTGATCACTCGAACAGACAAAGACGTCAATCGCAGTGTCGATGTATTGTGAATCGCGGTGTAGCCTGAGCGATATCGCACCTGATCCAGGAGCGATGCTGAAGGATCGTTATACTCTCTCGAAATCCGTCGATTCAGCAACATAGGCTCGTTTACCTGAGCGAGACCGTCTTGATACTGCATACTTGTTGAAACAGATACTCGACTATTCCATAACCCCAACTGTGCCCCAAATGTCGATTCATAGTTGGGAATTGGACTACCGATGTAGATCGAACTATCACCATAAGACAGCTCAGTATCGGAGATCGCATTATCACCATTTATGTCACCGTACGCAACAACGGGGCGCATCCAGACACCTTGTACTGCATACCCTTCGACATAACGTCTAGAGTAAACATCCCTTGTCGTCGCCTTATCTTGTAATAGCAGGAGGGCTGCAGAGGATGAAAGTGAAGATGACAACGTGACAAGTTTATTACGATTTCGAGAGAAACCACTATTCAAACTGAGCCGAACCATATCAGAGCTCCAAACAATCGCATTCAATGTCAGTTCCGTCCCTGAATTTTGAACAGATCCGAGATTTCCCGTATACGTTCCTCCACCAACGGACGCTGGTAAGAATGCGTGAACGAGAGCGTCACACGACAGTTTTCTGTACTGTGTTACACCAAGTGAAAACCGATCACTTAGTATCCCGATGTCCACACCACCTTCAATTTCGGTGGATCGTTCAGGCTTTAACTGTGTATTTCCAAGACTGTTGAGCAACTGCGTGTTTACTATGGTGCCATCAATGATACCTGTACTGCTTCTATAGGTACGCTTGGTTGCTCCAAGTTCTGGCTGAACTGCGGCATGTCCATAGGCGACTCGTATCCGTACCGTTGCAAAATCCTGTGGAAAAAATGACTCACGGGACAGCAAGTACGATACGTCAAATTTGGGATAAACTGGACGCACATTGTCTCCCAAAGCGTTCGATGCATCAACACGGAAACCTGTGGACGCAAACACGCGTTCATTAAACAGCGACGCACCAAGGTTCGTGAATATTCCGAATGAAACTGACTTGAGTGCCGTCGAGGCGGTAACCCTTCGATCACTCTCATTCACCCCACTCATCGAATTGGCTCCCGGTGCGAGACGAACACCGTGTATTTCAACTAGCGCGTTGCTGGTGTTTATATAGTTGATCCCGAATGACGGGGTCAGGCGAAAACCATTGCGCTGTGGAAGTTGCATGGAGGCCCGTAATGTAGCAGATCCGGTTGAGATTTCACTGCGCGATTGATCGATCCCACCATCCTTAAAACTCTCATACACGGATACACAGTCAGGGCAGTCGCCGTTCCGTAACAATGTTTCCGTGAATCGCGATGATGATTGTAGCCCAACGTCTCCAAACACCGAAACTTGTGAAATAGGTTGCCATTGACTGGTTAGACTGCTTTGAACGGCTCGTTCCATATATGTGCTACGTTGCCTGAAGTGCGGAATTCTTGAGCCTATGATTGAAGTATCCTCAGGATTCCCAGAGAGCAACATCGTAACAACTCCGTCCAACGGCGTTGTACTACGGAAATTTTGATTGAGTGCGGTGGTGAGATCGACGTTAAACGACGGGCTGACCTGCATACTCACCCTTGATGTGCCGCCGGTCTGCGACGATTGCTGGGGTCGACGTTGCCATTTGGGGATCGCAAAGCTGGTCGTACTTTTAATCAAGGCCTGATCCGCATCAGACATCCGTAATAGACCGAGAGATGATCTGAATGATGCCCCCAAAAAATATTGAATAGTCGCAACCCCACCCGAAACATTCACCGCATATTGTTGCTGAGCCCCTGTTCCCAATACGGAATAGCGTGGATTACCAAGGATATTGTATTCAAAGAGTGTATCTGCAACACAAAAGTCACTCCCGAGCATACATTGATCTCTAAAGTCAGTTCCGAATGAGATCCCTTCTCGGTAGTATAAATTTGGAAACGTGCCTGGCTGGCTCGTACGTTGCTGATCCGAGGAGACACTCCAACGCGTCTTTCCTACGGCACCGCGCTTTGTGGTAATAACAATCACGCCGGTTGCCGCATCAGATCCGTACAGCGCCGCGGCCGATGGCCCCCGGAGCACGTCAATCGATTCGATTGTATTAATGTCGATCTGATCGAGCACAGAATAAGCAGCGTTCGCCTCGTTCGTGGTTTGATTCGAATAGATTCGCGCACCATTCAAGATGATAATTGGATCATCGGAGGCAGCAATACTACCAATACCACGTATCCGCAAGCGCGCAGGAGCCCCGGGAGCGCCACTGGAACGGCTTACAACCAGCCCCTCGACTCGCCCGTCAAGCACATCCGTTAGCGTAGTAACCGCGGAATTCTGGATGATGGAGGGAACGTCAAGCGTCGTGATCAAATTGCCGACTTCAAAACGTTTCTTCTGGCCGGTTGCAGTTGTGACAACCCCCGCCAATACAGCCGTTGCATTACCCATCGTGAAGTCGACGGTCGCCGCAGCACCTTGTAATACGATAACATTGATCGATTTTGACGTGTAGCCAAGCTGTCGAGCGCTCACAACTACACTCCCGGGAGATATAGCGCTCAGGACATAATGTCCGTCTGCGCCCGTTGTGACCGAGACAGACGTTCCTGGAACCGTAATCGTAACCCCGGCAATCGCTCGTTGAGTCGCGGAATCAATTACACGACCGCGAATCGTTCCGCCCCCGGAATCACCAGGGAGCTTCGTGCGAATGCTATCGGATCGAACCAGGGTAAGCTGTCCGTCATCCTCGACCTTTACAACGATACCTGTGCCGAGTAACGCCTGCTTCAATGCATCCAATACCGGGATGCGTGTGCCAATGACCGAGACCGATTGCTTTAGCGGAACAACATTCCCTCCATACAGAATTTCGACTTGCCCCAGATCACGGATCTTCTCGAGTGCGACCTGCAACGTAACATCACGTAATTTTAATGTTATTACGCGACCTGAGGCAGGGATATTGGCCTGTCCGTTGGTACGTCCCTGCATTTGGGATACATTGTATCGCTGCGCTGGTACGTGAAAGCTCGCAAGGTCTTCGATTTCTGCTTCAACTGCGATTGGCACGCTAGCATACGCAGAACTCACATACGCGATACCAACGAAGAGCAGTGCTTGCACCCGTAGTGGTACAAAAGAAAGTTTCATAGAGACCGAAATGAGAAGTACTCAAATATGACTAGCGACGGGACTTCGACAACGTCACAACCCGTCCATCACGAGAGTGCTCAACATCAAGCACTTCAGCCAGTCGCGAAATAGCCTGCTCCGCAGACTGGGAATTGATGGAGCCACTAATTGGGATAGAACTGTAGGATGAGTCAGGTAGAATGATTTTGATATTGTACCAGTGCTCCAGGTTTTGAACGACATCTTTCAGCATGGTACGCCGGAATGTGAGCTTACCACCAATCCAGTTCGCATACGTATTCATATCGACACCGCGAGCCACGGATGCCAATCCTGCTGTGGTTAATCGACCAACGTCGCCACCAACAAGTGTTGTTCCCGTCCCCATTGCTCCTGCACGGGACCGAAGAGCGACTTTACCATTCGCAACTGCAACCTGAACCAGGGTATCGTTTGGATACGCCGTCACGGTAAACGCGGTTCCAAGTACTTGCGTCGCCGCATTGGCTGTATACACAATAAACGGGGCAGTAGCGCTGTGTACGATATCAAAATGTACGATCCCTTCCATGTACACATTACGAGCTTTATCACCGAACGCAGAGGAATACTTCAACTTACTGTTTGCGCCAAGAATAACGGATGATCCATCGGAAAGCTGAATGGTGACGCGCTCACCGGCCCCAGTGATATATTCGCGCTGCGCATGCTCTCCAAAGTCAGATTTGTACGAAATTGCGGCGAAACAGAGAACGGCCGTTGCAATTCCAAGCACCAACGCTCGCATACGAAAGAGCTTCAGAAAATTTCTGGAAGTGGGAACAGGCGCGATAGGTCGTGAAACAGCGGTTGTCAGCGCCGGCGGCATATCCAGCTCGCGCTCCGCATTTGCGATCCTGGCGCGCAAATCCTGCTCTGCTGCCGCAAGCGATTGTGAATCCACCTCCAGCAAGGGCTGATCGGCGCCCACATTTAGGGCCTGGCGAAATAGTTGCGAGTCTTTCTGGTCGGGCAGCATTACAACTATGTCCGGTCAATTAGCCAGAATCCAACCCCCCTAGAAGTTTTTTTCTTACAAATCGACCCGAAATACTTCCCGGAGTCGCAAAACCGCTCGATCTAGCAGATTTGTCGCCGCTGTATGAGATATTTCTAGCACCCGCCCGACCTCTGCGACGCTGATTCCTTTTCCATAATGCAAAAGTACGGCGCTTCGCTGCCGCTCTGGGAGCGTATCAATCGCCCGCGCGAGTTCGGCGCTCTGTTGACCCTCGCTGGCAAAGTCTTCGACACCGGGGACGTGCCCCATTGCAATGGGTTCGTTCATTGCGCCCACCCGAGATTCTACTTGACGATGCTCAAGATAGTGAATCGCATGATTTCGCACCGCTCGGTACAGATAACTTGCGATGGAGCCACGAACGATCCACTCACTACGCCGCATCCAAATTGAGACAAAGACGTCTTGCACGATATCATGTGCAGCGTCACGAGATCTCAGAAATCGATAGGTAAAATCGAGTAGCCCAGCATAGTGAGCGCGATACAATATATCCAATGCCGCCCGATCGCCCGTTTGTATACGTTCGATGAGACCATCGGGGAGTTGTATGTTCTGAACATCGTCCAACTGTTGCAAATTTGGTTCGCCATCTCGAAGGATGATCGAAAAATATACTTATGTAACGCTCGACTGCATAGGATACAAATTTACAGAAGCCGCGTACCATTGATACGGAAGTACCGTATCTACAGAAAATCACATGTATATGCAACAGTACTATAATGTTCGCGCGCGAGAAGAATACGAAGAATCAGCGCTTTAGCAATAAAAAAAGCCCCCCGAAACCTATAGTTCCGGAGGGCTTTCCCTCATCCCAGCTTTGCGACCGCTTTTATCTATCCATAGCAGTCGAAGAAATTTCTGACGAGTTACGTCTTAATTGCTAATCACAAAGCCAAACGTAGCGCCATTCGACGTAATCGGACGCATCGCGATTTCATCTGGAACGGTCCACGCGTTATTTTGACGCGAGAACAGCGTGCTTACCGGTGCGTAACCAATGTGAAGGACGCGTAACGTGTACGTTCCAGGCAACAGCGGCAGCGCAAGCTTATAGCTTCCATCATCTGCCGTACGTGTTGTTAATACAACTTCAGTGGCACCGCTAATCGTCACTGAAATGAGCGCGTCGCTCAGTGCAGCACCGTTAACTCCAACAATACGACCACGGACCATTTCAGACTGAACAACTTCTTTTGTAGAAACTGCAGCAGCGGATGCCATTACTGGAGAAACCATTCCAAAACCCACAAACATGGCGACAATTGCAATCATTTGTTTACGCATATACTCTCCTTATCAGAAATACTTCGATAACTCTATGTAATTACTCAGACGTCGTCTTATATGTATTCGTTAACTGAAACGACAGACTGTCATGAACTCTAAAGGATCTGGTACCAATACAATATTTAATGCGATCCAAGACCGTGTCTCAATTTGGCCTTCACTTAATTAGACACAAAGGAGCAAACAATGGTTACCTGCACTCGCTCGGTTACTTTGGAATTCGCCGAGTTCGTGGGTGGTGTCGTTAAAACGGATGGGGCTGGGGCCGCGTTATCGGCAATTCTTACCGTATTCAGTCGCCGGTGGCCGGTGTGGCGAGCTGTAGGGTAAACGAAAACTTGCTCCCACCTGACGGCACGCCATCAACCCAGATCCGGCCTCCGTGCGCCTCTATAATCCCCTTCGCGATTGCCAGCCCGAGCCCAGCCCCTCGGCCTTCGGAGCCGGTCCTACCCTGCCAAAATTGCTCAAACACTCGTGAGCGGTCCGAAACTGAGACCCCGGAGCCGGAATCAACCACCGAAACGGTGGCAATCCACTGATCCACGCTGACCTCAACCGCAATCGTCCCCTCTCTCGGCGTAAATTTGATGGCATTGCCGAGTATATTTGTGAGCACCTGGATGATTCGGCTGGAGTCGACGTCGACCTGTGGGATGGAAGGAAGGCCCGGGAATGAGATATCGATGTGCTTTTCTTTCGCGGCGCCTTCGACCATCTCCAATGCGGAGGCAATGATAGTAGCGAGATCTTCAGGTTGCTGCCAAATGGACAGGCGGCGTGCTTCCATGATTGAGACATCGAGCAGATCCTGAATCAGGCGATTCATCCACGCAGACCCACTAATGATTGCTTCGGCAAGCTGCTTTCGCATCACGGGATTGTCGGATGCACTGTCTCGCAAGACGTGGCCGCACATTGATACGGCGCTAATGGGATTTCGGAGTTCGTGCGAAACGATGCTCAGTAGCTCATCTCGCGCTCGTGTAGCAGCACGGGCCGCCCGATAAAGCCGTGCGTTTTCAACCGCTGCGGTCAACCGTTGGGCACACTCTTGGGCAAAGACAAGATCGGCATTCGTGTATGCGCCATTTCCTGGATCTCGCACTAACGTTAATGCACCGATTGATTCTCCGCGCACAACGAGCGGAATCATCATTACGGATCCACCTTTTACGATGAGCCAGGCTTCCGCTACGACGTCGCTGCTATCGGTATGTACATCGACCCATTCTTCCGTTACAATCGGTACAAGTTCAGGGCGACATGTGCGGATTACGTCGATAACGCGCGAAGGAGAATCCCAATCGAGTGGTCCACCTTGCGAAAGTTTCTGAACTGCGGCATCGAGCGTTGGTGTAGCTCCTCGGCTTAGCGTCCGAAACAAAGTTCTGTCGACTTCCATTAAGTCGAGAATGCAAGCGTCTGCAAGCTCAGGGACAGGACTATTCACAACAGATTGCACCGTTGCGTCATAGTCAATCGAACGCGAAAGCTGTTCGCTCATGACAGCTAGAATACGATGTTCCCACTCTGCGCGCTTTCGGTCGCTGATGTCGCGCAACACTACAGTAAACAGTCGTCCATCTGGTGTTTCCAGCTTTGAGATCGATGCTTCTGCTGGAAACTCGATGCCATCACGTCGAAGTCCAAAGATTTCTCGCCGCTCACCCATTCGCCGAGCAGTATCACCACTTTGCGCAAAACGATGCATGTGATCGCCATGCACGGAATGAAATCGACCTGGAAGTATAATGGACAGCGGTTTGCCGATGATTTCAGTCGCCACATACCCAAATATCTGCTCAGCGCCTTTGTTAAAGTGTACGATACGTTGATCGTCATTGATACTTATGATTGCATCCGCTGCAATATCGAGAATTGCAGCAAATTTTGCATCATCATCAGCGTAACGGTTGGTTGGGGAATCGCTTGGGGGCAAAGAAATCACTCTGTCGCAAGTAAGCCAAGCCGCAATGCGAGTTGCACATACTCTGCGCGATGAGCGATGCCGAGTTTATCGTGCACCCGCTGCTTATATGTTTCTACCGTTTTATGACTGATCGCAAGCCGTGCCCCAATCTCAGGTGCGGAGTAGCCCTGGGCGATGAGTCGCAGTACTTCGCGCTCGCGTGGTGTCAATTTCTGAAAGCGTTCACGATCTTCGCGAAGCGGGTCCTTTTGCGTAATACGTTTTGCCAAGACACGTGCGGCAGCTTGACCGATGTACGTCTCGCCTTGTGCAACCGTGCGAACGGCCGTGACCAATTCGCGATCGGCAGCACTTTTTACTAAGTAACCGGCAGCGCCTGCTTCCAACAGTGGAATGAGATAGTCTTCTTCTTCGTGCATTGTCAACACCAGAACTCTGGTATGACTTTTTGATTCAGTGATTGCCTTTGTAGTGGTTATCCCATCGAGATCTGGCATCGACAGATCCATAACGACAACCTCGGGTCGCCACTGCTCGATCAAGACCAACGCTTCTCTTCCAGTTGACGCTTCGCCAACAACCTCAATCTCTCCCGCGGTCCCAAGCACGGCCTTCAGGCCAGTCCGAACGATGGCATGATCATCGGCAAGTACAACTCTGATCTTCTCTCTCATTACCCAGTAGCTTTCTCTGATGAGGCACGCCGGCCCCTTATTTCGTCGATATGAATGCGAAAGATTACGGTGCGAAACGGAACTGGATCGTCGGCGGCAAAGGTTTCCGGGATTAGCTTCGTTAGAAGTTCAACACCGAGCGCGAATGCAGGGTTATGATCGTTCGGTTGATGTGCCTCGACAAAGTATAAGGCGCCGTGAACAACGACACTTTCCCAGTCAAAGATGGCGGTCGACTCATCGACTTCGAAGGCGACCCATCGATGATGTGCGATGGTAGCCAGCTTCGTCCCTTTCGACGTTCGCCCGTATATCCACCCTTCATGATATACGTAGTGAATGGGCTCGATATCGATTCGGTCGTGAAACGAATACGCGATCCGGCCAATATGGTTACGGGCCAGGATCTGCTCAGACTGTTCACGGCTCAGCTCCGTAAACGTCGGAGAAAGGCGACCGCCCTCGGGCGCTGGAGAGCTGCTAGACATACCACACCTCGGTAAAAACCATCCACGGTAAAAGAGCCGCAGCTAGTAGATGAATATGCGTCAAAATTCCAGGCGCACCATAGGGACGAAATGACCGATTATGTCGGGGAATCGCCTACATACCTATAATCCGAAACCTTGATGGAGGCACTCATTGAGGAGTGCCGAGCATACGACTCGCCGGTGATCAACAGGGTGGTGGGTGATCCCTTCGAAATACCTGGTTGATCAGTGGCAAGGCGACATATTTAATCTATCTAGAAGCTCCGGTGAGCGGGTAGCTGCCACCCAAGCCGAACCCCGTCCAGGGAAGGCATGATTTGTGATGGGATGAGTATACTGGGCCCTTCCTTGGTTCCGGATCGGCCCCGATGCGACAGCTTGTCTACGGCGAGACCGGCGAGCGTCCCGATACCAGCGCCCAAGGCAACGTCGCTTGCCCAGTGATGGTGAGTATAAACCCGAGCCACCCCAACGCCGGCTGCAACACTGTATGACGCGATGCCAACGCCCCATGCCAAGCGCGGATGCAGGCGTGCGGTTTCAGTGGTAATGGCGGTAGCAAATGCGAAGGCAGCCGTGGTGTGCCCAGATGGGAACGAGGCGGATTCGCCACGTCCGAAGCCACCTCGAAAGCGAAAGTCGTCGGAATCTCGTGACCCCAGCACCGGGCGTGTTCGGCCTGTCACCCCTTTAAGGATTCCTGTAACCGAGCTACCCACCGCAACGGCTTGCGCGGTACGGGTACCGAGTTGGACCATCTCGCCATGCCGCGTAACCCATCCTACTGCCATTAATCCGATTGGAGCGATCACCACTCCCGGGCCACCGATCCAATTGAGTGTGGACGCCAGATGCTCCCCGGGACGTCCGGAGGCACCTCTCAATTCTTGCGCTCGTACTGAGATAAAGCCATCAAGCGGCAATAACACCGCAACGGCCACAGCAGATGATATCGCTACGCGAGTTGTCAGTCGTTTACTGACATAAAAATCATTCGTGGCGATCGAATCGGATATCTGCTTATCGGATTCTCGCTTGATCGTCGACGTCGAGTCTGTAGCGATCGCGCTTTGTGCTGCCGCGATTGGGACATCGACAGCTGTAGCGATCGCAAAGGCAACCGAGATAGCTACAAATCTGAAAGATGCGGATAGGTGATGCGGCACGAGCATATCTGGAAGATGGATAACGCAACAACCCCAACTGGAACTTATCCCTGAATCCAGATACCGTGAGAGACGACGTTAAGTTCCGCTTGCGATTGTCTCCAATGCTTCCCACTTCTCGGTGAGTTCAGCAATGGTCTTTTCAACAAGAGCAAGTTTCTGACTCGCGGCAAGCAAGTTTGACGAGTCCCGTGTAATGGCTGGATTTGCCATGTCTTCGTACAGCTGATTCCTTTCCTGTTCGAGTGCATCGATACGATCCGGGAGATCGTTTAATTCGCGCTGTTCGGAAAATGACAGTTTGCGTTTGCGTTCGGTGGGGGCTTTGGTGGGTGGAGCCGTCTTTTTGGCCGAAGATGCAGATGCGGCTCGCTGCGCAGTAACAGGCGCGGGACGCTGCCGCACCCAATCGGAATATCCGCCGACGTATTCGCCAACTCGCCCGTCGCCTTCCATGATCAACGTGCTGGTCACGACGTTATCGAGGAAGGCGCGGTCGTGGCTCACCACGAGTAATGTCCCGGTAAATTCGATCAACAGGTCTTCGAGGAGCGAAAGCGTTTCGACGTCGAGGTCGTTGGTTGGTTCGTCGAGGACGAGCAGATTAAACGACCGCGTGAAAAGCCGAGCGAGGAGGAGACGGTTCCGCTCACCGCCTGAGAGGGCGCGTACCGGAGTTCGGGCACGGTCGGGCGAAAAGAGAAAGTCCTGGAGATAGCCATGAATGTGCTTCCGATTTCCGCCGATTTCGATAAAATCGGATCCATCGGCGATATTATCGAAGACGGACTTATCGGGATCCAGCTGCTCGCGAAGTTGGTCGAAATACGCGACCTCGAGCCCTGTTCCGCGACGAACTGTACCTGACGCAGCTTGGAGATCGCCCAGTAGAAGGCGGATAAGGGTGGTTTTTCCCGATCCGTTTGGGCCGATTAGGCCGACTCGGTCGCCGCGTGTGACAACGGTGTTCACATTTCGAACGATCGCTCGATTCTCGTCTCGGAAAAACGAAACGTTTTCGGCTTCAAAGACGATTCGGCCGGATCGCTCTGCATCCTGGGTCTGCAGCTTCACGGTTCCGGTTCGTTCACGACGCGCCCCCCGCTCTCGGCGCAGCGCTTCGAGTGATCTCACTCGACCTTCGTTACGGGTGCGGCGAGCCTGAATACCGGTTCGGATCCAGACTTCTTCTTTTGCCAGCTTTTTATCGAACTCTTCCCATTCGCGTGATTCGGCGGAAAGGGCGGCGTCTTTTCGTTCGAGATACGTATCGTAATCGGTGCCCCAATCTGACAGTCGACCACGATCGAGTTCTACGATACGGGTTGCAACACGTCGGAGAAATGCTCGATCGTGCGTGACAAAGAGTAGTGTAATTCCGCTATTGATGAGGAAGTCTTCAAGCCATTCGATTGCGGTGATATCGAGATGGTTTGTTGGTTCATCGAGCAAAAGAACATCCGGTTTACCAACGAGTGCTCGCGCTAAAAGCGTCTGGCGTTTACGACCACCGGATGCTGCGGCGAAGGGTGCGTCGGCATCGAGGCCAAGCTTTACGAGTACGGTTTCAACTCGGGATTGAACCTCCCATGCATTGGCTGCATCGAGTGCGCGGTGCGCGCGATCGAGTTCTCGTAGCGCGCTATCGCTTCCTTCAATTGCAACACGATGACTCGCATGTTGATATCGTCGCAGCAACGCACCTGCTTCACCGAGTCCTTCGGCAACTACGTCGAAGGTTGTGCCGTCAACGTTTCCTGGCACTTCTTGCTCGAGACGAGCGACGGTGACACCAGATTGCCGTACAATCTCTCCTGAATCTGGAATGATTGTACCGTCGAGCGTACGCATTAACGTGCTCTTGCCTGCTCCGTTACGACCGAGCAAGCATACGCGCTCACCGCGTTCAATGGCGAAGCTCGCTCGATCGAGAACGAGTGGCCCACCAAAGGCCAAGCTGACGACCTGCATGTCTAAAAGTGCCATAATATTCAATCAATTACAGTTACGTAAATAAGACTACTTACTTCGATGAAACGAACGAACGAAACCAAAACAACAAACGATCAAGATGGGTTGAGTACGATTTTAATCATGTTGTGACTTCGCTCGTTATTGCGTTGTTACGCATGTTAGACGACGTAACACACACCATGCACCATCAACCTATCAAACGATGATGAAGCTTATCTCAAAATGCATCCCAGCTCTACTTGTTCCGTTTGTATTCGCATGCAGCGACAGCACCGGCCCGAAAGATAACAATTCCCAGGGGAAGTTTACGGGTAAAATCGCTGTTACCGGCAAGGCTGACATCAATATACAGGGGAGCGCGCTCCATGGCATTGGTAGCGGTGAAGACGAGACTGAACGTGGGTTCGCAATTGGGCTCGGGACCGATACCGTATCCAAAACGACGGTGGTGTTCTATCGGAAGAAAAATGAACTACCAACCGTGAAGAGCTATACGTTCGCTGAGTTAACGGAAGGAGGTGAAATTCCAGAGAACGACTTTGTTGCGATCGCGTTGCATACACCGGCCGATTCGACTGCCGCCTCTGTGTGCGCATCCAAGAGTGGAAGCCTAAAAATCACGTCGGCGGCCACGGCGCAGGTGAAGGGGACGTTCGAATTAACGGCGACGTGTGTAAAGGTAGGTGCGGCAACACCGTATACTGCGAAGTTCACAGGGAGCTTTAACAGCAAGCAAGGAACGTTCGAGGTACCGGGCGATACTGAAGGCGACGCGTAAATACGCGAGGTTGGAAATCATGTCGCGGCCGGTCGCAGGGGCGCGATATGATTGAGATCGTCGATCTCGGGGAGAATGAGTGTGATGATACCGTGGGTACTATCACGCTCTCAACCGGATGAAAATCGGGTTGGCGGCTATACCGGACTAGGGATTGGACTCCAGCGCATTTCGTTGGTTGGAGTAAAGCCAAGCGCATTGTAGAGTGGACGACCGAAGTCTGAGGCGTGCAAAAGGACTCGGTCAAATCCTTCGTCGGTGGCCCATTGCATCAGTTGGGTCATCAGAGCTCGAGCGATGCCCTGGCTTCTCCAATCTGGCTCCGTGTAGACGTTTACCACGAGCGGTACGAGTCCGGTTATGACGCGGGTGCGATCATCAGAGAATCGTGGTAATTGCGGTTTGAGATGCACACCAACGCCGGCGACAACTTGATTTGTGTTGGTGGTGGCGAGCCAACCTAAATAGGAGCCGTCTTGCAGGGTGGCGGCGATTGCGACCGATGAGGCGTCAAACAGCGCGGCTGCCGTCTCATCGAGGATGGCTGGGTCGATGTCGCGGAACATGGCGACACGATGTTGGGCGATAGTGGCGGCGTCTGCGGCGGTGGCTCGTCGGATGAGGTAATTGGGCATGATTGCCGAATTTACAGAAATCCGGGTTAATGGGCTACTGGGCGCTACCGTTTATCGATAGCCAACCGCCTGTAACTCGAACAGATCCGCATAACGTCCCCTCTGTTCCAGCAGTTCCTCGTGCGTCCCCGCTGCCTCTACGGTTCCATCGGCAAGGACGAGAATTCGATCTGCCATACGTACACTGGAGAATCGATGGGAGATGAGGACCGCGGTTTTCCCTACACTCAACTCCTTGAACCGCTGAAAGACTTCAAATTCAGACCGAGCGTCGAGTGCGGCGGTTGGTTCATCGAGAATCAGTACGTCTGCGTCACGCATATATGCTCGCGCAATCGCGATCTTTTGCCATTCGCCACCGGATAGATCAACACCGGTCTTGAAGCGCTTACCGACGATCTGCTCGTATCCCGCAGGGAGCTTTCGAATCACTTCGTCGGCAAGACTCCTCTCTGCTGCAGCCTCAATACGTGCATGATCGTTGCGTGCGTCGATTCGGCCAACGGCTATGTTTTCGCCTGCAGTCAGATGATATCGAACGAAGTCCTGAAAGATGACGCCAATGTGCGAGCGGAGTGCATCGAGATCGTATTCACGGAGGTCGTGACCGTCGAGTAATATACGTCCTTCATCGGGGTCGTAGAGCCGAGCGAGGAGTTTGACGAGTGTTGTTTTTCCGGCGCCATTTTCACCGACGAGTGCGAGGACTTCACCGGCATATAGAGTGAAGTTGAGATGACGCACCGCCCAGCGTTCGGCGCCGGGATAGATGAAACCGACATCTTCGAAACGAAAGCCTTGTCGGATGGGTGTCGGAAATGGTCGAGGGTTCTGTGGGGAGTTAATCTCTGGTGTGATGTCGAAGAACGAGAAGAGGTCATCGAGATAGAGCGCTTGACCGGCTGTTTGCGAAAATCCGATGAGCAATCCTTCGAGTAAGGTACGGAGACGTCGAAACGATGCGGAGAGGAAGGTGAGATCACCGATCGTGAACTGACCTGCAAGCGTTCGCCATGCGAGATATGCGTACGCGAGATAGTAGCCGATTGTGCCGAGTGCGGTGAGCAAACCGCCCCACGTGGCACGACGGATTGCGAGTCGTTTGTTGGCGTGATAGAACTGTGTTGCTAATTCGCGGTATCGACCGATTAGAAATGCGTTTAAGCCAAATATCTTGACTTCTTTTGCGCTTTCAACGCTTGCACCGGTTTGGCGGACGTAGTCGAGTTCGCGTTGTTCGGGGGTCCGTGCGTATGTGAGTGCGTAGCTCTGTGCGTTAAAGTGCGCTTCGCCGAGAAATGCGGGGACGAGTGCGAGAATGAGGAGAAGGATTAGCCATGGAGCGTATACCGCGAGACTTACGGTAAAGCTGACAATTGTGACGAGATCCTGTGCCTGGCCAAAGAGCTGATTGATGAGCGTCATACGGCCGGATGTTTGGCGACGCGCTCGATCGAGTCGATCCTGAAGTTCACTGTCCTCGAAGTCTTCCAGATCAAGGGTTGCGGCGTGCTCCATGAGGCGGATGCTCGTGGTGTTCGAGAACTGCTCTGAAAGGAGTGAGTCGAAGAGCGAGACGATCCGGCCTAGGAGGTCTGCTAAAACGGCGAGTCCAAATTCGGCGATGAGGAGCCAGAAGATCCGGTTCAGGAGACCGGATGCGAGCCAGGTGCTCAGGGCGGACGGGGTATTTGGAGTTCGGGTGAGCAGGACCACTTCATCGATAATGAGCTTGCCGATGAAAAGGGTGGCGACGGGCAGGAGGGCCCGGATGAGGCGCAACGTTAGGGTTGCGGCGGTCAGTATGGGGCTGGTCTGCCAGACAAGCTTGAGAAACGGGGGGAGGTTGCGTAGCGCGCCGAATCGTTCGCTTAGCGATTTGGGTGGCGGGGGGCCGCTGGGAGCGCCATTGGTGGACCTTGCGCCTCCAAGAGTGCCTGAAGATCTGGGTGCGGATTGGCCACCAATAATGGGCTGCGGAGGCATCAACTAATTACCTGAGTGCCGCTGCAGCGGTGTTGATGTAACTCATGAGGGGGTTTTAGAGGAACGATGGAGACATATACATATGCAAACGGATGGTATTAGAAGGCTAATCACCAGGTACAAGATTCGTTCCTAAAGAACGATATAGGAAATCGGTATAATGGGCGGCAGAACCAGTCCATTTGCCAGAAATCACGCACCCAGCATGCTTTGTGCTTTTGTTCACGCCCACAACAGGTCGCTGCTGTACCGCGAGAATCTGGCGGATACAGTACGTCGAGGAACGGGAGCGCGGCCTCTTTCGACTGGTCAACAATGGCTAAAAAGAAATCGGTACCCGCTCGACCTGTGTCTCAAAGCTCTGGAAACGGCAAGCCAAGCCAGGCGACGGCTAAAAACCCTTCTCGGAGCACGTCGAGTGGCCCATCGCACCCATCCTCTGCCCCTCCGCCGGATTTGCTGGCAAAAAAGGCAGCAGCGACACAAGAGATGGTTAAAAGTGTCCGCTCCAACACAAATAAGCCGGGTGAGATTGGTCGTAAGAATGCGGTGAATCCACCCACCGGGTTTACAGCGAAGGCGAAGACGCCGATAGTTGGGTCGAGCACGGTTACCGAGCTGAATCATTCAGATAAAGCTGGTACGGAAGGATCGGTAGAAGGTGTGGATCCCCTAACCAAGTCGCTCGATCGAGTACGAGTCGATTCTACGGGGCAGGCGTTAACGACCAATCAAGGGGTGCAGATTGGCGACAATCAGAACTCACTGAAGGCTGGATTACGAGGCCCAACATTACTTGAAGACTTTATTCTTCGCGAGAAAATTACACACTTTGATCACGAACGCATCCCTGAGCGTATCGTGCATGCGCGTGGGTCTGGTGCGCACGGATACTTCGAGTGCTACAAACCACTTACGAAGTATACGCGCGCGGCTCCATTTCAGGTTGCGGGCAAGGTGACACCAACGTTTGTGCGGTTTTCTACAGTTGCGGGTGAACGTGGGTCAGTCGATACTGCGCGGGATGTGCGTGGCTTTGCTGTAAAGTTTTACACGGATGAAGGAAATTGGGATCTTGTTGGGAACAACATACCAATCTTTTTTATTCAAGATGCGATGAAGTTTCCGGATCTTGTGCATTCAGTAAAACCGGAACCACACAATGCGATGCCACAAGCGGCATCCGCACACGATACGTTTTGGGATTTTATTTCGCTCATGCCGGAATCAACACATATGATGATGTGGGTGATGTCGGATCGTGCGATTCCGCGAAGCTTACGAATGATGCAGGGGTTTGGTGTACACAGCTATCGGTTTGTGAATGAAGCTGGGGAGTCGGTGTTTGTGAAGTTTCATTGGAAGCCGAAGCAAGGGACGCATTCACTGGTGTGGGATGAAGCCGTTAAGATTGCTGGCGCAGACGCTGATTTTCATCGAAGAGATCTGTGGGAGGCGATAGAGGCTGGTGATTATCCAGAGTGGGAACTTGGATTGCAGATCTTTACGGAAGAGCAAGCGGAACAGTTTTCGTTCGATATTCTTGATTCAACGAAGATTATTCCTGAAGAGCTTATCCCGTTGATGCCGGTTGGACGACTCGTGTTGAATCGGAATCCTGATAACTTTTTTGCAGAGACGGAACAGGTTGCATTCTGTACAGCGCATGTGGTTCCGGGGATCGATTTTTCTAACGATCCGTTGCTAGCGGGACGTATTCATTCGTATACGGATACGCAGATTTCTCGGCTCGGTGGAGCGAACTTCCACGAGATTCCGATTAATGCGCCAATTGCACCGGTGCATAATAATCAGCGAGATGGAATGCACAGACAGGCGATTGTGCGAGGACGTGTGTCGTACGAGCCGAATTCGCTTGGTGGTGGTTGTCCATTTCAGGCTGGGAGTAAGGGGTTTGTTTCGTTTCCGCAGCCGGTGAAAGAAGATAAGTTGCGTGGGAAGCCTGAAAAGTTTGCGGATCATTATACGCAGGCGACGTTATTCTATAATAGCCAGACGGAGTGGGAGAAGGATCATATTGTCGGCGGGTTCCGTTTTGAATTGAGTAAGTTGACGGTTCCGGCGATTCGGATGCGGATGATTGCTTCGCTTCGCAATGTTGATGAGGGTTTGGCGAAGAGGGTTGCGGACGGGCTCGGATTGGAGCTTCCGCCTGCGTTACCGCGTGTGCTGGAACGGCCGTCTAAGCCGGAGGTGGTGAAGTCAGCGGCGTTGTCGTTAACTGCGCTGCCTGGTGAGATTGGGGTACGAACTCGCCATGTTGCGATTCTTGTCGCAGACGGTGTTGATGGGAAATCGCTGGAATTGATGTATAACTCTTTAACGGCGGCTGGCGCGATTCCGAAGTATGTAGGGTCGAGACTTGGGACTTTTGTTACGTCTGACAAGAAGAAGATCGAGGCTGAGGCGTCGATGGAGAATACGCCACCGGTGTTGTTTGATGGGCTGATCTTGCCGGATGGTGATGCGGGTGTCAAAGCGTTGATGGCTGATGGTCACACAATGGAGTTTGTGACGAATCAATATCGGCATTGCAAGACTATAATGGCGATTGGCGCTTCGAAACGGCTCGTTGAGCGGGCGGGGGTTGCGGTGAATGGCAAGTTGGATGCGGGGATGTTGTTGATGGCCGCTGTGAAGGATGGCGATGTGAAAACGTTTATCAGCGCGTTAGCGAAGCATCGGCATCCGGAACGGGAGACGGATCCGCCGGTGGTCTAGCTCGAATGGTGAGTCGAGTGCTTGTCGTTTTAGCGGGGCAAGCACTCGGACTTTTCATTTATTTTTCTGCGAGCAAGGCCTCGATTGCATCGCCCAGCTGTTTGCGATATCTAGCGGTGTCAGGAGATGCCTTCAGCCAACGACGTCGTATTACGCCTTTACTATCGATTAGTATTGCCACAGGTAACGATTTTACTTCGAACGGTTCAGCGTTTCCGCCCATAAGATCATCGCCTTGTACCGCTACTGGAATCATGATTTTATTCTTCTCGATGTAAGACTTTAGCTCTGGAGCGGATGGAAACTTTGGGCTCACGAGCATAACTCGGACGCCGCGCTTCGTATACTCATTGAAGAGGTTAGCGAATGGAGCATATATGGATTTACATGCAGTACACCACGTTGCTGTGAAACCTAGCAAATAGAGCTTTCCGTCGTTCAATGGCACTGAGCCGTTCTTGCTCACAAGCACATTTTCGGCATTGAGCCATTCTTCCACGAGCAGTTGCGGTGCCGCATGACCGACGACATCTGATTCTTCCACCGCGTACCGCATTGACATCGGTGGCTGAGGCCGTCGCGCTCCAGATATCTCAAACCAACGTGGAAGAATCACTGCAATTGCGCGATCTATTGGTTTAAGTGCTTTCAGAGTCTCCTCCGACGGTTGCGGGCCGGAGGTCTTTGCTGAATCGGCGGCGAGGTTACGGGATTGAATAATGGCACGAGCGGCAATCATCTGTGTCGCCAGTGCGCTGTAATGGCTCGCTGCGATCTTCGCGTCTGTGAATGCACGGGAGACTTGGGGGTTCGAATTTGCAAGCGCGCCCCAGTTCTTGAATTTCGCGGAATCGTCTTTCAGGTCGGGAGCGAAGTCTTTGTAACGGACAACCTGTACTGGCACGGTGGATCGAATAGAATCCGGGAATGCCAGGAGTGTGCGTTGAAGGGCAACCCATCGATCGAGTAATTCAGGTGTGAACAGTGATGTTCCTGAATCAATGGCGATGCGACCGGTGCTAATTGTTGGGAATTTAGAATCAGCGGCATTCACTACGACGGCTGCGATAGGGAATATACCCAGCGGCACATCTATCGCTTTTGCGATAGGAAATGCCACACAGATAATTCCTAGAGCGCCAGATCCAATTGTGAGTTTACGATAGTTCATCATTCGTTCTTTGCACGTAGATTGTTACCCATAGCGATGACTATAGGGTAGTCACCAGCCTGCAATGCCATTGTTGTATCAAGCACCTGAGAGGTATTCGTAGAATGATCTCGCCAAAGTTTGACACTTAAGCTACTCATATGGTTTTAGCTTGCGGAGATTGAGCGGAAATTCATCTTGTAGAAGCCATCAATCACCAGATCGAAGCGCGCTTATCCGTTGATAGCACCATCGGGTCCCCGTCCCTACATCCAAACGCCTTGGCAAACTCCGGCATCTGCATCACCATAGCATTCACGCGCGCGAACGGCGCAGCGTGCGCGTCTTGACCAAACGATGGTCGTCGCCACTTCGCTCGCCAGATTCGACCGACACCGATAAAAAACCGTTGCTCCGATGTATATCCATCGATCAATGCAGTCGGAGGTTTCTTGCGAGCCTTGGTCGTAGCTTTCCAGGCGTCATAGGTAGCCAGCACACCACCAAGATCAGCAACATCTTCCCCAAAGGTCCGTGTGCCATCAGTGCCCCAGCCATCGAGCGTACCGAGGGTCGATTGAAACATTTTGAACTGTTTGATCTGTGCCTTCATGTCCGGACTCTCGAGCGTCGAAAGCTGCGCCGTGATGCTATGAAAGATTTCGTGCCCGATGACCATTCCGATCCCGGCGAAGTTCAGCGCATTTTCACCTGTGGCATCGAAGAAGGGTGGAATGAACATGACCGCAGGGACTTCGATCGCGTGATCGCCCGGACGATAGAATGCGTTCACGGTAAGCAAGCTGGACTTCCATTGTTCCCGGACGTTCCCGCCAATCCCGCTGACCCATTGCTGGTTATCGAACGTGGCGATCGCCGTCCTGTTTTGCATGTACGCCGTCGGGGAGAGCACCAATGATTGATAGTCAACCTTCTCGGTAGGCATTCCAACACGCAAGTGCAGTTTTTCCAGTCGTTCATGCGTGATCGATTTTTCCAATGCGGTCATCCAGCGATTGTTGTCAATGCGCTGTATCACTGCGGCACGAATAGCGTCGAGCAGTTGCTGCATGCGATCCATCGCATTTGAGACGAGCAAGTCCTGTGCAAAGGCCTGCCCGAGTGCACCACCAAGGTTCGTGACCGTTCGCTGTACACACTGATCAGCGCGAGTTGAATCAGGGATTGGCGTTGTCGTGCGGACCCTTCGGATCGAGCGACCTTCGATCGAGTCTGCGGTAAGGCAGCTTTCGTAGAAAATTCCGAGTACTTTGAGTGTTGGATCCTTCGTAGTTGCCGCAATAGCACGCGCAGAATCCAGAATAACTTGAAGGCGTTGTCGTGTGCGTCGATAGTTATCGGTAAACACATCGACGTTCTTTGCTGGCGTGACGGTTGTAGAGCCAAATATTGTCCGAGCGCGCCAGTCTCCGTTAACGTACTGATAGAAGTCGCTGCATGGAGAGGCGGTTGTATCCACACCGTAGCGTAAAGACGTCCCAAACAATGGTGGTGTCACTGTATCGAGCGCTGCCACGGTATCAATTGAAGCAATATTCGCGGGAGAGTGAATGGCAGCGATGTACCCGCTGCCTCCGTTGCCGATCTGCGAGAATGCAGGTTGTGCCATCGACATCAATAGTGTTATCGAGAGCACCGTAGAAAGCGAGATGTTCGAGACGGTTGAGGCGTTCATCATCCGATGCTATTGTTTCGCCTCGGTCTTCCCGACTCGCTTATACACTGCTGCAAGCGCTTTCCTCAAATTTTGTTCGTCGTCGTCTCTCAGAAATTCTGAATTCCACGTCCAACTTTGCAGTGTTCCTCCATGGAAGATTCGGCCCGTCTCATCCACGGCGACCACCATTCCGACCATAGCACGGCGACTTGGAAAAAACGGCAAAAAGTTGGCATCATTGATCGTCTCTTCATCGATACGTCGTCCATCGAGCCCCGCGAGTCGAAAATACTTAGTGTTACTGACCACTAACGTGCCCGGGACTTGATGGAATCCCAGAAAAAACTTGGCGAGCGTGTCCGCTTCACGCGCGGGTGGTAGCGGAGGGGCGTCGCCCAAGCTCCCATAGGTCTTCGTGACCACTGTGATCTCCAAATCTGGGTATGAGCGTTTCAATCGCTGTAAGGCTGCGAAAGTTCGCCAGCAGCTGAAGCTGGTATTCCCCTCTCTGGTGAGCTTCCCTGGCGCACTGGATGACAATGTATGACACCCCCCTTGCAAGAATACAAGAAGATTTACACGCCCGGGTACAGGCCGTAATTCAGGTGACGTTGGTTCATAGCGCTCCGTAAGTACTGATGATGCGGTCGACGATTCTGTTGCTGTATTCGGCCGATATCGATACCAAAATTCGCCCTCAATTGTAGGAGACTGCGTGCCAACGACCATTCCAGATACCCCATCCAAACTATCCCCATAGGCCCGAAATCGCAGACTGGCTACATGTGCTCGCGCCGCCGACGTCGAGACCGTCAGGCTATCTAGGTATTGCTCTTTCGTCGCCCAATACAGCATAGAGAAGAGCATCATCCTGATCCATGGGAGTTCCTTCACGTCGATCGCCGACCAGGTCAGAGTGTCTGTAATTACAAACGTTTCTTGGGTCAGTGTTCTGGCATATGTTGAATCCCCTGCCAAGAGGGCGGCTTCGATCATCCACGACCGGAGCGACAGCTGAGCGGCCATGGAATCTGATGGAATATCGTGGAGCCCGCGCTGAAACAGCGTGCGCAGGGCGGGATACCGCACCGGGCGCGCGCCCAAATAAACGGACGCCGCATCAACAAACGCGCGTCGGCGACCGTCAGGCATCGAATCTAGCAAACGTTCCGATATCTGCTCCGCATCGCGATCACGATTGGCCATCAAGAATGCCGCCATCCAAAACTTGGCATTCCGAATAGGGAGAGTATCGACGCGTGCCTTCGCCATACAGCGCTGCGCAATTTCAACCATATAGGGTTGCAGTATCCGGCGATCGAACATCACGTCAAGTTCGAGGGTATCTCTCCACCCGACTTCCTTGTTCTCCCACGCCGTGTGGAGTCGATCCACGGCCGCCACGCACTCTTCCAAGTGCGCGTAGGCCTGGTAATTCGGCGTGGTGTCTGGAATGGAAAACAGCGTTTGGGCGTGGGCGACAATTGCGCTGCATCCAAAAAAAGTCAGCGCAATGGCACATGCCGAGATCTTATAGACGCGCATCAGATTGCATCGATGGTAGAGGTAAAGCTGAAATCGTTCACTTTGAGCGCGGGCACCACAATATTTTCCAGTGCGTTTTCGAAGCCATTGCCCCATGGCGTACGACCGGATACCGGACTGAACACGGGGACCGCCGGACCAATTTGGACCACGTTGTTAAAGATGAAGAGCGGTGACTCCGTCCATCGAAAGTTCCGAACGGCTTTTGTGATCTTGCCGTTTTCAATGAGCCAGAGTCCGTCTCGTGTGACACCAGTCGCCAGCATGCTCATACCGTCGAGCCCCGCGGGTTGCGAGAAGCGAGTGACGAGTAAGCCCCGTTTAGTCGTTTGCACCATTTCATCCATCCCGGTTGGCCCACCATCAAACTGAAACGAGGTCCGACGCGTACTGGGATTGGGATCGTCTAATTCGTTTAACGCATGCTGGTAATCGTTATAGATGGTGGTGAGCACCCCGTGCTTCACAAGTTCCACTTTGTCTACGGCATCAGCGACGTGGGTGCCGACTATAGGATCGGTCGGGTCATGAGAGATGTTGATGCGCTCATCGACCACGCGTAACCCGAGCTTGCTTCGAAAGCGATTCACATCGGCATCATAGTCCATAAACCAGGTACTCGGATTTCCTTCCGGCACGGAGCGCGAAAAGAGCGACTGTACAAAGCTCTCGGCAAATACCGCGACAGCTTGCGGTTCAAGAATGGTTTGATACCGCCCGGGTTCAATGCGCACGGGATCCAGCGACATCACGCACTTATCGAAGGCCAGCTCCGCAATTTTCGCGATGTCAATCCGCGCCATATCGAACGAGGAATTCCCGGCCCACCCCGATCCCGTAGCTTTGGGGTGTCGAACGGTGGCGGAGCATTGCGCTTGTGTGACACGCCCTACACTAGTCGTTTCTCGCCCCCAGTTATCCCGATTGTATTTGACGATGCTCGCGCCGGTCATTTCAATGAATCCCGCCGATAGCAGACCTGCGGTCGCCGCACGCTGCGTCAGCGTGTGCACCGCCTGCGCATTCTCGCCGAACGTCTGGTTATAAGTGGTCTCACTCCAAACGCGCGCGCCTTTCGACTGCCACGTCGGCACCTGCAACGCGATATCGTCCATCGTACTCTTCGACCACTGTGTGACGTAGTGTTCGACGAGATCGCACGCCCCTTTTAACGATTTCGAGTCGATCTGATTGGTCGTCACATTCAGCGATGCGCCTTTCATCCGCCGGACAATGCGGATGTTGAGCTCCCGCTGATCGCTTGTCATCGAGGCACGGTTACGAGCCCATCGCTGACTGCCGCCCCACCAGCTTTCGACGTTGACCTCGAGCGAGCCTGGCGCACTGCAGTTGCGTTTGACTTCATCGATCACCTGGCGAGCTCGCGCCTCATCCAACAGGCGAGGAGCTTCGGTATCCTGAGGATCCTTCATATCCTGCATATTTCCGCCCATTGGCATACGTTAGGCTTTCCTCTTGATATCGATGAACGTCATCTCTTTAAAGATCGCCGGTGGCGCAGAGACGCTATGGCACCCCGTTTGACTGGGTTCGCCTTTGCTGGCGTAGATTCCAAACCGACGAACGCTCGGGTCGCCGCCAAGCTGTGTCAGATTCCCCCATAATTCGGGTGTTCTGAAGAGCATACCGGCATCTTGGATGCGCGCCGACCGCTTGCCATTCCGAATTTCATAGGCAGCCCCGCGAACAATCCCAGTGATTTGTTGAAAGTCCATCGAAATACTTGGCGACTTCCACTCGACGCCTTTGTCGATACTCTGCCGCAACGCATCTAAGCTTTCATTTGAGTTTGGTGCCACGTGCACGTGCAGGTCCGCCGAATGCACTAACGGGGTATCAATGGCGTCCGGCGCATACGCACATCCGAAGGATGACCAAGATTGGCCCGTCTTACTGTAGTGCGGCTTGATCCAGCCACTCGCTTCCCGATTGGTTTGCATGTTTGCGAGCACACCGTCTTTGATCAATGTAAAGCTCGGAGGTTCGACCCCTTCATCATCCCACCGAACGCGTCCCACCGATCCGGCTTCGGAACGATCGGCCAAGATGTTGACTTTAGGGTTACCAATCTGCAGTGTCCCTAACATCTCCTCAGGCGAAATGATGTAACTTGTGCCTCCCGCATTCGCCTCATATCCCATCGCTCGGTCGAGCTCCGTCGCGACACCAATGCTCTGGCTCACCGCAGTGGCCACACCTCGGGCATCAATGAGCGTCTGGTAGCGTCCCACATCCACGGGAACAACTGGCAGTTTGAGATCTCGTTTCGCTTCGGCATGAGCTTCCTCGATATACTGTCGAAGTGGTTGATCACGGAAGTGTTCGAATCCTAACCCAGCCGGCGTCAGGCAATCCAATCCTACACCGAGCACTTTCCCGGCTGTCCATCCGACACTTCCTTCCGAACGGTACAGGCGTTGAGTCGTAAACTGTCCCAAGGTGTTCCCAAACGCCTTATCTTGCCGCAGGAAGCGGCACGTCGCCATTGGTTGTGACGCATCCTCCATCCCCATGATGAACAGCTTCAGGCCCTTCATAAAGTCTGAAATCTCTTCATAGGCCATTGCAAAGGGATCGTCTTTCACCGGCATAACCCAGTTCCCGCTTGCAGGTCCAGCGATCGGTGCGAGGTCCGCCTCACGAGGATTCCCCAGCACATTCGCCTTCGCTTGCGCCGCCGCACTATGGCCTAGCCGAGCGGCCTCAATAGGGTTCCAGATCGGCGTGGACGCGAACCCCCAATACCCATCACACAAGGCCCTCACGCCAAACCCCATCGTCTCGGCGCGCATTGGCCGCGGGGAATCACTGCCACTGAGCCGTTGTGTAAAGGTTAATCGCGCATCGGCATAACTGGCTCCTGCTGCAGTCGCAGCGTCAATGGCCGTTTGAATTAGCTGTTTCAGTTTCTCATCTTCAATAAATGCGACCGACTCTACCCCATATCCTGAGAAACCAAAGATGGAACGCGGAAGCATAGTGCTAGCGAGGGTAAGCGCGGTCCCGCTCAATATATTGCGTCGAGTCGAATACATATCTAGGAAAGAAAGTTAAATTTCAGCAGTGACAGCTATTGTGGCGCGACAATTACGGAGCCTCGTAGTCCGAACGGCTCGACGCGGAAGAAATGTTCTCCTGGTATAACGAATCGCCGCCGAAAATTATTTCCCCACGCGTTCAGAATATTCCCCGAGTCACTACTAACCGCGTCTGGGGCAAGCGCGACCGTTGGATCATCAAATATGATATCGACTGGAAAAGGGGGGCTATATACTGAGTCGGCATAGACACTCCAGTTCCCAACTCCACCTGGACCTATGACCCATTGAGAAAACCCACCGTAGAAAATTGCTCCAACAGGATCAAGGATTGGATCAAATACTTTCACGTTGATTAATTTGCTCAACCTCGCACCCGCAATAACGAAGAAGGTATCCGCTACAGCAATGCCGTATATATACGCTTGCGAAACAATCCGCGTAGATCCCGCATTTGCGTTCCCACGGAGCGCCGTGGCATTATGTTGTGCCTTGCGAGGAGTAGGACCGACTCCCACAATAGTCGAATCAACAGTCTTGACATATGTCACGACGTTAGCAATTGCGACATTATGCGAATCTACAGCCGTTAGTTGGATCGCTAAGCTGGTAGCGATTGCGACTTTCAACGTGTCGGCCGGCCGATGTCTATATGTACGAATACGCTGCGGATTGACCACATTCTGTGCGCGCACCAGCACTGTGTCAGCTCGAGTTACATTGCCAATTTGGCGAGATGCAACAATACGCACAGTTGCAGCGCCTGTCGTCGGCGCGATTGCTCGCACAAGACCATCGGCAGACACCTTCACTTTCGTACTATCCTGTGAAATATACGATGCCGGCGATGCAGCCAGCAACGAATCAAATGCTGCTGCAGACATCCAGTTCGGACGCCAAGCCTCACCATCAAAATTCCGCGGTGTTGTATGTAAACGCACAGTGTCGTACGGCGCCACCGTTGACAAGAGAATCGCGTGATGATTGACATCCAGTCGACTATATAATGTCGTAGAAGCAATTGGTGGTGTAAGCACCTCATCAAGCCCACTGCATCCAATACTCGCTAGTGCTACGATCCCGACGCTTGTAGCGCCGCAGAAACGAGCCACCATCATAGCGCGTAACTGGTACCTACGAAGCATCCGCCGGACTAATGTTATATTGCAGTTCATATGCATTGATGAATTATGCCGCACGATCGATGCAACCTTTGTATTTATCATTCGCTCGTTGCTCGGCATAGGGAGTAGGGAAGTTGATATCTGTACCGTAAAACGACAGCCCTAACGGCCCCCACGGCCCGGTGGGGTACACAGTTTCTTGAGGCCGATTATATTGCCGGACTAAACGTCGGAGATCACCCTGACGATAGCCAGTCAAGTGGAGCCAGTACGCACGCTCCGCAAACAACAGTGAGACTCGTGCGGTGTCGCTACCAGGGTCCGTAAGAGGACGTAGCCCCGGTATCGTAGTTAACAGATTCCGAAACAACGCAACCCCTTCGCCCGGTCCCCATGTCGTATCTATCACATCGGGACTTCCCGGCCTTGGAGCTGTTGTAAATGTTCCATCGGTTCGCAATGCGTTCAGCAGTTGCAGCCATTCTCGGTACTTGCCATCGTGCAGGTACGCCTCAGCCATAATGAGACGAGCTTCGACGCCGCTACTCGCGATTAAAGGTGAGCTTCCATCATTACGATATTTTTGGGGAAACCGTTGTGCCGAAGGCGGCAACGAAATGGTTGCAGTTCGTGGATCGCCGCTACTTACATATGGCAAGCCATTTTGCCCCTTGCGATCCGCGACAGTCTTACCCCACGGAGAGTTACCGGTAGCAGCGTATTGAAATATTGATCGAGCTTGTAAGGACGGCGATCCATACGAGAGGGTGTACGTATAGTCGGACGGTACAGATGAAACTGCAACGGCAGCGGCAGCATAATCACCCAAGCCCAGCAGTGCGCGACTACGAACCAGGTTGACGAAATGAGAAATCCTTGAGCTGTCAGTAGCCAGGATACCCGCAGAGTCGAGAAGCGTAAGCGCATGTCCATATACCTCTTCTGTAGAGAAGGCCCCAGTCGTTACATAGTTCGTACCATAAGAGATTGTCGTAAGCGGGACGCCAGAACAGAACAGCTCAGCCAACAAAACCTCGGCAAATGCTTCGAGTGCGTACATATGTCCGAGCAACGACGGCGGCTCATCTGCTGCGTGTTGACGAAGCGCTCCGATGGCCTCGCGTGTAGCTACACGAATTCCGTATAAATTGGAAAATACACCATTCACTGTCGCTGCGCGAGAAACTCCGGCCGAATTCACGTCCTCATCTAAAGTTCGGCTATCAATGGCGTCAGTCTGGCTCGTTGGATAGACAGCACCGACAGAAAAATTTACCTGCAGTTCATCCGTAAACAGTCCAGACGCATTTACATACGAAGTGGCGCCGACTGCGAATGCGCGAGCGAACTCATCCTGTGCGTAATAATACGCACCAATTGCCCCCTCTTCGGTCTTTACGAGATCAGGGTCCTTTACATCTGGTGGAAGTGCGTTCTTCCCAACCAGGTCGTTTAACGAGCAGCCCGCTAACGCCAATAGGATAATCGACATACCAACAGCAAAGGATTTCTGCGGAATGCAGCTCAAGCGACGGCGCTCAGCGACACCTGTATTTGTCTTAACTCGCATTAGTTAATCCCTACGCTGAGTTGCCATTTTCGAGCTGTTGGCAAAATGCCGGTATCTCGCACAATAGGCCCCATAGAGGCGTTCACGCTTGGATCCTTCCCGCGATAGTTGGACTTCATTCCAAGATTACTCCCTTGGACCGCCACACTAATCTGCCGACCCGGGAGAAACACTTGACTCACCGAGCGAGGAATCATCGTTTGCACAGACAAGGTATTAAATCGCAACAGAGACACGTTCTGTGTAATTCCGATATCCGTTAATCGGGCCGCCGCGAGATAAGCCTGTGCTTCAAGTGAAAGTGTGCCATCATAGCTGTTCCGCGCGTACGCACTGCTGCGCATAGTCTCATTAATTTGGTTCATCCCATTACGATAGTCGAATGAAGCAGATACTGTAACACGTGTCCAAAGGCTGAGAGTACTGTGTAATGAACTTGTATATTGCGGATCCGTGGAACCGAGGTACACACTACTGTCTGCCAAGACAATCTCATGTGCCTCTAGGACGCCATTTCCGTCTAAGTCTGCAAAGGACACAATAGGTCGAGCCCAACGACCATATAAGGGATACCCTTCGACCAATCGTTGCGAGCTTGTTTCACTGGCCCCCAATGACGAAATAATTTGACTTTGCTCATTTAGTCGAACTAGAGTGTTTCGATTCCGGCTATAGTTCACGTTCACGCTCCAAGAGACTATTCGCGAGTCGAGAATGCGTGCATTCACAGCGATTTCTTGCCCTGTATTTGTCACCTGACCGACATTTTGCAGGGTTGGGAATGCAATTAGTCCTCCCAGTGACGGTGGTAATTGCTTTTGGACGAGCGCATCTGCTGTGTTCTTGCGGTACATAGTAAACGTAAACCCCAGCCGGTCGTTCCCGATCCCAGCATCTATACCACCTTCAAACTCCTTTGTGCGTTCTGGACGCACATCAGGATTCCCTGCGGTTAAGATGCGCACTGTGTTGACCGTTTGATCATTCACAACGCTCGTGCCGTTTTGGTATAGCCGCAGCTTCGCTGCCACTGTTGGTTGCACGCCTGCCTGACCATAGGCTGTGCGAAGCCGTAACGTGCTCAAGCGATTGAGTAGCGGTAACTCAGCATAACGCGGATGCTCGGATAGCAAATACGAAAACGACAGCTTGGGAAACTTGGGTCGTACCCCACCGCCAAGCGCGCTACCTGCGTCTTGACGAATTGCTAATGGGATGTAGAGCTGCTGACCAATTCCAATAGTCGTTTCCACATATACTCCAGCAGTGCTGCGGTCGTCGCTGTACTCGGTACTCGTTACGGAGCCAGCGCCATTTCCTGAGACGGATCCAACAGCTAAGTCGCTTGCGAATTGGGCCAGATCACTGGTACTATTCCGCGAGTAATTCAATCCTGCCGACGTCTGGAGCGATCCCCATCGTTTCTGCTGCTTTGACGAAGCGAGGAAATTTGCCGAGATGGCCGTAACTACCCCGTTCGAAGCGCTGTATTCCCCGAGCGCAACTTTTGTCGAAGCTAAATAGTCCGCACCTTGTGTATTATTACAATTTGCGCACTCACCACGCCCGATACGTGACATATCGCGGCGATTCGTAACGTCTAACCCGCCTGTCGCGTTTAGTTGTAACCACCGCTGTGGTGTACTTCTGAGCTCAACGGCATTCGTCGTTCGTATCGATCTACTGGTTACACGCTTCCGAAAATCTGGAATCAGCTCTAACAAACCCGAGCCAAATTCAGTCAGGTCACCATCCGATGGTGAGAGTTGGTTGCTTCGCGTGATCGCAGAAGCGAAGGGAGTCGTTCGCGTGGCCTGTCTAAATAAGGAGTGGGTGAATGCAATGGATGAGATTTTATCGACATCCACATCAACCCGTGCAGTTCCACTCTGCGTCTCTGATCCTTGTGGACGGCGTTGCCAATCAGAGACACGAACATTATCGGCGGCGAGCATAGCCACATCCGCATCAGGCATTTTCAAATATCCGAGTTCGTGCCCTCCCGCTACTGTGAACGAATACCTAAAGCCTTGCGTTCCTCCTTGCACCCCTGCCGTAATCTGCTGAGTCGTACCACGACCAAAGATCGTCGTCTTGGGATCGTTCAAAATCTGAAAACGTCCTATGCTATCTAAAACGCAGTTTCCCGCGCGGATACTATTAGGACTGCAAAACGTTGATGGTCCATATACACCATCGTCGTACAGGCGGCCGTAAGACCAATAGTTCGACGGCCATTTTCCAGGCATCGTTTGCATACCATACTCAGCGCGCGCGTTCCAGCGTGCGGGGCCAACTTGCCCGCGTTTTGTCGTAATTACAATTACCCCATTAGCCGCATCTGTCCCGTATAATGCGACCGCAGATGGTCCTTTAAGCACATCGATAGTTTCGATGCTATTTGGATCGATTTGATCGAGCGGTGATGGAGTCAACATACGCTCTCCTCCGCTTGATGTGCGAGCGACCATATTGGTACTCCGATCGACGGTACCGACCTCTGCGTCGCTGAACGCATTCATCTTCAAGCCACCACCATTCGATCCCTGCGCAGCATACATACGAATGCCATCCAGAATCACAATTGGATCATTCGTCGCGTTCATCGAACTCATGCCACGGATTCGAATCTTGGATGGTGCGCCTGGGGCGCCCGACGTTGGAGATACAACCATCCCGGGAACGCGTGTATTTAACAGATCGCTCAATGTACCAATCGGTGCGGTCTGCATCACCGAGTCAACATTGATTCGTGTGATATCGTTCCCAACTTCGATCTTTCGCTGAGTTCCGGTTGCCGTTGTAACTACTCCGGAGAGCATTGTCGGAATTGATGCGAGGTTGAGTGTAACAGATATTGACTTACCAGATGTCACGGTCAGCGATCGCGTCATTGACTTATAGCCAAAGAACCGTACGCTCACGATATACGTTCCCGGGGGAATGTCGCGGAATGTAAAGCTGCCGCGATCGGCAGACATGGCCGTCCATTTTGCCCCTGCGATCGTAATTGTCGCCCCTTCTAACCCATTGCGGGTCGCCGAATCGACCACCCGTCCAGTAATACTGCCGCTGGGAACTCGCTCAGACGCAGCAGCAACACTATCACGCGATCGCACAATAACAGTCTTTTCGTCTAACGACAGCCTTGCCACTAAACCCGTACCTTTGAGCGCCTGTTCAAAGGCATCCATGGTTCGTTGTTTATTTAGAACAATGTTAACTCGCCGACTGAGTGCTGCATTGTTCGTGAACACCGGCTCAACACCAGCTTGGCGTGCAATTTGTGAAATCACGTAAAGGAGACTACTGTCTTTCACATTCAGCGATACTAGGCGTTGCGAACGTACAGGAGTAGTCTCATCTTGCGGTTGTAGCTCTAGTGTTTCCGGCGGTACACGGTAGCTCGTCTGTGCAACGGCTTCAATCACAAGCGTAATGCTCAGAACCATTGAAGTCACAATAACCACCATCGGATCGAAGCGTAATCGAAACCGAGACCGAGACCGCTTACTAACGGCTTCGCTTGATCCACTGTACCCGGGAATATTCAACGGCATCTTATCGTTTTGAATAAATGGTGAGAATCTGCCCTTCTTGTACAACGCGTACATCAAACGATATCTCCAACAGGTCAATCAATGTCTCACGCGTTCCTGCAACGAACCGACCACCAATATTTAACTTCGAGAGTGCTCTGTCGCCTAGACGAATGTCCACATCGTACCAGCGATTGAGTTCGGCGATGGCCTCGGGAAGTGGTCTATAATCGAGAGTTAAAACTCCGCGCATAAACGACAGCTGCATTGTATCTGCCAGCTGGACATGTCCCAAACCGGTACGCCCTATCACCATCTGCTGCGACGCGGTAAGCACAGTCGACTGTACTGCAACTTTTCCTTCGACCACCGTGACGATCGCTGCCGTATCAGAGTCATACTCACGAACAGAAAAGATCGTCCCTAAAACGCGTGTAACGGTCTTTCCGACTTCGACTGTAAACGGGGCGTTTGGTTGATGGGCGACGGAAAACACCCCTTGACCGTACAACTTGAGCGCACGGTTACCGTTCGCAAAGTTATGAGGAACCTCTAATCGACTTCCAGCATTCAGAGTTACGGCGCTACCGTCTGGGAGAGTAAGCGCAGTAACTTCGGCGTTTTTCGTTGTGTAAATTGCAGAGACGCCTTGCTGCTGACCTGATTCGGCAAAGGATCTCTTCACTTCTCGACCAAGTAACACGACTCCTAGGAATGCAAATGCGGCAAAGTACCACGATTGTTTGGCGATTCCACGATTAAGAACCCTCGGAGTGGTCAGTGCCCTACGCTGCGAAGTTTTGGTGTCAGCTCCAGATATCCCGGGAAGTGCTTTAGAAGCCGGATAGGTGGCAGAACGGACCTCAGCTGCGGCAAGCATTGCGCTCGTCACAATTCGAGGAACAAACCCAACTCGCTCTCGAAGGAGCTCTTGCCCACGCCGCAGATCTGGAACGAACGAACCAGCACCTGTGCCCTGTATCGATCTCACGCCTTTAAAAAAGGCAGCGTTTACTGGGGAGCTCGTGAATAACGCCTCTACCCGTTGAACCTCATCTGGCGAGGCATTTCCGGCTAGATAACGGTCGAGTAGCGCCTCGTCCAAATCATAAGCCCGATCTCCACACATATTCTCCATTACGAATAAAGTCCCTCGAGGTCATGATTTGTTTCACTCAGACCTCGCCGAGTCAAAATTATCAGATTCGCCGTCAAGCAATATCTGCTTTAACTGCTTGATTCCACGACTCACCAGAATTCGAGCTGCCCCGGGAGAAACTTTCATAATTCGAGCAATTTCGTCATATTCTAATTGCTCATACCAGCGATATCGGAGAGCAACACGATATCGCTCATGCAACGACTCAATCGCCACGTCGGCCGCCATCAGTAATTCCGCATTCATTTCGTCTTTCGACGAACTGAACTCATCCAAATTTGTGTTACCCATTGCTGGCGATTCGCCAGGCTCCACGTATCGTTCGAGCAGACGACCGCGCACTCCCACATCGCGCCATAACTTTCGAACTTGATTTCGAACAGCTTGTGCCAAGTACCCATGGATAGTTCCGTCGACATGAAACGACGTTCTGCGCTGCCACAACGATGCTAAAATTCTCGCAACGACATCTTCTGCATCTGCCCGATTTTGCAGCATTGCGAAGGCAACGCGACACATCGGCCCCCAATAAGCAGTGAAGAGTGCCGAAAAGAGATATTGATCACCGGCTCGAATTCCGGTAACAATCTCGGTAGTAGAAACACCAAGTAAGCGATCTTGCATAGCGAATGGGGAGTAAACATGTCGTTAACCTTTCGATAATGCAAGACGACTCGTATTAAGCGAACACACGGGAATCGTGGAAAAACCAGATAAACAAGGGATCAGTCGAGTTAAACACATGGCCTACTCTCCTTTTGCTATACTATAGCTATATCACGCGATGTACATAGAAACATAGATTAAAGCAACGAGAGCCCTGCAAAAATTATGCAGGGCTCTCGTTATTCCGTATTTCAATTTTAATCTCGCGCAACCAATACTACACTTGCGCGAACACCCTACGAACTACTTCCCGTCGCTCCCAAACGCCCTCTTCAAGGCCTCCGCTCCACCAACAACCGGAAGCACCAGCGACGTGGCATCAAGGTTAACTGTCACTTCAGTACCAGCCGCCGGCCAAAGCGTAAACTCTTTATCACTCGAGAAAATCATCAACGCAATCCGCGAACCAGCGGGAATAATCTGATCGTCTGGCTGTAAATCAAAGGCAAGATTATAGAACTTGCCTGCCACCAACTCTTTGGTCTTCCTTAACGATTCAGCATTCTGTGGATCAGCCCAACCACGCGTAATAATGCCTGGCTTATTCGGGGTCAATACAACGAGCCATACCGAGAAATTTGCAGCCGGTTTATTCGCCGCAACTTGCGTTGCAATCTTTGACCAACCAGAAATATGTACGGCTTCCTTAAGCTCTGGTGAAACATACACCAGACGATTCGGGCTCTCCTCAGCTTGCACAAGTGCGCCGCCACTTTGCGACACATCATCGATCAACGTTTCCTTGCCTTGCTTTGGCTTCTTTGCGAGCAACAGTCCGCCACGCGTTTTCCCGCCTGACTGCAAGAACAGCGTGACAGGCGATGCCTTTGGATTCGGGTAATCATCGTACGACGTGAGAACACCAGGCTTCCCACCTTCAGATTCACGAACAATCCATGCATGTGGCCCCTTCTCAACATCGTTCTTCACATCATACAAGTAACGTGTGAACCAACGATTCATCATTTCAAATGGCGGATCGCCACCGTGCGCGCCTTGATGATAATAAGCTTGCACAGGCACGTTTTTCTTTTTCAGCGCTTCATAAACGAGAACGCTGTGTTCCGGCATTACGTTCCAGTCGTTAAAGCCATGCGCCATCAACGTTGCGGCGTGGCCGTTCTTGATAATTCCAGGCAAATAATCACGCTTTGCCCAAAAGTCGTTCAGGTCGCCATGAACACGATCGATGTTCGCGGCAATCACGCCATCACGAACGGTTGCATTGCAGTGCGCACGTTTCTTCGTGTCGCCGCTGTAGATAAAATCATACAACACGTCGATATCTTCGCCGAGATATCCGCCGGGGCTACGAACTAAACCGTTGGAGCGGTAATAGCGGTAAAACGACGTAAGTGGTGCGATCGGAATGATGGCTTCGAGCCCTTTCACGCCTGTGCTTGCTGCAGCCACCGGGATCGTTCCGTTATATGACGTCCCAGTCATCCCAACTTTACCAGTTGACCAGGTCGCTTCGACGGTTTCGGTGCCATCAATCGTTTTGTAGCCTTTGGCGCGTCCGTTTAACCAGTCAATTACCGCCTTGGGAGCGAGGGCTTCATGGTCATCGCCCATCGCTGGACATCCTTCCGACAAGCCCGTTCCAGGCGCCTCGGAGTGTACGACCGCAAAACCGCGGGGGACCCACTGTTTCACCAGCGATCCAGAAATCATCGTGCGATTGGCAGCAAACGGAATCGACGGCGCGGCCGATCGATCCTTCGGCTTTGCACCCAATTCCTGTTGTACGCCCCAGTAATACGACGTGCTCGCCGCCATTCCGGCGAAGTACGGGCTCGACTCATACACCACCGGCACCTTCAACCCTTCGGTTTCGGTCTGGCGCGGACGATAGACGTCAATATGAATCCGGTCTTTCTTGCCGTCGCCATCCGAGTCGAACTCGGCTTCCACCCAGAGGGATTCTTTGATCCAATCGCCGGCATTGGAGAAGCCGGGAACGATTTGAGCCTGTCCGTCGGTGAAGACGGGGACGGTCTTTTCGGGCGTCTGGGCCAGCAGTGGCGTGGCAATAAAGAGTCCCGCGACTGCCAGGGCACTTACGGCCGAACCAATTGAGGGCGCTCGGCGCGCTTTTGTGGCGATCGGGCGGCATGGCCCGCGATTAAGCGAGGTCGTGCAATTTAAGAAGGAATACCGATTTCGAACGATGTTAACCATGGGCCTCCAAAATGGTCGAAAGTGCGCCGTCGTTGCCTAAGGGCACTATATCACGCATCATAATGATGCACGCGTGATGGTGAAAATTGTCTTTGGGGCGTGCAATGCGATTACGCACGCACGGCCTAGTCACGGGTTCCGCACACCGAGGTTGGGGAGGCCTAAGTGACCGTAGTGGATTGGAACCCTGACTCCAACGTTTCCATTGCTAGGTGGAAAGGTATTAAGGGGGTGCGGGGTTCGCTAGGTCGCGGTTGGCCTGCCATTAATCTCATCTTTAGTATTGACACAAATTTCTGGCGAAAAGTTGTCTTTTTTCCCAAAATTGACGGGGGACGGATGGGACCGCATACGCCACCCGGTTGTTGATGAGATTCCGATACCAGCCTCCGGAATCCAAAAGCGAGGCCAGCTGAAACAGCGGACCTCGCCAATGGACCAAAGAGAACGTTCTCGTTAGCTAAACAATACGAAACGCCGAATCAATCTCAACATCGTTCACCAGCAGATATGTGTCGATACGCACTGAATCGGGAATGTTGATCACGATCAACGCTGTTGCGAGCGTTGTGCTACCAGCAGCCAACGCAGCCATTGGAACGGTGAGAATATTTCCAAGCAGTTGTGTCCCATCCGAAGTCCGCTGAGCGAACAGCACGGCATATTCCGAAGATGTTGCGTTACCGGCATTCTCGACTTCAATAGAAATCGAGAACTGTTCTCCGCGTGGGAAGCTCCCCTGCGCACCGCTTGTAATTGGCGGAACAAATCGCAATGTCGCCTCTGGCGGTTTTTCTGGAGCTTTTGTTTTGAACGGATACGGGTGCATCGCTTTGGCTTGTCCACCACCGTTGATTGCGGTTACTGACCAGTCATAATCGGTACTGGTGCTCAAGGTATTCGGACTTTGATACGTTGTGCCTGTCACAGACACGTCAATGACAGGTGTATCGTCCTTTGTGACAACCAGCTGAAACGAATCAGCGCTCTGCTCAGAACCCGCGCCTGGGTCTTCCCACACGAAAGTTGGCTGGAGGTTCACCCCCTGTGAATCCTCAGCCGGCTGTAACAGAACAGGTCGCCGAGGCTTGTGTTTCGTGACTGTTGCGGTCTTTGATGGTTTGCTGGTTTTTCCACATAAGGTTTGCGTGCAATAGACCTTATCACCGACCTTCAGTGGATTGATTAACCGAACAACCGTTGTTGCCAGGTCACCGACCGAGATCGCAGATGCACTCCACGTGTTGTTGATGTACACGTCAACCCTCGCACCGGCTGCAGGTGAAGACACCTCACAATAAGTATTTGTTGCTTGTACGGGCTCAACCATCGTTGCTGCCGGTGCTCCACTAACGACGGAATAAGGACCGTACTTATCCCACGATCCACCGCATCCTTGCGCGTTGATGGTGATTTCATCCCCCTGCAACAGACTAGGGCTCACAGGAATGAACGCGTCAAAGCCAATCAGATTATGATAGCTACTGAGATGTTCTCCATTCTTGTTGGTTATGTATACCTGGTAATTTCCTTGCGCACCATCCACCTTGATATACACGTATGCCGAACACGCATATGGAGTGCTAATCTTCAGTCCTTTTGGGCTTTGCGACTTTTTTGTAACTCTCACACTCGCTGCAGGACCTTTGTTTCCACACATCATCATATACGCTTCGACCTTTGCGCCCGCTTCAAGCGGTGGCACGGGAAACGTGTACGTGTCAGCCGGAGCATCTGTCTGGCCAATTTCAACACCATTCACAGAAAGGATAAGCCGAGCACCCGGGATTAACTTTCCTAACGTAAGATAGGTCGTACCAGGACACGGAATACCGAGGAATTCTGGTGCGGCGAGTGCTTTGATTGGATGCACCGTTGTAGAAGCAAACGGTGAAACAATTTCAAGCGCAGGGCTGTCTTTCTTGGACTTGAATCCCTGCCGAACTTTGATGATGTCATTCTTGGACAGCGGAGCAATCCAGAACCATTCTTTCGATATGCTAAAGACAAATGTGTTCTCCAACACATCGTTCCGGTACATCTCGACATAGGCACCATCTACAACCCCACCGATTGTGATACTGTTTTGGCACTCGATGAGTGGCAAATAGATCAATGGTGCGGGTAATGGGTTAGGCAGCGCCAAGGCAGCAAGGCTAGACTGTGACGTCGTTGCGTTGTTACAGGTGTTCTGTTTCAAGGTCAACTTTTGCCCGACACTGAGTGGCGGATCGTAGATTGCCTTGGCCCATCCGCTAATGGCTTCTGCAAAGCCGACGGTCTGGTTGCCGATACGGACATCCACCTTCGCGCCTGGAACCGCACCGGTCACTAACACCGCTCTGCCCAAGTGGTGTGGCTGAGTATGGATTGTCAGCGCACTCGGCTGCTGAGGAGCAGCTTGAACGACAATGGGGAGACTAGCCGAACTGGTCTCCCCATCGAATTTTTGGCGCGCGGCGACTTCATCGCCTGCATTCAGAGACGCGCCAACGGAATAGGCGCTGTTGGCGGTTGGGGCTGGGTGCGAGGAAACGGCACTGCCATTAACCAGGATTTCGATTGTGGCGCCGGCGATGTTACCTCTGACCTCGACGGCTTGACTGCACACACTAATCGGCCCAACAATTTCTGGAGCGAACGGCTTCATAAGGGGGTATTTTAGGTTGGGTGTAGCACAAACTGGCCGATCGAATTCGAGTGCCTCGGTGGCTACAACTCGATGGACGCCAGCGATTGTGATATGTGTCAAACGTGGAATGGAGCAAATTCTTCTCACTCCAAAGTCGACGCCGCGTATTCATGGCGATTCGTATCGCCTCCGCGCGTCCCGTTTGAACACCGGCCGTTATGAGCGGCAGTCCCTTCCTTAATTACCCCGCAGGATCTTCTAGACTACAAGCTTATTGGAGGAGAGAAAGCTCGTAGGGTGTTAGAGAGATTCTCGCTTCAGTGCAGACGTCAATTGGGACGCAACCACCAATCCCTACGTGCGGATCGTTTCGCACCAATTGACGTCTGTCTGATACGTTGCCGTACTAGGGACGTCCGCCTGGGTTCCAGGTCGGGACAGGTCCGTTCGCCAGTAAGGCTGCCCCTTTCGCACCTGCCCGAATAACCGCAGTCATATGCGGAATATTTGCCCGGTCTGCCTCGTCTTTCAGGCCGTGATAATCCGTGTGCATATTGAATGTGGACATCACATGTGCGGGAATGCCCCGCCGAGCAAAGGCGATATTGTCGCTACGGGTGTAAAAGCTCTGTGCGGGACGAGGATCTGCGACAATGTCGAGGCCAGCGGCTTTAAACATCGCCCCCATCGTGGTCCGCTCGAATCCGGTTAACCACACCTTTCCACTTCCCCCAGCCAGACTGTCCGGGCGGCCGATCATCTCAAATTCGAGGTTGGCGACGGTCTTTTCCAGTGGAACGACGGGATTTTGGACGTACCAGCGGGTGCCGAGCAAGCCCAGCTCTTCACCGGTGGTGAGCAGGAAGATTACGGAGCGCCTAGGTTTGGGCCCGGATGCCATGACACGGGCAATCTCGAGTACGGCTACTACGCCGGAAGCATCGTCGTCGGCGCCGTTGAATACGGAGTCGCCGGTTGCGCCGGGCTTGTAGCCGAGGTGGTCGTAGTGGGCGTCGATCAGTACGACGGAGTCGCGGGCGGTGGGGTCGCTGCCGCGGAGGATTCCGACCACGTTAACGTCAACGACGCGCTTGTCTGGCGAAGTGGCGTTGAATTCGTCCCAGGATTTTGCCAGGGAGATATTCCCTTTGCGCAGTAGGGGGACACGTTGGAAATATCCGCTATCCCCGGCGGGCTCCAGCCCAATTTTCCGCATTTCCCCCGCGATATATCGCGATGCTCGGCGCGTGCCTTCGGCACCGGTGCCACGACCTAACATGGAATCGTCGGAGATATCGAATAAGAGACGGTGGACGTTGGCTTCGGTGACCTCGTACGGCGCGGCTCCAGGTGCTGGTGTGGACATCCCCGTTGACGGCGACTTGGATGATGCACAGCCCATTGCGAGGAGCGCAGCGACGAGGAGGCCGCTGCGCAGATACACAGGGTTATTTGCCAAACGCGAACATAAAACGGGCATATTAGCTTAGTACGGGACGGATGAAGCTCAGAAGTGTCGCAATCATAATACACTTATTTGACAGATTCTGACGCTCAAACGTTGCTAATTGCCGCTCATTTTTGGCAAAAGGGACACCACATTGCCTTCGTACAACTTCTTACAATGAAGGACTTCGAAGGACTTTTGCCGAAACAGAATCGCTACCGACGGTACGATCGCCCCATAAATGCAGGAACTTGAGTGAACTTAGGGCTTCGTCGCGCGAGTCATCATCACGTCCAGTAAATCGGTAAAGTTCTTCTCTGAATTTCGGCCCAACTCGTCGGCAAACAACAGAACCATACCATTCGAATCAATCAAATACGCGGCCCTATTCCCTCCCGTGTGATATCCAACGGCGTTCTCCACCGAGCGATCGATTCGGCGTGAATCGGGTGCTTGCAGCCGGAAAAACGGGGTGTTCACGACTGCAAGAGTCGCAGGTATGCGATGAAAGCCCAGCCACCACGATTGCAACGTCTTCGCTTCAGCATCAGGCTCCATAGGTGGCGTCCCCCCAACATATCCTGTTGTCTGAGACACGATTGTCAGCTCGAGCTTTGGAAACCGAGTAGCCAGACGTCGCATCGTTGCATACGTTCCCCAGCAATCCATGCCAAGTGTAGGCCGTATGAACGGCCCGCCGATAGCATCCTCGTCTCGGCACCCACCACGCAGGAACACAACCAGCGATACTTTGCCTTTCGTAGGGCGAGCCAGCGGCATCTGCGCAGTAGTGTTGTTAGGGCCGGCGGAAGTCGAGGTGCCTGATCCTTGAGGTGCAAACCAGTAATCGGCAACGAGTGGCGGCACCATCTCACCGACTAATCCTGGCAACGGATCAGCGTTGTTGCCACGTGCGCGCGCCCAATTTGCGCGTCGAAGGGCGACGTACGCGCTGCCGCTGATGCGCAAACTATCTTGCAATGCTCGATCGGACATGTAATCGAAGGCAGACGCAACCATGGATTGCGATATATAACGGTACCAATCCGTTTCTTTCTCGTTTGCACTGAGGCGATTCGACCGGTCTATGAGTTTAGTGGCCATTTTGTGTTGCGTAACGGTGTCACTCACACTCGTAGCAAGCCTAAAAAGAAAACCGTACAAAGAGAGATAAGCTCTGTTGTTCTTGATGACGCCCGATGTGTCGATCCGCGCGCCAATCTCTACCACCTTGTTCCATGGAATCGGTTGTAATCCGGCATATAAATTCATGATAGTTGTTAGCGCAGTGTATTCAGCCAACGAATCACTTCCGCTAGAATCTTTCGCCGCTTTGCGTAACCGTGCAATAAGGATGTCTGCGTGTTTTGTCTGTCCGCCGGTTAGAAAGAGTTCCAGCCATGGCCGAAGATCCTCCATGGGCACCGTGTCAGGGTTGAATTTCTCGGAACACCGGCGCGATATTTCGATCGCCCGGGCTGGCGTCGAATCGAATACAGGATTATACGAACGCGCTGCGGTATCGATCCAGATCGCGTTCTTGTTTACCTCCTTACGTGCAACTCGCATTCCCGCGACAATACATTCGTCGACCCAGCGGTATCGGGATAGATCAACTGCCGTATCTGGACGAGCAAAGCGAGTTTGTGCATTTACAGTTGACGTCGATACACACAGTAGAATGACAGTGTAAATCGATGTCCAAATTGGAGTGCGCGTCATACGGCATCAATAGTTGACGTAAACGAAAAGTCGTTCACCTTCATCGCTGGAACAATGACCGGCGACATCGCATGGATGGGCCCAAAGACCGCGAGCATGGGAATCGAATTGACGTGATATACTGGCGTTGGGACGCCGAGTTGCTCGATGTTGTTTAATACAAACAGCGGAGACTCAGTGAATCGAAAGTTCCTGACTGCCTTTGTAATTTTTCCGTTCTCCACAAGCCACAGACCATCGCGCGTAAGTCCGGTCGCCAAGACACTCTGAGGATCGATGACTCTGGTAGACGAAAAGCGAGTAACGATCAAACCGCGTTTGGTGGTCGCGATCATCTCATCGATCGATGTTGTTCCTCCGGATACGCGATATGCAGATCGAGATAAGTTGGGATTATCGTTGTTTAGTTCGTTAAGTGCGTAAGGGCGCTCATAATCAAGCGACTGGAGCACTCCGTTTTTAATCCATGTAATCGGCGCCGAACCAGGCACAGGAAGCGTGCCTAGTACCGGATCGGCCGGGTCGTGCGTCACGGTGATGCGCTCGTCGACCACTTTGAGGCCAAGCTTGCTGTGACCTCTGGTTATGGATGCGTCGTAATCGAAGAAGAATGGGCTGTTCTGACCGGGAGCTTCCGCTGGCCGACGGTTAGTCGCACCGCCCTTGAGTCCGAAGATCAAATCGAACAAGTCGGCGACAGCCTGGGGTTCGAGAATCGCGGTATAGCGACCGGGCTCGATGCGTACGGGATTCATCGAAGATTCACATTTATCGAGCGCCCGTTTCGCAATCGCTCGTTCGTCGACTTTGTTAATGTCATATGACGAAAAACCTGCCCAACCCGAGCCTTCGCCTTTCGGATGTCGCACCGTGACCGTACACTGCGCTTGCGTCATCTGGCCGTACCACGGCATCTTTCGGCCGTACTGATCGACTTCCATCTGCCCGACTGACATCCCGTGCGATTCGATGTAACCGGCCGACATCAATTGTCGGTCTTGCGAAGTACTCGTAACCTCCTCAACCAGCTTGGCGCTCGACTCGACTGAGCGAGCGAGGGTGGAATCATCCCACGTTGTGGAAGTTGGAAAGCTTGGATTCCATGGATCGAGCGGTACATCGAGCGCACGTCGATCTGCGCTCTCCATCGCCTGCCATTCAGCAGACCCAACAACGCCGTCCAGAGACTCGTCGTCGATTTGATTGGTCATTGCGCTCCCACTGCCGCCTCGAATATTACGTCCCACAAAGACGTAGATATCGCGACGGTCGCTTGTCAACGTTGGCTTATTGCGTGCCCATCGCAGCTCGCCGCTCCAAAAGCTGGAAACGAGCAACCATGAGCGTCCCCCATTTCGAACACGCTGCGATAGCCGCTCGAGAAGCCGATCGGTCTCTTCACGCAACAGTAGTCGCGATTCAGGGTCAACGGATGGTTCGTTGCTGTTAGTAGGGTTTGAAACGTTCATATAATCCATCTCGCTAGTAGACATCGCGTTACGATTTGCGTGTGATATCGATCACGGTCAGCTCTTTTGCCGTGACTGGAACAGCCGTCACACTGTGATACGACGGTTGAAACGGTTGGCCTTTTCCGCCTTGTTGCCCGTACTGTCTGGAGCTGTCAACTCCACCGAGTGCCACGATTGAATTCCATAATTCTGGTGTTCTAAATATTATTCCTGCAGCATTCAGACGTGCGATGCGCTTACCATCCTTGAGTTCAAAGGCACGCCCGCTGCAGAGCCCCGTGATTTGCTGGAAATCCATTTCGGCGAGGCAGCGCTTGAAGCTGATGCCTTTTTCCTGGGCGGCGATCAATGATTCGTACGTTGCGGCGTCGCTTCCCGCCTGGAGCTGAAGATTCGCCGAATGCGTCATTGGCGCATACATGGCGTCCGGAGAGTTCGCGCATCCATTTGAAATGACAGGGCGTTTGTGCATCGCATAATAATCTTTTAGCCAGGCTCCGCCTTCGCGATTGGTCTGCATATCGGTCAAAATCCCGTCCTTCACGAGTTCAAAGCGTTGTGGTTCGACCCCTTCGTCGTCCCACTTCACAGTTGCCGCGCCAAGTGCCTCAGAGCGATTTGCCGAGATCGAAATGTTCGGCGCACCAACTTTCAGCGATCCGATCATTTCGAGAGGATCGGTGATGTAGCTGGTTCCCCCCGCGTTAGCCTCGAAGCCGAGAGCACGGTCGAGTTCGGTGGCAGTCCCAATAGTTTGACTAATCAGGCTCGCGACAGAATTCGCGTCGAGCACCACGTTATATCGGCCCACATCCAGCGGCTTTGCAGGAAGCGCGAGGTCTGCCCTCACCTCTTCGACGAGCTTTCGAATTTGGTCGCGGATTGGCTGGTCACGCAAATACTCAAAACCGGCACTCGCTGGGCTCAACGTATCCAGAGACGACATCATCTGTTGCTGGTTCCCATCTCGAACACGAAAGGAAACATTCCCTTCTGTACGATATAGAATCTGAGTGCAAAATTGCCCTTCGCTCGACGCAAAAGCCTTACGTTGTCTGACGAACGTCGCGCTTAGATTCATTGGATCGACCCCAGGCAGTCGACCTATAAACTGCCGAATACCGCCGAGGAAATCATCGATTTCATCGCGATTAATTTCGAACGCGTCGTCGCGAATTGGAGTGACCCAATGGCCATTCACAAATGGTTTCGCGGACGCAATCTCCAACGTACGTGGCTTACCCAGCGTATTCGCTTTTGCACAACGTGCAGCGGCTCGACTGAGTCGAACAGCTTCGTCGGTTGACCAGACCGGACTGGCGGCAAAACCCCAATATCCATCGACAAGCACGCGCACCCCCAGCGTCATAGACTCTTGCTCGGCGGGTAGCGATCCGATCCTTTTGGTAAATGTATGCGTTACTCGCACGTCTGCGTATGTAGCGCCGGCGCTCGTTGCAGCGCTCATGCTCGCATCACACATGGCCTTAATTCGTGGGTCTGTAATGGGCAGTAGTGCCTCACCAGGTCGGTGTAGCATTGCAGACACCGGTCGTCCTGCAGCTCCAAGCGCAGCAACAGTTGCGGCACTCTTTAGAATGTCGCGTCGATTATAGTTATGCTTAAATAACATTAGTTTGGTTCTCGTACAGTGACCTTGCCGCTGAGGGACCGAACCAACTGGCCTGTTGTACGGTCACGAACCGACCATGCAACGGTGCCATCAGTAGGGAACGTGCGCACCACGGTTCGACGTGGTGCGAGGTTAACAATATTTCCTTCTTGATCCGTTGGAACGCACTTCGCTGCTTTTGCTGGATCATCAAACTCGATATCTACCGCAACTTCTGATGAATTTTTGAAGCTGGCGAATCCGCATCGCTGTATAGACAGCTCATAATTGCTTGCTGCACTAATCAGCGTGTTCGACGCTGAGTCTTTTGCGATTTCGATCTTGGCAGCAATCGGATAGAGCCCCTTATACTTGACGCTGTCGCGCATTGGCACGCCATTCACTGTAGAATATGCATACAGCCAGTAGTCTCCAATGAATGTGGAATTGACCCAATAAGTGGCACCACCGAACAAAGCGCCAAGTGGGCCAATGTACAATGCGGAGACGAGACTGAGACTGGTTCCTTTAGCACCTCCAACAGCAATGCGCGGCGCGGCAACCGAATCGCCAACCGAGTTAATACCTTTCACCCAAAACCATGATGCCACGATCCCTTCAACACTTGCGGAACGTGCGCTGTCCTTTGGCACAATACGAATTGCTGCGATTGGCAGGCGAGTGGGAGTGATGTTTATGACTATCTTTGCTGAATTTGTGCTTGCTTTGTGCGTCCACTTTGCTTCGATGTTCATGAGGTCCCCGGAGGTCGATGCTTTGGCCTTGAGCCATCGATCTGCGCTGAGCGACACCTTTGAACTGTCGGAAAATGTCCACTTCACCGAACTATCACCCTGAAGTGGAATTTCTTCGCCGATCAAATTCAGGGCTGTAACCGTGAGTGGAATCGAGTCGCCCGCTGCCATAATGATGGCGTCCGGTGAAGCCACCAACTGTGTAATTATATCGCGCGGCTCGGTTGCCGGGGCAGAAGGAACGGACGAATCAACACACCCTTGAACTCCGAACACAAAGACTCCAAACACGATTGCCGCGTGTAGACAATAAAAGTTGCGTTTCATAGTTTACGGTCTCGTGTTGTTACACCCTGTATACAGGGGGTTAAGGTCTTGTTCCGAATCCTGTAGCACGAACACATACGCATTCCCATACGTGGGTAGGCTTGGAGTGAAGTTTGGATACGCGCCAACGGGATACACTTGAATTGCTAATCGACCGTACTGCCTGACGAGACGACGCATATCGCTAAGCCGTTGTCCGGTCAAGTAGAACCAAAACGCACGTTCACGAAACAAAAGATCGATTCGTCCGTTGGCGCTGCCTGGATCTGTCATTGCAGTGAGTCCGATGGTCGCGCGTGCAGCATTCAGCGTGGCGAGCCACGGTCCCGATGGTGAGCCGGCGGGCTGCAGTTGCGCTTCAGCTTCGATCATGCGTGCCTGAATACCGTTTGCAAGAACGAACGTTACCGCTTCGCCTCTAAACTTTTCCGGTCGCAATACCGAGCTGAAGACACTATCGTTTAACTTCGATATCGGAACGCGCGGATCTTGTAATTTTGCAGTGTCTGAGACCCACTTAATTCCGTTGTCGCCCTCATTGTTGAGAACACGGTATTTCTCTATTGACCCCGGTATCGTCCAAAATTTGACCGATTGAGCCGCGGTCGAATAAATAACGTTATACGCACTGCTCGTTAAGACGCCATTAACAGCGGCTGCGGCCTCGGCGTATTTGCCTAAACCGAGCAATGCACGTCCTTTTCCAACTTGCGCCAACGTAGCAATGGGCAGGCTATCTTTGCCATACTTGTACGCCGAATCAAACAACTCAACAGCACGCTCGAGAACCGTGTTTGTTGTGAGTCCGGCCGTGTACACAACATCGCCTTCAAACGGGACGTCGGTGAGCGGAATACCAGAACAGAATAGCTCCGCTAAGTGCAGCATCGACTGCGCCTGCATCGCATACGCATTCCCGATCTGCGGATTAGCAGACTCTGAACCATAGCGCTTCAACACGGTGGCCGCGTGTCCAGCCTGGATCCTTGCCGCCTGCAACACAGGGTATGCCGGAGACCACACGCCGTCTCGCAAGAGGTCAGCGGTACGAGAGTCGATATCACGTCTCCCTCCGTTTACAAGATCTGTAGTGAGTTCGTCGGTAAAAATTCCAACGTCTTCACTTATGGGATTCAACGTTTCGGCGAAGGCATAGAGAGCGGAATTGTATAGTCCGACCGCGCCTTGGTACGTTCTTATCTTGTTGGGATCGACCGCAGCTCCTGCGGGAGGATCATCAGCGTTCAGCAGGCCGCTCAGAGAGCATGCACCAAGACTGATTGAGAGCGTTAAAAGGGCGACGAAGTGTTTGAGATGCATAGTCTAGTACCCGAACCGAAAGTTCAGTGAGTATTGACGTGGCATTGGGATCGCAGTGCCGTTGTCAGTTGTACGTTCGCCAAGTGGACTGGAGTTCACACCAGGATCTCGACCACGATATTGTGTCCAGAGGCCAAGATTACTCCCTTGCAATGAGACTTGCAGGCTTTGCGCTTTGAATCTTCGGACATAGCGTACCGGCACGTTGAGGGCAACGGAGGCAGACTGGAACCGCATTTCGGAAATGTTCTGCATATCGAGCCTGTTTTGACTGATGACTGGTCGCGCTTGTTCGCTGATAGATGATTGAGGATCCCAATTGCCAAGCATATTGTAATAGTCTGCAGCTCGGTTCTGCATATAACGACCTTTGTAATCGAACATCGTGTTAATCGTCATCATGCCGAGCAGCCCAATTTCGATGTTATATCCGGCAGTATACTTCGGGAGATTGGTGCCTACGTACACTGCAGTATCGCCCAGCTTGTATTCGCCAGGTTCGAGCACGCCGTTCTCGTTTCTGTCGTTGATTCCAAGAATAGGCTTCAACCACAGTCCGCCTACAGGATATCCACTTGCATATCGCTGCTCATTCGTACCAAAAGGGCTGACCCCATCACCCAGGGTTTTGACCACGTTGTCGAGTCCCGAGATGTTGCCGGAGATGCGCGCGGTAAAGCCGGGGCGCTCGACGATGCGCGCCGAAAGCTGCACATCCATTCGGCGGTTCACAACCTTCGCTACGTTCTCTTGACGCTTGGCAGAGCCTGCTCCTCCAGCCGATGGAGCCATCGTACGATTGATGAGCGTGTTGCTGTTCCGCTTGTTTGCGGATGTGACGATGAGCGTGACTCGATCATCAATTAAATCGGCATCGAAGCCATACTCAATTTCGAAACTTCGCTCTGGTTGAAGGCGAGTATTACCAGGCGCATCGAACCGAATGGCTTTCAGGATTTGCCCGTTAACCATTACATCTTGCCAATAATACGTACCACGCACCGCAGAGAGATTTGGCTGGACAGCTGCGTATCCCAGAGCGCCGCGTAGGCGTAATGAGTTCATCCAACCCAGTTTTGGGAAAAATGATTCATCAGAAATGACCCACGAACTCCCAAAGCGTGGGTAGGTCTTCGCGTTATTTTGCAGATTGTGCCCATTCCCGAAGTCTCGGCGAAATCCCGGGTCAAATGAGATCCGATCGAATAGCCTGATGTATGTGTTGACTCCGATACCGGCGAGCGCACGAGTCGGGCCTAAAGCTCGCACTGCTGTTGGCACCCCGGAGGCTGGGAAATTGACGTTTTCCTGTTCCCTCGACTCGCGACGGAGATCCATCGTTACGCCCGGGCGGACACTGAGGAAGCGGTTCGCCCAGCCGAGACTTGGGATAAACGTAGACTGTGCACGGATGGTATATACCGAATAGTCGTAGTTCCCGGCAAATGTCGCGTCTGCGCTCATTCCGCACAGGCGGTCTACACATGTTCGTCTTCGAGAATCAGTGTTATCCCTGGTGAAGCCGCGGTCGAGACCTGTGGTAAAGGTACCCGACCACCATGGTGTTGGGTTCCACCGTGCAGAGACTGAGATGAGCCCTCGGGTTGTTGTGGAATTCGCTTCGTTTGCATCCACAAAAGACGGCTGAACGAGTGTAGAACTCGTGTCGGTTGCATTGAATGGCTGGTTGGTTGTGAGTCGCGCCCCCAGAGAATTCTCGCGAGAGTCGGTTTGACTGCCCTCAACATTCAAGCTGATATCAAGCGCTGGCGACGGCGCAATGACGGTACGCGACGAGAGCGATCGATCCGTTTTTTTGCTCGGTCGACTAAAGATTGATGTGACGGGGACGTTCAGCTGTCGCAGGCGCACAAGATCAGCGCCCGGGATCCGTCGTACGCCAAGCTCATCCCTCATGGATCCGGTGAGGCTATAGGTTACCTGACTGGAGCCACCGCTAACAGTCAGATTATATCCATTGGTGATGGCCCGACCTTCATTGCTGGCCAACGAAGAGTTCGGATTTAGCACGGATATCGAATCCAGCGTACAAACACCCGAATACGCGTCGCCAAGGGTACAGATTCTTGGCATATCGGATGTGCGTGACGATCCGTAACCGGTATATAACAGCGGCTTCTGTCCGATTGGAGTCCTTGAATCACGGGAATAGCTGAAGTCCCAACGCGCAGGGCCGGCTTTCCCGCGTTTGGTCGTAATCATGATTACGCCGTTGGCGGCATCGGGACCGTATAGCGTTGCCGCCGACGGTCCGCGAACGATTTCGATGGTTTCAATTGTAGTCGGGTCGATAGCGTCGAGCCGCGCAGACAGCCCACTTCCGCCGCTTCCCGCGCGCCGGAGTAACGTGTCTGAGGTTTCCGAACGGAGCCAAACTCCGTCGACAATCACAACGGGATCGTTGCTCTGTGAGATGCTGCCGGCACCGCCGAGCCTGATGCGGGTAGACGCGCCGGGTTCACCGGATGACCGGGTTACAATCATCCCGGGAACCTGCGCCGCAACGAGGAGGTCCGTGACGCTACGCACCGGTGCGGCCTGAATGAGTTTATCCGCATCGATCATGATGACGTCGTTTGAGACTTCGGCGCGGCGTTGTTTACCGGTGGCCGTCGTCACAATCTCAGTGAGCGTGGTCGAGGTTTGTTGTAGCGACACTACAACTCGGACTGTCTTGCCTGTATCAACAGTGACTGATAGCGTTCGTGTCTGATATCCAATCAACCGAATTGAGATCGAATGCGATCCGATTGAAACGCGTGCGAGCGTGAACGTACCATCTTCACCTGTCGAAGTGGCCGACTTCGTGCCGTTGAGCAACACGGTGGCGCCTACGATCCCTTTTTTTGTGGCAGAGTCAACGACACGCCCGGAGATCGTCCCTGTCTGTTCGGATGGTTTTACCACGCCGGTCTCTGCGCGAATGAGAATCGCACCACCGTCCGTTGCGAGACGCGCGGTAAGCCCGGAACCTTGCAACGCCTTTGACATTGCATCCATGATCGGTGCGTTACTCACGTTCACGGTGATACGTTTCGCGAAGATCGGGTTCTCGTTGTCGTATGCAATCCGGAGATTTGCCTGTCGTGCGAGCGAGAGAACGACGTACGAAATGGAGCTATCTTTGACGTTGAGCGTTACGCGCACATCTGGCTGTTGTTCAACGGCAGTGCTTGATCGCTTCGGCGTTAAAGCGGGTAAGTCGGCTGTTGCAAGCGGGGATGATTGCGCTTGCAGTGGATCCTGTGAAGTCGCTGTTTTGGGTACCACGGATAAGAGCACGGCAACGCTACTTGCGTTCAGCGTGTGCCAAATCCAGTGATGGCATTTTGCCTGCGTCATCATTACCTGCGATAGAGGGTTAATACACGTCCTTCACGAACAACGCGTATGTTGAATGAGTATTCCAACATTTCGATAAGGTCGTTTGTTGATCCTGCTGCGAGTTCGACTGTGATATGGCGTGCGTTGAGTTGCGAGTCACCGACACGGACATCTACGTCATACCAACGATTGAGGGATGGGATAGCATCCTGTAGCGGTGTATTCGCGAATGCGAGAATCCCGGATGCCAAGCCGAACTGAGCGCGTTCCGCACGTTGGACAGTGCGTGGGCCGGTTGCGGAGACGAAGACTTGTTGCATGGCGCTGAGCACACGCGAACCTACAGCAACCTTTCCGTCTCGAACTGCAATGAACGCAACGCTGTCACCTTCGTAGGCGCGCACGAGAAATGAAGTGCCAAGTACGCGGGTTGTGCTTGGCCCCGCAACGATGGTGAACGGCGAGTTCTTTTGATGCGCGACGGTAAGGAATGCTTCACCACTGAGGCGGAGTGTGCGATTCCCGGTGGAGTAGTTCGCTGGAACTTCGAGGCGGCTGGCAACACTCAGTTGTACGGTGCTTCCGTCTGGGAGAGTGATCGCCGATCGCTGCCCGGGTTGGGTGGTGTAGACGGAGACGTCGTTTGACAGCTTGGAGTTGAGGCGTAGTTCGGAAGAACGCCAGCCTACGAACAAGGCAAGTACGGTCAATGCGATGCTCGTGGCCGAATACCATGTTGCGGTGCGGCGGAGTACGGAACGCTGCCCTGACGCTGGTGCTGTTGCTATATGGGCGATAGAGGTCAACAGCTCGGGCTGGCTTCCCTGCCAATCGGTGCGGCCACTCGAGCGTTCAATCGGGATCCCGGGTGTGTTGAGCTTGGCACCCGTGCGTTCGGCGATCCTGGCGCGCAATGCGGCGACGTCGAGCGCGGGGGGCTCATCGACGTAGGTAGATGCCTGTAGCTGATCGACCCATTCCCGGTGCTTTGGGTCCGCATTGATCCACTGGTCGATAAGTTCCCGCTCACCAGGGGAGATTTCGCCGGTGAGATAGGCAGATAGGATTGGAATATTCACATCGAGTGACTCTCGCATATACACTATGTCCGGGTCACCGCGACTTTCTCACATACTTATTTTTATACTTATTTTCCGGATCGCCATTTTTCGAGGGCGACTCGAATGGCGTGAGTGGCCCTGGACATCTGATTATGCACGGTTGGGACGCCGATATTCAGGATTGCAGCGATGTCTACGTAGTCCATTTGCTGCCGCTGCCGGAGCATAAAAATTTCACGGGCCCGAGCCGGCAATGCGGCGAGGGCGGCGGCAACAGCATGCGTGGCTTCGGATATCTCGATGGATTCGTCGCCCTGATTATGCGTGTTTTGGATGCCAGTATGTACGAGCGCAGATTTGAGTCGATCTTGCGTGTGTTCACGCTGCGCGGCGTTAATTACGCGGTATCGAACGGCTTGGAAGAGGTAGTTTTTTAGTGTTCCGGACAGTTCGATTTGATCGCGCCGGTCCCATAAAGAGATGAATACGTCTTGCACGGCATCTTCGGCAAGTTGGGAGTCGTGTGTACGGATATACGCGAATCGATACAATAGAGCGGAGTAGAGATCGATAAGGGTTCCGAGCGCAGCGTGGTCGTCCGCTCGAAGTGCATCAAGCAGTGCCAGGTCACGGGTATGTGTCTCGTCGCGGGGAGGATGCAAGAGATCTCGCTCGGGGAAATGCTATGTGCGAGAAAATATGTGGGAATATTGGGAAGCGCTAGGTGAGACAGGTGCGGAAGTTATGAAATGAAATATCCCCCGTCCGAGTTTTGAAAAATTGGACGGGGGATATTGATGTCGTGAAATCAGCGTAGTTGCAAGAATTTATACAGATACAACGTTCGTAAAACTTTCACCAGATATCAGCGCGTTTGTTTGCAGGCAGTACCATTCGATCCGTATCCTTACACCCAAACGCTTTTGCGAATTCCGGGAAATTCTTGAGCGTTCCATTGATGCGGGCAAATGGCGGACCATGCACATCGATCTCTCGGCCATTACCTTGCCACTTCGATCGCCAGATGCGCGCGACGGCCAGGAAAAAACGCTGATCTGGTGTATAACCATCAACCATCGCCTTCGGTTTGATGCCACTGGATTTGATCGAAGCTTTCCATGCCTCATAGGCAACATGCATCCCACCAAGATCGGCGACGTCTTCACTAAACGTACGATCACCGTTTGCGGTCCAATTATCGAGGGAACCCATACTAGTATGGATGGCCTTCAATCGAGCAATTTGATTGGGGAGATCGGCGCCTTCCGACAAGGGAAGCGATTTAGCGACACTGTGAAAGATTTCGTGACCGATCACATGTCCAATACCGGCAAAGTTGTATAGGTCGTCTGCGGTCGGATCAAAGAACGGTGACATAAACATTGTTGGTGGCACCTCGATCGCATGCTCGCCCTCCATATAAAACGCATTGGCACTGATTAGACTTGCTTTCCAATTCTGCCGATTGTCCTCACCAACCGAACGATACCAACTGTCCTGGAAGAAACTTTGGAGGATCCGCATGTTCTGTTGATAATTACTTGTCAGGGCTAACCGACTGAAGTCCACGCTTTGCGTTGGAATGCCGACACGCAGCTTGAGCCGATCCAGACGCTCCAGCGCGGCTCCTTTGTCGTTGGCGGTCATCCAGGGATTTTTGGTGATTCGCACACGTACTGCGTCCCGTACTGCCTGGAGAAGCTTCTCCATATGTGGCACCGCGTTATTAGCAAGAAGCTCCTTCGCGTAGACTTGGCCGAGTGCTTCGCTCATGAAATTCATGGAGAGTTCCACACACTTATCAGCTCGCGAGGTATCTTTCTTGGGTGTCGTATCTTTTTTGGCCTTGGACGAGATGGGAACACGACTGCGAAGCTCTAAGCTGTCGGCCGTGAGGCAGCTCGTATAGAACTGCGCGATGACACGTAAATTGAGATCATTTGTGGTTTTCACCACAGATTGCGCCGAGTCCATAATGTGACGAAGCCGTAACTTCGTACGGAGATCGACGTCTTTAAAAAAATCGACGCTCCGAATTTTCGCGGCAGGCGTGTCGAACACTACCCCCTTCCGCCAACCACCGTTCACATACTGATAAAAGTCATCACATGGAGCGACCGTCGTGTCCACCCCATAACGCAACGATGAACCAAGCAGAGGCCGCCAGGATGTATCGGTCGCCGTAGTCGGGGTGTCAATCGCAGAAACAATCGTAGGACCAACTGCAGAACCACCCATCGCACCAACAAACTCGAAAACGTGTCCACCATCAGATGATACTGAAGGTGAATAATTCTGGCGGACGCTTGCGACCGATAGCGCGGCAACACCGAACGCCATGATCGCGGGGAATGCACGCATGTTAATAGATTACCAAAGGGTCAAGAATGAATTGATATGATGTTACTTCCGCAACTCACGTTCGATAAACGCAGAGGTCGTTCCGTCCCATCTAAAGTCTCCAAGGTCAACCGCACGCACGGTACCGTCCTTGCCAACCATGTATCCGCTATTTCGCAACGTGCCATTTTCAAAGAATTGCTCCCACTGGGTCATCTGCCGAACCACTTTGCCGTCATCCCGTTTCGGCATGTCGCGCCGATTCACCAAAATCGTAAATGGAAGCTTGTGGTATTCACGAAAGTACCACGCGTGGAGTGGCGCCTCTTGTTCTGGGGTAAGTGGTGGACTATACCACATAAACCCTTGAAGCCCAGTCACGATCACAATATCGAGCCCCTCCGCATGGTAGCGGTCGTATAGGCGACGAAGTGTACCATATGGTTGCGACAATTGGGGGTTACCGCCGATAGACCGAGCGGACACGTAAATCGTCACCCGCCCTTTTGTTGGGGTGGCCGACGCCCCTGCAGGATAGATAGCCTGTAGCTCCATTTCAGCTGGCTGCCGACCCACATAGCTAGGCATGAGTTCACCCTGTAACTTTGCAAACATGGGATCGCCATTGTAGATGCTATCAGCGAGGCGCTTCCGAAGTTCTCGCCAGTCGGGATCTTCTTTATAGGTGACCAGCAGTAGCGAATCTTCATAGACCTGTCTTCGCCCATCACCGACCCCTGCTTTTTTACGTTCGTCCTCGGAAAACGACGCCAAATAAGCGATTCGTGCCGCATTGTTCCGGATCACGGCCGCCGTGTCGTAGCGCTGCGATGCTTCGCGCATCGCGAGGGCGTATACCCTAACGGTCTGAGGAAGCGCGGCAGCACCGTAACTTTTTAGGATATCCAGAACGGACGCATAAAACGAGTATGGTTCTGGTCGAGCCTCGACCGACACGTAAGTCGCCATGGCTTCGCCAATGAAATACAATCGATCTTCGAGCGGGATACTCTCCAAGCTCCGATAATACTCGATAGTGGCCCGGATCCGTGCGGTATCTCCCACCCGGGCGGATACTGTTATCAAGTCGTACAAATCAATTTCTGCTACATTATCCGGGCGCATGTTGGCGATGCACTGTGCTCCTTTCACCCGGACTTCGGTTGGCAGCGAATCACTCGGACCAGATTTCATGGTATCGCGTTCGTTCGATCGCCAAATGGTATTCTCAATCGACTTCGTTAACGCTAAACATTGTCCCGGTGTGGAATAGCGTGACAAGTCCCGGAACGGGGGAATCATTCTGCCCGTATCCGCCTTTGCCGAGGCCGCAGTGATGGCAACAGAATCCGCATGCGAGAGATAGCGTTGGTACGTCTTCTCTTGCGCAAAAACCATGGCAGGGAGCGCGGCGAGAAACAATCCGATATTGGATGCTCGAGCGCACCAACGAGCTGTTGTATTCGAACTATAATTTATCTTGGTCATATTACACCGCATCGATCAAACTGGTGAAACTAAAGTCTTTCACTTTGGCACTCGGCACAACGGTTGGCCGTCCCGGTCGAAAGACCTTCGTCGGGACACCCAACGTTTCGAGATTATTAAAGATGAAGAGGGGAGATTCCAGGAACCGGAAGTTTTTCACCGGTTTGGAGATTTTGCCGTTCTCGATTAACCAGAGCCCGTCGCGCGTATAGCCACTTAAGAGCGCGGTATGGTGGTCAACGACTCCAACATTGGAGAATCGCGTGACCAACAGCCCTCGTTTAGTCGATGCTACCATCTCGTCGACAGACGCGGTGCCACCGCTCATCCGATAGGCATTGCTGTTGGGGAGTCCTTTATTGATCCCTAACTCGGTGATACCATAGTGTCGATCATAGGCCAGCTCTTTCAGTATACCGTTTTCAATCCAGTTCACCGGATTGTAGACAGCGCCTCGCTCATCGAAGGGAGGAAACCCGATATCAGGGTCCATCGGGTCGGACGAGATGGTGATTCGTTCATCAAGGACCTTGAGGCCGATCTTCGTATATCCGGGAGTGTCCGAGAACGGGCTGCCTCCTTGTTCCGCCTCTACCCGCTCCAAAAAATACATGAGCGGCGAGAATACATCGGACACAGCTTGCGGTTCCAACACCGCGGTGTATCGGCCAGGCTCAACGGCCACAGGATTACGTGATTTAACACACTTCTCCATGGCAATTGTAGTCAGTCGTTTAGTATCGATTCGGGTCCAATCCCCGAAATCAACACCGGCCCATCCGGACCCTACACCATCCGGATCCCGCACCGTGACTGAGAACTGGGATTCAGTATACGGGTAATAAAGCGTACGCCCCCATGTATCCATAACTACCCGACCGGAGGCAGTGGCTTGAATGAAACCTGCGGCAACAAGCTTCTCCTGTTTCACCGCTTCAATCAACGGTTGCACTTCGCGAAGTCGTTCCGGGGCTTCGAGCTTGTAAGTGGTGTCAAAGAACAGCTTCGGCTTTGAATACGGTTCCATGGTTTGCATCAACTTCGATAAAACGTCGGAGCTGATCGTCTCTTTTTTAGGATCGCCCTGATTGTGGATCCCGGTGGAATCCAACATTTGAAAGTGTTCGCGAAACTGGGCGCCACCGGTGAGCTTTTGGTTTCGCAGCATCCGTTCCGCCCGACGTACCGCCGCCTCGATCCCGGTATCGCTAATCTGATTGCACACGACTTCGCCTTTGGCACCAAGAATATTTCGCTCAACAACCATCTCATTGTCGCGGATGTCGCCGGTGCTAACAATCTGATTGCGCGCATAGCGCACATTCCCAGACCACGACGTGGTGATATAGGCGGCGAGGTCGCCCCCCCCCGCCGACATGGCGGCAGCACGTTTGGCCAGGGCGACGCATTCTTCCTGTGATAAAAATCGCGATGCGGGTTTGTCATCCGCGATCGTGTTGGTCATGACATCACGATCCGAATTGGAATTGGAGAAATCGCGATTGGGACGCATCGTAGTGTATATCTGTTGTGAGTGTGACATTAGGCTTTCCGCGTCCCGTCAACGACGGCCATATCTTTCAAGCGAATCGGCACCGACCGAATCGAACTTTGACTATCCTGTCGTGGCTCGCCCTTCACGACTGGCAGGGTTGGCATTTGCTCCATAGATTTTGCGTTCCCTACTTCAAGTAAGTTTTTCCATATTTCGAAGGAGTCGTACATGAGTTGCGCGCCGAGCAAGATGGAGCCCAACTTACCGTTTCGAATCTCGCGCATTATTCCGCCACCCGTGCCGGTGCGCGACTGAAAATCTGTTCCAACCATCCCGGTAATAAATGCAATCCCGCGTTCCGTCTTGGCAATCATCTCGTCCATACTCGAGGCACCATCTCCAGGTTGCATCGTCAGATTGGGAGTATGCAACATCGGAAGCTGTTTGGCATCCGTTGCGTAACAACAGCCATGCGACCGCACCGGCATTTTACGGGAGGTATACCACTCCGACATCAGTCCAGCCATATCACGAGTTGTTTGATAGTCCACTAACTTTCCGTGATCCACTATCGTGAACTCATCTGGAACTACACCTTCGTCGTCCCATTGTGTGGTGGCCAAGCCAAGTGGCATCGAGCGATCGGCGGTCACCGTGAGCTTCGCGTTCCCGAGCGGCGTTCCTAAATACTGCAGATGATTCGGTCCGAGATAGCTGGTCCCGCCTGCATTGGCTTCATATCCCAGCACTCGATCCAGTTGCGTCGCGTTGGCAAAGGTTGACGCCATTAACCCACCTGCGACCGCAGCAGATGTCACGAGTTCGTAGCGCCCGATCATCACCGGTTCGACCGGGACATACAAATAACGTTCGGCTTCCTCAATCAGTACTGGAATCTGGTCACGCAACTTGGCATCTTCGAACCGTTCCCACCCTGCAGCGGCAAGATCGACCCCTTTAGCTAATGCCTCTGCAATTGCTGGCTCACTGGGCGACACTGCATTCACGCGAACTTTAAATTCCCCACCGACACGATACAGCGTCTGTGAATAGATAGACCCATCGGACGTCGCAATCGTTTTCTCGACGCGAGACACAGCGACGTCTTTTAAACTGCCACCAGACAATCTGCCCACGACGCGGCGAGGCCTAAGCCCATCGAACGATGAGATAAAATCCGACCGTTCTTCCATCGGGATCGTAAAGGGATCCAACTTAATGGGTGTGCTCCACTTGCCCTTTACGGCAGGGTAAACCCCCAACTCAATGTCTCGAGGAAAGACCGCCGCATTAATTTTTGCTTGTGATACGGCGGATTTAGCGAGCAATGCAGCCTCATCCAGATCACAATAGGGACTGGAGGCAAATCCCCACACACCGTTAACAAACGCACGAACGCCCATTTGGACAGACTCCCTATCCGTCCAGTAAGGGCCATTTTGCTCTTGCACCACCACTCGCGTAATCCGGGCATCAATAAACGACGCTCCAGCCTCTTTCCCTGCGTTCACAGCACGCAAGACCAACGCATCAAGGAGCTCGGTGTTCGCCAACTGTCCAGCATGCTCCGCGCCTGTGAGCTTTGCGTATTCACTAACGGCGCCAAACCCTTTGGTAAACACCGCCCCCGGCATCATTGCTGAAGCAGATGTTGCGGCCAGCATTGATGCCGATTTTTGCATGAAACTTCTACGACTGAGTGACATATCTCTTCTTCATTAGATAGTGACGGATTGCGTTGGATCAGCGCTAGCGCTCATCTTCCTATTTGTAGTTTTCTGGTGCACAGGATGGGTCGTTTTTTTCATCACACACCAGGATCTCGCCGGTGGTGTTGTACAGCTTGCTTCGGTATTTGTAGATACCAGGCTTGGTGAACACACGTGCTCTAGTGTTGGACCCCAACACAGGTCCTCCAAACTCGTCGAGCTGATAAGCAAAGGCAGAGATGTTACCTGACGCCAAAGACTCACTCATATAGGGCGAGCACTGCGGGACATTCAACGGAGATTTAGCTTCCGCGGAATCTTCGAACTCTACGTCCGCCAGATAGCCAACACTTCGCCTGTCCCAATGGACACAAGCGCCCATTCCGACAGTAAGCCGCTTTGGGTGAAAGTCGACAATCGAGTCCCTGCTCCCACTCGGCATTCGTGTGTACGCTACGATATATCCGGACACCGGCAATCCAATGACATATGGAAGCGAATCCAAAAACGCTCTCCCATAGGCATAGGTCGAGATATAGAAGGTGACTTTCCCCGGTCGATACGCCATGATTGTAGCATTGTTCCCACGCTGCGCTACCGTCGATTTCGATAGATCTGAGACCCAAAGCCCAACCTGCAGTGTGGACATATTGCTTCCGGCGTCATCATTCCGAATGATCTGGACAGTTTTTCCGCGAGCAAACTGTATAGTAGACCCAAACTTGGCACTGTCGCCGGGATTGAGTTCGAACGCAACTTTTACCGGCAAGGTGGCTGGTGTTCCCTCAGTGATAGTCACATACACGGAGTCGCTACGAGTCACGCCATCAACGGTGGTATACGCTCTAATTAATGCACCAGATGCAGTGCCATTGGCATGGAGCATCCCGCTACTATCGATCTCCATAGCCTGAGAATTTGTCACCTCATACGCGATCGGTAGATCAAGCCGTTTATGTTGGATCGTGTATGCGCCAACATCTAACGTCACGGTATCATAAGGAGAATCTGTGGCCAGATTGTAGGCGCGATGCTCAAATCGTACATACGAAACCATCGTCCCGATATCGCCATACAGATTAAGCCCAGCCGTATCAATATTGCAGGCAGAGAACGAAAAGATTGCAATAAGTACAACGCTGCAGGAACGGCTCAGCGTGCGGGTGAATACCCGAGACGGTTTATTGATCACGATTCGTACACCCGTGAAAGAGAGGGTTGCGCCGTTCATACCATGGTATCGGCATGTTGATGCTGTTCTGATATTCACCATAGGTGCTCATTCCAGAGAGATAGGTTCCCGTCGGGAAGACCTGCTCGCGGTCCCGTGCGTACTGACGCACTAATCGCCGCAAATCTGGCAAACGCTGACCGGTGAGGAACAGCCAATACGCCCGCTCTTCAAACAAGAGAGAGACTCGCGCCTCCGGTGTGCCCGGATCGTTGAGCGGAGCTAATCGATCAACGCCGCCTGTGCCGGCATTCCACACCGTATCGACGGTCGCATCAGGCAACACATCGATCCGACTAAAAGTTCCATTGGTACGGAGGGTGTTCAAAAGTGAGAGCCACTCCGGGACATTCCCTTTACTCAATTGATATTCTGCTTCAATAAGTCGAGCTTCAATTCCGCTCGCCACAGCAACCGAGAAACTGTCACCCGTCGCATACTTCCGCGGAAAGATCAGAAAGCGGGTTGTCGGGTCGGTTCCGACGTTCACCCGCATTGTCGCAGTATCAGACACGGATCGGGGATCGCGGCTGGTGCGATACGGCAATCCGTTCCACCCTTCGCGATCCGATACCGACGCACGCTTCACGAATTCATTATCATTGTAGCCAGTTATAAACGACGCTCGTATTCGATACGCATCCGACGTTAACACGGGACGCGCCACCGCATACGCATCAGCCAGCCGTCCGGCACCGACCAACGCCCGCGCTTTTCCAACCGTGGCCAAGGTAATGACGCCTATACTATCGCTTGAGATAGCGATCGCGGAGTCAAACAGGATTGCCGCCTGCTCGTACGTCTCAGCAATGCTCAGCGATGGTTTGTATGTGTAATCACCTTCAAATTCCAACGTCGAAAGCGACATCCCCGCACAATACTGATCCGCCAGGAGCATCACGGCGTACCCTTCAATCGCAAACAATCGACCGCGGATTGCAGGTGAAAGATCCTCTCCGTAGCGGGCCAACACTGCTCGCGCCATCATGGCCTGTCCCCGCAGCTTCTGAAGCGTGGCATATTGTCCAATACCTAAAGCAGTCTGAACCTCGGGCAGGAATCGCTCATCAATTCCCTTTCCTTGAGACTCTTCAGCAGTATTATCTCTATTGAGTTCATCCGTCAGCAGTCCCCCATCGAGGATGGTGCCAATCATACCATCACGAAAGAGGATTGTGGCATACGTGCTAAGCCCGAGACCACCCGCTTTAGAATGGTACGTGGTCGGACTCATGGCTCCTTCCGGAATCGTCGGGTTGTCGAGTAAGTTGCAACCCAAACTGAAAGTCACACCAAGTGCGCACAGACAGCGAAGAGATGCACGCCATACTTGTTGCAAGCGATGTAGATATGCCGAGTGTAATAGAAACATCTGCATCAGTTTCCAAGCCTCACTTGAATACGCCAGGTTCGCGACATCGGGAGCTGACCATTGTCTTCCGTCGCATCACCAACCGTGATGGAATTCACTTCGGGATCTTTCCCTCGATAGTTGGTCCAGAGTCCCAGGTTATCGCCCTGGAGAGCGAGTTGGATGCTCGGCACCCCTAACTTCTTGGCGTATGTGCGTGGTACCGCATAATTGATCGAGAGCGATGTAAATCGTAATGTGTTAACCGTCTGTACGAGTCCGTATTTCGAGCAGACATTTGAACAAGCAGCCGCTAAGGCGATTGCCTGTTCGGTATATGTGGAGTTTGGATTGTAGTAGAGATTGGCAAGACTCTGCTGATTTCCACTGTTGAACTGGGTCATTCCATCTTTATAGTGCATCATGGCACTCACTCCAATCATCCCACCGAAGAACGACGCCGATGTGCTAATGGGAAGATCAAAGTTCGGGGCCTGCTGCCCAACATATACCGCGCTATCGGCCACAATCACATCAGACCACACCAACTTTTGCGATTGTGGAATTTGATAGCCTACAATCGGTCGCTCCCACCGACCGTTCACCGGATAACCTGGAGTTAAACGATACCCATCGCCCATTTCAATATAAGGCTGGTCTCCATTTAACTTCAGTAACGTATTCTCAAATTTGGACAACGATGTATTCACCGTCCATCGCACGAGGCTGTTCTCGATAACCGTAGCTGACAGACTGAACTCCAAACCCGTATTTCGAATCTGTCCGATGTTTTTGTACTGCATCAAACTCCCACCATACACAGACAGCCCAACCGGAACAGTTTGAATCGCATCGGTTCTGAGTTTGTGAAACTGCGTCCAACTCATTCGAATTCGACTATCAAAGAGATCGAGATCGAACCCGCCTTCCACTTCGCGCGTTCTCTCTGGATGCAGTTCGGTATTTCCCAAAGTAGAAATCTGTAATCCATATCCTTCGACATTATTCCTGTCGTAGCCCTCCAGCAACCGAAGTTGCCACCCCGGCCCCGGCTGCACACCAGCAACCCCGAACGAAAGTCTGGGGCGCAACATCGTGATAAACCCTAAAGCCTGTTGTTCCGTCGACTGTCGGTCAATCGCAATCCAGGAGAAATTCAACCTGGGAAAGAGGTTCCAAATCCCATTTGTCCCCCCTTTGGAACCAGAGAGCGTGTTGCCATCGAAGCGAAATCCCGGATTGACAAAAAACCGAGAATTGAGATTCAGTCGCGGCTCCACAAACCAGCCGCCGGTCGCCGAGTTATACCGGGATTGCGCAGCAGAGTTGAAGAAGCTTGGCACGGCCACTCCAGGACTTAACGAGTCACTGCGCCCTTGATATCTTTGCGTGGAATTCTTGGTCACGTTGATTCCCATGGCAGTGGAGACTTTTCCAGTCATGAGTGTTCCGTTGACATTGGCAGTCTGCACGTCGCCAATTTCGCTTCCCATGCTGTAGAATCCTCTCGAACTAACAACATCTACGTATTCAAGCTTTAACCCTTGCGGCGAAAAATTGGTGTCGTGACGATTGTTTCGACTATTCCCTAATGTTGCAGAGAGGGGAAACATTGGGAATGCGTTCCAGTTTGCCGACACAGAGAGATCGATGAACCCCACTTGTGAAATGCCTCGTGTTGTATACTCAGCAATCGTAGACAATAAAACAGAATTCGTATCGATGTAGGAAGAAGCCAGGGTTGGGAGTTGAAGTTGCGCGGCAGACTGTCGACTTTCAGTATTCGACACGCGCGTCACAAAATTGGTGGTCAACCCTTTTCTTGGTTCGAGCATAAACGAGGCACTGACACTCCGTTGCTTCAGCAAATTGGGGCGCCTCATCCAGTTTGATACAGCCGAGTCATAAATGCCGCGATATTGCCGCTGATACAACCCAGGCATCTTGAGCACACCAATTTGATCGTTTACGGTTCCAGTTACAGAATACCTGTATTGCCCTTGCCCTCCAGAAACGGTGAGCGTTCTCCCGCCTCGTGTTCCTCGACCCAATGGGGATAGCGAGGCGATATTCAGCGCCTGGAATCGGGCAACGCTATCCATGTTGTAGCGTAGTAGATCCGCCCCCAAATCAGTACATATGTGCGGTGGATCGACCCCTTGCCCATTGGCCGAACAAAACACATAGTATCCTGGTGCTGTATATGTCCCAGGGAAGTATTCAATACTTTGGTCAAGCGTGGTCGTCCATTTCGTGGCCCCCGGGGTACCTTTTTTGGTCGTAATCACGATAACCCCGTTGGCGGCGTCCGAGCCGTACATGGCTGCCGCAGACGGCCCTTTGTACACATCAATTCGCTCAATGGTATTTGGGTCGATCTGGTCAATGGGAGACGGTGGTGGGAAGCTGGAGCGTGAACCAGTCCCGCGTTCTGCAGCCAAACTCTGATCTCCCACGGCAGACTGACTCGCATTGATCCGAATTCCATCGACGATCACAATCGGGTCATTGGTTGGTGCGCCTGGCACATTACCCAGCAATCCGCCACCAATACCGCGAAGCCTCAGCCTCGATGGTGACCCGGGAACCCCGGAGCTCCGCGTGACCGTGAGTCCCGGGACGCGTCCTTCCAGGATGTCTGTCACTGATGTAATGGGAGCCGTTTTCATCACAGAATCCACATCGATCGACGTCACATCGTTCCCAATTTCAATTTTCCGCTGCGTTCCCGTGACGGTGGTAATAACCTCGCTCAGGGTTGCAGCGGTCACGTGCATGGAAACATTCAAAGCGACTCTTTGTCCCGCTTCAACCTTCACCATGCGTACAAGAGAACGAAAACCAACGGCACGGATATCAATCGTTTGGCTGCCACTTGGCACACCAACGATCCGGTACAGACCATTTTCAGTTGTCGTTGCGCCGATCTTTAACCCACGCACCACAACGGCTGCCCCAACGAGCCCCTTCCCGGTAGCCGAGTCGGTGATGCGGCCCATAATCGCCCCTACTGTAGCACGAGTGGTATCCTGGACCTCGCGACTCACTATAATCTCGCCAGATGGCGAGGCTCTATATTGCAACCCGGTGGAGCTCAAAATCGCCGCAACTACCTCGTTTACCGGGCGTCGCTTTGCATGATATGTAACGCGCTTCGTTACCGCATACACGTCCTTGCTGAAAACGATACGAACCCCAGACTGCTTTGCTATCGCTTCGAGCCCTTCTTCAATGGTTGCATTTTCGATATCGACCGAAATCAGCGGATTCTGCCAAAGACCTCCAACCTTACCCAACCTTGCGCCATCCGACACTGCCGGCGGTTGCCCCGAAACCGCCACCTGAGCACTGCCTGACGCGGCCGCTGTGAGTGCTAATCCCAGCATCATAAATCGAACTATGAAACGCTTCATTCGCATGATTGGTTGTGAATTGTGAGACGTATACAACGCGAGTGCCAACTATTCCGAATGAGCCGGATTGCTTACATTGCGTGCGATCAGCGAAACGTGATTGCCATGCCGAACGACGTCTGCATGCAGTAGCAATGCAATGCTATTCACAGCCCCAATCGACGCATCTGTCAAGAACGATCCGGTAATAGGTTGATCCAGCATCTCAGGATCAGCAACCGTAATTTTGAGATTGTACCATCGTTCCATCTGCGGAATTACGTCACGCAACGCGGTGCGACGGAACGTCAACCTTCCAGTTGTCCATGAGAGTGCAGCTGATATGTCTGTTGCACGTGCAACGTTTACGGTACCGTTTGTACCTACATACGCAACATCTCCGCTTGTAAGCACTTCAGACGCGACAGACACTTTCCCTTCGGCCACTACGACAGTCAGGGCAGAATCACTATCGTAACGACGCACGGAGAACGTAGTTCCCAACACACGCACGGACGTTTGGCCGTGTCGAACTACGAACGGTGTTCCTTTGTTTTGCGTTACGGTGAACAACGCTTCTCCATCGAGGACGACCTCCCGGCCGCGACTTCCGAAGTTTGCGGGGTATGACAGCCGACTCCCGGGCGCTAGTATAGCGGAAGATCCGTCGGGGAGATGATAGGTTACACGCTGTCCGGCGTTGGTCACGATGGTTTTTGTTTGAACTTCGGTTGATCCACTAGGTATGTTTTCGCCGCCCATATATATGGCTGCTGGAATTGCGAATCCTATGATTACGGCAAAACCGAGAACGCCCACTTTAGCGGCTGTAGTGATGCGATGGAACCATGGTTTGGTTGCTGACGAATCCAACTTCTCGGCTCGGCCAGCTCCTGGGCCGGACCGGATACGAGCGTTTGCCGCCAGCGGTTGTTTCGGCAAGGTGGACTCTGCCAGGCGCTCAATTACCCTCGCCCACATTGCATCTACTTCAACGAGATTCGAGTTACCGCGGGGGGGCGTGTATTCTGGGCCTAACTTCGAAGTTATATATGCAGTACCCGGGTTCGCTAGCAGCTCAACCGCGCGAGGGTACTGGCGATTTATGTAAGAACGAACCGTGAATGCCTCGTTAGGTGACGACATTCCGGCGAAATACCTATCGAAGGCGTCTTCGGTAGGCGGCGTTGGTTCTTGCAGTCGCTCTGGTCCGAACTCGTTTGAATCTGTAGGGTTTACCGGGTGCATATCTGTATGACACCGGTGTCCGGATTAGGTGACATACATCTTTTGCTCTACTTCGATGCGCTCGTATTGGGGATCTACAGTGTGTCGCCTAGCTTTGTCCGGATGGCTCGCTGTGCGCGACTGCCATTCTGCTTGGCGGCCGCGACTGAAATGGATAGGATTGAGGCGATTTCATCATACGAAAGTTGCTCTTCCCAACGCAGTGTTATCACCTCACGTTGCAGATCTGACAGCTGTTGCAGCGCTGAATATACCGCGGTGCGTGTTTCATCCTCCAGGAGTCGATCAACCGGAGAGATGGGTTTTTCACCCATGCCGAGTGGGTGGCTTGGGTGGTTGTCATACTCGGTGGTTCGGACGAGAATTTCGTGTCGGATCCAGTTGGCAGTTCGGTTTTTGACGGCGCCAAATAGATATGCAGAAAGCCCGGAGCGGGTTTCCAGGGAATCGAGCCGAAGCCACAGGTTAAGCATTACGTCTTGTACAATCTCTTCAGCCACCTCTGCCTGCACAGAAAGTCGTGCGAATTTAACAAGCCCAGGTGTATAATATTCAAAGATCGTTTTATACGCCTCGAAGCTCCCCTGACGTAGCGCATTCTCCCATTCGGTCTCGAGTTGTCTATCAACTCTCGATGGACCGGGTAAATCCGACGTTTCCTCGAGACCTCTCTGATTTATGAGAGGATTAATTTCACCTTCCACGACGGTCCATTTGCTTAGGCAACCACTTGTGATAGGGTGACTGTTCGCATTATTGATCGCCGCTTAACAGGTGTTAAGCCGAGATGTGAATTGAGATCGACTTCGGTTACAAGTGATGTAACGTGAAGACGGTGTACGTTAATGGGGTGATGATAATTATATAACTAGTTCGTGAGGAAGGGCAACGGATATGGGGCGGATGGGAATTGTGCCTGGAGTCGATTTTTCTGTGTGCTATTATGGAAGGGGCTACTATAGAGATGTTTGGTTGGGTACTGTGAAATGTGAATGGGGATATTTGGGAATTTATGAGAGCGCGAGATGAGTGGTATTAAATAATTCGAGAGGCGAACCGGTGTATTGGTTCGCCTCTCGAAATGAATCGATATGATGTTTACTTCCGCAGTTCGCGTTCGATCCACGCGGCAGCCCCTTCATCACTGGCAAAGTTTCCAAGGTCAACCACACGCACGGTGCCGTCTTTGCCAACCATGTACCCTCGGTTTCGCAATGTCCCATTCTCAAAGAATCGCTCCCACTGGGTCATCTGCCGAACCACTTTGCCGTCATCCCGTTTCGGCATCTCTCGCCGATTCACCAAAATCGTAAATGGAAGCTTGTGGTATTCACGAAAGTACCACGCGTGGAGTGGCGCCTCTTGCTCTGGGGTGAGTGGCGGACTGTACCACATAAACCCCTGGAGCCCCGTCACAATCACAACATCGAGCCCCTTCGCATGGTAGCGGTCGTATAAGCGACGAAGTACGCCATATGTCCGCGATAACTGTGGCGCGCCACCAATCGTCTGAGCGGTAAAGTAGATCGTCACCCGTCCTTTCACTGGAGTGGCCGACGCTCCTTCAGGGTATGCGGCCTGTAGCTCCATCTCGGCGGGCATCTTACCGACATAACTGGGCATGATTTCGCCGTTTATTTTTGCCATGAAAGGCTCTGCCTCCCAAATGACATCGGAGAAACGCTTCCGACGTTCTCGCCAATCCGGTTCTTCTTTATAGGTGACAAGCATTAACGAATCTTCGTAGATGTCATGTCGTAAATCACCAAGCCCTGCCTTTTTGCGATCTTCGGCAGAAAACGACAGCAAATAGGTGAGCCGATCCGTATTGTTCCGAATCATGGCCGTCGTGTCGAAGCGCTCCCCTGCGTCGCGGCCAGCGAGCTTGTACATCGAAGCGGTATGGGACAGCGAGGCTGCGCCATAACTTTTCAGGATATCCAGAACGGAAGCGAGAAACGGGTATGGTGTCGGCCGAGTCAGGGTTGATGCGAAACCTGCGGCGTCGTTGATAAACTTCAATCGACGTTCGAGCGGGATACGCTCCAGGTTCCGATAATACTCGATCGTGGCTCGCATCCGTGCGGTATCTCCAACTCGCGCAGAGGCTTGGAGCAAGTTATACAAATCCATTTCAGCCACATTATCCGGGCGCATATTGGCGATGCATTTCGCACCCTTCACTCGCACTTCGGTTGGCAACGAATCACTCGGACCATATTTCATGGTATCGCGTTCGTTCGATCGCCAAATGGTGCTCTCGATCGACTTCGTTAACGCCAGACACTGTCCCGGTGTGGTGTAACGCGACAAGTCTTGAAAGGGGAGGATCATCCGGCCAGTATCCGCCTTTGCCGAGGCCGCCGCGATGGCAACAGAATCCGCATGCGAGAGATAGCGTTGGTACGTCTTCTCTTGCGCAAAAACCATGGCAGGGAGCGCGGCGAGAAACAATCCGATATTGGATGCTCGGGCGCACCAACGAGCTGTCGTATTCAGTCTGTAATTTATCTTGGTCATATTATACCGCATCAATCAAACTGGTGAAACTAAAGTCTCGCACTTTGGCACTCGGCACAACGGTTGGCCGTCCCGGTCGAAAGACCTTCGTCGGCACGCCTAACGTCTCGAGATTATTAAAGATGAAGAGGGGCGATTCCAGGAACCGGAAGTTCTTCACCGGTTTGGAGATTTTTCCGTTTTCGATTAACCAAAGCCCGTCTCGCGTATAGCCACTTAAGAGCACGCTATGTCTGTCAACGATTCCAACATTGGAGAATCGCGTTACCAACAGCCCTCGTTTGGTCGACGCAACCATCTCGTCGACGGACGCGGTGCCGCCGCTCATCCGATAAGACAAGCTGTTCGGGAGTCCTTTATTGATCCCTAACGCGGTAATACCATAGCGCCGGTCATAGGCCAGTTCCTTCAATACACCGTTTTCAATCCAGTTCACCGGATTGTAGACAGCGCCTCGCTCATCGAAGGGAGGAAATCCGATATCGGGGTCCATCGGGTCGGCCGAGATCGTGACGCGTTCATCAAGGACTTTGAGACCGATCTTCGTATATCCGCCGCTGTCCGAGAACGGGCTGCCGCCCAGTTCCGCCTCTTCTCTCTCAAGGAAATAGAGGAGCGGTGAGAAGACATCGGACACGGCTTGCGGTTCCAACACCGCGGTATATCGGCCCGGTTCGACGGCGACAGGATTTCGGGACTTTACACACTTCTCCATCGCAATCTGTGTCAGTCGTTTGGCATCAATTCTGGACCAATCCCCGAAGTCGACACCAGCCCAGCCGGATCCCGTACCATCAGGATCCCGCACCGTCACCGAGAACTGGGATTCGGTATACGGGTAATAGAGCGTACGCCCCCAGGTATCCATGACCACTCGACCAGAGGCGGTAGCTTCAATGTAGCCTGCGGCAACCAGTTTCTCCTGTTTCACCGCTTCAATTAGCGGTTGGACTTCGCGGAGTCGTTCCGGTGCTTCCAGATTGTAGGTGGAGTCAAAGAACAGTTTCGGTTTCGCAAACGGTTCCATCGTTTGCATCAGCTTCGACAAGACGTCGGAGCTAACCGTCGATTTCTCAGGATCACCCTGATTGTGGATCCCGGTAGAATCCAACATTTGAAAATGTTCACGAAACTGAGCACCACCGGTAAGCGGACGGTTTCGCAGTATCCGTTCAGCACGACGTAGCGCCGCCTCGATGCCGGTATCGCTAATCTGGTTGCACAAGACTTCGGCTTTGGCACCGAGAATATTTCGCTCAACAACTAGAAAATTATCTCGGACATCGCCGGTGCTAATGATCTGATTGCGGGCATAACGAACATTCCCAGACCACGACGTGGTGATATAGGCGGCGAGGTCGCCACCACCGACCGACATAGTGGCTGCGCGCTTGGCCAGTGCGACGCACTCTTCCTGGGATAAAAATCGCGATGCGGGTTTGTAATCGGCGACCGTGGTGTGTGTCTGTTGTGAGTGTGACATCAGGCTTTCCGTGTCCCGTCAACGACGGCCATATCTTTTAAGCGAATCGGCACCGACCGAATCGAATATTGACTCACCTGTTGCGGCTGGCCCTTCCCGGTTGGAAGTGTCGGCATCTGCTCCATGGATTTCGCGTTGCCCACTTCAAGCAAGTTTTTCCATATTTCGAATGAGTCGTACATGAGTTGTGCGCCAAGCAAGATGGAGCCCAACTTGCCGTTCCGGATCTCGCGCATCACGCCACCACCGGTGCCAGTGCGAGATTGGAAATCTGTTCCTACCATGCCTCCAATGAAGGCGATCCCGCGTTCTGTCTTCGCAATCATCTCGTCCATACTCGAGGCGCCGTCTCCGGGTTGCATCGTCAGATTGGGCGTATGCAACATCGGTAGCTTCTTGGCATCCGTCGCGTAACAACAACCATGCGACCGCACCGGCATCTTGCGCGAGGTATACCACTCCGACATCAGCCCGGCCATCTCACGCGTCGTTTGGTAGTCCACCAACTTCCCTTGCTCAACAATAGTGAACTCATCCGGGACAACACCTTCGTCGTCCCATTGCGTGGTGGCCAGACCGAGCGGCATCGAGCGATCTGCGGTGACTGTGAGCTTCGAGTTCCCGAGTGGCGTCCCCAAATATTGCGTATGGTTCGGTCCGAGATAGCTCGTCCCGCCGGCATTGGCCTCATACCCAAGCACGCGATCCAGTTGTGTCGCATTGGCCAAGGTCGATGCCATCAACCCACCCGCAATCCCGGCAGACGTCACGAGTTCGTAGCGCCCAATCATTATCGGTTCAACCGGAACATACAGATCGCGTTCGGCTTCATCCATAAGTCGTGGGATCTGCTCACGCAACTTGGCATCTTCGAGCCGTTCCCACCCGGCACCAGCGAGATCCACATCTTTGCCAAATGCCGATGCCTTTGCCGGCTCACTGGGCGCCTCTGCCCCAACTCCTAGTTCAAATGTTCCGCCCGTGCGATACAGCGTCTGCGAATAGAGGGATCCGTCTGAGGTCGCAATCGTCTTTTCCACGCGAGACACCTCGACATCTTTCAACACAGTACCATAGCCTCTACCAACGATGTGTCTCGGTGTAATCCCCTGGAACGACTGGATGTAATCCGACCGTTCTTCCATCGCAATCGTAAAAGGATCTATTTTAATTGGGGTGCTCCACTTTCCTTTCACCGCAGGATAGGTTCCCAACTCAAGGTCACGCGGAAAAACGGCCGCATTAATTTTCGCTTGTGACACGGCAGATTTGGCAAGCAACGCCGCCTCATCCAGATCACAATAGGGACTGGAGGCAAATCCCCAGACTCCGTTGACGAACGCGCGGACGCCCATATGGACAAACTCCGAATCCGTCCATTCACTGCCATTTTGACTTTGACTCACCGTTCGCGTGATTCGAGCATCGATAAATGACGCTCCGGCCGCTTTTCCTGCGTCTACCGCGCGCAAGACCAGCGCATCGAGCAGTTCGGTGTTCACCACCTGTCCAGCGTGCTCGGCCCCGGTGAGCATCGCGTATTCACTGACGGCGCCAAACCCCTTGGTATATAACAACCCCGGCATCATCGCGGAGGCAGATGTCGCTGCCAACAACGATGCCGATTTTTGCATGAAACTTCTACGACTGAGTGACATAGCTCTTCCTCATCAGATTGTGGTGGTTCCGTATGTCGATGTTGCAGGCAGATAGGGCGGCAGGATCCCAATGAATGCGCAGTTGAACTGCGCGAGGCAAATCATTGTTCACGATTCGTGCACCCGTGAAAAAGGATTGTGCCATTCTTCCCAGCCTCGAGACCTTACCAAATTTCAGCGCGTTTATTTGCGGGGAGCACCATACGATCCGTGTCTTTACAACCAAATGCTTTCGCGAATTCAGGGAAATTCCGGAGTGTTCCGTTGATACGGGCGAATGGTGGACCGTGGGGGTCAATTTCACGACCGACGCCCTGCCACTTGGACCGCCAGATGCGTGCGACGGCAAGGAAGAAGCGCTGATCTGGCGTGTAGCCGTCAATCATTGGCTTCGGTTTCACACCACTGGATTTGATCGAGGCTTTCCATGCTTCGTAGGCGACGTGCATTCCGCCGAGATCAGCGACATCTTCACTAAATGTGTGATCGCCGTTTGCGGTCCAACCGTCGAGCGACCCCATGCTACTATGGATAGCCTTCAATCGGGCAATTTGATTGGGGAGTTCAGCGCCTTCTAACAAGGGAAGAGACTTGGCGACACTGTGAAAAATTTCATGACCGATCACGTGTCCAATACCGGCAAAGTTGTATAAGTCGTCTGCAGTCGGATCAAAGAACGGTGCCATGAACATCGTTGGTGGCACCTCGATCGCGTGCTCACCCTCCATATAAAACGCATTGGCTTGAATTAAACTGGCTTTCCAATTCTGCCGATTGTCCTCACCAACCGAACGATACCAACTGTCCTGGAAGAAGTTTTGGAGGATCCGCACGTTCTGTTGATAATTGCTCGTCAGGGCTAATCGACTGAAATCCACGCTTTGTGTTGGGACTCCGACGCGTAGCTTGAGCCGATCCAGACGCTCCAGTGCAGCGCCTTTATCATCGGCGGTCATCCAGGGATTCTTGGTGATCCGCACACGGACTGCGTCACGCACGGCCTGGAGAAGCTTCTCCATATGCGGCACCGCGTTATTCGCCAGCAGTTCCTTTGCGTAGATTTGGCCGAGTGCTTCGCTCATGTAAGCCATGGAGCGATCCACGCATTGATCGGCCCGCGACGTATCTTTCTTGGGGGTCGTATCTTTCTTCGATGACGTAGGGACTCGACCGCGAAGGTCCAAGCTATCGGCCGTCAGGCAGCTCGTATAAAACTCGGCGATGACGCGTAAGTTGAGATCGGTTGTTGTTTTCGCCACGGACCGCGCGGAGTCCATAATGTGACGCAACCGTAACTTTGTACGGAGATCGACATCTTTAAAGAAATCGACACTCCGAATTTTTGCGGCAGGCGTGTCGAACACCACTCCCTTCCGCCAACCACCGTTCACATACTGATAAAAGTCATCACATGGAGCGACCGTCGTGTCTACCCCATAACGTAATGATGAACCGAGAAGGGGGCGCCAGGATGTATCGGTCACCATGGTCGGAGTGTCAACTGCAGAAACAACTGCAGTACCAATCATCGCACCAACGAACGCGGAAACCGGCCCACCCTCAGAGGATACTGAAGGTGAATAATTCTGACGAACGCTTGCGACCGATAGCGCAGCAACACCGAACGCCATGATCGCGGAGAATGCACGCATGTTAATAGATTACCAATGGGTCAAGAATGAATCGATATGATGTTACTTCCGTAACTCACGCTCGATATACGCAGCGACATATTCATCACCGGTATAGTTTCCGAGATCAACCGCTCGCACGGTACCGTCTTTGCCAACCATGTATCCGCGGTTTCGCATCGTTCCGTTTTCAAAGAACAGCTCCCACTGCGTTCGCTGCCGAACAAGTTTGCCGTCATCCCGTTTCGGCATCTCTCGCCGATTGACCAAAATCGTGAATGGCAGGTTGTGGTATTCGCGAAAGTACCACCCGTGAAGTGGCGCCTCTTGCTCTGGGGTGAGTGGCGGACTGTACCACATAAACCCTTGGAGCCCAGTCACAATCACGATATCGAGCCCCTTTGCATGGTAGCGATCGTATAAGCGACGAAGGACACCGTATGTCCGCGACAACTGTGGCGTGCCACCAATCGTCTGAGCGGAAAAGTAGATCGTCACCCGTCCTTTCACTGGGGTAGCCGACGCCCCTTCAGGGTATATGGCCTGTAGCTCCATCTCGGCTGGCTGCCTACCGACATAGCTTGGCAAGATTTCACCGTACCCTTTTGCCATGAAGGGCTCTGACTCATAGATGACATCAGCGAAGCGCTTCCGACGTTCTCGCCAATCAGGGTCTTCTTTATAGGTGACCAGCATTAGCGAATCTTCGTAGATGTCTTTTCGCAAATCACCAAGCCCTGCCTTTTTGCGATCTTCGTCAGAAAACGACAGCAAATAGGCGAGTCTGGCTTTATTGTTCTGAATCATGGCCGCCGTATCGAAGAGCTGCACTGCTTCGCCGCCGGCGAGGGTGTACACCGTAGCAGTCTGGGTCAGAGAAGCGGCACCGTAACTTTTCAGGATATCCAGAACGGAAGCAAGAAACGGAAATGGTTCCGGACGAGTCAAGGTCGACACGAATCCTGCGGCCTCGCCGATAAACTTCAATCGACGTTCGAGTGGGATACGCTCAAGGTTCCGATAATACTCGATCGTGGCTCGCATCCGTGCGGTATCTCCCACCCGAGCGGAAGCTTGGAGCAGGTTATACAAATCCATTTCAGCCACATTATCCGGGCGCATCTTAGCGATGCACTGTGCCCCTTTCACCCGGACTTCGGTTGGCAACGAATCACTCGGACCATATTTCATGGTATCGCGTTCGTTCGATCGCCAAATGGTGCTCTCGATCGACTTCGTTAACGCCAGACACTGTCCCGGTGTGGTGTAACGCGACAAGTCTTGAAAGGGGAGGATCATCCGGCCAGTATCCGCCTTTGCCGAGGCCGCCGCGATGGCAACAGAATCCGCATGCGAGAGATAGCGTTGGTACGTCTTCTCTTGCGCAAAGACCATTGAGGGGAGCACGGCGAGGAGCAACCCAATTCCAGACGCGCGTGTGAACACACGGGCCGTCGTATTCGGTAGGTAATTTGTTGTGTTCATATTACACCGCATCAATCAAGCTGGTGAAACTAAAGTCTCGCACTTTGGCACTCGGCACAACGGTTGGCCGGCCCGGTCGGAAGACCTTCGTCGGCACACCCAACGTCTCGAGATTATTGAAGATGAAGAGAGGCGATTCCAGGAACCGGAAGTTCTTCACCGGTTTGGAGATTTTGCCGTTTTCGATTAACCAGAGCCCATCTCGCGTATAGCCACTTAAGAGAATGCTATGCTTGTCGACGACTCCAACATTGGAGAATCGTGTTACCAACAGCCCTCGTTTGGTCGACGCCACCATCTCGTCGACGGTGGCAGTGCCACCGCTCATCCGATAGGCGCCGCTGTTCGGTAATCCTTTATTGATTCCTAACGAGGTAATACCGTAGCGTCTATCATAGTCCAGTTCCTTCAGTGTACCGTTTTCAACCCAGTTCACCGGATTATAGACAGCACCTCGCCCATCGAAGGGAGGAAATCCGATATCGGGGTCCATCGGATCAGCCGAAACGGTGATTCGTTCATCAAGGATCTTGAGGCCGATTTTCGAATACCCGGGACTGTCCGAGAACGGGCTGCCGCCCTGTTCCGCCCATTCCCTGTCAAGGAAACTCATGATCGGAGAGAAGACATCGGACACGGCTTGCGGTTCCAACACCGCGGTGTAGCGGCCTGGTTCGACGGCGACCGGATTGCGCGATTTTATACACTTCTCCATCGCAACCTGGGTCAGTTTTTTGGCATCAATCCGGGACCAATCTCCAAAATCAACACCAGCCCAGCCGGACCCTGTACCTTCGGGATCCCGCACCGTCACCGAGAACTGGGATTCGGTATACGGGTAATAGAGCGTACGGCCCCACGTATCCATCACCACTCGACCGGAGGCGGTGGCTTCGATGTAGCCGGCGGCGACAAGCTTCTCCTGCTTCACCGCTTCAATCAGCGGTTGGACTTCACGGAGTCGTTCCGGGGCTTCGAGATTGTAGGTTGGATCAAAGAACAGTTTCGGCTTTGAAAACGGTTCCATCGTTTGCATCAACTTCGACAAGACGTCGGAGCTAATCGTCGACTTCTCAGGATCGCCTTGATTGTGGATCCCGGTGGAATCCAACATTTGAAAATGTTCGCGAAACTGAGCACCACCGGTAAGCGCATGGTTTCGCAGCATCCGTTCAGCACGACGCAGTGCAGCCTCGATACCGGTGTCGCTAATCTGGTTGCACAAGACTTCGGCTTTGGCACCGAGAATATTTCGTTCAACAACAAACCAATTGTCCCGGACATCGCCGGTACTAATGATCTGATTGCGGGCATAGCGAACATTCCCAGTCCACGACGTGGTGATATACGCTGCGAGGTCGCCACCGCCGACCGACATGCCGGCTGCGCGTTTGGCAAGTGCGACGCACTCTTCCTGGGATAAAAATCGCGATGTTGGTTTGTCATCGGCGACAGTGTTGGCCATGGCATCACGATCCGCATTGGGATCGGAGAGATCGCGATTGGGGCGCATCGTTGTGTAGGTCTGTTGTGGATGTGACATTAGGCTTTCCGTGTCCCGTCAACGACGGCCATATCTTTCAAGCGAATCGGCACCGACCGAATCGAATATTGACTCACCTGTTGTGGCTCGCCCTTCCCGTTTGGAAGTGTCGGCATCTGCTCCATGGATTTCGCGTTGCCCACTTCAAGTAAGTTTTTCCATATTTCGAGCGAATCGTACATGAGTTGCGCACCGAGCAAGATGGAACCCAACTTGCCGTTCCGGATCTCACGCATCATTCCACCACCAGTGCCTGTACGCGATTGGAAATCCGTTCCAACCATACCGGCGATAAAGGCGATCCCGCGTTCCGTCTTCGCAATCATCTCTTCCATACTTGATGCGCCATCTCCAGGTTGCATCGTCAAATTGGGAGTATGCAACATCGGCAGCTTCTTGGCATCCGTCGCATAACAACAGCCATGTGAGCGAACCGGCATCTTGCGCGATGTATACCAATCCGTCATAAACCCGGTCATCTCACGCGTCGTTTGATAGTCCACCAACTTGCCCTGCTCAACAATAGTGAACTCATCCGGGACAACGCCTTCGTCGTCCCATTGCGTGGTGGCCAAGCCGAGCGGCATGGAGCGATCGGCGGTAACCGTGAGCTTCGCGTTCCCAAGTGGTGTTCCTAAATATTGCGTATGGTTCGGCCCGAGATAGCTCGTCCCGCCCGCATTGGCCTCATACCCAAGCACCCGATCCAGTTGCGTTCCATTGGCCAAGGTCGACGCCATCAATCCACCAGCGATCGAAGCAGACGTCACGAGTTCGTAGCGCCCAATCATCACCGGTTCAACCGGGACATACAGATAACGCTCGGCTTCTTCAATCAACGCCGGGACCTGCTCGCTTAACTTGGCATCCTGGAGCCGTTCCCAACCAGCAGCGGCAAGATCCAGATTTTTTCCTTGTGCAGTCGACCGTGCCGGCTCACTGGGCGCCTTTGCATACACGGTAAGTTCAAATGCCCCGCCGGTGCGATACAACGTCTGCGAATAGAGCGATCCGTCTGAGGTCGCAATCGTCTTTTCCACGCGAGACACACTGACATCTTTCAACACGGTAGCATAGTCCCTGCCCTCGACATGCCTGGGCGTAATCCCCTGGAACGAGTCGATGAAATCCGAACGTTCTTCCATCGGAATCGTGAAGGGATCCAGCTTAATGGGGGTGCTCCACGTGCCTTTCACGGCAGGATAGGCCCCCAACTCAATATCTCGCGGAAAGACGGCCGCATTAATTTTTGCTTGTGACACTGCGGATTTTGCAAGCAATGCCGCCTCATCCAGATCACAATAGGGACTGGAAGCAAATCCCCAGACACCGTTGACGAACGCGCGAACGCCCATTTGGACGAACTCCGCATCCGTCCATTCACCGCCATTTTGGTTTTGATCCACCGTTCGCGTGATCCGGGCATCGACAAACGACGCCCCGGCCGCTTTCCCGGCATCAACGGCGCGTAAGACCAGCGCATTGAGCAGTTCGGAGTTGGCCAACTGGCCGGCGTGCTCTGCTCCGGTGAGCGTCACGTATTCGCTGACGCCTCCAAACCCTTTGGTATATAACAACCCCGGCATCATCGCGGAGGCAGATGTCGCTGCCAACAACGATGCCGATTTTTGCATGAAACTTCTACGACTGAGTGACATAGCTCTTCTTCATCAGATAGTGGTGGTTCTGCGTGTCGATCCTACTATCGACTGCTTGCGTGTTGGATGAGAACTAGCGCCCATCTTCCCATTTATAGTTTTCTGGTGCACAGGATGGGTCGTTCTTTTCATCACACACCCGAATTTCTCCGGTGGTGTTGTACAACTTGCTCCGATATTTATAGATCCCAGGCTTGGTAAAAACGCGTGCCCTGAATTGCGACCCTACCTTGGGTCCTCCGTTCCCATCGGGAAGAACTGTCCAGGCAGGGATGTTACCTGACACAAAGCCATCAATCATAAACGAAAAACACTGGGGGATACCCAACGGAGATTTAGCCTCAGCGGAATCTTCGAATTCCACGTCTACCGTATATTCATAACTTTTAGCTACCCAATGCACACAGGCACCGGTACCGACAGTGAGTCGCTTTGGGTGAAAGTCGACGATAGAGTCCCTGGACCCACTCGGCATTCGCAGATATGCTCCGATGTACCCACTCACCGGCCATCCAATGAGATACGGGAGCGAGTCCAAAAACACTCGCCCATAAGCGTAGGTCGAGATATAGAAGGTGATGTTTCCTGGTCGATATGGCGTGATAGTAGCATTGTTCCCGGACTGCGCGATCTTCGCTTTCGACAGATCTGAGACCCAAAGTCCAACCTGTAGCGTAGACAGATTATTTCCAGCGGTGTCACTCCGAATAATCTTGACGGTTTTTCCGCGAGGGAATTGTTCCGTCTGCCCCAGCTTGGCACTGTCGCCAGGGTTTAGCTCGAACGCGACTCTTACCGGCAAGCTGGCTGGCGTTCCTGCTGTGATAGTCACATAGACCGAGTCGCGACGAGTCACGCCGTCAACGGTGGTATACGCTTTAATCAGCGCACCGGATGCCGTGCCTTTGGCATGAAGCACACCGCTGCTATCGATCTCCATGGCCAGATAATTCGTCACCTCATACGTGATCGGTAGATCAAGCCGTTTATGTTGGATCGAGTATGCACCAACATCTAACTTCACGGTATTATAGGGCGTATCTACCGCCAGGTTGTAGGCGCGATGCTCAAATCGTACATACGATACCATCGTGCCAGTATCGCCATACAGGTTCAGCCCAGCCTTGTCCATATTGCAGGCAGAGAGCGATAGCATTATGACGAATGCACCACTGAATGCACGAGACAGTTTATTGATCACGATTCGTACACCCGTGAAAGAGAGGGTTGCGCCGTTCATCCCCCGGAATCGGCATGTTGATGCTGCTCTGGTATTCACCATACGTGCTCGTTCCAAACACATAGATTCCCGTCGGGAAGACCTGTTCGCGATCTCGCGAATACTGACGCACGAGTCGTCGCAAATCAGGCAAACGCTGACCGGTGAGGAACAGCCAATACGCTCGCTCCTCAAACAAGAGGGAGATTCTCGCATCGGGGCTGCCAGGATCGTTGAGCCGAGCTAATCGATCAACGCCGCCTGTGCCGGCATTCCACACCGTATCGACGGTCTCGTCATCCAACGTATCGATTTGGCTAAAAGTTCCATTGGTACGGAGAGTGTTCAAAAGCGAGAGCCACTCCGGGACATTCCCTTTACTCAGTTGATATTCAGCTTCAATGAGTCGAGCTTCAATACCGCCCGCCACAACAAACGAAAAACTGTCACCCGTCGCGTATTTCCGCGGAAAGATCAGAAAGAAGGTCGTAGGGTCGGTTCCGACTTTCACTCGCATTGTCGCCGTATCAGACACGGATCGGGGATCGCCGCTGGTGCGATACGGCAATCCGTTCCACCCTTCACGATCCGATACCGACGCACGCTTCACGAATTCATTATCATTGTAGCCAGTTATAAACGACGCTCGTATTCGATACGCATCCGAGGTTAACACGGGACGCGCCACCGCATAGGCATCAGCCAGCCGTCCGGCACCGACCAAAGCCCGCGCCTTTCCGACCGTGGCCAAGGTGATGACACCTGTACTATCACTTGAGATAGCGAGCGCGGAGTCAAAAAGTATTACTGCCTGCTCGTACGTCTCAGCAATAGTAAGCGGTGGTTTGTATGTGTAATCGCCTTCAAAGTCTAACGTCGAAAGCGTCACTCCCGCACAATACTGATCCGCCAGGAGCATCACGGCATATCCTTCCAGCGCAAGCAATCGGCCGCGGACTGCAGGTGAGAGATCACTCCCGTAGCGGGCTAACACCGCCCGCGCCATCATGGCCTGCCCGCGCAGCTTCTGAAGCGTGGCATATTGTCCAACAACTAAAAAACCAGTCTGAACCTCGGGCAGGAATCGCTCATCCATTCCCTTTCCTATAGGCTCTTCAGCCTTAAAATCTTTATTGAGTTCATCCGTCAGCAATCCCCCGTCGAGGACGGAGCCAATCATCCCAATCCGAAAGAGATCCGTCGCGTAGGTGCTAAGCCCGAGACCACCCGCTTTAGAATGGTACATGGTGGGACTCATAGTGCCATCTGGAATCGTCGGGTTATCCAGCAAGCTGCAGCCAACGCTGAAAACCGTGCCGAACACGCCAAGGCATCGAAGGGACACACGTAACGATTGGTGCAATCGGTGTAGGTGTGTCGAGCGTAATGATAACATCTGCATCAGTTTCCAAGCCTCACTTGAAGACGCCAGGTCCGCGACATCGGAAGCTGACCGTTATCTTCCGTAGCATCACCAACCGTGATGGAATTCACTTCGGGATCTTTCCCTCGATAGTTGGTCCAGAGTCCCAAGTTATCGCCCTGGAGAGCGAGCTGAATGCTCGGCACCCCAAGCTTCTTGGCATACGTGCGTGGTACCGAATAGTTGACCGAGAGCGATCTAAATCGCAACGTATTAACCGTCTGCACGAGTCCGTATTTCGAACAAATCGAAGCAGAACCTACACAACCAGCAGCCAAGGCGATCGCTTGTTCTGCGAATGTGGAGTTTGGGTTATAGTACAGATTAACGAGACTCTGTTGGCTCCCATTATTGAACTGTGTCATTCCATCCTTATAGTGCAATGAGGCACTCACTCCGATCATTCCTCCGAAGAAAGACGCAGACGTATTAATGGGGAGATCAAAGTTCGGGGACTGCTGCCCAACATAGACCGCACTATCGGCGATAATCACATCAGACAACGACAACTTTTGCGATGGCGGGATTTGATAGCCCACAATCGGTCGCTCCCATCGGCCGTTCACCGGATAACCTGGCGTCAAGCGGGAACCATTGCCCATGTCGATATAGGGACGGTCACCATTCAACTTCAGCAACGTATTCTCAAATTTGGACAACGATGTATTGACCGTCCATCGCACTAGGCTATTCTCGATGACGGTGGCCGACAAGCTGAGCTCCAACCCCGTATTTCGAATCTGTCCGATGTTTTTGTACTGGAGCAAGCCTCCCCCATACACGGACAGCCCAACCGGAATGCTTTGGATCGCATCGATCCTGAGTTTACGAAACTGCGTCCAACTCATTCGAATTCGACTATCAAAGAGATCGAGATCAAACCCGCCTTCGATCTCGCGCGTCCTCTCTGGATGCAGGTCGGTATTCCCCAAAGTAGAAATCTGCAATCCGCGCCCATCGATATCATTCTTGTCGTAAGCCTGCAGCAACCGAAGTTGCCACCCCGGACCCGGCTGCACTCCAGCGATCCCGAACGAAAGCCTGGGGCGCAACATCGTTATAAACCCTAAAGCCTGATCCGCCGACTGTCGTTCGATCGCAAGCCAGGAGAAGTTCAGCTTGGGAAAGAGGTCCCATAATCCCTTCTTCCCCCCTTTGGAACCAGAGAGCGTATTGCCATCGAAGCGAAATCCCGGATTGATAAAAAGCCGAGAATTGAGATTCAGCCGCGGCTCCACAAACCAGCCACCGGTCGCCGAGTTATACCGGGATTGCGCAGCAAAGTCGAAGTAGCTTGGCACGGCAACGCCAGGACTTAACGAATCACTTCTCCCTTGATATCCTTGCGTGGAATTCTTGGTCACGTTGATTCCCATGGCGGTGGAGAGTTTTCCCGTCATGAGTGTTCCGTTGACATTGGCAGTCTGCACATCGCCGTTCTCACTCCCCATACTGTAGAATCCTCTCACAGTAGATTTATTTGAGAACTCAGTCTTTAGCCCAGACGGCGAAAAATTGGTGTCGTGACGATTGCTTCGACTATTTCCCAATGTGGCAGAGACGGGGAACATTGGAAATGCGTTCCAGATCGTCGACAGAGAGAGATCGACAACCCTCGTTTCCGAAATGGCGCGCGTTGCGTAATTAGTAATCGTATTCAATGAAACGGAATTCGTATCAATGTACGAAGATGCCAAATCTGGAAGTCGAAGTTGTGCTGATGACTGCCGATTTTCGCTGTTCGACACACGCGTCACGAAATTGGTGGTCAACCCTTTTCGTGGCTCGAGCATAAACGAGGCATTTATACTACGTTGCTTCATCAAATTGGGACGCCTCATCCACTCTGATGCAGCAGAATCATAAATGTCGCGATATTGCTGCTGATACAACTCGGGCATCTTAAGCACGCCAAGTTGATCATTTAATGTTCCAGTAACGGAGTACGTGTATTGACCTTGTCCACCCGAAACTGTGAGTGTCCTCCCGCCTCGCGTCCCGAGACCGAACGGAGTTAGCGCGGCGATATTCAGTGCCTGGAATCGGACAATGCTATCCACATAGGAACTTTGCGCATTGGACCATTCACATACTTTCGGAGGATTTCCACCCGACGAATTCAGTGAGCAAAACACATAATATCCTGGCGGTGTGTATGTCCCGGGGAAGTACTCAATACTTTGATCCAGCGTGGTCGACCATCGCGTGGCCCCCGGGGTACCTTTTTTGGTCGTAATTACGATGACCCCGTTGGCGGCATCCGAGCCGTACATGGCGGCCGCCGACGGCCCTTTGTACACATCGATTCGCTCAATGGTATTTGGATCGATCTGATCGATGGGAGACGGTGGCGGAAAGCTGGAGCGTGCAGTAGTCCCTCTTTCTGCAGCCAAATTCTGATCGCCCACCGCAGACTGACTCGCATTGATCCGAATCCCATCGACGATCACAATCGGATCATTGGTTGGTGCGCCCGGCACATTACTCAGCAATCCGCCACCAATACCACGAAGCCTCAACCTCGACGGCGACCCGGGAACCCCGGAGCTCCGCGTGACGGTGAGTCCCGGGACGCGTCCTTCGAGGATATCCGTCACCGATGTAATTGGCGCCGTTTTCATTACCGAATCCACATCGATGGATGTGACATCGTTCCCGATTTCAATTTTTCGCTGCGTTCCGGTGACGGTGGTAATAACCTCGCTCAGTGTTGCGGCGGTCACGTGCATGGAAACATTCAAAGCGACTCTTTGTCCCGCTTCAACCTTCACCATGCGTACAATCGAACGAAAACCAACCGCACGGATCTCAATCACTTGGTTGCCACTCGGCACGCCAACGAGTCTGTATGCCCCATTTTCGGTTGTCGTTGCGCCTATCTTTAGCCCACGCACCACAACAGCAGCCCCAACGAGCCCCTTCCCGGTAGCCGAGTCGGTGATGCGGCCCATAATGGCCCCGGGTGGTTGCTTGTCCTGCTGAGTCACTGAATCCTCTCGGATCAGAACGGTTTCGCCATTCGGGGCGAGTCGCGCGATAAGCCCGGTACCGCTCAATATCTTCGCCACAGCGTCCATTACCGGGAGAGCTGTAATTTTCACGGAAACACGCCGAGAGAACGCGGGGTTCTCTGATTTGTACACTGCGCGAAGATGCGCTTGCTTCAGGATATTGAGTAACGCTTGCTCCAACGTACGCTCGCTCGCGTCGAGCGAAACACGAGCCTGATGGCGTTGTATTTCTACACGTTTGGACGATATCGTTTCCCGATCCACAATACTTTGCGAAGTGGGGCGATTCGAATTCTCACTCTGTGCGCTGACTAGCTGTACGCCAGTCAGGATACAACCGCACACCAGCATTCCCTTAATCATGGCTCGATGCATAATGCTCATAGTGAGTTAGGATTCCGGATACAACGTAAGTGTCCTTCCATCGCGAACGACTCGCACGCCAAGCGACCACTCAAGGATCACGGCGAGATCAGCCACTGATTCGGACTTGAATTGACCTTTCATGCGGAGACTATTGAGTTCAGGCGCACCAACTCGAATATCAACGTTATACCATCGGCTTAATTCGATCACTGCATCTGAGATTGGCATGTTGTCGATGGTCAACAGCCCTGTTACGAAGTCAAACCGCTCTGGCGCAATTACAGTTACTGGGGATGAAACACGCGCTCCAACTAATACCTGTTGACGAGCCGTGAGAACCGTTGTCCCTACCGCGACTTTTCCGTCACGGACGGCAACGGAGACTGCGGTATCTGTGTCGTAGTGACGCACAGAAAAGCTCGTGCCAAGTACACGAGTTGCTGTATTCCCGGCATGCACGACAAACGGTTGGTCAGATGCTGAGGCAACAGTAAAGAGCGCTTCTCCGCTGAGGTGAAGTACTCGATCCTTTATGCCATAATTTGCAGGAACATCGAGACGGCTGGCTACGCTCAAGACAACTGAACTGCCATCCGGGAGCACGATGGTGTTCCGTTCTCCTGCGGCGGTCGCATAGGACGATGCCTGGACGTTCATCTCTGTCCCGAACCGACTTACGCCGGCTTGCCATCCTGCGAACACCAACCCCAACGCAACCGCAGCAGTAGCCGCAATCGCAATGGTTTTTGGAAATACAGAAATCGGGAATATTCTTGGTATCCTGCCGCGACTGAGCCCAACCGATGGTATCGAGCTCGATTTGGGCGTAATGCTATTGGGGAACGCACGACTATCAATAATCGCGTCAGCGCGGAGCACGATATTATTGGGTGACGACGGGCGCGTTGTTCGACGAGCATACGTCTTTAGAAGGAGCGGAAGATCGAGGATGATTCGGTCGCTTGGGGGGGCGTTTACTCGCCAGCTGTCGATCGTTGCACGTTCAAGATCCGTACATTCATCCGCCAAATACCGTACAAGCAGCTCCGAGGTCACACCAGAGCGCTCGGCGTTTTGGGTGATTTCCTCTAAAGTTGAGTCATCAGGACGATCTGTCATGCACTAGAGACAACCCAGTTTGACGATCAGCACGAAACTCGTCGAAAATTCTTTTTTTGTGAGTGAAACCGTGTATGGATCGCGCTGGATTACAGTAGATCGCGGAGTCGCACCCGCAAGCTTTCGACAGTCCTTATGACAAGCTCCTTTGCCGCATTTGCCGAAATACCCAGCGCGGAGCCAACTTCTGGATACGAAAGCTCCATCTCGAAACGGAGAGTGAGTACAACCCGCCGACGTTCGGGGAGATCCAGGATTGCGGCATGGAGTGCCACCAGCTGTGCAACTCGGTCGAGGCGATCACCGACCGGGCTATCGATCCCGTCGCCTACGATTTCGAGTGCAACATATCTGGTTTCGACATCACGATGTCTTATGACATTCAGTGCAGCGTGCCGTACAGCTCCAAGGATATAGGCTCGGACAGATACACGCGGCTCCCAGTGCTCGCGACGGTCCCAGATACGAGTGAAAACATCCTGCGCAATATCCTCTGCGGCATCCTGCTCGTGAACAAACGTGTTGGCCAAGCGAGTTGCGTGCGGAAAATGCTGTTCCATTAAAGTACGGAATGCATTTGGGTCTCCTTCACGGATCCGTTGGACGAGTGATCGTTCGGCGTCTAGCGCCGCTTGATCCCGTTGTCGAGTAAAGTCCCTCGATAACGACGTCTGGCCTGAGAAGCTACGATCAGCAGGTGTGGCCCATAAGATCCTCGCGACGTTCAAGGCAAGCGTCATGATCCAAAGATTCGAGTGAGTACAAGCTGCGTCAAGGGTAAAGAAAATGCTTGACGGGGGTGCGATCGGTACGTAGGAGGAAGGATCGCGCTAAAAGTAACAAGGTAGTTCAAGGTATCGATACGGAATTTGGACGCTGCGAGAGAGCCACTTGCAATATCAATTATTTTTGATATATATTTCGCACATGCCTCCTTCTTCCGCCTCCACGGCTGTCGCCATCGCCGCCGGCTTTCACGCTCTCTCCGATCCGACTCGGCTCGAAATCGTGGAGCTGTTACGGGGAGGCGAGCGTTGTGTATGCGAGTTGATGGACGCACTTGATGCCGCGCAGTCGCGACTGTCTTTCCATCTCAAGGTGTTGCGGGAAGCGGAGCTCGTTACCGATCGGCGTGAAGGTCGGTGGGTGTACTACACGTTGGCGACCGAAGCGTTCGAAGAGTTAGAGACGTATCTGTCCGACTTGCGCACGAGCGCATTCGCGCGCACAGGGCGTACAGTTACATCATGCTGCAACTAGTATTTTTTTGATCGACATATCAACATTTCTTGATTTATGGAGCTAACGATGACTACATCACATGATTCAATCGAACCTGCAGTTGCTGATACCGTCCGTGAGAAGTACGGGCAAGCAGCTTTACGTGTTACGGAAGGAGCAGAGTCCTCTTGTTGCGGTCCGGTTAACTCGTGCTGCGGTGGAGCGGCATTTGATGGAACGGTGGATCCAATTACAGCCAATCTCTATATCAACGGCGAAACCGAAATATTGCCAGAAGCTGCGATATTAGCCTCGCTTGGCTGTGGTAATCCCACGGCGTTAGCTGAGCTACGCGAAGGCGAAGTCGTACTCGATCTCGGATCGGGCGGTGGGATTGATGTCTTGCTGTCAGCACGGCGTGTTGGGCCAACCGGTAAAGCGTATGGGCTTGATATGACTGATGAAATGCTTGCGCTGGCACGTTCGAATGCTGCGCAGGCCGGTGCGACTAACGTGGAATTCTTGAAAGGACAGATTGAATCTATTCCACTGCCAGATGCGTCTGTGGATGTCATCATTTCGAACTGTGTTATCAATCTCTCTGGGGATAAGCTTACGGTTTTGGCTGAAGCTTTTCGTGTTTTAAAGCCAGGAGGGCGGTTCGCTGTTTCTGACGTGGTAGTTCGCGGTTCGGTACCAGAGGCTGTTAAGCAGAGCATGGAACTCTGGATCGGTTGTATCGCTGGTGCGCTTGAAGAATCGGAGTTTGTACGACTGCTCACGCAGGTTGGATTTACTAATGTTGATATTGAGCCAACACGTATTTATGAAGTGGATGATGCCCGCACGTTCTTGAAAGGTGCAGGACTTGATGTGGATGCGTTGGCTCCGCAAATCGAAGGGCGGTTTATGAGTGCGTTTGTGCGTGCGACTAAACCGGATGGGTTATCGGGAGCCGTGGATGCCGCACCGTGCTGTCCGCCGGGATGTTGTTAAGGTGTAGTCATGCCGGTATGATGTAGAGTGTGTTCTCCGGATAGAATCGGAGAACACACCCTACAAAGACGATACGATTAAACAATCATACAGCATCCGAAAGCGCAACGAAGTTGAAGTCTTGCACCTTGAGTGCCGGCACAATGATGCCCAGCGGTCCAACTAATGTACCGGACATCGGAGCAGGTGGCCGGAAAACCCGTTTGGGAATACCAAGTTGCTCGATGTTATTGAGAGCAAACAACGGAGATTCAGAGAAGAGTAGGTTCTTACAGGCCTTGGAGATCTTTCCGTTTTCAATCAACCACAGTCCATCCCGAGTGTACCCCTTATACAATTGACTGCGGCTATCCATAAGTTGAACACGATCCAATCTCGTAACGAGCAACCCCCGTTTGGTCGTCGCAATCATCTCCTCAACGGTCGTTGTGCCACCACTCATTCGAAAAGACCATGATCCAATCCCGGTGTTGCGCCCTAACTGCGAGATAGCATAATCACGCCCGTACGACAAATTCCGGAGAATACCGTGATCGATCCAAGTGGTGGGATGTATAGCGTCGTTAAAGACTCGCCATGGTGAAAGCTCTGCCGACCACGGTGGATACCCGAGCTCAGGATCCATCGGATCGGTACTGATACTAATACGCTCATCAATTACCTTGTCTCCTAACATAGCAACCTTAGGCGATCTCCAAAACGGAAATGACGGATCGTCACTCTCGTTTGGCTCACGCTGCAAGGCAAACAACAGCCCCTCGGTAAGATCACACACGGCTTGCGGTTCGAGAATCGCCGTATAGCGACCAGGCTCCACCCGTACGGGATTCCGTGATGCCAAACATTTCTCCATTGCCACTTTTGACAGCACCTCGCCGTCGATACGCATCCAGTCGTCCGAATCGATCCCAGCCCAGCCGGAGCCAGTCCCTTTGGGGTCGCGCACGGTAACACTGTATTGCGCAAACGTCCATTTAAAATATCGAGATCCACCGTCGCTATCGATAACCGCGCGACTGTGTGCAGACACGCCAATATATCCCGCAGATAACATCCCGGCATCAACCGAAGACTGGGATAACGATCGTGCTGCTTCAGCACGACGATCCGCATTGAGTTGATATGTTTCTTCACTGTAGATATTAGGTGAGACACTCGGGTCGATTGGCTCACCCGGTAGATCACCCGTAAAGGCTTCTCTCGACAATCGAAGTAGCCGTTCGGCACGCCGTAGCGCCCCGACAAACGCCACATCAGAGTGTTCGTTGATCGTCACGAGAGCAGATGCTCCATTAATCCTCCGAACAATTGAGAATGTGTTTTCTTCAACCTCTCCGGATGTGCTAACCTGATTGCGGGCCCAACGGATATTACCGGTCCATCCACTTGCAATCCCAACTGCGGTGTATCCACCACCTTTAGCAAAACTCACTAACCGCTGCAGGATATCGTGACATTCAGCTTCGTTCAAAAAGCGAGGACGTTCCGGATCCTTTGCAGAAACAGAATGCATTAGGAACGCCTCCTCGGATCAATCAACGCCTGGTTCTTAATTGTTGCTGCGGCGGCGGTCACACTGTGACTGGTGATTTGAGCCGGTTGACCTTTAGAACGCGCCGTGGCCGTTTCATACACTGAGGCGTTCGCGTATTGTGAGAACGAAAGCATATCTTGAGTGGATGAACCACCAACTACGTTGACATTTTTCCAAAAGTCCAAAGTATTGAATAAGACGACGCCTCCGAGCAAGTCTGACCCCAGCCGACCATTCTTGATCTCGCGGAAACGTCCGGACAGCATTCCATTCCGAGCTTGGGCATCAACAGATACCTGTCCACCCGTAACGCAGATCCCGTCTGAGACGTCTGCAATGAGATCATCAAGCGAGTTGGTAGCTGCACTCGGTTCCAGCGCAAGATTCGGCATATGTTGCATTGTAGTCGCAAGCGCACTCTCGGCTGCAGCACAACCATGTGAGACAAGAGGTTTATTATGTTGCTGATAGTATGGGGTAAGCCAGGCCGCTTGCTCACGAGTAGTTTGGAAGTCGGTGAGCACACCTGATTTGACCAATGTGAAAGGTTCAGGAGCTACTCCTTCATCATCCCATTTGACCGTTGCGAGCTGTGTGGCTGCAGAACGATTCGCAGTAACAGTTACATCTTTGGAACCGATCTGAAGCTCTCCCACCATAGTTAAGGGATCGTCGATAAAACTCGTGCCACCGGCATTGGCTTCGAAACCTAAAGCTCGATCAATCTGAGTCGCACTGCCAATCGTTTGCTCAAGCATCGCCGCCATGGTGCGGCCATCACACACCAAGGTCTTGCGACCAATATCTATAGACTTAGCCTGCTGCTTCGCCATTTCGTTTTTATATAGCCTGGCGGCGATACCGGTGATCTGTTCCGGGATATTGGCTTCTAGAAATAATTCCCAACCTTTGGCTATTGATTCGATTCCGAGCACACCGACTGCCGCTTCATTACCCCAGAGCAACACGCCGCCGCTTTCGTAAAGGGTCTGCGTAAAAAGCGCGCCGTCGGTTGTCGCAACTACGCGCTCTTGTCGCACAAAATTCAGCCAACTTACGACGCCGTTGATACTCTTATTTCGAGCGGCGGCCCCATATTCATCAGGTACATGACGCGATTGGTAGTCCGCAAGGTTTGCCCATGATGCGATGAAATCAATCTTCTCTTCGATCGAGACTGTGAACGGATCGATCTTGACTGGAGTCGCCCATCGGCCGCGTGCAGTTGGAATACGCCCCATATCGACCGTCCGGGGTGTGCCTTTCGCATTTGTCTTCGCTTGTTCCACCGCTGCCCGCGCCAATCGTACCGCGTTATCGTCTGTCACGTCGCCCTGCGCGGCATAACCCCAATATCCGTTAAAGAGAGCGCGGACGCCAATACCGGTTTGAGTGGCGTCTGATCGAAAATCAACGATCCCATAACCATGACGTACGGTTCGAACAAGCCGAGCATCAGCGTATTGCGCACCGGCGCTACGAGCAGCGTCGACAGCGCGAACTGCAAGCGCTTCCCATGCATCTGCATCAATTCTCTGAGTAACATCACTGGGAACAAAAACGCTGGCATCAGGAGCAGTTATCGACTGAGCCGAGGCTCCGCTCGCACTCGAGATGGGGAGTCCAGCGCCAACCACAGCGGCAGTGGTTGTAGCAAGCCATGTACGTCGAGTCACCGGATGTGTCGTTAACACCATCTTCGACGATGGTGTACTGCGAAATTGTGTCATAACGTATCCTTGACCGAAGATGAAAAGCCTGCAGAACGTGTTGCACTGGTAGCTTCCATTGCTTTAGCGAACACTAAATCGAACAGGGGCGAGAGCTCTCCAGCATACAGTAATTCGCCACGGGGTCCTAACAGTGTCACAGGACTCTGCAGATATTGTCGTGTGATTGGAGGCAACAAGCTGTCGGGGCACAGCAACCCTTGTTGAGCCCAATACGCTTCGATATGACATCGCGATCGCCGTTCGTCCGGGCTGGGGCGCTGCGTAAACGGAATATCCACCACGGCAACCGTTATGGGAAGTTTCAGGTGTTCACGGAAATACCAGTTATAACGTTCCGCTTCTTGCTGAGGCGATAAGGCCAAGCTATTCAAGGCACTGCCCTGGGTCCGGGTGACCACAGCAATGGCCAATTGTGATCCGTATTTTTGTGTCCACTGCCGAATCCATGCGGCAGGCTCACCGCAAACGAACAGAAAAGCATACGTTTTATCTAAACAATCTGTGCGCCATATCTCTCCACGTCCGGATCGTACGTCACGAACATTGGCCCACCAGACGGCGAAAGAAAGTATGAGTGTCACCTTACCGGGCTTAATCGGCTGCGGAAACCAATAGGTAGCATCGAGCGGGGCGATTGGCGCTCCCTGAGTCACTTGCCTTTGAGCCAATCCCACCGGTGAAAGTATTCCCATAATTGAGTCTACGGTCATTTGTTTGTAGTCGGTAGGATATGGATCAGACATTGACGGAGCAACAACAGGGATTCGACTCAAGTCTGCCTTTGCACGTTGTGCAATCGCTGGCAAGGAATCGGGGTGATCAATAAATGCAATCGCCGCCAACTGAGAATATGCATATCGAATCGGAAAAATGGCCGTTTGCAGAGAATGAACATCAGTTATCTGATGTCCAACGGTGAGCATCTGCTCGGCATACATTCGCATATGTGCCCGATCAAAGCTCAGGGCTGCATGCCTGAGTAACTGTCCCCATATCATCATCGTCTGCAGTTGCTCGTCCGCCGACGTCCCGAGCACTCCACTCGTTACGAACTTTTCTACAGGCTTAACACGGGCCGGTCTCGCGGAGAGATATGCGCCCATCATTTCCGAGATGAGTCCAGCTCGAGTCGTACCGGTTACAAGATTTGTCAACCGGAGATTCATTACGGCCGCCGCCAATGAGTCGTCCTGCATCGAAATCGCGAGTTCAAACAGCGACTGTAACTCGTTAGCCTTTGTAGTTGCAAGTGTGAACTTAGTACCACATGCCTTCGCTATCGTGGTCATCACCACATCACCGTCAGTTTGCTCGGTTCCGGCAGGCGCCACCGCGTTGAGCGCCTGAGCGGCTATGCTTCGTTCAGCGATATCGCGCGCATTCTCACCAGCCGCAAGGCACTCAGCAGGCGTGGTATACCGTGAAAAATCAATCCGGCCTGGCGCAAAGGCACCTGTGTCAGTGGTGATGGTGGTTAGGTTCACCGTCTCTCCCTTCGTCTGCGCCACTATTACTCCAGGCCATGCCACAGCAACAAATCCCACCATGACATGAATGATAACGGTACGCGATTTACGAAAAAACATAAATAAGGAGTCCAGAGTGTGAGAACTTTAACGTTATAGTATTCACGTTGGTCAAACATCGTGAGTTGTATATCACAATGTCGGCTACTTCACGATAATTTTACCCTTGGTGCCGTTGATCACACTATGATAGAAATATGTTCCTGGCTTCGAGAACTTTCTCGATCGTGCTCCGACACCGAGACCAGCATCAAGTATCGGGTCGAACGCAAAGGCTTCGATGTTTCCACCTCCGGTTGCCGGCTCATACTCGCACCCAATAAAGAATCCACACGCCGGTTCAATATCGCCAGGGTTGTCGAAGATCACATCAATCCGTTGAGTTTCTGAAAAATTGACCCACTCAATCACTGCACCTTGGCTCACTGTGACCGTTGGTGGACCAAATATCAGCACCGGTGTCAAGCTTCCAACCGGGGTATACGGATTGGTATATATCGGAACGAAATAGGGTTCAACCACAACGAACAGGAGCGAATCGTGTTGCTCCACACCATAGATGAACGCAGATGCATAGAATGTCACTTGTCCAGGGATCAATGCGTTGAGGGTTCCGCTCAATTGATCAATAGTTGCAATGCCTGCGTTAGACGTAGTGAATGAAATTAAAAGCGTGTCCGATGTTGCATCCGAAATCGTATCTCCGGCATTATCTGTCGCGGTTACAACAAGATCTTTGAAACTCGTAGCCGCGGCGCCAATCCGATTACTGTCGCCTTGGGCAAGTTGTATCGAGAACGTGGCTAACCGCGACGAAGGTGCAGTCGGAGTAACTTTGATCACGACAATGTCTTGCAACGTGACATTCCCTTCCGTCAGCGTCGCGGTTACCGTATCTGTTTGGCCTGGTGCGGTAGCATATCGAGCCGTAATTAGTCCGGTAGGACTCACCGTCACACTCGTATCGCTGGCATGATACACCACCGTTCCAGTTGTCGTGAATGGCGCCCCTGTGGGGGTATACGCTGAGACATTCAACTGTACAGTACTATACGATGTCGTCAGCGCCATTGTAATGGCATGATGATTGAGTCGCACCTCCCAAAATGCAGTATCTTGTGATTTAAGCCCAGTACTATCATGGCTACATCCAAGACTTACAACGAGACCGATAATGATGCTAACCCGCATCAGGAGTACGCGTGCTTGAATAAGATGACTTACACTTTTATGTAAATGAGCATTATGGGGCACGATTTAAACATCCGCGATATAAAGGGTTCAGCAATTCATTACTAGAAATCGGCGCAGTTACATCACTGCCATAGATGCCTCGTCCCCGTGCCAAATACGATCCGCTTGGATACACATTTTGCTGTAGACGCCCATACCCTCCAGAGGCCTGTGAGCGAACGAGTCTACGTAAGTCTCCTTGTCGATGAGCCGTAAGAAAGAGCCATTTGGCACGTTCGGTAAATACCATGGTCACACGTGCCGTATCGCTCACTGGATCGATGAGTGTGTCGAGTGCTGGAATGATTGCGGTCATACGCAACGTATTGAGTATCTTGAGCCACTGCGTTCCACCTGCATGAAGATTGGCCTCCGCTTCAATCAATCGAGCTTCGATTCCGTCGGCGACAGTGAACTGGCTGTACCCGCTACGTTGATACTTGGTAGGAAAGTAGAGAGGAGCGCCGTATGAACTGTGTTCCGTGGTGGTAACTGTGGTTCGTGAATCAGCACTCGAAATGTACGCAACTCCCGTCCTGCCTTCACGATCCGCGACTGTACTATTTGCCGTGAGTATATTTTGGGAGACTGCGGCGGGATTCCACTGTATCGCTAGCTGATACTGAAAATCAGTGGGTACGGCTGCGACCATCTGTGCGGCCTCCTGGAACCGCCCTAAATCCAGTAATGCACGTGCCTTCCCGATCCGAGCAAGATTGACCATTCGGACGCTATCGGCGTTGACGGCAAGCGCGCTATCGAAATCAATAATCGCATTTGAATACACCTCGGCGGTCGTCGAACCGGCACGGTAGGTGTAATCTCGGTCAAAATCAACAGTCGAAAGCGGCACTCCGGAACAAAACAAATCAGCGAGCAAGATTTTTGTATAACCTCGCAAAGCATAGACTTCGGTTCGGTATGCTCCAGGTGTAGCGTCAGCGTACTTTGCAAGAGCTCCCAGCGCTTGGTGCAACGTTGCGCGAGCACCTTGAAGATCTTCGTAACTCGATGCACAGACCCCATCGCATGGACTTGATTCAGGAGCAATTCGCTCATCCAGAGCGGTTGGTCCTCCCAGCGGACCGCTAGTTAGCAAAGCATTTCCAGTTGCGCCAACGGTACTTGTCTGCAATTCATCAGTGAGGAGACCCGTTGCGACTATAACAAAGGGAATCACGCTCGCGAATGCGGCGATTCCTGCATTTCTCATTCCCACTGCACCTAATGGCGTGTCAAATGAAGCAGGATCAGGTATGCCGGTCGGAAGTTTTCCTGAACCTGTCGGATCAGAACATCCTGTTGCCATTCCCCAAACCATAGCGAGCATACCGAACAGCGCGCACATCTTTCGTGGTATCGCATTATTGCTCATATATTATTTCCCAGATTGATACGTATTCCCCATATCCGTGGTTGCGGAAGTCCACCTGCGTCCGTGATGCGATCGCTTGCACCGGAAGAGAACGCATTGACATTGGGATCTTTTCCACGGTAATTACTGTGCAAGCCAAGATTACGACCTTGAAGGGAAACTGACATCACCGGAACTCGAAGGTAACTCGAGACAGTTCGAGGAACGTTATACGACATCGTGAGGCTTTGAAATCGCAGAGTATTAACTGTCTGAACGACGCCACTGATAGAGCTATTTTTGCTAATAATATTATTATCGTACTCGTTCATCCCTTTCGCAGCTTGTACGGCAGCTTGCATCGCGAGAGATGTATTCGGCGCGTTAGCAAGCAATGCAAACGCACCGCTTGTTTGTCCACCTTCATTGTATTGCGTCACGCCATTAACATATGAGAATGATGCGTTAATGCCCAAGCGACCATCAAATGCTCTGATTCCTGTATTAAAATCCATCGTGTACTTCGGCGCCTGCTGTCCCATATACTCGAGTGAATCGCCAAGACGAATTTCAGGTTGCGACTGCCCTAATGCTGGGGCATCGATGATTCCATTATTATTGACATCGGCGAAACTCACGATCGGTCGTGCCCAACGACCATCTAACGGATATCCTGCGACAACCCACGTCCCGTGTCCCAAATTGATCACTTCCTGATCACGATTGAGCCGAACAACAATATTTTTATTACGGCTAATGTTGCCATTCACGTTCCAACTTAACGATCGACTTTGAAGGAGAATCGCTGTCAACGATAACTCAGTTCCAGTATTGCGCACCACTCCGATGTTCTGCAATACACTGGGTGTCGCGAAAGATGGTACGACCGACGGAGCCAGATCGATTCGGATGATGGCATCATTCCGTATCTTCCGATATTGCGAGTAACCAATACTAAGGCGTCCGTTCCAGAACTCCGCGTCAAATCCGCCCTCAAGCTCTGTTGATCGTTCAGGTCGAAGCAAAGTATTTCCAAGTGACGAGAGCATAACGGAAGGAACGAAGGTTACCCCATCAAGTGACACTACAGGTGTTGTGGCTAATGTGGTAAAGGAATTAAACATCCGCAAAGCATCCGCTAACTGCGGCTGTGTACCCGCGCGGCCAAATGCTATTCGAGGGCGAAGTTCGGTCAACATGCCGAACGGATGATCCCGTTGTACCGCAATGTACGACAAGTCCATCTTTGGAAATGGCGTATATCCAGTATTGGAGCCCGATGTGCTGCCGCCATCAAACCGAATCCCAGGCGAGAAGAAGAGTCGGTCGCGAACCTGAAATGTAGGAGAAAAGTACCATCCGTACGTCGTAGCGGTTGCACCACGTTGGCTTGTTTGCGTCAAGGATTGAACGAATGAATTTGGCCGTGTCACACCAGGTGAAAGTTCTGTTGTCTCGATCACCACATCAGCATACTCGTCACGATGCACATTGATTCCGGATGCCAGATTAACAAATCCATTCAACAGTTCTATTCGATTAGCTCCAATGTTCAATGTCTTTGTTTGTGTTGTTCCTTTCCCTAATCCATAACGTCCGGTTGTATCGGCTCCCTGGCTCCCTTGCGCCCCGCTATTGATACCGTACGGGATAAGTGTCTCATCGGCACGCTGTATTGTATTGAGACCAAGAGTCATACTGAGCGGCAGCCAATGAGCTGCTTGCCAATTTACAGTTGCACCGCTGGTATAAGACAAAGATCCAGCGGTGGCACGTTGAACAAACCCGGTAACAAGAGGAAGGATCGCCAACTCACCAGGATCGATATAGCGACCCTGTAATTGAGTGATCGCGTCCGCTAATGATGATCGTTGCTGATTGCTATTAAAGAGACTGGCACTAATTGATAAACTTATAGCTGGATTTGGCGTAGATGCGAGTACACCACTGGCACCCCACGTTTTGTAGTTATCCGGACGCTTCATCCAATGAGGCGGAGCTGAACTATAGAATTTTTTGTACCGCTTGACTTCGATTCCCGGAAGTGTGAGTATACCAATACCTGTGCTCGCTGTTCCGGTCAGCGAATATGTCAGCGCACTACTACCTCCGCCGACTGTTGCGCTAGCATCCTGGGTACTTCCATGGCCAAAGACAGTATAACGAGGATCATTTAAAGCCTGAAATGAAACAATGCTATCGAGTTGACAGCTCGGATCATCCCACTCACAAAATGGAATATTGCTACCTGGCATGAAACGAGTACCTGAGATTCCGAATCGATAGTAGTTCGCAGGCCACTGCCCAGGTGTATATGAAATTCCTTGATTCAAGACGGCACTCCAATGAGCTGGCCCCGCACGTCCACGTTTTCGAGTAATTACAATGACGCCGTTGGCCGCATCAGATCCATACATCGCTGCCGCAGATGGCCCCTTGTACACTTCAATCGTTTCGATACTGTTCGGATCTATCTGGTCAAGCGGTGATGGAGCTGCAAAGTTTTTCTGTTTTAACGTAGTGACACCGGTGATAACAGCTCCTGAATTTCCTTCGTTTGCAAGATTCGTGTTACGTGCATCGGATTGAGCAGCATATACACGAATTCCATCAACAATCAGGATGGGATCGTTATTTCCGGTAATGCTTCCAGCTCCTCGCAACCGAATGCGGGACGGGTCCCCTGGAGCACCTGATGATCTTTGCACCGTCAATCCGGGGACACGTGACTCGAGAAGGTCGGTAAGACTATTGATTGGTGCTACGCGTAAGACAGAATCGACATTCAGAACGGTGATATCATTTCCAACTTCCATACGTCGCTGTAATCCAGTAGCGGTTGTTACCACACCAGACAACGCGGTGGCCATCGGAACCAACACGATGTTCACAACAACTTGTCCACTATCAGAAATGATAACGACTCGCTCTACCGCCTTGTAGCCAAACAATCGCACTGACAGCAGTTGCTCTCCCGCAGGTACTCCCGCGAGCAGAAACCGCCCATGCTCATTGGTTACGGCTCGCAATGATGTTCCTGCAATTGTGATCATTGCCCCAACCACACCTTGCTTGCTTGCAGAATCCACTACCTGTCCGATCACCCTGCCTATAGCCTTCGAATCTATCGACTTCGTCTTACCCTTTACCGCCGAGACAACGATCGTTCTACCATCAGGCCCCAACGCGATTCCGAGCCCGGTCCCTTTCAGAACACTTGCAAACGCGTTCTGAACATTACTATCTGCAATTTGCACATCGATGCGTCGTGCGAAGCGAGGATCCTTATCATCAAAAAATACTGGCTGGCCAACTTCTTTTCCGAGCGCAAGCAAGATTGAACCAATCGTACTTGCTTTCATCGTTAATCGAATTTGCCGAGTTTGTTTTTTTGCGTGCGAATCCTGCATCATTGCATCTACTGGATGAGCAGGAAGATCGACATTAGGCGCTTGAGCTGTTATAGCACGACTGTTCAAACAGAACACCCCAATCGCTAGTATAGACATCGCTAGCTCACGACACCTATTCTGTTTCAACCACAATGCCGTTAGGTGCCACCACGACGCCGGCCAATTATAGTTCACGCTGCGTCATCCTCGTGGATATAAGGTAAGAACTCGTCCATCACGCACAACGCGTACGTTGTATGCTGCTTGTAAAACCCACATCAAATCCGTAATGGAGCCAATTTCAACCGAACCTACAGCTCGTCGAGTGGCTAATGTAGAATCACCAAGTTGAATATCAGCGTTGAACCATCGATTCAACTCTGGAATCGCTTCAACGAGTGGGCGGGATTCAATAGAAAGAACGCCCTGGGTGAACCCAAAACGCTTGAGGTTTATAGCTTGGATGTGGGGAACTGTTCCGAGACCGATACTCGCTTCATTACCAGCAGTTAGCACTGCGGAACCCACAGAAACCTTCCCTTCACGCACCGCAATCGTGACGGCTGTATCGGTTGGGTATTGACGAACGATAAAGCTGGTTCCTAATACTCTTGTGACATGAGAGCCAGCCGTTACAGTAAATGGTTTACCTTGCGCATGAATAACGGTAAACAGAGCTTCACCGACCAACGTTAAGTTGCGATCCCCTCTGCCGAAATCAGGAGAGACATCCAATCGGCTCGCAACGTTGAGGGACACAGTGCTCCCATCTGGTAACGTCACTGTAGCATGCTCTCCATTACCGGTGGCATATGACGTAGCAATGTTACTCGTCACACCCGTGTTGCTGCGTTGCAACCAACCGAAGGCAAGAAGCAGAAAACCCGCAGCAACGGCACCTAACCAATATCCCATGCGTTGCGAACGGCGCCGAGATGGTTGATTATCGCCATTGGCAGAAAGAACTTTGCTTTCACGCAAAATATTCACAGCGCGTTCGGCAGTCACATTCGACGTAAGTGGAGACCACTGGTCAGTTTCAATACCGTGGTATAGTTGCTGGAATCGGACTCGGTGGTCAGGACGCTGATCGAACCATGCGTCGATGCGTCGTTGTTCTTCGAGTGATGCCTCGCCCAACCAATAGCGCATCAGAAGGTCGTCCAGATCTTCGTCATCGCCAAGTCGAAAGTCGCCGGGTATCGTCATACCCTTAAGACGACTCAGCCCGAATTAACCGAACACTCGAAGTTTTTCTCGGAGATCTGATGCGGCTCGATTAGCAAGCACTCGGGCAGCGTCCGGGGAAAGCCCAAGGATTTCTCCAATTTCGGCGTGCGTCATCTGATATCCGATTCGGAGCCGAAGGACGAGTTGGCGACGCTCGGAGAGTTGACTCATTGCAGCCTGTACGGCAGCGGCTGTTAGCATCGAGTCTTCAGAGCTCTGGACGGCGCCCGATTGTGTTCCGGCCTCGACTTCGGCTTGTACAATCGTTCGATAACGCTTACGTACGAGATCCGACTTCTGTTCATCAAATGCGCGATTCCGAACGGCGCGGAATAGATAGGATTTGAGAGATCGGACTTCATCTAAAGTATCACGCCGCTCCCAGAGGGAGACAAATACATCCTGCGCGATGTCTTCGGCTGCGTCGTGCGAACCGATGATATGGAATGCAAATCGGGTAACAGTATCGAGATATTGCGTTATGACTTCTGTAAACGCGCGTGCATCGCCTGCACGAACACGATTAAGGAGGGCGCGTTCCCGGATCTTTGCAGCATCAGCTTCACGATCGAATTCATCGGTGGCAAACATTGGTATTACACCTTTTTGCGGACCAATACGCACTTCTCCATTTACCAAACATTGAATGAAGACCTGAAAAACGCTATGCTCAAATGTGATTTTTTGAATGTTTTCCTGCCTCGGCGACAAATAATATAGAACGCGCAAGGATGGACTAATTTGATGATAACGGCTTCACAATCGCCAATCACGCTTGGAACGATACGCCCAAAGCTCGGTTCCCACAGACACTGGATTTCAGATCATCGGCGTGTCACTTGACACTATGACATCATAACGTCATGATGTATGTATATGGGAATTTATCACGATGGCACACCTCTTTATGCGATAATTGAAGCGATTTTCACCTTGGAAATCGCCACTCAGCATATTGGGGGCGGGCTTGGCGGACTCCTTATAGTAAAGAGCTGCGGCCAGTCGATAGCGAAAAGCTCCTTTATCGTGGCAATTTGATCAGGTTTACGACCCGTCTGTCTCGGCGCTCCTACACTCGAATGTAAGCCAAAAACGCTTCGATGGAAACAATATCTGGTCCTTGGCTATTTGTCGCAGCCACCGGCGCAAGTGCGCTTGGTGGCGTACTTGGCATGGCAAGCGGCATCTTTATCGTGCCCATTCTCACGCTGCTTTTTGGTGTGGACATTCATGTGGCAATTGGCGCAAGCATCATTTCAGTCATCGCGTGTTCGTGCGGTAGCGCGGCACCGTTCCTGAAAGAAGGCTTGACGAACATCCGCCTTGCAATCGTTCTTGAGACGGCAACCACGCTTGGCGCACTAACCGGAGTATTCTTAATCGGCATCGTTTCGACAGAATTTCTATATGGTTTGTTTGCGGTCATTTTGACCATCTCTGCACAGCAAATGCTTGCGCGTCGCCGCGATGTAGTCGATACTGGTGTTCCCAATACAAGAAGCTGGGCCACAGTACTACGCCTGCACTCGAGCTTTCCTGACCGAAGGCTAGGCGAGAATGTGCATTATCAAGTTGGCCGAGTGCCCCTTGGTCTCGGTCTAATGTATGGAGCAGGCTTGATCTCGGCATTGCTGGGCATCGGGTCGGGCGTACTGAAAATCCCCGCGATGGATACTGCATTACAATTGCCGATCAAGGTCTCATCTGCCACGTCGAATTTCATGATCGGGGTAACGGCTGCGGCGAGCGCTGGAGCGTACTTCGTGCGAGGGGACATTGATATCGGCATTGCTGGTCCTGTCGCCCTTGGCTCGGTTATCGGTGCGCTTGTTGGCGCACGCCTCTTGATGGGGCTTCCTGCCGATAAACTGCGCATCTTCTTTGTTACTGTCCTCGTATTACTCGCAGTTTATATGCTCATGAGCGCATTTGGTGTACACATGCCTGGTAGCCTATCGTGAATCAACCGACAAGTAACTTTGAGCGCCGAGATCGGAGCATCGCAACGCTGCTCTGGTATGGCACCTGGATCGCATCGGGAATTATTGCTGTCGGTATCGGACTAGGAGTCTTACAGCAACTTGGGCATTTGCTTCCACCTGGATTAAGCAAGGACAATGTAGTGAAAGCCGGTGTTGCATTGTTCATTCTTTTACCTATCGCACGTGTCGCGCTCATGTTGGTCATCTTCCTGCGTGAGCGCGACTATACCTATGTAGTAATTTCAGCTTTCGTTCTCGCGATCATTGGAACTGGGATTTTGATCGGTCTTTGATGGCGGCGTGAGTATTCGCCGCCTACCAAATCACCGCACGACCGTTTTCAGGGAGCACCATAGGATCACCATCCTTGCAACCAAACGCCTTCGCGAACTCGGGCATCTGCATCACCACCCCGTTAACCCGCGCGAACGACGGAGAGTGAACATCCCTATTCAGACCGTTCCCGCTCCACGTCGCGCGCCACAAACGAGCAAAGGTTACAAAGAAGCGCTGCTCGGGCGTGTAGCCCTCAACAAGCGGCGCTGGAGCCTTTCCATCTGCATGGCTAACAGCCTGCCACGCGGTGAACGCAACAAATACTCCTCCAAGGTCCGCCACGTCTTCATTGAAAGTCCGTTCGCCATCGGTGCGCCAACCATCAACAACCCCCAAACTGGTATAGTGCGCCTTTAACCGTTCAATTTGAGCTTTAAGCTCTGTATTCTCTACCGTTGTCAATTGATCTGATACGCCGTGGAATATTTCATGACCGATCACCATCCCAACACCCGCAAAGTTGCGAGCATCCTCGCCATCAGCTTCAAAGAAGGGAGAGAGGAACATCATTGCGGGCACTTCGATTGCGTGATCCTGTGGGTTATAAAATGCGTTCGGTGTTAGCAGACTCGATTTCCATCGTTCACGTATGTTTCCACCAATCGAGTTAACCCATTGTTGATTCCCAAAATTGGCAATGGCAATTTTATTCTGCGTATAGTTCGTAGGTAACAACTCAAGAGTGCTGTAGTCGACTAGCTCCTTGGGAATGCCAACGCGCAGTTGTAACTTGTGTAACCGATCAAGGGCGTCCTTCTTTTCCGATGCAGTCATCCAGTGGTTGGCGGCAAGACGTACTTCGGCCGCACGATATATTTCGTCAAGCAGCTGTTCCATTCTCGGCAATGCTTCGGGAGTAACTACTTCTTGTGCAAAAACCTGTCCGAGGACAGCACCGAGATTGGAGAGCGTTCGTTGGAAACACTGTTGGCTTCGTGTGGGACCGCTGACACCGGGGTGTTTCGCTCGACGGCGGATCGGGACGTATTCGAGCGAATCAGCGGTGATGCAGCTCTCGTAGAAGTTGCCCAAGACTTTCAGTGCTGGATCGGTTGTTGTTGCAGCCACAGAACGTGCGGAATCGACGATAGCCTGGAGCCGTAACAGCGCGCGCTCAGACACGTCACGAAAAGCATCGCGTGGTGCCATCAAATTGCGTGCTGCATGCTGAGCGGTTGAATCAACCCGTAGTATAGCTTTGGCACGCCATGCACCGTTGGCGTACCGATAGAAATCGTGACAGGGTGAGACGGTGGTGTCCACACCGTACCGTAGCGATGAATCAAAGAGTGGAGGGCGTGGGATCGAATCTTTGCTCGACTTCGTCGTCGAGTCGGCGGTGGTGCTTGTCGTTGTGTCACGAGCAAGATCGTTGATTCGATTTATAGTACCATTCAGACATGCAGCGGATGCTGGCGCAGCCACTCCAAAGACGGATATGACGAACAAAGACTTCAAAATACGACTGAAACGACTGTAAGCCGTGCACGTATTACGAAGTACCCTCATGCTCCACCTACCTCAGCGTTTTGCGGTATCGTATGCGAATTATCCTGGGGATTTCGTTTCTTACGTTGGGATAAGACCGTGATCAGCTTTTCTAATTCCTCTTCACTGCTTGGAGAACCGAGCCACAATTTTTTGACGACTAGACCTTCATCATCCACTAACGTCGCCCACCCATAACCCGACTCATAGAATAATTCGTTCTCAGTCTGTTCATTGATACGACGCCGGTCTGGTTCAGGCACTCGCCAAAAAGGAGTTTCAGTCACTGCTAATGTGATAGGAAGGTGTCGATATTCTCGAAACACAGAATTGGCGATATCCGCTTCCTGTGCGGCAGTTGGCGGCTCCATAGGTCCGAACCATCCTTTCGTACTCACAAGAAGAACGAGATCAACACTGGGGAATTGATGCTTCAATCTCTGAAGTATTGCTCGAAATTTCTCGTCAATACCAGCACCCAAAGCCCCCATCTGTACATCACCGGCGCAGATAAGGGACACCGTTCCGTGACGCGGATATTTAGTATCGCTTGCATCTTTTGGGAACCAAAAATTCCCCACAACCGTTGGTGCTTGTCGCCCAGCCCCAGTTTCCACATCTGCACCGGACTCGCCCATGGCCTTGACATTTAATGCATGCATAAGCGATTCGTACGCAGTCGTACTCACAACCAAACTATCCATAAGTTCATTTCGATACACAGAATGAAAGAACTTTCTACTCATATATCGTATCATCGCCACTCTGTTCGGCTCGAAACCTTCATCCTCTACCCTTGCAGTTAATGCCAATCCGGCCTCCCCATATTGATGCCTTGCTTGCGTGTCTTTTACTGCATCTGCAGCATCCATCATTCGAGAGTACATCCCCAAGCGATCTTGATAGGAGACTTTTGTACCGAAGGTTTCTATCTCATTCACTAGCATCTTCGCTGAGGTCAATCGCATTGGGCGTGCGTTAACGTAGGTCGCCGCCATTCCCCAGATTACCTTAGCACGCGCCTCTATATCGGCAACAGGAATTGTACTTAAATGCCGCCGAAATAACGTGTTAGCGTCAGCATCTAGGCCTGCAATAAGATATAACTCCTCCGCGAGAGAGAGATCTTTGATGGGAATATCATTAAGGGGAAACCGAGTCAAACATTGCCGAGTTGCCTCGACAACACTGGGCGGCAACGGAGTCGTTTCATTATAGAGTGTGTCATGCAGTGTATCGATAAGCATTTCGGTACGCGCACGAACACTGTCCTTGACTCTGGAACTAACCGCAGAACACGATTCGATATACGTATACTGCGAAACATCGATTCTGGAATCTGGCCATTCGAAAAGTGTTTGCGCGGAAACGTTCGAACCTATGCCAAAGATAGCGAATATTCCTATAAATACAGACGACCAAAGGTATCGTTCAAAACGATGCATAGCTCTGTCAACCGTAAAATGAGATCGGAATTTATATATTATCATATGATTACACAGCGTCAACAGTTGCGGTAAAGCTAAAGTCTTTGGCCTTAATAGGGGGGACGATAGCCGGAGTAAGGGAAGCACTGTAAGGGTTCGTAACAGGACGAAACACTGGAACAGGTTTGCCCAAGAGCTCGACCTGGTTCAACATGAACAGCGGAGACTCTGTAATCCTCAAATTCTTGACGGCTTTTGAGATTTGTCCGTTTTCGATCAACCATAGGCCATCGCGCGTAACCCCGGTCGTGAGTACACTTACACCATCCAACACCATCAAGCTAGAGAATCGAGTCACCAGTAACCCGCGCTTGGTGGTCCGGACCATCTCGTCCAGATTGCTCTCTCCACCAGACATACGGTACGCATCACGTGCCAACTCACCAAGATTGTCGTTTAACTGTCCAAGCGCATACCATCTATCGTACGACAGTTTTGTCAATACACCATGATCGATCCATGTAATTGGCTTTGATCCCGGGACAGGAAGTATGCCTAGAATGGGATCCATAGGATCGTGACTAATCGAAATACGCTCGTCGACGACTCTGAGGCCAAGCTTGGTACGTCCGCGCTCAATCGCCGAATCGAATCCGAGCGAAAATGGCCCATTAACCTCCTTCTTCTCTTGCTCCGCCCTCATATTCAAATACATAAACATACGATCGACAACATCGCAGACCGCTTGTGGCTCTAACACCACGGTATATCGTCCAGGCTCAATAGCTACTGGGTTAAGCGACGCCACGCATTTGTCCAATGCGCGCTTCGCCAGCGCATTACCATCAATGGCAGACCAATCGTAACTCGAAAGACCTGCCCAGCCTGATCCGACACCCGTCGGATGCCGCGTAGTTACTGAGCACTGACCTTGACTATACTTGACATACTGAACTTTCTCTGATGTACCGTGCGCGGCAGAAAACATCGCTTGCGCACCTGCCCGCATTTCGATGTATCCAGCAGATAACAACCCTTTGGCTTCCGCATCTCGCGCGAGAAGACGCGCGATCTCACCACGTTGCTCGGCCGTCACGTTATAAGTTGCGTCGCTCCAAATAGTGGGGTTTGGTGTCGGCAGGACAGGAGTAGGAAACGACATCGCGGACGGTGTGCGCCTAAACTCCGACCACGCACTGCGCTCAGCGGCACGGACCGTCGCCTCAAGCGATGCTTCATCTAACTGGTTTGTTGTGGCAGACGCACCCGCCCCCTCCACGACTCTGAAAATTTTTACTTGAATGTCTCTCCGATCACTTGCGAGACTGACACGATTGCGCGCCCACCGCAACTCACCGTTCCACCAGTGCTGCACAACGACCGACGTTCCCTCATGGTTCGTTGGCACAAACCGCATTACACGATTGATTATTTTTTCGGCGTCTTCGCGCGCCAAAAGACGAGGAGATTCCATTATGCTTTCCTTTGCACATCAATAACGGTGAGTTTGTCGAACGCGCATGGCACAGCAGTCACACTGTGAAAAAAGGTTTGTGCTGGCTCGCCCTTCTGCACACGGAGACCATATCGCTGAGCGCTAGTATTGCCGCCAATTTCCTTGAGTGATTTCCATAATTCAGGTGTGTTGAATAGAATACCTGCGTTTGCTAACCATGCGACTCGCCGTCCTTTCGACACCTCGTAGCAGGCTCCAATACCAAGCCCATTCAGCTGTTGAAAATCCAGATTGATGGAAAGGTTTTTGAACGCAATCCCTTTATCGATATGGCTGATGAGCCCGTCAAAGTCCTGTGTCTCAGTACCAGGCTGCATTGCAAGGTTCGCAGTAAAAGCGAGCGGAGCATTGACTCCTGCTTCGGCATATGCGCACCCATGCGATTGAGTTGGAACTCCGCGTTTGGCATTCGAGTCACCAAGCCAACCTGCCCCCTCTCGTGTTGTTTGGTAATTTGTAAGGATTCCGTTCGTTACCAATGGAAACGACTGTGGTACGACGCCGTCGTCATCCCATTGCACGGTTGCTACAGCTCCAGGATCATTTCGATTTGCTGTAACCGTGAGGGCCGGTGCACCCATCGGATACGACCCAACCATATTCGATGGGTCACGCAGGTAACTCGTCCCCCCTGCATTCGCTTCGAAGCCGAGTGCACGATCCAACTCCGTTGCGGCTCCTATTGTTCCACTCAAGATGTTAGCCGTAGCAGAAGCACCTAACACAGTGTCATACCTCCCCACATCGATTGGCTTCACGGGAAGTTTTGATTCCAATTTGAAATCCTCAATCATCTGGTCTACGGCGTTTCGCATCCGCAGTTCATCGAATAGCTCAAATCCTACACCAGCTGGTGTCAAAAAATCGAGTGATCCAGTTCCTGCGGTCGTCGCCTTTCTATCAGCGTATTTTAGACTGAATCCTCCACCCGTACGATAGGTTCGCTGAGTGAAATACGTTCCTTCAGTCGACATAAACGCCTTTTCCTGAACAAAAAAATTGGCGATCCATATGGCATCGCAATTTCTTGATTTACGTTTGACAAACACCACGATACCATCCAGGACATCTTTTACATGTGACGGATGCACCGAAAACGGATCGATCTTCACCGGCATTATCCAATGGCCGTCGGATACCACCGGCGTAGGCGCGAGTTCGGTAACCCGTACACCGCCGAGTGAATTGGTCTTCGCTTGAAAAGCAGCTTCCTTCCCCAAACGCGCGATCTCGGCGGCGTCCCACACCGGACTCGCGGCAAACCCCCAGTACCCGTTAACTAATGCTCGTACGCCAACTGTGATCGACTCCTTATCATCTACTTCATTATGCTTTACATCTCGCGTGCGCGTATGGGTCAGACGCACATCTGCGTACTGCGCTCCAGCCGCACGTGCCGCATCGACGCCTCGTTGCACGAGGGACTTGAGACGTGGGTCATCGATAGGAGGAGCCGCCTCTGGCTTGGAACCAATAAGCGCCATAAGTGGCTGCGGAACTGCCGAGACGGCAGCGAGGGCTGCACCGGTAACGGCGCTGTGCTTTAGAAAGATTCGACGGGAATTTCGCATTATATATGCTATATAGTAAGGAAAAGGAATGTCATCATAATGAAGACTCTATCGATCATGGACGACTACGACTCCACGGAAACCGAGTGGTTGAATAGTGTATGGATATTCACCAGGAGTTACGAAACGTCGATACCGAGTCACCCCCCGTAACGTATCACTTAGGATTCCTCTCACATTTCCACCTCCCGTGTTCATCGGACCGGTGGCAGGAAGGGCAATGGTCGAATCATCAAAGATGACGTCCATGGTAAATCCCTTCAGTCCAGCTTCTTTCGCAATATTTTTTGGCCTGACGCCTGAATTGTTCGTCCATTGAACAGATCCACCAGGACCGATATTACTTCGCCCTCCACTAACAACAAACTGTACATCGCCATTTCGATCCACCGCCTGCCCGACAGTACCCCCGTTCCCGCTGACAATCAGATGTACAGGCCAGCCGACCTGCATGGTTAATGAATCTTCCATTGCAACGCCATACACCCATGTTTTTCCGGAAAAACGTACATCCAACGCTCTATTTCGGACATTGAATTGAAAGGTGCCTTTCCCAAACGAAATACTAGGAATAAATACAGCATCAAGATCCGATACAAAAAACTTCACTGGAATGTTTCGGATTGTATCACCGTTCTGATCCAACGCAACGATCGGAAACGTGAACTTCTCATACATCGCTCGCTTGAGACTATCCTTGAGATGGATGCTAAACTTCTTTAGCACAGGTGGATTGATTTCGTCCTTTATCTGTACCCATACTGTGTCTTTGCGCGTTACACCATCAATCTGCTGACTCGCATAAACCAGAACTTTGTCCGCTTCCCCACGTGCGGTGAGATGACCTGTTTCTGACACATGGACTTTCGATTCATCCGTTGACGACCATATTACCGGACCAATTTCCCCACGAAATGTTTCGTCAGCTGCCCATACACCTCCACTGGCATTATAGGGTACTGCCTTTAGCTGTAGTGTATCGTATGGATGTCTCAATGACAGCCGTACCGCTGGATAATTCACGCTGAGCTCCCAAAACAACGGTGCGACATCCTTTGGCGGAGCTAGGGCATCATCACCCGCGCAAGCAGCACACACGATATATAATACGAAGCTACAGATATGCATTAAGCGGTGTGCATCTCCGCGCGCGCTTCGATTCCGTAGTAAGTATGGATATTCCATCAAACGTATTTTAAGCGTCACGGTTCAGACATCCCTTATAAAGTGGATTTTTTTCTCTCTCGGCCACCGGCATCGGCAAGTTGACATCGGCACCGTAGTTCTCAAAATTCCGCCATTCGCCTACAGGATAAACGGTCTCCTGTGGACGCTGATAATTCCTGACTAAACGACGCAGGTCTCCTTGGCGATGGCCTGAGAGAAATAACCAATAGGCTCGTTCTTCAAACAAGAGCATAAGTCGACGTTCATGCGCCAACGAATCAGAAAAACTCGCTCCCGCGGCAGGATCCGCGAGCGGTATCAAGCCGTCCACTCCACCGTCGCCGCGAGGTGCTGGATGTGGACATGATTCAGAAGACGTACAAGTAGTTCGAAGCTGGTTAAGGATTGTTAACCAACTATCCTGCCCTGCCTCCAACTCGGCTTCGGCTTCAATCAAGCGTGCTTCGATTCCACTGCTGATAATGAGCGGGGCTGTGCTGTCGAACAATGCGGGTCGATTTGTTCGCGGATCGCTCTCTTCCCCGTATGGTAATCCGTTAAAACCTTCTCTTGTACTGATGAAGACTCTGCTATTGGCGACAAATTTGGTTATTCCAGACATGCTCGCATATACATAGTCAGTACCAACAGCCTCAACAGCCGTCTTGGCCGCGACCACATTCCCCAATGCCACCAATGCTCGGCCACGTCCAATACGAATGAAATCCTGTATACGAACACTATCTTCCGCATACATGTCGGCGGAGTCAAACAGAATCAACGCATGTTGATAAACTTCTTCGGTAGAGAATCCGCGGGTTAATGTATATCCGTTTTCAAAGTCGATACTGCTTAGTGGAATGCCAGAACAGTATAAATCTGCGAGCATGATAACGGCCATCCCTTCAATCGCAAAGAGATGGGCGCGTAATGCTGGCGATGTTCGTGGTGCATACTTCAGTAACGCATTACGACCTTCCTGTGCCAATCCACGTATTTCGTGTAATTGCGCCGCCGAGTTACCAGTTTCAACATCGAGAACCAGTCGGGCGTCGATTCGCCCAAGCTGATCAATATTCGGATTAGGATTCACGCCTGAAACCGTATTCAACTCATCTGTAAAAACACCACTTTCTCGAATGTAAACCCCGCTTACTGTTCGAGCAAACAGATCCAATGCACCGCGATACACCTTCAATGCGCCTGCTTCCGTTTGAATAGTCTTCGGATCGGTGATATTGCTGGGAAGTGCCGCATTATTTACGAGATCACTCAGGGCACATCCCGCTAGCATCGTACTGCAACAGACCACTGAAGCTCTAATCAACCAACCTCTAATTTTTTTCATATTAGTTGATCCTCATCGACAGCGACCACACTCTCGGTGTTGGTAACACACCGTTATCAATAATTCGCTCTCCAACTGCACCAACGTTCGGATCTTTCCCACGATAGTCTGTCCACAAACCAAGGTTTTTTCCCCCTAACGCGAGTGTAGCGGTCCTGCGACCAATGACACTACGCGTAAATGACTGAGGAAGGAAAAAACTCACCTGGAAACTTTCGAATCGTAGAGTTGATACTGTTTGAGTGCGCGTTAGAACGGTGTATAGCCCATACGCTTGCTCACGTAACGATGCAGTTGGGTCGTTTTCAACTCGTCCATATGTCTCTTTCTCTCGGACCTGATTCAGACCGTTTTCATAGCGTAGGATTCCTGCAACAGCGATGCGAGACAGAAGGGTGATCTCGTTGCCTATATCCATCGTGAATTTGGGATATGGGGCTCCAATATATACTGCACTATCTGCATAACTCACTTCTCGTTCAGTAATAAACCCATCGTCGTTACGATCCCAATATCCAACAAGCGGAACAGCCCATCGTGCGAATAGCGGGTAACCAATTTTATTCCGCTCAAACACATCATCATTGATGAAGATATTCGTGAAATTCTCACTTTCACTGTTAATTCGAACAATTTTATTACTCGAACGAGTTAGACCCAATCGTGGACTCCATGTCACCAGTTTCGTATTGAGGAGCCCAGTTACAGAGAACTCCGCGCCGGTATTGATGACATCCCCAAGATTTTTGACCTGTCGTCCACCACCATTCACGGACGGTGGAAGCTTATCGTCAACAACAAGATCTGACGTATATTTGCGAGCCCATGTTGCAATGAGGCTAATACTTCCGCGACTGCCTTCTAGAATATCGGTGTCAATGCCCCACTCGAACTCCTTGCTGCGCTCTGGTCTCAAATCCGGATTCCCAATACTGTTCAATCGGGCAATCGTCACCTGCCGACCGTCGGTTAAGACATCAGATTCACGATAGGTACGAACTTTATCCGCTATCCCGGGCTGCTTACCTGCTACACCATATGCCGCACGGAGTCGTAAATTAGAAAGGCGTCCGACGAGTGGGATGCTTTGGAATAATGGCTGATCCGAAATCAGGTATGAGAATCCAAGCTTTGGGAATGTCGGTCTTACATTTCCACCGAACGTACTGCCGGCATCACTCCGGATCGCCAACGGAAGCCAGAACCGATCTGCGATGCCAATCCGGAATTCCAGATACATACCCGCGGCTTTTGTCTCACCGCGCGTATCAGTAAAATTCTTTCTCGTTGCATCGGTTCCAGAGGTGGCACCAACCATGATATTCGAGGCCTCGGAGTCAAATCTTCTGTTGCTACCTAGGGTGTATTCGCCACCGATAGACGATTGGATCGTCATCAGATATGACTGAATGAGAGGTGCAGACAGGTTTAACTTCAGATTTGATCGAAGCTGCGACATGTGTCCTACATTAAAAAATCCACTATCGGAGCAGAATCCAGTTCCTTGCATATAGCAATCGCCATGCGCGAACGTCCGTGTATCACTACCACTCGCGATGTCAACACCTGCGGTTCCGGTTACGGTAATTCGACGATATGTGTTGGAACGAATGTCGACCGCATACCGAGAGCTGAGTTGACTTTGATATTGTCGTTCTCGGAAATTTCGAATGGATTGAAGTAATCCGCTCCCAGCAGGCAATGGGACCCCATTAACATCGTATTCTATCTTTCCCGGTGCAAATGTCGCTGCTGTTGCGATTGCTCCGCTCAACGGCGTACTTCTGGCTGCGGTCCGAGCAAGCGCGGAGGTGAACGTCATCGTGGTCGATCGCCCAAGTTCCATCCCAATGGTTGCAGTCCCACTTTGGTTGTCAGCAGCCTGTGGTCTCCGTTGCCAATTGGGGATTCGTTGCCCATCATCCTTCAGTACTCGGATATCCTCATCAGGCAACTTGACCAGTCCAAGGATCTGGTTCGAAGAGAGAGTAAACGCATATGTTAAGGTGCGAGAACCGCCACTCACACCAGCGCTGTATCTCTGTTCCGCACCTTGACCAAACACTGTTGTTGCCGAATTATTGAGAATTTGATAAACTGAAACGCTATCAACTGAGCACCCATAATCGGCAAAGCTGTCGTGTGTACACTGGTTCGGCGCTCCGGTTCTTGCAGTTCCCCAGCCAAAGTAATTAACCGGCCAGGATCCCGGCATCGTTTGTGCTCCCCATGAACCAGCGAATGTCCAGCGCGCCTGCCCAGCTTGCCCTCGCTTCGTTGTAATAACGATTACGCCATTCGCGGCATCGCTCCCGTAGAGTGCAACCGCAGACGGACCTTTTAACACTTCGACAGTCTCTACCGAATTGAGATCAATCTGATCCAGTGGAGAGAAAGCAAAGCCAGCACCTCGATTTTCGACCTGACTATCCTCGCTTCGCACCTGAACCCCATCAATCACAATCACCGGTTCGTTCGATGTATTGAGGCTACTCACACCACGAATCCGTATCCGTGTCGGCGCCCCGGGTTGGCCGGAGGTCCGAGCGGCATACAATCCAGGCACTCGAGTCGCCAACAGTTCGCTCATTGTAGCCACGGGATACTTCTGAATTACAGAATCAACCTTGATAGTAGTAATATCGTTGCCGACTTCAATTTTCCGCTGCTCGCCCGTGATTGTCGTCACGACCTCAGACAACGTTGCAGCCACCGGCAACAGCATAACATTCACAGTAACCTGGCCGCTATCAGGAACAGTAACCGCTCGCTCCACAGCCTTGTAGCCAAACAAGCGGATTGACACTGATTGTTCTCCAACCGGTACATCCGCAAGCACAAATCGACCGAGTTCATTGGTCACTGTCCGTAACGATGTCCCTACAAGCGTGATCGTAGCCCCGGCTACACCTTTCTTACTCACAGAATCTACTACTCGTCCAATGACACGGCCGACCCCCTTCGATTCAATCGGCTTTGTTTTCTCTTTCACTGCCGACACAACAATCGTTCGGCCATCAGGTCCCAGTACCGCTACAAGCCCAGTGCCCTTTAGAACCGTCGCAAATGCATTCATGACATTCACTTCAGTGATTTGCACGCTCATTCTCTGCGCAAAACGAGGATCCTTATCGTTGAACATCACTGGTTGATTCACTTCCTTTCCCAAAGCAAGTAGAATCGAACCAATCGTGCTGGATTTCATCACCAACCGAATTCTCTGTGTCGACTTCCTGGCTTGCCCCTCCTGTTTATCAGGGAGAACCGTATATGCTGTCTGCGCAGAAACAGCACTATTGTTCCAGATTAACAATCCAAGTGCCATCACAAATACGCGAACCCCGGGGATCTGCACGTTCGCCATCATACTGGCTTTCCGTACCACCGTAATGCCAACCAATCGTATATCACGCTGCATCATCCTCGTGGATATAAGGTGAGAACTCGTCCATCACGAACAACCCGTACATCATATGCGATTTGCAACATCCACATTAAATCGGTTATGGAGCCAACTTCGAAGGAACCAACTACTCGCTGAGTAGCTAAGGTCGAATCGCCCAGGCGAATATCGGCGTCGTACCATCGATTCAAATCGGGGATCGCGTCAATGAGTGGTCGGGATTCGACAAAGAGAGTGCCTTGAGCGAAACCGAAGCGTTTTATGTTAACGGGCTGAATATGGAGAGTTGCTCCAAGACCCATGCTCGTTTCGTGGCCAGCTGTTAATACCGTGGATCCGACGGAAACCTTTCCTTCACGGACAGCTACCGTGGCTACAGTATCGGTTGGGTATTGGCGGACAATAAAGCTGGTTCCTAAAACGCGGGTAACGTAGGAACCTGTTGTTACGGTGAAGGGCTCACCCTGCGTATGCGCCACAGTAAAGAGCGCTTCGCCAACCAACGTTAAATCGCGACTCCCTCTGCCAAAATCTGGAGATACCTCTAACCGACTCGCGACATTAAGGACCACAGTGCTGCCATCTGGTAGCATCACCGTGGCACGCTCCCCGTTACCTGTAGCATATGAGGTTGCGATATTGCTCACGACACTGTCGTTACGATGTTGTCGCCAACCGAAAACCAATAGGAGCATGGCCGCCGCAATGGCTCCCAACGTATACCGTAGGCTTTTAGAAGTATGTCGAATGATTTTGCTCTCCCGTACCTCAGAGAACACATTCCCTTCATTCAAGATTTTCACAGTCCGCTCCGCAATCACGTTCGGCGCGAGTGAAGTCCACTGGCCAGCTTTAATGCCGTGATGCAGGTGCTGAGAGCGTCCCCGATATTCTGGATGCTGGTCTAGCCATGCTTCTATCCGTACGCGCTCATCGGCTGACGCCTTGTTCAACCAGTAGCGCATCAGAAGCTCGTCTAGATTGGCATCTTCATCTGAAGGGCAGATCTCGGGTATGATCGTCATACCACTAAGACGACTCAGCCGACTCTAATCAAACACACGAAGTTTTTTTCGAAGATCGGCTAATGCTCGCCCCGCGAGTACTTGAGCAGCCTGCGGGGAGATATCAAGGATTTCTCCAATCTCGGCATGCGTCAGTTCATCTTCAATTCGAAGCCGTAGAACAAGCTGGCGGCGTTCGGGAAGCTCACTGATCGCGGCCTGCACTGTGGCTGTCGTCAACATTGAATCTTCAAGATTGGCGACGGAGCCTTCTAGCGTGCCAGATTCAACTTCTGCATGTACAGCGGCTCGATATCGTTCGCGTACTAGATTCGACTTTTGCTCATCAAACGCACGGTTACGAATCGAGCGAAACAGATATGATTTAAGAGATTGTACCTCATCCAGTGCATTACGACGCTCCCACAATGAGACGAATACACTTTGCGCGAGGTCTTCGGCGGCATCATATGAACCGATGAGATAGAAGGCAAATCGCGTGACGGTATCCAGGTATTGTGTTACAAGCTCGGTAAATGCGTGCCCATCCCCCTCACGAACGCGATTGAGAAGCGCTCGTTCCTGAGCTATTACTGAGTGATCTTCGTGACCTGATCCATCTGTGACGAGCACGAGTATTACACCCTTTGACGGTCCAATACACACTTCTCCATTTGTCAAACATTGGATGAATACCGAAAAAAAGCTATGCTCAAAGATGAATATTTGAATGTTTTATTGTGTCAGCAACAAATAATATAGAACGCGCTAGACACACCTGTGCTTCAACGACTTCAGGGAATCGCTCGACCAGCGAGATAGCAATCAAACAGTTGCTCAGGCGGAATTTCGAAAGGGGCAGAGGTGTCCATACTTAGACTATTGCACGGCACCCAAAATACTTGCCATCGATTTTCAAAATATTCTTCCAGCCTTCGGTGCTGGGGTAAAAAGTCTACCTAAAGGGAGGGGTGACCTACTCATATTTATACAGAAATCTTTCCAAAAACGGTCGAATCACTCGCTGGCCTCGGCCGCCATGATGCTGTGCAGCAGTCACCGAGATGGATAAGGCTTCTGTGATCTGTTCATAGCCCCTGTCGCGCTCCTAACGGAGAGTCAGGACCTCGCGTTGGGTTTGCGAGAGGTAGCTCAAAATGATACAAGCGGAATCGCTTGCACGCCAATTTGTTGATTTAGCAAAAAACCAACGCATAACCTCCAAACCCCGCTTTGGGTCACCTGACCCATAGCTCTACTCTGAACCTTCCTCTAATGTTCTTCATCTCATCTATAGTATAGATCCTTGTCGATCCGAATAAATCCTGCTTTCTTTCACGCCTCCCGGTAGGCTGCTATGTATCACATTACTGTACACCGTATGCCCCCTCTTGCTCGAATTTTGATTGTCGAAGACCACGATGATTTAGCAGAAGCGCTCCAGGTTAATCTGAAGCGTGATGGGTATGACACGGCTGTCGCTTCCGATGGACGGCAGGCGTTAGCATTGGTTCCTACATGGCGACCGGATATTATCGTGTTGGATTTGGGGCTTCGCGGGATGGACGGGTTTACGGCGCTTGAGCGTTTGCGCCGAGATGGGTATTGGTGTCCGGTGCTCATTTTGTCTGCCCGTGATGCCGATACCGATAAGCTTGAGGGATTTCGGTTGGGGGCTGACGATTACGTCACCAAACCCTTTCGAACTCTCGAATTGCTCGCTCGCATCGGCGCACTCGTCCGAAGGGCCCAACGGGAGAAAGGGATTGATCCCAACAATACTGACGGATTTCACCGTTCGAGTTCGCGGGGGCGGGACGATGGGGCGTCAAGCGTTGGGAGCGGGGACGAGACGCCGGATGCTACGATCGACTTTACCGACGAGGAGTTGGTGGAGCGATTCAACTTTACGCCGCGCCAGGCGCAGGTTGCGCGACTGCTAGCGCAAGGATTATCGAATCCTGATATTGCGGAGGCCTTGTCGATTAGCCGATTTACGGCACGCAATCATGCGGAAGCGGTGCTTGCGAAATTGCAGGTCCCCAACAGAGGGCGTGTTGCAGCGATGTTGCTTGCAACCTTGAGAAGAGAGCGAACCAGTACGAATGGATAAGAATCGGTCATCCGTGCGACGGCGGCAAAAACCCGCCACGTCCCGCTTTCGTTATAAATGGCGAACTGGCGTTGTCACGGTGGCGATCGTGGGAACAATCCTGACGATCAGTACTATCGCATGGCAAGTCATTCGAGGGTGGCAGGAGCAGCGCAATGCGGCTCAGCTCGCTATTAAGTATCATCTAATGACCAGCGCTGCGATGATGTACGATAACGTGTTATGGGGATCAATGTACATGAGTACGGCTGTAACAGCGCCAGCATACATTACCAAAACACAAGACAATGCGCGTGCTGTTAATCCGCCGTTTAGTACGCCGTCGTTGACGGTTCGCGATTTACAGCATCTCGTGGATTCTGCGTTTCTCATGAAGCGCATCGGCGGCGATTCGTTGACACGTGGCTACTTCCGTATGACGGTGCGGAACAAGAAGATAGTTCCGGGCTCGTTTCAGACAAGTGGCGCTATGCGGTTCCCGGAATTTCAGAACACTGTTACCAAGCATATCATCGAAGCCGATCCTGATTTTTTGGGTTCGGCATTACCAGTACCCATATTACTCTGCGAAAGACCGCAGGATTCCACCCCAGTCATGTTTGCAATTGCCAAGGTGTGGGGCCGCGATTCGAATGAGCTGGTATTTTTTGGCATTACGTATAAGCGTGCCATGGTGATTTCGTACTACGCGCAGAGTGTATACAAGAACACCAGTCTTCTGCCGTCGAACTTCAATGGCGTGGATTGGATGACTGCACAGCGTATCGTCCATGACTCTCTTCTGGAAGCTCAGACGGAAAAGCCGTTGCAACAGATCGACACGCCGGAAGGGCCTCGGAATAACGAACTGGTTGCAGTGCAGATTTTTGATACTGATAAAAATGCTGAGAAGGTTGTCGAGAAGGTCATATTGTGGGAGACACCAAACATCTCCGCAGAGGTATGGGATTCTCCATACCAGGTGGAATACGATATGCCATCAATGGGGCTTTTCATTCGAGCCGCGATCGATAAATCGCATGCTGATCAGTTAGTGGCGGTCGCGGTACCACTAGAAGCAGAACAACAACTGCTCGCCGGCATCATCTTGCTCGGGGTGTTCTTTATCGGCGCGGCGCTCATGGAGCTTCGTCGCCAACGGCAGCTCGTGCGCACTCGAGCGGACTTTGTGTCGTCTATCTCTCATGAATTACGGACGCCGCTCGCACATGTATCGACGTTGAGCGAAACGTTGTACCTTGGCGGTGCGGAATCTCCGGAACAGGAAGACCGCTGGTTGCGTGCGATCCATCGCGAAGCGCAACGATTAGGCACAATGGTGGAGAACATTTTGTTGTTCGCACGAGGAGAGCGCGAACATCTCCGCATCAGTCGTCACACGGCGGATATTGCAGAAATTGTTCATGATGTTGCGTCGATCGTGGAGCCCTTTGCGGTGTCGAGGTCGGCGAATATCTGTATCAAAACCCCTCTCGAGTATTTCGCGGAGGTGGATGCAGGTGCGATTCGCCAGGTGTTGCTGAACTTGCTGGATAATGCGATCAAATATGGTCCAACATCTGGACAAACTATTACCGTAACGCTTGCGCCACTCTCACAGCCGAGCGATGTGACGATTATGGTGGACGATCAAGGGCCGGGGATCCCACCCCATGAACGTGAGCGTATTTGGTCGCCGTTCGTGCGATTGGATAACGCGAGTAACTTGAGTGGTGAAACGGGTGGGAGTGGACTTGGGCTTAATGTGGTTCGCACGTTGGTCGAACAGCATGGCGGGGTCGCGCGCATTGCGGAATCTGAGGGTGGCGGTGCACGGTTTATTGTGACGTTTTCGCCGGTCGAAGGGAGTGTTGGTGGGGCGCCTGTTGGCAGGCTCCGCGATTTCTGGCCTGCGTGGCTTAGGCAAGTTGCGATGTTTCGGGTGGGACGGGAAAGGGTGCGGGATTAAGGCGTGCCCAAGCACTAACACCCGTTTCTCCCGCGACTTGCCCGACTCGCATCGCTATTTCCGTTTAGCGCCTGCCGCTGCCTTACCGCGCACAGACGATTGCCCGGCCCCCACTCTGTTCCGCGCCTCTTTAATCCGCAGATTCGAGTTCGGTTTGACCGCTCGCCGTATGGTCCGACCTAGCGGGTTGGTCGGACCAGTTCCTTCAGCGTTGAACTCCGCTTGATACTTGGTAATCCCTTCAGCCTTCGCGACGACTGACTGGTCGCCAATGGTCGCTCCGAGAGTCCACTCTGCACGGGCGACACCGTCGGCGTCGGTAAGCCCACCATCGAGGACGTTGAGACTTCCACCTCCACCCGTGACAGTAAATGTCACACGCCGTCCTCGAATCGGTTGCGCATCGTCATCGAGCACGCGCACCTCAAGAGTTTGTAGAAGCTTCTGATTGATGGGTCCGACTTGTCCATCGCCCTTGAAGCTTCTTACTGGGAAATACACGCGAACCCCAGCCGAAAAGTTCCGGTTTCCGTTAATCGGATCGTTGAAGCTGGCAGTCACATGGTCGTTGCCTTTTGGAGTATAGATCACGGAGACCTCGCCACGCTCGTTGCTGTATTCGTTGAGCACCTGGATCGTTCCTCTATCTCCCGTACCCATCGACCATGTAACACGAACGCCACGTACCGGCATAGTGTCAAACGAAAGGACTCGAAACATGATCGGCACACGCGTAGGCTCCCCATACACGACGGCCTGATCTTCTCCATTCGACACACGGAAGCTCCGCGGCGATTTTCCGGCATGCGCGGTAAACGTTGCGGATGGATCACCAGGAACGTTTGTCGTACGCACGGTCACGGTTTGCGTCGCTTCGCCTTGACCCAATGTCCATTTGGCGGTGAGTTCACCGTTTTGATCAGTTGCTTCACCGTTCATATCGATCGATCCGTTGTGGCTCGGGCTGTCCCAACGAATCAGTTTACCTGCGACAGGACGGCCGCGTGCATCGACTAGCCGGATCTTGACTGGTTCTGGAAGTGCGTGCCCTTGCGGCGCGTATTGTCCGTTGCCACTTACGATGACGAGGTTGTACGTGGTTGGTTCTGGAGCGATCGAAGTCGCGTTAAAGCCCACTGGAGTGAGGCTGTCGACTCGTGCAACCGCGCGAACAACTCCTGTTTCGGAACCAAGTGTCCATATCGTCGATGCCAGTCCTTCGCTGTCAGTATAAGACTCAACTGGTTCATGGGATCCGTGGTTGGGTGCATACGGAACCCAGCGAACACGCTTGTTTGGAACGGGGTTTCCGTAGAAGTCGACTACGCGCATCGCAATCGGTTCTGAGAGCGCTTGCCCCGCAATCCCGGTTTGATTGTCGCCACTCACGACGAGAAGCTTTCTTGCCTTGCCTGGAAGTGCCGACGCCGATATGTAAGTTGCTTCGGTCGAATCATCTGCAAGAGACGCGGCCATCTGCCATACGCCGGACTTCGTTCCGAATGTCCAGGTGGTCCGCGCTAATCCATCTTCGTCGGTTAGAGCGGTTGCAGGAGTTGGTGTACCTCCGCCTTCTTCAACCTCGAATTTGATCAACACCCCGGGTGCTGGATCGCCATCTTGATTTAGCGCACGAACGACGATTGCTTCTGGTAGCGCTGTCTCGATGATTTCCTCTTGTTCGTATCCGCTGACGCCTTCGATATGGCTCGCGCTCGTTGCCACCATTACAGTCGCAGCAACACTCGGACGCCCGATCGCGCTCACAAGCGTAACAATTACGCGGGCTTCACCAAGCTTCTTGGCTGTCACGAGACCGGTTTCAGAGACGGTCGCAACTGTAGTATCAGAACTACTCCATTCGACTCGTGTTCCTTCTGGCACCGAATCGGTAAACGGTTCCTGGCGCTGATCGAGCACCGTGGCTTCTAATTGTCGAGTGGCACCATTGCCCATCGAGACACTACCGGTGCCGAGTTTGATAGCGCGAGCCACTCGGCCCGATCCATCCGCGCCGGGCTCAATAACGTCGTCGCACGCTGACGTAAACGTCAACAGTGCGAATATCGTCATGAAAAAAACGATTCGAGCATCGAACCGCAGCATTGGTTGTGGAAGCAGGGATCGCATCTTAGAAACTCCTCGTCATCGAGGTGGTAAAGAACATCTCTCGAAATGCACGACGCGATGGCGTCGCGGAGTAGTTGTTGAATCGGCTTTGCAGCAACAGGCGTGTACCAAAAGGGAGTTCACATGAAGCATTGGATCGCATTCCAAAGACGCGACGTGCATTACTGAACGTGTTGCTGATATCGCCGGAGGCGTGCAACTTTCCGTCCATAAAACGCCCTTGCCCGCGGATTCCAGCAAAGACGTTTCGTTGGCTGGTTGAAGCGATTGTTTCGGTTTCGCTCATCTGCGTGATCACAGCGGAAAGTGTTGGTGCGATGTTGATGGTTTTGGTTACAGGCACCTGCACCAAAAATGATGCATTGTGTACGGTCACGCTTGGAACATCACGAATGGGATTCGCGTCGGTACTGTGTTGCATTCCGTACGAGATGGCCGTCGACGCCGCTCGACCAAACAGCTGATGTAGAATCGCGGTACTCGACGTAACCGCGAACGATCGATTGTTGACAATGAACGTGTCGATGGGTGCGTCGTTCGATACAAGATTGGTGAATCCGGTAATCGTGGTCGTGATCGCATTGCTTGCCCGCACGGAGAGTGCGCCACTCACAACATCGCGACTCGTGGTGCTGGTGAGTTGATCGATGAGGTTGTCGTTCTGATGTTGATATTGTCCCTGCAACGCAACTCGGTTCGCGAAACCTCGCAGACTTCCTGCAAAATTATAGGCTCGACGATCGTTGATCAGGTATCCTAAACCGAGAGATGAATATCCTGCGCCGACTTCTTCGTAGCCCGCGCGAAGCGATGCGCGCGAACCGGTGTAGCTCACATCGAAGTTGTACGCGCCGTCATCTGCGGTTGATAAGTGAACGGGCATCAATGTTTTGGCGACCGCACGCACGACGCCACTCAATCCGTCGGGATTAGCTTTGGGGCTGAGCAAATCCCGCGTGATCGCGGCGCGCGCACCTTCGGCTCGGATAATTACAGAATTGTTGAAGAGCGGAAGTTGTCCAGCGAGGTTGATCACCAGATTTTCTTGCGGTCGGTTGAACGTGTTCAGTCGAGGACGGAGCGCGGCTGCTGTTTCTTCATCGACTAGGGTGTCGAGTTCGGTGGGATCAACAACCAAGAGAACACGTTCCACCGAATTGATATTGTCTTTTGCTTTGAGCACTGTCATGTCGATGTATCGGCCACCTTCTGAGCCGATCCCTACTTTGGCGGCATACATATTTCGCTGAAAGACCGGGCCGGAACTCAGGCTCGACACCGCGCGTTGAGTGCGCCCGCCTTGCAGGGCAATGCGCCAAGGTCCGGGAGTGAGATCGAGACCGGCACCTCTCACCCGAAGACCTTGCGTGGTGTATGGTGAGTATCCGCGTGAAAAGTCCCCGAACGACAACGATCCCCAGCTCCATTGTGGGGTGAATCCGGCTTGATTGATGTTCTGTCGGAGTTCGCTGCCTTCAGATGAGAACAATAAATTCATGTTGACGCTGACGCCGCCAATCAGCGTAAGTTGCGGAGAGTATTGCAAACGCCAGGATTGCCCAGGACGACGCGCATCAGCACCATTGTGTGCATACATTTCGCTCGTCGCGGTCATGTCTCCGCTCACACGCGCATTGAGGTACTCGCGCGAAAAATCCCAGGCGCCCCACAATGCGCTACGAGGGATTGATCTTGCCGACTGAGCGAGTGAATCCTCGGCAGGGGCGGGTGAGGGCGCTAGCGCGGACGACGAATCGACGCGAGGCGTAGCGGGTTGCGTCATTTGCGCGTTGAGGCGCGACGAGATCAGGTGCGGCACGATTGCGCTTACTATGATCCAGCGTGCGGTTTTGCGGAGTGTCATTGTTCCTTCCTCGCGAGCTCCGCGGCTTCGTTGAGCCGACCAAGCCGATGGAGTAGTTCGATCTCACGATCGAAGAGCACGGATAACTCTGGTTTTCGGGCGCGCAGGCGACGAATCTGAAGAAGCAGCACGTTCAGCGTACCAGACTGATCGTGTTGCTTCATCAAAGCTTCGTACGCGGTTGTATCGTTAGGATTGAGTTCCAGCGCGCGTTCGTAGGCGATTTGCGCTTCTTGTGGTTTTCCCATGCGTTGCAGCAGAACGGCACGCGCTAGCTGGAGCTCGATGTCTTCTGGTGTCTTTCGAAGCAACCCGGTATATCGAAGGAGTGCGAGCGAATCATGGCCTTGTTGAGCGAGTAAGGCGGCATCATATCGATCGAGCAATAGGCTTCCGGGATATTCTGCGCGAAAGCGAGAAAGAACATTCCCACCCCATGGTCGCTGAAGGACTACGGTGTCTAGCAGCATACGTGCGCGTGAGACAGTTTCGGCGTGACGGGTTTGTTCCGCGGCGGTTACCGATTGAGATGGGGGTGCCTTCCGATCGCGGCCACTCGTATTGGATGCACTCATTTTTTGCGCAACGACATATTCCGCCGCAGCCAGCTCTGTAAGCGCACGCGAGAGTTCGGATCGAAGTCGAGCGCTGTCGGATGTGCTGTCAACGGCGGTGTTGAGGGCACTATGGATGTTGGAAGCGTGGGCAGAAAGACCTGTGATACAGGCGAGCTGCGCACTTAGAATACACGCTGTTACGAACGACATGGCCTAGTTACTCCACCCGAGCCGCTGGGCTCGGGCGCGATTCGTTTCCTGAGCGGTCGATTGCTTTGATCACGTAATATGCGGTGCCCGTTCCTGCGCGGTCGGTGAAGGTCAGTGAAGTCACTGGCTCTGTGGTAACGCGTACGCCAACAGCCGTTGGCGATGGTAATCGGTAGACATGGTAGCCTACCAGTTGCTCGGCGACGACGCGCTCCCACTGAATGTCTATCCCTCCGGCTGAGTTGAGCTTAACCGCGGCGTATCGAGGCGGTGGTGGCGGCGTGAATCCGCGGACGTACACAGTATCGGTAACGGCAGGGCTTTTGTTACCGGCGCTGTCGATCGCGATAAGTTGGTAGAGATATCCAACGCCGATTGTTACAGCGGTGTCGGAGTACGACATAACATTGGAGAAACGTCCTACCTCGATGGCCGCACCAGCTGCACCCGCCGAGCTAGTCGCTCCCTGCGAGCGTAAAAGCACGTACTCCTTGACATCATTGGCAGTACTGGAATTCCAGGTAACGAGAACAGAGCGCCCATCGATGTTACGAACGGCAAGCGCAGTAGGCTCCGCCGGTGCTTCATCGTCTGGCACAACCACAACGAGATCGATCGGTACGCTCTCATTGTATGAAAGGTCGATAGCAGACACACGAACAACATACCGACTTCCCGGAGTTAAACCCTTTCCATGAGCAAAGCCTGAATCGGCGAACGTCGTTGCTTCAGTGATCGGCTGCGGCGTGATACGCACTGGGTTCGCGATGCCATGATCACCACGATATATGTAATAACCACGCACATCTTTTGAGGGCGACGCGTTCCACGAAATTTCGAGACGACGGTTGTGGACCGACGCTTTAAGGCCAGAAGGAGGCAGAGGCGCCGTGTTGTCTTCGGGAACAGCGCTGAGCGCGTTGCTGGGCGCGCTCTGATTTCCGTTAGCATCTATCGCAACAACGCGGTAAAAATACTGCACTCCTCCCTGCACCGAACTATCCGCATAGCTCGGCTCCCGAAGCGGGATCTGCGTTGTGTTGAGACGAACAAATGGCTTGTCAAGCGACGGAGCACGTTCAATAAAGTAACCAGCGGCGTCAACTTCAATCGCCATGCGCCAGGTCACCAATACGGCGCCGTCCCCTGGGACGGTAGCAAGATCGGCAGGTGGAACAGGAGGAGCGTGGTCGGTGAACGCAACATTCACCGTCGCAGTTGGAGCACTCAACCGACCCGCAACGTCTACCGCGCGTAGCTGGTAGCGATAGTTTGTTCCGACAACGGCGTCAGTATCAGTATAACGCAACGAAGCGGCTCCAGCTCTCACAATGGGAGTTGTTGTCAGCTGACGAAATGTATCGCTCGTCCCCTCCGCACGATACACATGAAAGCCGATCACAAAGTCAGTTGTCCCCGGACGAAATGTTGGGAACGACCAACGCAATGCCACCTCATCATTATCAATTGCCGTCTTCAGCTCCGTTGGCACCGCAATCGGCGCATCAACCACACGCACCTCTGCGGACACACGTTGCGTCGTTGGACGTCCAACGGGATCCACAAATGCTAGTTCGTACACATAACTCGCACCACGCGTCACCGTGGTATCTGCGTAGAATGTCCCCATCACTCGAGCCGCTCGACGATATACCAAACCCAGGACGTCGCCCACAAAAACATCGGCGCGCAATCGGCGAGCAATTTCCTCATCATTCTCAGCTCGTACTGCGATCGCTACAGAAGCGCGATCATCTCCAAGCATCGCGACAGCAAGCGATGGATCACGGATTGGCTTGATCGGCTCAGCGTGGAGCTTTTCACCCGTGCCCGAGGTTCCGACTGGGCGCCGATATAAAATGAACCCTCGATACGTGGCAGGCGCATTAAGGAGATACACTAACACCGTATCACCCGATGGAACGAGCCATAGATGCGGAGGAGGTTCTCCAGATTGCGACGCTGTCGGAGCCGGCGTGACGGCCTTAGGCGTGTCACCTTTCTGCGCACCATCCGTTTGCGTGACGTTCGCCGAAAAGCCCCCTACCGGCTTTGCGCGATTGGTTTCCTGCGCCTCCGTAGCCACGGACGCTCCGCTCACACTCAGCAGGAATATTAAAGATAGAGATGAATATTTCATTGAACGAGATATCATTGGGTAACCGTTTTGCTATTCAAGGCAGGTTGGTTCGACTGCTGTGGACGGACGCTGGACTCGGCAGGCGTTTCATCTCGAGTGTATGGCCCAGACGTCACGATACCGCTACGTACGCCTTGCTTATTCACCGCGCGAATGTCGACCCAGTATCCAGCGTTTGGTACCGCAGCGACATTCAATTGGAACGGCACACCAACTTGCAATTTGATGAGCGACGTACTCCATTCCTGAACGACCTCTTCGCCATTTCGAATTCGATATTCGTAACCTGCGATATCGGTTTCAGGATCGGTGCTCAAGGCGATTGGATTCACACGCAACACCGATCCGTTGTTGTATCCTGAGACACAGAACGATGGAAGCGACGGAGGTGTTCGATCAGGCGCGGTAAATGGACCAATCACGTGCGGAGTGCTCGCAACACCAGTCTGATTCACCGCAACCAGTGAGACATAGTAGGTCCGTCCATACGTCAACGGCGCACCCGAAACGCGAATCGTTGTTGCGGATCCAATCGACGTCCATGTCTTCGTATTAAAAGTCATGTGCGCAACTGTATCAACGATCATGAAATACTCTGTCACCCGTGACTCAGCGTCATTTGCGGTTGGGCGAGCAATTTCGAACACCGGTACAGCTGCGGTCGACGCCGTTCCATCAAGTTGGCCTTGCCATCCACCTGATCCTTCCGACGCAGTTCCACTCGCCGCACCACCAGCATCGCCCACCGCACAGACAGGCAACGTTTTCTGAATGAAGTTCGCCGATGCGTCGTTGATTCCGGCAGTAGCAGGAACTCCGGTCGCTGGCGCATCAAACATCGGTGGAGTTGCATCGTAGCGGAGCGCTACTGAGGCCGCGAGACCACTGCCTTGTCCTCCGCCGTTCGTCGCACGTACGCTGATATACAACCGCTGTCCGGCTGCAGGGACCACTCGTTCGATCAACATCTGCTTGCGTCCACCTACATTTGTCCACTCGCGAACGTCGGCTGCACCAGGAGCCGATCCAATCGCATAATCATAGCTTCCAATACCGCTTTCTGGATCGACAGCACTCCACCGCACAGTAAACGGCGCCGTGTTTCGCAACCACATTTCAAAGACGCCGTCGTTTGCGCGCAACGGAGCCGGTCCAACGACCTCCACGATTGGTGTGGTCGGTGGTGTATCGTCGCCAGTGGCCGACGTTACAACGACCGGTGTGGCAGGCGTCGCATTACCATCGGACGAGAATGTCTGGGTATACGTCGCACGAGCCCGCCCGGTATACCCTGCACCACCATGCGCGCCAACTTGAACAGTACGCGACGAGCTCGGCTCCTTTCGCGCGGATGGAACACGAACGGCATTCACCGAATTCAGTCCGCCGTTGGAGGAAAGCGCATTGTCTTCGTCCCCAGCATCGTCGCCAGCACCGATATCACGGAATCCGTATTCGTACACACCACTTGGATGGAACGCCGTCCACGAAACCGCCGACGTGGTCATATATCCGCTTTGCGATTGCGTAACTCGTACATCCGAGACACGCGGTACCGTAAGATCGGTGCGCAATTCGGCGCGACGTTTCACGTATGCCTGCAATTCTGCAGGAACGGCTCCCTTGTCTGTTTTCGTAAAGAGATATCGATCGTACGCATCGTGCAAGACGCCGGTTAATTCAGCTTGATCTTCATACAGACGGTTCAAGCTGACGGAGAGACCACTATAGGCGCGCCGAAGCGTTGATAGCGTTGGCGCCGTACGATCTTTGAGGTTCGTGAAGGCTGTATCAGCCGCTGCAGCACCTGCCTGCATTCCAACGTTCGCAAGATTGAACCAAAGATCTCGGCCATACGTATCCGCTTGCGTTGCGAACCACGGGTTGTGGACCTTCAACGGTGCAGCTGCCGCATTAAACGAAGTCATAACAGTCCCACCGACCCACGCTTGCAACGCCTCTGCCCGACGCTGTGCATACGCCTTCAATTGATACGCGTCCTTACACTCGCGCTCCTGCTCTAGACGCTCACGGTTATCCGCGATATCGTCGTATTTATTTCCACCCTGGCCAGTTCCTACTCGCACCACGGCCACATCGCAATCCTTATACGCAGCTGTGAGCGCTTTGGTTTTTTTAGTAAGGATCCCGTCGATCGTTCCAGACTTGCTATTGAGTACGTCAGTCTGGGAGCGGAACCAATCCTGCTTGCGCAGAATTTGATTCGCCTGTAACGCGTACTGCCGTTCAGCGGCCGACAACACCGCTCCATGCAGCTGCGCATATGCGAGCAAGGACCCTTCGTCGCTCGTTGTCGTCACTCGTCGAACCGTAGCCAAACCTTCTTCAATACGTTGCAGCCGTTCACGCACGGCCTCGTCGAATTGCGTGCTGTTTTGATACTGCTGTTCCAACTGCGCAACTTGCGCCGATGCTGCAGCTTCGTCGACTTCAAAGGTCGGAATTTGCGTGGCAATTTTCACCGTGTCGTTGCCTCGGATTTCCGTCCGAGTTTGAAGCGTAAACGAAGTGTCGATTGCAGGTGGTTTTGGTGCACTCAACACATCGGCCGCTTCATTACGCAATGCGGTGATGTTGGCTTGCACCTCGCGAATGCGAGTGTCTACAGCTCCCTTACGCCCATCGATCAGACTCAGATAATTCGCAATTGAATCTTTGTATTGACGTGGGAGAATTGTGTCCGCTGGAGCGCCTTGTTGGCGCAGCAGTCCAACGTACCAGGCGAAATATTCACTCTGTCCGGTCTGCGGAAAGTATTCGTTTTCAACTGAAGCAACCGACAACGCACGCGCGATTTCAAACTTCTCTGGTGACCAACCTTGAATCCGGCTGTACGCACTGGCCAACTCCGCTTCGGTCAACGCAATTGGTGCGGCCGGAGTCACGTTTCGACGAGCGTCCGCGATTGCAGCTACGGTTTCTTCTTTCGCTGCGTTCATTTCTTCGCTCATACCAACAGCTCGAGCGATCACCTGCTCCAACGCTCGGTCGCGTCCAAAGCCAGCATCAAATCCGTCGCCACCTACTTTAGCCCACACACTGCCTTTGAAGCTCGCAACAATCACATGCGCTTCGAGCTCCGCAACAACATATAAGAAAGGCGACATCCCTGCAGGACGAATCAGCGCCCCTTCGAGTGTTCCCGTCGCGCTCAACACGTCTGGAATAACGGCGACTTCCACGCTTATGGCAGCGGTTGCTCCCCATTCGCTCGATGCAGAACGGTAGAACGCCATCGCTTCCGCACGTTTCACGCTAATTAACCACAACGATGGCACTTTGATTGAAGCCGCCACCAAAAATCCTGGCGATCCTACGAACATTCGACCGTGCCCACTGACCAATTTCACCAGTTCGACGTCGATGTTTCCGTTGATCCCCCACGCATTATCGTACACGAAGAATTCGAGACCAGATTCCCCTGTAATGACCGAGCCATAATTCACGTTAAGCCGGATGTTACCTTCAGCATATGGACGCTTGAGACCAACCACCAAGTGTGCATCACCCTTGAATCGATCACCCTGATTCAGCACGATCATATCGCCATCAAGCATAAAGACAGTCGGCGTCACGGTAACCAACACACGTCCCTTAACGAGTTTCGCAGGCGTAATTTCCGCGCCTCCATACAGCATGATCGCGAATTTATCCGATCCACCAATACGAACTTTCTTCTTGGTGTTGTCAGACAATCCGGTGAAGTCACGAACGTAGTTTATATATTCGGCCTTCGGATTATAGAAAAAACCTGCGCCCAAATCTGTAACAGTTACTACAGGTGTAATCGGGAGATTCAAACCACTGGCGGCTGCGAACACACCCATCCGCGTCAGCTTCCCCTCTTGTGCAATTATGCCGACAAAAGCTAGCCCCGGCCCATCGAGAATTTTACCTTGTGCGCCGAGCAGGATTTCAAAGTCTGAGCCCTTTGATTTGTAGTCGAAATCACCACGAAGCGAGATCACTCCGTACACGTTCATCGTCGCGTCGCGAATCATCATCTGCGTGAGACCGTCGGCCGTCTTATAGAAGAGAACATCGCGCACACCACCCGCGAGTACCCCCTTTACGTCGATGGACCCACCGAAACGCGCGAACGACTGCACCTCGATGCTCACAGAATCCGCAGTGGGAGATCCACCACCGGTTGGCATCGAACCGCTTGCCAATTTGATCGTGGTTGGAGTTCGACTGTAAGCAAAGCTGCTTAGATCAAGACGAACGACGTCTGCGATTTCGAACTCACCGCCGCGCACGTTTGCGTCTTTCAACTCAACATCGCCTCGGCTCGTCAGAACAAAGTCAGTGAATTCAACACCACCTTTTACGGTAGGCAATGTGAGCGACAGTCGCCCACCAAACGCGAGCGCCAAATTGTCGGCGCTTCTTGGCGCACTAATGTTCGTGACCGACAGTTTGACAACGTCGTAGTCGAAGTTGAACGTATCGGCAAGCGCGACGTTGGCAATCGCTACAGCTCCGTCAAAACCAAATCGGAGGCCGGGTTGAATTACGCCGCCTGCGGAACTTCCGATTTTAATGCGGTTGGATTGCGAATTCTGTACATACAGGTCGCCGACCATTTCGAGGGCAGACCGTTCACGCGATGCAAGATCGAGTGAAAGTCCTAAGTATCGAAGATGCGCGGTCAGCATAGGAAGCTTGGTAGCGTACTTGGCGTTGGCTAACCCTTCAGCTTCGTTAATCAGGTTGATTCGTCCGCCACCGTTCATCGATCCGTCCGCAGCGATACTAAAGTTGGCGCGCTGCCCGCTTTCACCGCCGTTAAACGGCGCGGGGAGCGAGACCAGTGTGGAGACAAACAACGCATCGTCACGGATCGAGACAGTATCGATCGACAGACGGTTGGTGATGAGCTGAATTGGTTTGCTGATGAGGCTCGCAGCCGCAAGTCCAATGCGACCATTGGAGCTCACACGTAAACCATAGAACTGACTGGTATTCCCCAGGAAGGTCATATCGCCACTCATCGTAATGGCAAGAACTCCATTGTCACGCGAAAGCGCGAGCGCCGGATACACGAGCGATCCACCGGAGAGCGAATCTTTCAGTGTAAATGTCGATCCAAAGAGTTCGAGCGACTGGCGATCTGCCTGGCCGAGTGAGATTTGAGGAAGATCGATGCCCCCTGTGCCGATCTTGAGCCCACCGATCGTTACAGCGAATCGATCGCCAAGTTTCGGAATACGAAGCGTGCCGCTCAGTTTGACAGCAAATTCATCTGCATTTGCCACGACTTCGATTGCCTTATGCTCGCCCACTGCTTTTGGCTCGAACGTCGCCAGTGCGATAGGAAGCGATTGCATCGGTCCTTTACCTGGATCGATGTTCATCGCGAAGCCGCTATTCGCAGCTCGCGCGGTGAAATACAGTGGCGCGTACGAGGAATCGTTTGCAGAAAAGAGACTCGACCGCACGTATCCGGCAAACAGAACTTCCGATTGCTGGCCTTTGAAAATTGCTTTGGCTCCCGTGAGATCGACAGTCAACGTATCCGTCGATTCGGCACGTAGTCGAGCACTCTGTACAACCTTCATGTCCGCCGACCATTGTTCGGCGTATTGACCGAGTTCGGCTTCACCGGTGATGCCGTCCTTATTGATCACGAGATCCTTGAATCGCACATCGAGCGTGTTCAGCGCAGCGGGCAGTGCGGTACGGCCATCAAGTCGTAGCGCATAGCCATCGGCGCCTTTGGCCGCGTAGGCGAGCTTCCGAACCGTCAACGGGATTCCAAGATTCGCGAGCGAAAAAAGCTCTTTCGCCTCTGGACTTGCTTCGGCGACAATTTCACCTGCCACCACACGCATGCTCTGCGGATTAACAGTCACATCGAACCGCACATCCACCGTCGGTGCAGGTGCGCCACCGGTCGCCAACGCTGGGACAACAAGCTGTACCACACCGGTTCCGCTCGTTTTCAATCGTACACCATCTGGTGACGTCGACGACTCGACCAGCAGCTTGCCCGATGCATCGCGCAACTGAAGGTATGCCACCGCAGTGTCTGGAAGCCCCAGCTTGGCGGGGATCGGCAACATACCAAATACGTTGCCAGGCCAGAAGCCAAGCGAATCGAGGTGCGCGACCAATGTATTGAGTTGGCCACTCGTTGAGGTATCAGTCGGCGCTTTTGGCGTCGTGTCCTTCGGCGCGCCTTCGCCCTGCGCAAGAATTCCACCGCGAGCTAACTCCAATCGCCCCCGACTTACGCGAACAGGGACGCGTCCTTCACCGCTCAGATCAAGCGTGAATCCGTTAAGGAAACGCGCGTGCAACGATGCGAACGTGCTATCGCCATACACTAAACTGGCGCCCGCACTCCCTTGAATACCAAGACCAGCCGGACTCAACGTCAACGTATCAGGCAGCGTGACAACAAACCCCACGCCGCTTGGTAGCACCGGTGTCGCTTCGGTTGCACGCCAGGCAATCGTGCCATCTTCACTCAAGGCGGTCGCGAGGGCAAACTTCCCAAGGAAGCTCGCGCTCCCAGCCGTCACACGCATCGTGCTTGGATTAAAGACCAGATCGTTGAAGTTCACGCCAACAAACTTGCCAGCATCGAGCATGAGCTTTCCGGCTCCAGTCACCGTCAACCCACGACGATCGATCCGTCCACGATCCATAATGAACGTGAACACCGGCTTTTCCGCCGGGAGATCCATCCTGAACTGTTCGCTCAGCGAAATGTATCCATCGAGGATCTTTGGTTCTCTGAGATCGAGAGTGATCGTACCACGTGCATTCACAAACGTCCCTGGGTTAACACCTGGCACCTGGACCGTTGCATCAGTCTTCAACCACACTTGTGTGGAATCGAGGTGTACAGCCGCGGTATCGTAAGGAATACCAAGTCCGAGCACCGACGAACCAGGCATCATCACGATTTCGCCCATCTTGATTGGGCACTTGGGGACAAAGTCACGCAATAGACCCACGAACCCACCAGTCCCATTGAAGCGCAACGACCCCGTCGCCACCTGGAACTTCTCAGGTTGCGTGGTGCACTGAGCATGACGACCTAGGCTGAACTGTCCTTCGAGATAGAGATCGACAAGCGGTATTTTCTTTTGTGTATCATCAGCGTAGGCAGAATCACGCTGGCGCGCATCAGACGACGTAGGATCGACCAGTGCGCCATATATCTTTTTAACTTCAACAACGACTTCCTTCCCAACCTCAATCGCTTTTTCGATCTCGCGCTGTTCGATTCGACCAACAATGTATCCATTGGAAATTCCAGCATCCAATACCGACAACTTTGACTCTTTGACCCATTCAGGAACAGAAGCACCCCATTTATTGAAGCGCAATTCTAGATCAAAGCGGAATCCCCAATCCTTCACCGGTGTGTTGGAAAACCACGCCACCTTTGTTTTGGGAACCCGGAACGCGAGCGGCTTTACAAGAAAACCTTCCCACTCCGACGACGCAGCTGTCAGATCTGGAATCGAATATGCCGGGATCGTAAATCCGTCGTCACGAAGCGCGACGTCTTTAATATCAGGCAGTACCACACCCGCGAATTGTGGAAACGCGAATCCAGCGTCAAAGAGAATTTCAAAATCAAATTTTCTGGTGACGTTGGAATACACGAGTTTCGGAACACGCAGATTTTTGATCCGCATGTTGAAGTATTCGAAGTTGAGATAGTTCGTGGTATCAGTTGACGCCGTCGCAATATCGGTGACTTCCATGAACCGATTGGTCGCATGCAACTTTGCCGCAATGTCGTAGCGACGATCTTGCGCAAGCAACAGGCTCAGCGCGCCACTTACCGTAAAGTCATATGCAAACGACCTGGCCTTGAGGTTCGCGTCCACACGCCCCTGTACGGAATCTGCACGGTACTGCAACTTGTCGCTCCCTTCAACAAGCGACAACATTCCACTGTTCGCCTGCGCGACCGCTCGTACATCACCGACCAAACGGCCATCGCCGTCGAGCGAAAGCATAACCTCACCCGGCCTTCCTTGCTGGCCGCCCAAAAGCTGTAACCGACCACCCAAATACAACTTGAACGGCGTTCCATTTTTCCGTTCGTATGCAATGGTATCGAAGGCCACAGGGAGTCCCTGCGCCATCAGGTTGAATGCGTTTTGCTGCGTGTCCGGGATTCGCGCGTGTACGCTTCCATCCACTATAACGCCCGTCGATTTATCGACCGTCAGATCGATAGCAACGTTCACCCGGGGCTCTGCTGGCTGATCCAACTTGAGCGCAGGAAACACGAGCGCAACGGTTTGCCCGGGACGCGTACGAATCCGAACCCCATTGGGAACGGTGTCCGTCGAGACGAGCAGATTCCCGGAATCGTCCCGCAACTGCAGATAGGCCACTTCCTCGCTTGGCAACGGCAGGCGACTTGGAAGCAGACGTTGCGCGAAGTAGTCGAAGTTAGGATGGAACCCTAACCGATCGACATGCGCGATACTCATATCATCGTCACGGAAATCGATCGTCCCGGAGCGGACCGCAAATGGCGCAATCGACAACGCCAGATCGTCCGAAAGTTCGAGGAGCAGCGAATCGAGATCACGCTCACCAAACCGAATACGCCCCTTCGCCGTCCCGCTCGCCGTAAAGCCCTCCGGCGTCAGCGCAATCTCACTCGGCAGATCCACCCGCAAGCCGGTGGAGATCGCGAATGGAGCACCAGCGGCAACCGTTCGCCAGCGTGGGGGCGCGCTATCGCTCACCGCCGCTTCGAGCGCGAACGGGACGTCAAAGAGCACTCGTCCATTGGTCAACCCACCAGTCGTCGGGTTGATCACGACACGATCGAACGTCGTCGAAACCGAAGTTCCGTTGCCAAGTGTAAGCTTGTTTCGCCCGTCGATATACAACCCGAGTGTATCAAGCCGAGCCTTTGCGATCTCGAAGGAGAGAACAGGTTGCTCGCGTGGAAGGTCGAAACGGAATGGTCCGGGAAAATCGATCGACGTATTTACGATCTTGCCCGCAATCAGATCGACAGTCATTGACCCTCGACCATTAACAGGCGTGGCCGTCAACGAGAATGTTGCGGTGGCACTAGCGTTGAGAATCGCCGTCTGCTTCCCATTCTCGACACCAAGTGTAAGCACACCAGATGTCGTATTGATTCGGAACGTGGGAAGATCGATCGGGCATTTGGGAGTGAACCCATCGATTACCCCGGTAATCCCTCCCGATCGCGTAAAGTGTAGTGCTTTGGTGATAGCGAGCTTGTGCGGCTGATTGGTAGCTTCGCATGCAAACGCTTCGGGCAGAACAAAGTTCCCAAAGATATCCGCTTCTCGATCTCGCGCGATCTCAAGGATGTTGTGTCGTTGCACGACTTCACCGGCCACACGCGTCAACTCGAAGCTGAACGAGTTAGATGGAGAAACCCGAATCTCACACACCGTTGGATACGCCTGCTCCTTGAGCGTCATTCGAAGCTCACCGGAATTCAACGTTGCGCTCTGAATGGCGATCTGTTGTTCCTTGATACAAGGCGGAACATTCATTAATGGAAGGATCGGATCGAGCGAAACGTTCCCGGTGAAGCTATAGGCGAGTTTATCACCAACCGCCTTTCCATCGTCGTCGCCATTCGCACCTTTGAACCAGACGCTCCATGGCACAAGCGTGGCTGCGATCGAGACGCGCGACGGTGAGACATCGTAGATACCAAAGCTTGCCGGCTCGCCAGCGACCGCGGCATCTACAGCCGGGAATTGAACACCACTCGTTGTAAATCGAACACCAGTGAACGGCGGAAGCGAAAACTCATCGCGCCCATTGACGACTGGTTGAATATCCGCGCTCAGATCAAAATCAAACGCTTGCTTGCTAGAATTCCAGGCGAAGGTTTTGATATCAAGCGTCGAGATCTTCCCTTCGAGCCATCCTAACTTGAGCGTCCCTTCTCCCGCGTCACATCGCTTAACAAGGTCGCCAATTTTGACATCAGCATTGGACAGCTGCACATCAAACGATGCGCCACAGTTGGCCGACGAACTTAATGATAACGCACCGGCACCCGCAAGCGTGTACGTCAGTCCACGTTTAGCCGGATCGAGCGCCAACGTTCCTGCGAGATTACGAAGCGTCAGGTTAAGCCCATTCCCCTCCCCAGCAATAGGAAGTTTCGTAACCGCCAAACACCTCGGTGTAATTGGAATGGTCCCATCTTCCTGCGTCGATCCAAATGTTAGCGTACATTTGCTGTCTTGCCCAAAGAGTTCCAGCCCTCCTTTGAACTCTACCTGTGCGAACGGATATCGCACGTCTACGCGTTGGATGTCGAGACGAACCGGAGCGTCGCCAACGAGAAGAACCTGTTTGTCTAATGATAGTGAACCGTAGAGTCCTTCCGGCATGAGGCGTACACGTTGCAGGAACGCAGTTGCGGAGCTTCCCGGTAAACGTAGCTCGGCACCAAAGGTGAGTCCTTTGCCAGTTGTGTATTCGAGATCTGTGAATGCGACATAGTTCGCGCTAAACGCCGATGGTACAAGCCCTGCCGGGACTCGTCCACGGAGGCGACCGCCAAGCACACGGACTTCGGGGAGCACAGTTTTGTCGAGTACAAGACCACTGGCTTCTACGTCGATAGTCCCCGGGAATGGCGCAAGAAGCTCCATCCGGAGCGGTCCATTGATCGTGAACGTGAATTCATCTTCCCGAATTTGCGCCGCGCGAAAGCCACCGAGACGTACCGACTTGGGGATAAGCTCTATCATGTCGGGGAGCCCCGTACCATTTGGTCCAGCGACAACATCATCACTTGCGCGAAATGTCCAGATTTCGCTCTGCTTTCCGCCGCGAGTAACTCGATTCCCATCTTCATCAATTGTTTCGATCTGCCACGCATAGTCTCGTCCTGTGCGTAGCGGTAACCCATCGACAGGATATACCAGAATCGGAGCGTTCGACTCTGATTCGAAATACGTTGGATTTGCAGACATCGCAACCTGGGACGTCTGGTTATCGTGTCGCTCTACGACACGAATGCGATAGCGAATTCCAATTTGTGGGAGTGCGGCAACGGATGTCCATTGGAAGACAGCCATACGTGAATTGATCACACTGCGGTCCTGCGGAAAGAGCAACTGTGGTGGTTCGGGGAGTGCAATGTCGTATTTCGTGCAGCCAATGCCCAGTTGGACACCATCTTTTGATACGATGCGTGCGCAGAGTTCGTATCGCCCTTCTGGGAGCACACCGGTTTTACGGATTGTCTGGATCGTTGCTTTATCAGATGACAAGGTTCGCCAGTCCGCTACCTCAAACGCGGTAAATACCTGCGTTGTTGGTCCAGCGACAAACGACAGTGTTGGGCTCGCGACTCGCGCAATCTCTCCTTTGGCATTCCGCGCAAAGGCCTCAATGGTGACATCGGCGGGAACCGTGTTCGTATAAGAGATATTGAGCACCGCAATCGTTGGATTGCGTTCCCAATCTGCGATGAAGGGGCTGGGATTGGGTTGCACGACGATGTTCACCAACCAACCGGAGCTCGGATTGCCCTGCGCGTTTAACGTGCGGGCCATTCCCCAGCAGATGAGGCTGGTTAATAGCAGTATCACGGCGAGCAGGTGGCGACGGGAGGCGTGGCCAAGCTCCCGTGCCGAGTATGATAGAGGCACGAACATGCGAGGGGAGAGGTATCGAAGTGGCGGACGCGCCTTTGTGGGTCGTTTGGCGCGGGGGTATGATATCAGCCCTGGGATTGTCTCGCATGGTGCAGGTGACCTATCTCACTAAAGCACGACCACTATGAGCCGTCATTACAGCAAACGAAATGCTCCACTAAGTACGGATTCAATCACTTTGTGCAACGTTTCCTCACGACTGTTCCCCTCTGTTCGGAGAATGTGTGGTTCAAGCTCTCCTAACGAAGAGAGTTGTTCATGGAGCACTGTAATAGGCTCAGGATCAGTCAACGTATTGCCCCCCCGTTCGCGACACCGTTGAATCGCGACATCAAGCGGCGGGCGAAGGACGATATAGTGGAGCGGCACAGTTAACGCCCTGAATGACGGCAAGAACCAAGGCCCGATGATGCCGTCCACAACAACAAAATAACCACCGGTGGCATATCCTTCTGCCGCCTTCGCCAGAACATTGACAACAATACCGTTCTGCTCGTGGGCTTCTGGCAAGTAAGGCGCGACCGCACCATACTTGAGGAAAGCCCAAAAGTCGTCAGCATGAAGATGCACTTTAGGCGACCCTGGCTCCATAGTGATGGCCTGTGCTGTCGTAGTTTTCCCAGACCCCGGCGTGCCGGTCAGGATGAGAATTTCTCCTGCAAGATTAACCATGCCGTACTGTAAAGCAGTACGTCCAATATTTCCAGGACACTCAGATCCCACACCCGGACCTGTTTCCCAAAACGACACTCGGATTCTCTGTTATAGGAACACGAGCAGGATTCGGCGGTTTGCTCAATTACGAGACACTTCCGCATAATGTTATCCACGAGGTGAAGGCTCCCCGGACCCCGGTATATTACTATAGCCGGTGGGTGCCCTTCGAGCTTGACGGCGAGAAGATTATTCCGCCACCAGTCACAATGGCGGGAGAGAATATCCCGAGAACGTTGCAGGATGTTCGGGATGCGGTCCGACGGTCTTCTGTCGCAGCTAATGTCCTGAAGGCGAAGTAATTCGTTCTGAGTGTTCGGGATTCATCTCGCCTGGGGTGTTTCAAGGGACCGAATCCCAGGCGGCCCTATGCATTTTAGTAAAATACCCCGTGTGACCAACATGGGTCTTCTACTAGCGTATCACTGTTTGTCGCAACTACAGCGCACTTGCTCCACAAATTTCCGGAAGGCGGCTTGCTGTGATCGGCAATCCGCGCGATCGCAAGGTTTCGAGATATATACCCGTGGTCATCGACGGCCGTCGCAGATTGTTGTGGTGACGTCTTGCAGCACGACAAACGGTTTTTGGCACGAGCGTCATAAGACGATTGATGAATATATCTGGAGAAAGAGTCTCAATGCGATGGCGATCTAGAGCAGTTGCGGGAAAGTCGCTCACATTGAAGGTAACAATCGTGTTTGCACAACAAGTGACTGCAGCAGCAAGGACATGCCGATCTTTCGGGTCTGGCAATTCAAGTTGTTCTATCAAGTGCCCGTAGTCTGTAACGAGACAATCGGGTATTGCTTTATTGATTGTACTCCGCAGTCGTTGAATTCGCTCTGGATCAAGATCCGGCCGATTCACGAGCAAATGATGCGTCCATTCGTCGTGTATCTCGTTCGTCCAACGCGCTTCGACCGCTCCTTCCACAGCGAGCCAGATACAAAGATCGCGAACACTCGCATTGTAGAGGACGTTGGCATCGTAAATCGCTCTTACGATTGTATCGTTCAATCGTACAACCCCATCTCGTCACTGAGTTTGGTTATTTCGCGCATGGCTTGTGTTGAGCGCTCATATTGCTGCTGCTTATACGCAATTACTTCGCGTAACCGCACGCGTCGTTGATTCCCCACCTTTCGGAACGCTAACTCGCCTTGAGCGAGTAGCGTAACAAAGTACGGTCGAGATACGTGCAGCAGGTCGGCAGCTTCTTGCGTTGTGATTTCCTCGTCTACCGACATCACCGTAATGGTGTGTCCTTGTGCTAACTCGTCCAAGACGCGCGACAGTACCCGAACGACGGATGCGGAAAGCGCGACTTCGCCACCGCCTACCGAAGATGTGGAAATGGTGAGACGTGCTGCTTGGTCTTGATCTGCCGCTGCAGCTAAAATGGCTCGCCCTGCTTGAGCAAGCTCACGGTCTTTGGGATTCGGTGTGACGATATCATCAATGTTAGAAGATGAAATCATATGTGCCTCGTTAGATCAAATCCGAAACGACATGGTCTCGGCTCAAGAAATATACGAATTATGCGAAATATACGCAATACTCGAAATAGCCGAATCAAAGATTAGCCAATTTTAATCTTCAGTAGAACGTCCGGTCAAACGTATCAAAGTGGGCAAATTCGAACTGAGAATCGAACAGCATGATCAAATCATGCAGGCAACGAATAACGAAAGCAATAACTACAGCCCAACTACTTGCAACCACTGACTCGCAATTGCCCCACTTCCCGCAATTGTAGGATGCTGATCATCAAACCAATAAGCCTGCCCATTTTCCCTAACATGTTTGTTAAGCATGTCATGAATGGGAACGTAGATCGCGTCGGCGTGCGCAGCAACTCGCGCAGCAGCATCGCGTATGCTCTGAAATTCCGGCACCGGCACATCAGTTATCGCATACGGCTCGACGATCACAAGCTGTGTCCGCGGAAGCGCCTGCCGCGTCTGATCGATAAGTGCCATATATCCTTGCTCGTACTTTGTCGCATAATCCGGGCTTTCATGATCAGCAACAAAATCGTTGAGTCCAATCAAAATGCTCAACAGATCCGGCTGCATATCGATCACATCGGTTTGCCACCGCGCTTGCAGGAGAGGTACCGTGTCGCCACCACGAGCGCGGTTGAATAGTTTGAGCTGTTTGTTTGGTCGAGAGAACAACAAATGCTGTGCAATGAACAGTGGATAGCCATATCCCATCGCAGCAGCGTTGTTGGCATCAGTGGTTCCTGGCCAGTGAGTCGCATCCGTTACGGAATCCCCCTGAAACACAATCCGTGCACCGTCAGGTAACACATATGGAACCGATGGCGTCATCGCATCGCTGGATCGACACGCAGCGCTCGTCAATAATGCAGATGTTAGGAGGAACCCTCTTCGATTGACTTCTTCCATGTGCGTTAGCCCCTGATTCAGTGGTGTTCCTGTAATTTATAGAACTCTCAGTCTGAAGTGATATTGAGCGATCGAATGGCGCGGGGGGCTCAACGAGCGAAGTTGGATTGTTGAGCGGGTTACCACGGCCGGGAGCGCAGAAACAGATGGCGCAGCATGGGCGACAGGACCAGCAGAAGCCGGCCTATATATTGATACCGTCGTCGCCCTTTACTCGACGATCTCACGGATCACGCGACACGGATTGCCCGCCGCGACCACCCCGTCCGGAATATCACCCGTCACGACACTCCCGGCGCCGATCACAGCACCCGATCCAATCCGTACCCCCGGCAAAATGATCGCCCCGCCGCCCACCCATACGTCCGACCCAATCTCCACCGCTGCCCCGAACTCCTCTTGCCGGCGCAGTTCAGCGTTAAACGGGTGCATAGCGGTGTAGATCTGCACCGCTGGCCCGAAGAGCGTAAAGCTCCCGATGCGCACCGGGCAGACATCCAGGATCACGCAGCTAAAGTTGAAGAACACCCGCTCACCCAGCTCGATGTTCGACCCGTAGTCGCAGAAAAATGGTGGCTCCAACAACACGGAGTCTCCGCCCGCAGCGAACAGTTGGAGCAGGACGCGTCGGCGCTCATCCTGATCCGAATCGCGAGCGGCGTTTAATGTCCAGCAGAGATCTCGCGCCCGCGCCCGGCCCGCAACCAGCTCGGAGTCCATCGGATCATACAGCTCTCCAGCAAGCATCTTCTGGCGTTCGCTCTTCAAGGGTCTCCTCGGTTCGGGATGCCTCCGATGCGCGCAAGTTCAACGCCGCTTGGACGGCGATTGCCTTGTTATAAGTGGAAACAAGAATACAGCAACATTTCCTTCTGAACCATCTTACCGCTTACCATCTTCATGGCCGCTGGTTTACGAGGGCCTCAATGAACTCGACAAGATGCTCCTCCGCACGATTCCACCAAACCACACTCGTTATAATCTCTCCCGCACGGTCAATCAGATAGATATTATCGGAGCCAAGAACTTGCAACGTTGGATACAACTCCTCGTTCGGCCCCCCTTCGTTAACCCTCCGTCGATCCGGCTCCGGCAGACGCCAAAACTGTGTCTGATGGATCGCAATCGTAGCCGGCAGGTGATGCACGCGCCGCCATATTGAGTCTGTCAGGATCGCCTCCTGCTCAGCTGTTGGCGGTTCGATCACTAAACCATGCCATCCTCGTGTCCGTGCAAGTAAGGTAAACTCAACACCAGGGAACTTCGCTTTCAAGCGCTTGACCACGGCAACAGCACCGAGACACGCACCGCAGTCGTTGGAGCCGGTTGTTAATACGATGGATACAACTCCCTTCCGCGGACGTTCTTCGTCCGGTTTCTCAGGGAACCAGTAGTCTGCAACGATGGAACGAGCCATAACTGGATTGATTTCCCATTGTAACCCGCTGGCATCGCGTAACCGCTTGAGATAGTTATTGTACGCCTGAGTTCCGCTGCGTAGACTATCGAGCAACACCACCTTATGCAGATGTTGTTGCGCAGAATACACGAGCCGGCCAACTCCGAAGTTCTTATCCTGCCAGGCGTTGCTTCGTACGATACTATCACCAACGAGGCCCGGTGTGGAAGCCAACCATCGCGCCGCGTAGTTTGCGTTTGCTGTGTCTCGTAAACGAATCCCCTGCCCCAGAATATTCGCCATTAACTGCATACGATTCACCCAGAATTTTTGCATTGGGATTTCGCCAGCCAGTCGAATCGCTTGCGCAAACCAGACGGGGGCTGCATCCAGACTGCGGTCCGCCAGCCGAAGACGTACCACGGTCAGCAACGTATCGTCATTGGCGGGGATCGAAGCAAGCCATAGATCGGAAAATGTGCGAGCTTCAGTTGTGTTACCGGTCGAAAGCATTACGCGATAGGTGTTTTCTTTCTCATTGAATTCTAATGTCGTATTCGCAAGGATTCCGGCACTGGTAAACTTTCCACCGCAACGTTCCGCCGCATCGCGCACAACGGCAGAGAGCGTATTGATCGTATCGCGTAGAATACTCGGAAGCGTGTCCAGTCGAGGTAACTGTGCTCGCGCGCGCTTATGATACGTCGTCAACGCGCCAAGACAATCCTCTGGTGTGGAATACGTCGCGATGTCAGGTTCGTTGGCCGGCCAGTCAAACGTCACTTGCGCATGTGCTGTGTGTCCCATCACAACGGCCGCGGTGACGACCATTAGAGTCTGCCATAGTCGAACTGGGAGGGAAGGCATCATCGAGTTTTCCAAAAACATTGTCGAATAAAAGGACATGGAACTAGACCGCATCGATTGTGGCCGTAAACGCAAAGTCTCTGGCTTTGAGAGGTGGCACGATACGAGGCCCCAAACTATCGTCTCTTGGTGAAAAGACTGGTACGGGACGTCCCAACTGCTCCAGCTGATTGAGCACAAAGAGAGGAGAGTCCGTAAACCGCATGTTCTTGACTGCCCGGGAAATTTTTCCATTCTCCACAAGGCACAATCCATCACGCGTCAAACCAGTAGTAAGCAGACTCGACCAGGCTCCAGGCACACTTTGAACGTTGGAAAACCGAGAGACAATAAGACCTCGTTGGGTTGTAGCAATCATCTCCTCCATGGTGGTCTCGCCCCCTGTCATCAAATAGCTGTCCCTAGCAAGTTCGGGAAGGTTTTCGCCAAGCACAGGCAGCGCATAATCCTTCTCATTATCCCCCCGACTATAGCCCAACACACGTAAGACCCCATTCTCAATCCAGGTAATGTCGCGATCTCCTCGCCGTGGTATAATGCCGAGTTGCGGATCCATCGGTGCATGACGGATCGTTATGCGTTCATCCACAATATTGAGGCCGAGTTTGGTCATGCGCAGTTGCAGGGCAGGGTCGACATCCAATGACCATACATTAGGAAACCTTATATCTTCGTTGCTTGACCTATTCTGCATCGACGCAACAAGAACATCAACCAAGGCAACCAACGCCGGGGGTTCCAATATGACGGTATATCGCCCTGGCTCTATGGCGACTGGATTCAACGACAAAACGCATTTCTCAAGCGCCGTCTTTGCAAGTGATTTGGCATCGATCACCGCCCAGTCGTATCCGCTCAATCCTGCCCATCCCGACCCGACTCCTTTCGGATGCCGAACAGTCATCGAACACTGGGCCTGCGTGTGCCTCTGGTACCCAACTGCACGGGCCATACGATCAGCTCCGGAACCCTGAACCCAATCTTGTTCCGGAATGACCATTTCAGCTTGCCCCGGGGTGCTCCAAAACGCCTGCGTTTCATAAACCCGCATTTGGAGAAATCCTGCTGAGAGCAATTGCTGTGCGCCGGCTCCTTGCGCAAGCTCACTCGCGAGTGCACTGCGCTGCTTAGGAGTCGTATTAAATGTTGCATCGCTCCAGATCGCGGTCTCGGGAAACGGTAGTTGGGGAGGTACCCACTTCAGTCCATCGTAGTACCGGGGGAACGGGGTTTCCATCCGCATCATCTTGCGCTCCGCCGCACGAACTGCCGCACGCAGAGATGCGTCGTCGATCTGATTGGTGTAGACAATACCGTACCCGCTTGTACTATTTCGCATCACTTGCACCGACATATCCCGCATATCGTTGGCTATTGTGACCTCATTTCGAGCCCAACGCAGTTCGCCGCGCCACCAGGCGCTGACACTTACATTCAATAACCCATCGCCAGTTCGAAATGTCTGTAGGCGCTCATGAATCTCCTTTGCGCGCTCAGCAGTAATCAGCCGATGATCTTCACCCTCGGTCAACTGTTCAGTCAATGACACGGGAGATCCATGCTCATTCATCGTCAGCATTACCGCCGCTCCGTATCAATAAAGGTCAACTCTTTTACAACGATCGGGACTGCCGTCACACTGTGTGCACTGGATCGTGCCGGCTCCCCTTTACTACTGATGATGCCCATTCTCCGACTTGCGCCGGCACCACCAATCGCCATTAATCCTTTCCATAGTTCCGGTGTTCTGAATATGATTCCTGCTTTGGCAATCCGCGCCACACGTTTGCCATTTTTAATCTCGAAACAACCGATGCTTCCGCTGTAACCACTCAATAGTTGAAAGTCGACTGTAGGATTGGCGCCAACAATCGATATTCCCTTGTCGAGCCCAGCTTCCAGATCGGCATGCGATAGGCTTGCGGTCCCCGGTTGCATCACTAAATTCGCCAGACGAATCGCGGGCACTATCCCGGCGGTTTCGGCGCTCATGCACCCATTGGATTCGGTGAGCACACCACGTCGTTCATACGCCGAACGTAGCCAGCTAGAGCCTTCCCGGGATGTGTGGAAGTCCGTGATCACACCGTTGTTGACTAGCGTAAATGGCTTTGGTTGCACCCCTTCATCATCCCACTTCACGGAGGCTACACCACCGAGTTCGTTACGGTTAGCGTTGACGGTAAGTAACGGCGTTCCGAGATGATAGGTGCCCAGCATCTCCGCTGGCTCGAGCAGATAACTTGTCCCGGTAGCGTTTGCTTCGTATCCGAGTGCACGGTCGATCTCGGTTGCCTCACCAACCGTACTGCTTAACAGTTGGCCAACGCTTGGCGCATCGATGACAGTATCGTACCGTCCGACATCCACCATTTTCACTGGAAGACGCGCGATTTCAAGATTGTCTTGGATGTTGCGACGAACCGTTTCGAGTACAGGTTTGTTGATAAACAGCTCCCACCCTTCGCCTGCCATGGTCAAGAGGCCGGCATCACTCCCAACGCCGTTGGAACTGGAACAGTTTGCCTGCCCACTCGACCGGTGAATCCGCTGTGTGCAATACGCACCTTCGGATGACCCAAATACTCTTTCCTGGATCATCGCAGAAAAAGAAACTTCGACTTTTACATCTTTCCCCTTATCTCCAAACCGGTTGAGGCGCCCAAGTTCGTTTTCGAGCTTTTGGTTCATTCCAAGGAGATAATCGCGAATTTCTACGGGATGTACTTGAAAGGCGTCGAACTTGACCGGTGTTTCCCAATGCCCGTTCGCGATACTCGAAATCGGAGTCCAATCGATTTCACGTGGTGCGCCGATCACATTGGCCTTGGCTTGACGCACCGCTTCCTGTGCCAGCCGAGTCATTTCGCCACTACCCCAAACTGGACTGCTCGCGACGCCCCAATAGCCATTGACCAGCGCACGGACCCCAACGTGCAGCTCTTCAGCTTCCGATGGGAGACCCCCGTTGCGGTAGTTTCGTCGTTTGGTATACGTTAACCGAATATCGGCATATACAGCGCCTTTTTTTTTGGCGACTGTAATTCCTTGTTCGACCAGTGCGCGCAGTTGCGGATCACGTATCGCCGCGTCGCTTTCCGAATTGCCTGTCTGCATGGCGGAGATTGGTCTCGGCAGAAGTGACAGGCTCGCGAGTGTCGCAGAGGTTCGAATGCCTACTCCAACGAATACGCGACGACTCAGATCACGCGTTAACATATCATCCCCCATATCCAGCTACTCCTCCACAATGATGGTGCCTGTTGCACTAGGAAACCGAGTGCTCGAGTACGAGTAGTTTCCTGGCACCATAATTTTGCGTGCACGAATTCCCGCATCGATCTCCTTGCCGATCCCATTCCATAGACCGTTACACTGATCCGACGCCTCTGCTCCAGCGATGGACTCGCATTGTATCCATCCAAACGCTGAAATATTGCCGGAACCTCCGTCCGCGGGCCACGCCTGCTGCAGCGTATTAAAAGTGAATCTTCCATAACTTTGGCCAGCTAGAACGTTGGACGGGTTTTGAAACTTGATGTCTACAGAATCGATCCAGCGTAATCGGGACGACGGAAAATCCTTTGTGTAAGTGAAAGCACACGCATCCTGAGTGCATGTTTGGATGGGATAGATTCTGGCATTAGCAACGTTGGCATTCACAAAGAACACAGTAGTCCCTGCCTTCATGCGGAGCACATCCGGATAAAATTTCACACTAACTGGCCCGGTCTTGGGCGTAACCCGTGCGATGACTACGAATCGTACGGTTGGATCAACACGACGAAACAAGACGGAATCAACAAAGGCTCTTCCATACGCGTACATCGAGGTATAGATGTATGTTTCACCCATACGGCCAATTCGCGCTGGTTCAATCGCCCTTAGAGAGATCAGACCTTCATCGTTCCATCGAAAGATCGACACACCCTGATTTGCGGGAATACGGTTACCGTGAGCGTCAAAAAAGCGGACCCATTTGGTATATCCGTTGAACATTGTGGATCCAGCACCGGCCCACAACCAGCTGCTATCAGGAGGAAGAGGAAAAAACTCCACTCGTGAGATTGGTTGCACAGGAAACTCACCCCGCACCATAATTGTTGCAGTATCGGTTCGTGTTATTCCATCAATTGTTAGACGAACTTCAATCTTTGTACTATTGGTTGCCATTCTTGCAGTAACAAACCCGGTAGAATCGACAGAGACCGAGGTGTCCAGTGAGTTGATTCGATGGAATTGTATGTCTTCGGTATATGGCAGCACTCCGCCAACCATGCTCTTCGGACTGGCCCGTAGCTGAACCGTATCATACGGGGCGTGCAGAGAGATTACGATCGCCTTATGATTCAACTCCAATTCAGCATACAGCTTTGTAACATCCGGCCCTACAGGTTCCGTCGGGTCGCCTGCGCATGCGGAGACGAAAGATATTAAAACCGCCCAGTACATCCATTTACGAAATATCGTCATCATTCCCCTCGTGCAATGCAGCCTTGAAAGTACGGATTGAAACGCTCGCCGTTTGGAATCGGGACGTCGATAAAGTCGTCGTAGTAGCCAATGCCACCACGATAATCTCCGGTGGGATATGTATTCTCGACAAGTCGACCATAGTTCCGAATGAGCCGACGAAGATCACCTTGGCGATGCCCGGTAAAGAACAACCAGAACGCGCGCTCGTTCATTAAGAGATCGATACGAACATCAAGCTTGGTCTTCCCCGGGGGAGTAGCAGGATCCACCAAGGGGCGAAGTCCCGCAACGGCACCGGTTCCTGCAGCATAAACCGTGTCACCATTAGTGGCAATCGTATAATTACCATTGGTTCGCAGGGTATTCAGGATCTCAAGAAATCGTAGATCTCCAGATTGGATGCGTGCCTCAGCTTCGATCAAACGTGCTTCGATATGATCGGCAACCACTAGATGGGTTCGTACGGCGGGTATATTTGGAGAAACGTTGTTCGCCCCATATAGTTGAATTCGTGGGTCATGCGAAGTTATGAATCGCGCTCCATTTCGCCCTTTTGCATCCGCGATGGCTCCTCGAGACGAAACCCAGCTGATCCATGAGAGCCCAGTGGGGTTACTGATGTTCGTTACCCCGGTTCGATAAATGGGTAGGTCGAATCGAAAGCCATCCGGAATATTCTGCACAACAGCTTCGGCGTCCGTAGCTTTGCCTAACGCCAACAATGCCCGTCCTTTTCCAATCCGCGCAAGAGCTTGGATTCTCCCATCGTTCCCAGATAGTGCGAGCGCACTATCAAAGAGCTGCACTGCATGCTCATACACCTCCCGTGTGCGTCGACCAGGTTGATAGGTAAAGTCACCATTTAAATCAACGGTCGAGAGTGGGATTCCCGAGCAATACAGATCAGCGAGCATGACTTCGGCAAACGCTTCATAGGCGAACAATTCTCCACGGAACGATTTAGACGTCTCCGAGGCATGCAGCCCAAGCGTTTGGTGAGCTAACGATGTCACGCTACGCACCCTTTGCAATCCGCGATAGCTCCTGATGGTACCGAGTATTTCCCCGAAGTCCGTGGCTTGCAACGCTTCATCGGGAAGATGCCGTTGATCTAGCATCAGTTGGAAATCGAACTCTCCGATGACTTTATTGGCAGAATCCCGGTCGAAAAACTCATCTGCGACTAGCCCGGATTCGAGCATGAAATCAAGGATATATACTTGAAACTCGTATCGAGCATTTCGCCCCATTTGTTCCGCTGCTTCTTGCGTTGTATAAAACTTGGGGTCGACTGTGCCCGCTGGCTGGCGTACCGACAAATCGCGGCAACCACTCACACTCATTGCCACGATCGCAGAGAAGAAAAGGATATGTTTCACTCGATTAATTATTGATTGCGGAATTTTGAGAGTCGTCATTGATCAGTAGTCCAACATCATCCGGAATCGCCATTCCCTTGGCTGCGGTTGCTGGCCGCTATCAGATAACCCACGTGCCCCCGAAAACGCATTGACATTAGGATCAACGCCAACATAGTTGGTCCACAGCGCCACATTCGACCCTTGCAACGCCAGGCTGACTCGGCGCGCTCTAACGAACCTGGCCGCTCGCTCGCCGAGATTTACATTTATGGACATCTCCCGCCATCGGAGCATATCGACCTTTTGCATGAATCCGATATACGTTTGTTGTGCGCAGACTGCATTTCTCACACAAGCGAGCGCAGCATATCGGTCGAATCCAGTCGGTCCTTCCACAATATCGCTCTCCCAAGGATACCATCCACGCTCCGCACGGAACCCTCCTGCGTTGTTCAGTGTTTGCATCTGGCCACGGATAAATGAGATGGCAGCCATAGCACTAACGCGTCCTCCCAAGAACGTCACTCCAGGATTCATCGCGAGCTGATAGGCAGGCTCTGTACTGCCGACATATCGATCCTCCGCATCCACGATGATTTCGCCACGAGACAGCCATCCGTCTCCATCAAGATCCCGATATCCCAGAATCGGCTTCATCCATTTTCCTTCGACGGGATAGCCAACTACATAACTGATGTCGTTGCCATATCCGACTCCGTACGGAACGGAAAGCCTCACCGGCAACCCATCATCACGCAACCGAAGTACTCGGCTTTGCTGGCGCGTAAAGCTAACGTTTACGCTCGCTCCAATCGCCCGCCTCTCGAGCAATTGCGCCTGAATCGATATCTCGGTTCCAAAATTGTCGATGTCACCAACATTCATCCGAATTGTGCCACCGCCGTCAACCGACGTGCCATAGTTATTGTCGACAATGGCGTCCATACGCTTTTTCTTCCAATACGTCATATCCAGATTCAGCCGGTTATTCCATAACTCCGCGTCAAATCCACCTTCCATCTCAACGCCTCGCTCAGGACGAAGGCGCGTGTTGCCAAGATAGTTAAGGCTGAGCATTTCGCCATATAGCGTATCGGTGCCGGTATACGGTGTTACTGCAACTCGTTTATAGAGCCGATACTGGTCACCAGGTCTGGGCTGCACACCAGACACGCCAAACGCAGATCTCAACCGGAAACTCCCAATTACCTGTTTCCATGGGAAGAACGACTCTTCGGACGCGAGCCATGAGAAGCTCATTTTGGGGAGACCATTGAACTTCGCGTTCTTCCCAGCCAATCCGTTATTGTCCAATCGGAATCCAGGCATCACAAAAAACCGGGATTGAAAGTTCAGTCGTGGTTCGAGGAACCACCCAAACGACCTGCGTTCCGACGTATTCCGGGAAAATTGATTCCGGGCGGTATCCTGACCGGCCGAAGGATCACTGACATCGATCGGAATTCCGAACATTGATCCACTCTGATCGTTGGTACGCCCTCTATCAAAATTCACTCCACCCGACAGCGTCACACGACGCAAGATGGGCACGGTAGTATACGCATTGCCTGTAATTCCAGATGCGACCTTTGTGCTTCCACGCCAGACACCTCCAGATTCGACAGTCGTGAGCAACCCACGAGCGATGCTCATCTCACTACTCTGTGTTAACGAATTCATCCCAAACGTCCCGGTGATTGGGAGCCAGCTAGCGGGTTTCACATTCAGCTGAATGTCGTTCACCAAATTGAGACCGGCCACAACCACCCGTTCGTAGGGGTTACCCAGCAACGGCTTCTCACTAAGTTGGGACTCATCGACCCACATCCTCTGCAACATATCGATCGCGCTGTTTGTGGACGATGACATTGAAGTCCGTCGCTGAGTCTGCTGATTGAGTGAACTGCCTACCGTGATGCTTGCATCCCGGGCGAGCTGTACCTGGACACGCCCCTGTACCCCTCGATTCTCCAACATATCCGGCCGTCGCATCCATCCCGGAGCGGGTTCGCCCTGATATTTGAGATACCGTTCCTCTTCAACCTTCGGCAACTTCAGGATACCGCCGGTACGGCTACCGGTTCCCGTGAAAGAGTATGTAACAGTCTGAGTACCACCAGAAACCGTTGCTGATGCGCCGAGCGTTGAACCACGTCCAAGAACAGTCAGGTTGGGGTTGTTCATTGCTTGAAAGTGTATGACACTATCGATCGTTGCATCGCCGCAGTACCCGATACACAGCTCCGGGTATCCACCGTGAATTGGCGTTATCCACTGATAGGTCGACGTGGGCCATTTACCCGGCATGTATGTCGTCCCGGCATTACCAGAAAGGGACCAGCGTGGTGGGCCAGCTTGACCACGTTTTGTGGTGATCAGTATTACGCCATTGGCCGCATCGGAGCCATACAAGGCAGAAGCGCTTGGTCCTTTTAACACTTCGATCTTTTCTATCGAATTCGGGTCGATCTGGTCAAGCGGCGATGGGCTGGCATAGTATCGCGGATCCTCAAGTGTTCCACTCTCGTTGACATTTCGATCGTCCGACTGCGCGCTATACATTCGGACGCCATCGACCACAACGATAGGATCATTGTTTTGATAGATGCTACTCGTTCCACGCAACCGTATTCGCGCGGGATCGCCTGGGGTTCCAGACGTGCGTTGCACACTCATCCCGGGCACGCGCGATTCGAGGAGATCGGTTACACTCGAAATCGGCGCGACTTGCATGATCGAATCCACATTGATCGTCACAATGCTATGCCCCACCTCGACCTTCCGCCGGTCACCGGTCGCTGTTGTCACTACGCCGGATAACGTTGTAGGAATCGCATGCAGCAGCACAGTTGCGGTAACACGTTTCCCTTCGACCACTGTGACCCGCTGGGCCATCGCCCGATACCCAAACAACTTCACGTTGAGTCGGTGATCGCCCGCTGTGACATCAGCGAACGCAAACTCTCCTTTGTTCGTTGTTACCGCAGATAATGAAGTTCCAGCAAGCGTGACCGTTGCATTCGGCACCGGTTGCCGCGTAGCAGAATCAATCACCACCCCTTGTATCGACCCCTTCGCCTGCGGTACTGTCTTTTGCGTCGCCGCTACGATCACCACATGTCCTGTGGATGTCACATTGATCACGAGCCCGTACGGTTGCACTAACTGCTGCAAAACCGCTAACGCATCCTGTTTCGTAAAAGTAGCCGTCACCGGCTTCGCACCAGCGAATAGTTCACGTCGATACGACACATCGATTTTTGCGAGTCGAGCAACTTGGGCTAACGCGGAATCCATGGGAGTTCCGGAAAATCTGACTGTGATTGTGTTTGTCTGCCGTTGCTGACCAGTCGCCCTATCTTCACCACGTTCGACAGACTGCGAATACGTAACACTCGGCGCTTGTGCATTACCAATCGATGGGCTCGCAAATCCACCGCCAAGTAAAAGCACCTTCGCAATCCGGCGTATGTGTCCTACGCTCATAGCTCACCCTCATCGGCAAAGTTGATCATTATCTCTTGTCACCAAGTCCGCGGGAAGACAATACCATAACCCCTCCATCACGATGGATATCTGCCTGCAACAGTAACGACAGCACTTCGAGAATCTCCTCGGACGATGCCCGATGGAACGCCGCGTTAACCAGATGTTGCGTGACCGTGCTATCCGCAACACGGAACTTCAGATTGTACATACGCTCGAGTTCGACTAATACATCGGACGCGCGTGCATTACGAAAGACGACCCGCCCGTCCATCCACCCCAAATATGCATCCAGCGAAGTTTCACGTTGCACGGTGACAGTGGTCCCTGGTCCCAATTGCGCTACATCGTTCGCTGCGAGAACCACATTCACGTTATCAGGATTCGTATTGGCTCGAAGCGCCACACGCCCCTTGGCGACTGCAACCTGCACGGCGGTATCAGATGGATAATGGCGCACAGAAAATTCCGTCCCGAGTACTCGCACCACTCCATCTCCCGCCTTCACGACAAATGGGATTGTGCTCTGGCTCTGGACAACGAAATACGCGGCCCCTTCCAGTGTGACATCGCGAACATCCGTTCCCGCCATCTCGACGCGAAGGCGTGAGTCAGGAGCCAGGATCGCTTTGGATCCATCGGAGAGCAACACGGTGCGTTGCTCTCCTTTTGGCGAAACAAACTGACGGACAATCGCGTTGGGTGGCGTCATGGACGGAGCCGATAGCATAAAGACCGAGACCATCGTTGTCACAAACACTGCGGCCGCAGCTCCAACCGCCCATCTGGCCCGTGTGGAAAATCGACGATGGCCCGGGAGTGCATCAGCCACCCGATCCCCGAACGAGGTAGATCGAAAACGCGATAAAGCAATCGCGCCTCGTTCCATTCGGGTGGAGATCTGACCGGAGATATCCCCAGAAATCTTTTGCTCGTCCAAAAGCCGCCCTTTAACACACATCCAACGCGCCGATGCATTCGTGTGCTGGCTTAGGGAATCGCGATCCATCGACCTGAGAGCGTCGATCAAGGTCTGTCCATCAGACAGCTCCAATACGCGCTGAAGCTCCACCATCTCCTCTAGCGTGCTCTCGCCAGCGAGATATTTATCGATTAACTGAAGGCTTGGTAGTGAATGAGTCATAAAATTTTTTGCAGCATTGATATGCCGCTCATTTGTAATGACCCGAGCTGGCGAATTTCTTAACATCGCCAGCTAAACTTGATTATTTGCCAGTGCTAAAGCTATTCGCTCAGGTACTCTCCAAGCATCCCACGCAAGGCCTTCAATGCTCGACTATGCTGCATCTGCACACCCGCCCGAGATGTTCCCATAATTTCTGCGATCTGATCCGGCGTCATGGCGTGCTGCCACCGCAACGTGAGCACCGTACGGCTTCGTTCAGAAAGTCGTTCGATTGCGTCCCAGACCGATCGGGTAGTCTCATCAATCTCTAATTCGCGCTCAGCCGCACGGGAAAAACTCTCCGTGCTTGTTACAATCGCATCGTTCTGCAATGCGTCAGCATGCCGGAGTTGCAACGACCGTTCGTTTCTGTCCACATTCAACGCCCGATTCCGAACCGCGCCAAAGAGATATGGGAGCACACCGCTATGGGGATTCCACTGCAGACGCCGTCGCCAGAGAAGCAGAAAGACATCGTCTACGACTTCCTCTGACAGCGCTGCGGATCGCACGAACGCATTTGCGAAACGACAGAGTGCGTGGTAGTGGGTCTTGTAAAGCATCTCGACCACGTCAACGTCACCATTACGAACACACGCAATTATTTCGGCGTCGCTCATCACAGTGGTTGCATCAGGTGTCTGGTCGCGCGCAAATAATCCCATTGATCACAAGAGGGTAAGGGATATTCAGATGCTAACTAAATACGGATCTCAAGCTCCTATTGTGCCCAATATACGAAATGGGCAAGTATTGCGCACTAATTATATTTGCGATCGAGATAGTTTCTCTGGCTGAGCGACAATACTATAAGTTCGCGCGAGGAGTGTGCAGATTGAAGCGATGCGAAGTCAGAATGGTAGAGCTTTGTAGATTTCACGGGTTGTTACCGCATTAACCGGTTCGATCTGCACATCGAGATGATTCTTTGCCACAATCAGTAGACAGGTCCTACGAAAATGCAATGAAATTATGGATGTGTATCGCGTAAAAACAACCTAGATATACTTACAAAGTTGATGTGTGTTAAAACTTTGTTCGCGACGAAATCCTGCATGCGTTCCTTCAGTACACACTCACCCACCAAAACCAAAAGTCCTACAAGCTCGACAAGTGCTTGCAGGACTTCCAGTTGCACAGCCACAATCAAGCCGCCTTCGACGGTGCTGACTGGGCGGCATTCTCAATCAACGCCGCCACAGCCTCTGGCTTCGAGACATAGATGGCATGACTACCACGCTCTTCGACAGTGGTCGCACCGATCCGCTTGGCCATGAACCGCTGCGCGTCGGGTGGGATCATCTTGTCTTCGCTCGCTACGAGATACCAACTGGGTTTTTTGGCCCATGCCGGCTGAGTTACTTCGCCACCCAAAGCAGCCACGCCCCATGGCACCTGACTGTCCGCCATAAACGCGGCCTCGTCATCGTCAACGTCGGCGGCGAAGGAGGCCTGGAATTTTGATTTATCGAGAAAGAGAAAGCCGTCTTGCGGCGGCAGAATAGGCGGCGCCGGCGCTCCCGGGACCGGATTCGCGATGAGCTTCGCCACCGACTCACCTTTGTCGAGCGCAAAGGCGGTAATGTAGACTAGACGGGCAACCTTGGGATGATTACCTGCCTCGGTGATGACGGCGCCACCGTAGGAATGACCGACCAGAATCGTCGGCTTGTCCTGGTTGTCCAGGATGAGTTTAGTGGCAGCAACATCGTCCGCGAACGATACCGTCGGATTCTGGACAATACTCACCTGATAGCCCTTTCGCTTCAGCGAACTGTAGACATCCTCCCACCCGGCACCGTCGACGAAGCCGCCGTGAACGAGAACGACATTGAAGTTCTGGGATTTCGACATGACTGATTCTCCTGTTGATAGTGTGATCAGCTGTCGCGCTATATATGTGCCTCAGCGTTTGGCGGGAGTCAAATTTTTGCGATTAGATTGGGCGTGGCAGAATATGGGGTGTGGAACTGCGATACCATGGTGGCGGGGATGAGCGAACCCAACAAGCTCAAAGACGCAATGGTAGTCGGCGGATAACTAGAACCGGGGACCCCAAAAAGGACCCCGCCATTCCAAACAAAAATGGCCCCGCAAGCTAAGTGCTTACAGGGCCATCGTTTACACAGTCAGGCTGACAGGATTTGAACCTGCGACCCCTTCCACCCCAATGGGGCTGACTGACGAAGTGGGGTATTGGGTGTAAAGGCGGGTTAACCGCCGGTGGGACAATGTTTTAGAGGGGTTTCCCCTATGAAAATTCACTTTTAATAAACCTGATTTCCAGGGCGATTCCGGGCGTCGGTGCCGGAATTCGAGAAGAGCTATACCGGGATATGCCGAAAGTTACAGGCACACTTACAGGCACGCCCTAGACGCTCTCCTCCCACCTCGAGACTTCGATTCTCTAACAGGAAAAGTAAAAAATTGAACCTTGCCATATCAACCTGAAACCGCCAATAGATTGCGAATCACTCCACAATAGCGCGATCATTATCAATGCTAAATATGAGTGCATTGCTCCGACATTGGGCATTTACCTCCCTCTTTTTCGGACTCATTCCCCTCAATTGTGCGCGTCATCCAGCGCCTCATATTGAACCGTCCGAGATTAGCTCGGCATTGGATACGACCCGCTCAGACGCCTCGCCTTCACACGTGCGATCGCCAAAGCGACTCTTCATAACCGTCGCACCGTCGATTCAGTTGGAAGTCCTCGACTGGGGCGGCCAGGGACCGCCTCTCCTATTCCTCGCAGGCTACGGAAACACCGCACTATCTTCGAAAACTTTGCCGCACAATTTTCAGGCAATTACCATGTTCTCGCCATCACGCGTCGAGGATTTGGATCCTCTAGTCGGCCGGCGACAGGATACGATTCTAAAAACTTGAGCGAAGACCTCGTGGCTGTCCTGGACAGCCTTCAGCTCCCCCGCGCCGTGGTTGTTAGCCATTCCTTTGGCGGGAGTGAAGCAAACTTTCTTGCGGCCTATCATCCGGATCGTGTCGCGGGGCTGATCTATCTTGATTCCGCCTTTGACTTTGCGAGCCTGTATACGAACGCGACTTGGATGGGATCCAACGCTCCATTTCCGCCAATACCTCCATGTGATTCGGGAGATGTTGCCTCAGTCACCCTCTACTTAGCTCGTATCACAGGACCAGGCTATCCGACGGCAGAAGTTCTCGAGCTTATGAAGCGGCCCCGGGTCGAATCAGAGATCAAAATGGACTCGATCGATGTCCTAGTTCAGCGAGGCGCGGGACAAGCCGAATTCACCAAGATCCATGCTCCAGTCCTTGCGATATACCGAGTTCCTTCGTCTTCAGAAGAGAAATACCCGTTCTTTCTGTCGCTCGATAGTCTAGGTCGCCAAAAAGCAGTACACCGATTCCTCGACGAACGGAGTGTGATGAATGCACAGCGAGCCAAGTTCCGAATGGCCCTTCCAAAGGCCAAAGTGCTCGAGATTATTGGAGGAAGACATTACGTGTTTCTCACACACGCGTCTGAGGTCACACACGAAATGCGACTCTTTCTCAGCTCTCTTATGCTAGAGAGCCGAGCTCAATAAGTACAGAAACACTCGCCCCCAAGTGACAATAAAATCCGCTGCCTCAAGGCAACTTTTGAGTCAATTTGTGTTTCCCAATCGCGGCTATTCTGGAATAGAGTGGTAATTGAGCGAGACGAAATCGCGCAGACATCTATGATGTCATTGCCGATCACCGCCTGACCCTAGCACCCAATGAAAACAGAGAAGTCAGTCTCGAAGAAACGGACCAAGCAACTTGTTATATTGTTTCGTTTTCGGAACGTCTCTAGAATGACTAACAGGGAATGATAGTTTCTTACCCTCGTTCAAGTTCAGAGAATGGTTTTCGTGTACCATCCTTATTGAACAAAGGACTTTCATCCCATCCCGCGGCTTGCCAACAAGAATCGAACAAAGGACGTAGCATACCATAGATATTCGAACATACAGTTTCGATTACAAAACCTGGCAATTTCACATGCGATCGATCGAACCCTAACGTGTAGTTATGGAACCGATCATTCCCAACAACAAATTTCTTTTCAAACACGTTCAGGAATGTCAAGCCAACAATAAACGGAGGAGACACTCCGACGGTTCCAAGACATGCTAAGGTTCGCGCTACGTGTTCACTGACTTCTTGCTCTAGTAGGTACCCTTGGAGATAGGTTCCTGCAGAAAATTTTGATAACGTCCAGAGTTTCTCGGTGCCGCCATTCCGAAACACCTGTGTGTACGCATGGTTCTCACTGTATCCTAGACCGAGTGTAATCCATCCTTCAACGTTGTGACGAATTACACTCGCGGAACCTCCCATTTCTGTATATGCTTTCCAGGAGTTGACTAGAGATGCCAAGTTATGTTGTGCGCGTAAGCGACCAAGTGGCAATACATGAACGACGATTGAACCGCGGGATGCGTTTACACCTGGATGAACGGTGTCCTCAGTAATCTTTCGAAGCCTCTCGTTAAGAAACATATCGGCCTCTCGCTGCCAGGTTTCATATTCCTGAAAAGATTGTCGTAGATCTTGTACCGTCATCGAATAGTTTCCTCTATGATCGCGCGCCCAAAATTTTCCATCATAACTATCAACGACCTGATGAGGCGCGACCAAACTCCGAGGCACTCCCAACAATAGGACTTGCTGCCCATCAGGTCCAGAGATGCAGTTCATTTCAGTGGCAGGCAGGTTCGGGTCGATTCCAGATCGAAGAAGGTTGTTCAGAGATGCCACATCCTTGTCAAGATCAAAATCAGATAATCCAGGAATTGTCCAAGCTCCCCCCGTTTCAGAATCAATTCCGAAGAGTAGGACTCCACCTGCGGTATTTGCAAATGCGGAGATTGACTTCAGGAATCGTGTCTTCGCAGCAAGATCTCTACGATCCGGTAGCTTCGCTTTATAATCATGTGTTCGTGATTCGGGGACTTGATCTCTCACCAACATACTCAAAAAATTCCAGTCAATCTGGCTAATATGAGTTTCAAGTATTCTCATGATCTACTTAACATATTCTGGATCAATCCAACATGAAGGTGTTCGATGAGGCAGATTCTGCAGAACAGTCGATGTCGAGGTGTCCGAAGACAATCTTCAGTACCCGGGACCGAACATGGACGAGCAGGCTCGGTGATTTAATGTCTGGTACGTTTCTCAGCAAATTGACCGCGTTCGATTTCTGCCTGCCGAAACAGCTCGCCCGTATCAACACCAAGCGCCCTGGATACCCGTTCGATGATCTCGAGAGAAACGTTTCGCTTCCCATTTTCGAGATCGGTGGCGTAGGTCCGGTTAATATTGGCAGCCAAGGCAAAGCTTTCCTGACTGAAGCCCTGTGCAGTTCGCAACCGCCGAATTGCCCGTCCTAGGGCAACCTTCAAAGTAACCATACGGAATGGTGTCACTTATCGCCGGCATCATCCACCTGCTTTACGTTACCATGATTTAAGTTACATTTCAAAATCCCCCAAGCGTTACTTGCTTCCAGACGACATTTGCAGTCCCAAGTAGAAAATCGTCTCATTCGTAAAGAACACGCTTCCGCAACATTCCTAGAATCCGCGCCGCATCTAGCAGAGGGTCTAAATGTATGAGAGCATTGAAATGCAGATCATGGCCCTTCTCTGTCGACGCATGACCTATTTCACCTGCGCGACACATTAAGAGTTCACCGATGATTCGTCATTTTCATTTTTTCGAAGCGCTTGCAGTTATCCCGGAGGAAACGATCGACTTCGAAGTCATCCTCAGCGGCCTAATGCTACTTCGACTTGTTGACGGATTGAACAGAGTTCCCACAACCGGGCGGGCAATGCGACCAAGTTATAGACTGCTCCGACAGCAACTGCAACGATTGCCACCGTCGCATCCGGTTCAAATCGCGCTCATGCAGTGTATCGATGATATGGACGGAGCTGAAACGTGGATGCAGCAAGTTATCCAACCCCATTTAAAAACCTATGCGCATATCATCGGTACAATGGGATATCAGGGGCTCGCAATGGATTTCTTAAACACTGTATGCGAAACGCCGCATAGGTGAGAGGCGTCGCATGGCGTTTACGATGGGCTAGTTGATGTGGCGAGTTAGGACGACATTCTCTGAGCGACGCGACGGTGTTCGCACTGGGTCATTCGCCTGTGCTTGACAGCTGCTCTCGTCGGCAAATAGAAATGGCACCGACTGTCGATTCAAGATCGCTCTAAAGATCACCGCACGATGTTCTTGACTGGCCTGCGGAGGTATCGTGATATCGCTGGGCTAGACGATGCATGTGGTGTGAAAACGGAGCACACACAAGTTCGTGATCGACGCTGACCAGACGCGCCAACCAAGCTGGAGAAACGAAATCAAAGGCTTGTCAGCGCGGCTAGGGCCCCTGTTGCTTGTACCTTATATGCAGCGTCGTTAAATTTTCGCGACGGAACCCCGTTGTGCGGCGACAAACTCAGAGCGGGCTTCGTGACTCTCCCACGGATCGCGTGCACGCGCCCGAGGGTCAAGTGATGAATAGGACGAGTGGGTTCGGAGGCGACGGCCCGTTTGAGGTAGGCTTCAGCGATGCCCCACGACACGCTGGCGTATGTGGTGTCTTTGGTGAACTTCTCCAGAAACGCCGGACCGCAGAATGGCGCTTGCATAACTTCGGCGTTCCACATCCCCAACACGTGCGCGCACCCTCCCTGGCCGGGTTGCTCTCTCGCAGACAAGCATGCGCGTGATTGTGTATCCTAATACTATACTTTAGTCCCAATCTAATTTTGTTCAGCTCCGCCATACGTCCCAGCGCTTGTGCCATCACAAAATGTGCCGCGGCAGAAATGGAATCCTGAGAAAATGCACGACGGGCGTACCGTTCTGCCCGACGTGCAAGGGATTGTTGCGTGGCACGATCGGTCTTTATCTCGATCATCGCGACTATCACTTGCGTGGTCTTCTACAACGCCTCCACATTAGTCGAATCCATTATTAACGCAGCCTCATACGCCTCCAGCGGACGGCCCGCATTTCGGGTCGCCGTAACCGCTATCGCCGAGTGCCATATATCCAGTAACAGATTGCGCGGCCAGGGAAGATATCAGTAGTATAGCGAGCATTGAGACGACACACTCGTACCATGCCCAAAAACAGATACACGTCCGCTTGACAGCGCCTAACGACAATACCCTAAAAATATCGCACTCCGAGTCGCGAACAATCACGCTTGCTCCTAATGACAGTAAGGGATCGAGGATCCTGGGCCGTTGTATCCGACTCCGTTGAGTCTTTCTTCTGCAGCTCCCTTTCGTATTCCGTAATTTTTTTCTTTGGTCGGTAACACTGTTTCCTGATAGTAAATGTCTTTTGACATATACTTTTGCGCTGCAACTTGTACATCAGCAGCAGTGATAACAGAATGATCCTCGGAAATAATCTCGTCCAGTGACAACCCCACTTGGGGGTATCGTAGCATCTGCACGCTCCACCAGCGATTGTTCTGCATTGCGTTTTCGCGTACTCGCCGAGCCGTAGTCGTAGCTCGGGCAACCTCGCTCTCAGTTACTCTACTGTCTCGAATCGCGTTGATAATTTGCCAAATATTTTTGCCCGATTCATCGATCCTATCTGGTACCCGTGAGCACGCTGATGCTCACGCGGTAATGGAGCTGTGGATTGCGATAGAACTGTACGGACGTTCCCACACCGTACGTCACGGACATCTCTTCGCGGAGACGATTCCGAAGGCGCGTATTCAACACCCAGGAGAGCGCGCTAAGCGCGCGCTATTCCTTGCGATATTCAATCGGCGCTTCGGGCAAGAGCCCATCTCGGTACAGACGATCATACGACTTGTGGTCGCTGACGAGTTTGATGACGTCGCTATATGTGCCCCTGAAACCCCACCATCGATACCACTCGGAACCGCCGCGCTGGATGTTGTTCCATAAACTACTGTACCTACAACCACACTGACGCCCCCAACCAATATGATACGCCACCCGTATGCCCGTGAAGAAGATATGCGTTTCATATTACGGCGTTCGTCTTGCAATGGCTTCGAGCAAACTAACCAATCTCCGTTCCCCGCCATGACCCCTTAGCCCAAAACCTCCCAAAAACACACCGGTCTCACCCACAAGGTAGGCGACGCCACCACACCTTGGACTGTCTGTACACCCCCAGTTGAGCATCGATTCAAGCGTCCAACGTGTGTTAACCCATCGGCTATCCGGATCGGAGAGCTTAACAAAGTTCGCTTTATTTACAACAAGCGTGACGGGAAGCTGAAAGTATTCAAGAAGCCATCGTCGCATATCCTCGGCTTCGTCTGCCGCCGATCCAGGTTCTTGGAGGATGGCTCGTCCCTCTTGATAGGTAACCAGGGTAATTTCTACGTCCGGGAATTGACGATGAACGCGCTTCAACGTCGCAAACTGCCCTAGACATTCAGCCAATGCCATCCTGCTACGTTCCGAAGGCCAGTCACCGCGACAAGCGTGCAGAGGAACCACTAACGATCGCTTGCCAACAGTTGGACGTGGTGCTGATGGCGTGTTGGGAAACCAGAAATCTCCTTCAATCCGCGGGCTGGCGGCTCCGATTTCAAATCGCATGTCCGAAGTGGGATCCATTCCTTTAAAGATTCCATTATGTTGCGCACGCACCAGATTCACATAAGCTGTGATACCAATCTGAAGACTGTCTAATCGTTCCTGCAAGTGCAGAAAGAGGCTATTCTCCTTTGCTTTTCCAGCGGCATTCACCACCCGTCCCGTATACCATGCTGTTCGCCGTTCGGCATCGCTCAATCCCGTAAATAAGGCTTCTGCCTTCACAGCGGCCCGCTTTGCCATGAGGGGTTCAGTCCCAATTTCATCCGCGAGGCGTCGCAGCCCCCATAGCATACTGATCTTACTTTCTTTACTCACTATTGAATCAGGAAGCGCGACCATATATGTCACGAGCGAATCGATCTCTCGCAGATGTACAGGTCGTGCATTAGCGTATAGGATGATGCCTGCCCTATACATAGCCAATGTACTCATCGCGCTATCAATACCAGTAGTTGTATCGTCTTTTCGATTACTCTCAACCTCTGCGATTTTCCGCATCAGTAAACGGGAGAAGTCGGCTTTGCGATCAGTGAAGAGAAAGAGTTCACCGAGCATGTCCCAGTCTTGTAAAGATGCCGTACTCGCAGACCATTGCTCGGTGCATTGAGCGACCGCTGCAACAATATGACGCGGCCATGGGACCATGCGATTCGAGACGCCGGGTGGCATCGTATCCCACAGAATAGTGTCCTGCTGTTGCCAACGATCCGCCAGTCTGTTTTTTAAAGCCATACATAGATACACTGTGCTGTACGTTGTCACGTCGACAACCCTTTTGGGTTCCTCGAATCGCGTTTGCGCCGCAACCGAATTCACAGGAAAGGCACACAAAATCGTCGGTACAGTGACGAGCAATAGACGCACAGGTAAACCAACGAGACTGCCCATTTTACAAAGCATATTATCGAAAAAATGAGTACGAATCATACAGCATCGATTAAACTGGTGAAACTGAAGTCATTGATCTTCAGCGCGGGAACAATCGCTGGAGTGAGCCCAAATAACCGAGGATCCTTTACTGGACGAAAGACAGATTGAGGCACTCCCAACTGTTCGACTTGATTTAGTGCAAAGAGTGGGGACTCAGTGAATCGCATGTTCCAAACGGCTTTAGACATTTTACCATTTTCTATGAGCCAGAGCCCATCACGAGTCGTACCAGTAGATAACAAACTTTGCTCATCTAACGGCTGGACACCTGAGAATCGTGTCACCAAAAGTCCACGCTTTGTAGTTGTAATCATATCGTTTATAGTCGTGTCCCCACCGCTCATCCGATACGATGGACGATAGAGATCGCCGGAAAATCGCTGCAGCCTTTCCAGTGCATAGCCTTGCCAATGATGCAATTCAGCAAGCACGCCATTTCGAATCCACGTCACCGGTTGTAAACCTGCTCTCGCAACAACACCTAACAGTGGATCGCTCGGATCATGACTGATGGTGATGCGTTCGTCAATAATCTTGAGACCGAGTTTGGAACGACCAACTCGTAACACATCATCATAGGCGAGAAAAAATGGACCTGGATCCCTAGGGTCTTCGTTACGGACCCGCGAAAGCGCACCAGCACGATCCTCCCCCGACATCATTGTATCAACCAAGTCACTGACAGCCTGTGGTTCAAGGATCACGGTATATCGTCCAGGTTCAATACGTACCGGATCCAGCGACGCCAAACATTTGTCGAGGGCACGACGTGCGAGCGCGGGGCCATCGACTTGGGTGACATCAAAGCTAGAAGCGCCAGCCCATCCGGATCCGGTGCCACGCGAATGTCGCACGGTCATTGAACACTGCGCCTGTGACAGCCGTTGATAGGACATCGGAGGTACGGATTTCCCTTCTTGTGCGGCTAAGTTGGACCAGTCCGCGAACGCCACTGATCGCGCCTCAAGATAACCAGCCGAAAGCATATTCTTCTCCTCAGCCTCTTCGGTGAGCATGCGCGCCAAACGCCCATACGCTTCTCCCGTCACTGCAGCCGTCGCATCGCTCCAGGTGTGCGTGACCGGTGTCATTAACTCTGGCGACTTGAGTCCGTTGGTAAATCGATTCACCAATGAATTCGTTTTTGCCCTTTCGTCGCGCCGTCGCTCCGCGGCACGGACGGCCCCCTCCAGTGAGGCATCATCGATTTGATTGGTATATACGCGTGCTCCTCCTCCCCCGCGTTCCGCAAAACGACCAATCTCGACTTGTACATTGCAGCGATCACTTGCGAGATTCACACGGTTACGAGCCCAGCGGAGCTCTTCATTCAACCAGCTCGAGACAACGACACTCGTGTATCCATCGGTCGTAAATGCTAATACGCGTTGCACAATGGCCTGACACTCCGCCCGCGTGAAATATCGACCGCGCTCTTCCAACTCTTGTCTCATGCTTTTCTCCGCTTGTCAATAATGGTCATGCCTTTCACACGCACCGGTACGGCATCCACACTGAAATACACCATTTGCTCAGGCTCACCTTTGCGGGAAGACTGGGCATAGCGCTTCACACTGGATGCGCCGCCTATGGCCTCGATAGATTTCCAGAATTCCGGTGTCCTCAATAGCACACCAGCTCCAGCCAACAACGCTACGCGCTTCCCTTGTTTGATTTCATAGGTATATCCAGAGCCATACCCATTGAGCTGTTGAAAATCCATGGATATCCACCCGGATCGTTTAATCAATACCCCTTTGTCTACGTCAGCTACCAATGACGCCACATCGACACTCCCGGATCCAGGCGTCATCTGCAAATTCGGAGTATGGGCGAGTGGCGTATCAACGCCTTCGGGCGCGCTGGCGCAACCGTGTGACTGAACTGGCTTCTGTGTCCCAGCACCCCATGCACTCATCCATCCTGCGCTTTCGCGTGTGGTTTGAAAGTCGACGAGCATCCCGTCCTGAATTAAGGTGAACTCATCCGGCTCGACGCCTTCATCATCCCATTGCACCGTCGCGGCCCCTCCCGGTGTATTGCGATTGGCCGAGACTGTCAAGAGTGGCGAACCAACTTTAAATGTCCCCCGCATCGCCTGCGGATCAGTGATATAACTCGTTCCAGTCGCATTCGCTTCATACCCCAACGCGCGATCCAACTGTGTGGCGGCACCAATCGACTGCCCAACAACACCCGCGACCATAGATGCGTCAAGCACCACATCGTATCGACCAACGTCAACGGGTTTCACGGGGAGCGATGCGTCCTCTTTAAGCTCCTCACTGAGCGCGCGCACGTACTCGTCCAACGGTTGATCTCGATACATCTCCCATCCTCGACCGGCGAAGGAGATATATTCATCTAGGTGTCCCACATATTTACGGCCGCGGCTTGTAAATCTCCAATCCCCCATCATACCGGAGCGAAAGAAACGCTGAGTTATATAGCTGCCATCGGTCGATGCAAATGCATTCTCCATACAAGTAAACTGGTGGCCACTGAACACGCTTGGCTCAAGCCCAAGGCGTCCCACGAATCCAGAGAGTGCTCCGAAATAATCGTATATCTCTTCTCGCGGTACCTCAAACGGGTTGATGATCACGGGCATGGTCCAATGACCGTCTCGAATGATGGGGATCGGCATCATCTCCACATGGCGAGGCTTCCCTAAGGCATTCGTCCGTGCCAAGTTCGCGGATGCACGACCAAGCCTTGCCATCTCATCTGAGCTCCAGATAGGTCCTGAGACAAACCCCCAGTAGCCGTTCACAAGAGAACGCATACCTACCGTCATGCTTTCCCCATCGCTCGAGCCTTTGCCAAGGGCATCAAATGTTCTGAGTTTTGTATGCGTCAGACGAATATCGGCATAAGTCGCTCCCGATGTACGTGCCGTATCGACTGCGATTTGTGCGAGTTGTTTGATCCGCAAATCTTCAATTGGCGGTACTGGTTCAGCTTGCAAACCAAAGTACGGATATAAATCCTTTGGATATACGGTGAACGCGGTCGTAGCCGCGGCCATAGTGGTACTATTTCTTATAAACGCGCGTCGGGTCTGTGTCATAGGTTAAGAGAAGGAGAAACTAAACTATTTATCGTGGATGATAATTTTTCCGACGGTATTAAACGGAAGAACTTTGTACATATATATCCCGGGTTTTAAAAATCGACGAAAGCGCACGTTTTGAGATTCGGATTGTGCTGTAGTATCCCCCGGAATTCCACGAATGTTTCCACCTCCACTATTTTGAGAGGTCGATATTGCGGGCAACACATTCATTGAATCGTCAAAGACGATGTCTACAGATACACCGTTCTGAGCGACACCACGTCCTGAAACAGCGTCTACAACCCTGATTCCCGTCCTGTTGTAAAACCCAACCGTAGCTCCAGGGCCAAATCCCACTCCCATATAACCTACGACGCCTCCCACGCCAACCACCGGCCCCACCTGGTGTGTCCCGCCATTTATAGGGTAGCCTACAGTAAATAGGAGGGTGTCATATTTTGTAACCCCATAAATCCAAGTTTCCGATTGTAGAACCACTTTACCGGGCCGAAATACCGCTATGGATTTTGTCGGAGCGAACCGATTAACAACTCTTCCATTTCCTACTTCTGCCACCGACGGGTTCGACGACGTAAAATAGATCGGCAGGTTTGCCATAGCGGCACCAGCCGTATCCTTGGCCGTCACGACAAATGATTTAATGGTTAGACAGGCACCAAAGCAGCTCATAGGAACTGCGACCTTTGCGCTATCTCCGTCTCGAGGACGCACATGAAGAGTATCCAATACCGGTGGGATAACCACATCGGTAACACGGACTAATGCAGAATCAACGTGAATGGAATTACCTAATTTTCGCGTTGCGACAACAAAGACGTTTCCAGCTTGTACCGCACGAGCCGTAATGAGACCGGTTGAGGACACCAATACTTTAGTAGAATCTCTTGATATAAATTCTGCTGGTGACGCATCAAGAATCGAGTCGGCTTGCGACGGTGTCGTCGTGATTGGAACCCATAGCTCACCGTTGGCCGTGTACGGGTTGGCAGTGAGCTGCAGGGAATTGTATGGGGGTCGCAACGACAGTTGTATTGCGTGATGATTAAGCCGGAGCTCCCAGTATCCATTCATTGAGAGCGAAGGTGCGGTATTCAAGTCGCTACTACAGCCACCTACAATTAATCCCAAGAGTAGAATCCGATAGGAATGACGTATCATGCGTCTTCGCACCCGCGATATAGTATGTTGGTTAACTGTTCTCGGACCGGCACCGGTAATGATATCCGAGATCCGTAACTGGAAAGTTGCTGACGCCCCCACAACCCTGATGGGTACACGGTGTATGATTCGCGTCCGTACTGTTCGATCAATCTTCGAAGGTCGGATTGACGACGTCCTGTGAGAAACATCCAGTACGCACGCTCTTTGAAGATTAAATCAAGACGAACGTCTCTCACCGTTACGCCATTAGGTATCGGATCGACCGCTGGATCAGTTAACGGAGCGAGATTGGCAATCCCTCCTGTTCCCGCCGGAGCTGGCACGGGGCAGCTCACCGAATCTATACACGACGTGCGCAAATCATTGAGACGAAGTAGCCAATCCCCATCACCAGCAAGCAATGCGGCTTCAGCTTCAATCAGTCGTGCTTCAATTCCGCTTGCGAACACAACCGGGACTTTACCTGGGTTAATACCAGAACTGGTGACACCAGCGTCACGATATTTTTGAGGAAACCAAGGACCGCCGACACCGATCAAGGAGTCACTGGTACTGCGGGGATCCCCACTACTAACAAACGGAAGCCCAACACTACCTTCGCGATCTGCCACCGATACGGCCCATGAATTGTTTATCGTTCGAAATAAACTCACAACTGTACTATCGTCGCCCACCTCAATCGGTAATAAGTAGCGATATGCTGTTGGAACGCTCCTGACTATCGACGCCGCAGTGACCACGTCGTGTAAGCCAAGCTGTGCCCGTGCTCGGCCAATCGATATAAAATTGAGAAAGTTCACGCTATCTCCCGTAACAACTAATGCAGAATCAAACAGTGTCAGTGCATGGAGAAAAACGTCATGGGCAGAAGAGCCTGGCTGAAGCGTGTAGTCATGTTCGAAATCCAACGTACTGAGTGGTATACCGGAACAATAGAGCTCAGCGAGCATGACTTCTGCCATCCCCTCAAGGGCAAAGAGATGGCCTATTAATGCTTTGGAGGTCTGAGCGCTGTATTTCCGCAAAGCACCACGTGCCTCGCGCGTTTTTGCACGGACTCTATGTAAATTGTCGTAAGGTCCATCGAGCTGCACTTCGTCCATTCTCGCATCGACCAACCCATCCCCATAGGGAAATGCGTCGGTGACTGCAGTGCTCCGTGCCTTGACATATTGTAGTTCATCCGTCAGCAACCCTGATATTTTAACAACACCTAAATGCTCCGCGGCGACGGCAGTCCGGAACGCCAATATCGCACTGTAATACGCCCCCATAGCTCCGTCCGCTGTTTTGATAGTGCTCGGGTCCATGACATCAGTAGGTAGTCCTTTACCGTTAACGAGATCGCTCATTGAACAGGCAATAGAACTTAAGAGTACCACAATACTCACAAAAGCTTCTACCGTTTTACGGTGCCATCTTGCATATGCCATATCTAGTTCACCCTCATCGTGAACTGCCAAACCCGTGCAGTCGGTAAAATACCAGCGTCTCTCGCAACTTCGCTCATCGAAGCATTCACATCGGGATCCTTCCCTGAATAATTGGTCCACAAGCCCAGGTTTGTCCCCTGCACCCCAATCCATATCGAACGTCCCCTTATGGCGCGTTCCGTGAGCGCTCGAGGTAACATGTAACCGACAGAGAGCGCAACGAATCGTACTGTAGAGACCGTTTGTATCATCCCGATATTGCTACATGTTGTCTCAAATCCACTACGACCACGACAATCTATCGCTACCGCCAAATACGCTTGCGTCGCAAGTGGTGTGGTTGGATCGTTAAAGGCTCTGCGATTTAGTATACCATTCTTACCAACACTTGCGCCCTCGTTCTTCTGTGTTAGTCCATGTTGATAATTGAATGTCGCGCCGATTGAGATATCGCGCAGCACAGTGAGCGTGCTCTGCAGCGAGCTCACAAACTTTGGATATGGTGCGCCAAGATATACAGGATCTGTCCCAAGCTGGACTTCATTCACACGACCAGGGCTTACCAAGCCAACATTAGTCGTAATCCATCCGTCACCATTGAGATCTGCAAAGCCTACAACTGGTAACGCCCATTGCCCAAAGAGTGGATATCCCTCAACAAACTGCGTCCGTACACCTCCACTAGATCCACCCAGGAGGCTATCTCGTCCAAGTTTCACCAATTTATTGTTACTCGTGGACATTCCAATGTCGACATGCCAAAACAGTGAACGTTGCTGCAGCACCGTGGCATTCATCGTTAACTCCATTCCAGTATTCTCGACGGTGCCAACATTTCTCAGCTGGTTTCCACCCCCATTCACTGAGTTTGGCACATCGATACTGATAAGTGCGTCCACCGTACGAGCGTGATAACCAGTTATACTGAGTCGGAATCGTCCTTGTACCATATCAATGTCAGCACCACCCTCCACTTCCGATTTACGTTCCGGTCTCAACAGCGAGTTTCCTAATGAACTGATTTCTGTACTCATAACGGATACACCATCGACAATAGCCGAACGCTGGTTGTATGTTCGAAGTTTTGCTGAAATCGAGGGCTGCTTCCCAGACTGGCCGTAGGCCGCCCTCAGTCGAACGGATTCCAATCTCCCGATGAGTGGAATCTGCCGAAACACGGGAAGATCGCTCACCAAGAAAGATGGACTAATTCGAGGAAATGCTGGTATCACACTAGCGCCGAGACCACTCCCCGCATCGAGGCGAAGCGAAAGAGGGAAAAATAATCTATTGGCGAACCCCATCCTCATTTCGCCATACACTCCCGCTGTACTGCGATCATCACTCTGTTCACTTGTCGCCTGATGCACAGCCCCGTTTCCAGATGTCGCACCAACCGGTAAACCATGAGCCGCTCTCCTGATGGAGTTCGTACTGGTACGCGTGTAGTCACCCGCGATTGATGGTCGTAATGAAATCCATCGACCGAAGGAAATTTCCGGTGCGGACACACGGAGCCTAAATGATGGGATAACTTGAGTCAATACACCATTATTGTAGTATCCGTCAGCCATATCGCTCACGCAAGATCCGCCAAACAGCTCAACGCATTCTCCCCGCCCCATTGTACTTAAATCTTTGCCATCTGAAACGGTGACGCCTGCGGTAACCTCCGTATCCAACCAACGAAACGGACTGAGCCACACTTTAAGTGAGTTCCTCATCTCGATTCTTTGACTGGAAGTTTGTGCTCGAAAACTGGCGATCTCTGCCAACACACCACTTCCAAACTCGGCTGATTCAATATTCCCACCAAAGTTCGAAACACCTGAAGGTCTTAACCCACTGGCCACGGTGATAGCCTTTTGTAGTGGCGTCGTTCGCATATACGTCCGTGTTAGCGTGGTCGAAAAATCCGCATTGACTCGACCAAGATCCGCATTAATTGCCACGGTCCCGGATTGCGATTCACTGCCTTGCGGACGCTGCTGCCACGAAGGAACCGAGTAACCAGAATCACGGAGCACTTGCACGTCGACATCGGGCATTTTCAAATAGCCGATCGACCTGTTCAATGTCCCCGTGAAATTATATGAGAACCCTCGCGTTCCACCTCTCACCTCGGCCCGATAAATCTGCTTATCTCCCCGCCCAAATACCGTGGTCTTTGAATCATTCAAAATTTGGTATTCGAACACACTACCATCGATACCGGAGCACCCATTCCCATCTGTCATCGGGTAAGGTGAACCGGCTTCACGGACGCTCGAACAATCGACCACAGCTCCATTCGAAAGTAGCCCAAGTCTTGTATAATTCGTTGGCCACTTTCCCGGCATGGTTTCAAGCCCCCATACTCCTTGTAGGTTCCATCGAGGCGGGCCGACCTTTCCGCGCTTAGTAGTCACAACAATGACACCATTTGAGGCATCGATACCATACAACGCCACAGCTGACGGACCTTTAAACACTTCGATCGTTTCGATACTATTAGGATCAATCGCATCAAGGGGTGATGATACCAACTGATCTGTACTCCGCGCCGCATCCCCTGCTAAGTTGTTACTGTTCTCTATCTGCGCACTATTTACGCGGATTCCATCCACAATAACAATCGGATCGTTCGATGCGTTGATACTACTGACGCCACGAATTCGCACCCGTGATGGCGCCCCCGGGGCCCCCGATGTTGCCATCACGGTTAATCCGGGCACTCGAGTGGCCAGCAGTTCAGTAAACGTCGACACGGGCATCACTTTCATCACTGAATCCACATTAATCGTCGCAATATCGTTTCCGACCTCTACTCTGCGCTGTAACCCAGTCGCTGTGGTGATGACTTCCGATAAAGTGGTTGATGCTTGGGCCAACGCAATCGTCACGCTCGAATTCTTGCCCTTGCTAACGACAACACTCATGGTTTTGGATCGATGCCCTAATATCTTAACTGAGAGTGTATTTGATCCAGCCGGGACATTATCAAATCGAAAACTTCCATTATCCCGAGTAGTCATTGACAGTCGTGTTCCGACCACCGTCACTGTCGCCCCATTGATGCCTTTCCGAGTCACAGAATCGAGTACTTGTCCGCTGACTCGACCCGCAGCCAGATCCCGGGAGGATGTATCAGAAATCGATCGCACTTGTGCAGCCCTCTCCCGCAACACGAGTGTTGCGGCCGTACTCGGGGCCACATACAAATTCGTTCCCGACAAAATACTATCCAACACAGTACGGAGCGAGACGTTAGACAGTTCGATTGTTATCAGTTTTCGGTATTTTTTCACGGACTCATCAGTAAAAAGCAGATGAATTTTTGCCGCTGCTACAGCAGCTTGTAGCGCTTTCTCGATTCTTACCTCATTCACACGCACAGAAATTTTCTGCGTGAGAATTTTTTGGAGAGCGGTATCAATCTGAGGATTCGAGAAATTATATATGATCGCTGGAGACTCTTTCACCTGGTATTGCGCGAACAATTGTGAAGCCATCACAATTAATAGCAATGAGATTCCAAGCCAATGCAAAAATTTTAGATAACGAGTATAAACGCCAAGCGAAGTCATGGTCATTGATCGGCGGAGGTTGGATGACGCGACGAAGGATCGCTGCGCAGGTGCGCAGAGCGTTCCTTAGGGATGGGGTGCAACGTAATAGTGAGAGAACCGTCCCGATGCCGTTCGTCGCTCAGCGAAACATCAAGCAAATCTTTGAGATTCCGAAGCAGGTCTTCGAGCGAACCATGCGGAATTGTGCCGCTGAGCTGCAAAGCGGCCAACGAAGAGTCGGCAACCATAAACTTCACGCCGTACCAACGATGGAGTGTAACTAGCGCTTCAGGAAGCGGAGTACCATTGAATGTAATTTGCCCGTTCATCCAATCCGTATAGTCCGACAGATTCGATCCCGTTGAAATGACGACGCCAGAATCGACGAGCCAAGCAACACGTCCGGCCGCAACAACCGAGTGTAGCGATACCGCCGACCCAACAGAAACCTTCCCAGTCTCAACCGCGACGTGTACGAACCGATCATTTCGATAATGCTTCACCACGAAGCGTGTGCCTAGTACGCGGGTTTTTACAGTACCGGTCTGAACGATAAATGGCTGACGATGTCCGGCTACCACATCAAAATGTGCTTCACCGATAAGCGACACAGTTCGGGTGGACTTGCTAAACGTTGGCGACACCAGGACAGTTGTCTGTGGTGCCAATGTCACACGACTACCATCAGCGAGGGTCACAGTAATGCGCTGCCCGATACCTGCCGTATATATGGAATCCGAGTGGATACCATCTCTGCCTATATCCGTTAGCAGCCAGGAAAAACCGACAGCCAACACCAGGAAAAGACTTACAGCGACTGCCATTGTTCTACGTGCTGATAACCCAGATCGAGATATGGCCGGAATGACGTTTCTGCAACGGTCCAATACGGTAGGGATGTGCGTATCGACACGCTCCGTCAATGGTTTCGCCTCCGCTACTTCCACACCGATTTGGGCGGCCACTTTAGCTTCCGACCCATCCTGTATGCTATAAAGCACATTGGCTATAAAATGCTGTAATTCATCCACAGACAAGTCCACACAGGGATCAGTCTTCAAATCTTGCTGGAGCCGGTCGTATCGAGCTTTCCATTCTGGATGGGCAGCAAACCAAACCTCCAACGCAGCCGTTTCCTCCGGCGATGTCTCTCGAAACCAATAACGCTCAATAAGCGTCATGTCTGGAACATGTTCGATTGGAGGGTCTGACCAACCAGAGTGTATCGTCATACTCTTAAAACGACTATCGAGGTAAGAATCATTCACACGATTTTCTGAGAGCGGATCAATCCTCCCAAAGAATCCGTCGAATCTCGTTCAGGGCCCGGGAGACCAGTAATTGAGCCGCCAGAGGAGTAATACCAATCACCTCTCCAATCTCGGCGTGCGTCATTTCTTCCTGAAGTCGAAGGCGAATGGCCAATCGTCTTCGTTCAGACAGTTGTTCTAGCGCCTTCTGAAAAGACGCGTTCATCAGAATATCAGCTTCTGGACTTGGCACAAATGCTCCAGCAACGCTCGGACTTTCGTTTACCCGCGCAGCTGCTTTGTACCGCTCTCGAACGGCTAATGCTTTTTGTTCATCCAGAAGTCTATTTCGTACTAATCGAAAGAGATACGCCTTGAAATAGGAATCGGGCGCCAAGGCCATTCTTCGATCCCAAAGATCCATAAACACCTGCTGGACAACGTCCTCTGCCGCATCTCGTGATCCCAGGACACTAAAGGCAAATTTCACTAAACGGTTTGTGTATTCGGCCATAAGAGATGCGAGAGCCTGGGGCTCGCCCGCTTGCAACCGAGCAACTAACACCCGATCCCGATCACGCGCCTGCATTCGTAGCCGTTCTTGCTCGGCAGCCTCTTCCGGGGTTGGTCGCAGTCGCATCTGAGGTAATATAAGGTCCAAACCCATACTGAAACATTAAGTAAGACGCGAGAACACGCCATCCTAAAGTTGCGAAGACATACAGAAACAACCCAGTAACACACAAACACTAAAGAACGCACGCGAGATCGCGAACTTCCGGCACTGGGGTTCTGCTATTGAGATAACACCTTCATCAAAACTTTAGCTGCATCATGCAATCGTAAGATTATAGAACACAAACGATGTAACTATATCGAAATACTTAACGTTACCAGTGTTGCAAAGCCCTGTTTTCCACAATATCGAATTCGAACATGAACAATTCGCCCTTACATCAGAATCGAGATATAGAATATCACTGCCCATTGATACCGTATTTCAAGAATATCCATCGAGGCTTCTCTATTTTCAAACATTGGGAAAAAACCACCAAAACGCTATAGCCAAATTTGAAAATTCGAACGTTTCTTTGTCTCGGGCACATATAATATAGAACGCGCGAAAGACATGAACATTCGGCAGCAATATTTGGGGATCGCGATTCATGTGAGCTGTTCAACACGACACGTACAAAACAAATGTGTAATGTCGAATCGTTCGGACCGGTGAGATACTGTGGATTTGGCGCTGTTCATCGTTCGTGCGATTCATTAGAGCATCAGCACATTATTTCATTCAGCTCTCGGCAATATTTACATAACAGACCATAAGAAGCTGCCATATTCTTTCCAGCACCTAAGCGACTTCATCCGTTTCTGAGACTCCCCTGTGCTAGTATATTCTCAGCGCGTGAATCGGAGGGAACAGGAAATGTTGACCGCGATCGATAGGTCTTCCGTGCTTTCGGAGAACCCAATGATGACTTTAGAACACGGCCGTGCGGTCGATGGTACAGCTTTACGATGCGACAAAAACTCAAATTGCCGGACGAAGCAGCGTTGGTGGCCCAATTCCTTGCCGGGGACGAACAGGCCTTTGTCAAGATTGTGCGTGTGTGTCGCAAGGCACTCGTTCGCTACGGCATCCATGTCGCGATGGATGTGGCCGAACCGGCGCAGGTAGCGGAAGATGCGGTTCAAGATGTGTTCTGGAGTATCTGGAAACGTCGTCGGCAAACATGGCTTCGAGGCGCACTCACGGATTATCTCTTCACCGCCGTTCGATATCGAGTTCTACGATTAATTGAAGACGAAACGACTCGTCGTATCGCGAACATAGCCGATCCTCGGTGGCTGCCACATCCGACTACACCACCGAGTCCGCACGAACAGGTTGCCAGTTCAGAACTTGAGCAGCTCGTCTTGCAGTATATCCCGTCGCTTTCAGCCCAGGAGCAACGGGTGTTTGTATTATCGATCATCGCACATCTACCGCCGCGAGAGATTGCCGCCGTGTTGGGCATTCAAGCGAGCACAGTTCGCGCGCATCTGGCCAATGCGAGACGACGATTGCGACAGAAGCTCCGCTCACTGGATCAACCATTACCACATTCGTGCGACGGATCACACGACGTGCGTCACGACGCACATCTAGAATCGATTGTGAGTGTGGACATGCGCCAACATGATGCGATGCAACCCGTCAGCCATGTCGATGTTCGACTCGATAATGTAGCAGCGCGATCGGGGCACAAGCATCGGTCGAAGAAACGCACGCGGTGAATACGTAGTCTTCACTCATCAGGCGGATCATCGCATCGTCACGAACGACGAAGGCGTGTGCGCTCGAATGCAATCGCATAATTATTGTCAACCACTTCCGACATTCGCCCGTCCCTTCACACAATAACGCAGTTTCACCTTTGACAGGTGCATTGTGCAGTCTCGACAGGATATTCACGCCGAACTCGCACTCGTGCAAGCGGCGACGTCTCCCCCGATTTGAGGAGCAGTTACGTTTAGAGTTCAATCCCTCATCTC
>CAYTFY010000001.1:0-1475187 GCA_964437225.1 uncultured Gemmatimonadaceae bacterium | reverse complement strand
GTACATTTGAACATGGCAGCAGTACCTTTGGAGGCGCAGATGTCCCGTGCCGAAATCACAACCCCAGAAGTTCTCTCCGAGGAGTCGGTCGTCGAGCTTTCGCTCCGACCGCAACGACTCTCGGAATTCATTGGCCAAGACAAGGTCAAGGATTCGTTACGCATATACATCGACGCAGCACTCGCTCGTCGCGAACCTCTCGATCATACGTTGTTTTTCGGCCCTCCCGGGCTTGGAAAAACAACGTTAGCTGAGCTGATCGCACGGGAGCTGGGCGTTAACATTCGCACCACATCCGGCCCAGCGCTGGAAAAACCGGGCGATCTTGTTGGGACGTTAACCAACATGCGCGAAGGCGACATTCTGTTTATCGACGAAATCCACCGTCTTCGGCCAGTGATCGAGGAGTTTCTCTATCCGGCGATGGAAGACTATAAGATCGATATTCGGCTGTCGGAAGGTCCAAAGGCGCAAACCATCACCATGCCCGTCGAGCGGTTTACACTCGTCGGTGCCACCACTCGGCTTGGAATGCTCACCGCGCCGTTACGTGCGCGCTTTGGAATCGAGCAACGACTGAACTATTATCCGGTTGAAGCACTCGATCATATCGTACATCGAACGGCCGAAGTGTTGAAGGTTGAGATCGACGTTGGTGGTGCGCAGGAAATTGCACGCCGAGCGCGCGGGACTCCGCGTGTGGCCAATAGACTGCTTCGGCGAGTGAGAGACTTTGCGCAGGTTCGCGCGAATGGTATCATCACAAAAAGTGTTGCCGACGACGCTTTGCAGCTACTCGACGTGGATCAGTTCGGGTTGGATGATATGGACGCTCGCATTCTTAAAGCGATTATCGAAAAGTTTGATGGTGGCCCGGTGGGAATCACCACTATCGCAGCAGCAGTTGGCGAAGATGGCGGTACTATCGAAGAGGTGTACGAACCCTTTCTCGTACAAAACGGCTTTTTGCAACGCACGCCACGCGGTCGAGTGGCTACCGCGCAAGCGTACCGGCACTTTGGTTATACTCCGCCGACTTTAGATCAAGGGTTGTTGCTGTAACTAACGTCCACGATATGCCAAGCAATCAACCACCCTCGAACGGGGACGTAATACTTCACGATAGTCATGTTCGAGGCGGCAAGGTTTCGGACTACGACTTTCATCTTCCGAACGAACTTATCGCGCAGAATCCGCCGCCAGTGCGCGGTGAGAGCCGGCTGCTTGTTGTGGATCGCGCCACGCAACGTATTGAGCATCGCGCGTTCCGGGATATTGTCGATTATATCCCTGCGGGCGATGTACTTGTACGGAACACAACTCGCGTGATGCGCGCGCGGTTGCTGGGAACTCGGGATTCGGGCGCACCGGCGGAAGTGCTACTCCTCAAGCCGGTCGATGCAACAACTCCCAATCGCTACGAAGCGATGGTGTACCCTGGAAGCAAGCTGAAAGTTGGTCGGCGAGTACGATTTGACTCGGCGGAACGCGCTCTTCAAACCGGCGTTCAAACCGGGAATCAAACCGGCAGTCAAACTGGCAATCAAGCCAGCCCGGAGTCCTCAGAGGATAAGTTCTCCGCAACGATTGTTGACGTGACCGATCGCGGCACACGGATCGTGGAGCTTCACACCACGCTCCCCTCCATCAACGAAGCAATCGAGCGCTTTGGCCATATCCCGCTCCCACCGTATATAGACCGCGACGATACCACCTTCGACGCCGATCGCTATCAAACGATCTACGCCGATCAAACTCAAACCGGCTCAGTCGCAGCACCCACCGCCGGCCTGCACTTCACCGATTCGATCGTCAACGCCCTCGCCGCCAAAAACGTTCAAACTGCAAACGTCACACTCCACGTCGGCGCCGGCACCTTCAAGCCCGTTGACGTAGACGATCCCACCAAACACGTTATGCACGAGGAGTGGTACCACCTCCCCGCGCTCGCCGCCAACACCCTAAACTCTGCCCGCACCCGCGGTGCAAAAATCTGGGCTGTCGGTACCACATCGGTCCGCACGCTCGAAAGTGCCGTGTTGGAAGACGCCACTTTCACCGATTCGTCCGGCGAAACGCGTATCTTTATCTACCCACCGTACCAATGGACCGCGGTGGACCATCTACTCACAAACTTCCATCTCCCGCGCTCCACGCTCATCATGCTTGTCGCAGCCTTTGCCGGATACGACCTGACCATGCGCGCATACGAAGCTGCAATCGCACACGAGTACCGCTTTTTCTCGTATGGCGATGCAATGCTGATTCTATAAAACCGGATTTCACCCGCAGGCATGTCGTTCTCATTTACAATCCATAGCACCCAGGGCCAAGCTCGAACCGGCACGTTCACCACACCACACGGTGCGGTCGAAACGCCGATGTTCATGCCCGTGGGAACACAAGCAACGGTCAAATCGCTCGATCCCATGGAGCTGGAAAACATGGGTGCGACGATGATTCTCTCCAATACGTACCATCTCCACCTCCGCCCAACCGACGAACTCATCCGTCAGCTGGGCGGGCTGCACAATTTTATGCGATGGAACGGCCCGATCCTCACAGACTCCGGCGGATTTCAGGTCTTCTCGCTCGAAACGTTGCGTACCATCACCGAAAACGGCGTGGAGTTTCGCAGCCACATCAACGGGGAAAAGAAGTTTTTCACCCCCGAATCTGTCGTGCGGATGCAACGCAATCTCGGCTCCGACGTAATGATGCAGTTCGATCACGTCACTCCAGGCCAGTCTGATGAACCCACCGCCCGTGACGCCATGGAACGCAGCGTCCGCTGGCTCGGTCGGGCACTCACCGAATTCAAAACCATCGACGACGGTACGCAGGCGCTCTTCCCCATCGTTCAGGGGTCGACGCACGCGAACCTCCGCCAGGAATCGGTTTCCGCGATCACGGATATGAACGATTGGTTCGGCTACGCAATCGGGGGACTGTCGGTCGGCGAACCCAAACATGCGATGTACTCCACGCTCGACGTCACTGACGAAGCGCTCCCTCGCGACCGGCCTCGATACCTCATGGGCGTCGGATTCCCGGAAGACCTCGTTGAATCGATTCGCCGAGGGGTGGATTTGTTCGATTGCGTAGCGCCGACGAGAATGGGGCGCACCGGAGCGATCTTTTCCAACGATGGGCGGTATAACATCAAACGCGCGGAGTTCCGCACCGATCCACGCCCGCTCGACCCAGAGTGCAGCTGTACGACCTGTGCTCGTTTCAGCCGAGCCTATCTCCGCCATTTATTTGTGAGCGATGAGCTGTTAGGACTCCGCCTCTTGTCCCTTCATAATGTACATTTCCTGATCCAGCTTACCCGCACCGCCCGAGATCACATCTCGGCGAGAACGTTCGATCGTTGGAGCGCGGAGTGGCTTCTTCGGTATCACTCACAGCCAGTATAGTCGAAAACAATGCAATTCAATCAACTGCCCATAACCATCGTGATGTACATCGTTATTGGGGCGATCTTTTATTTCATCCTGTTGCGTCCGCAGCAAAAGCAGCGGAAAGCGCATGACGAAATGCTCAAATCGTTATCCAAAGGCGATACCATTGTAACGGCGGGCGGGATCGTGGCTGAAGTCGTGCATATCGCTCAGGAAGTGAAAGACGGGACTCCAGTTATTTCGCCGACTGATCATGTGACTGTAAAATCTGGCGATACGCGCCTCATCATCGAGCGCGGCCGTATCACCAAAGTTTCTCGCTCCAACTAGGCGCACCGCGCCCCGACTCACCGAAGTATGGCTATTCTCGATATTCGAGTGCTTGGCGATCCGATCTTACGGGAACAAACCAAGCCGGTTGAAACAATCACTGACAAGGTCCGTCAGCTAATCGATGATATGTTCGAAACGATGCACGCTGCCGAAGGCCTGGGGCTTGCCGCCCCACAGGTCGGACGCAGCGAACGCATCGCGATCATGGAAGTTGATGACGAGGAGTACGTTCTCATCAACCCCGAGATTGTTAGCAAAGAAGGGTCAGAACGTGGAGAGGAAGGGTGCCTGTCGATTCCGAACCTGATGGGCCATGTCGATCGATCCGCGCATATCGTTGTGCGCGCGCTCGATCAACATGGTGAAGAGTATGAGCTGGAAGCGAGTGGTATACTCGCACGATGCATCCAGCACGAAGTGGATCACCTGCACGGCAAGCTGTATATCGACTATCTCAGTATTCTCAAACGTCGTGCTTTAGCAAAAAAATGGGAGCTCGAAGTCGAGGATTACCCCGGATTTATTCGGAAACTCGAACCAGTCGCACCGAAGGCAGCATCCAAAAAGAAGTGGAAAAAGAAAGCAGTAGACCGACACGATAACGTCACTAGCGAGCCATAATGCGCGTTTTGTTCTGGGGAACCCCTGATTTTGCCGCCCCTCCGCTTAGAGCACTCCTGGGCGAAGGGTTTGAGGTATGTGGGGTTGTAACACAACCAGACAAACCACGCGGACGCAATCGGGAAGTCACACCGTCGCCGGTTAAAGCCATCGCCCTGCAAGAACGGCTTCCCGTCTATCAACCGGTGAAGCCGCGCGACGATGAGTTTATTCAGGCCATCGAACTCATGCAGCCGGACATATCTGTGGTCGTCGCGTACGGACACATCCTCCCGCAACACGTTATCGACATTCCTCGGCTTGGCACGCTCAACATCCATGCGTCGCTACTTCCCACGCTTCGAGGCGCCGCTCCAATCCAAACTGCAATCCGACTTGGATTCAAGGAGACGGGCGTGTCGATCATGCGGATGGTCGCCGCGTTGGATGCAGGCCCGGTCATTCTGCAGTCCAGAACTCCAATCATGGACGACGAAACCTACGGGGAACTCCAGGTCCGTCTCTCCGAACTGGGTGCGCTCGCCCTAATCGAAGCGCTCGCGTTGATCGATATTGGGGAACATACCGAAACACCGCAGAACGATGCGATCGCGACCTATGCACCTAAAGTTGATCGAGATACCGCTCGAATCGACTGGACCGGCGACGCACGAGAAGTCGCGAATACGATTCGAGCATACGACCCCAAACCGTCGGCGTACACAACGCTGAAAGGTTCGGATGTGAAGATGTTTGGTGCGTCTATTGTCTCTGTGCCAGACGAGGGGGCGACAGTTCCCGGCACCGTTCTCGCGGCGGACGACGCACTCGTTGTTGCCTGCGGGGCAGGCGGAGTCTTGATTGGCGAAGTTCAGCCGGCCGGCAAGCGACGTATGCGCGCACTCGACTGGCATCGCGGTCGAGGTGTCGTCATTGGGGACGTGTTCGAATAACACGCGCGGCTGCATGTTATTACCACCGCTGCACGTCATTACCACGGACGAAATCGTCGGCCGGCCACACTTTGCTCAAACAGCTGAACTCATTATCGCAACGATGGGAGCGCAGGGTGTCTTTCACCTGCGTACGCGCTGTTTAAGCGGGCGGGACTATTTCAAGCTTGCAGTTCATCTCAGTGCCAAAGCGTCGGAAGCCGGTGGAATGCTGGTGGTTAACGATCGTGTCGATATCGCGTTAATCTCACACGCCTATGGTGTGCAACTCGGCCGCACATCGCTGTCTGTTTCCGATGTTCGCGGACTCGGGCGTAATTTCGAGAACGACGTAAAACACCATCTGAAGCGCGACCTACAGATTGGAGCGAGCATTCACTCAATTGCGGAACTCCACCAAAACCCAGATGCAGACTGGTACATTTTCGGACATACGTTCGAAACGACAAGCCACCAGGACTCGCCTCCCCAGGGTCTACACCGCTTAAAAGACATCTGTAGCGCCACCAACAGGCCAGTTATTGCAATTGGAGGCATAACGCCTCAAAACGGTGGATCGGCAATCGAAGGTGGCGCACGAGGCCTCGCCGTAATCTCAGGAATTTGGGATGCGCGGGAGCCCAAGGAAGCGGTTATTAACTATCTTTCATTGTATGGCAACCGAAGTTAGCGAGGGGCTTATTCCCCTCACTGTAAATGGGAGCGAGCGGCAGGTGGAATCACAATCCACCCTTGCTCAGCTATTGTCTGAACTGTCCCTCGATCCGCGTATGATTGTTGTTGAGCATAACCGAGTAATTTTGCGCGATCGCGATCAATATGATTCGATCGTTTTGCAGGCAAACGATTCATTGGAGCTCGTCCACTTTGTTGGAGGAGGCTGAGATGTCGGTTTCTGATATTTCGGTAAACGAACTGGTCGACATGCCATTTGAGATTGCAGGTCGAGAGTTTCGTTCGAGATTGATGGTTGGTACGGGAAAGTACGCGTCCAACGATGAGATGATTCGCGCAATCGACGCTTCAGGCGCTGAAGTCGTGACAGTTGCGGTGCGTCGAGTCGACCTGGATCGCAAAAAAGAAGAGGGTGTTTTATACCACCTCGATCCTGAACACTACTTTTTGCTCGCCAATACCGCCGGTTGTTATACAGCCGAAGATGCGATTCGCTACGCGAGATTAGCGCGGGCGGCCGGATTCAACGAATGGGTGAAGCTCGAAGTAATCGGCGATCAAGACACTTTATTGCCCGACGCAGCGGCCACGATTGAAGCGACACGAGTACTAGCGGCTGAAGGCTTTAAAATAATGGCGTACACCAACGACGACCTTATCTCCGCCCTTCGCCTCGAAGACGCGGGAGCGGTGGCCGTGATGCCTCTTGCATCACCGATTGGTTCAGGATTGGGCATGCTCAACCCATACGCAATTCGCACGATCAAACATCGTTTATCATGCGCAATTATCGTTGACGCCGGCGTTGGTACTGCAAGCGATGCGTGTGTTGTGATGGAGCAAGGTGTTGACGGCATCCTCATGAACACGGGGATTGCCGCGGCGAAATATCCAATTCGTATGGCCACAGCAATGCGTCAGGCGGTCGAAGCCGGCCGACATGCATATTTAGCGGAGCGTATGCCACGACGTGAGATTGCGGTACCGTCGTCACCGATCACCGGTATGTTAGACCGATAATGTCGAGCTCCATGGAACCAGCAGTTACACATCGTGGTGGGATTACCCCAACACGCGTAATTGCCGCAGACGTCTGCGCAGATATTCGCGCGGGACATCTGCTCGATCCGTCGTTTGAACGACGTATCCCTGCGATTGATTCGCGGGATCGTCGATGGACGCAGGAGCTGTTATACGGAATGATGCGCTGCCGTTCCTGGCTGGATGCAATTCTGACCGAACGTGTACGCGGTGGATTGGTCCGACTCGATCCAGATCTTATCGACTTGCTTCGTCTTGGTGTGTATCAGCTGCTACGTATGGGATCTGTCCCTGCGTATGCCGCAATCGCACAGACGGTTGAGCTGGCGAAGGTACGACATGGTGTAGGAGCGAGTAAACTGGCGAACGCTGTGTTACGCCGAGTCGATCGTGAGCGAGACACGTTGCAGATTGCGACACCTTCGGATCCGATTGACGCGCTCTCACTCACCTATTCGCATCCTCGCTGGCTCGTTGCACGATGGGTCGCGAGATGGGGCGCAGAGGAAACGGAAGAGCTACTCGCAGCCAACAACGTAGAAGCGCCAGTAATTTTGCGGCCCTATGGAATTGTACGCGAGCAGTTGGAAGCAATGCTCGAAGAAGCCGGTGCAGAAACGCACGACGCACCGCTCGTTACAGATTCGATTCGACTTGGTTCAGGCGCAGCACTCACCGAACTCGAAGCATTTACTCAAGGGCTGTTTTTTGTGCAGGATCCCGCGGCTACGCTTGTCACACAGTACGCTGCGATTCCAGTCGGTTGTGTTGCAGTCGACTTATGCGCAGCGCCGGGCGGCAAGACGTTTGAACTGTCACGATTTGCAGCTGCTGTGATCGCCGCAGATCGTTCGTTTGTACGTATGAACCGCGTGTTGCAAACGATAAAGCGCCTGGACGCCAAAAATATCTTCCCAATCGTGAACGACGCTCGTACGCCGTCGATTGGGTCGGTGGATGTTGTGTTGGCTGACGTGCCGTGTACTGGAACTGGAACCTTACGCCGGCACCCTGATGCACGCTGGCGTCTGAAGGTGTCAGATCTCGCAACGATGTCTGCCATTCAACGCGCGATCATTCGTTCGGCAGCGCCGTTGGTAAAAGTTGGTGGACTGTTGATCTATAGCACCTGCTCGCTCGAGCCGGAAGAAAACGATGTGCAGATTGAGACGTTCCTGAATGAAAATCCAAACTTCGTTCTGGAACCGCCTCCTGCAGACGCAGTTGCAGCAGATGTACTTGACGCTGGCCGTCTCAGGGTGCTCCCACATCGCCACGGAGCAGATGGATCGTTCGCCGCTCGACTACGGAGAGTAAGTTAGTGGCACCTCGCACGCGTACTCGAAGTGCGCTGCTGTATGTTTTGACCGGCATTATTGGTTTGGCCTTAGCGTACTTTGTTGTCGCATTTTTTATCATCCCCGATGAAGACGGATCGGCGAACTCAACGCAGTCTGCTAACCTCAATCCCTCAAAAGCAGACTCGCTGCTCCCGGTGAATCCGGCGCCCTCTGTCGACGAGATTCTACCGGAAGTGACCGGCCAGCCAGTGGCGGAACCACCAACCTCCGTTGTTCCGGTTATCATTCCGAACCTTGTCGGCAAGGATCTCTGGGATGCGCAACGACTCCTGGACGAAAGTCAGCTTGTAACGATCATCCGTTACGACACGAGCTCATTTGAGCTCCCCAACACTGTGGTACGTCAATCACCGATGGCCGGACAGCGTATGTTCCGCAACGACACGGTGTTCGTGACGATCTCGCAGTTTCCATAACAATTCGATTCTTTTCTCTCTCTTTGTATGAGTTCAGCTGTAAAGCCGGTTCGTATCGCCCCGTCGGTGTTGAGTGCAGACTTCGCACACCTTCGCGATGAAATTGTCATGTGTGAAGCAGGTGGTGCCGATTGGATCCATATCGACGTTATGGATGGCCGTTTCGTTCCGAACCTTACGTTCGGTGCCAAGGTAATCGACGCGGTGCGACGTTGCACGTCGCTCCCACTCGACGTACACCTCATGGTTGTCGAACCGGAATGCTACTTCGACGCATTTGCCGATGCGGGCGCATCGATTCTCACGATTCACGCTGAGGCCGCCCCGCATCTCCAGCGCCAACTTACGCGCATTCGAGAGCTCGGCTGTCGCGCTGGTGTAGCGCTGAATCCATCGACTCCGTTGGATGTGGTCAGTGAAATTTCGGACGATCTCGACTTGTTGTTGATCATGACCGTTAACCCCGGTTATGGCGGCCAGAAGTTTATTCCGGCTGCGGTCAACAAGATTCAACGGGCTCGCCATCTGCTCGACTCGCTTGGCTCCAACGCGGATTTGCAGGTGGATGGAGGAATTAGCCCAGAGACAATCCTCGCCTGCCGTCGAGCCGGAGCAGACGCGTTTGTTGCCGGTAACGCCATTTTCTCGTCGAAAGATCCTCGGGCCGAAATCTCAGCCATACGCACAGCGGCGCTCGAAGTCGTATGACCTCCCGCCAGCAGTTTGCGACCGTCTTTCTTGTTGTTGCTATCGCGGTGAGTGGCCTGGCGCTTCTCAACCACTTTCTCGGTGACGAGTTGAATCCAATGGGCGTTGGCGCAAAGGCGCCGAACTTTCAAGCGATGTCGCTCCCGGATACGTCGGTGAAGAAGTCGTTAGCGGACTACAAAGGCAACGTGGTTATGGTGAACGTCTGGGCTACATGGTGCGCGCCATGCCGCGCGGAGATGCCTAGTATGGAACAGCTGTATAAGGAATATGAAGGGCGTGGGTTTAAGGTGGTCGCAGTGAGCATCGACGACGTAAACGGGCAAGACGGCATTCGGGCGTTTGCCAGTGAACTTGGCTTAACCTTCGACATTTTGCACGATCCGACTGGAACCATTCAGCAGCTGTATCAAACAACTGGTGTGCCCGAAACGATTATTGTTGGGCGCGACGGCGTGGTGCGAAACAAAGTTACTGGCGCAGTAAACTGGTATTCGCCAAGCAACCGTAAGCTCATTGAGCGACTCCTCTCTGAATAACAGAATAACCGAATGACCGTTATTCTCGGAATCGAAACCTCGTGTGATGAAACGTCAGCCGCCGTTTTAGCTGATGATAGCGAGGATATATCGCTCAAGTCGCTGGTGATCCTGTCGCAGGACGTTCACAGCATCTTTGGTGGCGTAGTTCCTGAGATTGCTTCACGCGCGCATCTCACGGAGATCGTGCCGGTTGTTGAAAAGGCGCTTATCGACGCGAATGTTACGCTAAAGGATATCGATGCAATCGCAGTCACAAACGCGCCCGGGTTGATTGGTGCGCTGTTTGTGGGCGTCAACTACGCGAAAGGCCTTTCGTTGGCGCTTGGCATTCCGATGGTTGGCGTCCATCATATGGAAGGGCACCTCTTCGCCGCAACGTTGGACGATTCGGCGGCAGAGCCACCTTTTACCGCTTTGTTAGTCTCGGGCGGACATACGCTGTTAATCGACGTTCCGGAATGGGGGCAATATCACGTTCTGGGAGCTACCCGTGACGACGCGGCCGGCGAAGCCTACGATAAGGTCGCCAAGCTCCTCGGACTTCCATATCCAGGCGGCCGGCACGTGGAAGCGCTAGCCCTTGAAGGCGACCCGTCACGCTTTGTGTTCAGCCGCCCAATGCTGCATCGCAACACAGCGCCAGACGACAAGGCGTACTTCGACGTCTCATTCAGCGGGCTCAAAACCGCAGTTCTGAACGCGGTGCGCGGTTCCAGCGACCTCGAACGCGACAAAGCCCATATTGCCCGCGGCTTCCAGGACGCTCTCGTTGAAACGCTCACCGAAAAAACTTTCCGCGCCACCAAGGCCCACAACCGCACCAAGGTCGTACTCGGCGGCGGGGTCGCCTGCAACAAAACGCTGGGCGCGGCGATGCGCGCCCGCCTCGAGTCTCGAGGCGTATCCGTGTTCACTCCCACCCCTCGGTTAGCAACAGATAACGCCGCGATGATCGCGCGAGCGGGTCTATTTCGCTATACTCTTGGCGAGCGCGCTGCTCTCGATTTAAGTGCGTTTGCCTCTGCCCCACTCCCTGGACAGGTATGATTCCAATTTTCGCATCGATTACACACAATACGTTTTCGTATGACATCGGCCCAATTCAGATCACCGGATTTGGCCTTGGCATGCTGATGGCCTTCGCGATTGGGCAGGTTGTTATGCAACGCGAACTCTGGCGACGTGGCTTTGACCCGGAACCGGTAGCCGATCTTGTCTTTGCCGCGGTTATTGGCGGTCTGATTGGTGCCAAGCTGTACTACGCAATCCTGGTGGGAGACATGAGCGCCATCTTTAGTCGAGCCGGCTTTGTGTATTGGGGCGGACTAATAGGCGGAATCATTGCGGTGCTCTTTGTGACGTACCGGAAAAAGCTCAGCATTCCGCGTATTTGCGACGTTGGCGGTATCGCGGTAGCAGCGGCGTATGGCGTAGGACGAACTGGCTGCTGGGCAGTTGGTGACGACTACGGCAAACCACTCGACGCGGCATTTGCGGTTGCGTTCCCGCACGGAGCACCGCCAAGCACGGTTGCCAACATGATGCATATGTTCAACGTATCGTTCCCAGCCGGAACCAACCCAATGGAAGTGGTTGCTGTACACCCAACTCAGCTATACGAAGTTGCGCTTGGAATCGTAATGTTTTCAATTTTATGGAAGATTCGCGACCACAAGCACGCTGAAGGATGGCTGTTCGGCGCATACTGTGTTCTTGCCGGCATGGAACGGTTTTTCATCGAGTTCTTCCGAGCCAAAGACGATATGTTCTTTGGCCCGTTCACCGCAGCTCAGGTAATCGCTATTCTCTTTGCCTTGGCCGGTGTCGCGATTATGTATGCGCGCCGCAACATTACAAACGGCGCGCACGGGATTTACGCCACAGCCGGAGCTCGTGGCTAAGTACGCCCAACGCGGTTAAGCGCCTGTTCCATTTGACGGGGGCACGGTCTGCTCGAGCTCAGCAATGCTCGTTGCGGCACGAGTCCCCGTTCTTGTTTCATATGCTTTTATAAATACCGATAATACTTCGGCGGTAAAACGTTCGCGAGGCAGGCCAATTACCGCAATCGCTGCTTCGATCCCTTCAGGATCGCCTTCGACTTCAACAAGCGTATCCATACGCGGATACTGCTCAAACCGAATCATCGTCCCGTTCAGATCATACTGAAGAATATCGCGATCGATCTCTCGGCTTACCCCATAACCAACATTCTTCAACATCGTGGCCAGCACCTCAGGATCGCCAACTGAGGTTGTTAACTCCTCACGAATCTTGAAGCCATCTTCCACCGAGGTTGGCCCCTTCCAGTCGAGCGATCCGCTCGCGTAGGAAGCGTTTCGATAGGTACGAATCCGGAAAACTACGTCTTGCCTGGAAAGCGCACCGTCGCTCGTATCGTATCGGCGATCTTCCAGTCGCCCGACAAAAACCGTCTGCGCACCGGCAGCGATCACCCGTTGACGGCATACGGCGAGATCGTCAACGACCGCTCTCACTTCACATTCACGCATAAATTGCACTCATAACGGCTGAAGTATCGCTAAGATCCTGGAATACGGCGTGCGGATTATGCTCCAGGAGTTCTTCCACGGAATAACGGCCAGTTGCAACACCAATGGCTCGCGCGCCAATCGATCGGCCACAGTGAATATCAGCGGGGGTATCGCCAATCACGATAACGTCGGAGCCCGTGACTTCAACGCCAAGCCGTTCGTACAGGCGCCGGCATGCCACGGAGGGAAGCTCTGCGCGAACTTCGTTATCCGAACCAAATGCGTTAACGACAAACCGTGTGGTATCGATCCCCACCGAGCGCAACTTGAGCTTCGCGCCAGTTTCAACGTTTCCGGTCAGCAGCCCCATGACTGTATTTTCGCGCCCTTCAACCGCATCGATCAGCTCCGGAATACCGGGATACATTGTCACATCCCGTGAGGCATCCGCCAGGTTTTTTTCGAGCTCTTGCAGGTACAGCTTCATCACACCATCCATATGACTGTCGATGTAGCTGTCATCGTGCCCTTCCAGATACATCAATTCACGAATAATCTGCCGATCGGTCTTTCCATCATACCAAAAGGACTGATCGCCGCGCGTACCAAACACATCGTGCAACGCATGTTCCATAGCATCTCTGCCAGCGCTGCTGCTCCGCATGATGGTCCCGTCAATATCAAAAAGAACAAGTTTGTACATAACTTTAAGATCGAGTAAGAACAATGCCGCCGATAATTGTAGCGGCTCCAACGCCTTGCCATAGCGTTGGCATTTCATGTAACACAATGGATGCGAATATAATCGCGATAACTGGCTGAAGGTTCGCATACACAGCCGTTCGCGTTGGTCCAATCAGTCGTACGCCGCGAAACCAGAATAAATACGCCAATCCCATCGATACGACGCTGCTGTAAAATAACGTCATCCAACCTAACGCTGGGATCGTCGAAAAGTCCACGGAAGTGAGCGCGGCCGGTGTAACGAGCAACAGCGGTAAAACACCGCCAAACATCGTAATTGCATTTAGTTGGATAGGATTCACCCGCAACGTATACGGTTGAAGCATCACGGTAAAAATGCTCCAGCATAAAACGGCGCACATAATCAATCCAATTCCAACGAATGAACTGGCACCGGCTGGCGCTTGCGTGCTTCCGAACACAATCACGGACACACCAACAATAGAAAGTGCGATCCCCATCATCCCCTTGCGATGAATTCGATCGACTTTTCGAAAGTGGCTGATGATCCCAATAAACGCGGGGGCCGTCGCTACGAGCAACGCCGCATCGGCAACCCGAGTGCGTGAGATACCGTTTACGAACAACAGTTGATATATCCCGTTACCCAAAACGCCAAGCAGGAGTAAAACGACCACATCTCGGCCGCGAGGCCAAGCTTTTTGTTGCACGAGCGCCACCGCCATCAAGGTCACCATCGCCATGATCACGCGGAGCCAGGTAAAGGTGAGCGGCGACAGTAATTCACTGCCATATTTCACCGCGCTAAAGTTGATCCCCCAGATGGTAGCCGTGAGGAGCAACAACGCGTCGGTTGTGCCAAACTTCGTTACTTTTCTATCGTGCATATTTCTTTTGCAGTATTCGCAGACGCAGCAAACCTGTCGCAGGAAGGGAAGCTCAACGTTTTGGGCATTTTTGATGCGCTACAGGTCGGCGCATTTCCGTCGATTCACCCGCGGGCCCACTTTGTCGTAAGACTGAAAGGTAGCGGGACAGACGCCGGACAGCATCTTTTGACCTTTCGCTGGACAAATCCGAGCGGTTCCGAGCTCTGGAGCTCCACCGGGGAGCTTCAACTGGACGGGGATACCAATAGCTCGATCGAGACCGATCTCCCGGTTATCGCCGTAGTCGACTTACCGCTCGATATGATCGGCCAATACGTTATGCACGTGGAGCTCGACAACAATTCGATGTTCCAGGTGCCACTTTTTGTGAACGGGCCTCCGGTTTCGCTGCCGTATAACACACCAAACGCGAACCAGTTAGTCTCCTGAAACTTCGTACGGATAGGGGGTCGGCGATACGTTTCGTCGACCCTCTTCGCCGTTATAAAACCCGTTTCGCGAATCGAAAGGTCTTGCGAAGCTGCTGAGCGACGGGGTCTGTCGCGTCGATCGAGTTAATCGCGAAACCGCCGTTCGCGAGCGAGCAGTGAGCCATCTGGCTCCCGCCGAGCGAGAGGGCGACGTGTGTAATCTTTGCGTCGTCCCGGTCCGAGAAAAAGAGGAGATCGGCCGGCCGCAGTTCGCTTGGTTCGTCGTTGATCGGGGCACCAACCTCGCCTTGCTGCCAGGAATCGCGGGGTAAAGGCGTTCCGTGTAAGGCAAACATCGTCTGGATAAATCCTGAGCAGTCCGCGCCCCATGGCGATACGCCGCCCCATACATACGGCGTACCCGAATACAGCTCAATCGAACGTTGCACCAACAACCCTGCGATGGGTGCAAAATAGCGGGACCGGCCTCGACCGTTCATCGCTAACCCTTGCACGACTTTTTCGTCGTCGTGCAAAAAGGCCCCTAAGGGGAGCGTCACCGCTCGACCTGCATCAGTCGCATCGGTTGATTGAACGACGCAGCCAAGTGATATGCGACGCTCATCCTGCCACAGGTCGAGAGGGAGCGGTGGATCCGTGCTGACGTCAACATGGAGATAACCTTCGTGGCACCACCCTTCGTACCCATCCCATCCCAGTAGCCGCCGCCATGCCCCAGTGCGCTCAACCACTTCAGCGCGATGTCCACGCAACAGCTGCGACGTCTGGCTTGCCGACGCTCGACTGTCGGCCAGGAGCGGTGCAATCGCCGCGCGGACAGTCACGCGCGTGCCAGTTGTATATGGGTGAGCTGAAGTAGGCGACATCGCAGCGTCCTTAAGTGAGTTTCTGGCCCAACAAGGCAGGCTACATGCCCGGTTGGAACATCAAGCCAAACTGCTTGATCTTCTTGACTAATGTTGCACGCGAAATGCCAAGCACCTTTGCGGTTTTCGTGCGATTCAGGTTCTGCGCGCGTAACATGCGGTGAATGTGCGCCCGCTCAACCTCGAGCAACGTCTTTGGTGCGAGCACATCACCCGCTTCCCACGCATTTCGAACTTCCGACGGCAGGTGTTCGACCTTTACGGCTGGAGCCCCATGCGCAACGAGCAACGCACGTTCAATAGCGTTTCGAAGCTCGCGAATGTTTCCGGGCCAGGAGTACGCCAGTAGCTGTTCTAAAGCCTCGTCCGAGATTGCCTGGGAGGCGTCGGTTACGTACGAACTCAACTCCAGCATGACATTCCGAATCAACGCGAGTAGATCTTCGCGCTCACGGGCGCGCAACGGCGGCAGGTGGATTGGCATTACGCTGAGCCGATAATACAGGTCCTCGCGTAGCCGGCCCGCATGTACCTCTGTAACCAGGTCTTTGCTCGTGGCGGCGAGGATACGCAAGTTCGTATTAATCCGCTGAGCACCACCAGTACGCTGAAACCCTTTCCCTTCCAACACCTCGAGCAAGCGAGCCTGTATCGAAAGCGGGATGTCAGCGATTTCGTCGAGAAAGACCGTTCCACCCTCTGCCAGCTCAAACGCGCCTGGCTTTGTTTCAACAGCACCAGCGAATGCCCCACGTTCGTGCCCGAACATCTCCGATTCGAGCGCCTCATGGTTCACCGTTGCACAGTTCACCTCAACAAAGGCGCTTGACGCACGTTTGCTCAACGTGTGAATCTGGTACGCCACTCGCCCCTTCCCAGTACCGCTCTCACCAAGCAAAAGCCCGGTGAGCCGATCGCTCATGGCGAGCTCTTCCACGTTCCGTGCAAGGTCCAGAATGGCGGGAGAGTTGCCCAACAATGGCACTGTCACGGCCGGAGCGGATTGCGCGCGCAGAAGGCCGTTGAGCCGCTTGAGCCGCGCCTTTTCCAGCGCACGCTCCGTGATCGCCGCCAGGTGGGGGAGATCGATCGGCTTTGTGAGGAAGTTCTCCGCGCCGCTTTTTATGGCATCAACGGCAATGGCGATATCGCCGTGTGCGGTGATCACAATGACAACCGGGTCGTACTGGCGAAGCTGATCCAACACGCTAAAGCCGGAAATGTCGCGCATCTTCAAGTCGAGCAGCACCACATCCGGGCGATCTTGCATGAATCGCTCGATCCCTTCGGTCCCGCTATGCGCGCGGGTGACAATATGCCCCCCATTCCGCTCAAAAAAGAGCGCGAGCGCGTTTGTAATAGACGGCTCGTCGTCAACAATAAGAATATGGGACACTTAGCGGAGTCGGTCCAAAGAACCTAGAACAGCACTCGTATCCAAAGTCATCTCGTTGGCGCCAGCAGGGAGTGGAAGTTTGACGATGAACGTTGCGCCGGAATCTGGGGTCGATTCCACGCGAATCCGGCCTCCGTGTTCACGGACGATCCCATCTGAGATCGCAAGCCCAAGTCCCGTTCCATGCCCAACCTCTTTAGTCGTAAAAAATGGGTTAAAGATCTGATCGATAACACTCGACGGCATACCAGGGCCCGAATCAGTGACAGTCACGAGGACAGAATCATCGTCTCGTTGCGTCGTAATTCGGAGAAGCCGGCGCCCTTCCCATTTCTGCAATGCCTGTTCAGCGTTGTTGATCAGGTTGAGCAAGACCTGCTGAATCTGGAAGTTATCGACCCAGAGTAACGGGAGCGATGCCTGCAGATCTACGATCAGTTCGATATTATAGCCAGTTAACGTGTACCGCCGAAGTGCAACCGTATCACGCACTACTGTATTAATATCGACTAAAGAGCGCTCAACTTGATGCTGTCGAGCGAATGTAAGGAGATTGCTAACAATTTTGGCGGCTCGACGCGATTCGGCAAGAATAGTGTCCACCGACTGCCGTTCGTCCAGCGGAAGCTCGGGGTTGGTCAACACAAGCTGCGCGTACGCAATAACAGCCGACAGCGGATTATTGAGTTCGTGCGCAACTCCACTCACAAGCTGGCCAAGGGCCTCGAGCTTCTGGGTCTGCTCAGCCTTGGCAACCGCCTGTCGAGCGCGGAAGAACTCGGTAACGTCCTGCATCGCCATAACGATCCCCGCATCACCTGACGACAGTGGAGCGCAGTTGGCTCGAATGAGCACCGCTCGCCGATCGCCATCGGCTCGACGGACGGTGCCAATAAACTGCTGAGAGGTTAGGCCGTTGCTTGACTCGCCGTTTAGCTCGTTATTCGGCCTGTTATTCGAGGCAAAAATGTCGGCGATGTGAGACTGGCTCGTATCAACTGACGTTTCAAACAACGATGCCAGCTGCTGCCCATAGATCGGCTGCTCACCCACGAGGTCGACGCCAGCAGGATTTACGAATATGACGCTACCTTCGGCGTCCGCAACAAAGATTGCGTCAGTCGAAAGTGCGACTCCAGTTTTATATCCTTCGGGGGTTAATTCCGCCATCTCTTTGACTAAAGCGTTTTTTTACAGACGACTGACGAAACCGTGTGGTACAAAGTTACGTCATCGGAACAGCTTGGTCATGGTTAAATCTAAGCATTCCTTAGAATCTCCATGTACGGAAAAAGTCGATACCAAGCTGCGGCGGAGTCTGTTGCACACTTCGCGCCGCCCCTGCTGGCCTGGCGCACGTGAGTTCACTCGAACCCGGCTCAAGACCGAACAAAAGCCGGTACGTTCTATTCAAGCGATATTCGAGCCGGAAACCAAGGTTGTTACGGAAATTTTCTGCGCAAAGGCCGGTGCTTAAGTTGAGAAAGAGGTTGTTGTTGAGCTGCTTACCAAAAATCGCGCGGGTATTCAACAGGTTATACAACGTTGGGTTGTCGATACGCGCTTGCGCATCGTCCTGTGCGCCGGGGGTTTGTAGCTCAACCATGTCGAAGACAGATCGAGGAATTGCGCTGCTGAGCACGTTACCAGCGCTTCGGATAACAACGGCGGCCAGCTGGTTTACATAGGTCCGTGTTGTATAATCCAACGCAAACGCCGGTTCACCGGTAATGAGATAGCTGAGCAGATCGGACTGTGTGAGCGGCAGGTTGTCCGCACTCGACAAGCTCAATGTTGGCGCAGACAAGGTTCCGCCGATTGTCGCGCGAATACGGATGTCCTGGTGCGTAACACTTTGCTGCGGCTTACGCACCGTATTAATCGCTGTAATGTTCAACGTTGGCTCAACGTTCGAACTTCCAAAGAATCGTAGCGTACCACTCTCGACTTCAAATGTTGGTTGAACGAGTGGAACAATGTTCAGCCGGTATGTTCCACGAATGGCGCGCAGCTCTCCCTGCAACATTAACGCTTCTCGACTATCACCGCTCCCATTGCCTTGAGTTACGGTAAGCGAGCCGCCCAACTTGATGTTGGCTTCGGATGAACGTAACCAGACGTCATCCCCAACATTCACCCCAACATTCTCGACCTTCAGGTTTTTCACAAACTCACTCGGCGTGCTCGGCAACAACGATCGGTTTTTCTCGACCGTGGTATCTATAACGTCAAAGAGCTCCGGGTCATTCAGATCAACGACTCGCTTGCGAATCACTTCCGGAATGTAGATGGCACCGCGATCTACATGAATACCACCTCGTACTGTGGCCCCAGTGTACGGGCCAGTGAGCGTCATGGGAAGCGTGGTCGAGATATCGAGCGAAGCCAAACCACGCTTATCGATCGCACGGAAGTTTTTAGCGACGGCCTGTAACGCAAACACAGGGTTGTCCATACGATCAAATGCAACCGTACCTTCTACCGACAGCATTCCCGGTTGATCTTTATTTGTTTCGGCTGTTAGCTGCTTGATGCGAATCGTATCGCCTTCAAGTGCGATGTTCGCACTCACGCGATTGAGCCGAGCGCCGACGGATGGGAATAATAGAATACCGTTGTCAACGGTAACTGAACCGTTTACTCGAGGCTGTTGCATCGTCCCGTACATATCAACCGATGCGGTAATGGTTCCACCTAATGTAGAGACTTCTGAACCTAGCAGCTCTAATACCGCGAGATCCAATGGTGATGTTCGCAACGTGCCGTACAGAGAATCGTCGGCGACGCGAAGATAACGCAACGCAATCTTACCACCGTTTTTCCGGCCAAGTATTAGAGAGTCAACGCTTAAAGACTTTGACGTAAATTCTGCACGAGCCGGTGCTGACAGCAAATACGTATTGATACTATCAATAACAACTTCTGCCGACGTCAGATTTAACAATATTGCAGAATCGCGAAGCACGATGTCGCCGGTTCCTTCAGCGTGAATACCGTTTTCGCGCGCAGTCTTTATACGGAAGCTTGCGTTTCGCGGTCCAGCCACTTGAAACGATGCGGATGCATTACTTAACAGTGGTGAAACAGAACGATCGCCGGCGACAGTATCCGCGTTAATGTTTACAAATCCTGCGGCGTTATACAACACATTATCGAGCGAGAAGTCGCCAATGGCTCGACCAACACGAAACGTTTTGTAACCAATGTTCTTTGCTTCGACAGATCCATCAATATCAACTGTGTCTGCTGCGGTAACAACAGTCCCTTTCACCGTCGCACTTCCCGTAATCGGCGCGGGAAGCGGTCGTTCAAACAGCTCGCTCAGCTCCTGAAACGACGAAGATGAAAGTGCATATGCCAGTGATCCACGCTGCTGCGGGACCATCGACACAGAACCTCGCGCAGTTAACGTGGAGCGCCCTGTTGCAACAGCAAAGGTATCGACATACACTAAACCGCCTTGCACGTGTACGGCGGCACGCGAAGGACGCACGCGCACCTGACCGATATGTGATTGATCAAGATCGAGCGAAGCGGTTCCGACGAGTCGAGTGATTGTATCGCCAGACATATCAACCGCATAGCGACCACCCATAATGCTGCGTGGAAGCTTGGATCCAACAACCGCTCGTTGAAGATCAACGTTGGTGAAAGTACCGCTTCCTTTCGCTCCATACGTTGGGAGATCAAGGTCAACGGTTCCATCGTACGTAAATTTGCCGGATGCAGCAGAAAGTGTTGTACTAACTCGCAGATCGTATGCTTCGCCAACAACACGTATCGGACCAGCAAAGTTCCCTTGCAGCGCAACACTAGGATACGAATGTCGCATCGTCGTCATCGACAGCGAATCAGCCATCAGGTCGACATCGTACGTAAGATACTTTTCGCCCCACGTGATTCGACCATTTCCTGTTACGCGCGATACAGGATAGTCGTCATGATGGTGGAATAACTCCGCATCTTTAAAGCGAACATCGAGCCAGGACGAATCCAGAACGGCTCGCCCAGAAATTGTCCCTTGTAGCTGAGCAAAGTCCTTATTGAGATACTGCAGTGTGCGGAGATCGAACGTTTCGAGATCGACGTTAAATGCCTTGAACTCAGTAAATGCGGGATCGAAAATATTCAGCTCGCCAAACGCCTTTCCACGTGCAATCGCATTTGGTACGTTGGCATCTTCGAAGGTGAATTCCGACTCTTCAACTTTGAATCGTGCGAGATTTCCACCCGACGCTCGAAAAGTCCCTCGAATATTTCCTTGCCAATCGTATGGGAATGGGGCCTGGTTCAAGCGACGAAGCAGATCAAAGTTTACAGGCGACGCCGCGAGTTGAACGTCTTTCACAACAAGCGTATCTGCTCCCATTTCAAACGTCATACGTCCGGTAAGATGCGAGCGTTCGCTGCGCACATCCAGATCGGTCAAGACGTAATCAATGAGATGCAGATTATTCGGATTATTTCTAATTTCGAGTTTGGACTTTCCGCCACCTGTAGTTGGCAGCGATGGATGTATCCACGCGATGTCTTTGAGCGAAACCGAATCGGCTACCACATTCAGCGCGTACCGAATAGGAAGTTTGCTTCCCCACACAATTTTTCCCTCGGCGCGCCCTCTTGAACCAGGGAGGTCAAACCGTGGAATATCGAGCCAGATCGAATCGCCAAGTTGGCGCAGCGTACCGCGCATATTCTTGAACTGGAACGGCGGGTCCGTCTCGTTTACGCTAAAATCTTTAATCTCAAAGAGTTTAGCAGCGCTATCAGGGTCACTTAACCGCGCGTGAACGAGAACACCGTTGCCGCTATCCCATCTGTAAGTTCGGTAAAAGTCTTTCCCTTCCCGACGAATCTCGATGTCATCGCGCGAGAGCTCGTACCGCAGGATACTATCAAGCGCCGCGCCTCTCGCCCACGCCGGCGGATGCCACGGTAATCTCAGCGCAAACTTTGCATCGCGTATCGTCGTTGATTCGAGAATAAGATAATCCGCAATCCCACGCCCACCGCTACCCGGAGCCGACGACTGCGAACGAAATACTCGACGAAAGTTCCAATCATTGTCGCCGTAATCTTTGAGATACAGATATGGATGTTCCACACGGGACGTACGAATAACAATACGTCGGTCGAGAATATCCCGAATATCATAACGCAGCGTCACTCGACCAGTACTCAAGAACAACGAATCGTCAGGGTCACGAATCGCAAACGAATCGATCGTAATACCGCTTAACAGCCCACTCTCGATGCGCCCGATATACACCGAACCGTTCACGCGCCCATTGAGCGCCGTCACAATCACACGCCGAATCTGTTCGTGCCCAAACGACGTCTGCAACGTAAGGACCAATCCTCCCATCAAAACAGCAAAGAGGAAAAACAGTACCGCAGCACTACTTAAAACGATTTTTGCGCGTTTGGTCACAGGTTAAAAAGCCTGTCCAATTGCGAGATTCAACGTTAACCGACTGCGAAACGATCGATTGGCAGCGGGCTTAAACGTACCGTCGCAGCGCCCTTCCAGCTGTACCCATTTTCCAGTCGCGTCTTGCACAGCCGGAATTGTGTTTCCAGGGCTCACACATGGGAGCGACCCCCCATTTGCTGCGGAGTTCTCATAATACAGCGGGCCCTCTGCTCGACGATACGGATTGTATCCTAATACGACTCGAACAGGACCAACCGGAGTGAACGCCGCCATCTGAATGCCAGGCGTCACCTTAAGCGCAAAGTTCTGAAACGCGGAACCCGTACCCCGATTCCAGACGTCACCCGCATCCGCAAAAAACGCGAACTCCAACACATCGGGAAACACGGGACTACGCAACCGCAGCTCCGCATTCGCAACAATCATCGAATTGCCACCAAGTGGTATCGAGCGGCGATATACGCCGGCAACGCTGTCTGGAACGCGCAAATACGCCGTATCCGGCGACGCGGTTGGGACGACTTCGTAAGTCACCGCGGTGTATGCTGCAGCGCCAAGTTCGTTCTGCCGAAAGCCGCGCACTGAGGTTGGTCCGCCGCCATACATCCGTTCTTGTGGTGGAATAAAGCCTGTTCCAGATCGAAACCCTCGTCCAAATACCGCTCCCGCACGCAAGTGTAACGCCAATACCATCGTATTGTTCAATGCGATGTACCGAGCCGCTTCGCCCGCAATCGTGTTGAACTGCAGCGCCGTATCCGACAAAACAAACGGCGACGCATGACGGAGTTCGAGCCGAGCAATACTTCCAGCCGTTGGAGATGTTGGGTTATTTGCGGTGTTGTGGTTCAGCGCCATGCTGACCACGCCCAGTCGCTGGTTGGATTGTACACGCTGCCGGTCTTCGAGAGTGCAGAGGTTAAAGACCGCGCAAAACAACGAAGGCTGCGCTTCCGTGCGCCCGTAATCCATGCTGTAGGCAAACGTAACCGGCGCCCGCACACTACGCCTCCAAACGACCGACGCCACCCCGCCAATAGGTGTGGTGCGAACGTACGCATTGTACTCGCTCACACGTTGGGTATACGCGGTAATCGTGGGAACGGTTCTCGATCCAAAAAACACCGGCTGGCGCCAGGTGGCCCCTAAGTAGTAGTTGAGCCGTTCGCTATACGGATCGTTTTTGGCTTGCGGGCAGAGACTTTGTGCGCCGTCCAGCGGCTTCCCTGTTCCAATTTTGGAAACACGCCCGCGGAGTTCCAATCGGCGAGCACCGTGCAAAAAGTTGTAGTTATCCAGCTCAGCCGTTGCCCGAAAGCAGTCGAGCGTCCCGTAACCTGCGCCAAGTCGTGCGGACCGCATGGTGTTTTCCACGAGCCGAAGCGATAGTGGTACAATGGAATCGGTCCCTTCACGACGTCCAGCCGCGCTATCCAGCCCAAGCGAGACGTGAAGGTATGCATCCGTCTCATAGAAGGAACGCTGGACATTCAGGAGCCGTTGTTCGCGGTACAGCGATCCTGTATCGAGTCCCACAATCTGCCGCACCACACGATCGCCAATCTGGCGGGTACGGTTCGGAGCTGGTTCAACAGTAATTCGCACATCGCCAATCCGAGTCACTGGCCCGGTGTTAACGATTAGCGAGTCGTCCGCGACTGTTCCGTCAGCCGTTTTGTGCGTGCTGTAAACACTTTTCGCCGAAACAGCCGGATAACCACGATTGCGCAGCCGGCGGGTGATTGTATCCATTACAGCGTCGATCTTGATCCGGTCAAACCGATCGCCTGGCTGAATGGGAAGTCCGCGCGTAATACGATCGCGATTCTGGACCGAGTCCAATCCGGTAATAACAAATGTTCTCAGCACCGCAGGTTTCCCTTCGGTGATCAAAAATCGCACCTTCGCGGCGAGCTCCCCGTCCTTTGTAAGGACAGTATCGACCTTCACATCAGGGAAGCCTCGACGACGGTAGAAGAGAATGAGGCGAAGCCGATCGTTCCCAAACTCGCCAATATCCAGGCATCGTTTCGCCGAAAACGGGAGGTTGAACGTGCGCCGTCCCCATGACGACGGGGTCGTCACGATCACATTCGCGAGCTCTGGGTCGCTAAATGTTTTATTGCCCTCAAAGTTGAGTGCACGCACTTCGACATCGCCACGATCGCAGCTAAAGTCTTGCGCTATAATTCGGGTTGTTGAAACGGCCAAACAAAAAGCCGCGGCAAGTACCTTGATCAAAGAATCCGCGGTCACAATTGACGCTCTATAAGTAGCCCGGTAAGTTCTCGCTGGGCCCCCTATGATGTCAACTGTTTTCGGCACCCAGTTTCGCCCCATTTGTCCAATAACCGGAGCCAATCCCGTTAAGCACGATATTCGGACGTTCGTTCGTCACGCAAATTGCACGTATTTGCGCATCGCCACATTCAGTGCGCTTCTGGTACTCGCCCAAATCGGTTGCGAAAAGCCTGGGTTTGTTGAACGGCACACGCTTGTCGACTCGCGCGATAGCTACGATCCGCGCTCGCTTGATCCGGCTTTATCCACCGATGTCCCAACCGGACGTGCGGTGGCGTATGTATTCGATGGTTTAACACAGTTTTCGGAATCGGCGGAAGTATTGCCGAATCTCGCAACGTCCTGGCGCGTTTCACCAAACGGGCGGACGTATGTGTTTCGGCTCAAACAAGGAGTGAAGTTCCACGACGGAACGCCGTTTACCGCCTCTGATGTGGAGCGATCGTTCAAGCGAGTGCTCGACCCGGCCGTTCGAGGCGGGCGCGGCTGGCCACTCTACCCAATCCTGGGCGCCCAGGCATTCGCCGAAGGAAAGGCTCGCTCAATCGTCGGACTCGTTGCCGTGGACGATAGCACGTTGATGATTTCGCTCAGCGAGCCGTTTGCGATTTTCCCCAAGATGCTCGCCATGCCCGTTGCGTCGATCGTCCCGAAAAAGATTCCGGCCGACTTCGGAGAACATCCGATTGGAACCGGCCCGTGGAAGTTTGTGGAGTGGCGGCACGACGACCACATCCGCTTTGTACGGAACGACGACTATCATGGCGGGGCACCGGAAGAAGATTCGCTCGAAGCACGCATTATCCCCGAAGCCAGCACGGGCATTGCAGAGTTTGAGAGCGGGAATGTAGATATTGTTTCGATCCCAGCCCAGGAAACTCGGACTTGGGAAGGAAACGAGGAGACCCGTGCGCTCCTCCAGTCCATCCCGTCGTTACGCCTCATCTACGCCGCCATCAACACCTCTCGCGGCCCACTGCGCGATCCAAGGGTTCGGCAGGCCATTAACTATGGTGTCGATACCAGGATGATTCTCGATCGCCTTATGGGTGGTCGCGGCACGCGTGCGGCTGGCGTGATCCCACCGTCGCTCGAAGGGTTCGATGGATCTCGCATACCCTACGCATATGACACGGCAAAGGCGCGGCAGCTATTGGTCGAAGCCGGTTATCCAGACGGGATCGACATTGAACTCTGGTGTTCGCAGAGCGAACCGTTCCCACGTATGGCGCAGACGATTCAGGCTTATCTCGCCCGGATTAATGTGCGCGTGAAAATCGTTCAGCGCGACGCATCGTCCATGCGGGAAGCTGCGCGGAACGGCAAAGCCGACATGGCACTTAAAGACTGGTTCGCTGACTATCCGGATGCAGAAGCCTTTTTATACCCACTCCTCCATAGCGTAAACTTTGGAGTCGGTGGCAATGTGTCGTTCTACAAGAACCGACGTATCGACGATCTTATCGGCGACGCGCGCGGCGAGCAAAACGCGTCACGCCGAGCGAGTCTGTATCGGAAGGCGGATTCAATCGCGTTTGAAGAGAGCCCCATGCTGTACCTGTTCTTCTATAAAGAGCTGTTCGCGGTCCAACCCTGGATTAAAGGATTCCACGTTCCGTCGATCTTCAACGGTCAACGCTGGACGAAGGTCTCGATCACTCGACCGGCCAAACCGTGACGTCCTATATTCTCCGACGGTTGCTCCTCGCAATCCCAACGCTGTTTGGCGTTCTGGTCGTCACCTTCCTCCTGTTATACATCGCGCCGGGCGATCCGGTACAGGAGATGGTTGGCGAACGGGCCGACTCTACCACAATTGCGCAGCTCCGTAAGGAGCTGCGGCTCGACGAACCTGTTACCACTCAGTTCTTCCACTATGCCGGTGGCGTCCTCAAAGGCGACCTTGGCGAGTCTTACATCACGCGTCGCCCGATTATGACCGACATTATCGAGCGATTCCCAAAGACGATGTTGCTCGCGGGGACGGCTATGCTGTTTGCGGCAACACTCGGCATCACGATTGGTGTTATCAGTGCGCAACGCCCGGGTGGCTGGTTCGATCGAATCGCGCTTGGCGCGGCATATCTTGGAATCTCGTTCCCGGTGTACTGGGTTGGCCTACTGCTGATTCTGCTCTTCTCCGTCACGCTCAGATGGCTTCCACCGGCCGGCTATGGCGGCCTGCGTCATCTCATTCTCCCGGCACTGGCGCTTGGAATGCGCTCGATTGCCTTCCTCGCACGCGTTACCCGATCGGCGATGCTCGAGGTGCTCAGCACCGACTATGTGCGCACCGCGCGCGCGAAAGGGCTCCGTGAGCGCACTGTTATTCTGCACCACGCGTTACGGAACGCTCTGATCCCTGTGATCACGGTGTTAGGTCTCGACTTCGGCTACTATCTCACCGGAAGCATTCTTACCGAAACGATTTTCAGCTGGCCGGGAATCGGACGTTACGTCGTGAACTCTATTGCCCGACGAGATCTCCCTGCTATTCAAGGAAGTATTCTCTTCCTGAGCGTGGTGTTTGTTCTGGTAAATCTCATAACCGATCTCGCCTACGCGAAGGCAGATAAACGAGTGGCGCTCACGTAATTACACGTCAGCGCCACATCGTATTCACATCGCCTACAGCAAACCGCAGCCAACTACCTGCGCCCTACTCCCCGCCCAACTCGGCGCCACTCGCCGGTCGACTCCGCCATTCTTAGTCGTCAGTCTGACCAAAGATCGCGAGATTGGAACTATGCCCCGGATTCACCTTCTTATCCGGATGCACATGGTGAACCGCCTGATTCACCGCCGTCGCCGCCTCAGCAAAACCCGACGCAATCAGCTTGAGCTTCCCAGGATACGTACAGATATCCCCAGCCGCGTAAATCCCCGCTCGACCGGTCTCCATCTGACTGTTCACCACAATCTCGTCTTTCTCGAGCTCCAGCCCCCACTGATTCAACGCGCCAAGATCGCTCACAAAGCCAAGCATCGGTAAAATCACGTCGACGTCAATCTCACACGTCGTCTTTGCCTTCACATCCCGCAACGTCACTCGTTCGATGTAGTCGCTACACGAATGAATGTCGTGCAATTCGTGATACGTATAGAGATGCGTCTTGCCAGCTTCAACGGCCAACATCACCTCAGTAATCGTCGCCGAATGCGCACGGAACCGATCGCTACGATGCATCAGCGTAATCGACTGAGCACGCCCCTGCAGCTGATGAGCCCAATCGAAGGCCGAATCGCCGCCACCAATAATGAGAATCTTTTTATCGCGGAACTGATCCGGATCCATCACACGATCAAAAATCCCCTTCCCATACCACGGGTGCGCCACCTGCTGCGGCAACCGTCTCGGCGAAAACGCCCCAATTCCAGCGGCAATCACCAACGAGCGCGTCGGGAACCGGTCCGTTTCCGTGACCACAACAAAGTGTCCGTCCTTTTCTTCGAGGTCGATCACATGCTGATTGAGATGGATCGGGCCATTAAACTGCTTTGCCTGCGTTTCGAGCGAATTTACGAGGTCTTTGGCCAGCACCTTCGGAAAGCCGGCCACGTCGAAGATATACTTCTCGGGATAAAGAGCCGTCAGCTGGCCCCCGGGTTGCTGAAGTGCATCCACAATCTGAGCCGACGCCCCGCGCATCCCTGCATAAAAAAGAGCGAACAGGCCTGTGGGGCCTCCGCCCAAAATTGTCAAATCTTTGATCTCGTGTTCCATACAGCCAAATTTACAAGATGACGCTCAAGATTTATACAAAAACCGGCGATGCCGGCACAACTGGCCTCTTCGGCGGTGGTCGAGTCTCGAAAGACGATGTCCGAGTTGAAGCATACGGCGAAGTCGACGAACTCAACGCGGCCATCGGCCTGGCCCGCTCGATCGAGATATTACCGCGAGTGGACGAAGTGTTGGCTCCCATCCAACGTGATCTCTTTGCGATCGGGGCGATTCTATCGACCCCGGATCGTGAGAAAATGCATGAACAGCTCAAAAAGGCCCGAGTTGACGATGGACGGATCTCCGAACTGGAGCATGCAATCGACGTCTGCGAAGAAGAGCTCGAACCGCTCAGAGCCTTCATCCTCCCAGGCGGAACCCCAAAGGCCGCCGCGCTGCATGTGGCACGCACGGTATGCCGTCGAGCTGAACGACGGGTCATCCATCTTGGACACACGGTTGAGCTACCGCCACTCGCAATCATCTATTTGAATCGGCTGTCGGATCTTCTGTTCTCGCTCGCTCGGGTCGCTAACAAACGCGCTGGGGCAGGCGAAGTCACATGGTAGACGGCTCGGCCGAGCTGCAGCAGCGGTCTCGGGCGGGTGCGTCATCATCTGAGGAGGCTTTATCGGGTGGCTCAGCACGCGTCTCGCTTTCACAGTATGACATCACCATCGAGCCAGGATCGCTCAATAACATAGGGAAAATCGCGCAGTCGGTAGCTCCAGCGCACCGCTACGCAATTATCTCCGACAGCATTGTTGGCCCGCTCTACGGAGATAGAATCGTTGCGCAATTCCCTGATCAGAGCGCAATGTTGTTCACGTTCGAATCCGGTGAAGTCAACAAAAATCGCGACACCTGGGCGACTTTAACGGACCAGTTACTAGCCAATGGCTACGGAAGAGACTCCGCCATCATAGCATTGGGCGGCGGCGTTGCAGGAGACATGGCCGGCTTCGTTGCCGCCACCTACATGCGCGGGATTCCATTTATACAGGTCCCAACCACCCTGCTCGCCATGATCGATGCGTCTATCGGCGGGAAAACCGGCGTTGATACACCGGCCGGCAAGAACCTGGTTGGTGCCTTTTACCCGCCTCGAGCCGTCGTCATCGACCCAAAAGCGCTCGATACGCTCCCCGTCCCCCACCTCCGCGAAGGGCTCGCAGAGGCCGTCAAGCATAGCGCGATCGCCGATGAAACGTATTTTTCATTCCTGGAAGATGGCGCCGGCCAGCTGCTACTCCTCCCGAATGCAGAAAGTCGGGACGTGGACTTCACGTTTCGATTGATCGAGCGGAGCGTCCAGATCAAAGCCGACGTTGTTGCTCGAGACGAACATGAATTGGGGATACGCAAGATTTTGAACTTTGGTCATACGATTGGGCACGCGATTGAACTGCTGAGCGACTTTACCGTCGCACATGGTGAGGCAGTTGCTATCGGTATGGTCCTGGAATCCCAAGCGGGTGAAGCCGCTGGAATCACAGAACCTGGCACGACGGCTCGATTGGCCAACGCGTTGAGCAAACTTGGTCTCCCAACTCAACGGCCAACCGGACCGTCGCCCGACCAGATCATAGACCTCATGCGCGGCGATAAAAAAGCGCGCAGCGGTTCGATTGAATACGCTATTCCAGTTCGCCTTGGCGTTATGGCCAACGCAGAATCCGGTTTCGGCGTCCGTATCGACGACGCAATCGTTCGTAAAATATTGGAATGAAGAACGCGCACCGAGATCTGATCTTGACCACGATAGCTGTGTTTGCGGCAGCTATCGTTCTGAAGTCGGGTATCGTGCGACTCCCTGAACCGCGCATGGATCCACTGATGCACGCGCCGGTCACTGTGTACAGCGACCTTATCCACCCCCCATTGGTTGTACGCGCACCACGCAAGCCTTTTGTACTCAAAAAGCCCAACCCATTTGGGCGTGCGCCTGTTGGCGAGACGGTTTCGGTATCGCTCACGCAGTATTGCTTACGCGGTAAAACACGACGGGACAATGATGTTCGCGAAGGGATCGTTGCTGCAGATCCACGCGTCTTCCCTCTCGCCCGGTACGTCGACATCACGATCGGTAAAAAATATCTCGGCAGATTCCTCGTCGACGATACTGGCCGTAAAGTCAAAGGGCGCACCCTCGACATCTGGACACCATCGTGTGACGACGCACGCCAGTTTGGTCGTCGACGCGGCCGAGCGGAGCTCCTGGTGAAAGGTGTTTCGCCGAATAAGAACGAAACGGCAACCAAACAGCTGGACTAAGCGGTCTAATTTTTACAGGAGGGAATAAAGAGACCTTATCTCAGTATTAACGCAATTTTTTTGCGTTTCTCTGGCAGAAACTCTGTAAAGTGTGCAACGACGGTCAATCTCTTGCACAGTATTTCCGCGTTATATGAGCAATGAGACACATTTGCCGCGCTCAACGTCATTAAAGAGCTATGTCATCGTTTAGTATCTATCTGCTGGGTTTCATCGTCTTAATCATAGGACTCGCGATCGCAGCGTTCCTTCTCAACGTCCCACCAACATGGATTGGAGTCGGTGTGGTTGTATTGATTGGAGTTGGTATACTACGCGCGACCAGCCGAACGAAACCCAAAGATCCGCCAAGCAATAATGTGTAACAACCGCCCATCTGCCTATATTGACCGGGTTTCTGAAATCGTGGCACGAAATATGGCTGTTGACCACGCTTCCATTTGCTATTATCCTGCCGGATTCACTAACCACGGAGCGTACATGTGACAGTGGTGGAGACTAGGCCAAGTCGAGGCTTTACGCGCTCGTCACCATCCACAGCCTTTGACCAGTATCTCCAGGATATTCAGAAGCTTCCTCTCATTACAAACATTGAGGAAGAGCGGCGTCTCGCCAGATGCGCCCAACAAGGAGATGAGTTAGCAGCAGAGCGACTGGTTACCGCAAATTTACGATTCGTTATCTCATTCGTAAAGAAGTACCAAGGCCATGGGCTCGATCTTAGCGAGCTCGTTGCTATCGGCAATGAAGGCCTTCTTAAAGCGGTTCGTAAATTCGACCCTGACCAAGGCGTCAAGTTTATCTCGTACGCAGTATGGTGGGTTCGCCAGGCGGTACTGAAAGCGCTTGCCGAGCAAACCCGCTCGGTTCGAATCCCGCTCAACCAGAATTCACAGCTTATTCGGCTCGCTCGCGCTGAAACGGTACTATCACAGGTACTGAAACGCGACCCAACCGACAACGAACTCAGCCGCCTCCTCGACGAATCTCAAGCATCCGTCCGCTCCGCTCGACAGATGTCGGCGACAGAGATTTCACTGGATGCACCGATCGACCGAAGCGACCGTGAAGCATCATCGCTTGGTGAACGGTTTGCCGGAATCGACGGCGGCGAAATTGAAGACACGACCGACGGTAACCTCATGCGCGAGTTTATCGACAAGGCCTTTAAGAAGTATCTGACCCCGCGTGAACGAAAGATTCTCTATCTCTATTACGGGTTAGGTCAGGAAGCCGAGGCCATGACGCTCGAGAAGATCGGCTCGTTGATGGGGGTAACACGCGAACGGATCCGTCAGATACGCGAGCGGGCTTTCGAAAAGCTGAGGCAGTCGCCCGATGGAAACGCGCTCTCCGGATTTTGGGGATAGCGGTTTAGCCTCTAAAATACACTTCTACTAGCATCACTAAAAAAGGCGGGGTTCTCACCCGCCTTTTTTTGCGTCCCAGCGCAACGAATCTCGTCTTTTACAGAGCGATTCTATATCGATCAAACCGGGATTACCCGGATTGGGTCGGATTTAGACAGTTCGAAACAGCTATCTGAGTTCACTATTGAGGTGTACGTGGTTAACCTCGATACATGGAGAACCGCCACGTTGCTGAACAGCTCCGCAGTATTGTCGGCCCACGTTTTGTGCTTGAACGACCGGCCGCGCTGCTTGCCTATGAGTCTGATGGACTTCCTGGATACCATCGCCGGCCATTGCTCGCGGTATTTCCCGGGACTCGGGAAGAAACAATTGCCGTGGTTGGCATATTGGCCGAACATAAGATGCCGTTTGTACCGCGCGGGGCGGGAACCGGTCTTTCTGGTGGTTCGCTCGCCGATAATGTGGTTTTATTGGGGCTGCACCGTCTGAAACGTATCATGCATGTGGATGCGGATCGACGGCGGGCAACGGTGGAACCTGGCGTTGTAAACGCGGTGTTAAATAAGACGCTCGCGCAATATGGGCTCTTTTTCGCCCCTGATCCATCGAGTGAAACAGCGTGTACAATCGGCGGCAATGTGGCAGAGAATGCGGGTGGGCCACACTGTTTAAAGTATGGTGTAACGCTCAACCATATTCTCGCACTCACCGTTGTGTTGCCGGATGGAGAGGTTATCTCGATCGGCGACGAAGATGGAAAAATGGTTGGATACGACCTGCTCGGGCTCTTTGTTGGATCGGAAGGGTGTTTTGGTGTGATCCTGGATGTGACCGTCAGGCTTACGCAAAAGCCTGAGGCAATCCGCACCTTACTTGCCGACTTCCCTTCGGTTGAAGCGGCGGCACACGCAACTTCTGCCATTATTGCGTCTGGCATTATTCCGGCTGCGTTGGAATTTATGGATCAAGCAACAATCCAGGTTGTGGAAGCTTCCATTTATAAAGCAGGATATCCAACCGATGCCGCGGCAATCTTACTGATAGAGCTTGATGGGTTAGCTACAGGGATCTCTGCCGACGTGGCTGAATGTGAAGAGATATGTATGAAAGCGGGTGCACGGACTGTGCGAACTGCTGTAGATACTGGAGAACGCGCCAAGTTATGGCAAGGCCGCAAGAAGGCGTTTGGTGCCATGGGACGTCTTGCACCCAACCTTGTTGTGCAAGATGCGGTCGTTCCGCGGACAAAGCTCCCGGAAATTCTTGCGCGTATTGCAGAAATTGGAGAAGAGTATGACGTGCGGATTTGCAATGTGTTTCATGCGGGAGATGGGAATCTGCACCCGAATATCGCGTATGACGCTGATGATCCGGTACAATCGGAACGTGTTCACAAGGCTATGTCTCGCATTATGCATGCGTGCTTAGAGGCTGGCGGAAGTATTACCGGCGAACATGGCGTTGGGCTCGACAAGTTACAGTATATGGATTCTGCATTTACACCAGACACACTGTCTGCGATGTGCGATGCACGTCAAGCGTTTGATCCTGAATATAGAGCGAATCCTGGCAAAGTTGTTCCAGTGCATTCATGTCGTGAATGGCATGGTGTAGCGAGTGTGCGTAATGGATGATATCCGTGACACAAACATTGCTGCGACAATTCGTGACAGCATTGCGTCGCATACGCCGCTGCGTATTATTGGGCGAGCGAGTTGGTTAGACGCAGGCTCACCAGTGCATGCAGACACTCGACTATCGCTAGAATACGATCATGGGATTGTTGCATACTCGCCAAATGATCTTACCATAGTTGTACGAGCTGGAACTTCACTCAAAGAAATTGACGATGTGTTGCGCGAATACAATCAATGGCTCCCACTCGACCCAATAAACGGGGCGGATAGCACAATTGGCGCGACAGTGGCCACCTGCTCGTACGGCCCACTATCAGCGTTTTATGGTACACCACGAGACCTTGTTCTGGGAATGACAGTTGTTACAGGAAACGGCAATATCATCCATCCAGGAGGGAGAGTGGTCAAAAATGTTGCGGGATTTGACCTCACTCGTCTCATGATAGGGGCGTGGGGGACGTTGGGCGTAATTACACAAGTTGCACTGAGGGTTTTTGCGAGAACCTCGTCGTCGCATGGATTCGAACATATGCGGCGGCGAGTTCCCGCTGAGTATGGATATAGAGAACCCGTCTTTACACATCCAAAGATTGCCCGTGCATTAAAAGCACGATTCGATCCATATTCTCTTTTGAATCCTGGAATTTTTGGAGAGATTGCGTGACACGCGTTCTTGCCTTAATAAATTCTCCGCTTGCGGCTGAGCGTGAAGGGATCGACATGTGCGTGCACTGTGGATTCTGCTTACAGGCGTGCCCAACCTATCTCGCGCTTGAAGATGAGAACGATTCTCCACGTGGACGAATTGTTTTAATGAAAGGATTGCTTGAGGGGACTGTAATGCCAACAGATGGTATCGTTGAGCAACACATCTCCCGTTGTTTAGGATGTCGTGCGTGTGAAACAGCGTGTCCGTCTGGCGTTCCATATGGAAATCTTTTGGAGGCAACGCGCGCAACGCTTGATGCGCCAAAAGAACTTCCATTTATTGCGCGGCTCTTGTTATGGTTAATTGCGCATCCCATACTGTTTCGACCAATCATGGCAATCGCTCGATTGCTTGCAGCTACGCCAATTCCAACGTTAGCATCGCAGTTGCCAAGTAAGTATGGATTTTCAATGGCAATGCTGGCGTCGTCGCAAAGTCCGTTGGAGCGAGGGAGCTACGAGCCAGATACAACCGGTGAACGTGGTCTCACTGGTTTAATGAAAGGGTGCGTGATGGAAGGTTTGTTTGGCGCAACCAATCGTGCGACGGAACGCGTTCTTGCGCATAACGGATATGCGATGACCGACGTACCTGATCAAGGATGTTGTGGCGCGTTGCACCTTCACGCTGGGAACCTCAACGCAGCACGCAAGCTTGCTCGTAAAAACATCGAAGCATTTGAACGCGCCCCGCTCGAATATGTTGTCACGAACTCTGCGGGGTGTGGCGCGGCGATGAAGGAGTATGGGCATCTCTTTCGCGATGATCCATTAATGTGCGAACGAGCCGAGCGGTTTTCAGAGAAAGTGCGAGACGTTAGCGAGCTGCTCGCTGAAGCGGGGCCAAGGATTGGCGGTCTGCTCCCGCTCCGAGTGACCTACGATGCGCCATGCCACCTTCAGCATGCGCAACGAGTTTGCACGCAGCCAATCGACGTTTTGGAGGCGATTCCTGGTCTTACGCTGATTCCACTTCCCGATTCGGATCAGTGCTGCGGGAGTGCGGGTATTTATAGCTTGATCGAAGCCGACACGTCACTGGCCGTCCTCGAACCCAAGATCGCTGCGATTCATTCCACCCGAGCCATGATCGTTGCGACCGGAAATCCAGGTTGCCTCATGCAGATTGGCGCGGGCCTTCGGAGAGCGGGAATGCAAGCTCGCGCGGCACACCCGGTAGATTTGTTAGATGCTTCATACGCTACTCTTTAATCGCTCAGACCGAGTTCGGTTCCAGTTTACGGGCCCGAAGGCCGTTGAAACTATCAATGGGCTCGTCACCAACGATGTCGCCCGTCTGACGGCCGGTCAGGGGCTGTACGCGGGTGTTTTGACCGCCAAAAGCAAGATTCTCGCGGATACACGAGTGTTTCTTCAGGACGAGGGTGTCATTTTACTCGACACAACTGCGGCAGCCGGCCCCGGACTTCGAGACTTCTTCAAGAAATACGTCAACCCGCGCCTGTCAAAGATGGCCGATGTATCAGAATCGTCGTCCTGTCTTTCAATTTTTGGCAATCAGGCCCGAGAAATAGTCGCTGCGACCACGAGGATCGACTCTAACGCCCTGGAAGCGCTAACCCCCTATAGTCACATGCGCGGGGCATTTAACGGCGCAGACGTCACCGTAGTCCGCACTCCAGAGCTTTCGGTTGAAGGGTACGACTTGCTGGTAAACCCAGATCAGGAAGAAGCCGTATCGAAGGCTTTAGTCGATGCGGGAGCAGTTTTGGGCTCACCCGAGCTGTGGCGAGAGCTGCGAATCGAGATTGGTTGGCCAGAATGGGGCGTCGATATGGACGACTCCACGCTCCCACAAGAGGCCAACTTCGACGAACTCAATGCCATTTCGTATAACAAAGGCTGTTATATCGGCCAGGAAACGGTGGCTCGGATCCACTTTCGCGGACACGTAAATAAAATGCTCCGGCGCCTTTCATTTGCCGGTTCCGACCTTCCGCCGCGCGATGCCGAGGTCTTTGACCTGGAAGGCAAATCGGTGGGGAAGGTGAGCAGCTCTGTGGAGCTCTCAGACGGCCGAAAAGTAGGGCTGGGAATGGTGCGGCGCGAGGTTACCGACGGCACAATACTTTCCACTCGGTGGGATGGAGAGTCGAGTGAAACTCAACTACTGGGAAACGCGAAAGGCGTGGTCAACTGACCACGCCTTTCGCAAAATCACCTGCCGAAGCAGGTGAAAAATTACATCTTGTGTGCGGTGTCGATTGCAGTCGAATCGACCGCTGCACTGTCCAATCCAACAACGCCAGTATCAACTGGGGTCATCGTCGTGGCAGGTGGTGGGGTCAACGTCGTTGTATCCGTAGCGGCGTTTTCTTTCTTTCCGCAAGCGGCAACTGCGAGCACGGCAGCAACAAGGGCCAAGCGCTTCATGTGCGTAATCTCCTTCGGGTTGTTCTAGAGGGTGACGGCCGGTCCAAGTTCCACATAAAATTTCTCAATGCGAAGCCCGGATTGGCGCGGGGTCGAATTTATCCCTCCAAAATTGCGTGTCAAGAGGCAAGCGATTTTGGAGGATCCAACAACATACTAACAACCGTCCAATAACCCACCCCCATCCTTCAATTTCACTACTCGGCCGGGTATCGCAATTGCCGTATAGTATGACTTCAACGGCTCCCAACGCTTATTTTCGAACACTTTGTCAGGTTTCCGTCAATGCCCGTCATCACGATTACCCGACTTTACGGCGCCGGTGGTTCGGCAGTCGCCAAAACGATAGCCCAGGAGCTGGGCTGGAACCTGCTGGACAATTCGGTGATCGACTCGGTGGCCGAACGAACCGGGCTGACCAAAGCCGAGGTCGCGGACCTGGAAGAGCGGCTACCGTCGCTGGCTGAGCGGCTGGTCGAGGCGATGACTATGGGGACGCAAGAAATATTGTCACCCATCGCCAATTCGGGCTTCCCACCTACCACGGAGCGTTTGCTGGACGTTACGCGCCGAGTGATTGAAGAGGCGATCGCGCGAGGGCCGGTGGTGGTGGTTGGGCGTGGGGCGCAGGAGATGTTGGGGGCGCGAGAGGATCTGTTGCACGTGCTGTGTTATGCGCCCAGGGATGGGCTTGTCGCGCGCACTAGGCTTCGGCACCAGGTGGATGAGGTGGTGGCAACGAAGATGGTTGAGGAGAAGAACAGGCGCCGGGCGGAGTGGGTGCGGGCGTATTGGAACCGGGAGTGGTTGGCACCGGAGCACTATGATGTGTGCGTCAATACGAGTTCGCTTGGGATTGAAGGGGCGGCGCAGTTGGTTGTGGATCTGGCTCGGCGACGGTTTGAAGGGATGTTATAAAGCAGGATAGGCTTACAATCGAAGCTGTTTAACGAAAGTTGTGTGTTTGATACGACAACGACTCTTTCACCTTAAGAGCGATGACACGTTTCGCAATTACGTTAACGGTCTGTTCGTTTCGTTGAACGCGCCCTTGTATTACCACAAACTGTGAGAATTTCACCGCCTCGACATATCGTTCAATAACGTCGGGTGATACGATAACGTTAAATAAACCGAATTCATCTTCGATCAACAGAAATATTGTACCCTTGGCAGTCTCTGGGCGTTGTCGAACTGTCACGAGCCCTCCGACAATCACGGACTCACCTGCTCTGCTCGACTTGATGAATCGACTATCAACAGCTCCAACGCGGTACAATCGATCGCGAAGGTGTTCTACGGGATGTCCGGATAAACACATTCCAGTGGTATGATAATCCAGGAAGGTTAGTTCGCGTTTCGTAAGAGGACGAGGGTTATACTCTTGCAGATGTGTTGGTGCGAGCGACAGCCTATCGCTGACGGCGCGGAGTGCTTCCCATGCAGCTTTACGCCGATCCGGCTCCCACACGCCAAATGCGCCGGAGCGTGAGAGCTGTAATACTTCTGAACGTTTCATTGAAAGTCGTTGTACGACGTCTGCAATCGATGTAAATGGTGCGGCCTGGCGAGTTTCGGTGAGTCGGGTAAGGGTGTGAGTACTTATTCCACGAATGTGGCGCCATCCAATACGGAGTGCATGTGAGTTTGACTGCTCCTTAACGCCTTCGCGAATACCTTGGCGGGATTCTTTCTTTTTGAATGTTGTTTCGAGCGATACGACATCGCAGACAGCATGGCCGTCACGTACGCATGGTGGTAATACCTTAACACCGTGTCGTTGAGCATCGTGTATGAGCGTTGACACAGGGTAAAATCCCATTGGCTGTGCATTTAAAACACCGAGATAAAAATCAGCGGGATAGTGACATTTTAAATAGGATGTCGCGTATGCAATAAAGGCGAAGCTCCATGCATGAGATTCGGGAAAGCCATAATTCGCAAAGGTGGAGAGGTCGCGTCCTATTCGTTCGGCGATCTCGGGGGTCATGCGCGGGTTGAGCAATGTGTTATCGATCATGCATTGCTTCAACTCTTCCAAGGCTAAGTTAAGCCGATCGCTCTTCTTGAGATTCCCCATTGTGCGACGAAGATTGTCGGCTTTTGCATTGGTAAAACCACCCAAATCGGTTGAGATCTTCATGGCCTGCTCCTGAAAAATCGGGATGCCTTGTGTTCGCTCTAGGATCGGCCTTAACGCAGAATGGATATAAACAGAGTCTTCTTGACCACGCCGACGTCTGGTGTATGGCCGTACAAATTCGCCTTGAATTGGTCCGGGTCGTACGAGAGCGATTTGCACGACGATATCGTACATTCTTTCTGGTCGAGTATGCAAAATCGATGCAATTTGGGCACGGCTTTCTATTTGAAACGTTCCGAGTGTGTCACCTTCCGATATCATCTCAAACGTAGCTTTGTCGTCGTCGGGGATTGTGTATAGTTCGTAAGCTTTCCCGGTGCGTTTTTCAATTGATTGAAAAGCGTGGCGTACGAGAGCGAGGGCACCGAGTCCGAGGAAATCGAACTTTGGAACACCAATAACGTCGAGATCATCCTTATCAAACTGGATGATAGTTCGACCCATGGTGGTCGACTCAATAGGTAGATAGTTCCCTAACGTATCATTGGATAATACAAATCCACCAACGTGTGTTGAGCGAAGTCGAGGGAGGCCGTCAAAGGCACACATGGCGCGCAAAACAGCTCGCCCTCGTGCGTCTGAGACATCAAAGTCAAACTGTGCAGCTAAAGTATCTTCTAAAACTGCTGCGCCTTGCCTGGGATTATACCGACGCAAACGTTTCGATAGTTTGAACCCTAGCTCTGCAAGATATCCCAATGCTCGCATTGTGTCGAGAATAGCATTAGGGGCACCATACGTTTGTACGATACAGGTGATTGCAGCTTGATCCCGTTCGTATTTTTTATAGATGTAATCGAGAACCTGTTCACGTTGATCGTGTTCGATATCAACGTCAATATCAGGTGCTTCCGTATGCTTGGGACGTTGCATAACGGACCCATCGGTTCTTTCGGATCTATCTCCGCGCGAAAGTGACTTGGGTTCGACGCGGACGTCCGACAAAAACCGTTCAAAGAGCAGGTTGTTATGTATTGGATCGACTGCTGTAATTTCCAAACAGTATGCAACAGCTGAGTTGGCGGCACTCCCTCTTCCCTGACAGAGAATATTGAGAGTATCGCGCGCATAACGAACGGCGTCCCACATGACAAGAAAGAAACCGGAAAATCCTAGCCGTTCAATGATGGTAAGTTCATGCTCAAGTTGCTTGGTATGACGTGGAGATAACGTAGCGCCCCATCGCTTGAGCGCTCCAGCGGTTACATGTTTACGAAGCGCTTCTTTGGGGTTCAATCCATCGTCTGATTCAAACTGTGGTAGTGGTGGTCTCAACCATTGCACATCAAAATCACACTGTTCTGCAATACGAACACTTTCGCGCAATCCTGCGTCATATTCACCCCATTCAGCTACCATTTCGGCTGGAGAACGTAGCCGCCAGGTAGAATTAGGGTGCAGAACTCCGCGGTTGGCGGCTTCATCGAGTGTTAAGCCATATCGTAATGCTGTAAGAATATCGTGTACGAGCCGACTATCATCGTCAATGTATCTCGGATCGTTTGTAACGACCCATGGTGTATGAGTTCGTTCAGCTAAAGAAACGAGTGCGCCGTTAACGGCACCTTCGACACCGCCAGTAGAATGATTTTGTACTTCAACAGCGAAGCGATACTGAAAGATTTTCTTCCACTGATGGAGCAGTTGCTCTGCCTTATGTTCATCTCCTTGACGAACAAGTGTTGCCAGTAATCCAGATGCAGGCCCAGTTAACATATGCAGCCCTGCATTGTGCTTGACTACTTGCTCCCAGGATATATTTGGGAATCCTCGCGCATACGTAGAATCAGATGTTACGCTCCATGTCCGCAACGCCCCTACACGCGATTGAGTAATGAGCGCAGCGAGATTTCGGCAACCTTCTTCGGTACGAACGAGGAATGCCATAGGATATCCATCAACACGGAGTTCTGCTCCAACGATAAGGTGTAATCCATGTTGCTCGGCCTCGACTTTAGCGCGTACGATTCCACCAAAATCTGCCGTATCTGTAATCCCTAAACTTGAATAGCCGAGTTCAACGGCACGCTGCACCAACTTTTCGGGGGTAACGGCACCATCGCCAAATGAAAATGCGGTATGTGCACGAAGTTCAACATATGGAGCTCGTGCCTTCATGTTATTAATCCCACCAGCCCTGCAAATACCACGTATCTGTCCGCGCATCTCGATACAACCACACTAAAGTCCCTGCGTCATTCACACAACGAAAGTATTCGCGCGCGTATTGATCACCCCACGTTTCTCCAGATACACGATCTGGACCGGCCGCTTCGACAATAGTATATGTTCGTGTTGCATCACGATACGAAGCAGGAACGTTTTGATCACGTCTCTTTTTTGTGACGACCCAAATATGTAACGGCATTGCCAGAAGCTGTAACGTGAGTTCCGGTTGCATCGACGGCACGGATGTATAATCTAAAGCTTTTGATACACTGACCGCCGTCCACTCAGTTCGTCGATCGATTAATGGGTGTGCGTTGTTTTCAGGATCAACAACAATAGATCCTTGATCATCCAGCAGTTGCGCAATGGCCTCTTCTGCCGCCTGCGCTGTTGTAAATCCACGATCAAAAAGATCGCCCTGCTTTCCACCAAGCCCCGCTAACGTATCAACACGAAGTGTGAGTCCAACTACTGCGTCTGGCAAAACAACTTGCTCGATGGCCTGACGTAACAGGCGCATCCAGGCTGTCTGACTCGCAGTTGGCCTGGCAGCTCGCAACGAATGTTCATATACAGTACGATTGGCCAGCGCGAATCGTATCGTCATACCAATCGCCCCTGTTCCACGCTCGCGCAACATCGTACAGACATTTCCACACAAGGCATTCACAACAAACACCAATCGTTCTGCGCGACGAATGGTATAATCCGTCCATTCAAATGACGAGACGGGTAAATTTTGTGGCATTACCGTAAAGATTCTGCGCACATCGTCTGCGTGCGCCAGCCGCCATAGTCGAGCCCCTTCAGCACCAAATCGCACTTCAACCGATTCACGGGTTAACGCCGAAAGATCTTGGCAAAGCTCAATACCCGCGCCGTCGAAGAGATTGGCACAGATAACATCCGGATGCAAAACAGAAACAGGGAACGGCGCAAGAAACGTTTTGTCGCCACCAGATCGTACATGTGTAATTCGAGTTGGTGCGTACCGCGCACCAACCTCCGCTGCGATGGGTGTATCCGCAATACCAATCTTGACGCGTGAATTACCGTGCTGCGTAACTAGATGTCGAATCTTTTCGAGCGACTCTAGAATTGGCAACCCACGAACATCAGCCCAAACAACTTCACCGTCGGCGACAATACGAGGCACCACCTCCAACAACGGCGCCTGCATCGCAATTGCAAGTTCATTCCTCCACGACGGGCTCCATAAACAGAGAAACGTCATACGTTACGGTAACGTTAGAGCAGGAAGAGTTTGCTGCTTGCCAACTTGCCTATTTCGTTTCATGGAACGATGCCCTCGACGATCTGGCAACGTTGCATCCAACGCAACACGTTCAACCGGAGCACGAACAGCAAGCGTGACATTTGCTTTCCGATTCCACCCCAACGATGCAACATTCACACGCAACGTCACAGAATCAAGAAGAGCTGGATCGCCAAATACCGTTCGACGCCATACATATGCATCTGGCGTGATAGAAGAAAACACCTTTACTCCAGCCATCGCGGCGTTTGTTGAAAGTGCGACAAATGCGCCGCCACCTTCGTGAGCCGCTCTGGAAAGTTTTACATTTTCATTGCCTTCCGACTCAATGCCGGTGAGAATAATCAGCCCAAAACCGCCGGATCGCAGTAACACATCCGCAGCACGCAACGCCTGCAATCGGTTTTGTGGACGCACCAAAACAGGTCCGCTCGTCCAAAACGCTCCCGAAATCGTTCCACATCCATCAATCCACGCAACGCGCTCACCATCACCCACCGCGCGAAAGGCGGCTGCGCGCAACAAAGCCGTAGCTCCCCCAGCCGGAGCCCATACCGAAAGCCGTCCCTTAGGCAACCCACCGTTTGGAAAGAGAACATCCAATTCCGCAATCCCGGTTGGCACCCCTCCCTGCGTTTGCCTCGGCACCGGAACAGCATTTGGGAAATGCCGATCCAGTACCGCGCGCAGGTCCTGCGGTTGAAGATGCTGTAATTCCTTGATTGCAAGCGCAACGGCAGACATGAACTTGAAGACTACGAGGTGTTTGCGGAGATGAGATGTTGCTCATCTTATGCGGTAGAATATACCGAATAAACACCGAAAGCAAGCGATCACTCAGAATCGCCGCTGCGTAAAATCTGGAACGAATGTCTGTCTTGGTTCGAGACAGACATTCAAAGAATCAGATTACCGTATTCCCCTACCCAAGATTTACAACAATTCCGTTGTTCGCTGATCTTCTTCTTGTCGAACTTTCCGGAGACCGGTGGGACCAAACCCCAAATGGCGCGTACGTACAGATTGTATGTCTCGCTTTTCAAGCTCGTCCGGATGAATCGCAACATACTCTGTAGGTACATACGTTCCACGGCGCGCCAACTTTTCCGTCATGATCGTATACCGCATCATCAATGACGACATTAAAAACGCCGCGCTACATCCACCTAACAGCGGTAGCAAACCAATTGGTTGACGAGTCGTTTCAAACGCAAACACAACCGATGTAAGAAGTGCTCGAGATGCTCCGGCAAAGATAGCAGCCATCCCAACTAACGCGGCGATACGCGGATCGACACCAAGCGATGGCGCAAACATGGCCGTAAGAGTTCCGAGAATAGCGCCAAGTCCTCCACCAATTGTGAAGAGAGGAGCGAGAGTTCCACCTGAAGTGCCACTCCCAAGAGCAATGGACCAGGAAAGGAACTTGAACGTGATCAATGCGAGCAACGCGAGGCCAACAATATCCCCATTGAGAATGTTGCGGATATTGTCATATCCAACTCCAAGAGTACGCGGCTCAAAATATCCGACTATACCAACAACGATCGCGCCAAGCGCTGGCCACCACATCCAATGAATTGGAAGGCGTTCAAATCCTTCTTCGATGATATACAACGCCTTTGTTACAAACACCGAGATGAGCCCAACGACTGCACCAATTACAATGTAGCTCGTGAGTGCCGCTCCACTTGGCTGTGCAATTGCAGGCATCGCGAATACTCCTTCCGATCCCATATATGCAGTACGGATCCCTGTAGCGACTGAGACAGCGAGTGCAACTGGAATGAGAGAACGTGGGCGATATTCAAACAGCAACAATTCGATCGCGAGAAGTACAGCAGATACCGGACTTCCAAAGATCGTTGCCATACCGGCTGCAGCACCGGCGGCGAGAAGCGTCTTCCGCTCGTCCGGTGTAGTGCGCATCATCTGACTAACAAGCGAACCAAGAGCACCGCCAGTTGCGATAATCGGACCTTCGGCACCAAACGGACCTCCTGTGCCTATAGAGATCGCAGCCGATAATGGTTTGAGAATCGTAACACGTGGAGAGATCTTACTTTCATTTTTTAGAATCTGCTCCATCGCTTCTGGAATACCGTGGCCACGAATTGCTCCAGATCCATATCGTGCCATAACACCAATGATCAGCGCTCCAATAACTGGAACACCAATCGCAAATACCCCCAGTTTGTTATTCGCGGGAGAGTTTAGATCAAAGGATACTATTCCAAAAAATGAAATGTTGGTAATAAGATCGATGAGTGCGATCAAACAGATTCCAACCAGTACAACAGCTATCGCGATCATGATCGCATAACCGCTGAGCACAAGCGTACGTTTGCGATCCGCCTCGTAGGCGGGTGGTATATTAATTGGTTCCGGTTGCATCGTCTTCGAAGAACAAGGTCGGTGGTTCGTGCGACGCGCCCAAGGCATCGACAACGTGAGTGAGCTCCCGTACAAATGACTGTAAAGCTTGCGGCGGCATCGTTTGGAGGACACACACCAGCTGCGCCTGGACAGTTGGCGGCGCCTCCTGAATGAGCTGGCGGCCAGCCTCGGTAATCGTGACCATAACTCGTCGGGCATCGGCTTCCGACCGAGCTCGACTGACCAATCCTTTGGACTCAAGCCGAGTGACGACGGTGGAGACCGAACTCTGATCGGTTAAAGTGCGATCGGCCAGGTCATTAATCGACGCAGCCGATAATTGTGTAAGTTGTTGGAGGATAAAGAGTTGCGCACTACTAAGCCCAGTAGCCCGTTCAGCGGCTGTATCGCCGATCCGGAGAATTCGAACAATCTGTCGAAGCGAGTTAAAGGCTTGTGTTGCAGTCGCAGGCACGGCATCCGTACCTGGAGGACAGGAAAATGTATTGGCTCCCATATATTTGAACAATTATATCAGCTTCCTCAACCAATCTGTTCAAAATCTTGGAGTTTGTGGTCACTATTTGGGCTAGAGTAATTTTGACGACCCCTGAGCTAACCCATTTTGTGACGCCCCGCATCATCCGGGGTTGTTCTATATATACACACTATGACAGATGGCCATCTAATCGCTCGAATCCGAGCCGGAGACGGAGACGCCGCGGCGGCCTTGTTTAGTCGGTATTATGATACCTGCTGGATTTATGCATCCCGGATGGTCGGCAATCGGGCCGATGCGGAAGATGTGGTGCAAGAGACGTTTCTCCGGGCGCTTCGGGCACTGGATCGCTATGAGGATCGGCAGCGGTTTCGAGGGTGGCTCTTTTGTATTCTAACAAACCGATGCCGTACTCGGCTCGTGCAGCGCCGAAAGGCGTGGCGGTATGTGAGTATTGATGGACTGAATGCTCCGCCTGCGTCGTTAATCACCGAACAACATGAGCTGGTTGATGAGAGCCAGGCTGGAACCGCGCTGGTCGATGCCCTACAGAGTGCTCTCAATCAACTTCCTCCTCGATATCGGGAAGCTTTTTTGTTGAAACACGCTGAAGATCTGGAATACACACAAATGGTGGAGATCACTGGTGCGAGCGTGTCTGCGCTCAAAATGCGCGTCAAGCGAGCCAGAGAAATTCTCCGCCCGATGCTCGAGAAGGATTACCATGTCGAATGAAGATCGCGCGGAATACGATGAATGGCTTCGGGATGCGTATCGAGGTACCGAGCGGGCGAGTGAGGCGGCTCGGAGTAAAATGATGGAAGCGGTACGGGCTGAGGTTGGTGGGTTGGTTGCGGGGAGAGACTCGGTTTTAAACGAGGCTTCAAGTGCCGATTCGGCTACGACGCCGGTCGTTAAAGCACTTCGTAATACACGATTCCCCTTCGCACGTTATCCATCTGCGAGAGTTGCAATTTACGCGTTAGCGGGATGTGCGCTTATTGCCATTGGATTTGAGATTATACAGCGGCAGCAAACTTCATCACCATACCAGCAAACAACTGATACAACAACAGTGGTGAATCATGATCGTTATAGCAACACGAATGACACTCTCACATCAAATGCAACTGCATCATCGTTGACAGAAAACGACAATCAATCCATCAACGCATCAACACAGACAAAACAGTCAATCGATCCATCACAACAGCCATCTGCTCCTCATACCAACATCGCAAATAATTCGACCGCGTCACATCCAATCGAACCTCTCGCGAACCACGACTCCACAATAACTACACAAGCATCTCCAACTCACGAACCTCAAACTTCATCCGCACGCAAAACCTACGCACAAGCAATCGAACAACTCGATAATGAGTCAGCAAAAATCATTACAAGCGTACTCGACAGCACAATCGCCAACAATCTCCCCGTTGCATCACTCATGGCTCGCGTTCAGGAAGGTATTCAGCGAGGCGTACCACCGGCTCGCATTATCGTAGTCGCTCGCAACTACGCAAGCGCGCTAAAAACCGCACGAACAGCACTAGGCACCACCACATCCCCTAAAGAAATCCAACTCGGCGCTGAAGCAGTTCTCGCTGGCGCGTCTGGATCTGTGCTGCAGGAACTACGCACCGCCCGACCAAACGGCGCACTCTCAGAACCCCTTTTGGCATTGACGGATATGGCGACGCACGGCGTGCCGCCCCGGAGCGCAAGCAGTGCCCTAGCCTCCCTTATGTCCCGTGGAGATTCGGATGCGAGCGTTATGTTATTGCGCACAACAGTGGTTGGAGATATTCTAAAGGGAGCTTCCCCAACTGCCGCACTCGCAAAATCGGCACAACAACAGGCATTAGGGAGGCAGCCCACGCAACGATCAGAACAAACGCGCGACTCTCTTCCCCGCCCCAAGAAAGCATCACAATGAATAGAAAGCCAACAACTCAGATCGCACATTGCCTCTCAGGGCTAGGCGTAGCAACATGGCTGACTTTCGCAGCAATCAACCCAATCCACGCGCAACAAACGAATTCTATCGGAATGGGCATCGAACTCGGCACAACCGGTGGCCTCTTACGACAAACAGATGATCCTCGCACGATTGAGCAAACCGGGTCACTACTCCATTTAACGCGAGTCGCATTACCAGTTCGCTGGCAATGGAATCATCTTGTAACACAAGCCACGTTCACCCTTGCACGAAGCGCACAGGCTGAACGACATGCCACATACGCACTCGGCGCCTTCCAGATCGCATCGCATCGCGGCAAGCTCTCCGCATCACTTGGCGTTGAACATCGCATTGGTGTAGCATCAAACGTAACTGAGCAATTTGGTGGATTTGGCGATAGCATCTCATCGTTACAAATCGATAGCATGAAGCAATCCAAAACCGAACTCTGGCGCGCGTTGGATGTAGTGGGATCACTTGGATGGAACCTTGGTCCTTCATTCTTGCGCGTTATCGCAGGTGTACCAACCCATAATCGTAGCACACCATGGCTTGGCCTCGAAGGAACGGTTGGACTCAGTCATAACAGTGCGCTTGTTGTTGAAACACGATATCAATCAACGAATGCTTCTGTTCGTATGCCAACGGTATCGTTAGGCTTACGAACATCGCTCTGGCGAACGGGGACAGGGGTTCGCATAAAAAACTCGACCGGAGCATCACATCGTACGAACGACGCACCTATTGTTCGCACCGAAGTGGTTGGAGATTCTGTACGACTGTCTATCTATCTCCCGAACGTCAAACAAGCTGTAGTTGCTGGTGATGTTACGAATTGGAATTCAGCAACGATGACATCCGGCGATGATGGATGGTGGCATATCGCTCTACACACATCGTCCAAGTCGGAAGTATCTCGAATTCATCTTCGTACAGACAATGCAGATTGGGGTCCGATTCCTGGTCTGCCGAGCACACGAGACGAGTATGGTGGAATGGTGAGTTTGCTTGTGATAACAGATTCTAATTCGAGCAAAGACTCGACCCAGGCACATCGCACCATGTGATGAGTTAATGGGATCGTGGCTGTAAAAATAGCGGACACTATGACAGAGCCCAAAGTTAGCTAATAAATCAGGCCATCCCCTTGACCATAACATTAGTGTTAGGGTTTAGATTCAAAGAGTGCGGCGGATAGAGCACGCCGTTGTCAACAAGGGAGAGTGATGCGAGTCGGGCAAATCGCAGAAGAAACGGGCGTTAGCGTTCGGTCGGTTCGATATTACGAGCAGGCCGGATTACTGCACGCGACCCGTCATTCGAATGGATATCGCGAATTTGACATATCTGCAATTGAGCGAGTGCGTACAATTCGGGATTTACTGGAAACCGGATTTACGATTGAAGAGATCGTGTCGCTTGCGAACTGTCTGCCTAGTGTGACAACGAATGCGAGATGCTCTGCACAGACCGTGATGTTGTATCGGTCGAAGTTACAGAAAATTGAGATGCAGATTCAAACGCTTACCCAGCTTAAGCATCGCATTGAAGAGCGAATTACGACACTTGAGTTGAGTTAACATCGGCGAAGCCGAGGGGATAGGATGTCGGGGATTGTTATAGGGACGGATGCGACGTTTGGGCAAGAAGTAGAGCAAAGTTCTGGGTTAACGCTGGTAGATTTTTGGGCGACCTGGTGTGGGCCGTGTAAGAAGATTGCCCCGTTATTGGAAGAGATTGCGGTTGAGCGGGCTAGAGTTGTGAAAGTGGTAAAGGTGGATACTGATGCGAATGCTGGAACTGCTGTGAAGTTTGGGATTCGATCGGCACCGACGTTGATTGTGTTTAAAGACGGAATAGAGGTCGCTCGGATTTTGGGAGCGGTGTCGAAGGCGAAGATTGAGGCGACGCTTGATGAGTGGAGTCACATTCCTGCAACTGTCACGAATTGATCGTTGGTTTAGCTAATCCGTAAGCAGTGGCTTCGAGTGGTAGCAGAGAACTCATGCATTTGCCTATATAAAGCACACGAATAAAATACCCGTAGTCACTGACCACGGGTATTTTATTTTTCATTGTTCACTACGTTCAAAACATATACTGAATTCTGTAACGAGGGAGCAATGGAGCGACGTATATCTTCACCATTACAGAATCCCGGATCAGAACAGCAACAATATTCGTTTTACTACACGTGCGATGGTATATGACCCAGATAAGCCTCGAGCTTATCAAACGAGCCAGTCCACCCCTGCGTCATTCCACCCTTCTCAGCGACAAACGCATCGATCTCCTCTTGCGTAGCCGTCCCGTATACAGACCACGTTACCGTCACACGTGTCTTATTGGCTCCTTCCTCCGTCAGAAGAACATTCGTGAGCATGGTTTCAGGCCATATTGGAGCAAGCGGATGACGGGAGACATTGCCGTCCTTATCGGAGAACTGCTGAGTATACACGATTCGATGTGGACGCTCTATCGCCAAATGTTCGACTCGTCCATACATTGTGATCTTTTTACCGTCTGTCATCGAATAGAAACTATTGCCTCCAGCGCGAAGATCGGACTTAATAAAGTTCATCGTAAATCCCGTAGGTGGAAGCCACTGCGAGAAGTGTTGCGGATCCGTCCACATATCAAACATGGTATCGATTGGCACATCGAACGAACGGTTGATGACAAACACCTCTTTGTTCGATGATTCTTTTTCGAGGTATTCCGCAAGACGATCCCACGTTCCGTTGCCACCGGCCTTTTTGATGAACTTCTTCGTTTCTTCAGCAGCCTGTGCAGTCGGTAACGTCATACGCATATCCATCTTTGTTTTACCTTGAACATCGGTAAAGACAACAGTTACCCGGAACAACGGAGCTTGCTCGTCGTTTGCTCCGTGATCGTACACCAATCGCGAGTTAGTCTCGACTTCGAGATACTTCGTCTTATTTGGATAGTCGACACCATCGGGGCCATGCATCGTATAGTGCCAGATTCCGCCAGGCCGTAAGTCTTTGCTATGCGTTGTTATCGTAAAGCCCCGCGGCCCCCACCATTGAGCAGCTTGTTGGGGATCGGTCCATGCGTCCCAAACCAACTGTACAGGCGCATCGTACATCCGAATGATTTCGATCTCGTTGGATTTAGTCGTGTCCGTCATCGTTCTGTCCTCTGGTGTTTTGGTGTGAAGTCACAGTTTTCAAATAAGCGTCGAGACGATCGAAGCTTTCTTCCCAGAACTGCTTGTAGTAATCGATCCAGTTGGCGGCAGTTTGGAGCGGAGCAGCTTGTAAGCGACACGGGCGCCATTGGGCATGCCGAGTGCGTTCGATTAGGCCGGCTTTTTCCAGGACTTTGAGGTGCTTGGAAATGGCGGGGAGGCTGATATCGAAAGGAGCTGCCAGCTCGTTGACCGAAGTTTCGCCTTTCGATAACTGTGCCAGAATCTCGCGCCGGGTGGGGTCGGCGAGAGCGGCAAAGATTAGGGAGAGGGGATCGGGTTGCATGTATATTTCACCAACAGGTTAATTAACTTATTGGTAAAATATGAGATGGGAATTGGGGTGTCAAGGAGGAGGGCGCGGTTGATCGATGGAGAGATTGACCGCTATTTCGAGAGCCAAGAGAGGGGTCTCAGGCGGATGGCCGGCTTTGTGTGCCGGTGTTTGACTGACTGAGACTATGCTTGCGCCTCGTACAACCCTGGGAGCTAAGCTATGCCCCCGATTTCTACGAGTAATTCGTTGAATAAGGCACGGCCGTTGGGCCAAGCACCTAGCCCGGAGCTTGTGTTGATATGTCCGGCGTCACCGATGTTGATCACACGAGATCCCCAAGAAGCGCCAAGCTCGTATGATCGGCTGATTTCAGCATAAGGGTCAGTTGTACTTGCGACCACAAAACTTCTGAACGGAAACGAGATTGATGGGATTGGGGCAAAGTCACGGACTGCTGCGGGGGTGTCAGGACGCTCGACATCGGGTGGCGCCACCAAGAAAGCCCCTGCGACACGCGAGACGGTGCTTGGATACCTCTGTGCCCAGTAAGCAATAGTGAGACAACCCAGACTATGCGCGACAAAGACTACTGGTGATTTCGCCGATAGAACCTGGTGATTGAGAACCTGGGTCCACTCGACGACCGTTGGGGTGTCCCAATCAAGCTGTTCTACGCGCTGGCAAACCATGTCGTTTTGCCATAAACTCTGCCAGTGCTGCGGGCCTGAGTTGGTGTAGCCGGGGACGAGGATTATAGTAAAAGACATGGGAAGCGGGCAAGGTATAGATGTATCATACATGTAATGCTAGCCATAAAGATGATGGGCTACCGATCTGTCTAGCTAGTGGGATTATCGGTGGTTGTATGGCTTTTGCTCGATCCATGTGTATGTGGCCACGAACAACTTTGGTAGTGTACGGATGGGTTATTACTCAGAGACCGGCGCCATGGAGCCCACTGCTTTGCAAGGCCCGAGTAAATGTGTATCATCCCAAAGCTTAACACACGCCAACTAGTAACCGATGCGACAATCACTAAGATACTTTATATGAACGACAAACCTACCGTCTATATCGTGCTTTTCCGCGGCGTTGGCGGAGCCACTCAGCTACCGACAAAGCCGCTACGAGAAGCACTCGGTGCCGCCGAGTTCAAGAATGTTGCGACATATATCAATAGTGGGAACGCTATTGTCGCGACGCAATGTTCGGCGACGGAAACGATAAAAACGATTGCAACAATCGTTAAACAGAACTTCGATTTTGAAAAAGATATTCTGCTCATGAGTCGAGCCGAATGGTCGAAGGTTATCCGAGACAACCCGTTTCCTGAGGCGATAGAAAAGCCAACAACGCTTCATGCGTTTGTGCTTTCGGATAAACCTGAAAAGCAAGCGATTGCGTTACTTACGGAATACCTGGTTGGGAACGAACGAATTGTCGTAAAAGGCAGAGTGCTATATTTTCACACACCAGATGGCTTTGGTGTTTCAAAGCTGCCGAGGGTTGTGGATCGTGTGTTGAAGGTGGTGTCTACGGCTCGGAATTGGAATACGGTGAGAAAGTTGATGGAGATGGCGGACGCGGCGGCAGTGACGTAGTTAAGGCTGATTGGGTTTCCGGGGGGCTTCTCTGAACCGGCACTCAACGATAGGCATGAAGCAAGAAGCCACAGAACGTTGGCATTCGCCCAAAAGATAATGATCGTTTGCATTAACTCTATTGCCAACGATCGCTGGCATAGCAGATTACAGTAGCTCTTGACGATTCATATGATTATCCGCACACCGCGCGAAATCGCGCTCTTCGTCCGAGAACGCCGCCGATCGCTGAGGATGACGCAGGCCCAGCTCGCCGAACGGATCGGAGCAAGCCGAGCGTGGGTGCGACTCCTTGAGTCCGGCAAACCTCGGTTTGAGCTAGGTCTAACTCTGCGCGCACCAACCGCATTAGGAACAATAGTAGACATACAGTTACGTGATGCAGTCGTTGAAGCATGGCACCATGACAACGAGTCGTCAAACGAACGGTAGAGTCCATGCTCTACGACGATTCAAACTATCCGTCTCAACCACTCTTCCTACATCATCCCAAGCACATCCTCAGACAAACGGAATATAGTTTCACCATCCAAAGGCACAGCACCAAGACTTTTATAAAACCCAATCGCAGTTTCATTCCAATCCAGAACTGACCACTCCATACGCCCGCATCCACGCTCTTTCGCAATATGCGCAAGATGAATCAGCAACGCCTTACCCGTCCCATGCCCACGTTGCGTTGGCCTTACATACAGATCTTCAAGGTAAAGGCCAGGCTTACCAAGCCAGGTAGAAAAGTTGAAGAAATAAAGCGCAAAGCCAACCGGTTCACCTTCGATCTCTGCAATAACTGCATATACAATCGGTGAATCTCTGAAAAGCGCGCGCCGAAGTTGATCTTCGGTAGCAGAAACATGATCGAGCTTATGCGTATATTCAGCAAGCTCGCGCACAAATCCAAGTATGGTTGCGACATCATCTGGTAATGCGTTACGAATGACACACGAAGCCGTGTTTTCCGAGGACATATTTAAGGAAACCGAGTTAAGTCGAGCGAGATGAACATACTGTTCGGATCGAGCAGATAATTCGCAAATAGTTAACATTCACAGGCCCGAAGCTCCGATCGTCTAAACCCCTGAACTATTCCAGAACGTTTCCGATGAACGCAGCATTCGTATTTGCTGTAAAATTGCACCGACGCCGAGCACCGTCGCAATAGCAATCAGGAAAGAACCGATAAATGGAATAAACCCGAGGATAACGAGGATCAGTCCGCCCACGAGAAAACTCATCACGGCGTTTCGCCGTTCAGTACCCATACTCATGCGTGCACCGAGAATACGTTGACCGAGCCAAACGGCGATCACACCTCGTCCGAGGTATAGTAACGCGGCGTATATAGCGGCTGTCAACAACGCGAGTGGCAATCCAATCACCGTCACGGCAAGAATGGCAACGACAATTGGAACAACAATGATCCATACCATGCCCATCAACCCGGAACGTACTGGGCGGGTTCTCACTAACGTTGCAGCAGCCATTACAAAACGCGGAATCAGTGAAGCTACAACAGCGCCGGCGATTAAGAAGCCGATCGTCCAAAGGATTTTGAAGATGAACCAGCCACCACGTCCTTGTGGAACAGGGAGGGCGGTTACCGTTCCCAAAATTCGGGCTGAGGGATCGATGTGAACCGCTTCTTGTGGCACACGATATCGCAGGTTTCCGCCAATTTCCGCATTGGGGCCTATTCGCAATGTTCCAGCGTGCACTTCGACGTTTTGGCCAATTCTACCGTTGAGAATAACGGTACCACCCCCAACTTGAAGCGCATCATTAATTGCTCCATCGACCTCGACAGTTCCTCCAACCAGATACGCACTTCGTCCAATGACGCCAAGACTGTCTATTGTGACTCGACCACCAGCGATGGTTGCGTTTCGATCGACGGTGCTGGAGATTCGGATATCTCCGCCGGCAGCACGGACGGAGCCGTGGATCCGTCCGCTAATGATTTGTTTCCCACCAGCACCGAGGTAATCCCCTCCAGTCGCGCCAGAGAAACTGAGATCCTGTCCAGCAAGAATGACATCTCCAGCGACACTATCCGTCACACGAGGCGTCTCCCCCGTCGCAAGGACGTCTTCGCCATGCTGATCCATTGTATTTTCATTGCCTTTGGACTCCTGATGGGAGCAGGCGATGCAGGATATGAAAACGAGGATCGCTACAGCGAGGGAGAGGGAACGAGGGTTTTTATGGAGCTTCATGGAGGATCTCCCAAGAAGAGGATAATGTTGGTGCATGCGTTCAACCAACACGATGACTCTGCAACCTGGGGACCGTTGCGATTGGAATTACCAAAAAGGGCTCGAGCGTGAATTAACTCGAACCCAAAGACGTGATCGATAACCAGCCTATAAACGTTTGTATTTTAGCGCGGATAACGAGCTGGAAATGAAGGCTCTGTTATGGGAAGACCCCGATGCCGTCCGGGTTTGCCACAGAGACTGTATCAGTACCAGAAACAACAGCAGGCTCTGATACAAAAGACCGACATGCCATCGACCGTAGTACCATCGCTGGCGCCGATAAGCGTCTGTACAAGACTTTGGACGGTGGGCGAAGTCGATACAAACGCGACTGCCTGCATCCAGCATACTAGACAAATAATTCTAGTATATTAGAATACAAGATATGGACATCAATACTCGTATCGGGCTTCGTGTACGTGAACTCCGGGATCAGCAGGGCTTATCACTCGATTCGTTAGCTGAGCGCAGTGGTGTGAGCCGCTCGAGTATTTCGCTCATTGAGCGCGCCCAGAGCAGCCCTACAGCCGTAGTGCTCGATCGGCTGGCCACGGGCCTGGGGGTTTCGGTGGCATCCCTGTTTGAAAGCACAGAGAGTCCACTTACCCCACCATCCCCAATGATCCACGCAACCGACCAGGCTTTGTGGACCGACCCCGATTCGGGCTACATCCGGCGCACGCTTTCACCGACGACACCCGCACCAATCCAGCTCATCGAAGTCAGCTTTCCGGCCGGAGGACGTGTCGCGTATGAAGCGACTCCTCCCGAAGTTGAGATTCATCAGCAGCTCTGGATGGTCGACGGTGCTATGGAAATCACGGTGGATGACACGCTCTGGTGTTTGGAGACCGGCGATTGCCTTGCCATGGGCCGAAACGTTTCTCTCATATTTCGTAACACGACGAGCGAACCTGCACGCTATATCATGGCAGTGACAACTCGACCCTTTATGCCTTCGAGAAGGACTTCCTAATGCAAATCGTGGCGGGGGATCTCAGCGATTCGCGCGTGATTGATCTGGTTCATACTCATCTGATCAGTGCCCGGGCGGAAACGGGACCAGACAGCGCCCACGCCCTGGATCTTACCGAACTCCAGGCACCCAACGTCAACGTCTGGACGATCTGGGACGAAGGAGTGTTGCTCGGGATTGGTGCATTAAAACTTCTCTCACCGGATCATGGGGAAGTGAAGTCGATGCATATCGTTCAGTCGATGCGCAAACGGGGCGTAGGAAGCGCACTGCTACTACATATCATTTCAGCTGCCAGAGCGCGCGGGATCTCACGGTTGAGTCTAGAAACCGGAAGTTGGCAATATTTTCATCCGGCGCGCGAGTTCTACAGACGTTACGGATTTCAGGAATGTGCGCCGTTCGCCGATTATGCAGCAGACCCGAACAGCGTTTTTATGTCACTCGATCTGATGGTGAATTCGACAGATCTGCTTTAACGCTTAACGAGGATTTTGCTATGCCTGACACATATAGCTTCCATGAGTTGACGACATTAGCGGAGATGCGAGCACATTATCCGCTTGTTCAGCAACTTAATCCGGCATTAACCGTTGATGCATATGAATTCATGCTGCCCGAAATGCTTCGGCATGGATATAGGCAGATTGGTGTATTTGTGAACGATAAGTGTATTGGGATTGCCGGTTTTTGGGTAAGTACAAAGTTATACTGTGGCCGGTATATCGAAATGGATAATGTCGTGATTGATGCGGCTTATCGTTCGCAAGGTGTTGGCAAGATGATTACTGATTGGATTCTTGAGAAGGGTCGTTCTGAAGGATGCCGGGTTGCAATGCTCGATGTTTATGTTCAGAATAGTAATGCGCAGCGGTTTTACTTTCGTGAGGGGTATACGATTTTAGGATTTCATATGCAACGAGCACTCGATCTTTTGTAGGTATTTGAGAATTCAACATCATATCACACAATCATCTAAGCGCTGTCCGGGCTCAATCAAAGTTGCATCGAGCCATCTAACTGCAGAACAATATATTCGACTAGAAAACACTGTTCTGGAAATCGACAGGAAAATGCGGTTGGAAGCCCGCTCTTGCTAGCTGGGCAGGGCAAACGGCTAGAGAAGCAACGGACGAGGAGGCTCAGCGGGGTTCCAGCGACATGCACGAATGACGGGGGATGACAGAATTGACAGCTTTTCGTACGACTGTTCTTTATTTACTCAATATGGTGAGTAGATTGGAGAGAACGAAGCCGAGAGGTGGATTTTGTTAGTCCACGTGCGTTGATCGCAATTGAAGTTAAGAGTGCGCACAGCGGGAATGTACAACAGGGGTTAGTTGAGTTTGCGGAGGCATTTCAGCCTATACGAAGCTTACTGGTTGGTGGAGATGGGATTCCGGTGGGGGAGTTTTTGGGGCGCCCGATTGAGCATTGGATGGGTGGGTGAGGACACTAATCCTCTAAGAAGTAATCCGTGAATGCCACCTTGATCGCATTCACAGTTTCGATGCTCTCGCGTGCGGTCTCCTCTACACCAGTGAGTATGTATGACACCCACTCCTCCTATTTGTCGAGATCGCGCACTTCCTGTAGCAAGCGGTAGTAATCGCCTTTTGCACGAACAATATCGACTCAGATACAGGACCGTTGATATGTATAGAAAACACCTTAAATCCATGCATATTGAGTGGATGTATATAGAATAGGCGGTTTTTGATGCTCCTACTCAAACTGCGCCCGGAACGCGACAACCTGCTCTCGCAGCTCTGCAAACTCTTTCTTCAACTCTTCAACGGTGGCTTCGAGTGCGGCAACCCGATCTGCATTGGCCGACCTTGCGACCCCAGACCTTACCGTAGCCTCCGCTGATGCTTCCGCTGGCATCTCCGAGTCCATCGCCACCGGACCTGCGAGAAGATGCGCATACCGGACCTCCTTCTGCCCCGGCTGACGCGGTAATCGAACCACATACTCCCGCACAATAAGCCGATCCAATACAGCCTCAACCTCGGCCAACTCCTCGAACGTTTCCATGCGAGTGGTCCGCGTTTTCAGCTCACCCACAGTCTGTGCCCCGCGCAACAAAAGTACACAGAGCACGGCAATTTCCCGAGCGTTCAGGCCCATGACATCGTCCACGCGGTGCGAATACTTCGGCACTCGCGCATCGATACCCCGAGTTGCCCGAACCAGCCCTCGCTGCCGCAATGCTTCAATCGACCGGGTAACGATCCCTTCATCAAAGCTGACGACCGGATCGCGATTCGAAGATTGATTACACGCGTTGATCAGCGCATTGAGCGACAGCGGATAGTATTCCGGTGTTGTCTGCTCTTTTTCAATCAACGAACCGAGGACACGGACGTCGACATCAGTGAGCGATTCGCTCATAATCGGGATCGCTCCATCAAACGGCGTGATTCACAGTAGCTCACAAACATGGAGCCAAATTACGGGTTGATCCTGCCCAACGCAACCGAAGTTTTCCCCACCGAACAAATCCAAAGCCCCCGCGCCGGTGGCCAGTGCGGATATTACCGGACTGTACGACGGGGACCGTGCCGGTTGTTCAGGGACTCGAAGTTGTGGTTACCAGATGAAGTGAACGATGGGCTGCGGGAGCAGGAGATTGCTTATTATTAGATTATCAGGTAGTACCAGGTAGTGCCTGATAACACCTGACATCCACCGATTTCAGAAAGAAAAATGTCATCTTTACCTCCTGTCTGGCTGCGCGGTCCAATCCCGGATATCCCATTACAACTCCAGGGTATTGCGCACGGATTGCTTGAAGCACTCGAAGAAGTGCAACAGGCTATTTCCGATCTTCCCAACACCGCGTTGTGGACAAAACCGGCAGGCGCGGCGGCGGTTGGATTTCATCTTCGGCACATAGCGGGCGCGACGGATCGGCTGTTTACCTACGCTCGTGGAGAAGCGTTAACAGATCAGCAGCAATCGGCCCTGCTTGTCGAACAGCGTTCGGAGGCGACGGATGGTGTAATGGTGGCGGATCTGCTTGCAACACTGGAAGCTATAGTTACGTCGGCAATCGAGCAGTTGCGGTTAACACAGGTGGCAACGCTTGATGAACCGCGATTTGTTGGAAGGAAAAAGTTGCCTTCCAGTGTGCGTGGATTATTGGAGCATGCGGCTCAGCATGCGAGTCGGCACGCAGGGCAAGTTGTTACGACGGTGAAGGTTCTTGCTCAGAGGGCGTGAAACTCAGAGGAGAGAATAGCGCATCTATTCCGAAGAGTGCGATGGAATAGGGACATCTTCCATCGCACTACCAAATGTCAGCACGCTCTGATGCAGGCTTTGCCATGGGGTCGCCTTCCTTGCAACCGAAGGCTTTCGCAAACGCCGGTGCGTTCATCACGACTCCGTTAATCCGTGCAGAAGGCACTGCATGGGGATCTCGTTCCAGTTGGCCGTAATATCCGGTTGATCCCTTCCCCCGCCACATGCGTGCGTACGCAAGAAAGAATCGTTGCTGAGGCGTAAATCCGTCGATAACTGCTTTCACGGTTGGTTTTACGTGCTTTTCCCATGCTTGATAGGCGGCTAACAGCCCTCCCAAGTCGGCGACGTTTTCGCTCAAGGTGATATCGCCGTTGATGGGGACGCCTTCGATCGGCTTCATGGCCGAGTATTGATCGACAAGACGTTTGGTACGCGCTTTGTAGAGGTCTTTATCGAGCGATGTTAAATAGGACGTCACGCCGTGATACATTTCGTGTCCGATAATTACTCCCACTGCACCATAACCGATAGTTCGATCGTCTTCGGGGTCAAAGAACGGCCATTGAAACATGAAAGACGGGACTTCGATACTGTTCCCAACACTTCGAAACGATGCATTAGGATTGTATTGCACGCTGCCCCACATCGGAGCCTGGTCTGCGCCAATTTCCTGCAGTTCCTGTGAGAGCCGGAATTCCTGCAACAGACGAGTGTTCTGAGCAAAATTCATCGTGTCCAGCTTGAGCGTTCTGTGATCGACGAGGGTTTGTGGCTTCGCAATCTTGAACAGCATTTTCTCCAGTGATGCTGACGCGATGGCTTTATCGGCGGAAGTAATCCATGGTAACGCTCGCACACGCTCCCCCACCGCAGTACGGACCGCTTGCATCAACGCCATGGCTTCGGTATCGACTCGGTCCGTCATGAGATGTTGCACGTACAACTGCCCTAGTGCAGTTGAGAGATCTTTCATCACCAATGTGCGACAGAGCGCGGCGCGAACCGTATCTTCCTTTGCGCCTATCTTGCGTCCTCCCACTAACGAGCGATCCAGCGAATCGGCAATGAGGCAGCTGGTATAATAGTAGCCTACAGTACGCACATCGGGATCTTTCGTGTTCGGTGCCTGACGACGTGCGGAGTCCAGAATTCGCTGAAGGACGTTCGGAGTTTCACGAGATAATACTGTAAACACCGTCATCGGATCACGGTTCTTTTCAAGCTTCGTGCTATCACGCCAGCGACCGTTCACATACCGGTCGAAGTCCGTGCACGGTGACACCGTTGTGTCCATACCATGTCGTAGCGACCGGGTGAGGAATTCGGGATATTCAGTGCGCACGGATGGCACGGATCCGGATTGCCCGCACACGTCCGTGGCGCTGAGCACCACGGCGAGTGTGACGAGAGCGATTATCGATGTGCCGCACGCGGTCTTTCTATCACCGCAATCTACGTTCAGCAATTTACTGAAGAGGCGAGTCATCGCGTGCCAGGATACAACGTTTCACAAACCATTTAGCGCGAAGCCCGTTTCAATAAAATCCGGATCTGTTCTATGATCTCGCGATTGCTGGAAGATAGCGCAAACGTATCGACCAGGAGCCCATCACTATCTATCAAGACACCGGTCGTGCCACCGCCACATCCCCATTTACACACTCGAGCCATCGGGTTGGTTTCAACCCCAATCGCCCAATTATATAACTGATAATACCGAGCGCTATGTTCGTATGAATCAAAGATGCGGCGTCCATCAGGGTTCGATAAGTTCCAGGTCGGCGACTTGGTGACAGCCATCACGACAGGAACCTTGTAAAAATCGACAACCTTTCGATAGTTGAGCGCGGCTTCCGTCGCCGGCGGCGGTGGCGCCATGGTACCGAAGTTTTCAGCGGTGCCTGTCACCGCTACAACATCCAGCTGTGGAAACTGCTCGATGAGTCTTCGCAGATTCACAAATCCCGAAAAGTCGTTCGAGCTGACATCAGCACTCATCTTCGCGCTCATCACCAACGTCACGCGGCCAGGCCGAGGATATCCCACTTGACGAGCGCTTTCCGGGAACCAGAAGTCTCCCTCGATCGAATCCGCCTTGTCTCCCAAGGGGTAGCTCCCTCCCCAGCCTCGGAACGCCTTTGTGAGGATGGCACGCGCCAGGCTAACATACGCCTGCGTGCTCTTGGCCAGACTATCCTCCAACTCTGGCCGTCGGATAATCCGTTCAAACCCTGCGACTGCGAAACCCAAAGGTGGTCCGTACCGAGCCGCTTCTTGATCGGACATGGCATGCACAATACTGACAAAGCGGCCACAATATTTCTGAGCCAGCGTCATATCTCGCTTGTGATCAGACATCCGACAGAAATCACCGAGTAACTCAAGCTTATCCCTGGTTACCCACTTGTCATTATAGGGAGCGATATCGCTGAACAGTGAATCCGCCAAAGCAAGGCGTGCCGGGATCGCCGTGAGCAATAGCTGGAGCGTGGACGTAATGACATCGATCTTCTGTGAATCAGTGGCGGCGGTAGTCAGACGTGTGCGGTATAACGGAAGTATCTCCGCGTCACGTTGTGCGAACAGCAGGACCTGTTGCGCCAGCAACGTTTGACCGATTGCAACAGACGATAATGGGATGTCAGCCGAGCAACGCTGAGCCACCAGGGTCACAACGTTGTCCAAACCTCGATATGGCCCGGATAGCTCGAACGGCAATGTATCACGAAGCACGGAGCCAGCGCCTGATACGCTGTCATTCACACGCACCGTTGCCCCCAGACATTGATCCCATAGTTGGTACGTAGCCACACTCGTCTGATGCTGGGGCCATTCAAACCGTGTTTGTGCATGTCCAAGCGTTGCAATACCTACGCTCAGAAATACACCTATTCGCCAAGTAGTAAAACGATTCATAATTCTACACCGCATCGATCGTTGAGGTAAAGGAAAAGTCATTCACTTTGAGCGCTGGAACAATCGCAGGCGTCAATGCGGCTGTGTACGGGTTTGTATTTGGATGGAAGACGCGTTCGGCTGCTCCAATTTGGACAACCTGATTGAGCATAAACAGCGGCGATTCCGTGAACCGGAAGTTCTTGACCGCCTTCGAAATCTTCCCGTTTTCGATGAGCCACAGTCCGTCGCGCGTGACGCCAGTGCAGAGCAGACTGTTTGGTATGATGACGCCAACTCCCCAAAACCGCGTGACGAGTAATCCACGCTTTGTCGACGAAATCATCTCTTCCATGGACGTATCACCGCCTGTCATGGTATAGGACGGTCGATACAAATTCCCGGTATTCTTCCCGAGGTAGCGCAGTGCATACGATCGAGTATATGGTAGCGAATTGAGAACGCCATTCGTAATAAACGAAATTGGAGCGAGCCCAGGTTCCGTAAGTACACCGAGTTCGGCGTGCTGCGGATCATGCGTAAACGATAGCCGCTCATCTATTACCTTCAGGCCCAACTTGCTTCGCCAGATATTCAACGATTGATCATATTCCAATGTCCACGGATTCCCAGGACCTTCAGCAAATGTGCGATCTCGCATCGAATTCATCACGACATCAGTCATTGCTACGACCGCCGCTGGCTCGAGAATCGCCGTGTAGCGTCCGGGCTCGATCGCCACGGGGTTGAGAGATGCTTGACACTTCTCCACCGCTCGCGTCACGAGTGCTGCACCGTTGATGGACGACCAATCATAGCTGGATAAACCTGCCCAACCAGATCCCACACCTTTGGGATGTCGAACCGTTGCGGAACATTGCGATTGCGTATACGCCTGATACTGCAATGTCCCCGGCTGTTGCCCCTCGCTATCAAAAGACGCCGCCTCCGCAGCACGCATCTCCATATAGCCTGCCGATAAGAACCCGTTCGGTTCTGACAGCTCTGTGAGCTGTTTTGCGAGTTGCGCCCGCTGCTCGATCGTAACGTTAGCAGTCGCGTCGCTCCAGATCTTCACGACAGGTGACGGAAACGTTGGCTCCTCCACGGGCATCTGCGGGATCACGTGCAATGGGCTGATGACAGCAGCGCGTTCCGCGGCGCGAACTGCCGCTTCCAATGACACATCATCGTACTGATTCGTTTTGATTGTCCCACTATTTCCGCCAACGACGCGGGTCACGGTCACCCATAAATCTCGGCGATCGCCGGCGAGACTAACCTTGTTCCGTGCCCATTGAAGTTCCGCGTTCCACCACCCTTCGATCAGGATGGTCGTCCTCGTCGCCGGCTTTGGCACATAGTTCATCACACGATCGACAATGCGCTGCATTGTCGCCTGCGACAGTAATCTCGGATTTTCGTTCACGCTTTCCTCGTAAAATCAATGATGGTGCCATTCTCGAACATCGCTGGAACAGCGGTCACATTATGAAATGCCAATTGGGCTGGTTGTCCTTTGCGGGACATGACCGCACTCCGAAGAGCGGATGATCGGCCACCGATCGCACGGAGTGATTTCCATAGCTCAGGTGCCTGGAATAACAGGCCTGCGTTCACGAGAATCGCCGTTCGCTTACCATTCGTAATCTCGTAACATGTTGGAGACGTACCGAGCCCATTGAGCTGTTGAAAGTCCATGTTTGCTCCCATCCCTGCGAACATCACTCCGGTTTTCAGATCCCGGTATAAGTCCGACACCGTTGCTGTAGAGTCCGCTGGCGTCATCACCAAATTTCCCGTTCGAGTGATCGGAGCATCGACGCCGGTTTCAGCGTAGGCACAACCGGTCGACGCAACCGTTGAGCCCGTCGACCGCATCCAGTACGCCGATTCTCGTGTTGTTTGAAAGCCCTGCAATACACCATCACGTACTAAAGGAAACGAACCCGACACGACGCCATCATCGTCCCACTGCACAGTGGCGATTCCCCCCGTCTCGTTACGATTAGCCGTTACCGAAAGCAGAGGGCTACTCATCTTCTGCGTCAGTATCATCTCATCTGGTGCATTCAGATAGCTCGTTCCCGAAGCGTTCGCCTCGTATCCCAGGGCCCGATCCAATTCTGTTGCTAACCCTACCGTCCCTGACAACACGTTTGCAACCGATCGCGCGTCGAGTATCAGAGGGTACCGACCCACATCCACCATTTTTGCGCTCAATTTCAGGTCTTCCTTGCACTCTTCGACCTTGGCATCGACATACGCGCGCAGGCCATTCGCCTCCAGCAACTCCCAACCGGCACCTGCAAAATACGGATCGAACCCTCGGCTGCTCGATCGCCCATCTTCCGCATACACAATTGCCGACCCCAGAGAGATACGAAACACCCGCTGCGTCCAATAGCTTCCGTCCGATGCGCCGAAGGCCTTATCCTGACGGACCGGGTTAACGATCGGATTGCTGAACTGCGCCTTCAGATTGCTACAATACGCACTCAGACTACGGAGCAGGTCACATCCGTCCAGTGGATGAACATCAAACGGGTCGATCTGTACAGGCATCGTCCACTGCCCTGATGCTACAACCGGACGCGATGCCAACTCCGCTGTACGCGCCGGCCCAATGGTGTTGCCTTTCGCCTGCAGTGCGGCCTCGCGCGCCAACCGCTCCATTTCAGATTTTCCGAGCACCGGGCCCGATGCAAATCCCCAATATCCGTTCACGAGACACCGAACGCCGCAATGAATCGCTTCTTCATCCCGTACCATATTGGGAAATATCTTGCGGTCCTGCGTGAAGGTGATTCGAATGTCGGTATACGAAGATCCATTGGACTTGGCAGCGTCCAATCCATGCTGAATCAGGGCTTTCCATCCATCGTTCCAATTGCCTGCTCGATCGGCAACTGGAGAGGCGGCTAACTGGTGAGGCGTGAGCTTCGCCAAAGCCGCACCGGTCGCGATGATCGCGCCGTTTTTTACGAATGTTCGACGTGTTGAAGGCATAAAGAGATCAGTGAAGGTGATGCGGAAACAGGGTGTTTCTTGAAATACGTTTGAAGTATGCAGCTACAGTGTTGGATGCAATGAACCGGACTCACCGCTCACTGATCGATACTTTTCCACGAATGCCCAGCGGCTGCATCGTGTAGTAATGGTCGCCAGGCACTGTGAATTTCCGGAGTGCAAGAAGGATCTTCCCGCCAGACGTATCAAACGGAAGTTGAAGGATATTCCCGGACTGACCGTACGGGGACGATGGTGGGAGCGAAGGGAGAAACGCACCGGCCTGCTCCGGGTGGTCGAAGATGATATCGAACTTCATTCCACCAGAATACGGAGCGCCGACGGCGTTCTTGGGGGCTGACCCTGACTGGTTCACCCAAGTAAAAGTCGACCCGGGCCCGCCTTTCAAGTCAACAGACCTCGGCGTATATACAATAGAATTGTTCGGCGCAGCTTCAGCGATCAAAGTAAAGATCGGAGTTATTAGCCGAACGGGCCAGCCGGTATAAAGAAACAGCGACTCACGACGTGTTTCTCCATACACTGTCGTGACTGCGGTGACGTTGACCGAATCGTCTGGCACGATACCGTACAACAACCCAACCGTCGTCTTGAACGTGGCAAGCCACCGGTTATCCACGTAATACCGGACTGGAACCCCTGATACTAGGCTCCCATTTTGCAACCGGGCGCGAACCGACAACGACAACGAGCCGCCAGCGGGTACGACGTTGGCCTGAGATGGAACGAACAGGACAAAAGAATCCAAAACCGACGGGGCTGTGGCAGTCACCCCCACCCAGACCGTGTCGCGGCGGGTAATATCATCAACAGTCATGGTAGCATAGACGTTCACCCGCGTCACCGTTTTCCGTGCAGTGAGTACCCCAGTTGGGGAAACGTGTACCGCCATGGTATCGGAGGATTCCCATACGATACTGGGCGGTGTTACCAGCGAATCCACAACGAGCGTATCACCATGAATTGTATACGGTGTCGCGTGCAACTGAAGTGTGTTCGTCGGTGCTGTCATGCTCAGCAATACGGCAGGATGATCGACCTTGAGCGCCCAGTAAAATTCGTCTGTGTGTAACGTGGGAGAAACGACGGCATAGTCCGAACAGGCAATGACACTCGCACCAATTGCTATAAATACAGCGATCCATCTCAATTGCTTACGCATCGACCGACGCATCTGATTATGCAGTTGCTTACGCGTCATTGTTCAAACATCCTCGATAGTTTGGATTATATCGCTGCTCTTGCAGTGGGACCGGTATACTAACCTGATCTCCATACGCGACATTGCCCACCTCCGGAAACCCAATGGGATATATTTGGTCGACCCGGGCGCCATACGTTCTTATCCGGCGGCGGAGATCTCCCTGCCTGAATCCACGAAGAAACAGCCAATAGGCTCGCTCGGAGAACAACAGATCGAGTCGCCCCGGTGCAGTTCCGGGATCACTCAACAGCCCGAGCCCCGCAACGCCGCCAGATCCTGCTGGTTCCGGTACCGCGCACACGTCACCCGGGACACAGCTGGTTCGCAATGCATTCAATATCACGAGCCATCGGTCATCACCACGTTCGAGGGCGGCTTCAGCCTCCGCCAGCCGCGCCTCGACGCCACTGGTCAATACCAGTGGTGCCCAAGGATCTTGTAACGCTGGCAGTTGAGAGCGGGGATCGTCGCTTGTTGTATACGGGAGACCGTTACTGCCTTTTAGATTACCGATCCGTTCTCCATGGTCTATATTCGATGTTTTTGGCGTACTGGCGACTGTGAACTTTCCGTAAAAGTCGTCGGAGCTCAGAACAGCCTTGGAATACGTGATGTCGTAATGGAATGCAGTTTCAATGTCGCCTGCGCTCGCCGCAGCCTGCTGAACATTGCCTTGCCCCAGCAATATCCGAACGCGCAGCAATGCGATAAGGCCAGAGATTCGCGAACTTTCCGATGAGTGCACCGCAGCCGAATCGAGCATATTCAGCGCAAGCACATAAAGTTCCTGAGTTGAATATCCACGAGTTAACGTAAAATCGCCATTGCTATTAAGAGTGCTTAATGGAACTCCAGAACAGTAAAGTTCTGCAAGCATGATCAACGACGACGCTTCGATCGTCATGGCATGCGCCAGGATCGTATCGGATAGCTGACTTCCATAAGATCGAAATCCCGCTTGTGTGGCGGCCGCCAGAATCCGTAATTCATTCAAGCGATCGAAGAACAGATTAGCTACGTTCCCGGAAGGATCGGGATCGAAATTTCGAGTGGAAATCTCGAGAAGCGAATACGTGGGAGTGAGTCCGCTCGTGACAGTGCGATAGTCTAATTCGTCGCTGATATGTCCGCTCAGTCGTACAAAAGAGCGAATGTTTCCATCGTCCTTCCCTGTCGCGCTTTTCCGACCCCCAGCAACGACCTGACTCAGCGACAATAGGCTGCTGCGGTACAATGCAAGCACCCCAGCCTGGCTTTTGACTGCCTTGGGATCGAGGGCCTCAGTAGGAGTGTCCGTGTCATCGACGAGCCCGAAAGGAGAACATCCAATCAACAGGACAGCGGACAAACACGCGACTGTGACGGTCTTTGGCACTAAATGTCGCAACATATCACTGAACCCTCATGGTAACGCCATACGTTCGTGGCGTTGGAAGAATCGCCCTGTTTTGATTACGAAGGATTCCGCCAAGCGCCGGATCTTGTCCTGCAAATGTCGACCATATCCCTAAATTGGTTCCAGACACGGCGATCTGCAGTGACCGCGCGCGAAGATAGCGCTCCGTAATACGCAAAGGTACTACATACGTAAGCTGCATAGTCTGCAACCGTAGCGTCGATACACGATATGCAGAGGCAGCACCATCATAGAGAAGCCTGGCTTGTTGCTCCAGAGAAAGGGTCGGGTCGTTCATCACACGCGAGAATCCCCCGATACCGGCATCATACGCATTCGAAGAAGAACCGTTTTCATATGACAAGCTTGCAGTCAGAGTAAGACGTGCCGCAAACGTCACTTGCTGATTACTTGTGACGGTGAAGTAAGGATCGGAACTGCCCAAATACCGCTTCGTATCGCCATAAGCGATTTCGTCGGGCTCAAGCAGCCCGTTTTCATTTCCATCGACATAGCCAACAATAGGCCTCGCCCACAACCCATTCAACGGGTAACCAACGTAATTTCCCCTGGAAACAGCGCGTCCCGGTTGGTCGGACGCCAGCAACGAGGTATTGGTCTGGTTCTTCAAACGGAGAAGTTTGCCACGTAACGTCGATATGCCATTGTTACTACTCCAGTCCAACCAGCCGGCACGATGAAATCCTTCCAGCGTCACTTCGAAACTTTGGTTCATGACATCTCCAATGTTGGAAATGCGTGACCTCACAGTCCCGAGCGAGAGTGGCAACGTTTCCGGTGCAAGCAAGTTCGATGTCTTCTTGCGCACGAGTGTCACCGTCCCACTCCAGCGGTCGTGCGGTCGGTCGATCGCTGTTATATCAAATCCCATCTCCCATTCCTTCACGAATTCGGGAGACAGTTTGCTATTACCGACAGTATACAAGTTGGCAACAGAAACATCTGCATTATCGATCGGGAAACGTGTGAATACGAAGGTTTGATATTTGTCAGCCAACCCGGGCTGCCGTCCGGAAATTCCAAATGCAGTTCGAAGCCGCAGTTCGGGAATACGTCCGATTACCGGGATATCCCGAAAACTCGGCTTGTCCGACGCGACATAGGAAAGTTGTATCCCGGGAAAGACCGGTTTGGATTGACTTCCTATCGCATTGCCGACGTCCGTCCGAACGGAAAGCGGGAGAAACAGTTGATCTCCGATCTTCAAGCCAACTTCAGCATACATCCCCACAGTACGTCTTGCCGATTGTCCGTCCGCCAACACCCTGACCGTCTCTGCACCTCGAATGCCGAGACCACCCATAGGTAATCCTCCAGCGCCAACGCCGCTCTGTCCATTCGTGATACCGGTCATATTGAGCCCAACGCGCGGGGTAACATTGAACCACTTATAACCTCTGGCGGGGCCAGAAGCTCGGACTGTGAGATCGGTTCCAACTGCTGTGGTCCGATAGCTTTTGTAGTCTTCGTAGTACACCGCTTGCGACCGTTGAACGCAATTGCCAAACGCCACATTCACCGCTCCGCTCACGGGACAATAGTCTCCTGTTTTGAGTAGATAGGTTTGGCGTCCATTTTTGACGTCGAGCCCTGCGGTGGTTTCGAACTTCCAGGCATTCCACAAGGTCGTGCTGAAGGTCGCCGAGTTGTAGAAGCCGAGTTCGATCCAGTTTTCGGCACCCATGAAGTCAGGTACGCGAACCAGGAGACCACTTCCGAAACCGAGCGGCACACCCTCGCCATCATACAATTGAACAGGTGGAGTCATGCCACTCGAGACACCAAGCGCCTTGATCAGCGGAGTCGATCGCTTATCCTGCCGAACGATAGTCGACGTCGTTCTGAGATCTGACTGTCCCTTGAGCGCAAAGTTGAGGTTCAAGGTACCACTGAAGGTTTCCAGTGCTTGTGGCCGACGCTGCCATGACTTGATATTGACACCCGCCTTGGCCAACAGCTCAGCGTCCTCATCGGGTAACTTGAGGACACCGAGTGTGGATGAGTATGTTCCCGTCAGCGCATAAAGAAACTGGCGAGATCCGCCATTTACTCCTCCTGACAATCTTTTGCTAAGCCCGGTTCCAAACACCGTGGTACCTGGATCGTTCAGTATCTGGTAGACAGATGTACTATCATATCGACATGCAGGGTACGCCCCCCAATTCAGAACAAGACCGGAAGCGTAACGTGGACATTGTCCATACACGCCTGCAGCGACCCCAGCCGACAGATTTTCGCCCCACGCGAAGTAGTTTTGAGGCCACTCCCCTGGAAGTCTTTCGATCGCCATATCCATCGACATATTCCACCGCATTGGACCTTCTCGGCCACGCTTCGTTGTGACGATAATGACACCGTTTGCCGCATTGCTCCCATACATCGCGACAGCTGAGGGTCCTTTCAACACCTCGACTGTTTCAGCGGAATTGAGATCGACCTGATCAAACGGTGACGTCGCAAACCCGGTAGAGTCGATACCAGAACGGTCGCTAAGAACCTGAACACCATCGACCACCAGAATCGGCGCATTCGACGCGCGAATACTCCCAGTCCCACGAATCCGAATCTCCGTTCTCGACCCGGGTTCACCAGAAGCCCGCGCCACCACCAATCCCGGGACACGCGTGGCCAGCAAATCCGTTAAAGTAGATACAGGGTTCTTCTCCAGCACATCAGGGACATTGATCACCGTGATATCGTTGCCAACTTCGACCCTGCGCTGAACACCGGTTGCAGTGGTCACGACGCCGGAGAGTAAGCTCGCCGATTGGGTAAGCACGATACGAAGCATCGCGGTCTGACCACCCACAACCGTAACGGGCCTGGAAGTCGAGTGATATCCGATGAATCGAACAGAGACCACAGAACTTCCTGAAGCAACCCCGGGAATAGCAAACGTCCCCTTCTCGCTCGTGAGTACACGCTTTTTGAATTGTGGCATCTCGACGGTTACTCCAGCGATCGGTTTCCCCGTTGCGGAGTCGACCACCACGCCAGCGACCTGGCCGGTTGCCACACTATCTCGCGCCTTTCCCGGGCTCGAACGATCACTAACAACGATAGTCCTACCATCCTTTGCTACAGTAGCGCTTAAACCTGTTCCTTGCAGCGTCATAGCCAATGCATCCATCATCGATTCATCGGTCAAACGAACGTTGATGCGTTTTGTGAATCGAGGATCTGCGTTATCAAAAACAATCGGCACGGCCATTTGCTGTCCGATAACACGAATGACATACCCAATCGTACTATCCCGTATCGACAGTGTGATCAGGGATCGAGCCTGACGCGATGATAATTCTGACTTTTGAGATTCAGTAAAACGTCGAAGCTCTCCCTCCTGTTGCGCTGGTAACACCGTGGGTGCTGCCTGCGCAACGATATCTGTGTATGAAACACAGAGCCATGCGAGAACTGCAAGCGGCACCCCGCCTCCATATCGCCACACCAATTGCTGTATCGACTTTGCTGCCATTGACCGCTCGTGCTTCATACTCAATCAACCTCTGGGATATAAGGTCAGGACTCGCCCTTCACGCACAACACGAACGTTGAACGTCAACTCCATAATCGAGATCAGATCGGTTAGCGAACCGGTCTCAAATGTGCCAACCACCCGTCGGACCGCTAACGCAGAGTTACTCAACCGAATATCCGCATCGTACCAGCGGTTCAGTTCGGCGATGGCATCTGAAAGTGGAATATCTTCGATGACCAGCGATCCGTGTACAAACGCAAACCGTCCGGTATTCGCCACCTGTACCCGAGGCGTCCCGGTGCGGCCCACAATGGTCTCCTGTCCAGCCGTAAGCACCACCGGTCCGACTGCAACCTTGCCGTCACGTACTACAACTGTGGTCGTAGTATCGGTTGGATATTCGCGCACAACAAACGTCGTGCCAAGCACACGAGCGGTGTGTTGTCCAGTCGTGACAGTAAATGGAGCAGTGGACTTCGGAATTACGGTAAAATGTGCTTCACCCGTAAGCTTGATCGCACGGTTCCCGCGACCGTAGTCGGACGGAACTTCGAGCTGGCTAGCAACGTTAAGGAGGACGGTGCTCCCATCCGGGAGTGTAATGGTTGCACGTTCGCCATTCCCCGTGGTATACACAGAGCGGTGGTCGGCGAGTTGAGTGGTCGCCCGGAACGTTGCTCCCATCCAGACCACTGCAATCAGCGCAATATTAGCAGCCACCATACCCCACGCTTGCCAGCGGGAGATTTTCCGTACGCTGGCAAAGTTCTGCTGAGATGGCATGGGCCGTCCGCTGAACTGGCTCGTCTGCGTTTGCAGGGAAATGCGATTCGCAGCCATGAGCTCAGCAACTCCAGTTCGCCGTCCAATGCCTGCAAGGGAAGCCTCTACGTCGAGTGCCGGAGCGTCTGCGATGAGTGGTGTTTGCCACACATCGCGAACCTGGGTAAACCACTGAGATCGCTGGGGATCACTCGCAACCCATGCTTCCACTCGCTGTCGATCGCCAGGCGAAGCTTCGCCTGCGAGATACGCGGAGACAAGAGTCCAATCAAGGTCAGCGGGATCAGTCATGCGAGCATGACACGCTCCCCGCTCAAAACTCACACAATCTTTTTTCGAAACGGATCATAACACGAGAAAGTCCGTCAGAACGCCTCGCCGCTTCTCCAGCGCTGGACTGCGGCAAAAATAGCTTTTGTTGCTCGCGACACTTGATTGTGAATGGTTGGAATACCGATCCCCAACGTCTCAGCGATGTTAGGATAAGTCATCCCATGCTCACGGCTGAGCAGGAAAATTTCACGAGTGCGGGGCGGTAGCGTCGAAAGCGTGTGCTGAATGATCTCTGCCATTTCCTCGCGATCGAGTTCCTCATCGGCAGCGGCTCCAGAGGAGAGATGTACCTGCTCCAGATGTAGCAGGTCTTCAATTCGATGTTGTGAACGCTCATGCCGAAGCGCATTGAGCGCACGGTTTCTCGTTGATTGAAAGAGATAACTCTTGGCGCTTCCGCGGATATCGAGTTGCGTTCGCCGTTCCCATAGTTGCACGAACACATCCTGCGCAACATCATCCGCGAGTTGCGCATCGCGAGTGATGGTGTAAGCGAATCGGTACAGGGAAACAAGATATGATCGAACAAGAGTCGTGAAAGCATGTTCATCGCCGCGCTGAATGCCGCGGATGAGCATGGAATCACGTTCGTGATCGATAGAATGATTCGCACCCTGAGGTGGGAAAGATTTTGCGGATGGGATATCCGAGGAGCTCACCTTTCAAAGATTGTAGGTGAGTTCGGAAAATGCTATGGTGATTTTTGGGTACGATGTATATTGGTTCGGTCAGGATGAAGCAATATAGAACGCGCGGGAATTTTGGATTAGCGATTTTCAATAGTACAGCGCATTGAAAAACCCAATCGCCTGAACTGCTTCCTATACTTTATCCGTACTCCGAACTGCAACCACCCCAAGCACCACTACTACAACGCCAAGAGCAATCCATAGAACTACCGGAAATCGCTCAGTCCATGGGCGAGTATCCGGCCTATGCACATACTGCGCGTTCTCCTTCTCGCTTCCTAACCTCGCGATAGCCGGATGCAAACTAGGCTCAAAAAGATTCGCATAATCATACTTCGGGGGAGTGAGAACACTATCACCATACATTAACGTGTACGATTCTCCCTGGGACGCATCAAAGCACAACCGACGATCACGCATCTCAAAGAGAACACTCTTGATTGCCAGCGGTGCATCATCCCCATTCTCAACAGTAACCCGCCATTCAGAAAGACCATTCTCTCCCAACACCCTGTAACTCGCCGGTATATCGACATGCGTTTGCTGAGCTGACAGGGGAATACCGTTCCGCAAAGTATTGAAACGATAAATTGTTCCACCAGCTGCGCTAATTGTTTTACCACCGTCGACTCTATCGACCCTAACGTTGCGCACGAAATCACGTCCGGCATTATCAATGATCGTAACACGCTCAACGGATACGAGAGGATCGAGTTTGATCGAAACGACTGAATTACGACCGTCAATTTGCAGATTGTGATGTTCGGCAATCGTCTGGTAGTTCAGCTGACTATCGTCAGTATCCAAAACTGAAACACCGACGATATCGACTGGCTTTATCTTTCCGCCAATCTCAAAATGGAGATGCGCGAAGTTACTCCGTGGTAAATCTATCGATGTGCGACGAACAGGCTGCGAACCTCTGACATCAAAAATAGTGAATGTCCCAAGCTTGGTGCGCTCCCTTCCTTCGCTTGTGTGACTTCCATAAACGTCGACGATAGCGACAAAGTCCGTTGCCTTTGTATCGATGGAAAGTGACTGGTAAAATCGATTCGTCAGATTGGCATCGAATACGGTTTTACCGTTTAACTCGCCAACGTTAAAGATCTTTGGCAACTGGTACCGACCCGACTCGCCTGCGCGCCCGATATGCAAAACGTAGGGAACTTCACCATTACGGCGAAAAAGCCGAACATCCCCCAGATCGGACCGTGAGTTTTTTATGACATCAGTGTCCAACGAAACACACATTTGGCCAGAATCTGTCTGAGGCATTAACATCTCTCGTTCAAAACGAAAGAAACGTCGCTCAGCCGAATCAGGCGTATGTTGCAGAAGAACGAGAAGAGGAGGGAGAAGAAAGCGAAGCATTATCAAGATCCAATGCCTTGATCCGCATCATGATCGTCACCATGTCTAATACCGAACCAGTCTTTTTGATACGCAAAGCTGGTTGCGAGAAGTATCCCGCCAAGCCCTATGAAGCTTACAATCCTGTATCCTTGCGTTAGCTCTGACATATCGAATACAAACACCTTGAGAACACTCAGAGTAAGCAACACGAGTCCTTGCCAACGAAAGAATCGCGACCTTTTTTTGAAACCAATAACTAGAAGTAGCGCCCCAAACAACATCCACCAGATAGAGAGACTAAAATGGCGGTATACGTCTGTTACGTAAGGACGTGTGTTCCAAAACGTCGTAATTTCAAGACTGATTCCCCAAAGCACTAACACACTGACAGCGAGCACAGCCACACCCACGATGTTTTTCCATGACGCTACATCCTTCCTAAGCTCGGCGAAAAAAGTATCCCTATCAAACTCTGGAGTCGCTGTCGAACCCGACTCGGACGCATAGAGCGCGCGTGCTTCAAAAGCCATACGTGCAACGAATGCGAATGCTGCAATTCCGACGACAAATCCAGCAAAGCGGGAGTTGAGAATAACCTGCCTGATTGACGACTCAGAAATATTGTTTAGCGCAAACATCCCGAGAGTCATTGCAATAACGCCGAGCGGGCGCAGCAAGTCTGATTTACTGCGTCGAGCAACCCAAAGCAATCCGGCACCTTCAACAAACCATCCGATAGCAATCCAACCTTGTTGCGCTTTGAGGGGAATGGCGATCGTGAGAAAGGTGAAAGCTAAAACGATGTGAAGGTCTGTAATCGTCTTCGAGTCTGCGCTATCGCGCCTTTCATCGCGAAACCTGATGACAGCTAGATAGAAAGCGGCAAATAGCACGGCAACCCATGGCCTCGCCCATTCTCTTCCGCCATATCCCAGCATCCCATAGAACGCCAAGAATCCGATACCGGCATTCACGACGCTGAGGATCGGCAACAATGCTCGAGCTTTTCCATTGGGCTTGTCGTCCGGGTCGCCTTTCAGAATACCGGGAACCAATGCGAACAATACTGTAAACACTGCCACAAAAAGTGCGGTCGTCCAGAACTGCGAGTCATTGTAGTATTGCTCAGCCCATCCCCAAAAGAGCAGCGTAGTTCCAACAAAAGCTCCGAACGCTACATTTACCCATCGCTTGCGCGATAATAAAACAAGCACAGCAGTGTTCAGGATCAACATATACACGCATAGCGCGATTTGATGATCCCCCTCCACTCGATGCAAGAACCGGTGTGGCAAACCCTCCTACGAGTGCGTATAGCGCAAGGACTTCAGAGTCCTGCACCCAGCAGATGAATCCATTCCATGCAGTCACCAACAGCATTGCAGAGAAGGCAACTGACGACGAGATGAGATCGTAGCGATCGTATGCAGTCCACAGCGACATATAGAGCGCTCCACTGCCGATTGCTTTCAGGGAATAGGAAAACTTTACATGTCCTTTCCTTCTGAACCATTCAGACCATGCAATGAGAAGAGCTCCAGCAAGTATCCCGGTTGCGACACGCCCAGTCGGTCCGATCCATTGGTTCTCGAATGCGAACTTGAGATACCACGCGATTCCGATCAAAACGGCCAGGATGCCGATTCGATTGAAAAAGTGGGAACCGATTCTTGTTTCGATTGATTCGGTTTTCTTGGGAGGCGTAGCGCGCGGAGGCGCCTGTGGAATGGCGGCTCCCGGGCGGGGTATCGCGCTCGGCCTCGCAATTGGCGAGTTAGGCGACGTCGGCTCTTCATTGGCCGCGAGTTTGACGCCGAGGGTGTTTAGGGCCCGCTCGATTCTGGAGAGACGGTGATCTAAGTCGGAGATCTGTTGCAGGACATCGTTGTTGGAATTGCTCATCAAGATAGCTTACCCCCAGTAAATGCCCATAGGTTCAGGTGTTAAATATAGCTGACAACTGGGTAACCTCGCCGTGGATCTGCGACTACCAGCGTCGCGGCCTCACACTACGAACCACGAACCACAAACCTCAACTTCGCCCGCCCAAACGCCGAGCAGAGATGATACGAACAGGGGTAACGAGCTGCTGTCCTTTTGCCGGCCCATCATGAATTGCCTTGACGACATCCATCCCTTTGATCACCCGTCCAAAGGCACCATAACCTTTCCCATCTCCACTGGCTCCCCCTCCGAAGTCAAGCGAAGGTTCCTGCTCTAAACAGATGAAGAACGAGGAAGTTGCACTCTGGGGAGCCTTTTCCCTGGCCATCGAAAGTGTGCCTTCCACATGTACAATCTTCGTTTCCGATGTGGGCTCTAATGGAACCGGAGGGTCATCGGATTGCGCGGGGTTCGTGGGTCGGTCGGCCTGCAGCAGATCAAGATGAAATGCAGTCTCATTTGTGGCAGATACGGTGCGCCCAAAGGCGGATCCGTCATAGAGCCCGCGATCGACATACCGAAGAAAATTTGCAGCGGTTTGGGGTGCGCGGACTGAATCGATCTGCAGATGGATAATTCCAGCATCGGTACGGAGTTCAACCACAGGTAGCGCGCCTGAATGGGAGCGTGGCTTTGCAGAGGCGCAGGCGAGGGTGGTCGCGAGGAGAAGAGCCCCGCAGATAACGTTCGCCGATCGAATCGACGTTGAACTGAGATAAGAGAAGTGACGAAATCGCATGTTGAAACCTATCATAATCTTCATCATCCCGGAATGAAGGCAATATCAGCCCTTCAGTCACCGAGTTGCTACAGACATCTGTTGACGGTTCATTCCGCTTTCCCGATGGACGAACCGCAATGTCCGTAGGTCACCCCGAAAAATAAAGCGCTCAAGCGGTCTAAATCGGTCTGAATTTTGCGGCCATTTTTTCTCGCTCTATTTATTTTTTCATCGACAAACTTTTATGACTCCACGAATCAATTATCACTCAGTATCGCCAGGAGCATTACGCGCAATGCTCGGCCTGGAACGATATGTCCGCGAATCTGGGCTGGAACCAACGCTTATCGAGCTCATAAAGATCCGCGCTTCTTATATAAATGGATGTGCATACTGCATTGACATGCACACCAAGGATGCTCGAATTGCGGGAGAGACCGAACAGCGGATTTATGCAATCCCGGTGTGGCGAGAAACGCCATTTTTTACACCAAGAGAGCGAGCCGCGCTAGCGTGGACGGAGGCAGTAACGAAGGTTGCGGATGACGGAGTGCCCGACTCAGTATATGAAGAAACACGGGCACATTTTACCGAATCAGAAATCGTGAACTTGACGATGGCGATTGTCACGATCAATGGATGGAATAGAATCTCGGTGAGCTTTCGTACAGAGCCGGGGACATATACGCCGGCGGTTCACAAGTCGTAGGATTGGGAGAGGATCTATACAGCCTCGGACAACCTTAGCTAAAATGTGTAAGCTGCACCGGCGGTGCAGCTTACACATTTTCTGGTTATATTTAACGACCGAAACGTTTATACGTCTATTGGGGGTGGTGCCTTGATACTGATGACGGTAGCCAAGCTTTGGAAGGACACGCTTATTCAAGTAGGTTATAAGCACCTATCGATGTACAATGGGGTTCTTTTTCTTTGTCTAACTATAATCGGAGGTATACATATGGATATTTCAATATTTGCAAGCGGAACAATGCTGTATGCGATGACTACTGTCACAGGTCATTTCACCCATCCGTCCGGATTTAATTCGCTGACGAACCCGTGAGATTCGGGCGAAACGGAATAATATGACTGAGAAGTCAAATAACTTAACTCTGGTTTGACAGGGACTGGACTTCCTGCGATTTAATGGACACCAGGTTAAGCAACTCGGTCGAGCTTGAGCTTATCGTATTCCACCGGACTGCGATAAGCTCAAGTACCGGCACTAACGATTGCACCACACTTCGATGTACTCAAGCATAGCTCGGTGCGCCGTCGCGATAGCAACTGTCGATTCAAGAGGTTCTCCACCACTTGCGGGGGAGCGAGTGCAGCACGTCTTACGATCGCCACAAATCCGGCCTTGCGCATCAGCCAAGCGACCTATTGCGGACGGATTCGAATCCCCCATGTGCCCGCAGTTTCCGCTGCGATACGGACGATGCCATATCTGCGTATAGAGCGTGCGAATAGCCAGCAACATCGACTCGGTGCCCGATCCTTCCATGCGTAGTACCCACCTTCGACACTTGGAACACGCCACACATCGTCGTGATGCGAAACTCCGGCGCATGGATCACAATAGATTGGAATCTCATTGAGATTCCGTGGCGAAGAAAGCCGTGGTTTTTTAAATCGCTCGCTCTTCCTACAAGATTGCATTCTCGCGGCGCAGGCGTTGCACTTCGTCTTCCAAACTCGCCCGTCCACTGCCCACACGCGCGCTGAGCAATGTCAAGCTCTGGTGCAACCTGCGCCACGGATTTCGGACCAGCCTCCACCAAACGGACCGCTTCGCGTTTAAACCCGTCAGTAATCGTCGACGTTGTTTTCCGTGCATCCACGCGCTTCCCCCCTGTAATCTACAAGCCTCTTGAGGTCTATCAAATCGGAGGAAGTCCATAGCAACGACATCCTTTCGTCTAGATTAGTTCAGTCGCAATACAAAGTCATCGCGTAAACATATCCTCGACAAACTCCGAAGCTGGTTCGATCCCGGTAACAAGCAATTGATCTCTCGCTCGCGTACAAGCAACATAGAGTAAATGGCGCTCCGTTTCGTATACTTCTTGCAGATCGGCACTGTCACCAACTGCTTCGATGCGTTCCTGCAAAGGAATAACTTCGTCGTCACACGCCATTACAACTACGACCCGGAACTCAAGTCCTTTTGCGAGATGCATTGTACTAATTGAGGCATACCCCGCTGGTTGTATCAACATGTTCATCAAGAACCTTGAAAGCAACACCCCCAGATTCCACAGCGACTCTCGCACGTTCCAGTTGCGCTTCGGACCTGACGAACACACCACATTCATGAGGCATCACTCCTTCTTTAATCCGGTCAGCGATCCACGCTCCGACGGACGTACTCTCATCGCTTTCGCTTTTGAAATTGAGAATAGTCGGTGTTAGTCCATTAAATACAGACACCGCATCGCTTCTACTTTCACTATTACCGTCTACATCGACAACGACCGGTCCCAAGAGACGATCCGCCTGCCTGCGGATTTGGTGCGACGTGCGGTAATTGACACGCAAGGTGCGTGAGCGCCCACGGAGATCCACCCCGAGGGCCTTCCAGGAAAATAATTGCTGAAAAATACGCTGCCCTAAATCGCCTGCGAAAAACAATGCGTTTGGCCGAGATCCACCCACGGCTGCCAAAAACTTAAGATGAGCAACACTCAGATCCTGCGCCTCGTCTACCACGGCGAAATCGAACATAACCTTCTCACTCTTCGAAATCGCATTTGCCAAAGATGTGAAAAGCTCTGCGTACGTAATCAACTCACGCGACTGTAGTGCGACACGGACATGATCGAAAATAGACCACAACACCTCACGCTGCCCTTCGGGAAGTCGTGTCTTACGACCAAGGCGTGCAACATCGCGATACGCATCCCAGCTTTTCAGCTGTAATGCATCAACGACATGTTCCCACTCAGAATATAGAAAATGCAAGCCGAATTTGTGAGCACCGGTAGTGCTCGATGCCTCTTTCAATAATCCGCGTACCGTCTCATAGTTCGCAATAGTCGCAGGACCAACGTGCGTCTTATAAAGACGAAGGCCAATCGCGTTAAGTGAATACACGTCGATTCGTTCTGCAAGACGCGGTTCGTTTCCTAGCAACCGCTTCAACTTGAGTTGCAACGCATTCGCAAGGGTATCTGAGAATGTCGTCAACAAAACACGAGTGTGAGAATATGCGCGCGCTAGATGAACGGCCCGATGCAATGCAACTATCGTCTTGCCAGTGCCCGCCGAACCCGAAACACGTGCTGGACCGTTGTAATCGCGCTCTACCCATTGCCGTTGGTCAGGGTGCAAAAAGACGGCCCATTTATCCCAGGGGAATTCGAGTGCACGCTCCAACTCCTCCACGTTCGTCATCACCCGGAAGCGGCGCTGAGCATCGGGGTGATCGAACGGACTGACCGATATCGGCGCGAGTTGCGGTACCGGCTTACCGCCAGTCGCTAGCTCAAGGAGCGCTTCCGCTGCCTCGGCAGGCAAGTGATCAGCCAACGCGAGTAACGTATCAGAAGTTGCGTTCTTAACATCATTGATCCACTCGACTGGAACCCCAAAGCCGAGTAAATCATCATCCGTGAACGACGTGTATAGAAGAGTATCGTCGGTGGAATGATTGGGCGCAACAGCAATATCTGAATACGTGTAGCTGGGCAAGACGATCTCCTTGACCGTCTCTCGGATCTCGATCAACTGTGCAGCACCCGTTTTCGGATGCGTCTCCAGTTTCCGCCGTTCCGCCCAATCATACGCTTTATCGTGATGATCGACGTAACACAATAACAAGCTTGCACTGCTTTTGTGAACGATTAACCGGATATCGTTATTCACTCGTACCGACCAGAAATTCTTGTCCTTCGCCCGGTCAAGCTTATGGAAGCTCATTCCTGGATTTGCCGGATTGATCTGCAAGTCGAACGCTGTCGTTTTGACGGCTTTCTGCTCGTCGCCTGTTAGACGGGCAAGACTGCCGGTGAAGGTGTCGGCGATACGGAATTCCATGTCGTAGATTCTTCTAGACTCGGAATACTTTCATGACTTCGTCGCCGAGGTGATTAATCACCTTCACAGCGATCCTTCCCTTCGTTGGTTTTTCGAATGGGCGGGAGATGTCACTATTCAGCGTTGCCCAAGCCTCTGGATCGATCTCCGCCTTCAGCGTTGTTTTGAGCGCGCTGTATGGGTCGTTCGCGCCCAGAAAGTAAGCATGGCGGACAAAAAAGCTTTCTTCATTGTAGTCGGTATCGACGAACCAACAGGCGATACCATCGGCACCATCGCTGACAACTTCACCGGTCTGCGGCTTGAAGACGTCGACGCCGTTCACCTTCACGCGCAGCTTGCCATTACTCTCTGGCAGTAGCGTGATGTCGGGCTCGCCGAAGATGACGAACAGGTTACCCTTACCCGTATTCTTGAGATCTTCCGCCATATGAAGATCGGCGTTCATGCGAGCCTTGAGGACTGGAAGACGGCCGAGTTTACTAAATTCCGTGGTGTGCGCTTCGTAGTTGAATGCGCAGGTGATCAGAACATCAAACCCAGCGTCACCTGCTTCACGGGCTGCAGCGACGAGGTCGGCGCGTTGGACGGTACCGAATTCTGGGCCTATGAAGATGGCGGCTCGTTTCTCTGTATCACCTTCCATATAGCGACCGTCAGCGCAGACAAGATCGCCAGGCCAAGCTGTGAGTGCGGTAAAGCTGATCTTGTCTGCTTTATGCGCCTGCTGAACGCCAGCGGTCTTGAGGTTCTCAAGGATCATCTGCGGGAAGGTATGCTTGGCCCCATAGTCTGGACTGCTTTCCCGCAAAGTGTCGATTAGATCATCGTTTTCGTCTACACCGAGCATGCGGTGTGGGCTCAGGCTCTCTACAGTAAACGGGCCAGCAACACGGACTTTCTTTTTGTCATCGTAGGGTTTGTCATAGAGAAATTCGAAATCCGCTTTCGCGGCGATTGACTTGTCGATTTCTGCTTGCCGAGCGATCCGAGCTTGCCACCAGTCGGTGTGACGATTCTTGGTTTGTTGTGGCCAAGCCTTGTCAGCTTCACGTGGAATTTCCCATTCTTGCCAGTGTTTGTCGAGCGCGACGTTTAGCTGCTCACGCAATGGTTCGAGTGTCGCTTGCCACTTGTCCCAAATAACATCGATCTCGGTGTTGTTCGCGATCGATTTGAGGGTGATATGCGGTACGCGCTCGTAGACGAAGCCGTGGCGGATGTTGTGGTGGCTAGGTTGCGAACTAGGTGCAGTGCGCGTGATTTCTCCTTCTTTCAGTTGACCTTCTCGGGAGTCAGCAAGGAAGTAGAATGGATAGCGGGCTCCCATAATGCGGGCCCGAGCGAGTGCGAGAGCTACGCGTGAGGTGTCGATCGTGATCCATCGGCGGCCCCATTGCTCGGCGACATATGCAGTGGTACCTGAGCCGCAGGTCGGGTCAAGGATGAGATCACCTGGGTCGGTGGTCATCAAGAGACAGCGTTGAAGAACCGTAGTTGCAGTCTGAACAACGTAGACCTTCGAATCTCCGAATCCAGATTGTCGAGTGTCATCCCAAATATCGGTGTGAGATTGACACGCAAAATCTCGAAACGGACGAACAAAACCAAGAGTACGACCCGAGAAAGTAAGGCGTTGCGCTTTTCTCAATCTCTCCATACCGACTAGATTCGTCTTCCAGCCACCCTTTCCTGGTAAGAACGTTCTTCCAGCGAGCGGATACTCAAATAACGTGGTGGAACTGCTGGACTGAGATGTAATAGGGTTCATTCTAGCGATACGATGCGTGGTCGATCCCGCTGCAACGAGTTCGCCAGCGTCATCAAAATCGAAGCGGAAATTTGGATCCGACTCGACATCGCGCTCAAACCATGGACGCCGAAATTTCAAATCGCAAAGCGACTTAGCGAACCAAAGAATGAAATCACGGGTGCTGTCGAGCGCGGCAGACGCTTTTCCCGTGGTCGTTCTATAAGCAATTTGGCTAACGAAATTGGTTTCCCCAAAAACCTCATCCATCACGGCCCGAACCCGATGCACATTCTCATCCCCGATCTGCACAAAAATCGATCCCGACTCGGTTAGTAGATCACGTGCAACAGTAAGCCGATCACGCAGATAAGTCAGATACGAATGAATCCCATCTCTCCACGTATCCCGAAACGCTTTCACCTGCTCCGGCTCCCTCGTGATGTGCCCCGCATTCCCATCCTTCACATCACGACTTGTAGTACTCCACTGAAAATTCGAGTTAAACTTGATCCCATAGGGCGGATCAAAATAGATACACTGCACCTTACCACGTAACCCCTCGCGCTCAGCAAGAGAAGCCATCACCTGCAGCGAATCACCGAGAATCATCCGGTTTGACCAGTTCTGATCGTGCGAATAGAACTCGGTTTTATCAGCCCCTTTAGGAATTCCGTTGAAGTCTGCAAAAAGGTCTGGAGCAATAAGTCCAGCATTATGCGCACGCTCGTTTGTATCATGCAACAAATCGTCTACAAGCGCCTTCGCGTGCACCTTTTCTTGGATATACAGCGGAGGCGCATCCACAACGAGATCGCTCCAGTCCTGTTCATCCTTCCCGCGCCACATAAGCTGAGGGTCAAGGTCAGTATTACGCTGATACCTTATCTCAACGGGCGTCTGATCTGCCACATTGAGCACCGATTGTAACTCCGCCGTTGGAATATTTCTTCGTTTATCAGCATCATGCTTAAACGTTTCGACACTCTTCTTCGCCTTGACCGTCTTGGCCATGACTAGTTCTTCCCCATTGCCGGCTGTGCCGAAACAAAGTCAATCATTTTATTAAACTCGCTCTCGATTTTTGTCTTGAAATCAGTCTCGATCTGATAAATATCGGTAAACTCCGCGAACGCCCAGCGACCGTATGTTCCGATGTGGTTCACGCCTGGAACCCAGTAGGTATCCATCGTGGATTTCTTTTCTTTGGCATCCTCACGCCGATACCCCTTGATCTCCACTACCAAATGCAGCAGATCGTCGGCACCGTTGTTATCATCCACCAACACAATAAAGTCGGGCAAATACTTTCGCGTCTCGGATCCATATCGATATGGTACTTCGAGCCCGAGGTTATGATTCTTCACGTACGCGCGTACCTTCGGATGCAATTCGGCGACGCGGCAAAATTCCCCCTCCCAATCGCTGTCGAGCACCACCCAGTTAACGTGAGACGACTTCGAGCTGGTCTCCCATCTATCAGAACGCGACGTATTGAAGCGTACATACTTTGTTGAGCCTACAGGATTATATGGATCCAGCAGCGCCTTGACTGGCCGTTCGCCAATAAATTTTCGCGTAATTCCTGCCGTGATGCGATTGCATGCCATGTCTGTGAGATCCTGATACAGGAGAAGCGCCGGATAGGTACCGCCCTTGCAGACAAGACACGTATCGAGCCATTGCTTGGTAACGCGCTTGAGTTGACCGAACAGGTGAAGTTTGGGCTCTTTTCCGGGATCACGCCAGTTCGTGTAAAGTAATCGCTGCGTCAGATTGAAGACGAGCGTGGAAGGGCGCATGTCGCCCAGATGCTCCAGATTCATATCGACAGACTCACCAATAATGCCGGAATTCTGCGTATGCGATGGCCCAACCATATCGGGACTAAGAACGAGAACCGAGTCTTCGTTGAAGTCGGCCGTTAAGCGTTCCTCTTCCAAATCTACTCTATAGCCCGCAACACGTGGAAAGCGAATCTCAAGGGCATCGCGGTCAGGTCGCACCGCCTTAATTTGCACAGTCTCACGCGGTCGTTGCGGTGGGGCAATTACCGGCTTTGCCGTAAAGTTGAAGGGGATGCCGAACACATCGGCATATTCGACGTTGAACAATCCCTGACTTGGCCCGTCTTCATTGATCTCATACGACTGACGACGTAGCGCCCGTCCAATCACTTGTTCGCACAAAAGCTGCGTGCCGAACGCACGAATACCTAGGACGTGTGTAACGGTGTTTGCATCCCAACCCTCTGTAAGCATAGAGACCGATACGACACAACGAATCGATCCACCGAGTTGACCCGGCTTACCAACGGTGTTCATGACCTCACGCAGCAATTCATGATCGGTAATATTCTCACCTGCGCGCGCATCATGTGTTCTCTCGACGATCTCACGCCGAAAGCGTTCGATTTCATCCGAAGCCATGCTTCGGAAGTTATCATCGAGTGCATCTCCGGCTTCCAGCTGCTCACTGTCGATTAGAAGTGTATTCGGACGTGGAAGCGGATTGCCAGTTGCCTCATCGAAATTGCGAAAGAGCGCCAGTCGGCCATTTTCGAGTGTTGTCGTTTCGTCATCGTTCTTACGATGGAATCCTGAGATAAAGTCGTAGACGAGTTTGGAGATTGCAGTATTCTGGCAAACAATAATGAAGCAGGGCGGAACACGAATACCCGCATCTTCCCATAACCGGAAAGTTTTTTCATAGTGCCCGTACAGAGCTTGTAGTGCAGTTTGTAACTTTGCCGGCAATTTGAGTGGATCTAAAGTCTCTCCAGTACCGCGCCCTTTCTTGGGCATTTCCTTGCGGATATTCTCCCAGAGGTTGCGATACATAGGCATTTCCTCTCCAGGGATATTCTCGGCGACTGGCACTCGTGGCAGTTTGACGATTCCGCATTCGATGGAATCCATCAACGAAAAATCGCTCACGGTCCATGGAAACAACGTCCCCTCGGCATATCCGGAGCCACGAAGAAAGAATGGTGTCGCAGAAAGATCCATGACGCGAGAAACACCAATTTTTCTGTTTACTGCTTCAAGACCAGAAATCCAGAGGCGCGCAGCCTCATTATTCTTTTCAGCCTCTTTCCGTTCGTCGCCCTTCAGTGCCTCATCATCTGCATCGATCGGCTTTTCTCGGTAGCAATGGTGCGCCTCGTCATTGATGATCAGAATGTTCTTCATCCCCATCAAGTCAGGCATCACACGCTGGATCATCTGGCCTTCAGTTTCCTGCGTATTCAGCTCTTCGCCGCCACGCCCTTGAAGAAGTTGCCGCCCACCCTTCGACAGGTCAATACGCTCTCTGAGTTTGAACGCATGGTAGTTCGTAATAACAATCTTCGCCCGGTTCACATCGTCAAGCATATCGCTCGGTACGAGTTCTCGATTCGCATAGTATGCATCCGGGTCGTTTGGCTGAAGGACTCGCAACCGATCTTTGATCGTGAGGCCAGGCGCGCAAATTAAAAATCCGCGTGTGAACTGCTTACTCGTCGGACGACGGACTGCGTTGACCGTTTGCCACGCAATGAGCATAGCCATAACCGTGGTTTTCCCAGCACCAGTGGCGAGCTTCAGCGCGACCCTCATCAATTCAGGATTTGCATCTCTATTAGCCGAGGCAATATTCTCAAGAATACGCTTACCGGTCTTGGATTGAGGTGCGACCTCTGCAAGCCAAATTGCCGTCTCTGCGGCTTCCACCTGGCAAAAGAACGGGCGTATGCCGCTGAATGTATGGTGGCGCCAGTGCTGGAGGAGGCGTGCAGTCTCTGGAGTAACTTGCCACTGACTGGGAACGGGTAGAGTCCGCCAAGAGTTCACTAATCCACGAACTTCATTGATAATCGAGGTGGGGTCATACTGCTGATCTTTCGTTGACAGTCCCTTCCCTTCGTCAAATACCAATGGCTCTTGGTCAGGGGCTTTCTTCCGCTTCTTGGGTTTAGGGATCGGTGTAATGAACTCAGCTCGCCGCCGAGCTTCGATAATGCGCTGTGTGGGTTGCCCCTCATCAAGTTCCCAGTGTCGTGCAGGACGCACATAGGGAGAGTTCAAAATGGGGCGGTCGAAGAATGGGTTGGACATTGGCAGATAAACGGTCGTTTTACTTGCTCAGTATAATCGGGCGGTCGTCGGCTACTCGAACCCAAGTTTGGTACAAGCGTCTAATATGCTCTGCTACCTTCAAGAACGATAGCTATTGGAACACGTGCAAAGGCTGCGACAAAAGACATCAATCCCTCACTAGTAGATCAGAAGGCTCACACGGGAACCGCTAATCTAAGAACTAGGTTGACAGGCAAAACGCAGGGTGGTATATACCATATATACCACCCTGCCAAATCTTACTCAAGAGCCTCCATGGACATTTCACCTTTGGGACGAGCCATCGCCAAAATCTTTTGGAACGGGCGAAGTCAAGCGGTACGCCTCCCCCGCGAGTTCCGTTTCGACACTGATGAGGTGTTGATCTGGCGGGAAGGAGGTCGGATCATCCTTGAGCCCGCTAAAAAACGTGCGTGGCCACCCGGCTATTTCGAAGCGCTGGATGCGCTCGGGCCGCTCGATGAAAGCATCACACCTCCACAGGCTTTGCCAGACGACTCTTCGTACCGTGATGCTGTCCTTGAGGCCTGGCACAATGACGACGAATCGTCGGGCGAGCGATAAAGTCATGCTTTACATACTTGATACAGACACAGCCATCGACGTGCTCAAACGCAGGCCTCACGCCCGCTCTCGGTTTGAAGCGTGCTCGCCAGATGACCTCGCCGTCTGCACAATGACCGTGGCCGAATTGTATTACGGAGCGGCTGGCGCTCCTGACCCAGCCCTAGAGCGCAGAAAAGTCGATATTTTCCTGTCGCCACTGGCAATACTTCCATTTGATACCGAGGCAGCCGAGCGTCACGCGACATTCAGGCGTATGCTTCGAGCGAACCCAATTGGAGAACGCGATCTTGTGATTTCGAGTACTGTTCCACCAATCGACGCAACGCTGATCACGCGGAACAGACGAGAATTTGACCGGATTCCGGGACTACTAGTCGCCAGTTGGAACCCATAAACTGTGCATTGTTGACGCAAACCACCTAGTTCGTTTGTCTTTTATACTTGAGCCATGTGTCCGAACCTAAGGATCACAATACACCAAACCGTTGTTCAAGTGAGCGAGGAAGCAATGTTAACACTTCTGGAATACAGTTATGACACCACGGGAATAGCGAGAGTACCCGTTGAGGTATGTAGAGACGATCACAATCGTCCATAAACCTCGTCCAAATAAAATCACAGTCTCGGATTGATGACAGTGATAAATATCTCTTCGCTTCCCTTCCGGGGGCGAGACAGAACCACACTCTAAGCTGGCTGCAGACAATGAACACTTGTCCGCGCGTCCATCTTATTCAAAAAGTCAGAATCTACTAGGCAGACCACAACTGCTATCTCGACCGTTCTACTCAAACCGTGCTCGGAATGCCACGATCTGCACCAGTAGATCCATGAGTTCCTTCTTCAGCTCTTCCACCGCATCTCAACCACAGCGAGTCGATCGGCATCAGCCGAAATTGAGACGCTCTGTCTCGCAAGCGTAGTGCCAAATTATGGCTTAACACCGTCCACGGCAGCCGCGTTCGCTGTCGGATTACTAATTCCAATTATCAATTTTGATATCATTGGGCGACGGCTTACCCTTCCCCGTCTCAACAAACTCTCGAAGACTCAAAAGGAAAGTTGCCCATTTCATACTGCAATGAGCAGTGAACTCAACAGCCTCTCGCCAGTTCCTGTGGCCGAAAAGTACTACGGTATATTCACCGTCCTGCGACAGGTCAAAGGTCACATCTGTCCCAATCCATTCACTCGGCCCAGCATTGAAGTGCCACTGAACTTTCTTGTTGGGATCCAACGCGACGACCTCCATTACCATTTCGCCAATGATCTCCTCCTGCGGATTACGGAAGCGAACAGTGATCGTTTGGCCAAGCTCGGATGATCCGACAGTTTCTTGTGCCCACCAACCCGCCACCCCATCGACCGTCGACAGGGCATCGTAAACCCGGGCAATAGGTGCTTTTATTCCAACCCTGTGAATGATGTCTACCATAAGTAATTCTCCTTTGAGTATACTCGCGAGATTGCCACTGCTACCTACTTGCATTATAATATAAAGATTATTGCATGACGCAAGTAAATTTTACGAATTATCTCTATGCTAGGACGCACGTACGATCAAGAAGCTTGCTCCGCCGCTCGTGCTCTCGAGGTTGCCGGAGAGCGATGGAGTCTGCTTATTTTGCGCAACGCGATGTTTGCTGGGATGACTCGTTTTACCGACTTCCAGCGGAGCCTGGCCATCGCTCCAAACATTCTCGCCAAGCGCTTGGAAAGTTTCGTGAGTGAAGGGCTTATGACCTCTTCGAAGGGGAAGTCGGAGCACCTGGAATACCATCTCACAAATAAGGGTCATGATTTTGCACCCGTGATCGTCGCTCTCACCAAGTGGGGCGATCGATGGGACGCTCCAGATGGACCTCCCATTGTGTATGAGCATGAGGGTTGCGGCGGTCGAGTGGAAAGCCGTTTGTTTTGCAAAGAATGCGGGGGCGTCGTTAAGGCGAAGCATGTTTTGGCACGCAAGACAAAGGCAATGGCTTTGTATAAGGAAAGAGCGCAGGCTAGGGGTAATGATGTGGCTGAGCCACTTTTAGCGGTCCAAGGGCTTCGACTAGCTCTACGTCAGGTCAGCCGCAAAAAAATCCTTGCTACTTGGCTGTCTAGTCACAAAAAACACGGTAGCCGAAGATCACATTTAAAGTGTTTTTTTACTATTATCGCTCGAATTCCCTGGCCGATTCTCCATAGCGCCACCGGAGCGCAATTGACAGAGTACAAAGCAATCCGTACTTTATGATATAAAGTACTCTGCCACGATATGACTACTATGCCACGCTGGATCTGGCCCGCCGCGCTCACCACCTCAGCATTTGGAACGGCGACACTATACCAAACGCTTCCCGGCCTCAGCTGGCCCCTCTGGGTGATTGCAGTCTCAGTTGGACTGGCACTCCTCGTACGCCAACGTTCGGATCAACTTCGACGCCCAACGTACACGCTTCTGGCACTGGCAATCATCGCCTCTACCGGCATGTCAGCAACCGATGACGACCTTACCCAATTCGGCATCATTGTCCTCGACACAATTCTTCTCGCGTGCGCAATGTTGACCACACCCATGCTCAACTCCGAAGCAATCACGCCGTTCTTTGTAGCCAAAGCTCCATTTCGAGCACTCTGGATAGCAATTCACGAAACATTGCATCGCTCGAGCCAGAAAGCGACAGCGCTCACATCGACACGAGCAAGGCCAGTACTACGAGGTACTTTCATAGCATTAGCATTGGTCAGCATTCTGGCAGTACTCCTCTCAACCGCCGATCCAACACTTGCATCCTGGCGCTTGGAAGTACTGTCATACGTTCCAACATGGACTTTCGTCCCACGGACAATCTTCTTTTGCATCCTCCTCACCTGCACACTCGGCGCATATAGCTGGGCACAATCAGCGAAAGCCGTTCAGGAGATTCAAAAGCCAACCGCACGAACATGGCTCGGAGTTACAGAACTTCGCATCATATTAACAAGCGTCACCGCCCTGTTATACCTATTCATCGTTCTTCAAATTTCATATCTATTCGGAAACGCTCCGCAAATTGCCGGAAGCGGTATCACATACGCAGAATACGCACGACGTGGATTTGGAGAGATGACGATTGCCGCCACCATAGTCGTACTCCTGGTGATGGGTACCGAGCATGAGATGGCTCTCAACAAATCAAAGAATCGGATTATCAGCGGCCTTGGATACGCGCTGATCGCCGCTGTAATGATCTTGCTTGCATCCGCGTTATATCGAATCGATCTTTACGAATTTGCGTACGGATACACAAACACCAGAGTATACGGCAGAGTATTAATCCTGATGGTCATGGCCGCAGTTGTCGCCCTGACTATCGAACTTGCTCGCGGCTTTCACTTTGGACGAATCACTCGACAATTCATGATGATTGGAGTCGTAACGTTCATCGGTATTACATGGTGGAACGAAGATGCCTGGATCGCACGAAAGAACATCGAGCAATTCCTGACCTCACCGAACAGTTCTCGGCAACCACTGGACGTCGCATACCTCGCAAGATTATCGCAAGATGCGACACCGGCGATTGCGACGGCGATGACAAAACTTCCGCCAGATCTTCAAGCGCAACTGATTGCCGCAATTAAAAAGAAAGCTTCGTACACAAAGACGGAATCGTGGTACACCTGGAACTATCGTCGGTGGCAAGCGCAAAAGACTGTCGCGGATTTGAGCACGCGAATGATAGATTAGTTTGTGTTAACGAAAGAACATGAATCCGCTCGCCTTATCCACCCTAATGCTTCATTCTCGCACACAATGAATATTCTCTTTGTATGCCTCGGCAATATTTGCCGCTCCCCGATCGCCGACGGAATCATGCGTCAGTTGGTAGATGAAAACGCGTTGAACTGGAACGTGGATTCAGCCGGTACCGGCGGATGGCACGCAAACGAACCACCAGATGCTCGCGCTATTCAGATAGCAAAGAAGTATGGTGTCGATATCTCGCATCTTCGCGCACGACAGTTCGGAAGCAATGATTTTGATCTTTTCGATAAGATCTATGCGCTGGACCTCCAGAATTTAAAGGATGTTCTGAAGCTGGCTCGGACTGATGGGGATCGAGAAAAAGTCGAGCTGTTTCTTGAGGCTGCATATCCCGGCAGACGAGAAGGCGTGAAAGATCCGTGGTATGAGGATTCTCTCTTTGATCCGGTTTATCGAGAGATTCGCGCGGCGTGTGGCGATATTATGGGGCGGTTGATGGCAACGGTCTAGGCGGCCAACACGGACTGCTCAGAAATATTTTTCTCTTTTGAGCCATAGCAAAGTGCCGTCTATGAAAATTCAGATCAATCGACTCTAAGATCTTCCACGAATCGTGCATCATCCGTGATGGTACTCAGCCCTAACTCCGACATCACAAGTGCCCGAACATCTTGGGCGATACGCTCTCGCGTCCACACATTCGGCTTCGACCGGTTAAGCGCGTTATGAGCGCCAACAATCCGAGCCAAGTCGCCAACGGTGAGGTTGACTGGACTGAACTCCGTACGCCATGGAATAGTGAGGCGCTCCATTACAAAAGTGAAAATCACCGCCGCGCCAGCCGCCCAACCTACACCCAAACCTGGCCCAAAACTGGAAATACCATGTCCCAGCAAGAGAAGGAAAACTCCACCGCTCGCAGCGACCAGTATACGCGTAAGCCATGCTGGTCGCTTGAGATTTGGCCACAACACTGAGGGGGCTACGGCGCCACTAATGACGTGCCCCCGTAGCTCGGCCCAGACGCGTGCGCGATTACGCCGCAAGATAAGATCGGCGAGTGGTCGATCCGGCACAATGCTCGCCCGTAACACTCCAGCCCGCGTCTCAAGCACTTGCCGCACCCGATAAAACGCCTGTTGTGTCCCACATGGAACCGATTCGCCAGCTACAACCTCCTGATCCACGAGCCGAAGCGTCAAGTAGTCGATGACGGCACGCGGAGTATACAACCGCTCAGCATCCGAGTTTGGAATCTCAACGCCAAAATGTTGCTCGATCGAGATTACGAGCTCAACGATATCAAGGCCCATGAATTAGCTCCCCTCGCGAAGCAGAGTTCGATAGCAAACAAAAAAAATCACCGCCCCGGAAACCCGAGAACGGTGATAATTAATCTATCGTTTATTGCCCTTCCGGGGACGAAACAGAACCAGATCGTCGTCTGGCTGAGAGGGATGGCGACCCTACAGGCTGAGTATTAATAGTCGCTGGGGAAGACCAGATGCTAGACGGTGGCGATGTGCTACTAGCGTTTACGATGCGCGTAAGCGACCTGTTCTAGCCACCGGATCACGCCAAGCGGTGCCGCTACGACATGGATTTGAAATGCTCGCAACGGCACCTGCGTGAAAGGCACCTTACTCCTTCTTCGCGGTCGGCTTCCGGTCGCGTCCGAAAGGATCGCCGAGCACCGACTCGGTGTGCACAGAGCACACCCATTTTTCGTTCTTCCGGATCCAGACCGACGAATCCGCCGCTTCGAGCGTCACGCGCTCGCCGCTGAGATCGAATTCCTCCCACAGTTTGTACGCGACCGCCACGACGTCTTCGTGAATCATACGCGCCTGAACGTCGCTGAGTTTGTAGTCCAGCAGTTTCCACGACGACTTATCCATCATGGATTTGTACGTCGCGTGATCAATAAGTGCGTGCCCTTGTGGGCCGGTTACAATGCAGGGATCGTCGGTCAACCGCAGGAGCGTCGGCATATCCATCTCTTTGATCGCCTGCCAGTAGTTATGCTCGAGCTCGACGAGTTCTTGAACATCTGTTGTCATCGCCATGAGTGCCTCCAGTTAAACTATACCGGAGGGGCAGGATGCATGCCGCTAGTTGAATAGCGTATGAAGCAGAGGGTCAGCGACTCACTTCCCGATTGGTGCAGCGTGCGTCGCTTGATCTCTATACGGCTATGAAAACGAAATTGCAGAAGAAAGAAATCACCGCTACAGTTTCCCTGGAGCCTGGAAGTGAAATCGGGCATGGAATGCACTATTCGCATACTCTGTCCCAAACTCACCGAACCGAATATCGAATACGCCTTCGATGATTGACTGGCTCAGAACAATGAATACCTTGGATTACTCACCCCTGTAGACTAGTGACCAGTCATCTCAATAACTTCTCTCACCCTGAAACAATCGGCGATGCACCGGCCTATGAAGGCTTGAGAATCAAGATACGATTTCCCGATGCACGCTGAATCCGCGCGAGAATAGGAGCAGGCAGCACGTCTGAGTCGAGCCAGATACCCCCGAGCGCCAACCAGAATTTTGGGTCTTGCCGAGCTTCCCTTTCAATCGAGTCAACCAACACTCGCCCGTGTATGCGAACCAAATCTTCCAATGGCCCAGCACTTACGTAGCCCAGAGCCGCGTCCGGGGTATCGCGGAGGATGGCCAGCATCAAATCCCAGGCATCTTCCGCGTTACCTTCCACTCGCTCATTCACTTCCGTGAACGCCCAGAAATCTGGGTCCGATCTCGCCTTGACCTGTTCGGAGACACGTGTAGCATGTCGAATATAGGCCGCCACTAGATCAGGCAAAGGTGTTACATCACGTCGTCCATCTTCTACGGGTGTCGATCCAGTCGTGTTCACCGTGCTCTCCGAACCCTCTGCTGGGCAGAGAGTTCGAAGCTGAAAGATAAGAATCTTGCGATGGATTCTTTAAAATGCCGTGACAGCGATAAATAATTTTCCCCTATTGCCCTTCCGAATTGCCACTCGGAGACTCGAACCAGGACTCTTCTGCTCCAGAGGTTATGCTACTAATACGATCCACGACACCTAGTAAACTGGACGACATAGTTAAAGAAGCTGCCTCGAATCTTCCAGATAACGGCCGTACAGCCCAAGAGAACGATCTTCCTACTTTTTCATAGCGTCTAAGCGAAACAGCAACATTACGTTATCAGTATGAGCAACCCCAAACACTACGGAATATCAATCACCAGCGTCGATTCACCGATCGTCAACGATTCCGTGATCACAATTGGCCCACTCGCCACCACGGGTCGCTGCATTCTGGCCGCCCCGTGGATTTCGAGCGCAGGCACATTCCCACCAATGATTGCGGTGCTGCCCGTCAGCCTCACGGTGCCCCCAATCACCGCTCCTGGCGCATCGAGGTTCCGAGTAACGTCGAGCCGATGGCCATTGAGCGACAACGTTGACCCTTCACCGACACGCAAATCAGACACAATATCGTCGGCACTGAGTGAGGGTTGATTGGCCGCAGGGTCCAGCAGGCTCGCCCGAGGAATCGCCACAACCGACGTATTCCCCGGTGCGCTATTGCTTCTCCAGTTGTCTGTCGACGACCAATCGCTACTCGACAAACCATTCCACACCGCATTGACCAGCGCCACGTTTTCATCGACCATGGGCGCGGAGACATATACGATGAACTGAAAGCTGTCTACGCTGTTCGGTACCACAAACTGCCAATGATGCGAGGTCGAGATCTGATATGGTTCGAGGATCTCGGAATACAAGAAATACGACTGGTTACTCGCTGTGAACGTTCCCGTTCCGCTGGGGTTCGCTACCGTAACTGTACCCGACCCTGCCGTTACCGCGGGATCGGCCGCAAAAAAGACCGTTACGCCGCTAATCGTCGAGCCGTCAGTGGTCCCAATAACCGTTTGCATCAGACTCTGAACTGTGACGTCACTACTGAAAATCTGAGTTCCCGCATCGTATGACGTACCGCTGCTCGAGAGTTTGACGTACATGTCCTGCCCCCCGATAATGCGGTTAGCTCGAATAGCCGATGACAGGCCGGGGGCCGTCGGTAGTTCGCCGCAGCTCAACTCCTTCGTCTTCACGGAGACATTACAGAGAAGGCTCTTCTGCCCCATTGATCCTTTCGGAACAACCGGCGTAACACTCGGACGCGTGAGATCGTTGCACGCGCTCACCGTAATGGCGACCGCTGTGATCGCAGCGATCCAAGCTCCACCGGACGTGCGCCATCCCTGTCGGCCCAGGCACGCCCAGCCACGCTTTGGCCGATCGTGGGCTGAAAGTTTTTGGATAATAGACATGAGCTAATCGCCTTAGCGCTGCTTCTGTTGTTGTTGCTGTTCGAGCATCGCTTCGAGGCGAGCAAGGCGATCGTTAAGCGAGGTTACCTGCGCCTTGAGAACTTCGTTCTCGGCGCGGAGATCACCAAGTGCCGATTGCTGGGTGCGGGATTTTTCATCCAACGCCTTGATCGCGACGAGGCTCACACCGTCTGCATCCACGGTACCGATCGAGAGCGAATCAGAGCCGAGGCCGAAGGCTTTGCGGAAATCCTGCGAGGTGGGGCCAAGGTGGCGAATCGTGGCATCTTCAGTACGATAGCTCCAGGATTGAACTGGCATCTCGCGAAGTTTGTCGAGGACATCCGAGCCCGAAATGTCGCGAAAGTCTCGCTTTCGATTCACGTCAGACGCATTCTGCCAGACACCGCCGGTGGTGAGCATGGCGCCGGTGCTTGTGCTGATTACTGCGCTGGCTTGTCCCCAGTTACTAACGCTGGCACCTGACTGGAACGTGACCCCAGTCGACAAGTTGCTGGAGGTAAAGACCCGGAACCCGCCAGAAACACGCCAGTTGGCTGAGTGATTGACGCCTGCGCGCAGTGTATCTACTGAGGAGCGGTCGGAGAAGACAAAGCTCCCCTGACGGGCGTTAGTATGTGCGTGGTAGCCGAGTGCGACCGACGCGGCACCGGAGGCCGTATTGTCTTCGCCCGCGGCAAATGAGGATTGTTGAGCCGCAGTGGTACGGAGTCCGAATGCAGTCGCATGTGAGGCGCTCGCGCGAACGTCCTGTCCCATGGCAACGCTGTAATCTCCGATGTTTGCAGCATCCCACTGGGTGCCTGCAATACCCCCTGCCCTGAACGCGCCTTTCCTCGGATACCACATCATTCGCGTTCCAGGCCCCTCCGCCGGAATGCCATTCCCACTCCCATCTCCGTCATACGTTCCGCCAAAAAACGTACTGGCGTCGACGTTGATGCGAAAAAGCTCTACTCCGCTTCGCTTGACGGAAACGACAGAGTCTGGTGTCTGAGCAGCAGCTGGAATAGCAGCAACGGTGAGGAGAGCCGCTGGCAGGGCAGCACGGAGGAAGAAAGAAGGCATTGGATTCGGGGGGTCAGTGTGTATTGCTAAGGACTAACGATATAGGCAAAACGCAAAAATACGAATAACCCTTTGGAAGAAAACGTGGATATTCGAGTACTGCAATGGGGCTCAATGAAGGACTGATCCAAGGGAACTAGGTCCGGCGCTTGGCGGTGGGCATCGATATTGGGATAGTTCCCGGATAGGCCACTACTACCGGCCTATCCGGTAGTAGTGGCACGAGCGAAAAGATGAAATCAAAAGAGTTCGAATCTGGGATCTTATTCGCGGTTTTGATTGCACATAGCGCGCACCAAAGAAACGATCCGAAAGGCTCGGAAGCAACCGTCAACTGTTCGCCTAGCTCAGCTCTATTCTTGCGATCTGGCCCACTCACTGAGCAGAGAATCCACGATTTGTCAAACGCCCTTCGACTGTATCTAATTAGTCCGAATAAATGAGCGCGTTACGGGCCGAAGAATCCAGGACTCCGAATACTTTGATTGCCTCGGTTCAAGATATGAGTGGAAGCCATCATCATGTCTTGGTACCAGAACATCCCCAACATGTGCGGATGTCATAGCAGCCGACCAATGACAAAAAATCACCGCCCCCAACCTGAGGACGGTGATAAATATTTTATCGCTTTATTGCCCCCCCTGGGCTCAATAACAGACAAATTGTTGGCTTTAGTGGAAAATCGAGCGTCGGCGCTGGATTTTCGGGATCAAGTGTTGGAATGGGGTAGGAGAAACCGCACCGCTTGACGGATCTCTATGGGGAGACAATCAATGTCTCTCAACTCAAATCGATTCTGTTCTAGTCATGTGCTTATGATACTTCGGAGGTCGCTTTGAATTTCTTAATACGCCAATATCCGATGGTGCAACCCGAGAAAGCAGGTATTTCTTAACATTATTCTCAACCGAAAACTTTAACAATTCTCCAGTTGATAAAAGAACTTGAATCTTGACATGTGAAGTTCCGAAAAACCGATATGGATTACTTCTTTTTCGAATCTGAGCAATTATATCACGTAACTCTTGTATGGAATAAGTTAATCGCATGGACTCGCCATGAAGAATTAACTTTACTCCTTTAGGAGCATCTGGATCACCACGAACCTCAAAGGCTAACGAACGAAACAGACCAATCGAGAAGCAAACTAGGTTTACCGAAAATGGTTGATACCCTGAGTTCGTGATAACAATATCGACTCCACGCATAGGAGTAGGTCCTGAATCATCTTCAGTTTCGTTTGTTCCCCAAACATGCGTAGATACATTGATTCGAACTTTTGTTTGCTGCCGAGCCAAGTAGAGAGCAGTGACAGTCGCACTTATAGTTCCAACAGCAGACAGCCAGTCCGGTATAGATCCTATTGAATCTGACAATGTTTATTTCTCTGAGGCGGTTCAGGGAGACTCATCGATTTACGAAATGTTGACTTTCAGAGAAAATCGAGTGTCGGTGTTGAGTTTTCTGGATCCAAATTTTGGACCTGGGGGGAAGAAATCGTACCATTCTCTCTGAAATTGTGTTATCAGATACAAAGTAGCCAAGCGATTTCTGGATCGAGTTCGCGAAACAATTCTAGAAATCGATTCATTTCGGAAAACGCGGTTTGAGCTGTTCCCAAGCTAGCACTGGGCCACTTGTAAAGTTGCCCCTCTAGGTCATTGGTCTTAGGTTCTCCATATCCGTATCCGTCAACGTAGATCCGTTCATCACATTGATAGTGAGCGAAGGCATGACGGCGTCTCATGATCTGTTCCAGGATCACAATCGATTCTGAATCATCCGCGAGCGGTGGAAGGCCAGCACATTCTATCATCTTCTGAAACCTCTGCTTAATTGGCCCCCTTCGGAAACATTTCTCAAAATCTTGCTGCTCAAACCTAGCTATGCCGTAGGTATTGAGTGCAGCCTCTACGGTCATGGCAGCAAATACCTGGACAGCCATAGAGTAATGCTGTATCAAAGCGTTACCTCCTAGTACGGTGCTATTAATACGGAGGGATTTGCGCAAGCGCTTACTTGCCTCGTTTTCGATGTCAACTACCCGCCGAGCATCGGTCAAGAATTGAGCCGTAGCACGATACAGTTCAATATGTGGCAGTGTATATCCTGCCCCTCTCGCAATAGGCTTAGTTTTTGGACATTTCTTAGATGTGACCGATGCCATACTAAAAGAGACTCGTGACCGCCGAATATTGCAAGAGGAAAAGTTCTTTCGACCCAGCCGATCACCGCTCGGATAAATTTAAACCTAGCGGCTTTGGACTTCCTTAAAGGGTGAACGTCAAAAGTATATTATCCTTTTACAGAATTTCTCATAGGGATCACAAATTGTCTGGCATCAACCAGGATGCCGAAGTATCCCGCAATCAGCATTACCCCTTCGATATTTTATCCGATACCAAGCTTGTCAAAGAATGCTTTATGTCTCCGTTTCGCATCTACAATGATTTTGTCGAAATGAAGGATCTCTGTATGTGCGTTTAGGGCACGGTTATACATATAATATCCTAATTCACCCTTTAAGTGCGCGTAATTACCGTTATTTTCTGCATACTCGCGAATGGCCGGTGTAATATCACAGATCGCATAGCAGTAATAGCGAGTAGTATCGGCAACAGTCAAACTTCTTCCGTTCGGGAGTTGTACCTTTTTATTATCTTTAATATCTCGAAGATAACGATACAGTTGACGGGTAGGATCTTCATCGAACGTTGTTCGTTGAGGCTTTTTGAATTCAACGATAGATACGGCTCGTGCCACCTTATCTTCGTCAATTTCTGCAAATGCTACCACGTCAGGTCTCTCGCGATTTGTCGAGGCAGTGATTTGGTTCAAAGGCTTATCGGAAGCTGCAAACGCATGAAACGTGAGACATTCATCAATAATCCAAAGATTATGATTTTCGAAAGTAATCTGATCAGTAGTCGATTTTCGAGGAAAAATAATGTCGTGAATCACGTCTTCATTAGAAAACTTTCCGTCCGAATTCAATTCTAATTTTTTTTCCAGTAGCGCGATTATACGTTTGCGGTCACAAAGATAGTTTACAAGATTATCCTTTTGAAATTGCGATATTTTTGATGTTAATATCTGGTATGAGTCTTCAATTTCAGCGAGACTTTTGGCTTGCGTTTTCAACAACTTATCGCTGTTTTTTCGAATCTCGAATTCCGCTTTCCCCTTATAACGGTACAATATTTCATCGATTTTTTCCGGGGAACTGCTCGGTTCAATTTCGTCAAAAACTTCAGGGCAATAATGCGGAACCGACCGAAGGCCGGGGTTCTCGCGTGCGATGTAATTAGAAACGATTTCTTCCTTTCTTTCTCGCGTCTTATCTAGGTACGGCCGCAAATGGCCTTTCGCAGCATCAGAGACTAATGCTTCGATTTGATTCATTGTAATAAGATCGCCTTCTGCGAACATAGGTTCTTCAGGAATATCAAATCCTAAGCGATAAGTATCGACCAAATTGTCTAAATATGGTGACGTCACATAGATTGCATAAGTAAATTTGCGATCACTGTCATCAAACTGCGCACTCGTGCCTAACCCTTTTGCGAGGCTTAACGATTTCACATCTCGTCGATTTGCACACAGCACCGCATTGTGCATTTTCTGATAAGTCGAATATAGTTTGATGTGACTGAGGGAAAACGCATATCCACCCAAGTAGACGACTTCGTTCACTAGATTTTTCTTGATTTCAGTATCGAATATGTCATTGAGTAAAATAGAGTCATTGCCATCAACGACAGTAAGCGAAGGGGCTTCACCAGAAACGAAGCAGGTTAGGCAATGTTCCAGTATCCTCTGAGCAATCTTATCCGTCGTTTTGTATGCGCTCGGCAATCTTCGATACTCTTCTTTAAAACCATGTAATCGAACCACAGTTCGTAAATCGAACGTGGTTTCCCCATGATGAAGCTCTGAAATACCTCCTTGTGTGGCAAATGTAAACCGTCTTTTTATGTGCTTTGATTCATGCTCATAAATACTTTCCACATCAACTTTTTCAAAAGCTTTAAGCCAAAGAAACCGCCCAACACCCTTCCCACCAATTGTCTGTTTATGAGTTGAATCTGACGTTTCAAATGAATCAAAATTCGTCTCATTAAATCCGATTCCATTATCAGCTATTTCGAAGCCGATAATTTCCGAACGAATTAAGTCACCTAAAGCTCCTTGAGCTTCACGAATTACACGAATTTCAATTCTACCATCCGCTAAGTTTCCTCGTTCTTCAATTGCTTGAATTGAATTCACGACAGCTTCAAACACAGGGAGAAGAGCTTCTCCTTTAAAACTTGGCACGTTCCTGACTTTTCCTTCGAGACTGGCTTTCAAATATTTCATATTGGGTTGAGCTCCCTAGGCTTACCGTTTCATATTGAAAATCACCCTATCAGACACTACAAACTCTGGTGGGACACGCATACCACTACAATTTTTAGCTTTTCGCCCAAGCAATTTATATCGCGTGCAAATTTACCTTGATTAGTCGCGATCGTCGATCCTACAAAAAAAACTTCTTGCATGTTCATCTGTTTAGAATTTTTGATTCTGCGAAAAGGCAGAAATCAACAGCCTGATAGTTAATGAGGCCGATTTTACACGAAACGACAATACAAACGCCCCGCAGGAAGCGCCAAACGGTGCGGCAAACTGCCATTCATGCAGACTTGTCGATGCTGCGTCGAATGTTACGCTGAGCGTGCACATATCGACTTCCCAGCGGAACACGTTGGCTCGACCAGAACCCTACGACGGACTGTGATTCGAAACGGAGAAAAACCCGATTCGTTCCGTCGCGTCAATCGAAAGGTTCAAGACTACTCGCGAGGCAATTCATCGCCTGATGGGAGAATCAGATAAAGACAGTGACCGCTTCCGATGGATACGGATGGAAATGGCATTGTTTATTGCCGAGGCAACTGGTCGAAGGCGAGGAGCCATTATAAGGCTTCGCTGGGAGCGATTTTAATTTTGTAACTTGGCGGGCAGCACACGATAAAGCTGGACGGGATAGCGTGATCCCAATGCCCCCAGATTTTATTGAAGAAATACGCCGGTTTCGCAGTAAAATCGGTGCTGTTGCTGGTCCAATATTTCCGGGAGTTCGTAACCCTGAGATACCAATGCCGGTGGAGTTACTAACCCAATGGTTAGCTTCGGCTGAAAAAAGGCCGGACTTGCCAAATTTCCCGGAAGTCAATGGCATGCCTATCGACGTAAATGGGCAAGCGAGCGGATCCACTTCCCGATTAAAGCCGTTGCCGATGCGGGCGGATGGAGCGACATCGTAACCATCCAAACCTGCTATCAGCAAACCGATGAGGCAAGCTTATAGCAGTTATGAGCGAAACCAAAAAACGGTCTGAACAAAAAATTGGATAGCGGAAAATCCCCTCAGGTGCAACAAACCGCACCTCCAGCAATAAAAAAAGTCCTAGCGCTACACGTAAGTAACGCTAGGACCACAACTTACACATTGCCCCTCCTGGGCTCGAACCAGGACTCTTCTGATCCAGAATCAGACATGTTGCCAGTTACACCAAGGGGCACCTACCCCGCTCCAATCTCCTCCGCGGGACAGCCTATAAACATACACCCCCTACCCCTCCCCTCTCAACCCTCATATTTCAATGGAATCCATTTCCCCTCAACAACTGTCTGTATAAACGCGTACTCATATATTCTGGAACACTACCAACAGCAATACCGTCACAACACCCACCCCAAGCACCTCTCCCCAACCCCACCCAACCGTGCACTTCCCCCGGATCCCCTCCGTACTCGCATTCCTAGCCCTCACCACCGCGGCTACCACCACCCCTTGGTCGGCTACAGCACACGCCCAGTCCCAACCCACCAAGCTAGCCCCAATCCCCACCCCGCTCCCCCGCACCAACACCCCAAAGCCCACAAAAGGCCCCATCTCGGCTGAAGACCTCCGTACCCGCCTCTTCATCGTCGCAGACGACTCCATGATGGGCCGAGAAGCCGGCACACTCGGCAACGTCAAAGGCACCGACTACATCGCCGCCGAAGCCAAGAAAATGGGCCTCCAACCCGCCGGCGAAAACGGGACATACTTCCAAACCTTCCCGATGATCGTCCAGGCGATTGCCGACGGTGCGTCCTTCACAGCCAACGGCCAGTCTCTCGCACTCAACTCCGACTTCGCCCCACTCATCGCAATCGGCCAACGCGCCCCTCGCGCACTGAAAGACACCGCCCTCCAGGTCATCTTCGCAGGCCGAGCAGGCGAAGCGTACAAGTTGACGAGCGAACAAACATCCGGAAAACTCGTCGTCTTCCTCCCACCAACAAAGGAAGCCGTCGCAGCCAACCCGGCCATCGAACGCAGCTACCCGCCGCGCGCCGATAACGGCGCCGCGCTCGCGTATGTCGCCTACGACCGACTATCACCGGGACGCAAAGCCTCGCTCCCGTACTCGCAGCCAATCCCGGACCAGGGTGGTCAACAGCTGCCAACCCCAATGGCGCAGCCAGTCTTCTACCTCTCCAACGCAGCCGCCGAAAAGATCTTCGGCAAACCGCTCGATCAACTGGAAGCCGGCGCCACCGCAAACGCAGTTTCGATCTCATACGACTTCGTCACCAAACCAGCTCCGTTCCCGGCACGTAACGTCGTTGCAATCCTGCCTGGAAGCGATCCGGTCCTCAAGAACACATACGTCGCTGTCGGCGCACACAACGACCACGAAGGCGTAGCTCCAACCGCGTTCGATCACGACTCCATCAAAGCCCTTCACCAAATCGCGCGTTTACAAGGTGCAGAACAACGCTCTGTAAACCCAACCGCTGAACAGTGGGTCGAGATTAACGCGCTCATCGCGGAAATGCGCAAAGCCAACCCACCACGACGCGACTCGATCTTCAACGGCGCAGATGACGATGGATCGGGCACGGTCGCCGTTCTTGAAATTGCGGAAAACCTGTCGTCACTGAAGGTTAAGCCAAAACGTTCCATGCTCTTCGTCTGGCACACTGGCGAAGAAAAAGGCCTCTGGGGTTCGATGTACTACACGGACAACCCAACGGTTCCGCGTGACTCCATCGTTGCACAGCTCAACATCGACATGGTCGGACGCGGTGAAGCAAGCGACATCGTTACCGGAAATGCCGACTTCCTCCAACTCATCGGTTCACGCCGCCTCTCAACCGAACTCGGCGACATCGTTGAACAGGTTAATACCGAAAAGAAGCACGGCATGAAGTTCGACTACTCGCTCGATGCCAACGGCCATCCAGCGAATATCTACTGCCGTAGCGATCACTACTCGTACGCACGATACGGTATTCCAGTCACGTTCTTCACAACCGGCGTTCACCCGGACTACCACCAGCTTACGGACGAACCGCAATACATCAACTACAAGCACCTGGAACGCGTGACGTCGCTCATCAGTGACATCGCGCTCGAAGTCGCCAACCGAGCAACTCGCCCGACGGTCGACAAACCAAAGCCAGATCCACGCGGCCGTTGCCAACAGTAGTCGTCCGTAACGTCTACCTGGCTCGAAAACCGCCCCAAATCAGCTTCAACATTTAGGGCTCGGATTCAAAGCAACAAACAAAGGAGAGCTGAAGGCATCACACACGCCTTTAGCTCTCCTTTGTTTATCCCCTAGCCCACAAGGTACGCTTCTTGTACTATAGAGCGCATGCGCATCCGTAGCATCGTCTCGCTCTCCCCACACGCCGCCCTCCTTTCGCTCTGCCTCGCCTGCCAGGCCGTTCCAGCCGGCTTCGGCGCAACCAAAGCAGAAGCACACAAGAATTCCGACGCGCTATTTGAGTCGTTGGTTCAACGTTTCACAAACGTTACTCGCGCTCCTCGCTACGAACGCGCCCGCGAACTCATCGGCCGGCACGCGCTCACTCCATCGGTCATATTCAACGACACGACTATCTGGACGAGTCGCGCAACAGACGGCACTCGAACGCTATTCGCAGACGCTTCGTTCACTGACGGTCGTTATATCTTCAGCAACGCACCAAGCGCGGAACCATTAAATGAACTCGCCGACGGTCGCCATACCATGCGCCTCCGTCACCTCAAAGGCGACGACTATGAATGGCTCACCAACGTCGACTTTGCAATCGGAACTGTCTCAGCCAACGACATCGGCAACATGGTGTCGCAATGGCTCGCATCTGCAGAAGGTCGCACTGGATCCACGCTACGCGCCGAGTATAGGAAGGTGTTTCCAAAGACCACGGCGGCGCTTGGCAAGCTCATCAAGATCGACACGCTCATATCAGTACAAGACAAACTTGGCGGTAACACAGTCTACATTGAGATGCGCATCACGCCAAACGACATTCGTGCTGCACTTCCAAAGTACGCTGCGTTTCTCGATAAGTACGCACTAAGAACAAAGTTTCGCCTCACGCTCACTGACAAGTCCGGCGCGAAATGGTACGACATGATTGGACGAGAAGGACGCATCACGCTCAAGATTCGAAGCAAAGACGGACACTTCGCTCCGCTTGATGGTGAGATCCGACCAATCCCGGAGACGCTTACGATACGGTTTGATCTGACGGCGAAGGTAAAGGTGTTCACGGTTGGCGTCAACAAACTCGTTGGCCAGTGGGTGAACATTCAAACGCCTCACGAACGCGGATGGGAGATGCAGTTCACGAAAGAACCCGAATGGCAGCTACCACCAGTTGTTGGCAGCCTCATTCGCTCACCGCTCAAACGACCGTTTGAAGGCGCTGGGTCGCAATTCCGTATCGCAGTTCGCGACAATGCAAATCAACAGACGTTGCTCACGCGACGAGCCACCACAACCGTCCAGGAAAGTGGCGTACTTCGCTTCCTGGGCAAGCTCGGCGGCGATGCAATGGGCGACTTTGTTGCAGAGGCAGAAGCGGAAGAGAACCGATTTAACGCAACTCTCTTCAATGCGTTACGAGCTGATATCGCAGGGTTACTTCGCTAAGCAACATGGTCTCCGCTAAAGCATCCGCCCACAGCCAACATACTCCTTGCCATCAAGCGTCGCAGTGACGGTAGCGGGGAATTTTTCTCCACTCATGGCGTCACTGCACGGGATATTTTCCCACTTGATCGTAAGACGGTGGGTTCCGCTGGTAGCCGAGTAGAGTGTTGTGGCTGGTGTGGTCGCTGTTTTGGGGATGCTCTCTTCGGTCGGCACTCCAGTCTTGAATTGAATGTCGCCGTAATCGCCCTGAAAGTCGATCTCCTTCCCCCGGATAATCTCCGCCCGCCAGCCAGGCTCCTGTCCCACGGCTCTAGCCGAAACTCCACGGAGTCTGGCCTCCACCCAGGGGGCGCCTCCTTCAATAATGGCGCAATGCGCGTAGCTCGTGTCCCCCACTTCAAAGATTGCGGAATCGCCCTTTGACCAGTAGGTAACGGTCCCATCGGTGTATCGAGCACCAGAGCCAGACATCGCGATAGGAACAGTCACCGATCGGGTTGGCAGAGTGAGCCAGGTTGAATCCTGGCCAACTCTTGCGAGAAATTGGTAATTATTGTCGCAGCCGTAGGCAAACGCATTGGCCTTTGCAGGTGTGTCTCGAACTATCGCAGAGGCACTCTCATCTTGTGCCATTCCCGACTCTGCGGACGTATTCTGCTTATCCCTGGCCTGACATGCCATCACACTTATAAGCGCGCTGCAAGCCAGGAAAGAAACTGATTGACGCAAAAGTCGATTCTGTAAGTTCATGGTCCTCTCGTAAAAGCAAAGCTGCGACAAAGATAGCCGCTTCCTGAAAAGAGGACGCAAAACAAAGGCCTGGGAAATACAGGGTGTAGACGGTCTTGAAAACCGTCTACACGAAACCGCCTACACGCAAACCCTATTTCTGCCTTTTTCTTTCGCGCGATACAACGCGGAATCCGCACGCGCAAACAGATCATCCACGCTCTCTACGTGCGGCGCGGGGTACAACGAAACACCAATCGATACGGTCACCTTGATGCTCCGTCCCGGGGAGATCTCAAAATCACGGGCTTCAATGCGCTCACGTACACGTTCAGCAAACTGAACCGCTCCGTGCTCCCCCGTTTCAGGCAACACAATAACAAACTCTTCGCCACCATACCGGGCAACCATATCCACAGTTCGCAACGAACATTGCAATACAGTAGCAATGTTCCGCAGCACTTCATCGCCAGCAAGATGCCCGTAGGTATCGTTAACCAACTTGAAGTGATCGAGGTCGATCATGAGCATCGTCAGCGGCGAGTTATACCGACGAACTCGTTCCAGCTCTGCCATTAATCGAATCGTCAACGCTCGACGATTTAACAGTTGAGTTAACGGATCGGTGTGCGCCAATGTTTCCAGTCGCGCATTATCAGCACGGGTCTGTTCAATCAGATGCGCCTGCTCAATTGCACTCACGGCACTACGAATAACCGTCATAACAAAATCAACATCCGAACTCGTCAGTGGTTCACGATCATCACCACGACGTAACAAGAACACGCCTGTACGACTTTTCTCGAATGTAAACGGAATCGCAATCACCGACCGAATCGGGTAGACGCGCCCGTCCCGGACCCATCGTTCGCGCAGTTGAGCATACAACGGACTCGAGCGAACATCCGAAATAACAACGGGCTCCATCTCGGTTAACGCTTCCAACACTTCTGGAAATTGATCGAGTTCGATCTCTACGTTTTCCTCGTCTGGCCGCTCAAAGGCGGTTGCGACCACTCCGTACGCATCGCCAAACTTTGCCAGGATTACCGACGAATGCACGAGGTGCATCGCCTTGGCCAGGCGACGCGCAACCATGTGAAAGATTTCTTCTGTCGACAAGTTGCCCATCACATCGTGCATGATGTCAACGAGATGCCTTCCATTCTCAGCTTCAGCTCGAACGCGCTGCAACTCTGCCTGCGCACTCTGAAGCGCGCCACGCAAAGCTTCTAATTGAGATTCCGCCGAGGTGTGCGATTGGTCAAATCGCGCCACCTCGGCTTTTACATCGCCGCGTTGGCTCATTGAGCCTGTACGACGAATGGCATCATTCTCCTTCGACTGCAGTATCGATTGGAACTGGCTCTGCATCTCCATCGACATCAACTTCGGTGTCATCTTCAGGAATTACGCGTGCAACGGCTGTGACAAGATCACCCTCGTCCAGATTTACCAAGCGTACTCCTTGTGCGATACGACCAGTGACACGCACTTGCGAGACAGACGAACGAATGACGATTCCCTGTTTGGTAATCAACATGACTTCGTCTTCAGGCAGCACTTCCATCAACGACACGACACTCCCGGTTTTTTCAGTACGATTCACCGTGATAATGCCTTTACCGCCGCGTTTCTGCACACGGTATTCGTCGATGTGCGAGCACTTACCCATTCCGCGTTCCGTAACAACAAGCAACGTTGCATCCCGCTTGATGACGACCATACCAACAACTTCATCATCAAAGCGGAGATCGATGCCGCGTACGCCGGTCGTATCACGGCCCATTTCGCGTGCATCCTGCTCATGGAAACGAAGCGACAATCCATGCATGGTTGCAAGCACAATGTCGTTTGTTCCACTCGTAACCTGCACATCGATCAGCTTGTCGCCGGATTCGATCTTGATAGCCTTAATGCCGTTCGCGCGCGGATTGGAATACTGCGACAACGCGGTTTTCTTGACGGTACCGCGTCGTGTACAGAACAGCAGATATTGCGTATCCCCAAACTCGCGCACCGGAACAACGGCGCGGATTTTGGTATCCGGCAGTACGTTAATCAGGTTAACGATCGGCTTTCCTTTAGCCGCTCGACCAGCTTGCGGAATTTCGTGGACCTTGAGCCAGAAGCAGCGACCATCTTCGGTAAAGCAGAGGATGTAGTCGTGCGTTGACCCAATGAAGAGATGCTCAATGAAATCCTCATCTTTGAGCCCCGCTCCACTCGATCCACGCCCGCCACGCCGTTGCTTGCGATAGGTGGATGCACTTGTACGTTTGATGTATCCCGAATGCGAGATCGTGATCACCATGTCTTCTTCGGCGATCAAGTCTTCAATCGTGAATTCACCCGTGTCACTCGTAATTTCGGAGCGACGTTCATCACCGAACGTCTCCACAACCTTCACGAGTTCGTCACGCACGATTTTCATACGTAACTGACGCGATGCCATGATGGTCCGCAATTCGTCGATCAGCGAACGAACATCCTTCAACTCCGCTTCCAACTTGTCGATTTCCAAACCAGTAAGTTTGGCTAAACGCATGTTGAGAATGGCTTCGGACTGACGCTCGCTTAATTTGAACCGCGACTGCAACTGCGCACTTGCCGTTGGTGTATCGTCAGCGGCACGAATCAGCTTGATCACTTCGTCGATGTTATCGACGGCAATCTTTAATCCTTCAAGGATGTGTTCGCGTTCGAGCGCTTTATCGAGGTCGAACTGCGTACGACGGGTAACAACTTCGTGGCGGTGATCGATGTAGTGCTGCAGTACCAGCCGAAGCGGCAACACCTTTGGAACGAGCTGTCCCGTAACTGGATCCGGAACCAACGCAAGCATGATGACGCCAAACGTCGACTGCATTGACGTGTGCTTGTACAGTTGATTCAGAACAACGCGCGGAATGGAGTCACGCTTGAGTTCGATGACAATGCGCATCCCTTCCTTATCGGATTCGTCGCGCAACGCCGAAATCCCTTCCAGCTTCCCTTCTTTCACCAGCTCAGCCATATCCAGAATCAACTTGGCCTTGTTGACCTGATACGGAAGTTCGGTCACAACGATCTGCGACTTGTTGGAAGACTCTTTTTCTTCGATAACGGCACGAGCGCGCATGACAATACGTCCGCGACCCGTCTCCTGATAATCCTTGATACCAGCGGTTCCGTAGATGTAACCGCCCGTTGGAAAGTCAGGCCCCTTGATGAACTTCCGGATCTCAGCGACTTCAAGATCAGGATTTTCAATCATCGCAATAATGGCTGCGGACACTTCCCGCAAATTGTGCGGTGGGATGTTCGTCGCCATACCAACCGCGATCCCGGACGAACCGTTGATTAACAGGTTCGGAATCGCCGACGGCAGAACTTTCGGCTCCTGGAGCCGATCGTCGAAGTTGGGCTGGAAGTTGACCGTGTTCTTGTCGATATCGCTCAACAGCTCGGTCGCAATACGCGTCAAACGAGCTTCTGTATATCGATAAGCGGCAGCGTTATCACCGTCGACAGAACCGAAGTTCCCCTGACCGTCTACCAACGGGTAGCGGAGGGAGAAGTCCTGAACCATACGGACCAGCGCGTCATATACCGAGCTGTCGCCGTGCGGGTGATACTTACCAAGCACGTCACCAACCACCGTCGCGGATTTTTTGTACGGGCGGCCGGGCACTAGGCCCAGCTCGTTCATCGCGTACAACACACGCCGGTGCACCGGCTTGAGCCCGTCTCGCACGTCAGGCAGTGCGCGAGAGACGATGACGCTCATGGAATAGTTAATGAACGACTCGCGAACCTCTTCGTGGATCAGGCGCGGTAGAATCCGTTCACGGTTATTAGGTGCAGTCATGTAGTACTAGAGAAGAATACGATAGGGCGGCCGAAAAACGGGACTTCGCTTCTATATCAATCTGACGTACATCCTAAACAGATAGACGAAGCTGCGGCCAATCTAGAAATATAGCGTATCTCTCAGACGAAATCCAACCCAGATTATACGGCCTAAGTCATTACGAGACAATAACTTAGCAAAATGCACCGAATGTCGCTCCAGCCCGCCATTCCGGCGGAAAGAACGAACATACTACAGAATTATACAGACTTTATGACCGATTTGGGTACTCATATTCATCTGTATGCTCATCGGCTGCGTCCAACGCAGCCGTCCCGCGCTCGATCGCCTCGCGTTCGGCTTTATACCGCTGGTACCAGCTCCGTGTCACTTCCCCAGCCAGGTCTCGATTCCCAAGTCCAAAGGCAAGCGATGCGGCCAAGGCGATTGCACCAAACAGTATTGCAAACGCCGTCGTCACAATATCGGTCGCCACGCCAAGCTCCTGAAGCGCCATAAAGACGGCCAGGATAACCACACCGCCCTTTCCAACGCGAGACAACGTCGGCACCCCATGAATCGCGCCGGCGGAAGCCATAATCAGGCCGCCGACAAAGTCGCCCAGGACAATCCCCACCAATATGATGATGATCGCGGCAATTACGCTCGGGATGTAGCTCACCAGCTCCGAAAATACATTCGCCAGCGACTGCAGCCCTAGCGCATTCGCAGCAATAACGATGACGGAGAACATCACCGCCCAGAACAGCACATTCGACACAACTCGTGTCGGATTCATGTGCGATCCAGAGCGCTCAACCGCCTGCATTACCCCACCGCGCTCGAGGATCTTGTTGAACCGGATGCGGCGCAAGACCTTCTCGGTCGCGCGGCCGATTAGCCGAGCGAGGAGATAGCCCGCAAAGAGGATAACGAGTGCGCCGAAGAGCGCAGGCACGTATTGGTAGAGCTCTTCAAAGCTGCTTTGAAGGCGAGCAAAAAATGTCGTATTGTCCATAGTGGCTGCTGAAATCTACTGGGACTTATTGAAATTGTGATGCTGCCAACTGCGTTTAGTTTCGAGTCCCTCGTTTCACGTCAAAAAGCGCGCTCCGCCGGCACCCCTGGCAAATGAGCCACTCTCGTTTGCGGGCGTAACCCAACCCAAACGAACCGCCGCCAATCGCGCGAGACGTCATATGCCCGCCGCACCGGGGGCATGTCACCGGCCCACCGCCAACAAAGGCGTCGCGGATGGCCGCTAGTTCTATAGGTGTGTACTGCGCTGACTCACTCATTGCTCTGCAATCCTCACAACCACTTTGCCAAACTGCCGCTGACTCGCCAGTCGCTCAAACGCAGCTCGACCGTCTTTTAAGTCAAACACTGAATCTACCGGAGGCAGCAACCGCCCCGCCGCCAACTCGTCCGCAATTGCCCGGAACTCCGCTTCGTTCCCCATGGTCGACCCCATAATGGACCACTGATTCCAGAAAAGGCGTCGCACATCGGTCTCCACCATCGGCCCGGACGTCCCCCCGCAAGTCACCAAACGCCCGGCCTTACCTAATGCCCCTAGCGAAGAGGCCCAGGTCGCCTCACCCACGCTATCAACAACAACATCAACGCCACGTTTCCCCGTACGGCTGCGAATTTCCTTCGCGATATCGCATTTCGTGGAGTTGAGGAGCTCATCCGCACCCAAGCCTCTCGCGCGCTCCAACTTTTCGTCGCTGGTCGAGGTCACCCACACATGGGCCCCGTGCTGCCTGGCGATCTGGAGCGCCGCAATCGCAACGCCGCCTCCGATTCCCTGGATTAACACGTGCTCGCCAGCCTGTACTTTCGCCTTGGTCACCAACATCCGCCAAGCGGTTAACGTCGCCAACGGAAAGGCCGCAGCGCTCTCCAGCGGGGTTTGGCGCGGAACTTTCACAACGTTTCGCTCGGGAACAACGATGTATTCCGCCAACGTCCCAGGCAGATGCTCGCCCAGCAGCCCAAATTTCACACAGAGGGATTGCTCCCCTCGAAGGCAATATTCGCATGTTCCATCGCTCACCCCGGGATTTACGATCACCAGGTCGTCAGTCCCGTCCAAAACACCAACCGCATCTCCACCCATCACCCACGGCGGTGTAATCTTCACTCCCGGCAACCCTTTCACCACGAAAAGATCGAGATGGTTCAACGCGGCCGCCAACACCCGAACTCGGACCTCTTTTGGCCCCGGTTCGGGAATCGGAAGGTCGGTGCGATATTTCAGACAGTCGAGACCGCCATGCTCAGAAATGGTAAGTGCCCGCAAGTATCCCCCTAAGCGCGATATATTTCAAGTTCAACATCAAGTATATACGAAATGAGCTCTTTCAAAGTCCCCCCCCTTGGAGAATCGATCGTCGAGGCCACTGTTTCACGCTGGGTGAAACAGGTCGGCGAGTCCGTCGCCGCTGGCGATACGATCGTTGAATTGGATACCGACAAGATCACCGTCGAAGTACCGGCGCTGCATGCGGGGGTACTTTCGAAGCAGGCAGTAAAAGAAGGGGATATCGTCAAGGTCGACGCCATACTTGGCGAGCTCGACGAATCTGGCGCTGGTGCGACTGCACCTGCGGCGGCCCCAACGACTTCGGCCCCAGCCGCGACGGAAGCCGCAGCACCGGCAGCGCCAAGCGGAGATAATGTAAAATCCGCTCCCGCCGCTCGACGAGCTGCGGATGAAAAGGGCGTGAACATCGCAACGGTGCAAGGAACTGGACGGGGTGGTGTGGTAAGCAAGCCAGACGTGCTTGTCGCAGCTGCAGCAGCGGGAGCGGCCAGCGCCGCACCGGCGGCAGCCGCCGCACCAGCCGCTCAGCCCGCAGCAAAAGCGCCGGCGCAACCAACAAAAGCCATCCCGCAAGCGAGCCTCGCTGCGACCGGTGAGCGCGAAACACGCGAACGGCTGACGACACGCCGCAAACGTATCGCTGAAAACCTGTTGAACTCGAACCTGCAAACGGCGCGTTTAACGACGTTCAACGAAATCGACATGACCGGCGTCATGACCCTGCGCGAACGCGTGAAGGAAAAGACGGAGAAGCAGTACGGCGTGAAGCTTTCGTTCATGCCGTTCTTTGTGAAAGCCTCGTGCATGGCGCTCAAGGATTTCCCGATTGTGAACTCGCAGCTTGATGGCGACGAAATCGTTTACAAGAACTATGTAAACATGGGAATCGCCGTTGCGTCCGATCAGGGTCTTATTGTTCCCAACATCAAAGATGCTGACCGAAAAGGCCTGCTCGAAATCGCCCAGGACATGGGCCAGCTCGCCAAAAGAGCGCGCGATGCCAAGCTCAACATGGATGACCTGACCGGCGGTTCATTCACCGTAACAAACGGCGGCATCTTCGGTTCGCTTCTCTCGACACCAATCCTGAACTACCCACAGGTCGGTATCCTCGGACTGCACAAGATCCAGGACCGCCCAGTCGCTATCGACGGAAAGGTTGAAATTCGCCCAATGATGTACGTTGCGCTTTCGTATGACCATCGCGTCATCGACGGCCAACAAGCCGTATTGTTCCTGGTTCGAATCAAGGAGCTGATGGAAGACCCAGCAGCGATGCTCATCAACTAACCGCATCTCTCCTTTCCGTTCGTAATTTTTTATAACAACATGAATACGTGTGATGTAGCAATTATCGGCGGCGGCCCAGGTGGATACGTCGCCGCCATTCGGGCCGCGCAGCTCGGACTCACCGCAGTCTGCGTGGAACTCGACAAAACCCTTGGCGGAACATGCGTGAACGTTGGATGTATTCCATCCAAAGCATTACTCGCATCCTCCGAGCACTACGAATTCGCTAAGCTGCACGCCGCAAAACACGGCGTGAAGCTCGAAGGGGTTAGTGTCGATCTCCCAACGATGTTGAAGCGCAAGCTCGACGTTGTTGCGCAGAATACCAAAGGTATTGAATACCTCTTCAAGAAGAACAAGATCACCTGGGCGAAAGGCCGAGGGGTTTTGAAGGCCGGTAATGTCGTCGAAGTGACGGCGGAAGATGGTTCGGTAACGGAGTATCAGGCGAAAGATGTGATCATCGCCACGGGATCGGTTCCCTTCGAGCTACCGTTCCTCAAGTTTGATGAAGAGCGAATCCTCTCGAACACTGGGGCGCTGTCGATTCCGGAAGTTCCGAAGCACCTCATCGTGATTGGTGGTGGAGTTATTGGCCTCGAACTGGGCTCCGTATGGCGCCGACTTGGTGCAAAAGTGACGGTGATCGAACTTGCACCGACGGTACTACCAGGTAACGACGCCGACATCACGAAGGAAGCCGATAAAATCTTCAAAAAACAAGGGCTCGACATTAAAGTCGGGACCAAAGTTACCGGCGGAAAACGCGACGGTAACACGGTTTTCATCGACATCGAAAAAGATGGCAAAGCCGAAACGCTCGAAGCCGACTACGTGCTCGTTGCAGTTGGACGTAAATCTTCGCTTAACGGTATCGACGCCCAAGCGTTAGGTATCAAGACAGGCGCACGCGGCGAGATCGTTGTTGATGCGCAGCTTAAAACCAGCGTTCCGAACGTATACGCTATTGGCGACGCTGTGGGCGGAAAGCTCCTTGCGCACAAAGCCGAAGAAGAAGGTGTGATCGCTGTTGAAGTGATTGCCGGACACAACGTACACATGGACTACAAGTCGATGCCAGCCGTTGTGTATACCTGGCCTGAAGTTGCGACATGCGGATTGACCGAACAAGAAGTCAAAGAATCCGGGCGTGCTTATAAAGCGGGGAAGTTCCCATTCTCCGCAAACGGACGCGCACGGACGATGGCAGAAACTGACGGATTTGTGAAGTTCGTAGCGGACGCCGAAACCGACGAGATTTTAGGGTGCCATATCATTGGGCCAAATGCGTCGGATCTGCTTACCGAAGTGGTGCTCGCAATGGAGTTCCGTGGTTCGAGCGAGGATATCGGAATTACGGTGCATTCGCATCCAACACTGTCGGAAACGGTGAAGGAAGCTGCGTTGGCTGTGCTGGGTCGGGCGATCCATATCTAAGTAGTTTAGGGAACGCAAAAGATCCTCGGGAAAGGCAGGCTTTTCGAGGATCTTTTGCGTTCCCGTATACGGCGCTTTGACAATCCGCTCATGTGTACGAAAACCTTTTAAAACCGTAAAATCCTCACAAGCCGCCACGAAGGGACAATACCGAGTTCGAGTGTTATCTTTCATTCTTAACTAGGAGGATGCTTTTTATGACCTATGTTGCGGAAAGAATAACGGTCAACCCTAATCAATGCGGGGGGCGCCCCTGTGTGCGCGGGATGCGGATTCGGGTAATCGACGTTCTGGACTTGCTGGCATCTGGCTTAACAATCGAAGATGTCCTCGAAGAGTTGCCAGACCTGGAAGCCGATGATGTTACTGCCTGCCTACGTTTCGCGAGCGCAAGTTTAGACCATCCAGTTCTTGCTGCGTGAAGCTCTGGATTGACGCCCAACTCTCCCCAGCCTTAGCTCCATGGCTTGCGCAAGAATTTGGGGTTGATGCGCAGTCGGTTCGATACGTGGGACTACGGGATGCAGAAGATGAGAAAATCTTCTTCGCTGCTCGGGAAGCGAATGCAGTTGTGATGACCAAAGATCAAGATTTTATCACTCTTGTTCGACAGCACGGAACACCTCCACAGGTCTTGTGGGTTCGATGCGGGAATTCAACTAACGTTCGCCTTCGTACCGTATTGAAAAAGTTGTGGAACGATATCGCTCAAGCTTTCGAACGGGGCGAGCCGGTTGTGGAGCTGCGGGACGCTCTGTAATGAATTGCAATCGACGCCCACAAGCGTTGATTGCAATTCATTTTTAGACAGCTAAGGCTGTTTTGGAACAGTGTCGCTTACCCCACCTTTTGCGCTGTCCCCACTCCCACCCTTAAACACCTTCTTAAACAAATTCCCAATCCCCTTCACCCCGCGTTCAATCGCGTTCGGCACCTGCTCAAAGATATTCAACGTATCCGTTGGCAGCGGTTCGCTATGATACGGGCACAAATGTGTGGGAACCGTCCCCGTCTTGAAATACTCCTGCTTCGTAATCGGACACCACTCGTTCGCTAAAAACCCGGTTCGCGCATCGATCGTCGCAACGACCAAACCGGCCGGCGGTTTCCAGGCGTTCGAGTCTATCGGTTCCACCCATCCCGTGCGATAAAAATCAATCCACGCCGGCGCAGCAAGACGTCCGCCAGACGCATCATAACTCACCGGCCTCGGCTCGTCATATCCAAACCAGAATCCCGCAACGATCGTTGGCGTATACCCAACAAACCACACGTCGGCACCGTCGTTTGTCGTTCCGGTCTTGCCGGCAACCAACCCTTTCACGCCATACTGACGAACGATGTACCCGGTTCCATAATCAACAACCGCGCGCAACATCGACGTCATCTGATACGCCACCGCAGAATCCATCACAGCAACACGCCGGTTGTCCTGACTCCACAACACCTTCCCGTTAGACGACTCGATTCGCCGAATAAGCCGAGGAGTGACGGCGTATCCACCGTTTGAAAATGGAGCGTAAGCAGTGACCAATTCGATTGGCGTCACCTCCATCGCACCGAGCGCTGCGGCGGGAACGTCGGCCAACTCACTCTGAATCCCGTTTTTATGGGCTGCGTCCAGCACGGCTGGCATGCCAACCAACTGACTCACCTTCACCGCGGCGGCATTTGACGATCGCATCAACGCTCGACGGTACGTAATATCGCCGCCGTACTCGCCGCCATGATTCTTGGGCCGCCACACCGTTCGGCCAATCGCGATCGCAACCGGCTCGTCCACAACTTCTGTTGAAGGAGTCGCTCCGGCCATGAGCGCCGCTTCATATATGAACGGCTTAAATGCCGAGCCGGGCTGTCGTCGCGCAAAGAAAGCGCGATTAAAGTTGCCACGTTCGTACTTTCGCCCACCCACCAGCGCACGAATGTCGCCCGTTCGCGGATCGAGCGCGACCATGGCGCCTTCCAACTGCTTTCCGGCTCCATTCGATTCGCGCTGAATAACAGCAGCCTGGCGTTGCACGGCCGCAATTGCTGCAACCTGCGCCTTTGTATCGAGCGTCGTATAAACCGTTAAGTCGTTTACATCCAGCGAACCGCTTTTCAAAACCGAATCGACCATCCGCCGCACCGCGTCCATCGCGTATGAATCGAACCCTTGGTCTGGTCGCCATTCTTCCTCAGCCACAACCAGGGGATCCTTCTCGTACTCCGCGCCAGTGTTGGCATCGAGATATCCTTCTCGCACCATCAACGAAAGCACCAGATTGCGGCGAGCGAGCGCGCGTTTCTCGCTTCGGCGTGGAGTATACGCCGACGGTCCTTTGGGCAGCGCCGCCAGCATCGCCCCTTCTGAGACCGTCAGGTTTTTTACACTTTTACCAAACAGATCTCGACTTGCCGCCTCAACGCCATACATCCCGTTCCCCAAATACAGAACGTTGAGATACAGTTCGAGAATTTGATCTTTACTGAGATGTTGTTCCAGCAGTCGAGACACTCGCATCTCGAGCAGCTTCTGTCGAAGCGATCGCCCTCGATATCGTCGAACTGCAAATGTGTTTCGAACGACTTGCATCGTAATGGTGCTGAAACCTTCGCGCACACCCAAATTGCGCATATTACGAAATGTTGCGCGAACGACCCCACGCCAGTCAATGCCGGCGTGCTGATAAAAGCGACGATCTTCCGTCGCGAGAAATGCATCGCGCACGTGTTGCGGTACATCCGACAGCGGGACATTGATTCGCCGTACGACAGCAAGCGGGCCCATCACATAACCATTACGATCCAGAACTCGACCACCTTCGTCGGGTTGAAACGCACGAATATCAACTGCAGTGGGACATCCCTTGAAACCACATGTGGACAGCCAAAACACAAAGGTGTACACGAGGACGATCGAAGCTGCGAGCGTCGCGAGTATATATTGATGCTTGGTAGGCTTTTTGAAGTGCAGTTTTACCGTTTTCATTATTACCTATAATCCGGACCATGTTCCGCTTACCCACGCTTTCCCAGCTTGCTGTTTCAACAGTTGTTTCAACAGCCGTATTTTCTCTCGCCTGCTCCCCTGCCAAAGGGTCGCGCGAGCACACAAATTCCGATAGTAGCGCATCTACTGTTAATGCTAACGCCGCAGCGGCGCCTAGCGAGGGGTCAACGCAAAGTGAAGCGAAGACCGCCAACCAACCCGCCAGCACTTCAGCCACGTCCCAATCGCTGAGCGCAGGCCAATATCATCTGACCGATGCTGACCGTGCTCGCACCCCAAACGAACTCGGTCGTATTCCGATTGTTGAGTATCACCTGATTGGCGACAAAAACGCACGTTACGAACGCCAGTACGATCAGTTCCGCAAAGATTTACAGCTAATGTATGACCGAGGCTACCGTCCGGTAACAATCGGGCAGGTTCTAGACCGCAAGATCGACCTCCCAAGGGGGCTGAGCCCGGTGGTCGTCGTCTTTGACGACGCCTCGCCCGGCCAGTTCAGCTACATCGAACAGAACGGCGAGCTCACAATCGCCCCAAACAGCGGTGTTGGGATGTTGCTCGAGTTTAACCGAAAGAACCCGGACTGGACGAACTCCGCCGTTTTCTGCATGCTGCCAGGCGCCGCGGCGGGTCGTTCCTTTTTTGGGGATAAAGGGATCGAAGGCCAAAAATCCGAGTGGCGATTCAAAAAGGTCCAGTTCCTGGCCGAAAAAGGCTTCGAGTTATGCAACCATACACTCTGGCACGCAAACCTGAGCAAATATTCGGATAATATTGTCCAGGAACAGATCGCACGTGGCAATCTTGCAATCGATTCCGCCGTGCCAGGCTATAAAGTGCGCACCTTTGCCCTCCCGCTTGGCGTGTGGCCGAAGAACCGAGAATTGGCATGGCAGGGGTCGTGGACCGATCCAAAGTCCGGCAAAACGGCGCGATACAAGAATGATGCTGTCTTGGAAGTGTCTGGAGGACCGACACGAAGCCCGTACGATCCAAAGTTTAATGCGCGCAGCATGAACCGGATCGAGATTTTTGGTGACGAACTTGCAAAGGTGCTCGACCAACTCGACCGAATCGGTCCGAACAGCCGGTACGTTTCGGACGGGAACCTTAACACCATCGCGAAACCATAAGATCATTATCGAGCTTTTTGGTGGATTTAATGCCGAATCGATAACTTTTCAGTAAATTTCTTGAATGTTTTCTGGACCCAAAGATGGCGCAGTTACGTACTATTAGAAGGAATCGGGCAACGAGTGAGAAAAAGACGGCAACTTTGCCGTCTTTTTTCCTAGCGCTTTTGAGAAGAATTGCACACTTTTATTTAGTCAGAAACATGTTCTGCTCCTCACGTTATGTCAGTTCGCCTCTTATCGCATAGTACAAGGTAAGATCTTCTATGCTCGCACACGTCGTTTACTTCGAAACGCTCGCGTCGATCGATGATGAATTAGTCCCCGCATGGAAAGCCACCGCAGCGGGGCTTGTCGTGCTTCGACTCATCGACGATTGGCTCGATGCCGGTGCGCAGATCGTCACAACTGATGTGACTGGCCTGCGCGCAATCCGTGACGCCGTCGCCGCCGTTTCAGAAGGCGATCCCATTCGATCCATCCTTAATGGAACGGTCGAAGCCATCGCAAACGCTGAAACATCGTCAATCGGTATTGTCGCCTCACACCTCATGGCGTACGGGCGGGCACTGCACTACGCCGGCCAATGGGGACTCGCAAAAGACGTCTTCACCACGCTCATGCGTCGAGCTGAGGATGTCGACGACTCCGAAACGCTCATACACGCCGCTCTCAGACTTGGCTTCGTCACACGCCGTAAGGGTGAACACGAAGAGTCTGAAGCTGCTTATATGGTAGCAGAAGAGGAGTCCCTCAGCGCCAAAAACTGGGAAGGACAAACACGAGCACGTCTCGGTATCGCGCAAAACGCGATCGACCGAGGAAATCTGCCAAAAGCAGACGAACTACTCGAAGAGGTCGTCAGTACTGCGCGAACGCATAAACTCGACGCCGTTATGGCCGACGCGCTCCAGGATAGGGCACGCCTGCATCACAATCGCGGAGACTTCGCCGGCGCAGTACGCTTTGGCTACTCCGCGCTGGAATTTGCTCAAGACTTATCGTCCCGAGACCGAATCCTCGGGGACGTTGCCGCATCCTTCGCCGAACTCGGCAACTGGACCGCAGCAAAAGATGCACATTTGATCGTCGCCGCCACCACGCAGGAAGAATGGCTACGACAACAGACGCTCATCAACTTGATGGACATCGCAATCCTGGAAAAACAGGAAATTGCGTTCCACCAATACCGACGAACTCTAGCGGACTGCTCCTTCCAGCCGCTCATGCAAGCGTATTTCCACCTTTACACTGGTAAAGGCTACCGGACCTTCGAAAACTTCACCAAAGCTGGTAAAGAATTCGACCGTGCCATCGAAATCGCTACACAATTCAATTTCCATCAGCTCGCCCATTCAGCCGAAGCCGAAGCAGCTAAAACAGATGTGGCTTCCGTTCAGAAAGCACCTCAAGAATGGTCGAACGAACTGAAAGAGATTGCATCAGCAATTGGGAACCTCAGAGAGCTCACCCAAGCTGAGTATAAGGTAGGGGCGACAGCGTGAACCGCTGTCACCCCCTCCCCTCTCTCCAGATTGCTTACTTCCCGCCCGGTGGGTTCGGGTTGCAGTTGTTCGAGCCGCTCGTAATTTGGCAACCACTGTTCGGACCTGTCGCGTCGGCACAAGCTGCTGTCGCGAGGATTACGGCCAACGTGGCTACAAAGGCTAGTTTGCGGGTCATGTGTCTTTCTCTGTTGAGAGGTCAGATTCGGTGCGCCGTGCACCTACAACGGAAGATAGGCTCGCTATTTCTGCCAAAAATGCGCAATTTGAATCAGAAAGTGCTCTTTTTGTCTCAGTGCCCAGACCATTCCTTGTCGCCGCTCACGTCCCGCCCCCTCTCCGGCTCCCTCTTCGGACAGCGCTTGGCGAAGAGCACCGAATACTCGAAGCCGTCAGCTGGACGGACCTGGCGGACCTTGTCCGCCGGAGACCTGTCGATCTCATAGTTGCAGACCCAGCCGCTGATGGAGCCGTCGATGTCGAGCAAGTCATATACCTGATGGAGCGCTTCCCGCACACTCCAGTACTCGTCTACACCGCGCTTGGACCCGCGACCGTCTCCGCGATGGCCGAACTCTCCAGGCGCGGACTCAAGGATGTTGTCCTCCACCGCTATGACGATTCGCCAAAACGTTTCCACCAACTCCTCGAACGGGTCGCAAAAAAGCAGCTAAGTCGTTATGTTATCACTAACATAGCTGATAGCCTAGAACGCCTGCCAGAGGCAATTGCGAAAGCAGTTGAGCAAGCGTTCGATAAACCGCAAGCGTTCCTATCGGCTGCCGATATTGCTGCAGCAGCCGGCGTTCCACTTTCAAGCTTATATAGATCGCTCCGCCTCGCCGGATTTCGGTCCGCGAAAAGAATATTAGTAGCAGCTCGCGTTTTGCGAGCCCACGCGTACATGCGAGAACCCGGCTATTCCGTCCAACAGGTAGCCACCAAACTCGGCTACAGCCACCCTCGCATTCTGGCACGTCACACTCACCTCGCGCTCGGCGTGAAGCCACGCCATCTTCGCCGCCGCATGTCTGATGATGCGGTCGTCGGGCGCTTAGTCGACTGGATGTATGATACCAACGCCGCTGATTGAAGCCCCCTTTACGGGCCCAGTACCACGGCCACAACGTGAGCAAGGTGAAAAACCCACCGTACTCATCGTTGAAGATGAGCCGTCGATCTGCAGAGCTGTGGCCATCGCGCTAACCCGCGGTGGATATAAACCAATTACAACCACCAGCGGCGAAGGAGCCCTACACTACCTTCGTACGCAGTATTTTGACGCTATGCTGGTCGATCTACGTATCCCCGATATGCGGGGAGACGTGGTCTATCACCTGGCGATCTCGCTCCAACCCCAACTCCGGCAACAAACGCTGTTCACCACCGGAGACGTCACAGAACAAGCCGCAGAACTCATCGAAGCCTGCGGATGCCCTGTGCTCATGAAGCCGTTCGACCTCAAAGACCTGAACGACGCCATCCACGATATCCTCATGGATGTCAACGCCGAACTCAACATTCGGCTCCTGCGAGACGCCTCAGGTCAGTAAACTTTGGTTCTAGACGGCACCCTGCCGCCTAGAACTTCCAACCTCGCAAGCTCGTAATCGCCGTATCAAGGGCGTTTCGCTGATCGGTATGTTGGGCACGCTCACGCAAGACTTCATACGTCTCGATCGCAAGATCGAGAGCCTGATAATCCTGCTCCGCACCTGCCAACGACGCAGCGTTATCCGCCAAATTGGCGCGAGCAAGATCGTCCTCAGGAAACTGCTCGGTCACCTGGCGCCACCGCTCCACCCGATCGCGCGGATTCGACTCCGACAACGCCCAAAGGTGCCACGCACCCCGGTTGTTCGGGTCAAGAGTCCGAGCTCGCTCTGCAAGCTCATTAACTAAATCGGGGCCTCGCCCCTCTAACCAATATGCGTTCGCGAGACGAACCAATGCCTGAGCATCAGTCGGGTTCTCATCAGCGAATCGCTCCAGCTCTGCCGTTGTGTGGATAGGTGCGTCCATCACCCAAATCTATCGCACTCGACCACCAGATGTTGCTCCACAGAAAACGACGAGCTTTGACTTGCCTCTGGACAATTTTCGAAAGCAGTGCTAGCGTACATGTAGATTATGAAATGATGCGCAAATAAACGGCGCACTATTTGAAGTACCTCGTGTGTTATACGAGGATGGACCGTGAAGAGCGTATGTGCAGGAGTTTGGACTCCGCGCGCGCTGGGATACAAAACCCTCGTTGAGGACGTGCCGCCCGGGATGGGCCTGCACCCCGAAACTGAAAGACAGACCAATAATCCAAGCTTTTCTAAAGTGTGTCGCAGGCGACTAGCCTCTGGCCCGTATACCTTCGGCGAGTGTCGAAGGTGTGTAATCTGTACCTGAAATCCTGTTACATGACTGAACGCCGACGTACATATCGTCGCGGTACGCGCAAAAACGCAGCCGATGACCAACCGTCGCCAGAATCGCTCGAGCAGCCCACCGCTGAAGCGAATCCCTATCTCGATATCTCGGCTGAACCGCCCGCGAAACCGCGGCCCAAGCGGACCATCCGATCCAAACGTGTAGCGAAACCGCCCGAAGATTCTGGCGCTGACGCCCCGCCGCCGCCGCCATCACCAGCACCGTCACCAACGCTGGAGTTCTCATTTGATGCGCCTACGTCCAAGCCCACGTCCAAGCCAGCGCCACCCGCTGCAACACCAGCGCCAACGCCAACCCCAGACGTAACACCGCAATCATACGACCAGGCGCCGCCACCATCGAGCGACTCCACGACACGGTTCGACGAGACGCAGCAATACAACGGCAATCGCGACGCAGGTCGAGACGGAAATCGGGATGGGAACCGCGGCCGCTACCGACGCTTTCGACACCGGAAGCAAGGAGACGGCAACCAGGAAGCGCAAAGCGACCAGGGCAATCGAAACAACCCGAATCAACAAGGTGGCAACCCGCGCCAGCATCAACACGGCGGCCATCAACAGCAAAACAAACACAACAACAATAACAACAGCGGCAATAACAACTACGCCGGCCGACGCCAGCAACGCCGCCGCAACTTTGATAACACACCGCGCGGACCGATCGGTCCAGTCATCGTTGAAAGCGAAATAACCGGATGGTTTGATTCGCATCGCGATTCGGGGTTCATCAGAAGCCCGCAGCATAGCTATCTTGCCGACCCGGGCGATCCATTTGTCTCCATGCAGCTCGTGCGACAATATGAACTCCGACGCGGCGATCTCATCACCGCATCCGTCGGTCGCGATCAGCGAAACCGGATTGTCGTTGCAGACATTATCTCGATTAACGACGTCGACCCTGCCAACACAGTACGTCGCCCAGAGTTCCAGTCGCTCATCGCATCGTACCCGGAACGAAAGCTTACGCTCGAAACCGGCAAACCCGCCAAAGGCGGCCCAGAGCTCACTCGTCGAGCAATCGACCTGATCGCTCCGATCGGCTATGGGCAACGTGCGCTTATTGTTGCACCAGCACGCGCAGGGAAAACGATGTTGCTGCAAGCTGTCATCGAAGGCATCTCAATCAATCACCCGGAGGCAGCACTCTTTGTGCTCCTCGTGGATGAACGCCCTGAAGAAGTCAGCGATATGATCACACTGGGTCACGGCGAAGTCATCGCCTCCAGCTTTGACATGCCAGCCGCTCGACACACAGACGTCGCAGAAATGACGCTCGAACGCGCACGACGACTCGTCGAATTAGGACGGGATGTCGTAATCGTGCTCGACTCCATCACTCGACTCGCTCGTGCCTACAACACAGTCGAACGCGGCACCGGACGCACGCTGAGCGGCGGACTCGATTCGTCTGCCATGGCGAAACCAAAGGCGTTTTTTGGCTCTGCCCGAGCAGTCGCCGAAGAGCATGGCGGTGGATCGTTGACGATTATTGCAACAGCTCTCGTCGAAACAGGGTCCCGTATGGACGACGTCATCTTCGAAGAGTTCAAGGGAACAGGGAACTGTGAAATCAAGCTGGATCGAAGCCTAGCCGAAAAGCGAATCTTCCCAGCCATCGACATCCCCATCAGCGGCACTCGACGTGAAGACAAACTCTTCCGCCCAGACCAGCTTGAACACGTTTATACGCTTCGACGAGGACTGCAGCAGATGCCCTCGAGTGGGGCGATGGAATGGCTCATCAAGCGAATCGCTGGTACAACGAACAACGACGCTTTACTTTCTGGGTTGTAAAGCGATTATTGCAACTTCGGAGGGCGGGTGGCGAAAGTCTCCCGCCCTCCCTTTGTTTCCATCATTGTAAATACGTGGTAATGCGTCTGCTCAACGTGAGATTCTCTCATCCCTTAAGGCCCGAGGTTTGCTCTCTCAAGGGCATGAAACTCCGGCCGGCGCTCCGTGCGCTCTTCCTCGCAATTGCCCTCTCAGCGACCCCCCTCGCTGGGCAAACCCCAAAAGGGGCCGTCGAGCAGGTAAAACACCCGGAAATAACAAAACTGACGCTGAAAGGGATCGAATCGATCCCAATATACGATGTAGAGCAAAACATCTCGATCTCGGAGTCGCAGTGTATCGGGATTGCGCTGACGCCACTGTGCTGGTTAAACAAAAGCAAGATTTTCTACAAAAAAGCGTTCCTCGACCGCGAAGAGCTCGCAAGAGACATGCTTCGTATTCGAGTACTTTATTATAAACACGGCTTTCGGAATACGACGGTCGATACCGTAATCACTCGACAGAGCAGAGACGAAGTTCATGTCACGCTCAAGATCAACGAAGGCGAACCGATCATGATTGCCGATGTTACGGTTAATCAAACAGTTCCAATCTTGCGGCAACGAGGGATCGATCGCATCGTTGAAGTGCATAAAGACCAACGGCTCGATCTCATGCTGCTCGATTCAACAAAGGCGCGCTTGATCAGTCGAGTATGGGGTCGAGGCTATGCCGACGCCGTTGTTGATACTGCCATTGTGATTGACACCGCCGCAAAGCTCGCCTGGGTCACGATCAATATCGATCCAAAATGGCAGACGCGCGTTAAAGATATTACGATCTATGGAAATCGTGTTGTTGAAGACAGCTCGATTCTGCAATCGCTGTTATTCAAGCCTGGCGATCTGTACAAGACATCCACGATGCTCGAAAGCCAACGCTCGCTCTACGAATCCAATCTGTTTCGACGAGCCGCGATTGAAATTCGAGGCGGCGGAGACGAGGACGGCGACTCGCTCAAACACGTAGCGGTGTATGTCACCGAAGGCCCAATGCAGGAAGCACGCGTCAGCGCCGGCTTCAATACGGTCAGCTTTTTTGAAGTTGGCGGTCGATACACGAACTACAATTGGTTTGGCAAAGCTCGGCGCTTCACCATTCAAGGATCACTTGGAAATTTGTTCGCCTCAGGACTCAACGGCCACGGTATCTTTTACGACGTTGGCAAGGTCGCATTTGGTGGCGATAACCCCAAGTACTTTAAGCCAACCTACACGGTTAGCGCAGAATCCCGCCGTCCTTGGTTCTTATCGCCAAATAACGACATTGCACTCGGTGTGTTCTTCAACCGACGAAGTGTTCCGGGCATATATGTGGATCGTGGCTACGGATTGAGCGGAACGTTCACTCGCCGGCTGGCAACCAAGGCAACAGCAAGCGCCAACTATCGATTTGAAGTTACGAACATCGACGCTGGCGAGGTATACTTTTGCGTAAATAACGGTGTGTGCGATGACGCAACGTTAGCAGCGCTCCGCACCAATCGACGCCTTTCACCACTCGCCTTTTCATCGGCGATCGACAGAACAAACAACAGCTTGCAACCACGACGTGGATGGCGCGGTCAGGTCGATGCAGAAGTTGCGACCTCGTTTACGGTCTCAGACTTTAAGTACGAACGAGTAAGTGCCGATGCAGCAAAGTTTTTTGCCGTCGGGAGAAGTTCGGTTGTTGCCTTACATCTTCGCTCTGGATTCGTTAAACCAATTCAAAGCAACGGAAATGGCATCGGAAAAGTATTGCATCCACGAAAACGATTTTACGCAGGTGGATCACAATCTGTTCGCGGATTTGGTGAGTCACAACTTGGCCCACGCGTGTTAACGATTCCGGCGGCTACGTTGCGTGCCGATACGATTGGCTGTGCATCGTCTACACTGATCGAGGACTGTGATCCCAACAATGCCGCCTATGCGGTTGGCGACTTTGATCCTCGCGCATTAGGTGGTAACGCGTTGCTCGAAGGAAGTGTTGAATATCGATTCCCACTGTTCTACGATCTCACTGGCGCAATCTTTATGGATGCCGCTTATCTGTTGCAAACTATCAACGACAGCCTTCCGCGCAGTCGAACGGCGGTAACACCAGGGTTTGGTGTTCGCTATCTCACCGCTGTTGGGCCGATTCGAGTTGATCTGGGAATTAATCCTGTGACAAAAGAGACGTTGCCCGTAATTACAGAAGAAGTAACAGACAGCGGTCGAATTTTAACGCACCTCAAAACAAATCGTATCTACCAGCCGTCGTCAGGCAGCGGATTTCGAAAGATTACATCGAGATTGAGACTACACCTCTCAATCGGGGAAGCTTTCTAATGAAACGGAAGATTACATTAGTAACGCTGGCGATAGTTCTCATATTGGTGCTCTGTGGCGCATCTGCTCTATACATATTTACACAGAGCGATTGGGGTCGCGAGCGCGTACGAAGAATTGCGTTAGCGCAACTTCGTGATGTTGTACATGGGCGCATGCATGTTGGAGAAATTCACGGGGATCTCCTCTCGGGCCTGAGCCTAGTTGATATATGGATTACCGATAGCACGGGTGCTCCCTTTGTAAAAGCCGATACGATTCAAGCGCGCTACAGTCTCAAGTCGTTTTTCAAGAAACGAATTGAACTGCATAACGTTCGAGTTGTTCGACCGGTTGTTGTTCTAAATCGTAAGCCAGGCGAAGATTGGAACTACGACCTCATTTTTCCGCGCGATAAGAATGCACCGCCATCGGGGCCGGGCTTTGGGTCATGGATTACGTTTACCGATGTTACTGTGGTGGACGGCCAGATTACGACCAAAATCCCATGGTCACCGGATTCCACACTCTCTGAACGTCAGCAGGATAGCGTCGTTCGATTCGCACTTGGCCCGCAGGGTCGCTTGGCAATCGAACGGGTTGAAAACGGCTTTCAAAGTACGTCTGAGTTTTCTGAAATTAACGGTACGCTTCCCTACATTCGGCTCGCGGACGCATCGGATCCAACCCAGATTTTTGACGCAGAAGGAATATCGTTAATCGCACAACCGTTCCGTCCTCCAACGGTACAGATTCTTTCGGCGTCCGGGCGGTTTACAATCCTCAACGATTCGTTGTATTTTAAAGAAGCTAAGATTCGTTTAACAGGATCGAAACTCGTTGGTGACGGACGCTACAATATTGCCAACGGCGATCTTCGGCTTCGCTTAAATGCTAACCCAGTCGCGACGAACGATCTCTTATGGATCGACCCAAACATTCCGCGCGATGGGACGGGTGCGCTTGATTTTGCGCTCGACTGGGTTGGCACCAATAGCGACTATGTTGCAACCAACATTTCGCTCGCCGTCGCTGGCGCAAAGCTGTCCGGCGACTTTGGCGCGCTCGTTAACGACACTTCGTTAACCTTTCACGACACCAAGCTCCAGTTTGGCAGGCTCGACACTCGTACGATTCAACAGCTGTTCCCAACAATCATATCGCCACGCCAGGGATATCTCACAGGCAACGCCACAGTGGAAGGAACGCTTGGCGATATGCTCTTTGACGGAGATATCGCGTTCGACGATCCGCTCACGGGTCGAACACGTGTTCTTGCGAAAGGTGGGCTTGGGAGCGAAGGAACGGAGTTTCGAGCGAAAGATCTTCACTTGACGCTGATGCCTGTTCAGGTAGGGTTGGGACGGATCTTCATGCCCGACCTTCCGGTTGGTGGTGTTGTGACTGGATCGGCGGTATTGAATGGCTCTACGGCGACTCGTCTCGTAACTCGCGCCGACCTCAAGCATATCGACACGACTGGCGAGTCGCAGATGATTGGGAGCGTGATTTATGGAGCGGGCAAAACACCGCTGGTAAATGCGGATATTCAGCTGACACCGCTTTCGTTGGCAACAGTTGGGTTATTCGCTCCGGTTGCTGGATTAAAGGGTTCGCTTGCTGGTCCAGTGAAGCTGACGGGACCGATGAATCAGCTGGTGCTCGACGCTCAGCTATCCACACCTGATGGTGGGTCTGTGTCGATTACTGGGACTGGCGACTTTGCCAGTAGTGTAAAGAAGTATGATATGACGGCGGTTGCTGCGTTGTTCGATGCGAGTACGATAACAGCTAAGTCTCCGAAAACGTCGATCTCTGCTGATCTTGCGGTGCGTGGTGAAGGCACCGATCCGGAGACGCTGTCAGCCGTTGCGTCGGCTCACTTTCGTGCTTCGCAGTACGATAGCGTAAACATGGATTCCGCGACGATCCTTGTGTCGGCGAACAATGGTTTGCTAACTGTTGATACGTTTGCAGTTCGTCTACCGAATGCGCTCGCCAGTTTACGCGGAACGTTTGGGCTGTCTGAAGCACATCGCGGGACGTTACAGTATTCTGCTGTTATCGATTCGTTGTCGATGTTATCGCGTTTCTTCCCTTCTGATACGGGAGATGTAGCGCCAAGACCTGCGGTGCTTGCGGGAAGGTTGGAGAGGGCGCGAGAGGATTCTGCAAGGATTGCGAAAGCCACGGAAGTTGAACGTGCTGTTACTGGTGCAGCGGCGCCCAGGTTGGTTGTTGATACGCCACGGGTGATTCGGCGCGAGACGTTGCTGGGGATGTTGCGGGCGGATGGCGAGCTGATCGGTAACATCAAATCTTTCGACGTTACGGGGACGGCTAGCGGAACAAATCTTGTCGCGATGGGGAGTTCGGTCCAGAATGTTAATATGAAGTACAACCTGGGTCGAGTGTTAACACCGCAGCTTTCGATTGAAGGGAGTGTATCGGCTTCCAACATCACCGCGAGTGGGTTTTGGATTGATACGCTTGTTGCTGGAGTGAACCATCAACATCCAAATGGTACTGCGAGTGTTCGGATTATTCAGGATGACAAGCGTGTGTACGGCTTCTCTGCGAGTTATGCGTTGAATCAATCGCAGAGTAACATTTACCTCGATGATGCGAAGCTGCAGTTTGATAGTGTTGTGTACGCGACGAGCAAGGCGTCGCTCATTCGGTTTGGTGATGCGGGGATCGACATCGATGCATTTGAGATGTTTGGACCGGATAGTAGTCGAGTGTATGTTGATGGGCTGATCCCAAAGCAAGGGCGCGCCATTATTGATATTGAGGTGAAGCGTTTTAATGTTGCGAATATTATCACGCTGATTCAAAGTGATGTCGTTGCGACCGGGCTGGTTTCTTTTGATGTCACGGCAGAAGGAACGGTTGCGGATCCAACGTTACGTGGTTCGTTTGGTGCGGAGCAGTTTGCGTACAATTCGCAGCCGATTCCGGAGCTTCATGGCTCGTTGGACTATAAGGACAAGACGCTTCGTACGGACATTGAGGCAACGCGCGCCGATGGTCGATCGATTCTTGTTGCGAACGGTACGGTTCCAATCGATCTGTCGTTAACGGAAGTGAAGGGATCGCGTGTTCCGGCGGATCGACAGATTGATGTGAAGATTGTTGCTGATTCGCTCCCGCTGGACATTATTCCGGAAGTAACGGATATAGTGAAGGATATGCAGGGGAATGCGAAGGCTGACTTTACTGTTCGTGGAACGGTGAGCGAGCCGGATGTGCAAGGTTACATTTCGTTGACAAACGGAAAGATGACGTTGATCCCGAACGGTGTAACGTATAACGATGTGACGGGTCTAGTTCGATTGATTCGGGATACGGTTGTTATCGATTCGCTCTTTGCGCGTAAAGATGGGACGATCAAACTGAGTGGTGGAATTGGGATTCGGAAGCTGGCTGAACCTTCGTTTGATCTTGCGTTAGCGGTCGATAATTTACGGGCGCTTGACAATGAATTTGGTCGATTGAACGTCGACGCGCAGTTAACGATGAACGGGCCGTTTACGAACTTGAAGATTGAAGGGCAGACTCGCATTAAAGACGGATTTGTGTATGTAGCTGACCCAACGGGCAAAACGCTTATTGGGCCGGAAGATCCAACGTTAAAGAGTATTCTCGATACGACGATCGCAAAGAATAGGGAGTTGTTTCCAACACCGTCGCCGTTGCTCGCGAATTTGATGGTGAATGTGACGGTGGGTGTTGATCGGGATGTGTTTGTACGAACACCTGAAGCAAACATCGAGTTGTATACGGAAGACGATCTCGTTGTTAAGCTCGATCAGTCAAAGAAGATGTTGACGCTTGATGGAATGTTATTGAGTGATCGTGGAGAGTATCGATTCCAGGGGCGTCGATTCGCGGTAAAACGTGGGACGGCGTTGTTCACCAATACTGCGGATATGGATCCGACGTTACAGATTACGGCGGAATACGACGTTCAATTCCCTTCGCGTGAAGCGATTGCGATTCAGATCTTGATTGGTGGGACGTTATCTCGTCCGAAAATTACGTTGACGAGTGATGCGCAGCCGCCGATTTCGCAGACGGATCTGTTGAGTTATCTGGCGTTTGGGCAGTCGTCGTCTTCGCTGTTGCAGTTTGGCGGGACGGGGTTAACGACGGGTGGGAGTGGTGGGAGTAACATTGTTGGCCAGGGTGCTGCGTTTGCGACGAAACAGGTGAGTGCGGCGGCGCTTGGTGCGGTGACGGATCGGGTGGCTGGTGAGATTGGGCGGTCATTGGGGGCGGATGTGTTGAATATTGCGCCTGCGCCGGTTTCACTGGATGCGGCGAGTGTGTTGCGTGGGACGGAGATTCAGTTTGGGAAGTATTTGGAGAACCGGACGTTTTTGAGCTTACAGGTGCGGCCGGATCCGGCGTCGTTGAAGAGGCCGGGTTTTCAGATTGTGCATCGATTTAGTTTGAAGCGGGGGTATCGGGCTGAGATGACTTTTGAGCCTCGGTATTTGCAGAAGGAGCCTTCGTTGGCGCCGGATCCTTCGCCGGTGACTACTTCGGTGTTTGGGTTGTTTTTTATTCGAGAGTGGCGGTTTTAGGGGGGCGGTAGGGTTGGGTATTGGGGCGGTACTGACCGTTGTAGAGACAACAAACCCCCTTCCTGGAGCTAGCACGAGTGACGCTCCGGGAAGGGGGTTTGTTGTCTCTACAACTACATCTGTGTGGGGCCATGGTTAACCCTACCGCGGGGGTGGGTGATCGAGGGGGAGTGTGGTGTGGGTATCTAGATAGAAGTATGGAGCCCCACACTTCTATCTAGCATCTCCGCGGGCGACCGGATTAACTGCTTAGCTGATTAACTGCTTAGCTGATACGACCTTTTAGCTTTTGGCTGCGTATTCGTCCCAGAGGTTTGCCATGGCGCGCATGCCTTTGCGGAAGTTTTCGACGCTCATCCATTCGTCGGGGGCGTGAGCGTTTTCGCCTGGTAGGCCAAAGCCGACCAGGAGAACTGGGGTGTTGAGGAGGCGTTCGAAGTCGCCTACTACGGGGATGGAGCCGCCTTCGCCGACGATGACGGGGGCTTTGCCGAATGCGGTGGTGAGGGCGGATTTGGCGGCTTCGTAGATTGCGCCGTTGAGGTCCGCGCGCCAGGGGCGGCCACCGTGTAGGTGGGTGACTTTAACGGTGACGCCTTTGGGGGTGTGTTTGTCGACGTGGGCTTGCATGAGCTGGCCGATTTTGACGGGGTCCTGGTTGGGGACTAGGCGGCAGCTGACTTTGGCCATGGCTTTGGCGGGGAGTACCGTTTTGGCGCCGTCGCCGGTGTAGCCGGAGAGGAGGCCGTTGATCTCGCAGGTGGGGCGGGTCCAGAGCTTTTCTAGGGTGGTGTAGCCTTTTTCGCCGCCTAGTGATGTGACGCCGACTTCGTCCATCATGGTTTGGTCATCGAAGGGGAGACTTTTCATTCCTTCGATCACTTTGGGGTCGAATGGGCTGATGTCGTCGTAGAAGCCGTCGATGGTGACGTGGCCGTCTTCGTTGTGGAACGAGGCGATGATGCGGGCGAGGGCGGTGGCTGGGTTGGCGACTGCGCCGCCGTAGGAGCCGGAGTGCAGGTCGCCATTGGGGCCTTGGACATCAATCTGGAAATATGCCAGGCCGCGGAGCGATGACAGGATCGACGGTTGGCCTTCGGCGAACATCGCGGAATCGGAGATGACGGAGACGTCGGCGGCGAGTAGGGCTTTGTTCTTTTCGATGAACGCTGCGAGGTTTTCGCTGCCGACTTCTTCTTCGCCTTCTGCGACGACGATCACGTTGATGGGCAGTGATTTACGGGTCGCGAGATGGGCTTCGATGGCTTTGATGTTGAGGAACAGCTGGCCTTTGTCGTCGACTGAACCGCGGGCGTAGATACGGCCGTCGCGAACTTCTGGTTCGAACGGTGGGGACGTCCAGAGGTCGAGTGGTTCGGGCGGCTGTACATCATAGTGACCGTAGACGAGTACGGTTGGCGCGTTTTCGCCGGCGCCGCGGTACTCACCCACCACAATGGGGTGTCCTGGAGTTTCGTGAATTGTGGCCTTCAGCCCAGCCGTCTCTAGCGACGTCTTGATCCATTCGGCGGCTTTGCGTGTGTCGGCGTTATGCTTGGGTTGAGCGCTGACACTCGGAATGCGGAGGAGATCGAAGAGCTCTTCTTCGATTCGGGCTTCGTGCTGAGTGAAGTACTGTTCGAGATCGGGGGCAGTGATAGGCATATTGTGTACATTAATAGTATGAGTAATCGCCTCGCTAGGGAGACCTCCCCTTATTTGATTCAGCACGCCGAGAACCCTGTGGATTGGTATCCGTGGGGTGAGGAAGCGTTGCATATGGCAAAAACGGAAAACAAGCCGATTTTGTTGAGTATTGGCTATGCCGCGTGCCATTGGTGCCATGTGATGGCGCACGAATCGTTTGAAAATCCGGCGACGGCGGCTGTGATGAACGAGCATTACGTGAACATTAAAGTTGATCGTGAAGAGCGGCCGGATTTGGATAGCATCTACATGCAGGCGGTTCAGGCTATGACCGGGCATGGTGGCTGGCCGATGACCGTATTTCTGACTCCCGAGGGAGTTCCGTTTTACGGGGGGACGTATTTTCCGCCGGTAGACCGGCATGGGATGCCGTCGTTCACCAAGATATTGCTTTCCGTTTCGGAGGCGTTTCGGACTCGACCCGAAAGCATTGAAAAGAATGCGGCATCGATTCTCGAGATTTATAGTGCGGCCGAGGCTGAGGCGCATTCCCCGGGCGAAGTGACAGCGCCGACGTTGGAACGCGTGTATCGTGGATTGGCTCAGCGGTATGACGTTGAGTATGGTGGGTTTGGTGGAGCGCCGAAGTTTCCGCCGACCATGACGTTGGACTTTTTGTTGCGGTATGCAACGCGTACGGGAACGGATTACGCGTTGGAGATGGCGTTGCAGACGTTCATCAAAATGGCGCGTGGTGGAATTTACGATCAGGTTGGTGGTGGGTTTGCGCGGTATGCGGTTGATGGGTATTGGCTGGTACCGCACTTCGAGAAGATGTTGTACGACAATGCGCTGTTGATTCGGTTTGGTGCGCAGTTGTATCAGGTGACGAACAATGCGGAAGTTCGTCGAGTGACTGAGGAAACCGTTGAGTGGCTTGCGAAGGAGATGACGTCGGCGGCGGGCGGTTGGTATTCGTCGTACGATGCGGATTCGGAGGGGCACGAAGGGAAGTTTTACGTGTGGGATGAATCCGAAGTCGATGCATTACTGGGCGGCGATTCGAAGCTTGTAAAGATGTATTATGGAGTGACTGCGGACGGAAACTTTGAGAAGAAGAACATCTTCTTTATTCCGACGCCCCTGGAAGTAGCGGCTGCACGTGCGGGCTTGGATATAAAGCAGGCGAACGACGTTATTGCACGCAGCAAGAAGGTATTGTATTCGGCGCGCGCGAAACGTGTATGGCCAGGGCTCGACGATAAAGTGATTGCGTCGTGGAATGGACTGGCGTTACGAGGTGTTGTTGAAGCGGCGCGTACATTTGACCGCGATGATTTCAGACAGCTGGCGTTGGCGAACGGAACGTTTCTCGCGACTGAGATAGTGCGCGAAGGGCGAGTATTCCGCACGCACAAGGATGGTTCAACCCGAATTGCGGGGTTTCTGGAAGATCATGCCGCAGTCGCGCTTGGTTTTCTTGCCTTATTCGAACAAACGAACGACATTAAGTGGATTAAGTTGGCACGAGAAATTACGGATAGCATTGTCCAATGGTTTTGGGAGCCAACAACGCAAACATTTTACGATAGTGCAAGCGATGCGGAGCAGTTGATTACTCGACCGAGAGATATTACGGACAACGCAATGCCGTCCGGCACATCCTTGGCAGTAGAGCTGTTGTTTCGTATGGCGGATTATGTGGGGAACGACGAGTATCGGGAGCGAGCGAAGTTTGCTTTGGAGTCACTGGCGCCCGGGATGGAGCGGTATCCGACGTCGTTTGGGCACCTGCTTGGCGCGGCGGAATATGCGTTGACGTTTGCGTGTCATGGTGAGTATTGCGATATGCCTTCACCGCAGGCGTTGGAAGTAGCACGGACACTTACTACTTAAGGAGCATCGTATATGAGCTTTGGAACCATTCGAATTCAGCAGCTGTACGGATATCTGGTTTGCTTGATTGCGATCGTGACGTTGTTGATATCCGTCGCTTCGTTTACAAACGCGGTGCTTGATTTATCTCGTCCGAACAATGCCGGTATGTACGGCCCGGAATCTGAAGCATCGTCATATGCGGCGTATCGCCTGACGCAACTTGAACGGACAACTGCGGTGCAGGAAAAAACAGGTCGTACAGACTTGATACCAACGGATAGCGCAATGCGTGCAGACTTCGACTCGCAACGTGCGACGCGTGAGGTATATGAGCGTTGGTCGAACAAGAAGTCGATTATTACAAGTGCGTTAATGATTATCGTTGCGTTTGTGTTGTTTATGATTCACTGGCGCTGGCTCCGCACGCTCACGCGTCAACCTGAGGCTGCGTAAGTCATGGCGGATGCGGCTGAGCTGTCGTTTACACGAGGGTTGTTTGCTGGTGAGGTTTATAGCGATCTGATTTTTCCGTATCCGCAAAAGCTGGACGATAGTAATCCAGATGAAGCTCGGGTTGTGAGACGGTTGGTTGATGCGATTGAAGGTCGGCTTGGCGGGTTGGTTGATTCTGCCAAGTTTGATGAGGAAGAGACGATTGGCGATGATGTAATTCGTGCGCTGGCCGAGCAGGGGTTTCTTGGGATGACGATTCCGAAACGCTTTGGGGGGCTGGAGCTGTCGTCGACGGGGTATGCGCGAGTGTTTGAGAGCGCGGCTTCTGTAGATGCGTCTCTTGGGGTGTTTATTGGCGTACACTGTGGATTGGGCGCCAAGGCGATTGTGTTGTACGGGACTGAAGAGCAGAAGGCCAAGTGGCTTCCAAAGTTGGCGACGGGTGAAGTACTGTCTGCGTATGCGTTAACTGAGCCTGATATCGGTTCGGATGCTCAGCATGTTAAGGCGGAGGCTCGTCGTAGTGATGACGGTGGGTCCTGGATTCTGACCGGTCAGAAGCTGTGGATTGGGAACGGGCATCGTGCTGGCGTTATTGCGACGTTTGCGCAGACGGAAGTTGAGCGCGACGGGAAGATGGTGAAACGGCCGACTGCGTTTTTGATTGAGCCGTCGATGCCTGGGTTCCGGGTTGTGGAGACGGTGCGGAAGTTGGGGATTCGGGGCTCGACGCAGGCGCAGCTTGAGTATTCGGATCTTCGTGTGCCAGCTGAGAATGTGCTTGGTGAGATTGGGAAGGGGTTTCGTGTTGCGGTGAATGTGTTGAATGCGGGAAGGTTGACGTTGCTGGCTGGGTGTACAGGTGGGTCGAAGAAGTTATTGGATCAGATGACTGTGTATGCTGAACAGCGGGTGCAATTTGGGAGTCCGTTGGCGGCGTTTGAGATTACGCAGAGGAAGCTTTCGACGACTGCATCTGAGGTGTATGCGGCGGATGCGATGTTGGGGGTGTTAGCCAATATGGCGACGAATGATGAGGTTGATTGGTCGCTTGAGGTCGCGATTGGGAAGGTGTTTGCGAGTGATCTGGTTTGGCGGACTGCAGATGAACTGGTGCAGCTTGCTGGTGGGCGTGGGTTTGTAAAGCCGTATCCGTATGAGCGGTATTTGCGGGATAGTCGGATCAATCGGATATTTGAAGGGGCGAATGAGATCTTACGATTATTTATTGCGTTGAATGGGTTGCAGAATCCGGCGGAGCATCTCAAAGAGGTTGGTGCCGCGTTGCGGGAACCGATGAGGAATTTTGGCTTGTTGAGCGAGTATGCTGCGTCGCGGATGCGAGGGGTGTTTGGTCGCGCGACGGCTACGCTTGATGTGGAGTTACATCCGTTGTTGAAAACGCATAAGGAGTACTTTGAGAAGCATGTCGGCGATTTAAAGACGGCGACTGAGCGGGCGATTATCAAGCATAAGAACGATATTATTCACCGGCAGTTGGTAACGGAGCGATTGGCGAATATCGCGATTGAGTTGTTTGCGACGGTGTGTGTGATTTCGCGGACGCAGGCGTTGATTGAGGCAAATGGGGTTGAGAAGTGCGAGGGTGAGGTTGCGTTGTGTTCGTTGTTTTGTGTGGACTCGGGGAGACGGATTAGAATGGCGCGCCAGGCTTTGAATGGGCGTGAGGATGAGGTGGATGATGTGAGGCGGGCGGTTGCGGCGGGGGTGAGGGGTGGGAAGGGATATGCGGTTGAGGATGCGATATTGCGTGAGACTTGATTCTGAGATGTCTTCGGAAATCACTCCATCTCAAACTAGAAAGTCTCCATCGGCGAAGGAGACCTTCTAGTTTGAGATGCTCCACGGGCACCGATGTCTTATTGCACGCTCAGAATACCCTTTTGAGCCAACCGTTGAAAATCGGATTTGTTGACTTTGAGAAATTCGATATTCTTGGCAAGTATTGAATTTTCTGCGATTGGTTTGAACCTTATCGACTTGGCCAGAACTTCCGATGTATCGATCGCAGCGCCGGCGAGGCGCGCTCGCATTGTGTAGTGTGCTTCGAGAATCGATGTGCGGTAGATGTCAGCTTGCTCTGCGGTTAAGCCTGCTTTCTGGAGAGATTCTGATATCTCGGGATGCTTCGCTGCGAGCACCTTAAGATCCATCATGGGGGTTGTCGTCCACTCGGAGCCTACTTGTATCCAGACTTCGCGTTGGTGCTGCATTCGCGATTCGTCACTAATTACGTTGGTAAGTTGGATGAAGTCGGTCCAGAAGTTTGTGAGTTTCTCCAACGCGTCCGTTGTTAACAGCGTTGCGGAGCTTGGGGGGGTGGAGCAGTGGTAATCTTCGGATCTTTCCAACTCTGCTGTAACCAATCCCACACAAAGTCTTCATCTTCGACTTGATCGACGTGGCCTCGCAAACCAACTTGCGTTTTTACTGCGTGCCCATCGGCTCGGAGCGTTGCGGCCATTCGGACAACCTGCTTGATGATATCTCCCTCACCCATCCCTCTGGAAATGAAAAATTGTGTGGCAGGATTTGAAGGTCCTTCACCATAGAATGGCATTAAGCCCGACAGGGGAGCAATACGGCTAAACACATCGAGATTGCTGCGACCCAAAAAGAATGAATAGCTCCCACTATCAGAAAATCCAAGGAGCGCGATCCGATGGGGATCAACGGCCTGTGTTTCTAAAACATATTTGACGGCGGAATCAATCCTTCCGAGATCACTCGGCGTGAACCCCATGGGCACGCCACCCTTTTCAGTCGATCTCCATTTGTTTCGTTGCATTGCGATATAGTTGATCACATCCCATCGCCCCGGCACTAAAGAGGTTCCGGTGAGTAAAACCATTCCGTACTTATCCGCTAACGTACTAAATTTCTTCATCTCGATTGACCCGTTACGGCCCCCACCGTGCAACAGGAGTACGAGAGGAACGCGTTTCTTTCCGACAGCCTGAACTGGAACGTGAAGAAAATATCCTTTCAGCCCTTCGATTTCTTTGGTTCCAGCGGTGAGGTTTTCATTGCCAGTTGCGTCTTTCTTCGGATTTACCGTAAGTTTCGGATATACAACAGAATCGGAAATTGTTGCAACTAGAAGATTCGTATTCAAATAATTTGTTCCGATATTTAGCAACGATAGTAACGGACAAGCTAGTATAGTACTCATGGAATGATTTACCAGATCTGGGAGATTTGATCGGGCGCGAGATGCATCCGATCGCCAGCTTTACATCCGAACGCCTTTGAAAACTCAGGCATCTGCATTACAGTCGCGTTCACCCTCGCAAACGGTGCAGCATGCTGTCCAGGGGATTGCTTCCCCTCCCACTTGGCTCGAAATAGCCGACCCATCGCAATAAAGAAGCGTTGGTCGGGAGTAAATCCTTCGGCATCTTTGATATCATTTTTCGTACTGTGCACGTTGGTTGCGCCGACCAATGCGTTACCCCCACTGTTCACACTCGCCTTCCAGGCCGCATACGCAGCTCGTGTGCCGCCTAAATCAGCGAGGTCCTCATTCCACGTTCGAATCCCATTGGTATCCCACCCATCCAGCGTTCCGAGTGAAGAGGTAAACGCCCGAAACGAATCCGTTGGTCCGACCCACTCTTTCCCAGTCATATCGATCGAGAGCGCAATACTATGATAGATTTCGTGGCCAATCACCCAGCCCACGGCCGCGAAGTTTAACGCGTCCTCCACATCATTAGAAAAGAAGGGAGGAAAGAACCAAACAGGCGGAACTTCGATTGCATGTTCCCCTGGGAAATATTGTCCATTTGCTCGAAGCAAGCTGCTCAGCCACTTACCCTTTGGAGCGCTACCGATGGACTTGACCCAGCGTTGATGGGAATAGTTTTTGAAGGCCTGTATGTTCTTGAAATATTCCGTATTTGACAGCCGCAAATCGGAGTAGTCAATCACCTCATCCGGGATCCCCACACGCAGTTTGAGTCGCGATAAACTCTGGGTCGCTTTTTTCTTCTGTTCAGCAGTCATGATCCCGTTCGACGCAATGCGATCAACTGCTTCCTTCATAATCCCGGAGACAATGCGATTCATTTTTTCTGACGCCGTAGAGTGTCTCAACTTCTCGACAAAGAGCTGTACCGCGGCATCACCGACGTGTTGAAAGACGCGCTGGATACATTGATCCTGTCTTGTGGAATCGACGGTTGCCACCACCGTCTTGCGTAATCGCTTAAAGGGATCCGACTCGAGCGAATCAGCACGCAGACAGCTCTGGTAGAAGGTCGCCACCGTACGGAGTGTGATTTCCTGTATATCTCCGGGCATAGCCAGCGCGGAATCAACGATCGCAGTCAGTCGCTTGTATACATTGGGGACGGCCGTTTCAAAGCCATAGAAGCTGCGAAATTCGGCTTTGGGATCTGCGGGAGCCGGTAACGTTGCGACCCGTCGCCACCCGCCATTGACGTATTGATAGAAGTCATCACATGGGTTGACAGATGTATCCATGCCATACCGCAGACTTTCACTATAGGGTGGTGGTGAGACGGTGTCACTCAATCGTACTTCTGTGGTGCTGGTAATGAATTCCGTGACAGCTGCGGAGTGAAAATGTCCTTCGAAGTCGGGGGGGAGCGATGGTGCGGGGAACATGTGGGAGTACGCCCCCAAAGCTAATCCATACAGAATACGCCTCTTTTCAATATTCATTTTAATGAATCATGTTATGGATTAGTTACTGCGCCGTCCGACTAAACACCGCCTGTAACTTCTTTTGGATGGTTATCTCCCTTCTATTGAATGAGGGCCTCAACGTCACATTGTGAAATATTTCTCCGTGTTCATCGACCAGAATGACGTCGCCTTGGGCTATATTCTTATAGTCTTCCTGAGATTCTGTAGGGATATCAAGTCGCCGACGGTCAAGTCCCGGCATCCGGACAAATTCTGTTTCGACAACTGTCTGCATGGCTGGAATTTGAAAGAATCCCAAGATGTAGTTTGATAAGGTCTTTGCTTCATCTTCCACCGTCATCGGCAGACCGCCTCCAAAGGTACCAAAGGTCCGACTCACCACAATCACTTCGAGCTTCGGAAATTGCTGTTTTAATCGCTTTGCCAACGCTCCGTCGACCCAACAGTTCTCAGCCCCCTCCTTCCGCACAAAACGGTTCGGATTCCGACTGGCGTTGGAATGACATCCACCCTGGAGAAACAGTATGGCGTTCACCTTGCCCGGCACGGGGACGCCATGAGCATCTATGGGAGTCACCTGATTGCTCGTGCGAAGATGACCGCCCGCATCAATCGACCATCCGTTTTGATACCAATACTTGCCACTGATCGATGGGGCCTTCTCTCCGATCTTTTCAGCACTCGATAAGAAGAAGGGTGCGTCGCTCATCTTCGACCACAGCTGTTCAAGAAACTGGCGATATGCTTTTGTAGAAACCTTCAAACTATCCATGGCTTGGTCAAGCAACACGTCAGTAGCGAGCGCAAACAGCTGAGTGCCAAACCGACTGCGTCCTCGGGAATCTTTTTTCTCAATGGCCTTCGTCGTCAATTTTTGTAATACCTCGCTGACCACTTCACGAGGCAGCACGGTATCGCCAAGCGTAAGGGCCGCCGCCGCGATCTCGACGTGAGTATATACCCGCCGCTCTTCGGCCTCTTTTGGTGTCTCATATGGTGATGAGAGTTGGAACAAGTGTTGTAAGCCTTTTGTTCGGATAGGCCGAGCGACCGAATAAAGGATCGCTGCGGCGTTGTATACTTGATTCCATTCAGTCGCGTTTTTTGCAGAATCGAGCATGCGGAGAATCAATCGTTCCACGTCATCATCGCGTTCGACCATCAAAAGGACCTTACCTAACAAGTCGAACTCTTCGACGTTCGGGGACACCGTATCAATATTCACTTTGGCAAGGCAGGTTCGGCCATGTGCGATCGCAGTGGGCGCGACCGGCCGTTGTGCGACCCGAGTGTCTTCCGGGAGGGTATCGTGCCAGATCGAATCTTTGATATCCGCTTGATAATCCAACCGAACGACTGCCATGAAACATTCATCGACATATTTGTACGCGGCGTAGTTCGGAACGGTGTCCGACGTTTCGAATCGGGTCTGTGCCTCTGTATATCTGGGGACGAGACAGGTGAGCACGATACACGCAACAGAGTGAATAACTTTCGTCAGCATTTAGATAGCGTCGATCGTCGAGGAAAAGTTGAAATCCTTGATACGCATGGGAGGAACAACCACATTATGAAGAGAGTTGTGAAAGCCCTGTAATAGCGGCGCGCGACTCCAACCCGAGGAGTAGACGGGTTCAGGCACACCAAGCAGCTCGATGTTATTCAACGCAAACAGGGGAGACTCTGTCCATCGAAAATTTTTAATGGCTTTCGTGATCTTGCCGTTCTCAATGAGCCACAATCCATCGCGCGTCACGCCCGTATACATCATGCTCGCTTCATCAACGCGCATGGCTTGCTCGAGCTTTGCCACCAAAATGCCTTTCCGCGTCGTTCGAATCATTTCGTCGATTGTCGTTTCGCCACCATCCACCCGATACGAGCTTCGCGGAATCGCCGGATTGTTACCAAATAGCTCGACGGTTTCGTGCCAGACCTTATTGTATACTTCCGTCAACACGCCTTTTTTTATCAGATCGACACGCCGCACCATCTCGGAACGATGTGTCCCAACCAACGGATCGGTTGGATCGTGATAGATATTGAGACGGCTATCCACGAGTTGCAGCCCAATCTTTGAGGTGTGTCGATTAATATCCGCTTCGAACTCAAAGTAGATGGGGCTGTTCCGATGATTCCCACTTTCAGGGAGAGTTCTGTTCAGCGATCCCACCAGAGCGCCAGTCAATGTGGCGACCGCCTGTGGCTCCAGAATGACTGCGTATCGTCCTGGTTCGATCCGAACCGGATTCAACGACAGTTTGCATTTGTCATAGGCAAGCGCCGCAATATCCTCCACCTTCCATCGGGCAAGATCGTATGCGGATTGCCCTGCCCACCCCGAACCCAATCCTTTGGGATGTCGGACGGTCACGGAGCAGTTGGCAAAGGTCACCATCCCCCAATTCTTGTGCTCCTTCCCCCACGTATTGCGTATATAGATCAATGCAGTACTTGCGGTCGTCCCAATATATCCGGCCGATAGCAGATTATCCTCAATGGATTTCCGTGTGACATCGATCACAGCGTGCCCGTTCTCTCGCACGGCTCGGTTATACGTCACATCGCTCCAGACGTCCGAGCCGCTAGCGCTCGACGTGGCCGGCAGTATCTCCATATCGAGAGGATTGTTACGTTCACCCTCAAGCGCATACCGTTCGGCGCACTGCATAGCACCTTTCAGTGACACCGAATCCAGTTGATTCGTTTCCACTTCTCCCGTGCCGCCGTTGATGCGACGTTCGATTGTGATGGTAATTTCGCGCTGGTCGGCGGTCATCGTTGGGCGATTTCGAGCCCACCGCTGACCACCTCCCCACCAACTCGAAATTACCACCCGAATATTACCTTTGGCGGAGGCAAAAGATAGCGCTTCGTTGAGCACATCTTCCGCGCGTGCCTGAGAAAGGACTCTGTGTTCTGGTTCACAAGACATACGTTGACGGTTCCGAAACGTGAGAAACGAGATTGATCATTTACCTGGTCCGCATGACGGTCAGCTCCTTGAAGGCAGCAGGCACGGCAAAGACACTCGCGGGAGCGATCTGTATAGGTTGTCCTTTCCAAGAATCAACACCAAAGCGCTTCACGCTAGTCGTTCCACCCAACCCAATGAGATTATTCCAGAGTTCAGGTGTTCGAAATATCAGGGATGCATCAGTATACCGAGCAACGCGCTTTCCATTCTTGATCTCAAACATTGTTCCGTACGTCAGTCCGGTCACACATTGGAAATCGACATCGATATATGGCGCCTGCAATTCAACCCCTTTCTGGATATCGCTGCGTAAACTGTCTAACGTTGTGCTGCGCGCATCAGGACGAATGGTGAGATCCATGTTACGCACCATCGGTACGTCCATCGCCGTTGGCGTATAGGCGCATCCATGGGATTGTGTAACTTGACCCGTGCGTTGGAAATGATCGCTAATCAACGCGGCGCCTTCGCGATTACATTGCATGTTCACGACCACGCCGTCGCGAATCAGATCAACCTTGGCAGGCCGGACGCCTTCATCATCCCAGTGTACACGACCGACCGACCCTCCCGCCGATCGGTCGCCCGACACGTTCAGGAGAGGACTTCCCACCCGATATGAGCCTAACATATCAATGGGATCGATAAATCCGACCCCACCCGCATTCGCTTCAAACCCAAGTGCCGTATCGATTTCCGTCGGTCGCCCTAACGTTTTACTGACGAGATCTGCCACCGTTTTTGCGTCGCATAAGGTGTCGTATCGACCCACTTCCACATTTTTCACGGGCAATTGAAGCGTCTGCATCAACTCGTCGTGCAAGACAAGCAGTCGTTCTCGAAGCGGCTGATCGCGTAAATGCTCAAACCCGAGCCCTGCCGGTGAGATATCATGCAACACATCACCGACTGAACTACCCATTTCGTCGCGCAATCCGAGAGTGATCCTTCCACCGGTATGATAGAGTTGTTGTGTCGTAAACTGGCCGGTAGAACTCCCAAAGGCCTTCGAAATCCGGCGGTATTCAATCTGTGAAGTGACACTGACTACGAATTTTAGCCTTAGTATGAACCATCTTAAGGCACTCGTGAAATCCATGATCTCGTCATAAGCCATCGCAAAGGGGTCATCTTTCACCGGCATTGTCCAGTGTCCGCTTTCAGCACTGGTGACAGGAGCAAGTGCGACGCTTCCCTTCTCCAGAATGACATTCGCTTTGGCCTGCTCCACGGCCGCACGCCCCAACCGAGCCGCTTCGGCGGTGCTCCATACTGGACTCGCTGCGAATCCCCAATAGCCATCCGTAATGACTCGTACCCCAAAGGCCATATGTTCTTTCATAGTCGGACTTGGTCCCGTGGCAAAAAACGAGGCGAGGTGGCTGAGTCTCGCATCAGCATAAGTTGCTCCCGCTGTCGTTGCCGCATCCACCGCCGTGCGAATCAACTCTTTCAGTCGTGAATCTTGAATATCTGAGACAGAAAGCTGTAATTGTTCATGCTCTGGTATGCCGGATAGCCGTAGCGCAGCGAAACTACCTGACATTATCGCACTGTGCTTCAGGAGATTACGACGAGTGAAGTTCATGTTTCTTTAACCAAGCCTGAGAGAGTATGTTGTTGTGACCTGTTACACCTTACCATAACTTTGACCGCTTCTCCACCGGTAACACCATCCGATCACCGGCCTTGCAGCCAAACGCGGCAACGAACTCTGGCATCTGCATTACCATACCATTGACCCGCGCAAAGTATGGCGCATGGATGTTATTATTCTTAGCCGTTTTGCTTGTCCATTTGGCCCGCCACGCTCGACCGAAACTGAGAAAGAATCGCTGATCGGGGGTAAAACCATCGATCACGCGTGTCTGCGCTTTCTGATCTTTGGCGATCAACCTTTTCCAGCCGTTGTAGGCGACACGAATTCCACCGAGATCAGCGATATCCTCGTTGTAGGTGCGTGCACCATTTGTTGACCAACCATCGACAGCTTTCAGTTTAGAGTTACGAGCTTTAAAGCTATCGATTTCAACCTTTACGGCTGGATTGGCACTCTGGCCGAGTTGTGTCGCTAACCCATGGACCATCTCATGCCCAATCACGTATCCTGCGCTCGCAAAGTTCAGTGCATCATCGGCCGAGACGTCAAAGAACGGCGGTAAGAACATGGCTGCTGGAACCTCGACGGCGTGTTCTGATGGGTTATAGAACGCATTCGCGGTGAAGAGACTCATCTTCCACTTTTCGCGCGCATCCCCGCCAATACCGCTGACAAAGTTGACGGTATTGAAATTGGCAATGGCATTTTTATTTGCCTCATAGGCGTTTGGCGACAATGTCAAGTTGCTGTAATCGACCTTTGTCTCCGGGATCCCGACGCGGAGATACATTTTGTCCAGTCGTTTCTGCAAATCGATAATTTCGTCGGGACTCATTAAGGTGTTCCGTCCGAGTTGTTCATGTGCGGCAGCCTTGATCGACGCGAGCAGCGTTTTCATGCGCTGCACGCTGTTGTTACTGACGAAGTCCTCCGTGAAGACTTGCCCCGCCGCACTCCCTAAATACCGCAAGACGCGTTGCACGCACTGCTGTGCGCGTGTGGAATCCTGTTGCGTGGTGTCTTTCTTGGGCCGCTTATTGAGCACGACTTCGAGCGAATCTGTGGTCAGACAGCTTTCATAAAAGATGCCGACGACTTTGAGCGCTGAATTATTCGTGCTATTTCGTACGCGGTACGCCGAGTCGATGACGTGCGCCATTCGCGCTTGAGTCTTACGACCTGATTCGTCGAAATGGCTCCAGGCATGCCGGTACGATTCCCAATTTTTGGGGAAGACAACCGCCTTTCGCCACCCCCCATTCGCATATTCATAGAAGTCATCGCAGGGTGATATCGTCGTATCAATACCGTACGCGATTGAGGCTCCTTCGATAGACGGTACAACGGTATCCTCCATATGACCGGTAAACGGAGGCGGTGCAACATATCTAACAACCGCATGACTTTCTGTCATACCGTTCTGAGTGGATACGATGGTCACGGATGGTGACACGAGGCAACAAATCGCTCCACCAACGATATACAGTCTCTTCATAGAAGATCTCGTCAACACACGCCTACTTTGACGCGCGAACCTGCGCGCGTTGTGGCGATTGTTGTGGTGGCTGTTGTAACGACTGTCGTTGAGCCTGTTGTTGTATTCGCTTATACACAGTTTCAATCTTTTTCCGCGCACGGGCCTCGTGGTAGCCCAAGATCCCATCCGAGTGGAAGATGTGACCAGTCTCATCGATCAGCAACACGACACTGTCCCGAGCGAACTTCACCCCATTGATGTCATATGCGTATTCGAACGGCACCTCCGTATCCACACGCCGGTTATCAAGTCCGGGAATCCGAACGAACTCTCCGTTCGCAATAATATGCACGGCAGGAATTTGATAGAAGCCTAAGAAGTACGAGGCTAACGTGTCCGCCTCGTCATTGGGCTTGAGTGGTTCGGCATTCGCGTAATCGCCGTAGGTCTTGGTGACGATTGTAATTTCCAAATCGGGGAATGCGGTCTTCAACCGTTTGAGCGCCGCAATCGTCCCCCAGCAATTTCGCTTCGCACGTCCGTTATTGCGTGCCGTCGGGTTAAAGGGGAGTGTCTTTTCATGACACCCACCCTGCAGAAAGGCCACCGCGTTGACTTTCCCTGGAACCGGTCGTTGCGTTGCTGAAACCTTACTGAATTGGTCCGATAATACCAACTTGTGATTGTCTGTCTTGAATTGGTTGAGGTAGTACCAATCACCTTCAAGACGTGGCACCTTCATTCCTTCCAAGAACTCTGTGTCTTCGGCACCCTCGTCGATATACGTGCGCCAGGTATGCATGCGCAAATTACGAAATGCTGCGGTGGAGACCAGCAGGCTATCATGTCCGATATGACTGAACTCTTCATGGTAAGGCTTGGCAAACATTTTTTTTACCATGACGATCGCTTCCTGCGGTGTACCATTCCACGTATGCGTGGTCTTATCGAGCAGCTCTTTGGCTTCGCTTTCGATCCGGTCTGCGACATCGAACTCACCGGCCGATACGGCGAATCTCCAAAATATATCTTTCAGATACATACTGGGCACAAGGGAGTCATCCGGAATTTTGACTCGCACGATATCGGAGAATTTTTTGATCATGGCATGGTTGACCGGTCGCGCGCTCTGATATACCCTTCCAATGCTCTGTACTCGACTGGGGAGTTCTCCGATCTTGGCGGAATCGAGATAGCGCATGAACAAGCGCTCGGCCTCATCATTGCGTTGGGCGGCCACTAATAAGATCCCCCATAGATTGACATTTTGGTTTCCAATCGTATCCACATCGATCTTGGCGAAGCACTTCCGGCCTGCCTCGATCGCCGCCGGAGGGGTCGGCCACTGAAGTAAGGATGCTTCAAAGGACATCGTGTCGCGCCATAAGACTTCCTTGATGTCAGAGGAATCCCTCAGCCGAATGATCGCCGCAAGGCACTCTTCGGGATAGCGATAGGCGGCGTAATTGGGTGTAGTATCCGGTCGGGCAAAGCGCGTCTGTCCAGACAGATCAGAGGCACTACAGATACACGCCGCAACGAGGATCAAGGATCGGTAGAATGATGTGCGCATCAGACGGCGTCGATGGTGGAGGTAAAGCTAAAGTCGTTGATTTTCATTGACGGCACCAACACATTCTTCAGCGAATTCTGGAAGCTTGGGTTATCCCAAATGTCCGGGATCAACGGGTTCCGTGATTCGATGGGACGAAAGAGGAGTTCTTGCGCTCCGAGTTGCTCGAGATTATTGAGGGCAAAGAGTGGGGACTCAGTCCAACGCATATTCCGAAGGGCCTTGGTGATTTTCCCACGTTCAATTAGCCACATCCCATCACGCGTCACTCCGGTATACAAGAGGCTTGGTCCGTGTGCCATTTCTGGTACCGCCAGCCGGCTGATAAGTAATCCACGTTCGGTGGTCCGAATCATTTCGTCCATACTGGTCTGCCCACCGCTCATCGCAAACGAAGACCGAGAGATGGAGACATCGAGATCGCTGACGTCGTTAATCCGATCCCCCATCTTCTCCCACAGGTGGGTAAGAATTCCTCGCTCGATCAGATTGATTTTCTGCACCCCTTGATCCGGATGTGTTCCCATGATCGGGTCGGCTGGATCGTGATAGATATTCACCCGTTCGTCGACGAGCTTAAGCCCAAGCTTGCTCCGGAAGCGTCCGTACGATGGATCCGCAGTCAAAAATGTTGCCACGGGATGTCCGGCTTCTGGCGTTGCACGCCCTAGAGCACCCACGAACAATCCCACAAATGTTCCGGCAGCATCTGGCTCGAGAATCGTCTGGTACCGCCCTGGTTCAATCCGGACCGGATTGAGCGACATCTTACACTTCTCGAACGCGAGCGTCGTCAAATCCCCGATGTTGATCCGAGCCCAATCAAACGCCGTTCTCCCGGCCCACCCCGACCCATTGCCAAGCGGGTGGCGAACCGTCGCGGAGCATCTCGCCTGGGTAACCGATCCCCAGGCCGTCGCTTCTTGGTGGTGAGCATCACGGGTATAGCGAAGTGCCGAGCTCCCGGTGGCCTCAATAAATCCTGCGGACAGCAGGTTCTCTGCGCTGACCCGTTGCGTCAGCGTCGACACTGTTTTGGCGATCTCGTCGAAGGCCACATTGTACGTCGCATCACTCCAGACAGGCTGGCCCGCTGAAGACCATTTGACAGGATCGACAATACGGTCATTCGGACGATTATCCGTCCATTTTTTTGAGTAATAACGAACGGTTTCTGCCATCCCCTTCAACGACTCCGAGTCCCATTGATTGGAATCGCATCTCGCTCCAGTTTTTGCATCAATGATGGTCACCGTGATTTGTCGTTGATCACTCGTCAACGACGCGGTATTCCGCGCCCATCGTTGTCCTGCGCCCCACCAGCTCGAAATCGCAACAATGAGTGGATTGGTTTCGAAGTACGGTTTGATCTCGTCAAGGATCTGTCGAGCAGACGCTTCCGTGAAGACGCGTTCGTCGGCGTTTGGCGTGCCGGGGTGAATGTCGACGGTCATTAGGCTTTTTTCGTGAGGTCAATGATGGTGAGTTCCTTGACGAGCATCGGTGGTGCGGTGACGCTGTGCCTCCCTTCCTGGGGTGGTTCCCCCTTCTGTTCGGTGACGCCAAATCGGCGTGCGCTGGCGGCCCCACCCAGTCCGATCACATTGCCCCATAATTCCGAGGTGCGAAAGATGCTGCCAGCGCCGGTCAGCTTGGAAACCCGCTTCCCATTTTTAATTTTGAAGATGTGCTTTCCTCGTCCGAGTCCGGTCACCTGTTGGAAGTCCATCGTAAATTGTGCTCCCATAACCTCCAATCCATCCTTGAGATTCGACCGCAGACTCTCGAGCGTGGCCGAGCTATTGGGTGCAGATGCCAACGTCAAATCGGCATTGTAGATCAAGGGGACGTCCAAACTGGTCGCCGAAAATCCACAGCCATGCGACTGCACCGGTCGGTTGGCTTTTACATAGTAGTCTTTCATCCATCCTGCCCCTTCGCGATTGGCCTGCATATTGGTGAGGATGCCATCTTTGACGAGCTCGAATTTCCGTGGACGGACCCCTTCGTCGTCCCACTGTACCATGCCCACCGATCCTGGTGAGGACCGGTCGCCACTGATATTGATAAGCGGGCTTCCGATTTTAAACGACCCGACCATCGTTGCCGGATCCACGATATAGCTCGTGCCTCCCGCGTTCGCTTCATACCCCAGGGCACGATCAATCTGGGTCGCTTGTCCGATGGACTGGCTGAGCACATCGGCGGTTCCCTGTGGCTGCAGCAGTACGGAATATTTACCGACGTCAACCGGTTCAAACGGAAGCTGCAGAATCTCAAGCGCCTCTTCATATGCGAGACGACATTGTTCGCGGATATTCTGATCGCGGATATATTCAAAGCCTAATCCGGCTGGCGTCAGGGTATCGAGGGAGACTTCTTCGCGGCCAGCTCCTGCGAGACTCACAGTAAACCCTACCTGTCCCCCCGAAGAATACAATGTCTGTGTTGTGAACTGTCCGAGAGAACTCCCAAAGGCTTTTTCGGTTTTATCAAACTTGAAGCGAATCCTCGAATCCCAAGCATGTGGAACTATGCTGCGGATGTAAACGTTCAATCCTACGGAATAGTCGACGATTTCATCAAAGTCCAGACGGAAGGGATCATCTTTCACTGGCATCGTCCAGTGACCGCTGGACAGATCAGGGATCGGTGCAAGCTCGATCTCGCGCGGGGCGCCAAACACATTCATTTTGGCCTGCCGGAACGCGGCGGCGCCTAACCGAGCTCCTTCATCAAGCGACCACGTCGGACTGGACGCGAAGCCCCAGTAGCCTTGATATAGAGCACGTACCCCGATCGACATGTCCTCAGTCAAGGCAGGGACGCGCTGTTTGGTACTCGAGATCGTATAGGTGTGCGACATGCGCGCATCGACATAGCTCGCTCCCGCTGCCATCGCCGTATCGATGGCTCGGGAAATTATTTCCTTAATTCTGCTGTCCTGAATATTAGAGGCACCAGCAGATGCATTGATGGATTCAGAACGACGCGATCGTGTATCGGTTGGCCGCAGGGCGACCAACCCGCCAGACATGATCATGCTATTTTTCAGTACGGTGCGACGCGTATAGTTCATTTTCAATAGGGCGAATTCGTGAGACGTGTACTATGATGGTGGGCAATCCTACAGGTCCTGCATGCCGGAGAGTAAAGGGCGTGCATCGAAGAATACCGGATGTAGTGGCTACCGATCCTTCACAACCACTCGACCTGTAGATCCGTACGGATTCGTGCGGTATATATAGAGGCCCGGCTCGAGAAACCGGCGAAACCGCGTACGTGTGATCGCCGTCAATGTACTATCAGATGGGATATCAATGATGTTCCCACCACCGGTATTTTGCGCAGGTAGGATCGCCGCAAGCACGGTGGATGGATCATCAAACTCGATGCTGATTGGCTCCAGCTTGGTGTCATTTGTCCAATACACGACCCCTCCGGGACCGATAGTAATATTTGAACTCGATAGAGACAGTGACACCGTACCGTTGTTGGCCGTGCTAGCGTCAATCGTACTACCGCGCGTGATCGGGTACCCATTCATCATAGTTATCGTGTCCGCGACCACGATGCCGTAAACATATGCCCCGGAAATGATCTGTGACGTCCCCAGTTGGTGTCGTCCTCCATAGACGCTCGTCACATTCCAGCCGCTATATTTCTCATCAATTCCGATGCCTATGATCGTTGGATTGTACGACCGCGCATATGTCACCACACGAAGAATTGGATTGTTTACAGAGTCCAATGCGGTCAAAACCATAGGGAGTTTACTGCCCGAGGCCACTTTGAGGCTATCGGTCGGACGGAGCCGAAACGTCTTGATTTTGGGAGGTGACGGTTCATCCAAAATTCGCACTAAGGTCGTATCAGCGCGTGTCACGTTGCCGAGCTGTCGAGTCGCGATAACCCGCACCGTCCCGGTCGCGGTCGTCGTTCCCACCGCTTGGAGGAAACCGTTCGCACCCACACGGACGCGCGCTTCATCTTGCGACAGATACTTTGGTGGATTGACCGCAAGTAATGAATCCCGTTCGGTCACAGTAAGATGATCGGGGAACCAGTCGTTGCCATCCATGTCCTTCGGCATCGCCGAGAGTCGTACCGTATCGTACGGCGCCACAATCGAGAGCAACACGGCATGGTGGTTCATCTCCAACCGCGCATAGAGATTTGCACCGTCAGACGTCGCGGGAAGGCCACCGGCGAACTCATCCCCACATCCAACAGATGTAGCCGCGATGACGACGCCCCACATCCAACGTATTACGAACTTAGGCATCATTCGAAAGACATCCACCATAAAGAGGGTTCAATTCTTGTTCAGCGACTGGTACAGGAAACGCGACATCCGTCCCATAGGCCGCTACCTGTGCGGGGCCCCAGTATCCGGTCGGATAGACCAGATGTTCTGAGCGTCGATATTGTCGTACGAGTCGACGAAGGTCACCTTGGCGCTGTCCAGTCAAAAAGAGCCAGAAAGCGCGTTCGCGAAACAACAGCGAGACACGCGCGGTGTCTGATCCGGGATCGCTGAGGGGACGTAATCCCGGGAAAGGTTGCGGAAAGTGCGAGGCTCCAGCGCCTGGTGCCCAGGTCGTATCGAATACGGCCGGATCGGTAGTATTGGACGCGACTGTGAATGCTCCTGTAGTCCGTAGTTGATTCAAGGTCGCAAGCCACGCCGCTGTATCGCCCCTATTAAGCTCGGCCTCGGCACGCACCAGCCGCGCTTGTACGCCACTCGCGATACTGACGGAGCTGAGCCCGGTTCTCGCATATTTGCTGGGAAACCAGAGGTCCGTAACTATATCTGGTCCCGTCACAAGACCAGCGGCCGTCCGAGGATCTCGGCTACTGATGTAATCCAATCCAGACTCGCCCTCACGATCCGTGATCGACACCGGCCACTGTGTGCCAGCTAAAAAGAAGTTCATTGCATTGGCCGAATAGTTCAGCGTGTATTGATAAGCATCCGGAACCGCCGAGACTGCGGACGCGGCAGAATCGTAAAGCCCCAGCGCGCCGTAGGCACGCGCACGCGTGAGATCGATGAAGTGAAGGATGCGCGCACTATCTGCAGCGAGCGGACGAGCCGAATCAAGGAGAGAGAGGGCCTGTCGTTGGATTTCATCGCTCGAAAAGCCACGTGTGAGCGTGTAGTCGCGCTCGAAGTGTACAATCGGCAGTGGGATACCCGAGCAGAAGCTTTCAGCTAACAGAATATTGGCAAATGCTTCGATGGCATACACGTGGCCAATTATGGTGCGTGGGGTCTCCGATGAAAATTGCTGTAACGCATTGCGAGTTTCACGGGCCTGATGCCGAACAGTTTGCAAAGCGAGGAAGAGATTGTTCACCCCCCCAATCGCCGCCGTAGTCACTGTCGAAATCGAACGACTATCGATAAAATGGTTGCCACTGGCCGGAAAAGCCGGTGCTGATGTCCGAGTGCGGAAGAAGATCTCCAGCTCGTCCGTAAACAGGCCAGTGAGCATAATATAGGAGGAGCTATTGACCGTCGTAATCTGACCCGATCCACCAGACGCCATCACGTTCGCCAGTAGCATCAAGGTACGGTAGTAGCGCGCCTTCGCTCCTTCAGCGTTCTGCACGATTGCCGGGTCCAGCAAATCGGCAGGGGGAGCGCTTTTACTGACCAGATCATTCAAGGAACAACCGTGCAATATGGCACAAGCTCCCAGTGCCCATACGATCGTTCTGACATCTCGTATCGACGGAACTATCCAGTAAAATATGCGCGGTGTAAAAAAAGTTGTCATTACGAGGAGAATGTAGCGCATTGTTAGTTCACACTGATGTTCAGTACCCACGTACGGCCGCGTGGAATCGTTCCATTATCGTGAAGGATTTCACCCATGGAGCCACTCACACTCGGATCCTTGCCGCGATAGTTCGACTTCATGCCCAAGTTACGCCCTTGTACCGCCACTGATAGCGCGCGATCACCAACCATGCGACGCGAAATCATGGGTGGCACGCTGTATCGCAGGGAAAGTGCGTCGAAGCGCAAGACAGACACGGTTTGCGCGAAGCCGATATCAGTCTGATTGACTGCGAGATAATTGGCTTGCACGGGAAGCGGTATCGTCGGATCATTGCGCCCTCGAGTTAAGTTTTCAGCACCTCCGAGCGACGCTGTATTAATCTGATTTCGGCCATGTTCATAGTTTATGGCAATACCGACAGTGAATCGTGTAAAGAGTGCCACGTTGCTGTTGATACCCATTTCAAACGTGGGTAACGGGCCACCGAGAAAGACCATACTGTCGCTGAGCACAATCTCATTCACCAATGGCATGCCGTACATATCTACTGTTGAGTACCCGAGGATTTGCCGCGCCCAACGTCCATAGAGCGGATACCCTTCGACGAACCGCTGTCGACTAAACCCCGAGGCTTGTATAGTTTCCTTTCCACCGGTAAATTTTGTCAGGACATTCCGCATCCGTGTCACGTTCGCGTTTACATCCCATGAGAATGCGCGTGCATCGATCACCCGTGCATTGACTGACCCTTCGAAACCAGTGTTTTTGACTCGCCCGATGTTTCGCTGGGTACCTAAAATACCGGCTCCTCCTAGTGAAGGAGGCAAGTCCACGTTAATCAAGGCATCCCGTGTATGTTTCTGATAGCCAGTCAATGAGACGCTCAGCCGCTCCTCGAAGAAGCCCAAATCCACACCGCCTTCAAACTCTTGCGTACGTTCTGGCTTCACGTCGGGATTCCCTAAAGTCCTTAATCCGACCGTACGAACCGAGAGTCCGTCAACGACGTTTGTTTCCTGCGAATACGTGCGTGTCCTCACCGCGATAGACGGTTGCACACCCGCTTGCCCATACGCCGATCGCAGACGTAGTGTACTGAGGTGGCCTATAACCTGAAATGTCGAAAACGCCGGTTGATCAGAGAGTACGTAGGAGAACGCAAGCTTAGGAAAGCGGGGTGCGACACTTCGTCCAATTCCACTTCCGGCATCTTGCCGAATGGCAAGCGGCAGGTAGAACCGATTCGCGATCCCAATCTGGGTTTCGATATAGACGCCCGCTGTGCTGCGATCATCGATGCGTTCAGTCGTCGAGGTGTTCCCTGCACCGTTCCCGGAGCGTGCGCCTGATGGCAGGTCGGTGGCGAGCCGCATCAAGTCGTTTGTAATGGCACGCGTGTAGTTCATGCCGAGCGTCGTACGAAGACTCAGCAACGGATTCACCACGGTATTGTTGGACAGACGGCCGTTGATCGAGGAGCCGAGCACATTTCCTTGACCGCTACTAAACTCTCCGACCTTCATAGAGCAATCCAAACAATCGTTACGATCAAGAATTGATTGATCGCGTCGCGTCGTATAGTCATAGCCACCCGTTAAATTCCCAGTTACCCAGCTTCGTGGGATATAGCTCACATCGACCGTATTACTCACCCGTAAGGATCGCGTATCAATACGCTTTTTATAGTCCTTGATATGCCAGAGAACGCCACTCCCAATTGCAGATTCGGCCGTCCCCAAGCTGAGCGGTTGGCCGTCGGGGGGTAACTGGGCCGCTGCGGCTCCACCTGATGCTAATGGCGTGCTGCGCGTCAATGTTCGCATCAGGCTATTCGTAAAGGACGCTGTGAGATCGCGTCTCACCACGACATCGACCCGAGCGGTACTGCCTAATTGATCGTTCGCTTGTGGCCGACGTTGCCAATTGGTGACCGACACCTCTTGAGCACGAAGTACCGCCATATCGGCGTCGGGAATTTTTAAGAGACCGAGTTGATGGTTTGCCGTACCCGTAAGAGAGTAGGTAATGGCACCGTTCCCGCCCCGCACCCCAACGCGGTAAACTTGCGAGCTGCCGCGCCCATAGATCGTGGTGCTCGGATCATTCAGAATTTGGTACTGATACAAGCTATCGGGGGTACAATCCCCCAAGGCAATATCCGCGATTCGACACTGCATTGGGGTGCCTGAACTATCTCCCAAGCTAGAACGATGGCCCCACATGAAATAGTTGGTCGGCCACTGACCGGGCATTGTCTCAGTACCGAAGGACATGCTTGCATTCCAACGTACCGGGCCCGCTTCTCCTCGTTTGGTTGTAATCACAATCACCCCGTTCGCCGCATCGGTCCCATAGAGCGCCACCGCCGATGGACCTTTCAACACGTCAATTGTTGCAATGGAATTTGGATCGATTTGATCGAGCATCGAGGGAACTAGTTGGTCAGCATAGCTCGTACCGGCCTCGCGACGGGTCATAACCATATTCGTGCTTCGATCAACACCGCCGCCCCCTAAAAACGCGTCAAGCGGATTCACCACCGCCTTCCCCGTATTTCCCTGTGCCGAGTACACCCGCACCCCATCCACAATCAAAATCGGATCATTCGTGGAATTAATACTACTCAACCCCCGGATCCGAATCTTTGACGGTGCCCCCGGGGAACCTGACGTGCGGGCGACATCCATCCCTGGGACACGGTTTGCCAGCAGATCATTCACCGATGTCACCGGCATGCGTTGCATAATCGAATCGACGTTCAATGTCGTAATATCGTTTCCTACCTCAATCTTACGCTGCACACCAGTCGCCGTCGTCACCACGCCTGAAAGCGCCGTAGGAATCGCAGTCAACACAAACCGAATCGCCGTCGATTGCCCACCCGCCACAGTCACCGATCGGCCCGTCGCCTTATACCCAAATATCTTGACCATAACGTCCACATCACCAGGCTGGATATTCGCAAGAACGAACTTTCCATCCCTATCCGTAGTTGCCACGATCTTCGTGCCCGAAATACTGACAGTTACACCACTAATCCCACTTCGAGTCGCTGAATCCAATACAACCCCCGTAACAACACCACCAATCCTCGCCGCGCTGGTATCCTTACTCCACCGCCTTGCAGCGTTCCCGGGCTCTGAAATTACAACCGTTTCACCGTCAGAGGCGAACTTTGCCATCAGACCTGTTCCACGAAGCACAGCCGCAAATGCCTTAGCAATCTTCTCTTCCTTTATCGCAACAGTTACGTGCTTAGCAATCAACGGACTAGTATTGTCATACACTACTCGCAAGTCCGCTTGCCTCGCGATTTCTTGAACTGCGTATTTTAGCGTACTATCTACAACCACCAGGTTAATACGTGGTACAACACGCGACTGTCTCGTCGCTTCATGTTGCCCCTCTCGTAAATGTGCGAGACTCTCCGAAGGGACATCATATCCCGATTGCGCAACCCCGTATTTCCCGACAACCCCTAAACAAATACAAAGTCCGAGACTCCAATAAACAAGGTTCCGTCTCGACTGTGTAATTCTATATAACTCAAGACCAAAACGCTTAGCATAAACAGAGAAAAATGGCATCTTTACCTTGAAGAGAGAATGAGCCTTCGCCCTATGCGATTAACGCGAATGTCATACGTCAGTTCCAACAGCATTACTAAATCCGATATGGAGCCGGTAGCAAAGCTTCCACCAATTCCTCGGTTCGCTAATGCGGAATCTTCCAATTCAATCTCCACGTTATACCACCGATTCAATTGCACAATCGCTTCTCGGAACGTTATGTCCTCTAGCGTTAGAACGCCTTCCACAAAGGTGAACTGGCCGTCCTGTGCATGATATCTTTGAAGTAGCCCTTGCGACGCCATCATAACACCTTGGCCCTCTGAAACGACGACCGAGTCTACCACCACTCGCCCAGAACGTACTACGACAGCTGTTAATGAATCACTCGCATAACGTCTCACCAAAAATGTCGTTCCAAGCACTCGCGTGCTGCTGCCACTCGCAGTAACAACAAATGGGAGATACGGTTGATGCTCCACCGTAAATTGCGCTTCCCCTACAAGCTCCACGGTTCGGCTACCAACTCCGAAACCTGCAGGCACATTCAATCGACTCGCAACATTAAGTACAACTCGACTGCCATCTGGAAGTGTGATGATTGCACGTTCGCCTTTTTCTGTTGCATAGGTGAAGACTTTGGTCGACGCTCCAAGCGTAACGTCTCGACGACCGTGAAATAGGCCAATCATCACAACGCCGATCAATGTCAGCACAGCCGTTGAGTAGGCAGCGAGTTTCGACCAGAAGCTATGCCTGGTCATATGCTGAGTATCGACATAAGAAGCACGTCTCGGTGTACTGCGCTGCCTGTCACCAATCCGCCGAAGCAACCCTGAGTTCTCCCGCCGGATCCGACCGACACCCGACTCAATATGTACTCGACGCAATGCCAGCTCGACTCGATCTTGATCGCATTGTTCCATCGTGGAAACACCATCTGTCACACGCAACGCACGGAACGCAGCGAGTAATTCTGCATTCTCTGTTTCATTCAGCACCCACTCCTGCATCGCAGTCATGTCCTTCAGAGAAGGCTCATTGACCAGCCAGCGATCCATCACTTCAATGCTAATACGCCCTGAGCTATCAGAGTCCGTACTCAGCGGGCTAGGCGACAATGGATCAAAATTCGAAGGCGTTGTCATAATATCTGTCCTAATGGCACCATGTCCATCATAATCTCACGCTACTGTGTAAAATATTTTGGCAGCCGCTCACGCAACGTTTTGAGCGCCCGGAGATGCTGCATTTGCGCAGCGGCACTCGAAACACCAACCGCTTCCGCAATTTCCTGCCAGCTCCATTGCTTTTCCCATCGGAGCAACACAATCAAACGATGGGTATCCGGGAGCTCATTCACGTATCGCCGAACCACGGCTTGTAGTTCGTTTTCTTCTATGATCGCATCTGGGACCGACGCGTAAGTACCGCTACCGGGAGATTCATCCCATGCTGTATATTTTTGCTGTCGCCGTAGATCTCGCCGAACATCACGAGTGAAATTCTGGATCTTGTTACGAACCGCGCCGTACAGATACGCTTCTATAGATGTCTTCGGCTGCCATGTCTCGCGATAACGCCACAACCATCCGAACACTTCACATACAATATCCTCGGCATATTCTGCCGGGGTCTGTCCGTACGCCTGTGCGAATTCGAGAAGGCGGGGGTAGTATGCTCGAAAAAGAGCATCGAATGCGTCGACGTCGCCGCGCTGTACTCGACTGATGTACTCGGTCGTTGAAATATCGAGTGGAGGATGGGGCTCTATCAGGCCTGCGATTGCAAGAGACATTGTCACTCGGGCACGAAGAGATCAGTGGAACTGGCGGCGGTATGGGAGCGCTTGCCACCAGTCATATGGCACCATCAGGGGCAATATCTAACGCGGGAGTTGAATTTTTATTGTTCTATGCTTTTTGGAGTCATTCTAACCTTTGTCGTTTTAGTCCGAGAGTCAAGGGATGGCGAGGCCTGGCATCAGATTCGGGATGGACTTGAGTCCCATAATGCAAAAACGTGCCGCCATTCTAATTAGAATGGCGGCACGAGGGTGATTTTATGCAGACGGATGTCAAGGAGGCAATCGAACCGAGACAAGCTCCGGCGGAGTGTTACTGAGGTGGCGCATCTTGTATCGAGATAATACTGCTGTTCATTTGAAATTGCAGCTACTGTAAACTCAAAATCCCTCTTTGCGCCAGCCGTTGTAATTCCGGCTTATTAGCTTTGAGAAACTCGATATTCTTTGCGAGTGTGGAATTCACATCGATCGGTGTAAACCGAATGGACTTCGCCAACACTGCCGTTGAAATTAACTCCTTCAGTCGTGCATCTTGAATGTCGGAGACGGCAAGCTGTAGCTATTGGCGCTGCGGTATCGCAGGGAGCCGCAATGCGCTTAGACTCCCCTGAGATCAGCGCACTCTGTTTCAGAAGGTTACGACGGGTATAGTTCATTTTGGTTGACCGACTCTGGAGGAGTACTTTATTGTGAAGCACTGCATCGATCGTGTAGTCGCTTCAACTATGGTTGGGATGGTGGCATATCCCATCCCTGTCCATGTATATCCAAATTCGTCTGTATCACCGGCATCCGCATAGCCGACATCCACCCGTTACGTTTTACCATAGCTTCGACCGCTTTTCCGCCGGCAACACCATCCGATCACCAACCTTACAGCCAAACGCAGCCGCAAACTCCGGCATCTGCATTACCATGCCATTAATACGCGCAAAGTATGCGGCATGTACGTTGCCATTTCCAGTGGTCATGTTCGTCCACTTCGCACGCCAGATTTGGCCGAAACCCAGAAAGAACCGCTGATCAGGTGTAAAGCCATCAATCATTTGTGTTTGCGCCTTTCTGTCTTTCGCGATCGACGTTTTCCATGCATTATACGCCACACGAATTCCACCAAGGTCGGCGATATCTTCGTTGTAGGTACGTGCACCATTCGTCTTCCATCCGTCCACGGCACCGAGCTCTGAGTTTCGTGCCTTAAAGCTATCAATTTCCACTTTCACGGTTGGGTTTGCGCTCTGGCCTAGCTGCGTCGCCAGACTATGAAAGATCTCATGACTAATCACGTATCCGACACTCGCAAAGTTCAGCGCATCATCCGCTGAAATATCAAAAAACGGTGGGAGGAACATTGCGGGTGGCACTTCAATCGCATGTTCCGCCGGATTATAGAACGCATTCGCGTTAAAGAGGCTTGCCTTCCACTTTTCGCGCGCATCGCCACCGATTGCGCTGACAAAGCGGACGGTATTGAAGTTCGCTATCGCGTCTTTATTCGCGTCGTAGGCGGTTGGCGATAACGTCAGTTGACTATAATCCACCTTCGTCTCTGGAATGCCCACGCGTAGATACAACTTTTCGAGTCGCTTTTGCAGATCAACGATCTCCTCCGCACTCATTAATGTGTTTCGGCCAAGTTGGTCCTGCGCGGCAACCTTGATCGACGTTAGCAGCGCATTCATTCGCTGCACACTATTATTGCCGACAAAGTCTTCCGTGAATACCTGCCCAGACGCACTTCCTAAGTGACGCAATACGCGTTGCACGCATTGCTGTGCGCGCGTGGAATCTTTTTGCGTCGTATCTTTCTTCGGCCGTTTGCCGAGCACCACTTCCAGCGAATCCGTGGTCAGACAGCTTTCGTAGAAGATACCGATGACTTTGAGCGCTGAGTTATCTGTGCTATTTCGAACACGATACGCAGAGTCGATAACGTGCTCCATCCGAGCTTGCGTCTTGCGGCCAATTTCGTGAAAGTGAGTCCAGGCATGTCGGTGTGGTTTCCAGTTTTTTGGAAAGACCACCGCCTTGCGCCATCCCCCGTTCGCGTATTCGTAGAAATCGTCGCATGGCGATACAGTGGTATCGATTCCATACGCGATCGTGGGTCCTTCGATAGACGGAGCAACCGTATCCTCTGCGTTATCGATGGGAATGTGAGGCGCAAAATGTCTGACAACGGCGTGGCCGTCGGTCATGCCGCTCTGAGTGAACATGAAAGCCGCAGTTGGCAGCACGAGGCAACAGATCACCCCGCCGGCAACAATCAATTTCTTCACATACGATTTAGCCATTCTACTCACTTCGACTCGCTTGCCTGCGCGCTTTGTTGTGATGTGTGTTGTGATGCATGCTGTGACTCTTGCTGCAATCGTTTGTACACTGTTTCAATCTTTTTCCGCGCACGGACTTCATTGTATCCCACAATCCCATCGACATGAAAGATATGACCGGTTTCGTCGATAAGGAGCACGATGCCATCTTGCGCGAGCTTTACCCCATCAATCTCATACGCATATTCAAACGGCACTTCGGTATCGACCCGCCGGTTATCGAGCCCAGGAATACGGACAAACTCGCCATTTGCAATGACATGCACCGCGGGAATTTGATAGAAGCCTAGGAAGTACGATGCCAATGTATCGGCTTCGTCAGCAGGTTTAAGCGGTGTTGCATTCGCATAATCACCGTACGTCTTGGTGACGATGGTAATCTCCAAATCCGGGAACTGATTCTTGAGACGCTTCAATGATGCGATCGTCGGCCAGCAGTTCCGCCTTCCAAGCCCGTTATTTCGCGCGGCCTTTGAAAAGAAAAGTGTTCCTTCATGGCACCCACCTTGCACGAACGCTACAGCGTTAACTTTCCCGGGAACCGGTCGTTGCGTTGCCGATATTTTGCTAAATTGATCAGATAGTACGAGCTTGTGATTGTTTGTCTTGAAGTTGTTGGTGTAGTACCAATCACCTTCAAGACTTGGTACTTTCATTCCTTCAACAAACGCTGCATCCTGAGCATCTTCATCGATATACGTGCGCCAGGTATGCATCCGCAAATTACGAAACGCCGTTGTGGATACTAGCAAGCTGTCAAATCCGGCATCACTAAATTCCTCACGAAAGGGCCTGCTGAACAATTTTCTCGCCTCAAAGCCTCCTTCCTTTGACCCTTTCCACTTAGTAAGGAGCTGCTTCGCTTCACTCTCGATGTGCTCTGCGTCTTCGAACGCGCCAGCAGATACTGCAAAACCATACAACTCATTATTAAGCCACAAACTGTGCAAGAGCGAATCATCCGGAATTCTGGATTTCACGTTGTCCGAGAACTTTTTGATCATGGCGTAGTTAGCGGGTCGTGCCTTCTGATAAACTTTCCCGATGAAAATCATTCGTCCCACAAGTGCGCCAAACTTGGCAGAATCGAGGTACCGCGTGAGCAGGCGCTCAGCTTCGTCGTTGCGTTGTGCGGTTACCAAGAACGACGCCCACATTGCTACTGCGTGGTTCCCAATCGAATCCACGTCAACCTTCGTAAAGCACTTGCGGGACGCTTCGATTGCCGCCGGAGGTCTCGGCCGCGGTACCAAGGACGCGCCAAAAGACATCGTGTCGCGCCATAACCCTTGCTTGGTGTCAGATGAATCGCTCAGCCGAATGACGGCCGACATGCACTCTTCGGGATAGCGATATGCAGCATAATTCGGCGTCGTATCCGGTCGAGCAAATCGCGTTTGTCCGGACAGACCAGACGCACCGCAGAGAAACGCCGCGACGGCGATGATAAGAGATCGGAAGAAAGATGTACACATCAGACAGCGTCAATCGTAGAGGTAAAGCTAAAGTCGTTGATTTTCATCGGCGGTACCAACACGTTCTTCAGCGAATTCTGAAAGCCATAAATTAATGGGCTTCGTGATTCGACAGGACGAAAGAGCAGTTCTTGTGGCCCCAGTTGCTCGAGGTTATTGAGCGCAAACAGTGGAGATTCGGTCCAACGCATATTCCGAACGGCCTTGGTGATCTTTCCGCGCTCAATCAGCCAAACCCCATCACGCGTCACTCCGGTATACAAGAGACTTTGGCCGTCCACCCTGTCCGGTATCGCCAGTCGACTGACGAGGAGCCCACGCTCTGTGGTGCGAATCATTTCATCCATGCTGGTCTGTCCACCCCCTACCGCAAAGGAATTCCGGAAGACAGATACGTCCAAATCGTTGAGGTCGTTAATCCGCATTCTTTCCATCTCCCACAGGTGTGTGAGGATACCACGTTCGATCAGATTGACTTTCTGCACCGCTTGCTCAGGGTGCGTTCCTGTGATTGGGTCGGACGGATCGTGATAGATATTCACTCGCTCGTCAACAAGCTTGAGCCCCAGCTTGCTCCGGTAGCGCTGATATGACGGATCATCAGTGAGAAAGGTGATCACAGGTCTCCCTAATTCCGGCAACCCGCGCCCCAACGCATCAACAAGCAACCCTGTGAGCGTGCCGGCCGCATCTGGCTCGAGGATCGTTTGGTATCGCCCTGGTTCGATCCGTACGGGATTGAGCGACATCTTGCACTTCTCGAAGGCAAGCGTCGTCAGATCCCCGATATTGATTCGCGACCAATCAAATGCCGTTTTCCCAGCCCATCCAGATCCATTGCCGAGCGGGTGGCGGACTGTCGCAGAACATCTCGCTTGCGTAACAGAGGCCCATGCCGTTGCTTCTTGATGATAAGCATCTCGGCTATACCGAAGTGTCGAGCTTCCGGTGGCCTCAACGAATCCGGCAGACAGCAGATTTTCTGCGCTCACGCGTTGAGTCAAGGTTGACACCGTCTTGGCGATCTCCTCGAAGGCGACATTGTACGTCGCATCGCTCCAGACTGGTTGTCCAGCCGACGGCCACTGCACCGGATCAACAATGCGGTCATCGGGACGACTATCGGTCCCTTTTTTGGCGTAGTATCGGACCGTTTCCGCCATCCCTTTCAACGACTCCGCGTCCCATTGATTGGACTCGCATCTCGCCCCGCTTTTTGGCTCAAAGATCGTCACCGTAATCTGTCGTTGATCGCTAGTGAGCGACGCGGCGTTCCGCGCCCATCGCTGTCCCGCGCCCCACCAACTCGAGATCATGACACTGAGTGAGCCGGTTTCGAAATACGGCTTGATTTCGTCAAGAATCTTTCGGGCAGATGCCTCATTAAAGACGCGTTCGTCAGTGTTCGGCGTGCCCATGTGAGTTTCAATGGTCATTAGGCTTTCTTCTTGAGGTCGATGACGGTGAGTTCTTTGACAAGCATCGGTGGTGCCGTGACGCTATGCATGCCTTCCTGTGTAGGCTCACCCTTCTGTTCGGTAACCCCAAACCGGCGTGCACTGGATACCCCGCCGAGTTCAATCACATTACCCCATAATTCAGATGTGCGGAATATGCTTCCGGCTCCGATGAGTTTGGAAACTCGCTTCCCGTTTTTGATCTTGAAAATGCGATCGCCTCGTCCAAGCCCAGTTACCTGTTGGAAGTCCATGCTAAATTCTGCATTCATGATCTCCAATCCATCCTTGAGATTCGAACGCATGCTGTCGAGCGTTGCCGTACTGTTCGGTGCCGGCGCTAACGTCAGGTCAGCATTATAGATCAGAGGGACGTCTAAGCTAGTCGCGGAAAACCCGCAGCCATACGATTGAAACGGTTGATTGGTTTTTGCGTAGTGGTCTTTCATCCATCCCGCACCTTCGCGATTGGCTTGCATGTTCGCGAGGATCCCATCTTTCACGAGATCGAACTTTTGAGGAGGGACACCTTCGTCGTCCCACTTCACCATACCGACTGAACCGGGTGAGGATCGGTCGCCACTGATGTTCACGAGCGGACTTCCTATTTTGAACGAGCCGACCATCGTTACCGGATCTACGATATAACTGGTCCCCCCCGCGTTGGCTTCATAGCCCATGGCACGGTCGATCTGGGTTGCTTGTCCGATGGACTGACTGAGCAGATGCGCAGCACCCTGTTGCTGCAGCAATACGGAATATTTGCCGACGTCGACTGGTTCAAATGGAAGTTGAATGATCTCAAGCGCCTCCAAGTACGCAACACGACATTGTTCGCGAATGTCTTGATCACGAACATACTCAAAGCCCATCCCTGCTGGCGTTAAAGTATCGAGCGAGACACTTTCACCATTTTCCCTAGCTCGCGGTGATTTCACCCCAAACCCGACCAGCCCGCTCGTGGAATAGAGTGCCTGTGTTGTGAACTGTCCGAGGGAACTTCCGAAAGCTTTTTCGGTTTTGTCGAATTTGATTCGAACCCTCGCATCATGAGCCTGCGGGAAAGTGCTCTCGATGTAAAAGACTAATCCCTCAGAATAATCGACGACTTCATCGAAGTCCAAGCGAAATGGATCATTTTTCACCGGCATTGCCCAATGACCACTCGCAAGGTCAGCAATTGGTGCAAGCTCAATCTCTCGTGGTGCGCCAAACACATTCATTTTGGCCTGTCGCAACGCCGCGGCGCCTAACCGAGCGCCTTCGTCAAGCGACCAGGTCGGGCTGGACGCAAAACCCCAATATCCCTGATATAGAGCACGCACCCCGATAGACATGCCCTCAGTTAAGGCGGGAACACGCAGTCCGCGGCTCGATATGCTATATGCGTGCGACATCCGCGCATCGGCGTAACTCGCCCCGGCCGCTATCGCCGTATCGATGGCCCGTGAGATAACTTCCTTAATTTTGGGGTCTTGAATAGAGGATGCGTCAACAGAGGCAGTGTAACGCGGCTGCGCATCGATCGATCGCAGTGCGACTAAACCGCCAGACATGATCACGCTATTTTTTAGTACGGTACGACGAGTATAGTTCATATTTTTATCTCTCCTTCACAACAACTTGACCGATAATGCCGTACGGGTTCGTCCGGTATTTATAGGTGCCGGGCTCAAGAAACCGGCGATAACGCGTGCGTGCGGCAGATGCCAGTGTACTATCGAAGGGAATGTCGATGATATTCCCACCACCGGTATTTTGTGCCGCAGCGGTAGCCGCCAATACATTAGCTGGGTCATCAAATTCAATGCTAATTGGTTCCAGCTTGGTCCCATTTTCCCAACTCACGGTCCCTCCGGGACCAATGGTAATGTTTGGACTCGACAGGGATAGTGATACTGTACCGTTATCGGCCGTGGTAGCGTCAATCCTGTTCGAGGCCGTTACAGGGTACCCGTTCATCACAGTTATCGTGTCCGCGACCGCGATTCCATATACATACGCCTGCGATATAATTCGCGCGGTTCCAAGCCTGAAGAAGCCGCCACCGACGAGCGTCACATTCCATCCGCTTGCTTTAGGAAGGCCGACTCCGATTGCTACAGCGTCAGGATTGTCTGATCGGGCATACGTTACGACGCGAGGAATTGGTTTATCTGCAGAGTCCACTGCGGTCAATACCATGGATAGTATCCCGAGCGCTGACACTTTGAGACTATCTGCCGGACGTAACCGAAATGTCTTGATCCTGGGTGGCACGGGCACATTCAGCACGCGTACTAACGTAGTATCAGCGCGAGTCACGTTACCTAACTGTCGAGTGGCGATAATCCGCACCGTTCCGGTAACGGTCGTTGTTCCCACCGCCTGGACGTGGCCGTCCGCACTCACGCGGACGACACTTTCATCTTGTGATAGATACTTTGTTGGGCTAGCCGCAAGTAACGAATCCCGTTCGGCCACGGTAAGATGATCGGGGAACCATTCATTGCCATTCATGTCGATAGGAATCGTCGCAAGTTGCACCGTATCATAAGGCGCCACAATCGAGAGGAGCACCGCGGGATGATTCATCGCTAACCGGCCATACACATTCGCATTGACCGTCGTCACGGGAAGACCGCCGGCAAGTTCATCGCTACACCCAAGGGTGGTGGCTGCTACGGCGAGACCGCACAGCCAACGTATTCCGGACTTAAGCATCATATGATTTGCATCCACGATAGAGTGGGTTCAGTTCCTGTTCTTTCACTGGCACTGGAAACATGACATCTGTTCCATAGGGCGCTTGTTGCTGAGGCCCCCAGTATCCGACCGGATACACTTGATGTTCCGGACGTTGATACTGCCGCACGAGCCGCCGGAGGTCGCCCTGACGCTGCCCCGTGAGGAAGAGCCAGAAGGAGCGTTCACGAAACAACAGGGAGACCCGCGCGGTATCCGATCCAGGATCGCTCAGTGGACGTAATCCTGGGAAGGGCTGCGGGAAGTGCGAAGCGCCAGAGCCCGGTGCCCAGGTCGTATCGGATATAGTCGGGTCGGCGGCGTTGGGTGCAACAGTGAATGCACCGGTCGTTCTCAGCTGATTCAACGTCGCAAGCCACGCCTGGATATCCCCCCGCTGCAACTCGGCTTCTGCGCGTACGAGTCGTGCTTGCAGACCGCTTGCAACACTAATGGGACTGAGCCCGGTTCTCGCATATTTTCGCGGAAACCAGAGGTCCGTGACAACGTCTGGCCCGGTCACCAGTGCACCAGCCGTCCGGGGATCCTGGCTGCTTATGTAATCCAGGCCATTACTTCCTTCTCGGTCAGCAATTGATACCGCCCATGTCGCGTTAGCGAGAAAAAAATTTAGTTCGCTGGCCGAGTAGTTCAGATTGTATTGATATGTATCAGGCACTGCCGAAACCACAGCGGCAGCTGAATCATAGAGTGCCAGCCCGGTGTACGCTCGCGCACGGGTAAGATCGACAAAGTGGAGGATGCGCGTGCTATCCGTCGAGAGTGGACGAGCCAAGTTGAGTAAGTCGAGCGCCTGCCGATAGATTTCCTCGCTCGAGAAACCACGGGTGAGCGTGTAATCGCTCTCAAAGTGCACGGTGGGGAGCGGAACACCTGAACAGAAGACCTCAGCTAACAGGATGTCAGCAAACGCCTCGATCGCGTACAGATGCCCGATAAACGCGCGCGGGGTTGTTGTCGAGAATTCATTCAGTGCATAGCGAGCTTCTTGCGCTTGTATGCGAATCAGTTGCAATCCACTGAACAGCGAAGTGGTTGTGGCACCGTAGCTTTCCGGATTGCTGCTTGCCTCAATATTCGAGACCGAACGATTATCGATGAATCGGACTCCGCTGTTTGGAAATGGCGGTGTCACTGATAACCGCGTCTCGAACAAAACTTCGAGCTCGTCCGTTAGCAAACCTGTGAGCGCGATGTAATTACCGGTGCCTGCCAGCGTAATCTGACCCGTTCCGCCCGATGCCATTTGAGTCGTCAGCAAACTAATCGTGCGATTGTATCGAGCTACCGCCCCCTCAGCATTCTGCACAACTTTTGGATCAATTAGATCGGCTGGAGGCGCGCTGCTATTGACGAGATCATTCAAGGAGCAGGCATGCAAAGTTACGCACACGCCGAGCAGCCCCGCAACCGTCCTGACATTGTGTCTCATCAGAGCTATCCGCTGAAATCTTTGCCGAACTATTTGTGGTACAAAGAATGTTGTCATGGAAGAGAAGAGATGACGCATTGTTAGTTCACACGGAGATTAAGCTCCCACGTCCGCCCGCGTGGAATTGTTCCATGATCGCGAAGAATTTCGCTCATGGAGCCGCTCACACTCGGATCCTTGCCGCGATAGTTCGACTTCATCCCAAGATTTTGCCCTTGTATGGCCATCGAAAGCGCGCGGCCGCCAATTATTCGGCGTGAAATTGTAGACGGAACGCTGTACCGCACTGAGAGTGCATTGAAGCGTAAGACAGACACGGTTTGTGCAAAGCCGATGTCAGACGCATTTGCCGCACGCGCAAAGTAATTGGCTTGCATAGATAGCGGTATGCTCGGATCGTTAAGCCCTCGGCTTAAGCCGAAAGCCGCGTTTTGTGAGGCGGCGGAATTTATCTGATTCTTACCGTGTTCATAGCTTATCTGAACGCCGATAAAGAATCGCGTAAAGAGCGCCACATCGCTGTTGATACCCATCTCGAACGTCGGCAATGGCCCTCCGAGAAAGACCATACTGTCGCTGAGTACGACATCGCTGACCAAGGTCATACCATTTATATCCACCGTCGAATAGCCGAGTATTTGCCGCGCCCAACGTCCATAGAGCGGATAGCCTTCAACGAACCGCTGTCGACTGAATGACGAGGCTTGCGTAGCGAACATCTCCTTCCCACCGGTGAACTTTGTCAGGACATTTCGCTGGCGTGTCACGTTGGCATTCACATTCCATGACAACGAGGGCGCATCAATCACCCGTGCATTGACCGTTGCTTCCAGTCCGGTGTTTTTGACTCGTCCGATATTACGCTGATCGCCAAAGGAAATACCAAGCGATGGGGGCAACTCAACGTTGATTAACGCATCACGTGTAAGCTTTTGATAGCCGGTCAATGAGACGCTCAACCGCTCCTCGAAGAAACCAAGATCTACCCCACCTTCAAACTCCTGCGTACGCTCCGGTTTCACGTCTGGATACCCAAATGATCGTATCCCGACTGTGCGCACTGAGATTCCATCGACAACGTTCGTTTGCTGCGAATACATCCGTGTCTTCACCGCGATAGACGGCTGCACACCCGCTTGCCCATACGCCGAGCGCAAGCGTAGCGTGCTGAGATTTCCCAAGACGGGGATGGTAGAAAATCCTGATTGATCGGAAAGGACGTACGAGAAGGCTAATTTAGGGAAGCGTGGTGCTGCACTCTTTCCGATCCCACTTCCGGCGTCCTGCCGAATGGCAAGCGGTAAATAGAATCGATTCGCGAATCCAAGCTGCGTTTCGATATACACGCCTGCCGTGCTACGATCATCAATGCGCTCAGTAGTCGAGGTAGTTCCGGCACCGTTCCCGGACTGCGCACCTGATGGGAGATCGGTCGCACTACGCATGATGTCGTTCGTGACGCTCCGCGTGTAGTTCATCCCGATCGTCGTACGCACACTCAACCACCGACTCGCAATCGTATTGTTAGAAAGGCGGCCATTGATCGAGCTTCCAAGCGCACTGCCTTGACCGGTACTAAACTCCCCGACCTTCATCAAGCAATCCAGACAATCATTGCGATCGAGGACTGACTGGTCTTTTCGCGCAGTATAGTCGTAGCCAGCTGTCAGCTCCCCGGTCACCCAGCTTCGCGGGAGATAGCTGACTTGGGCCGAGTTCGATATACGTAGGGATCGCGTGTCATTAAGTTTCTTGTAATCCTTAATGGACCAGAGGATGCCACTTCCAATCGCTGGTCCGGCTGCTGAGCCTGAGCCTAACGATAGACCATCGGGTGGTAAGGTGGCTGCGGCTGCGGCACCGGATGCGAGTGGGGTAGACCGTGTAACGGTGCGCATCAGGCTATTGGTTAAGGATACGACGAGGTCGCGCTTTACCTGCATGTCGACGCGAGCTCTGCTTCCCAGTTGATCATTTGATTGTGGCCGATGCTGCCGGCTCGTCACAGGTACCTCCTGGGCCCGCAGTGCTGCCATATCAGCATCCGGAATTTTGAGAAACCCGAGCTTGTGGCCTGCGTTACCATTGATGGAGTAGGTAATGGCGCCGCTCCCCCCACGTACATCAACGCTGTATCTCTGCGAGTTGCCACGTCCATAGATAGTGGTACTCGGATCATTCAGCACTTGATACTGAGACAGGCTATCCGGAATGCAACGCCCCTTATTCGCCACCAGATTTAACGAAATTGTGGCGGACGGTGACATCAGCATGCACTGCATTGGCGCGTCTGAATTGTCGAGCATTGTGGATGGGTGCCCCCACATGTAGTAGTTCGTCGGCCATTTGCCGGGCATGGTTTCCGTACCAAATGACATGCTTGTATTCCAACGTGCAGGCCCAGCCTCTCCGCGTTTCGTGGTAATGACAATCACACCATTGGCTGCATCGGTACCGTAGAGCGCCACCGCACTCGGTCCTTTCAGAACGTCGATCGTCGCAATCGAGTTTGGATCGATTTGATCGAGCATCGAGGGAACCAACTGCTCAGCATAAATCCCGTCTCCACGAGCGGTCGCGGCCATATTCGTGCTTCGATCAACGCCACCGCCACCGCCCAAATCCTCCAGACGAGTTACGACCGCTTTCCCGGTATTCCCTTGCGCCGAATACACCCGAACCCCATCCACAATCAGAATCGGATCGTTAGTAGAGTTGATACTACTCAGTCCACGAATCCGAATTTTCGACGGAGCACCCGGTGCACCCGACGTCAACGCTACATCCATCCCGGGAACACGATTCGCCAACAAATCACTCACTGACGTCACCGGCATGCGCTGCATGATCGAGTCGACATTCAACGTCGTAATATCATTCCCCACTTCGATCTTTCGCTGCACCCCGGTGGCCGTGGTCACTACTCCCGAAAGAGACGTCGGCACCGGGACTAACACAATCTTAAGGTACACTGGCTTCCCAGTAACCACAGTCACCGGTCGATTAACCGGCCGATACCCGAAAGCCTTGATCGAAATAACTACGTCTCCTGCCGGGACATTCGCAAGATAAAACTGTCCATTATCACCAGTCGTCGCACCGATCTTCATCCCTGCCACTGCGACCGTCACGCTACCGACATTTTTCCCGGTCGCGGAGTCCGTCACCCGACCTGCAATAATGCCCAATACCCGCTGCCCTTGCTCCCCGTGGACGCTATCGACCGCAGCTTTCAACACGATCGTCTTTCCATTCGACGAAATCACGCTACGAAGGCCAGTACCCTTCAGCACATATAGCAGTGCATCATCAAGACTCCTCTTGTCGATATTCACACTGATTCGACGACCGAATACCGGATTCGTGTTATCATATGCCACATGCATCGCCGCTTGCTTCACCAGCGCATTAACAACAAATGCCAGCGTACTATCGCGCACAGAAATAGACACCTGTTTAAGGACTTGCGATCGTTGCAACACACCCGATTGCCGCCCTGCCTCCTCCCCAGCTTCAAAAATAGAATGACTTTGCGCAGCAAGCGGTGCTATACAGAGAAAAGCAAAGACAATCGTCGACAGCATAACCCGTATCCGTCGATGGAATCGCTTAAGCCGGGGAGCTAGCTTTCTCCCAAGTTCTGCGCCATGATTCATACACACAAGTTGCATCGTCATTCCTTGGAATAAAGGATTACTTTCTTTCCGTTCACTACAACACGCGCATCAAACACGAGTCCCAGCACTTCAGCCATATCCGAGATCGAACCCGTCGAGAACGTGGCCCTTATATTCCGATGCGCTAACGCAGAGTCGCCAATTTCGATATCTGCATCGTACCACCGATTCAGCTCACTGATGGCCTGCAGTATAGGGATACCATCGAGATCGAGCACTCCGCGGGCAAAACGAAATTGCGCGGGATTCGCAGGATGAACCCATACAGTGTCGTCCATCCCGATCTTCGCCTGCTGATTTGCGGTAAGCACGACAGATCGCACAGAGACCTTCCCATCTTGAACCGCCACTGTCACACCGTTATCCGTTTCGTATTTTCGCACAGAGAATGTCGTGCCCAGCACACGAGTGGGCGTACCTCCTGCAATGACAGTGAACGCATTACCACTCCGTGGATTCACAGAAAATAGAGCTTCACCATCAAGCCGAACCGTGCGGTTACCAGAGTTAAAGTCTTCCGGTATTTCAAGGCGGCTGGCAACATTGAGCGTAACAACCGTACCATCAAGCAATGTGACGGTGCTCTGCTGAGAGTTACGTGTGGCAATGATCGTAGCCGCCGAAACCGATACTCCTGGAGCCGACTGACGGTCTGACATACTGAAATAGCCAATAAACATCAGCGCCAAAGCCGTCGAAATACCTAACATCCCAGATCGACTCAACCAAAAGCCAGACGGTAAAAGAAAACGACGCGCTCGATTTTTTTCCTGCTTATTGAATAGCTGCTCGGCAGGCGTATTAATCCGCGCCTCGAGCCGTTGCCACCTCATTCGTGCATCAAATCCTGGAGGAAACGGCAAATGAGTAAAGTCGCCAGTTACGGCTGTAATGGTATCGGGAACCCCGCTCCGATCATCAAGGAAACTTGGATCGTTCGGCATTGCTTCGCCCGCCAACACGCGAGCGAGCGCCGTATCAAAGTCCGGTTTACTCTGCTCGAACGGCGGATTAATCTCGCCGGTTTCAGGGTTATGGTCATGTCCCATACTCTGATATCGAACGAGATCGCCGTTTTCCCTACCCTCTGTTCGAAATTCCTCGCAATTCGAGATATTCGCGCACCCGTCGTGCGGCTTTTGCGAGTTGTGCGTCTACCGTTTTTACGCTTAATCCCAATATTTCTGCTACTTCCGTCCGAGAAGCACGTTCATACCACCGGAGCGTCGCGACAGCTCGATTTCTCGGAGGAAGTGTCGCAACGGCTTCGGCGATTAACCGTCCTAACTCTCCCTGTTCCAGCTTTGTAAGCGCGTCTACAAACGACGCTGACGTCGCCGGCGATTCGTCAATAGCTCCAAACGAACTTTGCCATATACTCTCGGTATTACTTCGACGAAGTTCGTCAATTGACCGACGCCGAACAATCATTTGGAGAAAGATGAATGGTCGGCCCGTGAAGGAATTATGCCCAATCTCATTCCAGAGGAGAACGAAAGCATCCTGCACAATATCATCGGCGGTGTCTATGGACCTTACGTACTGATATGCGAGCTTTGTCAATGGTAGTACGTATGCGAGAAATAGCTCCTCGAAGGCCGCTTGATCGTTGCGACGGATACGAGCAACTAGATCTGCTTCATCAGTATCGGAGAACGAAGAATGCATCTAGGCCATTGGAGCGGATGACGATCCAACTATACGCGCAGAAATGCAAATACGCTATCCCCAAATTTTTACGAGCTCTTTGACGGAAACTATGAACAAACGTTTGTATAACACAAAAAATACGGCGGGCGCTACCATTGTTTAGTAACGCTCACCGTATAACACTCATCATGTTACTGGATAGTGCGATTCATATAATACCACACCATCTGGCAATATTTAATCGAGCTTTGCCAGTTCTGTAACAACCTGCTTCTTATACTCTTCGTCGTTATAATCAACTAACACCATACGTTGCGCGGCAGCAAATTCCACGCGCGCCTTTTCTTTCTTATCGCGATCAACATATACACGTCCCAACGCCAGGCGATGGATAATGCGATTCGGAGCGTTAGCTACCGCGCGCTCAAGATACACCTGTGCTGAATCCCAATTTGCCGTGGTATAAATGGGATTCTTTGACATACTCGCAGCGATAGACCTGATCGCTCCAGATCGACGCATTAACTCTGCGTGCCATGCGCCGATAACATGCGCGCAACCTGCGTGTTTGGATTCTACAACTAAACAAGCGCTTGCATGTTCATGCACAAGCGCACCGTTCCTCAGCCCAGCCATGAGATTGAGTTCCGCAACGCGACCAAGCGCTTGCGCCATAACAAAATGCGCTTCTGCACTTGTGGAATCCAGTTTGAATGCGCGGGTGGCGTATATCTCTGCTGTATCGGCCATCCCTTTGCGTACATTCTTGTCTTCCCCAAACTCAGCGAGCGCAACCAATACAGTCGCGGCATTACGCAGTGCGTGAACGTTGACGGAGTCTAAGCGGATCGCGGCTTTGTATTCCGTGAGCGCGACAGTGCTGTTCCGCGCATCGCGTGCGCGATCACCAGATTTGAGATGGTCGGCTACTGTCTGCGCCGAGAGTATGGTCGCCGAGCCAGCAAGAGCAAACAGGGAGAGGACTGTCCGCGTTCGGATATAAGACGAATTATTCAGCATGTTAATAGTAGTGACTAATAGCTCCTTGGTATCCCCTATGTCAAGATCGACATACCCAGCGATTCGATGCGAATGCAATCATCTCGCCGGTCATCTGGAGGTATTGTGATATGAGAAGGATGATTCTCTCTTATCCCATCGGGCGATTTCACCGGGTACACTCTTAACGTCCAGCCTCCATATGGTCATGTTTCTTTCCACCTGGAGAGTCATTATCCGAATAAGTGCATCTAAGTCATTGATCGGAAGTGGCCAGAAGTTGCTGCCTATTATTTCATTTTCTCCGCTTGCAGGCGTAGCAACATCGATTGAGAACGATATTGCTACACACTCAAATCGCTTTGATTCTATATGAGCGATATGCAGAGAAACACAAGCTTACGTCGTCCGCTTCAGCGCCTCGATCACGTCGAAAATTTGCATTTCCCCTTCGACACCAAACGATCCCTGCCAGACAACAATCCCTGAAGTATCCAGGATGCTAACCGGAAACTTTCTTTCAATGGCAAAGCGACGTCTTGTATCATTATCTCCATCAGTATATGCATTCATCATGTCCAACTCCCAATACGTACTGATGAATCGGCTATCCGGATCTGGAAGTTGCACAAATGCCCCGGGCAACACGGCTAATGTCACAGGCAAATGGAGTTGCTCCGATATCCAATTCCATTTGAGTTGTGCCTCTTCCGGTGGAGTCGGAGGTGCCTGGCTCAAAAAACCACCTTCTATATATGTTACTAATGTGATTTCGACATCAGGAAACTGCCTATGCAATCGTTGAATCCCGGCATATACGCTGTGACATTGAATCCCTCCACCCCCTTGTGCGCAATCACCATTCACCGGCCATACAATCGAGATCTTTCCTACCGTTGGACGTGAGATCTGAGGTTTGCGTGGAAACCAATAGTCGGCGGTGAGCGGTGGTCGGGAGACGCCTATGTTGCTTATACTCGCATTGTTCACACCTAACACATGCGTCACTTGCTTCTGGACAAGATTTACATAGGCTATTGTGCTATTCTGTAAGCTATCCATCCGCTCCCGTCGGTGAATAAAAGCCAGATTTTCCAAAATCCCCTGCTGCACCATTCCATACCACATCCCCCCACGCTCGGCTTCCGTCAATTCTAGCCACGCTACCTCGGCGCGAATCGCTGCACGCATTGCCAAGTTGGAATCACCAAGTTCGTTGGCATGCTTCCGTAATACCAAGTTCCCGGCGACAAAAAGAACCCCTCCGCGTTTCCCAGGAGGAAGCGCGGCAATGACCGCATATAGCGAATCTGCCATCTGTATATTTTCCGGATAATCCGCCATATAAGCGCCAATCGCAGTTTTCAGAACACCGAGACGCCCGCCCTCCAATCTGCTATCGGTCGCGGCCAGAGCACGTTCGAAATACGCATTGGCGTCAACAGTGCGCCCCGCAGCTAAATAGAGTCTGAATAGCCAGCGAAACTCTTCAGTGGATGCCGTTGCAGCTGACCATCGTGAGCTGCACTGTCGCGCCATTACAACAACGGGTTGTGGCCACGGATTTTTCCGCCATGTCATACCGGGTGGTGTCGTATCCCAATTAATCGTGTCCAGGTTCTTTATTGTGCGTCCCATACGGATCAGAGCTGCCAGACACTGGTCAGGGGTTGTATAAGCTGTGTAGTCAACTGATTGGCCTGGCTCTTTGAAATATGTCTGTGCATTTGAGCCAGTAGGCCGAAGCATCAGGAACATGCACATCAAACCAATAAAATGTATACCCCAGTGTTTTATGACACGCGATATACGGTGCAGTGAACGATGTGAACTTTTACTGCACGACACGAAAGAATCGCTACTTGTCAACATTTCAGCAGAATGGGGTTTTGACTGGATCATGATTATTAAATGGCGTCGGTCGATGACGTGAAGCTAAAATCTCGCACTTTTAACGGCGGTACAATTGTCGGTGTCACATCCGCCACACGTGGATCCGTCACAGGACGAAAGACAGGAACTGGCACCCCAAGCTGTTCAACTTGATTGAGGGCGAATAACGGGGATTCGGTGAAACGGAAATTTTTGATCGCTTTACTAATTTTTCCATTTTCGATCAACCACAAACCATCGCGTGTAAGGCCCGTGCACAGCAAACTCTCTTTATCAAGAAGCTCGATATGGGAGAATCGCGTCACCAATATACCTCGCATGGTTGTCTTAATCATCTCATCCATCGTGGTCTGGCCTCCGCTCATCCGAAACGATCGACGCGGAAGGTCCGCCGCCAACTTTCGTAACGCCCATCTTGCATACAGATGGTCTTCGAACATGGAATGCAACACTCCACGTTCTATCAAAGTGTATTTGCCAAGACCTGGGAGCGGACGCACTCCCAACGTTGGATCCATCGGATCGTGATCTATGGTAATTCGATCATCAATGATTTTCATGCCAATTTTGGAGCGTCCAATGCGGAGCGCAGGATCAGCATCAAACCAGAATGGATGCTTAGGATCCCCTTCCGCGCCTTTTCTCGCCAAGACCGAAGGCTCCATCATCATTTCTATCAACCCGCAGACCGCTTGTGGCTCAAGAACGACGGTGTACCGTCCTGGTTCAATACGGACGGGGTCGATGGAAGAAACACACTTGTCCAATGCACGTTGTGCTAATAAAGCTCCGTTGATCTGTGTCCAATCAAAGCTCGATGCTCCAGCCCATCCTGATGCGCTCCCCGTTGGGGACCGAACCGTCATAGAACATTGCGCCTGCGTCCATCGATCATACAGAATATCTGGCTGCCCTGAATCTGCACTGGACGATGCTCGCATTTCAAGATATCCAGCAGACAACATATTTTTTGCCTCCGCTCCGTCTATAAGCATTCGGGCCACTGCCCCTCTCGTTTCAGCAGTGACGGATGATGTTGCATCGCTCCATATTGTGGTTTGTGGTATCGGCAGGATGGGCTCTGGAAGGGAGTTCGAGGTCAAAAGATGAAGCTTCTTCCTTTCGTTGGCGCGTCTTTCTGCGACACGAACAACGGCTTCGAGGGAAACGTCATCCAACTGATTGGTGATTCCGGATGCAGCGCCACTCTGAACTTCTCGTAGCACTAAGACAGATACATCGCGACGATCACCCGCCAAATGCACACGATTTCGAGCCCAGCGCAATTCTCCGTTCCACCAACTACTAATAACGACCCGTGTCGTACCACCCCCTTGAGCAATCGCAGTGACACGTGAAATAATTTGTGCACATTCGTCTTGCGATAGACATAAAGAATCTCCTGGCATAGAATGGCTCATCCTTTCCTCATCACATCAATCACTGTAATTCCCTTCACAGCGACAGGAACTACATCGACGCTGTTGTACATCGATTGAGGAGGTTCCCCCTTAGAACTCTTTCTCCCATATCGCTCGACACTTCTGGCATCACCAATCGATTGAAGTGAGTTCCAAAATTCCGGTGCTCTGATTAATAAGCCAGCTCCGGCAAGAAGGGCTACTCGTTTCCCACCTCGAACTTCAAACACATCACCTCGCCCAAATCCATTTAGTTGTTGAAAATCCATAGAAAAATTCGATCGCTTGATCGCGACACCGTTCTCAAGAGTTGCGCAGAACGTCTCAAAGTCACCAGCGCTCTCACTGGGTTGCATCACCAAATTAGGGGTATGCGTTAAAGGAGCATCGATCCCTTCTGGAGCTGCCGCACATCCAGATGAGGGGAGCGAATCTCGGTGTAAAATCTCGCGCATCCATCCCGCACCTTCTCGCGATGTCGAGAAGTTTTCAAGACGACCATCTTTTACTAAAGTGACGGATTCAGGTACAACACCGTCATCATCCCATTGCACCGTGTTCGCTGCACCCACCGCATTACGATTTGCCACAACGGTTAATATTGGCGCTCCGATTTGTAAGGTGCCAAGCATGGTATCAGGATCATTGAGATAACTCGTACCTCCTGCATTGGCCTCATATCCCAACGCTCGATCGAGTTGCGTAGCTGCTCCAATAGATCCGTTGACCAGCTCAGCGAGGCTCGCCGCATCCAATACCGCGTCGTATCGCCCTACATCGACAGGCTTGACAGGAAGAGCCACGTCTTCGGTAAGCTCTTCGTGCAGTTGTCGAATTCCTTCCCTGAGCGGTTGATCTCGGAATCGCTCCCATCCTTCGCCTGCTGGTGAAAGATACTTATCAAGCGACACCCCTAACCCTCCCAGTCCTCCCCCTCGACCCACAGACAAACTAAAGGAGCCACCGGTCCTGAAAGTTCGTTGCGTCCAATAGCTACCGTCCGTCGAGCCAAATGCTTTATTGGTAACAACAAAAACGCACTCATATATACCACTTAAGCCAAATCGACTACCAAAATCGACGAATCCGTTACAAAAATCGGTAATTTCCTCACGACTTACATCAAATGGATTGACGGACACAGGCGTCTCCCAATGTCCGTCTTGGACGATAGGTATAGGAGCGAGCTCGACAACACGCGGTTTTCCCAATGCATTTGTCCTGGCCACACCCACCGCGGTACGACCCAAACGGGCCATCTCCGCCTTATTCCATATTGCACCGGAAGCAAATCCCCAATATCCGTCAACCAACGCTCGAACTCCGACGGTCATCGACTCGCGATCATCGCTCCCAAACATTTCGTAACGCCGTTGTTTCATGTGAGTCAAACGGATATCTGCATATGTCGCTCCGGCACTACGTGCCGTATCGATAGCGACAAGCACAAGTTGTTTGACATGAGGATCTTCGATGGGCGGTGCTGATTGTGGTGCAGATCTCCCGTACGCGAAAAGAGAAGTTGGTGCACAAATGGCAGCGCCAGCCGCGATACCGGTTGCGACAGTAGCACCGGTCTTGAGAAAACTTCGACGGGTTGAAAACATCGTCTACATTGTGGTTGATTGTTTGCTTTGCACGTTAATAGGTTAACGTACCACGATTCGACCGGTGGTTCCGTAGCGTACGCTACGATAGTGATAGACCCCAGGCGTATAGAATCGTCTGCCACGCCCACCAGCTACGCCGGTAGTTTTGACGAACTCCGCGATATTGCCCCCCTCACCAGCGACGATGCCATATCCACCGAACACAAAAGCACCCGGGACTTTTGTTAACGGAGATACAGCCGAAGAATCCGTAAACGTTATGTCCGTTGGGAGATCTTTGAAAGTATTCACCCATAGAATGACTCCTCCGGCACCGATGACTTGCTCAGACGGCTCGAAGTATGCCTCAGACAGCACACTACCGACGGGTGTTCTTTTTTTGATATTGACTGTTGTGAAGTAGGAATCCCGCACTAACACAGGAATTGAATCACGCTTTTTTACACCATATACAGTGCCTTCCACATACAGCTGAACAAGGCCACGGTTCATTGCAACGAGATTGGAGAGCTTACGATTAAGAACCTGCACAACATTCCCATCCGATGTCCAATATATAACCAGTGGACTGCTGATGAGATTCCCAACTTGATCAATGGCTCGAATCGGTGAACCTGGAAGGGTCGGTTCCCCCCAACCTCCCCCCCCGTTCTTTGCCTGCACTGTATCCCCGTCCACGCGAGTAAACACCAGCGATCCTAAAGGCTGCGGGGATATTGCAGTCGTCACGCGAACCAATACCGTATCTGTAATCGTTACATTCGCATACGTTGCAGACGCAATCACGCGAGCCTCGGATACGGCCGATTTTGCAGTAAGGGTTCCATCAATGGTCACCTCAATCTCCTTATCGATCGTGTGAAATGTCACCGCGGGAAACGCCGCCAGATCACTGCCAAATGGATTGAGCAGTGCTCCAGTCAACTTGATTGTGTCATACGGTGCAACCGTGGAGAGTGTTACGGCTCGATGATTTAACAAGATGCTCCACGGTAACTGCGTAGGCTTTTCCATACGTGGAGTGGCAATTTGGTCTCCGCATCCAAGATGAAGGAGCAACACAACCACGACGCCAACCCTTCGACCACGGACCATAAAAGTACTTCGGAAATTAGGCACGACGGTCATAACACCCCGTGTACAAAGGATTTAGATACTCTCGGTCTGGGACGGGAAGATTCACATCACTTCCATACATTAGTCCTGCGAATCCATATGGACCGATCGGATAAACTTTACTCTGATCGAGTCCGTACTCTCGAACGAGTCTCCGTAAATCTCCTTGCCGATGCCCGGTAATAAACAACCACGCAGCACGTTCATCAAATAGGAGTGTGACTCTTCCCGAGTCGATTTCCGGATCACGAAGCGGACGCAGACCCTCCACTCCGCCGGAACCAGCATGCCAAACGGTGTCCTGCCCTCCGCTCGGATTGGGGACCACAGAAAATGATCCGTCCGTTCTTAAGGTGTTGAGCGTAGTTAACCAGCGCGAATCGCCCGCACGCAAATCGGCTTCTGCTTGAATTAATCTTGCTTCTATACCACTCGCGATATGGAATGGTGCTGGGACCGTCGACGCGTATTTATGTGGGAGCACATAAGTTCCGTTTCTTCCTATAATTGTATCAATCATGATTCTTGGATCACCACCGGTTAGGAAAGGGAAACCATTCTCTCCTTCAATATCCCCGGTTTGCGAATTCCACATTCTAAATTCTATCCCAAACCCTATATTCGCAAGCCAAAGCACTGGAGGAACACTATAAAGAAATGTTGTCTGAATGTCCCCAACGGTTGCACTAGCTTCGACATATCGTCCGAGCGCAAGCAACGTTCGCCCCTTTCCGATACGTGAAAGTTCTGCAATCCTAGCGCTGTCCACACTCAAGACAATCGCGCTATCAAAAAGTGCTAAGGCGTTGAGATAGACCTCTTGCGTGGTTGATCCCTTTTGATAGGTAAAGTCACCCTCAAAGTCGAGCGAGCTCAAGGGGATGCCGGAACAATATAGGTCAGCCAAGTAGAGCTCTGCATACCCTTGCAACGCATAGAGCTCCCCCCTAACGGCCAGAGATGCCGAAGGCGCCCATTTCCGAAGCGACGCGATAGCATAGGCACTAGCATTCCGAAGTCCTTGTAGCATTACATATTCATCCGTGCCATCACGTTCACGAGAAGTAATGCTCGGAATATCTCGCGACGATATACGCTCGCCATCATTTATTTCATCCGTCAGAGCACCGCCAGCCATCGAAGCTCTAGCAAATGCGTCAGCCGACTGATTCACCACCGCCCGAGCCATCGCAATGGCACCGTCCGGAGTTTGATATGTTTTCGGATCCACAGTCCCATCAGGTAACTCGGGAGCACCGGTTAAATCTGTACATGATAGCAAACCCAACATCATGATCGAGGCCACAGCCACAACAAATCTGAGGGCACGTGGCGACCGCGTCCAGACGAATACATGCGACGGCGGAGACTCTCGAGAATAGTGGTCTTTCATATTTAATTTGCCAGAGTAAAACTGAGAGTCCATAGACGAGGTTGGGGAATACCACCCAAATCAGATACCTCATTTCCATACACAGATCCGTTCACGTTCGGATCCTTGCCTCGATAATTGGTCCACAGACCAAGATTATTTCCCTTTATGGACATCGTCATAACGGGAATACCAATGAGTCGAGAAAACTGTTTGGGAATTCGAGAAGTGACGCCGAGGGACTGGAATCTCACGGTTTTCACCTCCTGTACCATCGCACTATGATTAGAACCTGATGTTAAAGCCAATATTGCGGCTTGTTGAGCGAAGAGCGCGTTGTATTCCCCAGCAAGCCAACTTTGACCACTTTGAAAATTTTGCCGCTGCGTCATCCCATTTTGGTAATCGAAATACGCATTTATGCTTACCACACCTTGAAACAACGACATAGTTGTTCCAAATGTCATATTCAACCCGATTTCTTGCTGACCTAAATACACAGATGAATCACCTATGAGAACTTCATTCCCATCAATCAAGCCATTACCGTTCGCGTCTGCATATCCCACAACAGGCTTCGCCCAGCGACCGGACAACGGATACCCTTCAACAAACCGTGTCTCAACACCTAAGCCAGAAATAAAATCCGGAATAAAAAAATCTCGATTTAATTTCTTTAAAACATTTCCACCCCGACTCAGCGATCCACTGACGTGCCAACCAAACGATCGGCTTTCCATGATTTGCGCTCCGAAAGTGGCTTCGGTCGTTGTTTCCTGGACGACACCAATGTTATCACTAATGGAAGTTGAAGCACTACCGACCATCACAGAGGGAGCAAGCTCTACAGATACAATCGCGTCGTGTCGCACCTTTTTGGCTAAAGTGAGAGTCACTGAAATACGATTCTGCCACAGTTCTGCATCAAAACCACCTTCTATCTCAACGGACCGTTCCGGTCGGATACTTTGATTACCTATATTTGAGAGGAACACGCCCAATCCACCAATTCCCACATTATCAACTACTTTGGTTCCAGCGACGGTGAGCTGCTCTTGCGTGAGCAACCGTAACCGTTGGGTAGCTCCGGGTTGCGTTCCTGCAACCCCGAAGGCCAGGCGTGGCCTGAGCAGCGATATAATGTGTTTAAACGGAAAGTAATCTTCCTCTGACGCGACCCATGAAAAATTGAGCTTTGGGAACGCCATCAAATTGGCGTTCTTTCCAGCTAATCCATTCTGATCAAGGCGGAATCCAGGCATGATAAAAAATCTGGACTTGAAGTTAAACCGTGGCTCGGCAAACCATCCAAATGTGTTACGTGCGCTGGAACTCTGAGTACCACTAGTTAAAATTGTTGGCCGCTCTACGCCAGGCGGCAAAAAATCCGCTCTTGATAACATATCACGCATCGATTGGCTGTTTCCTGTGACTCCTACCGTCAAAAACATACGATCGCCAACGGGAATACTTGTACTTTGTAAAGACAGACTTTTCCCTACCCTACTATTGCGTCCGGCTTGAAAACTCGAACTGGTATCCAAAATAACTTGAAGGTCTCTCGCAATGACATCACCTTGATGAAGCAGCTCTCTCGTTCCATTCATAACATCGAGCCCCATTGAGCCTGTCACCGGCAACCAGGAAGCTATTTGCCAACTAAAGCCGACGGAGGTGAGTACATGTAGCTGTTCCGCCACTGCACGATCATTGAACTGCTGGATTATAGGTCTGGCGTCGAGATTGACTTCATCAATGTAGGCGCCGCGCAAGGCATCAATGGCCTGATTCAAAGAGCTTTGCTGCTGGCGACTGTTAAAGACATTATTTCTCAGCGTGATTTGTGCATCTTGGCCGAGCGGTATACCTAGTGAGCTGGTCAAACCCCATGTGTTATATTGATCTGGCCGATGCATCCAATCAGGTGGATTTACCCCATTGAACTTTCGATAACGCTCATATTCAATCGTTGGTAATTTGAGAATACCGAGTTCGCGTCCTACAGTCCCCGTTACCGAATAGTCCAACCGGGATACACCACCAGACACAGTCGAGCTGACCTGTGTTTTATCGCCACGTCCCAACACTGTCATTCGAGGATTATTCATGGCCTGGAAGCGCACAATACTGTCGATTTGGGAATTCCAAGCAAATCCCATTTGATCATATCGACTGGTAAGTATGCCTCCATTCCATTTTTTTCCGAACGCTTGTATGTTCTCTGGATATTCACCAGGCATATATGTCAGCCCTTGACTAGCAACAATATTCCATCGCATTGGCCCTTCTCGACCACGTTTGGTAGTAATCACGATCACACCATTCGCAGCATCCGATCCATACATCGCTGCCGCAGACGGTCCCTTAAAGACATCGATACGTTCAATGCTATTTGGATCCACCTGATCGAGAGGAGATGGTGAAGAAAATTTACTAGTATATTTACTCGGTATTGTATTTGTCATCTGCTGCCCGACCGAGTCGGACATATCTGCATAGATCCGAACTCCATCCACCACCACAATCGGATCATTACTCTGCGTAAGGCTCGTCGCCCCTCGAATCCGTATTCGAGATGGCGCCCCGGGAGTCCCACCGCTCCGGAGAACTGTCAGACCGGGTACGCGGTTTTCCAGTAAGTCAGTGACGGTCGAAATTGGTGCAACTTGCATGACCGAATCAACATTGATACTCACAACATCGTTGCCAATTTCTCGCCGAAGCTGTTCTCCAGTCGCGGTTGTAACAACACCCGAAAGAAGAGTCGCTGCCGGGACAAGAAGAATTCGGACATTGATACTTTTTCCTTCAACAACAGTCATTGACCGACTGCTCGTTTTATAGCCGATCCCCTTCACGACCACAACGTGTTCACCGACAGCAACAGCATTCAAAACGAACTGCCCCGACTCATTCGTTACTGCCCGAGATTTTGTACCTATTACCGTCACTGTCGCTCCGGCAATAGCTTTCCCGGTCGCAGAGTCGGTGACACTACCAGTGATGCTTCCCGTGATCGGTCGAATACGGTTTGCAACACTCGACTCTTGCATCCCAGGACGAATTACAATGGTTTCACCGTCGGGAGCGAATGACGATACGAGATCCGTTCCTTTCAAAATCGTTGCCAATGCATCTCGGATATTCGCGTTAATCACTCGAACATCCACGCGCTTCCTGAACGTTGAAATCGAGTTATCGTATATAATCTGTCGACGTGTTTTTTGTGCAAGCGCGCGAAGGACGTAGTCCATCGTGCTATCCCGGAGTACAAGCGTCACCGTCGAAGTATCAGCTTTCCCGGGCTGTTCGACCCGGGATTGTTCGGCTACCTCCGTCATAGGCCCCGCACTATACGGTGCCTGTGCCATAGCACGTTGCACCATGAACACACACAGCACTCCAATCCCAACTCCACCCCACATACCGCCACGCCTGCCTGCCCATTGGCTCACATTGGTATAGCAGCCACCTACATGACTGACAAAGCCCATTCTTGCCGTCTCCCTACGCATCATTGTCCGTTCGGATACAGGGTTAAGACTCGTCCATCGCGGACGACACGCACAGTAAACATCATTTCCAGAATAGCAGACAGATCTGTCAACGATCCTGCCTTGAATCCACCAACAATCGTTCGAACAGCAAGCGTTGAATCACTCAAACGAATATCTGCATCATACCATCGATTCAATTGCGGTATTGCCTCGTACAATTGCATGCCGCTGAACACGAGTACACCGGACACAAAGCTGAATCGATTCGCAGAGGCAGCCCGAACCGAGCTCGATCCGTTCGTGCTTACCGTTACTTGCTGCGTCGCGGCGAGAACCTGCGATTGCACCATTACCCTCCCATCACGCACCGCAACCGTTGCGGCGGTATCTGTCACATAATGCCGCACCAGAAAGCTCGTCCCTAAAACTCGTGTAGTACTCGGCCCCGCAATAACGGTGAATGGTCGGCCTTGGTGATGGGATACGGTGAAAAACGCCTCTCCTTCCAATCGCAGCGTTCGATTCCCGCGATCATAATCAACCGGAACTTCCAACCGGCTCGCAACGTTCAACAACACCGTACTCCCGTCCGGGAGTGTGATCGTCGCACGTTCTGCGTTCGCAGTTGTATATGCGAACGAATGCCGAGTTGTGCCGATTGATATTGATCCATCACCTTTCCGCCAACTCGCCAGAAGCAACACGAAACCACAAACGCATGCAGAGAGAGCATACCACGCTCTCTTGGATGGATATCGTGATCCCCTTGGCTTGGCGTCTGTATTCGTTAGCGTAGGTGCGAGTTTAGGCGCAGCAGGCGAGCGCTGGGTAATAGCGGCGGCAATCGACTTCGAGATCGCGTCAACGCGGGCAGGAAGCTGTAACTCCTCCGACTCTGGCTCTTTACGGAGATCGAGTCGAGCCTGCAGCATGTAACGCAGCAACTCATGCCGCTCTGGATGTGCCTCGATCCATCGCTCAACGCTCAGAATTTCTTCTGGAGGAAGTGCGTTGGCGATATAGTCGGCCAACTGGCTAAGTGCGGTCGGTGAGATATCACGCATACACTCTTATACCAGAGTCACGACAAAAAACGTTGCAACACCTCCGAAAAATTATTCGATAGTGAGAAGCTCAGCGGAAATTGAAGCGAGGGCCGAGGACCTCAATCACTCGTTTTAGCGACCGACTAATTTGGCTGCGAACGCTCGAGATGGAGATCCCAAACCGTTGCGCGACCTCTGAATACGGTAGCTGCTGATCCCAAACCAACATAAATATCTCTCGGTTTCTTGGTGATACGGAACTGAGTGCCGCCCAAACCGCGCTCCTCGCTTCTTCGGCATCAAGATTTGCTTCGGCACTATTTTCCACAGTGAGCATATTACCCGTTGTTTCTGAAACCCATCGTTCTTCTCGTTTATGCGCGGCCACGTCAGACTGAATGTTATTGCGCGCCCGATTCTTGGTAAGCCAGAACAGATACGCAGCAATATCTCGTGTAGCCGTAATATGCTCCCGCTCTTGCCAAAGGTGCAGGAAGACATCCTGTACGATATCCTGTGCACGATCGGCTGAGCCAATTACACGTGCTGCATGCCGAATGAGTGGTGCGGCATATATACGCACAAGCATATCAAGCGCTTCAGCATCCCCATTGCGAAGACGCGCGAGAAGCGCAGTATCAGCTGTTGCATCGTGAGGTTGGATATCGCGTTGCAATGAAGAAGTCGCCATGTTGAATGCACTGCGGTTTGATATCCGCATTTCAACAACATACTATCTCGCATATGGGTTGCGGAAGATAAAACTTTTATACGACGGTGTCGATAACAACACTAATGAACGCGCGTAATTTCCATATGTGGGACTGTGTCGTTAAAAGCGCGAGGCCATTAAATATTTCCGAACTCGATCATGAAGATTACGGGAGATCATCCACAACAAGTATGTGCGCCACAGCTTTCTTGCGAGAACGCCCCGGCCACGAATCTTCATGTTAATCAGAGAATACGGAGGGAAACAGCCGTTTCAGTTCTCCCTCCCCACCCAACTCGGCCGAACCTCGAAGCAAGTCCGGTAGAACCGCGATCTCAAAAACACACCCCCCTTGCGCCCCACCTTCCGCCCCCATAGCTTCAGAGAAATGACCTCGGCACACGCAACCACGTATTTTTATTTTAGCAGCTTTTGGGGATTTACCCCTGGAGGCTGTTCTTGTCGTGTGCCCGTAGGACCATCGCTGAGTTTCTAACTCACCACGCACCCCGACCAACAGCCTCCGGTTTCGACTGGGGGCTTTTTTTGTCCCCTTACACCGGATACACCTCACGCCCTTCTCGCCAACCCCATGACTCCGCCAGCCCTACTCGAATACCCACTCGTCGCCCACACCACCGAAGATCCGGTGGACACTCGCCCCGTTCGAATTTCGCCAACCCTCACAATCGGCGGTCCAAGGATCACGGTGATCGCTGGCCCATGCTCAATTGAAGGGCGCGAGATGCTCCTGGAATGTGGGCACGCCGTAAAGGCCGCTGGCGCAAATATGTTACGCGGTGGGGCATATAAGCCGAGAACGTCGCCGTATGCGTTTCAGGGGATGGGAGAGGAAGGTGTGGAGCTTCTGGCCCAAGCGCGGGAAGCGACCGGATTGCCGGTAGTTACCGAAGTTTTGGATGTGCGACACATCGAACATCTTGCGAAACATGCGGATATGCTTCAAGTTGGCGCACGGAACATGCAAAACTTCGCGCTCCTCACCGAGCTTGGTCGCTGCGGTAAGCCAGTGTTGCTCAAGCGAGGATCGGCTGCGCGACTCAAAGAGGTGTTAATGGCTGCAGAGTACATCATGAAAGGCGGAAACAGCGCAGTGGTTCTGTGTGAGCGTGGCATTCGTACGTTCGAAACTGCCACGCGTAATACCCTCGATGTTTCCGCGATTCCTGTGTTAAAGCGTGAAACACATCTTCCAGTTATTGTAGACCCTAGTCATGCAGCGGGCCATGCGCATCTCGTGCTTCCCCTCGCACTCTCTGCAATTGCTGCCGGTGCGGATGGGTTGATTGTTGAAGTGCATCCGGATCCTGAACATGCGTCGTCCGATGCTGAACAACAGCTGACATACACACAGTTCTCTGTAATGATGCGCAAAGCTGCAATGATCGCTTTGGCATCTGGGAGAATGATGATATGCCCGTAAACAGTATCACCGTTTCGTTCCAGGGTGAAGTTGGTGCATACAGTGAAGAAGCCATCCATCAACATTGGCCGAATCAAGCAAGGCCGGTTGCATCCAGGACGTTTTCGGATGTCATCGCATCGGTAGCATCTGGTCGTGCAGAGTACGGCATTCTACCGATCGATAATTCGATCGTTGGCCCCATCGTTGACTCGCAAACCGCTTTATACGAAGCGATGGCGAAGGACGACTCTATTAAATTGATCGACGAATGCAGTCTCGCAGTTAAGCATTCGTTAGTTGCATTGCCTGGTACCTCGCTTGCAAATCTTACAACGGTCGCAAGCCACCCTGCGGCACTTGCCCAGTGTCAGAGGTTCTTTCGATCGCACCCGCGTATAACTCCCATGAAGTGGTACGATACAGCCGCGGCCGCTCAGATGGTTTCGGTCCGATACGACCACACGATGGCCGCAATTGCCAGCTCTCGGGCAGCAAAACTTTATAAATTACAGATTCTTGAGAAAGAGATTCAGGATATGCATCAGAATTATACACGATTTGTCATTATCACTCGAACTGGTGCAGATCGATGGTGACGCAAACATCAAATAACGACGATATGCAATCCGATAAATTGGAAGTGCATCGTTCTTCTTCCTCCAATGACGGTACGATCAAGCGCCTTCGAGGCGTTCGTGGCGCAACTACGGTCGCATATGATGATGCATCGTTAATCTTCAACGCCACACAGGAACTGCTGAGAGATATCCTTGAACGAAACAACGCGACCAAGGACGATATTGTCAGCGCGTTATTCACAACGACTCCAGACTTGAGATCAGATTTCCCAGCCCGCGCAGCACGCGAACTGGGATGGGCTGATGTACCGATGCTTTGTAGCGTCGAAATGGATGTCGTTAACGCATTACCGCTTTGTATAAGAGTATTGCTTCATATAGAACTCGCCGGTGATCGCGGTCAGGTTCGGCATGTCTATTCGAACAAGGCTGAAGAGTTACGACCGGATTTGTAGACATGATATATCCAGTTCCTTATATTCCATTACAACACGGTTGAGGTTCCTATGGCGTTGAACATTAGAAACCCCGAAGCAGATCAGCTCGCTCGACGACTGGCAGCCATAACAGGGGAAAGCATAAGCGAGGCCGTCTTGCAAGCAATCCGTGAACGATTATCCCGCGAAGCCGAGCGTAGACATAGCAGCAGCATCCAGGGGATAATCGATAGAATGCAAGAACGGATTGCCCGCCTACCCGTGCAGGACCAAGGCTCAGACGAAGAGATTTTGGGGTACGATTCTCTTGGCCATCCCGATACGACAAGCCACCGCGCTACCAACCTCCGCAGTGGAACAAACGGTTGATGCAATACCCGAAAGATCACCCGTTACGCAGCCATCCATTACCACCTGATTGACGGCATCTTCAATAGCCTCCGCCTCAGCGATCATTCCGAGCGAATAGCGTAACATCAAAGCCACGCTCAAGATAGTCCCAAGCGGATTTGCCAATCCTTTCCCAGCAATATCCGGTGCGCTACCATGAATCGGTTCATACAGACCGATCCTCCGTCCCGTCGCACTAGTTGATGAATCGGAATCTCCCAACGACGCAGACGGCAGCATTCCAATCGATCCCGCAAGCATCGACGCTTCATCGGTAAGAATATCACCAAACATATTCTCAGTAACAATCACGTCAAAATCCGTTGGCCGCTTGATAAGATGCATTGCGCATGCATCAACCAAAATATGCTCGATCTGCACATCCGGAAACTCCTCAGCCATCACTCGACTTGTAACTTTTCGCCAAAGCCGAGACGTTTCGAGCACGTTTGCTTTATCAACTGATGCTACCTTGTTCCGGCGTTGTCGCGCTAATGTCGCAGCAACACGAACGACTCGCTCGATTTCGCTGGTGCTGTACACGCAAAGATCGCTCGCCTCTTCCTCATCACCTTTTGCAACGAGAGTCTTGGCGCCAAAATATATACCACCGGTCAGTTCGCGAACAACCACGAGATCTGTTCCATCAACAATCTCCGGTTTAAGCGCCGACGCATTCGCGGTTGCAGCGCTCACCGTTACTGGGCGAATATTCGCGTATAAACCAAGCGCCTTACGAATAGCCAACAAGCCTCGCTCAGGACGAACCTCAACAGGAATCTTATCCCACTTCGGACCGCCAACAGCGCCTAGTAGCACGGCATCGCTTTGCGAGCAAATTGAAAGAGTTTCAGTAGGGAGCGGAACGCCAACCGCGTCTATCGCAGCTCCCCCAATATGCGCTTCGCGTAATGTCCACGTACGATCGAACTTTTCCCCAACCGCGTATAACACCTTAATCGCTTCCGCAACAACTTCCGGACCTATACCATCGCCTGGAAGAACTGCAATCGTCGCGGAACTCATCGATTCACAAGATTAGAGTTTTCGAATTCGGCAATCTGCGATTCATGATTAAGCAAGAATCCAAATTGATCGATTCCATTCAAGAGACAATGCTTGGCAAACGCATCAACAGGAAACGTTGCTGTAACTCCCGACTCGGTACTAATCGTCTGTGACTCAAGATCGACAGTCATCTTACCTTCGCTACGATGCAACTGCGCGATTACAGACTCATCAACTTGAATTGGCAGCAACCCATTTTTCAACGCATTGCTACGAAAGATGTCCGCGAATCCACTACTAACAACGGCACGGAGGCCAATTCCCATTAATGCCCACGGAGCATGTTCACGCGACGAACCACACCCAAAGTTATGCCCCGCGACCAATATCTCAGCCTCACTCGCACTCGGTGCATTCAATACAAAGTTCGGATTTGGCGCTCCATGCTCATCATATCGCCAATCATGGAACGCCGAGGCTCCCAATCCGGTCTTTTCAGTCGTTTTTAGAAACCGCGCAGGAATGATCTGATCCGTATCGACATTATCGATCGGCATGGAAATATATCGAGCTGTAAATGAATACAATGTCATAAGAGTGTCGTTACGTCGGTTACAACTCCAGTTACCGCACTCGCTGCTGCGGTAAGCGGGCTTGCGAGCAAGGTTCGGCTTCCAGCACCTTGCCGCCCTTCAAAATTTCTGTTGCTCGTCGAAATAGCAAGCTGTCCAGGCGCGAGCATATCGCCATTCATCGCAATACACATCGAACACCCCGCTTCTCGCCATTCAGCGCCAGCGTCCTTGAATATTTTATCCAATCCTTCCGCTTCAGCGTCACGTTTAATTTGTCGAGACCCTGGAACAACAAGCATACGAACGTTAGGAGCAACTTTTCTATTCTTAACGATCGCTGCAGCATCACGGAGATCACTTAATCGAGAGTTCGTACAACTCCCGATAAACACGACATCCACCGGCTTTCCAAGCAACGGCTTATTAGGCACAATTCCCATATATGCAATTGCCTGCTCAAGCGCCTTCTTCTCTTTAAGATCGCTTAACCCATCTGGATCCGGCACGGAGCCATCAATTGCAATCCCCATCCCCGGATTGGTGCCATACGTAATCATTGGGCGAAGCTTTGATGCATCAATAATGACCGTCGCATCGTATTGAGCACCTGAATCAGTCTTCAACAAATCCCATTGCGCAACTGACTGATCCCAAGCCGAACCAGATGGTGCGAATCGACGCCCAGCGAGATATGCATATGTTGTTTCGTCCGGAGCAATTAACCCGGCACGCGCCCCCGCTTCAATGGACATATTACAAACAGTCATACGTTGTTCCATTGAAAGACTCGTTATGGCATCGCCAGTATACTCTATGACGTGTGACGTGCCACCATCAACACCAATCTTGGCGATAATCGCAAGAATGATGTCTTTCGCACCTACACCTGGCTGAAGCTTCCCCGTCACCCGGACTTCCATAGTCTTTGCCTGACTCTGCAGAAGACATTGCGTCGCAAGCACATGGCCTACCTCGGAAGTCCCAATACCAAAGGCAAGCGCACCAAACGCACCATGTGTACTTGTATGGCTATCGCCACAGACAATCGTCATCCCGGGTTGAGTAAGTCCAAGCTCTGGCCCAATCACGTGTACAATACCCTGGTCCGCAGAATCAATATCAAACAACGAAATACCAAAGTCCGCACAGTTTGTTGCAAGCCGCTGAAGCTGCGCAGACGCTTGCGTATCGATAATCGGCATCTGCCCGCGAGAGTCGCGTGCTACAGTAGGCGTGGAGTGATCCATTGTCGCAACTGTTCGCCCAGGCCGCCGCACCTTCAACCCTCGCGTACGCAATTCGGCGAAAGCCTGTGGCGACGTCACTTCATGCACAAGATGCAGATCAACATACAACACGGCCGGCGTCGACGCAGACTGCTGTTGTACGAGATGTTTCGCCCAGATCTTCTCGTATAAAGTCTTGGGACCGTCGTTAATACTATTCTTGGAACTACTGTTGGAACTCCCGTTAAGCATGCTGTACAACCCCTTTCATTGCAGTAATCTCCTGAATAAGCAACGCAATCTCCGGCGAAGTCACAACCTTTCGTTCATCCGCCATAACCTTAAACCGCTCAAACGCCCGCGCAAGCACATCCTCATTCACAACCATCCCAAGTATCGACCGCACATGATGCTGGAATGCGTTCCGCCCCGAATGCTTGCCAAGAATCAACTGCCCAGTAGCACCAACATGATCCGCTCTCATAATTTCGTATGTATCTCTATTTTTCAACATTCCATCCTGATGAATACCCGCCTCATGCGCAAACGCATTGGCGCCCACAATCGCCTTGTTACACGGCATATGCACCCCAGTCGCCTCAGCCACGATCTGCGAACTTCGTGAGATTTCTCTCGTATTCACGCCAGTGTGAATCCCATAAAACGCCTGTCGGGTCTGGAGCGCCATCACGACCTCTTCAAGCGACGCGTTTCCGGCTCGCTCACCCAAGCCGTTAACAGTGCATTCAACCTGTCGAGCGCCAGCCTTCACGCCGGCGAGTGTGTTCGCAACCGCCATCCCTAAATCGTCATGGCAGTGCGTTGAAACAATCACATTTGGAGAACCTATCTCCGCTACCACGCGCGCAATCAAGGCGGCGTACTCGGATGGCGTGACATACCCAACCGTATCCGGAACGTTGATTGTCGTGGCGCCGCAACCAACCGCGGCAGAAAAGACATCGCACAAGAACGCAGGGTCCGAACGACTGGCATCCTCCGCCGAAAACTCAACGTCGTCTGACAAGGATCTCGCATACGTCACGGCCCGTCGAACCGTATCGATCACCTGGGTGCGCGTCATACAGAGCTTGTACTCCATATGGATATCCGATGTCGCGATAAACGTATGTATCCGTTTATTCCGAGCAGGCTCAAGGGCTTTCGCGCATGCATCGATATCGCGTTCATTTGCCCGAGCCAGTCCACAGACGGTAATCTCGTCATGCTGAGCGAGTAACTCCGCAATCGCCCGCACAGAATCCACTTCTCCCGGCGACGCCGCCGGAAATCCTGCTTCAATCACATCCACCCCCAACTCGGCGAGCTGTGCCGCAACCCGCAACTTCTCGTCGCGAGTCATTGAACAGCCGGGTGCTTGCTCGCCATCACGTAGTGTGGTGTCGAACACACGCACTCGATCGGTGCTATGAGTTTGCGTGGTATGTCGAGGTCGAGCGGGGTCAGAAGTGGTAGTAGACATTGAATGTGTGAGGATTCAGGGAAACGAGGAATCGCTCTTCATCACAATCGGAAGGGTACGGATGATGTCGACAAGACAACTCGACGTCCGCGGACCAAAAAAAGGCCTCCTCCCATTGATGGGAAGAGGCCTTTTGCTATGCGCGACTATGGATTAGTCGGCTACGGTCTTTCCACCAAACACGGAAGTCCCCAGTCGCTAAGTAGCGCGCAGGGGACGTTTGTAAGGAGGAGGGCCGTAGGTTGCATCGAACTGAAAATGCCGTCAATCGAACTGCTTGTCAATAGGCTGCACGAAGGGCATCATATTTCGAAGGGTGCGACCGACCTGTTCGATCGGGTGATTCACGTCGGCTGCCCGGTGCCTGGAGAACGAAGGGCGGCCGGCGGAATGCTCTTCGATCCAACGGGTGGCGAAGGTACCGTCCCGAACCTCAGCCAGCAGTTGCCGCATCGCCGCCCGACTTTCGGCGTTGATCACCCGAGGACCAGCGATGTAGTCACCATACTCTGCGGTGTCGGAGATTGAGTATCGCATATAGCTCAACCCACCCTGATACATGAGATCGACAATCAGCTTCAGCTCGTGTAAACATTCGAAGTATGCAAGCTCTGGTTGATAGCCGGCTTCAACCAGCGTTTCGAATCCCGCCTTAACGAGCGCCGTTGCTCCGCCACACAAAACGGCTTGCTCACCGAAAAGATCTGTCTCTGTTTCGTCAGAAAATGTGGTTTCGAGTACACCTGCACGCGTACACCCAATCCCTCGCGCATACGCCAGGGCATCGTCCAACGCGTTACCAGTCGCATCGTTGTGAACGGCAACTAGGCCCGGTACGCCGCCACCTTGCTGAAACACTTCACGTACGCGATGTCCAGGGGATTTGGGCGCAACCATCGATACGTTTACATACGACGGCGGGTTAATCTGCCCGAAACGAATTGAAAATCCGTGGGCGAACATGAGTGTTTTCCCTTCGGATAGGTGCGGAGCAATTTCTGTTTCGTACAGCGATCGCTGACCCATATCTGGCGTGAGAATCATGATCATATCAGATTCTTTCACTGCATCGGCCACCGACGTCACACGAAGCCCTTCAGCCTCAGCCTTCACTCGACTTTTTGATGTTTCATGCAATCCAACAATTACCGTACAGCCGGAATCACGCAAGTTGAGCGCATGTGCATGCCCTTGTGATCCATAACCAAGAATCGCAACCGTGCGGTTGTCGAGACGTGAAAGATCTGCGTTGTTGTCGTAATAGAGCTTTGTCATTGTTAGGCGGCACCATCGGCTTGATGCCATTTGGATGGAGTGAATGTGTTTGTTACATAATTCGGATTTGTGGTAGTAGCTGAATCGTCAATACGAATCTCGAAGACGTCGATAAGCTTTTCCAGTTGAGCTACGATAGCCTGCACTTTCTCTACTTCGACGGTTAATAGAACCTTGCTTACACCAGGTTCCGCTGTTCTTTCGGCATGAAGTGTCTCAATGTTGATATCTCGACGCCGAAATACGCTGGCAATGCGGTTAAGCACGCCGGGACGGTCTTGCACAAGTGCAACGATTGTGTGTTTCATTCGATTATTGGCTGGAGGTAATTGATACTTTTGTTGATAAAAGACAGGATATGGGATACTTGACCATCGATAGCTCATTTAAATACTGACCTTCTGAGGACGATGTGTTGCAACACGCCCTAAGCTCACATCGGACACTGGCGTTTGTTCCGCGATTAACATTTCTCCGATGCTGTTGCCCTGCGGCACCATCGGAAAGACGTTCACCTCTTTTTCGACTCTGAAATCGATAACAACAACACCGTCATGCGCATATGCTGCATCGATCGCAGACTGAACATCCTCAATTCGTTCAACACAAATACCTAAGGCACCGTACGCCTCCCCTAACTGTGCAAAGTCAGGTCCCGAGAGTGGCGTGTTCGAATATCGTTTGCCTTCAAACAGCTCCTGCCATTGGCGAACCATGCCGAGATAGCCATTGTTGATCACGGCAATCTTGACGTTCCGGATCCCTTCCTGACGCATCGTGGCGATTTCCTGATTGGTCATTTGGAATCCACCATCACCGCAGATAACCCACACTGTTTCATCGGGTTTAGCTATCGCTGCTCCAAGCGCCGCTGGCACAGAAAATCCCATGGTCCCTGATCCACCGCTGGTGATATGACTTCTTGGTATAGACCAATCAAGCAGCTGAGCGGCCCACATCTGATGTTGACCAACATCGGTAACAACTCGATACTTGCCTCGCTTTTGCAGCTCGGCGTTTAACGCATCATACACGTCATATGGCATAAGGACAGACGAGTTACTTTGCTTAGCGTACTGACTTCGGTGCTGATAGCGCGCTTTAATTTCCTCGATCTGCGCGAGCCATTCTGTGTTTGATCCATCGGTTGGGATACTCGATGGCCAACCCTGCAATAACGCATCCAGAACGTCTCGGGCATCCCCATGAATAGCGACCTCGGCGTGAACTAACTTGTTGAGTTCCGAGACGTCGATATCTACGTGAATCACCTTCGCGTTTGGTGCAAACGTCGACACTTTTCCAGTCACGCGATCGTCAAACCTTGCACCAATTGAGAGCAATACATCGCACGCCTGTATCGCCTTATTCACATGCACGAGTCCGTGCATTCCAGGCATCCCAAGCGATAGGGGATGCGATTGCGGGAATGCCCCCAACCCCTGAAGGGTTGTCACAACCGGGATATTCGATTGTTCCGCAAACGCTAACAGAGCGGCAGATGCATTCGATTGAATAACACCGTTTCCGACCATCACAAGCGGACGTTTCGCGCTACAAAGCAAATCGATTGCCGCCTGAACCGATTGACCATGCGATGTGCCACTCGTTCGATACCCTGGCAGATTGATCGACACATCCCAATTCGGGATACATCTCGCTTGCTGACAATCCTTCGTGATATCGATATGTACCGGCCCGGTACGACCACTCGTGGCGATATATACCGCCTCTTTCACCACACGCGGAATATCTTCCACGTTTTTTACGAGATAGTTATGCTTTGTGATTGGTAGTGTAATGCCCGTAATATCCGTCTCCTGAAACGCGTCGGTACCGATAAGCGGAGCCATAACCTGCCCGGTGATGGCCAGCAGTGGAGTAGAATCCATCCACGCATCGGCAATAGGCGTAACGAGATTGGTCGCTCCTGGACCAGACGTTCCAATGCACACACCAAGCTTTCCACCAGCGCGCGCATAACCTTCCGCAGCGTGCCCTGCGCCTTGTTCGTGGCGACATAAGACGTGGCGTAGTTGATCACGATATTCGAACATTGCGTGATAAAACGGCATTACAGTTCCACCTGGAATACCGAACATCACTTCAACGCCTTCTCGAATTAACGCCTCGCACAGAATCTGTGCACCGGTACGTTCGGCGGTATTTACGTTTGATGGCGCGAGAGGTTGATCGCTCGACGCGCTTTTGACTGTCAGATTATCGACGAACACGCTTTTCGCTAACTTGCGTCCTGTTTCCGGACTTCCGGTTGAAGCTGCTTTATTTTGTGCAAGCATTTTATAGATCCGATTAGCAGCTGATAGTTTGATTATTCCAGAGTGTATCTCCGGATTCCTGCGATTTATAACTTTCATTGGAGAACCCCCATTCATCGGGAACTCGAAGAATCGCTCCTGTACTCGCGCTTGTTACGAGCGCCGTATATCGTGCTAACCAACCACGATCAAACTTCCTTGTCCGCTCTCGCACCGTTCTCTTTCGCTCCATAACCATGGTATCCGACAGCTCCGCATGTATCGTACGATTGGGTACATCGATGCTTATTCTATCTCCGTTACGAAGAAGACCGATCATACCGCCACTTGCAGCTTCGGGCGATACATGCCCAATACACATCCCACGCGATCCACCAGAGAATCGCCCATCCGTGATTAACGCAACCTGCGCACCAAGTGGCATGCCTTTGAGCATACTGGTCAGAGAAAGCATCTCGCGCATACCAGGGCCGCCACGTGGTCCCTCATTCCGCACCACAATCACATCACCCGGCTGAATCTCGCTACGATCCAGCGCAGCATACGCATCATCTTCAGATTCGTATACACGCGCAGGGCCTTCAAACGTCATCTCATGTTGATCGATTGCGCCAACTTTGATGACTGCCCCATTCGGAGCGAGATTGCCGAATAGTATACATAATCCACCACGCACCGAATGAGCATTTTCAATCGGTCGTATGCAATCCGCGTTTGTATTACACGCCTTCGCGATACTCTCGCCAAGCGATACGCCTGAGACCGTTGGCACATCAGGCTTGAGGATATTGCTTCCGCGCGCCAATTCAGCAAGAATCGCTGGAACGCCACCGGCGTCATGTACATCCTGCATATGCCACTGCCGATCACCATCCCACGCGGGTGAAACCTTCGCAATATGTGGAGTACGTTCTGCAATCACATTAAATCGATCAATCGTATATTCGATATCAGCTTCATGCGCTAATGCGAGCACATGCAACACGGTATTCGTCGATCCACCCATTGCAACATCGAGCGCAACCGCGTTATCGATCGAATCTTTTGTCACGATATCGAGAAACGACGTTTCACGCTCGAACATTTGCATGACTGCAGTTGCAGCCTGTTGAGCGAGAGCCAGTCGTTGTTCGGTAACGGCTGGTGCAGTGCCATTAAACGGCAGCGCGACTCCCAACGCCTCACAGAGGCAGTTCATCGAATTTGCGGTAAACATCCCTGAGCAACTACCGCACGTTGGACAGCTGGCGAGTTCAAGCTCTTCCAGGCGCTGCTCCGTAATGTTACCGGAGCTAAACTGCCCAACGCCCTCGAACACCGAAACAAGATCCAACGCTTTCCCATTCGTATCTTTACCGGCAAGCATGGGCCCACCTGAGACAAACACCGTTGGGATATTCACTCGCGCTGCACCCATAAGCATGCCCGGCACAATTTTATCACAGTTCGGAATACAGATCATTGCGTCAAAACAGTGTGCATTAACCATTGTCTCAACACAGTCTGCAATAAGCTCTCGCGACGGAAGCGAATAATGCATTCCGCGGTGTCCCATGATAATGCCGTCGTCCACACCGATGGTATTGAACTCGAACGGCACTCCGCCCGCATCCCGTACTGCATCTTTCACAACTCGACCAAATTCCTGCAGATGGACATGGCCAGGTACGATGTCGACGTACGAATTACAGATCGCGACAAACGGTTTATCGAAGTCACTTGTTTCGCGAATTTGACCAGTCGCCCGAAGTAAACTTCGATGAGGCGCGCGGTCGAACCCCCGCTTTACCGTGTCTGAACGGTGCGGGCGCTTACGCATATTTGAATTTGACGGTGGATCGTCCATAAAATTTAGGGGCAGAAAAACGAAAGCCCCTCCGTCTAGACCGGAGGGGCGACCCCGAAAATCAAAAACCCCTCCGTTCAGGGGAGGGGCGGTGGTTTTAACCGAACTGGTTAGTTACGCTGCCGAGCCTCCCAAATGGCTAATAAGTCGTACGCTAATGAGCGATACGACAATAAGGCTAATGAGGAGGAGGGCGGCAGAGGAAAGCATATGTATATAAGCTAATATGCGGAGGTTACAGGAGTTGTCAAGAGCAGGTCTGCAAACTGCATGGCGATGGGATGTGAGCACTACTATAAAGCCCGGTCTAAAAATTTCATGTTATAGACTCCGACAAAATCCAGATTCGGCCAACGAGAGGAACAGAGATTCCATATCGGCTTCGTTGTTGTACACATGCGGCGAGACTCTGATAGCTTCACCTCGAATGGAGACCTGCACCTTATTGGATTTTAACGATTCGGTAACGCGATTCATGTTGAACGGCAATCGAGACCGGAGCCCAAACAAGTGAGACGCTCGATATTCGGGGACTTCTACCTCGAGCCCCATACCATCAGCATGCTGTAGCCATGGGGAGACAAGAGCTTCACAATACTGTTGAATATTTGCAACGCCCCATTCGAGTAGTTGATCGATCGATGCGCATAGCATCTCTGTTACTACGAAGTTGGCACGTTCGCCTCCATCGTAGCGACTCATATCCTCGCGATACGAATCTTTATACGTTGCAAGACTGGTAAAGTCATCGCTGCAAGTTTGATTGGTCCAGACTTCTTCGAGTGGTGTGCCGTTATCAAATCGAGGGCTGAGATATGCGACTGCAAGTCCATATCCGCCCATCAACCATTTGTATCCGGCGGCCACAAGCAAGTCTGGTTTAATCGCCGAAACATCTAGCGGGAGTGCGCCTAACGACTGAGTTGCGTCGATACATACGGCGCTACCCAACTCGCGCGCCCGTTCTGCGATTCGAGCAAGATCAAAGCGAGTTCCATCTGACCAATGTACATGAGATAAAACAACAACGGCGGTATCGTGATCGATTGCGTCGATAATGAGATTATTCCACAGTGCACCGCGTCCGCCCGTAACACAATCTTCGGGACATGGTGCTGTAACAGTTCGGAGTACCACATCGCGTTCACGTGACAATTTACGCCATGGAAGAACTGCGCTAGGAAACTCTTCACCAACAACAACGATATTTTGCCCCTTCCGAACCGTAAGATTATTTACCGCAATCGCCATCGCATACGACACAGATGGAACAATGGCAACTCGCGTTGAGTCTTTCACATTCGTTAATCGCGCGACTCGATCACGCAATCGATTAGGCGTCGCAAAAAACTCATCTGGCGTGATATCGCCTGGATATCGCTTTCTTAAAACACCTGAGATCCCTGCGCTTTCAACATACCTTGAAAGCGGCGACATATACGCGCAATTAAGGTAATGAGTTTCATCTGGCAACGAAAACTCACTTCGCTTGCATGCGAATGGAGCTACGGAAGGGCGTGACATAACATAAATTGGACCAGGAGTGACAAAAAAAACGGCCCCTCGAATTTTTTCGAGAGGCCGCTCAGGGATTTGCGTTTGGCTATATGACCGACACGCACAAATCTCCGTCACCTCTCAAGAAGTGACGAATAATAATTGTGTTAATCGGTGCAGATTGCTGGCGCATGGACATTACGTTAACAGGAGTAGATCGAAGTTGTCAAGTCGTACGGAAGGAGCATTCGTTGTGCCAAACTATAGATCCGCACACGATTTCACGATTGTTCCGCAGGTAAGGCAGATCAGTTTACACTTCCGCCAGACCGCGTTTGGCGCTCCACACATATCACAAACTTCCTTATGCTTGCCGTCATTATTCGTATTGGAGACGAACTGAGCATCGTTGCTTACGGTGAGTGCCGAATCGTTCATTCTTCGAAGTCGAGTGCAAGGTCGAGTGCTGGAACGGAATGAGTGAGAGCTCCAACTGAGATCCAATTAACGCCAGTCTCTGCAATACCACGAACCGTCTGTAAATTCACGCCACCCGACGCTTCGATAACAGCTCGCCCGCTCACCATCTGAACGGATTCGCGCATATCCTGCAGGCTCATATTATCCAGCATGATAATATCGGCGCCTGCCTTCAATGCCGTTGATACCTGAGCGATGTTCTCACATTCAACTTCGATTTTTAGTCCTGGCGCGACCGCTCGTGCCCGTGCGACGGCAAGTTTAATATCGCCGTCAACAGCAGCCAAGTGATTGTCCTTGATTAGAACAGCCTGCCCTAAATCACGACGATGATTGAGCCCACCGCCGCATCGCACCGCGTACTTTTCCAGCTTTCTCCAGCCTGGTGTTGTTTTGCGAGTATCCAGTATTTTCGCATATGTTCCAGCGACCGCATCAACATATTGCGATGTTAGCGTGGAAATTCCCGACATGCGTTGCATGAAGTTGAGCGCAACCCGTTCCGCGCTTAATAACCCATGCGCATTCCCGTTCAAATAAAGAATGACCGATCCACGAGTAACAGCTGCTCCGTCAGTAAGCTCTTCCCGAATAGCAACATTCGGATCACGCTGACGAAACGCCTCCACTGCAAGCGCGATCCCGGATACGACGCCGGCACGCCGAGCAACGAGAGAACAGCGAGAATGACGATCGGAGATGACAGTGGCGATGGTAGTGACATCGTTATCCGCCTCATCTTCATCCAGCGCTCGAGTAACGAGCGCAGTTGTTTCTAGTGCAGTTAATGGGAAAGTGCGATCAGCTGCATTACTAAATGCGTTCGCAACAAACGCGGGATCTACGCGCTCGCTCACTCGCCGGGATCCTTAGAGTCGGATAGCCCTGGTACAGACGGGCTATTTCCGCCAATCGAGACCATTCGTTCAATCGATAATCGTGCTTTGGCAGCGATCGCAGGTTCTACTTCGATTTTATACTCTAGCGTTTGAAGAGCGCGCAGCACCTTGGGCAGCGTAGTCACCTTCATGTACGCGCATACAGCTCGATCGTTTGCGGCGAAAAACTTCTTTGTGGGATTCTCTCTGCGTAGTCGATGGAGAATGCCAACTTCGGTTGCAACGATAAACTCTTCTGCATCCGTCTGTGATGGTCGTTTAATCATGCCTTCCGTCGACAGAATCTGTGCGCCTTCGGGATCAACATCTCCGGCGGACATAGCTTCAACAACACTTGTTGCGCACCCACATTCCGGGTGAATCAGGAACTCAGCGCCTGGATGTGCTGCGCGTTGTAGCGAAATGTGTTCCGGATCGATGCCTGCGTGAACGTGGCATTCCCCCATCCATATTTCCATATTCTGACGGCCAGTGACACGTCGAACGTGTGCGCCTAAAAACATATCGGGAAGAAACAGAATCTTCGTATCTTCTGGAATCGAGTTTACAATTTCGACAGCGTTGCCTGATGTGCAGCAATAATCGCTCTCCGCTTTTACTTCAGCGGTAGTGTTAACGTAGCTAACAACAACAGCACCTGGATGTTCAGCCTTCCATGCGCGAAGTTCATCTGCATTAATTGTTGCCGCGAGCGAACAACCGGCCGCCATATCCGGCAACAAGACAGTTTTCTGAGGCGACAGAATAGCCGCAGTTTCCGCCATAAAATGCACACCGCAAAATACAATAATATCCGCATCGGTTTTCGCCGCTTCTCGGCTTAACCCAAGCGAGTCGCCAACGAAATGTGCGACATCTTGCACTTCAGGACGTTGATAGTTGTGCGCGAGAACGACCGCATTCTGTTTACGTGCGAGGTCCCGAATTTGTGTATGTAGATCGCTTACAATAGATGTCATTTTACCATTCGATATGGCGTTTCTGCCATTTTCGCTTTGTGCGGGGAAAGTCACTTCGATAGTGACCGCCGCGTGATTCATTACGTAATAATGCAGCTTCGACAACAAGCTGAGCGGTTTCAACCATATTCGCTTCTTCCGTCGCTCCTTCAGAGAGACGTTCAGCGATCGAGTTTAACTCGACCAGCCCTTCACGAAGCCCTTTTGCAGTTCGGTCGATGCCGGCATACTCCCACATAACCTGCCGAATATTGTCCGCGGCAACTTGCGCGGCCCCTCGATCTACAAACGTTGGTGCGGCCCAATCGACCTGTTCCGGGATCTTGGTTAACTGTTCGATCCCAACCATATCGCGAGCAACGCGTTCGGCGAAGACCAGCCCTTCGAGGAGCGAATTTGATGCTAGACGATTCGCGCCATGTACGCCGGTGCGCGACACCTCACCACAGGCATATAATCGAGGGAGGCTCGATCGACCGGTTAAGTCGGTTACGATGCCACCCATCATATAGTGTGCGGCCGGCGTCACCGGGATCAAATCCTTGATCGGATCGATCCCTCGTGCTCGACAGAGCGACATAATGCCTGGGAACCGCCCTTCAAAGAGCCGTCCGATCATACGAGCGTCGAGATACACCTTATGCCCACCCTGCTGTTGCCGAAAGATCGCGCGCGCGACGATATCGCGCGGGGCGAGTTCAGCGAGCTTATGCTGTTTCAGCATAAAACGTTCGCCGTCCGAATTCACCAGAATCGCCCCTTCGCCTCGAACAGCCTCCGAAATCAGGGCAAGCGGCGTTTCTGGCGTATCGAGCGCGGTCGGATGGAACTGGATAAACTCCATATCGGCCAGCCGAACTCCAGCCCGGTGCGCAATGGCAAACCCGTCGCCCGTCGCAACCATTGGGTTAGTCGTATATCGATAGATTTGCCCGCACCCGCCTGTCGCGAGCACCGTGGCATCGGCGATAATTTCGACCGATTGTCCAGCGATAGTCGCTCGAACGCCAACGCATTCGCCGCCTTCCACGATCAGATCAAGTACTCTGGTCCGTTCAGAAACGCGGATTTTAGGGCTTTCATGGACCCGATCGACCAGCGTTCTGGCGACTTCCGCCCCAGTTTGGTCCCCGTGTGCGTGAACGATGCGCCGTCTCGAATGCGCAGCCTCTTTCCCAAGCTGAAACTTCCCACGAGGATCGAGGTCAAAGTGCGCTCCGGCGGTTGCCAGCTCTCGAATTCTGGCTGGCCCCTCATCAACGAGAACTTGAACTGCCTGCGCGTCACAGAGCGCGGCTCCCGCAGCAAGCGTATCCTCACGATGGAGCTCAGGCGAGTCACCGGCCCCCAATGCCGCAGCAATCCCCCCTTGGGCATACGCAGTCGCGCTGTCAAAGAGGGACCGTTTGGTCAATATCATGACCTCGCCGGCGTTTGACGCCCGCCACGCGGTATGTAATCCCGCCACCCCACTTCCTACCACAAGGAACCGGGTGCGAATGCGCTCTGGCATACTACAAACATAATACATCACACCCAATTTTCTAATGCGGTCGAGCGTTCGACAAACACGTCAGTTTATCCCCGCACGCATCCGCAACAAGTGCTCTCGCAACAAAATGATGCAAGCGACCAAGATATGATACAACGCGGCCACTCAAACCATTGGTATACTAGACGCCCACCCCCGTTCAAGGTGTCTAATGCAATCACACAACAAACCCGCATTCGCACGAAACACGCTTCAAAGAGCAGCATCAGTTCGCAATTGGATCGCCTGTATTATATGCTGCATTTTCACGACTGGAATCGCCGCATGCAAAGATGCGCGAACACCGTCAGCACCGCAGGATAACCTCGTACAGCTCACAGTTGTCGCAGAACCTGGCGTATCAACTAATCTGCCAACCGGTGTATCAACCCACCCAAAAGGATCAACACTTCACTACGAATTTACTGCAGACTCTGGATATACAAACACGCTAACTGCCGCAAACGACAGCCACATCGACAATAAAGGGAGTATCTCGTTAAACGACGATATAACGCTCGTCGCATCCGCAGACCATATCGTTTCAATCAAATCAGAAGATGAACCTTTGCAACAACAGCTACGCGCAATCCTCACATCTTCAAATCAAGTCTCTGCAGTCCAAAGCTTTCTCGCATCTCTCGATACGCTAGTCGATTCGCCCAACCTCGACGCACGACTACAACGGATCATTCAAGCAACCATCGACCCAATCAACGACTCCACTCAACTCAAACAACTATCCAACGCGCTCTCAGGACGCACTTTCCACGCATTCACCGGCGTCGGCTCAGTCGCACCCAAAAATGGTGGTAATAACGGCGGCAACCCAGGAGGCCCGCCCAACCAACCGCCCGTAACTGTAGGCAACCGCATTCCACCCACTCGCCCTCAATCATCACCTCATCCAACACGCACCGGAAATCCAACATTTCCCCAATTCAACAACGAACCCGTCACTATCGCATACGTCAACGGAATCTTTACCGACCCCATCACCGCTCTCAGAAACACCGCCTACATCGCACAAGTTCTCAACACGATGGCTTGGCCAGCAATGATCCCATTCACGGTAAAACTTCTCTACAACCCCTCCTCGCTCACCACCACTCCCGACCGACGCGAATCTCTACACCGATGCCTCGCCGCTCTCTCCGACCGAGCTCAATCACTTGGCGTTAACTCCTACCCAATTTTCTTCGCCAAATGCGCCAGCCGTTCTATCAAAGACGCTATCGCACGCTTCGACGATCTCAGAGAAGCCGCATGGCAATATTTCAAACTCACCACCAACATAAAGTCCCCTGAACCCTACGCTCGCGCCATCGCCGACTCCACAACGCAATGGCGAAACGAAGGGAACAACGTCCTGTTCATCCCCCACTCTCAAGGAAACTTGATGGTCCAGGAGGCCGTCAACGCACTCTCCTCCAGCGGCACCTACAACCCATCTCAAGACTCAACCTGCATCAGCGCGGTCTCTCTCGCCGCCCCTCTCAGCGATCACTGGCCTATCAGTAGTAAACACCTCATCGGCCTCGCATCCGAAGGCGACATCATTCTCTCTCTGAAAACCAACAACTTCCCACGCACAAAATCCGCTCTCTACGACTCCGCCACCCGAGATATCGATAAATGGAACAAACTCGACCCTCTCATCGCCGCATACAAACGCGTCACATGGGGAATCCGTCTCCACAGTATCATCGACGGCTACCTCGACTCCACCGCCCTACGATCCAACTTCACTAAATCCGTCGCCCACGCCTACGGCTCATGCGCCCTCGATCGGATCTCCACCTCCCCTCTCGCGCTCTACCTAAAACCCAACCAAACCGCCTCATTCTCCCCAATTCTCTGGGACATGAACGGCAATCCTCTCGACGGTAAAAGACTCATAACATGGCACTACGAACCCGGCACTCCAATGTTCACAGCCGCCTCAATTGCCCAAAACGGCAGCACGTTCGGAAACTTCGTAGGTAGCACTCCCATCAAAGCCTCCTCCCGCTTCCGATCCACTTCCGCCGTTGCCATCGTCGAACCTGTCCAATTAACGATCACCGCCAAAGAATCCGCGTTCACGGAATTCATCAGCGACGCCTCCAACCACATTGTCGATCGCTCCGAATGGTCACCCACCGACCGCTGCAACAACCAACGCTACATCATGTTCGACACCACGACGTATCTGTTCGGCCAACAATGCCAACTCCAATACGAAGTCTCCACGCAATTCATCCCAAACGCTAAAACGTACGAGTTCGTCCTGTTCGACTTCAACTCAACCTCATCCCCCTTCATCAGTATCCGCTCCTCCCCCTCCGCTCTCATCAACCGATTCGGACGCGCCGCAATTCTCTTCTTGGGCACAGGCGAAGCCCCAAAACGCACTGACCGCATCCATGTCTTCGCCCGAGACGTATCCGACAATCTCCTCGCCTCCGGCGTTCTCTGCCTCCGAGGCTGCGTTGGATGGCCGCAATGATCCTGCATCTCATAATCACTATCCGCCATATAGTATATTTCGCAAAACATGGCGCCCATTACTTCCCAGCGAGCTATTCTCGCTCGCCTCTCTACGCTCATCATCACCGCGTTCGTAGACATGGTTGGACTCCTCATGGTCCTCCCTCTCCTCCCGTTCTACGCCCGCGAACTAGGCGCAAATGGCCTCGCTATCGGCCTACTAGTCTCCTCCTTCACCGCCGCCCAACTCCTCAGCGCCCCTCTCTGGGGACGTGTCTCCGATCGCTACGGCCGACGACCCGCCCTGCTCGCCGGTCTCTTCGCCGCCGCTATCGCATACACGGTCTTCGCATACGCCACGTCACTCTGGCTCCTCGTTCTCTCTCGAATGGTCCAAGGCGCCGGCGGCGGTACCACTGGCGTCGTCCAGGCTTATGTCGCCGACGCGGTCGAACCCTCTCAACGCGCCAAAGCCCTCGGATGGCTCTCCGCCGCCACCAACCTCGGCGTCTCCCTCGGCCCCCCTCTCGGCGCGCTCGCCCTGCTACACCTCGGCCGCCCCGGACCTGGGCTCATCGCAGCCTCACTCTGCGCTGTCAATATGCTCTTCGCATGGAGGTTCCTCACCGAATCACGCGACATGACCGAAGCCAAATCGCTCATTCGCAAACCCGGAACATCCAGAACCGCCATACATTATGTCCTCACTCACGGAAACGAAGCCGCACCAAGACTGATCTGGATGTACGCTATCGCCATCGGCGCCTTCCAGGGCATGACAACAATTATCGCATTTTTTCTACTCGATAAATTCAATGTCGGCGCTGACCGTATCTGGATTGTCTTCACGTACATCGGTGTCATCGCTGTTATCGCACGCGCCGGCTTACTCGGCGCCGCTGTCGACAAATACGGCGAGGTCACTCTCGCACGCATCGGACTCACTCTCCTCGCAATCGGCTTAGCCACTTTCCCATTCATGCCGACGTACCCGCTGCTCGCCTTCTCAATCGCGCTCATGCCGCTAGGAACCGCATTCACATTCCCATGCGTTACGTCGCTATTATCGAGGGTCATCAAAAGCAACGAACGCGGTCTCTACATGGGTGTCCAACAAACGTTTAGTGGCATATCCCGCGTTATCGTCCCCCTCTGGGCCGGATTCGCCTACGATCACTTAGGCCGCAGTGTCCCGTTCTGGACGTCTTCCGCTCTCGTATGCTGCGTGCTCTTTCTCAGCAAAGGCCTTCTCAACCCCAAACACCAACCCGTCACCGCTTAGCAGTAGGACGCAACTGCGCCTTTGTCCACACCACCACTAATCCACACCCAGACACTCGCGCATTCTGCAACTCCATCGGCACCCCACTCGCCTGATAAAACTCGATCGCCGCAATATCGTTGGGGTTCACAAATTCATCTATGGTAACCCCTTCCCGCGCATCGCTATAATGCCCGTCGATCATATATCGCACACAGCTATTCCCACGCGACGACACAACGGTCAAACTACTCCCACTCCCCTGCACGTTTAACCCCATAATCCGACGCAATATGTCGGATGTCATCGTGGGCTCTAACTTCTCAATCTCTTCCTGATTCAAAAACCGACCGTTCTCACGCTTCTTACGCGTCTCAAACCCGGTCCGCTCAAGCGCGCTCTTTACCGCCACACCACGCACGCTCACTCCCGCCAATCTCGTAGCATCCGACGCAGCACTCCCTAAACGAACTGCCACCCCGTTCACTCCACGCGTCGGCACGTCAACACTCATCAGCTCCGGCAAATACCCCACCTGACGAACCTCCACTACCTGTGTGCCAACCGGAACTCTCTCCAACCGAAACTCCCCCCGCACATCACTCGTCGCCCGAGCCATCGACCCACTCACAACTAATCGCGCCCCACTAATCGGAACGCCTCCACGATTCGTCACAATACCAGAAATCACCCCGCCACCACTCCGCAACTTCCTCGCAAGCGTACTATCCGCAACCATCTCAACTCGCTCAGAACCCAACCGCAAATAACGAAGCACAACCAGCTCGCCCTCACTCTCTAAATCAACCTCTCCGGTCTCCGCCCCACTCTTCGTCGCCTGCAATGTCCCATGCAGACTACTAGGCAACCCACACAACCTGAACGACCCATCCGGCCCAGTCGTCACTTTCCGAAGTCGAGGAGTCGTCCGCACACCATCCACAGAACTCACCGACGTCTCCAACCACGCAACCGAAACCTCCGCCCCCACCTTCGCCGTCCCACTATCCACATCCAAAACTCGCCCCAATACCACACCCGGGCCACGCTGCCGATCCACATCTGTACACAAACTCGCCGTTAATGTGGCAGCACTAGGCACCGCCAACGTCATCCCCTGCACGTCCCCACCAGAAATCACAACGGTATCGGAAACCACTCGTATCCCCAACGAGTCCAACACCGAATGCAATATTTCAAGTGTATACCGCCCAGCCACTAACGAATCAATTCGAAACGCCCCCGACTCCGTCGTCATCGCACTCCGAGACGGCATCTCAACAACCGTCACCACCGCATCCACCAACGGTCGCCCGCTCAACGAATCAATCACCATCCCCAAAACGCTCCCACGCTTAACAGAACGCGCACTCGAACTGTCAGACTTGACAGTCGAAGCCGCAGGGCGAGCGCCAGCCGGCGCACTCTGCCCCGACAAGACGGAAGCAGATAGAAATATCGAAGTAATAAGTAGACGGTATGTCATAAGACTTGCCGGTGTATTAATCGCTAATGTTGTGCCTCAATCTCCAATCGGCCCACCACACATACTCTATATTACTCGCAAATGCGCTCTCTGCCCTCTAAATCAGACATCGTATTCCTCTCCGGTGTCCGAACACCTTTCGGAACCTTCGGAGGAACGCTCCGCGACGTATCCGCAGTAGATCTCGCCGTTCATGCCTCAAAAACAGCACTAGAACGAGCCAATATCGCGCCAGAATCAGTACAACACACCATTTTTGGCAATGTCTTGTACACTAGCAACGATTCGATCTACTTCTCAAGACACGTCGCCCTCAAAGCCGGCTGCCCCATCGAAACCCCCGCCCTCACGGTAAATCGCCTCTGCGGCTCCGGTTTCCAAGCCGTTATCAGCGGTGCCCAGGAAATCATCCTCGGCCACGCCGACGTCTGCCTAGTGGGGGGCTCCGAATCAATGTCCCAAGCCCCTCACGCCGCCCGCGGCCTACGCTGGGGTGTCCCGATGGGCAAGTCACCACCACTCGAAGACACTCTCACCGAAGGGCTCCGCGACTCCTACTGCAACCTCGCCATGGCCGACACTGCAGAAAACCTCGCACAGCAATACGACATTACGCGAGCAACATGCGATGAGTACGCCCTACGCTCCCAAATGCTCGCAAAAAAAGCATGGGATGAAGGCGTGTACGACGACGAAGTCATCGGAATCCCAGTCAAAAACACCAAGACCAAAACGATCGAAACGTTCGGTCGCGATGAACACATGCGCCCCAACTCTACAATAGAAGGGCTCACCAAACTACGCCCCGCCTTCAACGAACACGGCGTAGTAACCGCCGGAAACGCATCCGGAATCGGAGACGGTGCCGCCGCGCTCGTGATCACTCGCGCAGAATACGCCGAATCAAACGGACTCAAGCCACTCGCCCGCCTAGTCTCCTGGGGCGTCGCCGGCGTAGATCCCAGAATCATGGGAATCGGCCCTGTCCCAGCCTCAAGGATCGCACTCCAACGCGCCGGTCTCACACTCGACGACATGGATATCATCGAAATCAACGAAGCCTTCGCCTCGCAAACCTGCGCCGTTGAAATCGAACTAGCGATCCCACGCGAAAAGTTGAACATTCATGGCGGCGCTATCGCACTAAGCCACCCACTCGGTGCATCCGGCGCACGCATCACCACGCATCTCCTCCACGCCCTCCGAAACAGCGGCAAGCGCTACGGCCTAGGCAGCGCATGCATCGGCGGCGGACAAGGGATCGCAGTGATCCTCGAATCACTCACACAGTAACTATGAGAAAAGCATTTTCGGCCGCCGTAGTCGCAGGACTCTGCTCAATCACGCTCAGCGCCTGCGCAACCAGCAGCGGTGGAACCGGATCGGGCACTGGAAACACAAGCACCGCAACTCCCGCAACACCAGCGCGCACCTCACAGTGGAACATCAAAACACGTGAGCACGTAGATCTCTGGCTACATGGATTTGCAATGCTGCAAACCGACTCCTCGCTAATTCCATTTTTCCAGCGCGGCTATCGAGACGACATGGTCATCCTCAAAAACCGAGCGAATGTCATGACGCAACTCGACGTCAACGTCGAACGATTACAAACCCGACTCGCCGAGAATGCCTCTCTCATCAACGCGCAATTCATCCCGCTCTATTTCTCCTCCGGCGATGGAATGCGCACTGTCATCGATCGTTTTATCGCCGTAAGCGGAAACCCGCGAGCTGCAACATCCCAGGAAGAAGCAAACGCCTTTGCGATGTTAGCTGACTATTTCCCAAGCCAAGCCGATCGCAACTGGCTCGCACTCTTTGCATCCGGCCTCTGGGACGAACAAACCAAGTTTTATCATTCGTACTGGATTCAACAGCAACGCGAACGATCCAATGTCATAGACTCAGTCCAATCTCTCTGGCAAAACAATCTTCGTCCCAGACTGCGCCGCTACCTGAACAGCACGCAACAAGCAAACGGCGACATCCTCCTCTCGCTCCCACTCGACGGCGAAGGACGAATGGTCAGCGCAGTTGGCTCGATGCCCACAATCGTCGCGATCAACTTCCCCGCTCGACCGTCCGATGCACAAAACACGATCTACACACTCGCACACGAGCTAATCGCTCCAATCGCAGCGAGCTCAATTCGCGACAACACTACGCCGGCGCAACAGCGCAGTGGCGCCGCAGATCAACTGTCCAGCGCCGCAGCCATTAGAGGCGGTTTACTTCTTCTTCAAGCATTGGCGCCAGAATTTGCACAGGGATATGCCAACTACTATCTCCGCGCTGCCGGTCAAACGCCAAATGCAAAACCCACAGAACAGCTCGCAGCACTGTTCCCTCTCCCCGAAGCCATCCTGGGAACCATGACGCGACAATTAGAAACAGTTCAGGGTGGAATCTAAAACCCCCGATCCACCAAATCGCCTCCCGGTGAAACTCGGACTCGACCGCTCAGCCGTCGAACGCGTACTCGCCAGGGCCGCCGAACTCCAATCACAAACGTCGTTGGAGCAAGGCGAGGCAATCAGCGAAAGCCAACTTCTCGAAATCGCAAACGAAGTTGGCTTGACGCCGCACAACATCAAACAAGCGTTAGCTGAAGAACAAACGAGACTCAACGTCGAGTCAGACGGCACCTGGATCACTCGCGTCGCCGGACCACCACTCGCATCCGCCACTCGCACAATTCGCGGCGATCCCAACTCAGCCATGGATCGCCTCAATCAGTGGATTCTCCGCGAAGAAGGGATGCAGGTTCAACGCAGCGCCCCCAACCGCATTATCTGGGAACCGCAACGAGACTGGTTCGGCGTTGTTCGCCGTAACCTGAACCTCAGCGGCAGATCGTACCAGCTCACACGCTCCAGGACAGTAAGCGGAACCGCAGTCCCAATCGACGAATCCAGTACACTCGTTCGACTCGACGCCGATACATCCGCAAGCCGATCCCGACACGTTGGCATTGGCGGCGTCTTTGGCGTAAGCGGCGTAACACTATCCGGCGTCCTTACCGCACTCGCTGCGATTATGCCCACTGGCCTATCGTTGGCGTTTTTCGGCGCCGCAATCCTACCTCTCCCAGCCGCAGCACTTGGTGTATACCTCACGCTTAAACACCAACAAGACTACGTCTTGCGCACAAAAATCGCCCTGGAGCACGTATTGGATCAACTCGAACGTCCGCCCGTCTTTCAACCTTCGCTACTCGATACGTTGACCGGCAGACATCTACTTCGATAGCCACAACAAGCCATCACACAGGATTCAGCACCATGCAAACAATTCATCGAGTCGGAGTATTAGGCGGCGGACTGATGGGATCAGGAATCGCCCAAACCACCGCACAAGCCGGTTACGAAACCGTTGTGCTCGAAACCTCTGACGAAAACTCAACAAAAGCCCGCAGCGCAATCGAAAAATCGCTCGCAAAAGCCGTCGAAAAACAAAAGATCACAGCAGAAGATCGTGATGCGGCACTAACACGTATCACTTATACAACTGACATCACAAAGCTCAGCAACTCCGACATTATTATAGAAGCGGTCGTAGAAGACCTCCGCATAAAAGAGCAGATGTTTCAAGCGTTAGACAAACTCTGCCCCGCACACACGATCTTCGCGTCAAATACGTCCAGTCTCACAATCACCGAGATGGCCGCAACAACTCAACGCCCAGACCGCTTTGTAGGACTGCACTTTTTCAACCCAGTCCCACTCATGAAGCTGGTCGAAGTTGTTCGCGCGCTGCAAACCAGCGAAGAAGCCTTCAACAGGGCCTTTACCTTCGCAACGTCTCTAGGCAAGGAACCGATTCGCGCACAAGATCGCTCCGGCTTTGTAGTCAACTATCTGCTCGTCCCCTACATGGTCGACGCCATTCGAGCCGTAGAAGCAGGCGTCGCATCCATCGAAGATATCGACAAAGGCATGATGTTAGGCGCAGGTCACCCAATGGGCCCGCTCACACTACTCGACTTCGTTGGATTGGATACGACCTACAAAATCGCCGAAATTATGTTCGCAGAATACCGCGAATCACGGTACGCGCCGCCACCACTACTTAAACGAATGGTCAGCGCCGGTTTATTCGGCAAAAAGTCGGGGAAAGGTTTCTACGATTACAGCCAAACACCACCCATCCCCAATGATCTCGGGATTTAAAGGCATCTACCGAACCGACTCAGCCGCACTCGCAGTTTATTCCGAAGCGGCTGGAATCGCTCGTATTATTCCAAGCGCCATCGCCGTTCCGTACAACGCAGACGATGTTGTCCATTTAGTTCGATGGGCCAAAAGCGAAGCGAAACAACTTGTCCCGCGTGGATCCGGAAGCAGCATGGCCGGTGGCGCAATCGGCAACGGCGTGATTGTCGATCTCAGTCAAATCAGCTGGATTACACCGCCAGATATTAACACGCAACGCATACGCGTTGGCCCGGGAGCGCTGCGCAACGAAGTTAATCTCGCAGCCCGGGAAGTCGGATTGCGCTTTCCACCCGATCCATCAAGTGGAAAGTTCTGTACAATCGGCGGAATGATCTCGACCAACGCCGCCGGTTCACACACACTCAAATTCGGCCCAACCAGATGTTGGGTCTACGCAATCGACTGCGTCTTTGAAGATGGAAGTCGCGCAACCATACGTCGCGGCGAACCCGCGCCAGCCGACATCCCCGCCGTACGACGCATCCTGGATCAAAAATCGGCATTACAACACCTCTCCCAGGAAGACGCGTTTATCCACCCGAACGTCTTTAAAGACACATCGGGCTACGATATTCACGACTACCTGCGAACCGGCGACCTCGTCGACCTGCTCATTGGTAGCGAAGGCACGCTGGCAATTATCGTAGGAGCGGAACTTCAACTCACACCACTTCCAATCGCAACCAGTTCGATTCTAGCAACATTTGCATCGTTAGAAGACGCCGTGACAGCCGCGATCTCAGCCCGCAACAGCGGTGCGGCCGCATGCGAGCTATTGGATCGCACCTATCTCGATATCGTCGCCCAACGCATCGAACTGCTACAAATTCCGCCGAATACAGAAGCCGTATTACTCGCCGAAGTAGAAGGCGACAGCATAGACGACGCAAAAGATCGAGCAAAAGAGCTCTCGGAGATATTTGAAACCGCAAACGCAACCCGCGTCACCCTCGCCCTGAACCCCGTAGACGAACACGACCTTTGGGAGCTTCGCCACGCGGCAAGTCCAACGCTTGCCACCCTTGGCCCAACCCTCACCTCGATGCAGTTCATCGAAGACACCGCCGTTCCACCGACCAACTTCTCCGCGTACGTACGGGGAATTCGGCAGATCTTTGAGACCTATAAAATCCCTGGCGTCATATTCGGCCACGCCGGCGATGCACACGCCCACGTAAACCCGCTAATCGACACCAGCCGGCCTGGCTGGCAGACCACCGTTAACACAATCCTCAACGATGTCACCGACCTCACCCACCAACTCGGCGGCACCTTAGCCGGCGAACACGGCGATGGCCGACTGCGTACCCCCCTTATGCAACGCGTCTGGTCCCCAGCGGCGATCACCGGATTTCAGGTTGTGAAAACAGCGTTCGACCCGGATACCATATTTAATCCCGGCGTAAAAGTCCCAACCGTTGGCCAACGGGCAATTTCCGACATCAAATACGACACCACCCTCCCGGAGCACCCTCAAGCCGCGCAGAAAGCACTACGCCAAGTCAGTGAGAATCGCGCGTATGATGTCTTCCGGCTCGACTTAATTGATCAGGCCTCGTAACTTTCGACAGACTCTTTCCCAGTATAGCGCTGTGTTTTATACCGAACCAAAAATCTCGATCCTCTCTCGTCCGAACTTCGTCGAGCCATCACACCTACCGGTCACATGGATAGGTGAAAGCACAGACGGAGAGCGCCTAGCCGAATTTGCCGGCCGACTCTGCTACATGAGCCAGGGCAATCCAGCGAACCGCACCACACTCGAATATCTGGAGAACATCAAGAAACAGGGACACGGCAGCGTCTTCGAACACGCGAACTACTCGATCCTCATCGAAGGAGTGAGCCGGTCGCTCACACACGAACTCGTGCGCCACCGCGCCGGATTCGCGTATTCGCAGCTCAGCCAACGCTACGTCGACGAATCCGAGGCCAACTTCGTCGTCCCACCTGCAATTCTTGGTGACGAAGCCCTGTATGAAGTCTGGAAAAAGCAGATTGAAGCTGCGCAATCGACCTACGTTGAACTGGTCGATCACCTGATGGAGCGTTACGCCTGGGTTGCGAACAAAGTACATCGCCGCAAAATGGCGCGCGAAGCAGCCCGCGGCGTGCTACCAAACTCGACCGAAACCAAGGTCGTTGTCACCGCCAACGCCCGCGCCTGGCGCACAATGCTTGAACTGCGCACTGGTGAAGGCGCGGAGCTTGAGATCAGACGCTGTTCAGTTGCGATCCTTCGTCTTCTCCAGCAGGAAGCACAAGCCTTCTTCTCAGACTTCGAAGTGTACACCGCCGAAGACCGTCATGAAGCCGCTCGCTTATCGTATCACAAAGTGTGATTACGAAGCACTAACCGTTCAAGACGCCCCCTCCGCACACAAAGCGGAGGGAACAAGAAGACAAACAGAAAGAAGCAGTAAAACCTCAGCAACACCCAGCGCAAAATACAATCGGGGCGATAGCCGGCCCCCGTCTGATTCGTGAAATTGGGATAATCTCCAACATCACGTACTCAAAACGGGCCCACTATCGCCCCGAAATTTTTCTGACGAAGAAGCGCTTCCGTTACGCCTCCTCATCACCACTGTAGACCAAACCACCGGTTTCACGGAGTCTGTCAAGGAACGCATAACCATCTAACGCTCCCCTTTCTGGCGCCGAACCGTGTTCAGCGCTGCTCCGTTCAAACCACGCTACCGGAAGCGTAGCGTCTTGGGGTGGTATTGCGTGGCCATCGAAGGCCAGCTTAGTGCCGAAATCCATGTGCCCTCCCGAGACATGTCCTCATCACTGAGGCAGGTGCGTGCAGCGTACGATCAAAAGCGGTGCGAGTCACCCTAACTCGTCGTACACCGAGATGAATAACAAGTTTCGCGCCATCGCTTAAAGCTCGTCATCACCGACAATATTTATATTGCCTGGACGTCAGAACTTACCGAAAACTCTCACTGTCATTCACGGTAACAGACAGGCGAAGTCCACCAATTGTTACGCATCTCATTACGCATAACTCGTGTACATGCGACACGGTCACCGTGTCGTTTACACAAATTGTTGCACCGTCATTCACCGTCGCGTATATCAGCAACGATCCTTCTCAGTCGTCCGGTTACAGTCGCCCGTGCATTAGCCCGGCAACGGCTAGTTCTTTTCCTGCGCAGAACGAAGGCGAACCTGGAACAGCACCGGCCACAACTTCCCGGTCAACAGTAGCTGTTTCCCATCAGGCGCCATCGCGATTCCATTCATGACCTCCGCCGAAACCGGGCGATCGGGATACAGCTCTGTAAAATCCAAGACCTCCCTAACGGTTCCAGTCGCAAGATCGATCCGTAAGACCCAATTTGATTCGTACACGTTGGCGAGAACGTCACCATCAACGAATTCCAATTCGTTCAGTTTGTAAAGCGGGGCACTCTGGAACCGAACGTGAATAACGTGTTCCACCTCAAACGTCTTGGGCGAAATGATTCGAAGCGAGTCGGAACCATCGCTCATGATTAACGACGTCCCATCGGTAGTCAGCCCCCACCCTTCGCCGGCATAATGGAATGAATCGATGGGCACGAGCGTGGCTGCATCGTAAACATATCCGGTACCGGCCTTCCAGGTGAGCTGGTAAAGCCGGTTCTCCAGCAATGCGAGCCCTTCACCAAAGCGATCCGCCGGAAGCGACCGACGTGTCAGCACCTGACCGGTACGAAGATCAACGCGACGAATTTCCGAGCGGCCGTACCGTCCAGTACTTTCAAAAACAACGCTATCGGCCCAGAGAAGACCTTGGGTGTACGCAGTCGAATCGTGTGGGAAGCGCCCGATAATTTCGAATTGGGACGACTCCTGACGATCGGGAGTACCGCACCCAATCATGGTTGCCAGACTCCCCAGCAACACGAATGCAAAAGACTGATGGCGCATCGTAAGCGTATCTCTGAATTTGTTAAGACAACTCGCCACGCAACCTAGCGCAGCGCACATCTCTGTTACCGAACAGTTGCTGGATCTATACCACGAGTCGCAAAAATCCGCGCGACCGCATCCGCAATCTTGTTATTCGGCGTACTCGCGCCCGCAGTCAGCCCCACGCGAATAGGCCCGCTCTGCGCAATCCAATCCGGGGTAGCAACGTCTTCACGCCCCTGCGCGATACGATGGTGAATCACCCGACTCTCCGGGTCGATACAACACGCATCTTCAACGTGATACGTCGTAACTTCTTCCGCACACAACGCTGCAAGCGAGATCGTATTGCTCGAGTTGTACCCCCCAACAACAACCATCACGTTGGGCGACTCATTCAATAGCTCGCGCACCGCATCCTGACGATCTTGCGTTGCACTGCAAATGGTGTCAAACGTCCGAAAATTTGCCAGCGCGTGCTCTTCTCCTTTCGCTCGCACCATCGCGGTACGCACTTCAGCGCCTATCGCGAGACTTTCACGAGCCAACATCGTCGTTTGGTTCGCAACACCAATCTTCACGAGATCGCGCGCCGGATCAAAGTCTGGCGATGAGGCAAGTGCAAACTTCTCCAGAATCTCATCCGCAGAACGCCGCCCTTCAAGGAAGTCGCACACATAATGCGCCTCCGCCATATCACGCACAATCAGATATCGCCCGCCCGGATACTTCATCGCCTGAGACGCCGTCGCGCGAGTCTCTTCATGATAGTACTTCCCATGAATCAGCGCGGTATATCCATCACGCGCATACCCTTCCACACGCTTCCACACGTTCAGCACCGATCCGCAGGTCGTGTCCACCATCACACAGCCAAGCTCGCGAAGCCGCTCAAAGTCGGTAACCGTCACACCAAACGCAGGCAAAATCACCACGTCAGCTGGCTGGACCTGCGAGAAGTCGAACGAACTCTCCTTACGCGTCGTATCGTGCGTGAGGAAGATGACCCCCATCTCCCGCAACTTATGGTTGATGTGCGGATTATGAATAATCTCGCCAGCCAGGAAGATGCGCCGATCCGGGAACTTCCGTCGAGTCTGATAGGCGTAGTCCACAGCCCGCTCCACCCCATAACAAAAACCAAACTCCCGGGCGAGCCGAACCGTCACGTCACCAGCGGTGAGCGAATAATCCCGCTCACGCAACAGGTCGACTAACCGTCCGTCGTAGTCGGTAGCAAGCTCTTCCTCAACTTCAGCCTTCAGGCCGAAGCCTTTCCGGAAGTACGTTGGCTCAATAGGTGTAGAGTGCGAATCAGCCATACAGGCAATTTAACTCAAGTCTCAACACGAACACGCTCACTATAGCGCAACAAGATCGACTCCGGCAAATCTCGACAAAGAGCAAACAAATCTACGACAACATAGCGTCAACATGCACACACCATGCATGCAAAAGCATCAAATGCACTTCCTGAATATGCGCAGTCACATTACTGGGCACGGCACACACAAAGTCCACGTCCGCGCCAGTTAACCCTTTTTCTCCAGTTAACGCGATCGTGACCACACCCTTCCGACGCGCCATGGCCAATCCACGGACCACGTTCTCCGACGTCCCGCTTGTCGTCAGTCCAATCGCGATATCCCCTGCTCGCCCCAGCGCTTCAATCTGACGTTCGTACAACGCACCATATCCAAAGTCATTCGCAATACACGTCACCGACCCCACATCCCCGCCCAACGCCAACGCCGGATACGGCCGACGAGTGTCCTTGAACCGCCCGATCAACTCGCCAGCCATATGACTCGCTTGCGTCGCCGACCCACCGTTCCCAAAACACAACACCTGCCCGCCTCCACGCAACGCCGCAACAATCGCATCCCCCGCTAGACTCGCCACATCAGCGAGAGCCGCGGCGCTTGCCTCCACTACGCGGAGGTTTGCCGCGAAATGGGCCGCGATCACGCTGTTGTGCGCCTGGTCTGTCACCTTGTCGACCACCGCGCTGCTGACCTCGTTGTTGACCACGTTCTGTCGAGTTGGAATTTCTGGGGGCATACGGAGAATCGTCCTCAAGCTCATCTGGCGACCACGGACGGTCGAGTAAATCTTGCAATTCGTCTAAAGTAGTGGCGCGCACCGATCCGCGCTGGCCACGTAACACCGCAAATCGAACAGGCCTGTCCAACGCCGGCACCTCAGCTGAGGTCAACGTCTTAGCCACCTTCTCCGGTAGCCGAATACGTGCAACCCCAAAGGTCGAACCGTCGGCAGACTGTTCAACATCGTAATCAATCCACGCTTCTTTTTCACGCACGAGCACAACGCCTGGCAGCGCCGCATACCGCTCCCGCTCTTCCGCCGACACATAATCGTTCGGATCGATCGTCAGTCGCGTACTGCGGAACTGCTCGACCGAATTCACATCGGCCAACTGCTGTTCGTACACCGCAGTGAGCTCAGGCAATCCGAGCTTGGGCGTCTTACCCCCAGACCGCCGATATGCCTCACGCACAGCTTCAATCGCCGCACGGTTCCGCTTGCTCGCTGGATGACGCGCCTCGCCCGACGCTGCAGCCTCCGCCAATATATGGCGCGCCTGTTCCGCAAACTCAGGCGGGAACTCCCGCACCGGCTCAATGTCCCGCTCCAACTCAAAGCCGAAATACTCCACTCGGCTCGTAATAACCAGCTGATCGTGCTTCCGATGCGGATTATACGCCAACTTCGGCACACTGCGCGTCGCGTATTTCCGAATCAGATCCAGCGGAACCTGCGTCCCCTCGATCCCGGCTCGAGGTTCGCCAGAGCGACCGGCAAAGTATCGGATCGAACCAGCAATCGCGCCCCAACTGCCACACACACTGGTCTTGGACACACGCGCATTCGTGCCGTCAGACGTCTGCTCATCGACAACCAGATCAAACGGCATCATGCGAGCGAGCAGCTCCGTAAACTGCTTATACACATGCGACCGCGCATATGGGAGCCTGGCGGGCAGCGGCATTCCCAGGCTGCGATACACACTCGCCATCCCCAGCGCCGCATCCTCAATCGACTTCACCAGCACACCTCGACTCTCCGCCCAATCCAACACCGAATCGTCGAACTGATGTCGAGGCAAACCATACACCTCGCCAATCGATCCGCACTGCTCCAGGGCCTCTGCGTAAACATTGTACGCAGTAAGATGGTCGCTCCCCGGTATGATAAGCCCCTCGATGTGCCGTTCTTCCCGCGTCATTCGATGCAGCGATTCAATCGCACTCATCACAGCGAGATACGGAACGAGCTCATCGTCGCCATTCACCAACAGCTCAGACCACGCGCGCTCAACAGGTAACGCTTCAACAGCCTTCCCATAACGAGTGAGATAGCCGTTTTCAATAATCCCGCGCCCTTCGAGCAACGTGAGCGCCTGACGATACGCAGCGCGATCCAGTGGAACAGGGAGTTCCAAAGCATCCGCTCGCACGCCAAGTGCAGCGCACGTCAAAGCAACCCGCTCCGAATCACCGGCAAGCTGAAATTCCGGCGCCGTTGGCTTCAACGAATAGAAGTCGATGTTCCGATCGCTCAGAATAAAGACCCGACCGCCATCAACTCGCCCGTGAACGCGCCCAGCCATTTGAAGAATTTCGTTGGCGCCAAGATGGAGCTTGGTGAGCACATTCTTCCCGCCTTCAATGAGATTCGTAAACCGCGTATCGTCGATGATGACGGTGTCGAGATCCCGGATATTCAACGCGCTTTGTCCGGCAGCAGTCATCGACAGGAAGAACGGCTTTACGCCGGCGCCTTCGAGGAACGGACGAATCACACGGATCGGTTCGCCGCCATGATAAAACGCGCTATGTATCCTCCGCTGGCGCACTCCAACCAACTCGGCGGCCTCTTCAACACCGGCGCGAGTGGGCATAAACATCGCGACCCCACGCCGATCTTTTACCATCGCCTGTAAAAACCGTTCGTCCAAAAACGTGAGGGGACTTTTGTTGACCACCTGCACCTTGGCCGCCTTTTTGGGATCGAAGGCGGTGCTTTCGATAACGGCAGCAGAGTTGAGATACGACGAATAAAACGTAGGATCAACGGTGGCCGACAGCCAGATAAACCGACAGCCTACACGCTTGCCAAGCGCCAAACAGAGCTCGAGTTCCGCTGAGGTCTGGTGGATTTCATCGACAATGAGCGTGTCGGTTGGTTGGATATCGTTGTCCTGAAACCAGCGTCGAGCGATGCCGGTTGTGACGATAATCACGTTCCAACTTGGAGTCTCTGGAGTCGCTTCACGCTCACGATTGACCACACCAACCCGAAGATGATCGGTGCGCAAAATAGTCTGCGCAATGGGGCGAATGGCGAGCGTTTTTCCGGTACCGGTCCCTGCGACGATCCCAAAGCCTAGGCCACGCTCCGCGAAGTCGCGGATTTCGTTGCCGTGCTTGCGCTGAAGCACCGTATCGAGCTCGAGGTCCAGCGCGAGTTCGATAGTCTCACAGGCTGCGCGAGTTGGCGCAATAACAATGATTCGACCGGTGGGTGGCTTCGCGGCGAGGTACGCGTCGTGATCCGGCGGAAGGTAGCGGTCTTGAACCGCACGTTTAGCTTCGAGTGTCAATGAAACTCACGAGAATGCGTGAGCCTGCGACACAATTTCGTATTATTGCGAAAATGCGACGAGGGTCGCGAGGCTACCGCTGTTTTTTTGAGGGAAAAGACTTCTGACGAAAAACTCCGTGTCCCAGACCTGTTGATCCATCTCGTCAGGCTGAGTCCGGATGTTGGGTACAACTGGAGCGGAGGGAGCTGGCCGTTTGCGCGGCTTGAGCTTTTTCCGCGCATTATCGTCCGAGTCGGAATCCTGGCCAGATCGCCCTTTCCGATTAGAAGTTGTGTCGACCGACGCCTTGTCACGCTTGTTTTCATCGGCGTGAGGTAGTGCATACAGCGCGCCGGGAGCGATCATGCTCGCGGCGACAACGGAGAGCAAAAGGCGACGTGACATACCATATAAGTTAGCCAACAGTTGGGCTCCGCTCTAGGGCTGGTTTGTCACTTAATCGCCAAACGAGATTCCCAGCGACCGAGCGGTCAACACAGTATCGTGGGTCCGCTCGACCCTTTTCACCTCTTTCAGCGCTTCGGTGATAGGAATCGTCACAATATGTGGGGATTGGAGTGCGACCATCTGCCCCCAGCGCTCTTCAGCCACCGCCCGGACGGCAGCTGCACCAAAACGCGTGGCGAGCAGACGGTCGTACCCCGTAGGTTGTCCTCCCCGCTGCAAATGTCCCAATACCAACGATCGAGTTTCCTTGCCGGTCCGCGCCTGAACTTCGCGAGCCACCGTTTCGGCCACACCACCAACCCGAACCGCCTGGCCCGGCAACGAATTACCCAACACACTGTGCGTCCCACCGATCGGGAACGCCCCTTCTGCAACAACGATCATCGAAAAGTGCCGACCTGCCCTGTCGCGCGAGTTGATCTTTTCGCACACCTTGGCAATATCATACGGAATTTCCGGAATGAGAATAACATCTGCGGAACCGGCCAACCCACTATGCAGCGCGATGAACCCAGCGTCGCGCCCCATCACCTCCATGACAAAAACTCGACTATGTGACTCTGCGGTCGTGTGCAGCTTGTCCAGCGCGTCGAGCGCTGTATTTACCGCAGTATCAAAGCCAAAGGTCGTAATGGTGCCACTCACGTCGTTATCGATCGTCTTCGGCACCCCAACGACCTTCATCCCCTTTTCAGCGAGCTTGTGTGCAATCGCCAACGAACCGTCGCCACCAATTGAGATAAGTGCTTCGATACCAAGCTCATGCGCGCGCGCCATAAGCGCGTCGGAGCGATCAACGTTTTGATATGAGCCGTCGCTTTGCAAAACAGGGTATGCAAAGGGATTACCACGATTGGTAGTTTGCAGGATCGTCCCGCCAAGATGGCCAATCCCGCGCACCGACTCTTTATCGAGCGTAACGACTTCGTCTTCGCCCAGCAGTCCGGCATAGCCCTTCCGGATGCCAAGGACCTCCCATCCCATTCCAATAGCAGACAGGACAGCAGATCGAATAACAGCATTGAGACCAGGCGCGTCACCGCCGCCGGTACTTATCGCAATTCTCACAACAGCTCTTTGATGTAGCCTACGTAGCCAAATAAGGAAGCAATGCGCCCCTCACCTCAATTTCGCAATACAAAGATGATGGCGCAACATTATGGTACAGAACAACCACTATCGTGACATTACAATAGATGAATGCATCGATTGTTCCAACGCGGATTTACCCTGCTTGAAGTAGTGGTTGCGATATGTATTATCGGGATTCTATACACCATCGCAGCACCACGTTTCACCGATTTCCGAGATAACCTCGACGTATCAGCGGCGGCGAACGATGCCGAATCGCTGTTTGCGGTGGCGCGTCGAGTGGCACTGACGCGCTCGACGCGAACTAGTATAGATATCGACGCCAATCGAGGAATCCTTAGCGTTCGTGTTTCGGGCGATACCATACAGTCTCGTAACGTGGCGGAGCTGCATGGAGTAACGGTGTGGACCAGCCGAAACACCGTTACGTATTCACCAATTGGTGTGGGGGTTGGAGTATCCAACCTCTCACTCATCTTTTCAAAAGGCGTTACCGCCGACACACTTACCGTGTCACGACTTGGTCGTGTAAAACGGAACTAACGGAGATGTAAACCGAGCTACAAATCGCTTAACAAACTACGTTATACAGCCGCGGTTCCAAAGTCGTAACCGGGAACCGAGATTCGTGGAATCTGTTGCCCAATCACGCGTTCGATTGTGCGAACCATTGCGATTTCATCTGGCGCCATAAGCGTATATGCATCACCCGACTGTGCAGCACGACCGGTACGTCCAATACGGTGCACATAATCTTCAGGCTCTTGCGGCACATCAAAGTTGATAACGTGCGTGATTCCAGAAATATCGAGCCCACGTTGCGCAACGTCTGTGGCCACAAGGATGCGGATCTTTCCGCTTTTAAAGTCTTCGAGCGCGCGAGTGCGTTCGCCTTGTGATTTATCGCCGTGCATTGCGGTGGCTTTAATGCCGCCGTCTGTTAATTCACGTACAACTTTATCAGCACCATGTTTTGTGCGCGTGAAGATCAGCACCGATTCCATCTCTTCCTTTTGCAGGAGATCGACGAGGAGCTTTACCTTGCGCGTACGTGCGACTGGATACACCGCGTGTGCAATTGTGCTTGCAGCCATCGATCGTCGACCGACCTGAATAACCTGCGGTTTGCGTAGATACTTACGCGCAAGTGCTTCGACTTCTGGTGGCATCGTTGCACTGAACAGCAACGTCTGTCGGTAGCGTGGAATTTCGCTGATGACGCGGTTAATCTGCGGTGCAAATCCCATGTCGAGCATACGATCAGCTTCATCGAGCACGAGCACTTCGAGATATTCAAAGTCCACGTTTTGGCGTTCGATGTGATCCAGCAAACGGCCTGGTGTGGCAACAATAACGTCGACGCCTTTACGAAGCGCCTTTGTTTGCGGTTCGATTGCTACTCCACCATATACGGCGGCGACACTGAGCGGTGAAAACTGGCTGTACTTGCGAAAGCTTTCATCCACCTGCACTGCGAGTTCACGCGTTGGCGTGAGAATCAGTGCGCGAGTGCGACGTGGACCGTCGAGCAAACTGTTAACGATTGGCAGCGTGAACGCGGCAGTTTTGCCGGTTCCGGTTTGCGCGAGACCAATCAGGTCACGTCCGGTGAGCGCAAGCGGGATAGCGTTTAGCTGAATCGGCGTTGGATGCGTGTACCCAGCAACTTCAACGGCTTTCAAGACCTCGGGAGCTAAGCCAAGTTCGGCGAAGGTCGGAGGGACATCTGGTGTAACTATACTCATTTTGTTCCTAAATCTAACGGATGTGCTCCGGATCAGAGCCCATCGCCCAAATTGCCTCGATTACGGCATCTGGCGCTTCGTCGGTAATTGCATGCCCAATTCCCTCCAGGCGGACGAACTGAGCAGCAGGAATGACCGATTCATACTGAAGCGCAGCCGATTCTGGCACCAGATTATCCTTCGTACTATAAATGACGATTGCGGGCGCCCGGATGGTATCGAACCCCAAATTCGTGGCCGCGTGCCAGTCAAACGTATGTAAAGCCGTTCGAACTGCCCTGGTAAACGACGGAAACTGCGTAGGAGCCCAATATTCGTCCACGATCTGATCAGTTACGAGCTTTGGATTACCGAACGCTCGCTCCAAAATCAACTGGATTACCGATCGGCTGGCTAATTGAGCAATAAACGGGACGACCAGCGATGGAGTGGCCATCATGGCCGCCCGCATGGGCCCAGTGACCGCAAAACCCACAGGTGCGGCCAGAATGAGTCCGCGCACCCTATGTGGCTGTAACACGGCGAGACGGGCACTTATCGCGGTTCCCATCGAATGCCCAACAAAAATCGCCTGGTTTACGCCGATGGCTGTACACACCTCTGCAACCGTTGAGGTAAGCGCATCAGTCGTGTAAAAGCGTGCATCGTCCGGTTTATCCGACAGCCCGTGCCCGGTAAGGTCGATTGCAACCGTGCGGACATCCTGAGATTCCGCGAACGCGAGCAACACGGATCGGTACGAATACACCGAACATCCCCAGCCATGAATACAAAAAATGACATTGGGAGATCGCTCTGCGCCACCCTCAACAACCCGAATGCGTTGCCCTGAGGTGAGCTGTACAAACGAAACACGAAACCGGCTATCGCCTGCGGGAAACATTTCCGCGGGCGATAGCCGGCCAGGTAGAACTACTTCACTATGATGTTCCAACCGAGCAGTCGAGCGATGAGACCAATTCGGAACGTGACATCCGTCCAGCGCGCCTGCTCCTCGAGACGTTCTTCGAGTGGGAAGGTTGGCCAAACGTACGGATTGGTACTGACAGGCGCATCCATCCCCTTGTGAGGATGCCACACGCCATAACGATCCCGATCGTCGATAAGCCGCTCAAACATCTTGAGCCAGTTCTCGTTACGATGCAGGAAGTTGAGACGAGCCATTGTTTCGAGCCACATGAGCGCGAACGGCACGTCGCTGTCGACCACATTTTTGTTGTGTAGCATGTCGCCAAGAACGGCCTGTGGTTGTGGCAAAATTTCCTTGCCCACCATCTGCACAGCTTCCTGGGTTGGTCTAGGCTGCGTGAGATACGCATACAGCCGTTCCATTTCCGGATAGTGCTCACTTCGGAAAATCGGCATATGCGCCAACATCGACAGCGCAAAGATCGACGGTGGACAGGCTTCGGCGGCTAACACGTGCCGATTCCCAATTCGTACCCACGGCTTTTCTGCCAGCGGCGAAGCGAGGAACGCATCGGTCCGCTCCAGCACTCGACGAGCGGCGCCTCGAAGACGGGGGTCCGATTCGTAGCCAGCCTGAGCGAGTGCGGCGGCGGCGGCTTCGCGAAGCATGTTGCGCGAACGCAACGCAGTCTCCTCGCTTGTCACCTCGTCTTTCAGCTCATACAGGTAGTTCGGATCGTTATCCTCAGCTAACAACCTGAACAACACTCGACGCGAGAGCATGAGCGAAGGTGTCTCGCTACTCCATCCATACTCCAACAATCGGCGTGTAGCCGGAATTGTACCAACACTCGCTAAAATATCAGCGCCGTCCTCCGGTACGGTTAACATGAAATTATTCCATGTCCCGTCCGGTTTCTGGGTGCTCGCTATAGAGAGGGCAGTGGGCGCCACCATTGAAAGAGCTGCAACATCGCTCCCTTCTGGAACAGGGAGGTTAGCCACGTCTACATACGAACGATAAACAATCGGCGGCGTGGCATTATCGAGCAACCAGCCGAGTGGGAAATCGAGAGACGGAACATCTGGCTCTGTGGACTGCAGATCTGCTGCAACTGGCTGAAGCAGGGCCATACGTGAAGTCGCGGTCTGAAGGTGATATCTGACGGCGGCAGTTACGGTTTGACTGCAACTATAGAAACGCCGCTAGCGAAGACGCTGCGGCGTAACTATAGCACATTTTGTGAGAAACGCTAGGGGAGGAAACGTAAGTTATTAAATGGCAACGACTTACGTTTATCGAAAAACCACGAAAAAGAGCAAAACCCGGGTAGAGCCAGAAAAATCTTTGATTTTGACCTGGGCCGTTTACCGAGATGTTGGGACGGTAAACTGGGTCAAATGTTGACGCGATTGAGCTGACGAGGCAGATCGTACGTTCGAAAACAACGAAAAAGCGAGTTCAATCTGTGACCCCTATTTCTTCCTGAACGCCTCCACCGTATACCTGCTTCCGGGATTCCACAAAATCCAGCTATAAATCCCATTATCATACCCAGCCTTTATCTGCGCTCTCACCTGCTCCACACCATACCTCGGTGCTCCCATCGTAAAATCCTGATACCATGGAATAACCTTCGCCGCATTTGGGATATTCGCACTACGACGCTTCATATCCTTCAACGAATGGTCAATCGTCGCATATGGATGCGCATTGGGGTTGCCGAGTTTATATGTGCCCGGCGCATAATGCGACGGATACACCATTGGCAACACAACATCTGCTTGATCTATAAACATCTCCCACCGCTGACCAATCCCCATATCCGTTGTGTCCGTGGCGGTTAACCCAAATACATCGATCGTCACACGCATTCCAGTTGGTTTTAATGCCTCACGCATAAACCCTAGCTGTTCGCGAATAACCTGGGCACGCACTCGACCGTTCGCCAACGGGAACGCAGCTTCGCGAATCAGGTTTTTCTCGTCAGGGAATCGAACGTAATCAAACTGGACTTCGCTAAAGCCAAGCTCATACGCTTCGCGTGCTAAATCCGCAGCGTACTGCCACACTTCACGATGATGTGGGTCGAGCCACGGCTGCTTACCGCGATCCAGCCAGGGTTGCATGTCTTTCTTTCGCTTAATCGACCAATCCAACCGCTTTGCCGCTAACAACGGATCTTTAGCAACAACGATTCGTGCGATCGGATATACGTTATATGCGCGCATCGAATCCAACACCATCTGCAACCGTTTTTTTGTCATCGGCTGATTGGTATCCGCACCGATTTGTTGTGCAAGCGGAACTTTTGATCGATACAACACAAAGCCGCGATCATCCTTCACGTCAATCACCAACGCGTTGATCTCGGTCTTTTTTGCAACATCGATGAGCTGCCAAATTTTGGTCCCTAACGCCGCCCAGCGGTTGACGTACAACCCGCGAAGTGTATCTGGAGCTGGAACGCGCACAACCTGAGGCGGCGGCGCTTCCGCAACAACATTGGCCGGCTGTAACGACGGATCGGCTTCTGCTGACGCATTTGCACGCGACGATTCATAACACGCAGTTGTTCCGACAAACAAGACAAGAAAGATAGATCTAAACATTTTATGGATAACGAGACAGGAACAACTACAAACAACAACTACAACCAACAGCTACAAACAACCACTAACTCCGACCAAGCAACTTCGCCATTTCATCTTGAGCGTAAAGAATCGCGTCGACCTCTCGCCCCAGAACCATCGCTTCATTCGCAATCTGCGTAATATTATCGGTCGATCGAAGCCCCGAGCGGAACCGGATTAAATCTAGATGCATTGACCGCATTGCGCTCATACAACGCTGTAACTTCTGCTCAACTTCTGCATATCGACGTTGCACATCACGCACAACCAACCGCTGACGCCGCAACTGCACTAAACGACGAATCCGAAGTTCGCTTCGCTCTTCATCGAGCGGATTCGCCTCCTCTTCAAGCTCAAAAATCTCTTGCTCGATCGCAGCAGCAACACCAGGCACATTCGCCCGAGACAGCTCGTATTCCGACGCAGACAGCGCTCGAACTCGCACAAGTAACGCATCCGCAGGCTGTACAACATTAGGCATTGACGCCCGATCTTGCTTCGAAAGCCGATCTTCTTTCATCAGCTCATCGTACATCTGAGCGATCTCACGACGCAGTATCTCCGCATCTCGAACATTCGGAAGCTGCGCAGCAAACTGGCTCGTTAACGACTGAGCGTAAGGCGAGGCCGCTGGACCACCATTATTACCAAAATTACCAGGATTACCAGCCACGGTACGCGACAACGGTAGAGCCACAGGCACAGGCGGCGACGGCGCAAACAATCCCTGACCAAACTTCTTCCGTTCGCGCATGCGTTCCCGAACCTGCTCGCGTGCGATCGGATCAAACAATGCCCTGGTGTCGTCGATCTTTTCCCCCAACACCTCTACCATCAACGCATCACTCGGCAACCTCAGCACATCGCGCCAGTCATAGCCAGCAGACCATAACCTGGAGTAGGAAAACGCAAGCCACACGGCCCAGATCGCGCTAATCCCAAACAGCTGCTGCTCGCCCAAAATAGACAAAATCGCGAAGACTACATTGACCACCAAAAAGGTGACAATTCGGCGACGATATTTCTTGACCGGTGCAGCCTCCCATCGAGCAATCAACGCTTGATGATGCGCATCGTCATCAAGCTGAGGCAATCCGGATATTGGTTGCACGTTCGTAACGCCCACCCCAGCAACACCGGTAGCCAACTTGCTTGCGGGGCTTAACCCTTCCTGCCGATATGGACGAATTTCACTCACCCCGGCATCCCCTAACGCCGCGTATGCATCCAACGCAAAGATCAAATCCTCCGCGCTCGAAAAGCGATCGTTGGGATCCTTCGCCAAACACTGCATGATGATGTCGCTCAGCCCCATTGGCACCGTGCAACGCTCACCCAGCGGTCTTGGCCGCTCCGTAATGTGTTTGACCAACATCGCCGGCGTGTTTGGCGCGCTGAATGGAGGTTCGCCGCACAAAAGTTGATACCCAACCACTCCCAACGAATACAAGTCGCTTCGGCCGTCCACATTCTGGTCGCCAGCCGACTGCTCGGGCGACATATACGCCGGAGTCCCGATCGCCACGCCGGTTGTAGTGAGCCGATTATCCGTCCCTTCCATAACAGCGCGCGCGATACCGAAGTCGGTGACCATCACTCGACCGGTCTCCGCTTCGAGCAAAATATTGTCGGGCTTAATATCGCGATGGATCACATTGCGACTATGCGCGTACGCGAGTGCCCCTGCAATCTCCCGGAGGATTCGGACCGTTTCAGTGGCAGATGTGACGCCATTATCGTGAATGTATTGAGCCAGATTAACGCCTGCCACAAGTCCCATCACGAAGAAGACAATGTCCCCAGCCTCATCAACCGTGAAGATTGGTACGATATTTGGATGGCTGAGCTGTGCCGATGTCGCTGCTTCTCGCAGGAACCTGGAACGGATGTCTTGTTGGAACGCGAGCTGCGGTGGAAGAATCTTGATCGCGACATTCCGCTGCAGTCGGCGGTCGCGCGCGCGAAACACAATCCCCATCCCCCCTCGTCCAATCTCGTCGCCGAGATCGTACGTGGCGGATAGAACCTGCTCAACTTGGGTTCGAAGAGGGTCTATCGGTCGGTTTGGCAGGGTATTTGGGTCAGTCATCCGTCATGGCGGCACAACTACTGTAGTAATCCTGCCGAGGTGGCGCGAAAATTGGAGTCCGAAACATGCAATTTAGTATGCCGTTGTATTGATGCATCCTCGTTTGTTGCTTTATCATACCTTTCGAATAAATCGATCATGACACAACGCCAATCCATGCCTGTTTTGCCGCTGCGAGGAACAGTGATGTTCCCCGGGCTGACAGCGCCAATTTCGGCCGGCAGGCCGGGAACTTTACGGGCGATTGAGTCTGCCCTTAAGGAAGACCGTCTCGTCTTCGCCGTGGCCCAACGCGACAACAGCGATGAGCCATCGGCTGATATTCTGTACTCGATGGGCGTCATCGCTCGAATCGGGCAAATTCAACGTGGCTTGGGTGGTGTGCAGCTTTTGCTCCAGGGTGAGCAGAGAGCTACTGCGTTGCAATATTCAGTCACAGACGGTTATCTCACTGCTATTGTCGTTCCAACTGAGGAGATGAACCTCACTGTTGAACACGATCCAGCGTTCGAAGCGCTGGAGAAAGAGACCCGTGAGCGAGCCGCCGAGTTGGGCGAGAAGCGCGGGCTTCCAGAGGAGGTTGTCCATCAGGTTCTGGAATCGGTGACCGATCCGGGCCGTTTTGGCGATCTTGTGGCGGGCTATATTGACCTTCCGGTTCCGGAAAAGCAGGGACTGCTTGAAACACTGAGCGTGGAAGAGCGGATGCGTCGAGTACTCGTGCACGTCCAGCGTCAGATCGACCTGCTCGAGGCCCAGGAGGATATTAAGTCCCAGGTTCAGGAAGAGTTGGGCGAGCGCCAGCGCGAGATGTATCTGCGCGAGCAGATGAAGGCGATTCAAAAAGAACTCGGCGAGGAGAACTCGGCCAAGGAAGTCGAAGAGCTTCGCGAACGTTTGAACAAGGTGACGCTGCCTAAGGAAGGGCGCGCCGAGGTCGAGCGGGAGCTTGGTCGGTTGGAGCGGGCGGGGCGCGAATCGATGGAAGCGCAGGTGATTCGGACGTATCTCGAATGGATTGCAGAGCTTCCTTGGGATAAGCGTTCGAGCGACGATCTTGATCTCAAGCATGCGTCTCAGGTGCTTGACGACGATCACTATGGGTTAAAGGACGTTAAGGATCGAGTGCTCGAGTTTCTCGCGGTACGTCAGCTTCGTGCACAGCAGTTAGCCGAGGAAGTTGATAAGACCGGTGAAATTTCGGCTGATCGGTTACGGCCGGAGAAAGACGAGCCGACATCGAGCCTGTCGGATGGGGCGGATAAGCCGATTACCGACGCAACAGAAGCCAAGTCGCGAGCGATGGCTAAAGGCCCAATCCTGCTCTTTACCGGCCCGCCGGGTGTTGGGAAGACGTCGATTGCCAAGTCAATCGCTCGGGCGTTGGGTCGGGAATATATTCGTGTTGCGCTAGGTGGCGCGCGCGACGAAGCGGATATTCGTGGGCACCGTCGTACATACGTTGGTGCGATGCCGGGGCGTATCATCCAAGGGATGAAGCAGGCTGGAACGCGCAATCCGGTGTTCTTGCTGGATGAAGTTGATAAGCTGGGTGTGTCGTATCAAGGCGATCCATCGAGTGCCTTGTTGGAAGTGCTGGATCCTGCGCAGAACGATACGTTTACGGATCACTATCTGAATATTCCGTTTGACTTGAGCGAAGTGTTGTTCGTTGCGACGGCAAACTTTATTCAGAACATCCCTGGTCCGTTGTTGGATCGTATGGAAGTGGTCGACTTTGCGGGGTATACAGAGAAGGAGAAGGCTGAGATTGCGAAGAAGTATCTGTTACCGCGTCAGTTGGAAGAGAGTGGGTTGAGCGACAAGAACCTCGATATTACCGACGACGCGATCATGTCAATTGTGTCACAGTACACGCGCGAGGCTGGGGTTCGGCAGCTTGAACGTCAGGTTGGTGCAGTTGCACGAAAGGTTGCGCGGAAGATTGCAACGGGTGAGCCGGTTGAGCTGAAGATCGATGCGGAACAGGTTCGCGAGATACTTGGACGTCCGAAGGTGCATCCGGAGCATATCCAGGCGGAGAATCAGGTTGGTGTGGCGACAGGGATGTATTACACACCGGTTGGTGGTGATATCATGTTTGTTGAGGCATCGATTCGTCGGTTCTATGGCAATCGCACAGGTGACTCTGTGGAGATGCCTGGGCCGGGTGGTGCGGTTTCGTTGATTCTGACTGGTCAGTTAGGTGACGTGATGAAGGAGTCTGCGCGGGCGGCGTTTACGTATGCAACCAATAATGCGGCGACCCTTGGGATTCCGCGGGAGAGGTTGGGAGCGATCGAAGCGCATATTCACGTTCCTGCTGGTGCGATTCCGAAGGATGGACCGAGTGCAGGTATTGCGATTGCAACAGCGTTGGTGTCGGAGATGTCGGACCGTGCGATTCGACGTGATGTTGCGATGACGGGTGAGATTACGCTTCGTGGGCGAGTGTTGCCGATTGGTGGGTTGAAAGAGAAGGTGCTTGGTGCGCATCGCGCGGAGATCAAGCATATCATTCTGCCGAAGGCGAACGAAGCGGATATTGAGGATATTCCGGAAGAGGTGCGGGCTGAGCTGACGTTCTACCCGGTTGAAACGCTGAGTGAGGTGTTGGAAATCGCGTTGGAGCCGGAAGAAGCGAAGGTGCCGGAGTTGGTGGAGGTGTAGGTGAGTTGGGATACTATTAAGTGAGGTAGGTGATTTAGGGTGTTGCCTGCAGATGTAGTATCCCGTCAAGTCACATTACTAAAGCATAATAGAAAGCCTCTTCGTAGTGCACGTGTAATCGTGTATTACGAAGAGGCTTTTGTTGCCATCGAGGATGTCCGTGGGTGATTATCACCCACGGACTCGCCCCCCATCATACGACGTGCTGCCCAGTAGACGCAACACCCCTTCCCGCTCCAGAATCTCCAACCCCAACCGACGCGTCGTAACCCCAGGCTTCAACTGATACGAGAAACGCAGTTCATCTTCCTCAATATCCCCATCGAAATATGCAAAGGTTATACTCTTTTCGGTGTTTTCCATCTCTCCAATAAAACCGGTAAGATGTGACGCAACAATACAAAGACTCCCCCGCACATTGGCTAATCCACTGATAACCAGTCGAGTCGCATCGGACGCATCCAGAACATTCGTCCCCTTGAACATTTCATCCACGATCGCAAATACTCGATTGCCGCTCGTAACATACTCCACCAACATCTTGATTCTGCGAACTTCCGCAAGAAAGAAACTCTCTCCCTTCGCAAGAGAATCGCGAACTGTGAGCGCCGCAAAGATCCGATCGTATAACGAAACAGAAACCATCTCTGCTGGCACAGCCATTCCAGCATGTGCAAACAGCACCGCAAGCGCGCACGTTTTCATGAACGTGGTTTTGCCAGCCATGTTTGGCCCGGTTAGATACAGCAACTGTTCAGGGGCGCGCAGAGAGATACCATTTGCAACACCCATCGGCAACAACGGATGCATCAATCCCTTTGCTTCAAACACAGGTGACTCGCTCTCCACCATCTCCGGAAAGTTCCACCCCTTCCGCTTCGATACAACGGCGAGTGAGCGAAGCGCATCAAACCGATGCAGCGCGCCAACCAGCGCCCTAATCCGCTGAAGCACATCCCCATTCCCGCGAATTTGTGTATCAAATCGACCAAACACAGAGGACTCCGGGCTTCCCTTGCGGACAACACGATCGAGTTGCAAATGAACCGGTAACTCCACACACTCCCGTATCGATTTGGCGATCCCATGCGCCTCGACCAGTTCCACGGGGAACGCCTCCAAAACATCTCCAATAACCTGAGCGAGCTGCAACAAATCGCCAAGCGCGCGAATACCTTCAGTCAATTGATTGAGCATATCCGCGTATCGCAAACGGAGCACTGATCGACCAATCGCCCGCTCCGAAATCAACAGATACGAAGAAGCCGCATACCGCTCAACACGCCCAATCAACGAACCAAGCTCCCGCACATCGAGCGCTGCAATTCGCGGAATCAGGTTTTGAATCACCCGTTGTCTATGCCGAACCTCACGAACCGACGACAACGGCTCAGCAAACAACCTCCGCAGTTCATTTCGGCCGCCCTCCGTCACCGTATGATCGAGCGACTGAAACAACAACCCGGAACTATCGTTCGAAGGCGTCAGTTCGAGGTCGGCTAAAGTGTTGTAATCCATAACCATGTACAAACGTATCCCGGGACGACAGAATATATTAGATGCTTGAGCCCCATAACCTGAACAGGAACGATTGCTTGGCCGCCGTATCGCCCCCAGATCACCACGCAACCCCGTATCTACACGCCGAGGGAATCCGTAAATCCTTCAATGGGCGCAGGATATTAACATCCGCGGACATCGCTCTCCCGGGTGGGCGCGTCACCGCGCTCTTGGGCGGATCGGGTTCGGGTTGCTCCACGTTACTACAAATCTGCGCCGGTTTAATACGACCGGATGAAGGGACTATTGCCTTCATGAATTCACAGTTACCGAATCCGAACTATCCAGAGTTGGCGAGAAGCGGATTGTATTTTATGGCGCCACAAGGTACCGCAATTCAATCCAGGACGGTACGAAATCATTTCGACGATATCGCACATCGATTTGGCGCGTACGATACATCAACAGTCATAGAGTTACTTAATATCACGAAGATCATCGACACGCCAATTCATCGTCTGTCTGGCGGAGAACGGAAGCGAGCGAATCTCGCGATAGCGATGGCTCGCAATCCTAAAGTCTTGTTGGCAGATGACCCCCTCCGCGACCTCGATCCGCAAACAGTCGAAGTTGTGGGGAACGCACTGAAGGTTTTGGCGCGCAACGGTTGCGCGGTGTTGATTACAGGCCAGAATCCCAACATGATCTTCGACTATGCTGACGATATTCTCTGGTTAGTCGCAGGTCGCACTCATATGCTTGGGTCACCTGCGGAAGCAAAACAGCATGAACGCTTTTGCAGCGAATACCTGGCGGTAACTGCTTAGGATATTGACGTTCGGCAACGTCGTAATAGAAACGTTTACCTGCCATCGCAGCCAGTCGCCTAGCGAGCAGCGACCACTATACGAGCATGATACACGCTTCGATCAACAACGCGATACCGGACCAGATCGAACCAACAACGATCGGAGAGACGCCTAAACTCGCAAGAAACATCTTCTCGCCACGCAGGCGAGAATCGATCGTCCCCAACCAACCGAGAAGAACTACAAAGATCAACGCAGCTGGGAAGCTGAGTTTGAAGTCAGCGGGGGCTGGGCCGAAATAAACTAGAACATGGACAAGGAGGATAACGGCAAGAACCCGTATCGACCATGCCGCAATCCATCGAAAATTTGGTAATGTCTGTTGTAAGTCGGTCATTGGGAAGCTACCACATCGTGAACGGTTCCGTTGTGCCAAATACTATTACCAACAATACAAACCTACGCGGGCCAATTACCGTTTACCATACAGACCAACTTACCATAGCACGTTGCGCACAACGAATCAACTCACGAAACAGAAGGCTCATGGAAAGGATTCGTCCGCAGTAAGGTTGTGAAGGAGTTTCTTATTGACGGAACTTCAGCCTTAAAAGCGCCTTCCTCTGGACAGCACCTCGTTATAGGTGCAAACTCAAGAAGGCCCACACATACGGAAGGCGTTTAATGCTCATAATGTCCCTACCTCGGCGCGCCATTATAACCGCGCTCATTGGCATAATTGCCGTATCCTGTCGACCACAACCAACCCCCATCCCGGCACCCGTATCGTCAACTCGCTGGCCGAAAGAATCGCTCACGGTTCTCTATAATGCAGACACCAGTGTCATGAAGGAAGAGACCCGCTTTCTCGTTCGATCGAATGCACAATGGCAGCAGGCATGGACAAATGTGGTACGGAGTCCCGAACAGGTGCCGCCTTCCAAAATCGACTTCCGAACCCATATGGTTTTTGTCGCGGCACTCGGCTCGCTGAACCAGGGCTCTCCCGGGATTCAGCTCGACTCCGTCGCGGAGTTCAAAGACTTCGTCGTGATTTATACAAGTGCCTGGCGCGGAATGGAGTGCGAAACAGAGGACTGGGACATCCGCCCGGTAACGGTGGTAAAGATGCCAAATACTTACAAGCCGGTGATTTTTACGGATACACCGAAGGTATTATCGAAGGATAAGTGTGAAACGACGGCGTAACGAGAGTGTGGATGTCTTACCTGAGTTGAGCGCGGCTGAAGTGCGGTGGCTCTCGGAAATTCGAAAAATGTTGGTTCTGGAATAGTTTGAATTGCTGCCGTCCATTATCAGAGGAAAGCCGATCAATCCAAGCGTAAACGCGAATAACTTAATAGTGCAACGATTCAGCAGAAAGGCACAATTTACGCGGCGGGAAGCTTCACTTTCTCGACGTCTCCCATGTCAACCCGTCGCCTTGCATGCCAAAGATCATAACCAGCCTGCATCGCCAACCAACTCTCTGGCGATCGCCCTAGTGCTTTCGAAAGCCGCAACGCCATTTCGGGGCTTACGCTGCTGGTACCAGCCAGAATCCGACTAAGCGTAGACGCAGCCACTCCAAGCTTGGAGGCGAGCTCTCGCCCACTCATCGCATTGGGCTCGAGGTATACCTGTGAAATAAACTCGCCAGGATGTGGAGGATTGTGCATACCCATCAGTGATAGTCCTCATAATCCAAGACATATGCATTCCCGTCTTGGAACTCAAACGTTAAGCGCCAATTACCGTTCACCCATACAGACCACCGCCCCTGTTCGCGCCCCTTCAATGAATGAAGCCGGAACCCGGGAACATTCATATCTTCAACGGAACTCGACGTATCCAAAGCGACCAGCAACATTCGTAACTTGGTAGAATGATGTGGTTGAATCCCAGCCGTGCGCCCTGACTCAAAGAATTTTCGAAGTCCTTTATGCCGGAACGATCGGATCATGGTTTAATGTAGCGCGTTGCGCACCGCGAATCAACTAGGGAGTGGAATCCTGGAAAGGATTCACCCCATAGACACGCCGAAAGTGTTATCGGAGGATAACAGTGGAAGGTGATGTGAACTCACAGTAAACGCTTCGCCGACTTTTACTGTCTATAGAATTAAAACCCGATCCACAAAGTAATCTTTCTCGCAAGGAACTACGACGATGGCCATAAACGCTTCTGTTCGACATTTCACATGTGCAACCCTGGTGTTGTTCGCCTCCATCCCAGCGGCACTAAACGCACAGGGTCGCACGGAAGCCGGATCGCCAGCCTCCTCAAACTCCATTTCCGATTCTGTTCGCGGGGTGAACGACCGGTGCGATACCATTGCCGCGGTCATCTCCCGAGACGGCTTTGGAGCGATGGTCGCGCGTTCATCGGACAGCGTGAAAATGCTCGCACAGTGCCCAAACACCGCGATTGCTGTTGTGTCGAACGCATGGAAAACGGTAAAGGTCGATAGCGCCGAGTTGACCACATTGATGTGGCTCTCTGCGAGCGTTCGCGATCGACGGATTGAAGATGTGGTTAAGTCAACGATCACGGATACGTCCAGATCGCCTCTCATTCGAAAAAGCGCGATAATGGTCATCCGTTCGTATTTTGATAATACGGTCGGAATTATGCAGCGAATGAAGCCAGATTCTACGGACAATGCCAATACCCCGCCACGATGGTACATCAGATCTGGTAGTTTCAGCATTTTCGATGTTCATCAAGTCAACGGAGACCAGCCAGTTGGACCGGAGTACCGACGTCGCATGCACAGATTCCTGTTCGACCTTGGAATAGCGGCGCAACCGTCAAATGGGGTGTACAAAACGAACGATGATCGCGAGATGTCTACCAGTATTATAGAAGCTTACCGTCAGCTGGATGCGAAATAGCAATTCTAAATCCCCCTTAAAACACCACCCCACCCCGCCGAAACAAAATCCAAGGATCCAACTTCAACGACTCCGGCTCCGTCCCTTCCACGAAATACTCCGTATACCGCCTATCCGCCGGCGTCTCAGCCGTCGCCAACTCCCGTGTATCCCGATCAAACTCCGCCGGTATCACTCCAACCGGCGGCAACCACTGCGTCCCCCGATACCCGCGCGCCGTATAATACTTGCCGATAATCTTCCCCCATATCGGCGCTGCCAATGACCCGCCAGCCGCACCTCCACTGATCATCTTCGGCTTATCAAAGCCCAACCAAACCCCCGCAACCAAATCCGGTGTAAGCCCAATAAACCACACATCGCTGTTATCGTCCGTCGTTCCCGTCTTTCCCGCAACAGGAACACTCTCCGGCACATACCGACGAATCACCCGCGCCGTCCCTCGCTCTACAACATCTCGCATCATATCCCGAGTAACGAACGCCACTCGCGGATCGATCGCAGGCATCCGAGCGCGCACAACCGGCGCCAGCACCACCTGCCCCGCAGCGTCTTCAATCCGATGAATAAACCTCGGCTCAACCGGCGTACCCAAATTTGCGAACGTCGTGTACGCAGCAACAATCCCGAGCGGCTGCACGGTTGACGCACCAATCGCACTCGAAGGAACAGCCGCAATCGGCGTTGTAATCCCCATCCGACGGGCCGTTGCAATTACCGAATCCATTCCAAGCTGTTGTCCCAACTCCACTGCAACAACGTTCCGCGACCTGGTTAGCGCCTCACGCAACGTGATCTCCCCCAAAAACTTATGATCCGAATTTTGAGGACGGTAAAACGTTCCATTCGGGAGTGGGATCGCAATTGCCGTATCACCAACAATTGTTATTGGTGTCATACTATCTGCAATCGCAGTTGCATACACAAATGGCTTGAACGAAGAGCCCGGCTGTCGCATTCCATTTACTGCGCGATCAAACGGACTCAGCGCATAGTCTCGCCCACCAACCAACGCACGTACATCTCCTGACGTTGGATCGATAATCACAACCGCACCTTGGAGATAATCGTTCCCGCGCGCCATTTTCTGATGACGATATTTCTCTGCTGACTCGATTGCTGCAGTCTCTTCACGTAACACCTCGGTCGCGGTCGACTGCAACAGCGGATCAAGCGCGGTGTAAATTCTATATCCACCGTCTTCGACTGGCACACCGGCGCGTGTGGCTTGTACTTTCACCACATCCACATAATACTGCGCCGGCGCAGACATCCCGTTATTCGGTGCGACCTCCAACGGCGTTGTGCGCGCCTGTTGCGCTTGCGACTCGGAGATGTACTTCTGCTGCACCATCAACGTCAAAATCAGATTCCGGCGTTCGCGCACGCGCGTTGGATTGCGAATCGGATCATAGACTGCTGGTCCTTTTGGGATCGACGCCAGTGTCGCTGCTTCAGCAATGCTCAACTTTGCTGCAGACTTTCCAAAGTAATGACGCGCGGCGCTCTCGATGCCAAAATATCCGCGACCAAAGTCCACTTGATTGAGATACGCTTCGAGGATTTGATCCTTGGAATAGTGCTTTTCCATTTCTCGAGCGGCTGATTGCTCGCGAAGCTTTCTGCTAATGCTGATATCATTTCGGTCGATGATATCGGGGTGCATGTTGCCGACGAGCTGCTGAGTAATGGTACTCGCGCCACGCCGGTCGCCGAGGATGTTGTCTTTGATAGCGCCAGCGATGCCAACGAGGTCAACGCCGTCGTGTTGATAGAAACGTTGGTCTTCGACCGCAATAAATGCGTGCCCCACATACTTTGGCAACGTCTTGATCGATATGCTCGTTCGGCGCGCTTTACCAATCTCTCCAATAAGCGAACCATCCCGAGCATAGACTTGAGACGACTGTGGCGGGGTAATAATCCGCCACGGCTCCGATGGCTGCGACGACTGCGCGCGCGCCGAGGCGGCGTCTGGGGTGGTGACTTGCGCCACACCTGACGAAGCTATCGTAACACTGAGCAGCATGCTCAGCCAGAGAGTTCCTGGAACTCGCGCGGTCATCTTTTTAAGGATAGTTCTTTCGTGTGTAATTCCCAACGGGTGTATAGTGCCGATCTTCCAATCCGCTCGGTTTGTACCCCTAAGAGCATTAGACGGACGATCTTTGAGAAAAGGAACATCCCTTGGTTTATGAGCAAACGCTGCGGTAACGCATCCGTAACGCCCCCAGGCGATCTTTCCGTTATTTGTGGTAAATTACGAAATGGCTCGTTCCCCGCACATTGCACTTGTCCAGTTTAAGCCTGAGAAGGGCGAATATCGCGCCAACCTGGCACGCTTATCCGCCATTTTTGACTCCATCGCAACGATGTCGCCGAGGCCAAACGTGGCGACGTTCCCGGAAGCTGCACTGACGGGATATTTCCTGGAGGGTGGCGTTCGTGAGCTCTCGCTTTCGGCGGAGTCGTTGGCGAACGACCTGAACACGCAATACCTGAGCAGCGCGGCGGCTGGTCATCTGTTGGATGTGGTCATCGGCTTCTACGAGGTTCACGAGTACACGTTCTATAATAGTGCGATGTACGTCACTCTTGGCGACGCTCAACCCAAAATCCTGCACGTGCATCGCAAGCTGTTCTTACCCACGTACGGGGTTTTTGATGAGGACCGGTTTGTCGAACGCGGGTTGGAGCTGCGAGCTTTTGACACGTCATGGGGGCGCGCAGCGATCCTGGTTTGCGAGGATGCGTGGCATAGCGTTACCGCAGCGTCCGTCGCATTGCAGGGCGCACAGGTGCTCTTTGTCCCATCGGCGTCTCCCGCTCGGGGAACGTGGCCCGTTTTAACGGAAGACCCGCTCGAACCTCAAGACAGCGCCGAAGCCGAAACACCAGCCGTTAGCCCAACGGATCCAACCCGCCCCAGCCAGTCCTCGGCACCAGCCAGCCTCAAGCGATGGGATCAAATTGCGCGTGACAGAGCCCAGGAACACGGCGTCTACGTCGTTGTGACACACTTGGTCGGTAACGAAGGCGGCAAGGCGTTCGCCGGCGGATCCATTATCGCAGGTCCACACGGCGACATTCGGGCGAGAGGCCCGTTGTGGGAAGAAGGTATCCTCCCCGCCACACTCGACCTCACGGATATCACCCGCGCAAGAACAGACACTCCGCTGCTTTCCGACCTGCGCGTGATGCTCCCTCACGTCATCCGGTCGCTGGAGCATCTTCCACTGGAACAAAATGCCATGGAGCCGAGTGCAGCAGAGGGGTCGCGGGCTCGATTCACGGGTCAATGAGTAATGCGATGAGTGGCTCGACTAACAATACGATGAGCGCCCCCATCAAGATCTGGCCCGAAGCCACGCGGTCGTCTCCACCCGCTCTTTCGCTCGACGTCGACCTTACAACACATTGGCTTGTTGCGTTCCTCCGCGATGAGTTCGCTCAACGCGGCTTCAACAAAGCAGTCGTTGGGATGTCGGGTGGTGTGGACTCCGCGGTCACCGGTTATCTCACCGCTCTCGCCCTGGGCGCTGAAAACGTCACCGCGATCCGGATGCCTTATCGCACGAGCAGCCAGGAATCGCTCGACCATGCGCAGTTGGTTATTGACGCGCTCAACATGCCATCCCGCACCATCGATATCTCCAATGCGGTCGATGGTTATCTCGCTAATGAACCCGACGCCGATCCAGGCCGTCGCGGGAACGTGATGGCCCGTACTCGGATGATCGTCCTGTTCGACCTCTCCGCCAAATACCGGGCACTACCCGTCGGAACCGGGAATAAAACCGAACGCCTGTTCGGCTACTACACCTGGCACGCAGACGATTCTCCCCCCATCAACCCGCTTGGCGATCTTCTAAAGACCCAGATTTGGCAGCTTGCTCGCCACCTTGGAGTCCCGTCAGCGATTGTCGATAAACCTGCGTCTGCCGACCTGATTCAAGGCCAAACCGACGAAAAGGACTTTGGGGTGAGCTACGCAGCCGCCGACGAAATTCTCAACTGGCTGTTGAGCGGATACGACGCAACCGAGCTCACCGAGCGCGGTTTTTCACCCAGAGACGTCGAAATCGTCAATAAACGGCTGTCCACAACGCACTGGAAACGGCGCCTCCCAAGCGTCGCCATGATCAGCCCAACGGCGATCGGTGAATCGTACCTGAGACCGGTTGATTTCTAGAACAGCGGACCAGAATCGTGGTCAGCGCGCTTAGCTGCAACATCAGGGCGAGGCTAAAGCTGGCTGGCCCACTCCAACCGCAACGCACTTTCCGCCCTCCAGCGCCAGATCCGGCGGCATTCGATAATCACACGTTCCTGCGATATTGTGCTTCTTATTATAGGCTCGGTCCGCAGCAGCGATCTCGGCCAACTTCGCATTTAACGCAACGGTATCGGTAGTCAGCGGACAATACGGCAGGTAATACCTCGGCCCGCCACAGGGGCGAACACCAACCGGAGCCGCCACGCACTGCGACTTATCCTCGCACCCCGCAACCAGAGCAAGGGATTTCGCCTCAGACTCCAATTTGGGAACCAAGCGGGACTCACCGCCCCCTATCAGCTCTCCGCACCCAACTAGGCCAACTAGGCCAATCGTAGCAATTACTGATGCTTTTCCAGTCCACATTTTAGTCCCCACAGGAGAGATTCACCCTGCAAAACCCTCAAAACAGCCTTAAAGTCACATAAATCCACCACGAAAGTGCCAGACCGCACTTCTAACACCAGAAATATTTGCCTTAGTCGCTTAAATTTGGGGATGGCTACGAAACTCGCCCCTGCCCCATCGAAGACCGGACTTTCGCGCGAGCAGTTCCTCGACGCATACCGGACGATGCTTACGTCCCGCCGACTGGACGACAAAGAGGTCCAGCTCAAGCGGCAAAACAAGATCTTCTTCCAGATTTCCGGCGCCGGTCACGAAGCAGTGCTGGCAGCTGCGGGTTATGTATTCCGCTCCGGATACGACTGGTTCTACACATATTATCGCGATCGCGCCCTCTGCCTCGCACTCGGCGTTACTCCAGCCGAAATGCTGTATGAGGCCACAGGTGCCGCGATCGACCCTGCCTCAGGCGGCCGGCAGATGCCGAGCCATTGGGGACATAAGGATTACAACATTGTGTCGGCGTCGTCGCCGACCGGTACACAGTTCCTGCAAGGTGTCGGTGCCGCTGAAGCAACGCTCCGCGCAAAGCAGCTTGGTATTACAGACGGCTTCAAGAAAGACGAAGTTGTCTTTGTCTCCACCGGTGACGGCACAACCAGTGAAGGTGAGTTCTGGGAATCGCTGAACACCGCCTCGAACCTCAAACTCCCCGTTGTTTATCTCGTTGAAGACAACGGTTACGCCATCTCGGTTCCGGTTGAAGTCAACACCACCGGCGGCAGCATCTCCAAGCTCGTTCGCAACTTCCCCGACCTGTACGTGGAAGAAGTCGACGGCTGCGACTTTGTAGCCAGCTACGAAACGTTGCAGCGCGCAGTAGAATACGCCCGCAAACGCAAAGGACCAGCGCTCGTACACGCAAAGGTTATTCGCCCGTACTCGCACTCGCTGTCTGACGATGAAACGATGTATCGTCCAGCCGAAGAGCGCGAAGCCGACGCGTTACGCGATCCACTGACGACGTTCCCAAAGTGGCTCGTTAGCGAAGGACACGCGACTGACGCCGAAATCGCAAAGATTCAAGAAGAAGTAGATGCAGTTGTGCTCGCCGCAACCGACGACGCACTTGCCCAGCCACAACCAAGCCCGGACACGATTTATTATGGCGTCTACTCGCCAGACGTAGATCCAACGAGCGAGCAGTTCGACACCGAAGACGATCCCCAGTTCTCTGGCGATCCAACCACGATGGTCGATCTCCTCAATGCTTGCATGCGCGACGAAATGCGCAGAGACGAAAAGATTCTCGTCTTTGGTGAAGATGTCGCTGACGTTTCCCGCGAAGAACATCTTGGGAAAGTCAAAGGCAAGGGTGGCGTATTCAAAGTCACATGGGGTCTGCAGAAGGAGTTTGGTGGTAGCAGAGTGTATAACACTCCGCTGGCGGAAGCCAACATTGTTGGACGTGCAATTGGTCTCGCCACGCGCGGCTTTAAGCCAGTCGTTGAAATTCAGTTCTTCGATTACATCTGGCCTGCGTACATGCAGATCAAGAACGAATTGGGAACGATGCGTTGGCGCTCCAACAACAACTTCGCTTCACCAGTTGTTATTCGTACCACGTACGGCGGTTACATTCGCGGCGCGATCTATCACTCGCAGACCGGCGCTTCGCTGTTCACGCATTGCCCAGGCTTACGCGTTGTTTGCCCGTCGAATGCGTTGGATGCAAACGGACTGTTGCGCACCGCGATTCGTTGCGAAGATCCAGTCATCTTCCTCGAACACAAGCACCTCTACCGTCAGACGTACAACAAGGCCGCGTACCCAGGTCCAAACTTCATGATCCCGTTTGGGAAAGCGAATATTGTGAAGGAAGGTACGGATGTCACGGTTGTTACGTACGGCGCCACAGTTCAGCGTGCGCTTGTTGCTGCAAACGCGGCTGCGGAAAAGGGAATTTCTGTTGAAGTCATCGATCTGCGTACGCTCTCTCCGTGGGATAAGGAGACGGTGTTTAACTCAGTGAAGAAGACGTCGCGCGTGATTGTTGGTTACGAAGACTCACTCAGTTGGGGCTACGGCGCCGAAATCGCTGCGGCGATTGCTGATGAGTGTTTCGCATGGTTGGATGCGCCAGTTCGTCGCGTGGCATCGACCGATACGTATGTCGGCTATGCACCGTCGCTTGAAGACTCCATTCTCCCACAGATTGCAGACTTCACGGCAGCATACGAGGAGATTGTTCGGTTTTAATGGCTTGTTAGCCAGAATGTAGTAAAACGAGGCCGCTAGAGATAGCGGCCTCGTTTTTGTTTGACCCAGGCGGCATTTATTTTGCCCTTATCGACCTGGTGAAGAAGCTCGAACCTATGTACGCGTCCGTTGGCACCAACGTCCCTGTCGGACCGAATTGGACGTTCGAGCCCAAATATGATGGGATCCGAATTCTGGCAGGAGTTTCTCCAAGCGCGGTGCATCTGATTACCAGGAACGGGAATGATAAGGCGTTACAGTTTCCGGAGATTGCTTTGGCGCTACAAAAGTTCGCAGCTAAAAGGAAGGTAACGTTGTTACTCGATGGTGAGATCATCGCCATGCACGACGGAAACATCAAGCGATTTCAGGAGTTGCAATCGCGCATGGGACTGGACAATGTGGAATCGATCAGCAAGGCGATGAAAGCCACTCAAGCGTCGTATGCAATATTCGATATTCTTGTCGATGACCACGAGAGTGTTATTGAGCTGCCGTGGTCAAAACGACGAGCAATGTTGGAGGCCCGCATCGGAAAACGGTCACCAGCGAATCTCTTGATCGCACCAACATCCAGGAACAACGGCAAGGCGATGCTTGCGCAAGCCAAACGACTTGGCTGGGAAGGGTTGATCGCAAAAAATGTCGAAGCCCACTACGAACCTGGTGTCCGCACAAAAAACTGGCTTAAACTCAAGATCGAACATCGTCAGGAATTTGTTATTGGTGGTTATACAGAACCGCGCAACAGTCGCCAATTCATCGGCGCGCTCCTGCTTGGGTATTTCAATAAAGCGGGCGACTTAGTATACGTTGGCCACACTGGAGGCGGATTCTCACGTCAGGGATTAGCCGATATGCACGCAAAGCTGGAACGCCTCGCACGTAAACGATCGCCGTTTTCGACTGAGATCCAAACAAACGAAGCCGCACATTGGGTTGCACCGAAGATTGTTGTGGAGGTCAAGTTCAACGAATGGACCACGAATGGCCATCTGCGCCAACCCATATTTCTTGGAATCCGCGACGATAAAGATGCGCGAGATGTGGGCAAGGAAGCTGAAAGCGTACAAGAACAACATCAAAATCGGTAACAAAGGCGGCATCGCGATCACAACGAATCATTTGAAGCGGGTTTGCGAACGTTTTTTGCGAGAAGAGCAGTAGCAGAAACAGTCGCTATATTCCAAATAACATCTCTCACCTCTGAGGATCCTGTGAGTACAGCTGGTGATTTTTTCGATATTTTCTCGAGCCTCACGCCAGAAGAGGCCGCATTTCGGCAACAAACACGACAGTTCGCCGAATCGTTACGCCCTATCCTGGCTGACGCATGGGAGAAGGCTGAGTTCCCACTTTCGCTGATCGATCGTTTTAAGGAAACGGACTTTCTCAGCCAAATGCATCCTGAAGAAGACGATGCTACAGGCGGCTATCGTTCTATTATGGATGGCCTGCTCAGCATGGAATTCGCACGGGTTGATACGTCGCTCGCGACATTTGTTGGCGTACAAAGCGGGCTCGCCATGGGCTCCATCAAGCTGTGCGGATCGGATGAACAACGCCAGGAATGGCTCCCACGCATGCGAAAGTGGGAAGTTCTTGGTTCGTTCGGACTCACCGAACCCGAAGTCGGATCCGCGGTCGCCGGTGGTCTCATGACGACCTGCAAACGCGACGGAGATGAGTGGGTACTTAACGGCGCTAAAAAATGGATCGGCAACGCGACATTCGCCGACATAACGATTATCTGGGCCCGCGACTTGGACGATAAAAAGGTCAAAGGATTTATCGTCGAAACGACGTCACCCGGATTCTCTGCAAAAAAGATGGAAGGAAAGATTGCACTTCGCATCACGCAAAATGCGGAAATCACGCTTAATAATGTGCGCGTTCCAGAGTCTCGCAGATTACAAAACGCGAATTCATTTGCGGATACGGCTCGCGTGTTAAGCGCAACCCGCGCAGGTGTTGCATGGATCGGCGTTGGATGCGCAACTGGTGCGTACGAGGCCGCGCTTGCCTATGCAAAGAAACGCACGCAGTTTGGGAAGCATCTTTCGGAGTTCCAGCTCATCCAGCGTATGCTTGTCACGATGCTTGGGCATCTTACCGCCATTCAAGGTATGGCGTTACGAGTATCGAGAATGCAGGAAAGCGGGACTGTGGCCGATGAACATACGTCCTTGGCTAAGCAATACTGCGCGGCGCGCTGCCGAGACATTGTTGCGCTGGCGCGCGAGTCGCTGGGTGGCAATGGGATTCTGCTCGAATACGATGTAGCAAGGTTCTTCGCGGATGCGGAAGCGATTTACAGCTACGAAGGGACGAACGAGATTAACACGTTGATTGTCGGCCGGTCGATTACGGGGACGGGCGCGTTTGTGTGAGAATCGGATCAACCTACACTTTCTGCAACGTAGCAATCGCGTGAAAACGCGTCCGAATCGAGGCAACAACCATCGCATCCCATACGTTAGCGATTGCTCCGCTAATAAGATCGTCAGCAATATCCATTGCAAGGAACGCAGTAGTGCTATCCTGAATCAACCGAAATACCGTAACGCTTGCCTCCATAACCTCATTGAGGATATCAGGCCTCGATGCAACGAGTGCAATAATATCTTCTAAATCATGACTGCTATACGGATCCGCAGATCCTCTATCGTGATACGCATTCCATTTGAGCGCCAAAAAACCTGCAGCACTGACGAATCGAATAACTTGCCCGGAAGGAAGACGCCCTGACTGCGCTGTTTGGATGGCAATCAGATCATATTCACCTCCGCTCGCTCCAAGATGATTTCCAGCTGGAACTAGATCAAACGGAGTACCATCAGGCGCTATCCAGCGATGAGCATGGCCAGTATCATCAGAGATGGATTCTCGAAATTTTCGTTCCTGCAATGCGTGACATAGTGTTTGGAAGCTACTGTAGTTTGCCGTCGCAACAACAGCATCAACATCGCTAGTTGGTCTCGCTACATCAAAAGGGGGATGTGTCTGAAGAATTGGTGCAACAGCCCCACCGATGAAAACAATCTCCGAAGTAAGATTTCCCAGAGCTTTGGCGACATTAGCGATTCGCCCGGCTTTATCCCAAGGAATTTCTATCGCATCGCTGGTCATGCTACCGAACGAGTTAGCTGGCGACTTGCAGCGAAGTGTGCTTTAAGGTAAGTCATTGCTAACCGACGCTCACGGACACGCCCCAGCCTCACCGCATCTACAAGCGTGAGCATTCGATATACGCTTGGACAGCGAGTCGGCAGTTCAGAGGCTTGCGGAAATAGAGGCGTAAGTGCCTGTCCGCGAACAGACCCATTAGGATCAGGCCAAACAATGTGCTGTGCAGAGACGATATCACCTATTAATACAGGCCCAGAGTGCGCGGTCGGAACCCCTTGCTGAATTGGCCCCAACTGCGCAGGAAAAGCATAACGCACACCATGCTCAAGAAACTCGAGCAAAGCCATATGATTTACCCGTCGAACATCCACATACACCAGTCCAGACAACCGAAGCCTTTCCACAGATGCGTGCGCAGTACTGACGCTTATTCCAAGATCATCCTTAAGCGCTGAAAGTGTCAGTTCAGGACACTCAACTAACCGAAGCGCTACTGGAATATCAAATGGTCGTAATTGAGCTTGATCTGCCATATTGTATTCTAATTTCGCGAAATCCGAAATACAAGTAAAACACACAAGAACGATCGTTCGGCAACTCGACACTTAACCTATCAATATCCATAAGCCCGTGTTCCGTCACAGAACAATATCAGAGGAGCCCTTCGTTTCACGAAGGGCTCCTCTCTCTTCACACCATCCAACCGACTAAAACGTTATTCAGGTCGCCCGCGAATCTCTTTAAGCGCCTTCATCGCCTTCTCCCCAACCGTAGGCTCTTTCGGAGCGGCGGCCGGAACATCGCTGCGAATACCATCTGCCGACTGCACACGAGAAAACCCGCTTGGGATTTCAAACAGCGCGTCGCTGAGCGCACCAGACTTGAGGTTCGAGACTTCGGTTGTTGCCGTTGATGTCCTCGTTCCGCCGTATTCGTCGATCGACTTGCTTGTCACAACGGTCTTTAATGGCGCGCCGCCCTGATACAGCTTGGAATATGCAGCCTGAACCTGGCGCATGTATTCCTGGCCGAGGAAGGTCATTGCGCCGCCGACGTCCTGTGAGCCCGAGAGGAATGGGTTTACGAAATGTTGGAGATCTGGAGCGTAGTAATAATCGATCGTCGATTCGTCGTGCGAGTTGGTGGACTTGTACAAGACCTTGGTCTTCATGTCCATCTTCTGCGTCATGCGATAGTGCACTGTTTCGTGCCCTTCGATGACCGGTCCGGCTCCAACCTTTTTGACGTCGATCTTTACGTTCGACGCTTCGGCTTTGATTAACCCGTTGGATCCGTTCACGAGGTCGTTCATCTGACCCATCATCGAGTTCGTCTCGACTTCGTAATACTGCTTGCGGTCTGGATTCACCCAGATGAGCCGGCGACCACCTTCATACGCGAGCATATATGCGCCAGTCATCGAGCTGCCACGTCCGGCGTCTGCGATGTCGATTCGAACTTTATCGCCCAGAATGGCTGCTCGACCACGGACTGTAACCTGATCTCGGGCTGCCCCTGTCTGATCGGTTGTTACGATTCTGGAGGTGAAATCGTACATAAGTCCAAGGGCCCCTTCCGCTTCCGATGGTGGGAAGCGAAACGGATAGGGCGACGGTGCCGCGAAGACCGGCGCTGCCATGCCGGCAATCAGCGATGTCGCTGTCAGTATTGAACGAAGTTGCGTCATACAGGGTTCTCTCCAGAGTCCACTACAACGTCTCCACCCTCTAATACGGTAACGCTGACAGAGCTGCCAACAGCGATACCAGGGGGAAGCGACACAACCCGCCCCCCCGCATCAAAAATGCGAGTTGACGGACATGCCAGCTTCTGAATCTCGGCTGCGGAGCCCAAAGTTGCAAGCCTTCCGTCACGAATGGCGAAGGCGGTGGCCCAGGGTCGGTTTGGGTTCCCGGTGGGGATTTTTGCGTTGACGACGATTATCTCTGGGGCCATCGGAATTTATTCGGGTAAAACGAAGCGGGAGACGCTCAACTGAACGCCTCCCGCCGCATAAAAAAACTTCAAAAATCTCCCCACTTTTCCCTCTATTTTGCAGGCGCCGGAGCGTCTTCTTTCTTTGGGAACATCAGGGACGTGACGACTGAAACACCGAGCGCCAGGAAGATCACGGCGAGCGAAACCAGAGTGTTCACGTGGTAGTAGCCCGAAATGAGCATTTTCACGCCAACAAATGTGAGTACGACCGCCAGTCCATAATGGAGATGGTGGAACTTCTCGATCACGCCTGCAAGGAGGAAATACAGCGACCGGAGCCCTAAAATGGCGCATACGTTGGATGTATACACAATGAAGGGGTCTCTCGTGACCGCAAAGACGGCTGGGATGCTGTCGACTGCGAAGACAAGGTCAGTGGCTTCAATCAGGATCAGAACCACAAATAGCGGCGTTGCCATCTTCCTGACGACACCTTTCGCATCTGGGGCATGAGTAAAAAACTTCTGGCCATCGTACTGCGTGGAAACCGGGATCAGCTTGCGAAGGATTCGAATGAGCGGATTGTGCTCAGGATCGATCGCCTCGCTCTCCTTGATCGCCATCCGAATACCGGTGATGACCAAAAAGGCGCCAAAAACGTAGATAATCCAGTGGAACCGAGCGATCAAAATGCTGCCAGCGCCAATCATGGCGCCGCGCATCAGGAGTGCGCCGAGGATACCCCAAAAGAGAATTCGGTGCTGATATTCCCGCTTAACGCCGAAATAGGTGAAAAGCAGGACAAAGACGAAAATATTGTCGACTGAGAGCGAATACTCGATCAGGTATCCGGTCAAAAACTCGAGGCCGGCGGTATTTCCCTTAAAGTAGAAGACCCCAGCGCCAAACATCAGAGCGAGGGTAACCCATACCGCAGTCCAAGCTCCCGCTTCTTTGGGGGAGACTACGTGTGCTTTACGATTGAATACGCCGAGGTCAATGGCAAGGATCGCAATAACGGCTGCGTTAAAGGCGATCCATGGAATGGCGCTATGCAGCAGTTATCGGCGCTCCATCGCGTCACGTACGTCGAGCAGGACTTCGATATACAGTTGCTCTCGGCGATAGGCGAAATCTAGAGTCGCCATTTGGGATTGGTCGCCAGAGGTTTTGGCTCGCTCGAAGGCTTCGCGGTACATCTCATCGAGGTTGGCCAGAATGCGGTCGCGGGAACGTGACATAGTGGAAAGTTGAGGCTTGGATCCAGGATCATCGTCCCCGAGCCGGGCTAGGTTCTTGAAGACCTGCTCGGGGTCACGGTCATTAAAAAGTAACTTCTGCGCGGCATCGTATGCTAAACGCCGAGGATCAAAAGGAGGCACGTCCGAAATGTAATTGGGGACAGGGGGTAAACACTATCTACTCGTTGGACTGTTCGTCAGCAATTGGCAGTCGGTGAAAGACGGCCTCCTCTACCACGCGCCCATGTTTGAGGTGTTCGACGACGATGCGCTCCAGCAGGGCGGGCGTCACCCCCGCGTACCAGACGCCTTCCGGGTACACCACAACGATTGGCCCGCCTTCGCAGATACCGAGGCACGGCGTCTCGCCCCGTTTCACCCGGTCGGTGCCAAACAGGAGCCCTTCGCGTTGAAGGAGTCGAGGGAGCAACGCATACAGCTCAGCCCCACGACGGTTGGGGGAGCAATAGCCGCCCGTGCACACGAGGATGTGTCGCGCGTACGGGATCATGGGTGGCGGGTGTGATAACATCGCTGGAAAATACGTTAATATACGGAATCGTAATGAAGCATTCTTCTATACAATGGTAAATATGAGCGACACGCTGAGCGTTGGGGCATTGGCGCTTGGAGGAGGAGCGAGCGGTGAGTAGAGAAGTGCGATTGATCTGGAGCGGCGAGCATCGGTTTGATGTCGGACGACTGAACGGTCCGATGATTCGGATCGACGGCGACGCGACGACGGGGCCGAGCCCGGTGGACGGGCTGTTGTCGGTGATTGCGGGGTGTACTTCGGTGGATATCCTTGATATTCTCGCCAAGCGACGGACACCGGTTGAGTCGTTGACGATCGATGTTGTTGGCGAGCGGGTTGATACGATACCGCGCCGTTTAAGCAAAGTGACGCTGAATGTGACGATGTCGGGGGCTGGTATCGAACGAGTGCATGCGGAGCGAGCGATTGATCTGTCGATAAACAAGTATTGCTCGGTACGCGATTCGTTGCGTGAGGATATTCCGGTTGAGTGGACGTTGACGCTTATTGATGCGCCGGACGTTTGATGACGGGAACGCTCGAGAGTACGGTGCCGTCTGGTTCGCCTGTGTCTGATGTTGAATCTTCTTCTATAGAACGTGCGCTTTCGCGGGATCTCGATACGTTGAGTCGAGCGGGGTTGCGGAGGGTGTTGCGAACGGCTGCGAATCGGCGTGGTGCAAGTATTGTGTTGGATGGAAAGCCGGTGATCGACTTTTCGGCCAACGATTATCTGGGGTTGGCTGGTGATCCGCGGATTGCGGCTGCGGCGATACGGTTTTTAGAGCAGGATAGTACTGGCGCTGCGGCTGCGCGATTGATCTCTGGGAACTATGCGGTACATACCGAACTTGAAGCGGCGTTAGCGAAATTCAAAAATACCGAAGCGGCGCTTTTGTTTGGAAGCGGATACTCGGCGAATCTCGGTACGGTCCCGGCGTTGGTTGGGAAGCGCGATGTGGTTTATTCGGATGAGCTCAATCATGCGTCGCTGCTTGATGCGACCAAGCTCTCGAAGGCCGAAGTGCGTGTGTTTCCGCATTCGGATCTTGGGGCGTTACGACAGTTGCTTGCTGATGACGTTGGGAAGTTTCGACGTCGGTTGATTGTTGTGGATGGTGTGTTCTCGATGGATGGGGATTTATTTCCGCTCGATCAGTTGGTACCGCTCGCACGAGAGTTTGATGCGTGGACATACGTTGATGATGCGCACGGAACTGCGGTGATCGGTGCGAACGGGCGTGGGTCGGCCGAACACTTTGGTGTTGAAGGTGAGATCGACGTGATTATGGGGACGTTGGGAAAGTCGCTGGGTACATCCGGGGCGTTTATTGCTGGCTCCGCAACGTTGATTGAGTATCTGTTGCATCGTGCGCGGGCGTTTGTGTTTACGACGTCGTCACCGCCGGCACTAGCAGCTGCGACGTTAGAGTCGATTCGGATTGTGCAGGAGGAGCCCTGGCGGCGCGAACAGCTGTGGGAAAATGCGAGGTATTTGCGGAGTCAGCTTGCGGCGATTGGGGTTTCGGCACCTGGGCATGCGAGTAGCTACGTGGTTCCTGTAATTATTGGCAGTGTAAAGAAGACGATGGAAGTTGGGCAGGTGTTACGAGATGCAGGATATCATGTTGGTGCGGTTCGACCGCCCACTGTTCCCATGGGGACGTCTCGACTGCGTATTACGGTGAGTGCTGCGCATACGAAAGAACAGATTGATGGATTGGTTACGGCGTTGAAGGGTGCGCTCCAATGAATCGTTGCATGACTCATTGAATGAATCACGACATGAATTGTTACACGCTTAAGATATGACGAGCAAAGTAGATAATATGTCAGGGAGTGAAGATCCTGTGCTTGCCGCGGATGCAAAACATACATGGCATCCGTATACACAGCATCAAGGTCGCGTAACGCCAATTGAGGTTGTTCGGGCGGAAGGAGCGTATCTCTACACCAAGGACGGTCGCAAGATCTTCGACGGGATTTCGTCGTGGTGGGTGACTGCGCATGGGCACGCACAACCGGAAGTTGCGGAAGCAATTGCACATCAGGCGCGAACGCTTGAGCAGGTGATCTTCACGAACTTCACGCATGAGCCAGCGGCACTGCTTGCAGAAGAGCTGGTTGCGGTACTGCCGCCGTCACTCGAACGAGTCTTTTTCTCGGACGATGGATCCACTGCAGTTGAAGCCGGGATCAAGATGGCGTTACAGTATCACGCGAATCGCGGAAAGCCACGCCAATTGATCGCGGCGTTTAGTGAAGCGTATCACGGTGACACGTTTGGCGCGATGAGTGTTAGTGCGCGTGGTTTGTTTACGGCGCCGTTTGATTCGCATTTGTTTAACGTGGCGCATATTCCAAATCCGTCGCAGGGTGATACTGTTGCTGCGCTTGAGGCATTGATCGCTGAACGTGGCGATGAGTTGGCTGCTGTGATTATCGAACCGCTGTTGATGGGAACCGCAGGAATGATCATGTATGATGAATCTGTGCTTCGTGGAATCCGGGAATGCACACAGAAGCATGATGTGGTTTTGATTGCGGACGAGGTGCTTACAGGCTTTGGACGTACTGGGCCGCTGTTTGCGTGTGCGCGAGCGAATATTTCGCCAGATGTGATCTGTCTCAGCAAGGGGTTAACCGGTGGATTTCTTCCAATGGGAATTACGGTTGCGACAGAACAGATCTTTAATGCGTTCTTGAGCGATGACCGGCGTAGAACGTTGTTTCACGGTCACTCGTACACGGCGAATCCTATTGCGTGTGCCGCAGCTCGTGCGTCGCTTCGATTGTTTGATGATGCGTCGGAGCAGAGGCGTACTACTATACACGATACGCATGTTGAGCGGCTCCGTTCGCTCAGTCAGCATCGGCTCGTGCAGAATACACGTGTGATTGGGACGGTCGCGGCGTTTGATATTAATGTTGGTTCTGGATATCTGAGTCCAGTAGGTCACGAGTTGGCTGCATTTGCGTTGGAACGCAATGTTTTACTGCGTCCGTTAGGGAATGTTGCGTATATCTTGCCACCGTACTGTGCAACAACCAACGATCTCACGAACGCCTATGCGGTTATCGAAGAATTTTTAGATACACGATGACTGTACATAACGATAATGATGGTGCAGTTGGAGATATGGCGACCAAACATGCCCACGCTCCCGCAATTCGAATCGGTGTTACCGGAACGGACACTGGTGTTGGCAAAACCGTTGTAACCTGCGCCATAATCACTGCATTACAAAGCGTCGGCTTACGCGCAGCAGGGATGAAGCCAATCGAAACCGGCGGTTCAGACGACGCACAACGGATTCGCGCCGCTAGCGGTAACGCAGAACACCCGCTTAATCGCACCGGTCCAATCGTACTTCCTGAACCGCTCGCGCCGCTAATTGCAGCTCGACGCGCCCACGTTGAGCTCGACTTCGCCCTGCTCGACTCAACCTTCCGAGCGCTCGAACTCGCCAGCGACGCAATTATCGTAGAAGGCGCAGGCGGACTCCTCGTCCCCTTCACCGCCAACGAAACCTTCGCCTCGCTCTGCCAACGTTGGTCGCTCGACCTCATCATCGTGGCCGCAAACCGACTTGGCGTTATTAACCACACCCTACTCACCGTGGAAGCCGCACAGGCCCGCGGACTAAACATCCGAGCCATTGTGCTCAACTCGAATACAACCGAAAGGTCGCCTTCAGTCCCAGAACAGACCAACCGGGCCCTACTTCAAGAGCTGCTTGAGGGCATTCCGGTAATCGAATTCCCGCACAGCCCCACAGCCGGTCCGGAGCTTATTACGGCTTCCAATACGCTGCTGGAGGTCCTCGGAGTTGCTGCTCCGCCCGAGACCACCCAAGCGACCCAACCGCGCCTGGAGCCACAAAGTCAGCTCCAGGCTCATTTATCCCCTACGACCTCATCGTAGGCTACCATTATATTGCACCCCATGTCTTACAACTGGAATTCCCTCGCTGATCAAGCGCTTGCAGGAGAGTTAATTTCTCGGGACGCAGCACGAGCCGTCCTCGCTGCCCCAGACCATGAACTCCTCGATCAATTGGCCGCCGCCTATCGCGTTCGGCGCCACTATTGGGGGAATAAGGTTCGGCTACACTTCCTACTCAACGCCCAGAGCGGGCTTTGCCCCGAAGACTGCAACTACTGCTCGCAGTCCAAGCTGTCGTTGGCCGACATCGAAAAGTACCCGATGCTCGCCCGCGAGAAGATCCTCGCCGCCGCCGACCGAGCCGCAACGCTAAAAGCTGGCACGTTCTGCATGGTCATCAGCGGTCGGTCACCAGGCGAACGAGTGTTCGGAAAGGTGCTCGACGCAATCGAAGAGGTCAAAGCCAAGCACAATCTGCGCGTCTGCGCCTGTCTCGGCTTGCTCAACGAGGACCAAACCAAACGCCTCAAGGCTGCTGGCGCCGACACGGTGAACCACAACCTCAATACGAGCGAAAGCTACCACAGCGAGATTTGCTCGACACATACGTTCCAGGATCGGCAGGATACGATCACGAACGTACACAATGCCGGCATTTCGAGCTGCTCAGGCGGCATTATCGGGATGGGTGAAAGCGACGACGATATCATCGACCTTGCTACGTCGTTGCGCGAAATGAACGTAAGCAGTGTCCCGATCAACTTCCTGATCCCGATTGAAGGAACGCCACTCACGGTTGAAAACACGCTGAACCCACGCCGATGCCTGCGCGTGCTTTGCCTCTATCGTTTCATTCTGCCAAGCCAGAAGATTCGAATTGCAGGTGGTCGCGAAGTGCACTTGAAGTCGCTTCAACCGTTGGGACTATACCCAGCGAATTCGCTGTTTATCGGGGATTATCTCACAACCGAAGGCCAGGAAGCCAAGGCAGATCTCGAGATGATTCGCGATGCCGGGTTTATACTCGAAGCGCCAGATGGCAGTGCGCTCGAAGGCGATCCACTGAGTGGATTGGATGATTATCTCGCAGAGATGTCACCAGTTGGATATGCTGCTGCGGCACACTGATACACGTTAAGCCCTCGCTTACAAAAAGCCCTACACCATTCGAACAATGAATGGTGCAGGGCTTTTTTCAACAGATCAATCAGCTTAACTATCCGCCCAGCGACGATCAGTCTCCTCAATCTCGTCATACAGCTTGATAAAGCTCTCGTACCGCAACGGATTAATCGCTCCCGAAGCAACCGCCTCGCGCACCGCACACCCTGGCTCGTGCCGATGGGAACAGTCGCCATACTTGCACTCGCCTAAATACCGCTCGAACTCCGGGAAACAACGATCCAGCTGAGTGATATCGAGCCCCCACATACCAACTTCGCGCAGCCCAGGCGTATCAACAATAAACCCAGCTTCGGGAATAGGATGTAACACCGCACCAACAGTTGTATGCCGACCCTTATTTACCGACTCACTAATCTCGCCAACACGCAGATTCAGCCCCGGATACATCGAATTGATCAACGATGACTTTCCAACACCAGAAGGCCCGCTGAGCGCACTGACCTTTCCAATAAGCTCATCGTGCAACGCATCAATGCCAATATCCGCTCGCGCACTCGTACAGTGCAACGGATAACCCAGCGCTTCATAATCCCCAAAGAGCTCGCGCGCGAACGACTCGCCCACAAGGTCGATCTTGTTGATTACGATACGCGCTTTAAGATCATTCGCCTCAGCAATCACCAAAAACCGATCCAACATCCGGCGATGTGGCTCTGGCTGCGCGGCAGCAAACACAACCACCACTTGATCGAGATTTGCCGCAACAATCCGTTCCCCATACCGCCCGCCAGGTTCTCGGCGTGCCAACACAGAAGTACGCGGTTCGATCAAATCGATCATCCACGTACCACCACGTTCGCCTTCTTCAATAAAAACCTTATCGCCCACAGCCAGCTTCATCTGATCAGCTAGCCCACGCTTGAGCCGGCCGCGCAACGACGCATCTCGCCTCTCGCCCGCGTCGTTGAGTACCTGCCACACACCGCCAGTACCCGATAAAACTATCCCGTGCTCACGTGTCATCGTCATCGTCTTTATCGTTCATCGCCTCATACCACGGGCGGGATGACGAGGGTGGTGTGCTTTCCGTGATTAAGGCGTCGAGCTTCTTTTTCACTTCGCTGAGCCGAATGGTGCCAAGCATGTTGATCACCGACTGTTCGTCGCGCGCATACGCCAGGTACCGTGTCTCCAAATGCCCAGCAGCAACCAGATCGCTGGGCTGCCATCGTACAAACAGGAGATACCCGGCGTACGGCTGGCCAGGATCTCCTGTTTCGTCAACGACTATTTCAACGCTATACGATGTTCCATCCTTACCCTCGAATGCCGCAGGTCGCTCATGGACGGCTCGGTAGCCGCCAATGGTATTGGGATCTCCAGCAGAGTGGTCGGGTGGAAGAAATCGTCCCATCGTTAATTCCGACGACTTATCATTTCTTTGATAATATTTCCGGTCATAAATGCAACGTTGGCAGGGCGTTCAGCCAAGCGGCGCATCAGGTATGGATACCACTGCGTACCAAACGGAACGTAGACACGCATCCGGTATCCTTCGCGAACAAGCTTATCCTGTAAATCGCGTCGTACGCCATACAACATTTGGAATTCAAATCGATCGCGCGATACGTTGTTCTCTTCGACAAACTTTTTGGTCGCTTCGATAATCGCTTCGTCGTGCGTTGCAAGCCCGGTGTAGGCGCCGTTCTGTAATAGCAGGTGAACGCATGCCATGTAGTTATCGTCCACGTCCTTTTTGTCCGGGAACGCCACTGCGGGCGGCTCCTTATACGCGCCCTTGCACAGCCGCACGCGAACCTTAAGCTGGTTCATGTGCTCCACGTCGGCCTTGGTGCGGTACAGATAGCTCTGCAACACCACGCCAACGTTCTCTGGGTAGTTCGGATACAGGCGCTTTTCAAACAGCTCCAATGTGCGCTGAGCGTAGTCGCTCGCTTCCATATCCAAACGGACAAACGTGTTGTACGCCTTGGCGCGTGAAAGTACATCACACGTCACTTCAACGCACAGCTCTTCGGATATATCCAACCCAAGCGCGGTGAGCTTGACGCTAACGTTTGCGTCGAGCCGTTCTTCGTGAATGCGATCGAGAATCTTGAGATATTCCACACCGGTCGCACGCGCTTCGGCTGCGTTATGAACACTTTCGCCCAAAAGGTCGAGTGAAGCGGTGATGCCTTTCGCGTTCAGCTCTTTGACGGCCGCAATTGCGGTATCAATCGTTTCGCCGGCCACGAAACGAGACGCAAAGCCACGCGCCAACCGATTGTGGCGGATGAACTTAAAAACCTTGGGCTGGTTCGATAAAAAAAGCAGCGTGTTACGAAGCATGCAATATTGAATATCTGAGAGTCTGAGGTCGGTAATCTATTAGAGCTAGCCGCGATGAACGCGCCAATCCGAAAGAATACCGCAAGTACCGCGTGTAAATGTACAAAAAAGGGGGCCGGAACCCGACCCCCTTTTGCGAATTACAGGTTTTCTCGAATATATCGTTCGAGCTGGTCGAACAGAGGGAGTGTCCCGCCAGGCCCGGAAATCGAGTGATTTTTGTTGGGATAAAACGTCATCGAAAACGGCTTTCGTTCCATTTGAAGGCGCTGAATCAGCGTCATCGCATTCTGAGGGTGGACGTTGTCATCCGAAGTGCCGTGAATCAGAAGGTACTTGGACTTGAGGCCGGCCGCATAGTTGAGGGCCGACGACGCCTTGTACCCAGCCGCATTTTCTTGCGGAATCCACATGAAACGTTCGGTATAAATCGAGTCGTAGAACAGCCAGTCGGAGACCAGGGCCACGGAAATACCGAGTTTGAAGATCCCGTCGCCACGGAAAACGCTCATTGCGGTGTTATAGCCGCCGTAGCTCCATCCCCACATCCCGATACGAGCCGCATCGCCCCAGGTTTGATGGCCGAGCCATTTGGCGACCGCAATCTGGTCATCGGATTCGATGATGCCGAGCTTGTACTGGGTCATTTTGCGGAAATTGGTGCCGCGCCATGCGGAGCCACGGTTGTCGGCGACCACGACCACATAACCCTGCTGAGCGAGCATGAGATGGAAGAGATACCGGCTCCCCAGCCACGTATCGAGCGCCTGCGGAATGGCTGGACCGCCGTACGCGTACATCATAACCGGGTACTTTTTGGTGCTGTCAAAGCCGGGCGGCAACATACGATATGCGTCCAGCATCACCGACGGATCGGCCGACGGGATCTTGATGAACTCAGTTTTTACGCCGAACGATGCAATATGTTTGGCAAGCGAGTCGTTGCTCCCAAGCGTCCGCACGACCTTCATGGACGGAATCGCGTAGATCGCAGACGACGGCGGTGCGCCCATTGCAGACCAAATGGCAGAGGCGAACTTTCCGCCCGGTGCGAGCGTAAAGTCGTACGAACCATCTATCTTCGTAATGCGTTCCGACTTTTTTCCGTCGAGTGTGAATCGATAAATCTGCGCCTGCATTGGTGTTGGTGCGGCGGACTTTACGTAGATCGCGTTTTGAATCGTGTCGATACCAACAATGTCCAACACGTCAACACCGTCGGCTGTGACCTGCCGAGCGATGGAACCGTTTCTGTTGTAGAGATAGACCTGTCTCCAACCGCTACGGTCAGACTGCCACAAGAACTGTTTGTAGTTATTCAGCCAAACAACTTCGGCAACGTCTACATAGGCAGAGTCGGTATCAACCGCGATCGTCCGATTTCCGCCATTGGCAATGCTCGCCATGAGCAGATCGCTACGATTCTGCTTTCGTGGCATCGTCTGAATCCACACGGAATCAGAGCCAACCCATCCCATTCGTGGAACGTACGCGGATGGATCGTTGCCAATGTTCATCCACGTTGTTGCTGCACTACTGACATTTACAACGCCAATACGAACTGTTGAGTTTGGCTGACCAGCTTTTGGATACTTATACTGAAACAGCTTTGGATACAGCGAGTCTGTTTCATCCATTAACGTCATGAGCGGAACAGCGGTCTGATCAAAACGCCAAAAGGCGATGTGCGCACCGTCGGGGCTCCATTGGAAACCATCGCGAAGATCAAACTCTTCTTCGTACACCCAGTCGGTCGTTCCGTTAATAATATTTTCAGCGCCGTCTTGGGTAAGTTGGCGTTCGGTGCTCGTTGTAAGGTCGTACGTGTACAGATTGTTCCCGCGAACATACGCTACAAACTTTCCATCTGGCGAAAGCTTGGCGAACATCTTTGCACCCGCATTCGGCGCAACAGGAATAGCCCGCTTCGCAACAAAGTCGATTACCGTAAACTGGCCTTTCGTGTTCTGCCGCCAAACGCGCTCGGAGTTATGGAAGATGAGTGCCTTTTTTTCATCGACTGAAAGCTCTAAATCTTCAATCGGAATTGGCTTGCCATCCGGGAGCTTTACGGCGCTCGCGGGCGCCAACACTTTCGTGGCACCGGTGGTTGCGTTTACCTGAACGATTTCAACACCGCCAGCCACAGTACGCAGGTCGATGTACGACGCGCCGTCTTTTAACCAATGCGGGCGTGGCAGCGGATTGAGTCGAAACTCAGTAGTTGTGAAAATGCGGTTCACAGTCAGCGGCTGCGTCGCAGCCTGCGCAGGCGCGTTTTGCGCCATTACGGGAGCTATGGCGCCATTCATCCCAACCAAACCTAGCGCAGCCGAACCAACGGCTACCCGAGCAAGTGTACCGGCCCTCGAGGAGAGGGCCGCGACGACTGAAGATTTTTGCATGCGGTGAAATTAACTATTTGGGTAAAAACGCGTGTCCTTTCGCGCCATATCGATCAGCAGCTCCGCCGGTTCAAAACGGCCGGTAAAGCGCCCGTCAAGTTCTTCTAATTGTTGTACGAGTTGCTTGGTCCCAACGCTGTCCATATATCGGAACGGACCGCCACGAAACGGCGGGAAGCCGAACCCAAAGACAGCGCCAATATCGCCGTCTCGTGGGGAACGGATGATATCATCTTCCAGGCAGCGAGCAGCCTCGTTGAGCATGGCATACACCAGCCGTCGCTGAATTTCTTCAGCTGGAAGTTCGGTCCGAGCGTGTCCGTCTGCGAATAGCTCGTAAATAGTGCTGTCGACCTTCCCCTTTTTCCCGGTTGAGTCATACAGATAAAAGCCACGCTTCGACTTTCGGCCATACCGACCGGACTCGATCACTCGTTTAAGTGAGTCTGGCGGGGTAAACCTCGCACCGAACGCATCAAATATGATCTGGCCAGCCTTGCCAGCAATGTCCAGCCCAACTTCGTCCAGCAGGGTAATTGGCCCAACCGGAAAGCCAAATTCGACCATCGCCGCGTCGATCGCTTCGATCGAAACCCCTTCGTCGAGTAGCCGCCCAGCCTCGTTGAGATATGGGGTTAACACGCGATTGGCGTAAAACCCTGGTCCATCGTTCACAACAATCGCCGTTTTACCGAGCTTTTTTCCGTAGGCAACTGCCGTAGCGATTACTTCATCTTCGGTAAACGGTGTGACGATCACTTCGAGCAGAGGCATTTTATGCACGGGCGAGAAAAAGTGCATTCCCAGCACCCGTTCCGGGCGCCGCGACCCTTCCGCGATTCGCGCAATCGGAATCGTGCTCGTGTTGCTCGCGAAGATCGCCTTGGGCCCCAAGACCGCTTCGGCCTCTCGCAGCACGGTGTGTTTCACGTTCAGATCTTCGAACACCGCTTCAATAACAAGATCCACGTTTTCGAATCCGCTATAGTCCGTGGTTCCGCTCAGCAACGACATCATATCGTTGTATTGCGTGTTCGTAACCTGCTTCCGCTTCAACCGCTCGCGGAGCACTCCGCTCACCGCAGCGAACCCTTTTGCCAGCCGACCGTTGTCAGCATCCTTCATACGCACCAGCGTATCTTGCTGCACAGCGATCGACGCGATTCCAGCGCCCATAAAGCCGGAACCGATTACTGCAATCTTATGAATCGGGAGCGGTGTAACGTCAATTCCATCGTCAACGCCAGTGTCTTTCTTGAGCGCTGTGGTCGCGAAGAACACCGAAATCAACTGTTTCGACACGTCGGTCATCGCCATTTCGCCAAAAAGACGAGCTTCTTCGCGATAACCGGTGGAAATTCCCTTTTCGTAACCAGCTGCGACTGCGTCAATCGCAGCAAGCGGAGCCGGATAGTTCCCGTGCGTCTGCTTGAGCGTCGCTTCGCGCGCCTTCTTAAACACGATGCTCCGCCCAATCATATTGCGATTCAGCAACATATCCATCGCACCGCCAGGCCCAGACCGCTCAGGATACTTCCGCGTTCCATGCCCAAACTCCCGCGCCCGTTCAATCGCAATCCGTTTCAGAATCGCAGGATGCACGAGTTCGTCGATCAAGCCCATTTTCAGCGCGCTTTTCCCGCGAACATTCTTGCTTCGCAAGATCATATCTAACGCGTTCTGCAGCCCCACCAGTCGAGGCAACCTCTGCGTTCCGCCTGCACCGGGGATTAAACCAAGTTGTACTTCCGGTAATCCAAGCATCGTTTTAGGATGATCGGTCGCGACACGCCAGGTGCATGCAAGTGCGCTCTCCAACCCACCACCTAAACACGCACCGTGAATCGCGGCAACATATGGCAAACGCGACTTCTCAAAGTGATCGATTAACGCCTGCCCTTCTCGGCTCAACCGTTCCGCATCCGCCGCATCGCGTAACGTCATGAATTCGTCGATATCGGCGCCGGCAATAAAGTTATCCGGCTTACCGCTTATCAATACAGCCGCACGCACGTTGTGGTCGCGCTCGAGACGGTCAAACATCTGGACCATTTCATCGCGCACACCACGCGTAATCTTGTTTACCGATTCATTCGGCAAGTTCATGATGACCACTGCAACGTCATCATGCATTTCCACCGAAACAGCCAATCGAGTCGACGACCCGTTGTTATTCGATGATGATTGTTGTTGCGTCGCCGTCATACGTCGCGCTCCACGACCATCGAAAATCCAAGGCCGCCGGCTGCGCATACGGTCATTAGACCATATCGCCCGTTACGACGCCCGAGTTCATTCAACAACGTTGTGGTAATTCTCGCGCCAGTTGCACCAAACGGGTGCCCAATAGAGATCGAACCACCCATCACATTCAGCTTTGAACGATCGACTTCACCCAACGGCTTCTCCAACCCAGCCCGCTCAGCCCATTCCTGTGACATAAAGCCCTTCAAGTTCGACAACACCTGCGCTGCAAACGCCTCATGCATCTCAATCAGATCCATATCTTCCAACGTGAGCCCAGCTCGACGTAACGCCAGTGGTGCCGCAATCACAGGCGCCTGCAAGAGCTGTTCGCCCGGATCAACCGCCGCATACGCATACGACTTGATGTAGCCAAGCGGTGTGTATCCCATGGATTTGGCCCTTTCTTCGCTCATTAGCAGAACGCACGCACCACCATCGGTGAGTGGCGACGAATTCCCAGCGGTAACGCTACCATATCGTCGATCAAAAACTGGCTTCAACGAAGCAAGCTTTTCGTACGACGTATCTTCGCGAATCCCGTTATCGCTCTCAACAACGGTTTCATATTGTGGTGGCACCGAGACGGCAACTATCTCACTCGTTAACCGGCCATCAGCAGTACCAGCCGCTGCCAACCGATGAGACCGTAGCGCAAACTGGTCCTGATCTTCACGATGGATGTCGTTGATCTTCGCCATCTTCTCCGCGCTCTCTCCCATCGTTTCGTTCGTCGTGGGTTCGGAGATCGAGGGCGTGATCGGCACAAAGTCTTTGGGCCGAATTTGCGAAAACGCCTTCAATCGCCCCGTCAGCGACTTCGCACGCGACGCCTGAATCAACGCCTCGGTAAAGCCTTTCGAGTGCAAGATAGGCACATTCGACAGCGACTCAGCCCCACCCGCAATTGCGACATCGCAGTGGCCGAGTACAATCTGATCGGCCGCGTCCGTAATCGCCTGATTGGCCGACGCGCACGCTCGGCTTACCGAAAAGGCGTTGACCGTTTTGGGGAAGATCGGCATAAGTGCGATTTCCCGGGCGATGTTGGGAGCAAGAACGTTTGGAACAACAGTCCCAAAAATGAGTGCCTCAACCTCTTTCCCGTCGAGATTTGTGCGTTGAACCAGCTCGGCCACACAGAGCTTTCCCAGCTCGATGGCCGATAATCCTTTGAACACCGTGCCAGCCTTCGCGAAGGGTGTCCTCACCCCCGCTACTATCGCTACTCGGCGCCCGTTTCCAAACGTGGGCATAGTATCAACTTAGGTACGCACAAAGCGTGCGTCCACAACTACACAGAATAGATGAGCAGCTTTAAAACTGCGCTAGAACTATCTAGCGCTGCCTTGGAGCTACAGCTTTGACTTGTTGGGTGACGCGCTGTCTGTAGAAGCGATGATTCGGCGGGCTCCTTTCCACCAGGAACCTTGCTCGGTGAGCTTGGTTTCCTTCACTTCGCGGCCACGGGTTGCGGCATGCACGTATTTGCCGTCGCCAACGTAGATCCCAACATGTGAGATGCGCTTCCCCTTTCCAAAGGTCAGGAGATCGCCGGGCTTTAAGGCCGTAAGGTCGCGTGGGAGGGGTTCGCCAATCTGTGCTTGTTCGCGGGACGTTCTTGGAAGCTCGATGTTAAACGCTTCCATGACGTACTGAACCAGCCCGCTACAGTCGAACGCTCGTCCAGGTGCTTTAGCCCCGAGCTTGTACGGGGTCCCCAACTGACGCCTCGCGAGGGAGACGATGGAGTCGCGAACGCTATGTGCCGATGCGGAAAGCCGAGCAAAAGGCTTGGTTGGCAGCGGTTCATCCATTTTGGCGACAGCTTGCGCAGATAGCGATGCTGAGAGCACCGATACTGCGACAGCCCCAGTCAGGAGCAGCTTCAACTTCATGAAATAGACGAGTCTTTCATAGGGCGAACAAAATAAGCTACGGCTTACGACTAGGGTCGGCAACCCATTTTTGAAATTTTATGCAATAAAAACAACAAATGTTTACCCGCACTTAGGTTCGGTGGCCTAAAGTGCAGAGTAAACATCCGTATAGCAAAAAAGGGCTGGGGTTTTTGACCCCGCCCTCCGAGAGCATCCTGTATTGTCTGGCGGGATACTCCCGCCTAGCTAGAGTCTTCGGCGGTTACTGGTCGTGGATGGTTTTGAGATTCACCACTTTCAGGTGACGAATCATGCTTGGGAGTTTGAGCACTGCAGTTTCCCCCACGCCTTTTCCTATGAGCGCTCGCCCGATTGGCGAGCCCATAGTGACGTGACATTCGTTGAACTCATCGGCATCGCCAAAGACCAACGAATACAACTCGCGTTGTCCCGTTTTTTCGTCTTCAACGACTACATCGGAACCGAGTCCAATGCGGTCCGCCGGAATTTGCGACATGTCGACTTGGGACAGCTTACTCAAACGCTGACGCAGTTGGCTCAGGCGTGCCTGGACAAACTGTTGGCGTTCAAGTGCTGCTTTGTACTCCGAGTTTTCCCGGAGATCACCTAACTCGACTGCTCTCCGAATTTCATTTGGCAGAACGACATTTAATTCGTGCTGTAAACGTTCGACTTCTGCCCCGAGCTTGGCTTTTAATTCCTCGATCATGACACTACAGGGTATAAAAAAACGGAGCGCCCAGCCCCAATGGCCGGGCGCCCACATTTTTATTGTCTGCTTGTAAGGTAGGCAAAGTACCCAACGAAAGCAATACGCTGGGCAAGAATGATCGTTCGCCAGAATTTTCTGGCATTTCGGTGCCCTTAGGAACCTAAAACAAGCGCAAAAATTAGTGGCGCAACAATTGAAGCGTCGCTTTCAACGATAAACTTTGGTGTATCGATACCAAGTTTGCCCCACGTGATTTTTTCATTTGGCACGGCGCCGGAATAAGAGCCGTAGCTTGTGGTCGAATCACTGATTTGGCAAAAATATCCCCAAAGTGGGATATCGTCGCGTTGTAGATCTTGATGCAACATTGGAACTACGCAAATCGGGAAGTCACCCGCAATGCCACCGCCGATCTGGAAAAAGCCGAGCGATGAGGTTTTGGTGAGTTCGGTATAGAGTTCGGCGAGCATGATCATGTATTCGATGCCGGTGCGAACCGTGTGAACGTTCTTCACGTCTCCGCTAATTACGTGCCCAGTGAACATGTTGCCCAGCGTTGCGTCTTCCCAACCGGGTACGATCATGGGGAGATTTTTTTCTGCGGCGGCAAGCATCCAGGAGTTTTTCGGATCGATCTGATACGAATCTTTCAGCTTTCCGTTGCGCAGAATCTTGTACATGAATTCGTGCGGGAAGTAACGTTCGCCTTTTTGATCGGCTGCGACCCACTCGTCCAGAACGACAGCTTCAATACGACGCATCGCTTCCATTTCCGGGATGCACGTATCGGTAACGCGGTTCATGTGTCGATCCAGAAGATTTTGTTCGTCTTGCGGCGTGAGATCACGGTAGTGCGGAACGCGCTCGTAGTAATCGTGTGCAACAAGATTAAAAATATCTTCTTCGAGATTCGCGCCAGTACAGCAGATGGCGTGGACTTTATCCTGGCGAATCATCTCCGCAAGCGATCTGCCAATTTCGGCAGTGCTCATGGCGCCAGCGATGGTGACAAGCATCTTGCCATTGTTGTCGAGATGCGCACGATAACCGTCGGCGGCATCAACCAAGGCAGCGGCGTTAAAGTGCCGAAAGTGTTCGCGAAGATACGCGGAGACTGGGCCGCCGGTGTTTGAAGAATTCTGCATGAACGTGTAACGACAGGTAAAGTGTTAAGAAAAGTCCGTTATTAGATCAATCTGACGACGGGAGTTCTTCGCCAATGACCGACGGCGCGTTGTACGCCTGAATAACCGCGTCCGCCGCTTCGCGAGGGTCGTCCGTGAGAATGAGCAGGTCGAGATCGCCGGGCGAGATCTTTTTATCGTGTAATACGCGTGATTGGAGCCAGCGCACTAGGCCGGCCCAGTATGCACGCCCGAACAAGATAACTGGAAACTCGGAAATCTTCCCGGTTTGAATAAGCGTGACGGCTTCGAAAAGCTCGTCCAGCGTACCAAAACCGCCTGGGAAGATGATAAATGCGTGCGAATATTTGACGAACATAGTCTTCCGAACAAAAAAGTATCGGAAGTTGACGAGTGTATCGACGTACGGATTGGCGCCCTGTTCGAAGGGCAGTTCGATGTTACAGCCGATCGACGGACCGTTGCCTTGCTTGGCGCCTTTGTTACCGGCTTCCATAATTCCAGGGCCGGCGCCAGTGATAATACTGAAGCCAGCTTCAGCGAGGAGGCGGGCGGTTTCCTGGGCGGCTTGGTACATCGGATCGTCGGGGCTCGTACGAGCGGAACCGAAGATCGAGACGCCTTTTTCGACCTGAGCCAGTGCGTCCATACCTTCCACGAATTCAGCCGTGATTCGCATCACGCGCCATGGATCACTTTTGGTGAATTCTTCGTGTTCGGACGGCGACTGGAAGAGCTTTTCGTCTTCCGTGATTGTGAACGGTGAGTAATCGCGGATGGACTCGTCGACCACTTTTCGGGTCGCGCCAGACTGACGAGTGTCTTCCAACTGAGACGGCGGGATTCGACCCGCCTGAAGATGACCAAATTCCGTACGTTCGCGGGTCCCTTCAACGGCGGCGTCACCGGCAGTCTTCAGGACGCCTGGTGAGGCTCGTTTACCAGTTGCGGTACGGGGAACCTTGGGTTTCGCAGAAGCTTTTACCGGCACCTTCGGTGCGCGGGTGACCTTGGCTGATTTAACCGGCTCGACGCTCGCGCTGGTGTTGGCTGGTTTAACCGCCTTGGCGCTCACACTGACCTTGGCTGGCTTAACCGCCTTGGAGTTGACGCTGGCCTTGGATGACGATTTTTTCGCCAGCACGCTCGATTTGGCGTTGACGACTCGTTTACGTTGGATTGCACTCTTTCTTGCCATACCAGAATTTAGTGACTCAAGCCGCCTCCGTCATAATCCTCGTCGCCGATGGCGCTCGCCCAGACCGACTTTATGCGGAAATGGCCGAGGGCCGTCTCCCTGCAATTCGCCAATTAAGCGAGGAAGGGGCGTTTCATACTATTACTACGGTATTTCCGTCGGTTACTGGCCCTGCGTACACGCCGTTTCTGCTGGGGCGGCATCCGGCTTCTGTTGGGCTGCCCGGAATACGGTGGTTCGACCGCACGCGACGGACGTGCCTCACCGTTGGGCATTCCAGAAGTTATGTGGGAATCGAAATGCATCGTATCGATCACGATCTCTCGGCTGACGTACCAACCATGTTTGAATTGGCGCCGTCAAGCTTGGGTGCGTTAAGCGTGATTGAGCGGGGGCTTTCCAGTAGGGATCGAATCGCGCACGGGGCGCCTTTTATTGCGCGTACGGCGTGGACGCACTTTCGTGGTGATGTTCAGGGGTGGTTGGATATCGATCGTTATACTGGAGATCGTTTGGTGCGGCGTATCAATCATGCTCGACCGGCGTTTACCTTCGCGGTATTCACGGGCGTAGATAAAATGTCGCACGCGCTAGGGCACGAGTCACCAATGGTGTTGGACGCACTTCAGATTGTTGACGACACTGCGCGGCAAATCCGTGAAGATGCGGAGCGGCGTGGTGATTGGGATCAAACGCACCTTTGGATTGTAAGCGATCACGGTCATTCGAGTATCGAAGCGCACGATGATTTAGCGGAAGCAATCGAAGGATTTGGACTCCGCGTGTTGGCGCACCCGAAGGTTTGGGTTCGCAATGCGGATGTAGCGGTCATGGTGAGTGGGAATGCGATGGCACATCTATATATAGATCTCAAGCAACGCGTTCGTCCATTTTGGCAGAACGTCAGCGCGCGCTACACGGAGCTGGCCAGTGCGTTGTTACAACGGGAGTCGGTTGATCTAATGTTGATTCCGACGGCGCGAAATACATGCGAAGTGCATACGCGGGATATGGGGTCAGCGACGGTTACATGGAGTTCCAACGATACATCGTTCGACGTCAGCCAAGCAGCAGCAACTCGGTACACGTATACTCCGCACACCGGGGATCCACTGAATATCGGGACTGCCTGCAACATAGATGAGAACGAAGCATATTATCGCACCGTCCATACGAACTATCCCGACTCACTCGTTCAGATTGCGCACTTATGTTCGTCTGAACGATGTGGGGACATCATATTGTCTGCAACGCCAGGCTGGGATTTCCGGCGACGATTTGAACCGATTGCGCACGTTTCTTCGCATGGCGCTTTGCATCGCGATCATATGCTAACGCCGATTGTTATGAATCGCGCGCCGAAGATTCAACCACTTCGAACGACGGATGTGATGCCAAGTGCTATGCACTTGCTCGGCTTGCACAAACAGCCATCAGAGACGTTGCATACGCTACACGGACAGTCGTTTTTCTAGCAGGATAGCAGCTTTCGAATTCTATTCGATTTCTATTCGAATTTTTACTCGCTCGTACGATGTTCTCAACAATCGTGACTAATACTTAACAACATATTGCCAGTCGTCACGCACCGTTGCAATGGCAATTGCAGCTGAGACGTTGTCGTGCCCGGTAAGCTCAAAGTTACGAACGGAAATATTCGGATCTTTCTTCGCCATATCCCACACCTTACCGCCATGGACTTTCACTGACGCCTCTCCACGCGTCCATGCGCGCAAAAAGCTTCGAGGAACGTCGCTGCTTTGCCGAACGAGCGCGGCATCGTCCTCATGAAAAAACCGCTGCAGAATTTTCTCGATATTCGGCACATCACGCATTTGCTCGATATCAACTCCCACCGCAGCAATTCGTGTAATGGCGATAAGCGAAACATTGTCCGTATGAGACGTCGAAAAGTGCAACGATGGATCGTTTCGCAGAAGCGGCTTTCCATGCTCAGTATACTCCAGCTCGATTCCATCAACCGCGATATCCAATGCAACCGCGAGCAACTCGCGCGAAACCCGACGTACAACATCTCGCTCACCAGTAGGAAGTACGTACACGCGAACTTCATCGATTCCTGCCGAACGCGCTTGAAGTTCGTATTCCGCAAATCGTTGAACAAGCGTGGTGAGCATAGGAAGCTTACTCAAGAGAAATGAGCTCCGCCTCCGCAACGCCATCAGTAATGGTCAGCCTCGCAACCGTCGGCTTGATATCAAACCGTCTTGGCCCAGCCGCGCCCGGATTAATTACCAACCGGTCGCCAAATCGCGCGATGACCGGCTTATGTGTATGCCCATAGATCAAAATGTCTTCACTATACCGGGCGAGCACCTGCTCCGGCGTTGGACGCCCAAGCTCATTCCCATGCGTCACTCGCACAGTGAGCCCGTCGAATGTTCGCTCAATAAACTTCTCCAAACTCGGCTGCCCTGGCGCATCAGTGTTGCCATACACAGCCTGAATTGGCGCGATAATACTCAATTCCTGAAGAATATCCTCACCACCAACATCGCCAGCATGCAGAATAAGATCCACGCCAGCTAACGCCTCATGAACCTGGGGACGAACAAGACCGTGCGTGTCGGAGATAAGACCTATAATGTGCGGCATTGGCTTATACTTATAATTGTAAATATGTCTTGGACAAAGTTAATTCTCACCCTCTCCGGCCGCGCCCTTCTCCACCCATCGCTCGCCGTTGACCTGCTTCGTGTAAGCTGGCGCTTTCGGAACCGTCATTGGTACCGCCAGCTCCCGTTTCTCCCTATTCCCGACCGGGATTACATGCGCTGGAGGATGTATACGGCCTATGGCGATAGCAACGTTGTACCACCCGCGAACGATATCGAGCAATATGCTCGATGGGCTGCCCACTCGTAACAAGCGGCGAATACGGGACAAATTCAGACGTCCCGTAAATCTCGGATTTTTCTAGCGCTCTCCTATGCCTTCATCACCATCGACCGAAACTCTCGCCGAAGCAATTAAAGCTCAGGCGCGCACGATCGGCTTTGACCTCGTTGGCATTACGACACTTGGCCCCGCAGAGACAGCTCCATACTTCGACAGCTGGTGCGAAGCCGGCTACGCCGGCGACATGGCCTACCTCCCCAGAGGCGCCGAAAAACGGGCTGATACTCGACTCCCATTTCCAGGGACGTCCACCGCAATCGTCGTTGGCCTCAACTACGGCGGCACGCAACAGCCTGGTCCCATCGCCAAATATGCACGAGGCGACGACTACCATGACGTGATGGTCGACAAACTCAACTCGCTCCATCAATGGATCGAAAAATCTGTCGATCACAGCATTAGAGGGAAAGCCTACGTCGACACCGGCCCCATCCTCGAACGCGACCTCGCTCGCCGAGCAGGACTGGGCTGGTTTGGCAAAAACACGACGCTGATTCACCCGAAACTTGGTTCGTTCTTTTTTATCGGATCGTTATTACTCGACCTTGAACTCCCCGTAGATCCGCCGTTTAACACACAACAGTGTGGCACCTGCACTCGCTGCCTCGATGCCTGCCCAACAGACGCACTCATTGCCCCACACCGCATGGATGCAACCAAGTGTATCTCCTATCTCACAATCGAACTCAAAGGCCCACTCCCAACGTCGCTTCGTACGCAAATTGGAGAACTCGCATACGGATGCGACATCTGCCAGGACGTCTGCCCATACAACATCAAGTTCTCCAAACCGCTTACCGAACTTGCCCTCGCACCCAAACCAGAGCTCGAAGCCGCAACACTGATTGAGCTCATGCAGCTCTCCGAAGACGACTGGCGTCGTATCGCAAAAGGCTCCCCAATCAAGCGAACAAAACGTCGAGGTTTTTTACGAAATGTGGCAGTTGCGTTAGGAAACGGCGGGAATGAAGATGCGGTTCCTGCGCTAATTGCAGCACTGTCCGACGCGGAACCACTCGTGCGCGGTCACGCGGCGTGGGCGTTAGGCCAATTTGGTACAGCCGAAGCGCACGATGCGCTACATGCGCGAAATCTTATCGAAGATGACGACTCCGTCCGTGAAGAAATTACCGCTGCGATGTCAAAGCTATCCGCGTTCGCTCCACAACATCACATACACGATCTACCAGAAACACCGCAGCAGATTCTCCCGCAGATTCTCCCATAGAACAGAGAATACCATAAAGAGGCACCCGAATTGCCCATTGAGTAGCTCTGGAGTCGACACCGAACACTCCATACAACCAATGGAGATTCTACATTGGTATTACGCCTTATCCCACTCATATGGCTGACGCATTCGACGTCGCAATAGTCGGCGGCGGACCAGCGGGACTATCTGCCGCACTCTGGCTCGCCCGATACCTCCACAAAGTCGTAGTCATCGACTCCGGCGACCCTAGAAACTGGGAAACCCGTGGCATTAACGGCTATCTCGGCTTACCCAACCTCATCCCAGAAGAATTCCGCACCCTTGGAAGAGAGGAATGCCGAAAATACGGCGTGACGTTTTTCGACGCAGAGGTAGCGGAAATCGAACACCTGGACGAATCTACCTTTCGGGCGTCGCTTGAGACCGGCATGTCATGCACGGCATCTCGGCTTTTACTGGCAATCGGAATTAAAGACGTCTGGCCCGACATCCCAGGGCTCGATCGATGTTATGGCAAAACGGCGCACGTATGCCCGGACTGCGACGGCTATGAAGCCATCGATAAAAAAACTGTTGTGATTGGCAGCGGAAAGCGAGCGGTCGGATTGGCACTCGCATTAACCACATGGACGAAAAGCATCGTGATCTGCACAAACGGAGAAGCAGCAGATATGCACGAAGATTGGCTTAAAAAGCTCGAAACGCTCAACATCCCCATTCTCGAAACACCCATCACCTGCATGCGGTCAATCAAACGCGCGCTAACATGTCTTGAATTCGAAGACGGTATCTCGCTCGACTGCGAACACCTATTCTTCTCAATCGCTCAGGAAGCAGCAGACGATCTCGGTTCTCGGCTTGGCTGTAAACGAGACTCGATCGGGCGCATTATTATCGACGAGCGCAATCATACTTCAGTCAAAAATGTGTACGCGGCCGGCGATGTAATCCCAGGTCCTCAACTCGCCATAGTTGCGGCAGCGAGCGGAGCAGTTGCCGCGCTCGCGATTCACCATTCGTTAATTCCTGAAGGGCGGCGTCTCTAGACAAAGGCGCATCAAGCTTGACGCATCAGGAAATCGAGAAGTGAACATTTTACTCCAACCATTCGACCACAAACAAGAAAGGCGTCCGAAGACGCCTTTCTTGTTACAACAGCTACCATCACCATTTTAGCTGCTTATTTGCTTTCTTTCCCTTTCGAACAAACTCGAGAGTGACTTTCTTATTCGACGCACCCTGCATCGCACGCATCAACGCATCAGACGATGCTACTGGAGTTGTGTCCACCTTACAGATCACATCTCCGCCTTTAAGTCCGGCCTCTTTCGCAGGCGTTCCCGGCTGTACATGCAGTATGAGAACACCAGACACTTTGATTTGAAATGCGTCAGCCAGCTCTTCTGTAATATCGGCAAATTCAGCACCAGCCATCCCCATTCGAATGTAAGCTGTCGACCCGGGAAAGCCATTTAACTGAAACGGGATTAACGGTGCAACACTAGCCGCAATTGCCGCACCAAGCGCCGGTCCAAAAAACTCAATGGAAACCTCTGTAGAGGTTGTTGGTCGAGTAGCAACGTTAACACTGACGTTACGAACTCCATTGCGACGCAGTTTGAACGTGACACGTTCTCCTGGCTTGAGCAACCGCTGTAACCGGCGAAAGTTGCCTCGCGCGTCAATGTTGTTAAAGCTCAGAATCGTATCGCCAGCAACCAAACCAGCACTCTGAGCAGGCGATCCAGGCTCAACCGACATCAAAACAGGGTATTGCGTAGAATCAACAATACTCCGTTCCTGCATATATATCCCAAGCCAGCCCTGCGGCATGGACTTCACAGTAAACTGCGCCTGGCTCTGTGCAACGGGCACATGAGCCAATAGCGCAAGACCACCAACAAGCAGCGACAACCGCACCGAACGCCTCATTCTCAACAAAGAATCAATCAAAACACACGTCCTTTAAAACCCGGCCAACCGCGTCCCACTCGGAAGCGTTTGGTTAATCATCTGCATTGTCGCGCGGCGAGCTCCCGACGTCGACATGTAATACTGATTCAAGACTGGATCGTCTGGCGAACCTTCCACAGCACTCTGCGCAGCCGACACAACTGCATCCAGTGCGGCTAACCGCTCCCTGAGATTCGAGAGGTCAGGGGAATAACTCCTCGTATCGTTGCGCACAGCCAAATATGCCACAGCCTGCTGATATTCCGCCTGGGCACGATTCAACACACGCAACGCTTCATCAGACGACGAAAAATCCGTCGGGGTAACCAACTCAGCCTGGCTCGCACTGTCGGACCCCGCGTGCGCAAACTCAGCAGGGAGTCCAATAGTGCCACCAGACGTTCGACCAACTAAAACCCCGGCACCAAGCAAAAAGACAGCAGCAAGCGCCCGCCGTCCCCACTGCATCGGCCCACTTCTATATACAACAGGCTGCGTTGTGCTGGACAGATTGTCGTATCGCGCAGGATCGGACGATTGATTGGCAAACTCTAACTCACGCGAATCCTTCAACAGCCCTTCTTCGCGTAATTGCTTCGATAACGTTCGCCACTCCGTGAGCGGCGCAACGACTTTATTGCGCTCGCTCGCAATAATCGCGTCGAGCGCTGATTCTGAAATTTCTTTAAATGGGAGTGACATGTGCTTCTTTTACACCTGAAATTGGAACTTCGGCCATATGCGCCAGCAGTCGCCGGAGCTTCGCACGAGCCTTGAAAAGCTGAGATTTTGATCCGCCTGGCGTAATGCCAAGCTCAACTGCGATTTCTTCATGTGTATACCCCTCAACATCGTGTAAGGTGAATACGGTCCGTGCACCAGGCGATAGACGTTCCACCGCCTGCTGAATGGTTTCTGCAAGAAAGGTTCGATCGCTCTCAACTTCGGTATCGGCAATCGAAGTACTGCTTGCTTCTTCAATATCTGTTTCAACGCGTGCGATTCGACGGATCTTACGCAATGCATTCAGGGTACGATTAACAGCAATTCGATGTGCCCACGTTCCAAACTGCGAGTCACCTCGATAGCTTGGAAGAGCACGGTAAATTTGGATCCAGACTTCCTGCGCAACGTCCGCAGCCAAATCACGGTCACCACACAGCCGCAGCACCACCGCATCAATATGCGGAGAGTGTTGCATCCAAAGCTGTCGGAGGGCCTGTTCATCGCCATCCATCGCGCGACAAACAATGATCTGGTCCGGCGTCATGCGTCCATCTTCTAAAGGATTAGTCCCTTTTCCAAACGAAAAGGGTTGCCATCTCAATCAAATATGGCAAATTGGTGAGCCTAATAGCAAAATGATGTTATCTGCCGTCTTAACAATCCTTTCCGCCGTAACCTCTGGGTTACCCATCGCTACGCCAGTAGAAGTGGGCATGGACGGCACACGCCTGAACACTATCGAACGAGTGGTTGAACGCGGCATTTCGGCTGGCGGATACCCCGGGGCGGCCGTAATCGTAGGACGTAAAGGCTCAAGCGTTCTCGAACGAGGGTTTGGACGGCTCTCCTGGGCCTCGAGCAGCGCCTCCGTTAGTGTCGATAAAACCATCTACGATATTGCCTCGCTCACTAAGGTCGTTGGAACCACCACGGCGATCATGGTACTCTATGATCAACGAAAGATCGCCCTGGACGACCCCGTTGTTAAGTATCTCCCGCAGTTTTCCGGCGAAAACAAAGAAAAGGTCACCATTCGCCAGCTCCTTACGCACACGTCCGGGCTCCGCGCTGGACGGGATATTTGGCGTGTTACGCATAACCCCGACGAAGCGCGCGAGCTGGTTCTCTCCACTCCGCTCACTTCTCCCCCAGGAAAAACCTACGCCTACTCCGACCTCGGCGCCGACGTACTCGGCTTTCTAGTCGAAAAGGTCTCCGGACAAAAGCTGGACGTATTCTTACATAACCACGTGTTCGAACCGCTCGGCATGAATCAAACGTTCTTTAAACCGGCCGACTCGCTCAAATACCGGATCGCCCCAACCGAAGTTGCCCCGCCCCGCGGCTATCCAGTACGAGGCGAGGTTCATGACGAAAATGCCTATGCAATGGGCGGTATTACCGGGCACGCCGGACTGTTCAGCACAGCAGGCGACCTATCGTTGTTTGCGCAAATGATGCTCAACGGCGGGCAGCTGAACGGTGTTCGCATCGTTTCTGAACAAACCGTCGAACTCTTCACGAAACGCGCTGCAGGCCACAGAGCTTTGGGTTGGGATACCCCAACCGGACAGTTTGGCTCGGGAAACTATCTATCCGAACGATCGTACGGACATACAGGGTACACCGGAACATCGATGTGGATCGACGCAGATCGCGAAATGTTCGTAATCTTGCTTACCAACCGCGTTCACGCCGCCAAAGCCGTTCGCCCACTTAAAGTAATTGCCGACATACGTTCCGATTTGAGCGACGCGGCGTCCCTCGCGGTCATCGATATGCCAAATGGCCCCCTCGATATGCCCAAGTCCTTCCGGGCCGATCTCGCGTCCGGATGGAACGATCCAATCCGTAAGGCACGCCCATCATCGAAGGCCAAGTCCAAATCGAAGTCAAAGGCAAAGACAAAGGCAAACGCAGCTCGTAAAACGTTATCTTTCATAGATGGACGCAGAACAACAACCATCGCCAGCTAACCCAGACGTTAGCGCACCGGTCTCAGGCTCAAATGCAGCGGCCGAGAAAGTGGAAACTGCATCGGCGGGAAGTCAGACTTCCGGTGTGGTGAGTGAAGATCAGGTCAAACTCGCGCTTCGTCGTGTGAAAGACCCCGACCTGCATCTCAACATTGTCGACCTGGGCCTGGTCTATAACATTCGAGTCGATGGCGCAGTTGCCACGATCGATCTGACGCTCACCTCGCCCGCCTGCCCGTCCGGTCCGTCAATTATTGGCGACATCGAGCAGGAGGTCCGCAAAATTGCCGGCGTCGAAAACGTGCAGGTCAATCTCGTCTGGGCACCGTTCTGGACGCCAGATAAAATCGAACCGCGAGTGCGCGCTTATTTAGGATTATAAGCTTCGTTCGAATACCCCAGGCTCGCAATATTTTGCTTCACTGACGTGAACTGCGGCAATACCAGCTCAAACGCCGAACCGCGGTTCACCTCGCTCGTCACCGTAATATCGCCTCCCATACCGCGGGCCAGGTCACGAGAAATAGCGAGCCCCAAACCCACTCCATCGCTCGGCGAATGAGCCGTTTGCGATAGCTGAACAAACGGCTCAAAGATCCTCTCCAAATCGTCAACAGGAATGCCATTGCCGTTATCGCCTACCGTAACGCGAATCTGTCCCTCGAACAGAGCACAGCTAACAGAAACGGTACCATCGGGCTTAGTATACTTAATCGCATTCGAAATAAGATTCAGCAATATTTGCTGAACGCGATCACGATCGGCGAACGAAACAAGATCGTTGCAACTATGATTATAGGTAAGCTGAATATTCTTCGCAGCAGCTTGCGGCTCCATTAATGCTTTCGAATTCTCCAACGCATCGACCATAGGAAGCGGTGAAAAGTTAAACTGTACAGCACCGGCTTCGAGCTTTGCAAAGCCCAGAATCTCGCTAATCACCATTGTTAGATGCGAAACGGCACGCTTGATACGCTGCAAGTCCACTCGTTGCAGCTCATTAATCGGCCCATGAACCTCTGCATCCATAAGATCCACATAGCCCGAAACCGCATTTAATGGCGTACGAAGTTCGTGGCTCATCGTACTTAAAAACCGCGCTTTTGCTGCGTTCGCGTGCTCTGCGTTTACTTGAGCTAAGCGCGCTAAATCGCGTTGCTGTTGCAACTGAGAATTGGCGGCTTCGAGTTCATTGGCCGTAGACTCCAGAGTAGTTGCCTGCATCTTGAGCTCAGACGCTTGCCCCTCCAACTGAGTCGCTTGCTGCAACAAATCGTGATTGGCATGCTCAATCTCTCTGATATTATCAGCGAGCATTCGCGTTGCGATTAACGAAACCACAACCGATAAACATCCTCCAACCAACACAACCAGCAAGGCAAACTGTTTACTCTGCCGCTCTTCACTATCGTGTTTCAATAGACGCTGCTGTTCATCCTCTTCAATCTGTGTTGCAACATCGCGCAACTGAGCGGTAACATGCGTCTCCACAATAACACTTTGAAGGACCTTCGCGATATCTCCCGCCTCAAACATCGCTTGTGAAATTGTGAATAGTTGAAATCGTAGCCGAACCAGTGAATCGAGCTTTGCCACACGCTCCCTTTGTTCGGGAGTCTCATTTGTTGCGTCGCGAACAGACCTTAACAAACTCATCGCGCTCTTTTCAGCTTCGCGAGAGGCTAAGAGAAAGGACGAATCACCCAGGAGCCTGAAGCCACGATAATTGGCCTCCGCGCTGACTACAACGGTGGTGAGTGCCCGAGTATCGACCAAAACCTTCTGAGCATGTGTGGCTAAACCGTGCCAACGTTCAAGCGAATGAATTGCTAACGCCGCACCAATCGCAACAGCAAGCGCCACAATGCCAGGAACCAACGCAATCGTAGCTCGGTATAAAACTGGCAGTGCTACTGGCTTGCCATGACGCCGAAAGGATCGCCCAAGGAGCTTAATCAAAATCTTCTAGCTATGTTAAGGTTCAACGTCTAATACGCGCAACACACAGCAGGGGGTCAGTCAAATGCGGATATCCCCCCGCGCTCGACAGGACCATCTGGCAACAATGCCTTAGTCGCTATATTTTCTATAGTAACCATCTATTTTATCGAGGAGCGTTCCATGACTGATTCAATTGCACACCACCCCTATGCTCGCTGGGCACACATAGCGCTCCGTATTTTTGCCAGTATGACAATTATGCAACATGGAGCTCAAAAGCTGTTCGGTGTGCTCGGCGGAACAGCGCAAGCGTTTGGTGGCCTTATGTGGTTCGGCGGTATCATAGAATTCGTTGGTGGTGCTATGGTGCTAATCGGGTTATTCACGCGTCCTGTGGCTTTTATCGTATCTGGCATGATGGCAGCCGCATATTTTATGATGCACGCACCCAAGAGCTTCTGGTCGATAATGAATGGCGGAGAACCTGCATCACTCCTCTCCTTCATCTTCTTATACTTTGCAGCAACAGGAGCCGGTGCGCTTTCTCTGGATTACATTCGTTCACGACGTAATAACTCGGACGTCGTTTGAACACGTAAGATGTAGTCTTCTATCTTTTCGCCTTCAAGCGGATGTGGAAGCACGAATTCGGGATGATCCGGTTCTGACGAATCAGCGGAATCAACAAAAAGATCGGCCCCAGCGCGCTTCGTAACATCTTCGAACTCATCGATCGCAGATAATAAGTCCGCCATGTGATCGTTGAGTTCGGATTCGTACGCACGGATACCGTGCTGATGCAGCCGACTAATTAACTCCTGATGAAGATCAACTTCTCCTTCTCGTCGGATGCTATTGTCAAAATTGGGATCGGACATCATTACACTCCTTTCCCAATCTCTATATCAAGAGTAATACCAGCCAGGTAACCTGCCGAAAGGATGGCGGAGTTAGTTACTCCGCCCAGTCCACGCGGTTTTGGGACCTTTCAGCCATAGTTCGCGCACCATACGTTGCCGTTCGGTTACATCCGGAACGTCCTCGATCCGTACAACAACAGCGGTATACGGAAGGATTTCTACAGTAGTAGTGACTGAAACACCGAGACGAACGTAGTCTACACGATATCTGCTACCAACCTTGGCCTGGACGAACGCTCTTTGAAAGTCCGCTCCATCTTTGATTGGCGCGCCATCAACAGCGGTTATAAAATCACCATCTACAAGCCCTGCCTTTCCAAAGCTCCCATCCGGGATATTAAGCGAGAGGCGAGCTGGACTGCCGGCATAGCTGCCTAAACTGCCAGCGCCGTTGTGTCCAGTAATTCCGGCACGCACATCAGCGAGCGGTTGGCCGTCTTTATTGGTACGGACGGTATCGACCGCCAGCTTCCATCCGGCGTATGCGAGATATGGATCGAAGTCGAGTGGAGTCGTACCACGAATATGTCGTTTGAAAAATCCATTAAAATTGCAGCCGCACACTTTGTTAACGGCATTCAGAATATCGTTGTCGGTATAACCTTTGGGACCGGCATATCGATCAAACATGTATCGTTGAATGTCATCCACACCGCGCGCACCATTTGTGGCGTTCCGCAAATACAGCTCAAACATTTCACCGATCAACGCGCCGGTTGTGTAATACGACACGTTGTATCCACGATTAACCGTGTTGGGATCCCACGTCGTCCAACTCGAACGCTCTGGAGAAATTTTGTCTCGTCCAGGGTTATTGAGATATGCTTGAATTCCAATCACCAACGCAGCTTTCGCCTGTGCTTCATCAAGAATCCCTGCTCGCCGCAGCAGATAGTCTCCGTAGAAGTCGGTAACGCCTTCTGCCCACCATAAGCTCTTGGTGCGCGACTCGCGATCGTACTGAAATGGCCCGAGGTTAATTGGGCGAGAACGTTTGATATTCCACGCATGGAAATACTCATGCGAAGTGAGTGATGCCATTGCCAGCGGATTCGACGTGAGAACGCGAGCTGGCCCAGCCATTGTAGAGCTATTCAGATGCTCCAATCCACCGCCAGGTCCATCTTCGTAGATGAATGTGTATTCGCGGTAAGGGAGTCGTCCCATAGCGTCACGACCTGCGGCAACAATTTTTTGATGCATCTCAACCCAACGAACCGAATCAAACTGGATTTTTGGAGTCGTCGGGTAATACGCAACTCGATGTGGAACGCCGTCGACCTCAAAGCTCCATAACCGCACGTTTGCTCCCAATAAAATTGGGCAGTCGATTAACATGTCGTAGCTGGAGGCAAAAAACGTCTTTGGGTTTGATGTTGGTATCAAACCTGACGCAAACGTCCACCCTGCAGGGAAGTCCAACGTGACGTGCGCAGGAGAGAGCTTCTGCCCTACTATATAGAGGTACGTCATCGCGCCGCTTAAAAGTGCTCCGTCTGCACGATAAAACGAATAGTTCCCTAAACCCGCTGCGGCTATCGCATTTGGATAGCGAATATCATAGCTCACGACGGTTTCGATTTGCTGGGGATCTTCGTTTGCTGCTGGTTTCGAAACTTCAAATCGCCAGGTTGAGCTATCCTCACGCGCGACCGGAATATCAACGCCTCGACTTTTCACCCGTACATTCTGCACGTAACGATGAAAGTTTGCGGCGCGATACGCTCCTGGTGCCCACATCGGGCTCGCAACTCTCACAACCCCTGTAACGTTCCGCACGACCATCTCAACAGAATAGCCAAGTGAGTCTGACTGCGGCTGAGCGTGAATGGAATAGCGAATGATTGGCGTAGTGCGGTCAAATCTCGCCTCGAACGCATCGCTATATGTTCGAAGTGGGTCCTGCGCGGCTGCATCAAATGCCGCAAAGAACCCACCGAGTGCAACCGCGCTGCAAAGCAACAGGTGATTGCAGCGCAAACGGGCGGAGTTGTTTCGGTGACTTTTTCGCATGGTAAAAAAGTTACACCAGGAAGCCAATACCGCTACACCAACTGCGGCGAACGGGCTCCGAATTAAGGCAAAGCCTTAGCGCAACGCTTGAACCAGCCCTTCACCTAAAACTTCGATCTGCCAGCGACGGAGTTCCGGGATCTCAGAGAGCTCCGCTACCGATTGCGGCTTTTTCCGCGCAACCGCTTCCAACCGATCTCGTGCGCACAAAACACCCGGATCGAGGTTCAGCTTTTGCGCTAACGACTCTCGTACTGCTCTGAGCTTTGCTACGTTGGCATCAAAGTCTGGATCGCGGTTCCAGCGTGGCGCTCGTGGAAACTTTGGAAGGTCCGCTTCAGGGACCGCGAGACCGCGCTCAACCGCATCCGTAATATCCTGGCCATTCCGATCCAGAATCGATCGGGAAATGCCCCGAATCTTGCTTAGTTCAGCTGCAGTTGTCGGCTGGACGCGCGAAATTTCGAGCAGGGCGTCGTTGCCAACTACGCGGAACGTGGCCCGATCGAGCGACTTGGCAATCGAATCTCGCCATGGTACGAGTTCACGAAGAACAGCCAATTCACGACGCTCGAGGTCCCGAGCACCTTTCACCCGAAGATATGCAGACGATGATTCTTCAGAGGAAAACTGAATCGTCTCGAGACGAACGAACTCTTCGCGCGCCCACTCCAGGCGCCCCAACTGTTCGAGCGAAGCGGACAGCTTATCACGCAACTCAAGCAAATACCGAGTATCTTGAGCCGCATAATCCAGCATGCCTGGCGTTAATGGACGTAGCGACCAATCTGCGCGCTGATGGACTTTGTCCAGCTTCACGCCGAAAAATTGATCAAGTAGTGCAGCGAGACCAAATGCGCTGATCCCAAGTAGCTGAGCCGCAATTCTAGTATCGAATATATTGTTGACCTTCCAACCGTAGTCCTGCCTCAGAAGGCGCACATCGTAGTCGGCGTCGTGAAAGACGACCTCAACTTGCGGATTCTGGAGCAGCGCCCCAAGCTGCGGAAGGGCATCAGCCTGCAGCGGATCAATAATGGCGCTCTCCTGTCGAGTGGAGAGCTGCAGAAGGTAGATGCGATCGATAAACCGATGGAAGCTCGCCCCTTCAGTATCGACGGCGAGTTCCCGAACGTTTTGAATCGCATCCAAAAAACGTCCCGCCGTTTCGGCAGTTTCGAGATAATCGGGTTGGTACGGATCTGACATACAAATAATTTACCATGACACCGACAGAATCCCCGCGTCGTATTAGTTGGAAAGCCACCGACATTGCTCGCGCAGCAATCATTGTCCTCGCCGTTTACGCCTCAGCGCGCCTCCTTCTATCAGTCCATTCGCTCATTTTTGTCACCTTTCTCGGACTGCTATTTGGACTCGCCGTTTCCGCAGGTGCCGACTATCTCGAGCGAATTCGGATTCCACGAGGGATTGGTTCGGCCTTAATCGTATTGAGCTTCCTGGGCGCTCTGGCAGGCTTCGTGGCTTCAACCGGCCCTACGATCCGCGAACAGTATAGAGAGCTGCGTGTGCGGCTCCCACAGGCCTTTGTCGACATCGATCAATGGATTGCGGAGCGCCAGGACGGACTACTAGGCACCATCCTGTTCCCGGAACAAGATTCGATAGCGGCCGAGCAGAATGGAGTGGGCCAGAGAGGCACGGGGAGACCGCCGGCAGCTATAACGCCAGGATTAAACCAGAACAAGACCACTATCAACATAACCGGTTCAGAAGCGGACTCTCTCACCCATCTCAAATCGCTGGGCAACTCTCTCCTTGGAAAGATGGTTGGAGCGAAAAGATTTGTCTTCCCCGTAATCAGTTCGACCTTTGCGGTCTTTACCGGGGTCGTCATTATCCTCTTTTTGTCGATATATATCGCGAGCGAACCGCAGTTATACCGAAAAGGGATTCTCTCACTCATCCCCATTCATAGACGTGAACGGTGGGATCAGGTACTCTCGGCATCAGCAAGGGCTCTCAAAAAGTGGCTTATCACTCAGCTGATTGCGATGCTTGTGATTGGTGTTGTGACAACTGTCATGCTGCTGATTTTAGGTGTACCAGCTGCACTCCCACTTGGCATTCTCGCTGGGTTGCTGGAGTTCGTTCCAACGATCGGCCCCATCTTGAGCGCCATTCCATCTATCGCAATGGCATTCACGGTCTCACCCGAAAAAGCGGCGGTGGTTGGCATCGCATACATCCTTATTCAGTTTATCGAAAACCACCTACTCATCCCAATCTTGATGAAGGAAGGGGTGGATCTGCCGCCAGTGTTAACGATTCTCACACAAGCAGTCATGGCGTTTGCGTTTGGCTTCATGGGACTGTTTGTGGCCGTACCGATGCTGGTTCTCGCATCAGTTTTCGTAAAGATGTTGTATATCGAAGATGTAATTGAAAAGGATCATCATTCATCAGATATGGCCTCTTAGCAACAAAATAGGCCAATTTGCTCGAAGCTCTGGCATGTAGCGACAAAAAAGGCGCATCTTTTGCACCCACGGGCACGTGAGTCGTACGAAATGACGTGCGACACTTAACGAGACAGCCTTACCGGGGAGGTCCTCATGGCAGCACGTAAAGCAGCAGCTAGAAAATCCGTCCGGAAGTCATCAGTACGGGCATCAACTCGTCGAAGTACAACGGCAGGTACATCGCGTCGCAAAACGGCTCGACGTACAACGCGCACCACAACTGCGCGAGCCAAAACGGCGGGAACTGCTCGGAAGTCGACATCCGCACGGAAAACAGCGAGCCGACGCAAGTACGGCAAAGCTGCGGAAGAGAGTGTTCGAACTGCGGTTCGACGCACGAAACGCGGTACGCTCAAGTCGGGGAGCGGGCGAAAGGTCACAAGCCGAAAACAAGCGATTGCGATCGGTCTGTCTGAGGCTCGCTCGAAAGGCGCGAAAGTTCCGCGCAAACGGTCGTAGTCAACTGATTATCCATTGGAATTAGCATCGGAACAGTTGATCTGTCAGTAAACATCAAAAAACGGGTCGGCAGTGAGTCGGCCCGTTTTTTTTGATGTTATTGAATATTATTCACATTTGATGCAAATTTCGCATGATAACTACAACAAATCCGCAGCCCCATATCTGTGCCGCGGAGCAAACTACTGCAGCTCAGCTGGGCGCGAAGTTCTTTCGGCACCGCGGCTGGCTTCCAGTTTTTATTCTGGCGATCCCGCTTTTAGTTCCGGGGATGGAATCTGCCGGACTTTGGGGCTTGGGTTTACTGCTTATTATTTGCGGTGAAATGTGGAGACTGGCTGGCGTTGCCGCAGCCGGAACCACCACTCGACGACGATCCAGGAACGTACAAAAACTGGTCACGTACGGCGCATTTGCATGGAGCCGCAACCCACTCTACAACGGAAATCTGCTCATCTGGATCGGTTTTGCCGTAATATCCGGTGTGCTGTGGTTTGTTCCGGTCGCGCTCGTCGCCTTCGCAATTGAATATTCGTTTATCGTGCGATATGAGGAAGGTGTATTAGAGAGCACCTTTGGCGACGAATATCTTCGCTATAAGAGCGAAACACCACGGTGGTTTCCGCGGCCGCCGCACACTCATTTGGCTGGAGAACACAGATGGAGTGAGGCGTGGCGCAGCGAGATTAGTACTTTCTTGCAGTACGCTATTTTACTCATCGCGTTTGCAATCAAGATGACGCTGGTTTATTAAACCGAGGTCGATCAACTGCAAAAAAGGGGGCGTGAGCATGTTAGTTCACGCCCCCTTTTTTTAATTCTACGAATTAACGCTGTGGCTTTCCAGGCGGGTTTTCGCTTTGGAAAATATCGCGGTTAATGTCGATGTACTGCCGCATTTGCTGAGGTACGTCTTCTTCAGGAAAAATGGCAGTCACCGGACACTCGGGCTCGCATGCTCCGCAATCAATACATTCGTCCGGGTGAATGTAAAGTTGATCGGGACCTTCGTATATGCAATCGACTGGGCACACGTCAACGCATGCACGATCTTTTGTATTGATGCACGCTTCGGTGATAACGTAAGGCATAATATAGAAAATAATGAAATCGTGACCGCCAATTCAACGAAAGTGAGCGGTTAGCGCCAGGGTGGAACCCCGTTCTTCCGCTTCAGCTCCGGGTTCTCTCGATAGAGAGTTACCTTCCGCCCGATAACTTGAATAATCTCGGCGCCGGTCGCGCTGGCGAGCGCGGCTGCCGCCTCTTTGGGCGAAATTTCCAAATTTCGGCTTATATCAATTTTAATCAACTCGTGCGTCCGCAGGGCGTCATCGACCGTTTGAACAACCGAATCGGTCATTCCGCCGTGCCCTATGTGTACACTTGGAGTGAGGTGGTGTGCCTCAGCCCGCAACTCTGCCCGATCTTTACCTTTCATCGTCCTGCGCTTCGCTCCTTGCCGGCTAACCGGAAAAATGGTCGTACGTCGACCGGATCGCTGTTCCAATAGTCTCGGCGGCGTGAGTCGAACCGCATAGCCTGGAAGTGCAAATGCGTCACCCCTGCGGCGTTCCCTGTTGCCCCAACGTACCCTAAAATGTGACCCTGTGCGACAATCTGCCCAACTTCGAGCTTATCGGCGTAGCGGTCTAAATGTGCATAGTAATATAGAAACTGCGACTGCAAATCGAGCATGTAAATCGTGAGTCCACCCAACGGATTTTCGCTAATCCGCAAAATCTTGCCTGCACAGGCCGCTATAACCGATGTCCCTTTTGGCGCCAGGATGTCTGTCGCACGATGGACTCGGTTCCCGCGAGGAGCCCGAAAGGTATCCGGGACTTTGTCGGGAAGGATACCGAGCACCGGGACCATGAGCGGATTTTCATCGAAATAGTCGACATCGGTTGATGTGATTCGCTCACTCGCAGGCGGGGGAAGTTCGGGACTAATTTCCCCGGGCATCCTTGGCTGCATTGGAGTGATCGATGCTCCGCATGCGCTCATAATAAACGCGGAACAGAGCACCGCTCCAATTTGTGCTATCGGTGCTGCATACAATCGGGTAATCGATGGTCTCATTACCAGACTAATATGCAGCATCTTGCGATCAAACCGCTACGACTTCTCCTACATGTTTTGCAGCTGCCGCATCTGATGGGGTAGCGGTCGACGCGGGATTAAACGTTCCGCGCTCTTTCGCGAGTTCGGCAATGCCTTCTTCGATGGTGCGTGAGTGGTGCATCGAACAGAACTTTGGTCCGCACATTCCACAGAACTCTGCGCTCTTGAAATATTCGGCCGGTAGTGTTTCGTCGTGATATTCGCGCGCGCGATCCGGGTCGAGCGAGAGACGGAACTGTTCGTTCCAATCAAAGGCGTATCGTGCGCGCGAGAGAGCATCATCCCGGTCCCGGGAGCCTTTACGTCCGCGGGCAACGTCGGCTGCGTGGGCGGCGATTTTGTATGCGATTACACCTTCGCGCACGTCGTTGGCGTTCGGAAGCCCGAGATGTTCTTTCGGTGTGACGTAGCATAGCATATCTGAGCCGTGCCACCCGATCATGGCAGCTCCGATGGCACTGGAGATGTGATCGTAGCCAGGCGAGATATCGACGACCAAGGGCCCAAGTGTATAGAACGGGGCTTCATGACAGACTTGCTTCATGCGCTTTACGTTCATCTCGATCTGGTCCATTGGAACGTGGCCAGGTCCTTCGACCATCACCTGGACATCGCGTTCCCACGCGCGTTTGGTGAGTTCGCCCAGTGTATCGAGTTCGGCGAACTGTGCGGCGTCGCTTGCGTCGTGCAAGCATCCGGGACGCAAGGAATCGCCGAGTGAAACGGTGACGTCGTATTGCTTGAGGATGTCGAGCACGTCGTCAAAGTATTCGTACAACGGGTTCTGCTTACGATGGTGCACCATCCATACGGCATGCAGCGAACCGCCTCGACTCACGATGCCTGTGATACGACCGTGCACGAGATGGAGATGTTCGAACAGGATCCCGGCATGCAGGGTCATGTAGTCGACGCCTTGTTTCGCCTGGTGTTCAATAATGTCGAGGAAGTCCTGTGCTGTGAGATCGAGGACTTCCTTTTTCTGTACGGCTTGATAGATCGGTACGGTTCCAATTGGAACTGGCGATGCGGCGATAATGGCTTGGCGAATTCCGTCGATATTTCCGCCTGTAGACAGATCCATCACAGTATCGGCGCCATATTTCACTGCGGCTTGTAGCTTTTCGACTTCGCCGTCGATGTCGGATGAGACTGCAGAGTTGCCGATATTGGCGTTGATCTTAACTCGCGAGACTTTTCCGATGGCCATGGGTTCGAGTGAACCGGCCAGGTGGGCGATGTTGGCTGGGATGATGAGCCGGCCAATTGCGATTTCTTCGCGGACGAGTTCTGGGGTGAGCTCTTCGCGTTCGGCGACAAAGCGCATGGCGTCGGTAATTTCGTTCCGACGCGCATAGAACATTTGTGTACGTGTTTCCATTCTGACTCCCTACGCCGGTACGACCCGGATCAGGTGGTAAGGGACTCTCTCAGCCGCGCTACCGGTGTGTGGCGGGGCACCCCTGTCTTGGTGTGTTGCGGTGTGGAATTTAACCTATCTGGGCGATCGAGGTCGGGATGATCCCACGGCTGGCAATGTCCTCGCTCGGCGCTACGCGCCTTGCTGCGAGATATTGCTGGCCGTGGGATCATCCCGACCTCTCTACTGGGGGGCGGGGGTGTGGTGTGGACGGCAGGGGTCGTGTGGTGAGCTTGGGTGCTGATAGGCTGGAAAACATCCGTGCGCGGCGGGGACGGATGGACACGGGCGGGGCGGGAGAACCTGGGATGGACGGGATGGGTGTTCGCCTTTGTTGGGAGGGCCCGGGTGCGCCGCAGGTAGTTCTGTTTGGGGGACAAGAACTGATGGCGCAAGGAATACTGGGGTGCGTGTACTCCTTGCGCGGTGTGGTTGAATTAGATGCCGTCGTCGTACGTTTGGGCGGGTGTGCTGGTTGGGACGCCTTGGACGGAGATGGGCTGGTTGAGACGGAAGGTGATGCGGCCGCCTGCGGGGATGCAGGCGTTGTAGTTTGCGGTTTTTTCGGCGAGGATGGCTCCGGCTGCAGCTCCGCCAGCGCCGCCAAGTACGGTACCCTTTGTTTTGTTCTTGCCGCCTAGGATGCGGCCGAGGATGGCACCGGCTACGGCGCCGCCGATGACTTTGCCGGCGTCGTTGTTGTCGGAGGCGCGAACTTTGTTGGTTTCGGCTTGGATGACTTCGCCGGAAACCGGGTACGTTTTGCCGTTATATGTAATTGAGCGGGCGACTAGGCCGATTATCATGTTGTCTCCGGCGGACTCGCTGCGCTTTACAGATGTGACTTCGAGTACTGCATTGGCGCCGACAGGGATCACAACGCCGTTGGAGGCGGTGACGGCTTGGGTGAGGGTGGCGGTGAAGCGATCGCCGGGTGTGTTGGTGTTGGTACAGATTTGCTGGCCGGCGGCCAGATTCAGCGAGGTACCGGCGGAGACGACGCCAATTACTCGCCCTTCCGAGTTGCCGGAGGACGACGGCTTGGCGGTTTCGACTGTGTTACCGGATGCGGTCACGGCTGGTGCTGGCGCCGGGGTTAGCTTTGGTGCGGGGGTTGGCCTGGGCGCCGGCTGGGGCTTCGGGGTCGGCTTTGGAGTTGGTCTTGGAGCGGGCCGAGGAGCGATGGGCGCCGGTGCGGGCGGTGTGTTGGTCGCGACGTCTTGGAGCTGGGGTTTCGCCAGGGTATCAATATTTGCGAGCTCGAGGTCGCGAGCGAGGGCGGCGTCCTGGGAGAGAACGTCTCCGCGTTTTGAGTCGCCGGAACAGGCTGTAATAGCGGCGAGAGCTCCAATGCACAGGACTACGGATCGAGTGTGTTTCATATATAGAATGGTGTGGATTTTACGGAGCTACTCAGAACGCATGTATATAGATAAGACTGCAAAATTGGCTACTGCGTTAAAAGCTACGCGAGCCGACCTTAGTTAGTACAGTTTAATCGGCTGTCAGTTTCCTGCAGCCCGGGTCAGTTTATGCGAGCTGCAGGAGGACAGGCATAAAACAAACGTTCTATTCGGGGGCGAATGGAGGTCCTAAACAGACGGGCGTGCATCCAGTTAGCTGAGGACAAATGGGGAGATTGTCTCTTCAATTCGACGGAGGATCTCGCTGCTCAGTTTTACGCCTGCGGCCTTGGCGTTCTCTTCGACCTGTTCAGGGCGACTTGCACCGATAATGGCTGAGGCAACATTGGGCTCGCGAAGAACCCATGCGAGCGCGAGCTGCGACATCGAAAGACCAATCTCGTGAGCAATTAGTTCAAGCGATTGAATGGCGGTGAGTACTGCATCGTTCATAATATCCGACTTCATAAACGAATTCATTGCGTCGTTTGTTGCGCGCGAATCTTTTGGAGGTGGCGAGCCTGGTTTGTACTTTCCAGTGAGCACCCCTTGAGCGAGCGGCGACCAAACAATCTGACTGATGCCATGTTGCGCGCAGAGTGGAATTACGCTGTGTTCCGGCTTGCGCCACAACATTGAGTATTGAGGTTGGCTGGAGACAAACTTTTCGATATTGGGAAGATCGAGTGCGGACTGAATTTGTTCTGCAGTCCATTCGCTAAATCCGATGTATCGCGCCTTCCCCTGTTTCACAACAATTGACAGTGCATCCATCGTCTCTTCGAGCGGTGTGTTCGGATCGTACCGATGACATTGATACAGGTCGACATAATCTGTTCGCAACCGCTTCAACGACGCGTCAATCTGCTTATGTACTTGATCGGCGGATAATCCTTTATCGGAATCAGTCATCGGGAAAAACAGCTTCGTTGCAAGCACATACGACGATCGTTGTCGCTTCTGAAGCACGTCGCCGAGGAACGTTTCGGCGGCGCCGCGACCATAGATATTGGCGGTATCGATGAAGTTTATCCCTACATCGAATGCCCGGTCAACACAGGCAATGGCGTTATCGTTTTCGACACCAACGCCGTAAGTAAGCCATGAACCAAGCGAGATCTCTGAGACCGACAAATCACTGTCGCCAAGTTTGCGATATTGCATAAGAAAGCGTGAAAAAAGTTAGATGAATATAGATGCACTGAGATTGTATGGGACTATTCAGTGTTCTTGTGAAGGCGTAGTGGGAGTACAGCATTGTGCCCAAACTTCGTCCGCAGCTGATCGACAGCGCGTGCAAGAGTGCGATCTTTTTCAGTTTCCTGATTCGATTCGCGAGCAGTGGGCTCAAAGAGCATAAACTGATCCGCTTCTGGATCAGTAGCAAGAGATGAGAGTGAAACGCTCAGCAACCGTGCGGGTACTCGACGGGCGGATCGCAGTTTGGCCAACAGCGCTTTCGCCTCGGAGTAAATCACCCGATCCGCCATAACCGGCTCGAGGACCGTGTGCGAGGCAGAACGGTTTTTGAAATCGAAGTCACGTATACGAACCGAGATGGTGCGAGCGACCACATCTTGTTTTCGTAGGTCGGACGCTGCTCGAACAACTAGTCGAAGCAACTCCTGTTCGAGTTCGGAATCGCTGGAGATATCCTGTGCAAACGTTTCATCACGATTAATACTTTTCGCATCGCCTCGAGGTTCGACCAGACGCAGATCGAGACCACGCACCCGGTCGTAGAGCCAACGAGCGTCACGTACACCGAACCATTGTTCGAGCGTTTGCAAACTATACTGTAGCACATCGGGAACCGTGCGCATCCCAAACTTCTCAAGCTTGATTTGAAACTTTGGCCCAATCATCGGAATATCGGCGAGATCCACCGTTTGCATGAACTTCTGTTCGTCGCCAATTGATACTATATACGTTCCATCCGCGCCAGTTTTTGGTTTCGCACGCTCCACGGCAAGTTTGGCGATGAGCTTATTCGTCCCACCGCCAATGGAAACACTGAGCCCAGTTTCTTCGATAACCGCGGTTCGGATACGCAAAGCAGTTGTCGCAAGCGACTCATAGCCGTATAGTGATTCAGTGCCCCCTAAGTCCATATACCACTCGTCAATACTTGCCCCTTCGACAATTGGAGCAAAGCGATGAAGAACGGCTCGAATTTCTCGACTCTTCGTCGAACAAGCCGCTCGTGGTACAGGCACGCATACTGCAGACGGACACAAGCGTAGTGCCTGCGAAATCGGCATCGCGCTCCTCACCCCAAACTTCCGAGTCTCATACGACGCGGAACACACGACTCCACGACTCTCCCTCGACCCGCCTACGATTAAGAGTGGAGCCTGGCCGGCCCCTTCTGGATCAACCATTCGAGCGACTGCGACGAAAAAAGCGTCCGCATCCGCCAGAAGGATTCGGCGGACCGATTCAGTATTCGAAGTCGTTCCTTTGTCACACATTGCAATATCCGTCATGACGCATCCGCGCCCTGAGAAAAGCTCAGATCCATTCTCCCCCTCCTCAGGAACAGCGTACCTCATTCACGCGTACGAGCACCGCGCCTACCCACTCGCCGAAAGCGAGTCGTTTTGGATTGGCAGAAGTTCGCAGTGTGATATTATGGTAAGCGAAGTCTTCGTCTCGCGCCATCATGCGGAGCTACGACCCGATGGAAGCGGATATGTTGTCCACCCTGTTGGAAAGACTCCAACACTCTTGAACGATCGACCGATTGAATCCCCACACGTCTTGAAAGAAGGGGATGTGATTAGTATCGGGACGATGCGGTTTGTGTATACCCGGGACCGTCTACCGGTTGCGATGCAGGTAGCGGATGTGTGGGTGCGGGAGGGGCGGCTGTACGACGAGGTGTCGGATCGGAGGCCAACGTTGACGTTCCCGGTACAGACGGTTGGTGAAGGGAGCGAGATGCGGCCGGAGAACCGGATGTGGTTGTGGGTGTTGTTAGCGGTGCTGGTGATTGGGATAATTGCGTATTTCGGGTACGAGGCTATGGGTGGGACGGTGGTTGGTTAAGCGGGAGGAGGCACGCGCGCAATCGATCTATCTCGACAAAATCAGGTTTTACCGACATAAAATAAAAACAATGTTTATGAGATAAACATTGCGCGACGAGTATAGGACGGCAAACTCGCTGTTACTACCTACCGAACTACCTAACGGCCGAACTTTATTGCTCCATTGCAAAAAAGCACGGTACCATTGCGGCCCACTTCACACGCGTACAAATACAACCCCTTTTAAACAACCAGCCTGCAGTTTGTTACGCGTCGGAATTGTCGGTTGCCAAATTAAGGGCTTTTTCCTTTGCTGCGTGCGCTGCCTTTGCCGCCTTTTCGGCTCTTGCTTCACTGAGTGTCATTGGTTCTATATACATCCAGTCGGGCGCCAGCGCCGCGACTTCTGCAATAGATTGCCAAATCTCTTCAGCGGTTCTCTCGAATTTAAACGTGTTCTCTGTGGACATTCAGCTTCTCCTTTAATTCGTTTAAAGACCGGCTAGCATCTTGTTCACGACTGATATAAGACACTAGAGAAAACGGAACACGTAAACTTAGTTCTTCAATTCTCAGTGCGCCAGTTCGGCTGTCCTTCACATCGATGGGTCGACCTTCAACATTATATCGACTAAACAGATTGAGATACTTACGCGGAGCCACGCCGACAAATGAATCAAATTGCACCTTCCGTACATCGTCTTCTGTCGATTCACCCTTTACGCAGATACTATCGCCGTACATTTCGATCGCTCTGCTTTTCGCGTACGGCTCGATATAGACTACACGTTTTACGCCAGCCGCGACAATATGCTTCGCGCAGCCATGACACGGAAACGTGGTCGTATATAATATTCCGCCAGACGCGGACACTCCGATTCGATGCGCGGACGATAACGCTTCCATTTCAGCGTGTACCGCGCGGGCAAATTCAGTCAAGCCGAGCACTCGAGTTCCCTTTAAGGCCTCCAAAGTTTCATCGATCTTCTTTTCTCGTGTAGCTTCGTCAAGCACATTCCAGTTCAGCTCAATACGCTGCAATATTTCAGCGACAATGATTCGTTTCATGCGATCACTTTCGTCGAATCCGACTTGATGATCTCGACCATCCGCATGCTCATCTCCCCAATACAGCCCTCCTCCGTAGGAGGGGACTTCATTGGCTCCAACGCCTAGCACTTCAGCGTTTTGATTTAGAATTGCCGCGCCAACTTGTCGAGCAAGAGAGGAAGATCGTAGAGAAGCCGAGGACGCGAGAAACATTCCGTACTCGTCTCGGGTCGGAGTGATAATTTTTGTGCCGAGTATGAGATCTTTATAGCGAATGATCGACTGTTTGATGTCACGAGTTTCGTTCAAATTGGAGGGATTCCCAATTACCTGAAAGAAGATATCTGATAGATGAAAAGTCTTGCTAACCCGTTGACCATAAGGGACTTCCTCATCTTCGTCTCGACGAATAAGGTTATCAGCCTGACCTGAGCTCATCCCTCTGTTGATGAGATTATTTCTTCGAATATTCTTTGGGCAAGACACCCCTAGAAGCATGAAATGCTCGCCATATATTCGACGTAACCGATACGCCTCTTCAGGTCGCTTTAATTGATCGATAATGAATATCGTTTTCTTAAAGTACCGTGGAGAATCGGCGCGACGCTCTCGGGCTATTTGACTGGCGGCATACAAAGCGAGCAGGTCATCCCGTTGAGAAATCCTCCTTGTTTCATTCCCCATATCCATCAAACGATTGTAGCGTTTGTACGGATCCGCTCCCGTCAAACCTTCAGAATTTGTAAAGATTGCTGCAAACTCACTGAGCTTTTTTACATCAGTTTCATACAGTTGCTCAGCGAACACATTAGTAAGCTGCGATATAAATAGCTTCGTAGGAGTTCCGATAGGCGCAACAATTCCTAACACCAGCTCCGGGTCGCTGGGATATACTGACTTATCGTATTCATCGGTCCACCCACCCATTTTATAGCACACCTCAGTTAACGACAGACTCACCATGGCCAAAGAAGCCAAGTACGAGATGCCGAGAAGCTATGGGTGTTTCACAAATCTGTCAATAGTTTATTTTTCGTAGCATCCTACAAGTTCAGCAATGTGCAACAAAATGATACAACTAATCCTTGCAATCGTATCCCATTAAAACAACAAAGGCCCGGAGTTATTCCCCCGAGCCTCTGCCTTATTCAACCTTCAATTAGACTAACAACCCACGGCCACCAACCCTACTCCGCCGCAAACCGGCTAAACGCCAACCCTTCCAACTGATCCTTCACCGAATCAATCGTCATCTCTTCCAACACCTCAGCAGCAAACGCATACGTCAACAATTTCTTCGACATATCCGCCCCCACCCCTCGGCTTTTCAAATAAAACAACGCCGTTTCATCTAGTCGCCCAATCGTTGCGCCGTGCGTACAACGCACATCGTCCGCAAAGATCTCCAACTGCGGCTTGGTATTCACCTCTGCCTTCTCAGACAAGAGCAGATTGTTGTTACTCTGCTTCCCATCCGTCTTCTGTGCTTCTGGGCGTACGTACACCTTCCCGTTAAACACACCCTTGGACGAACCGTCCATCACGCCTTTATACATCTCGTGGCTGGTGCAGCTCTCCTTCGCGTGCTCAATACGGGTCTGATGGTCGACGACTTGTTTGCCGTCAACCATGTACAGTCCGTTTAGCGTGGTGTGTCCACCTTCGCCATCGAGTACCGTTGAAATATTTGTTCGTGACAGATCGGCGCCAGTTGCAAACGAAAATGATTCGTAGTGGCTATCGGCCTGTTGATACGCATATGTAGATCCAACGTGGTACCCAGCCATGCTCTCGCGCTGAACTTTGTAGTGCTTCACGCGCGAGCCAGGCGAGAGATACACTTCGCTTACCGCGTTCGTCAAATATGTGGACGATTGCGACAGCGAAACGTAGCTTTCAACAACGGTAACTTCTGAATGATGATCGGCGAGGATCAACGTGCGCGGGGAGATTAAACTTCCTTCTGCACTTTCATCAGTGATATACAATAGATGGATCGGCTTCTCAACCGCAACGTTGGCGCTTAATGCGATAAACGCACCGTTCTGCATGAATGCAGTATTCAGGGCGGTAAACGCATTCGTCTGATACGACGCCAAACCGGCGAGATGTTGTTCGGCGAATCGAATTTCATTCTCGATCGCGTCGTTTAACGTGCTGATAAAATAGTGCCCGTTACCACGATGATAATCAGACAGCTCTTTCGAAAACTGTCCGTTCACAAATACCATCGTTGACCAGTCACCATCAAACAAAAACGGTGCAATCTGTTCGCGTGTAACTTCCGATGTGACACCAGACGTATTTGGCGCAAAGCTCCGATCCGCAATTGGAGCGACGTTGGTAAAATGCCAATCCTCGTCCTTGCGTGTCGGAAAGCCTAGCTGTCCAAAACGCTCGATCGCGCCACGCCGAAGCGCTCCCAACCACTTCGGCTCTGTCGACCGATCATTCCGATCAAACAGTGTCGAATAGGCGTGGGTGCGTGGATCGTCGTGCACGGTTGCAAGCGGTGCACCAGCTCGTCCCACCTCCGGTGAGTCAGGAGCTTGGGTCAACACTTCCATCATACTGCTGCAGTTGCGGCTTCGAGAACCCAATCGTATCCCTTTTCTTCGAGTTCGAGCGCAAGCTCTTTCCCGCCAGAACGGATGATTCGACCATTCGCAAGCACGTGTACGTAGTCTGGAACGATGTAGTTGAGCAACCGCTGATAGTGCGTCACGATGATCGTGGCGTTATCTGGACGCTTCAACTTGTTCACACCTTCTGCCACAATACGAAGCGCATCGATGTCGAGGCCGGAGTCGGTCTCGTCGAGTATCGCAAGCTTCGGGGCCAGAACGGCCATCTGCAAGATCTCGTTGCGCTTCTTTTCACCGCCAGAGAAGCCGGAGTTCACAGATCGATTCAACATGGAAGGATCCATCTCCACCAACTTCATCTTTTCATCAACGATGTCGAGGAAGTCGAGCGGATCGATTTCATCCAATCCGTTCGCCTTTCGGACTTCGTTATACGCGGAGCGCAGGAAATACGCGTTCGTCACACCCGGGATTTCGACCGGATATTGAAAGGCGAGAAAGACGCCTTTCTGCGCGCGCACTTCTGGTTCGAGTTCGAGCAGGTCGATCCCGTTAAAGTTGACGCTCCCACCCAACACTTCGTACGCCGGATTACCAGCTAATACCTGTGCGAGCGTCGATTTCCCGGAACCGTTTGGTCCCATCACCGCGTGTATTTCACCTGCCTTCACATGCAGGTTGATTCCTTTTAAGATCTCGCGTTCGGCAATGCCAGCCCGCAGGCCATTTATATCGAGCATAATATTGACTTATAAATTACTGAAAGTGGGCCGTCGGTTAGCCGACGCTCCCTTCGAGCGTAATACCCAAGAGTTGCTGTGCTTCAACCGCGAATTCCATTGGGAGCTCTTGAAAGACCTCTCGACAGAAACCGCTCACAATCATCGAGACGGCTTGCTCCGCACTCAATCCACGCTGCTTGCAATAGAAGATCTGGTCTTCACCAATCTTCGAGGTGCTCGCTTCGTGTTCGATGGTCGCCGTTTTGTTCTCGACTTCGATATACGGGAACGTATGCGCTCCGCAGCGGTTCCCAACCAACATGGAATCGCACTGGGTGTAGTTACGCGCATTTTCAGCCTTGGGAAGCACGTGCACCTTCCCACGGTAGCTGTTGTTCCCCTGACCGGCAGAAATCCCCTTGGACACGATTGTTGACTTCGTGTTTTTTCCAATGTGGATCATCTTGGTGCCGGTGTCGGCCTGCTGATGGTTGTTCACGACGGCGACTGAATAGAATTCGCCGACCGAGTTATCACCCTGCAGAATAACGCTCGGGTACTTCCAGGTAATCGCCGATCCGGTCTCGACCTGAGTCCATGAGATCTTTGAATTCACACCGGCCGCCTTCCCACGCTTGGTCACGAAGTTGTAGATACCGCCAACTCCGTCAGCGTCACCGGCGTACCAGTTCTGAACCGTACTGTACTTAATACTGGCATTGTCTAATGCCACCAATTCGACGACCGCAGCGTGAAGCTGGTTAGTCGAACGTTTGGGCGCCGTACACCCTTCCAGGTAACTCACCGACGCACCTTCGTCGGCAACAATCAACGTACGTTCAAACTGTCCCGTATCTGCCGCGTTAATGCGGAAGTAGGTGGACAGCTCCATCGGACATTTCACGCCCTTTGGGATATAACAAAACGACCCGTCGCTAAACACGGCTCCGTTTAATGCAGCAAAATAGTTATCGCTGTGCGGCACAACCGTACCCAGATATTTCTTGACGAGTTCAGGGTGCTCACGAACAGCTTCACCAAACGAACAGAAAATCACGCCATGTTTCAACAACTCGTCTTTCATGGTGGTACCCACCGAGACGGAGTCAAAAATAGCGTCGACGGCTACACCGGCTAGGTGTTTCTGCTCATTGAGCGATATACCGAGCTTCTCATAGGTCTTGAGCAGCTCAGGATCCACTTCATCCAACGACTGAAGAGGCGTAATGCTCTTCGGCGCCGAATAATAGCGGAGACTTTGGTAATCGATTGGGGTATACTGAACATTGGGCCAATGCGGCTCTGACATCGTCAGCCAACGGCGGTACGATTTCAGACGCCAATCCAAAAGCCATTCCGGCTCATTCTTCTTTGAAGAAATAAGACGGATAATGTCTTCGTTCAGACCCGGCGGGGCTTCATCTGCTTCGATATCGGACACGAAGCCATATTGGTATTCCCTACTTACGAGGGACTCTATTGCGGCGCTCATGGCGGCTAACTCCTTGGCGTTACTGCACTTTCGCGTAGATTCAAAGGTAAGGGAAAACACTGACCTTTTGTAGCGTTTTCCCCACTATTATCGTGGTTTTTTGCGGTTTTATCGAGGTTGAGTATGAACAGGCGTTTAGATTTCCCCTTGCTGGCTTCACAGCCCGCTTTGCACTATATGGATTCCGCAGCATCGGCCCAAAAGCCAAGCATCGTTCTAGATGCGCTACGTGATTACTACGCAACGACTTACGCGAACCCACATCGTGGAGCGTATGACCTTTCGGTGCACGCCACCGAACGTTATCACCAAGCCCGAGAAAAAATCGCGCGATTCTTCGGTGTCTCTGACCCCGACACGCTAATCCTAACTCGTGGTACAACTGAATCCCTTAATCTAATCGCTTCTACCTGGGGGAGGTCGAACATACGTTCCGGCGACGAGATTCTTATCTCCGGAATGGAGCACCACGCCAACTTTGTCCCCTGGCAACAGCTCGCCATCGAGTCCGGCGCAACACTCAAAATTTGCGAAATCACGGATGACGGGCGCCTGGATCTGGACATGCTCCGGGACCTCACATCCGCCAAAACCAAGCTTGTAGCCCTCGCCCACGTCTCTAACGCGCTAGGCACGATTAACCCGATCGCCGAAATTTCGGCGATGGTCCGGGAACGGTCGGATGCGGTAATTGTATGCGATGGAGCCCAAAGTGCGCCACATATCCCGACATCATTCGAACAGCTTGGCGTCGACTTCTACGCATTTAGTGGACATAAAATGTGTGGGCCAATGGGAATCGGCGGGTTAATCGGGAAGCGCGCGCTCCTCGAAGCCATGCCACCCTACCAGTTTGGAGGGGATATGATCGAATTCGTATACGACGATCGGAGCACCTGGAATACGCTCCCGCACAAGTTCGAAGCCGGCACGCCAAACGCAGCCGACGCGTACGCACTAGGTGTCGCCATCGATTATCTCGAGTCCATTGGGATGGACGTGATCCGAGCGCACGAGCAGTCGCTTATCGCCAGCGCAGACTCCCAGCTCTCACAGATTGAAGGACTCAAGATTTACGGGCCGCCTCCAGCCGAACGAAGTGGTGTCGTGAGCTTTACTATGGGCGACGTTCACCCGCACGACCTCGCCACGATTCTCGACGGAAATGGGGTTTGTATCCGCGCCGGCCACCATTGCACGCAACCGCTCATGCGCCGACTCGGCGTTTCTGCCACAGCGCGGGCTTCGGTTTACATCTATAATACAGAAGAAGATGTTACCGCCCTGGTTAACGGGGTCAAACACGCGGCGGAGCTGTTCGCGGGTTCGGCTTCGTAATTAGCAGGTTTTTGTCGCCAAGGACCAGAAGGTATCCAACCGTTCCACGCATTCGTGGAACGGGCATGCACCACTTTAAACAGTAAGTTGTAACTATATGTCAGCACCAGACGCGAATCTGTCCGCTCTTTACCAGGAGATGATCCTCGATCACTATCGCCGCCCGCGCAACAAGGGGACGTTAGAGAAACCGCAGGCCGAGGTAGAGATGAAAAATCCGCTGTGCGGGGACGAGATTACGCTACAAATGGAGTTTGACGGCGAAACGATCAGCGACCTGAAGTTCACGGGGCGCGGATGTTCCATATCGCAAGCATCGGCCAGTATGATGACTGAGCTCATCAAAGGAAAGAGCGAAGCCGAGGCGGTGGAAATCCGGGCGAAGTTCCGGGCGATGGTGATGGGAGACGCAACGGCTGCTGGCGACCCGATGCTCGGGAAGGTACGGTCGCTCTCTGGAGTCGCAAAATACCCAGCTCGTGTGAAATGTGCGCTATTGGGATGGAACGCGATGGAGGCTGGTATCCATCAGCACACACCGGAAGGCGGCGAAAAACAGGAGCCTGGCACATCTGGTGCAGCAAATTCAGATGGGTCAACGCCTAACGAAGGTTAGCGCGGCAAGTTAGGCCATAACAAATGGCCTAACGCTTTTCTCGTTCCTGGGCCAGCAGATAGATGCGTACTGTTTTGGCTATCGTTCTCTAACCCCCTATGCGCCAGGCGCTGTCGTCCGTACTCGGCTGCGTCACCTGCGTATTGCAGGTGTGTGTGTTGCAGTCGTGCAGTGAGGACGTGTACGCCCAAGGCGCTGCGAATAGCTCAGGAACGAACACTCGGACAGCTGCACCGGAGAGCACAACAACTCAACCTCAATCGCGCGAAGCGTCGCTCGATAAACCGCGCACAGCTCCTCGTACGTCAACCGCGCGAGCAATAGGACCTTCTCCCGCAGACGAATCACGTTTCCGAAAAGCCGCGAAACGAGCCCAATCCGATTTCGAAGCGTTTCGCCAAAGCCACCTCCCGCGATATGAATCGGGTTTAACCAGAGACGCCTGCGACGAACGAATCGGCAGGTTTTGCTATTGGCATCGCGAAGGCGATTCCATTGTGGACGAACCAGAACAAATCATCACCGAACGCGAACGTTTGATTGATAAGTTCGATCAACTAGCCGACGCGGCGCCAAGAGACGATTGGATTGCGGCACAGCGAGTTCGCTATCTCATTGAAGCCGGTTACGATTCGTCAGCGTTATTAGCCGCACACGAATGCCAAGGAACAACCGCCTGGTGTTACGCACTCCGCGGTATGGCATTACACACAATGCAACGTTACGACGAAGCCGAATCCGAGTTCGACAGCGCACTTGCCATGTTGCCGCAAAATGAGCGATGCCAATGGAATGATATCTCGCTATTACTCTCGGACAACGAGCGCGCGGCGTATCTTCGAATTCCGTGCGGATCTCGCGATGGTTTTGAGGCGAAATTCTGGGAGCTTTCGGACCCATCGTATGCTGTTACGGGAAACGACCGAAGGAGCGAACACTTTTTTCGCGTTGGCATAACAAAGATCCTCGCGGATTCACGCAACGCATACGGCATGTCCTGGGGGCCGGATATGCGCGAAATTGTTATCCGGTATGGAATACCTATTTCGTACACCACCACATGGCCAAGCTACTACACACAATCGCTACCGATTACCGGCCATGAGCGTGAACCATGCTTCCATTTTATTGCACATAACGTTGGGAGCGATAGCGTTCGCTGGGACATGCGCCGAGAACGAGCGCGCGAACGATACTCACCGCCATACGCAGATTCGATTACCGAGATTCCCGCACAGTTCGCAATGTTCAAACGCGGCGACTCTGCGCTCGTTGTGATTGCGTATATGCTGTCAGATTTAACCGGCGCGGTGTTCGGTGGAGGTGGTACCGAAATAAATTCAACGAAGTCAAGCAACAAACCGGTGGAGCAGCCTCCTGAGCATTCGTCTGAACAATCAAGTGACCCATCAACCGAGATACAACCAGACACCCAATCCGAGCCCCGAAGCGATCAACCCACATCAACTGAACAAACCCCATCACAGCACCGCATTAAATACGCTCGATCCAGCTGGAAAGGTATCGCCGTTGGCATCGAACAATTTACCCCATCCACTCGCCGCATCGCACGCCACCGAACCTGGCTTTCCCCACCCCAACACACATCAGGCGCCCCTGAACTTTCAACACTCCTACTCTTTAAAGCCGCGCCAGATGCAGATTCCATCTCACCACAATCACTAGACGTCGTATTACGGCAGGCGCTCACCTCAACCGACCTACGCGGCATCAAACAACTCGGTGTCTACTGGGAGATGTATCACTCACCCGATGATTCAACCGCAACATCACTCCCAGTCTCCATCTCAGTCACACGCATCGACGGTGGCTTCAGTCGCTGGCTCGCGCAAAAGCTACACATTCAACGCCCCGATCAACCCATAGAATTCGGCTGGCACGACGCACCAGGAACAACCGGAACATCGTACCGCTCGATTATACTCGATCTCAGCCAACTGCCAAACGGCACATATCAAATTGAAGTTTCCGTTGGCGCCGACGACTCACCTCACACTACCGCATCACGAGAAATCCGGCTGCACTAACTACAAGCTGCGCTAACTGCGACGCACCCGTATATTCCATCGCATGACAGCTCCAGCCGTGGAAATCCGCAACGTCTCCAAACGCTACGCGAGCCATATTGCCGTTCGCGACCTCTCCCTGATCATCCCCACCGGTACCGTATACGGCCTCCTCGGCCCAAACGGCGCAGGTAAAACAACAACGATCCGGATGATCCTCAACATCATCGCGCCAGATTCTGGCGATATTTCGCTGTTTGGATACCCGTCTTCGACCTCAGGAATTACCGATATCGTTGGGTATCTACCAGAAGAGCGTGGTCTATACAGGAAGATGAAAGTTCGGCGCGCCTTGAAATATCTCGCCGAACTCAAAGGCGTCCCCGCTAAAGTTGCGGACGAACGTATTACCTGGTGGCTCGAACGACTCGGCCTTCGTACAGAGCAGCGCGACTGGGGCGACGCGAAGGTTATGGAACTATCTCGCGGCATGCAACAAAAAGTGCAGTTCGTGAGCGCGGTGTTACACGATCCCAATCTCGTAATCCTCGACGAACCGTTTAGCGGACTCGATCCGGTTAACGCGCTCGCACTACAAGACATTGTCGTAGAGCTTCGCGATCGCGGAAAAACCGTCATCTTCAGCACACATATCATAGCAAACGCAGAATCGCTGTGTGATGAAGTGTGCATCATCGCCAACGGTGAAAAGATTCTCGACGGAACAGTTGCGGATGTAAAAACAGAATACGGCGGCCCACCAGTTGAGCAGACAATCATGGTACAACCATCGCTACACGACATCTTTATTGAACAGGTACGCGGCGTGCAATCTGGCGTAGGAGCGAACACCCATGTTTGATCAGATGCCAAAGATGTGGGTTGTTGCGAAACGTGAATACCTCGAATGGGTTCGCTCTCCGTGGTTTCTCTTCGCTACGATTTTTGGTCCAGTTGTATTTGCTGCGTTGTTCTTGCTTCCGGCACTTACCAGTGAAAAGGCAGCATCGTCAACATCAACAAACTTTGCAACAGCGTTGTATAACATCAACGTACTCGATGCAACAACGACTGGCGTTGGCGAACGTATCGCGCAGATTATTGGTGGCGGAAAATACGCGAACCAACCAATGCCGCTCGTACGTGTTGTCTCCGAGGAAGATCTGGAGAAGACTGAAAAGGCAGCCATTCACGACATTCAACAAGAACATATTAGTGGGTATATCGTTGTCGATTCACAAACACTTGTTGATGGCACCTCACGTTACGCCGGACGACGCCCCGATGCATACGTCGACATGCTTCTCATCAAGGACGCGATCCGCGAAGGGTTAATTGGATTGCGACTCGAACAGTCCGGAATGTCATCAACCAAAATTGATTCGATAACGATCATCGACCCAACCCTTGAAACATCACGTATCGACGTAAGCGCACCTGGAGTCATCAACGAAGCCCGAGTAACGATCGCATTGTTTATTACAATCTTGCTGTACATGTCGATCGTGCTGTATGGACAAAGTATGCTCAGCAGTGTTGTTGAAGAAAAAACAACGCGAATGTCCGAAATTATTATCTCGAGCATTCGCCCATCCACACTTCTTGCTGGAAAGATCCTGGGGATCTCTGCGGTCGGACTTACACAACAACTCGTGTGGGTTGCTGTAGCCGCAACACTCATTGGCGTTTCGGGTTCGATCCCAGCACTTGCACCGGTACTCGCTGCGCAAGGCGTAGGCGCAGGCTTAAGCTTCGCCATTCCCGTTGGAACCGCGATAGCGTTTGTCGTTTTCTTTTTACTTGGCGTTGTGTTCTTTGGATCGTTATACGCAGCCGTCGGCGCAACCGTCAGCAGCGAATCCGATGCTCGGCATGCGGCCCAACCCGTTGTAATGTTGTTGATAGCGTCGGTCTTTTTCTTCCAGCCAATCATCAACGACCCAACGAGCACGCTCAGTCGAGTGCTTACTATTTTCCCGCTGTCAGCTCCAATCCTGATGCCGCTTCGCATGGCCGTATCGGATGTGCCTGCCATAGAAGTTGCGGCAAGTATCGCCTTACTCGCACTCGCGTGCATAGCGGTCGTAATGCTCGCCGCACGGATCTACCGCGTTGGGATCTTGATGTACGGAAAGCGACCGAATCTAGCCGAGCTTTTTCGCTGGCTCAAGTATTCGTGAGAACAAAATAGGCGGTGAGGAGAAATCCCCACCGCCTATTTTTACATTCCTACAACATTCAAACCACCAGCGGTAAACCGCCTTCGGTTAGCAATAGCGATCAAACGCCCCAACCAAGTCCTGCGCAATTTCCTCAGCCGATCGGCCTTCGATCTGATGTCGTTCGAGCATGAACACCACCTGCCCATCCTTCAACAGCCCAATCTGGGGCGAAGAAGGCGGGTAACCGGTGAAGTAGCTTCGCGCGCGTTGGACGGCATCCACATCCTGCCCAGCAAAAACCGTCGTTACTGCAGACGGTTTTTTCGCATGCTGAATAGCCTGCGCCACGGCCGGTCGTGCATTTCGGGCCGCGCATCCGCAGACCGAGTTCACAACCACTAACGTGGTTCCTTGCGAATCTTTCAGTTTAGCGTCCACCTCAGCGGCGGTCCGCATCTCTTCAACGCCCAATCGCGTGAGCTCTTCACGCATGGGAGCAACTAGTCGTTCATCATACATCGTAAATCCCTACCAGTTTTGGGTCCTGCCGAAATATAGCGCCCAAAACGCGCTTCGCTTACTAAAAGTTAGTAAGAAAGGCCTCAAAAGATCGCTTTAAGCCCTTAAACCCGTACAAGGGCAACCATCATAGGCTCGGCCTGTGATCATCGCCCTCGAGAGGCTTTAGGGCCGTTGGCGGGTGGGTTAAGAGATGTTCGTGCCGATGTTCCTGGACAAATTCGCGCTTTCGGACCCATTGGACGATTATGCCCAGCATTAGCGCAAACAAGCAGATGGTCGACAGGTGCCAGATCAGCGTCTGCCCGGTCATAGACGGCCAATCAGCCCACGTTGCCAATCCAACGCCTATGCGCTCTCGCCCAGCTGCAATCAGCGCTAAACTTGTCAGCGCTCCGGCAGCCACCTCAGCAACGGCAAAGAGAGGCGCACGCCACAACCACTGCCGAACTGGAAATTGAGCCAGGTGAACCGCGGCCATTCCAAGCACAAGGACCGGAATGAGAATGAAGCGGCCCAGTATAACGTGCCAGTCTAGATAGTCCCCGTGCGCGTTAAAAGCAGTGTACAGCACGCGCACGAGGCACCCAGTAATGAGCGCCATCTCCGGCAACGAACGAGCGATGTGCCGAAAAGGATGAAGCTCGAACCTACCGAATCCAATGTCCAATGCGCGACCAGCGAATATCACTGACAAACGGCAACGGACGATCTGAATCTTCTGCGTTATACGAGTAATACACGAACATCGGGCGACCGCGCAGGTTCTCGCGCGGAACAACACCCCAGTAGCGGCTATCCTTCGAGTCGTACCGGTTATCACCCATCATGAACAGATGGCCGGCCGGAATAACAAGCGGCCCCCAGGTGTCATGCATCGGGCGCGGTTTCGGTGGACCAAACCGAGAGTCGGTGATTTCGTACTTGTGTTGCCAGTCAAAGAGCGGATCAAACGAGTCTTGTCCGTACGGATCTGGAAGCGTGTACGAATCGTCCTGCTTGACGCCGTTGATGTACAAAACCCGATCTCGCATGTACAACGTGTCACCCGCTAAGCCAATGAGGCGCTTGACGAGGATGGGGAGCGGATCGCTTCCACGCGCCGCTTCATCTGCCTGATATGGCGAGATAAAGACAACAACGTCTCCACGCTGTGGCTCCCGATACCCTGGAAGGTTGATGTTCGTAAAGGGGACGTGAGGTCCATACGTCATCTTGTTTACGAACAACCAATCGCCCACCTGGAGCGTTGGCTTCATGCTTCCTGATGGAATCCGATACGCTTCGATGACAAAAGTTCGCACAAACAGGAAAATCGCGATGACTGTTATGAGCCCTTTCAGATTTTCCCAAATGACGTGCTTGGGAGTGGGGGGTGCCCCCACCTGTGACGTACCTTCCTGTTGCGGAGAGGAAGAATCCCCGAAAGAACGCGCCGCAGGAGCGCGCTCCTTCAGGGGATTTTCCCCGGTCGTAGACAGCTTATGCCTCCGACAGGTGCTTGTTGACCAACTTGGTCATATCAAACATCGACACTTGCTTCTTTCCACCGAACACAGCCTTGAGGTTGTCATCGGCGTTGATCATACGACGTTCTTTGGGATCCTGCAAATCATGCTTCTTGATATACGCCCACAGCTTTTTCGTAATTTCTGTGCGTGGGGCTGGCTTGTTACCAACAACAGCGGCAAGCACTTCACTTGGCTGCATTGGCTTCATAAAAGCCGCGTTCGGAGTGCGGGCCGCGGCTTTCTTCGCGGGCGCTTTCTTAGCGACGGTTGTGGTCTTCTTTGGGGCGGCCTTCTTGGCAGTAGCTTTCTTCGCCGTTGTCTTCTTTGTGGCCATTGATAGATCTCCTATGAGGTACGGGAATCCGACGCGCAGCAAAGTATAGTCTCATAATCGAGACGCAATAGGGAAACGTCAAATTTCCCTCGGAAAGGGCAAAAAACGCTCCTAAAACCGTAAAAAACCGCACATTGTGCCATCATTTTTTATCTCGTTTTTTGTGTCCCGCTAGAGGGAGCACTGCCGTTTCTTACCCCAAAACCTCGGGCTCAACCGCGCTGTCATGAGACAAATCGAGCATCTTTGTTCCGCGTATATATGCAACCGTTTTTGGGTTCTGAAGTACCGCCAAACGACGCACAACTTCGCCAATTCGATGTGCCTGCTCGATGATCGTCCGAATAAACTCGAGCTGGTCAGTTCTGTCACAATCGCTGGCCGAAAGGAGGGTCGCGCTCCCAATAATCGCGGTTAACGGATTGTTGATCTCATGCTGCAATGCGAGCGATGTCTCACCAATTCCCGCCAGCCATTGCGCCCGCGCCAGCGACGCCTCGGCATATTTCCGCGCATTTCGTTGCCGGATGTTGCGCGTGGTGAGGGTTAATCGGGTCTCAAGCTGGTGAATAAAAACAGGCTTTACCATAAAATCGTCGGCATCCGTGTCCAAAACAGACTGGATATCGGCATCGGTAGTCGGCTTGGTTACGACCAGGATATACGTATCGGGACGAGCCGATGATCGAACGTGATGGCAAAGACTGGCCCCTTCGATCTTTGGGGCCTGTAAGTCGACAAGGACAAGCTGAGGCTGATCCTCATCGAAGGATCGGGCTGCCTCGGCTCTGTCCAACGCAAAAAGCGGCGTATGCCCAAGGTTGAGCAACGCACGTTGATACAACGGCCACACGGCGGAATCGTCGTCGGCGACCAGAACTCGAAACTTGGGAAGTGCTTTCACCAAATCACCTTTGCCACAAAATTCCGCCTAAAAGTTGCCTGTATTCACTCATCTTCGGCACTATGTCGCTCCATCAACTAATTTACTACCAACATTCGCAGTTTTTCCCCGAATTACACACACGATTAACATGTCTGTCTTTAACGGCAATCGCCACGTCCCACCGCCAGTTAACGAACCGGTCAAAAGTTATGCCCCAGGGTCGCCGGAACGTCTAGAGCTACAGGCTCGACTCAAGGCAATGAGCGCGGAAGTCATTGATATCCCCGTTATTATCGGTGGAAAAGAACACCGAAGTGGCAATACCGCTACTGCCGTAATGCCACACAACCACTCGCACGTCCTGGCCAACTGGCATAAAGCCACCCCGGAAATGGTGGATCTCGCCGTTGCCGCAGCCGCGGAAGCGCGTAAATCCTGGAGTGAATGGGCCTGGGAAGACCGCGCCGCCATCTTCTTGAAGGCAGCCGAGCTACTCACGACAAGCTGGCGTGCCACCATTAATGCAGCAACCATGCTCGGTCAGTCCAAAACGGCGTTTCAAGCCGAGATTGATTCGGCCTGCGAGCTCATCGATTTTTGGCGGTTTAACCCCCATTACGCACAAGAGCTATACAACGAGCAGCCACTCAGCAACAACACGATGTGGAATCAGCTCGACTACCGACCGTTGGAAGGGTTTGTGTATGCGGTCACGCCGTTCAACTTCACGTCGATCGCCGGTAACCTGCCAACCGCTCCGGCGCTGATGGGCAATACGGTTATCTGGAAGCCGGCGTCGAGTTCGATGCTGAGCGCGTATTATCTCATGAAGCTGCTCGAAGAAGCAGGGCTCCCACCAGGCGTCATCAACTTTGTCCCGGGTGACCCAGCAGCAATTTCTGACAAGCTGCTCGCGCACCGAGACCTCGCCGGCGTTCACTTTACCGGCAGCACCGCTGTGTTCAACAGCATGTGGAAGACGATTGGTGCGAACATGTCGACCTACCGCTCATACCCGCGTATCGTCGGTGAAACGGGCGGAAAGGATTTTATTATCGCCCACCCATCGGCAGATGTGAAGGCGCTGTCGGTCGCGATCGTTCGTGGCGCGTTTGAGTTCCAGGGACAAAAGTGCTCCGCGGCAAGCCGAGTGTATGTGCCGGAAAGTTTGTGGCCACAGGTGAGAGATAATGTGGTCGCCATGATGAAGGATGTGAAGATTGGCGACGTCACGAACTTTGAGAACTTTGTTGGTGCCGTAATCGACGAGCGTGCGTTCAAGCGCGTTAGCGACTACATCGAACACGCGCGTGCCAACGCAACAATCGTGTATGGCGGTGTTACTGAGGGAGATGTTGGGTATTTCGTACACCCAACGTTGATCGAAACGAAAGATCCAGGCTACAAGTCGCTCTGTGAAGAGATCTTTGGCCCGGTTATCACGGCGTATGTTTACAAAGACGCTGAGTACGAAAAGACGCTGCAACTCGTTGATAGCACGTCGCCATATGCTCTCACCGGCGCAGTATTCTCGCAAGATCGTGAAGCGGTTCGCGTTGCAATGCGCGCACTTCGCGACAGCGCTGGAAACTTTTACATTAACGACAAACCAACCGGTGCAGTCGTTGGTCAACAGCCGTTTGGTGGTGCTCGTGGATCAGGGACAAACGACAAGGCGGGCTCCAAGCTCAACCTTGTTCGCTGGGTGAGCGCGAGAGCGATCAAGGAGACATTCGCTCCTCCGCACGACTATAAATACCCGTTCCTGGCGCCAGACTAAGCTCGATAAGTCACACAGAGGTTGTCCCGTTTCGACGGCACACTGACTCGGGACAACCTCTGGAATCGCTTAAAACTCGCGGTCTTAACATAGCGCTTCAAGGTCAGTAAAAATTTGCAAAGGCGTGGGAACGGCATAACACCGTCTCACGCCTTTCTTTATGGCGCAGGATTTGCCCGACGAGTGGTCAGCATGACGACCGCTGCACTTAGCATCACGGCAAACGACCTCGTTGTAGCACGTACACGCGCCCTTCGCGGCCCAAACTACTGGCGCTTAGCTCCAGTTATTGCCACCGAACTCCGACTCGGCGTTCTCGAACAAACAAGATCGATTGACGTTCCAGGTTTTATCGATCGTTTGCTCGCACTTTTGCCGTCGCTTGTCGAACACCCGTGTGATCGAGACGAACACGGCGGATTTGTTGAGCGACTGCGCGAAGGGACGTATCTCCCACACATTCTCGAACACGTTGCATTAGAGCTTCAACGGCTTTCAGGGAGCGACGTCAGCTTCGGACGCGTTATCGAATCAGGCGACGGAAACGGTTGGTGGGTGATCGTCGCCTACGAAGAAGAAGATGTTGGAATCCGTGCTGTTCATGACGCGGCCGAACTGATTCGCGCCTGTTTGGGCGATACCGAATACGACGCGAAAGCAACAATAGAATCACTGCACGAACTCTACGAAGACGTTCGGCTCGGCCCATCCACCGCTGCGATTGTGGAAGAGGCGCGACGTCGTGGAATTCCAGTACGTCGCCTCAATTCCGGATCGCTCGTTCAGCTGGGCCTCGGTAAAAACCTGCGCCGCATTCAGGCAACGCTATCGGATTACACCAGCGCAATAGGCGTTGAAATCGCGCAGGATAAGGCGGAAACAAAGCGCGTTTTGAGCAATATCGGCCTACCAGTTCCGGCCGGCCATATCGCAGAATCTCTCGAACACGCACTTTCGATTGCTGCGGAATTACAGTATCCCGTAATTCTCAAACCACTCGACGCAAACCAGGGCAAGGGAATTTTTGGACGAGTCGACAACGACGATGCGCTAAGACAGGCCTGGTCCCATTCAACCGCAACGGGCCGGCGCGTTATGGTCGAGCGATATATTCCCGGACGGGATTATCGAATTCTCGTTGTCGAGGGGCGCGTGGTCGCCGTAGCTGAACGCATCGCTGCACATGTTATTGGCGACGGCGTTTCAACGATTCAACAGCTCATCAACCGGTACAACCAGGATGCTCGGCGCGGCATTGGCCACACCAAAACGCTAACACGACTCCCGGACGATGAGCAAACTGTTGAATTCCTCGGTATCAGCAACCGGACACTGCTGACGATTCCCAATGAGAGCGAACGAGTTGCACTCAGGAGCACCGCGAATCTCTCTACCGGCGGAACGTCCATCGACCGCACAGATGAAATACATCCAGACAACGTCACCGCCTGCGAGATGGCAGCCGATGTGATCGGGCTCGATATCGCCGGAATCGATGTGATCACAACCGATATCACCATCCCATTCAGAGAAAACGGCGCGGCAATTATCGAAGTGAATGCGGCACCAGGCATTCGCATGCACACACATCCGGTCGAAGGCACACCACGTAACGTTGGTGCACCAATTCTTGATATGCTGTACCCCGATGGCGATCAAACCACAATTCCGGTCATCGCGATAACCGGTACAAATGGCAAAACAACAACCGCGAGATTAATCGCACATATCTGCCGCCATACGGGCAAAACAGTTGGACTCACCACCACAGACGGCATCTACATCAACCATCGCCTCGTTATGGAAGGCGATATGACCGGCCCATTCTCGGCCAACGTCATTCTTTCGAACCCAACAATCGACGTCGCCGTACTCGAAACCGCACGTGGCGGAATTCTTCGTGCAGGTCTTGGCTTTGATGAAGCCGACGTTGGCGTTGTGCTCAACGTCACGTCTGACCATTTAGGGATGCGCGATATCCACACACTCGAACAGCTCGCCGAGGTGAAAGGCGTTATCCCGGCGGTTGTTCGTCGTGGTGGACATGCCGTGTTAAACGCGGATGACCCGCTCGTGCTTGCCATGCAAAACATTACGTCCGCCGACGTTGTGTTTATCTCGACTCAACCACCGGGCACAAACCCACACGTTGAAGCGCATCTCGCAACAAACGGAATTGCGGTCCGAGTAGAAGATGGGTCGTTTGTGATTCTTCGAGGTCGGCTCAGAATTCCAATCGCACACGAACGCGAAGTCCCGTTAATGCTCGATGGCGCAGCACGTTTTCAACAGTGCAACATTCTCGCAGCGATAGCAGCCGCATACGTACAAGGCGTTCGATACGACGATATTCGCGCAGGCATTCTGTCGTTTTTCCCATCGCCATCTATGACTCCGGGACGGCTCAACGTACTTCGAATTGGCCGCAAGCGTGTTTTAATCGACTACGCACACAATGCAGCCGCCGTCGCCGGTTTAATGGAGCTTGTCTTCGCGATGCCTGCGAATAAGCGCATTGGTGTTATCGCTGCACCGGGTGACCGCAGAGATACCGACCTGCGCGAACTTGGCCGACTATGCGGAGTTCTCGACTACGCCGTTGTGAAAGAAGACTACGATCGCCGAGGCAGAGCGTCGGGCGAATCGGCAGAGTTGATTTGCCAGGGACTACGCGATAGTGGTCTTTCATTAGATCGATTTGAAGTCGTACTCCAGGAAAAAGCAGCCATTCAACGTGCGCTCGAAATTGCAGGTGAAAACGACGTTGTTGTTGTTCTTGCAGAGAAAGTCGGCGAAGTATTAAGCCATATCGAACGGCTCGCATTCAAAAGTGCCGAATAACACCACACTTCCGAACCCGTTTACGGAAATTCGGCTGCTGACGCTCAGCGCACTTCGCGGCGCGAACTTCTGGTCACGACGACCAGTAATTCGCATGGATGTTGATATTGGCAAATACGAAGACATTTCATCTGCAGATATTCCAACATGCACTACGCAACTCATTCGAGCGCTCCCGGGACTTGCGTCACATCACTGTAGTCGCGGAGTTCACGGCGGTTTTGTACAACGCCTTAAAGAAGGGACATACGCCGCCCACATTATAGAACACGTGGCGATCGAACTGCAATCGATGATCGACTATCATATTGGCTTTGGTCGAACCCGAGGAACAGGCAATGTTGGTGAATATACAATCGTATTCGAGCACGAACACGAAACCGTTGGCCTGCGTTGCGCCGCACTCGCACTCGAGATCGTACAAAACGCATTTTGCGGAACGCTCACAAACGTAAACTACGCAATCAACGAGCTTCGCGCGTTAACTGAAACACATTACACACCTCCGATTCAACAACACATTTTTTGCGGTGTAACTGGCGGCACCGCAGCCGAACGCAACGAATTGCACGACATCCTATATAAACAGCTAACGGATGACAAACAGCTGCAGAGCAACGTTACTTCTCCTGCAGCGACTGCAATAGTCGGTGTTGCTCCAAGCTACATCTTACACGCTGGACTCCCATACTCACACTCAACCATCGCGGTAATTCTCGACGCCATTCCCAACGACGTCCCTGCTCGATTCCAGGACCCGGAACGTGCAGCGCGGCTACTCACCGTTGTTGTCGATGCACTCCCGCAATCCGGTGCGGTCGTCTGCCCCGCCGACGCTCACTACATCCACGACATTGTACACGAATCGGGAAGAACATTACTCAAGTTCTCAACGGCATTAGACTCTCAAACCAGAGCGTTCCGTGCCACTCAAATGATCACCGCCCATCTCAAGCAGGAGCACCCCACCAGTTCAGAGCGCCGCAGTGCCAGATCAGCGTAACGAATCCGAAAACTCAGCTGGCCCGGTAGTGCTCCTGGGCGGCGCGGTATCACCTCAAGGCACTGCGCTGCGTGAGTTCATCAAGCTATGTAAAAACCGGCGTAATGGCAGAATCGTCTGCCTCACGACAGCTTCAGGAGATCCCCAGGCATCAGCCAGGCAATGGATGCAGGACTTTCATCTCGCGGGATGCAAGCAAGTCACAATTCCGATCGTCGCAACTCGCGAACACGCAATGTCCCAGGAAATTGCAACGTTATGCGCAAACGCCGACGGCATCTTTCTCGGAGGTGGAGACCAGATCAAGTTGGTATCCATGCTCTCCGGCACACCTGTCGAAGATGCAATTCGAAGCGCACATCTCCGCGGTATTGTTGTTGGTGGCACCAGCGCCGGCGCGGCTGCACTCTCAAAGACAACACTCGCAGGCAACGAGATTGACGAATTCGGCGAACTCATACACCAACACATTGGCCCAGGACTCGGCTTCGTTCGCCAACAATCAATCATCGACACACACTTTTCTCAGCGACGCCGCCTATATCGTCTCTTCATTGCCGTCGCTCAATTTCCCGAAGTCATCGGGCTCGGCATCGACGAAGACACAGGGCTGATAGTTGAAGGCGATGTTAGTCGAGTTGTCGGAGCCGGCGGCGTCACCTTTGTAGACGGACGAGGCGTACGTTACTCGAATGCCAATCAACTCCAGGAAGGCGCATCACTAACGATCAGCGCAATGCGCGTTGGGATTATCGGTAGCGGCCATCGCTTTAACTTGCACGAACGCGAACTTATTACCGTCTTTCCCGCAGAAAAAGCGGTTTAAATACAAAAGTGGTGCTGCACAGTTCGCGCAGCACCACTTTGTCTAACACTGTTCAACAATTTATTTCGTAGCGGGAGGAGACGTCTGATGATTTGTCTCATCCACGAAGACGACCGTTGGAGTTAGCCCCCGAACCTCGGACTCTTCGTATTCCGCATAACTGATAATAATTACTCGGTCACCAACCGCTCCAAGGCGCGCAGCCGCGCCGTTCAGCTGAATCTGACCGCTCCCACGCTCTCCTGCGAGAGTATACGTCTCAAGTCGAGAACCGTTATTGATGTTGACAACCTGAACTTTTTCAAAAGGGAGAATGTCAGCCGCCTCTAAAAGATCGAGATCGATTGAGATACTGCCTTCGTAATTAAGGTCGGCCCCCGTCAGCGTCGCACGGTGGATCTTCGACTTAAACATCGTCCTTCTCATACTATATTACTACGCCTTATGCCTGTACGTGATCCGTCCACGAGTTAAGTCGTACGGCGAAACCTCGACCGTCACTCGGTCTCCTTCGAGAATACGAATACGGAATCGGCGAAGTTTCCCGGCAATTGTCGCGAGAACTCCAGCCCCATTATCGAGCGTTACCCGAAACGAAGTGCTCGGAAGCACCTCTGTTACGGTCCCTTCTAGCTCGATTAGATCTTCTTTGGCGATTGTACAGTCTCCAGAACGTGAAATTGTCCAGCCTTGGAGATTAACTAATCTAGAAGCGAGCGTCTAGGTACAGATACCCACGAATACTTCGATCAGGACGAATACCCTTGGCCAAATCGAACCGAATAGCCCCGTCGAGAAAGGAAAAGCCTAGCCCAGCTCCACTGATTGGACGTACGTTCGTTTTCCAGTCATTTCGAGCTCCCGCCCAACCAAGATCGCCAAATACCGCTGTCCGGACTACAGGTGCGCCATACGCAAGCTCTGCGCGAGAGAACCAGTAGGAGTCACCAACAGCCGATCCAATAGACTGACCACGGACGGTATGGGTGCCGCCGAGGAACCAGAGACGTTGTACGGGAACAGTGCCGCCGGAGGTGCCGCCGCTAACTGTTAACGCTCCGTCGAGACGGCGAGCGAATGGACTGGAAAGTGTAACATCGGCCATCCCTCGTACGTAATCGAATGTTCCGGCAGCCGTCTCCAATCTGACATCCGACGTAAGCCGAGGTTTCATGGGATTTTCGCCCAGCTCGTCCTGGCGACGAGCTGCGAGTCCAAATTCGGAGGCTTTTTGCGCGGTAATATTGGGCGAAAACCGTAGCCGGCTTTTCAGCTCGTGTGCAAGCGAGAACTGCGAGTGAACACGCGTACTGGACTGTGACTCTCCAAAGAGACGCCACGAATCGACGAGCCCGTTTACGGTTTCGTAGCGAAGTTCACCTCCCCAGCTTTTGTAATACATCCCTTCGTCCCGTCCAAAGAGCGCGGCCGTGAGTGAGGATCCCAAATTGAAGAAATTTCCCCAGTCGTTTGCAACGGCCAATCGAGCGTATGCGGCACCGGTTAGCGTCTGACGTCCGTTTGTACGGGAAAGGGCTAACTCTCCTTTAGGCTGTAAATCGGCGGTACCGAAGCGAAGCAACGCTTTTCCGGTATATCCGCTACCGTAACTTTGCTTTAGCTCTGCGCCAACAGCCAACCCTTCAACGCGATTGTAAGTCACGTAGTTGAGTCCGGTGGAGAACTGCATTGGTTGCGGCTCAAAGCCGGATTGGCTTCCAATGCCTAAGGCATCGGAAATAAGCGCATCGACCTCTGCGTACCGAAACATCGAATCGTTAGCCGAAAAGATCGATGGTGGTAGAGTTGATGACTTCTCCAACGCCTTTTCGTCGCATGGCACCTGAATCAGCACGATCAACGTTTTATCGTACCGGCGTTCACGACGTTCACGTGTATTCGACAGATTGCGGCATTGCTGTTCGTTTAACAGACGTTGCAGGCGAATTGCCTCTACCGTTCGTGCAGTGTCGAAGGCAGTCAGGTTAATGTCAGGAACGTTGATCGTTCCGTTCACCGCTGAGTATTCAAAACGTTGCTGCAAGGAGAGAGGGAGCTTCACCACACCCAACTCGCCTTTGCCTTCAACAATCTGATAACTTGGCAACCAAAAGCGACCTTCAAACAAACCATAGTCAACCGTAATAACGTCGAGCTGGCCAGACATCGGTGTCATGAATGGTCGTAACAACATAGGAATATCGTTACGAGAATCTTCATCACCCGTTTCACGCGCGCGCGAGAATATCGATTGGCTCCGACATTCTATAAATCGCACGCACGAGTTGACCGCTCCCAACCTCAAACCATAACGATCCCACCACAACGCGCCAGCTTGGCGCGCGTGGCCGCACAACCAGCTCTCGAACCGTTACGCGAGACCCTCCCGGTGTCTGAAACGACAGTGAATCGCCAACTTTGTACGTGTAATATGCTTCCGCGCCATTTGCGATCGGATTGATAATATCGGCATCTTCAACGTTCGCTTTTGCGAGGCTGGATCCAACCCATAACGCGTTTCGCCCAGGAAAATACGGAATCGGGACTTTCTCATCGCCAGTGATCGACACATCATCATCCTCACCGAGAATTGGCGCAGCGCTGCGCGCCCCCGTGATGGTAATCACCGCACCTTTACTCCGATCCCACTGCACACGCGCAGTACGTTCAGTCCGAAACAACAGCCGTTCTCGACCAAGCTGCCTGATCTTCATGTTCACAGATAGCCGTTCGTACGTATTGGCTATATAGCTGGATAGTGCAGAATCCTGCTCGAACCGTGCAGCACGGGCGCGTTCAAGCAATGCACGAGCGCGAGTATCACCGAATGCGCTTGCAATAAGCTGCGGCGTCACAGGGATGACCTTTTCTCGGCGACGAATTGCCGCAATCGAATCCCGTACACTTCGCAACGAGTCGGCGCGAGCCGCTACAGTATCTTGTCGCGCCTGTTGCCGCAGAATTGCAGCACTGTCCCGGGAATTCGTTCCAACCGTAACCGTCGCTGATTGCAACAGGAGAAGAGCAAAGCCAGGAAGGATCATTTGGGATCTCTCGGATAAAAAAAGGGGGCAGAATGTAATCTGCCCCCTGTACGACCCACTAACAACCTACTTCGCGTGGACCAAATCTTTCAGTTCGTCTGCGGTCCACATCTCGGTGTGGCTTTTTGTTGCTTCACGCACCAGAGCAACTTGCTCGGTCGTGATTGCGGAGGCAGCGTTACCCCAGCTTGATCGCGCATATGTTAGAACAGCGGCAATCTGTGCATCGGAGAACTGTTCGCCCCACGCCTGCATGATGTTGTTATACGATTGGCCTTTCACCGTAATTGGGCCATGGAGACCATGGAGTACAATGCGGATTGGCACTTCTGGATTGTTGAGCAGCCATTCGGAGCCTGCGAGCGGCGGCCAGGAGCCTTCCATCCCTAGCCCGGTCTGTTGATGACAGGTCGCGCAAGTCGCATAAACCTCTGCCCCGTTTACCGGGCCAGCTGCGCCTTCGGCAGCCGCAACAACAGGCTTTTTGGCTGCGCTCGAGTCAACCCACATGACGCCTTCTCCACTTCTAGCAGCAAGTGACGTTCGGTCAGTGTCGCGCTCATCGGCGCCTCCGCAGGCGGCTAGGCCAACAACGCCGACGCCCAACACCAATCCCAAAAACGGCAACGAATGTCGAATTTTCATAGCCAGAAAGATACTTACCCCTCTACGAAGCAGGGAGGTCTTCGAACGGTTCCATGTGAATCAATACGCCATCCACCTTTGGATTGGCTCGCCGAATGGCACTTTTTACCTTCCCGCTCACGATATGTGCGTCATGAAGCGACATGTGCGGGTCTGCCTGGACGTGCAGGTCCACGAAATAGCTCAACCCGGCCTTCCTGACTTTCAACTTCTCAATGGCCTGGACGTCCTCCACAGACAGCGCAGCAACGGACACCTCGTCAATGACGTCGTCTCCCGGAACCCGGTCCATCAAGTCGTTCAGGGCAGGACGAAGCATCTTGATCCCGTTATAAAAAATGACGCAGGCGCCAACCAGCGCGGCCCAGTCATCTGCCGTTTCCCATCCAGGGCCACCAATAATCGCGATACTAATCCCGATAAATGCCGCTCCGGAGGTAATCACGTCGCTCCGGTGGTGCGCCGCATCTGTCATCACCGCTCGGCTTCCAACCTCCGCTCCGACGGTAAAGACACGACGAGCGAGCACCTCCTTCACCACAATTACCGCAACAAGAACAGCCAGTGTCCAGGGGGCCGGTGCGTGGTGCGGCGTAAGGATTTCACGAATCGCCACAATGGCAATTCCAACGGCAGCCGCCAACAACATGAGCGAAACGACCGCACTGGCGAGTGTTTCCGCTCGACCGTAGCCAAATGGATAGTCTTTATCCGGATCTCGCCCTGCAATTCGAATCCCGCTCCAAACAATCAGCGAAGAGAAAATATCGGCTGTCGATTCGACCGCGTCGGCGACCAGGGCGTACGTGTTTCCGACAACCCCGGCAAAAAATTTGACGATTGCAAGGATCGTATTGACCAACATCCCAATCTGTGCCGACTTCAGCGCACGCTTGAGATCTGGATTCACAAAGCCACGAGCAGGCGAAAGACGCGAGCGGGGCCCTGCGGACTGCAGTGAGAATGTCTCACATTACGAAAGTGTAGGTTCCTCTTCCGGCACACCGATCGCTCGAAGTAAAAGCTCTACGTATGACGCCGCCGCCGTATTTGCGGGAGTTGGGAAGATATCCGGCATTATGTCGCGTTCAAGGGCATCAGTGAACAATGAAGACATAAACATCGCTGATGTCGCCTTTTCATCAAAATCTTCGTTCACCATACGATGGTCACGCAATCGATTGAGGTACGCTCGCAACGTATTCGCCGCCCGTAGCGGCCCCGCGGCAACAAAGGACGTTAGCTGCGGATGTTCGTCCTGCTCACTCATGCACCGCCGAATCATCGACTGCATATCGCGCATATGCTGCATCACTGTCCCTCCCCAGGCCGTTAACTCCGCTACCGGATCCCTCGGCACTGTCGGTAAATCAGGGACCATCTCCACCCCACCGCACGTCGCGATCGCTTCATGAATCAGGGCATCTTTTGAGCCGAATTGTCGGAAAATCGTGACCTCATTCACTCGAGCTTCGTCTGCGATCCGACGGGTCGTACAACCACGATATCCATATTTAGCATACACACGAGCCGAGGCTCGCAACAGGTCCGTTCTCCTTTCCATACGCGATAATAAACGAACACTCGATCAGTTAGCAAGTGTGCGCTTGCTTGCGGACATCTTTATGACACGTTTTCACCGATTTTGTGTATTAGGGTGAATATGTTGCACCGTAATTCACAGCCTTATTATCTAGCTTTCATACATGTTGAATAACGTCAAGGTTTTTGTTCTGATGGCAGGGCTGACCGCCCTCCTTATGATGATCGGAGGATCGTTTTTCGGAGCCGGTGGCGCTGGCGTTTTCCTGTTGATTTCGGCAGGAATGAACGTCTTTATGTACTACAATTCGTCCAAGATGGTGCTGAAGTCGTACGGGGCGAAGGTTGTGGGACCAAGCGATGCACCCAAACTGTACGAAGCGGTGGATCGACTCAGGCAGCGTGCGGGACTTCCAATGCCAGTCGTGGCAATCGCGCCACACCCTCAGCCAAATGCTTTTGCAACTGGGCGGAATCCTGAGCACGCGGTGGTTTGCGTAACACAGGGAATTATGAACCTGGTGTCGCAAGAGGAGCTTGAAGGTGTTCTTGCCCACGAACTCGCGCACATCAAAAACCGCGACATGTTACTCCAGACGATCACAGCCACAATGGCTGGTGCGATCAGTAATCTGGCGTACTTTGGTGGGATGTTTTCTTCAAGCGATGAAGATGGGCACCCGGCACTAGGCTTAGTCTCGATGATCGTTGCACCAATTGCAGCCATGTTGGTGCAATTTGCGATTAGTCGTCAACGCGAGTTCAAGGCCGATGCGGTTGGCGCAGAAATCTGTGGACATCCAATTTCGCTCGCCAACGCGCTACGGAAGCTGGAGCGCGGAGCGACTGCCATGCCAATGCAGGTATCACCTTCGGTTGCACCATTAGCCCAGGTCAATCCATTTGGCGGCGCTCGACTCCGTGGACTGGCAAAGCTGTTTTCGACGCATCCGGCAACGGAAGAACGTGTGGCTCGACTCGAAGCTATCGCTCGGAATGGGGTACAATCTACGCGTTACCCAATACCGGCTTAGTACAAACACTTAGTGACCGGTCCCGAATTTTCGTCGAGACTGTAATGACAGATACGCCACAGGCGCTCAGAGAGACCTTCTGAGCGCCTGTGCGCGATCAAGCTGTTGTAGCAAAATGGGTGCAGATTGTTGAATGAAGTACTGCACTTCAGTTGTTTGCGTAGCATTCATGCCATCAATCAAGACCTGCAACGCACGTTTGGTTCGCCTAACCACTCCGTCCAGATACAACCGATCGATCTCTCGACCAACGGGTTCGTCTATTTGATTTTGGTCCGAAGCATTCTGGCTTGATCCAAATGTTGCTGTACTGGAGTTTCCGCTGCTACTAACAAGGTTTTGAGCTCGGGGTTCATTGCTTGAGCTGAGGCTCGCTTGAGAAACGCGAGCGCCTTCTCGTGCCCCGTCACCTGGCTGTTCACGTAAGCCGTATCGTATGCCAGTCCCTTTGCCATCGACTCCTGATACTTCTCTGTTGCTTCGTTCATCATGGCCAGGGAGTCGCTGGCCGCTGATTTTGGGCTGATATTCAACCGCTTTGCAAGTGCATCAGCCTCAGATTCCATCTTTTCGTGCGCAGTAACCATCTCTCTCGCGAAAGCCTTCACTTCAGCGTTGGTTGCTTTGTCCCGGGCAATCTTGCCAAGATCGACCTCACCTTCATTAACCTCGTCCAGCATAGCGAGAATTTCGCTGTCGGTTAACGTCATGCTGGTCAGCCCAACCGTGTCGCCAACGCCGGTTCGTAAAGCGGAATCAGTTTTTGTCATCATGGTCGACGACGTCGTCGTTGACTCAGCTCGTTGTTCGGTGCGCTTACAAGCGCCCAAAGCGACCACAGCGGCCAATGCTCCGACCGTTAGCTGTGTTTTGTTTAAAGTTTTCATGGTTACCACCTGTCCGCTTGGGTTGTGAAGATATGAGCCGACTTCGTGTTATCCTCCAGACGCGGTAAAACGGGCAAAAGTTGTACCCAGTGCCAGGCCCCGGAAGGGCTTGGATCGACCTTCCGGGGATACTGGACGCTCGAACGGCCGTTTTTTAGCTGCGAACCAGCTTTTTGTATGCGATCCGATGTGGCTGATCGGCCTCAACGCCCTTTCGGCGATGGAGGTCATCCGAATACTCCTGATAGTTCCCTTCAAACCACACCACTTCGCTGTTCCCCTCAAAGGCGAGGATATGCGTGGCAATACGATCCAGGAACCAACGATCGTGCGTAATCACAACCGCACAGCCCGCGAAGCCGATAAGCGCCTCTTCGAGCGCACGCAACGTATCAACATCGAGATCGTTGGTTGGTTCGTCCAACAATAGCAAGTTGCCGCCACTCTTCAGCAGCTTCGCCAGGTGGAGACGGTTTCGCTCACCACCAGAAAGGTCCTTCACCTTCTTCTGCTGGTCGACGCCCTTGAAGTTCAACGAAGATAGATACGCACGCGTGTTCAACTCACGTTTGCCCACTTGAATCACATCGTGACCTTCACTGACTTCATCGTAAACTGTTTTTGCATCGTTGAGTTCACGTCCCTGATCAACATACGCCATCACAACTGTATCACCCAAACGGAGTGATCCGTCGTCTGGTGTATCAAGACCAGCGATCATTCGGAACAACGTGGTTTTACCAGCACCGTTTGGCCCGATGACACCAACAATTCCACCGCGCGGTAACGAGAACGAAAGATTCTCAAACAACAGCTTGTCGCCAAACGCCTTCTTCACGTTCTTGGCAACAACAACGTCGTTACCTAAACGTGGAGGCGGCGGAATAACGATTTCGTTCTGAGAGACCTTCTCGAACGTATCGGCTTCAACGAGTTCTTCGTAGTTCCGAATACGCGCTTTGTTCTTGGCTTGTCGCGCGCGCGGAGCCAAACGCACCCATTCGAGCTCCTGCTCGAGTGTGCGCTGACGCGCAGAAGCCTGCTTCTCTTCAGTGGCAAGGCGGCTACGCTTTTGCTCCAACCACGACGTGTAGTTTCCTTCATAAGGAATACCTGAACCACGATCAAGTTCGAGGATCCACTGCGCCACGTTATCGAGGAAGTAACGATCGTGCGTAATCGCAACGACAGTTCCGGGGAACTCTGCAAGGTGACGTTCGAGCCACGCAACCGATTCAGCGTCCAGGTGGTTGGTTGGTTCGTCCAACAACAACATGTCTGGCTGCGCGAGCAGAATCTGACACATCGCCACTCGACGTTTTTCACCACCCGACAAGTTGGTAACTTCCGCATCGCCTGGAGGAAGACGTAACGCATCCATGGCGATTTCAATCTTCCGATCCAAATCCCACGCATCGGTCGCTTCAATCTGCTCCTGCACTCTGCCTTGCAAGTTGAGCAACTTCGTCATTTCGTCGTCGCTCATAGGCTCCGCAAACTTCATCGAAATTTCTTCGAACTTTGTAAGCAGCCCACGAATGTCCTTCACACCTTCTTCAACGTTCCCTCGAACGTCTTTCGTAGGATCGAGCTGTGGCTCCTGAGGGAGATATCCGATCTTCGTCCCCTCGTGCGCCCACGCCTCGCCCTGATAATCCTGGTCTATACCAGCCATAATACGGAGCAACGACGACTTACCTGCGCCGTTTGCTCCCAATACGCCAATTTTGGCGCCCGGATAAAATGAAAGCCAGATCCCCTTCAAAATCTCCCGCGACGGCGGGACGACTTTGCGAAGGTCTTTCATGACATAAATAAATTGTGGTGCCACTCAACCCCCTGAATTAACTCGACGCTCCTACGACTCGAGACAATTTAACATCTCTACCACTTGCCTTCCCTACCAGCTCGATCCACTTTCTTTGGACCATGACCGCATCCATTCTCGACCTCTCCACTTTAGGCCCCGGCGACCGCGTTCAGGGCGACTTTTTAGTCGTCGAGCGATCGGAGCGAGCGAAGGCAAATGGCGACCCATTTATTGTCTTGACTCTGAGCAACTCCTCCGGACAGCTAGAGACGTCGCCGATCTGGACAGAGCGTATTTCGTGGACAGATGGCGCGTTTCGCGGTTCAATCGTTCAGGCGATTGGCGATATTACGATCTATGGACGTGCCGGTGCATCCAAGCGCCAGTTAACGCTCACCGCACCGCTGCGAGTTCTTCCAGACACGGAGTTTGATCTCTACCAGTTTCTGCCCAGCATTGGCGACTGTACCAAATATTGGGACTGGATCGACAAACAACGAGCGGAAATCAAGTCGGAGGTTTTGCGGAACGTCCTGGATTTGTTTTTTGCCGACGACGACTTCCGGCTTCGTTTCGAGCGAACGCCCGGCTCGCCAAGCGGAGGGCATCACTGCAAGTTGGGCGGATTACTGCAGCACGTATATGAAGTAACGTCGATTGCAAAGCACACCGCCCGGACGATGCGAGCCAACGTGGACCTCGCGGTCGTCGGCAGTTTACTACACGATATCGGAAAGGTCGAAGCGTATTCGGTAGGTCCAACCGGATTTGCGATGACTCCATGTGGAAGCTTATTAGGGCACGTTGTGCTTGGCGCCCTGATGCTGGAACGAGCCCTTGTGAAGGTTGGAGAGCCAGTGTGTTCCACAGGGCAGCTTTTGGAACTACACCATATGATCCTGAGCCATCATGGATCGCTCGAGTTTGGCAGCCCAGTTCAGCCGATGACTTTAGAGGCGGAAATTCTGCATTGGGCTGACGAGTCGTCAGCGAAGGCGAACGATATGGGTGAGTCGATCGATGATTCGGATCACTTTACCAGCGGCGGCGAAATCAGCGATAAACGCCCCTGGCGTGTCGGCCGGCGCATCTGGCGGCGCCAGCATAGCTGGGAATAAAGAAAAGAGGAACATTTGCTCTCATTTTGGCGTACTATAGCAATAACTGTACGCCAGTGACGCGACACCGAACCGGTGTAGTGGGTTGATTTGGCATTCTGGCGACAGTTTTTGTAACCAGTCCGGGCTGGTGCATGTATACAGCCGTATGCGTGCATGGAGATCACTTCTAACCGAACGTACGTTTGGGGAAGCAGAATGCGTAAACCGCGACCGAATAGCTACAACCCTGCTCAAGTTCTTACCCTTGTTGCCACCGACAGAACTGGTAAACCACTGTCCTGTCCCGCCTGTGGTGCCGCTGAGATCGATCGTGAACCAGCAGTCACTCCGCCACCACCGCGTTCACATGTCACGCTCAAGTGCGTGAAGTGTAGTCGCGTCGCTCGATACATCGTCGACGCGGCCTAACCCATCAGAGAGACTCCCCCTCGTTCTCTCAAACTCGAATACTTTGGCGTGCATGAATTTTGCCCGATTCAATCCGTATGGGATTGTCCAAGCGAAAAACAGCGCAAAAATCCGCCACGCGGTCGCGCACGCCTAATAACGGCGATGGTGTAAGCAAGACGGCGCCAAAATCGAAGACGGTTAAGAAATCAGCCAGTAAATCTGTAACCAAGTCGGCGAGTAAATCGACCGAAAAACTTACTGAATACCGCCAGAAACGCGACTTTTCAAAGACAGCAGAGCCATCTGGAGCAAAATCACACACAAAGCGGGCGCCTAAACTTCGCTTTGTTATCCAGAAACATGCGGCCAGCCGTCTTCACTTTGACCTCAGGCTCGAGCTCGATGGGGTCATGAAGAGCTGGGCAGTCCCCAAGGGACCGTCGGCTGATCCGTCTGTAAAGCGACTCGCGATGCAGGTGGAAGACCACCCGATTGAGTACAACACCTTTGAAGGGACAATCCCCAAGGGAGAGTACGGCGGTGGTACGGTTATGCTATGGGACTCAGGCACGTACCATCCAGACGTCATCATCAAGCCATCAGCGGGACAAACAGAAAGAAAGGATGAATCCGATGAAGATATCGCCCGAAGCGGATTTGAGCGGGGCGACTTTAAGGTTTCGTTTGACGGGAAGCGAATTAAAGGATCGTACGCCCTCGTTCGAACGAAAGGTGGATTTGGCGGTTCGTCTTCGAAGCCATCCTGGCTACTGATAAAACATCGGGACGACTTCGCGATCGATGCAAGCAGCGAGACGGATCTGACCGATCGATATACAACCTCTGTCACGACAGGCCGGTCGATGGACAAGATCACGACGGACGGGTAGCGACGTCACATGAGCAACCAGCAATACGACGCGGGCCATCTTATCGAACAAATAGATGCCATAGAGGCAGATACCGGTGAAGGTGTACTGCAATTCCATGACGGAACCGAACTTTCGGTTTCCAATCTGTCCAAGGTCTTTTTCCCAAAGGATCGCATCACGAAAGGGGATGTCATGCGGTACTACGCTTGGATCGCACCCTACATTCTTCCGACTCTTCAAGACCGACCGCTTTCGTTACGCCGGTTTCCAAATGGAATCGAACAGGATTTTTTCTTTCAGCAAAAGGCTCCTATAGAGGCTCCTAGTAGCGTCAGAATAGAGACAATAAAGAGTGAGTCAGGCGACAATCAACGTAGAATCATCGGTGGCTCCCTAGCCACTCTCCTTTACACCACCCAACTTGGCGCCATCGAATGCAACCCGTGGAATGCGCGGGCTCAATCATTGGAGCAGGTGGATTACACGGTTATCGATCTGGATCCGGGGCCAAGAGCAGGATTTGCGCGGGTAGTTGAAACGGCACTCCGAGTTAAGGAAGCGCTGGATGCGTTTGGTTTAGTTGGGGCGGCAAAGACATCAGGCGTGAGCGGTATTCATATCTATATCCCGCTTGCGAAGGGGTCGTCCGAAGAAGTCGCCGTTCGAGTGAGCCGGCAGATCGCGGACGTAGTGGCGCAATCCAATCCGTCGCTTGGAACGACCGAACGATATATCAGAAATAGAAAGTCCACTCAGGTGTATGTGGATGCAGGCCAGAATGCCCGCGGAAAGACTGTTGCGGCGGCGTACAGCGTTCGGGCGGCACCAACGGGGCTTGTATCAACCCCCATCGACTGGCGCGAGCTTACAGCCGATTTCAACCCGTTGGCCTTCAACATTTTTACCATCCCAGACCGCATCCATACGATGGGGGATCTCTGGGAAAAGTTGGAGTCGTCATCAAACTCCAGCCAATCCTTAGCCGAACTGTGACGGGGAACGGGGTTGCCAAATTGGTGTAATAGTTGCAATATGTACATTAAGCACTAATTCGGAAGGAGATCGTCTTATGTTGGCGTACCTTGACTCCCTTTGCGCTGCCCTGCTCGCGAGAAATGCGATCGAAATTTTTCGATTGTTGGGGCTGTCAGACGCGAAGAAACTCCCTGCAAAGGTTCGGGAGGAGGCGATTATTATCGCCAAAGCAGGCCCTGAGAGTTTTATCGCTCCAGTGCAGGCGCTCCACTTGTACTACAAGCTGAGCCATCTGGTTGATGAGGATACCGAGCTGGAAGAAGAGGTGGTTTCACATCACGAGCGGACCTATAACCCGCAGATGGAGATCCACTTCAAGGCCCGTAAGGCAGGATGACTACAGTGAAAGACAGGGTGAGAAAAACAAAAATGGTCGGTTGGTTCTAAAAGAAACCAGCCGACCATTTTTGTTTTAATACTGACTTCAGCACCAAAATCTGAAGAAATTTTTACCAGAAGATCCTATTTCAGCAAATGCTGAAAACACTTGGTTTAGTGAAAATATCGGTTCGTTATGGCGTCAAAAGATCAAACCGAACACCACGCCGACCTTTCCTGCGCTTCTTCGGTGCATAGCGATAAAGCTGAGCCGGCCGACCACGTCCTTCGCTGCGCCATTCATCCGTCGGCTCCACCAACCATGCAGCTTGTAGCGCCCGCCGAAAGCTGGCTTTGTGAAGACGCTTGCCCAGGAGCAGTTCATACATCTGCTGAAGCTCGCTAAGCGTGAAGCTTTGTGGCAGTAACCGAAAGGCAACAGGCGACAGATCCATTCGATCCTGAACCGCGGCAACAGCGCTCGCAACCATCGTTGACTGTCTTAGTGTAAGCGACGGTAGTGCGTTCAGCTTGAACCAGGCGTAGTCAGCATTTTGCGGAGCGGGAGTGCCAAGCGGTACCAGAACGGCAAACGCAACTGAGATGGCAGAGTTGCTGGGATGCGCTTGTTGATCACCGAATGCGCCGACCTGCTCGATCCAGGCCGGTTGCGCTTCGGAACCTTCCGTGGCAATTCGATTTGCGGCTGGGGTGAGTGCTTCACCATCAACAGGGAGCTCCCATGGAACAGCCCATTCACCTGAGTCGGCGAGTCCGCGCTTTAACAGCAAAGCCAGCTGGTCGTCGAGTGGTGTCAGGACGACCGCGTCAATTGTATAGGCTTGGTGCCGCCCCGGCAGCTCATCATTCACACATACAATTAGTAGCGTTTAGCTACTAAAGTCAAGCCTTTTGGCTATTCAGTTCCTGGTTTTTGAATTTAACTAAACAGATACGTTTAGTGGCGCGGAAAGATTAATCCAGTACCAACTGGCGCCAGCATCGGGATAGTGATTGGTAACTGTCCCGTAACTGGTGACAATCCGAGTATTGCTGCAGCTGCGGCTTGTTGCGAAACTGGGGCACCACCCCATGCGATTACATATTCTGGGACAGATGGAATTTGTTGAAGCAGGTACGGATTTGCGAAGGCAACAACGATCACTTTTCGTTTGCGTGTAGCTGAGCGTGCGATCCAATCGACGAATGCTTTGGGTGCGGATGCGCTTGTTACGTTCCAACGTTGACCAACGTACGACGAGATTATGGTAAGATCGGACGCGTCGATAAGCGAATCCAGATACGCATAGTTTACGGCGGGGTCGTCGGCACCGATGAACGCGGAGCGTACGGTTTGACCGTGCAACTTGAGCTCTGCATCGAAGGCAACGCCGGCGGAGAGATCAGATCGTACTGCAAAGGTGACGGATAGTACGCTTGGTTTTTTATCGTTTGTGTTGTGTGGCGTTGCGAGCGGAATCAACTTGAGCGAATCGCGTACAACGGTAATTGAACGTGTGGCGATTGTCTTTGCGACGGCAATGCTGGCGCTGTCTCCAACGACCATGCGTAACGAATCGATGTTAACCATGCGTTGTTTGTGCAAGCCAAGCTGGTGTTTCATGGCCAGAATTTTGCGCGCGGACTCGGTGATACGTGCTTCGGTGTATCGTTTTTCGTGTACGCCTTTTACGATCGCATCGATGGCGACGGTTGCGTCGGGTGGTTGAATGAGCACGTCAACGCCTGCTGCGACTGCGAGTACGCTTGATTCGGCGGCACCGTATTTGTTCAGTACGCCAGCCATGTCCATCGCGTCCGAGACAATGAGCCCTTTGAAGCCAAGCTCTTTTTGCAACAGATCGATGTTAACCTTGGGCGAAAGCGTTCCGGGTGTGTTAGTGGCATCGAGCGATGGCATCGCGCCGTGGAACGTCATCATTGCGCCAACGCCTGCTTTGATTGCGGCACGGAACGGAACGAGTTCAACGGAATCGAGGCGAGCTTTGCTTACGTTGACGACGGGGAGCGCGAGGTGTGAGTTGACGTCAGTATCGCCGTGTCCGGGGAAGTGTTTTCCCGTAGCGATCATTCCATTGTCTTGCAGACCGTGGATATATGCAACGCCAAGTCGTGCGACGGTGTTTGGATTTTCGCTGTAGGAGCGTGTGTTGATAACCGGGTTCGCGGCGTTGTTGTTGACGTCGAGAACTGGCGCGTAATTGATATGTATGCCGAGCGCACGACCTTCGATGGCGGTGACACGTCCAGATTGGTAGGCGAGAGCGGAGTCGTTTGTTGCACCGATCGCCATGTTTGGTGGGAAGAGCGTTGCGCCGCCGAGGTCGATAGCGTTGGGGATGAAGTACCCGCCGCGTGCGCGCATGCCTGCGCCGGTTTCGAGGTCGGCGCTCACTAATAACGGGAGGGTGCTAAGAGATTGCAGGGCGTTTAGCTTCGCGGCGATCTCGATTGGCGATCCGACTGATATGAGCAGGCCGCCGATTTTTTCTGTTGTGATGGCTGATTTGAGCTTACGCCATTGTTCGGAATTAGTCGGGACATAATCGCCGACCAGATTTGGCCATACCATTTGAGCGACGCGATCGCGAAGTGGCATGGTGGCCAGCACCGAATCGGCCCAGCGCAGGGATTGGGCCGATGGGCCGGATTGCGACGTGGGGGGAAGTGGTGCGGACGTCGAGCGTCGCTGAGCGTTGAGGAGGGCTGGCGCACAGAGCGCGAGGAGGCAGATGGCGCGTTTCATCGACATCTATCGAATTTAATCCATTGATTTGGAGGCGATTCGTTTCGTGAGAATACGGGTGGAGTTCGATCGATCTTTCGAGTGAACCAGAATGATTGGTTTGGGGGTCACACATACGTAAACACGAAGGCCCGAGGAAAAATTCCTCGGGCCTTCGTGTTATACAACCGTTAGCACATCTGAACGATTAAAACGAAATCGTCCCTTTTTTGCTGATATCGATCTCACTTTCTTCTTCACTTTTGAACAGGAAGGCTCGCATGTTCTTGGTGAGAAACTGGCGGGATTGCGGATCCATGACGTTCAAGCCGTAGTGGTTGATAAGCATGGTTTGCTGACGCAGCCATTCCGACCAGCACTGTTGGCAGATTTCGCCAACGACTCTTGCTCCAATTGGGCCGGGAAACGGTGGGCGTTCAAAGCCTTCCCGAGTCTGGCTACAACGTGAACAGGTTACGGTTGTGGACATTTTAGTCTCGCGTCATTCCGCGAGCGTATTCGATCTTGGCTAATCCGAAGAGCGAGAGCAAGCGGATATACATGGCTCCAACGTCGAATTCGTACCATTTTGCCGAAAACGTGGCGCTCTTTGGATCGGCGTGGTGGTTGTTGTGGAGCTCTTCGCCACCTAACCAGATAGCGATTGGAAGGATGTTACGGCTTTCGTCTTTCACATCGAAGTTACGATAGCCAACTGCGTGTCCAACTCCGTTGATGATACCGGCTGCCCAGAATGGAATCCAGATCATCTGAATGCCCCAGACGAGCGGGCCAACGAAAAAGCCGAAGAGCCAGATATCGATGGCGAGCATCACAAGAATTCCGACCCAGTTGTATGGGGAGAGAATTTTGCGTTCGATCCAATCGTTTGTCGTACCTTTGCCATACTTCTCAAGTACACCAGGCTGGCGTACGGTCTTACGATAGTAAAAGGCGCCCTTCAGAACAATGTTGCGCAACCCTTCGACCACGGGCGAATGCGGATCACCTTCACGATCGGCAAATGCGTGGTGTTTGCGGTGACAGGCAACCCACTCTTTCGTAACGATCGCAGTGGACAACCAAAGCCATAAGCGCATTGGGAGCGCGGCAAGGTAATGCAGCTTTACGCCGCGATGCGTCTGTGCACGATGAAGGAAAATCGTCACGCACACATTCGTAAAGTGGCCAGCGACAACAATGAACAACAACGGTTTCCACCAATCGGTGGCCCAAGCTCCAAAAGAAGGCATACAGTGTAGCGTTTTACGAGGGTGAAACGGGGATATAACCAGTGTAATTTACACCACTGCACCGATTTTGTCTGGCTTTCCGAGCAATCTGCTCGGGGATGAACAGCTACTGCTGACAGCAGCCAGGGCTGGAATGGCGGGATTATCCGCCAAAACACCGACAGCAATACGCCAGTTAGTCCCATAAAACGCGTAATCTGGAACGTTGATAGAAACGATTGATCGGGGGCGATAGGCGAGGAAACCTTGCGGTTATTTAGTCCGGACGGTACGCTTCGCGAAGATATGTTATCGACACCTGAACACCACGCTGCGTCTGCGCAAGCACCTTTAGCCCCGATCGGCATTGGAACCTACCTGGGCGAGTGTTCAGAGGCTGACGATGAGCGATACGTTGGGATTCTTAACGACGCGATTCGGCTTGGCGTGAAGCTGATTGACACCTCGATCAACTATCGAGGGCAACGTTCTGAGCAGGTTGTTGGGCGGGTGCTTGCGGAGGGCGGGGCGAAGGTTACAGTTTGCACAAAGGGAGGATACGTTCCACTCCCTTCCGACCCGCCGAAGACAAAAGCAGAGTATCGTGATTATCTGGATCGTTCGTATTTCCAGACGGGCCTAGTCTCCCCCGCCGACCTCGTTGCGTTGGGCCACTGCATTGCGCCGACGTTTCTGCGTAATCAGATCGACCAAAGTCGAGCGAATTTGGGTGTGGCTACTATAGATATGTATTATCTGCACAATCCAGAGCAGCAACTCGATGCGATTTCGCGCTCGGACTTTGAGAGTCGTATTCGGAGTGCCTTTGAGCTGTTGGAGTCTGCGGTTGCGGACGGATCCATTGCATCATATGGATGCGCGACGTGGAACGGGTTACGCGCTGCCCCGGATGCGAGCAACTATCTAAGCCTGGAATCGTTGGTAAGTATTGCGCGCGAGGTGGCTGGGAATGGGCATCACTTCACAACCGTTCAACTTCCAATCAACCTGGCGATGGCGGAAGCGGTGCGTTTTCCAAACCAATCTGTGAATGGAACACCGCTGACACTTTTAGATGCGGCTGGCCAGCTTGGTGTGTCTGTTGTTGCGAGCACACCCTTGATGCAAGGGAAGCTTGCTCAAGATCTTCCTCCGCAAATTCGAGAGGCGCTACCGTCGGCGGAAACCGACGCGCAGCGAGCTCTCGCATTTGTCCGACAGCTGCCCAACGTTTCGTGCGTCTTGCTTGGTACGCGCAATACGGCACATCTTGAAGAGGCGTTACAGGCGGTTGCGGTCGCGTAGTTTTCGCGGGAACGAAAGAGTTTTTTCGTTACCGCGTGATCGCGATTGGTGTGACCATCACATGTAGATTGTGATTGATTCGAACTCCGGTGATACCATTTAATGGAGCGGTCTTTCCATCGATCGATGTAATCGGCTGACCGTTCACGCTCACGTCGGCTTTGTCACCGTCAACGTCAATTGTAATTCCATACGTTGCCGGACCTGTTCCGTTTGCAACGGGAATCGAGCGATGTTGTGTCCAATCTGTAAGGGTTCGAACTCCGGCGCTATCGCGAACCTTTACCGTGTATTTCCCATCGCCACGGACTAAGAAGTATGTGTATGTGGCATTTGCGCTATCCTTAAGATTGGCGCCGCCAATGAACACGCCGTATGCTTCGGGGTGTTTGGGTAGTTCGAGTTGATCGATGGTTGTTGTTACGCGATACTTGTTTGCCGCGGTATCCTTGAGCGCGTACAAGATATGTGCGGGGCCGGTGTGAACATCCCAACGACCTGTTCCATCGGCTGCATATAGTATGCTGTCGATAATTGCATCTGATCGATCCAGCTGCACTTCATATCCTGCTGGGATGTTCGCTGCGCTTTCGACCGGCGCGTTTGGTGACGCTGAAATGGTACTTGGCACTGCACTTTCCTGCTGATTCGATTCGCCCGATTTTCCGCAGGCGACCGCGAAGATAGTTAGGCTCGTGGCCCAAATTGCTCTTCGCACATCGGCTCGACGTACATGACTCACAGCCATACTGACAGCTCCAGAAGAAAGGTCTAGAAGGGATACTACATACGAAACGCATATCTCGCACTACATCAATAACACACACAATACTACAAGGGACGACTCAAGAACTTGTGTTGTTTTGCTTGCTTACAAACACGTAAGCGTGTTCTGCATATATATTAAATGTTACGAATTGTGAGCGGATTGTTTTTGTCGAGTATCGCTCAACGTTTCTGGTGTTGGGGGGCTGGCTCCGGGGCCGCCCCCCAGCCAGCTACGGACTTCTTCGAAAACGCGCTCGCGACCGTAATCTACGGTGATTATGTGCCCGCCTTCTTCTGTGAGCACCAAGCGTTTCTTCCTTGCACCAACCATCTGAAAGCTACGTTCCGCGACTTTGGTTGCGACGCGATTATCCAGCTTTGACTGAATTATTAACGTTGGCGTCGAGATTTGGGGGAGTGCGCGACGACCGGATCGCATGGTTTTCCAAAGCTCATGAACGGCATGAGGGGTTAGGCCTCCATACGCCAAATTCTTCGCTCGTTCTATTGGATCGCGGATCGAGCGTGGTGACTCTTCGGTGTATGGATGTGGGTACAGGGCAAACAGACGGTAACACGCCGCCACCGCTTGCGCGTATAGTGGCATCCCTAAATACGGTGCAATAAGGCAGAGCGAAGGAAGATCATGAAGTTCACCTGCCAGCGTTGCGGCAATTGCGCCACCCATCGACAGACCGCAAACTCCCACCCATGGGTATTCTGAACGCATCGACATTAGTTCGGCCCGCATAGCGTCGATCCATTCGGTATGCGTTGCGCGGTCGAAGGCAGCTATCGTCTCACCGTGTCCGGGTAGTAGCGGGACACGCACGTCGTAGTGGTGTGCGTGGAGATATTCTGCGAGATATTGCAGTGTTTGAGGCGTATCTCCAAAGCCGTGAATGAGTAGCACCGCTCGACCGGCCGAGTGTTTCGCGCGCAGGTCGATTGCCTGTGCGGCGTTCGGGGTGCGAATGTCGGTGTTGCCTCCGGTGCTGTCTTCAGCTCCGTTCGACGTAGGTAGAGTAGTTGCCACATCATAAACCTACACCTTCTACGAGGGAATAAAACCTGAATAGCGGGTATAAAAAAAGGAGGACGGAATTTCTCCCGTCCTCCTTTTCGCCTTTTACGCGACGTCGTTTAGCGAGAGTCCGTTGCCATTTCGCTAATGACTTCGAGCGGTGAGGAGGTATCGAACATGGTGGAGCGCATTCGTTCGCGTAAGATTCGCGGATTGATAATGAATGCGGAGCCATCTCGATTTGCTTCGCCGGCGCTGAGCATTCGGCTCATGGCGAGCGTGATGGATTCGCGTGTGGCTCCGACCATTTCGCACATCAGTCGATGATGTTGTGATTCGAGTCGAACGGAGCCGTCTTCTCGTGTGAATGCGACGTCGTTACTGAGGCGCATGAGTGAGGCGATGAGTCGTTCCTCAACGTTCATGGTAGCCATCTCCTGCAGTCGTTCGAGTAGGGTGGCTCGTTCGGACATGATTTGGCTGATGAGTGCGAGAGCGTTTGCGGGTTGTTCTCGCACGAACGCTCGGAACTGCGACGCGCCCATGTGGAGTGTTTCCGCTCCGTCGGCTGCATTCGCGTCAGTTCCATAAACGCCGTTCGAAGCCAGCCCTTCGGCGCCGAACGTTTCTCCGGCCATTGCAACTGTTGCAACAAACCCGCGACCGCCTTTCACCGGGCTTCTTAGTACCACATGACCATGTAATACGACAAAGACGCCGTCGGCTTGCGTACCGCGTTGATATAGCTGGAATTGCGAAGGCCAGTGGGCCTTGGCTCCATACGCAGTTGCAGCAACTCGATCACTTATAGATAGTTTAGGCACTTTTTGCCGAGTCAATGTGTCGAACATACACCACACCTTAGCGCAAAGTTTGGGCCGCTTTTAGGAGAATTTGAGTTGCACTTTCGAAGCATTTGGCCAAATCGGCCACTTCGCGGGTCGTTCGCGACTCATCTGAGGCTCGAACGGCTTCATTGATGGTTGGAAATCCGATATTATCGTAGCCATTGTCGTCGTCAGCGGCAAAGATGACATTTCGGGCCCATGGGCGGCCGACTAAACCGTTGGATCGAGTAAAAGCGCGGTCTACCTGCAGAAGCAGGCTATTCACATGTTTATTCGCTTCTAGCGACAAACCATGTTGCAGCACCGCATCACGTGTTGCGTTAAATGCACGAGCGGCGGTCTCAAATTGGTCGATTGCGGTGGTTAAAGCAGTTGTTGGAATCGTCCAATGGCGGTTTTTGATGTTCTTGTCGGCTTCACCGGCTAACCGACGCATCACCTTTGCATGTTCGGTATAGTCGTAAGGAAGAATATCCGCGTTTGCGAGCCGGAGAACCGCGGCGGCACCAACTGCGCCGGTGGCGGCGTGAAAGCGGTAGGAGGAGTCGCCGAAGGTATCCATCCAATACTGGGTGTCGTAGAGCGAGTGATAGATCCCTTGTGGGCCTCCGAAGCCCCATTCGGCGATTGGCATACCGATGTGACTATAGAATGGTTCGAAGTCGGAGCCACCGCCTGGATCGCCCATCTCAGGTTCGAGGCTGTCGGCTGCGACCTTCTCCTGCACTCGCCATGCGTCGTAGATGCTGCCTTTGCCGTCTGGATGTGGGATCTGGCGGGTGATATCGCGGAGTAGCGGTCGTAATGAGGGCGAGCCGCTACCATTGAACGCTGAGCCAAAGGCGACCATATCCTGGTTCAGATAGGCCACGCCGTGGTTTGTGAGACGAAGTGTGTCGTTTTCGACATATTCGACCGAACCGATCAACCCCCATTCTTCTGCATCCCACGCAGCGAAGACGATCGTACGTTTGGGGCGAATGCCACGCTTCACAAGTTCGCCAATCGTTCGGGCCGCTTCGAGCACGGATACCGTTCCGCTCACGTTGTCGGCGGCGCCGAAGTTCCAGGAATCTCGATGGCCGCCAATCACGATTACATCATCCGGGAACTCGGTACCGCGAATAACTCCCAGCACGTTATAGATGTTTTTATATGCGTTCGTGGCGGCATCGTTCTCAACCACGAGACGGGCTTTTACGGGACCTGGGCCAACATGGTATCGAAATGGGAGTCCGCCTTGCCAATCCTGGGGGACTTCGACCTTTGGTGTGCCTCGCAGGCCGCTCAGCAGTTCAATCGCATTCTTATATGATATCGGTATCACCGGTATCTTCGACAGCTCAGCCTTGTCTAAATCGATACGTCGGGCGCCTGGGATGCTGGCATAGCCCGGTGTGGTCGGATCGCCAGCGCCGTTAAAGATGCTTCCACGCTGCACTCCATGGTCGGGGCGCATGGGGCCTTCGGGATAGACATCGTCGCGGGTATAACCATCCTGTTGCGGATCGCTATAAATGATCAATCCGGCCGCTCCATTCTTCTCGGCTTCTCTCGCTTTAATTCCGCGATACGACTTACCGTAGCGAGCAACGGCGATCTTCCCTTTCACAGAGATACCCAACGAATCGAGCGTTTTGTAGTCTTCGATCAGGCCGTAGTTAACATAGACCAGTTCGGCGGTCACGTCACCAGTGCCGGAGTAGCCGTTAAAGGCAGGAGACTGGGGAAAATTGATCGACGAACTATCTTCCGGAACCGGGCCTTCGATTAATGAAAGCTCTTTGGGATCGGGCGACACGCGATACAGCCGCACATTCGTTGGGTGCGGCATATAGACGTTAAATGTCTGGATCTCGGTCGTAATCCCATACGACTTCAGGTATTTCGCGAAGAGATCGCGGGTTCGTTCCTGACCAGGGGTGCCGGCCATATGGGGGTCACGAGCGAACTCCCGCGACAACGCCTTCGACGTGGGTGCCGACATCAACTTCACCACCTCGGCTTCTATCTCTTTTTGGCGAACAGCGGAGGCGGAGGTGTACCCGGTAATCTGCTGGGCGTAGGATATAGATGGTGGAGCGAGGAATAGCACACCCGCACCAACACAAGGCAGAAGCAAACGCAAAAGCAACGGTTTCATACGGAAACTTACTGCGAACCGGTGGGTTCTGGCGAGAGCGTCCGACCTGCCCTTCGGCTTGAACTTATCGCCGTCGTTTATCCATCGTATCGCCCAGGGGCGTGAGAATACCTTCGCGAACTCCCATCTCATTCAGCATAGGCTTGATGATAGACAGCATATTTGGCTCGCGAGCAATAATGCCCTGCAGCATCCCCTCATGGGTGACGGTCGCGATAAAGTTGCCGGAATTGGAGATCACGTGCGCATCCCATTGGAAGATGAGTGGCTGCACTAACGTGGCGGTAGCGGCCAGGATCTCATCTTTATCGAAGAGACGGGCGGGTGTTGCTTCGATATCGACCGGGCTTTTATTCTGGGTACCAAGCCGAGCATAGACGTGCGTTCCGACATCCTGCGAAAACGACGACCACCGTCGATGCTCAGCAACCCAGATTAGACAACCGCCAAAGTGATGTTCGGTGGCTTGCGAACTCGAAGAATACGATCCATGTGCATCGATGCGCACAAGGATTCTTGCAGCGTAAATGAGTCCAGCGATTGTGCTGGGAAGCCGAGCATCGAGCCGACGAGTGCTGGGTGATCCGTATCCCAATTCGGATTTTCGATTGAAGACGATTCCTCGCTCCCGACACCAGAGAACAGCTTCTTCGCGTGTAAGCGCGCGCATTTTGTTTGTAGTGTTCTAAATGGCAGAGTGTCGTAATCAAGCAAAAACATTACGGTAAGAAACCGTCAGTAATGTGTGGCTTTGCTGTCAATATAGCAAGAGGGCGACGTTAACTTTTTTATAACGTCGCCCTCACTTGATTTATGCGCAATAACTGACGAATTAATGGAACTATCGTCACTTATGCGTTAGCAATTACTCTCGCCAAATTTTTATTTCTGCTTCGATATCTCTGCGTTTCAGAAGATCGTCGAGTAAACGGTTTGAATCCCAGCGTTCAACATCGCGGCGTGGTTGATCCCAGAGCGATTCAAACTGTTGCAACATTGCTTGTCGTGCAGGATCAGCCTCAACCCAGCGATCGATTGCCAAGCGCTGTTCGGCAGTCGCTTCGTTAGACAGATATCGCGCGAATGCGACATTATCTGGGTCGTTGGTAAAGTCAGGATCTAAGCTCATCTCAATCAATGACACACTTAGGCCGATTTACCCTAACATCAAAAGCAAAACATTCGCGAACACAAAACGGAACGAGTGTTCACTCATGTTTTTACTTAAATGGGGACCATTCATCGAGCTGTAATCGCAGGAATGCGAGAGCTCGACCCATGTGGTATTCGACTGCTTTTACAGACAGGTTCATGATATCTGCAATCTGGGCATAAGTGAAACCTTGCTCGCGGTTCATGAGGAAGATTTCGCGTGTCCGTTTTGGCATTGCTTCGATGGCGCGCGAGATTGATGCAACGATCTCACGTTGCTCGATCCCTGCATCATGATTCATGGGACTTTGCGCATCGACATGCCAATTACTTAAGACACCAGTTTCAGCGTGTCGTCGAGCAATTCGTTCGTGTCTGATATGATTGTATGCACGGTTACGTACAGCGCGATACAAATACGTTGCGACGGACTCATCGATACGTCGTTTGTTTCGTTGCGCCCAGATGTTGAGAAACACATCTTGCACGAGTTCTTCGGCGACATCTTCGGAACGAACAATGCGATATGCAAATGCACACAAACGCGCTCCATATAATTGAAAGAGCGCGTTGAATGCCGAGGGGTCGCCTTGGTGTATTTGCGGCAGGATATCTTGTTCGGTATGCTCGTCAGCCATCATGATGGTTTATTGGCGGCAATGCCGTATGTGAGTGGACAAACGTGTTGAACTGCGTGTTGAGATTGTATTGGACAAAAAAAGAAGTAGCCGTAGAAAGTCAGTGATGAATTGAGCCTACGCTACTTCGGTACTTCAGGTGGGAGACTGGCGCGTGTAATGCTATCGCGTGACAGCGACACTATAGAAACACCAAACAGCCTGAACATGTTCCAACACCTGATAATTATGCGGAAATCTTACAAGTGTGTGATATCTTGTGTCTATTGGCTGCTATAAGTTTATATAGTTGATCGAACGCCCAATTGAATGGGGGAATCAGGGAGAGTACGTAGAGCGGATATGCCCACCAAATACGTTTAAATAAGTATCGATAAACGTTGGCTCCGCGGAGCTGTTGTCCGTCGCGAAACAAGAGACGAACGTCCGATATTAACTCTTCTTCTGTCAAGGGAGCGAGTTGAGCTTGGACCCAGGTGTCCTGGAGAGGACGGGTACCAATTTTTCGACTGCGGAGTGAGCTCCGCCAGATGGAAACGCCTTGACGGCACATGCCGCATCCACCGTCGTAGAGGAGCCATGCTATGATGTCGCTATCGCTGTCTATCAAACTCATCTCTATTAAGATAACATACGAACCATGCTATCATTCTTCCGCGCTCGACGTCGCAAGAGGCTTCGGGCACAACCCGCGCCACTTTCATGGGAGCGCATACTTACCAGGCTTCCATTTTACCGCGCGTTAACGAGTGCGGATAGGGCGGAGCTTGTTGGGCATATGCAGGTTTTTTTGTATGAAAAGCGGTTTGAGGGTGCGCAGGGGTTTGTTGTTACTGATGAGATTGCGTTGTTAATTGCGGCACAGGCGTGTTTGCTGCTACTACATCGAGAGACGGAGTATTATCCGCTGCTCAAGTCGATTATTGTTTACCCAAATACGTACGTTGCGTCTCGGAAGGAGCGGCGTGCTGGTGGGATTGAATCGGAGCGACATGATGTGATGTATGGCGAGTCGTGGAGTGTGGGTGCGATTGTGCTTTCGTGGGCGCAGGCGCGTACCTCTGCGTTACGTGATGATGGTGTGAATTTGGTGATTCATGAATTCGCGCATCAGCTTGATATGGAGGACGGGTTTGCGAATGGTGCGCCGATTCTGGGCGATCATGTGGATCCGGCGCAGTGGAGTCGAGTGATGCGGGAGGGGTTTGAGCAGTTACGGTATGATGCGGAACATGGGCATCAGTCGGTGTTGGATGCGTATGGTGCGGAGTCGCCGGCAGAGTTTTTTTCGGTGGCGAGTGAGGCGTTTTTTGAGATGGGGCGGGAGTTGAAGGAGCGGAATGGGGAGTTGTATGAGCAGTTGCGGTTGTATTATCAGCAGGATCCGGCGGGGTGGCGGGTGTTGGGGGAGCGGGGAGAGGGTTGAAACGCGTGCGTATTCAATCCCACAAACAGGAAAGAGGGGCAGCCGCCAACTTTTCTCCAAACGATACCCGATCACCACTATCATAGAGTACAACACCAAACGCAAATTTTTCCCTGCACGCCTCCTCAAGCGCGCGCAGACCAGCAAAGTCACTCGCGCTAACGGTTGCGCTCGCCTTGACTTCAATCCCAACGATCATACCGTCATCACGCTCAAGGACGAGATCCACTTCGCGCTTTTGTTGATCGCGGAAATGATACGGAGTAACGTGCAGCTCCGAGCCTGTTAGCAGCTTCATCACTTCCCCAAACACAAAACTTTCTAACACGGGACCAAAATCGACGCGGTTAGCCTTGAGTCGATCGAATGTAAGCGCACGACTTGTTGCGAGCAGCCCAGAGTCGAGAAAGTGGACCTTGGGTGTCTTAACAATCCGTTTGATGGTGTTTGTATACCATGGCTGAAGTGTAGACACGAGAAAGACTTTCTCTAGCAACCCTACATAACGTTGCGACGTTTTATATGTGACGTTAATACCATTGCCGAGCTCTGAATAGTTCACGAGTTGCCCAGAATGGTGAGCAAGAAGACGAACGAGCTTTGGAAGTTCTGTGAGCTTTTCGATATCGGCGATGTCACTAAGGTCCCGCGTGAGCACCGACGTAAGGTAGGCACGCATCCAATCTTGACGCCGCCGCTCACTTTCGCGGTTAATAGCCTCGGGAAAACCGCCTTCGAGCACGAGTCGCATCAGGTCAACCCCAACAATCGCCTGCGGTTGCTCTTGGAGACGTCCCTCAAAGAGGCGCGGAAGAAAAGACGATGGCTTCTGACGTACTTCGACGTGTGCCAATGGCAGCATCTGGATCGTCTCGATGCGTCCGGCCAGACTATCTGCCACTCGCGGGAGTGTCAGAACATTGGCCGATCCTGTGAGGAGAAATCGGCCAGGCCGGTAATCCTCATCGATTGATTTCTTGATCGCGAGAAGCAGCTCAGGCGCACGCTGCACTTCGTCGATTGTGGCGCGATCGAGTCCGCGAACAAATCCGACCGGATCGGATCGAATGGCGTCCAAAGTGGTGGGGTCATCCAAGGTCGCATAGGTACGCCCTGGGTCTCCGACCTTCCGCACCAGAGTGGTTTTCCCTGCTCGGCGAGGACCTATGAGAAGAACAGCGGGGGTGTCGGAAAGAGCTTCCCGGACGCGCGGTTCGACCAATCGTTCATACATGGACGTTTGGGTTGGAATCAGGATTTTACCATAGTGTCAATTAGGAGTCAAGATAGTGTCAATTAGGAGTTTAGGCTATGTTAATTAGAAGTGTGAGCCGTGTTAAATAGAATTATAGCAGTCGATATACTGGGATTCCTATAGGAAAATGGTGATCATTAACCAAGAGACCAGAACAAACTGAACGATCGATCGTATACATAGTGCGTTCTTCGCGTTGCCTGCTTCCACGGACAGAAGCTGACAGATCCATTTATTGACACACCATGGGTCACCAGTTGGAGTAGTCTCTGGATTAAGACAAGCTCTTCGCTCGACGAAAGGGATGGATTGACAACAAAAGTTACGATTCCATCAACCGGATTACGAGCAATATGATTTTGATAAAGGCGACCCAATCAATTCCCTGAATTAACGGCTTTGACGTAGATTACTGCATACTAAAGCTATTTCCGAACGCACAACAGAACCAATTGGCACCGTATTTAATGAAGACTCCTTCGTTGGTATTACTCGCCGCAAGTGCGATTTCGCTCGCTTCCCCGCTTTCAGCCCAAAAGCTCGCGCATTACGTCCCCAAAGACACAACCCCTATGCGAGCAATCAATCGAATTACCGTTATTACCGGCGAAGAGATTCGAGCTCGCAACATTTCGAGTCTCGACGAGCTGTTTACGGGGCTGGTGCCAGGAATTATTGCAACCGGAGATGGGTCTGGAACCAAGGCCATCTGGCGAGCACGCGGGAGCTCTGGAATCGGGATATCCAACAGAGTTCGTGTGTTTTTGAACGGTGTGGAACTCGAAGATCCAAATTATATCTCGTTGATCAATCCAGAGTATGTCGCCCGCATCGAAATAACCCCTGGTCTCGCCGGAAGCGCTCGGCTCGGCGCGACGGGTGCGATAATCCGAATTGCGACCAAAGGTGAACGTGGTGACTCCACAAACCTCAGCTCCCCAGATGCACTGCTGCCGGCCGGTGACGCTCTGATTTCAACTGGGCGTGAGAAGAGTTTATATGGGAAGGGCAGTTCCTCGCTCAAACGGCATGCGGTAAACCTTACCGGTGGTACGCCTAACCTGGCCTATTTCACCGGGCTTGGTTATACAGGAAATGGGGAATACGCACCGTTCACGAAGAGTTCTGCCTTAAACGGAATTACGTCGTTGTCGACTACGTCGAAGTATGTTTCGGCGCGTGTGTTTGGAATGATTAGTAAGGACGACGATCGAGTTCCGACCGGACGTTACTGGGTCGACTCCGTGTCTCCCGGGCCGATGACTTCTATTCGATCAAGCAATCAGCGGACGAACAATCATGTGTACGGTGGTTCGATCAGTGCAAATGTTACGAAGAGCTGGCACCATGAATTGAGCGCGGGATTTAGTCGACGTCGAGGCCAGTTTAAACAAGAGGTGTCTCGGCCATTTGATGATTCATCAATTAATAGTACTTATGATGTTGGGTCGGATTCTCGGCGCGAGACATATTCATATTTGACGTCGTTAGGGTTACCGAAGGTTGGTGCGATTGAACCCACGATTACGGCGGGTATCGAACAAACACGGTTTGAGCGATCGAATGACTCGACTTACAAGATCGACTCGAATTCACTCTCCTCTTACACGCGGTCCAACCAAAGGAAGGTAACGAGTCGGTTTGCTGAGTTTGGGCTGTTTATCGCAAAGTCGCTCCAGCTTGATCTTGGGGTTCGCTCACAACGCGATCATATGATTGTAGATAAGGATCAGGCAAAGGGATTTTTACCTTACGCTGCCGTGGCATACCGCGCGCAGATTGTAGAAATGTCGATTACGCCACGATTCGCATATGGTGCGCTGAAGACAAAGGGATATGATCCTCTTCCACTTATGGCTCCTTCTGTGAATCCTCCAGTTCCTGTTGAAGTGTCACAGAAGGTAAGCAACATTGAAGGTGGTGTTGACGTTGCGTTCAAGAGTGGACCATCGTTTGGGATCACGCTGTACAAGCAAGCTGGACGCGATGGGACTGTGAATCCAACGGAGTGGTCGGGCTCTATTTCTTCCCCGGATGCGATTAATCGATCTATGATCGATCTGAAAACGAGTGGTGTTGAGCTTAGTTCAACCTGGGCGAACGGACCTTGGGATACACGGGCGACGTTCTCTCTTGCCAAATCGGTCGTGGGACGCGTTCATGACTTCTATCTTCCACCTCCTCCGCAATCCGGCATCCAGGCCTATGAATTAGGCGATGCGCTCTCTGATTATCCTCGTCAGAATGGCAGTCTTTGGATTGGACACTCATCAATCGATTCAAAGATTGGGTTCGAAGCGCGCTACCTGGGACCGCATTCTGGGAGGAACTATCTTGCGTCCCCAACTGACGCTCGACTGGTGACGTATCCGGGGTTTGTTACGTACAACGTGAACTACACTAGGCCGCTGGCGGACGGTGCGAGTACGTTTGTGTACGTACAGAATTTGACGAATGCCGAGCGGTATGGGACTTCGAATCAGGAATATGTTCGGGGGCGTCGGTTTGGGATTGGGTTTAGGATGGAGTATTAGGGTGGATTACGGCACGGGTCTGACACGCACGGCAATTCAAAGTATTGCCGTGCGTGTACATATAGACGATTATGGTTTATATGAGACCTGATCCTCATTTCTCCTGCAATGCGGCTGAACCGGACCTTAGGGATCCGATTCAGCGCACTAAAGTGTCTCCAGCGAGCCTCCGAGTGGTCTTCCAGATATTCAATCGCTGGAATGTTGATACTCCAAGCGCCCATATTCTACTAGGCGACCCTACGAGATCAACCTTTTCTGCCTGGGAAAAAGGCATGGGGCCTACTCTTTCAGAGGATGGTCTGACGCGAGTGTCCTATATTCTCGGAATCTACGAAGCTCTGCAACGCCTATTTGGACTCGCTCGCGAACAGGCGGATCTTTGGATATCACAGCCCAATCCCGCGATGTTGTTTAGTGGGAAACGCCCAATCGATATTATGGTTGCAGGCGGCTTACCCGGGCTACATGCAGTACGAGGATACTTAGAATCGAAAGTTGGGAATCCCCCAACACGAACATTGTGATCGTCGCTCTTTAAATCAATTATCGCAGGAAAAAAGGTGGCACTGTGAATAACATTCTCACAGTGCCACCTTTTGTATTTCTGGAATTACCTAGCGATTTTCGCCGCCCCTACTCAATCCTTTCAGGCAGCGACCGCGTATTCCGCAGTCAACACTCGACTCACACAATACTCATTACACCGAATCCGTCGAGGACACTTCAAACAATCGCGACGAATCTTTTCCGGATACAACGCCCGATCCGTCACATGGTACCCAGATCGTTCAAAGAACGGCACCGTAAGCGTCAGCGCAAACAGCTCTTCAATTCCACGCTTCTGCGCTAGCAGCTCAATCGCCTCAATAATCTCGCGACCCAATCCATGCCCATGCGCATGACGAGCAACTGCAACGGATGCGACTTCAGCGAGCGACGGGGAATACTCTTTTAACGAACCACAAGCAACCACCGTTCCAGACTCGTCAACAGCAACGACAAAGTCCTGCAACGTCAGCTTTACAGAGTCCGGCGTGCGAAACAGCATAATTGCTTCAGCCGCATATCCGTTTACAAGCTCAACAATGCTGCTCACATCGCCAACGTGCGCGGGACGCAACGTAATCTGCCCAAGAAAGTCAGCAATCATTGCAGGACCTCCGTCAGAATTTCGATCCCTTGCTTAAGTTCATCGCGCTTCATAACAAGCGGTGGCAACAGTCGAAGCGTATATTCGCCGGCGGAGAGAATCAACAAACCAGCATCAAGCGCGCGCGCAACAACACCAGATGCGAGTTCAACCACGTCGAGCCCCCACATATACCCTTGCCCGCGCACACCACGAATTCGACCGGTACGACGCGCAATCGCATTCAGCTCTTCACCAAACCACGCACCCGTTGTGGCAACGTGCTCAAGCAATGCCGGATCGGCGAGACGGTTCACAACATGCAACGCGATGCTCGCCACGAATGGACCACCGCCAAACGTCGTTCCATGATCGCCAGGAGCCAACACGTTCGACAGCTCGGCGTTGGTCAGCACAGCACCCATCGGCAAACCACCGGCAAGCGGCTTGGCCAAGGTTACGATATCTGGGATAACACCGCTCTGTTCGTACGCAAACAACTTTCCGGTACGACCAAGTCCACACTGAATCTCATCAAAGATCAATGCGATACGACGATCTTTCGTTAACACACGCAGTTCACGCAGGAACGTTGGATCCATAACGCGCAAACCACCTTCGCCTTGAATTGGCTCGACGATAACGGCACACACCGTCTTCGCATCCAACGCAACTTCGAGGTCGCTGATATCGCGTTCGCTGATCGAGATGCCAGGTGCGAGCGGCATGAACGGAGCTTGATAGCCAGGACGATCTGTCGCGGCAAGCGAAGCAAACAGCCGGCCGTGAAATCCACCGCGCAATGCGACTATGCCGGTTTTTTCTGGAGAGATGGAACGTCCCCATTTACGCGCAACTTTAAACGCCGCTTCGTTTGCTTCTGCGCCTGAGTTGCAAAAGAACACTGACGACGCAAACGACTTATCAACCAACAGCTGCGCCAACTCTTCGCCCGGTGCGGTACGAAAGAGATTGGACGTATGGATAAGCCCGGTGCCCAACGCATCCTGCATCGCCTTTGCAATACCTGCATCGCCATAGCCAAGTGCGTTAACGGCGATTCCGCTTGCCAGGTCGAGATACGCTTTTCCATCGGCGTCATACATATGTACGCCTTCGCCACGGACAAATAACATCGACGGACGCTTATAAGTGCCCAGCAACGGGGATGAGGCAGCGGATGCTGCGCCAATGGTTGCGTCCGTGGTCAACACGGGTAACGACGTTGTTGTCATTTGGCACCTACCGGGGTCAACGTTACTACTGTGCCGCACTCGGGGTCGTTGAGTGCGGAGAGATTAGCAATACGTACTTTCGCAACGCCACCGGCAAGTGCGGCGTATGCGGCTTCGAGCTTTGCGGCCATTCCGCCGGCTGCGACGCCAGATGCGATGAGCGCGCGGGCGTCTTCCATCTCGAGCTGCGGAATTAGCTGCCTGGATTCGTCCAACACGCCTTCGACGTCGGCGATCAACACTAACTCATCGGCTTCCAATGCAACGGCAATCGCAGCGGCTGCGTCGTCACCGTTCACGTTCAGGGCGGAACCGGCGATGTCGTCCTGGTTCTTGCCGAGCGGGGAGATGACGGGGAGAAAGCCTGCGGCGAGGAGTGTGTCGATCAACTTGGTGTTGATCTGTGACGGCATTCCAACGTGTCCGAATTCGGAGATGCCAAGTGGTTGTGCGGAAATCAAGCCGGAGTCTTCGCCCGAAATACCAACGGCATTTGCGCCAGCGGCTACAAAGCTCGAAACGAGCCGTTTGTTGACGACGCCGGAAAGCACCATGCGGATGATGTCGAGATCGGCCGCGGTTGTAATACGACGTCCGCCCGCAAACTGGGGGTGTCCACCGAGTGTGCGTTGGAGGGCGGAGATTTCATCGCCGCCGCCGTGTACGAGGCAAAGGGAGCCGGGCGCATCTGCCGCTGCCTTCGCCACCAAAGACGCCAAATCCCCAGCGGCCTGTGCTCGACCGCCCAATTTCACAACGCGCTTCATATAGGGAGTCCGACCGTTTCGTTGAATCCGAAGAGGACGTTGGCGTTTTGCAACGCCTGACCGGCCGCTCCTTTCATAAGGTTGTCGATCGCGGCAACGATGATCATCGTTGGACGACGGACGTTGGCTGCGTGCGTCACGCTTACACGAACGACGTTACGATGTACGACATCGCGCAACGTTGGCATCGTGTTGCTGACTTCGATGAATGGTTCATCGCGATACATCTCTTGCCACAACGACAACGGTGATGCGACTGTCTCGAGGACCGGGACGGTGATTGTCGCCAGGATGCCGCGCGCGACGGGTAGGAGATGTGGCGTAAATACGATGTCGTTGTCGCCGCCGAGCTGGCGAACAACGGCCTGCATTTCGTTCAGGTGTCGATGTTCGTTACCAACCGCGTAGGCGCGGAAGTCTTCTGCGACTTCGGCGAACATCAATTCAGGCTTTGGATTCGCACCGGCGCCAGTTACGCCACTTGCGGCGGAGACGTGGATCATCTCGCCAGCGGGGATGAGCCCGCGAGCAAGCAATGGCGCCAGCGCAACCAGAATGGCGGTTGGGTAGCAGCCTGGGTTCGCCACGACGTCAGCGCCTGGGAGCGTGGATCGCATGAGCTCGGTGAGGCCATAAGGGATGTTCTTGGCCCCCATTGCCTTCGCCAGGCCAGCGATGTCGCCATTGCCAGGGCGGAGGTCAGACGAGAGGTCTACGACCTTTGCACCGGCGTTTTTGGCGGTAGCAACCCATTTGGCGGAAGCGCCGTGTGGGAGTGCGGAAAAGACGAGATCGGCTTTATCGAGCCGAGCATCGTCGGCGGCGACCATAGTCAGTTCCTTTCCTGCACAACGGATCGTTTCGCCAGCGCGCGAATGCGCGGCGGCGAACTCCAGGTGCAAGGATGGGTGCCGGCTCACGAGAGCGCATAATTCGCGTCCTGCGTAGCCAGAGGCCCCAAGGATACCGACTGAAAGTTTATTCACCTATAATGCATAACATTTCAGTTGGCTGTACACAAGTATTTTTTGTGGGGAAGTGCGAGATATGGTATATCTGAGAGTAAAATCTCTCGCGTTGCCCCTGTGAGCCTACCCCGGTTCCCCCGCCAACGACTTCAGCCGCCTCACTGTCCGCTCTCGGGCCTGGATCGATCGGCAGATGATAAGGATGGTGTCATCGCCGCCCACGGTGCCAAGGATGTCGGGCCAGCCTTCACCGTCGAGGGCGGAGGCAATCGGCTGGGCGCCGCCGGGAACTGTGCGGAGAACCGCCATCTCGCTGACGCCGTCCACGCGCATGAACAGCTGTGGCAGCAACGTATCCAATGCGGCTCGACTTTCCTCGATACTTCCGTCGGTCACGGCGTAGCGTGCTCCGTCGGAGGTTGGGACTCGGGCGATCCTGAGTTCGCGAAGATCTCGCGAGAGGGTTGCCTGGGTAACATCCCATCCTCGGCGCAGGAGCATCTTTCGAAGATCTTCCTGGCTGGTGACGGGCTGTGAGTTGATTGTTTCGAGGATCGCGGTCTGCCGGTCGCGTTTGTTGGCCATATACCATAAATAAACCGTGATCTGGAGCGGTAAGATAGGGCGACCCAGGGCGAAATCCGCGGTGGAGTGGGGTGGTGGAAGGCAGACCGTTGCATCTGGGCGGTACTTCGATTAATTATTCACGAGAAACGCATATTTATTAAACAGCACTTCTAGAGATCCGCCCATGCCTCCAGTCCCCACAAAGATCGCTCTCGCCTACTCGGGCGGCCTCGACACCTCGATTATCGTGCCGTGGCTTAAAGAGCAGTACCCTGGCGCCAAGGTTATTTGTGTGGCGGCTGATATTGGTCAGGGGGACGAGCTGGAAGGCGTGAAGGCCAAGGCGATTGCGTCGGGTGCGGACGAGTGCCACGTTGAGGACATGCGCGAGGAGTACGTTCGGGACTTCATTTTCCCGACGTTGCGCGCTGGTGCCATTTACGGGCGAAAGTATCTGCTTGGGACTTCCATGGGTCGCCCACTGATCGCGAAGCGTCAGGTTCAGGTTGCTCGGCAAGTTGGTGCGGATGCGCTGGCGCACGGGTGTACGGGCAAGGGGAACGATCAGGTTCGGTTTGAACTGACGTACGCGGCCTTCGCACCGGACCTTCCGGTGATTGCGCCGTGGCGGTCGTGGGATATTCGAAGCCGAGAGGATGCGATTGAGTATGCGGCGAAGAAAGGGGTTCCGGTAACGGCGACGAAGGAGAAGATCTATTCGCGCGACCGGAATATCTGGCATATCTCGCACGAGGGTGGTGTGCTGGAAAATCCAGCGCAGTCGCCGCCGGCAGATCTGTTCATGTTATCTACCTCGCCAGAGCAGGCGCCTGATGTTTCCGAGAACGTTACGATCGAGTTTTATCAGGGAACCCCGGTTGCTGTGAATGGCAAGCCGATGGGACCGGTGGAGCTGCTTGATACGTTGAACACGATTGGTGGACGGAATGGTGTTGGTCGAGTCGACCTTGTTGAAGATCGTCTGGTTGGAATGAAGTCGCGCGGGATTTACGAAACGCCTGGTGGGACGTTGTTGTATACGGCCCATAGCGAACTCGAGCAGTTGACTCTCGACCGTCGTACGCTTGCGGCGAAGGATTTGATTGCGCCACGTTATGCGGATCTTGTGTATGAAGGAATGTGGTGGACGACGGAACGTGAAGCGTATGATGCGTTTGTGAATGTGACGCAGGAACGGGTTACGGGTACGGTGACGTTACGTTTGTATAAGGGGAATGTGATTGTTGGCGGGCGGACGAGTGAGTTCGCGCTATACGACGAACGGTTCGTGACCTTTGGTGAAGACGATGTGTACGAGCAGAGCGATGCGGCTGGATTTATTCGGCTGTACGGGCTTTCCAACCGAGTACGTGCGTTGCAAGATCAGGAGCGGGCGGAAGCCAAGGCGAAGGCGGCTGAAGCGTCGATGCAGTTGGTCAGCGCGTAGGTACGTCGGTTTATTATTATGCAGTACTGCAGGGCGGGGATCCCCCGCCCTGTTTGTTTGTCCGGTAGTTTGTCAATCAATATGTTAGCATCTTAAGTAAGTGAGCCAGTTTTTTCGTTTTTTATCGCGTTATACCACATACATCCATGTCTGATAACCATAAGCTGTGGGGCGGCAGGTTCGCTGTTCCAACGGCACGCGCTCTTGATGTTCTCAACCGTTCGATTGGGACGGATTTCCGTTTATGGCCGTTTGATGTGCGACTGTCGCAGGCTTGGGCATCGGCACTACAGGTTGCTGGCATATATACAGCAGAAGAGAGCGCAACGGTCATTCGTGGGCTCGATGCGGTTGCGAAACGGCTCGATGCGGGCGAGCAGCCAATCGAAGCGGATGAAGATATCCATACGATGATTGACCGGTTGCTGCATGAGGAGGCGGGTGAGCCGGCTTCCAAGTTGCACACGGGACGGTCGCGTAACGATCAGGTTGCGACGGCTACGCGCATGTGGGCGATGGATGCCGTAAACGCGCTTGATGCTGCGATAAAAGGCTTACAGGTGGTGATGCTACGTCATGCTGAAGAGCAAAAGGCATCGTTGATGCCGGCGTATACGCATCTTCAGCGTGCTCAGCCGGTTTCAACGGCGCATTGGATGTTGAATCACTTCTGGCCGTTGCAACGTGATCGAAGCCGGATTGCGTATGCGGGGGCATCTGCTGCTGTGCTTCCACTTGGTTCGGGTGCGATTGCAGGGTCTGCGTTTGCGGTGCCGCGTCAACAGATTGCGGAAGAGCTTGGCTTTGCGGCTATCTCTCCGAATTCGATCGATGCGACGGGTGATCGTGATTTTATTACAGATCTTATGTATGCGATTACGATGTTGGGAACACATCTGTCGCGTTTGAGTGAAGATCTGATCTTGTATGGAACGAGTGAGTTTGGCTTCGTAAAATTTGGTGACGCGTTCTCAACAGGTTCAAGCATGATGCCGCAGAAGCGGAATCCGGATGCGCTTGAAATTGCGCGTGGATCTGCCGCTCGTATGCTTGGGAATTTGACGTCGTTGATCGGCGCGCTGAAAGGATTGCCGAGCGGGTATAATAAGGATTTGCAGGATGACAAGCGCGCGTTGTTTGATTCGGTTGATACGATGTTGCTAGTGTTACCGGCCGTTACGGGTTCGTTGGATGAGATAACGTTCAACGTCGCGAATATGAAGGCCGCATTGTCGAGCACGATGATGGCGACGGATATTGCGGACTATCTCGTTGAGAAGGGAATAACGTTCCGTGTTGCACACGGTGTTGTTGGATCGCTGGTGCGTGAAAGTGAAGTGAGCAACGTACAGCTCGATCAAATCTCATTTGAGAAGTTTGTGGCTGCGCACACCGCGTTTGAGAAGGATGTATATGGTTGGCTGTCGGCAGAGGCATCTGTAGCCAGACGATCTGTGCCGGGCGGTACGGCTCCAGTTGCGATCGAAGAGCAGTTAACAACAGCGCGTACTGCACTTAAAGTATAGTACAATACAAATGGACGTGATGCTCACGGTGAGTATCACGTCCACATAAAACAAAATGGGGCTGCCAATAAAGGCAGCCCCATTTTTATACTACGAGTCCAACAAGTCTTAGAACTTGACGCCAAAGACGAGTGGAACGAACTGCGTCTTGCCACCATTCTTGGAAGCCTGGTTGTAGCGAGCTTCGATGAACGTGTCAAAACCGCTCAATGCGAGGTTGATCCCTGCGCCGCCGTTAAAGCCGAAAGCGGTTTCAGAATCATGCCCCTTCGTCTTCGCCGTGTTCGAACCGACGCCAGCGATAACGTACGGGCGAAGCGAGCTCTGCACTGGGAGATTGTAAACAACGTTTGCATTGACTGCGATAAGGCTCATGTTTCCGCTGCCAACCTTAGCGCTGAAACCGCTGTACGAAGCATCAACGCGGAAAGCGACTGGCAAAGCAGCCGTGGTGTAGCCGGCCAGTGCTCCGACGGTGTAACCCGTCTTCGCACCCTTACCGAAATCGCCCGTTGGGAGCGATGCGCCGGCGAAGGCGCCGAACGAGATTGGCTTCACTGGAGCCGAAGCTGTTTCCTGAGCTTGTGCACTGACGGCAACTACGGTCGCGAGAGCAGCAACTGACATTAACTTACGAATCATTACGTGCCTCCAAAAAAGGAAGTATGAATAAACAAGCGGCGCGCCAAATCAGTCGATTTGTGACGCGCTCTTGAATGTATATGACAGCCAGAAATAAGAAAGGGTTGCTTTTTTCGGTGCACGAGGGGTCTCATTTTTAGCCTGAGATGAGGCTCCGAATTTAGAAAAGAATCCCTATTGTTACAGGAATAAGCCTGTGGCCGGAACCGCCACTATACACGCGGTGATACCGAGCCTCCAGAAACGCAGCTCGCCCCAATGCCGGGAACGTTATCCCCACTCCGGTGTTCACGCCGGCTTTGTTTTTTCGCTCCGATCCCTGCTTAATCGAATACCCGCCAACTCCGCCGATAGCGTAAGGCTTGATGTAGCGAAACATCGTTGCGGTAGCAACCACGTTGAAGTTAACGGCTGAAAAGTTGCTATTGTCAAGTTTATTTCCTGCAACTTTGCGCCCGCCAAGTTGGTAGCTGGATGCATCGATTCGCACGCCTAATGGCGATGTATTGGATCCAATGGCGGCGAAGACCATTCCGCCAACGCCAGTACTCACGACATCTGACTGTTGCCCAACCGGAATTCCGGCGCCAACGCCAACACCAAGATGTGTGGCGATTTGCGCATCGGCGTTAACAGGGACTGTGAACGCAAGACAAAACAGTGCGGTGCCAACAGTAGCACTAACGATAGCAAATTTCAAAAGAATCTTTATGCGAAATGAAGAGAATACTTCGGAAGCTACAGTGATATCGACAAAATACAAACGGGGTGCACTTCAAAGTGAAGTGCACCCCGTTTGTATAGAAGCCCAACTACACGTCGGCTGTCGAGCCTTGTCGTATCACGTTTTCAGCGGCGGGTCCTTTTTCACCCTGCACAATGTCAAACTCTACCGCGTCTCCTTCAGCGAGCGATTTAAAGCCATTCCCCGAGATCGCGCTGTAGTGAACGAAGCAATCTTTCTGGCCATTATCGGGAGTAATGAAGCCAAAGCCCTTCGCATCATTGAACCACTTTACCTTACCAGTCGTACGCATTCCTACAACTCCTGAAAAAAGACGTGCCTGGGATCGAACGCCGCCGCCCCCGACATTTGACATCACGGGAAGTAATCCCCCGCTGGATCCATAGGTCTGATCCTATGCAGAGCCCAAAATACGGTTGCCTTTCCATTTAGGCAATAGAATTTTTCGAAGACTCGACGGTGGACTCAGCCTATTGAACAAAAGCTCGTCTTTATAGAAGGCTGCTATTCGACCGGCCGGAACCCAATCACGTAGTTCTGTGTTTCGCCAAAACATGAGCTTGGCACCCCGCGGTGCTCCTCATACGTAAGAGCCACGCGTTGCGGCAGAACGTCACGGAGCGCACTTGCAATCGAGTCGTTCCGGATGGTAAACGCAAAAACCTCGGGCGCCATTCCGGGCGTTGTGGAAACGGCAAGCTGGCCTTCCCACGTCTTGCAGAGCCACCCCTGCTTGCTCAAACTCTGGACAAATCCGGCCTTTTCCGTGGTCGCGTAGGCCATCGAAACCGTAACCCAGGCCCAAAGTGCCGATCCGACCACGGCCAGAAGAATGAGAATCAGCATCATCCGCCGAAAGAATCTTCGAACGGGGCGCGGTTTTGGAGCCGGTTTGACGGTTTTTCCGGCAGGAGGCGCCGAATTAGGCGTCGAACCGGGTGCAGAAGCCCCGCTCAGCGGAATATCGCGCTCTTCGTCTGAAGACGGGCGCCGAGTAGAATCAGAGAATGGGGAGGTGGGATCGGTCATACTATAGCGTCCTTGCAATTATTTTTCCAATATGCCTATTGTTCATCGTAGAGTAACGGTCACGACCCAAGTTGGGGACGGGCCGAATGCTGTATTAGTCGGATCTGCACATCCCGTAGTCGTGCAGTCCATGACCAATACAGACACCGCCGACCCAACCTCCACTGCCGCCCAGATTATCGCCCTCGCGGGCGCTGGATCGCAGCTGGTTCGGATTACGGTAAACAACGATGAAGCTGCCGCTGCGGTGCCGGAAATCGCCCAGCGGATCGCAGATGCAGGAGTGAATGTACCGCTGGTTGGCGATTTTCACTATAACGGGCACCTCCTGCTCGCCAAATATCCAGAAACGGCGAGTGCGCTCGCCAAATACCGGATTAACCCGGGCAACGTTGGTAGCAAGCGGCGGGATGAGAACTTCCGCACGATTATCCGAATTGCGGTTGAACATGACAAGCCAGTACGCATTGGGGTCAACTGGGGGTCGCTCGATCAGGATCTTCTCACGGAGATGATGAACGCAAACGCCACGCTTGCTGATCCGCGGGACGCAAAGGACGTATATATCGAAGCGATGCTGGAAAGCGCGCTCCGATCGGGCGCGCTGGCGGAAGAAACCGGGCTGCGGCACGACCAGATTATTGTGTCGGCCAAAGTCTCCGGGGTGCAGGATCTGGTTGACGTGTATCGCCGTCTGGCGGCTCGCTGCGACTATCCGCTTCACCTGGGCCTTACGGAAGCCGGACTGGGCATGAAAGGGATCGTGGCGAGCACGGCGGGCCTATCCATTCTATTGAATGAGGGGATTGGCGACACGATTCGCGTGTCGCTTACCCCAAAGCCGGGTGGCGATCGTACGGAAGAGGTCCAGGTCGCTCAACAGATTCTTCAATCGCTTGGCCTGCGTTCATTCACTCCGCAGGTAACATCCTGCCCCGGATGCGGCCGAACGACGTCGACGTTTTTCCAGAAGATGGCGGAAGATATTCAGAGCTATTTGCGCGAGCAGATGCCGGTATGGCGCGACCAATACCCTGGCGTGGAAGAAATGCACGTCGCGGTTATGGGGTGCGTGGTCAACGGGCCTGGCGAGAGTAAGCACGCGAATATCGGGATTTCGCTACCCGGGACGTTCGAGGAGCCAAAGGCTCCGGTATATGTGGACGGAGCGCTCGCGCTGACTTTGAAGGGCGATAATATCGTTCCAGAGTTTTTGCAAATTCTGGAGGATTACGTGGCTCGAACGTATGGAACGCCAGATGCTAACGAGCTGGCATCCTCGTTAGCATCCGAACGCTCGACTTAATTTTGGGGTCGAGCGCTCTCTTGCCCACTACCGGCAGACATTCGCTCCAGTAAAGCGGCAAGTACCGCAACCAGTTCCCGCTCGTTGGTGCTTACGAGCATCAACGAGTATGCAACGGTCCCATCTGGCGCCACGACGTACACGGTTGGAGGCGGTGCCGGCATTTGATATCGATCCAACGGATAGCGAACCGCGTATGCAATCTGGTTCTCCGTTAACTCATTGAATCGTCGACGATCTGGAGCGGGGCGTTTGGTGAACTTTGTATCTTCAATAACCAGCGCCCCTGGAAGCTTTCCGTTCACGAGAAAGTAGTCGTTCGTCGCGTCGGCCTCTTCCTTTGGTGTTTTCGGAAGTCGAAGCCCAAAGAAACCCTGAGTTTGGGCAACTAGGCTAATATCCAGATCGCCACTAAATCGACGGACAAGTCGCTCGAGCGTTTTATAGCTGTTTCCGCATCGGGTGAAGTCGCAGTCGTGCCGCACTCCCATAACTACCAGCGAAACCTTATTCGCCGCCGGATGCGACACGTCTGGACCACCACGATTGTACCAAAACTTCCCCTGAAGCGGTGGCGGCCGAGTTCCAATGGGAGCAATGGCTGCAGGAGTTAACGATCGGCCGCTGGCTGCAACGTAACGCGCGAAAACCCGCGCAGTGTACACAATGACTCCACTATCACGAAGAATCGGGAGTAATAGTGGCATCTCTGCATTCACGATAGCCTGGACAAAGGATCGACCGGTGGCACTCTGGCGAAGACTATCGGAGCTATTACGAAGAATAGTGGACATCGCTTCAAAGTGACGTCGCAACACCACGGTATCCAAAATGGAACGCGCAAAGTTAGCAATATCGTTGTGCATCTGAAACCGAAACTCCGGCGGCATACCGGTCAACGTATCCAGCACGTTCAATATTTGTTCAGCTGCGGCCACACGTATGGGTTTGGCACGAAGATATGCGCTAAATGCATGCTGCAGCACAACTTGCCGTCCTTCATCGCTCGGCGTCGTAAACAAGGCAAGCCGTCGCTCCAATAAAGCTCGCGCAACTGAATCATCACCGGCAAGTAGCGCCAGTTCAAAGTGGGTCATCAGCTCAGAAGGTGTGGACTGCGCAACGTACCGTTCTCGGCACATTTGTGCGACCACGATCGCATTCGCTGTTTGCTGCCGCGTGGGATTGTATGGCATGGTATCACGTGCAACCGGAGTTTCCCAGGCGACTGCAATCTGGGTGCTATCGGATACACGCTGAGCAGCGGCGAGACAAGCTTCCGGTGACGTGTATTGTGTATAATCGGCGCGATTCACAGGCAGTTCAAACAGCGTCTGCGATTCGGCAATCACGGGCATCCCAATAAAGAGCCCGACGAACAACGGAATACTATATCGCATCGATCAAGCTGGTAAAGCTGAAATCCCGCGCTTTAATAGGCGGAACAACTGCAGGCATATCAGGGCTAAATACCGGAATGGCCGGACTTCCCACCTGTTCGATATTATTGAGGACAAACAATGGGGACTCGGTAAATCGAAAGTTCTTCACTGATTTACTAATCTTCCCTCGCTCAATAAGCCAAAGTCCGTCACGAGTAAACCCAGTGGATAACAAACTTTTCCGTTCGAGCTTCACCACATCGGCAAATCGAGTTACCAACAGTCCTCGTGGTGTGCTTGCGATCATTTCTTCAATAGTGGCGGTCCCCTCTGCAACCCGATACGCACCACTGCCATTCCGAGAATCATCTTCGTTAAAAAATGGCAACGCATAGATATTCCGATCATATCCCAACACTTTTAATATCCCTCGCTCAACCCAGGTCACCGGGCGCACACCGTCAAACGTGGGGATCGCAAGGTTGGGGTCGAGTGGATCGTAACTAATCGTGATCTGTTCGTCTGCAATCTTGGACCCGATCTTCGATTCATACGGATGTTCTTTTGTTCCCGCCGAAAATGGGCCGTATCCTCGTTCTGCAGCAAAGCGTTGCGGTAGCCACTCGACTACGAACTTCAACAACTCGTGCACCGCCTGTGGCTCCAGGATAACGGTGTACCGCCCTGGTTCCACAGCGACCGGATTTCTGGACGCCAGGCATTTTTCCAACGCGCGCTGCGCCAACTGCTCTGTATCAATCCGAGCCCAATCGTACGACGACACGCCAGCCCATCCCGATGCCTGTCCACCCGGATCGCGAACGGTCATGGAGCACTGCGCTGCGGTATAGGTGAGATATTTCATCGACTCACCCGGGAAAGCTCTGGCAGAGCTGGCACTCCGAACCGACGCGTACCCTGCAGAGAGCATTCCTGCCGCTTCAGCAGGCTGTACGAGCTGCTGAACAATCTCACTGCGTTCCTTGGGATGCATGGATGCGGAACGATCACTCCAGACTACGGGAATGACGTAACCTTCCAATTCAGGCCGCTCACTCCCTGCCTCTTCCGCAGCCACCTGGAAACTCGGCAACATCCGTCGCGCTTCACGTTCTGCTGACTGCACTGCCGCAGCAACCGAGGCATCGTCAAACTGATTTGTCTGCGCCGATCCCATAGCACCGGGCGTAACTCGACGAAAGATCTGAAGCGATTGATTCAGGCGCACAGTAGCCAAACTCACATAATTGCGCGCCCATCGACTTTCGCCATTTTCACCACTTTCGATGGTGATGGATGCTTCACCAATACCGGAGCTGGCACGATGTACTCGATCGACAATTGCATCGCACTGCTCGCGGGAGAGATATCTCTGATGGGATTGATTAAGCATCATTACCCGCGCCGCGTCGGATCGATGAAGGTAAAGTCGCGCACCGTCATAGGAACTGCAGAAATGCTATAGCTCGTTGATTGCCGAGGTTCCCCTTTGGAATTGCTGCGTGCACTCCACTCTGCGCTCCTGGCGCCGCCAATAGCAGACACATTCTTCCATGGCTCTGGAGCACGGAAGAGGTATGCCAACCCACGAACTCTCGCCACACGTTTTCCATCACGGACTTCATAAAACAGACCGCCACCTAACCCGGTACGTTGCTGAAAATCCATCCCGGAGCCACCGTAGCGAACAGCCAATCCTTTCGGGATATCAGCGATGAGCGTATCAAAGTTGAGATCCGCCGCACCTGGTTGCATCACGAGATTGGGAATTTGTGTTACCGGTGCATGCATGGCGCTCATGGCCGCTGCGTAGCCATGCGACTGGAGAGGCATCTTCCGTTTCGCATAGTAGGATTTAATCCAGGATGCCGTTTCGCGTGTCGTCAGAAAATCAGACAGAATACCCTCGTTAACGAGAGTCGCTTCTGTTGGTACTGCGCCATCGTCGTCCCATGGGGTGGTTGCGAGTGCGTGCGGTTCCAATCGGTTTGCCCGCACAGTTAACTGTGACGTCCCAATTGCGTAGCTACCAAGCATGTTCAGTGGATCGGTCAGATAGCTTGTTCCACCAGCATTGGCTTCATATCCCATGGCACGGTCCAACTCTGTAGCAATCCCAATAGTTGGCCCTAAAAAGCCGCCTACGGAGTAGGCATCAAAGACAACATCGTACCGCCCTGAATCCATGGTCTTCCACGGCAACTTCGCTTCCTCGGCCATACGCCCGCGCCATTCGCGTATATCGGCTCGGATTGCGGACTCCTGGTTCCGAACATATTCCCACCCTGCGGCAGCCTGGTCGCCAAAGGGAAACCGGAACGATGCACCTTCATTTTTGTATTCAACGCTGATACTTGCGGAAATCTCATCGTTGCGTTGTGTCCAGTACGAACCTTCTGTGGAGGCAAAGGCTTTCTCTTGTCGTTGAAAGGACCAGTTCACCATGGAGTCAGCCCCTGGAATGGTGAACATAATGTACGATCCAATACCGCGCAGAAAGTCGTCGATCTCGTTACGAGAGATCTTGAACGGATCGACAGTGATGGGTGTTTCCCAGTGTTGATCGGTTACTGCAGGAGTGGGAACAAACTCCATGGGCCGTTCGCGTGCTGTAGCATTGTACCGCGCTTCATCAACAGCAGCTTGCGCAAGCCGGCTGGCTTCTTCGGCTGACCAGGTTGGACTACAGGCAAAGCCCCAATAACCGCCAACGAGTGCTCGAACGCCAATACCAATCTCCTCGCTCCCCCAAAGAGAGTTGAGTGGAAGGTAGGTATGTGTCAAACGAACATCGGCGTACTGCGCACCTGCACGTTTGGCCGTTTCAACCGCAGCAAGGGCAATGGCTTTGATGCGTTCGTCGCGAATAGGTGGAACGGGCTCTGATGTTTGCCCTAACCGAACCAAAAGCGGCGCTGGTACCGCCGCCATGAGTGCAGCACTCGAAAGTGTACCCGCACTCGTTTTAAGAAAGTTGCGTCGAGTCCAAGGAGAATGAGGCATCCAGCTATCGCTTGGGGATTAGACGACTGGCTGCCACAACAGGAGCTTCACGAACGACAACGATTTGTCCAGTTTGACCGGTGATTGTGCTGCGATAGTTGTAGACACCGGGGACTGGGAACGACCGGCTGACATATGTTTCCTCTGGGGGATCTTCTTCGGGAACGTAGGCAGCAAACGGACCAATATTGCCATCCTCTTGCTCGCCGCATCCACAGAAGATAAAGTCTGCCTTGACGTTACTTGGGTCCTCAAAGACGACATCAACTGAATCTCCCGTATAATTCGTCCAAATCACAGCGCCTCCCATTGCAATCGTATCCACTTTGGGGAAGAATGCATATGGCGGTCCGTCAATCCGGATTGAGCCTGTGACCGGCATACCAACGGTAAAACGAAGGCTGTCAACTTTCGCGACACCATATACTGTGGTCCGCGCAATAATCGTCACCTGGCCAAGACTCCTTCCGGTCACCGACCCATTCATGGGTTGAACATCAGCAATGGTGGTGTTGGACGACGTCCATTGAATATTTGTGCTTGCGATAGGATTTTCGTTCTGATCCAACAGCCGAACCTTTACGGCTTTGGATGGCGTCCACGGAAAGCTCACTGCTGTTTTCGCACTATCTGGAGCGAGAGGTTGAATGGAGAAAGTGGTCAAGGTTGGGGGCGCCGCCACATTTGTCACAGTCACACGGGTCTTCACGACACGTTTGGAGTTCCGCATGGAGAGAGTAGCAGTCACTTCAACGCCGGTGGCTGTTGCGAGTGCTTTGATTTTACCATCTTCCGTTACTTGAACTTTCTCGGGTGCAGCCGAGACGAATGTTACGACTCCTTCGAGCGGGAGCGCTTGCCCTCGCACGTTTAGCGGTGTGACTTGCAGGCTAATGGTGTCATACGGGGCCGCCGTGGACATCAACACTGCAGGGTGATTTACATCAAGTGACCAGAACAAATCCTCCACTGAACCGGGGGGAGTTGGTGCGGTATTATCGGAAGCGCATGCACCACTCAACAGCATGGCAGCGACTAAAAAATAGTGTCTCATCATGGTCGTTATTGGTACAGGGCTCTACGAATTTCGGCTTAGACAGCCTTTGTAGTGTGGATTGTATTGATATTCGTCGGGCGCGGGTGGCATGGCAGCATCGTAGCCGTACGCGCCAGAACCACCGGGGTATGTACCCGTTGGAAATACAGTGCTTGGATCGCGGTCATAGTTCCGTACGAGTCGGCGCATATCGCCGTGACGACGACCTGTAAGAAAGAGCCAGGAGGCACGTTCGCGGAACATGAGATCAATCCGTGCAGCCGGAGTTCCCGGATCAGTGGTATCCGCTAAAGCTGGCGTTATTGCGGTCGCCCGGAGATGGTTAATCTTCGCCAACCAGCCGGTAACATCTTCAGGTGAATGGAGCTTGGCTTCCGCCTCAATCAACCGCGCTTCGATACCGTCTGCAATACGAAGTAACGTGGATCCATTCCGGTTGTATTTTGCAGGGTAGTTGTACGGCCAGCTATAGGTATTCCGTCCAAGCAATATGGTGCGTGTCCTTGGATCACCGCTCGTCACATAATCCAGACCATTCACTCCTTTTTTGTCGCCAACAGTATACGACCACGATGCGGTTGGTGCATTTGCAAAATTTGTCGTGCTGTGTTTTACCTCGTACACATAGGTATCCGGTACACCGTTCACCGCCTCGGCTGCGCGCGCGTATTCGCCAAGCCCGAGTAGCACTCGACCTCGAATAATGCGAGCAAAATTAAGAATACGGAGGCTGTCTGTACTCATTGCAACGGCACTATCTGCGAGGGTTAGCGCGTGTTGCAGAATAGCAGTAGTTGAAATTCCGGGCCTAAGCGTATAATTGCCGTTGTAATCAACAGTGCTGAGCGGAATACCCGAACAGTATAGCTCCGCAAGCAACACTTCGGCGTATGCCTCGAGAGCACGCAAGTGGCCGATGAGCGCAGAGGATCCAGTCGAGGGGTAATCCGTCAACAATCCAACGCCCTGCCGCGCTTGTGTTCGTATCGACTGAACATTTCCGTAGCAATTGGTGCTCGTAAGCTCCCGCTCCGGCATGAGATGACTGTCTATGTACGAGTAAAAAGCCGTGCTGAATATGCCAATTGGTGATCCAACACCACTTCCGTATTGCAGTTCGTCGCTCAACAATCCAGCAGTGGGAATAACACAGTTCTGTACGGCCGGAATCGTTGCCAACGTTCCACGATACATCCGTAACGCGCCGTCTGGCGTTTTAATAATTTCGGGATCGGACACGCCTGATGGCAGCCCAGCTTCCCCGGTGATCGAATCGGCCGAACACGCGACGAATCCAATCGCCAGCATGCTCACCGCAATCAAGGACCTCGCTCCCATCATCATACGTCTCACAAGAACGATAGCTAAGTCTGCGTGTCGAGATTTGAATTGCATTAGTCTGTTCAGCATTAGTAGGCCAGGTTCACACGGAGTTGCCACGTCCGGGGGAGCGGAAGTGTTCCGAGATCTTGTGTGCCGAGATTTTCCGAGCCGAGCGTGCTATTGACGCCGGGGTCTTTCCCGGAATAATTCGTCCATAGCCCCAAGTTGGTGCCCTGGAGCGCGAGATTTAGCGTGCGGGCCTTGAACTGCCGCGCAATTCGACCAGGCAATCGATAGTTGATCGACATGCTGTTAAGCCGTAACGCTGAAACTGTTTGGATATAGCCAGCTGGCGTAGAACCCATGAGAGCAGACGCTTGTTCGGCCAGTGTCGCATTAGGATCGACATTACCTCGGAGAAAGACTGCCCCATAGCGCTGTTGTGTGGTCTGCCCATTTGTGTATTGCAGGCCGGCGTTCATATACAGCGCTCCGCGGAACAACGATAGTGTGGAATGCATTCCCATTTCATACTTTGGACTTTGTTGCCCCATATACACGAGCGTATCGCCGTAAAGGATTTCGTTTGGATCGATAAACCCATCGTTATTCACGTCGTCATATCCAAGTACTGGAGTAGCCCACAGTCCAAACAGCGAATATCCAGGCGCGACACGTGTACCGTAGCCAGAAGATGCGCCCCCGCCTGTCATCGTGTAGAATGGATCAACATTTTTTCCGAGCGACGTCAGAACATTTTTCAGACGGCTCATATTGAGATTTACATCCCATGTAACGTCCTCTGACTGGATGGGAATAACGCCAAGGCTTGCTTCCACCCAGGTGTTCTTGACGCGTCCAATATTTCGCCAGGTTGCCGGCCTAGCGCCGCTAACCGAAATAGAAGACGGAAGTGGAACGCTAAGCAGTGCATCGTTTGTCATCTTGTGATGCCCTGTAAACTCGAGGGTCAAGCGGCTATCAAAGAGATCCGCATCAAAGCCACCTTCAAATTCAACAGATCGTTCGGGACGCAGGTCCGTGTTGCCAAGGGTAGAGAGAAGCGACTCGTCCCCTTTTTGACTAAACAGTCGTAGCCGATCAGCACGTCCCGGTTGACGACCTGCCTGGCCGTATGCAGTACGAATCCGCAATGTGTTCACGTAGGTCTTCAACACTTCCGGAAACAGTGGTTCGTCGGAAGCCAGCCAGGAAAAGCTCAACTTCGGAAGTTTGAAGAGTGGAACACCGGTCCCGTATGTATTACCGCCATCGAACCGGATCCCCGGGGAAAACCAGAGCCGTTTATGACTGATTTGAGGTTCGATGTACCAACCAAATGTTGCTTCGTCGCTATGGCTCTCAGTAATAGAAATCTGTGAGTTCCCGACCGTTTCACTTCCTGCGGGAAGATTTGAGGTCATAACGCTCAAGGTTTGATTTTCGGCGGCATAATAATTTGCACCAATCGCAGTACGGAAATTGAGACCGTATGGCAATTCACGCAGGATTGTTCCCTGCGCGTTGATTGTTTTGTTCACCTGGTTTCCATCGCCACGGTTTAACATCCCCAGAGTATCCCAAGTTTCAATCTGTAGTCCCCGTGGCCGCAAAAATCCATCCTGGCGATTCAGGGTATTGAGACCAACAGTTGTCAGCCCGGAAAGCCATGAGAGTGGACGCCAATTAACGGAGATGTTTCCCGTAAGATTGGTATTATCAGACGTGGAACGCTGATAGAAATCCTTGATCAACTGCGAGGTTTCGCTGAAACTCTCATTGCCACTGAGAAACGCACTTCCAAGAAATATGTCGCCGCCTGGAGCAACATACGTCGACATCAGATTGCCCAACTGGGATTCGAGCGAGGAACGACGCTGCGACTGGTTCGTCAGCCCTCCGTTCACCGTGATGTTCACTTCGTCGTTGATTTGTGATGAGAGCATTGTTGTTACGCTCCACCGTTTGTTACCAAGGGGGGTTCGCATCCAGCTTGGCGGTGTCTTTCCTGTCAAGGCACTATAGCGAGTCACTTCAGACTGTGGCAGCTTGAGCACACCAACTTCATCGAGCACGCTCGCAGTGAGTGAATACTGGAGTGTATTGACCCCGCCAGACACGCTCGTCGTCAGCGCAGTGTTGTTCCCTGTGCCAAGAATCGTACGTGAGGGATCGTTAAGCAGTTGATACAAGACGGCTGAATCCGCGGCACATGACGACCGGTATTGCAGAAAACAGAACGCGGGCTGATCGGTATAGCGCAGATGGCCAAGCGCGAAATACCCAGTTGGATACGACCCCGGGATGCGTGAGTACCCCCGATCCATCGTGACTGATAAACGAGTTGGTCCCGGGCGTCCCTTTTTTGTTGTGATAATAATCGCGCCGTTTGCTGCATCTGGTCCATACAGCGTGGAGGCAGACGGCCCTTTGATAACCTCGATGGTTTCAATGCTGTTGGGATCGATCTGATCCAACGGGGATGGTGCCCAGTTAGCTTTTGCGCCACCACTGGTACGACCGGCCAGGTTTGTCTGCATGCCTGGTCCCTGCACACGAATCCCGTCGACCACAACGATCGGGTCGTTCGGTCGATTGATGCTGCCGAGTCCGCCGATTCGAATACGAGCGGGATCTCCGGGAACGCCAGAGGCACGCTGAACGGTCAAGCCCGGAACACGTCCTTCCAGCAGATCTGTTACACTCGTAATCGGCGTGGTCTTCACGATCTCTTCCACGTCCAGTACCGTCACCGAGTTACCAACTTCAAGCTTACGCTGCTTCCCGGTAGCCGTGGTCACAACTTCGGTCAATTTGCTTGGAGTGAGCACCAGCACTGTGTTAACCGCGACCTGTTGGCCTTCAATGACATTTACCGTTCTCGTCACTGGAACGTAGCCAAACATCTTCACCTTGACCGAGTGCTCCCCTACCGGGATCTCACGCAACACGTACTCTCCAGTCGCTGAGGTCAGCGTGGCCTTCTTGAGTCCCTGAATTTCGACGGTTACCCCAGCAATACCTCGCCCGGAAACCGAATCAGTCACTCGACCCGATACATTCCCGGTGGAATCGTTGGCAGATTTGCGCTCGGGCGTGCGTTCTTGTTCGCGAACGAGGCGAATGGTTCCATTGGAGGATGTCTTGACCACCACATCGGTCCCTCGAAGCACCAATGCCAATGCATCGATAACTCGCGCAGTATCAACATTGATGCTGACTTTTTTGTTCACCGGAACGATGGCACGGGAATACATCAGATCAATCCCCGACAATCGACCAATCTCTTGCAACGCATGCTGCAACGTGACATTCGTCATATGCAGACTAACCCTACGTTCCAGTGCAGGCCTCTGATCCTTCGACTCTTGTGAGGAAGCGGGTGTTGCCGTGCTGGCTCGCGGCATGGATGCCCCCAACGCCAATTGCGCATCCATAACTGGAACGTATGACACGGAGAGACCGGCAAAAATACATCCCGCGACTAGCCTTACGCGTACATCAAAATGTTTCATGACCGTTTTTTTTCCTGAAGAGTGCACAAATGTTGCCCTGCAGAGATGGAGATATTGGCGCATCGAAAAACATCGTTCCCTAATGCTCGGCGCGCGTTAACACGAAAACACGCCCAACCTGTGTAACACGAGCATCGATAGATTCAGCGAACTCCTGGATGTTTGCGCTCGTGAACTCTGTTCCACGCGCAGTCATCGTCACACGAATTCCCGCTAGGCGCTCGTCGTCGAGACGAAACTGCACATCGTACCATCGCGAAAGTTCCGTCAGTACAACACCAAGCGGGACATCCTTGAATCGAAGGATTCCTGCTGTCCATCCTACGTAGTCGGAAACATCCGTGATCGGTACTACGTGGGTATATCCATCGGATGAAATGGTTGCAACCTGATTGGCGCTCACGATTGCCTGGTTATGCGGTGCAACAGCATGCGCCTTCACGTCCACACGTCCCTCAGTCACCGCCACTTGTGTAGCCGCTGCGCCGGGATACGCGCGAACGTTAAAGACAGTTGCAAGATCACGAATCGTCGCACCACCCGCGAACACAATAAAAGGCCGTTTAGGATTGGCAATCACAGTGAATCGAGCTTCACCATCCAAAAAGATTCGCCGGTCGTTCTTTCCAAATGTCTCTGGGACTCGAAGGCGACTCGCTACGTTCAGCTCCACCAGCGTGTTATCGGGCAGATAGATTTTTTTCCGTTGACCAGCCATGGTCGCATATTCTCGCATCGGCGCCGGTGACATCATGGAGGGCAAGCGTTGCTTCAGGTCAGGCCAGTTGGTAAGGGCAAAGAGAAACATCGCCGCAGCACCAGCAATTGAGGTCCACATGCCTAAACGGAAACGAAAGCGCCCCGAAGTGGTTGGCGGCAAGTCCGTTGGCGATGGAGAGGCCATGGAGAGTACTGGTGTATTTGCCTGCAAACCTGCCGCTGAACCCGCCTTGGCGACATTCATTTCGGCACCATCCACCGCAGTCATGCGCGCGCGAAGCCCTTCTAACGAACGCTCGACAGGGGCTGGCCTCCCAATGGGAAGGGTTGAGCCTAATGTGCCTCGAACGGCTTCTGCGAACGTCTTATCCAGGGAGTCCTGAACAAACGTTTCATCTGGAGGGTGATTGTGAGTTGTCATACGTTGGATCTATGACAACTGGGTCAAAAATATCCGAACCCCCTGTGCTACAAAATGGTTCCCTCAAAGGCATCCCGGAGATGATCTTCTCCTTTCCGTACGAGCTTTCGCGCTGCCACATCAGAAATTTCCAGCACTTCGGCGATTCCACTATACGAAAGGTCATGCTCATAGCGCAACACAATCGCTGCATGTTGACGCTCCGGAAGGCGCTCCAGCACATATTGCATTCGTTCGCGCAAGTCGGCTTGTTCTACAGCACGATCCTGCCCTACCGCGTGATCCGCTACACCAAGCGTATTTTTTGTATGTAACGCCCATCCATGAATGCGAGTTACGCGCGCTTCATGCTTTTGTACGTTGAGTGCCGCATTTCGTACTGCACCATAAAGATAGGCCCGGAGCGCCAGGATGTTCGGCAGCGTATCCCGTTTCGCCCAGATTTTGGCAAATACGTCTTGCACAAGATCTTCCGCGCTATCCCACGCGGCCGTATATCGAACAGCAAATGTTGTGAGATTGTGATAATGCTGTTGATACAGGGATTCGAACGCACCAACGTCACTAGAGCGAATTGCTTGAATCGCAAGTCGCTCTGCTTCCGATTCAAGAGATTCGGCGTCTTCTGATCGTGAACGTTGAGGTAACGCTCCCATATGCGCTCCGGCTCATCCCAAAGAATACTTCTTATGTAGCATATACCCCGGTATCAATAAAAGGCAACGCCTACACAGAATTCGACACGCGAAAACACTTTTAATGTTGTCATGCCTTCTTTAGAGCATACGCCTGAAACTGTGGAATGTTTTCCACTCAGAGCTCTGCTTTTCACGTCCGCGGCCTGAGTGCGTGCGATATCTATACCTTGAAGACCGTATTACAGAGAACTTCAGTAAACGGGGATTCAAGACACGCTTCACTACCGCTGAAACCGCGCGACAATCCATTCCAGCCCCACTCGGTCATCTTCATCAAAAGCAGATGCATAATCCGCATCAACATCTAAAACTGCAATCACATCCTTTTTCGCATTAAACACCGGCACCACAATCTCCGATCGCGACCGCGCATCACAGGCAATGTGTCCGGGAAACGTCAACACATCATCAACAATAATCGTCCGCCGCTCAGCTGCCGCCGTACCACACACTCCTCGACCAAACTGAATATCAAGGCAACCAAGTGTGCCCTGATATGGCCCAACGCGCAAAAGATGATTGGGCTCAACAGTACGGTAAAACCCGGTCCATAGCCATCCGAATGCATGATGTACCAACGCGCTCACTGTCGCCATTTCAGCGACTTCATCCGTAATCCCACTTAACACCGCGTCGATATGTGCTTCGAGTTCGCGATAAGCTTGCGGTTTCGGAGTATTTCTAAGATCAAGCGTTATTTCGGCCATAAGAGTACGAAAGTTCTATATGAATAAAAAGATGATAACTATGCTTGAACAGCTATGTTTTAATCGATTTTTGTAACTATGAAACGATCGCCACCCTACTGAGCCAACGAATACCATCTTCAACGTTGTACACACCGTCCCCGCACTTACAACCGCGGAGTTTCATCATCCCACAACACAACTCCATGCACCTTCCGCCCAACCCCATGCAAACTCCGTACAGACGCCCGTAAATCCGCAATCCGAGTCTCTCCTAACTTCGCACACAAGATCACATCCTGCGTAGGAATCACCGTGTTCGAAGCCTGTTGCACATAACTCGTTGGCGCCGCCACAACAACAAAATCATATCGCTGCTCCAACCGCAACAGATGCGTTCTAACGTGCTCAACTGCATCCGGACTCGCGTTACTCAACCGCCCGTGCCCACTAGGTAGAACTTCCAACGGCCTGTCACGACCGATTGTTGTAGAAACAATCGCATCACTCCATTCAACCTTATCGGTCAAAACGCCCATCAACCCAGGCTCCGGCGATATGCGCAGTACCGCTGCAACAGTATTCGTTACAGTATCTGTATCAACAAGCAAGGTACTCCGCGCCTCGTACGCCGCAGCGGCCGCCAGGTTCGACGCAATCGTCGCGACAATCGGCTCTACGTCACCAGTGATCGTTACAACCGGAACGCTCGCATCTGTTGCAGCAAGATACAGATATAACACACGATAACTTTCAGAAACAACATCAATTAACGGCGGAGCACCTACATCAGTTTGGCGCCTATCACGTTCAACAACTTCGACCGGTCGAATCACGGTTAACACACGCACTCCAGTTACCGCCGCAGCTTCCTTCAAATGCGCCAGACGAGGATAACGAAGCTCTGCCGCAAACGCGGACGAAAACCCTACAACAAGCGAAATAACCAATGCCGCAGCCAACATGGCAAGCGGCGGCGCACCAAGGTTAGCCAGATCACGCGCACGCTTCAGATTCGCGTCGATTTTGGTATTCTGTTCGCGCATCTTATTTAACGTCGCGTTCACTTCGTCGACATCAGACTCCTTGAGCGCCTTCTGCGTTAGTAGAGGAACTGTATCAACGCGCGCTTCAAGCAACGCAGGTGACACCGGCGTGGGCTTCAACGGTGCAATCCGTGCGCGCAACTCAGATCGCCTTAACGACGCTGCATCTCGAATTGATCGCCCAATTTCATTAACCCGAGCGGTAAGAGCTACATAAATAGGATCGCCAGCGCCAAGCGCCCCGAATGGCTCGCGAAGCTTGTCGACTTCATCCAGCGAATCCAATAACCCACGAACACGAGCATCGCCGCGCAACGCCGGTGTTCTCCCCAATGCCCGAAACGCCGGTGGTAGCGGCGAATTCGCGGCCCGAGTCATCGCAGTAGCTAACACCTCGAGCTGTGCCTCGAGCGAATCTCGCTCAGACCGCAGTTCAGGGGCAACGGTATCGATAACCGTCGCCGGCGCGGAAGCGAGCGCAGCCTCTCTCGCCCGATCCAACGCCGAATCAACCGCCGAAAGCTCAGCTCGCAGCCGAGCGCGCTGTTCAAGGGTCGGGACACTATCAGGCCGACTCTCGGTCTCCACCAACGCGCTTTCGACCGCTCGACTTGCCTGGCGTGGGATCAGCACCAAGCCGATAAGCGTACCAACGAACACCGTGCTCGCCACGATGCTCGTCATTGCTCGACGACGTAACGCATTTCGCGCTCGGGCAGCTAGCCACGCATATGAGTGATGCTCAAGGGCATTCATACTGAAAGGTAGCTTATGAAAAAAGCGGGCCTACTGTTTAGCAGGTCCGCTTCGGATTTTCACGATTTTCATCGAATTTCGGCAGCCATCCTCATAAAATTGAGGCTTGAGTGCCAAATTTGGGGCTGCCCCCGGGTAAAAAACTACTCGACCTTGATGGTCATCTTCATGTTCATTGCAAGGTGTGGCGTGCAATGAGCGGTGTACGAACCTGGCTTCACGTTCCCAAACGACATTGTCCATTCTTCGTTTGGTGTAATGAACATCGGGCTGGAAAGTTCGCTGATAGCGTTTGGCATGTTAACCGCAAGCTGAGCGCGAGCATCTGCAGGGACTTCATTTACGTCGAACGCAACGTTGTGTGGGCCGCCGCTGACGTTCACGAACTTGATACCATCGCCGACCTTGACGGTGATATCTGCTGGATCGTAGTAATAGCCTTTGTCGTCACCGACCATACGAACCGTGTGGATCGTGCCTGTGACTGGTGCAAAGGTTGCTGTGCCTGTTGGGGCCGCTTCCGTAGTTGCTACGGCGGCCGTGTCTGCAGATTCAACGTCCGCTGACTTTTTCTCGCCACCGCAAGCGGTCATCACAAACATGCCCGCGACTGCCGCCGTTAGTCCAAAGTACCGCATTGTTCAGAAATCTCCGAATGAAATTGACTACCTGACTTTCTCTGGTAGTACTTGTGAAATTATTCACGAATGGATGGAATAGCAATTGGAATCCGAGGGCCAAGGATGGTTATCCTGTCAGTCGAGATAACGTTCGTTCGAATTGCGCGGCTATAGCCTTTTGTTTCATCGGAATTCCCTCTGAATAACGGCATTCTGCGTGCGCTCAACTTATGCGTCGGTAAACCCAACATTGACAACCAATCTGGAGGGCCCCAAATTAACCCAGACTATGCGATCAATGTTTCATCACGTCCATCATCACCACGGCCCGACGGGTCGGGGATTTTTGGCATGTGAGTGCATAGACTAGACAACGCACTTTAAGCCAGCTCCTCGCAGCCCGTCCTCTCTCAGGACGGGCTTTTTTGTTTCCTATATACTCCAATGCTGAGAATTGCTCTCCCCAATAAAGGACGCCTCGCCCAAGAAACTCGCGACCTGTTTAACGACGCTGGACTGGAAGTCCGCGCCTTAAGCGATCGGGCACTCACCGCCTCACTGGGCGGTGAATTTGAGGCCATTTTTGTTCGCGCCCAGGATATTCCCGAATTTGTCTCCGATGGGGCGGCCGATGCTGGAATTACAGGACTAGACCTGATTACGGAGTCTGGACGGCCTCTCGAAGAACGGCTGGATCTTGGGTTCGGGAAGTGCAGACTGGTCGTTGCTGCAAAAGACGACGGGCGTATCGGGTCGCTCGAACAGATCCAGGACGGCGCAAGGGTCGCCTCGGTTTTTCCAGGGATCACGAAACGGTTCTTCGAGGCAGCGCAAAAACGCATTGAGGTAGTACCGGTTTCAGGAGCAGCTGAAATTGCGCCACATTTGGGGATCGCAGACGTAATTGTGGATCTGGTATCAACAGGATCCACGCTAAAGACAAACGGGTTACGTGAGGTTTCCACAATCCTCACATCAACCGCTCGGCTCGTTGCCGCAAAGGATAGATCGGGATGGCCAGCGGATAAGGAGCAAGCACTCTGTGAACTCGTGATGGCGCTCGATTCGGTAATCAAGGCGCGAGGCCAACGGTATTTGATGGCGAATATTCCGAAGGATCAGCTGGATCGAGTGAAAGAAGTGATTCCTGGGCTAAACGGACCAACCGTGATCGATGTAATGAACGGTGGACGGTTTGTGGCAGTACACGCGGTGGTTCCGTCAGCGACGATCTATAGAACTATTACGGCACTGAAGGCGCTTGGTGGTGAAGGGATTTTGGTGACGCGTATTGAGCGGTTGATGCAATGAGTAATCCGAGTGGTACGGTGCGGTATACAGGGGCGATTAGTGCGCTCTCACAGTCCGATCGTAATGCCATGTTCGATCGATCAACGTCGAGCGATGCTGGCATTCGCACTGCAACTGCGGAGATTATCGCTGTGGTGCGCGAGTCTGGCGATGATGCGTTGCGTGCGCTGGCGAAACGGTTTGATGGGGTTTCGTTGGAATCAATAGACTCGCTGGAAGTGCCACGGGCTTTGTGGAAGGACGCACTTGAAAATTTGGATCCCGCGTTACGACAGGCAATGGAACGTGCAGCAAAGAATATCGCGACTGTTCATACTGCATTCCTCCCTTCCGTGATTGAGACGGAATCTGAGCCGGGTATTCGGATCGGTAGGCGGCCAGATGCGTTAACGCGTGTTGGTGTTTATGCACCTGGCGGTCGAGCGGCGTACCCAAGTAGTGTATTAATGGGCGCAATTCCAGCGCGCGTGGCTGGAGTAAAGGAAGTCATTTTATGTTCGCCACCAGGTAAAGATGGGAAACCGTCGAGTGTAGTGTTGGCGGCAGCTGAGTTGGCAAATGTAGATCGAGTTTTTTCGATTGGTGGTGCGGGTGCAATTGCCGCACTTGCATATGGTACGGCGAGTGTTCCTCGTGTTGACAGGATCGTTGGCCCGGGCAACGCGTTTGTCGCCGAGGCAAAATTGCAGGTTTCAGGGGCCGTAGCGATTGATTCGCCGGCGGGACCAAGTGAGCTGTTGGTTGTCGCGGACTCGTCGGCTAGTGTGGATGCGGTTGTTCGTGAAGTAATGGCACAGGCGGAACATGATCCTCAAGCTACGGTTGTTGTCGTAGCGATTGGTGATGATGTTGCGCAACGTATTTCTGACGCGATTGTGATGGCAGTACCACAGCAGGATCGACGCGACATCATCAAGGAATCGTTGGCTACACGCGGCGGTCTTTTGGTAGCGGACAATCTGGCTGAGGCGGCTGAGTTTAGCAATGAATTTGCGCCGGAGCATCTGTTACTTGCGTTAGCAGATGCGGACAGCGCATTGAAATACTTTATGAATGCGGGAACTGTTTTTGTCGGGGAGACTAGCTCAGTTGCATTTGGTGATTATATGAGTGGCGCAAACCACGTTCTTCCTACCGGCGGTTTGGCACGGTCATATTCAGGGTTGTCTACACTCGACTTTATTCGATGGACAACGTATCAGATTATCGATCGTGAGGCAGCGGCACGATTGGCGGCTGATGTTGGAATATTCGCGGATTCGGAAGGTTTGCCAAGCCATGCGGCTACGGCTCGACAGTGGAAGGGTAAGGAATAAGTATGAACATAGATATTGATCTGACTCGCGAAACGTATCGCGATATCTCACTGTATTCTCCCAATCGAACGCCGGCTGCGATCGACTTGAGCGACAATACCAATCTTTGGGGTATTCCGCCAAACGCGGCGCTTGAAATCCAAAAGATTTCAACGTCGTCCGTAACACGGTATCCAGCGCTATACGTAACCGAGGTAAAGCAAGCCATCGCCGACTATCTTGGCGTTTCGCCGAATATGGTTGTTACCGGCTGTGGCTCCGACGATGTACTCGACTCTGCAATCCGTGCGTTCGGAAATCCCGGCGATGTAATCGCACATCCCGATCCGTCGTTCGCGATGATCCCGATTTTCGCGAAGATGAATGGGCTTACACCAGTTGCCATCCCATTTACCGATTCATTCGATATCGACGTACGCGCCGCGTTAGATACGCGAGCCAAGATGATCTATTTGTGCTCGCCAAACAATCCGACCGGTACCAACCTTCCTCGCGCAACGATCGAATCAATCATCGATCAAAGCACAGGATTGGTGCTGATAGACGAAGCGTACGCCGAGTTTTCGGACGTTAACTGTATCGATTTACTGCAACGATCACCGCGCGTACTCATCTTTAGAACGTTTTCCAAAGCTTTTGGCCTGGCTGGGCTTCGGATTGGCTATGCGATTGGCGATCCAGCTATTATCGCCGAAGTAGAAAAATCACGCGGCCCGTACAAAGTCAACGCAATCGCCGAACGAGCTGCAGTTGCGGCCATGACGGCCGATCGGCCGTGGGTACTGGACCGTATTCGCGAAGCCATCGGCAACCGAGAGCGTCTTATTCAAGAGCTTCGTGCCATGGGACTCGCCCCCTTACCCAGTAACGCTAACTTTGTACTAGTCCCTATCAACGACGCCGTTCGTATCGACAACAAAATGCGTGAGCTCGGTGTTGCGCTACGGCCGTTCAGCAAACTGCCGGGAATCGGAGACGCCCTGCGTATCTCTGTTGGACCGTGGGAAATGATGGAAACTTGCCTGCGAACACTCAAAGAGGCGATAACCTCGTGAAGCAAATCACAATCTTCGACTACGGCGCAGGGAACTTACACTCCCTCGCCAAAGCGCTCGACTGCGACGACTCGCGCGTAGTGATCGAAGGCGACCCAATCCTCGCCGCGCAAACCGACATCCTCGTTCTGCCAGGTGTTGGCGCGTTTACCAACGCAGCCCAACGCTTAGCTCCCGGCCTCTCTGAAATGCGCACCGCCATCCTTAATGGCCTCCCTACCCTCGGCATCTGCCTTGGCATGCAACTCCTATTCGACTCGAGCGAAGAAGGCGAGGGCGCCGGCCTGGGCGTAATCCCCGGAGTGGTTCGAAAGTTAAGAGCCAAACGCGTCCCCCATATTGGATGGAACGACGTTAATAGTCGTTTAGAGGCTACGCCAGGAAACGCTGAAAGCCCAATTAGCCGACTCACGAGCGTGTCCAACTCGTTTTCGCACACCCAGATTATGTATTTCGCCAACAGCTACGTCTGCGAGCCCTCCGACCCATCTGTCTCGGCGGCATACACCACACACGAATCCGATACATTTGCATCGGTCGTTTCAATCGCCAACACGGTTGGCGTTCAATTTCACCCTGAAAAGAGCTCAGCGGCCGGAGTGGCCTTCGTGAGATCGTTTGTTGAGGAGGCTTTACAATGATTGCTATTCCCGCTGTAGACTTGCGCGATGGCGCATGCGTTCAGCTCGTTGGTGGTTCGTATGAAAACGAGCAAATTCGGCTAGAAAACCCACCTGGTGTTGCCAAGGGCTGGGAAGATATGGGGTTCAAACGACTCCATATTGTCGACCTCGATGCCGCAACCGAACGCGGAAAAAACAGCGCCGTTGTTCGCGAGATTTTGCGGAACTCCATCATGGATATCCAGGTTGGCGGTGGCGTGCGCGATGAAGACCAGATCGAAGCGTTACTACAGGATGGCGCTCGTCGAGTTATCATAGGAACACGAGGCATCGAAGACCCGGATTGGCTCGCAGAGATGGCTGAGTCGTATCCAGATACGATTGTTGTCGCAGCCGACGTGCGTGAACGTATGGTTGTTACACGAGGTTGGGCTACAACGTCCAATCGCACCATTATAGATGTCGTCGAAGAGCTTAACGGCATACCGCTCGCGGCCGTCATGGTCACCGCTGTTCATAAAGAGGGGCAGATGCTGGGTTCCGATCTCGCGTTAATGGAAGATGTGGTTGAAGCGTCCAGCTTTCCAGTGTATGCAAGCGGGGGCGTTGGTTCGATCGAGGACTTACGCGCACTCGAACACCGCGGAGTTTCAGCAGTGATTATTGGAATGGCCTTGTACACCGGCGCGCTCGATGCTCGTGCGGTCGCTAACGAATTTGGAGAATAGGAGCTAACCGGAATGAGTGTTGTTGAACGTATTACACGCGAAACGAATATTCGTTTGCAAGTTGAAATTGGAAGCGGTCAATCGGAGATCTCAACCGGAATTCCGTTTCTGGATCACATGATGGTAACGTTTGCGCGTTACAGCGGACTCGACATTTCACTACAGGCGACTGGCGATCTCAAACATCATACGATTGAAGATGTTGCCATCGCTATGGGAAGTGCCATTGCAGAAATCTTCCCTGCTACGGCTGCACGGTACGGAGATCGCACGATCCCCATGGATGAAGCGCTCGTTCAGGCATGTATCGACATGGGTGGGCGCCCATTTTATGCGGGACCGTTACCTAGTGCGTTATACGACCACTGGATGCGTTCGTTTTCTGATAACAGCAAGTCGACGATTCACATTCGCGTGTTACGTGGAACGGATCGCCATCACATTGTTGAGGCTGGATTTAAAGCGCTTGGTCTCGCCATTCGTGACGCGTTGCAGGATACAGGTGCAGTGTTCAGCACCAAAGGTTCTGTAGCCCTCACAGTGAAATAATGCTTACACATCGTTTGATTGTCTGCCTGGATGTGAAAGGCGGGCGAGTTGTGAAGGGGACGCAGTTTGTGAACCTGCGTGATGTTGGCGATCCTGTGGAGCTCGCGGCGCGGTACGAAGCCGAGGGTGCGGATGAGATTGTCTTCCTTGATATATCGGCGAGTGCGGAGGAGCGCGGTACGTTGTTGGATGTTGCACGACGTTCCGCGGAGCGCCTGTTTATTCCGTTAACGATTGGTGGAGGCGTTCGGAGCGGAGACGATGTAGGGCGAGTCCTTCGCGCGGGGGCAGATAAGGTTAGCATCAACTCTGCTGCCGTCACTCGTCCGTCAGTGATTACCGAGGCGTCTGAGAAATTTGGGGCACAGTGCGTTGTAGCCAGTATCGATGCAAAGCGTGTGGATGGACAGTGGATGGTGTTTACACAAGGCGGACGTACAGCAACAGAGTTAGACGCGGTAAGCTGGGCTCAGGAGTGTGTGCGATTGGGTGCTGGTGAGATTTTGCTTACCAGTATCGATCGCGATGGAGCACGGACGGGCTACGACATCGAGCTCATCCGTTTAATTACGGATGCAGTGGATGTTCCAGTGATTGCATCGGGTGGCGCGGGGTCGGCACAACATGTCATTGAGGCGATTCACGACGGCCATGCGGATGCAGCGCTGGTTGCTGGCATCGTTCACGATGGAGTAACAACCGTTCGTGACATCAAGCTGGCAATGCAGCAAGCGGGGATTGCCATTCGTGATACGCTTTCCGTGTCAGAGAACATCATCCCAGTGAATACATTATGACCGGCCCAACCAACTCCAGCTATTTACACGCAGTTGCGGAAGTTGCAACGCTCGCCGGTGATTTTGCGATGTCGCATTACCGCACGACACTCGACGTTTTAACTAAAGGTGATGGCTCACCGGTTACCGTTGCCGACCGCGGTGCGGAAGAACGTGCTCGCGCATGGATCGAGTCACGTTTTCCCGAGGATGGAATTATTGGCGAGGAGTACGGCACGATTCGCCCAGATGCCCGTCGTCGCTGGTTTGTCGACCCAATCGATGGAACAAAAAGTTTTGTTCGATCGGTTCCACTATGGGGTACGTTGATAGCTGTCGCGGAAGGCGATAATGTGATCGCTGGGTGCGCGTACTTCCCTGCTGCCGGAGAGATTGTAACTGCTGCGCTAGGCGAAGGTTGTTTCTGGAACGACATGCGCTGCCATGTTTCAAAAGTCGACGAGCTTTCACTCGCTACCGTAGTTACAACGGATGACCGTTTTCCCGAGCGACCAGCTCGTCGAGAGGCATGGCAACAGCTTGCCGCACATTCTAGCGTCGCACGCACCTGGGGGGACTGCTACGGGTATCTATTGGTCGCAACGGGACGCGCCGAAGTTATGGTCGACGACATTGTGTCGCCTTGGGATGCCGTTGCGCTTCAACCAATTATCACTGAAGCTGGTGGCGTTTTGACAGACTGGAACGGAAATGAGACTGCCTTTGGTAAAGATCTCATCGCTACAAACGCGAAGCTTTCTGCGGAAGTTCGTTCCATTTTGATGAATTCAAACTCCGCTACTCACCAAGGTCAAAATCTATAATGTCGCTCCTGCAACGCCCAAACGCCGAACCAGACTTTGAGAAGGGAGACGGACTCATCATCGCAATCGCACAAGACATTGCGAGTGGTGCCGTTCTTATGGTAGCCTATATGGACCGAGAAGCGTACGAAAAGACGCTAGAAACCGGCGAGATGCATTATCGTTCCCGCACACGTGGTTTATGGCACAAAGGCGCAACAAGCGGCCATACTCAAGCGGTTCATTCACTCGCGCTCGACTGTGACAACGATGCCATTTTAGCTCAGGTTACCTCAAATGGTCCGGCATGCCATACGGGCGCTCCGACCTGCTTCGGCGACGAAATGTCAACAACCTCAGCGATCACACAACTCGCGCAGGTTATTGAATCGCGTGCAACAGATCAAGCAACAGAGCAGCCCGTCAACCTATCGTACACAACCAAGCTGCTCGCCGATAAAAACCTCCGCCTCAAAAAACTTGGTGAAGAAATTACGGAACTTGTGGTTGCACTCACAGAACATGACACTGAACGCGCGACAGAAGAAGCCGGCGATGTACTGTACCACATGCTCGTAGCACTTCGCGCCGAAGGCATCCGCCTACGCGACGTCAATTCGGTGTTAGGGAATCGAGCGAAGTAGTTGTTGAATACTCGAGACACTTGCGTTCGAAAGGTACAAACTCAACGTGCTCAAACTCGCACGAAAGACTGAGTTCGATTTGAACTCCCATATATAAGTAAAAAGGGGGACTATGTTTGAATACATAGTCCCCCTTTTTACATCACAGCTTTAAAACCCAACAGCTCCCTTATTGAGCCGGAGTCGCCGCTGGCGTACTCGGCGCACCCTGCGTAACAGGGATCAGGTCAAACTGCGCATAGTTAGCCGGATTCAAGTATGCCTTGGCTGCAGCCTGCACACTTTCAGCCTTGAACCCAGTCACTCGACTCAGGTCAAGCAGATCAGCAAACGGACGACCTTGCTCCTTCAGGTTCAAAATGCCAAACCAGAAACCGTTCGTCTTCACAGCTGTTTCATGCTGACGAATTGCTGGCTCGAGCGACTCTTGAACTTCCTCAGCCGACGGTGGTGCCTTCTTCAAGGAATCGATCACTTCAAACACCGCTGCTGTTAGCTCCTCACGACGCGATGGTTCAGAGACGAACTGCACGTCAACCGTGTACAACCCAACCGGCTTTGAAGACGCTCCCGTTCCAACCTGAACACCATACGTTCCGCTCAACTCTTCGCGTAACTTCTTCGTGAGACGCGTCTGTAACACGTCTTTCATCACGCGCATGGCGAGTGCGTTTTCTGGTGAGCTTACGTACGGCCCATGGAAGCTGATTACCGTCGTTGCTTTTGGCTCTTGTCCACCAGAAATAACCTTCTTTACAATGCCGGATGGACGACGAACGCCGTTATCCACCGCAACTTCTCTCTTGGCGCCCTTCTTCGCAGGCAACGTTGCGAGATACTGCTCAACGTACGTCTTGAGCGTATCGGTATCAAAGTCACCGACAAACATAAACGTAAAGTCGCCGGCATCTGCAAAACGTGAGTTAAACAGATCAAACGCCTTATGCCAATTGATCGAATCGAGGATCGCTAACGACGGAAGCGGCGACCGCTTGCTCCCCTGTGACAACGTAACCGTCACTGTGTCCTGGAACGCAGCAGCCGGAACCGACGAGCGGTTAGCCAAGCCAGCACGCATCTTTTCGTACTGAGCTTCGATGGCAACCGAATCAAACCGTTGCGCCGTAAAGTTGAGATAGACAAGCTGCATCATCGTCTCAAGATCCTTGCGCGACGAACCACCGCTAATACCTTCGCTTGTGCCACCCAGATTAAGTGAAGCACCTGCGGATTTACCAGCCAACCGCTTGCCCAACTCAACTGGAGTAAAGCGACCAACGCCACCAACCATGACGCTGCCAACATACGCAGCCGTTGGGTAGTCGGACGTTGGGAAGAGCGACGAACCACCTGGGCTCGTCCCGGCGAACGAAATCGAATTGGCTGAGTAGTCGGTCTTCTTGACGAATACCGTTGCACCGTTGGAAAGTGTCCACTCGGTAACGCCTACTTCAGGATGCTGCTTTTCAGAAACAACCTTACCGGCCTTTGGCAGGTTAGGAATTAATGGAGCCGTATCAACCTTCTCTTCGTACGCAGCAAACGTCTGGCCTGCGACTTTGTCAAACAACGACAACAGTGCTGCCGTGTCTGGTTGGTTGATGCCTTCTTTCTTTGGCTGCTGAACCATGAGTAGTCGGCTGTCCTTCGCCTTCCAGAAATCTGACTCCTTATTGATTTCTGCGAGCGTAATTGACTCTGCAATCTGCTTCATCACAGAAACCTGAACTTCTACCGAAGAAACCGGCGATCCACTCATGAAGTGTTCAACGTAGGCGTCAGCGAATCCTTTCGACACTTGATCACCGCGACCGAGATAGAAATTTTCGATGCTCTTCGCAAAACCCAACTTCACTCGATCGAGTTCGGCCTGTGTAAAGCCGTTCTGCGAAACTCGAGCAACTTCATCCAACGCCGCCTGCATACCTCGTTCGAGACCGTTGTTTACCACTCCAACGCCAATGCTCGCGGTGCCAATATCCTCAGAAAAACCACTGAAGCTCACACCGGCACCCAGGAACGGCGCGCCAGGCTTGCGAGTAATTTCGGCGAAACGCTGATTCATCATTCCGGAAAAGAAGTTCCGGATTAACCCTTCACGGTTTGCCGCATAGGTTCCAGTTGCAAACGCTGCACGCCTGAACATCATGGACGCAGACGTGCTTGTGATCTCTGGATCGTCAACAACAAGCACCGTTGTTCCAGGCTGCAATGGTACTGGGAACTTTGGCTTCGGTGCGGGCCCTTCAGCCTTTGGAATATTGGAGAACTGCGCAATGATCTGCTTCACCATCTCCTGCTGATCAAAGTCGCCAATCGCAATGACGGCCATGAGGTCTGGACGATACCACTGCTTATAGAAGCGGACGATTTTATCGTGCGTCGCAGACTCTAACGACTCTTTCGTTCCAATCGGAAGCCGATTGACATACTTCGATCCCTTATAAAGGACGGGGATCTGCTTGTCGCTCACTCGGTTCCCAACGCCAAGGCGTGAGCGCATTTCAGCGATAATAACGCCACGCTCTTCTTCGAAGTCCTTTTGCTCAAAGGAGACCAGATGAGCCCAATCTTCAAGAATCTGAAGCGCTTGTGCTACCTGTGCCGCCGTATCGGTCGGAACTGGAAGAATGTATACCGTGCGATCAAACGACGTGAATGCATTCAAATCCGCGCCAAACTGCACCCCGATGGACTGCAGGTAGCGAATGAGGTCGTTTTCTTTGAAGTTTTTCGTGCCGTTGAACGCCATATGTTCAACCCAGTGCGCAAGCCCACGCTGATCGTCGTCTTCCATCAACGAACCAGCCCGGAGCACTAGGCGAAACTCAGCCCGCTTTTCTGGCTTTTTATTCGCGCGAACGTAATACGTGAGTCCGTTCGGCAAAACACCAATTGTTGCCGCCGGATCCATCGGGAGCGTATCTCCCGGGGCTAATGTCACCTTTGGCAGGTCGGCGACGCTTTGCGCCCCAACAGCCGGCGCGCTAACTACGCCGGCAGCTGCCAAGAATGAAAATGCAGTTAAAACGGAAAGTCGATTCAGCATGTAGATGAGGTCAGTGATACTTATAAGACACCGGAGACAACCGGAATACTACAGAGTCCGCAAATTCTAAGGCGGCACAATGGATAAAAATACGTCCAAAGGTGAGCAGATGCGCCACTTTGATTAGACACAGGTCCACGTAAAAAAGCTTACGCTTTTGGGGTGGGAATCGTTGAAAGCGCTACAAGGACACAGGTGCAGAAAATACCCCAAACGATCGATCGTTCAACGAAAGATATCCCGCTTTGGTGGCGTAAACATCTTCAGAAGGCGCACATCGACCTTTGAGGGGTCGCCCACATACGCGAACCGAATGTTCTTAATGTATCGCAATGCGGCCCTGCGGACCGCTTCGGGACTTACGGCACGAAGCTCGTCAACGAATTCGGAGCCTTTACGGAAGTCGCCCTGATAAAGCTGAGCGCGAGCGAGAAAGTCGGCCTGCGACGCGTTTGTTTCGTTATTAAGGAAGTAATCCGTAATAAATTCGAGCTCGAGCCGGCGAAGACCAACCGGACTCAGCAGCTCCCGCTGAAGCTCCTCAACGAAATACTTCATGAGCTTGAGCGTCGTATCGGGAGCAACCGTTGTGACGTATAAACCACCCGCCGTTGCAGCACGATCCAAAAACGGAGAGTGAACGTCGTAGGTCAGGTTTTGACGTGCTCGGATCTCCCCAAACATACGGCCCGTAAGCACCGTGGTTGCGATCCGCATGGCCTGGTAATCAGCCGCAGACGCGAGCGGACCGCTAAAGTAGCCCAGGATATAGTTGGTCGGCAGCGAACGACTCACAATCACCGGCTCGGTCATCACATCTGGAACCGGAGCGGGCAATGTCCACTTATAGGAACCCTCCGGGAGCTTGCTCAGCGTTTTCCGAACGAGCGACTCCAAACGTTCTCGGCTAATGTCGCCAACTACAACCAGCATCATCCGCGACTTCACGAACTGTGTCTTTTGATATTCGCGAAGATCGCTGTCCGTAATCGCCCGTAACGACTCGATCGAACCACCAACCGGAAGAGCATATGGATGACCAGCAAAGGCCACACTGTCGGCAAGATACGACACCAACGCGTCAGGATCGTCCTTCTGTTGCTGCACTGCTGATAAAAACTGGGATTTGATAAGCGCGACGTCAGCCGATTGGAGCGTTGGGTACATCACACGATCAGCGAAAATCATCCAGGTCGAGTCAAAGACCTGCGTTGTAGTCTGGATTCCAAACAACGTCCAATCGCTACTTGGAGAAACAACGATCTGGGAACCCAGGAGCGACATCTTTCGAAGGAGCTCAGTTTTTGGATAGTTGCGCGTCCCCCGCTCTGAGACCGCGAGTAACAACGGTTCGATTCCAGCGTTTGCGGCAGTGATTTGACGTGCACCACCCAAAAAGTAGAGGTTCGCAGCCACAACGTTATTCGCGTTATTCTTTCGGAGAATGACGTTGATCCCGTCAATCGTAAAGCTTGTAGTAAGCGATGTATCCGTTTGCCCCAGGGCAACAGCGCTCTGGTTTCGCTCCACATGTAGTGAAGGTGCTGGCTTTTGTGCCTCCGCAATACTCGGCGCAAAGGCTATCGAGCTTCCGAATATCGCAGTAATCGCAATCGCGGTAATATGTGCCACACGACGAGTGAAAACTGGCGTTGCCTCAACGGTCATCAAACTATTACGCGAGGAGTTGGTTACTGGAGTCGTTATGGTCCTCACTTCGCCCCCTCCTTCAAATCGCTAGCCTTCAAGTTTATCTCAGCACGCCCTTCGGGTGAAAGCAGCACTCCAGTAATACTGGGCTTCCCCACGATATACTTTTTCGCATAACCACACACATCGTTAATTGTCTGCGCGGCCATGTTATCAACGTACCCCATATAGTATTCGAGGCTCGCAACGCTCCACCAAAAGCCAAGGGTCCGTGCAAAACCCGACGCCCGCTCGCGATCAAACGCCGACGTAACTGAGCGATACGCCTGCACCGCTTTCAGATGCTCAGGATTAAAGTACGATGGCGTTCCAAACTTTTTGATCTCTTCACGTAACGCGGCTACAGCCTTCAGCAAATTTTCTGGCGTCGTTTGCCCGCTGATTGTGATTGGCCCCGTATGGTCCAACGTGTAATAATTCACCATAATCGCCTGCCACAAACCGCTTTCGACCAAACGCTGTTGTAACGGTGACTGCGGATCGTTCAACAGATCAGAAAACACATCCGCCGCATATGTCGCAGCAGGGTCCTTCCCAACACTAGGCCCTTGCCATTGAACCAACACAGTAACCGCATTCACAGGGGCTTCAGAGATAACGACATCACTCGCGGTTAACGCGGGAATTTCAGGGATAGGGTCCGTCTTGAATGGATCTTCCCCACGCGGCCACGCCCCCAGCGTACGCTCAGCGAAGGCAAACACGCTATCGGGCACAACGTCACCAGATACGACCAGCACGGCGTTATTCGGAACGTAATATTTATGCTGGATGTACCGCATCTTCTCCGGCGTCGTGGTTGAAATAACCTTGCGATCGCCAATCACGTTTTTCCGCGAATAGTTTCCGGGATAGAGCTTTTCATCCATCTCCCGCTGCAGTTTGAAAAACGGACTCGACTCATTACGATCGTATTCGCCAATAACAACCTGCCGTTCCACTTCCAGCTCCGGCGCAAGAAACAGCGGCACCCGCAACGACGGGGCGAGCCATTCGATCGCACCACGCACCGAATCAGCCGGTACCGTGAGATAATAACTCACCGTCTCTTCCTGGGTCGTTCCGTTAAATACCGCGCCTAACTGGGCGGCACGATCGAGATACAGCTCGCTCCGAGGATACATCGCGTTGGCACGGAAGAACATATGCTCGTACATATGCGCCAGCCCAGCATATTCCGGCGACTGCGTAAACGATCCGTTGCGAACGTTTACCTGCACTGTTGCGAGCGGGACACCATGGTTTTCAACGACAATGACCTCGAGACCATTGGCAAGCACCTTTCGCTTGATGATCTTTTCGAGCTCAGCACGTTGAGCATGAACTTCGGCCGGAAAGACCATGGCTGCGATAGATGCAGCGCCAACGGTTATCGTTCCCAGCGCCATGAGGGTGACCCCTCGACGTATATTTTGTAGAAGCATACCGTTATAAAAGTATCATGAGTATAGACTCAACTCACCTGAAGCTCTCGTCTTTCCTGGACTCGTCACGCCTAGTGCGCAACGAGCCGCTTGCCCCATACACCAGCTTTCGTATTGGAGGTCCAGCCGACTATTTCTACACTGCGACTTCGGCGAACGATCTGGCCAACGCAGTACACGCCAGTCGAGCCGCCGACCTTCCATATTTTGTCCTGGGATTGGGCGCCAATATTCTCGTTGGGGACGCCGGGTTCCGCGGACTCGTTATTCGAAACGAAGCGAACCACTTCACATTTTCGGACGATGGACACCTTTGGGCTGAGTCTGGCGCGACAATCGCCGACCTCATTCCCCAAGCCATCAAACGTGGATTGTCTGGACTAGAACATTACGTCGGCATCCCAAGTACCGTTGGTGGGGCAGTTTGGCAAAACCTTCACTTTCTGAGCCCGGCTCCCGAGCGCGAGCGAACCATGTTTATCGCAGAAATCGTGCAGTCCTGCGAACTGCTCGGCGAAACAGGGGTAAGAAGAGAGGTTAATGCGGAGTACATGGAATTTGGCTACGACACCTCAATTTTGCACCGCAAAGAGGACGTAGCTTTGGCCGTCACCTTCAAGCTGGAACCCGCCAGCTCAGACGCGATGCACAAGATTGTCCAGGAAAACCTGGCCTGGCGTGGGTCGCGACATCCGTGGTTGCAGATTCACCCGTCCGCCGGCTCGATCTTTAAGAAGATCGAAGGCGTTGGGGCCGGACGTCTGATTGACCAATGCGGGCTGAAGGGATTCCGCCTGGGCGGAGCCGCAATCTCACATATTCATGCGAATATTGTCGTAAACCTGGGCGGAGCCACTGCAAAAGATGTTCAATCGCTAATCGCGTACGTTCAACAGACGGTTGAACGCGAATGTGGCTATCATCTCGACCCCGAAATTGGTTTTATCGGGGATTTTACGCCATTGGACTAAACTTTGCCCAATCTTTGAACCGAACATTTATGAACGATTCTATACTTTCTCAAAGTGGGACGATGACCGAAAAGGCAACTTTTGGTGCCGGATGCTTTTGGGGGGTCGAAGCGACATTTCGACAGGTTCCAGGAGTGATATCTACAACATCCGGCTATGTAGGTGGGCAGTTGGAGAACCCAACATACGAAGACGTTTGTTCAGATAGCACCGGTCACGCAGAGGCGGTAGAGGTACAGTTCGACCCTCAGGCCGTTTCGTACGAGGATTTGTTGAACGTCTTTTGGACGAACCACGACCCGACCACCATTAACCGGCAGGGACCGGACGTCGGAACGCAGTATCGGTCCGCAATATTCTACCAGTCGCCGGAGCAAAAGGAGATTGCAGAACGATCAAAAGCCGAGCTGGATCAGAGCGGAAAGTTCACTAGGCCGATCGTGACCGAGATTACACCAGCGTCGACATTCTATCCGGCCGAGGAATACCACCAGCGATACCTGGAAAAGCGTGGCTTGGCGAGCTGCCATGTGACGCTCACGGAATAGCTGAGATCCAACCCACACGATGAACTAAAGCCGCAACATGCACTAGGCTGCATGTTGCGGCTTTATAGATTCCCCCCCCAAAGCTAGGCCAGGGCCCACGTTTTCCACTCGGATTCCGCGAGCCCAATAGTGATTTTGTGCTGGAATCGCACGAGCGGCTGCCGAAGCAGGAACGGGTCATTCACCAGCTTGTCGAGCCAGCTGTCGTCGGAGTACTGTGCATACTGAAAGCCGGACTCCACAAACCGCTTCGACTCTCGATCGATCAACGCGGTAACTCCGAACTTTTGAGAGAAGCGTTTTAGCTCGCCCAGCGATGCCGCCCGTTCGGCAAGGTCAACAAAGTGCACTTTGACTCTTCGTTCGGAAAAGAATCGCATTGCCTTTCGCGTATCGCTATTTTTTTTGGTTCCAAAGATTTGAACGTCCATACGCCACCAAGTTTAACATCAATTGCTACTTATTTAATAGCATTTTATGTGAAGAACCATGTTCGGCGAAATTTTTGCGACATGTTGGACTGTTACCTATGCCATTCGCGGAGCTATCGATGCGTACACCACCCTTCTTACATCACCTTGGCATCGCGATTACCACGTTCGCGATAGTCACTACAACCGCAGCGTGCGGAAATAAATCTCAAACATCTGCAGCGGCGGAGCACGATCACGCGGATTCGGCCGCTCCAGACTCAATAAAGGACGACACAAAGTTCCCGCCCGCGGCAGAGCATGCGCTAAACCGACTTCGCGCATCGTCTCGCCATGGAGAATATGTGATGATCCCGATCAACAATAAGGATTCGATTCGTGCCTGGGTGGTATTCCCGGAACGGAATACGCCAGCTCCGGTGGTAGTTGTCGCACACGAGATTTACGGACTAACTACATGGGTCCGCTCGGTGGCTGACCAACTCGCATCCGAAGGATTCCTGGCGATCGCCCCGGATTTAGTGTCACTACAGAAGGTGCCCGGCTCGCCAGATAGTGTAGCCGACCAGGACGGGTACGTAAAAGCGGTATCTGCGCTCAGCGATGCAGACATCCAAAAGTACCTCAACGCGACCATCAAATACGCGACTTCCCTCCCAGCGGCGACGAAAAAGGTGGGGATTGTTGGATTCTGCCGAGGAGGCGGGATGGCTTTTATGTATGCAGGGGTCACACCGTCACTTAACGCTGCTGTTGTGTATTACGGAGCGTCTCCCGCTCCACAAGCACTCGATTCGATCAAAGCTCCGATTTTGGGCCTCTATGCTGGAAACGACGCGCGAGTGAATGGTACGATCCCGTTAGCCGACTCCACAATGAAGACACACCACAAAACCTTCGAACATTTTACGTATGATGGAGCTGGCCACGGCTTCCTCCGCCAGCAAGGTGGGGCAGACGGGGCAAATTTGGAAGCAACAAAACAAGCATGGCCGGCGACAATTGCATGGTTCAGGCGATATCTTGAAGGATGACAGAAATTCTTGCTGGCGAAGGGCTCGTTTACGCTTCGCTTTTTGGTATCGGCCTAGTGGTTGCCGTTTACGCGATGCTCAACGGCTCTATTCGGCCAGCGCATGACCCTTCATTAATCAAGCGGCCGCCGGCGGCGTTTAATCTCCCTGTTTTTGGAGCCGCGCTTACTGCGTTTGGCGCGGCGGGCTATCTCGCGATTAAATATTCGCAATTCGGTACTATTGGATCTTTTGGCTTTGCGGCTGTGGCTGCTATTGCTGGATGGGTTGGAATGACGCTTTTAATGGCGAACTGGGCGTTCAAGGGGCCATTGAACGATCCGCATGAAGACCTTGAAGAGCTACAAGGAACCGTTGCATTGGTGACACGTGATATTTCGCCGGAGGAGCCAGGCGAGATTCTGTATTCGTTCCGAGGTCAGGAGCTTACGGCTGAAGCGCGTTGCATTAGCCAGGTTCCAGTTCCGGCGGGAACAGAAGTGATTATCGAGATTGTTAAAGACGGATTGGCTGAAGTTGAGCTATGGTCGGTTGTTGAAGAGCGTATCAACGGACATTCATAGACACCAACCAGAACACACAAAAAACCCCCCGCGAGCATCAACTCTGACGCTCGCGGGGGGTTTTTTTTGTGCAACGTTATTCGTTTACCGATTACGTCCGACCTTGCTCTCGACATCTGCATAGTTAATAATGGTCGCGACCGCTGACACGTCCTTCATTCCTGAAAAACGTAACGTTACCGTGGTTGTGTCACCGACATGAACGCCACCGGCATCAAACAACATTCCGTGATAGCTTCCAGGCATAAGACGTACGGACTTTCCCACAGGAACGGGAAGCGCAGGTACCGGTTTCATTGAAACCATACCGCTCATTGTTCCACCATGCCCTGAGCCGGCGTTATGTTCGCCGGTTAGGCCAGCAGAGTCTGTCTCCATGGTATGTCCGCTGTGGTCGCCGCCGATTACCGTTTCATGTATCTCTGCTCGACTTGCAACTGAGGTCAGAAGGGCGAGCAGTGTATCTGGTTTACCGGTGTTGTTTTCGATTGTTGCATATAACGCAGCTGGCGCGTTGCCAATCGGGGCAACGATATAAACATCGCTTACATCGATAGTTGGTTTAGCGGAACATGCGATAACACTGCACGCAAAAACACCAGCTATGGCAGCAGTTGACAACTTCATGATGGACGAACGAGATGGAACAGACAACATGGTTTTGGCAGGAGAGGGGGTAATCAGTTTAACAGTGCAACAATACGTGACCACATGGTTACTTCATGACGCGATCGAAAGTAGTAATGGGGCGCAACGTAACGTTGCAGAAGCGTTGGCGTTATGGGTGACGGTTACCGATCTGGATCTTGCGGTTCGTCATCTTTAGCAAGTTTTGCGCTCAAACGCTTCATCAATTCAGCGTCGTCCGAACGACCACCAGCGTCAGAAAACGCTACATCTCCACCTCCGGCGACTGATGCAACCAGCGCAGTCGACCGAACCCGCCTTCGCAACCAGATCGTTATGAGACCCCCCGCCCCGATCAACGCAGCCCAAGGCACAGCCCACGCAAATGCTCCAAAAATGTTATCCGGAGGAATCCCCAACACAGCACGCCCGTATTGCTTTACGAGAGATTCGCGAATGGCATTCTCCGTCTCCCCATTCGCAATACTACGCCGAATCTCGGTTCGAAGGATCTGCGCATTTGGACTAGGACACGCCTCCAACGACAGCCCAGGACAAAACGGGCTCATCACGTTTCGGATCAAATGCTGAGCTACAACCGCACTCTGCGCAGATTGAACGAACGTTGTTTCAGGAGAAAATATCGATGGAATTGACTGAGCAGCTCCTTCTACACTTCCTCGAATGCCTTCCTGAGCGCCTTCCACACCTTGCGGCTCTTGCGGTCTCTGTGGCTGCGCATCGCCCACTGACGATCCACCAACGAGCCATAAAGCGACCACCATGCCCATGAGCACAGGGGACAACCTTACCCTCTGACCGCACCAAAGACGAGAGCCTAACCCAACCCTCGCCTCTCCTTCCAATTTCTGCTGCACGTTAAATAGCATCTGTGACTGGTTCAGCCACAAATTTAATCGATCCCTTCGACCTCGTCGTGCAACACACGCAGCATGGCACGCGCTGCTGCCGCTTCACGCAACCTGATCGTCACCACACCAACACCTTCACTCTGGCCCATATCCAGGAGAATCTCCCCTATTGGAGAGACAACCATAGATCCGCCGCAAAACTGCGATCCATCGCTAGCTGGCCCAACCCGGTTGGACAAAGCAAGAAACCCCTGATTTTCGATCGCCCGTGCCGTAGCAAGCGTCCGTAACGGCACACACCGGGGCTCCGGCCACGCAGACGGAACCAGAAAGAGCTCCACGCCTTCATGCGCACTCGCTCGATACATCCGCGGAAACCGCAGGTCATAACAGATACTCATCGCAGCATTTGCTTCCTTGCCTTCTTCACCAAACGGCACAGACGCATGCACTCGACTTGTGCCTGGCGCAAGAAATTCCTTTTCCCGCATCGGCGAGAAGAGGTGCGACTTATCGTACTCCGCCCGAGTACCAGCCGGCGTAATAATCGAGAACCGATTCACCAACTGCCCGTCGGCTCGACGTGTAACCATACTCCCGCCAATCGAAACGTTTAGCGTCGAGCTTAACTCGCCAAACCGCTCCATCACAACCGGCGTCTCGCGATCGGCAACTTCCGCCCACATCTCATGGGCATATCCGGTTGTCCACAGTTCGGGCAACAGCACAATATCCGGCCGTTCCCCAGCAGCTGCTTCCTGAATGTACGACTCCGCACGCGCAACGTTATCCGCCACGTTCCCGTCGGAGACAGCCATCTGCACAATCGCGATCCGCATCAGTTGATCCTCAATTCTGTATGTAAGTGTTACACCGACGCGACAGGTACGCCCAGTAACGCCGCGCGAAGCGCAGCCGCTCCAGCTTCAACCATTGGCGTTGCACAGCTGAACGAGAATCGAATCGCATCAGCACACGTAATACCAAACGCATCGCCCGGTGCGCTTCCAACGCCCAGCTCAGCTAACAGGTTAGAAACCCCATCCGCGTCCTTTACATTCAACCGCTCGTACACAGACGAATCCAACTCTGCCCACACAAAGAAGCTTCCCTTTGGTGTAAAGGCACGTACCCCATCAATTCCTTCGAGCGCCTTAATAAGGATGTCGCGACGAATAATGTATTCCTTGCGCATCATATCAAGCTGATCCTGAGGCCCGGATACTGCAGCCACTGCAGCCCATTGCGCCAGGCTGTTCACGCCGTTAATCGTGCAGCGAAGAAGCTTTGGAATTCTGTCGAGGAGAAGCGCATTGCAGGTAACGATGTATCCTGTGCGCAGGCCACTCATGGCGTGGCTCTTGGAGAAGCTATATAAGCTGATGATCTTGTCGGCGTACTCAGGAGCCAACGATGCAACCGAATAGTGAATAGCTGGTGCGTAAATAACATCTTCATACGCTTCGTCAGAGACGATCCACAGATCGTGCTTCTTTGCAATCGCGATAATCTCACGTAACGTCGATTCGCTTAGCACGGCACCCGTTGGGTTCTGCGGGGTGTTCAGGAAGATCACTTTGGTATTCGGTGTAATCTTCGCTTCAATCTCAGAAGGCCGATATTCAAAGTTGTCCTCTGCTCGCAGTTGGATACCGACCGTTACACCACCTGCGAGCCGAATATTCTCCCCAACTTCAGTCCACATTGGGTCAGGGATGATTACTTCATCGCCCGGAGCCAGTAAACACGCGAAGGTCACATACAGACCGTGCATCGCGCCATTCGTCATAAAGACGTTCTTATCAGTGACCCACGAAATCTGATTCTTGGTGCGAAGCTTTTCAGCGATTGCCTTCCGAACTTCAGGAATTCCATCGTTCGGGATGTAGTGCGTTTTCCCAGCACGAGCAGCCGCATCGATCGCGTCGAGTACGTGCGGGGCTGGCGAAAAATTCGGGTCGCCAGACTCTAGGCGATAGACAGTTTGTCCAGCCGCCTGGGCCTGCAACAGACGTTCGCGAATCTGAACAATCTTACCAAAAGAGATTTGATCGAGCGGATGCATATATGTGATTGATGCGAGAGAGTATAAAGAACCAACCAAAGAACCAACCAACTGGGGCGGCAGGATTTGAACCTGCAACTTCTCGATTAACAGTCGAGCGGTCTGCCAATTGACCTACACCCCAAAGATTGGTCCCCCAAATAAAAAAGCCCCCCGGTATTCGCGGGAGGCGTCGTTCGTTTTTCACCTTAAACGTTTCCAGATTACTCTGGCCGATTCCTCACCGCACAACAAAACACACGATCGTCATTATCCTTTCGATCGTGTTTCTTATTATTGGCCTTGAGGTTCGTAGCGCAGAGCAACATGAGTTTACGTTAGGGGAGCGTCGATTAGTTGTCAATAGCACATTTTTCGGATCTTACGATCAGCCCCTCCATACGCCAGATTCCCACGTACGTTGCTTAGGGTAAAATCACGTGAATCCGCAATGACGGCGCGATCAGTTACGCGTATCGATAGATATATCCTGTCACATCTAACTTCCTTTCATGTCTGCATCACGCGGCAAGCTCATTACGGCGTTCGGTATTATTTACGTCGTATGGGGCTCAACATATCTCGCTATCCGTTTTGGGATTGCGACAATCCCACCGTTCCTTCTGGCCGGTACGCGGTTCATCATCGCCGGACTCATCTTATACACCTGGGCCCGCTCACGCGGAGAAGCGAAACCTTCACCCATACATTGGCGTAACGCTTTCATCATTGGAACGCTCCTCCTGGTCGGTGGAAACGGTGGCGTAGTTTGGGCTGAGCAGACTGTTCCCTCAGGAATCGCAGCGTTACTGGTCGCCACCACGCCACTCTGGCTCGTCTTGCTCGACTGGCTTCGACCTAATGGGAAACGCCCGGGGTTAGGAGTTATTCTTGGCGTCATTGTTGGCCTTGTCGGGATGGTTCAGTTGATCGGATTACACGGCATCCGCGAAAGCGGTATCCCACTTGTTGGCGCCATCGTGATCGTGCTCGCCGCGCTCTCATGGGCCCTGGGAACAATGGTAGCCAAGTCGGTCGACATGCCTCGCTCAATCCTGGGATCAGGGATCGAGATGATCGCCGGCGGAACAGGGCTCATGGTTCTATCGCTCATGACCGGTGAACTACATTCGTTCGACGCCAGCGCCGTATCACGCGACTCGATCCTGGCCCTGCTCTATCTCATTGTCTTCGGGTCGCTCATAGCCTACTCCGCCTATAGCTGGCTCATACGGCACACCACACCAGCGGCAATCGGCACCTACGCCTATGTGAACCCGGTCATCGCAGTCTTCCTTGGCTGGCTCATGGCCAACGAATCTGTAACTAGACAGACGTTGATTGGCGCCGCAATTATCGTTGCAGCCGTTGCCCTAACAACTACCGCCCAAGCTCGGGCCAGGAAGACGGTCCACCGTACGGACGGTTAGTCGTTACGTCCCGAACATACGCAACAAGCAAACGTTTTAACTCTGTCACCATCCCATCACGTGTCGCTGGTGACGCCGCCATCGCAAAGCTGAGCAATGCGTGCGTCGCCAGTACTGCAACAGTCGACTGCAAATGCCGGTCGGCTTGGGATGTATGAGGGGCACGCGATGCTAACATCGCCTCTGTACGAGCAACAACAGACTTATGCAGTTCGGCCTGGCCACAAACAGCCAACTGCTGATCCGGACCATGCAACGCATGGTACACATGACGGTACGCCGGATTGTTCGCGTAAAACTTAAACGCCGGCATAATGATGCTCTCCATCAAATCCGGCAACGGGATCCGCGAGACATCGGCAGGCATGGTATCTTCACTAATACGGCGTAGCTCGTTATTGTAGCGTGCCGCCAGCGCCTGAACGATAGCCGTCTTGTTCGGAAAAAACTGATATAACGAACCAACTGACGTTCGAGCCTCGGCTGCTATCGCATTCGTCGTTGCAGCCTCCACGCCAACCTCAGCGATAATCACCGCCGCCGCATCAAGAAGCTTATCAACCCGCTCATGCCCCCGTTCCTGGCGAGGGACACGCCTCAGCAACATTTCGGGCGTTCGGCTGGACGAGAGATCTGTGAGTTTTGAAGCGCCTGCTGGTCGAGCTTTCGCTGTCATATCAATTCTTCTGAGGAGCAAGAGGCCATATTCATTTGACACGAAAAAACCCGTTCTGGGTTACGTCCCGTCAAACGTTTATCTTTCGTTATAGGATCCTGACACTACCAACATGCAATCTTTCCCTCTCGCTGTCGAGACTGAATTTGATGTAATCGTCGTCGGAGCGGGTCACGCAGGGACTGAGGCGGCTGTTATCGCCGCTCGCCTAGGTGCCTCGGTCGGCATCATTACAAGCGCGCTCGAAACCATCGGCCAAATGTCGTGCAACCCCGCTATCGGCGGAGTCGCCAAGGGCACCGTCGTACGTGAGGTCGACGCCCTGGGCGGCATTATGGGGCGCGCCACCGATATGGCGACGCTCCAGTTCCGAATGCTCAACCGGAGCAAAGGGCCCGCCGTTTGGGCGCCACGAGCCCAGTGCGATCGCAGCCAATACCGTCGCGCCGCCCGAACGCTTATCGAACAACACCACCGATTGCAGACGATTCAGGGAACCGTCGCACGCCTCCTGTTTGACGACAACGGAAGCACCGTTTGCGGAGTCGAGACGCTGGAAGGGCGACGATTTGCCGCAAAAAAGGTCGTTATTACAACCGGAACGTTTTTGCGCGGCCGAATCCACATCGGCACAACAACGAACCTTTCAGGTGGGCGAGCAGGCGAATCGGCCACAACGCACTTGGCCGAACAGCTCGAAAACGCTGGACTAACGGTCGCACGCTTCAAGACCGGAACCCCGCCCCGAATTGACGGCCGGTCTGTCGACTTCACTCGGCTTGAAGTCCAACACAGCGAGATGGACCAGTTCGACTACTCCTGGTCGCACTTCTGGGACTCGCCAAGAGTGGGGGAAACCGGGGCGCGACACCCGGGACAGCTTCCGTGCTGGATAACGCATTTGGGCCCTGAAGGCAAAGCGATCATCGCTGAGAACATTGGGAAGTCGGCAATGTACGGCGGTGCGATCGCAGCGAGGGGACCTCGATACTGCCCATCTGTTGAAGATAAAATTGTAAAGTTCCCCGACGTCGAGCGACATCAAATCTTTCTCGAGCCAGAAGGACACGATACCGCTGAGCTTTATGTAAACGGCCTGTCGACATCATTACCGGTTGATGTGCAGCTCCAGATTATTAAATCGGTACCGGGGCTCGAGCAGGCGCGCATGAACCGCGCTGGCTACGCCATTGAATACGACTATTACCCGCCAACACAGCTTGATCCTACGTTGCAGGTTAAGGCGATTCACGGGTTGTACTTTGCCGGCCAGATCAACGGTACAACCGGTTATGAAGAAGCTGCCGGTCAAGGAGTTGTTGCAGGAATGAACGCGGCGTTAACAGCGCAAGATCGTGCACCGGTAATTTTGGGCCGACATACATCATACATCGGTGTATTGATCGACGACCTTGTAACGTGTGGCGTTGATGAACCGTACCGTCTGTTTACATCGCGATCGGAATTTCGCCTAACGATCCGTCAGGATAACGCGTTACGCCGACTTGCTCCAATAGGAATGGAGCTTGGCCTGTACACAGAACTCGAACGTAAGTTGGTCGAACAACGGTTTGCAGACGAAGACCGTGCTCGAGTGCTCGCGGAAACAACAAGTATTCGCCCGGAGCAGGCAGCTGTTATTCTGGAGCGCGCTGAAAGCCAGCCACTACAGCATTCTGTGAAAATCGCAGATGTGGCGAAGCGGCACGGCGTAACACTTGGCGATCTGTTGGCAGCGGCAGGTGTTGGCGCGGAATTAAGTCAGGATGCCGTGATAACTGCAGAGCTGGAACTCAAGTACGCGGGATATTTCGAGCGCGAACGGTTGCAGGCGGACAAGGTAAAACGTATGGCAGACTTCCCACTGTCAAACGATATTGATTACACTCCGATGCAATCATTAACCTATGAAGCTCGGCAAAAATTGGGAACGATTCGCCCCGCGACACTTGCCCAGGCGTCACGAATTCCTGGTGTGAGTCCAAGTGATATCCAAAATCTGGTTATCGAAGTAGAGCGCTTGAAGCGTAAGGCAACGACGGTATCACCATAACGTTGCACGCTGTTTGCGAAGGAAAAAGAAGTACCGTGCGAAAATTTATGTACAACATCAACATCGCCCTCATCGTTACATAAGCATGAGGGCGTCTCTTTCGGAATCTCTCTTTCAGGAGCTGTGCAGGTTATGAATGGTTCGATGATCGAATTTACGTCTGCATCTGGTACGACACCGGGTTATCTCTCGCTCCCCGAGACCCAACGCGGTCCAGGGTTGGTCTTGATTCAAGAGTGGTGGGGGTTGGTCGATCATATCAAGTCACTCGCCGACCGGTTTGCTGCGGCGGGTTTTGTAACCCTGGCGCCAGACCTATATCATGGTGAAGCGACAAAGAGCCCGGACAAAGCTGGGAAAATGTTAATGGCGCTCAACATTGGTAAGGCGAGCGACGACATGCAGAGCGCTGGCGACTACCTGTTGGCGATGGACGAAGTAACCCCTAAAAAGGTTGGAATCCTCGGATTCTGCATGGGTGGCCAGCTCGCGCTATACGCGGCGACCGAACATCCAAAGACGTTTTCAGCGTGTGTCGACTTTTACGGGATTCACCCAAACGCCCAGATCGACCCGCATAAGTTGCAGGTTCCCGTACTCGCACACTTCGGAAAATCGGACGGTCTGGTGGTAAACGGAGATGCACCAGCATTGGTAAAGAGTGTGAGCGATGCTGGGAAGTTTATTGACACGTATTACTATGACGCGGGACACGCGTTCTTTAACGATACGCGCCCGGAAGCCTATGACGCTCGATCAGCTGAGCTGGCTTGGGACAGAACACTCGCATTTTTGCGGGATTCGTTAAAGTAGCACTAAACGAAGATAAGGCGTTAAAGGGTGGGGTTCGTGGAGCTTGCGGGACCCACCTTTTTTGTTGAATGAGAGCTGTATAGAACCGGAGAATGCGTACTAGAAGCACGAGTCCGACAATTAGTATTAATATATCTTTTATTACTAATATATCAACTAGCCTATATTTTCTGAGTTGCACAGATTCACGAATAATCTCTCGCAAATATGTGCAAGATTCCCTCGATCAAACGTCTTAATATTAGAGACTCAGCGTAACTTTGCCCTTCGTATTTGAGTTAGGCATGAAGCTCGCACAAAAGCAGCAGCATCCCCCCAAAATTGGAGTATTTCATATGTTCAAACAATTCGTCGCTCTCTTGGCGCTTCCAATAATGACCTTACAAGCTCAAGACGTTTCACGTGATTATAGAGAACCACCTCCAGCAATCACAGTCTCTTCGACGTCTGAAGTGAAGGTGTCGCCGGACCGTGCGAACATCAACATCAGCGTTCAGACCAAACATGAGACCGCAGCTGGCGCCGCAACCGAAAACGCGCAGAAGCAGACAGCCGTCCTTGCAGCCCTCAAGGCACTTGGCTTAAAGGACGACCAACTCTCAACGGCGAACTACAACGTAAGCCCTTCATATAGGTATGAGCAGAACCGCGATCCGATCCTCACCGGCTATACGGTCACCAATACGATTGTCGCTGAAATCCGCGACATCAAACAGGTCGGCCCGGTAATCGACGCAGCCCTTAAGAACGGCTCGAACATGATCTCATCGCTCGACTTCTACGCATCAAACACCGACGCAGCTCGTCAAAAAGCGATCTCTCAGGCCGTTGCGATCGCTAAGGCTGAGGCCGCAATAGCCGCAACTGCAGCTGGTGGAACCATCGGGACCTTGCTTGAACTCAACGTCAACGCCGATCGCCCAATGCCCCGCCCTGTTCCGATGTACGCCAAAGCGGCCGGGATGGAAAGCGCAGACATGGCGACACCAATCAACCCAGGTGATCAGACAGTCTCGGTCACGGTCTACACGCGTTGGAAGTACAACTCTTCGAAATAGTCTTTGTTTCACGTGAAACATTTCCAAGCATTTTTCACGTGAAACAAACATCAGATTGCACGATCAACATCAGATCCGATTAACAGTCAAACAATAGAAAGGTGCAGAAATACCAAGTGTTTCTGCACCTTTCTACGTCCTGGAGTATAACTCTGAAAAATAAAGCTTATGTTTCACGTGGAACATTTTTCACGTGAAACAGAGACCTGTGGCTCGCATCCTCGCAATAGCAAACCAAAAAGGTGGTGTCGGTAAAACCACCACAGCAGTAAACCTCGCCGCCTCTCTCGCAGCCGCTGAGCAGCGCACCCTCCTCATTGACGGCGACCCACAAGGGAACGCATCGAGCGGAGTAGGACTCTCCAAAGAAGACATCGACCAGACGGTCTATGAAGTCCTAATCGGTATCGCTTCCATCACGGATGTTCGAAAACGGAACGTTCAATTCAAAAATCTGGACGTCGTTCCAGCCACTCCAGATCTCGCAGGCGCAGAAATCGAACTCGTCGACCACCCTCGACGCGAACAAATGATGCGAGACGCGATTAACGAGATCAAAGATCAGTACGATTACATTCTCATCGACTGCCCCCCTTCTCTCGGCCTCATCACCATCAACATGCTGGCCGCAGCCGACTCGCTTATTATCCCACTACAATGCGAGTACTACGCTCTCGAAGGACTCTCGCAACTACTCAACACAATTCACAGGGTTCAACAAGGCGTAAACCCTGAGCTCGGTATCGACGGCGTACTCCTCACAATGTACGACGCTCGACTCAACCTGAGCCGACAAGTCGCCGCAGACGCACGCGAATACTTCGGATCACAGGTCTTCGAAAACGTGATCCCACGAAATGTCCGTCTCGCCGAAGCACCAAGCTTCGGAAAGCCAATCATGTTGTACGACGTTGCATCCATCGGAGCCCAAGCGTACATGGGCGTCGCAAAAGAATTATTGCAACGCACCGCAGCAATCGCAAAAGAAAGCTCCAAAAACCAAGAAGCCTCCGGATCACCGTCACACCAAACATCGATCAACGGAACCTCCCATGGCGCCTGAAAAAACACCTCGCCGCTTGGGTAGAGGCCTCGACGCCCTGCTTGGCCAAAAAAGAGCCGATCCACAAACAGCTGCGTCAAACGCAACGAACACAACACAGCCAGCTCAGCCAGTAGAAGAAAGCGCTCTTCGCGAACTTCCAATCAGCGCCATTCGAGCCAATCAGTACCAACCAAGAAAGACGTTCAAAAACGAAGAGCTCGACGACCTCAGAAACAGCATCCGCTCAAGCGGCCTCCTCCAGCCAATCACTGTCCGCCAAATCGTAGATCAGGCCGGATACGAACTCGTCGCCGGTGAACGCCGTTTACGCGCCGCACAACAATTAGGATGGACCAGCATCCCTGCCCTCGTCAGAGATTATGACGACCAGACGATGCTCACGCTCGCGCTCATTGAAAACCTGCAGCGCGCCGACCTTAATCCTATAGAAGAAGCCGAAGGGTATTCCCGACTCGCCATTGAGTTTAGTCTCACCCAAAATGAGATCGCGGAAATTGTAGGTAAGGATCGATCAACAGTCGCCAACCTCCTGCGAATCCTCCAGCTCCCACACGGCGTCCGCAAAATGATCGAAGGCGGCGAGCTCACCGCCGGACACGCTCGACCCCTCCTCGCCCTCGATGGCGAAGACGCGATCACCAAACTCGCCACCGATATCGTCCAACTCGGTCTCTCAGTTCGAGCCGTCGAAGACCGAGTCAGAGCCGACTCTCCAAAAAACAACAAGCCAAAACGCGGTCGTCCACAACGCACTGAAACCAAGCTGACCGAAGTAAAGTACGTGGAAGATCGGCTACGTTCCAAGCTCCAAACAGATGTTTCAATCAACATAAAAAAGGATCAACAAGGCGAAGTTGCCATCCAGTTTTATTCGTTCGATGACCTCAATCGCATCCTCGAAATTATGGACGCGCTCGAGTAGCCTAACCGCTATCCACAGTTGAAAAAGATATACACATAGTTATCCACACACACTGTAAGTGATTGCTAATAAACAACTTATGACAATTACGCACCGTAGGATTCAAATGTTTTCCACATTTATCCACAGCTTGTTTGCTCTCACAATTGCGGTTTCGCTCAGCGCATGTACTAAAGAATCGGCCCCTCCCACCGACGAATTTAGAGTCGCACTCCTCACCCCGGGACCGATCTCAGATCAAGGCTGGAACGCTGGAGCCTATCAAGGCCTCCTCCGAATCCAGGACTCGTTAGGCGCAAAGATCTCGAATGTCCAAACAAAAACACCCGCCGAAATTGAAGAAAACTTCCGGCAATACGGTGCAGGCAAATACAACCTGGTCTTTGGACATGGCTTCGAATTCCAAGACGCTTCCCTACGCGTCGCACCAGACTTTCGGAACACGATCTTCGTAAACGTCTCAGCCATTAAAACCGACAGCAACGTCGCCGCAATCGAATTCAAATTCGACGACGGCGCCTACCTCGCCGGTATCGTCGCCGGTGCCAACACGAAGTCCAACGTAATTGGCGTTATCGGCGGCTCCGAGCTCCCACCTGTCGTGAAAGCCTTCACCGCATTTGAAGCCGGCGCCAAGTCCGTAAACCCAAAGATCTCGGTCCTCACATCATATGTAGGTAACTGGGACGACGTTAGCGCGGCAAAAGAGCTCGCCCTCGCCCAAATCGCACGAGGCGCCGATATGATCTTCCAAAACGCAGATAACGCAGGCTTCGGGGTCTTCCAAGCCGCACGCGAATCCAAAACAAAGGCGATCCGTGTCTTTGGCTCAAATTCCGACCAGAATCACATCGCCCCCGAAGTCACCCTCGGCAGCGTGGTCATCGACGTCCCGCACGCCTTTCTCCTGGTAGCGAAGGAAGTCAAAGACAAAACGTTTAAGCCACGCGTCATCACGCTCGGCGCAAAAGAAGACGTCATCAAGTGGGTGACAAATCCAACGCTGGCCAAAGAAATCTCCCCAGCCACGCAAGTAACGATCGACTCCGTGACCGCTAGGCTCCGATCCTCAGCTACACCGGAATAACACAGTGACTACTTCCCTTCAGATCGCGCAATACCTCGACGGCCTGCTCGACGTTCCAAACGTCCCGGACTATCCGCCAGCATTAAACGGTCTCCAGTTCGAGAGCCACGGTGCGGTCACAAAGATCGCTGCCGCCGTGGACTTCTCGTCGCAAACCATTACAGGCGCGATCGAAGTGGAAGCCAACCTGCTGGTCGTACACCACGGCATGTTCTGGGGAGGGCTCCAGCCAATTACTGGCCCGATGTATAATCGAACAAAAACACTTATCGACCACAACATCGCCGTTTACGCAGCCCACCTCCCACTCGACTGCCACCCAAAGTTCGGAAATAACGTGCTCCTCGCACAGGCTCTGAATCTCACGCCGTCCAGCGACTTCGCCAAATTCAAGACAATATCGATTGGCGTACGCGGAACTAACTCGGTGTCCACATCCGCGCTGTTCGACAAAGCCGACGCTTTTGCGCAGCTAAACGGTGGCAGCGCTCGTTCCACGCCAATCGCGCCAGGCCAACAGACAAACCGTTGGGCAATTTGCACAGGAAGCGGCGCCTCAAGCGACACGCTCCGGGAAGCAAAAGCACTGGATATCGATACGCTAATCGTTGGAGAAGGCCCACACCATACTGCGGTTGAAGCCGTCGAGCTCGGCATAACAGTTATCTACGCTGGCCACTACGCGACCGAAACCCTCGGGGTTTCAGCCATCGCCACACACCTCACCGAACGGTTCAATATCCCATCAACGTTTATCGAGGCGCCAACGAGCCTGTAGTTAGCGCACAACACCAAGAATGTATCCGCGCAGCAGGTAGATCGAGCTGATAGATTGAGACTGAGCACAAGGAGGACGGACGAAGACGGTTATGACGCATCCTAAAGACTCATCTACTCAGCAGCCGCAAACGCAACCACAGCTGCAGCCAGGATCGAAGCCGCCACAGATCTTCGATCCAACGATCGCGCTTAACCTCACCTCGATCACCAAGACGTTTGGCCAAGTGCGCGCGCTGGATGCAGCCGAACTTCTCGTTCGCACGAACACCATCCATGCACTACTAGGCGAAAACGGTGCGGGAAAAACAACATTGATGCGAATCGCGTTTGGGATGACCGCCCCAACAGCCGGCTCAATCATAGTAAACGGTGAAGCCAGGTCATTCCGCTCCTCCGCAGACGCAATCGCGGCAGGAATCGGAATGGTCCATCAACACTTCACTCTCGTCCCCGCTATGACCGTCGCCGAAAACATCGCGCTCGGCGGCCATGGACGGCTACACATCGCTAAAGCTAGAGACACGGTTCGCGCAGTTGGTCAGGAAACCGGGCTAGCAGTCGACCCCAACGCAATCGTTAGCTCGCTCTCAATTGGTGCGCAACAACGGGTCGAGATTCTCAAAGCGTTTGTCAAAGAGGCGAAGATCCTCATTCTCGACGAACCAACTGCAGTCCTGGCCCCCCAAGAAGCACATGAGCTACTCACTCAACTCCGGCATTTTGCGCGTACCAAAGGAACCGTAATCCTCATAACGCATAAACTCCGCGATGCCATAGAATTCGCTGACGACGTGACCGTATTGCGTCGAGGAAAAACAGTTCTTGCAGCAAAGACAGAATCCGTCACTGAGCACGTACTCGCCAGCGCAATGATTGGCGTTGATCCCAACGGATCGATAGATATCAACAAAGCACACAACAACACCCTGGTATATCGGCCCGCACAACACGCCGTCTTCAATCTCGATAATGTCAGCGCCTCCAACGAACGCGGAGTACGCACACTCACCGCAGCATCACTCCAGGTTCACGCCAACGAAGTGGTTGGCATCGCGGCAGTTGAAGGCAACGGTCAATACGAACTGCTACGCATTCTCGCTGGTCGCCTACAATCAACATCCGGGACCACGCAAATCCCGCCGACCGTAGGATTTATCCCCGAAGACCGACATCGCGACGCAATTATTCTCGACTTTCCATTGTATGAAAACGTTGCGCTTCAAACAACGCAGAAGAGTCGAGGGCTTATTACCTGGGATACACTCAAACAGCGCACCAATGCCATGATGGCAGCATATGATGTACGCGCTCCTCAAGCCAGCACAATTATTCGCACTTTATCTGGTGGGAATCAGCAAAGGCTTGTTGTCGGCAGAGAGTTCGATGCAAAACCAAGCGGGATAGTGCTGGAGAATCCGACCCGTGGGTTAGATGTTCAGGCGTCAAATGCCGTTCACCGGCACATTGCAGAAGCACGCGATCGTGGTGCAGCCGTTGTTGTGTACTCAACCGACCTCGATGAACTCCTCGCGCTCTCAGACCGCATTGTTGTCTTACACGGCGGAACGCTCACAGCGGTTCCAAAAGATCGCAACATCATTGGGCAGACGATGTTAGGCTTAGATGTAACAGGGCTAAAAACCGAAGCTGAGGCAACAACGTCTTTAACGCCACAACCGCCTTATCGCACACAAGAACCACCTGTCGCATGAACGAACAGCTCGTTTTACTTACCGACATTCTCGTTCGCGCCACGCCACTCATCTTAAGCGGCCTATCAGTATCGATCGCATTTAAAAGCGGTGTGCTCAACATTGGCGCTGAAGGCCAATTGCTTGTTGGCGCTGCTGCCGCCGCAGCAATCGGCGTCAGCGATTTATCTCACCTCCTCGGTATCTTCACCCTCCCAGTTGCTCTTGTCGCCGGAGCTCTGGCCGGATCAGCATGGGCAGCCATTGCATCAATACTACGCACACGTTTTAACGTGCTCGAAGTAATCAGCACAATCATGCTGAACTTCGTTGCGCTCTATACAGTCTCATATCTCGTTCGTGGTCCACTTCAGGAACCAACCCACATCTATCCACAAACCAGCACAATATCCACATTCACTCAACTCCCACGCGTAATCCCAGGTACACGCGTTCACCTGGGATTCATACTCGCAATTGCACTCGCAATTTTCACATGGTGGATGATGAAACGCACCGTACTCGGATTCCAACTCCGCGCCACCGGTGCCAACCCAAATGCAGCCCAAAGTGCTGGGCTTATTAACACACGTCGCATTACACTCATCGCATTTATATCCAGCGGACTTCTTGCCGGACTCGCAGGTGCTGTTGAAGTAACCGGAGTTACGTACGCTCTCTACGAAAACATATCACCAGGTTACGGCTACACCGCAATCGCCGTTGCGCTCCTGGCCGGATTGAACCCACTTGGTGTAATCGCAACCGGCATATTCTTCGGTGCGCTCGAAGCAAGCGCAAATATGTTGCAGCGTAACGCAGGTATCCCTGCAACACTCGCTACCGTTATTGAAGCAGCGATCATACTGCTCGTCATTGCAATTAGCCAACTTCGCAATCAACGACGCCAACTACGAGAGGCGAGTGCATGACCGAAGTTCTCGCTCTATTTCTTGCAGGCGCTATCCGTACTGCTACGCCACTCGCCTTTGCCGCGCTCGGCGAAACAGTCACCGAACGCTCGGGCATCATTAATATCGGTCTTGAAGGCTCCATCATTGCCGGCGCACTTGCCGGTCTAGTCGCCGCTGGACTTGGCGGGGTTTGGATTGGCTTCGCGGGCGCTGCACTTGGCGGGCTCGTTATCGCAGTCATATTTGCGATATTCACAGTCACCTTACGCGCCGATCAGATCATTACCGGTACCGCAATCTCATTATTCGCACTTGGGCTTACCGGAACGCTTTACAAGCTACTATATGGTACAGTCGGCGTAGCACTTACCACTCCAACGCTCTCACCAACTGCAATCCCATTCCTGAGCGACATCCCACTCATTGGTAAAGCGTTATTTGCGCAGCCAAGTATTACATACGTTGTGTATGTAGCCATCCCACTGGTTTGGTGGTGGATGTACCGCACACACGCTGGCCTCGCACTCCGGGCGACAGGCGAAAACCCGGAAGCCGCACTCGCAACAGGGATATCTCCAAAACGTGTTCAGTTTGGCGCCGTCGCATTTGGAGGGATACTCGGCGGAATCGCCGGTGGCGTACTGGTACTCGCACAAGCTGGTACCTTTGCAGAGGGGATGTCAGCCGGACGCGGATTCATTGCAATCGCTATTGTGGTTCTAGGCCGTTGGCACCCATTAAGCGTTGCACTTGCCGCACTCGTCTTTGGTGCAGCAAGTGCGCTACAATACCTCTTTCAGGCGATGGGTTGGAACGTTCCCTATCAACTATTCCTGGCATTCCCGTATGTACTCACACTGGTTGCCCTTGCAACAACCCGAGGTAAAGGCGCGGCACCGGCCGCGCTGGGACGACAGAATTTACATTCGGCTTAAGATCGCACTCTCAGTTAACATCCAACTCGGGCGCTCTCCCAAATCTCCCGCCACGTTCCAACCGCGACACGCTCAATAAATCCAATAGAGCTCCGCGTATCCCCCTGAAAGCTCACGGCAATCATCATTCTACCACTTGGAACAAGCGATAACATCGCCAGAATATCCACGTCGCGCGTCGTCTCCCATCGCTCTACAACACGATTCACGTACGCTACCTGGTAATCGCCTGTCGACCCAGTAGTTCTCTCCGCAATTATAGTCATCCGCTCTTCACGCGGATCGGCTTCAGACGGAATAGACCGCTGCACAACTGCGACTATGCCCTCCACGCTTCCGGCGCGAAACCGGTACGCACTCCGAACTAAAAACGGAACGCCAACAAACACCGAATCCTTCGCAGCCGGAATTGATGATGCAAGCCGAGTGACTAGGGCAGCCATCGAAGAAGAATCGTGTGAAGGGAGCGCTTCGATGGAATCGAGCGCAATAGCGGTTGCCCTTCCGGCAGCCAATGCGACCCGCCATCCGTCGCGCATCGCCGACACTGTACCCAATGGCCAACTGACACAGTTCCCACCAACACCCTGTAGCGGATTCGAAATTGATAACGTCGCCGCACCAAAGAACCCGCCACGTCCAAACAAATCCACCTGCATGTGAGATACATCCGACAGATCAACAGTCGAGGTATCTGTTAAACGCCCTTCCACATAGTCCGGCCGTACGACCATCGCGCTATCCGGAAACGCACCGGTCGCCAACAATACCGCTGGCCCAATCGCGGCGTCCCATGGCTTTCCAAACACAGGCGTAACAGCAACACCGGCTTCAGCGGGGGCAACGCCGAGCGCAGAGTCAGAATTCTGTGGAACCCGCTCGCCCTTACAGGCAACCAACCCAAGCGCCCCAACAACGCATAGTACGACATTGGAAATTCGGCAGAATCGTCTCATAGGAGATAATTTGTAGTACATGGAGACGCTTGTACACGACCCCGCATCGACTTCCGCCTACGAACCGCCGGAAAACCGATCCAATTCGCCTAGTTCAGCTACCGTAGCCGCCCCAGCCCCGTCTCGGGAACGATGGAGTTGGGCAACCTACGACTTCGCGAATACCATCTTCTCGATGAACATCGCAACCTTGTACTTCGCGGTCTGGCTCGTCTCCGATCTAGGCGCATCCAATACCATGGTTGCCATCGGAAACGGACTCGCCTCCGCGCTGGTCATGATCTCCATCCCCATATTCGGCGCGATTTCCGACGCAACTCAACGGCGCAAACCGTGGGTGATCTGGTTCACACTCATCTCCGTTGCGGCAACCATCGCAATTGGCGCGTTCGGCCAAACAATGGCCCCGCTTATTGGAGAGTCGGTTATTAACCCAGACTCTGTCTCCAACTACATCATACACGGGCCCGCGCTCATCGCTATACTTGGCGCGTTCGTTGTGGCAAACTATGCGTATCAGGGCGCGCTCCCCTTCTACAACGCAATGATGTCCGACCTTGCCCCAGCTAGCCAGCTTGGCAAACTCTCGGGGATGGGTGTTGCGCTAGGCTACGTTGGCTCAATCGCAGGTGTGATGATGATTACGCCGTTCTTTAACGGCGAATTCCCTGTGTTCGGCGAAGTTGCTGCATCTACGATGCAGTCGTTACGATCAATCTTCCCGTACACAGAACATGGCGGTCGTGTCTCGACCTTTGCGCCCACAGGGATCATGTTCCTGTTGTTCAGTCTCCCGCTGTTCTTCTTCTGCCGCGATCACTTCCCCGTTCGCACCAAAAAACCCATCGCGTGGAAACAAGCCTTCCGCGACATCCGCAACACAATCAACGACGCTAAAAAGTATCCAGGAACCTTACGCTTTCTCATTGCTTCGTTCGTTTATCAAGACGCGATGGGAACAATCATTAGCTACATGGCGCTTTATGCCGTTGTCGCGATGGGCTTTAAAGAAGGGTCGGAAACGACACTATTCGTTGCGCTCACCGTCCCTGCGGTATTCGGGAGCTGGGTCTGGGGCAGACTGACCGATCGGATTGGCGCGAAAAAGACGCTGCTTATTGTAACAACGCTCTGGGTGTTCTCACTCATCGCAATGATTCTCGTAAAATCACAGGCGCTCTTCTGGGCGATTGGCGCGTTTATCGGATTTATTTACGGTGGCCTCAACGTCGCAGAACGCCCAATGATACTACAGCTGGTTCCGGATAAAGAAGCCGGACGATTCTTCAGCCTTATGGTTCTTTCCGCGCGGGCCGCAGCAATCGTTGGCCCGTTCGTCTGGAGCTTTGCGGTCGATGGTCTTATCCCAATAACCGGGAAAGACATTGCCTACCGTTCAGGCGTGGGAACCGTTGGCATCGCAATGATTATCGCATTCTTCCTCTTGCGCGGCGTACCTGATAATCGGCCACAAGCAACGAGTGTAACAGCGAGTTAGCTCGCTGTTACACTTACCCACCGTTACCCTTTGGTCTCCATCCAGTTATCTCCGATCCCAATATCCACAACCAACGGAACGGAGAGCTCGGCAGCGTTTTCCATCTCAAACGCGACTAGGCCTTTGATCGTCTCCAGCTCATCTGGATGGACCTCGAAGACCAATTCATCGTGCACCTGTAGCAACATCTGACTTTGCACGCCACGTTCCAGGAACGTCTTGGCAATACGGATCATCGCAATCTTGATCAGGTCCGCTGCGGAGCCCTGGATGGGTGAATTGGCAGCGGTCCGCTCACCAAAGGCCCGGATATTAAAGTTACGATCCTTCAATTCCGGGATATATCGACGACGTCCAAAGATGGTCTGCACATATCCGTGCTCGCGCGCATATTCCACCATCGACTCCAGATACGTTTTCACTCCCTGGAATCGCTCGAAATACTTGGAGATAAACTCCTTCGCCTCCGCGTGCGAAATCCCCAGCTGACGTGAAAGCGCATGTGGGCCCTGACCATAAATTGTCGCGAAGTTAATCGTCTTCGCACGGGCACGCATATCCGACGTCACGCTCTCAACCGGAACATCAAAGATGATTGCAGCTGTTTGCCGGTGAATATCTCCACCGGCATTAAACGCATCCACAAAGTTCTGATCGTGCGAGAGATGCGCCAGCAACCGTAACTCAATCTGTGAGTAGTCAGCAGCCAGCAGCTTCCATCCCTTTTTGGGAATAAAGCCACGCCGAATCTCACGCCCCAACTCCCGACGAATCGGAATATTCTGAAGATTCGGATCGCTCGAAGAAAGCCGTCCTGTGCTGGCCACAGTCTGATTAAACGACGTATGAATCCGGCCCGTTCGCGGGTGAATCTGCAACGGTAACGTATCGAGATACGTACTCTGCAACTTGGCCAGCTCACGATATTCCATCAACAACGTTGGCAACGTATGCCCTGCCTCTGCCAACTCCTGCAACACACTCGCATCCGTTGACGGCCCTGTAGCCGTCTTCTTGATCACCGGCAGGCCAAGCTTTACAAAGAGCACTTCCCGAAGCTGTGGGTTCGACCCAATGTTAAACTCCTGCCCAGCTTCTTTATAAATCTGCTGCTCGACCTTTTCCTTCTCACGCTGGAAGCGCTGCCGCAGCTCCTTAAACCGTACCATGTCGATTGAAATGCCGGCTGATTCCATCTCGCCGAGCACACCAATCAACGGCATTTCAATCTCATTGAACAGCGGCATGAGCTGCTGTGCTTCCAACTGTCGTTCAAAGTGCTGTCGTAGCTGCAAAGCAACGTCCGCGTCTTCACACGCATAGTCGCGCGCAACATCGATTGGAACCTGCGAAAACGGAATCTGCGTCTTCCCTTTCCCGCACACCTGCTCGTACGACGTCATCTGATAGTCGAGGATTTCGAGCGCCAGCACATCCAGCCCGTGTGAGCGACGGCCTGGATCGATCACATAACTTGCGATCATCGTATCGAACTCCAATCCACGAACCGTTACGCCGGCGTTTCGTAAGGCGAGCACGTCATACTTTGCATTTTGTGCAGTCTTTTTGATCGAAGCATCTTCCAGTAGTGCCCGCAACGGCTCGACCTCCGCAGACAACAGCGGTGGTAAATTCCGAACAGTACCGTCCTCAGAGCCTTCAACAACACGGAGTTCATCATTGCCGTTTGTTGTAACGCCGAGCAAGTCGCCTTGTGCGGCGCCGGCGATTACGTGCTGAAACGGGAAGTAATAACCTTCGTTTGGCTCAACAGAGATAGAGATTGCAACAATCTGTGAGCGGAGCGGATCGATCTTTGATGGAGAATCGGCATCGATCACCGTTTCTGTGTCAAACGCAATCGACCCCGCTTTACGTAGCTTGGCGACCACACGCTGGAGTTCATCAACCGTATCGACCGTGTGGTATCGCGCTACGATCTTTGGCGGGCGTGGAAGCGCTTCTGGTATACCACCAGCTACTCCGCCCGTGGAAGTTACGGTCTCTACAGTAATGCCAAGTTCCAGAGTATCGGCGCTAACTGTAGCACTAGCAGTGACCGTTTCCACAACCGTCGTGCCACCACCAACTTCGCGGGCAGCAGCGTCTTTCGCGAACGTGTGAAACTCCAACTCAACAAACAGCTGCTTTAACGCACCATAATTCGGCTTGCTGACCTTCAACGCGTTCAGATCGAGCTCGACTGGCAAGTCTTGGAGAATCGTGACAAGCTCTTTAGAGAGTCGAGCATTATCAGCATGTTCCAGCAACGCCTCACGGGGACGCTTCTGAGGAATTTCGCTTGCATGGGCAAGGATATTCTCCAATTCCCCATATTGTCCAACGAGCGCACGGGCGGTTTTATCACCAATTCCCTTTACCCCCGGAACGTTATCTGACGAATCACCAACGAGTGCGAGATAATCGATAACATGCTTTGGTGCGACACCCAAGCGTTCATCGCCATTTTCAACACCGACCCACTGCTCTTCGATACTTGCCGGTCCACCGCGCCCTGGATTGAGCAACCACACACCTGGCCGAACCAGCTGCTGAAAGTCCTTATCCCCCGAAACAACAACAACATTCAACTTTTCAGCGACAGCTTTATTAACCATCGAACCGATCACGTCATCGGCTTCATAACCTTTGAGCGAAAAAATCGGGATATTATATGCTTCAAGCATCGACTGAATGCGTTCCATTCCAGTATCAAAATCATACTGGAGCTCCTCGCTCAGCTTTTCGCGAGTTGCCTTGTAGGCAGGATACCGTTCATGCCGAAACGACAGTCCAGAGTCGTGAATCCAGCCGAGGTATTCGGGTTGGTGTTTACTGAGCAGGCGTTGGACAAAGTTTGCGATGCCCCAGGCGGCAGATGTGTTTTCACCTCTGCCTGTTCGGAGCGGACGAGAGATGAGAGCGTAAAACGCGCGATAAATCAGCGCGTATCCATCAACGAGAAAGAGGCGAGGAGCTTTTGGTGGAATAACAGTCATTTATCGAATTGAGACAACGCGCGCTAATAACGAACGAAATTGTGAGGCACTTGATGGGAGAAACCGCCACTGACCAGACCACATTTCGTCGACAAAGACCAAACGTGCCTGCAGCGATTGATACTCCCAAATTTGGACGCGAACCTTTTGGCCCGAGTTAATCGAATAATTATTAAGGTAGCCTTCTTCCTGGTACATCGCGGTTGGTTCGCCAAGACCAACGTAGGTTGAACCGCGATCCGTGAGCCAGCCGTCTGGGCCTTCGCCGCGGAACCGGTAGTTTGCTTCCCGAATCCGTAGAAAATACTCTTGTAGCGACTCGTTTTGTGGAGTTGCTGATGATCGGTCAGTTGCACGCAGGAACGCTGTCCAAACAGCGCCACGCGTTTCTGGTGTTGCGTCGTATAATGCCCGTAGCTCCCGGTTTGGTGCAAAAAACCGCAAGTAGTCGATCATATCACCGAAGGTGAGTACCGGGAGATCGGGGCCGAATCCGACAAAAACATACGAGCGAGTCGTATCTGAAGCATCGAGCCGGTTGGCGCTAAGACTCCAGATTCCCACATCGGCAGCTTCCAGCGGGACATCAATAAACCCGGATGCGAGCTCAGCGCCTTGCTTTAGCTGAACCGTATCGATCCATACGATAGACAGTGCACTGTCGCGTAATGCGAGAACAACGGGCACATCGCCATTTCCGGCATTGCTGCCGTATGCTTCGATATACACGCTCACAACAGAATCGACGCCAAATTCGGCTGAAGCTCGTGGTGCTGCAAGATATTTTGGCGCGCCGGTGAGCGATGTCCGAGGTGTAGCATCGTAGACAAGAACGGGCTTGCTCAAGGAGCTGCCTGGCGTGCCCGTTTGTATACCGGCTTTAGTGTTATATCGAGGGACGTTGAGTATCGCCTCTTCGCCGGCGTCTCGCGATCCGATTACATCGCGAACGATGTACGACATCGAATAGCGGCCCGGTGGCAGCGTAAACGCCTCACGAAACACAATACTTTCGTCCGTACGACCAACCTCTTTGAACGTCCCGACCCGTACCGTTTCCGTCCCGGATTCACGCCGTACAACCGTTGTATCCTGACGAACGATAACCGTGGCTTCGTACGTTGCCTTGTACTGTTCACCATCCCGCTCGAACGTCAGTCCCCTGTTTGGAATCGAAATCGAGACCACAACATATGTAGAATCGGGGGAATTGGACGCAAAATTGGCCGAACTTCCAACAAAGGCGATGGGAGAAGGCGCTGCGGCGAGCCCCATCCGATGATAAATTGGCCGGAAATCTCGAACTCCACCAGCGGCAACGGCAGCGGGGTTGTATGATCCTAAAGGATCAGAGTTGGTACGAACTGCTTGCTTTCCACATGCAGATGAGACTACCGTAAATCCAGCAACAAGACACCAATGAGATATTGTCATAAGTTTATGTGATGAATCGTTATGATGCTGACTGCATGGACGTTTTAGAGATCCCCTTGTTCTATACACACATTCTGCATTAGGTTCGCCAAGTGTCTCGGGAAATATTGGTTGGAACAGAGATCGCTGGATATACGATCGATCGGGAGGTTGGGGAAGGTGGTACGTCGTCTGTGTACGACGCGCACCATTCGCAGCATGGACGAGTCGCGCTCAAAATCCTGCGAGAACGGCTTCGGAGTAACCCGACTGCCGTTGCTCGGTTTATCCGAGAAGCCGAATATGGAAGTCGAGTTCTCCATCCAAATGTAGTTCGCACAATCGAGACCGGTGAGGCTCCCGGGAAAATACCATTCCTCGCAATAGAATGGGCGTCCGGTGACCTCCTCGAAAAATACGCCAAACAGTGCGGTCCGTTGCCAACGGCAGAAGTGGTTTCGATCATTACGCAGATCGCGTCTGCGGTACAGGCGGCACACGACCAGAAAATCGTACACCGGGATCTCAAGCCGGACAACCTGATGTACGATGCTGAAACGCACGTCGTCAAGCTGCTCGATTTCGGCATCGCGGCAGATACGACGGCTCCAGCTGAAGACCGGTTAACGCGTGCAGGGTTCTTTGTGGGAACCCTGATGTACGTCTCGCCCGAGTCCCTGTCTGGCGAGATTGTGACCCCAGCGGCCGATCAGTATTCGTTGGCGACCATTGCGTACTTCCTGCTGACCTGTGCGCTGCCATATACCGCAAAACAGCCGCGTGAGATGTTTACTCAGCTGTTGACCATGCCTCCAATTCCGTTGAACGAGGCGAAGGAGGGGCTGCACTTCAGGTCCGAAGTGGAGGCGGTCATTATGCGTGGATTGGCAAAAAAGCCGGCTGAGCGGTACGCGACCGTGTCGGAGTTTGCGGCGGAGTTGGATAAGGCGCTGAAGCTCCCAGCGCAGGCGCCTACACTGATGTCGAAGTTGAAGCGGGCCTTTAAAAAGCTGTAAGACGGCCAGGGCCAGGGTTGGGAAAGATTACTGCTACAACCCTGTTCGACATCGATTACGACCCAACAACAGGGAGCCACAGGGTAAACGTGGCTCCCTTGCCTAACTCACTTTCAATAGTGATATCGCCATCCAGGAGATGAGCGAGCCGGCGAGAGATTGAAAGGCCAAGTCCGGTGCCACAGATTGACGAATTACTGGGGTCATGGAGCGGAGTAGGATCCACCCGTTCGAATTCGTTAAAGATCCGCTCATGATCCGCCGGAGCGACCCCAATCCCGGAGTCGGCGACCTGAAGCGCAATCCAATCGGTAAGTCGCAAAGGCGTGGGCGCCTTTGTAGTCTCCGCTTTAGCTTTGGGAAACGCAAGCTGACCGAGCGGTGTTCGTAGATGTTGTGGAATACTGCGGTCGCTCTTGGGGATGGAGCGTAACCGGATCATAATCGTCCCATCCGACGAGTATTTGATTGCGTTTCCGATCAAATTCACAAGAATCTGGCGGATATACGTAGGATCGGTATCGATCAGCGGGATGGAAGGGCCAAGTGCGAGCGAAATATGCAGGTGCTTTTCTGCGACAAGGGGTTCGACCTCACTAGCGACATCAAGGACAAACGAACGAAGATCCATCTTTTCGATTTGGAGGCCAATTCGACCGGCGGCGATCTTTGCAAGATCAAGGACCTGATCGACCAGGTGCCGAAGGTGGTTTGCAGAGGCCTCGATACGCTCGACAGGGCTTCGTTGCGCTTGAGCGAGTTCACCGTATACACCATCTCGTAACATCTCGACAAAGCCAACAATTGCATTAAGCGGAGTTCTCAGCTCATGCGAGACATTTGCGAGAAACTCACTTTTTGCGCGGTTGGCACGAATGAGTTCGGCAGAGAGGCGCTCCAGCTCCCTGGTTCGATCGGTTAAGCGCTGAGCCTGTTGCCGGCCGTGCCAAAAAAAGACGCCAAATACGATGAGGGCGACCAAGCCAACCATCCATCCCAAGTACGTTTGCATTGCCGATCGCCACGTAGAAAGAGTGAATCGAAAATGAAAATAGATACCGCAACAAGCTGACCGACTTGGGATTTTTACGTACACCTATGGTTATATTGTCTCGCCATGACCGATCACGCTAAACTCGTTCAGCTTCTCGCGACCCGCTCAGCCCGTCGCGGCCAATTCACCCTCGCCTCTGGTGCTCAGTCGAATTTGTATATCGACGCCCGAGTCACCGCGATGAGTCCAGAGGGGCTATCACTAATAGGGCCGTTGGCCTTCAACGCTGTGCAGGCGGAATGGAAGCCAGACTCCGTGGGAGGGCTTACTTTGGGCGCCGACCCAATCTCGTATGCGATTGCGTATGCGAGCGCACTTGCTGGAGCTCCCGTACGAGCGTTTACCGTTCGGAAGGAAGCAAAGAGTCATGGGACGGGCCGTCGGATCGAAGGACCGTTTGAAACGACCGATCGTGTGGTTGTAATTGAAGATGTGATTACAACAGGCGGATCGGCGTTGAAGGCGATCGATGCGATTAAAGAGGCTGGAGCGACAATCATAGGTGTACTCGCTTTAGTAGATCGTGAAGAGGGTGGCCGTCAAAAAATTGAAGAGGCTGGGTATTCGGTGATTACGTTGGCAACAGCAACAGAAATACTCGCGCAGATGTAGTCGTTGGTATAGCTCTCCTGGCTGTTGTAGTTATTCGCCGTATTGGCCGCAGTCGTACAAACTGCACGACTGGCACGAAACTACTGCGCTATCGAATGGAATACGCCTCAGACAACCATCCAGGATCAGCAGAAACAGGATGAAACGTTCGCAGCGTAGATAAGTGAGGCGAGATAAAACGTTCCCGAAAGACATCGAGCATCTCTTGTCCAGTATACTGTCGCCGAAAATGAACCGGCGACAGTTGCATAACAGAGCGAACGTGCCGGCTGAACGCTTGCGGCGATGAATAGTCTAATCGACGAGACACCGCAGATACAGACAACCCTGTATTTTCCAGAAGACGCGCCGCTCGTATGAGTCGCGCAAAGTCGATATAGTCTTTGGGTGACGGTAGCTGTGCTCGATAAAACCGACTTAGCAACGTTGACGGCAATACATTAAGCCGTCGAGCCACCTCACGAACGGTAGAAACGTGCGGAAACTGCGCAAAAAGAATCTCAAAAAACCGCCAGCAGTCTGGAGTAACACCAATCAGATCGAAGTTCAGAACACCTAACGCCATACGTTGGATATCGTTCGCCTGCTCATTCATCAAGAGCTCACGCAACTTGCTCCAACCAGACGGCTGTCGAGCATCAATAAGAGTACGAACACCAACCTGCCCCAACGATAAAACCGATTGCGGCATCGATTTACGCTCATCAGTAAGCAACGCATACGCCGGAACACGCGGAAACTCGCGGACCATCGCCGCCATACGCGCAGTATTCACCGGATTGTAATACGACACTGAAACCAAAACAGCTTCAGCCTTTCGTTCACGTAAGTCGTTTACAATTTGGTCGAGCGAGTCACGATGTAACGTGGTATACGCACCAGCAGCCGTCACATCAACCCGCACTCGCTCCAATGGCGTCAATATGGTAGAAACGGCCGTCGGACTACGCTTCCCAGTAGACCTCCGCCCAGCTTTACGTACGGTCGTACGGCCAGTAGAATCAGTATTGACACTGATTCTGGAGCCCGTACCAGCGCCAGTTCCCACACCCACACGTTTCGCTTCAATCGGGTTAGACAATACACCCACCAGATCAAGCGAAGTTTTTTGATAAAATCCACAGTCCATAACCAAACCGGAAGACGGTCGATAAGCAGTACTCCAACTACGCTCACCATCTTACAACCCAGCGTTACGCCACCGTCCCCACTCCGTTACCTCAAACACCCAAAAACGACTCACCCCCTTTCACACAAACACCCCTCTATCCACTAACGAAAAGCTTCCAACGACTACTCGACATACCCCTCTTTTCTCACCAATACACCGATTAGATTCAGATATAAGAGGTAGTTGTCAGCTGGATGGTCGCGAAATAGTATCACTACGAAACTATTTCGAGGAAAGTCCGAGCTCCGTTGGACACATTGCCAGGTAACGCCTGGGCGCGTACGATGTAATGTTGTGCGCGACGGAAAGTGCCACAGAAATTATACCGCCTATAGTGAAGCTTCGGCCAATCTCTAGGTAAGGGCGAACCGGTGAGGTAAGAGCTCACCGCACTTGTGGTAACACAGGTGGCATGGTAAACCCCAGTGGGAGCAAGGCCAAATAAGCGGTGAGGAGCGTCCACTCCGACAAAGACTCCGCGGGTAGGCTGCTAGAGTGTGCAGGCGACTGTACGCCAAGAGAAATGACCGTCCGTAATCCATTGGATTATGACAGAACTCGGCTTACAGGCTGGTGACTATCTTGCTGAGGCTCTACTATGGTAAAACGTAGTAGAGCCTCATTTTATTAGTAACTATATGCGACCAATAAACGTCACGCAAACGCTGTTCGCCGCTGTCGCATTCACACTCGCCAGCTGTACGCAACAGTCGGCGATCCCGCCACAAGCGCCATCGCCAGCACAGCCAAACCCCGACCAAACCACTGAACAGCCTGAATCCAGCAACAGGCCTAAAACTCAGTGGGCGTTTAGATATTCGCCAAATACGTACAGTTATACGATCAACACAACGCCATCAATAGCTCAGTTTCCAGACACTTCCAACTTTCGGATACTTCCGACAGCGTCAGAAACAGTTGCTATCGCCGTAACAGATACAGGCATGTACGTAGTCTCGCCACCACTCCCAGAATCACTCCGATGCGACGAAGTAAACGCGCTCATTATTCGAGCGCGTGAACTCATCCCGCAAATCCCAACGAATCTCGAAACTGGTATGACCTGGACAGACTCAAGCACCACGGAAGGCTGTAGAGGATCGATCCCAACCGTTTCGACCGCAATACGCACCTACCTGGTAGTCGGCGACACACTGTACAACGACGAACCCGCCCTCCTCATCCAAAAAACCGAGACAATATCGGCCAAAGGCGAAGGAAACGAAGGCCAACACCGCGTGCTCATGACTGCAACAGGATCCGGCACTGCTAATCTCTATTTCAACGTGTTAGCCGGCTCATTCCTTGGCATGACCGGAACACAAACGAGCGACCTGAGCATCACCGCATCCGGTCGAGTAAGCAGATTCCTGCAACGTATCGTTCAGACCGTTCGGCTAAGTAACTAAACAAACAGCTCCACATCGATCCAAAAAAAATGGCAGGCATCGACTAACCGATACCTGCCATTTCTCAATAATACTACTGCCCTGTCACATGCCTCAATCCATCAACCGGAGCGGCATCACTAGGCACATATACGTCGCCGGATCATTCCACCCTTCTGGCTCTAACGTCGCAGCCCGTTCTGGCGCCTTGAACGTCAGTCGGATTTCATCCGTTGGAATAAACCGAAGTATTTCGAGCAGATAAGCCGCGTTAAATCCAATATCGAGTGGATCGCCCGTAAACCGCACTGGGAGCTCGTCCTGCGCTTCACCCAGGTCTGGAGTCGTTACACTGAATTTGAGCATTCCTGAGTTAAAGGAGAGCCTAATACGGTGTGTCTGGTCGCTAGCCATCACCGACATTCGCTTCAATGCGCTAATAAGTGCCGTTTTATCAGCAATCGCGTATTTGTCGTTATCGCGCGGGATAACCTGCTCATACGGCGGATACGGTCCTTCGATCAGGCGTGAGAAAACCGACGTAAATGGCGAGCGGAAGCCAATGTGGTTATCGCCTCGCGCAATTTCCAACTCTTCTTCAGCTGGGAAAAGGCGTCGTACCTGATCCAACGCCTTTGGCGGCACAATGAGGTCGCTGGACGGCGCATTGCTCGATTCGATTGGCATTTCCATCTTGGCGAGACGGTGGCCATTGGTGGCAACCATGCGCATCTGGTCCGGTCGGAGCTCCCAGAGCACGCCGTTCAGAATCGGACGGCTTTCTTCGTTGGACACGGCAAACGATGTGGCACTAATCAGCTTGTGCAGATCAGCTGACTTGATTCTCCAGCTTTCGTTAAACCGAACGGTCGGGAACGTTGGGAATTCGTCTTTCGGCAGTCCAAGCAGCTTGAACTTGGAACGACCGCATTCCAGCGTGACCCGTTGTTCGCCAACCGCGGCGATCTTAACCGGCGCCGGTGGAAGCTCACGGGCGAGTTCAGTCAGCTTTTTCGCTGGGATTGTAATTGCCCCAGGTGTATCGACGTCGGCGGCGACTTCCGTGCTGACTGCGATATCGAGGTCGGTACCGGAGAGGCGGATACCTCGATCGGTAGTCTCAACGAGAATGTTCGCGAGCACTGGAAGCGTGGTCTTCGTGGGAACGCTTGCAGCAACAGCGCTGAGCCCTTCTTGCAGCTTCTCACGAGAGATCGTAAAGCGCATCCGGTAATCCTGGCGAAAAAGTTGAATAAAAACTGAACTACTTAATTCTATATATGATATAGAAATTTAGTAGTCGTAGTAGAGTATGTGGAACTGTTGACAAAATCTGTAAGTGATGACTGTATCAGCAGTTCCGGCGTTTGCTTCATGTGAATACTACGTTGGAAACTTTTCTTATCGACAATCTTCCACATTGCGTCACCAACCCGTTACGAAGATTCCCACAAAACGGGCGAGATATCAACATGATATGTGGATGGAATGTTTATAATCTGAGACTTTCCAACATCGACCGAACCCGGTGGATTCGATCGTATAATGCAGGGTCGGAATTGAGCATCTCGGTGACCTTTTCCAGACTATGAATAACCGTCGAGTGGTCCCGTCCGCCGAACGCCATTCCGATCTCAACGAGTTGCATGCCAAGCAGTTCACGGGCGAAATACATGGCAATCTGGCGCGGTGTCGTGAGCGTTTTCGTACGGGTTTTGGACCGGAGCCCATCGACCGTGATGCTCCACTCTTTGGCAACCGAATGTTGAATCGTATGGATCGTGAGCCCCTGGGACGTCGTATCGACCGTGGTTCCGTCGGACGGTCGAAGCTTGTCGCGTAAGGCCTCCCTGGCCACCTCAACCGTAACCGGCTTGTGTCGCAGCGAGGCGTAGGCAAGCAGCTTGATAATCGACCCTTCGAGTTCACGAACGCTGGAGCGGACGTGTTCAGCGATAAACCGGATAACGTCATCCGGGATCGTTGTTTCGAGATCGTCCTGCTGAGCCTTCTGTTGAAGGATCGCGATCCGGTGTTCGAAGTCCGGGAGTTCGATGTCGGCGACCATTCCCCATTGGAAGCGGGAGACAAGTCGGGCTTCGAGCCCTGGAATTTCGGACGGCGGCCGGTCGCTGGTCAGAATAATCTGGCGACCGGCTTCATATAGTGTGTTAAACGTATGAAAGAACTCCTCCTGCGTCGCTTCCTTTCCTTTAAGAAAGTGAACGTCGTCGATCAAAAGGAGATCGGTTTCGCGATAGCGGCGCCGAAAGTCGTGTGTCGTTCGGGTCTGGATTGACGTAACCAGATCGTTGGTGAACTGTTCGGTTCCAACGAAGGTGATGCGTGTATTGGGGTCGCGCGCGTAGATCGCGTGCCCAACCGCGTGCATCAGGTGCGTCTTGCCAAGTCCCGTATCTCCGTAAATAAAGAACGGGTTATAGATCTTGCCGGGAGCCTGCGCGATGGCGTGCGCGGCGGCGGCAGCAAGTTCATTGGACTTACCGATAACAAACTGGTCAAAGATGTACCGTTCGTTAAGTGGCGCCGCAATGGCGCCACCTTGTCGCGATGCAGTCTTTGGCGCTTCCGGTTTTGGAGCAACAAAGAGGTCCATTTGTGGACGACTCTTTTGCTCTTCGTTAACCCGGAAGACAATTTTTATAGGGTGACCGAGGGCAACAGGAGCGTGGCCTTCGAGAAGGTGGGCGTGTTTGGATTGATTCCAATCGGCGGCGAACTGGTCGGGTACGCCGATCAAGACGGTCGTGCCTTCGATGCCAAGCACGGAGCTTGGTTCGAGCCAGGTACGGAACGTTTGTTCAGGGAGATCATGTTTAACGCGCTCGAGGAGGCGTTTCCAGATCTCGTCGGGGGGGAGGTCGATGGACTCCATGCAGGGGAGCCCAAGGTACGGAGAAAATGTGGATAAGTCAATCTGCGTATAATGTGATTCTAGAGATAGGTTGATCTATGTCGTTGAAATTATTATACTTAACGGCTATTTCAGATTAACGGCTGAGTCGGCCTGTTGTACTGGTTTGATGGTGCGTTCTGTATCGTCTACTGCACATGTGTCGTGTCAGCGAGTTTTACTACTTACTTAAGTAAAGAATTATGGGTAAGCCCACATACCGTCCTCGTAACAAACGGCGGATCAGAACACACGGATTCCGTGAACGGATGTCAACGAGATGGGGACGCGACATTTTGGCACGCCGCCGCAAGAAAGGGCGTAAGAAGCTAACCGTGCAGTTACCATCGAAGTACGCTGGCGCGTAACATTAAGTGTAAGCGCGCTAAGCTTTAGTGCGCTTACACTTTTTGCCTGTGCTTGTGCGGCAACTCACGTTCGCCTAACACGTATTTCAAGCAGTGCATAATAACGCTGAGCAATGTTCGGAACGCTGTGACAACAGTGAGCCGCAATCTCCGAACATGCAGCCGGAATCAACGTCGCTACGTCAGGCTGACGCTCAGTCACATGAGTGTCGTCGGACGTTCTCGCGTTCGCAACGGTTGTCACGTTCAACGGATATTGCGACAGTTAAACAGACGGGGAGGCGGGTGAAAGCCGGACAGATTGATGTTCGGATCGCTACCTCCCCGTTGTCGTATGCACGAGTTGGTATTGTCGTCCCCAAGTACAAAAAATCGATTGTCGAGCGAAATAAGCTGCGTCGTCGTTTACGTGAACTGGTTCGCGTGAAGATGCTCCCGGTTATTAAATCGCAAGACGTGTTGATCAAGACGTTTCCTAAAGCATACGACATGACATTTGACGAACTGGCTCGCGAAATCGAGAAAGTGGTTGCACGCATTGCTTAGGTTTGTTGTTCAGATCCCCAAGCTTGTGCTGCAACTGGCGATTCGTGGCTACCAAGTCGCAATTTCCCCGTTGCTTGGGCCAGTTTGCCGCTATTATCCAACGTGTTCCAATTATGCGTTGGAAGCCATCGAAAAATACGGTGCGCTGAAAGGTGGATGGTTGGCTGTTCGGCGTATTCTGCGGTGTCACCCTTTCCGACCGGGCGGATTTGACCCGGTACCGTAACCTCGAGAATGGATAGTAAACGCTTCGTCCTGGCGCTCGTTTTATCAGTCGCCGTAATCTTCGCTGTACAGACGTTCTTCCCGTCTGCCAGCCGCAGCAAAACAACCAATGTCGTTGCTGATAGTACTGCAACGAAGATCGATAGCACTACTATAGATAGTGCATCTGAAGCTGCCAAGGCAGCAAACCTGTCTGTACCGCCACCAGTAATTGGTGCGGCAGATTCTGGCGTTGCTGGAGCGGGTACTGGTGTAACTGCTGGTGCTGCATCGGCAATTGTTCCGCAGCTGACCACCGTGAAGCCAACGGGTGACAGTGGTGCGGTCTTTACCCTGAATAACATCGGAGCGGCTCCCGTCTCCGTTGTTATGAATTCGTACAAGTTTGCGACATCGACTCGACTGGGTGAACAGGTCAAGCTCGAAGTTGCAAACCAGGCATTGTTGAAGTATCGGTTGGTTATCGATGGGACAACGACCGATCTGAGCACAACCCCGTTTGCGGTTACACAAAGCGGGTCGAATGTGACGTATCGGGGTTCAGCGGCCAACCACGAAGTGACGTTTCAATATGAGGTGAAGCCCGATAGCCACGAGGTCCATGTTACCGGATCTGTGCCTAATGTTGCGGCCGGATACCTTGTAGTTGATTTGCCAACAACGCTACCCGCAACTGAAAAGGATACCGCGCACGATCTCAACGAACTTGGCTTTGCCTATATGTCAAAGCGAGACGGAGCACGTCGAGTTCTGTTTCGGTCGCTTGATCCAGGTGAAACGCAGCCGCTTGAAGGGCCCGTTGATTGGGTTGCCGTAAAGACAAAATATTTTGTCTTTGGTCTTCTCGCTCCTGAAAACGGTCAACAGTTTGCTGAAGCAACGTTGGCTGGTGGTGTGAGAACGTCGTCCAAGGCAACCAATGCAAGCGGTTCGATTGTCGTTCCAATTAAAGATGGTGCCTTTGCGTTTGACATCTACGCGGGGCCACAGGAGTGGAAGCGACTTCGTGCGCAGGGTCGAGAATTTGATCAGGTAAATCCGTACGGCTGGGCGTTCTTGCGTGGTGTGTTGCAGCCAATCGCAACGATGGTTATTCGGCTCGTTCTGTGGATGCATAGCCAGCTTCACTTGAGCTATGGGATGGTCCTCGTATTATTGGGCTTCCTTGTGCGAGTGATTCTCTGGCCGCTCAACCAGACGGCGATGAAAACATCGCTCAAGATGCAAGAGCTGCAGCCCGAGTTACAGGCGGTTCAGAAAAAGTATAAAGACAACATCGAGGTACAGCGGAAGGAAATCATGAAGCTGTATCAGGCGCATGGGATGAGTCCATTCTCTCCAATTATGGGCTGTCTTCCAATGTTGCTTCCAATGCCGGTTCTGTTTGCGCTGTTCTTTGTTTTCCAGAATACGATCGAGTTCCGCGGTGTTTCGTTCATGTGGGTCACCGATCTTTCGGCGTACGATCCGTACTTTGTCTGGCCGATATTGATGGCAGTTTCAATGTTCCTCTTGTCGTGGATTGGCATGCGGAATTCGCCACCAAATCCACAGACCAAGATGATGGCGTATGTGATGCCGGTCATGCTCTTGATCTTCTTGTCCAAGATGGCTGCCGGCTTGAACGTGTATTATGCCGCGCAGAACATCGCAGCACTCCCTCAGCAGTGGCTCATCGCTCGTAAGCAGGCGAAACGCCGAGCAGAGAAGGAAGGTGGTGGAGGTGTAGCTGCGACAGTGGTTGGACCTACGGGGTCGAAGACGTCGAAAGGTTCGAAAGGCGACGGCCGTAGAAAAGCGTAGAGTCAGGTTGAAATAGAGATACGCGTGGCGCTAAATGTGCCACGCGTATTTTTGTTTATCCTCCTTTTAATTCCTTTTTTAGTCCCATTGTGGCGGGGCGAGTGGAGCGGATGTGCTGTGAGAATCACTTACATTGGCCACGCAACGCTGTTGATCGAGGTAGGCGGGAAGCATATTCTGACCGACCCAAACTTTGATCCCCGTTTAGCGAGAGTGCTGCCAAGGGTAAGCGCTCCGGGAATTGGGTTGCAGGATTTACCCAAGCTTGATCTCATCCTGCTGACACACGCACATGCGGATCACCTTTCCTTTCGCTCGTTGCGGGCTTTGGGAGACACGCCGTTATATGCGCCCCCGTCCGTGGCCCGATGGATTCGGAAGCGTGGCTTCCTGAACGTCTTTGACTTTGCGCCGAACGATCGATTAACAGTTGATGGTGTGACGATTACTGCGGCGCTGGCTCAGCATGCAGGTAACCGCTACATATTAGACCGATGGCGGAGTGATGCTAATATGTATTTAGTAGCTACTAAAGAAGAAAGCGTGTTTTTTGCTGGTGATACAGCATTATCTCCAGTGACCACCAAGCTCGTCGAACGCGAGCTTCGGGCAGTTGGGAGGCAGCTCGATATTGCGTTGCTCCCGATTGGATACGCGCCCAAGTGGCGTTCCGGCTTTCACAAGGGACATTTAACGAGTTTGGATGCATTGACGTTGTTCGAGCGGTTGGATGCGCGATATTTCATCCCGTATCACTGGGGGACTTTTCGTCATGTGACGGCGACAGCGTATTCCGCGATCCGTGAACTGCGCGAACATATTCTGACGCATACTCGGGGTGACGACGTTAAAGTGCTAGAGGTTGGTGGAGTCTTCGAGTTGGATCGGATTGGGTACAATAGGAACGGACTGCGTGATTTCGAGTGATGAAACAATCGTCGCATTGGCGACGCCGGCTGGTCGTGGGGCAATTGCTGTATTGCGGTTAAGTGGCGCATTGGCTCGTGAAATTGCGAGCCAGCATATTCGGCCGTGGCCAATTGCGCCAAGAGTTGCGACGTTGTGTTCGGTTGTCGATGGTAAGGGCGTATTGCTGGACCAGGCGTTAGTTACGTTCTTTCAGGCGCCGCATTCCTATACCGGTGAAGACGTTGTGGAGATCGCAACGCACGGCGGCTTTGTGGTGCCAATGGTGGTAATGGCGGCGCTTATCAGCAGTGGTGCGCGTGAGGCGTTACCTGGTGAGTTTACGCGACGCGCTGTGTTGAATGGCAAACTCGATCTTGTACAAGCTGAGGCGGTTGGGGATCTCATTGACGCGCGTTCACGAGCCATGCACGCCACCGCGGTTCGCCAGCTCGACGGTGGACTGTCTCGGCGAATAAACGAACTACGCGAACAGATTATCGGCGTTGAAGCGTTGATTGCGTACGATATCGACTTTCCTGAAGAAGATGATGGGCCAGTCTCGCAGGATCGTATCGCAATTGGTCTACGTGGTGTGCTGGACTCGCTAAACGCTCTGTTGGCAACGGCGCCAGTTGGTGAGGTTATTCGGGCTGGAGCGGTCGTTGTCGTCGCAGGGCCACCGAATGCAGGCAAGTCGTCGCTCTTTAATGCGATGCTTGGCGCGGAGCGCGCAATCGTAACAGACGTTCCAGGGACAACACGCGATGCGATTGAAGCGGTGATCGATGCGGGTCCGTGGCCCATTCGGCTGGTTGATACGGCTGGACTGCGCGAAACGGAGGATCTGGTTGAGCGCATTGGGATCGAGGTAAGTACACGGTATCTGTCGTCCGCTGATGTCGTGTTGGCGTGTGGAGATAACCCCGACGCTGTGAATTCCACTGTTCAGGCAATTCGCACGTTAAGTGGAGCTCCAATTATTGCGGTGCAGACAAAGTGTGATTCGACAGATGTCAGTGTGCAGTCGGACTCAGCTCACAGTATTGCCGATGGCAACTCGCCAGGCGAGAATTCCGTATTTTATATCGCCGTTAGCGCACGAACGGGTTTTGGTCTTCGTGGTCTACTGGATCATATCAATTCGGTTATCGCCGACAAGTATGGGTCGGTTGCTATTGATGCTCCGATCTTAACGAAAGAGCGTCATCAATACGCCATTATCAAGGCACGTGATGAAATCGCTGAGTTCGAACGTGTATGGCGCGATGAACGGTTGCCACCACCAGTTGCTGCCGTTCATCTTCGCGCTGCAACGCACGCACTCGAAGACGTTGTTGGAGCTGTGGGTGTCGAAGACATTTTAGATCGGCTTTTCAAATCATTTTGTGTAGGAAAGTAGTTCGTCGTTCGATACTTAAATAACTATCGCATTGAAAAACGCATCGTAATTATTAGCATAGAATTCCATATAATCGGTAAATATGTCTCGTATTCTTGCCTTTCGCACTTACGTGAGAAATACGACACTATCGTGGAAACGTTTGACCATCTAGAATGCTGGTCATGAAGACCGTGGCCGTCTTTCTTGCAGACGATTTAACAATGAGGCGTCTAACACACGCATTTCGCGAACGATGTGTTGTGAGAGCGTTTACGCACGTTACGTCGGTTCAACAGATGGCCTCATCTGGAAACCTGGTTGCATCGATCGTCGACATGCGTCATCGTACCGATCTGGCTGATGGGTTCCCAATCGATATTATCGCACGGTTGCATTCGTTGTATCCGGTTGTTCCGGTTGTTGGGTATGTCGATTTCACTCCGCAGCGTGCTCGCGACATTTTGTCGGCCGCACATGCCGGTGCCACCGATCTCATTCTTCGCGAGATCGACGATCTCGATATTGTCGCGAGCCGTATTAGCGACATGGGTTGTTCGATCGATGTCGCCGCCAGGGTTGAAACGGCGATTAAAGGGCTGGTCCCAGCGCACCTTCACGAGTTTTTCCTTTACTGTATACGGCACGCATGCAATGGGATCACCGTTGAAGGGGTTACTGCTCGACTACGACGTAACCGCAAGACGCTCTCGAACTGGCTCTCCACTGCTCAACTCCCGCCACCCTATCGTATTATCGGCTGGATGCGTATCCTTGTAGCAGCACGCCTTCTCGAAGACCAGTCGCGGTCGCTCGAAAAGGTCGCTCGAGAATTGCGCTTTGTTAGTGGCGCTGCGCTGCGTAACATGCTGCGCCGGTATCTGGACATCAGCCCGGATATTCTGCGCCAACAGGGTGGATTCGAGTATGTATTGCCTAAGTTCATTGAAGCACTCCGGGAGGCCCGGTTGGACGCCAACCAGAATATCTGTTCGACTGCCGAGCCGGAAATCGATTTGGATGCCAGTCTGGACGGAGAACTCGACGGTGCGCCGGACGGCGAACTGGAAGAAGCTCATCTCGAAATTCACGGAACGGAATAGCCTCCGTATTTTCTCAGGTCGAAGTGATCGATGAGTACGCTCGATCCCCAAATCCAGGTTGAAACGCCAGAGCAAATTGCGTTTTCGTACAGTGTCGCCGGCCTCGGCTCAAGGGTGGTCGCTGCGCTGATCGACTACTCGATCATCATACTCCTTATCATTGGGCTGGCCGTACTTACATCCACGGTTCTTGGACCACTCGTAAATGTTCGAGAGCTGCTCTCCAGCGACAACTTTAGCTCAACATCATGGGCGCTCGCTATTCTTGGCTTGCTCCAGTTCATTTTGATTTGGGGTTACTATGTAATCTCCGAATGGATCGGTGATGGCCAAACCATCGGCAAACGTCTCGTAAAGTTGCGAGTCGTCCAAGATGGTGGTTATTCTATCACCTTCCGTGAATCCGCGATACGGAATCTGGCTCGAGTGATCGATATGCAACCGCTGCCGATCCATTTGGTCGGAATCACCTCTATACTTTTCAATAAATCCGGCAAACGAATCGGCGACCTTGCCGCTGGAACGTTTGTTATTAAAGAAAGTACGGTTGTTGTACTGCCTGTGGTTGTGAGTGGCAATACACCACGTCAGATTGGCCTCATTCAAGCGCAACTCACCGACGCCGAATATTCGGTATTAGAGCGGTATGTGACTCGGCGCCAGTCGCTGGAACCAGAACGGAGACAGGCGTTTGCCAAACAGCTTATCAAGCGGTTTTCGTCTGTTCTCACTCCCACAGAGATCGAACAGCCAGCCGCAACGCTAATACGTCTCTTTGAACGTGAACGCGACGCTCGTGCTACCGGGGTTGCAGGTCGGAGCGATACCGGTGCGCAACGCGAACAGCATTCGTTGGTTGCATTAGGTGTGCATAAGTGGAATACCTTCGCACAGTCGCTTGCTGCGGCAAAAAGCCGAGGACTTGGTAAGATGTCGGCGGAAGATGTTTCGGTGTTTGTCGCACAATATCGTGAAGTGACAACTGATCTCGCACAGCTCCAAACCGCAACACGAGGTCGGCAGTCAGATGCGTTGTTTTATCTCAGCCGATTAGTCGCAGGTGGTCACAATCTTTTATATCGTAAACGGAAGCAGAGCTTCACTGCTTTCGTACGATATATCACATTCGATATTCCCATCGAAATTCGGCGTTCATGGCTTCCTATCATGGTCGCAGCGTCACTTCTGTTTATCCCGTTAATCACCGCGTACGTTGCAGTTGTGCGAACGCCTTCGATCGCACCGCAGCTGCTCCCGGAAGAGATGTTACATCGTGCGAGAACTGCCGCTGAACGAGAACAGCGTGGCGAGGGGTATATCACGATCAATAAAGGAGAGCAGCCGATTGCCGCGAGCAGCATCATGACAAACAACATCCGAGTTACATATATGGTGTTTGTTTTTGGGCTTACTGCGGGGATTATGACTGTATTTATCTTGTTGAATAACGGTGTTGCGATTGGTAGTGTATTCGGGCTATATCACGCAAACGACGTAAGTCGTCTCTTGTTTGGATTTGTCGCACCGCACGGTGTTCTTGAACTGTCTGCAATTTGTATTGCAGGTGGTGGCGGATTTTTGCTTGGATCTGCGTTGTTACTGCCAGGCAATCGAACTCGTCGGGAAGCGTTGATACAGAATGGGAAACGCGCGATCACCTTAATTGCAGGGTCGTCGATTTTGTTGATTGTCGCCGGTGCAATTGAAGGGTTGATTTCGCCTAGAGTCTGGCCGTTGGAGTGGAAAGTTGTGGTGTCAGTTGCAACGGCGATTGGGTTGATTGGATATTTAAGCTTGGGGGATGCACGCAAGAGCCAGCTGTAATCGCGGCTATCTATCTATGTGCTGAGTGTGGATGTCGTATTCGGGTTCGAAAGTCCTATTGACTGTAACGAAAGCCTGTTACAACAAACCGCGGTCTTTAATCCCTAGATACTGATTGATTAAATCAGCCGTCATTGTTTGCGGTGGTGTATCGAGAACTACAACACCAACCTGTCTCATACTACGCAACGCTTCCTCTCTTGCAGATAACAGCTCTTCGGCGGCTACATTCGTGTACGTTTCGTAATTGTTGTTGCCATCTACTGGAATCGCTGCGTTTGAGAGCTGCTCATTTCGTAACGCAACCACCAGCGGGAGATGTCTCCCAACGCTGCGACTGGTGTTTGCGATTACTGCCCGTGAAGAGCGCACATCAATCACGTCGGTAAAGAGTACGATCAAAGCCCGTTTACGCTGACGAGCTGCGAGTGTTCTAAATGCTGCGGAGTAATCCGGTTCTGCAAGTGTTGCCGACGCACGGATTAGAGCATCGCGAATGTGCGTTAACGTTTGATTCCCACGAGCTGGTGGAACATATTCGCGTACTTCCTCGTTAAAGACCATGAGTCCCACTCGGTCGCCTGCAGTTAATGCCACGTCTGCTAATGTTAGCGCGGCAGCCAGGGCGTATTCGAATCGCGGTCTGTCGCCAGCAATCTGTGTCATCATACGTCCTGCGTCGATCGCGATGAGAATCGTTTGACCCTGCTCAACTGAAAATTCTCGCGAAATTAGACGGTTTCGTCGAGCGCTTGCCTTCCAGTCGATGTGGCGTGGGTCGTCGCCGATGGTGTAGTCGCGCAGGTTATTGAACGTGGTGCTTGTACCGCGCCGCCGTAGAGCTCGTTCTCCAACTGAAGACATCCGTTGTTGGATTGCAGCCAATCGATATCGTCTGTTTTCGCTAAATGCAGGGACTACAGAAATAGTATCACTTGGATAATATTTAAGAACCCGACGAACCAGTTGGAATGGGCTTAAAATGGTGAGAGCTACAGGGCCTAGCGGCCAACGGCCGCGGGTTCGGCCGATAACAGAAAATGACTCTAAAGTCTTTACCCCTCGATCCGGAACCAGAAACTGGCTCCATGGCAGGTCGGTAGGTGGGGGTGGAGTTGATTCTGGTAGAGCTGACCCTGGAGAGTGCTCGATGCCGTTCGGAAGCGCGTCCGAAATAAACGCGCGAAACGACGTTGGCCAGGCGGATTTCACCTGATAGCTGCCTGATACCGTCTCTCCGACTCCAACAATGGATGGAAGTGAACGTGAAAGCTGTATACTGTTGCGGTCGGGAATCCTGGTTGCGTCGATTATCGTGATAACGACTAAAACGATTGATACGACGACCGCACTGAGCAACCCTGTCTGACTCCCAGACAATAGCCAGATAGGGGCGCACGCAACAACCAACGCTGAAAGGCGTCGAGTTGGTGCGTACCGAAACAGAGCGCGTAGTCGTTCGAGCATCGTGAGACCGGGCCGCTACTGTGGTGCCTGGGTGCGCGCGAGAATGTTCACAATCACATCATCGGCCGATCGTCCTTCGACCTGCAGCTCAGGAGCGAGTGCAATACGGTGTCGAAGTACAGGGAGCGTATGGGCCTTGACGTCGTCTGGTGTTGCAAAGTCTCTACCTGCCATTACTGCTGATGCGCGTGCCATTCGAAACAAGGCTACGGTTGCTCTGGGAGATGCACCAAGTGAGAGGGAGGAGTCGTCGCGAGTCGACCGGATAATCGTGGTGATGTAGTCACGAACTTCGGGGGCGACCTTTACCGTATCAACTGCATTGCGTAGGTCATTTAGCTCTTCGGGCTGTACAACAGGATCCGGCATAAAAGTGCTGGCGCGTTCGGCATCGAAGCCATCTGCGTAACGTGCGAGCATTTCGAGCTCTGCGTCTTTACTGGGGTAGTCGATGCGTACGTTAACAAGGAATCGATCGAGCTGAGCTTCTGGGAGTGGATACGTACCTTCGTATTCAACCGGATTTTGCGTTGCAAAAACGGTGAATAGCGCGCCAAGATCGTGGGTAACGCCGTCTACGGTTACCTGGCGTTCCTGCATTGCCTCGAGTAATGACGATTGGGTTTTGGCCGGCGCCCGGTTAATCTCATCCGCTAACAGGAGATCGGTAAAAATTGGACCGGGTCGAAATTCGAAGTTTTTTGACGTTTCTCGATATACGCTAACACCAGAAATGTCGGACGGCATTAAATCCGGCGTAAACTGCACTCGACCAAACTTCACGTTTAACGAAGCGGATAGTACACGAATAAGCAGCGTCTTTGCGGTGCCTGGAACACCTTCGAGCAAGACGTGCCCTCGTGCCAAAAATGCAGTGAGCACCTGCTCAATAACATCTTCCTGCCCAATAACGCGTTGGCCAACTGTTTCGCGAATCTTGCTCAGCGTTTCAGAAATTTTAGTGAGTTCGATCGTCATGTGTATGTTATAGTCGAGTGAGAGACTCAATCTTCGCGATCGCGTTACCGGCAACGGCGATATGATCTTGTTGTTTTGTTGGTTGTATTTTATCGGGCAGCATCGCAATCAGTGTTGCGATTGAGTCTGCAGCGAGAGGAAGATGCGCTTGCAGACCTGATAAATACTGTTCGTGTGAAACACCCTTGGGGATCCCTAACGGATGCCGACGCCGTAACCCGCGGATTAACCGTTCAAGTGCGATGTCCTTGGCGTCGGTCTGATCATACGCATTGGCGAGCGCACCTACATGCTCAAGCGGGGACCGTCGAGTAATCTGAGCTGGAGCGACCGGTGGAAGTGGTCGTGCACCCAGAGCGAACAGCAGGATTAGCGATGCAATAATTGCCTGAGTGGCGGCTCGCCCTGCGGGGGTGTGCATAAGGGCGGAACGTACTGCCTTTGTTATATCTGCATGTATGCCATAGCCTTGATGATACTCATCAAATACAACCGGGCGTTTGGCGTCTGCAGCTTGCATCCATATCAAGGCGCGCGAGAGCGCAATGATCGCGCGACCATCTTTCGCAAAAACATTATGGAAGATGTCGGGATCGCTGATAATTACGACCTTTCCTTTCCCAACGGATCGTCCCAAAATAACTGCTTCACTGTGTGCAGAATCAGTACGGGTTTCATCAAGTAATGGTTGAAACCACAAAAAAACCACCCGTTCCGCAGCTGGATTCTTGAGTGAGACTGTTGCTTCGATTGGTATAAACGCTGGCGGGCGACCGTTTTTCTTCGGGCGTAGTTGGCCACCAGCGGCTCGTGTTTCTGCAATCACCGTGGATGTTCCGAACGTTAGTTTCGTTGCAAACTGAAACGAATCCCGGAGCGGACCGTCACCTGAAAAGATCAATCCAGCACCGGCGCGGACCGCTGCAATCAGCTGGTTGCGCTCCGAATCGGATAGCCGAATCGGTGGATCGAGTACAACATATACCGCATCGGACTGAACCGAGTCAACGAACGAAGTAATGCGGCGGTTTACAGAAAATCCCAGCCGTTTAAGGACCTCGAAGGTCCCCTTCACGCCGTATTGTTGCGCAGAATGGGTCGAAAACCGACCCGCACTCGTCGGCCCTTCGGTTGTTAAGGTCAGGATGAAGAGAACAATAGCGATAGCGGAAAGCACAACAGACGGTCGAGCCCATCGTGACTTTGCGATTGCAGAGAGTTTGGACGTAGCTGTCAAACTCGTTCACCTGATCCGTCGCGTCCGCTGCGAAAGGGATTGGTTAACGTGTGTAACGTCTGATATTGCATCGAATCACACGACCCAACCCCGTACATGACGAACTCATACATCCGTGCAAAGTCGGCAAACGGTTGACGTGTTGGTTTACCGCGTAGGTCGCGAAGGTAGTCGCCCGCCGTTTTAGACTCGTCAATTGCGACTTGCCCCGAACGGGCGAGCGACGTAATTGCGGCGAAGTACAGTGCGTGTGCTGCGTTTGAATAATCGCCAGCCGCCGCATATCGTTGTGCGACCTTCCAGGGATCTTCGTAGCGCTGCGTTGAGAAGCGTGTACCGATCCCAAATGTTCGAGGTCGGTAATGCACCAATATCGCCAACAATATACGTCCAATGAGAAACGCGGCCACAACGATCAGCGCCCAACGAATGTAAGGGCCAAATACGGAGTCCTTCGATAGAAACTCGAAGATTGAGTCAATCAATCGTCCAATCCACCTCAGTGCTATTTCCAGCATTGATAGTGGCTTGGTTGCATAAGCCGGATCGAGGAAAACCACAGTAACCGTATCGGCTATGGCTCGCTGACTTAACTGTGAAATATTTTGTATCACTACGATACTAATTGTCCCTGGAAGCCGGAATCAAGGTCTTTTTCCATGAGTTCAATGTCGAACCCTTCGTCGCGAATACGAATGTCATAATACAGCAGCGTGGTGATGATATCGATGAGGGGGTACATCGCCGATCCAATGACAAGCTGGATTAACGCCGATACCACGGCGTTTTTGGTTAGAACACTCGTAAATGCAAATGCGGCAACCCATATGACGAGGTAAACGATCCACATAATGACGAGGAGCGACAGGATGCGACGCCCATTTCCCTGCGACAGTGCGACCGAACGCTTTAGTCCATCAGAGATCCCAAGCTTTTCAAGCACGACGGTAGCTGGGACGGCAAAATAACGTTTGATCATGAAGACTCCTGGAACAAACAGGAGTAACATTCCCAGGAAGATAAAAAACCACTTCAGGAGTGTCGCAACTACGAGCTGAACCGGTCGAGCGAAGACCCGCCTGAACGCAGATTCAAAGTCCAGGTCTGCTTTGTTGTTGCTGAGATATGCGTCCGATGCGATTGATATAATCGCGCCAGACCCAAACGCGGTCAAAATCAAGCTGGTGATCGACAGGAAGATGATGCTGGTTGAGAGCGTTGGCTCAGCTCCCCGCTGTGCTTGCAGTATTGCCTCGATCGTATACGGTAGCATGGAAACCGCAGCGATTGTAAACAGCGTTGGAAAGTGATGCCGATAAATCTCGAATGCAGCATCGGCGAGCTCGGTGTTTGAGCGGGCTCGGACTTCAACCATGTTAGCGCCTCCTGATAAAACCGTTCGACGCAGACACATGCTGTATATGGCGTGGCCATGTGGTAGCTAGCGCCCGTTTGGGAAGTTGCCTTGGGTTATAGGCAACTTCTTCCGGTGGGAGCGGTGTCTGACTTCGAAATCGGCGTTCGTGAGTAGCCTTAAATGATACTATGTCTAGGCGATTGCCGCAGCGCTTCCTTCAATTGAACAGATTTCGGCAGCACTGGCTCGAACGGTCCAAGCGGCTCCACGTGAGGCGATGGCTGCTTCGACCATCCGCGCTCCGATAAAGTACCCGCTTCGTTCTGGCAGTACGTGTCGTTCGACGGTTCGAGCGTCGGTGCTCATACCGCCTGAGAGATAGCGCAACCGTAGACCAAGTCCAGCCCGGTCGAGATCCTTGGCTACGGTGCGCATCAAAAATGGCTCAGCTTCTCGGACATTGGCATATTCTCTGCGGCCATATCCAAAGTACTCCCACGCGGCGTGCCCTGGACTGACCAGTCGGCTCACCTGTGTGGCAATCCCCTCGTTAATTACTAGCTCGCGGAGCGACGCTCGCCGTCCAGTCTCCCAATAGCTATACTCGCCCTTTTCTTCTGCGATCAGGGCGCGCATCTCGCTACGGCTTTCTGGCGACGTGTAGCGCACTGCGTGTGCGATTTCATGACCAAGCCAGAGTGGAATCAACTCTGGCTCCAATCCAAGCGCGCTCGTCTCCGGGTTGGTTTCACCCGTGAAGTGTTCGAGTGCGATGAAGGCAACGCCACGTCCATTCACCACGAGTTCGCCAGCGTTTGCGGCGCCAACGCCAACCATGAGCACAACGTCGATGTCAACGTCGGCATCTAATAGTCGAGCGCTTTCTGTTTCTGCCATTCGCGCGAGTGTGACGACATCAACGCGGTCGAGCATGGAACTGAGGTCGTTCCGCGACGCGTATACCGTCGAGCGAACAACTTCTTGGAAGTGAGGGCCGTTTGGTTCGATCACGTAGTTCGTCCAGTACGGTTCGAGAATGCGACGGTGCGCATCGAAGTACTGGAGATAGGCGGAGACGCGATCGCTGCTGTCTAGGACAGAGAGGAAGTCGGGGACCAGATTGATCAGCATCGGCCTCAATGATATCCTTTCTCAAACCTCACAACAAGATGGTACAACGATTAATTGTGAGATACATCGTGTGGCACGAAAATTCCCCTCTCAGTTTCTCTGAACAGTTAGAGGAAACTCAGATGACAATGTTGCGTCAGATCGAGCTGTCTTGTCCGTCGTGTCGTTGCCAGTTTACCTCGCAAGCGGTTGCATCGACAGACGCCTACGGCGGAAAACGGACGGACTTTCATGAGTGCGCGGCTGGAATGCAGCCGCTCCCTTATCAAGTACATTTGTGTCAACACTGCGGATACTGCGGTTCCGAGCGGGACTTCACCGATCAAACTGAGCTGAGTCCGTTGGTGCGGGAGCATGTGTGGAAAGAGCTTACGCCACACGTTGAAGACATTGTGGCCGGTTCAGATAAATACTCAGCCGCTGCCAAAGTGGCGGAATGGCAGGGTGCGGAATCGCGATATGTTGGTGATCTCTGGTTGCGAGCCGCGTGGTGTTGTGTTGATGAAGGCGACACCGAAGCGGAGCGATATTATCGTCGCCACTCCGCTTGGGCGTTTCAAAAGACTCTTGCAAGCTACGATGCCGTTCCATTAGATGAGCGTGCAGTGCTCACCTATTTGATCGGTGAACTCTGGCGCAGAATTGGCGATAGCAAACAAGCAAAGCTCTGGTTCGATCGTGTTGCTATGGAAGTCGTCGACTCAGATGCGCAAAAATGGGTTATCGAAGCGGCTAGGCGCCAGCAAAATGACCCGCAGGAATGGTTTGGATAATGGTACTCATACCGATGGAGCACGACATGGTATCTCCCTCCGCTCGTATAACTACTAGTATAGGCGCTAGCAAACGCGCGATCGAACGGCCAACTTTAACTCATGCAAGAGTACCAGTCCGTCATTATCAAGCTGACTCGTCATACGAGAGAGAACGAAGACACCTTAACTGACCTGTTAAACGAACGGAGTCGTGCCGGTTGGGAACCCACCCTCATGTCTCAGGACGCCGAGCAGCTTGTTATCATCTTTCGACGCTCGGCGGAGGCTTAGAGGTGCAGAGCGTAATTCCCAACGGTGTCGTGTGCATCCGCATATTTCGTAATTTCAGCACATAGTCATATAGTTCAAAAACGTCACCCACTCAGCGGCGGGTCTGCTATGGCTCGCTGCTCGCTTTATCCACAATAGTAACATTTAGATACTAAACATGGAACTTGAATTTGCCGGCGCCGCACGCGAAGTCACAGGCTCTTGCCATATCCTTCGAGTCGATGGAAAGACGATTCTTCTGGATTGCGGGATGTTTCAGGGGAAACGCAGAGAATCCGATCTCAAGAATCGCGAACTCCCAATCCCGGTAAATGAAATCGATGCAATTGTGCTATCACACGCACATATCGATCACTCCGGGCGACTTCCCTTGCTTGTCAAGGAAGGGTACCGTAAAACGATATTTGCGACTTCGGCGACGCGTGACCTTTGCGCTGTGATGTTGGCAGACTCTGCCCATATCCAGGAGAGCGATGCGATGCACCTGGCCAAGCGTCACCAGGAGTACGTTGCTCCGCTCTACGGGATGGAAGACGCCACCGAAACTCAGCGGTTGATGGTTGGGATGCCGTATAACAAAGTATTTGACGTTCTCCCCAACGTTCGCTGCACCTTCCTTGATGCCGGGCACATTTTGGGTTCAGCCTCCGTTGTACTCGATGTCACGGAAAACGGTAAAACTCGCCGGCTTGTCTTTTCTGGGGATATCGGTCGCACCGGATTGGCGATTATCCGCGATCCCAATCCGCCGACTGATGTTGACGTACTGATCATGGAGTCCACATACGGGAACCGTGATCACGAATCGGTGGATGGAGCGCGCGCTCATCTTGCTCGTGTAATCCGAGAGACCAGCGCACGCGGCGGACGAGTGTTGATCCCGGCCTTCGCCGTTGGTCGCACCCAAGAGCTGCTGTATAGCTTGCACGGTCTTGTACGCGAAGGAGCAATCGCGCCAATTCCCATTTACGTCGACAGTCCACTCGCCACCGACACCACAACGGTGTTCGAGCTCCACCCTGAAGTTTTTGACAACGCCGAACGGCTCGTGGGTGAAGTCGATCAACTGTTTCACTTTAATCTCGTCCACTTTACACGAGATGTAGCCGAATCCAAGGCGCTCAACACGATGCACGGCCCAATGGTCGTTATCGCAGCCTCAGGCATGGTCGAAAACGGCCGTATCCTGCATCATCTCAAGTTTGGTGCGTCGGATCCCAAAAACACCATCCTCATTGTCGGTTTCCAGGCCGAAGGAACACTCGGCCGCCGTATCGTTGAGCGACAGCCAAAGCTGAAGATCTTCGGCGAAGAAGTTCCCCTTCGTGCAAACGTTGAAATTATCAACGGTTATAGCGCCCATGCAGACAGAACTGAGCTTACCAGCTGGCTGGATCGCGTGAAATCCAAATCTCCGGCTCTCAAGTCGATATTTTTAGTACATGGAGAGCCAGAAGCCCAAGATGCGTTCCAAGCCCAAATGGCAACGAAGGGGTATCATTTAGAATGCCCGAGTCGCCACGACGAAAGAACCGTCTGATCCGTTATATCGGGACTGGCTTGACCAGTGTTGCAGTTGCATGGATGATATCGGTGTTGTGCGTGGTCGGCTTTGCCGCGTACGACGCCGCTAACCCGACCCAGAATATTAGCGCTGACGCAATTGTTGTTATGGGGGCCGCTCAATACGATGGGCGGCCATCGCCTGTACTGAAAGCGCGAATCGACCATGCTATTAATCTTTGGAACGATAGTACCGCGCGAATTCTGATCTTTACCGGCGGAAAAGGCACTGGAGACACCACCAGCGAGGCCATCGTTAGCGGTGAATACGCTCGTCGCCACGGCGTTCCGGAAAACGCCATTCTGCTGGAAAGCGAGGGACGCACAACCAGTGCGTCCATGCATGCTGTCGCTTCCCTGCTCCGCTCTCGGGATATGACCTCTGTTGTGATGGTGAGCGATCCATTTCACATGTTTCGACTCTGGCTCACAGCACAGAGGATGGGATTGCGCCCGTATACATCCCCAACGCGAACCTCCCCAATCAGCGCCAGCAGCCTAAAAAACGCCGGATACATTTTCAGCGAATCAATAAAAGCCCCGATCGCATTTATACTAGGCTAATCATGAAATTATTATCAACCTGCTACTTAATGATGCTTTGCGCGACTACCGCCGTTTCACAGTCGATTCCGAAACTTCAGATCGAAACGTACACGCTGCCGAACGGACTCCAGGTCATTCTGCATCAGGATCGCTCAACGCCAATCGTGGCAGTAAACACCTGGTATCATGTTGGATCGGGAAACGAGCAGGTGGGGCGTACCGGGTTCGCGCATCTCTTTGAACACATCATGTTCATGGGATCGAAGAACGTTCCGACTGGCGACTTTGATCAACGTCTGGAAGCCGCAGGGGCAAATAATAACGGTTCCACAACCGAAGATCGAACCAACTACTACGAAACGTTGCCGTCTAACGCTCTTCCGCTTGCGCTCTGGCTCGACAGCGACCGAATGGGCTTCCTCCTCCCTGCCCTCGATCAGGAAAAGCTCGATTTGCAGCGCGATGTTGTCAAAAATGAACGCCGCCAGCGGGTCGACAACGTACCGTATGGTCGAGCCGACGAAATAATTCTTGCTGCGCTGTATCCGAAAGGTCATCCGTATTCGTGGCCGGTTATCGGTTCAATGGCCGATCTATCAGCGGCGACGCTCGAAGATGTTCAGGGGTTCTTTCGTACCTACTACGCGCCTAATAACGCAACCATCGCCATTGTCGGTGACTTCGATATCAAGGAAGCCAAAGCGCTCATTGAAAAGTACTTTGGCAGCATCCCGCGTGGCCCTGACATGCCCGCGCTACCGAATCCAGCGCCCGTAGTGATCGCACGCGACACGTTTCTCGTGTTGGAAGATAAGGTACAGCTTCCGAAGATATACTACACCTGGCCCGCTGCCAAAGCCTTTAGTGCAGACGATGCTGCTCTTACAACACTCGCTTCGGTACTATCAGAAGGACAAAATTCGCGACTATACAAAACGCTCGTGTACGACCTTCAGGTCGCACAAGATGTATCAGCCTATATGTCAGGCTCGAAGCTCACTGGCGTCTTTCAGATTGTCGTAACGCCAAAGCCGAACATCTCGCCCGAAAAGGTTGACGCAATTGTTCGCGCCGAAATCGAAAAGATTCAGACCAAGGGGATTACGGAGCGAGAGCTGGCGAGAGTGAAAAACTCCACGCAGTCAAACTTCTTGCAGCAGCTACAAAGCGTTGAGCACAAAGCGGATTTGTTCAACATGTATAACTATTATGTGGGCACGCCGGACTATGTGCAACAAGACCTCGCTCGTTACGAAGCTGTAACGGAAGCCGATGTGCAGCGTGTGGCAACGAGTTATCTGGGGAAACCTAAAGTCGTCCTTACGGTCGTCCCAGAAGGGAAAAAGAATCTTATGGTAACACTAGGCGGTGCAAAATGAACGCTTCCGTAACGCACCTGCTTACGTTTGTAGCCATCTCCACATTCTCAGCTAGCACTATGTCGCTCGACGCACAGGATACCCAAACGTTGGATCGCACCAAAGCCCCAGAGTTAAGTCCGCCAAAGCCAGTTACGCTACCGCCTGCAATGGAGCGTACGCTCGCGAACGGGCTAAAGCTCGTTGTCGTCGAACGTCGTCAACTACCAATTGTCGACTTCGTGCTTGTCGTTCCTGGCGGAGCTGCTGAAAATCCAGAGAGCCGCGCAGGCATGGCTGATTTTATGGCACAAATGCTTACCGCTGGCACTAAAACCCGTACAAGCCTGCAAATTGACGATCAGGCCGCGTTTTTAGGTGTCGATCTCTCTGCAAATAGTGGCTGGGATGCTACAAGGGTCTCGCTAACTACCCCTACAGATAAATTGGACAGCGCGTTAGCGTTGATGGCCGACGTTGTGTTAAATCCCTCATTTCCTAGAACTGAGTTTACTCGGATAAAACAAGAACGTCGCACTGCCCTCCTTCAGCTAAAAGATCACGGCTCCGCCATAGCTGATCGCGCATTCCAAAATCTTGTGTTTGGCGACGAGCATCCGTACGGACGCCCCGCATCCGGCGACGAAGAATCTATCTGGCAAATGCCACTCAGTGACATTCAAAATTTTTATAAGACGTACTTTGCTCCCAATACATCCACATTAATTGCAGTTGGCGATATCACGCTTGATCAACTCGAAGCGCAGGTAAATAAGCTCTTTGGCGCATGGGAGCGACGTACTGTTACCTATGCGAAAATCCCGCAAGCCGAACCAATTTCGGCCACAACGATTTACGTTGTGAATAAACCGGACGCAGCACAGTCGTCGTTTCGTATTGGAACTATCGGTGTCCCACGTTCAACACCAGACTATTTCCCGCTCCAAGTCATGAATACCATATTAGGCGCATCGTTCACAAGCCGCCTGAATATGAATCTGCGTGAAACGAAAGGTTATACGTATGGCGCTGGTTCACGCTTTGATATGCGCAGAGATGCAGGCCCCTTTACCGCTCGATCGGAGATCGTTGCCGCTATGACCGACTCGGCTCTAATAGAATTTATGAAAGAGCTGCGCGGCATTCGGGATACTATCCCCGCACAGGAGTTAACCAAAGCCAAGAATTTTCTCGAGCTACAGCTACCAGGTAACTTCGAAACAACGCGCGATATCGCAAACCAACTGTCGACGTTGGTGTTATACGGATTACCGCTCGATTACTACAGCAGCTACAGCGCGAAAATTTCAGCGGTAACACAATCTGACGTTGCGAGTGTCGCAAATCGCTATATCGACCCCGCAAAGCTCACTATCCTGATTGTCGGCGATTTGAAGTCGATAGAACCGAAGCTCAAAGCGTTGAACATGGGTCCCATTAGAATCCGTCCGTTAGGCGGTTCGCCTCATCACGATCACTGAATGATCAGTGAGTAGTGGTCGTCGTGACCAGCTTGCCGAAGTATTGTTTATATCCGATCCGCTAGCGCGTTATAGACTGCAGTTATCTTCTGCGTAACTTCACCGGGGAATCCATTCCCCAAGTCGTTATCGATAAGCCTAGTTACCGGTACAATCCCGCGTACGGAGCTTGTTAAGAATATCTCATCTGCGTTTAGCAGCTCTTCGTAGCCAATCTCGCGCTCGTTCGCCGGAATGTTATGCTTGTGTGCAATATCCATCACAATCGCTCGCGTAATACCAGGTAACGCTCCGTGTAAAATCGATGGTGTGACGACGATCCCGTTTAATGAGACAAATACGTTACTCGCCGTTGCTTCAGCCACGAAGTCGCGCGTGTTCAAGAAGATCGCATCTTCATAACCACTAGCCTGCGCCTCCAAAAATGCCGACAACGATTCCGCATAACTTGTGGTTTTAATGCGTGATACCGAACTTCGGTCATTCCGGCGATTGGTTGCTACTCGTGCCGAAATTCCTTTGGAGTAGAGGGTTGCTGGAAGTTGAGGAGCTGCGTAGGCGGTTACGATAACGGTTGGTGGGGCTGTGACATCATATCGTAGCCCGGTTGTTTCGTTTATGCCGCGCGTTAGCGTGATTCGAAGCGTGGCATCGCGAATTGCGAATTCCTCGACCCGCTGAAGAACCCGTGCAATCCACTGTTCGCCATCTTCCGGAAACGTAATTCCAACTGTAATCGCAGACTCTCGCATTCGCTGTAGATGCCGATCCAAATACCAGACCACTCCATCAGCGATCTTTAATGTTTCGAATATTCCATCGCCAAGTGTAAGACCACGGTCGAATACGGAGATCGCTGTGGCCGGTTCCTGTACGATTGTGCCATTGATCGAAACAATGGGAAGCATCAGAATGTTCCTTCTTCGTGAGATTTAGCGAGTAATGCAATTTGAGCAGAGTGATACACGGTATGCTGAATAATTCCATGTAGCAGCTCTGCAACTGTATATTGATCGGCTGTCGAATCTGTTGTTGGTGCGTTCATCTCCATCTGTTTATCGGAGAGTGCTTCAATATGCCTTGCGAGCAAATTCCATGCGGCTTCAAAGGTAAGAACTGACGCATCCCACGCATGTGCTCCCGTATCGAGCGTTGGCGGCCAATCCTCTTCCGGACTTGGGCTATAATCTGTTCCAGCCGTCACTCGGCTTCGAATAATATCCGTCCACACCGTCATATGGTTTAATATCTCCCAAATGGTATGTGCGCCAGGAATAATACGGCGATTTGCAGTTGAGGCGTCAATTTCTTTGAGTATCGCCATCACCGGATGGCCGTACCAGGGAGCGCCTGACAAAATTAGCGGAAATTGTTTTCGTAACGTTTGGTATCCAGAAGAAGGCATTCGTTCGCACTCAGATAAGGTGTATCAAATTACGACGCTTGTATTGTGCCAGAGCCCAGGGTTCAAGACAAACTTGGCGAACTGGTGGTCGGCTACGATTTCGTTGATATATCGGTCCCTGGTGTACCAATTGATCGAGTCGTGGGTCTCTTATGATGCTAGAACGACGTACCTAGCGCGTGCACTAGTGCCCGTGCTTTGTCCAAAGTCTCCTGGTATTCATCGTCTGGTGACGAATCGGCGACGATGCCACCGCCAGCCGAGAAGTATACGCGCCCCTGTTTGAAGAGAAACGTACGGATGACGATACTTGAGTCCATGGTGCCGTTTGTCCCAAAGTAGCCAACGGTTCCGCAGTACACATTCCGGACGACAGGCTCCAATTCCGCAATAATCTCCATGGCGCGGACCTTGGGCGCGCCAGTAATCGAACCGCCGGGGAAACATGCGTGTACGAGGTCGATCGCTGAGGAGTTGGGGCGGAGTTGACCGGTAATTGTGGAGACAAGGTGATGGACCGTAGCAAATTGCTGCAGCTCCATCAATTGAGGGACCTTTACGCTGCCGTATTCGCAGACTCGCGATATATCGTTCCGGAGTACGTCAACAATCATCACGTGTTCTGCTGCATCCTTGCCGCTTTGTGTCAATGTGCTACTAAATAAGGCGTCTTCTTCTGCCGAAGCTCCGCGTGGGCGAGTACCTTTGATCGGGCGCGTTTCTACCGCACCGGTTGAATTCACATGTAAGAACCGTTCTGGAGAAGCGCTAATTAGAACGCCATCTCCAAAATCAAAAAATGCGGCAAACGGTGCGGGGTTAACCGTGCGGAGTGTTTTGTATAGCTCCCAGGGTGTTTTCGATACCTCGGCTGAAAAGCGTTGGGAAAGATTGGCCTGGAAGATGTCACCCGCTCGGATATACTCCTTCACCTTTTCAACTGCTGTTTCGTACTGGGGCTGCGTGAAAACGCTGGTGACGAGTGCTCCCTTTCTGGCCGGTACTTCCTCCGTACCGACCCTATGGTCCACTCCGTTTCGAGTTGCCTCGTCCTGGGTTGTTACCGAAGCTGAACCTGAATCGTCCTCAGAAAAGCTTGATGGAAGGCCTAGAAATGGCCTGAGGAAATTCCGAACCCTGGCGAGTAGTTCCTGATTGGCCGCAAACAGCCACGCCTGGCCAGTCCAGTGATCCCACGCAACTACCCAGGGGTATCGCCCCAGGACAACGTCCGGAATGCCGAGGTCCGATACGGCCGGGTGAGTGAGCCGTTCCAATACGCCGCCATATTCGTAGCCAACATAACCCGCGACTCCGCCCCGAAACGGCGGTAATCCATTGTCACTTGCCTGAGCTGTAGCCGTTGATTGCCACGCTCCGACCCAGTTGGAAACAACGTCGAGTGCCCTGCCCTGTTTTCGATCGATTGTTCCGCTTGTAACATCCATAATCGAAACATCTAGCCCTGTAGCTGAGATAATCGTATCTGGCTCAGCCATCGCAAAGCTGTAACGGGCTACTGGCGATGTCGTTGTTGGCGCACCTGGCTGCGGAGGCTTCTCCGCACCGCCGTCTACAGCCGTAGCATCGGCGTGTAACGGTTTGTGGTGCGCTGTCGCGCTATCCAACAATAATGGGTACGGAAGTCGCTGAAGGTATTCAAATACACGCAAAATATCTGGCGCAGGGACCAGTTCATGGAACACGGGAATCCCTTCCGAACTCAACGTTCGTGAGATTCCGAGGCCTGGCGTCATATATTTAGCAGACTGAAATGACAACTATGCATATTCCGATCGAAACTTATCGACTCGACAACGGCCTGTTGGTGACATTGTCGGAGGATCACACTGCACCAATCGTTGCGGTGAACCTCTGGTACCATGTTGGTTCGGCCAACGAACGCGCTGGCCGAACCGGCTTTGCTCACCTCTTTGAGCATATGCTCTTTCAAGGCTCCGAACACGTTCAAGCTAACGAGCACTTCGAGCTGATCCAACGTGCAGGTGGCACTCTAAACGGCTCAACGTGGTTGGATCGGACCAATTACTACGAAACCGTCCCAGCTCACCAGCTTGAACTGGCCCTCTGGCTCGAAGCTGACCGTATGGGCGCCCTGCTCCCAGCCATGACTCAGCAGAAGTTGGATACTCAGCGTGACGTCGTTTCCAACGAGCGCCGCTGGTCGGTCGATAACCAGCCGTACGGAACATGGTGGGAAAAACTCCCTGCCCTCACGTACCCGGAATCGCATCCATTTCACCACTCGCTTATCGGCTCGTTCGAAGACTTGAACGCCGCCTCGCTCGAAGACGTCGCGCAGTTCTTTGCGACGTATTATACCCCAGATAACGCAGTGCTCTCCATCGCCGGCGACTTTGACGCCATGGAGGCCCGCAAGTTTATCGATAAACACTTTGCGCACATTCCACGGGGTGGAAAAAAGCCGCCACTCCCCGACATGACACTCCCGCCAACATTTGGACGGCAGATCAAGGAAGTGGTCGAAGATGACGTAAATCTTCCGCGTCTTTATGTCGCGTTCCGTTCCCCGCCTTTTGGCAGCGAGCATTATTACGCCGCCTCTATCTGTGGTGCTATCCTCGGTATGCGTAAGGGTAGCCGGTTGCGGCGCTCGCTCGTGCGAGAGCGGCAGGTCGCCGTTGATGCAACGGCGTTTACCTTTGACCTTCCCAAAGGCGCCGATCTGCTAATTGTCGACGTAACCGCGCGGTTAGGAATCACGCCAGAGCGGCTCGAGCAAGAAGTATTAGCTGAAATCAACCGAGTGTATGAAGGTGGTGTCACACAGGCAGAAGTCGACCGTGCCGTGGCGCTGATCGAAACCGATTTCATGAGTTCGATGCAACAGGCTGGAGAGCGGGCAGACAACATCTCAAAGTTTGCCACATATTTTGGTGATCCCAATCTGGTTAACCGAGAGATGGACCGTTATCGCCTAGTTACCGTCGCTAAAGTCAACGCATTCATTCGCGAACGACTTGGCCCCGATAACCGCGCCCTGCTCATGTACGTCCCACGTTCCGCAACACCCGCGCAAACGGTTAACGCCGATTCGGAGCTCATTTCAGCATGACAGTCACCGTCCGTCCACAAGCCGGCCCAGTGCGGGAATATGCATTCCCCAAGTTTACGCGCCGAACCCTCAGTAACGGCATACAACTGATCGTTGCACCGATGCACAAAGTACCGTTGGTAACGGTACTCGCCGTTATTGATGCGGGTGCCGTTGGAGATCCACGCGGTAAAGAAGGCGTAGCTGAACTCACGGCAAGCACACTGACTGAAGGTGCTGGTTCATTTGAAGGTGAAGCGCTTACCGACTATCTCGAACGGCTTGGTACATCTGTAGGCGCCTCGGCTGATTGGGACGCTGCAACAATCAAGATGACCGTGCTCGAACACAAACTGCCAGACGCCTTCATGCGTTTCGCAGATGTACTTACCGCTCCAACGTTTCCTGAATCCGCAATCGACCGATTAAAAGGCGAACGTCTCACTGAAATACAACATACCGAATCCGAACCTCGCTCATACGCCAGCGAGAAGTTTCAAGAGTTTGTGTATGCCGAGGATTCACGGTATGCAGTGCCAATCGGTGGAACGAAAGAAACCGTTCCTTCCCTGTCACGTCAGGATGTCGTAGAGTTTTATAAGGCGCGGTATCGTCCTAAAAATACAACGATTATTATCGCGGGCGATATTACAATTGAAGGGGCGCAAATCGTTGTTGAGAGCGCACTCAAGAATTGGACTGGAGATAAACCCTCTGAAATAGTTGCAGTTGATACACCGAAGACCACAGCGCGCGTACTACACCTGGTTCCCCGCCCCGACGCACCTCAGTCAGAGCTGCGCATTGGTCATGTTGGCGTTCCACGCAACCACAAAGACTACTTCGACATCACCGTGATGAACGCCATACTCGGCGGTCTCTTTGGATCTCGAGTAAACTTGAATCTGCGCGAAGAGCATGGCTATACATACGGTGCGTCATCAGGGTATGACTGGCGTCGTAACGCAGGTCCTTTTGTAATATCAACAGCCGTTGCCAGCAACGTTACCGCAGAAGCCATTAAGGAAACGTTGCACGAAGTTGATCGGATGCGCACAGAGGAAGTCACCGACGATGAACTTTCGCTCGCAACAAAGTATCTAGATGGCGTGTTCCCGATTCGATTTGAAACAACGTCGTCGGTTGCGGGCGCACTCGCTGCTATTGTTATTTATAGCTTGCCAGATAACTGGTATGACACCTATCGTGCAAACATCCGCGCGATTACACCGCAGCGTGTTTTGAACGCTGCCAAAAATCATATCAGCCCGGATTCACTGCAAATCGTAATAGTCGGAAACGCTAACGAGATTAAAGATTCGCTTGAAGTTGCGAACTTTGCACCGATCACCATACACGTATAAGCATGAGCGATTCAGTAGTTGCAAGCCATAGAATCTTTACCGGAAAGATCTTTTCGGTCGACGTGGATCAGGTGAAGTTTCCGAACGATACGGTTGGTCAGGCTGAAGTAGTGCGTCATCCAGGCGGATGTGCAATTCTCCCGTTTCTGAGCGATCCAACTGGAGAAGATCCACAGATCTTGTTGATTCGTCAGTATCGGTATGCGGTTGGTGGGTATATCTACGAAGTTCCTGCCGGGCGGTTGGATCCAGGCGAAGATCCGAAGGACACGGCTGTTCGTGAGTTAAAAGAAGAGACGGGGTGTACTGCAGAGAGGATCGAACATCTTACGACTGTTTACACGGCTCCTGGATTTACAGATGAACAGATTTTCATCTATATGGCGATTGGTCTGACTCGTGGTGAACCTGCGACCGAAGATGACGAATTTCTTGAAGTGTTAACCGTGAATCTTTCTGTTGCTTTGAAAATGATTCAGCAGGGAGAGATTCGGGATGCTAAAAGTATCGTGGCAATTCTATATGCAGCCGGGTTTCCTGCTGGGCGATAAGGCTCGATAAGAGGGTGTTTATAGAAAGAACGTCCTCTTTGTAGATGTTTTGTAAGCCCTAAGCTACCACCAGCGCCTGGCACCATTATCGTGCCACTATTTTTGCGCGCCATTTACCCCAAAAAACCCACAAAAATCCAGGGAAACCACTTAGTGACTTGCGCGTGTCATATAAGTTAGGCAAACTAGAGCAAATACTCATCTCTTTCCAAGATGCCTTTAACGATCCGGGTCGGAAAGCGTCTAATAGATGTAAATAAAGGTGTTAGGAATTAGTAGTATAATTGCAACACGCTTGTGGACTTCGATATATCGCAAAAGAATGCCTATTTGGCAGTCGTCTATTCGTTAACTTTATAACTCGTTATATATCAACGACTTACGGCATGCAGTTTCTGCAACAACGTTCGGCATATCCTATGCATTTACACTATATAAACCCCAATCAGTGAGGAGGTCCTCCGCAACCAACATCGACTTTCGTTCCAAACTTTTGAACAATCGTCCGCACGAGGATACCACTATGACCATGACCGCACGTAAGACAATGCCCGCTTTAGTACACGCCGAACATGCAGCTTCGCAAGTTCGGGATCGTTTGCGGTTTGCCGAAGACTCCGCAGTTGTTACTGCGTTCTTGAACGGCGAAGAGCGAGCGTTCTCTGAGCTCGTTGAGCGGTATCAGGTCCGTCTCCTCAACTTCATCTACCGTACAATCGGTGACCGCGAAAAGGCGGAAGATCTCGTCCAAGAGGTCTTTATCCGTGTCTATCGCCATCTACACCGCTTTGACCGGACGAAGAAGTTTTCGACATGGGTTTATACGATCGCTTCAAATTTGGCCAAAAACGAACTTCGGAACCGATCGCGTAATCCGTTGGTGCTATTCCAGGCAATCACGAAGAACTGGCAGGACGAAGAACGTCCGCTTCAGTTCGAAGATACCGGAAATCGACCAGACGACTTGTACAGAAAGCGCGACATTCGTGAAAAGGTTGAAGAGGCTGTGGAGCAGCTCCCTGAACATCACAGAAATGTGTTCGTTCTGCGAGAGCTGGAAGGGAGATCGTATGAGGAAATCGCTGAGATTACGCATACGAACCTGGGAACTGTGAAGTCGCGGCTGAATAGAGCCAGGAACAGCTTTGCGGAGATCATTGGGCCTTGGCTCAAATAGAGAGGGTGAGTTCTTAAAATCGCCCGGGTTGCCGGAGTCACTGGTAACCCGGGCGATTTTTTGCCCCTGAGCTCAAAAAAAGACTACTTCGCCCACCCGGCTTCCTAGGTGGAACTAACTTTTCCCAATACGGGTATGTAACTCGTGCCTTCTCCTATTCGATGAACTGTTCAGAATTTCGCAAACATCACTGCGCATTTGTCGACGATACCCTCCCTGGGGTCGAGCTCGTTCGAATGCAACGCCATTTGGGCGAATGTCCTGAGTGTGGCGAGTTGGATACTCGGATTCGCCGCTCCCTTATGATTGCACGCAATATCCCGTCGATTCAGCTTTCTGACGATTTTGGGATGCGGTTAGAGGCTAAATTACAGCGGTGTCGTGATCTCCCGGAAAGCGAGGCCTGTGCGAACTTCCGGACAGTTGCATCGATAGGGGCTATCGCTTCGGTTCTCATGCTGGGCTATGTGGCGACATCGTTGTACAACGCGAGCCATCTCCCGGAACTTTCTCTCCCCCCAGTCGTTGCCATGGCGGCACCGCCGCAAGATGATGATGAGGCCGTGTTGGCAATCGGATCGTCGATTGTCGCCTCTGTTTCGGCCGGCATGCCAATTTGGCCCGTTGCCCTTTTTGCCGAGCAGGTCTCGATTCATATGGCGAATCCGGCACAAATCGGCCGTAAGTAACCCGCTTAGCTGATTCCAGAACCGCCGCCATAATCGTAGATTGAGAGATGGCCGCAAACTCCCTCAAACTGCTCCGGGACGCTATCAAACTGAAACAGTTTGATGGGGCGTACTATATATATGGCGAGGACGAGTTTCAAAAAAACGACGCGGTCAACCAGATTGTCGCGGCCGCTGTCGATCCACCAACTCGCGACTTCAATCTGACCTTCGCTCGTGGCAACGAATTAAACGCCCAAACGGTCGAATCGCTGCTTGGCACGCCGCCTATGATGGCGGATCGGCGAGTGGTGGTGATCCGAGACGTTACCGCGCTCAAAAAAGACGCACGCGCTCGGCTCGACCGGTTTTTAGCGCGCCCATCACATGATGTCACCGTGCTGCTTGTTGCGGCCGCTGGCGCCAAAGCCGACAAGGGGCTTGAGAAGGGTGGGACACCGCTCGGTTTTGATTTCCTCGAAGATCATCGGATTCCTAAATGGATTGCGCACTACGCGAAGGCGGTGTTGGAAACCGAGATCACTGAAGACGCGGCAGCGCTGTTGCAGGATGCAGTTGGGAACGATCTGTATCTGTTAGTCGCGGAGTTGGATAAACTCGCGAGCTATACAAATGGAACGGAGATTACCGAACACGCAGTTTCCGCAATTGTTGGTGTGAAACGTGGTGAAACGTTAGGTGATTTGCTCGATCATGTGCTCGCACGTAATGCGACTGCGGCGTTGGAGTTGGTTCCGCATATTATGATGCAACCTAAAACAACAGCTGTTGCTGTTGTTATGGCGTTAGCAACGCAGATGTTGGCGGTTGGATGGGGACGTGCCCGAGTTGACGACGGTGCACCTTCGGGGCGACTTGAAAATGAATTCTTTGCGTTGTTGAAAAAAACGGGTGCGTTTCCAATGCGTCCATGGGGCGCAGCTGCAAAGGCTTGGGCACGCGCTGTGCCTGATTGGAGTGCCGGCGCATGCGATCGAGCGATCGAAGCGTTGGTGACTGCCGATATCGCGCTTAAGGAGACGCGTGTTTCATCGGATGAGCAAATTTTAGCGACCACGGTGTTGGCGTTGTGTGCCGCTGAAGAGCGGCGGCGTGGTCCAAATTCAAGCGGCCGATCTCGGCGGCAAGCAGCATAGAGATACGATATGAAAGATTTATACTTGATTCGAAAGAATCCAACGGCTATTGGCGCACGCACATCTATGCGATTTTGTGGACATATTGGGATTGGTGCAACGTTAGGTTTTGTTGCAATGGCATCTGTGGCATTCTCAACGGCTTCGCTGGCACAGGAACGGATTGATTCCTCTGGTTATCTGAAGGCACAGGCGATTATCACTAACGGCGACGGGGATGATGGTCGCGAGATGGTGGATTCGATCTTTGCGTTGGCAAAACCTGGAACGGCGCAGTATGCGGAAGGTTTGTACTGGCGTGGGAAGTTGGCGAAGACGTCAGATGCTGCGCAGAAGGATTATGTGCGGTTGATTGTTGATTATTCGTTGTCTCCGCGTGTTCCGGATGCGTTGCTGAACGTTGGTCAGATTGAACTGTTGCGTGGCGAACGAGAGAAGGCTATGCGATACTTTGATCGACTACGCAAGGATTATCCTGGGCATCCGTTGCAGGCAGCTGCAAGCTATTGGGCTGCACGAACGTTGTTTGAGCAGAACGATGTTTCACAGGCATGCGCGGTTAACGCTGAGGCGTTAGCGCAGGTACCGGCTCGTAATATCGAGTTGAAGAATCGTATCGAGTTCCAGAATCAACGCTGCAGGGGGGTGGTGTTGGCCACGGCTGATACCGGGGCAGGGAAGGAAGGGACGGTTGGTACCGCAGTTCCAGTAATTGCCAAGGCGGAACCGCCTGTTGTGGATGGTGACGAGGATACTACGGATAATCAGCCACCCGCTCAGGCTGAAAAGCCTGTTCCGGTGAAACGTCAACCGGTTCCTGCGCCGACTCCTACACCTGTGCCAACGAAGCCAGCAACCACTGGTGCTGTCAAGCCAGCCACTGGTGAAGTCTTTGCTGTTCAGGTTGCCGCGTTTAATACAAAGGCACAAGCCACTTCCTTAGTCGCTTCGCTGAAAACCAAGGGTTATACCAGCGCTCGGGTTGAGGGAACAAAGGCTCCATATCGAGTGAAGATTGGCAAGTTCACCTCGCGTTCCGCAGCTGAGTCGTTTCGCGCCGAGTTAAAGGCGAAGAAGATCGACGGATTTATTACGAAAGGTTGAACGAGTGGCTAAGCAATCTGCCACACCGGTGATGCAGCAGTACCTGGATATCAAAACGCGGAATCCAGGTACGATCCTGTTCTTCAGGATGGGGGACTTTTATGAAACGTTTTATGATGACGCTGAATTAATCTCGAGAGTTCTCGGGTTAACGCTCACGTCGCGAAACAATGGCGGCGCTGCAGAGGTGCCGCTTGCTGGTGTTCCTGCGAAGGCTGGGCCGGAGTACGTCCGGCGTCTCGTGCAGCACGGATATCGGGTTTCGATCTGTGAGCAGGTTGAAGATCCGAAAACTGCGAAGGGTGTTGTTAAGCGCGAAGTTGTTGAAACGGTAACGCCGGGAGCTGCGTTCTCTGACGATCTATTGGATGGTCAGCGTAATAACTTTTTGTGCGCAGTTGTGCGTCGTGGTGAGCAGGCTGGTGTTGCAGCGATTGATATTTCGACGGGTGAATTTCGTTTAGTTACGGTCGAAGCTGGGACGTTGGATGCGACGATGGCTCGGTTAACCCCGCGAGAGGTTGTTGTTGCAGACGGTTCTGTATCGGGAGACGATTCATCGAATAACATCACGTTTGATAGCTCTGTGCTTGTTATTCCTCGTTCAGATTGGGAGTTCGATCCATCATTTGCGCGTGAAGAGCTGCAACGGCAGTTTAATGTGTTGTCGCTCGAAGGGTTTGGGATTGAAAGCCGAGATGATTTAGCGGTTGGTGCAGCTGGTGCTTTGTTGCGGTATGTACGTGAGTTGCAGCCAAGTGGGTTGCCGCATCTGCATCGACCATTGATGGAGCGCCCGGGCGGCGTGATGCCGTTGGACGAAATGACTCGACGTAATCTTGAGTTGGTTGAATCGCTTCGTGGCGGCGTGTTGGAAGGGACGTTGTTAAGCGTCCTTGATAAAACGCTAACGCCAATGGGCGCTCGTTTATTGCGACAGTGGTTATTGTCTCCGTTAACAGATCGTGTTGCAATTGATGCTCGACTCGATGCGGTTGGAGCGTTGTTTGATGACGTTATTGTGCGTGATGCTTTGCGTACTGCGTTAGATGGAGTGCGAGACGTAGAACGTTTAGCGGCAAAAGTGGCTGCAATGCGAATTTCGCCACGTGAGCTTCGTGTATTGGGCGATTCGATTCGCCGGTTACCTGAAGTTGAATCCGCGGTGCGTCGTATTGATGGCGATGCGTTGAGCAGTACGATGACAAAATGGGAGCTATGCGCCGACTTGAGCGACGATATTTGCGTGACGCTTGTTGATCGGCCACCCGTTTTGTTGGGAGAAGAGTCGACTGTGCGGGAGGGGTTCGACGCAGAACTCGACGAATTGCGATCGCTACGAGATGGCGGTAAAGATGGAATTGCGCGGATTCAGGCTGAGGAGCGCGAACGTACCGGAATTAGCTCGTTAAAGGTTGGATACAACCGAGTGTTTGGATACTTCATTGAAGTAACAAACGCACACGGTCATAAAATCCCGGAAGATTATCAACGCAGGCAAACGTTAACAGGGGCGGAGCGATACGTGACGCCAACGTTAAAGACCTACGAAGAGAAAGTTTTTAACGCCACAGACAGAATCGAAGTTCGCGAACGTGCGATCTTTGAAGCGTTGCGTGTGAGAATTGCGAAAGAAGTAAGTCGATTGCAGAGTATCGCTCGGATTATCGCTGAGCTTGACGTCTTGGCAGCGCTCGCAACTGTTGCATCAAACGAAGGTTATGTTCGCCCTATTATGAGCGACGATTTTAACTTGCGCATAGTTGCCGGGCGTCATCCTGTTGTCGAACGGATGATGCCAAAAGAAAAATTCATTCCGAATGATGTCACGTTAATCGAAGACGCTCGGCTTATCATCCTCACTGGGCCGAACATGGCCGGTAAGTCGACCATCTTGCGTCAGATTGGATTGATCGTGTTGATGGCACAGGTCGGCAGCTTTGTTCCGGCGAAGTCCGCCCATATCGGTGTAGCAGATCGCGTATTTACGCGCGTTGGTGCGAGTGATAATCTTGTGCGTGGTCAATCGACCTTTATGGTGGAGATGAGCGAAACCAGCTCCATTTTGCACTCAGCAACGTCACGTTCACTTGTACTGTTGGATGAAATTGGACGTGGTACATCAACGTATGACGGCGTATCGATTGCATGGGCGGTGAGTGAACACATCCATAATGAGATTGGATGTAAGACCGTGTTTGCAACACACTACCACGAACTCACTCAGCTTTCAGATTTACTCGAAGGGGTTCGGAACTACAACGTTCGTGTTCGTGAAGTTGGCGATCAAGTGTTGTTTTTGCACACACTCGATCCTGGTGGTGCGGACCGATCATACGGAATTGAAGTTGGTCGATTAGCAGGACTCCCATCAACCGTGTTGAAGCGAGCGCGGGGGTTACTGCGTCAACTGGAAGGCGGACATCAGATGGCGAATGGAAATACGTTGGCCTCTGAGAGTAGTTCGGCGCCAGAGTTGGCTCGAGGGCCAAGTCCGCGCGGGCGACAATCTGCGATGAATAGTGTAGCATCGCTGGATCAATTTGGGCTTTTTGAGGCGTCGTTTGTGACACCTCCAGCTCATCCAGCGGTCGAAGCACTTAAAACCCTTGACCCGAATACCATGACACCGATGCAGGCACTCGAAACACTTGCCCGATTGGTGGCAGACGTTCAGCAACCAGCGTGAACATGATAAAAAATAGAACAAGCGCTTCACTCCTCGTGTCGCTTCTGTGCATGGCCGGTATTGCAGCATGTGGCGGCGGAGAAAAAGGTGCTGTAGATACACGAGGGAAACGGCCTGATGCGCTTCCTGTGATGTTGAATAAAGATTTGCCGTTTCGGTATCCGCCTGCGTTATACGCCGATAAAGTACAAGGGAATGTGACTTTACGGCTGTTTATTGATGAGCATGGCGTGGTCGTAAATGATTCTACCAAAATTGTGGAGTCGTCAAATACGCCACTACTTGATTCTGCAGCAGTGAAAGGCGCACGTGATTTAAAGTTTGAGCCCGCGAAGCTTAAAGAAACTCCGATGGCAGTTGCCATCTTGTTTCCTGTGTATTTTCGCCATCCAGAAGTGGCCCCGCCACCTAGCGACAGTGCGCTTGGTACGTCGGCTACGCCACCAACATCGTCTGATTCGGTTAACAAAAAATAATGAGCGCAACAACGATGAAACCTCGCAACGAAACGCCGTATGCGAACGTGCTTGAGACGATTGGGTGGACACCGCTTATTCGATTGAATAAAGTCACCCGTGGGATTCGCACACCAGTATATGGGAAGGCTGAGTTCTTTAATCCGGGTGGGTCTGTCAAAGATCGAATTGGGTTACCGATTGTTGAGAAGGCAGAGCGTGAAGGGAAGTTGAAGCCCGGTGGGACAATCGTTGAAGGGACGAGCGGAAACACGGGAATTGGGCTGGCGCTCGCTGCAGTGTTGCGTGGGTATAAGTGCATCTTCACCATGCCGGATAAAATGTCGCAGGAAAAAGTGCGACTGTTGAAAGCGTTTGGTGCGGATGTGATTGTGACGCCGACCGCGGTGGCGCCGGATCATCCTGATCATTACATCATGGTCGCGAAACGGATTGCGGCGGAGACGCCGAATGCGGTGTTAGCGGATCAGTTTTATAACATGGCGAATCCGGAAGCGCATTATGAGACAACCGGGCCTGAGTTGTGGGAGCAGACTGGTGGGAAGATTACTCACTTCGTTGCTGCTGCAGGTACCGGTGGGACGATCTCTGGAGTTGGGCGTTATCTCAAAGAGAAAAATCCAAATATCAAGATTATTGCTGGTGATCCGTTGGGGTCTATCTTAGCGGAGCAGTGGCGTACGAAAGGCACCGGAAGTATGGACGGTGCTCCGTACAAGGTTGAGGGGATTGGGCAGGATAAGATTCCTGGGACACTCGACATGAGCATCATCGACGAGTTTCATACCGTTGGTGATAAAGATGCGTTTGCTGTTGCGCGACGATTAACGCGCGAGGAAGGGTTGTTTGTGGGCGGATCGTCTGGATTGATTACGAAAGTTGCGTTGGATATTGCGCGTCGTATTGATGATCCGGATGCGTATGTTGTGACGTTCTTGTGTGATACTGGAGAGCGATATCTCTCGAAATTGTATAGTGAAGAGTGGATGCGCGAGAATCAGATGTTGGATGTTGATCGCGTGAACATTATGCATGTGATTTCTACCAAGGTTGGGAGCGCACCGTCGGTTGTGAGTGTTACGCCAGGGATGGTTGTGCGGCAGGCGCTGAAGCTCATGAGCTTGCACGATGTGTCGCAGTTGCCAGTGATGGAAGGACGAGATTGTGTTGGGTCGGTGAGCGATTGGTTGTTGTCCAAGCGGAGTTTGGATGATCCGAAAGTGTTGGATGTAACGATCAGTGAGATTATGGAAGCGCCGTTTCCAACTGTGGATGGCGATCAGCCGATTGAGAGCGTGGTGAAGCTGTTGTCGCGCGCGAATCCGGCGGTGTTGGTGCGTGAGCATGGTATGGTGCAGGGGATCGTAACGCGATCTGATATGTTGCACTTTATGATGCAGCGGCAGTAGTGGTCGTGATGGTGGTAGTCGCAGTTATAGCTGTCGTACGTTTGGTATGAAGTACCCGTTAGAACAACTCGTTCTGTAAAAGAACTTTTACTACTATATGAAGATTACGGTGTTAATGGGCGGCGTCTCGGCTGAACGAGACGTCTCGCTTGCTTCTGGTTTGCGGATTGTTGAAGCGTTGCGATCTCGTGGGCATGATGTCACGGCGCTTGATCCGGCGACTGGTGTGTTGAGCGCCAGGGTTTTGGATGAACTCCGTGCGCGGAACGTTGGAACCGAACCGCCGTCGCTGGAGGCGTTGGCGAACCTGACGACCAAGTCGTTGCGAGCTGATCTTGCGTTGATACCTGAGATTGTAGACGCGGATGTTGTGTTTTTAGCATTGCACGGCGGGCAGGGCGAGGATGGAACCGTGCAGGCGTTGTTGGATATGGCTGGTGTGAAGTACACCGGTAGTGGCCAGCTGGGTAGCGCGTTGGCGATGGATAAGGAGCTGTCCAAGATTCTCTTTCGTGCCGCGGGTGTGTTGACCGCTGATTGGTTAATGGCGCCGCAGCCGGTTGAGCGGGTGAGGGCCGAGCTTGGGTTTCCGGTTGTGGTGAAACCTTCCAAGCAGGGATCGACGGTGGGTTTGACCGTCGTGAAAGAGCCAAGCCAGTATGAGAGTGCGGTTGAGGAAGCGTTCCGGTACGACGATGAGGTGATCATCGAGCAGTTTATTGCCGGTCGAGAGCTGACGGTTTCTGTTCTGGCTGGAGAAGCGCTACCGGTCGGAGAGATCATCCCACAGCACGAGATTTACGACTACGAGTGCAAGTATACGGCTGGGATGGCCCGTGAAGAGTTTCCGGCTAATTTATCGCAAGAAGCTACTAAATCAGTGCAGGCGCAGTCTGTTTTGGCATTTCAGGCACTCAAGTTGCGCGGATATGGCCGGATTGACTTTCGGATGGATGCTGAAGGGAAGATGTATTGTTTGGAGGCCAACACGCTGCCTGGAATGACCAAGCTGAGCCTGCTACCGCAGGCTGCCGCGGAGTTGGGGATTACGTTTGAGGACCTGTGTGAGCGGATCGTACAGCTCCCGCTAGGGTAGGAGTAAGGATTATGGCAACGCGGAAGTGGGACACTGACTTTGAGAGTCGAGAGCTGCAGCCGATGGGGGTAACCCCGGCGGTTCGGTGGTTGTTGGCTGTGAATGTTGGTGTGTACTTCCTGCAGTTGGTCTTGTTTGGTTCGGATAACGTCGCTGGGTGGCTTGGCCTTGCCCCGGAGGACTTTCCGGGGAAGTGGTGGACGGTTGGGACGTATATGTTCGTCCATGCGGGGCTGATGCATTTAGGGCTGAACATGTTGATGTTGTGGATGTTCGGGCCGAGGATGGAGAGGGAGTTTGGAACACGGAGCTTTACGTATTTCTACCTGTGGTGCGGGTTGGGTGGGGCCGTGTTTCATCTGTTGTTTGTGCAGCGTGGGTTGGTGGTGGGGGCATCCGGGGCAGTAGTTGGTGTGGTGTTGTCGTATGCGCTACGCTGGCCGGATGAGGATGTGTATTTGTTTGGCGTGATGCCGATGCGGGCGCGGTGGCTGGCTGTGTGGATGATCGCGTGGAATGTGGGGATGGCGATCGCGGATATGACCGGCTTTTCGCGGAGCGGAACGGCGTGGATGGCGCATGTTGGCGGGTTGGTGTTCGCATGGTTGTATATAAATGCGCCGAAATCGTCCAGTTTAGAGAAGATTCGGCGGCATGTGTCTACTGTGCCGGATGAGACGGAGGTTCGACCGATTCCGCCGAGAGGGCAGCGGGCGAGGAAGCGGGAATCGATGCCGGCGGCAGATGAGGCGGTGGCGCGGAGTCATTCGATCCATAAGAAGCGGCCTATCCCGGTTGATGCGGTTGCGACGCAGCCGAGGCGACGGAGGTCTGATGATATTGACGCGTTGCTGGACAAGATCTCGAAGGAGGGGATTGGCAGTTTGACCGCAGAGGAGCGGCTACTGCTCGAGGACGTGTCTCGGCGATTACGGGGGTAGGGAGGGATCCTAGGCGCTGGGAGGTGCGGTAGGATGCGCGGGCCTCGTCGTGGTAAGACCGGGTTCCCGTTGAGGGAAAGCGGGACAACTACCTCGTGGGGTTTTAGATTACACATCATGCCCAAACCAGAAATACTTGAGACGTTCCAGAATCCGTATCCGAACCGTGGGTACGAGATTCATATGGATTGCAATGAGTTTACTTCGCTGTGTCCGTTGGGTGGGATTGAGACGGATGCATCGGAGTTGTTGTTATTAGAGGGTGGTGCGCCGGATTTTGGTACGATTCGGATTACGTATGCGCCGGCTGAGAAGTGTGTGGAGTTGAAGAGCTTGAAGTTGTATTTGTGGAGTTTCCGGAATGATGGGATATTCTACGAGCGGGCGGTGAATCGGATTCTCGATGACCTGTCGGTGGCGGTAGAGCCGAAGTGGATGCGGGTGGTTGGGGATTTTAATGTGAGGGGTGGGATAAAGTCGGTTATAACTGCGACGTACGGAGAGGTTTGAGTCTGGCGTAGTAGTGATTATATTTTAGGGCTTGGAAGGATTGGCTAGGTAGCTCAGTTGGTAGAGCAGCGGACTGAAAATCCGCGTGTCGGGGGTTCAATTCCCTCCCTAGCCATTTGGGTAACATTAAGACGCGTCAGATTTTAGCAACTGCTAAATCTGACGCGTCTTTTGCATTATACGGTGACTGTACCGCTTGGTGTGCTAGAATTCGGGTAAATGTATTTCGGTCTCTACCCGAAAGTCTGTTTGTTCTTTTCTCTTTTTCAAGTTATCCACTGATGCCCCATATAACTCTTCGGCCGACCTTTACTCGCGAATTGAGCGGTCTTCAGCGGTCTGCACGGAAGCAGTACCAAAGAGCGACGGAAATTCTACTTGAACTTCAGCTCGATCAGAACCCTAGTGCGCCACGTCGCACTGAGTCTAGAATTCCAAATTGTGTGAAGTTCGAATTGCCCGACGGGTATCGGCTGGTACTTCAGAGGTCGGATGACGATAGCGAGCTCCTGGCACTAGTCGTAGGCACACACGATCATGTTGATTCGTTTCTCGACGGGCATAAAGGGTACCTATTCGACAAGAAGACCGGGCGTGTGCGTGAACTCCGCTTGGCGACATCGGCTGAGACATCGGTTGAGATTGCGCCGTCTGCAGACTTGGCCGAAGAGACTGTTCCGGACGTGACTCTTCGTCCCCCAGTATTTAGTGATTTTAGTGATGAAATGTTGATTCGACTCGGTGTGCCGGTATCGTTTCTTCCACGCTTGAAAGCGATAACTGACCAAGATGGAATTGATTGTATGGCAGTACTAAATTCTCTCGAAGATACCGTTTCCGGAGCGGCAGACGCACTGCTCGCGTTTGTCACGGGAAATTCGGAGACACGTTCTGGTGTTCTTGCATTAGCATCGGGCGAAGTCGTTCTCGTTCCTACGTTTCCATCAAAGGAGCTTACCGAGCGCTCGGCAACTGGTGAAGAATTTTTTACCTTTAATGATCCAGAAGATCTGGCTCTGGTTCTCAATAAGGGCGCACTTCAACAGTGGCAACTGTTCCTTCATCCCGATCAACGCTCGTTAGTCGAGCGTTCCTTCAGTGGCCCCGCTCGGTTGCGTGGCATCAGCGGTTCCGGCAAGACTGTTGTTGCTCTCCATCGGGCGCGACGGCTGGCACGTCCCGCTCTTCAGAGGAATGAACGAGTCCTTTTCACAACCTTTGACAAAGGGCTAGCGGGTGCGGCGTCACGCTTGCTGGATGAGCTCACAGGCGATGAGCGTTCTGCCATTGAGGTAACTCATCTGCATAGGTGGTGTCTCGACTATCTCACTTTTTGCGATCTTCCTCGCCTACAGTATCTACCTGATGCGATCAAAGAAGTACGTGGACAAGTCCTTGCAGTCTTGCCACAGCGAACCCAAGATACACTGCAAACGCTCCCGCGAGAGTACGTCTGGCAAGAGCTTGAATTCATTATGGGACGATTTCTTCACGAGGAAGTTGAATCATATCTCACCACAGATCGTTCGGGGCGTGGTCGAGCACTTTCATCTGATCAACGGCGCAGCATCCTAGATTTGTATCTTCTTTACGTTCGTAAATTATTTGATCGCGGTTACGTTGAATCTGCTGAATTTGTTCGAATGGCTTATCGGCAATGCCTGAATGGCAAGCCGACTCAGCACATTTACAGCGCGGTCATCGTAGATGAGATGCAGGACATATCTGAGATTGGACTGAAGTTGCTGAACTTACTGGCAATGGGGAGGCCTGATAGTCTCCTTTTAGTTGGAGACGCAACACAGCGCATTTTCACGAGAGGATATTCAATGAGAGGTTTGGGCATCGATATAGCGGGTCGAGGTGTTGTGCTGAAGAAGAATTATCGAAATACTCGACAGATACTTGAAGCTGCGTTTCCGTTGGTAGCGGTAGAATGGAATCAAGATATTGCTACTTCTGGAGCTTCAGTCGGCGATAATTCCCCAGAGTTCAGTGTTCGTGAAGGTCCTCGTCCGATTGTCGTTCAGTGTGAGGATGAGATTGCAGAAGCTCGTTTCATCGCATCAGAAATTTCAACGTTGTTGCGATACGGTCATTACAGTCCAATGGACATTTGCGTGTTAGGCAGAAACAAACGAACTCGTGAGCTAGCATTGGGTGCTTTACAACGGGCCGGCGTTCCTGCGTATTCATTTCATGCGTCTCCGAATGGTGAAGTGTCAACCGAGCTTGATGCAGTGCGAGTCAGTTCACTTCACGGCGCTAAGGGCCACGAGTTCGCTGCAGTGATAATTGCCGGTGCAGCGACAGGGGTTATCCCAACAGCGTCGGCAAAAGAACCCGACGAACTCACGAGCGAAGCCGCAGTTCTATATGTAGGAATGACGAGAGCACGGGACTTGCTGTACTTTTCATATTCGGTAAAGGATGACAGGGCGCGCACGCGACAAGTCTCCCCTTTTATCGCGCGCATGTCTGGTTTCGTCGATCAGGCTGTGTTCCGACGTTGAGCCATGTGGGCTCGTGCTGAGCGTATTGACGGATTGTGTCAAAATACGTGTGGTATTCCCCCCCCCCCGGAAATAAGGGGGAAGTAGAATACTCTCGTTGAGGAATTCTGCATGAAGAAATCGAGATTTAGTGACAGTCGATCATGGACGACCTGAAGCGGGTGAAGGGTGGGATTGCCGTCCCTGATCTCTGCCGGGACCTCGCCATCAGTACGGCGACGTTCTACCAATGGCGCTCGAAGTATGGGGGCATGGACGTACAGCTCATGGTCCGGATGAAGGAATTGGAGACGGAGAATGCGCGGCTGAAGAAGCTGTATATCGAGGAGAAGCTGAAGGCCAAGACGGTCGCCGAGGCGCTTGCAAAAAAGTGGTAAGGATATCTCGCCGACGTGAGATGACCCCAACAAGCCGTGCAGCGATATAGGGTGGGTCTGCCAGGCGTTTACGCATAGTGAGATCTGTTATCGCTATGCGGCACAGCAGACCTCGGAGAACGTGAAGATCGCCCAATGATTGCTCCGCTTAACCGACACGCATCGCAACGTGGGGCTTAGGATTATACTACCTGTACCTCCGTAATGTCAAAGGCTTCGGCTGGAATCACAAACGCGTGTACCGGATCCTATCGAGTACTGCAACTCAACCTGTGTATCAAACCCCGATAACGGCTGAGGTGACAAGCTCCGAAGCCGTTGTCGGTCCCAACCCGCATGAACGAGGTCTGGTCTATGGACTTTATGCACGATCAAGTATGCGATGGCCTTGGGCGGGATCACTCCGAAGCAGCGACTGACCATGGTCGCATAGTGTCTACTTCGCAGTCCCTTTAAAAATGAGGGGATTACCCCCAGATTGTGAAATTCTTAAAAAGTTATAAGTAACGAAAAAAATGACGCATAAATGGATGCGGTTCGTAATTACTGGCTGCGCGGTTATTCTCGCCATTATTCACCTTACTTTGCCATCATTAGCGATCGATGGTGTAACAACTTCTTTATTACTGGTTGCTATAATTCCCTGGCTTCAACCTTTATTTAAATCACTTGAATTTCCTGGTGGCGTTAAGGTTGAATTTCAAGAATTAGTGAATGTTGGCGAACGCGCAGACGCTGCAGGTCTTTTAGCTACTAGTTCGCCAGAAAAGACTCAGTCATATTCATTTCAATTGATAGCCAGTACAGATCCTAATCTCGCTCTTGCCGGACTTCGAATCGAACTAGAGCGTCTTCTTGATCAATTAGCGCGATCAAGAGGATATGAAGGGTCAGTACGTGGTATCGGCAATCTCCTACGATACCTGTACTCAAAGGATTTGATTGATGGTAATGAACGTGCAGTACTCAATGACCTCGTCGGGTTATTGAATGCAGCCGTTCACGGTGCACAGGCTGATTCGAAGACTGCAGAATGGGCGCTTGATATTGGTCCTCAAATTTTAGAGGCACTGGGTGAACGTATAGTGGCTTCGCAAACTACTTATTAACCTACAAATAGAAGATGTTCTGGTGTTAATACGCTTTATGTCACGCATTCTTGGCTTCCAAGGCCTTCATTCGCGTCATCAACGACACATCCTTGGCTCGCCATTTGTAGAACGTGGCCGTACTAATGCCCAACTCGCGGCATATGTCTGGAACGGACACGCCGGCCTCCGACCGCCTTTGCCGTCTCGATGATCTGGCTTTCCGTAAATCTCGACTTCCTCATGTAGAATTCCTCTGAAAGAATATTCTACTTCTCACCTGGCTTATTGCCAGGGGGATTACCCTCGCAGAATATCATTAAGAGAGGACTTGATACGGAGTAATCCCAGGCACTTTGCATACATTATCACATACGAATGCCACGCTATATCTAGCCCTGGTTACACCTACATAAAGTTTTGGTTTGGCTTTGGCAATCGCCTGAAAATCGTTCTTCTCCAAAAAATTCCTTATCGGGCCATTGGGGAATACCAAAACTCTGTCGAACCCTAGACCCTTCGACTGCCCGAAATTCATGGCGTCATGCCCTTCGCACTTAGTCGATTTATCCCAACGTAAAATCTTTGGGGAGTATGTTGCGCAATATGAGACTACCGAAGCGCTGCTGATGTAAAACACTCCATCGTGGTTTGTAGGCGTACCTCCATTGTTAATCATCCTTTCAGTGTGCGGGAAAATCTGATCTGCAAGATCACAAATAGGCTGACAGCTACGACGATTCTCGTTTCGCAGCTGTATTTCACACAATCCTTGTTTCTTCCACTTCGTAACGAGTTTAAGAACACCTTCGCCACGGTACTGTTTATACTTTGGAGAATCATTTGTGCTATAAGTGTACTGACGATGGTCCCCCACAATCACCGTGCGAATGCCAGAACGAAAAAGCAGCTCAATAATATCAAGGTCCCAGGCAACACAATCCTGGAATTCATCGATATAAATAGTGGAATAAATCTTAGCCAGCCTGGCGATTACTTTCCCCTTGGTCCTAGCGTCGCAGTTAACCCCGAACTGAGAAATTTTGTCTCTATAAATCTTTCCTTGCTGTGAGAAATAAAACTTCTCCGAATTTGACTCTGGTATCCCCTGAGTTGATTTCCCGTTTATCCAAGCGATCTCAGAAATTCTGGAATCGCGGTACGCACTCTGATATGGACGCACGAAATGAGATAAAAGGAAACTGAACCATGTTGTAACGTCACACGTCGGGGGGATACAGGCATTGCATCGGTAAAACTTATCCTTAATCTCCCGTTCGTTGTTTTGTGTGTAGGTAACAAGTAAAGAGCGCCCTTCGCCCTTAATTGCCATATCGACAATCTCTGTTGTTTTACCTGACCCGGCACAAGCGAGAATGACGATGTTATTGGACGGCATAATCGATATATGGCGGAAAGGTTACGGGTTCTTGAGTTTCTAATACTTGTAGTGCCCAGCCCGTTTTATCGGCCGCCATATACTCCTCCACCTCATTAGGTGTTGAGAACGCTTTCCCGAAAATTTTGTTAAGCACCGCTACGCTATTCACCGCCACCATGTGCGGCTCCAGCGTCTTAAGATTGGGATTGTCCGAATAGCTCAGCTTGATGTTTGGATCGGAGTTATAAGAAGCGTATTTTGCCTTTACTTTGTCTGGATTGCCATCGTTATCTGTAACAACTGTTACCGAAACTTTCACGGCACTCGCGATCTCAAGAAATCTCTTGAATGCCAAAGCGCGTACGGAAATGACGTCGATCCCGTCGCTTTGTGGCGGTTTTTTATGTTTGCATGCATATGCTTTCTGGACAATCAGTTCGTCAGAAGGGCCTTCTACAAGGATGCAGCGTTTGCTCAATATAAGCCGCAATGTGTCGTAGCCCGGAAGTTTCATGAAATAATCCCGGGTATCAGGTGCTAACGCGTTTAGTCGTAGAAATGTGTTATTCGCGAACAGCAACACAGCGTCGATACCAAGCTTGTTGATCACAAAACTGCTATGGGAGGTAATAATGATCTGACGGTCTTGTGCGCCGCGCTTAATATCCTCGATAATACGGCCCAGATTGCCATGTGAAAGATGGTTTTCCGGTTCTTCGACCAGAAGTACATTGGTCGCGGTGGCAGAATGGATTGCCAATCGGATTTTCACACTGCTTTGTTCACCTTTTCCAACCAAAGGCATTGGTATGTCATCGAGGTGTGGCAAAATCCCGGTTTCCCAACTGGTCTTGGCTGTCGTGTCTAAGGACATCGAGAGCTTTTTATTCGACATGCTAATTTGTTTGCTTGCCAGCGCATCATTAATCGCTTTAACCCGTTCGTCCTGAAGGAAGCTGCTGCGCATTCCTCTGTACGAAAGTGAGAGATCAACTCTGTCACTTAATGGGAAATCCTGAATGATCTCCGAAATGTATTTGCTGGCGAGCGAGTTATTCCGAATCGTGCTTGCATCTACAATGACCGACCGTAACGGTTGTTTGTACGGACTAATCCTTTCCCCATCGAACCCAAGCCTCACGATTTCGTAATACTCGATTGGAAGCGTTGTTACCTTATCGGGTTGAGCAATATATCTCTCATAATCCGCCTTGTGATCATCGTTGAACTTAATCGCCAGGCAAACACCGGGGCAGTCCTTCTTCTTTGAATTGTTATCGCCCTTCCTCTCTGTAAGTGCTGGGTCATCTGCTAGATACAGCTCGATCAAAATCTCAGGTGGGGCTTCTGGTTTTTTCGTTTGAAGGCTTGCTAAGTACTGAGCTACGACACCGCGATGAAAAAGATATGGATGTAATTCATAAGCGGCATTACGGCCGTAGAGTTGGCCTGTCAATGCAAGGTGGATTGCCTCGATGAAAGTCGATTTACCGGCTTCATTGTCGCCAACGATGATATTCATCCCCTTGTTCAACGTCACATTCAGATTTTCTAAGCACCGGTAGTTCTTTATGATAACCCGCTCGATCTGCATGATTTCCCTTATTGACTGTATTATCTGTCCGCCCGATTTTTATGGTGGCAGCTGGACCGGCTTAAATATGCACAAATAATGAAAATGCACAAATGCAATACAATCCGTCGATTTCTTTATGCAGACCTATAAACAGAACTTTTTTTAGAACACAAACACCCGTTTACGAAAATCTTTATAGGATGAATTACAATCTATGTGTGGTCGCGTTCGTTATGATAAGGATCGATCGATATTACATATGCATGTGAGTATGGTGAGGACAGCATCTTTTGGCGTGATTAATAAAAATCAACGCCCGAGTTTTGCCAGAAGCTTAAGGCAACGACACGCTCATGATGGAGTTACCGGCAACAACCAACTAATTAAGTCTTGAACGGAATGGAACTTTGGCAATTCCCTCCCTAGCTGTTGATGGATAACTTGGAGATAACAAAGCCGCCCACTAGACGGCTTTTGTCGTTTAATGTGTTCTATTCGCTAGCGTTCGTACTTAAAATTAGGTTAGGGCAGGGCAACTCACCGGTTTCGCTCCAGGTTGCTCACTACAGTCTGCTCTGTACTTGGAATTTGCTGTTGGCGGTTTCATCATGTCGAAGTATACTCGCCGAGCTTTTCAATTGTGGCATCTCCGATATGGTATTAGGTTCTAGCTCACTTCTGCCTCTGCTAGTTCATCGTTGAACTTAGTTTGCACTATCTTATCGATGTGACATAGGTTCCAAACATCCAGAGCGACGCCTGAGTACCATTCCTGCCTGATTCGGATGGATTCTGCTGACCAATTGGGCGCAGGAGACAGTCTTGTCATCGCACGTGTAATCTGATCGTTAACTCCTACTCGTAGTAGTTGGCTTTGGCAACGTGTAAGGAGGAACCTTGAAGAAGTATAGATTTTTGCTTTAGCGGAATAGGCGTCATTGCTCGCGACGACATTCACCGATTTCTCGAGCAGAATAAGGTTGCCTAAACTCTGAATCAGGTGCATATCCTCCGCGCCATCCCCGAATTCTACTTTTGCCGCGTCATTTGCGCCAACGGCTAATATGTGTTCGATTTCATTCTTTGAAACGAGGTAGTTCGAAAGTCGATCATTTCCGGCTACGCCATAGGCTTGGATATCGAAATATTGGGTAATTTTGGCGATTAGGTACTTTAGCCGAAACTGTCTGACTGTGCTTGTCCGGAGCATTTTGATTGCTGTGACGAAGCGGTCGCGGTACGTAGCCTTCTGACTGTCTACAAAAGTGGAGACGAACGTTTCAAACTCCGCTTCCGTTTTCGCATTACGAAGCGATCGAACGCCTTGGATGATCGCGCGCTCGTATTCCTTGGTTTGCACTCCAGCGATCAGCCAGACACACATCACTTCCTCAATGCCATTACACAGCCGCGTGAAATTCTCTGCGTTTAAATGCCGACCGGCTAGCAGTAGTATATGGTGCTGTCTGACGGCACTACCCCCAAGCGCCCGAGTATTGTGCAAGCCATGCTCGTAGCTACCGCTACGGTTTTCGCTACGTGAGAAGTGGCGGTAATCCTGCGCTGAGGACTTTAATTGAGTGGCAAAGCCAACCGGGTCACCGATATGATTGGTCTGATCATTGGACTTGACTAACCAATCATAAATTTCCTCTTCGCGAAGCTTGGAATCGCGCATGTTGAAGTTTGCAAGGATGTAATACCGCAGGAACCGAAGCGGCTTCTCACCAGCTTCGTACAGTGCTTGTGTTAGCTCCTTCCATTCACTCTTTAATTTGCTGAACTGCTCGTCCTTCGCATTCATGAAGAGCAGATTCTTCAGCAAGTCCATCGCGTCAAGACCAGCACCGCGGTCGTTGATCGTTTCGAAGATCTTGAGTGCTCGCCCCACGCTGGGTGTTTGGATTCTGATCAGTTTCACTTTGTTGGTGAAATAACCGTGGAATTTGAGGATTGCCGACACGTCGCTGTCGAATTTGTCCCGTAGGAACTCTCGAAGGGCGTCGTACGCATTAGCAAGATTGCGGATCGAGCGAGTACCATCGCGTTGCGCTGTTAAAGCCTTGCCCGTTCCGTAGTCAGTCATCACGCCACATGCATCTTCGTACTGCAGGTCGAGCCGCATTCGGCTAACCGTCTTGCCCTGCCAGTCCGTACTACTAGACGATATCTGGTCTGAAAGGGTTGCAGGAATATCCGCATTTAGGTCGAACAACGTATCGCGTAAAGCACACAAGGTTAGGAAGCTTGTCGTTGTACGCTGTTGGCCATCAACTAGCTCAAATACTTCATCCTGATCTTCGCATACTACGACGGTGCCTATGAAATATTCGGGTGCTTCCTGAACAGTGGCTTGCTCGTACTCGGCATATATATCGTGGAGAAATTGTTCCACTTCGTCGCCACGTTCGCCTTGAGCGTCTTTTTCGCCCCAGACATACTCGCGTTGGTAGTCTGGAACTCGGTAAAAGGACTGGAAGACCTTTGCAATACTGAGATCTTCCGAGTCAATAGTTTTTGAGCCCATCAAGGCTTCCCTCCCTGCTTTTTGTTGGAGTTAATCTCCCTACATGTTTTCGATGGTAACATAGGATTTTATGATTGGATTCGAAAAAAAGCGACTACTCAAATCGAATTTCGCTTAAAATATGAAACACTTCAAGTAAAACATCTGAACCTACCGAGTAAGGACGATTCGTTATAAGTGCCCGATGGACGGTAAAATCAAGCGCGAGATTCGGCCGGTGTCTACACTCCTCTACCGCACAGCCCCACGAGAAAGCTCCGACTCTACCGCCATTCGAAGCGCATCGTAATCTCTCACTGGAACTATTGTCAGATTCTCGGCCGGTGACAATCCGCACGCCGTTGTAGTAATCACGCGTACTCTAGCCGCAAGCGCCTGGAGAATCCCTCTCGGCTGATGCTCGACATATGTAGGATACACAACTAGTCCGATTTCAGTGAGCGGATCTCCCGTCGCGATAGTTGTAGGGACGTCACTCCAGAAGGCAATATCTTCAAGGACCCGTCCTTGTATCACAATAGGGAGAGAAAGTTCTCTTACGAGACGACGCGTCTCATACGCTCCCTTTCTTCCTAGAGTCGATGCCGGAAATAGAATTTTCCCACCACAAGTGGTTGGTACGCGTCTCTGTTCTGGTGTACTCCACGGTAATGAAATGGATTTGTTTTCAAAGATCCTGGAGTGATAATGTGCCGAGCATTCGTAAGCGCGGAGTTTTCTAAGTCGATGAGTTCTCTCGACGCTCGAAAATCGCGTAACGTTTTGCTTTGATGATGTTCGGCATGTGCCATATCCAATCGTTCGTGCAATGTCTCGAACGGAAGACGGGTCATCATGACATCGAATGTTCTCCCTCCGAGTATTCCGCTCTTCCATAAAAACGGAAGAAGGTTTTGGGATATTACGAGATGCGTGCTATTCCATGGAATACGTTTTGCCGCGGCGAGAGAGGTTACTTCATTGAGATGAAGATTAGCCGAAAATACGTTGCTCCAGGATATCAGGGCGAGACGGAGTCGAAATGATTGAGTCCATGCGGAGAACGAGAGTCTAATTGTGGTATTTCGATTGAGAGGATGATCTTGTGTGCTCCCCTCTGAATGATCTCGGGATGAAACAATGACGACGTCATTTTCAGTCACGTGCTCAGCGATATATGTGTTGTACTCCGGCCAGCTTTCATCGACAAGATATGTCGTGACACCTATCGGCATCCGTTTTGTCGTTGGCTTTGGATTTTTAATACATCCCAGATTTCCACACGAATAGCAGTCATTCAAAATTGACTGACTGGCGAACTTTCGTGCGATGACTTTCGATTGCTGATTGATGTGCCCTATCGCTTTTAAAGCGCACTACCAGATGTTCGCTCGTCAGCTCAACTTTAATTCGAAATGCGTGGGTTGAAGTGAATTGTAAGTCTACATAATTCCACTTAACCGTAGCATCTCGATCCTGTTCTGCTAAGGATCCCGAAACGGTTTGACTATGACGATGACGTTCGACGATTGTAAACCTTGCTTGCAACGCTGCATCATATAACGCATTGAAGAGCTGACAAATTCCTCCAGCGATGGTTGGGATGAGACACCCTTCGCGAATTTCTCTGCCGAGTACGTATCCTTTTCCGCGATGAGGGCATCCGATATGTGCCCAGAAGCTAAACGTCGTATTGGCTGGTATTTCGATCCCGTGAAGACGGTTCGCAGCGACACGAAGATTTTGGACTTTCCCAATCGTCAGAATTTCATTCTGCTCGATGTCCGACGAATTCCAAAGTGGGGTTATGGAGGAGGCGATCGTCGGGGCATTGATGAGTTTTCCTCGCGTTGGTGGAAATCTTTTGGTGCCGATGACAATGTTGCGCAGATACTGTCGTGCTTGCAAGACAGATGACTTGATCCTGAATAACGAGTCTGGAGCATGCATCTGCTTCCTGATATTGATAAGCATCGGCCTTGCTTTCAGTGTGACTGGAGCTGATCGGAAGCTACGGATTTCCGTCTTACAACGACTTGATTAAGTTTAGGTCTGTAGGTGTGCAAATCACATTTGTGACTTGCAGCCGTGAAAATCCGCATTTCAGGGTTCAATCCCTTTTCTAGCCATTTGATGTGTTTGAAATATAGGGATTGAGGGAAATGATTTGATCCTTCGCGGTGAGGTTCCCGGTATTAAAGTTGCGGATCTCGACGCCCCTAATGGGCATACACCCCCGATAGGTGCCGATCTGTGAGGCGCCGCCTTTGGTGCTCGTCGGCCGCAAGTGAAGAGACCTAATATGAGAATGAACATGAATAAGATGACCACCTGCCTGTGGTTCGACCACGGCGAGGCCCGCAAGGCGGCCGAATTCTACGCGAGCGTGTTTCCTAATAGCCAGGTTGGGAAAGGCCACGCCTCCGCTTCGGATAATCCCTCCGCGAAAGAGGGCGAGGAGCTTACCGTGGAGTTCACTGTCTTAGGTCAGGCGTTCGTCGGCTTGAATGGCGGACCATATTTCAAGCCAAGCGAAGCGGTCAGCTTCATGATCCTGACCGAAAATCAGGAAGAAACTGATCGCTACTGGAATGCGATCGTGGATAATGGCGGCGCGGAAAGTCAGTGTGGTTGGTGCAAGGATCGTTGGGGCTTCTCCTGGCAGATCACACCGCGCGTGCTGCTGGAGGCGACGAATGACCCGGACCGCGCCGCCGCGAAGCGCGCTATGGACGCAATGTTGACGATGAAGAAGATCGATATTGCCACGATCGAGGCCGCGCGCCGGGGCAAAGGCTGATAGGTCGGATCCTGGCAGCAGCGGATATGTTGTGTGATCGTCCGGGCGGCCGTAGCTCGTAATAAATAGGTAACACGCGGGGAGCCGTGTTCAGACGTGCCGGGCTATGCAACGTTCGCAGTGGTGTCGTCGTATATCTTAGTTCCCCATCTCATGGTGCAGGATCAATCCCATCTCAACATAGGAGAATAAATGTTCGTGTCTCTGCTTAGCGTTGCTGCCATCGGCTGGATTCCCAGTCCTGGCCTTGGTCCTATCAACCATGATTTCCATACCCGTCGAGTCGTTGTAACTACGACCGCGACTGTTCAGCGGGATTCCCAGCCAAACCCCTGGTCTGACGCACTACAGGAAAAGTTGAAGGTCAGCCAGGAGAAGGACCGGGCTGAGGCGAACCATCACCGTACTGTCGACATCCCGAGTATGGGGCCTGTGCAATCACCGCACGATACTACGCAAGCAACGATCGGGGCAGCGAAGGTGTCCGTGGCGTATGGCCGCCCATCGATGAAGGGACGTAAGATATTCGGCGGGCTGGTTCCCTACAATCGGGTCTGGCGCACGGGAGCAAACGAAGCGACTCTCCTGACAACGGACAAGGACATCATCATTGGTGGGTTGCCGGTTTCAGCTGGTACGTACACGCTGTACACGATTCCGTCTGAATCCGGGTGGCAGCTTGTTATCAACAGAGAAGTTGGCCAATGGGGGACTTCATACCATCAGGAATTTGACTATGGTCGTGTCTCCATGACAACGTCGGCCTCCAAGGAGCCGGTGGAGAAGCTTTTGATCGAGTTGCAGAAGGGGAAGTTGCTTATGTCATGGGCGAATACAGTCGCTGAAGTGCCGATCGCGCAAAAAAAGAAGTAAGAGAACCTTGCCGTCTTTTGCCTGTCTTTACTGAATTCGTTCGAGCCGTTGAAGTCGCTGTAAGCAAGGCGAGTGACTCAATGGTCAGACGATTTTCGTAAATGAGTAACCCGCATTTTTCACATGGGCATTCCAATACTGCCCATGTGATGCGGCTGTCATGAGACCAGAGTAAGTCGTTCCAGAAACACCATGATACTGGTAGATGCCACCAGAAACGAACTCGACCTCAAGAATCTTTGTTTCGGCTTCATAACCGACTGACTTGATCACCGAAGACTTTACTGACGTGCGCTGCATACCACTTCCAGAAAATTGGCTGAAATCCTGAAGCTCCTTTTTCGTCCCAAAATCAGTAGATCAACGTGAGAGCTTTGTTAACGCGGATCCTTTGTGCATTGCAATGTGATCCGTTTTATCACTCTTGATTTCATACTGCGGTTCGTCTTTGCTAGCATGAACCGTGTACCCTTTGAATTCAATATGTGATGTCACGATCCGAGTGATCCGACCGCTCACGTGACCTGCCTCCGAATTCCAACTTACGTGATCTCCCAGCTTGAATTGTTGTGCTGTCATCGAGGATATCTCCTTTGTCGCTCGTGACTATAATGGGTAGCAATTTCTGGACTAGATCGCGTTGCCTGGGCTATATGATAGCGCGCGGATAGGTAAGTGTTCCGTCTGCAAGATGCACTACGCCTAGTGTAAGTGCCGCAGGATCAATATGATCCTCGCTTAAAATATGAAATACGTCTTCGTTCGCACTCAGGAGATAGTCTGTAATAATTCTCCGATGGCATCGCCACCATACAGCTTCGGAGCACATGATCGCGCATCGATTTACGTGCCCGATTTTCCTGAGCTGATCAAGGCCGGAGCGAAAGCTTTCGCTTAACGCGTAATCGGCATAGTTATGAAAGCTTTGATTAACCCAAAATGCGTTAACCTCTGGTGCGATATCATGGCTTTTTCCGCGTCGACCTCCTAACTCGGGCAGATGCTCATACTGCACCTGAAACTCAGCGAGAGACTCAGGAAGAATTTCTTTGTTGTATTGCGGATTGGTTCGCGAACGCGGAATCGTGCGCACGTCGAGGACAATACGTATATCCGCAATCTGCAGCAGACGCACGAATTCACTGATGGTGCGTGTTGAATGACCGATAGTAAAAAAGCTGGTCGAACTGTCCATGCCTATAGCTCCTGCTGAGGCTTGATATGGCAATCCTCATGCCGGTAGTTCGTTGCAAATGGGCGCCCAGTCGAGGTGGGGGCATTGATCGAGCACATGTTTTCACTCCGAGTGACAACAACAACATGGTGAATTTTCTCCGGTTGTCTATATTAATAGCTAATAGCTCAAGAATTTAAAGCGATAATATCCACTGAAGACAACTTCCACATGACCTTCCTTCCTCGTGTCTGGAGCCTTGTAGCGCTCATCTTCTTCATAGTATCAGTCTCCCTAACCGCTTGTACTGATAGCACCGGACCGGACATTCGGAATAGCATCCGCATCCTCTCCGGTGGAGCAGGCACTGATACTATTATGACCTCAGGGCAGCTTGTCTTTGAAGTTCTGGATGAGAATGGAAATCCCATGCCGCAAACAACTGTGATGATTGAGATCGATCCAGATATCAACCCGGAGCAACTGGGGAATGGCGCGACGTCTTTCGAACCCCTCTTTCGCCCCTTCTATGTTTGTAACAGCACGATTCCTAGATGCGCGAGCGTATCGGACTTTGAAGTCTCGATCTACACCGCAACCCATGTCATAACGGATGACACTGGTGTCGCCCGCGTTTCAGTGCAATATGGCGTTCGAAGTGGGTCGGCAACAGTCACGCTTTCTGTTCCTTCGCATGACATCTCGAAAACTCTACAGTATGTGACACGTCCTGGAGCTTTTGCAAAAGTCTCCGCCTCGGTGAGGGATACCACCTTATATGTTGGGCGTCAATATCCGCTTACTCCCTTTGCCGCAGATCGGTTTGGAAATCCTAGAAACGATCCTGTTTCAACAACTGTTTTGACACCGGGTGTGCTTACGTTGACGAATCACACTGTTACGACTCAAGGCCTCGGTCGTGGGAAGATCCTTATCCAGGCGGGGGCATTTAAGGATACTGCGTTTGTGAGTGTCCCTCCGCAAGGACGTCTAGTCGCATATCGTAATAATACGATCAATCAAGCGGAGTCCGAGATGGGAAAGCTCGTTCTTCTTAATACCGATGGTTCTGCTCACAGGGAGCTGACGTCTACACATGGACAAGATAATGTGACGGGGGTTACATGGGATCTTGCGGGCTCACACATTCTTTTTCAAGAATCAGGTCCCATGGGTGCACCACCGCTCCTGTATCAATTAGATACGGCGGGGAATCGTCGCGAGTTTATGAATTCTTCAATGATCACAGAAAGTCGTCAAGCTGCGATTGCACAAAATACGGGGAATGTCTACTTCCTCGGGACGAGCCCCGGTCATGCAGGAACTCATAAAGTGAGTTCAGATGGAAGCAGTGTACAGTTTTTGTTTGACGGAAATCAACCAGCGCCGTCGCCTGATGAATCGCAAGTTGCATTTGTTCGCAATGATACGCTTTACGTTCGAAACATGATGAGTGGCGTAGAAACGAGGATTGCGAATAGGCCTGCATTTGCGCGTTGGTCGCCGAACGGGAATTATATTGCCTTTGTTTCATCAAGCTGGGGATATGTTCGGATAATCACCCCAACAGGATCCTCTGTTCAATCTCTAACTCGGCCTCTTTCGCAAGGCGTCTCGTGGTCGTCAGATAGTCAGTGGATTATCTATGCGTATTACGAAGGTGGTCTTGAAATGATGCGTGTATCAAACGGAGAGCGGTTACCGATATCTGGGACAGCTGCGCTTCGTGAGCCGTCTTGGCGGCCTTAGGGTAAAGCTCATTTGCTTTTTGATGAGGACGTATCTTCTGATAGTTGATATCGCAAACAAAAAGCCGCCCAATCTTGGGCGGCTTTTTCTATGGCGCAAATGTACGAACGATTCCGCTCGAATCCTCTACGGCACAAATGCCGAGTTCTTCATTTTCGGTGTTCCTCGCCCACCAGTTCCGTACACCGAGGTGACGCTCGCATCTCCCCAGTTTGATCCATCCATATTCACATTATCCAACGATGGATTCTTTAACTCGCGCGAGATTCCATTCTGTGCAGATGTCACAGCCCCGTATCGTACGTAGTCAATCGTAAGCGTATCAGTCCCCCTCACGTACGATATTTTGACAGCATCGATTGAGTTTGTCAGTGCCAATGCCGCTCCGTATGCGTAGTCGATAGGGACTCCACCATTATTTGTGGTATTCGTTGTATTTCCAAAAACAACATACCCCCCAGGCGGAACGATGACCGATGACGAAATCAGGTGATAGGGCCGTCGGCCGGCAGCCGAGGAATCGGAAATAAGAAACCCCTGCATATCGATGCTCCTGGTGCCCGCGTTATAGACCTCGAACCATTCTCCATTGGCATCCGATATGGTTCCACCGGGATTGGCCAGAATTTCATTGATGACGATCATGGCTTGGTTCGTTGCTTCGACATATACGGTGAAGACGAACGCATCGACTGTCGACGGGACACTGAACTGCCATGTCCTTGGGGCGCTAACTTGGCTTTTTATCAGCATTCCGGGGTACTTATAATAGGCTTGATTGGATCCGTTGAAGGTGCCTGTTCCGTCGTTGCCCAGAATGGTAATGGCGCCCGATCCTGACGTTGCTGTTGGCGGTTGATAAAAGAACACTTTGACACCACCGGTATCAGGTGTGATTCCGTTTATCGAGCCCAGAGCTTCGTTAAGGAGGTTCTGGACGGTCGCGTCGAACTGAAAGATCTCTGTTCCCGCGTTATATGAGACGTTGCTTGATGTCAGATTAACGTTCACATGTTGGCCACCAATGACGCTTGGCTTAATGCCGCTTATTCCGCTAATGAGGTTGGCGCGTCTAGAGAGCGATGGTGTAACGGATGGTGCCTGGCATGCTATCGTGGCATTCCGAATGTTACCGATACAGGTTAGTTCGACGAGTGCACTGGCTGGAAGGCGCGAATTTTCCGTCTGCGGGCTCGTGGTTAGTGAATCGGAACTGCATCCAGAGGCGTAAAGAAACATGCCTAGCAGGCATGAGACGTTACGGATGTGGGATGCTGGAGAGAATGAACTCAAAAATGCCTCAGGGGAGAACGGGGGGGATCTGTGTTTACAGAAATCGACGTTTATATCCAGGTAAATATGGACTTTTTGACATTTTTTGTAAGGCGTTATTGAAGGAAAGACATCACTCGTAGTCCACTGAAGCAACAAGCAAAAAGCCGCCGGTGTCGGGGGTGATCCCGTCGATTGAGCCCAAGGCTTCATTGAGAAGGTTTTTGACGGTCACGTCAAAAACAAAGGTTCTACTTAAATAGGAGATGTTACTCGAGGTTAGTGTGACGTTCACATGCTGGCCACCAATGATGCTGGGCTTGACGCCAGTTGTTCCGCTAATGCGATTAGCGCGCGCGTAAAGCGATGATGTAGCAGATGGTGTAGTTACCGGTGCTTGGCACGTCACCGTTGCCTTCTGGATATTCCCAGTGCAACTCAGTTCAACGAGAGCCTTGGACGGAGCGTGTGAATGTCTTGTTTGCGGATCGGTGATGAGCGAATCGGAGCTGCATCCAGCAACGGACAACAGTACGCTCAGAAGACCGGAGACAGTACGGATATGGGACACTAACGAAAATGAACTCAACTATGCCTCGAGGGGGAGGGTGCTAGGGAGAATCGATGTATAACAAGACAAGCGATGTGTAACTGACAAATATGAACTATTTAATGGTTTGTAAGACGCTTAATCATATATGCGGCAAGAACGGTCAAAGAGACCGACTGTTGCTGCATGTCGCATCACGTCGCGATACCAGCTTCAGTACCAACTACTCAGTGCATCATCAAGCAGCCGCTTAACTCAATCAAATTGATGCCTATAATGCGCATATCCTAAAACATTCTACCAATATTGCAGTGCCTTGAATAAGCAATATGCGCGTTTAAGGTGTTTTGAATTCCCACTAAACCCACTAACCCAGATAAAGCACAGACCCCCACCCCATTCAATGCTCACCCCGTATACAATTCACCCCCTCTTTCTCGCTCAAGCCCCAATTTTGCACAATAGCGCCTATGGCCCTGAACACCCGAACGGCACTCACCGCACAGCACCTTAACCCCCGACGGGCCGTCTTTTGGGCACTCAACCTAAAAAGCCTCACGACCCTCCCAATAGCGCTCGGGATTGCCGTTCTCCTGGCCACCATTCTCCCTGCTGCACCCGCTTCCGCACAACAACCCCAGTGCCCCCAAGTAAAGACCGCCCTCGTCCTAGCCGGCGGTGGGGCTAAAGGTGCCGCCCATATTGGTGTCATCCAGGCCATGGACAGTCTCGGCATCGTCCCAGACCTCATCGTGGGCACCAGCATCGGCTCGATCGTCGGCGCCCTATACGCCAGTGGGTATAGCGGTCGAGAGATCGACTCGCTTACGAAGCTATATCCGATTGGGACACTGTTTCGGTCTTATCAGCCTCGGCTCCCTCAAAGCGTTGGCGTTGGACTGTTTCCCCTTCTCGTCTGGCAGAAGACCAACGACTTCACACTCCAAAGTGGAACAGTTCGCGAAGAAGACATAAACGCTCTCATTAACGCACTTCTGCTTCGGGGTAATCTTCAAGCAAAGGGAAACTTCGACTCCCTCCCAATACCTTACCGCGCAGTCGCCACCGATCTCGCCAACCGAAACACCGTCGTTTTGAGTCGAGGAGATCTCGCCCAGGCTGCGCGTGCCAGCTTTGCGATTCCGCTCGTCTTCGAACCAGTTTCTCTCGACCATCACATCCTCATCGACGGAGGCCTATCTGCCAACGTTCCCGTCAATATCGCCCGCGAACTCGGTGCCTCGCGCGTAATTGTTTCTATGCTGCGTAGCGAAGGTGGCGATACAACGTCAGTCATCGGTTCGACCAAAGCCGTTGCCGATAAACTCATCAGCTTTCTCTTTCTTCAGCCTCCCGACTCGCTCGGGCCAAATGATGTCTTGATCCGCTCGAACGTGTCACAATACAGCGCCCTCGACTTTGCGCACGAACGTGTGGCCGAACTCGTCACGCTCGGTCGCAACAGCGCAATGCAAGCATTTGCCAAATCTGCGTGTCTTCCGCGCAAACATAACAATCTCTCCAAACCCACCAGCGTTCCTACAAAGGTTACTCGTCTTTCCGTCGAGGGAACCGAGCGCGTCGTTGATTCTGTACTACTTACAAACGAGCTTGGAATCCGAACGGGACAGCGTGTCATACTCGACTCAGTCATCACTGGAATCGACAAGATCGCTCATAGTGATGAGTTCGAAGGAGTATGGCTGAACCCTACCGCCGATTCAATCGATTCCAATGGAATGCGACTCTCACCCATACTGCTCGATCGCCCACGCCACAGCATCGGGATCGGAATTGGATACATCAGCGCGATCGGCGCTCGTCTATGGATTGGCGGGATCGATCGATCGTTTATGGGAACCAGCGCTCAACTAACCGCGCTTCTCGATCTGAGCGAATACCGACAAAGCGTCGAGACCAGTGTTCGGCACCGCGTTCGGGTTGGGCCGATTACCGCGTATCCAACCGCTCGACTCATGATTGGACGCGAACTCACTCGCCTCTACATCCCCCGTGTCATCGAACTTCCTGGACAAGAAGTTCAAGAAGCATTTGTCTTTGCGGGATTCGAGCGCGCAGTGAACGCTGTATTACGCTACCGTTGGGGACTTGCAGCACGTATTTGGAATCCCCGTGATACCTCACACAGCCGAGCAATTGGCTTGCGTGGTGTTTTAACGATGACACAGAGCGACGGTATTCCGTCTTTTGAACTCGACCTCGAAAGTAATACGATCTATAGTCGCGCATCGCTTAACGCGAGCATTTCCAGAACATTCAAACATCTAACGCTGACTCCGCATATCGATATTGGCGCCGGTACGCACCTTCCGCTCTATAAGACCTTTACGCTCGGCGGTTTTGACGGGTTTCCAGGTTTTAAGGTATTCGAAATGCGCGGAACACGCACCGCAGTTGCAGGTCTCCTTATAAAACATCCACTCACTGGCCCGTTCGCGCTTCGCATAGAACCAGAGGTTGGCTGGATTGCAGACAAAGATCAAGAAAGAAGTCGCCTTCTGATTATCAGACCTGGTCGCGTCGTTGGAGTGCGTACAGGAATCGAAATGCACACACCGATTGGACCGTTTCGATTCGACTTTGGTGCGAACAGCCTGCACCGAAAGCAAGCGACTTTCAGAGCCGGAATATGGAGATAACTACATGACATTTGATCTTATTCTCAAGCTGCTATTTGGCTCCATTATAGCGCTGGCCGTTGTTCCAGTGAGCACGAATGCAGTGGATAAGACAGTGCCGCGTCCTGTAGCGACCTATGTCGATGCAATCGCCAGATATCAGTTGATCGTTGCAGCAGAAACAACAAAGGTCGCTCCACCTGGGCGATCGATTCTCTTAGCACATCCTGGTCGCACGGGACGAGCTATCATCCTGATTCACGGCCTCACAAATACCCCGCGCCAATTCCGCGATCTCGGCGACATTCTGTACGCCTGTGGCGCCAACGTCTATATCCCACGCCTCCCCAAACACGGATACCGCAATCTCAAAGTCTCCGCTCTCCGTAGCCTATCACCACAGATGCTTCGCGCATTTGCCGACTCCGCCGTGGACCTCACCGCGGCACTCGGTGATACAGTTATCGTCGTAGGATTATCCGCAGGCGGGACAGTTGCCGCGTGGATGGCGCAGTATCGACATGAAGTCGATCGAGCTCTTATTATTGCTCCAGCTTTTGCAATCAGCCGAATTCCATCATTTCTTCGAACACCGTCGGTCAACCTCTTTTCGCGCCTTCCGAATATTACTATCCCACAGCAAGCGGATACTGCTCGATATGTGTATCGAGGGGTATCAACCCGTGGGCTCGCGGAGACGCTTCGGTTTGGGAAAGGTGTGTCGCGGGAGGCCGAACATTATAAGGCTGCTGCGCCGTACATAACGCTAGTGATGAATGATAACGATCATACCGTTGCCGGTAGCGATATTGAGCATATGGCAAAGCGGTGGCGAGAGTATGGGACAACGGTGACGGAGTTTCGGTTCGGAAAGGAGTTTCGTTTACCGCATGATGTGATTGATGTGCTTGAGCCGGCGGGAAATACGCGGTTGGTGTATCCTGTGTTGTTGGATCTGATTGATGGGATTGTGCCGACGTTGCGGGATTCTACCGTGAGTCCGGCGCCACGGTGTGGAATGGGGAGGGACACGGTAGGGGTGGAGAGCGGAAAAGCGAGATTGGCTCCAGCGGTAGGATTCTAGGATGGGAGATAAGGTGTTTTGCCTTGGGGAATTATCGCCCAGCGTATCGCTAAGAGGTGGACACAACGTGAACTCGCACAACGGCTTGGGGTGCATGAGACGCAGGTGTCGCGCGATGAACGCAATACTTATCACGGTATAACGCCAGAGCGTTTACACCGATAGTGCGAAGTCTTTAGGCTTCAGCTATCCATGAATGCTCGACTTGCCGCTGCGTAAAGAAGGGTTGTATTCAGTCATAACTAAGCGAAAAAAAGCACTTCTGGCCGCGTATACTAGGCTATATCCAGTCAGAACTATAATAAAAAGTGTACTTCTGGCCGATATGCTGAACATATCCAGCCAGAAGTTACAATCTCCTGAGGATACCGTGCGCCGAAATTTCGCGACATCGCGTTTTCCTCGTAACCCTAACTAAGATGGGCGAAGGCTCCAGTCGGTTATATCTGCCCAGAATCCTATACATTTATATCGTACTTTGCAAAACCGTATGTATGGTGCGATTTTGCAAGGTATGATAACGCGCGATGTTGAAGGTTTAGTCCAGGCGCGGCTAGCCCAGTTCCTTGTATATCCTGGAACAGAAAGTTATCCTGACGTTGATGGAGTAGAGGTGATGCCTCTGCTCGTCGCAATTCAAGCGGTGAAGGATCTGACTATTTAGCAAGCTGTAACGCTTTTCACTCGATGAAATCCGAATTGAATACAAGAAGCTTTGAAATGTTTTCTGAGTCGTATGTTCTTCTCACGTTGCATACGAGGTTCCAGGTTTCAGCCAGGCTTAAAGAACCGCCCGTATAAACCGCGCAAGGAAAACTCGCGATAAGTCGGCAAGTGTGAATCAACTTCGATGCTGATCCTTCTGTTATGGACAGTATAAACGTTGTGCTCGAACATCAACTTGATTCCTTGCGTAAGTTTGGAGCGACAACAGAAGAATTGAAGATGGCGAATGAAGCGCGTTATCGGAATTGGCAGGTACAGCTACAGAGTAACAACTATTAGGTTTCGACGATTCAGGATTTTGAATATTACGGAATTCCTCTGGATCGAATCATGGATCCCCCGAAGTTGCGCATGAAACCGGAGGATGTGAAAGCGACTACTGAGCATTTTATGCCGGAAAAGTCGTTCATCCATTTTGTAATATTTCCGGAGAAGTACAAGGAACGGCAGAAGGAGAAGCAGAATCAAAAGGTCGTGCGACGGTAGTTTCGCTTTTTTTGAGTTCTAAGTGTCTGAAACGATCGCGATGAATCAATCGCGATCGTTTTGTATAATGACGCTCTAGTGCTTCAAGGCTTGCCTTTAGTGGATGGAGAGACGGTAAGTTTCCGGGAAGGATGTGAAGTATGCCGTATTTCTTTGAACGTGCGACATAGTCTGTTTTAAGTAACGCTTCGGGGACGCTCACGGATAGGTTGAAGGGTTCGGAATTTCGAACATTAGTTCAAGTTTCGAATAAACCCTTCATTCATACATGAAATGTCCTATATTTTATATTGGTGAAAGCGGACATTTCCTATTCCATACAAAAGCGTGCCTTTCACTCTACAACCCCCCAACGGCCTAGCGCCTTGGAAGGTGAAAATCTTCGACAAGGAAACAGGGCTTGAGGAACCTCACGTGACAATCTTATGCAGAACCAGGAAATGGAGGATTAGTCTGAGAACATTCACTGCTCTTGATCGACAGCCGTCTATCCTCGAAATTAATAGCAACGTGTTGGCTGCGGTTGTAAACGCGAGAGTTCAACTCGTTCGCGAGTGGAACCGCATTCATCCCCACAACCCGGTCGGCGAGAATGACTGATTCCCTCTACTGCCTTGACTCTTGCTCTCCCGCAACCGCTTCCTTCACGGATGCAGGAGCGAATCGTGTTGTCACTGCACAAGAAATTCTCTCGCGTTACAGCGCTGCACGTCCGGGAACTCGTTGGGTCTCGGATCGAAACACACTCAGTCTGCTTCAGCGGGCGATAAAGCGACTGTCTCCGTCTGTTACGAACCAGTCGCTATTGATCCTTGATAATCAGGATCCGCAACAGCATGCGCGATGGAATGTGTTTCGTGCATACTTTCATCCGCTTGTCTTTACAGACAAGGACAGTCACTTCTTGTCACCTGACGAACTCGCAGACGTTATGACGAGCGAGTGGCCGAGTGACTTTGTCATCGGTGGCGACGTTGATGAAGTAGATCAAATGGTGTTGCTGTATAGGGGAACACTCGAACTCCTTCCCGTGCCGTTCGACATGTTTCAACCGTCTGGCGATGCAGTGCCAGACTTCACCCGGTTTTCTGTTGTTGATTGCGGGCAGACACTCAAGTTTGGCGACTACGAAGCGACGGTTGAATCTGTGTTGTATCAATCGGACTCAGCGTATCGGAAGCGGGCAAAGAAGAACCGTGTGGCCCAGGATGATACGTTTGGCGGCGCGTTTAAGCGACTGCGATTGTTGCGAGGATTAACGCAACAATCTTTTGTTGGGGTTGGTGAGCGAGAGATTCGCCGGATTGAAGCGAATACAGTGGATCCCGAAAAAATTCACTCGGAAACACGGAAGGTTTTAGAACGATATTTTGGGGTTGGGTTTGATGAGATTTGGAAATACTAATGTCCCCCTCACTTTCGTCTCAACCCCCGCACAAAAACCGCAAAATCATCAAACGCCGGAAGCACTGTTAACGTCACTAAAATCAGCGCCAGCGGTATCGTCATTCTATATCCAATATGCTTAAAACTCAGCGCTCCAACAATACCGCCAACAAAGAAGAACATTAACAACAAACTCAACACTTTAAGATGATCTCTGTTCGCCATCACCATCGGTTGCTCCCCATGCCTACCACTATTCCAGTACACCAGCTTCCCTAACTCAATCCCAATATCCGTCACAATTCCAGTAACATGCGTCGTCCGAATCTCCGCATTCGAAATCTTTGTAATAACAGCGTTCTGCAACCCCATCATAAAACAAAGCAACATCACGGTCACCGACACAACTAATCCACTAGTCTCGGCCCATGTTGCTCCCAATATTCCGAAGCACAGCAACAGCATCGCCTCCAAGAGCAACGGAAACGCATATTCGCTATGCATATTCCGACGGCGCGCGTAGTTCACCATGATTGCGGTACACGCCGATCCCATAAGGAACGACAGTAGCCCGACGAATCCTGCCAGCACTGGAACGTATAAACCAAGCGCCAGGTTGTCCGCCATTGCAGATACGATTCCGGTCATATGCGACGTGTATTGATTCACAGCCAAATAGCCGCCGGCGTTGGTTGCGCCCGCCACAAATGCAAGCGTAACCCCCAGCTGGCGGTTCACCTTCGTTGTTCGCTGTCGCCCTGTTAAACTCCGAGCGAATTCGATCGGAGTTGTAGGCTTGGTGGGGGTAGACGGTACGCGCGGTGAGTGACTCAGTGTCAGCCTATCTCGTGAATGTGTTCGATGCGAACCCGAGCCGCGGGCTTGAATATGAAGGATAGCTCATTTACTGGGGTTCGGAATGGTGAAACCTTATCGATTCTGAATGTGTCTGTGTTTACAGTACTTTCTATAGTAACCCTACTGGGATACAAGCACACTCACCCATTCCCGTTCTTGATGCTATACCCGTCTCTTGCTCTCACTGCTAGCCTCGCCACCACGCTCCTCGGTGCGGCACCGAACACAACTAAGTTTCCACTCATAAGTTCTGTCTCCCAAAGTGTGATCCAAGACTCGGTTAGCCCCAACTCCAGCCCCGCCCCACGTCTCTCCGTTAAACCCAAAACCGACGCAACCGGCAAGAACACTCCCACCGCCGGAATCACACAACTCGAAGGTTACCCCGGCTACTTGCTCTACGTTCCCGAGAAGTGCGTCGGGAACAAACGCTCTCCGCTCATCCTCCTCCTCCACGGCGGCGGTCGCAGCGCTAAAATAGAAGTCGACAAATTCCGCGCCCTCGCCGATAAACACGGCATGATCATCCTCGCGGGCAACTCCTCATCTCCCGGCTACTGGGACATCATCAAGGAGAAGCGCCGCGATGTCTCAAATCTCGGCATTAAGGTAACGTACGCCGGCGGCGACGTCGCGATTCTCGATTCTGCACTCAAGCTCGTTCTGCGCACCAACGCCATCGATCCAGACAAAATCGCTCTAGTCGGCTTCTCCAACGGTGGCGCCTACTCGCTCTTCCTTGGACGCAGTAATCTCGATGTATTCAGCCGTATCGCCGGCCTCTCGCCCATCCCGGTATTTGACGGACAAGGTCCAGCGAACACTAAAACCCAGTTCTTTCTCTCCGGCGGCGTTGGCGAGCAAGGCCTTCCGTATGAAGTCGTTAAGCTCGCGCAAGTCCTCCGCAAGCAAGGCCATCCCGTCTTAACCCAACTCGGTTTGCGTGGACACGTCGATCATGTACATGATGAAGATCTCATCTGGACGTGGCTCAACGATAGCTGGAAGAATCCCAAGATCACAACGCAAGAGCCAGCTTCGATGTCAGAGACGGTGCTAACGTCCGATGCGGTCGCAAAGCTCACAACATTCTGGACGAAGTTCCGAAACCAACCGGACTCGATTCTAAATGCTGCTCGGATCGCAAGCCAAACCCACGTTCCGATGACGCTTGGCACAGAACGCGTGCTTGTTGTGTTGATGGATATTCCCGCAATGGCAGCAAAGTATCCATCGATCGCTGTGGAGCTAAAAGCCGCAGGCTTGACCGCCAAGGAAGCCCAAGCATATAGGACCGCGCTTTTAAGTGTGCTGTTTGCAAAGGTGGCCGGTGTCGTACCAGGCGAACCACGAAAACAAACTCCTTTGGGCGAAGACATTCCACTCGCCCCGGTTAAAGATGGATCCGCGCTCGCAAAGAACATCGAATTCGTAAATGCCAACAAAGAGACTCTTCGCCAACTTGAGGCAGACGGTTTCTGGAAGATGCAGTAAAACACGCATTACGAGATACGAATGAGCTTGGAATTCAGGATCGGCGACACTCCAGTCGATAGTTTCACTGAATTCCTTGCTCTAGTCACCTATTTTTCGCATAATTGCGCATAATTGTTGTGCCGAATGCTGAAACCATATCAGTTTTTCACGTGTCACAATATATTGGGGCACTTTTGCAGTAGATAAGCCCATCCATAAGCACGCTCAACTCAGCCCGCATCTTGATGCTACATCCGTCTCTTATCCTTACAGCTGGTCTCGCCTCTCTGGCCGTTGGTAGCGCATCGACCGTTAGCGAATCTTCGCTCTCGAATATCACCGTCGCAACATACACGTCACCCGATTCCACCAGTACGAGCCCACGCTTAAGCATCAAGCCCAAGGAAGCCGCAACTGGCACCAAGACTGAAGCAGCTGGTACCAAAGAACTGACAGGCTTCCCAGGATATTACCTGCACGTCCCTGAGTCATGCGTCGGAAACAAACGTTGCCCGCTCGTTCTTCTGCTGCATGGCGGTGGTCGTAGCGGCCAGGACGAAGTCGACAAGTTTCGTGTGCTGGCTGATAAATACGGGATGATCATGCTAACGGGCAATGCCACAGACCCCGGACGCTGGGATGTGATTGGCGGATTCATGAATGGACGTAGCAAGTATTCCAGGACGGAGCGCGGGATAACGGTCACGGAGTTCCCTGAAACGGATGTGCGTGTTCTCGACTCCGCACTCAAAGTCGTTCTTAAAACCAACGCGATCGATCCGGACAAAATCGCACTCCTCGGCTTCTCTGACGGTGGCAGCTATTCGCTTTTCCTCGGGCGCAGCAACCTGGATGTCTTTAGTCGGATCGCTGGGCTCTCCGCATTGATACCGTTTGATGGCGATGGGCCAAAAAATCCAAATACGCAGTTCTTTCTTTCCGGTGGGATCGATGAAAGGGGGATGATTGTTCAAGTGATGAAGCTTGGACAAGTACTCCGGAAGGACGGACACTCTGTTGTTGTACAGGTTGGACTGCGTGACCACGTTGACCATGTGGAAGATGAAGATTTTATCTGGGGATGGCTCAAGGATAGCTGGGCGGATCCATCTGTCACGACACGTTTGGCCACGATTAAAGCCGACCCGCTCATCACTGATGACGGTCTTGCTCGCCTAACTGCGTTCTGGACGGAATTCCAGAAGTTGCCTGATTCAATTCAGAATGTCGGCCGTCTTGCGAATCAAATGTCTGTACCGTTACAGCTCAGCACAGAACGGGTGTCGGTTGTGTTAATGAATCTCCCCGCGATGGCCGCAAAGTATACGGCGGTCGCCGAGGCGCTGAAAACGGCCGGTATTTCCGCTGAGGATGCGCAGGCATACCGAACCGCGATTATCGCCGTCAGACACGCTCGACGCGCTGGGTTGGTCACTGGTGGGCAAGCGGTAAACGCGGGGATCGGCAAGAGTATACCGTTGGAGCCAGCTCCAGCGGAGTCGGTGCTGGCAAAAAATGCAGTGTTTTATGAGGCTAATCTGCCGAAGTTGGAAATCCTGGCGAAAACTGGATTTTTGACGCTGCAGTAGGAGAGAGAACATAATGGTGAGCTAAGCCTTACTATGGGAACTTCTTAGTAAGGTTTAGCTCATATCCTTCGGTCTCCGTTCAACATCAGCACGGTCACTCATTCCGCACCGCGATGCTTCACTCATCTCTTGCCCTTACAGCTGGTCTCGCCACTCTATTCCTCAGTGGCGCATCGACTGTTCGCGAAATTCCGCTGTCGAATGTCTCTATCACGGGAGTGTCGTTCGATTCCATCAGCAACAATCCGCGCTTAAGCATCAAGCCCAAGGAAGCTGCAACCGGTACCAAGACTGAAACAGCTGGTACCAAAGAACTCGAAGGCTTCCCAGGATACTACCTGCACGTTCCTGAGCAGTGTGTCGGAAACAAACGTTCCCCGCTCGTTCTTCTGCTTCACGGCGGCGGTCGTAGCGGTAAGATCGAAGTCGACAAATTCCGTGGGCTTGCCGATAAGTACGGCATGATTTTGCTTACGGGCAACGCCTCGCAACCTGGCCGTTGGGACGTGATCAGCGGAATGCTCAGTAAGCGCACGAAGTATTCAGGTTCCGAACAGGGTTTAGCGGTAACAGAATTTCCAGAAACTGATGTACGAATTCTCGATTCCGCGCTCAAGTTCGTTCTCCGCACTAACGCGATTGATCCAGACAAAATCGCACTTCTTGGCTTTTCTGACGGTGGGAGCTATTCGCTCTTCCTTGGTCGTGCAAATCTGGATGTTTTCAGTCGCATTGCTCCTCTCTCTGCAATGGCAGCGTTGTATGCTGGTGGCGGCCCCAAGAACCCCAATGTTCAATTTTTCCTCTCTGGCGGTATCGAAGAGCGGGGGTTGATTACACAAACGATAAAGCTGGGGCAGGTGTTACGAAAAGAGGGGCACGCTGTTGTCACGCAAGTTGGCTTGCGTGGGCACGTTGATCATGTGGAAGATGAAGACTTTGTCTGGGCGTGGTTAAAGGATAGCTGGGCCGATCCGTCGGTTACCACAAAAGCGGTAACTATTAAGCCGGATCCGCTTCTCACTGAGGACGGGGTTGCACGTTTAACAAAGTTTTGGGCCGCGTTTCAGCAGTTGCCAGATTCTATTATGAACAGGGCACGCCTCGCCAACCAGATGCATGTGCCGATGAAGTTGAGCACGGAGACTGTGTGGGTCGTGCTAATGAATCTCCCCGCGATGGCGACGAAGTACCCTTCTGTCGCAGATGCTCTCAAAACAGCAGGGATCTCAGCTGATGATGCGCAGGCGTATCGGACTGCGATCCTCGGTGTCCTGTATGCTCGTCGTGCTGGACTGGTGTCTGGGGAAACGGCAGTGAATATGTCGTACGGAAAGAGTATTCCGTTAGAGCCGATTGCCGCTGGGTCTGTTATGGAGAAAAACGCGGAATTTTACAAAGCAAATCTTCCGAAGTTTGGAGCTGGCGTGTTCTTACAACTGCAGTAGGAGAAAGGCGAATCGCAACTGTGAGCTAAACCTTACTATGGGAATTTCTTAGTAAGGCTTAGCTCACATCCTCCTTCACTCCGCTGGATGATTTTGGAGCAACTGCCGAGCAATCATCTCAAACGACCGCAACCTGAGTTGATGATCAAAGATCTGCGTCGTAATCATTAGCTCATCAGCCCCCGTTTGCTCAACAAACCCCATCACTCCTTCCCGCACCGTTCGCTCAGATCCAACGACTGAACAGCTCAGCGCCTGATCCAACATCATCTTGTCCATCGGGCCCATACGTTCGGAAAATCCAGGAATCGGTGGCGGGAGCGGCCCTGGGTTACCGTGTCGCAAGCTGAGAAACATCTGTTGTAAGGAGCTGAACAACGTCTGCGCCTCTTCGTCTGTTTCGGCGGCGATGACGTTTACACCCAACATCACATACGGCCGGTCGAGCTGTGCAGACGGCTTAAAGTTCTGCCGATAGATCCTGATCGCCTCCATCATCTGAGTTGGCGCAAAGTGCGATGCAAACGCATACGGCAGACCAAATTCGGCGGCCAGCTGAGCTCCAAAGAGGCTCGATCCTAGAATCCAGAGCGGGACTTTAAGCCCGCGACCAGGTACCGCAACCACGCTGTGAGAGCCAGTGCCTATAACTGTGCCGGTACTTGAGGGCGCACTCAGACCCGCGCTGACACCAGCACTCCCATCGCCGTCTCCCAAAAACGCCTGAAGCTCCAACACATCCTGAGGGAACCTGTCCGACGCCCGCGGATCTCTCCGCAGCGCTCGCATGGTAAGTCCATCAGACCCCGGCGCACGACCAAGCCCAAGGTCGATGCGCCCCGGATAGATCGATTCGAGCGTCCCAAACTGCTCCGCGATCACCAATGGCGAGTGGTTCGGGAGCATAATTCCGCCTGCTCCAACCCGGATCGTAGACGTCCCGCCCGCAACGTATCCCAATAGAACAGACGTTGCCGCGCTTGCCACGCCAGGCATTCCGTGATGTTCGGCCATCCAAAATCGGTGGTAACCCAGATTTTCGGCGAGACGAGCCAGGCTGAGGGTGTTGCGAAATGCTTCCGCAGGGCTGCTTCCCTGAGTGATCGGAGCGAGGTCGAGAACGGAAAGTGGGATCGATAATGTCATAGTAGGGCGACTGACTGATACCCCGTCCTTGCGAGGGTTGATCCACTCGGTCAGCTTACTCTGACGTTATGAATGAACAAATGTCGGAATCAGGTGATCGCGCCCGTGTTAGTTAACCACATCGAGCTCAATGGGCTCGTTATAGAGATCGTTCGCAAGAATATCAAAAATATTTATCTGCGAGTGTATCCTCCAATTGGGGCGGTGAGAATATCGGCACCCAAACGGATGTCGATGGAAATGATTCGGCAGTTTCTGTTTGCAAAATTGGGGTGGATTGAAGAACAACAGCGGTTAATCCGTGAACGTCCACCTGTTGTTGTGGCTGCACCGGTTGATTCGACGCACTCTTATCTGTGGGGAAAACGCTACGAACTGCGGGTGGTGGAGCGTACCGGGCGGTCGAAGGTGGAATTACACGACGATGCGATTGTGCTGCACGTCCGTTCCAATGCGACGGTAACAGCGAAGCGGACGATGATGAATGCGTGGTATAGACATCATCTCGAACAATCCATTCCGCCTCTCATCCAAAAATGGGAGAGTGTGATGGGGGTGCGGTCCAGTCACGTCTCTCTTCGGCAGATGAAAACACGATGGGGAAGTTGCAGCCCGGGATCGCGGCGTATTCGTTTAAATATTGAACTCGCAAAAAAGTCGCCGGATTGTTTGGAATACGTTGTCGTTCACGAACTGGTTCATCTGCTCGAACCTTCTCATAATCATCGGTTTGTCGCGTTTATGGATAAATATCTCGCTGACTGGCGTCGTCGAAAGGACGAACTGAATCAACCGATAGTATAATTGTTAAACGGGAAGCAAAAAACGAGATAAGGCATGGAATACGGCAAGAGGTTTGGCGAGAACCTCAATCCTAACCGAATCGACGTTGTCCCACTCCGAGTTATGGTTCGAAGGCAAACGGTGTGAGGTATCACGGTGAGCTTGTTCCGCTGGAATATCCCATAAGCGTACTTTCCCAATCTTTACGCCAATCGAAAAATTTCCTCGCCAAATCCACGTTCTTGCCGTATTTTATTCCCGTTCTTCCGGTCGGGTCTTGTAGACTCTAGGGTCATTGCATTACCCTTCCTGAAATCGTAGTTAGCTATTGCCGGGCTCAGTCACCCTCCCCCCCAACTGACCAGTGCGAATCTATCAATTTTACGTGCTATGCCGCGCGCGGTAACCCGTTCCCAACGGGTCATACGCAAACCCGTGCGCAAACTTAAGCCGAAGCCAATCGTCCAGGATATGTGGGGCGACGATTGGGCACTCTTCGAAAAGCGAAAGACCGCGTATGGCTTTCCTATCCTACTCGGTCGCCCCTATCCGCCGCCACCTGTACAAGGTGGAAGTGGTGGAACTGGCGTCATTGTCACCCAGGCGTTAGCCGACCACCTTCGAGATCACGCTCGACGTCCATATGCACACCCGCTTCCAGTCGGGCGAGACGTTGTTCGGCGTGTTCGAAGGCTTGTTGGGTTAGACCATCGTACATGGGACGACGAACGGCTGGCCTGGTGGGTAGATCGTCTCGACGATCTTGCAACACTTGCCGTACCGGATTTTGTCGCGAAGTACCGAAAAAAAGCGTGGACGCGCAGCGGCTCGCTCAGCGAAGGCCGAGTGTGGCAGATGCGGATTGCGCTCCTCGGGAGAAGGCGAAGGAAGATTGGATGGTGGAAGACGCCGAAAGTCCGAAAGCTCGTAGAGAGCGGTATGTCGGCGAATGACGTGGCTGACAAGCTGCAGGTGCCGCCGATGATTATCCGCGGTCTGCGCTGGAGGTTGCGTCAGTAATGGGCTTTAATCTTGTGAGACGGTAGGCAGCAACGGTAGGGATTTCACGATCGGTCCAGGATTTCTATAGGACCGGTGAGTAAAAACAGAAAGAGGTTCAACACGGCAATTGCCTGCGTTGAACCTCTTTCTGTTTATTGATTTAGGCAACGAGTTGTATGTGTTACGCTGAGCTTTCCACTACATATTGGATTGGAAAGCGAAGCTGAGCGGCAATACCGCCATAATTGTCGAGTTGGATTGCTGCATCCCGGGCGACCTCCTCCACATTTGCACCCTGGTCAAGCGCCGACCGAACCGCACTTTCCACTTCGGTTTTATTCTCTTCCAAATACCGGTGTGTGAAGTAAAGCGTCCGTACACACGATTGGTCGAGCGCGGCGCGAGTATCGAGCATTCCCGCAACGCCGAGCTTGGTTCCGTTGATGTTTTCGGCTACATCGGAGATTCGTTGTACGTCCATCGTTTCGCGAAGTGTAGACGCGCCTTCCTTTGCCGCAGCAATAACTTCCGGTTCGGATGCCTGGATGTGTAGCGGGTCGTAAGCGAGCACACGTCCGCGTGCGGATTCTGTGACCAGCTGCGCAAGATGTTTACTCACTTCTGGAATGCCGCCAGTCACAATCCAACCGTCGTTTCCAGCAATTTTGATGATATGCTCAGCGGTTTCCTTGAGCATCTGCGCCGTTGTCTCACGCATCACGCGCTGCAAATTATCTCGGCCCGTCGATCCACGCACCCCGGTATGCATCCCCATCCTCGGCGCATCTCCCATATGTATTGGTGGTTCGATCGATGCCTGATTTTCAAATTTTTTACTCTTTTCGAGCTGTCCTTCCTTGTAGCTATACACCGTCGCGTGCATCGCATTGGCGACTGCGATAATTACCGGGCGAGTCTGCTTGAGTGCGCGGATATATGGAGCGACAGCCGCACCCATGCTCCAAACCGCCATGGTTGGGACAGAGATTGGCAAGAATTCGGAGTGACGAATCCCGTCTTTGGTGACGAAGGCGACCCAGCCACGCGCACCAAGCCCACGGGGCAAAGCAGAAAGCTCGGCTTCAACAAGTTTGAAGCATTGATCAAAATCGTTGCGCTCAGCGTGAGGGGCCGTTGTTAACGATGATTTTATCTCCTTGAACGATTGATCGAGGTAGATACGCCAGGCGTGTTGGATGGCGGGGTCGTCTGCGCGTCCGTCGATATAGACGCTGAGGACATGTTCTGGGCGGAGAGGGCGTTCGACTGCGACAAGATCTGCATAAGCCAGCATTGAAATCCCTGTTAGGTGCCGCGGGAAGCGGCGTTGAGCTGAGAGAGGGGTTTTAGAAAGATGAGTGCAAGGGGGATACCGGACGGCAACGGAGCTGCGGTGGAGGTGGAAAGGTTCGGGGGTGCGGGGAGGTTAAGTGGGACTTATAGGTGATTTAACCAAGGATACATGATGAACGGACGTTCGAAGTTAAGGTATCGATCGTCCGTACGCGCCCGCGGGAGTTAGCTATTACACCCTCTATGCATAAATAAGTTCGCGCGATCTTACACCTTTTCGCCACTCAAGTGTTATAGCTAAAGAGTCTATTGATGCGACTCTGGCAATCCCGGGGGAGGAATATCCGTCTCTATCATGCGTAGTTACCCGCTTACGCTTGTTCCGGACGCATCGGCGCCCAGTAACGAAGCAGAGCTCACTCAACGTGTTCGAGACGGTGACGCCGCTGCATTTGAGACGGTATTTTGGGAACATTACGAGTCGCTTGTTCGGTACGCCTACGGATTTATTCATGGAAGCGACGAGGCACGTGACATCGTTTGTGACGTGTTCTCTGCCGTGTGGCAATCGCATCAGTCGTGGAGCCCGGTTGGAATCCGGCCATACTTGTTTAGCTCCGTACGGAATAGATGCTTCAATCATATCCGTGACGACAAACGTCGCGCAGAGCTTCGGGTTGGGCAGCATGCCGACGATTTGCCGTTGCCACGCGGAATTGATACTACAATAGATGATGATCTCGATCGTGAATCGCAATGGAGTGCAGTTCGCGCGGCAATCAACGATATGCGCGGATTACGGCGTGAAGCAATGCGACTGCGATGGATCGAGCAGATGGGACATGCAGAGATCGCACTCGTAATGGGAATTTCTGTAAACGCAGTTCAGCTGCATCTCAGTTTAGCGCTAAAAGCGTTGCGTGCAAAATTTGGACACGCCTCGGATGCGCCGTGACCCTTTTTTATACATTTGAATGTTTCATTACAGAACATCCTGGCTGGCGTGTTGGTCTACTAGAAAGCCATGACACCACTCGTTCCTGAATCCACTGTCGATAACGACCTCCTCGACCGCTACATTGCGGGCGAATGCACGCCGCAAGATGCGCAGCGTGTTCAGCGATGGTTGTCTGATCGGCCAGAGATGAGAGAGATCGTTGGTCAACTACGTGTCGATGATACGCTGTCGCATGTGACGATGGATTCCGCTGGCCAACCTACGATTGACGCGGATTGGCAGCGGGTATGGAGTTCCATGAACGGAATGATGTCGAATAACCGTTCAGTGGGGAGTGCACCTGTTGGTACGCGTCCAAGTGAACAACATATAGATATAGATGTTGTTGATGTGAAGCCAAGTGTAGTAAAACGGATCCCGTTTATGCGACACTTCTTCCCCATTGCCACATTTGTCACTGCGGCGGTGCTTCTACTGTTGGCTGGCGTTGGTGTGCTTGGTCCGGATTCATCTACGTCAAGGCTTTCGCAGGTCCCGCGTACGTTTGTTACGCGCGCTGGTGAACGTGCCACGGTTAATCTTGCAGATGGAAGTCACGTTATGCTTGGACCGTTAAGTACACTCACCGTCACGCAAGAATTCGGTCATCAAACTCGTGTGCTCACGTTACGTGGCAGCGGATTCTTCTCTGTCGCACAGAACGCTACCATGCCATTCATTGTCGATGCAGGCAGGGCCCGCGTAGAAGTGCTCGGCACTTCATTCGGTGTACGGTCGTATCCGGACGAAGATGAGATCATGGTTGCGGTTCGAACGGGACGAGTGTCTATCACGGATACACCCACGATAATACGCGGACAACGCGTGAGTGTACCGCCACTTATCGCTTCTGCAAACGATGTCGCTCGGATTGATCGTTCTGGTTCCACTGTTACTCGACGTGGCCAGGAAGCGAACGACGTACTTGCCTGGACCGAAGGGCGTCTCGTGTTTCGTGATGTCCCTCTTCATGTCGTATTAGCGGAGCTTGCTCGATGGTATGACATCAGCTTTCGTCTGACCGATTCAACGGTGGGATCGCTGCCTATTACAGGTGGGTTTTCCAATCAATCGATCGACGAGTTACCCGATGCGTTGAACTTTATTCTGCCTGTCAGAGTTACGCATTCAGGGCGTGTATTTACAGTCGCCCCAAGAAAGTAAATCCCACGTGTCTTTCCTCCCCAGGTGTTTACGTATGGTGCAGTCTCCTCGTTTCATGTTTTCTGTCTTTGCCTTATTGGTCGCAACTGTTGTAGGAACCAGCGATGCCCAAGCGCTGGCTGCAACGTCAAACCCAGGACCGCAAGGACAGGTGGCTCGATCCAGTGAGGCGCCACCGTCGGTGACGCTTGTGCTGAACAACGTTTCCCGGGACTCCGCGATTCGCGCCGTTGTTGAAGCGGTTGGATTTGAACTCGTGTACAGTAAACAGTTTGTGAAGCTCAACGGACAGGTGACTGCTCGGTTTTCAAAGACACCGTTGATGGAAGCGATATCTACAGTCCTGCGCGGTAGCGGAATAATCTCAAGGGTTTCGATGACATCGAAGTCCGTATTTCTCGCGCCCGATACGACACAGAAAAAACAAGATACTGTTAGCAGCGCAAAGCCAGCGCGTTTACGGGGTCGAGTTGTTGATTCTGTGACAAGGCAGGGGATCGAAGGTGCGACTATTGAACTGCAAGGAACTCCGAAAGCGTTTATAACAGATGCTGGTGGCCAATTTCATCTTGGTGAAATTGCGGCTGGAAAATATGTGTTAACAGCTCGTCGCTTAGGTTATGCGGCGGTGACGCACACGGTCAAGCTCGAAGCCGATCAGGATACCACGATCGTCATGATGCTTGCGTCAACGAGCACTGCATTAACTACCGTTGTAACTACTGGTTCAGGTGATCGGAAGAAGTATCAAGTTGGAAACTCAATTGCAACGATCGACGCGAATGAAGTTGTTGCGAGCGAATTGATCCGCAATATCTCGGATTTGCTCGCAAATCGGGCAAACGGACTCCAGGTCTTTCGTAGCACTGGCGCAGTTGGCTCTCCCTCGCGTCTTCGCGTTCGTGGCATTAGCAGTATTCAGGCTTCCAATGCCCCCATCATTATGCTTGATGGAGTCCGCATTTCGGGTGATTACACACAAACGCGCGATCAAAGCCTTCCAGGCGCATTTGCATCTCCGTCGCGGTTAGATGATATCGATCCAGATATCATTGAATCAATCGAAGTGTTAAAAGGGCCTGCTGCTTCAACGCTCTTTGGTAGCGATGCCGCGAACGGTGTGATTGTTATCAAGACAAAACGCGGGATCGCTGGTCCAGCGCGGTGGAATCTGCGCTTCGATCGCGGATTGACGTATCAACCTAAAGATTACCCGTTCCCGATCCAGCGTCTTGGTTATCCCCTGACGGGTGGTAAGAGTACTACCTGTAGTCTGCAAGAAGAGGCTGAAGGGCGCTGTGTTTCGATTGATAGCACTATTGGAACCAATCTCCTGGCAAATGAAGCGACCACGTCGCTTGCGCGTGGCGGTAACACGACGGTTGGAATCAACGTGTCAGGTGGTGTACCCACACTTCAGTATTTTCTCTCTGGCGGGTATACGAATGAACTGGGTACATCAAAGCTTCCGAACATTAATGCTCGCCTGATCCGTGCCAGCCTCGGCGGAGACGAGCTCCCTGGTTGGATGAAACGGCCTAATGAGCAGACCAAAAAGGACGCCAGTGGCCGGCTTACCGGGCAGTTTGGGAAAGCCAGCGACTTCTCGCTGAGCGCTAACTTTATTCAACTCGATCACCGGAACGGACCTGATGGTATGTCGGGACTTCTCTCGGATGTTCGCGGACCTGGGGATAGTATTCGAATTGTCCCGGGGTGGGAAACGTTTAACTTTGAACGAACGCAACACTTAACACGCGTTCTGGGCAACGCTACCGGGAATTTACGTCCATTTGAGTGGTTGTCTGGTAATCTGGTATATGGATGGGACTTCTCGCTTCGTGATTCGCGAGAGCTGAACCGACGGAATTCATGTTTACCGTTGTGTACCGTGGATGACCAGGCTAGTAAAGGTGCCATTTACTCCGGTCGATACAGCATTCTCGTACAATCCGTGAGCCTTGGGACCACAGCGACTAGGCCACTCGGTTCCCGCTTTACGCTTCGCTCTGCAGTTGGCGGGCAGTATGTACGCGATAAGTCCAGAGACGTATTTGCAAGCGCGACAGATCTTGCTGAAGGGGCGACGAGTATTGATCGTGTCAACGGAATTGCCGTTGCGGAAGAAATCGGCGGCGAAACTGCGATTGCCGGCCTCTACCTTGACGAATCGCTTGCCCTTAACGATCGACTTTTCCTCAGCGCTGCAATCCGTCGCGATGTGAGTAGTGCACTTGGAGCATCGGTTGCGCCGTTATACCCGAAGTGGGGTCTCTCCTGGGTTGCTTCACAAGAACCATTCTTCCCTTGGAAAGATCTTGTGAGCCTTCGACTCCGGGCGGCATTTGGGCACGCTGGTGTTCAACCTGACGGATCTGTAAAGCTGCGCAACTACGGTCGTCTCAACGATTTTGTTACCGACGATGGCATCGCGATCGGTAACTATGCGTCCATCTTTGGAGTTGGGAACCTTGATCTGCGTCCAGAACGCAGTGTCGAACATGAAGGCGGCTTTGAACTTGGCTTCTTGCGTGATCGCGTGCTACTCGATCTTACTGTGTTTAGAAAGTTTACTCGTGATGCAATCGTGTCCCGTCCGCTTGCTCCATCAATCGACTTTGGAGTACAATCCCAGAATATCGGGAACGTATTAAACACAGGTACTGAAGCGTCGTTGAGCCTCCGCATGGTTGAACGCTCAGAAGTATCATGGAACTTGAATCTGGGATACGCCTCACGTCGAAACAAACTTGTCACCCTGGGGAAAGGAGTTGATCCCTTTACCTCCGGTGGTTTCAACGATGCTTCACGCGTTATCGAAGGATATCCTCTGTTCAGCCGTTGGGCGCGCCCGATTGTTGGTTATGAGGATCGCGATGGAGACGGAGTGATTATCGCTGATGAGATTCGTGTTGGTGATAGCCTGACCTACATTGGGCCATCGGGATCCAAGTACGATCTCAGTATTATGAATAGCGTTGGCTTCTTGCAAGATCGTATTCGACTTAATGCCAATTTTCAGTATGTGAACGGGCTCGTACAGTTCAATCAATTCCGATCCCAAAACTGGATGCAGCTTGGTATGGTACAAGTGCCAGGTGCCGCATCGCTGAAAGAACAAGCTTATGTCATTGCGAGTATGGTGCGCCCGAATAGTACGGACTATGGGTTCTTTGAGACCACGGACTTCTTGCGCTTTAACGAACTCTCAATGTCGTACACCGCGCCAAAGAGCTTTGCGAGACGTCTACGTGCGAACTCTGCCATCTTTTCGGTGCTCGCCACTAACCTTGGGATCTGGACAAACTACAACGGCCGAGATCCTGACGTGAACACTGCAAGTGCCGCTGGAAATCAGTATTTCAATGGAGCCGCGTTTCCTCAGCCACGAAACTGGTCGTTTCGTGTGAACCTGACCTTTTAAATGGGGAACCGCATGCGATCTACATCGAGCTATTCTATGAGCCATTTCAAGCGTTACTGTACCATACACTCGTGTCTTCGGGCGGGACTCATCCTTGCTGTCAGCACAGCGTGTTCGCTGTCTGATCTGGTCAAGGTTGATTCGCCGCCAACGGGGACAGATCCCGATGCAATGAAAACTGCAGCCGGAGCTCTCGACTTATATCGGGGAGCGATTCACGAGTTTCGATCGTCTACAACAGGGTACAGTTTACATCCGACGTATGTAGTGACAAGCGGATTACTCTCTGATGAATTGGCATCAGGACAGTATCCAGTCCCAAATCAACCCAGCTTCTCGTCTGCAAGTTCCATTGATTCGAGAAACATGCAAGACGATGAACGTAGCTCCGTATTGGCGCCGGGAATTCAAAGTGCGTGGGGTGGACTGCACCGTACACGACTTGCCTCAATGAGCGCCATTGCTGCGCTTCGAGAGTACGCGCCTAATGCACCGAAAGATTACGTCGGTCATGCATTTGCGTTGTGGGGAATGGCTGAGCTACTCCTGGCCAATCTGTATTGCTCAGGTATTCCGCTCACGACTATTGATTTGAATGGCGGATATACGTATCAGAACGGTTCAACGACACAGCAGGTCTATGAACATGCGATCGCAATGTTTGATAGCGCACTTGTCTATGCCAAAGATTCAGCGCAGTATCGTAACCTGGCTAATCTTGGGAAAGGATGGGCGCTCCTCAATCTCAATAAATACACAGATGCAGCACAGGCAGTCGCTGGTGTGCCAGATAATTTTGTGTATTTAAACTTCCACTCTGCGGTTATCGCGCGTGCAACCGGGACACCAAACTTCACGACCGTGTTAGCTCCATTTGCTGGTTCCGAGTCCGGTGCAGCAATTTCGGAAGGTCTGGGAACCGTTGCGGACACGCAAGGTGTTGTTGGATTACCGTATCGTTCGAGTCAGGATCCACGGACAGCTGTCTCCAAAAAACCTGAATGGCAGGATGGCGCATACCAAAGTACAGAGGTCTGGTCTCCTGATCGCTGGGCACAAGATGCCCCTGGCTTCGCTCCAATTGTAATGGCGAGCGGTGTTGAAGCTCGGCTCATTGAAGCAGAGGCATCTCTCAAGGCTGGTACACCAACCTGGCTCACCCTGCTGAACGACTTGCGCACCAACGGGTCGTTTACCGTCGAACCTGGTACTACAGATACTACGTGGGGATCGGGTTCCGGTGCTGTGATCTTTGTTGATGGTCTCCCGGGTTTGCGTCCGCTCGTTGATCCCGGAAATACAGCAGCACGTGTGAGCCTGCTCTTTCAGGAACGCGCGTACTGGCTCTTTTTGACTGGTCGCCGTCATAGTGACATGCGCCGACTTGTTCGTCAGTATGGGCGCCAGCCGAATCAGGTATTCCCATCGGGACGATATCCTACGGGGCCAACTGGTGTCTATGGACGCGACGTTGTTCTTCCCGCTCCATATCTCGAAAAACAGCACAATTCACGTTATACGGGGTGTATCAATCGTGACGCTTAGCTCTTCGATCTCTTCCATGATCAATATGATGCGCATGCGCTCGTATCTCCGCGTAGTGACCAGGGCTGTTGCTGGAATAACTACTGTGGCGCTCGTTGCGATAGGTTGTTCAGGTGATGTTGTTACCGGACCAACACGCGATGTGCAAGACATCTTTTGGGACCTTCGGTTCGATCATACCACGGTGACCATGGCTGTTGGTGAAACGCTGCAACTGACGGCGACACCGCTCAATGTTGCCGGGAAGCCGATGACCACACTTGCACGCCCAACGTATCACTCGACAGATACGTTAATGGTGCAAGTAGATTCACTCGGTCGTCTGACGGCTATTGGGTCCGGTTACATGGCTTACATAGTTGCAACGTTGTCGAGCCCTGAAGATGAAGTAACGAACGTGGATACCGTCTTCGTTAACGTCAACGACGTGGCGGTGACAGTTCGCAGCTTCACGATTCAGCAGCCAGATAGTGCAAATGTCGCTGTTGGATGTTGGACGAATATCAACACAGATATTCTCGATACCGACAATCACTCTGTGATAGGAGTGCTCGTTCATCTTCGGTCGAGTGATCCGTTGCGAGCTGCCGTCGACCCATATGGATCGATGGAGCCAAAGAATGTTGGGCCTGTGACGATTTATGCGGAAGCGACAATTTATGGCAAAAAATATATCGATAGCGTCAAATACAATTTGACGTATCCTATTGATGCGACTGTTGTGTTTTCCAATACCGATATGTACGCTACTAATAGTCCGTCGTACTTTCAGATGCCAATTATCAATATCGTCAAAGGTGGTAGCGTGTTCTGGTATAACACCAGCACCAATTTGATGGATGTAACATTCGACGATACTACAAATGTGGAGGGTGGTAACATTGCGGACATCCCTAATGATGATGGGGCTGCCCGAGTGTTTCCGGTACCAGGTACGTACAACTATCGCAGCACTCGATTTGGTAGCACGGGCCGAGTGATTGTTCACCCTTAGACTTGTCCGTGTTTCGACAAGTCCGGCCATTGGTATATTGTGACAACTCGTAGAAATTTTCTGAAGACAAGTGCGCTCGCTACGGCAGCAAGCGCTATCTGGGTAGATCCGGCGTTCGCAGGATCTGGTGCTGCGCAACCGTGGGCTCAATCTACGCCGATCGATACTGCTCCGCGTGCGAACGATCCGCAGTTGCGTGAGCTGGCTATGCGTGCACTCGATGCTGCAAAATCGGCTGGTGCGACGTATGCTGATGTGCGTTTGACGCTTACGCGTCGCCAATCATTTTATTATGGCAATGCACCCATCGACAGTGAACATATTGCTGTTGGAATTCGGGCACTTGCCAACGGTGCCTGGGGGTTTGTTGCTGGACCTCGATGGACGTTGAGCGAAATGAGCCGATTGGGTAAAGACGCCGTCGATCAGGCAAAGGCGAACGCGTGGGATGGGGTTCCGCCAGTGGACATCGGTACTCTTTCCGTGCAGCCAAGTGGAACGTGGGCGCATCCAGTCGTTCGCGATCCGCTTACCGTTCCGCTCGATGAAAAGCTTGATTACATTCGTTCCGCTGAGTCGCTTGGTCGTTCGTATCGGAATAGCGGTGCGAGCTCAGTGATTGTATTCGAGCGTCAGGATCGTACATTCGCCTCAACTGAGGGTGCGTTTGGGACGCAGGTGCTGTACAACTCGCTTGGTAATGGTTCGTTCTTTGTTGTGAGTGCGATGGATCCTGTTACGCAACGTCGAGGGTCGAGAGGGGCGGGATTTGTTTCACCGACGTCTGCGGGTTTTGAAGCCTTCGATAGCTCCGGTCTTATCGATCTCATTCCGCAGCTATACGAAGAAGCGCGTGAGCAACTTACTGCTGAACCGATACTTCCGTCGCGGTATGACGTAGTGTTTGATGCGGCCGCGATGGCGGCATTTGTGGATCGATCCATTGGGGCTGCGCTTGAACTTGATCGGGCGCTCGGTCTCGAAGCCAATGCTGCGGGAACGAGCTATCTGGCACCAGTCGCCACAACAGTTGGAACACAGTTGGGTGCAACCAACCTGACCATTACGGCTGAGCGTTCTCACCCGACCGGTGCTGCCACTGTGAAGTGGGATGACGATGGTGTTGCACCCGAGCCATTTACCTTGGTCAAGAATGGCGTTGTTAACGATTACGTCACTAATCGTGAACACGTTGGAGCACTTGCCTCTTGGTATCAGAAGCAGAATATCCCTGTGCGTTCACACGGCAGCGCCAGTTCAGAGACGGCGATGGATATTCCGCTCATTCATCTCCCCAATTTGCATATGACGCCAAATTCCACCAACACAACCTTCGCCGACCTCATCGCGGAAGTTGAAGATGGGATCGCAGTGCTTGGCGGTGGCTGTTCGATGGATCAACAGATGCTTACTGGGCAAGGGCGCGGAGAGATGGCGTATCGCATTCGGCGAGGGAAGCTGGCTGGCACAGTCTCCGGGGCTACTTATCTCTTTCGAAGCCCAGAGCTATGGAAAAATATTGTCGCCGTTGGTGGAGAAAGTACAGCTGACTGGCGCGGTATGACTGTGCGTAAAGGACAGCCGTCACAGACGACCGTCCATACGGTACATGCAGTTGCTGCGTTGGTCAAAAACGTCACGATTGCGAACCCCCGAGGCGACTGATCATGGCCGCACGAATGCAGAATGATCTACTAGCAGTAAAGGACGACGAAGTGCCGTCGCGATATCTATCTCGTGAGCAGACCACTGATGTGTATCAACGTATCCTCAGGCTGACGCGTGGAGGAGGACATACCTCCGCTGATATTGACAGTCGTTGGACGGGGAACCTGCGTTGGGCGCGTAATCGTATCACGACCGCCGGCGAGACTACAGATAATATCGTTCGAATCGTCCGTATTATTAACGGCGCGCAGGGATCTATTGTAACCAACAAACTCGATGAAGAGTCATTGAAGATCGCGATTGCATCTGCTGAAAGCATGATACAATATGAGCGCGAAGATATGGACGAATCGCCTCCTCCTGGAGTACAGCAATATCTTAAGCCGCAAATTTGGAGCGAGTCCACACTTGAGTTGAGCGCACCAGCCAGGTCTGCTGCGGGGAGAGAGCTGGTTGCGCCATCGAAAGCCGTCAATGTTTTGTCTGCAGGATACATAGAAGTTGAAGCGTCAACTCGCGCCATATTCAACACGAGTGGAATGGTTGCGTACTATGCGAGAACTCGATCCGAGTACTCAGTGACCGCACGTAATGCGTCGGGAACCGGGTCAGGTTGGGCTGGTATCGATACAAACGATTGGTCTAAAATTGACGCGGCAATGCTTTCCAGGCGAGCGCTTGAGAAATGTCTTGCCTCTGCCGATCCTCGGGCGATCGAGCCCGGTCGGTATACTGTGATCCTGGAACCACAGGCGGTGCATGATTTTTTCTATGGAGTTGTGAGCAGTATCGATCGCCAATCTGCGGAACAGGGGATGACTGCGTTTACGCTGACTCCCGGTCAATCCAAGATTGGTCTTAAGGTTTTTGATGAGCGCATTACTGTGAGCAGCGATCCAATGGATCCGAAATGTGGATATATCCCATTTAATGGGCAAGGATATCCGTATCGGGCTGTTACGTGGATCAAAGACGGAGTGCTCAAAGAGCTCGCGTACGATCGCAGCTATGCGCTTCAAAGCCTGGGGCACGGTGTGCCACTCCTCAATTCGTATTCGTACACAATTCACGGCGGTCAAACATCCATTGAGGAAATGATCGCAACAACACGCCGAGGATTGATTGTGACACGATTTGATAGTGTGGGGATAATGGATAGCTTTAGTTTGCTGTCGAGTGGGCTCTCTCGCGATGGGCTCTGGTTGATTGAAAATGGACGCATCAAGCATCCGGCGAAGAACATGCGTTTTATTGAATCGCCTATGGCCATGTTCAACAATCTCGAACAGATTGGGGTTGCGACACGTGTGTACGCGGCGTATCCAACTGTAGTGCCGGCGGTGAAAGTCCGTGACTTTAACTTCAGCAGCATGACGGACGCGGTATGAGTATGATGATGAAAATTGCCTTGGTTTTTGCCGGTATGACGCTATTTACGCAAGCGACCGTGTTTGCACAAACTCCAGCGTCTTCGGTAGATACAACATCATCGACTGTATCAGCTGTCGATTCATCTCGCGTGCGGTCTCCAGAGTTTTATCGCCATTACTGGCCTGGTTCCTGTGTTGAAGCTGTCCGTCGTACGAATGATCTGTATTGGCGTGCTCGCCCGGATACGGCCAGGTTTGATCTTGCTCGTGATACGATGTTGACCGCCTCTACAGCCGTAGCTCGCGAATGCGTTTCAAAGTTTTCTGTTGCGCAGGTCAAACCTGAGCATCTCATACTTCTTGCGCAGGTTTATCTCGCACTTGAAGATGATTCATCTGCACACGTTGCCATACAGCGACGTCTCGATACCGAAGTGTCAAAATCGGTGGCGATTCGCGCAAGAACCTTTGCCGAGATTATCAAAACGTATCTCCGAGTTTCGCCAGCGCGTCTTTCCGATGCTCTCGCAACACAACGTCAACTCGAAACATTGACGAGTGCTGATGCTGCTGTTGGGAAAGTCGTCGCCTATCAAACCTTGGCGATGTATTATCTGAAGATTGACGATGATAGTAATGCTATCGCTATGTCCGAGCGACTCCTCGCTGCTGGGGCACAGCTATCCCAGCATGACCGTCAAGAATTCGCGAGCACATTATTTGGTGCTTATGCGGCTATGGCTGAAATTGCTGGTGCTCGCACAGGGACCACCGAAGCGGCTGCACCGATCATTGCGCGTGCGCGCCAGGATCTTGGTAATCTTGAACCTATTGCAGAGCGCTTGGATGCGCTTGAATCGACCTATCAGCTGTACGGCGATGAAGGTGGGCGCCTCACAGGTGACTTTTGGTTTCAAGGAGCTGGTGATACCACGCCTGTTGTTCGTCCTACTCCGGGGAAGATCTCGATCATTTCCTTTCAGCCTGTCCGGTCGCAAATCCCCGCTTTTCGCCGGTTGCAGGAGCGCTTTGGTGATAGTATCGAATTGACATTTGTTCTTCGCACCAATGGGTATTTTCGCGATCAGGGGCCGCTTACACCAACTGAAGAAGCCAAGATTCTTCGCGAGTACTATATTGACGAGCTTAAGCTTCCTGGGGTGCTTGTGATTTCGTCTGCAAGTTCGCAGGAACTACCGGATGGTCGGCTTGTGAAGGGGAAGAGCGAGAATGTGCTAAAATACAGTGGTGGTGGGAAGGGGAATCCTGGTACGCTGATTCTTGATCGCCAAGGTGTTATCCGTCGTATTTTTTCAGGTTGGCCGCCTTGGACGGAGCGAGAGTTGGAGCAGGCTGTTGAAAAGATTCGTTAGATTAAATTTCCGATTGATTACGCAGTAGACTGCTATCGGCTTCAATATCAATACATTGTCAACACCTTGACAGCCTCTGGCCTGCACCTATGATTTCAATACATGAATACGGAGTCGCCCGAATCCGACGACGTGTTAGTTGTTCGTATGCGCGGCGGCGATGTGATGGCCCTGGAGACGTTAATGCGGCGCTACTACGCCCCGTTGATTGTCTTTGTCGAACACTACGTCCACTCAGCCGATACTGCTGAGGACGTGGTGCATGAACTCTTCCTGCGAATATGGGAGAGACGAGAACGACTGAAGGTGACCGTAACATGCCGCGCATACCTATATGCCGCTGCGAGAAACTCGGCGCTTAAGCACATAAGAGGAGCTGGTCGTCGAGCCCGAGCTGAGGCGAACGCCTGGCAATTGGAAAATGCGTCAATCGGAAACGAATCGACCACCGAACTGTTCGACGTAGAGGCAGAAGCTCATGCCGCAACCGTTCGAACTGCACTCCAAAAGGCCGTTAACGATCTTCCAGAACGGTGCCGAGAGGTTTTTATCCTCAGCCGCAATCACCATTTGTCGTATGGAGAGATTGCCGCATTGCTTGGCATTAGTGCAAGCACAGTCCGAACACAAATGGCGCGGGCGTTAGCTGCGCTCGAAACCGTTTTGTTGTCGCTCTCAATCTTGCTTTTAATGGTCGGAAGCTAAGGTTTTAGAAAATAAATAAATAACTTGTAGACACGTCGCGTTTGACCGGGGTCTTGAGAGTACCTATGTCAACGATTTCCGACTCTGAGCTGCTTGATCTCGCCGCTCGTGTGTTCTCTGGCGAAGCGTCTCCAGAAGACCGCGTTCTGCTTGCTCGATGGAGCGAGGCCACCCCAATAAACGCCAAACGGCTGGACCGTTTGCAGCAGGGGTGGGACTTATCCGAACGGCGTATCTCCAATCATGACGTAGATCGGGCGATCATGCGAGTCCGAATTGCGTTGGCGAGCCGAGAGCGACATCTTCGGCCTTCTTCGGCTGAACGATTTGTATCCTCGCCTACACGACGGTGGGTGCTTGGCGCTGTGGCGGCGACTGCGGCACTCGTGAGCGGCTTCTTCGTGATGGAGCAACCTGCCAGAGATTGGCTAAGAGAGTCGAATCGAGCGTCAGCTATTCCATCGGAACGACAATTAGTGTTGACCACCTATGCCACACGTAATGGCCAACGTGCAAATGTTGTACTGCCAGACGGTGCCGTGGTGATGCTTAACGTGGCAAGCCAACTGGAACTTCCAAATAATTACGGGGCAAATGACCGTACGGTGAAGCTCACAGGGGAAGCGTACTTCCGAGTTACACATATTGCTCGCACCCCGTTTGTTGTTCAAGCAGAAGGTACGCGTACCGAAGTGTTGGGAACCGAGTTTGGTGTACGCGCATATGATAACGCCCCTGTTCAAGTTGCCGTGCGCAGCGGAAAGGTCTCGTTGAATCATACCGTCCTCGCTCAGAATGATATTGCCCAAGTAGCGAGCAACGAAGTAGTGGTGCAACGTGATCAACCACTCGATATTGCACTTGGCTTCGCAAATGGTCGCCTGGTATTTCACAACATCCGATTACGCGACGCGATTGCTGACTTGAATCGTTGGTATGACGCAGATATCCGTCTTGCTGATGCAACGCTTGGCGATCGGATGATTAATGCGATCTGTACTCCCGGATCGATTGAGGAACTCATGGATCTGCTGAAACTGACTTTTGAAGCCAATGTCGTTCGTAATGGGCGCATGTTGACCGTCTCTTCTCTATAACAATCTCATGCGACCGACACCGCTTCAGTTAGCGCTGATCATAACGACAGCCTCTATCGTCCCAGGTTTCGCCATAATCGGGCAGGGCTCGACAAGCCCTAATGCGATCCCAACATCATCTGCCACAGAAAACGCTGCGCAGGAAAAGCGTCTGTCGTTTACCGCACGTGATATACGAATCCGCGACGCTTTGATGCAGATATCGAGCAAAACTGGCATCACCGTCAGTTGGAACGACGAACTTCCGTTTGATCGTCGCGTGACGGTCTCGCTACAAAACGTGACCGTGGTCGAAGCGCTCCGTGCTGTACTGAAAGACATTGATGCCGACCTGACGTTCTCAAACAATGGCCATACCGTATCGATCAAACCAACGGGAGTGAGCGCTTCATCGGCCAAAAGCAAAAGTACGGTTGGAGGTGTCAGCGGGCGTGTGGTCGATTCCGCGACTGGCAAAGGGCTCGGTGGAGTAACGGTCCTTGTAAATGGAACCAAGCTTTCCGTAACGACCGACAACGACGGATTGTTTACGCTACGTGGTATTTCAGTTGGTACTCATGTCCTGACGGTTCGTCAAATTGGATATATGTCTGCAACATATAACATCGCAATTGTGGAAGGAACACAAATCGCGGTACGTATCACGCTAGCCCCGGCATCCACCCAACTCGCTGGTGTCGTTACAACCGCAACCGGCGTTCAGCGGCGTGTTGAAATCGGTAACTCAGTCACTCGGCTTGATGTCGATGAGATTCGGAAGACGGCGCCTATTACTAGCGTTACGGACCTTCTTGTAGCACGCGTCCCGGGATTGGTCGATCTGAAAAGCACAGGGGCGCCGGGTGATCCCACGCGCATTCGTCTTCGTGGCACGAGCAGTGTCACGCGAAATAACGACCCAATCGTTATCGTGGACGGAGTTCGTATGTACGCGGCTCAATCAGATGCTCGCAACGGAAATCTCATCTCAACGAGTAAGCTGAACGATAACAGCTTTGGTAATATCGCAAATAACTCGATTCCTGCACCATCTCCGCTCGATCAAATCGATCCGAACAGCGTCGAAACAATCGAAGTATTTAATGGACCGTCTGCAACAACGATGTATGGATCTGATGCGGCGAATGGCGTTATTGTGATCACCACCAAGAAAGGGAAAGCCGGACCAACACGGTGGAGTCTTGATGTCTATCGTGGAACGTCCACGTTGCGAACACAATACCCTGATCGATCTCTGGGATGGGGTCGAGCGTATTGGAATAATGAACCGATCGCATGTATTCTCAGCGATCCAACCTGCATCATCGACAGTGTTATCAAGTTCAACTCGGCAGCGCAATCCAGATTGTCTCCGTTTGGTCGCGGAGTATCGACAGGTGTGAGCGCAACGGTGTCTGGTGGAAGCCAGGCGCTTCGTTACAACTTGACTGGTTCGTATGACGATGATTTGGGATTACTCAAATTACCAGCCGTTTCCGCCGAGCAGTATCGTCTAGGCCAAGGCGCTGATGCGCCTGGTTGGATGAAACGTCCGGCGACGTATAAGACGAACCGAGGGACGATGCAACTGACGTGGCAACCGAGTCCGACGTTAACATTTCTATACACTGGTAATCTGACCCATGCACGACAGACGCGATCTTCGCTTGAGGATGCTGTCGCTGAACGTATCAGTCATATCTATGCAAATCCCACGGATAGTACATTCTACGAACTCAGCGAAAGTGAAGGAAAGATTTCGTCTGGTGGATCGCCTCTGTACCTGTCCGAGTTCTACAAGCAAATCAGCGCCGAACGCCTGCAAACACTTCAGAATTTTTCTGGGAACTGGCAACCGCGTCCCTGGCTGATGCTTGCTGGAGATGCCGGTGTAGACGTACAACATCGTGAAGATCGTGGTGTATTACGGCGCGGATTCACCTTCGATAACGACAGCTTGGGGTATGCCGATGTTGGGCAGGCGAATACCAACATGCGTACCGTTAATGCACGTGCTTCTATTCAATCAGGTTCGATGTTCGGGATTTCAGTGACACCTACAGTTGGATTCAACTACGTGGTCACATCGACATCGGATATCCTCGCGAGCGCCAGGGAGTTAATCGAAGGAACCTCTTCAATGAGTGGCGCCAAAGAATACCAATCGGTCGATAATATTACGTCGCAAGCAACGTTTGGTGGGTATCTACAAACGGCATTTAATCTCTGGAATCGTTTCTATCTGTCTCCGGCAATTCGCTGGGATGGTGGAAACACCTTTGGTTCTGATGCAAAGGTGTTTGCGATGCCCAAGTTGAGCACATCCTGGTTGGCATCTGACGAGTCGTTCTTTCCATTTAAATCAACTGTAGATGCGTTTCGTATACGTGTAGCGTATGGGCAAGCAGGTCGGCAACCGGGGATAACGGATCGGCTTAGACTCTATTCACCAACCAGCGTTTGGTTAGATGGTAAGTATGATCAGAGCCTTAATATCGTATCATTTGGAAATACACAACTCCGCCCGGAACGGAGTATTGAAACCGAAGGCGGATTTGATCTGGATATGTTCGATACACGTTTGTCGCTAGCAATGACATGGTATAACAAGATTACTCGCGACATGCTGCTCAATGTGCAAGTTGCTCCATCTGTTCTTGGTGGAACGCTGCAAGAGGTTAATAATATCGCAACCAATATTGGTCGAGTGCAGAACAAAGGTGTGGAGCTGAGTGCGATTGTAACGCCGGTACGGACGCGAGCATTTGAATGGACATCGTCGCTGACATACGCACAGAACAGAAATACCTTGCTCAAGCTTGGTTCGGCTGGTGCGCATGTTTATACGGCATTCACAAGTCCTCAAGGTGGGCCGAGGTATATCGAAGGATATCCACTTGCTGGATTCTGGGCTCGACCTATCGTTTCGTTCGCAGACGCGAATACCAACGGAGTGATTGATACGTCAGAAGTTCAGATTGGTGATTCCTCCGTGTATATGGGTCCACCATATCCAAAATATACTGCGGGGTTAGTGAACACCGTCTCGCTTATGAACGGAACATTAACGATTAGTGGACAGCTGGCCTATACACGTGGTGCAACACAGACAAACTATCTACTGTGGGGAAATCGCTTTCTCACGCCGGCATTAACCGATAAAGCAACGCCCATTGCAACGCAGGCTGCGTACGTTGCCATGGCGAAAACGGCATACGGCGTTACACAGTCCGTATCCACACTCCGGTTCAACAGTATGAGCATTAACTACATATTGCCGAATACATTTGCGAAGCGTGTGCGTGCACAGACTATGACAGTCAGCTTGCAAGGATCGAATCTTGGCGTGCGTTCCAACTATTCTGGGTTGGATCCTAATATCAACGGATTCTCGGGGGAGGTTGAAGGTGTGGGTGATTTTGGAATGATGCCCGAACCTCGGATGTGGCGGCTTGCCGCTCGGTTTACGTACTAAGTGATATGACATTCATGAATACATCATATACAGCTATCGCGATACGAGCAGTAGCGTTTGCTGCGATCGCATCCGTGATCAGCGCGTGTAATTTTACTGGAGAAGCCCCGTTACCACCGAACATCAGTAATCCATCGCACGCCAAGACCGCCGAAGGGGCACGTATGGCCTACGTTGCTGCCCTTGTTGGTTTGCGTGATGTTGTTGGCGATAGTGGATACGTTTTGACTACGGGCCTCCTTACCGATGAACTACAAACCATCGAACTTGGCCTTCGGCCCGGTGGGTTTTTAAGTAGCGATCCCGATGCACGCTTGCTCCCGGAAATCGAACAGACACATGTGTCTATTAACCGGCTCTATCGCCAAATGCAGCGTACCCGGGGGCAGGCCGATCAAGCGCGTGGATTGTTACGAGATTTTTATCCAAATGGGAATAGTCCTCTGATTGGACACATGCTGGCGGTGAACGGATACACCGAGTTGATGTTTGCAGAGGCATTCTGCTCGGGCATCCCGTTAAGTACGTTGGACTATGACGGCGATTATACCTATCGTGCCGGATCGACGACAGATGAAGTCCTTATGCATGCAGTCGCATTGTTCGATTCCTCCATTGCAATGTCAACAGACAGTGCGCGGGTGTTGAACCTTGCACGAGTCGGAAAAGGGAGAGCATTGCTGCAACTCGGTCGATTCCACGACGCTGAACTCGCGGTTGCGGATGTTCCACCGGACTTTCAGTATGACTTGATGTTTAGTCCAGGGGCATCGGTGTGGGGATTGATTCCTCGTGTACCAACATCAAAATTGTCTTTCGCCGCGATGGGCGATCGAGAAGGAAACAATGGACTCCCGTTTATAACTCAGCATGACGGACGACTCCCTGATACGCTCGGCTGGACCTTTGAAGGGGCTCATATTGTGTCGCCGTCGATTCAGGGGGATCATGTGATTCGCATTGCCAGTGGACTCGAAGCCCGATTGATTCGCGCTGAAGCCACACTCAAAGGTGGTGAATCATCGTGGTTATCCATTCTTAACGATCTTCGTAGCGAGAGTAGCATTCCGGGACTCGATCCATTACTGGATCCAGTGAGCGAGGCGGATAGGGTTGATCTGCTATTTCGCGAGCGTGCGTATTGGTTGTATCTCACTGGACATCGTCAGGGTGACCTGCGAAGGCTCATTAAACAGTACGGACGGACCAATCCAGAAACGTTGTATCCTACAGGACCATACGCTGGAAATTTGCTGACTTATGGCATTCATATTACGCTTCCGATCCCTCTCGAAGAGCGTCGCCTCAATCCGCTGTTTCATGGTTGCATCAACCGGGGAGCGTAACGTGCAGATATACATCAAGATGCTCAGTATGCTGAATACACTGAATATATGCAGCACTACAGCGTGCAGGACGTCGAGGGTTAAAGTTCCGTTTTTAATCCCGCTGATGGCTTCGTGTGTGTTCGCTGTTGCCTGTAGCGACGGGTTGAGCATCGCGCCACCGAATTCAGACCCGGCGACCGTTTATCATCGATTAGAGCTCAATACACACGCAGTGTTACTCGATCCGACAGGTACGAACAGCACATTTACACTCATCGCGACTCCACGAGCTGCCAACGGAGATACGTTACAGACAGCTTCACCGCCTACTTTTGTTGCGGTTGATTCCAACTCCGTTCGCGTGGCACCGAACGGACGAATCTCCGTAGGACCGTCCGCAGGGTCGACGTTTATCATCGCAAGCCAAACGGTTGGATCCGTCACCTTACGTGATTCGGTAATGGTGCAGGTTGGAAGCGCGCCCGCTACTATCACGTCGTTTTCGATTCAACCGATACCACCCGACAGCACGAACGTCGCGATGGGTGCCTTCATATTCATAACCCCACAGATCGCTGGAATGAACGTCGACTACGTGCCCGTACACTATCGCGTCTCCGATCGGGATATCATTCCCCCGTATGATTCGGATTACTCCGGCATGTTTTCGTTCACCAAAATTGGTACCGCGATGTTGTATGCGAGTGCTACAGTGGGCGGTGTTACCTGGACAGACTCAGTTTCATATACTGTTGGGATCAGGCCCACCCCAACGGTAATGGTCTATTCTCGTCCGGTCGTAGGAGGCACACCAATTCTCGAATTCCGTCCCGCAACGGTGTATTTACCGGAAGGCGGATATGTGACGTGGCTTGGGCAGATGACGCGAACCTATAGTATCGAGTTCGACAAACCGGCAAACGCGGATTCGGTTCCGAACTCTACGTACGACAACAACGTGCCGGGCAACATTGCGCCCTGGCAAGCCACAGCCCAGTTCCCAAATGGAGACTACGCACGTTCGCGTCGTTTTACGCGACCCGATACGATTGCATTTCATAGCAAGGAGCTCAATGCGTCTGGGAAGATCATCGTTCTTCCCAAGAACTCTTGCGAACCGTTTTGCCAGTAAACTCGATGCGAGCCGTTACACGTCGTAACTTTCTGCAAACCGCCGGTGTTGTAACCGGCGGGGTGCTTGGTAGTGGCTTCATCGCGCGGCCATCCATCGCACGCGCACATGCAATCAGTTCGTTCGCCAAAGCATCTGTATCACAGCTGGTAATTGATGATATTGATGTGCAGTCATTGGCGTTACGAGCCGTTGATGCCGCCAAGAGTGCAGGAGCAACCTACGCAGACGCTCGGCTAACGCGTACGGTACAACAGAGTTATGTCGGCTCGCGTATGACATACGATCAGGAAATCTGGGCCATTGGTGTGCGTGCGTTGGTCGATGGCTATTGGGGATTTGCTGCAAGCCCATTTTGGGAGGCGGACGAAGCTACGCAACTCGCAAACGATGCCGTTGCCCAAGCGCGCACGAACGCGCGCACAAATCTCAGTGCTGTTAAACGTGTGGTAGACTTGGGAATAATCCCTGCAGCTAACGGTTCCTGGGTCATGCCAGTTGAGCGAGATCCGTTCACCCTTTCGATGGAAGAGAAAGGGGATTTCATGAGTGGGTGGGAAAATGTCGCTCGCCATCTTGGGCACGGTGTTTCGACATCTGCATCCATGATCTTCAATCGGCAGGAACGTGCCGTTGCGACTACCGAAGGTTCGTTCTTTACGCAAACGCGATATCTGTCGGATGCGAGCTTCATTGTCACCGTACAAGACCGTGCGAGTGCTTCTGCACTCGGCCTCACACCATCTGGAAAGGGGTGGGAACTTCTAACCGATGCGAAATTGTTCGAGCAAGCACCACAGCTTGTGGATGAAGCAATCGCGCTTATGGCCGTGCCAATGAAGCCTGTGGAGATCGGACGATACGATGTGGTATTTGATGCCGCAAGCACAGCGGAGCTGGTTGATAAAACGATTGGAGTGGCCACGGAATTGGATCGTGCTTTAGGATATGAAGCCAACGCAACCGGAACCAGCTATTTAGGGCCCGATCCGCTTAAATCGCTTGGTACGTATGCAGTCGGCGCACCATCGATCAACGTAAAAGCTGAACGCACGGCGCACGGGGCTGTTGCTACAGTAAAGTGGGATGATGAAGGTGTTCTTCCAGAGCCATTTATGTTGGTTGAGCAGGGGATCGTTACCAACTTTCAGACCACACGAGAGCAAGCTGCATGGTTGATTCCCTGGTATCAGCGTAAGCAGATGCCGGTTCACTCCAATGGCTGTGCCGCAGCGAGCGATGCATTGAGTATCACGATGCAACATTCCCCAAATTTGATTTTACAGCCTAGCGCTCAATCCACCAAATTTGACGATTTAGTCGCTGAAATAAAAAAAGGATACGCATTGCAGGGAATATCCGTTCAGGCAGATCATCAAGCCAAGAGCGGCGGGAGTGTCGTCAACAGCGGATTAATCCGTGAAATTGTAAACGGCAAGCTTGGTGCGATTATTACGGGCGGCGGGTTCCTCTTTAATACATCTGAATTATGGAAAAAAGTTAGTGGGCTTGGCGGAGAAAAAAGTGCAACGTGGTATGGTAAGTCTCGTACTAAAGGCCAGCCTGTTCAAAGTGTGAGCCATAGTGTGTCCGCCGTGCCAATGCGGGTAAAGGACATTGCGATTATCGACATTACTCGGAGAGCGTAGAGCATCATGCGAACCGGAACACATCTAAATGATTTAGTGAGCTTTCCGCTATCCCCTTCAACGAACCATCATCGCGTAAGCCCTCGATCACGGTTTATGTCTCAGCCTGAATGTGATGCATTCGCCGAGGAGGTACGGAATCTTTCTGTTGGTGGGGGGAGCACATGGGTTGGGCTTGAAAGCCATTGGATCGGTAATTTGCGATGGGCCAAGAATATCGCGACGACATCCGGGGACGTGCGCACTAACAATGTGACGATTGGTCGTTTGATTCGTGGATCGCGATCCGCTATGCGTATCAACCAAGTGAATGGTCCGGCCGTTGAAGCCGCCGTTCGCCGTGCGGAGCGTGTTATTGAGCTGTTCGAGGAATCGGCCGATCCAGGCGTCGAACCGCCTTTATCACTTGAGGCGATGAAGCCAGTCGCTGAAACACATACGCGTCCAAATATCTGGAGTGAAACGACATATCAGTTAGATGCCGACCATCGTGCCGACGTTATGCGAGAGTTAGTACGGCCCGCCGTTGATGCAGGTATGATTGCTGCAGGATATTTGGAAGTTTCCGCACATGGGCGTTCTGTTAACGCTGTTCGTGGAACGTCCATGTACTATCCGTATACCCAAGCGCAGTATTCTGTTACCATACGCAATCCAGAAGGTACAGGTTCCGGATGGGCCGGTGTGGATCACAACGACTGGACTGCAATCGACGCAACAACAATCAGCGAAATTGCGCTTGATAAGTGCCTGCGATCGCGCAACCCTGTTGCGGTAGAACCGGGCCGCTGGACCGTTATTCTCGAACCGCAAGCCGTGTGTGATTTGACAGCGATGTTGTTTTCTGCCGGCATGTTAATGCGCACTATGGCTGAAGGAAATGAACCACATCCGTTTGGGACCGGGAAGGGCGTCTCTCGTATTGGAGAGCGCATCGTGGATGAACGGATCACAGTATCGATGGACTGTATGGACCCGGATCTGGGATTCCCGCCCTTCTGGGCGGATGGCAGCGTCTTTTATCCAGCGAAGTGGATTGAACAGGGAGTGCTGAAGCAGCTCTCTTATGATCGTTTTTACGCAGTTGAAGATTTGGGACTTCCAACTGCGTTACCGTCATCGGGTGCCTATCGAATGAGCGGAGGAACGGCGACGATCGACGAGATGGTTGCAACAACGGCACGTGGGTTGGTGATTACCAGGTTCTCCGGAATACAGTTGGTGGACTTTGGTTCAATGTTGATGACGGGATATACCCGTGACGGAGTCTGGCTTGTTGAACGTGGGAAGATAACGAAACCAGTGAAGAACTTTCGGTTTACCGATTCACCGTTGTTTATGCTGAATAACGTCGAACAACTTGGTATACCACGCCGAGTGTTTCATCCAGAAGCTCCGGTGGTAGTTCCAGCGATTAAAGCGCGGGATTTTAGTCTCACCAGTTTGGCGGATGCTGTTTAATGTATCGTCCTGGTAGTATGATATCGACACGGAATATCGCACAGGTCGGTATATATGGACTTGCGATCGTCATATCATGTACGACGGCTCTTACGAGTGCGGCTCAAGGGGGAGTGCGGAACAGCACATCGGACAGTGCGCGAGCCGAAGCGGCAGTACCGCGTGCTTCCAATATCGATCCCTATCGTGCACTCCCGTCTGATACTGGCCGCACGGTACGTCCTGATAGCATGTTTACACGATATGATGCGCCGTCTCAATGTTATGCTGCCGCAGTTGGTCTCAAGCGTTCAGTACAGCGTAGCGATGCATCGGATACGCTTCCGCTTACAATTGCAATCCGAAACCCCGTACTTCCCGCCATCGTTATAACGGCTGCGCGTCGGTGTCTTGTGCGTTTTGCCGTAAGTACGATCGGCACAATACACCTGTATGATTTGATGGCGCTTGCGCTATTGGCCAGAGAAGACTCCATCGCACGTGACGTTGTTTCGCGCCGCATGACGTTAGCAAAGACAGTTCTCGAACGAGCGGATGTTCTCGATCAGAGCATTTGGTTGTACTTATATAAGGACTATGTACACGAAGACGCGGCCATTGAGTTGCTCAAACAACTGGATGCGCTTGGTGTCCCAGCACGGTTGTCCCGTATCACTGCGCATGGAGCCATGTTAGAATATGGTCGCGAAATATTCGATTCGACCATTATACGCCGAGAGGCGGAACTATTGCGTCCACTGGTTCGTTCTTTAACGCAAGTTGAACGTGATAGCCTCGGCCCGCGGGCGCCGGATGCCATTACTCCACTTTTGTATCTTGCGATGGTTAACGGAGCGCAGTCGTTGCATGCCGAAGTAACTCGACTAAAGTCCGAGATCCCACAAATGACGCTGCAGATGGCATCGTCGAGGATAGCGATGATGGGGAAGCAGGCGCCGTTGCTGGAAGCGGAGTTTTGGTATCCAATTGATACCGCGCACAATCCGATTCAGTTAGGTCGTACATCGCTTATGTATTTTGTTCATCAGAGTAGCACCATTCAACCAGCTCCGGCCCGAAATGCGATGTTACGACGTCTGTATCGAACATACGGCGATAGCGGACTTGCCATAACTTTGCTCACGAATACAGTCGGGTATACACGATGGAGTGCAAGTCCGCCACAGACTCCCGAGCAGGAAGCGAAGGCTGCGCGTTGGTATTATATGGAGCATCTAGGGCTTCCAGTCTCATTAGCTGTAGAGGCGACAAAATTCCATGCATTGCCGGATGGACGGCGTGAGAATGCGCTGACACAATTTTGGGAGCGCTATGCGGGGGCACCGGTTATGATAGTTGATCGAGCGGGTGCTGTTCGTTGTATCAGTTTAGATATGAGGCCGTTGGATGAGCCGGTGATCAGCGTGTGTGTAAAAAAAGCGCTTGGGGGCGAGTAGGGGTTGTTTATGGAGTAGGGCTGGTGGTGGAGATGTTTGCTTAAACAAGGACTATCTCCACGTATGCAGAGTGGAAAGATTTCCGCATAAATAGCTGTTGGGAGGATGGGACTTTCATCTGGGTTTTCCACATGGGAGAAGACGATCTGTGCTCCTCCAGATCTCCACGTGTTGGACGAGCCGCCGCATCCAGTTAATTTCCACCCTTTCGCCAAGCCCCGCCCGATGACCTTCCACGAACGCCCAACCTTCCCGCGCGGATTCAGCTGCGCCAGCCGAAACTGCGGGCTCAAACCCACCGCGAAAGACCTAGCCCTCTTCGTCAGCGACGTCGACGCCACCGCAGCCGCAGTCTTTACCCGCAGTCACTTCCCCGGCGCACCCGTCATCCTCGGCCGAGAAACGATCAAAGGTGGTACCCTCCGCGCAATCGTCGTCAACAGCAAAGTCAGTAACGTCGCCACCGGCGAACTCGGCGTTCAAAACGCCCGTCGCATGGCTGCCGCTGCCGCCGCTGAAGTTGGCACAGATGCCAACAAGGTCCTTGTAAGCTCAACCGGCGTCATCGGTGTTCCGCTCCCAATCGAAACCATCGAACGTGGAATCCGCGGCATTACCACCGAGCTGCAAGACAATCCGATCGTGGGCGCGGAAGGCATCATGACCACGGATAGCTACGCCAAAGCGCTATCCGCGAAAGTTGGTGACTCAACTATTACATGGGTCGCGAAAGGCTCCGGCATGATCGAGCCAAACATGGCGACCATGCTCGTATACATCTTTACCGACGCTCCGTTTGACGCTGCAACGTTGGATCGGATGCTGCGAAAGGCCGTACACGTTTCATTCAATATGTTGTCGGTCGATAGCGACACGAGTACCTCCGACACCTGCGCCATTCTCGCCAACGGGCGGGCAGGCGTGGTTTCGGAAGATGCATTCCTCGAGGTTCTTACCGCCGGTTGCATCCGCATGACGGAGCTGCTCGCCCGAGATGGTGAAGGCGCCGAACACCTGCTCCGTGTAACAGTTCGTGGCGCCGCAACAGAAGATGACGCGCGCAAAGTCGCCAAGTCGCTCATCAACTCGCCTCTAATCAAAACGATGGTCCACGGCGCAGATCCAAACGTCGGCCGTATCCTCATGGCGATCGGAAAATGCTTTGGATGCACGATTGTCCCCACGCAAACAGACGCCTCCATCAACGGCTATGAAGTCGTCCGCGGCGGCACTCGCCTCTCCTTTGATGATGCGACGGTCCGCGCCGAACTCGGCAAAGAAGTCGTTGATATCGAAATAGCGCTCGGTGTTGGCGATGGTACCGCTACTGGATACGGCTGTGATCTTACCAAAGGCTATATCGACGAAAACGCGGCATACTATTCGACTTGATCGAATTCGTGTAATCGCCTGAACCCGTTCGCATCAATACGAACGATCGCTAAGTATTCTACCGCCATGCAAACGTTTCACAACGCCTGCATGGCGTTCCTTTTTAGTCGAGTACGCTTAGCCACTTTAGCGCCATTCGGCGTGGTGCTTGCGCCTAACCCCTGTAAAACAACCCACACTTTCTCGACATCACAAAGCCACAATCGTGTCAGTCGAGCAATGCTTTTACAGGAGACATCAATGGCAAGTAGCAGCGATAAATACGATATCAAAGGTCGACGAGTGGCAATCCTCGCGGCAGACGGCGTAGAAGAGGTCGAACTCGTCGCTCCACGCAAAGCACTCGATGATGCCGGTGCCAAGACAACTCTGATCGCACCAAAATCCGGAACCATCAAAGCATGGCAGCACGATCATTGGGGAACCGAACTCAAGGTCGATCTTGCACTCGACCAAGCAAAACAAGAAAACTTCGACGCGTTGATGATCCCCGGCGGTGTCATGAGCCCGGACATACTTCGACAAAACAAAGCCGCCGTCGACTTCGTCAAAGCGTTCTTTCGCGCCGGCAAACCAATCTCGGCTATCTGCCACGGACCATGGATGCTCGTTGAAGCCGGTGCTGTTCACGGTCGCACTGTGACATCATGGCCGTCATTACGTACCGACATCCAAAACGCAGGCGGCGATTGGGTTGATCGAGACGTAGTGACAGACGAAGGTATCGTCACCAGCCGAAACCCCGACGATATCCCAGCATTCAATCGTAAGATGATCGAAGAAATCTCCGAAGGTGTCCACCAAAACCGACACACGGAATTCAAAATATCCGACGAGCGTCGCAAACAAGACGACTCCAGCCTGCGCAGGTAGGTAGGTCGATCAAGCAGTAGCCTGCGGATCAAGTTGCATGCTGTAAGATCCACATGTGATAATCGCGTAATAACCGGAGGGGTGGCGACGGTATGAAAACCTGTCGCCACCCCTCCGGTTATTCTACCATCCTAATCCAGCCCTACCCGATCTTCACCCCATTTTCCACAACACGCTCAGGAACCGCCAACACAATCGCCCCATCCTTATCAGGAAACCCGGTCAACAAAAACTCCGACCGTACCGGCCCAATCTGCTTAACCGGAAAATTCACAACTCCAACAACCTGCCGACCAACAAGTTCCTCTCGCGTATACAACGCCGTCACCTGAGCACTCGTCGTCTTAATCCCAATTTCCGCCCCAAAATCCACCGTAATCTTATACGCCGGCTTTCGCGCCTCCGGAAATTCATCAACTCTAACGACCGTCCCAACTCGAAGTTCGACTGCCGTAAACTGATCCCAGGTTATCAACTCCATCTACACCTCAATCAAGAATCAAATCCACAATCTTCACACTAAGTCCTTCTGCAACCCGCCGTCCATACTCCAGATCCGCCTTTAACGAGTCCATCTCAAAGAATATCTCGTTGAGGCCTTTGTGTCCACATTGCTCCCAACGCTACCACCAGAAATTTTGCAGGATGCCTAAAAACGCACCGTTTCAGAAGTTTTCGGCCGTGTGGGATTGCCTGCTTCCGTACTATGTGGCATACTCTGAACAGACGCGGTATTCCTTCCAATTCCCCGGCGCTAAGGAGTTGCCATGAACGTGCTGGTCTTTGAACTCGAAAACGATCGGTATGCGGTGCTGGGTGACGCGGTTGTTGAAATGGTTCGTGCCGTTGCAATCGCGCCAATCGCTGGCGTTCCGCTTGGCGTTGAAGGGGTGTTTAGTCTGCGCGGGGAGATCGTTCCTGTCGTTGATGTTCGCGCACGATTTCGTCTCTCGACCAAACCGTTGCATCCATCACAACATTTTATAGTTGTGACGATCGGAAGCCGCAAAATTGCGCTCCGTGTCGACGACGTCATCAGCTTTGCCCCGCTCGAAGTCAATCAACTTGATACGTTGATGCTTTCAGGGCTCCCGAATTCTAAAGACCTTGCTGGCGTTGCAACATTAGACGACGGGTTAGTCGTTATTTATGACGTTGAAGCGTTTTTGTCTGCAACTGAAGCCGAGGCAATCGGCAAGCTGATCGATACAATGCCCACGTCGTCTCTAACCCATGAGGCTATCGTTTGAGTTCGGCGGCGCAATGGACGTCGCCTCAACTGGAACGCATCGCAGACTTTATTCGCGAGTACGCGGGGTTGGTGTTCCCGTTGAATCGACAGGCGTCGGCGGAGTCGGGAATTCGTCGAGCGATGGCACGTCTTGGCGTTACAGACGTTCGTCTGTATTTGGAGCTTCTCGCTCGCGGCGGACTCCCACTCGATGATTTGCTCGCCGAACTTACAATTGGCGAGACGTATTTTTTTCGTGAGCCTGCGCAGTTCAAGTTTTTACGGAACGAAGTTATTCCGTGGTTTACCAAACATCGTGCAGTAACGCATGGGATTCGAGCGTGGAGTGCGGCGTGTGCTTCTGGTGAAGAGGCATATTCACTTGCCATTCTGCTAGGTGAGTTGCGCCCCAACGCATCTGATATTGTATTGGGAACCGACATTTCGCGCGCCCGACTCTCAAGTGCACAACGTGCGCGGTACCGCCGTTGGTCGCTACGTGCGTTACCAGAGCTTGATATTGAACGGCTCTTTCGGCAACGTGGTGACATCTTTGAGCTGGGAGCTGAGTACCGCAAGAATACAGACTTTCGGTATTTGAACTTAGCTGAGGACAATTATCCGGCGATTAGCACCGCGGTGTGGGGGATGGATATAATCTTTTGCCGCAACGTGCTGATTTACTTTGACCGTGAAACGATTCAGCGTGTTGGTGGCCGGCTCATTGATTCGTTGAGTACAGATGGATGGTTGTTGCTGGGCGCGTCGGATCCCGTGTTGAGCGATTATGTGCGATGTGATGTTGTGCAAACCGAATCTGGACTTGTATATCGCAAAAGTACTGGCGCCCGCCGACCGTCGTTCTCGAATATTGTACAGCAGGCAAATCTGTTGCCGCCGCAAGCATCGCCCGTATTGCCAGCATGGCCGTTTCCACAACCGTCACACGAGCCCCCGTCGTCTTCGATTACCCATGACGACGAATCCTGGACAACACATCATACAGCTCATACCGCCGCTCCTGGCCCTGACGCTGTCGATAATGTTGCACCACAACCAGACTCCGCGCTCGATGCTGCGATCAAACGCCGAGACTTTGCTGAAGTAGTGACCCTTGCACAGGAGCTGCAACGTGCGGGGGATAGCTCCGAGCGCGTTGCGGTTGCGCAGGTGCGCGGCTTGGCGAATCTCGGACGAACGACCGAAGCCGATCAAGCCTGCGTTGTTGCCCTCGAACAACACCGAATGTCGAGCGAACTGACATACCTTCATACCATTCTGCTAATACAGGCCGGGATGTATCGCGATGCAACAATGGCTGCGCGACGAGCGCTTTATCTCGACCGAACCATGGTTGTCGCCCATATGGCGATGGCGACCGCTTGCTCGCGCTCCGGAGCTACTGAGGCTGCCATACGAGCGCTGGCCAATGCTGAAGCGCTACTCGAAGGCATTCCACCGGAAAGCATCGTACCCTCATCTGACGGTGAAACAGCAGCCCGATTACTTGCGATGGCGCGCGTACAACGTAGCTTACTAAACCGGGATGTTGCATAAAATGGCTCCCGAAAACAATACATCCGCTAGAGAATCCAGGTTGATTGACCGCTCCGTCCGCTCTCCTCAGTTCCCGAACTTGCCACGGTTGATCCGTTGGGGACGAGCTTGAGCACGGACCAGCCCGATGTTGACCAAAGCAAGGATCCGCAGGCAATTCTTGAGGCGCGAGCGCGTCTCCTGGCTCGGGTTAGTGTAGCACCCGTCGTAGAAGGGACCGAAGAGTTTCTCTTATTCCGTTTGTCGCGAGAGAACTATGCGGTCGAGAGTAAGTATGTATTCGCCGTATTTCGTCTTGTCGACATTACTCCGCTGCCGGGAGCGGAGGCGCCGTTGTATGGAGTGACTGGTTGGCGAGGAGACGTTTTGACCATTTTGGACCTTCGAACAGTTCTTGGATCGCCAGCAAATGCACTTGACGATTTGGTTCGTGTAGTCGTCCTGGGAGACAGACGTGTTGCGTTTGGTATCCTCGCAGACGACGTTTCATCCACGACGTCTATCGGGCCAAGTGATATCTTCCCAATCCCAGACGATCATGCGCGCCCTCGAGAATATCTAAAAGGGATCACGCGTGATGCCACGTTGTTGTTGGATGCACCTGCATTGATTCGGCGACAGACCGACACTTTCTAATCTATAAACCAAATAGTATATGCAATGGACTGTTAGCAAACGAATCGTGTACGGTTTTTCGATTGTGATACTGTTATCGCTCATTATCTCACTCGTGGGATTTTGGGCGTTATCGCGCACGAGCTCTGCATACGAAACGGCGATGGAGGAGCGAAAGGAAGGCGTTGTGCCTGCGGTTCAAGCCGAAAGTGAAATTCGAGCTGCGAACAATTCATACCTTCGATATATGGTCGACGGCGATGAATCACATCTCTATGCCAGAGATAGTATCGTGCAGGTTGTTCGTGCAATCATTACCGACAATCAAGCGTCTTCCATTAATGACAATCAACGGAAGCTATGGGACGGTATCTTGACCATGCTATCGAAGTGGGATAGCGTTTCGTATCGTGCGATAGAAAAATGGAAGGTCGGAGATAAGACTGAAGCACTCAGAATTCGTTCGCAAGAACTTCAGCCACTTCGAGATAACATCGACAAGCAAATCCGTAAAGCTGTTGACGAAGTTGTAAAGATTGCAGATAATAGCGCTGAACGAGGAAACGAAGCGGCGAAAACGTCGCAAATTATTCTCATTATCGGTCTCTTCTTTGTGGTGATCGGTGGAGCGCTCACTGCGTTCTTGTTGAACAGGGCGGTCACTCGTCCTTTGCAGGAGACAAGTAGCGGTCTCGCAGCATCTGCCGCCGAAATTCTCGCAGCCACCACAGAGCAGGCGAGTGGTGCGAACGAAACGCTTGCCGCCGTCTCACAAACCGTCGCAACGGTCGATGAAGTGGCGCAAACCGCTGCGCAAGCTTCCGAACGTGCGCAAGGTGTGGCTGAGACTGCTCGTCGAGCCGCTGAAATTGGGATGGTTGGACGCAAGGCTGTTGATGACTCGGTTGCCGGAATGACCGCGGTGCGCGATCAGGTCGAAACAATCGGCCGAAGCATCCTCGCACTTGCGAGCCAGGCACAGGCGATCGGCGACATCACAAGTGCTGTGAACGATATAGCCGAACAAACGAACCTGCTCGCGCTTAACGCGGCAGTGGAAGCGGCACGGGCTGGTGAAGCCGGTCGCGGGTTTGCGGTTGTTGCCGGAGAAATTAAAGGATTGGCCGAACAATCCAAGCGATCGACTGCGCAGGTCCGGCAAATTCTCTCCGAAATACAGCGTTCCACAAACGCTGCCGTGATGGCGACCGAGCAAGGCACAAAGCAGGTTCAGACGGCTAATAAACAGGTGTCTGAAGCCGGTGAAACGATTCGCCAGCTTGCGAGCGCCGTTAGCGAGGCCGCAAAAACCTCCGCACAGATCGTTGCATCGGCTGGTCAACAGTCGCTCGGCATGGAGCAAATCCGTCAAGCCATTTCAAGCATCCATGAGGCCACTCAGCAAAACCTCACCGCTTCACGTCAATCGGAAGAAGCCGCGCACAATCTGAATGAGCTCGGCAGCAAACTGGTGAATCTCGTTGGTCGACGACGCGACTCCAGTCGCGGGTGAGACCTTACGTTCGCTTCACCTGAGAGTTCATGAATCCGGCTGATTTAGCGGCTCGGCTGCTCGAAACGTTTATCGCGGAGCTGGACGATCAGGTCGCTGCGCTCAATAAACATCTGTTGAAGTTGGAAGGGCAGCCAGATGATATGAATGAGCGCCGCGCTGTCTTTCGCGTTATACATACGCTGAAGGGAGCGTCACGCGCGGCTGGTGTTGATGCGGTTGAGAAGATTTGCCACCGTTTTGAGTCGTTGTTATCGCAAATTCGCGATCAGGCTCGACCGCTCGATACAGCCACGATAGGCGCACTCTTTCTTGGCGCAGATGAACTGGCCGAACAGGCTGATCATTTACGAGCGGGGCAGTTGAAGGGGGCAGCGTCAACGCCGGTGTCAAAGGCGACTCCGGTGAATCCAACACCGGCGATGCCATCCGCACCATCGGTAGTTGACCTCTCTACCCAAGATAGTCGAGATGGTTTTGCCGTTTCGTACGATCTCACGCACCCGGTAGCACCAGTTGCGTCCGATGATGAGCAGGCAGCGGTGGGCTCATCGGGAAGTGTATCGGCGAATACATCGGCGGGGGCACCGGCGTCAACGTCACAGGTGACTTCGGATGTTCGCGTTCGAGCGGATCAGCTGTTTGAGCTGTTGAACGCCGCGAGTCGTCTGCTAATTACCGGTGGTCGAGTTACCGCCATCGATGACGAGTTGGATGAACTTCGGATTACGCTGAATTCAGTAGTATCTCGTCCATCGACATTATCTGAAGGCGAGATGTTGCATGAATTGCAGGACGTCGTTCGCAAAATGCATCTCGACGTCACTCGACTCTCCATGCAAGCTGCGGAAGCGTCTCGATTACTGTCGCTGGTTACGGGAGAAATCGGGGTTGGTGTCCGGTCGCTTCGGCTGCGCCCATTTTCGGATGTCGCTTCGATTCTCCCTCGATTAGTGCGCGATGCTGCGTTAGCGACTGGGAACGAAGTCGAACTCGAAGTGATCGGTAGCGACGTTGAAGCTGATCGTACCGTGTTGGATGAGATGCGAGAAGCGATCATTCATTTAACACGAAATGCCGTTGCGCACGGTGTTGAATCGCCGGCCGTCCGTCGTTCGCTAAAAAAGTCGGTTGTTGGAAAGATTGTAGTCACTGCCAAGCTTGTTGTCGATCATATTGTCGTGACCGTGACGGACGACGGAAGTGGAATTGACGTTGATGCCATACGCGATGCCATTGTCCGAAGCGGAGAGCAGATTCCTCGTGACGATAGCGCACTGGTTCGCCGCCTCTTTGACGGGGGCCTTTCAACGAAGCGATCGGTTGATTCTATTGCAGGTCGAGGCGTTGGGCTAGACGCTGTACGTGCAGCAATGGCAAGAATTCGAGGGAGCTGCGACGTATCGTGGGCTGCTGGTCAAGGGACCATATTTACACTTGAAGCGCCTGTTGCGCTCTCAACGATCCGAGCCGTCCTCGTTCGAATTGGCTCGCATATTGTTGCTATCCCGGATGCGTACATTGAACGACTTCGCCGTACACCACTTGACTCAATCAAGATGGCCGATGGGCGTTCAGTCGTCACGTTTGGCGATGCGCCAATTTCATTTGTTTCTCTGGCGAAGCTGCTTGGTCCACCGATGGTGGAACGTATTGTGGAGCGCATGGTAGAAACAGTGATCGTCTCAGCAAATACGCGTCGACTGGCGCTCGCGGTAGACGAGCTTGTTGGTGAAGAGGAGATCGTGGTTCGTCCCGTGGTAAGTCGAGGGATGCGTGATTTGTCGCATGTGAGCGGAGCTGCATTGCTCAGTTCTGGGAAAATCGCGCTCGTCGTGAACGTAGCCTCTCTCGTTGCCGCAGGAAGCAGAACCACATCGCTTGGCGGCAACATCGCGAAGTTTACCGACGTCTTGCCGCACCGTGGTCGCATTCTTGTTGCGGACGATTCCATTACAACGCGTACATTGGAGCAGAGCGTATTGGAAACTGCGGGGTATGATGTAATGACCGCAGTTGATGGTGCAGATGCCTGGAGAATACTTCAGGAACACGGCGCTGATCTTATTGTGAGCGACGTCGAAATGCCCAGGATGGATGGGTTTGTGTTGTGTCGAACGGTGCGTGCGTCTGCACGATTCCGTGAGCTCCCTCTTATTCTTGTTACCGCGCTCGAAACGCCCGAAGATCGTGAGCGAGGTATCGAGGCTGGTGCAGACGCGTATCTTGTTAAGTCGAGTTTCGATCAGGAAACCCTGCTCTCGACAATTCGGCAGCTTATCAAGTAAAATCGCTTTATCTTTGCGTAATCAATTAAATCAATTTTATGCACGCCGCTCGCCGACCGATTCGAACCCTTATTGTTGAAGACTCAACAACCGTCCGCCGGCTGCTGGTAAGCATCTTTGACAGCGATGCGCGGTTTGAGGTTGTTGGCGAAGCCGCGGACGGCGCAGAGGCGCTACTAAAGGCGCTCAAGTTGAAGCCGGATTTGATCACGATGGACATCGAGATGCCCGGCGTGGACGGTATTGAGGCGACAAAGGCGATCATGCGTGAGTGTCCGACTCCAATCATGATCGTGACAGCAGGGGCGCGGAGCGGTAACGTGGAGCTGTCGCTGAACGCAATGCAAGCTGGCGCCTTGATGGTCGTCGACAAGCCAGTAAACCCGACCTCGGGGCTGTTCGAACTTCAAGCCGAGCAACTGCTCTCGATGGCAGTTGCGATGGCTGACGTGAAAGTTGTCAGGCAGTGGGAACGTGTTGCGCAAAATCAGGTCAAATCGTCCATCTCGAAGGAGCGCCCTCTTGGCTTAGTGGCGATTGGCGCGTCAGCTGGGGGTCCGGCTGCTTTACGGCGGATATTTATCGATCTGCCGCCGAAGTTTCCGGTCCCGATCGTTGTCGTACAGCATATCGCCCGTGGTTTCGTGGAGGGATTGGTACGGTGGCTCGGTCTGAACTGCCCGCTCTCTGTGAAAGTGGTTGGAGATAATGAACCTTTGCTGCCAGATACCATTTACATTGCCCCTGACAACCGTCATCTTGGTGTAAGCGCTGATGGGGTTTCGCGCCTCTCGTCAGCTCCCGTCATCTCGGGATTTCGACCGTCTGTTAGCTATCTGTTCGATTCCTGTGGACGAGCGTACGGAGCCAATATGGTTGGAGTGATCTTAACCGGGATGGGTAACGATGGCGCCGAAGGACTCCGAGTGGTACATGAGGCGGGTGGACGAGTAATCGCCCAGGACGAGGCCAGTTCAGTTGTTTACGGAATGGCCCGCGAAGCTGTCCGCGCAGGAGTCGTTGACGAAATTTTGAGTGTCGATAAGATCGGAAACCGTTTAATTGAATTAGTGTCGGCTATATGAGCACCAAGACCTTGGTCACGAAGTCCATTCTAATTGTGGAGGATAGTCCTACACAGGCGGAATCACTTCGTGCGTTATTGGACGAACAAGGGGCAACGGTGACCGTGGCTCGATCCGGCGAAGACGCACTCGAACAGCTCAAAGTAATGAGCGACGTTGACCTCATCCTGAGCGATATTATCATGCCAGGCATGAGCGGCTACGATCTTTGTCGAGCTATTAAGCAGGACAAGACTCTCCGTCATGTACCGGTTGTAATCCTCACAAGCTTGAGCGATCCACTCGACACGATTCGTGGGCTCGAATGTGGTGCCGATAACTATATAACGAAGCCGTATAACAACGAACGTTTAATTGAACGGCTGCTGCACGTCTTTGAAAACCGCGAATCCCGCCGAAAAGTTTCGGTTGGTGCTTCAGACGAAATCACCTTCCTCCGCGAACGCTTTACGATCGACTCTGAGCGGGCGCAGATTCTGGATTTCTTTGTTTCGAGCTTTGAAGATCTGGTTCTGACGAACGAAGCGCTCCGGTCGTCAGAATCTGAGCGTGCCACGTTGTATGAGAGCGAACGGCACGCCCGTATGGAAGCCGAAGCCGCGAATCAGGCGAAGAGTGAATTTTTGGCTGCGATGAGCCACGATCTCCGAACGCCACTTAACGCCATTGGTGGTTACGCCGCGTTACTCGCCGAAGAGATTCAAGGGCCGATTACGGACGCGCAACGCTCGTATCTAGAGCGGATTCGCCGCAATCAAAAGCATCTTCTTGCGCTCGTCAACGATGTGTTGAACTTCGCCCGAGTGGAACGTGGCCAGGTTGCGATCGAAGTAACCGAAGTCCCGGTTAACGACATCATCGGTGGCGTTCGCGCCATGATCGAACCACAAGTCCTCGCCAAGTCGATCAAGTATTATGTGGACGAGTGTGAGCCGGTTGAGATTCTCGCCGATCGTGAACGAACTGAGCAGGTTCTCATGAACCTCCTTGGTAACGCCGTGAAATTTACGCCTGTAAACGGACGAATTATCGTTACGTCGATTACGACCAACGACATGGTGACGATACAGGTAATCGATACCGGCGTTGGTATTCCAGACGATCGGCTAGAGACGATTTTCGATCCGTTTGTGCAGGTTGATTCGAGCCGTGCGTCGGAGCAGCAAGGTGTTGGGTTGGGGCTCGCGATTAGTCGGAATCTGGCGAGGTTGATGGGTGGGGAACTGACTGTGACCAGTGTTTTAGGGGAAGGGTCGAAGTTCTCGTTGCATCTACGGCGAGCGAAGGGGAACGGAGTTGTTAGTTAGTCCTTTACTCTCGTTCTTCCCCACAACGCCGTAACAACCGCCTCGGCTCCGGTGCCGCAGGAAACAGCCCCGCTGCCCGCCGCGCGGCTTTCACGCCGGCCCGACAGTTCCCATTATTGATGTACAACTCCGCGAGCCGCTTCTGAATCCGATAACTCCCCGGATCAAACATCGCGGCTGCGCGTACGGACTTAATATGCGCGCCATCATATATCGACATTGCATGCATCTGTCCCGCGCTTCTCAATGAAAACATCGCGCCAAACAGCCCGACCACAACAATCAGTAGCGTTCGACGAAACGCACTGAGCTCAATGGAATACTTAATCGGCATTGACGGCATCAGTGCGCCCAACAAGCTCCACGCAAAGAGTGATGGGATCGCGATCAACAACACCGCATCAAACATCCCCGTTAAAGCCGTAATAACGAGCGTTGCAAACAGTGTAACACACATCGCTCGATCATTATCGCTAACCTTCCACTGGCGCCACGCGCCAACAATAAGTCCAAGCCAGGCTAAGCCAAAGACTATAAATGCCGGTATTCCTCTCTCGGAGATCAGTGCAATCCAATCGCTGCTTGGCCACGGGTTTGCCGTCATCCCATGGCTCCGATCGATCGACTTGTCTCGCCGCGCCGCAACTGTGGGGTATGCAACCGGCCAGTTGCCAGGACCAACTCCAAGTACCGGATTTGAGATAACTAAGCGGAGCGAATTCTTATACTGCTGAACTCGGCCTTGTCCGCTCCCTTCTTTATAATTGACGACTCCTTTCATTGAATCCAGATACGGCGAATCGCTGCGCCAATCCAGATCGTTTGGAATTACAAGAGCGCCAATAGAACCAACCAGCATCGCGATCAAGACCAATCGTAGTTTGTTGCTTTTAGGCGCGTCATCGTTCAGTCGACGCATTCGCCAGACGAGCGGAATACACAAAACCGCGCAAATTACCAACGCCAGCCACGCCGCTCGAGTGCGAGACAAAACCAAACCGGCCGCAGCGATTGTAATTCCGACTGTTCCTATGAACACACCGGCTTTTCGCGTGCGTGCGCTCAAAAAGATCAACGTCGGCAAGCAAATCGCCGCAAGATGTGCCATGAAATTACGATTACCGAACGTACCGCCTGGCGCTCGGCTTAAGCTCGCGTATTCACCGACCACGCCATACGCTTGCGCAAGTGCCGTGAGGATCGCAGCTGTGCTCACAAAGGCGAGACCTGCCAATAGCGCGCGACCAAGCCCGTCTCGAGCGAGTGAGCGGGCAACCCAAAAGAGTGCTATGCCAGAGCAGGTAATTGCGATGGCGCGTTCGGCCGTCCACCAATTTGTTGCAAAAATCGAGGATAAAACGCTGAGTCCAATAAAGACGATGAGTAAGACGTCGATTCGTGTAAGCGACAGCGTTTTTTTCTGCGACAATACAAGCAGCGAGGTAACTAACGCTGTTAAATGAAGGGAAAGCTCTTTAGGGACAAAGTGCCGATCCAATTCAAATGTTTTATATGGAAGCGCGCCGATGGCTACGCCAAAAGCGCCCAGGATAACTAGGCCGAGCGTCAGGTATTGAAGCCGCTTGTGAAGCACAAGAATAAAAGTAAGGAAGAAGTGCGACGAAACGAGCCCTCAAATCGTCTTTATGGCAAGTACGATCCGGTTTGAGCTCGGGGCACTCGTTTGGGTATTACGAGTTTCTTGTGTACATAGTAGCTTTGACCCGGTGTATCTATGAGCCTTATCTCGATTTTCTTAAACTTGGAGTTCCCCTTGATTGTTTCGAAGTCTTTCAAAATGGCAAGATTGTTGGTACCAGCGGCTGCGCTCATCGTATCAGCATGTGGTGGTGACAGCGGCTCGGATCCAAAGACTGGCCTGACCAATACACAGCAAACGAAGATTGCGGCCATTTTACAGAAGCCTGAAGTGGTACAGGCCATTGTGGGAAGTTCAGGTGAAGGTGTCATGGCTGCTGCAATGATGCCGTTTATCGCATCGAACATGACGAGCCTTGGTACCATCGATATTGGCACTGGCCCCGTTGCGGCCCTTCTCCCGGGAGCCCGGTACAGTGTTTCTCCTGTACGTGCCGCTGTGGGCCCATCAGTGGGAAGCTACAAGGCGTTTGGTGGTCAGTATTTGTTCTCCGTCAAGAACGGTGATGAGCCAGAAGTCAAATTTTCATGGACTGGCATTATCGCGTTCAACGATCTTAACAACCCAACCGACATTATTACTGTCGGCGTGACGGATATGACGACGAACGTCGCCCCAACCTCTTTTAGCACACTGGAGTTTGGAAATACCAGCGGGAATCCACTCGCGTTTGCCTCGTTCATCAAGATCAGCGGCAGCTCGGCGATTGGCTACAGCGCAGTTAACGGATCGGTTGCAATCAGCAGCGCAACGTTCTCCAGCGCAAAGAACTGTGGTAATCTTGAAAAGGTCACCTTTGTTAAGACATGCACTGTCTCGCAAGGAAGCGTGAAGGGCAGCTTTAACTTCTCAGCACGACAGACGGGCGGAGAGGCAATGGTTCAAATTCCTGCGACGACGCTCGATGTTCCAGCAGCTCGCCTCAGCTTCTCGCTTGATCTCACCGACGTAGCAGAGAAATAAATTGCATCGTCGTGCGTTTTTAGACGCACGACGAACAAAAAAGAGGCCTTTCGTTTCGCCACCATCGCTGGGGCATCGAAAGGCCTCTTTTTTGTTAGTGCCCCTGACTCAGCGGCTGAGTTGCTACTGGGCGAATTGGATCGAGGGGATCATAGTAAAACTTCTTATGAAGTCCCCAAATAGTGCCAGCAGTCGCAATCGAAAGGGCGAGAACCGCGAGAAGCGGGATAAGGCCATTGCCCGGGCCGGTAACGTTTTCTGAAGATTCTTGCATGGGTAATAATATAGATCAGGAAGGGCCCGGTTTCATCTACCTTATACCGCCATTAAACGCTACTTCCTTCCATGGGGCAGAGCAACGCCCGGAATTAGCGCGTTTTCAGGCTGGAATTGTTAGGGCGAACGATCTCGAAGCGACCGTTCGCCAGATCCAGCCGAACGACGTTTCCATCAAAAACGTCGGCTCCAAGCGTTCCGTCTAGCTCAAAAATGGTCGGGTACCGCGCATTATAGAGAAAAAGCCGCTCTAGCCGCACCGGAACGCTCCCCAAAAATACTCGGACAGACGGAATCACGACCCCTCGCTCCCGACGCCGCGCCCCAAACCCCTGAACATAGCGGCGTTCTGCCATCACCGAGCGAGCCCGGGTTTTCACGGCGAAAGATTGGGTTCCATACGTCTCTTCCGCCCCGGTATCGAGCGAGAGATGTAATTTCGCCCCATTGGAGGCCGTAAGTGCCACAATCGGGACCCCAAACCAAAAGACATTTGGCTCAGCGCCACCAACTTCTGGTTTCGGCTTCCGCACAATAATGCGCCGATTGATGTCGTCGATGGTTAGATCGAGCGATCGAAGGATATCCCAACCAATAATCCCATCGATCCGCATGTGTTGAATGACATCCGCCCCCATGTCCATTAGCTGAATTGGGATTGATAGGGCATTGGCATCTACAATCATCGTTGGCGCATTTTCGAGATGGAGCCCGCCTATATAAACCGACTTCAGCACCCCAGGCCGAGCGGATAGACGGCCGACTGAGGTCATTAGCTCTAGGGTGTCGTTTGTGATCGGTACGACGCCACATTGGGCAGCTGTAATTGACGAAAGGATCGAGATACTCGCGCCAGTATCGACCCAGAGCCGTTTTAAGACACCGTTGAGGTATACGTATATGATTGGTGTCCCGGACGGCGAATACTGGAGTGGGAGCACCATGAGGGTGTCTGAGTAGCTTGATGTTGTCTTGACCGACCGAAAGGCGCGAGCCCACGCTTCAACTCCAGCCGCGTCTGATGACTGGCCTTTGTATCGTTGTTGATTTCGCAGCGAGTCCGAAAATTCTGCGAGTTTAGTCCAATTCGACTGCGAGCTCAGTGCGGCGCCGTATGTTAGCCGCGCGGCCATACGAACTGTTGAATCTTCTGCCGCCAACAGCGGTAGTGCGGTGCGTTGAGCCTGGGGAACATCGCCTCGAATCAGTGACTCGATTGCATCCGTAATCTGTGTCTGTTCGCGACTCCTCGACAGATGGAGAGCTGCGGGAATGTCTACATTTTGAATGGCTTCCCAAATATCACGATACGCTCTCGATGGTGCGGTAGGGTGTGCCCGTTCTGCACCCACTTCCACGGAATAATGTGGTGGTGCTGCGACTATAAATGGCTTTGGCCGACAAGCGACAAAGCCGATCGTACACATATAGCCAATCGTTATAGCTCTGATTTTGCCACTACAAAATGGTTGCATACAGACCGGGCCTTCCAGACATCTAATATCGCTATTTCGAAATTACAGATTTCAGCGGCAGCTATGATTTACGTATATCGTGGTTAATGAGTAATTGTTCTTCACTAATTTTTGGGAAATACAAAGTAAACGTTGTCCCTTCGTTGGGGGCCGTCTCAATTATGATGTGACCGCTGCATTGGTGTACGATACCATGGATTGTAGCAAGTCCAAGTCCAGTTCCCTTGCCGCTCTCTTTCGTGGTAAAGAATGGCTCAAATGCGTGCTCGAGAACAAAAGGGGACATTCCGATTCCACTGTCTTTAACAGAGATCGTAACGTATTTCCCTGCCGGAATGGTGCCAAATCTGCTGGGCGCCGGTGCTCCAAGTAGCTTCGACTGGGTTGAAATGAGCAACGAACCACCGCTTGGCATCGCGTCGCGTGCGTTCACTGCCAAATTCATGATTATTTGCTCAATCTGGCTCTGATCCGTAAAAATCTGATCTATCGTATGCAAAAGGTTGGTTTGAACCAGGATGTTCGAGCCAAGCACCCTCCGAAGCATCTGCTCGAGATCGAGAATGACCTCGTTTACATTGATCGCCCGTGCGTGAAAATGACGTCGGCGGCTGAATGCGAGTAGTTGAGAGGTTAAGACCGCGGCCCGATCGGCTGCGGCTTTAATCTGTGATAGATCGTCGTGTTTGGGATCCCCTGTGGCGATACACTCCGAGAGTAAGTCCACGCTACATCCAATCACGGTCATCAAATTATTGAAATCGTGTGCAATCCCACCCGCAAGTTGACCCACCGCTTCAAGCTTTTGCGCTACACGGAACCTGTTTTCCGTTTCGCGTAGCTGATCCTGTAACAGTTCGATCTCTCTGGCACCCTGGATTTGACCTTTCCGCATGTGCGAATCGGCGGCAACCGCAAAGCCAATTAAGGCCAGGCAGAGGACGCCAACCCACCAGCTAGCCGCGAAATTCGTATAATGGCCAGATTGTAGCGCCGCGAGGCCAGCGGTGGCAAGCCCAACAATAAAAGCGCACCCAACCGCCACCGGAAACGGTCGAATCTGGGATAATTTCAGCATTTTCTGCGGCATAAAAGAAGTGAAGTGAGAATTTACCATTCTCGCTTCGGCTATTTTAGTAGCGAAGGTGCTTAAAACTTGCCGAAAGGTCGCTCGGCACGCAAACAAATGTATTAAATTCTGTCGTGTTTGATCACCTACTGGAGCAACTTCGGGCTGCCCTGTTGGAGCAGATTCGCTGTCCCGACGAGCCTATCGACCTGGTTCCGGCCGCTCTCGCGGCGTTAGCCCAGGGATTACGGGATAACGGGGTAATGGCCGAACGGATGGTCGTCCTCGTCAAGCAGCAGTGGGACGCCGCAATGTACGAGGACTCCAATCCGGAGGCGAGGTTCTATCAACATCTTCGCCAATCAGTCGTAACTTCCGCAATTAAGGCTTACTATCTGCTATAGATATAGAGACATAGTTTTCTCTTTTTCTCTATTGCCGTGCCTCCAGTTTCTCCCTCGAAGAAAAGTAGTTCAAGCCGTCTCAAGCGCCTTCTAAAATGGACTCGACAAAATAGTCCATCGCCCGACGAGCTCGTTGGTCCAATTCATGGCCAACTGCTCGGTATTGATCGGCTTGCTGAGCGGGCCAGAGCTGTCGCCCGCCAACAACGTATCCTCGCTCCAACCAAACGTCGAGGCGTAGGACCGCTGCTTTTACGCCTCGACGACACTCGGCGTGTAATGGCCGAAACGCAAAAAGCGCTTGGCAACGCCGCGAGTCGAGACATTGATATCTCGTCGGCCGGGGAGTGGCTGCTCGATAATTACTACATAGTTCAAGAGCACATGCGGGAAATTCGCATGAGCCTGCCAAACCAGTACTATCAGGAGCTCCCCAAGCTGGCCAACGGGAAGTTATCCGGGTACCCTCGGGTGTATGAACTGGCGATTGAGCTTATCGCCCATAGCGAAGGTCGTCTCGACCTCGAAAATATCACCTTGTTTACGCGCGAGTATCAACGCGTAACCCCGCTACGCCTTGGCGAACTGTGGGCGATACCAACCATGCTACGACTTGGGTTGGTTGAAAATATTCGTAGAATGGCGCTCCGAACCGCCGAACGACTCGAGGAGGTCGAGTTAGCGGACATCTGGGCAAAACGTCTACAGGATGCAAGCCTGTCGGAGGATTCGTTATCTGACGCACTCAACACCTTCATTGATACACACCCGCCGTTAACACCAAGCTTTGTGGCGAGGTTCTTGTCGCAAACGCGGAGCTATCAGACAAGCTTTAAGCCGCTATTGTGGTTGGAGCAGTGGATTGCAGAAGACGGGTTGAATGCCGAAGAAGCGGTGACCCGTTCAAATCGTCGAATTGCCATCACGCAAGTCACGATTACGAACAGTATCACCAGCCTCAGAGCGATCGCTCGTCTGGACTGGAACGAGTTTGTCGAGTCGCAAAGTATCATCGAGCGGATCTTGCGCGACGATCCTGCGAAGGTGTACACCACGATGGATTTCGGAACGCGCGATCAGTACCGACACGTGGTTGAGGGGATTGCCAAGCGCACAAAGCGAGAAGAAGATGACGTTGCCAAACAGGTGTTGGGGTTGGCACAACATTCATTTGCTCAACATTCGTTGGCACTGGATACAGCGACAACAGCGACGAGTACGAACGGGGCTGTTAATAATGGTGCCGCTGCTCAAGAGCCCTCTCCAGTTGAGCAACACATTGGATATTGGCTCGTCGACAAGGGTCGAGAGGAGTTAGAACGGGTTGTTGGCTATCTGCCGACCGGAACGGAACGAATATATCGATGGACGTTAAAGCATCCCAACGTCATCTATTTTGGTTCGATGCTGATTGCCGCGATGATCGTGATTGGTGTTTCGATGTCGCTCTTTACGATCACATCAATAGGCATTGGTCTTTGCATCTTTCTGCTTCTGCTGATCCCTGCGAGCGAAGCTGCGGTGGCCACCGTCAATCAATTGATTACGTCGCTCATACCGCCTCGCGTATTACCAAAAATCGAGCTACGTGAATCAGGAATTCCAGATTCTTTACGAACGGTCGTTGTTGTTCCAACACTCTTTGGGAACATCTCCGCCGTACGGGAAGCCTTGGAACATCTTGAAGTGCAGTACCTTGCGAATCGTGATCCGCACCTGCGATTTGCGATACTAAGCGACTTCACCGATGCCGATACCGAAACGCGCCCTGAGGATCATCAAATCGTTGATTCTGCGATTCGTGGTGTGCAGGCATTGAACGAACAGTACAGGGTCGACGGACAAGATGTGTTCTTCTTGTTCCATCGTAGTCGTCAGTGGAATGAAACGCAAAGTGTTTGGATGGGTTGGGAGCGGAAGCGTGGGAAGTTAGCGCAGTTCAATCGTTATCTCCGAAATGCAGACGGCAAGCCGTTCTCAACCGTTGTGGGCGAAGGGGCTCAGCTTTCTGATGTGAAGTACGTGATCACTCTGGACTCTGATACGGTTCTGCCGAGAGATTCCGCGCATATGATGATTGGCGCGATTGCGCATCCACTTAACCGCGCGCATTACGATGAGACCATCGGTCAGGTTACGCGTGGTTATGGGATATTGCAGCCCAGGGTTGGGATTGCGCTCACAAGCGTTCATCGGTCGAAGTTTGCCGCGATCCATTCGGGGCACCCTGGCGTGGATCCATATACAACGGCCGTATCGGACGTGTATCAGGATCTATATGGCGAAGGCAGCTTTACCGGGAAGGGTATTTACGATGTTGACATCTTCGAACGCACCACAAGAGGGCGTTTCCCGGAGAACTGTCTTCTTAGTCATGATCTAATTGAAGGGACGTACGCACACGCTGGGTTGTTAACCGACGTCGAGGTGTATGACGAGTACCCAACGCGATATCTCGCCTATACGCGACGTAAGCATCGCTGGATTCGTGGGGATTGGCAGATCTTTCGATGGTTGCGTGGCACGGTACCTGGACCGGATGGTATGGAGGTCAATCGGTTACCGACTATCTCGCGCTGGAAGATCTTCGACAATCTGCGACGGTCGCTTGTCGAGATCTCGCAGATGGCGCTCTTGCTGCTTGGATGGTTTGTCCTGCCTGGCTCTGCGCTCACATGGACTATCCTGGCGGGTGTGCTGATCGCATTTCCATGGTTGCTGTCGACCCTCGTGGGTGCGTTACGCCCACCGATGGATCAATCGTGGAAAGCATATTACGCAGCCGTCGTTAACGATCTTTATACCAATCTCAAGCAATTCGTTTTAACAATTACGTTTTTGCCGCACCAGGCCGTTGTATCGGCTGATGCCATTGTACGAACGTTAATACGGTTAAATATTACCAGACGGAATTTACTGGAATGGCAAACTGCATCGCAGGTTGAACGTGCGATGCGCACCAATAGCGATCGAGAAATTTATCGACGTATGTGGGCTGCGGTTGCAATTGGATTAATCACGGGACTCCTTGCAATTGCAGAGCTGTATCTTAAGCCGTATTCGAATACCGGTGCAACGCTGTTAATCGTCTCCGTGATACCGCTTGTGGTGGCATGGGTGTTATCTCCGCGTATCGCCGCATCGTTGAGTGCTTCGGCTATACCGGGAGAGATCAAGCTCTCTGAGGCTGAACGTGTCGCTGCGATGCGATATGCTGGATTGCATTGGGAGTTCTTTAATACATTTGTTACGAGTGAGACCAATTGGTTGGCGCCGGATAACTATCAGGAAACTCCAGTTCCTGAAGTCGCATATCGAACGTCGCCAACCAATATTGGGTTACAGTTATTATCGATTGTAAGCGCGGCTGATTTACAAATCATTTCGCGTTCTGAAATGATCGAGCGGATAGAGCGTGTGTTTCGGTCATTAGAACGAATGGCGCGATATCGCGGGCATTTTTATAACTGGTATGATCTGCGAACGCTGCAGGTGCTCGAACCCGGATACATATCTACGGTAGATAGTGGTAACCTTGCCGGGCATCTAATCGCCATTAAGCAGGCGTGTATTCAGCTGATTCACGAATTGCAACCCAGAACGGTTGAGATGGAGATCCCAGGGCAGTCGCTTGCAGGTGGATTGGTGGCGGCAGCGCCTAGCGATCGCTTGAAAGGAACGGTTGCACCTGGTGAAGATGTAAGCGATGATTGCGCGAGATTGCGTGCGATTGCTGATCGAGCCTTTGCGTATGTCATGGAGATGGATTTCACATTTTTGTATGACGATCGGCGCAAACTTTTCTCGATTGGATACCAAACTTCATCAACCGAATTCGACAACTCGTTTTACGATCTGCTCGCTTCCGAAGCTCGGCTTGCCTCCTTTATTGCCATCGCCAAGAATGACATTCCTGTTGAGCACTGGTTTCGTTTAGGGCGATCGTTAACAGAGTCCTACGGAACGCGAGTGTTGGTTTCGTGGAGTGGGAGCATGTTTGAGTATCTCATGCCTGTGTTAATTACACAGACCTATCCGTTCACCTTGCTGGATCAGACGTGTCACGGAGCAGTGCGTACGCAAATTCATTATGGGGAAGAGCGTAGAGTTCCGTGGGGTATATCCGAATCGGCGTATAACGTTCGGGATCGATATCAAACCTATCAATATCGAGGGTTTGGTGTTCAATCGCTGGCGTTAAAGCGTGGATTGAGCAGTGATCTCGTCATCGCTCCATACGCTACCGTACTCGCGATGATGCTTGCTCCTCGGCAATCGTTACGAAATCTGAGCTTGCTCGAGGCTGAGGGGGCGTTAGGGCCGTATGGATTCCGAGATGCAATCGATTATACCCGACCTGATCCTGAGTCTGGTAATTCGGTCGTCGGAACATATATGGCGCATCATATCGGGATGAGTTTAGTGGCGTTGACGAATGGTTTGAAGCGGCAGATATGGCAACGCCGTTTCCACGCCGATCCCCTCGTTCGCTCAAATGAGTTGGTCTTGCATGAACGAGTGCCGAGGAAGTTGGTGGTTCAGGAACCAGCCGATAACGATGTTGTTGTTCGGCTCCCTGCGCAAACAGCGAAGCCGTCTGTTCGGGAGATTGATACGCCGCATACGCCACAACCAAGAATTGCGTTGTTAGGTAACGTGCCGTATACGATGTTGATTACGAACGCGGGTGGTGGTTATAGTCGATACGGTGATATCGTCGTTACACGTTGGCGGCGCGATATTACGCGCGATAATCAAGGTGAGTGGATTTACCTGAAAGACGTCAACACCGGGCGAGTGTGGAGTGCTGCACATCAACCGGTTGGTGTTGATGCTGACAGATACCAAGTACAGTTCGCAAGCGATCGTGTTGAGTTTCATCGGCGAGACGGTGAAATTAATACACAGATGGAAGTTGTCGTATCGTCCGACGATTCGGCAGAAGTACGACGCATTACTCTTACGAATCGATCGTCCGTTGTTCGTGAGATTGAGGTAACAAGTTATTCCGAAATCGTGCTTCAATCGCTTGACGCAGATCGGCAGCATCCTGCCTTCGGAAATCTTTTCATACAAACAGAATTTTTCGAGAGTAATTCAGCGTTGCTTGCAACGCGACGTCCGCGCTCGCCAAGCGAGAAAGTTCATTGGGCTGTGCACGTGGTTGCAGTTGGTCCAGAAAAAGTTGGTAAGGTGACGTACGAAACAGATCGAGCCAAGTTTATTGGACGAGGGAAATCTGTACGACACCCGGAAGCGTTGGAAGAACAGATGGAGCTTTCAAATTCGTCTGGCGCACCGCTCGATCCAATCTTTTCGCTTCGGGTTCGGCTTCGCATTCAGCCAGGCAAGTCTGCTCAGGTCAGCTTTACGACGTTAGTGACTGAAAGTCGCGAACGGGCGCTCGAGCTAGCGGACCTGTACGACAGCCCGTTTAGTGCGCACCGAGCATTGGACCTGAGTTGGGCACAGGCACAGGCTGAGTTACGCGATCTTGGCATTGTACCGGCTGACGCTGCGATTTATCAGCAGTTTGCTGGATACTTATTGTATCCGCACCCTAGGTTACGGCCAACAAGTATTGAAATTCACGGAAGCGAGCGTGGCCAGCAATCGTTGTGGCCAATGGGGATTTCGGGCGACGTCCCAATCTTGCTGGCGACAATTGATTCAAAAGATGGATTGCCAAGTGTTCGCCAGCTATTGCAAGCGCATCAGTATTGGCGAATTAAAGGTGTTGCGTGTGATCTCGTTATCCTCAACGAAAACGCACCATCGTATATGCAGGAGCTCAATGAGCAGATCACCTCTGCGGTGATGACTGCTGGTGAATCCGGAATTCTGGATCGGCCAGGAGGCGTGTTTATACGCCGCAAGGATCTACTTCGACCTGAAGAGGTTGCGTTGCTTCGTTCGTTGGCGCGCGTACACGTAGTCTGTGATGGTCTGGGTTTGGGGAATCTTCTCGAATTTCCGGATAGCATTGATGACTATACCGTGAGCACCGAAAGTTTGGTTGCTCCGCGCTACGCGAAGAGAATTGCTGGCCATCGTGCAGTAATTGCAGAAAGCGAAGGCCAGGCGCCGAATGGCTATGGCGAATTTAACGACGAAGGTGAGTATGAAATTCGGCTCGCTGGAACGTTTCTCCCTCCGGCTCCATGGTCGAATGTGATCGCGAACCCGAATGCGGGTTTTATGATTACCGAAAGCGGGAGTAGCTGTACATGGGCTGGGAATAGCTTCTTCTATAGATTAACACCGTGGCATAACGATCCGGTGCGCGATCCATGTAGTGACTGTATCTATCTGCGTGATGACGACAGCGGTGATGTGTGGACTGCAACGCCTGCTCCAATACGAGAACTTACCGAATACGTGGTGAAACACGGTTTGGGTTATTCGATATTTGAGCATCAGCATAATAATATTCACACATCGTTGAAAGTTACGATGGCGAAGGACGATCCGGTAAAGATCAGTACGATCCGCATTCGGAATATGGGTAATTCTGTGAAACGTCTGACGATAACGAGTTATGTAGAGTGGGTGTTAGGTGTTTCGCGCGATCAGACTCAGCAATATATTCGAACATCGTTTGACCAGGAAAGTAGTTCGATGTTCGCGCAGAATTATTTCGATCAAGAATACGCGAATAAAATAGCATTTCTTTCGATGAGTGGAGAAATCGGAAGTTATAGTGGTGATCGTCGCGAGTTTCTCGGTCGAAACGGTACGCCTGCTCGACCTATTGCGCTTTCAAAGAGGTTACTGAACGAATCGGTTGGAGAAACCGTTGATCCGTGTGGTACACTTCAAACATCCATTGAAATTCAGCCTAACGCCTATTACGACATTGTCGTACTCCTCGGCGCAGACGATTCAACAGAGGCAGTACGGTCGCTCATCCAGAAACATGGAGGTGTCGGAGAGGCGAATACCAGTACTAGCGTGTCGATTCAGTCGTGGACGGATCGCTTGCAGAAGATCCAAATACAGACACCGAACGAAGAGTTCGATAGAATCAACAATGGCTGGTTATTATATCAGTCGCTGTCGTGTCGAATGTGGGGACGTGCTGCGCTTTATCAGTCCAGTGGCGCGTATGGGTTCCGCGATCAATTGCAAGATTGTATGGCGTTTGTATACATAGAACCGCAGCTTGTACGTGAACATATTCTGCGTGCGGCTCAACGACAGTTTGTTGAAGGCGACGTTCAGCATTGGTGGCATCCGCAAACTGGGCGTGGTGTGCGCACGCGATTTAGTGATGACCTCGTCTGGCTACCGTTCGTTGTAGATCACTACATTTGTGTGACGGGCGATGAATCGATTCTCGATGAAAAAGTCCCGTATATCACGATGCGAACGCTCGAACCTCACGAGCATGAAATTTATGATCAGCCACAGATATCTGAAGAAGTCGGTTCAATCTATGAGCATTGCATGCGTGCATTGCACAAAGCAACGACATTTGGCTCGCATGATCTTCCACTGATTGGTGGTGGTGATTGGAACGACGGAATGAGTGGGGTAGGAGCCGAAGGCAAGGGTGAAAGCGTTTGGCTTGCGTGGTTCCTTATTGTTACACTGATCAAGACGGCAGATCGCGCAAGAGCGCGAGGCGATAGTGTAAATCGCGATGTGTTCTTGCAAACCGCCGAACGCTACCGGAAGGCGGTTGAGTCGCACGCATGGGATGGAGCGTGGTATATACGGGCATACTTTGACGATGGTACTCCACTGGGCTCACATCTGTCTGATGAAGCAAAGATAGATGCCATCGCTCAGAGCTGGAGCGTTATTTCAGGTGCCGGTGATCCAGAACGGTCTGAGCGTGCATTGCAGTCGGTCGATCAACATCTTGTGTTGGAAGATCCTCGGTTGATTATGCTGTTAACCCCGCCGTTTGATAAAACCGCGCATGACCCCGGGTATATCAAAGGTTATCTTCCTGGTGTACGCGAAAATGGTGCGCAGTATACACATGGCGCGTTGTGGGTAGTGTTGGCGCGTGCGATGCAACGTCGCGGAAATCGTGCCTTTGAGCTATACCAGCTGTTGAATCCGCTTACACATGCACGTGATATTGATTGGGTGCATCGATATATGGTGGAGCCATACGTGGTTGCTGCCGATGTGTATACGGCTGAAGGGCACATGGGTCGCGGCGGTTGGACGTGGTATACCGGGAGCGCGAGTTGGATGTATCGAATCGCGCTTGAATCGATCCTGGGTTTTGAGCTTCGAGGGAATACCTTAACGATGAACCCGTGTATTCCGGCCGAATGGGACGGGTTTAGTATTCAGTATCGTCATGGGTCGTCGCAGTATTCGATCGAAGTAAAAAATCCGAACCACGTTGAATCTGGAGTGAGAGGTACAACAGTAGATGGTGTTGCTGTTGTTAATAATGGTGTACAACTTGTAGATGATGGGGCAACACATGCTGTCGTAGTGACGATGGGCTAGATTTACAATCGATGTTGTTGTTTGGATCGATAAGCTGATGGCGGTATTTATCAGCAATTCGCTGTTTCAGCAGCTCTTGAAAGACAGCCACCTTTACAGTTACTTTTGCTGTAATGAGCTGTCTTTCAAGAGCTGCTTCCATCTTTTACACCGGCGACCATTATGGGATCTCGACAATCGAAACAGACTGTTTCAGAATTGGTGACTACCTCCCACATTTGGGTTGTCGATCAGATCAACGATGCCTGGGTTTCCGTTGAGGTCGACGGCGAAGACTCTCAGCGCGTACCGCTCTGGCTGTTCCCTCGTTCCGTTCACGAAGGCGATGTGTTTCGAGTTCATCGCGAAGTTGATACAGGTCAGGTTCGCGTCGAGATTACGGCTGATACCGAAGAACAAAAACGAAGGCTCGATGCATCCAAAGAGCAAGTTGCAAAGGCGCTGAATCCAAACGATCCCGGCGGCGATATTATGCTGTAATGCGCGATTGCTGGACTATGCTGAGCCGTCGTTAGTGGTTCAGCCTATAGTTCTGTTGCGCAGCGATGCCTAGCCTAGCGATGGCCCAACACATACCCCATCAACAACCCCGTTGATTCGAACGCCTATCGCTCGGCCCATCCATATCCTGCGTTCCTCGGCTTGTCGACACCGAAAACCCACTTCCAGGCGTTCCTGGCGCAGTGATAGTGACCGTTCCATTCTGGTCCGTGCGATACCAAGGCACACCAGCCTTCACAAACGCCTGCTTTGCTTGCGCATGCATGTGCCCATATTCGTTATCCCCCGCCAGCGAAGCAACGACCCACGACGGGCGCGTCGCGCGAAGATATTGAGCTGTCACCCCATTACAGCTCCCATGGTGATTCGCCTTCAGAATATCGACCTTCATCCCAGGGTGCAATGCGTATCCCGTTCGTGAGAAGTAGCTAATCTCCGACCGCTCCGCATCCCCCGCAAACCACATCGAAAACGAAGCCGAATCTGCCCCGACCAACTTCACCGCAACCGATCGATTGTTCGCAGGCTGCGGTGCACCAAGCGGCTTGAGAACGTGTAACTTCGCCCCGCCACGCATTGTAATTGTGCAGATCGGACGCCCATCTCCGCACGGATTGTCCGTCGACCGATAGACCATCGAATCTCGCTCTACTCGCGACAAAATCGAATCCCGCAATACAGCCAGCGTAGTTGCAGCCCCCGGATCCTGATTCTCAAAGAAATATCGAATTTTGATACGCCGCTTCGAATCGAACAACGCCTGCAACCCACGATAATGATCGTAGTGCGCGTGCGATAGAATTACCACATCGATAGTTGTATCGTTCAACGAGAGCGAATCGAGCAAAAATCCAAACCGCCGCACATCCGGCCCACCGTCGATGATCACTCGACTATTTCCGTTATGAATGTAAGTCGCGTCTCCCTGTCCCACATCCAACATCCGCACAATAGTTGCTGGCGCGGGCGGATCAACAACGGGCGTCTTGCGATTTGGGTTATCGGCAGTGGCGGTGAAATATGCGAATGCCGTAAAGCAGGCCGCCGCAGTGCCAATGATTGAGAGACGTTTCATGGTTTATAAGATAAACAGCGAAACGGGAAACAATCGTATCAAAATCACGCTTGTGACATCAAAAAACTGCAGGGGATTTTGGATTATACAGTTGCTCCAACCCCCATCCCACCATTTGGTGTTCCTCGCTCTTGGCAAGATCCACCCACCGATCCGTAAAACCACTCGCCGATATATATAGGAATGTCGCGTTTGGTGCTAATGCGTCAGTTGCCCATTTATACCCGGATGCAGATAACCGCTGCAGCATATCGAGATGATCCCAGTGTAGCGCAGGGGTAACTGGTCGTGAATTCCACTTGATTGCGCCCGTAACCATTCGTCCATTTGCGGCACGTGCTACAATATCGATTTCCACAGACTGCTTGTTTCGATCTTGGCCCTCCCATCGCCCCCACGTCTTAAGCATAGGAAGTGAATCGCGCTCCCAATTGCGCGTGTATGCCTGATGAGCAATGGACTCCAAAATATGCCCCATGTACGTGTCGAGGCGCGGATGTATGACATCTTTCCAAACTGCATCAACCGTTGACGGGTCGGTCAATGTGTGGCGATAGGGCAATACAAATGTATAGTAGAAGCGGATTGCCGGATCTTCGATTGTGTAATGGTACTGTTGATTGGGCGCTGCTTCAAAATTTCGTATCGCGGCTACATATCCAAGCTCAATAAGCGTGTCGAGGCGAGTGCGGAACGTCGTATCAACCGTTGCTCCAACCGTTTGTGCGATATCGTTTCGTGTGGTATGTCCTTCGGCTACAGCTGCGAGGATTGCGCGGTGCTCAGGAAGGTCGCTAAGGCCGCTTTCCTGTTCGAGCGCGGATTCGACTTGTAGACGAACTCGACCATCTGGAGCGAGCACATCGCGTGCAACGTTGCGACTCAGCGGCGTGGCAGGTTTAACTGTAGACAGATAACGTGGAGTTCCGCCATAAATACCATAGTATCGAGCCGAATCCCGTAGATCGCTTACCGCGACCATCGCGGCCGTGTCGCGGTAGTCAAATGGGTGTAGTTTGCGCTGCCAATCGAATCGTCCATAAAGCGGGCGAGCCCCTGAATTGATCTTTTCCATCACGCCGATTGCCGATCCCGACAGCATCAGGATGAGATTGCGCTTTGGATTGGTGCGGTACAGATGTGTCTCCCACACCGCATTAAGGGCCGAATCTACACCGTCCCCATCATCCCCACGAATGTACTGGTATTCGTCGAGTACGATGGTGAGTGGGGCGCTCCCCTTCAATTCGAGGAGGCGGGCAAAAGTCGTTCGCCAAGTGGGGTAATCTTCAGGGTGAATATCCTCGCCGGACCATGTCGCCATCGCACGCAGTAATTCAAGCCGGTTGAATATCGATGTCGTCTCTGATGCTGTGAAATAGAACGTTCGTTCGTGTCCCCACGCGTGGCGGAGAAGAAACGTCTTTCCGACGCGACGTCGACCGTATAGCAAACCCATAATCGGTCGTTCTTCTCTTGTTAAAGCCTGGAGCGTTTCCCATTCATGGTTTCGGTCGATCAGCTCAGCCGGCTTTTTCATAGGGAAGGCTCTGCATTCTAAAAAGTTTGCTTGCGGAAATTCTGCATGCAATTTATCTGCATGCAGAATTTCCGCAAGCAAACCACGCTGCTTCCAATGCCTGTCATCCAATCATCTTTGTGATCATAGGCAAACCCACCCTTAGCTGTTATTGTTTATATGTACGTTGTAACATCCATATAACACTGGTCGCGCATTCGGGAAGCACTACGCTCACCGCCATGCACGTAAAAGGGAACCCGGTTCAATTCCGGGGCGGCCCCGCCGCTGTAAGGGACGACAACGGAGAGCTACGAGCAATCGTCTAGCCACTGTGAATCGCGAATCTACGGTTCATGGGAAGGTGCTCTCCCGAGGATGACTCCTGAGCCAGAAGACCTACCGGTGTGAGAAGCCCAGCGCGCCCTCGTGGGAAGGGATTTGGGAAAGTTCGCCTCTGAGGCGAATGCACGATGGTCGAAAGCGGGGGACGGATATAGCCGAGTAGGCTGTAACGGACTTTGTTGTGGCCGATATTTGTGTGTTCGATAATTCCTCGCATGAGCGTGAAGGGCTTCGGGAATTCACCCAGACCTTGGTTCTACCAAAGCCTGCCTTCACGGATTGAACATGACACTCGCAGTAAACCTTGGATTTCCACGCATCGGCGCTCAGCGGGAACTCAAACGCGCGCTCGAAAGCTTTTGGTTGGGAAAGTCTAACGAAGCAGCGCTGCAGTCTACCGCACGTGAGCTTCGCCTGCGCCATTGGACTCTGCAACGCGACCGTGGTATTCAAAGTATCCCCAGTAACGATTTTTCATTTTACGATCAGGTTTTAGATACCGCCGCAATGGTCGGTGCGATCCCTGAACGATATACGTCGCTGAATACTACGGAAGCGAATCGCGATACGACTACGGGCGACTTTCCGTTGCGTACGTACTTTGCAATGGCGCGCGGACTCCAAGACAAAATCGCCGACGTTCCTGCGATGGAGATGACGAAGTGGTTCGACACGAACTATCATTATATCGTACCGGAATTTACTAACGACACGTCGTTTGACTTTGTCTCACGCAAGGTCGTTAACGAATTTCTCGAAGCAAAAGCGGCAGGGTTTCATACGCGTCCCATAGTACTTGGTCCTCTGTCATTTCTGTTATTGGGCAAGCTTGGTGGCGGATCGCCGCTTTCGTTGCTGGATCGATTAATCCCAGTCTACGAAAAGATCTTGATTGAGTTGCGTGAAGCCGGAGCCGATTGGGTACAGCTCGACGAACCAACGCTCGTGCTCGATCTTTCCGATGAGGCACGACTTGGCTATACAAAAGCATATGAGCGTTTTGCAAAGATCAATCGGCCGAAGTTATTACTTGCAACGTACTTTGGTGCATTAGGCGATAATCTTGATCTCGCGACGTCACTTCCGATCGATGGATTGCATGTTGATCTTGTTCGCGCACCAGAACAGCTGGATGCGGTTAACGCTGCGCTGCCGTCAAATTGTGTGTTGTCAGCCGGTATCGTCGACGGGCGTAATATTTGGCGTGCAGATTTGGATAGCGTATACGCCACGGTGAAAAAACTTGTGGATAGTCGAGGCGTCAGTAATGTGTGGATTGCGCCATCGTGTTCGTTACTTCACAGTCCAGTGGATCTCTCGTTTGAAAAGAAGCTTGATCCAGAAATTAAGAGTTGGTTGGCCTTTGCAACAGAGAAGTTAACCGAAGTCGCTGAACTTTCGCGTGCTATCGAAACTGGGAATTCAAGTACGCCTGCCTTCAGCGAAAGTCGAGCTGCGGTGCAAAGTCGAAAGACTTCGGCTCGTGTTCACGATACTGCCGTGTCGAAACGACTGAACGCTGTACTGCCACCGCAACGAAAGCGGGTTAGCTCATTCACGTTACGCAGAGACGCGCAACGTAGCATCGGACTACCGTTGCTCCCAACTACAACAATTGGTTCGTTCCCGCAGACACCACAAGTTCGATCGGCACGCGCCGAATTTAAATCCGGAAAACGCACGCAGGCCAACTACGATCAATTCCTCCGCGAAGAGACTGAACGAGCCGTTCGTATTCAGGAGGAGATTGGAATCGACGTTCTCGTTCATGGCGAATTTGAACGGAACGATATGGTTGAATATTTTGGCGAACAGCTCTCCGGCTTTGTATTTACCGAAAACGGTTGGGTGCAGAGCTATGGGTCGCGTTGCGTTAAACCACCCATCATTTACGGAGACGTTTCTCGACCGAAACCAATGACCGTGGAATGGTCGAGCTATGCGCAATCGTTAACAAAGCTACCGATGAAGGGGATGTTGACGGGCCCAGTCACTATTCTGCAATGGTCGTTTGTCCGCAACGATCAACCGCGTTCTGTGACATGTGATCAGATTGCCTTGGCAATTCGCGACGAAGTCGTGGATTTAGAGGCCGCAGGGATTCGTATCATTCAGATTGATGAACCCGCAATCCGCGAAGGGCTACCGTTGCGGCGTGCAGATTGGAATACGTATCTCGATTGGGCGATTGCGAGTTTCCGCCTCTCTGCATCCGGTGTGAAAGATGAAACACAGATTCACACGCATATGTGTTACTCTGAGTTTAACGACATTATCGATTCGGTCGCAGCGATGGATGCCGACGTTGTATCCATGGAAACATCGCGATCCAATATGGAGTTGCTCGACGCGTTTGCGAAATACAACTATCCGAACGAGATTGGCCCCGGTGTGTACGACATTCACTCGCCACGGGTTCCCGCTGATGAGGAGATGATTGATCTGTTGCGTCGTGCCGTCAAAGTGATCGATGCCAAACAGATCTGGGTTAATCCAGATTGCGGATTAAAAACGCGAGGTTGGGCCGAGGTTACGCCGGCGCTTGAAGGCATGGTGCGAGCCGCACGTCAATTACGCGAAGAGTTGAGCCCCGCGTTACAAGGGATGTAATAACGACAGCTGGGCAAAACTCCTTGGGTTTATATGTGAGGTCTCGGTTCTACTACGAAGCTGGTCGAGCCGAGACCGAGACCGCTAAATCAGCACCGCGCGAACAGGCGCTGCATCCAACCCTTCAAACTTTGTTGGAAACGCGATCAATTCATATCGACCGGCGGCTACGTTCCGCAAATCTAGATTTTCCAGCACATACGCTCCCCCATCAAATAGCGCATGATGCACTTCCAGCGTCTTGCTTTCCCGATCGTCAACTGACGGGCAATCAACGCCCCACAGCTTTAACCCGCGCCCAATCAGTTCAGCGGCACAATCACTCGAGACAGCGGGCCATGTTTCTGGGAACGTCCCGCTGGCAATTGTGCGATTTGTTTTAAGTAAGATCCGTTCGAGAAACTCAATATCTTGAAATCCCGACGCTTCCCCAATTCGCTCGATGAGAACATCCATCGTAATCTCGCCATCAACATCCGACACGTCCACAACCAACGCCGTTCCATAAAACGCATCTAACGGTAACGCATCCGCGCCGTCCGCTCCCTCACTCACGTGTACAGGAGCGTCCGCATGTGTTCCCACATGCGGACTCATTGTAATGCTACTCACATTCACACTGGCACCCGACGCCATATCCCACGTCCAACCACAGGAATACGGCGTATCGCCTGGCCACTCAGGGGTCCGCGGCGATACCGCCACGGAAATATCAATCACTTCGCCGAGCCTGCAACCGACTTCGCAGCTTCAACCACCTTCTCAACCGTCAACCCAAAGTGCGAATACAACTCTTGATACGGAGCCGATGCGCCAAAATGGTCTAGCCCTATTACCACGCCATCCGTACCGACCAACTGGTACCATGACATCGGACTTCCAGCCTCAATCGACACGCGCTTCACGCCAGCTGGCAACACGCTGTCCCGATACCCCTTGTCCTGCTTGGCAAACAATTCCATACTCGGCACACTCACCACCCGTGCACGAACACCATCTGCCTGCAACTTCTGCTGCGCTTCCATAATCAACGAAACTTCAGATCCGCTTGAAAGCAACACAACGTCCGGCTTACCACCTTCAGCGTCAGCTAACACATACGCACCCTTCTCAACACCGCTCGCTGCCGAATACTTCGTACGATCGATAAACGCAAGCTTCTGTCGCGTCAGCACAAGCGCTACTGGTCCGCCTTCATGCTTGAGCGCGGTGCGCCACGCCTCGGCCGTCTCAGACGCATCGGCTGGCCGTAATACAACCATATTCGGAATCGCCCGCAATGTCGAAAGCTGTTCAATCGGCTGGTGCGTTGGACCATCTTCGCCCAATCCAATCGAATCGTGCGTGAACACGTAGATCACGCGCTGGCGCATCAACGCCGCCAAACGGATTGCCGGACGCATGTAATCGCTGAAGATCAAGAACGTCGCGCCATACGGAATCACACCGCCATGCAGCGACATCCCGTTCATTACCGCACCCATGCCGTGCTCACGAATCCCGAAATGGAAGTTACGGCCTTCGTAGCTGCCCGGGTTAAAGCTGGGAGCGCCCTTAACGATTGTGTTAGTCGACGATGCGAGGTCGGCTGATCCGCCAATCAATTCGGGGATCGTCGCGGCCATCGCATTTAACACAACGCCAGACGCCGCTCGACTTGCCACCTTTCCGTTGGCTTCGGTAAACGTTGGGATCGTTGCTTCCCAACCATCCTGCAACTTGCCCGACAGGCGACGCTCCAGCTCTGTTGCCAAATCGGCGTTCGCCGCCTTGTACGTTGCGTATTCCTTTTCCCACTCGGCCTGATATGCTGCGCCAACGGCTTGCATCTTCCGCCACTGAGCCAGCGCTTCAGGTGCCACAAAAAACGGCTCGGTCGATTTGATACCAAGGTTCTCCTTGGTCAACTTGATTTCGTCGCCCCCCAACGGTGAGCCGTGTGCGTCTGCCGTGTCCTGCTTGTGCGGGCTGCCAAATCCGATGTGCGATTTGACGATAATCAGCGACGGCTTTTGCGTTTCCTTCTTTGCCGCTTCAATTGCGGCGTCAATCGCCGGGATATCGTTGACGTCGGCAATGAATTGAACGTGCCAGCCGTACGATTCGAATCGTTGGTATGTATTGTCGGTGAAAGTGAGTTCGGTACGCCCTTCAATCGTAATATTGTTGTCGTCATAAAAACCGATCAACTTCCCAAGCTTGAGGTGACCTGCGTAGGAGGCCGCTTCGTGCGAGATGCCTTCCATGAGGTCGCCGTCGCTGCAGATGAACCATGTGTAATGGTCCACAGCCTTCGACTCGCGGTTAAACGTTGTGGCCAGATGCGCTTCAGCGACTGCCATTCCAACCGCGTTCCCGACACCCTGGCCGAGCGGGCCGGTTGTGGTCTCTACGCCAGGTGTGTGGCCGAGCTCAGGGTGTCCGGGGGTCTTGCTGCCCCATTGTCGGAAGTGCTTGATATCATCCAGCGAGACGTCGTACCCGGTGAGATACAGCGTGCTGTAGATAAGCATCGAGGCATGTCCGCACGACAGGACAAATCTGTCACGGTTGGCCCAATGCGGATCGGCCGGATTGTAGCGCATGTGCTTGGTCCACAGTGTGTAGGCAAGCGGCGCGAGCGCCATCGGTGTGCCGGGGTGGCCGGAGTCGGCTTGTTGGACGGCGTCCATGGACAGCACACGGATCGCGTTAATGCACGCGTTGTCGAGTTCAGCGGGGTTCATATATATAGAATGGGCTTTGTTCTGCGGACTGGGGCACTGGATAGTCTGAGCGGGTTTTAAGCGTTCGGGCCGGGTAATTCAAGAGGTGCGTGGATATTTGGAAGTAATGCCTCTACTTCAAAACGTCTCGGCTCCAACCACGCGGGGAGTTGTAAGGTGCTGCCGAGTCGGTCTAACGGCTCGTCGATGGTGAATCCGGGGCCGTCAGTGGCGAGTTCGAATAACACGCCGCCTGGTTCGCGGAAGTATACAGAGCGAAAATAGTCGCGGTCTAGCTGTTCGGTGACGTCGTAGCCGTCGGCGGCGAGTTTGTCCCGAACTTGAAGTTGATGTTCGGGAGATTCTGCTCGAAAGGCGATATGGTGGACGATACCTGCACCGAGTGCGCCTTGCCATAAGCCGGGAACAACGCGAATGTCGAGAATTGTCTCGAAAGAGCGCGATTCTGGTTTTGTGTTGTCTTTTTGATGTGGTGCAAAGCGATAAATACTGCCTTGCTCTCGGATCGCACGAAAGCCTAGCCGATTGGTGAGGAGATTTGCGGTTTGCGTGAGCTCTTCCTGCCAGAGCGTTACGGAATACACGCCTCGTATGGAGTGTTCGGCTGGGATCACGCCGCTCGTCCACCCTTCCTGAACTTCCACACTTGGATGTGCCACAAGCTCGAGGAGCATACCATCCGGGTCGCGGAACGCGATCACCTTCTCGTCGTCGAAGCGAGCGACTGGCGGTTCGAATTCTACGCGATGTTTAAGGAGCTGGTCCAACCAGAATCCCACCGAACTGGGAGCGATGCCCAGCGAGGTGACGGCGGCCTGGCCGGCCCCTTGGCGGCCGCGCTTTGCGTTTGGCCACGGGAAGAAGGTTAGGAGCGATCCCGGTCTTCCGGCGTTATCGCCGAAGTAAAGGTGATACGTGGTAGGATCGTCGAAATTCACCGTCCGCTTCACGAGACGAAGTCCCAAAACCCCGACATAGAAGTCGAGGTTTCGCTGCGGATTGCTCGCAATAGCGGAGATGTGGTGAATTCCAGACGGCGTAAGCACGGCCCCGAAATCTAATGAAACTAGGCCAGTATGGCGTACGTAACGCCGTTTTCAAGCGTCAACGCTGATCCGAACTGCGCTTTGGCTTTCCCTTTTCGCTGCCGTAGCCAGATACGTGCTGGTCTTTAGAGGCGACTCGTGGTTCTTCTCCCGATTTACCGGGGGCTTGGTGTTTAGCCGCACCGCGCATCCCTTCCTGGCCACTACCCATCGACTTGCCCGCGCCTTTCGTGGATTCTTTGCTGGAGCTTTTGTTCGCACGTTTTGGTTCGGACGGATGCCCAACTCTGGTTCCCGCGTCGTCGCCGTACGGGTTGTTTTTATTTTTCATCGTTGCCTCGTGTTATTTGGCTGAGCGCGGCTTCGAAGAATCCGGCGCCGCACTGCACCAAAAAGCAACGGCCGTGCCGCATAAATCCTTAGCGCGGCTCGGCCGTCGTTCGAACGAGAATGAGTCTTTTGAAAAACAGAACAACCGTTCGGTGCTGAAACCCCTCAGTAAAAGAGGGAGAGGCTTAGCCCAGCACCCACATCCCCCACAACGCAACAATGAGGTACGGAACGAGCACGGCCGCACCCGCGTAGTCTTTCGAGATTCGCTGTCCGAAGAACAGACCGATCAGTGAAGCAGCAGACAGCGTGACGCCCCAGAATGCCACAGCCGGATTCTTCATGAATAACACAAAGACGAACCCAACTGCGCTCAATGTGCCTGATAGAATTTCGAGGATTGTGATCGTCAAAAACATCATCGGAACAGACTTGGCGAGCGGAGTGCGCTCAAAATGCCCTTTGAGAAAATCCAGATTCCCCCGTCGGTCGAACACTTTGTCTAGCCCAGACTGCAAAAACAGGATTGCAAAGAACACCGCGATAAATGCCTGGACGAGCCAGACTGCGGTATTCGGAAAAAATGGAGGCATGTATTAAACGCTGTTGTTATGAATTGGATGTCGGCTGCTCAGGCATCGCAACGGCCATTCCCATGGAATGGTAGCCTTTGTCGACGTACAGCGTGGTACCGGTAATACCGCTCGCGAGCGGTGAGCACAAAAAGGTAGCAGCAGCACCAACTTCTTCTGCTCTTAACGCCTCCGGAATCGGAGTATTCGCGGCGCAATATCGCACCATGTTATCGATAATGCCAATCGCGCTGGCAGCGCGGGAGGCAAATGGGCCAGCGGAAATCGTATTGACGCGGTGCCCATATTGGCGCCCAACTTCGTATGCAAGCACGCGGGTATCGCTCTCAAGCGCGGCTTTCGCGGACGACATTCCACCGCCGTAGCCCGGAATGGCGCGCTCGGATGCCATATAAGTTAGCGACATAAATGCGCCACCTTCGCGAACTATGGGCGACATTTTGTTCACTAACGCCACCATCGAGTACGCACTGACGCTCACCGCGGTCAAATACCCTGCTCGGCTTGTATCCAACAGGCGTTTCTTCACCTCGGGCCCGTTTGCGAGCGAATGGACGACGATATCAACCGGCTTCTCACCAAAATCGGCCACCAGCCGGTTCACTACGCCTTCAATAGAGAAGTCACCAACGTCTTTGTACCGCTTGCTGGTGCGGACCTCTTCGGGCGCATCGGCCAGAGTGTCATACGCGGCGTCGAGCGGGTAGATCTTCTCAAAGGTGAGCAGCGAGCCGTCCGACAGCTTACGAGCCTCATCCATCTTCCCGCGCTCGAGAAGGTTTAAAAAGATGTTCATCGCCGGCGGCCATGTTCCGACGCACACCGTCGCGCCCGCCTCGGCGAGATATTTCGCGATAGCAAAGCCAAATCCACCATCGTCGGCTACACCCGCAACGAAGGCACGTTTTCCGGATAAATCGATTGGAAGCATCCCAATAAGATATTCATTATTTTGAGGGCGTGCCCCCCCCATCTGGTATCTTCGTTCTCGGTGAATTCACCGGCCCTGTCGCTGATCGTATTCACGAAATCAGTATGCGTCACGATCCCAAGATGGCGAACGGGCGTCGACCGCACGTTACGCTGGTCGGTTCGTCCGGCGTTGGGCCCATTGCCGCGCATACGTCGGTCGCCAAACTCCGGGAGCGGCTCGAGCCAATCGCCAGTACAACGAGCCCAATCGAACTAAGCTTTCTCCCGCCACACCGGTTCATGCAGACGGACATCGTTGTCCTTCCATTCGACCCGCACGGCCCCCTCCGCCACCTTCACGATCGGCTAGCCACGGCCGGTTTACACTTTGAGCGGGCACGATTTAACTTTTCGCCGCATGTAACGCTCACGCTCTACAAAACGCTCACCCGCGAAGCGCTCAATGAGCTGATGGCAATTCGCATCAACGAAACCGTGACGCTCGATTCGCTCCAGATTTACCTGACTAACCAGCCTTCCCCAGCGCGCCTGCTCCTCGAGCTCCCACTCGGCACCCGTCTTCAAGCGCCATAGCGTTTCAGCTCGCGCGATTATGCGGCATTGATTGGCTTATACGCCCTACCGCGGCAACGCACTTGCGGTAGACCGGTGACCAACTATCGTTCGCAGCCGGTTATTTTAGCATTTTTTGCAACAGATCCCGGCCGCACATACGTATTATACACATTATGAAGACTATTTTTCGAGCTCTTTGCTTAGCCGCACTGACTGCGGCACCGCTCGTGGCTCAGGTATCCTCGTTCAAGGTTCCTGAAATTCCATATGAGCGCTACAAACTTTCTAACGGACTTACGGTACTTCTTTCACGCGATACGACAGCCGCTGTTGTCACGGTGGATGTCTGGTATCATGTGGGATCAAAAAATGAAGACGTCGGCCGCACCGGCTTTGCTCACCTGTTTGAGCACGTCATGTTCCAGGGATCACAGCACATTCCGTACGGCCAACACTTTAAGATCGTAGAAAATGCTGGTGGCGATCTTAATGGAACAACCAACAACGATCGCACCAACTATTTCGAAACACTCCCAAGCAACCAACTCGAAACCGCTTTATGGCTCGAGTCTGACCGCATGGGATTTTTACTGGAAGGGTTAGATATCACGAAGCTTGATGCACAGCGCGATGTTGTGAAAAACGAGCGACGTCAGCGTATCGATAACCAACCGTACGGTTCGATGTGGGAAGTTGTCAGCGCATCGATGTTCCCGAGCACGAACCCGTACTCGTGGCCCGTGATTGGTTCGATGGCCGATCTTTCCTCAGCAACATTGGACGATGTAAAAAACTTCTTCAAGAAGTTTTACGCGCCAAACAATGCAACGCTTGCGGTTGTTGGTGACATTGACATCGCAAAAACAAAAGCGCTCATCGAAAAGTACTATGGCGCAATTGCAGCTGGTCCTGCGATTGTTCGTCCCGTGGTTGCACCAGTGACGCTCCAGGCTGAACAGCGGCTCGTACTCGAAGATGCCCGCGCTCAGCTTCCGCAGATCCTGATCACGTGGCCAACGGTTGGAGTCAAGGATTCCGACAACGCTGCATTGAATGCACTCAGTAATATTCTGACGCAAGATCGTACCAGCCGTTTGACCAAGCTGTTGGTGTACGATCGTCAGTTGGCAACGCAGGTTTATGCCGGTCAAAACGATTATGAAGACGGTGGAATGTTCCTCGTCTTTGTGGCGCCACGTCCAGGTGCTTCGCTGACAGAGATTGAGCGGTTGGTTGATAGCACGCTGAATGCTCTCAATACCAATCCGCCAACGGAAGCCGAGGTAGAAAGGTTTAAGACGTCAACGCGAGTGCAGTCGGTGCTTGGATTGGATGGCTCAATGAATCGCGCTGAAATTCTGCTTGATGGGCAGGTGATGTATGGCAATCCGCTTCACTATGTGACCTCAACGAATGCATCGCTCGCGATTAAGCCAGCCGATCTCTCGCGGGTTGTGAGCAAGTATCTCACCAAAGGTCGCGTTGTGTTGAGCATGGTCCCTGCTGGCAAGTTGGATGAAGTGGCTCAGCCAAAAACGCCGTATAAAAATGTTACACCAGCGCCTGAAGCGCAGGATGACTCTTCTGCCTCAGACGAGGATTAATCGAATGTATACAACTCCATTGTTATCCAGACTAGCGACGTCGACGTCGCGCTTTCGAGTCAAGGCTGCCGCGCTTTCGGTGTTTGTGCTTGGTGCGATTGCTGTACCGTCTGCGACGACATTATCGGCGCAGGTAAAGTTCGATCGAAATATTCCGCCTGTTATTCCAGCTGCAAAGCCGTTGAAGTTTCCGGTGGCGCAGATGCGAACGTTGAGTAACGGCGTTTCAATCGCGGTACTTGAAGATCACACCTCACCAGTCGTGAGCGTTGTTGCGGTTGTAGACGTTTCGCCGTCGCTCGATCCAGCCGAAAAGACGGGATTGTCGTCGCTTGTTCCGTCGATGCTGAGCGAAGGAACAACCAAGCATACAGCTGATCAACTTGCTGATGCCTTTGCGAATTTAGGAAACTCAGTGTCGCCGTTTGGTTTCTATACAATCACCGAAAACGTCGATAAGTCGCTTGATCTGATGGCTGAGCAGCTGCTGACACCGTCGTTCCCCGACGCATCGCTTGAGCGACTGAAGGCCAATGCTGCAGCACGTATTCGTCGGTCGATGGAAGATCCAAGTTATCTGGCCGGCAGAGTGTTCTCTGGCGTGTTGTACGGTAAACAGCATCCCTATGCTCGTGCTGCTACTGAAGCGTCAATCACAGCTGTTACGCGCGATGATGTGGTCAACTTTCACAACACGTACTATCGCCCGCCCAACGTGAAGTTCGTGGTCGCCGGTGACATTACACCTGACCAGGCGGTTGCGAAGCTCAATAAGGCGTTTGGGAGCTGGGAGGCTGGAAAGCCTGGTCGCGTTATCCCTGAAGTGCCGCAGAGTGTGAGCGAAACAAAGATCTATTTATACGATCGTCCCAATTCGCCACAAAGCGTGATCATGGTTGGAGCTGTTGGACCACGTCGCGATACACCGGACTATTATGCGATCGATTTGATGAACACCACCTTTGGAGGCGCGTTCACAAGCCGGTTAAACCTGAATTTACGTGAAGAGCATCAGTATTCGTACGGTGCGGGATCACGATTTAGCTATCGTCGTATTCCAGAAATCGGAACGTTCACGGCGAGCGCATCGGTTGTTGCTGCAAAAACCGACAGTGCTCTGATTGAATTCATGAAAGAGTTTCGCGGTATTGTCGGCGATAAGCCAATCACGGCAGAAGAATTTGCCTTTGCCAAGGCGTCCGCGACCAGCGGACTTCCGTTGCAGTTCGAAACGATCAGCAATCGCGCCGACGCAGTGGCTGGATTGATTCGCAACGAACAGCCACTCAACTATTACAACTCACTTGTTCAAAACCTGAACGCTGTGACGCTCGGTCAAGCGCAAGCGGCGGCGAAGAAGTATATCGACCTCAATAAGTTAACGATTGTGATTGTTGGCGATCGCTCGCAGATTGAACCTGGTCTGAAGGCTGCTGGGCTTGCCCCGATCGTTGTAGTTGATTCGCTGTAGTGTAGTTTAAAGACAAAACGGGGAGTCGTCTGCGTAGACGACTCCCCGTTTTGTCTTTCTATTCCTTATATGTTTTTACTTCGCTGCAGTCCGTGTAGCCACTGCGTTGTTTTCTTTCTTTACATTCGTAAACAGCATGTCCTGATTGTTAACCTTCTTGAGTAACTCAATTGCACGGACGAGCTGATTGTCATCGCTCAGATATTTCCGCTTCGCTGTTGAATCCCCAAATACAATCGCTGCGATTCGCGCTCCAATAAAGTTATCGAAGCCGACTTGACCTGCGGTCAGTAACGAATCTTCTAGAATCACACCATTCGTTCGGAAACGACGCAGCACCTCCGTGCGGACATCGCCTTGTACCTGGAAGTCCGGTTTAATCTTTCCTTTCAGCTCTGCCGCATATTCCTGCAACTGGGCTAGCACAACCTGTTGCTTTGGTGCAAGCGACGTAAACAGCTTTTGTTCGGCCGTAGATAACGTATCAGGCTTCACTACAACGTCTGGTGTAATACCACCGCCACCATAAACAACTCGACCGGCATCGCTCTTGAACTTTGGTCGAGCGAGCTTTGCGGAATCGCTTTCCATAGAATCTGGTACAACCTCAACAAACTCACCATCTGGCAACAGCTTTCGATCTTTCTGAATCGATCGGCCGCTTGGCGTGAACCATTTTGCGGTCGTCATCTTTAACGCATAACCGCCGTCCAGATTAAACAGACTCTGCACGAGCCCTTTTCCAAACGATGTTGTGCCAACAATGAGCGCGCGATCGTGATCCTGCAATGATCCGGCTAAAATCTCGGATGCAGAAGCGCTACGTCCATCGACCAGTACAATCGTTGGAATCGTTGGATATGTTGGTGTTTTTTCAGCTTCAAATATCTGTGCTGGTCCAGACCGTCCGCGCACACTTGCAACCTCAACTCCTTGCTTGAGGAAGAGATTGCTCGACGCAATGGCTTCATCCAGAATTCCGCCCGGATTCGAGCGCAGGTCAACGATTAACTTCGTTGCGCCACGAGAGACCACATCCTTAATGGCTTCGTTCAGCTCGTCAGTTGCCGTTTCGCTAAACTGTTGTAGCAGGACATAACCAATGTTGCCTTCAAAGACGAGCGCGTACGGAACGGCGGGAATGTGAACGATCGCGCGTGTAAAGGTTACGGGAATTTGTTCTGTCACACCGGATCGCCCGAACTTTACACTAACCTTTGTTCCAGGCTCCCCTTTCAACTTGTCAGAGACTTGTTGCGTTGTCCAACCACGCGCATTGAACGTATCGATCTGAACGATCTTGTCACCTTCCTGAACGCCACCGGCTGCTGCAGGCGTATGCGGGAAGACGCGCTGAACCGTTACATACCCCTGAACCTCGGCGATTTCCATTCCAACACCGCCGTATTTGCCGCCAGTCTGCAACGTGAACTGATCCAACTCTTTCGGCGAAAATAGCACCGAATATGGATCGTTTAACTCGCGCACTAATCCGCGTGCGGCCTTTTCGTATAGTTCGTTCGGACTAACCGTGTCGACAAACCGCGTTGCCGTGAGCTGTAACACCTGATCCAGCAAGCGGGCGCTCGCAACGGTGTCGTTCTGCTGAAGCATGAACGCAGAGCCAAACACCGGTACAAGTACGATGGTAGCGACTACAGACCGGCGGGACCATAGACGGGAGAAGCGGCTCGGCTGGCCGTCTTTTGAGGACTGACCGGGGCGAAGCCAATTTTTGGGAAGGATCTGCATATGTGTTGTAAAGTTACGCGGTCGTATGGTTCCGTGCAGGGACGATATAATCCACAAACCAATCTTTCCCAACCTGGCGAAACGTTGCTTCGCGGAGCAGGCCAGCTGTCATGAGCATTTCATGGGCCGGTTGTAGCACGCGCTGTAGGTGCGAGGGGTAGCGTTGTGACAACGGGAGCATCATCGCTAGTCGTTCGAGTCCAATCTGCCACGGCGCTTTGCTGTCTGCCCCAACGGCGGCAAGCAGGCGGTAGAGACGCCGCGCAACCGGGTTCGATAGACTTTGATACGGCTGCGCTGCCAGAAATACGCTTCGACCGGCAATAATGTTGTTACGAATATATGGCGACAGCACAACCCGGGCGTCGCCAGGTTCCGAGGTCGCAACCGACGAAAACAGGGCAAGCTGGTCCCGTTCGGTCGATCGGCGCCGTTCGATAACGACCGAGGTCAGTATCGTAAAGCTCCCGTCAAACGGTGTGGATTCGCCCGCAACGTCGTAGACGCCGGTTGACTCGAGCGTCGTGCGCTCCAAACGGCTTAAAGTGGCGCGGAGCTGTTCGTAGGTCCGCCCGTCGACTGTTCGTCCAATAGACCGTAAAAACGAGTGCAGCGTGAAGCTGAGAATGCCGTCGCGTGGGAAGGCGTCTTCGGTAAAGCGGTGTAGTAGCTCGACGTATACATCCTGGTCAAAGGTGCCAGGGAGGCGGTCGCCAGGCGCAGGAAGAACGCGCCACCGTTTCCCCTCTTCCGGGGTGTATACAATCGCCCCATCGTCCGCGGAATCGCTAAGTCGAAACAGGGGAAGTGTTTCGAGCGAGCGGTCCATAGCGAACGTTCGAGCGATATTTCGTCGGTTTGGCGATGCAAGCCTCATGCTATATAGAAGGTGGCTAGGCTGGTAGAATTGAGCAAGCAGATATGATTCTTTTTCGATACGCTATACGAGCGCTGTTGGTATTACTTGCGCTCATTTTAATGATTATTGGCATCTTGTCTGTTACTCGGGCAACGCATGTCAGTACAGTGATCGCGGCAGGCGCTGGTAACGAACCTCCAGCGGTTGGCGATTCGCTGTTTGCGCTGGAGATGGAGTTATATACCGGCGTTCGACTTATGCGCGGGAACAAAGTCGAGCTGTTATATAATGGGGAAGGGACGTATGCCAAACTCTGGGCCGATATTCGGGCGGCCAAACGCAGCATTGCGGTCCAGATGTATTACGCCGAACCCGGTGTCGTTGCCGATTCCATGCGTGACGCACTTATTGAGCGGGCCAGAGCGGGGGTACGCGTTTTGGTTATGCTCGACGCCTTTGGTGCGGCCGATATCAGAAAGTCAGATTTTGTCCCGTCGTTGCGCGACGCTGGTGCAACCGTGGTCTGGTTTCGCCCTATTCGGTGGTATTCGTTAAATCGGGCAACAACGCGATCGCATGCGCGGATCGTAATCATCGACGGTCACATTGGCTATACAGGTGGCTTTGGGCTCGCGGACTATTGGTTGGGTGATGGAATTGCCAAGGATAAGTGGCGGGAATCGAATGTCCGGTTTGAAGGGCCGGCTGTTGCTGGGCTTCTGGCCGCGTTTGCCGCGAGTTGGGTTGAGGCGACTGGAGTATTGCTCTCCGGCTCAGAATTTCTCTTGCATGAGGCGTTTGACTCGGTTGGGCCTGTGGTTGCTGGGCTTATGCACACGGTTCCATCAGTTGGAAGTACGTCAGCTGAGCGGTATCTCGCGCTGTCGATTGCTGGTGCGCAGCGGACGTTATATATCACCAATTCGTACTTCGTCCCGGATCAGGATTTCCGGAATATGTTGATCGAAGCGGTGAAACGTGGCGTTGATGTTCGCATACTGACGGTTGGTAGTCGCACTGATGTTAAGACAACGTGGTGGGCCGGCCGCGCATATTACGAAGAGTTGCTGAAGGGTGGGCTTCGAATTTATGAATATCAGCCAACGATGATGCACGCAAAGTCGCTTGTGGCGGATGGGGTTTGGGTTTCGGTTGGGTCGATGAACTTCGATAACCGTTCGCTTGCCTTTAATAATGAGACGACTCTGGTCGCGATCGATTCAACCATTGGTCGATCGATGAATGAGCAGTTTATGCGCGACGTGAACTACTCAACAGAGATAAAGCTCGAGACGTTTGAGAAACGAGCGTGGTATAAACGAGTGGTCGAATGGGGCGCTGAGAAGTTTTGGCGACTGCTGTAGCGCGTAACGAAACGTAAAACGCAGCGCATCGGGCAGGGGTTCAGTGCCGATGCGCTGCGTTTGTGTAGCTGACCTCTGTTTTAGCGGCCCTGCTTTTACCGTCCGCCGTTTCTGCCCAGGGCTGCGCGAACTGCTTCGCGCATTTCGATGATGGTGTCGCCGCGGGATCCAACCGAATCTTCGCGTACGTGTAATTCGATCCCTTCTGCCACCTGAATTCGACGCCACACTGCGATTGGGTCGTCATCGCGAGCGACGGCGAGGTCAGCCTTGGCCGACAGCACACGTTCCAGCGATGATGCAATCCGGCGCTCTAGGACGTCGCCTGTGAGCCCCTTCATCTCAGCCTTGATCGATTCTAGCGACTGTCCTTCACGCTGCCGGATTTTGACGGCGAGAAGTTGAAGAAGGTGTCGATAGTGGTACGTCGCGGCCGTCCCTGTTCCGTCTGGCCGGTCAATTAGACCAGCGGAGACGTAGAACCGAACCGAGCGAGCGGTTGGTGCTGCACGCGCGGACGCGTTGGTGGGACGGATCCCAGCGGCGTCAACTAGACTGGCGGCGTGGGCGGCGAGGCCTCGTGCATTCCAGGGTGCGTGTCTAGCGTGGGCGCGGAGGAGGACAACCGGCGATTCAGCCATGTCGATAGAATAACGTTGAACTCGTCGGCTCGCTCATCATGCGGAAGATCGCCGGCGGGTGAAAGGATGTGAACATCAAAGTCGGATTTGAGAGTTCGGAAGCCGCGGATCTCTTCCACGGGAGCCATCTGTGCTTCCTCGCCCCAAAATAATAGGGCAGGCTGACTCAAGCGACGGAGTGCACGACGAACGTCGATATTCAAATGCCCAGACAAAAACGCAGCTGGCGCGTGTCGGGCGCCTCGTTGATGCGATGTTGTATAGTAAATATCGATTAGATCTTCCGTTACAAGCGCGTTGCTGGCGTAAACCTGCTCCAGAAAATATCTCAAACTTCTGCGCGACGACAGGGCATTAAACGTTGCCGTTCCTATGACCGGGGCGTCGACGGCTAGCCGGCTGGCATCGCCACGCACCCCTGGTGCGTCCTGTAGGCGGGTAAGACCGGTCGGGGCGATGAGTGCGAGGGCTGGGAAGCGATGGGGGTCCCGAGCGCCTAATATGATCGCGTAGGCCGCACTGAGCGAGTCTGCAACCAGGGCGCATGGTGTTCCAATAACCTGAGCGACAAAGTCGGAGATCAGTGTAATGTAGAGTCGCGCGCTGTATTTGATTGCCGGCCGATCGGATCGGCCGAAGCCGAGCAGGTCGATGGTGTATACGGTGAAGTTTTGCGACAGATTCTCAACGTTGTTGCGCCATTCGTACGACCATGCAGCGGCATGGATGCCGTGTATGAGTAAGACGGGTGGGCCTTCCCCTCGTTTGGTAAACGCGATTCGGCGTCCCCGCCAGATCCAGCCGCCGTCTTCGCCTCCAATAAGATTCTGGAGCTTGTCGACGCCTCGTCTGGAATAGGCATTGTATGCTGCGGCTGCGCCAAGCAAGGCACCGCCGGACATAAATATCCTGCGCCAGACTGAGGTGCCCGACGAAGAGTCTCGATTCGACGGTTCGTCGAGTCGGGAGGGGTGTGGGAGCCGAAAGTGGGTTTTCTTACGAGACATGATTGTATAATCGAATTAAGCTCGAATCAGCGCGAGTGCTAGGCCTAGTCGCAGGAGTTGTTCCGGTTTGTGGAGGAATTTTGTGGCTGGGCGAGGTGTTCGAGGTTCTTTCGTCTAACTAAAAGACGTATAAACAAACAGGCGGTACAGGAGAGCTTTGGTTTGACACCATTTCTCTTCTGTACCGCCTGTTTGTTATAAAGCGTAGTTCCGGTGTTTAAACCGGCTTGAGCTTATTTACGACGCGCCGAACCTTTTTTGGCGGGCGCTTTCTTCGCGACCGTCTTTTTCGCCGCTACCTTCTTTGCCGGAGCTTTCGCCTTTGGCTTGCTGCTGGTCTTGCTTACTGCCTTGGCTACCGCTTTTTTCGCCGGCGCCTTTTTGGCCGCTGGTTTCGGAGCAGCTTTCTTGGCTACCGCTTTTTTTGCTGCCGGTTTAGGGGCGGCCTTTTTTGCGGCTGGCTTTGGAGCAGCTTTGGCGACCGTCTTTTTTGCCTTGGCTGCGGGTTTATTTGCAGATTTCGGTGCAGCCTTTGGCGCGGGCTTCGAGGCCGCCTTTGGAGCTGATTTCACTGGGACGATGATTACTTCAACCTCTTCGATTTCCACGTCGAGATCGTCGTCGCCATCATCGAGAATGTCGTCGGATTCGTCGAGCGACTCATCGTCTTCGTCATCACCGTCGTCCAGATCACCATCATCATCTTCATCGTCGAGCCCGCCAAACGGATCAGGGATTGGTGCCACCGGCTTGACCGGTATTGCCTTTTTGCCTGAACCCTTTGGACGACCGCGTTTGCCCGGAGGGCGAACGAGAGGCCCGTCTTCGTCTTCGAGGTCGTCGTCGATATCCATCATCCCGGATCCTGTTCCGAAGAGATCGCCTTCATCGTCTTCATCGTCGGATTCGGTGGTGGTCTCTTCCCGCTCTTCATCGTCGTCTTCAAGGTCGTCCGTGCTATCCCAAAGCTGGTCGCTATCGTCGCGATGAATGGACCACCCGCCGTCCTCATCTTCTTCTTCGTCATAACGGGATCGGCGGCGTCCACTCCCGTAGCCGCCGAGATCATCGTCATCATCATCCATGAACCGGAACGTTTCGAGTCCCTCGTCAATGCTCGGCATCGCCGTTCTCCTGTGATAAAATTGCGCCGTAAACACGCGAGTTGCAGAACGCGTGCCCTAAGCTAGTGATATCTTAATGAATTAGTTGACAGGGTGAAGCGGTCAATCCGTCACGAATTCAACTTGTACATTTTTCGGGATGATACCAGCTTTTGCGCCACGGTCAAGGAGTACCCGCACAGCTTCTTTTCCGCGGTCGCCATAATCGAGGGTCCAAGCGTTCACATACATCCCCACAAACTCATCTGCTTTGCTGCGTTCTAGCCCTCTCGCGTACTGCATGGAGTGGTCGAGTGCGGCCTCTCGGTGATCGAGTGCATACGCGATACTCGCGCGAAGGTGTCGCGAAATTTTCTTCGTTAGCTCTTCGCCAAGGTCTTTTCTTACGACGTTGCCACCGAGCGGAAGTGGCAGTCCGGTTTCGGAAAACCACCACTCTCCCATGTCGACGATGAGGTGCAAACCGTTGTCGCCGAACGTCAATTGGCCTTCATGAATGAGCAGTCCGGCGTCGACGTCACCCGCGATTACTCGATCTTCGATCTCGTCAAACGGAGTTTCGACCGGGATGAAGTCGGGTTCGTAAAGTTTGAGCGCGAGGTACGCCGTGGTGAATACCCCTGGAATTGCGATCCGCTTTCCCTTGATATCGGCCTTCGTCATCGGTGTTTTGGCGACTAGGCGTGGGCCATATTTATCGCCCATCGATGAACCGTGCGGGAGCAGGGCGTACGTATCGGTGAGATACGCATACGCATGGATCGAAACCGCGGTCACCTCGAGTTCCGCTTTGCGGGCCCGCTGGTTCAGGGATTCGATATCCTGCAGTTCGTGGATATATGTAAGCCCTTCGGTGTCGATTTTCCCACTGGCGAGCGCGTAGAACATGAACGCGTCGTCGGAATCAGGGGAGTGGGCGAGTCGGATGGTGGTCATAATAAGAACGGAAGTCGAGTTAGTCCGGGGTAGTTTGGGTAACCCGGAGTGGTTCGGGTGTTACAGATAGGTGCTGCGTTGGTTACTTCAGACTGCCCGGGCCAGCGGCGATGTCTGTTTGATGCTTGCTGTATTCTGGAAGCTTTTTGGCGAGTTCGCTTTGCTTGACCTTTTCGAATCGTTTGGAATATTCGTCGAAGGACGGGCTGTTGCCAGTAAGCTTTGCGATCCGCGCTGCCATGATGAGGCCGAGCAGGTGGTTGGAGCTTTGTTTGAGGATGGTGTCGGTTTGCGCTTTGGCGAGCGGAATTGCACCGGCGGCTTCGGCGACGCGAGCCATGTCGTAGCGTTGGTCGAGGTCGAGGGAACCTTGTTCCTGTTCGACCATCTGATAGGCCTGGATGGCCATAGGGGCGAAGAACTGGACTGAGTCGGTCTTGCCCTGGCTGTTAAGGAGCATGACTCGGTTAAACAGTCGTTCTGCGAGTTCTGGTGCGCTCATGCCAGAGATATCCGGACCGCGAACTACGCCGTTGCCGCCTGCGCCTGGATCGCCGCCCATTCCGCCGCCGCCAGCCATTGGGCCGTCCAAGGCTGGGTTGGGAAGTGCGTTCATGGGTGCGTCGAGCGAACTGCCGCGTTTGGCGTTAAAGCCTTTTCCGGCGAGCATGGCGAAGAGCGTAAGGAATGCGATGCCTGCGACTGCCCAGGGCAGCGTGGCGGCTAAACCAGAGGGTCTGGCTTGGGCTTGTGGGGCGGGAGCGCCAATTGTGGTGCCGCAGCCGTGACAGAATTTGGAGCCGGGAGTGAGTGGTTCGCCGCATCCGGCGCAGGCTGCGCCGTTAAGAGGGGTTCCACATTCGGTGCAGAAGCGACCGGTGCCCGGGGTGTTGCATTTGGGGCATGGGGTGGCTTCCGGAGGTGCTGACGAAGTCATGGGGGGAAAGATACTAAGGGAAATGGGGATTCCCAATTAAACGTATTTTTACACGGACGCGCTTAATGCGGGGTTATGGCTTGGCGCGTAACGTTTGAACGTTCGGCAGGAGACGCCGGCCCGTTATCCATCAACTCCCAGTAACGCTAATACTTGCCCAGGGGTGCGTGTTGTAACAGGGGCATTCTTAAAATCCTTTACGTTTCGTGTCACAACGTAGTCGCCGCCTATACGCAGGCATGCGGCTGCCTGAATTGCGTCTTCGTAATCCGACATATTAAACGAAAGCGCACGCTGAAAATCTGAATTTTCTAGGGGAACAACTGTGAACAATGTTAAGATGTCGCTTACTGCCGTCGTCGCTGTTGTTCGATCCGTTGAGCGTTGTACAAGGTAGTGGACAGTCGCGATACTATGCGCTGCGATGTACCCGTGCGCCCGTTGTTCTGATGCAATTGCGTCAAATAGGGCGGTCGCTTGATTAACCCAAGGCTCGCGCGCTAAAATCACGTCCAACAAAACGTTAATATCTAGTAGCAGTGCTGGTCTTTGTGCACGAAGGATCATCTGAGCACCATTGGTTAGCTTTCGCCGTACTTGTTCGAAAGATGTTCCCGGTAATCTTCACGGTCCGATTTTCCGCCTGCAGCGATACCATGGAGACGGCGCACAACTGGAGATTTGATCGGAGATGTTTCTAGGGGCAATCCACGGAGAAAATCATCTACTAAACGAGACAGATTGGTTCCGTGCAGCTTTCCATACTGTTCGCCACGGGCGATAGCTTCGGTATCTAATAAGAGGTTTTTTGCTACTTTAGACATAAGGGGCCTCTTGATGTGCGCATGGTTATGTAATTAATATGCGCATAGATCGCTTGGGCGTCAAGTGTTCTTTAGGGGGAGGTTGATATCCCGTCACATACTTGCGCTTCAATGCACTCGGCTTAGCGGGAATCCATTCCTCAACTGACTGGATTCCTGAGGCGTGCCTAACTTTTACCGTCTTTAAGCCTGATAAACTCCCCCAAAAACCAACAGGCCTAGCGATTCCCCGCTAGGCCTGTTGCACATTACATCCAACCATCCCAACTAGCTAACTACACCGGGAACAACATCTCCCGGTACTTCGGAAGCGGCCACAGCGCGTTATCTACCACCAATTCCAGCGCGTCGCACACTTCCCGCACTTCTTCCATCTGTTCCGCACCTTCCGACGTGAGCAACACCGTCTGCTTCTCCACATCGTCATGCAACGCATTCGAACGATCAATCACGTTGATCAACTTTTCGATACGTGTCTGCAACGTCTGTGTCATCTCTCCAATCTTGTTCGCAACATCAATATGCGGAATCACCTTAATGCCAGCCGCCTTCGCATTTGCCGCGGCCTCAGCTAATGAACCGATATACGTTAACGCGGCTGGCAATACTTGTGTCTGCGCCATCTCCGTCAGCGTGTTCAATTCGATGAGCATATCCTTCGCATATCGTTCCATGCGAACATGGTACCGCGATTCGAGCTCTTCCTTCGTAAAGATCCCAACACTCGTCAACAACTCTTCCGACGACTTCGTCATTAGCTGAGCCAGCGACTCCGGTGTGCGACGCAAGTTGGGTAACCCACGACGTTCGGCTTCCTGCACCCATTCGTCGGAGTAGTTATTTCCTTCAAATCGAATCGGTGTGCTTTCAATGAAAGCCTGGCGAACAACTTTAAGTACCGCATCGTCAGACGACTTGGTCTTTTTCAGCTCTTCCTTTAACGCTTCGTTCAACTCGCCAAGCGATTCAGCGACGGCTGCGTTCAGCAATACGATTGGGAATGCGATTGATGCACTCGACCCAACGGCACGGAACTCAAACTTCGCACCGGTGAACGCAAATGGAGACGTTCTGTTGCGATCTGTGTTGTCTTGCTGGATCTCAGGAAGTCGCGCCACGCCAAGCTTCAACATCGCTTGTGCTGCGCTCGACGATGTCTTCCCTGCAATGATCTCTTCGATCATCCCCGTCAGCATCTTCCCCATAAAAGCAGAGATAATTGCAGGCGGCGCTTCGTTTGCGCCAAGGCGATGTTCGTTGCCAGCGGACGCAATACCCGAGCGCAGTAGGCCGGCATGCTTGTGAACGGCCTTGAGTACAGCTGCAAGGAAGATCAGGAAACGCACGTTTTGGTGCGGTGTCTTGCCTGGCTTCAGCAGATTCACACCGTCGAGCTCTGCGTTGTCGGCGATAATTGCCATCGCCCAGTTACAGTGCTTGCCACTTCCGTTGATTCCGGCGTATGGCTTTTCGTGCATCAACACTTGCAGCCCGTGGCGTAGTGCAACTCGTCGGAGTGTCGCCATAACCAGCTGGTTATGATCGAGCGCAATGTCGGTTTCTTCGAAGAATGGCGCCATTTCATACTGGCTTGGCGCTACTTCGTTGTGGCGTGTGGTGATCGGAACGCCAAGCTTGTACAGCTCAAACTCAACTTCCGAGATACATGCTTGAATGCGTTCGGGAATTCCACCAAAGTAGTGGTCTTCCAACTGCTGCCCGCGTGCTGGCGCCGCGCCGATCAGCGTGCGGCCGGCCATTGCGAGGTCTGGGCGGAGTGCGAACAGGGCGCGGTCGACCAAAAAGTATTCTTGTTCGGCGCCAAGCGTGGTGTAAATGCGGCTGACGCCTTTATAGCCCATCGTTTCGAGCAGGGCCATGGCTCGGTCAGACAATACGTCAGCGCTGCGGAGCAGCGGTGTCATTTCGTCGAGTGCTTCGCCGTTGTAGCCGATAAAGACCGATGGGATGCACAACGTGCGAGCGCAGCCGGATTCGACAATAAACACTGGGGACGCTGGATTCCAGGCGGTGTAGCCGCGTGCTTCCCAGGTTTCGCGTAAGCCGCCCGATGGGAAGCTGGATGCGTCTGGTTCGCCCTGAATGAGCTGTTCGGCGCTAAATGCTTCAATCGCTTGCTGGTCTTTGTCGAACGTCAAAAACGCATCATGCTTTTCGGCGGTCAGCCCGGTTTGTGGGTGAAACCAGTGCGAAAAGTGCGTGACGCCACGAGAAATCGCCCAGTCTTTGATGACTTGGGCGATTGGTGGCGCGATCTCTAACTCGAGCTTTTTGCCGAGTCGGATGGCGGAGATGAGTTTGGCATATATGTCGACGGGGAGCTTTTCGCGCATCTGGCGCGCGCCGAATGTGTTAATGCCAAAGTACTCAGAAGTTTTGGATGGGCGGTCACTAAGTGGTTGAACCGCCTCTCGGTACGGGAGTTCCGCAATAGCGGCGTGGCGTTGGCTAGGCATATTTTCGAACGATCGTTGTCGTATGAATTTTGTAAAAACTGCAATGATTCTATATCAATTTGCATATATTTCACATCCAACGCAAGAAAAAAGGTGCGAGAAGTGCAAAAAAAAGAAATAATTGAACTTGCCAAGAAAAAGAACGTTCGTTTTTTACGGCTTCAGTTTACCGATATATTGGGCGTCAATAAGAACGTAGAGGTCCCGGCGTCTCAGTTCGATAAGGCGCTGTCTGGCGATATCATGTTTGACGGGTCTTCGATCGAAGGGTTTGTTCGAGTTGAGGAGTCGGACATGCTGCTCGTGCCGGACCTGTCCACCTTCCAAATCTTCCCATGGAGTAACGAGGAATCCCGCGTTGCTCGACTTATCTGCGACATTCATAAGCCGGACGGAACTCCGTTTGAGGGCGATCCGCGCTTTGTTTTGAAGCGGGTGCTTAAAAAGGCAGAGTCGATGGGGTTTACAATGAACGCGGGGATGGAGGCGGAGTTTTTTGTCTTTAAGGCTGGCACGCCGGGGCAGTCGAGCACATTAACGCACGACGTTGGGAGCTACTTTGATCTGGCGCCGGCCGATTTGGGTGAAGACGCTCGTCGAGCGATGATTGGCGTGTTGGAGCAGATGGGCTTTGAGGTCGAGGCGGCGCACCATGAGGTCGCGCATGGGCAACATGAAATCGACTTCCGCTACGCCGATGCGCTGCATACGGCTGACAACATCGCCACGTTCCGGTTTGTGGTAAAGTATGTAGCGCAGCAGTTTGGCCTCCACGCCTCATTTATGCCGAAGCCGGTTTTTGGGCAGAACGGGAGTGGGATGCATACGCACCAGTCGTTGTTTCGCGGGGAGGAGAACGCCTTTTGGGAGCCAAACGCTCAGTGGGAGTTAAGCGACGTGGCTCTTCATTATATAGGAGGGCTTCTGAAGCACGCCCGAGCGTGTACGGCAATTACCAACCCGTTGGTTAACTCGTATAAACGGCTGGTCCCAGGGTACGAAGCGCCGGTGAACGTTGCCTGGTCGATGCACAACCGTTCCCCAATGCTCCGGATTCCGAGCCGGCGAGGGCTTGGCACGCGAGTGGAACATCGGGTGCCGGATCCGTCGGCGAATCCCTATCTAGCGCTTGCAGCGATGTTGGCGGCAGGGTTGGATGGGATCGAGACCAAGGCGGACTATCGCGAGCCGGTGAACGAAAACATCTGGGCAATGTCGTTCCGGGAAAAACGACGGCTTCGTATTGACGACTTGCCGCGTGACCTCAATGAAGCGTGCAACGAACTGGAAAAGAACGATGTGCTTCGGAGTGCGTTAGGGGAACATGTGATTACCCAGTTCCTGGCGGCCAAGCGGCAGGAATGGGACGAGTATATGTCCCAGGTCTCGCCATGGGAATTGAAGGAATATCTCGCGAAGTATTGACCGAAATTCGTACATATTGAACATTGTTCAGCGAATCGGCCATGAACGTATCGAAAAATCGCTGGAGTATACTGGATATCTGCTGTAAATTCCCAATTAATGAAGCCATCACAGCCAGCTGAGTCAGTTGAAATACCGCCGGACGCGCCGTTAGACGATCTGGTCATTATGAGGAAGATCGTCGAGCGAGATGAAACAGCACTCGCGACGTTTTACGATCGTTGGATGCCGCAGGTTTACTCGCTGGCAATGAACATCTTGCGGAGTTCGGTCGACGCGGAAGATGTGGTCGAGGAGACCTTTTGGGTGGTATGGGAACGGGCCTCGACGTATGATGCTTCATATGTATCGCCGCTTACATGGCTGATCTCGATTGGACGAACTCGTTCGCTCGATAAGTTGCGGGCCAGACGGGCAAGGTTGGGCGGGACGTTGGAAGAGTCGGCTGGCGATGTGGGGCGAACGATGCTGGTGAATGTTTCCAATGCAGCGCTTGCGCTTGAGGTGGATGGGGCGGCGGAACGTGAGGCGATGCTGGATGGGGTACGCGCCTTACAGGTTGAACAGCAGATTCCGGTTGAGCTCGCTTACTTTGGTGGGTTTAAGCAGAGTGAGATCGCTGAGCTGCTTCAGCTGCCGTTGAATACCGTAAAGGTGCGCGCGAGAGTTGGGATGGAGACGTTGTGTGATTCGGTTCCAGCGTTGCGAGGTCGAGTCGCATGAGTGATACGGCGAAGATTCGGCAGGAAGAGATCTTTCAGTATGGGCTTGATGGCGCGCCCAATGATGGGATCGATAACGCGCCCGATGCTCAGGGAGATGGCGGTGAGAGCGTGGCAGGTGACGGCGAGCGCGAAGCCGATATGGTATCTAATCCCGGTGATGCTTTAGAATCCGCACCTGAATCTGTAGATCCCCTGCATAATGACGACGTAATTTTTGGATCAGCTGCGAGTGACGAGACACAAATTAATGCTGTCGCTGCCGAATTTGTTGACTCCGGTTCGACCGATGTGATTGGGCTCGCCCTCAGCATGTTTGATGACGGCGACGTCGCGCGAGTCAGATCAACCATTACAGCTGATTCCCGCTTGTACACCGAGTTAGCGACGATGGAATCTGTGGCGGCCACCTATGCACAGCTTGCTCCGCTCCATCACATCAATCGTGGTCGATCTGCCGGTATTCGTTCTCGGCTTATCGCCCGGGCCGCATCTTCGAGTGATAGCCTTGGATCTGGCGTACGCGGAGGCGGAGTTCGCGCCGCTCGCAGTGGCTCGGCTGTGCAAGCCGGTGCTGCGGAGGCTGGCAAGAAACCGCGTGGTCAGTCTGGGAGTCGGTCAGCTCCCAAGCAAGCATTCGTCCCGCCCGTTAGCGATGTACCGAGAATTCTGGTTAAGGCGCGTACGGATGAACATCGCGTTGTAGTACCTGCCCCAGTCCCCGTTGCTGAACAACGTGTTGTTTCGTCTCCTGTTGTGACGCCAAGATCGAGTGGGGTAATTCGTGCTGGTGTTTGGATTGCACTTGCCTTGGTACTTGCGGCGTTGGTTGGCGGTGTTCAGGAGTGGAGAATGCGGCTTCAGCAGGAGAAGTTACAAGATTCTGTGGGGGCTCGTGACGTTACGTTAACGGCGCAGGTCGCTGAGCTCGAAGAAAAGGTCTTTGCAAAAGACAGCGCGATTAAAGCACTCACTGCGCAGCGTATGCGTGTGGTGCCGTTAAATAATTACGGATCGAAGGTGCCTCTCGCAAAGGTATTCTGGAATCAGGCGACTAGTGAATGGGCTGTGTATACGTACGATATGGCAAGCCCTCAGCCGGGCAAGACGTATCAAGTTTGGTTGGTGACAAATACCAGTGCACCTATCTCGCTTGGTACTTTTGATCCGAAGCCGGGGAGCGCGATTGCTTTTGAGGCGACGTATGTGCTTTCGCCTGCTGCGTTGACGCAAATACTTGTGTCTGAAGAACCGGTTGGAGGTTCGGCGGTGAGAACTGGAGCTGCGGTCGTTGCTGGCAGATAATACTGGGGTGTTGCGCCGTACGGTTATACCAGGTTCTCTGGTATAACCGGGGCTGTTAAACCGGCTTCATCGAATGTATGAATTTGCGATAATAAAGCGCATGCGCTTTCTATAATTGGTAGCGCGAGCATCGCGCCGGTGCCTTCGCCAATTCGGAGCCCGATATCAACGATTGGTGTAAGTTGGAGTCGCTTTAAGAGCAGTTTGTGTCCTTGTTCTGCGGAGCGGTGTGCGGCAATCAAATATTCGGCTACAGGTGCTTGTGCGGCAATCGTGACCGCTGCGAGTGCAGCTACGCATGTGATAAAGCCGTCGAGAAGGATTGGTCTTTGTAGTGCTGCCGCGGCGAGTATAGCGCCCGTGAGGGCTGAGATTTCCAGACCACCAACGCTCGCAAGAATGGAGACGGGGTCAGAAAACGCAGGTCGGTGTAATTCTACCGCAGATCTAACGACGTTGATTTTACGGGCCAATGTCTCATCGCCGACACCCGTGCCTCTGCCAACAACGTCGACAGCATCATATCCTGTTATCGCACTAAAGACTGCAGCCGCGGCGGTTGTGTTTCCAATGCCGACTTCGCCTACTGCAATGATGCTACTGCTGCTACATTGATTGACCGCTTCTGCACCGACATACATCGCCTGCAGAGTTTCGGCGCGAGTTGCAGATTGTTGTCGAGCCATGTTCTTTGTGCCCATCGCAACCTTCCGATGGATTATGTTCTTTGCTCCATTAAAATCATGGGCGACTCCAACATCAATCACTTGTACAGTTGCGTTCGAACAACGAGCGAGCACACTGGCCGCGCCTGCCGAGTTGGCTAGGCTGTAACAGACATTTGCTGTAACGTTCGGTAGATATGCGCTGACACCTTCTTCGGTGACTCCGTGGTCAGCAGCAAAGATGAGTAAGGTCTTTTGAGCTACATTTGGCCGTTCACTACATTGAATATGTGAAAGTTGAATTGCAATATCAGCAAGGCGGCCCAAACTTCCATTCGGGATCAATAGTTGATTGATTCGTGATTCAGTACGCGTTTGATATTGCCGACTTGGATCAGGCGATATAATAGCGTCGGTTAATGAACCAAGCCAGGTTTCCAGGTTGATTCGATCGTCCGATGGTTTATATGTTGAAGTATGCATCAGGGTTTGGTTCAAATGAGAGTTAGTTGCCTGTTACAGCAGATATGCGCGTCGATTGACCGTGAATGAAGTCGATTTTATAACAACAACCATTTTGTTGCTCGATTTCCCAAAAACTCGCGTTGTCGCCATTTGTTGCGAGGAGAATGATTAGCCGGTTGATATGGCCGTGCGCAGAAATCAAGATCGTTTCGTCCATATGCTGACTTAGCAAAACATTTATTGCAATACAAACCCGAGACGACACGCTCTCAAGCGATTCTCCGTTCGGAAACTGAACGTTCCATGGATCATTCTTCCAACGAGCTTCGAGTTCAGCATACTCGCGTTTGCGCTCTGAAATCGACATTCCCTGAAGATGTCCATACGATATCTCCCGGAGTGCATCGATTGTTACAATAGGCAGAGCTCGATCTTTGGCTATTGCTTCTGCCGTATCAACGGCTCTTGTTAATGGAGAGCTATAAATTGCATCGAATGAGATGTGCACAAGTTGCTCCCGAAGGTGCATTGCCTGGGTACGTCCAACTTCGTTTAACGGAACGTCTAGCGTACCTTGATAAATCCCTTTGTTGTTAAAATCGGTTTCACCATGCCGAATTAGATATATGCATGTTGAGCCCGTTTCAGGATACTCACGCTCTCTCATAGCTGCTAACTCCGGTCTAAATCTCGATTCCCGCTTGGGCTCCAATGCCTTTTTCGCGGAATGGATGCTTCACCAGAAACATTTCTGTCGCCAAGTCAGCCGCCTCGATTAACTCGGGTGGGGCGTTTCGGCCTGTTACAACAACGTGAGTGCCTTTCGGCCGAGCTTTAATTGCATTGATGATTGTTTGTGTATCAAGCCAACCAAAGGTCAATGGATATGTTAGCTCGTCAAGAATCAGAACATCAAATTCACCGCTCGCCAATGCCGGCCCACATCGCTGCCAACCTGCCTCGGCGAGGGCGCGGTCTTCTTCGATATTTTCTGATAGCCACGTAAAACCATCTCCTAAAGGAATGATGTCGATGCCAAGTTTACGGGCGGCAACATGCTCTCCATTGCTGCTGGATGAGGCGCTTTTGATAAACTGGAACATTCCAACTTTGAGGTCGTATCCAGCTGAGCGCAACAAAATTCCAAGTGCTGCTGTGGTCTTTCCCTTACCGTTCCCAGTGTTCACGATAAGCAGACCTTGTCGCTCGTCACGTGGCAACAATGGATATTCCTTCCTTGGCTTTACAGACGCGATCATACGTCGATTCCCGCTTGGGCACGAATACCTTGATCGTGCAGTGGATGTTTAATTGACCTCATTTCAGTTACAAGATCGGCAGCTTCAATCAACCACCCTGGCGCTTGGCGGCCGGTTATTACAACGTGTGTTCCTGTCGGTCGTGACTTGATCGTGGTTACGACTTCTTCCTCTGCAATCCAACCGCGACGTAGCGGGCTCGTAAACTCATCCAGGATCAGGATGTCATATGTGCCATTCTGGATTACGTTTTTGCACATCTCCCAGCCAGACTGCGCGCGCGTTCGGTTGTCGTTCACGTTGTCGCTGTGAAGCATACAACCGGCACCGAGTGGAGTGATCGATATGCCTAGCCGCGACGCAGCTACATGTTCACCAAAATCACTGACGTTTGTGCTCTTCACAAACTGATACATCCCAACCGACATCTCTCGTCCAGCGGCTCGAAGCAAAAGACCGAGTGCTGCGGTTGTTTTACCTTTGCCATCTCCCGTATTCACAATTAACAGGCCATTTCTCTGTTCCCTTGGCAGTACTCGATATGTTGTTGGTTGCTTCTTCTTTGGTAGTGGAACCTTGCGAGTACCGTCCTTGGAAAGCATTTCGCTTGGTTGTGTTGTCGGATTGCTTCGGAATTCGTCGTTTTCTGAGGTCATAAGAGCGTTAGGGATAAAAGTGTGGTAGAATCGTTGAGCTATTTATGGCGCAATAGCTATTTGGGCATAGTCGCATGGAGGAATCGACGGGATCTGTGTAACAGGAACGGACGGAAACAGATAATGTTGAATGAGTGTGCGGATCGGCCCACCATGTGTTACAATCGCAACCTTCGAATCAGTCGCAGATCCAACCGTGTTTTGATGGAGAGCAATAATCTTGTTGATAATTGCGTGTATACGATCCGAAAATGCCGTTAATGATTCACCATTTGGTGGAGTCACACTCGACGGGTCCGTGAGCCATTGACTATATCTGGCCAGATCCCTGTGCAGGCACTCTTCGTAGGTAAGGCAATCCCAATCGCCAAAGGAGATCTCGCGTAACGATGCGAATGTGGTGTATGAAGCATTGGGAAACACGATGTTCGTTGTTTGAACACACCGAATGAGATCGCTCGAATAGATGGCAGTAAAATGATCAGATGCAAGGCGAGATGCCAAGACCTTCGCTTCATTCAGGCCCTTTGCTGACAGTGGAGCATCCGTCCATCCTTGATACCGAGATTGCTCGTTCAACTCGGTGCTGCCATGACGAATGAGTATGGCGTTCAGCATAGGCTTCCAGACGGTGGAATATGTCCGTTGTTAACCATCTCCGTTATCGCGGCAATGAACTCATCGTTTTCGATCTGCGTTCTTGCGGCGACTCGTATATGATTGGGGAGGCTAAATGACGAGCAATCTCGAACACGAATTCCATAGGATCGAAGCAAGTGTTGTTGTACTCTCGTTGCATCCGTGACGTTGATCAGCTGCATGTGTGTACCGCTGATCGGTCCTTTGAGGCCAAGCTGTGAAATGCGTTGTAGTATTCTCTTCTGTTCAGAGCGCAACTTCGTAATAGTCGCAGCTAAATGCGTATCACCAAGGCTGGTTAATGCTGCTGTCGCGGCTGCTTGCGCGACTGTTGAAGTGCTCCACGGAATACGCACGCGATCAATAATGTCTAACAACTTCTTTGAGCCAACTAAAAAACCTGCCCGGATTCCTGCTAACGCGTGATCTTTCGTTATTGAGCGTAAATGGAGAACGTTTGGATGTTTGTGTAGCACAGGTGTTCCGGCTGGGTGTTCAGCGAACGCATCGTAAGACTGATCGATCAGTAGGATTCCTCCCGTTTGCGCACATGTGTCGGCAATTCGTGCAATATCGCTTGTGTGTACGATCTGACCTGTCGGATTGTTCGGGCTACACAAGAACGTTAGGCTCGGCTTCACATCCGCGATGACATCGATCGTCTTGTTAATATCTATCGTTAACGTATCGCTCATCCACGGAATCGTATATATGTTAGCTGAAAAGAGCGCTGATGTACGTTGGTATTCGCCGAAAGCAGGTAAGGGAATTACAACAGAATCATTTGCTCGTACCAGCGCGTTGACCGTGAAGTGTATTAACTCTGACGCACCAGCGCCAAACAATACATTGTCAGGGGAGATGTTCCAGTACCTCGAGGCAACATCTCGCACCTTGCGACTTGTGGGATCGGGATAAGTATCGATTGCAGCGTTATATATAGCCGATAAAACGTGAGCTGCTGGACCAAATGCGTTGAGTGAAACGCTGAAATCGATGTGCGTCAAGTCGTCATCTATATCTCCTGACGGTCCGCCGTGAGAAGCCGATTTTGATCGCTCTGTGGCGGCAAACTCGTTCGAGCGCTTCACCTCCATCGTCCCTGTTGTTGAATTCCTGTCGGGAGGCTTAGCAGGCAGCAGCCCAATGCGGCGGCTGTTGCAACTACATGGCGTGCTTTTCGTAATGTGGAAACTGACGGATCTACGCCGCTCATGTTTAGCCGATAGACGCCACGTTTTGTAAGATTACAGTTTAGTGCACCTGCAATGGCAGCCATGGGCCAGCCTGCGTTCGGGCTCGTGGTGCGGTGCGCATCGCGTCGAACTACTCGGAGCGAATTGCGAACACTGCCACCAGCGATAGGAGCAGCCATGGCAATCAGTACCGATGTCACTCTTGCCGGAATAATGTTCAGCAAGTCATCAGTTCGAGCTGGAACTTTGCCGAGCCATTCGAGCTCTGGGGTACGATAGCCGAGCATTGCGTCGGCGGTGTTAACGAAGCGGTAGAGGAAGGAGGCAGAAAGACCTCCGGCTCGATACATCAACAAAGGCGCGATAAAGCTATCGGATAAATTCTCTGAGATAGACTCGATGGCCGCGCCAGCAACTTCTGATGCGGATAATGCCTGAGTGTCTCTGGACACCAGATGCCAGCTGAGCAAATGGCGAGCAGAGTCCAGGTCGTCATTTGCTAACGCGGCTTCGATTTGTTTTGCAGCAGAGAGTAACGCTCGCAGAGAAAGAGTTTGCTTAAGTGCAAACCCCGCTGCTAACGATCGAAATTGCGTAGGAGCTCGATGTGAATTGGATCCCAGGAAGTGTCCTGCGATCGCACTTATGGTAACTCCTGAGGCTACGATTGCAGCCCCGTGAACTAACAATTGCTTCGCACTTTTTCGAACACGAGGTTTGCAGCGCGAAATATACTTTCCCATATATACGGTCGGATGTATGGGAGTTGGTAATTCTCCAAATATAAGATCCGTTATAACCGCCCACGCAATCGCATTTAAGCTCCCCATGGTACCCAACATAGCAGCACAACCACCTCAGTAATTTCAATAGCGGCGCCGCATACATCACCCGTTACGCCATCGAATTTTTTTGATAGATATTTGCCGAGTAAGACAACTGTGCTAATCGCTAGCATGCCAGATGCAATAACTCGAATCCAATCGGTCGGAAAACGTGCGATGAGAACGGCGCCAATTATGATTGTTCCGAATATCGCTATTTGATTTGCAGCCTTTGCTCCGAATGCGGCGGCAAGTCCATCTGTCCGAGCTGGTGGAAACCGCGAGAGAATATAAACAGCTCCATAACGAGCCAGGACGGCAGCAACAACAGGAGCAACGAACGATACTGTTGTTAACGCAGTCCACTTGAGCAATAAACCCAAAATCAGTGCGACAACACCAAACGATCCAATATGGGGATCTTTGAGTATCGATCGTCGCCAAGACGCTTCGGATTTTGCGTCGTTATCTCCTCGATCGGTTGAAAATCGTCGCGGCGCAAACGCTGCATCGGCACAATCTGCCAAGCCGTCCAAATGCAAAGCACCCGTAACCAAAATCCAGGCTACGAGCGCAATAGCAGAACCGATAGCTGATGGAATCGGAAGCGTAAGTATGGCCGCTGGAATAAAACCCACCACGATTCCAACAAACGGATACCATCCAGTAGAGCGAGTCAGATCAGCTTGATCCATATCACCCGCAATGGGGACGCGTATTATAGTGAGCGTCCCCATTGCAATCCATAACGAACGAATACTAAACCTCAACTACCGCGCAACGCTCATACGCAACTGCAGCGCTCGCCCTGGTAAGTTGTAACCACGCTTCTCGTAGTAATTCTCATCCGTGATGTTGTTAATAAGCGCATCAACGCGATAGTGTTCCGCAACCTGCATTCCAAACACAACATCAACAACAGCGAATGGCGCATACAGGATGTTCAAGCTAGTTCCCGTCTCAGCGTCGAGCCGGCTTCCAACATATCGGCCAGTCACTCGACCACTCCAACGACCTAAGCTGTTATAATCAAGGCCAGTTGTTAACGTCAATGGCGCAACGTTGCGAATCCGGTTCTTCTTCGTGGTGCCGAAGATCAGCGCGTTGCGAACGTCGGTTGCATCAAAGTCAGTCGTTCCAGCGAACTGTGTTCCGTCTACAGAGGTGCTTTGAACGTACTCGTACGCGGTGAACAGACGAGTTGCAGTTGTGAATGCGCGGAGAATATATCGTTGCCCGGTGAGCCGTCCGAAATCATAGCCGAGTTCCGCTTCAACGCCCTGCATCACCGCGCGGTTTGCGTTGACGTATAATACAACCGTACTAACTTCCTGACCGCCAGTAGTGGTCGGACGTGATCCGGCTGCAAACGCTGCGCGTGCGCTCGTAATACGATCACTCACCCTGGTGTGAAAGTATGTTAAGTCAGTATTAAAGCCAGAACGACGCGGCGCATAACCAACACCAAGATCGTACGTAATTGACGATTCCGGATTCACATCGGGGTTGCCAGCTGTGACCGTAACCGTTGTCGATCCAGAGATCGACTGGCCGGCCATTTGGTTTGCGTCAGGAACAATGAAGGCGCGACCAATGCTTCCGTGAACACGAAGTGCGTCGCTGGCAGTGAATTGCACACCGGCACTTGGATTAAACGTATTAAAATTACGGCTGCCTGGTGTTACTTCTGGACGTAGTTGCGTTTCCAGTAGATTCAATCGAGCGCGATCAAAGCGGCCACCGATCGTGCCGGTTAAACGGTTGCCTAACGCTCGCCAGTGACTTTGAACGAAGACACCGACTGTGGAGATCCGTGAATATGGGCTGTATGGCGCGATCGCAGATCCCGGTGCATCTTGTCGGTTCGACGTGGCGGTTCCTCTGATATAATCGAGTCCAGTTGTAATCGTCTGGTTACCGAGCTGAAATACATCCTGGACTTGCGCGCCTTGGTTGCGCGTACGTCCAGCGAAGTTGATAAAGCTCGATGATGTTGTATCATCATACGTTTCGCTGTCTTCATACGTAGAGAAAAATCGCGCAGTTGGAGTGTGTCGTCCGTACGCACCTGATAGACGAACGTCAGCGCTGTTACGGTTCACATTCTTGCGGGTGTTGCCCGAGTCAGCTTGAATAATGTCGCCGGGTGCGCGGACTCCGCGTGCCCGAAACAGCTCTCCGCCCACATCGACTCGCATACCGGCGCCAAGATCGTAGCCAACGCGAGCTGAACCGTTGCGATAACCGAGTTGAGTACTGCTGCGAACAACGCCATCGCCGAGATCGCGAACCTTTTCGATAGTGGAATCATTGACGAGACGGGTTGCGCTCTTGTTTCCAAAGGCGCCGCGAAGAAGATTGCCTTTTCCAATGCGATAATTATCGCCTTGGTGGAGGTCGTTTGCGGAGACATCGAAGTCGAGCTTTGACGTGAGATTGCCACCGGCATATCCAGCGAGATTCGTCGTCTGGAAGCTACCGTATCCGATATGTCCACCTGCGCGAATCGGTCCAGCTGATTTACGCGTGATGATATTGATCGTGCCACCCATCGCGCTCGCGCCGTACAACGCCGACGTTGCGCCCTTCACGACTTCGATTCGCTCGATGTTATTAAGCGGAATGGTGGCCAAGTTGCCGGTTCCAGCTGGGCGTCCGTCGATGAGAACTTGTGTGCGGCGGTTTAATCCACCTGTTTCCGGACGAAAGCCGCGTACGCCAACGCCGGAGTTCAGCGTTGGATATTGAATGACGTCAACGGTTGATAAGCGCTTGAGAAGTTCGGTAACGTCGCTTGCTGGCGTCTTCTCAATCGCGTTACGATCAATAATCTCGACCTTTTGCGGAATGTCGCGAACATCGGTTGCCGATCGTGTTGCTGTGACCACAACGTTCGTTAACGATTTGGCACGTTGAGCGCTATCGGATTCTGTCTTGCTTTGTGCGAATGCGGAGGTCGGCGCGAAGTTGGTTGCGAGAACAGCGGTTGCAAATCCGTAGCAAAGAACTATCGATCCATTCTTCATGCCATTGTGTATACTGCTTGATAACGACGAATTGTTATCCATGATAAGTTTCTGGAGGTAAAAAGAGAGTATTGTCACTCGACTGTGTATCAGGTTGCGCGAGCGGAACTACTTGCGCCACGCCAGTATCTCGTCCAGGGCCGGTATGCGTTTCGATTTGCATCGGCCACTGCCATACACGTTCAACGAGATCCTTCGTGAGCACTTCATGCGGTGCGCCTGTTGCTGCCACACTACCATGGTGCAGCACAACCAGACGGTCCGCATATCGAGCAGCGAGGTTGATGTGATGTGTAATCAGCATCACCGTCATTCCGCTATCTGTGAGGCTACGCAGTAGCTCAAACGTCGCCATCTCATGTGAAATATCGAGCGCAGCCGTTGGTTCGTCGAGTGCGAGCGCCGACGGTTGTTGTGCTAATGCTCGTGCGATACGTACGCGCTGACGTTCACCACCACTTAATGCCGCTATATCACGTGTCGCGAATTGTGAGACGTTACATCGATCCATCGCGGCTTCGATTATACGACGATCGTTATCGCTTTCACGTTGCCATGCACTTAAATGCGGGTATCGTCCCATCGCAACCGTGTCTCGCACGCTGATCGGGAATGCAACGTGTTCGCTCTGCGCGACCACACCAACAACTCGAGCAAAACGCACCGGTGGCCATTCCGCTAATGGTTCACCTTGGAAGTGGACACTGCCGGATTCTGGTTGGCGGGTTCCAGTCAACAGGTGTAGCAAACTCGACTTACCTGCACCATTCGGTCCGATAATGGACGTGAATTCTCCCACTCGAATATCTAACGTGATATTATCGAGCGCATACGATGCTTTTGGCGATGGGCGGTACTTAATATCTTTGATCTCCCAAGCCAACTTGTCCACGTCTTTCCGGGTTTTTTTCGAGTAGGGCGGGTTAAGCGAAGTACTTGAGTCGAAGAAGGTGTCTGGATTATTCGGCTCAAGCGTATGAACTTCAGGTACGAACACGGTCGTCATGTCTTCAGATTCCGTCTTAATAGCCAGATAAAAAACGGACCGCCAATCATGACTGTCACAACACCGATCGGAAGCTCTGTTGGCCGTACAATCGTGCGCGCAACAGTATCGGCGAGTATCACTCCGGTCGCTCCAAGAAGCGCAGATGCTGGAATAATAAATCGATAGTTATTCCCCCACAAAATCCGAACTAAATGCGGAACAATTAGCCCAACGAACCCAATAACGCCGCTAATAGAAACCGCAGCGGCCGTTAACAACGATGCTCCGCCATATGCTATGAACTTTGTCCGTTGCGGTGATGTTCCAAGATATGCTGCGGTATCCTCACCAATAGCCAGTAAATTCAGAGGGCGCGCTAACGTCATGAACAATGCGATGCTTCCAAATAGATACGCAGCGAGTATACCAACACTGGACCACGTCGCGCCTGCATTACTTCCCATCATCCAGAACATCGCCGAACGAAACGATTCCAGATCGGCATATGTAAGAAACAACAAAATTATCGCATTAAAAAATGCACCAACAACGACGCCGGCGAGCAGTAAGACTTTGGTATCGAGTGATCTACCAACGCTCGAAGCAATGCGCAACACAAGCGTAATCGCGACAAGCGCACCTGCGAATGCAGCAAGTGGTACCGCCCATAACTCATGTGCTGCCCAGCCGAGTACTACAGTGGCGACTGCGCCAACCGCCGCACCGCTCGATACTCCAAGTATGTACGGATCTGCAAGCGGATTCCTGAGTAACGCCTGAAAAATCGCACCACTCACGGAAAGCGATCCACCGACGAGCGCAGATTGAAGAACGCGCGGTAATCGAAGGTCGCGAACAATCATGAGCGTTGTTGGATCGCCTTGGCCACTTAACGCTGGAATAATCTGATTGACTGATAGGTCAACGGCGCCAACACGCACACCAAGCACTATGGATGCAAACGTAAGAAGACTCAATCCAATAATTGCGATGAGTTCAGATGTGGCATTCGAAGGTAGCTTCCCCGTGTGCGAGCCAACTGCCGTCGCTGTCATTGTTTATTGCCTTTCGGATAAAGCGCATCTCGAAGTTGCGTTGCAACAAATCCAATTCGTGGTCCAGGGCGATTAATAAGATCCGCATCAATCGTGATCACACGTTTATTTTTCACCGCATCCAACATCTTCCATCCAGGACTTGATTCAAGCCGAGCAATAGCGTTCGCTCGGAATTCACCTACTGGCAAAATGATATAGTCCGGATTCCGGCGAACAATCTCCTCGAGTGAAACCCTCGGCCAATTCTGACCTATCTCGCTAAACGTGCTCTTCCCACCAAGTACGCCGATGATCTGCCCAATGTACGTCTTTGGCCCCGCCGTAATCCCCGGGTCGATTGACGTAAGGTAGAGAAGGTTGAGTTGCCTTTTTCCTTGTACGGAGGCAGAAACATCTGCAAACTGATTCCGTATGGAACCGGCAAGATTCGTCGCTGCAGCTTCACGCCCGGTAAGCGTACCGATCTTTGCAATGCCAGAAAAAATATCTGTCGTGTCCTGCGTCTTGAGATGGAAGACAGCGATCCCTGCTGCTTCCAATCTCTTTTGTAACTTTTGCCGCTTCTCCGCCGCCCAACCAATTATCAGGTCCGGGCGTAGCGAAAGAATTGTTTCAATATTTGGCTCAAGCCCACCGCCAACCGACTGTATATGACGAACGGACTCTCCTTTGTCGTAGATCGTTCGTCCAACTATTCGATCGCTGACATCAAGTGCAATCAGCGTCTCAGTTGCGCTGGGAATCAACGAAATAATTCGTTTTGCAGGCCGCTTCAGTCGTACGATATGTCCAATATCATCCCGTACAACAATCTCCTTCTGCTTTGAGGCCGAGGTCGATGTGACAGCTGTGGTGCCGCCCGAGGCTCGCTGACCGTCAACTGTCTGGACAGAGGAAACCCCACTCGCCGCAACGGCAATTATCGCTATCGCAGTAACACGCCGCAACAAAAGCGCATCGGTCTTGCCTCCGATGAGCCCAGCTGTTGCGATTCGAAACTTGCCGCCTAAAGCGTTGCAGAGTTTGCGCGAAACGTGTGTATAAAATGCCAAAAACAAAAAGCCCGTCCTGAATTCCACGAATAGGACGGGACGGGCAATACATACACGCTCTGACAGCCATTTTGCTCGCGCAATGAAGACTACCGTAAGCTATGTTAGCTTGGCTCCGCACCCCCTCCCTCGAGGAGTGACATGAAACATCGTTCTGGGCCGGTCTCCTGGCTCGAGACAGCTTTGCTCGCCTTCCCATACCGAACAAGTTCGACACAGTGGCATTATGAACAAAACAGTGAGGGATAAATATCCCTCGCGTCTCTTACAGTGGCGGGGCCGCGCCGGATTCACACCGGCTTCCATAGACCCAGAACCAATCAATCAATTGTGCTTGGAACGTACTCAGCCAACGCACAAGTCGCAAGATGCAAGGCAACTGCCTCTTGCGTCACCATATGGTAAGTCGCGATCCTCCACCCATGGAAAATCAACAGCCCTTTCCCGCCGCCCACTCGGTGCCGACGACCGAGCCCCTCGGTCGCGTGCTTATGGTGCAGGGAACGTCGTCTCATGCCGGGAAGTCAACGTTGGTCGCGGCATTATGCCGAATCTTTTCCCAGGATGGCTATCGGGTTGCGCCATTCAAGTCGCAGAACATGTCGTTGAACTCTGCGGTAACAAAAGATGGTTCCGAAATTGGACGTGCGCAAATGCTTCAAGCACAAGCTGCGCGTGTGAATGCAACTGCCGATATGAATCCGGTACTCCTGAAACCCCAAGGGGACAGTACATCACAAGTTATCGTGCTCGGCAAGGTGTTCGCAGTGCAAGAGATTCGCACTTACTATAGCAAGGATGTGCGCCAACAGCTATGGCCAACGATCACCGCATCACTCGACAAACTTCGAGCTGAACATGATATCGTTGTAATCGAAGGTGCGGGGAGTCCTGCAGAGATAAATCTGCGAGATCGAGATTTGGCGAACATGCGTGTCGCAAAGTACGCGAACTCGCCGGTGCTATTAGTTGGCGACATCGAGCGAGGCGGAGTATTTGCCTCGTTAATGGGAACGATGGTATTGCTCGACGATGAAGAGCGTTCGTTGATACAAGGATTTGTTATCAATAAGTTCCGCGGAGATCCTACCTTGATCGATCCTGGTCCAGCAATGCTGAAGGAACGTACTGGCGTTGCAACGCTGGGTGTATTGCCATATTTTAGCGACGTTCATCTTCCTGAAGAAGATTCGCTTGGAACAACACCTGATATCGATCCGGGTAGCAAAGATTATCCGCAACTCGATATCGCGATTCCACGCTTGCCACATATCGCGAATTCAGATGATTTTGATGCGTTGCGAAGAGATCCCAGACTCCGAGTACGGATTGTCTCATCCAAAAATATCGGGAATCCCGATTTAATTATTATTCCCGGTTCGAAGACTACTATGCAGGACCTTCAGTGGTTAAGGCAAACTGGTCTCGCAAATCAAATACTTGCGTGTAGAGAACAAGGTACTCCGGTTGTCGGAATTTGTGGTGGATTACAGATGTTAGGTGAAAATATATTCGATCCGTATCACGTTGAATCCAATCAGGAGCATACCCATGGTTTGGGATTGTTACCAATTAACACAACGTTTCAACAGGAGAAGGCGACGTATCAGGCCAAGGCGCGTGTTATCACTTCTCAAGGTATCCTCGAAGGGTGCAAAGATCTTGAAGTCGATGGATACGAAATTCATATGGGTATAACAAATTCAGATAACCTGGATACTCCATTTATGGTGACTGAAAGATCGGGGTCGATTGTGAACATTGCAGATGGAGCCGTTAGTAAAGACGGACTCGTGTTTGGAACGTACCTGCACGGTTTGCTGCATAACGATGAATTTCGTGAACAATTAATCTTGAATGTGGCTCGGCGTCGGAATATTATATTCGCCGAAAGTTATCCTCATTATAACATTGATTCAGAAATTGATAAACTCGCCGAGCATGTTCGCACTCATATTGATATTCATAAGATTTATGAAATGATTGGGATGGTGGGTTAGAATGGTGATTCCAAAAACAACGCTTATTCTCGGTGGTGCGCGCGGTGGCAAGAGCGCTTACGCATTGCAGTTGGCGAATAATAGTAACCGAGTTCTGTTTATCGCGACAGCGGAATCGGGAGACCTCGATATGCAACAACGCATCGACATGCATCGTTCCGAACGTCCAATGCACTGGCAAACATTAGAAGAGCCTGCGTGTTTTGCTGAACTGGCTCGTGACATCATAGATGACGTGGATATAGTTATCGTTGATTGCTTAACTTTATGGGTAAGCAACATCCTCTTTCGCAACAACGAAGACGAAGCTTGCACACGAAGTGAATTACAAGATCGAGTAAAAGCATTGAGCGATATTATCCATAATAGTTCTGCACGATGGATAATCGTTAGTAACGAGGTCGGAATGGGACTTGTTCCGCCCACCAAGCTCGGGCGTGTATATCGCGATCTGCTGGGGCGAGTTAACCAGGATATTGCGCGGATTTCGGATCAGGTTGTGTTAATGGTCGCGGGTCTCCCGTTCGAGCTAAAACCGGTCGCAGCATCGTGTGCGGAATAGCTAGATTTAATAACACCATTCGAACACTGGTTTCGCTCTATGGCAAAGCTATCGGCACTTTTCGCTCTTTTTCTCTCTCTTCCGGTGATTGGCAGTCTGCAAGCGCAATCACCGGTGGATTCTGTTACCACCACTCTTCGGGAAATTCTTTCGAGTGCGAGCCATTCGGATATTCGTTGGTCCAGGTTCCCAGACCGTAAAAGCGATCTAAAGCGATTCTATGGAGATACCGGCACTGTAAGCGTGGCTTCGCTCCCGCTCCAGTGGATCCAGAACGGCCAACCCACAAAGCAAGCGCTCGCAGTTATCGCGGAGCTTCAGACTGTCGACGAATTCGGGCTCAATCCTGGTGATTACGATGCGTCCACATTGGATAGTATCGCAAAGGCGTTCGTACAAGATGCATCGCAAGGCAATAAGCCAAACGCGGTTAGCATTGCCAAATTTGATGCCGCGCTTTCGGTTGCGATCATGCGCCTTGCGTCGGATCTTCGCATGGGACGAGTGAATCCAAAGCAGTTCAAATTCAACTTCTCTGCTGGCAACAAACTTCTCGATCTTGCTGGTTTCGTTCGTATGATTCAACTCGGCGAAGCACCAGAGCGCGCACTTCGTGCATTGGAACCACCATTTCTTCGTTACGGGCTGTTAAAGACGGCTCTTGCGAAATATCGAGCTGTTCCAGATTCGATTGCAGATTCAACGCATAAGCAAAACATTCGGCGCATAATACTTACACTTGAGCGTTGGCGCTGGATTCCACACGATCTTGGTTCACGCTTTATCGCAGTGAACATCCCAGCGTTTGAGCTATATGCATTCGATCTCAATATCTCGCGCGATCAGGCACAGCTTACTATGCCAGTTGTTGTAGGAGCTGCATTCAAACATGAAACACCGGTGTTCGGTGGACGTCTCCAATTCCTTGTCTTTAGGCCATACTGGAATATTCCATCTGGCATTCTTCGTAACGAAACACTTCCCAAGCTTCGGCGTAATCCTGGTTCGCTTGCATCCGATCGTCTCGAAATTGTCGCTGCGAACGCACCAGATGCTCCGACAACAACATATCCGGCTACTAGCGCAAACTTGTCTCGACTCGCCTCCGGTAATTTTCGAGTCCGTCAACGTCCTGGACCAAAAAACGCGCTTGGTTTAGTCAAGTTCATGTTTCCGAATGCATATGATGTATATCTCCATGATACGCCAACGCAATCGGCCTTTGAGAAAAATCGACGCGATCTGAGCCATGGATGTGTTCGAGTCGCGAATCCCGCTGCGCTGGCTGAGTTTGTATTAAAAGGCCAGGGAAGCTGGGGGAAATCATCAATCGATTCGGCTATGCAGTCTGGAACCGATTCACGTCGAATTAATGTGGCTGAGCCCATCAACGTGTTTATTCTATATGGAACCGCATTCGCGGACGCCGACGGATCGGTGAACTTTTACGCGGATATTTATAAGTACGACGCGCAGTTGGAGAAAGCGTTGGCGAAGGGATATCCGTATCAGTGAAATCGACGCCGTGGAACGAAGGCCGGCTAAGGCCACGGTGTCTGGAGTGAGTCACTCCCAAATATTTCGGCAAAAGAGACGTCAATCAGCGAAATTTGATCCGGGAAAATTTCCCTGATCCCTGCATTCTGCTGTCGTTCAACTGTTCATGTGTCGTCGTAAGTCCTTATATACCAACAGTTTACGGATGATGAATATTAGGCACGTCCGTTGCCTTATCCAATAGCACTCGCCACACCCCCGTTGTGGCGGATCGAATTAGGGCAAGCACCGTGTCCGGTGGTTGTCAGGACACTTACGAGCTTAGGATAGGAGAATTACATGAATAAGCACAGCAAGCTGTGGACGCTTGGTTTAGGTCTCGCCGCCGCAACCGTTTGGACCGCAACATCAGTCCAGGCGAATCAGAATGCAGCTGAATCCGCGCCGGTCGCCGTCGGGACGATCATCGCAGATACGGTAAAGCCTGATACTGTAACTAAGCCAGATACGGTCACGAAGCCTGATACAACCCCCAAGCCAGATACAACGAAAGCTCCTGAAAAAGAGTAAGCTGTATCAACCTGGGTATTAAGCTCCTTACATATATACAGTCTCCTCAACTGGATGTATGCTGTAACACAACGGTCGTAGTCTCTTGGCTAGAGACTACGACCGTTTCTTGTATTTAACAATCTAGTGTTCAGTTGGTTTCGAGCTGATCGATTAAGTATCGATCTGTAATACGCGCATCAGAAAGCCATCAACGTCACGCGCGCGGGAAACCACCTACTCTTTGCTCCCGTTACGGCGAACTGGATTGAGATCAATCTCCTTCAGCTTTGCGAGTTCAGCTCTTAGTGCACGAAGCTGTTCGTCTCGCTCCTTCGCTTCCGTTTCAAGGCGAGCGGAAACCTTGCGTAGCGAATCAATCGCGCGTACATCACCTTGCAATCGACGACTCATTGAGTCAATACGGGCAAGTAACAACTGAGTGTTGGCATATACTCGTGCAACCTCAATTTCGCTTTTCCGTTCGCGTTCAGCCACTTCTGCACGAACAATATCCGTATCGTTCAGTAATGCAATATGACCCATCGCGGATTGCCGCTTGTTACTTTCAGGATACAATCGAAGCAGCCGTTGAAACAGCGACTTGGCGAGCGACGGGTTATACGTTTCCAGATTCGGATAGCTATGCAACAACGCAGCTTGATAGATCGCATCTTCGTCTACATGGAGCGATGAATTATCGGCATACTCAGCCGCTGCATCAGGCCAGCGCTGAGCTTTGATATCGCGCTCAAACTTGCTTCGCACGCACCCCATCGTTACAACCACGGCACACATCAGCCCCAGCGCAACGCCTCGCTGAGTCCGATGGCGATGATTCCAAATCATACGTTCTCACCCTCCATGCCAGTAAACGACGAATCAGTATCCGTACGAGCATGATCCCGAGGAACATTTAGCGCCCCAGGAATCAACACGTTAAACACTGCCCCTCCATCCGCGCTATCCGACACCCAAATCGTTCCTCCATGTGTACTCACAATCTCTCGGCAAATCGTCAAACCCAACCCTACACCGCGCCCTCGAATCGAACGGCCGGCGTCAGTCTGATAAAATCGACTGAATACACGCTCTTTCTGATCATCGCTAATCCCAGGTCCACTATCCGAGATCGCAATGAACATAGCACACGAAGGCGCTTCGCGCATCCGGATTGCACCCCATTGTGCCTCTGGAATCCAATCTGGGCGAGAAGTCAGCGCAAGTAGTTCGACTCGAATTGTACCATCGGCGGGCGAAAATTTGACTGCATTCTCAAGTAAGTTCTCCAGCAATTGCAACATACGATCTGCATCAGACTCAACGAGAATCTGATTGATCGGGACGTCAACCACAACGTTGAGGCCGCGATCGATGCGCGCCGAGCCAATCTGATTCACGGAATGCTGTAACAGCCACGCAGCATCCACCATCTGCATATCAGGTTCGATGCCAGACTCAAGCCGAGACAGATCAAGCAGCTTCGCAAGCATCGACGATAACCGCCATGCGCTTTGTTGATGTAGCTCTAATAGTGTACGTTGTTGAGCAGTTAACGGGCCAGAAATGTCATCCAGAAGAACACTGATCGTTTCCTGCATGGACGACAACGGTGTTTTTAGATCGTGCGAAACTTTAGACACAAAGTCGCGTTTCATTCGATCGAGTTCACCAAGTCGTTCGGTCATCGTATTGAAGTCGCGTGCAACTTGTGCGAATTCATCGCCACCACTGTTGTCGAGTCGATAGTCAAACTGGCCAGCGGCAACTTCGTGCGTCCCTTCAGTAAGGCGTTGCAGTGGCTCCGAAATCGAACGAGCAATCAGTGCAGAAACCACCACTGTCAATAACAACACACCGATCGCCGATATCCATGAAAGACGCTCAGCTTCCCTTGCGGCGCGTTCGGAAGATTCGAGTTGGGATGACATCGTAGCCTGCGATGCCTCTCCAACGCGTTGTGTTTGCAGTTGGATAACATCGAGCGACTCTTGTAATTGCGAGAGCGAATCTTGCGCAGCTCTCGTGGATCGCAACTTTACAAACGTTCGAAGCCGAGGCGATGGGTTTCCAAGTTTATCCCAAACAGCGATGAGTTGCGTCATCTCGTGACGTTCTGCATCGCTCAACTGTAGTGCACTTAAACGACGTAGCTCAGTATTGTATTCCGAATGTAGTTGAGCAAACTTATCGAAGTAGCCAGGATCTTGTGTGACCCAATATTTCGCCGCATTCTCGCCAAGCTGTGCGATGCGTGCCAACTGTTCGGTTGATGTTGCGCGAACTCGACTGGAGATCTGTGTGAGTTCCTGCCCGGTCGTGACGATACCCTGGATTGTGCTTACATGGTAGGTGAGCAGAGCTGCCAGTAGCGTGATGTATAATGCGAACGCCCAACGAAGTTTGCTGATAACCTTCATATGGCGTACAGTAAAAAAGTCTGCATTGCAGCAGCTATTGCACGTGCGATCGAAAGACCAGTGTGTTGGTAATCAATCACTATGCCCATAACTCTTGAGCTTGTTTCTGATTGTCTTTACATCAAGACCGAGTTGACGTGCAGCTTCGGCTTTGTTGTTTCCTGTACGTTCAAGCATCTGAAGGATTAACAACCGTTCCGCATCGGCTAGTGTTGTGCCAGCTGGGAGCTGAATTGTCGGCGTGCTTCCAGCTTTAAGCGTTTGCAGATACATCGGCAGATGTTGCGGTTCAACCCATCCAGATCGCGCAATAATAACCGCACGTTCAATAACGTTGCGTAATTCGCGTACATTGCCAGGCCATGCATGGGCTTCGAGTAACGCGCGTGCTGAATCGCGAATGCCTTCAATTGGCATCTGATGCTTTCGTACGAATTCTCGAATAAAATGCCGAGATAAAATTGCGATATCGTCTGTGCGCTCACGCAGCGGCGGCATCGCAATTTCGAATACATTCAGTCGATAGAACAGATCTTCACGGAGCAACCCATCGCGAACCGCCACAGCCGTCGGTCGATTTGTCGCAGCCAGCACCCTCACATCAAATTGAATCTCGCGACTTCCACCGAGTCGACGCGCGCGATTGTCTTCAAGAATGCGTAGAAGTTTTGGTTGCAGCGCCATGGGCATTTCCGCGATTTCATCGAGAAACAGCGTACCGCCATTCGCGAGCTCGAAGCATCCAGGCCGCGCTCTATTGGCGCCAGTAAACGCGCCTTGTTCGTGGCCAAAGATCTCGCTTTCAATCAACCCCTCGGGGATGGCAGCGGCGTTGATGGCTATAAACGGTTTATCTCGCCGATTGCTCAGCGAATGAATCGCCCGTGCAACCACCTCTTTCCCTGTGCCGCTTTCGCCGGTAATAATCGCGGATGCATCGCTCGAAGCCAGCGTTTCAATGAGATGCTGCAGCTCGCGCATAGGCTTGGCCTGTCCAACGAGCCCACCAATCGAAGCATGCTCGTCGATTTGCGCGTCGAGCTCACGGTCGCGCAGCAATTGCTTCCGGTCGAGCGCAACTGCGTCGATCAGAGCGCGGAGCGTGACATAGTCCAGCGGTTTCGTGAGAAAGTCAGTGGCACCAGCCTTCATCGCTTCAACCGCCGCATCGATGTTTCCGTGTGCGGTAATCAGGATGATAGGGATGTGCTGGTCGTGCCGACGGATCTGCTTCAGGAAATCCAGGCCCGAAATGCCTGGCAACACCACGTCGGACAGGACCAGGTCCGGCCGCTCGCGTTCCAACTCACGCTCTGCTTCCAGTGCATCGGCCGCCGTCCGAACGTCGTATCCCCAGTCTCGGATTCGGAGCGACAAAACCTCACGCAGCGCCGGTTCGTCGTCCACAACCAGAACAGAAAGGCGTGTTGGTGGCATCTATATATGAAGACGGATAGTCCTTCAATTTACTGCGGGAGGGGGGCGTCGGGCAAATAAATTGAAATCCAGGGAGAAAACCTTACAAGCCGCCTTTAGTTGTTATGATCGCCAGCTACAACGATTCTCGGATCAATCGTTCGAATAACGTCGTATCCCAACTTTTTGGTAGAGATGGGGGGCAGCCTTTTACGCAAAATCCCAGGTGGCTCGCATCAGCGGTGCTGAAATGCGATCAAAATGCCGAGCATTGTTGGTGACGAGGATGGCCCCGATGGCGAGAGCGTGGCCGGCGATCATCATGTCAAGTTCACCGATTGGTTGGCTAGTGCTGACAAGTTGATGTCTAATGTCGGCGTACCGATTGGCTGCTGTACCGTCCCACGCCAGTACGTGGACTAGTTCGAGAAACTGTTGAACGCCAAGGTGGAGTCGGTGGTCCGAAGGTAGCCGTTTGAGCCCGTAGCAGAGCTCTGCCTGAGTGATCGCCGAGACGCATACTCGACCAACTGGAATTTCGGCGAGCTTGGCGATGATAGTTGGAGATCGACCTTTGATGACGAAGCTTGCAATGTCGGTGTCGAGCATGTGGAGCGCGGTCATTCGATATCTCCGAACAGGTCGCGTTCCTGGATATTCTGGTTCATGGGGCGTTCGGCCATGAACGTGTCCGGAATGTCGATGGTTTCCATGAGGGCGAAGAAGCGTTGCCAGGAGCCGGCGCCTGGCTTTTCCGATAGTATGACATCGCCGGTAGCTGCGTCGCGGGTTGCAAAAATTTCAGTTTTTCCTTCAAACCGAAATTCGGCTGGGAGGCGCACTGCTTGGCTGGCGCCGTTCATAAACAGCTTAACGATTCTTGTATCTAGCATCCTCCCTCCGATATCGAGTATATACTTGAATATATACTCCGTGTGAGAGGCGTCAAGGAGGTGGAGTTGGGGTATAATTTTACGATGGCTGTAAGGCATCAAAGGAATCATCTTTATGTAGTTAAATAGGACGGCATAGTTCACCTGTGGCACGATGCCATCCTTATCATACATAGGACTTTATAGTCCGCATTGTACCATTTTCATCGCGTATCATCATTTTGTTGCAGGCCAACGTCCCCGAGAGCTGCGACAAAGAGATGCGTCCGAGAAAGGCTATGTGCGTTATATCAACCTCGACCACCCATTCGTAATGATCCCAGTGCGTACGATCCGCAACATCAGCTTTCTTGCGCTACTCATATCGGCGGCATCTGTTACAGCGCCGAATGTAGTTGCGCAAAAAACGCCTGCCGTTTTTACACGCGCAGATACATTACGCGGTTCCAACACCCCACAGCGGTCCTGGTGGGACGTCACGTTCTACGATCTCAACGTGAGTGTGTCGCCCAACGACAGTAGTTTGAAAGGCTACAACGCGATTACGTACAAGGTGTTGAAGGCGTCACAAGAGATGCAGATCGATCTCATGACGCCACTTGTGATCGACAGTATCGTTCAGAAAGGCAAAGTGCTGTCGTTCAAACGAGACGGTAACGCATTTTTTGTAACGATGGTTGAACCGCAGCAGGTTGGTAAGCATAACACGGTTACCGTGTATTACAGCGGTAAGCCACGCGTAGCCAAAAATGCTCCATGGGATGGAGGTGTGGTGTGGTCGCGTGACAGTGCTGGCAACATGTGGATTGCAACAGCATGTCAGGGTGTTGGTGCGAGCATTTGGTGGCCCAACAAGGATCTCCAATTGGATGAACCCGATAGCCAGCGTATTGCCGTTACCGTTCCTGATCCGTTAGTGAACGTATCGAACGGACGGTTGCGTAGCACCACACGTCATGATAATGGCACGTCGACATACGAGTGGTTCGTATCCAATCCCATCAACAATTACGATGTTGCGCTTAACGTCGGAATGTATGCGCACTATACTGAAGAGTTCGCTGGTGAGAAAGGAAAGCTCTCATTGGATTTTTGGCCACTCGCAGAAAATCTTGAAAAGGCGAAGGCGCAGTTTGAGCAAGCGAAACCTATGCTTGCCTGTTTTGAGCGTTGGTTTGGTCCGTATCCATGGTACAAAGATGGGTACAAATTAGTTGAGGCGCCATTCCTTGGTATGGAGCATCAGAGCGCTGTTGCCTATGGGAATGAGTACCGCAACGGATATCGTGGTCGTGATCTTTCCGAAACGGGATGGGGACTCAAGTGGGATTTTATTCTCGTGCACGAAAGCGGTCATGAGTGGTTCGGTAATAACATTACCACGCAAGACATCGCTGATATGTGGGTGCACGAAAGCTTTACGAACTACTCTGAAGGGCTGTATACCGAATGTCAGTTTGGTAAGGACGCGGGTGCTGCGTATATCATTGGTTTGCGAAAGCGCGTTCAGAACGATAAGCCGATTGTCGCACCCTATGGAGTGAACCAGGAAGGTTCTGGCGACATGTATTATAAAGGCGCCAATATGTTGCACACGATGCGTCAGATTGTTAACAACGACGAAACGTGGCGCAGTATGCTTCGTGGACTCGGTGAAACGTTTGGTCATAAGACCGTGACGGGACGGCAAGTGCAGGAATACATCAATCAGAAGTTAGCGGTTAACTTCGATAAAGTATTTGAGCAATATCTGACAACAACAAAGATTCCATTGCTTGAATGGAAGCTGGTGGATACAACGCTTTCGTATCGATGGGCCGATGTTGTGTCTGGATTTGATATGCCAGTGAGTGTGACGCTTGCACGTGATGTATATACCATAATTCAGCCGACTGAAAGTTGGCAGACTGCGACCGTGCGTTTAGATGCTGCGAGCGAATTTCAGGTTGATAAGAACTTTTATGTTCGCAACAGGAAGGTTGAGTAGGTATTGAATAGCGTTTGCGTTCATTGGGTTAAAGCGTTTTTCAAATCTTTTAACCCAATGAAACACATTGGCGAATATAGCTACGTGGCATCACCGTCAAAGTGTGACGGACGTTTTGGGTGACGTCGCCGCACTCGTCTTCGGTCTCCATGCCTCCGTTGATGCGTTCGATTCCGGTCACGGAACCATCGCCAGGTAGATACTAATACGACAATGCCAAGCAGAATATAGAATGGCGGTAACATGTCGATAAAGGCCGGGACGGTTTCCTGGAACCAATAAAGTCCACCCGCTAAAAGTAGGGCCGTCGCCCAGATACTGAGCAACGGCCCTACTTGGCGACCATGAAATAGCGTCACCGTGTGGTCACTCGAAAGTGACTAGCGATTGCCTCCGCCTGATCCCCTTGGGGGGCCACCACGTCCTTCACCGCCACGGCCTTCGCCTCCTCGGTTCTTCATCTTGGTCTTCATCTCTTCCTTGTTCTTATTATAGCGCTCGCGCTGCTCAGGCGTGAGGACTGCGAGAATTTCTTTGTCCTGCTCGTCGTTCCGAGCTCGCATCTTTTCCATGGCCGCGCGTATGGCGGCCGTATCGTTGGATTCACGAGCCTTTGTCATGGCTTCCATGTCTTCTTTGGAGCGCGTCTGGTTCTGCTCCCGATACTTGTCCTGGATTGCCTTGATTTGTGTCTTCTGGGTGTCCGTTAGAGTGATGCCGGCAAAGAGCATTTTATGTCGGTCCATTCCCATCCCCATCCGGCCCTGTCTCTGGCCCTCGCCGCGAGGCGGGCCTTCTTTGGCCGTATCCTGGGCAGTTGCGATAGTTGCCGTGCACATGAGGACGGCCGCTATGGTTATAATGCGGTTCATCATACTTTCCCTCCGAAGGGATCCAATGTTTACGAGTACAGTGACTCAAGTGGTGGATTAGACGGAGGGGGATCGGAGCTGTTAAGGCGCTGTTGGCGCTGGGTAACGAGCATTCGGGGGCTAAGCCGTGGAGCTTACTCGTAGGTGCTCTTGCGCATGCTCACTGTGTTCATCTGTTCCTAAATATCAAAAGGTCGTTCGAGCAAACCAAATCCGTTCGTTCGATTGAAACGCCACACCATCAGTTCCCCAGAGCGCCATGAATGCAGCGCCGTCGCCCAGTCCGGTAATGTGTACGGAGCCGAGCGAACGCAGGGTGGCTACGTCGGCTGCGAAGAGCAATGGGCCGTGAACGCCGAGAATCCGCTGACCGGAGTTGGCAGCAATGATGGGTGACGACGCGCTTGGGAAGCCTTGTAGCCGACCGACAATCGTTTTCGCGATGGGGTCTATCACTCGTCCGTCACCGGTAAAAACTCGTCCGTTCGCAAACACGAGATTTCTGGACCATCCACCGACGTCGGTGATATGCCAGTGACAACAGGGGTTGGGCCGACGACGGTTACCGTCGCGATATTCGATGTTCCACCGCCAGGTGACGGATTGGTAATCGTGACGCCAATAATTCCAGCTTGATATAATGCTTCGGACGGAACCGTTATCTTGAGCTTCGTTGGGTTGATAAAAAAACGCGGCGAATAATAATATGCCCCAAACTTTACGACCAAACCCTGTACAAACCCGAATCCATTAATCTCCAGCGAAAAGTCGCTACTCCCCATTGCGACAGTGTCATGAGATAAATTATAGATGTGAGGTAGTGGATTGTGTGCAGGTACCTCCTTGTTAAATGTCCATGTGCCCAACGGGACAGTTTCGTCGGGATAATGCGAGGCCATGTTAATTACAACACCACCATGCGGGAGCAGCGTTGCGGTGTCCGGGCCACCGTTTGTATACGTAACAATCGTATCGCCCGAAACGGTATATCGTCCCGAATATACCTGCCCATTAGCGTTTCCTGGTGAGACAGTATCCCGAACATTGTACGAAACCGGGCGGAACATATATATCGTAACAATGGTGTCGGACTGAAACGTAATCCAGGCGCTGTCGACCCAAGCGTTAAAGCTGCCATCCGGACTCGCATAATACACCGCCGGAATCCTTTTTCCTGAAACTCTGGTAAGGAGATATCGCTTACCTACAATGTTCTCAAACGTGATCGGCGACTGACGGTCCGGCGATGTGTTTTCGCCAGAGCAGGCGCTCAGTCCGAGCGCAATGAATGCAGCAATTCTATAGAGGGCACAGAGACGCATGTTTAAAATCTACCATTCCCAGCTGCCTCGGCAAGATGGAATATTTTGGTGTTTAAGGTCGTCTACCGAAAGCGGTTTGGGCATCTATGCTATATTCTGTTGGCACGCTTGACGCAGTCTCTAATCTTCTTCTGCAGCCACGCCATACTCCCAATACCATGGACGTTACTACACACCACATTGTCGTACCGAAAACTGCACGATACTATATACTGGGCGATATTAATGCGGTCACCCGGGATATTTGGATTGTGTGCCATGGGTATAGTCAATTAGCGGGTCGGTTTCTTGAATCGTTTCGTGGAGTGGCCGCTCCGGGGCGTGTGATTATTGCTCCGGAGGCGCTTTCACGGTTTTATGTGGGTGCTGAGTTGCCACATACGGCGGCGAGTAAGGTTGGGGCTACCTGGATGACGCGTGAGGATCGGGATGCGGAGATTGGAGATATTGTTTCGTACCTCGATGCGGTGTATGAGGCTGTGTTAAAGGAGTTGGGTACGTATGGCGTTAATCGAGATCAGGTGCGGATCAATGCGCTTGGATTTTCACAGGGGGGAGCATCAGTGAGTCGATGGGTCGCGAGGGGGAACGCGCATGTGGATCGGCTTGTTGTTTGGGGGAGTAGTTTGCCCAATGACGTGAATCTTCGCGGGTTGGCGGAACGGTGGCCGGATTTTTCGGTCGACCTGGTTTATGGGAGTAGCGATCTGGCGATGGGGCCGAATAATTCGGATGCGCAGCGGGCGATGTTGGAGGGGGCGAATGTGGCTGCCCGGTTAGTTGAGTTTGAAGGTGGGCATGTGGTTGATTCGGCTACGCTGGTGAGGGTTTTCGAAGGGCTACACAGAATCGAAGAGTGATTGGCTCAGGAAATTAGCAGGGGTGGAGCAGAAATGTGATATGCTTGGTGTTTGTGCTGGAGCTGCAGGTCGAGCGAACGAAGTAGCATAAGATGATTCAGCGGAGCTAGAATGAGGGTGTTGCCTCGAACCCGGACCGATTAACTTACGAGCTTGTCTGGGTTCAATGTCGGCACCGTGGCCAAGTGGTAAGGCGGGAGACTGCAAATCTCCTATTCGTCAGTTCGATTCTGACCGGTGCCTCTTGTAAAATGTTGTGGAATAAGAAGTTGCAGGTTTCGCTTGGATAGCGAATCCTAGTTTTAGCTAAATTGTGGGATAACTCCGGGATAATTTGAGCAGGGAGCTTCGATAGGGAGCTCCCTGCTTTTTTTGTCATCGACTTGTTGAACTGTCTTTGCTTCAGTAACTCACTAAATCTTCTTACGGAATGGTTTGTAGACGATAACTCGCACGTGCCAGCCATTCCTTCAACTCGTTTGCAAGTGTCGTATACCCAATGACATTTAGGATATAGTCGGGACGCTGTGTTGCGAAGATATCATGCATGGCGGTGGCGACATCAACTAACACGGATCCCGTGATTTGCTCAGCCAACTCGGCAAGCACCGTTGCCACTAAGATGGCGCATTAGCGCATCAATAAACCAGGAAGCGGGTGGCTAGTTGCCCACTTTTGAAGAAAGCCTGATCATCGTTCTGCTTTTTCGTTGCAAAGACTATCAAATCATGATACTTCTTGCAACGAAAAAACAGAATAGTGCAAATTCCCAACGTTGAATCGCGTGGCAATCGCATTTCTAATGCGTTAGGTGTCGCTTTCTTTCTGGTTCGCCCAACCTAATTGCTCCTATGTAGCCCTTTACGCAGATTCAATGTCATAACTAATAGGACACATCGATCAGAGGTAAGAGAATGACCTGCCCTTCCCTAGTTCGCCTCGCATTCACGTGCCTTGCGTTTGCCGCCTTTCCGCAACCAGGCTCCGCACAATCAGACGTACTCAAGGTCATTCGCCACAGTCCAAGCGATAGCTCCGGCTCCAGCGCGAGTATTACAGTCATGTTTGATCGCCCGGTTGCGGGAATGTCTGATCAGGCGATCCAGGCGCGCACCATCTTTCGCATCCATCCAAACATTGCAGGAACCGTTCGATGGCGCGATCCGGGAACCATTCAATTCATACCAGTGCAGCCGCTCATCCCGGGAACGCGGTATACAGTTACAATACTCAACACGTTCCTTGCGCCAGACGGTTCAAAACTTTCCGCGCCCTATCGGTTTTCATTCTTTGTTCCGGGCGCTCGGTATATCGGAACCTTCCACCGCAATCAGTTGGATGGAATTGCGCCGGACAGTATGTTTTTGCTCGTCTACAGCGCTCCAGTTGATTCAGCGCGCTTCACGCAAATTGCGCGCGTTTCATTTCAAGGATGCGCTGCGATGGATACGGTTCGCTTACGATTTGTTTCCCAGCGAACTGTAACTGAAACCGATGAATTGGCAATTCGGTCTCCATGGAACAGCACGGAGCGCGATACCACCGCGGATCGATTTCGTCGAATCGTTACCGTTGCGCCAGTTGTTCCGTTTCCAACCTCGTGCGACGGTGACGTGATTGTCCCTGATGGTGGTGCGATTAACACGACTTCGGAGGTTGCTCCAGCTATCGCACATATCCCAATTACGACGCAACGCCCACTCGCGATATCTAGGATCATCTGTGGTTATGACGTAGGCTCATTTCCCTGTCCGACTAATGTGCGTTTGCAGCTCACAGCTCCCGTAACACAACAGCAACTTCAGCGCTATCTGCGTGTGCAGCCTGCGATTCACGTTGAAGTGCACAACTACGAGGGTGTTTCTTCCGGTACGATGTGGTATCTGAGTGCGCAATGGAGCCCGAGAACCCGATATGAGTTCTCACTTGATCCTGCGATTCGCGATGCATATGGGCGACCGTCTGAACTCGCCGGGAAATCGGTTGAACTACTGACGTTACCAGCAACGCCGGAGATTTTCTATCAGCCTGGATTAGTTTCTCTTGCTCACGGTCAACCGCGTGAGCTCCCCATTTTACACCAAAATATTGATACGCTTGTCGCGACCATCGTCGCAGTACAAAACGCGGATGTCGCGGACGTTCTAAAGCAACTAGGCACGGAACACGGGTTCAGAAAGTCTACATATTGGAGGCTTTTTGAAACTGAGAAGGCTCAGCGTATTCCGGTGAAGAATATTGCTGACAAGAAGGTATTAACAACGCTTAAACTTCCGCCAGATACCGGCGCGCTCCGTTCGTCTCTCTGGCTAATTGCTCTGCAGGGTACTGGTGCCGATGGTACTACTGACTCGGCAACGATGCCGGTGATCATCGTACAAACGACTGATCTCGCGCTTCATACCAAAGTTGGAACGAGTGGGCAGAACGTTTGGCTAACTCGTATCTCTACCGGCAAGCCGGTCCCCAATGCAACGGTAAATGTCTATTCCACAGTTAAAAAAGTTGACCACTCCGAGTTCCCATCGAGATTCGATAGTACAACGAAGATTATCGCTTCAACTCGGACCGATAGTCTTGGATTCGCGCACCTTTCGCTCGACTCGCTCGCACCTACCAGGCTTCACATTGAAGCAATCTCAAACAATGATCGTGTACGAAGTACGATTCGTCGTGCCCTGTGGCCGCAACGTTTGGGTTTTGTGGTTACCGATCGTGATATCTATCGACCAGGAGATACCATTCGCGTATCGACGATCTCTCGTGTCACGGTTGGCGATTCCGTGTATTTGGCGCATGATAGCTTGTTTATCAATGTACAACAACGATCTGGGAGCTCCATCTGCATTAGTCAAATAGGTCGACCGTCCTCAATGGGGACAGCGGAGGGCATCTGCGTGATTCCGCCTACTGCTGCGGTAGGAGAGTATCAGGTTACGCTGGGGCCCAGGTCTCCGTGGGAAGAATTTATGATCTGGAGGGAGGTGGCTCAGCGGACTATTCGTATCGCAGAGTATCGGGCACCGGATTTTTTGGTAACGCTGGATGTTGGTGATACCGTAACGCGTTTCCCGGGTGATACGATTATTGCGGTCGCCTCAGCCAGCTATCTCTTTGGCGCACCGGTTCGTGATGGGGATATACGATGGCAAGTTGGAGTAAAGCATACTGCGCCAGGAGATATTGGCATCCCGAACACCAGCGGCTTCTTTTTTGGTAATAGCGAATGGTATGGAAAAGACAGCGATCGTGTGGTGCCAGCAATTCTTCTTCAACGTCCGTCGAATGTATGGCTCGATCACGACGGGAAGGCGAAGGTATTGATTCCGTTGAATCCGGATACCATTGGTTTGCCTGGGAAGCTTATTGTTGAAGCGTCGGTTCAGGATATCAACCGGCAGCAGATAGCTTCGACTGTAACTATCCCCATTCACCCATCGTCGTTTTACCTGGGAATACGGTCAACGTCGCAAAGGCGAAATTTATGGTGGTATTCCGAGCAAACTGCGCAATCGTTTGAAATTATTGCCGCTCGCCCAGACGGGGAGCGGTTGATTGGCGTGCCGATTGATGTTAGTGTCGCTCGTCTGACATGGGTGCGAGACACTGCTAATCATTGGATAAATCGGGAAGATACAATTGCGCACGAGACGATCGTTACGGGAAAGATCTCCGCGTTGTACAACTTTGCGCCGAGTCTCGCTGGTCGATACGTTATTAGAATCAGAGCGATGGACGAAAAAGGACGTCGCGTATATAGTGCATTCACGTCATACGTCATTGGTGATCGCGCGGGTGGAAAAGGCATCGTCGATACTGCACAACGGCTTGCTCTTGTAAGCGATAAGGCAAAGTATCTTCCAGGTGACACTGCGTTCGTGTTGCTTCGTGCAGCTCCCAATGATGTCGAAGCCTGGGTGACGATTGAACGCGGAGCTGTTCTCGATCAATGGCAGATCAAGTTGCGTGGTCGTGATACCACACTTCAAATTCCCATTCGCGATGTGTATGCACCAAATATCGTGCTGAATGCGATAACGACGCGGCCGGTACCAATGACAGCAAGGCCAACATACGACTCTGCTATCGCGATTCAGTCGGCACAACTACGTCTCGCAATCGAAACCACCGCTCAACGTCTCAGCGTTACCGTTGCTCCTCTGCGCGCCACATATAAACCACGAGATACCGCGGTGGTCGATATTCAAACGCGTGATGCTGCCGGTCGACAAGTCCCGACTGAAGTTGCCGTGTGGGCGGTCGATGAAGGTGTGTTAGCGCTTACAGGGTATACTGTTCCAGATATTGCGTTCGATATGTACAGGTATTCAAGATGGCCGTATACTTTATCCTCTCAGATGGATGTGGAGTCAAAAACCACGTTGAGTAACATCGCAACATGGGATACCGCAAGCTTTCCGCTGGCCCGTGACTATCTTGATGTGGCGTACTATTATAACCGGGGACGAAGTGTTGACTGGGGCCCGGAATTCTACCCAACTGCTACCGACCCCAAGCAGGATCCGGCCCTGGTGCGATCGCGCTTTGCGACAACGGGATTTTTTCTCACCCGAGTGAGAACTGACAGTACCGGCCATGCTACAGTGACTGCGCAGCTCCCTGATAACTTAACCACGTTCCGAATTGTTGCAGTCGCTGTCACGTCCGGGCATGCATATGGTACGGGTAACTCGTCTCTACTTGTAACGCAACCGCTCGTGAGCCGAACTGCGATTCCACGGTTTGTTCGTGAAGGGGATCGCTTCGAAGCTGGCGTTATTCTACATTCACAAGACACGAACACGTATATCGCGAATGTTCGTACTTCTGCGAAAGGACTTGTAATCGTTGGTGATTCGCAACAGCGTGTGACCATGGCCTCTGGGAAAGGGCTCGAAGCGCGATTCCGATATCATGCGTTAGCGAATGATGTCGCGACTTTGCAATTTCATACGCAAAGTGACGCTGGTAACGATGCAGTTGAAGTGAACTTTCCTGTATGGTCCGCCTCTCTAACGCGGACGCATACGATTTCAGGAATGGCCCGTGATACTACGTCGATCGAGTTCAAGCTCCCAGGTGACATGGATGTCGATCGTTCCCAGCTCACATTGAATGTCGGAACGTCTCCAGTTTCGATCCTGACGAACTTATACAAGCAGCGCTTTGGGATCGTGTATTTTGACGCTGAAGCACTCGCGAGTTACTCCAGAATTCAAATGGTGCTACGTCGAGTTCAGCAGAAAACCGGTGTGAATGTGGATTCAAATGACCGTGCGATTGCGGCTTTGAATCAATCGTTACAAGAAAACCTCGGGCGCCTCACAAAGCTCATCAAAGCCGATGGCTCTGTAGGGTATTGGAGCCATACCAGCTTCTCAAACCTTTGGATTACTGCGTATGCTGCCGATTGCTTTCTGGACGCGCGTGCACTTCAGATGTCTGTACATACAGATAGATTGGGTGAAATCCTTTCGTATGTAAGGAATCGGTTACGTGACACAGCAACCCCAACAACAGCGAAAGATGGAGTTACCCCGCGATATACACCATATCGCGACATAACAGAGCTCTGGCTTCAACATCCAACCATCTCGTTGGGCGATCGTGTGGCTGCGGTAAGTGTACTCCGACGGGCTGAGCAGCCGGATACGATCGCTGAACAGCGGCTATTAACGCTCGTCGATAGTTTGCATTGGGAAGATCGACTTCGTTTAGCGATGGTGTTTCGGAAACAGCGAGATTCAATCATCGCTAAACGAATCGTTGAACAAGCGTGGAACGAAGTTCGCATTGTTGGGAATCGCGCGGAGCTACCTGCCTCCGTGATGAACACCGGATGGATTCCTTCCCGCGTCCGCCCAATCGCTCGGCTTATCACTGCCACGCATGCGTTTCAAATCGATCATCCCCAACTCGGTGCCCTTGAAGAAACTCTAATGCGACAGCAGTCGATCGATCAAAGTCTCGTATGGAATACGCAAGATTACGCATCCGCAATCGTTGCGCTCGCAGATATTGCAGGGAAGCGTGATTTGAATAAAACAGGCATGATGACAGTTCGTAACGGTCGACGAACGTTGCTGAATCGCTCTGTGAGCGATACGATGGTTAAAGATTCTGGGATTGCATTAACATCGCTTGTGAAACGATCAAAAGACGGTTCAGTGCGATTGCCGTTGCAGGTCGCTGCTTCAGGTGTATCAACTCCGGTGTATTATTCCGTGTCTGTGACGGAGGTCCCAGGTAGGCCGTCAGTCACAGCTGACATTCGAGGGATTGTTGTCGAGCGCTGGTATGAGCGTTATAGCGATGGTCAACTCGCTACATCGTTTGCTCCGGGCGAACTCGTGCGCGTTCGAATTCGGGTAACGGTGCCAAACGACCGACAGTTCGTTGTTCTGGAAGATCCGCTTCCCGCCGGATTGGAAGTCGTTGATTTGGGGCTGCATACAACAGGCGTGCTGGGACCGTTTGAGCGCTCTCGCGATGCATTAACCGGAGAGAGCGGGATCATAAACGAACCCGGCGATAATCCGTTGCCGCAACGATTTCTATATGGAAGTTGGGATTTCGGGTACTGGTCTCCGTGGGAGTTTAAGGAAATTCGTGACGATCGCGTGATCTACGCGACTCGGATGCTTTTTAAGGGGGCCTATACGGCGACTTACTTGGCTCGCGCCACGACGTTCGGCACTTTTGTTTTACCGCCTGCGCATGCGGAAGAGCGGTACAACCGGGCCGTGTCCGGGCGTTCGACAGGAGGAGCGCTGGAGGTAAAGTAGGGCGATTGGCTAAGCAACCCTTACCGACACGCCCATTTCTCGCGCGCGAACTATAACTATTACGGCCCTCGCAGCACACGCAATAGCAAATTAGGGCGGAGGCGCAGTCTCGACCGTATATTGGAAGTGTGGGAATCCAATTATACCCTCGAGACGAAACATCTGACCGTCAACTTGTCAATCGGTTGCGTCAGAGCGATGTAGCTGCGTTCGATGCGATCGTATATCTCTATAACGACGCACTCGAAGACTACGCGCGCCGCATCACGCACGACGACGATCTTACGCAAGACGTTGTGCAAGATGTCTTTGTTCGCCTTTGGGAGCTACGAGAAACGTTGGAAATTCAAAGCACGTTGCAAAGCTATTTGTATGGCGGAATTCGTAATCGAGCCATTTCGGCTTTGCGTCACCGGCAGGTGCAAGAGCGTTGTGTAACGGATTTCCTCACCGAATCGATGACCCCGGGATTGGGAGTGAAGTTCGTATCTCCAGATGTTGCGATGGAACGTCAGGAGTTGGCGGACGCGCTCGCGCTCGCATTGAATTCTCTGTCTCTGCGAGTGCGGCAGGTCGCCTTACTACGGTGGCGCGATAAGCTTAGTCGTGCAGAGATCGCAGCAGTGCTGGGAGTCGCGGTACCAACGGTAAATAATCAGTTGACCGCTGCGGCAAAGGCCTTGCGTCCTCTGCTGCACAGTCATCGGTCCGAGCAGAACGAATAGTTCGTTTTCAACACTCGTGCGTCATTTAGACATGCGAGAGCAATTTGAGCCCGACCAGAGCGAATCCCAGGTCACCGAACACGTCGCAGAACTTCTCGACCGGTACCTCGTGGCCAAGCGTCCCCAAGACGATACGGAAGGGGTGCTTCGTGCGCTACAACGGGCTGGAGCCGACCCTGTGAAGCTCGAGCATCTACGTGAACTGTGGGATACGCATAGGCGTGTTCAAATATCAGCCGATGATCGAATCGTTGGGTTGCGTCGCCATCTGAACTTGCCGTCCGTAACGACAGCCAATAGCAGTGCTATTCCAGTTACGCCCGGTTTTGCTGTGAAACAGGCTGTGCCACTCGCATCGCAAACGTTACATCCCTTTCGGCCAGCCCGCCGCCTATTGACCGCTATAGGCGGTGTTGCAATTGCGGCATCGTTGTTAGTCGTGGGATGGTTGGGCCGAGGAGAGTACACAGAGCATCGCATCGCAGAGGAATCGTCGGTATACAGCACTGCATATGGTCAGCGAGCAACCGTCGTGCTGCCCGATGGCACTATTGCAATTCTCAACGTAGGAAGCCGCCTCGAAGTTCCGGCCAACTATGCGTCCGGAAATCGAAACGTACGGTTGCATGGAGAAGCTTTCTTTACAGTAACGCATCACACTAGCACACCATTCACCGTCACGGCCGGAAACAGCATCACGCGTGTACTCGGCACAAGCTTTTTGGTTCGGCACTATAGTACCGATACTGCTGCATTAGTTGCGGTAAAAGATGGAAAAGTTACAGTTGGCTCAATGATTCTGTCGGCGAATGAACAAGCGACCGTTGGCTCGAATCTGCTTCCCGTGCAAGGAGTGGCTACGTTGGAACAGCTAACCTTCGCGAACGGTGTTCTCACGCTTGACGGATTACCACTTCGTGATGCCTTGGTCGAACTAAACCGTTGGTATAATGCGGACATTCGTATCGGTGACGCTGCAATAACAGAACGACGTATCAAAGGCGGATTCCCAGCCGGTTCCTTGAGCGATTTAACAGAACGGCTCGAGTGGACGTTCAACATGCGTGTGGTCAGAAGTGGACGGATCTTAACCCTGTATTCCAATTGATGATGCCGAACGGGTCAAGAAGTAAAAAAGAGTGGCTGTATTTGTGCCTCTCAACGCACTTGGTGCGTGTCACGGCAGCCATGTTTGTGGCAATGCTTGCATCGTCAACAGTCCAGTCGCAATCACCCGATGTGCCTAAGGAAGAGTCCCCGGGAACGCTCGTCTCAAACGATCCAGCCAAGAACGAACCACAAGGTCGCCAAGGGGGAGCGAATTCGGTGACGGTTATCGCGAAAAATCGAAAAATCTCCGATGTGATTCATGATATCGTTTCGCAGGCGAAGCTACAGGCGCTGTACGACAAGTACAATGTGCTTTTTGATCGGCGTATTACCGTGCGTGTGACGAAGGCAGAGGTTATGGATGCTTTCGCTACGGTATTGGAGGGAACAGGTCTTGTCGCAAAGTTGACGTCTGATGGCGAAACTGTAATGATACGTCAACAGGCCGCACCGTTTGTTGCCGAACGTATATCCCAGGCCGTTGGAAACGTAAGTGGGAAGGTTATAGATTCAATAACCCGAAAAGGAATTGGAGGAGCAACTGTCGCTATTGCTGGCACTAAACTGACTGGAATCACGACAGCAGACGGACAATTTACGATCCGGAACGTTCCTCTTGGCAACCACACGATTACAGTCAAATGTTTTGGCTACAAATCAACGTCTAGTTCTACATCTGTTACGACGGATGTCTCAAAGCCGTTGTCGATTATGCTGGCATCAATGCCAACGGCACTTACCGAAGTTGTAACGACTGCGACTGGAACACAAGAACGCGTAAAGGTCGGCAATGACATTGCCAAGATCAATGTCCCGGAGGTGCTAAAGAACGCGCCCGTTACAACCATGAGCGAATTACTCTCGAATCGTGTTCCCGGGTTGATCGTCCAGAAGACCTCAGGAGCCGCTGGTGCTCCTTCCGTTATTCGAATTCGCGGGGTCAGTAGTGTGTCGCTAAATAACGATCCTATGATCATTGTTGACGGTGTCGTGATCTACTCCACGGTGTCTGAGGCACAGGATGGCTCAATTGTACCAGGTGGTTTAGCTCCATCGCCGTTGGACGCTATCGACCCAAACAGCGTGGAAACCATTGAGGTGATGCGGGGCCCGTCCGCAGCGGCTCTTTATGGGACTGACGCAGCGAATGGAATCATTGTAGTCACGACCAAACGAGGGCAAGCGGGTCCTGCACGGTGGCGGATGTCGACGCAGCAAGGAACTAGTTCGTTACCGGGATCGTACCCATTGTTTTATCGCTTGTGGGGTCGTGACATAACAGGAAAGGCTATTCCTTGTGTAAGCGAATTTAACTTCGGGATAGGTGATTTCTGTATGATGCGTGATAGCATGCAGAGTTGGCAGGTTCTCAACGATAGCCGAACTACGCTCTTTGGGCGTGGTTCAACGCAAAATTATTCTGTTGGGATCGAAGGCGGAACATCTGCTATGCGATATGCCTTTACGGTCAGCACCGGGAACGTACTTGGATATGAGCAGATGCCTCGTGCCGAATTTCAAAGACTCGAACAGATAACCGGTAATTCATTGCCTTTTTGGCAACGTAGACCGAATGGCGCTACAACCGAATCGGGTTCGTCGCGTATTACAGTGCAGCTTAACGCCGATGCTGATGTTACGCTGACCTCAAACATTGGCCGTCAAGTAGTGCGAACCACGCCGTTAGTTGAGGCTATCAATCGTTACTTCTTAAGCCCGGATCCCAGTGATTCTCTTATCACCTTACAGAGAGTTCCCGGATTTCGCGATAAAGGCGAAGCGCGACGCGTAAATTCATTGCTTGCGCTTAATGGTAACTGGCGGCCATACGATCTAATGAGTGCATCTGGAAGCCTTGGATGGGATAGAACAAATCGAAACGATGATGCTTTGATTCGGAGAGGAGATTGTCCAACGTGCATTGGTAGTGGTAACCCCAGCCCCAGATATTGGGATGATCTTGGGCATTATCGCGTTAACAAAACTGCATCGGATGTAATCTCAGCAAATGTCAGAGGAAGTTTGCAATTACTTCGTTGGTGGGTTATTTCAGGCCCAAGCACGATCGGATTTAATTATAAGCAAAATACGGGAGACGGTGTTGACATAGATGCGAAGCACCTCGCAGTAGGAGGTGTTTCATTTGTTGGAGCTGATTCAATCCGTGTGACTGGAAGCATCACCGATGCTCGTGTCGCCGGATTTTATGTGGATCAACGTTTAACGCTGTTCAATCGATATTACACTGGATTCGGATTTCGTTTCGATCGCGGCAGTGGTATTGGTTCGAACGCGTCAGCGCCAGCCTACCCGAAACTCGATTTTTCAATTCCACTTCTGACAAATGATAACGGTCGTTATGGCATCAACGCGCTACGCATCCGTACTGCATTTGGGCACTCCGGCCGGCAACCTGGAATCGAGTATCGGCTTCGCACCTTTCAGCCCCAATATGGGGTCCGTGGCGGCTATTTAGGATTAGGAACGCTTGATTCTGCGCTCGACATTAAAACGATTGGAAATACGAAACTGCGCCCTGAGCGATCGGTCGAGTGGGAAGGTGGAATGGAATTGAGTGCCTGGAATGATAGGGTCAATATGACACTGACTGGGTACAGAAAATTTACGCATGACATGATCATCAGCGTTGATCTACCACTTTCCGTGTACGGAGGTGGACTGCAACAGCAAAAGAATATCGGCAATGTGGTGAATCGAGGGGTAAACGGATCGCTGTCGGCACGGGTGCTTGAGACTAAAGACATCGTATGGAGCTTAACGGGAAGTGTGTACGCGAATCGCAATCGTCTTGTTTCATTCAGTAAGGAAATGAAAAGCTCAGGCATTTCTGCGCTGGCGTCTGGAGCAAGTACCAGAGGTATCGCTAATGTAGAGGGATATCCCTTGAATGGATATTGGTCACGTCCACTTCTCGCGTACGCTGATGCTGATCAGGACGGATTTCTCTCGCCAAACGAAATCCGTGTGTCCGACAGTGCTGTTTTTCTCGGATCGACGGACCCAACCTTTGACGGCATGTTAGCAACTTCGTTGGGTCTTTTTCGCGGGAGAGTGAATTTGCAAACAACGTTTAATATCCGAAATGGAATGGTGCAAGCCAATAGCGCTTGGCTTGGTAACGGGCTCGGCACGGCACGGTTTTCGAAAATACTTAACGATACGACTGTCTCGCCAATCTCGTATGCTCGCGTTCTTGACGGCAGCGCCTTTATTAATCGTACGTCAAGTGTGCGATGGGACGAATTTTCAATCAGCATCGTTGCGCCTGAGCGTCTTGCACGCTTCTTCCGAGGGCGCTATCTGGCTATTGCATTGCAGGGCCAGAATCTGCGACTCTGGACAAATTATTCCGGAAAGGATCCGAATGTTGGTGGCGGGGGTGTTGATAACGGGCAGTTGCCACCCCCACGAACCTGGATGCTTCGTGTTGATCTCAATCGCTAAGATAACCATGAACCTTGTACAAACGGGACGAGAGATAACTATGAAATATCCTGGATCGCTAGTCGATCGATTCTTCCAGATTATGATGACCTGTGCAAAGGCGTCTAGCGTAATTGTATTTGCTTCCTGTTCACTCAGTGGTCTGGTTGGTGACTCCAAGGTGCCTGCGGGAACTTCGGATCCTGCGCTTGTTGCGAGCGAAGCTGGCGCAAATGCCTTATATACCGGAACGATCCAAACGTTTGCTGGAGCGGTGAGTACTTACGTTGTGAAATCAGGCCTGTTGTCTGACGAACTTCGTCCCTTTAATATCGCGACTACAATCGGTGGAATCGCGGATGAAAATGCAGTAATCGACTCTAGATTCCTTCGAGAAACAGGGTCTTATGACGTTAGCGGGTGGGGCTACAGCGGGATAGGAGATGATAATTTCAGACTCTTGCAGAAAACCCGTAGCGCCGCTCAGCAAGCGCGTGGTGCGCTGAAGAAACATGCTCCCCTCGCTTCGTCGGCATTGATCGGGCATCTCTATGCTGTTGAGGCATTTGCTGATGTATTGCTTGCAGATCTTTATTGCAGCGGAATCCCGTTAAGTGTCGTCGAATTTGATGGTGACTATACGCTTAAGTCAGGGTCGTTAACGGCAGAGGTCTATCAAAGCGCGATAATACTATTTGATTCTGCGATCACGTTGTCTGGTGATAGTGCTCGTATTCGCGATTTTGCTCGGATCGGCAAAGCAAGAGCCCTCTTGGGGTTGGGAAAATACGATTCGATTGTGGCGACACTCGCAAATATTCCAGAGATTTATAGATACGCTATCAATTATTCTCAGGCGCTCCCAAATTTGTTTAAAGTAGTAGGTCGGGATGGCGGAAGGCTTTCGGTAAGTGACGGAGAAGGTCTGCAAGAAGATGTCGGAACTAAATATGCATCTCTCCTGGATCCGCGTGTTGTACTTGACCATCGCAGTCCAAATTCGCGAACACCAGCACCGTATAAGGTATACCTCCCTACGAAATACGATACTGCCGGAACAACACCAATCATTCTCGCGAGTGGGATTGAAGCGCAGCTTATGAGAGCCGAGGCTAAATTAAATACCGGTGGACCTTGGATGGAATCGCTTAATGATCTTCGTACAACCTGTGTGCTTGCTATCGCGTGTACAACACCCGCGCCGGCAGGCAGCGGCGGAGTTCAAGGGTTACCTCCTTTGACGGATCCGAATGAACGTAATGAACAGGTTGCACTCCTGTTTCAGGAACGAGCGCTCTGGCTCTTTCTGACTGGTCAACGTCAAGGTGATATGCGTCGAATGATTCGAAATTATGCATGGCCTCAGGCGCAGCTGTATGCCACGGGCGGTTACTACGGTGGTAATGTCGCTGGAACCTACGGCGGGTTCACGAATTTTCCGGTTGGGGTAGGCGAACGATTATCTAATCCGCTGTATCACGGGTGTATCAATCGAGATGCATGAATTTATGATGAAGAGATATCCTGACACTCCGATTCGCGCACTTGTCGCGCTGTATCGTCGTCTTTTTCGAGCGCTATCTGTAGCAATACTCATCGGATATGGCATCGGTTTGAATGCTTGCGGATCGGCGGATGTAATGACAGAACCCGTAACGACAGATCCAGCCGCGGCATATTGGACGTTACAGCTCAATTATCGAGCCATTACGCTCTCGACCCAAGCACCATGGGATACCGTAACTCTTGTACCCATTCCGTTAACATATCGTGGAGATACCATTGGAGGAGACGGTATCATCTCAACATTCCAATCTTCAGATTCCAACAATGTCAGCGTTACGCCAACCGGGTACATTCGAGCGAAGAAAGTTACGAGTAGTACTCAAATTACGGTACGGTTGACTGTTGGCACAATAACATATGTAGATACGGCCTTTGTAAGAGTTGTCGATAATTCTGCACCACAAACACTTCACACATTATCGATACAACCAACCCCTCCTGACAGTGCGAAGGTGGCGGTGACAGAATGGTTCTTTAGTCTGGAGCCGTTCTTGAAACGCACGTCAGTGGAAGGCGTCGAAATGACAGAAATTCTCGTAAATTACCAGAGCGAAAATCCGGTCCTACTTCGTATCGATAGTCAGTATGGTGAACTTTTGCTTGATCCGTTTACGCTCATTAGAGTGGCCGCAGTGAAGATCGTTGCGTCAGCGTACGCGTATGGAATTTCCCGATCAGATACTTTAACAATGCGGATGGGGTATCCGTTGTGGGTAAATGGTAGCATAAAAAAACGACCCATGCTTGATGGTGTAAGTTTTGAAACGTACGTCGATGCCGGAAATCCTGTCACTCTCGGTGTTGGTGGCATATTTTCGCTTGTAACCGACCAAAAAGACGACTTTACTATGATTTGGGACGATACAGCCAATATCGAAGTCATTGATGGCGGTGCTCCCGGAGCCTCAATTAACCGCGTTTTGTATGGATATGATAATCCGGAATATACCTCGAGGATGTCTACTGTGCAGTTACGTTTCACTGCACCGGGAGATTACTCTTTTCACGACCCGAATACAGGTGTTATCGGTCGAATTCGTGTGATCAATGAACGTTAGACATTTCGGTATCCGCTTGTGTCTAACGTTGGAATTTCGCGCAAATATTATGACTGCAACTTTAGAACGGAAATAGCGATGTACAGACGTACAAGACGGAATTTTTTGAGCACATGTGCCTATACGTTGGGAGCAGGAACGGGACTATCACTACTGCCGCGATCCCTGTTTGCCACATCAAACTCTGTTCGTGAGCCTTTCCCTACGATTCGTGACGAGCGTATCAAAGCGTTAGCGTTGCGCGGACTCGATGCCGCTCGTAACGCCGGCGCGACATATGCCGACATTCGGCTGACACGCACGCACGAACGTTTACATACCAATGACAGGTTTAGCTACGAGAAGGAAGGGTTACACGTTGGAATCCGTGCGCTGAAGGATGGCTATTGGGGGTTTGCGGCGAGCGCCGTGTGGAGTCCCGATGAGGTTGTAAGGTTAGGCCGAGAGTCTGTTCGGTACGCTGCGGCGAACTCGCTGGGCAAGCCACGCGAGATCCTGCTTCCACCTGTACTAACAGTTGTGGACGGACATTGGGAGACTCCCGTGAAGATTGATCCGTGGACCGTCAATCCGCTCGAAATTGCAGACGTTCTCGATGGGATAACCAATAACGTTCATCGGGAACTCAAGAACTTTGATCGAGCCGGTAACTTTCAAGGCGGTGTCATTACTAGGGCAACGTTTTATCTGAGCGAGCAGGCGTTCGCATCGACTGAGGGGAGTTATCTCACTCAGCGGCTACATTGGACAGAAGGACTGTGTGAGGTTGAGAGTCGCCAGTATAATGGAGGTAGTGGCGGCTTATTAACACCTAAGGCGGCTGGATGGGAATACATAAAAGATCAGCCCATTGTCGAAACGGTTTTACAAAATGTACAGGAATGGAATGAAATCGGAAAACTCCCCATCAAACCGCTTGATGTTGGACGATATGATGTCGTATTTGACGCCCAAAGTGTTGCGGAACTTGTTAGCAAAACTCTCGGTGCAGCCACCGAGATTGATCGAGTGCTTGGCTTTGAAGCGAATGCGACTGGAACCAGCTATCTCAAAGATCCTAAGGATACCTTAGGAAAGACTCGGGTCGGCTCTCCAATGCTGACCATCACCGCGAACCGAAACGAACCTGGTTCGGTTGCGACAGTACAATGGGATAGCGAAGGCGTTACACCTGAACCTTTCACGTTAATCGAGAAGGGCGTTGTTGCTGACTTTCAAACGAATCGCGAAGGTGCGGGCTGGTTGAAGGACACGTACAGTAGTGCAGGTCTCCCAATTCGTTCACACGGATGCGCCTTTGCACGAACTGGAAAAGATGTTCCACTTGTTCATACAGCGAATCTTGTCATGACGCCTGGAAGTGAACCGTTGACGATGGCCGATCTCGAATCTGGAATCGGTAAAGGGATTTCGTTTGTTCAATTTCGTCCAGATGTGGATTTTCAATGCAGCGGTGGTTCGGGGGGCGGCCTCGCGCTCGAAATCAAAGACGGGAAACGTGTAGCTCGATTGGCCTCTCAGCCCGGTGTATTATTCCAGACGCAAGAATTATGGAAAAATTTACTCGCGATTGGTGGGCGAAAAAGCGCATACGCATATGCAACCGGATTCTTTACACTTCGGTCTGACTTACTTACGAAAGGACAACCCGAACAAAATGGTTGCCATAGTGTTACGGCGTTCCCTATAGCGGTAAAGGATGTATCCATCGTTGATCAGGAGAGACGGTCGTGAACACGTCACACACGACACAGCGCTCCGACGATCCTGCGGATCAACGCTTGCTCACCGAAGCGGGTGCCAAAAAGATATATGAACGCGTGCTCGCTCTTCAACGTGGTAAAGGGCGTGTTGCTGTCAAGTTGACTGCTTGGTGGCAAGGCAATCTCACCTGGGCTAGAAATCGAACGTCTCTCTCCAGCGATCGGCGAGACATCGATGTGTGGATATGTCGACAGACCGACCGAGGTATGGATGGACAGGTGTGGACAAACCAGGTTGATGATGCGTCGCTCGAAGCGGCTGTACGTGCAGCGGAGTATTACACAGAGTCCTTCGGTACCGGATTTGTAGGTACCATCGATCAGCAACACGACGGTTTACCAATCGTACCTCCCCTGCTTCCATTTCCTGAAACTTCGATTTGGAGTGATTCCACATACAACGTCACTCCAGAACAACGGGCTGCAATCGCGCAACTACTTAGCACCGGTGCAGAGCAGCATGGAATGTTATCAGCAGGATTTCTTCAAATGCGTATTGCAGAGCATTGGAGTTATGGGCTCAGTACCGATGGATGGCCGCTTGCAGGTGAGGAGCAAGAACTGGGATTAGATGTGCAACCGGTGGGACGTGGCGTAGACCGAAAATCTCGCACTGTCGGTTATGTTCGTCATACAGAATCGCAATGCTCAATGACGGTTCGACATCCTCAGGGTGTTGGATCTGGATGGGCTGGGCTTTCTAGTTACGACTGGTCTTCCCTTGATGGTGAAGCGCTGGCAAAGCGGGCACTCGACAAGTGCCTGAATTCGCTGAATCCAGTTGCAATTGAGCCGGGTCGTTATACTGTCATTCTAGAGCCAAGCGCTGTTAACGTACTGGTTTCTCCTCTCGTTGGCTCACTACAGCAACGAGATTATGTGGAAAGAGGAGGAGGTCCTTTTGCACTCGGTGTTGATACTGCTCTTGGGATTGGACGCACGAAACTCGGACTAAAGGTGATCGATGAACGCATTTCTCTTCGTCACGATCCGATGCATCCGACACTTGGCATACCTCCCATGCTCGGATTGGGACCAATCCATTGGATCAAGAACGGAATTTTAACGAATATTAGTTACGGACGTGGCGGTGCTTGGAACGATTATGCTTTGCCACTGCTCAGTGAAAATCTTCCTCAATTACCAAGAAATAGTTTCGAGATGACTGGAGGTAATACAACGATAGAAGAGATGATTTCCACAACAAAACGAGGCGTGATTGTCACGCGGCTTTTCGGACTTCGGCAAATAAACGGAGCAGCTCTTCTCTATACCGGAGTGACACGAGACGGTTTGTGGCTTGTTGAGAATGGAAAAATCTCAAAAGCAATAAAGAATATGCGCTGGACTGACTCTCCTCTCTTCGTGTTAAACCAAATCGAGCAATTAGGGCATCCTGTCCCTGTGTTTCGACCTGGCGATGATACGCTCAATCCGGCAATTCTTCCACCGATTAAGTCAAACGATTTTGCATTCACGTCGACTATCGATGCTATCTAACTTTGACACCTGTATGCAGAGCAATAGCATATTGAGGGACGATCTATGCAGTCAATAATGAACTCCATTAAGAACTCCATCAAATCTGCGGAGAACGCAGCGTCTGCCGTCTGTCGTCCTCTTATCAAGATTGCAGCGAGCTTGGTGATTAGTGTGGTGTCGAGTACATGCGTGCCATTTACAGTCGCTGCGCAAAATCTCTTTTCCTTTCCGCGCGGCACACCTGATGTTACGCAATATCTGAAGATCGATGAATGCTTAAGTGCTACTGATCGAGTGCTTCGGATGGCAACCGATTTCAATATCAGGCGAGATACGTTCCCAACAGGCGTACTCGACACGGTTAATTCGCTACCAGCCACCGTTGTTTCAACAGCTCAACAATGTTCGAAAAAAATTACAGTGACAGAGCTGTTTCAGCATGAGAAAATAGGCATTGGCACTGCAGAGCACATAACGCGCCTTCTGCTCATGGCATCTAGGGATCCAGACGTTAAGGAATTCATTTATCGTTGGCTTGCGTCGATATCTACTGACAACGACACTACTCGTGCGGCTGGATTGCATCGATTTGCAGCACAACACCTTGGCGCTCGGCCAGCTCGATTCTCCTCAGCGTGGGAATTGGTTGATTCGATGAATAAAGTAAAGTTTTGGTCTAGTCCTATCAGTGTTGTTGCGACTGTCTTGGCGGAGGCGGATAGACTTCAAGATACTGTGAACGCATATCGTGCAGCAAAATGGCTGTCCATAGCGCCTGAGATGATCAGTGATAGCATCAAACAGACTACTGCGTGGAAGCTTGGTGCTGCATTTTCGGTGTACCGAGGATTGGTTTATCTGAATCGCACGAAAATACTCGATAGTTTGAAAATGAGCAGCGATGCTTATCGACGATTTAATAACGACCTTCTGGATAAAGCTGGTGTAGCAGAGGACCGGCGACTATCAGAGAAGGTGGCAGAGCCAGTCGTTGGAGAGTTTTGGTTTCCGAACGCCCCCGCGCAACCACGACCGACGCATGGAAAAATCGGGCTAGTTTTAATGCTCAAAGCGCAAAACTGTATGCGGTGTCTCCCAGCCGTTGCGATGCTGCAACGGTTTCATCAACGTTTTCCTAATGTGGAAATCACGTTGATTGCAAAAACGTTCGGATTTTTGGGGCTGACAAGAGAACCTATGGCGCCGAACGACGAAGCCGTCGTGCTCGATTCGATATATTTGCAATTGCATCATCTTCCAGCTACGTTGGTTGTTCAAAAAACTGCGTTCTGGCGACTTCCCGAACCAGATTTTCGTCGCATCAACGAGCTCGGCCCAAATGATGAGCTTTATGGAGGTAGCTTAGATGATCGAAACCCGACTGCGGCTTGGATAGCATCATTAATCGACAGAAATGGGAAAGTGGTTATCTCGAAACTTGGGTGGATGATAGCGAACGAGAAGGAGATTACAGAATATGCTGAAGCGCTGCTTAAGCAACCCCAGTAGATGCTGGACTTACTGAACAGCTGTTCTGCTGTGACATACTCGCCGTTTCCCCGATAGTGCGGGAATCTTATACGTATCTGCGCGTCCCGGATTGGTCCAATAGTGATGAGCCTGTTTCTAAGAATTAGAAACAGGCTCATCACGGTTAAATTATAAAAGAGCCATACTTGGAGCCCTTTCTATGAACATCCGTTTCCTCTCCGTCGCCTTTGCCCTACTTGGCGCTTGCGTCGTCACGCCACAGTCTCTTACCGCCCAGAATACCGCAGCCGCCGCAAAATTCGGCGGCCCTAACGTCGGCGACCTCGCCCCGGACATTACCATCCGCGGCGTCACCCGATACGGCCCGCTTCGCGATTCAACCAAACTATCCGACCTTCGCGGCCAAACGGTTGTACTCGCCTTCTTCCCCGGCGCACGCACACCAGGCTGCACAATCCAGATGGAAAAATATCGCGACACCTACGCAACCACGTTTAATAACGGAAACAAAGTTGTTGTAATCGGTATCAGCGTTGACGCCGACACCACGCTCACTTCATGGGCGAACGACGCACACTTTCCCATGCTGTTCGCAAGCGACAGTCGCGGTACGATCGGATCCGCATACGGCGCATACGATCCGAAGTTTAAAATGAACCACCGTCTCCTGTACGTAATCGGCCCCGACGGCAGGATCGCATACGTCGCAAAGCCGTTTAACGTCTCCGGCGCTGATTCATACGCCGAGCTAACAGCTGCAATAAAACAGACGCAAAAGTAGCGTTCTACATGTAGCGGGCGTACCGCGATTTTCCAATCCGCCCCGCGCCCGCTACATCCATATTGGTAACAAAGGCCCCAACAGAGCAGGCCCGTTTCGCGTATTTTATGGTAAATAGAGGAACCCCCAGTTACGTTTCCTCTTTCTTGAGCGCTCCAAAGCTCTGCAAACGCGAACCTCTTTGTTCCCAATATGCCTCGATTGGTGTCCCGCTCGTTCACGTCGTCATTACATTTCCGGACCTCTATTGCAGCGCTGAGCCTATTCGCGGGAGCTGAAATCCTCTCCGCGCAGGCGCCGCAATCAGACCGAACGTCGCCAACCGGAGCAACAGGGGACGAAGGTTCGATCTTCGCCCCGCTGAAGCCGCTGCCAGCGCCGAGCCCTATGCGGAACGCCAACGGAACACCTGGTCCGAAATATTGGCAGAATCGCGCCGATTATGCCCTCAAGGCAACCTTGGATACCGCCAGCATGTCTGTCACGGGGGCAATGACCCTCAAGTACACCAATAATTCGCCCGACAAGCTCGACGTAATCTGGGTCCACACCGAACAAAATCGGTTCCGCGGCACTACCCCTCAACCCGGCGACGTTGCCCGCCTCAAGCGGATGGGCGACCAATACGGCTATACCTTCACGTCGTTTACCCAGACTGTTCGCGGCAAGGCGGTTACGGTAAAGCTCGACGAGCAGGGGACCGTCGCGAAAGTCACGCTCGCAGAACCGCTGAAGCCTGGTCAGTCTACCACGATTAAAGCCGAGTATAAGTTTGTTGTCCCGCCGGGCGGAAATCGGATGGGACGGCAGGGACACCTGTATGGAATCGCGCAGTGGTATCCACGCGTTGCGGTATACGACGACGTGACGGGCTGGAATATCGCGCCATATCATGGCAACGGAGAGTTTTACACGGATTTTGGTGACTACACGATGGATGTCACCGTTCCAGCCGGATACATCGTAGCCGCCACCGGCCAGCTCACGAACCCCAAAGATGTTCTTCCCGCAACTCAGCAGGCTCGGCTCAAAGCAGCCGCAACGTCGGATACTATAGTACGAATCGTCACTTCGGCCGAACTCAGCGACGGTACTGCTCGCCCGACCAAAGACGGGATGGTGACGTGGAAATTTGCTTCGACCAACGTGCGCGACGCCGTATGGGCCGCATCGCCTGACTATCAGTGGGACGCGATTGGCTGGAAGGGCAAGTTGATGCAGGCATATTATCGCCCCGCTGCAACATCGACATGGAAAGATGCTGCCGACATGGTTCGGTTTGCTATCGATGAATATTCATCGCGCTGGAACTTGCCGTATCCCTATCCGCAGATGTCCGCCGTAGAAGGGCCTGAAGGCGGTATCGAATATCCAATGGTGACGTTCGTGCAAAAGTATCCGAATGTACCGTTGCAATACCATGTCATTTCACACGAAACAGGACACATCTGGATGCCCATGATTGTGGGTTCCAACGAACGCATGCATGCGTGGATGGACGAAGGGATCAATCAATTCATTAACAGCTTCAGCGATGGTCGTTATAGTCCGGCAGGCGGCGATCAGGAGAAGCGCGCACAAGTGTATGTGCGGGAAATCGAGAAAATGTTGAAGGCGAACAAAGACGCGATTGTTGATGTTCCTATCGATGGCCCAACTGTAAATCGTGGGTATATCGGGTATTCCAAGCCAGCTGGCGTGATGCATATTTTGCGACGCGATGTGTTAGGTCCCGAGGTGTTTGATAGCGCGTTACGAGTGTACATGCAGCGCTGGGCATACAAACATCCAACACCTGCAGATTTTTATCGTACAATGGAGGATGTTTCAGGGCAAAAGTTGGATTGGTTCTGGAGGCAGTTTCTGTATGAAACACCAGTTTTTGACCAGGGGATTGGTGTTGTAACACAAAGTGTTGATGGGACGAAGGCAAATGTAAAGGTTACGTACGAGAACGTTGGGCGCGGTGTGTTGCCGTTGTTTGTGCGTTTTACATTTAGTGACAGTACAACGCAGGATGTTGTACATACCGCAGATGTATGGCGGGAAAACGCTAAGTCGTATGATGCGACGTATGCGTTTGATGGCAAGACGGTCACCAAGGTTCAGGTGGATCCTGAAGTTCGGTTGATTGATGTTAACCGCGCGAATAACGTAAAGCAGGTGGGAGCGGAGTAGCACTTTGCTTTTGTCGTCTGTCGTCTGTCGTCTGTCGTCTGTCGTCTGTCGGTGTTGCGTAACGCCGCGGTAACGCTGACGTTTACTATCAGTCCGCATAGGGGCTGCTCTGCTATGGTATAGGCCATTGACTTAGTAGTTCATTGGCCTATAATTATAGGCGAGGTTTCAAAGTATTACATATTGTTAAGGATCTATCATGAACGACTCGCTATTCCAAGAACTTACCGAAAGCCTTCGCAAAGCGAAGGCCATTCGGTTCAAGAAAAAGCAACCGAGTCGAGTGTTTCATGTTGATCCTGTCGAAATGCCAGATGTCGCGGCGCTCCGCGCTCGCTATAATTTATCGCAGGAAAAGTTCGCAGCCTTGCTCGGTATTAGCGTACATACCTTGCGCAACTGGGAACAAGGAAAGCGGATGCCAGAAGGCCCCGCTCGCATATTACTCCTCGTCGCAGCAAAACACCCAGAAGCGATCCTTGATACAATTAGAGCGGCGTAAATATTCGCCGCTCTACATCAATCCGCTTTAATAACCGAAAACACCGGTGTATACAACGCGCGTATCGGTCGACCGTTATCATTTGAATCACCCGGCATAATTAGTACTCGATACGTTCCTTCTGGAACATCGCTGCCCAGTACAAAGGCCGCAGAGTCCGTTTCCCCATGCGGTAGCACCGTTATCGCAGACGGGCAAACAATACTACTCGCAGCTGGTTGATGCGTTGAGGTCGTCCAAACACCATCTTTTAATTCTTCAAGCGATAAAGGGCACGCCGAAAACCCAATATCATGCTTCGAAATATTTCGCAGTCGAAACGTTACTGTGTCACCTGCGAAATACGTCTTATATGGAATCGTAACGACAAGCGCATAACGAGGATCAGATGACACCTCGCCGCAGCTAACGACAACTGCAAGCAGCGATAGGGCTAGTAAAGCAGTGTGGATACGACGCATGGTTGCCCGATAAATGGGGAAATCTCTCTTCTAAAATTTAACTCTTTGATTTCCCCCACAAAAGCTAAACCGCGCATCCATGCGTACAGTTACGTCGGGCAAAAAAACTCTACGCCACAAAACGTGGGACGCTGTTCCGTCCGCTCAGCTCAATTCTTTTCCGGTCCTGGTTCGAACTCTGCTCCTCCGCTTCCCGCGGAGCCGAATTTCGGAGCCGTGAACCAACCCTTGGAGGTCGTTCTTGGCGGATTGGGCTCGTCCTTCTTGGATGGTTTTGTGCTTGAGCTCGAATCGGCATGTTTTTTCTCTGCGTCGTTTTCGCCTTTTTTCATCGAATCAGGACGTTGGTCTGGCTTTTTAAGATCGGATTTTGAACTTTTTGATTTCGATCGGTCATTCTTTGACATAAGTGCCTCATTGTGGTGCAATTACCAGCCAATGGAGCATCGATCGTGCCTTACTCGTCAAATTGGGGGTATCTATCGCGAGTGGTTCGACTGGATATTTAGACGATATTCAAAAATAAAGTTCGTGAGTTGATCGATTGTCTCGTGCATCGATAGGACGGGGCAATTACTCTAATTCGGCCTATCGAACGATTGTACTATTTGAAAGAAGGCAGTATGTTCGGCATGGGCCGCCTTTTTCAACCTACGCAGTTTACGTTGATGCGTCTGCCGTTCGGTGAAGATTGAACCTAATTAACCGATACGCCGAAATGCTCGTTGTTGCTGGGAGCTTGAAGATCGAGATGTTTGCTGTTTTGATGTGTAACTAAACTGTGATAATTTTCTTCACGCCGCATACACACATAACTATCTAAAACGACTGTCACACCGATATGCCACTGATTCGAATCGACTTTCAAAAACGCCCGGATGACTCATTCGGTAAACGCCTGGGCCACATCGTTTACCGCGCGATGGTCGCTACAATCAATATCCCTGAAAAGGATAACTTCCAAATCATCCGTGAACACGATTCGAATCATTTTGTATTCGACGAAAGTTATCTCGACATCCCTCGTACGGATGCGCTCATTATGGTGCAAATCACGCTTAATGAAGGGCGCACCCTCGAGCAGAAAAAAGCTCTCTACCAACTGATCGCCGAAAACTTTAATACAGAACTCGGCATTCGTGTAGAAGACGTTCTAATTAATCTCGTTGAAGTGAAAAAAGAAAACTGGTCGTTCGGTAACGGCATCGCACAGTACGCGCCAGCTTCATAAGTTTATCGGACGTAATTGACGGGACCTACCCATCTAGGTTCAACTACGTCCGTTTATACTCAAACACCAGCGACGTTTCGATATGATCAACTTCGCGTCGAGTCGTAAACGTCGTTAAGGTAAGCGTCCGGAGATGCTCCGCATCGCGCACACCCACATGCACCAGAAAATCAGTCGCGCCTGCAACATGGTAAAATGCAATCAACTCTGGAATCGATTGCACATGTTGCCTGAACGTATCGACCATCGCGCGCGAATGGCGGCGTAGCCGCACCGAAATCATCGCTTGCAACGTGACCCCAAGCGTCGCTGGATTCACCTCAGCGTGAAACCCCGTAATAGCCCGATCGGCGATGAGCCTTCGGACCCGCTCCAGGCAACTCGATGGCGCCAGGCCCACCTGGGCCGCCAGCTCTTTATTGGAGAGCCGAGCATTCTTCTGTAAGAGCCCAATTAAAGCGAAGTCAATTCGATCAAGTTCGCTGGATTCGGCACTGAGCCGAATAGTCTTCGGAGAATCTGGCATGTATAAGTGAATATTCTATGTTTAAGGTAATATCCCGAATTCCTCGAGGTATTACTAGGCCTAGTCTCCGCACAATGTCCCAGCCGTCAAATACACCCGCTTCCAGCTCCGCACCAGACTTACATCCGGAAAGTCTGATGATGAGTTATGGATATCGTCCCGAACTGTCTGAAGGGGCGATTAAGTGTCCTGTCTTCCAGACGTCGACATACGTCTTTAAGAGCGCGGAGGAGGGGAAGGCCTTTTTCGAGGTTGCCTACGGGTTGCGCGAGCGCGGGAAGGATGAGGCAGAAGGGCTCATCTATAGCAGGATCAACCATCCCGGTTCTGAAATTCTCGAAAAGCGGCTTACCCTATGGGATGGCGCTGAAGCCGCCTCAGTTTTCGAAAGCGGAATGGCCGCAATTACCACAACGCTCCTAGAATTTTTGAAACCTGGCGATGTGCTATTGCATAGTGAACAGCTGTACGGTGGCACCGATCACTTTATTCGACACGTTCTTCCAACCTTCGGAATTCAGACCTTGGCGTTCGAGGCAAATGCCACTGAAGATGACGTACGGAAGCTTGTTGAAAACGCGGGTGTTGGTGCGAAGCTGGCGATGATCTATGTTGAAACACCGTCGAACCCAACGAACGTGTTGGTTGATATCGAGATGTGTGCTCGGATCGCCAAGCAGTACACGACGAACGGACGAAAGCCTGTTGTTGCAGTCGACAATACGTTCCTCGGACCCTTGTGGCAACATCCGCTAAAGCTGGGCGCGGATCTCGTCTTATATTCCGCAACGAAATATCTGGGTGGGCACAGCGATCTCATTGCTGGCGCATGTCTAGGGTCCGCTGCGTTAATCACTCGCGTCAAGACGATGCGAACCTTCCTGGGCACGATGGCCGGCCCTTGGACATGCTGGTTGCTATTGCGCTCGATGGAAACGCTCAAGCTGCGCATGGAACGACAGTTAGAGACTGCAAAGATTGTCTATAAATATCTTACTCAGCAGTCTGTGATCACGAAGGTATTTTATCCCGGGCACGACTCTAACGAACGTGACGCAGATGTTTACGCTCGTCAATGTCTTGCTCCCGGGGCGATGATTGCTTTTACCGTTACAGGCGGTGAACCGGCAGCGTTCAAGGTGCTGAATGCGTTACGATTAGTAAAGCTTGCTGTCAGTTTAGGCGGTACTGAGTCGCTCGCAGAGCACCCGGCAACTATGACGCATGCTGATGTTCCTATCGAAGTCAAAGAGCGACTGGAAATTAGCGGCGGTCTCATTCGACTATCTGTTGGTGTCGAACACCCTGATGATCTTATCACTGACCTGGAACAAGCGTTAGCGACAATTCGCTCAGCGTAGTCTGTTGTAATCGAAGCGGGAATATGGAGCGGTATTGCGTGTCGGATTTCGAAGAGAGCCAGGCAATACCGCTTACATAAATCCCATCTCGCCTTTTTTCAGCGCCTCTTATGCTTCCTTAACCGGAACTCGCGCATATACGGTAGTCCCTTCATTGGGCACACTGATAATTTCAAATTCACCGTCTACCAATCCGACTTTTTCTCTCAAGGTATACAACCCGAGATAGCGATCGTCTCGAACCACCTGCGCTATATCAAATCCCAACCCGTCATCGACTATTTGAACGGTTGCATATGCTTGAAATACGTTCAACGTGACTTTGATCTGAGTGGACATTGCATGCTGCAGCGCATTCCGAACGGCTTCATGCGATACGCGATATAACACAGAAGCTGACGAGGATGGCAGGCGTAGAACATTGTTGTGATCGTCGCTATATACAACGTTAATCGGCGTTGTATACGATGTTTGCATGATATTCCCCATCTTTTGCAACGCCGTTAGCAGATCCTGTTCTTCAAAATCGTTTGGATATGTGGTTTGCACTAACGTATCGAACTCTTTCGACAGGGTTCGTATCGTATCGCGTGCGATATCTAACGGGTGAAGGACGTCTGGGTTTTTGGCATACTCAGACGCAAAATCAATTTGTTTTGTTACTGAAGCCAATGCATGCGTTGTTGATTTATGGAGTTGTACGGTAATCCTCCCTCGTTCCATATCTCCAGTTCGAACTACCTGTTCGACCAAACTTCGCGCACGGACACGATTCGTCGCCAAGCTATCAAGCAACAAGTTAATTGTTCGTCCTACGTGAAGCGTTTGGTTATCTAGCAATGCCTCTGAAACACGGGCCCGTTGATTTCCGGACCATATGAGTTGCGCGGTTCTCTCGATTTCTCGAATCGAGCGTAAATTAAAAAAGAAAAGAAGATAATTGGCTGCTAAACCTACGGCTAAGACGATTGTGGTCGTCGTTAGTGCGGCTCGAGAACTTTCCGATCGTTCATTGCGTACGTACATAAAACATATAACCGCAGCTAAGACAGCGATATTTGGACCGATAAGCTTAATAGCAAGCGGTAGTTGAAAGACCTGATCGATAATTTTATGAAAACGGTGCCGAGTGTTGTGTGCTTTTAAGGGACGTTGGCTTTCGTCTCCCTTCAGATCTGTTGTCGTCCGATCATTTTTAATGCGCGAACTGGTATCGTTGTTTCGATACGGTTTCAGGTCACGCGTGTTCAACATCATCATGCCGTCTATCTACCGGGGATTGGTATTTCAGCACCGGTAGATGTACGGAAGGCGCACCGATGGACTGATTATTGGCCCGCCGAGATAATAGCGCCGAGATTTGGCTATCGCAATGAGGGAATATCTTGCATGCTTTGAAGGGAATTCCCTGACATGATGGGCTGGCGCGCTAAAGCGCCCCAGCCACCTTCAACACATCATTCAACACCCCAGCCGCCGTTACCGCTGGACCAGCACCAGGCCCCGTAATCACCAACGGATTCGTATTATACCGCGCCGTGGTAAACGTGAACTGATTATCCGTCCCGTTCAATGCACCCAACACTCCACTCGCCGGCACCTCAACCAGTCCAACGCTCACCGCATCAGAGGTCGCCGTCGCCCGGTACCGGAGCACCTTCCCCTGCGCCCGCGCCGCAACCACTCGTGTAGCCCACGCATCGTCATACCGCTCCAGATTCCCAAGAAACTCTGCCAACGGTAACGACACCGCGTCGGACGGCACCAACGATTCAACGCGAACATCGCTAAACTCGCCTTGGAACCCTAAGAGTCGTCCCAGAATCAGCGCCTTCCGAGCCACATCGATCCCCGAGAGATCGTCGCGCGGATCTGGTTCTGTATATCCAAGGTCCATCGCACTTCGAAGCGCGCCGGAGAACGGTGCATCTCGTCCGAGCTCACCAAAGAGATATCCCATCGTGCCAGATGGGCATCCTTCAATCATCTGAACCGTATCACCGGCTTCAACCAGCTTGGCAAATGTATCCAGAATCGGCAGCCCTGCACCAACTGTAGCCTCGTAAACAATTCGCCGCCCATTTGCCGCTGCTGCGACACGCAACGCTTCGATATGCGCGCGTTTGCCGCTCACAGGTCGCTTGTTCGCGAGCGCAATATGCGCACCGTGCATCAACGCATATTCCAGAATCGGTGCCGTTTCCTCAGCGGTCACATCAACCACAACAGGATTAATGAGCGCATGTGCAAGAATATGTTGCAACGCCCCATTCGCGGCGCTCGCTGTACCACCTTCGACCACACCAAGTCCTCGACCCGACTGTTTCGCCGCGATCAGTTCGTGGACACGTTCCTGCGAAAATCCTTTGGGCTCAAAGACATATCCACTGCGATCGATGACGCCAACAATACGGAGCGCCTTTGACGTAACATCGCGTTCAACCATCATGTTCGCGAGCGCTCGACCAATCAAGCCGAATCCAAACAGAATGACATCGGCACGATGATGTTCATCGTTGCGGAACGTTGCACGTCCCCCGCCGATCTTGGACAGCTGGAATTCATCGTGAATCGCACGTTGAGCACGTACGCTATCTTCCGCATCGATTACCACGGAGATGTTCAACTCCGACGATCCCTGTGCAATCGCGATCACGTTGATTCCGTGTTTCCCAAGTGCGCCAAAGAGTCGCGCCGCCACACCCGGATGTCCCGCCATGCGCAGCCCAACGATCGCAATCGTCGCCGTGCTTTCACGCACATCGATCGCATTGATCTCACCACTAACAATTTCGCGAGCAAATTCATCCGCAAGCTGTGCCTGGGCTACTGCCGCATGTTCTATCGGAACACCGAGGCAGATCGAATACTCAGACGATGCTTGAGAGATTACCGACACCGAAATGTTCGCGCGCTGGAGCGTGCCGAACAACCGTGCCGCCATCCCAGGGATGCCTAGAATTCCGTTACCGCTCACTGTCACCAGCGACTGCCCTGTTGTCGCAGAGAGTGCTCGCACTGGCTGCGGATCGCTGGCCATCTCGTTCGAAATCGATGTTCCTGGTGCTGCCGGATCCTTAAAGGACCGGATATGCACTACGCACGACTTACCGCGGAGTGGGATTAACGCTCGCGGATGGAGAATTTTTGCTCCATAATACGCCAGCTCTGCCGCTTCGCGAACATGAAGATGTCCGATGACTCGGGCATCTGGTACCATACGCGGATCGGCGGTCAGAAACCCAGGAACATCTTTCCACAGCACAACTTCCTTCGCCTTCAACGCGGCACCCAGGGTTGTCGCAGTCAAATCCGTCCCCCCTCGACCGAGCGTCACCGTAGAGCCATCGTCAGCTTGTCCGATGAAGCCTGGAATGACGGGGATGATGCCAGCGGCGAGGAGCGGAAGGATCTGTGTTTCAGCTGCCTGCGTCGTCTGTTTGAGGTCGGGAATGGCATTTCCTGCGCGCCCGTCTGTGTGAATCACGCCAATTGCGTCGACATATTGGGCTGGAATGTCGAGCTTGCGTAGCGCCCCAACGAGAATGTGTGCGGCAAGCTGTTCCCCGAGCGCGACCAGCGTGTCCAGTGCCCGTGGTGTGAGCGCCCGTGCATTGGATGCAGAGTGGAGAATGCGGTGCGCCTGGGCAAAGAGCGCCTCGAATTCGAGCGGCAACTGCTGCTTTCCACACACCTCGTTCCACGTGACGTTTGTGTACTGCCGAAGAGCGTCAAGCCGAGCAACGCTTGTTTCATTGTCTCCAGCTCCGGCGCTCGCTGCGATGTCGAACAGCGTATTCGTGACCGTCGCCATAGCTGAGGTCGTGACAACCGTCGGCGTCCCTTGCAGCTCTGTAATAAGCTGGGTGATATGGTGAATCGCGTCGGCAGTCGCAAGCGCAGATCCGCCAAATTTATGAACCGCAATATTCGAAACCGAGGCAGGGGCCTCGGTTATGGGCGAGCTACTAGGCATAGGAACGGAAGATTAGAAACAAAAAAAGCCTCTCGTTATTGAGAGGCTCGTGTAGCGGACCATGTATTCCTACATGCGTGCCGAATCGACGCCCCTCGTTGGGAAGGCCGGCATGGAACACATGGAGTATGGCTGATTCTGGGGCATTCTATATAAGTTAGTGGGTGTTACGGGTAAAAGGTAGATTGAGGGCGGGGATAGGGTCGAGACGAGACAGGCACACGGGGCTCAGTGAGTGGAGGGGGTTCGGACCTTCTTGCGTTTCGTCTTGTATACTGGCGGCTGTTCTTTGACCACAAAGAGCTTTGGTCCGATCAATGGATTTACGTATCTCACGCCTTCGATCGTCGAATCCGTAGGTCCATCTTCGCTGTAAATTATCGGAACCTGATTCAGCTTTGCGACCGCCCAGATTTGCGCATCCCAATAGCTCATGCTGTACGCCTGTACTCCGCGAATCGCTTCAAATACAATCAGCGGCGATATCTCAATGACAGGCCACGTTTCCACAAAATCCTGTATTATGTCTTTCGCACCGTGCGGTGTCATTGGGTGCCGATACTTTCTTGTCGATGTTACCGTTACGTAGAACTCCGATAACGTTTGGGTACTGAGGACTCCGGTGCCCTCAGTACCCAACGAGGCCAGCGTTGTGACCGCACGAGACTGTTTGATTAAATCCTGCGGGACGTACGCATAGACAAGAATATTCGTATCGATCAATATCTTATCTGTCATAAATTGACTCCCGATCAAAAACTTCAGCTCCTGGACAAGGAATCAACTTCGACTGCCGCATCCCCTGGAGCACTCGTTCCAACGCTTTTGGATTCCTGTAAAATTGACGATTACCGGGATTCTGATGAGGGGCCGTGAACGAATCGATTGCACGCCGGATTATGGATGCTTCGCTCTCTCCAGTTTTTGCGGCGATCTGCTTTAGGCGCTCTTCCTGGTCAGGATTGATATAAATCTGCTTCCGAATTTTACTGGGCATCGGACCCTCCGCTCGATGTATATTTGATATACATCTAATATACATCGTTTTTCTGCGCATTGGTGTATTGGCAGGCAGATGATATCACCATCGGCCTACTACAGGTGTGGATCCTCCCCACGCCCCCCACCACAAGCGCACGAGAGTTGCAACACATTCCACCCATCTATGAAAGCCAATTCCATTCTCGAAACCATCGGTAACACCCCACACGTTCGGATCAATCGACTGTTTGATCCACGCGTTGAAGTCTGGGCGAAACTCGAACGCGCCAATCCAGGCGGCAGTATCAAAGACCGCATCGGGATCGCGATGATCGAGGATGCGGAACGACGTGGCTTGCTCAAACCTGACGGTGTGATCGTTGAACCGACCTCCGGCAATACAGGCATCGGGCTTTCAATTGCAGCAGCCGTGAAGTCCTATCGAATTATTCTCGTCATGCCCGAGTCGATGTCGATCGAACGTCGCCGAATTATGGCTGCGTACGGTGCGACGGTCGTGTTAACACCAAAAGAAGAAGGGATTAAGGGCTCAATCACCAAAGCGCAGGAAATCGCGCAAAATACGCCTGGCGCCTGGATTCCTCAACAGTTTGAGAATCCCGAAAACGTCGAGATTCATCGCCGAACAACTGCACAGGAGATTATTGCCGATTTCCCAGACGGGCTCGATTATCTCATTACGGCAGTCGGAACTGGCGGGCACATCACCGGTGTGAGTGAAGCGCTCAAGGCCGTGTGGCCAAAGTTGAAGACGTTTGCGGTTGAGCCGGAAAAGTCTCCGGTAATTAGTGGAGGAACACATACGCCGCACAAAATCCAAGGCATCGGAACTGGAATGATTCCCAAAAACCTGAATGTCGCGACGCTCGACGGAACGATTCAGGTGAGTGAGGAAGAATCGTTCCTGTACGCGCAACGAGCGGCGCGTGAAGAAGGTATTTTTATCGGGATTTCGTCGGGGGCGGCGCTCGCAGCTGTGGCGAAAAAAATCCCCGAATTACCCGATAATAGCCGCATCATTACCTTCGACTACGACAGCGGCGAACGTTATCTGTCCGTGGAAGGTCTTTTTGCGTAAGGTTCAATCCTTTCCAGATTGATCTTCGGCATTCAATACGATGCGTGAACCAGGCAGCAATAATGTTATGAAAATGCTTATAACACGGCACAGGAACGATCGTTCTAATATCAAAAATGTAACAAAGACAAAGTGACAGGTGTCGAACCAGTGTGTATCTTGAAATGACACTGCTTATGTCGCTGAACCGCCACTCAATATCGCTCAGTTTGGAGCGGAGGTCCTAGGGGTTGTCCCTCTCGCGTCGTCGGTTTCTTCGTGGGGGAGTGGCCGCAGCTGGATTGGCCGCGATTGCCCCGCGTTTTGGCTGGGCATCATCTCAAAAGGTGCCGCTCCACGGTGGAGCGGCAGATTGGACGAGCCCGTACGCGAACGAATCAGCCTACCTGGTTGACCAGGATAACGTTCGGAAGCTTGCCCTCGAAGCGATTGATGCAGCTAAAGACGCCGGAGCAGAATACGCAGAAGTGAGGCTGACGCGTACCGCAATTCAGCGGGTGTATACCGGCTCGACCGTTATACAAGGTGGACTCGGCGACAGTCTTTATGTAGGTGTTGGCGTCCGAGCGCTGTACAAAAACGCTTGGGGTTTTGCCTCCAGCCCTATCTGGCAGATGAAAGAGATGTCGGTGCTCGCCAAAAGTGCGGTTGAGCAGGCAAAGGCTAATTCGATTGGTTCCAAGCAAACGATTGAGTTTAAAAAACTCTCTCCCGTAACTGGGACGTGGTCTACACCGATTCGCGTTGATCCATTTACCATTCCGATTGAAGAACGAATCGACTTCATGACGTCGTGGATGGAATACGCGGATAACGTGCGGCGTGGTGTGAGTCATGGGGTAACGCAGATGTCGTTTCGGCGTCAGGAGCGAGCGCTCGCTACAAGCGACGGAACTTTTGTTACGCAAAATATCTACGATACTTCTGGAAGCTTTCCAATCAACGTTGTCAACACTGATTGGCGTCGACCGAATAATACATCAGTATCTGCAGCGCAGTTGGTAGAATGCGGTAAAGGATGGGAGCTATTTTTGGATGCAAATATTCCAGCGCAAATGCCTGCCTTGATTGCAGAAGCAGACGAATTGCTCAATATCCCAATGCGTGGTGTCACTGTTGGTCGGTATGATATTGTGCTTGACGCTCCCGCGATGGGAGAGCTGTTAAACGGCACAATTGCCTCTGCTATCGATCTTGATCGTGCTCTGGGCAATGAGGCGAATGCAGGCGGTACCAGCTATCTTCGGCAGCCGCTAACGTTGCTGGGTACGCATCGCATTGCTGCTCCTTCGGTTACCATCTCCGCCAATCGATCAGACGCTACTGGGCTAGCGACGGTGAAGTGGGACGATGAAGGTATCGAACCAGATGAGTTTAACATCGTTCAAGATGGTGTTTTAAACGACTATCCCACCACGCGAGAGCAAGCCGCGATGTTGGCACCCTGGTACACAAAGGTGAACAGACCTCTCCGCTCACATGGCTGTTCAGCATCGGACTCAGCCCTACACTTTCCAATACAGCATTCTCCGAATATTGTAATGCAACCGTCGGCTGGAGATGCCACTTTTGATACCTTGGTGAAAGATACCAAGAAAGGGCTTGCGATCTTTGGTGGCGGTGCATCAATGGACTTTCAGATACGAACCGGGATTGGTACCGGGGTGCGTGTACGCGAAATCGTTGATGGGAAGCTTGGCGCTGTGGTTGTAAACGCAGCGTATCAGGTGAATATGAACAGCTTCTGGCGAAGCCTAGTTGCATATGGCGGTGCGGGCAGCGCCGAGCAAGGTGCGTACGCTCAATATAAGGGCGAGCCTATGCAAGTCTGTAAGCACAGTATAACGTCGGTTCCAGGAAAGTTTCGGAACATCGCCGTTATAGACATTGCCAGGACGGCCTGATAATGTCACTCAGCCTTCAGTCGGATAGTCGGTTTCTGTCGCGGGAAGGTGCCGTTGCGCTTGCGAAGCGTATACTGAGCTTTACGACTGGCGGTGGTGAAACGGAAGCGTTTATGACCAGCAGTTGGACTGGTAACTTACGTTGGGCGCGTAATACCGTCACAACATCCGGGGATGCTCGAGACTCGCAATACGCGATACGAAGAGCTATTCGTGGCGCTGTGGGGATGGCCATGTCAAACGATCTCTCTGACGTTATCCTGCGTGGGGTCATTCAGCGTGCCGAACGTCTCTTGCGAATGAGCGAAGAACAGGAAGAGGTCGATCGCCCGTCGCTACCACCAGAGAAGTATCTCGAACCCAATCTCTGGAGCGACGCGACGTACAACCTGAGCGCCGACGCAAGAGCAGCAGCGATGCGTTCATTGGTGAAACCAGTCGAAGCTGCTCAGTTGCAAGCAGCCGGTTTTATTGAGGTCAGTGCTTCCGGAAACATCGTTATTCGTGACAGCGCCGTCACGTATTATCCGATAACAAAAGCGCAGCTTTCAATAACAGTGCGCGATCCAGATGGAACTGGATCTGGATGGGCTGGTGTAGATCAGACTGACTGGACCCGAATCAATGCTGCCAAGCTTTGCGAAATTGCGCTCGATAAATGCGTGAGATCCGCTAAACCAACATCGGTTGAACCTGGACGGTATACGGTGGTCTTGGAACCACAAGCCGTATGCGACTTTGTCGATCCGCTATTTCAATACGGTGCGATGAATCGTGTTATGGCTGAGAATCCGAATGGCGGCGGACCCTTTAATCGACGTGACGGACGTTCTCTGATTGGCGAAAAGATGTTTGACGAGCGTATAACGATCACAGCAGATCCAATGGATCCAGAACTTGGGTTTCCTCCATTTGATCAATCTGGAAATGCGCACAACCCAGCAGTGTGGGTTAAAAATGGTGTACTCGTTAACCTTGCATACGATCGTTGGTACTCCATTCAAAAGCTTGGCAAAGATACGAGTATGTTAAGCAACGGATCGTTTAAAATTTCGAGCGGTAATACGTCGATCGATGAGATGGTTGCAACAACTCGTCGAGGCATTCTGATAACGCGATTTTCCAACGTAAGTGTTGTTCACTTTGATAGCATGCTGCTTAGTGGTATGACGCGCGATGGGGTATGGTTAATCGAAAACGGAAGGATCTCGCGCCCGGTGAGAAACTTCCGTTTTACCGAATCGCTCTTTGCTGCAATGAATAACGTTGAATCGATTGGTCCGTCCATTCGCGTATTTCATCCGTCTGTGCCCGTTGTTGTTCCATCAATGAAGATACGCGACTTCAGCTTGGTCACCCTTGTCGATGCTATTTAGTCATCATCGTCTTCGGCTCCTCGCGCTCTGCGCTGTGAGTGTGATGGGAGTCGCGTGTACGCATGTACGGGCGAAGTTGCCGGAAGGTGTGCTTGGAAAGAAGTCTGCAGAATCCGCCGCTCAGGCCGATACGAGCGATTTGACCCAGGGGCGAGTCGATTTCTCGCGATACACAACGCCGGCTGCGTGCGAACGGGCTGTTGAAAATACCCGCTTTGTCGTAACGCGCGGTAAAGGGATGGTGAAAACGATATTCGCGCCGGAGCAAGATACCTTGCCAACCGAGGCCATCGAAGTTGGTCGAGCATGCGTGAAAAACTTTACTGTGCAAACGACTGCACCCGATCAACTGTTTTATCTTGCTCGTCTGTCTTTCATGATAGGTGACGAACACCAAGCGATCGCTGCAACGCTTCGGCAGGTGTCGCTTGCAGAAAGTGATTCGGCGCGCGGTGAAGTTTTAAAGAACGCCGTTCAACTCGCATTGGACGCGGTCCCGATGCGCCTCCAAACTGCAGAGTTTTTCGCACAACTCCTCGAACAACAGGTCCCCACCGCATACCTCGCGCGCCTACAAGCCCACCACCTCCTGCTCGGCTACTACGCTACAATATTTGATATTCCGAAGATTCGGACTGAGTCAAATATCATGATTGAGATTGTGAAGCATCTTACGCCAGACCAGGTGAATACCTTTGCTGCGATAGCTCAATCACCGTTCCTGTACCTTGCGATCGTGCTTACATACGAGAGTGGACCAGCTTCCGCATTGGAACTGCTCGCGAAAGCCACAGACTCGCTTCCGGCGCTACGTGCCGCTCAATCTCGAACATCGATGCAGTGGGTGATTCGTTCATACATCAATCAGGCCAAGCTGTACGGAAAGATGGCACCACCACTCGTTGGCCAGCTGTACGGTATGGATAGTTCGACAGAGCGGCCGCAGGAAGGGCATGTTTCCTTGTTTGTGACTGTGGATATGAATTGTGGCACCTTTTGCCAGGGACAATATGCGTTGCTTAATCGCTTGTACCAGCGATACTCAGCCCAAGGATTAGATATCACATTAATCGCAAAGGCTGTTGGCTTTACTCGAAGAGGTGTTATCGCGCCTGACGATGAAGTTGATTCAATTCGATCCTACTTTCTCAGTCAGTTAAATCTGCCCGTGACACTCCTTATACAGCAGACGCCGTACACCATACTGCCTGATGGTCGTCGAAGTAATGAACGATCACCGTTTGCAGTGCAGTACGAAGATGCCGCACTCGTTTTAGTGGATCGCCATCGAATAATTCACTGGACGACACCCAGCTTTCATATAGGCCAGGAGGCGATTCTCAAGGCGTATGTTCAGCGGGCGCTTGGGGAGGAGTAAGTAAATACGAACGTGCGTTCGTTTCGTTGTGCTGGAGTCAGGATTGCGCGACGATCGAGCTTGGTTTGGTGCCTTACTCGACCGATACGCTCTTTCCCTGGTTGAATAGCCGCGTCTCATCTATCGTCGCATTGACCGTTACCGCCCGTGCTTATACATCATCTCAATAAGCTCATCATACATCGCTTCTGCCTTTTCATCCCCATCCCTGATCGCTGAAGTGGCGCAATGCTTTAAGTGATTCCGCATGAGTTCGCGCCCAACTGATCGTAGCGCTTCGTGTACCGAAGCGATCTGCATCATGATGTCTGCGCAATACCTGTCGTCTTCAACCATCTTCTGTAATCCACGAACCTGACCTTCGATACGTCGTAATCGAGTCAGGTTTTTTGATTTGATGGTTGAGTCAACACCAACTGCTTTTTTGGCGTTGTCGTTGTCGTTATCGGTGCTACCGGCTTCCGGTGTTTGTGGGTTATGCTTATGCAATTCGAACCTTCCGTAATCGTAAACTGTTTGTGACGACGCTTACTGAGCTTAATGCCATAGCAGAGCTAGCGATGATTGGACTTAAAAGCATACCGAATGCAGGATATAACACTCCAGCAGCAATTGGAATTCCAACAACGTTGTAAATAAATGCCCAGAACAGATTTTGCTTCGTAATTCGCATCGTACGTTGTGACAGCAAGATCGCCGATGCAACTCCGTGTAGATCGTTTCGCATCAACGTTACGTCGCTTGCTTCAATGGCGATATCTGTTCCGTTTCCGATGGCAATGCCAATATCGGCTTGTGCGAGCGCCGGTGCGTCGTTTACACCATCACCGACCATCGCAACGACCCGACCTTCTTTCTGTAATGCGCGTATTGCCGCAACCTTTTGATCTGGCAGGACTTCCGCAATGACCGTGTCAACGTTGGCGTGCCGAGCAATTGCTTGCGCAGTGTTCTGATGGTCGCCGGTTAACATTATTACATCGAGCTTCATTGCTTTCAGTCGCTGAATGGCGTCCCGCGATGTGGCTTTCACCGTATCCGCCACTGCGATCACAGCACGTAACACATTGTTGAGTGCAACATACATTGGCGTCTTTCCTTCGTGAGCAAGCGTTTCGACTTCGGAACTCATTCCGCTTACGTCGATGTCGTATTCCTTCATCAATCTTGCGTTGCCAACAAGCAGAAACGTGCCATTCACAACGCCACTTGCTCCTTGACCGGTGAGCGATTGAAATTGGCTTGCCGGCTGTAGTTGCACGCCTTTATCTTTTGCATATCGAACAATCGAATCAGCAAGTGGGTGTTCAGACATTGCTTCTAATGATGCAACCAGTGTTAGCACCTCCTCCTCCGATTCCTTCAAGGTGTTGCTCATGATTACATCTGTTACCGAAGGTTTTCCTTCTGTAATCGTCCCCGTCTTATCAAGCACAACTGTATTTATCTCGCCTGCGCGCTGTAGTGCTTCACCACCTTTGATCAACACCCCAAGCTCTGCCCCTCTTCCCGTTGCAACCATCACTGCGGTTGGTACTGCCAACCCCATTGCACATGGACATGCAATGATCAATACCGCAACACTGGTAGAAAACGCGCGCACAAACGCCACGCCAGTCTCAGCTCCGCTACCAAGCTGCATCGCCACAAACCACACAGCAAACGTTGCAATGGCGATCATGATAACGGTTGGTACGAACACCGCGCTAATTCTGTCTGCCAATCGTTGAATTGGCGCTTTGGAACTTTGTGCATCGCGCATTAATTGCACGATGTGCGATAACACACTATCTGCTCCCAGCGTTGTGGCTCTGTATTGAAATGCGCCACTGACGTTAATCGTTCCGCCAATTACCTGGTCGCCATCGCCCTTTTCAACGGGGAGGGACTCTCCCGTTAACATCGATTCGTCTACCGAGCCAGCGCCCATGACGATACTTCCATCAACCGGAATTCGCTCTCCCGACCGCACGAGAACAATGTCGCCTTGTTGAACATCTTCAACAGGAATATCAATCGAATCGCTCCCGCGTACGATACGGGCGCTCTTTGGTTGTAGCTGAGAAAGTGCCCGCAACGCCGCCGCAGTTTTCCGTTTCGCCCTCGCCTCGAATGCATTTCCTGTAAGAATGAGTGCGATAATAATGACAACCGCCTCATAATACACATCTGGTGCCACTCCACGGTTGGTGAAAAACGACGGAATAATCGTGGCGATTGCCGAATATATAAACGCTGCACCCGTCCCAACCGCGATCAATGTGTTCATGTCTGCTGCACGGTGCCGAAAGCTCGACCAGGCACGCGTGTAAAAGTGGCGCCCTGCCCATGCCATAACTCCAATTGTTGTGACGAGTAGGGTATACGAGAGTGCAACTTTGGGGATTTCGTACAGCCAGGGCATCGCAGACCGCAATGCTGGTGTGAGCGACGTCATCATCCACTGCATAAACGGATCGGCCACTGTGTGGCCCGAATCCGCTCCGCCAGCGAGATCCGTAATCATGAGCGGCATCGAGAGCAGCATCAAAATCACACCCAGCACGCCTGTAACAATCGCTTTTTTTCGCAGGTCAAAAAACTCTGCGTCCTGCTCTCGATCGCGAGTTTCCTGCTCTTCAAACACGCTCCGATCAGGTGTAGGCAACGATGCCTCGTACCCACGGGCACGTATCGCCTCGACTAAATCGAGCGCGTTTACCTCCTTGGGATCGTAGCTCACGGTAGCCGTGTGCATCATCAAGTTCACTGCAGCATCTGAAACGCCAGCAGTCTGCTGCAGCGCGCGTTGCACCGTCGCCTGGCAGGCGGAACAGGTCATTCCGCGCACCGGCAGGGTAATCCTTGCCGACCCCTCACCCGCCCCCGCCACTAGGCCACCCGCATTCTGCTTAGCTGCTTCGTCCTCGGGCGCCCTGCGCCCAATCTGCGTAAGCTGGGGTTCGGGATGCAGTGTATTCGGCACAGAATTAGCCATCGAGCGCTCTGGCTGAGGCTCGGTTCCGTGTTTTCTCGGACGTTCCCTCCGTTGTCCAAAAAAGTATATCCACACGCCACCAATCGCGATCAGGCCGCCAATTGATACAAGCCAACTCATTGTTGTCATATCACACTCAAACAAGGTTATGGATATAACATATACCCCCCACCCCTATATTTCAAGATTTTTACGCTTTTTCGGTAAGGTTTCGTAGGGCTTTGCCTGTCTCAGGTGTCTTAGGGTATGTCGCTCTCGCTTCAGCTTCTGCGAAGGGCTGTTGTCTTTAGGTCTCAAACGCATATGCAACATATTCCTTTTCTCCGAGCGATTGCCTCGACTAACTCAGCTGCAGAGACGCGATGGAAAGCACTGACCGCCGGCTATCTCGCGTTGCGGTTTCTTGACTATTGGAAAGAAGACCCGTCTCTTGCGCAACACTCTAAGGTTGTCATGGTGATACGTCAGCGTATCTTTGAAGACGTGAGCGTTGAGCAGAAATTATATGGAGTTCTTCGTTCTGTAGTTGACGCCATCGCCTCATCGTCGCATAATAATCCAGTCGAAATCAGTGAGTCATTACTCGTGTACGCAAATTTCCTGGAAAGTTGCGGCGATTTATTACTCGCGGATCACGTCAACATGGTAGTTCGCAGCTTGCCTGCTCAACCTGCTTTGCCTCAGAGTTCCACTTTCGATCGTCCGTTCGAAAACGTGGCCGATTTGCAATGACATCAGATCTCATTCGCATCGGAGCCGCTTGGATGATAAAATCGTATGAGCGGTATATGGCCGGTTCTATTTGTTCGCAACGCTGTCAATCGTTGAGGTAATCTGTGCTCGTTGTTTCGTACCTCCCACAACCGCTCCTTCCCAAACTCGCGACGGCAATTGATGATGTCGGCGCGGAGCACGTTTGCGCCACCACTATTGATCTCGTCGAAGAAACTGTACGAGATCGACAGGTTGGTGTCATTGTTCTCGATCCGTACGCAGATAAAACGATGCGCGCACGCGAGGTTGCCCGTCTTATGCGGCACTATCCTGGCGTTCCGGTCATTGCGTATACTCAGCTGATTCCACCGGCAATGCGAGCGTTAGCCTTGTTGTCTCGTCGAGGGCTTCATGAAACGGTGTTGTTTCAATTCGACGATGGACGCGCACGATTTAGCCGATTGCTGGTTCGTGCTTCCGCTCGATGGCTTGTGTCAAAGATGCTCGCTGGGCTGGATTACGAACGGCGTTCGCTGGATCCAGAGATTTCAGTTGCAATTGAAGATCTTTTTGCGCGTCCTCAGCTCTACTCGTCTGCCCGCGACCTGGTTCCAATGAGCAACACGCCGTTGACGAGCCTGTATCGAGCTTTCTACACCGCCGGGCTGGAGCCGCCGAAAAAGCTGTTTATGGCCGCAAGAGTTTTGCATGCCGCCGCATATCTGCGTGACCCTGGATACAACGTGCAGGACATCGCCGACAAGCTTGGGTATAAACATCCGCGGGTTTTAACACAGCACACGCTCGCCATCTTTAAGCGCAGGCCTACGGTGCTGCGACGCGAGGTTACCGACGAAATGCTCGTCTCCAAGCTATTAGCCTGGATCCGGCGTGGCTGATTTTGCCACGGCAGTGACGACACGACGAGTTCTTTTGGTGCTACCTGAAGAGCTCGTGGTATCGGTACGGCCGGAGTTTGAGAAGGCTGGCTGGGACGTACAAACAAAGACAACTGGGCAGGACGCCATCAATCTTATTTGGGGCGAATCTTTTCACGCACTCGTTGCAACCGCTCGACTCCCTGATATGCGCGGCGACGTGCTCTTCTTCGGCACCACCTCGATTTTGCCACAGCTCCGAACGGCTACCGTGTTGCTCGTGGACGACGAGGCCAGCGAGGCGATCGCCAGAACGACGGGGTGTGCAACACTCGCCATGTCGTCTTCCGCGGCTGTGATAGTGGCAAGGGTGGAAGCACTGGTATCCCAAACGACGGAGCCGACGCTATAAGCCACGCAGGGGGACGGACAGCTTTTGGGCTTTCCTATGTCTCGCCTATGTGGTAATCTTGTCTCCCAATGTCGAACCTCGGCGACTTCAGCGGTAACGACCTTACGGAACTCGCAGCACGGATTCGTGATGGTGATGAATTGGCATACGCCGAGTTGGTCGAGCGATATCTCGAACCGCTGACACGGTTTGCGTTCTCCTTTACGAGGGACGAGTCGGCGCATGATGTGGTACAGGAGATATTTGTCCGGATCTGGAGTCTAGGTCCGCGATGGAATCCGCCAGGGAGCATTGTTGCATACCTTTTTGCTTCCGTTCGAAACCGGGCTGTGGATCTCGCCCGGTCTGATCGGGTGAATCAGCGTGTGCTGAATTCGATACAGCAGGATGCCCACGAAGAATATGCCGATCCGGCGCTCGTTTCCGACGCTCTATTGACGTCATATGTTCGTAACGAAATCGCAGCCCTTACGGAACGTCAGCGGGAAGCGCTTCGACTTCGATATAACTATGGTCATTCAGTACCGCAGATCGCACAAATCCTCGGGGTGAATACGAAGTCCGCGGAAAAGTTGCTGAGTCGTGGACTTGGGGCGTTGCGAGAACGACTGCGGAAGTTCAGGGACGAGCGATAGGAGAGCCAGGGTAAGGCTCGTTCCTTTCAGTTCAAAAGAAATTCAGAATTGCGTGGGGGGGATTTCTGAACGGCGTACGTTACCAGTCAGATGCCCCAAACGCCCTTCCCTCCAGATCCGAGCCAGCTCGACGCGTACATTCGCCATGGGCTCGCCGCTGAAGATCCGCCACCGCCGTCTTACGACGTTGCGGCGCGTGTTGCTGAGGTTGTGGCGTATGGAGTTCAGCGACCGCAACTATCGAAGCTAGCGCAGCAGTCACAGCGGTCCCTGGAAGGGAATCCGGCGGAGCGATCGAGGTCAAACTCGCATCGTGGGCTGTCCAACCGCTCAACCGGAATTGTGTGGGGAGTGGTTGGAGCGTTTGCAGCGTGTTCGGTGATATTTGGTGTGTTCCAGTATAATGCGCGAACGGCGTTCACCTCGGTGGGGAGTCCCGTCGTTGTCTCCACCGGACAGGGGCATCAAAGTACCGTACAGCTCCCGGATGGAAGTCAGGTGCATTTGGCGCCGGCGTCGCGTGTGCGATACAGCACAGCCTACGGAGTGAAGAGCCGCGAAATTGATCTCGAAGGACAGGCGGTCTTTACTGTGACGTCTTCGAGCGACGCTCCTTTTATCGTTCGCGCGCGTGGGACCGAGACCCGGGTTCTAGGAACCAAATTTGATATCCGCGCCTACGACTCCGATTCTGTCGTACGAGTTGCGGTGGCACAAGGCCGAGTTCGTATTGGAACGTCTGATGTGCTCTCGGTTGGCGATGTGGTGCAAGTCGCTGACGACGGCTCTGTGCGCCGTGTGAATGGTGTTACGGTTGCAGACCTCATGAGTTGGACACATAACAAGCTTACATTCAAGGATAAGAAACTGTCCGTCGTCGCGCGTGAGCTCGAGCGTTGGTACGATGTTGACATTACCATTGCCGACCCATCGGTAGCAAACACGATGGTTACCGCGCAATTCGAAAATATTGATCTGACGATGGCGCTCGAGATTCTTTCGCGGAGCCTTGGGCTGACGTATCAGCGTCAGGAAAAGCAGATCACCATTACGTCGTCCAGATAATCGCCCCCCCACTCCCCCCCCAAGAAAAAAATCTATGAGCGTACGAATATGAAAAAGGCGCGTTGGATTCCAGTTGGACTGTGTTTGGCAATGTCTTTCCCGGGACCGCCGTTGTCCGGGCAGAGTAGCCAGCATTTTATGTTGGGCGATGGGCCCGGGAGGGATGCTTCCGTAAAAGATGCTCGAAGCGTAAAAACACAGGGTGGCGAGGTGAAGGTCTCGCTTAACGTGCGTTCCGTTCCGTTGGCCGACGCACTCCAGTCGATTGCTCGGCAAACTGGTGTCAAGTTGACGTATCCGACGTCGGACGTGCTGAATAAACGTGTGACGGTCAAATTCGATTCGTTGCCGGTTTCGCGCGCGTTGACTGAAACGTTACGTGGTACGGGGTTACAGATCGATGTCGTCACCGCGAACCATATCGCAATTACAGCAGGTCGTTCGTCTGCCACATCTACAGACTCCCTCACCTACGGAACCATCTCGGGTCGAGTGACCGACTCTGCGTCCGGGAAAGGAATTGCTGGTGTGAACGTGTCCGTTGTCGGAACACAACTCAAAACTCTCACGAGAGACAACGGCACGTACGTATTGACCAAGGTCGTTACCGGAGAGCAGTCGCTCCAGTTCAAGATGTTGGGATACGCTACCACGACGAAAAAGGCGCAGGTGACCGATGGTCAGACCGTGCAGGCGAACGTCGTCATGAAGCAGGCCGCCAGTACGCTGACGAGTGTTGTGACCACGGCGACTGGGATACAACGGTCGTTGGAGGTTGGGAGTGATGTGACGCGGATCAGTGTGGATGAGGTTCGAAAGTATAGCGACGTGAACACGGTGGTGGATGTGATTGCCACACGAGTTCCCGGGTTGTTTACGCAGTCGCTTGGAGGTGACGCAGGTGCCGGGAGTCGGCTTCGGATACGCGGAATCCACAGTGTTACGTTGTCAAACGATCCGATTGTGATTATCGATGGCGTGCGTATGGCGAGCATCGGTGCGGAGGGAGGGTTGTCGAGCCGTCTCAATGATATCGATCCCGCGTCGATCGAAACGATCGAAGTCTTCAAGGGAGCGTCTGCCGCAACACTCTATGGGCCGGATGCTTCCAACGGCGTCATTGTCATTACCAAGAAACGTGGTCTCGTTGGCCAAACACGGTGGACCGTCAACGCGAATTCGCAAACGTCTGGAGTTCCGCGAAAGTTTCCCGGACAGACGCTCGTATGGGGACATAGCGTTGAGAGCAACGACCCTATGCCATGCACAGACGAGAGAGGTTGTGTTGGAAGAGATAGTGTGAGTGACTACAGCTTACTCAACGACGATCGCACCACCACTATTGGCCGAGGACGCAACAATAACTACGGCCTGTCGATGCGTACGGGATCCAACACTGCACAAACAGCGTTGTCGGTTCGAATATTGGATCAACTGGGAACTACAAAGCTTTCGGATGTCGGTGTCGAGCGTTTGGAAAAGCTAAAAGGAATGCCTGTCCCGTCATATGCTCGTCGTCCGAACGCGCTGCAGCAGGTGAATGGTGATGCCAACATTACAACGCAGACAATTCCGTTCATGGATGTTGCGTTTCAGGTCGGTATAATGCATCAAACTTTGCGCAGCAGCGGCAATGAAATCTATAATGGGATGAACCAGGATTCACTGTCGTATCGTCCTGAAAAAGTTTTTCTGAGACGAAGGCAGGAAGGAATGGATCAGTATAATTCGACGCTGACGTTGAATACGCGCCAATTGGAAATGATCAATTGGAGCGGAACGTTTGGGGTACGAAACGGAAAGGGGAAAAACGATGCGTGGTTACGCCCGGAAGACTGCTTGGCGCTTGACTGTTCAAATGCCAAGGGAAGTCGAACCACGGCTGACGTGTCAACCTCGAGCTATACGGTGAATACCTGGTTAGGCATGAACAACTCTCTGTCGTCATTGGTGAAGCTGCGTTCGACTGCTGGGTTGAATATGTTCCGAAACAAATTGGAGAGGTATTCCGTTTCAGGTGGTAATATGCCCATGGGCATGTCGGATCCGTCTCGGGCACCTAGTATGAGTCTCATTACAAACGTATCGGAGAATGCCACGGCTGGTGCATATCTCGAAGAGCGACTATCCATTGGCGACAGGCTTTTCATGAGCGGCGCAATTCGCCGAGACGTGGGAAGTGCGCTCGGAACCGCCGCGAAGACACCGACGTTTCCCAAGTTCGATCTTTCGTGGATTGCATCTCAGCGGCCAATCGATATTCCGGTCATCGGTACGCTCAACACCGTGCGGCTTCGAACGTCGCATGGCCAGAGCGGATATCAGCCCACACTCAGTGTGCTCAAGGCACAGCTGTCACGTGGAACCACGTTTTTCGAAGGCAGTACGCATACGACGTACATATATGATGGTCTTGGAAACTCCATGGTCACGCCAGAGCGGACGAGCGAAATGGAGTTTGGGGTGGACTTCAATTTGAGCGGCCGTATTGAAGAACTCTCGGTGACGTACTTCCGTCACCTGACCCGGGATGCCATCGTCTCTCGTCCTGTTTCAACAGAGGGCGGCTTGCCGAACACGAGTCGCATGGAGAACCTCGGGAAAGTTCAGAATACCGGGTTTGAAGCGTCGACGTCGTTACGATTGCTCGACACTCGTGCAATTACATGGAATCTTGGTGCCGCGCTCTCACATACCGGTAACAAAGTGTTGTCGTTAGGGCAATATACGGAACTACCATCGGGTGGAGGAGACCGTCAGCAGCAACGCGTAGCGGTAGGATATCCCCTCTTTGGTGTATGGGCTCCACGACTTTTGGCAGCAGAAGATCGCAATGGTGATGGCATATTGGCCTGGGACGAGGTCGTAATTTCTGACTCTATGACCTATACCGGGTGGAGTCAGCCGAAATACACGATGACGTACCACACATCGGTTGGGATATTGGGAGGATATCTGCGGATATCAACGTCCCTCTCGCACTTGAGCGGTCTTACAAAGCAGGCCGCGACCATTGCAAAAACTGGCAATGCCGTTGGTGATGTGGAAGGTCAATTGTATACAAAGACGGGGCACCGAGGACTGCAAACGATTTCGTCTCTCGCATGGAACTCGGCTGACGTTTCCGCTCAGCTTCCATCAAAACTCCTGCGGCAGGTGCGCGCCCAGTCTGGAACGTTCTCGGTTACCGGGTCAAACCTCCATCAGTGGACCAACTATCGTGGAGCCGATCCGCTGGTGGGCCCTCTTTCGGATAACTCCAATGATGACAGAGGAACTACGCCGAACACACGAAATTGGACCTTACGGTTCAGCCTTACCTACTAACTATAGAGACGGATATGAACGTGAACTTACTCCCGTCCAAACGAAAGCGTTTCGCACGGGTTCATCAACTGTTAGGCGGCATGTATCAGCGATACCGGCACCTATGCTATGCTGCTCCCGTAGCGTGTGGCATCATAAGCCTTAGCGCCTGTTCGCTGTCGGATCTCGTTGAAGTAGATAATCCTGTTACATTCGTCACTCCCGATGCAATTTCGAATGTTCAGGGTGCGATGGGATTATATGCCGGGACGGTCAGCTTGCTTAGCAAGGCATACGGCGATGCTTATGGAGATGTCATTACCTCCGGAATATTCACCGACGAGTTTCAGGATAGTACGTCAAAGGGGCTGGGGTTTGATTCGCGCATCGAGTTTAACGTGACATTTGCCATGTGGGAAAACTATGCGCGTCAGCAACGCGTGCGAACGCAAGGACTACAAGCGATCGCCGCGATGCGCAAATTTCCCGATGCGATTCCAAGCCCATTGATTGGGCGGATGTACGCGACTATTGGATACATAGAGCTGGTGCTCGCGGAGCGATATTGCTCAGGAGTCCCCCTCGCTGATATTCACCCGGGAGGTGGCGCCGTAACCTATTCGCGCGGACTCACAACGAATGAGATGTTTGCGCAAGCGATTGCCCATTTCGACACAGCGATTGCTTTGATTGGGGCGGATAGCCTCCGTTATCGACACTTTGCGAACGTAGGTAAGGGCAGGGCGCTGATGGGAATGGGGAAGTATGCTGACGCCCGCGAGAGTGTAAAAAATGTTCCGACAGACTTTGTCTTTAATGCTGAATTCGCTGTTCCTGACACGAACACCGCACGAATTCACGCTGGGGGGAGTCGCGTCTTTGTGTCGAATGGAGCAGAAGGGATAAACGGCATTAACTGGAACGCTGCACAAGATCCCCGTGTTCCGATTACGCATGTCGTTCAAGGAAACCTGCGATCCAGCAAATACGCAACTGCCACGTCGCCAATAGCAATTGCGGATGGAATCGAAGCCAGATTGATCGAGGCCGAAGCTGATCTGAAAGACAGCAAACCACAGTGGCTTGCCACATTGAATCAACTTCGAGCACGACTCGTCGATGGGGCTGACGCGCGTGTGTTGGCCGATACCACCGATCCGGGAACAGTTGCTGGACGGGTGAATTTACTGTTTTACGAGCGCGCGTTCTGGTTATACGCTACTGGACATCGTCATGGAGATATGCGACGACTCGTTCGGCAATACCAAAGGGACGTGAACACGGTGTTCCCCACGGGATTCTATACTCCCGTGAGACCGAATACGGTTGCGGAATATGGAACGACGGTAGTGTTTCCCATTCAAACAAATGGTATTACGAACCCCTATTACAAAGGTTGTATCGATAAAAATGCATAACATCCAGAGATTGATGGCTATTCCGCGTAGTCTCGTCGCGTTGCTCGCCGCAGGCGCAATCATAGGTTCAAGCGCGTGTGGCGGGGATCCGTCAGGACTGCCCGTTCGGAAAGATGTAATGTGGGGTGTTACCGAGCTGCCGCTTGTCGTGTCGCTCGCGGTCGGTGATACCTTTACTGTCGGTGCACAGCCATTGGACTACTACGGGAGCGTGATTACTAACGACGTTTCCGTCTCGTATAGGTCCAGCGATACGGCGCGTGTCGTCGTGGATAGCATGGGTGTGGTCACAGCGCTTAAAAGCACGGCAGGTAAGGGGGTCACGATTACCCTCGGCGTGCGTGCGGGCACTGTAACGAAGAGTGTGCCGGTTATATTCGGCGTGACTGATGTTCCGGTGGAGGTGGATTCCATGTCACTGGAATCGACGAGTGGAGGATTTGTTGTCGCAATTGGTCAGATGGCGACGTACAAGGCACGACTCTTTGACTCACATGGCAATGAGGTCTTTGATGTGCATACCAGGGCACGGTTCGCCGAAGATACAGCCGCGGCGTTCTACACATCTCAGAGCTCCGTTTCCGCACGGGGGCCTGGATCAGTGAAGGTTATCGCCAGCGTTATGGTGAATCGAAAGCTTGTGAGCGATAGCGTCATTTTTAGCACTAAATGGCGTTCATACGCCGATCTCGCCGTTACTCGAGATGCCGATAGCGTTCTTACCGCGAGGTTCGTTGGGATGTACACGACCAACGTCTATATGTCGCCGAATGGTCAGGTTGAGATTGCGAACAACCTGAAAGTTCCGATGGACGTTGTGTTTGAACGTCCCGCTGATGCGAAGGGGAGTGAGGCAGGTATCGCAGGCGGAAATATCACAGCGTTGCAACCAGGCGCGACGGTGTCTCGATGGTTTCCTGCGCTTGGGGACCACTTCTTTACAGTAAAAACGGCTGTCGACTCGAAACGAATTTCGGTTTCTGTGAAAGAATAGTTGGCTTCAACGAACTGATACTAGTCTTTTTCGCTGACGTGTTATCCATAATTTCTTCTTAATTCCTGTGTCATCGCTATGCCAAAACTTACTCGACGTGCACTTATAAAAAGTGGTACAACGCTCGCTGCACTGAGTTCGATCAGTGCGGTATCATCGCCACTCAGCGCCAAAGGTAGACTGAGGGCACAGGATTTTCATGAGCCATCCACTTCACTGATCGATGACCCGAACGCAAAGCTGTTGAGCGATACCGCGCTCAATGCGGCGCGTGAGGCAGGCGCAAGGTTTGCAGATGTTCGGCTCACTCACACCTGCATGCGGAGCGTTACTCGCAAGGAGGTGGGGAATACAGAGTCGATGACGTTTGGCGTGCGAGCCCTGGTGGACGGATTTTGGGGCTTTGCCGCCAGTCCTATCTGGACCCCTAATGAGGCCGCTCGGTTAGCGCGAGCGGCCGTCGCAAACGCCAAAGCCAATACGTTGGGGAAACCTCGAATCATCGAGTTGGCACCAGTTACGGCGATCGACGATGGGCGGTGGGTTACGCCGATCATAGATGATCCCTTCCTCATAAACGAAGATGAGATCGAAGATTTTCTCGAAGGACTTCGTCGTTTTATGGGAAAGATCCCGAGGCTCGACTTCCCAAGTACGCTCGGGACATTTTTCAAGCAGGATAAAGTCTTTGCTTCGACAGAAAACCAGTTTGTGACACAGCGGATTTACCAGACGACCGCAAATATCGGGTTCAGAGTGCCAGGCGAAGAGGGACGATTCAGGAATGTCTCCCTTGATACGGTGTCTCCATCGGGTTACGGGTTTGAGTACTTGCGTGATCAACCGCTACGTGACGAGATCGTTGCGCGGTACGAGGAGGCAAAAAAAGATATGGAGCTTCCTCTGAAACCGGTGGATGTCGGTCGTTATGCTATGGTGTTTGACGCTGGTACCACGGCGAAATTTATCCATTCGACGATTGGAAGCGCAACTGAGCTGGATCGGGCACTCGGCGAAGAAGCGAATGCGGGCGGCACAAGTTACATCATCGACCCCAAAAAGATGTTGGGGACGCTCAAAATTGGCGCACCGCTCCTCACAATTACGGCCAATCGTACGGAAGCCGGAGGAGCAGCGACGGTGAAGTGGGATGACGAAGGTGTTATACCCGAGGAATTCACACTCGTCAAGAACGGTATCCTGGCTGACATGCAAACGAATCGCGAAGGTGCCGGATGGTTGAAGGAGGAATATGCAAAACGAAATCTTCCGTTCAAATCACATGGATGTGCACATGCGCCAGAAGCGAATTATGCTCCCCTCACACGCTGCGCGAATCTGCAAATGCAGACAGCCGAGGATGAGGCCACGTTTGAGACATTAATCGCGGGTATGTCTAGCGGGATTGCAATCAAGCGGGGTGGCGCGGGAATGGACTTTCAACAAATGACGGGATACGGCGGCGGTGAAGCCTATGAGGTTAAAGATGGAAAGCGCGTTGCCGAAATTTCGGATGCTGCATATCTGTTCAGAACATCTGAACTATGGAGTGCACTCACCGCCGTTGGTGGCCGATCCAGTGCTCGACGTTTTGGAATGGGGACATGGAAAGGACAACCTCTGCAAGGGGCGATGCGTAGCGTCACTGCACCACCAATTGCAATTAAAGAGCTGTCAGTGATCGATAAAAAACGGAAAGCCTAATATGTCTGAATCGATGAATGTATACACGAGTGCTCGTACACTCGAAGACCCACCTAAGGTATTTCTTCGTGACGAGACCAATAATCTGCTCAAACGACTCGAGTCGATGATCGTTGGGGGTGGAGGCGCTTCCTTCGTAGTTTCAAACTACTGGCAAGGTGAACTTCGCTGGTCGCGTAATCGCGCGAGTATGACGAGCGATCGACGTGACGCCACGATTGGCGTCACACGATCACTGCGTGGTGGCAGTGGGGGCGCGACGACCAATCAAATTGATGAAGCCTCGCTATTGGGTGCGATTCGCTTGGCTGAGCGCCAGGCGTTGAAGCGTTCGAATCGTGTTCCATTTGATATGGCGTTCGACGCTCCGACGCTCACGGCAATGAACACCACGACCTGGAGCGATGCCACACTCTCCAGAACCACGGAGGATCGTGCAGCATTTGTACGAAGCGTTACGGAAGAGGTTGAGAGTAACGGCCTCGTGTCGGCCGGTTATTTGGAATCTCGTGGACTGGCAGTAGGTTCGTTGTCTATCGACAAATATGGGCGCAGGGAGTCGTTTTACGGGCAATTAACGCAAGCGCAATGCTCCTCAACCGTTCGGCATCCTCAGGGCACGAGCTCTGGCTGGGCGGGTTTGTCGAGCTATGATATCGACAAGATCAATGAAAAGGATCTCGCGAAACGTGCATTGGACAAGTGTCTGTTGTCGGCCAATCCAGTTCGTATCGAACCAGGCCGATATACGACCATTCTCGAGCCACAAGCGGTCGCGGATTTTATGGATGTCTTCATGCACCAGCTGTCTCGGATATATCCCGAGCAGACGTATCCATCGTCGGGTTCTCAATTTCCGTTTTATCTGGGATTTGACGAAGGGGTGAGCAGAAATCGAACCAAGATCGGACAGCGTGTCATAGATGAGCGCATCACAATAAGTCACGATCCTTCAGATCCGTTGCTCGGGCTCCTTCCTGTCAAGGGTGTCAAGCCGGTCGTCTGGTTCAAGGATGGTGTGCTCCAAACGTTGAACTATGCAAGACAGTACGCGCTGAACGAGCTCAACGAGAATGAAGGGATTGGCACACGCTCGTCATATCGGATGTCTGGAGGGACGACATCCATGGATGAAATGATCGCAAATACGAAGCGAGGGTTAGTTGTGACTCGTCTTGCATCGATCGGCATCGTCGATGGCGGCAGTATGCTGTCGACCGGACTGACTCGTGATGGGCTTTGGCTCGTGGAAAATGGGAAGATTACCAAAGCGGTCCGCAATTTCCGCTTTACGGAATCACCATTCTTCATACTCAATAATGTGGTGGAGCTCGGTGTCCCTACTCCTGTGTTCCGTCCCAACCTCGATCCGCAAGGCGTTGCTGCGTGGCCTGAGCTTGCGATGAGCCCGGCGATTGTGCCAGCAATCAAAGTGAACGACTTTTCGTTTACCTCAACTATCGACGCTATATGATATCGATATTCGAACTCACGAGACAATCTGTGATGAAACATAGGAATCGGTATCGACGGGGCTCTGTGGTGTGGTGTATCGCGGGCGTATTGTGCGTCGCCATTTTTTCGCTGAGCGCGCCCGCACAAACCCTCTTTCCAAACCGTGATACGATTCCTGACATTTCGCGATATCGTACTGCTGAAGAATGTATGGCAGCAGTTACACGTGTGGTCGACAGCGTTACGAGGAGCCAGCCCGACTTTAGCGATACTATGCCACCGCGGAAAGGCGCAGGGCACGATACCATGCCTTCCGCGGTTGTTGCGATTGCGGACAAATGCGTCGCACAGTTCAATCCAGACTCTGTTGTACTAACAGGTCTTTCGCCAACGTACAAAGATTGGATGCAGTTGTATCTCATTGCGAAACGAGATGACGCAGCAGCACGTGTGGCGCAACGTCGGATCGCGATGGCTCGCGAGAAGCGCGAGAAGACAGATACGTCCGATGAGCTATATGATGTGTTGTTGGGTGTCATGAATACCTACGGTGACGTCCGTCCTTTACGTTGGAACAAGGTTCAGGAGACCGGGAGTCGCCTGGATACCGCTGTGAAAGATTCGTTCAAACTGTATGTTGCCTATAACTTGCAGTTTATGTTGGCCGATTTGGTTGGAGACACAGCCGTTCGAGTAAAAATGGCGGAACGCGTACTTGCTGTTACGGCTCCCAAAACTTCTACCATCGGACAAATAACGAACGAGAGATTGGAAAAAAACGGGCGGTTTAACGCGCTGACATTTTTAACGCGCGTTGCTCGCATGGATAGCCTTAAACGCAGTCCCGACGCCTATATCGCCATCTCGCGGGATAACTGGACCGTGGCCGGCGGAGGGACGCAGAGCCTCATTCCCGGAATGATTGGCGAAAGTGCGGAGCCATTGGAGGCGGAGTTTTGGTTTTCGTCCAAAAATGCACCTGCGACCGCAACAAGCGATTCTCCGCGCCCTACTTCGGGCAAGGTATCACTCATCGTATTTTTGAGGCAGGGTTGTAATAACGTCGAGATTGCACGGTTCTGGGGTTCAAAGGATCGCGCTACATTCCTTGCCGAATGCGAGGGAACATACTCGAGTATACGACGACTCGGCCAACGGTTTCCGTCTCTCGAGATTACAGTTGTCTCACGGACCTCGGGTTATACTCCCACTGGCCCGATGACTCCATCGGAAGAAGCTGCGACGTTGCAGAAATGGTGGCTGGATTTCCATCAACTACCGGCAACGCTCGCGGTCGCGAACACACCATTCTTCAGGCTCACTGGGTTCGACCGTCGTCGTATCGATGAATCCGTGTCCAACGACATCAACTATTTGTTCGAACAAAGCTCGCAGACGGAAATCGGAAACAAAATGGCATATCTCATCGATACAAACGGCAAAGTTATCCATTCTGGTGGCCTCTCTATTCAGGAAGAGCAGACTCTCAAGGAAATGCTTGACGTGATCATGCAACGGGGGAAGTAGGGCGCAGTACGCAATATCACAAAACTCTCACCCCTTCCGTAAACACGTGTGCATGTAGCAGATTAGTAAGTGATCGGAGCTGGACGCAATTTGCCGGACGCTCCCCTTATGTCCTCTTTATCACACGATCCAGTTGTCCGCATTTGATTCCGACGAATCCCTGAATGACGTTGCAATCATAACTCGGTTACGGTCGGGGGACGCTCCAGCGTTCCGTTATGTGGTGGACAGGTATGGCGAAGCGCTTTTGCGCTATGCAACGCGATATATGAATTCGGTCGATGACGCTCGAGAGGCGGTACAGGATGTCTTTCTGAGCCTGTGGAGCGAGCGGGAAGCTCTGACCATCTCGCGGGATTTGGCTGCGTACCTATTCTGGAAGACCAGAAATCGGGCCCGGGATCTGTCGAACGCCGATATCGCAGCCAGCCATCGAGATGCGCGTTGGGTGCTGGATGTCACCGAAGGTCGGCGCTATATCGCGCCGACCGCGATTGAAACAATCCACATAATGGACGTACGTCGTCGAGTGCTCGAGGCGCTCGACGACGTCCCACCGCGTGCCCGGGAGATCTTTCTGCTCGTCTGGGACGAACAGCTGTCGTATGCCGAGGTCGCTCAGATGTTTGGAATCTCGGTGCTGACCGTCCGTAATCAAATGAGTCGAGCGGTTCGCCACCTGACCGAAACCGTTGGTCAGCAAGGGAGAGATGGGTAGCAGTTGCGGGCTACCAAAAAAATTCGCAACGACGTGTGATGTTTTCCGAATCGACTTCGGTATAGTGGTGTCATGCGCGAACTACCCCCCATCGAACTGGCTCGAATTGCCGATTATCTCGCTCAGGAAACGCCGGTAGGCGAGCGAGCGGCTGTTGAGCAATGGATTGACTCCGATCCATTGCGTCGAGCATTTGTGGACGACATGATGCTGGCTCGGCGACACGATGTAGCACCAGGTCGTGCACCATCGATACTTGAGGGTGTCTCTCTGGCTCCGCACGTTGCAATGATCGCAAACGCGCTGGACAATCGGATAGTCGATGAGAGGCGCAAGGAGATCGAGCCCGGGCGTGTAATTCCACGTCACGTCCCGCGAGGCATGCCCACGCGCCGACGTTCGACAGTTGCCATCGGACTTGTCTCCGCGCTGGCAATCGCTGTTATGGCGACCGGTCTGTGGACCTATTCACACACGTCGCCGTCTATCTCGGTTCAATCGGCACGCAGTGTCGTCATGCAGGAATACGTGACTCCCAAAGGGCAACGTGGAAGTGTCACGCTCACAGACGGAACTGTCATCTTGCTCAACGTCGATAGCCGACTGCGAATCCCCAAAACCTACGGCGACAAACATCGCGATGTATACCTGGAAGGGGAAGCCCAGTTTTCTGTAACCCATCACTCGGCGCAACCGTTTACCGTACATGCGGCCGGAACGACGATCCGTGAGCTTGGGACCGTCTTCGGCGTTCGAGCCTATTCCAACGAAGGGCGGACACAGGTCGTGGTTGCCGAAGGTCGAATTTCTGTGATACCAACGGCTGCAGCGATTCCAAGTGCGACCGTGTTAAATCGCAGCGAAATGGCCACAGTGACGTACGATGGTACGACCTACGTGAATCGGAACATCGCCATTAATGAATATCTCGATTGGACCTCCGGTCGAATGGTGTTTCGCGACGCAACGATTGCTGAAGTGCTCGTTCAACTCAATCGATGGTATGACCTCGACTTTCAGTTAACTGACCCCGCGTTAAGCACGCGCCGAGTCAATTTGTTTGTTCCCGATCAAACGTGGAGGCCGGGAATGCTGGAAATGCTTGAACGAACCCTGAATGTCCAGATTCGTCGTGATGGGCGAATCATTACTCTGTCACCGGTATCGACATCGAAATGATGATAAGGATTGCTCAAGGAACCTCGGAGTGGAGCGGGAAACCGCGCATCCGTCTCGCACAACGATGCGGATGGTTAGCTCTCATGATTGGAGTTCCCGGGATAGCTGGATCTCAGTCGCCGGTCTCGGTCTCGTCGGCGTCGCTCGCGAAGCCAGAACACGCGATAGAATCGACGAAACTTGCTCGCACACAGAATGATGTGACGAAAAAGATTTCGATCAATATTCAGAACATCCCGATTTCGGAAGCGATACGACAGATTGCTCGACAAGGCAATGTCTTACTGGTGTACAGTGCTGATATTCTCCCGAATCGCGCCACGTCGCTTCGTTCATCCAGTATCAGTGTTGGGGATGCGCTCCGCGCTGTGTTAGCGGGAACCGATATTCGTGTCGAAGTTTCGTCCTCCGGTGAAATTGGGTTAACCAAGGGCAGTGCTAAGGCCGGACAGCAAGTGACAACCGGGAAGATCTCCGGGCGGGTAGTGGATTCCGCCACCAAGAAGCCTATTCCAAGGGCCACGATTGTTCTTGATGGGACAAAATTGGCGGCTGTTGCCGGGGACAATGGTGGGTTCGTTATTGAGAACGCTCCTACCGGTACGCATTCTCTTCGTGTGCGTATTCTCGGGTATGAGACGAAGATCATATCGGTGACGGTTAAGAAAGATGAAACCGCTTCGGTCTCGATTTCGCTGAAACCCGCGTCAACGACGTTGGCCGAGATTCGAACGACGGCAACAGGAGAACGTCATTCGTACGAGGTTGGAAGCGACATCACTCGGATCAACGTGGATGAAGTTCGAAAGTACAAAGAAGTGAACACAGTATTCGATGTGCTTGCCAACAAGGTTCCGGGGATGTTCACTCAGTCTGGTGGCGGAAACGTCGGGGCGGAAAATCTTCTCCGAATTCGCGGCGTTCACAGTATCTCGCTGTCGAACAATCCGATTGTGATCATCGATGGTGTGAGAATGGCGACGATCGGATCAGAAGGCGGGTTGTCGAGCCGACTGAATGATATCGACCCTGCATCAATTGAAACGATCGAGGTCTTTAAAGGCGCTTCAGCCGCAACGCTGTACGGTCCGGACGCTTCCAATGGCGTAATCGTCATTACGAAGAAACGCGGACTCGTTGGCTCAACCCGGTGGACGTTCACCGCGAATAAGAACATGAGTGAGAATCCGCGTACCTTCCCGGGTGTACTCGAGGCATGGGGGCATTCTGTCGAGAGCTACGACGCAATGCCATGTACCGCGAACCGTGGGTGCGTGGGCCGAGACAGTGTGCGAATCGCAAGCCTCATGAACGATGACAGTACCTCAACCATCGGTCGAGGACGGAATCAGAACTTCGGTATATCGCTCCTTACCGGCTCCAATACTGCACAGACAGCTCTCACGTTTCGAATGTCGGATGTTGTTGGTGTAAGCAAGCTCTCAGACGTTGCGAGAAGTCGCCTCGAAAGACTGACAGGTAGACCCGTTCCGTCGCACGCACTTCAACCAAACACGCAGCAGCAACTTAACGCTGACGCAAACATTACGATGCAAACGATTCCGTTCATGGATGCTGCGTTCCAAGTAACCGTCATGCGCCAGGCGTTGCGAGATGGTGGGAATGCGATTTATGATGGGATGAGGCAGAGTGCGGAGTACTACAAACCTGAAGTAGGGTTTCTGCAACGCGTTGATGAGGTATCCAACCAGTATGGTACGACGTTACAGTTAAAGACCCGTCAGTTGCGCCTAGTCAACTGGAGTGGAACCGTCGGAGTAAGTAACGGTAGTAGCGTATACGATCGATGGTTGCGTCCAGAAGATTGTATCGCGCTCGACTGCGCAAATGCGAAGGGAAGACGAACGACAATGGATATCTCGACTCGTAGCTATACTGCCAACAGCTGGGTTGGCGCAAACTACGCCATTTCATCGTGGCTACGGTCGACCTCGACTGCGGGGTTGAACGTGTTTCGAAATCGCAGGGAGAATTTTTCGGTTAATGCTGGTAGCATGTCGATCGGTATGACAGATCCAACTCGCGCCCCTGGGGCGAATATGACCCGATTGGTCGATGAGAGTGCTTCCGCAGGTGCCTACTTTGAAGAACGACTATCGTTTGGCGATAAGCTGTTCGTGAGTGGTGCGATTCGTCGAGATGTGTCGAGCACGATGGGGAGTAACGCAAAAACGCCCACGTTCCCCAAATTCGATCTTTCATGGATCGTGTCACAGAAGCCAATCGATATTCCCGTTGTTGGAACGCTAAACACTGTCAGAGTTCGAACATCGCATGGTCAGAGCGGTCACCAACCGACCATGGGTAACCTGAAAGCACGGCTCACTCAGGGAACGGCCTACTACGACGGAAAGACCACTACGTCCTACGTATTTGAAGGTCTCGGCAATTCTATCATTACCGCTGAGCGGGCGACTGAAGCGGAGTACGGAATTGATTTCGATTTGAGCGGCCGAATTGAGAACCTGTCGATTACGTACTTTCGCCACCTAACTCACCAAGCCATTGTCTCGCGACCAGTCTCGGTTGAAGCTGGCCTTCCGGATAACAACCGCACTGAAAACCTTGGAAAGCTACAGAATACCGGCTTCGAGATGTCAACGGCGCTTCGACTGATCGATACGCGCTCCATCGACTGGAATATGAACGTCTCGCTATCGCATACCGGCAACAAAGTACTATCGCTTGGACAGTACACCGCCCTCCCGTCAAGCGGTGAGCAACGCGTTGTGGTCGGACATCCAGTCTTTGGTATGTGGACTCGGCCGCTCTTGTCGGCCGAAGATCGCAATCAAGACGGCATTCTGATTTTTGATGAAGTCGTTATGGGCGACACGGCAGTTTATGCCGGATGGGCACAACCAAAGTATTCGGTTTCGTACGGCACATCGGTCGGACTGTTCGGCGGATTCATTCGTGTGTCGACTTCGCTTGCACAGATGGTTGGCGTTACGAAGTTATCTCAAGGGCTTCCGAGCACTGGCGATGCGCTCGGGGATCTGGAAGGTCAACTCCTTACGATAACTCGAGTTCGAGGTCTTCAGACGGTGTCGTCCCTTTCGTGGAATTCAGTCGACGTGTCGGCACAGCTTCCAGCAACAGTGCTTCGTCAAATACGTGCGCGATCTGGAACAATGTCGGTCACAGCATCGAACCTATATCTATGGACAAATTTCCGCGGAACCGATCCATTGGTTGGGCCTATCTCAGATGGTCACATGGCGGATAAAGGGACGACCCCGCTCACGCGAAACTGGGTCTTGCGGTTTAGCCTTTCCTACTAATTACAGAGATGGTTATGAACGTGAACTTATTTCGGCCCAAACGAAATCGACTTTTTTCGAAGACGAAGCTGCCCGCCGACATGCTTCAACGGTGCAAATTGGGATATGCGGCATCGCTAGCATGCGGGATTATCACTCTTTCCGCTTGCTCGCTGTCCGACCTGATTCAAGTCGACAATCCAAATTCCTTTATTACTCCAGACCTGATCTCGAATCCTGAGGGAGCAATGGGCCTTTACGCCGGAGCCTTAGGCATGCTGAGCCGATTCTATGGCGATTACAACGGAGACGTGATTGCATCGGGATTGTTGACCGACGAATTTCAGGATAGCTCGAGATCCGGATCGGAGCGTGGCTTTGACTCCCGCGATGTGCAATTAGTATCGACAGGCTCGTACGAAAACTACGGAAAGCTACAGCGTCTGCGAACTCAGGCGATACAGGCAATCGCTGCGATGCGTAAGTTCCCAAATGATATCCCACAGCCGTGGGTGGCACGAATGTACGCGGTTGTTGGATATTCGGAGCTCATTCTCGCGGAGCGCTTTTGTTCTGGGGTGCCACTTGCCGATGTTGAACCGGGCGGTGGAGCGATACGGTATTCGCCTGCATCCACTATGCAGGAGTTGTTCTCGAAGTCTATCGCCCACTTCGATACTGCGGCCGCATTAGCGGGGACAGACAGCCTTCGCTATCTCCATCTTGCACAGGTCGGTAAAGGTCGAGCGCTTATGGGGATGGAAAGGTATGCGGATGCTCGAACGGCGGTGAAGGATGTGCCAACGGATTTTGTCTATAATGCAGATTTTGCAGCGCCTGATACCAATGCCTTGCGAATCCACCTTGGAGGGCGATTCTTCGTGTCCAGCGGCGCAGAAGGGCTGAATGGTATTAATTGGGCGGATGCGCAGGATCCACGGGTCCCGGTTGTACACACTTTCAAGGGGACATTGCGATCAAGCAAGTATCCGTTAACCACCTCCCCGATTGCGGTTGCCGACGGCATAGAAGCAAGGTTGATCGAAGCTGAGGCTGACTTAAAAGACGATAACCCGCGCTGGTTAACCACGTTGAATCAGCTTCGAGCTCGGCTTGTGGATGGAAACAACATTCGACTTCTCGCGGATACCACCGACCCAGGAACCGCAAACGGCCGCGTGGATTTGATTTTCTATGAGCGCGCTTTCTGGATGTACGCCACTGGACATCGACATGGCGATATGCGAAGACTTGTTCGCCAGTATCAGCGCGACGTAAACACCGTATTCCCAACTGGATCCTATACTCCGGTACGACCAAATTCTGTTGTACAATATGGGACAGTCGTCGTGTTTATTCTGTCAGCAACCGGCACTAACAATACCAACCCCTATTACAAAGGTTGTTTCGATACCAATGCATAACATCCAAAAATTAAGGGTAGCTCCCCGGTGCCTGACCGCGTTTATCGCTGCGGCGACCGTGGTAAGCATGGGCGCGTGTAGCGGAGAAGCATCCGCGCCACCGGTCCGAAAGGAACTTATGTGGGGAGTCTCTGCGGTACCACTTGCCATTTCTCTTGCTGTCGGTGATACCTATACAGTTCGAGTCGACCCGTTGGACTATGACAAAAACGTTATTACAGAGGACGTATCGTTCCAGTATAGGTCGAGCGATACAACGCGTGTCGCCGTCGACCCAAACGGTGTTGTCACCGCGCGAGCAAGTACGTCAGGGTCTGGTATCACGGTAACCGTCGATGTGTTTGCGGGGGTCGTAAGAAAGAGTACGCAGGTCATTTTCGGCGTCACGGCCACTCCAGTTGATGTTGACTCGATGTCGCTCGAATCAACGACTGGCTCGTTCTTCGTCCCAATCGGTGATAACGGATTATTCAAGGCTCGGCTCTTCGATTCTGATGGGAACGAGGTGTTCGGTGTGCATACTCGAACGCGAACTGCAGACGACACGTCTGGCGCGTTCTCCCCATCCACCACGTCGGTTTATGCACGAGGACCCGGCTCCATCAAAGTGATCGCCGGTGTCCTCGTGAATGGCAAGTTGGTGAGCGACAGCGTCGTCTATCACGCAAAGTGGCGCGAATATGCCGACCTCCGAATCGCTCGCTCATACGATAGTACGATGTTCGGATGGCTCGCGGGCAGGTACACGACAAACGTCTTTATGTCGAAGAATGGCCATGTGGAGATTTCCAACGATCTGAACGTCCCGGTTGACGTCACATTTGAGAACCCTGATGGTGCGAAGGGGAGCGATGCTGGGGGCGCAGGTGGAAATATCGCTGCGCTACAACCTGGCGCGCGCGTCTCTCGATGGTTTCCAGCGCTCGGCGACTACTTCTTTACCATAAAGGCAGGCACCGAATCGAAGAGACTCTCCGTTTCGATAAAGGATTAAAAGGCTGACGAAGTAAACGAGTTCCTCGTTTACTTCGCTGCCGTATCGCTCATATTCTTACGTCACCTCAATGTCCAATTATACTCGACGTACACTTTTAAAACACGGTACTGCGCTTGCCGCGCTAGGCTCGATCGGCACCGTGGTCTCCCCGTTCAATGAACGTGGACGTCTGCAGGCACAGGGTTCCAAAGAGCCATCCATCTCGCTGATCGACGACCCCCAGGCGAAACAGCTGAGTGACGCCGCACTGAATGCGGCAACGCAAGCTGGGGCCCAATTTGCAGACGTCCGGCTTACGCACACGTTCATGCGCAACTTTAATCAGACTGCGGTGGGGAACACCGAAGCGATGACGTTCGGTGCTCGGGCGTTGGTTGAAGGGTTCTGGGGGTTCGCTTCGAGCCCCATCTGGACCCCTGATGAGGCTGCCCGTCTGGCGCGAGCGGCTGTAGAAAACGCCAAGGCCAACACCATCGGTAAACCTCGAGCTATCGAGTTAGCGCCAGTGCCGCCAATCGAGAATGGGCGATGGGTCACACCTATCATAGACGATCCATTTCTCATGAGCGAAAGTGAAATTATCGACTACTTCGATGGGCTCCGTCGATTTATCGAGAAGCTTCCCAGGGTCCGTTATGGTAGCAGTGGCGGAACGTTTCTGAAGCAGGATAAGGTGTTCGCTTCTACAGCGAATCAGTTTGTATCCCAGCGAATCTACCAATCGTGGGGATCCGCCGGCTTCATGATAAGCGGGACCTCAGGGCGCTACAAGCAGATCGGCCTTAGCTCACTGGCTCCAGCAGGGCTTGGTTTCGAGCATTTGCGTAACAAGGATATCCGACGGCAGGTCGTAGAGTTGCACGAAGAAATATCCAAAGACTTGGAATTGCCGCTAAAGCCGGTGGATGTTGGCCGCTATGCGATGGTATTCGATGCAGCAACAGTCGCACGACTCATCCAATCAACAATTGGACAAGCGACTGAGCTGGATCGGGCCCTTGGTGACGAAGCGAACGCTGATGGGACGAGCTACATTTCCGATCCCGCGGCCATGTTAGATTCGTTGAAAATTGGCTCACCTTTGCTCACGGTTACAGCGGATCGGAATCAAGTTGGCGGCGCGGCGACTGTACGATGGGACGACGAAGGCGTAGAGTCTCAAGAGTTTACCCTCGTGAAGAATGGAATGCTCAAAGAGATGCAGACGAATCGCGAAGGGGCAGGGTGGCTCAAGGATGAATATACGAAACGGAATATGCAGCTAACATCACGTGGATGTGCATTTACGCCAGATGCGATCTATGCTCCGATGACGCGTTGTGCAAACTTGCAGATGCAGCCGGCAGATAACGACGCGACGTTTGATTCGTTGGTCGAGGGGATCGGCCACGGAATTGCCGTGAAGCGCGGTGGAGCTGGGCTGGATTTTCAACTGATGACCGGGTACGGCGGCGGCGACGCCTACGAAGTGAAAGATGGAAAGCGTGTTGCGGAACTTTCAGACGCAGCATTCCTGTTTAGAACAGCAGAATTATGGAGCGCACTTACTGCCATCGGTGGTCGAACGAGCCCTCGGCGTTTTGGGATGTCGTCGAGGAAGGGGCAGCCGTTCCAATGGGCCTACGGGAGCGTTACGGCGCCGCCGATTGCCATCAAGGAACTGTCCGTGATCGATAAAAAACGCAAAGCATAATATGCCTGAATCGACAGATCTATATACGCAATCTCGTACACACGAAGAACCATCAAAGGTCTTTAGCCGTGACGAAGTAACTACCTTGCTCAAACGCCTCGAATCGCTGTGTGTCGGGGGCGGAGCCGCGGAATTTACCGTCACGAATTATTGGCATGGTGAACTTCGTTGGTCTCGGAACCGCGCAAGTATGACGAGTGACCGCCGCGATGCTACAGTAGGCATAGTACGAAGAATAAATGGAGGTTCTGGCGGTGCAACCACGAATCAAATCGACGAAGCATCGCTTCTCGGTGCGATTCGACTAGCTGAGCGTCACGCATTAAGGCATGGGAAGCGCGATCCAATCGAAATGGAATTTGATCCTCCAACGTTCAAGAAGAGAGAAGCGAAGACATGGAGCGACGCGACGCTCGCAACAACGACGCAGGAGCGTGCGACCTTCGTGAAAGCCGTCACCGAAGAGGTTGAACGCAATGGGCTTGTCTCCGCAGGATACTTGGAGGCCCGTGGCGCGGCCTACGGAACTCTGACGATCGACGAATATGGGCATAAGGATTTCTTCTACGGACGGCTGACGCAAGCCCAGTGCTCCACAACTGTGCGGCATCCCAAGGGGACAAGCTCTGGATGGGCAGGTCTGTCACACCACGATATCGACAAAATCGATGAAGAAGCGATTGCGAAGCGTGCGTTAGATAAATGCCTATTGTCACTTGATCCTGTTCGTATCGAGCCCGGGCGGTATACGACGATCCTTGAACCACAGGCCGTCGCGGATCTTACGGACATCCTCGTAGCCCAGCTGGGCCGAGGAGCTCCCGAGCGCATCATGGACTATAAAAAAATCCAAACGCCCTTTCACCTGGGGTTCGACGATGGGGTGGAACGCGATCGCAGCAAGCTCGGGCTTCGCATGATCGATGAACGGATTACGATTAGCCAAGATCCTTCTGACCCAGAGCTCGGGCTCATTCCGATCAACGATCTCAATCCGGTGGTTTGGTTCAAAGACGGCGTTCTTCAAGCATTGAACACTGCACGAAACTATGCACTCAATGAGCTGAACGAGAATGAATCCATTCTGCAACGATCATCATATCGAATGTCTGGTGGAACGACGACTATGGATGAAATGATTGCAAGCACGCAGCGAGGCCTTATCGTCAGTCGTTTCTCTTCTATTGGTCTCGTGGATCACGCGAGTGTATTGGCAACGGGTCTGACTCGTGATGGACTGTGGCTTGTTGAAAACGGAAAGATTTCCAAGGCTGTTCGCAACTTCCGTTTTACGGAATCACCGCTGTTCGCTTTGAATAATGTGGTGGATCTCGGTGTTCCGACGCCGGTGTTTAATCCGAGCGCCGATCCACAAGCAATTGGGGCGTGGCCTGAGCTGGCGTTGAGTCAAACAATTGTCCCGGCTCTAAAAGTGAATGACTTCTCATTCACGTCAACGATAGACGCAATATGATCTCGAGATTTGAATTCCGACGACAATTAATGATGCCCGATCAAAATCAGCATCGCAGTCGCTCGCTGATACGAGCGCTTGTTGGTATGGTATGCGTTGCGCTGTTTTCGTTGGATGCCTCTGCGCAAACGCGCTTTCTCACGCACGATACGCTCCCCGATTATTCGAAATACAATCATGTTGAGGAATGTATCGGGGCGCTCCGACGCACAGCAGACAGCCTCAGGCGCAGCAACCCGTTGTTCCTCGATACGGTTCCCGCCAAACAAGGCATGGGGCTCGCTCCATCGTCGCCCCAAGCCGTGAAGATTGCGAGCATATGCGCAGAGCCGTTCAACGCGGATTCTGTGGAACTCGATGGGCTATCACCAACGTACAACGATTGGATCGAACTGTTTCTCGTTGCCAATCGCGACGACGCTGCCGCTGTGGTCGCACGACGACAAACCGCAATCGCTCGAAAGTCGGATTCTGTCGAAGTGCTAGAACTCGCGCTGATAGAGATGATTAAAACCTATGGCAACGTTCGGCCGATTCGCTGGGGGAAAATTCTGGAGATTGGATTGCAGTACGACAGTATTGCATCGGACTCGGTAAAGCGATATATCGCCTACCATCTGCAGTTCGGACTTGCTGATTCTGTCAGCGATACTGCCACACAGACAAAAATGGCGCGCCAAATGCTTGCGATTACCGAGCCGTCAGGACCCGACAAAGTAGTAAAGGATAACTCGTTCAAAGAAGGGAGATATATGGCGCTCACATATCTCACACATCTCGAGCGCATGGATAGTCTTCGACATGGCTCTGCCGCCTACATCGCGATGTCGCGGAAAAATTGGAGTACCGCAGGCGGTGGCGCGGAGAGCGCAATCCCGGGAATGGTGGGAGAGCCCGCACTGCCCATCGAGGCTGAGTTCTGGTTTGCATCCAAAGACGCACCCATGACTTCAGCAAGCGACCATCTGCGCCCAGCGCCTGGCAAGCTGTCTCTCATCATCTTCATGAGGCAGGGGTGTAACGAACGCGGGATTTCGCGGTTCTACGGAGGTAAAGATCGCGCGACATTTGTGACCGAGTGTCGAGGGACATATTCGAGCCTGCACCGCCTCTCCCAACGATTCCCGTCTCTCGAGATCACCATCGTTGGCAGAACGTCAGGCTATACATCAACAGGACCGTTAGAGCCTGCAGACGAAGCAGCAGTTCTCCGCAAATGGTGGCTCGATTACTACAAACTCCCCGCTGCGCTCGCTGTTGCGAATACCCCGTACTTTCGACTTGAAGGATTTGATCGTCGCCGGATCGATAGAACCGTGAACAACGATGTCAATTACCTCTTTGGAAAAGAGGGCAGACAAGAAATTGGAAATAAAATGGCGTTTCTCATTGATTCGAATGGCTCCGTCATCCACTCCGAGTCACTCTCGCTTAGAGGAGAGCGGACGTTTGCTGAGCTGCTTGACATGATGGTGCAGCAACCGAAGTAGCTGCTCTAATCGTACGGTCGGCGGCTGGCGCAAGAGCGAAGAGAACAAACGCCCCCTCCTCTTGACTCCAGCCGTCCCGGCCCGAAGCCCATCACCCTCGCCTCTTGACGTCGAGTCATTCGCGTGATATAGTACTAAGACAATCGATTCCGTGGTGATTTGCCGCATATTGCAGCCACGTTAAACAAGTCGCTAAAAAGCATAGACCCGCGGCATATCCCGCGGGTTTTGTGTTTTCTGGGAGTTCAGGAGTAGGCATCCACTCTCTAAACGTTTGTTTGACTGGCGCGCCACGGGACCAAAACCGGATCTCTCAGCATGGCCCCTAAAGTCACTCTCAGCACGCTCAACGCGTACAAAGCTCGCCGTCAATCCGCAGTGTTCGTTACGGCGTACGATTACCCAACCGCTACGTTCGCCGAACGCGCTGGCGTCGATATGATTCTCGTTGGCGATTCTGCCGCCATGACGATGATGGGCTACCCCAACACGCTTGGCGTTTCCATGGACGAGATGATCGTGTTCGTGAAAGGCGTCTGCAGAGCCGCGAAACGCGCCTTCGTTGTGGGCGATCTCCCTTTCCTGTCATATCAGCAGAGCGATGAAGCGGCCATTCTTAATGCCGGTCGATTTATCGCAACTGGCTGCGATGCAGTGAAGTGTGAAGGCGGCGTTCGGGTCGCGAACCGCGTGCGAGCCATGACTGACGCCGGTATCTGCGTGATGGGCCACCTCGGTCTTACGCCCCAGAGCCTTTCCCAGCTTGGCGGGTACAAGGTGCAGGGAAAGTCTGTCGCCGCAGTCGATAAGCTACTGGAAGACGCCTTGGCGCTCCAGGAAGCCGGTGCTTTTGCCGTCTTGCTCGAAGCCATGCCGCCAGAGGCCGCAGAGTATCTGCGGGACAGATTGGATATCTTGGTATATGGGATTGGCGCAGGGCCTCATGTTGATGGCCAGCTTGTGATTTCACACGATATTTTGGGATCGTTCGTTGGCGATATTGCTCCGAAGTTCGTCAGCCAATATGCGAAGGTCGGTAGCGTGATTGAAGAAGCCTTCCGTTCGTACGCAAACGATGTTCGCGGCGGGCAGTTTCCGGCTGAACAACATTGGTATCCTGTCGACTCAGAAACCGCAGCTGCGTTGAAGGCTGCAAAGGTTATAACAAATGTGGAACAGTGTAGCGACGTGGAGTCGCGCATTTTGTTTGCATCTGTCGCTGTGTAAATGATGTGTCTGCTGCGATGTGTGTGTTGAACACGATTCGTGCAGATGAAGTAGCTGAATTTTTCGTGAATGTTCGTCCATCACTTTTGACAAACGCCTCCGTATTTATATATGACTACCGTCGTTGCTCCTGAAGCATCCACGCTTCGCCCGAATCCGCTTGTATGCCGTCTGTGCAAAACGCCAGCTGAGGCGGCGCCCGTCGCAATCTGCGAACATTGTTTAGGTCCGCTCGATCCAGCGCCAAATCCTGATCGTGTTCTTCCTTCACGTGAAACGATTGAATCGCGCGCACAGTCCATCTGGCGGTATAAGGAATGGCTTCCGTTTGAAGGCGATCCGGTATTGTCGCTCGACACTGGATACACACCACTTGTTGAAGCACCGCGCCTGGCGAAGCTGCTTGGTGTTGCAAAGTGTTGGGTGAAAAACGACGCTGTGTCGCATCCAACGCTGTCGTTCAAGGATCGTGTGGTTGCGACGGCTATTAACGCCGCCCACGCATTTGGTCTCGATACCATTGGATGCGCATCAACTGGTAACCTTGCCAATGCCGTTGCGGCACATGCTGCACGCGCTGGTCTCAAGTCGTGGATCTTTATTCCAGAAGATCTTGAGCAAGGAAAGGTCATTGGAACGCAGGTGTATGGTCCCAATCTCGTTCGCATCAAAGGGACGTACGACGACGTGAACCGCCTCTGCGCTCAAATTGCAGACTACTATGGCTGGGGAATCGTGAACGTCAATCTTCGCGGGTACTACGGCGAAGGTTCCAAGACGCTAGCCTTTGAAATCGCCGAACAGCTTGGATGGCGTTTGCCGACCGCGGTAATCGCACCGATGGCCGGCGGATCGCTAGTGACGAAGCTTCGGAAGGGGTTCCGCGAATTTACGGACGCCGGGCTGGTTAGTGGAACGGCGCCGCGTATCTACGGAACGCAAGCAGCTGGCTGCGCGCCAATCGTGAACCTGGTCGAACAGGATCTGGATCAGATCGTCCCGGTCCATCCAAATACAATTGCCCGCTCGATTGCGATCGGTAATCCAGCCGATGGGATGTTTGCCAAACGCGCCATTCTGGAAACAGGAGGTTACGCGACCGGTGTATCCGAAAAGTCGATTGTCGAAGGCATCCTGACGTTAGCCCGCGAAACCGGGATTTTCACGGAAACAGCCGGGGGCGTCACAGTCGCTGGAGCGCTGCAACTGGCGCAGCAAGGCCGGTTCACGCCAGACGATGAGATCGTTCTCTGTGTGACGGGTAACGGGCTCAAGACAGTGGAAGCGGTAACCGATCCCAACCTCGCCCCAATCAAAAGCGCACCTGTTATTGCGCCGCGTCTCCGTGAAGTTCGTTCGCTGGTGGAAGCTATCCAATCTGGAAATCGATAGAATTCGCGCCATATATAAATCACAAACACGACACTATAAAGACAAATGCCAGTTTCTATTAATCTTCCAACGGTTCTCTCCAAGCTTGCAGACGGCCAAAAGCTTCTCGAAGCTTCCGGCAACACGCTTGGCGACGTGATTACTGAACTTTCGCTCAAGTACCCAAATCTCGCACCGCGACTCCGCGATGATGCCGGTGAGCCGTACCCGTTTGTAACTTTCTATCTGAACGACGACGATATCCGTTTTAACGGCGGCTTTAATGCTCCTGTGAAAGACGGCGACGAGTTAACTATCGTCCCTGCTATTGCTGGGGGATGATCTAATGGGTACCGCAGTGATCGACTCAACCGCAACAAATGCAGCAAACGGAGCAGCGCTACCAGAGCTCGATAACGACGAGATCCATCGCTACAGCCGCCACCTGATTCTCCCTGAAGTCGGCGTTACGGGCCAGCGTAAGCTCAAAAGTGCCAAAGTTCTTCTGATTGGTGCTGGTGGCCTTGGCTCGCCAAGCGCGCTGTATCTGGCCGCTTCAGGTGTTGGGACGCTTGGTCTGGTGGACTTTGACGTTGTGGATGTCACGAACCTCCAGCGTCAGATTATTCACGGCACGAAGGATATTGGCCGTCCAAAGATCGCGTCTGCAAAAGATCGGATTAACGATGTGAATCCGCATGTCCATATCGAATCGTTTGAAACGCCGCTGACCTCGGCGAACGCACTCGAAATCGCAAAGGACTTCGATATCATCGTGGACGGAACGGATAATTTCGCAACGCGTTATCTCACCAACGATACGTCGGTACTGCTCGGGAAGCCAAACGTATACGGCAGCATCTATCGATTTGAAGGTCAGTCGTCGGTATTTGCAACCGAGAACGGCCCGTGTTACCGATGTTTGTTCCGGGAGCCGCCACCTCCAGGGCTGGTGCCTAGCTGTGCGGAAGGTGGTGTGTTGGGCGTGCTTCCAGGGTTGATCGGTACGATTCAGGCGACTGAAGCGATCAAGTTGATTCTTGGAGTTGGCGACAACCTGATTGGTCGGTTGCTGTTAGTGGATACGCTGGCGATGACCTTCCGAAATATGAAGATTCATAAAGATCCAGCGTGTCCGGCTTGCGGTACTCGTGAGATCAAGGAGCTCATCGACTACGAAGAGTTCTGTGGAATTCCACAGGCTGCTGCGGCTGAAGAAGTTGCTGAGCTTCAGGATATTACACCGCGGGCTTTGTTTGAACGACTTCAGCGTGGCGATAACATCGACTTGGTCGACGTTCGCGAACCGTTCGAGTGGGAGATTGCACGCATTGAAGGCGCGCGTCTCATCCCACTCAACACGGTGAAAGATTCGATCTCGACGTTTGATAAGTCACGTGAAATCGCACTGTACTGTAAAGGTGGTGTACGGAGCAAAAAAGCCGCAGCAGTTTTGCTCGACGCAGGATTTACGAAATTGTTGAACGTTGAGGGCGGAATCCTTCGCTGGGCAGACGACGTAGATCCAACGCTCCCGAAATACTAAGTCCAACCGCCGCGATTGCGAGTCCGTACCAATGTGCAAACATGTACCCGATTCCAATCGCGGCGATGCCGGCTCCTATTGAAAACCAGGTTGGTATCGCCCATGTTCGCGCGAGCCTGCCAAGCATCACGATGTAAAAGGCGCCGGTTACCGGATAGAGGCTCGAGTCGGCTCTAAACTGAACGACCGGGAGTTTATTCGCTGCAATAAACGCGAGTACCAAAAACGCGGCGACACTAATGCCTTCGTACATCACCGCGTCCTGATATTTCACTGATGCGATGATGTTCGCGAGCAATGCGCACACAACAAAGCTTACAGGCAGGACCATTGCGGTCACCTGACCTTCAGCGATAATCGAATGCGAATACGCCGAAATGGCCGCCGCGGCAGCAACGGATGCGGTTAATGCGCCGAATGTAAGCGCTTCCCATCGCCAGTTTCGCTTTACCAGCCCGATAATCAGTGCGACAACGGCGCTACCAATAGCAACCTTGATTGCTGCCGCGCCAAACGGGTGCGGGTAGGTATCGTGTGCGGGGCGCCAGAGGATCGTGAATAACGTGCCCAAGACAATGAGCGATGCCCCCAGCGCGAGCGCAGAGGCCGCAACCTGCGATAGTGGGTAGTATGAAGCAAACGCTCCGTGCGATCGCTCTCGAGCGATCAGTGCAACGAGTAGCGCAATAGCGCCAACAATCGCTGCAACGCCAAGCCATGGTGCCCAAAGGGCGAGATTTTCCCATGGCGTATTCTGGTACATGCCGTCGACTTCCATGTGCAAAAATTACCCCCAAATGAGTGGAAAGCCCAGAGCGCGATGACTTGCGGTTAAATTCATACGCTATGAAACGGTTCGATCGCAGCTACTTCGACAAGTGGTATCGCAGCCCCACGCACAAAATCGGCACTCGCGCCGATCTGGCTCGACAGGTTCATCTGGCGGTTTCAGTTGCGGAGTATATGCTGACTCGCCCGATCCGGAACGTGTTGGATGTTGGCGCGGGTGAGGGGCGCTGGCAGCCGTTGATTCACGAGCTGCGGCCGTCTGCGGCGTATTCCGGGATCGATCCGAGTGAATATACCGTTGAACGGTTCGGGAAACGCCGGAATATTCAGTTGGGCACACTCGATGATCTGGATCGTCTCTTTGCGGATCAGACTTTTGATCTCGTTGTGTGTTGTAGTGTGCTGAACTATCTCACGCAGGAGGAGTTTGGGCGTGCGATTAAGCAGCTTGCGAAACGCACGCATGGGGTGGCGTTTCTTGAGATATTCTCGAGCGAAGACGAAGTGGTTGGTGATACGAATGAGTGGCGTACTGAGCCCGCGCGTGAATATCGGCGATTGCTAAAACGTGCGGGGTTTGTTCCGTGTGGGTTGCATTGTTATATCACGGATGAGTTGGAAACGGCGACTGCGGCGTTGGAGATGGCGTAAGGTTTATCCCGTTTGTACGTAGTGCATGTCATTCGATACATCAACATCAACGCCGTCTAGTGTCGCTAAGTCTAGCATAAAACAGCTAATACTTTAGTCATTTTGCGTAAAAACGTCTATAACTGCTAAAATATTAGGCCTTTAGTTACTCTTGCTATGGCCAGCTTTACTCGGTCAACCCGTACTTCTCGTACAACCCGTTCATATACTTCGCCAAACCCTGCCGATACTTCGTGCCAACATGTCTTCCGTTGGCGTAGCTGTTTTCGTACCGGTCGGCCAGTTCAGGAAATTCCTGTTTGAGAAAGGGAAAATATCGTAGCCGCGCTGTGCGATCCAAGCGTAGTGCGCAGGTGGAGACGTGCGTGGCGCCGGCTTCGGCGACACGCTTCACCAATGCGTCGAGTGCCGCGGGTTGATCGGTAATTCCCGGGAGGACTGGCATGCAGTTAATGCCTGCGTCGATTCCAGCGGAGCGTAGTCGTTCGAGTGCTCGAATCCGGGAGTCTGGGGTTGGGGCGCGAGGTTCGATGCGGCGCGCCAGCTCTCTGTCGAGTGTGATGAGTGAGAGATGAACGCGAACTTCTGAGTGTCTCGCTATCCGTTGTAAAACATCGATATCTCGCGTAATAAGCGGGCTTTTGGTAATAATGACGATGCGCAGACCTGGATGGTTGGCGAGTACCTCTAAAATTCCGCGAGTGAGTCGAAATGTGCGCTCAGCCGGTTGGTATGGGTCTGTGGCCGATCCGATCAGGATGGATTGATCGTTAATGAGTGGGAGATAGCGTTCGCCGCCTTCGCGTAACGTTCGAGCGAGCACTTCGGGGGCATTTTGTTTAATAAAGATTCTGCGTTCGAAGGCGAGCCATGGTGGCATTTCTTCCATGTCCTTTGCGAGTGCATCGTCGAGCCGGTTATTGCTGGCGTTGCGTTCCATTGCATAACGGTGTGCGTATCGGGCGTAGCAGTAGGCGCAGCCGAATGCGCATCCAACATATGGGTTGATTGACCAGAAGCTCATCCCTGTTGTTGCGGGGCCGTTGAGGATCTGTTTTGAGCGTGTCGCGAAGTACCGAATATCGGCTTGTGTACCTACCGTTCGGAGCTGACTGAGCAGTCGTTCGATCTCTTCCGGAAATAGAGAGAGCTGCCGAGCGGGGGTCGGCTTGGGGGGCATCTGGGATAATACCGAATAAATACCGAAAATGATAGGGCGTTTGCAAGGAAATGATGATACTTTTCTTACCCATCTGGCTTCCGTCTGTAAATTATTTGGATGCGTAAATCCTTAATCTCGAGCGTTGTTGCATCGCTCCTAATGGCAGCCCCAACTGTTTCCCATAGCCAGTGGGTCGAACGTCCTGCTGCGACTTCGGCATCGTTTCGCGGGTTAAGCGTGGTGACGAAAGACGTTGTTTGGGTGAGCGGAACCAAGGGGACATTTTTGTGGACCGTGAACGGTGGTGAAAAGTGGACCGTTGGCCAGGTGCCAGGTGCGGAGTCGTTTGACTTCCGAGATGTACATGCCGTTTCGATTGATACCGTGTACCTGATGGCGGCTGGCCAGGACACCGCTCGGATCTACAAGACAACCGATCGCGGTGTGACGTGGAAGCTTCAATACAACGATACGCGGAAAGGCGTTTTTCTCGATGCGATTTCCTTTTCCGATTCGAAGCATGGGTTGGCACTTGGCGATCCGATCAACGGGCGATTTATGGTGTTGCGTACGGACGATGGCGGGGAGCACTGGGCACAGGTCACTGGAGACTCGGTGCCGACAGCGTTGACTGGTGAGGCTGCGTTTGCTGCGAGTGGGACATCGCTTGCTGTGTACGGACAGAAACGCGCATGGTTTGCGACGGGGGGTGCGGGACAGTCGCGAATTTATATCTCCGAAAACGGCGGCCGGACGTGGGCTGCGTATAACGTACCGGTGACTGCGAACGCGCCATCGAAGGGGATCTTCTCGATTGCGTTTTGGAGTGAGTCTGATGGTGTCGCCGTCGGCGGCGATTATGCGAAACCGGATACGGCTGCGCAGAGCGTTGCGATTACCTCAGACGGCGGGAAGAGCTGGAAGACGGTCGCGCCGTCGAATGCGACTGGGTATTTGTCTGGCGTGGCGTATCACAAAACCGGAAAGGCCAAAGATTCAAAGCTTGTTGCGGTTGGTACACATGGAACCGCCGTTTCTGCCGATGGTGGGCGAACGTGGAAACAGATCGATAAAGAGGCTCTAAATACCGTTGTTGTAGTGGCTGGCGGGTCGACTGTTTGGGCTGTTGGTGACCGCGGTAAAATTGTGATGCGATCGGATTTGTAATCGTATACAATCCAGTAACTAACTAATTAGCCTACTTACGATAACTCGGCATAAAGCGTGTAATAGTATTAACCGAAACATCAGCTCAGTGTTGGATGTAGTGTTTTCTCTGGATTCGAGGTAAGCACTACAAGGTGTTCGATAAAAATCGGACGAACTGAGCTGAATAAACAACGGTTAATAACATTGATGTAAACTGTGATTACACCCCCTCGCAGTCATACACGCATAATCGCCTTTTTCGAGCGACTACCTGCTGCGGCCAGTATTCTTATTGCTATCCTGGCCGCTGTTATTGTCATCAATTGGCAGGCTACGCTTATTCCGCTCCATAATCTGGAGGAGGACGGCGCGATTCTCACCTGGAGTACTGTTATCTCGGTGTTGTCGGTCGCTTCCTTGATACTCCTCGGATCGTTACTCGTGGTAGTCAGGCGCACAAGCCGGATGATCGTTAAGAGCAACATCGATCGGGAACAGCTGCTTGCGCAAACGGAAACAGCGAGGGAGGCTGCTGAGGCGGCCAGTACGGCCAAGTCCAACTTTCTCACGGTGATGTCGCATGAGCTTCGGACCCCGCTTTCCGCGATTATTGGATACGAAGAGATTCTCGCGGACGAAATTACCGGCCCGCTCAATCATCATCAGCACCATCAGCTTGTCCGTATAAAGGCAAGTGCGAACAATCTGTTGAAGCTAATAGATCAGATTCTGGACTTTTCACGGGTCGATGCCCGTCGCGAGGCGGTATGGAACGATGCGGTCAGCGCAAACGCGCTCGCCGATGAGGCGGCATCATTGGTTGATCCGTACGTACGCGAGCACGGCCTGCACTTTGTCGTTCATCACATTGAACCCGATATCACGCTTCGTATCGATACCGGGAAGGTGCGCCAGATTCTCGTGAACCTGCTCTCAAACGCCGTCAAGTTTACCCCGTCGGGAATGATTGAGATGCGTGTGGAGGCTAATGGTGGATCAAGTGTGAAGTATCGCGTTCGGGATACGGGGATTGGAATTCCGCAGGAGCATCTGGATAATATTTTTGATGCGTTTTGGCAGGTTGAGCGCCCTAATATCCGTCGCATTGGCGGGGCAGGGTTGGGACTGAGCGTCACGCGACAGCTAGCGCGCTTGATAGGGGGCGCTGTGTCTGTGGAGAGCCGGTTAGGCGAAGGGAGCACATTTACTGTGACGTTGCCGATTAGGCGTGCGAACTGAGCCAGGATTGCTCGCCAGTCAGAGCTACCCAATCCAGCGAAGACGTTCTCTGTAGGCGTCGTCTTCAATCAATCGAACGAAGTAGATCGTAACAAAAAAGGCTCGGGGTTATAAAACCCCGAGCCTTTTCGCTGGATGAGCTGGCTAGCCAGCTTACAGCGGCTTGTACCTGAACGCCACAGCATCCTTTCCTTCGAGCGTTACCGTAAACGGCTCCGAGGCTTGTGCGGCGACGGGGCCAACTTTCACGGATTGCGATGCGATCACTTCGCCTTTCGCATCGAGGAACTCGAATTCGATGGTGTAGGTCTTCGAGGCGTTGCTCTTATTCTCGATCGTACCAACCAGACTCGTCTCCCGTGCGCTATGGGAGTAGTTTGTGAGCGAAATAATTGTGGTCAGCTTGTCAGCCTTTGAGTTGTACTTAACCAACGAATCGGTGTACATCTTCACGAGCTTTGGATCTTTTGTGTCCTTGAGCAGGCCCGTGTATGCGTATGCGTACAGCATCCAGCTGGCTGGATTGTTCGGGTCGATGGTCGTGAATCGTTCTGCTACTGGAAGGACTTTCTCGTATTCCTTAGTTCCGACGTAGCTTGCACCCAGGTTGTTGAGGGCATCACGCTGGTTTGGATTTTGTGCAACAACTTCGGCAAAGAAGGTAACGGCATCGTTGGACTTTTCAGCTTCGGTTGCAACTAAACCGGCTGTTTGCAACGCACCTTCTCCGTAGTGTGACGGATTTTCGAGGATCTTTGCGTATGCTTTGTTGTAGCCGGTTTTGTCTTCGTCAATGGATTTCAGGAGGTTACGGATTGTTCTGACGCCTTGAGCGATTTGAGCATCTCGTGTCCCAACTGGAATGAAGTTGTTCCACGCCTGAATTGCGACTGTAACTGCTTCCGTTTTTTCGGGGCCGGAGCTGGCTTCGGCTCGCATCGTTGCAACGTCGGCGATATCATACATGGCGTTGACTCGATCTGCTTGCAGCTCTTCGTCTTTCGAGGCATCGACAATTTCGATGACCTTGTTGTACATCAGAATCGCGTTGTCGTAGTCTTTGCGCTTTTTGGATACGGCGCCAAGAATCGAATAGGCGTACGGAGCCGTTCTGTCGATAACGAGCGAACGTTTGGCGAGCACTTCGGCGGAATCGATTTCATCTTCATTGATAGCGGAAATCGCGCCATTTAATGCGTCGAGCCAAGGTTGTTGCTGGCGCCATTTCGCGATTTCTTCGCGACAGTTTGGTGCTTTCTGTTCGACCTTGGTGAAGGCAGAGTCTGCTGCGGCGAGCAGGTCGATTGTGAACGATGAATCGGTTGCGATTCCATAATCACCGCGCTTTCCGACTGGCGCTACATTCGGCTGCTCGAGCATCAGAATGTAGGCTTGGCCGAGATAGTAGGCGCGTCCGATAGAATCGTTGAGATCCTTTTCTTTTTTGTCTGGTGCTGAGGTCAGCGCGCGGATTGCATCGCGCAAGTCGCGGGTGGCGTCACGTGGGCCGGCGGCGGCAGCGGAGTCTTTTGGTGCCGTCGAATCGCTCGCCGCAGCGCCGCTTTTGAGCGCCTGGTTGGCTTGCACGATTTGGAACGCGCGCTGCATTGAAAATGTGGCTTTCGCGAGCGCTTGCGTGGGAACCACGTTCGGATTGCATTCGTTTGCGGCTGCAGCCGAGGTGTCCTGCGCGGCTGCCGAGGTTGCGAATAACGTAGCAGTTAACGCTGAACCGAGCGCAATCGCGGCGCTGTTGCGCAGGATGGGCATCAAGGTACGTTGGTACATCAAAGACTCCTTCAAAGTAGACAGGGTTGGGGGGAATCCCTGTATATTAGCGCGAAATACGGGCCGTGTGAGGCTAAAAAACGTTAAGTTTTGCTTACGTCTCCCGATGAACGCCCGAAGGGTCCTCGTTTAGCATGTTTGCGGGGTCTTCTTCCCCTTCGCGGACCGTAAACGGGAGGAGGATCGAGATGCGGCGGTTGGCCGGATTGAGGGGGTCGTTGGCGACTCGAAGGTGCCGATCCGCCATCCCGCGGACTTCAACCACACGTTCGCGTTGGATTCCAACTGCCTGGAGCGCCCGTCGGGCCGCGTTGGCTCGGTCGGCGGAGAGCTCCCAGTTGGTGTATGTCGCATCCGTTCCGAAGGGGTGAGAGTCCGTATGTCCTTCCAGTATGATCGGTGTGTTGAGTTCGCGGAGCTCTTCGCCGATCAGGCGTAAGACGAGCGTGCTGACGGGAGTCATGGACGCCGAACCGTTCGGGAAGAAGGTTTGGCCGTTGCCGGATTCGATGAGTTCTATACGCAAGCCGGAGTTTGTACGTACGGCTTCGATACGAGCGCCGAGGAGCTTGAGTTCTTCCGTGCCGTTAATCTTTTCGCGGATGTCGCTGGCCAGCTGAGTGAATCGGCGTTCTTCGGCGGCGCGGAGCAAGACGCGGAGGGGTGGTTTTTGTTCACCGGCGGGTGAGTTGCCGCTCGAGACGATGATGTTGCCTGAGGAGAATCCTTTTTTGAAGCCAACCGGGTTGGAAAAGTAGCCTTCGATGGCGTCTTTCATATTTTGGTCCATACTGAGGAGCCACATGACCATAAAAAACGCCATCATTGCGGTGACAAAGTCGGCGTAGGCGACCTTCCAGCTTCCGCCGTGGTGACCTCCGTGGTCTTTGCGTCGTCGTTTAACAATGCGGATGACCTTCCGGTCTTTGTCGACCTTTCCTTTTGGTGCAGTTGCTGATGACACGAGTTACGCGGCTTTGCGGCGGGTGAGTCCTTCGAGTTCGGCGAAGCTTGGGCGGTCGCTTGGTTCGATGTTACGGCGTGCGAATTCGACCGAAGTCATGGGGGAGTCACCGCGGGCGAAGGCGAGGAGGGCGGTACGGATGCACATCATATATGCTTCTTCTGACTTGAGTCGAAATTCGACTGCGCTCGCGATTGGTCCAACGACTCCATATGAGAGGAGAATGCCGAGGAAAGTGCCGACGAGTGCGGCGGCGACCTTTTCGCCGATTTCGGATGCGGCGCCGTTGATAGAGCCCATCGTGATGACGACACCGAGTACGGCGGCGACGATTCCGAAGCCAGGCATGGCGTCTCCGACCTTGTTGAGCGCGGCCGGAACGGCCATCGCTTCTTCGTGTTGGCGTTCGAGATCGAGATCGAGAATTTCGGAGAGGTGGTGTTCTTCGACTGCGCCGGTAAGAAGGACTTTGAGCGTATCGGTGAGGAACGAAATGGCGTGGTGGTTCTTGATGACGGAGGGGTATTTCTTGAAGATGTCGGACGACTTTGGATCTTCGATATGAGATTCGAGGCCGATCAATCCGTCTTTTCGTGCTTTTTGGAAGAGGTCGAACATGAGCTGCAGTAGCTCACCGTATGACTTTTCTGAAAACTGGTTCGGTTTAAGGAGTTGAAAGACCGATGCGAAGATCCGTTTGATAAGCGCTGGCGGATTGCTGACGATGAGCGCGCCAAGGGCGGCACCGCCGATAATGATGAACTCGGAGACCTGAATGAGAACGGCGATCTGTCCGTGGTGCATCATGTATCCACCTAACACACTTCCAAATACAACGATCAGTCCGATAATGACAAACACGTGTCTCTGTTCTGGGGTTCAGCGCAAATGGTGAAGCAAGTTGCTCTTTCCTATGCTGAGAGTATCGGCGAGTTTAGGGGAAAACTGGACTGTTCGTGTGAAAACGATTGGTCAGCGATGATGGAAGGGGTGTTGAGCGGACTGTCGCATCATATTGGGAATCGCGTGGCGGTGTTGTCGGGGGTGGCTGATATTTTGGCGCAGGATGAGTCGATTCCGCCGATTTTGCGCGCGCTGGTTGATGAGGTGCCGAAGTTGGAGCAGGGGATTCGGTTGTTGCGCTTGTTGGTGCGCGAGGGTGGGGATGTAGATGAGGCGATGGAGCTTTGGCGTGTGGTGGAAGACGCGGTGTTGATTGCGCGAATGCATCCGGCGATGCGGCGGGAGATTATTGTGGAGCGGAGCGATGTGGCACCGGTGTGTGGGCAACCGAATCAGATGTTGCGGGACTTGGTGGCGATGTTGATTCGGGCGGGGGCGGGTGCGCCTGCTGGGGCCGATGTCTTTGTTCTGGCCGCTGGAGTGCGGGATGGTGGGGGGATAGGGGAGCTGAGTTTGATGGCTGAGCGTGGTGCGGTGCCGTTGGTGGTTCGGTTTTGTGAGATTGGGGATTCGGTGAGGATTGGTGCTGGGGAAGATGAGCTTTGGGTGAGGGCGTTGCGGTAGCGGGTTTTTGTATGGTGTTGTATCTGGTGTTATCGAACCATATCCAGGATGGTTTGAGCCATGCTGTCTGCGGTTGTGACGACTTTTGCGGCGGCTGCGTATGCTTGTTGGTGCGTTGTGAGTGCGATGAGCTCTTCGTCGGTTGAGACGCCACTCACGCTTGCTCGACGTGTATCTGCGTTGTATGCGAGCGTTTTGTAGATGGATGACGACATGTCTGCGTCGTTTGTGTCAACGCCTATGCGTGTTACGAGATCGCGGTAAAATTCGCCGAACGATATGGATTGTGTTGAGTTTCCGAACTTGGCGATTGCGGCAGTGTCGCGTAATTGCGAGAGTTGTGTCGCGACTGTGTTGTTACCTGAGCCGTTTTCTATGTTTCCAACTGCGATGTAGGCTGCGTCGGATTCGATGAATGCTGAGAGGTGGATGGATGCTGCGGTGGTTTTGGTGGCGTCGAAGAAGTCGATGTTGGAGCCGGTTGGTGGGGTTAGGGCATCCCAGTTTGCAGCGCCTGCTGTGTCGCCGACGGCGGTCCAGCCGGTGCGGTGAGTTGTGTTGATTGTTGTGACGAGTTGGTTTGCGAGTGTGTCGAGTTGGGTGGTGGCGTTGGGGATGTCGGTGTTTAGGGCGGTGAGCGTGGCGCCGATGGATCCGCCTATGTTGGCGGGTGAGAGAGGGGTGGTGCCGAGTGTTAGTGAAAAGGAGGTAGAATTCTTGTTGAGGGAGAGAGCTTTGGAGGTTACACCGTCGACGACCGTGGCGTTGGCGATGTAGACCGTTGCGGCGCCGTTGGGTTGTTCGATGACGCGGACGTTTGTGAGTTGGGCGAGGCCGTCGATGAGACGGTCGCGTGAGTCGCGCAGGTCGGAGGCGGTTGTGCCGTTGCTTTCTGCGGCGATGATCTGCCTGTTCAAGTCGGCGATCTGGCTGGTGGAGCGGTTTAGGTCCGTGACCTGATTAGTGACCGATTCGGCGTATGTGCTGCTCAGTGATTCCAGGTCGTGTGCGAAGCGGTTGAGCGAGGATGCGAGCTGTTGGCCGCGTTGTTGTACCACACTTTTGGCGGCCGAACTGTTTGGCATGTTTGCGAGGTCGGCCCATGCGCTCCAGAACTGGTCAAACGTTGCGGCGAGGCCGGTGCTGGATGGTTCGTCGAACATCCCGCTGACTTGGGAGAGAACGTCGGTTCGTGTGGAGAAGCTGGACGACTGGGATGTGTAGTCGCGGTAGCTGACGTCCAGCAGGCTGTCGCGTAGTCGTTCGACGTTTTTAACTACGACCCCGGTTCCGATGCTTCCCCATTGCGTGAGCAACGGAGTGTGTGCGGCGAGGGAGGCGCGTTGGCGAGTGTAGCCGTCAACGCCGGCGTTGGCAACGTTGTGAGACGTTGTTTCTATTGCGAGCTGTTGCGCGGAGAGCGCGAGTTTGGCGGTACCGAGCAGAGAACTGATGGACATCGTTATACCGTTGTTATACCGTTCGGGAGAACGATGCAGTTTCGGATGGGGCAAAGACTTGCGCGCCATCTACGTCGTACGCGGCGGATTGTTTGGATCCGGTGGTGCGTAATGCGACGACCAGCGATTCGTTTTGGGTGAGTGCTTCCCGTAAAACGCCGCGGTTGATTCCGATTTCTTTGGAGAGGCGTTCTGCTGCGGAGCGGAGGTGGTCGCGTCCGAGTTTGAGTGCCGGAGTTACTTTCGCGCCTAGCACGGTTTCGAGCTGTCGAACGCCGAGTGTTTCGTCGTAGCCCAGGAGTCTGTAGATGGAGCGACGGCGGGCTCTGGCTTCGTTGAGCGTGAGCAGGAGGCGGTGCATGGAAAAAACCGTATCGTCGACAACGTCGATATCGTCGTGTGTGATCGCTTGCCGTTGTTGCAAAATGGCGGTGGTCAGCTCTTCGATAAGTTGAGTTTCCGCGCGGAATGCGTCGGTGAGCGCGTCAATATGAGCGACAGGGGACTGTGAAGTGGTCACGTGTGCATGCATTCGATTATGGTACGGTTGGTGGCTGAACGGTGGCTTCGAGCTGTTTGTGGAGCTGTCGGTAAATTGCTTCGCTTAAGCCATGGTTCCACTGTTTAGGAGTATCGGCTGCGAGGTGTTCGTCGAGTAGTCCGGTGAACATTTCTTCTCCGCCTGAGTTGGGGAGTAGGCCGTCTTCCGGGACGGTTTCGCGCATGGCTTTGTACATTTGCTGTACGAAGACGCCTTCCAGGCCTTCGGCGGTCTTTCGCAGATCGGCGGAGTCTTTGGGTGGTGCTGGTGCGATGGGCTTTGTGAGCGGAGCGATCATCATTTTATGATGATCTCAGCGGAGAGTGCGCCGATGCCGCGGAGTGCTTCGAAGATGGCTGCGATTTCTTGTGGTTCGAGTTGGATTGCGTGTAGGGCGGCTGCAATTTTTTGTGCTGAGACACCGGGTTGCAGGTGAACGCTTGGGGAATCCGTTGATTTGTTGGATTGTCTGGCGTCTTTGTTGGTGTCGGGCTTTGTGTCTGACTTGCTGTCTAAAGCGGCGCCGATGGTTAGCGTTATGCCGGCGTGGCTTACCGTTGCTGCGCTCACCGTAATATCCCCGCCGGCGGCGACTGAGCCGTCGCGACTGTCGATGATGATTCGGTTGGGGCGATCGGGGGTGACGGTGAGCTCCTGGATTTTGACGAGTGTTGTGGTTCTGGATGCGTCGGTTGGGAGCGTGAGCGCGATTGCGCCTGGATCTTCAACTAGCGCGGTGTTGGCGCCGATTGCCTGGTTGATTGCATCGGCGATTTTTGTTGCGGTTGTGATGTTGGGTTCTTTTAACAAGAGCCTAGAGGTGGATGCGAAGTTGGTCTTGGGGAGATCGACTTCGAGAATTCCGCCGGATGGGATCTTGCCGGATGTTTCGATTGGGTAGGAGTCTCGGGACGCGGATTTGCCTTCGCTCATGAGGATGGAGCCTTGAGCGGTGGCGAGGGCTTTAGCGCCGGCGTCGGTAACGAGTGGGGTCATCCAGAGTGTGCCGCCGCGAAGGGATCTGGCGTCGCCTAAAGATGAGACGGTGATGTCAAAGCGGCCTCCGTTGCGGAGGTAGGGCGAGATTTCGGCGGTGACGAGAACGGCGGCTGCGTTACGCGTTCTGAGTGCGGCAGCCGGGATTTCGATGGCGAAGCGGCGAAGGAGGTTGGCGATGGATTGTACGGTTTGGTCGCCGGTACGGCTGTTGAGTCCTCGGTCGCCGGTGCCGTCGAGGCCAACGACGATTCCGTAGCCGACAATGCGGACGGGTGTTGCGCCTTCGATGGTGGTGATGTCGCGAATTTGGGTGGTCTGTGTGCGGCCGGTGGTTGGTGATAGCAGTAGCGCCATCGATATGGCTACGGTGCTGATGATGTTGACGAGGTTCATCATGCGAACTGTCCGAACTGTGCGAACGGATCTCGGCATGTTTTTGATGCTTATGATGCGAACTATGCTCGTGGCATTGTTAAGCATTTTGGCCGTGTTGTGATACATAGGCGCGCGCATTACGGCCATAATTTGCCGAGCATCCGGCTGATTATGTTACCCTTTGGGGACCCGAGCGGACCCTCAGCCTGATAGTCAAGCGAAGCGTCTGCAAGGCGGACCGATTGAATCGCATTGTTGGGATAGACATCTTGAGGGCGCGCCCATCCGGTTAAGGCGAGTCGAATTTTGGACTTCTCGATGTTGATGGTTTTTACGCCTTCCAGCTTCATGATCCCATTTTCGCCAATTTCGGTGACTCGGGCGCTCATCTCTGTTGCAACTCGGTTGGTGCGCGCGTCGGTGCCTCGGTTTTGCGATGAGCTGTTGTTCGTGCTGCCGACTCCAATTGCCTGTCGCGATGTTGGTGTTGATGCGCCGAGGTTCATGTCGCGCCGACGGTTGTCCGTTGCGTCAACGCGTTTGTCCAGCGAGGTCAATGTGTATTCATCGACCAAAATGGTGACGATGTCGCCAACCTTAAAATCCCGACGGTCCGAAGTCCAGGATTGACGGCCTGGTACGGCGGTTGAGGTCCGAGAGGGGGTGGTGTTTTGTACGGTTCGGGAGGTTGTGTCTTGTGCGAATAGTTGTTGCTTTCCCGAAACTACAGGCTGTGCTGATGCGATCGCTAGTACGGCGATACAGGTTGTGATGCTACGCAATTGACTCTCTTATAAAATTGAAATAGTTGCGTCCGACTCAATTCGTCCTCGAACGCGCTTCCTATTCTGCAGTCGAATAAATACTGTGTCTCCAACGGCGCCCCGACTGATTGCAATGCCATCTACGGCGACAGAAACGTCGTCGGTCTGGTAGATGGCTCGAACTTTATCGCCGGTAAGAATTACATCCGGCTTCGTAATGGCGGGGATTTCGAGCTTTTCACCTTTTTTGACAGCTTGGCGCGCGATCCATCCTATTGGGGCGTTGTTGTTGCCCGTCGAGGTGTTGTCGCTGTCTGGTTTTTCCGTCGCTGTGGTAACCGAGTCGTTTGAGCGGCTATCTGTAATCCACCGAACATCGCTGTTTGTGAGCGTTTTACCCCTTGGGATATCGACCGCAGCAACGGCTACACGCTGAGCACTGACTGGCGATACCAGCGCAGCGATCGACACGCAGCATATCATCATGCGGCTTATCCTCGATATCACAATGATTTTCCCAACCGGCAATAAAACCCGACTCAACCACATTATCGAATCAACGAGTTCGCGACTTGTGACATATCTTCGCTCGTCTTGATTGCCTTCGAGTTAATCTCATATGCGCGCATTGCGGTGATCATGTCCACCATCTCTTGCACAATTTCAACGTTGCTGGCTTCGAGATAACCCTGTGTAATACGACCGAGTCCATTATCCTGTGCGAACCCGCGCTGTGCTTCGCCAGACGCGCTGGTTTCCACAAAAAGATTTTCGCCGAGTGATTCGAGTCCGGTGGGATTGGCGAAGCGGGCGAGTTCGATGCGGCCAATTTCTTCGCTGTCGGTTCCGTCCATACGTTTTGCGCTGACGATTCCGGTCGATGAGATCGAGATTTCGCCTAAATCGCGCGGAACGTTGATTGGCGGATGAACTGCGTAACCGCTATTCGTTACCAACATCCCTTGATCCGAAATTTGAAAGCTGCCGTCGCGTGTATACGCGAGATTTCCGTTGGGGAGCTGAACTTGAAAGAGCCCTTCACCTTGAATTGCGAGATCCAGTGGCCGTTGTGTCTGTTCGAGCGAACCCTGAGCGTTAACGCGTTGGATTGCGTTCAGGCGAACACCACGTCCAATCTGAATGGACGGAAGTTGCTCTGTTTCGCGTGAACCTAACGTGGCTGGGCCCTGAATGGTTTGGTACAGCAGGTCTTCGAAGTGCGCTCGACTGCGCTTGAATCCCGTTGTGTTTACGTTGGCGAGATTGTTGGCGATTACTTCGGTGCGCGTTTGCTGCGCTTGCATACCGGTTGCGGCGGCTCTAAGTGCTGGATCCATTTCTCTGTCGTGTTTGTGTGCGTTTTTAATCGAGATTAGTTGGACGGTCTACCAAGTTCTGTGACGGCGATGCCGCGTGCTGCGTCGAGCGTTGTGATCGCTTTTTGAACTGCGGCGTACGCGCGCTGAATTGCGATCATGTCGACCATTTCGGTGACTGGTGTCACGTTGCTTTCTTCGAGAGCGCTCTGGCGAACTGATGTCGTGTCGCCTCTGAGCGGTGTCCGTTGTGCAGGCGGGACGAACAACCCTGAGCCTTCGCGTGTGAGCTGAGCGCCTTTTGGGATTGTCTCGAGACGTAGTTGCCCGATCTCCTGATTGTCTACGCGAACGGCGCCGGAGCGAGTTATCTCGAAGCTGCTAATCTCGTGCAGTCCTTTGGTTGCGAGGCGAATCGGGCCGTTTTTACCGAGAATTTCGTTGCCTGACGCATCGACGAGCGTACCTTGCTCGGAAAATTGGAGCGAACCGCCGCGGGATAGTCGTTCGCCGTTTTCTGACTTCACAACGAAAAAGCCGTCGCCTTCTATAGTAAGGTCGTAAGGGTTGCCGGTCGGTTTGATCGTACCGGGCTTGAAGTCTGTAACGGCGTCTGGAACTGGGAGACCGTCTTCGACTAAGCGTGAAAAGACGCGTTCGCCTTTAAAGCCGTCGGTCGATACGTTGGCGAGGTTGTGGGATGTGACTTCCTGGCGGCGCTCCCAATATCTGAGCGCCGCTGCACCGCTTGCCATTCCATTTGGTCGAACACCAGTACCCATGATAGACTCGTCGCACTCTTGGTTGAGATAGATCTGTCATAGGGTAAAGCAACCGCGGGGCCATGCTGGCTCGACTGCCGTAACTCGATATGCTGCAATCGGTTGCGAGCTGGAATGGCCGCTCATGTGATGTGGAATATGTAGGCGGTTTTTTCCGGTTAGGCAGAATGTGCCGCTTTATTGTGCTCTTTGTGGTGTTCGGCTTATATGAGCTTGGTGAAGTTTACGACATCCGTTCTGCGAACCGCTCAGAAAGCGCGGCGATTGTTAAGGCCGGATTTGCGCCAACAGGGCCTGGCATAATGGATCCGTCTGCGATGTACAGACCAGGTACGTTAAACACAGCGCCGTTTGAGTCGACCACACCTTCGGTTGGGTTTGTGCCCATTGGGCAGCCACCAAGTGGGTGAACGGTGATAACGCGCTTGAAGTACCAGATCAGGTTGTCGGCGAAGTGGCCGTTCCATTGATCGTTGAGGCGCTTCATTTCGCTACGTACGCGGTTGAAGTATTTGCGCGAATCGTCGAACTTCCAATCGATGTCGAGGCGATCATTGACGAGCGACATCTTGCCGTTTGGTATATCGCGTCCCATTCCCAAGAGAGGGAGTGATCCTGAAGCGAGTGCGGAATCGCCGAGGATAGCACTGATTTCCGCACCGAGATCGCTGTCGTTGGAGCCGGTGATACGGCTTTTAACGCGGTTCCAGAGGAAACGAATGGTTCGGTGTACCATTCCGGGCGAATCTGACATCTGCACGATCCAGCTTAGGAATGCGGGATATCCTGCATCTTCGATATAAAAGCCACGATCGCCGGCTTTACCATTGTCGTCGGCGGCGTCTGGGTATCGAATTGCGCTGGTAATAACCGGGCCGAAGTTGGGGTTGAGGTTGCGGATACGCGACTTTCCATCAACCGTTTCACTGCATTTGGCGGAGAAGGTGAGTAGATCTCCGTTTCCGCAGAAGTGTGTCCCCAGCTTATTGCTTATTGCAGGGAACGCTGCGCGATTCTTGAGCAGGAGGTACGTTGAGCCCATTGTGCCAGCCGAGAGGATCAGGCGGTCTGCGGTGACCGTTGTGCGTTTCAGGCTGGAATACTTGAGCTTGGTTCCTTCGCGCGATAAATCGTGCTGGATGTAGTTGATGGTAAAGCCGCCGTTGGGTCTTGGGGCGAACGTATCAACTTCACACAATGTTCGGATTTCGGCACCGAAGTGTTTAGCGTATGAAAGGTAGTTATAGTCGAGCGTGTTTTTGCTGCCGTAGTTGCAACCAACATCGCATTCGCCGCAGAGCTGGCAGGTGGTACGTGTTCGGCCGTGCAGATTTGGAATCTCTTCCCGGATGGGTGTCCCTGGCACCGGTGTTTCGCCGTCGTTTGCGAATGTAACGGCGAGCGGTGGGAGCATCCAATCCAATTTGAGTTCCTTTGCGGCATCCTTCATCGCCTTTGTCTTTCCGGTTTCGGAATACGGTGCGACGTGAAATGGATACCGTTGTGCGTTGAGCATCTTTTCGGCGCGATCGTAGTACGGATCGATGTCCTGCCGATTGAGCGCCCAGCTTTCGTAGCCGCCTTTATCGAGATCGTTGATGAACCATTTTTCATCTTTACGCAACATTACGTTGGCGTAGATGAGCGATCCACCGCCCAAGCCGCTCGATATGAGCGCTTCGAGCCCGCGGAACGACCAGACGTTGAACATTCCGTATTTCCCTTCCGATGGATCCCAGAAATTTGCGGCGACGCCAGCTGGTGTGCGGGGAAATGATCCGGGAGGGAACGCCTTCCCTCGCTCCAGTACGCAAACCTTTTTTCCTCGTTCAGCTAACCGGCACGCCATAACGGAACCGCCAAAGCCGGTTCCGACGACTACCGCATCAAAGTGTTCTGGTGCAGACATATGAGATTGGTGGTTCGATCAACGTTGGAGGGGTTCCGGCGTGTTTTGCCGAGGAATTGGGATTTGGAACGAGCTCAGGTTCTTCGATGCCGCCGGGGTTTACCGTCCACGACTTCCAGACCTTATTGAGCTTGATTGGGTAAATCGTTAACCCTTGCTCGTCGACTTTCATGCGGAGAAAGTGCTTGTAGTCTTCGATGTGCAGCGATGAAAATGCTTCGCCCACGTGCCGACCGAAGCCGTTAAGCGAGATGATGAAGTAGATGCCAACAATCATTGGGCCAACAAACCATCCGAGCGCAATGATGAGTAATCCGGCAAGCAACAGCTGGGTTGGCGATTCAAACGATGTGTGCAGGACGTTGACCGTAAAGTACGTCGCCCACCATCCGAGAAAAAACGTGGCCGATACGTGTGCGAGCGCGTGTAATGTCCCGGCAATGGTTCGATACCATTTTGACTTCGTTTCGGTGAACAAGATGAATCCACCAATGAGCAATAACGCCCATAATACCGCAACCTGGCTTTGCAGCGTGTATCGGAATGCGTATGCGATTGCTTCTGTAACCTGTGTGATTCCGAAGATGGAGAGATCGGCTTTCACCGCCCAGGCAATCAGGAGGTATAACAGACCGGTTACAAAGCCAAAACGTGGATTCAAAAACGGAAATTTCAAGTTACGCCAGCACAGCTTCTTTGACTCTTCAATTTCAGGGTAGCTCTTTTTCAGTTCGTAGCCACCTTGCAATTTGCTGACGTCCGGCCCATGCGTTGGATGCAAGAACGCGCCTCCGCCGCCGGCAGTGATCTTTTGGCAGTGGTTGGCGTCTTCATGACGTCTATAATGATGGAGGTCACCGGCGAGATAAACGGCAATCTTGCGATGAAAGACTTTTTGCTCTAAAAAGGCGAGATTGCTTTCGGTGAAGTCGGTGTCATACTCGTTGTACGCCTTCGCAAAAATCCAATGCGGTTCAGCCAGGCAGAGCACTACTTTGTCGTCCGGGCCCATCTGGTCGGCGATCGACCGGAAGTATGCAAGCTGTGGTGCGTCGATATCTGAGTTGAGCTGAACGTCGGTGCCAATCACCCACCAGTTGTGCGGGAGCTTGAGTGCAAAGTAGCTTCGCTGCTGCTTTGTCTTCCAGCCCGCAAACCATCGACCGGTACAAAACAGTCGAGTGAAGGCGACGAGGTTGTCGTACCAATCATGGTTACCTGGAACCGCAAAGACATCCGGGCTTGGGGCTGCGCTGTCGCGAAGTGCTGTTTCGTATGGTCGAAGAAGTCGAGCCTGATATTCAGCGCGACTCGCCGTAGGATATACCTGGTCGCCACCAAAGATGAGCACTTCACCACGTTTCAGGTTGAGCGTTGCAGGGCGTACCGCACTTGCGTCGCCCTCCGCAACGTCGTGTTCCTGTACTGCGAGGGTCTTGCGACTTAAATAATACGCAACGCTATACGTCGAATTCCAGCCATCTCCAAGATCGGCCACATAATCAACCCACATTTCCGTGCGCGGATTCCCAGCGTCATCGAGTGTGTAGTCAAATGTTTTCGGTGGGGTAGATGAGGCCCATCCTTCTAAACGACGATCGTCCTTTTTCCCAAATTCAGCTGAAACGATAACTTCGATCGCTGTGCGAGCGAGCTGTCCTGGGTCGTACCAGCCGACCATCTTCGGAAAGTTACCCGCCTGCTTTCCGACGTTAATTCGTTGTTTGGGCGCGCTCCCCTTTTTGCCTTCGCGATTTGTAAATTCACCCACGGTTTATGCTAGCTCCGACGGGCCGTACTTTTCCCATAGCTCGCGCATGAAAAACTTGCCGAAGGTTGCGATTGCCGCCGCACGTTCGCGGTGCGAGTCGGCGTTCGTAGCGCGCATCGTCGACATAAGCTTGATCAGGTCGGTCATCCCCAATCGAAGTATTCCAGCGCCGGCAATCGCGCCACTACGATCGGTCCCTTCGTATAGCGTTGTATACAGCGTGGTTGTGTCGCTCCAGATGTCGATCCCCGGGTCATTGCGGACCTCTTTATGGCCGGCGAGGTAATACGACTTATTCTCGTGTGTAAACCCAAGCTCGTATACCATATATGTCAGCTTGGGATCGTTCGTTGGCGCAAACAGATTAAAGACGCCAGTTGAGGCTGGGATCCCTTTCCCGAATGGCGCAAAGTCGATCTCACCGGAAAGCGATCCAAGATGGTTCGGATCGCTGACGAACTTATTAATGTCGTCGACCATAACTGTCGCGTGCATCGCCAGTTCGTGGTGATCGTTTTTCGGGTGGCTCTCAATCGCCTTGGGGTCCGTTAACCCGAGGGCAAAGGATCCCGTCATTGTTTCGTTAAACGTAATTCCGGGGTTGGATTCCTGCATGGTCTGTCCTCTGGGAGTTGAAATCGAATGTGAATGGCGAGCGGCTGCGGCTTAATCGAGCTGGGCGATCATCTGCGGGAAGACGTCCCGAACGGCATGTTGTCCCATGAAAATATCGAGATGGCCGTATCCCGGAATCACGTTGAGTGAATGGAACTGCGGACGGTACGCGTTAAAATAGTTGAAGCTGCGCACCTGGCTCTCCGGAAGGAAACATTCGTTTTGATCGCCCGTAAAAAATGCGATCCGCGCGTCTGTCGCTGGTGGGAGTGCTGTGAAGTCGTCCGGCAGCTCGAGAAAGCCATCCTGTCCTACCAGGTGTCCGGCCGAGATACAGTCTTTCATCTGTCTGAAAAATGAAACCGGGCACTGCGCAAATTCGTGCGTTAACCAGTGATGTGTAGCCTCATCCAGATTTTCGTGTTTCCACAACGTTGGATGGCCGGTTCCGTAAATAAAGCTGCTGAACTTGCACACGGTGTTGTCACATTCCCGATGAGTCGCATTTACATACGCCTTGAGCAGCTTCGGGAATATTCCAGGCGCCTGTACTCCCCACTGTGCATCCAGGTATCGCGCGATAATCGAAATCACACCGGTGGTCGATGCAATCTTGAACTTCGAGAGCGGCGGGACAACGGTATGAAGCGAGACGGCGTTTGTAACAATCGTGGACACTTCAGGGAGAAGGCCCGCCACCGCCGACATCATAAAGCTCGTTGACCCCTGACAGTGTATCACTGCCTGCACCGACTTCGCCCCGGTCTCAGCGATCACCGCTTGAACAGCCTTGGGATGATCGTATAGCGCGGCCTTATCTAACGTCCACTCGTTTGGGCGGAAGTCGATACTGGCGCGCCAGTTTTCCAGCCACACGTCGTATCCCGCATCGACCAGATAGTCGACGAAGTTGGTCTTGACCGGTGCACGAAAGATGTTTGCTCGAACGCCAGCGCCGTGAACGAGAAGTACGGGGCCGCGCGTCGCAGGTCTGTCGCCTTCCACATGCAACAAGTTGCACTGAAAGCCGTCGCCCGCCGTAAATGGTATAATGGTTGTTCGCATGTCTGGAATGGAGACGTCGGGAAAGTGCTGACCCTCTCACCCACTAAGCTACAGACCGCGAACGATTTCGCTATACCTTATATCGTCTTATGCCACGTAGCTCCGTATCGGGTCCAACCTTACCCGGAGCGCCCCCAACGCCTTTGCCCGAATCTGGCTCACGCGACTCTCGCTCACCCCCAACACCTCGGCGATTTCGTTCAACTTGAGCTCTTCGAAGTAGTAGAGCGAGAGCACAACTCGGTCCTGCTCCTTGAGAGCGAGGATCGCGTCGCGCAGCATCTCCACTTCCTGCTCTCGGTTCAGGACTTCTTCGATGTCGTCCGAACGATCATCGGCCAGGAGCTCTAAGCCGACCTGGTTATGGGTGTCGTCATCACTCGTTGGTCGGTCGAGTCGAACCTGCTTGCTCTGCTCGAGGTCCGCCTCCCATTGCCACAATATATCTATGGATATACCAAGATGGTTCGCCACCTCCAACTCCGACGGCGGACGGCATAAGCTGCGCTCCAACATGTCGCGAGCGCTCGTTAACTCTCGCCCTTTTTTTCGTAATGTGCGCGGAACGTGATCTTGACGTCGCAGCTCGTCGAGAATTGCACCACGAATTCGTGGTGCCGCAAAGGTGCTGAACGAAAGCCCACGCGACGGCTCAAAGCGCTCGACCGCAAGCATTAACCCGGTGGTGCCAAAGCTGATCAAGTCGTCCAACTCCACCTTCCCGCTCAATGCACGCAACATCTGCCTTGCGACGTGATGCACTAAGCCGAGATGTATCTCGAGTAGCTTGTTGCGCGATTCTGGAGTTGTAACATCCCATTCGTCTAAAGCTATTGCGGTCATAATACACTCCGGTTTCTGAGGCCGTGGCCATAGGCTGGTACCGACTGTGTCGCAACGTGAACCTCGTTCACGAGCTTTGTTGCAAGATTTTGGATGGAGCTGGCGACAGAAAGTCCAAGCTCGGGATCGTGCGGAACACATCCGGCGTATCCGACTGTTTCTCGAAGAAATCGATTGGCGGCATATTGAACCCGCTCATAAATTTTGAGGGCCTCTTTGTCGTCACTCGTGTTCACGAGGATGTCTATCTCTGCATCTGGATAGTGCTCACGCGTGAGTTTGATCAACGCGTACGCTGATGATACGGATACGATATCATCGGTCGTAACCGCCAGCATGCGTGAATTGCGCCTGTCGAGTGCAGCATCGATGTCGGCCCACCGAGCGCCGGCGTCTACGATCTCAAGGGTTGATACAACGCTCTGCAGGATATTCGAGATGGTCGTTACGCCTGTGCCACGCATTCCCGAGGCAACCACAATAATGGGCCGTTCGGGAGGGCGTTGTGCGGGTTTATGCAGCCGCATGCGCTGCCCTACGTTACTGCGCATTACTGGCAACCTCCCACGTTCCCACCGTCGTCAAGTTCACAGACGGCGGAAGCTCGGCTAACGAAATAACAGGCACGTTGGGTAATACCGGCGAAATGAGCCTCCGAACGCCCACGCGAAGCGTTGGTGACGTAACGATTGGCGGCATCCGCCCTTCGATGGTGTTCGTTGAGGTAAGTGTGCCGAGATCGGTGAGGAGCGTGGCGAGGGAATCGGGCGTAAGTAGTTGAAGACCAGGCTGCCCTACGCGTGGAGAAAATAATCCCATCAGCGCTTGCTCCAGCTTTGGCCCAATCGTAATTCCGCGAACCGAACCGTCTGGCTCAGCGAACATTCGAACGATCACGTTTGCCAGAGATCGTCTAACATGTTCGGCCAGCGCTTCGGGGTCTTTCGTTGCGTCTGCGTTATCGCCCAGGGCTTCCAGAATTGTAACGAGATCTCGAATGGGGATACGCTCGCGTAACAAACGCTGCAAGACTCGATGGAGTGTGCCTAACGAAATCTTGGCCGGCACGATGTCGTCGATCAAAGCGGGGTGTGTCTTCTTCAGCGTCTCGACCATCTCCTGAACATCCTGACGCCCAAGCAGCTCAGCCGCGTTGGCCTTGAGTACTTCCATAAGATGAGTCGCCGCAACGGTCGACGGTTCCACCACGACGTATCCATACGCTTCCGCATCTGCTCGGCGATTGGTGGGAACCCAACGTGCGGGCATCCCAAAGCTGGGATCCATCGCATCCACTCCCTCAATTGGCGATATCACGTTGCCTGTATTCAGCGCCATCAAACACCTCGGCATTATCTCCGCTCGGGCAACTTCGCTTCCGCGCAATTTGATGACGTATTCGTTGGCCGGGAGGCGAATGTCGTCGCGAATACGAACGGGTGGAATGAGAATCCCAAGTTCAATCGCGGCTTGCTTGCGTAGCATGGAGATACGATCGAGCAGATCCCCGCCCTGGCGTTCGTCGACGAGTGGGATGAGGGCGTACCCCACTTCAAGTTCGATTGGGTCGATCTGCAACAGATCACGCATCGGATCTGGCGACGGTAGCACTTCGACCGGGGCGTTGTTAATCGTTGCACCAACGGTTCTACGATCTTCGGCACGACCGGCTGCTCGGGCGAGCAGCGCCATCCCGCCACCAAGTACAAAGAATGGGAGCGCAGGGAGACCTGGAATAACAGCGAACGTACACAGAACGCCGGACGCAATCCAAATCGCTCGCGGATGTCGGCCAAGCTGAGCGACGACCACTGTTCCCATCTGAGCGCTTCCAGATGAGTGCGTTACCATAATACCGGCCGCCGTCGAAACAATCAGCGCCGGTATCTGCGCAACAAGCCCTTCGCCAACGGTTAAAACGGTGTAGGTGCTCACAGCTTGCGAGAATGGCAAACCACGCTGTACAACGCCAATAAAGATCCCGCCCACAATGTTAATGAACGTGATGAGTAAGCCGGCAATGGCATCACCCTTCACAAACTTGGAGGATCCGTCCATTGCGCCGTAAAAGTCTGCCTGGCGGGAAATGTCTTCGCGGCGGCGACGTGCGTCTGTCTCGTCGATCAGGCCGGAGCTGAGATCCGCGTCGATCGCCATCTGTTTACCAGGCATCGCGTCGAGCGTAAATCGAGCGGCTACCTCGGCTACGCGCCCCGCACCCTTGGTAATGACAATAAAGTTGATGCCGATCAGGATCAAAAACAGGACGAGTCCAACGGCGTAGTTCCCACCAATTACAAACTCACCAAACGCCTGAATGACGTGGCCAGCTTCCCCATGGGTGAGGATAAGCCGAGTTCCGGCCACGTTTAGAGAAAGCCGGAAAAGCGTGAGGAGGAGCAGGATGGCAGGGAACGCGCTGAATTCGAGCGCGTTTGTGGTATAGAGCGCCGAGAGCAGTACGACCAGCGACAGCGAAATACTGGTGACGAGAAAGAGATCCAGTAAAATCGTTGGGAGCGGGACGATCAACAGGGCGATAATAAACACCACGGCAATTGCCAGCCCAATCTCCGCTCCGCCTTTTGACTTTCCTGTTCCGGCAGGAAGTGAGTTCGCGATGGCGGTCATTGCTGGACTCCGACCTTATCGTCAATTAGGCGAGAGATCGGCTGGTACCCGCGGGGAGCGCCTTGTGCGGCCTTTTGCCTGAAAATGAACGCAAGAATCTCAGCGACCGCAACGTATAGATCAGCCGGGATAATCATCCCAACTCGGGCAGTCGAGAGTAGCGCCATAGCGAGAGGGCGGTTTTCAATCACTGGAACGCCATGGTCTAACGCAATCTTTTTAATGCGTTCTGCCACTTTGCGCTGTCCCATTGCGAGCACAATTGGGGCGGGCGCTTTAATAGGGTCGTATTCCAATGCAATCGCACGATGTGTTGGGTTAACGATGACCACATCTGCCTTGGGGACGTCGCGGAACATCTGACGGCGCGCCATGGTGCGTGCCATCGACCGCATACGTTGCTTGAGCAGAGGGTCGCCTTCAGAATTCTTGTACTCTTGTTTGACTTCTTCCTTGCTCATTCGTAACTGCTGCAAATGCTGCCAGTATTGCCACGCATAATCGGCCACTGCGAGCGCCAGATACGAGAGGCCGGCTGTGAGTAACAGACGGATGCTGTAATGGCGAATAACCTCAACGAGTCCCATCGGTGACTGTTGTGTGGTCGTTAACATCCGGTCGATTGTTTCGGAACTCAGGGCGTTATAAATCGCAATGCCAACGATTACAACTTTGAGGATCGCCTTGAGAAGTTCGATGATCGATTGCTTCCCCAGAACGCGCTTCGCGTTTGCCATGGGGCTAATGCGTTGCATTTTAGGCTGTAAAGGTGTTGTTGATAGCACCCCTCGCGACTGTATCGCGCCAATACCAAGCGCGATTCCCGCCATTGATGTGGTCACGACCATGAGTATGGCCAGTACGCGCCAGCCTACATTTTGAGCGATCCTGAGAACTGAGTCTGATGAGAGGGATGTTTCGCCGATCCTGGACAGCGAGGTTCCCATAATGGCGAGGAGCTTTGATGCGATGCTGGGGAGTACAATGGTGAGAACGAGGGCGGTTCCCAGAAGCAGTACGGCCGCATTGAGCTCTTGGCTGCGCGGGATTCGTCCCTCATCGTGCGCCTCTTGCAGCTTCTTGGCGGTCGCATCTTCCGTTTTATCTCCACCGTCCTCGGCCACTGACTACCGTCCTCCGGGGATGAGCGCGCGGAAGAGCACTGTAAGTTGCGAGTCGTAAACGGCTGGCCACTCGACGAAATATGTCGCGATAAATGGAATTGCGATGCCGAGTGCTATTAAGCCGAGCCCGATTTGTAGAGGGAAGGCGACAGATAACACGTTGAGCTGCGGTGCCGCGCGGCTGAGTACTGCGAGTGCGGTATTACCAATCATGATCACGGCTACTACCGGTGCAGCGAACTTCAGGCCGAGCGCGAAGAGCGTACCGGCCAGGGAGATCATTGCGCCTAATCCGCGTTCGAGGTCGATCGCGCTGCCGGTTGGGAGTAGCGACAGGCTTTTCCCCACGGCTGAGAGCATGCCCAGATGGGCGTCGAGCGAGAGGAGGAGCGTGACGGCGAAGAGCGAGAGAAAGTTTGCCAGCAGTGGTGACGATGTGTTTGTGAGCGGATCCATGAGCGATGCGCCGGATAGACCGATTTGTATGGACAGCAAGTCGCCGGCTGCTTCCGCTGCGGCTACCACGAGTGCGGCGCCAAGTCCAATCGCAAAGCCAATCAGCATTTCGCCCACAACGGTGAGCGGTGTGATTGCTGGAATAAGGCCGATGGATAGTCGAGCGGCCGGTTGGAGCAGAATGGTGAACAGGACGATAAGGGCGGTACGGACCATGATCGGGATGGTCTTTGCGGAAAAGACCGGTGCTATGAGCATGAGGCCGGTCATTCGCATGCCAAGTAACACCGTAACCTGTGCGGAGCCCGGTGCAAAAAGATCGAATGGGAGCGACGACGGCGAGTTCAGCTGACGAAGCTCGGGATAGCGAGAAATAGCTCGCGTGTGTACTTGATCATGATCTGCATGATCCATGGGAGCGCAACAATAAACGTGACGGCAACCGCGAGAAGCTTGGGGACAAACGATAAGGTTTGTTCCTGAATTTGTGTAACGGCTTGAATGAGCGAGATGACTAATCCAACCACAAGTGCGACGACCAGCATCGGTGCGGCGATTAACGCCGCAGTCAAGATCATCTGGCGTGCAAGATCAACGATGAGTGCGTGTGACATGCCTTCTCGTTTACTTCAGAAAACTTGAAACGAGGGATTGTATTACCAGTGTCCATCCGTCAACCAGAACGAACAAGAGCAATTTGAACGGAAGTGCGATCATCGCAGGTGGCAGCATGAACATACCCATGCTCATCAGTACGCTGGCTACGACGATGTCAATAATTATGAACGGAAGAAAGATTGCGAAGCCAATTTGAAAAGCCGCCCTTAACTCGCTGGTAGCAAATGCCGATACTAGAGTAACAAGCGGAATCTCAGCGTCTGTTTTGGGAGGTGTGCCCTGGCTCATGTCGATGAACACTTGCAGGTCGTGATCGCGTGTCTGTTGCAGCATGAACTCTCTGAGCGGTACGACGGCGGTTTCGAGCATTTCCACTTGTTCGATCTTGCCATCCATCCATGGGCGTAACGCTTTCTCGTTGATTTGCGAAAACGTTGGTGCCATGACGAAGCCGGTAATCAGCAGTGCGAGTGCAGCGATGAGTTGGGCTGGAGGTGTTGTCTGAGTGCCGAGTGCTTGTTTGAGGAAGTGTAGAACAATGAGGATTCGTGTGAATCCGGTCATTAGCAGCAGTAGTGTTGGGAGGAGCGTGAGCAGGCCGAGCATTACGACAATTCCAACAGTTCCGCTCAGTCGTAGGCCACCGCCTTTTGTGTCACCAACTCGAAGGTCCATTTCTGGGGTGAGTTTGGAGACGAGTGCTTCGCTCTGTTGTGTTCGATTGATTGCGGGAGGTGGGGTTGCTTGTGTTGTTGTGGGGGATTGGGATGTTCGTGCAGGAGGGGGTTGTTGCGCAGGAGGTGTTTGCGCCGGAGGCGGTGCTGGTCGATTAACCTGCGCCCCCAAGAGTGGGGTGCAAAACAGTAGTGTCATCCAAACAGCAGACAACCTCGGTGCGGTTAAAGCCCGGGTGACGATGGATAGTCTCATGGCAATAACCAACTTCCTGGAAGCAAAAAAGCTCACGACCGAGCAGCCCCGTTCATTGCGATGCTTAATACCGCCTTAAAGTCTTCGATTGGGGCGACGTATGAAACTCGGTCATGTGCGACCTTACGTTGTAAGGCCACGGTTGATTTCGCCTTTATTCTGTCGCGTACTCGAGCGATAGATTTTAACGCAAGAATATCACCGGAGTGAATGCTCGAAGTTTCGTTGCTACCGCTACTTAAGATAGTTGATGGCACATTCGTGTTTTCACTGAGCTCCGCCAATAGACGAACCCCTCCATCACCCATAGAAACAGCAAACCTGCGTTGATCAATTCGAACAACGGCGATGCCCTGTCGTTGACCGAGCGCCAATCGTTGAAGCACTTCCATCTGCCTGCCGTCTCTTGATCCGGCATTGCCCATCGTATATTTACGAAGGAGTCGCAGGGCGATAGCCATAACGCCGAGCACAACAACAAATGCACCCAATACGCTCACTGCTGAGGTCGCATTCACGCGCCAAACTCTTCGGCTGTTGTGCGTGGCAAAATTCGTGTGATGCGGACACCAAAAGTTTCGCCGATAATCACAACTTCGCCTTCTGCGAATCGTCGATCGCCGACAAATACATCAATTGGCTCACCTGCAAGTCGATCGAGTTGAATTACAGAACCTCTGCCGAGCCCAAGAATGTCCTGGACCGTCATAGAGGTGCGGCCAAGTTCGATTGTAACAGGCAGGGATAGATCGAGCAGCATGGAAATCGGTACTTCACCACTCGCGGTCGATGGTGCTGATGTGCGTTGTGGTATCACAGGTTCGTCTAACAAAAGATCGTTTGCCATGTCTGGTGTATTTGACTGCGCTGAGTTCGAAAGAATATCCATATTGTTATTGTTCATCTGTTGTGACTGATGGCGGGAGCGTTGATGGCGATACTCCTTCGCTTCCCATTCCAGACGGTGCAAACTGCTTTGAGACATCACGCGCAGGAGGTACGGCGCCAAACTCCTGAACTGTATTCTGAATACGCACCGCGAACTGTTGCGCAACTTTTCCGGGCATTGCTACAAACCGCTCCTGGTTTCCGATCCTTATATTGATATCGGAGTTTGCCGGAAGCCCCGTTGCGAGAACGCTGCCTTCCGTGAGCATCGCAAGGTCTTTCATCGAAACCTTGAACTCCGGGAGCCGCGCAGAGACCGCAACGCGGGTCGCGCGAAGCGATTGTTCCGCAATAGTGCGATTCGATGAACGTTCGCTAGCAGATCCGGTCGGAGTACTCAGTCTACGCTTTCCGCTGTTGGTAAAAAAACGATCCAAAACAGAGAAGGGAAGCGAAATAGTCATTGCAGAATGGACCTGGCCAGCTATAACATCAATTTGGGTAACCAGAACGGGATCATCGCGATTTGCATTCTGCAGCAAGATGTCTGGGACCGACTCAAACGATGCTACCTCGAAGTTCAGTCCAATGTGATCCAACCAGATGTCGCGCAGTAACGTTGTAGCTCTATCCACAACCGACCGGACTGCCAATCGTTCAACACGAGACAGCGGTCTGTTCGTTACCATTGGTAATCCGCTGCCTCCAAACAACTTATCCACGAGATAAAACGAAAAGTCCTGACCAATGTCGATAACGCCTTGCTGGCCACCCGAATCGTTAATATCCAGCACAAACGACGCGCATGGTGTTGGGAGCGAACGAATAAACTCACCAAACGTTAACTGCTGAATCGAGTGTAGTCGCATCTCAACCTGTCCACGAATTCGGCCGATAATCCAGCTTTCTAGCGACTTCACCATAGGTTCATACATCGCTTCAAGCGTACGCAAACGCTCCTTCGATACCCGATGTGGGCGTCGAAAGTCGTAAACAACAACGTTGTTCACGTCTGAAGTGCGCAACCGAATTGACTTCGTTTTCATCTATTGAATGACGAATTGCGGGAAGTATACTGTCCGTATCACACCAGCCGGAAACAGCGGGGCAAGTGTCGTGAGTACATCTTGTCGCAATCCGTCACGCGCTGACGCTTCCCATACCTGATCGATCGACTTTGACCCGAAGAGACTCAAAAGATTATCTCGAATCTCCGCGTCCCGCGCTTTTAACAGTGCAACACCGGCTTCATCTTTCACCGCAATCGCAACCGAAAGGAGAAGAAATCTTGTTCCATTGGAACCAGCTGGATTAAGCACCAGGTTTTCAAGTACATACACCGGGAGCGGTACCTTGGATGTTTCGGTCTTTTGTTCCTCCGTTGCGCTGTCCTCTTCAACTGCAGCTTGATGGCTTTGCGCCGAAGCCTTTGACGGTGCGAGCTTTGGACCTAACAAGAAGAGTCCAATGCACGCACCGATCGCAACGCTAACCACAACGCCGGCTGCCAACGACAGCAACATTGGCATTGGCCCTTTCTTGTTTTCAGCTTCGTTTGTCGTTGCGGTGTCGTCAGACATGTCGAATACTTGAGGTTATGAAACGTGCTTGATCCATTAACGTCGCAGGTTAACCAATTCTTGTAACATGTCGTCCGACGTTGTAATCATCTTCGCATTGGCCTGGAAGCCGCGCTGCGTGATGATCATATTCGTGAATTCCTGTGCAAGATCAACGTTCGACATCTCCAATGCTTTACTCGCAATGAGAGATCCTGTTTCTCTTCCAGAAAACCCAACAACTGCATTTCCCGAGTTGGCGGAAATTCCATACATATTGTCACCGGTGCGAACCAACCCCTCTGGGTTATTAAAATCCGCTAACGCAACTTGCGCTAAAACCTGATTGACACCGTTAGAGAACGATCCAACAATCACGCCATACTGATCCACAGTGATGGAATCGAGAATGCCAGCTGGGTAACCGTTTTGATTTCGAATCACGGCAGATGAACCAGCGACGTGGGAGGTTAATCCCGCCGCTCCTGACCCTGGTTCGATCGATATCGTAACCGGGCTTCCATTGCCCACTGGAGTGAACGAAACAGATGGAATATTCGACGCCGCGGGATCCAACGTTCCGTCAGGCGTGAAGGTAAACTGCCAATCAGTTGCTGCACCGGCTGGCGATGAGAGTGCGCCTGGGCCAAATGAGAACGGTTGAGCCGGATCGTAGTTGAGGCTAGACGGATCGATCTGAAAGTTCCACTGCGTTGGGCTCGTCTTCCAGGCAACGATCGTTAAGTCGTGTTGCAAGCCTAATGAGTCGAAGACCCCCAATGTGGTTCGAGTTACCGAATGCGCATTTTGTGGATCTGCAAGCTCTTGTGCTGTTGGGTTGGATGGATCAGCGGCAACAATCACCGGTGCCGATGCGTCCAGGTTGCCAGTCATTGTTACAGCGGTTGTTGCCAATGCAGGCGATGTCTGACCTTTCGGAATAACGATATCACTTAACGCACCACCAAGCACTCCGTTCGTGGCAGTACGCCCCTGTACAACAAATCCATTGGCAGACGCGACTAGTCGACCATCTGCATCACGCTGGAAGTTCCCGGCGCGAGTATAATATGACTGATTACCCTTGGCGACCACGAAGAACGAATCACCAACAATAGCCATGTCGGTGTCAACGCCGGTAACTTCGAGATTCCCTTGCGTAAAGATGCTGTCAACGCTCGATAACTGCATGCCCAGTCCAACTGAAATCGGGTTTACGCCACCCTGCCCTTCAATCGGACGAGATGCATTGCGCAATACCTGAGAGAAACTTTCTTCAAATGTGGCGCGGCCGGCTTTAAACGCAGTTGTGTTGACGTTAGCGATGTTATTTCCGATTACGTCCATGCGAATCTGTTCGTTACGAAGGCCGGAAACAGCGGAAAATAGAGAGCGTTGCATAGTTATCGTTTAGTTAATGAGAAAGGTTATGCGACTGGTGTTATTGATGTGTTCACGACTGGGTTTTTACTGCCGCAATCAATTCATCGAGCTTCGAATTGACATTAAGGAGCTGTTCGATGCTCGAAAACTGAGCCAGCTGAACTGCGAGCTCCTTTCCATCCATCGGATTCAACGGATCCTGGTTCGACATCTGTGCAACAAGCAGCTTTACAAATTCATCCTTGCCCATCGATCCGCCCGCGGTCTTTCCGAAAAGAGATCCATTTTCCTGCGCACTGTTCGCGGATTTTGATGCACCAATCGGCGGCGTGTTAACGTTTGCTATACTCATTATCGTTGTCTCTCCTCGTGGTTTCGCTGGGATTTGTTGCGGGGGTGATTGAACTTCTGTTGCTGATCATGTTGGCTATGCTGATCGTGCTGATCTTTCTGCGTTGTAATTCGTACTGTCTGTGGCGCTAGTCCCAACTGCTCTAACGACCGGCGCAGCTCGCCCGTCCGCTGAGCCATCTGCTCCGCTCGGCTCACTTCGCTCACAGCGATCGTTGTATCGATTGATGTGCCGCGCATGTTTAATCGAATACGGTCAGTGCCTCCATCTTCGTTCTCAATCTTTAGTGTTACCTGTGATCTAGATTGGCTCGATGATGCTTCTTGTAGTTCCGTTATCTTCGTGGCGCGACTTACCGCGTCGGTATTTGATACGGCCGATGGAATGTGCGGCACTGAAATCGAAGATTGCGGTGCTATAGACCTGACTGGTATATCTGGAATAGATGGAATTGGCGCAAACGCAGGCTTTCCAGGTTGACCTGAAGTCTCTTGATTGCGTTGCTTCGACGTCGTTGGCTTTTCCTGCTTCGCATCTCCGTTTGACGACGAACTCTGCTGAGGTATTGCGGGAACTTCAGTAATGCGAGCCGGTAGCGCAGTCGACTGCGTTGGCGTATTCATAGATTCTGTAGATCTACCTTCACCTGGTTTAGCAACTTCGGCTACCCTCGCCACCGTGGCGACGGCTGCAGTTGCTGGAACTTCCGCAACCGCAGCAATCTCTGCAATATTCACCCGCTCTGCAGCTAAAGCCGCGCGAGGAGCCATCTGCCGTAGTGATACTCCATTAACATCACTGACAGGTGAACCTCGATCTGCTATCGAAGATACCGATCCCGCTAACTCAATATGACCAGGATCCTTGGAGCCAAGCGTTCGCAATCCTTCTGCTTCCGCGATTTGCGCCAACCGTTCATATCCAACAGCATTGTTGTACGTTCCGTCGATCTTTACATCCGCAGCAAGCCCTTCGCTATGCTTCGACGACTTCGTCCAGGTTACAATGCTTCCCGGGCGAGTACGACCCTGCTCATACAGCGCATCCTGTCGCTGCTGAGTTCGAAACCCTTCAACCACGGTTACTTCATAGCCAAATTCATCACGCATACGCTCGACAACACGATCCAGGCGCGATTGAAACTCAGGCTTTAACTCTGTTGATATCTGTGCCCCTTCTTCCTTCAACAATTGAAGTGGGGGCTGAGGCTGTGGAAGTGGTTTTCCAAATATGGTCGCCAATATCTCAGCAAACGCCTGAACGGTGGTGTCATTTGGAGCGTCAGCCGGCTTATCAGGGACAGTTGCAGACGGTTGCGCTACCGAAAGCGTAGAAAGCAAATTGATCAACGCAACGCTCATAGCGTATCTCGCAACGTTGCTTTTGCAATTGTAGCCGCTCTCTCGGTAGACAAGCTACCAAGTATCGCCGCCTGCTGCTTGCGTGGCAATGACAACAAGATACGTTGAAGGTCTGTGTTGTCCATTTCCGATAACACACGCGCAGCATCTTTAGTCGACATCGCCGCGAAAATCCCAGCAATGCGGGTAATTAATGCGCTTTCAGGTGAATCAGCTGCACCATTGCCATCGCGCGCCGACAGTGTGCGTTTTTTACTCTCCAGATCGGCTCTCTTTGAATCGCTCGAAGCTCCAGCCGCGCCGCCCCTGGGTGCAAGCCCGGATACCAGCTCTGAAGCGATTCTTGATTGAAGCGTATTGATCGAACTGGTATCAATGCCGGCACCATGTTCTGCCAACATACCACTTGCACTATCAGGCGAACCCATGGAATCGAGCATCGCTGTCCCAGTTGGCTTTGCCGAATCACCCGCCGCCAACAAACTATCCTTTGCCAACCTTGTGCTGTCTGTGCTAGTCGATACATTAGCCGCGCCACGACCATCCCGCGAAACAACAGCACCTGTTGCAATGCCCAAACTCAACCCAAACGCAACGGTGCATACAAGTACTAACTTTGTCACCGAACGCTCCGCTGTACATGTCGAGAAATAGCGAGCTCATCCATTGTCTGTCGATCTCGCTGCTCTGCCGTTGTTTTATGAAAATCACCCTGGCGCTCCTTCAACCGATCCAGCACTCGACGCCCTTGATGCGCAGTTGTAAGATCCTGCTGTACCTGCGAAACCGCAGCGCTAGACATATGCACAAGATCGCCCGCCTCCACGATATGATTGTCTAACGTTTGAATCACAAATGCCAGATTCGCCAACTCACCAACGGATCGTACATTGCCAGATTCAGACGCCTGCTCCGCATTTGAAAATCGCGCCAGCTGAAGATCACGCAGCTCGTCTTTTGCAGCCTGTTCTGCATTCAATGCCTGAACAAGTTGCGACGCAATCGCGCGCTCATTCTTTTCACGCAGATCTAAAACCTGCTGCAGCCGAAAGCGAAACATGATTTATGCTCTTTTGTTCACGAGTGATTGATTGATCCGCGCAGATAAATCACGGATCTCCGTTTGCGTATTACTAAACGACGAAGGTTCGTCTGCACGCTGACGAAGAAATGCCACCATATTATCTCGATGCTGTACCGCAGCATCCACCTGAAGGCTCGATCCTTTTTGATATGCACCAACCATAATGAGATCTTCTTTCTCGCGATACGAAGCTTCGGTCCGCAAAAATGTCTCCGCCTCTTCCCGCTGCTCCCTCGAAATAATCTGATCACGCACTCGGCTTTTGCTCTCCAAAATATCAATTGCCGGAAAGTGCCCAGACGACGCAATCTTTCGCGTCAAAACAATGTGACCATCAAGAATCGATCGAGTTGCATCCGCGACTGGTTCGTTAAAATCATCGCCATCCACGAGCACTGTGTAAATTCCAGTAATACCGCCGTTCTCTGAATTTCCAGCACGCTCCAGCAATCGTGGCAGCGACGCAAAAACAGATGGTGGATATCCCTTTGTTGTTGGCGGTTCACCTGTCGCAAGCCCAATCTCACGCCACGCCATTGCAACGCGCGTAACAGAGTCGAGCATCAACAATACATGCTTCCCTTGATCCCGAAAATATTCAGCGATTGCAGTCGCGACCAATGCACCACGCGCGCGAACCAACGCTGCTTGATCACCTGTTGCAACGACAACAACAGAACGCGCCAATCCTTCCGTCCCAAGCGAATTCTCAATAAAGTCGCGCACTTCTCGTCCACGTTCGCCCAATAACGCAATTACGTTCACATCGGCAGACGCATGCCGAGCGATCATGCCAAGCAGTGTGCTCTTGCCAACACCGGAACCCGCAAAAATACCAACCCGTTGCCCGCGACCAATCGTCAACAGACCATCGATCGCACGTACCCCAGTCTCAATCGGCTCGTCGATAATCCGGCGCGCCAGCGGATTCGGCGGCTCTGCAGCCAGCGGTACACGCTCAACCGAACCCAACGGCCCAAGCCCATCAATCGGATGACCTAAACCATTTACAATACGACCAAGCAGCCCCGGTCCTGCATCAACACCAAACGAACGCCCAAGCGGCTGAACAAAGCTCCCCGCATGCAAGCCATCAAGTTCGCCAAGCGGCATTAAAATTACACGCTGCTCGTTGAAGCCAACCACTTCTGCCATAATCGAACGATCTTCAGTTAAGCTCGTTACTCGACAGAGCTCACCAACCCCAACATCAAGCCCGGTTGCTTCAATCACCAACCCTACAACACGACTCACTCGCCCAAATCGATCGAAACGAGGTGTTGCGGGAACACAGTCAAGGAGCGTCTCAAACATCGGTATACGTCATTCGACGATACAAACGTTCAAGCGCTGTATCAATGCGCCCGTCAATAATACGTTCACGCCCTTCTACGAGGCAGCCACCAGGCGTAACCCGTGCATCCGCCATCCATCGTACGTCTCTATTCGGCGCAATGGTTGGTGGCCCGCCATTCGCTGGACTCCCAGTGGAAAGCAGTGCAAGATCGTGCGGATTTACCCGAATCCGCATCGGTTGATCTATAGGAAACTCTGCAAGCGCCCGACGGACCAAATCTGCAACAGCGTCCGCGTCCGTACGCAACTCTCGCCCTACAATATGACGAGCAATCGTAATCGATAGTGCCGCGATGTTCTCTTTGATCGAACTCTGCCACGTCACTTCGTTTTCATGAATATCATTCAGCGCCATCTCCGCCGCCGCAACCGCATGACGAAGCCGAGCAGCCTCGGCGATTTCGCCATCAAGACGACCTTCGTCGTATCCGTTTGTATACGAGTCTTGAACACGACGCTCCGCTTCAGCATGAACCCTTTCAGCTTCTTCCGCTGCGAGGCGTTCGGCTAGAACGAGATTAACTGTATCCGAATCATCAAGACCCGACTCTCCATCTACAACCACATGGTCGTCAATCTGAATCGAAAGATCATCCAGCATCCAGCGCGTGGCGCTCGAAGCTGGGATCGAAGACGTGTAAATTCCCGGCCTAGTCGATGAATTCATCTTCTGCTCCACCGGTACGCAACGCAATCTCGTCTGCAGCTTCCAACGCTCGAACCTGCGCAACAATTTGCGCCTGCGCCGTTTCAACATCCCGCAGCCGCACTGCACCCAACATCGAAATTTCGTCTTTCAGCGCCGCAACAGCCCGTTGCGACATACCACCCATAATCCGAATCTTGAAATCTTCCTGCGTATTCTTTAACGCGAGTGCCAACACCCGAATCTCGACTTCACGCAGCACACGTTGTAATGAGCGATCGTCCAGGTCGCCGATGTCCTCAAAGACAAACATGAGGTTTTTAATCTGCTCGCACAGCTGAGGATCTCGTTCCTGAATTCGATCAAGAAGATCTTTCTCAAGCGACCCTGAAACGTGGTTCAATACCTCGGCTACAGCATCTGGTCCACCGGCTGCGCGTAAGCCACGAGTAAAGCTGAGATCCGTCTCACTGCTCAACGCTTTCTCAATCAACTGCATCATATCGGGCGCAACCTTCTCCATACACCCAATGCGATACATCACATCACTGCCTAACGCAGGGTCGAGATCTTTAATCATCATCGCCGTCTGCTGCGGGTCAAGATGCGCAAGAATCAGCGCAATCGTCTGCGGATGTTCCCCTCGAAGCGTCGTTGCCAATTGCTGTGGGTCCGCATTCCGTAGTCGATGCAATCCAGCCGAATCAGCCAACTGTGACTGAATCCTTTTGAGCGTAGCCTTTGCTTTAGTCGGACCAAACGCCTTCTCAAGGAGCTCCTTCGCGTATTCGATTCCACCCGTTGCAACAGAATCAACCGCTAACGCAATATCCATCCATTCATTACAGATCGCTTCAACCGTCGCGCTATTAACGTGTTCAATCTGCGCAATGTGAAAGCTGATCTCTTCTGCCTCTTCCGGCGTAAGTAGCTGTGTAAGCTTTACAGCGTCATCCGTGCCAAGAGCCATGCAGAGAATCGCAGTCTTTTGGACTCCGGTCAGTGTGTGGGAGGCGTCAGTGTCGCTGCTAATAACGAGCGATCGTCGCGTTGCAACTCCAGTCGCGGGAAACGTCATCGGTTACGCCTCCTTCATCCACGCGCGAACTGCACGAATAGAGACTTCCGGTTTTTGCTCGATCGTAGCAACGACTGATCTTCGAACATTGTTACGATCAACAAACGTTGCAGGATTACGCGAATCCACTGCAACTGCCGCCGGGAGCACGCCAGAGCCAGAGTCAGTTGATTGCACCGCATTATGCGACGGTTCAGCATGGCCTGTCAGGAGCGGCTGTTGTTCAGACGCGGCAATCTGGTTTGGCTGCGTCTCCTTATTACCACCAACCGCACGCAATACAATGAACAAGGCTGCCAGAGCCGTAATAAAGCCGAGTACCGCTATGCCGGGTTTTTGAAATTGTTCTACGCGGTCCCAGGCCGTTGGGACCATCTTCGCCTGCATCTGATCGATAATCGACGTTCCGTCGAGCCGAGTACTTACTACCGTAACAACATCACCCCGCGTTTCGTCGGCTCCAACAGCGCTACGAACAAGCGATTCAATATGTGCGATTTCTTCTGTCGTACGCGCAATATATGTTGGCGCTGCAACCGCCTTTCCAGCGCTGTCGAGCGCAGGCTCAACGAGTTTATCGTTTACAAGCACCGCAACTGAGAGCCGCTTGATATTTCCGATCGCGCCTGAGAAATTTTCAGTCACGTGAGAGTTATCATAGCTCATCGCAACATTAGAAGAGGCAGCACCGCCTTCTGCACCGGGCGTAATTTCGTAGCGTTGTTCCGTGCTCGTGGCTTGGCGCTCGGGATCAACAAGCTGCGACTGACGGTCGATCTTGTCAAAGTTCAACATCGCCGTTACACGAACTCGTGCATTCCCCGCTCCAACAATATCGCCAACCAGCCCTTCTGCCTTAGTCTGGAGATATTGCTCAACGTCGCGTTGGGCAGACAGCTGTACATTCGAAAGCGCAGCGAGCGAGCCATTATCATTCGGCTGCGATAACAACCGACCCGAATCATCCAGCACCGTAACCCGATCACTCACCAACCCATCAACGCTGCTCGCCACCAAATGCGCAATCCCCTGAACAACGTCAGGCGGTGGTGCGATACCATTGGTTTTCAGCACAACAGATGCATTCGCTGGCTTATCTTGCCGACGGAAGTTTGACTGTTCATGCAATGCAAGATGAACCTGCGCTGCTTCCACTCCACGCATCTGCCCAATCGTACGCTCCAATTCACCCTCAAGCGCGCGCCGATAGTTAATACGCTGCGTAAAGTCCGTCATCCCCCACGACGGTTGATCGAACAGTTCCAGACCAGGCCGTCCCGTAACAGGTAATCCGTCTTTGGCCAACGTGACTCGAGCGTTCGCAACATCTTTCGTCGCAACCAGAATATCGCTCCCGCCGTTACCCAGCTTGTACTGAATCCCAGCCTGTTGCAGCTTCTCCGTCATCTTGCCAACCGATTCCATCGGCTGATTCGTAAACGCCGGAATCCACTCAGGCGCCGTAGCCCAGCGCGATACACCAAAGATGGTCGCGGCCACAATAATACCGACTCCAATCAACATCGCGCGCTGACGCCCACCAACCTTGTCAATAAAAGGTTGCAGGCTGTTAGAAAGAGCTACGGAAGATGCGCTCACAAACTATTATGACTGCATGTTGGAGATCGTCCTGTACGCATCCAGGACCTTATTTCGAACTTCTACCAACATCTCCAGCGATATCGACGCCTCTTCAGCCGCCGCCATCACCTGATGCAACTCGACCGGTTCCCCGCGAGTAAACCGCGCAATATAGTCCGCCGAAACATCCTGCTGCTCAGAGACCTGATTCACAAAACGTTCTAGCGTATCACGAAACCCCGTGTCACCACGATCTTGAATAACCGGAACCTGCCTGGCCCCAGTGTCCTGAATTGTTGTCGCAAGGATACGACCGATTGGATCTGACATAAGCTCGTCGTTACTCGAACTAAGCGCGAATGTCCAGCCGGCTTCCACGCGCAATCGGCATATTCGAAACACCAACCGCCGACGCGTTCTGACCATATGTCAGCCCACCAAAGCCACCCATCTTCACAAAAAAGTTACGCTCATCTTTCGTTAATACGCTCCAGAGGTCCTGATCAACACCCGCTGGAGCCATGTTCGACTGCACAGCTGCAAGTCGTTCGGTCGCATTCTGTTTAATCGCGTCCGCAACAGCGAGCCCATCCCCACCTGATGTGACAGCCTTGTGAAGCTGTTCCGGTTGCGAGCGCTCTGCCGCTGATGTTGGTCGCTGTACGCCAACGCTCTGTACATATGGGTTAAACCCACCAATCTGATTGATCGCCATAAAATTATCCTTAAATGTCTAACGCACGCCGAAGCATCGCCTTTGCCGACTGAAAGACGGTCGCATTCGCTTCATATACACGACGTGCGTCCATCATATCGATCATTTCATCTGTAATTCGAACATTCGGATACCGCACATATCCTTGTTCATTCGCGTCCGGGTGTCCCGGGTCGTATACCAACGGCCCCGGTGTGGAATCCTCAGTCACACCTTCGATCCGCACACCAGTTGTCCCCTCTCGCGTCTCCAACACCGGAATCTGAAAACGCTTCGGCCCATCTGCAGGCGAACCACTCGGCACTTCAAATGCCGCAACGCCATTGAACGGCCCAGCGCCACCAATTGGCTGTCCTGGCACAAGAGGAGCACCTCGCTGTACTTCTCCTGCAGCCAGGGTTGTCACGCGCCTCTGATACGGAGCTCCGTTCGCCCCACTTGTCGTCTCTGCGTTCGCGATATTCGACGCAATCGTCTCCATCCGTTGGCGCTGAGCGTTTAATCCGCTGGCAGAAATCGCCAATGAGCGAAACATCGGAAGCGCCTGCGGCGCTTTAACTGGAAGTAATCCAACAGGCTTTGTCATGGAACGACGCTCTACCTATCTCGAAGGCTGGTACGAATCGTCGCGTACGCCTTCGACAGCAACTTTGACGTTGCCTCAAAGCGAAGCTGCGCATCCGCAAGGTTCGTCATCTCCACTTCGAGATCGACGTCCGAACCGAAACGTCCATTTAACGCCGAGTTCGACGGAAGCGCAAAACCATCCTGATTATTTAGCGATGCCTTGGAGACACGATCCGCAATACCGCGAGTGCGTTGGCTTTGAACATCCAACGCATCTTTCAGTGTATTCGCAGAGCTAACGCGATTTATAAATCCGTGCATATGATACGGAGTAAAGCAACCCACAGACCACTTCAAAAAGTTTCGAACCGTAATGCGCTAACTAGTTATCAATACAACACTTAGTCTGTGTAACCACTCCCTTCATCCCACCACATTCTCCACATCCCATCAGGCAATTTCTACCCTGCTCGGCAATTCTTTCCGGTGAACGTCGGCGAAGCTTGCCCCAGCATTCGGAGGAGAGTTCAACTTGTTACGCAAGGTTCGCACACTCATCCCCAACAGCTCAGACGCACGCGTTCTATTACCTTCTGCAACTTCGAGCGCTTTGGTAATGAGCTTGTCCTCTGCCTCGGTAATATCGAGCGATGTTAACTTTACTAACACTTGATCGTCATTATCCGTATTAATAAATCCAAGCGATGCAATTCGTTGACACTCGGTCATTTTACCGCTCAACGAATGCGCGAGCCCAAAGCGAAATCCTTCAAATGCGTGCGGTGGTAACACCGGTCCGGGCGAGAGAATAACCGCGCGCTCCACAACGTGCTGTAACTCGCGCACGTTACCTGGCCAGTCATACTGTTGCAGTAGTTCAAGAGCGTCAGGGGCGATGGATGTAATCTCTTTCTTCATCTCCTCAGCCATCTTCATCGCAAAACGATACGCCAATGCAGGAATATCATCCTTCCGATCACGCAGCGGGGGAATTTGTACCGCAATCGTATTCAGTCTATAGTACAAGTCTTGTCGAAACGTACCGCGCGCAACTTCCGTCGCCAAATCCCTGTTAGTTGTCGCGATAATACGCACATCCACCCGAATCGGCGACGCCCCACCCACACGCTCAAACTCCTGCTCCTGCAACACACGCAACAGCTTGGCCTGAAGATCAATGCGCATCTCCGAAATTTCGTCTAACAGCAACGTCCCTCGATGCGCGCGCTCAAACGCCCCTTCAACTCGCTTTACTGCACCGGTAAACGCGCCTCGCTCATGGCCAAACAACGCACTTTCTATTAGCCCTTCCGGTAATGCCGCACAGTTCAGCTGAATAAACGCCCGATCTCGCCGGTCGCTCTGATGGTGAATCGCCCGAGCAAAGAGTTCCTTCCCCGTTCCAGACTCACCCTGGAGCAACATGGTCGCCCGAGTCGGTGCCGCAGTTGCAATCGTCTGCATAATTCGCCGAAGCTCCGCGCTCTCCCCAACAACCTGCCGCTCGTTCCGGAACTCCATCACCTCGCGACGCAACGCCTCGTTTTCCCGCTGAAGCTTCACCAGCTGCAACGCCTGATTCACCGCCAGTTCGAGCTGTTGTGGCCGTACTGGCTTGGTGATGTAATCAATCGCGCCAGCCTTGATCGCCATTACCGCATGCTCGATGCTTGCATAACCGGTCAGCATGATTAGCGGAATGTCGTACCCTTCCCGCCGAATCAACGAAAGAAACTCCAGCCCGGTTAACCCCGGCATGCGATAATCCGAGATAATCAGCTCGATCCCACCACGCGCCAAAGCCTGAAGCGCCTCGGGAACGCTCCTGGTCCCAATAGGCTGATGGCCCGCACGCCGCAGGGCGTCTTCAAGGATGAGCCCAACCGATGGCTCGTCGTCTACATATAGTATGGTCGCCAATGTGGCCTCTTAGGCTACAGAATCGTCGTTAATGGTCGATACTCTCAGCATACCTATCCCTCGAAGTTGAAGTGACACATGCGCATCACTAATTCCATCATCCAACGAAACGCCACTGCAACAATGCAGCAGAACATGCAACAGGTGGCTCGCGCTCAGCTGCAGGCCAGTACTGGTCAACGGTATTCGTCGTTTGCCGACGACCCCCAGGCCCAGTCTTCAGTCATGCAAAGCTCAGGTGCGATACGAGCGATTGAGCAATATCGGAAAAACGTGAGCGACGCCACGGCACGAACGGCGCTCGAGGATTCGGTACTCGACCAGATATCAACAACGCTCGACCGTGCGCGCCAGGTGGCAATCGAGCAGTCAAGTTCGACCGCTACTGCGGCAACGCGAGCAGGAGCAAAGGCAGAAATCGACAATTTGATCGAGTTTATTGCAGGATTAGGGAACACAAAGTACGCTGACAGCTATCTCTTTGGTGGCGATGATGTAACCTCGGCTCCAATCTCGAACGTGTCACCATTCTATACGACGAGCCAGCCACCCTCCGGTAACCACAAAGCGGAAATTTCTGCCGGGCGACTTTTCCGGGCGACCCACAATGCCCGAGAGCTCCTTCTCGATACCAATGTGATGCAGTCGCTCACCGATCTATCCGCCGCACTCGCCGGTAGCGATCGAACCCAGATTTCGGCAGCGATCGACCCTATTATTACCGCGCACGGTTACACCCAAGCGCTCGTTGGCGACCTCGGAGCTCGAATCAACCAGCTGGATATCACCGCTGCGAGTTTAGAGTCTATGAGGATCAATCTGACAATGCTTCAGTCCGACGTCAGTGAAATTGGCCAGGAAGAAGCGTACACGGAGCTCCTTGCCCGCCAAAACACGTTCCAGGCGGCAATGCTCGCAACATCCCGCGTGATGGGAATGACGTTGACCGATTACCTGCGATAGTAGCGGCTGCAACGCGTTTTACGCACTGAATTATCAGAGAGTTATATGTTGTTGAAATTTGCCGCTAAAGCTTTTCTGTGTAGCGCCGATACATACTCTCAGAGGGCGGTGATCACAGTGGTCAACGCTCACGGGAGCCCAGAAGCTCCTCAACTATCTGTGAAGGTAAAAAAGGAGTTATAGACTAATGCGTCTTCAAACAAACATCTCGGCCATGAACGCCCTCCGCAACTTAGGTTCGACCGAGTTGCAGACAAACAGACAGATCGAAAAGCTGTCTTCTGGCTTCCGCCTCAACCGCTCCGCCGACGATGCCGCCGGCATGAGCATCGCGAACACACTTCGCTCCAACGTTCGTGCATTACAACAAGCACAAAAGAACGCATCGCAAGCCGGTTCAGTGCTACAGATTGCTGACGGCGCCGTGCAAACAGTTTCGACGATGCTCGATCGCGTGAAAGAGCTTTCGGTGCAGGCATCATCTGGAAACGTAAGCAACAACGATCGCGTAAAGATCGACCAGGAATATCAACAGCTGCTTCTGGAAATCGACCGTATCGTCGACAACACCACATACCAGGGTGCAGTGCTGTTAAACGGAAGCTACGGCGTAACGCACAGCGGTGGTACTGCAGCCGGCTTGAGCAATGTGAACGTTGGTGCGGCCAAGGCATCTTCCACATATACGATCACGGCAACGGCCACAACGATGACGCTTGCCTCCGGGACGGGCGCTGGTACGGTATCCCAGACACTCGCAGTGCCAGCTGGTGCAACAAGCGGCGCAAGTGTATCGACATTTAACTTTGATAAACTCGGCGTTTCCTTCGCGGTAACTGGCGATATCGCAACAACGCAATATGCTGGCGGTACGATTACAACAAGCGCAACGCAGCCTGCAATGTTCCGAGTTGGTAGCGGCGGGTCGTCGGACAACGAAATTTCGTTTACGCTTTCCGATATCCGTACATCAGCACTCGGATTGGGCTCCACAGATATGTTAACATCGGACAAAGCAAAGGCAGTTCTGGATGCGGTGAACAACACATCCTTGTCGACACTAAACGCCGCCATCGGAACGATCGGTGCCGCGCAGAACCGTCTCGACTATGCAACGGCCAACGTGAACTCGCTGTACCAGAACACGGCAGCCGCTGAATCCGTGATTCGCGATGCAGACATGGCAGCTGAGTACACCACCTTCAGCAAGCTGCAAATTCTTCAGCAGGCTGGAACGGCGATGCTCGCACAAGCGAACGCAAGCTCACAAGGCGTTTTGCAGTTGCTCCGCGGCTAAGCAACAAAAGCAGGGCTATTTAGGGGCACGGGAATCCGTGCCCCATTGGCGTTTATAAACAGGGAAGTAATCATATGGCAGAACCAATTGGATCGTTTGCTGGAATTGGAAGTGGGTTCAACTATCGCGATTTGGTCGATGAGATCATCCGGGCGGAGTCGTTCCCAATTTCCACGACACAATCCAAGATTACGCTCGCCAAAAATCAACTCTCTGGTTATACGGCATATCGATCGCTGCTCAAAAACCTTGAGCAATCGGTCGCGCAGCTGCGAGACGGAACAGCGCTACAGGGGATGTCGACGACGACGTCGGGAGCAGTCAATAGTGCGGGGCGTACTGTGCTTACCGCAACAAGCGCTGCCGGAGCGGAGCCAGGATCATATTCGATTCGGGTGCTCCAAACCGCTCAAGCCGAAAAGCTTTCATCTACCGCAGTTGCCGACCCAACGGTTGCCCTTGGGATGGCAGGGACGATCAAGGTTAGTGGTTCAGATGTTAACATCGTTGCCACCGATTCGCTAAATGATGTTCGCGATAAAATAAATGCGGTAAACGGCGGTGCAACGCCTTCTGGTGTGTCTGCTTCGATTATCTCTGATTCGACATCGGCTTTTCGATTGGTGCTCACGAGTGCAACGACCGGAAGCACTGGCGTTCAAATTGATGATCCCAATGGTACAATTCAACAACTTGGATTGTATCAGCTCGTGCAAGGACGAGACGCGCAGTTTACCGTTGATGGCGTGCCAATGAAGAGATCGAGCAATACGGTCACCGATGTGATTGCGAATCTCTCCATTTCGCTGCTCGAAGCCGATCCAAATACTACTGCTACAGTTGTTGTCGAACGAAGTACTGCGTTATCACAAAGCGCGATGCAATCCTTTGTCGATTCATATAACAAAATCGTCGATTTTGTTCAACAGCAACAACGTGCTGGCTCGACTGTATCGAATAATCCTCCGTTGTACAACAACCCAGCGCTTCGTCTTGCGCGGAGTGCACTGCCAAGCGCACTTTTTGCCACCATTGCCGGTGGAGATGAAAATTCCCCTACGTTGGGCGCGATGGGAATTAGTTTAACGAAAGAGGGATTGCTCGCACTCGACACCGATAAGTTTCAAAAGGCGTTTAGTAGTGGCCTCCGTGACATGCAGTCGGTGACGCAGGCTGTCGGTGATGCAATGGGAGGATTGCTGGAATCATGGATTGGTACCGGTGGAACGCTGTCGATGAGCGAAAAGGCGTTAACCGATCAAATAACATCACACGAAAGTCGGATCGATAAGCTTAATGCGCGACTCGATCTCCGCAAGCAAACGTTGTTAAAGCAGTATCTCGCGATGGATGTCGCCGTACAACGTCTGCAATCACAAGGCAATGCATTTTTATCCGCGGTGACCTCCGCGACCCAATCGAGCTGAGGAAGCTAAGCAAAAATGACATTTAATGCGCTTACCGATAAAACAGACATTCCGCAGCCTGCCTTTGATAACACAGTTACTGCGCTGACTACATTTAATACGCTAACACTCGAATACGCGATGCTCCTGGATTCGCAGCGCGCGTTATTGGTCGGTAAAGACTTTGCCAGCGTGGAGATGATGTCACGTCGCGGCGATCGATTGGCTCGCGACGTGAAGGCGTACGGGCAACAGCTTGCCGCCGTTCGTGGCGCGATTGCGCAGGAAGGGTATGTAGGTCCGCGTGCTCAAGAGTTGCGCGATAACATTGCTGCGGCTCAGCAGAGAGCGCAGGTGGTTAGCACGATGGCGGCACAGCTGGTCGCCGCCTGCAGCAAAGCCCAACAAGGAGTGGCCGCCGAACTCCGGCGTCATGGCGCGCTGACGAGTGGGCGATCACAAGGATGGAATTTGTATGGAAGCTCAACAACAGGTCAGCATCGCGCACTCATGATTGATACGATTAAATAGCATGTCGTACACAAAATACACTTCGCAGTATCTGGAGAACGATGTAATGAGCCGTTCCAAAGAGTGGCTCATTCCGCTGTTGTACGAACATCTGGTCGCACATCTTCGTCGAGCTGTGGTGCAGATTCGGCAGCGGGACTTTGAAGGGAAGGGGGTAAGCCTGGAGAAGGCTTCCGCCATTATCATCGAATTAATGGCGACGCTGGATAAAGAGCAGGGCGGAGAGCTCGCTCAGCGGCTGTCCGCATTATATGCCTTTTGGGCTGGTGAACTCCTTCGCGTTGGCCGAACGCTGGAGCTCGCGCCGTTGGAAAAGATGATCGAGATGGTTGCTGATTTACAGGAATCCTGGGTTGTTGCGGCACGGGCTCAGGCCCCCGAGATGGTGTCCGGGGCCGAGGCTGGTCGGGGTCGAGGTGACTCCCTATATGATGCGCGTAGAGGATAAATGGCTCAATTCCTCAAAGATTGGCCTCAAGCTTTTCGGCTGGGCTCCGATATTAAAGGCATGGAGAATATCCTATGCAAATAAATAAATCGTTATTGGGCGGAGTCGCAGCCACATCTGCTGCGGCAAATTCGCCTGTTACCTCGAAGGGTAGCCAGTCGTCAGCCATAGATGCCGTGTCGGCGGTTCGCCGAACGGATCAGGTCGAGATCTCTGATGCCGCTCGCAGCTTGATCGAACAGCACCAGGCAAAGTCGTTGGAAGAGTCGGTGGGTGGACGACCGCTCGATTCGACTCGTCTCGATGAAATTCGCGGGAAGCTTTCGGCGGGTGTCTATGGATTGCCGGAGATTGCGGACCATGTGGCGCGGGCAATTCTTAATCGGGGAGACGTATAATGGGCAGCGCAGAGATCCCAGAGCAGGCATCGGACTACCACTTTGGTGGTAACCGAGTGAAAGAGGTTTTGTACGATTCTGAGGTAATTCTCCGTTTGGTGGACGACCAGCTTCAGGAGCTTTGCGAAAAGCTGTCCTCACATTCGGGCCATCTGGCTGCATCGGGGCTTTTTACGCAGTCGATTGATGACGCGTCGCCCTCGCTTTGCGATTCGGACGACCCGTTTTTCCCGGACTGCAGGTAGTTTAAGCCGGTTTTTGAGGTACATCCCGCTGTAGTTGGGAACCGCGCTGTACTGGGGTTTATATTCCGAGATGCCCTTAGTTCCATTGACCTCGCTCCCTGATGAAAGCCGAGTATGGGTGTTCGGGAGCCCCCGTCCGTTAGAGGCGGAGAAAGAAGAGACGTTCCTGGCCACTGTTGATCGATATTTGGATGGCTGGAAGGCGCATGGCGCGCCATTAACGGTTGCTCGCGATTGGAGCGATAACCGCTTTTTAACCGTCGTTGTGGATAGTTCGCAGACCCACGCTTCTGGTTGCTCGATTGATGGATTGTATCGCGAGCTCAAAGCCCTGGAAGCGGCTATCGGGACCAGTCTGCTTGGAAGCGGGACAATCTACTATCGAGACCGAGCCGATACGGTCCAATCTGTTGACCGCGGTGAATGGCTTGCGCTTGCCGCACTAGGCGACGTCGACAAGGACACGCCTGTCTACGACTTTACGGTTCAAACGTTGGGCGCCTGGCGCTCGAGCTTTAGAACGTTAGCTGGCCAATCCTGGCACGGTGCATTACTCCCAGTTTTACGGTAAAGGTGTTATCCTCCTGCACGTATTAGACCACTTTAACAGCGTGTAGCGCACTTGGATTTGGAGTACTAACTTGTCAGAGATAACATCACTTTCTGCTAGGGGGATCAGCATGTTTCGAGACTTTAAATCGTTCTTATTGAAACAGAACGCGCTCGCGTTGGCTATCGCTGTAGTGTTGGGTGCTGCATTGAATCAGGTTGTGACGTCGATCGTCGACAACTTTATTATGCCGCTCGTAGCACTTATTACACCACAGTCTGCGTGGCAAGATTGGGCGTTCACTGTTGGCTCTTCCACGTTTGGCGTTGGGAAGTTCCTCGGCGCGCTCTTGAACTTCATCATCGTTGGATTCGTGGTCTGGCGGATGAGCAAGCTCATGCCAGCGGCACCTGCTGCTCCAGCAACGCAGGACTGCCCGCGTTGCTTTAGTACGATCGATGCGCGTGCAACACGTTGCCCGAACTGCACGGCTGATTTAGGTGTTCGTGCATAACAGGGTTTGAACGTCGTGTTGGATCGTATTTGAATTTTAGCTGTCGTTGTTTTAACTGTAGGATGCAGAACGGGCGAGGATTATCTCCTCGCCCGTTCTGTGTTTTATAACCTGCGTGGTGTGCGTTAATCGGAGTCGATTAGTTGGCCTTTAATGGCGTGTATTCTTTTGGAGCCGGGAAGCCGCGAGCTCGCATTAACGCGCCAATGTCCGGATCGCGATCTCGGAAGCTACGATATGCGTCTGCTGGATCAATCGTATTACCGATAGACATGATTCGGTCGTGTAGTCGCTTGGCGATAATTTTATCGTAGAAACCACCGGGTGCCTGGCTGAAGGCTTCTGACGCGTCTGCGGTGATGGCATCGGCCCACAGATAGCTATAGTATCCGGCGGAGTAGCTATCGCTTGAGAAAATGTGTGCGAACTGCGGTGTTCTGTGTCGCATGACGATCTGTGGTGGCATACCGATCGCCGCGAGCTCCGCGCGTTCGAAGCTGTCCGGGTTGATCTTTGTTGATCCGGCCAGGTGTAGCTTCATGTCGATCAGTGCGCTGCTCAAATATTCGACCGTTGCAAAGCCTTGGTTAAACTTTGCGGCTTTCGTTATTTTGTCGACAAGCTCTTGTGGAATGCGTTCGCCTTTTTCATTAACTGCGAACTTGTTCAGCACTTCGGCCGTCGCTAGCCAGCGTTCGTTGAGTTGGCTTGGGAATTCCACGTAATCGCGTGCGACTGAGGTTCCAGAGAGCGATGGATACGTCACGTTGGAGTTCAGCCCGTGTAACGCATGGCCAAATTCGTGGAAGAGCGTTGTCGCGTCGTCCCATGAAATAAGAATCGGTTCGCCTGGCGCTCCTTTCACAAAGTTCGAATTGTTGGAGACGATCACAGCAACCGTACTGTCCATCTTTTCTTGTGAGCGATACGCGTTCATCCACGCACCAGACCGTTTGCCTTGTCGAGCGTATGGATCAAAGTAAAACAGACCGACGAGTTTGTTGTTCGCGTCGTTCACTTCCCATACACGAACGTCAGGGTGCGGAACTGGGACGTTGTTGATGGCCTTGAATTGAAAGCCATAAAGCTGACCGGCGGCCCAAAACATTCCATCGCGGAGTTGGTCGAGCTGGAGGTAGGGCTTTACTTCGTTTTGATCGAGGTCATACTTGGCCTTACGGACTTTCTCCATATAGAAGCGGTAGTCCCACGGTTCGATCGTGATGTTTGCTCCCTCTTTTGCGGCAACGGCTTGTTGTTCTGCGACTTCTTCCTGAACACGGGCGACAGCTGCTGGCCAGACTTGCATCATCAAGTTCATGGCATTCTGCGGCGTCTTTGCCATGGCGTCTTCTACGCGCCAATGGGCGTGCGTTTCGTAGCCAAGGAGTGTGGCGCGTTCGGCGCGAAGCTGGAGGATTTGCGAGATGAGCGCGTTGTTGTCGTGTTTGTCGGCGTTATCGCCACGGTTTACGAATGCGCGCCAAACTTTTTCGCGAGCTGCGCGGTTGGTTGCGTAAGTAAGGTATGGATCTACACTTGAGCGTGTATTGACGATTATGTGCCCATCAACTTTACGATCTTTGGCGGAAGCGGCGCTGGCTGAAACGAGCGACGGTGGTAAACCGGCGAGCTCTGCTTCGGTGAGGGTAATGTAGGTATCTTCGTCAGCGAGCAGATTCTGGCTGAACTGTGTGAAGAGGCGTGCGAGTTCGTTGGTAATCTCTGCTACACGTGCCTTTTTATCCGCAGGAAGCTCGGCGCCGGCGCGTTTGGCCATGTTCCAGTAGAGCCATGTGACGCGCTGTTGTTCCGGTGTGAGCGATGCGCGGTTTTCGTACACTGTTTTAATGCGCGCAAATAGCTCGGAGTTTTGTGTGAGCTTGGTAAAGTGTGAGGCGATGAGTGGGTCCATCTCCATCTCCACTTTCTGGAAATCAGGGGTGGAGAAGTTGGAGCCCCAGACGCCATATATAGCGAGTACGCGATCTAACAGGCGGCCTGAACGTTCGAGTGGTTCGATGGTATTCTGGAAGGTTCCGACACTCCGCACGCGTGTGATCGCATTGATTGCCTGCTCTTGAGCTTCGATCCCGGCTTTGATTGCGGGGGCGAAATAGCTGATTTCAACGCTATCAAAGGGAGGGACACCGCCGTACGGGCCTTTCCAGTCGGCGGTTAACGGGTTCTGTGTCAATTTCGTGTTGGGTTGTTCTGAACCGCTCTGAGCGTTGACTTCGGTGGCAACGACTAATGTTGCGGCGGTGAGCAATATTTTGCGCATTACCATAATACTCCTAAAAAATATTCAACAAAAAACGTATGCGATTCACAGGGGACTGAAATCCCACGACGCTTATTTGTTCCGTCGTGGGAGTACCTTGTGCAACGCATTTACTAACCCGTCGAGATACGGCGCTTTTAACAGCGCTCCTGAATCTAAACCGAGCACCCAGCTGACTTCGGCAGATTTAGCGAGCGATTTCCACGTGAGGCGTGGGTCATTCTTTCCAGTTGGCGCGTTTCCTTTGGTAACGACAAGGAAAATCGAACCGGGGTATTCTTTTGGACTATACGCAGAGGCTGCATGTTGGTTTGCGTGGATAACAAGGTCCTGGTGCAGGACTTCGTGTTCGCCCCGATACACATCCCGTTTTGCAACCATCTCCATAATGATTGTGCTCTTTTCCTTGAGGTACTGCATACGTTGCCCACGCGGTTGGCTTAGGAATGCTTGCCAATGGCGCGAGAGGCCGTTCTTGACGTACGCAATTTTCTGGCTCAAGTGCGATGTTCCCGCGGTTGGTTCGATCATTTCTGGCGGCCAGGTGTCGATTAAACCAAGCACGTCGACGGCTTCGCCTTGAGTCGTGAGCTGTTGAGCGATTTCGTATGCTACCAGCCCGCCGATGCAGAAGCCGATCAGGTGATATGGGCCTTCCGGTTGGACTTTACGGATATCGGTTAGGAATTGTTCGGCGATCGCCGGAATGTTTGTGAGCGGTTCTGCCTCACCTTCGAGACCGACTGAACGAAGTCCGTAAAGCGGTTGATCGTCCCCTAAATCGCGGGCGAGCTCTTCGTAACCAATGACGTTGCCGTTGACGCCAGGAATAAAGAAGAGCGGCGGTTGGCTTCCTGCTCCCTGAACAGCAACGGCGCGGAGCGATGCATCAACATCGTCTGCGCGAAGCGTTTCTGCCATGGCGGCGATGGTCTGGCCCTGGAAGATTACTGCAACGGGAACGCGCTGATCGATGGCTTTTTCGATAGTTGCCAGTAAGCGAATGCCGAGGAGTGAGTTTCCACCCAGATCGAAGAAGTTGTCGTGTCGCCCAATGCCTGAGACGCCTAATACTTGTTCCCAGATTGGTAAAAGCTTGGCTTCGAGTGCGTTGGCGGGTGTTCGGTCGGCTTCGGCTTGCGCTCCATTATTCGGATGATTCGATATCGGCGAGGGGAGCGCACGCCGATCGACTTTTCCATTTGGTGTGAGCGGGAAGGCGTCGAGCGTGACGAACGCCGAAGGAACCATGAACTGTGGTAGCCGTTCGGTGAGCCATGATTTGAGCTCTGTCGCGGCAACGACGGCGTTGGGAGTTGGAATTACGTATGCAACGAGGCGCTGATCACCGGGCGAATCTTCGCGAACAATAACAACGGCTTGTTGAACATGGTTATGCGTAGAGAGTACAGCTTCGATTTCGCCAAGTTCAATACGGTAGCCTCGAACTTTCACCTGGTTGTCGAGTCGTCCCAGGTATTCCAGACTTCCATCTTCTCTGTATCGTACGCTGTCGCCAGTGCGATACATACGAGATCTGTCTGAGTCGCGTGTGAAGGTGTTGGTTACAAAACGATCTTCCGTCAGATCTGCGCGGTTGAGGTAACCTCGTGCAATGCCGTCACCACCGATATGAAGTTCGCCTGGTATACCGATGGGAACTGGAAGGCCATTTTGGTCCAATACATATACCGTCGTATTCGCGATTGGGCGGCCGATGGAGATGTTATTCTCGGTAACAATGCGTGTTGCGGTAGACCAAATGGTTGTTTCGGTTGGTCCGTACACGTTCCATATTTCCACGCCTGTTGCCAGGAGGGCTTTGGCGAGTGTACGTGAGAGCGCTTCTCCGCCGCAAAGAATCTTGAGACCCTTACCGTCGCGCCAGCCTGAGTCTAACAAAAACTGCCAGGTGGCTGGTGTTGCCTGCATTACTGTTGCACCGGCCGCGCGCATCGATTGAGCGAGTGCTCGTGGATCGGTTGCGACTGGCCGTGATGCAAGTGCTATTTTTGCGCCTGTTACTAATGGAAGATAGAGTTCCAGGCCTGCGATATCGAACGACAACGTTGTAACAGAAAAGAGTGTGTCGTTCGGCGTTAAGCCAGGGCTCTTTTGCATCGCAAACAACAGGTTGACCAGCGAGCGATGTTCGATCAACACGCCTTTTGGTTTACCTGTGGATCCGGATGTGTATATGACGTATGCTAACTGGTGTGGCGTGTGTGATACTTCGGGTGCTGTTGCTGGTTCGCTTGCAATGGTAGTGCGATCGCGGTCGATACAAACGATTGGGCATTGAACATCGGCGATGGTCGCAAGATATTGCTCTTCTATGATCATTGCGACGAGCCCTGCATCTTCTGCCATGAAGGCGAGACGGTCGTGTGGGTAGGACGGATCGAGCGGTACGTAGGCGCCACCAGCTTTCCATACAGCAAGTGTGGCAACTACCATCTCTGCCGAACGGTCGACGCAAATTCCGACACGCCGGTCGGTTGATACGCCGATCTTTCGTAATGTATGCGCCAGCTGATTCGCTCGTTGATCGAGCTCTTTATACGTTAGTGTAACGGCTGATGCTGCACCTTCTCCAAGTGCTTCGAACAATGCAATGGCGTCTGGTGTTGCTCGCGCCTGCTGTTCGATTAACTCGTGAGTCGTTTTGTCGCTTGGATATGGAGCGGATGTGCGATTCCAGGTATCCACCAGTTGATGGTGTTCTGCCTCCGTCAAGATCGGAAGTGTCGCAACTGGCTGATCTGGATTGGCTACAACAACTTCAGCCAACGTTAGAAAATGCCCAGCCATGCGTTCCATCACGCTTTCATCAAATAGCTCGGCGTTATATTCCAACGTACCAGCCAGTTCGTCGGTGTTGTCTGTAACGTACAAGCTGATTTCGTAGATCGCACCACCGCCGATCACTTCGTATGCACCGGAGGTTGGAGTGTTGTTTAGGATAAACGCGGTCTGGAATAACGGCGACTGCGTTAAACTGCGATCCGGTCTTACAAGTTCGACGAGTTTGTCAAATGGATAATCCTGGTGTTCATAGGTATCCAGCATTTCCATGTGAATACGTTTGATAACATCTCGGAAGCTCGGATTATTGTCGAACGTGGTGCGCGTGACGAGCGTTCCAATAAATAGCCCAATCAGGGATTCCAGTTCGACGCGTTTTCTATTGGAGACTGGTGTACCAACAAGTATGTCGGTTTGACCGGAATACCGATGCAATAGCGTTTTAAACAGCCCCAGTAGTATCGGAAATATCGTAACGCCAGACTTTTGGCCGAGGGTACGGAGCTGTGCGGTGAGATGCGCGGGAACAACGAAGTGGTACGTTTCGCCACGAGGCGACGATGCGCGTCGGCTATTATGTCGCATTGGAAGGTCGAGCGGAGGTATTCGGCCTCCAAGCTTTTTCTGCCAGAATGCTATGTGTTTTGTCTGATCGGTCTGCTCGAACTGCATTCGTTCCGAGTATGCATAATCAGCGTATTGCCACATTTCGTCCACGTTTTGCGCTGCAACTTCGTTTGGTGCATCGCCGTTCCGAGCCGTTTCAACGCGAAACCTCTCGTACCATGTTGCCAATTCGTGAATCAAGACGTCAAGCGACCATCCATCTCCAAGGATATGATGGATGGATACGAACAACCGTGACTGTTCGTTGTTGAAACGGAACAACGTGATGCGAATCGCGGGTTCAACTGCAAGTTCAAACGGTTCTTGCACTTCTTTTTCACGTAACTCCTGGTAGCGTTCTTCCTGTGTCGCCGCGGAACCTGTGAACTGTGGGACGTCAACAATTCGAAGTTCAGGAATTAAGTCAGTGACAACTTGTGAAGGAACTCCATTGGTATCGTGAAAAACGGTGCGAAGAATTTCATGGCGTTGTACCAATGCATGAATGCTCCGTTCCAGGGCGGCCTGATCGACTGGGCCCGTTAGCGTTTTACCGACGCCGAGGTTATATGCCGGATCGCTCGGGCCGAGCTTGTGCAAAAACCAGAGCCGCTGTTGCGCAAAGGACAACGGAATCGTTTGATCTCGAGGTGCACGCAAGAGGTTGAACGTTGTTGCGTGTTGCATGGATGCATCAGGGAGAAATTCGAGGATTTCTCCCTTTCGAGATGCAATCTCGGTTTTTAGCTCTGGAGTTAGCGCGCCTTCTGCTGCGCTTAAACGGAGCTTGTCGCCATTTCTGGTAATCCAAATGTCGCGATCGGCGAGATCGCGGAGAAATGTTTCGATACTCATAATTCGAACTCCTCTCTGCTCGAGTCAGAACTGGATTCTGGGGCGGGCCGTATCGCCCACGAGAGAGTTGCGACTCGTTCTCCAAGTACACGAATCGTTGGTGCCTCAAATATCGTGCGCAGCGGTAGTCGTACTTGAAATTGTTGATGGATACGAGCCATCATGCCGGTTGCGATCAAAGAATGACCGCCTAACTCGAAGAAGTTATCGTCAATTCCGATTCCGCTAATTCCCAACAAATCTTGCCATACACTCGCAATAAACAGCTCGTATTCGCTGCTTGGTGCTGCGTATGGTTGCGATAGATTTGGACGCGCGTGGTCAGATAGAGTCGCTGCTGGTGTTTTGGGCTGTGCGATTGGGCTGGCTACAGGGCTGGCTACAGGGCTATCGGTAGCGATTGGCAATGCGATAGCATCACGGATTTCATGTGATGTATCGCCACTGCGTGCACGATCGATTAACGACGGGTAATCTTTTGTGATCACCGCAACTACAGGAACTGAGACGTCAAGGACTCTCCTTAGTGCCTCGATTCCTTCTTCTGGCAAGATACCATTTTTGAGCGCTTCAGCCGAGAAGAAGTTGGTCATCATACCCACTCCTTTCCACGCATCCCAGTCGATAGCGATAACTGGTTGTTCGGACGAATAATGTTGTAGCGCGTATTTATCCATGAACGCATTTGCTGCGCTGTAATCTACAGTACCGCTAAATCCGACGGTTGCGTTAATGGATGAGAATAAAACGAAAAAGTCGAGTGTGAATTGACGGAATACATCGCCAGCGACAACTGTCCCCTCAACCTTTGCCGAGAGGATTTCGCGTGCGCGTTGGCGGGAGTGGAGCGCGATAGTGCCGCCACCTGGTACGCCAGCTGTATGGAACACTCCGTTGATTGTGCCAAATCGCTCAGTCGCTCGACTGGCAGCTTCTTCCATGGTAGATCTGCTTGCGACGTCGCCAGGTACAATTAACAGTTCCGATCCCAACGACTCGAGTTCTTGAATCGCCTCGATGCGGCGACTCGTTGGATCATCTACATCGTGCGACGCAATCCAACTATCCCATTCAGCACGATCTGGCGGCGCTGTGCGAGCGATTAGTACAAGTTTGGCTTGAACTGTTTGAGCGAGAAATCTGGCAATCAATAAGCCGATGCCACCCAAACCACCGGTGATGACATATACGCCGCCAGGTCGTAAGCGGTTCGGAATACCGTCGTGTTTGGCTATTGGAAGATGTTCGAACGATTCCGTCCAACGATATCCGCTACGATATGCGAGATTTTGTGGGCGATCTACCGCTGTAGCTTCCGTAATGAGTGTCTCGATTAACTCGTTGGTCACTTCATTAAGGATGATGTCGATTGTCTGACACTTGATGTGCGGAAGTTCGTTAATTGCGACGGCAAATACGCCGGAAATTAATCCTTTCGCAGGAACTACTGTTTCGTGTCCAACAACGCGCTGTAACCCTGTTGATAAAAAGGTGACAGACGGGGTGACTGCGAAGTGTGTATCAAACAACGATTGCAGGGTAGCGATCGCACTAAAATATTCGCGATCTCTCGTTGCATCGATCGACGTATCATCCTTTTCATTTGTGATGCCCCATCCATGAACTACACGTCGAATATCCCCATGGCGTTGAACGACATCGTGAACCACCTTTTCGTAGTCTTCACGATTACCGGGGCGAACCGTATATTCGCGATCGTTGTTAGCCGCGTAGGAATCTCCAGCTCGTACAGCCAGGCACGTTGCACCAACTGTTGCAAGTCGGTCGATAATCCGTAAGCAAACGTTATGGTTATCGATAAATACGAGCCAGACGCCCCCGTCGTTGGTAATGTTGGCGCGTGTTAGGCTATCAACTGGACTTGGGACGCGTTTCCACGATGGGGTATAAAACCATGACGAAACATCGTTGTTTCTTTGTTTATGCTGATCGTTTGCTGGCGTGCTAATCGATTGATATTGCGATGATTCTTGATGGTTTGGTTGAACGAAATAGCGTGTTCGCTCAAACGGGTACGTTGGAAGCGAAACGCGGTACAGCTGTTCGTCCCGATGAAACCCTTGCCAATCGACTGTTGCGCCAGCAATCCACAGACGGCCGAGCGCCAGCATCATTGTTTCAAGATCAGACTGCGTGTCGAGTGGATGTGGCAATGACGATAAAATCTCGTTGCCAGAGGTACCAAGCGTTTGCCGTGACAGAGTGGCGAGTGTCTTTCCTGGTCCAACTTCAAGGATGATGATATTGGGTGTTTTGGACAGCTCGCGTAGCCCGTCTGAAAACCGCACAGTATGCCGGAGGTGATCCGCCCAATATTGTGGTGCCGTGACATCGTTTGCTGTTGCCCATGTGCCGGTCCTGTTGGACAAATACGGTAACTCAGGTGCATTAAGCGTCACGTTCTCCACCGCTTTCAGAAAATCTGGAAGGGCTGGATCCATCATCGCGGAGTGGAACGCGTGTGACGTGTGAAGCGGACGACATTCGATATTTTGCGCGGCTAAACGCGTCTCGAACTCTTCGATTGCAGCAGTTGGGCCGGCTACTACGCAGAGCTGTGGTGCATTAACGGCAGCGATCGTGAGTGCTTCAGTTAATAACGGTGCTACTTCAGCTTCAGACAGCGGTACGGCGATCATGCGACCCGCGGGCATGGCTTGCATCAAACGACCACGTTCTGCTACCAGTCGAAGTGCGTCATCCAACGACATGACTCCAGCTAAACAGGCTGCTACATATTCGCCAATACTGTGGCCAAGCATGCTTGCAGGGGTAATCCCCCAGGCGATCCACGTTTTGGCTATGGCGTATTCGACGGCAAAGAGTGCTGGTTGCGCGTAACGCGTTTCGTTGAGCTCAGATACTGCATCTTCAGCAACTGGTGTGAGGATCAGCTCTCGAATATCTCGACCGATATATCCGCTGAGTCGCGTTGTGCATTCGTCGAATGCCTCTCGGAATGTCGGCTCTATTGCGTATAGATGTTTTGCCATTCCAGCGTACTGGCTCCCCTGTCCGCTAAACAGGAACGCAACTGGCGGATTATCTGGGGTTGGGTTACCGGTATTGGATATAACTCGCGCCGGGGCCTTTCCTTCGAGTGCGGCAATCGCATCTTCGTGGGTATGGCACAGAATGACGCGACGGTAGTCGAAACGTTTACGGCCAACTTGTAACGTGTGCGCAACGTCGGCCAGCGACGTATTGGGGTTTGCCTTGAGGTAGTCGGCAAGACGTTTTGTTGCAGCCTCAAGAGCAGATTCCGAACGTGCAGAGAGCAATAAAAGTTGAGCGGGCCGATTGCTAACTGTCGGTGGACGTGGCGGTGCTTCTTCGAGTACCGCATGCGAATTGGTCCCGCCAATCCCAAACGAGCTTACGCCAGCTCGACGAGGTGTGCCGTCTGTCTTCCATTCCGATAGCTTATCGTTCACATAGAACGGACTATCGTTAAAGTCGATCTGTGGGTTCGGTGCGGTAAAGTTTAAGCTTGGCGGGATCGTTTTGTTTTCCAGCGCGAGCACTGTCTTTACCAAGCCAGCGACACCGGCGGCGACGTCCAGGTGGCCGAGGTTGCTTTTAACGGAGCCTAGTGCACAGAAGGACCGCTTTGGAGTCCCTGCGCGGAAAACATGGGATAGTGCCGCGACTTCGATTGGATCGCCAAGTGGAGTCGCCGTACCGTGTGCTTCAACATAGGTGATCGTTCCGGGATCGACTTCTGCCCGAGCCTGAGCAACCGCGATAACCTCAGCCTGCCCGTCGATACTTGGCGCGGAGAACCCCATCTTGTCTGCGCCGTCGTTGTTGATGGCGGCACCCAGGATCACGGCACGAATAGGATCGCGGTCGTTGATGGCGTCCTCAAGACGTTTGAGGACAACCACACCGGCGCCTGCCCCTGCACGAATGCCTTTCGCGTTGACGTCAAATGGGCGGCAATGCCCGTCTGGCGAAAAGATCATGCCGTCGTTGTAGAGATACCCAACGTGTTGCGGATGGAAAATGGAGACACCGCCAGCCAGGGCGAGGTCGCACTGGTAGTCGAGCAAGCTCTGCCAGGCGAGCTGAATAGCAACAAGCGACGTTGAACAGGCGGATTGAACGGTTATTCCTGCACCGCGCAGATTGAGCTTGTAGCTGACGCGGGTAGCGAGATAGTCCTTGTCATTCGCAACCATCGTTGTGAACGAACCGACTGTTTGCATGAGCTTCGGGTTGCTCATGAGATTGTTCAACAGATACGTGTTATAGCTCGAGCCTGCATATACTGAAACAGACCCGGGGTACGTGTTGGCAACGTAGCCTGCGTCCTCAATGGCCTCCCAGGCACATTCGAGAAACACGCGCTGCTGTGGATCTATCAGCTCTGCTTCGCGGGCATTAATTCCAAAAAAACCGGCATCGAATGTGTCGGCACCTTCGAGTGGCGTGCACTTTTTGACGTAATTTGGGTCGGCGATCAGCTCTGCTGGAACGCCGGCCTCGAGCAACTCTGCATCCGTTAACGGCGTGAGCGATTCGACGCCATTGGTCAGATTACTCCAGAACGTATGAAGGTCTGGAGCGTCGGGGAAACGACCGGCCATGCCGATGACTGCCACGGCCGTTGGAGGAAATTGCTTCGCTATAGTCATAAGAAATCGAAAAAAAAGCTAAAAATCTTAATCGCGCCTTGCCGCACGGTTTTGCCTCTGCGCGCGTTCCCGAGCACGGTCCGTCAGCGATGTCGTTGGAGCTGCCGATTTAGGCGTTAACATTGGGGACGTTGACATTCCTTCTGCTATCTCATGTAAGTACTGCGTAATCGCCCCAACCGTTGGGCGTCGGAAGAGTTCCATGAGCGGAAGGTCGCATTTGAAGCGTTCGCGTATTTTGCTCTGGAGTTGGACTACGAGTAACGAATGGCCGCCCAGGTCGAAGAAGTTGTCGTTTGTTCCAACCCGATCGACCCGCAGGACCTCCTTCCACAGAGCTGCAACATCGCTTTCGATCCCGCTCATTGGTGCAATAAAGCTCTCCGCCGCGCTCGTTATTTGCGGTGCGGGGAGTGCCCTGCGATCCACCTTCCCGTTTGGTGTCAGGGGGAAGGACTCGAGGAATACGAATGTGGATGGCACTAGATACGGTGGGACCCGCTCCGACATCCATATTCGTAATGCGTTGCTCTTGATTGTTGCGTTGGGCTCCTGAATCAGATATGCGACGAGTCGTTGATCGCCGGGGCTATCTTCGCGTGCGAGTACGACTGCGTGATGTACGTCGTCGTGCGTCTCCAGAACTGATTCGATTTCCCCAAGTTCAATGCGAAAACCGCGGACCTTAACCTGATTATCGAGGCGGTTCAGGTATTCGAGCGTTCCATCAGAACGGTAGCGCACCTGATCCCCCGTTCTATATAGTCGTGCGCCCGGTCGATTCGAAAAAGGATCCGGGATAAAACGTTCGGCTGTAAGGTCTGGGCGATTGTGATACCCGCGGGCGAGCCCGTCGCCGCCGATATAAAGCTCACCAGGGACGTTGGCCGGTACTAATTGCCTCTTTTCGTCCAATATAAACAGCGTCGTATTTGCGATCGGTCGACCGATCGGAACGGGATCTTCTCCGTTGCTAACCTGATGTGTCGTGGACCAGATCGTCGTTTCGGTCGGACCGTACATGTTCCATAGCTCAGCTCCGGTTGCCAGAATTTTGTCTGCCAGATTCCGCGAAAGCGCTTCTCCGCCACAGAGAATTTTGAGGTTTTTACCGTGGTTCCACCCCGCCTCAAACAGAAGGCGCCAGGTGGCTGGGGTAGCTTGCATAATGGTTGTCTTGGCGTCGATAATCGCTTTTGCGAGTACCATGCCATCGACGGTCATTTCTCGAGTGGCAAGTACTATGGTGCCGCCAGCGATGAGCGGCAAGTACAACTCGAGTCCTGCAATATCGAACGAGAGTGTGGTCACCGAAAACAACGTGTCGTTTGCCGTGAGGCCAGGCGAGCGCTGCATCGCGGTGAGAAAGTTGACGACCGAACGGTGTTCGACTAAAACGCCCTTGGGCTTTCCCGTGGAGCCAGAGGTATAGATAACGTACGCTATCTGGTTTGATGATGTCTCGAATTGTGGCGCCGTCACCGGTTCGCGTGATATCGATTCGATATCGCTATCGATGCAGACAACCGGACACTGGATACCGGGAACAGTCGATATGTGTCGTTCCTCAGTAACGTGTGCGGTAAGTCCAGCATCTTCGGCCATAAACGATAGACGTTCTGCCGGATACGCCGGATCGAGCGGAACATAACCGCCGCCCGCTTTCCAGATACCCAGCGCAGCAACGAGCATTGCTTCGCTCCGATCGACCGAGACACCAACCAGCTTGTCCGGGCCCGCGCCAAGCGCACGAAGTTTGTGTGCGAGTTGATTGGCGCGTTGCACGAGTTGACGATACGTGAGCGTTGTTGTGCCGCAGCGCACCGCGATTGCGTCGGGCGTTTCGCTTGCCTGTTTGTCAATCAGGTCGTGAACACCAATACTGTCCGGGAATGGTATGGATGTATTGTTCCACGTAACAGTGAGCTCTTCCGTTTCGGCCGGAGTCAGCATGTTAAGAGCGTTAATCGACCGATCTGGATGCCGAATCATTTCGCTCAATATCATCCGATAATGCTGAGTGATCTTGCCGACTGTATCGATGTCGAATAAATCGCTGTTGAACGAAAAGTAGAAGGTGAGCGAGCCATCCTTCTTGAGCGCGTCGACGCTAATATCGTATCGCGCAATTCCAGTATCGCTTTCGATGCGACGAATATGCAAATTGTTCGCTGCAACATCGGTTTGTGGCCAATGTTGCAGAACAAACATCGTTTGAAAGATTGGGGAGCGACCAAGATTGCGTTCTGGATGCAAAACTTCCACAACTCGATCAAACGGAACTTCGGAATGCGCAAAGCCATCGAGTGCTACCGCACGCACTCGACGAAGGGCTTCCCGAACGGTTGGATCACCGGAAAGATTGGTTCGCAATGCAAGGTTGCTTACAAAAAAACCGATAAGCTTTTCAAATTCCGCTCGATTGCGATTGGCCACTGCGGTTCCAACAACAACGTCGTATTGGCCCGTATGTCGAGCTAATACGACTTGATAGCCAGCGAGCAGCGTCATAAACAGCGATACCTTTTCGTGCGCACTGAACTGTTCGAGCTGCGTTGTCATCTCTGGTGTGAGTACAAGCTTTAGCTCGTGTCCGTAATGCGTTTGCACGGCCGGACGCGGTCGATCTGTAGGGAGATCGAGAACTGGAAGTGGCGCAGCGAGCTGTTTTTGCCAATATGGAAGTTGCTCGGCTAAAATACCGCCTGCTAACCAATCGCGATGCCATGCAGCGTAGTCGGCATATTGTAACGGTAACGGAGGGAGGGGAGACGGCTGTTTGGTGCTAAATGCGGAATACAGTGTGCTCAGTTCGTCCATTAGCACGCCAAACGACCATCCGTCAGTGGAGATATGATGCGCAACTGTGCATAACACCGCCTCCGTTTCGGTAATGATGTACAATGTGGCGCGAAACATCGGTCCATTTGACAGATCAAACGGTCGTTGCGCTTCTTCGCGTGATAGTCGCAACACTTCGGCTTCTCTATCCTCAATCGATCCAGGTTGAGGATACACAACGTTCAGATTCCAAACGTCAATATTTTGTACGAAAGAAGTTGGCGAGCCGTCGGTCTCGCGATAAACCGTTCGAAGGATATCATGCCGCTCAACAACTGTTTGCAGACTCTTTTCCAACGCATCAACATCTAACGGTCCAGAAAGGCGAAATTCACATGGTTCGTTATAAATCGGGTTGCCTGGTGCAATGCGATCTAAAAACCAGAGTCGCTGTTGAGCAAAGGACAACGACGTTGCGTGAGTCGAATCACCTGTAACGGTTTTGGCTGTTGCAGGTTCGATCGCCTGTACTTTACTCAGAAATTGAAGCAGTTCAGCCTTTCGTGTTCGCAAGGCCGTTTTTAAATCGTCTGTCAATGCATCCTTCGGCGCACTAACCGCCAACTTTCCAGCGTCCAGCGAAATTCGCACATCCAAAGTGCGAAGGTGTGCGAGAAGTTCTGGTAACGTTAGATCAACACTATTCTGTGGCGTAACGATTGGGTTATTTGAAAAAGCAGTCATGTAAGAGGCTATGAGCAAAATACCGTTGGATTCTCCGCTGAATCTGAAAGCTTATTCAGCGGATACCGGTATTTCCGTGTGGTCTACGTACATTCCCAACTTAAATATAGGCACTGACAGCGTACCAAAGCGACCAACCGTTCCGAAAGTAAATGTGTGCGTTCGTAACGGAATATCGGTTGTTATGCGCTTATATGGCTTTCTGCAATCTGCGTTGTAGACGACGTTTCGTCAGATTGTTTTGGTGCTGTCCAATCATACATTTCACCATCGTCGAGCTTCACAACACGATCGCCCATGGGGAAATATCTGTCATCATGGGTGATAACGACTACTGACTTGCCTCTGTTGCGAAGGTCCGGGAGCAGCTTTGAGTAGAAGATCTTTTTGTATTCCGGATCTTGATCTGCTGCCCATTCATCGAACACGTAGACCGGGCGGTCTTCGACGTACGTTGTGACCAGGGCCAGCCGTTTCCGCTGCCCGCTGGACAGCGCTGTTGTAGAGAATTTGAGCCCGTGCGACGTTTCGTGCAGACTTACTTTGTGATCGATTTGGAGTAGTTCGAGGTATTTCTGGGTTGTTTCTTTCAGGCCGGGCGCGGTTAGGCCAAGCAGTTTGTCAAAGACAAAACAGTCCGCGAATACAACGGAGAAGTGTTCGCGATACCATTCCTGCCTTTCTGGTGAAACGTCGGTATCGTTAACTCGGAGCTCGCCACCGTTTGGCGCATAGAGACCGGTTAGCACCTTCACAAATGTGCTCTTGCCGCTCCCGTTACCGCCGATAACAAAGACGAGTTCCCCTGGTTCAAGCCGGAAGTCGATTGGGCCAAGTGCAAATGCCTGATCGCCATCGCCAATCACCTTGTCGTAGCTAAAGGTGACGCCCTTCATCGAAATCGTCGCTGGTTTCGGGGCTGATAGTCTGACATGATTTGCCGATGCGCTGCTATCCGTGAGCGAGGGCTTTGGTGTTGTCGGCTCTACGTCGATCGATGTGCCTAATTCCTCAATTTTCTCGAGAGCGACCTTCCCGCGTGCAACTACAGGGAAGGTTCCGATCATGTTCCAGAGCGGAGTCATCATATACAACATTGAAAACATGTACCCAGTCATCACTTCAGGCGTCGTGTTCATAAACGCCGGGAAAGCGAAAAGAACGAGCGCCATCAGCCCATGGTACAACGTTTGAACCCACGCCTCAGCCAGGGAATAATTTCTTGTCGCAACCAGGTTATGGACGCGATAGATATCGGCCGATTCGCGAATTTCTTCGTTGAGAAACGAATTCCGCCGCTGTCTATGCAGCATCAGCTCCTTGATGCCACCCGTGAGATCTCGAAAGTGATCAAACAGCTCGGATCGGGCATCACGCGCTGCATGAATGTGCTTGAATGCGCGCGTGTGTAATACTTTATAGACAATGACACCGAGTAACGCAACGACGGTAATGCCGATGAACATCTTCGGCGACAGCCAGGCGAGGTAGACGCTGCAGCCAAGTACGATGGAGGCGCTCATGGCGAGCTGTGGGAGCGCCTGAACTGCCCAGGTCACCGACCCAACGTCGTCTGTTAGGGTGGCGAGTACACGAGCGCTACCATGCCGTTCGATAACCCGAAGCGGTGCGTTCAGCACCTTTTCGCACAGCGTCAGCGAGAGATCAAGGATCGTCGTTTGAGAAAACTTGACCAATAATAGCTGTGAGGCGGCATTGGCAAAGATTTTAGCTGCAGCGAGTGCTACGAACCCACCGATCATGAGCCCGCTAAACGTATTTCGTTCGTTTAGGGCATGAGTGACGAGCGCCAAAATGCCCGCACTGAACAATCCCGCCAGCACACCGGCCACCGTCATCAGAATGACAGTGGTGCGAGCGTTTCGCAGAAGGTATCCGTAAATCCGGAACGATTTCAAATTAAACAAGCGTTCACCAGGATTTAGGGCAAAATACGCACGAAAAAGAAGTCACAAGGAATCTTAATGTTCGAGAAGGCCGAATACTAGAATGTACCCTAGAGTACGTGGAAGCCTTCTATCACCACAATTTTAGGGAAAAAGCGTGTTTTAGCTCATATTGTGACGATTCTCCCACGTACTCGATCCAAATAGATGCAAAAAGTGGGTCGATGATATCATCTTTGTACTACGATGTCCGACACACGTTCCGCAATTCCGCCTTCGGTCGAGCGAGTCTTAACCCGCTTCCGAGCTATGGCCCGCGATGAAAAGATGCAAGCGCTCGTTCAGTACTCCAAAAAGCTGGAACCGCTACCGGCGCGATACGAGGCTATCGACCGCTCCAATTACACCATCCCCGAGTGCCAGACTCGGGTGGATATCTTCCCGGACGTTCAGGGAGGGAAGATGCACTTTTACGCGGATGTCAACGTTCGGCAATCACCGACAATTGCCGCGGTGCTAGCGATCGTTTTCTCTGCGGTTAACGACCAATCTCCCGCAGTGACGCTTGATATTCCAGCAGATTTTGTAAAAACTCTCATGGAGGGCGTTGGGCTGCATACCAGAGAAATCGGACTCAATGCGATGATCGCTCGCTTAAAGCGCTACGCCGCAGATGCAAAGAGTGAACTGGAAAGCGACTGATTGCCATATATTGTCCCTGTTGCGGGGCAAATTTTTTACTCTGACGGGGCTAAGCACAATGGGATTAAAACGGCGGTTGGGGCGAATAGCTGGATGGAGCGTTGCGTTCGTGTTCATTGTTGTTTTGGCGCTGTATAGCTACAGTAGCCTCGTTATTAATAAAGTTTATGCGGTTGAACCGGTGTCGCTCGAGATTCCGCGCGATTCCGCCACCGTTGCCCGAGGACAACATGTCGCCGTCGCGATCGCCAAATGTGTTGATTGTCATGGGGCCAATCTGGCCGGTAAGGGATTTATTCAAGATGGCGCGTTAGGCCATATGTACGGTGCCAATCTTACGTCAGGCATGGGCGGTGTTGGCTCCACATACTCAGATGCTGACTTCGCTCGCGCGATTCGATATGGCGTGAAAAAGAACGGCAAGTCTGTGGCCTTTATGCCTGTTCGCGATTATTCCGCGCTCAGCGACCAGGATCTCTCAGCTCTCATAGCCTACATACGAACGATTCCGCCAGTTGATACCACGATGCCAGGCTCGTCGTTTGGTCCATTGGGGCGCGCATTGCTGGTCTCTGGCAAGGTGAAAGAGATGATCCCTAGCCGCTTTGTTTCGCTCGAACCCAACCGAGTTCCTGAAGTCCCAGCCGGCGTTACTGTCGCGTATGGGTCGTATCTCGCGACAACGGGCGGTTGCCTGGCCTGTCATGGCCCATCATTGGCGGGCGGCCCGGTTCCAGGTGGCCCACCAAGCTGGCCAGCAGCGGCCAACCTCACGCCGGCTGGGATTGGTGCATGGGTCGAGGAAGATTTCTTCCGCGCCTTGCGTGAAGGAACTCGTCCCGATAAAACTGTCATTAGCTCCGTTATGCCATGGAACTATACTCGACTGATGACTGACGACGAAATCCGCGCTTTGTGGATGTATATCAAGACGTTCCCAGCTGTACCAACCAAGTCGTAGCCGTAAACCAGACCAACCAATTTTGTCTCAGCTCAACGCCATCTCATGTTTCGCGATTACCGCACCTGGACTGGAAGCAATTGCTGCCGCCGAACTTCAGGCGTTAGGGATTACTCCGGGTAAAAGCATCCATGGAGGTGTCCCGTGGAGTGGGTCGTTTGAAAGTATCTATCTCGCCAATCTGTGGCTCCGAACTGCGAGTCGCGTCATTGTTCGAGTTGCCGAATTCCATGCAACAAGCTTTGCGGAGCTGGAACGTCGTGCGAAGAAGGTGCCGTGGGGTCTATACGTTTCTCCTGGTCGCCCAGTACGGTTTCGTGTAACCTGCCGAAAGTCGCGACTGTATCATAGTGATGCCGTCGCGCAGCGGCTGGCCGACGCGGTTCGTCCAGCCGTGGGGAGTGAAGCCTCGGTTGGTGTTGTACGGGGGAGCGACGATGAGGATGTTCCCAACGCACAAATCTTTGTCGTGCGAATTGAACACGATCAGGTATCAATTAGCGCAGATACGTCTGGCGCGCTCCTCCATCGTCGAGGGTATCGTCAGGCTCTAGCCAAGGCGCCGCTCAGAGAAACCATCGCAGCCGCAATGATCCTCTCAAGCGGTTGGGATCGGCACTCTCCGTTAGTCGATCCGATGTGTGGGTCCGGTACGATCCCAATCGAAGCAGCACTGCTCGCCCGAAAAATCGCACCCGGCCATTCGCGCAACTTCGCCTTTCAACATTGGCCTCACTTTGATGCGCCATTGTGGAAAGAGTTGGTTGCCCGCTCCAAAGCTGATGAACTCCCCGCAGCCCAGGGCGTTATTCGGGGTTCGGACCGCGATGCAGGGGCCGTTCGTTCTGCGTTGGAAAATGCCGAACGCGCCGGAGTCGCAGCAGAGGTCGATTTCTCCAACTGTTCGATTTCTGCCGTTGAACCAGTTGGAAGCCGCGGATGGATGATCACCAATCCACCATATGGACTCCGAGTTGGCGATGCCAATGTGCGGAACTTATACGCGCAATTTGGCAAGATGCTACACGTCAACTTTCCCGGATGGACTGTCGGAATGCTTGGTGCTGATCGAACGTTAGATCGCCAGGTGGGCGTTCGGTTTAAGGAAACGTTCGTCACGACCAACGGCGGCATTCGAGTACACTTTGTTACCGGTTTGGTCCCGGACGAAGAAGCTTAATTTGCACAACGAAGACGCTGACTTATACGTTATACTATAGTGAGTGTCTAGCGTGAATATCCGGGCTTATTCGGCATGAACCGTGCGCCCGAATGTCTGTACCTGTTCGAAGGAGTGTCGTATGAAAGCCATATATTCGTTAATTACCATCCCGCTCGCATTCGCAGCTATCGCATGTGGCGGTGAATCAAAAAAAATCGACGATGCGTTGAGCAACGACCTCTCGCTCGCGTCGCAAGCTCGGCAGTATAGCCCACTCGATAGTATCTCGGCTGCCGAACGTCAGCAAGTACAAACTGCTGCACCACGCCGTGCTGCAGCCCCGGTTCGACGGTCGCCCACGTATTCGAATTCATCGTCTTCGTCTTCGCGAGCGAGTGAGCCCGAATATCGGGTTCAGAAGAATACCGGACGCGACGCTGCAATTGGCGCAGGGGCCGGAGCTGTTATCGGAGCTGCAACTAGTCGGGATAAGGTGAAAGGTGGCCTCATTGGGGCCGCCGCCGGCGGGTTGCTTGGAGCCGTTATCGGAAACAACGTAGATAAAAAGACGGTTCCAGTTAAGAAATAGTAACAATGCGTTATTGGTAGAAAGGGGACCGTATCTTGGTCCCCTTTCGTCTTTCTGGTTATATGACCACATTTCGCAGCCCCCTCACACAACACCATTTGAAACACTCGCAGGCTTCAGCATCCAGTCGCCAGAGAGATGTTGCGATACATGCGGTTGGAGTCAATCAGCTTCAGGATAGCTTTCTCGCGACAATCTCGCATGAGCTTCGCACGCCACTCACCGCTCTTGCAGGATACGGCGAACTGCTTGCCGATGGGATTTATGGAGAGCTGACGCCTACCCAGTTCGAGACGGTCGATCGTATGCGGGCTGTCACTCATCAACTGGCTGTCATGATCGACAGCATCTTGACCTTTTCCAGCCTCGAAGCCGGATCCGAAAAGCCGGTACCGTCGACCTTTATTCCGGCCGAAGTACTTCGCGATGTCGTGACAACAATGGAGCCTATTGCCCGGAAAAAGGGTATCGAGCTCAGTGTTACGGCCAATGATGGCCCGGTCATGTCCGCCGACCGCGAGAAGGTTCGGCAGATTCTGATGCACCTCACCGACAATGCAATCAAGTTTTCCCACACAGGGAGCCCCTGTGTGGTAAAGCTGGATGTTGCCGACCGGGACCATTCGCTGTGCTTTACCGTTGAAGACTGTGGAATCGGTATCTCGCCCCGTGATCTAGAACGACTGTTTCAGCCGTTTTGTCAAATCGATACAGGGCTGACTCGCCGCAACACCGGGATCGGCATCGGCCTCTATATCTCTCAGCGGCTGGCCGACCTTCTTGGAGGTGTCCTCGCCGTGGAATCCACTGTTGACGTGGGTTCGAAGTTTTGCCTCGTCATTCCGCGGGAACCTCTTCCTAAACGCGACGAATCCGACGTCGCAGCATAAGGATTAGAGCAAATGTTCGACGCTTTCCCAAAAAATAAACATTAGAGTGCTGCAAAAGCGATGTTACGGCTAGGTAACCCACCGTAAGTCATTAAATTCCAAGGGTATGAGTCGCGATACCATTACCAGCGTCTTCAACGACGGCTACATCGCCGAAGTTTACGAATCGTACCGGAAAACCCCAGCATCGGTCGACGAGTCGTGGCGCCAATTTTTCCGTTTTGCGGAAGGTCTGGCTGGAACTGCCGGGAGTTTTGACCCGAACACACTCCGAATAGTGGCAGGGGCGGCGTCGTTGGTAGACGCTATTCGCTCTTACGGCCACTTAGGCGTTGTTATCGACCCACTTGGCTCGGCCCCACCCGGGGCCCCAGAACTGACAGCTGAATTCTATAATATCACCCCGGAAGACTTGCAGGCGATCCCTGGAAGTGCGCTGGGGACGTCGGATACTACCGCGGCCGAAACTGTGTCTCGCCTGCGGACGAGCTACTCTTCGACCATCGGCTTCGAATACGAATACATGGGGACCTCCGCCGAACGGCAGTGGTTCCGTGAAGCAATTGAGGGGGGCGAGTACCATAAGCCACTGTCAATCGAAGATCGCAAAGCGGTATTGCGCAGATTAACTGAGGTCGACGGCCTGGAGCGGTTCCTCGGTCGCGCGTATCAGGGCTATAAGCGCTTCTCCGTTGAAGGGAGCGACGCCTTGGTCCCAATGCTCGACGAATGCATTACGCAGTCTGGGCGTGCCGGTGCCCGCGATCTCGTGATCGGGATGGCGCACCGTGGTCGTATTAACGTGCTCGCGCATACGCTGGGGATGCCGTACGCTTCTGTCTTCAATGAATTCGAAGGGAAGCATGCGCCGTTGCCAGACGCTGATGCAACAGGTGACGTGAAATATCACCTCGGGTATTACAACGAGCGCATGGTTGACGGTAAAGCTGTCGCGCTAACGCTCGTCCCAAATCCAAGCCACCTGGAGTTTGTGAATCCGGTGATGGAAGGGATTGCACGCGCAAAGCAACGTACCCCATCTGGCGGGCGTGACGAGTCTACCGTGGTGCCAGTGTGTATTCACGGTGATTCCGCGTTTATCGGTGAGGGGGTTGTTGCCGAAACGCTGAATATTTCGATGTTGCGTGGGTTTAGAACGGGCGGCACGATTCATATTATCGTGAACAACCAGGTTGGCTTTACAACTGACCCGGTCGACGCACGTTCAACACGCTATGCAAGTGATTTGGCAAAGGGCTTTGATATCCCTGTTATGCACGTTAACGGTGATAATCCGGAAGCGTACATTCAGGCGATGCGTTTAGCTGTTGCATATCGCACGAAGTTTAATAAAGACGTCTTGATCGATCTCGTGAGCTATCGCCGTCACGGCCATAACGAAACGGACGAACCTGCGTTTACGCAGCCAGGGTTGTATCAGAAGATTCGTTCGCATAAGACACCGCGTGAGGTATTCGCTGCGCGGTTGGTGAACGATGGTGTGCTTTCGACGTCCGATGTCGATGCGGTCCTGAAAGAAGTTACAGCAAACTTTGAAGCTATTCATGCAAGTGACCGGCCTGTTGTTGCTTCGGAAGGGGTGAAGGCTGGGGATCCCGCAAGCAGTACTGTTGTCGCGGCGTCTGCATCTACCACATCAACGGCTGTTGCTGCTGATAAACTGAACGCGCTTAACGAACGGCTGTTGCAATGGCCAGAAACGTTGCGTGTGAATAGTCGTCTCGTACGTACGCTTGCACGTCGCCGAGAGGCGATGGGCGATGCAGGTGGTATCGATTGGGGGCACGCGGAAGTCCTCGCGTTCTCGTCTTTATTGTCCGACGGGCATTCGATTCGCTTGACGGGTCAGGATGCACAACGCGGTACGTTCTCACACCGACAGGCAGTGCTGCACGATTCTGAAAGCGGTGAGGTCTACATTCCGCTACAAAATCTCGGCGATGCTGTCGGACGGTTCGACGTCTTTAACTCCCCACTATCTGAAGCAGCTGTACTTGGCTTCGAGTATGGATATAGTGTAGAAGCGAAAGATTCGCTGGTTTTATGGGAAGCGCAGTATGGCGACTTTGCCAACGTTGCTCAACCGATTTTCGATCAGTTTATGTCGTCGGATCGGGCAAAATGGGGACAAGAGTCGAGTGTTGCGATGCTCCTGCCGCATGGGTATGAGGGTGGTGGTCCAGAACACTCGAGCGCGCGCCTGGAGCGGTATTTACAGATGTGCGCTGAGAACAACATGACGGTCGCGTACCCGTCGACTCCTGCGCAGTATTTTCATATTTTGCGTCGGCAAGCGAAGTTAACGCGTCGTCAGCCGCTCGTTCTCATGCAACCCAAGAGCTTGCTGCGACTTCCCGAAGCAGCGTCGAAGCTGGCTGATCTTACTGGTGGCACGTTCCAGTCGGTTATCGATGATGTAAACGTTGTGAGCAAGCGAGACGGTGTACGACGTTTAGTGTTCTGCACCGGAAAGATGTATTACGATCTTCTCGCACAACGACGCGATGATGTGGCGCTCGTTCGTGTGGAACAGCTGTATCCATGGCCGCATGACGAGGTTGCGCGTATCGTCGATCTGTACCCAGCAGTTCAGGATGTTGTGTGGGCACAGGAAGAGCCGAAGAACATGGGGGCATGGTCGTTTGTCGCACCACGCTTGCGTGGCGCAGTTGGCAATTCGATCGAGTTGCGGTACATCGGTCGCCCCGAGCGAGCGAGTCCTGCAGAAGGGTACGCATCCGATCACAATGCGGAGCAAAAACGTATTGTTGAGGAGGTGTTCGCATTGGCTAAGCCTGTATCAGGCAAGCGTGCGAAGGCGGTTGCGAAGTAGTATCCGAGCCGCTTCGGCGGCTCTCGTTGCGACGGCTTTCGCTTTCATGACAGCACCGAGTTCTTTGGATGCCCAGGTGGCATCCCAGGAACTCGGTGTCACCGCACTTGCGGAACGAAAGGCAGCGATTGGCGTACGACCCCGCGTTTTGGTGATTGCAGCACATCCAGACGACGAAGATACGCAACTTATTACATGGCTCCAACGCGGATTTCGGGCCAAGACAGCCTACCTCGCGCTCACGCGTGGAGATGGCGGTCAAAATCTCATCGGTAATGAGCTTGGCGAAGCGTTAGGTGTTATTCGCACCGAAGAGCTGTTGGCTGCAAGACGCATCGATGGAGCGTCGCAGTATTTTTCCCGCGCATTCGACTTCGGGTTTTCCAAAACCGCCCAAGAGACGTTTAAGCATTGGCCGAAGGATTCACTCCTTGGAGATGTTGTAAAGGTTGTGCGTGCGTTTCGGCCAGATATAATTGTCTCGGTGTTCTCCGGTACACCGCGCGATGGGCACGGACATCATCAGGTGGCCGGGATGCTTGCCCGCGAGGCATATGATCTGGCTGCGGATACCGTGCGATTCCCGCGCGCGAAGTATGGTGCGCCATGGACGGTGTCGAAGTTTTATCGCAGTGCATGGTTTGCGCGCGATCTGGCAACGCTGTCGATGAATGTTGGTGAATACAACAAGGTGCTTGGTCGCTCGTATGCCGAAATTGCAGCGCAAAGCCGAAGCCAGCACAAGTCGCAAGGGTTTGGAACTGCGCAACGTAAAGGGACCATTCTCGATTACGTGAAGCGGGAAGACGCGCGTGTGAAGGTTTCGGCGGATCCAAAGGCCGAACGCTCGTTGTTCGATGGGATCGACACTGCTCGGCTCGCACACGATGATGAAAGTGAAGATGCGTATGCGCTTGTTGCAGCTGATATTGCTGTTGAAGCGTTCGCTGAACGTGAATATGTCGCGGTTGGCGACAGCGTTGCGGTGAAGGTGTCTGTTTATAAACGCGGCATACTTGATAGTGCGCAGAGTCGAACGGTCTTTGTGCGTGGTTCCGAGATTTCGCAGCCATATTGGCTCGCAAAACCACGAATTGGCGATTTGTTCACAGCAGCATCGGATTCAATTTCAGATAACGAACGGGAACGTCGTTCATGGATTACGGTGCCTGTGGTTGTTGATGGGCGCGGTAAACCGATTGATCTACGCGTTGCACCTGTATACCGATATGCCGACCCCGTTCGCGGAGATGTTCAGCGGCCGTTGATTATAATGCCTCCGATGTCGATCACGGTTGGTAATCCGGTTCAGATTGTACGCGCTGGTTCCAAGTTTTCCAGACCGATTGAAGTCACCGTTCATTCATCGCTTGCTCGACCCTGTACGGCAACTGTGAAGCTGGAGTTGCCCGCAGGAGTTCGCGCTGATTCCACTGAACGTGTTGTGAAGTTGGATGCTGGTGCGACACGTACGATTACGTTCTACGTTGATGGCTCGGTATCGAGCGGCGAACACATTATTCGCGCCTCTGTAACCGTTGATGGAAAGCAATATTCGGCCGGATCAACTCCGATTGAATATGATCATATCACTCCGCAGCGGATGTATCGTCCAGCGGAAACGCGCTTGAACGGAATTAATGTTGAAATTCCTGCCGGGCTCAAAATCGGTTATGTGCAGGGTGTTGGCGATAACGTTGCTCCGATTTTGGAACAACTTGGCGTTTCTGTGTCGATATTGGACCCTGCGAAGTTTCCTGTTACCGATCTGAGTCAGTATACGACGATTGTCGTTGGTCCACGCGCATATCAAGCGAATCAGGCACTCGTTGATAACAACTCCTATCTCCTCAACTATGCTCGAGGTGGTGGAAATTTGGTTGTGCAATACGGCCAGTATGAAATGCAAGCTCCTGGCATGATGCCGTATCCAATCACGTTGTCTCGGCCAGCCTCGCGTGTAACTGAAGAAGATGCTGCGGTTGAGATTGTTGATGCAGATGCAGAGCTGTTAAACAAGCCGAATCGAATTACGCAAGCTGACTTTGCCGGTTGGGTTCAGGAACGGTCGCTATATATGCCAAGTACGTTCGATGGACGATATAAAACGATGTTGGCAATGCATGACGAAGGTGAAGCGGCGAACCCCTCCAGTATTTTGACGACTCCACTCGGTCGTGGACGATATACATACGTGACGCTTGCTCTGTTTCGCCAGCTCCCAGCAGGGAACTCCGGCGGTATTCGGTTGTTTGCGAATCTTATTGCTGCACCACGCCCATGAAGCTGCGCGATCTGCGTGTTAGACTGCGTCGCTCAATTCACTCGGTAACATTCGCGCTGTCTGTTGTTGTGATGGCTGCCACTGGTTGTATTAATGACGGTCGTACGGTGTTAACGGTATATTCTCCGCACGGAACCGACCTGCTCTCGTATTTCGAAAACGAGTTTGAACGCGAATATCCCCATATCGACGTACAATGGGTTGATATGGGATCGCAGGAAGTGCTGGATCGAGTACGTGGCGAAGGGGTGAATCCACAGGCTGATGTGTGGTTTGGCGCTCCAGCGGAGTCGTTTGCCCGAGCTGCGCGAGATACCTTACTTCAAGCCTATCGCCCGACGTGGGCAGATGCCGTTCCATCTGAAGCTCGAGATGAGCAAGATTTTTGGTACGGCACGTTTTTAACGCCTGAAGTCATCGCGTATAATACGGAAGTGGTGTCGAGGGACAGCGCGCCGCAGGATTGGGACGATGTCATTGATCCGAAGTGGAAGGGGAAGGTGATTATTCGCGATCCGGTGGCATCGGGGACGATGCGTGCAATTTTCGGAGCGATCATTGCGCGATCGATTACGAACACGGGTTCTCCGGACGCTGGCTTTGAATGGTTGCGAAAGCTCGATGCGAACACACGCGAGTACGCACTCAACCCTACGATTCTATATCAGAAGCTTGGGCGCAGGGAAGGCGTCATCACACTGTGGGATATGCCCGATGTTGCGACGATGCGTGATCGGGTTGGGTTGCCCATCGATTACATCATTCCAAAGAGCGGAACTCCGTTGCTCGTTGACGCAATCGCGATTGTGCGCGGGACTAAGCATCTCAGAGAAGCTCAGCTGTATTATGAGTTTGTGACGTCGAAGAAAGCGGCGATATACAGCGCGGAAAAATTTATGCGGATCCCTGCCCGTTCTGATATTCCAGAGGATTCGTTACCTAACTGGATTCGTGTGGCGAAAGAAGAGATCAAGGCGATGCCGGTTGATCGCGCGTTGTTAGCGGCAAATTTAAATAAGTGGATGAGATATTGGGACGCGTACATACGTAATCGAGGGAATTAATGTCGGCTGGACTCTCACTTCAAAACATCGTCAGGCGTTTTGACGGACACACTGCAGTCGACGGCATTTCGTTTGACGTCAAGCGCGGTGAATTAGTTGCACTTGTTGGTGCCTCTGGATCGGGGAAGACAACAACGTTACGTATGATCGCCGGTTATGATTCGCCGAATAGCGGCGCAATCTACTTTGATGGCGAAGATCTTACTCGACGTCCCCCGGATAAGCGCGGATTTGGAATGGTATTCCAACATTATGCGCTTTTTCCACATATGTCGGTTGTGGAAAACATTGCATTCGGACTGGAAGCGCGTAACGTCGCAAAGTCGGAACGTATTGCGCGGGCGGAACGTGCGTTGCAAAGTGTTGGGTTGGCGGGAAAGGCTGAACGTCGGATTCAGCATCTCTCTGGCGGTGAACAGCAACGTGTTGCGCTTGCGCGCGCGATTGTGATTGAACCGAAGGTTTTGTTGCTCGATGAACCGCTGTCGAATTTGGATCCGTCGTTGCGAGAGAACACGCGTGATGAATTGCGATCAATGTTGCACCGCGTAGGTGCGCCTGCGTTATTCGTTACGCACGATCAAGAAGATGCGTTCGCTATTGCGGATCGAATCGTGTTACTGTCCAAGGGACGGATACTTCAGATTGGAAGTCCGGAAGATCTGTATCTTCGTCCAGCATCACAGGACGTTGCCCGGTTTATTGGACGAGCAAGCTTGTTGCCAGCGGTCGATCATGGAACGTCGGCCATGGTCAACATCGATGGAGTTTCACGGTCGGTTGCAGTAGAGCGACCGTTAGGAAATAACGCAGTGATTCCTGATGCGCATGTGGTTGTGCGGCCAGAATCGTTGACAATCGCTGGGGTCGACGAGGATGGCGGCTGGCTTGGCGTAGTGGTGCGTCGACGATTTACGGGCGCGCTTAATGTCTATAGTGTACAGGTGTCTGATGACCTGATTGTTGAGGTTGCGACGGAGCGGCGGATTGCAGAAGGTGAGCGCGTGAGGGTTGTCGTTCGAAATCTGCCGCTCCAGCTCGTTCCGTAAGATGAGCGATACTCGTCGGCGGAACGCCTTTTTGATGGCGCTGCCATTGCTTCTGGTGCTGTTTTGGGCTGTCGTTTTCCCAAATATTGCCGTTGTAAAAGGGAGTCTCGGACATTGGCGTGAGTTTGCAGAGTCGCCGTCTGACTTTGAATCGCTTGTTAATAGTTTGATTATCTCCGTGGCATCCGTTGTCGCCGCATTAGCGATTGGTGTACCGCTCGCGTTTCTTCTGACGCGGTTTGAATTTCCAGGTCGAGGTATTCTGCGAGCGGTTGCGACGTTGCCCGCCGCGTTACCACCGCTGGTTGGTGTGATCTCGTTTTTGTTTTTGTACGGCGAAAGTGGTTTTATCACGCGCGTTGTACAGGCCGCGCTTGGATTTGAGCACGCTCCGTGGCGGCTATCTGGCATCTGGGCGATTGTGTTTGTGCATGCGTATACGATGTATGTTTACGTATACTTGTTTGTTTCGGCAGGGTTACAGCGGTACGATTCTACACTCGATGAAGCGGCGCTTGGACTAGGATCATCTCGACTTCGCCGATTGCGTCGAGTCACATTGCCGTTGCTCACGCCTGCGATTGCCGGTTCTGCGTTGCTTGTGTTTATGAATGCGCTCGGATCGTTTTCTGCGCCATACATATTTGGTGGGGGAACGCGCGTTCTTTCAACGCAGATCCTGAATTCCAAGCTGAATGAAGCGATGGGCGTTGCGTACGTTGAGACTACGGTCCTGGCGTTAAGTGCGTTTGCGGGGCTATTGCTGTTCCGTTGGATCGAACGGAAGCGCGAGTATGTTGCCTCCGGGAAGGGGAGCACAACGCGATACGTTGTACGTTCGAAGTTGGCTCGAAATGTTATGGCGCTCTCGGCGTCGGTCGTGGTGCTTATTTTAGTACTTCCGCATTTGATGGTGCTGCTGGTTTCGTTTGCGAAAGATGGTGTATGGACAACGCAGCTTCTTCCACCATCGTATACGCTCGACAACTATGTTCGGCTTTTCACCGAGAATAAGCTGTGGACGCCGATATTTAACAGTATCACGATGGCGCTGATTGCGACGGTTGCGAACGTGATTTTCTGCGTTGCAACTGCGTATTTGATTGTCACTCGCCGGTTTAAAGGGCGAGGGCTGTTACAAGTTTTAACGGCGCTTCCATGGGCGATTCCCGCAACAGCGATTGCGTTGGGATTGCTGGCGACGTTTAATCGGAACGATCTGGCGTCGGGAAAGGTTCTACTTATTGGGACGTTCTGGATTCTACCGCTCGCGTACTTTATTCGGAATATTCCATTAGTTGCTTCGGCAATTGAAGGGTCGTTGCGCCAGATGGACCCTTCATTGGAAGATGCCGCACGCGGTTTGGGAGCATCGTGGTGGTTAACGATGCGACGCATAATTTTGCCCGCTGCACGTCCTGGGATTCTTGCCGGTGCTTTGTTAGCGAGTGTAACGGCGGTTGGTGAGTTTGTCGCGAGCGTTGTGTTGTATACACATGGTAACCGACCGATCTCTATTGAAATTCTCGCCCAACTGCGCGCTTATGCGTTTGGAACTGCGGCCGCATATAGCGCGTTGCTTATTGTCGTAGTTCTTGGCCTGACACTCATTGCACGGTCGTTGGAGCCGCGCGGTGCTGAACTCGGCGCGATGTAGCTCGGATTAGCGTGACGGTCGTCGGTCGATGGGCTAGGCGGTCGGCGCTTAGGCTGAACGACGACCGCAGGTCACGCAGAATCGCCAGGAGGAGTCCATTTCTCCGCTACAGGCTGGGCAGCGTTTGGTCTTGAGATTCTCACCGCAGTGTGGACAGTAGCTCACTTCGCGATCGTCAGGAAGAGTCCCACTGCAGAAGCGACATCCGGTTGGGACTGCAATATGTGTAAGCGACGCCAGTAACGACGGAATTGGCTTTGGTGTTTCTGCTGTCGGTTGTTGTGTGCGGGCTGGCGGTGGCACTGGAATCTGATTTTGCTCGACGGTTGATGCCGTTATTGGCGCTACAGTTGAATCTGCTGCTGGGATCCCTGCAACCGTGCTGTTTGCCTGAGAACTTGTTGAGCGTGCTGGCGACGATGCTGTTGACGACGGCATTGTTGCCGCAGCGGGTATGCCACTCGCCGAATTCGTGTCCGGCGAATTTACGACTTCTGAATTTGTGGATCTCTGACTTTCGTCAATACTCGACGTCTTCGGTGACTCCACCGCAACGGTAGGTCTCGGCTGCTTCTCATCCGCTGCAGCCAAGTTGTTCGATTGCACGAGCGAAAGCTCCGCATGCGCATACTCCTTGAAGATCCCAGGATCGCCCGTTGGCGAGGCGAGTTCTCGTTTGATCGCTTCCGTCACTGCAGGATCGGCTTGCACGTAGTTTTGTTCGCCAGAGAGCAGTCGAGCGATTGTGGCTTCGTAATCTTGATTCGTTTCGATTGCGAGTTCGCGACGGTTATGGCGATATGGGACGAGACTTTCGTATAGCTCCTGCACCGTAAACGAAATCGTAAGGTATTCCGGATGCGACGCACGGATATTGTGTACTAGGCGACGGTATAAGCGGTCTAGATCGTCCATACGCGATGTTTTCCCTGAAAGGTGTTGTGCGTGGGGAAGGGGGCTAACGCTTGTGTTGTAACGGTCCGGCCGTTGTGTTCGGTATACCAGTTTTGGAATTCGGATGCAACTATGCCGTTCGAGCTATCTTGCTGCGCCGCCGCCCGTGTGGCAAGATGGTTGGCGTATTCGTTTTGCGGATGTCCGTTGTGGCCCCGTACCCACCGCCATTCGCAATGGTGGGCGTTGAGGGAACGAAGGGCGTCTTTCCAGAGCTCGAGATTTTCGATTGGTCCACTTTTGCGTGTCCAGCCACGTGCCGCCCAGGAGTGGACCCATGAAGTCATACCGTCGACGATATATCGCGAATCGGTGATAAAGACGACTCGAAAAAGTTTGTTTTTCTTTGAGATCCCGCGAAATCCATCGATCACGGATCTGAGTGCCATCCTGTTATTCGTGGTCGAAGGTTCGCTAATCCAATAATCCCAGCGCTGAATTTCGTTGGTTTTTGGGCTGCACCATTCGATGATTCCACCGGCGCCACCTGGGGTGTCGCCTTCCTTTCCGTTGCCTAAACAGGACTCATCGGCGTAAATGGCCAGTAAATCCAGCTCTGCATTATTCTCAGCCACCGACGACCTCGAGTCCGTCAATTTCGTCGAGATAGATGGTCATGTCGTCGCCAGTTGATGGCTGTCGTGTTTCGAGGGTTTCTCTGCCGGCTCGAACGGTAAGTCGTTTTGGGATCACGACATATTCGTTGCCGCGACGGGTGATCGCGATTCGCCTGTTATGGGCGATCGCGAGTTCGATAATGTTGTACTGTGCTGTAGTGAGCTGCATATGGTAAAGCTAGTTTGTGCGGGTGTTGCACCAACGGACAATGATATTCTCGAGCACTCGTGTGGCGTCTTCGATTTCTTGCGTTGGGACGTATTCTGTTGCTGCGTGGGCGAGTGTAATGTCGCCTGGCCCAAAACAGATAGCTGGAATGCCGGCTGCGTTGAGGAGGGCGGCGTCAGTCCACGCCGGCATGCCTTCGATTGTTATCGGCATGTTGGCGTCTGTGAGCGCAGCCTGGACGGTTTGTACGATTGGCGAGTCGACCGAGACGTCGCTAGGTTGCTGGGCGCCTATAACTGTAAATTCTGCTTCGACGCTTGGGTCTTCGAGCTTGGCTGCCATGTAAGCGTCTTGTAATTCAAGCAAAAACGTGTCGGAGTCCTCGCCTGGAATCGTGCGACGTTCGAGCTGTACGGTACATAACGACGGATACGTTGAGAGCCCTAAACCGCCATTAACAGTGGATGCATGAAGCGATGCTCGTCCAAGTATCGGATGTGTATTTGCCGCTATTCTGTCTTTCTGTTGACGGTATAATGCTGCGATAATTAGCGCTGAATTAGTAATTGCATCAACTCCAAGATCGTAGCGGCTGCCGTGTGCGGCGACGCCCTTGACGACTGCTTGAGCCCAGACGAAGCCGCGATGTGCGGGGCAGATAGCGAGGCGAGTGGGTTCGGTGACGATGGCTGCGTCGGCACGGAGGCCGCTTTCGATGATGGCCTTTGTGCCTAAGCTGCCGTATTCCTCGTCGATTACTGCCGCGATGATGATATGGCCATCGAGCCCTTTTTGGAGGGCGTTATGTGCTGCGACGCACATTGCGGCGATGCCACCTTTCATGTCGGCTGATCCTCTGCCGTACATGTTGCCGTTGGAAATTGTTGGCGAGAAGGGTGGGTGTGCCATTCCTTCGGTGCTCACGACGTCCAGGTGGCCGTTAAGCATGAGGGATGGGCCCGAGGGGTTGCCGGCGGTGGCAATGAGGTTGGGGCGGCCTGGGGCGGCTTCCGTGAGTGTTACGTTAAAGCCCCAGCGATCGAGGATTTCGGCTAGAAACTGCGCAACCCTTGCTTCGCCAGGTGCTCCTGGGACGAGGGAAGGGTTGCGAGAGTCGAATTCGATGAGTGCCGCAGCGAGCGCGACTGCACTCACTTTTTCTTGACGGTGCTCTTTTTTGCGACTGTGGACTTAGCTGCGGCTTTTTTAGCGGCGGCGGCTTTGTCTGTTGTTTTCTCCGAATCTGCGTCGGAATCGGACGAACTGTCGTCTTCTTCTTCGGCTTCTAGTGGTTCATCGTCTTCAGCTTCTGGTTCAGCGGATGACGAGGATGTTTGAGGAGCCGAGACAGTTGAGGCTTTTGGCGTGGGAGCGACTTTGGGTCGTCCGGCTTGGGCTTCTTCTGCCTGGCGGATGAGTTTATCGGCCTCTTCTTGTGTCATTTGTCCTCTACGAACCATGTATTGGACGAGATCACGAGTACTTTCGAGGACGAAACCAGAGATGCCAGCGGCGGCGTTCACGACGTCCTTCATTGCGGCGGCCATGCGGCTACCGGCTTCAAGGCTAATTTCGTGCGCCTTGGCCGCCATTTCGGCGACTGTATCCTTTACTTCGGCGCCCCTATGCCCTGGGCCGCGTTTTGGAGGGGTTGGTGGGGCCGCTGGAGCGTCGGACTGAGCGTCTGGCGGCGGAGCGGGCGTATCAGCCATGAATGGACCAAATAGAGTGGGTAAATCGCGGGTAAGTATATGAATTTTCTCCACTTTTGCAAGCGCCAATGCGTTTTCTTGCCTAAGCGCTCTATGGTCGGCCGATATTGGGGTGGCGCGTTGAGGGTGGATAAGGGATATTACCCGGGACCTTCAGCACCTGGTTCCCGTATGATAAAAAATGTTCCCGAAATCGCCGCGACCTCAGTTTGGGAGGTGCGGTGACGGTAGAGACTGCCCCGATTCCAAGCGATTTGGCTAAGCAGGAGCAGGCGCGTCACGATCAGGAGACGATTCAGCGCGTCTTGCAGGGATCGCGGGATGCGTTTGAAGTATTGGTTGTACGGTATAGTGACCCGTTGTATCGGCATGCGTTGGCGATGACGGGGAGTCCTGATGTTGCGGAAGACATTTTGCAGGCGTCATTTATTAAAGCGTATCAGCATCTGAGTGAGGTGCGGGGGCGCTTTGACGCTTGGGTATTCCGGATTGTTGCGAATGCGTGCAAGGATTGGTTGAAGAATATCCGTCGTAGCCATGTGAGTTACGAGGAGGACGATCAGCCGTCTTCGTTTGCAACGCCCGAGGAAGAGTTAGAGCGGGATGCGCTTCGGATGGATCTCGACCATGCTTTGAATACCTTGCCGCTGTCGTTGCGGGAGGCGTTTGTGATGAAGCATGTGGAGGGGCGTTCGTACGAAGAGATGGGAGATTTACTGGGGACGACGGTTGGGGCGCTGAAGATGCGTGTTCACCGTGCTCGTGAGGCGTTACAACATATGCTTGAGGAGAAGTACGCATAATGGAACACGATAGACATCCTCTTGACGTTACACCGCCGGATCGCCCGAACATGGATCGTGCTCAGTCGGGAGATCGGCCGGTACGTCGCAGGACTCCGGATAGGGAGGTTCCGATTTTTTCGGAGAATCGATCGCCATCATCCGAGGTGCTCGATCAGTGGTTGGATGGCGATGTGAGTGATTCGGTTATGTTGGCGACCGACGATGGTGATGATACGGTGGATCTGTGGAACAAGATTCACGATGAGGCGGAATTGTTGCGGAGCCGTAAGACGCCGTTGTACGTACACAAGCGGATTATGGATTCGTTGCCGGACGATCTGTATCGTAAGCGGGTTCCGTGGTATCGGCGTCCGGTGCCGGTGAATCCGATGTTGTTGATTGCTATTGCGCTGGGTCTTGTTGCGCTTGGCGTCGCAATTATGAAGTTCATGTAGTTGGGTTGAGCTGGATGGGGGTATCGACCCTGGGCGTCATACAATTGTCTGGTGTGGCGATTGCTGTGGTAAGTGACGGGGATATTGAAAATTTATGTTAGGGAGTGATCGGCAATTATGAACCCATCTCGAAGTGAGAAGTTGTCTGACATAGCGATCCAACGTGGTTTGGGTCAGCTACGCCCTGGATGGTCGAGGAAGGGTGATATGTTGGTAAAGGTTTTCCAGTTCAACACGTTTCCTGCGGGGATCAACTTTATTGTTCGGGTTGCCCAGGCTGCTGAAACGGCGGGGCATCATCCGGATATCGATATTCGGTATACGAAGGTGACGTGTGCGTTAACGACGCATGACTCGGGTGGGATAACGCAGAAGGATTTGGATATGGCGAATGAGATTGATTTTGCGTTTGAGCGGTAGTTGATGGGATTTGTTTTGTTTGGATAGTGGGGTTGTGATGTAAAAGACAAAACACCCTCGTTTGGGATGCGCGCGGTTGGCTGCGGGCTCTGAACGAGGGTGTTTTTTTTGTGGTGGGTGGTGCGTGCGTTGCGTGTGTTGCTTCGTGTTTCTGTTTTTACGCTGTTCTGAAGCTAGTCTCGACGTCCGCCGAGGATGCGGAGGATGAAGAGGAACATGTTGAGGAGGTCCAGATAAATCTGGACTGCGGCGGTGACGTAGTCTTCGGGGCCGTAGGCGTTTTTGAGGCGCGACGTGTCATAGACGAGGAGGCCGCTGAAGATGAGGACGCCACCGGAGGCGAGCCAGAGATCGGCGGTTGGGTTGTGGAAGAACATGTTCAGGACAGAGGTGCCGATGAGCACCCAGAGTCCTACGCTGAAGAAGCCACCCAACGCGGAGAAATCTCTACGGCTGAGGAAGGCATATCCTGTTAATATGGCGAAGGCGCCTACGGTGAGGCCCGCGGCTTGGGTGATCAGGCCGGGTTGCGTTGCGCTGTACTGTGCTAGCAACGGTGAAATGATTACGCCCATTGCGAATGTAAAGAGCAGAACCATCCCGAGTTTCATCGGCAGTCGCGTGCGCGCCGACTGTGCTGCCCAGAGTGGGATGAAGACGCAGAGCATGCTGAGGAGCTTGTTCGAATTAATCGTTTCTTGCAGTGCTACGTTGGATATACCATATGTAGCACCAACGATTGTGACGAGAACGCTGATAAAAACGAGCGTGTAGGTGCGTCGAACGAGCGTCGCGTATTCAGCGCCTGTTCGTAGAACGCCGGGCGTGGCTGATGCGAGTAGTGCCATTCCTGAGGATCTCGGTGTGCGGGAGTGGGTGGTATCGGCGATACGAAGCCGAGGTGTTGCGTTGGTGTTGGTGAACTGGCGTGTGGTGCGGATGGATTCGGTGTTGGTCGGGGTGTTGTTCGTGTTCTACACCAATCGAGCGGACTGGATTCGTTCGATTAGCGATGGAAGTTCTGTGATGGAATCGAGGAAGTAGTCGGGCTTGGATGGTTCGAGTGCTTCTTTTGTGAATGGCCCCCAGAGCGCAGCAATCGTTGTGACGTTGGCTGCATTTCCGGCATTCATGTCGTGCGGCGAATCACCGATAAAAACGGCTTCGTTTTCGGAATAGCCGAGTTCGGTGAGTGCTAGCCGAACGGGGAGTGGATCGGGTTTGTGGCGGTCGCACGAGTCACATCCGATTGTGGACTGCATGTAGGCGGCTAATCCTGTGAACTCGAGGGTTCGGTCCATCATCGCGTTGCTTTTGCTGGTTACGATTCCCATGGGATGTCCGTTTGCGCGGAGCCGCAGGATGACGTCCATCGTGCCAGGGTAGAGCGACGTAAACTGGTCGTGATGTTCGCGCTGGTACGATCGGTACCGAGTGGTGAGGCGATCGAGCTCCTGGATGGTTGGAGCGAACGGCGCCAACTGACGGCCAAGCGGTGTCCCAATCCCTGCGACCCACTCTTCGTCCGTCGGCGCTCGGCCGCTATACCCATCAAACGCATGTCGGAGGGAGCCGAGGAGGAGGGCGATGGAGTCGATAAGCGTTCCGTCGAGATCGAAGAGAACGGCGATGGGTCGGTCGTACATGGCAGCGCTACTAAGAAAATGGGATCAGAAGCAGGATTGCTATAATCCGAAATGTAAGGTTTGGTGAGGGTGTTTGGGGAGGAAAGATGAGATGTTGATGTGATTGGGTGGATTTGAGTGGGTTCGAGTCGGTGGGAAGGGCGTGTCGTTGAGTGACGAACAGTTGTTCGTGTGCGTATGGGAGTGGTTGGGACAGCGTGTGTCTGGTTTGGGAGGCGAGTTGGGCGAGGGCGCTACGCTGGTGCCAAGGGGTGCTGGCGAGGGTGTGGTCCAGGTTGCGGAGTATTGCACGTTTCGCGTGGGATGTTCGTGTGACGGGTGGAGCTGTGCTGGTAAGACCAGCGTCGAGGTTGGCTTGTTGGGATGAGTGCCACGCTGTGAGGGCGTGGACTATTTCGAGGAAGGAGTGTGGGAGTATGGCGGGGGAAAATGTGTGGGCGGTGTTTGGCGGGTGCGGGATGGAGAGGAGTAGGGTGTTGATCGTGTTGGGGTCGGAGGTTGGGGTGGTTGTGGTGGTTGTGGTGTTTGGTGTGCTCGGCGTGTTCGAGGAGAGGAGTGTTGGGGAGTTGTTGATGATGCAGGCTGCGATATAGCCGGCGTGTGGTGCGAGGATCGATGTGCAGAGGGTTGGATTGACCGGCGTTTGTGCGTGGGCGTTGGTGGGGAGTTCGGCTGTTGGTTGTTGCCACCGTCTGAGGTGGGCGCGGGTGAGTTCGGTTTGGTATGGTAGGCTGGTTGGGTGGTGTTTGGTTGGATTGTGTTCGGTTTGGGTATGTGTGTTTGAGTGACGGTCAGAGTTGTGAGGGGTTGGGGTACATAGATGTGTTGTTTTGAGCTTTGCGGGTTGGTTGAAGTGATCGTCGGGAGTTGATGGGTTTGAGGGTGCGGGTGGTGATGTTGGGCAGTCAGGTTGTTGGCCACCGAGTGTTTGGAGTGTGGTGAGGGACTTTTTGTTGAGGATTTCGGTGGAGCGGAGGATTGCATCGGCGTTTGAGGGAGGGCGGAGGCCATAGATGGTAATTACCGAATGAGGTGATCCGATTCTCGCGACTCGTCCGACGCGTTGATCGAGTGTTGCTGCAGTCCATGGGAGGTCGAGATGGATAACGACAGAGGCGTCTTGCAGGTTCACGCCTTCGCTTAAGAGGTCGGTTGCGAGGAGCAGGGTAATTGCTTGCGAAGTTGAGGGGCACTTGGCGTTTGATCCGATTGGTGCGAAGCGTTGTAAAACTTCTTGGCGCCTTACAGGGCCGGAGGCGATGAGGCCTGATTGTGAGGTGAGTGCTGCGGTGTAGGGGGAGTTTTTGAGAGTCTGGAAAAGTGTTCGTATTGTATCTGTGTATTGAGAGAATGCGATGATGCGTTGGTTCGGGTGTTTTTTTCGGATATTGCGAATGATGTTGGCTTTGTTTTGGTCTGCGGGTGAGGGCGTGGGGATTTGGCGATACAGATGTTCCAGCGCGTTTGCGTGACGTTGTATTGAAGTTCGTAGTTGCGTTGGATCGAGTTGTAGCGAGTTGAGTTCGTCTTCGTTTGAGGTGATGAGTTCGGGAATTGCGAGTTGGATCGTGTCGTCTGATGAGATCCAACGTTGTAATTCGTGTTTGGTTGGGTATCGATTTGTGTTGAGCGATGCTATGAGAGCGGTCGCGTGTGCAATGCGGCGTTGGATTGCGGTTTTGAGGGCGTGGTCACTTGAAGTCCATTGGCGAATGAGTGAGATGGTAGAGAGGTGTGGTGTTGCGCTTGCATTGCGTGCGGGGATTGGTGGTGGGAGGTTATGGATTAGTGAGAACAGTTTGCTTGATGTTGGAGCTGTTAGCCATGTTGTTGGGAGGCGAGTTGGGAGTGTGGTGTTTGTTTCGGCGTGAGTGCGACGGATGAGGAGTTTTGAAAGTTCATTTGGGGTGATATGAGAGGCGTAATCACCGAGGAATAGGGCGATGAGGTTGGTTAAGTCGTGGTGGGAGTTGTGGATTGGGGTGGCTGAGAGGAGGAGCGTGTGTGATTGAGCGCACAGCGTGGCGAGTGCGGAGTATCGTTTCGTGTTGGGAGTGCGGATGTTGTGTGCTTCATCGACGATTAAGAGAGTGTGGTTGTTGTGTTGAGTTGGTGGTGTTGGTGAGTAGCTGAGTGATTCTATCGATGTGATTTGGCAGGTTGTTGGTGGGATATCTGTTTGAGCGATGGCGTGGTGCCACATTGGGACTAGCGTTGCTGGGGCGACGATGTGGGTGCGTTGATACGAGAGGGCGGTTGCGAGTGCGACGTAGGTTTTGCCTAGGCCTACATCGTCGCAGAGGAGTGCGCCGTGGAATGTTTTGAGTGCAGTGTGGATCCGTTGAATTGCGTCAACTTGGTGTGGCAGTAGGTGAATAGTGGTGCCGAGAGTTGGTGGGGTTGGTGGGGGACCGAGGAGAGTGTTTGCGATGATGGCTTGGACGGAGGGGAGCGAAGCGATTTGGATGTCGTGTTGCGTCATCGTTTGTGCCAGGCGATGAGTGGTTCTATAGCCGCGGGTGCGATGGTGTAGGCTTCGAGAGTTGCCGAGTTGAGATCGTCGGCGGACGGAGCATTTCCTTTGAGAGCTTCGCGTGTGATGGGCGCAAGGATGTCTATTGCTCGGGTCCAGTTGAATGGGATGGGGAGGAGAGCGATAGTCCAGCCCAAGTATCTTCTGTAGCCGTTTTGTGCGGGTTCTGCGATAACGTCGAGCCAAGCTGCAACGATTGGAGAGTTGAGAAGGGCAGTGAGTGCATAGGCGTCTTTATGCGTGTTGCATGGGACGACATAACAGGTGTTGAGCGGGACGGTTGGGTCGTGGCGTTTGAGGACGGTGGCTCGTGGGGTGAGGCCGAAGTCGCTCCAGACGACGCGTGGCTTGTTGGAGTTTGCGGCTTCGATTCTGAAGAGGGACCACCATGGTGTGTTGAGGCGGGCATCGCTTCTTCGTTCGAGTTGTCGTTGCCAGTTGGAGAGCCAGTCGTGGGTGTGCCTGGGGAGTTTGCGGAGTGGGAGGCCGGATTGGTCGTGCGTCCAGATGATTCTGGAGTTGGAGGGAAGCGTTGTCCATGGTTGTACTGTTGCGCCGCGGATGAGGGGGCGTAGGATAGGTTGTTCGATATAGCCGACATGTGTGCCGGATGAGACGTGTGTGATGGCGTTGGTGTTGTTTTGCGAATCATCGTTGTGAGATGTTTCGAATTGCGGTGATGTATGACGAGCGATTGCGTCGTTGGTTTGAGTGTCGACAATGAACGCTTCGTTGCAGCCGGATTTAACGCCGAGGTGGGGGCGATTGAGTGAGGAGTGTGCGAGGGGGGAGCCGGAGTTCGCGAGTATGTTGAATGCGTTTCGTATGTTGGGTGGTATGAGGAGCCATGGGCTGCCGGCAGACGTATCCAGTGGGAGAGAACGTGGTGAGTCGTTCCATTGGACGGTGGATTTTGGGTGATGGACAGTGATCGATAGCGATTGATTTGTATCGATTGTTGGCGGGGGGGTGGGGATTGATTGGTTGGGTTCAAAAAGATTGGGTTCTTTTGGTGTTGTTTCTTTTTGTTGTGCGATGAAGAGCGACGGGTATGTTGCGGCGTCGAATGAAGGTGGGGAGTTGGAGAGGTCTTCGAGAGTTGAGAGAGTTAGGTGTGTGCTGACGAATTCTCGTGTTCCTCCGCCTGAGAGTGATTTCCAGAGTTTTGCTGGGAGGAGGAGGCCGAGAGTGCCGAGTGGGGCGAGGAGTTCGGTGGAGCGTTCGAGGAAGAGGGCAGCAACATCGACTTGGGCGGCGAATCCGGGGCCGGCTTTAGCGTTATTTGCGCCGGTTTTCCAGGCGGCGTTTCTGATAGTGGAGAACGTGTTGCGTAGTAACAGTTTGGATGTAGCGGATTCGTGAGATGCGTGGTGTGGGCGGATCCATGGCGGGTTACCGACTACAACCTGGAAGCCGCCGGAGTCAGCGATGTGGGGGAAGTGAGTTGCGAATGAGAATGGGAGCGCGGCGCCGTTGAGCATGGCGGTTTTTTGAGCGCGGAGCTTTCGGATATTGGTGCGGAGGGCGAGTAATTCAGTTCGAGAGCTTTTTGTGGAGAGGCGTTCGTTGAAGAGATTGTGAGATCTTGTTTGAGAGAGAAGTTCTTTTCGTTTTGCTGAGAGCGAGTCGATCGTATCGTTGAGTTGAGAGATAGTGCGGGTGCGTTCTAGAGCTTGGAGCGATCTCGCGAGCGTTCGTTTTCTGGGGCCGGATGCCCTGCTGTATTTGATTCTGAGATTGGCGATAGACCTTGCGGTGGTTGGGTTTTTTGGGCCGTTAAACGTTCCGCCAGTTATAGAATTTCCGACACGGATTTGGTGGTCGAGGTTGGGGAGAGGGAGGACATGCATGGGGTTTTTCTCGTCGTTTTCGATAACGACAGAGAGCCAGAGACGGAGTTCGCAAAGCCAGACAGCGATTGGGTTGATATCGACGCCGTAGATGGACGTAGTTAGAATTGAGCGTCGAATGGCAGAGATGGGGCGGACATCGCCGAGGTTTGAGCGGAGAGCGGAGAGGAGTTCGAGGGCGTGGACGAGGAAGGCGCCGGATCCGCAGGCGGGGTCGAGGATTGAGATAGAAGTGGTGCGTTCGAGGATCCTTCCTCGGACAGAGTGGTTGGGGAGATTGAGCGAAAGAGCATTTTCGATATCGTCTTTAGAGATATCGTGGGATTGGAGTGCGTTGATGAGTGCGAGTTGCGTCGTGCGTTCGACGAGAGCTTGAGGTGTGTAGAAGGCGCCGGATCTTTTGCGGTCGTGATTGGCCATGAGAGATTCGAAGACCTTGCCAAGCATTTCGGGGTCGACGGCGGCTTCCGACCAGGATTGGGAGTCTTCGCGTGCGGTGAGGCGGTAGCGAGTGAGAACGTCGCCGAAGAGAGTGGCGAGTGCTTCGTCTGGGAACGTTGCTTTTCTGTAGTAGCGTTCGAGAAACGTTCGGGCGAAGAGGCCACCGTTGAGGAAAGGGATTTTTCCGAACGAGTGCGCGCGAGTGGCGCGTTTGATGGGGCGAGTGTTGAGCGTGCCGAAGAAGAGAGGCTCGAGGACCTTTCGTTGGTACGATCCGCCTTCATTCATGCAGTTCGCGAAGCTGTTGATGAGAAAGCCGAAGTCGTTGTTGAGCCAGCCTTTTGTTTCGAGGAAGGCGAGGAAGAGGAGGCGGGAGGAGTATAAGAGAGCGAGTGAGTGTGCGTGTTCGGGGGGTGGTTTGGGGGAGAGCGAGTTGGCGAGGGCGAGCGTGGTACGTTCGAGCGCGCGGTAGAAGCGTCGAGTGACAGATTCGCGTCCTAGCGTTTCGATCCATCGGGAGTGTTGGAGGACATCGTTAGAGATCGCTTGAGTGCTGACGAGCGTGCATAGCGTTTCGGCGTCGCTTTCGAGGACATTGGATTGGTCGGAGATGAGCGCGGCGATCTTTGGTGGTGAGGAGCGCGCGGACCAGGTGGCAATGGCGAAGAGTGGGGAGTTTGATTGTCTCGCGACAATCAGCCATAGCAAGTGAGGGACACGTTGAGAGAGGCGTGATGCGATCTTGATAAGCGCGTCTCTTGGGCTGGCGTTTGGTGCGAGCGTTATTGAGAGCGCTCGTAGCGATCCGGTGCTGCGAGTGACGGAGGCAGATTCAACGTCGAGTGGTAGCGTTAGACGTTCTCTCGCTGCGTCGTTGAGAGGGAGCGGAGGAGATGCGAAGCCTAGCGCGGAGAGAATCGAGTTGAGGGCGGATTCCTGGTTCGCGGCGGCGATGAGTTCGGAGGCGGATGATATCGAAAGCACATATGTATATTATGTGCAACAATCGTTAAGAGACTAAGCGTTTCTCGTCCGCTTGCATCAAAAAACCGCAAGGGTGTTAGAATGGCGTGTGCGCGGGTGTTGAGCGTTGAGGTTTAGATCGGTGTTCCTTGCGTATACGTTCTATTTTTCCAGGAGACCGTGTTGCCTCTACTGATTGCGGAGAGCAGAATGTATAGTAAAATTGCGGCGCCAATAGGATAGCAGAGCGCGTAGAGAGGAGAATGTTTTGTTGTGATGTGAGAGATGATCCACCAGAGCAGAGAGGCGAGCGTGGCTATGAGAGCCCAGGTGACGATGGTGGGTGGTAGGAGAGGTGTTGCGAGGAGCGTGAGAGGTGGGAGGAGTTGGAAGAGCGCTGGGACTGGTAGGACGATTGGGAAAATTGCGCGACCGACAGTACCGAATGGCATTGCGTCCTGGCCGCCGGCGTAGACATTTTTGCGCCATCCGTTGATCAGTTCGTGGAGCGACGTGTACATCCTGGTGACGATAAAGTTCATGCCGATAACGACGGCCGTTTTTTTGCCGGCTTTGAAGTACAGTTGAGCGAGCTTGAGGTCTTCGGCGACGAACGAGCGGACTAGAGCGTGGCCGTTCATCTCGATATACGTTTCCGTTCGTATCATGAGATATTGGCCGTTGGCGATTTTGTCTTCGAAATGTTTCGACTTATTAATAATGTTCGTGCCGCCATAGCGGAGGCCTAACATGAAGAAGACCTGTGGCTGGACGAGACGTTCCCAGAACGAATGCATCTCTTGTTGGCTGAGTGCAGTGAAGAGATCGGCTTGTTCGCGTAACATGCCGTTGACGGAGCGAGTGACGGCTTCGGGCATGATGCGAGTATCGGCGTCGACAAAGAGGAGGATGTCGCCATGTGCTGCGTTGGCTCCATTTTGACAGGCCCATTGTTTGCCGAACCAGCCGTCTGGTAAATTGGGATTGTCGATCACGCGGAGCCGGCCTTCTGTTCTTGCGATGTTGCGTGCGATGGTGCCGGTGTCGTCTGTAGAATGATCGTTGACGACGATAAGTTCAAAGTTCGGGTACTCGGATTTGAGCGCTGCGTGAATGCAAGCTTCGATATTTCGAGCTTCGTTGCGTGCGGGAACGATGATCGATACCATCGGTGGTTGATACGGTGGCGTAGCCGATTCCTGGTCGAGTGTGCGTGATCTCGATAGGCGGATACCCGCGATAATTGGGATTATAATCCACGGGATGGCTGCGAGCATGGCCAGCGTATTTGGGGCGAGCCCAAAGATGGTATTATTCACAGTTCATAAGATATTTAATGTGAGCGTCCTTTGGACATTCTACTGGACGTTTTTGCTTACACTCGATCGATAGATGGCGCCATTTTCGTATATGCCCGTGCGGTCTTTGGATCGGGGGGCGCGTGTTGCATTGATTGCACCTTCCGGTCCGTTGCGCGGTGAAGCTGATTTAGAGTTGGCGGTCGCGAATGTGCGCAGCTTTGGGTGGGAACCGGTGGTAGGCGCGCATGTGCTGGATCGGTACGGATATTTGGCGGGGCGCGATGAAGCGCGCCTGTCGGATCTGAACTGGGCGTTACGCGACGATTCGGTTGACGGGGTTTGGTGTATTCGAGGAGGTTACGGCGTTACACGAATCGTCGATGAGGTCGATTTTGATGCGATTCGGCGTAACCCCAAGGCGATTATTGGGTTTTCGGACGTAACTGCGTTGCTTTGCGCGGTTGGGCGCGAGTGTCAAGTTGTTACGTATCACGGACCTACGGCGCGAGCAGAGCTTGCCCCGTTTACACGCTCGTCGTTCGAGCGGGCGATTGAAGGGAAGACGGATCCGTTTACGGACGCAACGTCGACCGTCGTCATCCGAGATGGGGCGGCTACCGGGCGGCTTGCCGGGGGAAACTTGGCCTTGCTCGCATCGTTGGTCGGGACGCGCTATTTCCCCAATCTTCAGGGTGGCATTTTAATCGTTGAGGATGTCAACGAAGATGTTTACCGGATTGATCGAATGTTTCGCCAATTGTTGCTGTCAGGGGTGCTCGATGGGCTCGCCGCGATCGCGTCTGGAGCGTTTACCGGGACTTCGGTGCGCCCATCTACGAATTCGTTGACTGGGTCATCTACCGATTTGCCTGCCAATTTGCCTGCTGAGCAAGCTGTCGACTCCGTTATAAAGCTATCTCCCAGCGACTGTTCTGACGACTCTCCTGATTCCGATACCACGCAGCTGGATCTGAACGATATATTGCGAGAGGTCGCCGATCGACTCGCTATCCCCTGCATTGCGGGACTACCGATCGGTCATATTTCGCAGCAGTGGACGGTGCCGTTAGGGGCACTTTCAACGCTCGATACGAAAAATTCTCGAATGTTACAGCTGGTAACGGGGACGTAAGATGGGATTCAAGACTGGAACTGATTTAATCAACGAAGCAAAAGGCCGGATCCGCGAGGTTACTCCTACCGATGCACTTACCCTCGCCGGAAGCGATACGATCTTTCTCGATGTTCGTGAGCCTAACGAATGGAACCTTGGTCGAGTACCCGGAGCCATGTTTATCCCGCGTGGCCAGCTTGAGGGGAAGATCGAAGCTGCCATTAGTAGAGATAAGCCCGTTGTTATCTATTGCGCCAGCGGGAACCGATCCGCTCTGGCTGCCGATACGATGCAGCTTATGGGCTACAGTAATGTCAGCTCAATGAGCGACGGGTTTAAAGGCTGGGTTGGTGCAGGTGGGGAAATCGAAGATTAGGACGCAGAGTTCTCCACGGTCTTGTCCGTCGTCACTGACTCGACCTTGTCCGCACTTTTGGCAGGTGGGATTGGGAGCGTTAGCGTAAAGGTTGAGCCGACTCCCAGCTCGCTCTCCACCGATAGCTCTCCTCCCATCTGCCTTGCTAAATCGCGACTGATGGACAGACCCAGCCCCACACCCTGCTGACTTCCTTGTGTGGTCAGCTGCCGATCGATCTGGATAAACGGATCGAATATGGTTGCCAGCTTGTTGTTTGAAATGCCACAACCAGTATCCGTCACGTCAATGACGGCATGACCGCCCTCGACTCGGGTCGATAGGCTGATCGAACCACCTTTGCTCGTGTTTTTGACGGCGTTAATCACAAGATTCAATACGATCTGCCGAACTCGTTCAGGGTCCGCAAGCACAGTTAGCGCAGGATCTTCAGGCTCATAGCTGTACTCTATTTCGTTTTTGGTAAACTGTAGTGCGGTCATCTGCTCCACGCTGCGCAATACCGGGTCTAAGGGCGTCTCTTCAATACGAAACGCAACACGCCCCTCCTCAAGTTTCGCAAAGTTCAACACGTCGTTAATCAAAGCGAGCAAATATCGACCGCTCCGCGCAATGCGGTCGAGAAAGTCCTTTTGACGAGCCGTTACGTCGCCAGCAATCCCCATCGATAATAGTTCGGTGTACCCATTGATTGCATTCAGTGGCGTTCGTAGCTCATGTGACATTGCCGTTAAAAAATGTGTCTTGGCAATGTTTGCCGCTTCTGCAGATTCACGCGCCATTGTCTGGGCAATCGCAAGTTCGGTTGCTAACTGGGACCTGCGCTGTGAAATCCCTGCTGCGTGTGCCTGCGCATCTGCAAAACGCGTGAGAAAGATATTCGCCAGGATGGCAAATGTTACAGTTAGCCCGGTCCCTAGAGCTACGACCAGAAGTGTACGTCGTTCCCAGCGATCTTCGCGAAGCTGCCTTTCGGAAATCAACCTTTGTTCGGATCGGCGGATGGTGGTAACCGTACTTCTAATCCGGGTCGTTAATTCTCGCCCCTGATCATCCATCGTAAATGGTTGCGAACTCTCCCAAAGCCCTGTACGTCGTAGCCCCAACTCATGTTCGAGGTTGCTCAACTTGGCGGGAATGAGTGTGTCGAGGGTCTGTCGGGCATGCTCGCGATCCCTTGTTCCACGCAAAATGATATTTAATGAATCGAATGCTTTGCGCAGGCTATCGAGTGATGCATAATAATTCGGAAGATACGATGAATCACCCGTTAACAAATACCCCCGCTGAGCTGTCTCCGCGTCAATCAACTGCGTTTGCAGTCGAGTCGTTGTTTGAAGGATCCCGCTAATTAGAATATTTTGATGTCGATTCGCTCGCGAATTATATACCGTGAGGGATATGATAAGGCCTAATATCAAGACGATAATGGATGGGCCAAATGCTGCCGCCTTGCGTTGAAAGCGCGATAACGGCCTAAGCTGGGAATACGGCATTTTATAGTATGGAGCAGTATCGGATGTAGGCGGTTCGGACTTGGAAATGGTGGCCATCGGGCGGCGTCAGGGGTCCTCGAATACCCCCGCATTGCGCCCTTGACAACATGCTATACTAGGTGAGAATTGATGATAGAGTTGGGCGTCTACTGTATGTAAATATGGTATAGCTTTAAATGCAATTTGGGCGCCCAATCAGCGTTCAACGGCACGTCTTTCCAAAAAAATCTCCCAGTGAGGCGTAGTGGATACCAGTCGACCAGCGCTCGTTATCGACGGAAACTCTCGTGGGGATATTGGTGTTATTCGCTCCCTTGGCCTTGGAGGGGTCAAGGTCCGGCTTCTTGCCACCAATTCAACGTCGCCGTCAACTGCATCTCGATATGTCTCGGCTGTTCATCCCTTTCCAGGGTTGGGAGAGTCAGACGAAACATGCCTAACCGCAATCAAGCTCGCCGTTAAGGAAATTGGCCAGCGCCCGGTAATGTTCGCAACAGGTGATCGCGCGCTTTCGCTGATGTCTCGACAACGGGCGGCGCTCGCAGAGCTCGTTGACCACGACTTGCCTGACTCGCAGCTTATCGATGACTGTATGGATAAGGATCGATTTGCACCCGTCGCTCAAAAGCTGGGACTTCCCGTTCCGCAGACGTTCGTCCCGGCATGTTGCGACGAAGCCCGCACAATAGCAAAAGAAGTGGAGTACCCCGTTTTCGTTAAGCCGGTCTATCGGGCCGACTGGGATCGTTTGCCGCCAGGTTTGGTGAAGTCGGTGAAAGGCGAGCGCTTTGATTCGGCGGAACCGTTTCTCAAGCTGATTAACGCGCTTGAACACCAGGATACACCGCGTTTTGTCGTACAAAGCTTCGTCGAAGGAGGCGACCATGAGCATATGTCGGTGCATGCTTATGTACTTCCAGACGGAACGGTCGCCGGAACGTTTACCGGGTCCAAGCTCCGGATTTACCCGTCACACGCAGGGGTTGGCTCCCAGGTCCTCAGTCGCAGAATGGTCGAACCAGAACGAATGGCGCGCGATATCCTGACTGCGCTCAACTATACCGGCTTCGCGATTCTTCAGTTCAAGCGGCACGCTCGGCGCGGAACGTATGAACTGCTCGAGATAAACTGCCGATATTCGACCTGGACCGAACTGCCAACCAGAGCTGGATGCAACTTCCCGTTGCTGGCCTATGCTGCGATTACCGGGCAACAGCTTCCAGCGATCCAGCAAAAGGAAGGGATCTCATGGTTGGATTTGGAGCGCGATCTTATGGGGATGGCTACATACCGCGCTTCGGGTGAATGGACGTGGATGGACTATTTTCAGTCGCTGGCGACTGTGCGATGCTGGGCATACTTCGCCTGGGACGATCCGTCTCCTTTTTTTCGAAAGGTGCTAACTCGATGACGAAGCCGGCAACGGAAGTGGCGGTTCGAGAGGAAGACGGCAATGTTGATCGGCATGCGGCGGTCAGCGCGTTTTTTTCCGATAACCGGGCTGCGTGGTTGGATCGGTACCATAGTAACAGCTTTGACGCGAGCAATTATCGACGTCGAGCGGATGTCGCGCTCGAGTTTTTAGCTGCAGTTCGACGTGGTTATGAGGCGCGACGGGTTGATCGGCCGGCTAATCAACCCGTGGTGAATCAATCGGTTGGTCGAGCCAGGCGAGGCCTCGATAGCTGGGATAGCGTATCATCCGAGCCGGGAGAGTCAGTCGCTTCGACAACGATGCATTTGCTCGAAGTTGGTTGCGGCGCGGGTGTTCAAGCCTCGGCGTCGGTGCGCGCCGGATGGCGCGTAACCGCAACGGACTTAACCGTGCCGCTTTTGCAGCAAGCGAAGGCCGAGTTCCAGGGACCAAACTGGGTTGCCGCAACGGCTGAAGATCTTCCGTTTGGACGAGGAAGCTTTCACGCAGCTCTGATGCTGGGTGTCATTGGTTATGTAAATGATCCTCGAAAAGTCTTGCGCAGTGTACACGAGGTGCTCGATGCCAACGGCTCTCTTGTTATATCGTGGGCGCGTGACCACACGCTGTTAGAAACAGCGAGCCGCTCTGTGAGTGCGGTACCAGATAAGGTTTATCTAACCGCCAAACGTATGCTGCGGCGAAGCAACAGCAAAAGCGTAGCTACAGAACAGCCTAGCTTTTATCAAGCTTACAATCGCTTTTGGGATCGAGGCAGATTTACGCAACTATTGGAATCGACTGGCTTTCGAGTGACGCGGGTGTGTGGTGTAAACTTTGGCAAATTTCGATTTATGGACCGATCGTTATGGCCGGAGCAAGGTGATACGCTCTTATCCTCCGGATTCGAGCGCCTTTCAAATATTCGAGGTTTTACGTCGATCGGTCAATTTGCACGCACACATATTGCGCTTGCAGAGCGCATGTAAACATTGGATAAACACAGATAAACGCCTATTGCCGAGATTCCACGATATGCAAACATCAGAAGAAAATCGAAAGTCGATCGTATCGTCGTATTTTGGTGAACATGCCGAGTCGTGGAAGCGACGGTATAATGCCAATGGGTTCGATGCGTGGGAGTACCAAACGCGTGGAGCAATCGCGCTTCAATGGTTAGATGAGCTTTGTAAACCTCACGCCCGCTTGCTCGAGATTGGCTGTGGAGCTGGCCATCAGTCTTCAGCAGCAGCGCGACGAGGGTGGGATGTGGTTGCAGTTGACTTCGCAGTTGGGATGCTGCAGGAAGCGCGTCAGTACAGCGATCGACCGACCTGGATTGCATCGGTCGTTGAAGCACTTCCGTTTAAGCCGAACAGCTACGACGTTGTATTGATGAATGGCGTTATTGGCTACGTTGAAGATCCAATGCAAACGTTGCGTGTCGTGCATGACCAACTCAAGCCTAATGGCCGATACATTGTGTCATGGGCGAGTCCACATCCATTATTCTTTGAGTCTGTGTCCCACGCTGTTAGCGTTGTTCCTGACGCGCTTTATTTGTCGCTCAAACGCTTGATTACACGACAACGTGTGGAACAGTCTAACGAATCCACCGGATTTTATGACCAATTCCTCCGACGCTGGACTCCTGCCGAATTTTATCAGATGCTGGATGAGGCCGGGTTTCGAATTGAACGCGTTCGATCACAGAATTTTGGACAGTTTCGGTTTATGGACCACGCTGTCTGGCCGGAGCAAACGGATATTGTCCTGTCAGAATTGCTCGATCGTTTTGCCGGTTTGACTCCTCAGCGTAGATTACGAGATGGGGCACGTACCCATATTGCACTCGTATCACGTAAGGGAGACTAAACGCTTTTGATGAATCAGTCTATTGCACGGTCGCTCACCGCGGCCGTCATGTTCGGTACCGCTGTTGGAGTGTCGGCGCAATCACCTGCGCAATCGCCAGCCGGAGACGGCGGAAAACACACAGAGTATCCTGCTGCCAGAAAGGGCGATCAGGTCGATATGTATCACGGAACACGCGTCACCGATCCGTATCGATGGCTGGAAGACTCGGATTCGCCAGAGACTCGTCAGTGGATCGACGCTGAAAACGCGCTCACTGCGCAATATTTTGCCGGAATTCCGCAGCGGACCAAAATTCGGGAGCGGCTTGATTCCCTTTGGAACTACGAAAAGTACGATGTCCCGGTAAAGCGCGGAGAACGATACTTCTACGCGTTTAATACTGGGCTGCAGAACCAATCGGTATTATACGTTCAAGACGGACGCGCAGGCACAGCTCGCGTTTTGCTCGATCCTAACACGCTTGCAGCTGATGGAACTGTTGCGCTGAACAGTCGAGTTCCGTCGAGTAAGGGGAAGTACCTTGCGTATGGCGTTTCTACCGCCGGCTCCGATTGGGTGGAAGTTCGTGTTCGTTCTGCGGACAACGCGCGTGATCTCGCCGACACCGTTCGCTGGATCAAGTTTTCCACACCCTCGTGGACAAAAGACGAAGGTGGGTTCTTTTACGCACGATACGACGAGCCGTCGCACGACAAGGCGTTGCAACAGGTCGTGCGGAACCATAAGATTTTCTATCACAAGGTTGGAACGTCGCAGTCTAGCGATAAGCTCGTATACGAACGCTCCGATCGCCCCGACTGGATCTGGGCCGCCGATGTGAGCGACGATGGCCGATATCTTATTCTTACTGCCTCTCAAGGCAGTGACCCGAATAACCGGCTCTTTTACATGGACCTTGGCGACCCGTCAAAGCCGAATGTGAATGGCAAGGTTGTCGAGTTGATGGGCGCTGGAGACGCCGAATACGACTTTGTCGGGAGCATTGGGAAGTTGTTTTATCTTCGGACGAATCTCGATGCGCCGAGAAGTCGTATTGTTGCGGTTGATATCCAAAAGGCGGCAAAGGATAATTGGACAACGGTTGTTCCGGAAAGCGATAACGTCTTGACCGGCGCTCGGTTTATGGCCGAACGACTGTTTACCATCGTTCTTCAAGATGCGCATAGTGCAGTGTATTCGTATGCAATTGGCGCAGCTAACGCAAAGCCGTCGCTAAGCGATCGCAAGGAGATTGCATTCCCAACGTTAGGTTCGTTGTCTGGAATTAGCGGGAATATCGACAATCCGGAAGTCTTTTATGGATTTATGTCGTATCTGTCGCCAACAACGATCTACGAATACAATGCGAAGTCCGGCGAGAGCACAGTTTTCCGTCAATCCAAGCTTGGTTTCGATCCGACACTATACGAAACGAAGCAGGTATTTTATACCAGTAAAGACGGAACACGTATCCCAATGTTCATTACGATGAAAAAAGGGACGGTGCTGGATGGTACGAATCCAACAATGCTGTACGGATACGGTGGATTTAATATCTCGCTCACGCCGTCGTTTAATCCGCGCACACTGGTTTGGCTCGAAATGGGCGGAATTTATGTTGTCGCGAACTTGCGCGGAGGCGGTGAATATGGGTCGTCATGGCATCGCGCTGGAACGCTCGGTGCAAAACAGAATGTATTCGATGACTTCATTGCCGCAGCGCAGTATCTTATCGACAACAAGTATACGTCCACACCAAAGTTAGCGATCAACGGTGGATCAAATGGTGGACTGCTGGTTGGTGCGGTTATGAATCAACGCCCGGAGCTGTTTGGTGCAGCGATTCCAGAAGTTGGCGTTATGGATATGTTGCGCTTCCAAAAATTTACAATTGGATGGGCGTGGACATCCGATTATGGATCGTCCGATAATGCAGGCCAGTTTAAGACGTTGTTTGCGTATTCACCGATTCATAACGTGAAATCTGGTGCGCATTACCCTGCAACGCTTGTTATGACAGCCGATCACGACGATCGTGTTGTTCCAGGGCATTCATTTAAGTATGCAGCCGCGATGCAGGCGGCGCAGGGTGGTGATGCTCCAATCTTGATTCGTATCGAAACAAAAGCTGGACATGGCGCCGGTAAGCCAACCGGTAAACAGATCGATGAAGCCGCAGATCGGTTTGCGTTTTTGGTGAAAGCGCTCAAGATGGATAACGCGGTCACCTGGTAAACGTTTTAGCTAATCACCAACGTACATCGTAAACAATTGATTCAATACAAGGGCTGGGTTCGCACTCAGCCCTTCGTGCGTTGGTGAACTTTGTAACACATCAGACCGCGGTGCGGTTAACCAGTGAAATCGCTCCGATGGTGGTGCGAGCGCAACCGGACCCGCCGTAACATCGCCCCGCGCAATCGCCTCGCAGGACCGTAAGTATCGAGCGAGCAACTCGGCGTCGATATCCGGGATGCAATGCTGCAGTCGATCGATATCAGTGACCACCTTCATCTGTAAAAACTCGATGGTTCGAGCGTGAAGAATTACGCCGACTGGTACGAATGCACCCAAATGCACATGCGGGACCACTCTCAAAATAGCGAAGTTATATGTCGTCCACTCGGCTATCGGGATATGCGCCATGACTCGGTCCGAGTTCATCGGCGTGCCTTTACTGGACGTGGAGGTTCGAGACGTACACGATCTCGCGCACGTTCTGCCTCAGCGACGAACAACGGCGAAGCGTGGAGCCGAGTAGTGAGGTATCGTTGGTACAACATTCGAACTTCGTCTGGCGAATCGGAATAACCGCTGATCGGATCGGATAACAGTTCATCTGGAATCGCAGCAATTGCAGCTGCAATTGACGATTCTGTTATAGTGTCGCGCATAAATGTATCAGCACTCGCGAGATTGTCCGCGTGTGTTAACAGCACGTGATCGCTAATTCGCGTAAACGGCGCCTGCGCGCGCTTTTCATCGGCGTTCGCCCAATCGTGATGTACGTACAACGCAGCACCGTGATCGATTAACCACGGCTGGCGGTTCCAGATTAGCAGGTTAGGATTCCGCGCAGAACGATCTGGGTTCGTTATGAACGCATCGAACCACACTACACGCTCAGCTAACGTTGGTGTGATATACTCGAGTGCGGCGGACGGGTCGAAGTTAAACGCGCCGTCCAGATATCGTAGCCCAACGTTGACCCCGTGACTCGCGCGCAACAGCGCCTGTATTTCGGGATCCGGCTCGCTTCGGCCAAATACCGGTAAGATCCCGACCAGCGATACGTCCGGTATCGGTAGCTCCGCCTGCCTGGCCAGCTCTCCGGCTAGCAACTCTGCGATTAACGCCTTGGCGCCTTGCCCCGCTCCACGAAACTTGACGACGTACAAGCCATCGCCTTCGGTTTCGACGATAGCGGGCAAGGAGCCACCCTCTCGCAGAGGGGCGACGTATCGAGTGGCGATATGGGCTTGTAAGAGCGACAATTGGCAGTACCGGAAGGCGAATCTTCTAAAGATAGGTACTGAGGTGGATACCTACTATATGTCAGTGAGTATCCGGCGTGTCTGATATATGCGGTTCGATACGCAGAGTTGGACTGTCGAACAGATCCTACCTTTGCTCCTGCTCGCGAAGTCGCTTTAAGTGACGGCGCCTCCGAACATGGGCAAGGTGATATACAACCGCAAGGCAGGCCACGGTTGCAACTGCCAAAATCTGTATTCCCAACAATACTATTCGAATCACGGTACTTTCCTCGCCAATTGGTCGGCGATTACCCCTGCAAGGATGCAGGGTGTTCGCCGATGCCCTTCTTCCCGTAATCTGCGCTGACCCTCTGACAACAACATTTCATCTCCCGCATGCTCACGATTGTCAGAGGCTATTGCTAGATTATTGAAAATACTCAAAGTGCATCTATGGGAACAGTTTCGCGTAGTACATTGGCAAAAACTGAGCGATGGCTCGATTTAATGGCAGCGCTGCTCGCGCATCGCCGTCCTCAGACATTTGAAGAGCTGGCTCGCTACGTGCCCGCCTATCTCACAGATGGGTCGGTGTTACAGCGAGCGCCATCCGGTTCCGTTAAACGTATGTTCGAGCGAGATAAAAAAGAGCTACGCGCCTTTGGCGTGCCGATCACTTCAATTGGGGAAGAGGGGGATGCAAAGGCGGCGTATTGCCTCACTCCAGACGCGTTTTACCTCCCCTATCTCACTGTTGCGACGTCGCAGGGGCGCTCTGAGCCAAGTACGGTCGACCGGTACGGCTATCGCGCGTTGGATCGTCTCGCATTCGAGCCAGACGAGCTTTCCGCGGTTGCCAGCGCGATTGAACGTATCTCGGCGTTGGGTGATCCGGCGCTGCAAGAGCACGCGAACAGCGCGATGCGGAAGCTCGCCTTTGATCTCCCTATTGGCGTTACCACAGCTGGATTGGGGCAAAAAACCGGCGTCAGCGAAGATCGTGCCGCATCTGATACAGTGCTCATCGTTTCAGGGCATGATCGCGCGGACCCACGCGCACTCGCTCAATTGAGTGATGCACTCATACGGCGGAAGTCTATCGAATTCGATTACCGTTCAATGAATAGTGATACAGCGACGAAACGGCATGTCGAACCGTACGGACTTTTTTTCTTAAGCGGCCATTGGTATTTAATTGGACGAGATATAGAAAAGGACTCACGAAGAAACTTTCGCGTGAGCCGAATCGAATCGCTCGAAGTCAATCGATCGCGTGAAGCGACTCCAGACTACTTGATTCCGCGTTCGTTTAAGTTGCGAGAACATGCTCAATCACGCCCGTCCTGGGAGTTGGGCGATGAAGAAACTATATCGGTGGTCGTTGACTTCAAAGCCCGAACCGGCGCTGCCATCGCTGGCGCGGCACGTGGAGAAACGGTCGATGGGCATCCAACATATCGGAGCTTTCGTGTTCGTCGTCTCGACGTGTTCGCACGATGGCTAATGACCTTTTGTGGGCAAGCACAACCTATCGCTCCAGCAGAGCTGGTCGCTGTATTTCAAACATGTGTCAATGACACACTCTCACAATACCAATCCCAGACATGAGCATCTCTTCCTCAGAGCAGCTTCGGCGCATATTACAGCTTATCCCGTCTGTTGCCGATGGGGCTGAACATTCAATACCGAGCGTCGTTGAACGATTGGGGTTGAAAGATGCAAACGAGCTTATGAGCGACCTCAGTTCACTCGTGGAGCGATTCGATTCGGGCGAAGGGTTCTCTGACGGAATTCAAATCTGTCTCGACGATAGCTCGGTCTCTGTGTTTGCCCCACACTTTCTCCGGCCAATGCGTCTCACAATGGCCGAGCTCTGTACACTCGAACTGGGCTTGGCGATTCTCCGGGCTGAACGTCTTCCCGACGAACACGGTGTTATCGAGCAGGCTCGAGCTCGGTTGAAGGCGGCGGTAACCACGTTACCTGAAAACGATATGCGTGAAGGGGTATTGGAAGCGAGTATTGCGGCAACGGGCGGAGATCTCGCCCATCTGGCGACGCTACGATCTGCATATGCGGATCGTCAAAAGGCAACGCTAACATATCGTGGCGCAGAAACGGAAGAGTCCAAGGTGCGTACGATCTGTCCATACGGATTTGTGTTTAGTAGCGGGATGTGGTATATCATCGCCCATTGCGAGAGCAGCAATGGGATCAGATTCTTTCGGCTCGACAGAATTGAGGAAGTGGTCGTAACTGATCTCACCTATGACAAACCACCTGTTGACGCAATGCCTAACTTGGTCGACGGTGTTAAGCCACTACACGGAACGTCCAATATGACGATGCGAATTCGCTACTCACCACGTATCGCTCGCTGGATCGCTGAACGCGAAGGCGCAGAGCTCTCGGTTGATAAATCGCTCACTTTAGAGCATCCTGTTCACGATTTAGGCTGGGCTGTGCGGCATGTCTTGCAGTATGGGCCAGATGCAACGGTCGAAGCCCCCGAACAGCTCCGCCGTCTTGTTACAGAACAGCTTCGGGAGATGGTCGCGTGAGTGCCAGCGAAACCCTGAATACATCGGCTCAATCCGTATTACTTTCGCATCTTGCCGAAATTTCCACACAGTATCCGACAGAGCGGAAGCTGCTACTCGTGCCTGATGTAAACTACGGGCGAGAGCTGCTCGTTGCGCTCGCTCGTAGCACCGGTGGTTGGATTGGGTGGGAACCAACGACGCTACGGCGCGTCGCAGACGAGTTAACGTTTGTATCCTTGTTCCAAAGTAAGCTCCGTATTCCAGGTGATGTTGAGCTCGGTCTGATGGTCAATCGCGCATTTGATCTCGCCGTTGATAACCAAAATGTCAAGGTTTTCGCTAAGCTCGGCCACAGCCTCGGCTTTCGACAGGCGATGCACGATACGATACTGGAATTGCGGTTGAGTGGCGTGTCGGCGGATCAGCTGTTGCGGGATGCGACTGTAATGAACTCTAAGGTAGGGAGTGGCATAACTGAATTTATAGGTAGTGACGAACCTCTTACCGGCGTGAGCGAAATCGCTGCTGTGTTGGATGTGTACGAATCGTTGTTAAAAAACGAACAACTCGCAGATACCGCGTCAATATTTTCGATGGCATGTTCGGAGTTTGATCACGAATTTGCGCATGTTTTTGGCGATGCAATAATGTTTTGTGCCCCTACGCTTAAGGTGCAAGGGCTCCCGGGTGCGCTTTTAGAAAAGCTCGTTATTCAGGATGCGCGTCTACTGATGCATGACTGTCCGGTGAATGTAGATATCCCTGACGCGCTGTTGTGGAAACATAAATCGTTCGTTACGTCCACGATTCCGGATGCCTCAGGTAATCTGCTCGCTTGGGTTGGCAGCCCGTCTATGCCGGAAAGTGAGGCTTTCGCAACCGAATGCACTTCCATACCATCCATGTTTTGCGCCGCCACGCCATCCGACGAACTTCGAGAAGTTTTCAGGCGATGCGTTGCGCAATCCATTCCGTGGGATCAAGTCGAGATTGTCACAACAGACGTTGACACATATGGCATCGCACTCGACGTTCTCTGCCAAAACGTCGGTGTCGGTGCGACGATGCTACACGGGATTCCGCTGGCCCGCACCAGACTTGGGCGCGCAATTCACCGATGGTTTGCCTGGATAGAAAATGGGCTCTCTGCAGATATCTTGCGCCAAGCCCTCGAAGCTGGCGAACTAAATCTATCGCCCGACATACCGTCAACATCGCTCGCTCGTGAATTCCGAAAGCTGGCTATCGGTTGGGGACGAGAGCGCTATCTAAATGCCATCACCTTGCTTGGCAAGGAAGAATATGTTTCAACGGTTCGAGCACATGAGGGCGAGTCTGCCGATGAAGTTGCAGCGCGTATCGCCTTTCGTCGTCAACTTTGCGCCGAACTTGCTACCCTGCTAGAGCGTATCTTCCAAACGTTACCGCCCGTACCGGAACGGGGAGTCCAGAGCGCAGTTCGAGTGTCGCCTAGCGACATTGCAAAGGCCGCCTTGACGTGGATATCGCTCGTGCCAATACATGGTCATGCCGAGCAGCAAACTGCAGACCGTATTCAATCTCGGCTTGGTCAGTTGGCAGAGTTTGATAGTACGCCAATCTCGTTCTCCGGTGCCATTGCAACAGTACGAGATGCCCTTTCTGACGTACGCGCTTGGCCAGAGCTTTCTGGTATTGCAAAACCGTGGACTTCGAATGGTGGTAAAGTTCATCTTACCGACATTGTACATGCTGGAACAACGTCAAGACCGCATGTATTTGTCGTTGGATTAGACGCTGAACGCACACACGGACTGCGTGGACAAGATCCATTACTGCCAGACAGTGTTCGAAAGCGATTCACTCAGGCAACCTTACCTACCGCAGCACAACGTCATGATGTCAACACGTTTGGCTTGCTTGCGTCACTCGCCGCGTTACGAGGAAACATAACGTTCTCGTATGCAACCAGCGGAACACTCGACGGTCGAGAAGCAGGCCCGTCCCCTGCGTTACTGCAGACGTTGCGGCTGATTCGTGGCGAGCAGCGGTTGTCGTACAAGGAACTCCGGGCTGAGCTGTATCCGCCGGTTTGTGCAGTACCGGAGCTTGACCGTGTGACAACAATATCAACTTCGACTTTGTCGTCATCGTCATTGCCGTCACTATCCCTATCATCTCAATCACAATCAGCCGGTTTACTCGACGCCAGCGATGTATGGTTTGACACAATCATCGATGGCCCGTTACTGCTAAACGGTGAACAGCTCGTTCGAGCCAGCTATAGCGGCTTGGGCCGCGGACTCCACGCCTCCGATCTTGCAAACAGCCCTGAAATTGGGCCATACCATGGAGTCATTCCACAGGCAGCTAATCTGTTGACACCAACAGCTTCGCCTGGGAAACCGGTATCTCCATCCGCACTCGAAACCCTGTCAAAATGCCCGCTTTCGTGGTTCTATCGATATGGGCTCTCGCTGTATCTACCGCAAGATCCAGAGTACGATGACGATCAGTGGTTAGATTCTACATCCCGCGGTTCGCTTTTACACGCAGTCTTCGAGCAGTTCGCCAAAATGTATCTTGGTCGACAACAGGATCTCTTGTTGCCACAGGCCAAGCTCGATCTCTTAACCGTCGCTGATTTTGTGATTGCCGAATGGCGCGAAAAAGTACCGCCTCCAGGTGAAGCCGTGTTCCAACGTGAAGTTCGCGAACTTCACGAAGCCGCAACAACGTTTCTCTCTATGGAATGCCATTCACTAGAACGCGGCGATCTTGGTAAGTGGTTACACCTCGAGTACAGCTTTGGAGGGGCCGATGCGCCTGGAGTATACGCTCTCGATAACAACGAAGCGTTACAACTCAAAGGCCGAGCAGATCGAATCGATGAACTACCGGACGGAACGTTGCGTGTAATCGACTATAAAACCGGAAGTTCGGCTCGTTTTGCCAAGAACAACAAGAAAGGTATCTTTGATGGTGGTCGGCAGCTCCAGCCTGCATTATACGCCGCTGCATATGAAACCTTGCTCGGTCGTCCGGTTTCGAGTTTTGAATATCGATTTCCGACGAAGAAAGGCGAAAGCACTATCATCTCATACTCCTCCGAAGAGCTTGGCGATGCACGTCCGATTATTGCGAAGCTAATCGACCATACCAAAAAGGGAACGTTCATTGCGACAACAGATGGCGCAGAAGACTGTAAGTTCTGCGATTACCAGACAATCTGCCGAGCGACGACAGACAATTATAACAAGGTCACGTCACCGAGAGCCGCATGGGCAAAGGAATACGCTGAAGACCATCCAGAGTACGTTGATTTGATCGATCGCCGCACCAATAAAAAGGTATCATCCGAATGAGCGTCACTGCAAACGATTTTGTCCCGCCCGATTTTGCTGCGCGACAGACAATCTTGAATGAACTCGATCTTAATATTCTCGTAGAAGCTGGTGCGGGATCAGGCAAAACGACTTCGCTCGTTGGAAGAATCCAGAACCTTGTTGATTCAGGCAAGCCCATCGATTCTATCGCGGCCGTAACTTTCACTCGAAAGGCTGCAAATGAACTTCGTGAGCGACTTCAAGTTTCGCTCGAACAAAAGATTCATGACGAAAGTGTCGAACCCGAACGTGCATGCCGCTTCGATGTTGCGCTCAGAGATCTGGATCGTGCATTTATTGGAACGATCCACTCGTTCTGCGGTCGTCTCCTGCGCGAACACCCGATTGAGCTCACACTCGATCCCAATTTTGTTGAAGTTACCGATGTCGCATGGGAAGAGCTCTCCAAATCCTTCTGGGCACGTTGGATCGAACGCGCAAAACAACAGAATGACGTTGATTGGGTAGAACTAAACGAACTGGCGATCGAACCTCGCTCGTTGTTTGCATCCTTTTCAAAGATTCTTGAATACATTGACGTCGATTTTTCCGCAGAGCTGGTTGCAACGCCGAGTGCAGACAAAGCGTGTAACGAATTGGAGCACCTCATTGCCTCGGCTGACACGATCATGCCATCCACAGAACCATCTGATGGATGGGACGGCCTCATGGGAGTTATTCGCACGTTGAAGTTCCGGCGTCGGCTGCACGACTGGACCGACGTTGCCACTTTCTGTTCGGATATCCAATCCATTTCGCGATCGCAAATGGAAAAAAAGCTGGTATTGCAGCGATGGACAAAGGTGCGTGCGGATCAAGCTGCGGTAAAAGAGCTGCGCGATGGATTCCTCGAATGGCTCGACGGTTCTGCCGCCGATCTATTACGCTTATGGAGCGAACACCGATATCCAACCGTGCTCCGGTTTCTCCAGCGCGCCGCGGTGGATTTCGCCAAGGAGCGTCACGCTACTGCACAGCTTGGCTTTACCGATCTGCTGCTCTTGAGTGCTCAACTCTTGCGTGAGCACCCGCACGCTCGTCGTGCACTCGGCGCTCGATATTCGCATCTGCTGGTCGACGAATTTCAGGATACCGATCCAATCCAGGCCGAAGTCTGCTTTCTCCTTTCATCCGACCCCGCGCAGGGTAACGATTGGACCAAAGTGAGTCCACGTCCCGGAAGTCTTTTTTTCGTCGGCGATCCAAAACAGAGCATCTATCGATTTCGACGAGCCGATATCCAGGTGTACGACTTCGTTAAAACTCGAATCGAACAGTGTGGTGTTGTCGTTGCACTGACCTGTAACTTTCGCTCGACACATTCGATCGCAAACTTCGTTAACGAGTATTTCAGCGTAGCATTTCCAGCCGAAGCGGATGATGTTCAAGCCGCATTCCGTCCAATGAATACCGTTAAGGACGGAGCCGAGAATACGTTGATTCGGCATTCGTTTACACTGGGTCATATCAACAAAGAGATGTTATGGGCCGCGGATGCAGAACGACTGGCCTCCTGGATCGCGCATCGTATCGCCATTGGCGACCGTTCTCCTGAAGATTTCCTCATTCTCACTCCGCAAACATACGATATCTCGGCCTACGCGAGAGCGCTTTCGCTCCGAAATATCCCCATAGCAACCAGCGGTGCTCAACTCGTTCAAGAGCATGAGCTACGCGAACTGTGCATCGTTCTTAATGCCATTGCGGATCCGGAAAATCCTGTTTTGGTTGCCGCTGCACTCGAAGGTCTGTTTTTTGGATGCAGCCCGGCGGACCTGTTCGACGCGCATGTAGAAAAGGTGCATTTCGGTATTACCCACCGACCGTCGAACGAAGATGGGCTCGTTGGCGCAGCGCTCATGCAGCTATATGAATGGTGGAAGCTCTCTCAGCGGTCACCAGCGGACGTGTTACTGCAGCGAATCATCAGCGATACCGGCCTCCTCAGCTACGCGGCTTCGCAATCGCTTGGAAGCGCGCGGGCCGGTGTTTTCTTGCATCTAATCGAAGTTCTGCGTACGGAGTCGGTGCTTGGTGTTGGCGGGGTAAGCGACGCGATGAGCAAGATCGAGCTGATGCTTGCTGCCAAGGATGCAGTTGATACGCCGCTTCGTCCTGGTCGGTCGGATGCCGTTCGAGTAATGAATCTTCATAAAGCCAAGGGGCTCGAAGCAAAAGTGGTCATCCTCGCCGCGCCAATAGAGCGTAGCGACCATGAACCGACGCTTCACATCCAACGCGGAGTAGATGGTCGGCCACACGGTGGCATTGTCTTCGCGAGCAACAACGGGATTGTTGCTCAGCCATCGGGTTGGGCCGAACTCGCAAAACGTGAAATGCGGTTTGCGAGCGCTGAACGAGAACGACTGCTATATGTTGCCGCGACTCGCCCTGAAGAAGAGCTCGTTGTCTCGCGGTGTTTTCACCAGAAGGCTAAAGAAACTGTCATTATCCCGTCGTTATGGGAAAACTTCGATGCTGTGTTAACCGGACACGTCACCGAAGTTCAACTCCCTGTGACACCAGCCGAAGGGCGTCGCGAGCCAGGCAGAACCGCAACCGAGGTCACTTCCCTTGTTACAGCAGCAAACGCACGAGTTGCGCAGGCGTCTGTCTCATCGCTGAGGATGGAAACCGTCACCGAGTCAGCCAAGGACGTGCGCGATCTTGCAAGAATGTATGACTTAAAGCAAGACAACGGTCGTGGTGCATCATGGGGGCGCGCTGTACACCAATGCATCGAAGCAATGGGCCGAGGTCGTTCAGGCGCATCGCTGCAGAGCTTTATTGGTGCAGTCGCAGCGAGCGAATCGCTGAATGCAGAGCTCACCAGTACTCTTCATACCGCAATCGCCGAGATACAGTCATCCGATGAATGGGCCACATTTACGGAAAGCAAGGAGCGTTTGTTTGAGTGCCGCGTAATGCAATATTCCAACTGTGATATCGAAGTCGACGGTATCACCACTAATACCCAGGTGCTTTTAGAAGGCGTTGTCGACGCAGCCGTAAAAACAGGCAACAGCTGGCATATTGTCGACTGGAAGACCGATTTAGTCAAAGATGATGCATGGATCCGTCGAAAGGCCAAATACAATCGGCAAGTTGCCGCGTATGAAACTGTCTTCAAATCAGTAACCGGACTCACCACTACCGGCACAGTCGAATGCGTTGCAACAGTGGATTCGCAGTGACATCAAGCCAAACCACGCCGCATTTATGTAACTTTAAGTTATTAATCTCGTTGTTGAGGATAGCTCGATGTTAGACCACATTCATCGTCTTTTCACTCATATGGCCTGGGCTGACTCCCAGACCCTCACTTCGCTACACGGTTTCGCGTCGCCCAAAGCGATTGCGCTTTTTGCCCACGTCCTCGGCTCCGAGCACACCTGGTTGAGCCGAATACACGGCCTAACCCCTGAGATCGATATATGGCCCGATCTGTCGTTGGCGGAGTGCGAGGTATGGGCGGCCCGGAATCAGAAGCAGTACACCGAATTCGTGGGAGCTCTCGATGTCGCCGGCCTCGCTCGACAAGTCGACTATCGAAGTAGCCAGGGAACCGCCTTTGTCTCGACCGTCAGCGACATCTTGCTCCACGTCACTCTACACGGCTCCTACCACCGCGGCCAGGTCGCAACCGCCGTTCGTGAGCTCGGCGGCACTCCAGCGTCCACCGACTTTATTGCATTCGCCAGAGGGGTGCCCATCCCGCCAAAGGTTTAGGGCGATACGGGAAAGTTAGGCCTACCAAACAAATTTAGCTCAAGCTAACTTTAAGCATGGGCTCCAAGTTACCTGATCCGTCACCACCGTCTGCATCTGATGCTGACTTAGCTACACACCACCCCAACTCAGGGTGGCGGCACGCTCGTACGGTGCCAAGCATGTCCGAGGTTTATAGCTCGGTCCCAATCCGGCGCACCGGGCCGTGGTGGCGGAAGCTCATGTCATTTGCGGGCCCGGGCTATCTCGTCGCTGTGGGATACATGGATCCTGGGAACTGGGCGACCGATTTGGCCGGTGGCGCCCAGTTTGGCTACACCTTATTGAGCGTCATTCTGCTCTCCAATTTGATGGCCGTGGTTCTCCAGGGCTTGTCCGCGAAGCTCGGTATTGTGACCGGGCGCGATCTCGCGCAAGCGTGCCGCGACCACTATTCCAAGCCGGTTTCGTTCGCTCTATGGGTATTGTGCGAACTCGCGATTGCCGCGTGTGATCTCGCGGAGGTTATTGGATCGGCGATTGCGCTCAACCTGTTGTTTGGAATACCGCTAACGATCGGCATTGTAATTACAGCGGTCGACGTGATGATCGTCTTGTATCTCCAGCATAAAGGGTTTCGACTGCTTGAAGCCTTTGTGATCGTGCTCGTGGCAACGATTGGCGGCTGTTTTCTCTTTGAGATTATCCTCTCGCAGCCACCGTTTGCTGAGGTCATGAAGGGCTTTATCCCAACATCTGAGGTCATCTCGAACCCGTCGATGCTGTATATCGCGATCGGAATTCTCGGTGCGACTGTCATGCCCCACAATCTGTATCTGCACTCTTCTGTTGTGCAGACGCGACAGTATGATAGAACTATCGAAGGAAAGCGAGAGGCGATAAAATATTCGTTTATCGACTCGACTATCGCGCTCAGCTTTGCGCTCTTTATTAACGCGGCGATTCTGATTATTTCCGCTGCAACGTTCCACCAGACGGGCAACACACAAGTCGCCGAAATTCAGGATGCGTATAAGCTGCTCACTCCGTTGCTGGGGGCCGGTGCGAGTACTGTGTTCGCGATCGCCTTGCTCGCCTCTGGTCAAAATTCGACACTAACCGGAACGCTAGCCGGACAGATTGTGATGGAAGGGTTTTTAAACATCCGTCTCAAGCCCTGGCTACGACGGCTTATAACTCGATCCATTGCAATTATCCCAGCTGTAATTGTCGCAAGTCTGTATGGTGAAAGTGGGACGGCTAAATTACTTATCTTTAGTCAGGTTATTTTGAGCATGCAATTATCTTTCGCCGTATTCCCGTTGGTACAATTCACCTCTGAGAAGATCAAAATGGGTGAATTTACCAATCCGATTTGGCTCAAGGTGATGGCGTACCTTATTGCCGCAACAATCGCAGTGCTAAACGTCTGGCTGTTGATCCAGACCCTTCAGGAGTGGATCAAATGACAGAAAGCCCCGCCCCGGTGCTAACAGGTTCGGTTGAGGATTATCTCAAAGCGATTTACGAGCTTGAATCAGCGTTTGGGACTGCACCAACCAACGACATCGCCGAACGGCTCTCAATAGCGCCGGCGTCGGTGAGTGGAATGGTGAAGCGATTAGCGGGGCAGGGGTGGTTGGAGTACGAGCGGTATCGTGGGGTGAAGTTGACGGATCGCGGACGCCGGGCGGCGTTACGGACGTTGCGGCGTCATCGGGTGATTGAAGCGTATCTTGTGTACGCGCTTCAATATGAATGGGATGAAGTCCACGATGAGGCCGAACGGCTCGAGCACGCGGTGTCAGAGTCGTTAATCGACCGAATGGCGAAAGCGATGGGCGACCCCGACGTGGACCCGCACGGGGCGCGAATCCCCACCAAGCAGGAGTGCGAAGAGCCGAGTTGATGCTGATTTCTCGCAAAATCAACTCGGCGCTCCGGGCTATGCTTAAAGGATTTGCTTAGGCTGGCTGATCGTAAGCTGCTTGCAGTGTCGCGATGTCGAGTTTGCGCATCTTGAACATCGCTTCCATCACTCGTTTTGCCTTTTCCGGATCTTTGTCGCCGAGGAGCTGGCCGAGGATGGGGGGAACGACTTGCCAGGAGACGCCGAATTTGTCGGTGAGCCATCCGCACTGATCTTCTCGACCGCCAGCCGTTAGCTGATTCCAATAGCTGTCGATATCAGTTTGGGTCTCAGCTTGAATCACAAACGAAACCGCTGGAGTAAATTTGTACGCGGGTCCACCATTTAGCCCTGTGAACGATAGGCCATCCAGCTCAAACGAGACAGTGAGAGCGGTACCTTCGGGCATTGGACCAGCTTTGCTGTACCGCGTAACGTTGCCAATACGAGAATTCCTGAAGATCGACACGTAAAAATTGGCGGCGTCTTCGGCTTGCGTGTCGAACCATAGGCATGGAGTAATATTTTGCACAGAATTCCTCATTGGTTAGCGGCTGTGATTTGGAGATATGCTGATCTTCGACAAAGTTGCGTCAAAAAATGCGCCCCAGACAGGCGGATAAAGCGACTTCTCTGCGGGCTAAATACGACATGTGTTTAAATCACGTCTGAACCGAACGAATGTTCGTACTCGCAAATTTTAATCTTCTGTAGTCTTTTGGAGCGGCTACGGGGTATGTTACCTTACTAAACCAGTCCAAAAAGCGTCGATTCCTTTCGACGTCCTTGGTATTCTCCAACTTTCGGACAGCATATGCTTGCTCTGCTACTTACTCCGCTGACAATTGCGACGCTGATGTCGGGCACGCCAGCCTCACAGCTTAGCGCAGAATTCTCGATTGTGCGTGACACCACACCTTCAGGAAACGAAATTCCCGAAGAGTTTCGTGTGCCACTCCTTAACATGGACGTGTTGAAGCGCCTGTCTGAAGTCAAGAAAGAGTTAGCGGTTCTCGCAAAGAAGAGCCCTGAACTTGGCGGCGGAGCTTTAGGAATTGCATTGCAGAGCAAGTCGTACACCCGCTTTGAAAAGTCCGAGCCTTTCATTGAGTTGGCAAAGAAAAACGGCTTTACAACAAAGCAATTCTTTGAGTTTTATAATGAATTGGCCGGCAGCCTGTTCATCTTGAACGTTGAAAAGCAGCTTGGTCAGAATAACTTGAAAGAAGCGCAGGGGTTTAAGGCAGCTCCACCGAACAAAAACTTTGTGGCCAAGAATATGAAGGCCATCGAAGAGCTAAAGCTCTCCGATTCATATGTTGGTGAAAAGCCGTCGAGAAATACCTTTGGTGATGGATTCCCGTCTAACCCGATGAATCCTTCGAATCCCATGAATCCATCTGGGCCACCGAATCCATCAAATCCATCAAATCCGATGAATCCGATGAATCCGATGAACCCCATGGATAACAACATGTAATTCAATTCTGGCTTTTCACCAAAAACCAGAATCCTAAAAACAGATCGGGCCGCTCTCCAATGAGGGTGGCCCGATCTGTTTTTATCCTGCTATCCACAAATTTCTCGCCGATCGCACTAAATTTCACGTATGTCTGCCTCCATTCATATCGGTACACACGGATGGAACTACAACGCATGGGTCGGCTCGTTTTTCCCCGATGGTATGCGTGGTTCGAACTTTCTTACTACGTATGCGAAGGCGTTTCATACGGTAGAGGTAGACTCTACGTTTTATGCGATTCCAGCCGAATCCACATTTCGTTCCTGGCGAGAACGAACGCCGAGTGGTTTTATCTTCGCGCTGAAATTTCCACAGGCAGTTACTCACGAAGGGCGACTCCGCGATTCCACCGGGACAACCGAGCTCTTTTTTGATCGCATACGTACCCTCGGCGATAAGCTCGGACCCACGCTGATTCAACTCGGGCCAGATTTTGGACCAAGTGAGCTGTCGTCGTTGGTCGATTTTTTACCACGAATTCCTACTGACCTCAAGGTCGCAATCGAATTTAGGCAACGTGGTTGGATTACTGAACATCTGGTTGACCTACTCCGCGCGCACAATATTGCCCTCACGCTCACTGACGGGCCGTGGATTCCACGAAATTGGGCGCTCAAGCTTGCAACCAAACCAACTGCAAACTTCACATACATTCGATGGATGGGTGACGATCGCAGTATCACGGATCACTCACACATTCAGCTTGATCGAACCAAAGAGTTGAATCGTTGGAAGGACGCCATCGTTGATATCTCGCAACGTGTAGACGATGTGTACGCGTACATGAGTAACTACTTCGCAGGTCTCGCACCCGCCAGCGCTCGCACCATGCAACAGCTCCTTGGGTTGCCTAACATTGATCCCGAACTACTCGGCGATCAAATTCGCCTGTTATAACTTTTTGATTATGCGCACGCGTACTTATATTCTTATCGCGATATCCGTAGTCGCAGTGGCTGTCTGTGTTCGACTTGGATTTTGGCAGCTTAGCCGTCGTGGCGAACGAATTGCCTATAATGACAGTATCTCAACTCGGTTAACTGACGAACCGACATCGCTGAATTCGCTTCCATCCGACACATCACAACTTCGATTTCGCCGAGTAAATCTCCATGGTGTGTATGACTACAGTCATGAGATTGTATTAACAAATCGTGTTCGAAATGGGTCGCCTGGTGTTCATATCGTAACGCCTCTACTGCTCAACGGGACCGATTCTGCTGTTCTGGTGATCCGCGGATGGGTATACACACCGGATGGCGTTACTGCAAATGTTACGGATTGGCGTGAGGCTGATTCACTTTCCAGCGTTGGATTTGTTATCCCGTTGCCAACCCCAGGTGTTGGTAAGGTGCAATCACCTACGAATCCACAGGCGTATCGTTGGATCGATTTAACGGTGCTTGCGAAGACAATCCCATATCCGCTGCATAACTACATCGTAGTATTAGCAGGCGATACGGCGCATCATGAAAACGTTCCACCACGTGTCTCTCCGCCTATTCTCGACGAAGGACCGCATCTGGTCTATGCAATTCAATGGTTTTCGTTTGCAATTATCTTTCTGATTGGAACGGTTTTCTTCGTGATAAAGAGCCGTCCATCGTCAGGGCCAGGTAACAGCTAGTTTACAAGATCGTCCCGGTAAGAATCAGGTGCGCAAAATAGAAGTAGATGCTCAACCCGGTTACGTCCACCAACGTTGCCACGAATGGCGCTGATGCGCTAGCTGGGTCAAATCCAAGTCGCTTCATTAAGAATGGGAGCATCGACCCGACAAACGATCCGAATGTCACGATTGCTGTGAGTGTCAGAAAGATCGTAAGTGCGACCAACAGGTAGTGTGGACCGTAATCGTATAGGCCGGCATGCTGCCACGTAAAGATTCGTACAAACCCAATGACACCGAGGATGACGCCGAGTGTAAGGCCAGACGGTAGTTCGCGTCTGGCGACACGCCACCAATCGCGGAGTTTGATCTCTTCGAGCGCGAGCGCACGGATAATGAGCGACGTTGCTTGCGAACCAGAGTTACCGCCTGAACTCATGATGAGTGGGATAAACAGCGCAAGTACGATCGCTTTGTTGAGATCGGCTTCAAAATATTGCATTGCGGATGCCGTTAGCATCTCGCCGAGGAAGAGGGCGCTTAACCAACCGGCCCGTTTGCGCAGCATCGCCCCGAACCCGATTTGCATATAGGGTTCATCGAGCGCTTCCATACCACCGAATTTTTGAACGTCTTCCGTGTGCTCTTCTTCAAGAGCATCGATCACGTCATCGACCGTAATAACACCAATAATACGATCGTGATCGTCGACAACAGGGATTGCAACGATATCGTAATTGGAAATTAAGCGTGTAACGTCTTCTCGGTCGGCCGATGCCGGAACGCTGACAACTTCGGACCAGGCAACATCGCTTATTCTGGCCCCTTCATGTGCAGCCAACAGTTCGCGAAGCGAGAGAACGCCTTTCAGCGTATTCTCACTGTCGGTCGCATAAATCGCATGCATCGCTTCTTTTTTATCACTGCGCGCCAGTCGACGAACGCTGATTAGTGCGTCTTCAACGTAGGCGTCCTCCGAAACGGAGACAAACTCGGTCGTCATAAGACCACCCGCTGTATCTGCCTCGTACGCAATTAATCGTTCGGTCTCTCGGCGTGCTTCCGCCGGGATTTCGGAGAGAATCTCTTCGTATGTTTCGTCTTCGAGCTCTTCTAACGCGTCGGCACGGTCGTCCGGCGTCATCTGCGTGAGCAGGGCAGCCGCTTGCACCGTGCTCATGGCTTCGAGCACTTCGGTGCGTAACTCGTCTTTCAGGTACTCCAGGACGTCTGCTGCGCGTTCTGGTGTGAGTGCGCTCAAGAACTCCGCTACACGCTCGCGTGGTAGCAGCTCAGCGACGTCCGCGAGGTCGGCGGGGTGAACCTCGTCGGTGTCAGCCGATATTTCTGCCGGATTTTCGTCCAGCATGTCGAGAATGTCTGGCGCTAATAGCGCAGCTACAGTGTAGCGCTCGTCATATTCTTGAGCCATCGATACCGCCTTAAACCACTGGGAGCGTGCGCCGGTCTTCGACGCCGTGAACTACTGTATAGCCAGCGACCGCAATCGCGTCGGTAAGCTGTGCGATTGTTACCGATCCGTCGTGAGTAACCGCCACTGTACCGATTTGAACATCGGCTTGATGGATACCTGGAATGCCGGCAAGTGACGTGAACACCGCGCGTTTGCAGTGTTCCGTTAGCATTCCATTTACAGTGACGGTTGTAATCACTTCGTTAAATCATCCAGTGCGGAGGGTTAGTTAGCTGGCGCTGGTGCTGCGGTGGCTTTCGGTGCTTTTTTGTGCGAAACAAAAGACTTCTCGAGCGCTGGGAGGAAGATGTCGTATTTGGAACCGGGATGCCATAGCACCCAGCCATCATATCCAGCGTCGTATACCGCGCGCTTCTGTTCCCGGATTTGCTCTGGCCCATAGGCTGGTGCGCCGAGTGTGAAGGCTTGGAGCCAGGGGCGTATGTGTTCTGGCGTCTTCATGTCGATGGCGATATCGCGTTCACGGGCACGGTTAATCGCGATGAAGATCGTTTTATATGGATCCGCGTTTGGCGATGGAATTCCAAATGACCCACGTGGGTAGTGCGATGGGTACACCATTGGGAGCATGACGTCGACGGTTGGGGAGAGCTTTTCCCAATCCTGTCCAACTTCGAGGGCGCCTTTGACCGTGGTGACTAAGCCGAAGATATCTGCGGTGGTACGGACGCCAAGTTTGTCGAAGCGCGTTTTTGCTGCGCGGAGAAACTCAGCAAGCACATCCGGCTTCGAACGCCCATTTTCTCCCGGGAAAACCTGTGCTGGCAGCGACTTGTACGGTTCTGGGAATCGAATATAGTCAAACTGAACTTCGCCGAAGCCGGCGCGGATCGCTTCTTCTGCAACGCGGAAGTTGTATTCCCAAATGGCGTTGGCGTATGGGTTTACCCACGTAAGCCCTGTTTTGTCGCGCCATGGTGAGCCGTCGGCCTTTCGAATGACGTGCGTGGGGTTCATGCGCGCGGCAACGGAGTCTTTAAATACAACGATTCGAGCGATTGGCAGTACGCCGTGCGCGCGAATGGAATCGGCCAGTGCCTTGAGGTCCCGAATCTTTGTCTGTGTTCCTGCGTTTTTCTGCAGGAGCGGATCTTCGGAGTTAAAGTTGAGGCCGAATTCGTCTTTTACGTCCACGACGAATCCGTTGATTTCGGTGGCGTCTGCGATTGCGAGGAGCTTTGCCATGGACTTGCTGCCTTGGGCGGCAAAGCGGTTCACATAAAGCGCCCGAATTGGGACGTGCTCTCGTTGTAGCTTCATCAGCTCAGGCGATCCGGACGTTGGGCCGGTTCCGCTTTGTGCTGGCGCCGAGGTATCGGTGGTGAGCGATCCGGTGGAATCACCAACAACCGTGGATTCTTTCGGGGTAATTTGTGTTGAAACTGCGCCATCGGCGCTATTCGCGGGAGCGGATTTTGTGGATTCGCAGGCGAGTAGCGGAAGGAGCAAGAGCGGTAAGAAGCGCATGCAGCGGGAGAATAAAGGGCGGAGGAAGAATTGTCTGAAATCTACGTGGTTGCAGGCGTGTCGAGTATATTTTGCGTCATGCAATCCACACGTCGTACTGTAAGCGAGACGGTCCATGAAACGTCTCAGCTCATGATGCCTCATCACGCGAACGCTTTGGGCCATGTGTTCGGCGGCGTTGTCATGTCGATGATGGATACGACCGCCGCAGTATCGGCCATGCGCCACGCCAGAATGAGCTGCGTAACGGCTTCGGTCGACCGAGTCGATTTTCGTGAGCCGATCCATGTGGGCGATCTTGTCATCATGAAGTCGAGCGTCAACTATGTTGGGCGTACGTCCATGGAAGTTGGGGTTCGAGTGGAAAGCGAAAATTTGATCAACGGCGTTCGTCGTCATACTAACAGCTGTTACCTGACTTTTGTGGCGGTGGACCGAAATGGTCGACCGGTCACAATTCCGGAGCTGAGCCCGGAGACGCCTGAGCAGAATCGGCGTTATCAGGCTGCGCAGGAACGTCGCCGCCGCCGCTTGGAAGAGCGCGAATACGAAAAGAAGACGTAATTCCGATTGGCCGGTTCTCTTAACGCAACTGTTTTAAATTTGATAACATGGATTGGGGCATTCTCCTTCAAGACACTGCGAATCCGTCGTATTCGGTTATTCGCAAGATTGTCGCCGACCTGCAGCGCGATTATTCGCTTTGGTGTGATAAGGTCCAGGCTTTCGAACTTGCGTCCGCTAACAGTAGTGCGGGCGAACCGACTGAAGCTGCTGAGCTGATTCAGCAGGAGATTCAGGCTTTGGCGGTCGATATCGAAAGTTATGTGGCCGAGATTAACTATTTGGGTGTCCCTTTCGATGTGCAACAACTCTTTTCGGAGATGAGATGAGCAAAAACATGATATCTTTTCGTACGCCAGACGGTACTAACTGGGGCGTTGAAGTGCAGTTGCCGGGCGCTAGTAATGCGCTGATTGTCTTTCATCATCCGGATGGGCGGACGCATCGGAAGGATCGGTATGCGTGGCTCGATTGGCATGGGGTGGAGGCGAGCGATGTGGTGGCGAATATTGATATTGATAGGGTGAGGGCGGTTTTGGATGAGAAGGTGATTGAGGAGTTGTTTACGAGGTCGATGTTGATTGGGAGTGGGACGGGGCCGGGGATTATTGCGGCTTAGGTGCGCCATTCGCGCCCCCCGGAGAACGTCGCAGGAGTTCGCTAACTTACGGGCTGCGCCCGAGTGCGCGACTTCCTGCGACGTTCTCCGGGGGGCTTGTTCGTTTCGGGGGCTGGCTCGGGGCTCGGCGGATGGTTAAGCGCGGGCTGGGCCGGGGTTGGTTTCCGTCGCTCGGTTGGGGTGGGGGAAAGGGGGCCCGGTGTGGACTATGGGGATTTGTGGGGGCGTCCCCTTAAGCGCGCCTGCGGCGGCGTTTTAGTCGATGAAGGGGATCTCTAGTTCCATGCCGTCGCGGGCGATTATGGTGTTTTTAAACACTGCGCGGGCTTCTCGGCTTAGTTCGTGGGCGTCGTGGGAGTAGCGGGAGGAGATGTGGGTGAGGGCGAGTTGCTTGACGTTGGCGCGTTTGGCGACGGTGGCGGCGTCGCGGGCGGTGGAGTGGCCGGTTTCGATGGCGCGGTCGGCTTCGTCTTGGGCGAAGGTGGCTTCGTGGATGAGGAGGTCGGCGCCTTCGGAGATGTCAGCTGTGGCTTGGCAGGGGCGGCAGTCGCCGGTGAGGACGATCTTTCGGCCGGAGCGGGTGGGGCCGACAAGGGCGTCTGGGGTGATGATTCTGCCGTCGTCCAGGGTGATGGGTTCGCCTTTGTGGATGCGGCCCCAGAGTGGGCCTTCAGGGATGCCGAATTCGCGGGCCAGGTCGGGGTTGAATCGGCCCAGGCGTTGATCTTCGATGAGGGCGTAGCCGAGCGAGGTGGAGCCGGCGTGTTCGACCGGGAAGGGGACGATTGAGTAGCCGTCGCGTTTGAGCGGTTCGCCGGGATTCAGCTCGGTGTACGAGATGGGGAAGTGCTGCTTATCGCTGCCAAGTGTGAGTGCCTGGCGAATAAGGCGTTCCGACTTTTGGGGCCCATACATGTGCATCGGTTCGGTGCGGCCCTGGAGGGCCATTGTCCGAACCAGGCCGATAACGCCGAGGAAGTGGTCGGCGTGAACGTGGGTAAAGAAAATATCGGTGAGCGAAAACGAGATCCCGTAGCGCATCATCTGGCGCTGAGTCCCTTCTCCGCAATCAAATAATAGAGTTTCGCCTCCTCGGTGTACTGCCATCGACGAGACGTTCCGTTCGACGGTGGGCCGCGAAGCCGAGGTGCCGAGAAACTTGACGCTTAAAACCATGGCACAATATAGAGGGATTGGGCGCAATAATCTTTGGGACAATCGTTCGTATCCTTTGACTTTTGATATCTTTAGGGTTAGGTTACGGAGTTAGATAAACCCGACGTGCGACGGGGAGCTATCAGCTAAGCCGCGCATATGTCGCGGGGCTGTAGCTCAGTTGGTAGAGCGCTGCAATCGCACTGCAGAGGCCAGGGGTTCGACTCCCCTCAGCTCCATGTTGGTTTGTTTTTTGCGGATATATATTTTGCCATCCGCTGCACGGTAGGACGTAGAGTTCCAATGGTAGTGTGTATGGCGCTTGATCGCTCCGGTTTTATTAACCGGAGCTTTTTTGTTTCCAGGCTATCGAGGTGTGTAACATTGGGCTTGTTGCGTTCGGATTGTTGCTGATGGCTGATATTTTGCGACGACTCCGGGTTATGATACGACCTGTAATTTCTCGATATTGGTGGTCTGCGTCGGCCATCGTGTGTTCGCTGTTAGTCTCGTCTGCTGCGTGTGATGCGGGCGTCAAGACTGCGAATGGCAGCGATCGTGGTCCGGCTGATAGTAGTGGTGCGATAGACACCATTGTGAACCGTGCGCCGGTTGAGAGCCGCCTGACCGTTCCCGCCGGAATGGTGGCTACGCAGTTTGCCGACGTTCCTGGTGCTCGCTTTATGGCGCTTGGCCCGGATGGCGCGGTGTATGTGAGCCAGCCTAGTCGCAATCAGATAACGAGATTGTTTGATAGCGATGGTGATGGAGTGCCTGAGGCGGTTAGCGTTGCGGTAACGGGGTTGAATCGGCCGCATGGAATGGCGTTTCATAATGGATATTTTTACATCGCCAACACGAACGGCGTTGTTCGAGTGAAGCTCGATGCGAACGGTAAGGCTGTGGGTTCGGCAGAGTCGCTCAATAGTTATAGCTCTGGTGGTGGGCATTGGACTCGCACGATCATCTTTGGTAACGATGGGAAGATGTATGTGTCGATTGGATCGAGCTGTAATGTTTGCGAGGAAACGTCGCAGGATCGCGCGGCTGTTATGCAATATGATGCAGACGGAAAGAACGGTCGATTGTATGCCAAGGGTTTACGTAACGCAGTAGGGATGGCTGTTAATCCTGTGACGAAGGCGATTTGGGTTACGCAAAATGAACGCGATAACTTGAAGCCGGAGCATGAAAATTTGCCACCAGAAGAAATCAATATCCTGAAAGACGGTGGCGACTATGGATGGCCGTATTGCTGGGGTGATCGTAAGCCGAGCCCCGAGTTTAATAATGCGGCACGTTGTGCATCAACGATTCCGCCAGCGCTCGAAATTGCTGCGCATACTGCGCCGCTTGGAATGACGTTTTTATCGAAAGCAACGCAACTTCCCGCGAATGAGCGCGGCGATTTGCTCGTGGCGTTACATGGATCGTGGAATCGTAGTGTTCCGGCTGGCGCGAAGGTGATTCGTGTTCGTGTTGAGAATAACAAACCGGTGAGTGCAAGCGATTTCATTACTGGGTGGCAACGGCCGGATGGGTCCCGATGGGGTCGCCCGGTCGATGTGTTGGTGTATAAGGATGGATCGCTGTTGATCTCGGATGACGATGGTGGGAAGATTGTTCGGGTCTCGAAATCTCGATAGCAGGCACCGTTCATTTGCGAGGTGACGAACCAATCAGCCTTGACACCGGGAGAATGTTCTCGTACGATTCAATATGATCTTTACCCCGGCCCTTCAACGCCCGAGCCTGTATGCCGCGCCTAATTCGCGTGGAGGCTTTGTTGCGCGTAGAAGCTTGAGATAGGGGAGATCCGTTGTAGGCCAGACGAGATCATCGTCCTTTATTCAGCCCTTCCACGCGTGTGGAGGGGCTTTTTGTTTGTGTTCACTTTTCGAATGGGGAAACGCTATTATGCGGATGCTTGTACTTGGCGCTGGTCTACAGGGTTCAGCTTGTGCTTACGATCTGCTGCAAAATCCGGCTGTTACGGAAGTTCGTCTCGCCGATTTACATATTGATAAGCTCGCTGATTTTTTGAAGCCGTATTCCGGGAAGCGGTTGATTCCCACTCCGTTGGATGTTCGGGATGGGGACGCAATTCGTGCGGTGATGCGTGAGTCAGACGCTGTGATGAGTGCAATCCCGTATTACTTTAATCTCGATCTTGCTACGGTTGCGGCGGAAGTTGGTGTGCACTTCTGCGATCTGGGTGGTAACACCGAAATTGTATTTGCGCAGAAGAAGCTCGATGCCAAGGCGAAAGAAAATAACTGTTCGATTATTCCTGACTGTGGGTTGGCTCCAGGGATGGTGAATATTCTGGCTGAGTACGGGATCTCGCAGCTCGATAAAGCGGAGAGTGTGAAGATCTATGTTGGTGGGCTTCCGCAGCATCCAGAGCCACCGCTCAACTATCAGATTGTGTATTCGCTGGAAGGGGTGCTCGACTATTACACGAGTCTGTCGTGGGTGCTACGGGGTGGCAAGCAGGTTCAGGTTGAGGCGCTGAGTGAGATTGAACCGGTCGACTTTGAATCGCCGGTTGGAACGTTAGAGGCGTTTCATACGGCAGGGGGCCTTTCTGCGATGGCCTCGCGGTATGAGGGGAAGATTCCAACAATGGAATACAAGACGCTTCGATATCCAGGTCACGCTAAGATTATGGAAGCGATTCGAGAGCTTGGATTTCTTGATCTCGAACCGATTGATGTAAAGGGCTCGCGTATCGTGCCTCGTGACTTGGCTGTAGCGGTGATGGGTAAAAAGCTCACCAAGCCAAAGGGGCACGATCTTGTTGCGTTACGCGTGATTGTAACGGGGACAAAAAATGGTGCGCCCAAGACGTTCGAATGGGAGTTGATCGATACGTATGATGAGACGCATGGAATTAGTGCGATGATGCGTACAACCGGTTACTCGTTGAGCATCACAGGGCAGATGCAGGCGCAGGGAGCAATTCGCTCTGGTGTGCATACGCCGGACGAATGCATTCCTGCGAAACAGTATATCGCAGAGTTGGCAAAACGCGGGGTTCACATTCGGGAGATAGAAGCGTAGGCGTTCCGTCTCTCTATAGTAAATCGAGTTTTAATCTGGCGCTCTGGCTGTAAATACAGACAGAGCGCTTAGTTCTGTCTTTTGTCTCGCTTATCTCGCGAAGTTGGCGAGTGTTTCGCCTATCACGTCGATGCTTTGTTTGGCGATCCAGCGGTCTTTGCCATTGTAGATAATTGCGAAGCTCAGGAGCTCTCCGTTTACGGCGGTAACATAGCCGGCTAGGCTAACGACGTCGTCTGTCGTGCCTGTTTTTGCGTGGAGGTTTCCTTGTGCCGGGCTGCCTTTCATGCGTTTGCGTAGCGTTTCACTTTCTCCGGCAACCGGGAGTGACGCGTGGAACGCTGGGCCCCATGAGACGTTGTGGGCATGGTTGAGTAGCTGAACCATTGCCCGTGCGGTGATGCGATTGTTTACGGAGAGACCGCTGCCGTCTGCGTGATATATCCCGGTTGTATCTGCGTGAAAGCTACCGAAGAACTCTCGAATGGCGTGGTTTCCACTTGCCACGGTTCCTTGCGTATCTCCTTTTAGTCCGCGTGCGGCATCACGAAAGAAAAGCTCTGCATACAGGTTCAGGCTTTCTCTGTTCATTGCGCTGACCATCCGCGCTAATTCTGGTGATTTGACGCTCGCAATCTTTTCTGCGGTTTTTGGGGTTCCGGCCAAGCGAACGTCGCCTGTTACCTGAATTCCATTTGCGATTAATGCGGCCTTGAGCGAACCCGCGCTAAACAGTGCAGGGTCGTCGACGATGTAAGAATATTTTTTGGTCGACGCTTTTGAGCCAATCGTCCCACCGACTTCAATGGTTCCGTTGGCGAACTTTCGCATGCGCAGATTTTCGCCGGAGCCAGATACGGTCCGCACTTTATTGATGACGGGGATTATGGTGCTTGATGGCTCCAGGGTCACAACACCTTTCCCGTTTGCGCCTGGTGATATTGCGACCCACACCAGATTATCGTCGAGCGAGAGCGCGCTGACTCTGGCCGCGTAGGCGGCACCCAGGTAACGCGTCTGCCAACCGTCTGGAACTTTGACGTCGTCGAAGGCGGTTGCATCGCCAATAATATCCCCAGACACCTGCTTGATTCCGGCTGAGGCAATTTGCTGGGCGAGCAGCTGCATTGGAGCGTTTGGACCGCCGTCGATAAAGCGACGTGACAGGCCAGGGTCGCCATCACCGCGAAGGATGAGATTGCCCTTTAAGGTTCCGTCTGCAGAAACTTGCCCGTCGCGCAGGACGTCGGTGCTAAACTGATGTTGTGTGCCAAGGCGATCGAGTGCGACGGCAGCGGTAAAGAGTTTGAGCGTTGAAGCGGGGCGCATTGCATCGCCAGGGTGCTGCGTAAACAGCGTATCACCTCGCGTTAACGACGTGACCATCACGCCCCATGAACCGTTACGAATGCGCCCCAGGAAGGCCGACAGATCGTTGGATAGTGCGGTCGCACTGCGCGGGGTTGTGAAATGGGGCGCTGGAGCAATCGGAGACTCCGTTTGCTTGGATCGTGCTCGCGCGGGTTTCTTTTTTGTGGTCTTGGCCTTGGCCCGTTGCGTGGTGGTCTGCTTCTTTTTTTTGGACTGTTGTGCGTCCACATTTGGGACGAGCACGAAGGCGGCTAACGCCGCAAGCAATACGTTTCGAAATCTCACTGACACTACGACGCCCTATACCTTAAAGAAAAGCTGTTTACGATAGAGAATATTAAGCAATACGAACCAGAACAGTACAACGCATAATGCAAAGGCTAGCGATGCATTGTTTGGCGACAGCCACGAGGCAAATCCACTTTCGTAGATGGCTGTTTGGAGCGATACGGTTGTTCCGTGGAACGGAACTTTAATTACAGAATAAATCAGACGAGCGAAGACGGCGGATCCAACGTAGGCGATGATGGCATTGGTGCCGAATATGACAAATGGCTTGGTCCACCAGGTAATGCGTTTTACGTCGACGATCCATATACAAGTTGCGAGTGTGATCGCGGCGGCGCCAGCTGTAAAAACAACATATGAGCTGGTCCACAGGTTTTTGTTGATTGGGAAGGTCCAGTTCCATATAAGGCCAACCACAATGCCGATGGCTCCAAGCGAAAATATAGTGTTGAGGTTTTTCGATAATTCGGTCGAACGTTCGGATAAAATCTTTCCGCAAAGGACGCCGAACATGACGGTGGCGATTGCGGGGATAGACGAGAGAATGCCTTCCGGGTCCCAGGTTTTACTGAGCGACCAGAGGTGGCCGTTGAGTACGAGCCGGTCGAACCAGGCGACGATCGTTCCGCTTGGGTTGTCCAACGTCATCCAGCCCATCAAGCCGGAATCGGGAACTGGAACCAGCGTTACTAGCGCCCAATATCCTACTAATAGTGCGATGATAACGTAAATCTGTTGCTTTGTTGTCGTTTTCATCGCGATTAGAGCGGCGATGATAAACGTGAGTCCAATGCGTTGCAGCACTCCTGGGACGCGCACATCCGTAATACGACTGAGCGGGTAATAAGGAAACGCGGCGTAGGCTAAGCCAAGTGCGAAGATGATGGATCCACGCTTCAGGATCTGGTGTCTGATTGAGCGGTCGGGGGTGCCGGCAGCGCGTTTCGATTGGATCGAGAGGAATGTGGTGATGCCAACGATGAACAGGAAAAATGGGAAGATCAGATCGGTTGGCGTCCAGCCGTTCCATTCGGCGTGCTCTAATGGCGGGTATATGTTTGCCCAACTTCCTGGGTGATTCACCAGGATCATGCCCGCGATCGTGATCCCTCGAAAGACGTCGAGGGAGACCAGTCGTTGACGACCGCTCGTTTTGGACGGCGCGGAAGGTGCGGTATAGGGAGAAGGGACATCCTGTGACATGTCTCAAAGATACGGTTTGGAACGCGATGTTGCTTATAGAACCTTTGCGAAGGGAGGCATTAATGGCTGAGCGGCATAATACGGTCCGAGAAGGCATCGTGGCCGGAGTGTTAAGTGCAACGGTGATCGCGGTATGGCTCCTGGCTGTCGATAGTCTTGCACGTCATCCATTTTTCACGCCGGCTGTTTTAGGGCGTGGTTTGTTAGGAATCTTTGGTTTGCGAGTTAGCGATACCGAATTGACCTACGTGGCAGTGTACACCGTGTTTCACTATGCGGCTTTCTCCGTGATTGGGATTCTGGTTGCGAAGATCGTTCATGCGGCGCGTCGTACACCTGCGGTGCTCGCAGGGTTTTTGATCATCTTTATTGCGTTTGAGATAGGCTTTTACGGGCTTACCGCGATGTTGTCGGTATATACCTCGTTGCAAGGATTGGCGTGGGTGCAAATTATGGTCGCCAATTTAATTGCCTCGTTTGTCATGCTGTATTACATGTGGTATCGGCATCCGGAGCTTTCTCGAGAGTTTCAGCAGGCATTGGGTGGGACGGACGTCTAGAAGAGATAAAATCGGAGGTCAGGTGGAAAGCCTGTCGTACTCCCGAGGTTTATAAACGCAAAAGTGGGCGCGGTCGTGATGACCGCGCCCACTTTTGCGTTCTGCTAGTTCGTTCTAGCTGAGTTGCCTACCTCAACCACCTAAGCTGATCTGTCCGAAGAGGAAGAGCAGTGCGGTGATTACGACCATCGCCAGAATGAGTGGACCAACGAAGAGCGAGCGGAAGATCTTGCTGTCGTACTTGATGTGCATGTAGTACGACACCACGATCCAGAACTTTGCCGCGCTCAGGATGAGCAGGATTGGAACGAACAGTCGCGACTGGCGGAACGGTGTCTCGTAAAGCCAGACCTCAACTGCCGTGACAATGGTCAGGATGAGGGCAATTTTCCAGTACGTCGACCAGGTCGGGTGCGCATGGTGTTCACCTTGCGCTTCAGCGACCGCTGTTTCTTGATGCGTAGACTTATCCATAACCCTTACTGGATGAGGTAAACGAGCGTGAAGATTGCGATCCAAACAACGTCAACAAAGTGCCAGTATAATGCCATAATATCGACATGGAGCACATCCGAGGCGCCTAACCCTCGTTTAAAGTCGATCATGAGCAGTATGGTGAGCCAAATGACGCCAACTGCGACGTGTGCACCGTGGAATCCTGTGAGCGTAAAGAAGGAAGAACCAAAGAGATTCGTCCTGATTGTGAGCCCTTCTTGGACAAACGCCGTGAATTCGTAGGCTTGGAAGCCCAGGAAGGCGATTCCCATGAGTGCGGTAACGAAGAGCCAAAGCTTGGACGAGCCAAGGATCTTTTCGCCGAGCGTACGTTGTGGGAACCCACGATTTTCAATGGCTGCGAGTGCGAGCACCATCGACAGCGACGACATGAGGAGCACGAACGTGGAAGCCGATGTCACGGGGATATCGAGAATCCCGTGGATCGTCTTTCCGGTCATTGGGTTCGTCCATGATTCGTGTGGGAACGGGCCAACAACGCTCCGTCCCTTGTAAATCATGTAGGTCGCAATGAGTGATACGAAAAGCATGCACTCGGACCCAATGAACGTCCAGATCCCGATCTTGCGGCTATCGAGTCCGGTGGACGTGTAGTGGTGCGATGTAGTAGCGGACATCGATTAATGGTGCTCCGGTTCGAGTGGGCTGCTAAGCCAGGCGACGAGGAATACGGCTACAGCGACGCCTGAGAATGCGAGGAACCACATGTTGTGTACGGTGATCGCGCAGAATAACATGACCATCGAGAGCGCAACGAGGAGTGGCTTGACCGTATTGTATGGGAGAACGATTCCAAGCTGCTCAGAGGTTTTGCCCGTTTGCTGATTGATGCGAGCGCTTTCGATGTCGGCTTCTTTGCCTTCCCAGAGTGGGTAACGTGAAGTGACGATCGGGAGCGTTGCAAAGTTATAATCTGGTGCTGGCGATGGAATTGTCCATTCGAGCGTTGCTGCGCCCCATGGGTTGGCTCCAGCCGGCGTTCCAGAGCGTAAGCTCTTGAAGAAGTTGATGATAAAGATCAACGTTGCAAAGACGAGCAAATACACGCCGTACGTCGAGAGCTTGTTGAACAGATCCCAGCCTTGTCCTGCGTCGTACGTATAGATACGGCGTGGCATCCCTAGCATCCCCGAGTAGTGCATGGGGAAGAAGGTGAGGTTCATGGCGATAAAGTTGAGCCAGAAGTGCCATTTGCCCAACTTTTCGTTCATCGTGCGGCCGAACATCTTCGGGAAGTAGTAATAAATACCGGCGAAGATACCCATGATCGATCCACCGAACAGCACATAGTGGAAGTGAGCGACGACGAAGTAGCTGTCTGTCTGCTGCAAGTCGGCTGGTGGTGACGAGTGCATGACACCCGAGATCCCGCCGATGGTGAACAGGGCAACGAGACCAATGGCGAACAGCATTGCACTCGTGAGCTTGAGCTGTCCCTGGATGAGTGTTCCGATCCAGTTAAAGATCTTCACACCGGTTGGAATCGCGATCAACATGGTCATGAGCCCGAACACAGAGTCGGCGATTGGGCCTAAACCTGTGGCGAACATATGGTGCGCCCAGACGCCGAATCCGAGGAAGGCGATAAGGATACCAGAGTATACCATGACTGGGAATCCGAACAGCGGCTTCTTGGAGAACGTTGGGATAACTTCGCTCACCAGTCCGAAGGCTGGGAGAACGAGGATGTACACTTCCGGGTGACCGAAAATCCAGAACAAGTGCTGGTACAGGAGCGGATCGCCGCCAGCTGCCACGCTGTAGAACATGGTGCCGAAGGAGCGGTCCATCATCAGGAAGAAGAGAGCAATCGTGATGACTGGGAACGAGAGCAGGATCATGAACTGTACGACGAACGACATCCACGTAAAGATTGGCATGCGCATGAGCGACATACCTGGAGCGCGGAGGTTGATGATTGTCGTGATGAAGTTGACCGATGCTGCAAGCGACGAGATACCGAGGACTTGTAGACCGCCAACCCAGAATTCGATGTTGACTGCCGGGGAGTAGCCTTTTGTGGTGAGTGGGACATAACCGAACCATCCACCGTTTGGTGCCACTTGAAACAAGATCGGGAGCGTGATGAAGATGCCGCCGAACAGGTATACCCAATAGCTAAACGCGTTGAGTCGCGGGAAGGCGACGTCGCGTGCGCCGATCTGTAATGGAATTAAAAAGTTAAAGAATGCGGCACTCAGCGGCATGACGGCGAGGAAGATCATCGTCGTACCGTGCATCGTAAACAGCTGGTTATACATCTCAGCGCTTACGAGTGTATTGTTTGGTCCACTCAGCTGTTGCCGAATAATCGCCGCTTCAACACCACCCCAGATAAAGAAGAAGAGGGCGGTGAAGAGGTACAGCTTGCCAATTTTCTTGTGATCCGTTGTTGTGATCCAGCTCCAGATGGTGCTTTTATACCTAATGGCATGAGCAGGTACTGGAGATGGAACGAACGGCTTGGGGACGGCGAGAGAGTCGACGTCGGCCGCGGGAGGAAATGCAGTCGTTGCCATAGTCGTTTATTTCAGGGCGGCGAGGTACGCAACCAGATCAGCGATTTGCTGGTCGGTCAATCCGGCCTTCATTTTTGATTTCATATGCGGATCGTATTCGCCTTTGCCCAACGTTGGCATAATGCTGCCTGGCTTCATGAGACGGGCGTTTTTGATCCATCGCGCCATGTGATTGGCGTCGTTTTTGAACATACCACCAGCGAGGGAGATACGGGTACCAATGTGCGTCAGGTCAGGGCCAATGACGCCGACTGCCAGTGGGTTGCCTTTCACAGAGTGGCAGGCATTACACGTTCCGGCGCCGGTAAAGAGCTTTTCACCCGATGCTGGGTCGCCAATGAGCTTCTCGTCAAACTTGATGCTCGACGGTACGTGCCCGGTAGGGATCGCGTACGCTGGGACTTGGCTGGCTGGTAGCGTGTAGTAGGCTCCCGTGGCCGCAACGGCTGCTGTCGTCGTAGTGCCGGTTGGCGATCCTGAGATCACAGGCTGTTGATTCAGCGTTGGGCCTTCAGCTGACTGAGACGTCTCCTGCGCAGTAACAATGGCGGTGGTGCCTGCAGATAGCTCCGCACTTGCGGCTGGCGTTGGGGCGGTCGAGGCTGAACTATAGAAGGCCGGTGCGAGTTGATGTCGAACCCATCCTTCAAACTCAGCAGGCTGTACCGTCACAACGCGGAAGCGCATGTTCGCGTGAGAGGCGCCGCAATATTCAGTACAGAAGCCGTTCCAAACCGTTGTTGGTACAACCGAGTCTGGGGTGAACCAAACATAGTTCGTACGGTTGGGAATGACGTCTCGTTTCCCGGCGAGCTGTGGCACCCAGAAGGAGTGCACGACGTCTTTCGAGCGGAGAACGAAGTTAACCGTTCGTCCAGCTGGAATATAGACTTCGTTGGCTGTGGAGAAGCCATACTGTGGGTACTTGAACTCCCACCACCATTGATGGCCGTACACTTCGATTTCAACTGCGTTAGCTGGCGCTTTCGCTTGCGTTTCGAAGATGGTCCGGACCGTAGGAACGGCGATAAAGACGAGAATAACCGCTGGAATCAAAGTCCATAAGATTTCCAGCTTGGTATTCCCATGTGTCTGCGGGGGAATAGTTGTTTCGTCGCGGCGTCGGTACTTGATGACGACGAAAACGAGCAGGGCTTCGACTAGGACAAAAGCAACAGTTCCAAACAGCAGAAGTCGATCCCAAAGGAAGTCGATCGCTCGACCGTACTCGGAGTTCGGCTGAAACGTTGTATTTGGATATTCTTGGGCGCACGCTACGAGCGCCAGCGCGAGCACCGCGGCTGCTCCAACGGAAGCAAAGCGACGCAGGCGAGGGGTGCCTCTCATGCGGATTGTGTTAGAGGTGAATCAGTACATCCGTGACTTAACTAGCAAGAGAAACATACGCAATCTGGGTGGGGGGTGGTATGGCAAAAAAAGGGGAATTCCTCCTCTTTTTGCCATACATGCCAACTTTCCCCTTCTATTTTAGTAGTTCTCTCGAAATCCCCGGGGATTTGCGCGGCTTGCCTAGGGTAGCCTAGAAGTGGTTGCCCGTCATTGCATCCGGGTTTAGCACTTCATCCAGCTGATCTTTGGTCATCAGGCCGCGTTCCAGCACTAACTCGTACACGCCCCGCCCCGACTGTAGCGCTGTACGTGCGATATCGGTGCTGGCTTCGTACCCAATAATTGGGACAAGTGCGGTAACGATCCCAATCGAATGCTCCACGAAGTACCGCATTCTATCCGCATTTGCCGTAATCCCTTCAATACAACGCGTTTGGAGCACTTCACAGGCGCGTGTCATGGTGTTCATGCCATGGAGGAGCCGATAGGCAATAATAGGCTCGAAGACGTTGAGCTGGAGCTGACCCGCTTCGGCTGCAAGCGTGACGGTCACGTCGCCACCGATAATATCGAAGCACACCTGGTTTACAACTTCCGGAATCACCGGATTCACCTTGCCTGGCATAATCGAGGAGCCGGGTTGCATGGCAGGGAGATTAATCTCCCCCAGCCCGGTTCGAGGACCCGACGACAGCAGTCGAAGATCGTTGCAAATCTTCGAAAGCTTCACCGCACAACGCTTGAGTACCCCCGACAGCTGGACGAAGGCACCGGTATCTGCGGTCGCTTCGACCAGATCCGGCGCAGTAATCAGTTGGAGCCCGGTAATATTCGAGAGATGGGTCCGCACGACACTCGCGTATTCGGGAGGTGCGGTAATTCCGGTACCGATCGCTGTCGCTCCCATATTGATCTCGAGGATCAGCGCCTGCGCTTCCCCAAGACGGTCGACATCCTCGAGAATCGTATGCGCAAATGCGGAAAATTCCTGGCCCAGCGTCATTGGGACGGCGTCCTGAAGCTGGGTCCGTCCCATTTTAATGAGCGAGGCGAACTCCAGGCCCTTTGCCGCAAATGCGGCGGCCAGGCTGCGCATCGCTACCTGCAGCATGGAAATGCTGGAGTGCAAGGCCAGTTTGATCGACGTTGGATAGACGTCGTTGGTCGACTGGCTCAGATTCACATGGTTATTCGGATGCACAACGTCGTACATGCCACGCGGCCGGCCAAGCGCTTCGAGCGCCAGGTTGGCGATAACCTCATTGGCATTCATATTGGTTGACGTCCCAGCGCCACCCTGGATCATGTCAACCGGGAACTGATCGTCGTGCTCACCTGCCCGCAACGACTGCGCGGCGCCGATGATCGCATCTGCGATTTTTTGGTCCAGCAGCCCCAATTCGGCGTTCGCAAGGGCGGCAGCCTCTTTGACCGCTCCCAACGCCGCGATGAGCATTGGGAACTCTTTCAGCGTGGTCCCGCTGATCGGGAAGTTTTCGAGTGCGCGAAGGGTCTGAATCCCGTATAACGCGCTGGCGGGGACCTGACGTTCCCCAAGAAGATCGTGTTCGAGGCGCGTAGCCTCTTGAGATGCGGCGGACATAGGGGAAATGTAGTGACGTCTGTCGCCCGGCGGAGTCTTTCACGGCGATCGCCAAGTTTTCACCCATTAGATTTGTGTCGCACTCTAAAACTTGATTCTTAAAACTGATCGCCAACTATAGGCGCGGTTTATTAGCTTTCCGTAATGGACGACATGCAAGACGAGACGGACAATCCCCAGACGACTGCCTACGACTCGGCAGCCGTCGAAGCCAAATGGCGCGCCCGGTGGGACGAGCGGCGAACGAACGTAGTTGACATAAACGGAGCAAAAAATCCGTTTTATGCGCTAATGATGTTCCCCTATCCGTCGGCCGAAGGGCTCCATGTTGGGAATATGTTTGCCTTTACGGGCAACGACATCTTCTCCCGTTTCCAGCGCATGCAAGGCTACGACGTGTTCGAACCACTCGGCTACGATGCGTTTGGGATCCACTCGGAGAACTATGCGCTCAAGGTGGGGATGCACCCCGCAGAGCTCATTCCAAGAAATATCACGAACTTTAGGCGCCAATTGGAACGTGGTGGCCTGATGGTGGATTGGACGCGCTCGCTCTCGACGACCGATCCAGAATATTATAAGTGGACCCAATGGGTCTTTTTGCAGCTCTACAAGCAGGGGCTCGCCTATAAAAAGAAGGCGGCGGTTAACTGGTGTCCGTTCGACAAAACGGTGCTGGCAAACGAGCAGGTCATTGCCGGTGAGTGTGAGCGGTGCGGTACGAAGGTCGAACAGCGGCTGCTTGAGCAGTGGTTTTTTGAGATTTCCAAGTATTCTGAGCGACTGCTAAATAATCTGGAAAAGCTGGACTGGTCTGAAACTACAAAAGCCGCTCAGCGTAACTGGATTGGTCGGTCTGAAGGGGCGCAACTCTCCTTCCGTTTGGCCTCGCTTGCGCCCGGTGAATCCGAATATCGCGCAGTTACCGTGTTTACGACGCGACCGGATACGGTTACCGGCGTAACCTATATGGTTCTGGCCCCGGAACATCCGCTGGTTGATGTTATCACAACGCCTGAACACCGCGCCGCAATCGATGTGTATCGCGATGCAGCGAAGAAAAAAGACGTTGTTGCCCGGAAGGTGAATAAAGAAAAAACGGGCGTCTTTACCGGCGCGTACACAATGAACCCGGCCACTGGGAAGCACGTTCCGGTGTGGGTTTCAGACTATGTGTTGATGGAGTATGGTACTGGCGCAATCATGGCTGTTCCTGGCCATGATGAACGGGATCACGACTTTGCAACGGCGTTTAATCTCCCAATCGTTGTGTTAACAGACGACGAGATGCAAAATGCACCTGTCGTGGGCGAAAAGGTCGTGAATTATCGATTGCACGATTGGTGTATCTCGCGCCAGCGATACTGGGGGCCGCCGATTCCAATCGTCTATTGCGATAGCTGCGGTGTCGTACCGGTTCCAGAAAAAGATCTCCCAGTTCTACTCCCGCCCATCGACGACTTCCGTCCAGACGATTCGGGGATCTCGCCGTTAGCGCGTCACGAAGAATGGTACAGAACTCCGTGCCCTCAGTGTGGCGAGCTTGCTCGTCGCGAAACTGACGTTTCCGATACGTTCCTCGATAGCGCATGGTATTTTCTGCGGTATCCGAACGTTGGGAACGACAAGGTTCCGTTTGACGCCGAAGTGACGAAACGCTGGTTGCCGGTGGATTCGTATATTGGCGGTAACGAACACGCGGTATTGCATCTGCTGTATTCGCGTTTCGTAACGATGGTGTTGTTTGACGCTGGGCACATTGGCTTTGATGAGCCGTTTACCAAGTTTCGCGCGCACGGACTCATTATTCGCGAAGGTGCGAAGATGTCGAAGAGTCGCGGGAATGTGGTGAATCCAGATGAGTACATTGATGCGTGGGGCGCAGATGCGTTCCGTACGTATCTCATGTTCCTCGGGCCGTTTGAAGAAGGAGGCGACTTCCGTGATCAAGGGATTTCGGGCGTACGTCGCTTTCTCGATCGCCTGTGGGCGTCGGTGTTTGGGTGTACAGCTGAGGGCGATCCGGACGCAAGCGTTATTCGCAAGTTGCATCAGACGACCAAAAAGGTTGCTGATGACGTCTCGCGTTTGAGCTATAATACAGCGATTGCGGCCATGATGGAGTATATGAATGTGCTCCGTAAGGGCGAACGGACTCCGCATCGCAGTGAGGTTGCGCCGTTGGTCCAGTTAGTCGCGCCATTCGCGCCGCATATTGCAGAAGAGCTATGGGAACAGCTTGGCAATTCTGGAACGGTATTTGATTCGATTTGGCCAGTAGTCGACGAGTCGCTGTTATCTGAAGATACGGTTGAGCTCGTTGTTCAGGTGAACGGTAAGGTGCGCGGCAAGATGACCGTTGCGCGTGATGTTACGCAAGACGATGCATATGCAGCTGCGTTAGCGATGCCGGCAATTGAGAAGTTTGTAACTGGCGAACCGAAGAAGGTTGTGTTTGTTCCAGGGCGCCTGCTGAGTATCGTCGTTTAGCGAACGATTCTCATATTGTTTGTTGTAATTGTTTGATGTAACAAAGCGGGCGAACTTCCAGATTTGGAGTTCGCCCGCTTTGTTTATGATCTCTGTTTATGGCGTACCAATCGTATCAGCCAGTGCGATACTATTGCACCTTTCTCCACCAGTCCGTACGTCTCGCCCGTCGTTCTTCTGCCTGCTGACGCGCTTCCTTCCGAAGTTCATCCAACTTCCTGCGTTGCCCATCGTTAAGTACATCTCGCATTGCCATCTGAGTTGTATCGCTTATCGCACGTGCTAACACCGCCACCGAATCCATTTTCGGCATTAACGGTTGATACAACGCGGAAATCTTGCGTTGTTGTACATCAAGCAGAGAATCGATTACGGCCCGTTGCGTATCCGTAAGTTGCCATTCATGCGCAATTTGATCCCAATAATCCTGGGAACCTCGCGACGGCGCAGAGGCCGTTGCGGGATATATCACGCGCGCCGTCATAAAGCCCAGTGCGCCTCCAATAAGGATTGCGACTGCGAGGAGAAGCGCGGCTAACCCTTTAGAACGTTGCATGCGGGTTAGCGAGAGATGACGTCGCGGAACGTCGCACCGCGAACTTCCGTACTACTACCGTTCCATTCACTTAATACGCCCGACGGAAGCGGGAGTGATTCAATTGGATCGTTCTGCATTATTGCACCGTATGCCGTTCGTACGTCATCCCTGTTGGCCTGTACGAGAAGTAAGCTGACGATTACCAAGACAGCGGCTGCCGCAACTAAACCACCTTGCGTCCACTCGCTCATCACCTGCCACCAGCGAACGGGTGGCGCACTCGCTAGGCGAGCCATGATTTTGGCTTCCAGCGACGGCCAATACCCTTCGCCAGCCGGCGGTGCATATAATGCGCGCGCCGAATCGACGATCGGTTCAGGGAGTGGGTTGTCGAGTTGTAGTTCGTTGTCAGTCATGTTTTCGTAAATCTCCCAGCAGTTTCCGTAACCGTTGTCGCGCATGGTGCAGGTCGGATCGTGCCGTCCCTTCCGGGATACTGAGCATCTCTCCGATCTCCCCATGTGCGAATCCTTCAACATCGTGCAGTACAATGACCGACCGCATCCGTTCTGGTAGCGCGAGTAAGGCGTCACCCAAGCGGCGGCGGAGCTCATCTGCCTCACCCGGGTCACGGAAGGTGGCGGCAAATGCGTCGTGCAATTCATCTGTCGCTCGTACCTTTCGGCGTCGAGCGATATCGAGTGCGGCGTTTGCAACAATGCGATTCAGCCAGGCGCCGAACGCTTGTTCAGAGTTAAAACGGTCGAGCGCGTGGTAGGCTCGAATAAACGCCTCCTGTACCGCGTCTTCCGCGTCCTCATGCACCGTTACGATGGCGCGGGCTACCGCGTACATACGTTTCTGGTGCAATCGAACGAGTCCCCCAAAGGCCACGTGATCGCCCTGCTGAGCGGCAATAACGAGCATGCGCTCGTTAGGATCAATACGCAATGGCCTAGCGGGACGTTGAGGCGGAGGACATATCAGCCAAATCTACTGCCATACAGCGTCCCGGTGTGAGAGTTCGGGACACTGTAAATTAATGGGCGTCAATCGGGCCAGATGAATGCGTTTTTCCCGTACGAAAGAGGAGGAGCAGCGGGAGTGCGCCCACCAGGATTAACCCGCTATACAGGTAAATCTTTGAAAAGGCGAGTACGCTCGCCTGGAGTTCGATCTGGCGATCAATCAATTTGAGTGCGGCCTGGCTTGCTGCCGCAGGGTCGAGCCCTTTGGCGATCAATCCGTGCGTGATCGCCGAAAGCCGAGATACTGTTTCTGGCGCACCCTGCACTACGTGTTCGGTGACGTACGCGCGCTGAATGGTTCGGAAGTGCGAGAGCAGCGTCGCCATAACCGCGATCCCCAGTGATCCTCCGAGCTGGCGGAACAGGTTAAACATCCCTGTGCCTTGCGCCAGATCTTTGTAATCGAGGTCAACGAGCGTTGCGTTGGTGAGTGGAACGAAGATCAAACCGAGCCCAACACCGCGCCAGATGAGCGGCCAGAAAAAGTTATCGATACCGCTTGCCGCGGTGGAGTGCGACATCTGCAACATCGAGATGAAGTACATCAGCGCACCCAATATAATGCTCAGTCGTGCATCGACCTTTTGCGCTGTGCGACCGACGATCGCCATTGTTACCGCGGATGCAATCGCACCAGGTAACATGACTCGTCCCGTTTCCCATGCGCTCATGCCAAGCGCCTGCTGAAGGAAAACCGGAAGGATAAACACCGATCCATATAACGCAAAGCCGAGAACGAGGCCAATGCTAACGCCCGCGACAACTTGCCGACTTTTGAGAATACGCAAGTTGATAACTGGTTCGTCTGTTGTCAGCTCACGCCAAATTAAACCAACTATCGATAATACCGCGGTGATCGCGAGAAACGTAACGAAGTTGGATTCCCACCAGTCGTATCGTTCGCCGCGTTCCAGCATCCATTGTAATGAACCAACCGCCAACGTGAGTAGAATAATACCCGCAGCATCGATCTTTTTTGCACGCTGTTGATGTTCTGCATCTTTGACGTACAGTAATGTGCAGATAAAGGCGAGAATGCCAAGCGGTACGTTAATGAAGAATATCCACGGCCAGCTGTAGTTATCGACAATCCATCCGCCTAACGTTGGGCCAATGGTTGGTCCAACCATCACACCAACTCCAAAGATCGCCATTGCCACGCCGATCTCTTCAGGCGGGAACGATTCGCGCAACGTTGATTGTGCGGTAGATAGTAGCGCTCCACCGCCTATTCCTTGAATTGTTCTCCAAAGCACGAGTTCGCCAAGCGTTGAAGATGTACCGCAGAAGAAAGATGCAATAACGAATATGGCAATAGAGCCGGCAAAGTAGCTTCGTCGTCCAAAATACGCAGACAACCATGCAGACATCGAGATGACAATGACGTTCGCAATGATGTACGAAACGGAGACCCACGCGATTTCGTCTAACGTTGCGCCAAGATTACCCATCATGTGTGGAATTGCCACGTTCACGATCGACGTGTCGACAAGCTCCAGGACCGCACCTAATGTTACTGTTGCGGCAATGATGTACTTATGCGCGTACTTGTCCGTTGCCGGAACCGACGACTGTGTGATGTTTGATGTCGGCGGTTCCCGTAATTCTGGTGGGTCTAGCTGTATCGCTACCGGCGGTTCCAGGGCAGCAGTCCCCATAATTAGCTCGTCTTTACGTGTACAACAACTGACAAGCCAGGGCGGAGCGGACGATCACCGTCGCACTGCTTTGTAATTGCGATACGAATTGGAATACGTTGCACAACCTTCGTGAAATTTCCCGTAGCGTTATCGGGTGGCAATAGTGCAAATTTGGCACCTGTTGCACCACTTACACTTTCTACGATACCTTCTGCTTTGCAACCGTTATAGGCATCAACGTCAACCTCAACTGGTTGTCCGATACGAATCTTGCCAAGCTGCGTTTCCTTAAAGTTTGCGGTTACCCACAACGCGGTGTCGGATACGATACTGAATAACGGTTGGCCAGGTGCAACCAGTTGGCCCACTTCGATCTGCTTTCGTGCAACCAACCCGCTCGTTGGCGATACGATCTGTGTATATGCAAGCTGTAATCCCGCATTGTCACGGTTCGCACGAGCTGAAATAAGCCGAGCTTCTGCGATTCGAACGCCGGCTTGCGCGGTGGAAACTTGCGCGCCGGCTGCGATCTCCTGCTTTTCCGCTGCAATCAGCTGCGCCGCAGCCGCATCGGCCGCCGCTTGTGCGGCGTCAAGTTGTTGACGCGAGACAATCTGTTTATCCGCAAGTTCCCGAATTCGCGAGAGATCGGCTTGTGCGCGAACACTTGCTGCACGTGCAGATGCAATTTGCGCACTGACAGCCTGTTGTTGTCCAGACGCACTCGCAACCTGCGCTTGAGCTTGACCCAATTTACCAGTACTGCCCACTGCGGCCTGTGCTGCAGCGTAGTCACCTTCAGCCTGCGCCAGCTTCATACGATATTCTTGATCGTCTATTGTAACAACGACTTGCCCGGACTTGATTCGTTCGTTTTCCTGAACGGAGATACTGGAGACGTAGCCGCCTGTCTTGGCAAGCACTGGTACGATATCGCCATCAAGCTGTGCGTTATCTGTGCTTTCATGCGCTCGACCGTAGCTCCACGTCTTGTATCCCCATCCTAGCGCGACAATCCCTGCGATTACCAGGAGTGGAAGTACTATTCGGCGTTTATTGCCACTGCTTGATTCTTTTTTGCTCATATAAAAACGAATGTGTTAAACGTGTGTTAAAAAATGATTTGATTGGAACTGCTCTATTTCAGCGTGTCGATCGAACCTTCTGCGTATGCGAGAGAAGCTCGTGCCACGTGATAACCTGTAAGTGTCTCGATTACTGCCATGCGTGCTGATGTAAGAGAGAGCGATGCAGTAATCACATCGGCGTTCCCTGCAACACCAGCCTGAAATCGCTCGCGCGCCTGTGCAACTTCGAGCTCTGCCAACTTTTCTCGCTCACGAGTTGCAACAACTTGCTCGCGTGCATTCACCAAGTCTGACCATGCGTTGCGAATGTCTGCGCTCATCTGCTCAACTAAATCGTCGTGCAGGATTTCGATTTCACGCAACTGTGCACGCTGTTCCTGAATACGTCCCTCTCGACGAAATCCATCGAACAACGGGAGCGAGATCTGAAAGGCGTAGTTGTACGTGTTCAGGAGATTGCGATACCGTTTCCCATTGACGCCTTTATCGCCAACAAACCCAATCGATGGAAGTCGTTCAGCGCGAATGGCGCCAACGGCTTGGTTCGCTGCGGTGAGTCGTTCCTCGATCGCGCGGATGTCCGACCGAGAGTTTCGCGCGGTGGCTATGCGGCTCGCTTCATCCGATGTTATGTCGCTCGGATCCATTTCGCCAAGCGAATCGGTCAATGTGTATGTGGTATTGAGCGGGAGCCCAAGCGCGCGCAGTAGGTTGATACCGGCGCGACTCCGAGTGTTGCGTGACGCGATTGCCTGCGCTCGCACTTCAGCAACACGCGCTTCCGCCCGTGTAACGTCCAGCGAAATTCCAACACCAGCATCCAACTGTTGTTTAGCGATGCTCAGCAAATCTGCAGCGAGAGCGGAATCGGCGTTACGCGCCTTTACTTCATCTTCGCTACGCAACACGCGAATGTAGGCAACTGCGGCTGATGCACCAGCCTGTTCAGCGATCGCTTGTGCTTCAGCTGTGTTCGATCGTACAATCGACTGACTCGTGCGAATCCGCAAGAGTGCACCGAAGTCCAGAATCGACTGAGAGAGCCGGCCGCGATAGTCGATGCCTGTTACCGGTCCACGGACTTCACCGTCTGGATCAAACACCGGTGGTTGTCCTGGGGCTGTTGGAAGGTCGATGCCTAACGACGCGGTGTTAAATGTGCGAGCTCCTTGCTGCCCGATAACATTGAGATGCGGAAACAGTTCGGCGCGACGTTGCCGAACCTGCGCCGCCGAAGCGTCAATGCGACTTCGCGCACTAAGTGCAGAGGCGTTGTTCTCGCTCGCTAAACGAATGGCATCGTGAATTGTAAGCGTGATAGGTGCTGCAGACGCCGTTGTAGTACGTTGTGCCGCCGCCGTTTGGAAATAACCGAACGCAAAGACCATCACAGCCGCGTTCAGTGAAGAGTATCGAAAGTTCATTGTGTGGGGCACGCATGAATTGCGTGTAGGTAGAAGTCGACAATCTGGTCATATACCTGAATGTCGGTAACATGCTCCATATGGGGAAAGAGATGTCGTTTGTTGCACCACAGCGCTTGCGATGAAAACAGCGATGTGAGCATTCTCGCGGATGTTGCTGCGTCGAGCTCTCTAAACTCGCCCGACTTGATGCCGCGTTGAAGAATTCGTACGATCAACTTTCTCGCTCGAAGAATTACATAGTCGGCGTAGAAAGTGGCAAGCTCGGGGAATTGATGTAGCTCCCCCATAACGAGTCGTGCTATTGTTACAAAGTTTGGTGATCGGAGGAAGTGCCAGTATGCTGCCATAAAATGCCGCAGCTGTTCGGTTGCATTTTGGCCGCGCGGAATCTTCTCCCCATACTCAATCGCTTCGATAACCGAGATTCGAACTACATCCCGAAAAAGCGCTTCTTTATTTGGGAAATACAGGTAGATCGTCCCTTTTGAGACCCCGGCCCGTTTGGCAATGTCTTCAAGTCGAGCCCCGGTTAGCCCGTTCTCGTCGAATACTTCGAGAGCGGCTTGAATAATCTGATGCGGGCGGTCTTCGGGGCGTCGTCTCCACCGTGGAGTACAGGCGGACATACTGGACGTACTACTAGCGTCTTCCATTTTCAAAAATTAAGTAACTGACTGGTCAGTTATATTTATAGTCGATCCTTGCTCCGGTCAACTGGCTGGTATTGGTTACATTTCTTCCCGTGCCATACCCGATCCCTGATCCTAGCGAATTCGGGACGACGACCACCACGCCGATCCCCCTTTATTGGGTGCGTTATCGTGGAGACCAGGTCCGTGACGTTCCGCGTGAATCGTTAATTGTCCTGCATGGAGGCCCGGGTGCCGATCACCGGTACCTCCTTCCGCAGATGCTGCATTTGGCAGAGCGATACGATCTCATTTTTTACGATCAGCGGGGGAGCGGAAAGTCCCGTGCTGACGACAATACGCCAATCACATGGCAGGATCACGTTGCCGATCTGGGGCTTGTTGCGAAAGAGCTCGGGGTTGACCGACCGTCGATTGTTGGATACTCGTGGGGCGGGATGTTGGCTTCGCTGTATGCCATCGAAGCTTCGAAAAATCCGGCGTTGCCGCAGCCAGACCGCATCGTTTTGCTGAGTCCCGCACCGGCAAACAAGGCGTACCGGGCGATTTTCGACGACGCGATGCGACGGAGAGGCACAACGCCGGAGATCGCCGCCGAACGTCAGGCGCTCATGGACTCCGGGCTTCGAGATACCGATCCAGACGCCTATAGGCAGCGCCTCTTTGAACTTGGCGTCACCGCCTATTTCGCCGATCCGGCCGATGCTCGTGAGCTTACACCCTTCCGAGTCGTTGGACGCGTGCAGCAATCGACCTGGGACAGCCTGGGGGACTACAATTTGCTGCCACAGCTTTCTCAGATCCACGTTCCGGTTCTTATTGTACACGGTCGCCAGGACCCGATCCCGGTCGAGTCGTCGCTGGACATGGCACGCGAACTCGGTACCGAGGTTGTACTGATTGACGACTGCGGCCATGTTCCGTACGTTGAACAGCCCACGCAACTCTGGGCAGCGATCGACCCATTTTTGGCCTCAACTGATCCTCTCCCACGCACATGAACGACTTTAGCGCGGAACACTATCTTGGTTCGTTCGAAATCGACGACGCTCGGTGTGACGTTCATCTCCGGTTAGCGTATGACGGATTGGAACATCTCGGTCGGCTCTGGTTCAGCGGAGAGGCTGTGGGTTATGTTGCATTCCCCGACCACGGCGTTGTTCCAGGCCGTACAAATGAAGAAGCGGTGGAGTTTGCCAAACGGTTCACCCCCGACGACCTCAGCCGTCGATATTTTCGGGCGCGCGCTGAAAAGCGCAAGTTTTTGCAGCTCCGTGCCGCCACCAACACGTTTCTCGACAAGATCAAACATATGAATCGTGTTGCGATGTCGATGCGCGCAGGCCAGCTCGACTCCACCGAAGCTATGCAGGAAATGGATACAGTAGTGAGACAGCTCCACGAGCTTGTCGATACCCTCCCGCTCGTTGCCGGCGTCGAAGAGCCGTCGTAAGACGGCAAAAAAGAGCGGTGCCACACGCGCATACGCCGAGGAGATATTTGAGCGTTTGCACCGCGAATATCCTGACGCGCACTGTGAGCTGGACCACGAAAACGCGTATCAGCTGCTTGCGGCCACCATATTAAGCGCACAATGCACCGACCGGCGCGTGAATCTGGTTACACCTGCGCTCTTTAAGCGGTATCCCACACCGCAAAAGCTCGCAAACGCCAAACAGGAAGATGTGGAAGAGTTGGTGAGGACAACCGGATTTTTCCGCAGCAAGGCGAAAAACCTGATCGGAATGGCGAACGGGCTGATCGACAACTTTCACGGAAAAGTCCCCAAAACCATTGCCGACCTGACCACGCTCCCCGGCGTGGGTCGCAAAACCGCCAACGTTATCCTCGGCAACGCCTATGGAATCAACGAAGGAATGGTGGTCGATACGCATATCGGACGCCTCAGCCGCCTGCTTGGTCTCACCAAACAGACCGATCCGGTGAAGGTCGAGCAAGATTTGATGGCGCTTTTTCCGGCCAACCATTGGACTCTGCTCGCTCATTTACTGATATTTCATGGGCGGCGCGTCTGCATAGCCAGACGGCCCAAATGTGAGTTGTGTATTTTGAATGATCTCTGTCCGTCGAGCCTAGTGTGAAACAAGCAACGATTGAAACCTCCCGTGGGACCATGGTCGCCGAATTGTATGGCGATGCTGCACCCATCACTGTTGAAAACTTTGAAACGTTGGCCAATAAAGGCTTTTATGATGGAACAGCGTTCCATCGCGTTATCCCGGAATTCGTCGTGCAAGGTGGCGATCCGCTGTCTCGGGATCTCCCAGCTGGCGATCGCCGAATTGGAACTGGTGGCCCTGGCCACAAGATCAAATGTGAAACGGCTGGTAACCCACATACGCATAAAGTTGGCGCGCTTTCCATGGCACATGCCGGAAAGGACACGGGTGGCAGTCAGTTTTTCATTGTGTTGAGCGAAGACAATACGCGTCACCTTAACGGTGTTCATGCCGTGTTCGGTCAGGTGATTAGCGGTCTCGAAGTGGTTCCACAGATCAAACAGAACGACACCATCACGAAGATGCGTGTTACCGATACGGCTGACACGCCCGCTTCTTAAGGATTAGTCATGGCTTCCCCACGAGCAGCAGATGTTGGCCCCATCTTTACCGGATTGGTCGTCGGCAGCTGCATAATTTTTGTATTTGTATTTGGGATGGTCAAATGGACGGTCGCGACGCATTCTCAACACCCAGCGGCTGAATCGACGAAGTAAGTCGCTTTTTGTAGTTGGTGGAATGACGTCTATGATGTGGATGCTTGCCTGCGACGTTTTCGCGCTGTGATGCGCAAAAACGTCTCGCGTAAGCATCCACTCGACCCCGAATATCCCGCGTTCAGTCAGAAGTTACGAACGTGGTTCAAGCGCTCCGGGCGGGATCTCCCTTGGCGCCGCACTCGCGATCCTTATCGCATCCTGATCTCCGAATTAATGCTGCAGCAGACGCAGGTTTCGCGTGTGGTCGAACGCTACCAGCAGTTTCTCGCGCAGTTCCCAACGCTCGGGCATATTGCCGACACGAGCTCGTCGGTGGTCGTTGAGGCGTGGGATGGGCTCGGGTATTACAACCGAGCGCGCAATCTCCATAAGTTGGCGCGAGAGCTATTCGATAACGAAACGCGCGACCCATCCGAGATTGGTGTGTTGCCTGATCGGCCAGAAGAGTTGCGGCGACTTCCTGGGATCGGGGCATATACTGCCGGAGCAGTGGCGTCGTTTGCGTATGAGAAGCGGGCCGCGCTGGTAGATACGAACGTCGCGCGTGTTCTCAAGCGCGTCTTCGCACCGACCGTAGATCATAAGTCATCGGCTGGCAGCAAGATCATCTGGCAAATCGCGCAGGAGGCGCTTCCGCGGACTGGAAAAACGAGCTGGACCCACAACCAGGCTGTAATGGAGTTAGGGGCTCTGGTGTGCACTGCGCGCGTAATGCACTGTACTCGTTGTCCGGTTCGCGCGCTCTGCGCGACACATTCGGCACACAGTCTCGAGCCGCCGGTTCGGAAGCCAGCAAAAAAAGCGGCTAAAAAAACCGCTAAAAAGCCATCGCCCAAAGCAAAGAGCCGACGCCCGTAGATCTGGGAGTCGGCTCTTTGTTTGGACCGGAGCGAATGGTGTAGCGTGAACTACACCATCTCACACCATTATTTCTTTACGCTCGTCGAGATTGTCGACTTATATGGACGTTCATCATATCCCGTATAAATCTGGCGCGGACGCGCAATCTTCTGTTCCTTATCGAGGAGCATCTCTTCCCACTGTGCGAGCCATCCAGACATACGGGCAATCGCAAAGAGAACGGTGAAGAAGTCCGTCGGGAAGCCCATCGACCGATAGATAAGGCCGGTGTAGAAGTCCACGTTCGGGTACAGCTTGCGCGAAACGAAGTAATCGTCCTGTAGCGCGATTCGTTCGAGTTCGAGTGCGATTTCCAGACCGCGATCGACGCCTGTGATCTTGAACACATCATCAGAGAGGCGTTTGACGATACGGGCGCGTGGATCGTAGCTCTTGTAAACGCGGTGACCAAAGCCCATCAAACGACCGCTACCACTCTTCACGCCTTCGATAAACTTCGGCACGTTGGAGATGTCGCCGATCTCTTCGATCATGCGAAGCACCTGCTCGTTGGCTCCACCATGTAGCGGACCAAAGAGCGCTGCAACGCCAGCAGAAACTGCAGAGAATGGATCGACCTGCGACGAACCAACCGCGCGGACTGCGTTCGCTGAGCAGTTTTGTTCGTGGTCAGCGTGGAGAATGAGCAGGACTTCGAGGGCGCGAACGAAGGTTGGATTCGCTTCGTAGCGTGGCTCAGTCATCCGGTTGATCATGGAGAGGAAGTTCTCCACGTACGACAGCGAGTTGTCTGGATAGACGACAGGCAGCCCCTTTACATGACGATACGAGAACGCCGCAATGGTTGGGGTTTTGGCCAGCAGCCGGATGATCGAGATGTTGCGCTGTTGCGGATCAAAGATGTGTCGCGCTTCTGGATAGAACGACGAAAGCGCTGCGATGCTGCTTTGGAGCATCGACATTGGGTGTGCATCGTAGCGAAAGCCATGCAGGAACGTGCGCATGTTTTCGTGCACATACGTATGATACGTAATGTCGTGTACAAACTGATCGTATTCAGCTTGCGTTGGCAGTTCGCCGTTGCGGAGCAACCAGGCTACTTCCAGGAACGACGCCCCGTCTGCCAGCTGTTCGATGGGATAACCGCGATAGCGCAGAATCCCCTTATCTCCGTCGATATATGTAATCGAGCTACGACACGAAGCCGTATTCAGAAACGCGGGATCATACGAAACGATGCCTAAATCGTCCGGATCCGCTGTCTTGAATTTCTTGAGTTCCGACGCTCGAATAGCGTTATCGGCAATGGGGAGCGCGTGGCTTGCCCCCGTGCGGGAGTCTGTGGCGTTGAGAGTGCCAGCAGGATTATCGAAGGACTGAGTAGAACCAGGGGTGGCCATGGAGCAGTGGAAAAGTGATTGTTAACGGAATTTAACGCCTTCGGAACCGATATCGTGGCGTCCCATGTTGCAGATCGTCTCCCATTCATCTTTTGTCACCGGTTGAACGGACAGGCGGCTCCCTCTTTTAAGCAGCTCCATTTTCTCGAGCGCTTTAATATGCCGTAAGTCGTTCAGCGATAACGCATTAGGAAGCTTCTCCACAGCCCGGATGTCTACCATGTACCAAATCGGATTTTCTTCCGAACTTTTTGGATCGAAGTGATCGTCCGCAGAGTCCAGCGCAGTGAAGTCGGGATACCCTTCCTTGACGATCTCAGCGATACCAACGACACTGGGTGGTGTCGTACTGGAGTGGTAAAACAACACCCCGTCTCCCTTTTTCATCTCATCTCTTAGGAAGTTGCGTGCCTGATAGTTCCGAACCCCACTCCAATAAGTGGTTTTCCGAGGCGATTTCAGCAAATCATCGTAAGAAAAGCAGTCTGGCTCAGACTTGAGGAGCCAAAAACGGCGGGGAGACATGGGCTGTGTGCAAAATAGGACGGTGGTACGGCCACACCCACCAGGGTCATGGCCCAAACAGAAAGTAACACATTGCGGGGCGATGCTGGAACCATTTTGGCATAGTACCGTAGATTGAAGCACAGTCTCATACCCAAATTTCGTCATATGCCGCCTCTTTCACGCCTTGCGCTATCGCTCGCCCTCCTCGTTACGGGGACCGGCTCGTCGATTTTTGACTGGTCTGGCCATAACGATTTTTCAAACTGGTGGCGCCCTCGCTCGTTAGCGGCGCAGGATCAATCGGCCGCGTTGCCCGCTGTTGAGACTCATGGCGTGCGCCAAACGCCCTTTAGTGTGGGCGATCGGTATTTTTTTGTTAGCGGCAATGGCGGACTCTATGTAAAAGATGGGCGAAATGGGCGATCCCGGCAGCTATTGGCGCCAAAAAGCTTTACCACTTTGGTACCCTCAGAGAATGGGGAATATCTGGCGTATGGGGTGCCGTCGCCCGACGCAAAGGTCACTGCAAACGGCGAACAAGTTTCATATGAAGTGCGAGTTCGCGACGTTGCCAAGGGGCGAGACCTGGACACCTTGCACAACGCAAATATCTCATGGGGCGCGTGGACTCGGAACAACAAAGGGTTCTTTTACGTCCGAGAGGGCCCGGGCGACAGCCGCCAGCGCATCTACTATCATAGCGTGAAACACGCCCAGGCCGACGACCCAATTATTTACAGCCGCCCTGATGAACCCGATTGGCGGTACGACATTCGAGTGAGCGACGATGGCCAATACGCGGTGATCACGATCTCGCACCCCATTGATGACAATACACGCATGTATTTCATCGACCTGGATAATCCAAAAAAGCCAACATTCAACGCGCCCATCGTCAAGCTGGTCGATCAGTTCAGCGCCAAATACACCTTTGTTGATAACGGCGGCTACTATTTCTTCCTGCAAACCAACCGCGAAGCGCCAAATGGTCAAATTGTCCTGGCGAACACCAATATTATCCGCGAAACGCGCTGGCAAACTGTAATTCCGCAAAGCGCAGACACATTAATGTTCGCACGAACGGCTGGCGATGAATACATTATCGCGGTCAGTCGAAATTCAGGAAAAGTGACGGCACGGGTGTACTCTCCGCCCGATCCACGCGAAATTCAAGACGAGATGCGCAGGCGCGCAGATTCTGTCCGGAGAAATGGCGGTGATCGAGGGGGCGCGCGCGCATCAGACCGCGATCGGGGGCAAGGTGATGAGATGAGACGTATACCGATGGAGACTTCAATCCTTCGGCTCAACCTCACTCGCGAACTGCCAGTTCCCGAAGGCGGAGAAATTGTTGACATGATATCGATTGCCGACCAGGCTGAGTTGTTTTATACAGTCCGGTTCGCAGACGGCAGCACGCGAGCATATTTCTATAACGTAAAAAACCGTCAAAGCGGATTTTTTGATACTATGGTGAGTGGACAGTAAATGGATGTCGTGATTGGCGGTGCCACAGTTGTAAGTCAAATCGTTCGAGTCCTCGTTGCAACAATCGTTGTATTAGTTGCGATTGTTGCCATACTCGACTGGTTGGTGCATTCACGTCGCATTAATGCATTTCACCCGGTTGCGCGCTTTTTGCGCCAGACCGTCTCTCCAATCCTGAACCCGGTCGAACGCCAGGTCGTTCGCGCAGGTGGCCTCCCAAGTTCCGCACCGCTCTGGGCGCTCGCCTTCGCGATCATCTTCGGCATCGTCATTGTCTCGCTCGTCGACACCTTGCTCGGCCAGGTCGCCGGTCTCGTGTACGCATTTCACAGCGGGCCCGGCGCCATGTTCCGGGTTTTGGTCGGCTGGACGTTTTTTGTGCTACGGGCCGCGGTTATCGTGACGGTGCTTGTTTCGTGGCTCCCAATTTCGCCGTTTTCGAAGTGGGTGCGATGGGCCACGGTGATCAGCGAGCCAATCCTGGCCCCGCTTCGGCAGGTTTTACCGAGGTTGGGAGCGTTTGATATCTCGCCGATCGTCGCGTATTTCCTGCTGAGCTTTTTGGAGCGGATTTTTATGGGGTTCCAGTTTTAGGCCGGTGAATTCTGATATCTTAACATTTGCTGTTGGATTATCTAACAGCAAATGTTAAGATATCCCGTTTTTGCCCTGGTATAGCAAGTTGTCCATCCGTCTATCCGGCTAAAAGGATGGACGCCACTTGCCCTCAGGTGTCCCACCCTATATCCTTCTTTATACAATTGATTCGTGGCGATTTTCGGCAAATTGCGGCCACGTTAAACATTCGCTAAAGCGCCTTTTAGCTCGGCGCATAAACGCCGAGCTTTTTTGTTTACCCCTAACGTCGCCATGAGTACTCCGAAACAGTCATCCGCCTATCTTGAAGCTATCCAGAACCGTGTCCTGATTTACGACGGGGCTATGGGAACTAGTATCCAACGGTTCAAGCTGTCGGCCGATGACTTTGGCGGGAAGGCGCTCGAAGGGTGCAACGACAATCTGGTACTCACTCGACCGGACGTCATTCGTGAAATTCACGAATCGTTTCTCGCTGTTGGTTGCGATGTGGTCGAAACGTGTACTTTCCAGTCCACGCCACGCCGATTGGAAGAGTGGGGGTTGTTCGACAAGACGTTTGAAGTGAACGTTGCAGCCGCCCGTATCGCCCGCGAAGCCTGCGACAAGTTTGCGACGCCTGAACACCCGCGCTTTGTTGCCGGCTCGATTGGGCCAACAGGTATGTTGCCATCGAGCTCGGATCCGGCGCTGTCGAATATCACGTTCGCTGAGCTGTCTGAGAACTACTATCAACAAGCCAAAGCGCTGGTCGCAGGCGGCGTTGATGTTTTGCTGGTCGAGACGTCGCAAGATATTCTCGAAGTAAAAGCGGCGGTTGCGGGGTTCGAGCGTCTCTTCGCTGAAATCGGATATCGCGTTGCGGTACAAACCCAGATCACGCTCGACGTGAGCGGCCGCATGCTGCTCGGCACCGACATCGCCAGCGCAATGACAACGCTTGAAGCGCTCCGCGTTGATGTAATTGGCCTGAACTGCTCGACGGGTCCAGAGCACATGCGCGAACCGATTCGGTACCTCGCTGAAGTATCGCGATTGCCGTTGTCGGTGATTCCAAACGCAGGTCTTCCCATTAATACAGGCGTTGGTGACGCTGTGTATCCGCTCGAGCCTGAACCAATGGCTGAAGCGCTTACGGAGTTTGTGCGTGACTTTGGTGTGCGTATCGTTGGTGGATGTTGCGGGACAACACCAGAACATCTGGCGGCAATTACGAAAGCTGTTCGTGCGGTTTCTCCTGCTGTGTGTAATGCTCCGCATATTCCGCGCATTTCGTCTGCCATGCGCGCGACAACCATCCATCAAGATCCAGCTCCTCTCCTCGTTGGTGAGCGGGTAAACGCGCAGGGATCGCGAAAGGTCAAGCGGTTGCTGTTGGCCGATGACTACGAAGGTATTCTCGAAGTGGCGCGCGATCAGGTCGATTCGGGCGCGCACGTGCTCGATGTCTGCGTTGCGTTGACCGAGCGGGGCGATGAAGCGGAGCAGATGTCGCAACTGGTGAAGTTGCTGTCGATGAGTGTTGAAACACCGTTGATGATCGACTCCACTGAAGTCGGTGTTATTGAAGCCGCGCTAGAGCATATTCCTGGTCGAGCGATCGTAAACTCCATCAATATGGAGAACGGGCGTAAGCGTATCGATTCCGTTGTGCCGTTGGTGAAGAAACACGGTGCCGCTGTTGTTGCGCTGACGATTGATGAAGTTGGCATGGCCAAGACGCGCGAACGAAAGCTCGAAGTTGCAAAAAAGATCTACGATCTTGTGGTTGGAGAATACGGGCTTGCGCCAGAAGATCTGATTTACGACGCACTGACCTTTACGCTCGCTACGGGTGACGCAGAGTGGATCGATTCCGGTAGAGAGACGGTCGAAGGGATTCGATTGATCAAGCAGGAGCTACCTGGTGTTGCGACGATCCTTGGTGTTTCTAACGTGTCGTTCGGCTTGGCCCCAGATGCACGCGCAGTTCTGAACTCTGTATTTCTGTATCACTGTATAAACGCAGGGCTCGATGCTGCGATTGTCAATCCAGCGCATATTCGCCCATATGCAGAAATTTCTGCGGAAGAGCGCGAGCTGGCTAACGATCTTGTGTTGAATACACGCCCGGATGCGTTGCAGCGATTCATTGAATATTTCAGCAATACTGTATCGACTGATGGCGACGGGCAAGCAGAGAAGGAAGATCCAACGGCGGGCATGACTCCGGATGAAAAGATTCATTGGATGATCTTGCATCGTAAAAAAGAAGGTGTTGAAGATGTGTTGGATCTGGCCGGTGTAAAGACCAATCCAGTTCGCGTGTTGAACGAAGTGTTGTTGCCTGCGATGAAAGAAGTGGGTGACAAGTTTGGTGCGGGCGAGTTGATTCTCCCGTTCGTGCTGCAGTCTGCGGAAGCGATGAAGAAGGCAGTGAAATATTTGGAGCAGTTCCTTGAAAAGGCCGAAGGGTACACAAAGGGTCGTGTTGTATTGGCGACGGTATACGGCGACGTACACGATATTGGAAAGTCGTTGGTGAACACGATTCTTTCGAATAACGGGTATACCGTATACGATCTCGGCAAGCAGGTGCCGGTGAACACGATTATCGAAAAGGCTATTGAAGTCAACGCGGATGCGATTGGTTTGAGTGCGCTCTTGGTTTCGACGTCCAAGCAGATGCCGTTGTGTGTGCAGGAGCTCGATAAACGCGGGTTAAATGTGCCTGTGTTAATCGGCGGTGCTGCAATTAACCGACGATTTGGACGGCGTGCGCTGTTTGTGGATGGAGAACGCGCTTATTCACCTGGCGTATTCTACTGTAAGGATGCGTTCGAAGGGTTGGAGACGATGGATGTGTTGCAGAACACAGACGAACGTACTGCCTTTGTTGAAAAGTTGATGGACGACGCGCGAAAGGACGTCTTTTTGCGCGCGAAGGTTGGTAAAGACATTGCAGTTGGCGATGCTGGCGGTGCGCGTAGCGACGTTGCTGCGGATAATCCGGTTCCAACACCTCCGTTCTGGGGAGCTCGCGTATTGCGCGATATTCCACTCGACGAAGTATTTTCGTTGCTGGATCTCGATGAGCTATATCGTTTGCAATGGGGCGCGCGTGGCTCTGGCGAACAGTATGAGAAGACCATTAAGCAAGAGTTTGAGCCTGTACTCGAACGATTGAAGAAAGATGCGAAAGAAAACGGTTGGTTAACACCGCAGGCGGTATACGGATACTTCCCAGTTCAGTCTTCGGGCAATGATGTCCTCATATACGACCCGGAATTGTATGTGAAAGACGGAACGCTCACTGAAGTTGGGAAGTTCCACTTCCCGCGCATGGTTGGTCGTGAACGGCTGTGTCTTGCCGATTACGTTCGGTCTGTTGAATCAGGCGTTGTTGACGTGTTACCGTTGCAGGTCGTTACGGTTGGACATGCGTCGTCTGAGCGGTTTGCTGAACTACAAGGAGCGAATGAATACTCTGAAGCGTATTACCTGCACGGTGTTTCCGTAGAAGCTGCGGAAGCCGTAGCTGAGTGGATGCATCGTCACATCAAGGCAGAGCTTGGCATTGAAGCAGGGAAGCGTTACTCATGGGGCTACGGCGCGTGCCCGGATCTCGACGACCACGCAACGGTCTTCCGGCTGTTGCCAGCGGAAGCGGAACTTGGAATGACGGTCACTGAGGCGTATCAGTTAATTCCTGAGCAGTCAACGGCGGCGGTAGTTATGCACCACCCTGAAGCAAAATATTATGCAGTACGAGGTGCGGGTGAACCGGCTGGTGAGGTGTCTTTTGCCTAATGCTGCGGCAGCACATCGACGAGCTTTACTCGATCGGGTAACTGATCCATCGTCGGTTGTTGTCTTTGATGGTGCCATGGGGACAATGTTTTACGCAAAAGGCGTATTCATTAACCAATGTTACGATGAATTGAACGTACGGTCACCTGAATTGGTGCTTGGCATTCATGAAGAGTACGTTAAGGCCGGCGCTGAAGTTTTAGAGACGAACTCGTTTGGTGCAAACCGGTTGCGGTTAACGCAATACGGTTTGCAGGACCAGGTTCACGCCTTGAACTTCGCGGCTGCCCAACTTGCTCGACAGGCTGCTGGTGACGACGTGTTGGTTGCTGGCGCGGTTGGGCCGCTCGGTGTTCGGTTGGAGCCGTTTGGTTCGATCGGCCGTGAAGAAGCGAAGTTGATTTTTGTTGAACAGATGAAAGCGCTGCGTGAAGGTGGTGCAGACTGCTTTGTTCTGGAAACGTTTGGCGATATCGATGAAATCGAACAGGCTATCGCTGCGGCACGAGAAGTTGACGCAACGATGCCTGTGCTCGCGCAGATGACGATCAACAGCGACGGTGTTACGCCATATGGTGTAACACCACAGGATGTTGCGCGTGCATTAGATAGCTTTGGCGCAGATGTTATTGGCCTGAACTGTTCGGTGGGGCCGCAAATTATTCTCGATGCAATCGAGAAAATGGCGGCAGTCACGTCTCGAAAGTTGAGCGCTCAGCCCAACGCCGGCATGCCACGCGACGTTAGTGGTCGTACGATGTATATGGCGAGTCCAGAGTATATGGCAACATATGCTCGACATCTCGTGCTCGCTGGCGCAAAGATTATCGGCGGCTGCTGCGGAACAACACCAACGCATACGCACGAGATGGTTGAGGGTGTGCGTCCGTTATCGCCGAGGTCGCACTCTGCAGCTAACGGCGCTCATACGGTGACATCGGTTTCTGCTGATAATGTTGCACCGCAGCACGAAGGCGTATCTCCTGTTCCATTCGCTGAGCGCTCAAAGTTTGCCGCAAAAATTTCGCGTGGTGAATTTGTCACGTCAGTTGAAATTGTCCCACCGCGTGGCGTTGATGCGTCCCGTATGTTGCGTGATGCGGTAACGTTGCGAGACGCCGGCGTCGACGCCATCAACATTCCAGATGGCCCTCGTGCGCAAAGTCGGATGGGTGCGGTCATGACCAGCTTGTTGATCGAACAGCAAGCTGGGATTGAAGCCGTTACTCACTATTGTTGTCGCGATCGTAACTTGCTCGGCATGCTGAGCGATCTGTTAGGCGCATCGGCGATTGGTTTGCGGAACTTGCTGTTAATTACGGGTGATCCACCAAAGATGGGGCCGTATCCAACTGCGACAGCCGTCTTTGATATTGATTCGATTGGATTGACAAATCTCGTGAGCCAGCTCAATCGTGGCTTGGATCCGGGTGGAAATCCTATTGGTGAACCAACAAAGTTTGTTGTAGGAGTTGGAGTGAACCCCGCAGCGATTGATCCGGCAACGGAACTACGTCGGTTTGAGTGGAAGGTTCAAGCTGGGGCAGAATACGCAATCACGCAACCGGTGTTTGATGCCACACAGCTCGAACGGTTTTTAGAGACCATCGAACATACGCGCATTCCAATTGTTGCTGGGATCTGGCCCTTGGTCTCTGCGCGAAACGCTGAGTTTCTCGCAAATGAAGTTCCTGGTGTTACTGTTCCAGAAGAGGTTATTGTGCGTATGCGCAATGCAAACAACAAATCCAAGGAACACGCAGTTCAAGAAGGAATCGCAATTGCTCGTGAAATGTTGGAGCGTGTGCTGCCGTATGTTCAGGGTGTGCAGGTCTCAGCTCCGTTCGGAAAGGTTAGCTTGGCACTCGATGTTTTTCGTGGTCTCGTCGATACCGAAACACGCGCAGTGAAGGTTCCATCGCTCGCCGAACCAGTACGCACAAATTAAAACTCGATACCAATTCCACTTTGAATTGTTGTATCGCTCTTTTTTACGTTTTCTTGCGGTCGAGTATTATACCGATTGATCAGGCCAAGCCGTAACGACAGCTTGGTACTGATCGGTGCGGCGAAGTTTAAGTCGGTGTTGATACGATATTTCACAACCTCGCCTGAATAATCCGGGTACGTGGCGATCTGTTGATCAGCGTTTGTTATTCCAAATTTTTGACGCGCAGCAAGTCGAACGACAGCGCTCGCCTTTGTTCGATTGGATATGTATCGCAACTTTTCGTTTGTTACGCCGACTCCAACTTCCAAAGCCAGGTTGTTCGTGGGTTCAAGCGAAAGTGGAATGGACAATCCTGTGTTCGAAACGACCCGCCCTTGTAACTTCGCAAACGGATCGCTCTCAAAGGTCGCTTCGGAAAAGAACGACGGCCGATTTGCCGCAGCAGCATCGTTTGGTCCTAACGCACGGTCGTATCGCAAATTCGTAGAGAAAAAGTCCGTTGCAGATTGGCCATTTCTCTTACCGAGGATACGCCGCGCTTTTAATGCCACCTGTGATCGCTCTGCACGCCGAGTGGCGGAGCCGGAGAAGCCGAGATCGCTGGCGCTTGAGTTTCCTTGTGTGACCGTGTAGCTAACGCTCAAACTTCGCTTCCACCCAACGGTACTCGCCGATGTCGCGATTGCAGCTGCCAGCGGTATCACAACGGGCCTTCTCGCAATAGCCTCCTTCGGGATGGCTCTCGGACGCACCTGAGTCATCGGTGTGCGCTGGAGATCGGCAATCGAAGCTGTGGGGCTCACGGGGCTCAAAGCCACGATGGACGGCGGTGAAGGCGCCATTAGCGGAGCTAAAATTCTCCGAACCGCACTATCCTGTGACTCGCAGACCGAAATCCCGCTCCGTTTCACAGTTAATCTCCCCAGCGCGGGATGGTTAATACGAACGTTCGTCTTGTTCGTGGAAGCTAACGTGCCCGATATATTATCTCCGTTAGTCAGCCAACATGTGACCGCTTTGGGGGTGTTTTGCGGAGCACTGTGCTCGGTCTGGTAGTCAACGCTAACAATCTGCGCGAGTACGATGATGGTATAAGCAATCACGAGAACGAACTAAATACGACAAAAAGAATGCGAGTATTCACTCTACCCCATTCTTCCCGTCGCGCCAACCCCTAATATCTTCTATACTAGTAGAGTGAATTGGCAGAGCTATCTCTGCCAACGCGTTCCGACCTTGCCTAGATATTCATCATTATTCCAGAATGACGACAGCCACAGATAGCCGCCCGCTTACGATTCTCTCTGAAGAAGAACTAATGTTTCGCGACGCCGTCGCGGAATTTGCCAATGCAGAAGTTGCTCCTCGAGTGAAGGCCATGGAAAAAGCCGGTAAAATTGATGCCGATCTCATTCCAAAATATTTCGATCTCGGCCTCATGGGTATTGAGGTGCCGGAGCAATACGGCGGCGCCGGTGGTTCGTTGATGATGGTGACGCTTGCAGTTGAAGAGCTTTCCAAAGTTGATGCATCTGCTGCGATTCTTTGTGATGTGCAAAACACGTTGGTCAACTTCCCGATCAATCGTTACGGAAATGAAGCGCAGAAGACGAAGTATCTCACGGCGCTGAGCGGTGGAACGGTTGGCGCATATGCGCTCTCTGAAGCCGGTTCTGGTTCTGACGCGTTTGCGCTTGAGACAAAAGCCGAGAAGAAGGATGGCAAGTACATCCTTAATGGGCGTAAGCTCTGGATCACGAATGGTGCTGAAGCTGGGATTTACGTGATCTTCGCTACGATCGATCCGACGTTGGGCTACAAAGGCATTACGGCCTTTATCGTTGAACGTAACTTCCCAGGTTTTTCCGTCGGTAAAAAGGAAGACAAGCTTGGTATTCGCGCATCGTCCACCGTTGAACTCATCCTCGACAACTGTGAAGTTCCGGAAGAGAACGTGCTTGGCCCAATTGGGCAAGGTTACAAGATTGCAATCGAAACGCTGAACGAAGGGCGAATCGGTATCGGTGCACAGATGATTGGGGTTGCACAAGGTGCGCTTAATGCGGCGATCGCGTATGTGAAAGAACGGAAGCAGTTTGGTAAGCCGCTGGCTGACATGCAGGGCATTCAGTTTCAGATCGCGCAGGCTGCAACCGAACTCGAAGCTGCTCGGCTTATGGTATACAACGCGACTCGCCTGAAAGACGCTGGGCAAGACATTGCTCGCGAAGGTGCGATGGCGAAGCTTTATGCATCGCAGGTGTGTGGTCGAGTGACGTCGCTTTCGTTGGAGCTGTTCGGTGGATATGGCTATACGACAGACTATCCGGTCGAGAAGTTTTTCCGTGATGCGAAGATCGGAACGATTTATGAAGGGACGTCCAACATGCAATTGCAGACTATCGCGAAAGCGGTGCTGCGTTAAGCGACCTTTCGTTAATCGACCCTTCGCTCCGTTTCGATTCCTATGATTTCTGCTTCTTCTCTTTCGTTTCTTAAAACGCTGCTCGACACACCAGGGCCATCCGGGTTTGAATCCGCTCCGGCTCAGCTATGGCGTCGAGAAGCGGAGTCGTTCTCGACCGTTAGCTCGGATGTCGCAGGTAATTCGATGGCGACTGTAAATCCCAACGGATCGCCAACGATCATGTTGGCCGGTCACATCGATGAAATTGGCGTAATTGTGACATACATCGACGACGATGGATATGTGTACATTGCACCGATCGGTGGTTGGGATCCACAGGTGTTGGTCGCGCAGCGTATCCGATTTATCGGTCGGAGTGGCGATGTGTTTGGGGTGATTGGGAAGTTACCGATTCATCTGATCAAACCAGATGCTCGCGAAAAGGCAGCCAAGATTACCGATCTCTGGGTGGATATCGGTGCAAAGAGTCGTGCAGAAGTTGAAGAAGTTCTCTCGATTGGCGATGCTGGCGTTATCGACACGCGTGTTATCGAGTTACCAAACAATCGTATTGTTTCGCGTTCAATCGATAATAGAATAGGCGCGTTTATTGTTTTGGAAGCGCTTCGTCGATATGCCGAGAATCCAGGTGAGGCTAAAGTCGTTGCGGTTGCAACGGCGCAGGAAGAGATTGCGATGATGGGTGGTGGCGCGCTTGTTGGTGCTGCGCGATTGAATCCACAAATGGCGCTTGTCGTGGATGTGACCTTTGCGACAGATCATCCGAATATCGACAAAAAGGAAATTGGTGAAGCCAAGCTTGGTGGTGGGCCCGTATTAACACGAGGTTCCGCAGTTTCTCCCGTTGTCTTTCGCTTGTTACGTGATACGGCCGAACAAGAAGGCATTCCGTTCGCATTACATGCGGCCGGCCGATATACCAGTACGGATGCAGACGCAATTCATATTGCACGTGAAGGCGTTGCGACTGGGTTAGTATCTATTCCCAATCGCTACATGCATTCGCCGAACGAAATGGTTTCTCTGGATGATGTTGATCAAGCTGCCGAGTTGTTAGCGCACACGTGCCGCGCAGTGTCAAAGGATACAGATTTTACGGCGCGATAAAACGCTATAACAAACAAAGACGGGTCCTGTTATTCAAATCAATAACAGGACCCGTTTGCCTTATCTACCTACAACGTACCGATTAACGTCGGATATTTGGGAACGTTCCGCCGCCTTGTCGAGTTGCGGTATTCGACGCCAGAAGCTGCTCTGGAATTTCGGCCTCAAGCTTTGCATCGAGCGAAAACTCAACGTTGTTTGCAAGTGCCTTGGAAACTGGGCACGTTGTTTTCGTTTCTTCTGCAATCTTCTGAAACGTTTCATCTTCAATGTTCGGAACAACGGCGCGAACGATCAGATCCATGCGCGTGATAGAGAACCCATCGCCATCTTTATCGATCGTGCAGCGGGCTTCCGTATCAACTCGAGTGGCTGGCGTACCGTTTCGTTCGAGGTTCCCACTCAATGCCATCGAAAAGCAAGACGCTTCTGCTGCGGCGAGGAGTTCTTCCGGGTTAGATCCTGCGGCGTCGGCGAACCGTGATCCAACCGAATAAGTGCCTTCTACGGCACCACTTTCACCGTTAAAGCTTCCCGATCCTTCTCGAAATGGTCCCTGCCACGAGGCGCGTGCTGTACGTGTTGGCATCTTTCTTAACTCCGTTGGTAAAGTTGAGTGAGTGAAGGTGGTGCTGAGAGCGGGCTACCGTGTTCCGTAGGCCTCCTACAAAACTAACGTCTCTGGTTCGATAGGATATGGCTTCGTTTTATATACTGTTTTATATCCTATTGATGCTTTAACTGCTGTAATGCGAACATTGCTCCTGTCGAGTCGGTAAAGTTCGCGATCATATCGCCGCCAGGAACTTCCATCGGTCCGTGAATCAGTGTTCCACCGTTCGCTTTAACGGCTTTAATCGCCTCGTCGATACTTTGCACACGAATGTACAGTGTCCAGTTGGGCGGCGCATCAACTCCAGGCATGATGTTAAACATCCCGCCAATAGGAACCCCATTTCGTGTAAACAGCTGATACGTTCCTAGTCCCGTCATCTCGTGTGGCGTTCCAGCTTCCCATCCAAACAGCGTCGAGTAAAAGTTGAACGCTGTGGCATGATCAGTCGTCATTAACTCGTGCCACGAAAACTCACCGACCGCAGGGCCCGTGTAAGTTTCGTCCATATTCATCTCTTCCAACGCTTGCCAAAGGGCAAAGACGGCTCCCTGTGGATCTTTGAGAATCGAAAATTTCCCCATGTTCGGAACCACCTTGGAAGGTACAATAACTGTCGCTCCCAACTTCTTTGCTTCGTTTGTTTTCGTATCGATATCTGGCACGTATATGTACGGCATCCAATGCGGCGGGATGTTAGCTGGCATATCCGCCGTGAGGGTCATAAAGCCGCCAAGTTGCTTTCCTCCTGCAGCGTTGAAGACACTGTAGGGCATGTGGGCGTCTGCGCTTCGGTCTTGAAATTCCCAACCAACGACCTTGGTGTAAAAATCAGAGGATTTTTTTATGTCCGGGGTAACGAGTTCATACCACACGAATTTGCCGAGCGCTGCTGAGTTGGTCATAGAATTAGAGAGTGAGGGTGAGACCGCCGTATCATAGGAACCGCGCTGACGGCTAGGCGATGGGTCGAGATGCGATTTCGAGGCCGCTTGCTAGTAAAAGCCATTTCTGAACCACTGTCCGCAGGGTCGTTGAACTCTGGGACGGTCACTGACGTCATTGATTCGGTATATGTTCGGTGTTGATGTCGAGCATAAATTAGCGATCTTGACGGACTCTGCCAAGTACCCGAAGACCGGCGTGTGGCATGGGATGCAAAAAAACACCGAGCACGAATGCTCGGTGTTTGCGTGGTAAGGTACTTACTACAACTCTTTATACTTCCGGCGTCCCTTTCTTCTTCCTGCGTCGAACCGCGCCAGCCAATGCGGCCAACCCTGTTCCCATTAGGGCCAGCGTGCCAGGCTCTGGGGTCGAAGTAATCGGTGGAGGACCGTCTGGGATCTCCGGGATTACAGGTGGATTTACTGGGGGTTCAGGATTCTTTGGGTCTCCGCCACCAAACTTTGTAAACACACCAATTCCGGCGCCACCGCCAAACAGCCAGATAAGCGGGCCCAATTTCCGTCCACCGTTCACCGCTGGTGTTACAGGGGTGATGTCGCTTAAGGGCAGCTCGCGTGGCGTGACAAGCGTCATTTCAGAGACTTCTGGAATGAGATCGCCTGGCAGCGGAATAATGGACTCATCCTCGCCCAGCATGCCCATAAACGATGGGCCAATCTGAATCAGCGGGCACATCATTCTTGGAGCCGGCTGCGGTTCAGCCTTTGGCTTGCGTGCCACCCGTTTCGGGGCCGCTTTGGCCTTTACCATAGGCGTCGCTAAATAACGAGGAGCCGATGATTTGCTAGGAACAACCTTCCTTTTCACGACAGGCTTAACTGGCGGCGGGGCACAGATTGACATCAAAGAATCTGAATCAACGAACGTCCCAGGCTGTAACCACGTTACACCTGTATTCTGGTGCGATACCCCTCTCTGTGTACCAGCCTGAGCGCCGGTCTGCGCTGCAGCGGTAACCGGAGCGAGGATAACCACTCCAGAGAGTAAAAGGGATAGGTAGTGTGCGCCTGAAAGAAACATGGGATTAGAACGTTGAACTGCGGGGGTGAGGAAAAGCCTAGATTTTATAAGCGTCTGAAAGGTGCTTGGCGAAATGAGTCGCATCTGCGTGCCATACGTTAAAGCAATCTCGATGCCTCGATTAAACGCATGGTTTTTGCCCGTTTTTGCCCGAAAATGGGCATTTTGGCACAAAAAATCAGTTGCTGTTGTTGTTTGGCTCCAACAACGTGACGGATCGTTGCGTCACCTCTACACTATCTCCAGATCGATCGTTCGGTATCACCTCTCCGCTACGAGATAACGCAAATCTGAACAGGATCGGTCCTACCGTTTCATTGATTGCAATAATCGAGAGAAAGAGGGTCTGCATCTGGGCGCCCCTGTCAGGGTACGCAGCCGATACGACCGTTGCCAGCCCGATCGCGACACCGGCTTGAGAGATAAGCCCCATCCATACGGATTTTTGCTCGATCGGAGCGGCGTTCCCCCACTTGGCGCCGAGTCGAGTTCCGACCCAAATTGACGCCATGCGGATCAGGACGATCGGAACCACCAGTGGCCAGAGATCCGCGATATCTGCCAGGTGTAATGAAGCGCCAGCCAGTGCGAAGAAGACGACGAAGATGGGGGCCGCAGATCGCTCCATCGCGTTCCTGAGCGCCTCCCCATGGGCCTGCTTCGACACGTTCTCAGCTACAAATCCGGCGGTTAGCAGGGTTAGTAGTACCTCGACATGCGCGAGGCGGGCGATTTCCGCCCCAAAGAATGCAACAACGAGTGCGAATAAGAACAGCTCTCGTCGAACCCAGTGAAGGTACAGCGCAACCGCCCCGCCGAGGATTGAACCAACGAGTATTGCCCCCGCGATCTCCCAAACGACCACTGCGAGCGATATGCCGGCCGCCTCTGTTCCTGAAGGCGGTACTACGGCACGTGCGAAGGCGAGTGCCGCCGTAAAGATCAAAACAACCGCAATATCCGAAACGAGTACAACGCTTAAAGTTGTTCTCGCCACCGGCCCGCGCGCTTGTGTTTCGGTGAGTAGTGCCATCGTTGCAGCAGGCGAGTGAACAATCAACATCGATGCAAACAGCACGCTGAACGCAATTGCCGGAAGGATGCTAATGTCCTTCAGGAATGGTATGTAGCTCCGAAATGCTAATAAGAATGCACTACTTACGATTAGTGTAAGTAGCAACTCCACGCTTAACATTTTAAGTACGCGATTCAGCCGTTCGCGTAACTCAGTCCATCGCAACTCTGCACCAGCGAGAAATGCAATGAGTGCGATGGCGAGCCCACTCACCGGCGCAAGCTCGCGTGTCGCTTCAATCGTGACTGTGTTGAGCAGCGATGGGCCAAAAATCGCACCGGCTGCAAGGTACCCAACCAGCTTTGGGATTTTCACACTGCTTGCCAGCGCTCCTACGGCATCCGCGGCAAGAATAAGAAATCCAAACGTGAGTAGCCAAACGGCTCCATGGCCCCGGGCGCCTAACGGTAGGATGAGCTGCATTCCGGCAAAGAGCAGCGCGATAATGACAATTCGTCGCATCTTATCTACTCTCTCTGTCCAGAACCCACTGCACTAATCGGCCGGACGATAGATCCGTTAGCAAGACGGAAACAATTGCTGCGGTGAAAACGATATTGGGAAGTGGCAGCGTATCCTGATGTACGTAGATAAGTGCAAGCGCCAATGCGAGCCCGCCTTGCCCAATCAACGCTCTTCCCCAGTCGGCACCGAGTACTGGCAGTAGCCCGTTCGCGCGTGCAGCGATTCTTGCGCCGCCGATCTTGCCGATGATACGTGCTATGAAAAATACCACGACAGGCCAGATCCACATTGTTCCGCTCGGATTCCAGCTTGCACCAACAAATATCAAAAGTACAAAATACAACGGTCGCTCAACTCGCTCTAATGCCGCAGTGATCTCCGCACGTTGCTTTGATGTGTTAACGAGTAATGCACCAAAGAACATTGTCGACAAGAGCGGCGAGAGTCGTAAGTACGCAGCAATGCCACTCACGAGAATGATCGCCCCTGCAAGTGAGATGAATAGTCGATCTACCTTCTTTTCATCACCGAGAAATAGGTAGAATAACCATCCGCCAACCACACCAACACCAACGCTGATTACCGTCCATTCTGTTGTGGTAAGTGGACGGAATAACGCTCCGCGGTCGGGCTGGTATCCAGCCATCAATATTCCAACAATGACGATAGCAACAAATGCGTTCACAACTGCCGATGTTCGAAGTTGTGTTACTAACGGCCCCCGTCCCGCATTTTGTCGAGCGATCAGTTCAACGCCCACGGTTGATGAGGCAACACCAATTGCACCAAAGGCAATCGCAGGGGCCAACGCTTCGACCAACGTGAAGTGAAAGAAATATTGCAACACAAACACTTCGCATGCCGCAACCACGCATAGTGTAATAAACGATTCTACGAATGCGAGCCGGTATGCGATGCCCGGTACCAAGACCATACGGCGTACAAGCAACTTGGTGCCAAGTAGCGCCCCCATCCATCCAATCGCCAGCGTTGTAATTGGCGCGAATCCGTCAATCAGGCTCGGATTGAGGATGTTTGATACCTTCGGCCCGAGCAAAATTCCAAGTATCAGATACTCGGCGCCAGACACAATCAAAAACCGTTTGCCGATCCATTCGAAGGCAACGTGCGCAGCGAGATAGGAGCCGGCGACTACTATAGTAAGCGCAAGACCCGGACTCATTTAGGAGGCGGAGTTGCGAGGGAAAACGGTTGAAACATTAAATAAAGATATCTAAGAGATGGTTTGGCCGATGCATCGATCCAGTATTTGGTAAATTTGTGCCATGTTCGTTCGATCTCTCAGTATTTTCGCCGGTGCTGCCGTTTTGTTGGCTTCTAACCTGGTCACACAGGCCTCCACTCCGCGAACGCATCCCCCCGACCTGTCTCGGCATATCGTTTGGACGGCGTTGCGTGCTGTGGAGGGCGACAGCGTTGCTGCGCAGACTCGAGTCTGGAACGCGGAGATCAAACGACATCCAAAGAATTTGCTTCCGGCCCTCGGGTTGGCCACGTTGTCGCGACTGACGTACAATTACGATTTGGCTGAGCAACGGTACCGTGCCATTATCGCTCAGGCACAGACGGTTGGTATTGAAATGAAGCCGAATACCGCGACACAGCCTGCAACTCGTTCGGCCTCCAGCCTCGCTTCGACCGTAGTCGCACATCAGGATGTTGTGGTGTACGCGCTGCTCGGGCTTGCGTGGCAAGCGGATACGCGAGGGCAAACTGCACAAGCCGATACAATGTTTTACAATGCGCGCATTGCCGCTCGCTCGGTGCGTGATAGTGCCGCCGAAGCCGAAGCCATGTTGGGATGGGCGTTTGAGAGAGGGCCTATTGATGGCGCGCTGGTTGCGTTGGCCATCATAGATTCCGCCGCATCGTTAATTCCAGATCGTGTTGTTTCATTGCAGGCGGATTACTGGACATGCCGGTCGATATTGTCTGCTGTCCTGGGACGATCGAGTTCGACGAACGAGAGTCTTCGCGCGCGCCAGCTAGCTCGACAAGCACAAGAGCCACGTTTAGAGGCAAAGGCAATTGGTGCGCTTGCGTTAGATCTGAAGTTGCGCGGGCATGATGATAGCGCAACCGTTTTGTACGATTCTGTTGAAGCGCTGCAGCGACAGGCAAAAGACCGGAGTTCGTTAGCCGAGACGTTGCTGCGGCACGGTGATGCATTGCGAAGCCGAGGCGATCTCGGTGGGTTTAAGCAGAAAGTGTTACTCGCTGCTTCCGAAGCGGAGCACTCGCATAACGATATTGCCAGTCGTTCCGTGTTGTTACAGCTCGGTGCGCTTGCGTTGCTCGTACACGATTATTCATCTGCAGATTATTATCTGGAAAAAGCGATTGCGCGTAATACCGCAGATAACGCGATTGCCGATCTTATGCTCGCCCGCGCATATCGTGCGAACCTATATCTGGCCATTGGCGATATTGCAAAAGCTCGGACCGAAACACAAGCTGTTGCCGATTATCATCATAGTACCGGCGACGGAGCGTACGAGCTTGCTGCGTTACGAGATCTAGTGTATATCGAACTTCGAGCTGGTCGAATTGCAGATGCGCGACGTGCGCTTATGGCGGCTGAATCGTTATCACAACGGCGACACGAGATTACCTGGGATCGATGGTTGGACGACGAGCGTGGTTTTATTGCGTTAGCTCGCGGCGATCTGGCTGGTGCTCAACGATACTTTTCGAAATCTCTCGCTGAGTCGGATTCGTCACAACATATGGCGCGGCATATGTTACGTGTTCGTTTGGCTGAAATACACGCATTGCGCGGAAATCTTGGTCGGGCGGAGCAACTGCTGGTTTCAGCAGATACTGAGTTGGACAGATGGCGTGCCACGCTTGCTGATCGAGAGCTTCGTACGTTTGTTGTTCAAGCAAGTTCGCGTGAACAGACCCATCGTGATGAAAGTATGGCGACAACGTTGGCTGCATTAGCCAGAGGCGGCCGAGCAACAACCGCTTTTATGCTGGCAGAACGACGGCGTGCGCGTGAGTTGACCGATCGCGTTGTTCGTGCTCAAGCGTTGCTTGACGATGCAAACCATACAGCGAAGACGGCATCGACATCTCGAACATCAGATGGAACGATAACCAAATTTTCTGCACTTCAGCGTGCGTTAAGTGAAATGGATATGTTGGTGGCAATTCCTGATCAACAGACTGCGTTAATTGAATACGTAGCCGGCACACTCGGTGCCCCAACAACATTGTTTGTGGTGACACGTAAAGTTGGGGGTGGCATTAATGTGAACGCGTACATTTTACCGTCTGCCGATTCGCTGTCGCCGTCGATCGGTCGATTTGTCGGTTTAATAGAGGCGGGAGAAGATCCTGTTGCTCTGGCTCGTGAATTAGGTAAGACACTACTTGATTCCGCGGTGAATAAACTAACGGTGCAGTACGGAACGACGATCAAGCGGTTGATCGTTGTTCCAGATGGTCCATTACACATGGTTCCGTTTGATGCACTGCGTCTTGCAGATGGAAGTTTTGTTGTTGAGCGATTCGCGGTAAGTTTGGCGCCCTCAGGAAACGTGATTGCGGCGTTGCGAAAGAGAGGCGATAGTCGTGCTGCGGCGGAAGCAAGCCGTACAGCAAGTAGCACCGGCGTTCCGAGCATGGCGAATACCACACAGCAAGCTGGTCATGCGGTTCGGTTACCTCGTATTCTCGTTTTTGGCGACCCTACATTCGATACCGTCGTGAGTGGCGGCTTGTCTCGTCCCGGAATGCTGCAGCAGTTGCCTGCCACCGAACCGCTGAAACTCATCGACGATTCTTCCGCCGTAAGTCTACCGCGTCTCGAAGGCTCTTCTCGCGAAGCTCGACTTGTCTCGCGATACTCTAAATCGTCGGAAGTTCGACTTCGCGACGAAGCGACGAGCGAATATTTACGGACGGCCCCGCTTTCCGACTTCCAAGTGATCCACTTCGCGACCCACGCTTTGGTGGATGAGCGCACCGCTGCGCGCACGACCCTCGCTTTGGCGCCAACAAAAGGCTATTCGGGGTTTGTCTCTCCTGGCGAACTCGCCGCTCTTCACCTGGAGGCTGGTGTCGTCGTACTCTCCGCATGCCGAACCGCGGCCGGCGTGGTTGTGGACGGCGAGGGCGTTCAAGGATTGACCTCCTCCTTCCTCGAAGCCGGCGCGCAGAGCGTTGTGGCGTCGCAGTGGCGCATCGCCGATCAGCCAACCGTACAGGTCGTCGAATCGTTTTATAACGGCTTGGCACAGGGGTTGACCGTTGCCGACGCCCTTCAGTACGCGAAGCTCGCCGCGCTCAAAAGTGGGCTTCCCGCACGCGACTGGGCGGCATTTACCGTGATTGGCGATCCCACGGTTCGTATTCCGTTGTCCATGCCCGCAAACAAACGTTTAAGTGAAAAGACAGCTCTACTTGTGTTCGCCGTTATTCTTGGCGTTCTCGGAATCGTATACGGCGTGCGGCGTAAGAGTCGAATAGACCGGATTCGATAGCGAAGCCGGTCTGGCGTCGTCATAGGGAACTATCGCAAACTGTCCGAATTTCGCTGAAGGATGGGTTATTTCCTGCACCGTTGCAGTTTGCGAACGGTGGCTGAGGTGAATAACTTCGGCGTGCTTATGGTTAGCGCGTGGTCAACAGCAGACTCGAAGGGTGAGTCAACGGCCTCTTCAGGCTTTGAAAGCCTCCTCAACAACTTTGCGGGCATGGTCCAGCGAGTGGGGTGGCGGCATCGCCTATCCGAGGCTGACATCGACGAGTTGATCCAGGATGTGCGGATCCGTCTTTGGCGGGCCCATTCGACCGAAAAGATCCGTAGTGAGAATATCGAGCAGACCCCTGCGTCATACATTTACCGAACCGCGACTACGGCGGCACTCGACCTGATCCGCCGCCGGCGTTCTGGGCGGGCCGCTGCTCATGACTCGGTAGACGAGGCTGGGGACGCTATTCTAGACTTTGGGTTACTTGCTGGATCTGGTCCGGAGCAAGAGTTTGAGACATCTGAATTGGTAATGCAGATTCAGCAGGCGATCGACACGATTCCCGAATCGCGTAGGCCGGTTGTACGCATGTACCTGACCGGATATCCGCGCGAGGAGATTGCGCAGTTGATGGGTTGGACAGAAGCAAAGACACGAAACTTACTTTATCGCGGCCTAGACGATCTGCGTCAACGGCTCACCGCACTGGGGATTGACCAAGGAGGGCGGCATGACTGAGATTGACGAAAATCGTCTGCGCTCCCTATATGCGCCGATCGCCCAAGCGAAGCCCGCTTCGCGCGACCGTTGTCCCAGTGAGAATGAACTACTGGCACTGGTTCGGCGCGAGGGGTCGGAAGAGAACCGGTTAGAGGTGCTCGACCACGTGATGGCGTGCGCGCCATGTCGCCGCGACTTTGACCTGCTGCGTTCGGTCGAACTCGCGGGGCAGCAGCTCGTTCGAGAGCAAACCTCGAAAAGCGTACCGAAGCAGGCCAATGGTGGATGGACCTCCAGTAAATGGGCGATGTCGGTGAGCGCACTGGTCGCCTGTGCGGTGCTCGCGGTGGGCGTGCGATCGTATACCGTGTCAAGCCGGCCGAGCGACGTTGTTGTGCGTGGAACAAGCGACCCGGTTACGCTCATTGCTCCAACGGACGGTCAAACCGCCGACATGAAGGCGCCCGTCTCCTTCGTGTGGCATGCCGTACCTCGTGCGATAGAATACGAACTCGAACTGCTCGACTCGACCGGACTCATCGTCTTCACGATGAAAACGTCGGATACCACGGCAGTGTTTGCCGATGCCAGCACACTCATCGATCCGTCGTTGCAATATCGGTGGTGGGCACGCGCGAAGATGCCAAGTGGCGAATATCTCCGTTCTGCGATGCAGCTGTTGCACTTCCAGCCGTAACGGTCGATAACGTTCCAGGGATGCGAAGCACTTGACCTGTAGCGAACGCGTCGCTAACATAATGGAGACAATCGAAACTTCGTGGTGATTTGCCGCATATTGCAGCCACGTTAAACAACTTGCTAAAAAGCATTACGCCCGCGGCCATTTCTCGTGGGCGTTGTGTTTTTGGAGGGTCGCACCAATGGCACATATCTCAGTACCTGCATCAAGCGCAAATTTAGGCGCTGGCTTTGATTGCATCGGCATCGCTGTCGATCGCCGGCTCGAAGCTGACGTGACCGTTTCCCAATATGGTACGGGTGAAGTATCCATCACCCGGTCTGGCACGCTCGCCGATATCAATATTCCAGCCGAGAAAGATCTCGTGTACGTTGGATTTGCGGCGGTGGCGGTTGCTGCGCACCGCCCGTTTACCGGCGACGTCCACTTTGCTGTCGATTCAACCATTCCAGTTGCACGCGGACTTGGTTCGTCCGCTGCTGCGATTGTTGCGGGCGCTGTGTTGGCGAACGAAACGCTTGAGCTTGGCCTGAGCATCGAGACGTTGTCTGACGTGTGCGCGCATATCGAAGGCCACCCTGATAACGTTGCGGCTGCCCTGTTTGGTGGCGCAATCCTTGGCGTGTTGCGTCCGGGATCATCGTATAAAATTTCGCCGCTTGCCGTTCATCCGTCGCTGGCGTTCTGCTTTGCAATTCCAACGTTTGCGAACGAAACGAAACGTGCGCGCAGCGTATTGCCACCGGTGATTCCGTACTCTCGGGCTGTGCTCGCTGCATCTCGCGCCGCATCGCTGGTTCAAGGGCTTTCGACTGGTGACGTAGATCTCCTCAGCGTCGCCTTGGACGATGTGTTGCACGTTCCATATCGTCGCGCGCTCATCAACGGATACGATGATGTGACCGGCGCTGCCTGTGAAGCCGGCGCATATGGCGCCACGCTCAGTGGTTCTGGATCCACCCTCCTGGCGATCTCGCATCAAGGCGACGCTGAGGAGGTCTGCGCGTGTATGAAGGCGGCCTGGACCGCCTTGGGAGTTGAATGCGAAACATTCGTTTCGTCGCAACACCCGGTCTCCGGCGCCGCCTTCTCGTTGGATCGAGCAGCGCAGTTGGCGTAGCTCCGGCCTGGAGCTCGCTTCCAGCCAGAATGATCTAGACCAGGAACTCGTCGGTATCCATATACCAGACGAGCGATCTCGCTAACACACATACTTTCGAGCCGTTCGGCCATTTTTGCCGAACTTCGACATAAATTTCTTTAAATTAGGAAAACTTCCATGACTGGGATTCTCTTGAGCACACCACATACACCACCAGATACAACCGACGCAAACATTCTTGCGAAAGGTTATGCGCGTCCTGAGCTTCTTGTCAGCACCGAGTGGCTCGCCGAACATCTGCACGATCGGCACATTCGAATCCTGGAAAGCGACGAAGATGTGTTGTTGTACGACACCGGTCACATTCCAGGTGCGCAAAAGATCGATTGGCACAGCGATCTCAACGATCGCGTTCAGCGCGACTACATCGACCAGGCTGCTTTTCAGCGGTTACTGCGTTCCAAGGGAATCGACGATTCCACGACAGTTGTGTTTTACGGCGATAAAAGCAACTGGTGGGCCTCGTACGCGTTATGGGTGTTCGAACTCTTTGGCTTTACCAACGTAAAGTTGCTCGATGGCGGACGTACAAAATGGGAAACCGAACAACGTGAACTTACAGACGTTGTTCCAGCATTTGCCGAATCGCAGTATGTAGCCAGGCAACGTACCGATGGGCCAATCCGCGCATTCTTTGCCGAAGTCCATGATCATGCAGGTGCGAAGCTTCCTCTCGTAGACGTTCGGAGTCCGCAGGAGTTTACGGGTGAACGCACGCATATGCCAGATTACCCACAAGAAGGGACGTTGCGTGGCGGTCACATCCCAGGCGCTAAATCTGTACCTTGGGCGCGCGCGGCAAACGCTGACGGCTCGTTCAAGACTGCCGATGAACTGCGCGCGATCTACGAAGGCGAGCAGGGGCTCAAGCCAAACGACGACGTAATTACCTACTGCCGGATTGGTGAACGATCGTCCCACACCTGGTTTGTGCTAAAATACCTGCTTGGCTACGAAAAAGTTAGAAATTACGACGGTTCGTGGACGGAGTGGGGGAACGCGGTTCGCGCCCCGATCGCCGTTGGCGAGCAGTCCAAGTAACCTAAAAGCTGTAAATAGCCGCCAAAAAGTCGTGATTTTCGCACGATTCCGGCGTGATTCCCGACTTAATTCCCGATAATTGGCCTCGTTCCACTCAGCTCAGATATCAATATCTGAGCTGAGTGGAACGTTTTCCTCAGAAAGAGTGACTAATTAGTGTGCTGAGGGGTGGCTCATTTGGGGTCGAATTGGGTACCATTCATAGAGTAAAAACGTCACCAATTGCACCTGAAGCCTGTCTAAATAAACGTTGGGGGTCGTAACGGCCTCTCGTAAGGAGAATATCGATGTTTTCGCATGCAAAACTTGCTTTCGCCGCTGTCGCAGCGGTTACCCTGGCGGCCGTTTCGCCGCTCGCCGCACAAAATCCTGTGCAGTGGACCGCTACGGTTGCCAAAAAGACGGCTGCCGCTGGCGCTGATGTTTCCGTAAAGCTCTCTGCGAAGCTCGATGAAGGTTGGCACATCTACTCCATCACTCAAGGACCAGGCGGACCGTTTGCCACCCGTGTGACGACACCAGATAGCTCCGTGTTCTTCATCGCCGGTAAGGCCAAATCATCTGTGCCGCCTGCAACCAAGTTTGACGAAAACTTTGGTATCGAAGTCGAAACCTACGAAAAGACGGTTGATCTGACGGTGCCATTAAAAGTCGCAGCCAAGGCCAAAAAAGGCGCCGCCAAGAGCGTTGTTGCAGTTCGATATCAAGCGTGCAACGCCAGCATGTGCTTGCCACCAAAAACTGAAAAGCTTGAAGTCGCACTCAACGTTGTAAGCAAAGGCGGGAAGTAACTGCATGGGTTTGTCGATGATGCTCGCTCAGGTCGAAGCCGCCGCACAAATTGCGCAGGCATCGACCGCGGCAGCTGATCCACTGGTCGCAACTGGAATTTCAGCGTCGTTTATTTGGCTCGCAGCTACAGCAGGTGCAATTTCGCTGCTTACGCCATGCGTCTTTCCTATGGTACCGATTACGGTATCGTATTTTACGCAGCACGCTGGAACGAGCCGAACGCATTCGCTACGAAACGCGCTCATCTTTGGATTGGGCATTGTCGCAACCTTTACAGCGCTCGGTTTGGCGCTGGCTATACTCGTTGGCGCCACTGGTATTAACCAGTTTGCTGCGAATCCGTGGGTAAATCTCTTTATTACCGCGGTCTTCCTCGGATTCGCCTTCAACTTGCTGGGCGCGTACGAAATTCAGGTTCCAACCGGCCTTCTTAACAAACTCGACTCCGCAACCCGAAACGGCGCATCGTCGGGAACCGTTGGCGCGCTGTTGATGGGGTTGATGTTTACACTCACGAGCTTCACTTGTACCGCACCGTTTGTTGGTACGATTCTCGTGACCGCTTCGCAAGGTGAATGGCAGCGCCCCGTTGTAGGGATGTTGGCCTATTCCACCGTGTTCGCACTTCCGTTTTTTGTTCTCGCCGTTGTTCCACAGCTCATGGCTCGACTGCCCAAAAGTGGCGGTTGGCTTAACAGCATTAAAGTTGTGATGGGCTTCCTGGAAATTGCAGCGGCCATGAAGTTCTTGTCCAACGCCGACCTGGTGTGGGGCTGGAACATCTTTACGCACGACGTGGTTCTCGCAACATGGGTTGCTGTCGCACTCGTTATTGCGATCTATCTGCTTGGCAAGTTCACGCTGTCGCACGATTCACCAATCGTCCCTGGTGCTCCACTTGGCGCAGGGCGCGTTGTAAGCGCAACCGCATTCCTCGGCCTCGCTCTCTGGCTGGGAACAGGACTCCTCGGTAAGTCGCTCGGCACGCTCCAGTCGTTCTTGCCACCTCCAGATGCAAATGCATCGGTTGTTGGCGCAAAGAATCCAGGTGACGTTAAGCTCGCATGGACGACAAATGATCTTCCTGCTGTAGTTGCTCTCGCCAAGAACGAAAACAAACGTGTATTTATCGATTATACTGGTTACACATGCACCAACTGTCGGTGGATGGAAGCCAATATGTTCACGCGACCGGAAATTAAATCGGTATTGAATAAGTTCGCCCTGGCAAAGCTTTATACAGATGGCGAAGGTGAACCCTACGAACAACAACAGGCGCAGCAACAAGAGTTGTATGGAACAGTTGCTCTACCTCTGTACGTCGTGCTTGACGGCGATGGAAAGACCATCGCAACCTTCCCAGGAATGACGAGAAAGCCAGAAGAATTTTTGGCTTTCCTGGAAAAGGCGCAAGCGAACTGATATACTTATCAGCTTCGCAAGTAACATTGGTTTAATGACGATTTAGCTTTTATCGGAGTTAAGCTATAAAACGCGGTCGTGAGTTCTCGACTGCACCCAGTGACCCTGGTTAATACGGTCGAACGACCGTTTTAAATACATGAACGTTCTAACCGTTGTCGAGTCATTCGTTTATTTGATGACTTTACAAAAAAAGACTTGACGTAGTGTGGTCCCGGTTTGAACGTAAGGTGTGGCAAGTTGTTTCACGGCGTCTTCGTCACGACCGATTTCGCCGATTTGTAGTGTGTCTCACCGCGCCGCCGTTTGACGGGCGGGGAGTAGGCGCACTAGGCCAGTCACTGGAGATTTTGTCGTATGGTACTCCAGACGTTGTTTGCGTTGTACTCGTTACTCCCAGCTGGAGCAGTTGCTTCGACCGGTGCAGTTGAGAAACCTGCACCGTATCGACCGCTCACAGTCCGGTCCACCATCACCATTAAAGGCGGCAGAACGTTCACCGCAGAAATAATTTCGCCGAATCCGGAATTGTTTGGTGACGCTCGGTATCCTGGCGCGGTTATCATTGCGACTGAAAAAACGCGAGACCGTGCCTTCTTGTTGGGCGGTCGTATGTCTGAAATTGGTGTGACGGTCATTATGTACACACAGGAGGAATACGCAACGCAGCGCCTCCATGTGTTCGACGCCAAATCAGCTGTGGACTCCATGCGCCGACGTGGAGACGTGCGGCCCGAGGAAGTTGGGGTTATCGCATTTGATGATGCAACGATCGTTGTCCCCGATCTTGTTCGTGACACGACGCTCAACTTTGCGATCGCCGCGACGTCCAAAGAGTCGGTACGGGACCTTGCGAGCCGATATGCGCGTGCGCGGGCGGCAACGCTCCTCGTGCAGGGCATCGAAAACCTCGATTACGGCGGTATTCCGCTGTTGGGCTCGGTGACGCCAGGGGTAATTTTTCAGCCGATCTTTGTTGCGCCGCCAGTGCTGAAGGTCAAAAATTTGCCCAAGGCCGAAGCAGCGAAGATCCTGCAGCAGCAAGTTGCGCCGAACGTTACGGTGTGGCCGGTTCCTCGGGAGCAGCTCGAAGGGATTGGAGAGATACATTCGCAGCTTGGTGGTCGACTCGTCAGTTGGGTTCGGGAGCAGGTCCATGCTCGACCCGGGATGCAGCTTTCAGCAGCACTGCCCTAGAAAGAGTTCGAGTTAATTCAACCGAGAATAGAAAAAGGAGGGCATTTTGCCCTCCTTTTTCTATTACTGTATGTTACAAGCGCAGCCGGTCTCTGATTTGCGAACACTGGCGAGCGGTGCTAATGTGATAGGGCAGTACCATACCATATGCAACGCTGCTCGGTATTTGAGCGTATGTTCTGGTAGGACTTCAAAACTTTTAGAGAGCTTTCATGGGTATAACCAAGTTCGCGCTACTCGCGTGCGCAGGCATTGCAGGTCTGATGCAACCGCCGGATTCACTGGCTGCGCAACAGGCAACTTCAAGCGGCGTTGGTGACACGTCGATTTTTGCACCGCTTGTGCTTCCTACTCCAAATGAGTTTCGCAGCTCCAGTGGAACACCGGGGCCCAAATACTGGCAGAATCGCGCGAGCTACAGCCTGAGTGCATCGCTCGACACCGCAGCCAAGACACTTCGGGGCGCAATGCTCATGAAGTACACGAATAACTCTCCAGATACGCTGCATTTTATCTGGCTGCACATGGAGCAAAACGCGTTTAAGCCAAACTCGTTGAACTCGTATGTATTTCCATCAGCAAGTCGTTTTGGTGCTCGTGATTTTGACGGCGGCGACAACATCGAGCGGATGAACCAGGTTTTAGGTGGCAAGCGCGTTCCGCTCAAGATGCACAACAACGGAACGTTGGCTCGCATCGATTTGGCAAAACCACTCGCTCCCGGCCAGACAGTAACGATTGATGCTGCATGGTCTTTTTTAATTCCAGAGCATGGCGCAGACCGTATGGGACGCGACGGTGCGCTCTATGAGATTGCACAGTGGTTCCCGAAAGTCGTTGTCTACGACGACATTCGCGGCTGGAACGTCGATCCGTATCTTGGGCAAGCCGAGTTTTATCTCGACTACGGAGATTATAGTCTCGAAGTGACTGTTCCTGCTGGATACATTGTTGCGGCAACAGGGATGTTGACGAATGCGAAAGAAGTGCTTCCGCGTGAACAACAACGTCGTCTCGCACAGGCGATCAAGTCGGATAGCGTTATTCGAATCGTTACAGCGGCAGAACTCGCAAATGGTTCAGCTCGACCGAAGCAAACTGGTACGCTGACATGGAAGTTCGTCGCCTACAATGTTCGCGACGTCGCATGGGCAGCGTCACCTAACTATCAGTGGGACGGATGCGGATGGCGTGGTGTATTAGCGCAAGCGTTCTATCGTCCTGAGTCCGCGAATGTGTGGAACGACGCAGCAGATCAAAATCGCGCGTCAATCTCAGAATATTCCGACCGTTGGTTCAGATACCCGTATCCACAGGTCACCTCAGTTGAAGGCCCGGTGTATGGAATGGAATATCCCATGCTCGCCATGCAAGTTGGCGGGAAAGATAAGTACGAGTTGTACGATGTTCTAACGCACGAAGTTGGTCACAACTGGTTCCCAATGGTTGTAGGATCCAACGAACGGTTGTATGCATGGATGGACGAAGGGTTTAACACCTTCATTAATATGTTTGCAGAATCGCAGCGTTATCCTGAAAAGGGAACGTTCGCGCAACGTGCATTAAAGCAGCGTAGTATTATTGAACAGTATCAGCAAAAGAACTTTGATTCTCCAATCGATATTCCGCCAGACCGTATCGATCCAAAGAGATTAGCGGTTGCAGGATATTATAAGCCGGCAGCTGGATTGCAAATTTTGCGAGATGAAATTTTAGGGCCAGATGTCTTTGATGATGCGTTCAAGACGTATATCAATCGCTGGGCGTACAAGCATCCGGCTCCTGCTGACTTCTATCGTACGATGGAAAATGCGGCCGGCCGACGGTTGGATTGGTTCTGGCGTGGTTGGTTTATTGAAAATCCATCGTTCGATCAGACTGTAGATTCGGTGAAGTCTGCGACGAATAGCGATGGTGTTACGTACGTTGGAGTGTGGTACGGCAATAAAGGCCGCGGTGTGTTGCCAATCCTGGCTCGCTTTACCTTTAGCGATGGCACAACGCAAGATTATAACTATCCGGGCGAAGTCTGGAGCGTAAACACATCGCAATATGCGCGGTCGTACGCGTTCCAGAATAAAACGGTTACGCGAGTTCAGCTCGATCCAGATAGTCGGCTCGTTGATAAGAACAGAGCAAACAATACCTGGAACGCTCCTGCGAAATAACCAAATCGTATAGACGTCGTACAGCAAAAAGAAGAATGGGGCACGCTGCTAATTCAAAGCAGCGTGCCCCATTCTTCTTTTGTCTATAAAAAGCTATACGACAAGTGTGATCTGTCGTGTAGCTTTTATATTTTTCAGCCGGTCAAAACCTACGGCGACACATCCATTGGACGTTGCGGCTTTAAGCCATCTCGTACCGTATTAATCCGAGTGCGCCACCATCCAAAGTCGTGGTGTGCATTGACCTCGAGCGCCTGCTCGATCTCGTTAATTGCCATCAGCGCTGGTGAGGCAATAAACAGCGGTGGCGGTGGTACATCGACCTCTTCGACCTTATAATCTGGATCTTCTGGCGCTGCGTCCATCGTTTCGCTCACCTGACCTTCGGCAGCGTCGTTCGGAGCTGGGAGCAGCTTTGCGCCAGGCGACGCCATATGTAGCTCGATCGGCGAGATCCCAGGAATTGACATGATTAGCATTTCATCGTCCCTCCAACATCAAAGTAAAATGCGATTCCAGCGAGAACCTGAAATCCCAAAAGCGCGATCAATATGGCGAACACCGTAAAGTCCTTCCGCCCTTCCTGCGGAACTGTGCGACGATATAATGTCCAGCCTATTAAAATTGTGACCGACTCGATCAATAAGTCAATCGCCGGTCTACTATATAACGACAGCCCAATGACTGGACCACCAGCCCACGTTGGCTTTTGGCCCGTCAGGAAATCTAGCGCGTAATGCGAATATACGGTGAGCGCGATAATCAATCCGCCAACAACGTCCCGCGCGAACACCGCATACGCCACCGCGAGCCCAACCGCAGACAGCGACAGTATGTACAACCCATGCGTGAACAGCCCGGATGGCCCTCTGTTCAAGCTGGCGATACACATCCCGGCATCCAGCCAGTCTGGTAGTTGAGCGGCGATTAACAGCAGCCACAGCGGAATCGTGCGGCGGAACGAGTAGGCGCCGAGCGCAAATCCTAGATGACCGGCGTACACGTTATCGAGAGTCGGTGGATAAAGACTTCGAGATCACTGCGCGTTGAGCAGATCGCATCTTGCGGGAATGTCGAAGCTTGGTCCAATGGTGAAAAAAGAGAACGGCGACCACTGGCCCAAGGAGCGCCATGATCAGCTTAATCCCATTCTCAAAGTGGATCGTCATGAATGTCAAATGAAAAGCGAACTCAAAAGATAGTTGAGGATTTGAGGGCTCACCTGATCCCAATCACCTTGTGCATCTGGACCGAAATGCGCCATTGTGGGTGTGCGAGGCAATACTCGAGCGTTAGTCGAGTGTTCTCTTCTGCGTCTGGCCCATCCATTGGCTGGAGATAAAAGTTCGTAAATTCTAAATTGGCGAACTTCTCCGGGAGCGCGTCTTGTTGCGGATAGACGAGCTTAAGCTCGTCTCCTTTGGTGAGCACCAATGGCGCAGTGGATTTTGGGCTTACGCAGATCCAGTCGAGTCCAGGTACGGCAGGTTGGGTTCCGTTTGTTTCAACGGCGACGGTAAAGCCACGTGCCTGCAAGGCCTTAACGGCGGGTGAGTCGAGCTGCAAGAGCGGTTCACCGCCGGTGCAGACGACCATCTTGTTCCCGATTGCCCCGTTTGGCCAAGCCGCGTCGACTGCTTCTGCGAGGAGTTCGGCTGTTTTGAACTTCCCGCCATCTGGTCCAACTCCAACGAAGTCAGTGTCGCAAAAGGTGCAGATAGACTGCGCGCGATCTGCCTCTCGTCCCGTCCATAAATTGCAGCCTGAGAATCGGCAAAATACCGCAGCTCGCCCAGCGTTTGCGCCTTCGCCCTGAAGCGTGTAGAAGATCTCTTTAACTGTGTACGTCATCGCAGGCGTGTTGGAATCGTGTGTTGGAGCAAGGCTACGACTTGGCGTAACGTGTAGGGTCGGCGTATCCGGCATCGGAAAAGCCTTTCAGCCGAAGTTGGCATGCGTCGCAGTGTCCGCATGCGGCGCCGGCTTCATCTGGATCGTAGCAGCTCACGGTTTGGCTATAATCGACGCCAAGGGAAAGGCCGAGTTCGATAATGCCCTGTTTCGTGAGATTGAGGAATGGGGCGCGGATATGTACTCGACCAGTGTCTTCTACACCGGCTCGTGTGGCGAGGTTCGCCATCTTTTCGAACGCCGCGATGTAGTCTGGGCGGCAGTCGGGGTATCCGCTGTAGTCCAGGCTGTTTACGCCGATAAAGATGTCTGTGGAGTTGGTGACTTCGGCGAAGGCGAGTGCGTAGGAGAGAAAGATCGTGTTGCGGGCGGGGACGTATGTAACCGGGATTTCGGACGTTCCGGACGCATTGTCTGCTCCGTTAATCGCGCGGTCTTTGGGAACAGCGATGTCGGATGTTAGCGCGGAGCCGCCGAATACGCGAAGATCGATGTTGACCACTTCGTGGCGGGCAACATTGTATCGTCGAGCGATTGTTTGGGCGACCTCGATCTCTTGATGGTGGCGCTGTCCGTATTGAAAGGAAAGCGCGTGTACTCGGTAGCGTTCGCTGGTAGCGAGCGCGAGTAGGGTAGTGGAGTCTAGGCCGCCGCTGAGGAGAAGGACGGCATTCTTGTGCGACATATCCATGTAAAATAGTAGGAGCGCGGCGCGAGGTAGAGCTGGATTCGCGCTGCGCTCCTACTATAATGCTGGTTTTGGATATTGGTTTGGTCGATTGGCCAGCTGCCGGTTGAGGCTCGGTGGGGAGAGAGGCCTGTGCTGGCGTCGAAGTCCCCCTGTACGCTGTTCAGTCGGCCGCTTTATTCGACCTTGAGCTCACTGACCAATTCGCGAAGCCGAGTACTGCCATTGAGGAGATGAACGGACGCTTCGACCATTTGCTCGCAGGCCGCGCTTTGTTCCTCGCTTGAAGCGGAGACCTCCATTGCCGTTGCGGCGTGGTTCACGGCGGTTTGCGCGACGGTGGATAGGCTTTCGGTGGCATCCTGAACCGCTCGGGCGTTTTCTTCTGCGGTTTGTGCAACGTCGTCCGCGGCGATCTTGGTCCGTTCGGCGGCTTTGAGGATCGAGGCGAGCGTCTCGTCGATTTTGTGCGAGATACTCTCGATTTCGTCCACCTGGGTGACCCCGCGTTCCATCGTGATCGACGTCGAGCTCACCCGTGCAGTTACCGAATCCGTCAGTGAGACCACATCGTCGGCGGCGCTACGAGTCTGGTCGGCGAGTTTTCTGATTTCGTCGGCGACCACTCCGAATCCACGCCCCGCATCGCCGGCGCGTGCTGCTTCGATGGCTGCATTGAGTGACAGCAGATTCGTCTGGTCGGCGATCCGTCCGACTGTGACCACAAACTTTTGAATGTCGGTTACGGTGGTATTCAGCGCCCGGACCTCTTCGGCCGCCGCTCGAACGATCGAACGGACATCGTATAATATCCCGATCGTTCGTTCGAGTTCCGCCCGTTTCTCACTTGCTTGCGCCTCAATAGATCCCGCCAGCATCTGCACCTCTTCAGCTCCGGCCGCTACCCCATCAGCGTTACTGAGAATGGCCGTGAGCGCGTCATTTACCTGCTTGAGCTGATAGACCTGCATATCGGCATCAACCGAAATCTGTGTGACCGCATCGGAAACTTGTGTCGCCGCATCAGTGATTTGCCGAGATGCGGTGTTTAGTTCACCCGCCGATATCGTGACATCATTAGCGGTCTTTAGCGTCACGTTCACCATTTTCGACAGCGAATCGCCCGCGTGGTTCATCGCCATCGCAAGCATCTCAAACTCGCCTGGGAGCCCCTTGGGCGTCCGGATCCGTAAGTCGCCCTTACTGAAATGGGCGGCGTGGTGAGTGAGCAATTTCAGTGGACTATCAATAGCACCGATAGTTTTCATGGCGATACCGAGCGCAATGAGAATCGCGACCGCCACCGCACCCAGAATTCCCGTCGCTCGCCAACTCGTCTGTACGCGCAGTTCGTCGAGGATCAGCGTGACCGGTGAAAAGTCGGACGTTTGTTGCGCAGTCTGCAGCGCAGCCATGAGCTGGTTGGACAGATCATGCGCGCCCATCGCGACCGCCACCCAGGCGATACAGCCGGTGATAGCGAGGCAAAAGATCAATGCGCCGAAGCCAATGAACAGCGTATCGCGGATACTGGAGATACGCATCCCAGTTCGAACAGGAATTGGAGAAGTCATTACAGAGTGCTATGGAGAGCTGCCAAAACCGCAGCCAGAAGGGTCAGATATAGGACGAAGTGCAAGCTCGGCACGTCACGTTCCGGCTGATAAATCCATTAACTTTCGGGACTATGAAGAAGCAGCCGTTTACCGTCGGAATTATTCAGGATGCCGTCGCGCCGACCGCATCGGAAACAGTCGACCGCGCCATCGCCAAAATTCGCGAGGCCGCAGGTCGAGGCGCACAGATCATCTGCTTGCAGGAGATGTTCAACTCAGAGTATTTCTGTAAAAAGCAGACATCCGAGCGCTTTGACATCGCGGAGCCAATTCCTGGGCCGATTACGGACCGGATGCAGGCGTTGGCGAAAGAGCTGGCGGTTGTGATTATCGTGCCGATCTTCGAGCGCGAGGCGGCTGGTGTGTACCGGAATTCGGCGGCTGTGATCGACGCGGATGGGGCGTTGCTTGGATCGTATCGGAAGATGCATATCCCGGACGACCCGCTTTACTTCGAGAAGTATTACTTCACGCCTGGCGATACGACGCCGGTTGCGAACGATGAGCACCCGAGCGCGAGCGGGTTCCGTGTGTGGAAGACGCGGTATGCGGATGTTGGCGTGTTGATCTGTTGGGATCAGTGGTATCCAGAGGCTGCGCGGATTACTGCGTTGTTGGGCGCTGATATCATTTTTTATCCTACAGCAATTGGTTGGCATCCGGCGGAAAAGGCGGAGTTTGGCGAAGCACAGGCGGATGCGTGGCGCACCGCGCAACGTGCGCACGCGATTGCGAACGGTGTGTTTGTAGCGTCGCCGAATCGGGTTGGATTTGAGACGGAGCCTGGTACGGATGGTATCGAGTTTTTTGGGCATTCGTTTATTTCCGATCCGTTTGGGCGTATCCTCACGGAAGCGGGGACTGAGCCGGAAATTCTCATCGCCAAGTGTGATCCTGCGTTAATTGAAGAGACTCGACGTAATTGGCCGTTCTTGCGTGACCGTCGGATTGATGCATATGGTCCGATCTTGAATCGTTTTATTGGTTCGCGATGAGTGTTGTGAATTCAACGACTGTGGGTTCGTCGGCTTTGAAAGCTGGTGTGTGGCGTATGCCGGCAGAGTGGGAGCGGCATGACGCGACGTGGATAGCGTGGCCACACCATGAGCCGGATTGGCCGGGAAAGCTCGATGCGGTGAAGTGGGTGTACGCCGAGATTGCGCGGGTGTTGGCGGATCATGAGCAGGTGGAGATTGTCTGTCATGATGAAGCCGTGCGTGATGATGCAAAGTATTGCCTGGAAGCGCATGCAGTTCGGATGGATCGCGTGCGTTTGCATGTGATTCCTGCCGATCGCGTGTGGCTACGGGATTCCGGGCCGAGTTTTGTGTGGAACGCCGAGGGTGGCGTGGAGCTGATGGGGTGGGATTTTAATGCGTGGGCGAAGTATGATAACTACGCAGACGATCAGCAGATTCCCGCGCGGATTCAGCAGATTACTGGTTTACCGTTGCGGAGCCCGATGCGGCACGATCGGCCAGGTGAGCGGGTGGTGCTGGAAGGTGGCGGAATTGAAGTGAACGGTGCGGGTCGAGTGATGGTGACCGAGGAGTGGTTGCTGAGCGATGTGCAGGTGCGGAATCCGGGGCTTGGTCGTGAAGACTACGAGCGGATTTTTGCGGAGTATCTGGGGTGTACGGATACGATTTGGTTGGGGAATGGGTGTGCTGGCGATGATACGCATGGGCATATTGATGATATTGCGCGGTTTACGGATGCGAATACGGTAGTGTTAGCGTATGAGGCAAATCCGTCGGATGCGAATCATGCTTCGTCGATTGATAACCTTGCGCGATTAGAGGCGGCGTCGAAGCGGCAGCCGTTGCGGATTATCAAGTTGCCATATCCTCGGCCGGTCATAATGGATGGGCAGAGGTTGCCGGCGAGTTATGCGAATTTTTATGTGGGGAATGGGGTGGTGTTGGTTCCCACGTTTAATGATAGGTATGATCGAGTGGCGTTGAATATTTTAGCGTCGTTGTTTCCGGACCGGACGGTGGTTGGAGTACATTCGGTGGATTTGGTGTGGGGGTTGGGGACGTTGCATTGTTTGACGCAGCAGCAGCCTGGGGCGCGGGTATAGATAGATTTGGGCGTGTAGGTGGTTGCCTCTCACTTGGCGAACAGACGTCCCATCACTTCGGCGATCTATAAATCGTTATCACTCCGCCTCATCGGCGTATTCCTTGCCCGAGTTCAACTCGCCGGGTCTTCCGGCTTTTCACCCTCAAGGAGATCCAACGATGCTTGCCAGAGACTTGATGACTACGAATCCCCGCACGGTAACTCCAACCACGCCCCTCGACAAAGCTGCGCAACTGATGAGAGAACAAGACGTTGGCATGCTTCCGGTCGTGGCCGAAGATGGGTCGAACAAATTGGTTGGTGTTGTTACCGATCGTGATATCACGTTACGTCACGTCGCCGAAGGGCACAAAGGACCGTGCCAAGTGAGCGAAGCCATGACGGACCATGTCACCACCTGCCGTGCAGACAGCGATGTGAAAGATGTGATGCAAACTATGGGAAAGGAGCAACTTCGTCGCATTCCTATTGTTGACGAGCGATCTTCGCTGCTTGGCGTCATTGCCCAGGCTGACATTGCGCGGCGTGGGAAAGATGCGGAAGTGGCAGGGGAGACCGTGGAGCGGATTTCGCGGCCCACGAACGCTTGAGGAGTTCGCTCTCATATATTTAATCGGTAGGCATTATATTGGCGCGCCTCCAACCTTCCGATGAAAATCCTCTTTCTCTGTAGTCAAAACCGTCTTAGGAGCCTCACCGCAGAGAAACTATTCGATGGGGTTGATGGGCACGTTGTTCGGTCTGCTGGCACGGAGGCGGGCGCGCGTATTCGGGTCACCGAAGGGATACTAGGATGGGCCGATCTTATCTTTGTGATGGAGAAACGCCATCGGAGTAGGATCCAGAAAAAATTTCGCGATGAAGTTTCCAGGAAGCGCATAGTGTGTCTTCACATTCCGGATGACTACGACTTTATGGAAGAAGCGTTAGTGCGACGGTTGCATACTGTGGTGCCTGCGTACATCGATGATCATAGACTTTAGTGTTTCTTGCAAAATTTCTCTAGCCTGACGGGATACTGTCTTTTCAACATCATCCCACTTCTATCCTCGCGTATTTACTACAGGCGTTCCAGGATGTGTCATCGCATAATCAACAATTAAACGATCCGCTGTAACGATGGGCAGATTATGAAGTTGTGCAACCGCAATCAACATCCGATCTGCCGAATCATTATGGACCGTACCTGGCAATCGTGTACTGAGTAGTAGAATATCTCGATCAAGTGGCAGAAATCTGATCCCCGGAGCCTTCTCGGCTCGCCGAAGCCACACTGTCACATCTAAAGAAAACATAAGCTTTCCTTTGGACGCTTTAACGGCAACTTCCCAATAGGAAATGTCTGACACATACAAATTGTTGGTGCTCGCGCTTCTATCGAGAAGGGCAACGAGCTCTACAGACAAATTGGTGTGGTCGCCCTCTAGATACCAAACCCATATATGCGTATCGAGTAAGAGCGGCCCTTCATATGTGCGTAAGGCACTGGGTAGCCATACGGTTCCAGCCAAAGATGATTGCTTGGTCACCCTCAATCACCCCACTCAGAGAAATCGGGCGAAACGATATCGTCTTGAGCTAACAAAGTCCCTCGTAAAAATCCGAAGGCACTCGGATTCTCATTTCCGGCTGATACCAATTTTGCTACAATCTTTCCATGCTTTGTAATAATGACTTGCACGTCGCGATTGTGAACATCGTCCATTAACTCGAGACAGGTGTTTTTGAATACCCCGGCTTTAACTTCTAGTATGTCTGGTGCTGAAAGGCCACTCGACGGCGTAGGAGAGACTTGAGTTGCTTTTTTTATTGCCATACTAAAGATGTAATCTGGATGCACAAGTACGTCTATGGCTGTAAGTATATGGCCATGGATGCTTGCTGGCAAGTCTTGGGTACGAGCTGCAATTTCCCCTGTATTGGCGTTCGTAGGGTCGTTAAATATAAATTATCATCACTAAATATATATTATGCATGCAAACAGCTATATTAAATGTATTATATCATAATAACACGCCATTTATAAAAATTTTATGGCCAGAAGATTGTCGAAAGACGGCAGTAAAGAAAAAATTTTGGGAAACATGCCCCAGGTATTCCTCAGCAATCGGGATATCTCCAGTAAAATTGCCCAAGCGCTCAAAAATGGCGAAATCCAAAAAATAGGTCCGCGGCTATATACCACTGATGCCGAATCATCGCCAAGCGACGTAATCAAAAGAAACTTGTGGGTTGTAATCGGATTATTGTTTCCGCACTCCGTAATTGCCCATCGCACCGCTTTAGAAATAAAGCCAACAACGGATGGGACGGTCTTCTTAAGCGCTCCATACGCGAGGACAATACATCTCCCCGGGCATACAATACGTCTTATTGAAGGGCCCGGTCCTCAACTTGGTGATTCACCTTTTATTCAAGATCTCTGGATTGCCTCAAAGCCAAGGGCATTATTGGAGAATCTTCGCCCGACGCGAAATCGTAGTGGGGTGGCGCGAGCTATCTCTCGAACAGAAATCGAACGGTTGCTTGAGCGAACAATGTCGATATCGGGGCCAAGTGAGCTAAACACGATTCGTGACGCAGCCAGAATGCTTGCCATAAATCTTGACGCAGAACACGAGTTTGCCGTTCTCGACGATATTATTGGAACGTTGATTGGGACGCGCTCAACCACTGTCACGTCGCCAACGGCAATTGCACGAATAGCTGGAAGGCCGTACGATGCAGATCGACTTCCACTATTTGATGCGCTAATCGCAGAGCTTAGGCAAACGGATCGAAATGCTCTACCGGAACCGTTGTTGGATGAAACTGGAAAACAAAACATTGCGTTCGTGGATGCGTATTTCTCTAACTATATAGAAGGCACAGAATTCGAAATTGAAGAAGCCATCGAAATTGTATTCGAGAGTAAAATTCCACAGCAAAGACCCCAGGATGCGCACGATGTGTTAGGCACGTATCGGCTTCTTGTGAACGAAGCGGAGATGACCCACAGCGCTTCAGAACACCAAGGAAGCTTCGATGATTTTATTGCGTTACTGAAACGGCGTCACTCTCTAATTATGGAGGCGCGACCAGATATACATCCAGGCGAGTTCAAGACAGAAGCTAATCGCGCCGGAGGAACGTCGTTTGTCGTTCCAGAATTAGTCCTTGGAACGCTCGAAAAAGGCTTCGCGTATTTTCATGCATTGGAAACTGCATTTGATAGAGCCGTGTTTATGATGTTTCTCGTAGCAGAAGTTCATCCGTTTAGCGATGGAAATGGACGTGTTGCACGGGTGATGATGAACGCTGAACTGGCAGCGGGAAAAGAAACAAGGATAATTATCCCCACTGTGTATCGAGATTCATATATTCAAGCGTTAAGGAATTTGTCGCGAGAAATGTATGCGGTAACTATTGTTGAAACTCTCGATTTTGCACAACGTTTTACCTCATTGATCGACTTTAGATCGTTGCCGAGGACTCTTGCTCAACTAACTGCATGTAATGCATTCCTGAGTTCTAGAGACGATCGACTGCTATTGCCGGATTCGAGAGTTGTTGTTGAGAGATTAAGCTCTCGTTAAGAGAATCGTTGGCTCTCTCTACTACCACTGACTTTACACCAATTACGGAGCCGTCTCATTCGATAGCGTTGGTATTCCTGTAGTTTTTGAATCAACCCTCGATCCCCGTGCAGCCAACCGCTGTTTGCTCAACCCACGTGCAGGCTCCGCAAGCGCAAAAACATCATTTCTCGTTCGCCGCTGAACCGCGCTCTGCCAATTATATCGACCCGTCTCATAACGCGCACCAGAATACCAAAACGTAATCTCATCGCGAGATTCACTGTATTCCAGCGTCGATCGATAAACGACATCCTGGAATTCCGGAATCGCCCCGTGTTCCAGCAACGGCTGTTTAAATACAGTCCAATGCAATCCATCTTTACTCGTTGCAAAGAATAACGTAGTTGTCGTACAGGAACCAGGTGTCTTTGCGTTATACACGGCCCAAAACTCTTTACGCGATGGGATCCAGGATACGTCGATGTGCCACGCATAAAGCGAGGCGTTAACCAACGACACGGCTTCAGGAGCAGACCACACGATTCCGTCTTGAGAACGTCGTAGCTCGACGGTTGTACTATTGCTTCCGCAGCCAACGCTCCCTGCATTTACTGACCACATGAGCCAATCACGATTTCCGCGACGCACAACTGATGGCGAGAGAATTTGATGATTGGGCGCGTGAATGACCAGGTCAGGCTTGTTCCAGGTAATGCCGTCTTTTGATCGAATGAGATAAATCTCATTTTCCGACATTACTTCTCTGTAGTACATCCAGAGTTCTTCCGTAATTGAGTTGTATAGAATATCTGGATCAGACAGATAACCATACGCCTTCGGGCGAACCAATGGATTTATTCCGGTAGCGGGTGGATGCCACGTTACTCCATTGTCCGCAATAAATATCGACGGGTTCTCTTCCGATGATTGGCCGTTCGGATAGGGTGTGATGGCAAGATGTCGACGTCGCGCAGCCCATCCGTCGGGCGTGGATGTTACGTCTGGGTGAACTGTCTGTCCCGAACCGTCGTATGTTTCAAGCGTCAGTACCTGGATGGTGTTGAGAGGCTGGACGGGTGGCTCCTCATGTTCATACGGAGGGTCTGGTGGTGCTGGGGGCGCAACTGGGCTTGAATCGTGACAAGCGCTAAATGCGAATGAGGCGCATAGCATAACAAAGTACAACGGCACCGTGGAGGCGCGAGCCGTGATGGATTGAATCATACAACTGTCGTTCTGGGTTATGGTCGAAGAAAGTCGAAACAATCCAGGCGATATCCAAGCGACAGTTAATTGCTTAAATGTTTCTCGCGCTCAGCTGCTTCATGTATATAACCCTCGATATGGGATGGCGTCACATCATATCGAGGGTATACGGGTTCCTTCAACCAAACACCTCACTTACCTGAACTCGACGGCTCCAGCTCTATGCTTCACAAAGCTCTTACGCTCATTCCATCCTTATAGCGAAAACTTCGATCTCGGGAGATATTCTTCATATATCGACTTCGCTCTGAAGTACACATCCTCGTCTCCATCTGTTCTGAACCGTCCCTTTTCGTCAGGATACAGCGTATTCACAAGCTTCAACACATTTGCTTTATATCGTGTAAAATATTTTGGCCCAAGAGATTCGACGCCTTCGATTTGTTGAATGTTGAAGGCGCTGATGTTGGTTGAAAGCACAATCCATTTTTTCGGTACGGTTGTATCGACGATGATTGTGCCGTCGCTACTTCGTTTCATCTTTGGTGGAACGACGGACACGTACCCAACCGTTTTCTCCTCATAGCCTTGTAGTGTATATAATGCACCAATTCGGACGCGAGCCGGTCTTGTTCGATCAAAAAGTATCGCGATCAGGGTGTCTTCTATACGTCGATCCTTGATGCTGACTGATGCAATCATGAGATTGGCTAACAGTGCACTATCAGAAACGGCATGTCTCCAGATTGTTGGTAGCACTTTACCCGCTGAAACGTTGCACCGTGAGAGCGGGAGGATGCTATCTGGTGGGATATCGATAGCTTTCCCGGGAGTCGGTTTGGCTGGCAGTGCAGATCGAAGAAACGCGGTGAGCGTTTCGCAGCGTTGTCGGACTTCCGGAGATGTTAGCTCGTTCTGCGCAACTGCTTCGACTACATTGATCGTGAGCGATGAGTCTTGTGCCGAAAGCTGCCCAACGACGAGGGATGACGCGAGAATCCCACATGTGATGTAAGGGCCAATATGCCGTATGCGATTCATCATATCTCGGGCCTGTCAGGGGTTAGTTGATCTTTCCTGTCTATATAAGAGACTAGACATCCCGGGAAATGGTTACAGATGTTGATTTCTGTTCAGAGATTTTCGAATACGAATACGCTGCGCATTCAGTACATAACAAAACGGCGATAGATATCATATCTACCGCCGTTTTGTTATGTACTATTGTGTTCTATCTCTACTACTTCTGCACCAACTGCCTCAACACATACGGCAGAATTCCGCCATGCTTGTAATACTGCAGCTCTTCCGGCGTATCGATCCGCGATAGCACGCTAAAGCTCTTCGCCGAACCATCCGCCGCAACCGCCTTCACGGTCAACGTCGCATGGTGTTTCATATCCGACGTCATCCCTTCAATCGTGAACGACTCGAACCCAGTCAAACCAAGCGAGTGACGGCTTTCACCATTCACAAACTCGAGCGGAATAACTCCCATTCCCACAAGATTCGAACGGTGAATGCGCTCAAACGATTCCGCGATTACCGCACGAACACCAAGCAGTAACGTACCCTTCGCAGCCCAGTCACGCGATGAACCGGTTCCATACTCCTTACCCGCAACAATCACCAACTGAACACCATTCTTCTGATATTCCATCGACGCATCAAAGATCGTCTCGGCTTCAGCGCCCGGCTTCGTTGCAGTCCAACCACCTTCAGTTCCCGGTGCCAACTCATTCCGCAACCGGATGTTTGCAAACGTTCCGCGCATCATCACTTCATGGTTACCACGGCGCGATCCGTACGAGTTAAAGTCTGCCGCCTTCACCCCCTGCTCAATCAACCACTTGCCCGCTGGGCTTGCAGCTGGGATTGAACCGGCTGGTGAGATGTGATCTGTTGTAATGGAATCGCCAAGCATCGCGAGCGCGCGTGCATTCTGGATCTGCATGATCCCTGGCGGTGTCATCGTCATTCCTTCGAAGTATGGCGGGTTTTTCACATATGTCGATGCGCTATCCCATGCGTACAGGTCGCCGGTCGGCGTATCGAGCTGCTGCCAGTTTTCGTCGCCAGAGAAGACGTCTGCGTATTGCGTGCGGAACATATCTGCACGAACGCTACGCAAGATTTCGTCTGCAACTTCCTTCGATGATGGCCAGATGTCGCGGAGGAACACTGGGCCGTCGTTACCAACACCAACTGGCTCCGTATCGAAGTCGATATCCATACGGCCCGCGAGTGCATACGCAACCACGAGTGGTGGCGATGCGAGATAGTTAAAGCGCGTTAGCGGATTGATACGCCCTTCAAAGTTCCGGTTTCCTGAAAGGACCGACGCAACCACAAGCTTGTTCTCTTCGATTGCATCCGCAACAGGCTGTGGCAATGGACCGGAGTTTCCGATACATGTGGTACAGCCATATCCAACTGTGTTAAACCGAAGTGTGTTCAACGCATCTGTAACACCAGCCGCATTGAAGTAATCCGTAACAACTTTTGAACCTGGGGCGAGACTTGTCTTTACCCAGGGCTTTGTGCTTAAGCCTTTCTCAACGGCCTTCTTTGCAAGCAATCCAGCCGCGAGCATCACGCTCGGGTTGCTCGTGTTTGTGCAACTCGTAATTGCAGCGATAACAACCGATCCATGACGAACGGAGAACTGCTCGCCATTCATCTGCACTGGTATCGCAACGTTTTGTACTTGCTCTGCAACCGCAGCGGCGCCTTGCGACGACGACGTGCTGGCAGAAGATGCTGCGCTCCCAAAACGTTCAAGATCTGTCTCGAGCGCCGTCTGGAACATCTCTTTCGCGCTACGAAGTGGCACACGATCCTGCGGACGTTTTGGTCCCGCCAAGCTTGGCTCGATCGTGCTGAGATCCAGTTCGAGCGTGTCGTTAAAGATCGGATCTGGTGTATCGTCTGTACGGAACATCCCCTGTTCCTTACAGTACGCTTCCACCAACGCAACCTGCTCTTCATCACGTCCCGTGAAACGCAGATAGTTCAGCGTTTCAGCATCAACCGGGAAGAAACCCATGGTTGCGCCGTATTCTGGCGCCATATTCCCGATCGTTGCGCGGTCAGCCAGCGACAGCGACGAAAGTCCGCTTCCGTAGAACTCAACGAACTTCCCAACTACTTTCTTCTTCCGAAGGATTTCGGTAACCGTAAGCACGAGATCCGTGGCTGTTGCGCCAGCCGGCAGCTTACCATGAAACTTGAATCCAACCACTTCAGGGATGAGCATCGAGACAGGCTGGCCGAGCATCGCGGCTTCGGCTTCAATGCCCCCGACGCCCCAACCCATGACGCCCAGTCCGTTTACCATCGTAGTGTGCGAATCGGTGCCCACGAGTGAATCGGGGTATGCAACCGTTTCGCCGTCCTTTGTCGCCGTAAACACGCACTGGGCGAGATATTCCAGGTTAATCTGGTGGACGATCCCCGTACCAGGCGGAACCACGCGGAAGTTCTCAAGGGCTGTTTGGCCCCAGCGCAAGAACGCGTAACGCTCATGGTTGCGCGTAAATTCAATATCGGTGTTTATCAGGAATGCGGCTTCCGATCCGTATTCATCCACCTGAACCGAGTGGTCGATAACGAGATCGACGGGCTGTAGCGGGTTAATTCGCTTAGGATCGCCGCCAAGCTTAGCAAGCGCATCGCGCATGGCTGCCAGATCCACCACGGCGGGAACGCCCGTGAAATCTTGCAGGAGAACGCGCGCGGTGCGGAACGCGATCTCTTTTTCCACTCTTTCTCCCATTCGCCAGTTGGCCAATGCGGTGACGTCGCTGGCTTTGACAAACGCGCCATCTTCGTTGCGCAAAAGATTCTCGAGGAGAATTTTGAGGCTAACGGGGAGACGGTCGGAATTCCCATTGGAGAGGGCCGACAGGGCGTCTAGGCGGAAGATTGTATACTTGCGACCGCCAACGGTGAGGGTTGAGTGGCTACCGAACGAGTTGGGATGTGTCATATTCCAAATCTAAATACTATGGCGCGGTTTTTTAGCCCGTCGTAGGGGTCATTCGCAATGTCCTCCTTTTCACCCCCGTTTTCTTGTTAGGAGTATTCATGAAAAGAGCTCTGCTCTTCGGTGCCCTCATCGTGGCTGCCCAGGCGTGTAAGCCTGAGCACCAGGCGGGATCTGGCATCACTGTGGAAGAGATTAAGCAGCACCTCATGGCGCTATCCCACGACACAATGGAAGGGCGCGCCCCGGCCACCCGTGGTGGCGATCTTACTGAAAAGTACATCGCCGCGCAGCTCAAATCCTATGGCGTCGAACCTGGCGTGAATGGATCTTACTTTCAGCCGGTGCCGATTGACGTTGTAACGCCGGACGCAAAAACGGCCACTATCACCGCCACCGGAAAGGCCACCGCCACACTCAAATATCCTGGAGATGTGGTCATTTGGCCCGGTGCGGCCACCCCAACCAGCGTTGCCAAGGGTGAATTGGTCTTTGTTGGCTATGGAGCCGCGGCCCCGGAATACAACTGGGACGACTTCAAAGGCGTCGATCTTAAAGGAAAGGTCCTCCTCGTTCTCGTAAACGACCCGCCAGCCTCTGATTCTGAGCCGAATCTCTTTGGCGGCAAGGCGATGACGTATTATGGCCGCTGGACCTACAAGTTTGAAGAAGCCGAACGACGTGGTGCTGTAGGCATGTTCGTCGTTCATAACACGGAAGATGCGGGCTACGGCTGGAATGTGGTCAGCAGCTCCAATACGGGCGACCAGCTCCTGCTTCCACGTGATCCAAACGCTCCGGCTCCGCTCGCCGTTCGTGGCTGGATGCAGAACGACGTCGCACGCGACCTGCTTGCACAGGCCGGACAGAACTTCGATTCGCTGCGTAATCTCGCCAAAACTCGCGAATTCAAGCCTGTTAGCACCGGGATTATGATGAATATGTCGCTTACGAACACTGTAAAGCGCATGGAATCCAACAACGTCGTTGGCGTTATTCCTGGCAGCGACTCGACGCTCAAGAGCGAATACGTGTTGTACAGCGGCCACTGGGATCACCTTGGCATTGGCCCAGCGGTCAATGGCGATTCGATCTACAACGGCGCTGAAGACAACGCCTCCGGCATTTCGGACCTGCTCGCAATCGCACGTGTTGCGGCTGCCGCACCTGAAAAGCCAAAGCGCTCCCAGGTTTTTGTCTTTGTGACCGCAGAAGAATCCGGCCTATTGGGTTCCGCGTATTATGGCCAGAACCCAACCGTTCCAGCCAACAAAATCGTCGCCGCGCTTAACGTCGACGGCGGAAACGTCCTCGGTCGCGTCCAGGACCTCGTTGTCTTGGGGGACACCAAAAGTTCACTAGGCCCGCTCCTCGCCGAAATGATCAAGGCAGACGGCATGAGCATCTCGCCAGACGCGTTCCCTGAGAAAGGCTATTTTTACCGCTCTGACCACTTCTCCTTCGCCAAGGTCGGCATTCCAGCCGCATCCATCGGCGCCGGCAGCAAGTTTGAAGGCAAGCCTGAAGGTTGGGGCAAAGAGCAGGACGAACTGTACACGAAGGATCGCTACCACCAGCCAGCCGACGAGTATAAAGCTGACTGGGATCTCCGCGGCGCAGCTCAGCTCGCTGACATTGTCTACCGCTTTGGCACGCAGCTCGCCAACAGCGCTACGGTTCCAACCTGGAACGCCGACGCAGAGTTCAAGATCATTCGCGAACAGTCGCAAGCAAACGGGAAATAACTTCCACAGCTTTCAAACAAGGGCGAGGAGAAATCCTCGCCCTTCACTATTCTGTTATGGCAACTGACTCACTTCTCGAATTCCGAAAAGAATTCCCGATTCTAGAAACAAGTACATATCTCGTTTCCAACTCCCTCGGTGCGATGCCGAGGTCGGTGGCCGACAAGTTGGCGGAATATGCGAGAGATTGGTCCACATTAGGCGTGCGAGCGTGGGCGAACGGGTGGTGGGACAAACCCGTCACCGTAGGCGATGCAATCGCGCCGTTGCTAAATGCGCCTGAGGGGACAGTTGTGATGCATCCCAACGTCACCATCGCACAATCAACGATTCTGTCGTCGATCGACTTCACAGGCGACCGCGATACGATCGTTATGACCGAGCTGGACTTCCCGTCCGTCCGATACGCCTATGATGCATTGGCGAAACGGTTTGGGGCGCGAATTGTGGTTGTTCCTTCGGACGACGGCATCACGATTGACCACGACCGTCTCCTTGCGGCGATTGACGAACGAACACGTTTGGTGGCTATATCGCACGTGCTGTTCAAGTCTGCCTACATCATGGATGCGGACCTGATCTGCGAACACGCCCATCGTATGGGGGCGCTGGTTTCGCTGGATGCGTACCATTCCGTAGGCGTGGTGCCGGTTGATGTGCAACGTTCGGGCGTAGACTTTCTTACGGGCGGCGTCCTCAAATGGCTCTGCGGTGGCCCCGGTGCGGCCTTCCTGTACGCCTCGCCGGCCGTTCGAAACAAGCTCGAGCCGGCAATTACCGGCTGGCAGGCTCACGCCCGTCCCTTTGGCTTCGAACAGGAAATGGAATTCACGGAAGGCCCGCTCCACTGGGCCAATGGAACGCCAGCTATCCCGGTTTTGTATCTTGCTGCCGAAGGTCCAAATATCATCAAAAAGGCCGGAATTCACGCCATTCGTGAAAAGTCGGTCCGTCAGACGTCCATGTTAATCTCGATGGCCGAGTCTCGGGGCTATAAAGTACACGCTCCGAAAGACCCAAATCGGCGTGGCGGGACCGTCGCATTCGACGTTCCGCACGGTTATGAGGTGGCACAGTACTTGTTATCTCATAACATTATTATCGACTATCGCGTTGGTGCTGGGATCCGAGTTGCCCCACACTTTTATACGAAGGATGACGAACTGGAGCTTTGCGTTGCGACGATTGACCAATGTTTGGAATCCGAAGCCTGGAAACCGTTTAGCGGCCAACGATCTGTTGTAACCTGAAGCGTTCGGCAGCACCGTTTTTTCTCAGTTCGAACGACCAAAATCGCCGAATTTGGCAAAAAATGGTGGCAAATATACCATAAAGGAAAAAGGCCCTTGAACAAACCTAGATCAGCCGAGTAGAATACGAATACAGTGATCCGATCGTGTGGAGGTGTGACGGATGCCTAGTCAATTTTTGTCGTCTGAAGAGTACGATGAACGCGCACACAAACTCTATAACGAGGGAGATTACGATCAAGCGTTAGCTGTTCTTCGGGAAGGTTTGACGATTTATCCCAACGCCGTTGAGCTACATATCGGCGTTGGCTACGCCTATAACGCCCGGGAGGAATACGCCTGGGCGCGGCGCGCATTTGAAGAGGCGCTCGTCCTTGACCCTGAGCATGAAGATGCCATTGCGGGTCTAGCCGAAACTCTCCTCAAATTTGGCCAGCATGAAGCAGCCGTTCGATCGTTCAGAAAAACGGTCGAGCTTGGCTATTCGGACGATTTGGAACTAATGCTCCAAATTGGCCGGGCGCTCTTTCGCGAGGGTATTATCGAGGAAGCCAAAAGCTACTTCGAAATTGCCGTCGAAAATGCCCCGGAAAGCTCCGAAGCCGTATCATGCCTGGGATATACCGAACACCGTCTCAGTAATGATGAAGCTGCTATCGCCATACTTCGTAAGGCCCTTCGTTTGGACCCCGACCACGTAGAAGCCAGGATTTACCTGGGGAATATTTTCTACGACCGGAGTGAGTATGATACCGCGCTTCATCATCTTGATAAATCTCGCCCCGAAGACCATTGGGACGAGCTTGGGATTTGGCGGTTAATCGAGCTCAAGAAAACGTTATACAAGCTCGAAGATGGTGATCCAGAGCTGAAGCCGTGGGAAGCACGCATCGAAGAGCTCACCAGCGAAATCGATGATATCGATGAAATGCTGGGTGAGATCGAAGCGCGTGCGATGGAGAAGGAAGAGGGGGCCGCTCAGGGCCAACTCGAGCTGTTTGGAACCTTGCTTACTACCCTGTCCGCAGCACATCGCGAGATGGGGTTAAGCGAGGAAGAGGCCGATACGGCCGCTCATCGAATCGTGTTTGGTGACCAAACGTATGAAGGGACGTGGGACGAAATTGTTCAGCAGATGAGAGACCAGAAGAACGCTGAAGTCTCGGTGGAGCAATACATGGCTACCGAAGCGCGGCGTGGATACGGGCTCACAGGTGTGGAAATTTCGGCTCGTGACGCAGAAAGCTTTATTCGCGGTAGTGCTGACGCTGGTTTACTTCATATCGATCGATGACACCTAGTGATCGTAGTGCCGCAAAAGCGGCGCTTAGTACGGGGCGTGCAACGTATGCGCGCCTCGATCAAATTCGTGGCCCGGAAGACGCGGCCGCAGATTTAGTTGAACTTTGGGGAGCTGTCGAGTCGGCAATGCGTGCCATGCTTGGCGGCTCGTCGCTTTCTGGGCAGGCGCTGGTGAGAGAGCTCCGGCAACGGAGTTTGATCTCGCTGGACCAGGCCAATGCGCTGGTGTCGTTTGGCGACGCGCGGCAGCGGGTAGACGACATTAGCTACAAGCCAACGCTCACCGATGTTGGATACGCTCGGATTGGGTATAACGAGCTCAGCAAAGCCGTTGACGATCCGTATCGCGCGGTACCTGATGCTACTCGGGTTGCGCCGCCGGATATTCACGGAGATGCCCCGAATGGCGCGCCGGGGCTGCTTTCACCGATGGCTGCGGGAGCTGGATTTGCGTCAGGTTTGGGTGTGGGGTCAGGGTCCGGTTCGGTGAAGCCAAGTGGCGGAAGCAAGCTGTCGAAGCCGTTGATTGGTTCGATTGTTGGGATTTTGGCGGTTGTTGGTGTCGTTGCGTTCTTTCTGTTCGGGCGTTCGCCGCAAGGATATGACCGAGATGTTGAACGTGGGATCGATTTGATGCAGGGTGGGCAAGTTGAGGCCGCACGCGCAGCATTTCTCGATGCTGCCGCCAAATACCCAGATAAGGCCGATCCTCGCGTGTTTCTTTCTCGATTGTCTCGCAACGAAGGGGATCTTACTTCTGCGCGACGCGAGCTTGTGACCGCGATTAAGCTGGAGCCCAAAAACGCTGTTGCTTTGCGAGAGATGGGGATGTTGTATATCGCTGAAAAGAATCCGGAAATGGCAAAGCGGTTTTTGACCTATGCTGTTGAGGCGGATCCGAACGATCGGACCGCGCAGGGGTATCTTGGGTGCGCACTTGTGCAGTTAAATCGTGCGGATCTTGGACAACGATTTCTTGATCGTGCCGGGCCGGGGAACTGGTCTGCCTGTACGGCGTCAGTCGTGCGATAGTACTCGTCGTCATTCAAAAAACACTATGCAACAATACGTTTCGTGATTGAATTTCGTAATACATCAAAGACGTACCGTTCACTCCTCGGTCGCGAAGTTCCTGCGGTCGAGGATTTTTCACTTCAGGTGGCTGATGGGGAAGTGCTCGGTATTGCAGGGCCAAACGGGGCGGGGAAAAGTACGTTAATCTCGCTCTTGCTCGGGTTTCTGAATCCGACGAGCGGAAGTGTGACGATTTATGGTCAAGCGCCAAGAGCGTATATCGAGCGGCATGGTGTTGGGTATCTGTCTGAGTTGGTGAAGATTACTCCACGATGGCGGACGGAAGATGCACTTACTCGATTTGCAGTGCTGGGTGGTATTCCGGCGGCCGATGTGCAGCGTCGAGTGAATGAAGTGATCGATCTGCTTGGGCTTGCAGAACATCGCGATAAAAAGTTCAAGGCGTTATCCAAGGGAAATGCACAACGGGTTGGTCTCGCGCAGGCGCTGTTGCGCCAGGATCGTGTGATTGTGCTCGATGAGCCTACGCATGGATTGGATCCACTGTGGACTCAGCGGTTTCGCGATATTGTGAACGATATTAAACATCCAGGCCGTATCATTATTATTGCCTCGCATAATCTGGATGAGCTGCAACGACTGTGTGATCGTGTTGCAATTGTTGATCGTGGTCGGTTGCAGCGCTTAGTCTCAACCGGGTTTGAGCAGGCTTCGGCGAGCGGCCATGGCGGTAATATCGCGTACCGGATAAGGGTTGTGAGCGGAGAGCAGCATGTGCTCGATATATTCCCGGACGCTATCACCGTAACCCGCGGTGAATACGATGTGTTGGTGGCTGACTTGGCGACGTTAAATCGCAACGTCGTTGATTTGATTGGTCGAGGTGCGCTTGTGGCTGGCGTTGCACCAACGCGATCTGCACTTGAAGAACAGTTCCGCGCTGCGGTTGGAGCGGAAGCATGAGCACGAATACGAATACTAGCGCAAACATGAGCACGAAGATGATAGCGGCGTACGAAGCTCCGAAAACGAAAGGGCGACTTCTGGCGTACCTTCGCTGGCAGCTACTCGATTTTGTCCTTGAGCGCGGTATTTTAATTCTGCTCATTGGAGTTGGTATTGGCTTTCCTCTTGTTCGGACCGTTCGATTAATGACATTTGGTGGCGCCGTCAACATGGTGGATTCGCCGCTTATCGCTGGTTCTATTGCGTCGTTGCTCATGACGATTGCGCCAGTTCTCACCTTTCTTGCATTTAATGGAATAGTCTCAGGCGATCGATCGAACGGGAACTATAAGTTTCTCTTTACGAAGCCGATCTCCATGCAAATGTTTTATGCGCAGCGATTCCTTGTGCATGGGATCGGTTTAATCGTTGGCGTTGCTGCTTTAATCCTGATCGGTAGATTCGCATTACTACCGCTAAAGGTTCTTCCTACACTAGGTGTGTTTGCTGTCTCGTATGTTTCACTCGCCGGAATCGGATTTTTGTTCTCGACGTTCATGAAGCACGATTCAATTGCAATTATTACTATATGGATTGCTTCAACGATCGGTTATCAGGTATATGCCGATCGTGGCGGGATTATCGCTATGGCGTTAAATCTGCTCCCTCCGTTTCACATAGCTGATTCAGTGTATCGCGGATTTTTCGGCGTGGAAGTGTTCGCTCTTGGAAACTTTCTTTGGCTCGTTGGTTATGGAGCCGTCTGCTTTGTGTTGGGATTGATCGTGCTTCGATATCGCGAGTTGGGTTCGTAAGCGCTTCGTAAGAGCTTTATAACGCGCTGTAACATTTACTGGTTTTCTCTTTGTCCTTTCGTTCAATTTCGCCCTATCGTACGCAACTCGCGAACGGGTTAACAGTTCTCATTCATCGGAATACGTCGGCACCTGTTGTCGCGATAAATACGTACGTTAGAGCCGGGTATTTTGACGAAACTGACGACGTGGTTGGTATTGCACACGTACTCGAGCATATGTTCTTTAAGGGAACAGAACGGCGTGGCGTGGGCGAAATTGCAAAAGAGACCAAGCAGGTTGGTGGTTACCTTAATGCCCACACGATTTACGATCACACCAGCTATTACACGGTGTTGCCATCGTACGGGTTTGCCGATGGGCTCGATATTCAAGCCGATGCGTATGCGAACTCTGTGATCAACGCGAATGAACTGGCCAAAGAATTAGAGGTCATCATTCAAGAGGTGAAGCGCAAGGATGATAATCCTGGCGCGATAACCACTGAAACGTTGTATTCGATGTTGTACGATCACCATCGCATTCGCCGTTGGCGGATGGGGCGGGAAGATGGTTTGCGCGCGCTTACACGCGATCAGGTTACAACGTTTTATCGGAATTTCTATACACCGTCAAACACGGTACTCGTTGTTGCTGGCGATGTAGACGTGGATGTCGCGATGAAGCAAATCGAACGACTTTACGGTTCGCTGCCAGCTGGTGATCCGGTTCGGTCTGTGGGCCCGGTGGATTCTGCCCCCATCGAACGACGATATCGCGAACTCAACGGCGACATTGCACAGACTCAAATTGCACTTGGCTGGCGCACGGTTCCTACGTTACACGCAGATACGCCAGCGTTGGACATGACGGCAAGTGTGTTAAGTGGTGGGAGAGCGTCTCGTTTGTATCGTGCTGTGCGTGAACGCAAATTGGCGGGATCGGTTGGCGCGTATAACTATTCTCCATCTGAAGTTGGTGTGTTTGTCGTGAACTCCGAGTCAGAGCCTCATACTGCTGCGGATGCAGCTCGTGCAACGTGGGCGCAGGTTACAGCCGTTCGCAACGGTGAAGTGTGCGACGATGAGCTTACGCGATCCAAGCAACTCTTCGCCGCACGATGGGCTCGCCGACTCGAAAGCATTGAAGGGCAAGCCTCGCATTTTGCGGAATGGGAGGCGCTGGGTGGATGGGCGCTTGGTGATGCATATTACGATTCGTTCATGAGCGTTAGTACTTCCGACGTTACGCGAGTGGCCCAACAGTATCTTGTGCCAGAGCAAACCGCCGCCATCTCGTACCGATCAAAAAATTCCGCGCAGTTAGCGGAAGATGTCGATCAATTTCACCAGCTTCTTGAACGCGGTGCGAGCGAATCACTCGATATGCGGGCGCAAACTGTCGTTCCAATTGAGTGGCCAACCGCAACGGCCAAGTTCATTCGGGAAGAAGCCGGCGTACATGTGTTTCACGCTGAGAATAATATTCCAATCTTGGTTACGCCTAGAGCCGGCGCACCAATTACATATGCGGGAGTCTACGCACTCGGCGGAGCATCTGAAGAGCTTTCCGGGCGCGCCGGGCTAACAGCGCTAGCTGCACGTTCGGCGCCGAAGGGTACGGCAACGTTATCTGCGTTTCAGATAGCAGAGACTTCAGAATTGCTGGGTGGTGGAATTAGTGCATCGGTTGGGGCCGAAAACTTTGGCTGGTCAATATCGGTGCCAGCGGCAAACGCGTATGCTGCAATCGATCTTTTGGGAAACGTAATTCAAAATGCAACATTCCCGGAAGACGTTGTAGAAACAGAACGCAGCGCACTTCTCTCCGACGTTGCGCAACTTCGCGACGACATGTATCGCTATCCTATGCGAATGCTTACCGAGGCTGCGTTTGAAAATCATCCGTACGGTACGCCAGTAGTTGGCACTGCGGAATCGCTTCGCGCAATTAGCGTCGACGAAGTTCGAGTTTGGTATGCACGAAAGCTGTTGCATGCGTCATTTGTTATTGCCATTGTCGGAGATGTCGATCCGCAAGCGATAGCCAATAAAGCGGCTCAAGCGTTTTCTGCGCTGGCCATGGATCAACGATCTGAATTGCCAACTCCACGGTGGTCGAGTCGTGTCGTACAACAGGTGGAATCTCGAGATAAGGCCCAAACGGCAATCGCAATGGCCTTTGATGGGCCAAAGCGAAGCGACACAGAACGGTTTGCTGCACAGCTCCTCGCAACCATCGCCAGTGGACTGGGCGGGCGTTTCTTCGATGAGCTGCGCGATAAACAGTCGCTTGCCTACACGGTACATGCGTTCCCGTCTGTGTATCAGTTTGCCGGGAAGTTTGTGTCGTACATCGCAACGTCTCCGTCGCAAGAAGACGTTGCTCGAAATGGATTGCTGCGAGAATTCCAGAAGCTCGTTGATACACCTGTTACGGATGAAGAGCTGCTCCGCGCAAAGACGTATACGTTAGGAATGCACAGCATTCGTCAAGAACGCGCAGGTGCCGTTCTCAGTGATATTGTCGATGCCTGGTTGTTCGGAGATGGTTTACACGAACTTCTTGAATTCCGTGATCGTGTTCGTAACGTCTCCGCAGACGATATTCAACAGCTTGCCAAGCGATACTTTAATCCGGAACATCGAGTTGAAGCGGTCGTACGTGGAAAGGTGTAGTAAACTACACCTTTCTCGTCTTCCACTTTCCTCGGCGGAACAGAATGACGCTCACAATCGTCTGTAGCGTAAAGGCGATCGCAATCGACAAAAACACACCGTGGGGCCCAAGCTTAAACGTATTTGCCAACGCATACGCCAGCGGAATTTCGATGATCCAGAACACCACCAGGTTAATCCATGTTGGCGTCCAGGTATCTGCAGCGCCATTAAATGCTTGTGTCACAACGCTTCCATACGCGTATATCACAAACCCTGAGGATACAATCTGCAGACAGTCGATCGCGTACTTCTGCACCGGAGCATCGTGCGTGAAGATGCCAACGACATACTTTGCAAATCCAACGAATACCACGCTGGCCAGGACCAGGAAGATCGCATTGTAAGACGCTGCCTTCCACACCGCTTTCTCGGCTCGGTCAGGATTTCCGGCACCTAACGCCTGACCAACCATCGTCGCGGCCGCGTTGCTCATCCCAAACGCTGGCAATAGCGCAAAGATGATCAACCGTAATCCAATCGTATAGCCGGCCAACGCATTACTTCCAAAGGTTGCGATAACGCGCACGAGCCCGATCCAGCTCGCCATCCCAATCAATACCTGTAACGCGCCGACCAGCGAAATCCGCATCAAATTCCAGATCATCTGGAAGTCGATATGAATATGCTTTCTCTGAACGTGGATACGGCTCGTCGAACGAAATAGCTGCGAAACAGCGAACAACATCCCAATCCCACGCCCAATCGTTGTGGCTACAGCGGCACCGGTTACACCAAGCTCCGGAAACGGTCCAACCCCGAAGATCAGCAACGGGCCGAGTACGATGTTGATGGCATTGGCAAGTATGAGCACGCGCATCGCAATAAATGCGTCGCCCGCGCCGCGGAAGATGGCGTTGATCAAAAACAGCAGCAACACCGTTACTTCGCCACCCAACATAATCCGCGCGAATGGCGTTCCCAGCTCGATCACGCTCGGCGATCCGCCCAATGCGTGCAGCAATTTAGGCGCGAACCACACGCCGAGTGCGCCGATAATGACCGAAACGATAATGCCGAGGATAATGGCCTGCACCGCAACCCGTGCGGCGGAGTCGCGATCGCCTTCTCCGATGCGTCGAGCGACCGTTGCCGTGACGCCGATGGATAATCCGATGGCCAGTGCGTAGATAATGGTTAGCACCGATTCCGTCAGCCCAACAACGGCCACCGCATCAGCGCCAAGCTTGGCGACGAAGAAAATGTCTGTTACGGCAAACAAGCTTTCCATCCCCATCTCGAGAATCATTGGGATGGCCAGCAGGATTACCGCTCGTCCAATTGGACCTTTTGTATAATCGTGTTCAACGCCGCGAACCGCGTCGCTGAACATGGACCATATGCTACGGAAAGTCACTCGATCTCGGTGACCACCGTCCGGATCGCCGTTTTGGCCGGCGACCGGAAGTACTTCTAATTGTGACATACATTAACGTGTCGTAGTTTCTTTGATGGCGACTATCGATCGAGCGACTTCAAAGGCTGCTGGCCGTAAACGGCCTGCTGGAGTGCGTAACCCTTGTTGCGTCTGATAGTCACCGGCTTCGGTAATTACAATGCCTTTGATAGCGGGCTGAGTCGTCGACCACGACATCACGCCACGCAATGCAAGCAGTTGGCTCCGCTCACCATGCGTGATCGGGTATCCGCCAGCCGACCAGACCCAGTGGGGCTTCGGTTGGCGGTACTGACGCATCCACCGTTGTGCGATGCGAAGCTTTGTGTCGAGCGACGTTGCTCCGTCGAACCCCGGCATAAGGGAGAATCCGACTATATCGACTGGCGCCTCTCGTAGCGCGGCCCACGCGTATAATGCACTGTCACGCGTGCCGTAGCTTGACGCTGCGATCCCAATTTTGATATTCGGATTTACATGGTGCGCAATACGAGCCGACGCTCCAATGTAGTCGATCCAAAATTCTGGCGAAAGGGTGCCTAATGCGACAGCCCCTGACCCATATGGCTCATGCGCCGGTATTAGAATGTTGGGACGCAACGCCCGTGCTAGTCGATCGATATCGGCAAAGCGTGCGTCCAGGTACCCTTGGCGCGATTGCGCGAACAGCTTTTTGGCGTTTTGGGGATAGCTGAGTGTCACGATAATTGTCGTACTGTCGCTCCGGAGTGCGTCGACAATATGTGTGAGCGAGTCGAGCGAACGTCCGCGCGCCGCTTCGGGCGCAACGATTATTGATATTGCGTTGGCGCCTATCGAGTCGGCCAGCGTCAAGTCGCGCGAAATCGATACCTGACTTGGTGCTCTCGTCAGCTCCGGAAAAACCTTTATTCCAAATCGAAGATCGCCTGCGGGACGTTCTTGAAGTGTCTCATCCTGGTATCGATTATAGCTGCGAATTGTCGAGAGCCCGCTGGGAATCTCGAGCAACATCAACGCCGTGGCGGCAATGACACCAATTGCCAATCCTGTGCGGATCAGCGCCTTGATGCGCGACCGTGATGGAAGTGCGGGCGAAAAGAGGGGGACGAAGAGCCACGTCGTACTGGTTAACGCGCCCGCGCCAACGATCATCCCGAGTGCGCTCGTTTGCGCCGCAGAGAGAATGAGCGTCCACTGGGCTGGAACAATCCCGACACTATTCATATAGTGGCAGACCGAAACCGTTGCAACAATCACATTATAGGCAAGGATCGGCAAGCCAAAAAACGGATTTACGAGTCGTCGCGTAAGTGCAAACGCGGCTTGGAGCGCAAATAACACCGTCACCAGGGGCCAAACCCACGCAATGGCTTGTATGACGCGCCCGTACGTCACAGAGGCGCTCGAGACGGCAATCAGCAGCGCTGGCGGGAGCAACAGTGCACCCATCGCGGTTGTGACCACGAACAGCTTCGGCGCTCGACGGTCGCGTACGATTCGACCCGCCGCAAACACGTTCCATAACACAATTGCGCTCGTCAAACCGATGTAGGCGACGAGTAATGGACGGAATCGGGTGAATAACGCCTCGAACATCTGCGTAGGTAACTGCAAAAGCATGTCCCAAACGTGTGGTGGAGGTGCCTCCGACGGTAGGGGCTGACAAGGTAGATTCGAACAAAATCGCCTTACCCCTACCACTTGGGGCCAATCCATAGCACGTTTCGGCTATGGAGCCGTCACGGGTGTGGGTTTGGAATATTCCCAATGCGATCTCGCTTTCGCGAGTGGCATTGGCCGTGGCGTTCATCTTTTTTGATGGATTGTGGGCTCGCGTTGCCATTGTTGCAGTTGCCGCGCTGACGGACTTTCTCGACGGGTTTATCGCGCGAATCTCGAATCAGCGGAGTCTCTCGGGGGCGCTGATCGATCCTATTGCAGACAGAATTTTTGCGTTGGCTGCGGTGTCCGCATGTCTGTTGAATGGGTTGCTCACAACGTCGCAATACTTCATTTTCATTTCACGGGATATCGCAACAGCGGTCGGATTTATCGTTGCGCGTATCGTCCCGTGGCTCAGGCCTGTAGTTTTTCGTGCACGGTTGTTGGGAAAAGCGGTAACGGTTCTCCAGTTAGCCACACTTGTTTCGGCGCTCATGTTCAGGAATGCGCTGTCGGGGCTCATCATTGCCGTTGGGCTATTGTCGGTGATGTCGATTGTGGATTATACCTTGGCTCTCTGGCGGGCTCGCGCTCGATAACTGCGTTTTGCATAGCTCCTTTAGCGATTGATACCTTCCATGCATTGTTGTAACACCAAAGCCGTCTTCACGGCGCTTGCCATCTCGTTTCTTGCCGCAGCCCAGTCGTTAACTGCTCAGCAGACCTCTCGCCCGACCATGCCTCCCCAGCCGCCACCGGCGCAGGGTGAAAAGCAGTTCGCCGTTCGGTACGTTCCATCGGCGCGCTTTGACCTGATCGCTGGGAGCACCACTGCGGGTCAGTTGGGTGCCGGCCTTTCCGTGCCATTCAGCAACTATTTCGCGGTTGGTGGAACATTGGGTGCTGGTATCAGCGAAACTGGCTTTAGCGCGCGTGGCGACCTGTTTACTCGATTTTCGCTCGATCCATACCGACAGTTCCCCTGGGAGCCGTATTTTGGCGTAGGATCGACGACACGCCTTGATACTGGCGGTCCGGGGACGCGAACCTATCTACTTGGTTTCTTCGGCTTTAACGGGCCAAAGACCGGCAAAGTGGCACCTGGCGTTGAAGTTGGCGTTGGTGGCGGGATCCGTTTGGGCGTAACGTTGCGCTGGGCAGAATAACGGTTCGACATACCATATAAAATCCAAAAGTCCGTCGTCATGGAATAATCCACGGCGACGGACTTTTGTTATATCTATATCAAAAACACGCAAACGCAAAAGGACGGGGTTAACCGCCCGCCCTTTTACACCGCTTGCTTGCTTGATTTCATCGGTTTTGCGAATCGCTCGCCGAGAGTCCGTAGCTGTACGAATTCGAGCTTGCTCAGCTCGTGGTATCGCTCTTCAAAGTAAGTCATCGTTGCGTCGAACCATTCTTGCTGATGCTCGGGAGTTGCACCGATCACACCGCAGCGCATAATGTGTTGAAAGAGCTCATCGCGGGCTTCATCGAGTGGGGTCTTGTAACCCCCCGCGCCCTGCGAATGTTTCGCACTGGAGTTTTTCTTGGCCATTACATCCTGTAAAAGGGAATTCTAGGTAGCCCTTTAATGTAATAAAACAAGCTCCATTTTCGTAGCGACTAAACCCATGAATTCTATGATTTTACTCTCTTTCTGCAAATTCAGGGCTATCAGCGTGAAATTCGAGCATTAATTCGCACAAATAGTCGGGTAATTCTTCCGGAATGAGCCGCGCGACGTCATCTATAGAGATAAAACGACTGTTCGGGATTTCATTATGGAGTCGAATGGCAATGGATTCGCTCACCCATTGGTCCTCGCGTCCCCGGATAATAAGGGTTGGTGCCGAGATAGTTTCGAAGTCGATCTCTTCCAGATCGTCGCCTTTTACTGCGGCGGCAAGCGTGAGTAGGTGCTTTACCCCGTCGCCACCGGTAAATGGCGCGAGATACCGTGCGACCAGTCGCGTCGGCATGCTTTCCGGGCTTGCGACGCTCCCTTCCAGAACCGTTTGGACGAGTGGTGCGGCGCCTAACACCCCACGAGTGACCCTAATGGCGAACCGGGCCGTGCTTCGCTGCATTGTGGTGATATCCCGTGCCGGGAGCTCGTCGTAAGCAGGCGTATTGATCAGGACCAGCTTGTCGACCCGTTCCGGGCGCGTTGCTGCCAGCCGGAGCGCCACTGCGCCTCCAAGGTCGTTGCCAACGATAATGGCTCGTGACACGCGAAGCGAAGTCATTGCCGCGTCCAGATATTCGGCCTGGGCGGTGATGCTCAGGTCTGCGTCGGGGGTGCGGTCCGATTCCCCATGGCCGAACAGATCTACCGCATAGGCCGTATGCCCAGCGGCGGCGAGCAGCGGGGCCACGTACCGCCAGAGGAACGAACACGTCCCAAAGCCGTGCAGGAGGATAAACGGTGTTCCGCCGTGCCCGTACCGTTCCACATGTGCGGTGCCGGGGCCAACCGGGACGCGAAGAATATCAGCGAGCATAAACTAATGTTTCCAGAGGGCCGGTGACGGGTGTGGCGTGAGAGAATGCAGTTCGGCTATTGGCCGAGTCGGAATCTGAGGTAAATTCACGGTATGGCGAAAAATAACTCTCCACGAAATTCGAATTCTTCCTCGGCGCGCGGACCATTTTACGCGGTGCTGTTAGTTGTTGTACTGGCTGGCGTTGGAGCCATCCTGTACATGAAGAAAAACCCTGCAAGCGTTCAGGCGAACGAAGCGTATGAAGCACTTCGCGCGAACTATGCCAACGCTGGTCCACCGCAACCTTATGTGCTGGGCGATACGATGGCGCCGGTGCTGATCGAAGAGTTTGCAGATTATGAGTGCCCAAGCTGTGCGAACTATGCGGTGATTACGGAGCCAGACGTTCGGAAGCGACTCGTCGAAACCGGAATGGCGTATTATAAGTATTACGACTTCCCGCTCCCAATGCATAACAATAGCCCTGCGGCGTCGCTTGCTGCTGCGTGTGCTGATGAGCAAGGCAAGTTTTGGGAGATGCACGGCGCGCTCTTTAACGGGCAGGATCAGTGGGGACTCACGCCGAACAACCAGGAAGTGACGGACAAGCCAAAACCTGTGTTCAAGGGATTCGCGCAGGCGATTGGTCTTGATGTCGGGAAGTGGGAGTCGTGCTTTGATACTGGGAAATACAACGATCGCGTTGCCGCCAATGCAGGCGAAGCAACTCGGCGTAAGGTTGAGTCGACACCGACGTTCTTTATTAACGGAAAGAAAGTTCCTGGCGCGATCACATATGATGCGATGAAGAAGTTGGTCGATGAAGCCAAGGCACGTGGACCGATGACCTCGGCTGATTCGGCGATGAACAACATCATTCATCATGATGAACAGCACGACGGACATAGCCACTAACACTTTGTGTTGACGATATCTCTCGAAGTTTGTAGCATAGCGATTGCTCGGCGGGTCGTTGGACGGGCAAACGGGCAAGCGAGCATATGATCAAGCGGATGATAATTGCGGTACTTGCCCTGATTGGTGGATTCGTCGCGGTATATCTCGCATTGTTCAAGATGGGATATATTGGGCAGCTCACCTGCTCGATTGGTGGGTGCGAACGGGTGAATACAAGTAGTTGGGCAACGTTTCTCGGAATTCCGGTCGCACTATGGGGAGTTGGGTTTTACCTCGTCACCTTTCTTGTTGCGTTTATAGGGACGTTGGATCGATTGGTGGGCGATCGTCGCATTGCTGTTTTGTTGACTGTATTAACGGGCACCGGAGTTATATACTCTGCGTGGTTAACGTATCTGGAGTTGTTTGTTATCCATGCGATCTGTCAATACTGCGTGGTATCTGCGATTGTCGTCACAGTCATGTTTGTTGTAAGTATGCTGGAGCTGCGGGACAAGCGGTGGCGTAACACGTAGCCTACGCTTGGCGAGAACATCGCGCAGCTCTTAGTTTGCTACTTTGCTGAGATCTGCGCTAGAGACAGTCAAATTTATTCATGCTTTTTGGAGGCCGGATGCGAGTCGTAAATTTTCGTTGGCGTTCCGTTGAATTAACAGCAGCGTCGTATTTCCGATGTGCTGCGATTGCATCGATTGTTGGTGGAGCGCTGAGCGTCTCCGCGTCACAGCTTGCGGCGCAGATCCCGGTTTATGTGCAGATTCCTGTTGGCACGCGGATCCCTGTTATTACGCTGGACGAGCTGTCGAGCAAGAATTCAAAGAAAGGGACGAAGCTTAATCTGTCGATTGAAGAGAACGTTATAATCGACGGCCGAACGGTCATTGCAAAAGGCGCTCCGATCTGGGGCGTAGTTGCTGAAGCGAAGAAAGCTGGGCGGTTTGATAGCGATGGCGCGCTCAACATCCGTCTCGACTCCACAAAGACCACCGACGGCAAAACGGTTCAGCTTCTTGCGAATTTACGCGATACTGCGCCGGGCGAAGAACATAAGAGTCAGGTTGGAGAGAACGCGAAGAAGGTCGTCGACGCTCTACCGGGCGGCGAACTCGCAACAGGGTTCTTCAAGCGTGGCGATGACTTTGTTGTTGCTGCCAAATCGCGCATTGCTGTGTATACCGCGAGCTATGTCGTGATGCAGTTCACAGACAGTAGCGATGCTGCCACGGATGTTGGAATTTCGGATGCGCCGCCGGAAGCGGAAGATGCAATCATTCTCTTTGATGGCATTCAGACATGGGGACGCTCGCTTGGTGTGCTTGCCGCGTATCTCGGCTCAACTCCGCAAATTCGTGCGTTGGGTGAGCAGATGATTAAAGAGCACGTTGCGTTGCAGGCTGACGGCAGTGCGCTCGCTAAAAAACACAACATCGCCACGCAACCTCTCGTTCCCGCCGACCAGACTCGGCTTAACGAGGCCATTGCAGAGATTCGTGCCGCCAAGCCAGCCGATGCAGATCATATGATCCTCAGTAAAGTTCATGACCTGTCGGTGAACGTTATCAAGGCGTTTGGCGATAATGAGAATGCAGTTACGAAGGAACTCTTTCTGAAGGCGTCTGCAGCATGGGGGTCGCATATGCAGGCTGCGGCGAAATTGTTGACTGCGAAGAAGTAAAAAAATCGAGCCAGAGGGCAACCATACGCCTGAGTTTTTTTATGGCTTCATTGACCGCCATTGAGAGCGAGTCAATCCTTACGAGACCTTGAATAGATCGTCTCGTAAGGATTGATAATGGAGTTCTTGAGATGTGCGCCGAATGCGGAATACAGACTCTATTTGTTTGACTGCTTGGCTTCCATATCCACAGCTTGCCTGTAAACCGCTTCGTTTCGTTTCGTATTTTCTTTGACGTTTTTGTCAAAGATTGCCTGCTGATCAGGCTTGAGATGACGTCGTATTGCGGTTCGTCGCTGTTCGATAACTGCGAGAATACGATCGGAAGTGATTTTTACACCTCCGCCTTCATTTGCAATTTGGTCAAACATCGGACCAAACCGTTTCCATGCAACATAGATGGAATCCTTCTGCGTATTACTTAAAGTCATTCCCTTTAAAATCGATCCCATCGACTTCTCTGCCAACTTCAGACTGTCGCTCGATGAAGGAATCGTTTGTTGCGCATGCAACTCGATTACAGATGTCGTGAGAAGCGTGATTGCCGCCGTAGCTAATAATCCATATCGCATTTAGCATTACCTCACAAAAGTTAGTAAAATGGACTACTCAAAACTGCAATTATTCTTTAAAAGTATAGCGGCAAGAAAGAAATCGCGTAAGTCGAGCATGTCGATCCTTTGATTGAGATTAACTCCGATCAAAGGATCGACATGCTGATTATTGGGTTGCTGTAAGATAGGCGTGACTTCAAAATCAGAGTTATGTGTCCGTAAATACCGAATGATAGAAATCCAGAACTGCTGATACCTTTCTGTTTCCCTGTGAATTCCTAATGTTGATTGTTTTCCATTGAATAACGGCTGTTCTTTAACGGTTGCTGCTTCTCATTTTAATCGCATATTCATCTGCGCTCGAGAAACCTCGGCAGCATACCATCACTTTTCGGAGGACGGTTATTATGATCAAGCGTTCCGTAGCACCAATTCTATTTCTGGTCGGTCTCATCTTGGCTGGAGTAACAATTCAACGGCCACTTTGGGGATCTTCCTCGATGGTCCCGCCAGATACTCCGACGCAGATAACGCCAACGCACTTGCTCGCGATACCAGATGGCACGTATAAACGATTCCAATGTGAAATGGTGGATAATGCGCAGATGTATACATTCCGCATTTTCTTTAATGGGGGTTCAGGCGCTCTCATTACGGCATTTGGCAATTCAAATTGCGACGAGATCAAAGAACTCTATTTTGGAAGTGGGGCATACGACTGGAATGTATACGCGACGAATAGCGCTCTGGAGAGTTCTACACCATCCGGGAAATGGACTTTCTTTCTTTACGCGCCGTGACATGGACATATTTACCTTCACCTAGAAGGATATAGTCACTTTTGTAAATTTTTTTGGTGAACGATTATTGATCGCGTGACATGGCAACCATTCATATCGGTACAGTACAGTACCGTACCGATATGAATGGTTGCCATGTAGGGCCTGCGCAGGGGCATCATTAACAATCGTAGATTACGCTCAAAGACGCAATTTCGTTCCAGACTGTAGGGCGCGAATGAGCTTTTAGGAGAAACCGTAGCTGCTCTCTAGCGTGTAATGATGATTCGAGAATATGAGGCTGCTATCTGAGCTGGAAGTAGAATCGGCAACTTGGCTGAGCGCCTCGAAGTGAGCAACGTACGCTAGGGCTTCGTTGCGGTAATGGCTTCGTTGCTGTACAATGGGTACCATCCGCAATTCCTGCGTGTGACAGTCAATCTCACGGCGAGCGCCTCGCCCATCGCTCATTCTTCGGCGTGGAGGCGATGAAGGGGAGCGATTATATGCGGCCGATATTTTTCCTGTAGGGGTCCCCTGTCTTTAAGTGTCTACACAGAGGTACCACAATCTTGGATCTGCGAAGTCGCCGTGAAGAGCGCGAGACTGAACATGGCAATGGAGTGCTTTCATCTGGGAGAAACCCAACGAATGAGATACGGATGCCTTGCCTTAAAAAAATCATAGATGGAATGTACACAAGCAAGGTCGACCACGTTCCAGTTGCGTGACAATTCCTCCGTGACAATATGCAAGAGTGCGCGCCATTCACTCATCGCAGCCATGGTCTGTGCGGTGTTCGCATTGACCGGGGAAGTTGTCGTTGCCACCGCTCAAGGAGTTTCGGGCGTGCTGTCCACTGTGGATACCATCCAAGGTCGTGTCATCAATCGTGACAGCCTGCCGTCGTATGGAGCGCTCGTTGTCATCACGCCTGAACGGGGTGGCGAGTCCAAGATGGCTATGGCAGATCGAAATGGGAGTTATACGATTTACTTCCCGGGGCGGTCCGGCGCGTATTTGATCACCATTCGTGCACTGGGATTCGAACCCGCCATATTCCGTGTCGCCCGAGCCGGCAACCAAGGCATTCTCATCATCAACTCGGTACTGAAAGATGTCGCCGAGCTCAAAGCGGTCCAGGTTAGTCGCAAACGGCCTAGTGCTAACGGGCCGAACATGCCACCCCGGGAGTTTGTGGAACCGGCTACTCGGTCAGACGATATGGCTGATCCCTGGAAGCACACGAATCCCGCATTGTACTCTGTGCTTGGAATGAATTCGACAGACAATCGAATTTCCGTAAACGGAATGACCGTGGATGCCGTCCTCCCTATGTCCGGGAGGGCCGGCAGCGGCTTTGTGGTGAATACAAGTGATCCGTCTGCCGGTGGGTTCGGTGGTGGGTTGATGAAGTACCGTACCAACGCCACCGCGTCAACATTTCACGAATACGTCGCGCACATTTTGCTTGCGCCAGCTGGCTTGCAATGGACAGACGCCATGAGTCGGATAGGCGGCGGCCAGCAAACGACCGCCAACGGCGCGCTCGTGTTTTCCAATCCATTGTGGGGCAGTCCGTTGCGTGGGAGTTGGTTGCGACATAATACCACCATCTCGGTTGCTCGAAGCCAATCGCCGCTGCCACAACTGCCAACCAGTGTTGCGGGTCTCGCGCAATATGGTCTGGTGTCAGATTCCGTTCAACGTTTTATGCATCTCGTTCAACGTTTGGGAATCACGGAAACCATTCGCGCTCGACCGTCCAATCAAGAGAATCAGCATGTTGCATTTATTACTCGATTCGATGGCGGCGGTGAACAGGATAGTGGCTTCGTCTATAACCTCGTACTGAATGCGGGGCAATCGACGCGTAGTCTCGTTGGCTCACCGCTCGTGCTTGCCACGCATGACGGTGTCGCTCGTCGAAGTGGTGGATTTGCGATTGGCTCAATGAGTCGTCCAATTGGTGCGGGTGCATTGCTGACACTCAATGGATCGTTTAACCGGTTCACCGATCGCACGGAACCGTATACCATCGTTCCTGAAGGACGCGTCCGTATTGGTGATAGTAGCGTGACGTGGATGACGTTTGGCGGAAATCCAACCCTTGGTCGCCGCAACGACATCATGTCGTGGGAAACGAAGGGGGCTATCAAATGGCGCAGTATGAATGGCTCGCATCTTTTTGAAGTGGGTGGGGGCGCGTTGCATACTCGTAACCGGATCGCAGATGTTGTGAACCGTGGGAGCTTTGAGTTTCATTCGCTGGAGGAGCTCGAAGCAGGGCGTGCGTCACGGTTCACCAGAGTCACCAGCGCATCCGAACAACACACCGCGAGTACGTCGTTTAGTCTGTACGGAAGCGATACCTGGAATCCAGTCTCCAACCTGAGTATCCGATATGGGGTGCGAGTTGACGGATATCGTGCGGGCATCCGTTCGGTGTATAACGCGGCCATCGATACCGCTTTTGGACGTCGCACCGATTTTATGCCGCGGCTGTTCCCGTCAATAAGCCCCCGGATTGGACTCACACGATTGTACGGATGGAAGGGAGCGCTCCGGCCCGGGACACGCATCAATTCGGTGAGTCTGAATGTCGGTCGCTATCAATCAACCGTGTCACCAACTGAATTGGCGTCCTTCGCACGAGCAACTGGCCTTCCGACGTCGAGTCGATCGTTAGAGTGCGTTGGCGATGCGGTTCCAATCGCACAATGGGATATGTATAACGCGGATGTGAGCAACATTCCTTCCGTTTGTGCTGATGGGAGTGGTGAACAGGCATTGAGGTCGAACGCCCCATATGTGCGGTTGTTCGATTCGGGGAATCGGCCGATCACACGATGGAGTGCGGATCTTACCTGGCTGAACCATCGAGTGATTTCGTTTACTGCGGGCATCTTTTACAATCACTTTACCCAAAACAGCATCATTGATTTGAACCTGCAGCGCGTGCCGCAGTTTGTATTGTCGTCTGAAGGGAATCGTCCGGTCTACGCATCTGCTGATGCGATCGTCCCTGCAACCGGGGCGGCAACCACGGAGACCGGTCGAATGTTTCCGCAATTTGGACCGGTACTGTTATCGACTTCCGATGTTACCGGACAGGTTACGTCTCTTGTTATCGCGAAGCGGTTTGCATTGCCGTTTCGCTTCAGCATGAATGCGGCATATCGGCACCAACAGGGGAGTGGTTATCTGCGAGGGTTTGACGATCTTACTGCCGGTGACCCGTTTATGCCTACCAAGAGTGCCCTGGCCATCATCCGTCATCAGGTGTCGTTGGGGATCCAGTGGCAACGGATGCGTATACTGGACGAATTGGAAACCACGGCGTTCGTTGTGAACTTGTATACGCGACTCCAGTCTGGTGTTCGGTACACACCTCGTATTGCACAGGATGTGAACATGGATGGACGTGCGAACGATATTGCTTTTGTCTTCGATCCAGCGACGGCGTCAAATCAACAGGTTTCGGATGGGATGCTCTCCGTGCTTCAACATGCGCCACGATCAGCACGTGAGTGCCTCACGCGTCAAATTGGCACGATTGCCACGCGGAATAGCTGCATCGGGCCGTGGAGTGTGAGCGCGGACCTCGAAGCGGCCTATACACTTCCGAGAATCAACAGCCCTCGCTTGCAGATCAACGTATTAAATGCGGCGGGTGCATTCGATCAGCTGTTGCACGGATCGCAACGACGAGGTTGGGGCAATCCGGTGATTGCCGATCCTACGCTGTTGTTTGTCGACGGCTTTGATCCAGCGACAAGGGAATTCCGATATCAGGTGAATCGTCGGTTTGGCAAGAGAAGCAACGTGATACACATGCCATTTTCTGTACAAATATACGTTAGTATCCCGATTGGTCCGTCAACCGCGAGTCAGAGCGACAAACAATACGGACGCATGATTCGTTCGGCGCGTAATCGCGATCGCGATGTCTTCCAGTCGTCGGTTGCGAATCTATACCAGAACCCGTTCGAGACACTGATCCAGGTGCGTGAGACGTTGAATCTCACAAGTGCGCAAGACACATTAATTCGTGCGGCAGAAACTGCATGGCTGCAAAAGATTGATTCACTTCGAACTGATCTCAATCGAGTCGTGAATCCAACGGATGGTGACCTATCCGATGCCCAGCTGACACTTGCTGTGCGCCGTACGCGCCGTGCAATTGCGGTGCTCACGTTGGAGCGAATACAGACTTTACAACGCGAGATTCAACTGTCGCGAAGCCAGATTGGGATGTTGGATAGGTCTATGCGATATTGGTTCACGGGGCGGTGGGAGGAGGGAGAGTAGTCTGATGCGAATGTCTTAGCTCTGGTGTTGCCCAAAGCAACAATCGGCTTACCCCCTCAATCCCTGTTCCATCCGCTTACGGAGAGTGGCAGTGGTACGAGTATTTTTTGGACTCCGGCGCCCTCTCAGCTAAGGAGTCCGCGCATCACGTTGGCGAGCAGCCACATCGTCCATCCGAACAGCCGGTCGCGGATCAACCGGCTGTTCATCCTGCTCATCTCGCGCACGCCGTCTGAACGGCACCAGGTCGCGTCCCAACGTGACCAGCGCGCGCGTTGCCACCGCGCTTGCCAGTGGTTCCGGCACACCCATAATACGAATGTAGGTATCGATCGCACGGTCAAACGAAAGATCTTCAGCGAGGGTGTCGACAAACATCAATGCATTGTCGACATGCGCGCGGATAATAGTCTCTTCCGCGCGCGCCTGTGCCAATCGAAGTCGACGTTCTGCATTGGGGTGCAGCTTGCGCCCGAAGATCGATTCAGGAAAAAAGGAGCTAAAGATCATGGGTAATTCTCGTTACGATTCTTGTGATTCGTACTGCTCTTTGAGTCCCGCAACTACGTTTGGATCGGCAAGTGTCGTTGTGTCCCCAAGGGCTCGCCCTTCCGCGATATCGCGTAATAGACGACGCATGATCTTGCCAGAACGTGTTTTGGGGAGGTCTGCTGCAAATAAGACGTCGTCTGGTCGAGCGATTGCACCAATTTTGTCGGCGACAAATTGCTTCAGCTCTTGTTGAAGCGCTGCTGTGCCAACTGTACTGTCGCGCAGCGTGACGAACGCAGCGATGGCTTGGCCTTTGATATCGTGTGTCTTTCCCACGACTGCCGCTTCGGCAACCGCTGGGTGTTCAACCAGTGCTGATTCGACTTCCATCGTGCCAATGCGGTGGCCGGCGACGTTTAACACGTCGTCCACTCGACCGAGGATCCAGATGTAGCCATCAGCATCGAGCTTTGCCCCATCTCCAGGGAAATAAATGTCGGGGCGATCTGGCCACTTCGAGAAATACGTGTCACGATAACGGGCGCTGTCTCCCCAAATGGTGCGCAACATTGCGGGCCATGGTTTGGTTAGGGCAAGAAGACCGCCACCCTGGGCAATCGAGTTGCCCGCGGAATCGAGCACCGCTGCGCTAAAGCCAGGCAATGGGATTGTGGCGCTTCCCGGCTTTGTTGTTGTGATGCCCGGTAGCGGTGAGATCACAATCGATCCGGTTTCGGTCTGCCACCAAGTGTCGACAATCGGGCAGCGCGATCCGCCTATATGTGTATTGTACCAGACCCACGCTTCCGGGTTGATCGGCTCGCCGACCGAACCAAGGAGTCGTAGCGATGAAAGATCGTGTTTGGCTGGATATTCGTCGCCCCATTTCATAAAGGCGCGAATTGCGGTTGGGGCGGTGTACAGGATTGTCACCTTGTACTTTTCGCACAGCTCCCAAAATCGATCTTTGTCTGGACAGTCTGGCGCGCCTTCGTACATGAGACACGTTGCGCCGTTTGCGAGCGGGCCGTAAACAACGTAGGAGTGCCCGGTTACCCATCCGACGTCTGCGGTACACCAGAACACATCGTTGTCCCTGAGATCAAAGACCATGCGAGTTGTCGATGCAACGCCGGTGAGGTATCCGCCGGTTGTGTGTACAATCCCTTTGGGTTTTCCCGTTGTGCCGGATGTATATAGGATGTAAAGGACGTCTTCAGCATCCATCGTTTCTGGTTCGCACTCATCGTCTGCGCTTGGCATGAGATCGTGCCACCATTGGTCGCGTTGCGGTTGCATGTGGCAGGCGATTCGGTCGTCTGGCTGGCCGTGGCGCGCAACAACAACTACGTTTTCGATCGATGGCGTTTCTGTGAGCGCTTTATCTGCGTTTGCCTTGAGAGCAACAACGTGTCCTCGGCGATAGCCACCGTCTCCGGTAATGAGGAGGGTTGCCTGTGCATCGTTAATGCGATCGCGGAGCGATTCTGGGGAGAAGCCGCCAAAGACAACTGAGTGAATTGCGCCAATTCGTGCGCACGCGAGCATGGCGACTGCTGCTTCCGGGATCATCGGAAGGTAGATGGCAACTCGATCGCCCTTTCGTATGCCAAGCGCGCGAAGCATGTTCGCGCATTTGCATACTTCGCGGTATAGCTCGTTGTAGGTAAGCGTCTTTGTATCGCCTGGCTCACCTTCCCAAATGATCGCTGTTTTGTCGCGACGATCGCTTTTGGCGTGGCGGTCTACGCAGTTAACTGATGCGTTAAGCTTTCCGTCGACGAACCACTTGGCGTGGGGTGGCTGCCAGTCGAGGACCTTTGACCACGGTTGCATCCAGTCCAGACGTTGAGCCTCTGAGGCCCAGAATGCTTCTGGGTCTGCGGCTGCTGACGTATAGAGGTCGGTTGATTGAACTACCGCTTGGGCCGAAAAGCTGGGTGAGGGCAGGAAGGTTCGGTGTTCCTGGAGCAGCGCGTCGAGTTCTGTGGTCATGGGTCTAAGCTTACCGCTTCTTATGGTGAGTCGGCAAGCTTCGTGGATGGCGGATTTGGTGTTTGTATGGTGTTTATATGGTGGTGGGGGTGAGTTAAGGGCCGAATTGCTTCTGGGGCGCTCGGCTTGTTCCTGATTTTCTTCTGGTGGATTCCGAACATTGTTCCGAATCAATGGCTTGCGCGGAGCTGAGTAACGGGGCATGATTCGGCACGATGCGAACCCCGGTAGTCCGCGCTGAGCGCCTGACCCGTACGTTCGGCCAACACCGAGCAGTAGATGACGTTTCCGTTGAGTTAGCGGCGGGCGACTGCTTGGCGTTGTTTGGGCCGAACGGCGCTGGCAAAACGACGTTGCTGCGGATGTTGGGTGGGTTGCTTCGCCCGACCGCTGGAGTCGCCGAAATAGCTGGAGTGCCGCTTCCGGGTGGTGCGGAGGTGAAGGCCAAGATTGGGCTCGTGTCGCACCATACCATGCTGTACGAGGCGTTAACCGCGCGCGAGAACGTGGAGTTCGCGGCCACGCTGTACGGTATTCGGGATGTGCGGGATGCCGCTCAGCAGGTGTTGTCTCAGATGAATGCGCTGGACTACGCGGATGCTCCGGTGAAGTTGTTGAGCCGAGGAATGCAGCAGCGGGTGTCGATCGCTCGGGCGATGGTGCATCGGCCGGCAGTGATTCTGGCGGATGAGCCATTTACTGGCCTGGATGCCTCTGGAGCTGGAGTTTTGTCCCAGATGTTCCGTGAGGTGCTCGATGGTGGCGCGACACTGGTGATTGTGACGCATAATTTGGATGAAGCGTTGTCGCTGTGTACACACGCGGCGATTATGCGACGTGGGCGGTTTGTTCGGGTTGATACCGCCCCGATCCCTGATGGTGCGAGCTATTCGGCGTTGTATCGCGAGTTGGCGGCAGGAGAGGCGGTTTGATGGAAGAACTTGGTGCGTCCGGTGTGGGCACTGTTGCTTCGGTAGGCGCAAAGGAAGCGAGTGCAACGGGAGTCGTGCATAAAAGCTTGTCGAGTAGTATAGATATGAATTTGCGCCTGCCTGGTACGCTGAGGGCGGCTTGGGTGATTGCGCGGAAAGATATTCGGGTGGAATTGCGGCAACGCAGTTCGATTTTTTCTGCGATCACCTTTTCGGTGTTGGCGCTGACCTTGTTTTTCTTTGCGTGGGATTCAACGGCCGTGAGTGCGCTGGACCTGGCGCCGGGCGTGTTATGGGTGACGTTTACCTTCGCAGGATTGTTGGGTTTACACCGGTCGTTCGGAAGCGAGCAGCCGTCCCGGGCGATTGATGCATTGCTCGCCGCGCCAATCGAGCGCGAAGCAGTGTATTTGGGAAAAGCCTTGGCGAACCTGATCTTCCTGATAATCGTACAACTGTTCACAGTTCCCGCATTGGGCATGTTGTACAACGTTCCATTGGGCCCTGTGATTCTCCCGCTGTCGGCCGTAGTCCTGCTATCGGCCATCGGTTTTATTGCGGTCGGAACGCTGTTTTCCGCGATGGCGGTAAACACGCGTTTAGCCGAGCTGTTGCTGCCTCTCTTGGCGCTCCCGTTTTTCGTTCCGATTGTAATATGTGCCGCTCAAACGACGGCCTTTTTGTTTGCAGGGCGTCCTCTGGACGCGGCTACGACGTATCTTAAATTGTTGGTGGCGTACGACGTTGTAGCGGTGGTAATCTGTACGCTGGTGTACCCATATCTCATCGAGCAATGAAAATCTCGAAGCTTACGATCGTGTCGATTCTCGCGGTCGTTGCTGTTTATATCCGGGCCATATTTTTTACGCCCATCGAAGCGCGGCAGGGAATTGCGCAGAAGATTCTGTACGTACATGCACCGGCGGCCTGGGTTGCCTTTTTGGCGTTTGGGCTGGTGGCGATTGTCAGTATCCTGTATCTCTGGCTGAAAGACCAAAAGTTTGATTACATCGCCGAAAGTTCGGCTGAGATTGGTCTGATGTTCACGACGGTGGTGTTGATTACAGGACCACTGTGGGCCAAGCCGGTTTGGGGGACGTATTGGACATGGGACGCTCGGCTCACGCTAACGATGTTTCTGTGGTTTATATACGTCGGTTATATCGTATTGCGTGGCGCGATAGATGATCGCGCCATGCGAGCGCGGTATTCGGCGGTACTTGGTATTCTGGGCGCGGCGCTGATTCCGTTTATTCATATGAGTGTGTACATCTTCCGTACAATGCATCCACAGCCAGTGTTTATGAAGCCTAGTGCACCGTCGATGCCAGCTGTGATGACGACTACACTGCTGTGCGCGTTTGCCGGGTTTACGTTGATGTATGTGTGGCTGTTGCGAGAGCGTTATCAGTTGGCGGTTGAGCGCGATGCGGCGATCGATACGATGTTATCTGGGAGGGAGCGGGCATGAATACGGTAACGCCTGATAACGCGATGTGGTATTACGCGTCGTATTGTGTAACGGTTGTTGTGTATGTGGGGTATGCTGCGAGTATTTGGTGGCGTCGGCGGTCGTTACAGGTAAAGCGGTAGGTTGGAAGTTAAACAACCCATGCTAACTTACGACATGCGCGCAATTCGAATCCATTCTCCCGGCGGTGTCGATGCACTCACGCTCGACAACATCCCGATCCCTGAACCACTCCCCAATCAAGCGCTCGTCAAGCTCGAAGCGATCGGTGTAAACTTTATCGACGTGTATCAACGTAGCGGTGCGTATCCGATCGCTACGCCATTCACGCTTGGTCGTGAAGGCGCTGGAACGGTCGTTGCCGTCGGTGCAAATGTTGATGATGTGCGCGTTGGAGACCGAGTTGCGTATCAAGGTACAGCCGGCGCGTACGCGGAATACGCAGTTGTCCCAGCCGCATCGCTCGTCCCGGTTCCCGGCGACATCACAACAAAACAAGCCGCCGCACTCATGCTCCAGGGTATGACCGCGCACTATCTAGCCACTTCCACATATCCGCTTCAATCCGGCTCGACCTGCCTAGTGCATGCCGCCGCGGGTGGAGTTGGGCTCCTCCTCTGCCAAATCGCCGCCGAACGTGGCGCTCAGGTCATCGGCACCGCATCAACCCCAGAAAAGGCCGACCTCGCTCGGCAGGCTGGCGCGGCTCACGTCATCAACTACACCACCCACGACTTCGCCGCCGAAACTCGGCGGATCACCAACGGGCGCGGTGTGCAAGCTGTCTACGACTCCGTTGGCCGCGACACGTTCGACAAATCGCTCGATTCCCTCGCCCCGCGCGGGACCATGGTCCTGTTTGGCCAATCAAGCGGGGCCGTGCCTCCGTTCGACCCGCAGATTTTGAATCGGAAGGGCTCTCTCTACCTCACCCGCCCCACGCTGGATCATTATGTTGCCACTCGGGAGGAGCTGCTCCATCGAGCCAACGATCTTTTTGGATGGGTCGAAGCCGGAAAACTCTCCGTTCGGATCGGGCTTGAGGTGCCGCTCGACGATGTCGCGGAGGCGCATCGGGCGCTCGAAGGGCGTCGAACGACTGGAAAGGTGCTCCTAATTCCCTGATTTTTTTGCTCGATATCAGTAAATCGGCCCGAAAAGGTGGGGATGGGGCTCGGTGGTATTATTTTTCTGCCATGATTCACCCATGGCATGACCTTGCACCTGGCCCAAATCCGCCGGAGCAGTTGACGGCTGTTGTCGAAATTCCAAGTGGCAGTCGCAATAAATACGAACTTGATAAAGAGACCGGGCTGTTTAAGCTCGATCGCGTTTTATATTCTGCTGTTTCGTACCCCGGGGAATATGGGCTTATTCCACGGACGTTACATGAAGATGGCGATCCGCTGGACATCTTGATCCGTGTGGAAGAGTCCACATTTACGGGCTGTCAGATTGAGACGCGTCCGATTGGCGTGCTCAAAATGCGTGACCGCGGCGAACCAGATGACAAGATCTTTGGTGTGCCATGGCACGATCCGCGGTACGAAGAATATTACGATATCGCGGACTTCCCAAAGCACTATCTCAAAGAGATCGAACACTTCTTCTTGATCTACAAAGATCTCGAAGGGCGTCGCGTCGAAATTTCGGGATGGGAAGGTAGTGATTCCGCAAAAGAAGTAATTAAAGACTCTATCGCGCGCTACGACGCTAAATACTTGCAAGTCGGGCCCTAATACGCGTTTGCTCGCGTTCGCGTATACGCAGTCGTATCGCGCTAACTACTGTGAAGGGCGAGGAATTCCTCGCCCTTTTTGCATCATCTGATCGCGTTAAGCCTATGGCTCAACCGCCCCATGCTGGAGGGGTTCTCGGTCTCGTCGAATGAATAGCGTATCGTACAGTAACGCTGCCGCAACGCCGCCAACGATGGCTGAGGTCCAGTAAATAAACTGGCCGTCGAACATACGAGTCGCCAGCGCTGGGCCAAATGTGCGCGCGGGGTTCATCGATCCGCCGGTTAGCGGGCCAATTGCAAGGATTCCAACTGCATACGTTAAACCAATCGCAAATCCACCAACACGCGGCGCTTTTGGATCAACTGCGGTGCCAAAGACCATGAACACCAAAAAGAACGTTGCAATCGCTTCCAGAATCCAGGCTTGTGTTCCTGAAATTGTGTAGGCAATCGACTGACCGCCTCCGCGAGCCATGGCAAAGACTTCGGGCGGAAATGTACCCTTTAACACATACGCAGCTGCAACCGCGCCAAGGAGCTGAGCGACGATATATACGCCAGCCATCATCGGATCGATACGTCGTGCCGCGATAAATCCGATTGTTACTGCCGGGTTAAAGTGCCCTGAGATTCGCATGAAAGCAGAGACAAAAACTGCCAGCACAAATCCATGTGCGAGCGCAACCTGCAGCAGCCCGCTCGGCGTATTTGTCTGTGCAACGGCCATAATGGAAGCGCCGCCCACAAAGACAATGGCAAAGGTGCCAATGAACTCTGCAATAAAATGACGAAGCGAATCTCTCATTTCCTACTCCTGGGCAGATGTGTGTGAAATCGCTCTGCGCATCGGCACACGCTCAACGCGCGTATGCTCATGTATATATGCGCACGACAGCTATCGCGTTCTCTCGCCAGGACTAGTGCATTTATCGCTCCAACTGCGCGAAGCCACCTCTATAGTAAAGCAACGGCTTGGCGTCGCGCGTTTCAGCCGTCTCTACCTCACCAATCACGATCGTGTGATCGCCACCTTCGTGCAAGGCAACGGTTGTGCATTCCAGATGTGCGAGTGCGTCGTCAAGCTTCGCAACTCCGTGACGTCCACGTGTATAACCTATCCCGTCAAACCGTTTGACTTCGGCATCCGCAAACCGTCGTGCCAGCGCTTCCTGCTCTGCAGCGAGAATATTGACGATAAAGTTTGTAGACACGATAAAGTCACCGTGCATCGACGCTCTGTGATCGATGCAGACAAGTATCAGCGGTGGGTTAAGCGACAATGAACTGAACGCGCTTACCGTCATTCCATGATCATTTCGCTTTGCATCAACGCTTGTTACAACAGTGACGCCTGCGGCAAAGCGACCGAGGACCGCGCGGAAGGAATCTGGGTCTAGGCTCATAATGTAAAGTTTAATGTCCAGCAGAAATAGCACAACACGCCAAACACGGATCCGGCGATGGTCGCGAGAAGGTTGACCGCGTCGTTATTGATCCAGCGCATGCCGCTGGTCAGCTCCGTTTGGCTTCCGCACCTTCTATGAACTATCTGCTCGGTCGATGTATTGCAGCGCACGCAGTGTCGCCGAGCTTGGATGGTGGCGCCGATGAACGAGTCGGCGAACATACCGAGGAAGCCGCCGGTAAGCGCTGCGAGGGTGAGCGCAAGCGGCCATCCGGTCGCCAGGGCTGTTGTGCAGACGATGACTGCGCCAACGAGTGCTCCAGCGATCCCGGCGATCGTAACGCCGCCGGAGGTTCCGGGCAAAACTGGTTTCCCGGTAAGGATCGAGCGCGGTGCCAACCCAGACAGAGTGCCAATTTCCGTTGCAAGGGTGTCTGCTGCCGATGTTGCGAGGGCGGAAAGGGCTGTCAGTGCCACTAACGGATGTGGGTGAATGGTCCAGGTCAAAGCCATTGCTGCGAACACTCCACCGTTGGCCAAAACCTGCCAGCTGTCTCGTGCGCCACCTTTTTCAACGACGGATTCCAACATTCCGACTTTTGAGGCTGAGGATCTTGCCCCGATTTTCGACACAGCAGAGGCCGAAATAAAATATGTGATTAGCACAATCGCCCAATCCCACCCCGCCAACAGCGCAAGCGCTCCGCATATCGCAGCGGTGACTGCACCGCTCACAGTTAGCGACCGAGCGCGCCAAGCGGCCAAAGCTACCGCTCCGGCCAGGCCGAAAGCCCCCATTGTCTCGACAACTGGAGGAATCAAATTGTACTACCTGCTTGGCGCTGTTAACTTGCGCGCTACCATGGCATCTCCCGCTGAGTCATCTACTGACGAGTCGTCAACCGTCGACCCGCTTATCCCGCTCTCGCTGCTTCAGGCAGTTCGCGACGCGGATCGTCCCGAGGGAGCTGCAGAAGCAGAATATGTCCCCGAGTACCTCAACAAGCGACTGGGGACCACTGATACAGTATACGCACAGATTCGGCGGTACGCAGACGCTGTTCGCCGAAAGCAGCAAATCGCGCTCTCCGAGGTCATTGGGCTGTCCAAGCTGATCGGGCGCCGGCCAGACGCGGAGAACGTATTTCGGATTGCTGGAGAAACGGCGGCTCGGGAGGCGTATGAGACGATCAACGTCTTTGTTCGCGGATGCGTCCATACGCTGCCTAATCTTGTCGCTCGACCGATCGCGCGCCGGCAGGCCCGCAAGATTGTGAATCGATATTACGGCGCGCAACTTGAACGTTATGGCGCTGACTTTCGTATGAAGGTACCGGCATCGCGCGCGGTCACGGCTACGATCCATACCGTAAGCGCGAGCGCCACCGTAGGTGATACCGCCTCCTCGTATTACGACGCGGGGATGCAAGAGCTTCTCAAACTTCTCGCTCTCAAATAACTATGACACTTCAATCGCAACTGGCCGACGTCCAGCGCGTTATCGCTGATGAAGGACTCGACGGATGGTTATTGTACGACTTCCGCGGCATCAACCCAATCGCCAAAACCCTGCTTGGCATCGAAGGAATGGTGACGCGACGTTACTTCTGTTATATCCCAAAGGAAGGCGTTCCCGTTGCGCTGACTCATGCAATCGAACAAGGGCCGTGGCAGGATTGGCCGTCGACATGGGAAAAGCGGATTTACAGCGATTGGCGTGTTCTCGCGGAAGAGCTTGGAAGTGTCGTGAACGGAAAGCGTGTTGCGATGGAGTATTATCCGGGTGATGCTGTCCCATATCTCGATCGCGTTCCCGCTGGTGTGATCGAGCTCGTTCGTAACGCAGGCGCAACGGTTGTTACTTCAGGCGATATGGTAACGCAGTTTTACGCCGTTTGGACACCGGAAGGTTTTGAAGCGCACACACGTTCTGCCGAAGATCTTTCGCGTATCGCACATGCGGCGTTCGCCCTTGCAGGGAAGCGCGCGCGTTCGGATAACCCAATGCACGAATATGAGTTGGCGCAATTCATATTGAGTGAGTTTGAAGCTGCAGGTATCGCAACAGATCACGGACCAAACGTATCGGTTGGTGCCAATGCGGCGAACCCACACTACGAACCGTCCGCTGAAATATCGTCGGAAATTAAAGTTGGCGATATCCTGTTGATCGACCTCTGGGCGCATGAGCCCAATGGCGTATACGCCGACCAAACATGGATGGGCTCCATTGGCGAACCATCGGAGCGTAATGTCACAATTTGGGAGACGATCCGTGATGCGCGCGACGCCGCGATCAATCTGTTGCGCGAGCGCGTTTCGTCTGGTACACCAATTCGCGGCTTTGAAGTTGATGATGCGTCGCGGGCTGTCATTACTGAACGTGGATTCGGTCCGCAGTTCATTCATAGAACGGGACATTCTATAGATTCGCGCGATCTTCATGGATCGGGCCCCAACATGGATAACTTCGAAACGCATGAACAGCGTTTGTTGTTGCCTGGCGTTGGATTTTCGATTGAACCAGGGATCTACTTTGCTGGCGATGTCGGGATGCGTACCGAAGTGAACGGTTTTATTGGAAACGGTGAACTTGTGATCACGCCGAAGGTTCCGCAACGCGATCTAATCATCGTCTAGCGAAATCACCAAAATTTCGGTAAATGTTATTGTTAGACTCAAGAGATTCGTGAAATTTTCCTCTGTCTCTCCATCGCTTCTGTTCGGTGGATGTTTGCTCATTGCCTCGGCGTGTTCGCGCGGAGATGAAAAATCGGAAGATGTCAATCCTGAAGATACGATTGGAGCGGCTGCGCGTGTCGTGGTCGTTCCAGTCCCCAAAGGAGCGTATCAGGTTGTTACTCCATCGGATACTGGCAGTATCACAGGAACCGTGTTGTTCACAGGCGTTCCGCCTGGCGATACGGTTACGCTGATTCCAGCTGAACAGGTTGGATGCAATAAGCCACTGACGATTGATCGCCTGGAGCGAACGGATGGTAAGGTCGCTAACGTATTGGTCTGGCTGCTCGATATTCGGAAAGGGAAGGCGCTGCCGTTAGATCGTCGGTATGAGCTGCGAAATGGCGATTGTATGTGGTCGCCAACGATTCAAGTAGTCGCTGTTGGTGGTACAGTTAATGTGTTTAACGAAGATCCACTCGTTGAGCAGGCCAATATTATCAATATCGCAAATGGCGATACGGCTGGTGTTGCACCATTTACTGATGGTGGGCAAATCATTCCGTATACACGCCTGTTTAAGTCGCCCGCAGCGTATGAATTCTCAATTGAGAGCCGGCCTGTGTCGCGCGCATGGATCGTTGCGTTGGATCATCCGTACTTTGCTGTAACGAAGAAAGATGGTGAGTTTAATCTCACCGGTGTTCCTGTTGGTGTCTATACTCTGCGCGCGTGGCATCCCGTTTTAGGGCTGATAGATAAAGTTGTGGAAGTGAAGAACAGGCAGGTCACGACAGTGGAAGCTGCATTTCAGTAGTTAACTGATAGAAGATAGTAAAACAAAAGAACGACCAGCTCTCTGTGAAAGCTGGTCGTTCTTTTGTTTCATAAACAATCTTGTGTTTTGTCCGCGTTGTTGCGTCAATCTTCGATCAAGGTTCTGTCTCGATGTCAGGTCAACTCAAGCGCTTCTAAATCCTGCGGTCTAAACTGCCCTCGATATAGCTTGGCGTACGTGCCCTCTGTTGCCAGGAGCTCCGCGTGACTCCCCTCTTCAACAACCTTCCCGCGCTCAATAACAACCACTCGATCTGCACGTAACACCGTAGATAGTCGATGCGCAATAATTAACGTTGATCGTCCACGTAACAGCTCTTCCATCGCAGCCTCAACAAGTCGTTCGCTCTCCGAATCCAAGCTAGACGTAGCTTCATCAAGAATAACAAGCGCCGGATTCTTCAGAAACACTCGAGCAATAGCAAGTCGCTGCCGTTGTCCACCCGACAGCTTAACTCCGCGCTCCCCAACCGTCGTATCGTACCCATTCGGCAACCGTTGAATAAACTCATGCGCATTCGCCGCACGAGCCGCAGCAACGATATCAGCGTGCGTTACTGGACGATTATGCCCGGCAACCGCGTATGCGATATTCTCATGGATCGTACCGCTAAACAAAGTGGGTTCCTGCGGGACAATCCCAACCGCTCCCCGAACATCGTCTAGCGAAAGCTCTCGGACATCTACACCATCAATTAAAACTCGACCGCCCGTTACGTCCCAGAACCGAGGGATTAACGATGCAATGGTTGTTTTTCCAGCTCCACTCGGTCCCACAAGTGCAACCACTTCGCCCGGTGCGATGTTAAACGAAACGTTATGTAGAACCTCTGGTAATGTATCCTGATAACGAAAGCTTACATCCTCTAATCGTATATCCCCACTCACTGCACTTGGCAATGCGACGCGATTACTTGGATCGCCGACCGTTGGCGTCGTATCCATTAATTCAAAGATACGAGTTGCAGCGCCAGCCGCTTCCTGATACGCGCCAAAGAGTGATGCCAGCGACGCAATGGCGCCACCGACATACATCGCATACAACAGAAACGAAACGAGCGCACCGGCCGTTAACTGACCAGCCAATACTAAACGGCCGCCTTGCCACAATACCACAACGATGCTGCTGAATCCAAAGAACGTGAGGATCCCGAAGAAAATACCTCGGATTTTCGACCGTTTAATCGCGATCGAAATTACATCTGCAAGATGCGAGTCGTACTTGCGGACCTCTTCATTCTCAGCCGTAAAGCTCTGTACTGTTCGGATCTGGGAAAAAGCTTCTTCCGCAGTGCCTGTCGCTTCAGCGATGCGATCTTGAACGCCCGTGCTGGCTCGTCGTAGGGCTTTCCCGAAAAAGAACGTCACGCCAACCATCAACGGTACAACGGCAAGCGTTGTTGCGGTTAGCTTGGGGTGCGTAACTGTCAACAAGACTATCCCACCGATCAAGAAGATCGTCTGTCTTGTAAACTCCGACAGGTTGCTGCTCAATACCGACTGGAGAACACTCGTATCCGACGAAAGGCGACTGGTAAGTTCCCCCGTTCGTTGATCTGTGAAGAACCCCGGAGACAGTCGAATCAGATGTGCAAATAAATCGGTTCGCAGCTTTGCAACCAACCGTTCCGACGTTGACGTCAGCAGATACACCTGAACTGTGCTAAATGCAGCCTGTACTGCGAACAGTACGAGCAGGCCAATCGCAATGCGGTTGAGCATGGACTCGTTGCCGCTAATAAACGCGGCATCGAGCAGATGTCGAACAATTTGTGGGAACGCTAATCCAGCGGCACTACTCAGCAATAAGCAAACGATCGCGATGGCGACCTTGCCGAGGTAAGGTTTGATGCGTGGAAGTAAACGGCGTAGAGCTGCGGGTGAAGCTGGTTTACGAGACGGTTTTGAAAGATCAGCCACTACGTTGGGAGATGAAGATCTACAACCATCGCAACAAAGATGAGTGCGAGGTACAATAACGAATACATAAATACAAATTTCGCCGGCTTGGTCCGATCCTTTGCGAATCGAATTTGTATCGTGCCATAGACCAGCGGCAAGGTAATGACGATCGTGCTCACGAGGTATACCATCCCAAATGCTCCGGTTGCTACCGGGAGAATCGTGACGGCAATAAGGATTGCGGTATACCAGAGTATCTGATCTGCTGTGTGCTTCTCTCCCCAAATGAGCGGAGCCATAGGGACACGTGCGGCGTTATAATCTCGTTGCTTCAGAATGGCGAGCGCCCAAAAGTGCGGCGGCGTCCAATAGAAGATGATGAGAAACAGAATCCACGCTGTAAGGTCCAGGTGGCCCGTAACTGCGGCGTACCCAACGAGCGGTGGGAATGCACCGGCAGCACCGCCGATCACAATGTTTTGTGGTGTGGTGCGCTTTAACCAGCGGGTGTACACGAACACATAGCTATAGAATCCGGCCAGCGCGAGTAGCGCTGTGAGCGCATTGATATAATACCCCAGCATGAACGTCGCAGCTGTTGCAATCGCGATACCAAATGCGAGAACTGCAATCGGATCCATTCGTCCGCCAGGGAGCGGACGAAATCGGGTGCGGGACATCTCCGTATCGATGTCCCGATCGATGTACATGTTGACGGCGTTTGCCCCACCAGCCATGAGATAACCGGCAAAAAAGACGATCAACACATCGCTGAAACTGGGACTACCGGCGATATACATTGCTGTAATCGTCGTGACCAAGAGGAGCGAAATGATGCGCGGTTTGGTGAGCGCAACCAGGTCGCGTATCATCGATTTGCTTTCAACGACTGGGCTTGTTGCGCTCACCATTACTGACTCAACGATGGGTTGAGTGCAGCCTTTGCGGTTGCTCTACCGGTTGTTGTCAGCCGGTTGGCGCGACGGGCGAGAATAAACAGAACGACCACCGTGAGCCAGATGAACGTGCCAGCAGCCTGGTGCAGCGAGCGGTAGAACGGCGGAAGGCTTAACTCAACCAGCATCGATGCGATCACAATCTGAATGAACACCGAGCCAACCACTGCCCACGTTGCTGCGCGAAGCAGCACGGGTTGTGCGCGTTTGCGACCAAGGATCGCCATTCCTAGTACATGGAAGCACAAGAGAAAGGCGAGAATGCGGTGCGTGAGATGAATGTGCAGCGGTCCGCCTGGCGTGAGCACCGAACGACAGAGCGGGAATCCCTGGCACGCTCCATTGGCGCCAACAACGTTGGCGGTAAGCGCGCCGAGGATAATCGTGATCAACGCGAGTACCAGGGCAACGATGGCGCCGCGGTATGTCTTGTTGACACCAACGCTCTGTTCGCTGGCAACCTCGGTTAGCCCACTCGCGCCAAATCCACCGAGCCGAATCACGGTGGCCACCAGCGTAGCCAGCAAGAGAATCGCGATCGTCTTGTGAATTACGACGACCATCGGATTGAGCTCGAGCTTTACTGTGATCGCGCCAAAGACCGCGGCGGTTACAACGAGCAGGACCGAGATGAAGAGTGGCGTTAGTACGCTCTTCTCCGAATACTCTGCCAACTCTTGACGATGCTTGAGTGCAACGACCACAAGTCCAACAATCGATATAACCAGCGCAAGCGCGATATACCGATGTGTAATCTCGATAATCAGGTCAGGGCGATCGAGCGGCGGAAACCATTGGCCATGGCATTTCGGCCAATGATCACCGCACCCCATACCAGAGCCTGTAATACGAACAATAGCACCAAAGACGATCTGCGCGAACGCTAGAAAGAGCGTCGCGTAGGAAAGACGGCGAAGGAGATTCATGGGTTAGTACAGGGTTTGCCAGCCGGCCCAAAAGAGCGCAGCAAGTGCAAAGAGCGGAAGAATGACCCACACCACTTCCGCGGTACGGGACGATTTGGAGAGATGCGCCGACGGTGCGATCGCATCAGAGGGCGGAAAGAATGTTGCGCGCAAAATCAGAAGCTCTCCGCCCAAGCAGAGCACGGCGCAACCCCAAAATAGGGCACGATATATGTCCATCTAGCTCTGAAAGCTACTCGCTGCGATGGGCCATTTGCAGTGCCGAGTTACAATCGAAGTCTGGAAGGTGAGAGTGTATGAACATTCGTTCGATTGCGGCAGTTGATTGCAATTGGCAAGATATCGGGAGAATCCGTGTGACCGGAGAGAGTGACCGGCTGCTATGGATTGCGAATATTGAGGGCTCCCCACCCGTCAGTCCCATACAAAAGCGCCTGCCGAGCTTAGTGATCAGCTCATGCAGGCGCTCTTATATCCAACTCTTATCGTCTGCTGCTCACACCGCTAAAATACCGAAAACTTCAGATATTTTCGTGGGTTTTTCTTCAGATCGACCAAAATGCTATCCACGCGCGCGATGACATTTCGAACATCTTCATATGCGGCGTCGTCCTTCAACAGCTTTCCGGCCGTTCCCTGGCCTTTTTCCAGCCCCGCAACCAACCCACTCAACGCTCGACTGGTCGAATCAAGGTTGCTGGTCAGCGTTGTGATATTCGCGCTGGCAGCCCGCAGGTTCACCAGCGTTGAATCCACCTTCACCGAGTCGACCGCAGACGTTGTCTTCCGCAGCGATTCCATGGTGAGCGTGAGCTGCCGAGACTGTTCGATGGCAATTTTATTCAACTGGGCGACCAGCTGAGTTGTTCCGGCCAACGTCTCGCGCAGGCTGGCGATGCCGCCGCTATCCACGAGTTCCTGATTCAGTTCGGTTGTGAGCTTGTTCAGCGATGTAGTGATGGAGTCAGCCTTCCCGGTCAGCGCCGAAATTCCGGGCGCAACCGGGCCAGCGACCACCGTATCACCCGCCGCATAACGCTGGTTGACCAGAATTGGCGTGAAGTTCACCGCCATATCGCCAAACAGCCCGTTTGCGACAACCTTTGCTTCACTTCCCTTTGGAATTGGCTGTTCGCTCGTCACCCGAAGTTCCACGAGCAAAGCGCCATCCGGGCGGAACTGTACGTTGGAGACATACCCAACATTTGCACCGCTCACCCAAACTGGCGCGCCTGTCTTAAGCCCGGATCCCCAGGAAAAGTTCGCGTATAACGGATATCCCTTGGTTAGTCCGCCCCTCGCCAGCCACAGCGATCCCACAATGGCGAGTACGATTGCAGCTGTAATAACTAAACCAACCAGAACATCATCTCGTGTCTTTTTCATAATTATGCTTGGAGATATGGTGCCAGCAGCAGCGCTGTGATGGCATTCAATACAAGGATTGCAACCGATGTAATGACAACGGCTTGAGCTGTACTGCGTCCAACCCCTTCGGCGCCTGTTTCTGCATGATATCCTTCGTACGAACAGAAAAATGCGATGGCGAGTCCAAATATCGTCGCTTTGATTAGCGAATACACAATTTGAAATGGCGCAAACGACAGTCGCAGCCCTTCAATAAAGTCCGATTTTAACAAATCCGTCGCGATGACCGAGGTCCCAAACGCGGTTCCCACCCCAACAGCATCTGCAAAAATAGTCAGGATCGGAACCATCAGGGTTGCCGCAATCACCCGAGGTACAATGAGATATGCAATCGGGTTATACGCTAACGTCTCCAGCGCGTCTATCTGCTCCGTAACACGCATCGTCCCGATTTCTGCTGTAATACGCGCCCCAACTCGACCGGTTAACACCAGTGCGGTAAGCAACGGCCCCAATTCCAGGATGATCGACTGGCGAGAGATTAATCCGACTACCGAGAGCTGAACGCCGCCAAAAAGCTGGTATCGGGTCTGGAACGCAGTAACCGCTCCAATAAACGCGGCTACAATTATAGCGAGCGGTAGCGATTCAACACCAATGTTTCGCATCTGCCGAATCGTTTCGCGGGCATAAGTGCGCCAGTCTACTAACGACTTCGCAATATCAGCGAAAAAGTAGCCGCGCGCGCCGACGCGCTCGAAGATTGTGCTAACGCTGACAATCGGCGATCTCACGTACGAACTCTCGCAAACAACACCGCCCCTGCGGTTCCAAACAAGATACTCGGCAACCATGCCGCTAGCTCCGGCGGTATAACTCCTTTACCGCCGATCGCTTTAGTCATTTGAATCATAATGAGAAAGATAATTGTAGTGGCTAGGCTGATTCCAATGCCATATGCCGCGCCACCTCGCTGCGTACTTGTCGCCAGCGGAGCACCGAACAGCAAGATCACCAAACACGTGACTGGGATGGCAATCTTCAACATTCGTTCCACGCGCAGTTGATTGACGTCCGCGCCGGAGCGTTCCATTGCAGAAATAAACTGCCCGAGCTCGCGATACCCCATATCAGCCGGTGCGACCGAAGCGGTTGCGAGATCGATTGGTCGCTCGCGAAACCAATGGTCGGATAGCGAGTCGAACTGAAATGTCAGGTTCTGACGATCGTCTACTATAAGATGGAGCGTGCCAGCGGCAAGAAGCCATCCTTGACCGTCTCGGTACTGTCCGCCTGTTGACGATAAAACGTATTGCGGATACGTCGGCCACTGTCCGCGCCGATCGATCTGGACGCCCGTAATGCTCTTGGTGCTCTGATTGAGCATTGTAATCTTGTAAGTTCGTCCTCGGTCCGTCGCATACGCGAAGTTGTACCGCTCGTTTGGGATGAGCTTTTTTCGGCTCTCCAACGTCTGTTCGCGTAGTTTGTTGGTTCTTGGAGCGATTTCGCCGAGTACAAGTCCGGCGCACGTAGCGATAAAGGCGCCTAAGAAGATGGGGGCGATAAATCGGTAGAAGCTAATTCCCGACGCCTTGGCTGCGGTAATCTCGGAGTGGCGCGTAAATGCTCCAATCGAGAATACCGTTGCAAACAACACGGCGGCGGGAAGCACCATGAATACCGAATCTGGAAACCAGTAGACATAGCTTAACGCGATCTTCCCCACCGACAGGTTTCTCCCGAGATATTTGTCGAGGTTGTCGGTAAGATCGATAATGTCGATCAGAATCGGGAAGCCGATTGCGGTCGCAATAAAGATTCGCCAGAAGTCGGTAAAGACGTATCGATCGAGCGGACGAATCAAAGATCGTAGCTTCATGTGGCGTCCCGCTCACGAGAAAACAGACCGAAAGGGCGGAGGAGGCGTTGTAGCCGAGGTTTGATTCGGTCGACAAAATCCCCCAGGTCGCCACCTCGTGCGGTAGTTCCTTCCTTGCCTATCTGGCTCAGCATGTAAATCGCGACCGCCGCAAATAAGACGTTTGCCATCCACATTGCGATCCATGCTGGCATATGGCCGGCGGTGGCGAGCGCCGAACCGGCAATGAGTCCCACATAGTATAGTGCAAATACGATCAAGCTCACGCCGATCGTCATTCCAACGCCGCCGCGTGGAAAGCGCAGTGCGATTGGAGCGCCAAGCAAGGCGAAGACAAAGCAGGCAACGGCGAGCGCAAACTTCTTGTGAATTTCAACGTCGTATCTCACGATGGCGAGTTTGCGTTCCATCATCTGCTGCCGTTCCATTTCGAGCATGCCCGCGTCGACTGTGGGCATCTGCGGAATGTTTTGCATCATTTGGCGTAGCGAGTCTGGAAACGAGTCCGGGTTCAGCGGTTGCCCCGTGGCTGCGGCGTGTGCCATCATGGCGCGCATGAGCGAATCTCGCATGAGAGAGTCGCGGTGTGCGGGGCGTGCGCTCGTGTCGGAGTTTGCTATAACATTTAGCGTTTTGACCGGAACTTGCCGAATGACTGAAGGAGTGCTGGTAGATCCAACCGGTCGCGGAGTAGGTGATGCGGTTGATTTACGGCCGACTCCTGCGGCCGCAGTTATATCAGACGAGTCTTTCGACGCCGTGTCCTTTTTGACTGTGTCCTGCTTTTTGACTGAAGAGTCGGTGGCCAGCTTTTTGGTTGAATCGGCAACAATTTTGGAGATTACGCTTGGTATTTTTGCCGGTTGAACGGTACTATCAAGTAACGAGTCCAGTCCATCGGGAACCGGGCGGGCTTCCAGTTCACGCAAGCCCGTTTTCGTTAACATTTGACAGTACGCTCTCCCCAGCGTGTAGCGCGATGGGATCGACGTGTTTGTATTTTCGATTTCGGGCGACAACTTCACATTCGTTGCGCGTGCCAACTCAACATTTTGTAAAAAACTCTGGCGCGAGAATTCGTAGTCCCGCTCGAGATGATCGACCTCCTGCTGCATCTCGCAGACCGTCATCTCTCGGTCACCTTTTGTAGTATATCCGCTGCTATCCTGCTCGAACTTGTTCGCTACACCACGCGTCACAATGAGATCAACATTAAAGAACAGGCGTTGCAGCTGCGACGGTTTATCAGTCGGAACGTCTTGCATCGTTCCGTCATACAACGTCATCAATAAATCCGTTTTATTCGGGGCCATCGCCAACGTGCCACTGTCCGCATAGATCGTTCGGCGACGTGTCGCGTCGGTCAGGTCGTAAATCGTAACCTCGCCCATCCGATTTGACCCCTCGTCGATATGATTCGCGCGAAGGTACAATCGTCCCGACTGAATTTCGTTGATCACCTGCTCACGTAGCGCAAAGGTTGGCTTTTTTTGCGCGATATCCATCTGCAACTTCGCCAACATATGGTTGGATCGTGGCATGATCTGATCGTTAAAAACGATCATCAATAACGTGATACCAAACGCGGCCACCAAAACCGGCGCTAAAATTGCGCGCAAGCTTACTCCACTCGCCTTCAGTGCGGTAATTTCGTTTTCCGCCGCAAGTCGACCAAACGCGTATAAGGTGGCCACCAGCACGGCCATTGGAAACGTCAATGCTACCGTAAATGGAATCGACAGTCCAAAGAACTTTCCAATGACACCCCACGACAGCCCTTTCCCAACCAGATCGCCGAATCGTTTAGCGATATAGTTCAGCAACAGGAGAGAGGTGAGCGTGGTTAGGGAAAAAACCAACGGCCCCAGGTGCTCCTTTAGAACGTATTTGTGGAGTATCTTCACGGGGTGAAATTTATAGCGCCTCTCGGCATATAGCCGAAGAGGTTGCGCGCGGCCGTCAAATGACGATCCCGTGGCTGACCTGCATTTCGGCTTAAAGGAGGACGTTTCACACTGCGTTTGGTGACCGGGATTACCATGGCTGCCAGTGCCATTTTAGCTGCCAGCGGCGGGTGGGCAAAGGTCCGAGCCGCAGCTGTCATGGAGGATCTGATCGTGTCGGATATTCGAACGATCGTTCCGGGGATTCCGATTGCCGCGGTGATCCCGATGGTCCGGTACCTCAAATCATCGCCCGTCCAAGATTCCGTCCCCGCCGATTCCGCGAATTCCATACAGGAGAATAAGCGGAAGCAGCTCTTCAAAACAGATGATTCTTCTCAGTCCGCAAACAAACGTTTACTGAAACGTTCGGATCTCAACCTTGAAGTCGATGGCCGATTTGAATTTCGAGGGGAAAAGACCGAAACGAATCGGTGTCGAGGGGCGTTTTTTGTAGCGGCGTCGGGATGTAGGGGGGCGTTTGAGCCCGTTATGGACTTTCAATACGCGATTCGATCCCACGGAGTGGCTGCCGACCGCCTGCATGTGAACATCGACTACGACTCGCAGCGGGAGTTTGATGCGTCCAATACTATATCAATGGAGTATCGGGGGCGGACGAGCCAGTTTCTTCAACGGCTCGAGCTGGGCAACGTAACCTTTGAGGCGCCGCCATCTCGGTTTATCTCGGGTGCCATCCCGCTTGGCAACTACGGGTTGCAGGCGACGGCGCGCGTTGGTGGTGGGATGCAGCTCCGCACTATTCTGGCTCAGCAGAAAGGCAACATTATTCGGGATCGGAATTTCACGATCGGTAATCAGGCGCTTCAGACCGTAGATCGTACGGTGGAAGATTACCAGTTCGAACCGCGACGTTTCTTCTTTACGGTTGATCCAGCGCAGTTTGCGGGATACCCCAACGTCGATATCCTGAACCGTCAGCGCATGACGGCGCTCTCTCGATCGTTGCCGGATACGCTTCGACCTGTTCGCCTGTATGTGTACCGACTCCTGATTGGCGGCCAGCCTCCCAATCCGAACGGGCCCCAATTCCGCTTACTCGGCGATCAAAGCTCGCGTGCTGGGCAGGTGTATGAATACCTTCGCGAGGGAGTCGACTATTACGCGGACCCGTCGTTGCTCTGGATTGCTTTGGTTCGGCCTCTTTCGCTCAATAACGAACGGTTGGTCGTTGCGTACAAAGTCCGCATCAACGGGGTGGAGACGGTTTATCAAACCACCGGCGGGACGCCAGACCTGGAGTTTGATCCATCGCGCGATCAGTTCGCGAACCTTATTTGGGATCCACGCGTTCAGCCCAATGATCGGACCTTTAACCGTGAAATCCGGTCTGTATATCGTTTGGGCGGTACCGACGTCGTTCGGCAAAGCGTGGATGTCAAGATCGTGACTGGCAGTAGCGGCGATCAGGAAAAGCCGGTGAGCGGGGGCAAATCGACGTATTTGCAACTGTTCCAACTCACACAGGCTACCAACCAGGAGACCTTCGATGTTGAGAACAGGTTGTGGCCGAGACCGGCGGATCCGAATTTGGTCCTTGGGGTGGGCGGGTTTGGCCAATCGATATTGCGGGACCGGTTTTTAGTCTTTCCATCGGTACGGCCTTTCGCAACGGCCGGCCTAGCGGGTTCCGCGAATCCGCACAACGATACCGTATATACAACACCGTCCGAATACATCAACTCGTCGCAGCGGCCCCAGTCGGTTTACCGAATACGGATGCAGTATCAAACTCAAGGGAGCGGTTCCGACGGAACACTTATGCTTGGCGCCGTGCAGCTTCGCCCGAATTCGGAGCGCATCCTTGTGGATCACGTCGCGTTGCGTCGAGAGATCGATTATACAATCGACTACGATCTCGGACGAGTTGAGTTTTCGCGCCCTGATACGCTCTTTCCGCGTCCTCGACAAGTTTCTGTACAGTTTGAGGAGATCCCACTTTTTGTCGAAACGCCAACGTCCATCTTTGGAACAATGCTCGACGTTCCGCTCCAAAATGGCCGACTGACCTTTATGGCGTTGTCGCAAGCGCAGCGAACACCGTATACACGTCCGCCGCTTGGATTAGAACCACAGGCTACCTGGCTTGGGGGCGTAACGGCGGCGTTGAACTTTAATGCAGATCGCTTAACCGACCTGGTCTCTCGACTACCCTACGGTCCAACCAAAGCGCAGTCGCGTATCACCGTGAACGCAGAGTTGGCAGCCAGTAAGCCACATCCAAACAAAAATCAGCAAGCATACGTTGAATCGTTTGAAGGGGAAGGTGGTATCCCTGTGCGGATGGACGATCAGTACTGGTATTATAGTAGTCAGCCAGCAGTCGGCAGCAAGTTGCCCACCCGTATCGGATTGCAAACGTTGGATCTCGCACGTGCATCAACAATGGCGTGGCAAACGAACGTGTTGGATACACTTGGTCGACAGATTCGTTATTCAATCGAGCAGATCGATCCGCAGAGTACCTTGGTTGGTGCCGGTGTTGCTGCGCCAGAACAGCTGCTTTGGATGACGCTATATCCACTTTCGATCGGTGGATTACGCGAATCCACTGCACGGTACAACTGGAATACAGGCGTATCGCTTACTGGTAGACGCTGGCGTTCAATCCGCACACCACTGACCTACGGTGGGTCAACCGGCGCTGACGTGTCACGCGCGGAGAACCTTGAATTCTGGGCTCTGATTCGCACACAATCCGGCCAACGGGATAAAAACCCAACGTTGGTGTTCGACGTTGGGGAAGTGTCGGAAAACTCCGTTACCTACGGGCCAGATACAGTTATCATTCGAAGGAGTTCTGCCGGTGGTTATGATACAACCTTTATTGGTCGATCGCTTCAAGGTTTCGATACACTGAACAGCGAGCGTGATCCGTTCTCGCGTACATTTAACGCCAATGTGAACGACGGTGGTTTGCCTGGCGACGTTGTTGATAATGTTACGTTAGTGCTCGATACCTTTCCTGGACGACCGCCGGTAATCAAAACGGGACAACGATTTATTGCGTGTAATAACGGATTCCGTGCACTGTACCCATTAGGCGATACGCGATCCAACTGTACTGTTGGTAATCAGCGTCTCGATGAAGAAGATATCGATAACGACAACGTTCTTAACTTCACGAACGCAGAACGCGATCAGGAACGTTGGCAGCGGTACATTGTCGATCTCTCCGACGATCAACGATACACGAGAACCGGAAAATGTGTTGCAGCAACAACACTCGACCCATCTGCTAACGCGGCGGATTCAGCATGCTGGGTGTTCTTTCGCGTTCCATTCCGTACGCCGGATGATACACTAAACAGCCCACTCTTGCGTCGCGCTCATGCGTTACGTCTTACCGTGGTTTCTGGTGCAGGTGCCCCGGACTCGGAGTTTAGTCGAGTCGCGCTGGCGCGCCTTCGTTTTACGGGTGCACCCTGGCTTAAACGCGATGGTGCGGCGTTACGCGGTATCGCGGGCGAACAGGCAAACGGTGGGTATGTGATTGCAGGAACCGTTGGAACACAAGACAGAAACGTTCGCAATGGAATCGACTACGTATCGCCGCCAGGCGTTGCCGACATCCCGGATTCCAAAGTGCCGATCGGATCGTCCCGTATCCAGGTGAATGAACGATCGCTGCGGCTTACTGCCGGTGGAATCAATCAGTTTGAGCGTGCAGAAGCATATTATCGATTCCCGGAAGGCCAAAAGAACTTCATGGGATACAACGAAATGCGTGTGTGGGCTCGTGGTGTCAGCAATGGATGGGGGCCAGACGGTGAATTACAGTTTTATGTAAAGATTGGTCGCGACGCATCCAACTTCTATATGTACAGAACCCCGTTGGACGGAGGAACTGGACAGACAGCATGGTTACCCGAAGTTCGCGTGAACTTCAAACGCTTTTTCGATCTCCGGGCAAAGATTCAAAATGCATACCTGCAAGGCCAACAAGCCAATACGTGTACCGGGCTCGATTCGATACTCATTGCAAATACACCGCTACCGTTGGGCGCCACGCCACAATCTCGCTACGCCGCCTGCGATGACGGTTATATCGTGTACACAATAGATCCGGGCATTAACGCACCAAACTTGGCCGCGGTCCAGGAGCTGTCTGTTGGGCTGTTACGTGTTGCGTCCGGAACCGGTTCGCGTCCCATCGCCCCAAGCGACACACTCGAACTCTGGGTCGATGATGTTCGCTTGGCTGGAATTGCTGCGTCCGCAGGCTTTGCTGGTCAAATTGGTGTTGGTGTTTCCGCTGGAGACTTTGGTGAACTCCGCGCAAATATCGTCCGGAAAGATCCAAATTTCCGCCAGTTAGGCGAACAGCCAACGTACTTAACGAATAACGCTTTCGACCTCAGCGGTGCCTTCCACCTCGAGAAGCTATTCCCCAAGGAACTTGGTTACGCAATTCCTGTAACGTTTAATCATACAAACATTGCGAGCCAACCGCTCTTTCTCTCCGGATCAGATATCGAAGGTGACGCAGTTGCAAGTCTCAGAACGCCTCGCGACATATCAACGTCTGTTACAGTTGGTCTGCGGCGTATCGTTCCAATCGAAGGAAACTTTCTCGCGCCAATCGTAAACAATCTCGCGCTCACAACGACGTATACCACCGTGGCTGAGCGAAGTGAGTATAACGATGGGCACGCACGAGATTTCCGTCTTGGACTCAACTATAATATCACACGAGCTTTGGGCTCTTCATTCTCCAGAATGTTGCCCGCCGAAGTTGTCTTGCATAGTACGTATGAACGTGGTACGGATCATCGGCTTGCGTACCTGAAGCCAGCTGGCGCAATCGATGATACCGCACACGCTGCAACAAGCTCGACGAATCTCGTTCGTAGCGGAGGCGCGTTAACCTTTCAACCGCGCAACAACACAATCGTGCACATGAATCTCGTGTCGTTGAGAGACCTGCGCGATTACCACACGGGTGAAACGTTCGGCACTGTCGGAATTAACGAACGCGCAACACTTGCAGGCCTCGATGTCGGAATGGAACGTGCACGAAACCTCGCAACCGAGATCGCATTTACACCAACAATCGCATCGTGGTTGCGCGCTCGACTCAGCACGTCATCGTCTTATAATATGTTGCGTGATCCGAATGCACTCAGCTTTATTCGTGTACAAGATTCGATCGGTCCATCACGCATTCCACTCCAGATCGGCAACGAACAGACAACTGTTGCCGGATTAACGGTCGACCCCGCCGCATATGCGAGATCGTCGCTGCAATTTGGCCCTGTCATTCGCACAATACTTAACGCCCTTCAGCCAATCGATATTAACGTCGATCGGTATCAGCTTACCACATACGACGCCTCCGCAATTTCACCGTCGTTACAATATCAGCTTGGCTTGGGCGGAATGGGTAACTTTCTCCGACTCGGTTCGGATGTCGCAACCAGCGCAGGTGTCAGCACTCAACTATCGCTAACACAGAACATCAACTTGCCATTTGGTGCGGTCTTCTCCAACCGCTTTCAACGCCTCACGCTCCGCAACTGGATGCGTCAGGTTGATAACACCCAAGGCGTGGGCGATGCCACTCAGCAGACATTCCCCGACGTCGGACTCCGTTGGAACTATCGCATCGCCGATCCCACATCCGCGCTCTCGAGCTTTAGCGCCAGCGCACGATGGGTCGGTACCAAACAGCTCCTCTCCAGTCCCGGAGAATTTGATCTTCCTTCCGGCGGAAACGGAGAAATCCAGATCCAGAACTTCCCCCTCTCGCTCTCCGCGGTATGGGCAGGCCAGCGGCCGCTCACCACAACCATCGGCGGAACCCTGGTTCGTCGAGTCGACAACCGGCCTGGTGCCACAGGGAAGGGACGCGCCATTGAGATGAATGCCGAAATCGCCAGGGCGTTCAGTCTCCCGCCAACATGGCAGGCTCGAAGCGACTTGCGTACTCGACTAACTTACCAAAACACCAATGGCCAGAGTTATGTTGTTAATCCGTTAGCAACCCGAATGCAAAGTAGGTTGACTGATAATGGCAGGCGCGCGATAACTTTCACAGCCGATACGGATGTGGCAGAGAACCTCTCTTCCAGCTTCGTTATCTCACGCGTCGGAAGCTTTGACCGAAATTTGAACCGACAGTTTACACAAACGGTCCTTAGTGCAATCCTTCATTTACAGTTTTTTGCGGGAGGTATGAAGTGAATAAATCGCTCCGATGGGTAACTATGTTTCTCGTGACGGTCGTTGCTTGTGGCGAATCGCAATCATCGTCCTCACGCCAGTTCGATGGCGAAGCTGCCATGCGCTACGTGAACGAACATATGGCGTTCGGCACTCGCGTTCCCGGAACCAAAGGTTGGAAGGGCGCGGGCGATTGGATTGTCACGAAGATGCGTGAACGCGCGGATTCCGTAGTCGAACAGCGATGGGTTCACAAACTCGCAAACGGCGACAGCATTCCGATGCTAAACGTCCTCGCTCGATTTAACACGAAAGCAACTGACCGCATTCTATATGTAACGCATTGGGATACTCGTCCAATCGCCGATAGCGAAACCGACTCTGCCAAGCGCAAGCTACCAATCCCAGGTGCTAACGACGGTGCATCGGGTGTCGCGCTGTTTGTCGTCTTGGGCGACATTCTCAAAAAGCACCCTCCTAACGTTGGTGTCGATCTGCTCTTTGTTGACGGTGAAGACTACGGAAGCTTTAATACGGATACCGACGTATTGATCGGGTCGCGGTACTTTGCCGCCCACCTCCCGTCACCCAACTACCGCCCAATCTTCGGCGTATTATGGGATATGATCGCCGGCAAGGATCTCAAGATCTATCAGGAGCAAAACTCGCTCTCGCAAGCCCCTGAGGTCGTCGCACGAGTCTGGAAAGCAGCTGAGGAGGCGGGTTACAGTAATGTCTTTATCCCTGAGCCTAAGTACGCAGTAATGGATGATCACATTCCGCTCTTGAGCGCCGGTATCCGTATCATCGACGTTATCGATCTGGACTACGCAGATCACCACAAGTTATCTGATACTCCAGACAAGCTGAGCGCCAAGTCGTTTGAAATCGTTGGCACGGTAGCTCGCAAACTTCTCTATCCGCAATAAGCGCGTTTTTACTCTGCAGTAAAACGATGCAAGCCAACAAGAAGTGATACAACGAACGTAACTGCGTACATGCGACATTGTTTCGCATGGCAACTCCCGCAGAAAAAAAGGCTCTGCTCTTTTTAGGCGCCCTCATCATGCTTGGGGGCGTCGTCCGTCTCTGGCGTTCAGACGGAAAGAATCGACATTCGAGCAAACCAAACTCTGCGGTGGTGAGCGATCAAGAATCGACGTCATCAGAACTCAACAATGCCAACTCGCGAACTTCAAAAGCCAAGTCGCGCAGTAACCGCCAATCAAGCGCATCGAGCCACACCAAACAATCGTTTCAAAATACAACCAGCCGCAAGTCGGCCAAGCGTGCGCCCAAGCCGAACCCCGACGACTTAGCCGAGCCCGTCGACCTCGACCTAATCTCGCTCCCCGAGCTGGCCGCAACCGGAATCGTTAAACCCAGCATCGCGAGAATGATCATCGCAAATCGTGATTCGTTTGGCCCCTTCGGATCAATCGTCGAGCTGCAACGCATCCCCTACCTCCGAAAAACAACAATCACCTCCCTTGCTCCATATGTGACATTCTCCCGCGCCCCGCGTCCTTCAAATGCGGTAGTGCATCCATATGCAACAGCATCGGAAGCACTCAGCCCGAAAGCCAGTCGTCCCAAGCGAAGGTCTCCCTAATTCGATGTACCCTTGAGTAACGTCACGACTCCGGTCCAGTCCACCGCTCAGCGAGTAGGTGAATCACTCGTCGCCGCGGGCTTAGTCACGCGCGAACAGCTCGCACGTGCACACGACGAACAACGTGCCCATGGCGGTCGAGTCGGCTACCATCTCGTCAAGCTCGGTGTGGTCGACGAGCTCGTTCTCGCTCGCCACCTCGCCCGCGAATACAAAGTTCCCGCGGTCGACCTGGGCAAGTCCGCCGCCGCACTCGACCAAACGCTGGTTCGGCTCATCCCCGCCAGCATCGCGATAAAAAATCTGGTCCTCCCGCTCAAACGGGAAGGGCGCCAGCTCTTCGTTGCGATGGCAGATCCAACCGATCTGCGCGTTATCGAAGACTTGGAGTTCCGAACACGGTCAGACATCGTCCCCGTGATCGCCGGCGAGTACACGCTCCGAACCATGATCGAAAGCGTCTACCCGGAAGAGCCAGAAGCTGACGCAGCCGCCATGGACTCGCTCCTCAGCGACATCGACTTCGAAGACGATGACGTCGAAATGGTCGAGGAGGAGCTGGAAAGCGACATGACGGCCGCCGCGCTCTCCGTTGCGGTTAACGAAGCGCCCGTCGTCAAGCTGATCAATGCCATCCTGATCGACGCCGTACATAAAGGCGCCTCAGACATTCACTTTGAATGCTTCGAACACGAAATCCGCGTGCGTTACCGAATCGACGGTGCGCTCCGCGAGATTATGAAGCCGCCGTTCAAGCTGAGGGCTGCGCTGATCTCGCGTTTCAAGATCATGGCAGGCCTCAACATCGCTGAACGTCGAGTTCCGCAAGACGGTCGAATCAAACTGAAGATCGGCCCCAGGGTTATCGACTTCCGTGTCTCCACTCTACCAACTCTCTTTGGCGAGAAGGTCGTTCTCCGTATTCTCGACAAAGGCAATCTCACTCTCGAACTTGAAAAGTTCGGAATCGAGCCAGGCGCCGAAAAAGAGTTGATGGAAGCTGTCCAAAATCCATACGGGATGGTGCTCGTCACTGGCCCAACCGGTTCCGGTAAAACAACAACGCTCTATTCCGCGTTGTCCAAGGTCAACAACATCGACGTCAACATCATGACGGCCGAAGATCCGGTTGAGTACAATATCTTTGGCATCAACCAGGTTCAGGTCCGCACCGAAATCGGGATGAGCTTTGCCGCCGCACTCAGGGCCTTCCTCCGGCAAGATCCCAATATCATCATGGTCGGTGAAATTCGAGATCTCGAAACCGGCGGCATCGCTATCAAAGCGGCACTCACCGGCCACCTGGTCATGAGCACGCTACACACAAACTCCGCCCCAGAAACGGTCACTCGACTGCTCGACATGGGCCTGGAGCCGTTTAACGTGGCGAGCGCACTTAACCTGGTGCTCGCACAACGGCTCGTTCGTCGCATCTGCAGCGGTTGCAGGGTGCTCTATCAACCCGACGAAATCGAACTCGCCGCAGCAAAGACCACAAAAAATACAACGCTCCGTCAGCTTCACTTCACGCAACGCGCACTCGACGACGCACGCCAAAACGTATCGCCAGAGATCGCTGCGCATCTGGTGTCGCTGTCTCTCGACACAACTGTCGGCCAACTCCCGTTTTTTAAAGGCACCGGCTGCGAAAACTGTTCCGGTACCGGACTTCGAGGGCGTCAAGGGCTGTACGAAGTGATGACGGTATCCACTACGGTGCGAAAGCTCATCCTCAAAAACGCCAACGTAACGGAAATAAAAGACGCCGCCGTTGCAGACGGAATGCTCACTCTCCGCATGGACGGCTGGCTCAAAGTGCTCAAAGGCCTGACCACGCTCGAGCAGGTCATCCGCGAAACCAGCGCGTGACGTTACCATGACTTCGCCAACTACTACAATGATCGACTCTGCGCCAAACACGCCAACATCCAACCCGCAACCGTTCAACCTTCGCGTCCTCCTCGAAGAGATGGTCCAGCGTGGCGCATCCGATCTCCACGTGGTCGCAAACGCCCGCGCCAAGCTGCGCGTTCACGGTGAAATTGTCGACGCGATCAACGGCCCTGTCTTATCTCCAAAAGATACGATTCAGTTAGCCTATTCTGTCTTGACTGACGTACAAAAAAAGAAGTTCGAACTCGAAGACGAACTCGACTTCTCCTTCGGACTCACTGATCTTGCCCGCTTCCGCGGCAACGTCTTTAAACAGCGCGGCTCTGTCTCAATGGTCGTTCGACAGATCCCATTTAATGTCAAAACGTTCGAAGAGTTAAATCTCCCGCCATCCATCGCAAAGATGGCAGAGCGCCCTCGAGGTTTGGTCCTCGTAACCGGCCCAACCGGCTCCGGAAAGTCCACAACGCTCGCCGCCATGATCGACAAAATCAACCGCGAACGACGTGGACACATCATCACGGTGGAAGATCCAATCGAGTTTATCCATCGCCATCAAGGCTGTATAGTCAACCAACGCGAAATCGGAACCGATACCAAGTCGTTCGCCAGCGCTCTTAAATACGCTCTCCGTGAAGATCCCGACGTGATTCTCGTCGGCGAAATGCGCGACCTCGAAACTATCCAGGCCGCACTCACGATCGCCGAAACGGGCCACCTCGCCTTCGCCACGCTCCACACGAACTCCGCAGCAGAAGCTATCAATCGTATCATCGATGTCTTCCCAAGCCATCAACAATCCCAGGTTCGCGCGCAACTCGCGTTCGTTCTGGAAGGTGTCGTTACTCAAACGCTTATCCCCAAAATCGGCGGACAAGGTCGAGCCATGGCGGCCGAAATCCTGGTCGTCACGCAGGCCGTTCGCGCTCTCATCCGCGACGACAAGGTTCACCAGATTTACTCTGCCATGCAAGCCGGCAAAAAATTCGGTATGCAAACGCTTAACGACGCGCTGTATACGCTATACTCGGCAAAACAGGTCCACGCCGACGACTGTATCCGTATCAGCGGCGATCCAAATGAGTTTATGCGGATGGCTGGCATCACTCCGCCAACCACCGCTAGCGTATCACATATAACTCCGCCCCTCGCAATCGGAGCAAAACGATAAATGCCAACGTTCTCATACACGGCCCGCGCCGCTGGCGGTGAACTAAAATCATCAACGATCGAAGCCGCCTCACGCGACGACGTTATCGCTCAACTCCGCCGCCAAAAGCTCTCGCTCGTTAAACTCGAAGACGACGCCAAAAAGAACGCTCCCAAACGTGGTTCGATCAAAACCCGCGATGTCGTGATCTTCACACGTCAGTTTGCAACAATGATCAACTCCGGTCTACCGCTCGTTCAAGCACTCGATATTCTCGCAACTCAAACAGAAAATCCCGTGCTCGCCAGCACCACTCGTCAGGTACTCTTCGACGTCGAAAGCGGAAACACGCTCGCCGACGCGCTCAAAAAACGCCCCAAAGCCTTTAGCGGTCTCTACGTCAACATGGTCGCCGCCGGCGAAGCCGGCGGTATCCTCGACGTTATTCTTCTGCGCCTCGCCACGTTCATGGAAAAAAGCGACGCGCTCATGCGAAAGGTCCGCGGTGCCATGATCTACCCCGGAGCCATTCTCTCCGTCGCCGCCATCGCTGTCACGACGCTCCTCATCTTCGTTATCCCAACTTTCGCCAAAATGTTCGCGTCGGTTGGTCTCGCGCTCCCGCTCCCAACCCGCGTCGTTATCGCTCTCTCCAACTTCCTCATCGGATACTGGTGGGCGGTTCTCGCCACAATCATAGCGCTCCTCTACGCGCTCAAACGCTACTACGCCACTCCCGCCGGCAATCTCGCCATCGATCGCCAACTCCTCAATGTCCCCATCCTCGGCGACGTTCTCCGCAAAAGTGCCGTCTCGCGCTTCACCCGAACTCTCGGCACTTTGATCAGCTCCGGCGTCAGTATCCTCGAAGGGCTCGAAATTACCGCCAAAACTGCAGGTAACCGTGTTGTCCAAGACGCAATCATGGCCAGCCGCTCCAGCATCGCCGGCGGCGACACGATCGCTGCACCACTCCAAAAATCCGCCGTCTTCCCACCCATGGTCATCTCGATGATCGCCGTCGGCGAACAAACCGGTGGCCTCGACGAAATGCTCAGCAAGATCGCCGACTTCTACGACGAAGAGGTCGACGCCGCCGTCAGTGGCCTCCTCGCCGCAATGGAACCCCTCATGATCGTATTCCTCGGCGTAATCGTCGGTGGTATGGTCCTCGCAATGTATTTGCCGATCTTCGATATGATGAACGCTGTCCAATAACCTCGTTCCGAACGACTGATCGAGTCTCGGCGGAATCTGCATTGTATCCACTGGCACCACTCCATAGGTACATGCAGATTATATGGACACACAACAGCGTTCACGCTAATTCATACGTAAATCTTGTTCTGTCTGACCGCTGCACTCATTTTTGGAGCAATACATGGATCGTGACATCGTTCGATCAATCATTCTCGCCGCCGGCATCATACTCGGCGGTGTCTTTATCGGTTGGGGCTTCTCGCGAGGCAAAGACGCTGATCGATTCGTCACCGTAAAGGGCATATCCGAACGCGAAGTCGTCGCCGATCTCGCCATCTGGCCTATCCGCCTAGTCGCCGCCGACAACGACCTCACTCGAGCACACGCACAGCTTCAAAGCAATATCGCACAAGTCCGACAGTTCCTCGCTCGCCAACAGATCGATACGAGCGACATCACTTCACAAGACTTCTCCGTAAACGACGCCTTCGCCAATCAATACGGATCCACCGATCGTGTCGCAAACCGATACGTCATTAATCAAACGCTCGTCGTTCGCTCCACAAAGCCAGAACTCATTGTCGCCGCAAGCCAGCGCGTTGCAGAGCTCGTAAGCACAGGCGTTGTCTTTTCCTCAGGCGAACAATACGGTAACGGCGGCCCAACTTTTGTCTTCACCAAGCTCAATGACTTGAAGCCAGAAATGATCGCCGAAGCCACCGCCCGCGCCCGTGAAGCCGCTGAACAGTTCGCCCGAGATTCAAAGAGCAACGTCGGATCAATCCGTCGCGCCAATCAAGGCGTCTTCGAAATCCTCGCCCGCGATCAGGCCGGTGGCCTAACCGAAGCAAGCCAGATTAATAAAACAGTACGTGTTGTATCCACCGTCGATTATTTCTTGCGTAACTAAGAAAAAAACCAAAGTCACGAGTATATAAAATCACACTCACGACCACGAATGAATCAAAAGCGACCTGCGTCGCAAAAAACACAATCCGCAAAACCCAAGAGGGAGTGCTCTACGAGAGCACTCCCTCTTTTTTCACCGCACGCGCTGCTTGGCGTAAATGTCGCCGCTCATGCGCCATCATAATATCAAGCGCCGCAGCCATACTCCATCGTAACCAGGCCCCAAACGGCGACGATACCCTAGTCCGCTGAATATCAACCGTACGCGCACTTATCATGAACTGCCGTAACTCATCGTGCCCCTCAAAATATCGCGCCCGTGTCAGCAGCGGATCGAGAAACCGACCGTCGCTCTTGACGACAGGCGGCGCGGGGAGCTTTATACACACCGGCGGTTCGAGCACCCAGATAAAATATCGCTCAAACAGACCATGGCGAACCCCACGCTCAGATCCATCCTTACGATTGTCGCCCTCCGCAACGCTTGCCTTGAGCAATCGCAAATAGAGTTCGTTTATCTTTATAAGATGTTCGAAACATTGGCCCACCGACCACCCTTTTTTCGAAGGTTTCCGGTTAAATTCGGTGTCGTCCAGTGAATCGAATAAACGACGAGCACTCCGATCGATATTATCCAATGCCGTCGTTGTGTCGCCGAGAAAGTCAGTTTGCATGCGCCGCATCCATGAAATCTAACCGAAAATCGTTTGACTCTCTGCGAGGTTCGGCTTGAAACGAGCGGCCCACTCCCTAAAGGCCGCTCTTGAGCTGGCCCCGGTAAAGCCCGACATCGCCGGCGGGATTCGGGCTGCCCTGGCGACTGCTGTGCCGCCACTTATCGGTCATTTCTTTGGCCTCCCCGCGTTGTCCTGGATGGGACTTGCCGGATTCCTCGTTGCACTGTCTGATAGAGGCGGAGCGTATCGAGCCAGAGCAACAACAATGGGCATTCTGACGATCACCGCAGCAATCTCTGCGATGATCGGCGCCCAAGCCTCATTATATGCGGCTCTGGCAGTTGGCCTGATGCTCCTCTTCGCATTTCTCAGCGGTCTAGTACGAGTATATGGCGACGGCGCCACCAGTATTGGTGCATCAACCGCGATTGTTTTTGCAATCTCATCCACCACACCATCCACCGGAATCGTCGATACGTTGGAGCGTGGCGGGTTTGTCCTGGTCGGAGGTGTCGCCGCGATGCTCCTTGCACTCGCGCTATGGCCCATCGCGTATTATCGACCAGCGCGCGAAACAATCGCCGATGTCTATCGCGCGCTCGCAGACTATGCCGACGACATCGTTCGCTACGCCGCCCGCGTAACGACCGATCCTCAATCGCTCGAAAACGACAAAGGCAAACCCGGGAGCGCACAACAAGCTTCGCGTCTACGCGATATCGATCAACGCATACTCTTTCAGCGCGCTCCAGCCCTTATTCGACAGACCTTGGAAACCGCACGGATTACCCTCGCAAATACACGCAGGGGACGCCATGGAGAGAGTGGAAGAGGCGAAAGACTATTGGTGATGTTAGAAGGCGCCGATCAGCTCTTTCGCGCATTAGTCGCAATTGCCGATCTTCTTGAAGACATTACCTACGTACCCTATGCACGCAATACAGGCCTGGCGCTTCAAGAGGCGATTCGAGAATACGCAGAAACCACACGCGAAATCACAACCGTCCTTGAAATAGAGAAACACGCCGTCGCCCTCCCTGAACTTATCTGGGGCGCCGACACCATCCGCGCTGAAATCGCGGCGATTACTGAACGCACAAAGAATGAGATAGATCCCGAGGAAATCGCACACGTAAAAGCAGAATACGAGTACGCCGCAGTCCTCATCGATCGCCTACAGCAGTATACCAGAGTGATCGCAGCAAACGTCTCAACCATTAACACCGAACGCCCGGTTTCAGACGATCTCATCTTGCCAGCAACCGAATCGACAGAGAAGTCCGTCTCCTTTCTCGACCCAATTCTCGACGTATTCTCTAAAGATTCCGTAGTCCTCCGGCATTCGCTCCGGTTAGGTATCGTCACTGCTATCGCAATCTGGATTACCCGCGTATTCTCGCTCGACCATGGCTACTGGGTAACGCTGACCGTCCTTGTCACATTACAGCCGCATCTCGACGATACGACCCTGAAAGGCGTGCAACGTGTTGGTGGCACCGTGTTAGGCGGATTGCTAGCGGCAATACTGATTGGATTTATACATAATCCTGTCGCACTAATCGCCATCGTCTTTATCCTGGTTATCGTAAGCGTATCGTTAATTCCCGTGAACTACGGCGCATTCTCGCTCTTCTCAACCTCTACCTTCGTATTGCTCGCTGAGATCGGCATACACGACCCTCATATCGTAACGTCACGTATGCTTAACGCATTTATTGGTGGTGCGTTATCTCTCATCGCGATTCGGCTGTTCTGGCCCAGTTGGGAGCGAACCAGATTCCCCGATTACATGGCGGCTGCACTCCGCGCTAACCAACGCTATCTCAAGCGTGTAACCGACGCAGTTCTCCTGGGCGACGAAGCCGCAAAGTCCAAGTTAATGTCGGTTCGCAGGCAAGTAGGTTTAGCGGAACTGAACGTGGAAGCTTCGTTTCAGCGTGTATTATCCGAGCCAAAAAGCAAAACGGCCGAAGTCGAATCGTCCATGACGGCGCTCCTGTACACCCGCAGAGTCAGTGCCGCAATTACAACGCTAAGTGCCGTTCACTGGGATCATATCGACCAACCCTGGCGCGACGCCTTTGCTCGGCTTTCCACCCTTGCCCAGTCGACACTGGATTCCGTCGCTGTAAGCGTCGAGCGTGGGCGCCCGCCGGAACCGCTCCCAAACTTTACAGCACTGATTCAGGGCGTCGATCCACAAACGATTTCATCCAACAACCTGATAGTAAAAAAACACATGGAGCGTTTGGTCCGACAGCTTCGCGTTCTCCATGATGCCGTACAAAGAATGCTTACAAAGGCTCGTTAGATCACCTTGTACACATACCACTGATCCGCCGCTTTTTCAACATAGATAAAGTTCTGCGGGCTCATCATGGGAGGAGTGCATTCTTCCGGTGCGTATACATATCCAGCCTGCGCGCGATTCATGCCGTTGATTCTCACAAAAGTACACCCCGGATAACGAGCATCTCGAAAGATTCTCGTCACACCTGCGCGTACCAGCATGTCGTGTAGCGTCGAGTTACGATTGGAAGTAACAACCTTGCCGTCGCGGATTTCGGGTTCCGGCGCGGTAGCAACATCAACCGCACTCATTACCGCCCGTTTCTCAAAAAGATGTACGATCGAGTCGAGTATCGGTTGATGTTCCACCAAATACATCCGTATCGTACTGTCAGAAGACACGACCAAGTCCAAGTTCGCATATTGCGCTGGCCAATGTTCGTCTAGCGAGTCAACCTGTTCAAGCGAATCGAGGAGATCGTAATACTCATCGGAGAGCTGTAGCGTCTTGGCTGCGTCAACCGTCCATTCGCCTTTCTTGAGCGAGAGAAAGCTGTACCATTCTGCTACACTGTCATCCTGCTCGATAGTCGTAGCGAAAACTGCATCCGCGCTATCCTGTTGCAACGCCCGGTGTCCGACAACTTCACCCGCCTGCGGTGCCTCTTTTGCATAATATTCTTCGACCGCACTCTGTGGCGTACGGGCTGCGTCTTTCGAGCAGGCAACGAGGGTCTGCAACAGGACGATAGCTAACGGAAAGCGCCTCATATCCGTATAATAACGACCGGGAACACCTATCGCGACACTTACCGACCGCTCATGCCACAAACGCGCCGAGAATTTCTAAAAAAGACTGGGGCCACCGCGGTGGCTGGGGTGATGGCAGACAGACTTATGAGACCAAATGGGTCAAATTTGCTCTTTGCTGCCCAGAGTCCGCCTTCCAACGACCCGGAGTTTAAGGAACTCACTCAGGTTGCCCTCAATGCCGCCCGTGGAGCCGGCGCCAGCTATGCAGACGTTCGGATTTCGGCGACCAGAACCCAGTCGATAAGTACCCGAGAAGACAAACTCCAAGACGTCAGCGACGTCGAAACATTTGGCTTTGGAGTGAGAGCCCTCGCGAATGGCGCTTGGGGGTTTGCTGCGAGTAGCAACCTCAATCGCGACAATGTGGCTCGAATTGCAAAAATGGCCGTTGAAGAAGCCAAGGCGAACAGTCGAATTCAGGTGAAGCCAGTCGCTCTGGCTCCTGTTACCCCAACCGCCGACGGAACCTGGCGTAGTCCCATTCAAACCGACCCATTCACCGTAGAAATCGCTGATAAAGTCGCACTGCTGTTCGACGCCAACCGCGCTGCCCTGGCTGTAAAAGGCGCACGATACGTCTCGTCCAATATGTTCTTCCTGCGAGAAGAAAAAACACTTGCGACAACCGATGGCACATATGTGGTACAAACCATCTACCGTTCGTTTCCAAGTTTGACCGTCACCGCAGTTTCCAGCGATGCGACCGACTTCCAAACTCGACGATCTACCGAAATCGCTCCCAAAGGACTTGGCTACGAACATATCGTGCAGTCAAATTTGATTGGAACCGCAGGGAAGTGGGCAAGCGAAGCCGTTGAGAAACTCAGCGCAAAGTCCGTCGAAGTCGGACGATACGATCTCATCCTTCATCCAACACATCTTTGGTTGACAATACACGAATCGATTGCACACCCAACCGAACTTGATCGCGTATATGGCTACGAAGCAAACTTTGCCGGTACAAGCTTTGTTTCACCACCAGAAAAAACACTTGGGAAGTTAAAGTACGGGTCATCGCTGCTAAACATCGTAGGCGATCGATCCCAAGTCGGTTCGTTGTCTGCCGTCGGCTGGGACGATGAAGGTGTAGCACCAGAAGACTTTGATCTTATCAAAGATGGTATCCTGGTTGACTATCAAACGACACGCGAACAAGCCATGTGGCTCGATTGGTGGTACAAATCGCAAGGCAAGCCAACACGATCGCATGGCTGTTGTTATGCGCAATCATGGAAAGACGTTCAGTTTCAGCGAATGCCGAACATCTCGATGAAACCCGGCACGAACGAAACAACATTCGACAACATCATCGCTGCAACGGATAATGGAATTGCAATCATCGGTGATGGATCGTTTTCCATCGATCAGCAACGATACAATGCGCAGTTTGGTGGACAGCTCTGCTATGAAGTGAAAAACGGAAAGATTGTTGGGATGCTTAAAGACGTTGCATATCAGCTACGCACACCAGAGTTTTGGGGCAGTATGGATATGATCGGTGGAAAGTCATCGTATGAGCTCTGCGGTGCCTTTAACGACGGAAAAGGCCAGCCGGTGCAACTGAACGCAGTTAGCCATGGCGCTGTCCCCGCGCGATTCCAGCAGGTTAATGTGATCAACACAGGTAGCAAATCATGACGCGCTCGTATCACCTCGCAAGCGACCCCGCGCCACTGCTAACACGCGACGAATGCCAATCACTCGCAACACGAATCCTCTCATTCGCCAAAGCCGACGAAACAAGAGTAACTATCGAAAGCGCCGTACGTGCAAATACCCGATTTGCCGTTAACCAGGTTTCAACCGCAGGTTACGACGTTGATACCACCGTAACAGTACAATCCAACTTCGGTCAGCGAAGTGCGAGCATGACCACTAACAAGCTCGACGATGCCACACTCGCTGCAACAGTCCGCAGCGCAGAAACCGTTGCCAGACTCGTGGCTGAAAACTCCGAACGTATGGGCGAATTAGGGCCACAGCAATATGCCGATCAAGTAAAATCCGGATTATCCATACCATCCGCGGCTGAACGATCCGCAGCTGTTCAAGCTGTGACCGAACGAGCGATCAAAAATAAATGCGAAGCATTCGGCTATATTGAGTCACAAGCACAGGCAACTGCGATTGCAAATTCACGCGGTCTATTCGCATATAGCCAAACCGGTTCCTGCAGCATGACTGCAACCGTTCGAACACCCGATGGAACAGGCTCTGGATGGGCCGGAACTGTCCAGCGAAACTTGACCGACATCGACGCCACGTCCATCGGCGAAGACGCAGTACAAAAAGCACTGCAATCCAGAAATCCTGTCGCAGTAGAACCCGGCCGCTACACAGTCATCCTCGAACCAACAGCAGTCGGCAATCTGGTACAGCTCATTCTCTTCGCAGCCAACGCACGCGCAGCCGACGAAGGCCGATCGTTTTTTGCTCGGCGAGGAGGTGGTAACAAAATTGGCGAACGAGTAGTAGACGAACGTGTCACGATTACTTCTGATCCTCGCGATCTTGGCGGTAGCCTTTTTAATAGTGAGGGGTTACCGACGAAGAAAGTAAACTGGATCGATCACGGCGTTGTACGCGCACTGAACTACGACCGCTACTGGGCGAAAAACCAAAACGTCGAACCAACGTCTCTCGGTAGCTACGGCTTTAAGATGGATGGCGGAAATAGCTCCCTTCCAAAGATGATCGAATCCACCGAGCGCGGAATCCTCGTTACACGGTTTTGGTACATTCGATCAGTCGATCCCCGAACAATCATGTATACCGGTCTCACGCGCGACGGCACATTTTTGATCGAAAACGGCAAGATCACGCGACCAGTGAAAAACTTTCGCTACAACGACTCGCCGATCATGCTCCTAAGTAACCTCGAAGCCCTGGGCCCATCGGTTCCAGTCAGCGCGTCAGAAGATGGTGGCGCAGGAAGATTCGTGATAGTTCCAGCGCTGAAAAGCCGAGATTTTCACTTCACCAGCTTAAGCGATGCCATCTAAATGCGGCACAATAGTTGATAGGCACAGTAGTTGAAAATGGAAAGAAAGAGCCAGATCTCCCGGGCAGTGAATTCGTGTTTGTCATAGTAACGGAGGCAGCTAGTTTTATGTCTAATAGGTTGGTAGGATCGTTCCTTGAAGTACGTCTTGAATTGAGGTATTTGAATGTATAAGTCACTCACTATTGCCGTAGCCCTTTCGATTGCTGCTGCTACGCCGGGCTTCGCGCAGAAACAGGTGCAGATCCAGATGGATTCTGCAACACGTGCGCTAATTGCCACACGCACCCTCCGAGTCGGATCAACCATTGTTGTTATCGACCCCAAAACCAACTCGGCAGTCCTCCCAATCAGTAACCCGGGAACGGACACAATCAATGCACAGGTCAGCCTGGAATTCGGCTATGCCGTTACAAACGAAAACGGTGGGCTCAGTAACAGTACCATAGCAACACCGGATGCAAACGCGCCATCGATCGTCTCCTGGATTCGGTCGTTACCGCAAACCATTACGCTCGCGCCAGGCGCATCAGATTCGCTGAAGATCACAGTCGAAGTACCGAAAGATACAAAAGACGGTGAGTACTGGGCACGCTTGGTAACATTGCAGCCCGCAGTGCCAATGCAGCTACCAGCCATCTCCGAAGGTGAGCGAACCATGGTAAACGCTAACCTCAATCTTCGTAGCGAAGTCGATCTGCTATATCGTAAAGGGCCAGCATCCTCCGGGGTCGATATTGCGAATGGCCGCACTGCTATACTTCCCGGAGACTCGCTTGCAACGTACTGTGTGGATCTCAGCCACTCAGGTACCGTTGGTGCACTTGCCGCGTTGAAGATTAGCTTGTCAAAAGACACGACCGAGGTCTTTGCGGTCAATACTCCGATAACCATTCACTATCCTGTTAAGCCGTGCTTCCTCTTGCGGATCAAAGATTTGCCTCCAGGAGATTACACCGCACGCTTAACATTTACCGAACGACAAGACATCCCAGCCAACGCCAAAGTTGAATTCAAGGCCACGTCTGCCGATGCCAAATTGGTAATTCCTGCACCGCAACCGGTGCAGTAGCTTTAGCATCGCTTGGTAAACTGAATACAAAACGAAGAATGGGGCGAAGAGATTAACTCTTCGCCCCATTCTTCGTTTAAATGCATTGGCTAATACATTCCAGCCTTTGCGGCACTCCCTCAACTACGCACTTGCCACCAGCGGATGATTCTGCAATGTCGTAGCGCCACGATGAACTCGTAACGCAGCCACCCTTCGTCCGTCCATTGCAACCACCTCGAGTTCCCCACTCGGAAACTGAACCCGGTCGCCAACTTTAGGAAGACGGCCAAGCTGCGAGAACACATATCCACCCAGGGTTGTCCAATCACCCTCGGGAATGTCGAGACGATAGTCCGAACGCGCATCAATCAGCGACAGCGTACCAGCGAGCTCCAACACACCATTGAGCTCTAACGCAGTGCGTGATGCAAGATCATATTCGTCCGTGATGTCACCCATCACCTCTTCAACGAGATCTTCGACCGTAATGATACCGGCGGTTCCACCATACTCGTCCAACACAACCGCCATATACGCCCGCGTTACTCGTAAATCGTCCAAAACCCGTTCGGCTGAGCGATTATCTGGAACGTATAACGCTTCACGTACCAACTTCGATAAATCAAACGCCTCGTTCAGGTCACGCAGCCAGAGATCTTTCGCTAAAAAGACACCGACCACGTCATCCATCGATTCTCGATAAACCGGATAGCGCGAATATCGCTCCATCCGAATAATCTGCCAGATCTCCTCTTCCGTCGACTCGATATCAATCGCGACAATCTCGGTTCGAGGGCGCATCACATCGTGAGCGCGCTTTTGCTTGAAGTCAAAGACACCTGCAAGCATCGATCGATCAGATTCATCCAGTTCGCCGCTTGCGTGTGCGTTCATCACGAGCGTCCGTAACTCTTCCGGCGTATGTGCGTGCCGAAAGCCGATATCCTCTTCAATACCAAATAGCCGGATGATCGTATTCGTTGCCGAATTTACCATCCAGACAATCGGTGCAATGATCCGCGCGAACATTGTAACAACAGGTACCAGCCACCTTCGTACAGCCTCAGGGTGCTCGATAGCAACTGCGCTTGGCGCGAGCCAGCCAGCAACAATGTGGAAAAAGGCCACCAGTACAAACCAGACCGGTCCGGCGACTACGCCAAGCCCGATGGTCGCTAGCGAGCTTCCAATGCGTATCGCGGTCGTGGGCGGCGGTCCATGCTTGTCGTCTTGAGACGAAATCGCCGAGAGGGCATAATCGGCGGCAATGAACACGGCGTTGAGCGCAATAAGGACAACAATGATTAAAATGCGGCCGGCAACGCCTCCGGCCGTGGTATGGTCACCTAGGTCAGTGGGCATGTATTACTAAATCTATACCTATAATGCTGAGATTGGAGTCTCAGCGCGCGTTTATCATCAATTGGAACGGTCGTTCGTTTAATGGTCGCCCAAGTTGCCTTTTGTGCAGGGCCTCGTCTCTGGATTGCAGAATGCAATACTTGACCCCACTTTCGATCGCCATTCAGGCGCCCCCCACGCATATGATACTTAGGCTGGCGCCGAGGAAAGTGTTGTCGTGGGCGTATGTTGCGAGATTGAGCTTGTCGACTGCGATCTTTGTTGCCGCAGTATTAGTCTGGCAGGAAGCGTCGCCTGTCGATACCCTGTCGGCGACACTGATCTTTTCGACAGTAATGGCGTTTACCGTTGCATCTGCCATTTATACAGAGATATACCGTCAGGCCATTTCGAAGCAATTTCTGTATAGTCAGATGATGTTCGACCTTATGGTGGTTACCATGGTTGTGCATCTCACCTGGGATGGAAATTCGTCGTTATTTGCGCCGTTATACATATTGATAATTGGCATCTCCGCATTGGTGCTTCCTGCGCGAGGTGTGTGGTACGTTTCGTTGGGTGCGATTGCATTGTATGGTATAGAGGCCCTTGCGGTGCAGCATGGATCCATCGACGTAGGAGTAGTTTTACAGCTCCTCATCTTTGGGATTGTGGCTCTCGGGAGCGGTTATATCGCCGCTCGGCTACGAGAGGCTGGAATGGGGCAAGAGGCGCTTGCGGAGCAGTTAGCGCGATTCCGGTTAAAGCAGGGTGATGTGGAACGGCTGCATCTGAGAGCAGAGCGGTTGCAAGCGGTGGCTGAGCTGAGCGCATCAATGGCTCATGAAATTAAAAACCCGTTAGCGTCGATTCGGAGTGCAGTCGAGCAGATGTCGACATCTCAGAATGCAACCGACGATGAAAAAGTTTTGGCGGCATTAGTTCAACGAGAGTCCGATCGGTTGTCTCGGCTCTTGTCTCGATTTTTGGACTTTGCTCGAGTCGACACGCCTGCGTTACGGTTGATCAATGTAGTGAGCATCCTTCGCCATGCGATCGAACTTGCGAAGACACATCCAGATGCTGGAAACGGCGTTCAGGTTCAGGTCGATATCTCTCAACCGACACTGGAAGTTCGGGGGGACGAAGATGCATTACATCGTGCGTTCTTCAACCTGTTGCTGAACGCGTTCCAGGCATCGCCTGAGAACGGCATAATTCGAGTTGAAGCGACGACCGTTCTTCCCCATCAAATTGAATCGCATGCGCCTGTATTTTCTCGTGGCGCTATTGCGGTTCGTATTGTCGACCAGGGCGGCGGCATCTCTGACTTGCATAAGGATAAGCTCTTTCATCCCTTCTATACCACAAAATTGGATGGAAGTGGGTTAGGGCTCGCTATTGTACATCGCGCGATCGACCTGCATAAAGGCGTAGTTGTCGTAGAAAACGATAATGGCGGCGCTAGCTTCACCATTTTATTGCCTCAACCATGAACAAGCCACAATCTCCGTCGTCATCGAAAGTGTTAGTAATCGACGATGAGAGGAGCATCCTCGACGTCATTCGGATTCTTTTAGGGAACGCGGGATATACCGTGTTTACCGCATTGAGTGGTCGGCTTGGGATCGAACAGATTGAGAGCGTAAATCCAGATATCGTTATTACTGATATTCGAATGCCGGACATGTCCGGTATGGAGCTATTGTCCGTCGCTCGTGCTCAGGATGCGGAGCTTCCGGTAATCTTGATGACAGCGCAGGCGTCGTTGCAATCGGCGATGCAGGCGGTAAACGAAGGTGCGTTTCATTATATCCAGAAACCGTTCCGTAACGACGAGCTGTTGACCATCGTGCGTCGAGCCGTCGAGCATCGGCGATTGAAGATGGAAAATCGTGTGTTGAAACAAGAGATCCGTCGTCGTGATCGTGGTGGGCGCCCGATTGGGCAGAGTGAGAAGTGGCTAGGTGTGTTGCAGTTGACCGGGACTGTGGCTCCGACCGATTCAACCGTATTGTTGCAAGGTGAGTCCGGGACCGGTAAAGAAGTTGTGGCTCGGTATATCCATGAGTGCTCGGAGAGATGCGACGGACCATTCATGTCGATCAACTGTGGTGCCTTGCCTGAGAGTTTGTTGGAAAGCGAGCTGTTTGGGCACGTCAAAGGTGCATTTACTGGCGCCGTTCGTGATAAGGCTGGGTTGTTTGCGGCGGCGGCGTCTGGAACGTTCTTTTTGGATGAAGTTGGCGAGATGACGCCGGCGACCCAGGTAAAGCTGTTGCGAACGTTGCAGCAGCGAGAGGTGACCCCGGTAGGGTCGACCGAATCGATTCCGGTTGATACGCGTGTGATTGCGGCGACCAATCGTGATCTTGAGCAGGAAGTGAAGGCCGGTCGGTTCAGAAGCGATCTGTATTATCGGTTGAACGTCATCGCGATTCACCTTCCGCCGTTGCGTGATCGGCAGGATGATATACCGTTGCTCATTGAGACGTTTGTGAAGCGTCGTGGTGCGGATCGGCGTATTAGTGCGGATGCAATCCGGGCTCTGTCTGAATATGCCTGGCCGGGAAATGTGCGAGAGTTGGAGAATGCGCTCGAGCATGCTGAAATCGTTTCAGGTGGGACGGAGATTTTAGTGGAGCATTTACCTGAGCGGATTGTGCGGGCTGAGTTGGTGCCGTTGGTGAGTCCGCGTGAGCATATGGAGCCAACGTTGGATTTGATTGAGCGGGCGTATATCAAGTGGGTGTTGGATACGAACGCTGGGAATAAAACGCGTGCGGCTGAGGTGTTGGGGATCGATCCGTCGACGCTACATCGTAAGTTGCACCGTTTTGTGAGTGCGTGAGTGGGGGATGCTGATCGGGGTGTAGTAATGACGTCGTGTGGCAATGCGTTGTTTGGCAACGTTGGATAACGGTGTGTAACGTTGCCAGGCGTTGCGAAACGCAACACTCCTTGCAGAATTCGGGCGCTGTTTCATGTATTCTGATTTGTTCGTTGTGGCGTAACTCCTTGATTTATAACGAGTTACCTCATTGTATGCCTTGTGGCTCGCACGTTGCCAACTATGCGCTAACAAGATCGACCAATCACGGTCGTATTAACAGACTTCATGAGAGTACGTATGAAACAGAACAAGAAAGGGTTTACACTGATCGAGTTGTTGATCGTCGTTGTGATTATCGGAATTTTGGCTGCAGTTGCGATTCCAAAGTTCTCGACAACGAAGGAAAAGGCGTATATGGCCGCTATGAAGACGGATCTTCGTAACTTGGCTACGGCGCAGGAAGCTCATGCCGCGGACAACAGCGGAAGCTATTTCTCTGGTAGTGCAGTACAGGGCACGCCTCTACAGAATTATGAGCCGTCAGCTCAGGTGACCATTGCGATTACAGCTACCGGACAAGGTTGGCACGGCATAGCAACGCACGGCGCTCTAGGAACAAAGAAGTGTGCAATGTATGTGAACGAAGCACCTGTCTTACCGGCAACGGCGCAAGGCGAACCAAAGTGTGAATCGTAAGATTGCGTAGCAAATAAAAAGAGTTCTAAAGCGGCGATCCATCAGATGGGTCGCCGCTTTTTTTGTCTCCTTCCATCTCTATGCAACAAATTGATGCAAGTGAACAAAATATGATACAACGGCTAGCGAGGACCTGATGTTATCCTAGCTTCATGCAAACTTGTATTCGTTCAGCGTTCACACTCATCGAAGTGATGGTGTCGCTGTTTCTCTCTCTGATCTGCCTAGCTGCCTTCCAGGCGCACGCCGTCTTGCAAATTCGCCAACTTGCAAGCACGCGACGCGAAGCCAACGCGTCGCTCCTCGCCCGATCGCGTGCAGAATATGCGTACTCTATACCATGTCCCTCCGACAGCGCTATAGATCCTTTACCAGCCATCCTCGGAGTAGATTCGGCCGACGGCACCACGCTCCGCTGGTCCATCCAAGCCGATCCGAACATAAAACGCATCGAAATGCAAAGCCGCTATACCGGCATGTACGCAATTCGTGGCGAGTCATTCTCAACATCGGGACGGTGCCAATGACCAGGAACATCAGGTACGGGTTCTCCATCATCGAACTGCTCGTTTCGCTAACAATTGCACTCATTATCGGTGCACTCGTCACAACGTTTATTAACAGTCAAGTTCGCCTGACCGCCCACATGAACCAATCAATCGCCAGTCGCACCCACATGCGCGACGCGATCGATATCCTCACCGCAGATCTCCGCGCCGCATCAATGGCGACCGATGGCTTCCCATTTGCCTCCGACACCGCCATCGAATTCTATTCAACAATCGGAGCGTCCATCCTCTGCGATGCACCAGCGAACGGAAAAATCGTCCTACCGCCAGACACACTCTTGAGCGGCAATACCCTCACATCGCTACTCATAACTCCAGACACACAAGACGTCGCCATCATCTACTTCGACTCAAGCGCTCTCTCACCAACACGAGGCTGGTTCCGCTCAAGAATCTCCAACGTCGCAACAGCAACCATCGCAACCGCGTGCCCTCCATCATCTGGCTTTACCTCGCCAGCAGATGTGACAGCCGGTGCGAGAGCATTAACGCTCTCGCTCGCAACCCAACCCCCACTCTCTATTCACAAAGGTGCCCCTGTCCGCCTCCTCAGGCTCGGCCGATACAACATCTACCGCGCCTCCGACAACGCCTGGTACCTGGGCTACCGCCGTTGCCACCCCATATCCAACATATGCGATGGCGTGCAGCCCGTGAGCGGCCCCTACACCCGCGACTCAAAGCCACCACTCACCCTCAAATATTTCTCATTAGCCGGCCAACAGCTCACACCAAACGGCCCAATCTCAAATATCGCCCGTCTCGATATCGTTATCCGCTCGTCTCCCAAACGCTCCATCAAAATTCCAGGCTCAACTCGCACGAATGACTCTACCGTTGCAATCATCACGTTCCGTAACCGTACGTAACACCTCACGCCAATCCGGATTCGCTCTTTTTTCCGCACTCGTCTCCATCGTCCTGCTTACCGCACTCGCATCCTCCATCATCTTCCGAGCAAGCGCCGACGCAAGCATGGCATACGCAACAACATTACAACAACATGCATTTTTCTCCGCCGAACGCGCCCTCAATGCCGCACTGTTCAGCTTGAACCCCACAGCACTCGATGCTCAACCTCTCTACCATTCAATCGTAACATATGACTCAAGCAACGGAATCTCGTCTCAAGTTATCGCAACAAAAACCGATACTTCTTCATACTGGCTCGTCTCGCGCACAACCATATCAAAAGGTGTCTACTCTGCCTCCCATCGACTCGGTTTTTCAGTCAAACTGACTCGCAATAGCGTCGATTCAAGCCAGCGACTAATTCCTATCCAACAACACGCCTGGATCGATCTCTACTAACAATATGCAACACTCCCCACCTGTGACGTTTACCCGACGTTAGTCGTGTGATGAAGACAGGTGGAGCTCCATTATCCCACCTCCGTTCGTTCAAGGAAATAACGTCTGTATGGTTCTCTTCGGTCGAAATTCTACTACTGTTGGCCTCGATATCGGTTCTGGTCTCGTAAAGGTGGCCGTAATCGACCACGCCGGAGAACAACCCGAACTGGTAAAGATCGCAATTGTCCCTCTTCTCCCCGACGCTATTGTCGAAGGTGAAGTAATGGACCCGCCACTCGTCGCTGACGCTATCCGCCAGGCTCTCGAGTCCACCGGCATCACACCAAAGTTGCTCGTCACCGCCGTCAGCGGACGTGACGTGATTATCAAGCGTATCCAAACGGAACGCGTGAAAGAACAACAAGCGTACGAAATCATTCGGCTCGAAGCCGAACAACACGTACCCGACGCCGACGCCGTTGAAATCGATTTCCAGATTCTCGACTCTGAAAACTTTGACGACGAAATGAGTGTTCTTTTTGTCGCCGCAAAACGGGATCTGGTCGACGCAAAGGTCCGTATCCTCAGCGAAGCAGGCGTCGAACCGTCTATCGTTGACGTCGAAGCTTTCGCACTCCATAACGCCTTCGAGTTTAATCACCCCGACGCAATGAACGGCAGCGTTGCGCTCGTCAACGTCGGGAACGAAATCACCAACGTGAATCTTCTCGATAACGGTGTCCCCATTCTCACTCGCGACTTGCCAACCGGTACTCGCCGGTTCAGAGAAGATCTGCAACGTGACCACGGACTCTCCGCAGACGATGCAGATTCCCTCGTTCGAGGGACGCAACGCACCACCGAACTCGATCGTGTCCTCCAACTCCGTGGCGAAGAAATCGCCACCGGGATCGAACGTGCCGCGACCTTTCTCTCCGCATCCGGTAAAACTGCCGCTGATGTCAAAACGGTCTACATCTGCGGCGGCGGTGCAGCCACCCCAGGACTCGCCGACGTGTTGGGCAAACGCCTCAAATGCCAAGTGCAACAGGCCAATAGCCTAGCGAATCTCTACATACGAGACGATGCGCTCAACGGCTTCTCTGCCGACGACATCGCACCACTCCTCATGGTCCCTATCGGACTAGCCCTCCGCAAACACAAACCATGATCGTCGAAATTAATCTCCTCCCCGGTACGCAACGGGGTAAACAAAAAAGCAAATTTGACGTCTCCGAGCTAGTCACAAAGTTTCGCGAAACGTTCAAGGATACATATCTCCTCGCTGCAATCGGCTCAGGAGTGTTCGCCGTCGCTGCAATCGCCACGCTGTTTTTCTTTCAATCCACTCGTGCAAACGAGCTCGCAGAGCGCGAAACAGTTGCGGTTACAGATTCTGCAAAATTTGCCAAAGTCCTCGCCGCACGTCTTGGCGCACAAAGCAATCGCGATTCGATCTATCAACAGCTCGCGATCATCCGATCGATAGATAATATGCGATTTACCTGGGCCCATATCCTGGAAGAGGTCAACATCGCTCTCCCAGCCTATACCTGGCTCGCGTCTATCACGCAAACCAGTCCGCTCACAACTACGGCGAAGGAAGATTCAGTAGTCACAGATGGGAAAGACAAACAGTCCGCAAACGCCCGACTCCGAACTGTAGAAAGTCGGCGTGCTCGCTCCGATTCACTGTTTTATGGGAACGCTAGCCCAACGCACTTTAAAATTGTCGGGCAAACGGTCGACATTCAGGCTCTCACATTATTTATGAAGAATCTTGAAGCCTCGCCGTTCATCAAAAACGTGCAACTCGCCCGTTCCGACCTCGTTGTAAGCGATAAAAAGGAAGTTACGGAATTCCAGCTGAACGCCGAAAGCGAAATTCCGCCAAACGAGTTCATCCAAACCATCCCGCTCACCATCGCGGTAAAAGAATAATGGCTATCGGAGCGAACCTCACGAAGCGAGAACAGATTCTCGCCGCTGTCACCGTGGTCGCAATCATTGCGATCGCCGCATATTGGTATTTCCTGTACGCGCCACGAGAAGAACAGCTCGCACAACTCCAAACCCGCCTCGAATCACTCGAAGCGCAGAATCGACAAGCCCGCGTTGACTTGTCGCGAAGCTCCACCGAACAGCTGTTGGCCGAAGCTGAAATGTATGAAAAAAACCTCGAGCTTATTCAACGCTTGGTACCAATGAGCAATGAAGTTCCGGCGCTACTAGAAAGTGTATCAACCTCAGCTCGACGCGTCGGACTCGATCTCGCAAGCGTCGAACCGGTACCGGTAATCTATGGTGAAGAGTTCGACACGTATCGCTATAAGGTCGCCGTCATCGGCGGATACCACGCCATTGCGAAATTCCTGAGTAACGTTGGTTCGCTCGATCGCATCGTTGCTCCTGTTGGTCTCGAATTGTCATTGCAGCAGAATCCAGCCGATCCAGCCACGCGTAAGAAAAACGAATCGCTGCTAAGCGCGAAGTTTCATATACAAACATACGTGGTGCGCACAACCACCCCTGAAACACAAACGGAGGCCCCGTGAAACCGCTTGTAAAATTACTAACTCAATCACTCTCGCTTTTAGCGTTGATCGTATCCTTGCCCGTTACGTCGCACGCACAAGCATCAAAACCTATCGCGAACACTGAATCCGCCGCTGTCACAGTTGCCGACATTACCGACGCAGCCAAGTCAAAAGCGGAGCCAGCACGCGCTAGCGACCGAAAAACTGTCTCGATTAACCGAGAGATCTTTCAATACACTGCCGTTACTCGTCGCGATCCCTTCGTATCGCTGCTTTCGAGCGACGAACTCCGGCCTCTTATCTCCGACCTGAAGCTCACGACGGTCGCCTATGATGCAACAGGCCTGAATTCCGTTGCCGTACTCCGAAACTTGGAAACCAAACAGCAATACCGCGTCAAACGCGGCTCCCAACTCGGTCGAATGCGTGTCGTTCGCATCGATCCTCGATCAATCACCTTTATGATCGAAGAATTCGGCTTTAGCCGCCACGAAACTCTAGCACTCCCAGAGTCTACCTCGACGAACACGCCATGAAGCTCTCTCTCGTTGCACTTACGCTGCTCTCAACCGGGTTCGTCCCACACGTAATATCCGCGCAGGCACCAGCCGCACGGGCAGTATCAGCACAAACACCTCAAATGACCGCCACCGGCTTCGGTGTCGCTTCCGCCGACGGTAAAACTACGGTAGCGATCGCCGTGAACACCGGTGTCGACTTTATGGACTTCACCCTCGAAGGCCCCAATCGAATTGTGGTCGACCTCCGAGGTGCAACAATCGCAAAACCAGGCCCCGTCTACGACGGTGTCGCCCGTGGCGCAATTCTAAATATCCGCGCCGCGCAATACCAACCAAACGTCGTACGCGTTGTCATCGAACTACAACGAAAGCTTTCATTCTCAATCCAGCGTAGTGATAACGGCTTGAACGTTGTCATTAACAGCAACGATGCAAAGTTCGCCGCCTGGTCCTCCAACAGTAATGTGTTCGCTGCTTCCGCAACGTCTGCTAATACTGCAACGGAATCCATCGCAGCCGCTCCAGCCAAACAAAAGGTCAACACCGAACTTGCACAAACACCCATGCAAGCATCGGTGCCATCCTCGCACAAAGAATACGCCAAAGAATCCATGGGCGAACAGGTTGCCCAAGCCACGCAAATGCCTGCACAGGTATCCGCTCAAGCAACTGCTCAAACTGTTGCCTCAGCAACCGAACAAGCACGCCAAGAGCCGCTCCCTCCCGCTCGACCCCCCGCTCAGCCCAAACCCAAGCCAGCGTTAACCCCACCGCAGCAACGCTCCACGCAACCCAAGATCACCGTCAACTACCAGGACGCTGATATCCGTGACGTCATCGCCGCGTTCGCCGCGTTTGCAAACCGAACCATAGTTGTCGGACGCGATGTCGAAGGAAACATCACCGCCGAAATCCGTAATCAACCTTGGGACGTTGCTCTCAAAGCCATCTTGCAAGGCCACGGCTTCGCCACCGCCGAAGACGCAATCTCCGGTATTATAACGGTCGATAGCTACTCCAATATCCTCGCCAAACAATCGCTCGAACCTCTCGTAACACGCCTAGTACCCATCAACTACGCTAAAGCCGATTCGCTGGCCGCTGTTATCACGAAACTTCTCGTCAAGGACTGCTATTCCGTCACCCAGACGCAATCATCCTCCTCGACTCCAAACAATAACTGTATCACACGTGGCGCCGTAGCTGCGAACCCAGCAACCAACACGATAATTATCACGGAAACACCATCGAGAATCACAGACATCCTCAGCTATGTCCAAAGTCTCGATATTCGAACACCTCAAGTCGCCATCAAAGCAAAGATCATCTTTGTCAACAGAACCGACATCGAAAACCTCGGTATCTCTTACGACATCGGTACTCGGAATCATTTCCTCAGCCAACTCGTCCCACGAACTGACCCGTCTACACTCAAGCCGGTTGACTCCAACGGCGACGGTGTCCCTGATGCCTGGGGTGGCGGTCAAGCGTACAGCGGCGACCGCATTCTTCTTGGTGGCAACACGCTCGCAGCCATCGCCAACGCAAACAACCGTGTCACGTCACCAGCGCTCTCTCTCATTTACTCCGCAGCGCTAGGCAAATACTCGCTCACGTCCTTCCTCGACGCACTCCAGGAAGTCCGTTTAGCCGACCTCCAGGCCGAACCAAGTATCGTCACGGTCGATAACCGTGAAGCAACGATCCAGGTCGGTCAAGATGTACCGGTCCGGGTACTCGACGCCAGCACCGCATCATCCGGCGACGGCTCCAGCTCGTCTATCCCACGCGCTACGGTCACATTCAGACCTGTCGGGATTATTCTCAGGGTCACACCACACATCACCAACAACCGCCAAATTCTGCTCGACGTCCATGCAGAAAACTCAGACGCGCAAATCGCATCGTCCGACGTTGGTTATGTCTTTAATAAACAAAGCGCTGTCAATCGCCTCCTCGTACGCGACGGAGAAACGGCAGTCATCGGTGGACTCACGGTCACACAGGTCTCGCAGTCCCGCACAGGTATTCCATTCCTCGTGAACCTCCCGTTTATCGGAAGGCTGTTCGGTACCACACGGAAGTCCGAAGAAAAACGCGACCTGCTCATCCTGATTACTCCGCATATCGTTGATGAAGGCGGATCGGTTGCCATCGATTAATAAACATTCGTATGAATATTCCATCCATGCGTAACGCCAAACGCCACTCGAACACTCTCTCGCTGGTGCTGCTCTCTGCAGCACTGCTCCCAGTGATGTGGTCGTGTAAAGATCTTACTGGCTCCGACGAACTCGCCGATCGAACCGCCCCAACGCTGTTGCTAGCCAAGGGCACTTCTACCGCCGATTCTCTCCTCACATTTAATGTTAATGTGACGGACAATCTCGGTATCAAACGGATTCAAATCAACGCAATCGGTGGCATCACCGCGCAATACGATTCGGTCTTTACTTCAGCCGTCACATCTACCGCGCTATCGCTCTCGCTTGCAATACCACCCTCTGTCGCACCAGGCACGCCTGTCACGCTCATCGGTACCGCATACGACGGCGCAGGTAACAAGTCACTCCCCGATACGCTCCGTGTTGCCACCGGCAATCTCACACCAGCCGACGCCAGAATCACGAGCCCAGCCAGCGGCGCAACCGCCATTATCGGGAAATCTGTCATCATCTCCATCAGTGGGTCCAGCAAACTCCGTATCCGCTCTCTCGGTTTCTCCACAAACAACGCCGCAATTCCAGCCGACTCCACGATCTTCAACAGTCCGCTGCTAGACACGGTCGCCCTCCTGGATACCATCGCCATCCCAACGTCGATGCAACCCGGCTCTCTGATCGTTATTCCGTTCCTCAGAGACTCGATAGGGAATCGGATGGAAGGGTCGCCAATAACACTTCGTGTCCAATCAGCGACTAACTCTGTCGCTCCGCCAACGGTCTTTTTTAGCTCTGACAAACGGGTCGAACTCACTGACACGGTTTTTGTCAGCGCCCAAGATACCACCGGCTCCGGTATCCGAAACCTCGGCTTGGAAATTCGACAGCTCCCCAACGGAGCACCGATCATAGATAGTGTCTTCCTCTCCGATGTTCGCTTCACCACTCAACAACACACGTTTTCACTCGCACTCCCAACTGCGCTGTTCAACACGTTCCCGCAAACGATTTACATCAAGGCATACGCCATAACCGGTAACGGTACCCGCGGCTACGCCAAACTCGCAAACGGAATGGAACGGGTTGATACGCTCACCGTCGTCGCCGGTGCCACGCGACGCCTCCCCAACGGAGGCAGTATCGCCGACGCGATTTATCATGCCAATAAGGATCGCCTCTATCTTACGAACATCGATCGAAATCAACTAGAGGTCTTCGATCTCGATAACACCAAATTTCTCACTCCAATCTCCGTTGGCTCCAGACCATGGGGCATCACGGTGTGGCCAAGAAGTCGCACCGGAACCGCCGGAGACACGCTCCTGATCGCCAACTCCGGCGGAACGTCTATCAGCTACGTAAATCTCAACGCAGCAATCTTCGGATCACCAGAAGGGCGCGAGGTTTATCGATACCCCCTGCCTAACATCGTAGCCTACACGGTCACGACGAAGCTCTCCGAAGAAGGTGTCGGCGCTATCAAGGTCCGTACGCAATACGACTTCAGCGATCGACCCCAATACATCGCAGCTACCTGCAAAACTCCAACTCTCGCAGTTAACGGCTGTAGCGAAGTGGTCCTGGTCTACTCCACCACTCCAACACCAGGCCAATCGATCCCGTTCCCCAACAGAGGAACGCTGCGTTATGAAAATCTTACTACAAAGCAGTCGCACTTTTTCTTCGAACAGGCCATCGGCCAGTCAAGTGGACGCTCAGATACGCTTGAGATTGTTCGCAAAGGCGCCGGTTGTGTCGATCAGCTAGACGGCACTAGGCTCTGTGTTGGTGCAGAAGAGGCAATGCTCGTCCCAAGCGAACAATACGCCTACACCGCCACAGGCGACTCTGTCCTGGTCTCAGTGGTCGTTCAAATCGAGAATCTTGCCTTCCGCGACACAACGTTTGTTAGAAGCTCCGGTAACTTCAAACGCGCTATCTTTGGCGAAGGCGGCAACGCCTACGGCAGCAGAGCCATCGCCTACGACGCTATGCGAAATCTCGATTCTATGGTCACGCTCCCAAATGGTAGCAAGGCTCGACTCTCTATCCCTGTCATCGATCGCGGCATCAGCCCACCAACCGACGTCACTGATTTCGTCGCCAACGCTTACTCACGCATCAAAGGCGTCGGAATCAACTTCGACGGCGAACTCTCCGCCATCCGAGCCGACTCTGTCTATATTCTCGATCAGGGCCTCCGCCTACTCGGCTTGGTCCAAACTCCAAGCTCCACAAACGCCGGCTTCGACTTCCACCCCGGTAACTCCGGAAACGGTATCAGTACTCCGCTTAACGCGTGTTACCTGTTCACCGCATCCTCTGAACCGGTGATCGAGGTCTACGAAAACAATCACTACCGATTGGTCATGCAAATCCCAATCAAAACGCCAATCATCGGACCAATCAAATCCGCCACTCGACGTAACACCGGACAGTTGGTTCTCACCGGCGCCACCGCCCGCGGTATCATCGCTATCACGCTCCCAGACAGCTACCGAGCCATGATGTCGGCCTGCCCGAATACGTAGTAAACACGATTATCTGTCGCGCAAAGGGCGGGAGTTTTTTACTCCCGCCCTCCGTTTTTACACCCCGTCTCCACCCGATCCGCGCGATTTTGATGCAAGCGGACGATATTTGATACACCCACTCTGCTCTTTCGCCCTTTATCTTATGGGCACCATGCTTCGTTTCACTACTGCAGGCGAATCCCACGGACCAGCGCTCCTTGCGGTCCTCGATGGCGCCCCGGCCGGACTCCCGCTCCTCGCGGACGATGTCAACTCGCAGCTCGCTCGACGCCAGCTTGGCTACGGGCGCGGCCGCAGAATGAAGATCGAAACTGATCAAATCGAATTCCTCTCCGGCGTACGCGCCGGCGAAACGATCGGCTCGCCTATCTCAATGCTGATCCGAAACCGCGACTGGAAAAACTGGGAGGAAATCATGAGCCCCGCTCCCATCCCAACCGACCCAGCCGCCCGCAAACGCTCTGTCACTCGACCACGACCCGGCCACGCCGACTTGGTCGGAATGCTCAAATACAACCGCTCCGATGCACGAGATATCCTCGAACGCGCCTCCGCCCGCGAAACCGCATCCAGGGTCGCAGCTGGCGCGGTCTGCCGCAAGCTCCTCTCACTCTTCGACGTACGCATCGGAAGCTTTGTCGCGGAATTAGGAGACGTAATCGCTCAACAACCCGAAACTCTCCCCGCCGACATCAACGCTGCCGTCGACTCATCCGACCTCCGAACGTTTGACAAAGCCGCCGAAGCCCGCATGATCTCCTCCATCGATGCCGCCAAACGAAACGGCGACACCCTCGGCGGCATCTGCCACGTAATCATCTCCGGCCTCCCCGCCGGTCTAGGCTCCCACACCAGCTGGGACCGAAAGCTCGACGGCCAACTCGCCGCAGCTCTCATGTCCATTCAAGCGGTCAAAGGGGTCGAAATCGGGATGGGCTTCCAAGCCGCACGCATCCCCGGCTCAATGGTTCACGACGCGATCCACCCAACCCACAATTCCCCCCGCACAGGCAACACGCTTCGCCACTCCAACAACGCCGGCGGACTCGAAGGGGGAATCACTACCGGTGAACCTCTCGTTCTTAAGGTCGCCATGAAGCCCATCAGCACGCTCATGCGACCACTCGAGACGGTCGACACTACCTCCGGCCTCTCCGCCGTTTCAACCGTGGAACGAAGCGATGTCACCGCGGTACCAGCCATGGGCGTCGTTGCTGAAGCCATGGCCGCTTTTGTTCTAGCCAACGCTTTCGTGGACAAGTTCGGCGCCGACAACATATCGGAAATGCGCCACAATTACGACGGTTATATCGATCGAATCGGTAAGATGATAGGCCAATAGTATTGTATGCCTCATCCTCCTTTTCATCACATCGCACTCATCGGAATCCCAGGAGCCGGTAAGTCTTCCACCGGAAGACGACTGTCGAAAGCACTCAATCGACCCCTCGTCGATATCGATTCTGAACTCGAACGTTTGTCCGGTAAGTCGATCGCGGAAATTTTTACTTCAGGCGGGGAACGATCGTTCCGCGCGTTGGAAGCACAGGTAAGTCACTACATTGCATCGTCCCACCTCGCATCCATCATAGCAACAGGCGGCGGGTGGGCAGTAAATACGGAAGCTGTGGCACATTTGCGTTCCATCTGTCGTATCATATACCTTAGAGTGTCTCCAGGGGCAGCTCTGGGAAGAATGGGACGATCGATCGAAAGGCGACCTCTCCTTTGCGGCCCGGATGCCCTCAATCGGTTAACGGAGCTATATGAGGGACGCCGTCGGATATATGAAGAACTTGCCGACGTCGTACTCGATACGGAAACACTGAGTCAGGAACAATTAGTGAATACTATAAGTAGGCATGTAACACATGAATGAAGGTTTTGAAGCATACAGCACCGCGCAGGCGATGCGAGTCATGGGTCCACACGAACGTGCCCGCTTCGCCCCAGACGCCTGGGGCCATCTCGTAAAGCTCAGCCGCTCCGGGGTCTTGAACACCCTCGAACTCGAGCACGTGATTGAGCGCGCGCTGCTTCAAATCGATGGACGTATCTCAGTCGGTGACATTCGTGGGCTATTGAACGACTCCGGTCTCGATGACGGCGAAGGTCCAGATAGCACCATTACGGTGCACTAGCCCTCTGGTATTCACGATCACCACTTTTTTATCTGATCATGGCAGCAAAGAAGACAACGACTAAAACAGCAGCGCGTAGCGCTACCAAAAAAACCGCAACAAAAAGGACGGCTAAAACCGCTCGTGAAACGGGTGCGTTTATCCCAGAGGATGAAGTCGCCGCGGAACCCGGTACGCAAGCCTTGGTGGTCGTCGAATCGCCCGCTAAAGCCAAAACGATCAGTAAATATCTGGGTCGCGGTTATAAGGTCCGCGCCACCATCGGACACGTCCGCGATCTTCCTGAAAAGAAGATGGGCATCGACGTCGATAACGGCTTCGAACCGGAATACGTTACGATCCCAGGTAAAGAAAAGACGCTCGCCGAACTCAAGAACGCCGCTAAAGACGCACGGGAAATCTATCTCGCAACAGATCCTGATCGCGAAGGTGAAGCGATTGCATGGCACGTTGCGTCGCAGATCAAGCGAAAAGGCGGCCCACCAGTGCGGCGTGTACTCTTTCACGAAATCACTCGCGACGCCGTTCGGAACGCCATCGACGCAGCCGGCGAAATCAACGAACACCTGGTCGAAGCTCAACAAGCTCGTCGAGTGCTCGATCGCTTGGTCGGATACAAGGCGAGCCCGGTTCTCTGGAAGACGGTCAAGAAGGGAATCTCAGCCGGTCGAGTTCAAACGGTCGCGCTCAGAATTCTCGTCGAACGCGAACGCGAAATCCGCGCGTTCTCTCCAGTCGAATACTGGACGATCGAAGCCTCGCTTGAAAAGAACAACCAGGAGTTCACCGCCAAGCTTCACCATGTTGACGGCAAAAAGCCCGAGATCGGAAACGAAGAGCAAGCCTCCGCAATCGTTAACGACCTCACTGGCCGCACGCACTTTGGTGTCACCGAAGTCAAACGTCGCGAACGCCGCAAAAATCCTTCTGCCCCGTTCACGACAAGTACACTTCAACAGGAAGCCGCCAAACGCCTAAGCTTCGGCTCCAAAAAGACGATGCGCCTAGCGCAAGATCTTTACGAAGGTATCGAGCTTGGCCCTGAAGGCGCCATCGGTCTCATCACGTACATGCGTACCGACTCCACGCGTGTCGCCGAATCCGCCGCCACCGCCGCTCGGTCGTATCTCGAAACGTTGTTTGGTGCAGAATTTCTCTCCCCAGCCTTGCAACTGTACGGCGACGGGAAGAACAAGAACACGCAAGACGCGCACGAAGCCGTCCGACCGACGGACCCAACAAGACGTCCAGATCAGATCAAGCGTTATCTGTCGCCCGATCAGTTCAAGTTGTACGAACTGGTCTGGAAGCGCTTTATGGCGTCCCAAATGGCGTCCGCTGTGTTCGACACGACCACCGTCGACTTCGATCTCGGTCGTTATCTCTTTCGTTCCACTGGTAGCGTCATCAAATTCCAGGGTTTCCTCGCGTTATACAAGGAAGCCCGCGAAGACGGCGATGCAAAAGCGCTCGAAGACGAACAAGCGCTCCCAATCATGGATGTGGATGAGCAGGTTCCGGTTAAAGCGATTACACCAATTCAGCACTTTACCGAACCACCCCCGCGATACTCCGAAGCAAGTCTCGTTAAAGAGCTCGAACGATTAGGCATCGGCCGACCGTCGACTTATGCGTCGATTATCTCGACGCTCATCGATCGTCGCTACGCCGAACTCCAGCAACGCCGGTTCTTCCCAACTCCATTAGGAGAACAGGTCGAAAAGGTGATGGTGAAAAGCCTTCCCGATGTCTTCAACGTCCAGTTCACTTCCAATATGGAAGCCGGACTGGACAAGATCGAAGAAGGCGTGGGCGATTGGCGTCAGATGTTACGCGAGTTCTATGGACCGTTCGCAGAGAGAATCAAAAACGCTGACGTCGAAGCTCTGATCGCATCTGCGCACGACATCTCCCAGTTCGAAGGCGAGGTCTGCGCCGACTGTGGTGGTAAGCTCGTCCCACGCGGTGGTTTCTTTGGCCCGTTCATGGCCTGCGAAAATCATCCAAAAACCTGCAAATTCACTCGCCCATTACGAGGCGAAAAGAAGGCCGCGCGAGTGACAGATGAAATCTGTCACGAATGTGGTGAAGCAATGGTTGTTCGTAGCGGACGATCCGGTGAGTTTTTGGGATGCAGCAAGTTCCCGAAGTGCAGAGGAACTCGCTCGATGCCAACTGGCGTCAAGTGTCCAAGAGACGGCGGAGATATCGCAATCCGACGCTCCAAAAAACGCGGAAAAGCGTTCTACGGATGTGCAAACTACCCAGCATGTGACTTTGTGTTATGGGATAAACCCGTCGCCGAAAAGTGTCCGGAATGTGGATACGAAGGCGCCGAATCCAAATCCACAAAAACTCGCGGCGAATATCGAAAGTGTATCAAATGTCAAAACGAGTGGGACGTGGACACTTCCGCCGACCCGAATTCCACCGATCCAATCGCAGCCGAACAGGCAGTAGCGTGACGCGGTGACGAATGTCTCAGTTATCGGCGGCGGGCTTGCCGGCTCAGAAGCCGCCTGGCAACTCGCACAGCTTGGCTTCTCCGTCACGCTGTACGAGATGCGTCCCGCTCGTCCAACAGCAGCGCATAAAACAGATCAGTTCGCCGAACTTGTCTGTTCAAACACGTTCAAAAGCACGGAAACATCCAACGCCCACGGTCTGCTAAAAGCGGAAATGCGCATCATGGGATCTATGATCCTCACATGCGCCGATACCGCTCGTATTCCAGCCGGTAGCGCACTCGCCGTCGACCGCGATGTCTTTGCGGCCGAAGTTACAGCGCGCATTACATCACATCCCAACATCACGGTTGTACATGAAGAAGTCGCCGAGCTTCCGTCGCCCGCAATTATTTCGACCGGTCCGCTGACCTCAGATGCACTGGCTTCCGCAATTAAAGCTCGTCTTGGCGCAGATTCACTCGCCTTCTACGACGCCATCGCACCAATAGTTTCTTACGATTCCATCGATCATAACATCGCATTCCGCGCCTCTCGCTACGATAAAGAGACAATGGACGGTGTTGAAGAAGGGGCATATCTCAACTGCCCCATGGATCGTGACCAGTACGAAGCATTTTTAGACGCCCTCATCACAGCCGACCAGTTCCACGGCCATGAGTTCGATAAAGCACCATACTTCGAAGGCTGTATGCCAGTCGAAGAGATGGCGTCGCGGGGGCGAGAAACGTTGCGGTTCGGACCACTGAAACCGGTTGGGTTACGCGATCCCCATACCGGACGAGAGGCGCACGCTGTTGTACAACTCCGTCGTGAAGATCGCGCCGGACAGATGTGGAACCTCGTTGGCTTTCAAACGCGACTCCGTATCCCCGAGCAACAACGCGTCTTAAAGATGATCCCTGGTTTGGCAGATGCAGAATTTCTCCGTTACGGTTCGATCCATCGAAATTCGTATATCAACACGCCGTCCGCACTCACACCGCACCTTTCACTCCGCGACGACCCGCTAACGTTCTTTGCTGGCCAGCTCACGGGAGTGGAAGGCTACACCGAAAGCACCGCCACAGGTCTGCTTGCGGCGCTTAACCTCGCCCGCACCCTCAACGGCGACCTGCCCGTTGTCCCGCCAACGACAACCATGCTTGGCGCTCTGTATCGTTATATGCGCGACGCAGATCCTGCGCACTTTCAGCCAATGAACGCGAACTTCGGTCTCGTGGATCCGTTGCCAGCCGATGGCCCGCGTATTCGCGACAAACGTAAGAAAAAGGAAGCACTGGCGGAGCGTGCGGAGCAAGATATGCGACGGTGGGTTGAACAAGAGTTAACTCCCCGAGTTCCGGACGCCATTCCCATATGAGCACCGACGCCAATCCCGCGGCGAACCCAGTCACCGACTTTCTCCTGCATCTCGAGAAAGAGCGTGACGTCTCGCCCAATACGCTCAAGGCGTACGATCGAGATCTCTCTGAGTTCGTAGTGTTTTTGGCGAATTATTACGGCAATCGCGAATGGTCGTGGGAAGGCGTCGATCGGCTGGCAATTCGGGGTTATATGGGGCACTTAACCCGTCGTGGCTTAGATAAACGTTCTATCGCTCGCGCTCTTTCGTCGATTCGTTCGTTCTATCGCTATATGCACAGAAGTGAGCTGGTTGAAGCCAACCCAGCTCGCAGCGTCGGTTCGCCAAAGCTGGACAAATATCTCCCGTCATATCTCGATCTCAAGCAGATGGGGGCGCTGTTTGCCGCCGTTGAAACCCGCGCGCAAAGTGGGCGTTTCACCGATGTCAGAAATCTCGCAATTCTCGAACTGTTCTATTCAACAGGGATGCGGCTGTCTGAACTGCAAGGCATCAGCGTTCAGAATCTCGATCTGCTCTCCAATCAAGTCAAAGTGCGCGGGAAAGGCCGTAAAGAACGTATTGTTCCGTTAGGCGATCGCGCGTCACTTGCACTGAGAAACTACGAATCCAAACGCGACGAACTGTTGCGTGCCGTTGGTGCAGGCGCTGATCGCACCGCGTTCTTTCTCTCGTCGCGCGGAAAACGAATTAGCACACGTGCCCTTCAAAACGCGGTTGTGGGTATGCTCGAACTCGTGAGCGAAGATGCCGATCTATCGACGCATTCGTTGCGGCACACATTTGCAACGCATCTGTTGGATGCCGGTGCCGATCTGCGCGCCGTACAAGAGTTGCTCGGTCATGCATCTATCCGAACCACGCAGATCTACACGCACACAAGTGTCGACCGATTGAAACAAGTATACCTGAACGCACATCCACGAGCTTAATCTGTGACCGCAGTTATGTTACCACCTCCCGAAATGCAACCCGTCGCACCTGCTGTAAAGCCGAATCGACTGTATCTCAACGTTGACGGTAAGACGTGGGAAGTCGAGCGTCGTCACGAGATGACGCAGATTATGCGAAGAGGTACCGAGCGCGAACGAGTGCTGTATCTCTTCTTTTACGGACCGAGCGGAGAGTTGCGTCGTAATCAGATCTCCGAAGACTTTCCTGTTGATCCACCAGCCGCTCTGTTGCAACCAGTGTGGCGTTATGCTGAAGTGCTCCATTCTTCATCTGTAGGTGAAATGCAATCTCAATCAAGCCTGGCAATCCCCTCACTAGGCAATGTTGTTAAATTGATGTGGCGTGCGGTTCGTTTACGATGTCCAAACTGTGGTGGCAAGCACGTTTTGAAGTCATGGTTCGATCTACGTACCCATTGTCCCACATGCCATCTTCGCTTCGAGCGTGGCGAATCAGAAGACTACTATCTTGGCGGTATGATGTTTAACATCATACTGGCAGAAGGCCTGTTCGCAATTGCCTTTGCTGTCTCTCTAATTGTAATGTGGCCAAATGTCCCATGGGAAAAGCTCGAATACATTCTGGCTGGCGCCGCTTTTGTTGCCCCGATAGTGCTATACCCCTTTTCAAAGATTATATGGCTGGCATTCGACTTACTGTTTCGTCCTGTTACTCCGGAAGAGATGGAGTGGCACGCCAATAGCAGAACAGACAGTCCTCCCTCCAAATAGCACGCATTCACACTGCATTACTATTTTACTATGCCTACAGAAAACTCTCCTGCTCCAGAATTCTCCAGAACTGCTGACGACGGCTCAACCGTAACACTGGAGTCGCTGCGTGGCAAACCTGTTGTTCTTTATTTTTATCCAAAAGATGATACGCCAGGTTGCACAACAGAAGCATGTGAGTTTCGAGATGCCTTTCCTCGATTCTCACAGACCAATGCCGTGATCTTGGGTATATCGCCCGATTCTGTTGAATCGCATGTGAAGTTTAAAAAGAAGTTCCAACTTCCATTTGCACTGCTTGCTGATGAGGATCACTCCATGTCAGAAGCCTATGATGTATGGAAAGAAAAGTCGATGTACGGAAAAAAGTTTATGGGCATCGATCGCACGACGTTTGTAATCGATAAAGACGGGAAGATTGCAAAGATCTTCTCCAAAGTTAAGCCAGCCGGTCACGCTGCTGAGGTCGAGGCCGCTTTACAAGAACTCCGGTAATCCATGCATAGCTCTCTCCCAACCATCCGAGCGACCACGATCCTCGCGGTTCGCCGCAACGGTCAGGTCGCCTTGGGTGGTGACGGACAAGTGACCGTTGGTGATACGGTCATGAAGTCAAACGCACAAAAAGTACGTACGTTACAAAACGGTAGACTCGTTGCAGGGTTTGCCGGTGCTGCTGCAGATGCATTTACACTCTTCGAGAAGTTTGAAGAGAAGCTCCAGCGCTTTCCCGACAATCTGCCACGTGCTGCCGTTGAGTTGGCTAAAGATTGGCGCAGCGATCGAGTGTTGCGAAAGCTTGAAGCGCTCTTGATTGTCGCGTCGCGCGATCATGCGTTCATTCTTTCCGGCAACGGCGATATTATCGAACCAGAAGATGGCATACTCGCTATTGGATCTGGCGGATCGTATGCGTTGGCTGCAGCTCGTGCGTTAGTGAAAACCACAGATCTTTCAGCCAGAGATATTGTACGCACTGGGTTGGAGATCGCAGGAGAGATTTGCATCTATACGAATACAAACATCACCGTTATTGAGCCTGTTTAATGCCGTCTCCACGTACAGTACAAGCTTTAGCAAAAATGGCGGATCTCACGCCGCGTCAAATCGTTCATGAGCTCGATCGGTATATCGTAGGCCAGGGCGATGCGAAGCGTGCGGTGGCGATTGCGTTGCGAAATAGATGGCGTCGGCAGCGTGCGCCTGAGGCAATCCGGGATGAAATCTCGCCGAACAACATAATCCTCGTTGGACCAACTGGTGTTGGTAAAACGGAAATCGCCCGTCGATTAGCCAAGCTCGTTGGCGCTCCATTTATCAAAGTCGAAGCGTCAAAGTTTACCGAAGTTGGGTACGTTGGTCGAGATGTCGAGTCAATGGTGCGGGATCTCGTTGAAGCGGCGATTAATCTTGTGCGGCATGAGCGCGAATCAGAGGTCGAAGATCTTGCGCATGAGCGTGTGGACGAGCGGTTGCTCGATCTGCTGCTGCCAATGCCGGATGAAGCGAAGCCAAAGCCGGAAGTAAAGCCAGCGAGTCAGGATGAGCAGGTGTTTTTTGTTTCATCCAGCGGTAACGTCACGCAAGAAGTTGAAGCGGCGCGTGATCGATATCAGCGTACGCGTGATAAGTTGAAGCAATTATTGATTGATGGACAGCTTGATGAGCGTGAAGTAGAGATTGAAGTTGAACATCAATCGCCAATGATGTTCGACATGGTTGTGCCGCATGGTGGGCCGGAAGGGATGGAGAACTTCTCCGATATGTTGAAGGAGATGATGCCGAAGCGTAAGAAAAAGCGTACGGTGAAAGTCCCTGAAGCTCGTCGTATCTTGTTGGATGAAGAGTTGGATAAGCTGATCGACCTTGAGGACGTTTCTGCCGATGCGGTGGAACGAGTCGAGCAGATGGGGATCATCTTCCTTGACGAGATCGACAAGATCGCTGGGGCGCGGGGTGAGATGGGTGGTCCCGATGTATCCAGGGAAGGTGTTCAACGGGATCTGCTCCCGATTGTTGAGGGGGCGAGCGTTTCAACCAAATATGGTAACGTCAAGACCGATCACGTGCTCTTTATTGCTGCCGGGGCGTTCCATGTGTCGAAGCCAAGTGATTTGATACCGGAGTTGCAGGGGCGGTTTCCGATTCGGGTGGAGTTGAAGCCGTTGGTAGAGGCAGACTTTGTTCGGATCATGACCGAGCCGGAGCACGCGTTAACCAAGCAATATGCGGCGTTGGTGGAGGCGGAATCGTCCAAGCTGTCGTTTACAGAAGCTGGGGTTGCCGAAATCGCGCGAATTGCGGCGCAGGCGAACGATCGGATGGAGAATATTGGAGCGCGCCGGCTGCACACCGTGATGACAACTCTGTTGGAGGACATCTTGTATGAGTTGCCTGAATCTGGGGCTGACAACATCGTCATTGACGGAGATATTGTTCGTGAGCGGCTGAAAAAGGTGGTTGAAGACGAGGATTTGCGTCGGTATATCCTTTAGCAGCTGGACAGCAGTCGAATAGCAGTCAGATTCAAAGACACAGAAAATCGCCTAGTTAAGGGTGGGAGATATGCCTTCCACCCTTAACTCCACTTGAACGATCGATCCGATGTGACTCTTGGAGGTTGAAGGCGGGGCTCAATCCGCTAACTTCTCAGAGACTTCGGACGTTCCCTTTTTTGGGCCCTTTGAGGGCTTTCTTCGGTCTATACATACGATGAACACATACGCGCACCGCGATTTTTTGGCGATCCCAGATTTTACTGCGGTGGAGTTGGAATCGCTGTTTCGGCTAGCAGAGTCGATGCGGGCTGGGACGTATACTAAAAAGCCGTTAGCGGGTAAGTCGTTGGCGATGATTTTCATGAAATCGTCGACGCGGACCCGTGTTTCTTTTGAGGTTGGTGCGTGGCAGCTTGGCGGTCACGCATTATTCCTGTCGCCCCGTGACGTGCAGCTAGGGCGCGGAGAGCCTGTTTCCGACACAGCGAAAGTCTTGTCGCGCTACGTGGACGGGATTATGATCCGTACCTTTTCCCATGCAGAAGTGGAGGAGCTTGCGCGAGTTGCAACGGTTCCCGTGATTAACGGATTGACCGATTTGTTGCATCCGTGTCAGATCCTGGCGGATATTCTCACCATTCGGCAACATCTAGGTGCAGTTGCTGGGAAGAAAGTCGCATGGATTGGCGACGGAAACAACATGGCGAATTCCTGGATCAACGCGGCGCGTATTTTGGGCTTCGAGCTCGCGTTGGCGTGTCCGGAAGGATATGATCCAGATTCACAGATCCTCGCGCTTGCTCAGGCGGGCGGGAACGTCTCGGTCACACGAGACCCGCGCGAGGCGGTTGCAGGGGCGCATGTCGTCAACACCGACGTATGGGCTTCGATGGGACAGGAGGAAGAACAGGTCGCGCGGGAAAAGGCATTTGCAGGGTATACAGTTGATAGCGCACTGATGTCGCATGCGGCGCCGGACGCCATCTTCCTCCATTGCCTGCCTGCTCATCGCGGCGAAGAAGTTTCGGCTGACGTGATTGATGGACCGCAAAGCCGAGTGTGGGATGAAGCGGAAAACCGACTTCATATTCAGAAAGCCATAATGGCCGTCCTAATGGGCGGAGAATCCCTTACATGAAACGTACATCTCTCTACGACATCCACGTTGCGCTTGGCGCAAAGATGGTCCCATTTGCCGGTTACGATATGCCGGTGCAATACCCAACCGGTATTACGACGGAACACAAAGCGGTACGCGAAGCTGCGGGCCTCTTTGATGTGAGTCATATGGGCGAGTTGATCGTTCGCGGTCCACAGGCAATTGATTTCGTGAACTACGTCACGACAAACGACGTTAATGCGCTCGAAGTTGGGCAGGCACAATATTCCGCGTTCTTGAACGATCGCGGAACGTTTGTTGACGACTGTCTCGTGTATCGATTTGCTGATCATCTGCTGTTGGTTGTTAATGCATCGAACAAGGATAAAGACGTTGCGCATATCAGCGAACATCTCTCGAAGTTCGATTGCACGATCGAAGACATTAGCGATGATATTGCGTTGTTAGCGTTGCAGGGCCCAAGGGCACTCGAAATTCTTACGCGTCATACGTCGACGGATTTGTCGGGGATCAAGTATTACCACTTTGTGACCGGAACGGTTGCTGGTGTTGACGATGTAATCATTTCTCGCACGGGATATACTGGAGAAGATGGCTTTGAGCTGTACTTCCGGGCTGATGCTGCACCTGCGGTTTGGAATGCGCTTACTTCTGGTGGCGATGTAGTGCCGGCTGGGTTGGGAAGCCGAGATTCGTTGCGGTTGGAGATGGGGATGTCGTTGTATGGTAATGACATTGATGACGGTACGACTCCATATGAAGCGGGTTTGGGTTGGATTGTGAAGATGAAAAAGGGAGACTTCGTTGGTAAGCCTGCGTTGGAAGCGCAAAAGGCTGCTGGTGTGCCACGAAAGCTCGTTGGGTTTACCACGTCAGAGCGTTCATTTCCTCGTCATGGGTATCCAGTGTTTTACAATGGGGAGGCGAGTGGTGAAGTTCGTAGTGGAACGATGAGTCCGTCGTTGAACATTCCGATTGGAACTGCGTATCTGCCGTTTGATGTTGCGAAAGAAGGGACAGAGTTTGAAGTTGAAATTCGTGGGAAGCGTATTGTGGCCGTTGTTCAAAAGACACCGTTCTACAAAAAAGCATCACATCTGTAGAGCGTAGGATTCGCGTGATGATGTTTACTGCAGTTCCTGTAATCGGGGCTTTGCTTTTAGCCGATTGGCTGGGGGCGTATGGCGTCTAAAGGTGCTGCAGTACTCATTACGTTAGCTGACGTAGAGCCAGCGGTTCGGTTAAGCGCATTGCTTGAGGCCGCTGGCATTACTACGGCAGTGGTTTCGCCGTTGGATGATTTGCGCGCTGAGATTAAGCGTGCCAAGCCTGAGTTGATCGTGTTGACGGGCAACCTTGCGGATTCTGCTAATCAGCAGTTGGTGCGGGATCAGCTGTGGGATGGTGTTGGAGTGTTGGGGCTTGCTGATATTGCTGATCCGAGTTTGATCGAGCGGTTGCGTGGGATTGGATTTGTCGACATTTATACCAAGCCTATGCAGCCGGAGGAGCTCTTCGATGCGGTGAAGCGGGCGTTGGATCGTCATCGGTTGGCTGAGATGACCGGGCTGATTGGTGAATCTGCGCCGATTCGAGAAGTGTTGGTTAAGGTTGAGCAGATGGCTCCCGTGTCGAGTACCGTATTGGTTGAGGGTGAGAGTGGTACGGGGAAGGAGTTAGTTGCGCGTGCGATTCACAATCTGAGCCCTCGTCGTGGGCGTCCGTTTATTGCGGTGAACGTTGGAGCGTTGCCTGAGACCTTGCTTGAGAGTGAGCTGTTTGGGCATGAGAAGGGGGCGTTTACCGGGGCGACTGAGCGTCGGTTGGGGCGATTTGAGTTAGCGGATACTGGCACGTTGTTTTTGGACGAGATTGGTGATATTCCGCCGGCGACACAGGTGAAGTTGTTGCGAGTGTTGGAGGAGCGTGAAGTTACGCGTGTTGGTGGGACGATACCGATCAAGGTGAATGTGCGGGTTGTGGCGGCTACGAACCAGCCGTTGAAAGAGCTCGTTGAGAGTGGGGCATTTCGTTCGGATCTTTATTATCGTCTGAACGTGTTGAGCATATACTTGCCGCCTTTGCGTGAGCGGCGTGAAGATATTCCGTTATTGGTGCGGCGGTTTGTGCGGGAGTTTTCTGCTTTGCACGATCGGCCATTTCGTGGGATTTCTTCTGATGCGATGAAGATTCTTATGGCGTATGTGTGGCCTGGAAACGTGCGTCAGCTGCGAAATCTTATTGAGAGCATGGTAGTGCTTGCGCCTGGTCGAGAGATTTCGGCGAGTGATATTCCGATGGACGTTCGTGAGGGGGGGCGACCGAGTTTATTGCCGGTGCATGTGCCATCTTCGATGCGTCCGATTGCGACCGATGTTGGGAATCGCGAGTTGGAATTTATAGTGCGTAATCTTGTTGATCTCAAGATGCAGGTTGAGGAGCTCCGTCGTCGAGTGGATGAACGTGGTGATGCGCGTGGTGACATGCGTGGGGATATGCGCACTGTGTTAAACGAAGTTCGTCCTGCCGAGGAGGATTTCGCGATAGCGGCGATAGAGCCGCCGTCTGTGCCGACCCCGAACGTGATGACTGTTGTTCCGGGTATGACGATGGCTGAGATTGAGCGTGGAGCGATAGAGGCGGCGTTGCGGGAGACTGGTGGTAATCGGCGGAAGGCAGCGGAGTTGTTAGGGATTGGCGAGCGGACTATGTACCGCAAGCTTCGGGAGTACAATATTCCCGAAGGATATTCCGCTTAGCGATTTAAGCGCTGTGGCGAGTTCGTGTGATTGGGGGATTTCCTCATTTGCAAACGGCTTGTAGTAGTCGATGATTATCTTCGTGGCATAGTCGTGGTCATCGAGATATGTATACGCCAGGTATAGCGTAAAGAACTCATAGTGAAATATTCTCATAGTGCTGAACTCGCTGCATAGTCGATGCAGCTTGAGTGTGAGCGCTTTGATTTTGCTTTGTGGGCCATTGCGAAGGAGGTGGCTTCGTATTGCGACTGCGTGTGCGGTGGCGCGTCTTGTTGGGAGTTGAGAGTTTAGGAGAGATGGGCCTGCTTGCTTCAACAGTTTGCGCGCGTGTGTGTGGTCTTGAGTTGCGATAGCGAGTTTGATTTCTGCGAGGTTAATCGAGTGGGCTTCGAATTGCGAGATATTGGATTGTAATTCTTGTGCCTTTTCGAGCCATGAGCGTGACGCCTCAACATCCCCGTGTTCGAGTGACAGAGAGGAAATGCCGAGTGCGGCTTGCATGGCGTAATGGTGGAAGGAGAGGTGAGAGGCGCGGGAGAAAGCGTCTGTTCGAACGTTGATCGAATCGTCGTGTGCGTTGCACCAGTGTAGGCATTGGCTTGCGAAAATCAGATTACTTAGTACGGCTGGTGCTCGTTGCGTTTCTCTGGCGCGTGTTGCGAGGGCGAGTGATGCTTGGCGTGCGGTGGTAGTGTCGCCTGCGAGGGCGTTCGTGATGGCTTGAAAGCGGAGGATAGAGCGTTCTGGGACGTGAGCGTGTAGCAATAGTGGATCGATAATACGTTTGGCAGTGTTTATCGTGTCGGAGTTGCCTAATCCTGCGCTTAGGAGCGAGAGCGTGATGGCTGCTTCTATGCGGCGTTCGGTGGTTGCTTGTGGAGTGGTGAGACAGTTGAGCGTGCGTATTGTGAGCGGTTCCCAGTTGGGAGAGACTTTAGATAACGCGTTGACGTGAATGAGTTCGAGTGCTTTGAGTCGGGGTTCATCGTTCTCGAGAGGTGGTGCGTGAGTTGCGATTGCGTTGTTCAGGCGTTCGTATTCACCTAAATGATATAGCGTGGTTGCGTATGGTTTGAGGATTGCTGTTCGGTGGTTATCGGTTTGGCACCAGTTGAGAGTTGATTCGCATGTGTTGATGATTTCTTGCGTTGAGCTGTTGTTCGTGAGTTGAGCGAGGAGAGAAATCCCGAGTTGAGTGGCACGGGTGGATTCTCCCGCGGAGTGCCAATGGTGGGCGGAGAGAAGGCGGAGTTGCGTTGAGGTGTGGTTGATTGGATCGTTAGCGATTTCGTGTTCGAGGATTGCTGCGGCGACTGAGTGTAGGAGAGCTCTTCCTGGAGTTGAGAGCGAGTTGAGCGCAGCTTCTTTGATGATATCGTGTTTGCAGCGTATGGTTGGTGGGGACTGAGTGTTTTGTGTTGAGATGAGATTTGCGTCGCCGAGAGATTCAGTGGCGTCGAGGAGAACTTGCGGGGACCATTCGAGGGCTTTGAGTAAGCGTTCGTGAGTGGCTTGATCGTCGAAGATTGCGCAAGTTTGGATGAGGCGAATTGCGTTTGGGTTGAGATCGGCGATTTGAGATTTAAAAGTTTCCTTTAGAGTTGCTGGTGCGGAGCGAGCTTCGCCGGTGGCGGCCCAGTGATTGAGGAGTTCTTCGATTTGGGTGGGGTTACCGTCAGCGACAGAGAGATGCCAAGAGAGCGAGGCATCGTCGAGTTGTTTGTCTAAAATTTGTATGTGATTTTTGGCGTGCGTGATCGCGTGTTGTTGGCTGAGTTTATTGAGATGTAGAGAGATAAATGGCGGTGCGTTTTGGGGCGATGATTCTTGAGTTGAGAGAATGATGATGACTGGTCGAGACGTTATCCATAGAGCGATTTGATTGATTAAGAGGAGAGAGAGCGAATCGATCCATTGAGCGTGTTTGATAACGAGGACAATAGGTTGTTCATCGGAGACCGCTTCTATGAGATCGCAGAGCGCTTCTTGGCAGAGCGAGAGCGAATGGTGGGGGAGAGATGCGGAGAACTGTGTAAGGAGAGGAGAGAACTTTGGTTGGCAACCAGCGGCGCCTGGAGAGTTTAGTAGAGCGGTGATGAGTGGCGCGATGGACGACAGGTGGAGCGTGGCGTTTGTTGGATTGAGCGTAGATTCCAGGACGAGAGCGCCGTTTGATAGAGCGACAGAGGTGAAAGTTTGGATGAGCTTCGACTTTCCGATGCCTAGAGCGCCTGAGATGCGGATAGCTGAGCCTTTACTGGCGATGGCGTGTTGTAGCGACGTAGTGAGGAACATGAGTTGATCCTCGCGTCCGATTAAAGGAGTTGCTACGTTTGGAGAATAGTTGAGGTGTTGCTCACCTAACAAGAGAGGGGCGTGTGTTTGCGATAGAGGGAGGAGTAAGTGATTGAGTACGTTTCGTGGTGAGCGTGCTTGTAGGATGAGTTGTGCTTGAGAGGCGCTAGAGTTTGCGACCGTGCAGGTGGGATCGAGCTCGAGGGATTTGTTGGCGAGTCGGGCGACAGCGTGCCAGTTTGCGGTGGATTGCGCGCGTTTCGTTGCATTCTGCAAGAGTAGTGAGATGCGAGTGCGAGTGATGTATCGTACATCGTCGATCCAATCACGAAATTGGTCGGAAGTCTGAGGGGAGAACCAAGGGAGAATATTGAGGTCGAGCGTTGCGAGATCATCATCTGGCTGTTGTGCGAGTCGATCGACATCGGTTTCAGCAGCGTTTTTAGGAAGAGTGACATTCGCACTATTGGTGCTTCCTATGGGGAACCCTTGGCTTCGCAGTTGCCATATAGCTCGACGTAGTGAGCGTCGTGCGGCGATGCTTGTGCAATCCGGCCACAACAGGGAAGCGAGAAGAGTTCGTGGAATGAGCTTCCCGCGTTCGATGATTAAGTAGAGGCCAAGGGAGAACGCGATATTCGCCGTGGGTGTGATTCGGGCACTTTCAGTTGTGATAGCGCAGTTATTCAGTAAACTCAGCAAGACCATGATTCCTCCGTCAGATAATCTGACGCATGATATCGCGTAGCGTTACGAAAGCGTCACGAACTGAATGAGGTATGGCAATAAAAAAACGGTGATTGAAGTCACCGTTTGAGTCATCGTAAGATTCTGAGGGGATGCGCGATGCAACATTTGCGTATCTCGTACTATATAGCGTTCAGATAGTTTTTTAGAGAGCGCGTTGCATGTTGTACAGTGTTACGGCAGTTGGAAAGCGACCCTGCGTTCGATTGAATGAGAGTCGGTGATGAGCGTTGCAACGGCGATATATTCACCATGGGCGTTGCTTATATCCCAATCGTTTGCGATGGTGAGCGTATCCTTTGACTTCACGACTTTGCTTTGCATGGCTTGCGTGAAGATGCGTCCCTTGCTCCATTGCCAAACAACGTTTCCGTTGGTGTCAAGGACTTTGAAGTCGTGAGTTTGGCTGGTTGGGAAGCGGAGTTCGACCGTCTTTTTGGTATTGTTTGCCACCGAGAGAGTAAAATCGATCCGATCGCCGTGCGAAATTACATCGAACGTGGTGGCGATTGCTGTACTAGAGGTGGCGTGTTTCCGTACCGATGCTGCTGACTCGGTGATACCGGATGAGTTGCGCCAAGGTCCGCAGGCATAAGCCAGCGCGGCGGCGCAAAGGAGGGGGATTATGAGTTTATTTTCCATTCCGGGGCGGCGGATGGTGTGGGGTGTGTTTGATAAGTTATCAACGTTAGAACATGTGTGCAAGATGTGGAAACATTGTTAACTGCTTAAATTATCGGCACTTACACCACGTCACAAAAGCGTGAAAGTAAAAGAATCTCATAAACATTTGAATTTTTGAAGGCGGATTCGCTCGCAAAATCGAACAACCGATCGACTCGCGATTCTGAATCCATCTTCCATCAGTTCAAATCCACTCACTGCAATCAGAACGGTCGTCCGTTTCGCTTGCGAAATAATTCACAAGCGCGTAATTTTGATGGCTGTGGCTAATGATGGACTGTCGGTGTCGAGGTATGCGGGGATTGGACTGCAGTTCACGGTCTCGATCCTCCTATTCCTATACGCAGGACAATGGCTCGACCGAAAACTCGGCACGAGCCCCCTGTTCTTGTTGCTTGGGGTATTCTTGGGGGCCGGGGCGGCTTTCTATAGTATGTACCGCAAACTCATGGCCGACCAAAACGCTGAAGAAGAGGAAAAACGCCGAAAATGACCGCCATGGCACCGGCTATCTGGACCTCAATTGGAATTGGTGTGATCGTGCAAGTCATCGCACTCTTACTAATGATGCGGTTCAAAGGCGAAGGTTTCCTCCTCGGCTGGGGCATCGGGACGCTGCTCAGGCTTGTCACACTCATGGCCTACGCACTCGGCATCGCGCCCGCACTCGGCTTCCCCCTCACCCCAGCGCTCCTGTCGCTGGTCGCAGTATTTTTTGTGACGATGTTGATCGAACCTTTCTTGCTGAACTCACGTGGTTCTGCTCCGCAGAACCCCTTAACTGATAAATAGATGTTGCTGAGTGCTAACGGCGGTGATGATATCATCACGCCGCATATCACCGACTCGCGAGCACTGGAATTCCCATGCTTTGAGCCGGGATTCGCCTGCCACGTTGAACTACCACAGTGGGAACCGATCCATATCGGATCCTTCGTCCTCGATATGTCACCCACCAAACACGTGGTCTGGCTCATTATCGCAGCAACTCTGTGTGTCATCACGCTGTTAATCGCCGCAAAAGGACACCGTAACGCAAAATCCTCCGGCAAAACGCCAAAAGGCTTTGCGAACGGCATGGAAGCACTGGTTCTCTACCTCAGAAATGAGGTCGTCATGCCAAACGTCGGAGCACACGGAGACCGCTATGTCCCGTTCGTTCTCTCGCTCTTCTTCTTTATCCTGTTCGCCAACCTCTGCGGCATGATTCCGTACGGCTCAACAGCCACCGGAAACATCTCCGTCACTGCCACACTCGCCATCATCACGTTTATCGTGATCGAAGTCGCTGGTATGCGGGCACTCGGGAAAGGCTACATCAATACTATAGTATACTGGCCGCACGATATGCCGCTCGCCATGAAGCTCCCCATGACGCTCATCATGACGCCGGTTGAAATCATCGGGAAGTTCACGAAGCCGTTCGCACTCGCGATCCGTCTCTTCGCCAACATGACCGCCGGCCACGTGGTGCTCCTCGCCCTCATCGGCCTGATCTTCACGTTCGGCACGTACTATGTCGTACCAGCGTCGATCGCCATGGCAATCGCCATTAGTGTCCTCGAAATCTTCGTTGCGTTCCTTCAAGCGTTCATCTTCACGCTGCTGGCATCGGTCTTCATCGGCCAGATCCGCGAAGGCGCGCACTAAACCGCTCTCTCCGTCGCTCGACTCACCCGAATCGAGCGACGGTTGCTACATTGTTTGACCCAAGTTTCACCCAGTATTTGTACTCGAATCGAGTCGGTTTTCTTAAAGGCCGCTCGACCCTCGAGGAAACCCGTTGGCTACACCTCGCATTACGCGAGATCAAGCCGGTGACGGGCAGCGCAACGCCAGAGCGCATGGATAATCCTGGCTTTAAATGTTGTTGATTCGGAGTTTTTCATGACGATGTATCCTCTTCTTCAGGTCGCCGTTGGCGCCACCAAAGAATACGCAGCTGCCTGGGCCATGGTCGGCGCTTCCCTCGGTGCTGGTCTCGCCGTTATCGGCGCTGGCATTGGCATTGGCATGCTCGGCGGAAAGGCGATGGACGGTATGGCCCGTCAGCCAGAAGTCGCTGGTCGTATCCAGACTGGTGCGCTTATTCTTGCCGCCCTTATCGAAGGCGCAACGCTGTTCGCAATCGTCGTTGCCTTCTTGATTCAGAGCAAGTTCACGTTCTAATTCACTGACGGGAGCGGTCAAACGGCCGCTCCCGTTCGGTGGGTCTACTTTTTGTAAGTTTATCTGCCTCGGCGAGTAATCGCTCGCCCTCTCTCGATTTGTAATCATGTATCTGTCGCTTATACTTTCCGCCTCCGAAGCCGCCGGCGGAGCCGCTAAAACTGACCTTCTCTCGCCAAGCGGCGGGTTGATGGTTTGGACGGTCGTTATCTTCGTCCTGCTGTGGATCATTCTTGCCAAGTTCGCCTTCAAACCGATTACCAAAGCGGTTGAAGATCGCGAAGCAGCGCTCGAAGCAGCTATCCAGGCAGCGAAAGCCGACCGTGAAGCAGCTCTTGCTTTACTGGCCGATCAGCGCGCGCAAATCGAAGGCGCACGCGATGAAGCACAACGCATCATCGCCGAAGGTCGCGCCATTGGCGAACAGCTCCGCGCCAAGATGCTCGAAGAAACACGCGTCGAACAGCAGGGCATGCTCGAGCGAGCACGCAGAGAAATTGGGAATGAGCGCGATCGCGCCATCGCCGAACTCCGACAGGAAACGGTCGACCTCGCCATCGCAAGCGCATCCAAGGTCATCGGGAAAAATCTCGACGAACAAACCAACCGCAAGATCGTCGAAAACTTCCTCGCATCGATCCCAGTCACCGCTGGTCAGGCAAACGGCTAATGCGCGATAACACCATCGCGCGGAATTACGCGGAAGCGCTACTCGCGCTCGCCACGAAGGCCGATAACCGCGAAGGATTTGCGACGATGATTCGCGATGTAGCAACTGCAATGGGACAAAATCCCACACTGCATCGCTTCCTCGAATCACCGCGTGTTTCCGCCGCAGAGAAGAATGGCGTGCTCGCGAAAGCGTATGGAGATCGTGTGCCACGGTTGTTCCTCCGTTTTCTTCAAAAGCTCGTCCTTAACCGTCGTCAGATGCTTATTCCCGCAGTCGCTACGGAATACGACGCATTGCTCGATCATGCACAAGGGCGTGTTCATGCTGACGTAACGGTTGCACAACCCATCGCCGATCAAGACGTTGCGAACATCGCGAAGTCTCTCTCGACGACGCTTGGCAAAACGGTCGTACCCAATATGATCGTGAACCCAGAGATTCTGGGTGGTATTGTTGTGAAAGTAGGCGATACCGTGATGGACGGATCCATTCGTCGTCGCCTGGGACGTCTCGCGCAGCAAATGCGGGCGTCTGCGTGAGTGGACGGGTCGAGGTCATCCATGTCCCCAAACCATGGGGGCATGAACTGATCTGGGCCAATTCTCCGTTGTATGTAGGCAAGATTCTGCATATCAAAGCGGGACATTCGCTTTCGTTGCAGTATCACGAAATCAAAGACGAAACGATTCACGTTCTCAGCGGTGAAATGATCTACCGCGTTCAGGAACCAGGATCCGATACGCTCAATGAAATTTCTCTGAAACCCGGCCAATCGTTTCGTAATGAGCCCGGCACCATCCATCAGATGGAAGCGGTCACCGATTGCGATATACTTGAAGCGTCCACCCCGTTCCTGGATGACGTAGTTCGTCTTCAAGATCGATACGGACGCGAGGGGACAACTGCCCGATGAAAGTCATAATCCCGCTTGCTGGCAAAGGCACACGCCTGCGCCCACATACGCACCTCACACCCAAGCCGATGCTCAAGGTCGCCGGCAAACCGGTGATGCAGTATGTGCTTGATGATGTAAAAAAGAATCTGAAAGATGTAGAGCAGATTATCTACATCACCGGGCATCTCAAGGAAAAGGTCGAAGAATACGCACGCACCGCAACAAATATCCCGTCTGTCTTTGTCGAACAAAAAGTTCAAGATGGAACGGCCGGTGCAGTTGCCCTCGCACGCAAGTACGTCGATCAGCCCGTGCTCATCATCTTTGTCGATACAGTATTCGACGCGGATCTTTCGATCATCAATTCGACAGACGCCGACGGGATTATCTGGACGAAGGAAGTTGAAGACTATCAACGCTTTGGCGTTGTTGTGACCGATGAATCGGGGAACATGACGCGCATTATCGAAAAGCCGTCGACTCCGATTTCAAAGCGTGCAAATATCGGTCTGTATTACATCAAGAATTGGAAGTTGTTGTACGAAGCTATCGATTACGTTCTCACCACAGAGCCAAACAAAGGCGAATGGTATCTGACCGACGCCTTCCAGTACATGATCGACAAAGGCGCAAAGATCCGCGCGGTTGATGTAGAAGGCTGGTACGACGCTGGAAAGATCGAAACGCTGATCGAAACAAACCAGGCCATGTTACAGCGTGGGCACGCGCGTCTTCCTGATACGACCGACGGAAGCACCATTGTTGATCCGGTGTATATCGAAGCCGGTGTCACGCTTCGGAATTCAACGATCGGTCCCAACGTTTCGATTGGAACTGGGTCGGTCATCGAATCATCGACGCTCAAGAACACAATTGTTGGTACGAATTCAAAGATCACCAAGTCGGCACTTCATGACTCCCTTGTTGGCGATAATACTGTAATCGACGGTATTCAAGGCGAAGTGACGCTCGGAAGCGACTCTGAAATTCGCACAAATTAGTTGCTTCTTCGCTAACAAGAACGTAGATAACAAGAACGCCGACGCAATCATCATTGCATCGGCGTTCTTGCTTTTGTATCGGGCTTCTCGCTTGCTCGCTAGCTACTGCTTCCCAATTGTTCGCTCAAACAACTTGAAGATTCTCGTATATTCATCTGTCCACGAAGCCGGATCGAGAAATCCATGGTCCTCCACCGGGTACGATGCAAGCTCCCAATCTGTTTTTCCGAGCTCAATCAAACGTTGTGTGAGTCGAACGATATCTTGATAGTGTACGTTGGTATCGACCATTCCGTGCGCCATTAACAGCGGAGATCGTAAGCCTTCCGCAAAATATATTGGCGACGATCTGCGGTAGGCAAGCGTGTCGTTTTGCGGAAGATTCAGAATGTTAGAGGTATACCCCTCATTATAATGCGCCCAATCTGTTACCGATCGTAACGCAGCTCCAGCGCCAAAATAATCTGGCTGAGTAAACAGAGCCATCAATGTAATAAACCCGCCATAGCTTCCACCGTAAATCCCAACTCGATTTGCCGGAATACCATACGTTGCAGTTAAATACTTCGATGCATCAACCTGATCCTGTAAATCTCGACCACCCATCCAACGATAAATCGCTGTTCTCCAATCCCTGCCGTAACCGTCAGACGCACGATAGTCGAGATCAATGACAATGTATCCATGTTTTGCCAGAAACTGATGAAACATGTATTCACGCGGATATTGCGACCAGAAATTACCAACGTTGTGCAAATATCCAGCACCGTGCACAAAGATAACTGCAGCGCCATTCGGTTTTGCACCGACATCATTGGGATGATACAGATGCGCAGGCACATTCACTCCATCCGACGCTGGAACCATAACAAGTTCCGGTACCACCCAACTGTTGCGCTTCCATTCATCGTTCTGGGAAACCGTCAAACGAATCGGCTCTGCACCAAACGCATTAGACGTCGCAAATAGATCCGGCGGCGAGTTCACGAACGAATAGACATCCGCCAACATCGTTTCGTCTGGAGATACAACAGCACTATGCCCTCCAGACTTTGTCGTTACACGCGTTGATGTCCCACCGTCAATTGGTAATCGATATAACTGTTCTTCAAATGGAGAAATTTCGTTTGCCGTAAGATAAAAATTCGCCCCTTTATCGCTAACTGCAACGTTGCGAACTTCCCAATTCCCAGTGGTCAGCTGCTTTTTATCCCCACCAGTTGCGTTAGTTGAATATAAATGCGCAAATCCTGTCGCCTCAGACACATACCAAACACGAGTCCCGCCTTTGACCCAACCCGCACAGGTCACGCATGGCCCATCGACCCATGCCGTATCGCGTAACTGTTCAACGATATTCAACGTACCTGTAGCAGAAATCGTGTACAACATTCGCAGCTTATTATCCGGGCGAAATGCATAAAATGCTGCATGCGAACCGCCTTCATTCCATCCAGCAAACGCAATGTAACTCGCGGACGAATCATTCTGAAAAAGTTTCAGACGAGTAGACTTGCCAGTAGCTAACGTGACATGGAGCACTTCGTATCGCGGTGCGATATCTCCAACCTTTGAGCGAACATCTTTAATTTGAGTATATCCGCTCTCCGTTACAAAATACGGAATCTTTGTTGTATCTGCATTCTGTTTGGTTTGCAGCGTAATAACCAGTACGCCACCATTCGGTGAGATATCCAACGATTCGATACTACGCTCTTTCCCGATATAAATTGGAACGATATGTCGCGCGTCACGCGCCTTGCCCTCGGCCGTCTTAATGCTATCTGCACGTAACTTATCTCGCACCGATTGCAAAAGAGCCCGTTGTTGCGCAGCGAGACGTTCGTGTTGCTTTGACTCTGTTTTTGTTGAATCTGACGGTGCGTTTGCTAATCGAATATCTGTAACTTGAGTAATCAACCCACTTCGTACTTCGATCGAATAAACATTATTGTCTCGAACGAAATAAATGATACGTCCGTCTGCGCTGAAAATCGGATTGACTTCACTACTATTCGTTCGCGTTAGTCGCCTGAACGTCCCCGTGTTTTTTTCGACCATAAAGAGATCTCCGTTGAACGAAACCGCGAGATATCCTTTATCCGGAGACGCCGAACCTGGAGTAATGAGAGGCCCTACCGAATCGAGAAGCGCAGGCGATACGCGTTCTGGCATGGCGCCAGCGGTTGGCCGGACACGAAATTGAGCGCGTTTCTCAGTCCACGGCTTTCCCGCTTCCACCCAACTGAAGTAGATCCATTTGTTATCGACCGACCAGCGGACATCCTCCGGGCTGCGCCCGTATAGCTCGGGCCCGCGCATGATGTTTTTGATCGAAAAGTCGAATGGCGGGGCCGGAGACTGTTCAACTCCTTGGGCAAACAGAGAAGAGCCAAAAAGAGTTGAAAGTACAAAGATCGCCTTCGATATAACGAACGTTCGTTTTGCCTTGGCCATTTCCATATTCATTTGGGATAAAAACGATGCCTAAGGTTCGCCTGCGGGGTAGGCGGTGAAATTGGGGATCAATTAGCTTTTGTGCAATGCGTATTACCACTATTGTATATGCGAGTGCCTTTTTTCTCGCAGGATTTGTTGGAGAAAGTCGATCTGCCCAGGCTCAAGCTGGTGATAAAACCAGTGACAGCAAGGCGGGTGAGACTACACCAAACGACTCCACGCGGCCCCCATTGGCAATCTTGGAGGCTCGGCGAGTTCTAGTGGTGCCGCTCCAGCTATCTGGATTGGTGGAAGCGCAAGCAAAAGTTGAAATGGATAGCGCGATCACGCGAATGCTGGTCGAACGTGGGCTGGACGGAATGTGGACCCCCTCTCAGGATATCACCAGGAGCGCAAAGCGGAATCCGACCCTGGGGGTGGACCCGAAGAAGCTAGCGGTCAGCCAGCTGAGAGTTGGAGCGAAGACAGACAAATGGCAGCTGCGAGACCCGCTAGCGACTCAGCTACGGACGTTAATCGCCCTGACTGATGCGCGGTATGTCCTGATCCCGGTGGAGCTGTACAAGCGCCCAGGCGCTCAAGGAGTGCCACCGCAGCTTGCGCTGCATATCGTCGTGATCGATGCGCGTCGGGCTCAGCTGCAGTGGAGGGGCGACGTTGTTGCACCGTTCGATTCGGCCTCGATTGACTCGACGGTAAATATCCTCGCTTCTCTATTGGCCGATCTCGTTGTGCCTGTTAAATAAGACGACATGGCTGAACGTTTTGTGCAATATGCAGGTTTTGCTCGATGACAAAAATCCTTCACGTTTCCGATCTTCACTTTGGTGCGCCAGCGGTTATGGAGCACATCGAAGCAATCGAAGCGGCGATTGCGGTTGAGCAATACGACGTAGTTGCCTTTTCCGGTGATTTTTCGCAGCGTGCCTTTACAGGCGAATTTCAGAGAGCAGCTGTTGTTATTCGCGAGGCAAAAAAGCATAGCAGCGTGATTTGCGTCCCTGGAAATCACGACGCAGCGTGGTGGTATGCGCCGCTTGGTGTCGGAGAGTCCGACCGTGTGCATGCAAACTACCGTAAATACATCTCGCCCAATCTCGAATCAACGCTTACTGCGCCGAACGCATTTTTTGTGGGGCTGAACAGTTCACATGGGATTACGCTTCGCACCTTGACGTGGAATGCGCGTGATCTGTCGATTATTGGCGATATCACGCCTGAACAGCTGGCCTACGCGCGCAAGGAATTTTCGAATGCACCAAAGGATGCCATCAAAGTGGTTGTGATGCATCATAATCCGGTGCGAGGCAACCTCTCTCAGCGCTTCGGCTTTAAGGATAGTCAATACCTGCTCGATCAGTTCGCATTGATGGGCGTTGAACTCATTCTTTGCGGTCACGACCATGAAGAAGCGGTAACACTGGTTGAGCGTGAGTCCCATGGAATCGTTGTTTCAACCGCGGGCACCGTTTCAAATCGCTCGCGTGGCGGTCGACCATCATCATACAACATGATCGTCACGTCGCCCGATTCAATTGAAGTCATTACGCACATCTGGTCATCCGAAGTGCAAGATTTTCGAGTGGGACCGTCTTATACCTTCACCCGTTCCGTGCATGCAAACACCAACTGATTTTTACGACGTCGACTCCGTGCTCTCCGAAGAGGAGCGTGCGATTCGCGACACTGTTCGCGCGTTCGTTGACGATAACGTTCTGCCGATCATTGGCGATGCGTATGTAGAAGGACGGTTTCCGAAAGAGCTCGTCCCGAAGATGGCGGAGCTTGGGCTATTTGGCGCCAATCTCCCCGAAGAATACGGTTGCGCTGGGCTCAACAACGTGAGCTACGGCCTGATCATGCAAGAGCTCGAGCGCGGTGATTCTGGAATTCGCTCGTTTGCCTCGGTTCAGGGCGCCTTGGTGATGTATCCAGTTTTCGCCTTCGGTTCGGAGGAGCAAAAGCGGCACTATCTCCCGAAGATGGCGAGTGGTGAAATTATTGGCTGTTTCGGGCTCACGGAGCCTGACTTTGGTTCGAATCCGTCTGGAATGATCACTCGTGCCAAAGAGCAGAGCGACGGATCCTGGATTATAAATGGCGCGAAGATGTGGATCACCAACGGATCGACCGCCCAAGTTGCGATCGTCTGGGCCAAGACCAACGACGATACGAGCGATCGGTCGATTCGTGGGTTTATCGTTCCGACCGATACGCCGGGCTTCACCGCCAAAGACCAGAAAGGCAAGTTATCCCTCCGGGCCTCCGATACCTCCGAACTCGCCTTTGACGACGTTCGTGTAGGGCCAGAGGCGTTGTTGCCGAAGTCGGGCGGCCTCAAAAGCCCGTTGATGTGCCTCACCCAGGCTCGTTACGGCATTTCGTGGGGAGCCTTGGGCGCCGCCATGGCATGTTATGAAGAGGCGCTCAATTATGCCAAGCAGCGCATAATGTTTGGTAAACCCCTCTCTCACTTCCAGCTTCAGCAGGCGAGGTTAGCCGAGATGGTGTCGGATATTGTGAAGGGGCAGCTGTTGTCGCTGCATTTGGGTCGCATGAAGGATCGGGGGACCATGACCCCGCAGCAGGTCTCGTTGGCCAAGCGCAACAACGTCGACGTCGCCTGCAATATTGCCCGTGAGGCTCGCCGTCTGCTTGGGGCGAACGGCATTTTAGCCGAATACGGGGCGATGCGTCACATGGAGAACCTGGAGAGCGTGTACACCTACGAGGGTACGCACGACATCCATACATTAGTGATTGGGCAGGCTATAACTGGCGCGAATGCGTTTGAATAGGGTGCTGACCCCTCCTCATCGCCACAGCCTCAGTTACATTAAGACTGCTATTTCCCCGAAGCTCAAAGTCGCTGGTTGCGCTCGCAAAAGATCGCCACAGCTGTCGGCCGACTTTACATTTCTGACCAAAAGGAGACTTCCGCGGTGAAGATTGCCGTGTGCATCAAACGTGTCCCCGACATGGAAGCTCGCTTCCAGATCGCTTCCACCGGAACGTCGATTGACGAGTCGGGACTAAAATTCGATATCAACGACTTCGACGCATGGGGCGTCGAAGCTGCGTTGCAGCTCAAAGACAAAGATCCAGCGACTGAAGTCGTGGCGATCTCCTTGGGGCCTGACTCTGTCCAGGAAGTCATTCGGAAAGCGCTTTCGATGGGAGCCGATCGTGGCATCCAGTTGAAGGCCGACAGCATTCCGTTTGACGGCCTTGCGATTGCCAAGGCGTTGGCGGCCGAGATTAAAGACGGCGGCTACGACCTTGTATTCTTTGGAAAAAAGTCGCCTGATTCTGCAAACGGAGTCGTGGGTGCAATGGTGGCTGAGCTACTCGACCTGCCGGCTGTTACCGCGATCTCAAAGCTTGAGTTTAGCGGTTCGACTGGAACGGCGAAGCGCGAAATTGAAGGTGGGCAAGAGATTGTGGAGTTCCCGCTCCCTGCGGTGCTCACGGTTGACGAAGGGCTCAACACTGCGCGTTACCCATCTCTGAAGGGCATTATGGCCGCCAAGAAAAAGCCGCTCGAAGTAAAGCCGGCGCAACTTGGTGAACAGACAGTGACTATCACAGGACTCGAACTTCCACCTGAGCGCGCTGCCGGTCGTATTGTTGGCGAAGGCGCGGCTGCGGTTCCAGAGCTGGTACGTCTCCTCCAAACTGAAGCGAAGGTTCTGTAATCCATGGCAAACATCTTTGCATTTGCTGAGTCCCGGAATGGTGAACTCCGCAAGATCGCGTTTGAAGCGGTTACTGCAGCTCGAACGCTTGCCGATTCAACCGGCGGATCTGTACACGCATTTTTGATCGGAGCTCCTGGAGTCGCATCAAAGGCGGCTGAACTGGCCAAGTACGGGGCAGACAGCGTTATTGTCGTAGAGCACGCTGCGTTTGATAAGTACAACGCAGAGGCATTTGCCGCTGCTGCCGCTGCTCAAATCAGCGCTGGTGCCTACCGGGTTGCCATTTTCCCAACCTCCGCACTTGGCAGCGACCTGGCGCCGAGGGTTGGGGCTAAGCTTGGTGTTGGCGTTGTGACGGATGTGACGGGGGCAGCTGTTGAAGGCGATGCCGTTGTTGTGAAGCATCCAATTAACATCGGAAAGGTTATTGCGACCGTAAAGATGGCGGCAACGCCTGCTGTTTTTGCGATTCGTGCAAATAACTTTACCGCAGTTGAAAATCCAAAGGCAGGTACCGTTCAACAAGCACAGCCAGTTGGCGATCCATCGGCTAGTCGAGTGGTGGTGAAAGAGGTGAAGCTTGGTGGTACGGCAAAGCTTGATCTTGGCGAAGCGCCAGTGATCATCAGTGGTGGTCGCGGGTTGAAGGAAGCCGAGAACTTCAAGATGTTGGAAGACTTGGCGGATTCGTTTGGTAATGCGGCTGTTGGTGCAACTCGCGTTGTGACCGATGCCGGATGGCGTCCGCACAGCGATCAGATTGGACAGACGGGGCGTCTCGTGAGCCCGCAGCTGTACATTGCAGTTGGGATTTCAGGTGCGATCCAGCATTTGGCTGGAATGCGTACGTCCAAGACAATCGTTGCGATCAACAAAGATAAAGAAGCTCCGATCTTTAAGATCGCAGACTACGGAATCGTAGGCGATTTATTTGAAATCGTGCCTGCGCTTGCCGCTTCGGTCAAGGAAGCGAAAGCGCGCGGATGATAGTGAGAATGCGGATGAATAACGATGCTGATGGTGATTGTGGTTGCGAACGTGTTTGCTGTGCGTTTGATGTAACGTCAAACGCTGTGAAACGTGGGTCGGGAGAGGTCGTGTTATGACAGCCGGTCACGCCATCTTTACCCTCATCACGGTTTTAGCGGCTGCGTTCTTTTCGTACAACGCACAGCGGCTCGTTCGGTACATGCTTTCCGTTGGGAAGCCCGAGTCGCGTACCGATCATCCACTCATCCGCATAAAAAATCTCCTGTTAATCGGGATTGGGCAGACGAAAATTCTGCGTGATCCCGGAGCAGGAGTGTTGCACGCGTTTGTTTTCTGGGGATTTGTGATCCTCACGGTTGGTACGCTTGAAATCATTGTTGGTGGTCTGTTTCCAGGCTTCAGCTTTGAGATGATTTTACCAGCGCCGATTCATGCACTGTACATTCTTTCGCAAGAGGGCTTTGCGGTGCTGGTGTTGGCTGCGGTTGGTGCGCTGTTGTATCGACGTATAGTAGTGAAGCCAAAGCGGTTGCAGGGAGATAAGGTACATTCGGGCGACGCAATTTTCATCTTGTCGATGATTGCGGCGTTGATGATCTCGTTAATCCTTTATGGTGCATTTCACTTTGCGATCGCACCTGACTATGGAACGTGGTTTAAGCCCGTGTCCGCAGCGATTGGTTACGGTCTCTCCGGATTGCCAATTGGTGTGCTGGAGTTTGGGATGCAGTTCAACTGGTGGTTTCACGCGCTGTTGATTCTGGTGTTCCTGAACTATTTGCCATATTCAAAGCATCTGCACGTTTTAGTTTCGCTTCCAAATACATTTTTATCCAACACCAGCGGACCGGGTGCCAAAGGCGCAATGCGACCGATGGATCTCGAAGCGGACGATATTGAGCAGTTTGGTGCGTCCGACGTTACGCATCTGTCGTGGAAGAATTTGTTGGATGGATATTCATGTACGGAATGCGGCCGTTGTACCGCTGTATGCCCGGCGAACATCACAGGAAAGGCGTTAAGTCCTCGTAAGATCATCATCAATACGAGACAACGTTTGATGGAGTTGGCGCCAATATCATTAGGCGACTTTGGTGAGTTTCAACATCCGTCGCTCATGCTTGGCGAAGGTGGAGATGCGCGCGAGCAGGGCGTTGATGGCGGATCTGTAACCGCAGTTTTAGAGAATCGCCTTCTCGACAACTACATTACCGAAGAAGAGCTGTGGGCATGTACGAGCTGTCGAGCTTGCATACAGGAATGTCCTGTTTCGATCGACCATCTTGATACGATCTTTGAATTACGTCGTAACCTGGTGTTGATGGAGTCGCGGTTCCCACCCGAAGTGCAGAATACGTTCGAATCGATGGAGCGCAACGGATCGCCGTGGGCGTTTAATCCTGGCGATCGTGCTCAGTGGGCGGAAGGGATGGATGTTCCCACAATGGCAGAGATGGTTGAGCGCGGTGAAAACCCGGATGTCTTGTTCTGGGTTGGTTGTATGGGTTCGTTCGACGATCGTTCCAAGAAGATCACAGTTGCATTTGCTCGGATTATGCAGGCTGCAAATATCAAGTTTGCGATCCTTGGTCAGGAAGAAAAGTGTAACGGTGATCCCGCGCGTCGTATGGGCAATGAGTATCTCTATCAGATGCTTGCCAAGGATAACATTGAGACGCTCGATCGTTATGGTGTAAAGACGATTGTCACGAGTTGTCCGCATTGCTTCCACCAGATTGGGAATGAGTATCCGCAGCTTGGCGGTAACTACGATGTGATTCACCACTCCACATACATCGACAAGTTGCTCTCGGAAAACCTCGTTCCGTTAACGACGGATGAAGGGAAGCGGCTTACGATTGCGTATCACGATTCGTGTTATCTCGGTCGATACAACGATATCTACGATGCTCCGCGTGAGACGCTGAAGCGCTCGTTGCCTGTGGTTGAGCTGATTGAACCGAAACGCACCAAGAGCCGAGGAATGTGTTGCGGTGCTGGTGGTGGTCAGATGTTCATGGAAGAGAACGTTGGCAAGCGCGTGAACATTGAGCGTACCGAAGAGTTGCTCGCAACTGGCGCCGATGCGCTTGCTGTTGCCTGTCCGTTCTGTATGACGATGATTCGTGACGGCGTGACTGCGAAGGAGTCTAACGTGCCAGTGTACGATATTGCTGAGGTTGTTGCGGGGCAGTTAGCGAATCACTAACGTGTGATGCTCAGCGTGATTTATGCGGCGACATTGTTCTTGCAATGTCGCCGCTTTTGCATCGTACTGTTGTACTGCTTGTACGGTTGCGATGCGTGCTGTTACCGTCGAATTTCGTACACCGTGATTGTTTGACGGATCTTTCCGGCCAGATACGGTCGTTCCAACTTCTCCGTAATCTTCAATCCAATCTCTCCGCAGGCATCTAAAAAAGCACCAGCTGCAATTCTTCCTGGGTCTGCGAGATACGCCCTGCCGTTTGGTGAAAGCGTCTTTTGGATCACATCCGATACAACCGTTGCGTACGACGTTTCGTATAAAACATCTGACGCAAGAATGAGGTCGAACGTGCCAATATCTTCGGGTAGATGTCGCCAGTCAACCAAGCGCGTAGCAACTTCCGTATCCAGATTGTGAAACGAGTTTGCGCGCACAAAGTCCAAAGCGTCTGCATAATAATCTGTTGCAAGCATTGTGTGGCCAGCCAAGCTTGCTGCGATGCTTACCAAACCAGTTCCACACCCTAATTCGAGCCCATTTGCTGGTGCAAGCGAGTGTGCTCGAATGAAGTTTGCAAGAATCGTAGATGAAGGCCAAAGCTCAGCCCAATACGGCAACCGCTCATCTTGATCAAAATCCACTTCACTGATTAACTCTTCCGCGCTCCTTGGACGCACGATGTTAATCGCGCGGTCGCCGACTTGAATTTCATCGTTCACCGTCATGAAACGACGTTTAAGGTCGGCGATTAACGCTTTACCGTGCAGAGTCATATTGGAGTTTAAGGGCTTTCTGTAAATGTTGCGAGACGAGTAACAGCGGAGTCCATCATGCTTGTTACCGTCGCAGCTGGTTGTGTATACGCATTGCACAAAAAGCTGAAGATCAATCTGCGACCGTCTGCATCGGTCACGTATCCTGATAACGACCGTACCGCACGCAGAGAGCCCGTTTTAGCGTATGCGTTCGCTTCTGCACTGCTTGCGCGCATGCGGCGTAACAGCGTTCCGTCGATTCCTGCTAGCGGGAGTGCGGAAACAAAGCTTGTGTCGTTACGCATGGCGAGTAGAACCTGTGTGAGCGTTTGCGCAGACAGATAGTTTCCACGGTCGTATCCACTTCCGTCGTATACAATATATCCATCGTTCGGAACGCCCCATTTGGTCAGTTGCCGCTGGATGACTGCAATAGAGCTATCGCGTGCGACAAATCCCGTTTTCTCGAGCGCAATTGTCTTGAAAATCTGCTCGGCTAAACGATTCTGCGATTGCTTTAACATCGTATGAATCGCGTCTCGCAATGGACGGTCGCGCACCAATACAACATCGTACATCGGTCCAAAGTCAGATGGAAAGGAATCGCGCGCTGTAAGCGTGGTGGCGTTGGCACGGAATCGATAATCCGGACCGAGCAAGGCGAATGCAGCGGCCGCAGTAACAATCTTTACGTTGGAGGCAGGTACAAGCAACGTTGCCGCGTTCCGCGAGTAAATCGTATCGCCCGATTCCGTGAGTACTAACGCACCCCATGTTGCCGTGCGAAACGCTGGTGCGTTGAACAGTGAATCAATGGATTGTTGTAACGACTGGCGAGCAGTGCGTAGCCGAACTGCCGGAAGAATTGGCGGTGGCTTGGGCGCTGGAACACCGCGAACGGCGGTTGATGGCGTATGAGCTGAGTGTGATTCACCTGTCGTCGGTAAAGATGGTACAGGTGTTGGACCAAGCTCCGGCTGCAGCGGGGCAATCGACGGTGCACATGCAAGCGTTACCAACCACGGTAATATTCCGACAAACCTACGATATCGCATACGTAGAACTTAACGTATTGTCTTCCGCAATCGTCACCGAACGCACTTGTGCAACGCTGCCGAGTGCTTGTTGCACGTGTTCAAAGATAAATTTCGCGAGGTTTTCACCGCTTGGTATCAACAGTCCATCTGCAAATTCTGGCACATCCGTGTTGATATTACGATGGTCAAAGCGTTCACGCACTTCACGCTGCAATATCGCGTCGAGTACGCCAAGATCAACGACAAAGCCAGTTATTGGATCAATCGGCCCGCCAACGGTGACGTCGCATGTGTAGCTATGGCCGTGGAAGTTCGGCCACGCACAGGCACCAAAGGTGGCATAATTTTTTGCATCGTCCCATTCAGGGCGGCGATATCTATGAGCGGCCGCAAACGTAATGCGGCGAGTAAGCGTGCATATTGGCATATATGAAATTTACGCACTCGCCGCCGCTGTTACGACGCTTTATTTCTTCAGTATGAATCCCGATTGGCGTCCCGTTCGGTGCCAGTGCCGTCGCCGGTCCCTTCTGGTGTCGGGCTATCGGGTGGGACCCATGGAACGCCATCTTCCATCGATCGGTTTATATCGACGGTTCCGTACAGTTCCGAATTTTCGTCGGGAGTGAGATGGCGAGTCTCGTCTTCCTCTCTATCGGCAGCTTCGCCGAGTAGGAGGCCTTCGTTGCGCTGTTCATCGACGATATGCTCATCTACTGCTTCTGGGCTTTCAGCTCGCCGGAGCGAATCGACCACCAGCTGATTTTGAATCTCATCCAATCCAAGTCGGTCCGAAAGTAGCCTTTCGGTGATCCGAAGCTCCTCTTCCGTCCCAACTCGACCCGACAAGATCACCATACCATCGCGTACATGGATGAAAATCTCGGTTGGATCAATCGAACGATTGTCCTTTAGCGTTTCTCGGACGAGCGCGCGAAGTTCATCGTCGCCCATATCTTCGATGTCGAAGATATCCTCATAATCGTGTGGCATACTTGCCCTCCTGATACTGGATGGTGCAAGCGCAGTGCCGAACACTGGAGGCCATGAAGGAGGGAGCGTAGCAACCGCTCCCTCACAAAGCTCCTTACAAAGCTGTTACTAACCTCTTACCAACCCCGTTTTACACCGCTGAGCGCTTACCGAAAGATCGGGAAGGCTAACCCGGTTGAGAACATCCAGTTATTCCGGAATTTGCTGCGTTCAGTCGTGCTGGGCAGGAGCGACGTTCCGTCTGTTGCCTGCGTGAAGTACGAATTGGGATATCGCGTTTGATAAAACGTGTTTCCCACGTTTACGCGTGCTTCGAGCGCATTCTCAAACAGATATCGAATGCCGAAGTCTGTGGAGAGCGTGAACTGTGTCCCTAAACGGAACGGATCCAGGTCGTTCCGTTTCCGCGAATTCACGGCGCCGGCGGCAAAGCCAACCGTCGGAACGAAGTTGTGCCAGCTCTTTTGGCCAGTGAGGTTGAATGAAAAGCCAACGTCCGTCAAGAGAATCGGAACCTTTGCTTCGCCCAACGGACGATTGGGTTCAGTCTGCGTTGGGTCAAACGAGTTTCGCTTGGAGTTTGCGTATGCGACTCGCGCAAAAAACTGTGCGGGGCCACCAACGGTCACTTCGTACCGAACGCCGATCAACGGAGCGCTTTTGGGAATCGCGCCAATTTTGTCTTGTGACGTCGAAAAATACCCAGCGAAGACGCTCAGTCGCTGCGGAGTTGGGATGTCTCTATATGGGCTGTTTTCCGGCGAATAGCCGACATCCTGTGCCAAAGCTGGCGTAGCGAAGAGAAGCGCAAAAACGACGGCGAGTTTCACGAGCGGTCCGGGGTTAGTGATTCAAGAGGTCGATGCCCGTCATCTCTGGCGGAGCGTCGATTCCAAGCAGCTTAAGAATAGTAGGGCCCACATCGCATAACGCGCCACCACCTGTTAGCGCTGACGTGTTACCTGATGGATCAAAATAAACGAGTGGAACGGGGTTGATCGTATGGGACGTGTGTGGTCCACCCGTTGCCGGGTCGATCATCTGCTCAGCGTTGCCGTGGTCGGCCGTAATGAACAGACGAGTGCCAGACTGTTGTGCGCTCTTGACGATCCGAGCGAGGCACTGATCTACCGTTTCAACTGCGCTGATCGTTGCGGGCATGGAGCCGGAGTGACCGACCATGTCCGCGTTGGCGAAGTTACAGAGCGTAAAGTCGTGAGCACGTGCATCGAGTGACTGGCAGAGCGCGTCTGTAATTCCAACTGCACTCATGGCAGGGGCAAGATCGTACGTCGCAACCTTCTGGCTCGGAATCAAAATCCGCTCTTCACCTGGGAACGGCGGTTCAACTCCCCCATTAAAAAAATACGTCACATGGGGATACTTCTCCGTCTCGGCCGTCTTTAAAATCGTTTTGCCTGCTTCGGAGAGCACTTCCGAGACAATGCGCGACATCGAAAACGGCTCGAAGGCGACCGGAACGTCAAACGTCTTGTTGTAGCTGGTGAGCGTCGTCACCGACACATTTGGGCGATGAGAGATCTCGAAGCCGTCAAACGTTGGGTCGATAAGCGTCTGAACAATCTGACGCATCCGATCCGACCGAAAGTTGAAGCAGATCACGGCGTCGCCGTCATGCATCGCGCCAATCGGCGCACCGTCCCGCTCGATGACAACCGGGATAATGAACTCGTCCGTTGTGCCAGCATCGTACGCCGCCTGGATAACGCTCAGTGCGTCAGTCGCTCGCGGCCCAACGCCTTGCACCGCGGCGCGATAAAACAGCTCAGTGCGCTGCCATCGCCGATCCCGATCCATGCCAAAATACCGTCCGCCAACCGTCGCAATTTGCGCTCGGCCGCGCGTGTATTCGATCAACGATTGCAAGTAGCCCAGTGCGGACTTTGGGAGCGTATCGCGCCCGTCCGTCATCACATGGATGGCGATCTTTTCGACGCCATAGCCACTCGCAAGGTCAACGAGTGCATATAGATGCGGATCGATGGCATGTACGCCACCTCGGCCCAGCAGCCCCATGAGATGTAACGTGCTTCGGTTCCGCTTGGCCGTCTCGCATGCCGCAACGAGCGCGGAGTTCTTGAAGAACGAACCATCTTGAATCGACGAGTCGATGCGAACGATGTCCTGCATCACCACTCGACCGGCGCCCAAATTGAGATGGCCAACTTCGCTGTTTCCCATCTGGCCAACAGGTAGCCCGACTCGGAGGCCCGATGCTTCGAGCAGCGTCTTCGAGTTCAAGGACCAGAGTTTATCCCAGGTTGGTGTATTGGCGAGTGCAATCGCATTGCCTTCCCGTTCTGCTCGGTATCCCCATCCGTCGAGAACGATCAGCGCCACGGGCTGGCCGGAGGTCGTTGTCATCGGGGGTAATCTACCTGTGCCACGGCGCCACGTCACCCGGCACACCGTCTGCATTATTCGATATCATGAGCAACTCCCCCTCGTCTCATCCCAATCGTTGGTCCAGAAAAGACCGTCGCCGCCAGGCTTGGTCCGACTTCCGGCAGGCGTATCCCACCGTGCTGAAGGTCTGCTCTGGGCTTTTCCTCTTCTTGCTCGCCCTCAACATGTGGTTAGGCTACCAGCGGGTGGCCTACACCAATGAGATCGTTCGACTCCGGGCTGGAATGACCGAAGGAGAACGTGAAAAAAGCGATCTCGTGATCCAGTCGGAACGCGATCAGGTTCGAATGGCGCTCGAACTCGCTCGGCGCCAAGCCCGGTGGGAGCCGCGGTTGCATCTCTCCATATCGGTCGATAGCGGCGTCATGTATCTGGAGCGGGACGGCGCTCGCCTGCGCACGATGGCGGTTGTGGTGATGCCAAGCATGGTGCCGGGGAGTGATAGCTCAATACCTACGCTGCCTAAAGGTGAGCGAACGATCGATCAAGTAGTTCGCGATAGCGGCTCCGTGGTTACCCTGAATGACGGCCTGCGGATTTATGCGGGGTCAGAGGATACAGCCGCAGCAGCCGGTGGCATTCGTATCAGTGCAGGCGACATGAAAGCCATAATGCCGAATCTCGTACCCGGCATGCTCGTCTACTTCTACTAACCGCCCTCTCAGAAGCGGACGCATATCATGCAAAATTTTGTTAAGCACGGCGGGACCATTATCTGGCTGCTGATAGCCGGGATACTGCTTTCTGTGGGACTGAGCGTTCGGCTGTTAACCGAGACCGCGGAGCTGCGCTATAGGCGCGATGTGAATCGCATGGTCTTTAACGACAACCTGAAAGTCCTCGAAGGCATTCGAGCCAAACTTGGGGTGGAGTCCGATCAATTCGAGAAGATGTTGCAGGCACCCGATGCCGACTCGCTTGCACCCTATCTTGTGATAAGTATCGGTGAACGCCGACTGTGGTTTAAACAGGGCGATAGCGTGTTATTCACCGCGCGAGTCGCGACTGCGAGCGGGAAAGAGCTCGTCTCAACCGGCGCTGGAAAGACCTGGCGATTCGAAACGCCGAGAGGCCGTTTGCCTGTTGTCGAGAAAGAGGAAGATCCGGCTTGGGTGCCGCCTGATTGGCATTATATCGAGCAAGCACGAAAGCGTGGCCTCGGTCTTGTACAGATGTCGCGTGGACAGCCGATCGAAGGGAAAGACGGATCAGTATATTATGCGCAGGGGGGCGACATCGTACGGCAGCTCCCGGACGGGCAAACTGAGGCCGTAAAACCGCCAGAAGAGGGGAGAGAGCTCGTCGTGAACGGAAACATCGTTATACCGCCATTTGGGACCAATCAGCGCCGGTACATGGGTGTGCTTGGCACTCGTCGTCTCAAAATGCCGGACGGCTATGCGATTCACGGTACCAATAACCCCGCCTCGATTGGCCAGGCCGTAAGTCACGGCTGTATCCGCATGCGAAATGAGGATATCGAACAGTTATACCCAATGGTTCCGGTTGGAACAAAAGTTTACATCTATTAACGTCCACCTTTACTCCATCTTATCCCATGTCCGTCTTTTCCCGATCTTCAAAAGTGTTTGGCCCGCGTCGAGGGCAAAAACAGACCTTGGTTTCAGCAATACGACAGCTTCCAAACTTTCTTCGGCTTTTGTATGGTCTGGCGACTGATGGGCGAGTTGCCGCGATCGATAAACTGATGGTTGGAGGCGCGATTGCGTACATTTTGCTCCCGTTCGACTTTATCCCGGACGCAATTCCGTTTCTGGGGCAGGTGGACGACATGTTTTTGCTGGTGTTGGCCCTTCGCCGTTTGATCGATAATGCCGGACGACGCGTGCTGCACGATCACTGGATGGGCGACCCGGACGACCTCGCAGACCTCAGATTGGAGCAACTTTTGGCCGCCGCAACCTTTTTTCTCCCGGGCGGGATCAAACGACGTTTGCGCAGGATTGGTCGAGTGTAATACATTTGTCTATGGCGATCTCTACAACTTCGAATTCCAATACGCCTACGGAATTGCATCGGCCGGATACGGGAAGCGAAGCTGCGCCCAAACGAGCCGATGACACGCACGCAGGCTTAACGAGGCCCGCTTCCCCGACCACGTCGGAAAGCGGGCCTTCGTCTATTGCACGGCAGGATAAGGTGACTACTGGTTATTCCCGAATACGCTCCCTCCCCGCTCTAACCTTTGACGACGTGTTGCTGCAGCCCGCGCACTCGGTCGTTCATCCAAAAGATGTCGATACCCGCTCTCGCTTTACTCGCGGCATTACCCTGAACGTCCCGCTCGTTTCGGCGGCGATGGACACGGTAACCGAGTCGGAGATGGCAATCGTGATGGCTCGCGCTGGCGGAATCGGCGTAATTCACAAAAATATGTCGGTCGATCGGCAGGCTGCCGAAGTTGACCGCGTCAAGCGATCTGAAAGCGGGATGATCATCAATCCCATCACGCTTTCACCGGACGGCTCGCTACACGAAGCCGTTGCGTTAATGAAGCGTTTCAAGATTTCAGGCGTGCCGGTTGTGGACGCTCAGGGAACGCTGGTTGGTATTATTACGAACCGCGATCTTCAGTTTGAACGCAACCTCGATCGCCCGCTCCGCGAAGCGATGACGCGCGAAAATCTCGTCACCGCGCCGGTCGGCACAACGCTCGATGAAGCCGAACGTATCCTTGGCAAACATCGTATCGAAAAGCTGCCGGTTGTTGACGACGCTGGACATCTGCGCGGTCTGATTACGGTGAAGGACATTCACAAACGTCGTGAATTTCCAAACGCCAACAAAGACCAGCATGGTCGCTTGCGTGTTGCCGCGGCAATCGGCGCAGCTAACTACATCGATCGTGCTCGCGCACTGGTCGACGCAGGCGTTGATGTGTTGATCATCGATACGGCGCACGGACACGCAGAGGCTGTATTAAAGGCCACTGGTGAAGTTCGTGAGATGTTCCCGGACGTGCAGCTCATAGCAGGGAACGTTGCAACACGGGAAGGTGCTCGCGCACTGGTTGAACGTGGCGTCGACGCCGTAAAGGTCGGTGTTGGTCCAGGATCAATCTGCACCACACGCGTTGTAACCGGCATCGGTGTACCACAGCTGACTGCCGTGATGGATGCTGTTGAAGGCGCGGGTGACATCCCCGTAATTGCAGACGGTGGAATCAAGTACTCGGGCGACATCGTGAAGGCATTGGCCGCCGGCGCCTCAAGCGTAATGATGGGTTCCATGCTTGCTGGCACCGAAGAGAGCCCAGGCGAGTCGCTCCTGCTCGAAGGTCGCCGGTTCAAAATGATCCGCGGCATGGGAAGTTTATCTGCCATGCAAGACGGAAGCGCCGATCGATATTTTCAAGATGGCGAGATGTCCGCAAAGAAGCTTGTCCCTGAGGGCATCGAAGGACGCGTGCCTTATAAGGGTACCGCAACAGATGTTTTATTCCAAATGGTCGGCGGGTTACGAGCCGGAATGGGATATACTGGCTGCCAGACTATTGACGAACTCCGCACGAACACCGAATTTGTCCGGGTTACTGCGGCTGGGTTACGTGAATCGCATCCCCACGACGTGGTGATAACACGGGAGGCACCGAACTACTCGGTGTAACCTTTCTCGCCCAATTGCTATCAAATTGGGCGAAGGGTGTGACGGTGCCCCCTTTTAGGAGAGCTTAGGTTTAGTCCTGGCTCACCTGAAAGGGGGCTAATCATTTGTTTGTTATAGTCGCTATTGCGAGGAGCGCATGGGAATTAGGTCAATCAAGAGTATTGCCCAGTTGCAGGCCGAAGCGTCTGCAGCTGACGCTGAAGGGAGTGGACTCAAGAGAGTACTAGGTGCTACGAACCTAGTTGCCCTCGGCATCGGTGCCATCATCGGCGCCGGTATCTTCGTGTTAACAGGTACCGCTGCAGCCCAGTATGCTGGCCCGGGTATCGTCTGGTCCTTCGTGCTGGCAGCAACCGGATGTTTGTTCGCCGGTCTCTGCTACGCGGAATTCGCCTCCATGATTCCGATCGCCGGTAGCGCATACACATACGGATATGCAACACTCGGCGAACTTGTTGCCTGGATCATTGGGTGGGATCTAATTCTTGAGTATCTCTTTGGCGCCGCAACGGTTGCGGTCGGTTGGAGCGGATACTTCACAGCGTTTATGGCTGAGTTGGGCATCACGATCCCAGCGGGGTTGGCTAATGCGCCACTCGCGTATCATGAAGGGGCGGGGTTCTCAACAACTGGAGCACTGATCAACATGCCGGCAATGTTCTTGATTGCCATCATGACGACACTGTTGGTTGTTGGTATTAAAGAGTCGGCTCGCTTTAATAACATCGTTGTCATCATGAAGCTCATTGTCGTGCTCCTCGTTATCGCGTTTGGCTTCCAGTATGTCAATACGAACAACTGGCATCCATTTGTACCAGCGAATACGGGCGAATTCGGCCACTTCGGTTGGAGCGGTATCGTTCGCGGCGCTGGTGTCGTGTTCTTTGCCTACATCGGTTTCGACGCAGTCTCCACGACAGCGCAGGAAGCGAAGAATCCGCAGCGTGACATGCCAATCGGTATTCTTGGGTCACTGCTCGTCTGTACAGTGCTTTACATCTTGATGGCGCTGGTCATGACCGGCTTGGCTCACTACACCGAACTCAACGTTCCACACCCAGTGTTCGTTGCGATCGAAAGAGCAGGCCCAGTACTCGCATGGCTCCGCCCGATCATTAACATCGGCGCAATCGCTGGATTGGCATCTGTCGTACTCGTCATGTTGATGGGTCAGCCACGTATTTTCTTCGCCATGTCGCGCGATGGTCTCCTTCCGCCGATCTTCGGCAAGGTCCATCCGAAATACAAGACGCCATACATCACGACGATCCTTACCGGTACCGTCGCTGCGATCGTTGCTGGCTTGTTCCCAATCGGTCTGTTGGGTGAACTCGTTTCGATCGGTACACTGTTCGCGTTTATCATCGTTTGCGCAGGTATTATTGTCTTGCGTAAGACGAGCCCGAACATTCCGCGTCCGTTCCGCGCCCCACTCGTTCCGTTGGTTCCAATCCTCGGTATCCTGGTCTGCGGTTACATGATGTACGGCCTCCCATGGGCCACGTGGGAACGACTGTTGATCTGGTTGGCCGTTGGCTTCCTGATCTACTTCTCCTACGGGAAAAAGCACTCGAAAGTTGGGCGTAGAGATAACAACATCTAGTGTTGCCTAATCTTCTAGCTGTTGCTCCAAATCGAATAGAAGCGATTCAGCGTCTCGCCGGTGAGCTAAAAAGCTCGCCGACGGGGCGCTCCGTCGTTTTATCCACCCACATCAACTCAGATGGCGATGGGTGTGGTTCGGAAACCGCGCTAGCGCGGTTGTTAGAGCAGTTAGGGTTCACCGTAACAATCGTGAATCCAACGCCTTGGCCAGACATGTTTCGGTTCCTGGCTAACGGTATTCGCATCGTTGAAGTCGCCGATGGTGGCGCCGACGTCATGCGTGCGGCCGATATCATCATCGTACTCGACATCAGCGATCTGCGTCGCTTGGGAACGCTCGGCGACGTTGTTCGCGGGTTCAAGCGACCGGTACTGGTGATTGATCACCACGTGCCGAGCGATGATCCGCCGGGGAACGAGATCTTTTCGGATACGAGTGCTTGTGCGACGGGCGAGCTCATCTTTGACTTCGCGGTTGAGTTGGATTTACAACTCACCCCAGAGATCGCGCAATCCATCTATGTCGCGATGCTCACAGATACAGGTGGCTTTCGTTTTAGTAATACGTCGCCCAGATGTCACGCGGTTGCAGGACAGCTGTTAGCCGCTGGAGTCGATCCTGAGGCGATGTATCAGCGTATTTATGCGTCCATGCCAGTGGGGCGGTTGCACCTGCTGCGTGAAGCGCTTGGCACGATCACGGTTGACGCTGAATACGGCATTTCGTGTATTTCGGTCTATAATGGTGCGCTCGAACAATATGGCGCCCGTCCAGAAGACCTGGATGGAGTCGCGGAATTTGCTCGATCTATAGCTGGAACCCGCTTGGCGATCTTCTTTCGCGAACTGCCTAACAAGCGCGTGAAAGTCTCCTTCCGCACAACCGGCAAAGCCGACGCGAACGCTTTCGCTCGACAGTTCGGAGGCGGAGGGCACGTAAAGGCCGCAGGGGCGCTCGTGAGCGGAACGCTCGCTGAGGCGCAAGTAAAAATCCTGGCCGCTGCGCAAGAATTTCTCGGTAAAAAGGAATAGGGCGGATAATTCCGCCCTATTCCTTTTTCCTGGCTGCTTAGTGGTACACCCGATTAGATCGGGTTGAATATCTTCAGAAAATCGCCTCTCTCAGGCTTATTCGATTGCGGCAATATCCTTCGCCGCCTTCTCCAAAATATCCGCAATCTGTCGAATCTGCTCTGCCGACCGCTTTTGGTCGCGCACATAGATCGCGCGACCCACATCCTTAAACGCGCGGTGTACCTGCATCATCGGCTCACCAAAGATATTTTGCGCGAATTCGCTAATTTTCGCGAAGATATCATCCACCGCCGGCCGGTTTTCGGCGAGATACTGCCTGCCTTCCTCAGTAATCTCGTAGACCTTTTTCCCGCCCTCTTCCAGCGAGACCTTGGCGTAGCCCAGGTCTTCAAGCATGGTGAGCGTCGGATAAACCGTGCCTGGGCTAGGTGAGTATGCCCCACCAAACCGTTCTTCGATCGCCTTGATTACCTCGTAGCCATGACGCGGCTTCTCCTCGAGAAGCTGAAGGATGACGTACTTCAGATCACCCTGATCGAACATCCGCCCGCTGCGACCCTGTCCACCACCGCGCGATCGCCACGGTCCGGCCCAGAACGGCGCACCGCCGCTCTCAAAGCCCCAGTTGCCACGCCAAACACCTCGACCTCCAAACCCGCCGCAATTCCGTCCAAACATCGCCGTTCCTCCACCATTCTAAAGATATATCACGATATATCGTAGCATTTCCTTAAGATATATCGTAACATATCACGCGTCAACGTAACCCATACGACTGAAAGGGGCATTACATTACGGCCATGACCTCCGTACCACAGAACCAAGGCCGCTCGTTGCCGGTCATGGATCAGAAGCCGGCCGCTAAGTCGGTCCCCGCTCCTACGCCAGTCACCTACCCGAACCTCGGTACCATTATCGCGGTTTCGAGTGGGAAGGGCGGCGTTGGAAAGTCCACAGTTGCCGTAAATCTTGCCGTCTCGCTCGCCAAAGGCGGCGCGAGCGTTGGAATTATGGACGCAGACGTGTATGGCCCGAACGTCCCCTCCATGTTGGGAGTGAGCGGGCAACCATATGTTGAAAACGAAAAAATCATTCCGCTCGAAGCGTATGGCATTAAAGTCATCTCGATCGGATTTATGGTTGATCGCGACCAGCCTGCAATTTGGCGTGGCCCGATCATTATGAAGGTGATCACCCAGTTCTTGCGCGACGTGAATTGGGGGCAGCTCGACTATCTCATCGTCGATCTCCCTCCGGGAACAGGCGACGCACAGCTCTCGCTGGTGCAGGCGACACGTATCGATGGCGCATTGATCGTAACCACGCCACAAGATGTTTCCGCGGGCGATGCGTTGCGTGGTGCCCGCATGTTTGAACGCGTTGGCGTGCCTGTGTTAGGTATCGTTGAAAACATGTCGTACTTTGAATGCCCACACTGCGGAAAGCCAAGCTCGCTGTTCGGTTCCGGCGGCGGTCAGAAGTTGGCTGATGAACTTGGGCTCCCGTTGCTGACGCAGATTCCATTGTATCCCCGCGTGTTGGAAGGCGGCGATACTGGCAAGCCAATCGTAGACGCAGAACCAACGTCTGGCGCTGCGAAGGCGCTTATCGCGTTGACCGAAAAGGTACGATCCGCGTTGCCAAGCAGGGCTGGAGCGTCTGCTTAATCTGTTGGAATTGACGTGACCTCAATGCTCACTCAGCCCAACTCGACGCGATCCGTTGATAGCGCGTCTGACGACGTTGTAAATGCGGCCGCGGCTGGCGGGGAAGAGAAACCACTTTATGTGCGTAAGATCTTCTCCGACATCGCCCCGTCGTACGATCTGCTGAACCATTTATTAAGTCTGAACATCGACCGGTTATGGCGGAATAAAGCGCTCAAGAGTTTAGGAGTCGAGAACGATCCAACCGGATCGTATCTCGACCTCTGCGCCGGCACGCTCGACGTGAGTGCGCAGCTCTCGAAACGCCGAGAGTTTCGTGGGCATATAATTGGTGCAGATTTCGCTGAGCCAATGTTGCGGGCTGGAAGCGGTAAGGTTGCAGCAGCCGTTTTGAGTCCCGTTACTGCCGACGCGCTTCAGCTCCCGTTGGCGGATTCATCCGTCTCCGGAGCAATAGTCGCGTTTGGAATTCGGAACGTTGCAAGTCTGGATGTTGGACTTCGGGAAGTGTATCGAGTCTTGAAGCCCGGTGCGCGATTCGTGATCCTTGAGTTTACAACACCACGCAATCCAGTCTTTCGTACGTTGTATGAATTTTACTTCCATCGTATCCTGCCAAAAGTTGGTGGCATGATTAGTGGACATCGTACCGCGTATGCGTATCTCCCAAAATCTGTCGCACACTTTCCTGCTGAGCCAGAGCTCGCAGCGCGAATGAAAAGTGCACAGTTTACGAACGTGACCTGGCGCACGCTATCCTTTGGAATCGCCGCGATTCACGTTGGCGAAAAACCCTGACAAAAGTAGTGCCGTTATGACACTCGACACACTTACACAATTCATTGACGAGATCGAACGAGCCGGTGAGCTCGTGCGCATCAAACATCCGGTCAAGGCAAAGCTGGAGCTTTGCGAAATCTCGGATCGTGTGATGAAACAGCCAGGTGGTGGGAAAGCGCTGCTTTTTGAACACGTCATTCTGGATGATGGAACACGATCTGAATATCCCGTCGCAATCAACCTGTACGGTTCGATGCGTCGTATGGCGATGTCGTTGGGAGTGTCCGATCTCAACTCGATCGGCGATCGCATTACCGAGTTGATGGACCTCAAAGTTCCAGATGGTCTTGCTGGCAAGCTGTCGATGTTTCCGAAGCTGCTTGAGGTGTCGAAGTTCCCGCCACGGGTGAAGTCGGGGAAGCCTGCGTGTCAGGAAGTTGTGATGCAGGGCGATCAGATCAATCTGCAAAAGATTCCGATTATTACATGTTGGCCGGAAGACGGTGGCCCGTATATCACCTTGCCCATGGTTATCTCCAAAGATCCCAAACGTGGGATCCGTAACGTTGGGATGTATCGCGTGCAGTACGAATCACCAACAACGTTAAAGATGCATTGGCAGCGGCACAAAGTTGGCGCTGCGCATTGGCGTGAGATGGCCGAACGTGGTGAGCGGATGCCTGTATGTATTGTGGTTGGTGCTGATCCAGCGTCGTTGTATTCGTCGTCTGCTCCACTGCCACCCGTGATCGACGAGTTTATCTTTGCGGGTTTCTTGCGTAAGTCGCCAGTGCATCTCGCAAAGGCGTTAACGTGTGACCTTGAAGTGCCTGTTGACTCCGAGTTCGTGATTGAAGGGTATATCGATCCGAGCGAAGATCTGGTGATAGAAGGTCCGTTTGGCGATCACACCGGATTTTATAGCGAAGCGGATTATTATCCTCGTGTACATGTGACTGCGGTCACAACACGGAAGAACCCGGTGTATCCTACAACCATCGTTGGTCGCCCGCCGATGGAAGATTATTATCTTGGGCACGCAACGGAACGCATCTTCCTGCCGTTGTTGAAGCTCGTGATTCCCGAGATTGTGGACTACCATATGCCAGCTGAAGGCGGGTTCCACAACCTGGTGTTTGTTTCGATTGATAAGCAGTATCCCGGGCAAGCGTACAAGGTGATGAACGCGTTGTGGGGCCAGGGGCTGATGTCGCTTGCGAAAATTATTATCGTATTCGACAAAGACGTGAACGTGCAAGACGAATACGAAGCGTGGTGGATTGCGTTAAATAACATCGATCCTGAGCGTGACACACGGTTTACAATGGGGCCGGTAGACGTGCTCGATCACTCGAGTCGCGGCTTTACGTATGGCTCAAAAATGGGGATCGACGCCACTCGGAAGTGGGCTGAAGAAGGGTTCACGCGAAATTGGCCGAAGCGCGCTGAAATGGACGACGAGACCAAGCGTGTGGTCGATGGCATGTGGGCTAAGCTCGGATTATGAGCGGACGTGAAGGGCAAACGTTTGTGGGGGAGTCACACTTTGTTCGATATGCGAACTTTGTGAAGCTCCCGCATACGTTGTTTGCACTGCCATTTGCGCTTGTTGGGGCGGTGTTCGCAAGTTATCTGCACGACGTTACGGTGTGGCATGTTGTGTGGATTACCATTGCGTTTACCGCCGCTCGTTTTGTCGCGATGGGCTTTAACCGCGTGATCGATCGTCGTATCGACTCGCTCAATCCGCGCACAAAAATGCGTGAGATTCCATCTGGGAAGATGAGCGTTCGTGAGGCGTCGATCGCAATTGTTGTTGCGTCGCTTGTCTGTATTGGTGCGGCGTACGCGTTGAACCCGATTTGTTTTGCGTTGTCGCCAATCGCGTTAGCCTGGGTGTGTTTTTATAGTTATACCAAACGTTTTACCTCGTTAGCGCATATCGTTCTTGGTTTAAGTTTGTCGATTGCACCAGTTGGTGGTTATCTCGCGATCGCCGGAACTTGGAGCACTCCATGGTGGATGCTCTGTACGCTTGCGATTGTCGTAGTCACATGGGTTGGTGGCTTTGATATTTTGTACGCGTTGCAGGATGTTGCCTTTGATCGTGCCAACAAGCTTCATTCAATCCCTGCGCGACTTGGTGAACGTGGCGCGTTGAACGTTGCTCGTGCTTTACACAGCGTTACCGTGCTTGCGCTTGTTGCGGTCGCGCTGGCCACGGGTGCCGGCCCGATTCAGTGGATTGGCGTAGCAATTGCTTCGATCCTCTTGGGATACGAACACAGCCTGGTTAAGCCAAACGATCTCACCAAGCTCGACGCTGCTTTCTTTACAATGAACGGTGTGATCAGCATCGTTTACTTTGTTTTTGTGCTGGCTGAACGACTATACTCCGGTCTATGACAACCGAACGGTCTGAAGATACCCCAATCGTAGTTGCGATCACCGGTGCGTCCGGTGCGCCGTACGCGGTACGCCTGCTCGAACAGCTCGCGTTGTCCGAAACGAAGGTATCTCTGATTGTGTCCAGTCATGGTGTTCGACTGCTTCAGAGCGAGACGTCGTTTACCTCCGTCGAAGACGTTCGTCAGTCTATAGGTGCTGTGGCGTGGGATAAGTCGATCACTACGTATGATAACAACGATCGCGGCGCCCCTCCAGCGTCTGGCTCTGCGAAAAGTCGCGGGATGATCGTCTGCCCATGTTCGATGGGGACCGTAAGCGCGATTGCTCAAGGGAGCTCCCGTTCGCTTGTCGAACGGGCTGCTGATGTGGCGCTTAAGGAGCGTCGCAAGCTGTTATTGGTTCCTCGGGAAACGCCACTCAGCTCGATCCATCTGAGCAATCTGCTGACCCTGAGCCAGGCTGGGGCGATTATTCTGCCGGCTGCACCTGGGTTCTATCACAGGCCGTCATCAATCGACGATTTGGTCGACTTTGTGGTCTCGAGGATCCTCGACCACTTTGATGTTTCGCATAATATCGGCCAGCGTTGGACGGGCGAGTAGTCGAATTCGTCTGCATTGAAGTGTGAGGCTGGAGCGCCTAACGTCCAGTCGATATCCCGAGGCGACGAATCATTTCGCCCTCCGTTCGCCCCCGTGCCGCATCGCACCGCTAGCTGCTGAGCTGAGCATAGATATTTGGGCAAAGTTCCCGCTTTGAAGTAACGGTGCGGTGACGCCCCCGTAACGCTACCCATTTAGAATCGTCTTCAATTGCCGATACCTAAATGTATCGCGGTTTGATTTACTCCAAATTTTATGGGACTATTCTTATGAGAGCTTCTATGCTCTACGCTGCCCTGCTTGCCATTGCTGTCGGAGGCACCGAGTCAGCTTCTGCGCAAAGTGCAAGCGCGTCGGTAACCGCAGAGGTTCAGCGCCCAATTACGGTTACAAAAACGGCTGATCTCGATTTCAAACAAGTGTTTCCAGGCGTAGACAAAACCGTTGCTTTCACATCCGCAGATGCTGCTCAGTTTACGGTCTTTGGTCAGGACAACGCGCAAGTGCGTCTCAGCTTCGTACTTCCGCCAACGCTGTCAAGCGGCGCAAATACGCTCGTCATCTCCAGTTGGTCTGCAAGACACAATTCAACCAATTCGTCTGTCTCGGGTACCGACTTTACACCGTCAGTCTCGCCAACAACGGCGTCCCTGAGCGCGATTGGCTATCTGTACCTGTTTCTGGGTGCCAAGGCCGAACCAACAACAACACAAGCTGCCGGAACGTACACCGGAACGGCGACCCTAACCGTTGTCTATTTCTAATGCGTAACCTCAGCATGCTCGCAATTGGTGGCGCGGCGCTAGCGTGCTGCTTTGTAGTACCTGGTCGAGTCACTTCGCAAACGATTGCGATAGCACCGCAAGTTATTGTAGTCGATGCACGTACTCGGTCGGCTGCTGTCACGTTAATCAATACGGGTACGACTACCAGTGAAGTTACGCTGTCAACGATGTTTGGGTATCCTGTAACCGATGCCGCTGGTTTTATGCTGTTGCATACGATGGATGCTATTCCAGACTCTGTGCCGTCCATTGCGCCGTACATTCAGGTCTTTCCTGCGCGACTACGACTTGCACCGAATGAGCGACGTGTTGTTCGCATCATGGTGTCCCCACCAAAAATGCTCATAGATCGTGAATATTGGGCGCGGTTGGTTGTGGCAGCTCGAGGTGGTGAGATGCCGATTACCGGTACTGAAAACTCCAACGTAAAAGCCGGGCTTGCGATCGAAATTCGATCAGTCCTCCCGTTTTTTTATCGCAAAGGGGTGTCAACGACTGGTGTGATGATTAGTAATGCGCGAACGTCGGTGCATCTGGACTCGCTGGTGGTACGCGCTGAGCTACAACGTACGGGGAATTCAGCTTTTATCGGTGCCCTCAGTGCAACGTTGCGTGATGCCCAGGGAAAGGTTGCGGCAAAAACGTCGTTGCCGCTTGGTGTTTATTATACGTTGGATCCCAGACTTCCAATCTCATTGAAAGGATTGAAAGGGAAGTACGAACTTGTGCTTGAAGCCGTGAGCGCTCGCCCTGATGTTCCAGGTCAATTGCTGGTAAAAGCTCCGTCGGTAAAGTCTTCAACAACGGTTGTTATACCATGAAGCGATTTTGGCTTGCGTTTGTTGTTCTATTCTTCGCTTCAGCCAACGTCGCCGCAGCGCAGTTTATCACGATACGTCCGTTAACGTTTGGCCAGATATTCGCCGGTCAAACATTGGCAATTGGGCCAACGCAGGCGAATGCCGCATATTTTTCGTTTTCAGCGACGTTAACGATCGGATTCGGTATTGTGGTTCCAACGGAATTAACGCGAGTTGGCGGTACCGAAAAGTTGCCCATAAACTTCGTGGGTAGTGACGGCCTCTATCGAATAAACAATAACAACCCCGTAGGTGCAACGCCATTTAACCCCAGCACTGGCGCGTTGAGCTTAGCGCTTCTGAGTGCGCCGGTACATGTATGGGTTGGCGGAAGTATTTCCCCACCTGTCAGTCAAAAACCCGGTAATTATAGCGGTGTCATCGTCGTAACGGTAACTAGACTCTTATAGAGCATCGACTGTACGTTATGCGATGGATCGCTTTTGTCATAGCCATCTCGACCACGCTCTGGCCAAACCAGGCACAAGCGCAATCTTCGGTCGCGCCATCGCTCGCAACGCCAATCATCTACGAACTTCAACTCCCGGGTGTTGGAGCTGTCACCGTTGTCGGCTACGATGCTGGATCCGACATCCTGCTTCCAATCGGATCTATCCTCGAACTCGCTGGCCTTCATTTCAAAATTGACTACACGCAGAAAACTGTCCAATTCGATCGAAAGCTTATCCCCGTCTCCGGGCTTCGTAATCACCCATCCCCAGATTCCGCATACGGCTTTCTTTCAACAATCACACGATCCCTAAAGATCACCGCTCGACTCGATCGCGAAGAAGCGACAATCATCTTCGCAAATGCGGAGCATCTCCCTTCCGTTCGCCAACTCCGTCGCGCCGCCGCAAGAGCAGCTCTCAACCGCTCCAAATCCCCAAAGACGCCAACATCTCCAGTCCCGATAGAATCACCGTCTCCACGCATGGGGAGTGTCGCGCTGGACTATGCTTTATACCAACAACATGCGCGCGATGCCAGCAACCGTAGCTACTCGGTCTCTGCAGCCACTCCAATCGCAAACGGCAACCTCGTCACCCGACTTTCCGGCTCTCCCAATAACGCTCAGCTCGATCTCGCATGGCTCGGTGTCTGGCCTCTCGGCCACGAACCCACACAACTCCGATTGGGATCAGGCACTTCCAGCGGCCTTGGCACCGTTCCCATTCGCGGCGCTTATGTATCCAATGCCCCGTGGATTCGAGCCCAGTCATTCGACCGCTTATCGGTCGCCGGCGCTCTACCGCCAGATTGGAGCGTCGAGGTGTATCGAGACGGTGTGCTGGTTGGCTACGATTCAGTCGGAACCGGCGGCCAATATCAGCTCCCCGTCCCCGTACACTACGGCGAAAACGCACTTAAACTGATCGCCTACGGGCCAGGCGGAGAGACGGTCCACTTTGACCGCATGATTCGAGCTCGCCCCTCCATGCTCCCAACCGGAGCCTTCGAGTTCGCCGCGAGTACTGGCGCATGTGCCACGCAACCATGTTCATGGATGATGAACATGGACTTCCGATACGGTCTGTCTCCACAGTGGTCGCTCCGAGGCGGCGCAACGGAATACTCGTGGCGCAATGGCGCGCCCACTGATGTGTATCCATATATCTCGCTCGATGGTATCATCCGCCCAGGACTGAGCGCCGGAATCGAACGCCTGCACCGCGCATACACAAAGGTCGGCGTCGCGTGGGACCCATCGCTCGCCTTTTCAATTATCGGCGACTACACGACCTATAATAAATCACAGCTCGGCACGTATCTCTCCGGATCGACAAACAGCCAACTGTGGATGGTCGGCCGCTTTGCACCGGCATCGTTACCCATCCCAATCGAAGCACAACTCATGCGCGTGCAAGATCGCTTCGGTACTCATTCATTTTTGCGAACCGGGTCGTCGTTCTTTCTCAATAACGCAACGTTGCGACCATACGCGCGATATGTAGGCATGCCATCCGCAAGCACAACGTCAGTGGGTCTCGATGCAACGGTTACCGGCGCAGCCTTCAATGTGAACGCATTCCGCATGTGGTGGATGCGAAGCGCATTCGAAATCAATACAGACGGAGCGCTCCAAAACGCTGAAGTCACGGTCGCACGTAGCGCTATTCGTGGATTCGCAGCCGAAGCTGGCTTACGATGGAACGGTCGGTCAAATCAACCGCAAATATCGATCGGATTCACCACTGAAATTGGTCAAATTCGAACGCAGTCGTATTCGCAAACAACATTGAACGGCGATCTCATCACCACCAATCAATCACTCAGTGGATCGCTTCGTTGGGATGCGGATGCGAAACGTCTGTTGCGTTCGTCGAATTCAATTTTAGAACGCGCCGGGCTCTCAGGTGTTGTCTTTCTCGATGAAAATGGTAACGGTCGCTTTGATGATGGTGAACCACTCTTGCGTAACGTCAGCGTTCAAATCGGTGCTACATCAATACGCACCAATAGCGCTGGGTACTACGAAGCATGGGGTATTCCAGCGGGGCAGGTTGTTTGTGTGACGATTGACGTATCGTCATTAGAGTCGCCCTGGTGGGTTCCGGTAGATGAACAACGATATGTCTCTACGATGCCAAACGCAGCGCTCCCATTCAATTTGGCTGTGGTGGAAGGTGGGATTCTCGAAGGCTCGATACTGAGTGATTCGACTGGTAGTATTTCGCTCGCGCCAATCAAAGTTACGCACCGGTCTACCGGACGGATGTATACGATAGAACCATTTTCGGATGGCACGTTTTATCTTATGGGACTGCTACCAGGTTCTTATTTTGTTGGCGAGAAAAATAATTCAGGTAAACAGGTGGCGATGTTTAACATAACACCTAATACGACAACCACAGTTGACTTGGTTGCGCCAATAACAAAACCGTAAGAGTATTCCAGCCTTAACAATCCCTTTAGTAACGAAAAAGGTTAAGGTTCTCTCCGTTCTAAATCCAACCTGAAGCCTGATTCCCTGAATCGTCGAAAAAAATCACATCTTGTCTAATCACAGCGCATTCAGTACGTTGGAACCCTACTAATAACTCCGCACACTGATCAGACGCGGCTGGTTGTCTCACAACCAACCGCGGCACCCCATCCGGTGTCAATGTGCACGGCAGAAGGCGGAGGGGTATGGTTCGTCCTGGTCAGAAAGTCGAAGATCGGAATGACGCAGGCGTGTGGGCACGCATGTGCGCAGGAGACGAGCGTGCGTTAGAGGAGCTATTCACGCTCTACTACACGCGGTTGTGCGACTATGCTGTCCGAATTGTTGGAGAGCGAGATCTCGCGGAGACCGTTGTTATTGGAGTAATGACAGCGGTATGGAATCGGCGAGACGTATTACAGTCGACAGTCTCCCCGAGGGGATACCTATATGGGGGCGTTCGGCTTCGCGCGATCGATGTCATGCGAGCGCAACGGATCGAGTGGGCATGGGAAGATCGTGCGGGACGAGAGCCCGGTGTTGCGATTGGGATGGGGAATAGCGCACATCCTCCAGACATGGTGATGTCGGAGGCCGAGATTGACCAGGCGATTTCGCATGGAATTGGATTGCTGCCGCCCCGATGTCGAGCGGTCTTTGAGTTGCGTTGGTATGGGCAGATGAGCTATATGGAGATTGCGACCGCTCTCGACATTTCGGTGAAAACCGTGGAAGCCCAGGTAGGGAAAGCATTTCGCATGCTTCGGACACTACTAAAACCACTCCTCGACGGGGACGTCGTGCGAACAAAATCCGACAAATTTTAGATTGACGTAAGGGTATTCAGCTATTCGATCCGACGAATGGGTATGGATGGCATGAACGAGCGTGACTGGATTCTCCTGGAGCGGTATGTCGCTGGAGAGGTGTATTCCCCAGAAGAAACCGACCAGGTTCGACGGCTGATGAAAGCCGATCGAGAGCTTGGAGATTACATCGCTTTGATTCAGGCTGCCCGTCAGCGAACGAACCGACCGTTTCATGGGTGGGATGCGACGGCGGCGTTTGAACGGGCTCTGATGGATCGTGCGTCCACTTCGAATAGCTCGGTGTTGGCTCCGCGGGACGGAAGCGCGTTGAATACAACGAACGCCGAGAATCCGGATTGTTCCGCGAATACTCCTAAGACAAAGCATGACGCGCGAATGATGTTCCGGCTCGGAGGGGGAACATTCAATCGAATTGTCTATGCGTCGGTTAGCGTTGCAATTGCATTGGTTATTGGATTGAGTGTGGGATCCGTTCGGTCCGAGAACCAGGCATACTCACATATCGCTGTAACGAACGCGACGTACCAAACGCGGAACGCACAACGTGCTGAGGTTATGCTCGTCGATGGGACGCATGTCTTGTTGAACGTTGGTAGTCGGATGGAGTTGCAACAGCTCTCCCGCGGCAACAGTCGTACGGTGCAGCTGAGTGGCGGTGCATATTTTCGCGTTTCGCACGCCGAAGGCAATCCGTTCACCGTGTTGACTGCTGGCACAACGACACGCGTACTGGGAACTGAGTTCAGCGTCGTTTCGTATGATGCACACAAAACGACCGTGGCCGTGCGAAACGGGAGGGTTTCAGTGAACAACGTTGTGCTCGGCGCTCATGACGTCACCTACGCAGTTGGTGACCGTACGCCAGAGGTCCGTCATGAGGAGAATCTGGAGCCGTGGGTGGGGTTCGCAACGGGGCGGCTGGTGCTTGACGGGGTACCGTTGCGCCTCGCGATTGCAGATTTGAACCGGTGGTATGATGTGAATATCCGTATTAGCGATCCGGCGCTGGAGCGATATCCAATGAATGCTGTTTTGTTAAGCGGATCTGTCAGTGAGTTGCTGGAGATCCTTCGCGTAACATTCGACGCGAAGGTCGTGCGTGATGCGCGTACAATAACCATCTATCCGAGGTAACGAGTGATATGCACTCAAAAAGTCGTATGAATTGTAGTGATGCGATACGATGGTGGCTTGTCTGTCTTTGCCTCGGAATGGGGTCTGTTGGTGGCGCGCGTGAAATGTGGGCGCAGCACGGTGGCTTGTTAAACACCGGGCTTGGTGACCAGACATCGAACGCGGGACAACGTGGTGTGGAACCGCGCGTGACCATCGACGTCGATGATATGGAGATCAAGGACGTGCTGTCCAAGATTGTCAGGCAAGCAGGGTTGGCGCTGAGTTGGAGTAATGCGAAGGTTCCGCTCACTGGGAATGTGACGGTAAAGCTGAAGGACGTTCCGGTCGGGACTGCGTTGGCGATTGTATTGAAAGATCAGAATGCGGAAGCGCAGATGTCGGCAACGGGGCGAACCGTGTTGGTGGTGAAGACGGATGCAAAAAAAAGTGATGGACGCCAGCAGGAGGTTGGGTCGATCAGTGGGCGTGTGGTTGATTCCGCAACCGGAGTGGGTATCCCGGGAGCGACGGTGACGATCGAGGGGACGAAGATCGCGGTAACGACTGACGCGAAAGGTGGGTTTGCTATTGGCGATGTTGCGGTGGGAACGCGAGCGATAGCGGTGAAGGTGGTTGGATATCGGGCGGCTGGTACAACGATGGAGGTGAAGCGTGGAACGAATAGTGGGGTTGTGATCGCTATGAGTGTTTCGTCTGCTATGCTTTCGGAGGTTATTACAACTGCATCCGGGAAGCAACGACGGATGGAGGTTGGGAATGATATAACGGTGATTAATGTGGATTCTGTGATGCAGACAGCGCCGATTAGTTCTGTGACGGATTTGCTCGATAACAGAGTTCCCGGGTTAACGATAGACAGGTCGAGCGGAAGCCCTGGGGATCCGGCGAAGATTCGGATTCGTGGGGAAGGGAGTATTACTCGGAGTAGTGAGCCGGTGATTATTGTGGATGGGATCCGGATTAATTCGGATGAACGGTTGAATCGGGATATTGTTGGGGTTGGGGGAGATCCGCTTAATCAATCTAGGGCTCCGATTGCAGGTAAATATTTTACTCCGTCATTACTCGATCAAATTGATCCAAACAGCATCGAAACAATTGAAGTGCAGAAGGGGCCCGCGGCATCGGCCTTGTATGGCGCAGATGCCGCGAATGGGGTCATTATTATTACAACAAAACGTGGTGGAATAGGCGCAACAAAATGGCAGCTGCGTTTCAGCCAGGGAATATCTTATGTACCGGGAGAATACGCGAACAACTATGCGTATTTTGGGCATGGGGTTATTGGTTACGATGAAAGGAATGATCAGGCGTGTTCATATCCATGCAAACGCATTGTCTATCTCGATAGTGTCGTTGCGTTTCAAGCGCTAAACGACTCTCGATACTCTCCAATCTCCCGTGGGAATGATTCGCGGATAAGTACAACCGTGAGCGGAGGAAGGAACACATTTGGCTACTCTATAACCGGCAGCACGTCGTCAACACTAGGTTATTTGCGGCTCCCACAAATTGAGATCCAACGATTTGCCCTATTTCATGACCGTCCGCTACCGGGGTGGGCGAAAAAGCCGGAGCAATATACAGACTGGCAGATGAATACCAGCTTCACACTAAATCCGACTGACAAAACGTATGTTGCAATTACGCAGTCGATGTCAGGGAGCAAGCAAACAAAGTCATCGCTCACTAATAATGCAATTTCGGAGTTACGGATTGCTAATATTGATACGAGTCAACTCGGGCCGGAGGGAATTTTTCAGGGAACGCCTTTTGTTCGAGCTCAGTCGCGTTCAGTATCTTCTCGAACAACCGGAAACATGAATTGGCAAGCGACGTCCTGGTTGCCGCTCACGGGCACCATGGGGCTCGATGCGGTAAATCGAAACGATCAGCGCGCGTTACCTCGAGGGTATTGGCTCGCTGGATCCTCCGATTCTCTCGGGTATTTTAACTCTGGCAGCGGGAGCTACACAACGCAGTCTCTATCGTTAGGCGTTGGCGCTGGTGGTATACGTCTCCCCATCCGTGGAGCGAAAGCCTTGCGTCTGTTGAGTGGAGTGAGCGTTACCAAGACGTCGAATGCTATACAGACCGCGAGCGCAGATAGCCTGTCAATTGGTAGTTACTCGCCGAGTAGGATCGATGGAGGCGCGCAGCAACTCGACAGTCGTATTGTTGCAGGATGGTATGTGGAGCCAAGACTCGATGTGCAGTCGCGCTTCTTTGTAGTTCCCGGGATTCGGTTTGATGGCTCCAATGCAGCGGGGAGCAAAGGCGGGCTGAGTAGCTTCCCGCGATTAAGCTTCTCATGGATCGCTTCTGAAGAATCGTTTTGGCCCTTAAAAGACGCGGTCGATCTTTTTCGAGTGCGGATGGCTTTGGGATATGCTGGTCGGCTACCGAGTTCGGGTGATCATTTGCGGCTTCTCGCATATTCAGGTAGCCAGATTAATGGGAACCCAGCCGATCTCCTTTCGATTCGGTCGATTGGAAACACGCGATTAGTTCCAGAACGTACAAAAGAAGCGGAGGTTGGGTTTGATACCGAATTCTGGAAAAATCGAATCAATTTTGGTGTAACCTATAGCTACGGAATGACGTTCGATGCCATTGTCCCTCTCGTGGTCGCACCGTCAGTTTTGGGAAGTGAAATTTCGCAGCCGTATAATATTGGTAATGTCCAAAAGCGAAGCATCGAAATGTCGCTGCAGGCACAGATTATCGAGGGACGAAAATTTGGGTGGAATGTTGCAACGCAGTTCGGGAAGAGCAGTAATGAGATAACCTCGCTTGGTGGTTCAGATATCGTCTGTTGTACAACTAATGGGGGCGTATACAAAGCAGGATATCCAATCGATGCCGCGTGGTATACTCCCGTGCTTCGATATGCTGACGTAAATGGAAATGGGGTGTTGGACAATATCGGCGAAGTACAACTTGCTGATAGTGCTGTCTTTGTAGGCACGTCGTCCCCGGATTTTGAATTGTCAGCGAGTTCATCAATGGCAGCCTTTAATGGTCGTGTCAATGTCTACGCCACGTTCAAATACAGCAACGGACTACTACGGAGGTCCGTGCGAACGTCAGCACTTGCAGGCTGCGTATATTGTGCATCGGATCATCCGGGCATAATGAGCCTTACGGAGCAGGCGGCGTTTTTGAACATAAATCCGACGATACCTCAGGTTGTAGATGTTCTAACATTCAGTACCATGTCCATCAACTATAATGTTCCGGGCAGTTTGCTGAAACGTTTCGGTGTCACGCAAACATCAATAGCGATTCAAGGGAATAACCTGGGGGAGAAAACAAACCATCGAGGGAAGGACCCTAATGAAGGATTTACTCCACTTCCTAGGAGCTGGAGATGCAGCATCCAGTTAGGGTTATGATGAAATCATTACAAAAGCTGGGATGCGTGTTTCAACGTATCGTGAATGTGCTCGGGATACTTCTATGCATTGCCATTGTCGGTTGCAAAGACTTGGTGTCTGGGGGGACCATTCCGACTGACGTGATCAATCCGTCGGAATTCAAAACCGCGAAAGGCGCGCGTGAAATGGCCGTGAAGGCAAGGGCTGAATTCCAAAATGCAGTTGTAGATGAGATCATCTTCTCCGGGCTCATGACTGACGAACTTTCGCTTATTTCAGGCAATCCGTATAATGTGATCGGGGGAGTGGCCCAAGGACAAGTGGCTGTAGACCGTCGTGACATTTCGAACTTACTCCCAATAAATGTAGGATATATCGACGGGGTATATGGTAATATGCATCGAGTGCGCGGATATTCGATAAATGCCATTGATGCACTCCGGAAGTACGATTCGACTGTAAATCAGTCGCTCCTTGGTGAATTGTATGCGACGCAGGGATATGCAGAGATTTTTTTGGCAGATTTGTTCTGCGATGGAGTTCCCTTAAGCTCTATTGTGTTTGAAGGGGACTTTAAATATGCCAAAGGATCCACCACAGAAGATATGTATCGGCATGCCATTGCGATGTTTGACACCGCCTTGTCGCTGATACAACCCGCGGATAGTCAGATATACAACCTAGCGCTCATTGGAAAAAGTCGATCTTTATTAGCGATCGGACACTATGACGAAGCCTTGGAGCCGCTACGGACAATTGGACCTTCGTATCAATATACATTTCAAACGCGTTTTGGCTCTGGGGTAAATTGGAGGGTTGGGAAATTTGACAGGCTTCGGGTTTCGGATCAGGAGGGAATTAATGGATTGCCATACATAACTGGCAATGATCCACGAACTGAAGTGTATATGGCGGAACCCGATCTAAGTACCAAGACTATACGATACTTACCCGCAAAATATCGAAACTATGAAGCACAACCGGTAACTGTGGTTCTTGCAAGTGGAACAGAAGCGCAGTTGATACGCGCAGAAGTTGCGCTCATACAAAACCGTCCGGTTGAGTGGTTGGGGATATTGAATGACCTCAGAGTCTCGCGCGGCATGAGTGAGCTCGAAGACGCTGGGGATCGCACTCCTCGCATTTTCATGCAGTTGAACGAACGTGCTGCGTGGCTCTTTCTCACTGGGCAAAGGCAAGGCGATTTGCGGCGAGCTGTTCGAAACTATGGAATAGCCCAAGATCAAGTTTATCCTAAGGGGCAATATCAGGATACGTATTTACAGTATGGGGGACATACCAACAGTGGAATTCCCGAACGCGAGCGAGCAAATCCTTATTTTCAAGGGTGTTTGAATCGAGATGCATAAACTCTACAATATTCTATTCGTGATTCTCGGGATCGTCCTTGCTGGCTGTCAAGCCGATTCTATTGAATCGCCAATGCAATCTGAAGATTCTATGATTTGGGATATTCGATTGACCCATCAGGCTCTCCTGATGTCGACTCAATCTCCATACGATACGATCAGCCTCGATATCGTGTCGCGGAACGCGAAGGGACTACCTATCGCACATAACGGCACGGTGAATTTCCGTACTTCAAGTCGAGATATCAGTGTCGATTATCGCGGTTTGGTGCGAGTATCGAAAGCCATAAACGAAGCGTGGATTATCGCTGATCTCGTTGAGGACAATTTTCGCTACAAAGACTCTGTGCGAATCCGAGTAGTCGATTGGACACCCTCATCGACGATCGCAAGTGTGTCGCTGTCATCTGCTAGCGATCAACAGCCGGCATATGTCAAGATATTAGCCTTTTACCAGAGCCCATCGGATAAAGCCATTGTCGCCAAAGCGCTGGACATCGACGGCGAGATCATCTCAGGCACCTACTTTCGATATTGGGTTTCAGATCCCTCCGTAGCGACTGTGGATGCGAATAATGGAAACTTCCGTGGATTGATTCCCAATCGGAAAGTTTGGGTGTACGGCGCTGGAACATTTTTTGGAATTCCGGTTTTGGATTCAATCGAAATATCGGTCACGGAACCGCTCTTCGTCCAGGTGGGCGTCACAGCATACTATCCGAAAGGGACCACGATTCCAATACTCAGGTTTAGCCCAGCAGAGGTAGTCGTTGGTGTGGGTGGTGCGATCGGTTTTTATCCACATGAATCGGTGTCGTACGACGTGAAGTTCGAAGATTCCTTGAGTGCTGAAGTTGCTCGAGTACCCGGTTTATCAGGCGCTATTAATGCGGCGCTTTTTGGATCTAAATCGGGAAACATCGCTAATAACCTTACCGATGGTGTGATCGCTGCTCGGACTTTTGCTCACGCTGGAAGATATAGATTCTGGAGCGACAGTCTCAAGAGCGAGGGAGTCGTTGTCGTTAAATGATAAGGTAAATGGTGAGACCACAATCAAAGATGAATGATATGAAACTAAATATATCCAGACGTACACTCGTAAAAGCGACTTCGCTTGCTGCTTTGGGAACGATATCTCAACGAGCTCACGGTTCTCAAAAATTATCTGGCGCGTCGTGTCCCAATATTGAATTTGATGAGGCAAAGGAGCTCGCAATGCGTGCACTAACTGCAGCGTCGGCTTCGGGGGCATCATATGCCGATGTGCGCTTAACCCACAAATTCGAACGGAAGTTTGTAAATAACACTATAGTTGATTTTGAATCGATCACCGTTGGAATTCGGTCTCTTGTGAATGGACGTTGGGGGTTTGCTGCAAGCCCGTTATGGAAGGCCTCTGAAATGGATCGAATCGGCCAGGAAGCGACGTTTATGGCCAAAATCAACACGTCCGGTAAATCTCGACCGATCGAACTTAGTCCTCGTCGCGTAATACGGGATGTTGAATGGGCAACACCGATTGAAATCGATCCGTTTGAAATAAATCCACTGGAAATACTGGATCATATGAACGGACTCATGTACTACGCAAGGCTTAAACACGGGGTTAACATTACTTGGAACGATGTGGGTGCAAACTTTGAAAAAACGCAGAAAATATTTGCCACCACCGATGGCTGCTACTCGCGCCAGCGGCTATATCTCAGCGGTGGAAAATTCCGATTCAATAAAGTAAAAAACAGGGAAGATAAAGCCGAGCGAGGCCTGGATGAGCTCACTGCGGCGGGTCTGGGGTGGGAGATGTGGTTGAATCCGAAACTCAAGAATAGCATCCGGTTAAAATGCGAAGAAATAGATGAGGATCTTTCACTGGACTATAAACCCGTTGATGTCGGTCGGTTCAATGTCGTACTGGATGTGGCAAGTGTCGCTAGTCTATTGGCCGACACAATCGGCGCGGCAACTGAATTGGATAGAGCACTTGGCTTTGAAGCCAATGCTGGTGGCACCAGCTATATCACCGACCCAGCCGAGATGCTAGGCTCCCTGAAAATTGGCGCCGATACCTTAACCGTACGAGCGAATAGACGTGAGATAGCTGGTGCAGCGACTGTTAATCACGATGATGAAGGCGTTGAACCTAGTGACTTTACTGTCATCAATAATGGCGTGCTTAACGGGTTTCAAACGACACGTGAATCCGCAGGTTGGTTCTCCGCGAACGGTATCGCAACGCAACAGCCTGTTACGTCGAACGGGTGTGCTCATGCTAGCGAAGGACGGAATATACCTCTTGCCTTTCCGGCAAATCTTTCTATGGACGCAGGGGAACACGGGGATTCCTATACGGATCTTGTGCGTTCGTTAGGAGACGGGATTGCGTTCGAAGGTATTGATAAAAGCCTGGATATGATGTTACTCAATGGGCTCACCCTCAGGGGGCGTGCTTATGAAATAAAGAAGGGAGTGAAAATCGCTAAGCTTTTAGGCGCTGGAATGTTATTTAGAACACCTGAGTTATGGAAAAGTCTCACGAAAATCGGCGGGGGAAATAGCCAGTTTCGATTCGGAGTCTTCCAATGGAAGGGCGAACCAGGTCAAGGGGCCTGGCATAGCGTGACTGCAGTGCCAAGTCAGTTTAAGGAAGCCAGCATCGTGGATATCAGGAGGAAGGCATAATGAAGAATATGAACGGCGAAGCTGGGTCTCGCTTGCTTGGCAAAGAGGAGTATAGGCGAATTGTCGATTCGATCTTTAGCCTGCAGGAAGGAGGAGGAAGCTGTGAGGTCAAGATGGTTGGCTGGTGGAATGGAGAGATCCGCTGGGGGCGTAATAGGGTTTATTTGGCGGCTGATAGGCGGGACTTAAAAATTACAATCACCCGCAGTATAGAGAATGCTGGACCTGGGAAAGCCATCACGAATCAATTTGATCTCGAATCGTTGAAAGGCGCAGTGAAAGCTGCGGAAAGGGTCTCACGGTTGTCATTGACGGTTCAGCCACCTGAACTGTTCCATGTGGAAGCCCCAGAGTTTGCGCTCCCGAAAACATTGGTTTGGTCAGATTCAACCTTTTCGGCAACTGCTGAACAACGAAGTAAGCTCACCGATTGGGTGTCTGACACCTCAGAGCGGAATGGTATGATTGCTGCCGGATATGGCGAGACGCGGGCACAAGAATGGGCCGTTGCGGAATCGACTGGATCGGTCTTCGACTATGGAACGTGTACCCAGGCTCAATGCTCCGTGACGGTACGGCATCCGCAAGGGCTTGGCTCAGGATGGGCTGGGAGATCGAGCTTTGATTGGGCAGTTATCGACGGTTCGAAGCTGGGCGACATCGCGTTTGAAAAATGTATGGCTTCTTTGAATCCCGTCCGTGTCGAACCAGGCAGATACACAACAATTCTTGAGACGCAAGCGGCTGGTGTTCTCATCCGGAATATGATGGGTCGATTCATGCGACCCAAGGATTCGGGTGGAGCAGAAACCGGAAGCGGACCATTCGGCCTTGGGTTCGATAACGGACTAAGACTGGGTAGATCAAAGCTCGGTCTACAGGTGGTGGACAAACGCATTTCGATTAGCCATCAGGTCGACGATCCTGAACTGGGTGTGGTGCCCAAGCGGGGGTTGACATCGGTCAAGCTCATTGAGAACGGTATTCTCGTTTCTCTGTATGAGGATGTTGGAGTTCGGGGAGGAAGGTTTTTCTACAGCCTGCCCTGGTTAAACAAAAATGAGACTCTACTTGCGAGGGGAGCATTTAGGATGTCGGGAGGGGAAACTTCAGTACAGGAAATGATCGAGTCAACGGAGCGCGGTCTAGTAGTAACAAGGTTCTCCGGTCTCAATATGGTCGACGGAAACAGTTTATTGTTTACGGGCTTTACTCGCGATGGCCTTTGGTTGGTAGAGAACGGCAAAATTACAAAGGCGGTACATAACATGAGATTCACTGAATCGCCAATGTTCGTGTTGAATAGTATCGAGCAGCTTGGCGTTCCTCTACCTCTGTTTTCGCCGGTCGAGGATCCGGATAACCTTGGGGTATCTCCTGCGATCGTTCCTCCGATGAAAGTAAACGATTTCAGCTTTACCGCGCTTGTCGACGCAGTGTAGGGAGAACATGACACGATTCAATACTTCATTACAGACTCGCCATACTAAAATGGTAAAATATCTAGTCATGGGCGCACTGTTGTCCTTTTATAGTACGGTTGCGTTTGGGCAGACACGTTTCGATTGGCCGGTACAAGATGATATACAGACCAATGTGAATCTTCAGTCTTACCGTTCTGGAGAGGCATGTTTGGCTGCCGTTATGCGAGTTAATCGATATTTAGGGGCGTTCGTCGGTATATATCGAGATACTACACCGTATTCCTTTGAAGAAGCACTTGAACCGCTCGCGAAAGAAGCTCGAGAGATGGGGCATCGATGCAGCAAGAATGTGTCCGTGGGCGATATTCCGCTCGAGGATGCCAATATATGGGCCGATCTGCTGTTGAAGGTTGGTCGAGAGGCTGATGCAAAAGACATCATAAATCGACGGTTGAGACTAATTCAGGCCGATTCGCAGGCACAGTATGCAGCGGTGTCTAACTCTCTGGCACTTGTGTACCTGTCGAATCGACCTGCGGACTTAGCATCGGCAGAATCGCTAACGGTGAATGCCCTGCAGGTGAGCACTGATCACTTTGGGAGTAAAGCACGAATTATTTCTTGTCTCCGTGTATACGTTAAAGCGAATGCAATGGGTAATGAGCCCGTCGCATTGCGTTGGGCGGCAAGAGCCGCCGGTTACGTTGCAGAGATGACTCGGGCTGAGAAACAAGATTTGCTTGAGGACAGGAATTTGGTGGCTACATTATGGAAGGCCGTTCAAACTTTAAGCCGGACAGAAAGGATAGAGAGTTTGAGAGAAAGCACTCAATCTTATGTGGATTTTTTCAAAGCATTTATTGAAAAAAATCTGAAGATGGATGCCGAACGGTTGTTGACTGGCTGGGGATCGATCGCTCCACAGTTAACCGGAACATATCAATTTGTTTCTGGTCCCGGTAATACTTATACCTCAGTCCAAAATCAGGTAAAAATTCCTGTAAAAGGAGCTGTCAATTTAGTCATCTTCGCGAACCGGATCTGGTGCCACTATGTAACACGATGTTTTCAGCAATTCTCGATCATTCGTCGACTCAAGGAATCGTATCCAGATCTGCAAGTTACTCTGGTTGCTCAAACCTATGGATACTACGATGAAGGAAATGTTGTGACTCCGTTGGAAGAAGCAGGTTTGTATGCGGCTGAATGGCTCGAGCACTATCAACTTCCAGCGAATCTCCTTGTAGCGGAAACACCGCACTTTTTCCTCCCGGGGTATGATAAACGTCGAATTAATCAGGTAGTCGATAATGCGAGAGAATACAATTTTAGCGGAGGGAATGATCCCAGCACGGATTTAAATGCTTTTCTGATAGATAAAGAAGGTGTGTTTGTGGCTTCTCCTTCGATAACACGAACTCAAGAGCAGGAATTACACGATCTTGTCCAGGTGCTCACCGAACGTAAGTTGAGAGACCAATAAATGAATCTCGGTTTACTTACGGATTCTCGAGTCAAGGTTCTCCGTCTTTGTATTGGTACCGCCTGCTGCATACTAAGCCTGGCGGCGGCGTCATCGATTCCAGTTGAACCGCGAGCTACGCACGACACATCGTCACTCAAAACCGATACGCTCCCAAATGGGTTACGTTACTACATCCAAAAAAATGACGATCCTAAAGATCGTGTCGAGCTGAGGTTGATTGTAAATACCGGAAGTGCCCAGGAAGATCCCGATCAGCTTGGATTCGCGCACTTCCTCGAGCACATGGCATTCAACGGTACACGACACTTTCCCGGGCTTGCACTCATCGATTTCGTCGAAGCTGCCGGGATGACGTTTGGAACCCATCTGAATGCCTATACCAGCTTTGACGAGACGGTCTATAAGCTCGCCGTTCCAACCGACGACCCCAAGTTCCTGCAACAGAGCCTGCAAATACTTGAAGACTGGGCGAACGGTGGGATCCTCATCGACTCCACCGAAGTCGTCGCCGAACGCGGTGTAGTGCTCGGCGAATGGCGAAGCAAAGTTTTGGATACTGCACAACACAACGCGCAGATGCATATTCGGTCGACGCTATTTGGTAAAACATCGACATATGTGACTCATCTTCCAATCGGCGACCCGGAGTTGCTAAAAGTTGCCAATGCCGGAGCGATCAACCGTTTTTACCACGATTGGTATCGACCGAATCTCATGTCCGTTGTTATTGTTGGCGACATCGATCCTGTGCAGGTGGAGCAGGAAGTCATACGCAGGTTTGGTTCAATCAAAAACCCTGTCCCTGTTCGGCAGCGTCCGGTTGCCAAAGTCCGTAATGTTACCCAACCTACTTCGGACGTCTTCAGTGGCGCGGTACCACCGAACGCATCCGTGTACTGGAATGTCGACAGGTATTCCAGCGATCCTCGAGCCGGATTGGAGCAACGCATTGTTGAGGATCTTTTGTTGGGAGAGGTCAACACGCGATATTTCTCGCTGTTGAGTAGCCAGGGGCGACCATTTGTAACAGCCAACGTTGGGACTGCTGCTCCGGGGAGGGCGTTTGGTCCAGTGTATAACCTCTCGGTCATTGCTCTTCCCGATAGCTTGCTGAATGGGCTCAAGGCCGCTATTCGTGAAATCGCATACGTTAGTGAGCACGGTATTTCCGATGCGGCGCTGGAGCGCCAAAAAGAGGGAATTCGTCATCGTCTTGAACGGTCAGCGGAGCTCGGCAGTCCAATCAACTCTGGTACACTTGCAGAGCGATTCGTTAACCACTACTTGAGTGGCGAAGAGCTGCTGCTCATGCCACAGCAGAGACTCCAGTTGACAGAGGCAATCCTCCCGGGAATATCAACGAGTACAATTCGAGACGCCGCTCGTGCCTGGCTGAGTAACAAGAAGCGAACCGTACAGATAACCTTTCCAATGTATGCCTCCGTTCGTCCACCAACCGAGGCGGAGATTAATAGCTTCTTCGACTCGGTGAAAACAGCATCTACCGCTACGCCGTCTGTCAAGGTCGATAGCCGTTCAGATACCGATCGTTTCAAGATCGCTCCAAACCCAGGCACAATTGTTCGCGAGGAAGTGTCTTCCCCGGCTGGAGTTGTACGCTGGACGCTCTCGAATGGCGCAACGGTGTTGTATAAACAGTCTGATAATAATCCAGACGAAATCCTGCTTCGTGCGCACAGCCTCGGAGGGAGCTCTCTGTTGCCTGATTCACTGTTCTTTAGTCCGGGACGGATGGTTGGAATGCTTATTACTGCCGCCTCAGGGTTTGGCGGACAGAATCGTCAGCAGTTTCTGCAACAACAGTCGGCAAATCCTGTGGTCCGTGACTTCAAGGTGGCGCTGAACTATGGAGATGAAGAGATCTCACTGAATGGATCGTCGACCGCCGCGGAGAGATTGTTCCAATTCATGTATCTCACATTTACGGATCCAACTCTCGACACAGCCGCCGTGAGTGCATGGAAGCAATATGGCATAGGAACATTGGGGGGCTCACCAAACGACCAGCTTGCATGGAGATTGTCGCTTGGTAATCCACGCCTAGCGCCACCATCGCCCGCATTAATGCAGCTCTTCGACCTCGATCAGGCAATGGCGGTCTTTAAAGATCGATTTGGCGATGCGAGCGACTTTACGTTTACCATAGTTGGCGCTCTATCGCCTGAGGACGCGAAGGCGATGGTGACGCGATACATTGCCAGTCTCCCATCGACCAATCGCGCTGTTCGTGAGCGTCCGGTTGACCCCAAGATAAAATCTTTGCAAGGGAAAATCGAATCATATCAGAACGTACTTCCAGTGCAAAAAGCCCATACCACATACATATTTGATCGTCAGTTTGACGTCGAATCAGACGACTACCTCACGATGCGCGAGCAACTTTCAATTGTTACATGGATAACCAGTCGTCGTTTACGCAATGAAATGCGAGAACGGTTAAGCGCAACATATGGTGTTGGTGTAACTCCAGCCGTCTATCGAAACCCTAACACGCATCATGCGGTTACAATCGAGTTTGACACCGACCCCAATGTCATGGACAGCTTGACTAACGTATTGGAGCATCAGCTAGACTCCCTACGACAGTTTGGTGCAACCGATCAGGAGCTAACGCTCGCGACCGAGGCTCGTTATCGTGGTTGGCAAGTGCAGCTACAAAACAATCAATACTGGCTTTCCGCCATTCAGGACTACGACTACTACGGCATCCCATTCGATCGCATCATGGATCGACCGACGCTGCGCATGACCCCGAGCGATGTCAAAGTTGCTGCCGAGCGATTTATGGCTGGCAAATCGTTTATTCATGTAACACAGCTCCCAAAGGACTATGGGAAGAAAAAAACAGGCGCGAAGTAACGCGATGGCTAGATCGTGTATTTCCACGAGCGTGATCCGCAGACCGTTTCGCACACATCTGCTACAGCTCGTAGTGTTCGCATCAGTCTTGAGCTCCTCTTCCATTCGAGCGCAGTCGGTCACAGAGAACGTCTTTGAACGCACCGTCCGTTTAGTCTCAAATGCAAAGTCGTTAGCCTTCACATACACCGCAACCAACATCCCATTCGGACTCACCCTCCCTGCCGTATCCAACGGCAGGGGAATCCTCCGCGCCGACACAATCGTCTTCGACGGGAATATCCAATACAGTCGAGCTATTTCCATGCCTTTCGCCGTCGTTTCGTGCGGCGACAAGCAACATCTCGATCTCGGCGATGGCGTCTTTCAACCGATGGAAGGCGCACCGAATATTGGGAAGGTACTTCTGTCTTCAGATGCGAGCTTTCTCATCAATCTGCTGAAGCAGTTTCAAACTTCAGCCACCCCAACAAAGCAAACGCTGAATAAGCAGGACGTCTGGTACGCCAAGGCAGGCGTGGCTTCATTAATCCTTGAAAAACTTCCCAGTCGCGCCCCGACAGTGCATGGGGACGTGCAGGCTGAAATCTGGATAAATCAGCAAACATTTTTGCTCGAACAGATTGTTCTTACCGGCCCACTCTTTACTGGCGATACAGGGAAAACGTCGCGGACATTGGTTTTTGCGCGGTTCAATGAACCGATCGAACTGAAGGTTCCGCGGGGGAAAATGCCGTGTGTGCAGTAGGTGGTTTGGGGCAAGCTTTAGTTAGCCAACATAGCCCCAAAAAAGGGAGAGGATTATTGAACTAAATCAACTCTATGCCACCCCCCTAAATTATGCCCTCGAACGTATTCGAGAAGGAAGACAGGTGCACTATGCCGTGGTGGAGACGCCGCGGCTGCGGACGGAGGATTGGTGAAACATCCGATCCAACCATGCTCATCCGCGACGCATAGCTCGACGTCGCTGGGATTCAGGCCGCGTTTGTGTTCGGTTCGGTGGCGAAAGGAACCAGCGATGACAACAGCGACATTGATGTTTTTGTTGTTGAGGATGCCACGCGTGTTCAATACGGATTTAGTACCCCAACCCCGCGTCCCGCGACATCCGCCTCATTGCGTGTTACAAAGACTAACCCATTAGCATGAGCCATCGCAAGCAACTGACCATCCACAATCGGAAGTGGACGTCCATCTTTTTCGCCGGTTGCTCGCAACACTCCCCACGCATCTGCCGCCGCTGAGTCGAACGTCAGCACGCGATTCGCAAATTGCGTGGCAAGTTCCGTTTCAAACCACGTGAGCAGTGCTGTGCGTTTTCGGCTGTGCGGTAACCGTTCAATGCCATAGCGAAGCTCTCCAAGAGATATTGAAGCGATCGCTAAATCCGCAGGGCTCTGTGCATCCAACCACTTTTGCATCTGAGAGTACCGCCCCTTGCGAGCTGCGTCGGAGATAATACAGGTGTCTAGCAGAAATCGCATGCAGTTATGTATTCGGCTGTGTGTGTGATCTGTATCTATTAAAGCTCGACTTTTCTGCCAGATTCCCGAGGTCGATTGAACTCCAGATCGATATCCGCCAACGGAGACGACTGCAGAAATGAAACCAACGACTGTTTGGGTGCCTTCAGTTCGTCATACTCCGCAGCAGATATCACGACAACCGCGTTTTGGCCATTTCGTGTCACAAGCTGAGGGCCATCGGACAATACCTGTCGAACCAGTTCACTAAATTGATTTTTAGCATCTTGGAGTGACCAGCTAGTTTGGATAAATATTGCCATGAGGTGCTCCTTCACTGGTGAGCATTGAGGATTATACTAATCTAGCCAGGCTAGCCGATTTATGCAATGGCGAGCAAAAACCTGCTAATCCCGTAATCCCAGTGCTCTTACTGATGCCAGTCGTCTTGCCTGGAAAGGATTGTTCTATGAAGGAAGGCGATTCGACAAAGATGCGCCTAGTTGCAGTGCGGCTGGGTTGCGTAGGGATATAAAGCATAATGCAAAATTGGCTGCCGCTGGCGGCGCTATTGCTGGCGCTATCGATGGTGTTTCGATAGGTACTGGACTTAGTTGCGTGGTAGGCGATTAAGTTTTGGATAAAGAGACACCGATTATGAAGAATAGAACTATTGAATCCAGCGGAAGCCTCACAAAAGGTGAAATGCTTAAACGAGGGGTATTGCGGTTTGGTATTCCAACTCAGTTCTTTTGGATATCAATCATGTATCAGGATAGATATGGATTTAGCTGGCAATCGATCTTTGATTTTCGACTTTGGATGTGGGTTACAGTAGGGATTTTCTGCGGAATTATATTCGGGTTATTATACGGTCGTACGATGTGGTATTTCTTCGGCTCTGATTAGCTAGTCAATCTAGACACGATGTCTTACGATGTCGCTACGCCCTGATGTTGCTAGTATTGAATAGCGGCATCGTTTCGATCTGTTGGGTGTGGAGTTTCGTCAGGTTATCTTCACTTGAATAATCTCCAGAACGATAAATTTGTACGGCAATCTTCTTCCGGGTTATTCCCATTTATTGCTCGGATGAGGATACTCTACACCATGATAAATATGGATTCACCTGGCATTCGGCTTTTTGTCATCCATTAACCGGTATGTCTCTTCGCATAGCTTGAACATATGCGCAGCATGCGAAAAAGAAGACCGCTCCAAGCAAGAGTGCCGGAGTAATAGCGAGCATTCCTCCAAGTAATCCGCCAAATAAACCGGATAAGATGACGTAAAAGAATTCACGAACAAGATTTGATCTTGTTAATCCTGAACGGAGGAACGCCCAATATCCCCACGCAAATATGATGATACCTATCGGTATTCCGTACAGTGTTGCCCAACCCAATATCGTCACGAGGTTTGCCCAAATCGAGGCATCATAATCTCCAACTGACCCAAGGAGCCACAAAAGGAAAAGTACAAAGATGGTGCAGATCCATCCTCCAACTGCACCGCTGACAATAACGGTGAGACGTTCATGTAATGGACTCCGAAAGATCGTATGGTGCAATGGTATTGTTTGCGCAGTCGGTATTGTCCTGTGTCTTGCACGATCAAGGAGGAGGTTCGCACCAAGCAGGAAGAGTCCAATAAAGGCAATTCGAGACTGGATGATGCAATTCAGAGGGACTGCGAACGGGAAGTTTTTTAGATTAGGGTCATGGCAGCACAAGCCGACCGTTACACCGATCATGGCAAGATAAATCCACCACCCTGCCCGAGGCCATCGCGCCGCGCCTAGCGCCGGGATCCATAAAAAGCGAGGAACGATAAACGAACTGGTGAACCAAACCGACTCCTTACCCGTCGTCCCAAATGCCTGTGCCATATAGCTCATCACTCCCCACCAAGCGCTGAAGAGGGTTCGCGATTCAAAAGCTGGTATTCAATACTGCGGCTGCGATAACCAAACGTGGACCGATACTCGTCCGAATTGTCTCGATGGGATGACATGGGTCGGAGGTGATGAACAACGGATGGCAATTATCCAGGATGTCGCATCACGAGTGAAACATCTTGATAAGGTTGTGAACTGCATGGCAAGAGCGACCGTCACCGCGGCAAGCGCAGTCGGTGATATCGAATTTGCCGCAGGACTTAAAGCCACTCTGGCGATCGGACTAAAAGGAGTCTCCATGACGCAGCAGGCAAGTCAGGCGACACTACGAACCATGTTTCGACCTAGATCGGTGGAAGCAGGGGCGGCCCGCCTTGCTGCGGCGGATGCGACAGCGTATGTTGCACAATCTCGCAAAATGGCGGCCGCAACCGCGTCGAATTGGGCCTCTGGTATCCCGCAGAATGCCGGTTGGTCATTAGTGGAGGGCGAATTCAACTGGCGAGACTTCATGCCATTATCAGGAACCTGGAACTCATTGCTTGCCACCCAAAAAGCATGCAAGTAAGTCCCCAACCCTCATTTGATCGATGATCATCCGAAAAACGCTAGGACACGATGTTCGATGGGGGGTAATGCATGGCGCTGCCATAGCAGGAGGCTACAGCGCCTTCGCCTGTGTGATGTTTGCAATACGAGGCCCCAGACTCGTAGCGGTCTACCACCTCTCGCTCGGTGGGTTCATCGGTCTCTACTTTCTGGCAGGGATCCTTGGTGGTATCCTCGTTGGAGTATTGAAACCAATCGCCAAATGGCACCTAGGCGCAGTCGCTCTCGGTGCCATTGTAGCCATGCCTGTATATCTCTGCACGGCATGGGTGCTCGGGGACCATCCCGCATCATGGAGTGGAAGTCAATGGTTTTTCAATCTATCCTTCATTCTCGTTATCGGCGGTTACGCAGGTGACAGATTCTGGACTCCCGCCCCTAGAACCAAAAATGTAGCGTCAACAACATCTTCTGAGCCTCCAAAACGAAAGCTATTTCGACACCTAAAGTAGGTTGCTACTCCCCAGCGGAGTTTGAAACGCAATACCAGGCACAGCTGCAAGCGGACGTCGCCGCGTGAGCACTTAAGTCACCGAGTCTCCGGGAATCCCGGCGGTTCATGCTGCGGCGGATGCCACAGCATATGTTGCACAATCTCGCAAAATGGCAGCCACAACCGCGTCGAATTGGGCCTCTGGCATTCCACAGAATGCTGGTTGGTCATTAGTGGAGGGGGAATTCGACTGGCGAGACTTCGTGCCATTCATAGGAACCTATAACTCTAGTGTCGCTACCCAAAAAGCATGCAAGTAAGTCGCCAACTCTCACTTGATCGATGATCATCCGAAAAACGCTAGGACACGATATTCGATGGGGGGTAATGGTCGGTGCTGGCATGGCCGGATTTTTCAGCGCCTTCGCCTGTGTGATGTTTGCAATACGAGGACCCAGACTCGTAGCGGTCTACCACCTCTCGCTCGGTGGGTTCATCGGTTTCTACTTTCTCGCAGGGATCCTTGGTGGTTTTCTCGTTGGAGTATTGAAACCAATCGCCAAATGGCACCTCGGCGCAGTCGCTCTCGGTGCCATTGCGTTCACGCCAGCATATTTCGGGGCGGCATTGGTGCTCGAGGGAAACCCCGCATCATGGGGGGGAAGTCAATGGTTTCTCACTCTAATCCTCCCTCTCGTGGTCGGCGGTTTTGCAGGTGACAAGGTTTACTTGACACTCCCCAAAGCCAAAGTAACGTCAACAACATCTTCTGAGCCTCCAAAACGAAAGCTATTTCGACACCTAAAATAGGTTGCTACTCTCAGTAGTTTCGCAGCGGCGGTGACGTTGCCACAGAGAGTCGTCCATTAACTTGACAGTCTGACCGGCTGCGGGAGCAGTCAGAGACTGCCCAGATGCGAAAAAGTCGATTTACCGACGCCCAAATTGTCACCATTCTCCAGGAATCGGCGGCGGGAGCCGCCGCGCGCAGAATGACATCGAAATCTTTCACGCCGCCTAACCCAATTAGTAGAGGCGGCTCGTTTGGGTCGTCTGGAAATGACTTGAAGTCTGTGGGCGTTGGGCCAACTTCAATAACCCCGCGCAGAGGGGGGAGGCTATGAAGGAAATCTGGAAGAATCTGAAGTGGGGCGTCGGAATGGGGCTTATAATGGCCGGTTTCTTTGCGGCCTACGTGAGCATTCTGTTTCTCCTCAATGGAGATCGATTGCGCGAGAAATATGACACCACATGGGCGGCGATCGTACTAGGGTATTTGGGGTGTGGATTGTTTGGTGGCTTCATCCTCGGCGTCTTACGCCCGTTCGCGGTGTGGGCTGTTGGAGAAGCCATTATTGGCTTTTTTATCGGAGCAATATTTAGCGTTATGATAACCATCGCATTAGATGGCTTCAGTGTATGGAATAATCCACAGCTAATGTTGGCGACCGCGCTCTTCTGTGGCGGTGTGGGAGCTATCATCGCATTGATGGCTCGGAGCTGCGGAGAGAAACTAATAGCGGAACGAAAGGCTCAGGAAAAGAAAAAACGATAAGTTTGTAACGCTCAGTAAACGCTCCCGTAACGCCATCACTTTACTATGTCCTCAGCTACTCACTCCACTCAGAGGACATATGCACTTTATCATCGCACTCTTTGTTTCGCTTTGTATCACGCTACTCGCGCCAGCCCAAACAAGCGCACAAACATCCGCCAACGTAGCAATCACCGCTGAACTCCAGCGAAAGCCCATCGAAATCTCCGTCACTAAAGACCTGTCTTTCGGTTCCGTATTTCCAAGGGTCAACAAAACGGTTTCGGTATTCTCCCCTGACGCAGCCGCCGTCGTCATCAGCGGACAACCAAACTTACAGTTCCTTCTCTCCGTCTCATATCCTTCCGAACTAACTAACGGCTCGAACTCGATCCCGATTCAAAACTGGTGGGGATTACTAAAAAGCTCTCTCGTTCAAGAACCAGGTGAAGAGTTCGCCCTTGCAGTAGGACCCAAGGTCATCGCGCTCAGCTCAGAAGGTAAAGCCTTCGTTTCCATCGGAGCGACGGTTCTTCCAGGTAACCAAGACCACGGCACATACTCCGGAACGATTATCATCACCGTGGTATACACATGATGCGCAACAAAAGGAACGAACCCGCCATATCAGCTACAACTCGCTCCCCTCGCTCAACGCGCAGTACTCACTCCGCCCGCTCAGCTCGCTCCATCTCGCCCGGAAACTTCCGAAACCAACTCGAAAGCAACAACAGCTCATCGATCTCATGCGTCGGTATCGCAGCACCGGTCGAGTCGGTCGACGAAAAGATCTCGTCCACTAACGTTCGTAACTCCGCCTTCTCTTTCTTCGACCGTGGTGTCTTCACCTCAGACCGCACCACGCCACGACGAATAAGATATGTCTTATCATCACCATCAACACCAGGCACGGTATACACAAACGACAAGGTCTCAACCGCAAACCGAAGCCGCTTGAATTGCTCTCGCAACGCCTCCAATCGACTCAACTTGTCACGGAAGGATGCCGCCCGCTCGTATTGCATCGCCGCACTCGCCACTTCCATCTCCTCGCGCAACGTATCCATCGGACCACTACTCTCGCCATCCAAAAACGCACGAGCTAACTGCAACCGGTGTGCGTACTGCGCAACCGTACATGCCCCAACACAGGGCCCAATACACCTGTTCACCTCAAACCGAATACACCCAGGTGTGCGTGGCGCAAATTGAAAGAACTCGCGCTGATCCGAAAAGTACATTTTCTGATCAGCGCGACAGTCCCGCAATCCCACCACATCATTCAACTCACGCAACGCCTCCTCCACTCGACCCGCCCCAACAAACGGCCCGTAATACGTTACGGCATCATCCCCGCTCGGTCCCCGAACCACGGTCAACTTTGGCGCTGCCCCTCGACTGATCTTAATAAACGCGTAATGCCGAACATCTCGCTTCATCGCAACGTTCAACCTCGGACGATACTTCTTGATCATCCGAAGCTCTCTCAACAACGCCGCAAACTCACTGGGCTCGTAATCCCACTCAATTCGGTTCGCCTCACGAATAATACGAGCCCCCTTGTCGGCCGGATACGACGCGCGGAAATAACTCAACAGTCGTGATCGAAGCTGCTTCGACTTGCCTACGTACACAATCTCGCCGTCCTCAGCGACCATACGGTACACGCCAGGCCGATTAGTCACGCCATCGCGCACCGCAGCGTGCATAACCGCTATCTGCGTTTCGCTCGTAGGCGCTTTAAACTGATAGACACGGGACCGAGGCATCAAGACTGGGAAGGGGCAACACGAACAGTACTACACGTACCACCCGAATGTCAGTGCTGACATCGGATACATAAAACGGTCTGACGACCATCAATCTCATGGGTTCCCACCAACCGCCCACCACACCGCCGGCACTCTAACCCCGCACGCCCATACGCGGCCAGGAAGCTCACGAACTTTCCAGCCTCACCATACGCATCACGAAAGTCCCGAAAGCTCGACCCACGCTGCTCTATCGCCTCACGCAACACATCAACGATCGCATGCCGTAATGTTTCCGCTTCACTCACGCTCACACGCGAAGCCATCCTCGACGGATCAATCCCAGCCCGCCACAACGCCTCGTTCGCGTAAATATTCCCAACTCCAACAACTTTGTACTGGTCCATTATCACTTTCTTCACAGGCTGAGCCGACTTCTTCAGGATCGAATACAACGCCGACGCAGTAAACGCATCGCTTAACGGCTCAACCCCAAGTTTGCTCATATAGGCCTCGAACCGCTCCGTACTCATCAACGAAACTGTCCCAAGCCTTCGCACATCGCTATAAAAGAATGACCGCCCATCACCCAACACAAACTCCATGGTGACATACGCAGTCTCCCGCTCCGGCAATGTCTCCCGACTTCCAATCAAGATCGCCCCGGTAAACCGAGGCTGTACTACCAGATGATCCCCACTACTCAAACTGATAACTATATGCTTCGCCCGTCGCCACGATCGAACGATCGTCGTCCCAGTAACACGATCCTTAAGCTCCCGCACATCCGTAACTTCACGTAACACGTCGCCCTTCGTTACGATTACGTCCGTTATCGTCTCACCCGCGATCGCAGCATCCACGTCGCGGGCAATCGTCTCAACTTCAGGTAGCTCTGGCACTGCGCGTCAACTCACGCCACCCAATATCTCGGCGTAGCTGTTTCCCTTCAAACTGAATCTCATCTGCAAACGTACGACTACGCTCCGCCGCATCTTCCAACGTTGACGCTACCGCCGTCACCGCTAACACTCTCCCGCCCGCAGTCACCAGATCCGCTGAATCGCCAGAGGACGACCGCTTGGTCCCCGCATGAAAGACGTACACATCTTCTTCACGCGCTGGAATGGTTATCACATCCCCGGCCGTTACCGGCCCAGGATACCCACCCGCCGCCAATACAATTGCGACGCTCGCTCCATCACGCCAAACCAACGGCTCGTTCGGGTCAAGCTGCCCCCCACGCGCAATCGTTAACATCGGCGCCAACAACGAACTCTGCAACAACGGCAACAACGCCTGCGTCTCAGGATCACCAAACCGACAGTTAAACTCCACAACCTTCGGCCCCTCCGTCGTCAACATCAAACCAGCATACAGCAACCCCTTAAACGGAACCCCAGCATCCTTCAACGCCGCTAACGTCGGCTCAAACACTCGGAATCGAACGGTATTCCGCATCTCCTGTGTATCGATCGATACCGGCGCATACGCTCCCATCCCACCCGTATTCGGCCCAACATCTCCCTCGAGCAACCGCTTGTGATCCTGCGCACCCAACATCATTACCGCGTTGGTCCCATCACACAGCGCAAAGATCGAAAGCTCCTCACCTTCCATAAACTCTTCAATCAGGATCTCATCACCCGCTGCCCCAAACGCGCCATCCAGCAACATACTATCAATCGCACGCTCGGCTTCCGCCATCGTCTGCGCAATGATGACGCCTTTCCCCGCTGCCAATCCAGATGCCTTAATCACAACCGGCGCACCCATATCCGCAGCGGCGCGCTTCGCTGAATCCGCACTCGTGTGATGACTCGCCCGCGCCGTTGGTACATCCGCCCGCGCCATAATCTCTTTGGCAAACCGCTTCGACGTCTCGATTTCCGCAGCTCCACGAGTTGGCCCAAATACAGGCAACCCCTCTGCTTCGAATCGATCCACCAATCCCGCCGCCAAAGGCGCTTCAGGCCCAACAACCGTCAAATCCGCCCGCTCAGCCTTTGCCAGCGCTACCAGCCCGTCAACATCATCCGCCTTCACTGCGATACAAGTCGCCAACTCCGCAATCCCCGGATTCCCCGGGGCCGCAATCAGCGTCGCATCGGGCGCATCCTGAGACAGCTTCCATGCTAACGCATGCTCGCGCCCACCACTTCCGATAATAAGAATCTTCATCCGTTCAGTAACGTGTAGTTCGTGTCGTTTGTTGTGCTGTGATCCGCTTAGCTGCGAATTGCCTGCTCAATATCTTCCAATAAATCTTCGACGTCTTCAACACCACACGAAAGTCGAATCAACCCCTCAGTCACGCCAACCGCTGCACGCTGCTCAATCGGAATCGATGCATGCGTCATACTCGCCGGATGGCTGATCAAACTCTCCACACCACCTAACGACTCCGCCAGCGTAAACACACGCACACGCTTCAACACCTCGTCCGCCCGCTCTTTGCTCCCAACGTCAACCGAGATCATCCCGCCAAAGCCACGCATCTGCCGTTTCGCAAGGTCGTACTGAGGATGCGACTCCAGCCCAGGATAAAAGACACTGGATTCACCAAATCGCTCTGCTAAAAACTTCGCAATCGCACGCCCATTCTGGTCATGGCGCTCCATGCGCAGATGCAACGTTTTGGTCCCACGCAACACCAGCCAGGCATCGAACGGCCCTGGAACCGCACCCGCGGCGTTCAAAACGAACTGTAATCGCTGGGCAATTTCATCATCCTGAACAAGCGCGATCCCGCCAACCATGTCGCTGTGCCCGTTCAGATACTTCGTCGTGGAATGCCAGACAATGTCTGCCCCAAACTCGAACGGACGTTGGAAATACGGTGTTGCGAACGTATTGTCCACAATCAACAATGCACCCATCGCGTGGGCCGCGTCGGCCGCACCCTTCAGGTCCGTAAGCCGCATCAGGGGATTCGTTGGCGTCTCAACCAGCACCGCAACTGTATTATTTCGCCGAGCATCGGAAATTCTCTGAGCGTCGCGGGTATCAACGTAAGAGAATGTCAGACCAAAATTTTGAAGGATTTTATCGAACAGTCGGAACGTCCCACCATATACGTTCTCACCGCAGATAATATGGTCGCCAGCCTTGAACAGCTTCATGATCGAGTCCAGGCAGCCCATCCCACTCGAAAACGCGAACCCATGGCGCCCGCCCTCAAGAGCGGCGACATTTCGCTCTAGCGCTTCCCGTGTCGGATTTTTCCCGCGAGCATATTCGTATCCCTTGTTGACTCCGAGCCCGTCTTGAGCATATGTAGACGTCTGATATATTGGCGTCATGATTGCCCCGGATGTTGGATCGGGACGCTGGCCAGCATGGATTGCCCGTGTGCCGAAGGCTTTCGAAAGATCGTCGTCGAAAATTTTGGTCATCTAGCAAATATGATCGAACGAGACAAGTTTTTGTGAATAACGAACCCCTTTATTGCGTCGTCGCCGACGACGAACCCAGCCTTCGACAGGTTTTGGTCCGTCTCATGTCCGCAGACGGCTTTGTTTGCCTCCAGGCGAGCTCCGGGCTGGAAGCCCTGGAACAGCTCGAAAAGGTAAACGCACACCTGCTCTTAACCGACCTCCGAATGCCGTCCATGGATGGCATCGAGCTCCTCCAACGGGCAAAGGCCAAATATCCAGATCTGGCTGTTATTCTTATTACGGCCGTAGCTGACGTGCAAGTGGCTTTGGACTGTCTCGCAAATGGCGCGATGGACTACCTTACCAAGCCGTTCCATCTGGAAGAGGTCAGGGCCCGGGTTGCGCAGGCGCTCGAAAAACGACGCCTGATTGTCGAAAACCGCGCGTATCAACGTGACCTCGAAGCCCGGGTCGCCGCCCAGGCTCGACGACTCGAAGAGCTCTTCCTCGGCGGCGTTCAAGCGCTGGTCCAGGCGCTCGAAGTCAAAGACCAGTACACTCGCGGGCATTCCATCCGCGTCAGCCAATACTCGGCTTTGCTCGCCAGGGAATTGGGCCTCCCGGATGAATCTGTCCGACAAATTGAACTCGGCGGACATGTTCACGACATCGGGAAAATTGGTGTCCGTGAAGCGGTCCTTAATAAGGACGGAGCGCTCACCGATGAAGAATACCAGCACATCATGACCCACCCCATGGTGGGTTGGCACATCCTCTCCCCGCTACTCGGCGATACGCCGATGGCGCTCAATATCGTTCGGTCACACCATGAGCGATATGACGGGCGAGGGGTGCCTGATATGTTGGCCGGCGAATTAATTCCGCTCGAAGCCCGAATCGCCGGCGTTACCGACGCCTTTGACGCGATGGTCAGCGGACGCGCATATCGGCGCGGTCGATTCATGACCCAGGATGACGCGATTGCCGAACTGCGCCGTAATTCCGGCACTCAGTTTGATCCGCAACTCGCAGATGCGTTTATCCAGGTTGTAAAAGCTGAGAATCTTGGTCCCTGATTCGCGTCTTTTTGTAGTTGCAGCCTGACCGAAGGCTGTAGTGCTAGGCCTTCAAATACGGCACAGTTAGTCTTTTGTAACGAGGGCTATCACTCAGTTCTGACAGCGATAGATTAGTCAAGTCGTTTGATCAAGCTGATCGAACACCTGAACGAGTATGTAATGGATTATCCTGGATTAATGGTCAGTGTGTCTGGCGTTCGAGGCCGCGTTGGTGAAGCGCTCACGCCAGAAATAGTTGCAAAGTTTGCTGCAGGCTTTGGAGCCTGGGCGTTAGCGAAGCATCCAGACAGACCTATTGTGCTGGGCCGAGATAGCCGCGTGAGCGGACCGATGTTCCATCATGCGGTGGTCGCTGCCCTGCAAAGTGTTGGAGCCCGCATAATCGATATTGGCGTGGTTCCTACGCCAACCGTGCAGCTAGCCGTTGAACATCATCACGCCGCCGGCGGTCTCGCTATTACTGCGAGCCACAATCCAATCGAGTGGAACGCGCTGAAGTTTATCGGTCCGGCTGGCCTCTTTTTAGACGGCGATGAAGCGAGCGAAATGCGCGCTGCCGTTGAAAGTGACTTCCCCCGCGCCACCTGGGACAAGCTCGGCTTCGTGGAACACGACTCTGAAGCCATTTCTCGGCATATCGAACAAATTCTGGCGCTCCCGTTTATCGACGTCGAAGGAATTCGCGCCAAAAATTTTCGCGTTGTCCTCGACTGTGTTCGTGGCGCAGGCGGCCTCTTTATGCCGCTGCTCCTCGATCGTCTTGGCTGCACGGTTCACGCAATGAATCTCGAAGCTGACGGGCGCTTTCCCCGCTCGCCAGAGCCTGTTGCCGAGAATTTGGGTGAAGTGGAAGCGCTGGTTTGCGAAACCGGGGCTGTTGTTGGTCTGGTTGTTGACCCAGATGTCGACCGTTTGGCGCTAGTGTCCGACGAAGGAAAGGCGATTGGGGAAGATTATACCCTGGCACTCGCGGCGAGCGTGGTTCTCAAGCACCGTACAGGGCCGTTGGTAACGAACCTGTCGACCAGCCGAATTATGGATGATGTGGCCGCCCGAGCGAATACAACTGTTGTTCGTGCTCCGGTTGGCGAGGTGAATGTTGCCACCCGTATGCGCGCCGAAGGTTCGCCGATCGGCGGAGAAGGGAATGGCGGTGTTATCTTGACTGAGCTTCATTTGGGGCGAGATGCGCCAGTTGGAGCTGCCCTTATTTTACAGCTCTTGCTGGAAGATGGACGTCCGCTGTCTGAGATCGTCCGTGATTATCCCAGGTATAGCATTGTAAAAGATAAGCTCGACCGGCCGAACGCTCCGTTGGATTCGGTGTATCAGTCGCTGTGCCAGACATTTAATGACGCCACGCCTGACACTCAGGATGGGTTACGGCTGTCATGGCCCGATCGCTGGGTCCACGTTCGCCCGTCTGGAACTGAGCCCATTGTGCGGGTTATTGCTGAAGCTCCAACCTTTGAAGGCGCCAGTGCGTTGATTCGCGCGGGTCGGGAATGTGTTGAAGCTTTGTAAGGTGCTGTTTTTAACCATGTAGGCAGATGTAGGCGTTTTCTTGGCGGTTTCCTCACTGGTGGCCGTTGAGTTGGCGAAATAACGCCTGGGGGACGATATTGTGACGCGATATGAGTGTCGCAGTGATTCGGCCATAAGTTGTGTAGCCGAGGGGGCGGGTTCGCTTCGCTCCTCAAAAGAAATTACTTTTCAGGTTTAGCTTGCTTTACCGTCCCTGTTAGGGTGGAGATAGACATATATGTGTGGAATTGTCGGATACGTTGGAAACCGGTCGGTCACTCCGCTGCTGCTTGAAGGACTAAAGCGGCTCGAGTATCGCGGGTACGATTCTGCTGGGGTCGCTATTATGAACGGAAACGGGGTAGAAACCCGTCGAGCGGCCGGTAAAATCTCTCGTTTGGAGGCGGCGGTTGGACGGTCGCCGGTGAGCGGAACGGTTGGCATCGGTCACGTTCGCTGGGCCACGCACGGCGCACCGACGGAAGGCAATGCACACCCACACCTTTCGATGGACGGTTCCGTTGCTGTCGTTCACAACGGCATCATCGAAAACTTCTTGCCGCTTCAGACGAAGCTGGAAGGTTTAGGGTACAAGTTCCAGTCTGAAACGGATACGGAAGTTCTCGCGCATCTTATTCAGGAAGCCTTTACAACGACGTTGGAAAACGCGGTGATCGACGCGCTTTCGCAAGTTGAAGGAACCTATGGAATCGCGGTTGTGTCGAGCCGAGATCCTAACAAAATTGTTGCGGCCCGAAAAGGGAGCCCGTTGCTGGTTGGTCTTGGCGATGGCGAATACTACGTTGCGAGTGACGTCTCCGCGATTTTAGCGCATACGCGACAAGTCGTTTATCTCGATGATGGCGATATCGCTGTGCTTGAGCCAAACGGTTATCGCGTGATCGATCAGAGTGCGCGCGAGCTGTTGCGTAACGTGAACAAGATCGATTGGGATCTCGAGCAGATCGAACGTGGTGGTTATGCCCACTTCATGTTGAAGGAAATCTTTGAGCAGCCGCAGACCATCGAGAATACGATGCGTGGCCGTTTGCTTGAGGACACCGCGACTGCGAAGCTTGGTGGTTTGAATCTTACGGACGAAGAGCTGCTCAAGTTTGACAACATTGTCATTACGGCATGCGGAACGAGCTGGCACTCTGCATTGATTGGTGGAATGATGTTGGAAGATCTTGCGCGCATTCCGACCAAGGTCGAATATGCGTCCGAGTTCCGATATCGTAATCCGGTTGTTAACGACAAAACGTTGTGCATCGTGATCTCGCAGTCTGGTGAGACGGCTGATACGCTGGCTGCAATGCGCGAAGCGAAACGTCGTGGTGCTCGTACGCTTGGTATCGTGAACGTTGTTGGTTCGACCATCGCGCGTGAGTCTGATGGTGGAACGTATGTGCACGCTGGGCCGGAAATTGGCGTTGCATCGACGAAGGCGTTCTCGAGTCAGGTTGCTGCGTTGGCGATGTTCACGCTCAAGCTGGCTCGTCTCAAGAATCTATCTCACGTTCGTGGGTTAGAGATTGTTCAGGCGATGCATGCGTTGCCTGCGCAGATTCAGAACATTGTTGATCGTGCGGATGAAATCGAAGCGTTGGCTGAAGAATTCAAGCGTGCGTCAAACTTCTTGTACCTTGGTCGAGGGTATAACTTCCCGACGGCATTGGAAGGCGCGTTGAAGTTGAAGGAGATCAGCTACATCCATGCGGAAGGGTATCCTGCGGCTGAGATGAAGCATGGTCCGATTGCATTGATCGACGAAATGATGCCGGTTGTCTTTATTGCGCCGCATGATTCTGTGTTCGAGAAAGTTGTGTCCAACGTACAGGAAGTGAAGGCCCGTAAGGGGCGAGTGATTGCTATTACAAGCCGAGACGAGCCTGCATTGGTTGGAAAGATCGACTATGAGTTCAGAATTCCGGAGACGTTGGATCTATTGTCACCGATTCTCGCCTCGGTTCCGCTGCAGTTGCTTGCGTATTACGTGGCGGTGAAGCGTGGCTCGAATGTGGATCAACCGAGGAATTTGGCAAAGTCGGTTACGGTTGAGTAGTTGTTGTACAGACGTTTTGTCGTTGAACTGATGTATGTTTGTGCTGAAGGTTCTCTGTAAGCGATGAAAGTCGTATTGCAGCGTGTTCGATCCGCGTCCGTTTCTATAGCGGGCGCGGTTGTTGGTGAAATTGGCGTTGGGTATGTGGCATTGGTGGGATTTACCCACGCCGACACCGTTGATGAAGCCCATTGGATGGCAGATAAGATCCTTGGGCTTCGTCTGTTTTCGGACGATCAGGGCAAGATGAATCTTAGCCTGAGTGATGTGAGTGGGGCGATGTTGGTTGTGTCGCAGTTCACATTGTATGGCGATGCTCGCAAAGGGCGTCGTCCTTCGTTTATTGATGCGGCGCGTCCGGACGTTGCGATTCCGCTGTACGAAAGCTTCGTGACGTCGTTGCGCGCGTCTGGGGTTGAGGTTGCAACCGGACAGTTTGGCGCGGATATGCAGGTGTCGCTGGTGAACGATGGGCCGGTGACGTTGATCTTAGAGCGCCCGGAATAAGCTCGTTTGTCGAGCTATAATCATTTTATCTGTGTTGGCTGAGTGAGCGCAAATTTTCCTGCTGTTATCCTTGCCTCTGCGTCGCCTCGCCGTCGCGAGCTGCTGACGTTGATTGGGGTTCCGCATACAGTACAGCCTGCGGATATCGATGAGACACCGTTTGATGGTGAAGCGCCTGATGTGTATGCGGAGCGGCTTGCTCGCGCGAAGGCTTCGGCTATTGCAGATGGGTTAGGTGTGAACGACGCGATTGTTGTTGCGGCAGATACGATCGTGGTGATTGACGATCAGATTCTTGGAAAGCCTGTGGATCGAGACGATGCGGCAAATATGTTGCGGCGTTTGAGCGGAAGAACTCACACAGTTGTCACCAGCGTTGCGTGTTCATTGGACGGTGTTGTTGTCTCGGCCGTTGAGCGTGTACTCGTAACGTTTCGTGAGCTGTCTGATACGGATATCTCACGGTACATTGATACTGGTGAGCCGATGGATAAGGCTGGGTCGTACGGGATTCAAGGGTATGGTGCCACAATCGTACGTCGAATCGATGGAGATTATTTTTCGGTGATGGGGTTGCCCGTGAATCGGCTGGTTGGGCTGTGGAAAGAGCTGGGCGTTGAGTATCGGTTTGGGCGGTGATCAGCTGGATCTGATTCCGGATTAGCCGATGTGGGATTCCGGATTAGCCGACGTGGGATTCCGGATTAGACGGCGTTCGATTCCAGATCAGCCGAATGTGTCTCAGGGGGACTGGCAGATCTCGCTTTATAGTTGGGCTTAACTAAGAATACCGCTCTTTCCACACTTGCACTCGATCCAATACATCCGTAACTGTGATGTTTGGCATACGATCGAGCTTGTTTTCCATCGTTGGTTTATAGTCATCATCCCCATCGGCATACGCATCAACGAGTAAGTCATGAAACTTACAATACGGTCCAGTTCGCTTTGGATTGGTGTAACCCATCAGCGAAATCGTTGGCTTGTCGAGTGCGATAGACATATGAAGCGGACCGGTGTCTGGTGCGAGAACCAGGGCGGACGCATCCAATATACTCACGAGCTTTCTAAGCCCACTTCCTAGTGCTGATACGGGTGGTACTTTCGCCCTCTCACGGATAATACGTTCGGCAAGTACTTCGCGCTCTGACTGCCCGCCGACCAAGACGGGTTGCAATCCAAAATCATGATACAATGCGTCGCACACTTCCGCCCATCGTTCTGGCGCCCAGTCCTTTTGCGGTTTGCTGGTTGCTACAACAATCGATGCAATTGGTCGATCAAATTTTGACCGCCACTCTGTTTGCCATGGAACTTCGTTTTCCCATGGCCCGAGATTCCACTCGATTGGCTCGTGTGGAATCTTGAGATATTCCAGAAATTCGAAATATTGATCTTGAACGTGCTGAATTGGTCGAGCGGGAATCTTTTCATTCGTGAATAGCCAGTTCCCATCTCGTGCGCGTGCTTTATCGAAGCCGAGTTTGATGGGGGATTGCGTGAATGTCGTGATGATGCCGGCTTTGAAGTAGACCTGAAGGTTGATGACTAAATCGAATTGCCGTTTTGCGAGTTCTGCGCGAATATCGAGAAAGCCGCGCAGGCCTTTTGAGCGATCAAATAGAATAATGTCATCTACATTGGGGTGGCCACGCACTAACGTGGCGGGCCCTGGCTGTAGAATCCACGTGATATGCGACTGTGGGTTGTGACGTTTGATTGCGTTGATAACGGGGAGCGTGTGCACTGCATCGCCGACTGCGGACATCATGACGATGCAGACACGATTGGTTGAAAAGGGCACTTCGATATGTCGCGTACTGCTCATGCTACAGGAGCTGGGGTTGCATTGGGAGTGGAGGCGGCTGTTGAGAGCGCCAGGTACTGCAAGTCATCGTCTGGAAATGCTTGTGTGCGAGTTGCTGGGAGTTCGCGCCATTTGCGTAGCGAGCGAGTAAGGCGATCGAGATTTGCTCGCGAGATCATTGGATCGTTTGGTACATGAAAATGTACGCGATCAATATCTAGCAAATGTGCGGTGTAACCGTCTTCTTCGGCGGTGAGTAAGATATTTTTGAGGTTAATATCTTCATGTTGCACACCTGCAGCTGCCATCTTGCCAAGTAGTGCGGCGACGGCATCGAGAATTGGGCCACGTTGCTCGTCGTTACGTGGATCGGCGAAGACGGCAGCGAGATCGGCACCGCCTTCGATGTAACGAGTGACAATGTCCGAACGTCTGAAAATACCGTATACTGGATACGTGACGATACCTACGACCTCGGGCGTTGAGATGCTGAGGATGCGTAGTCGGATGGACGTAAATAGTTCGCGCAGTGATCGCGTTGGTGGGAGGAACAGGTCCTTCACAATGTGCGAGATAAGCCCGCCTCGCATGGCATGGCGTACTGCGACCTTGTCGCCATTGGGTCCTAGCGGGATAACGTAGACCGGTGCTCGCCCCTGAAACTCTATTCGTTCTGGAACTTTGGCTGCAAAATCATAGAGTGTTTCGCGTTCGAGTACGTCACGAAGCGCGGGAATGAACGTGTGTGTTGCGACGATGTTTTGTCGATTCACAACGAGCTGCTCATATCCTGAAACGACGACTCGCATTGAGAACGCCATGATAGCTCCTATTGAGTCCCAGCCAACGAACGGGCTGGAACAGGTTTGGCAATTGGTGGCGTTGGGCTGAGAATTGCTGACTTTGCTTGCCCGATTGCGGATAACATTGCGCGTGCCTTATTCTCGGTTTCTTCCCATTCGAGCGACGGTACAGAGTCAGCGACGATGCCGGCTCCTACCTGTACCGATGCAACGCCATTGGCGACAACGCACGTACGTATCGTGATTGCGAGATCCATTCGTTCACCGCCGCTGGCGATGTAGCCGAGTGCACCTGCGTATGGACCGCGTTGCTGGGGTTCGAGTTCGTCGATGATTTCCATTGCGCGAACCTTTGGTGCACCGGTCATCGTTCCGGCTGGAAAGACCGCTTTAAAGACGTCGATGGCGGATGCGTTGCCGCGAACCTGGCCTTGTACCTGGCTGACAATGTGAAGGACGTGCGAATACTGTTCCACCGTCATGAAATCGCTGACGGTGACCGACCCATAGTCCGCGATGCGCCCGACGTCATTTCGACCGAGATCGACGAGCATAACGTGTTCGGCGCGTTCCTTTTCGTCGGCGAGGAGGTCGGCGCGGAGGAATGCATCTTCTTCGGGAGTTGCGCCGCGTTTGCGTGTGCCGGCGATTGGGCGTACCGTGACTTGTTCGTCGGCGAGACGTACGAGAAGTTCGGGCGAACTTCCGATCAGTTCAACGCCATCCAGAATAAGGTGGTACATGTACGGCGACGGATTGAGCGCGCGCAGTGTGCGGTACAAAGTATCCGTTGAAAAGTCGAGCGATACGTCGATTCGGCGAGCGAGGAGTGCTTGAAAGCAGTCGCCAGCACGAATGTAATCCTTCATCTTTTCGACGCCTGTGATGAACGATTCGCGGTCGATCGTTGACGTTCCTGTCGCCGGAGTTGCGTCGCGCGTGAGCGTGAGGGCGGGGAGGGGCGCCTGGGTGTGGAGGCGTCCGATCATGTCGTCGAGGTCGAAGCAGGCGTCGTCGTACAGCGTTTCGAGTTCGTTGTCGTTGGCGCCTTCTGGTACCGCGACCGAAATTACGACCCGGGCTTGGGATCGCAGATTATCGATGATGACCAGCGAGCGGGTGAAGACGAACAGCGCTTCCGGAACATCTAGCCCTTTTGGTGGAGCGCTTGGGAGCGATTCGATGAGCCGGACGATGTCGTAGCCGAAAAATCCAACTGCGCCGCTCCAGAACGCGCCAAGTTCGGGGACGTCGGCTGGGGATTCGCTTGCCATTTGGGCGGCGAGGTCGTCTAAAGGCGCCGAAAGCTGGCGGGCGTTGTGCCATCCGGCGTTAGGCGTCCAATCCTCTACAACGCCGTTGTTCAGCTTCCAGGCTGCGCGGGGTTCGGTGCCGAGGAATGTGTATCGGGCCCAGGTTTCGCTGCCGGCGGGGGCGGATTCGAGGAGAAACGCGAATGGTCCTCGACGCAGCTTGGCAAACGCCGAAACTGGGGTGTCGGTGTCGAGGAGCACGTCGCGCCATATTGGCACGATCCGGGTTTGAGGATGAGGTGTTGATCCCTTTAGACCGGTTGGAATCGTTGTTTTAGTCGCCGTTTGGCGTGCGCGAGTTTTGAACTGCTCGAATTGCATGCGTTAAGTTGAGTAATGCGACGGTGCCTGACAACGGCTAAGGCCGTTCTTCTTCTCTATTTCGTCTTAATTCCTGCTCTGCTTTCTGGGCAAAGCTGGAATTCCCCTCGAGTGCGCACCTTAGTGGAGCGTGCGACCGAGCGTCGGGCGGCTCAGTTAGCCGACAGCGGGCTACAGAACTATAAAGCCGAGGCTCGAGGGTATCTAACGTTTTTAGCGCAGGTTGGCGAGGGGTTGCGCGAACCGCCGAAGGTCGTGCGTACCGATCAGATTGCGTCGGACATCTATTGGCAGGCGCCAAACTTCAGTCGGCAGTTGATAAAAGGGCGGCGGGATACCTTGTTGTTGCCGACCGATATCAGCTATCACCGGGACCATCTTGGGATTGTCCAGAACAACTTTCCGGACATAATTCGGCTGGGCGACGGGGATGAGGTGAAGGATGTTCCGCATCCACTTTCTCCGGCGGGGCTGAACGATTACGACTTTGCGATTCGGGATTCGTTGCAGATTCGGTTGGGTGCCAGGACGTTGGATGTGTATGAGGTTTTGGTCCGGCCGAAGGACGACCGTGCTCCGCGGGCGATTGGGGCGGTGTATATCGATCGAGGCGGGGCGGATGTTGTGCGGATGACGTTCAGCTTTACGCGATCCGCGCTGAAAGACGAATCGTTGGAAGATGTGACGGTTGTGTTGGAGAATGGGCTGATTGATGGGCGGTTTTGGTTGCCTCGAGAGCAGTCTATTGAAATTCGGCGGACTGGAACCTGGTTGGATTATCCGGTGCGTGGGGTGATTCGTGGGCGGTGGGAGATCTCGAATTATGAGGTGAACACCCAGATTAACCCTGGGCTGTTTTCGGGTGGGCCTGAGATAATTGCAGCGCCGGGAAGCCGGGTGACACGGGATGGGAAGGTTACGAATCCGGCGTTTCAGTTTGAGGGTGGGATTTTGGACTCGTTGCCGCCGGGAGTTGCGGTTGCGACGGACGCTGACGTGCTGAAGGTGCAAGAGGAGGCGCGGGCGTTGGTGCGTGGGCAGGCGTTGGCGCGGAGCCGGCGGTTGGCGTTGTCTGGGCGTCGAATTTCAGATTTTGTGCGTGTGAATCGGGTGGAGGGGTTGGCGTTAGGGTTTGGCCTTCGGCAGGCGATTGGGGGTGGGGTCGCGGTCTCGGGTGGGACGAGTTATGGTGTGTCGGATCATGAGTTCAAGGGGCGTCTTGGCGCCGAGTATTTGCGGGCGAGTGGGGCGGGCGTATCGGTTTCTGGGTACAAGACGTTAGCGGATGCTTCGATTGTGCAGGAGCGGTCGGGTGTGATTAACACCTTTGCTGCGCAGGAGTTTGGGAGCGACTATACGAATTTGTATCGTGTTCGCGGTGGGGCAGTTGCTCTTAATACGAAAACGACGGGTTCGGTGTTTGGGTCGATCGAGTTTGCGTATGAGCGGCATGATAGTGCGGGGTTGCACGCGGTGCCTGCGTCGGGGCGATACGAATCGGTTTTGCAGTTTGCACCGTTTCGAGAATCTCGACTTACGGTTGGTCTTGAGATGCCGGATCGACCGATAGTTGGTGGTGCGAAGATGGAGCTGGTGGCGCGTGTTAGCGGAATTCGTGGGAAGACGGTGTTTCTTGGGACCGAGGCTGAAAGTTGGTTACGGGGTACGTTGACTGCGCGAGTTCATCGACCGTTTGGGGCCAATGAGTTGGTGTTGCAAACGATTGCTGGTGCGATAACGGGAGAGTTGGTGGCGCCTCCGGAGCACCGGATCTTTCTTGGTGGGCCAACGTCGGCGCCTGGGTATGATTTTCATTCGTTGAGTGGGAATGCGGGGGTAAGCCAACGAGTTGAGTGGCAGTTTAAGGTGCCGTTCGTGCGGGTACCGCTTGGGGCGTGGGGTAAGGCGCCTGGAAACATTACACTCGCGCCGTATGGAAATGCGGCGTGGGTGAATGGGTTGGGATGGCGACCGAGTGTTGGGGTTGGGGCGTTAACGGTGTTTGATTTGTTTCGGTTTGATGTCGCGCGTGGGTTAAGAGATGGGCGATGGATCTTTGGGTTTGATGTGTCGCGTGCGTTTTGGGGAGTGTTGTAAGGTTGTTGTGTGAAGTTTGCGCGAAGTTTGCTGGACGTTTAGGTGGTACGTGTTCGAGTGTGTCTTGCGTGATCTCGATAGCGCGTATCATCGAACGCGTAAAACGTCTTCGACCGTTGGTAGCGAGGCTGAATTAAGTAGTTTCGTGATTTCTTCGAGCGCTATGCGTGCGCGAGGCCATGTAAACGTGTCGGCTGCTGTTGTGATTGGAAGCCAGCGGTATTGTTGATGTTCGTTGCTTAGCGTGATTTGCTGGTTACTATCGATAAAGGCGCAGAAGCCGACAGAAATTTCTACGACCTTGATGCCTGGTAAATAAAAGGCGTTTGTTGATACGCAGTACATCTCTGAGACAGTAATCCCCGTTTCTTCTTGAGCTTCCCGTACGGCGGCGTCTTCGGGGGATTCATTCTCTTCGATTTTTCCGTGTATGGTTTCCCATGAATTTGGGCGTGAAGTTGTGTACGCGCGCTGAAGTGCCAGAACGCTCCACGGTTCCTTCGTGTTATCTATTAGGTATACGTCGATAACACCAACTTCAAGGTTCGTCTTCATATGCTGGCTACCTTGCGCTCCTGATTCGGGAGGAAACGCGGTGGGAACGTCTCGTGAAACGACGTCGTTTGATTCTCCGTCGCCATTACCATTACCATCACTGTCGCCATCGCGATCTGATATTTCTGAGTTTTCTGGTTCGATCACACGGGTAATCTCATTTGCACTAGTGATGCCATGGAGTAAATATGTAACGCCAACGTCCCAGAGTGATTGGCTCCCTTCTTGGCGAGCGCAGTCTGAGAGCGCTTGCGTATGTGCCCCGGAGGCGATGAGTCGTTCGAGAGCGGGGGAGACAGTAACGAGTTCGGTAACTGCAGTTCTGCCAAGGTAGCCAGTTTCACTGCACGACTTGCAGCCAGACGGGCCGTACAGTGTTGCTCCACTAGGGATCGCATGCCATAAGCGCTGCGGAATGGGTTCGAGCGATTGTGTCATGCAGTTATTGCAGAGCTTTCGAACGAGGCGTTGTGCAATAACTCCCTTAAGGGCCGTTGAAACCTTCGTTGGTTCTATACCAAGATCGTGCAGACGAGTGATAGAGCTGCATGCGTCGATCGTGTGAAGCGTTGCGAAAACGAGGTGTCCGGTGAGCGCAGCCTGGATTGCGATTGCGGCGGTTTCCCGGTCGCGAACTTCGCCAATGAGTACCACGTCGGGGTCTTGCCTGAGGATCGAACGAAGTGCCGCGGAAAACGTAAGACCCGCTTTTTCGTTGACCTGAACTTGGACGATGCCAGGAACACGGTATTCGACCGGATCTTCAACTGTGATAATGTTGAGCCCGCGTTTGAGTAGCTGCTGCAGCGCTGCGTAGAGCGTGGTGGTTTTTCCGGATCCTGTGGGGCCGGTAATGAGAATCAATCCTTCGCGTGTGTCGAGTAGCCTTTTCAGGCGAGCCATTGTTGCGTTGGGAAGGTCTAGCGTGTCGACAGAGTGTAGAGTTGTTCCAGAGTTCAGGATACGAATGACGACCTTTTCTCCGTGTGCGGCAGGGAGCGTTGATACGCGTAGATCGACCGGAGTATTGTTGAGCGTAACACGAACTCGTCCACCTTGCGGTCGCAATCGGTCTGCGATGTCCATTTGCGCCATGATCTTTATGCGCGAGACGAGGGGAAGTCCAACGAGCTTGGGTAGCGTTGCTGTATGTTGAAGTACGCCATCGATCCGGTATCGTATTGCTATGCCGGATTCTTCGGACTCCAGGTGAATATCACTTGCACGTTTGCCGATACCATCAGAGACGATATGATCGACAAGTTGAATGATCGGCCGATTGAGAGACTCACTTGTGGCGGCGCGTGCTAAGTGTTCGTCGGAGTTTGCGGAGCCGAAGGTGGCCTTTAAGTCATCGGCAAGTGAATTGATTAACTCCGAGAACGTCAATCCATTTTTTGATGAACTGTTTGTTTGGTACAGCTCGTCGATACGTTCCGCAATTCGTGATGGCGATGCAAGTGCCATCTCAACGCGCCGGCCTGCGAAAAACCCGAGTGCCTGTTCGCAGTCAAAATCATACGGATTCCCAGTCGCGATGCGTAAGGTGGAGTCCGAAACCGATAGCGGAACGATCGAATACCGTCGAGCGACATGCTCTGGTATTGATTGATGGGCTTGTTGCGTTGTTGCTAGGTCCCGCTCCGCGATACTCATATGTGCACGTTGTGCGACGGCGTGGAGAATTTGCTCGTCTGAAACCAAGCCGGCTTGCACGGCGGATTGCCACACATTTTCTGGATGGGTGTGTATAAACGCGTCGAACTGTTTTGTGGGAACGAGTCCTTTAAGAATTGGGATGAGCCAGTGATCGCTGACAAGCCGTTGCTTTGACATAAAAATTCCTCCGTCAAAGCAAGATACGGGTGTAGTTAGATGCTTCGTTGTATCAAATATTGACCGCTTGTAGCGAAATACTGCGAGGGCTCTTCGCTATCTAACTATCATCCTAATTATTTTGGTATGAACGTTAAACTACCGCAAATCCGTATTTTTCAGCCCATTGTGCCAACTGTTGGATGTCGGTCTCAACTGGAAGCGAAGTGATTGTTTCCAGTGCCGGTTCGCTATTCGCGTTGCGATCAAATAAAGCAATTGCATACTCTGCGCTGTCATGCCTGCATAGATATCGAATGCCGTCAGGACGCTCTGGATGGTTCCATAATTCAAGCGCAGTCGCATTGGAGCGTTCGTAGTCTAACCCTGAGGTAATGTCACCTGCTACGCCGGCTCGCGCGAGCCCTGGGCCGTGTAAAGCAACGAGTCGCAAAGGTCGAAGTACGCACAAATAACTAAGGGTCCGTTGTGCTATCTGAGCAAGTGCAATCACGCGTACGGGAGGACGACGGAGGAATGTTTCCGCGAATGCCGCATCAGGGGATTCACCGCAATAGCATATGCGATACTCTGCATTGGGTGCATCAAAGCGATTGCGTCGAATTTCAGTCAGTCCCACCAGCAGGACGCTAGCGCCAAGTGGCGTCACCATGAAGATATCATGAAGACATCATGAGGAGGGGAAGCAGCTGTGGATCATCTCTGACGAAGCCGAGCACCCCAACGCCAGATAAGGAAGTAGCTGACTCGTAATATCTTATCGATGACAAATTGTTTATGCTCAATTTATTCGATTGAGATCAAGTTGAGACATTAATTCGGGATCACTATTCGTCCCTCGCCAATAGCCCGCGTTGCTGGATCCGAACGTTGCGTCGTCCAGAGGCTTTCTGAAACCGGGTCGGGCAACGAAGATTTCATACTTGTGCCAGGATCGTTCAGATAAACAGTGCCGTCAGAGCTAGAGGACAACGCGACACTGTGAACCTGATTGGAATCTAAGTGAAGAGACAGTATTGCGGCCGAAGGAGTTGTCTTGAGTATATGGATGAGACTATTGAAGTCTCCGGCGTCTGTCGATGATTTATGATAGACACGCCTCGCTATCTCAAAATCGCCGATTCCAGATTCAAAATGGGCATCTAAGATTTCATAGCCAGAGATTCCGTAATACTTTTGATCACGGGCGGACAATCCCGTCGCTAGCCCCTCGTATGCTCGCGGGCAACAAGCGGTTAATTTGTTGTAGTTCACGAAAGACATGAAGAGCCGTTCAGGACTAAATGTGTTGTCAAACCTAGACAACGCGAGTCCAAAGCTCGCAAGCACGCACGAATCAGTGCACTGTTGAAATGTTGGCCAGTCTTCAACCGTGCGTGAGAGATCGATCATTTTGGTCTGTGTTAGTGAACCCGACGGATTGGGTAGTCCCGAACCTTCCAGCCGTAAGGTCGGTCAATTTGCTAACAAAATATATTGCTGAAGTGCACCCTAAGTGTGGACGTGGTATCTAACTTGGACAGTGCACTTCAGTGGTACAAAAAGGGACGTATTAATGTCGTTCGTGGCGGGGATCGGCTAGGAAGTTGGGGAAGTACCTGACGCGCCGTGATCACGGTGGGATCAGCTGGAGTGTCAAGCACTCATTGGTGGAGACGTTTCCTTCAAGCGCCAGCCACTCGTGAACTTCATTAATGTGATGTGCCGATCGTAAGCTCCGGCCCACTACATCGGTCTCGCGCTGTTTGAGACGCATGTTGAAGTAGGTGGCAAAACAACCCCTGGGGCTGTTGAGCACGAGCGGTCCAACTGTGTACACATGAAAACGCCCCTGTTAATCGAGTTCCAGAACAGGGGCGTAACGCTATGCTGAACTTTTGTTTTGTTACGGCGTAACGTACCAGGAGATATCCCAGTCTGCGATTGTTCCGCCCGTAAAGATTAAATTATTTCGGTAGTCCATTCCCGTTACAATTCCGTAAGCTGAACTAATTGATGCGGCAGTCACTTGGTCTGAAGTCCCATCCCCGTTATAAAATACGGCTCCCCCGCTGTCTCCCAAATCGGTGTAGTTCGTTGCATCATGAACACATGTATGCCGAACATTTCCAATGAATGGACCATGATAAAGTGTTCGTGCGACGCAAGTCGCTAGTACCCTTCCGCGTCTCGTCCCGGTCTGTTGGCTGACTTTGAGTATATCAGTCCCCACGTACGACGTCCAAAATCCCCAACCCGTCGGGTAAGTATTCGTAAAATACCAGGGAGAAGAGTTTATCATGCGCGCACCGGCTATTGTGCGATCTGCAGTCCTTGCACGATCGTAGCGGGCAAGCAGAACATCCGCAGTAGTACAGAGTGCGAAGCCTGTACACACACCTCCGGTAACATTCCAGGAAGGATTGTACACAATCGTTGCAATCGTGTCTCCAGGAGAAGCGGTACTGCCTAGTTTAGGCTGACCCACTAATCCTCCTACCACACCGGTTGTTCCGTAGCTGTCATTATAGCAGTGCCCAGCGGTCACGAGAAATCGCGCTGTATCAGGGTAGTTGACAAAGATGCCTCCTAGTCCCGCCGTGTTGTACCCTAGGCTACAGCTTGTTCCAGGAGCCGCCTGAATTTGAATACCCCCTGTTGTTGGACTACTTCGGCCACGCAAATCAGCCGCTGTGCGCGGTAGCTCGGGAATGATCGAAATTCGAAGCGCACTATCCGGAATGTTAAGCGATTCTGCAATGCGCCGAATCTCCGCTTCGTCAGTGCTCGAGAGAACTTCAATCGAGACCCGATTTCGTGCTTCATCTGCATCCAGGGCTGCCGCAATTGGTCCAACAGTTTCCGCAAGTTTAATTTGCCACTCTATGAGTTCCGAAAAAGCCCAATTCCCTTGGCGAGCCTCCAATTGAGGCTGCGGACCGAGAATTTCGAATAAACCTTTCAGCTCTCCTTCCTTTCGCGCAATCAGGGCCGTGCGTGCGGCATCAGCATGCGTCATGTCTCGAATATAGAAAACAAGCACATTATTCGGCTGCTGGATAAAGAATCCTCCGAAACCGGGGATTTCGGATTCAAGACGGAAGAAAATATTCTCTGGCCCTCTGTCCGCACGCGCCGCTAATTCAAGAAGAATATTCCTTGAGTGTGAAGGTCTCGAATCTTTGTTCGCAACCGGTTCATTACAGCTACATAGAAGAATCGCTAACGGCAATCCGGCGAAGATCGAAGTTGAGATATTCATTACCTGTAGGGTTATGGGTGCAGAAGCAATGTTATGGAACGATCGAAAACGGATCCGAAAACACCTTTCGTCGCGACACAGGCGCGTCGGGTATGTCCAACCGCGACGAGGCTAATCGAAGTCTGTACTGCCCCGCAGCGAGTGGACGTGAAGGAACATAAACGATTGTGGTACTTGCTCTAGGCGGAAGCAGAAATGAGGAGGCATCGCACCCGCCATCTTCAATCTCAGCAGGGACACTCCAGGCGATTTCATACCGTTTCTCGACATAGACACACGTGCTATACTGGACTGGGCGTGAGGTTACATTCGTCAGTACGCCAGAAATAGTATCACTAACCTTAAACTCTTGTTTCGTTGCTTCGAGACTCAAAAGAGGAAGGTAAGGATCAGTCGAGTCACCGTCACACGCAACCAAACTCAAAAGGAAACCCACTACAGCCATGGAACGTATCATTTCACCTCAGAAGCTCGTAGATTTTGGCTAGCTATGACCCGCATTTATCCGGAAAGGATTATACATTAAACCTATGATCGCTGGCTATATGCTGCAAGATGCGGAATCGAGCAGGAGATTTTTGGGATTATCCATCTGTTTGTGCCCGCCCCTTCGTGGGCACACTGGAGGTTCGAGTAGCTTAAGGAACTCCGCCCCGGGCAGACAGGGGTGACGGCTGCGATATCTTGGCTCATTCCGACGCAACAGTTATGGAGGGGAGATCCCGGAGTCACGTCCGTAACCTGAAGGGCAATCAGCGTGTCGGGAATCAATTGCCTCAGAGGGCGTCGCTAAAGTAAGAAAACGTGAGAATCGGAACACTCGTCGCAGTTCATGCGTTGGTTTTACCATGGATCTCCTACACACCGGGCACACTCAACTAGCGACTCACCCAAAAACGTCTTCCGTCGTCCCCGTGACGCCTGGCTCGGATCATGGACAGCGAACTGAACCTGCTTGTCTTCTAAGCGAAATCGCAATGGATTCAGCAACGCCCGGATAGCAACATCTGATGGGAGCCCGACACCGAGAATATCCACGTGCGTAGCGGTCATAAGCGCTCGGTGGGCCTCGTACTACTGCGACACCCCAGTAGCTGTTTCAGATAGGACGGCACCCCAAAGACTGGCGCACTGGCGGCAATGCATCATTTTGCGCCTTGCTATTAACCTCCATGTTCACCAAACGCACTAACTAGTCGAACAACCTCCTCGATTTCTCCTGCACGCAAAGCTTCGAATGCACTACGTTTCCCTAACTCTGGATCGATCGCGGTGAGAACATCAAGTTGCATCCAGGGACTGCTAACGGTGAAAGCTCGTAGAACGCGCTCCAATCCCGCTAGCGGTCGCCCATCAGCCTGAAATTGTGCCAGGGGATAGCGCCAATCGCCAGACGCAGAATCAACCGCTAACAGCGCTCCTGTGCGTCGCCGTTTGTCTATTGCTTGACGGGTTACACCGAGGAGCTGAGCAACCTCTTGAGCGCTCGAGGTACCACCTGCGGCTTGAAGTAGCTCCTCTTTTAGCTGCACTCCGCGCAAAAGTGCGCCTGCAAGTGGATCATCTTGTTCCGTTGCGATTGCTGGCGCCATTTCCGCAAGAAAAGCCGAGGCAGCAGAAAGATCTGTCGGGGCAGACGCGGCGGCTGCCAGCGTCGCTGTAGGGGCTTGAGCAATGGCTTGCCCCAATATCCTGGCCAGACGTGTAAGTATTGCCTCTTCTAATGCGAGACGATCCTCGCCTCTCTTACGGTGTGGCAGCTGTATGGTGATAGCATGAGCCATACAAAATCCTGAAAGGTTTACATAGTAAGTATGTATGAATTGCCATACTTCGTCAACCTTGCCTCACGGCCTGCTCATATTATGACAGATTTGTGATATTCTGGAGGCCTTAACTTCACAGCGGAACCACCCCCCAGTTCAACCCTCTCCCGCCTTCGTTACCATCTCAATCACCTCCGCCAACACTGCCTGCCCCTTATCCCGCGCGTACCAACCGCGGATATACCGATACTTCTCCTCTTTTGAACCTTCCTTCCCATTCTTCTCTGTCCAGTCTACCACCCATGCCTGGAGCTCTTTCGGTCGTGGTCCCCACCATGCACGCTCAACCCAGCTGTTGTCGTATAAAATGAGCACGGGGATCGATCGGCCGCCATTGGTTAAATGTGCGTCCATGAGATCGAGGTTCTGGTCCCGTTCAAAGAGTCGGAAATCCGCGTTAATGGCGAGATCGCACAGCTGCGCAATCGGAGGAACCGTTGTGACTGCGTCCAGGCACCAATCCGCTGACAGGGCCAGGATATGCCATTGTCCTGGTATTGCTTCAATGTCGGCAACGTACTTGGCTGGCACTTCAACCCGTTTTCGCGTGCTTAACCAGAGATCTTTGAGCTCGACGGCACTCTCGATAAACTCCTCAAATGTTTGTCCAGAATAAAAACGATCTTTCATTGCCACACTGCCTTCGTCTGCTGGTAACTCTGAATTCAAGGTATTTACCTGGTCGTGACCGTCGTAAGCTTCATCACTTCTGGTGGGGCGTTCGGTTTAACACGAACACTCTTGGCTGGAATTCCCACATGAACATGATACGGTCGTACATCTTTTGTCGCCACGGCGCTTGCACCGACCATTCCGTTTTCGCCAACATGTACACCAGCCAGCACGGTTGCGTGATATGTGATTCGCACGTCGTCGTCCAACTGGGTTAGTGCATCGGTTACGTCGAGTTGATCGACAATGCTGTGGGTATGGCTGTAGATGTTCGCGTAGTCACTGATCGACACACGGTTGCCGAGTTTGACCCCACCACGATCGTCCAGGAGAACATGACGATGGACGACTACGTTGTCGCCAACTTCCATGTTGTATCCAAACGAAAACTCAACGTGTTGAAACGCCTTAAAGTTTGCTCCACATCGTTTAAATATGTACTGCGCCAGCATTCGTCTCAGTCGAATGCCAAGCGTGACGTTTTGTCCGCCAAGTGGCGTGCGATCAAATGAATACCAGAGCCAGAGCAACGGTTTTGTCTTCGCAAACTTCTCTACGTCACATTCGGCGTAAAACTCGGGCTCAAGTGTAATATTCCGAGGATCTAGCGACGCGAGCGCAAGGCGCGTTGCATACGGCAGCGCGTTGTCGTTTACGGCAGTTTCCCAACTCTTTGTATACTCTGGATACAGCAGCTCGCACAACGTCTGCCTGCAAATGTCGTTACGGTCAACTGATTCGTCACGTAATGGCCCTTCAATTTGCTCTAAAAACCCCGCAATCAACCGTTCGGCCGGATGATCGCCAAGGGAACGAAGTGGATAAATTGGCATATAGGTTTACGAAGTTGGATGCGAACGTGAAGCTCGCGTTCGCATGCTGCTATTGTACCTTGCTCGAGCGCGCGAGAATCAACGCTCGTTCGCGCTCGATCTGCTGCAATACTTTTTCCCAGCTTTCATCTTTTGCCTGCTGATAGGTCACGGTCAGCGGCTGATTTATGGGTACGTCGCCGTCAAATACATATAACGCATTTTGTGTCTCGCGCTGACGCAGCCGTTGTTCTCCAAAGCCTGTTGTCAGCGGAATCACATCGTATGGTCTGAAATCTCGACCAGCGCTCGTCAACATCAGATCCATCGGGCTAAATCGCGTATCTTGCTCCACGCCGTAAAACGAGACTAACCACACGGATGTTCCTCGAGCACCATATCGGCGCGCGATCGCATCAATGCCTTTTCGTTTGCTCGCTTTCAAATCTCGTGTCGACTTATACGAATCAGGCGTCAATACACGAATAATTGACTCTTCCAACGGCAGCACTCGAATCCGCAGCCCCGGACCATCGACATGCAGCGCAATATCATCCTGTCGCATCGAGCCATAGCCGGCCGGAATTAATCCACCGTTCGCCGAATCCGTGACCGCAGCTGCATTTCCTGCCCCATTTACACCTGCTCCAGCGGCCTTCCTGGCCGTACTACTCGACACATCGGCCGATTGTGCAGATGCACAACCAACCGATAGCACCACTCCGCTTAACAGTCGGAGCGATGCTCGATTCATTCAACTTCACTCTGTGTTATAACTGGCGTACTCAATAACTCCATAATTGCCTCCGCAAGTTCACTCCGCCCCTGGCCTGTTTCGGCGCTGAACGGAATTATCTGCGTTTCATCTAAGTGCAATGTTTCTGCCAGCTCTTTGATACGCGCTAAGCCTGCGCGATTTGAGAGCTTATCGATTTTTGTGACGACGATGAGGGCAGGAACGCCAACATCCGACAAAAAGTCGAGCATTTGAAGGTCGTCGGCCGTGGGGTTGTGACGAACGTCCAACAGCTGCACCACACCACGCAAAGTTGGCGATTTCCGGAGATATCCTTCAATGAGCGGCCGCCACTCCGCCTTTTTTGCTTTGGAGATCTTGGCGTACCCATATCCGGGTAAATCCGCCAAGATGAACTCTGTGTTGACCTTAAAAAAGTTGATTTCACGTGTGCGCCCGGGCGTGCGGCTCACACGTACAAACGCCTTTCGCTGCATCAACTTGTTCAATAACGACGACTTTCCCACATTCGAGCGGCCGGCAAAGGCGACTTCCGGGAATAACGGATCTGGCCGCCACCCCGTCGCCGATGCCATACCGCCAATAAATTCGAGGGTACGGATGACCATCGGATCCTTCGATCCAACGGTCATTGCGCTGTCAGCGTGGCGTACGGCTGTTCTTCCGACGGTACAGTTTGGGCGAGCTCTTGCACCGTAATAGGATGGCGCAATGCAAATGCCAGCACTTCATCCATCGTTTTGACTGGATGGAACGCAATCGCCTTTTTCACCTCTTCTGGAATGTCGTCCAAATCCCGCGCGTTGGCGTACGGGATGAGTACGTCGGTAATCTTGTTGCGATGCGCTGCAACAGATTTTTCCTTTAACCCACCAATCGGCAAGACTCGTCCGCGAAGGGTAATTTCACCCGTCATTGCAACGTCGCCGCGAACCGGAATTCCCGTTAATGCACTCACAACGGCTGTCGCAATCGCGATACCGGCACTTGGCCCGTCTTTCGGCGTTGCGCCGTCGGGGATATGAATATGGATGTCGCGTGTCTTGTAGAAGTCTTTTGGAATCTTGAGCACATCAGCTCGTGTACGGATATAGCTGATCGCCGCCGCGGCCGACTCTTTCATCACGGCACCCAGCGTACCGGTCAACGACAGCTTGCCTCGACCACGTACGACCGATACCTCGATATCGAGTGTTTCGCCACCGGTCTGCGTGTACGCCAGCCCGTTTGCCACACCAACTTTATCGTCAGACAGATGTTCGCTGCCGTCAAACTGTGGTGTGCCAAGTAACGACTTCAAATCATCTACGGTAATAATCTGCTTCGGAAGCAATGTTTCGCTCTCCGCCTGCCGACGTGCGAGCTTGCGCGATACCTTGGCGATCTTCCGCTCGAGGTCGCGTACGCCTGCTTCACGTGTGTACCCGCGCATGATGGCCGGTAATACGTCGGGTGCAAATTCTACTTCATCGATTTCGATCCCGTTTGCCTGAAGTTGGCGCGGAACCAGATACTGGCGAGCAATCGCCAGCTTTTCCTGATCGAGGTAGCCAGGGATACGAATGATTTCCATTCGATCGCGCAGGGGCTCGGGGATACTGGTCAACGAGTTCGCCGTGGTGATAAACAACACCTGCGAAAGATCGTAGTCCACTTCGAGGTAGTGATCGTTAAACGAGAAGTTCTGCTCTGGATCGAGCACCTCGAGTAACGCCGCCGCTGGATCGCCACGATAGTCCTGGCCGAGTTTGTCGACTTCATCCAGCAAGATCACGGGGTTGACGACTTCGGCGCGACGCATGGACTGGATAATACGCCCCGGCATCGACCCGATGTACGTACGGCGATGGCCGCGGATTTCTGCTTCATCGCGTACGCCACCCAACGACATACGTACAAACTTTCGGCCAAGCGCACGTGCAATGGACCGACCTAACGAGGTTTTACCAACGCCGGGCGGGCCGACTAAACAGAGAATTGGCCCGTCGATACGGCCAACCAGCGACAGTACGGCGATAAAGTCCAATACACGGTCCTTTACGTCTTCCAACCCGTAATGGTCGGCGTCGAGCACTCGACGCGCGTGCGCGATGTCCAACGTTTCGTCCGTACGCTCATCCCATGGAAGGGAAGAGATCCAGTCTACAAAGTTTCGTGAAACCGTGTATTCAGGCGACATTGGGGACATCCGGCGCAGCTTACGAACTTCGCGCTGAACGCGGGTTCGTACGGCTTCCGGCAGCATTTTCTTGCGCACCTGCGCTTCGAGCTCCGTAAAGTCGTCGCCGTCTTCCTGGCCCAACTCGCGGTGGATCGCCTTTAACTGCTCTTGCAGATAAAATTCGCGCTGATTCTGGAACATCGCACCGCGCGTTTCATCGTCAATCTTGCGCTCTAAACGCAAGACTTCGATTTCACCGCCCAACAGCTCAATCAGCTGATTAATGGCGTCGTCGAGTGTGCGTGACGCAAGCAACCCCTGTCGTACGTCCTGTTTGGTCGCAACGTGCGCTGCAATGCCATAAACCTGACGATCCGGGAGATTGGTCGCCTGAACCATTACAACGACTTCAGGCGGGATTCGACGCTGTAAACCAACGTATTCTTCAAAGAGCGTTAACGCGCGCTCAACACCAACGCGAGCAAGCTGCAGATCGGCGTTTGGATCGGCAATAAGTGGATCGTCGCTTACTTCCGCAAACAGCGTCCCATTCTTTATGACAAACCGATCCACCAGCACTCTGCTTACCCCTTCGATCAACACCTTGGTGGCGCCGTTGGGGAGGCGAGCAATCTGCACGATACGGCCAATAACGGCGTTGCGATATAAATCGCCCGCCTTTGGCTCCTGCACGTCGCCATTTTTCTGCGCAATCAGCAGAATCATCTTGTCGTCGCGCTTGATCGCTTCGTCAACCGCTTGTAGCGACGACTGACGACCAACGAGCAGGGGCATTACAACGTGTGGGAAAAAGACCACGTCGCGCAACGGCAACACAGACAGCCTGTTGCTGCCAACCTGGTCTGGCGATTCCACTACGCCTTCTTCGTCGCTTACGTCGATCACTGGCACTTCGACTTCGATGTCAGCCAGCTGTATGACGTCAGGCCCCGTTACAACCAGGTCAGCGTTGAGGATAACCGACGTTTCCGTGCTATCTGCCGCCAACTGTGCCTTTTTCGCTGCCCGCGCGCCAACAACTTGCTTTCCACGCTTGGCGACCGCCAGCGTTTGCACGACTGGCGGTTTAACCGCACCCAGCTTGGGGGCAGGTTGCGCCTTCACCGGCCGTTTCGCCGCAGTTTGCGCTTTGGAAGCGGAAGCCTTTGAAGTTTTCGCCAAAGACGTTGCCGTCTTGGCGGAACGCTTCGCAACCAGCTTTGAAGCCACCTTTGATGCTGCTTTCGAGGCTGCTTTCGAGGCTGCTTTCGAGGCTGCTTTCGAGGCTGCTTTCGAAGCTGGCTTCACGCCCAACTTTGAAGACGACTTTACACCGAGTTTCGCAGGAGTTTTGGTCGGATTTGCAGCAGCTTTCACTGCAGGCTTTCGGGTCGGTTTCACCGCGACCTTCGCTTTCGTAGAACGAGTTTTTTGCGCTCGCAACTTATCCGTCTGTTTTGTTCGTGTTTTAGCCAAGAGAAACTATGCTTCTTTTTTGCGCCGCAATGGACTCAACTCCAGCAACGGGGGCGTTCCGTTGGTGATGCACGATTCGGTCACCTTCACTTCGATTACGTCATCGCGTGCAGGGATGTCGAACATGACTTCCATTAACACTTCTTCGAGAATGGCGCGCAACCCACGCGCACCGGTGCCACGCTTCAGCGCTTTTTGCGCAATCGCAGCCAATGCCGTCTCCTCAAAGCTAATCTTTACATCTTCAAGCGCGAACAGTCGCGTATACTGCTTCGTAAGCGCGTTTTTCGGCTCCTTGAGGATTCGTACCAACGTTTCCTCATCGAGTGCGTTCAGCGCAACGGTCACAGGCAAACGACCCACCAGTTCCGGGATTAACCCAAAGCGGAGCAAGTCGTCTGGCTCGACGTCACCCAGGCCGGCCTTTGCGACGACTTTTTTCCCGTCCTTTTTGCCGTCATTTTTTTCGTCCAGATTGTTAAAGCCAATCTGCCGCTTTCCCGTGCGCGATTCGATGATCTTCTCGAGCCCGTCAAACGCACCACCGCAGATAAACAGAATATCCTTGGTGTTGATCTGAATGTATTCCTGCTGCGGGTGCTTTCTCCCACCCTGCGGCGGAACAGACGCAATCGTGCCTTCGATAATCTTCAACAGCGCCTGCTGAACCCCTTCGCCCGACACATCACGCGTGATACTCGGATTCTCCGACTTCCGCGCAATCTTGTCGATTTCGTCGATGTAGACGATGCCGCGTTCGCAGTCGGTCACATTAAAGTCGCCCGCCTGCAGCAGGCGAACGAGAATATTCTCCACATCTTCGCCCACATATCCAGCTTCCGTGAGCGTTGTGGCGTCGGCAATCGTAAACGGTACGTCCAGAATACGAGCGAGCGTACGAGCAAGCAGGGTTTTACCGGTTCCCGTCGACCCGATCATCAGAATGTTCGACTTGTCCAACTCGACGTCGTCGTCCTTGATTCCGGCCGCGTTGATCCGCTTGTAATGGTTATATACCGACACGGCCAGCGCTTTCTTCGCCTGGTCCTGGCCGATCACATACAGATCAAGGGTATCCTTGATCTCTTGCGGCGAAGGAACCTGCGTTATGGCATCCGAAACCTCTCTCTCTTCGTCTTCCTGGAGAATTTCGTTGCACAGCGCGATGCACTCGTTGCAGATATAGACTGACGGCCCGGAGATGAACTTCCGAACCGAATCCTTGGACTTGCCGCAAAAAGAGCAGCGAAGATGTTTGTCTTGGGACATTCAGTAAAGCAAATACCCGTCGAGGGTGGGGTCAACTATAGAGTGTCAAAGAAAGTGGCTTGTGAATAAATTCACAAGCCGACGGGGAGTTTTCAGGGCTTTCAGAGGAGAATTCGGGGATTTTGGGATGCAAGAAAGGGCGGGAATGGAGATTCCCGCCCTTTGCGTAAAGCGTTTACATCAACTTCCGAACAGTCTTACCACATCCTACCACCGCTTTATAACACTTTTACAGCGTTACCTGCGGCTGGCTCGACGGTTCGATCACCTCTCCTCGGCTCGAAATCACGTTGTCGATGAGGCCGTATTCCTTGGCTTCTTCGGCGGACATGAAACGATCGCGGTCGGTATCGCGTTCGATCTGCTCGAGCGGCCGGCCGGTGTGCTTGGCCATTAAACCGTTGAGCTTCTCACGGAGGTACAAAATTTCCCTCGCCTGAATCTCAATATCAGACGCGGTTCCGCCGCCGCCATGCTGGGACGGCTGGTGAATCATGATGCGAGAATGCGGGAGCGCAGAACGCTTGCCAGGCCGACCAGCAGCCAAAAGGAAGGCGCCCATACTGGCTGCGCCACCCATGCAGAGCGTGTTTACTGGGCTCTTGAGGAACTGCATCGTATCGTAGATCGCCAATCCGGCTGATACAGACCCGCCGGGAGAGTTGATGTACATGTAGATGTCTCGATCCGGGTTATCCGCGTCCAGAAACAAGAGCTGAGCGATGATGATGTTGGCTACATCGTCAGTGACGGGAGCGCCCAAAAAGATGACACGGTCCATGAGCAACCGTGAAAAGACGTCGTATGAGCGTTCTCCGCGTGAAGAGCGCTCAATTACGTAAGGGGCGTAAATACTCATCGTGTCCTCTGGTTAAACCGAGTGCGTTAAACGATTTCGTTACGTGCAATTAACCACGCAAAGGTCTTCTCTTCGGTCAAGCTTCGTTCCAACTCTTTCAGACGGCCAGATTTTTCAAACGCTGAATAGAGTTCGCCGGGAGAGACTTTACGGGCTTCTGCCTGCTCGGTGATACGGTCGTCGATGTCCTTTTCCGTTGCGGCCAACTTCTCGCGCTCAGACAAGGTCTCAACAATCAAATCACGTTTGATCTGCTTCTCTGCAATAGTACGGAATTCAGCCTCAAATTGTTCCGACTGATCTTCACCAACGCTGTAGGATTCTGCATAGTTCTTGATCAGCTGCTTGACCCAGCTTTGCGGAACATCAAACGGGTTGGCTTCAAGGACGGCGTCAATAAGTTTTTGACGAACTTCTGCATCCGATTCACGTTCGAGATATTTGGCCATATCGTCGCGAACGGCGGCTTTCAGGGCATCAACGGAATCGAAATCGCCCATTTCGCGCGCAAAGGCATCGTCGAGCGCTGGAAGCGACTTACGCTTCACATCGTTTAACGTCATGCGAACGACTTTGCTGATACCGCGCTGTGATTCATCCGGGAAATCATCCGGCCAACGAACAGGGCGTTCGATTGTTTCGCCTGGCTTGGCTTCCATGATGAGCTCTTCGATACCTGGGATTGCTTTTTTATCGCCAAGTACGAACGGCACTTCACGCTGTTCGCCAATCACGCCGTCGTCGTCAGCCACGGCGAGCGACGCACGAATCATGTCACCCTCAATTGGCTTGTCTTCAACTGGCGCCCATGCTGCTTTTTCTTCGCGCAGCTGTTGTAGCTGCTCTTCAAACTGCTCTTCAGTCAGCGCAACCTTGGTCTTCTCAATGCGGAAGCCTTCGGTGCGAACAAGGTCGATCGTTGGGCGAACTTCGTAGTGAAATTCGAAGGTGAGTGGCTGGCCTTCTTCAAACTTGAGATCATGCACATGCGGCTGTGACGCAATTTGCACTTCGTCTTTTTCGACGATCTCTTTATACGCTTCGCGCACGATGCTTTCAATGGCTTCGTTGCGAATGGCGTCCGCAAACCGTTTTTTCACAACGGCTGTTGGTGCTTTACCAACACGGAACCCTGGGAGGCGTACGCTTGAAGCGTACCGGCGAGTGGTCTTCTCTTCGGCGGCCGCAATCTCGGCGGCGGGCACGGTCACGGCAACGGCGCGCTCAACGCCGTTCGAACTTTTTGGGGTGATCTGGATCTCCATCCCTCAAATATAAATGGAGGTGCGAGGAGGGGGACTCGAACCCCCACGGAGTTATCCGCCAGCTCCTAAGGCTGGTGCGTCTACCAATTTCGCCATCCTCGCGTTCCTTCCACTTATCTCATAGGGAGGGCCGTAACAACCGCTCCACTACAGAGGTAGAAACGTAGGCGAACTAGGCCGTTCATGGTAGGGCCAAATCAGGGCACAAAAAAGCGCGCCCGAGAGATTCGGACGCGCTTTTTCGACGTTTCGACCGTTTGTGCTTCAAATAGCAGAGGACGAATTCGACGATTATCCGCCAATTCGGATGTTCGCCACACCGCTCGTTCCACCGCCTTGTGTCATACGGAAAAACTTGAGGCTGATGTAGTCACCCGCCTTCAAGCCGTTCAACACGTTTTGAAGATCGGCGACTCCCTTCACTTGCACTGCTTTGGGGTGCAGCACTTCGGTGATAATGTCGCTGGGAGCCAGTTTCCCATACGCCGGCCCCAAGGCTTCAATATTTTGCACGAAGGCACCGTTCGCTGGAACACCAGCAGGGCGATTTGCTACCGGAATTGGCCCAAAGGTGACGCCAAGCTTGAGCGATGCCGGACTCGCTGGCGGAGTAGCCCCGCCTGCCGCTGAGGCAATCTGGTTACCGGCCGGTGGCTCGCCAAGTTTTACATCAAACGTCTTCGGGGTCCCATAGCGCATCACCTCGATCTTGACAGTCTCGCCTGGGGAATGGGTACGAACGATCCGCTGCAGCATGCTCACTCGAGCGATCTGCTCGCCATCAGCTTTGACAATCACGTCGCCTACCTGAAGCCCGGCCTTCTTGGCAGGATTCACATCAGTGTCAGGTTGGAAAGCCTGAACCAGAACTCCGCGAATTTCTTTCAGGCCAGCAACAGCGGCCGCATCAGCGTCAACTTCGTCGATTGCAACGCCCAACACGCCAAACCGCACATGGCCGTCCTTGATGATCTGATCCATGACACGCTTTGCGAGCGTCACCGGAATGGCGAAGCCATAACCCGAGTAATACCCCGTCTGGCTCGCGATCGCGGTGTTCAAACCAACGACCTCTCCTCGGGCATTCACAAGCGGGCCGCCGGAGTTGCCAGGGTTAATGGCGGCGTCTGTTTGGATGAGGTCGGTAATGGAGTACTGCGTGCCTAGCAGACCGGGAAGGCTACGACCCTTTGCGCTGATGATACCGGCCGTAACGGTAAAGTCGAGACCAAGCGGGTTCCCGATGGCAAGGACCCATTCGCCAACTCGCGCTTTGCTGTCGTCGCCCAGTGGGACCGTTGGAAAGTCTTTCCCTTCGATTTTGATAACGGCGACGTCGGTTGTTGGATCGTTGCCAACTACCCGAGCGGTAAATTCGCGCTGATCGAGCAGGCGAACTGTAATTTTGTCAGCTGGTGTTTGTCTATCTGGCCCAGTGACTACGTGGTTATTCGTGAGAATATATCCGTCTTTGGAGACGATAAAGCCCGAACCGCTGGACTCTTGTATTTGAGGCGTTTGCGGAAAGCCCTGCATCGGATCTTCAAAGCCGGGCGGTAAGAGGTCGCCAAATGGCGAACGGCCGCGCTTCGGTGCGCGTGTTTTACTATCGACACGAATGGATACAACTGCCGGGGTCACATGGTCGGCGATGGCAACGAAGGCGTTGCTCGCATCAGCAAGTGGCTGGACGTCGGCTGCCAGGGGTTTGTCTTGTGCGAATCCAAGACGCGTCCAATCCATGGCTGACGCGACCATAAGGCCACCAAAAAACGCGATTGCGATCCCAATCATCCAACGAGCACGGGTAGGAAATGAAGACATAGCTACGGTAGGGATTGAAGTTCGAACAAACTGATTGTTACAAAAAAAACGATAATGTAGGGAAATGAGCAAGAAATCGGTCCTACTCCCCTTACTGACTAACAAGTTCCTTAGTTAGACCCCGGAGAAACGGCGGAGGTTTCGCATTTGGCATGACAAATTTGTTAAATCCTGCTTGAGAGCGGCGGTTACAACGCAAAAAGAGGTTCGGAGCGCTCATTATCGACCCTGTACAGCTGGGTTTCTCGAGCGCTCCGAACCTCTCTCCGAGTTATTTACTTCTTGGTGTCGTCGACGATTTCAAAGTCGGCTTCAACCACATTGTCCTCTGCGGGAGGCGTCGTTGCGTCTGGCGCCGCCTGGGCACCGTCAGCCTGCGAGGCTTCGGCAGCCGCAGCTTGCTGCTGATAGAACGCTTGACCGGCTTCAGAGTACACCTTGCTCAGCTCTTCATTGGCGCTGTTAATAGCGTCAATGTCATCGCCACGGAGCGCGGTGCGAGCCTTTTCAACCGCAGCGGCGAGTCGTGCCTTGACCTCTTCGCTGAGCTTGTCATCCCATTCCTTCGCATTCTTTTCTACTTCGTACGTCATGCCATCGAGGCGATTGCGCGCATCGATTTCTTCGCGACGTTTTTTGTCTTCCGTCGCATTTTGCTCTGCATCTTTGACCATGCGATCGATTTCCGTGTCGCTCAAGCCGCTCGATGCTTCAATGCGAATCTTCTGTTCCTTGCTCGTGGCTTTGTCCTTCGCCAAGACGTGCAAGATACCGTTCGCATCAATATCAAATGTGACTTCAACTTGTGGTGTTCCACGCGATGCTGGTGGAATACCGGTCAGTTGGAACTTGCCGATCGTTTTGTTATAAACGGCAAGTTCGCGCTCACCCTGTAGAACGTGGATCTCAACTGTTGTCTGGTTGTCGTCAGCCGTGCTGAAGACTTCAGACTTTTTCGTTGGGATCGTTGTATTACGTGGAATGAGAACCGTTGTTACTCCACCCAGCGTTTCAATACCGAGCGAGAGCGGTGTAACGTCGAGCAACAACACGTCTTTTTGTTCGCCAGTTAAAACGGCACCTTGCACGGCGGCGCCAATGGCAACCACTTCGTCAGGGTTCACGCCCTTATTTGGCTCTTTGCCGAAGAACTTCTTGACCTCTTCCTGGATCTTTGGAATACGTGTGGAACCACCAACGAGCAAGACTTCGTCGATATCGCTTGCACTCATGCCTGCGTCGCGCAACGCATCCTGCATTGGCGGAATTACCCGCTTGACGAGATCGTCAACCAACTGCTCAAACTTGGCTCGCGTGAGCGAATAGTTGAGGTGCTTCGGTCCGCTCTGATCTGCCGTGATAAACGGAAGATTGATGTCGGTCGACTGTACCGTCGACAGCTCCATCTTGGCCTTTTCAGCAGCTTCTTTCAGACGCTGCAATGCCATCGGATCCTTGGACAGATCGATGGCCTGATCGCGCTTGAATTCAGTTACAAGCCAATCAATCACGCGTTGATCGAAGTCGTCACCGCCCAGGTGTGTGTCGCCGTGCGTGGACTTGACTTCGAACTGGCGTGAGCCGTCAACGTCGTAAAGTTCGAGAATGGAGACGTCGTATGTACCGCCACCAAGGTCGAACACTGCGACCTTTTCGTCTTTCTTTTTATCGAGACCGTAAGCAAGCGCAGCTGCCGTTGGTTCGTTAATGATGCGCAACACTTCAAGACCGGCGATCTTGCCAGCATCTTTCGTCGCTTGGCGCTGCGAGTCGTTGAAATACGCAGGGACCGTGATAACCGCCTTGGTCACTTTCGTGCCAAGATAGTCTTCGGCCGTCTGCTTCATCTTTTGCAGAATCATTGCGGAGACTTCAGGTGGCGTGTACTGTTTGCCCTGCACATCCACGGTCACCACATCATTTTGGCCCGAAGCCACCTTATACGGAACTCGGCTTACCTCATCAGAGATCTCGCTGAGCTTGCGACCCATAAACCGCTTAATGGAGAAAACGGTATTGGTTGGGTTGGTCACGGCTTGTCGCTTAGCGATCTGGCCGACGAGGCGCTCACCGTCTTTCGTGAAGCCTACAACGGACGGCGTTGTGCGACCGCCTTCTGCGTTTGGGATGACGACCGGGTCGCCCCCTTCCATAACGGCAACGACCGAGTTGGTCGTTCCGAGATCGATGCCAATGACTTTGTCTGCCATAAACTGTGCTCTGTCGGGTAAATGTGTTGCGAAATTCTATCTATTATGTATGAAGCGAGTGGTTGGAGCGCGGCAAGCTACATCTGTCGCCACCCCAGCCAGTGCGTGCTTAGTTAGCATCTATGATGCCTAAATTCTCTGCCAATATGACATATTCTCGACAGGTTGTGGCATGATACCACTAGGGGATGAAATCGGGACTCGGCGTGTTCCGTGGATGAACTATCTGATCATCGCCGCGACGATCGCCGTCTGGTTTTTTGTGCAGGGGGCGGGGACCAGTGAGCTTCGTTTGGCCGCGTCGGTGTGCGATTACGGCGTCGTTCCGGGGGAGCTGACTGGCGCCGCACCGCTGGGGCTTGCCGTTCCGATGGGACCGCAGCTGGCCTGCGTGATCGACAACTATGCCATCAATTGGGCGACGCCGCTCATCTCAATCTTCCTTCATGGAAGTTGGGGGCATCTCCTTGGCAACATGCTTTTCTTGTGGGTTTTTGGAGATAACATCGAGGACTCGGTTGGGCACGGCCGGTATCTAATGTTTTATCTCATCTGTGGCTTGGCTGCGGTTGCCGCCCATGTGCTCTCGTCGCCGAGCTCACCTATTCCGACGGTTGGCGCATCGGGGGCGATCTCCGGGATTATGGGGGCGTACCTCCTGCTGCACCCTAACGTGCGGGTTCGAATGCTGTTTTTCATCTTCATTGCACGGGTGCGAGCGTGGATCGTTTTGGTCTATTGGTTTGTTCTTCAGGTTGTGGAAGGGATGTCGCAATTGAACCCAATTGGGCCTGATGTTTCGGGTGGAGTGGCGGTTTGGGCCCATGTTGGGGGGTTCGTTACAGGTTTGTTACTCATTCGGTTGTTTCTGGACCGTCGTTTGGTAGCACCTCGGTTTATAACCCGCTAATTTTGGCTAGCACGGGATAGTGTCACGATAAATCACGTGCATTCAGTTGGGGCGAGCCGAAGTTTGTATGAGGGTCGCCCCTTCATATCTTAAGTCCTAGTTTTTAACCGGGAGTTGTACGTGCGGCTTATCCCCCGCGACGAGCAGTTTTACGAATTGTTTATTCAGTTAGCTGAGCGCTTGACGTACTCAGCTAAAATCCTTCATACGCTCTTTCAAGAGCCAGAACGCCGAGCGCAGCATGTTGCTGAGATCAAGGCGGCAGAGCATGAAGCTGATGGACTGACCCACGAGATTATCGACCGCATCGATCGGAGCTTTATTACTCCGCTCGACCGTGAAGACATCCACGCCCTCGCCTCCGAATTGGACGATGTGGTGGATCTCATTGACGGCGCGGCGCGTCGAATGGACATGTTCAAGATCTCCGAAGTTCACGCACCTGCATTGATGCTCACGGAAGTCATCGTCCGTGCAGCTGTCGAGGTCGAGGACGCGGTTCGGCATATGAAAAACGGGCGTACGGTCAATGCCAAAGCCCGGGAGTTGAAGAAGCTGGAAGAAGAAGGCGACGCGATCTACCATGAAATCATGGGAAATCTCTTTGCAAACAGCACCGATCCAATCAACATCATTAAATGGAAAGAGCTGTACGACACGCTTGAAGATGCGCTCGATCAATGCGAAGACGTTGCCAACGTCTTGCAGTCGATCGCGTTGAAGAACGGATAACGGACGATACGCGTGGTTTATTACGTTTTAGGGATCGTCTTAGTAGCGTTTATCTTTGACTTTATCAACGGCTTTCACGATTCAGCCAATTCGATCGCGACAATTGTTGGTACACGGGTGCTCAGCCCGATTGCAGCGGTTATATGGGCAGCGTCGTTTAATTTTGCGGCGTTGTTTGTTATCAAAACGGCGGTAGCCAAGTCGATTCAGACCGGTCTGGTTGAGTCGCTTGCGGTGACGCCTAACGTGATCTTTGCTGGTTTGATTGGCGCGATTATCTGGAATCTCATTACGTGGTTTTATGGGATCCCATCCAGTTCGTCGCATGCGCTGATTGGCGGTTACGCTGGTGCTGCGGTGTCGAATATTGGCTGGAGCGCGATCATGTGGGGTCAGAAGTGGATCCAGACGTTGTCGTTTATCGTGATCTCACCGCTTGTTGGCCTCCTTGCGGGCTTCGGATTAATCGTGGCGATTTACTGGATTTTTCACAAGGTTCGACCGAACAAGGTGGATCGGACCTTTCGTGTTCTCCAACTCGCCAGTTCGGCCCTCCTCTCGTTGGCGCACGGTGGGAACGACGCGCAAAAGACGATGGGGATTATCGTTGCCTTGCTTGTCTCCGCTAATGTGGCGTTTGCGAATGAGACAGGCTTTCTGCGCCATTTTTACGTCAGTGCAGAATCTGGAATTCCGCTTTGGGTAGAGTTGCTTGCATACTCGATGCTTGCTGCCGGTACACTGTTCGGTGGATGGCGGATTGTTGCAACCATGGGATCCCGGATCACACGACTTCGCCCGGTTGGCGGATTCGCTGCTGAAACAGGGGGCGCGGTGGCCATTTTGATTGCGACCCACTTTGGTATTCCGGTCAGCACGACACACACCATTACCGGCTCCATTGTTGGCGTTGGTGCCGCGAATCGGCTCTCGGCGGTCCGCTGGGGGCTCGCTAGCCGGATTGTGTGGGCTTGGGTGGTTACGATTCCGGCAGCCGCCATAATGGCGGCAGTGGCGTACCGGATTTTGAATTTTCTGCACCCGCTGTAGGGTCCAGTCCCAGTCATCACTAGAGCGTGCTTAACCGTCGTTCTGTGCGCTCAGTGAGACCGGCGAGTAGTATCGCTGCGGGAATTACTAGTATATCGTCCTGAATATTCAGCTGGGAACGCGTCGCGATAATGCCACGCTGAAAGGTCCGCCGTAGTGAGGAAGCTGCTGCATTAATTCCGCTTTGTGAATCACCTTTGACCTCGACTGGAAGTGTTCGTTCTCCTGTCAGGTCTCCTGTGTGTGTAATGAAGTCGATTTCTCTTCCATCAGATGAGCGCCAGTATCCCAACGAGCCAATTGTGGGATCTGATTGTGTAATATGATCGCTCGCGGACCGGAATAGTCCAGTGGCGATTGCTCCTTCTAGTATCGCATCGGTTGTGGTTCTATTCGGAATCCCGAGAGCTGCCGATGGAACTTGCCCAAATAACGGATCAACAAAGTAGACCTTACGTTGTTTCCTTGGTTCGAATCCGCCTCCAATAGCCCAGTGGTATACGATGAGCAGCGTGAACGATTCCGCGAGCGTATGAACATATGCACGGGCAGTATTATGGCTGGCAACATCCATGGCATCTGCTGCAGTTTGCCACGATAATGGGCTGCCGAGTGATATCCCAATACGTTCGATCAGTTTGAGGGCGCTGGTTGCATCAAGTCTTGCGAGACGAATTTCATTTGCAATCATCGCCCATGTGCTGTTTATGGTCGACATACTAACCTCGCCAGCTGTCATATAGTCTCGTAATGCAGCTGGAAATCCTCCGATGTTGAGGTATATGTCCAGGGCATCGCGAAGTTCCGGTAGTTGGAGATATAACCGTTTCGCGAGTGCGTGTCCGCGTGGGGTGAGCCACTCTGCGAGCGACAATTGGGTCGGTGGAAGTTCGATTTTTCGCACGGCAGTGCAAAAGTCGCGAAATGAAACTGTGAGCTGAAGAAAGTTCTTTCCCGTTCCTCGTCTACCAGGGAGCTGTTCCATCCCCATGCGATGCGCGGACGATCCAGTGCACAAGACGAAGTCTTCGCGAATGAGTCCGTGATCCCAGGCGAACTTTATTCCGAGTTGCCAGTCAGGAATCACAGTCACTTCATCTAAAAAGAGATACCATGGTCCGGCGTCTTGCCCAGCCAGTTCTTTCGCTCGACGGATGACTGCCGGTATTGCGTTATTCTCGCGTTCCAGGTCGAAAGAGTAATATATTATCCGGCGTTCTCCGCGCTGAATAAGTGTTTCGATGAGGCGTTTGGCGGTGGTTGTTTTACCTACCTGGCGAGGTCCGCGAAGCGTGTGGACTGCTCCGGGAGAAAGCTCGATATCAGCTAAAACTGGTGGGGTCCAGAGAAATGGCCCACTGCGAAAATTCTTGAGATGAGCGTCATTCTCAATTAGACCAGGATTAATCCACCAAGGGTTTAGTGCAATTAGTTGAGTGTCATCCGCTAAATCTGTCATTGCATTGACAATTTACCCGGGGTATTTCGTCAATGCAATGACAGATCTAATATTTTGTTCGAATGATCGTTGAAATTCCAATGGATTGCAAGTGAGATTGACGCCAATTTAGTTGATATAGCCATATTTCAGCCACGGGTACATATTTTAATACAAATCCAACGCACCCCTCCGGTGACCGGGACGCCACTTAACGAGTTAGGTACTATGTGAGTGCCCTTCGTTTACACAAATCTGACTCGACCTCCCCGCCAGAGCCGTCCGGCCGCCAGCCGATCGCGCGGGACATAGTCGATCGCGCCGTTTCGGGCGACGAGGCGGCGTTTACGGCCTTGGTGCGTTGGTATCATCCGCGGTTTATCCGGTTCGCTCATCATATGCTGAAGAGCGAAACCGAAGCCGATGACGTGGTGCAGGACGCCTTTATTCGAATTTATCGGGCGCTGCCATATTATCGCGAGCGTGAGCGATTTGAGTCGTGGCTATTTCGCATTTTGGCGAACTGTTGCCGAACGGCGTTAAGTCGCAACCACAAACTATCGTTGCGACTGGTCGACCTGCAGGCTCCAGAAGCGCGTGCTGTGTATGATCGGTCTGATACGCGGGACGATGCGGCTTGGCGGAATATGCTTGATGTCGCACTCGATACGCTCCCAGTCGAACAACGCGAAGCGTTTTTGCTACATCATGTTGATGGGCATTCGTACGAAGTGATGTCGGAAATTACCGGTGTTCGCCAATCGGCGCTCAAGATGCGTGTGAAGCGTGCCTGCGATCGGTTGCGTGCAACGTTAGGAGATGTGCATTATGTCTAAACACTACACCAACAAGGATCAACTGGATCACGATTCCAATAAGGCGGGCCGGTTTCATGAAGATCCGGTGCTTAACGTTGCAATTCGTACGTTGCGTCAGCTTCCAGAAGAGAATGATCTTGCAATCGATCGTATTCTTTCGGCCGTTCGCGCTGAACAGACCGTTGATGTAATTCCTAACGTCTTGGCGACGCGACGTCGTTCGTATTGGCGGCAAGGTACAGTTGCTGCAATCGCGGCGGCCGCGGTGTTTGGTATTGGGTTTGTGACGGGAAATTGGAAGCGTGTTGTGCCAGCCACTAATAATGTTGCGGCGGCTAATATCGCTGCGGCCGATCGCCCTGAAGCTGGTATGGATGCAGTAGATGGAACGGCTGCGCAGGATGTCTGGACGCAGGGTAACGATGGTTTATTGAGCGTCGCTGGCCAGCTTGCATCGCAGAGTGCTCAAGATGTGAATGCCGTTCGAGAGTCGATTCCAGTTGCAACCCAGTTTTCCGTTGCTGCACGCGAAGCAAAACAGGTCTCACTGGTTGGGGACTTTAACGGATGGGATCCTGCTGTTACACCGCTTCGCAAGATGCAAGACGGTAGCTGGATTGGCACCGCTTTGCTCCGTCCTGGGCATCATACGTACGCTTATATGATTGATGGCGTTATTGTGCCAGATCCCAGAGCGGTAAACGTTCGAGATCGCGACTATGATGTAATCGTTTCGACAATTGTTGTAAAGGATATAGAATGACCACGTATCATCCTCGCTTTGATTTTAGAAAATCGTTCAACACGGTTCGTGTGTTTGGGCTTCTCGTTACATCGGTATTAACGATTGTTGTTGCATCGGGTTCGGTTGACGCGCAACAGCAACCGCGGGTTGTCGTTCCAGTCGCGCTTCCATCTTCGATTGATGCTGCCACGCGTAGCCAGTTAGAACCAATCTTGAATCGCGCACGGGACCGTGGACTGCCAGTCTCTGCGCTAACAAACAAGGCTGCTGAAGGTGTACTGCGCGGTGTGACGCGCGCACGAATTGTTGCAGCGGTCGAGGCGTTGGAGGAGCGGTTAACAACTGCGCGCCTAGCTCTGTCTCCCGCACAGCCTGAGGACATTATCGCTGGTGCGGATGCCCTTCATGCTGGCATCAATGTGGACGTGTTGCGCGGTATACGCCGTCATCAGCCAACCAAATCTGTTGCAGTCCCGTTGGCTGTTCTCGCTCAGCTGGTGTCGCAGGGTGTGTCGCAGGGACGAGCGACGGAGATTGTATATAAGCTGTTGAATAAGGGGGTGACCGCGCAGCAGCTTCTGGCCCTCCGCCAGGATGTAAATACTGATATTTTAGCGGGACGTTCGGTGGCTCAGGCTGTTGATGAACGGGTTGCAACGGTACTTGCTGCGCTTGGTCGTTCGGGGACAACAACAAATGCATCGATGCCTTCAGCTTTACCGGGAGATGGACTGATTCAGATGAGTGCTGGAGGTAAGAAGAAATAACCGCAGCGAAGCGCTTGGTACTTATCTCGACTGAAGTGCGAAATAAGGTCACGGTACTGCAACTCTTTGTTGCTGCAACGGTGATAGTATTTGCACACCCGTTAGCTGCGCAAATACCTACCACAGCGGATTCGGCGCCTAACTGGAGTGATAGCTCCGCCTCGTTATCTCGTGCCATTATGCGCTTTGTTCGTGGTACGCGCTTCGCCGGTGGTGTTGAACTCGGCCGAGCGTTGGCCAACGCGACTAGCGAATCGAGTGGAGTGGTACTTGATGCCACAAATCGAGCGGCAACGACACTCAGCGGAAGCTCCGAGATAGAGTGGCGTCGGTTTAGCCTGGCTGGATACGGCGGGATTTCGTTGTCGAAAAACAACCGTGGTGGGTTCGGGCGCCTGGCGACCAGTGCAGACCTTCTAACAGACCGCAATGGAGCGCCACTCTGGCAAATTGGCCTCGATTATACTGGTATTCAGTCGCCGTTTGTTCCGGGCGTTATATCAACAGGTGTCAGTACGCGTATCGGTAATCCGTCGCTACTTGAGGGGGTATTTCGGGTTGGCGGTCGTCTACGATCTTCCAACTATACGCCGGTAACGGCGATCGAAGTTAACCGACACGTAACACACACCGCTGGACCAACGTTGGTATCAATGCAACTCTCTGCGACCGGTGTTTTTACCAAAGCGCCGGCCGATCGAAATCCAATTGTGCTTGAAGATGTCTCTAATCACAAAGAACGTATCTCATTTGGAGATCTCGGATTAAACATCAACGCTCTTCGCGGCAACTGGATTATCGGTGGTAGAACCACTGCCAGGGTTGGGCGATCTGCGTATGTGTGGGACGACCCGCTGCCGCAGATGCCGGTCATGCGTCAAGGAAATGGAGGGCACATTGGCGCGATTGGTAGACTGTCCTGGATCCCGATCGAGAATCTGATGATGACGGTTGAAGGTGGCCGCCAGTTGAGTGAACCGCTCACTGGATTAGCTGCAGTTCGTTATGCGAGCGCATCGATACGGATGAACTTTGAAGCTGGTCGTCGGCGAACGTCTGCGTATACCGCTCAGCAAATTGGACACTCGAGCAATCTCAGCTTGAATAGCGAATTGGTTGACGGTTTAGCCTTTCGCGAAAAAGAAGATAACGACGGTCGACGACTGTTGATCTTGAACGACGTCGATGGCGACGTCATAGAGATGGTTGGTGACTTTGTAAACTGGAAGCCGGTTCGGCTACGACGGTGTACCGCTGCCGATGCCATTGCGACTCGTGACAAGAGGCCTGTCTCTAATGCAGCAACGGACACAGTGCCCAGCGGCTCACAAGACAACCGTTGGTGTGGTTATTTCGTTTTACCGACTGGTGTTCACCATGTATTATACCGAGCCGATGGAGGTGAATGGCTAGTCCCTCCTGGGCTGGCAAAGGTTGATGACGGCTTTGATGGAGCGGTTGGCTTGCTTATCGTTCCTTGAGATAAAGTGCATCAACTCAACGATTATTGTACAAAATACGTAATTTGTGATATAGTTCGCGGTCGATCTACACGGTCGGCGCACTCACTATCGCGCTTTTTTGGACTGTGGCAAGGGAGTTGCTCAGTCTACATAGCTCAACCTTCCTAATCGCTGGACTTCGAATTATGCTTTTAAAATCGAATAACCTTGCTCGCCTTTCCGCGACGGTTGTTGCCGCAGCGTTGCTATTTACAACGACGGCTTGCGATGACTCAACTGGTCCGCAAGTGCCAGCTTCATCGCTGTTTGTATTAAATGCGGGTCCGACATATACCGCGGCTCAGCTTAGAATCGATCAGATCACCGTTGGACAGCCACTGGCGTTTTGGCAAGTCGGTGGGGCATTCAGGATTCGTGAGAGCGCTCCAGATCAACGTACTTTTACGTTTCGAAATGGAACAGATACAACGGCACTTGCATCCATGAGCTTGGTCGTGCCGCGCGATTCAACGTTCTTGCTCATTATGACGCAACGAACTGTTAACACCGGTGGAATTATACTTCTGAAAAATGACATTCAACCAATCACCGAAGGAACCGCATTGCTTCGTATAGTCAATGCCTCGCCAAGCGCGGGTCCTGTTGATGTGTATATCCTGGGATCAACGGAACCACTCGCGGGAGTCGCAACGCCGAATTTCCCGAGTGTTGGCTATGAGGGGGTCACTGTGCGTTTACCGTACACGCCACCGACTGATTCCGTACGGGTGGTTGTGACGACTGCAGGGACGAAAGACAGCTTGTCTTCTGTACGGTACTCAACAGTTGCGACTTTCGAGGAACTTGGATTCAGCAAGGGGACTGCAAATACTGTCATTCTGTTGAATGATAAAACAACAACGACGCTCCCGGTCAAGCAGTTCGTAGCTGGCGGATTGTAACCAGCTCTAAACATAGAAAAAGGCGGAGCTCTTAAGCTCCGCCTTTTTTGTTGTAGTTATTGCAGTAGTTAATTTCGGAATTCTACGCTGAATATCCGTTAAAACACTTCTGGTGCGAAACTTATTAACCCACCGGAATCCGCACCGTCATAGTCGTCCCTCGCCCAACCTCGCTCGTTGCGGCCACCGTCCCGCCATGCGCTTCCGTAAGATGCCTCACAATCGCCAGCCCGAGTCCCGTACCACCCTCTTCCCGTGCTCGGCCTGAATCCACACGATAAAACCGTTCAAATATCCGGGAAAGATGTGCCGCGGGAATCCCTTCTCCCGTATCGCTGACGCTCATCTTAAAACCTCGCGAGTCGACGTCAGTAGTAACGGTAACTTGCCCACCTTGTGGTGTATGTCGAATGGCGTTTTCTATCAAATTCGACAGAATCTGACGAAACGCGGTGCGGTCAGCCAATACTCGTTTTGCATTCGGAGATACATGCGCTTCAATACGCACTCCTTTTTTCTGCGCAACGCTCTCAATAATGTCCACAGTTTCCATGATCACCGCATGGACATCCAATTCGATTGGCTTGGGAACCCAACGTCCTGATTCGATTCGCGAAAGATCAAGCAGATCATCAACGATGCGTTGCATCCGTCGAGTGTTCGTGAGAATCGCTTCTGCAAACTGTTTCCGAACATCGGCGGGAGCGTCGTTGTCGTCAACGAGCGTTTCCGCGAATCCACCAACAATCGTGAGAGGTGTTCTCAGTTCGTGCGACACGTTCGCAACAAAGTCTCGCCGCGTGGTTTCAAGTGCGTCAAGCTGTGACGACAGTAACTTGAACGATGTAATGAGCTCCCCGATTTCACCTGGTGCTTGAATATCCAGTTGATTACGAAGGTTTGTATCCGGCTTTGTCGTAATTGTTTGTGCAACATTGCGAAGTCGAAGCAATGGCGCGAACACGCTTTTCGCGAATGAGCTGGACAAAAATACTGTTGCAATAAGCGCAATCCCACCTGCAATCAGTACCGCAATTCTCGATCGTTCTGCGGTAATCACCAGAACGATCGTAAGCGCGCCTACGACAGCTACATTTTGAAGAACGAGCCGCTGCTTTAAGTTCACGGAGTGCGAATCGGCCCCAAATTAATTCGGTAACCGAATCCTCGAACAGTTTCAATCAAATCGCCACCAACGCCAAGCTTCGTGCGGAGACGTTGCACGTGCATGTCGACAGTCCGAGTCTGAATATCCGGAGCCGCATCCCAAACACTCTCCAACAAATGGGCTCGAGCCTGCACTCGTCCCTTTCGTTCGGCTAGCGTCAAAAGCAGCTTGAACTCCGTAGGCGTCAGATCGATTTCGTCGCCGCTCACCGTTACGCGGTGTTGAGCTCGGTCGATCCGAATCGTCCCGATCTTGATAATATCCCCGGAGGTATGGCCACCCGCCTTGGTCCTCCGTAGAATCGCTCCAACCCGAAGAATGAGCTCTTGAGGCGAAAACGGCTTCGTGAGATAGTCGTCCGCCCCCAGCGACAGCCCGCGGATGCGGTCCGGTTCCTCTCTTCGTGCGGTCAACATCAACACAGCGATATTTTGCGTATTTTCGTTGCCCCGCAGCTCTTCCAGCACATCGAACCCGGACATTCCCGGGAGCATGAGGTCAAGTACGATTAAGGCTGGTGGCTCAGCTTTGGCGATCGCTAACGCGTCGCCGCCATTGCTTGCCGTTGATACTCTATAGCCAGCCTTCGCGAGGTGATACACTATAAGGGCGACAATATCCGGCTCATCGTCAACAACGAGAATCCGCTCTGTTGCCACACTCCCCTGATTCGGGGTAGAAATTGGTGCAATCATGTTTGCGTCGAAAGATGATCGTTACACAGGTATAAATGGGAGTGCCATCGTGTCACAACCGTGTAAACGGTAACGCAACTTTCGTGAAAGATAGCCCCTAGAGGACCCCCAGGTAAGAACGTAGATTGCCTGGATGAACGATTTGGTACGCATCTTTGTCAACGCAAAGCCGGTTGACGCCAATCCGGGCGAGTCGGTGCTTTCGGCCATCGAACGATGGGATTCCGGCATTGCCAACAGCCTGAAAGACGGCTCCCGCGCCCTCGCGGACAGTCGAGGGTTGGTCGCCGCTTTAGACGCTCCCGTACACGGCGGAGCCATATTTCGCGTAGTAAGTAATCGCCAGCTTCAGGAATCCGCAGACCCGTACGAACCCTAAAATGGCGGCGCAGCCCGAAAACGGCATCGAACGATCGGTCGATGCTCTGCGCGCTAATGGACTCAACGCGGCACGCCCATCAATTGCCATTATTCTCGGATCTGGACTTGGAGATGTGGTGCAGGATGTCGAACCCCAGGTTCGCGTCTCCTATCGCGAAATTCCAGGATTTGCTGAAATTAACGTGCGCGGTCATGCTGGTGAGCTTGTAGTCGGAAAGATGCACGGAGTCGAAGTTGCCGTCTTTTCGGGTAGATTCCATCTGTACGAGGGCCACTCCGCGCAATGTGTTGGGTTCCCGGTTCGATTGGCGCACGCATTGGGTGCAAAGACGTTGCTCGTTGCGAATGCAGCAGGTGGAATCAATAACGCGTTTGCGGTAGGTGATATGATGGTCATCTCGGACCAAATCAACATGACCGGAACGTCGTCTCTCCTCGGACCTCTGCACGAAGGCGACGTGCGATTCCCAGACATGTCTGACGCATATGATCTGGAATTACAGCAACGTCTACATCATGCTGCCTCACAACTCGATATCCACACGAAGTCTGGCGTCTATATCGGTATACTTGGCCCTGCATACGAAACACGCGCCGAAATTCGCATGTTTCGTATGATTGGTGCCGACGCCGTTGGTATGTCGACCATACATGAGGTTATTACAGCCAAAGCCTTGGGTCTGCGTGTCGCAGGGCTCAGCTGTATTGCGAATATCCATCACGAACGCGACGTTCAACCGCTCGATCATCTGGATGTGTTGGCTGCCGCAGCGAGCAGCGCCGAGAAGTTTCGTGCGCTGGTAAAGCAGTTTGTCAAAGGCCTTGCCGCTACGTAATACACACGCAACGCATATGAATGAAAAAAGCTCGTTGGCCGATCGGTCAACGAGCTTTTTTCATATGGTTTTTTAAGCGAGTGCCGCTTCTGAGGTAAATTCGCTATTAGCTGATATCTCAGCCGTATCAATCGTATCGACCTCACCCTTTGATACCGCTGTTGCTACAACGAGATCACCTGTCACGTTCAGCGTAGTTCTGCACATATCCAGGAATCGGTCGACACCGAGCACTAGGCCAATGCCTTCCGGTGGCACCCCAACCATACCGAGGATAATCGCCACCACTGGGAGCGAACCCGCAGGGACACCTGCTGTTCCAATTCCGCCGAGAATACAGACCAGTAGAACCGTAAACTGCTGCATCAAGCTGAGATCAACACCAAAGAACTGTGCAAGAAACAGAACCGTTATCCCTTCAAAGATTGCGGTTCCATTCTGGTTGGCCGTTGCGCCAATCGTGAGTACAAAACGGGAAATCTTCCGTGGCAGGAGAAGCTTTTCTTCCGCAACACGGAGTGCCGTTGGCAGCGTTGCGTTCGAAGATGCTGTCGAGAATGCCATCACCATGGCTTCCTGCGCGTTCGTGAAGAAGAACCTGGGCGACATCCCCGCCATCTTGATCGCAATCGAATAAACCACAACCATTTGGATTGCGAGGCCGAGCAAGACAACGCCAACATATGCGCCAAGTCGCGTAAGGAGGTCCCATCCAAACAATGCCGCGAGATTAAACATGAAACACGCGACCGCGATTGGTGCGAGCCGAATGATAATCCCGATCAATCGCATCGATACTTCGAAGATCCCTTCAATCACCGTCTTGAGCTGCGCGGTAGCTCGTGATTGAACCAACACGAGTCCAATCCCAAAGAACAGCGCAAAGAACATCACTGCCAGAATGTTATTATCTGCAGCGGCGGCAATAATGTTGGCTGGAACGATGTTCAACAGCGAGTTCACCGCCGAAGTCTGGCTTGAATTCGATACAATCGCCTGCGCACCCTCGCGCGCATTTGCCAACAGCGCCTGGGCCAGTGCGGGGTCCACACCATCGCCAGGGCGAAGCAGATTGGTGAGTGTCAGGGCGATAACCACCGCGATGGACGACATCCCAACGGTAACTAACAGCGTCTTCCACCCAACTCGGCCGAGCGCTCGAATGTCGCCCATCTCTGCGACGCCTATGACCAGTGCTGAGAATAGCAACGGGATCACCAGCATGAACAGGAGCCGCAGGAATATCTGCCCGATCGGCTGAGTGACATACGAGGTGAACGTCTGAACCCAAGTGGCGTCGGACGCTGTAAAGTGGACGATTAACCCGCTAATTAGACCAACCGCGAAACCGGCTAGCATTTGGATCTGTAGCGGTATTCCGCGCCGCGCGTTTTCCATAATGTTGCGTTGAAGTGATTCAGGGGTGGCGCTGCAGGTTGGCTGGTTGCCTTTTGCGGGCCCGTGCCACCAGGTGCTGCGTTACCAAACTAGCAAAGAGCCCTACCGCTAGATAGAGGTAGGGCTCTTTGAATGATAATCCGTAGCCTGGCGCGCTAGGCCCAGTGGTTCAGCGGCCCGTGTCCGCCTCCCAGTCCAGGTGCTGAGATAATACTGCGGTGTACGTAGTCAGTCGCCTCTTTCACGCTTTCCACGAGGGAGCTGCCCGACGCGAGCTTGGCGGTGATTGCGGCCGAAAGCGTGCAGCCGGTGCCGTGTACATTGCTCGAAAAGACTCGTGGGTGTTCGAACGTGTATGTTTCGGTCCCGTCATACAGCACATCAGAAACCATGTCGCCGGGGAGGTGCCCTCCTTTGACCAGGGCCGCGTTTGCGCCCAGTTCGTGGACAAGCGCCTTGGCCGCCTCCTTCATGTCGGCGAGCGTTTGAATGGGGACGCCCAGGAGCACCCGAACTTCGTCGAGGTTCGGGGTGACTAGGGTTGAGAGCGGTAACAGCTCTCGTCGGATGGTTGAAACTGCAGCTTCGTCCAGGAGAATATCCCCAGATGTTGCGACCATGACCGGATCGACTACCAAGTGTGAAGGCTGATAAACTCGGAGTGCATCCACAACCGTTCCTGCGATTTCCACGCTGCCGAGCATCCCGATTTTGACAGCTTTGGGAGGTAAGTCCTCGAAGATCGAATCGATCTGGGCACGCACCAAGGCAGGGGAAACAACCTCCCACATGGTCACACCTTTTGTATTCTGGGCCGTGATCGCCGTGATCGCGGAGGTGCCAAAGACGCCAAATCTTGTAAAAGTCTTTAAATCAGCCTGAATTCCAGCGCCACCGCCGGAATCGGAGCCGGCGATGGTGAGAGCGATATCCATTACTGTTGACGAGGAGCTGGCGCGGGAGGTAGCGACTTTAACCGTTGCCGGAACAGCTGGTAGTTTTTTGAATCCTGTGCAAGGCCGGTTCGCTGCGCCGCTGGGACCTGATTGATGAGGCGTTGAACATCAGCAATACGGTCTTCTTCCAATGGGTGGGTCGCGAACCAGGCGGCGACTCCGGCTGGTCGGGTTTGCCGTTCGCGGATCAGTATTTGGAACATCGTGACGATCCCTTGCGGGTCGATTCCAGCCTTCATAACGTACTTGAAGCCTTCCTCGTCGGCTTGCATTTCATCCGAGCGGCTGAACTTTGCGAACAGCGCGTTTGCGCCAAGGTTAATGGCATCGCCAGCGCCTGGCGCGCCACAAACGCCCGTAAGAATACAGGCGAGCGTGATCCCAATGTTCGTTCCCTGGGCCTTTTCCATCTGTTTAATGGAGTGGCGTTGTACGACGTGGCCAATTTCATGGCCAAGGACGCCAGCCAGCTCATCCATCTTCGAGGCACGGGCAATCAGGCCACGATTCACGTAGATGTAGCCGCCAGGAACCGCAAAGGCGTTCACTTCGTCGCTGTTTACGACGTAAAAGTGCCAGTTCAGGTCGGCGCGTGGGGTGAGGCTGGCAATGGAGTCGCCCAAAACGTTAATGTATCGGACGATTTCCGGGTCGGAAATCAGCGGGAGTTGCTGCGCAATTTGCGCAGCGTATTGGCCTCCCATGTCGACCTCTTGCTGCTGGCTCACGGATGCGCAACTTCCCGCAACCAGGGCAAGAGCAAGAGTTGAAACGAGTACCGCGACGCGCGAGCGGGGACGGTGCTGAAAATTGAGTCGTAGCATAGCGGGCTCCGCAGTAAATTTCAGATCAAACAAGTGATCGATAATAGTCATATCCCTTCAAAGATCGTACCCCACTCCCAGTGAAATTGTTGACTCAAGCCCGCGATCTCCAGCGTCGGCGGGCGCGCGACCGAGAATCGTTGTTCGTAGTAGAGGGCGTTCGAGCCGTAGAAGAGCTCCTGGCGTCGCCCATTCGCATTCGAGGCGTCTTGATGACGCCCCAGCTTTATGGTGCGCCACGAGGCGAGGCGTTGGCAAATGCGCTTAGGAAGGCAGGGACTGAACAGGGCTTTGTGGTTGAAGGCGTAGAGGAGGATGTTTTTCGCACCGCGGCTTCTACGGAGACTCCGCAAGGCGTGCTCGCGATTGCGAAGATTCCGAAACATTCGTTTGAGGCGCTAAGCGATCGTCCTACCGCGGTTCGGCGACTGCTGGTGCTCGACGGCGTACAGGATCCTGGGAACGTTGGGACGATCTTACGGACCGCAGCAGCGCTTGGCGTCGATGCTACCGTTGCGTTGCCAGGAACGTGTGATCTATGGAATACGAAGGTCGTACGCGGGGCGATGGGCTCGCACTTTCGGCACGTTGCCTTCCACGCCACGGTGGAAGAGCTTCGCGAGTACCTTTCTGCCCAGAAGATCCCGCTTTGGGCAACAGATGTGCAGGGGGAGCCGCTCGATACACTTCGTGCGACGTTAACGCCGGAGAATCGTCTTGCGATTGCGGTTGGTAATGAAGGAGCAGGGCTCTCTCAGCCCATAGCGGAGCTGGCTGAGCGAACTGTGTCTCTTCCCATCGTGCAGGTCGAATCGCTAAACGTTGCGGTAGCAACTGGGATTATACTATATGAATTGCGTGTGTAAACTTTGGTTTGTCAGGTGTTTTGGTGGTGTTCGACGGATGTATATCGCTTGATGCCATCGAGCTTCGTGGCTATATACGCCACGCTGGTCGGCGCGTGCATTGGGTCGTTTCTCAATGTTTGCGTTGCGCGATGGCCGTTGCAGCAGTCTGTCGTGTCGCCGAGGTCGCGGTGTCCTCGGTGTGAGCGACCTATTCGAGCGTATGAGAACGTGCCGATCTTTGGATGGCTGTTCCTGCGCGGACGATGTGCCGGCTGTCACGAGCGGATTTCTGTTGAGTATCCGTTGGTCGAGCTGTTTATTGCGCTGCTATGGGGCGCTACCGTTTGGCATTACGGACCAACGTTTCTTGCGCTACGAGTCGCGGTGCTTGGGACGGTACTTACAGGTATCGCGCTGACCGATGCAAAACACTATCTCATCCCAGACGGATTTACGGTATTTGGGTTGATTTGGGTGTTGGCGACTGCATTTTTGGCTGCATTTCTGTTTGATGTTTCAACTGTTGGCGACATTGCATATCCTGCGTCAGGGTTTAATGGTGGTATTGTCGAGAGCAGCGGCCAGGCGTTGATTGGATCGTTCGCAGGTCTCGCGACGTCGCCCTTTGTTGGTCCGTACAACGCGGTGATTGGTGCCTGCGCTGGAGCTGGTATAATCGCAATCGCCGGCTGGCTTGGTGAAGTTGCCCTCAAACGTGAAGCCATGGGTTTTGGCGATGTCACTCTGATGGCTGTTGTTGGGGCGGCAGTCGGGCCCAATCGCGCGATTCTTACCGTTTTTATCGGCGCAGCACTTGGGGTGGCTATCTTTCTGTTGCTGGTGCTCCCTATCACCGCGCTCCGTCGCCGGCGTATTCGTACTCGTGCTGGCCTTCAGCCCACCGGTGGCCACAGCGAAGCGCCTGAAGAGACGGAGCTCCCGCTTGTCCCATTTGGCGTGTTTCTCGCACCTGCGGCGTTCATTGCTCTGCTCTGGGGAGACGCACTCATTGGATGGTATTCATCCAGCATCCTCGGCATATAACCCCCGAACAATCTCCTTTGTTGTTCGTTTGGCCTCCGTCTTTTTCTTGATTCTTATGTCCCGTTCCGCTCAACGCGTTCCGAAGTTTGGCAAAGCACTCTTCGCTCTACTCGCACTTGCCACCGTTGCGTGTAAGCCAAAAGATGCCGGTGTAAGCCAATATGCCGATCTCGTCGCTGAAGCGGTTCCAGCCATCGAAAAGTCGGTTGGCTTAAACTTCAAAACCCCGCCGAAGATTGAATCGCGCACGAAGGATCAGGTCCGTGACTTTGTTTTGGCGCAGGTTACCGATTCTCAGGCGCAGCGCCAACTGACAGGTGTTGAGACGGCATATAAAGCGTTCGGGTTAATTCCCGACACGCTCAATCTGAAAAATTTCCTGGTCGACCTTCTCGAAGAACAGATCGTGGGATATTACGATCCCAAAACGAAGGTTTTATACGTCGTTGATGGATCGCCAAAAGCCGCGCTGAAAGTTACGGTTTCGCACGAGCTGGTTCACGCACTACAAGACCAGTACATCAATCTCGATTCGATCCAGCAGATTACCACAAACAACGATCGACAGACTGCAGCTCAATCAGTCCTGGAAGGGCAAGCGGTGTACGAACAGCTCAAAGCATCGCTCGGCACACAAAATATCGCGGTTGCACTGCCAGGTGGCTGGGAACGGGTTCGCCAAATCATCCGCAACAACCAGGAGTCGATGCCGATTTATTCGGCTGCCCCACTCATCATTCAGGAGACCTTGCTGTTTCCGTATTTGAGTGGCGCTGAGTTTGTGAAGACGTATAAAGAGCGTAATAGTGGTGGCGGCGTACCATTCCAGGACATACCAACGTCAACCAAGCAGATATTACATCCAACGAGCGCCTATTTCGATAAGCGCATCCAGCCGGTTGATGTCTCGTTTTTGATGCCGGCGGGAGTGATCGCAGAGTACGAGAACACACTGGGCGAGTTCGAAACGCGGGTTTTGATGTATCAATACCTGGAATCGCAAGACGAAGCCACTCAAGGCGCGGCCGCATGGAGCGGCGATCGGTACGTTGTGTTTAAGGCTGGGAACGGTACCGGAGTGGCGTGGGCTACCGTTTTAAGCTCCAAAGACGCTGCCGCATCGTTTTATTCGCAGATTCAGCGTGTCGCCGAGGCCAGAATGCGTCGCTCGGCGGGTCGAACGGTCGTCGTTACAACAGGCGAAGTGAACGGTCAGCCAACGGTTCTCTACGTTGACGTACCAAAAGGCGCCAATGCCAAGGTGATTGGCTTAGGCGCTGTCCAGGTCGGTAGTAAAAAATAGACCGAACTGTCGAAGCTATCGAGATGTTCGACTCGGGTATCTGTGCGCAGACAGATGCCCGTCCTCTACACGTTGTTGCACCGCTGCAACAATCCGATCGACCAAAGATTCTTCGAAAGTACGCGCCGAACCGAGGTTGTTCATCTCAGCGAGATGGTGGTGAGAGACGATCTCCCTGAGCTGAGTTGCATCCAGCAAACGGAGCTGCTGGCGCAACGTTTGTTCACCTTGGGCGTACAGCAAAAACGGATCAACGCGATAGGTATTTCGGCTTAAGGTCGCCGAGTCAAAGACGATGCGTTCGGCGGGATCGATGTCGTCAAAGACAAGCGGACCAGGGTTTCGCCACGGCGTAGCGCTCTTGTGTTCTGTGAGGGCACTGAATAGTAGCGACAACAGTCGGTCGCGGGTCAGGCCGGCCGTCCAATACCGCAAATCTCCTCGGCTCAACTGTTCCGTCTGCCGACGAGTCTTAACTGGGTCGCCACCATCGGCTGGCATGAACTGAACCCAGCCTTCCCATAGCCCACCATGGGTCGATTGCCCGCAGACTTGCGCGACAAATGCGCGCCCGTCTGGGTCATGGTATGGTTCATCAAATTGCACAAGAACTTCGGCCATAATCCTGCTAAACCCCGGAAACGAAACCGGGAAAATTGGTGAACGCGTGATACAGATATGGACACCAATAGCAAACAGTTTGCCAGTTTAGAGACTGCTAAAACGCAGCAGTAATTTTAAATGCCGAGAAGTTGCGATAGGAAAAAAATGAACACTCCGATGATGCCACCGAGTACATATCCGGAGATCACGATGAGCTTTAATTCGTCTTGAATGACGCTGCGAATGAGGATTTCTACCCGCTCGACCGAAAATTCCATGACCTTTGTTTCGACAATACTGTGAATGTCGACGCGCTGAACGAGTCCCGGGAGCTCTTCCTGGATTTTGGCCCAGATGACCGGTGTCACGGATTTGGCGATATCTTCACGAACCCCGGGATCGTCGAGGAGGAGTGCAAGTTGCTCGACACCATCGTTTTCGATTGTATCGAGCACTTCTTCAAAACGTCGTTCACTCATGACGACTCGGGCAACGACGCGCTGATGAAAGCGCATGTCATCCACATAGCGGTCGAAGAGCGAACGGAGTAGCGTTCGCACCTTTTCCCGCATTCCAGGTTGCTGTAAATACATTCCCAGCTCGCCCATAGCCGACGGGAGATAACCGTGGACCGCTTGAACGAACGCCTCGTGTAGTTCAGGGCGGTCGAGTTGCGCTTGAATGTCTGCTGGCGTGAGGAGGCTCTCGCCAACCATTCGACCGATATTCCCTGCGAGTCGAGCCTGGTTTTTGGGGATCGCGCCTTGAATGCCAAACCGCTTGCGGCGTGGGTTAAACAGGAGCCAGATCGCAGCGCTATTCGTGAGACCGCTTGCAACGGAGCCGATGATAACGAATAACGCCAGCTTAACCCACAGGCTTTCCGTTTCGATCAGAGCTCGACTCCGTCTTCATTGGGATGCTTGTCTGCAAACTCATCTTTGAATGCAACATCCGCTGGTCGGTTGTTTGGCGAATGGTCCAACGTTGCGCCTGGAACGATATCGCCATCGGGTTCGCGTTCCAGATCAACGAGCTTTGGTTCTGCATGCGGGAGCAATGCCAGGTGCAGAATTTCGTCCATGTTTGAGACAAACGTAAACGTCATGGTCTGTCGCACTTCAGGTGGGATTTCGCGGAGATCTTTTTCGTTCGACTTCGGCAAGATGACCTGACGTAAACCGGCACGATAGGCTGCAAGGACCTTCTCCTTGATGCCACCAATCTCCAACACCTTTCCACGCAGCGTGACTTCGCCCGTTAATGCGAGATCTCGACGAACCGGGCGGCGACTTAACACGCTTGCAATCGCGAGCGTTACAGCGGCGCCTGCACTTGGTCCATCTTTCGGAATTGCGCCGGCCGGAAAGTGAATGTGAACGTCACTTTCCTTGAACTCTTCGTTTTGAATGCCAAGTGCGTGTGCACGTGCACGAACATACGAGTATGCTGTGTCCACAGACTCGCGCATCACATCGCCCAACTGGCCAGTCACAATGAGTCGGCCCGTTCCAAGCATACGTAACGCTTCAATATGCATGAGATCGCCACCGGTCGACGTCCAGGCGAGTCCGGTTACGGCGCCAATTTCAGGCTCCATCTCTGCTTCTTCTACCGCGTAACGCGGTACGCCGAGAACTTCTGTTGCTTTGGTCGTGTCAATGATCCACGCACCTTCTTCGCCTTCTGCTTTACGTCGCGCCCGTTTCCGCATAATAGCAGACAAGTTGCGCTCAAAGTTTCGAAGTCCTGCTTCGCGTGAGTATCGGCTTGCAATAAAGGCAAGCGTTTCATCGGTGAACTGAATATCTGTATCGTCAATACCGTGATCTTCGAGCAGGCGTGGCAAGAGATATCGCCATGCAATCTCAACCTTCTCTTCAATCGTGTAACCGGAGATCTTGATGACCTCCATCCGGTCGCGGAGTGCAGGTGGGATGTCGAATAGATTGTTTGCCGTACAGATAAACAGTACTGACGACAGATCAAACGGCAGATTGAGATAGTGATCGACAAACGTCTTGTTTTGGGCTGGATCCAGCACTTCGAGCATTGCTGCAGTTGGATCGCCAGACGGTCCGCCGCCGGTCATCTTGTCGATTTCGTCGATCATTAATACGGGATCGCGCACCTGTACTCGTCGCAACGCCTGAATCACAAGTCCAGGCATCGCGCCTACATATGTGCGTCGATGTCCGCGGATTTCTGCTTCGTCTCTGACCCCACCAACTGAAATCCGATAAAACTCGCGTCCAATGGCTGCTGCGATAGCTTCTCCCAGGGACGTTTTTCCCGTACCTGGGGGGCCCATAAAACAGAGGATGGGGCCGTGTTGTTCGCCTTGTCGCAATTTACGGACAGCGAGATATTCGATGATACGTTCCTTTGCATCCATCAGGCCGTAGTGACGCGAATCGAGTGCGTCCTCAACCGTTTTGAGCTCGATGTCTGATGCGCCCGTACATGCATTCCAGGGAAGCGATAATATCCAATCGAGATACGTGCGAATAACCTGGTATTCGCTGGATGCTGGCGACAACATGCGTAACCGTTCGTTCTCGCGCTTTGCTTCCGTTAACGCTTTGTCTGGAAGATTTGCCTCTTCGATACGTCGCAACAGCTGAATCGATTCTTTTTCTGTTGGATCGGTTTCACCCAGCTCAGATTGAATCGCGCGGAGCTGTTGACGGAGATAAAATTCGCGTTGATGTTGCTCGATCTTGATTTCAGTCTGTCGTTTTACATCTTCTACAACTCGAGCGCGTGCAACTTCGCGTTCGAGACGCGTGAGTAAAAAGCGGAGTCGCTGACCGATGTCGAGTCGTTGCAGCACCTCATCTTTGTCGGCGATCCGAAAGTTCATATTCGTCGCCGCAAGATCCGCGAATCGGCCTGGATCGGAGACATTCATCTTCAGGATCGCGGGGACCTCGTCCGGGATACGCTCGATCATCTCTGCGAGAGTTTCGGAGGCCGAAACGACTCGAGCAATGAGATCATCGAGCTCTTCTGGTTCAGGTGCAATCTCAACCGCCGGCTTAACGGCGGCTTCGGGGTAAGGCTGAGACTGGGTGATATCGTCGATAATGATTCGACGTAACCCTTGCAGCGTGATTTGTACTGTTTCGCCGGGCAGGTTAATGCGTTCGTGAATTCGAGCGGCTACCCCAACTCGACCGACGTATCGGTGGAGGTCCGAGTCGTTCTCCTGGTCGCCCGACGCCACGACCAGCGCAACGATCAGCCCCGATTCGTCCCGTTCGCGCAGGAGCGCCAGATTCTCCGGGGCTCCCATTTGGACGGCAATTGTCCCCAGGGGATAGACAATTGTCGACCGCAACGCCATGAGTGGGAGCGTGGGCGGGAGTTCTGAGCGCAGGAGTTCGTCTTTGCGTTGGGGTTTAGCCATATGGTAAAGATATACGACGGAGTAAAAGGAGCATGGGTGTGATGCGGACGCCCCGATAGAACGTTCCGATGTCCGACGTAATGGTTGGCCTGTCGATCGTCTCGCCCTACAGAGTTGGCTAGGCGCATGTTACGTTCCATGTATGTTTGAAGAACTGAGCGAGAAGCTCGAAGCGACATTTGCGCGACTTCGTGGTCGTGGCGTACTTACCGAAGCCGACATTAAGGAAGGGCTCCGTGAGGTCCGCCGAGTTTTACTCGAAGCCGACGTCAGTTTTAGCCTTACGCGCGAATTTTTGGAGCGTGTTGAGCAAAAGGCCGTAGGTATCACTCAGCTACGCACCGTTTCGCCTGCGCAGCAGTTGGTCAAGGTGGTGCACGAAGAGCTGACTGCGATGTTGGGCGAGCGTCGAGAAGGGTTGAAGCTGTCCACGATTCCCCCAACTGTGGTTATGCTGGTTGGACTTCAGGGATCGGGTAAGACGACCTCAGCGGCAAAGCTGGCGTTAAAGCTCAAAAAAGAAGGGCGTCAGACTCGTCTGATCGCGGCCGACGTCTATCGTCCGGCGGCTATCGACCAGCTCGAGGCGTTGGGTAAGCAGCTCGATGTGCCCGTCTACGCCGATCGTACCACGCAGGACGTCGTCAAGATCGCCAAGGCTGGTATTGAAGAGGGTGAGCGGGCTCGCGACCGAGTCGTGATCATCGACACCGCAGGTCGTTTGCAGATCGACGAATCGATGATGGACGAGTTGGTTCGGCTCAAGGCGGCGGTTTCCCCAACCGAAATCCTCTTTGTTGCAGACGGGATGACCGGGCAGGACGCCGTTCGAATTGCCGAAGGCTTTGATAAAGCGTTGGGCGTGACCGGTATTATCCTCACGAAGATGGACGGCGATGCGCGCGGTGGTGCGGCGCTGTCTGTGTATGGCATAACGAAGAAGCCGATCAAGTACATCGGTGTTGGCGAAAAGCCGGAAGCGCTCGAAGAGTTTTATCCGGAGCGAATGGCGAGCCGCATCCTCCAAAAGGGCGACGTGCTCACCCTGGTGGAAAAGGCGCAGGAGGCGTTCGATGCCGACGAAGCCAAGCGGTTGGAGAAGAAGGTCAAGAAGGAGGGGATGGACCTGACCGACTTCTTGAGCACCATGAAGCAGATCGAAAAGATGGGGCCGCTGGAAGGGATCCTGAAGCTGTTGCCTGGTGTGAACACCAAGATGCTGAAGCAGGCCAATATGGATCCGAAGCGGATGAAGCACGTTGAGGCGATCATCCTTTCGATGACCCCTGCGGAGCGGAAAAATCCGGGATTAATCAACGGATCGCGCCGGTCACGTATCTCGCGCGGGTGCGGTCGGCCGGTGAACGAGATCAACCGGCTGCTGGATCAGTTCCGCGAGATGCAGAAAATGATGAAAAAGATGGCCGGTGGGGGTGCTGGGGCCCGGATGCCAGCACTGCCGAAAATGTTTGGAAGGCGCTAAATTAGTAAGGCTGTGCCGGACGCGTAACGGAAATGCCGTTATCGCGAGGAGTCCGGGTTCAAGTTTTCCCTCAGTAAGGATTGTAGAAGATGGTTCGTATTCGTCTCCGCCGTATCGGCCGTAAAAAGGCCCCTGTGTATCGTATTGTCGTCGCTGACTCCAAGAGCCCACGCGACGGTAAATTCATCGAGATCATTGGCCAGTACTCGCCGCGTCAGGTTGAGGGTGCTTTGAATGTCAAGGAAGATCGTGCCAACTACTGGCTTAATGTTGGCGCCCAGCCAAGCGATACGGTTCGGTCGTTGTTGCGTCGGGCTGGTGTGTTGAAGCGTCGTCATGAAGCTCGTATTGGCCGTACGCCTGCGACGTCAGTGTCGGAAGTGCAGCCAGACCTCAGCAACGTCATTCCGATTCTCGAAGACACCGACCGTCAGGTCGCGTCGAGCGAAGTTAAGGCTGACGCTTAACTCCACGTTCGTGGAGTATGTGATCGTTGGCCGAATTCGGAAGCCGCAGGGCATTCGAGGCCAAGTGACTGTCGAGATACTCACCGATACGCCGGACGCGGTTTTCGCGCCCGGCTGTCGTGTTTTTGCGGGGACGGTAGACGGCGAAATCGCACGGAATCCGGCGACCCCGCGGGATCCAGAAAGTCGGCAGGAGCTCGTTGTGGACACCAGTGATCCGTTTAAGGGCGGCTTGATGGTGAAGTTCGTGGAAATTCCGGATCGTACCGCGTCTGAACAATGGCGGCATCGGTATCTTCTGGTTCCGATGGACGAAGTTGAGATGCCGGAAGACGGTGAAGTGTTTGTTCACGAGTTGCCAGGCATGACAGTTCGTCGCAGTGCTGACGGTGTGGATTTGGGCGAAGTGATTGCGACGTATGAACTTCCGCTTGGACTCGCGATGGAAGTGGCGATGAAAGTTGGCGACAACGTGTTGGTGCCGTATCGACCGGATATCGTGCTGGACGTGGATCGCGAGGCAAAAGTCGTTGTGGTTGACGGCGATTGCGGGCTGTTCGATTAAACGTGGTTTGTTGTAATCTCCTTGATGTTGACGTATAGATGTTGACGATAAACGTAGTGACCATCTTCCCGGCCTTTTTTGAAGGGCCGTTAGGCTTAAGCATCCCGTCTCGGGCGGCGGCAGCTGGGAGTGTGCGGTACAACCTCGTTGACCTTCGGGAGTTTACGCACGACAAACACCGTACCGTAGACGACTATCCCTATGGTGGTGGACCGGGGATGGTGATGAAGCCGGGCCCGTTTTTCGAAGCGGTGGAAAGTGTGGGGGCGGTCAGTCCGATCGTATTGCTGTCGCCTAGAGGGCGTCGATTTGAGCAGGCCGACGCCATGCGGTTCGCGCAGGGAGAAGAAGTCACCTTTCTGTGCGGTCATTATAAGGATATCGACCAGCGAGTAGCCGACCATTTAGCTACGGAAGAGCTGTCGCTGGGTGAATTTGTATTAAGCGGGGGAGAGCCGGCTGCGTTGGCGATAATCGACGCGACCGTTCGACTCCTGCCGGGCGCGATGAGCGACATAGAAAGCGCTCAGACCGATTCGTTTTATGAAGGGCGCGGTATTTCAGCGCCAAGTTACACCCGTCCCCCGGAGTATCGGGGTTTAACGGTGCCGGAAATTCTTCTGTCTGGCGACCATGCAAAGATCGCCAAATGGAAAAAGTCCCAAGAGAGGTAGGGCAGGGGTACCAGATCGGACCTCGATGCGCTAATTTCATTATTCTGTCCAGCAAAAACCGAGTTTTATAATGCACGCGTTTATCGAAACACAAAAAGAGTGGCTTCGTAGCGATGTCCCGCCGTTTCGCGCGGGCGATACAGTTCGTGTCAACGTTCGAGTGAAGGAAGGCGAGAAAGAGCGTCTCCAGGCATTCGAAGGTGTTTGCATCGCGCGTCGTGGCGCAGGTGTCTCTGCCTCCTTTACCGTCCGAAAGATTTCGAACGGTGTTGGTGTGGAGAGAATCTTCCCGCTCCACTCGCCAATGTTGGCGAACATCACCGTGGTTCGCCGCGGTCAGGTTCGTCGCGCCAAGCTGTTTTACCTCCGTGAACTCACCGGGAAAGCCACTCGTATCAAAGAGCGGAAAGTCACGAAGAGTTCGGCCAGCACAGCCGCCGGAGCGTAAGTTATGTGGCACCCGGTGGAGCGTAATTTACGCTCCTCGGGCGGACTCCTCGTTGCAGGAGTCGATGAAGTTGGACGGGGCCCGCTTGCGGGCCCCGTCGTTGCTTGTGCTATAGTAATGCCGCCAGACGTCAGAGCGATTAGTGGCGTCCGTGATTCAAAAGTTGTTCGGAGAGAAGACCGAGAGCGTCTGGCTGAGCTCATCCTCCGAAAAGCCATCGCCGTTTCGTTAGGCGCCGCTTCGGTGCGGGAAATCGATACCATCAACATCTATCAGGCTACCGTGCTCGCGATGCGTCGCGCGATTCGGCGTTTGAGTGTTACGCCTGATCATATTGTGATAGATGGGAAGCCGATTCGGACGTTGGAATATCCGCACACGGCACTTATTGGTGGCGACGCCATCTGTTATAGCATTGCGTGTGCGTCGATTGTTGCCAAAGTGACCCGAGACAGGCTTATGGTCTCGCTCTCGCGCCGGCATCCCGGCTATCTTTGGGAACGTAACGCGGGTTACGGAACTGCCGACCATCTTACCGCCCTCGCTTCTGCGGGGATTACCGCTCACCACAGAAAGAGCTTTGCGCCCGTTCAATGTCTAGTCGTCCGTTAATTGGAATTATTATGGGCTCCCAGTCAGACTGGGAGACAATGTCGCATGCGGCGTCCACGTTGGAGCGGCTGGGCGTGGCGTTTGAGGTGCGGGTTGTGAGTGCGCATCGGACGCCGGATCTGTTGTTTGAGTATGCGGGGTCGGCGGCTGCGCGCGGGCTTGAAGTAATTATTGCGGGGGCTGGTGGCGCGGCCCATCTCCCCGGTATGTGTGCGTCGAAAACATCGGTGCCGGTTTTGGGTGTCCCGGTGCAGTCGAAGGCGTTGAATGGGATGGATTCCTTGTTGTCCATCGTGCAGATGCCGGCGGGCATTCCGGTGGGGGCGTTGGCGATTGGGCGGGCGGGGGCGATAAACGCAGCGCTGCTGGCAGCTTCTATTTTGGGTAACAAGTATCCGGAGGTGCGGGCTGGGGTCGATCGGTTCCGTGAGGAGCAGACGGCTGCGGTGTTAGCGCAGCCGGATCCGCGGGAAGCGGCGATTTCTGATACCAGTGTAGATTCGGCGGGTAGCACGCCGTCTGGACGATAGGGTCGATAGTGTCGATAATGCGGATCGGTGTACTTGGCGGCGGGCAGCTTGGCCGTATGTTGGCGCTAGCAGGCGTTCCGCTGGGCGCGAAGTTTACGTTTTTTGACCATAACGATCACGCGCCCGCTGGCGATGTTGGGGATCTCGTTGTTGGTCGGTATGATGATAAAGTTGCGCTCGATCGGTTTATCGATCGCGTGGATGTTGTAACGTATGAGTTTGAAAACGTGCCGGTTGCGACGGCTGAATACGTTGCTGAACGGAAACCTGTGTGGCCACCACCACGTGTGTTACACGTCGCGCAGGATCGGTTGCGGGAGAAGGAGTTTTTTCAGTCGTTAGGGATTCCGGTTGCGCCATTTGCGGCTGTTGATTCGTTGGATGATTTGAAACGTGCTGTCGCTGAGATCGGGTTACCTGGTGTGTTGAAAACACGCACAATGGGTTACGATGGGAAAGGACAGGCTCGGCTGCAGATTGGAGATGATCTTGAAGAAGCGTGGGATGCGCTTGGTGATGTACCGTTAATCTATGAAGGGTTTGTAAAGTTCACGCGCGAGCTGTCGATTATTGGTGTGCGTGCGCAGGATGGAGAAGAAGTTTTTTATCCGCTCGTTGAGAACGATCATAGCGAAGGGATTTTGAGATTGTCGGTTGCTCCGGCACCATCAGTGTCTGCAGGTACACAAGGTGTTGCTGATGAGTACGCAGCGCGTGTGTTAAAAGAGTTCGCATACGTTGGTGTGTTGGCGATTGAACTGTTTGAGACTGAAGATGGTTTGATTGCAAACGAGATGGCACCGAGGGTGCATAACTCGGGTCATTGGACGATCGAGGGATCTGAGGTAAGTCAGTTTGAAAATCATGTTCGTGCCGTGAGTGGACTTCCGCTTGGTGATACGACAATGGTTGGTCATACGGCGATGTTGAATGTGATTGGGAATCTTCCGAATCTTTCGGAGCTGTTGGCGTTGTCAAATACGCATGTGCATATGTATGGCAAGAGCGAAGCGGTGCGTCGCAAGCTTGGGCATGTAACCGTGCGTGCGAGTGATGTGGAGGTTGTTGAGGAACGTGTAGCTCAAGTACGCAGGATTCTCGCACACAGGTAGGTATTCGATGGCTACTACGTCGTCATTTGCGTTTGCAGTTCTCGCATTTACCTCATTACTTGCGATCATAAATCCGATCGGTGCGATTCCGATGTTTATTGCTGCAACATCGGATTTGACCGACAAGCAGCGTGCTGCAACGTTGCGCCGCGGGATTATTACCGGCATTGCCATCCTGTTTTTCTTTGGCGTGCTTGGGACTTATATCCTGAAGTTTTTTGGTGTCACAACGTATGCGTTCCGTATTGCCGGAGGGATCATCTTCTTTGGTATCGGATCGGATATGCTGGAAGCTCGGCGTGCTCGGGGTAAGGCTACAAAGAAGGAAGAAGAAGAGGCGGAGCATAAGCTGGATATCGGGATTATTCCGTTGGGAATTCCGATGTTGGCTGGGCCGGGAGCGATTAGTACGATTATTACGTTAACTGCGCAGGCTGACAAGCCGATTGAGTTTGTGTCGGTGTATGTGACGATTGTTGCGGTGATGCTGGTGACGTGGCTTGTGTTACAGGTGGCGCCGAAGTTCGCGTTCAAGGTTGGGCGAACCGGGTTGAATGTGATGACTCGGTTGATGGGGTTGTTGGTGATGGTGATTGGGATTCAGTTTATTATCGATGGGGTGCGGACGGTTTTTATCGATATCTTGAGCAAGGTCTAGCGAGGCCTTCGTTTGTGAGATGACGCGTTTGCGGTGGTGCTTTCTCGTGGCGCGCGAATAAATAGCATTCTATAATGAATGTTCCTGCGACAACAGGAAAACCTGCTTTCTGTACGATGAGAATGGCGCTTTTGCGTTCTTGCGACAACTTTGTGGGATGTTGCGCACACACTTTTCAATGCACGCCGGACTCATTGGGTGATGCGAAAAGTCTTTTCAGATGATGCATTGCAATCGGCGAGAGTCGCGCGAGACTCTGCGCTCGTTATTCGGGTCAGGGCCGGAGACGCCGATGCATTCAAGGCGCTTGTTGACGCGTATCTCGAGTCGCTAACACGTTTTGCGTCGGTGCTGGTGGGTGTGCTGGACGTCGCAGAAGACATCGCTCAGCGTGTCCTGATCCGTGTGTGGGAGAATCGTGAAGCGTTGGATGTGGAGCGGTCAATTCGGGCGTATTTGTATCAGGCTATTCGTAACGAGGCGCTGAAGGAGCATCGCTCGCTCGAGGTTCGGCGACGGTATCAGGAGTATAGCGCGACGGAGCTTGGGGTCGGACTGGAGGCATCTGTGCCGAGCGCTGAGGTGGCGATGATTACCAGAGTTGCGGTCGATGCGGCAATCGGCAAGCTTCCGGCGCGTCGACAGCTTGCCATCCGATTGCGCTTTGAAGAGGACCTCTCCTACTCGGAGATCGGTGAGAGCATGGGGATTTCTGCTGCCGCGGCGATGCAGTTGACGCTGCGAGCGCTCGACGATTTGCGGGCGATTTTTCGCGTGTAAAAATTCGCGTGTAATGTTTTGGCCGACTGAGGGATATACTGCACATGAGTCGAGATGCCGAGATATCCGATACAGGGCCAGAGATGCAGGGGCGCCGCGAAAGTTGCGGTGCGCCCGATAGCGAGACGCTCGAGCGGTATTGGCGTGGAGAGACTCCGCCCCAACTGACGACGGCGATCGAGCGGTGGTTGCGTGAGGAACCGCAACGTTGGGATAGATACGAAGCGCTTCGTACGAGCCTCGTCGCGCGTCCGATTCCGGGGTATTCTCGTGAAGAAAAGTCTTGGCGTGTGGATAGTGTCGTTACTGCGGCATTTGCGGCACGTCGTCCGTACGCGTCGAGTTTGGAAAGCGATATGGTGGTTGGACATGACACCGCCATTGTACGCAACTCTGTAGTTGGAACGCCTCGTTGGCACAGATTGAGGTCCGGATGGGGCGCAATGACTGCGCTGCTTGTTGTGGTGGCAGTATTGGGCGGCGGGTGGTTGAGCAGCGTACATCGCGTGAATTCAAAGTTGTCCTCGTCTCGGTCGATTTATACCACGGGGAATGGAGAGCGGGCGCGAGTTACGCTTTCGGATGGGAGCAGTGTCGTGTTGAACGTGGGGAGTCGACTCGAAGTTCCGGCGAATTATGGGATTGCGAACCGAAACGTGTATCTCGTTGGAGAAGCGTTGTTTACTGTTGCGCATCAGACGAGCGCTCCGTTTCAGGTTTCGACGGGAACGAGTACGACTCGTGTGCTTGGAACCACGTTTGCGGTTCGGCAGTATGCCTCTGATTCCGCAGCACGGATTGCTGTGCGCGACGGGCGTGTCTCCGTACAATCGACTGTCGTTTCAGCGGATCAGGAGATCATGGCTTTTGAGTCTGGTGTATCGACGGTCTCTCGCGCTAACCCGGGATACTTCACATTTGCACAAGGTGTGTTGACGATCGATGATGTGCGACTCGACGACGCAATCTCCGATCTCAATCGCTGGTACAACGCCGATATCCGACTCGGCGATCCTTCACTCGACGCTCGGCTTGTCGGTGGACGATTTGGAACAGGATCGCTGACGGATCTTGTGGAATACCTGGAGTGGACGTTCAACCTGCGCGTAGAACGTGATGGGCGAAGATTAACCCTTTATAAAAAATCGTGATGATGATGAGATCGTGCGGGGTGCAGCGTCAGCGATGGGCAGCGTGTGGGGATGAGCGGAGGACGCGCATCCCTGCGTTTTGGTTAGTTGGGATGGTTGGCGTCTCGATTGTTTGTTGCTCCGAGGTAGTAATGGCGCAGCGTGAATCGGAAGAGAATCGACGCTTGTTGCCGAGTGAGGCTGCGATGGTTGGTCAAAAGCGATCGGACGTGCCGCAAGAAGTTTCGGCACGAACGGTAACGCTGGTAGTCCAAGATAGTAGCATCAAGTATCTGGTTGATGAAATCGTGCGGAAGACGCAGTTGCGTGCTGTGTACGACAGGGAGAGCCCGGTGTTCGCGCGGCGGCGTAGTGTTTCGCTCCGAAATGTGCGAGTGCAGTCTGCACTGTCGGCGGTATTACAAGGGACGGAGCTCGAAGCGAAAATCGCGTCTGATGGGGAGACGGTGATGATCCGTCCGATTACAGGGCGTTCGGTACGCGGTGCGGATTCGCTACAGGGAAATGGGATGATTGGCGGGCGGGTGACGGACTCTGCGACCGGGAATGCAATTGTCGGTGCGACGGTGACGGTGAGTAGTCTCAAACGATCGACGGTTACCGATAACGATGGGGTGTTTCGGTTTCTACAGGTCCCTATTGGCGAACAGGTTGTGTCGGTGAAGTATGTTGGGTATCGATCCGGATCGCGAATGGTGACGGTGGTTAAAGAGAAAGTTGCTCCCATACAGGTGCAACTTGCGCCGGCGGCGACGCAGCTGTCTGGGGTGGTCACAACGGTGACGGGGCAGCAGCGGAAGCTTGAAGTGGGGAATGATATTACGACGCTGGATGTGCCGGAGATCATGAAGCAGGCGCCGATCACGAGTGTGACGGATTTGTTGGAGGCGAGGGTTCCCGGGTTGACCGTACAGCGAACCAGTGGGGTCCCGGGAGCACCGTCACGGATCCGGTTGCGGGGGATTGGAGGTGGGTTGTTATCGGGCGTTCCCGGGGCACCGACGAACGATCCCATTGTGGTGGTGGATGGGATTCGCGTGTACGCGGGGCAGTCCGGGGTGGATGATCAGAAGTTGGGAGGCGGGAAGTATCCGACGCCGTCGCCGATTGATCAGATCGATCCGAATAGCGTGGAGAAGATTGAAGTGCTCAAGGGGCCATCGGCAGCGGCGATGTATGGGTCGGATGCGGCGGATGGAGTAATTGTGATTACGACGAAGAAGGGCCGAGCCGGGGCGACCCGGTGGACTGTGGCTGGGTCGGGTGGGATTGAGACGATGCCGGGCGTGTATGCGGCGCCGGGGTTTTACCGGTTTGGGCATCAGCCCATAGGAGGCGAATCTGGTGTTACTCATCTGTTTTGTCCGCCGATCACTAAGGCTGTAGAATATTTTCGGTGCTATCAGGATAGTCTGGTGCGGTTCCAGGCGCTCGATGTGCCGAGGCTCTCTACAATCGGCCGCGGCACGAGTACTGGGCTGTCCGTGACCGCATCTGGTGGCGCGAAAGAAGTGACGTATTCTGTGACCGGCACGATCGGGAACTCGCTGGGATTGACCAGGATGCCGCCGTTGTATCAGGATCTCTTTCGCCAACTGTATGATTCGGCGCCGAGTGCGCGGATGCGGCGGCCGAACTCGATGGATACGCGGAGCGGGCAAGCGAGCTTTTCCGCGGAGCTATCACGCGGCTTGCAAGCGACGTTCACGACGTCGCTTGCGCAGTCAGTGCAATATCAGTCGTCCGCGAACGAACAACTCGCGGTGTTGGCGTCGGAATATATGGATACGTTCAACATTAGTCCTGTTTTGCCTGGGAGGTATGCGGATCAGATGAAAGCCGACGCGAATACGGCGAATCATGCGTTGGCGCTGAATCTGATGCGATGGGACTGGCTCCCGTTGACGGCGACGTTCGGGATGAATCGCGTCGAGCGCAGTGCGGAGAAATTGCTGCCGCGTGGGATAATAATAGCGACTGCGGAGTCGGTGACTGACCCAAGAGGTTTGTCCTCAGGAAAATTCACCGAGCGGCGCGAGAACATCTCGACCACGACCGCTCGTGTGAACGGAACGCTTTTCCCGCGTGCCCGCACATCCCTTTCGCTTGGCACGGAAATCACCAGCAGTTCCAACGCGGCGATGGATGGCCGGGCTGATTCCTTGGAGCAAGGGATTCCGAGGCCATCAAGGTTGACGAATGGTACCCGTTCGGGACGCACTAACACAACTGGTGGGTGGTTTCTGGAACCACGGTTGAATCTGAACTCGAGGTTCTTCGTGAATCCTGGCTTTCGTTTCGATGGGAGTGGTGTGTCGGGATCACGCGGCGGGTTTCGCGGTGGATTATGGTCGCTCTTCCCGAAGCTGAACTTTTCGTGGATTGCGGTGGATCGCGAAGGCGGGGAGCCGTTGTGGGGACTTGTGTCGCTGGTGCGGCCGCGGTTTGCCGTTGGCGTGGCTGGTGTGCAACCCGCCGCCGAGTGGAGCTTGCGCACACTGGAGAAGGTTTCAGTTGGCTGGACACCGGTGGGCACGGATACAATTGCGCCGGAGGCCGGATTACGGATTCGCTCGGTGGGGAATACGCGGCTTGGGCCTGAGAAGACCCAAGAGGTCGAAGGCGGTTTTGACATGCAACTGTGGGACACGCGGATGACGGTGTCCGCGACAGGGTTCTACAAGATGCGCAAGAATGCGATTCAAATGCTCCCACTCGCGGCGTCGGTTGGAGCACGTGGGGTCGTATCGTGCGGTAATAATTGCACAACGATTGGGGGATTCTCGTATTACGCGAATATCGGACACGTGCGGAATACCGGCGCCGAGTTCTCGCTAAACGCGATGGTGCTCGATTTACCGATGATCGGGTGGACGGTCGATGTGTCGGTGTCCAAGTATACGAATACGCTGGTCAAGCTGTTTGGTGAAAAAAGCATGATTGACCTGGGTAATGGCACACGGTTGGTGGAAGGGTATCCCCTGTTTGGACGCTGGTCGCGCCCGATTTCCGGGTGGAGTGATCCCAAGAACGGGAGCAAGATGTGGTATGGGGATTATGCGGTGGATACCGCGGCCGTGTACATGGGGATGCAAACACCGGATTTCGAGATGCCGTTTCGCACGTCGCTCACGCTCTTTCGTGGGCTGGTGAGCGTGAATGGCCAGTTCAATTACAAGGCAGGTTTGACCCAGTATAACGTTGGCGGTGGACAACTGCTGGGCAATATCTACGAGAACCCGAATTCGACGTATGCGCAGCAGGCGTATGCGTTGGCGGCGGCATGCTTCGACAAGTCTAGCGAACTTAACAACCGGAATAAGCCGTGCACCGATTATGGCTTCATTCAAAAAGTGAACAGTCTGCGTTTTAACTCGGTGTCCGTTGGCTACAACGTGCCGCGCGCGTATCTCAAACGCTTGCCGATGTCGAGTCTGAGCCTGTCGCTGCAAGGCAGTAACCTGGGACTTTGGACTAACTATCGTGGAAAAGATCCCGATGTGAACGGGACGCTGATTGGCGATGCGACCAGTGATTCGGGACAACTTCCCATGCCACGCGCCTGGAGCCTTCAAATTCGGATTGGAACATGATGACGATGAGAACGATGAACACGAAACCCTCTTGTTTGACGCATCGGTGCGTGCGTGGTCTGGTCGTTGGGGTGCTCGCGACGTTTCTGGTGGGATGCAACGCTATTACCGATACGCAGCTTCCGGATGGCGTCGACGGCCCAGCCACCTATAACAATCGCGAAGGCGCCACGCGCTTGACGCTCGCGACGCGTGCGGAGTTGGCCACCGCCATCCGGGACTACATTGTCTCTTCGGGATTGTTGACGGATGAGCTCATGCAGTGGGAACTTCCGACTTGGTTCTTGGGGAGTCGAGATAAACGCAGTGGGCACTGGGCCGTTGATCCTCCCCACACTGTCCGCACGCTGGCTCGACTGGCTCGCGGTGTGGTGGGTAAGTATGTGTCCGGTGAAACGTCCGCATGGCAAGCGCAGCTGTTTGTGTACGAGGCCTATGCGGAGATCCTGACTGCCGATGGCTGGTGTTCTGGCGTACCGTTGAGCACAATGGACTTTGAAGGCGACTGGACATATCGCGCGGGATCGAAAACGGATGAGATCTATGCGCACGCCATCGTGCTGTTGGACAGCGCGGAGGCGCGTGCAACCGACAGCGTGTCGTTGCAGTCGACCATCCGGGTGTTGAAGGCCCGTGCCCAACTGGCACTGGGTCGATATGCGGAGGCCAAGCAGACGGTGCAAGGCATTGCTGACGACTTCCGCTCGGAGATACGCATTTCCTTTGATGTGGGCTCGCGCACAGAATCGATATCTCGTTATTACAAATTTGTCAGCGTTGCTTCGATCGCTGACCAGGAGGGGATCAATGGCTTGCCGTATCGCTCGTCGGGTGATCCACGGACCACAGCCATTCAGCTCATCAATCACTTAAATACAACGGTTTGGTTTCCTGTGAAATACATCACGACGGATTCATCCGTGTTCGCTCTGGCCTCTGGTGTCGAAGCCAAACTGATTCTCGCCGAGGCCGCACTCGCGGACCATGATCCGCAGCAGATGCTGGCGGTGCTGAACGCATTGCGCACAACCGGGACGTATACGGTCGAGACGACGCCACTTCCCGGCGGCGGTCAGCGGTTTGATACATTGTGGCACGCGGGGCTCGGCGGCGTCGCCGGGCTCCGCCCGATCGACCTGCTCCCACCAACAGCAGCGGCTCAACGCCAACTCCTTTTTGCAGAGCGTGGGTACTGGCTATTTCTAACGGGGCATCGCCAGGGCGACCTCCGACGCCTCGTGCGCAAGTATGGCCTCGATCGCGAGCAGGTGTACCCGACGGGCGTCTATACCAACTCGTTCATCCCAGGATACACCGATGTCTATGGGACCGATATCTCGTTCGACTTGGGTTCAACTGAATTTCCAAATCCCCTGTTTACCGGGTGCCAGTACAATGATTAATACCTGTTTCAACCGGTGGCGCCATGCGTTCGTTCCTGCCGTGCTCGCGACAGGGACGCTGATGAGCACTGGCTGCAATCTGTCCGACACGGGACTGTCGGCGTATCGTCCGCCCGATCAATACTTTGCGGTGTTGGCGCTCGAGCATCATGCCATCAACTTGTCGACGGTCGACCCGTACGACACACTGACCTTGCATACCATCCGCACCATGGGCGACGGTAGCGTCGTCCCCGGTGAGGTCACCTATAGTGTGGATAAGCCCAACATTAGCGTGACGAATGGTGTGCTGAAAGCCCATAGTGCGGTCGCTAAGGCGGTGGTTCGTGTCACACTCACGTACGGGACCATCACCCGCACCGACTCCGCGGTGGTGTCGGTGATTGGGATCGCACCGGACCCCCTGCGTGCCTTCGGCCTCCGCCTACCAACCGGCGATAGTGCCAAGACGGCCGTCGACAAGTCCAAGACCATCCCATTTCTCCGTGAGGCGACCTCCGGCGCGACGCTCTCGACCCTGCTCGTGTCGCTGGTGTCCTCCGACACCATGATCGCCGCGATGACGCAAGCCAACAATGGGGTGAGCATCATCCCGCGACGTCCTGGTCGTGTGGTACTGGCCACGTCCACGTTTGCGTATGGCGCGGTGTGGCGGGATTCCCTGGTCTTTACCGTGGGATGGCCGGTCTTTTTCTCCACGGCGGCGGTGGAGCGCTTTACCAGCGGATCGGTGACCCCGGTACTCGACTTTGTCCATCGAGACATGACCATCGGTGTCGGTGGGTGTGTGGGATGGCAGAATAATAGCGCCACGACCGACATCGATATCCAGTTCGATGATCCCTCGCACGTCGGTCCGCCGGATGGCAGAGTGTGTTTATTCAACTACTTGCTGGGGAGTCCAGTGGGCGGCAATATCGCCGCGTTCCGACGGATCCCCTTGCCGGCATACACCGAGGAGGAGATGGAGGAGGATGAAGAAAAATATATGGCGTATTTGGCTGCCTCTTTCGCCATTTATCGCGGTCGCGTGTTCTCGGTTCCGGGGGTCTATCCCTATCGCACACTCCATGGCACCACCGGGGTCGTGCGCGTGTGTGACGAACGCAACGACACCACGTGCGCCCCGGTGCGCATCGGGAGCTGGTACTGACCGAAGCCGCTCGCGCACCGCGGCATCACCCGATCTGCATGCGGTGTTCACACGACCTCTCCTCGCACGGCCTGTCCTCACACCGCGCTCTCACGGCATTTCCATGTTTCTGACCTTCGATTTCTCATGCTGACTCGACGCACCCTCCTTCGCAGCTCCGCTGGCACCATCGCCGGAGCAATGCTCGCGCACCCGCGCAGCGCACTGGCCTATGGACATACATACGCCCCCGTACCCGGCGCGGTGACCGAATTTCAGGACCTCCCCACCGCGGGCGACGACCGACTACGCATGCTCATTACGACCGCGGTCGATGCGGCGAAATCGGCCGGTGCCGCGTATGCCGATGCCAGGCTGACGTTTACGCAGCAGATGGGTCTCAAGGGGGAGAACTTTTCCGAGAGCCATGGACGCTCGGGGTTCCCAATCAATCGAATCGAAGCGATGGTGTTTGGCGTCCGTGCGCAAGTGGATGGCTATTGGGGCTTCGCTACCAGCCCGGTGTGGACGAAAGACGAAGCCGCGCGACTCGCGCGCGTCGCGGTGGATGGCGCGAAGGCGAACGTCTCCGGGCGCCCGCGCGACGTGGCGATGGCCCCCAATCCCAATGCCACCAGTGGCGACTGGCACATGCCGGTCACCGATGACCCGTTTGTCATGGATCCTGATGAAATCTATGACTACTTGAGCGGGATTACGGAATATGCAGAAACGCTTGTCCAAGAGGTGCAACTCGGCGCCATCTCGTTCATGAACATGGATACCAGGTTCTTGCGGCAGCAGAAAGCCTTCGGGAGCACGGACGGCCAATTCGTGACGCAGCGGGTGCATCAAACCGGCGGCCTGTGCGGATTTATGGTGGGCGACCGCAATCGTGAGGGCCTCGGAACTGCGGGGGGAGCCGTGGAGCAATTCACGATGGCGGGTGCCGGACGCGGCTTCGAATCCATCCGCACGCCATACACGCGCGACTGGATGCGTCAGCTGTATGAAGAGCTCGATCAGGAACGTCGACTCCCGGTGGTGCCAGTGGATGTGGGGCGGTTTCCGGTCTTGATCCACCGGGGTGGTGTCGCCGGACTGCTCAAAAAGAGCGTAGGGATTGCCACGGAAATCGATCGGGTGATGGGGTACGAAGCGAATACCACCGGGACCAGCTACATCAACAACCCTGACGAGTCGCTCGGGACGCTCAAAATCGGCTCGCCGATCATGCACGTGACCGGGACGCGTTCTTTACCAGGCGGGTTAGCCCAGGTCAAATGGGACGACGAAGGCGTCGAACCCCGCGACTTCGCCCTCGTGAAAGCCGGCGTGCTGACGGACCTCCAGCGGAATCGGGAAGGAACCGGGTGGATGACGGGGTATCTCACGAAGACCGGACAACCGCTCCGCAGTAACGGCTGCGCGTATGCGTTGGATGCGGGTGACGCCCCGACGGTCCACCCCGCGGATCTCATCCTGCATCCCGATCCCGATCGCGATACGACGCTGACGCAGTTGCGGGAGCAGATCGACAAAGGGATCGAATTCAAGACGGCTGGCGCCATGATGGACTTTCAGCAGTCCACGGGGATGCTGAATGGGAGTGCGTTCCTCGTCGAGAAGGGCAAGCGCGTCGCCCGGATCGCCGGCGCCGGCATGCTCTTCAGAACCTCCGAGTTATGGGGGAATCTCCAGGCGCTTGGGGGACCCAGCAGCGTGCTCACCGTTGGAACGGTAGACGCCAAGACGAATTTCGCGTGGAAGCAAGTGTACAGTAGCGTGCACACCCCACCCGCGCTGTTTAAAGAAATGTCGATTATTAACCCATTCCAGAAGGCGTAAGGTATGCGTACGACGCAGCAACTCGTGGCAGACATGCGTGCCCATCCGGCGGCTCACTCTCCGACACACCCCCCGGCACACACACCGACAGGTCCTGTCGCCACGTCCGGCGAGGACGATGCGCGGCTGTTCTCCAACGCCGAAGCGGAACGGATTATCGACCGCGTGGTGGCGCTCTGTCCCAAGGTCGACGCCCTGAACGATGGGCTGGAGATCGAGGTCCACAGCATGTGGGCAGGTCGGCAACGCTGGGCCCGGAATCGCGCTTTTCTGACCAGTAATGTGCGGACGGCGATGGTGAAGATTTACCTGGTGTTCCCGGGCGGGTGGGGCGGCGCCCGAAAGGCGTTCGTGCAGCTCAACCAGGTGGACGACACCTCGCTCCGCGACGCGTGTCGGTATCTGGCAGAGTGTCGGGCGAATGAATCGCGCGCCGGGTATGTGCCCGGCATCGACCTCGCGCTTGGGCATCCCACCTGGCCGGCCAAAGGCATCCCGGTGTGGAGCGACGCCTCCTATCACCGGAGTGCCACCGAGAACGCGCAGTTGGTGGCCGACATGACGGCCCGCGCCGAAGCCCAGGGGCTGCTGGGATTTGGGTCGATCGACACCTCGGCGGCGCAATATATGGGCTATTTTCGGGATTCCTGGGGACGCGTCGAGCGTGAACAGGGCGTGGCCACGCTGGCCGAATGTTCGACCACGGTCCGGCATCCGAATGGGGTAGGCTCGGGCTGGGCAGGCGCGTCCTCATTTGATCTGCAGCGGATCGACCTCGCCAAACTCGGCGAGACGGCCTTTGACAAGTGCATGAAATCGCTGAATCCGGTGCGCATCGAACCGGGCCGGTATCAGACGATCCTGGAACCGGACGCCGTGGCGTCGTTTGCGAACATCCTGTTTGGCCCATTTCAGAACCGAGCCTTGGCGGAGGGCGTCATCAGTCCGCTGTTTCTCGACTATGACAACCGCATCCAGCGGGCGCGTAGCAAGCTAGGGCTGCAGATTGCCGATCGTCGGTTGAATATCTCCCACAATCCGGAGGATCCCATCTCGGGGACGCATCCGTATCCTGGGATGCGGGCGACTCACTATCTCACCAACGGGGTCATTACGGACATGGGGCGCACCTATGAGTATTCGCTGACGAACCTGGGACGTGGGGACAATATCCCCCCACGGGCGTCGTACGTGATGAGCGGAAGCGAGACCACCACCAGAGAGGAGATGATCGCGACCATGAAACGGGGACTGCTCCTCACGCGCGTGTCCAATATAGACGAGTTGGATGACCGCAGTATGCTCTACACGGGCGTGACGCGGGATGGGTTGTGGCTCATTGAGAACGGGAAGATCACGAAGGCGGTGCGCAACTTTCGCTGGACGGAGTCGCCGCTCTTCATCTTCAATAACATCGAGTCGATCGGTGAGTCGGTTCCCACGATGACGTCGTGGTCCGAGCGGTTTCCCTTTTCCCCCCATGGGTTGCAACTCGCGGTGAACAGTCCCGTGGTCCCCACCTTGAAGATCAATGACTTCTCCTTCACCTCAACGATCGATGCGGTTTAACGCGATGATGCCCAGGACGATTGATACGGTGACTGACCGATTGGCGGACGTCCGTGCTCGACAATTGACCCCTCCATACATGCGCCTACACGAATTGCCCCAACGATTGACATCGCATGTCTCGCAACACCTGTCGTACCGGCGTTCGCATCGATTCGGGGCAGGGCTTGGGATGCTGAGTGGTGTGATACTGAGCGGTATGATACTGTTTGCCACCGCGGCCGGCGGCCAAACGCTCTTTGCGCGACCGGACACGACGCCGAACTATGCGTCGTATCGGGATATTGAAGACTGCAGAGTGGCGGTCCTCCGGATCGCGGAGACGAGGGAAAAGATTTATTTGGATACCGTTGGCGTGGCGCAACGGAAAGCGCTGGGCATAGAGAAGCTTAAACTGATAAGGGGACAGCTGGTGGACCCTACGGCGCCTCGATCCGATGCCGCCATCCAGGCCGGCCGGATCTGTCTTGCGCGGTTCACTGCCGATACGGCCACCTTCAAGAGCGCCGAGTATGCCCTGCGCATTCTGGACGTGCTCCTCCTCACCCATCGTGACGACGATGCCCACCGGTTTGTCGAACGCTTCCTGGATTCCATGCGTGCGCGGTCGGCGACGACCTACAAGGATCAATTGCAGCGGGTGCTCCGCGCGTATGTCTCCGCGCGTCCGGTTCGGTATGCCGAGGCCAAGCAGATGCATGCGAGGATGATGGCAATTCTCGCGGGCGATTCGCTCTACCGGACGATCGAGGCAGACATGTGGCTTGCGATAGGCGCCGGGTGGATGAACGACACGATCTACGAGAATGAGTTGGCGTGGCATGCGATCCGAACGAACGATGGCGGTGGGTCCGCTGAGGAGCGAAAGGCGGGAGGTGATCCCACCTTTCGGCTTGGCTGGATGGGGGGCATGTTAAGCAAGTTTACGGAGAACGAGAGCTTGGATAGTCTCGCGATCTCGACCTTAGCGTACAACATGTGGAAGGCGAACACGGTGAACGCTCGCATCTATGGGACGGCACCTGTCACTGCCAAGGACACCAGTGTGCAGCCGTACAAAGTGCCCGACCTGGTCGGGGAGCACTATTACACGAGCACGGCGGGCGCCTCGTCAGGTTCGTCCGGCCAAACCCTGGCCTCGTACACCGCACATGGTGCCGTGCCACCCGGGACGTTGCCGGTGAAAGGCCGTGTGAACTATCTCACCTCGTGGCCGAGTTTTTGTCATGAAGAGGGGGAAATGCGCTCGTCTGAATTGGTGGGGAATAATGGAAAGAGCTGCAACGCAGTTTACAACGGGATGCGAGATTTGAAAGAAGTGTACCCGGATCTCGAAATCATCGTGTTGTCCAATACGTACGGGACGGTGGGGCAACTTGGCCCGCTGGCGCTGGCCGACGAAGCCGATACGTTGGCGAAGCTCTTTCTCGGCCATGGCCGCGTATCTGCGCATCTGGTGGTCGAACACACGCCGTTCTTTCATGTGGAGGCGCCAGATGGGCGCCGGATCGATCTCCCGACCCCACAGATGGATCTGTTGGGCTATCCGCGAACGATATATGACTACCCAATAGACGGAATTCATTGGCTCGTGGACAAAGAAGGCTATGTGGTACACAAGAGCCTGGGTATAGGCGCGTATTGGAATCGCTTGTACACCGTCCTCAAGAACCGACCCAGCAAACAATGAGGCATTGGTCGCTCGCGGTCTCGCCGTGTCTGTTCATGGCGAGATCTCGCTGGTCGGTGTCAATCTGTTGTTCTCTGTCTGTACGTTGTCTTTCCGCGCTGACCTGAGGGGTGTGTTGTCATGAGTCTGGTCCATCTCGTTGCGCCAGTCGCGCTGTCTGTCATGACTGTGTTTGGCGCGCTCACGGGCGCGCCAAGGTTCTTCGGTCGCGAATCGGTCAATCCATTTGTCATCACGGATTCGACCGATTCGGCAAAGACGGCCGATTCAGTCAACGCCGCACAACCCGACACGTTTACGCCCCCCATGGTGGGATCCTCGTTACGCTATGGCGTGGATACCACTGTCTCGCCGTGCGTCGATTTCTATATGTATGTGAACGGTGATTGGCGCACAAAAACCAAACTGGGGAAGGTGGATTCCGCGCGCATCAAACGCGTCGAAGTTTTCGGCGATGCGTACCGACGCACGAAACTTCGTTTGCGCGACATCCTGGATTCCGCTCACTCGCTCGCCGGCACCACCACCGATCCCACGCTCAAGGTCCTCGGCACGTTCTACGGGAGTTGTCTCACCGCAGATTCGCTCGAGCCCAATCTCCTCCAACGCGCGCAATCCAAAAAAACGCCGATCCCAGATTCCTCACGCGCCGACCAGTGCGTGCAGCGCACCATCGCAACATTAGGTGGAGCGTTAGGGCAAGCGTTCGCGAGCGACCTCCTCGCGTCTCATGCAATGGAACGCATGGAAACGCTCCTCGAAGCACTGCGAACCGCCACCATCAACCAAGTCTCGGCGAACCCCTGGATGAACGCCGATGAAAAGCGGTGGGCACAGGAACGGCTGCAGAAGTTACACTTGCGAGTCGGGATGCCCAAGGAGATGATGGACTATTCTCCACTCGTTCTGACGAGCGACTACAAGCAGAACAAGATTGTGGTGGCCAACTTCAATAATCGGCAATGGGTCAACGCGATTGGCGGGGATGTCCGTGCCCGGTGGAAAGCGAGTCTCCTGACTCCAAACGCCTTTTACATGGGCGGCGATCACGCTATCGAAATTCCGGCCGTCATGTTCATGCCACCGTTCTTTGATGTGCACGCCGAAGACGCGCTGAACTTCGCGGGGATCGGCTTCGTGATCGGTCACGAAATCTTCCACAGCATCGCCACGCAGCTGCCAACGATTGCACATCCTGCGATGAAAACCAACATCGAGCAATTCAAACTGTTGAACTCGGACCTCGGCACCGTCGATGGGTGGAACACGGATGGAAAACGCACGTTTGCCGAAGATATCGCAGACTACGGCGGTGTGCTCGTGTCATATGCCGCATGGAAGGCCACGTTGAAGCAAAGCGGAAAATCCACCGCGCCGAAAGTTGATGGCTACACCCCCGACCAACGCTTCTTCATCGGGCTCGCTCGCGTATGGCGGTCGAAGTGGCAGGCCGGAATGAACTGGGATGTTCACTCCGCGCCTTTTGCGCGCGTGAACGCCATGGTGTTGAACTCCCCGCAGTTTGCAAAGGCCTTTGGCTGCAAAGTCGGCGACCCCATGGTTCGCCCTGCTGACAAGAAAGTCGTGATCTGGTAGCTGGAACCGTTACTGCGGATTGTTTTCGGGCATGTGGTACTTTCGGTCGCATACATTCGCTTTCATTCACGCAACCTGCCTGCAACCCAACCCTGGATAAACACGTGATGTAACGATCGGGGATTCCCGAAATAATTCGGCACCTCCTGACGTTCGAAATTCATTAAACTTAGATTCTGTAGTGCGTTGTTTCTGAAGCCCCCTTATCATCAGCCGAGCATTGGTAATGCCAGGCTGACGATAAGGGGGCTTCTTTTTCTATCAAAGCTCGGTCTCGAACTTTTCGATTGCACTAACTCCAACCGCGTAAATTCTACAGCGCCTGAATCGCCTTCAGCATCGTCAAAACCTGCTTCTCGCGTGATTATAACGCGCGCCTCGCATCCATCGAAACATCTCAGAATGGAACGTTTCCTTCGCATCCATCTATTGTAGCATCACATATCTTCAACAAAAAAATCTTGATGTGATACTATCCAATTCGGAAGTTTATCCCCAACTTCCGGATTCATTTATGTGTGCTTGGCGTTATTATCTCGGAATAACACATGATTATCTCAGAATGACACATGATTGAATCATTCATCCTTAGGTATCTGTTCTCACCATCGTCTGGGGATGGGGGAGATGGGCGATCGGGGAGGCGTGTTCGGAGTGGCAAGCGTAATGCGTTCGATGAGCGCAATGCTTCCGACGACGCTTCGCGCCGAGTGTTATCGGACGAAGATGTTATCCTGGTCGACAGGATTCGGCGTGGAGATGTTGAAGCATTTCAGTCGCTATTCCATGCAGAATGGAAATCGCTTTGTGCGTCGGCTGCGATTTATACTCATGACATGGATGTGGCGGAGGAGCTCGTGGCAACGATCTTTGCGGATTTGTGGCTGCGGCACGAGACGTTGTCGATCACGGTAAAGCTTAGGACATATCTGCATTCCGCGGTCAAGCATCGGACAATGAATTGGCGCCGAGACAATGGGAGGCGGGAGAAGTTAATGCATGACGTAGTGCCAATCCATGTTCCCGGTATGGCTAGTGCGGCACAGCTTGCGAGTGCGTTCGTTGAGCAAGATGACACCGTTGCACGTGCGCTTCAGGTGGTGGAGACACTTCCTGTGCGGTATCGACTGGCTTTTGTCTATCGATGGCGCGAGGAGTGGGAGTATGCGGACATTGCGGCCGCGTTGGGGGTGAGCGTCAACGGCGCGCAGGCGCTGGTGAGTAGAGCCTTGAGGATGATTCGGGAGCGTTTGGGGGATTAGCTCCGTGTAAAACTTTTTTGTCAGGAGTTTCCTTGTGCGGTGACTAAGAACGCATATGGATACCTCGCCTGGTAATTCCGACGATTTTTCGTCCGACGCTCCGTTGGATCGCGAAACGCTACGGCAGATCGCTGACCGTTCAGTGACAACGGCCGGTGGACGGCATTCCGTGCCTTCCGAACTCGGCTGGACTATGGTGCTCGCGCGGATCCCTCGACTTTCGAGTGCGTGGACAAAGTCCGAAGCAGTTTATGGAGTCCCGGCGCAACCGCGGGATGATGCTGTACCGTCAACGAGCGCTATTCCAAGTCAGTCGCGCGATTCCAGGCAGGATCGACGTCAACCGAGCTCCGACATCGACGTCTCAGATTGGCGTGCGATTCCCGGAATGCGCCGTCGTTTGTTTTCCGGAATCATGTTACGCCCAGGACAAACCCTCGTAGCGTCTACGCTGATGATTGCGTTGCTTGCGATTGGCTGGGGCGTCGGTAAGCACAGGGTGGCGCAATCGTTATCGACGCAAATGTCAGTTTATACGACTGCGAACGCTGAACGCGCAACCATTCTCCTGCCCGATAGCAGCATCGCCGTGTTGAACGTTGGCAGCCGTCTCGAAGTACCGGGTGATTATGGCATTGGGCATCGATCGTTGCGATTGACCGGAGAGGCGTTGTTTACCGTTGGGCATCGTTCAGGGGTACCGGTCGTTGTACTTACCAATTCGAGCGCGACTCGCGTATTGGGGACCACGTTTTCGGTTCGGGAATACGCGACCGACACGATCGCAACGGTCGCAGTGCGTGATGGGAAAGTTCAGGTTGGCACGTCGGTGTTGACAGCGGGTGACCGAGTGGCGGTGACGCGTGCAGGCATGCAGAGCTTCGGACGAGGAACTTCGAATCAATTCCTCTTTGCGGATGGCGTTCTTGCATTGCCGCTCATGTCATTCGGTGAAGCAATCCCGGAATTGAATCGATGGTATAACGCTGATATTCAGGTTGCCGACACCCGCCTGATGCTCGAGCGAATCGAAGGACAGTTTCCTGTCGGATCGCTGTCAGATCTCGTTGAGCGTCTCGAATGGACTTTTAATGTCAAAGTTGTTCGTCATGGTCGTACACTCACCATTTATCCGAGGAATTGATGCATAAGTTGGTGATGAGGTTGGTAGTAACGTTGTTGGCTTGCGTTTTCATTTCCGGGACACTCGTCGCGCAGGGGTCGACCAACTCGCGATTGGTTCAATCGGAAGCGCAGATTGAACACGGACAAACACCGAGTAGTCGACGTGCTCTACAACTGAAAATTTCGATGACGGTGCGAGACAGCACATTACGCTGGGCGATCAAGGAAGCGGCTCGACTCGCGAAGCTCAAGCCGGTGCTGAATGGTACGAGCCCCGCGTTGGAAAGCCGAGTGAGGATGACGTTTGATGGTGTAAACGTCATGGACGTATTTGCTGCCTTGCTTAAGGGGACTGGATTCGGTGCAAAACTTACGTCGGATGGCGAATCGGTGATGATTCGTCCGGACCCGCGTACGACGAAGGATTCGGCGACCGCTCAAAAAGGACAGATCACTGGTGTAGTTGTTGATTCGTCGACGGGGAAAGGGATTGGTAACGGGACGGTTGCCATCCGCGAACTTTCACGTGTTGCGGCGACGAATGCGCAAGGGGAGTTCCTGCACGCAAATGTTCCAGTCGGTGAGTATACGCTGGATGTCAAGGCATTGGGCTATGCGACGATAAATCGAAAGATTACCGTGACAGCGGGACGAAATATCGGTGTTCATATCGTGATCAAGCCGGTTGCAAGTGTGCTGTCGGAGGTTATCACGACGGTGACTGGGACGCAGCGGAAGGTTGAGATTGGGAATGACATTACGACGCTGGATGTGCCGGAGATCATGAAGCAGGCGCCGATTACGAGTGTGACGGATTTGTTGGAGGCGAGGGTGCCCGGGTTGACGGTGATGCGGACGAGTGGGGTCCCGGGAGCGCCATCCAGGATTCGGTTGCGTGGGATTGGGGGTGGGTTATTGTCGGGGGTCCCGGGAGCACCGACGAATGATCCGATTGTGGTCGTGGATGGGATTCGGGTGTATGCAGGGCAATCCGGGGTGGATGATCAGAAGTTGGGAGGCGGGAAGTATCCGACGCCGTCGCCGATTGATCAGATGGATCCGAACTCGATTGAGAAGATTGAGGTACTCAAGGGGCCATCGGCGTCGGCGATGTATGGGTCGGATGCCGCGGATGGGGTGATTGTGATTACCACGAAGAAGGGGAGGGCTGGGGCGACCCGGTGGAATGTGGCTGGGTCGGGTGGGATTGAGTCGATGCCGGGCGTCTATGCGGCGCCGGGGTTTTACCGGTTTGGGCATGGACCGACAGGCGACAATAGTGGGGTTGGCATGTTTTGTCCGCCGATCACCAGTCCGATAGAATATTTTCGATGTTCTCAGGATAGTCTCGTGCGGTTTCAGGCGCTCGATGTGCCGAGACTTTCCACGATCGGCCGCGGGACGAATACTGCGTTGTCTTTGACCGCATCGGGTGGCGCGAAAGAGGTGACGTATTCCGTGACCGGATCGATTGGGAGCTCGCTGGGATTGACCAAAATGCCGCCGCTGTATCAGGATCTCTTTCGTCAGCTGTATGATTCGGCGCCCAGTGCGCGGATGCGGCGACCGAACTCGATGGATACGCGGAGTGGGCAAGCGAGCTTTTCCGCGGAGCTATCACGCGGCTTGCAAGCGACGTTCACGACGTCGCTGATGCAGTCGGTGCAATATCAGTCGTCCGCGAACGATCAACTCGCGGGTTTGGCGTCGGCTTATACGGATACGTTGAACATTAATCCTGGTTTGCCTGGGAGGTATGCGTATCAGATGAAGGCCGACGCGGTCACGGCGAATCATGCGTTGGCGTTGAATTTATTGCGATGGGATTGGCTGCCGTTGACGGCGACGTTCGGGATGAATCGCGTCGAGCGGAGTGCTGAGGGATTGTTGCCGCGTGGGATCATGATCAGTGGGGGTGCTTCGGTGACTGCCCCACAGATTCCAACGATGTCCCCAGGCGCATTTACCGAACGGCGCGAGCATATCTCGACCACGACCGCTCGTGTGAACGGGACTCTCTTTCCGAGCGCGCGGATGTCGCTGTCGCTCGGCTCGGAAATCACCGGCAGTTCCAACGCGGCGATGGATGGCTATCGCGATACACTGGTGCAAGGGATTCCGAGGCCATCGACGTTGATTGCTGGCACTCGAGAGGGACGGAGTACGACAACGGGTGGATGGTTTCTGGAGCCGCGGTTGAATCTGAATTCCCGATTCTTTGTGAATCCTGGCTTTCGGTTTGATGGCGGTGGGAGCTCGGGATCTCGCGGTGGGTTTCGTGGCGGACTGTTCTCGCTGTTCCCTAAGCTGAACTTCTCGTGGATTGCGGTAGATCGCGAAGGCGGTGAGCCGTTGTGGGGGCTCGTGTCGCTGGTGCGTCCGCGGTTCGCTGTTGGTGTCGCCGGGGTACAACCCGCCGCGGAGTGGAGTTTACGCACGCTGGAACAGGATGTTGGAAACTGGGCTCCCGGATTAATTGATTCGATTGCGCCGGATCGTGGCTTACGCCTTCGATCGGTAGGCAATACCCAGCTTGGTCCCGAGAAGACGCAAGAAGTGGAAGGCGGGTTTGACGTGCAACTCTGGGATACCCGGATGACCGTGTCGGCGACGGGGTACTATAAGATGCGCAAGAATGCGATTCAACAGCTCCCGCTCGCGCGGTCGGTAGGAGGCTACTCAGAAAACGGCTCTGTGTTCTACTATGCGAACATCGGCCACGTGCGGAATACCGGCGCCGAGTTCTCTCTAAACGCGATGGTGCTCGATTTACCGATGATCGGGTGGACGGTTGATGTGTCGGTCTCGAAGTACACGAATACGCTGGTGAAGCTGTTTGGTGAAAAAAGCGTGATTGACCTTGGTAACGGCACGCGGCTGGTGGAAGGGTATCCCCTCTTTGGTCGATGGTCGCGCCCGCTTTCGGGGTGGAGCGATCCACAAAATGGGACCAAGATGTGGTACGGGGATTATGTGGTGGACGACTCTGCCGTGTATATGGGGATGCAAACACCGGATTTTGAAATGCCGTTTCGTACGTCGCTGATGCTCTTTCGTGGGCTGGTGAGCGTGAACGGACAATTCAATTACAAGGCGGGGATGACGCAGTATAATCTTGGCGGTCAAAATCTCCTGGGTAACATTTACGAGAACCCGAATTCGACCTATGCGCAGCAGGCGTATGCCTTGGCGGCGGCGTGCTTCGACACGCAGAGTGCACAGGCCAACTTTAACAAACCGTGCACGGACTACGGTTTCATTCAAAAAGTGAACAGCCTGCGATTCAATTCGGTCTCCGTTGGGTACAACGTACCTCGGGCATATCTCAAACGGTTGCCCATGTCGAGTCTGAGCCTGTCGTTGCAAGGAAGCAACCTCGGGCTTTGGACCAACTACCGGGGAAAAGATCCCGATGTGAACGGGACGCTCATTGGGGATGCAACGAGTGATTCTGGGCAACTCCCCATGCCACGCGCCTGGAGCCTTCAAATCCGGATTGGGACATGATGACGATGAGAACGATGAACACGAGACCCTCTTGTTTCACGCATCGGTGCGTGCGTGGTCTGGTTGTTGGGGTGATCGCGACGTTTCTAGCGGGATGCAGCGCCATTACCGATACGCAGCTGCCGGATGGCGTGGACGGTCCAGCCACCTATAACAATCGCGAAGGCGCCACCCGCTTGACGCAAGCGACGCGCGCGGCATTAGCCACCGCAATCCGGGACTACATTGTCTCCTCAGGATTGTTGACGGATGAGCTCATGGCATCTGACGTTCCGGTGTCGTACTTTGGAAGTCGAGATAAGCGAAATGGACACTGGGCCGGTGATCCTCCCCACTCTGTCCGCTCTCTGGCTCGACTGGCTCGCGGTATCGTCGGTAAGTATGTGTCAGGTGAAACGTCCGCGTGGCAAGCGCAGCTGTTTCTGTACGAGGCGTATGCGGAGATCCTGACCGCTGATGGCTGGTGTTCTGGAGTGCCGTTGAGCACGATGGACTTTGAAGGTGACTGGACGTATCGCGCTGGGGCGAAGACCGATGAGATCTATGCACATGCGATGCTGCTGTTGGACAGCGCCGAGGCGCGTGCGGTCGACAGCGTGTCGTTGCAGTCGACCATCCGGGTGTTGAGGGCTCGTGCCCAACTCGCGCAGGGACGCTATGCAGAGGCCAAGCAGACGGTGCAAGGCATGGATGACGACTTCCGCTCGGAGATACGCATTGCCTTTGATGATGGGAAGCGCACGGACCGGAGCCGGTATTACAAGTTTATCGAGATCGATGGTGCTTCTATCTCTGATCAAGAGGGGATCAATGGCTTGCCGTATCGCTCGTCGGGTGATCCACGCACGAAAGCCATACAGGTTCGCGATTTCAACAATAGAGCGGTCTGGTTTCCGGTGAAATACGTCACCACGGATTCCTCCGTGTTCATCCTGGCCTCTGGCATCGAAGCCAAACTGATTCTCGCCGAGGCCGCGTTAGCGGACCACGATCCGGAGCAGATGCTGATGGTGCTGAACGCGTTGCGCACGACCGGTACGTTTACGGTCGAGACGACGCCACTCCCCGGCGGCGGTCAACGGATCGATACGCTGTGGAACGCCGGGATCGGCGGTGTCGCCAAGCTCCGCCGGATCGACTCGCTCCCGCCAACAGCAGCGGCCCAACGCCAACTCCTCTTTGCAGAGCGCGCGGCGTGGCTGTTTTTAACCGGGACCAGACAGGGCGACTTACGACGCCTGGTGCGCAAGTATGGCCTGGATCGCGAGCAGGTGTATCCGACGGGAGCGTACACGATACCGGGATACACCGATGTCTACGGGACCGATATCTCGTTCGACTTGGGTTCGAATGAATTTCCAAACCCGCTATTTACCGGGTGCCAGTACAATGATTAATACCTGTTTCAACCGGTGGCGCACCGCCCTGATCACCGCGGTGCTCGCGACGGGGACGCTGACCAGCGCTGGCTGCAACCTGTCCGACACGGGATTGTCGGCCTATCGTCCGCCCAATCAATACTTTGCGGTGTTGGCGCTCGAGCATCACGCCATCAACTTGTCGACGGTCGCCCCGTATGACACGCTGACCTTGCACACGATCCGCACCATGGGCGACGGCAGCGTCGTCCCTGGAGAGGTCACCTATAGTGTGAATAAGCCCAACATTAGCGTGACGAATGGTGTGCTGAAGGCCCATAGCGCGGTCGCCAACGCCGTGGTGCGTGTCACGATGACCTATGGAACCATCACGCGTACCGATTCCGCGTTCGTCTCGGTAATTGGCACTATCCCAGATCATCTTCAAACCTTTGGTCTGCGACTTTCCGCCGGAGATAGTGCCAAGACTGCAGTCGACATACCCAAGAACATCCCATTCATCCGCGAATCGACATCTGGCGCGACTCTCTCGACCCTGCTCGTGTCGCTGGTGTCCTCCGACACCATGATCGCCGCGATGAAGCAAACCAACAATGGGGTGAGCATCACCCCGCGACGTCCTGGTCGCGTTGTGCTGTCCACCTCCACGTTCGCGTATGGCGCGGTGTGGCGGGACTCACTGGTCTTTACCGTGGGATGGCCGATCGTTTTCATTGCCGGGACGGTTGAGCGTTTTCCCGCCGGGTCGGTCACCCCGGTGCTCGACTTTATCTATCAAGACATTACTATCGGTGTCGGTGGCTGCGTAGGATGGACCAATGGGAGCGTCACGACCGACATCGATATCCAGTTCGATGATCCCTCGCATGTCGGTCCGCCGGGTGGCGGTGTATGTCCCGTGAACTACCAAATGGTGAATCCGGGCGTGGGCGGCAATGTCGCCGCGTTCCGACGGATCCCCTTGCCGGAATACACCGAGGAGGAGATGGAGCAGGACGAAGAAAAATATATGACCTATTTGGCTGCCTATTTCGCCATCTATCGCGGTCGCGTGTTCTCGGCTCCGGGTGTCTATCCCTATCGCAGCACACTCCATGGCACCACCGGGATCGTGCGCGTGTGCGACGAACGCAACGACACCACGTGCGCCCCGGTGCGCATCGGGAGCTGGTACTGAACGAAGTCTCTCGCGCACCGCGGCATCCTCCGATCTGCATGCGGTGTTCACACGGACTCTCCTCACACCGCGCTCTCACGGCATTCCCATGTTTCTGACCTTCGATTTCTCATGCTGACTCGACGCACCCTCCTTCGCAGCTCCGCGGGCACCCTCGCCGGTGCGATGCTCACGCACCCGCGCAGCGCACTGGCCTATGGACACGCCTACGCCCCGGTGCCCGGCGCGGTGACCGAATTTCACGACCTGCCCACCGCGGACGACGACCGATTACGCCGGCTGATTACGGCCGCGGTCGACGCGGCGAAATCAGCCGGTGCCACCTATGCTGATGCTAGGCTGACGTTTACGCAGCAGATGGGTCTCGAGGGGGAGGACATTTCCGAGGCTTCAGGACGCTCGGGATTCCTGACCAATCGAACCGAAACGATGGTGTTTGGCGTCCGTGCGCAAGTGGATGGCTACTGGGGCTTCGCGGCCAGCCCGGTGTGGACACCCGACGAGGCCGCCCGACTCGGGCGCGCGGCGGTGGATGGTGCGAAGGCGAACGTCTCCGGGCGCCCGCGCGACCTGGAGATGGCCCCCAATCCCAATGCCACGAGTGGCGACTGGCGCATGCCGGTCACCGATGACCCGTTTGCCATGGATCCTGATGAACTCTATGACTACTTGAGTGGGAACCTCGGATATATGGGAATGCTTGCAGGTGAGATGGGACTCGGAGCCATCTCCTATATGAACATGAGAATCACCTTCTTGCGCCAGCAGAAAGCGTTCGGGAGCACGGACGGCCAATTCATTACGCAGCGGGTGCATCAAACCGGCGGCAATTGCGGATTCACGGTGGGCGACCGCAATCGTGAGGGCATCGGAACTGCGGGGGGAGCCCTGGAGCAATTCACGATGGCGGGCGCCGGACGCGGCTTTGAATCCATCCGCACGCCATACACGCGCGAGTGGATCCGTCAGTTGTATGAAGAGCTCGACCAGGAACGTCGACTCCCAGTGGTACCAGTTGATGTGGGGCGGTTTCCGATCCTGATCCACCGCAGTGGCGTCGCCGGACTCCTCAAAAAGAGCGTGGGTATTGCCACGGAAATCGACCGGGTCATGGGGTACGAAGCGAATACTACCGGGACCAGCTACATCAACAACCCTGACGAATCGCTCGGGACGCTCAAAATCGGCGCGCCGATCATGCACGTGACCGGGACGCGTTCTTTACCAGGCGGGTTAGCCCAGGTCAAATGGGACGACGAAGGCGTCGAACCCCACGACTTCGCCCTCGTGAAAGCCGGCGTCCTGACGGACCTCCAGCGGAATCGGGAAGGGACGGGGTGGATGAAAGGGTATCTCACCAAAACGGGACAGCCGCTCCGCAGTAACGGCTGTGCCTACGCATTGGATGCGGGTGACGCCCAAACGGTCCATCCCGCCGATCTCATTCTGCATCCCGACCCCGATCGCGATACGACGCTGATGCAACTGCGGGAGCAGATCGACAAAGGGATCGAATTCAAGACGGCTGGTGCCATGATGGACTTCCAGCAGTCCACGGGGATGATGAACGGGAGTGCGTTCCTCATCGAGAAGGGAAAGCGCGTTGCGCGGATCGCCGGCGCGGGGATGCTGTTCAGAACCTCCGAGTTATGGGGGAATCTCCAGGCGCTCGGGGGACCCAGCAGTGTCCTCACTGTTGGGACGGCAGACACCAAAAATACCCTATGGAAGCAAGCCTATAGCAGCGTGCACACCCCGCCCGCGCTGTTTAAAGAGATGTCGATTATCAACCCATTCCAGAAGGCGTAAGGTATGCGCACGACTCAACAACCAGTGGCCAGCATGAGTGCACACACCGCGGCACACCCAGCGACACGTCCCGTCGTCACGTCCGGGGAGGACGACGCTCGGCTGTTCTCCACGGCCGAAGCGGAACGGATTATCGACCGCGTGGTGGCGCTCTGTCCCAAGGTCGACGCCCTGAACGATGGGCTGAAGATCGAGGTCCACAGTATGTGGGCAGGCCGGCAGCGCTGGGCCCGGAATCGCGCCTTTCTGACCAGCAATGTGCGGACGGCGATGGTGAGGATTTGGCTGGTGTTCCCTGGCGGGTTGGGCTCCCGAGAGGGATTCGTGCATCTCAATCAGGTGGACGACACCTCGCTCCGTGACGCGTGTCGGTATCTGGCGGAGTGTCGGGCGAATCAAACGAACGCCGGGTTTGTGCCCGGCATCGACCTCGCGCTTGGGCATCCCACCTGGCCGGCCAAAGGCATCCCGGTGTGGAGCGACGCCTCCTATCACCGGAGTGCCACCGAGAACGCGCAGTTGGTGGCCGACATGACGGCCCGCGCCGAAGCCCAGGGGCTGCTGGGATTTGGGTCGATCGACACCTCGGCGGCGCAATATATGGGCTATTTTCGGGATTCCTGGGGACGCGTCGAGCGTGAACAGGGCGTGGCCACGCTGGCCGAATGTTCGACCACGGTCCGGCATCCGAATGGGGTAGGCTCGGGCTGGGCAGGCGCGTCCTCATTTGATCTGCAGCGGATCGACCTCGCCAAACTCGGCGAGACGGCCTTTGACAAGTGCATGAAATCGCTGAATCCGGTGCGCATCGAACCGGGCCGGTATCAGACGATCCTGGAACCGGACGCCGTGGCGTCGTTTGCGAACATCCTGTTTGGCCCATTTCAGAACCGAGCCTTGGCGGAGGGCGTCATCAGTCCGCTGTTTCTCGACTATGACAACCGCATCCAGCGGGCGCGTAGCAAGCTAGGGCTGCAGATTGCCGATCGTCGGTTGAATATCTCCCACAATCCGGAGGATCCCATCTCGGGGACGCATCCGTATCCTGGGATGCGGGCGACTCACTATCTCACCAACGGGGTCATTACGGACATGGGGCGCACCTATGAGTATTCGCTGACGAACCTGGGACGTGGGGACAATATCCCCCCACGGGCGTCGTACGTGATGAGCGGAAGCGAGACCACCACCAGAGAGGAGATGATCGCGACCATGAAACGGGGACTGCTCCTCACGCGCGTGTCCAATATAGACGAGTTGGATGACCGCAGTATGCTCTACACGGGCGTGACGCGGGATGGGTTGTGGCTCATTGAGAACGGGAAGATCACGAAGGCGGTGCGCAACTTTCGCTGGACGGAGTCGCCGCTCTTCATCTTCAATAACATCGAGTCGATCGGTGAGTCGGTTCCCACGATGACGTCGTGGTCCGAGCGGTTTCCCTTTTCCCCCCATGGGTTGCAACTCGCGGTGAACAGTCCCGTGGTCCCCACCTTGAAGATCAATGACTTCTCCTTCACCTCGACGATTGATGCCGTATAATGCCGCAGTTTAACGCGATGGCGCCCAGGATGATTGACATGATGACTGAAAGACTGGCGGACTTCCGTTCCCGACGATTGACCCCTCCATACATGTGCATACACGATATGTGCATACACGGACTGACCCAACGATTGACATCGCATTTGACATCGCAGGTATCGCGACGCCTGTCGTACTGGCGTTCGCATCGATTCGGAGCAGGGCTTGGGATGCTGAGTGGTGCGGTGCTGTTCGCCACGGCGGCAGGAGGCCAAACGCTCTTTGCGCGACCGGACACGACGCCGGACTATGCGTCGTATCGGGATATTGAAGACTGCAGAGTGACGATACTCCGGATCGCGGAGACGAAGGAACAGATTTGGTGGGATACCGTTGGCATGGCACAGCGGAAAGCGCTGGGCGCAGAGAAGATTGATAACTTTGGGAAGCGGGAAGTGCCCCACACGGCGCCTCGATCCGATGCCGCCATCCAGGCCGGCCGGATCTGTCTCGCGCGGTTCAATGCCGATACGGCCACCTTCAAGAGCGCCGGGTATGCCCTGCGCATTATGGACGTGCTCCTCCTCACCCATCGTGACGACGATGCCCACCGGTTTGTCGAACGCTTCCTGGATTCCATGCGTGCGCGGACGGCAACGACCTACAAGGATCAATTGCAGCGGGTGCTCCAAGCGTACGTCTCGGCGCGTCCGGTTCGGTATGCCGAGGCTAAGCAGACCCATGCGAGGATTTTGGCAACCGTGGCGGCCGATTCACTCTACCGGACGATCGAGGCAGACATGTGGCTTGCGATAGCCGCCGGGTGGATGAACGACACGGTCTACGAGAACGAGTTGGCGTGGCATGCGATCCGAACGAACGATGCCGTGCCCGTTGCGGAGCGAAAGGCGGGAGGTGATCCCGGCTTTCGGCTTCCCTGGATGGAGGGAATGTTAGCCCGGTTTACAGAGAACGAAGGGTTTGATAGTCTCTCGATCTCGACCTTGGCATACAACCTGTGGAAGGCGAACACAGTGAACGCTCGCATCTATGGAACGGCACCGGTCACCGCCACAGACTCGAGTGTGCAGCCCTACAAACTGCCCGACCTAGTCGGGGAGCACTATTACACAAGCACGGCTGGTGCCTCGTCAGGCCCGTCCGGTCAAACGCTGGCCTCGTACACCACACATGGTGCAGTGCCGCCCGGGACGTTGCCGGTGAAAGGTCGTATCAACTATCTCACCTCGTGGCCGAGTTTTTGTCATACGGAGGGGGGGAAGCGCGAATCTGAACACGTGGCGAATAATGGAAAGAGCTGCACCAAGATTTACAATACGATGCGAATGTTTAAAGACGCGTACCCGGATCTCGAAATCATCGTGCTGTCCGATGCGTACGGCACGGTGGGGCAACTCGGCCCGCTGGAGCCGGCCGACGAAGCCGATACGTTGGCCAAGCTCTTTCTCGGTCATGGCCGCGTGTCCGCGCATTTGGTGGTCGAACACACGCCGTTCTTTCACGTGGAGGCGCCGGATGGGCGCCGGATCGATCTCCCGACCCCGCAGATGGAGTTGTTGGGCTATCCAAGAACGATATATGACGCACCAATAGGTGGGATTCATTGGCTCGTAGACAAGGAAGGCTATGTGGTGCACAAGGGCGGCCTGGGTGTGAGCGCGTATTGGGACCGCTTCTACACCATCCTCAAGAACCGACCCACCAAGCGCGATGGGGCATTGGTCGGGTTCTGAGACACGGCCTGGATACCGCGTGTGAGTATCTGTCACCGCGCGGTATCACGCCTCTTGTGGGCACGCCTCCACCTATCCGTCATTACTACATCCCATCCCTCTCCCATGCTATCCTACTCCGCTGACCGAGGGTGCTGACATGAGTGCGTCGCATCTCGTTGCTCAGATTGCCCTCTCCGTCATGACCCTGTTCGGAGCACTGACCGCCCCATCCAGTGTTTCCGATCCGGTTGCCACCCACGCGGTGCTCACCGATTCGACAAAACCGTCGGATTCCATGAGCAACGTGCAACCCGACACCTTCACGCCACCGCTCTTAGGGTCGTCATTACGCTATGGCGTGGATACGACCACATCGCCATGTGTCGATTTCTATCAATACGTGAACGGCGATTGGCGCGCAAAAACCAAGTTGGGCAAACCCATCGCCGGCCAAACGAAACGCGTTGAAATTTTTGGCGATGCGTACCGACGCACGCGACTTCGCTTGCGCGATATTCTCGATTCTGCCCACGCGATCGCCACCACCACCGATCCCACGCTCAAAGTCCTTGGCACGTTCTACGGCAGCTGTCTCGCCGCCGATTCCCTCGAGCGCGTGGTCCGAACCGTCTCCAAAACCCCGATCCCCGACTCCACGCGCGCGGACCAATGCGTGCAACGCACACTCATGAACTTGGGTGGAGCGTTAGGTCAGGCGTTTGCCACCGACCTCCTCGCCTCTCATGCTTTGGAGCGCATGGAGATCCTCCTCGAAGCATTGCGCACCGCCGCCCTCGATCAGGTCTCCGCGAACCCGTGGATGACCGCGAACGAAAAGGGGTGGGCGCTGGAGCGGTTGCACAAGCTACAACTGCGCGTTGGGATCCCCAAGGAAATGGTGGACTACACACCGCTCGTGCTCTCCAACGACTACAAGGCGAACAAAATCGCGGTGGCCAACTTCAATAATCGTCAATGGGTCAATGCGATTGGTGGGGATGTCCGAGCCCGCTGGAAAGCGAGTCTCCTCACCCCCAATGCTTTTTACATGGGTGGTGATCACGCCATCGAAATTCCGGCCGTCATGTTCATGCCACCGTTTTTCGATGTGAACGCCGAAGATGCGCTCAACTTCGCAGGGATTGGATTGATCATCGGCCACGAAATCTTCCACAGCATTGCCGCGCAGTTGCCAACGATTGTGAATCCAGAGATGCACACCAACATCGAACAATTCAAACAACTGAACTCGGCGTTAGGCACTCTTGATGAGTGGAACACCGATGGGAAGCGCACGTTTAGCGAAGATGTCGCGGACTATGGTGGATTGCTCGTGTCATACGCCGCGTGGCAGGCCACCCTGAAGAAGAACAAAAAACCCGCCGCGCCACTCGTGGATGGATACACTCCCGACCAACGCTACTTCATCGGTCTCGCCCGAGTGTGGCGGTCAAAGTGGGATAGGGGATTCAACAACGACGTCCATGCCGCACCATTCGCCCGCGTCAACGCGATAGTGTTAAACGCACCACCGTTTGCCAAAGCCTTCGGCTGCAAAGACGGTGACCCCATGGTTCGCCCCAACGACAAGAAAGTCGTAATCTGGTAATTAAAACTGTTGCGATGGATTGTTTTCGGGCGCGTAGTTTATCCGCAGCTCTACATCTCCCTCTCCCTCTCCCTCTCTCCACGTCTCGGCCAAGAAAGCCGTCAACAACTCAATCTCCGGCAAAAAAGCGCAGATAGGTCCGATTGGGCCTGTAAAATGTCCCGAGATTAATTATCTTTAGATTCTGTAGTGTGTCTTTCCTGATGCCCTCCTGGCGATCCAAGCCTTCATACGGCCTGGTTTGCAATAAGGAGGGCCTCTTTTTCAAGGGAAAGCGACTGCCGTAAGTTGTTGTGGTAAATGTAGTTAGACCGGGTAGCTCAGTTGGTAGAGCAACGGACTTTTAATCCGTAGGTCGCGGGTTCGAGACCCGCCCCGGTCATAGTCGTTTTTCTTTTGACTAATAGTAAGATTACAAATCAAATCATGTTTTTTAGCGGTACTCTGAATAGGGTACCGCTTTTTTTTGATCCTCCACGCCTCGCTACCGTGGTTTGCGCACCACATCTCGCGCATGAACTATAGTGTAGTCATTCACGCACCCCATTTCGCCGGAATGGGATAGCGTTTCCAGGAATTCGCGCTAATGTTTGTCCGAGTGCATACCTTCACGTGCGCCAGCGCTCACAGACAGTACCGGCGATTGGCTCTCCGATGATCAGTCATGATGATGCTCAAGATATCAATCATGAACACGCTCTGCTTGCACGCATACAAGCCGGTGATGCAGACGCATTTCGTATCGTCGTCGAAACCCACATCGGTCGCATCACCGAATTTGCAGCCGTGATGGTCCGTTCCAGCGACGTTGCTGACGATGTCGTGCAAAAAGTATTCGTCTGGATGTGGGAGAACCGGGCAACTCTTAGTATCAACGGCCGGTTAAAGGCGTATCTGTTCCGCGCGGTTCGTAATCGCATTCTCGATTATCGCAAAGCCGAGGCAATTCGGTTTCGGTATCAGGTAGATGAGCTGGCGCAAATGGAGGGAGATGGTGCCGCGTCGCCGAGTCCGGAGGAGGCGATCTTGACCGCCGATATGGTGCAGGCGGCGCTGGGGATGCTTTCCGAGCGCAGGCAGCAAGCCGTTCGGCTTCGGCTGTTCGACGACCTGACGCACGCTGAAATTTCGGATATTCTTGGAGTGACGCCGGAAGCGTCTGCTCAGTTAGTGAGTCGAGCGTTGACGGATTTGAAAAAGATTTTATCTGGGGTGTCAAGTTAGTCTGCGCTGAATCGCCTTATAGGCATGACACTGTACCCGGTTGCGAATTCATGGCATAAACCTGCATTGGATCATGGCGTGTTGGAACGCTATTGGTGCGGCGAGGCTTCTGCGAGTGAGGCTGCTGAAGTGGAGGCGTGGTTTGCTCGAAATCCGAGCGAACGGGTGTGGTACGAGCAGTTGCGCCGCGGACTCCGCGCGGAGAACGGGAGCATCTTGTCGCGCGACGCGGAACGTGCGCGCATCCAGGCGATTCTTGCTGCTGCGAATGCCCCGGGTATTGCGTTGGAGTCGGAAGGGCAACAAACGCAACAAACGCAACAAACACAAAAAACACAACAAGCGCATCAAGACCGCGTACACTCACGACGACCTTCGTATACGCGATGGTATGGCATGGCTGCAGCCTGTGCACTCATCGCGCTTGTTGTTGGCTGGAGCGCCAACGCACATCTGACCAATTCTACACTTTCAACACACGCATCGACTTATTCCACGGCAAACGGAGAGCGTGCAACGATTCGTCTCCCCGATGGCTCTCGTGTTGTGTTGAACGTTGGCAGTCGGCTAACGGTCCCGGGGACCTATACCACCGGTAACAGAACCGTCCAGCTCGATGGTGAAGCGTTGTTCATCGTGGAGCATGAAGAACGTCATCCATTCGTCGTTGTTGCGGGCCCAAGTATAACTCGGGTGCTCGGCACAAGCTTTGTTGTTCGTCACTACAGAGATGATTCTACGGTTCAGGTTGCGGTGCGTGACGGGAAAGTTGCAGTCGCAAATGCGATTGTTACCGCAGCAGAACGTGTAGAAGTTACCGCAAGCGGTGCGGGTGTGGTTCACGCTATTCAAGGAAATCCTTTCTCCTTCGAGCGCGGTGTTTTAAGCCTCGCTCATATGCCGCTTCGTGAAGCGATCGGAGAGTTGAATCGATGGTACGATGCAGATATCCGTCTTGCCGATGAATCGTTGGGGCGCGCGATTGTCGGCGGTCAGTTTCCAGCAGGATCCGTGTTGGAGTTAACGGAGCAGTTAACGGCCGGGCTCGACGTTCAGATCGAGCGAAATGGGCGCGTTCTAACTTTGGATCGGAGGAGGAAGTGAGACAAGGGATGTTTGTTCGTCTAAGTAGCGGAATCGTCTTGCTCGCTAGTATGGGGGGCCGGGTCGAAGCGCAAGCAAAGCAGACGATTCTTGCCGGTCAGCCGCCGCTCGGTGAAGCTTCTACGGTTGAGTCCGCAGACACAGAAAAGAGAACGACACTGGCGGCACAAACGAAACAACGATTGGCGTCGCTGGTTTCGATACGTGCGAACGATAGCACGGTGCTCTCGCTGATCGAAGCGGTTGCTCGGCAGGCAAAGATGCGCGTGAGTTATTACGAAGGTGCTGATGCGCTGAAACGGCGGGTTTCTGTGAATTTGCAAAAGATGAGAGCACTCGATGCTTTTCATGCGATTGTGAAGGGCACGGGATTGGAGGTGAGGCCGTTATCGGACGGGGTGACTGTGGTCGTTCGCCCTGAAGGAAAACGGGCGCAGCCGTCTGATTCGATTCAAGGCGACGGGGCGATCGGTGGAACGGTCGTGGATTCCGCCTCTGGAAAGCCTGTTGCTGGAGCGACTGTGAAACTTATCGGAGCAGCGCTGACTGGCGTTACGGAAAACAGCGGGCGGTTTTCGTTTGTGACGGAAAGCGACGGACACTTTGCGTTTCTGGGAATCGCGGCTGGCGAATATACCGTGTTGTTCAAGTTGCTTGGATATACGTCGGTGTCGCGAAAGGTCAAGGTTGGAGAGAAGGGGAGGGTCATGTTGCGGGTTGCGATGGTGCAATCGGTGAGCACACTGTCCGAGGTGGTGACGACGGTGACTGGCAGCCAGCGGAAGATCGAGGTGGGAAACGATATAACGACGCTGGATGTGCCGGAGATCATGAAGCAGGCACCGATTACGAGTGTGACGGATCTGCTGGAGGCGAGGGTTCCCGGATTGACGGTGATGCGGTCGAGTGGCGTCCCGGGAGCGTCGTCGCGGATTCGGTTGCGCGGGACGGGTGGCGGCCTGCTATCAGGCGTGCCGGGAGCGCCGACGAACGATCCAATCGTGATTGTGGACGGAATTCGGATATATGCCGGACAGTCCGGGGTTGATGATCAGAAGTTGGGAAACGGCAAATACCCAACACCCTCGCCCATCGATCAGATCGATCCGAATAGCATCGAGAAAATTGAGGTGTTGAAAGGCCCGTCCGCGTCGGCGATGTATGGCTCGGATGCGGGTGATGGCGTAATCGTGATTACGACCAAGAAGGGCAGGCCTGGAGTTACCCGGTGGGAGATGGCGGCAACGGGTGGGATCGAGACAATGCCGGGCGTGTATGCGGCCCCGGGGTTCTATCGGTTTGGGCATCCGGCGAATGGCGGGGGATCCGCAAGTAGTGGTTACGTGTATTGCCCGTCGATTCAGGGTGACAGTTATTTTGATTGCCACCTGGATAGCCTCGTCCGGTTTCAAGCGCTCGATGATTCACGGCTTTCGTCGTTCGGTCGTGGAACGAATACGCAGTTATCAGCCACCGCGTCAGGGGGGACGAAAGAGCTCATGTATTCGGTCACCGGCTCGATGGCCAACACGCTGGGGCTCACCAGGATGCCGACGTTATATCAGGATCTCTTCCGCGAGTTGTATGATTCGGCGCCGAGCCGCCAGATGCGACGACCGAACTCGATGGATATGAAGAGCGGACAAGCCAGTTTTTCGGGGAACTTATCTTCGGCGCTGAGCGCGACCTTCACCACGAGACTGACAAAGTCGCTGCAATATCAGTCATCCGCGAACGACCAGTTGAGCACGTTGGCATCGACGTATATCGATACTGCAAACGTCAATCCTGGTCGTCCCGGGCAGTATGCGTATCAACTCAAGACCGACGCGACCACTGTGGATCATGCGCTCGCGCTGAACTTGTTGCGTTGGAGCTGGCTCCCGCTCACGGGGACGGTTGGGATGAACCGCGTCGAGCGAAGTGCTGAGGGACTGACACCAAGAGGAATTTTTGTAATAGAAGACTGTCGGACTTGTACCTCGATTCTAACAAAGATGTCCAAAGGCCAGTTCTCAGAGCGTCACGAGAATATGACGATCGGGACTGCGCGTATTAACGGTACACTCTTTCCCGGAGCCAGGACGTCGGTTTCCCTGGGTTCCGAAATAAAGAAAGAATCCAGAAGCGACATTGCCGGGGTAAGCGATACACTGATGCAAGGCGTTTCACGACCCTCCGCGTTGGTGAGCGCCAACCGCTCTGGACGAAACACCACGACTGGTGGCTGGTTCCTGGAGCCACGGCTCAACCTGAATTCGCGGTTCTTTGTTAATCCCGGCTTTCGGTTCGATGGCGGGAGTGCATCGGGGTCCCGCAGCGGATATCAGGGCGGTTTATGGTCGCTGTTTCCCAAGCTGAACTTCTCCTGGATTGCGGTGGATCGCGAAGGCGGGGAACCGCTCTGGGGAGTGATCTCGCTCGTGCGTCCACGCTTTGCCTTGGGTGTGGCGGGAGTGCAGCCGGCGGCAGAGTGGAGTTTACGTACGCTGGAGCAGGACATCGGAAGCTGGGATCCCACCGCATCCATCGACTCAATTGCTCCTGACTTCGGGTTACGGCTCAGATCGCCCGGCAATACGCAGCTTGGTCCGGAAAAGACCCAGGAAATTGAAGGCGGGGTCGATTTACAGCTCTGGGGTACACGGCTGGCGGTATCGGCGACGGGTTATTACAAGATGCGCAGAAATGCCATTCAACAACTGCCGCTGGCGTCTTCGGTCGGGATTAGTGGGTTTGTCAACGAACGCGATAACGTCGCAGGCACATCCAGCTTCACCAGGTTTGACAACTACTACGCCAATATTGGCCACGTGCGCAATACCGGCGTTGAGCTGTCACTGAACGCGATGATTCTCGACTTGCCCAACATCGGCTGGGTTCTCGATGTCTCGCTCTCCAAATACACCAACAAGTTAACAAAGCTGTTCGGTGACCAGGGTGGGATCGATCTTGGCAACGGGACGCGATTGGTCGAAGGCTATCCGCTCTTTGGGCGCTGGTCCCGTCCGATTTCCGGATGGTCGGACCCCAAGAATGGGACCAGACTGTGGTACGGGGATTATGTGGTGGCTGACTCCGCGGTGTACTTGGGAATGCAGACCCCGGACTTTGAGATACCGTTTCGTACCTCGTTCACCCTCTTTCGTGGACTGCTGAGCGTGAATGGCCAGTTCGACTACAAGGCGGGAATGACGCAGTCTAACCTCGGTGGGCAAACGCTGCTGGGCAATATCTACGAAAACCCGAATTCGACGTATGGGCAGCAAGCGTATGCGCTGGCGGCCTCATGCTTTATACCCAATAGTTCTGCTCAGGCTAATGGGGATAAGCCTTGCACCGACTACGGCTTTATTCAAACCGTGAACAGCCTGCGGTTTAACTCGATGTCGGTGGGCTACAACGTGCCTCGCAGTCACCTCAAACGGTTCCCGATCTCGAGTATGAGCCTGTCGTTGCAAGGGCGCAATCTCGGCTTATGGACGAACTACCGCGGGAAAGATCCCGATGTAAACGGCGCACTCGTTGGGGATGCGACGCAAGATTCCGGGCAATTGCCTATGCCACGCACGTGGAGTCTCCAAATCCGGATTGGGACATGATGACAATGAACACAAGATCGTGTGGGGTGACGCATCGGTGCGTACGCCCGCTCGTCGTTGGGTTGATCGCAACGTTTCTGGTGGGCTGCAGCGCGATTACCGATACGCAGCTCCCGGACGGGGTGATCGGTCCGAAAACGTATAACAATCGTGAAGGGGCGGCTCGTTTGACACAAGCCGCGCGAAATGGGTTAGCGACCGCGATCCGCGAGTACATCATTTCAGCAGGCTTGATAACTGATGAACTCATGGCGCTGGGCGCTCCCAATACTGGCCTTCCAAGCCGAGACATGCGAAGCGGACACGCGGCGGCTGGAGAGCCGCCACATTCGGTCCGCGCGCTGGCTCGATTGGCCCGTGGTGTCCTCGGCAAGTATGTACCGGGGGAAACGTCCGGCTGGCAGGCGCTGCTGTTTGTGTATGAAGCTTACGCCGAGATTCTCACGGCTGACGGCTGGTGCTCGGGCGTCCCGCTCAGCACCCTGGATTTCGAAGGCGATTGGACGTACAAGCCTGGCTCGACCACGGATGAGATCTACGCCCACGTTATTCAGCTGTTGGACAGCGCAGAGGCACGGGCGACGGATAGTGTGGCATTACAGTCGACCATCCGGGTGTTGAAAGCTCGCGCTCAACTCGCGTTAGGGCGCTATGAGGAGGCGCGACAAACTGTGCAGGGAATTGATAGCGATTTCCTGTATACCATGCGTTTTGCGTTCGACGTAAGGAAGACTAATGGCCTCAGATACGGTCAATTCACTTCTAGTGCTTCTATCTCCGACCTCGAAGGAATCAATGGTTTGCCCTATCTCTCGTTGGGGGATCCACGCTCACAAGGCACGCAGGTCCCCAATTTCCAGAACGTTCTCGTGTGGTTTCCCACCAAATACGTCACGACAGATTCATCCACGTTCGTGCTGGCGTCGGGGATCGAAGTGCAGCTGATCCGCGCCGAGGCGGCGTTCCATGACGATGATCCAGCGGGGATGTTGACGATCCTCAACGCCTTGCGCACTTCGGGCGCGTTTACGGTCAAGACGACGCCGCTGCCTGGTGGTGGCGAACGGATCGATACGCTGTGGCAGGCCGGACTCGGTGGTGTTGCCGGACTACGTCGGCTCGAGCTTCCGGCCACGCCCGCGGCGCAACGTCAACGCCTCTTTGCAGAACGCGCGGCCTGGCTGTTTTTAACCGGCTCGCGCCAGGGTGATTTACGCCGACTCGTGCGCAAATATGGGTTGGATCGCGAATCGGTCTACCCCACAGGCTCGTACGCGGTGCCTGGCTACACCGGAGCCTACGGGACCGACATTTCATTCGGGATCGGCGATCGCGAGGCCCCGAATCCCCTCTTTCAGGGATGCCGATATGACGATTAAGCATGTTTCGGCGTGGTACACACACCGCAGGTTCTGGCGCTCGACAAGCACCGCCTTTGGCGTCGCACTGTTCGCTTTCGCTGGGGTGGGCTGCAATCTCTCGGATACGGGCCCGTCGCCCTACCTGCCGCCCGATCAATACTTTACGGTGTTGTCGTTCGAACATCACGCCATCAATCTCTCGACGGTCGCTCCGTACGACACGGTGACTTTGAACACGACGCGTGCAATGGGCGACGGGAGTGTGGTTCCGGGCGAGGTGGTCTATAGTACCAACAGTCCCAGTCTCAGCATCACCAATAGCGTGCTCAAGGCAACGGGGGCCGTGGCCAAAGCGGAGGTCTATGCCACGATGACCTCCGGGACTATTACACGCGTCGACACCGCAGTCGTTTCCGTGATGGGCACCGCGCCGGATCCGTTGAGCGACTTCGGCATGCGGCTGGCCGCAGGTGACAGCGCCAAGACGGGGGCGGCCCGATACACATTTAAAGCGATCCCGTTGCTTCGGCAATCGGTGTCCGGTGCCGACCTTTCGGCACTCATTGTCTCGCTCCGGTCGTCCGATAGTACCGTGGTCGCGATTACACAATCCGGCAGCGCCGTCAACATCTATCCCAAGCGACCTGGACGAGCCATGCTCTACGCCTCCACGTACGCATTCGGTACCACGTGGCGGGATTCGCTGGTCTTTACTGCGGGATGGCCGGTGAACTTCACCATGAATATCTATGAACGAACCGTTTCAGGGGCGCTCACCAACCAGCTCTACTTTGGCTATAACGACATCACCATTGGGGTGGGTGGTTGTGTGATCTGGACTGCGCAAAGCGCGAAGCAGGATATCGATATGCAATTCGAGGATCCCTCGCATATTGGTCCGGCAGCCGGCAGTGTGTGTCCGGTGAACGTCCAGTTTATGCATGCGGATGTGAGCGGGAATATTGCGCCGTACCGCGCGATTCTGTGGGATGGACGACCTGTTGAAACGGAGGAGGACCTCGAGGCCTATATGAACGCTTTTTTCTCGAGGTATCGCGCTCGCACGTTCTCGATGCCTGGTGTTTTCCGCTATCGCAGCGATATCCAGGGTGTGTCGGGCCAGGTGCGGGTATGTGATGAAGCGGCCGATACGATCTGCGCACCGCGTGGGCTCGGCGGATGGTACTAAGCATGTCCACGTTGATCCAACCGTTGGTGCCAAGGCTGGCAGGCACGCTTGTCTTCCGGTTTGCACACCAGCTTGAATGCGCGCTTATACACCCGTTGACCCCGCTTGCACGACGCTCACCATTTTCTGCAACACTTTCGTTCTCATGATTACTCGACGTACACTTCTTCGCAACTCCGCTGGCACGTTCGCCGGTGCGATGGCTGGTACCATGCTGGCTCGTCCGGGTTATACACAGCCTCTTGGGACTATGGCCGAATTTCAAGATCTGCCTACCGCCGGTAATGACCGGTTGCGGATGCTGATTACCACCGCGGTCGATGCGGCGAAATCCACAGGCGCCGTCTATGCCGATGCTCGGCTCACATTTTCGCAGAAAATGAGTATCGAAGGGCAAGATTTGGTTGCTGGTTCCCGTCGGACTCAGTATCCGGCTAATCGGTCCGAGATAATGGCGTTCGGTGTCCGGGCGCAAGTCAACGGCTATTGGGGCTTTGCCTCGAGCCCGGTGTGGACGAAAGACGAAGCCGCTCGGCTCGGGCGCGCGGCGGTGGACGGTGCCAAGGCGAATCTGTCTGGACGCCCACGTGACGTGGACATGGCCCCCAATCCGAACGCCACGAGTGGTGACTGGACCATGCCAGTCACCGATGACCCGTTTGCGATGGATCCCGATGAAATTTTTGATTACTTATGCGGGATCAAAAAGTACATGGACACGCTCATGAATGAGATGCCATTCGGCCTGCCGCAGGGCATGCGTATGGGGACCTCGTTTTTTCGGCAGCAGAAGGCGTTTGGCAGCACCGACGGGCAAGTGGTCACGCAGCGCGTCTATCGATCCGGCGGCGCGTTCAGCTTTACGGTGGGCGAGGCTGGGCAACCGGGCGGGGGGATGAAGGCCCAAGGCGAGCTAGACCAATTCACCAACGCCGGCGCCGGCCGAGGATTTGAGTCGATCCGCACGCCGCACACGCGCGACTGGATTCACCAACTGTATCTGGAATTGGAGGAAGAGCGCAAACTTCCCGTTGTGCCCGTCGATGTGGGACGCTTTCCGGTGCTTCTCCACCGCGGGGCCATGGCGGGTCTGCTCAAAAAGAGTGTCGGTATTGCGACGGAAATCGACCGAATCATGGGCTTCGAAGCCAATAGCTCGGGGACCAGCTATATCATGGATCCCGAGGAATCCCTGGGGTCGCTCAAACTCGGTTCTTCCGTCATGAACGTGACCGCGACTCGCTCGATGCCGGGCGGGATCGGGCAGGTGAAGTGGGACGATGAAGGTGTCGAACCCCAGAACATCGACTTGGTCAAGAACGGTGTCCTCACCGATCTGCAGCGGAACCGGGAAGGCACAGGGTGGATGAAGGGCTATCTCACCAAAACCGGGCAACCGCTTCGGAGTAGCGGCGGTGCCTATGCCTTGGATGCGAGTGCGCCACAAATGGTGTTCCCGGCCGATCTGATCCTGCACCCGGATTCCAATCGCGATACGACGGTCGCCCAACTACGCGAGCAGATCGACAAAGGCCTCGAATTCAAGACTGGTGGCGCCTTTATGGACTTCCAGCAGTCTACAGGGATGATGAATGCTGGAACGGCGTTTCTCATCGAGAAAGGGAAGCGGGTTGCGCGGGTTGCCGGGGCTGCCATGCTGTTCAGGACATCCGAATTATGGGGAAATCTTCAGGCGCTCGGCGGCCCGAGCAGCACACTGATTCTTGGAACGGCAGACGCCAAAGGCAATAACGTGTGGAACCCCGCCTTTAGCAGCGTCAATACCCCGCCAGCACTGTTTAAAGAAATGTCGATCATCAACCCATTCCAGAAGGCGTAAGGTATGAGCAACATGGCAAGTACGGTGGCCCGTCCCCTGACCAACGCGGTGGGTACGCCCGGTGAGGACGACCCCCGGCTTTTCTCCAACGCAGAAGCGGAACGGGTTATCGACCGCGTGGTGGCGCTCTGTTCCAAGACGGATAAACTCTCGGTGCAGGTCCACAGCATGTGGGCTGGCCAGCAACGTTGGGCGCGAAATCGCGCGTTTCTGACCAGTAATGTGCGCACCGTTCTGGTAGACATTAAACTATTCTATCCCATCGATTTCTGGGGCGTGTTTCACACCCAGGTGCAACTGAACCAGGTGGACGACGACTCGCTCCGTGCTGCGTGCCAGTATCTCACGGAAGCTCGAGCTCTCGAGTCTCGTCCAGGCTTTGTGCCAGGCGTGGACCTCGCGTTGGGGCATCCCACCTGGCCGGCTAAGGGCATCCCGGTCTGGAGTGACGCGTCGTACCATCGGAGCGCCACGGAGAATGCGCAGCTCGTGACGGATATGACCACCCGCGCCGAAGACGCAGGGTTACTTGGGGCCGGGACAATCGACACGGCGGCGACCCACTATATGGGGTATTTCCGGGATCCCTGGGGCCGCGTCGAGCGCGAACAGGGGCAGGCGACCATGGCCGAGTGTTCGACGACGGTCCGACACCCCAAAGGGGTGGGCTCGGGATGGGCCGGCGCGTCGTCGTTTGATCTCGCTCGGATCGATTTGGCCAAATTAGGCGAGGTCGCGTTCGACAAGTGCATGAAGTCGCTCAATCCAGTGCGGATCGAACCCGGGCGGTACCAAACGATCCTGGAGCCAAACGCGACCGCATCGTTTGCGCGCCTCTTTTTTGACATGTTTCAGAATCGAGAGCGTGCGGAGGGCCCGGGGCATCCGCTCTTTCTCGATATTGATAACGGCATTCAACGCGGCCGCAGTAAGTTAGGGCTGCAGATCGCGGATCGTCGTCTGAATATCTCGCACAATCCCGAAGATAGTATCTCGGGGACGTATCCATACCCCGGAATGCGGACCACCGAGTTCTTGAAAAACGGGGTCATCACTGAGATGGCGCGCAGCTATGAATATTCACTGCCCAACTTAAATCGTGGGGACAACATCCCCCCGCGGACGTCGTTTGTCATGAGCGGGAGCGAAACGACGACGACAGAGGAGATGATCTCCACGATGAAGCGTGGGTTGCTCCTCACCCGCGTGTCAAATCTGGAAGAGTTGGACGAGCACAGTGCGCTCTACACGGGTGTTACCCGGGATGGACTCTGGCTTATCGAGAACGGGAAGATCACGAAGGCGGTGCGCAACTTCCGCTGGACCGAGTCGCCACTCTTCATCTTCAATAACATCGAATCGATCGGCGAGTCCGTGCCGGTCATGACGTCCTGGTCCGAGTATTTCCCCTTTCAGTCACATGCGTTGCAGAATGTGGTTGCAAGCCCGGTCGTACCGACGCTCAAGGTCAACGATTTCAGCTTCACCTCGACCATCGACGCGGTGTAACACGATGGCTCACAGGATAACGAACATGCCAACCGATCGACGCTTTCGGCGATTGACCCTCATAGGACCCCAACAATTGAGACAACCCTTGATACCCTTGATACCACGTTTGATGTCATTGATACCGTGGTCATCGCCCCAACGACAGTACCGGCTTCCGCATCGCGTTGTGCCATCGCTGGGGGCGCGGGTTGGTGCGATGATTGGCGCGATGGTCTATGCCACCGTTTCGGTGGGCGCTCAAACGCTCTTTGCTCGCCCGGATACTACGCCGAACTATGCGTCGTATCAGTATCTCGAAGATTGCATGATCGCCGTCTTCCGGACGACAGAGGCGACGGAAGGTCGAGGGCAAACGATTTGGTGGGATACCATTGGTTGGGCACGAGAGAAGGAGCTGAAGGCCGAACTGGGCATTCGAAGCGTAGGGGTCAATAATAGGTCCTTTCTGAAAGCCCGGCCCGATGCAGTGATCGAAGCCGGTCGGGTGTGTCTGGCGCGATTCAATGCCGATACCGCAACGTTCAGGAGCACTGGGTATGCGCTCCGCATTTTTGACGCGCTCTTGCTGGCCCAACGCGATGCCGACGCCGATCGGTTTGTGCAACGCGCTTTGGATTCCACGCGTGTGAAATCTGCGACAGAGTACAAGAATATGTTGCAGTGGATTCTCCAGATGTATACCACCGCACGTCCACTCCGGTATGCCGAGGCGAAGAAGTTCCACGCGCGCATTCTATCGACAGTTGAGGGCGATTCGCTCTACCGGGCGATCGATGCCGATCGGTGGCTTCTCGATGCTGCATTGACGATGGGAGACACCGCCTATTCGGATGAACTGGCCTGGCATGCCATCCGAATCAACGACGCCATGGCCGTCGAGGAGCGGCGGGGGTCGCCTGGTGCAATAGACAGGCTCCCGTGGTTGGTCGGCAAACTGGTAGGTTATGGGCAAGACGAGGCGTTGGACAGTTTGACGGTCTCGAATGTCGCGTACAATATGTGGTATGAGAACGTCGTGAAGCGTCGCGTCATGGGTGGGGAACTACTTAGCGCAACCGACGCACAGGTGCAGCCGTACAAGATCCCGGACTTGGTTGGGGAGCACTATTACACCGCCGCGGAGACTTCTTCGGGCCCATCGAGCCAAGGGCAGGTATCATACACCAGCCACGGCCCCGTCCCGCCCGGAACGTTGCCAGTGAAGGGTCGTATTACCTTCCTCACCTCGTTGCCGAGTTTTTGTCATACGGAAGGACTTATACGCCCTCCAGAGAGTTTGCTCAAAGGTTCAAACTGGTCGTGTGGCGGAAGATTGCGGCGGTTAAAGGAAATGTATCCGGATCTCGATATTATCGTGTTGACCAACACGTATGGCACCGTGGGCCAACTCGGCCCGATCACGCCTGCGGAGGAAGCCGATACCCTGGCTAAACTCTTTCTTGGCCATCACCATGTGCCGGGGCGTTTGGTGGTCGAAAATACGGAGTTCTTTTTGGTGGAAGCGCCGGATGGGCGTCGGATCGATCTTCCCACTCCGCAGATGGAGCTCTTGGGTCCTCCGCGTGTGGTGTACGACCGAGGGTTACCACCACTTGCCTGGTGGGTTGACAAAGATGGTTATAAGATAAAGATGATGGGCTCTCCCGATGGGGGCGCCGGAAGCAAGGACTCGTTCGACCGCTTCTACACGGTGCTCAAAAACCGGCCTAGCAAAGGAGAGACTCGGTAGCTATACGGGCCGATGTGCTTGGATGGTTCTCTGTCAAATGCTTGTGTGGGGGCGCACTGTGTGTCTCCACATCTGACTGATCCAAGCGAGCGGGGCGAGTACCGTGCCGGGGCTCGATCCGCATCTCTCTATATTTAGACCTGTCTGTCAATTCTCTCGCCGCGCCGATTTTTGAGGTTCGTTTTGTCATGAGTTTGTTTCATCTCGTAGCTCCCGTAAGTTTATCTGCCATCACTATATTCGGGGCGCTTACCGCCCCGTCCGGATTCCGCGATCCCATGGCTGCCACACACGCTGTGGTCACCGATTCGACCGATTCTGCGAAGACGGCAGATTCCCTGAAACGCGCAGAACCCGACACCTTTACGCCCCCCATGTTAGGACCGTCGTTGCGCTACGGTGTGGATACCACCGTCTCGCCCTGCGTCGACTTCTATCAATACGTCAACGGCGATTGGCGAGCGAAGACCAAACTCGGAACCGTGGAGCCAGGGCGCGCAAAACGCGTGGAAATTTTCGGCGATACCTACCGACGCACCCGGATGCGCTTACAAGTCATCCTCGACTCCGCGCACGCCATCGCCGCAACTACCACCGACCCAACGCTCAAGATCCTCGGCACCTTCTACGGCAGCTGTCTGGCCGCAGACTCCCTCGAGCGCGTGGTCCGAACAGTGGGCGCCAAAAAGCTAGCCAAAGACTCCACGCGTGCGGAACAGTGCCTGCAGCGAACCATCACCTTGTTAGGTGGGGCGTTAGGTCAGGCCTTTGCGAACGACTTGCTTGCGTCGCATGCAATCGAGCGAATGGAGACCTTACTCGAAGCGCTGCGCACCGCCGCTGTCGATCGAATCGACGCAAACCCGTGGATGACATCGGACGAGAAGCGGTGGGCGCACGAGCGGCTACAAAAGCTGCAACTGCGTGTGGGCATGCCAAAGGAGATGGTCGACTATTCACCGCTCGTTCTGTCAAACGACTACAAGCAGAACAAGATCGCGGTCGCCAACTTTGATAATCGCCAGTGGGTCAATTCGATCGGTGGGGATGTGCGAGCAAAATGGAAAGCGAGTCTCCTGACCCCCAATGCCTTTTATATGGGTGGAGATCACGCGATCGAGATTCCCGCCGTGATGTTCATGCCGCCATTCTTCGACGTCAAGGCCGAAGACGCGCTCAACTTCGCGGGGATTGGCTTCGTCATCGGCCATGAAATCTTTCACAGCATCGCCAGTCAGCTGCCGACGATTGAACATCCCGAGATGAAAACCAACATCGAGCACTTCAAGCAGTTGAATTCGGAGTTAGGCACCGTTGATGGGTGGAACACCGATGGGAAGCGCACGTTTACTGAGGATATCGCGGACTATGGCGGTCTGCTCATTGCGTACACCGCGTGGCAAACCACACTCAAGAAAAACAGGAAGCCCGCCGCGCCGATGGTGGACGGGTATACTCCCGATCAGCGCTTTCTGGTTGGTCTTGCGCAAGTGTGGCGGGCAAAGTGGTCGAGTGGTTTGAATAACGACGTGCATGCGGCACCATTCGCACGTGTGAACGCGATGGTGTTGAATGCGCCACAGTTTGCGAAGGCATTCGGTTGTAAGGCAGGGGATCCAATGGTGCGTCCCAACGAAAAGAAAGTCGTAATCTGGTAAGTGGAACTATTGCTATTGGCAATATAGAAAAAAAAGCGAAGTAGGAATATCTAAACACTTAGCGTAGAGATATAACACGAGCCAAAAACGGCAGCTTCTATTGAGTCACGGAAGCTGCCGTTTTTGGCTCGTGTGCATCGTACCTCCCATCTCCACCCACCAAATCTCGCGCCCGAACTATAGTGTAGTATTCTCGCACACTCAATCCAAAAGATAACTCTTCCCAATTCACAACATTGGTTGTAATCTGTGATGTCACGAGTAAAACGACATCGCTATGACACAACATGTTGTTGCTGCACGTTTTTCTTCTGAATTTCCCGGATCGCAAGAACGATCCCTTCATGGTGCGTCAGAATTGATGCATGATAACCGACACAGCCTAGCCGACACCGAGATTATTCGGCGCGTGCGCGAGGGTGACCATGAAGTGTTTGGCATGTTATACGAAACGTATGTCGAGCGCCTCTGGGCGTTTGCATATCGGTATGTGCGCGCAGATGACGTGGCTCGGGATATCGTGCAGGATGTCTTTCTCCGTATCTGGGCTATTCGGCAGCAATGGGACGTTGCCACATCGATTCCGGCATATCTTTTTGCCGCAACGCGTAATCAGGCGCTGAAAGTTATTGCGCACCAAACGGTTACAACGCGTATCCATAGTGCCAATGACTCCGTTGACTTTTTGTCTGGTACGGAGATCCGTTCACCACTTCACGATCTCGAGTCGAGCGAACTCGCGCGAGCTCTCTCCGCAGTGATAGCTACTCTCCCGGAGCGTCAACGCTTTGCACTGAGCCTTCGGCTCGATCAGGAGATGACGCAAGCTGAGATTGCTACTGTGCTTGGCCTGTCGCAGCCAGCGGTTGCGAAGCTCCTTCAGCGTGCGGCACTGACCATCAAAGCGGCGCTGGATATTTAATTTTTTTCGTCGAAGGTTATAAATCGGAGTGTTGACCGGTCTTAGTGATTGTATGATGAGACCGAGGCGAACTTCATGAGCCGAATTCCCGATTGGGATGTCGTGGTTCGATATATATCAGGTGAAGAGACTGAGCAGGTTGATCAGTGTTCTTCACCGGAGACGCATCGTGTTGTTCAGGCACTGCGTGAGGCTGTTGCGATCGATCGCGATTTGCCGGAGTCGCCCAATGCGGTTTTGGCGCGAGCACAGCTGATGGCGACGATGTTGGAGCAATCGATGGAAAAATCATCGAATCAATCGCATGCTTTGCGTTCGATCGAGGCGGATATGCCGATCGAATACAATGGGCGCCAAGTGAACGATGTACGGCAGATGTCCGTACTGCCTCGTGCTGTGCGATATGTGATAGCGAGTGTAGCTCTGAGTGTAATCTGCTTGACCGTCGGTTGGTACAGCGGAACTCGGCACATGAACGCGCCGTACGCTTCCACGGCTTCCGTGTACACAACCGGCAATGGTCAGCAGGCGACAATTACCTTGCCCGACGGAAGTACCGCGTTACTGAACGTTGGTAGCCGTCTCGAAGTCCCAACCAACTATGCCGACGGTAATCGCGTGCTGCAGCTGCGTGGTGAAGCACTCTTTACGGTGCATCATAACTCAGGCTCGCCGTTCACCGTCATGGCCGGTTCGAGCACCACTCGTGTGCTCGGTACACGTTTCGTCGTTCGGCACTACGCAACGGATTCCGTTGCTTCAATTGCGGTGAGCCAGGGAAAGGTTTCCGTTGGTTCGACCGTGCTTGTTGAGAACGAAGAGATCGCCGTAAGCGATCGTGTAGCTGGAGAAGTGCGCCGAGCAGATCCGGCGAAATTCAGCTTCGCAACAGGAAGTCTCAAGTTGAACGCAATGCCGCTCGAAGACGCAATCCCCGAGCTCAGTCGCTGGTACGACGCCGACATTCGACTCGGCGATTCGTCGCTCGCGACGAGACGGGTAACGGGCGAGTGTATTGCGGGATCGCTCGCCGATCTGGCGGAAGTTCTGGAGTTAACGTTCGACATCCGCGTTGTACGCGTTGGGCGGGTGCTCACCCTTTACCCCAAAGGATGATCTGAAGATGACACGTGTTGTACGTTGGAATTTCGTCGGAAAATCGAAGCTTGGTTTTACCATCATTGCGGCGCTGTGTATTGGTGAACCTCTGTTATCACAGGGGAGTTATCAGGTAACTCCAACGGCGCAGACGTTAAAGGACGATAAGGCGGCAGCATCCCAGGCACGACGAACGAATCGTACCGTCACGCTAATCGTGCGGGATAGCACCGTTGCATACGTTGTGCAAGCACTCGCACAACAGGCAAAACTCCGGGTGTTTTTTACGCCGGACAATGCGGCGTTTCAGAAACGAATCGCGACGCATATCGTGAAAGCGACTGTGATGGACGCGTATGCAAGCGCGCTCAAAGGAACTGGTTTACGCGCGACAATGGCGGGTGATGGCGAAACGATTGTTGTGCGGGCGTTAACAGATTCTGTGACTCAATCGAATGCTAAGGCGACTGTGGGAATGATTGCCGGGAAGGTGACGGACTCTGCATCCGGGCACAGTATTGTCGGTGCGACGGTGTCCGTGAGCAATCTCAAGCTTTCGACGGTTACAGATAACGACGGTCTGTTCCGATTCCGGGATGTGCCGGTTGGTGAACAGATTGTTTCTGTGAAGTATTTTGGATTTCGATCTGGATCACGAATGGTTACGGTGGTCAAAGAGAAGGTCGCTGTTGTGCAGTTTCAACTTGTACCCACGGCGACGCAGCTGTCTGGTGTTGTGACGACGGTGACGGGACAGCAGCGGAAGGTTGAGATTGGGAATGATATCACCACGCTGGATGTGCCAGAAATTATGAAGCAGGCACCGATTACGAGTGTGACCGATTTGTTGGAGGCACGTGTCCCGGGTTTGACGGTGATGCGGACGAGTGGGGTTCCGGGAGCGCCGTCGCGGATTCGGTTGCGGGGGATTGGGGGTGGGTTGTTATCCGGCGTTCCCGGGGCGCCGACGAACGATCCGATTGTGGTGGTGGATGGGATCCGTGTGTATGCGGGACAGTCCGGGGTGGATGATCAGAAGTTGGGAGGCGGGAAGTACCCGACGCCGTCGCCGATTGATCAGATCGATCCGAATAGTGTGGAGAAGATTGAGGTGCTCAAGGGGCCATCGGCGGCAGCGATGTATGGGTCGGATGCCGCCGATGGCGTGATTGTGATTACCACGAAGAAGGGGAAGGCGGGGGCGACGCGGTGGGATATGGCTGGGTCGGGTGGGATTGAGACGATGCCTGGGATGTATGCGGCGCCGGGGTTTTATCGGTTTGGGCATGCTCCTGGCGGCGGCGGTGGTGGTGTGATTAACATGTGTCCACCGATCACTGACCCTATAGCGTATTTTCGGTGTAGTCAGGATAGCCTCGTGCGGTTCCAGGCGCTCAATGAGCCGAGGCTCTCGACGATCGGTCGCGGCACGAGCACGCGGCTGTCCGCGACGGCGTCGGGTGGTGCGAAAGAGGTGACGTATTCCGTGACCGGATCGATTGGGAACACGCTGGGATTGACCCGGATGCCGGCGTTGTATCAGGATCTCTATCAGCAGCTCTATGACTCGGCGCCCGCCGCGCGAATGCGGCGGCCGAATTCGATGGAGACGCGGAGTGGGCAAGCGAGCTTTTCCGCAGAGCTGTCACGAGGCTTGCAAGCGACCTTCACGACCTCGTTGATGCAGTCGGTGCAATATCAGTCGTCCGCGAACGATCAACTGGCCGATTTAGCATCGGTGTATATCGATACACTGAACATCAACCCTGGGCGACCGGGGCAGTATGCGTACCAACTGAAATCCGATGCGGTCACGGCGAATCATGCGTTAGCCTTGAATTTATTGCGATGGGATTGGCTGCCGTTGACAGCGACGTTCGGGATGAATCGCGTCGAGAGGAGTGCGGAGGGATTGTCGCCCAAGGGAATCGTCATCGTGAATCATATTCAAAATGACGGTACTCTAGAGACGGGGATGTCCAAAGGCCAATTTACCGAGCGTCGCGAAAACATCTCGACCACGACCGCTCGCATCAACGGCACGCTCTTTCCGCGTGCGCGGACATCGCTGTCGCTTGGCTCGGAAATTACCAGCGGGTCAAACGCGGCGATGGATGGCTATAGCGATACGCTGGTGCAAGGCGTTTCGCGACCGTCAGCGTTGATTGCGGGCACCCGATCGGGACGCAGTACCACAACCGGTGGGTGGTTTCTGGAACCGCGCTTGAATCTGAATTCCCGGTTCTTTGTGAATCCCGGGTTTCGGTTCGACGGGAGTGGGGTGTCGGGATCACGCGGTGGGTTTCGTGGCGGATTGTTCTCGCTCTTCCCTAAGCTGAACTTTTCATGGATTGCGGTGGATCGCGAGGGCGGGGAGCCGCTGTGGGGGTTGGTGTCGATGGTGCGTCCGCGGTTTGCCGTTGGCGTGGCTGGAGTACAACCGGCAGCCGAGTGGAGTTTACGCACGCTACAACAGGATTTAGGCGATTGGATCCCGTCGCTCACCGATTCGATCGCGCCGGATGCGGGGTTACGGATTCTGTCGGTGGGCAATACGCAGCTTGGGCCGGAGAAGACCCAAGAGGTCGAAGGTGGGTTTGACATGCAACTCTGGGATACCCGAGTAACGGTATCGGCGACGGGGTTCTATAAGATGCGCAAGAATGCGATTGAACGTTTGCCGCTCGCGCCGTCGGTTGGGGTAATCAAGTCTGGCGGTGGCGGTATTCCAGACGGAACCGGCGGGAGAATCACGAGCATGTTCTATTACTCGAACATCGGTCACGTGCGGAATACCGGGGCCGAGTTCTCGCTGAACGCGATGGTGCTGGATTTACCGACGATCGGGTGGACGATTGATGTGTCGGTCTCGAAATACACGAATACGCTCGTCAAGCTGTTTGGTGAGCGAAGCGTGATTGACCTTGGCAACGGCACGCGGTTGGTGGAAGGGTATCCCCTCTTTGGTCGATGGTCGCGCCCGATTTCGGGGTGGAGCAATCCACAGCATGGGGCAAAGATGTGGTACGGTGACTTTGTGGTGGACGACTCCGCCGTGTACATGGGAATGCAAACACCGGATTTCGAGATGCCGTTTCGCACCTCGCTCACGCTCTTCCGTGGGCTGGTGAGCGTAAATGGCCAGTTCAATTACAAGGCGGGTTTGACGCAGTACAACCTTGGGGGGCAGGATCTCCTGGGGAATATCTACGAAAACCCGAATTCGACGTATGCGCAGCAGGCAAATGCGTTGGCGGCCGCATGCTTTGATTTGAAAAACCAGATTAACAACCCGAACAAGTCATGCACGGACTATGGCTTTATTCAAAAAGTGAACAGCCTACGATTTAACTCCGTATCCGTTGGCTACAACGTGCCGCGAGCCTACCTCAAACGCTTGCCCCTGTCGAGTCTGAGCGTGTCTCTGCAAGGCAGTAATCTTGGGCTCTGGACCAACTACCGCGGGAAAGATCCCGATGTGAACGGCACGCTCATTGGCGATGCGACGAGTGATTCGGGACAACTCCCCATGCCACGCGCATGGAGCCTTCAAATACGGATTGGGACATGAGTGCTATGCACACAATGCAACGTCGTTGGGCGGGTCGATTCCTGTGTCTTCTGGTGGTGGGGATGCTTACGACCTTCACTATGGGATGTGGTGCGATTACCGATACGCAGCTCCCGGATGGGGTCGATGGGCCAGCGACCTATAACAATCGCGAAGGCGCCACCCGCTTGACGCAAGCGACGCGTGCTGAGTTAGCGACCGCGATCAGGAACTACATTGTCTCCTCGGGTTTGTTGACGGATGAACTTGGGGCTCTCGCGTCCAATGTTACCGCAAGAGGAGATAAGCGAAGTGGGCAATGGGTCGGTAGCCCCCCACACGCCGTCCGCTCGCTGGCTCGACTGGCTCGCGGTATCGTCGGTAAGTATGTGTCCGGTGAAACCTCCGCGTGGCAAGCGCAGTTGTTTGTGTACGAGGCGTATGCGGAGATCTTGATTGCCGATGGCTGGTGCTCTGGTGTGCCGCTCAGCACGTTGGACTTTGAAGGCGACTGGACGTATCGCGCGGGGTCGAAAACGGATGAGATCTATGCGCATGCCATCGTGCTGTTGGACAGCGCCGATGAACGTGCGGCAGACAGCGTGTCGTTGCAGTCGACGATCCGGGTGTTGAAAGCGCGTGCGCAACTCGCCATGGGACGTTATGCGGAGGCCGCACAGACGGTGCAGAGCGTTGATGGCGGGTTCCGCACTGAGATGCGCTTTGCCTTTGATAACGGCGCGCGCGCTGGAACAGGGCTCCGATATGAAGGGTTTATCGGGACTGCTTCAATCTCGGATCAGGAGGGGATCAATGGCTTACCGTATCGCTCGTCGGGGGATCCAAGGAGCAAAGCGATCCAACTAACTAATTCCTGGAATGCAAGGGTCTGGTTTCCCGTGAAATACATCACGACCGATTCGTCCACGTTCATCCTGGCCTCTGGAATCGAAGCTAAACTGATTCTCGCCGAGGCTGCGCTCGCTGACCATGATCCGCAGCAGATGCTGATCGTGCTCAACGCGTTGCGAACCACTGGCACGTTTACGGTCGAGACGACTCCACTCCCCGGCGGCGGCGAACGCGCGGATACGTTGTGGGATGCCGGCATTGGCGGCATCCCGGGACTTCGGCGCCTCGCGCTCCCTGCCAATGCACACGAGCAACGCCAACTCCTCTTTGCGGAGCGCGCCGCCTGGTTGTTTTTGACCGGCAATCGGCAGGGTGATTTGCGACGCCTCGTGCGCAAGTATGGCCTCGATCGCGAGCAGGTGTATCCCACGGGCGTGTATACGGTTCCGGGATACACCGATGTCTACGGGACCGATATCGCGTTTGGTCTGAGTTCGGCGGAATTTCTCAACCCTCTGTTTACCGGGTGCCAGTATGATGAATAATTCTTGTTTTCGCCGGTGGCGACCCACGGTGTTCACCGCAGTGCTCATGGTGTCGACACTAATGAGCGTTGGCTGTAACATCTCCGACACGGGGCTGACGGCCTATCGTCCGCCCGATCAATACTTTGCTGTGCTGGCCCTCGAGCATCACGCGATCAATTTGTCGACGGAGGCCCCATACGACACGCTAACCTTGCACACCATCCGCACAATGGGCGATGGCAGCGTCGTGCCCGGCGAGGTAACCTATAGCGTGAACAGTCCAGGCATTAGTGTCACCAATGGCGTGCTCAAAGCCGAGAGCGCGGTGGCGCGTGCGGTGCTGCGTGTCACGCTCACGCACGGAACCATCACACGCACCGATTCCGCGTTTGTCTCGGTGATTGCCGCCGCACCGGACCGCCTTCGCGACTTTGGCCTGCGACTGTCCGCAGGCGATAGCGCCAAGACCGCGGTTGATCGGTCCAAGACCATTCCTGTCGTCCGTGAATCGGAAGTGGGCTCGAATCTCTCGACCCTCCTTGTGTCGCTGGTGTCCTCAGACACGATGATCGCGGCGATGACGCAATCCAACAATGTGGTGACCATCACCCCGCGGCGGCCGGGGCGCGTGGTGTTGTCCACCTCCACGTTCGCCTATGGCGCGGTGTGGCGGGATTCGCTGGTGTTTACCGTGGGGTGGCCGATCCAATTCGATGTGCCTCTTGTTGATCGATTCAACACGGGTTCGGTCGTAACGGGGCTCGACTTTGGCTATCGCGACTTCACCATCGGTGTCGGTGGCTGCGTGGTCTGGACCAATTGGAGCCTTACGAACGACGGTGATATCCAGTTCGATGATCCCTCGCATGTCGGTGCGCCGAGAGGCAGTGTGTGTCCGGTGAACACACAGATGTTGCATCCCGAGGTGGGCGGCAATATCGCCCCGTTCCGGTTGATTTCCTTTTCTCCCGCTACGGATGAGGAGTTGGAGAACTTTACGGAGGAGGAGTTTGAGAACTATTTGAATGCCTATATGAGTGCCACTTTTTCAGCCTATCGTGGACGCGCGTTCTCGGCCCCTGGCGTCTTTTCCTATCGCAGCACACTTCATGGTACAACCGGGATCGTGCGCGTGTGCGACGAACGCAACGACACGACGTGCGCCCCGGTGCGCATCGGGAGCTGGTATTAAACAGATCACCTCACGCATCGTGGCATCATCTATTTCTCACGCGACCTGTCCTTACACGGCGAAATCACAGCGCTCACCTTTTTCTGAACTCTCACTTCTCTCATGATTACTCGACGGACACTCCTTCGTAGCTCCGCAGGTACCGTTGCCGGAGCGATGCTTACCCGCCCGCGTACCGCACATGCATACGGATATGCGCCCGTGCCCGGCGCGGTGGCAAAATTTCACGACCTCCCTACCGCCGATGATGACCGATTGCGGATGCTGATTACGACTGCCGTTGATGCGGCGAAATCCGCCGGTGCCACCTATGCCGATGCCAGGCTCACATTTACGCAGCGGATGAATATGGAAGGAATACCAATAGGCAAGAGTGAGTCGAGATTAAGTTATCCGACGCGGCGATCTGAGTCGATGGAGTTTGGCGTCCGGGCGCAATGTGAAGGCTATTGGGGCTTTGCCGCCAGCCCGGTGTGGACGAAAGACGAAGCCGCCCGACTCGGCCGTGCGGCGGTGGACTGCGCCAAGGCAAACGTCTCAGGGCGCCCGCGCGACGTGGAGATGGCCCCCAATCCGAACGCCACTAGTGGCGACTGGACCATGCCGGTTACCGACGATCCCTTTGCTATGGATCCCGACGAAATCTTTGACTATTTAGCTGGGATCCATGGGTACGTGGAAAAGCTTCAGTCTGAGCTAGCACTCGGAGCGATAACAACTTTAATGTTGGCAGCAGAGTTTAATCGACAGCAGAAAGCCTTCGGGAGCAATGACGGCCAATTCGTGACGCAGCGCGTGTACCGAAGCGCCGGCACATGCAGCTTTGTGGTGCGCGACCGTGAGGGGGAAGGCATCGGTCTAGCGCAGGGAGCTCTTGAGCAGTTCACGCTGGCGGGCGCCGGACGCGGCTTTGAAGCCATCCGAACGCCATACACGCGCGATTGGATCCGTCAGTTGTATGAAGAGCTCGACCAGGAACGCCGGCTCCCGGTGGTGCCCGTCGATGTGGGGCGGTTTCCGGTCCTCATCCACCGTGGTGGCGTCGCTGGACTCCTCAAAAAGAGCGTGGGGATTGCCACGGAAATCGATCGCATCATGGGGTACGAAGCGAATACCTCCGGGACCAGCTATATCATTGACCCTGACGAATCGCTCGGTACACTCAAAATCGGCGCGCCGATCATGCACGTGACGGGGACCCGTTCCATGCCCGGTGGATTGGCCCAGGTGAAATGGGACGACGAGGGCGTCGAAGCCCGCGACTTTGATCTGGTCAAATCTGGCGTGCTGACAGACCTTCAGCGGAATCGGGAAGGGACGGGGTGGATGAAAGGGTATCTCGCGAAGACCGGGCAAGCGTTGCGGAGTAACGGTTGTGCCTACGCGTCGGATGCGAATGACACCCAGACGGTGCACCCCGCGGATCTCATCCTGCATCCGGATTCCACTCGCGATACGACACTGACCCAGTTGCGGGAGCAGATCGATAAAGGGATCGAATTTCAGGGGGCAAACACCTTGATGGACTTCCAGCAATCTACGGGGATGCTGGGTGGAACGAAAGCGTTCCTTATTGAGAAGGGGAAGCGTGTGGCGCGAATCGCCGGGGCAGGCATGCTGTTCCGGACCTCCGAGTTATGGGGGAATCTGCAGGCGCTAGGGGGCCCGAGCAGCGTGTTCACGGTTGGGACGGCCGACTCCAAGACGGGGAACATTTGGAAGGCCGAATATAGCAGCGTAAATACCCCACCGGCGCTGTTTAAAGAGATGTCCATTATTAACCCATTCCAGAAGGCGTAAGGCATGAGTACGATCGCAAGCATGGTATCCAGCACTGTGGCCACGTCCGGTGCGGACGACCCCCGAATTTTTTCCAATGCCGACGCGGAACGGATTATCGACCGGGTGGTGGCGCTCTGTCCCAAGGTCAATGCCGTAAACGATGCCCTGTCGGTTAAGGTCCACAGCATGTGGGCTGGCCGGCAACGCTGGGCCCGGAATCGCGCGTTTCTCACCAGTAATGTGCGGACGGTCCGGGTGGATATCGATTTGAGTTTCCCCGGACTGTCGTGGACAAACGAAATGGATGCCACGGTGCAGCTGAACCAGGTGGACGACACCTCACTCCGCGATGCGTGTCGATATCTGGCGGAGTGCCGTGCGGCGATGTCTCGCGTCGGATTTGTGCCCGGTGTAGACCTCGCGTTGGGGCATCCTACCTGGCCAGCCAAAGGTATCCCGGTCTGGAGCGATGCGTCCTATCATCGGAGCGCCACGGATAACGCGCAACTGGTGACTGACATGACGGCCCGCGCCGAAGCCGAAGGGCTGCTCGGGTTCGGGACGATTGACACGTCGGCGACCCATTATATGGGCTATTTTCGGGATTTCTGGGGACGGGTCGAGCGCGAACAGGGGGTCGCGACGATGGCCGAGTGTTCGACCACCGTCCGGCATCCGAACGGGGTGGGCTCGGGGTGGGCCGGTGCCTCATCCTTCGATCTCCAGCGGGTCGACCTCGCGAAATTAGGCGAGACAGCCTTTGACAAGTGTATGAAATCGCTCAATCCCGTGCGCATCGAACCGGGTCGGTATCAGACGATCCTGGAACCGGCCGCCGCCGCGTCGTTTGCGACCCTCTTTTTTGACTTGTTGCAGTGGCGAGAAGGGGCGGAGGACCCGACGGTGCACCATCCCTTGTATCTCGACTATGACAATAGCATCCAACGGGGACGCAGCAAGTTAGGGTTGCAGATTGCCGATCGTCGCTTGAATATCTCCCACAATCCGGAAGATCCCATCTCGGGGACGCACCCGTACCCCGGGATGCGGACCATCGACTATCTCAAAGACGGGGTCATCACGGAGATGGGGCGTGACTATGCCTATTCGCTGGCGAACTTAGCCCGTGGGGACAACGTTCCGACACGGGGTTCGTTTGTCATGCGTGGAAGCGAGACCACCACCACGGCGGAAATGATCGCCACGATGAAGCGTGGGCTGCTGCTCACCCGGGTGTCAAATATGGAACCGCTGGATGAGCCCAGTGCGCTCTACACGGGGGTCACGCGGGATGGCTTGTGGCTCATTGAGAACGGGAAGATCACGAAGGCCGTGCGGAACTTTCGCTGGACCGAGTCGCCGCTCTTCATCTTCAATAATATCGAATCGATCGGCGAGTCGGTCCCAACGATGACGTCGTGGTCCGAGCGGTTTCCCTTTCCCGCACACGCGTTACAGGCCGTGGTGTCCAGCCCCGTGGTCCCCACTTTGAAGATCAACGACTTCTCATTCACCTCGACGATTGACGCCGTGTAGCGACGACTCGCAGGATGGTTCACGGACTGGGTCACAGACTGGTTCACATACTGGCGCATTTACGCTTTCGACGATTGACACACATACACATGCGAATACACGAATTGACACAACAGTACACCCAACGGTGTGCATCACGGTTCCCCCAGCGGTGGCTTACGGTGCTGGTCAGTCTGATGCTGTTCACCACGACGGCGGGAGGCCAAACGCTCTTTGCTCGGCCGGACACCACGCCGGACTACGCGTCGTATCAGCATATTGAAGAGTGCATGTCGGGGATATCCCGGATCGCAGAGGCCAAGGAATTTGCAGGGCAGAAGATTTGGTGGGATACCATTGGTGTCGCACAGGAAAAAGCGCTACGCGGAGGTGCTATTCATAAGGATTGGGAGCGCATTAAGAATGATGCCGGAGAGATATGGGGGAACATTGCTTCCCCTAGGGCTCGACCCGATGCCGCTATCCAGGCCGGGCGGGTTTGTCTCGCGCAGTTCAATGCGGATACGGCTACCTTCAAGAGCGCTGGGTATGCACTCACGATTCTTGACGCACTCTTGATGGCCAATCGCGACGAGGATGCCAGCCGGTTTACTGAACGGTTTTTGGATTCGATGCGTGCGCGGTCAGCGACGGAGTACAAAGATGCGTTGCAAGATGTGCTGGTTTGGTACATTCAGGCGGCCCCGACTCGTTACGCCGAGGCCAAGCAGTACTATGCGAGGATTTTAACGACCGTAGCGGGCGATTCGCTTTATCGGGTTCTGGAGGCAGACAAGTGGCTGTCCTGGGCCGCGAAAGGGATGGGCGACACGGCGTACGAGAACGCACTCGCGTGGCATGCGATCCGAATAAACGATGCCATGCCAGTGCAGGAGCGTTTTGCTGGGGGAAGTTGGCGGAGAAGGTTGGAATGGATGGAGGAGAAACTGGCTGAGTTTACAAGAGAGGAAGGGTTCGACAGTCTCAAGATCTCGACATTGGCGTCCAATATGTATTACGCGAACTCGGTGAAACGCCGAATCTGGGGCGGGGAACCGGTCACCGCAACGGACGCCGCGGTGCAACCGTATAAAGTACCCGATCTGGTCGGCGAGCACTATTACACGAGCACGATCGGGGCGTCATCAGGCCCGTCGGGACAGATGACGGCGTCCTACATTAAACAGGGCGCGGTGCCACCCGGGACATTGCCGGTGAAAGGTCGTATTAACCTCATCTACTCGTTGCCGAGCATTTGTCATAAGGAAGGAAAGAAGCGTCCTCCCGAAGCTGGAAGGTTACCCAACGGCAATGCATTGGGGTGCACGAGAACGTACACCAGGTTGAGAAGAGCTAAAGAACTGTACCCGGATCTCGAAATCATCGTGCTGTCCGACACATATGGCACGGTTGGCCAACTCGGTCCGCTCAAACCCGCAGACGAAGCCGATACGTTGGCCAAGCTCTTCCTCGGTCACGGCCGGGTGCCCGCACATTTGATCGTCGAATCCACGCCGTTCTTTCACGTAGATGCGCCGGATGGGCGTCGGATAGATCTTCCCACGCCACAGATGGAGGTGATCGGCTTGCCGCGTACGTTGTACAGCGTCGAGATGTACGGGCTTTTCTGGTTGGTGGACAAAGAAGGCTATGTGGTCAGAGGGGGCATTGGTGGGTCAGGTGCCGGGAGCGGCGACCATGTCGACCGCATGTACACCATCCTTAAGAACCGACCCAGCAAATGAGACATTGGTCCCCAGCTGTGACACGACCAGTGACACCGCAGTCCAGTGCGCCCGGTTCTCACGCCGGTCCTCGGATCGCCCATCGCAAGATGCTCGCACGGATTACTCCGTGCGGCATCAGCAGTAGCTTCCGCGGTGGCCTCAGGGAACCTGGATGCATTGTCCGTTGGGCACGAGACATCCGCCGTCTGCCCATGTATAAACCCGTCTGTCATGTGTACCGCTGCGCTGACCTGAGGTTCTCTGTAAAATGAGTGTGTTCCATATCGTCGCTCCGGTTACGCTGTCAGTTATGACCGTGTTCGGAGCGCTTACCTCCGCACCTGGATTCCTCGATCGAGTGCCGGTCAATCCGTCCGTTGTGACGGATTCGACCGATTCTACGAAGACGGCCGATTCAATTAAAAGCGCACAACCCGACACGTTCACGCCACCCATGTTAGGACCGTCATTACGCTACGGTGTGGACACCACCGTCTCACCGTGCGTCGACTTCTATCAGTACGTCAACGGCGATTGGCGCGCGAAAACAAAACTGGGGAAAATGGATTCCGTGCGCCCCAAACGCGTGGAAATTTTCGGCGATGCGTACCGACGCACGAGACTCCGCTTGCGCGGCATCCTTGATTCCGGTCACGCGATCGTCAACACGACCACCGATCCCACACTCAAAGTCCTCGGCGCATTCTACGGCAGCTGTCTCACTGCAGACTCGCTCGAGCCGAATCTCCTGCAACGCGCGCAATCCAAAAAAACGCCGATCCCAGACTCCACACGCGCGGACCAGTGCGTGCAGCGGACCCTTGCGACGTTGGGTGGCGCGTTAGGACAGGCTTTCGCCAACGACCTCCTGGCGTCACATGCGATGGAGCGGATGGAAGCCCTGCTCGAAGCCCTCCGCACCGCTGCCATTGACCGCGTCTTGGCGAACCCGTGGATGACGCCGGACGAAAAGCGGTGGGCGCAGGAACGGCTGCACAAACTGCAGTTGCGGGTCGGCATGCCGAAGGAGATGGTGGACTACACACCACTCGTTCTCACGACCAACTACAAGCAGAACAAGATCACGATAGCCAACTTTGATAATCGGCAGTGGGTCAATGCTATTGGCAATGATGTCCGTGCGCAATGGAAAGCGAGTCTCCTCACCCCGAATGCCTTTTACATGGGTGGTGATCATGCCATCGAGATTCCGGCCGTGATGTTCATGCCGCCGTTCTTCGATGTCACCGCCGAGGATGCGCTCAATTTCTCGGGGATTGGCTTCGTCATCGGTCACGAGATCTTCCACAGCATCGCCACGCAGCTGCAAACGATTGCCAATCCGGAGATGAAAACCAACATTGAGCAATTCAAACAATTGAACTCGGAGTTGGGCACCGTGGATGGGTGGAACACAAATGGAAAGCGCACGTTTAATGAAGATATCGCCGACTATGGTGGTGTGCTCATTTCGTACACCGCGTGGAAGTCCACACTGAAGAAGAACGGGAAAGCTGCCGAGCCGAAAGTTGATGGATACACCCCAGACCAACGCTTCTTTCTCGGCCTCGCCCGCGTGTGGCGGTCGAAGTGGCAGGGGGGATTGAACTGGGACGTTCACGCGGCTCCATTCGCCCGCGTCAACGCGATGGTGTTGAACGCACCGGAGTTTGCGAAGGCCTTCGGTTGCAAGCCTGGTGACCCCATGGTCCGCCCCATCGATAAGAAAGTCGTGATCTGGTAATTGGAACTGTTGCGATTAACCGTTCGCCTGCACACTTGCGCATGCAAGCTTCGGAAAGAGAAAAGGCCGAATTGTTTTTATTCGATGATTCAGAAATTTTACGCACTCCCAGCCGCACTGAACGTAACAAGTCAACCATTTATACATCTACCTAATCCTGATCGGCGAAGAGTGAAAAGGAATCGTAAACCTCTAATCACTCGCAACGTTTAAACAGGGAACGAGAAGACGGATGGGAAGGAGGACAACGACAAAGGCAACGACACAAAAGACACGTCGAAGTTCGAAATAGGTCAACTCGCTAATGTCCCCAAGTGCCGCGGCAGACCTTCGAATACGTAGGGATTCAAGATCTGTCGCCGCCACATCACGTTCTGGTCGACTGTTCCTAATCGTGCTTCCTCACATATTTCCGGCCAGGATTTTTGAATAGTCTCAACTTGTGATTCGATGATCGAATCTGCGTCACGATTGGATAGTTGAAAATTCTTCGCGGCTTGTCGACACACTTCGAGTTGGCTCATTCGATTGTTTCCGGTAATGAGCATAGCTTGCGACGCTTCATTTCCGGCACGCCGTTGTGGACAAATATCGTACGCAGGTGTCAGCGTCAACTGTATTCCGTCCCAAAACGCAGCGTGGTTTCGAGCGTGGTCATCGGTATTGCTCACGAGAATGTTGAAGATGAGCCGACCATATAACTCGCGCAACGTTGGTCCTGGATTCGTGAATCGGTGACGGATGATAGTGCACAGGTCTTCATAACTCGCATATCGTGCCATCATCTCATCAATCCCCAAGAGTGTCAGCGCCGATACCATCCCTTTTCGGACCCAGCCACCCCGAACACGCTGTCGGTCGAAACGTTCGACAAGAAGAATGTCTCGGCCCGCGACCTTAATAAGTTGTACAGGTGCAACATTCAACCCAACACGTTCCGCGAGTCGCATAGCAACGTATTCACCTTTGACGACATTGAATACGTCAGCCTGGGCCGAGAATTTCGCGATGAGCTTTTTCGCGTGTCCAACATCGGCAATCAACGCTTTCGGGCGTGCGCCGCCAATCGAGCTGCCGTGAAAAAGCGCTTGTTCTAATGCTGGTGGTAAGGGTATTCCTTGTTGGATGAGATCCGCAGCGTTCATCAACTCTTCAAAGTTCGCCTCCCCGGGTTTTCTCGCGACATATTCCGTCGCGGACGATTGGAAATCCAACGCTCCAATGCGATCCGAACCCGATTCAAGTAAATAGGTGAGCTCGCCGAACTGATCGACATCGATCTCATCACCTTTTGTTCCAAAATATCGGTTGACGATCACGCGACGTCCCCATGAGTCTGGAGATGCGTCACGGATACAACTTGGCATTCGCAGCCCTGGTTGTGGGTCTTGAATACCAGCCTTCAGCGGAAGCTCAGGCTCGTACAGCGGAATGCTGTTTGTTCGATCGAGATACGAACGACCGTAGTTGAAGACAAAATTATCTCCATCTGCGGAAAGAAGGCCAGCGACCACAGGCTCTGTTGCATTCGGGAGCCAGATCCAGACATACGCTTCGGTCGCTTCGGTCGGGCGATCTTTAGAAGTCATCTTTGAGGACTTTGGGTGTTTTTCTGACTGCTTTGGGGAGCAGCGCAAGATGACGTTCGGTCTCCCTGAGCTTCCCAGCCATCGATGAATTCCGGTGCGTTTCGAATAACGGAACACCGATGATCGCAGCACACTCGAAAACGGCGCCGATCGAGCATTTGGGATCTCCGCGTTCGATCCGATGCAAAAGTGTTCGTGAAATTCCTGCTCGCTCAGCAAGCTCCTGAGCGGTCACGTTGCTTTGGATACGGTTGGCCCGTATGGCGTGTCCCAAAAGCTCGAGCGCTTCTTTCGCGTATCGGGAATAGACTCGGTCTGCTGCCATAGTGTGTATTGTATATGATGTAATATATAATTATATGTATTGTATACGATACATTCAACTGGTGTTTTGTGTTGTAAATGATACAACAGGCAGTCATCTGTATCATATACGTTACATTATCTCTTTTTGATTCTGGAAATGAGGAGCCTTCCCACCGTCCAATTTTTGATGCTTCCAGTGACGGTGGGTGATGGCCCGTGAATTCCTGAGGCCGAGAGACGCATCAACAGCGGTATTAGCTGGTGCGCCGGTCGTTTACGTTCTCATCTCGTCTGTTCACCGTTGATTTACCCCTGTCTCGGAACCCCGATCCGCGCATCCCAATCCGCAATATTTCCCCAGCCACAAATCCCTCGCCATATCTTATAGAGATACACCGCCGATCCACTCCAATCATTTCGTACCAACGTTGACAACCATGGGTTCGCAGGAAGACCTTCCTGTACGATGCCATTCGACAACCCTGAGTTCGAAGCATTCTTTCGGGCATATTATCAACGTATCGCTGCGTTTATCTTTCGGATCATCGGGTCGTATGATGCCGCGGAAGATATCACCACCGATATTTTTCTTGTGCTTTGGGAACGTCGAGAGGCGATCTCCGATGAAGTGCATATGAGAAAGTTACTGTTCCGCGCCGCTCGAAATTCATCGCTGAATTACCTGCGCAATGAGCGTAACCGGGAAGAATTAATCGAACGCACGACTCCGGGAAACGAAAACACCCTGCATATGGCATCGTGGCCGGATTTGCAGGCCTCCGTAGCTCACGACGAAGTCGACAGTTTAGTGATGGCCATTCTTTCTGACATGCCAGAACAGCGCAGAAGTGTCTATTCCTTACGGTGGGAACAGGAACTTAGTTACAACGAGATCTCAAAGCTCCTCGGCATCAGCGCAAAAACCGTTGAAATGCATGTGTCATTGGCACTCCGAGAGCTGCGCGAGCGCCTCCGGCCGTACCTGGACGTATAACCTGCGCACCGCCTTGATAAACAAAAAAACGGCCGACGCCCGGTAAAGCTGGAAATCTGTGGCTTCTTTCCGTCTCGGGCCCCGACGTCGAACTCTAACGTCTTTCCAGATATAATCGCTCCGATACAGGGTACTTGGCTTCCTGGCGTGTTGATATGTTATGAACGCGCCATTCGATCCATTTCTGACACCTGACGAACCAAAACTTCGTCAGCTACTGACCGCAGCTTCGATCCGCTTGCGTGAGCGATTCGACGTGCGATACGGGCGCGCACTTTTAGCGATGAAAATTGCTCGTGCGCAAGAAGAGCGAACAGGCAGGATGGCTCTTAACGAGAAGCAACGCTTCACCAACCCCCTGATGAGCAAACGCTTCAGTGCTGTTCAATCCACTTCATTTCGCCTTCTCTCGCTCGCTCTATGCATGAGCGCGGTCGGCGCGGCGTTCGTCTATATGCGAACGTCAGCCGATATCCCTTCCCAGAGCGTCGGGACGTCAGCATCTGTGGTGTACACAACCGAGTATGGGCGACGGGAAACGATCTTACTCCCGGACGGCAGCACCGTTCGACTGAACGCCGGGAGCCGACTGGAAGTTCCGCTGCGGTTTGGGCAACAGCATCGCACGGTGCATTTGCAAGGACACGCCGTATTCTCAGTAAACCCATCGGCGTCCATCCCATTCCTCGTGACCGCTCGCCACACATCCACTCGCGTACTCGGTACGGATTTCAGCGTCCGAGCATATCTTGAAGATCCACTCGTGCGCGTCGCGGTGCGTGAAGGACGTGTTGAAGTGGGAGGCGGAGTTGTATCCGCAGACGACGTTGCATTGATTTCGGTTGATGGAACGCTGCAAGTTCTGCGTCACCAGAACATTGCACGAGACTTTGCATTCACTTCGGACCACCTCATCCTGATCGATGCCTCGTTTGATGATGCAATTCGTGAGATCGAACGATGGTATAATGTTCGAATCGAGACAGATTCATCCATTGTACAACCTGGCTTGGTGAACATGACGTTCACTGGAGCAAGCGTGACAGATCTCGCTGACCTGCTCCAACGACTATTCGATGTTCGGGTAACGCGCATCGGCCGCGTCCTGCAACTGGACGCGCATTAAGTGCTCGGCTGCGTTCACATTATGCCATTGATTCCCATGAGGTATGCACAGTGATTACTGTTGGTTCGAAAGCCCTGATGGCGATATTCATTGGATTGTCGCTATCGCCAGCGCACAGTTACGCGCAGCAACCTGCGCTGACGAGTCTCGCACAAAGCAGCGAGCTGCCAAAGAAAGATGTAAATCCGGGAGCGGTGCAAGATCGTATTACACTCGATTCCGCCGTGAGGACCATGCGCGAAACGCTGGAGCGAATCGCCGCGCAAGCGGGGATGCGCCTCGGGTACGCATTTGGGCGAGAATTACTCGCGCAGCCTGTTTCCGTGCGAGCCGTGGACGCCTCCGTTGAGGAGGCGCTTCGCATGGTTCTCAAAGGAACCGATATTGACTTCGATATCTCTCGCGACAAAGGGACAATTGTGTTGCGGAAGGTGTCGAAAACCCAAAGGCAAAGATTGGAGCAGGGGGCTGGTGTGATTTCAGGCCAGGTTGTGGATTCAGCGACCAGGCAAGCGCTCTCCGGTGCTGCCATTCAACTGCAAGGAACCAAATTATCCGTACTTACCGGATCGGACGGAACGTTCAAATTCCAAGGCGTTCCGGAGGGAAGTTACACCGTATCGGTTCGGTTTATCGGCTATAAATCATCTCAACAGAATGTCGAGGTCAAAGCGGGAAGGCCTGCGGAACTGCACATCAGAATGGTGGTAGCTCCAACACCGCTTTCCGAGGTAGTCACGACGGTGACTGGTAGCCAGCGGAAGATTGAAGTGGGGAACGATATTACGACGCTGGATGTGCCGGAGATCATGAAGCAGGCACCGATTACAAGTGTGACGGATTTGTTGGAGGCGCGGGTTCCCGGGTTGACAGTAATGCGGACGAGCGGTGTCCCGGGATCGCCGTCCCGCATCCGGTTGCGGGGGATCGGTGGTGGTTTGTTATCCGGGACGTCAGGGGCGCCAACAAATGATCCCATTGTCGTGGTAGATGGGATTCGGATCTATGCCGGGCAATCCGGGGTGGACGATCAGAAGTTGGGAGGGGGCAAGTATCCAACGCCGTCACCGATTGATCAGATCGATCCGAATAGTATTGAGAAAATTGAAGTGCTGCGCGGGCCGTCCGCCTCGGCGATGTACGGCTCGGATGCCGGGGATGGCGTAATTGTGATCACCACCAAGAAGGGGAAGCCCGGAAATACGCGGTGGGATGTGGCCGGAGTAGCTGGGATCGAGTCGATGCCGGGAACGTACGCGATGCCGGGATTTTACCGGTTTGGGCGTCAGCCGGGAGGGCAGCTATCAGATAACCTGTTGAAGCCCGGAATGTTTTGCCCGCCGATCACGGATGCCAATGGGTATGTCACGTGTCAGGTGGATAGCCTCGTCAGGTTCCAGGCGCTCAATGAGCCAAGGCTCTCGACGATTGGTCGTGGGACAAACACGAGATTGTCGGGCACGGCGTCAGGGGGCGTGAGCGCGTTCACGTATTCGGTGACGGGTTCGATTGCGAACACGTTGGGTTTAACCAAGATGCCACTGTTGTATCAGGATCTGTTCCGGGAACTCTACGACTCGGCACCAAGCGTGCGGATGCGGCGGCCGAATGCGATGGACAACCGCCAAGGTCAGGCCAGCTTTTCGGCAGAACTCTCACGCGGTTTGCGTGCAACCTTCACGACCTCGCTCGCGCATTCGGTGCAATATCAGTCATCGGCGAATGAACAGCTGTCTGATTTGGCGTCGACGTACATGGATACATTGAACATCAATCCCGCCCGACCGGGACAGTATGCGTATCAACTCAAGACCAACGGGATGACGGCGAATCATGCGTTAGCCTTGAATCTCGTGCGCTGGAATTGGCTACCAATGACCGCGACAGTCGGGATGAATCGTGTTGAACGGAGTGCGGAGGGACTGACGCCACGAGGGATTGTCACCGTTAAAGAGACTTTTTCGGGCGGTACGATGCTTACCGAGATCTCCAAAGGTAAGTTTACCGAGCGACGAGAGAACCGCTCGGTCACGACCGCTCGCGTCAGTGGAACGCTCTTCCCTTCCGGCCGGACATCGCTCGCACTCGGTACGGAAATCACTCGCGCATCCAACGCCGCGATGGATGGCTATAGCGATACGTTGGCACCAGGCGTTTCGAAGCCGTCGACGTTAGTTGCGGGTACCCGCTATGGACGGAACACAACAACCGGTGGCTGGTTTTTGGAACCGCGGTTGAATCTGAATTCCAGATTCTTTGTCAATCCCGGCTTCCGGATTGATGGAAGTGGCGTCACGGGATCACGCGGTGGGTTTCGCGGCGGATTATTCTCGCTCTTCCCCAAGCTGAACTTCTCGTGGATTGCGATTGATCGTGAAGGTGGGGAGCCGTTGTGGGGGATCGTATCATTGCTGCGTCCGCGAGTCGCCTTTGGCATCGCCGGTGTGCAGCCTGGGGCGGAGTGGAGTTTACGGTTGCTGGAACAGGATGTAGGGGGTTGGGATCCCCTGCTTTCATCGGATACAGTTGCGCCCAATCGTGGCTTACGACTTCGGTCGGTGGGCAACACGCGGCTTGGGCCCGAGAAGACACAAGAGGTGGAAGGCGGATTTGACCTGCAGCTTTGGGATACCCGTGTGACGCTGTCGGCGACGGGTTTCTATAAAATGCGCAAAGATGCCATTCAACAGCTCCCGCTCGCGCCATCGATTGGAGCATTATTATGGAGATCAAACAACTCATTATCCTACTACGCGAACATTGGGCATGTGCGGAATACCGGTGGTGAGCTCACGTTGAACGCGAATGTGCTCGACCGACCCAACATCGGATGGAATATCGATGTGTCGATCTCGAAATACTCGAACAAGCTCGTCAAGTTGTTTGGTGAACAAAGCATGATCGATATGGGCGACGGCACGCGGCTGATCGAAGGATATCCACTTTTTAGTCGATGGTCGCGCCCGATTTCCGGGTGGAGCGATCCGAAGAACGGAACAAAGTTGTGGTACGGGGATTACGTGGTGGACAGTGCCCCCGTGTACATGGGGATGCAAGCGCCGGACTTTGAAATGCCATTTCGCACCTCAATGACGCTTTTTCGAGGGCTACTGAGCATCAACGGCCAGTTCAATTATAAAGCGGGGCTCACCCAGTCGAACCTGGGCAGCCGAACCCTTCTGAGCAACATCTATGAGAACCCCAATTCAACGTACGGACAACAGGCGTATGCATTGGCGGCCGCATGCTTTAACGAGCAAGGTGCCAATGCGGCATATCTCAACGGCATACAGTGTACTGACTACGGATTTATTCAAAGAATAAACAGCATGCGATTTAACTCGGCTTCAGTTGCGTACAATGTTCCGCGGGCATATCTCAAACGCTTGCCCGTCTCGAGCCTGAGTGTGTCGTTGCAAGGCAGCAACCTTGGACTTTGGACGAATTACCGAGGGAAGGATCCCGATGTGAACGGGATGCTCATTGGGGACGGAACGCAGGATTCGGGGCAACTGCCAATGCCACGCACCTGGAGCCTTCAAATACGGATTGGGACGTGATGAATATGCCGATGTGTATGCACATGATACAGCGCGGTTGGATGAATTGCGGTCTGCGTTTCACCGCTGTCGGGTTGATCGCGATGCTCATGATTGGATGTAGTGCCGTGACCGATACACAGCTCCCGGACGGCGTTGAAAGTCCAGTGACCTATAACAATCGCGAAGGTGCAACTCGACTGACGATAGCGGCGCGTGATGAATTGGCGTACGCGATTGCGAACTATATTGTTTCCTCAGGGTTGTTAACGGATGAACTCAGTACGGTTGCCGTTCCTGGTGCAGGGGCTGCAAGTCGAGATAAGCGAAGTGGGCATTGGATCGGTACCCCGCCATACGCCGTCCGCTCACTGGCGCGAATAGCTCGCGGGGTGACCAACAAGTACGTGCCAGGTGAGACCTCCGCGTGGCAAGCGCTCTTGTTCATGTACGAAGCGTATGCTGAGATTCTGATTGCTGATGGATGGTGCTCCGGGACGCCGCTCAGCACGTTGGATTTTGAAGGCGACTGGACGTATCGCGCGGGATCAACAACGGATGAGATCTATGCGCACGCAATTTTGTTGTTGGATAGTGCGGATACACGTGCGGCAGATAGCGCGTCGCTGCAGGCTACGATTCGCGTATTGAAAGCTCGGGCTCAACTTGCCATAGGGCGCTATGCAGATGCCAAGCAGACGGTGCAGAGCATTGATGGCGTTATTAGCGGCGGTATTAACGGCGGCTTTCAGCACACGATGCGCATCGCCTTTGATGACGGAAGGCTCGGGCAGCAGGGCGTTGTGCAATACCTCAATTTCACTGGTAGCGCCTCCATTTCCGACGATGAGGGGCGCAATGGCTTACCGTATCGCTCTTCGAGGGATCCCCGTACCAAAGGGATTCAATTGGCCGGTTCCCCTGGTACAACTGCCTGGTTTCCGGTTAAATACGTCACGACGGATTCGTCAACATTTGTGCTGGCGTCAGGGATCGAATCCAAATTGATTCTTGCGGAAGTGGCGCTGCATGACAACGATCCGCAACAGATGCTAACAATACTCAACGCGCTACGAACCACCGAAACGTTTACGGTTTCTACGACGCCACTTCCCGGAGGCGGTGAACAGATCGACACACTGTGGCACGCCGGTATGGGGGGCGTTGCGGGTCTTCGTCCGTTCACGTCACTCCCAACCACGCCAGAGGCGCAACGCAAACTGCTCTTTGCAGAGCGAGCCGCTTGGTTGTTTTTGACGGGTGCTCGACAAGGCGACTTACGACGCCTCGTGCGCAAATATGGTCTTGATCGCGAGCAGGTGTACCCCACAGGACCCTATGCCGTCCTGGGCTACAGCGATGTCTACGGGACTGATATTTCCTTTAGTCTCAATGCGAAAGAATTTCAAAACCCGCTGTTCACCGGTTGCCAGTCTGATGATTAAACGATCTTCTCACACTTCAGTTCCGTGGTGGCGCCACGCGTTGATCGCGACGTGTACCGCAGTATGTACGCTTTCCGGCGCTGGGTGCAATCTGTCGGACACCGGCCCAACAGCCTATCGCTCACCCGACAAGTTCTTTGCCGTGCTCGCACTGGAGCATCACGCGATCAACCTGTCGATGGTGGCACCCTATGATACGGTGACCTTGCACACGATCCGTGCAATGGGTGACGGGAGTGTTGTTCCAGGCGAGGTGATCTACAGCGTCAGCAATCCAAGTATTAGCGTCACAGATGGCGTGCTCAAAGCGGAGAGACCAGTCGACAGCGCGGTGGTGCGGGTGACGCTCGTCTACGGCACGATTAAACGCACCGACTCAGCGATCGTCTCTGTTCGTGCGAGCGCGCCCGATCACCTGCGTGACTTTGGCCTGCGACTAGCTGCTGGAGATAGTGCCAAGACAAGTACAAATGTCACCAAGACGATCCCCATTCTTCGCGCATCCGAGTCTGGTTCGAATCTTTCGACCCTGCGCGTGTCTATAACGTCCTCAGACACCAATATAGTCTCGCTGACGCGAACTGGCGGTGATGTCAGTATCAAAGCGAAGCGGCCTGGACGGGTGGCGCTGGTTTCCTCCACGTTCGCGTTCGGCACCGCCTGGCGAGATTCGCTTGTCTTTACGGTAGGATGGCCGATCTCATTCTTCTTACCGACGACTGAAAGCTTTCGGATCGGTTCAGAGACCCCCGTACTGGCTTTTGCCTACCCTGAGTTAACCATCGGTGTCGGGGGCTGTGTTGGGTGGATCAATACGAACCTCGAAGTTGACCTCGATGTTCAGTTTGACGATCCCTCGCATGCCACGGCTCCGGGAGGTGCTGTATGTCCAGTGTTATTCCAATTGCTGTCTCCGGATGTTGGTGGAAATATCGAGCCCTTCCATCGGATCCCAATCAGCGACGAAGAAGTTCTCACGGAGGAGGATCTCGAAAATTATATCAAAGCGTGGCTCTCACCCTATCGAGCCCGTGTGTTTTCGACGCCTGGCATCTATCTCTACCGGAGCACGCTCCATGGTACCACCGGGCGCATACGGGTGTGCGATGAACGGAACGACACCACATGCGCACCAGCGCGTCTGGGCGGTTGGTACTAAGGTTGGCGCTCAATCGATGACCCACACCGCATCCTGGCATCATGCGGTGCTCGTTGGGCGAGCACCGCATGCTGTCACTGTACTAACCCTTTCTTGTACTCTCCTTTTCTCATGATTACTCGACGCACACTTCTTCGCGGCTCTGCGAGCACAATCGCGGGTTCGTTTGCCGGATCTTTACTCGCCCGCCCTCTGTACGCACGGACGCTCGGCGCGGTGGACGCATTCCAGGAACTTCCCACCGGCGCCGATGACCGAATCCGGATGCTGATTACGACCGCCGTGGATGCGGCCAAATCCGCAGGCGCTGCGTATGCGGATGCCAGGCTCACGTTCTCCCAGAAATTTGGAATGGAAGGGCAGAAAATCAAGGACGTGTCGCCCCGCACTTATTTCGGGGATACACGAACAGAGACGATGGCGTTCGGCGTGCGGGCGCAAGTCGACGGGTATTGGGGGTTCGCCTCGAGTCCCGTCTGGACTAAAGAGGAAGCGGCCCGACTCGGTCGCGCGGCGGTGGACAGTGCCAAGGTGAATGTCTCTGGAAGTCCGCGCGACGTGGAAATGGTCGCCAATCCCGGGGCGACCAGCGGTGACTGGACCATGCCGGTCACTGACGATCCCTTTACGATGGCTTCCGATGAGATCTACGATTACTTGAGTGGGATCAACAGATACGTTGATCCAATAATCCAGGACGACATGGGACTTGGCGCCATAATGTATTTCCATGCTCGCTGCGATTTTTTTCGACAGCAGAAAGCCTTTGGCAGCTCGGACGGACAACTCGTTACGCAACGCGTCTATCGCACCGCGAGTCTTTTGCAGTTTGCCGTGGGTGACCGTTTTGGGGAGCAGCATATTGGTATGGCGTCGGGTGCTCTGACGCAACTTGCTGTAGCTGGCGCAGGACGGGGGTTTGAGCTCATGCGCACACCGAATACGCGCGAGTGGATACGTCAGCTTTATGAGGAGTTGGAAGAGGAACGTAAGCTCCCCGTTGTGCCGGTGGACGTCGGACGATTTCCGGTGCTCCTTCATTCCGGCAGTGTTGCCGATATCCTGAAAAAGAGCGTTGGGGTCGCCACCGAAATCGATCGCGTGATGGGCTTTGAGGCCAATACCACAGGCACGAGCTACATTCCGGATCCCAACGAATCGTTGGGGACGCTCAAAATCGGGTCGCCGATCATGCATGTAACCGCCACCCGATCCATGCCAGGTGGGCTAGCTCAGGTAAAATGGGACGATGAAGGCGTCGCTCCCCCGGACTTCGACCTCGTCAAAAATGGCGTTCTCACAGGGTTGCACTGTAATCGGGAAGGTGCCGCCTGGATGAAGGACTATCTGACCAAGACGGGGCAGCCCTTGCGGAGCAATGGATGTGCCTATGCCTTGGAGGCTTCCGATGTACAGGCGGTCCATCCTTCGGATCTCATCCTGCACCCGGATCCAGCGCGCGATACGACGCTCACACAGCTGCGCGAGCAGATTGACAAAGGTATCGAATTCAAGACCTCCGGGTGTTCCATGGACTTCCAGCAGTCCACCGGTCTGTCAAACGGCGGGAGTGTGTTCCTCATCAAGAACGGGAAGCGCGTCGCGCGGATCGCCGGAGCGGGCATGTTATTCAGAACATCCGAATTATGGGGAAATCTTCAGGCGCTGGGTGGACCAAGTAGCGTCAGTCCAGTCGGCACGGTGGACGCCAAGGATAATCATTTTTGGAAGGGTGCCTACAGCACTGTCAGTACCCCACCGGCCCTCTTTAAAGAGATGTCCATTATTAACCCACTTCAGAAGGCCTGATTCATGAACACAATAGCAACACCCGTGCAGGAGACGCACCGTGAAGACTCATCCGGTGAGGACGATCATCGGATATTTTCGGATGCAGAGGCAGAACAGGTTATCGACCGCGTGAGATCGTTCTGCCCGAAGGAAGACGAACTGCAGATCCAAGTGCACAGCATGTGGGTCGGCCGACAACGCTGGGCGCGGAATCGTACATTCTTGACCAGTACCGTGCGGACGGCGGTTGTCGATATTCTGCTTCGTTACCCCGGACCCATGGGCGGCATGCATGATAGAATACGTTTTAACCAGGTCGACGACACCTCCCTCCGCGATGCGTGTCGGTATTTGCTGGACCGTCGGAAGCTGCAGGCTCGTCCGGGGTATGTGCCGAGCATCGATCTCAAGTTGGGGCACCCCACTTGGGAGGCGAAAGGCATCCCAGTCTGGAGTGATGTCTCCTACAACCGCACAGCTCCAGAAAACGCGCAGGTGGTCTCAACGTTGTCTGCTCGTGCGGAAGCAAGCGGGATGCTGGCGTCGGGATCGATTGAGACCGCGGGGGCACACTATATGGGCTATTTTCGCGATTCCTGGGGACGGGAAGATCGAGAAAAAGGACAGGCTACGAATGCCGAGTTTTCAGCGACGGTTCGGCACCCCAAAGGGGTGGCCTCCGGGTGGGCCGGCGCGTCCTCGTTTGATCTCCAACGCATAGATGTCGCGAAGTTGGGTGAGACGGCGTTTGACAAATGCATGAAGTCGATCGATCCGGTGCGCATCGAACCGGGTCGATATCAAACGATCCTGGAACCCCAAGCCGTGGCGACGTTTGCAACCATGTTTTTTGGACTATTTCAGAACAGGGGTTTGGCGGAGGGTCCGTCGCATCCGCTTTTTCTCGACTACGACGGAAGCATCCAGCGGGGACGCAGCAAGTTGGGGCTGCAGATTGCCGATCGTCGCCTGAACATTTCCCACAATCCAGAAGATCCCATCTCGGGGACGCACCCGAATCCTGGGATGCGGACCATCGACTATCTGAAAGATGGCGTCATCACCGAGATGGGGCGAGACTTGGGGTATTCACTACCGAACTTAGGCCGTGATGACATCATTCCGCCGCGGAGGTCGTTTGTAATGCGGGGAAGCGAGACCACCACTCTGGACGAGATGATGTCCACCATGAAGCGTGGACTGTTGCTCACCCGGGTCTCGGGCGAGACCGCGTTGGATGAGCGGAGTGCGCTGTATACGGGGGTCACCCGGGACGGCCTCTGGCTCATTGAAAATGGAAAGATTACGAAGGCGGTGCGCAACTTTCGCTGGACCGAGTCACCGCTGTTCATCTTCAATAACATTGAATCCATCGGGCAATCGGTCCCGGTGATGACTTCCTGGTTTGATTTTTTCCCGTTCGGGATGCATGCGTTGCAGGACGTGGTGGCAGCTCCGGTAGTGCCGACGTTGAAGGTCAACGACTTCTCCTTTACCTCCACAATTGACGCGGTGTAACACGATGTTTCACATGATGGCTGATATACGCTCCCAGCGGCTTGCTCAACGGTTCTCCCAACGGTTCTATCAACGGGTCTATCAACGGGTCTTTCAACGGGTCTTTCAACGGGTCTTTCAACTGCTCTGGGTGCTGGGATTTGTGGCGTTCGCCGCAGACGCTCATGGGCAAACCCTCTTTGCCAAGTCCGATACCACTCCAAACTACACTTCCTATCGGCATATCGAAGAGTGCTTGGTTGTTGTGCTCCGAGTGACTGAGGAGCAATTGCTCAGAGGGAGAACAGTTTGGACAGATACACTCTTGGTGACAGAGTGGAAGCAACTGGAAGAGGAGGGCGGATCGGTGGATAGAGACGCGATGGAACCTCGGCCTGACTCCGCGATCCAGGCAGGGAAGGCCTGTCTGAGTGGGTTCAATGCCGATACTGCAACCTTCAAGAGCGTGTCCGGCGCGCTGCAGATTGTGGAAGGGCTCTTAATGGTCCGTCGCGATCAAGACGCACAACGGTTTACGTCTCGCTTTTTGGATTCCATGCGTCTTAAGTCATCGAAGGCCTACAAAGACGCGTTTCAAATGATGCTTACACTGTACGCCCAATCGCGCCCTCTGCTGTACGCCGAGGTGAAGGAACTCCATTCGCAGTTGCTCGCCGCCGTTCAGGGCGATTCGCTCTACCGGAGCATCGACGCCGATCTTACCCTTGCCCGTGCCGCAAGGGCGGTCAAAGACACGGTGTTATTCAAAGAGTTAGCGTGGCGCGCGATCCGGAATAACGATGCCACACCGGTCGAGGAGCGGCTCTCTTCGCCTTCATCACGCCGTCGATTCAATACTTTAGAAGTGCTCGTTGGCGAGTTCACGCAAGACGCCGGACTGGACAGTCTGGCGAAGTCGACCCTTGCGTACAATATGTATCGAGAGAACACTGTAATTCGTCGCGTCAATGGAGGAGCCCCAGTCACGGCCGACGCCGCCGCGGTGAAGCCATACAAGGTACCAGATCTGCTCGGCGATTATTCGTATACGGGCACGCCTGGGGCCTCGCCGGGCCGATCGAGTTCTTCGTACACCGAGCAGGGGGCGGTACGGCCCGGGACGTTTCCGGTCAAGAATCGGCTCAATTACATCCGTTGGCGCCCGAGTTTTTGTCATCCCGAAGAAGGGACGCGTACAAACAATGACGGAATATTGAAAGGGGGAAAGGGATGTATGTACATACAGCCCGCGCGGCTGAAAGAACGATATCCTGATTTCGAAGTCATCGTGCTGACCGGCACATATGGCGCGGTTGGCAAAGTCGGCCCGCTCCAGCCAGCAGACGAAGCCGACACATTGGCCAAACAATTCCTCGCCCAACACCGCATCCCAGCGCATTTGGTAGTTGAAACGACGCCATTCTTTCTCGCGGAAGCCCCGGATAATCGTCGGATCGATCTTCCCACGCCGATGATGGAAGAGATTGGTGACCAAATGTGGTACATCCTTATGAGACAGGGATGGTATACGGATAAAGAAGGCTACCGAATCGTGCCGATGAAAAGTCCTAATAATGAATGGTTCGACCGCGCCTATGAGATCCTCAAGAACCGACCGAGCAAATGAGTATCTTGAATGTTGTTGCTCCGGTTACGTTGTCTGTCATGACCGTGTTTGGTGCACTGACCTCCGTACCCGGACTCCTCAGTCAAGCACTGGTTAATCCGTATGTAGTGATGGATTCGACTGATTCGATGAAAAACGTGCTACCCGACACGTTTACGCCTCCCATGTTGGGTCCATCATTACGCTATGGTGTTGATACTGCGGTCTCCCCGTGCGTTGATTTCTATCAGTATGTGAACGGCGATTGGCGAGCGAAGACCAAACTCGGGAAAGTCGAGCCAGGGCGCACCAAACGCGTGGAGATTTTCGGCGACACCTACCGACGCACTCGACTGCGTTTACAAACCATTCTCGATTCAACCCAGTCAATCGCTTCCACTACCACAGATCCGACACTGAAAGCGCTCGGCACGTTCTATGGCAGTTGCATGACCGCGGACTCGCTCGAGCAATCTCCGCTGCAACGCGCGCTATCAAAAAAAACACCGGTCAAGGACTCTACGCGCGCGGAACAGTGCCTGCAGCGGACCCTCGCGACGTTGGGTGGAGCGTTAGGGCAGGCGTTTGCCCGCGAGCTCCTGGGGCAGCATGCGATAGAGCATATGGAAGCATTGCTTGAAGCCTTGCGGGTGGCTGCCGTCGATCAGCTCAAGGCAAACCCGTGGATGACCTCGGACGAGAAGGATGTGGCGCTGGAACGATTGCGTCGGCTCAAGCTGCGAGTGGGCATCCCGAAAGAGCTGGTCGATTATTCGCCACTCGTCCTCTCAGATGACTACAAGCAGAACAAGATTGCGGTTGCCAACTTTGGCAATCGGCAGTGGGTCAATGACATCGGTGGGGATGTTCGGGGTAAATGGAAAGCGAGTCTCTTGACGCCAAATGCCTTTTACATGGGCGGCGATCACGCAATCGAGATTCCCGCTGTGATGTTTATGCCACCGTTCTTCGATGTCAATGTCGAAGAAGCGCTCAACTTTGCGGGCATTGGTTTTATCATTGGTCACGAAATCTTTCACAGCATCGCCCCTCAGCTATGGACGGTTGAGAATCCAGAGATGAAAGCCAACATCGAGAAATTCCAACAACTGAATTCCGAGTTGGGTACCGTTGATGGATGGAGCACCAATGGGAAGCGCACGTTTAATGAAGATATCGCGGACTATGGTGGGATGCTCATTTCGTACGCGGCGTGGAAAGCGACGCTGAAGAAACACGAGAAAACTGCCGCGCCGCTGGTGGATGGATACACCCCGGATCAACGCTTTCTGGTGGGCATCGCTCGAGTCTGGCGGGCCAAGTGGAAGGGGGATGGATTGAGCAATGGCGTACACGCAGCGCCCTTCGCCCGGGTGAACGCGATCATGTTGAACGCGCCGCCGTTTGCGAAAGCGTTTGGTTGTAAGGAAGGGGATCCTATGGTGCGGCCTGCCGACAAGAAGGTCGTGATCTGGTAATCGCAGCCCTGGCTGTGGTAACCCTCACCGGGCGGAAGCACTACCCCCGCTTCCGCCTACCCTCCACATCCGGCAGAAACACCGTCAACAACCCAATCACCGGTAAAAACGCGCAAATATGATACACAAACTCAATACTCGTCAAATCCGCTAACCACCCCAACACCGCCGCACCAATCCCACCCATCCCAAACGCCAACCCAAAAAACAATCCAGAAATCATCCCAATCTTTCCCGGCACCAACTCCTGCGCATACACCAAAATCGCCGAGAACGCCGAGGCGATAATCACTCCAATAACCACCGTTAACACGCCAGTCCAAAACAGATTCGCATACGGCAACACCATCGTAAACGGTAACGCGCCAACAATCGAACCCCAGATCACATACTTCCGTCCAATCCGATCTCCCACCGGCCCACCAATCACCGTTCCAGCCGCAACAGACCCCAACAGCACAAACAAGTGCAACTGCGCACTCTGTACCGAAACGCCAAACTTCTCAATCAAGTAAAACGTGTAATAACTCGTTAAACTCGCCAGATAGAAATACTTCGAGAAGATCAACGCCACTAAAATCCCAAGCGCAATCTTTACCTGTCGAGAACTCAACGTAGCGTGTACATGCTCAACAGCACCCTGCTTCCGCAGATTCGCTAATCCAACCTGCGCATACCATCGACCAACATACATCAACACCCCAATCGCAAGCACCGCCGCAACCGAGAACCAGCTCACCGAATGCTGGCCGTACGGAATCACAATAAACGCTGCCAACAACGGTCCAATCGACGCACCAAAGTTCCCGCCTACCTGGAACACCGATTGCGCCAACCCATGCTGTCCGCCCGACGCCATCCGCGCAATTCGCGACGACTCAGGATGGAACACCGACGATCCCATTCCAACCAACGCAGCCGCACACAACAACATGATGAACGAATTCGCGAATGCGATCATCACCAACCCGCCCAGTGTAAATCCCATCCCAATCGCTAACGAATACGGTTTGGGATGTTTATCCGTATACGATCCTATCACCGGCTGCAGCAACGCGGCGGTAAACTGGTTGGTAAGTGTAACCAGCCCAATCTGCCGGAAATCCAACCCAAGATTGCTCTTCAACAACGGATAAATCGCCGGCAATAACGACTGCATCAAGTCGTTCAACAAATGACAAAAGCTGATTGCCAGCAGAATCTTGTAAACCGTCGACTGTATCTCTAACGGCGGTGCCGGTTGAGCCGGCTCTATATAATCGGCGGCATCAGCGGCCACCGTTGGTTCGGTCATATACTATACTGAAGTAAGGCGATATTTCTCTACGACTTGATTCTAGCATATCGCGCAGCGCAGGCATACCCCACTCCTGCCTAAGATAGGCCAGACTTCGCCAATGGGGTGGCCCTAACGCCCCCAACCATTGAGATTTGTATCACCAATGACGACCGCAGCCAATTCGAACACTTCCTCGAGCCACTCGGCCCACGGCGCCCCAAACGCCCAGGCCACACTCGAATCCCAAATAACCCGCCGCCGCACGTTTGCGATTATTTCGCACCCGGACGCCGGTAAGACCACGCTCACCGAAAAGCTCCTCCTCTACGGCGGTGCCATCCACCTCGCCGGCTCCGTAAAAGCCCGCCGAGCCTCCCGTCACGCCACGTCAGACTGGATGAAGCTCGAACAGGAGCGTGGTATCTCGGTTACCTCCAGCGTGCTCCAGTTCGAGTACGAAGGCTACGCCTGTAACCTCCTCGACACGCCAGGCCACGAAGACTTCTCCGAAGACACGTACCGTACGCTCGTGGCCGCCGACTCAGCTATCATGCTCCTCGATAACCGAAAGGGCGTCGAGCAACGCACCAAGCAGCTGTTCGAGGTCTGTAAACGCCGTCGGACGCCGATCTTCACGCTCGTCAATAAATGTGACCGACAAGGCGAAGATCCGCTCAAGCTGATCACAGACGTCGAAGCGGACCTCGGTATCACCTGCTACGCAGCTACGTGGCCGATCTTTAACGACGACGGCTCGTTCGTCGGCGTCTATGACCGTCGCAACCACAACGTCCACTTTTTCGAGCGTAGCGCTGATCGTGGCGCGAGTCGAGCGGTCGTTCAAACCGCCGGCCTTGAAGATCCGCTTCTGAACAAGATCCTCGGCGACGTCATGCACGAGAAGCTGATGAGCGACATCATGCTGCTCGATGCCGCAGGTTCGCCGTTCGATCGCGACGCATTTCTCGATGGCACGCTCACTCCGGTCTTTTTCGGAAGTGCCCTCACAAACTTCGGTCTGGAAGCCTTTCTCCGCGAATTCGTCGAACTCGCACCAGCTCCAACTGCGCGGGAATCGAATATCGGCCTGATCGAACCCACAAATCCCACGTTTACGGGTTTCGTCTTCAAGATCCAGGCGAACATGGATCCGAAGCACCGGGATCGTGTTGCATTCATCCGAATCGTCTCCGGCCACTTTGACGCTGGAATGGAGGTCAACCACGTTCGGGTCAATAAAACGTTTCGGCTCTCCACTCCGCAGCAATTTTTGGCGCGCGAACGGGTCGCCATTCACGAGGCGTGGCCTGGGGATGTTGTCGGGATTGTCGATCGCGGGAATCTCCGCATTGGCGACACGCTGTCGAATGGCGCTCCGCTCGAATTCCAGGGCATCCCGCGCTTCCCACCGGAACACTTCGCCCGCGCGATGCCGGTCGATCCAATGCGGCGCAAGCAGTTTGATGCCGGTCTGCGTCAGCTGACTGAAGAAGGGGCCGCGCAGGTGTTTTACGCGGAAACGGAGATTGGGCCTGCACCAATCGTTGGTGCGGTGGGACAGCTTCAATTCGACGTCATGGCCTTTCGCCTCGAACACGAATATGGCGCCTCGTGCCGTTTTGAAAAGATTACATACCGTTATCCACGCTGGGTCACTGGCCCTGCAGCTGCAATCGAAAAAATTGCGAATGGATATGGGCGAATTCGGCTGTACGATGCAAAAGGTGCATCGGTAATTCTGTTTCAGGATTCGTGGTCGGTGCGCACCACGATTGAAAATGAGAAGAGCTTAACGTTCTACGAAGTCGCGCCGTAGTGGTTTGTATTCACTTTCTGTTCATGTCTCCTCATCTGTTGTAAACGACAAAGTGGCATGAACAGAAAGTGATCAAGAACTACTTAACGCTGATTTAAAACGTATACCCAATATTGAATCGACCGGTTGGAATTACTTGTGTATCTCCACCGGTTTTACCAATCAATCGCTTCGCGCCAAACCCTGTGCCTACAGCAAAGCGTTGTGTTGGTCCAAGGAGCCATGTGTAATCGGCCTGAACGCCAAACGTTGCATTGGTTGTAGATTTTCTATCGCAACCCGATCCGCTGCACGATGTTTGCTCTTCATCGAAGCTGACTACACCGAACAAAAGACCAACTGCAAATCCACGCAGTGCGCGTTCCTGCGGATAGAATCGAATGCGTCCATCAACCGAGTTATATCGTTGGTCGATGCCAGTCGGCTTATCCCAGTACGTCCCCGCAATACCAAGCGAAATGGACGAGTTCAGCTTGCGCTCATATTCTCCTGTGAATAACCCAAATACCGCACCAATCGCGTTGATATACACAACGTTCGGCCGTACCTGGTCGACGGATGCACTTTGTGCGGAGATTGACGGCGCCGAGCCTAGCAATAATGCGGCGAGGGCGGTTACGCCTGAAAGACTTACTAATGGAATTCGCATATCTGGCTAGCTAAAGTGTAATCAGGTAAGGTACCGCACGCGGCCAAATGACCGCAAGTTTGAATATTTATGTTGTGAAGTATCGTCGATATTCAACCAATCGTTCGAACGGTCTTCCGATGATCTATTGTTACTGCTACCGATACATCGGCCAACCTCGCATATACGGGCGCATGTTCGCGATAAGATCGGCGCGCATTGCATCACCAGATGCGCGTAACAGTCGTGCTGTGGCAACTGGTAGATACGCGCGGAGTTCGCTAATTGGCGCGCCACTCCGAATCAGGCTATCGAGCAGATCTATTGCTTGACCAAAACGTTTTGCGTCGCGTCCCGCCATTACCGTTGCTTCGAGCAACGCGCTGCATGCGAGCAGTGTACCGTCGTCGCTAATATGCGTTGCTGTTTCACGCAGATCGAGAATTGTCTGTTCAATCTCTCTCGTGGATCGTGTTACCGAGTGACGCAGCTCCCACTGCGCAGCAACGCATCGATCGAGTGCGATTTCTCGATCTGGAATTGAAGGTAAGTCGATGCGAGGTGCACTTCCAACTCGACCGCCGCGCTGAACCGGCGGTTTGGTGAATCGCGTTGTTGCTTGCAACGATGCTGCTATTTTTTGCGCTTCGATTGAATCTCCAATGCTATACAGCGCATCCGTCACACGCATTCGTTTCGCTAATCTGGACCCCGAGCTGAGTTCATCCATATCTCGCAACGTCTGTTGGATGGTTGGGAGTCGTTGATTGCGTAGCGCGGCGCTGTGCAGAGCGAGTAGCGCGTCGAGCCGTGCTTCTTGCCCTATGGATCGTCGCACAAGCATGGTGGCTGCTGGTATCGCATCGGGCGTCGCTCCGGAGTCGTATTGCGCCGACATCGCAATTGAGCGGAGGCTTTGCAGCGGCATCCTGGCAAAGCGAGCGCGCTCTCTGCGCAAGACCGTGTTATCACCAGTGGCCAGCGCGAGCCGCCAACGTGCGAAGTCGCCATCGTCGCTCGAGTCAGTTGCCACAACTGCTGAAAGCGAATCGAGCGCGGGTTTATTCCCGTCGAGCGCCGCTAACTGAACAAGATATGGAATTGGAAGTGCAAAGCTTGGGTCCAGCGATCTTGCTCGACGAAACGCCCGCTCCGCTCGTTCTCGAGCATCGCGGATACCAAGTACGGTGCCTTGTTGAAAGAGAATTTCGCCGAACTGTTGCCAGGCTTCGGGTTGGTCAGGTGATCGGCTGAGTGCCGTTTCCCATGCCTGTAGATGTTCACGTGCGGAGGATGCAAGCGGATATCTCGGGCCAGCGAAGGCGGTGAGATACGCTCGGTCCGCATCGGTCAACGCTTCTTTGGATGCCCAAGCGAGTCGCAACCCTCGCTCGCGCCGATCGGCCTGGTTGGCGCGTTGGCCAGATAACATCAACCAGAATGCGGCTTCACCAAACGTGGTATCGCGTGCGAGTGATGCTTCAAACTGTCGAGCCGCTGTTTCAAATTGTCCGGACCGGAATAGCGCTCGGCCTGCGAGATACGCCCGGAGTGCGACTAGCGATCCCGACGCGCGATCGGCCAGCCATGCGGGTTGCCCAGCTCGTACTGCGACGAGCCTGGCGCTTAAGTGATCGATGAGTGATGTGAGACTGTCGGGTGACCCTTCAACTGTTGCTTGTGCTTCGATCTGTCCGGTTGCGACGTCTGCGAGCCATCCGGTGATGGTGAGCTTTGACGCTTCGACTAGTGCGGTTCCGCCAACTAATTGAGTACCGCCAAATCTCCGTGCGATATCGAGCGCGGCTGGAAGGGCAACGCCGCCCGCTGACGTACCGCCAGCGTCGCGCCATGCACGAACCGTTATACCAGCATCAACTGCTTTGATCTCGGATGCATTCGTTAATGTGGCGATCAGGAGGTCCATCACCCCTTCGCTCAGATACGAGATGTCCGGGCCAAATCCTGTGACGCGAAATGGGGTGACAACTATAAGGTTGTTGTTCGGTGATGGAAATTCGTTTCTTTGATTGGCGATAACGGCCCAGATTATCCCGACAACAACAACGACGGTTAGCGCCAGCATCGCGAGAGTGCGCACACGTCGGTTCGCCGCAGCACGGATTGGATGCGGGATTTCGCTCGTAATAACGATGGGCGTTGAGACCGGGATGAGCCTGCCCGTGGTCTCTTCTTCCACCACCTCGTGCTCTGCCGTATGAACGGTGTCATCATCTGTTACAATGTTTGATGCGTTCGGCTTGAGCGGTTGAGTCTCTTCGTCGTTCCTTTCGTCGCTTTCAGAACTTTCGGCCGCAGCTTCACTCGTCTCCGGTGAGGCGTGGGTTTCTGCTCCTACTATAGCAGGCGCATTCGCTGCAGCCGTAGTACCCGCCGATTCGGCCCGCAACTGCTGTTCGAGCTGGCTAACTGCCGGATCAACGGATGTCTCGAGTTCGCGCTCAACGATTTCCGCATGGGTTCGGGCATGTTGTAACGCCCCGGCCCGGTTTCCAGACGCGGCCATGGCGCGCATGAGTCGTACTGCGACCGAGCCTCGTACAGGTTCCAGCGTCGCCAGGCGCTTCAGCCAGTCGACCGCACTTGGCCAATCTTCATCGCGTTCAGCTTTTGCCGCAGCCGTATCCATCGCCTGCGATGCTTTATCGGCTAGGCGAGTACGCTGTTGGGTGATCCATCGTTCGAACTCTGGGGTACTAGGAAGCGAGAACCCATCCAAAAATGGCCCGTCGTACAGTTCCGCGGCCTTCGCAAAATCTCCATTGGCGATCGATTGTTCGAATTCCGAGACGTCGCTTATAAAGAATTTTGGATTGGTTCTGAGATCATTTCCGTCGGAAATGAACAGATCCGGGCTGCCAAGAGACTTCCTGGCGTGATACAAAGCCTGGGTCAACGCATGTCGAGCACGCTCGGGTTCCGCATCTGGCCAAATAAGTTCGAGGATCTTGTCTCGACGAACACCTGATTTGCCTGATGCAGAAATCACCGCCAAAAGGGCGATTGTTCGCCTCTGGCTGGCCGCACCACCCATTGGCCCATCTGGTCCAATGAATCTTGGCGCACCGAAAGCTCGAAATTTTATCAAAATTTTACGATCTGAGCTATGTCTGATGATTATCTGAGGGAGCCGTGATGGACCATCTGTATCATAATCCGATGCTCCTTGAAGTTACCCAATCTGACAAGAATCGGAATGCGAAATGACGGAGAATAACGATGATCGTTCGAACGATCGCACTGTTGTGATATTTACGGATGTCGACGGGACGCTCTTGAACGAGCGGTATGAGGTCGACATCTCGCGAGAAGTTCTTGATCAAACGTTCGATTCGTGTTCCGTCGTGATGGTTTCAAGCCGAACTTTAGCTGAACTCCTACATCTCCAGGAGTCGCTTGGCTTATATGGCGAATGTATCGCAGAAAACGGCGGGGTCATAGCGAGCTATACGCCCGTCCCATCTGTTCACGCAGACGACTGGGATTGGGAGATTGGGGGCCCAGGGCTCCTGGCGGTGCAACGACTTGCCGCTCCGATTGGTGAAACGATGGAGCTGGTTAAACGTGCTGCCGCCGCAACCGACACTTCGCTTGAACTCCATTCTGATCTTTCCGCCGAAGAACTCGCTCGCCGGAGTGGTTATACGGTGAAAGACGCGGAGCGGTCGCTCGACCGTCAGGTGAGTGTTTTGCTCGACCCGAGTATGGCGAGGGCGCCAAACGCGGCTCAGTTCTTTGAGCGGTTGGCCGCCGATGGCTGTTCGGTTTCGTTTGGGGGCCGTTGGATTTCGGTCGTCCGTGGGTCGGACAAAGGGAAAGCCGTACTGGCGTATCTGGACGGATTACGCGCCCGTGGGGAAAATGCCGCGTATTCGGTTGGGATCGGAAACGAGTCCAACGATACCAGCCTTCTTAAGGTAGTAGACCGGGCATTCGTGATTAACAACCCAAATTCGGGCCATGTTCAGGCGTTAGTTGATGTGCCCAATGCAACCTTGCTGACCCGGGTTGGCTGTGCAGGGTGGCAAGAGATGGCTGACGTGGCACTTGAACTTGCAGATGGTCAGTCTGATCGCGCCGTTCAGGTGCGCGACCCAATGGGGCCGTTCACCAATGGCACCGCTGGAGATTTGCCGTCAAACGATTCCGCATCGCGCAACATGTTGCGGAGTCCACGTAGTCGCGTGGATTTGGCGAACCGTCACGCGCATCACAACACATTACCAGGATCGCTTCATGACAAATAATTCTTCTGATAGGCCGCGCTGGACGATTACGGCGTTAACGCTCCCTCAGCGTGAAGAGTATCTTCGCCGAACCATCGAATCCATCAACGCCGCGCCGCCACCGGGGGGCGCAGAGATATTGGTTGTCTACAATACTCGACCTACGGAAAATTCGTTTGATATTGAAGCGCGAATTTCAAGCTACTCATCACATCTTCCGATCAACGTACATGTAAATAGTAGGGAGCCAACGATTGCTGCCGGAAGAAATTTGCAGCTTACGTTGAGCAAGTCACCGCTGATCTGTTTTATCGACGACGACGTGACGATTCATGGCAATGTATTTTCTGCGATTGAGCAGACGTTGTTAAGCAAGCCGGTTGGATTGGTCGGACTTCCATCGTATCAGGGAGATTCAGGGCAGCTGTTTAAGCCGAGGGCGACGTCGCCGTCGGTGGAGCACGATGGGTTGAGGTTCATGCAGGTGCAAGGTATGTTAGCGGCCGGTTATCGTGATCTGTTTCTGGATATCGGTGGCTTTAATCCGCGTCGTCAATTTTGGGGTGAGTGGACCGAGTTCAACTTGCGTTTGTGGCGCAACGGCTTTCCGTCGGCGTATATCATGGATGCCGGTCATCTCAAGCATTGGGAAGATGCGCCAGAGTCGCCGACGCGTAATATGGAAGGGCGCGAAGCGCATGTACTCTGGGGGCTCATTTGCACCGCGCTCGAATACGATGCGGTTGACGCAACAGAGGCAACGGCGTCGTTCTGGAGTTTGATCGAGCAACGATATCTTGCTTATTCGTTTGGCGATAAACTCAACTTGCAAAACCTATTAAGAACGACGTTGGAATTGATGCCGCGTATTACGGCGGAATGGGGACAGATCGCTGCGTTTAAAGAGCTCGTTGCGCGTCACCCGTATCCGTTTATGCCGTTCCATCCACTGTCACGTTCGGACGTTGTGACAGTGCTCGATCATTCGTCGCATGCGATTCGGCCGTACCGTGCTTCGGCATGGAATCGAGAGATGCCGTCGGCGCCCGCGACGGTTCGTGGACCGATGCGGCGTAGGCTGAGTACGACGTTCTCCAAGGTAAAGCGGTCGATTGGCAAGGTCTCTCTCCCTAAAAAGGAAGTTGGAGTCGAGCAGCATCGGCACCACGGGGATGCAATCGCGTCGACTTTAGGTTAGACAACTAATTGTCTAACGTGCCCCGTGCTGATGTATCGACTAGTCGAGGCTGCCGTTAAAAGTGCATTTCTATATAGCCGATAGTCGGTAGTCCATTCTGGAGGGTGTAGGGCTCTTTGCTCTATCTCGGCCCCTCCAGAATGCACCACCGGTTTTAACGAGTCGCCGCCCACCCTTGCGTGGTCGGCGATTTTTACGATATTTAGTTAACCAGATGGTCAAACCAAATGATAAAACCTAACGGTAAAGATCAAACCGATTTCCAGCGAGACGGCGACACCGAGCAGAAGATTCTCGATGCGGCACATTCGGTCTTTCTCCGTCGAGGGACGAGTGGCGCGCGGATGCAGGAGATCGCAAGCGAGGCTGGAGTTAATAAGGCTCTCTTGCATTATTACTTCCGCAGCAAGGAACGGCTCGCTGAGGCAGTGTTCCAGCGCGTGGCTCGTGGATTGATTCCACCGCTCATGCAGGTGTTGGCGTCGGAGGCCTCGATCGAGGAGAAGGTGCATCGTATTGTCCATATGGAAATCGATCACCTCGAACGAAGCCCGCTGTTACCGGGATACATTATCAGTGAACTCCACCAAAACCCCGAGCGGGCGTTTCAGTTTGTTACGGCAATGACCGGTCTTGCGATCGAAACGGTCGCGCCGTTTGTGACCGGCACACTTCGCAATCAAATTGACGAACGTGTGAAGGCCGGCACGATGCTTCCAATTGCACCGGAGCAGTTTGTGATTAACGTGGTCTCGCTGTGTGTTTTTCCCTTTGCAATCCAACCCATGCTCTCCGTATTTCTTGGCATTAATCAATCGGGGTTTGAAGGATTTATGACCGAACGAAGAAAAGGGTTAAGTGAATTTATTCTTAGAGGCATTGGAGTACTATGAAGTCTATGCGTGAGTTTTCTCGCTACGCATTCGTTGCGATTAGCGCCGTTTCATTCGGATCTGCGCCGGTCGTAGCGCAGACAGATTCATTACGTCTCAGTGCGCTTCACGTTGAAGCCGCGCGAAACGATCCTCGTACAAAGCAGCTTGAGCTTCAGTCGGCACAGACATCGCTGCGATTGCGCAATATCTCTGCGGATTGGTATCCATCATTTAGCCTTACGGGGAAGGCGCAATATCAATCGGATGTCCCTTCGCTTGGCTTAAAATCCGCCACCGGGCAACCGTTGTCACCGGATGTGCCACACGATACTTACGATTCGTATTTTGATGTGCAACAGCGATTGTTTGATCCTTCGAGTCGTCCACGAGCGTCGGTGGAGCGTGCACAGTTGGTTGAGTCGCAGGCGAGGGTACAAACAGCGCTCTTCTCGCTACGGCAGGAAGTGAACGAGGCGTTCTTTACAGCCGCGCTGTTACAAGAACGCAGTGGCGATGTGCGTGCCGCAATCACAAACCTGGAAGCGCGTTTGAAAGAAAGCGAAGCGCGTGTTGCAGAAGGTGTTGCACTCCAGGGAGATGTTGCAATGATTAAAGCGACAATCCTGCAACGGCGGCAGGATTTACTCGCTTTACAGGCGAGTCGTCGCGCTGCTGTTTCGGTATTAGTTGAACTCACTGGCGTTGCTATTGATGAAAGTACTCCAATAGCAATTCCGCAGGCTGCTGCGAGTGTGGCGCAAGTGAGAAGCGCGACAGCCACGGTGCGTGCGAGACCGGAATACGCACAATTTTCGAGTGCACGTGAACTGCTCACGCAACAATCTGCTGCGATTTCCGCGAAAGATAAGCCAAGTCTTGCTGCGTATGGACGCGCAGGGTATGGCCGTCCTGGACTCAACTTCCTTAATGCGAAGTTCGATTCGTATTGGTTAGCTGGCTTGCAAGTGCAGTGGGCACCGTGGACCTGGGGTTCAACGCGACGCGAGCGAGAAGTTTTACTCGTTCAGCAACAGATCATTGCAGCGGATGAAGGCGCATTTAGTCGTGGTATTCAACGCGCTGTGCAACGTGACCTTGCAACGGTGGATCAAATGGATTCCACGCTTGCGCTGGATAACGAGATCGTTGCGTTGTATGAGCTGGTTGAGAAGGAGTCTGGTCATCGATTTACAGAAGGTGTTATTACAACGGCTGATTATCTGGATCGATCAACGGCAGTCTTGCGCGCTCGTTTGGCGCGAACCGCACATAAGGTTGAATTAGCCCAGGCACAAGCTCGGCTGCTCACAACCCTTGGATTAGAGGTTCGGTAATGGTTATCGCTGCTCGTGGTGCGTTGGTCGTGGTATCGGCTGTGATCTTGGGTGCGTGTAATGGGAATGTTGCACCGGACGCATACGGTACGTTTGAGTCGGTCGAGATCGTCGTATCTGCTCAAGCCGGAGGACAGCTTTTGCAGTTTGAACCCGAAGAGGGGAGTCGTCTCGCAAACGGGGCTGTAGTTGGGACGATTGATACGACTCAGTTGATACTGGAGAAAAATGCGATCGTTGCGCAGCAGGAGGCTGGGGCATCGCGTACAAACCAGGTTGCAGACCAGGTTGCATCGCTGAAAATTCAACGAGACCTTGCCAAGCGAAATCTCGACCGCCTCCAGCGATTGTTAGCGGTTAAGGCCGCAACAGCTGTTCAGGTGGATCAAGCTGAATCTGACTACCAGGTGTTAGCGAAGCAGATTGAGGCTACACAATCTCAGTATCGTAGTAGCCGGCAGGATGTTGATGCAACGCACGCTCGTGTGGCGCAGGTTCGTGAACGGTTGCAGAAGAGTCAGATTGTTAATCCGCGGACTGGAACGGTGCTCGCAACGTATGCAAAGACTGGAGAGGTTGTGCAGCCGGGACAGCCTCTGTATAAGATTGCCAATTTGGATTCAATGATCTTGCGTGCGTACGTTACGGAAACTCAGCTTGCCAGCGTACATATTGGCGGTGATGTACAGGTTTCGATTGATGTGGCAAAGGGATCGCAGAAGGTTGTGACTGGTCGCGTTGTTTGGGTGTCGTCGGAAGCTGAGTTTACCCCAACTCCCATACAGACCCGTGATGAACGGGCGGATTTGGTGTATGCTGTGAAGATCAGCGTTCCGAACGAAGATGGAATTGCGAAAATCGGAATGCCTGCCGATGTGCAGTTTATAAAATCTGGCGCATCGCCTTCGTCACCGTCCTCGTCGTCGAGCAAAGAGTAAGAAGTGGGAGCGAGGCCTGAGGTGGCCGCCGATGCCGTCATTATCAAAGATCTAGTTAAAACGTTTGATACGGTAACCGCGCTCGACCACGTTGAATTTTCTGTGCATACAGGAGAGCTGTTTGGATGTATCGGTCCTGACGGTGCGGGGAAGACTACACTCTTTCGTATTCTGACAACGTTATTAATTCCCGATGCAGGATCCGCTACGGTCCTGGGGTACGATGTTGTCGATCAGCTATGGGATATTCGACAACGCGTTGGTTATATGCCGGGCCGGTTTTCCCTGTACCCCGATTTAAGCGTCGAAGAAAATTTGCGATTTTTCGCTTCGGTCTTTGGGACAACCATTCAGCGTGGCTACGAAATTATCGAACCCATTTACACGCAACTCGAACCGTTTAAAACTCGGCGTGCTGGAGCGTTATCGGGTGGAATGAAGCAGAAGCTCGCTTTGTGTTGCGCGCTGGTACATCGTCCCGACATTCTGTTTTTAGACGAGCCAACCACCGGTGTTGATGCTGTCTCTCGTCGCGAATTTTGGGGATTGCTCGATCGGCTCAAACAGTCTGGATTAACGATTGTTGTCTCCACGCCATACATGGATGAAGCCAATCGCTGCGATCGAGTGGCGCTTATACAACACGGACGTATCCTTGGGATCGACACGCCGCGTGGCATCATCGATTCATTCGATCGACCATTGTTTGGGGTGCATACGAATGATCGGTATCGCTCGTTACTGGCAATTCGAAAGCTCTCTAATACCAATACGATCTTTCCCTTTGGTGACGTGTTGCATTACACCGATACGAGAGTAAGCACGCCGAACGAGGATATTGCCGCTGAATTAACCGGGTTTTTAGAGCGAGAAGGTTTTTCCGATATTCGGATATCGGTGATTCCGCCAACTATTGAAGACAGCTTTATGGCGCGTATGGGTGACCTCGTAGAGAACTCGTCTCGTGTTGGAGGGAATTGACTGTGAGCAACAAACTTTCAATCGAAGCGACTGATTTAACGCGAGATTTTGGTGGATTCAAGGCGGTTGACGGTATCACGTTTTCCGTGAAACCAGGCGAAGTGTTTGGATTTCTTGGCGCCAATGGGGCAGGGAAGACAACTGCCATTCGAATGCTCACCGGGCTGTTAACACCAACGAGCGGTAACGCGACGGTGGCTGGATTCGATGTATACAAGCAAAGCGATTCGATTAAGCGCGCCATTGGGTACATGAGTCAGCGTTTTTCGTTATACGACGATCTTACCGTGCGCGAGAATATCCGTTTGTATGGCGGGATCTACAACATTCCAAGGCGCGAGGTGAATGCGCGAATGGAGCGTATGCTGGATCGATTGGATCTCAGCCATGCGCAAAACGACCGAGTACACTCGATCCCCCTTGGTTGGAAGCAGAAGTTGGCGTTTTCTGTGGCGCTGTTGCATGAGCCGAGTATTGTGTTTCTTGATGAACCGACAAGTGGCGTGGATCCAATAACGCGTCGGCAGTTCTGGGAGATGATCTATGAAACTGCGGCCGCCGGAACAACGGTGTTTGTTACCACGCACTATATGGATGAAGCCGAATATTGCGATCGTATCTCGATCATGGTGTCCGGCCGTATTGGAGCCATGGGAACACCAGCGGCTTTGAAGGCGCAGTACAATACCGATTCCATCGATGAAGTGTTTGTACAGCTTGCTCGTCCGGAATCTGCAATTGAATCTGCAGTGAACGATGCGTCTGAGCGAGTTAATCCTCAATGAACGCACTTTTGGGATTGCTCCGTAAAGAGCTGTTGCATATTCTGCGCGATCGCCGAACGTTGGCGGTGGTCATCTTTATGCCGGTCCTTCAGGTGATGTTGTTTGGTTATGCGATTCGCACTGACATTACTGGAGTGCGTATTGCGGTTGTGGACCCTAGCCCAGACTATGCCACCCTGGCAATTCGGAATCGTCTGGGAGCAACCGGCCTGTTTTCGACGGTAACGGTTTTACGAAATACGTCCGAATTAGAACGTCTCTTTCAAAAAACCGCGATTCACGAAGCGATTGTGTTTCAGCCGAAGTTTGGAGAAAATCTCAGTCGTGGTTTACCTGCGCGAGTGTCTGTAATTACAGACGCCACTGATCCCAACAGTGGAAGCGCCATGCAAAGTTACGCGATGATGATCATTCAGGAGTATGAACGTGAGCTTCGACTGCAGCAGTCGGCTCGAGCGCCTAGTGCAGGATTGTATAAATCAGGTGTGAATATCGTCCCTGAATTTCGGATGAAGTTTAATCCTACACAAGAAAGTTCGAACCTGTTTGTGCCCGGGGTGATGGCCTTTGTGCTCACGATTATTTCGTGTTTGATGACGACAATTTCATTAACGCGAGAGAAAGAAACCGGAACAATGGAGGCGTTACTCGTCTCTCCATTACGGCCATGGCAAATTATTGTAGGTAAGGTCGCGCCGTATCTATTGATCGGGCTGATTAGTCTCATTGCCGTACTCCTCGAAGCGTATTATATCTTTCACGTACCGTTCCGAGGGAGTATCGCGCTGTTAATTGCTGAAGGGATGCTCTTTACGTTAACCTCGCTTTCGCTTGGGATTCTGATTTCCGCAAAAACGTCATCACAGCGTGTTGCGATGACTGGCGCGCTAGCAGGGACCATGTTGCCAACAATTGTCCTCTCAGGATTCATCTTTCCACTTGAGAGTATGCCTATGCCACTGCAAATCATCGCGTACATCGTGCCGGCCAAGTGGTTTGTTCTCATCTCGCGCGGTATCATGCTGAAAGGTGTCGGGCTCGAATACCTTTGGCCAGAGACGTTAATTCTTGGCGCCATGGCTGTCATATTGCTCGTGTTAAGCGCTCGATCGTTTCACGTTCGGCTGGATTAGACATGCGTCCAATCCTGGCACTCGCATGGGCGGAGGTGTTGCATGTCGTGCGCGACTATGCAACACTCGCGCAAGTTCTGTTGATTCCTATTGTACAGCTGTTGGTCTTAACCAACGCCGCGACGTTCGAAATTCGAGATAGCCCGGCGTACGTTGTTGACCTGGATCGTACGCCTGCGTCTCGTGGACTCGTAACGCGCTTTGCTGCATCTGGATACTTCCGCATTCTAGATCAGTCCACCTCGCAGGCGTTGGCGAATGAGGAGATGTTACGCGGGAACGTTACAACAGTGCTTGCGATTCCACGCGACTTTGAGTCATCGCTTGTTCGAACCGGCACTGCGCCGATTCAGCTACTGATGAACGCGGAGAAGGGTCCCGCGGCAGGGATTGTACAGTTCTATGCGGCGCGGATTACTGCGTCGTACTCTGCGGAGCTTACGCAACAGTATCAGCCGTCGAGTCACGTGGTGCGCAGTACAATCAATCCCGATGTGCCAGTTCGTGGTATACCAAAGATTAGTGTGCAAGCTCGAAGTTGGTATAATTCCACACAGAGCTATCAGCACTATATGGTCCCGGGTATTCTTGTTGCCCTCGTCACGCTCATTGGTACGTTAATGACGGCGCAAAACCTGGCTCGAGAAAAAGAATTGGGGACGCTCGAGCAGTTAAACGTTACTCCAATCACACGAACTCAGTTTGTTATCGCCAAGGTGCTCCCCTTCTGGATCCTTGCCATGGGCGAACTCGCCATTGGAATTGCGCTGGGGAAGTTTGCGTTCGGTATGCCAATTGAAGGGAGCCTGCTGCTACTCTTTGCCGTCGCTGCTATCTATCTGATAGGTGCACTGGGGATTGGGTTTTGGGTCTCGACCCTGGTTGATACGCAGCAGCAAGCCATGTTCGTCACGTTTTTTATCGTGATTATCTACTTTTTGTTAAGTGGATTGTTCACTCCACTTGATAGCATGCCAAATTGGGTGCAGTGGATTGCAGAGTTTAACCCGGTACGACACTTCGTCTCCATTTCTCGCGCGATTCTGATTCGTGGAGCCGGCCTAGCGGAGATCGTCAAGCCGTTGACGATTCTCGTGATTATGACGACGGTCATTGTGATATTGATGCTTCGCCAATTGGGCCGTCGTGCGGCATAGTTTATAAAAAAAGGAGCATGCCGGTGTATACCGAACATGCTCCTTTTTTCCTTGAGTATCCAGCTCTTGCGACTTTACTTAAGCGCCGCTTCGATGACTGCTTTTAACGTCTCTTCACGCTGTGGAACCGCGTTGACGACTAACTTGACCTGACCATCTTTACCAACGAGTACCGCGCTACGTCCCCTTGAGTAGTTCCGGGCGTTCTCCGATACCGCGTTCTGGCGGCGACCGTCGTGCCGTTTGCTGAACTCCGTTTCGTTCATTGCGATAACAGCTGGCAGCTTGAGGAAACCCTCGAAATATTTCCCTGCTGAATCCGATTCAGCTGCTGGTACTGCGAGTCTGTTTCGATAATAACCGGACGTCCCGCCAACAAGAACTATTTGTAACCCGCGTGAGCCAAATTGGCTATGTAACCGATTGAGCGTTGCGTATGTTGGATAGCAATTGCCGCTACATGCGTGGTGTCCAAAGACAATTAACGTGGCAACACCAGCTTTCGGGAACGTTTGATCTCCTGCCTTTGTGTTGTACCAATGATCCGCAGTTAGCGGCTTGCCCGTCGTACCGAACAACAGATACGGTGAGCGCGATGCTTTGACATTATACATCAACCGTTGGAGGTCTTCTGAGCCAGCGGGACGCAGCTGTTCCACGTCGGTACTCATTGTATCGAGTAGTGCGAGCGAGGCTGGCCCACCTTCTACGACACTGAGTGGGTCAGCTAGCGACCCATACGCACCCATGATTGAATAAACCCAGTCGATGCGATCGTTTTGTGGTAATTCAGAATTTGCTGCAACCGCCGCTTTCCCAGCTGTTACAGCGCTTGCAAGATCATTAACGCTCATATAATGACGTGCAAAGCTCGATTGCGTAAACATCCTCCAGGTCGCAACTGGCTTGCCGAGTGCTTCGAGTTGGGCAAGGTATTGTGTGGCTTCTGTGAGGCGTCTTGGAGCTGCCGATAAGAACGTCCCTGCAATTTGGCTAATCGTCCAGCCTCGCTGCACGGTTTCTTGTTCGCGTGTTGTTGCGAGCAAGCGCTTGATTGCTGCGTGGGCAAGTGAATCTTGATTGCCAAGAATGTAGAGCTGAGCGAGATCGAGTAGTTCGCGCTCTTTGGCAGATTCAATGCTAAAGCGAGCGGCGCACTGCCGCGCTGCTTGTACGACCGACGCTGGAACGCTATCAGTCGCGGGGGCGTAGATAACGGTATCCGGGCGTTTGTCTCTCCAGTACTGCGAGGTGAGCCGAATGGCGGCTTGTTCGCACTGTCCCGGGGTGGTATAACGAGCGAACTGATCCTGTGAGCTTGCCCCCGGTGGGCCTGCCGTTTGTGCACCCAATACTGGGGCGACCGCAAACAGCATCCCTGCGGTGATAAAGCTGCGAGTGAGAAATTGCATGTATGTCTCCATGTTACACGGCGTCCATCATGCCGGTGAAGCTAAAGTCGTTAACCTTGAATGCTGGTACAACTGTTGGTGCGCCGGGACGGAACACACGTACCGGGACGCCAAGCTGTTGAATGTTGTTAAAAGCGAATAATGGGGATTCCGTAATACGGAAGTTTTTGATGGGCTTCGTAATCTTGCCACGTTCAATGAGCCAGAAACCGTCGCGCGTGTTCCCACTCATCAGCATGCTTGGGAAATCGACGAGTGTGATCGAATTGAACCGAGTGACGATAACACCGCGCTCGGTTGATGCAATCATCTCTTCAACCGAAGTCGTTCCACCACTAATACGGAACGATCGGCTGTTCGGTAACGCTGCGTCGATGTTCAGACGTGTGAGACCATATTGTCTCCCGTACGAGAGCTCTTTTAGCACACCGTTTTCAAACCACTTTGTATGTGGATATGGTTCGCCGTTCCAATCGAATGGAACAAAGCCAGCTTCGGGATCCATGGGATCTGCGCTTACCGTGAGACGACTGTCGAGCAGTTGCTGTCCAATCTTGGAGTCACCATTGCCGGCAGCGAATGGCCCCATACCCATTTCTGCCATCACACGATCCATCGCCCGATCGAAGATTGGGGCGAACAAATCGCAAACCGCTTGCGGTTCGAGAATGGCGGTGTAACGACCTGGTTCGATACGAACTGGGTTCTGTGACTTCAGACACTTATCGAGTGCAATGCCTGATAGCTTGGGAACGTCGATGCGCTTCCATTCATTAAAGTCGATTCCAGCCCAACCGGAACCTGTCCCTTTTTTATCGCGGACGGTAACGCTGTACTGTGCAGTTGTAAACGGGTAATAACGGAATAACCCGGTGCTGCTCAACACCGCATAACCTGTCCCGGACACATGCACATAACCTGCAGAGAAGAAGTTCGCTGCCTCGGCTGGATCGATCACCGCGTCTGCTGTTTCGCTGCGGCTATCGGCGTCAACGTTGTACGTATCGTCGTACCATAACTTCGGTTGCGTATGCGTCAAGACTTCTGGTGGTGTATCTGGATACTGCTCCGGGTTCTCACCGCCGAAGATAATGAGCGCTTCAGCTCGTCGAATACAGTCGAGCAGTGCGGCCTCATCTGTAGAGTTCGTCGTTGCCGAACCGTTGGCGCCACGGATATTTCGCATGATGGTGATCGACGTCTCTTGCGAATCTCCACCGGTGCTGATCTGGTTGCGGCCCCAACGAAGGTTGCCGCGCCATGACGTATTGATGTTCAGAAACGTCGTGCCGCCACCGGCAGCCAAGGCAAAGATACGATCGGCGAGTGCCTTGCAGGCCTCCCGGGACAGGAAGCGTGTTGGATCTTCGGCGTTGCGTAGCAACGAACGAATGGCGGGTTCAATTGGTGCTGTGTTTGGGTCTATGTTCAGGCCCATCTTCGAAGCGTCTGTGTGAGCGCTCGCTTCGGTCGAATGAAATAGTGATTTTAGCATCAGTGACATCCCCTATGCTTTACGCTTGGCGTCGATAATATCGATCGACTTGATCTTTGTTGGAACTGCGGAGACGCTGTGTGAGGTGCGCTGCCACGGTTGCCCTTTGCCTCGGGTGAACCCATATGTTTCTTCTGAATTTTTTCCACCTAACACGAGGACGTTTTGCCAGATTTCCGGCGTACGGAACATGAATGCCGCGCCGGCGATATAGCGGCCTAACTTCCCGTTTACGATCTCTCGGAACGTCCCTTGAGCGAATCCATTCAAGTGCTGCTGATCGGTCGAGACGCTGGCGTTGAGTACCGCGACGCCTTTCTTGACATCGGAGATCAAACTTTCGAATGAGACGTCTGCCGCGCCCGGGGTTAGTCCCAGGTTCGGAAGGTGTTGTCCCGTAATGCTCATGGCCGATTCAGCTGCCGCGCAACCGTTTGAGCGGACTTCACGCTTTTGCTTGTCGTAATAGGATTTCAGCCACATCGCCTGTTCGCGTGTGGTGAGATAGTCGTGTAATATGCCGTCTTTCACCAGCGTGAAATCTTGTGGTGCGACGCCTTCGTCATCCCATTTAACGGTTTGTAGTCCACCCGGGCGCGAGCGATTGGCCGTAATATTTACGATTGGTGATGCGACTTTTTGTACGCCTAACATCTCGAGTGGTTCGGAGAGATAACTCGTACCATCTGCGTTGGCTTCGAAGCCCATCGCGCGATCGAGTTCCGTTGCGGGACCGATGGTTGCGTCGAGTACCGCTGCAATCGCCGACGCACTGAACACCGCTTCAAGACGATCCACGTCAACTTCTACCACGTACCGAGACTGCTCTGCTTCGTCAATCAGACGTGGGATTTCGTCGATGAGCTTTGATTCGGAGATATGCTCCCACCCTGCGCCTGTCGGCGTGAGGAAGTTGGCACCGTATCCACCCATGCCGAGTCCGAGCGAATATTGATCGCGATACGAAACGCTGAATGAGGCTGAGCTGTTGTATGTTGTTTGCTTCCACGAAGATCCTTCGCTCGAGGCGAAGACTTTTTCTTCGCGATTGAAGCTCATTATCCAATTTGCGTTGACGCCAACGAGATAGCTCTTTGCGTAATCTTCAGCGGCAAAGATGACGTCGAGCTTTTCGCCATTCGGTACTTCAATAGGATCGTACTTAACCGGCATGATCCATTCGCCATCGACCACTTTGGGTGTTTTCGCGAGTTCGGTGGCCCGAGTCTTTCCCCGTCCATTTGCGCGGGCCTGATCGATCGCGCCACGCGCTAGTCGAACCATCTCGTCTGGCGTCCAGACTGCGCTGGATAGGAATCCCCAGTAGCCGTTGTACAAAACTCGAACGCCAACCGCAAACGATTCCCCTTCCCGAACCGGGACAGGGCGGTAAAACAGCTGGTCGCGAGAGCGGGTCAGTCGCACGTCTGCATATGAGGCGCCGGCTGCAGTCGCTGCGTCAACCGCGTGAGCGGCCAGTGCTTTAAGGTCCGGGTCCGCTTCATTCAGCGTGATTAACCGTCCGTTATTGGCCGTAGCCGCGCTTGCGAGCGCAGATGCCTTGCTTGGGATCCAGGCCGCAGCTGCAGCAGCAGCGGCCGTGGACTCAAGGAATCGTCTCCGGGTAAAAAACACGTTTTTCCTCTTGGTGAACTTTGATACGTTGTAGGTCTCCCTACTTATGAAACACTTGAGCGGGAACAACCCCTACGAAAAAAATTCTCCTTGAGACGCAGAAATCTCGATCCTCCTGCTAAGATCAGTTGGGATTCGAGAGAGTGTTCGGCTGTACTCGACCTATTCTTTTGCGGAGTCAGCGACGACCAGCGACGAATATTCCGGGTTTTTTCGAAGGAAGCTCTTCACGTATGGGCAGTGTGGTTCGACTTCCAGATTGCAGCTTTTCGCAAACTCCAAGGCTGCTTTTGTGATCTCCGCTGCATGGCCTTGGTTGCGGTGTGCAATTGGGACTTCAACCGAGAGCATCTGGATCACATTGTCGAGGATTTTGTAGTGGAGCACGCCCATTACTTCGCCAAGTTTGAGCTGAAATTGGCTTTCCGCCTGATTGTGAACGACGTCGTTCGGCTTTGAATCCGTCATGATATATCCTGTTGTGTAGAGGGGAATGGCGGTCGATGTTCTGCACGCCAGTTCTGGTGCTACTTTCTACCCGGTGTAAGTGCACGGTTCGCGCCGAAAATCCACCATATTTAAGAGGGTTATCCCCAAGCGCTCTGGCTATGAAGATTGTAAATTTGTGGACCCGCTCTTTCGAGCTTCGGTTCCCTTTACAATTACGCTTCATGTCCGTCGCTATCAGTCGTCCAGCCCAGAACGAATACGCTCCCTATTATCACGCGTATATCACCCTTATTCCAGAGTGCGACATACTGGAATATCTCGAGCAACAGCGAAAAGACGTGCTCAGCATGCTTCGCTGGGTGGCCGACGAAGATTGGGGGACGTTTCGATACGAACCCGGCAAATGGAGCGTTTGCGACATTGCTGGCCACCTGAATGACGGAGAACGGATCTTTGCGACGCGTGCGCTGCGTATTGGGCGTGGCGACAAGACCCCGTTACCCGGTTGGGATCAGGACGAATATGTCTTTATCGCGGGTGCGGAAGGGCGCGAGGTCGATGACCTTGCAGAAGAGTTCGACTTTATTCGCCGATCCACGATTGCGATGCTCAAGTCGTTTGAACCCGAGGCGTTTAATCGCAGTGGTGTTGCAAACAATGTTGAAGTGACGGTGCGTGCGATTGCATTCATTATTGCAGGGCATACGGACCATCATCTTCGGATTCTGCGCGAACGTTACCGCATTCGGGGGTAGTCGGATTGTAAGTGCGGCGTTGGTCTTAACCGGAACGATATTTCCGGCTTAAGACCGGCGCTCCGCCAGATCCCGTAATAACCGCGCCGTAACCAACTGCGGATTCACGTTCCCTTCCGCACGAGCCTGCGCCTTCGCCACCGCATCAATCCCCTGCGTCGAACGATACGCCGCGCGGTCATCCCCGCGACGTACAGCCGCGCGAGTCTCATCTCGCAAAATGACGTTCAACGCTTTGAGAATATCGGTAAACGACCCACGCGCATTCGACACTCCTTGCTGGAGCGCAATCTCATACCGCTCCGATCCTCGGCTTTCTGCCACCCGAAGCAGCTCGCGAGCCGAATTCATGGCGGCGGCTAACGTGTCGGTCGCAAGTAGTACCCCAGGCGCACCTCCCGCTAAAGCCACCCGTTCATCCAGCGACTTCGGAACGCCGCGTTCAGTTAACACGGTGTCGACAATCGGATCCGTCAAAAATGAGCGAGCATCGCTATCTGGGAGCGGCGCGCAGCGAAAGGCTACAACTCTCGACCGAATCGTTGGCAATAACGCGCCCGGCTCACTCGACGTCAGAATAATGGTCGTATCCGCAGGCGGCTCTTCCAAAAGCTTCAAAAAGGCGTTTGCTGCCTGATCCGCCCCTTCCTGTGAAATCATCCGCTCAGCATCACCTACGACAAACACCTTATGCCTTGCCATCGCCGGAGCGAGCCCCGCACGCTGAACAATCGTTCGAGTTGTAGCAATAAAGAGCCCATCACTCCCAGACGACGGTGCATATAATCCATGCTGCTCCACCCGCTCAGCCGTGGATTCAGCGTAATCGCTTAAAACGTCATTCGCAGACGGGTCCGGCGCCTTTAACCGGGGCTTGGGATACACCCAATACATGTCTGGATGCTGCAACGCCATACTGGCTCGACAGTGTGCACAATGACCGCACGGACGATCGTCAGCGTCGCACAGAAGCGCTTGTGCGAGCCACAACGCCAGGCGCTGTTTCCCGATTCCACGTGTTCCCTGCAGCAGAATACTCGCCGACAACGAACCACGCGCCGCACGAACGTCTCGGCGTGCACCGCGCAAACCAAGTTCGTCGTTCGTGTTATCGGCGGCAGACGATTCCCGATTGATCGCCGTCAAAAAGCGGCTACGTAGCGCGTGGTGGCCGTAGAGCTGGACTATGGACATTGTCAGAAATATGGCACGTTTAGTGAGGGAGTGTATAGAAAAGCATGCACGGAGTAAATACATGACACACGGATCTCTAAACGCGAAAAAGATTGCCTTTCTAGCGACAGATGGTGTTCAGGAACAAGAATTTTCAGAGCCATGGGAAGCTGTTATTGCAGCTGGTGGTACCCCGGAACTGGTTTCGATCAAACCAGGTCGCGTGCAAGCGACGCTTAAAGGTGTGAATACAAAGACCTTCCCGGTCGACAAGTTGGTCTCGGAGGTGAGCTTTCGTGACTACGACGGCCTAGTTGTACCCGGCGGGCTCAAAAACCCCGATACGCTTCGAATGAATGCGGATGCTGTCAAATTCGTTCGAAACTTCATGGAGCACGATAAGCCGGTTGGAGCGATCTGCCACGCACCGTGGATGTTGATCGAAGCCAATGCGGTCCGCGGCCGGATGCTCACGTCATTCCCGAGTCTCAAGACGGATATCGCCAACGCGGGCGGAACATGGGTCGATAAGGCGGTTGCGGTAGACCAGCACCTTATTACGAGTCGGAACTCCGGCGATCTCAAGGCTTTTTGTGCCGAATTAATCGACCACATGGCCAGCGCGATCGATGAACGTTCGCTCGACAAGATGGTTGAACAGAGCTTTCCTGCCAGCGATCCACTGCCCGGTCCATCGTTTATCTAGCTCGACGCATCTCTAAACAATAGATAAACGGAATTTCGCCAGTTTTTCTTCACTTTATAACATAAAGTACTTGAGGAAAATGTCTGCGAAGCGCAGATTCATATTATGGCGAAAATATTACCGCTTCGGGACGCTGAAGAAGCTACGACAGAATCGCCCGCCTTGCACGATCGTGCGATGGATAATTTGCAGTTTATCCGCGCCACGATGGAGCAGGCGGGCGCTTTTACCGCGCTCTCCGGGTGGGGGATGGTTGCCGTTGGTGTCATTGCCATCGGTACCGCACTGCTGGCGTCAGCGCAGCCAACTATGGAGCGCTGGCTGCACGTCTGGTTCGCGGCTGGTGCCATTTCGCTCATTGTTCAACTTTGGGCACTGATGGCGAAGGCGCGTGGATCCGGCATTCCGCTGTTCTCCGGTCCAGGCCGAAAGTTTATTCTCGCCGTTTCGCCAACGATCTTTGCTGGTGCGGTGCTGACGCTCGTTTTTTATCGCGCGGGCATCGTTGAAGTAATTCCGGGGATGTGGCTTCTTCTCTATGGTGCTGCAGTCGCCGCCGGCGGTACATCGTCCGTTGAAATCGTCCCGTTAATGGGATTGTGCTTTTTGTTTGCAGGCACATTTGCCCTGATTACGCCTTTTACCTGGAACGACTGGATTCTGGGAGTCGCCTTCGGTGGCTTTCACATCGTCTTCGGCATTCCTATCGCTCGGAGATACGGTGGGTAAACCGCAAAATGTCGCCAAACACAAAAGCCCACGATTGGCTGATGGCGCACTCGAGATCGAGCAATCTTCATCTGAACGCGAAGCTGAATCGCCCGCAAAATTCGCTGCAATCGACGGGCGCGATAACGAAGCCGTGAACCCTGAATTTGATCGTCTTATTCACGAGCGCATGCGGCTTGGTATTGTCAGCGCGCTCGCAGTAAACGATACGCTCAGCTTTAACGAGTTGAAGCAATTGATGAAAACAACCGACGGCAATCTGAGCGTTCACGCGCGACGGCTGGAAGATGCAGAATACATCAGGTGCACCAAAACGTTTGAGCGGCGCGTCCCGCATACACAATATTCGCTTACACCACTCGGTCGTAAGGCGTTGACACGATATCTGGATCATATGGAAGCACTCATCCGCGTAACACGGGAACGGTAGAAGACATGGCTTTTGGTAGAAAAGAATCGGGATCGCTCTCGAATCTCGGGATAGGTGAACCGTCCGACGAACAACGCGACAAGCTGCACGTCGCGATCATTATGGATGGAAATGGACGTTGGGCTGGAAAGCGTGGGCGTCCGCGTTCGGTCGGCCACGTCATGGGTGCCCGCACTGTCCGTACGATCGTTGAGGCGTCTGTTGCGCAGGGCATCGAGATGCTCACGCTTTACGCCTTTTCGTCCGATAACTGGAAGCGCCCAACCCGCGAAGTGTCCATGTTAATGCGCCTCTTTCGCCGGTATCTTCTTTCCGAAGTGGATCGAAGCATACAAAACGGAGTGCGCGTTCGTATAATGGGACGGCGCGATCGGCTTCCGGTTGAGCTCCGAAAGGCGATCGAAACGACCGAGGCGCTCACCAAGGATGGGACGCAACTGCAGCTGCGTATCGCGCTTGACTACTCCGCTCGCGATTCGATGATCATGGCCGCCGCCCACATGGCAGAGCAGATGACAACTGTTCACGAAGGCGAGGATCCGGCAAATCTGCGCCACCAGTTTGCTCAGACGATGAACGGCGCTACTTTTGCGGGGCCAGTCCGGGATGTCGATCTGCTGATTCGTACCGGGGGAGAACAACGCCTGAGCGACTTCTTGCTTTGGGAGTGTGCGTACGCGGAGCTCTATTTTACCCCAAGAATGTGGCCCGAATTTTCGGTCGGCGACCTGCAAAACGCAGTTCAGGAGTTTCGAAGCCGAGAACGCCGATTTGGCGGAGTTGCTGAGGCTGTTGCGGTGGCAGGGTAATTGAAACGGGCGGCTGAGATTGCCTGTCAATTATAGTGTGATGGTGTATGTTGTATGGTTGCCTCGCGTTGTGTTGTATTTGCCACACTATTTTAAGCCAGTTTTTAACCCGGCCTTTCGGTGCCATTGAAACGATTGATTACCTCTACTGTAGAAAGTGGGCAGTTCGGCGAGATGGGCGACTTTGTCACGGGTTAGGCTCGCGGATTGCTCTCCCCTCAGGTCGATGGCGCAACGACAGTTTTTTACTCGAATAGCTCCTCGCTCCGGCCTGATTGCGGGCTACGTATCGGCAATGATGGTATTGCTGATAGGTGGGCTCGTATTCTATTGTAGTGCACGTATTGTCGCCGTTTACAGCGATGTCTTTGAAACTCGGCAGCTCGTCACCGTAGTACGGCAGCTTACCGATCAGGCGTACATTGCAGAAGCTGCCAGTCGCGAATATCAGGCAACCGGTGCCGACAGCGCGCTTGTGCCGTACCGGCGTGCGATGGTCGCGGAGCCGGTCCTTCTTGCTCGACTTCGAGTGCTCGGAAGTGCACACCCTGCATACTCCGCCCGAATCGATACGCTCGCATATTATAGCAGACTACGCTTTGCCGAACTCGATCAGTCCACTCGGATTCGATCAGAAAAGTTGAACCTCAATGCCGTTGCCCCGGTAATTATCGGTAGACCGGAGCACACCATGCAGCAATTTCAGCGAATTTCTTCGTTGTTGAGCGCGGAAGTCGACGCTCAGAATTTGCGGGCGTGGTTCGAGGTAAAGCAGGAACTGGCCAGGGCGATTGGTGTTGCCATCGCTGGTGCTGCGTGTGCCCTGCTTTTGCTCGTCATATTCACCCTCGTATACCGTCGTCAGATAGAATATCGCGACTGGGTATTTGATGAGCTCACAGAGCAATCTGCGGCGATTCAGCACCATGCTGAAGAGGTCAAGCTGGCCAATGAAGAGCTGGAGATTACGACTCGAGAGATGGTTCAGCAGACTGCCGAAGCCGAGGCAAATCAGCTGCGTCTTTCTGGGATTCTGAGCTCTGCGACGGATGCTATTATTTCGTTTGATGATGATCGCCGTATTGTCTATATAAATGCGGCTGCCGAACGAATGTTCGGCGTTCGGGCGCGTGAAGTGGTTGGTACCGAGATTATGCGTTTTGTTGCGCCCGAACATCAGGATGCGTTCAGCAGCTATATCTCCGCTGCGCGGTTCCATCTTCCGGCGCTGGCCGATGAGGTAAAGCGTTGGCAGGTTGATGCGGTTCGCGCCGATCATTCGGAGATTCCGGTGGAAGCGTCTATCGCCTACGCGCAGGCGACCGAGCGGCAGGGGTTATACACTGCCATTCTCCGCGACGTGAGCAGTCGGCAGCAGCTGGAAGAGCAGCTACGGCAGTCGCAGAAGATGGAGGCGGTTGGGCGTCTGGCTGGTGGTGTGGCGCACGACTTCAATAATCTGTTGACGGTCATCGGCGCGTCGAGCGACTTTATTTTGCAGAGTAAAACGCTCGATCCAGATTCGATTCGCGAAGATATTCTTGAAATCCGGAAGGCGACAGATCGCGCTGCGGCGCTAACTCGTCAGCTTCTTGCCTTTAGCCGTCGTCAGCTGATTAACCCGCAGCTTACCGACTTGAATGGCGTTGTTGACGAGATGCGCAGTATGCTGCAGCGTCTGATTGGCGAGGACATCAAGCTCGAGACGTATTATGAAGAGGGCTTGGGGTCGGTTCGCATCGATCGCGGCCAGCTTGAGCAGGTCGTTGCCAACTTGGCGGTGAACGCGCGAGATGCCATGCCGCAAGGTGGGACGCTGGAGATTCGGACCGAGACGGCTAGACCGAACGAATATGCCTCCCTGGCAGCCGACGGAGATGGGTCCAACGGATTTGTCGTGTTGAGTGTGAAGGATACGGGCGTTGGTATGGACCGATCCACGCAGGCGCAGATCTTTGAGCCGTTCTTTACCACGAAGGAGCATGGGAAGGGCACCGGGCTCGGCTTGCCAACCGTCTATGGCATTGTAAAGCAGGCTGGCGGCGATGTTGTGGTCGACAGCGAACCTGGGTACGGATCCGAGCTTCGGTTGTATTTCCCGAAGGCGGCAGAAGAGTCTGTGGCGGATATGCCGATTGTCGAACGGCCGTCACGGTTGCTAAGTGGCAGCGAAACTGTTCTTATTGTTGAGGACGAAGATTCGCTACGCCATCTCGCTCATCGTATTCTTGAGTCGCGCGGGTACAAAGTGCTTGACGCGGCCAACGGTCAGGATGCGATCGAAGTGATGGCACGTCATGGTGGGAAGGTTGATTTGGTGGTAAGTGACGTTGTGATGCCGGTCATGGGCGGCAGAGAGCTGGTGGAGCGGTTACTTCCGGTCTATCCATTGCTGCGGATCCTGTTCATGACTGGGTACACGGAGGATACACTGCTCAAACATCGTATTGCAGAATTTGGTATCGCGGTGCTCGAGAAGCCGTTTACCCCGGAGACCCTGGCGAAAGCCGTTCGGTCTACGTTGGATCGCGCGAGGGGTCATCGGCCACATGTACCCGAAAGCCGAACCGCGTAACTTTCAATGTCCTTGATAGTCCATCGAGCAACTATGCATGTTGCCATACGTGGGGAATCGCCCCTTTCGAAATCAAAGCTCTCCGGACGGATGGTATAGCTTATGGTTCGTCACCTCCCCTTTATTGATGCACTTGCGCACGCTCCGTCTGAGGACTGGGATACGCTGAAGGTTGGGTATCTCCTGATGCGTGTCTTTGACGACTGGATCCGGTGTGGGCCTGAACTGTTAGCCAGCGGCGATTCTCGATTAAAGGCAATCATCGCCGATATCGACCGGATTCCACCGCGATATGTGGCTCATGCGAGAGCATGTCGAGCCGTGATAACGGCGTTAGTTTCGAGTGCGGATGTCTCTCGATATACGTTAGCTGTGCCAGTCGTAGGTTATGCGTCGTTGCTGAGTAGTGAACGCCGCTGGCTGCTTGCCGCGGATGTGTATCAGACCGCCTCTGCAGCGCTGGGTCAACAGGCAGCAACTGAACCGGCGGAGTGGGAGCTATTGGCTCAAGCCCGCTTACGTGGCGCGAGCGCACTACGTAAGGCTGGTGAGCTCGACGAAGCTGTTCTTGAATACACCACGTTGTCCAAGATGGCGAAGACCGTTGGATTGCCACTCGCTCGTATGCAGGCGTTTATTGGGATTGGAAATATCTTGCGGGCTCGAGGGAATCTTCCAAAAGCTGAGCGGCTATTTAGCGTTGTCATGAACTCGGCGGAAGCGTTAGGTTCGTCGGCTTCATTCATCTATGCAGATGCGTTACACGCGAGAGGGTCGTTGCGGCATGGGCGTGGGAAACACGAACATGCGATCCGTGATCTGTTTATGGCGTATGAGCGCATGCAGGATCAGGCGACTCGTGAATTGATCCTTACAGACCTTGGCGTGTGTGCAGGCGATGCGGGTTATCGGTCCGCTGCGGTTGACGCGCTTACGGTGATTGCCGATACCGGTTCGAGCTTTGTGGCCAGGACAATTGCAACGGTCAACTTGATCGAGCTATCTGTAATTGAAGGCAACGAAGATGAGTTCAAGCGTCGTTGTCTCGCTTGGGAGGATCTGTATAGCGGTAGCGATCCCAATACTCGCGCATTTGCAAACGTCTATATCGCCAGAGGTGCCCAACAGTTCGCGGGGTACGAACGAGCGGAGCAGATGTATGGATACGCAATTTCTGAAGCGAAACGTATGCGCGTACACCAGGCAGAGTTTCTTGCAATCAACGAGCTGGACGCATTACAACGCGCAAGCGAAACGAAGGTGCCGGAGCTTGCCGGGTATTCATATTCGGCAGCACGTCCTGTGCCGGATGAACTTGCAGATATTGGACGGGCACTCGCTGGAATGAGCGGAAGGTCGCTCGCTCTCGCTTAAGGTGTAAATCGCGGATCGAAACGAACTCGATCCGCGAGCGCTACAGGTGGCAAGCTTCTGTAGGCATCGTGCATGTTCCACTGCCTGCCACCTGCGCTCATCGTTGTATTGTCAGTCGCGGCCCGAGTAAAGCTACGCTAACTTATACGATAGACTAGGCTTTTGTTATTTTGGGTAACAGGTCTGTGATCCACCTGTAACGCCACAACCCTTTTGTGGTCCTGTGGTATCGGCACAAGCAACTACGGTGAAACCGAGGATGATGAATGCGAGTGTTGGGAGAATACGTTTCATGGCAGCGCCTCACAGCTTGAGTGAATGATTGTCTTGCACGTATCTCAAGCTCGCGTTGAGCGAATGGGTGCCATAGCGCACGTACGTCCAGGAATGCGCGCATTCGTCCAGCCATTTGAACTGATGCGAACCGCGCGTTTCGGGAGCGCGTATTGTGTGGATCCGCACCGTCAACAGGCAACCACGCTGCTCAACGTTCCGGGGCTTTCAAAACCTCGGCATCAGTTCACACGCCAAACGCATCAGATCAAGCAGACGGTCGTTGCGTATGTTCGACCGTCGCTTGCAGCGAATTTGCGCGGCAATCTTCCCAACGCTGTTCGTGTCGTGTTGGCCACTTCGTGGGCCGATATCTCGAGCGCGATTCGACAGAATCAGGTTGATTCAGTGTTTGTCGATCCGGGAATTCATGATTCGGTTGAGGTGGATCCCATCTTTCATCTTCTCAACGACTTCCCATCGACACCGCTTGTTGTGTATACCATGATGACACCTGCGACATTTGGCGCGGTACATCAACTAACAAAACACGGGTTGCACGAAGTTGTGTTGTACGGCTATGACGATACAAAAGAGCGCATGGCTGCACTGCTCGAAGACCTGCCGCAACGCGAACTCGTTCCGCTCGTAGTTAAGGCGTTACGGCCGCGCATCGCTGCGCTGCCGGTCACGTTGCAACGGCGGGTTCACGACGTTCTCAATTCGCCAAAGCTGTATGCGTCCGTTGAGGCGATTGTGCGAGGAACGTCATTTTCCCGGTCTTCGATGTATAACGAATTCCGCGAAGCCGGCTTAGCCTCTCCCGGCCACTTTATCATTGGCGCTCGTCTTATTCACGCGCTTGCCTATTTGAGCGAGCCTGGCCACTCACTGCGCCAGGCGGCCCTCAAGCTGGGGTGGCAGGATTCCCGCATCATGACGCGGTATCTCAAGCGGGTCTGCGGGGTCGATACCGGGAAGACGTCGCGGGAGACTGGGCCGGAAAAGCTGGTGGAACGATTGGTCTGTTGGTTGACTGTCCCCACTACCTGATTGGGGGCCGCCTCCCTAAATTATCTCTCTCGAACACTCTTTCTTCCGGACTCGACCCTGCCCGCTCACCAAAACGATACTCAACGCGACCTAGCGCTCCTGGCGCGTATACGCGAGGGTGATGAGGGGGCGTTCAATCAGCTGTTTGAGCTGTATTTTGCGCAACTTTCGCGGTACGCCACCGCCATCACGCATCAAAGTGCCGCTGCAACGGATCTCGTGCAGGACGTTTTTTATGCGCTGTGGGCGAAGCGGAAAGACGCCGGCGCACGAACGACAGTTGCTGCGTATCTGTATACCGCTGTTCGGACAACTGCATATAACACGCTTCGTCGGTCAAGTTTGGCTGACCGTGTTGACGCGATGCAGGATGAGCGTTTCGCTCAGAATATTGGTGATGACGCGATTGCTGCGGTTCAGGCTGCGAACTGGGAAGAACCAGGGGAGAAGATCCGTGATGCGCTAAGCCGCATGATGGCGCAGCGACGTGAAGTGTTGTTGTTGCGGTGGATGGCGCAAATGAGCTATCCCGAAATTGCTGAGGTATTTTCGGCTCCCGCTCGAACTGTAGAGAATACGCATACGCGTGCGCTGGCCGACTTTGGGAAGTTGATGGCGGCGCCGGTTGCTCCAGTTGTTCCGGTTATTCCGAAGGTTCCGGATTTGGACGTGGAGGCAGCCGGTACGGATACCGTGGCCGACGAAGCGCCACCTGCACAGCCAGTCGTTGACGATTCCAAGCCCGATGTCGATACTTTCGATCGATATATCAACGGCACCACAACGCTTGCCGACAAGACTGAGCTTTCCATCTGGACGCGGAACCATCCAGGTGCTCCCGCTGAGATTGAGGCGGTTCGGAATGGCGGTTATACCGACGTGCAACTAGACGAAGAGTGGAACACTTCGACGTACTGGGGGGCATTGCGGGCGCGCATCTTTCCACCAGAAGTGGCGGTGACCAAAAAGCGGCGATTTGCTCCCGCGCGCATGGGTCGAGCAATCCGTACGTCTGGACCGTGGCTCCTCAGTTTGGTGCTCGCCGGATTAGTCTTCTTTATCGGTATGAAGGTGGTGCCGAAGCAGAATAAAGATGTGGAGAAGGTCCGTGTGTACGAAACGCCGCGTGGCGATCGGGCAACTATCTCTTTACCCGACGGTACGGTTGCGGTCCTTGGGCCGAGCACTCGTCTGCGTGTGAAAGACGACGTAGTGGAGCTTTCCGGTGAGGCGTATTTTACCGCGAAGCATCGTCCGAATCGACCGTTGATTGTTAAGACCGGTTCGGTTGAAACTCGGGTAATAGGTACGATATTTGGTGTACGCAGATTTCCAGAAGATACACTGACGACTGTGGCTGTATCTGAAGGGCGTGTTTCAGTGCGGGTCGCTTCGGTGCAAGCCAACACAGTTGGTATGCGACCTATCGTTGTGAATCAGGATAATATCCTGGTTGCAACTGAACGCGGAGCAACCCCTGCGATACTGGATGCTGTGCGTGTCGCTGATTTTCTCGCGTTTGCACAAGGGAAGATCGTCTTTGATCATCAGACATTAGGCTCAGCGGCCGTAACGCTGGCACGTTGGTTTGATGTTGATATCCGCGTTGATCCAGACGTTGCGCTGCGATCGTTCAGTGCAACGTTACGGGAACATCATAGCAGTGATGCATTCGATATCGTTGCATCGCTGACAAAAACGACGTACGTGAAAACAGATAGCCTGGTTATTTTCTCAGCGTTGCCGATCGGCGATTCAACTTCGTTAAAAACGACCAAGTAGTCCGGCGCCAATCGCTCGTCGCGCGAAGGTGCCGTTGCGCTGTTTGAATTCCGCGGTTAGTCCAAAGTTGGGAGTAAGCATTCCTGTTAGAGTCCCCCAACCGCTGGTGAATCGGAATGCACCGCCGTTGCCGTGTGCGAAGCCGGCACGGACTTCAAATATCGAGCTAACGGTAGCTTCGTAGTCGATTACTGCGGTAACGGGCGATTGTAGATATCTCCGCGACGTTTGAATCATTCGTGCAGAAAGCGACTGTTGATACGGAAGCCTGACGTGCGCGCCGAACTCTGCTGCGTTTGACCATCGCTTCTGTACACCGTCGTATGTTGGTCGCATTGCAAAGACAATCGAAATGGGATCGAGTACGGTGACCACAGCTTCCGGCCGCAGCATATAGCTGCTCCCGCTCGCCGTTGTTCTGAACAATGCGGTCGTGTTGATTTTAACCGTAGCGCTTGTTTGTGCAAAAAAGGTGAATGAAGCCTGTGTTTCACCGATGTTCAGCGACGTGTCAGTCGCAAATCCAAATCGTTCGGATATGTCTTGCTGCGTGTAGTGTGCCACTGCAAGTTGCGCTCTGGCTTTGCCACCGTTATATCGTGTGAATGTTACTTTTCCGTATGCACCGCCTTGCGTGGTGTCGGAATATGCCGACGTCTGACCGCCTAGGGCTGTAATCGCATAACGTTTGAACACATCTGCACGTAAACCGTCAAAGTTGGTTGAGATGTGTATTGTGTCAACACGGGTTGGATTCGATTGTGCAGAGAATGGTTGCGGAGCTGAAGACTGCGCACTGCTGTCTTTTGTTGTGAGCGACAAGCCGAGGACCAAGGACAGGCAACTCATCGTCGTACGCGCTGGATGTGTTGCCCTTGTGCGCAAATGTCTTCTTCTCAGTGCTATTATCATCGAGAAAATGCGAGTTCGCTTGTATGGTTTGAAGCTGCGAGTTGTTTTGATCGCCGCTCTCCAACTTGTTGCCGCCACATTGCAAAGTATAGTCCATTTGCCGCGATAAGATCATCGTGTTTCCCGGATTCGATAATCTGCCCCCCTTCCAGAACATAAATTTGATCGGCGTGCATCACCGTCGACAATCTGTGTGCAATGAGGATTGTAATCGCTTCTCGGCGTACGGCGATATCTCGAATCGTTTTACTGACTTCTTCTTCCGTAATGGAATCGAGTGCTGACGTTGCTTCATCAAACACGAGCAGGTCGGGTTTGCGCAGGAGTGCACGTGCAATGGCCAAGCGTTGGCGCTCGCCTCCTGAAACCTTCACACCACCTTCACCGATAACGGTATCGAGCCCTTTGTCGGCACGAAGTAAAAGGCTATCTGCAGCGGCATCGTGCAGCACGCGGAGGCATTCTTCGTCGGTCGCGTCAGGGCGAACGAACCGAAGGTTTTCTGCGATGGTTCCCGAGAAGAGCTGCGCATCTTGCGCGACGAGCCCGATTCGCATCCGAAGTTGATCGAGATCAATATCGGTACTGGACGTTCCATTGTATTGAATCTCGCCGGAGCGCGGTTTGTATAGCCCAAGCAGAAGTTTCACGAGCGTTGATTTACCAGCGCCGGATGGGCCAACAAACGCGACTGTATCGCCGCGTGACGTTTCAAATGAGATATTCGAAAGTGCTGCAATCGATGCGGAGCGATGCTGGAATCCAACGCGATTAAACGTCATCGTTTGAAGTGGGCCTACTTCAACTGGATGTGCAGGTTTTGGATCGGGTGGTGTGTCGAAGAGCGTCTCCATATTGGCCATCGACGCTTCAGTCTCTCGAAAGACGTTAATGACGTTGCCCAGTTCCTGGAGTGGGCCAAAGATAAAGAACGAATAAATCAGAAGGGAGAAGAACTGTCCGACTGTAATTTGTTGCGCGAAAATCAGGTATAGCATCAAAAAGAGGATGCCGGTACGGAGCAGATTAACTGCCGTTCCCTGAATGAAGCTGAGGCTGCGTAGATATCGAACTTTTTTGAGTTCGAGTTTGAGGATTTTTTCGGTGGTGCTATTTAATCGACTGACTTCCTGATCTGTGAGTCCGAGGCTTTTGACCAGTTCGATGTTTCGCAGTGATTCGGTTGTTGCGCCAGCGAGAGTCGTTGTTTCCGCAACAATCACCTTTTGTACTATTTTGATGCGTTTGCTTAACACAGAGCTCAACACACCGAGTAATGGTGCAGTGAGCAGGTATGCTGGCGCAATAGCCCAGTGAACCTTGAGTGCATAAATCACAACAAAGACGACACCAACAATCGTTGTGAACAAAACGTTTACGGATGTCGATATTAATTTTTCGGCATCTGCACGTGCCTTTTGGATCTTGCCGAGTGTTTCGCCGCTGCGTTGATCTTCGAACATCGAAAACGGGAGCGACAGAGAGTGGCGTATGCCATCAGAGTATAAGTCCGCACCAACGCGTTGCGTTATGACGTTAACGAAGTAGTCTTGAAAGTTTTTTGCGACACGAGAGATAAACGCAACACCAACGGCTGCTCCAAGCAGGACTGAAACTCCGCGAATAAACTGTTGCGTTGTGTACTCGCTGAACTTCGTCGCGTAGTTATCGATAACGTATCGAAAGATGAGCGGGTCGAGCAGAGAGAATATCTGGTTGACCGCTGCAAGAACTAGAGCGAGGATTACCAAACTCCAGTATCTCGTGATGTATGTGTAAAGCAGCTTCATGTGAGATGTGTTGGTTTGGTGCTTGACGATGTTTCTGACGATGTTTGTTGAGCAGGGAGTTGCTTTTGTTTACCGCGCAGCCATCGATTGATATACGGACCGCCCATCCTGATCAGCAATCCCGTAACGGGAAAGCGGACCCCTCGTACGAGCGTCGTTAGTGCGAGAAAGGTCCAGATGGGATAACCGAGTCCGCCTGCGACCATCCCGATAAGTTTGGACGAAAAGAGCGGGAGCGACCCAAGTAGGATCAAAATCCACCCTTCCGTGGCGAACCGGGCCTGGAAATGCGCAAGTTCGGTCTGATCGACACCCAGAAGTCCCAGCAATGGGACCCCAATGGTTGAGAACGCCAGTGCGCCTATCGTATACGCGATAACACTCCCGGTAACGGCGCCGGCCGCAGCCCAGAACCCCAAGGCTGGAGCGCGTTTTGGCTCCGCGAGAGCGAGCGGTAAAAAGACCGTGTCGCTGGGGCCGGGCAGAATTGAGCTTTGCAGCAGCCCCCAGGCGGCAACGGCTGGACCTGCCCAGCCGGACTTCGCCCATGAGTCGAGTAGGGCGAAGAGTTTGGCGATGGAGCTGGTCGCGATGTTCCGCGGGCGATTAGACGAAGAATTTTGCATGGCGTCGGAGCTCGAAACTTATCATCCTATCCACTGTAGCTGCATTGCGACGATGGGATTGAGGGCGCAAAAAGAGGGCGGAGCGCTACGGCCCGCACCGTTGAGCCGTCGTAAGGTCGGTTTTGACACCGAGTAGGGGGAATTGGCGTGCGAATCGATTATCATGTGCTATGCGCGCCACCGATGAAATCTCAGAACCAACAGAAACACCAGTACCACCATCCTCCACTCCACGCCACGTCGCCGTCATAGGCGCAGGTGCGGCTGGATCGATGGCGGCGATCTTTGCAGCGACCGCCGGCGCGCAAACCACGCTTATCGAACGTACCAAAGACGGCGGGCGTAAGATCCTGATCAGTGGCGGTGGACGGTGTAACGTGTTGCCGGCGTCGGTCGACGAAACCCGGTTTATCACCGATTCCTCGCCAAATACCCTGCGCAAGATCGTCCGTTCCTGGCCGCTTGCCGAACAGATCAAGTTTTTTGAGACTGAGCTGGGGATACCACTTGAAGAAGAGATCGAGTCGGTCAAGCTGTTCCCGGCGTCCCAACGTGCGCGGGATGTACGAGATGGGCTTTTGGCGCTAGCGACTCGTCGTGGAGTAAAGCTCCAGATGAACACGCTCGTGACCGGGCTCTTTCCGCTTCCCAACAATCGTTGGCGCCTTACGCTCGACCAGTCGTCGGCCATTGAAGCCGATGCGGTTATTGTCGCAACCGGTGGGCTTTCGGTGCCCAATACAGGTAGCGACGGGACTGGTCTCCGAATTATGGCGCAGCTTGGCCATACTATGCATCCGACCTATGCCGCGCTTACGCCGCTGGTGGCCTCGCCACCGCCGTTTGGGGTGCTTTCCGGGATCTCGCTCCCGGTAACGATCACCGCGCGCTCAAATGAGCGAAGTGCGACCGCGAGCGGAGGGTTTCTTTTCACCCATCATGGGTACAGTGGCCCGTCGGTTCTGAACGTGTCGCACGTTGTATCGCGAGCGACTGGTCGAGGGCCGAAGGCCAGTGTTCAGGTCTGCTGGACGCCGCTTGATGACGCGGGTTGGGAGCGCGCGCTTGCGCCTTCGGGCAACAGAACGGTTCTTGGCGCACTCAGAGCCGAACTCCCGGATCGGTTGGCGGATATGCTGGTGCGTCGCGCCAATGTTGATCCTACACGATCGTTGGCGGAGCTGCGGAAGGCTGAACGGCTCGCGCTGATCGACATGCTGGTGCGTGGTGAGCTACCCTGCACCGGCGATGACGGCTATAAAAAAGCCGAGGTCACGGGCGGCGGAGTGAGCTTAGCCGAGATAAATCCAAAGACGATGGAAAGCCGAAAGCAGCCGAATCTGTTTTTGTGTGGAGAAGTGTTGGATGCGTTTGGCCCGATTGGCGGGTATAACTTTTTCTGGGCCTGGGCGACTGGTCGTGCGGCAGGGATGGCGGCTGGGCAACCAATCGCGCAATTGTAGAATTCGCTGTATCTTCACTGGATGGACTGGTTCACGCCCGTAACCCTGTACGGAACACACGTTACCCTCGTTCCGCTCACACAGTCGCATCACGATGGCCTAGTCGCAGCTGTAAGCGACGGTAAACTCTGGGAGTTATGGTATACATCTGTACCATCTCCCACATCAATGCGTACAGAGATCGATCGGCGCCTTGGTTTGCAGCGGGAAGGGAAGATGATTCCGTTTACCATAATACACAACGCGTCTGGCAGGCCGTGTGGAATGACGACCTTCATGAACGTTGACGTTGTAAACGCTCGCGCTGAAGTCGGTTCGACATGGTACGAGAAATCGGTGCAACGGACTGCGGTGAATACCGAAGCAAAGTTATTGTTGCTTACGCACGCTTTTGAATCGTTGCATTGTATTGCAGTGGAGTTTCGTACTCATATTCTCAATATTGCGAGCCGTCGCGGAATTGAACGGTTGGGAGCCAAGCTGGATGGGGTTCTGCGAAATCATCAACGGCTGCCAAACGGTACTCTGCGGGATACGTGTGTGTACAGCATCATTCAGAGTGAGTGGTCAACGGTAAAAGCCCATCTTGCCTGGCAGCTGCAGCGTCAGCGGGAGTAAAGTAAGGTCACGGCAAATAACAACAAAGCCCACTACACCGCGAAACTGCATGTGTAGTGGGCTTTGTTGTTTGCTAGAAGTCAACCCGCTTCTAGCAAACACCGTTTTTACTTCTTCGTCACTCGTAACGCAATTCGGCGATTTGCCGCACGACCTTCTTCCGTTGCGTTATCCGCAACCGGGTGTGCATCCCCGTACCCTTCCGCCGTCAGACGATTCGCGGCAACGCCCATATCAACCAACGACTTCTGAACCGTATTGGCGCGGTCTTTCGACAACTTCAGATTAGCGGCTGGATTACCTGTGTTGTCCGTATATCCACCAATCTTCAACGCAACGTTTGGATATGCTTTCATGATATTCGCCACGTTCTGTAACTGTTCCTGCGAATCCGATTCAAGCATTGCCGATCCCGTTTGGAAGCGCAGTCGATCGAAGTTGAACCAAATGGTGTCGTTCAACATGCGCGAGGAATCGGCGATAAACGCGAGCAGCTGTGATTCGACGCCGTTCTCTGGAACGTTGAGCGACGTTCCATCCGGAAGTTTCCGATCAACGAAGGCGCCGAGTTTACTCATTGTGGAGTCGACCGCGTTCCCCACCTTTGTCCCTGCTGCTTCGGCCATTCTGGCCATCGAGTCAGCGGCTGAGGTGACTTGCTCGGTCATCGGCTTGTTATTGCGTCGTGAGAAGTACCAGAGCAAACCCAGCAAGAGGAGGATAATAATGATGGGGAGCGTCCATTTATTTCCACCCGATTTGGTTGAGCGTACGGCTCCAGCTGTGGTAGCGGTCGCTGCGCCCATCGCCGCCCCTGTCGCACCAGTAAACCGCCCTGCGGCTTCGCGCGCGGCACCTGCCATTCCAGCCAGGCTCCCCATTCCGGCTGGTGCCGCGCTGAGGATATTGTCTCGTTCAGAGCTGAGCAGATTGGCAAAGTTGCCGATGTTTAGCCCTCCAGACGACATTTTCTTGTTTAAGACTCCGAGAACGAGGGGAGCCGCGAATGTGAGGAGCGACGCGGCAGATGACGGCTTGAGTCCGCTAGTTTGGGCGATAAGATTGCTCGCCGTACTGGACTGTCCTCCAAAAAGGCTGCCGAGGAGCTGTTGGCCGCCTCCAACTATAGAAGAGAGTGCTCCGCTTGCCGCGGGCTGTCCGTCATGCGGTAGCGCCTCTGCCAGCTGAGTGGGATTGTCTGTGACTCGGGCTGCTCCGGTGCTACCCTTCACCATGTCCATAATTTGCTGAAGCGTGCCGCCATCTGACGATTTTCCTAATAAACCGGCCAAAATGGCTCCAAAGCTAGCCGTAAGCCCTTTCGAAACTGCCTCGCTTGGCTCGCCTAGCCTGCTGGCAACAGTGTTGACAACATTGGGGCCTGCGAGCGCGGTCAATGAGTCGAGCAGCGAACTAGCCATACGGGAAACCCTCGGTATCTGAGTGTGAATGGTAGGGCATCGAGCAATAATTAAGCCTTTTCCTCAATTCTCGACTCAACGTTCGAGTCGTGGTAGCCATCCACGAGCCTTATTGGCCGGGGCAGATCTGTCGTCGGCCAGCAAAAAAATTGACGAATACGACTCCGTATTAATCCCGATACGCTTTATCGGCTTATTGTGTATTTTAAGAGCACGGTAAAGTAGGGCAATCCGTACTTAACATCAGGTAAGTCCATACAAAAATGATTCGTTTGAATAAATGCGGTGCTGTTGCAGCGCTGACGCTTACTCTTGTAGGCGGCGCAAATCTAGTTGCTCGGCCGACCGTTGCGCACGCGCAGACTTCTGGGGCCTCCCAGGACCAACGGCAGTCTTACAAGATCTCGGCTGGTTCGCTCGCTCAAGGGCTGAACCGCTTTTCTCAGCAGGCTGGAATTTCGTTGACCGTTCCCTCAGGCTTAGTTGAAGGCAAGACGACCACCGGGTTGGCTGGCATTCATACCGTCAGCGAAGGGTTTGCTCGTTTGCTGGCCGGTAGCGGTTTGGAAGCGGTTGTTGATGCGCACGGGAAGTGGGTTGTTCGCACCGAAGCGGCTACGGGAACCAACCTTTCCGAAGTCAGCGTTCGTGGTGGCCAGACGAAAAGCAGATATTCTGCAAGCCAGAGCAGCGGTGCTACAAAAACGCAGACATTGCTTCGTGACGTGCCACAGTCTGTGACTGTGATCACCAGCGAGTTGATCAAAGATCAAAACATGCAGAGCATTGCCGACGTCGTTCGTTACGTTCCAGGCATCGGCATGGCGCAGGGCGAAGGTAACCGCGATACACCAATCTTCCGCGGAAGCAGCTCGACCGCCGACTTTTTTGTTGACGGTTTCCGCGATGACGTACAGTACTATCGCGATCTATACAACGTAGAACGTGTTGAAGCGTTGAAAGGCCCAAATGCAATGATTTTTGGTCGCGGTGGTGCTGGTGGCGCGTTGAACCGTGTGACCAAGCAGGCTGGTTGGAACACCACGCGCGAACTCGCGCTTCAGGGCAGCTCCCAGACGAATCGTCGTGTAACCGGCGACATTGGTATGGGCATCAATGCCTTGCTTGCCGCACGATTCATGGGTATGTACGAGAACTCGCTGAGCTATCGCGATGGCGTGCATCTCAAGCGTTATGGCGTGAACCCAACGGTAACGATGGCGCCTACGGACAAAACAACAATCCGTGCCGGCTATGAATACTTTAACGACGATCGTACCACAGATCGCGGTATCCCATCATACAACGGGAAGCCGGTTGACGTTGATCCAAGCACATTCTTTGGCGATCCAAACGTTAGCTTGACGACCGCGAAGGCTCATTCTGGAAAGCTCGCAATCGAGCACCAGTTTAGCGATCGGTTCACGCTTCGTAACCGTACCAGCTATGGTACCTATGCGAAGATGTATCAGAACGTATTCCCAGGCGCCGTAACATCAGATACGGGCGGACAGCGCGTTAACATCAGCGCTTATAACAACTCTACCGACCGTTCCAACGTATTCAACCAAACAGATTTTATCTCCACGATTCAATCTGGAACGGTTCTCCAAACGTTGCTCGTTGGTGTAGAAGTCGGTCGTCAGGAAACGGATAACTTCCGTAACACGGGATACTTCAACAACACAACCACGTCGTTCTCTACTCCGATCGGTACGCCACGGATTGCGGTTCCTGTTACCTTCCGTCAGAGCGCAACCGACGCGGATAACAGCGGTACGGCTAACACAGCCGCGTTGTATGTTCAGAACCAGATGGTCTTCTCGCGACACGTCCAGGCTGTGTTTGGCATTCGTTACGACCAGTTCAGCGTTCGCTTCAAGAACAACAGAACGGCCGCTGAGTTTAGTAGCCGAGATGGTCGACTGTCGCCGAGATTAGGCTTTATTGTGAAGCCAGTTGAGGAAGTGTCGCTTTATACCAGCTACACATCAACGTTCCTGCCACGAGCTGGTGAGCAGATGTCGTCGCTCTCGTTGTCCAACGAGTCGCTCGACCCAGAAACGTTCAAGAACTACGAAGTTGGCGCAAAGTGGGATATCCGTCCTGACTTCTCGCTCAATCTCGCAGGGTATCGCCTGAACCGTAGTAACGTTGCCGTTGTAGATCCGAACGATATAAATGCCATGTTGTTGATCGACGGTCAGCGCACACTTGGCGTTGAACTCGGCTTCTCGGGTCAGGTGACGAGTCGTTGGAGCATGGCTGGTGGGTATGCGTATCAGGACGGGAAGATCACGGAAAATCTTTCCGCAACGATTCTTAAGGGTTCACGCCTGGCTTCGCTGCCGAAGACGTCGGTCTCCCTCTGGAACCGTTATGACGTTTTCTCGATGCTCGGCTTGGGTCTTGGTGTTTCGTATGTTGGCGATCGATTCACGTCCACGGATAACAGCGTGACGTTGCCAGCGTACACACGCGCAGATGGTGCGATCTTCTTCAAGATTTCTCCGCAGTTCAAAGCGCAGTTGAATGTTGAGAATCTGCTGGACAAGAAGTACTTCTCGGTTGCACACAGCAATAACAACATTACGCCGGGATCACCGCGGTTCTTCCGCTTCCAGATCTCGACCAGCTACTAAGCAAGCTGTGTAGGTAACGGTATTCCGCGTCGGTAAGGCGCGTTATGCTAAAAGAGGGTGTCCTGGCTATCTGGCCAAGGCACCCTCTTTTTTCGTATTGAAGTTCCAGTTTCATGCACAGATTGATCGCAACTGCGAACCGAGCCTAACTGCCGGAAACGATCCATAGTTCTTACACCCGTCAAGATCCTCCGTATCCGCTCGCCTGGAGCCAGTTCTCGACGTACCTTGTATGTATGCTTCGAATTGCAATTGCACTCCTCTCCACGCTGGTAGCCCTGTTTTCGGCGACTTCGCCCGCTTTCGCGCAGCAACAGAAGCCGATTGTATACGAAGTCCCGGTGAACGGGACGATCGAACTAGGGATCGCGCCGTTTATCAAACGTGCCCTCGGCGAAGCTGAAAAAGCAGGCGCTAAAGCGGTCGTTCTGAATATCAATACGCTCGGCGGTCGAGTGGATGCGGCGCTCCAGATTGTGGATGCGATTACCAGCTCACCGATCCCGGTTTACGCGCTTGTGAATCCGCGCGCCATTTCGGCCGGTGCGCTCATTGCGGTTGCGACCGATTCGGTCTTTATGGTGCCAGATGCCCTTTTTGGCGCATCAACGGTAGTTGGCTCCGAAGGTGAAAAAGTATCGGAAAAGGCTCAAAGTGTGATGCGCGCTCAATATCGCGCGCTCGCAGAGCGGCGCGGGATCGATCCACGAATTGGCGAAGCAATGGTTGACGAAGACATCGAAATTCCTGGTATCGTCGAAAAAGGGAAGCTGCTTACGCTCACATCGCACGAAGCTGCACGAGTGGGCTACGCACTGGAAGTGAAAGACCTCAACGGGCTATTGTCGATTGTGGGACTGTCGGGCGCTGAGATCGTTCAGTCGGAAGTGAATTGGGCCGAACGGCTTGTTCGATTTTTTACCAACCCAATTGTCGCATCAATCTTGCTTCCGCTTGGCATTCTGGGCCTGCTGACCGAGATCAAAACGCCCACGTTTGGCGCGGCTGGAGCTGTTGGAGCTGTGGCTATCGCCCTATTCTTTGGCAGTCATATGCTGGTTGGCCTCGCAGGCTTGGAGGAAATTCTTCTCTTGGGGATTGGCGTGGTCTTGCTTCTGCTGGAAATATTTATTATCCCCGGTTTTGGCATTGCCGGGATTGCCGGAATCGCTGGAATTGGCGCCGCGTTTTTCCTTGCGCTCATTGGAGATTATAGTAGCTCGCAGGACGTTGCGCGGGCGGTGGGCGTGTTTGTCGCGTCGCTGGTGATCGTTATTGTGGCGCTCTTCTTCATTATTCGGCACCTGCCAAAGCGAAAGACGTCGGGAATTTTTCTGACTGCGGCGACGACCAGCGATACGGGCTACACATCTGCCGACCCCAGAAGTGATCTCTTACACGCGGAAGGTGTAACACTCACCGATCTGCGTCCCACGGGCACCGCACTCTTTGGTACAGAGCGAGTTGACGTCGTTTCCGACGCTGGCTTTCTCAACAAAGGGAGTCGAGTGCGCGTTGTTCAAACGGAGCCGTATCGAACGGTCGTGCTCCCGGTAGACGAACTATCTCGCGAAGCGTAGTCCGGTCTTTGCGATGATATATACTATCCATTTCCTGGAGATTTAGTACATGGGCATTCTTGAGCAGGCTCCCTTACTTGGCGTTATCCTCATCGTCGTCATTCTGGTCGTCCTGGGGTCGATTCTGTCGTTCGTTCCAGTACGGCTGTGGGTCGAGGCGCTGGCGGCTGGTGTGCCAATCGGGTTAGGGACACTTGTTGGAATGCGGTTGCGTAAGGTCAATCCCGCGGCCGTCGTGCGACCGTTGATTACCGCTACCAAGGCTGGTATCCCATTAAGTGTCGATCAGCTGGAAGCGCACTATTTGGCTGGTGGTAACGTGGATCGTGTGGTCAAAGCGCTAATCTCCGCAGATAAAGCTGGTATTGAGCTTGGTTTTCAACGTGCTGCCGCAATTGATCTGGCGGGACGAGATGTGCTCGAAGCGGTGCAGGTCTCTGTTAATCCGAAGGTTATTAACACGCCGCGCGTTTCGGCGATGGCGAAAGATGGTATTCAGCTCATTGCCGTTGCTCGAGTGACGGTGCGCGCGAACATCCATCGACTCGTTGGTGGTGCTGGCGAAGAGACGATTCTCGCGCGTGTTGGTGAAGGTATCGTGTCCACGATCGGTTCATCCGCTTCGCACAAAGCGGTGCTCGAAAACCCGGATACCATCTCCAAAACAGTACTTGGCAAAGGTTTGGATAGCGGTACGGCATTTGAAATTCTATCGATCGATATTGCAGACGTCGATGTAGGCAAGAACATTGGTGCTCAGCTTCAGACCGATCAGGCCGAAGCAGACAAACGTATTGCGCAGGCGAAAGCTGAAGAACGTCGCGCGATGGCTGTTGCGCTCGAACAGGAAATGACGGCACGAACGCAGGAAATGCGTGCCAAGGTTGTGGAAGCTGAAGCGCAAGTTCCGCAAGCGATGGCTGATGCGTTCCGTAATGGTCGTCTTGGGATTATGGATTATGCACGGTATCAGAACATGACGAGCGACACCGACATGCGCCGCAGTATTGCACGAGGAGAGGAGCCGAGGCAGGAGGGTTAACGTTTGAACGACTTTATTCCATGGTTAATTTTTGCAGCGATTGCACTGCTTTTTGATGTAGTTGTAGGGCGCGCAAAACGCAAAATGAAGCATGGCCCGCTGGACTGGGAACAGATCCAGCGGGAACACGGTGATGCGCACGGGAGAGACGTTGACTACGAGCGTGAGGAAGAAGAGCCGCAGGAGATTTATGTTGGCGGACTTCCACTGCCGCCAGAGGCGCGTTCTTCGTCTGTCAAGCGTTTAGACGACATCGTTCGTGCTGCGCAACTGCGAATGGAAGAAGAGCGTAGTCTCGAACCCAAGTCTCTTGAATCTCTCGAGTCTTTCGAAACGTTTCACGACGAAGAGAACAAGGATTGGCAAATAGGGAAGCAGGTCGGTCTAGTTCCATCGATCATTGTACCATCGATGACCGATACGCTGCGGCCCGGAATTAGCTATGGTGGAGTTAAGGATCGTCTGGAAGTGGATCGCCACAATCCTTATGATGTTGTTTCCAAAGCTCCGCGTGCGGCAACATTGGCGGGGAAACCGACTATCCCGAAAGATGGGTACACTGCACCGGTGCGGCGGCATGGATTGCACTTAACGCCTGCAACGGCGCGTCAGGCGATCGTGCTTATGGAAGTGTTAGGACCACCCAAGGCAATGCAACAATAGTCTATGCGCAAATTGATCGGCGGGTTGCTCTCTCCAGAGATTCTCATAACTTCGAGCTCTCAATGGCTGAGATAGCACCCGTCGGTCGATTGGATCGCCCTGTAGACGAACTGTACGACCATGTTCTGGGTCCAGAGGACGCAGAAATTACGCTTGTTGAATATGGCAGCTACGACTGTAGTCACTGTCGAGCTGCCAACGAACGTATTGCAGTGGTGCGCAATCGTTTTGGCGATCGGCTTCGATACGTCTTTCGACATCGGCCGTTAACCGGAAGCAAGCTTGCTCAACAGGCAGCTGAGCTGGTAGAGAGCGGGGATCCCAATAAGTTTTGGGATGCGCATGTCTCGCTAATGACGAGATCGTCCCGGTTAACCGAAGACGATCTCGTGAGCGTTGCGAAGCAGTTGAATATTCCAGAAAAAGAAGAAGAGCGGACCTCGACTGTCGTTGAACACGCGAAGGATCGTGTTGCCGATGACATGGAAAGCGCTCGGGCAAGTGGTGTGATGTATACGCCCACGTTTTTTATTAACGGCCGGCGTTACGAAGGCCCATGGGATGAGACGTCGCTATCTGAGGCGATGCTTGGCTCCCTTGGCCACAGAGTTCGTACCGTTGCGTTGGACTTCGCGAGTTGGGCGCCATCGAGCGGGCTGTTACTGCTCATTGCCTCGATCATCGCGGTCGTATTAACCAATTCGGCGTTTGGGCCGGGCATGGAAGCGCTGTGGCATCAAACGGTTGGGCTCGTTGCCGGTCGGTTCCGCTTTGAAATGCCGTTGCGTGAGTGGGTGAACCACGGCTTACTCACCATATTCTTTCTTGTCGTTGGTCTCGAGATCAAGCGTGAATTTACCGTAGGGCGTTTGGCGAGTAGACGATCCGCCGCGCTTCCAATCGCTGGTGCAATTGGAGGTATGGTTGTGCCTGCACTCATCTATATACTGTTGATCCCTTCTGGTGCGTGGTCGCATGGATGGGGCGTTCCAATCGCAACCGACACGGCGTTCGCTGTCGCTCTCATCGCGATGTTAGGGACGAGAGTGCCTGTTGAACTTCGAATCTTTTTAACCGCAGCCGCGATTGTCGACGACATTGGCGCAATCTCTGTTGTGGCGATGTTCTACTCAGGCGACATCAATTTTATCTATCTCGGCGTTGCTGTTTTAATTATTTGTGCACTGGCGCTGTTGAACAGAGCGAGCGTGTATCGAGTGCTGCCATATCTGGTACTTGGACTTGCACTGTGGTTTTGCGTCTATCAGGGTGGGTTGCACGCAACGCTTGCTGGTGTGATCTTCGCGATCTTTATTCCAACGCTGCCACCGACCAACCTGCGGACGTTGATGATCCAGGCGGATAGCATCGTGGCCGCTGAAGCCAAGCGTAGCGACCAGGTTTTACGCGAAGGTCCGTCTCTCCCAGCCCTTCGCGCACTCGACGCAATTCACGATCGCATTGAATCTCCGGCAGACCGTATGCTCAGGACTGTTGAGCCGTGGTCGAGTTATGTTGTGTTGCCCGTATTTGCCCTGGCAAACGCAGGCGTTCTGCTACGCCTGGACATTCTGCGTGGTCACGAATGGCTCATGGCCGCGATTGGTGGCGGGTTGTTGATTGGCAAACCGGTTGGGATGGTGTTAGTTTCGTTCCTTGCTGTGAAGCTTGGCGTTGCGGTGAAGCCAAGCGAATACTCCTGGCGCCAGTTGATCGGTGCCGGGGCGCTCGCCGGAATTGGATTTACCATGTCGCTTTTTATTGCAGGACAGGCATTCCGAAATCCGTCTGATTTTGCAGCTGCAAAGATCGCTGTGTTCTCCGCTTCGGTGATCTCAGCGATAATCGGTGTTGCGATTTTGTTTCACTCCGCGCCTCCACAAGAGGGTGAGTTGAAGTCAGAACCGGACCCGGAATTAGAGACAGCGCCTGATTTAGACTTGGACCTAGAACCAGAAAATTCCCGCTAAACCGAAAGATCGATGTTCGTTGCAGGTATAAATTGACCAATCCTGGTAGTAGTATACAACCCGACTCAGCAACTCTCATTGCTGAAACCGCGCCTTCCGTTCCGGCGTCCCCCAGATACGATCGCTCTATAATTGAAGGTCCCTTAGGCCCAGCGGTCTGGCGACTTGCGTGGCCAACCATGCTGACGAATATCTTTGGCGGGCTGCAAGGAATTATCGATCACGTGATGGTTGGGCACTTTGTTGGATATACGGGAAATGCCGCGATTGGTGTCGCAAGCCAGATTTACATCGTCGTCATAATTTTTATCACCTCGTTATTTACGGGGATGAGCGTGTTAGTCGCACGGTTTGCTGGCGCTGGTCATGCTGAGCTCGTTGATCGAACCGTATACCAAGCGTTCCTAACTGCGACCGGGATGTCGTTACTGCTTATCGCACCCATTGGGTACTTTCTGTCGCCCATCTTGCTCGATCTTGTGAATGCGTCGCCAGAGGTAAAGGTGCAGGCGCTCCCGTTTCTCCGCATCAGCTTCGTCTTCAGTAGCGGTATGTTGATGTTCTTCATGCTCGGCGGCGCGCTCCGGTCTGCTGGAGATGCAAAGACACCGATGAGGCTTGGGATTGCACTCACCATATTAAACATCGTCTTTAACGTTATTCTCATCCGCGGTCTTGGCCCAATTCCTGGATATGGCACACGAGGGGCTGCGATGGGCACCGCGCTCGCATCAGGGCTCGTTGGCGTGTACGCATTCTATAAGCTTTGGAACGGAGGATGGGTTATTTCGTTCCCCAGAGGCCAGGGATACGCCCCGGACTGGGGTATTATTCGGTCGCTGTTTCGATTCGGATTGCCAACAGGTATTCAAGGGATTGCGATGAACGTTGGCGGAGTGATCATGCTCGCCTTCATCGGTTCGTTAGCACATAGTGCTTCCGCTCAAGCGGCATACGCAGTTTCGTATTCCCAGTTATTTTCGCTGATTACATGGACGTCTGTTGGACTTATGGGCGCCGCTGCGGCAGTTGCAGGGCAGAACCTTGGTGCGGGTCAGCCTGATCGCGCCATGGCAGGGGTGCATGTTGCTGCACGAATTGGGTTTGCGGGAGCGTTGTGTTTTGGTGTTTGCTTTTTCTTCATCCCGGAACAGCTGCTTGCGATATTCGGATTAAGTGATCCGAGCGTGGTGAGTATTGGAACGCAACTCTTGCGTATCCTGAGTGTATCGGGGTTGTTTGTGTCTGTCGCGCTTACATACACTGGCGGGTTGCAAGGTACGGGTGATACGAAGAGCCCGCTGTATATATCGATTGTATCGCAAATTATTGTTCCGATTGGTATCTGTTTCACAATGAGACATCTTGGTGAGCTTCATCCTATACATATTTGGATTGCGATACTTGTTGGACATGCGCTCCGGTGTACGCTGAGTGTTGTGCGATTCAATCAGGGTAAATGGCGCACGATTGTTGTTGATTTAGGGAGAGCGAAATAGGATGTTGTTGGTTGCTCCACTGGTTGCATCTTACTCCGAAGTTTATCCCTATGAGCTTGAGCATCTCAACCGGGTTAATGCGCTTATAGCTGCATTCGATGGCACCGCCGATCTGATTAGCCGGTCCAACTTTGTCGGTCATATCACCGGAAGTGGTTTTGTCCTTTCGCCAGATCGTAGCGCGGTGTTACTCGTGGCCCATCGCGCGCTTGGTATCTTTGTGCAACCTGGCGGGCATTTGGATGATAGCGATATGTCGCCGTTGGCGGGCGCGAGGCGTGAAGTGTTGGAGGAGACTGGGTTGGGTTTGTTGACGCTGCTTCCGGTTGGAAGCGATCCGAACGTTCCGTTCGATATTGATAGCCATTACATCCCTCCAAACGCCAGGAAGGGGGAGCCGGAGCATTGGCATCACGACTTCCGGTATCTGTTCGTCTGTGAGGATGTGAGCGCGCTGCAGCTTGCCACGGTTGAAGTCGAAGATGCCCGTTGGGTTCCGCGGGAGGATCTCGGCCGGTATCCCACACTTGATCGTGTGGGACGAAAACTTGCAGAGCTGCCAGTCGCCCCAGTGTGACGCAATTATCCGTCTCATAAAATGGTGTTAGCCGGACGTAATCGGCGAAAACATCTTCATTGTAAATCGAGTATTTTTTTGCCCATTCGTGACTGTTAACGGCTTGGCATCTTATCGCGAGTATGCGAAGATTCATATATGATCACACGACCAGATTTTTGCGCACCCGGCCCCATCCTCGAAACTGAACGCTTGATCCTTCGCCCACCTGCAGCAGAGGATTTTGATGCTTGGGCGAAGTTTATGGCGGACCCGGTGGCTACGCGGTTTTTGACGACGGAGCCAAGATCTACAGCTTGGCGCGGATTTGCGACAATGACTGGGAGCTGGGTGCTTAAAGGGTTTGGGATGTTCTCGGTAATTGAGAAATCATCTGGTGCCTGGGTTGGGCGACTTGGCCCCTGGATGCCCGAAGGGTGGCCGGGAACCGAGGTTGGGTATGGCTTAGCTCCGGAGTTTTGGGGTAAGGGATACGCGACTGAAGGGTGTACTGCGGCCATTGATTGGGCATTTGCCGAACTTGGTTGGACGGAAGTTATACAGTCCATAGATCCGGAAAATGTGGCATCGCAGGCGGTGGCCAAGCGGTTGGGTGCGAAGAACCGAGGGCCAGCAAAATTGCCGGCCCCCTTTGAAAACGTGAAGATCGATATTTGGGGTCAGTCGCGAGCGGAGTGGGAGGCGAGGACACGCTAGAAGCGCGGTTACGCCTCCCTGTTTGTCGTGTCTCGGTTTATTTATCCGCTAAACTCGCAACGCGCGCATCGATCGCAGCCTTCGTATACCAGCGACCGCCGACCATTACACCAATCGGCGTTGCCGCCACCTGGAGATCCACCAACGGATTGCTAGAGAGCAACACAAGATCCGCGCGCTTCCCAACTGTGATCGTCCCTACATCCGACAACGTCCCAAAATACTCCGCGACGTTGCGAGTGCCGGTGCTCAGCGCCTGATACGGCGTTAACCCTTCAGTCACCAACGACACTAACTCACGCGCAATAATCCCACTTCTCGGCGGTTCATCAGTGCCGAGGAGAATGCCGACGCCGCCCTGGCTCAAGCTTTTGAGGGTACCGTTTGCCACCGGAAATTCATGCAGCGCGATATAATGCGATTGCGTTGGCGTATGCCAAATCCCACGAGCCTTCATGGTATCCGTGAGCGCCCGTAGTTCGGCGGAATCCGGCGTTTTCGAGTTGAGCGGGGGATCCCATGCCGCCATCGGATGCTCAATTGATTTCAATACCTTAAGCGCGCGCGACAGCTTTGTTCCCGGCGGAATATGCCCAGCGATCGGCATATTGAGGCGTGCCGCAGCCGCGACAAGCGAATCGAACACCGGCTTCGGCTCAAAGTACGACTTCACAAAATCAAAGCCTGCGTCTTTGTATGTTTGGAGACGTGCTGCCACCTCCTCTGGAGCGGGCCACGGACCCATTGCCGTCTCATTTTCCGCCGGACCACTCCATCGTCCAGCGGTCACGATCCGCGGACTCGGCACCGATCCTGCGGCCGCTTCTGCTTTCAGGATGAGCGCCCATTGGCTCATGTTTGTATAGGCATAATCCATATTACGAATGGTAGTTACGCCATTAGCTAACCATAACGCTAATCGTCGTCGCGCGCGCAATGTGTCAAGCATCGAACCGCGGGCAGACGCTCCCGTAGCCTGCTCGCCGTGAAGCGTGTGGAATATGTGCGCATGCATGTCTGCCAGACCGGGAATCATGTACTGTCCCTTTGCATCAATACGTGTCGCGCCCTTTGGAATCTGAACCTTCGCCACCGGCCCCAGCTCGGCGATTCGCCCTTCGCGTATGAGGACGGTGTAGTTGGAGAGGACTCGCTCTTCGTCCATGGGGACGACGGAGACGCCGACGAAGGCAGTTACTCCAGACGGGGCACCAGGAATCGGCGATGTTTGCGTGCTGCCCGCAGAGTGGACGGGGTTGAGCGTAGAGGTGGAATGGCTAGGGGTGCACCCATAGGTAGCAAGGAGCAGGGCACATGATATCGAAAGGCTGCTGTAGCATGGGCGCAGCACGATGCGAGCTAGCCGAAAAGCCTGACGCACAGGCGGAAGTTGGAAATGCATTGAAATGGGCTCGAAGATTTGACGCGACTTCATTAATCTGCCAACGCCGCAATACGTTCATCGATCGCGGCTTTCGTGAGCCAACGTCCACCAACCATTACACCAATCGGCGTTGCCGTCGCATTCACATCCGCTAACGGATTTGTCGATAACAAAACAAGATCCGCGCGCTTTCCAACCGTAACCGTTCCGACATCCGCCGTCGTCCCAAAATACTGGGCGACATTGCGGGTGCCTGTACTGAGTGCTTGAAACGGCGTTAACCCCTCAGCCACAAGCGAAGCAAGCTCTCGTGCCATAATTCCTGCACGCGGTGGCTCATCCGTGCCAAGTAACAGATGTACTCCGCGCTGATTCAGCTTGTTGAGAATTCCATTTGCGACTGGAAATCCATGCAATGCTACGTAATGCGATTGCGTTGGGCAATGCCAGATATTCGTGCTATACATTGAATCTGCAAGCGCTTGAAGATTTTCTGCTTTCGGTGCTCGTACATCAACCGTTCTATCCCATTCTGGCATTGGGTGTTCGATTGACGTTGTATGATGCAGTGCATACTGCAGCGTTACGCCTTGCGGAATATGGCCAGCAACTGGAATTCCAAGACGCTTTGCGATTGTAACGAGTGAGTCGTAGATTGGCTTGGGTTCGTAATACGGCTTGATGAAGTCGAATCCTTCATTCTTGTATTCAACGAGACGTTTTTCAATATCGCCAAGTGCGGGCCATTGTGATTGGATGGTAGCGAGGGATTCATTGGTCCCCAGGCTCCGCCAACGTCCAGCCGTATATATTCGCGGGCTGAGAACCGTACCGCTCGCCGCCTCAGCTTTGAGCTGGAGCGACAACTTGCTTGGTTCGGTAAACGCGTGGTCCATGTTTCGAACCGTCGTGACACCATTAGCCAGCCAGAGCGCCAGACGTCGGCGAGCGCGAAGGGTATCCGTCCACGACCCGCGGGCTGCGGCTCCGGTTAGCCGTTCTCCATGCAACGAGTGAAAAAGATGCGCATGCATGTCTGCTAGGCCGGGGATTAGATACTGCCCGGTAGCATCGATTTTTACCGCATCTTTGGGGATATGAACCTTTCCAGCAGGTCCCATCTCCGCGATTCTTCCGTTCCGTACAAGCACGGTGTAGTTCGCGAGCGTTCGTTCCTCATCCATCGGGATAACCGATACCCCAATAAAGGCCGTCGTTCCCGCCGGTGCGCCTGGAATCGCTGCACGCTGAGCCGCTGATTTGGCACTTTTGGCCGCATGATCGGGGCCGGCTCCGGCTGTGGTTCGGCTGGCACTGCAACCATAGGTGGCGGCGACGAGGAGGCCGCATACTATAGAAAGAGAAAGGGCTCGCGGACGCGTTGATGCGCCCTTGAGCGCTTGGTCAACGGAAGACGGGAGCCAGCGGGTTTTCAAGGTCATAAAAGGCTAATTAGGCTTTGGAACGACTGATCGTTTGGTAGTGAGTCACTGCTGGACCGCGGAAAGTTTACGGGCTCTTTAATTGTGACGCGGTGAAGGATACCCGGGGACGCACCCCAAGGATATAGCTGTCGTATCTTCAAATCGATTTTCGACGCGCTGACGAGCGCTCATATCTTTAAAGATCACTGAACAATAATTGGCAGAATACTCGCGGCCAACACAACAAGTGCGAAGAAAACCAGTACCAGCACGAGTAAATCGAACCCTACGCTATACGCGCTTATCGTTCCGCCCGCTACCATCAACTGGCGCAACGCATCCACCAAGTATGTCAATGGATTCACGCTTGCCACTCGTTGCAGCCATTCCGGCATGAGTTCAATCGGATAAATCGCGTTACTCGCAAAGAACAACGGCATCGTTAACACCTGGCCAATTCCCATAAACCGCTCGCGTGTTTTTACCAGACACGCAATAACGAGCGAGAATGTAGAAAAGAGTGCCGATCCCAGTACAACTGTAAAGCAGACGCCAATCAGCGGCAGCAATTCGAGACGCAGTCGAATACCGAGTAGCCACGCAACGATATAAATAATGATCGCTTGTGACAATCCACGTAGTCCAGCAGAAAACGCTTTTCCCAATACCAGCGCGCTGCGCGGGGCGGGGCTTATCAGTAGCTTATGGATAACACCCAGGTCGCGCTCCCAGATGATTGCGATCCCATAAAAGATTGCGCTAAAGAGCACACTCTGCGCGAGTACTCCTGGCGCCATGAATTCCAGATATGTGAGCGATCCGGTTGGAATGGCGTGTACGCGAGTGAAAACCTGTCCAAAAATAAGCAGCCAAAGTACGGGCTGAACTGCTCGTGTAACGAGTTCAGTTGGGTCACGTACGAGCTTTTGTAGCTCGACTTGTGTTATGGCTGTCGTCTGCCCGAAGAAGGCGACGATTCGGTTTTCCTTAACCAAGTCGTTGTACGGTTCTGCGGGTGTTCCGGATGTCACGATAATTTCCTCCGGCGTCAACTGATCCTCCGCCGAAATGAGTGAAGACGTCGTCTAGTGTGGCGCTGGTCCCAACGTCGGCTTTGAGCTGAGTTGGGGAGCCTTGTGCGGCAATTTTTCCGAGGTGCATGATGGCCAATGTATCGCAGAGCGCGTCTGCTTCTTCCATGTCATGCGTTGTGATGAGAATGGTCATGTTTGCGTTTTGGCGTAACTCGCGCAGTCTGTCCCATACAACACGCCGAGCAATGGGGTCTAGGCCGATTGTTGGCTCATCCATAAACAGTACTGCTGGATGGTGGAGCATGGCCTGTGCGACCTCCAGGCGACGAATCATCCCCCCAGAATAGGTTCGGACAAGCTCATGGGCAGCCTCTTCGAGCGCCATAAAGTGGAGCGCTTCTTCTATCCGCGTCTTGCGCTTCTCGCGAGGGACTCGGTATAGTTTGGCAGAGAGCGTCAAGTTTTCGACCCCGGTTAACGCGCCGTCTGCGGATAGTAGCTGAGGGACATACCCAATACGGCGCCGCACCTGCTTGGGGTCGTTGGTAATATCGTAGCCAGCAACTGATGCTGTTCCTGACGTAGGTGGAAGGAGCGTCGTCAGCATCTTGATCGTGGTTGTCTTTCCCGCGCCATTCGGACCCAGCAGTCCGAATATCTCACCTGCTGGGATGGTCAGATTCAGATGGTCGACCGCGACAAATGTGTGAAACTTTCTGGTCAATCCAACGATGTTTATAACTGATTCGATCGTATTATTGTGTTCCGGCATAGTTGATGTTTTTAGCCTCGCATAATCTGCACCATCAAGCGTACGATGTTTTACCTCGGTGCGCTACCTCGAATTTATTGTGAATAAGTTCGATCAAAAGTTCGATAGGTTCGTATGGTTACGTATCACAAACATATGAATCGACGGTAACTATACGACAGTTGCAGGCACCGTGTTAACTGGTATGACATAGGCCACATGGCATATCTCTTGACCGTAATAGGAGATCGGTTCAACGCTTTTGCCATCTGGAGATCATTATGCGTCGTTCATTTTTTAGCGCGTCGATATTGTTTACAATCGTAGCGTGTTCGTCAGGTACTCAGCTTTCAAATATGTGGATTGAACCAGATTATACTCCGCATACATATAGTAAAGTTTTAGCGGTTGCTTACGTAAATGGTGAAGCGAACCGTCGCGTTGTTGAAGATGCTATGGTGAAACGTATTTCAAAAAATGTGGCTGCTGTGCCGAGTTACGAGTTATATCCTGAGATCAGCACATTGAAGGGCGGTGAGTTGCGCGGTCAACTGCAGACGGCTGGTTTCGATGGCCTAGTTACAACTCGTTTGCTTGGTAAGGAAAGAGAGACGGTGTATCAACCGGGATATATGAGCGTTGGGCCGGTGTACTATCGTAATTATTGGGGGTATTGGGATACATGGTACGATTCATGGAGTTCCCCGGGATACTATACTCACTATGATGTGTACTCGCTCGAGATGAGTTTTTTTGATCTGAGTACGGATAAACTTGTATGGTCCGGGATTACGCAATCTGTGGATCCAAAATCGTTGAAGAGCGCCGTTACCGGGGCTGGGGATGCGATCATGAAGGAGTTGAAAGAACATCGGGTGATACAGCAGCAGGTGCAATCATACTGATGCGTGCTGCGTATAAAGTTGAATAGCTGCACGCTTGCAGAGAATCGGAAAATACGAACTGTGATTGGGGGCTAAACGGTGTGTTGATAACGTTTAGCCCCTTCTTCGATGGTAAAATGAGACATTGACGCAGAGCAAAACTGGCGTACGTTAATAGAACGCTGTTGCGTATTGGTTCTTTTCTGGAACCATCTCTCGCCATTCGATTGCGTAAGAGGATTTCGTAGATATGACGCTTGCTATCGACTTTCGTGCGTGCGCCGAATTCTATAATGCGGATAGTGGGGGTGGAGCAGGAGCTGGATCACCGGCTGGACGGCAGAAGCGTAGTTCGCGCTCTATAGTCGTGTCTGAGCAACTTGTCGATCGAATCAAAGCACGTGATATAGAGGCGCTTCGAGAGCTCATTGGTATAAGCTATTACCAGCTCGTTCGATTTGCGACGACTATCGTACGTTCAGAGGACGATGCGGAAGATGTCGTGCAAGATGTGATTACCGCGGTGTGGAATTTAGGTAATCAGTGGGATCCTGGAAATAATCCGGTCGGATATCTTTTTACGAGCATTCGAAATCAGTCGCTAAAAGAGATTCGTCGTCGGCAGAGAGCTGAGCAACGTGAGGTTCGCTCGCAGGGAGATGTTCTTGAATCTCGGTATGGAAGTCGAGTGGATCCGGCTGAGAATGTGTTGGATCGGTTGGTGGCTGATGAGGCAGATGATGCGCAGAGGCGGGCGGTGTTTGCAGTGCTCGAAGGATGTACTGAGCGACAGCGTACGGCGTATGACTTACGGTATCATCGTGGGCTTACTGTGCCTGCCATCGCTGAGGTGCTTGGGATAACCACGAAGAGTGCTGAGCAGTTAGTTCGGCGTGTTACGCATCTTGTGCTGGCGCGGCTGCAGCGGGGGTAGCTGCGGGGGCGTTGGCGTTACACAACTCGTTAGAAATTAGTTTGTGGGCGTCTGAAGGGGTTTAGTCTGTCGGCGGGGTTTCTTAGGTATGCAGGATGACCTCGTCTTTTTTCGACCACCCGATCCTATGCTGGATGACCAGCTGCTGGAGCTGTACATCGCCGGGGAATGCACCCTTACCGAGCAGCGCCGTTTTGAGCGATGGCTCGCAGATAATCCGAAGTCCGCAGACGGCATTCGTACGATGCGAGCGGCGAGCCGAGCAGAGGCGCTTGATGCGCAGATGCCGGTAGGTATTGATATTGAAGCGGCCGAAGCGCGAATTGTTGAACGTGTTGGTTGGCGCGCGATAACTTTACGACATGGCGTGAATCGTACGACCAAATTCGCTGTTGCCGCGACTACTGCCATTGCGCTGGCGGTAATAGCCTTTGCTCTCCCTACCTCGACGTTGAATCCCTGGCGTGCTGAATCCCCTGGCAATATCGCTGGATCAACTACCTATACAACCGGAAACGCGGATCATGCCACCGTCAAACTTCCGGACGGAAGCGTGGTAACCCTCAACTCAGCCAGCCGGCTCGATGTACCGGGTGATTATGGCTCTGGAAATCGAACGCTGCGCCTCGAAGGTGAAGCGTTGTTTCAAGTGGTCGGTCGTGCGAGAGCTCCGTTTGTTGTGATGGCCGGTGGTACTGCAACTCGTGTGTTAGGAACCCGCTTTACAGTGCGACATTATGCAGCTGATAAAGCCACCGTTGTTGCTGTACATGAAGGTAAGGTCGCTGTGCGCGATCGAGTGTTAAGTGCAAGGCAACGGCTTGAAGTATTGCCAAGCGGCGTTGTAATGCTGTCGACGATCACTCGTGTGAATGAAACATTCGCTGATGGGGTTTTGGTCTTTAACGGTGTGCTGTTAGCCGATGCGATCGTAGATATCAATCGTTGGTACGACGTGGATATTCGCCTTGGTGACGCATCACTGGAAACGCGAGAGCTGCGATGGAAAGTATCTCGCAGCTCGACCGCAGACTTGATGGAAATCCTGCAAGTGACGCTCAACGTGCGCATTGTACGTGATGGGCGAGTGCTGACCCTTTATCCCAGGTAATGAGAATGGCGATCTTGCGTATCGGGCAGGTTGTAGTATGGGTAGGAATAATGGCGGTCGCAGGGGATGTTTCTGCCGCTCGTGCGCAGACGAAGTATTCGTTGCAGAGAGATGAAGATATTAGAGCGAGTGCAGAGGTCGTTATGCAAGCGCAGCGGCTGCTACAGAAAAGCGTAAGCATCGTTGTGCGTGATAGTACCGTGCTTTACGTTATCGAGCAGATTGCCAAGCAAAGCAACGTTCGTGTTGCATTTGATCAAGCATTACCTGCGTTCAAGTCTCGCGTGAGTGTGAATCTTGTAAATACGAATGTCAGTGATGCATTAACCGCCGCACTAAAAGGGACTGGTCTTATTGCGACAGTGGCGTCTGACGGCCAGACAATCTTGATTCGCCCCCGGGTAGGCTCCGCAAAAAAACCGTCGCAGGTCCCGGATACCGGGGTGGTTGCGGGGCTCATTTTAGATTCAGTCACAAGCAAGCCGATTCGTGGAGTGGCGATATCGGTTGTCGGGTTACGAGTCTCAGCTGTGTCCGGTGATGATGGTCGATTTGCCATGAAAGTCCCGGGTGGTGGGCAGACGATTCGGGTACAGATCCTCGGATATAAGCTCGCATCCAGAAGCATTACCGTGACGAAAGACGTCCCGGTAACGGTGCAGATAAAGCTGGCTAGTGCGCCAACAACGTTGTCTGGTGTTGTAACAACGGCAACTGGATTACAACGGAAGGTCGAAGTAGGGAACGATATTACTTCGATCTCTGTGGAAGAGGTCATTCGAAATAACCCTGTATCAAATGTGAGCGAGCTGTTGGCTACCCGAGTCCCGGGACTCTACGCCGCACCGACCTCGGGGCAGCCCGGGGCACCCACAAGAATTCGAATTCGCGGCGTGTCGAGTGTGAATTCATCGAATGAACCGATTATTGTGGTGGATGGTGTGCAGATTCGAAGTGAGGCGAAATATCGTGCGGCAAACGTAACAGACGCCGGTATTGGTTTCAACTTTTCACCACTCGACCAGCTCGATATTAACTCGATCGAGACCGTTGAAGTATTAAAGGGGCCTTCCGCCGTTGCATTGTATGGGAGCGATGCCGCGAATGGCGTGATCGTCGTCACCATGAAACGCGGAAGTGTCGGACCAACTCGGTGGAATGCCGCAATGTCGTTGGGGGCATCAAGCTTACCGGGGCAATGGCCCAACAACTATTTCAGTTGGGGAACACCATTTATTGGTGGGATGCCAATGCACTGCCCGCATGGCCAATGGAATCCTCTCGGATGTACTCCAGATAGTGTAACCGTCTATCAAATTCTCAACTCCCCCAATACCACCGTGTTTGGCCGAGGTCTGACGCAAGAGTATAGTGTTGGCGTGAATGGCGGTGTAAAGGGTGTAACGTATTCGCTCACGACATCAATGAAGCAGGACCTGGGGCTTATGAAGATGCCAGATATCGATGTTCAGCTCTTGCGCGATGAGGGAACGCCTCCCCTATCGTGGCAACGTCAACCTCAGGCGGCAAATCAGCAAAGCGGGACTGGCATTGTCCGCATGGATTTTGGACCCGTGACGAGTGCGACTCTAAGTACCGGCATCAGTCGAACGGCTGGGCGTTCGACTCCATTGAGTAATGCGCTGCAAACGGCTGCCACATTTCCACCACCGCAGCCGGTGTACGATGCCAATGGATCTTTGGCAACGCCGAGAAGTGGCTTGTTAGCCATTATTAGTGCGTTTCGAGAAGAGCGGACGTCACGGGAAGTCGGCTTTCGTAATTCGCTCACACTTCAAACCGGCGCAATTTCGAATACCAATACCATGATATCGGCAGGCATCGATAGCCGAAGCATGTCGAGTCGAAGTTATCTTGCCAACGGAGACTGTTATGGTGGCATGTTATGTCGCACCGTGTTAGGTGGGGGGAGTGATAGTTCATGGGTGCTTCGCTCAATTGGATCCGGCGTCTCGGCGGACATTAAAATCAATATGTCGATGCAGCCACTCGGACATAGGCTGTTAAATGTTATACCGTCCATTGGTGGTAACTTCGTGCAAAGCTCGGAAGGGCAGGTGAGTGTCAATGCTTCTGGATTACCGGATGGCATGCGAGACGCGAGAGGTGGGGCTGCAAGACAGTCTCAGTTTGACGAAACGCAGGCAAGCCGAAACACGGTTGGTGCGTATCTCGAAACTCGCATTAACGTCGCCGATCGGTTTTGGTTCCCATTGGCCATTCGCACCGATGCTGGAAGTGCGCTTGGCGGGAATGTGATGCCAAAGTTTCCAAAATTAGGGTTTTCCTATCTACTCTCTGATCAACCGAACTTTCGCCAGTTACCTATTATCGGGAATCTCCCAATGGTTCGTTTGCGGACGGCGTTCGGAACGGCTGGAAAGCAACCTGACGTTGTGGCGAAGTATCGAACCTACAAGCGTGGTTCTAATGAAATTAGCAATAATTTCGACTTGAATTCGCTTGGTAACACCATGCTTAAGCCAGAACGGAGTCAAGAATGGGAACTCGGATTCGATTCTGACGTGATTGAGCATGATCATGGGTCGCTGAGCTTCACCGCGACATGGGCACGTAAGCGAACACACGATCTGTTGGTCCAGGGAGTTGTCCCGGGGTCCATTGGGGCCTTCAGTTTATGGCAAAATCTCGGCGATATTGACAACGCTACCTTCGAGTTCAGCGTGGATGGTTCCCTGCAGTCGTCGCTTATCTCATGGAGACCATCGTTTAATGTTACCACATTACGGAACCGCGTTATACGACTGACGAATGGGAAGCAGAGCGGTAATCTCAGTGCGATTTCTGGCTTGCAAAGTCGGAATATTGTGGGCTACCCGCTGTATGGCCGATGGGCCAGTGAGTTGGTCGGATATAACGATCGTAATCACGATGGTATTATCGACATTGATGAAATCGCCTATTCCGATAGCGCAAAGTTTATCGGCGCACCGTATCCAAAATTTACTGCGAACACGCAACAGCAGCTCACTGCGTTCGCAAATCTGACCTTCAGTGCAGTACTGAGCTATGAACACGGCTTAACGCAAGTTCGTTCAGATGCACCCATGTATAGTCGCGCACAAAATGATCCATCACTATCGCTGAAAGAACAGGCGTACGGATTGTATAGCGCGCTCACGCGTGCCCAACAGGTGTCAACGCTCCGATGGACGAGTATGCAAATCAGCTATTTGTTACCACACACCATCACGCAACGTGCACTGGGAACACGAACGGCGTCCGTTGCTTTGTATGGAACCAACGTTGGATTATGGAGCACCTATCGAGGAAAGGATCCAAATGTTGGAGCAACGGGCGAAGAGGTATTTGATCAAGGACAGCTACCGCAACCACGCGTCTTGGGCCTGTCTCTGAGGATTAACTAATGATGTGGGCTATCCATCCGTCTGCGTCGTCGACATCACGCTGCGTTCGTTGCATTGTCGCGTTTGCTGTGGTGACTGCGATCTCCGCATGTAGCGATCTCGTGAATGGGGTTGATCTTCCGACCAATGTATTAAATCCCAATTCGGTCAAAAATGATCGTGGTGCCGAGAGTCTCTATCGTGGAATTGTGCTCGGGTTAAGTTCGTTGTATTCAGCATATCGTCCAGATGCGGTGAATGAAATAGGCGCACGAGTAAATTACGCGCGACTCACCGGTCTCTTGTCGGACGAACTGTCCAGAGTCGAACATCAGTCTCCATTTCCTCAGAGCTTTTTAGAGCGCGTGGATGCTCGATTGTTATTTTCTGGGGATGATGTCATTGAAGGGGGGGCTGCCGCACCGTTTAATGGATTGAACAAGCTGCGAGTGAGTAGCCAGGAAGCACGCGGTATGATTCGCAAATACGCCGTCAATCTTTCACCTACATATATTGGTCATCTCTTTGCTATCGAGGGGTTCCTCACGATCATGTTGGCCGATCTATATTGCTCAGGAATCCCATTAGGGACGGTCGATTTCGAGAAGGACTATACGCTTACGCGTGGATTCACGACAGTTGAAGTGTATCAACACGCGATTGCACTGTTCGATTCTGCGGATCGGTATGTTGGTGACAGCACTCGGTTTGCGAATTTTTCTCGGCTCGGTCGCGCGCGTGCGGAGCTGGCAATCGGCAATCTCGCGCAGGCGCAAGTGGCGGTTGCTACGGTGCCAACGGACTTTGTCTATCAGTTGTCGTTTACCGGGATTGAACCCAATCTCAAATACGTTACGAATGTGTCTTTTGACCAATATGGCGATCGTGAAGGTGGGAACGGGTTGCCGTTTCGCTTTGGCGGTGATCCCAGAACGTTGCTTCCCGCGCTGAAAAACGTAGCATCCCCCATGACGATCGGTAGTGGAGTGGAAGCGCGACTGATTGAAGCGGAAGCCTTGTTAATGCAAGGTGATGCGAATTGGCTTGCTGCACTGAATCAACTGCGCACAACCTGTGTCACGTCCATCGGCTGTATCACACCCGCGCCCGCAGGCACCGGTATGGTTAGCGGCCTACCGCCGCTCGATGACCCCGCTCCGGGCGCTCCACTTGCTGACACAGCGGCACGTACCCTTCGACTTAATATCGTGTTAACAGAACGCGCCTATTGGTTGTTCTTAACCGGACATCGACAAGGCGACTTACGGCGATTCGTCCGCAATTATCATCGACCACAGAACACGATGTATCCGGTTGGGCGGTATTGGTCATCGAGTTATGGCTCATCCGTGAACCTCCCCGTGCCGCAGGTTGAACAAGAGGCAAACTCATTGTATCGAGGCTGTGTGAACCGAGATGCTTAATACCTTTGTGAAATCAACAGCAAAAACCGCGACGAATTCTACGCGATCTTTACACGATCGCATCGCATATCGTCATACGCTGCACGGTATTGTACAAGCTGTCGTACTTACGATCACACTCACTGGTCTGCTCGCCAGCTGTCGCGACGACGGACTCGCACCTGAAACTGGAGATCAGAGCTCACTGTATTGGGATCTTCGAGTAACACCGGGAGCGATCCAAATGGACACCGCCGGGCCGTATAAAACGCTGCAGCTATCGGCAGTCGCATACGCCGCGGATGGCAGCGTAATGACGATCACTGACACATCCGCTTCAACGGTGTGGAGCTCGAGTGATTCGTCCAAGGTGTACGTGTCGCAAGCTGGTGTAATCACAGGGCTTGTCGAATCTGATATGGTCACTGTCTATGCCTCCCATCGCATCGGCAAGCAAACGCGCAAGGATTCGACCATGATTCGCGTGAAACATGATCCGATTCCGCCCGTCCTTACGACATTCAGTATTGTGCCGCAAGACAGTCTGAAGCGCGCCTTTCTAAACATCTTTACGCCATACGACTTTCCTGTCACAGCGTTGGATGCCAGCGGTACAGCTGTCACGGGATTTCCAATTCGATGGTACTCCTCAAATTCAAAGACTGCGCGCCCTTCAACATGGGGATTCGGCTGGGATGTGTCTGCAATAGGTGATGTGCAAGTATCGGCAAAAGCCTGGGTCTATGGTGTTGCCGTAAGTGATTCCTTTAATCTTGATATCGGATGGCCGATTTGGTTGTTATGGCCAGGTACCGAAGTCAAACAGGTCGTCGCTCAATCCGGCACTGTGACATTTGCTCCTGTGGACCGAATCGTGGACCTGGGCCCCGGCGGAATGCTCCCGTTTGTCAATAACAGCGGGCGCGGACCAACCAATATACCGGGAGCCCGCGCTATTGAAGGCAAGATTGTTGACATTATCTTCGACGACCCGTCCGTTGCGCTCGGAACACGAGGGTTCCCGGGCGATACCTCCGGTATTGCAGGAAACATTCTCGGTCTGAAAAGCGACACAACCGCTGACGAGTCCGAGAGAACACAATGGCGTCGCTTTCTGAAACCCGGTATCCACTTCTACACCATTCAACCCTTTGGTGTCCGTGGCAGTATTCACGTTCACGACAAATAGACGAGACATATTATGACTCCACTTTCTGCCCGTCGCCAATTTCTGCAACACGGCATGACTGTGTCGGCCGCAGTCGCGACTGCCTCGTTTTCCGGGCTGCCTACGTCCGCCTATGGTGCACGTGTTCGAAGCACGGATTCCATGATGACGGCGCCGTTAGACGACGTGCCCATTACGGATGATCCTCGTGTGAAGCAAATGATCAAGCGTGCGCTCGATGCAGCGACGTCGGCCGGTGCGTCGTACGCAGATATCCGATTGACGCATACGCGCACACGAAGTCTTGGGCAAGACAATCTCGCAATGACCAGCAACGGAGCCGGATCTCGGGATCTTCAATATCTGTTGCTCGGCACGCCAAGCGATCAGGAAGAAATTACTGTGGGCGTGCGCGCATTGGTCAAAGGCTACTGGGGCTTTGCATCCGGGCCTGTCTGGACGTTGGCTGAAGGCGAACGTCTCGGCCGCGAAGCTGCGCGGCAAGCGGTGACTAATTCATTAGGAAAGTCTCGCGAGATGTCGCTTGCTCCAAGTGATCCCGTCGTGAACGGGTCGTGGACGATGCCTGTGAAGATCGATCCATTTTCTGTTCACCCGAGTCAGCTCAAAGACATTCTTCGCGGTTTGGCTGTCTATGCCTTGCAACGACCATATTGCTTTACCATAATTGTGAATGCTGGATTTCAGCGCCAGGACAAAGCATTTGGCTCAAGTGCCGGAAGCTATTTTACTCAGCGAACGTATTCGGCAACACAGGCGTTTCGGGTCGAGTATCTTGATATGCCCTATCGTGGTGCGACCTTTCTTCCAATCCTCACCGATGCTGCAATGGGGTTTGAGATCTTTGATGAGCAGCGGATTCGCGACGCGATCGACCCGTGTTTAGAAGAGCTCGCCTACGAAGCACGATTTCCGGTTGTTCCGCTGGATGTTGGTCGATACGAAACTGTGATGGATGCGTCGGGGGTTGCTTCAATGCTAAGTGGCACCATTGGAGCGGCGACCGAATTGGATCGAGCACTTGGCTACGAAGCCAATGCAGGCGGGACCAGCTATCTCAATGATCCCGGGGTAATGTTGGGTCGCGAGATGGTGGGATCAAAGTTGATTTCGGTTACTGCCGATCGCTCGGAGCCGGGAGCACTCGCCACCGTAAAATGGGATGACGAAGGTGTAATGCCAATGGCAACGCCGCTCATTACCAACGGAATGCTCACCAATTTTCAGACGAATCGAGAAGGTGCCGCATGGGTTGCCGCCGCCAAGCCAGGAACGGTGGCGCGATCCGCCGGGTGCGCCTTTGCTCCAGTCGGTGTCGATGCGCCGCTCACACACACTGCGAATCTCCAGATGCAGCCTGGCAGCGAAACACAGGACTTTGACAGCTTGGTGAGCGGTATGAAAAAGGGGATTGCCTGCCGAGGGATGCAGGTGGGACTCGACTTTCAGCAGTTGAATGGATTTGGTAATGGGAATTTTTACGAAGTGGTGAATGGGAAACGCGTGGCGCGTATCGCTGGCGCAGGTATCATGTTTAGATCACCGGAATTTTGGAAAGGAGTTCGTGGGATTGGAGGCGCAGCGAGCCTTCTGTCGTTTGGTCGAGGAGGGAGCAAAGGAGAACCACCGCAATCCTCTCGACACACTGTATCTGCAGTTCCGCTCTTGCACGAAGGCTTGAGCTATTTCGACCCGTCGAGGAAAGCGTAATGGAACGTATCATCGAACAGAAAGCGGATGGGGTTAATGTGAGCACGACGCTACCCGCCGACACGGATCGGTTGCTTCGGCAACAAGAATGCGAAAAGATCATTGCTCGCATTCGACAAATTGACAAGAGCGGAAACAATACAACGATTATAGTTATTGGCGCGTGGTGGCAAGGTGAACTCCGATGGGCGCGCAACCGTGTGAGCCTGGCGAGCGATCGAAGAGATAACACAGTTACGGTGATCCGAAACGTGAATGGTGCAGCTGGTGTGGGCACAACGAATCAGACCGATGATGAATCGTTAATCGGTGTGATGCGCATGGCGGAACGCTCCGCCGAGTTGGGGAATCGCCGTGCTTTCCCGTCGTTTGATGTTATCCCACCGGAGCTTGCAACTCCAGCGACCAAGATTTGGAGCGATGCTACCTTTAACGCTACGGCGGAAGCGCGCGGTGAGTTAGCTCGAACGCTTACGGAATCGTCTGATACAAACAACCTGCTATCGAGCGGCTATCTTGAAATGCGCGGAGCTGAGCAAGCGAGCTTCTTTCCACGATCAGGAATGCCCGATAAGATTGTCTATCGACAATTAACACAATCGCAATGTTCGATGACCGTTCGGCATCCCAAAGGCGTAGGATCGGGTTGGGCTGGACTTTCGAGTTATGATTGGGCTGCGATCAATGCACCATTGCTGGCTCAACGGGCGTTGGATAAGTGTATTGCTTCGACGAATCCCGTAGCGATCGAGCCGGGACGATATACGACAATCCTCGAACCGCAAGCGACGTTATTTTTGGTAGAACCAATGATCGTGGGCGGTACTAGCGTAAACGCGCGTGCGACTGCGGAGCAAGGCCAAGGCCCATTTGCGTTGGAGTATGATCAGAGTCTGCAGCTGTGGCGAACGAAGCTAGGTCTTGCCATCATTGATGAACGCATTACTATCGGTCACAATCCGATCGATCCTATGTTAGGTGTTGAGTCTGAGCCTGGACTTGCACCGGTGACATGGATCGAACGTGGTGTATTGACCGGTCTGAGCTATCAGCGCGAAGGATATAGCTTGCCGGAGCTGAATGACAATCTCCCGATGAGCCCCCGCATGGCATTTCACATGTCTGGCGGAACGACCACAAAAGAAGAGATGATCGCAACGACGAAACGTGGCCTTCTGGTGACACGGTTCTCAAATGGGGGCGGTGCGGATCCCAATACACTCGTGATGTCAGGTTTTACTCGAGACGGTCTCTGGTTGATTGAAAATGGAAAAATTTCTAAGGCTGTAAAAAATTTCCGTTTCCTGGAATCACCACTCTTTGCCTTGAACCAAGTCGACCAGCTTGGGTCGCCTGAGCCCGTATTCCGACCTGTCAAAAATCCGTATACGTTCTCGCTAATGCCTGCGATGGTACCAACTATTAAAGTGAACGACTTTAGCTTTACGCATTTGATTGATGCTGTATAGTCTGATGATGATGCGAACTCGAATTCTCCGAACCCATCGTGTCTCTGAATTTTCTCCTTCAAGACGACTTATGTTATCTCCTGCTTTTCAACGCGCATCCGTGAAGCTTGGTGTTACCTTCGCGTTTATTATTGGCGCAGCGCTTAGCGTACAGCCCCGTACTATGGAAGCACAAACGCGCTTCCTCTGGCCAGATTCACGATTCGATATCCAGAAATATCGATACGTTGATGTTTGCGTTGCCGTTAAGAAGCGAGTTAGCGACAGCATTCAATCGCGCGAGAAGGACTATAGAGATACATTACACTATACACAGTACAGTATTACGACACCGTTGCCGGCTGCGTTGGTGGCAGCAACCGGTCAGTGTCTGACACAGTTCCCTCCAGAGAAAATCCCAGTGCAGACCATGACAATGGCGCAAACGCTGTATTTAATCGCAGGACAAGATGCACAGGCAAGGGCCTTACTCGAACGACAGATACAGCTAATTCCCAAGGACAGTACTCGGCTTATCGCCGCAGCGCTGGATACCGGCATGAACGCGTATTTGGCTGCCCAGCCCATTCGACTAGACGCGGCGCTCGATCTGCACACACGCTACGAGCAACTGGGATCCGCTGTGCCAATGATCGATCGTGTGAGATTCGTCATGCTGCTCTGCGCAAAAAGTCGATTGGCGAACGACAGTCTAAATGAAGCAAAAGGTCTCGCCCGTATGGTCGCGCTTGGTAAATCAATGACGGATGCAGAGTGGTCGTCGATGCCCGGTGATTGGATTACCATAGGGGTGTTGATGTCGGTTCGATCTGTATACCGCGATCGGTTCCGTCAGGTGTTAGCAAAGAGCACACAGGATTTTCAGGGGTTGGAAGGAAAAATCTTTGCAGAGTTAATGAGTCGTGATTTTCCGCCATCTGTTGCCGAAAACAGCATGGGATGGATGATGACGTCGACTGCCAATAGAGAGAGCCCTGTGATTTCCGGAGATTACTGGTTCCCTGCAAAGCTGGAAGGTGTGACGTATCCGCGCAAAGGTGTGGTGACGCTCGTCGTTCCGGTTGATGGAGCGAGTGATGCTAACTTTACGTACAGAACCTTGCAGCGCGCTGCTGAATTACATCGGTTTAAAGATAAATGGCCAGCGTTAGAGATCATCATGATTGCCAATACCGCTGGGTTCTTTAAGGATATCGAACCACCTGCACCGGAAAAAGAGGCGATGTTTATCGATAGTCTCTTTCGTCAATTCCGCAAGATGCCTGGACAGCTGGCTGTGACGAATACCAAGTTTTGGCGATTGCCCGGGTACGATCGTCGGCGAGTGAATGAACCCACCGCCAATCAAGAGGCCGGTCGAGGGGGGAACAAGAACGAAAATGCTGAGTTGATCGATAAGGAAGGGAAAATCGTCACCAATATTTCTGTGGGAGCCGAGGGCGTTCCGTGGCTGGAACTGTTGATTTCTACGCTTCTTGAGCGTCCGGTACAGGCACCTTAAGGTGAAAGAGCGGATGTCTATCCATATTATTGCTGTGTCTATTCTTAAAAGCTGTTCCTTGGCTCTAGCGGTGCTTGTGGGAGCATCGATGGTCTCGGCGCAAGGCGCAACATCTGCGCCGTCACTTCGCGATTCTGTGAAATCTGCAGTACGGCCTGCTGCTGCTCGACCATTTCTCCTTCCATCGCTTCGATATGGTCTTGATACCGCAGTTTCTCCATGCAAAGATTTTGATCGATTCGCAAACGGCGGTTGGCGGGATAGCACGACACTTCCCAACGGCGTTCCATCATACGATGTGTTTTATGCCATATCGATGCGCGCTGATACATTCATTCGGAAAGTACTCGACTCCACACGCCTAGTTGCCTCGACGACAAAAGATGCTGACGTGCGCGTTGTTGGTCAATACTATGGAAGCTGTCTCGCTGCTGATTCGTTGAGCCGAGCACTGGCTGCGTCGTCGATGGCTGGCGCTCAGCGAAACGATACATCTCGTGCGTCTCGATGCCAACGTCTCGTCAAAAAAGATCTTCAAGACGCGATGGGGCAGGTCTTTGTGCGAGCACTCTTGCCGCACGCGAGCGAGCGGCGTGCGCGCGAAGTAATCGCGAACATTCAACTTGCCGCTGGCGAACGTATCAAACGTGTGACATGGATGGACGCCGACGCCAAAGGACGCGTACAAGCCACGCTGCAGCACATGACCTTAAAAGTCGCTCGACCGAAGGGGACCATCGATCACAGCGCCTTACTGCTTTCTGACGATGTTGAGCGTAATCAGCAACTTATCCAGGAGTATCTGTGGAAGCGGCAAGCCGTTCGTTCTGATAAGGAAGCAGACGCCATGTCGGAGATGAATCAGTACACCGCCAACGCGATGTACGTATTCCTGACCAACACCATCGAAGTCCCCGCGTTCATGTTTCAATGGCCGTTTTTTGATGCGGAAGGTGATGAATCAATGGGTTATGCCGGAGCTGGTATGATAATTGGACACGAAATGTATCATGGCATCACCAACAGCTCCCATGCGACAGGTCAGGAAGGATACACTATTCGTTTCGAACAAATGGTGCAACAGTATACGTCATTTCCACCGATCGATAACGTGGGAGTGAACGGAAAGCTCACCGTAGGTGAAAACCTTGCCGATCTTGGTGGAATCCTCGCTGCGTACGATGCCTGGCAAAAGAATCGACGATCGAAGACCGAGGGTCGCGTCGATGGATTTACACCAGAGCAGCGGTTCTTTTTGCACTATGCACGCATGTGGCGGGCGAAGACAACACGAGACTATCTGCGACTTCAGAGTACATCCGATCCGCATGCGCCTTCGGTGGCACGTATTAATGGCGTGGTTCCCAACGTCCCTGCATTCGCGAAAGCCTTCGGTTGTAAGGAAGGAGATCCGATGGTAAATACAGCCGCGAATCGCATCGATATCTGGTAGGGATTGGCTTCGCTGCCAACGCGTCAAGGTTTCAATCGATAGTACAATAAATACCCTATTACTTAGAGCCGGGTAAAGATATATTATATATATATCTTTACCCGGCATTATGCGTCTTACCACACTCTCCGACTACGCCTTCCGCCTCCTGATGTACGCGGCCGCGCACGACCGCCTGATAACCATCGAACAAGCGTCCGATGCATACGGCATCTCCCGCGCCCATCTCATGAAAGTGGCGAATCGGCTCACCCAAGCCGGATACCTCAAAGCCGTACGCGGCCGCTTCGGCGGCCTCACGCTCAACAAACCACCGTCCGAAATCATCCTCGGCGACGTTGCCCGAGTTACCGAACCAGATTTTGCACTCGTAGAATGTTTTCTGACCGGCAACGAGTGCATAATTTCGCCGCAATGCAAGTTACCAAACGTACTAAATCACGCGCTTTCCAACTTCATTGCAACGCTTGATCAGTACACCCTCGCCGATCTCACATTACAGGAGTCCGACTTCACCCGCATTCGCGGTCGTCGTGCCCAGTCGCTCCGCGGACCGAGTATTTTCAGCGGCGAGCACGGGAATGCCTGACATACCGATTGGGGCGTCCGACGTATCTGAAATTGCGAAGTTGTCCTTGTGGGGGGTACAACTGATCCCGCCCATCTGGCTTGGTATCCTCATTGGAATTTCATTTCTCGCCACACCTGTAAAGTTCAAAGTTGCGGCGCTTACATTACCGGTCGCATTAGATGTTGGACGTGAAACGTTTCATCTCCTCAACGTAACAGAATGGGTGACCGCATTGATTCTTGTTGCGTCGCTTGTTTTATCAACAAGTGAAGGATGGAAGGTTAGCGTTGGAATTGGCTTGTTGTTCTGTGTTGCGTTACAAACCTTCTGGCTGTTACCTGCGCTGGATGCGCGCGTTGCTGTTATCATAGGCGGAGGGTCGCCGATAAAGTCGTATCATCACGTGTTTTACGGAGCGATTGAAGTGGTTAAAGCGTTAGCGCTGGTTACTCTCACGATTAGCACATTTCACAGCTTGCGCACCAGCGCAGGACTGTAAATCAACCGGGGTGACTTTGACATGACTACTACGCTTGAAGTCGAATTGAATGAGAACAATATCCGATTGCTCGTTCATCAATTCTACGATAATGTTCGGATTGATCCACTCATAGGGCCGGTCTTTCAGGCGGCTGTGGCGAGTTGGGATCACCATCTTGATTTGCTCACACGATTCTGGTGTTCGATCATGCTTGCAACTCGAACATACAAGGGTAATCCGTTAGCGGTACACTTTGAGGTACCTGTCACACCAGAGATGTTTAGTCGTTGGCTTGCGTTGTGGGGCGAAACGGTGGATGCGATGTTTGTTCCGCATATTGCCGATCAGTTTAAGGCAAAGGCGTTCAAGATGGGACAAAATATGCAGTTCGCGTTGTTTGGGAAAAAGTGACGCTGAAGGGGGATAGTTCGAAGACGATAGTTCGAAGACGATAGTTTAGGGCGATAGTTTAGGGCGATAGTTCAGATTCGCGCCTCAGCAGTAACGTTCGAGAAAAACTGGCGATCTGATGTCGAGTTATCAGCATCGGATCGCCGAAGAAACACATCCTAGCGCAATTCCATTTCCTGAGATACCTTCGGGGAATGACGCATGCGCTACTCAACGTCGCGTTTGGCTCGATATTTTCTGACCGCGATGAGCCCTCGCCAACGCGACTGCCAAAAGGCAGGGATAAAACATCCACTACCCTCAGCGCTGTTGCGCACGAAACGAGTGATGAGATGTTGGTGGCGCGTATCCGTGAGGGGGATCGGGATGCGTTTGATTCTTTAGTCGTTCGTTATCATACCAGGTTAATTGCAACGACAGAAGCTGCGCTTGGTGTGCGGAGCGAAGCGGAGGACCTAGTGCAGGATATGTTGCTGCGAGTCTGGATTCACAGGGAAATGTGGACCCCAACCCAGGGAGCGGCGGTGTATCTGTTTGGGGCTGCAGCTAACCGTGTCCGGAATGTGTGGCGCGATAGGAAACGCGCGCAGCGTTCGCTTGATAAGATCTTGCATGAACGGCAGATCGATAGCGATCCCGGTATCGTTGCTGACGACATCGCGGACGTGTGGGAATCCGTAGCGAAACTGCCTGAGCGTTGGCGTACGGCGCTTTTGCTGAGATATCTTCGGGATGCGAGTTTCGCGGATGTTGGTAGTGCAATGCAGATATCCGAGAATGCAGCGAAAAAACTTGTTCAGCGGGCGTTGTCTGCCCTTAATACGGAATTGAGCCAAAAATAATTGTAGAGGCGCGGCCCTTTTTGTGGCACTGAGGTGTCCTTGTGGGTATGACGCACTATTCGAATGAGAGTCGAGACGGTTTTGCTGAGCACGAACGCGGTGGCTCGCCCGGCGAGTGCCGCAGTGGTGTAGGAGATGAGCTCGCGAATAGTGGTGAATCGCCTGATAAGCTCGACAATCTAAATACTGACTGGGTGGCTTTAACCCATTCCTGGAGCGACAGCCCGCGATCCGCGCTGGTTCGGGTACGACAGGCGTTTGGAAGGACTTCGGTGTATCCCCCGGGGTATGCCCAAGCGTTACAGCAGCGATTAGCCGATGCAATCCAGGCGGTACCGGGGGATGCTTTGAGGCCCTCCGTAATAGCGGATTCAGGCGACGCGACTGAGCGAAATGAAAGCTCCGTGTTACCGCTACAAAGGCTATCCCGGGCGACGATTGATGGCAGTGGCGGCGTTCCTCCGGTTGTAACTCCGCGACTAATCGCGGCCAACTCGTGGTTTGCGCGATACATAGCCATTGCCGCCGGATGCATTGCCATACTCGTATTTGGCGCGCAAGGAGTTCGGACTGCAATCCAGGCCAACGTGGACGCTAATGTGAATTCACGTGTCTATGCAACCGCGATGGGTAAACGCGGTACGTTCACCTTGCCTGATGGTAGTGTCGTGACGTTGAATACCGGAAGCCGTATGGCTGTCGATCGCGGATTCGGTGTGTCCCACAGAGACGTCACTCTCTCCGGTGAAGCGTTCTTTACTGTCGTTGGACGCCCCGATGCGCCGTTCCGAGTTTACGCAGGCACTGCGACAACTCAAGTGCTCGGTACTCAATTCACTGTACGCGCCTATAACACTGACTCGGCTGTGCAAGTTGCCGTTGTGCAAGGCAGAGTGCTGGTGGGGCACACGATACTCGGCGCTGGAGACGTAGGGCAAGTGATTGCTCAACGTGAACCGGTGGTGTTACGCGAGCTCGATATAACAAAATATACAGATTGGACTAACGGACGACTGGCGTTTGATGATGTAGTATTTGAGCAGATTATTCCGCAGTTAGAGCGAATGTTTGATATCGAGATTCGTGTTGCCGATGCGGCGATCAGTCGACGTCGGTTAAGTGGGACGTTGAGCGATAAGGCTGCGGATCATGCGATGCAGTACGTCGCGATTATGCTGCATGCGCGGTATGAGCGTGAAGGGCGAGTGGTAACGTTGTTTAACAATTCACGTTGAGGATCATGCGATTGTATCGTGATTGGGTGAGAGCTGTGGCGATGACGGTCGCGCTCGTAGGTGTTGGGATATCCTCATCTAGCGGTGCGCAGCAAGTTGAATCGGTGATGGTGAGGCCGCAAATACCGGAGAAAAGCCTTGCTCCTCGGCATGATGAAAAAACCGATACACAGATGGATTCGCAGATTACTTTGTCGTTCTCCAATGTTTCATTGGAGGAAGCGTTGCGAGCAATCTCAAAGGTTAGCAAAGTGGACGTCTTGTATAGGAAGGCAGATTTACCGCAGAAACGTGTGTCGTTGAAGGCGGTTAATCTCCGCGTTGGTGATGCGTTTGCGCGTATTCTTGATGGTACAGGGCTCAAAGCGGTGATTGGGAGTGACAGACAGGTTTTGGTAACAGCGCAAGTGCGCGTAGCCAACGCACAGCAAGGAACAGGGATCGTAAGCGGGAAGATCATTGACTCGGCGACTGGACGCGGATTGACTGGGGCTACGGTTTCTGTGTCGGCGACAAAGCGGACTGTTGTATCTTCGGCAAATGGGGAGTATGAGTTGCGCGGTGTTCCGTCTGGGGAACATGTTTTAGCTGTGAGGCTGTTCGGCATGTTGCCGACGAGTCGGTCTATAAGCGTACGTGACGGTGAAAAAGCTACGATCAACTTCACGCTGAAGCCCGCGGCAACGCAGCTTTCCGGAGTTGTTACCACCGCCACCGGACAACAGCGAAAGGTCGAGGTTGGAAATGATATTACAACGATCGATGTCGCTGCTGTCATTGAGAAGAACCCGATATCCAGCGTTACTGATTTGTTGTCAACGCGGGTTCCCGGGCTTGTCGTTGGGCGGGCATCCGGGGAGCCAGGAGCGAAATCGGAGGTTCGGATTCGTGGGACGAATAGTCTTCGAGCTTCGATGGAGCCAATCGTGATTGTAGATGGTGTGCAGGTGATTGGAGATCGGGCGGGCGTCGACACCACTGGGTTTTCGACCTCGCCTCTCGATCAGTTAGATGTAAACGCGATCAGTAAAATTGAAGTGCTCAAGGGTCCATCCGCAGTGGCGTTGTATGGAAGCAATGCGGCGAATGGAGTCATTGTTGTGACCACAAAACGCGGACAGGAAGGGCCGGCACGTTGGAATGTCGCCGCGACAATATCTCAGGAAACCATGCCTGGAACGTGGCCATTGAACTACTTTGCGTGGGGACAAGACCTGACGAGTGGAAAAGGAACCGTGCACTGTCCTCGATTCCTGACGGCATACGATAATGATGCCACTCCCCGGCAGCTGAATTGGGGCGTGTTCCCGACGTGCCGGTACGACAGCACGACGGTGTATCAGGTCCTGAACGACCCGCAAACCACGGTGTTTGGAAAGGGAATACGGAAGGACCTCTCCATGAGTGTGCGTGGCGGGACGCGCCAGATTACCTATTCGTTTACCGGAACCTATCGACCCACACTCGGGCTGATAAAGCTGCCGGATGCTGATGTGCGTTTATTGGAAAATGCTGGCATCGACCTCAAGAGTTGGCAGCGCCGCCCACAGGCCCTCGATCAATATAGTGGAACCGCCGCGATCGTATTAGGGCTCAACGATCGATCGGCTCTGACGTATACGACGCAATTTATGCGAGAAGACAAACGATCAACGCCGCTCGTGAGCATGCTCGGAAAAGCGAAGGACTTAACACCTCCCGTAACCCTCTACGATCAGGATGGCAATCCTGTGGGGGGCGGGAGTGGTGTCCTGGTACAGGTCCCGAGATTTATGGCGGGACAAAATAGCAACACCATCCGGTCCGTCAACACCGCAAATTATCGCGCAACATTTTGGCAGACCCTCACCATAGACGCTACCGCTGGGATCGACGCTTCGAATGGAAGGGAAACCTACCTGCTTGCAACCGGTGACTACTGTCCGTTGAGCGGCTCGCTCAATGTCGCGTTCGGCATATGTCCCAAAAAAGGTGATTCATTAGACAGAGATTACACGAGTACGCGGTCTTCACAACTCATGACGGATGCGCATCTCAGAGTCTCTGGAACGCCGAGAGGGTTTCGGTTGCTCAATGTGACTCCGGTTGTGGGGATTGATATCAATAGTAACATGACGGGCATGACTGGCGTTGCCGCGGGGTTACTTCCGGTGGGTGGGCGCGGCGTTCGCGGAGCGGGAGTGACCTGGGTTGGACCTGAAGTGCAAGCGGCTCGACAGACCGCTGGGATGTTCGCGCAAACCACGGTCGCGATTGCCAATCGACTCTGGCTCCCGTTCTCCATACGGACGGATGCCGGAAACGCTATTGGTAGCAGCAGCAAACCCCTCTTCCCTCGCGTTGCCCTGTCGTATCTCGTGTCCGATGAGCCAAACTTTCGTAATCTCCCGATCTTCGGGCGATTACCAGAGTTGCGGCTCCGGACGGCCTTTGGCGTTGCGGGTCGGCAGCCCGGGTTGGTGGACAAACATCGGACTTATACCTATTCACGATTCCCCATCGAGAACGTTGATGCCAACGTCGTGAATCTCAATTCAGTGGGGAATCCAAAATTGTCTCCGGAGATTTCGCGGGAATGGGAGCTGGGGTTTGATGCAGTGATGATTGAGCGTTCCCGGGGTCGTTTGTCCGGGACCGTTACCCTGTCGCAATCGCATACATCTAACTTGATCATGGATGAGTATTTACCGCCATCGCTCGGGATGAAAGACACGCGCGTCAACAATATTGGTGATGCAGAAAATAGCAATCTCGAAGTCACCATTGAGGGGTTTCAGCGTATGGGACTCTTTGATTGGAATACGTCGAATGGGTTTTCGATCGGAAAGGGTCAGTTGACCAGTTTAAAAAATGCGTTTATCAACGGCGTCGGTGATTGTGGTACATGCGAGTTTTCGCGAAATGTGTACCGCGTAGGATATCCAATCGATGGATATTGGGCGCGACCTGTCGCCGGATTTATTGATGGTGATGGTGATGGGCAAATCCGGTACAGTGAGGTCATGTATGGCGACAGGTTACAGTATCTCGGCACACCCACGCCACGGTTTACGCTTACGAGTAATAATACGGTAACAGTCGCTTCCCGATTCACGTTTACAGCAACCCTGATGTATGAAGGCGGGAGTACTGCTATGAGCAAAACGGGTTCGTTCAGTACATCCGATTACTCTCGGGAGATGAATGACCCCACGCTCTCGTTGGAAGAGCAGGTGAAATTCCGATATGATTTTTCCTCATATGTGCATCAGGTTTCGACGCTGCGATTCCAGAGTATGCAGCTGACCTATAACGTGCCGCTCTCCCAAGGATTTCGCATCCTTGGGATGAGATCTCTGCAAGTGGCGGTATCGGGAACCAATCTTGGGTTGTGGTCGACCTTTTCGGGGAAAGATCCTGGCGTCGGTGGAATTGGTCGGAATGCGACTCAAGGTGTCCTTCCCACCCCTCGTACCTACGGCATTGCTGTGAGGGTCCAATAATGCGACATACTCAACGTGCAAGACGTGTTGTGGTCATTGGTCTGTGGATGGTTTTGATGATTGGATGTTCTCCATTCGGGATTGTAGATAACGCTGACGTGACCACGGATTTGCTTGATCCAGAGGTGATCAAGAACCAGCAAGGGGTGGTTGCACTATATAACAGTAGCGTGTTGGCGTTGGCCAATGTCATGGCTGGGAGCGAGACAGATGCAGCGGGAGCGGATCGAGATGAGAAGCAATCCTTTGTGCGGCTGGTTGGGCATGTCAGTGATGAAATGGACTATCGGACTACCACGCTGGCGGTCGGCGGTCTTTACCCCCAATTAGACATTTCCACTCGAAACTTTAACCCCGACCCCAGTGGTTCGAGTTATAATTTCTTCAATCGATTGAGTAACCTCCGTATTCTGGCGAGGGAAACGCAAGATGGATTTCGCGTGTATGGGGCGTTGCTGTCGGATACGATCCTGGCTCATGCGATGGCTATCGAAGCCTCGGCCTTGATTATGACGGCCGAGCTCTATTGTTCGGGCGTGCCATTAAGTACGCTTGAATACAATGGAGATATCCGGATGACGCGCGGTTACTCTACGGACGAAGTGTATACGTTCGCGTTAGCCAAACTCGATACGGCCTCCACACTTTCCCGAGGAAACGCTCGAATCTCGAATTTCATCGATGTGCTCCGCATTCGGGTCTTGCTTGGCATGGGTCGGATCCAAGAGGCAGCAGATAACGCCAGTTCCGTGGAAACGTCGTTTCTCTATCAGGTTGCGTATGCCAAGGTCGCATCAATAAATCCCAACGGAATTGTCGCCAGTTACTACGGTAAATTTACCGTCGCCAACGCACCGACTAGCAGTCAAAAAGATGGGGTGGAACGGATCAGCGATCGCAAAGGGAGTAATGGATTGCCTTATGCATCCAGCAATGATCCACGCGTGAATCTTCCGGTGCAGGGTGACCCCTGGGCTCCGTTTGTGATCGCGAGCGGGGTCGAAGCTCGACTTGCGGAAGCCGAAGCTGCGCTCAAACGAGATGATCCGTCGTGGCTCACGATCTTGAATCAATTGCGAACCAGTTGTACGGCACAAGACGCATGTTCAACTCCCGCACCCGCAGGAGCGGGCGGCGTGTCTGGGCTGGGGTTGCTCGAGGATCCGGGGGTGGCAGAGGCACGACTTTCTCTGCTCTTTGACGAACGCGCGTATTGGTTGTTTCTGCGAGGGTTCCGGCAAGGCGACTTACGGCGACGGATTCGCGTATATGGCGGGAGAGTAGAAGATCTCTATCCCATTGGATTTCCCGAGGTGGGCAACGTTGCATACGGGTATATGGTCGCGTTGCCGGTCCCCCTGGCTGAGCAACGATATAATCCACACTATAAGGGGTGTCTGAACAATGATGCGTAGCCGACTGCGATGGCTCTCCGTGGCTGTGGGTTTGGTCGTGCCCATGCTAGGCTGCTATGACTATGCCGTGATCCATCCAACGACGCAGAAGGACGAGTTTTATTGGGAGCTCAAGGCGGATCATCGCGCGGTATTGCTGAGCATGACACAACCCTATAACTCGTTCCAACTGACCGCCAAACCCTACAATGTCGAGAGGGGGGAAATCTCGCTCGACACACTCCGCGAGGCTCCGCAGACAGTTTGGGAATCGGCAGATACCTCGTCAGTGCGCGTCTCACAGACTGGAGTGATTACAGCCGAAAAGGTGGCAACCCGAGTAAACGTGTATGCCACGATGACGATTGGCGAGGTCACGCATCGCGACACTATTTGGGTTGGCGTAACGCCCACAGCGCCGTCGACGTTGGATTCCCTGGTGGTTTCAGCCCCAGTGGGAAAAAATACGGTGGCGGCCGGTGGGACGTTGACGTTATCCACACGAGTCAAACTCGCGAACGGGCAACTGCTCACGGGCATTCCGGTCAGCTACCGCGTGAACAACCGCTGGCTGGCCGAATTTAAAAGCTCTTCTGGTGTGTTGTCTGGGCTCGTGCCCAACGATTCGATCTACGTCTATGCTACCACGACCGTATATGGCGTGACACGGCGTGATTCCGTGTTTCTCTATACCGGCTTACCGATTCGGGCGAATGCGAGAGCGATGACTCTTGAAGCCGTGATGTCAAACAATCGAGACCTCGTCTATATCCCGCGGATTACAGACCCTCTTTCAGCACCGGGATCGTCATTTATATGGTACAACAGTTCCGGGGTTGCTCCGAAGAATGCGACTGGATTTCCTGCCGGTGGGATGAACATCGATATCATCTTCGATCATCCGGAGTTTGCTGAAGGGTACTTGCCGATTCCTGGATATAATGAGGCAGGAAACATTCTTCAGCTTCCCTATACCGGAGTGAATATTGCAAAATTTCGCAAATTCAATCAACCCGGTGAACATTGGTACACCGTTGAGCCCTTGGGTATCCGTGGGAAAATCACGATTGGGACGCGATGATATGCGTCGTACCCTTCCTTTCACCAGACACACTATGCACTCAACACGCCGAACTTTTGTAAAAAATGGCGCACTCGTCGCGACGGGGGCTGCCTTCGCTAAGCTCACGCCTCAGCAACTCATTGCGTCCCCGTTGGAAGATGCCGCAGGCGACATGAACACGGAGTGGAAAGCGCTCATTCAGCACGGGTTGGAAGTTGCGAAGGCCGCTGGCGCGTCGTACGCCGATGTCCGAATTACCTTTACACGTGACCGAACGATTCTATCAAGCATGGTCAAGGATCAGGAGGGCATTCACTGCGGCATTCGCAGTGTAGTGAACGGCTATTGGGGTTTTGCTGCCAGTCCGATGGTGCATAAAGCCGAAATGACGCGACTGGCGCGTGAAGCGGTCATACAAGCCAAAGCCAATACCATCGGGAAGCCACGAGCCGTAGAACTTGCTCGTGCGCCCGTGGTGTCGTCAGGGCAGTGGACGATGCCGGTGCAGATTGACCCTTTTGATGTTCATCCGCTCGATGGATGTGATCTCCTTGCGGGTCTTGCGGCGTACCGAGCCAACAAAGACTTCGGGTTCGGGAACTTGGGGCTCGTTGTCGTTCGTCAGGAGAAGGCCTTTGGCTCTACGGATGGGAGCTATTTCACGCAGCGCGTGTTTCGCAGCATGTTGGGGGGGACTATCCAGCATCAGCGATATGTCCGAGGCTTCGCTCCCTATGTAAACGCGGGGATTGGGTGGGAGCTGTTTGAACCGGTTGGGTTGCGCCAGTATATCGACGCGATGGTCGAAGAGATGAAGGAAGACGCGAAGCTCGAGATCAAATTGGTGGATGTGGGTCGATATCCTATGGTTCTGGATGCGGAATCCGTAGCTGGAGCGTTAGCCTCGACCGTTGGGTTGGCCACCGAACTGGATCGAGCCTTGGGCTACGAAGCCAACGCGACGGGAACAAGCTACTTGAATGAGCCGGATGAGATGGTGGGTACGCAGAAAATGGGTACCCCATTACTGTCCGTCACCGGAAATCGAAACGAACCTGGTGGTGCGGCCACGGTGCAATGGGATGACGATGGGGTTGTGCCTGAACCCTTTGAGTTGGTGCGAGATGGCGTGTTGCAACGCTTTCAAACGACACGGGAATCGGCGCACTGGATGCATGCTTCGGCGAATACGTCAGGGGGAGTCGTGAAATCCACAGGCTGTGCCTACGCGGCTACCGGTGTTGATGCACCCGTCGCTCGGACAGCGAATTTAGCGATGGCCCCTGCCGACAACGCCACCACGCTATCCGATTTATATCGCGATGTGAAACGCGGCGTCCTGTTCCGTGGGATCGCGTCGAATATGGACTTCCAGCAACTCAATGGATTTGGACGGGGCCAGGAGTGGGATAAATGTTACGAGATTACGAATGGAAAGCGGTCCGCCATTTTGGTCAGCGCTGGCGTATTGTTTAGGGCACCTGAACTCTGGAAGTCATTATTGGCGTTGGGTGGCAAGCAGACTGTAAAACGCTATGGGCTCAGTTCCAGGAAAGGACAGCCGAATCAGGAAGCCTTTCATAGCGTGTCGGCCGTTCCTGCATTATTTGAGAATGGCACCATCATTGATTATACGAGGAAAGCGTGAGCGACAATCCCCGATTGCTGTCCCGGGCAGAAATGCACCGCATTGTGCAGCGCGTGACGAGCTTTGTGAAGGACCCGGAATCCAAGACCAGTGTGGTCATTGAAGGGTGGTGGAATACCGAGTTACAGTGGGCGCGCAATCGCGTGAGTCTCTCCGGTGATCGCCGCGATGTGGTGATTACCGTGGGACGGACAGCGGTCGGCCGCCGTGGAGAAGTGAAGACCAACCAGTTAGACGATGTGTCGTTGGAAGCTGCGGTGCGTGCGGCGGAACGCGCGGCGAAGATTATGCCGAGTCATGCGATTCCACAAATTGCGCTCAAGGCGCCGACACTACCATCGCCTACCGTAAAAATCTGGAGTGATGCCACGGCCAATGTGACGACTGAGCAGCGGGCCACTCTCGCCAAGCAGTTGACCACGATGTCGGAAGACAACGGATTTTTATCCGCCGGGTATCTCGAAATGCGAGCCAGCGAGATTGCATCGTTTGATAGCGCCTCGCAACGACCCGATGACATGAGTTATCAGGCGTACACGCAAGCGCAATGTTCCGCTACCGTCCGTCATCCCAAAGGCGTAGGGTCGGGCTGGGCCGGATTGTCCAGCTATGATTGGTCGTCTATCGATGGTTTCGCGTTAGTCCAACGCGCGGTGGATAAGTGTCAAGCGTCACTGAATCCAGTGGGGATCGAGCCTGGTCGATATACTACCATCCTGGAACCGCAAGCGGCCGCCACTATGTGTGATGTGGTCGCGTACTCGATGCAGGCGAGGGAAATCGAAGAAGGTCCATATAAGACGTGGTATTTGGAGACCGACGGATCTCTCGGCATTCATAAATCCAAGCTCGGCCTCAAAGTAGTGGACGAGCGCATTTCGTTCACGCACAATCCGGAACACCCCGAACTCGGTGTTATTCCAGAGCCGGGGCTTGCGCCGATCGAGTGGATCAAGAATGGCGTGCTCAACACGTTATCCTATGGTCGTGATTACGCTCTCACTTATCTCGTCGAAAACACCGGTCAGCTGTTTCGGCCGTCATACGCGGTGAGCGGTGGAGACACCTCCATGGAGGAGATGATTGCGACGACGAAGCGTGGGTTGATCGTCACGCGCTTCTGGGGGCTACAGGTGCTGGATGAAATGAGTCGGCTATGCACCGGGGTCACGCGCGACGGACTCTGGCTCGTGGAGAATGGCAAGATTACGAAGGCGGTCAAGAACTTCCGATTTACCGAATCGCCTTTGTTTATGCTCAATCAAGTGGTGCAAATCGGTCCCGCCGTTCGCGTGTTTCGACCCGTCGAAAGTCCCTATCGGTCTCAACTGACGCCGGCGATCGTGCCAGCGCTCAAAGTGAATGACTTTTCGTTTACCTCAACCATCGACGCGGTGTAACATGAATGAACACATGATGTCTCGTGTGACTTGTTGGAGAATCGGTATCGTGCTGAGTGTGGTCATGGCTAACAGTGGCCACGCGCAAACACGGTTTGAATGGCCAGCTCAGCAGACAGATGTCGCAACGTATAAGTTGCTGGATCAATGTCTTGGGGTGGCGAACCGTGTGCGGGATAGTGTGAACGGAGTTGGAGTGATGCGTGATACGCTTTCAAGGAAACAAAGCGGTCCGTTCGCTGTGCTTAACCAGGTCGTCGTTAATTCGGCTCACCGATGCATCGCATCCATTCCTCTGTCCTCTGTTGCCATCGAGAATACCTTGTTGGCGCAGCAGGTCTTGCTCATCGCCAATCGGGATGCCGATGTGGTCCCGCTTTATCGCAAGCGCCTGGATGCGGCCTCGACCGATACCGGGAAAATTGCGGCGATTACCTCAACGGTTCGGCTGTTAACCGATGTCGCACCTGTTCGGTTACCGCTCGCCGATTCGCTGCTCGCCGACATACAACGCTATGATGCGCAGTGGATTACCAAGGACAAACTGGATGTGCTCGGGAAGCTGTGTACGCTCTCTGATATATCACGCAATGATCTGCTTGTCACGAAATATTGCAAACGATGGCTAAGTACCGTAGATAGTATGACAGATGCCGAGCACGCACGATATGGCCCGCCACTGGGCTTTGCGTATGCGGGGTTCACGCGGTATATCAGGCGATCTGAGATGCAGGATAGCTTGGCGAAGAGCAGCAGTGCCTATGTGGGCATCGCGCGCGAGATTCTGACCAAGGCCTTCCGGGGCTGGAGCGGTAATCAGGCCCTGGGAGAGAAGACGGTACCCATTGTCGGAGATTTTTGGTTTCCAGAAAGCGCTAAAGCGAGCGCCTATCCCAGGCCAGGCAAGGTAACGTTGGTTATCTCGGTATCGATGGGGGCGAATGTTGGCGGAAATCAATTCGGTTCGCTTGCTCGGTTGAAGCGATTGGCCGCAAAATTCCCGGACCTGGATATCGTTGCCTTGACGGGAACTGCCGGGCATTTCGGTCCGATTGCTCCGCCAACCCCTGCCCAAGAAGCGTCCCTCAACTATCGGCGTGTAACTGAAGTCTATAAAGTGCCATTGGTCATGGCGGTGACAATCTCCCCTACATGGCGCTTAACCGATCCTGATCGGCGGCGCATCTTTGATCCGTATCCGCATGATGAAGCTTATGAAAAGGTGTATAGTTCCGTGATCTCAGCCGAGCATAGCCCCGTCAGATCGACGGGGTGGTTTAATGGTGGTAGCGATGGTGCGAGTGGCTTGCTCGTGGATGCGGACGGTATCATCGTGGATTATATCCAAAGTGAAGAGGAGCTTGAAACCAACATCGCGATTCTGATGAAGCGAGGGCAGAAGTGATTGCTGCGTGTTCCATAATGTATCGCACCGTATCGCGATATCTCGGCTCACGTTGGGTTGTGAGAAACCTGGTGTCAGCGACGGCCAGAGCCGCAGCAACGGTCGTTGCTATCGTGTTCGTTGCATTAACTAGCGCACCGTGTCTGCACAGTCAAACTGATACCGCGCAGCGAAGGCAAGCCGATAGCGCTCAACACGCACGGGATGCCTATCCCGACTTTCTCGCCCCGTCGCTTCGCCATGGGTTGGATACCACTGTTTCGCCGTGCGCTGACTTCAATCGGTTCGTTAATGGCGGCTGGCATGACAGTACGAAGGTCGAGAAAGACAAGGAGATCGATGTGTTCAAGGTTACGTCGCGTCGGACTCCGATTCTCATTCAGCGCATTCTGGATTCTACCCGCATTTTGGCGCCGTCTACCCATGACCCCGACGTTCGTGCGGTCGGCTATTACTACACGAGTTGCATGATTGCTGATTCCCTCGATCGTTCCACGGTTGGGGGACGGAAAACCGGGGTAAAAGGCGACACGACACGGACTTCGCTCTGTCGCACGATGGTCATGAATTATCTCCAATCGGCTTTGGAGCAACTGTACGTGCGGCACGTGATGACCGCCAAGGTCGATTCGGAAGCCATGTCATTGATGTATGCCGTTCGCTCGGCCGTCGGGGAACGCGTACGTGCGTTAGAGTGGATCAGCGATGCCGAAAAGCAGGCCGCCACCGCCTCACTCGAGAAAATGTTGTTTAAAGTGGCCAAGCCGAATGTACCGGTCGATCACAAGACCATTATCTTGGATACGCTGAACTTTGAGCAGAACACGCGCGCGCTGAAGGAGTTCGTGATTACACGTGATGTGCGGGACATTGGTGAAGATATGACCCCCATGTGGGCGAATACGCAATACAACGCCAACGCTTCGTTTCGGAGTGTTGGGAATAGCATCGAAGTTCCGTCGTTTATGTTTCAATGGCCGTTCTTTGATCCGGAGTACGAGCGCACGCTGGGGTATGCGGCCGTGGGGATGATTATTGGACATGAGATGTATCATGGTGTCACCTCGTATCTGTCGTCGCTAAACCAAGAAGTCTATAAAGCACGCACCAAACGTTTGGTCGACCAATACTCAGCGATGAAACCGGTCGAAGATGTACCGATCAACGGCGAAATTACCTTGAGCGAAAATGTGGCGGATCTTGGCGGAATGTTGGCGTCCTATCAGGCGTGGGAAAAACATGTAAAGCGCACCGAGAAGCCGCTGATCGATGGATTTACATCAGAGCAACGTTTCTTTCTCTACTACGCGCGTTTGTGGCGCGCGAAAGGGTCGACCGCGTACTACGCTCGATTGCTGGGAGATCCGCATGCCGTCCCATCGGCACGGATTAATGGCGTTGTGATGAACGTCCCTGCGTTTGCAAAAGCCTTTGGCTGTAAAGAAGGGGACGCCATGGCAAAGCCGGTAGCTGAACGCGCGGAGATATGGTAAAAACGCTCGCAGTGATTGTCTGCGGTCTATTTATGATCACAGTAATCACTCCAGTGGTGATCGATGCACAATCTTCGGGAGGATCATCGTCCTCTCGAATCGTCGCACCGTCTATCATCCGTGCGACGATCGATACAACGGTGTCTCCGTGTGATGATTTCGATCAATATGCCAACGGAGCGTGGCGTTCCGGACCGGACACGAATAAACACAACATTCTTGAAGACGCCATTGCCCGTGTCGACAGTCATCTCACTCGCCTCCTTGAATCTGCGAAAAAAGTCGCGTCACACACAACCGATCCAACTATCCGAGTGCTCGGCACGTTCTACGCAAGTTGCCTTGTCGCTGATTCGCTCCCAACTCCGAGTGGTATCACACAGATCGGGTTCACACCGAGCGGTCGTGCGGTTACGACGCGTGTGGATACGTGTGTAGTGTTGACGCGGCATGTCTTGGGGCCTGCGCTGCACTACGCGTATGTACATGATGTGATGTCGTCTACGGTTGCGTCGTCGAGCCGAACGTTGGTCGCACACATCCGAGCCGCAGTACGTGAGCGCGCGCAGTCTATTACCTGGATTGGCGACAGTGTGCAGCATCGGCTCACCACGCTGCTCGACACGATGACAATGCGCATCCAGTTTGCCCCGGATACTATCGACTATACCCGACTCGTCTTGCTGCCCACGCAGTATACGGCGAATCTCACTGCTATCGCCGCGTGGGAGAAAGCGGAATATATCCGCCGTCGCGATTCACTGCCGATGCGGAAAACGGTCGCAGAAGTCCCGCTGGTGCCATACGCACCCATCGTGCAAGCGCGTCGTGGCGCGCCCGTTATCGAAGTAACCCCGTTCTTCTTTCAACCGCCATTTTTTGACATCACCGCTGAACCCGCAGCCAACTACGCGGTTCTGGGTTCCACCTTAGCCCATGAAATGTGGCATTTGCTCACGCCATCCTTCAAGTGGATGAACAATACGGAAGGCCGACGCCGTGTTTCCGTGTTAGTGGACCATTATTCAAAATTTGACCGAAGCGGGTGGGCCACTGCCAATGAAGATTTGAGTGATTTGGGCGGTATTCTGAGTGCATATGCCGCATGGCAAAAGGCCTCGCGCAAAATGGCAGTTGACCGCATTGACGGCTTTACACCCGAACAACGCTTTTTTCTGTATTATGCGCGATCCTGGCGAAGTGTAGATGGATCGAGTATGGATCGCTACCACTCCGGCATGCGTACACGAATCAATGGAACTCTCATGCACGTTCCCGCATTTGCAGATGCGTTTGGCTGTGCAGAACCAGACAAGATGGTTGTTCCGCGCGCGACACGCACCGAGATCTTTTGAACGTTCCCCCGCACACGTTAGGGTCAATAATTATTGACGCGACGATACTACTTACTTGGAATTGGTGTAGACACTCATGACACAGATAGCGATTGGTGGGATACGACCCTGGATCAAGGATTGCATATTGCGACATTCCCACCTGCGGCGATTGGGAGTAAATATGCGCCGAAGTAACACGGCGCTCTGTCTTGTGGTGATGCTTGCCGCAACGGCGGGAAGTATGATTCCGCATACACAACTCTTCAGCCAGGGATCGTTGCAACGTTTAACCGTTCGCCCACACGACGCGGCGACCGGTACACAAAACACCAAAGCGGGCGTGCAACCGCTGGACTCCATTCCCGGCGCGTTGGTGTATGTCCCGTCGCAGCTCCTCGGCGCACGACGCGTCCCATTGGTAATCTCCCTCACCGGCGGCGGCGTAAACGCTCAGCGCGAGATGGATATTGTGCGTCCACTGGCCGACAAATACTGGATGATTCTCCTCGTGATGGATCACCCAACTACGGCCACGTTCGATGCGGCGTTGAAGCAAGTGTTACGCAAGTTTGCCATTGATCCGGACAAGATCGCCGTCGGTGGGATCTCGGAAGGCGGCACCATGGCACTCGACGTTGGGCGCAACAATCTGGATATTTTCAGCCGGCTCGCTCCCATGTCGGTGATTTTTAACAATCCCTATAGCAAGTCAGCCCTGCGCAATCCCAAGACCGAGGTCTTCGTTTCAGCCGGTATCGGTGAGCCCTCTCGCTCTGTTGCCGATCTTCTCACGATTGCTCGGCAGGAGCGCGAGCTCGGCCACGCGGTAAAGATGGTGCTCAATCTTCGAACACACGCTGAGCGCGTGGAAGATCATGACTACATGTGGCGATGGTTACGAGATACCTGGGCAACCTCGCGTCAAGAAATCCGAGTTGGGTCCACCATTGCGACCGACATCGTCTTAACTGACACGATCTTCAATACGATGCTCGCCTTTTGGACACGCGTCAAAGAAGGACAGGATTCCACGCGCAAGATTACACTCAGTGCGTATCGGAAAGAACTCACCCTGTTGATTGGTGAGGAGCGTGTGTTTGTCTACGATATGGTGGACCTCACCGCGATTGCTTCCCGGAATCCATGGGTCGCGGCTGCATTGAACGAGATCGGGATGAAGTTACCGCACGAAGAAGACTATCGTCGCGCGATCATCGGCGCCCGTGCGACCAAAGTAGCTGGTGGCGCGGTCGGGACCCTGCCGCCAACATCCGTTATGGGAAAAAACCTCGCCTTCCTCAAAGCCAACGAAGAGAAATTCAATACGCTTCTGGATCTCATGGGTGTGCCGAGATGTGAGACGACCATGCAAGCACATTTCGGGTGCTAATCGAAGATTACCAGGTATGATTAAGCTCCTCAAAAACTGTCAAAATTTGAAGAGGCTATGTATTAAGCGCTCATAAAAAACCCTTTGGTACACCTCGTCGTTCCATAAATAACCCTATAAACCCGACCTGTGGTTAGAAGTCGGCACTAAGCCGAACCTCCTCCTCTCAAATCGAAAATTGCCAGTCGCACCATAGCATCTAACGAAACCCGACAGTAGATTGGCGAATGGATGCGACTTCCTCACCCGCAGATTCGAATGAACCTGCCGAGCCATCTCACACTGACCGTGTGCTCATTGCTTTAGTCCGGAACGGGGACGCCACAGCATTTGAGCAGTTATACCTGGTGTACTTCGGTTTATTATGGAAATTTGCCTACTCCTACGTCAAGTCACCAGAACTCGCTGAAGAAGTCGTTCAGGAAGTATTTCTTTCTGTATGGGTCGGCCGATCCCAATGGACTGTCCAGTCTACACTCCGAGGCTATCTCTATGGCGCCGTGCGAAATCGTGCTCTCAAGGCAGTTGCGCACGACAGTGTAGTTCAGCGTTTTACCGCAGACGTTGATCCTCTTGAGTTCATGAGCTCACCAACTGTCCAGCCCGACACTCAGGCTGAAATGAGCGAATTAGAGCGTTGTATTGCTGAAACAATCCGACTTCTTCCGGAACGTCAGCGAAGTGCCATGATGTTTCGCATTGTCAACGAGATGACTTATGGTGAAATCGCCGAAATGTTGAATGTGTCAATCGCGGCCATTGGGAAGCTTGTGGAGAAAGCCCAGAAAAAAATTCGAAAATTTTGTATTGAGGGTTGAAAGTATTCTTGGGTAGCGGTCGTATGAGGTATGCGATCAGATGATCCCGAAGATGCACAGCTAAACCCGCCGTACGAACCACGTCCTGGCTCGGGAGTTCCCCCCTCCCTTCGAGCTCGGCGGCTTTTTGCCGAGGGAGTTGAGGAGTTCGCGGCATGGGATGTGGTGGCACATCAGCTTGATCCGGATACTTATGTCCATTCCGACCCTGACGCTCGGGCGGCCTATAGGCGATTTTTAGCACAAATTCGTGATATTGAAGGATCTGGGCAGGGGATGCACGCAGCTCCGGAACTTCGATCAGATGCTCGACGCTTCACTGAATCAACGGTACGAGAATCGCGAATTTCAAATCCGCGATCGAGTCGTGTGTTGTATCTGCGCACTTGGCGAGTATTGGCAATTGGTTGTGCGATAGTCGCGGCAAATGTGGCAGGATACGCGTTCTTTGCCAATCGATCGAATCAGTTAGATCACGGCGCGTCCGGGATTACTTACGCAACCAGGAATGGCGAGCGAACCAGTATCATCCTTCGCGATGGTACAAAGGTTATGCTGAACGTCGGTAGCCGATTGCAAGTGCCGCGCGTATATGGCACGCAGACCCGGAGTGTATTTCTTGAAGGGGAAGCGGAGTTTATTGTTGAGCATAATTCTGCTCGTCCGTTTATCGTCCACGCGGGTGAAACGGTTGTTCGCGATCTTGCAACACGATTTTCTGTTCGTGCGTATCGAAATGGCGGCCGAACGACTGTAGCGGTTGCCGAAGGGCGAGTTGCTGTGTACGCATCCACTCTACAGCAGCCATCATCAGCAACTTTGGATGCGGGGCATGTTGCGACCGTGCTGCTCAATCAGGGGCTGTCCGTTGAAAAGCAAAGGTCTCCAGCTGACTATTTTGGATGGACCAAGGGCGTGCTGACGTTTACTCATGTTCCTGTGGGCGAAGCACTCGCTCAAATAGCCCGGTGGTATGACGTTGATTGTAATGTGAGTGATCCAGGGCTGCTCGCAAGCGATCTCACGTTTTCATTTACCGAAAAGACACTTACGGAAAAGGAACTCCAAGACTTGGGTGACGTCTTGGGGGCAAGTATTGTGCGCAAGGGTCGCCTGATTACCTTCATTCCCCTCAGCCCATGAGGCAACTTTCATTGAGCACGTTTATATGTTCGCGGCGAAATTCGAAGCTGATGTTGGTTGCACAGCGAATCGTTGTTGCAGGCTATTTTGCTATTTTTTCAGTACTGTCTATGGATGCGCAAGAACCTGCAGATAGCGTTGTTCCTGGTCTTTCCAAACTACAGCCTGCACAACCACTGCGGGAGGATCACCAGTCAAATCAGGCAGATGAAAAGCGCATCAGTGTGAACTTTAAGGCGACTCCTATTGTTGATGCACTCGACGAAGTTGCACGTGCTTCAGGTGTTACAATTAAATATGTAAGACGAATGTTCGATGCAGGTGCGACGGTTACACTTGAAGCTCGCAATGCAAAGACTGTTGATGTAGTGACAGCATTGTTGCGGGGGACAGGTGTTCGTGTTGAATCCGGGGCAGCTGGCTCTTTAAAATTGATGCGACATGGTCGCACTCCGATAGATGGCACTCAAAAAACTGGGGTGATTTCTGGAATTGTTGTGGATTCATCGACCGGAAATGGAATTGCAAAGGCAACCGTAACCGCGCAACCAGGCTCTCGTACTGTATTGACCAATGAGAAGGGTGCATATGTGTTCCCGGGAATTCCGTATGGGGAGTATACGGTTTCAGTAAAGATATTTGGATTCAAGGCGATGTCTCGTACTGTGGTGGTTGCGGAGGGAGGTGGGAAGCATTTTGTGTTTGCTTTGATTCCTGTGACAACACAGCTTTCCGGGGTGGTTACCACCGCTACCGGGGAGCAGCGAAAGGTCGAGGTTGGGAATGATATTACGACGATCGATGTCGCTGCTGTCATTGAGAAGAACCCGATATCCAGCGTGACCGATTTGTTGGCAACGCGAGTTCCCGGGCTTATCGTGGGGAGAGCGTCCGGGGAGCCAGGGGCGAAATCGGAGATTCGGATTCGTGGGACGAATAGCCTCCGGGCATCGATGGAACCGATCGTGATTGTGGATGGTGTGCAGGTGATTGGAGATCGGGCAGGCGTCGACACCACTGGGTTTTCGACCTCGCCTCTCGATCAGTTGGATGTGAACTCGATTAGTAAAATCGAAGTACTCAAGGGACCATCTGCAGTAGCGTTGTATGGGAGTAATGCGGCGAATGGAGTCATTGTTGTGACCACGAAACGCGGTCAGGAAGGGCCGGCACGTTGGGATGTCGCCGCGACGGTATCTCAGGAAACTATGCCTGGAACGTGGCCATTGAACTACTTCGCGTGGGGAGAAGACCTGACGAATGGAAAAGGGACTGTTCACTGTCCTCGATATGACGTTGCAAAGGCCACTGCGACCCAGAAACTGAATTGGGGCGTTTTCCCCACATGTCGGTACGACAGCACGACGGTGTATCAGATCCTGAACGATCCGCAAACCACGGTGTTCGGGAAGGGCATACGCAAGGACGTCTCGATGAGCGTGCGTGGCGGGACTCGGCAGATTACCTATTCGGTCATTGGCACCTATCGACCAACGCTCGGGCTCTTAAAGTTGCCGGATGCCGATGTGCGCTTATTGGAAGACGCTGGCATCAGTCTCAAGAGTTGGCAGCGTCGCCCACAAGCGCTTGATCAGTACAGTGGAACTGCCGCTATCAGGTTAGCTATCAACGATCAGTCAGATCTCACGTATACCACGCGAGTCATTCGAGAAGACAAACGGTCAACGCCGCTCGTTGACATGCTTGGCAAAGCAAAAGAATTGACACCACCCATAGTCCTCTACGATCAAGATGGCGTCCCTGTGGGAGGAGGGAGTGGTGTCCTCGTGGGTGTCCCGAGATTTATGGCGGGACGAAATAGCAACAGCTTCCGGTTCGTCAACACCGCAAATTATCGAGCAACTTTTTGGAAGACTCTCACCGTAGAAACCACTGCGGGGATCGATGCCTCGAACGGCAGGGAAACCTATCTTCTTGCGACAGGCGACTACTGTCCATTACGCGGCTCGCTCAATCTCGCATTCGGGAGTTGCTCAGTGCAAGATAGTACAGAAAAAAATTACACGAGCGTACGATCATCGCAACTCATGACGGATGCGCACTTTAGAGTCTCCGGAACGCCCAAAGGATTTCGGTTACTCAATGTTACCCCGGTTGTGGGGATTGATGTCAATAGCAACATGACAGGCATGACCGGGGTTGCCGCTGGCTTACTTCCTGTAGGTGGACGTGGCATTCGCGGAGCAGGGTTGACCTGGGTCGGACCGGAAGTGCAAGCAGCTCGACAGACCGCTGGGATGTTCGCGCAAACCACGGTCGCGATTGCCAATCGACTCTGGCTTCCGTTTTCCGTACGGACTGATGCCGGAAATGCTATCGGAAGCAGCAGCAAGCCCATCTTCCCTCGCGTTGCATTATCGTATCTCGTATCCGATGAGCCCAATTTTCGGAACCTCCCGGTACTTGGACGGTTACCCGAGTTGCGACTCCGAACGGCCTTTGGCGCAGCTGGACGGCAGCCTGGGTTAGTGGACAAGCATAGAACCTATACGTTTTCGCGCTTTCCCATCGAGAACGTCAACGCCAGCATCGTGAATCTCAATTCAGTGGGGAATACCAAATTGTCTCCGGAGATTTCGCGGGAATGGGAGTTGGGGTTTGATGCGGTTGTGGTCGAGCGTTCCCGGGGTCGATTGTCCGGGACCGTCACGCTGTCGCAATCACATACGACTGACTTGATCATGGAGGAGAATTTACCTCCATCACTCGGGATGATCACGAGGCGGGTCAATAATATTGGCGATGCAGAGAATAGCAATCTCGAAGTCACCATTGAGGGGTTTCAACGCATGGGACTATTCGACTGGAACACCTTGAATGGGTTTTCGATGGGAAAAGGAAAGTTGATAAGCTTGAAAAATCCGCTTAATACGGGAATTGGAGAAGGTAATCGAGATAATTTTTCTTCAGCCGTGTACCGCGCAGGATATCCAATCGATGGATATTGGGCGCGACCTGTACTCGGATTTATTGATGGTGATGATGATGGGCAAATCCAGTACAATGAGGTCATGTATGGGGATAGGCTCCAATATCTTGGCACCCCGACGCCACGGTTTACGCTCACGAGTAATAATACAATAACAGTCGCTTCCCGGGTCACAATTACAGCTACCGTGATGTATGAAGGGGGGAGTACGGCCATGAGTCGTTCTGCAAGTGCTGCGTCATTCAAATATGCTCAGGATATGAATGACCCCACGGTTTCGTTGGAAGATCAAGTGAAGTCCAGATATGATTTTTCCGCATATACGCATCAGGTTTCGACGTTGCGATTCCAGAGTATGCAGCTGACCTATAACGTGCCGTTATCGCAACGATCTCACATTCTTGGGATGAGATCTCTGCAAGTGGCGGTATCGGGGACCAATCTTGGCTTGTGGTCGACCTTCTCTGGCAAGGATCCCGGAGTCGGTGGAATCGGCCGAGAGGCGACTCAAAGTGTCCTTCCGACCCCGCGTACCTACGGTATTGCTGTGAGGGTCCAATAATGCGAAATACTCAGCGTGCAGGACATGCTGCCGTCATCGGCGTCTGTATAGCCTTGATGATTGGATGTTCCCCATTTGGGATCGTGGATAATTCCGGTGCGACGACGGATGTACTTGATCCAGAGGTGATCAAGAATCAACAAGGGGTGCTTGCGTTATATAATGGTAGCGTGTTGGAGCTGGCCAATGTTATGGCTGGGAGTGAGACTAATTCTGCAGGAGTGGATGAGGACAATAAGCAGTCATTTGTGCGATTGGTTGGGCATGTCAGTGATGAATTGGACTATCGGGCTTCCACACTGGCAACTGCGAGTTACCCCCAGTTAGACGTTTCCATTCGAAATTTTAACCCCGACCCCGTTAGCAGTACGAATAATTTCTTCAATCGCTTGAATAATCTCCGGATTCTTGCGGAGGAAACTCAAGCCGGATTTCGCGTGTATGGGGCGTTGCTTTCGGATACGATTCTGGCGCATGCGATGGCCATCGAAGCGTCGGCATTGATCATGACGGCCGAGCTCTATTGTTCGGGGGTGCCGTTAAGTGCGCTGGAATACAATGGCGATATCCGAATGACGCGTGGCTACTCTACGGACGAAGTGTACACGTTCGCCTTGGCAAAACTTGACACGGCATCTACCCTATCGCATGAAAGCGCGAGGATATCGAGCTTCGTCGACATCCTTCGCATTCGGGTGTTGCTCGGCATGGGACGGATCCAAGAGGCATCTGAGCGAGCGAGTCATGTGGAGACGTCGGTTTTTTATCGGATTTCTTATTCCAAAGTTGCGACCGTAAATAGCAATGGGCTTATTTCCGATTACTATGGTAAATTCACCGTTGCGAACACACCAATAATTGGTACGCACGATGGGGTTGAACGGATTAGTGATCGCAAAGGGAGTAATGGATTGCCCTATGCCTCGAGCAATGATCCACGTGTGAGTCTCCCTGTGCTGAAGGATCCCTGGGCGCCGCTAGTCATGGCGAGTGGGGTTGAAGCTCGCCTTGCGGAAGCTGAAGCCGCGCTGAAGCGAGACGATCCGTCTTGGCTTACGATCCTGAATCAACTGCGAACCAGTTGTACGTCACAAGGCGTATGTCCGACACCCGCTCTCGCGGGGACTGGAGGAGTGGCTGGTCTCGGACTCCTCGAAGATCCCGGGACATCGGCGGCGCGGCTCACCATGCTGTTCGATGAACGCGCATATTGGTTGTTTTTACGAGGATTTCGACAAGGCGACTTGCGGCGACGGATTCGCGTATATGGCGGGAGTGTGGACGAACTCTATCCCATCGGATTTCCCGAGGTTGGCAATATCGCATACGGGTACATGGTGGCTTTGCCTGTCCCCCTGGATGAACAACGATACAATCCAAACTACAAAGGGTGTCTGAACAATGATGCATAGTCGACTCCGATGGCTTTTTGTGGCCTTAGGCTTGATCACGCCAATGCTGGGCTGCTACGACTATGACGTGGTCCATCCGACGACGCAGACGGACGAGTTTTATTGGGAGCTCAAGGCGGATCACCGTGCGGTATTGCTGAGTATGACGCAACCCTATAACTCGTTGCAACTGACGGCAAAACCTTATAATGTTCAGGGTGGTGAGATCGCCACCGACACGCTACGCGATGCTCCGCAGATGGTGTGGGAATCGGCAGACACGTCAGCTGTGCGCGTCTCGCAGGCAGGGGTGATTACGGCAGCGAAGGTTGCGAGTAGAGTAAACGTATATGCCACGATGTCGATTGGGGATGCTACGCATCGTGATACCATTTGGGTCGGTGTAACCCCCACAGCACCGTCGACGTTGGATTCCCTGGTGGTCTCAGCCCCAGTGGGGAAAAATACGGTGGCTGCCGGTGGGACGTTGACGTTGTCAGCACGAGTTAAACTCGCGAACGGGCAAGCACTTACCGGGGCTCCGGTGAGTTACCGCGTGAACAACCGTTGGCTTGCCGACTTTAAGGGGTCGAACAGCGTATTGTCTGGCATCGTGCCCAATGATTCGATCTATGTCTATGCTACTACTACTGTATATGGCGTGACACAGCGCGATTCCTTGTTCCTCTATACCGGCTTGCCACTCCGTATTTTTGCGAGAGTGCTGACCCTTGAAGCTCAGGTCTCGAATAGTCGTGACCTCATTTATGTCCCACGGGTCACGGACCCTCCCTCGGGCCCGGGGTCATCATTCCAGTGGTATAACAATTCGGGCGCCGCTCCAAAGAACGCGATTGGATATCCAGCGGGTGGGATGACTGTTGATATCATCTTCGATCATCCGGAGCTTGCGGAAGCGTACCTCCCGGCAAGTCCAAGCCCCTTGTACAATCAGGCGGGAAACATCCTCCAGATTCCCTATACCATTGGCGCTAATGCGGCCATCCGCAAATTTACCCAATCCGGGGAACATTGGTACACGGTTGAACCCTTGGGGGCTCGCGGGAAAGTCACGATTGGGACGCGATGATCATGCGTCCCAATCGATTGATAAAAAACACACAGTATCAATACGTAACATCAACAGCTCGAGTAGTCCTACGTCTTGCATTTCTCTTACCAAACTCACTATGCATTCAACCCGCCGAACTTTTGTAAAAAATGGCGCCCTCGTTGCAACGGGGGCGGCGTTCGCGAAGCTCACTCCACAGCAATTAACCGCATCCTCGTTGAAAGATGCGGCTGGTGACACTAACACGGAATGGAAGGCGCTTATCCAGCACGCCCTGGATGTCGTGAAATCCACTGGTGTTTCATATGCGGATATTCGTATCACATTTACGCGCGACCGGAAGATTTTTAGCAGCCTCGTCAAAGATCAGGAGGGGATTCACTGCGGTATTCGCTGTTTAGTGAATGGCTATTGGGGATTTTCCTCGAGTCCGGTGGTAAGCAAAGCCGAAATGACACGACTCGCGCGAGAGGCGGTGCTACAAGCCAAAGCCAATACGATTGGGAAGCCACGGGTCGTTGAGTTGGCCAAAGCTCCCGTTGTGGCAGCTGGCTCTTGGACGATGCCGGTGAACGTTGACCCATTTGATGTGCATCCGCTTGACGGCTGTGACCTACTCGGTGGTCTTGCTGCATACGGGGCAAATAAAAATTTCGAGTGTGGGAACCTGGTCATTCATGTTGTTCGTCAGGATAAGGCTTTTGGCTCTACAGACGGGAGTTACTTCACACAGCGGGTGTTTCGCAGCGTGATGGGTGGGGGTATTAAATATCAGCAACAGTATAGCAGAGAGTTCGGTCCCTATTCCAGAGGAAGTGGGTGGGAATTGTTTGAGCCCGTTGGGTTACGAACCTACTGCGACGCCATGGTTGAAGAGATGAAGGAAGACGCCAAACTCGAGATAAAGCTCGTCGATGTTGGTCGATATCCCATGATCCTGGACGCGGAATCGGTTGCTGGCGTGTTAGCTTCGACGGTTGGCCTTGCGACTGAACTCGATCGGGCGTTGGGGTACGAAGCCAATGCAACGGGGACGAGCTATCTGAACGAGCCGGATGAGATGGTTGGAACCCAAAAGATCGGAACCCCACTACTCTCGGTGACCGGAAATCGCAATGAGCCTGGAGGCCTCGCCACGGTGCAATGGGACGACGATGGAGTAGCCCCAGAGTCGTTTGAATTGGTCCGCGATGGCGTGTTACAACGCTTTCAAACGACGCGCGAATCCGCCCAATGGATGCAGCCGACTGCAGCAGGCGGAGCAGGTAAGTCTACCGGCGGTGCCTATGCCGCGACCGGTGTTGATGCACCGATCACGCGGTCGCCCAACTTAGTCATGGCGCCCGCGGACAACGCCACCACACTCTCCGATTTATATCGTGATGTCAAACGCGGTGTCATGTTCAGGGGCATGCGGTCCCAGATGGACTTTCAACAGCTCAATGGCTTTGGGAAAGGACCAACGGATGGCTGCTATGAGATTACAAATGGAAAACGTTCGGCCATTTTGCTGAATGCCGGTGCGCTATTTAGAGCACCGGAGTTATGGAAGTCACTCTTGTCAGTTGGTGGCAAACAAACCGTGTGTGGGTATGGACTCGCCAACAGAAAAGGACAGCCAGCGCAAGAAGCGTATCATACCGTCTCGGCCGCGCCAGCGCTGTTCGAAAATGGCACTATCATTGATTTTACGAGGAAAGCGTGAGCGATAATTCGAGATTGCTGTCCCGGGGGGAAATGAACCGGATTGTGCAGCGAGTAATGAGCTTTGTGAAGGATCCATCCTCCAACACCGACGTGGCAATTGACGGGTGGTGGAATACAGAATTACAGTGGGCACGCAATCGCGTATCCCTTTCCTGCGATCGCCGCGATGTGGTGGTCACAGTAGGACGGACGTCGGCCGGCCGTCGCGGGGAAGTCAAAACCAATCAGTTAGACGATGTGTCGTTGGAAGCGGCCGTTCGGGCAGCAGAGCGCGAGGCGAAAACATTTCCAACGCACAAGGTTGAACAGTTCCCGCTCGACGTTCCGATACTGCCATCACCGACGGTGAAGATCTGGAGCGATGCCACCGCTACTGTGACGAACGAACAGCGCGCCAATATCGCGAAGCAACTGACCACGGTATCGGAAGACCACGGGTTCCTGTCGGCAGGATATCTTGAAATGCGGATAGGTGAAACCGCCTCGTTTGACAGTCGTAGTCAACGACCGGATGACATGCGCTATCAGGCGCATACACAAGCACAATGTTCCGCGACGGTGCGTCACCCTAAAGGTGTTGGTTCCGGCTGGGCTGGATTATCCAGCTATGATTGGTCGTCCATCGATGGGATGGCTTTGGTGCAACGTGCCGTGGACAAGTGCCAGGCCTCACTGAATCCGGTGGGGATCGAGCCCGGTCGGTATACTACCATTCTCGAACCGCAAGCGGCCTCCGTGATGTGTGATGTGGTCGCGTATTCAATGCAATCCCGACAGATGAATGAGGGGCCCAGCCGAACCTGGTTTTTAGAGAGTGACAGAGCGCTCAATATTAGTAAATCCAAGCTTGGCCTCAAAGTCGTGGATGAGCGTATTTCGTTTACACATAATCCTGAGCATCCGGAACTCGGCGTGATTCCAGAACCCGGTCTTGCGCCGATCGAGTGGATTAAGAACGGTGTTCTCAACACGTTATCCTATGATCGTAACTATGCGCTCCGCTATCTCGTTGAAAACAATGGACAGCTGTTTCGCGAGTCATATATGGTGAATGGGGAAAATACCTCCATGGATGAAATGATTGCGACCACCAAGAGAGGGTTAATTGTCACACGATTCTGGGGGCTCAATATCCTGGATGATGTCAGTTTGCTGTGTACTGGGGTTACGCGGGACGGACTCTGGCTCGTGGAGAATGGCAAGATTACCAAGGCGGTCAAGAACTTTCGGTTTACGGAATCACCACTATTTATGCTGAATCAAGTGGTGCAAATCGGACCAGCGGTTCGGGTCTTTCGTCCCGTCCCCGATCCGTATCGCGCCCGCTTGACGCCCGCAATCGTTCCGGCACTCAAAGTGAATGACTTTTCGTTTACTTCCACAATTGATGCGGTATAGAATCATGCTTCGTTTTGTTTCCTGGAAAGTTGGTGTTCTACTGAGTGTCATTGCTGCGAGCATTGGTAATGCACAAACCCGGTTTGAATGGCCGAGTCGGCAGACGGATGTGGCAACCTATACGTTGTGGGATCAATGTCTCGGGGTGACCAATCGTGTGCAGGACAGTGTGAAAGGAGTCGGCGCAATGCGCGATACGCTTCCGCCTGAGGGGCCATTCGCAATATTAGACAAGATCGTTGTCACCACGGCCAATCGATGCATCGAATCCATCCCATTGTCCTCCGTTACCATCGAGAACACGCTGTTGGCGCAGCAGGTCTTGCTAATGGCCAACCGAGATGCCGATGTAGTGCCACTCTATCGCAAGCGATTGGATGCCGCCACGACCGATACGGGAAAAATTGCCGTGATTACCTCAACGATCAGGCTATTACGTAATGCAACACCCAAGCGCTTGCTCCTGGCTGACTCGTTGTTCCCCGACATGAAGCCATATGATGAGCAGTGGAACACGAAGGATAAGCTGGATGTGCTCGGCAAGCTGTGTACGCTCTCCAACTGGGCTCGCAATAGCGCGCTGGTGACGAAATATTGCGGTGGCTTTCTAAGCATTGTGGATAACATGACTGATGCTGAGCACGGTCGGTACGGTCCGGGGTTAGGGTTTGCGTATACGGGCTTTACTCGGTATATGAGACGTCCTGAGTTGCAGGATAGTTTGGCGAAGAGTACAGCGGCCTATGTAAGCTTAGCACGCGACATTCTGACCAAAGCCTTCCGGGGTTTTGGTGGCGGCAATACGTACTTGGGGGAGAAGGCAGTTCCCATTGTCGGGGACTTCTGGTTTCCGGAAAGTGCCAAGGCAGTTAGCTATCCACGACCGGGGAAGATTACATTGGTCACGTCAGTGTCGATGATGGCTGGAATCGGTGGAGGTGAGCTTGGGGCGTTCGCTATGTTGAAGCGACTGGCCGTGAAATTCCCGAATCTTGATATCATCGCATTGACGGGAACTGCGGGGCATTTTGGAGGCCTTGCTCCGACAACACCCGCCGAAGAAGCCACCCTCAACTATCGACGGGTCGTCGACTTCCGCAAAGTACCGCTCGTGATGGCCGTCACAACCTCGCCCACCTGGCGGTTAGCCGACCCAGATCGGCGGCGCGTCTTTGATCCGTATCCTCACGATGATACATACGAAAAGGTGTATAGCTCCGTGATAGCGGGAGGTGAACATAATCTAGTCAGAGTCGGAGGATGGTCTACCGGAGGCAGGGAAGGGAGCGGCCTGCTCGTGGATGCAGATGGCGTCATTGTGGATAATATCCAAGGTGAAATAGAGTTGGAAGCCAACATCGAGATTCTCATGAAGCGGACACAGAAGTGAATGGCGAATGTATAACCTAGCATTTCAACATCTCGGCATACGTCATGTCGTGAGAACTATGGTGACGGCGACAATAGCGGTCGTCGCTATCGCGCTCGTTGCATTGGTTGGCGCGCCACCGCTGCACGGTCAATCGGATACCGCGCAGCGGAGGCAAGCTGACACGGCGCAGCATGCTCGAGACGCCTATCCCGACTTTCTCGCCCCGTCACTTCGGCATGGGTTGGATACAACCGTCTCACCATGCACCGACTTCAATCAGTTCGTCAATGGGGGTTGGCGTGATAGCATTAAGCTCGAGAAAGACAAAGATCCCATCAATATCTTTACAGTCACATCGCGTCGTACACCCATCATTATTCAACGCATCCTGGATTCCGCACGAATTCTGGCGCCTACCACGCAAGACGCGGATCTTCGCGCAGTGGGCTACTACTACACGAGTTGCATGATTGCCGATTCGCTCGACCGTTCAACGGTAGGTGGGCGGAAAACCGGCATGAAAGGCGACACCGTGCGGACGTCGCTCTGCCGCACAATGGTCATGAAATACTTGCAAGCGGCGATGGGGCAGCTGTACGTGAGGCACGTCATGACCGAAAAAACGGATACCGAAGCCATGTCGCTGATGAATGCAATCCGTGTGGCTGTTGGGGAACGTGTTCGTGCGTTGTCGTGGATTAGCGACGCCGAAAAGCAAGTTACGACCGCTTCGCTCGAGAAAATGCTGTTTAAGGTAGCGAAGCCGAGTGTGCCTGTGGATCACAAGACCCTTGTGCTCGACACTCTGAACTTTGTGCAGAACACACGACTGATCAAGGAGTTCGTGATCGCGCTCGATGTGCAGGACATTGGCGAAGATATGACTCCCATGTGGGCGAAAACCCAATACAATGCGAACGCGTCGTTTCGTAGCGTGGGAAATAGTATTGAAGTGCCATCCTTTATGTTCCAGTGGCCGTTCTTTGATCCAGATGATGAACGCACGTTGGGTTATGCAGCGGTCGGAATGATTATCGGACACGAGATGTATCACGGCGTAACATCGTATCTGTCATCGCTCAATCAAGAGGTCTATAAAACACGGACGAAACGCCTAGTGGAGCAGTATTCGGCGATGAAACCGGAGGAAGACGTCCCCGTTAACGGCGAGATTACGTTGAGTGAAAACGTCGCGGATCTTGGTGGAATGTTGGCCTCGTATCAGGCATGGGAAAAACATGTAAAGCCCACTGAGAAGCCGCTCATCAACGGCTTTACGCGGGAGCAACGTTTCTTTGTTTACTATGCGCGGCTCTGGCGCGCGAAAGGGTCGATTGCGTACTACAGTCGGCTTGCGATGGACCCCCATGCTGTTCCGTCGGCGCGTATTAACGGCGTGGTCATGAACATTCCAGCGTTTGCAAAGGCATTCGGGTGTAAAGAAGGTGATCCTATGGCCAAGCCTGCTGCTGAACGCGCTGACATATGGTAAAGGTGTTTGTTGTGCTTGCGTGCGGCATCTTGATGGCCGGTACGATCGGTCCAGCCGCTGCAAGTGCACAATCGCCTGTCGTGAACAGCGTATCTGGTTCAGGTGCAACCACCACACTTCGTACTGCGATCGATACGACTGTTTCACCTTGCGATGACTTTGATCAATATGCTAATGGTGCATGGCGTATTGCGCCGGACTCAAACAAATTCACCCTTCTCGAGGATGCGATGTCGCGTGTCGACGGTCATCTCGTTCGTATTCTCGAATCTGCGAAGGCCGTAACCGCAAACGACCCCACCCTGCTTGCACTCGGCGTATTCTACGCCAGTTGCCTTGTTGCCGATTCTATCCCACCTTCGAGTGGAATCACCCCGAGCGGACGGAAGGTTGTAACGCGCGAGGACGAATGCATATTATCGACACAAAACGCGATGGGATCCGCTCTGCATTATGCGTACGTGCATGATGTAATGCAATCCAATGTTGTATTGCAGGGTCGTACATTGGTTAGCAATATTCGAACTGCGATGCGTGAGCACGCCCAATCTATCGGGTGGATCGGAGACACTCTGCAGCAGCGTTTCGCAACTATTCTCGATACCATGACGATGCGCATTCAGTTTGCATCCGACACCGTCGACTATTCACGACTCGTTTTGAATCCCAATCAGTATGCAGGTAATCTCTTGGCCATTGCTGCTTGGGAAAAAAACGAATATATGCGTCGCCGAGATTCACTGGCAATACGGAAAGGCACGTTGGAATCGTCGCTCGTGCCGTATGCCCCCATCGTGCAAGCCCGTCGTGGCACGCCAATCATTGAAGTCACACCACTCTTCTTTCAACCTCCGTTTTTTGATATCAATGCGGAGGCCGCAGTTAATTATGCAACACTTGGCTCTACCTTAGCGCACGAAATGTGGCATTTGCTCACGCCATATTTTAAATGGATGAATAACACGGAAGGAAGGCGTCGTGTCACGATACTTGTTGAACACTACGCGAAGTTTGATAAGAGTGGTTGGAACACCATCAACGAAGATCTTAGCGACATTGGAGGTGTTCTTAGCGCATATGCCGCGTGGCAAAAGTACGAGCGCAAAAACGCTGCAGACCGAATCGGTGGTTTTACGCCAGAACAGCGGTTTTTCCTGTATTACGCGCGAAAATGGCGAGGTGTGAATGGATTAGGTACCGACTCCTACCATTCTCGCATGCGCACACGAGTCAACGGAGTACTCATGCACGTCCCGGCGTTTGCGAGTGCGTTTGGATGTAAAGAGACAGACGAAATGGTTGTCCCGCATGCAAAGCGCGCAAATATATTCTAAGCGCAAAGCAAGGCATTGTTGCAAATGAGGCTCGCGCTATCACATTTGGGGCTACATAAAATGAAACGGATGGATATGAGTAATACACGATACGTCATCAGAGGCCACGCATTGAAGAATTCACAAAGGGTGTTGCAGAAAGAGAGCGTATGTGCATGCCTCAAAGTTCTGTATATCGCAGTAATTCTCATCTCGATCGGGGGGAGCGCCACACCGCATACACCGCTCGTTGCTCAAGGAGGATCCCAGCGCTTGACGGTTCGTCCACACGATATGGCGACTGCCACGAAGAACACACAGGCTGGTGTGCAATCCCTGGACTCCATTCCCGGTGCGTTGGTCTATGTTCCCCAGCCGCTCCTCGGCATACAACGAGCGCCGCTGGTTATAGTCTTGACGGACAGTGGTGTCGGCGTTCGGCGTGAGGTGGATGTTTTGCGTCCGCTCGCCGATAAATACTGGATGATTCTCCTCGTGCTGGATCATCCCAGCCCTGCGGTATTTGATGCGGCCCTAAAACAAGTGCTGAGCAAGTTTGCGATCGATCCGGAGAAGATCGTACTTGGTGGAGTCTCGGAGGGCGGAGCGATGGCACTTCAGTTTGGTCGCAATAACCTGGATATCTTCAGCCGACTCGCTCCCATGTCTGCGAGTGGCATCACGCCGTATCGTGAATCGGGTCCGCGTAATCCGAAGACCGAAGTGTTCCTCTCTGCTGGTATTGGCGAGCCGTCTCGTGTAGTCGACGATTTTCTCACTGTGGCGCGGCAGGAACGCACGCGTGGCCATGCGGTGAAGACGGTCCTCAATCTCCGTTTGCATGCTGAACGCGTGAACGACCACGACCATATGTGGCAGTGGCTGCGGGATAGTTGGGCCACACGGCGCTCAGAGAAATTGGTTGGGTCTACTGTTGCGACCGATGTTGTTTTAACGGATACGATCCTGGATAAGATGATCACCTTTTGGACCCTCGTCAAAACGGGGCAAGATTCAACGCGCAAGATTGTACTTACAGCCTATCCGAAAGAACTTACGGTGTTGATTGGCGAAGAGCGTGTGTTTGTTTATGATATGGTGGACCTCACCGCGATTGCATCTCGGTTTCCGTGGGTTGCTGCGGCGCTGAAAGAGACGGGGATGAAATTGCATCAGGAGGAAGATTATCGGCGCGCTATTATCGGTGCGCGTGCGACCAAAGTGGCTGAGCGGGCTGTCGGGGTGATACCGGCGACGGTTGTTATGGGGAAGAATCTTGTATTTCTCAAAGCACACGAAGAGAAATTCAATACGCTTCTGGATCTTATGGGAGTGCCGAGATGTGAGATTACAATACAGGCGCAATCAGGGTGTTAATTGAAGTGACATCAGTAAAAAAACAAAAAAAGTTGTCGGAAACTTCTATACTTTGAGGGAACGCATAAAATCGCGTTTCCCACCCTCCACCTTCCCACCACCCACGCCCCAGTGTTACAATTCCACGCGTGGCGCAACCCATTTCAGCGAGAGCATCTGAAGATGCCGCACTGATTGAACGTCTCCGGCACGGAGACCTAGATGCGTATCGCACCCTTATACGCACCTACGCAGACCCCCTTGCCGACTACGTCTATACTATAGTGCAAGCCGACGCCATGCCACAAGACATCGTACAAGACGTCTTCATCTGGCTTTGGGATTCACGCGAAAAACTCGACATCCACGGTAACGTCGCCGCATATCTCATGCGTGCCGCACGAAACACCGCATTAACAACACTCCGCCACGAACGCTCCCAACAACGCATCGCACGCGAAACCCACAATCACACCACACAAGCCAGATACAGCACCAACACCGGGCCTGACCAGATCGCACAGGCCGAGCTATCCACCGCCATCAACAACGCAATTCAAGACCTATCCCCTAGGCTGCGCGAAGCCCTACTTCTTCACACCGATCACAGCCTAGCCGCCCCGGAAATCGCCGATCTCCTGGGCGTCACCCCGGCAACGGTGCATAGCATGATATATCGCGCCACCTCTCAACTCGCAAAAAGACTGAAACCGTGGCTCTAAATCCAGCCAAAAAATTGTCATAAAAATATTCGTCCAGATTTTGAGCTCGAGCGCGCCTTTATTGCATGTCAAAGCACGACGAACTCGATTCCGGCGTTTTATATCAATATCTCAAGGGAGATACACAGCCCCAGGTGGTCGATGCAGTCCATCAATGGGTCGCTGAGGACAGTCGTCGTGCCCAAACGCTCGAAGACTTACGACAAACCCTGAGCCTAGTCCAGAATCGCCAGCGATCGCATGTGTCCGTACAAGACGGCGTCGAAGCCGCAGCCATAGTGCACGTGGAGTCAAGCATACATCCGGGCGCCGCGAACTCCACCGCAGCTCATCAAAACGAACCCGCAGATCCGCAAACAACCAATTCTGGTCAAAAATATCCGTGGTCGAATATATCAATCGGCACCCGGACAAAATTTGCGTCGCTCATTGGGCTCGGTGCATGCGCCGCTCTCCTGATCGCTCAATTACCGAATGTACAGAACATTCGATCGACCGGCTCCCTGGAATCCACATCGATCCAGTACATCACAGCCCCCGCACAACAAGCGACAATTCAACTTGTTGACGGAACAGTTGTAGAGCTGAATGTAGCAAGCACACTCACGATCGCAGCGGCCAATGCGTATGGCACCCAACAACACCGCATACTAAACCTTTCCGGACAAGCCGCGTTCTCAGTCCGGCACAATCAAAGCCAACCACTTGTCGTTCAAGCCGTGGCAACCAGAACCACAGTACTTGGAACTCGATTCGCGATCGACGCCTACACTCGCGACGTCCGAATTGCAGTGGAAACCGGCAAGGTATCTGTCGCCTTATGCCGTAACTCTTCCGATCAATCCATGTGCGGCTCAACAACCGCAACCACCGTACTCGGCCAGAACGACGTCGCAAGCTTTGCGTCATCTGGAGAGATATTGCAAGCAAAGAATACTGAGATTGAACGCGAATTCGCATTCACAGCCGGTCGACTGATTCTCGCCGATTCCTCGCTCTCCAGTATCATCGATCAACTCAATCGTTGGTATGATATCGATATCAGACTCGGCGACAAAAATATTGGTAAACAAGTACTAGCAGGAACGTTCACCGGTGGATCTCTGGAAGCGTTGATAAAGGCGATGTCAGTGCTGTTAAACGCACGGATCGAACGCGAAGGACGAGTGATAACGGTGTATTCAAAGACGGAACTCTTAACCCAGGAAACGTTATGAACGGGGGAGTAGTTATAAGGGTACTTTGCTGCCTATGCTTCACGCATGGATTTCTCTCGTCAGAAAGCGCGTTCGCACAGAGTCCGCTTACAGATTCGCTTGGTGAGTCGCGGTTGATTCCCAATCCGGATCCTGAATGGCAGAACGTTTCGATAAATCGGGAAAGTGTAAGTCGGCGCGATGCGTTGCATACAATCGCGAAGGCGGCAAATTTCACGTTGTCGTATGATGGTAAGGATCAGGCGCTAAAGGATATACTTGAAAAGCGGGTATCGTTGTCGCTGAGTGATGTCTCGTTGGAGGTGGCATTACGAAGGGCGCTTGAGCACTCGAAGGTAAAGGCGACGATTGATCGGTCGAGTCGAATCATTTTGATTCAGCGTGATAGCGTTAGCACAGCGCGAGTGCAGTCCTATGTAATTATCGGGACAGTGAAAGATTCAGCGACCGGGGTAGGTCTTTCCGGGGTTACGGTTGGGATTGCCGGAACTAACCGACGAGTGGTAACCAATCCGAAGGGAGAATTCGCGTTTAAGGACGCCCCGGTAGGAGAGGTGATTGTCAAATTTATGTTGATGGGCTATAGCTCTACATCAAGATCGATCACGGTAAAGAGTGGGGAAGTCGCGACGTTGCATGTGATCTTGAAACCAAATGCGACGCAACTGTCTGGCGTTGTAACAACTGCCACCGGGGAACAGCGAAGGATTGAGGTTGGGAATGATATCACGACCGTGCGAGTGGATTCGATTGTACGGACAATGCCGGTTTCGAACATGAGTGATCTGCTGGCGACACGGGTTCCTGGGTTGTATGCGGCGCCGACGTCCGGAAATCCGGGAGCGCCGACGCGAATTCGAATTCGTGGGTTGACGAGTGTGAGTGAAGCGAATGATCCGATCATCATTGTGGATGGGGTTCGGGTGGCGTCGCAGCAGATCGAGGGGAGTGTAAATTTGGCATTGGATGTTTCTGGCGGTAATGTCGACAACAGCAACTATTTAACGTCTTCCCCCCTGGACATGATCGATGTGAATAGCATCGAAACAGTTGAGGTATTAAAAGGGCCATCTGCGGTCGCCTTGTACGGATCCGATGCGGCAAATGGGGTCATTATCGTCAAGACGAAACGGGGGCGAGTGGGGCCGCCGCGCGTGAATATATCCGCGGAGTTCGGGACTACAACAATTCCCGGGAAATGGCCAAGCAACTATCAGATGTGGGGACATTCTGCTAGTAATCCTCTTGCCGCTATTGCCTGCACATTAGAAATGCAGGTGCAAGGACTTTGTAAAGCCGATAATCTTACGACGTACCAGATTCTTAACGACCCGCGTCGTACCGTGCTTGGGCGTGGTACGACACAAACCTATCGTGGTGGAGTGAGTGGCAGCAACGGTGGGATGACGTACTCATTGAATGGATCGATCGCTAGTACAATTGGCGTCGTCAAATTGCCAGACTTCGACCGCGCTCTGTTGGTACAAGCGGGGCAGGTCGTGCCGAGTTGGCTTCGGAGGCCGGAATCCGATATGAAGAAGGGAGGGGCGTTGAGCGTCGGGATGGACGTTGGACGATTCTCAAGGGTGACGTTTTCGTCGCAACTAATGCACAGTTCGACTCTGGCCAGTCCACTCAGGAACGCGCTGTCCTTTGCACGGACGGCACCACCTCCAGTCGACAGTGTGAGCAGTGGGCTACTTGCCGGGCTTGCGGACTATCGCACGAAAATCAGCTCGCAGACACTCAAGGCCACAAACTCCCTGGAAGTGAAATCCATCTTCGGTCCACGTCTCGAAACGTCATTGACCGGTGGTATCGATGCAACGAGTCGCACAGATCTCGCGAAGCTTGGTGCGGGGGAGTGCTTTGCCATAACGGCAGGGTGCAAAAACGATGGGATGTACAATACCGGAACACAATCCGGGACGGTAATGACGCTTACCGGGCGAGCGACATCGCCGATTCATTTCAGGAATTTCGTCTCCTTCAGATCAACCGTTGGTATCGACTACAATCGCTCCGGCTCTCGGTATCTCAAGGTTGAGGCATCGGGCATTCCTGCGGGGGCAACGTCCGGCAATAACGCCGCGCTGATTGAGCAGAATCAAGGGCACAGTGATCGGATCACGGCCGGAGTCTTTCTCGCAACGAACATTGGAATCGCAGATCGTTGGTTTTTCCCCTTAGCACTTCGAAGAGATGCCGGGAGTGCTTTGGGTTCGAGCATTATGCCGAAGTTTCCCAATCTCGGTCTTTCATACGTGTTGTCAGACGATAGCTGGTTCCAAGCGCTTCCAGGAGCATCAGCGATCTCGATGTTGCGCCTACGGGTTGCGTACGGACAGGCCGGTAAGCAGCCGGGCGTGTCAAACAAAGACAGGAATTATCTGGAAGGACAAGTGACACTCGATGGGCAGGCGTCTTCTTATATGACGATTAGTAATATCGGCAACACGCGGTTGCGACCGGAACGGACGGCTGAGTATGAAGGCGGTATTGATCTCGATGCCTTCAACAATCGGATCAGTACGAAGCTGACAGTCTATCGCAAAGGCACCACCGATTTGTTGACTACGATGGAATTGCCGCTCTCAATCGCTGGCGGCCGTTCACAGCAGATCAATATTGGGAACGTTGTCAATATGGGGGTGAACGCGAGCGCCGAGATCGTGCCGATTGAAACTCAGAATGTGAGACTCACTCACTCCGTGAATTTTACGCTCAATCGCAATCGCTTGACGAAGCTTGGATCATTACTGGAAGGAAACGTGAATATGAGTTATGCGACGAATACCGGATTTGCGATAGGATACCCATTGTATGGGTATTGGGCGCGCCCCATCGTTGGCGTGGTCGACCTCAATAGCGACGGTTTAGTGTCAGCAACGGAGTATGTACTGAGTGACAGTGCTGTGTATCTGGGAGCGCCAGATCCGCGCTACACGATTAGCTCGTCGCATACCATCACGATGATCGGAAATTTGAGCATTACCGGTGAGCTACAATATGAAAACGGACTAACACAAAGGCGTTCCGAGAGTAATTCAAGGATCAGTGCGAAATATGATCCCAAGTCTCCGCTCGCCGTGCAGGCCATCACTTTGTATAGTGATCTCAACAAGATTCAAACGGTATCCGTTTTACGATTTCAAACCGTATCTATTGGATACTACCTTCCGAAGTCTATGACCAGCCGACTCTTGCGGAATCGTACGATGCGTGTGGCCGTATATGGCCGGAATCTGGGCTTGTGGACGAACTACCGTGGACTCGATCCCAACGTGAACAGTTCTATGAGTGAAATAAACCAAGACAACGGCGTTGTTCCAACCCCACGAGTCTGGCAACTGTCTATCGGGATTAACTAATGAAGCGGTTGACTTTAGCGCTTCTCCTCTCAGCTGTGTCGATGACGTTGAGCGCTTGTTCGCTCAGTAATCTGGTTGACGGTGTAGAAGTCTCTTCAGAGACACGAGATCCCGTGATGGCGCGGACTCCGCAGGGGGCACTGGCCGCCTATCGAGGGACACAGATCGTATTTGCAAGAGCGATTTCTATCGTTGAGGGCACGTCTCACAGTGGCTTGGTGTATGTCTCGGGGCTTTTGTCGGATGAGTTACGAGCGCAGAACATGGCTTCCGACTTCCCGAATGGAAGCGATGATGGACGGATCGATAGCCGTACCGGAGTAGCGTTGTCAACTTCCGGTTTAGATCCGTTTAGAGATCTTCATAGGGTTCGCGGGAACGCACAAGAAGCTCGCGGATTGGTTAAAGAATATGTTCCAGGTGAGTGGCGTGATCTCTATGCGCATCTGTATGCGATTGAAGCATACGCGGACATCTTTCTCGCCGACCTCTTCTGTTCTGGTATTCCGCTGTCGCAAGTCAGTTATCGGGGGGACTTTATCATGACTCGTGGCTATACGACCGCCGAGGTGTATGAAGAAGCGATGAAATTGTTTGATTCGGCGGAAGTATACATCCGTGACAGCACGATGCTCATTCATTTCATCAATGTCGGTCGGGGACGAGCACTTATTGCGACAGGGAGGTATGCGGAGGCGGCCGAAGTGGTCCGACAGGTTCCCGATAATTATCAGTATCAGATTCGGTACTCGGCTTCGTTCGCGAAAGAAACTCCGCGTCCGGACTATCTGTTCGTTGCGGACGGCGACGGGAACGGGATCCGATTTATTTCGGATCACGATCCTCGGGCTACTCTCCCGGTCTTGTTGGACAAGGCAGCCCCATTAACGCTCGCGAGTGGAGTGGAAGCGCGTTTGATTGCCATCGAATCACAGATACACCAGGATGATGATGGTTGGATTATCGGGCTGAATGCCTTGCGAACGACGTGTATACCATCAGAGACCTGTCCAGATCCCGCTCCGCCCGGGATTGGCAATGTCGAAAATCTCGCGCCACTGATCGATTCAACGCAAGCACTTTCGGTGGAAGAACGGTTTATTCGGCGTATCGATATTCTCTTTCGAGAACGAGCCTATTGGCTGTTCTTAACGGGTCATCGGCAGGGGGACCTTCGGCGGTTGGTCCGTGAATATGGACGTCACGAGCAAACCGTATATCCCAGTGGACTCTGGGGAAGCAAGGGGTTTACGGCGTATGGGATCTACACCAACTTAGCCATTCCCGATGCTGAAGCACGGAACCCACTTTATCAAGGATGTATCCATCGTGAGGCATAAGACTTTTATTCTCTGTGCTGGGTTGTGCGCGTCACTCGTCTTGAGCGCATGCGACATTGATCCATCCGTTGCCCCCGTCATATCGCCACCGGATTCCCTCTTTTGGACGTTACGCATCGATTATCCCGCGGTTCGAATCTCGCTGCGCGCTCCATACGACACGGTGCAACTCAGCGCGGTCCCGTATTCCGGGGTTGGCGTAGCACTCGATACCATCGCTGCTGGGGCGGCAAATGCAACCTGGTATTCGACCGACTCGACGCTCGTTCGGGTAACGCCCACGGGTTTGGTCCGCGCGCGTGGAGTGACGGGGAGTACAAAGATTTACGTCGTGGCCAGACGGCAAGTGGGTGGAATTACCCGCGAAGATCGTGCGATGATTCAGGTAGTGGATGTTACGAATCCGCCAGTGCTCGCTTCCTTTCGATCTCGGCCGGCTGACAGTCTCAAACGGGCGAATGGTACGGTCTTCATCATGATACCACAATTAAAGGACCAGGATAGCGTTCCGCTCACCGGCTATCCGGTGCATTATCGGTCGTCCAATACGATTGCCGCATCGGTGACCGACGCCTGGTCCGGTAGTATAATGGCCGGGAGCCCTGTGTTTAGTAATACAATCGGGAGGTCCAAGATCGCTGCGAGCACCATGGCCTTTGGCGTGGCACTTGTCGACACGTTCACCGTTGAAGTCGGTTACTCAATCAATCCTCCACTAACGATCCCCGCGGTGAATATCACACTGATCAATGGGTCGCCAAAACCCTATTTGGTCTACCCTTCAATCGATATTGGTCCGGGAGGCGTGGCGAGCTTTAGGAATAATACCGGCGTTACAGGCAGTAAGGCGGCGGCCAATCCTGGACTTCCGCAATCCAATGGTACTCCCATCGACTATATCTTTGACGACTCGCTAAATGTCAAAGCGGCATCATCCCAGTATACTCCAACGGCGGACGGAAATATCTTCGGAGTTCCTGGAGATACCTTAACTGGAACCCCGAACAAACGTCACTACCGAAAGTTTCCGACCCCTGGTCGTTATGAATATACCGTGCAGCCGTACGGGCTTCGCGGTGTTGTAATCGTACATGATCGATAGCCGCAGACTGTATGACCGCCGCCCTCGCATTTTCAGACATCGCATTCCTTTTACCAGACACACTATGTACTCAACACGTCGAAGTTTTGTAAAAAATGGCGCTGTCTTCGCGACTGGGGCGGCATTGGCGAAGCTCACGCCGCAACAATTAGCCGCGTCGCGTTTAGATGATGTTTCTGAAGCGATGAATGCAGAATGGAAGGCGATCATTCAGCATGGGTTAGATGCTGCGAAGTTACAGGGAGTGTCATACGCAGATGCGCGTATTACCTTCACGCGAGACAGGAGGATCAAAGCGGCTAGCGTTGAGGACGATGAAGCGATTCACTTTGGGATCCGATGCTTGGTCAATGGATATTGGGGGTTTGCCTCGAGTCCCGTCGTTGGGAAATCGGAAATGACGCGAATCGCGCGCGAGGCGGTGTTACAGGCCAAAGCGAATACGATTGGAAACCCACGCGTCGTCGAATTCGCCAAAGCTCCAGTTGTTCCCTCTGGAAACTGGACGATGCCTGTGAAGATTGACCCGTTTGATGTGCATCCGCTCGATGGGTGTGACCTAATTGCTGGACTCGGCGTATATGCCAAGAACGTTGGATCGAAATTCCAACCGGTGATTACCTTGGCGCGCCAAGATAAGGCATTCGGCTCGACAGAAGGGAGTTACTTCACCCAGCGTGTTTTTAGGTGTGGTATGAGAGGGGGGCTTGAGTATGAACGTTTATCCCGGCCACTTGACCCATGTGAGGTGGCAGGTGTTGGCTGGGAGCTGTTTGATCCCATGGGAATGCGAGCCCACATCGATGCCATGATCGAAGAGATGAAGGAAGAGGCCGGATTGGGATGGAAAAATGTCGATGTCGGTCGGTATCCGATGGTTCTCGATGCCAGATCGGTTGGTGGGATTGTCTCGACCACCGTGGGTTTAGCCACCGAACTCGACCGTGCACTCGGGTATGAAGCCAATGGAACCGGGACAAGCTATCTCAACGATCCGGAGGGGATGGTTGGCACGCAGAAGATCGGTCCTCCAATGTTCTCGGTGCGGGGGAATCGTAATGAACCCGGTGGTGTAGCCACCGTGCAATGGGACGATGATGGGGTGGTGCCCGAACCCTTCGAACTCATTCGCGGCGGGATCCTGCAGCGTTTTCAAACTACACGTGAGTCCGCGGGTTGGGTGCTATCTAAGTCGGCCGATCAGAACAGTCCCGAGCAATCTACCGGCTGTGCCTATGCGGCGACCGGTGTCGATGCCCCGATCACGCGATCGGCCAATTTAGTCATGACGCCAGCGGATAGCGCGACCACTTTGAAAGATCTTTACAAGGATGTAAAAAAAGGCGTGATGTTCCGGGCTTTGGATTCGGGTATGGATTTTCAACAGCTGAATGGTTTCGGAATTGGCCAATGCTACGAGATCACGAATGGCAAGGTGACGAGCAGGCTCGCGAATGCAGGCGTATTATTCAGAGCTCCAGAACTTTGGAAATCATTACTGGGGATTGGTGGACCGCAAACATCGCTTCGAGGCTGTTTCGAGTCCCCAAAGGGACAACCGGCGCAACGAGCATACCACAGTGTCTCGGCGGTCCCCGCGCTGTTTGAAGATGGTACCATCATTGACTATACGAGGAAAGCGTGAACGAAAATCCTAGATTGCTGTCCAGGGCGGAAATGAATCGGATCGTTCAGCGTGTGATAAGTTTTGTGAAAGAACCAGCCACGCCAACCTACGTAACGATTAAAGGGTGGTGGAACGCCGAATTACAGTGGGCACGGAATCGCGTAAGCCTGGCTGGTGATCGTCGTGACGTAGTGATCTCTGTGTCACGAGCGGTCGCCGGGAGATGGGGCACCGTTAGTACTAATCAATCGGATGATGTGTCATTAGAAGCTGCAGTTCGTGCTGCGGAACGGGCTGCAGAGATTGATCCGAAGCACAAGATCGAGCAGATGCCATTGGACGCGCCAGAGTTTCCGTCGCCCAAGGTAAAAATCTGGAGCGATTCCACCGCGAACGTCACCATTGAACAGCGCGCCAATATCGCGAAGCAGCTGACCGTCATGTCGGAAGGTAAAGGATTTCTGTCCGCAGGATATCTTGAAATGCGGGCAGGGGAGGTCGCTTCGTTTGACAGCACGGCTAAACGCACGGATACGTTGAGTTATGACGCTTATACGCAAGCGCAATGTTCTGCAACCGTGCGACACGCGAAAGGTGTCGGATCGGGGTGGGCCGGACTGTCGAGCTATGATTGGTCTTCGATAGATGGCACGATCTTAGTCCAGCTGGCGATAGAGAAATGCGAAGCGTCGCTTAATCCGGTCGCCATCGAGCCGGGTCGGTACACGGCTATCCTTGAGCCGCAAGCAGTGTCTGAGATGACCGACGTACTTTTTCGGTTTTTTGATAGTCGAGAACTCAATGAAGGGAAGGCGGTGAAGGTCTGGTCATTGGAATGGGATCCATCACTGTCGCTTAGACGGACCAAGCTCGGGCTCAAGATTATTGATGAACGTATCTCCATCGCTCACGATCCAGTGCATCCTGAACTTGGCGTACTCCCAAAGCCAGGCCTCGCACCAATCGAATGGATCAAGAATGGCGTACTCGCAGCACTGTCCTACGATCGAGGGTATGCATTGGCAGCTCTCATCGAAAACGAGGGAAAGCAGTGGCGACCTTCGTATGCCATGTCTGGCGGTGATACCTCGATGGAGGAGATGATCGAGACCACGAAGCGTGGGCTTATCGTGACGCGCTTTTGGGGGGTGGGAATGCTAGATGATGTTAGTGTCCTCTGCACAGGTGTCACGCGTGATGGACTCTGGCTCGTGGAAAATGGAAAAATCACAAAGGCTGTAAAGAACTTTCGTTTCACGGAGTCTCCTCTCTTTATGCTGAATCAAGTTGTCCAGATCGGGCCTGCGGTCCGAGTATTTCGACCGGTCAAAAATCCTTATACAGCGGAAGTGACCCCTGCGATCGTTCCGGCCCTGAAGGTGAACGACTTTAGTTTCACTTCCCTTATTGATGCGGTGTAGAATCATGTCTCGTTTTATTTCCTGGAAGATTGGTGTTCTATTCAGTTTTGTCTTTGCAAATCTTGGTCATGCGCAGACACGCTTCGAATGGCCGAGTAAACAAACTGATGTCGCCAGTTACAGGCTGTTGGATCAATGTCTCGGTGCTGTAACCCGCGTGAGAGATAGCGCTGAAGGCGTCGGTGTACTAAAGGACACGCTTCCGTGGGCGCAGAGCGGTCCGTTTGGCCATAGTGAGCCCGCCGCCGTGAATGTTGCACAGCATTGTATCGCATCCATTCCGCTGTCGTCGGTGACGATCGATAATATACCGCTTGCTCAAACTATACTGCTCATTGCCAATCGTGATTCCGACATTTTTCCGCTCTATCGAAAGCGACTTGATGCGGTATCCATTGACTCACAAAAAATTGATGTCATTACAAAGACAATCGAAGCGTTAACCAGTGCCAGGCCTGCTCGTCTGAAGTTGGCAGATTCGCTACTCTCCGATATTCAGCCGTACGCGGGAAGCTGGAAGTTTGACTCTAGAATGGACGTGCTCGGCCGATTGTGTCGGCTTGCTTTCTTTGCGAATGAAGAAGGGTTGGTACGGAAATATTGTGGGGGCTTTAGCGCTGCGGTCGACAGCTTGAGTGACAGCGAGGTTCAGCGATATGGAATGAAGTTATCAATTGCTACGCTGCAGGTCGAGCAGTTGTACCGGTCGAAGGAGCTGCACGATAGCTTGAAGGTCAGCAGTAAAACATATGTGGATTTGCGGCGTGAGATGATTACGAAGGCATTCCGAGGCTGGAGTGGTGGGCCCGGAATTGGCAGTAAAGCTGAGCCAATTACCGGCGATTACTGGGCCCCTGACACCGCTCGGAACGTGGCGTTCCCAAGGCCAGGAAAGATAACGTTGGTAGTCGCAGCTCCTATGCAGAGCGAGGACCGTGGGAGTCGATTTGCGTCCCTGGTTTATTTGAGGCGACTTGCTCAGAGTTTCCCGTCGCTTGAAATCGTCGTGATGTCCGGAATTGTTGGTTATTTCGGCTTATTAACCCCTCCGCCGCCTGCGGTGGAGACAGAACTGCTCTATAAGAAACTCGTCGACTTCCATAAAATCCCATTGGCTGGGCTGGGGGTTATTAAGCAGGAAACATGGAGTCTCGCGGACCCCGATCGCCGGCGTATCTTGGACCCATATACTTACAGTGATGAGTACGTGAAAGCGTATGGCGGAATCATAGATGGGCCACAGAAGTCTCGGTTGGAAGGTTGGGGAAGTCCCTCGTATAATGGAGTCCTGATTGATCAAGATGGAATGGTCGTTACCAACGTGTCGTTGAATGCGGAAGGAATTGAGGTGGTGTTGCCGATTATAAGTATCCTGGCCGCCAGAGCATCGAAATAACACGAGATGCAACGTATTTACCGCAATAGAGCCGTGTGCTATGCGCTGGCTCTATGCCTTGTGGCTCTCACACTTGCGTTTAGTTCCTCGCGTGCCCAAGGAACCAAGGACAGCTCTCAGACCTCACCAGACTTCCCCGAGTTTCTGACCCTTTCGCTTCGGCACGGCCTCGATACAACTGTCTCGCCATGCGCCGACTTCGATCGCTTTGTCAACGGCCAATGGCGGGATGGTACCACGCTAGGTAAAGGGCACGATCCCATGAATGTGTTTACCGTGATGGCGCGGCAGACACCAAAAGTCTTACAGCAAATCATGGATAGCGCTCGAATCCTTGCCCCCACGACACGTGACGCCGACATGCGTGTCGTGGGATACTATTATACAAGCTGCATGGTTGCGGACTCATTGGATCGCTCCATCGTTGGGGGGCGGAAAGCAGGCGCAAAAAACGATTCGATCCGCTCGTCGTTTTGCCGAGCGATGGTAATGCAAGACCTGCAAGCCGTGCTCGGACAGCTATACGTGCGCCATATCATGACCGATAAGAACGACGCTGAGGCCATGTCACTCATGGAGGCGATCCGCGATGCCGTCGGCGAACGCGTTCGTGCGTTGTCGTGGATCAGTGCTGCCGAGAAAGAGGTTGCAACGACGGAACTCGGGAAAATGCTGTTCAAGGTGGCCAAGCCAAATACGCTTGTTAATCATGCGACCCTCTTGCTTGACACTTTGAACTTTGTTCAGAACAGCCGAATCCTCAAGGAATTCGCACTCGGCCGTCAGGTTCAGGCAATCGGTCAAGACAAAACCCCAATGTGGGGCAGCTCGCAATACAATCCTAACGCATCGTTCCGTAGCGTTGGAAACAGCATCGAAGTACCGGCCTTCATGTTTCAATGGCCGTTCTTCGATCCCGACGATGAACGCACCGTGGGCTATGGCGCTGTTGGTGTGATTATTGGACACGAAATGTACCACGGCGTGACGTCCTATCTCACGTCGCTCAACCAGGATCTTTACAAAGCACGGACCAAACGGCTCGTTGACATTTACTCCGTCATGAAGCCGGTCGAAGGAGTCCCCATCGATGGGGAAAAGACCCTGAGCGAAAACGTTGCCGATCTCGGCGGGCTGCTGGCTTCGCATCAGGCATGGGAGAAACATGTAAAGCCAACCGAAAAACCTTTGATCGACGGCTTTACACCGGAACAACGCTTCTTTCTATACTATGCCCGCCTGTGGCGAGCCAAGGCCACTACGAGTTATTATGGGAGGTTGGCTAGAGATCCGCATGCTGTGCCGTCTGCCCGAATCAACGGTGTTGTCATGAATGTTCCTGCATTTGCGAAAGCGTTTGGATGTACGGAAGGCGATCCAATGGCGAAGCCCGCTTCGGAGCGCGCGGGGATCTGGTAGAGTCGTGCCGCGGAATCCGAACATAGCGCCATCGGTCTCCACCAAACTGAGATCCCCAATGGTGTAATCGATTCCATCGGGCGAAGAAGACACTCCCAGTCTATTGCCCAGCCACATTTGGCTCGCAACTACCGTTCTCGACTCACCCGATCGTCACAATCCGGTGTTTTATTCATCTAGCATATGATAAAAAGTTTAATCTCGGTCGTGTGTAGTCTCTGCGTAATCATCCCAGCTGTGACACACGCTCAAGCATCTGCATCGAATACACCGCATCGTACCGTCATTACACCGACCCTGCGCGCTGCGATCGATACGACCGTCTCTCCGTGTCACGACTTCGATCAATACGCAAACGGCGCGTGGCGCACCGATAACGATTCGAGCAATATTAACATGTTCGAAGACGCTCGCTCCCGCGTCGATGAACATCTCATTCGCATCCTTGAATCGGCGAAAAATATAGCACCAAAGACGAAAGACCCCGCCCTCCGTACACTTGGCATGTTTTACACCAGCTGCCTCCTCGCTGATTCACTCCCTCGTGCACGTCGTGTCACACCGAGTCGTCGAGTTGCCGCCACGCGGGCGGAGGAGTGTGTTGTGTTAACGGAGCAAACGATGGGTCCCGCGCTGAACTATGCGTACATGCAAGACGTGATGCTTCCGAAAGTCGCGTCGCATAGCCGCACTTTGGTGGCCAATATCCGAACCTCAGTGCGCGAGCACGTTCAATCTCTCGCCTGGATTGGTGATAGCATGCAGCAACGGTTCACTACCGTACTCGATACTATGACGATGCGAATGCAGTTTGCGCCGGATACCCTGAAAAACTATTCAACACTCGTCTTGGATCCCAATCGATATACTGCGAATGTTGCCGCAATTACTGCTTGGGAAAGAGCCGAGTATCTCCGTCATAAAGATTCTATGCCGATACGGCGAACTGCGATGGAACCACCGCTGTTGCCCTATAGTCTCGTCGCACAAGCGCGTAGAGGCGCTCATGTCATTGAAGTCGCAACGTTCTTTTTCCAGCCGCCATTTTTCGATATAACTGCTGAGCCAGCCGCGAATTACGCAACACTGGGCGTGATCCTGGCACATGAGATGTGGCATTTGCTCACGCCGTATTTTAAATGGACGAATAATACTGATGGGCGTCGGCGTGCGTCTCTGTTAGTCGAGAGCTATGCCGAGTTCAAAGGCAGCGGTTGGAATACTGTAAACGAAGACTTCAGTGACATCGGTGGTCTCCTGGCCGCGTATGCGGCGTGGCAGAAGGATGGCCGCAAGACTGAGATCGATCGTGTTGAAGGGTTTACTCCGGAGCAACGCTTCTTTCTTTATTATGCTCGTTTATGGCGTAGTAGAGCTGGTGCCCGCCCGGACGGCGCTCATTCGGTGATGAGCACACGGGTGAATGGTGTGCTCATGTACGTACCTGCATTCGCGAGTGCCTTTGGGTGTACGGAGTCGGACGAGATGGTCGTGCCAAGAGAGAAACGTGCGGACATTTTTTGAACATAATCGCGCGCGTTGCGGCAAAATGGTAGGTCGGAGCTGGAAGAATTATTTACCTTATTCACATCGAATTTTTGAAGGCAGAAATGCAACAAATGGAAAATCCGGGTAAGCGACGTACGGTCTGTGGGAGTACCCAAACTCAAAGACGACTATCGCCTAAGAAGGCGCCTCGAGGCCTGGTAGCTCTTCGGCTCGCGGCCATCGTTGTAACTGTGTGGGGAAGCCTCATACCGAATGCCGAACTGGTTAGTCAAGCGGCGACACGACGTTTGACCGTACGCCCGCATGAACTGGCGACCGGTACGCAGACTACACAAGCTGGTGAGCAACCACTGGACTCAATCAGCCGTGGCCTCATATATGTTCCGCAACAAGCCGTCGGTACTCGGCGTGTCCCGCTGGTGGTTTCCCTCACTGGCGGTGGCGTTAACGCCAGGCGAGAGATGGATATCGTTCGTCCGCTGGCGGACAAATATGGAATGATCCTCTTGGTTTTAGACCATCCGAGCATCGCTGTGTTTGACGCGGCTCTGACACAAGTGCTTCGCAAGTTCACCATCGATCCCGATAAGATTGCGATCGGTGGCGTCTCTGAGGGTGGATTTGGAACGACTCAGTTTGGACGCGGCAATTTGGATATCTTCAGCCGGATCGCTCCCATGTCCGCAGCAGGATACCCTCCCTACGGCGGGAATGAACCGCGTAACGCCAATGCGCAAATGTTCGTCTCAGCCGGTATTGGTGAGCCCTCTGACATGGTGGCCGATTTCCTCAATATCGCGAGGGAGGAGCGAGCGCAAGGGCATGCGGTGAAAATGGTACTCAATATTCGAATGCATGCGGAACGTGTGGAAGATATCGACTACATGTGGCAATGGCTGCGGGACACTTGGGCAACGCCAGTGACGAAGGCAACCCCGCCATCTGCCGCGACTGACATCGTCTTGACGGACACGATCCTCGGCAAGATGTCAACGTTTTGGACTCGGTTCAAAAAAGCAGATCAGGATTCGACTCGCAAGATTGTGCTTTCTGCCTATCAGAAAGAGCTTCCCTTATTGATCGGTCAAGAGCGTGTGTTCGCGTATGATATGGTGAATCTCCCGGCAATTGCCTCCAAGTATGCGTGGGTTGCTGCCGATCTCAAGCAGGCTGGGTTGACGCTGCAACAAGAAGAAGACTATCGACGCGCCTTCATCGGCGCTCGCGCGACCAAGGTTGCTGGGAGTGCCGCGGGGACGATACCGGCTACATCCGTAACGGGTCAAAATCTCGCGTTCCTGAATGCGCACGAAAACCAATTCAATATCCTCCTGGACTTAATGGGTGTCCCTCGGTGTGAGACGACAATCCAGGCGCAATTCGGTTGTTGACCTATGGGGGGGATTTAGGAAGAGCCCTTGAAAGCATCAAAATGGTTGAGAGAAGCTCCTTCGGCTGAACCAGGCGTCTTGATCGCGACTAGACTTAAATACTACATATATGTAATATTGACATTAATTTGCATATTTATTACATTTACGTAATAAATATATGGGCCTTGAGCCTTATTACATAAACGTAATAAGGCCTGTGCTGCCCTTTGCTGAAGGCATTCATGTTCGCATATACTCTCCGCGATATCGGCACCGAGCTAAAACGACGCCGAACCGAACTCGCCCTAACTCAAACTGCCGCCGCGAACCTAACCGGCGTCAGTCAACGCCTCTGGAGCGAGTGTGAGCGTGGGGAGCGCCGGAACGTCAGTTTCGAGACAGTGCTGCGAATGCTGCACACTCTTGGCCTGGATATCGATCTCGTCCAGCGCGGTAAACCTGCTGCGTCACTATCCACCGATCCCGCTGGCGTCGGTACCGCTCCCGACGTATCGACGAGCGTCCCATGAAAAAACGATCGCTTCAATACGACACGAGTCGTCCAATTCTCGATGTCTATCTCTATGAAACGCGTGTCGGTACCATCGGCCAACACGACGACGACTTCTGGTTTCGCTACGATCCCTGGGTTGTTGAGCATCCTCAAAGAGATACGTTGGCGTTATCCGTACAGCTCCCTGTGCAATCAGACACATACGGCCATAAGCAAACATCCGTATTCTTTGAAAACTTACTGCTTGAATCGGACCTCCGCGATGAACTCGCGCAGCTCACTCGTCACGACGCAAAAGACATCCCCGGATTACTTGGTTCCGTTGGGGCCGAATGTTCTGGAGCTGTTGCCTTGTGGCCTACCGGACAAGTCCCGCTCGATCCACCGCAATATCGCGAATACCCTAAGCCGCAACTTGAACGGCTCTTTGCTGAATCACATGGAGAACGGCTGACTGCTGCACAAATTGATAGCCGTCAAATGATGAGTGGCGTACAGCATAAGCTCGTCTTTCTCAAACAAGATCATAAGTATTTTCTCCCGTTATCCGGTTCACCAAGTAACGTGATACTCAAACAGCCGAGCTCGCGATATGCGGGGTTGGTTGCGAACGAAATGCTATGTATGCGTGCGGTGAAGCAACTTGGCTTACCTGTGTCTACCGTTCACGCTGTATCGGAAATGGATTTGCTTGAAGTGGAACGGTATGATAGATATGTAAATACAAATGGGAAAATTTTAAAATTTCATCAAGAGGATTTCTGTCAAGTTCTAGGGCGTTCTCCGCGTCGTAAATATCAACATGCAGGTGGGCCAACATTTCGTGATTGTGCAGAAGCGTTGCGACGGTACAGTGTCGCCGCGGCGAAAGATCTCGGGATGTTCGTAAAGGCAGCCATCGCTAACGTCGTACTCGGTAACATGGATGCACACGCGAAGAACTTTTCATTGCTAACGACACCTGAAGGGCGGCGCCTTGCTCCTTTGTATGACATTGTTTGTACGGAAGTGTATCCTGTACTCGCACCGGAACTGTCGATGTACATAGGGAATGCAAGAAACCCTGTCGCGATTAACGTCGCAGATATTCGACGGTTTTCAAAGGATGTTGGTGTAACGCCTCAATTCGTATTTTCGACAATCGAAGACGTAACAACTACCGTTACGAACGAACTACCCGGATTGATCCATCATGTATCAACGGAACTGGGTACCTTGCCTGTTTTAGAAATGATCCATCAGTTTGTGCAACATCGAATTGCAAAAATCAGGTCAATTTCAACAACCACTTGACGGAATGTGTTTTATCTGCCATGCTAGTTTCCCATGGCAAGCGACCAAAGCGCCTCCGACGACACACTCGCAGAACGTATTCGATCCGGTGACGAATCCGCGTTTGAGTCGCTGATCGCAAAACACTATAGTAGTCTGCTGCACTATGTTATCGGGCGTGTTAATAGCGCCGATGACGCCGAAGACATACTACAAGAGATCTTTGTCCGTCTGTGGCGGCGGCGTGAGGAGATTCAGCTTCACTCGGAATTCCGAGCATATCTCTTCACTGCCGCGCGCAACCAGCTTTTGAATCATCAGCGAAGCGAGCGACGGAAACAATTTGTACAACATACGATTGCTCAAACGAGCATGTTTGAAATTCCAGAGGATATAATTTCCTCCGAGGTCGATCAAACGGCTCTTGTTCAATCCCTACAAATTGCGATTGCTGCCCTTCCAGACCGTGCCCGGGAGGTGTGGGAGCTTCACCGGAACCATAATCTGACGTATCCGGAAATCGCCGCGACGCTTGGGCTTTCGATTAATACAGTTAAAAGCCACATGGCTCGTGCCATGGCTGGTATTCGGGCGGCGCTTGGGCCGTTTCTTGTGGTTCTGATCTCAGCCAGTATCGCGTAAAAAGAGAATTTCATCCCCGACTCACCCGACGGTCGTAATCCGGTGTCTTGCTTATACACATGACACAGAACAAGGAAAATATTCCCACCGCCTTTTCGCCGGATAATGCTCTGCTTGCGGAATATCTCGCAGGTCGAGCTTCCGATGCAGAACGCATTTTGGTTGAAAGCTGGTTGGCGCAGGACCCGGGGCGGGCGGCTGAGATGGACCTGTTGCGTGCCGTGTGGAGCGCTCCGGACCGCGCAAAGTTGGATGGCGAAACTCGGTCATTTATTACGCGTTGGCGGACGGCTGCATTGGAAGCGGACGTACCCAAAATGCACGAAACGTCTTTGGGAATAACAACGTCTGTACAGGCAGATGATTCAAAATCGAGTCAATCTCATCTTTGGAATACACCACGTTGGGGATGGCAGGCTGCAACCGCGGTATTGTCCCTCCTTCTTGCCGCGTTTGTGCTTCGAACTTCCAATGTTACACCTAATTCGTCGACCACAGCATACAGTACCCGCAATGGTGAGAGAGCCGAGATCACACTGTCCGATGGAACACACGTCTCCCTCAATGTAGGTAGTCGTATCGATATCCCGGATAACTTCAACCGCGGCGATCGAACAGTTCGTCTTACAGGTGAAGCATCCTTTCATGTCCAACACGCGACCGGAAATCCGTTTACTGTGATAGCAGGACCCAGTATAACTCGAGTGCTTGGTACACGCTTCGTAGTACGTCATTACTCTGCAGATTCCGTCGTATTGGTCTCCGTTCGCGACGGAAAGGTCGCAATGAACAACAACATTGTCTTAACTGCGATGCAGCAGGTGCGAGTAAGCCTCGGCGGAACCTCTCCCATAACACGAGCCATACCGGGACAGTTCACTTTCGAATCCGGAGTGCTGACCCTGGGCGCAATACCACTCCTTGACGCCATCCCGGAACTCAATCGCTGGTACGACGCCAATATTTGTCTCGGCGATTCTTCACTTATCACGCAACAAATCGCTGGTGAGTTCGCCACAGGATCGATCTCAGATCTCGCAGAAATTTTGGAAATGACATACGGAGTCCGAGTGGTTCGGAATGGTCGTAACCTCACCCTGTTTTCAAGGTAGCTATGCGATATCGCTGGTTTGTGCAATACACGCAGTTTATTATCGCGGTCACGATTACCGCAATTTGGAGTGGGTCGGTTGCGGCGCAATCAGGGCCGCCTGATGGGAGGTTTATGGTTGCGGATTCCGGTCTTAAGGATTCTGTCAGCCGATTCGTTCCAGAGAAGCCAACGTCATCAACCACTCGAAATCACGATCAACGCATCACCCTCGTGATTCGCGATAGCACAATTCAGTCTGCAATCCATGCAATAGCTCGCCAGGGAAAGCTGCGTCCTGTCTATAACAGCAAGGCGATAGCTCTTTCGAAACGCATTTCTGTTGATCTCGCCGATATGAATGCGATGGATGCAATCAGGACGGTACTGAAAGGAACAGGTCTGACTGCTAACCTTGCGTCAGACGGTCAAACGGTTGTGATCTCAGCAGGGGCGGTAGCGCCGGTCCAAAAACAGAGTCGTATAGAGGTGGGAAGCGTTCGTGGCAATATTACAGACTCGGCAACAGGCAAACCGTTGTCTGGAGCGACCGTTGTGTTGCAAGGAACGAAGATGAGTACCGTGACAACGGCGAAGGGAGATTTTGAGTTTCGCGAAGTGCCGTCTGGGGAGTACACGCTAACGGTGAAGTTGTTTGGGTTTGCACCGACGTCGCGTTCGGTTCGGGTTACGGATGGTGGAACTGCGACTGTACTAGTAATACTGAGGCCGACGCCAACCCAGTTGTCCGGAGTGGTTACGACTGCTACCGGGGAGCAGAGAAAGGTGGAGGTAGGGAACGATATTACGACGGTGCACGTGGATTCGATTGTACGGACAATGCCTGTGCAGAACCTTAGTGATTTGTTGGCGACACGCGTGCCTGGGCTCTATGCGGCGCCAACATCTGGAAACCCGGGAGCGCCAACTCGGATTCGGATCCGGGGATTGAGTAGCGCGACCCAATCGAACGATCCGATCATTGTTGTTGATGGGATTCGGGTGGCATCGGATCAGATTAGTGGGAGTTCAAATATGGCGATTAGATCGGGATCAGGGGTAACGGCGGGGACGGGTGGGAATCTTAATGCGTACTCCGTCTCCTCTCCGTTGGATATGATCGACGTCAATAGCATCGAAACGGTTGAGGTATTAAAAGGGCCGTCTGCGGTTGCGTTGTATGGATCCGATGCGGCCAACGGGGTCATCGTTGTTACAACAAAACGCGGGCAAGCGGGACCACCTCGCGTTGCGATGTCCGTACAGCTGGGGACAGAAACCATCCCCGGGAAATGGCCAGTCAACTACTATATGTGGGGACATCTCGAAACCAACCCCCTGGGCTCCGCAAATTGTACGCTCATGTTGCAAGCTCAAGGTGTATGCACTCCGGATAGCCTCACGACCTATCAAATTCTCAACGATCCGAGACGCACCGTGCTCGGTCGTGGCGCAACACAAACCTATCGTGGCGAGGTCAGTGGGAGTAACCGCGGGATGACTTACTCACTGAGCGGATCGATCAACGGGACGATTGGGGTCATCAAACTACCAGATATCGATCGTGCGTTGTTGGTGCAAGCGGGAGAGCGCGTACCGAGTTGGCTCCGACGTCCCGAGTCGGATATGAAAAAAAGTGCGGCCTTAAATATCCGCATGGATGTGGGACGATACTCGGCGGTGTCGTTTCGCTCGCAACTCATGCACAGTGCGACGGATGCCAGCCCACTCCGAAACGCGCTAGGGTGGGCCCGGTCAGCGCCACCTCCGGTTGACACTTTAAGTAGCGGGTTGCTCGCTGGCATTCCAGGTTATCGAACGAGAGTTCGCTCGCAGGCGCTGAAGTCGACCAATTCGTTGGACGTGTTATCCACCTTTGGGTCCCGTTTGGTTACACAGCTCACCGGTGGTGCCGATGTTACAGATAGAACCGATCTGGCCAACCTTGGGGCCGGAGAGTGCTTCGTTACTGTCAGCACCTGTAAGAACGATGGTGTATATAATACCGGACTAGGCTCCGCGACGACGACCACGGTGAATGCGCGAGCGACATCCCCGGTGCAATTACGAAATCTCGTATCGTTGCGATCCACGATTGGGGTTAACTACAATCGGACCAATTCACGAAATTTGATTCTACAAGCGGAGGGGCTGCCTGCTGGGGCGACCTCCAGTGCCGGTGCTGCTCGGTTTGAGCAGAGTCAGGCTCACTCCGATCGTATTACTGCTGGGATGTATATCGAAACCGTCGTAGGGATTGCCAATCGATGGTATTTCCCACTCGCCGTTCGAAAAGATGCGGGTAGTGCCTTGGGCTCGCAGATCATGCCGAAGTTTCCGAAACTCGGTGTTTCGTATGTCTTATCGGATGATCGATGGTTTCAGGCGATCCCTGGAACCGCGGCCATCTCGATGCTTCGCATGCGTGCGGCGTATGGGCAAGCTGGCGTGCAACCCGGAGTGTCAAACAAAGATCGAAATTATTTGGAATCGTCCGTTTCATTTGGCGGCACCGCCACGTCGTACTTGAATATTCAGAATCTTGGAAACACGCAATTGCGACCGGAGCGATCGAAGGAGTATGAAGGCGGTTTTGATCTCGATGTTCTGAACGATCGCATCAGTACATCGGTCACGCTGTATCGCAAAAATACGGTCGACCTCCTGACGGATATGAGAACGCCGCCGTCCATCGCTGGTAAAGGTTCGCAACAAGTCAACGTCGGAGACGTGATCAATACTGGGGTAGAGATTTCATTAAATATTGTGCCTGTCGAGCATCGCGTGATTCGGCTCGCTAATTCAATACAATTCTCGCTCAACCGGAATCGACTGACAAAACTTGGGTCGATATACGGAAGCGTGGCTTCCTCTCTTAGCGGAAGCTGGTTCGCTATCGGATACCCGCTGTATGGGTATTGGGCTCGGCCCATCGTTGGGGTCGTTGATATTAACCACGATGGTTTAATAGCAGGGGGGAGTGGAACAGGTCTGTTAAACGTGTTTGAATATGTCCTAGGAGATAGTGCGATGTATTTGGGAGCTCCGTATCCGCGATATTCGATCAATTCCAATCATACGATGACGATTCTGCGCCGCGTGAGTGTGACGAGTGTGATCCAATACGACAACGGGTTAACCCAAAATCGGTCAGAAAGTAGAAGCACCATCCGTGCCTATTTTGACCCTCAAACCCCACTGGAACTGCAAGCTATTACGCAGTACAGCGATCTCAACAAAATTCAAACGGTGTCTGTCTTGCGATTTGATGCATTATCCATCGGATACGACATGCCAAAGAGCATTACTAATCGATTCTTGCGCAATCGCATGATGCGCGTGGCTGTGCAAGCCAGAAATGTGGGATTATGGACCAACTATCGTGGACGCGATCCGAAGGTGAACAGTGGAATGAGTGAGACCAACGGGGACGTTGGGACTGTTCCCACTCCGAAAGTCTGGCAACTGTCAGTTGGGATTAACTAATGAGACGATTGATTCGATATCTGCTGCCTGTTATGGTGACCGCAGCTTCAAGCGGATGCTCACTCAGTAATCTCGTTGACGGCGCCGAGGTGTCATCGGAAACGAGAGATCCTGCGGTATTTAGAACACCGCAAGGGGCACTCACCGCGTATCGTGGTGCGCAGATTCTGTTGGCAACTGTATTATCGAGGGAGAGTGGTGAACATGGGAATGGCGTTGTGTATCTCTCAGGGCTGCTGACGGATGAACTACGAGCCGTGAATATGGCCGCCGACTTTCCAACGAGCGAGGACGCCTCTTACGACAGTCGATCCCAGGATGCACCAAAAGCCGGTGACGCTGCGGACGTAGTATATGGACAGCTGCACCAGGTTCGGGTGATGGCACAAGAGGCTCGTGGTCTGGTGCAGGAATTCGCACCTGGCGAGTGGCGTGATCTGTATGCCCATCTCTATGCCATCGAGGGCTACGCGGACATGCTGCTCGCCGATCTCTTCTGTTCCGGAATACCATTATCTCACATCAATTACAAAAGCGACTATACCGTCACGCGTGGCTATACAACCACAGAGGTGTATGAACAGGCGTTGGTCTTGTTTGATTCGGCGGAATCGTATATTCGTGATAGCACCAATCTTATACATTTCATAAACCTCGGTCGAGGGCGCGCACTCGTTGCGATTGGCCAATATGCACGGGCGGCGGAGGTTGTCCAACACGTTCCCGATACGTATCGGTACGAGATTCCATATTCAACCTCATTCTCGAAGCAAACGCCTCGGCCGTTCGATTTTGTGATCGCAGATGGCGATGGTAATGGCATTCCGTTTGTTTCGGATCACGATCCACGGGCCACGCTTCCGGCGCTATTGGATAAAACGGCACCGCTGACATTCGCTAGTGGCATTGAGGCGCGCTTGATTGCGGTTGAGGCGTCAATCCACGCTAACAATGACGATTGGATGTCTGGGTTAAACACCCTGCGAACTACGTGTGCAACACCATTGGAATGCTCTCTGCCAGCGCCCCCAGGTATAGGTAATGTGGGCGGCCTGTCACCGTTGGTCGATTCTACGCAAACGCTTCCGATAGACACGCGATTGGATCGCCGCATCGATATTCTCTTTCGCGAGCGAGCCTATTGGCTCTTCCTGACCGGGCATCGGCAGGGTGACCTTCGGCGCTTGGTACGGCAGTATGGACGGAACGAACAAACTGTATACCCAAGCGGCATGTGGGGAAGCAAAGGGTTTACCGCTTATGGAACCAACACCAATTTTGCAATTCCTGATAAGGAACAAATGAACCCGCTCTATGCTGGATGTCTACACCGCGATGCATAAATCCATTTTCTCGTGCGCCGTATTGTGTGCGTCGATCGCCCTCGGTGGCTGCGATATCGATCCATCCGTAGCGCCGTCCATGTCATCACCGGATGCGCTGTTTTGGACGTTACGTATTGATTACCCAGCGGTTCGACTCACGACCCACGCTCCATACGATACCGTGCGCCTTACTGCGAGCCCATATTCCGCCGTTGACGCCGCGATTGACACCACGGTGACCGAACACGGTAACACGATCTGGTATTCGACCGACTCTACGCTTGTGCGCGTTACATCAGACGGCATGGTGAGCGCGCGTGGGGTAACAGGAACGAAAAAAATCTATGTTGTGGCACGAAAGCAGGTCGGTGGTATCACACGTTCAGATACCGCGATGATACAAGTGGTGGATGTTGTCAATCCTCCTATTCTCGTATCGTTTCGATCACGTCCGTCCGACAGTCTGAAGCGCGCATCGGGTATGTCGTTTGTTATGATTCCACAGTTGCTCGATCGTGATAGCGCACCGATTGCTGGCTATCCCGTACATTATCGATCATCAAATCTCTTCGTTGCACCGATTCGCGATCCATGGAGTGGCACGGTCAGCGCTGGTTTCTTGATACACTCCAACACGATTGGTACATCAAGAATTGTTGCAAGTACAATGGCGTTCGGTGTCTCTTTCGTTGATACGTTTACCGTTGAGGTAGGGTATCCACTGGCACCTATATATAATCCAACCATCGATGTAGGAAGTGTGAATGGTGTCCCGATTTCCTACCTCAAGATTCCAAGCATTAACATTGGCCCCGGTGGCGTCGTCGGTTTTACAAATAGCACTGGCATCAACGCAGAAAGAGCGAGCACGAATCCGGGTTTTACGCCGTCGAATGGTACCGTGATTAATTATATCTTTGACGATTCATTGAACGTCAAAGATGCGGGCCCGCAGTACGCATTAACGTCGGATGGGAATATTCACTCAATACCAGGTGATACCCTGATCATGCCATTGAATCGACGACACTTCCGGAAGTTCCAGATTCCGGGACGGTATGAATATACCGTTGAACCGTACGGCTTTCGTGGTGTGGTTGTTGTGCATGATCGATAATCGCACATCTTTTGTCCCTGAATTCTAGCACTCCTCTTACAGATCACACTATGGAATCAACACGCCGAACGTTTGTGAAGAATGGCGCACTCATCGCGTCGGGTGCCGCTTTCGCGAAACTCTCCCCCCGAGAGCTAACCGCTTCGCCGTTAGAAAGTAAGTATGGACATGTCGACGCTGGCTGGAAGATGATCATCCAGCATGGATTAGACGTGGCCAAGTCAAGTGGCGCTTCGTATGCCGATATCCGCATGACATTTACGCGTGAAAGGAGTATAGATCCCCAAAGAGGGGTCACGGATAAAGAAGCGATCCACTGCGGCATCCGGTGCTTGATGAACGGCTATTGGGGATTTGCCTCGAGTCCTGTGGTTGGCAAAACCGAAATGACGCGATTGGCACACGAAGCCGCTGCACAGGCCAAAGCAAATGCCCTTGGGAAATCACGCACTGTCGAGCTGGCCAAGGCTCCCGTTGTATCTTCAGGGCAGTGGACGATGCCGGTACAGATTGATCCGTTCGATGTCCATCCCCTTGACGGTGATGACTTGATTCGTGGACTTATCGCGTACGGAAAAAATATTGGGCTTGCTATAAAACCGGGCCTAGGGATGGTGCGCCAAGACAAAGCGTTTGGCTCAATGGATGGGAGTTACTTTACGCAACGTGTATTTCGTACGCAAGCAAATGGTATTATCACATACCAGCGACACAGCAGGGCTTTCGATCCGTATTCCTGGGCTGGAGTCGGCTGGGAGCTGTTTGAACCCATTGGCATGCGCGCACACATCGACGCGATGCACGAAGAGATGAAGGAAGATGACACGCTCGGACGCAAGATGGTTGATGTCGGCCGATATCCTATGGTCCTAGACGCACAATCGGTAGCTGGGGTGTTGGCCTCCACTATTGGGTTAGCGACGGAACTTGACCGGGCACTCGGCTATGAGGCCAATGCCACGGGAACGAGCTATCTCAATGACCCGGACGAGATGGTGGAAACCCACAAAATCGGTACCCCTTTGCTGACCGTGGCCGGAAACCGGAATGCCAAAGGGGGCGTCGCCACAGTGCAATGGGATGACGATGGCGTGGTCCCCGAACCGTTTGAACTGGTGCGTGAGGGCGTACTCCAACGCTTCCAAACCACGCGAGAGTCGGCCCACTGGATACGAGCAACTAGCGCGCAGGGCGGCACTGTGAAATCAACGGGCTGTGCGCAGGCCGCGACCGGTGTCGATGCGCCCATTACTCGGTCCGCGAATTTAGATATGGCACCTGCGAACGATTCTACAAACCTTCAGGAATTATACCGTGACGTCAAAAGTGGTGTGTTGTTCAGGAGTATGGGTGCAGGCATGGATTTTCAACAGCTCAATGGATTCGGCATTGGCGCAGCGTGTTACGAGATCACCAACGGAAAGCGAACGGCCATGCTCGCCAATGCTGGCGTGTTATTCAGGGCACCTGAACTTTGGAAAGGATTACTTGGTATCGGTGGAACGCAAACGGTAGGACGGTATGGTCTCGATTCTGATAAAGGACAACCGGAGCAGAAGGCCTATCATAGCGTATCCGCCGTTCCCGCCCTGTTCGAGAATGCCACCATCATTGATTATACGAGGAAAGCGTGAGTCAGAATCCAAGATTGTTGTCACGAGTGGAAATGAGTCGTATTGTGAATCGCGTAATGGGGTATGTGAAGCAGCCAACAACGAATACCAGCGTGGTCATCGAAGGCTGGTGGAATGCGGAACTACAATGGGCGCGGAATCGTGTGAGCCTTGCGGGTGATCGCCGAGATGTAGTGATCACAGTGACACGGTCCGTGGATGGCAATACCGGTGAGGTACGTACCAATCAGTTGGATGATATCTCGTTGGAGGCGGCCGTCCGTGCAGCGGAGCGGGCAGCTGTGATTACTCCGAGGCATAAAATTGAGCAGATGCCATTAGAAACGCCAGCACTTCCATCACCCACCGTAAAGATTTGGAGTGATGCTACGGCGGAAATTACTATTGAGCAGCGGGCCAATATCGCCAGGCAACTGACTACGTTGTCGGAAGACAAAGGATTTCTATCTGCGGGGTACCTCGAGATGCGTGCGGGTGAGGTCGCCTCATTTAACAGCGAAACGCAACGTCCGGATGCGATCAGTTATGCGGCGTACACGCAAGCACAATGTTCCGCGACCGTCCGTCATCCTAAAGGCGTGGGGTCGGGTTGGGCCGGATTATCGAGCTACGACTGGTCGTCGATCGATGGCATGGCGTTAGTCCAACGCGCGGTGGAGAAGTGTCAAGCGTCGCTCAATCCCGTCGGCATCGAACCCGGGCGATACACGGCGATTCTGGAACCGCAAGCAGCCTCGGCGATGTGTGATGTGTTGGTTTCCTCGTTTCAGAATCGGGCGTATGAGGAGAGCGGTCCTCATGCGTGGGCGTTAGAATATGACCAATCCCTTAATCTAATTCGGACCAAACTCGGCCTCAAAGTCGTCGACGAACGTATTTCGATTTCCCATGATCCGCAACACAAGGAACTTGGTGTGCTCCCCGTTCCCGGGTTAGCGCCCATCGAGTGGATCAAGAACGGAGTGCTCAACACGCTGTCATATGATAGAAATTATGCGCTAGGCTTTCTCGTTGATAATGACGGTCAACTGAGACGGAACGCATATGCAGTTAAAGGTGAAGATACCTCCATGGACGAGATGATCGCATCCACGAAGCGTGGGCTTATTGTCACGCGATTGTGGGGGGTCGGTCTGCTCCATGAGGCTAGTCTCCTGTGCTCAGGTGTTACTCGCGATGGGCTCTGGCTCGTGGAGAATGGAAAGATTACGAAGGCAGTTAAGAACTTTCGGTTTACCGAATCACCGTTGTTTATGCTTAATCAAGTCGTCCAAATCGGGCCAGCGGTTCGGGTGTTTCGACCGGTTACTAATCCCTATGGTGCTGAATTAACACCCGCTATTGTCCCCGCGCTCAAAGTGAACGACTTTAGCTTCACCTCAACCATTGATGCGGTCTAGAATTATGCTTCATTTTGCTTCCTGGAGAATTGGCGTCCTGTTGAGTCTTGTCTCCGCTGGTATTTGTGGTGCCCAAACACGTTTCGAATGGCCGAGTCGACAGGCTGATGTGGGAACGTATACCTTGTTGGATCAATGTCTTGGAGCTGCATATCGAGTGCGTGATAGCGTTGAAGGTGGAGGGGCGTTCCTGAAAGATACGCTCACGTTGGCGCAGTATGGTCCATTTCATCTGTTGGATAAGGTTGTGGTGAACTCGGCAAATCGTTGTGTCGCATCAATTCCGTTGTCTTCAGTGATGAGTAATAATACCCTGCTCGCGCAGAATGTGTTGCTCATTGCCAATCGTGACACCGATGTTGTATCTCTGTATAGAAAACGATTAGATGCGACATCTGACGGTTCAGAGAAGCTCACTGTCGTTACAACGACAATGCAACTATTGATGGAAGCAACGCCAGCTCGCTTACTCTTGGCGGACTCTTTACTCGGCGATCTTCAACCGTATGATGAGCAGAGGAGCACACCGGATAAGTTAAAGTTGCTCGGGGACATGTGTAGACTGTCAGATTTAGCGAGCAATGACGCATTGATCACGAAATATTGCGGCGGTTGGTTGACCATCGTAGACGAAATGCCTGATGTGGAATTCGCTCGGTACAATGGTTTAGGGATCGCCGTAAACGTTTATCGTCGTATTATAAAGCGGTCAGAATTGCAGGACAGTCTCGAGAAGAGTGGTGCTGCGTATGCTAGCTTGGTGCGGTCGATCATAATAAGCTCATTTCGCGGCTGGGATGGGGGTGGTGTTCTTGGCGAAAAAGCTGAACCAATTGTCGGGGATTTTTGGTTCCCTGAGAGTGCTCGTGGCGTTAGTTATCCGAGGCCCGGAAAGGTCACGCTGGTGATAAGTGCGAGGATGGCTGCTGATGTTTTTGGAGAAGAATTCCCTGCCCTCATGAGGTTGAAGCGATTCGCTGCACAATTCCCGACGCTTGATATTGTGACACTGTCGGGCACCACGGGGCACTTTGGTGTGCTCGCACCGCCAAAGCCAGTAGCCGAGGCAGAACTCAACTATCGGAAGATTGCGGACTTCTATAAAGTACCGGTTGTAATGGCCATCACGACGACACCGTCTTGGCGGTTAGACGATCCAGATCGTCGCCGCATCTTTGATCCGTACTCTCACAGTGAGACGTACGCAAAGATGTATAGCAGTCTTCTCATGGCGGAGACAAGTCCCAAAAACAGATTGCTCGGATGGGCAGGCGGCAGCTCCTTTTCAGGTTACTTAGTGGATGCAGACGGAGTCATTCTTGATTTTGTGAGTGTGGATGCACGGACAGAGAAAAGGCTGGCGACCAACATCGGTATTTTGATGAAGCGTGCAACGCAGTGAGCTGTGAGTGAGTCCCAAGGTGTGGTCATAGTTATTACGTTTGCGAATTACAAAGGATGTTTCGCCATGACTGCACCGAAACGTGAATCGTACTAACAGTGTCAAAGGATTTGCATCCTGGATCAGAGGAGCTGTCCCTCAACCCGTCATGTATATGTGGTCTTATGCGTAGAGTAAAATTCGACGAAGTCAGCTCCAATCCCCATTTCATGAGAATCATAACGTGCGCGACTGCGATGATACTCACAGCTCTCGTCCTTTCGGTCGACTCACTGTGTGCACAAGGGACAGTTGATTCTGCTCAAAATACGCCGGGCGCTTATACCGAGTTTCTCGCACGGTCACTTCGGTACGGCGTGGATACGACAGTGTCCCCATGTACCGACTTCGACCGATTCGTCAACGGGCGGTGGCGTGACAGCACGACGCTCGGTAAAGATAAGGATCCTCTTAATGTGTTTTCGGTAATGGCACGCCGCACACCAAAGGTGCTGCAACGTCTCGTGGATTCCGCTCGCATTCTTGCACCAACAACGGGCGATGCAGATCTCCGTGCCGTGGGATTCTACTATACGAGCTGCATGATTGCGGATTCGCTAGACCGATCGGCTGTTGGTGGCCAAAAAACCGGCATGAAGAACGACACCATCAGAGCCTCGCTCTGTACCACCATGGTGATGAAAGATCTGCAATCGGCGCTAGGACAGGTATACGTTCGGCATATTATGACAGCTAAAACAGATACCGAAGCCATGTCGCTAATATACGCGATTCGTGCGGCGGTAGGTGAGCGTGTTCGCGCGCTGTCGTGGATCAGCGCGGCCGAAAAGGAGGTTGCCACTGCCTCGCTGGAGAAAATGTTGTTTAAGGTGGCGAAGCCGAGTGCGCCGGTGGATCATTCCGCGTTGGTGCTTGATACCATGAACTTTGTGCAGAACAGCCGAATGCTCAAGGAGTTCCGGCTCGGACGCCAAGTACAATCGATTGGTCAAGATCAAACACCAATGTGGGGCAGCACACAATACAACGCGAATGCCTCGTTTCGGAGCGTTGGCAATAGTATCGAGGTCCCGTCCTTTATGTTCCAATGGCCATTCTTTGATTCTGAGGACGACCGCGCCATCGGCTACGGTGCGGTCGGTGTGATCATCGGGCACGAAATGTATCATGGCGTAACATCTTATCTGACATCACTCAACCAAGACCTCTACAAGGCACGAACCAAACGTCTCGTCGATCAATACTCCGCGATGAAGCCGGTGGAAGGAGTCTCTATCGACGGGGAAAATACGCTGAGCGAAAACGTTGCCGACCTGGGTGGTTTGTTGGCATCCCATCAAGCATGGGAAAAACATGTAAAGTCAACTGAGAAGCCGTTAATCGATGGATTTACTCCGGAACAACGGTTCTTTCTCTCCTACGCGCGCCTTTGGCGCGCGAAAGCCTCAATGAGATATTATGGTCAAATGGCAAGAGATCCACACGCCGTCCCGTCTGCACGAATCAACGGCGTAGTAATGAACGTCCCCGCCTTCGCGAAAGCCTTCGGATGCAAAGAAGGTGATCCAATGGCAAAGCCCGCATCCGAACGGGCCGACATATGGTGAGATCGATAAGCCTATATTCAAAGCAAGAACTTTTCATCTAAAGTTCTTGCTCTTCACCGCATAACACTCCCATTATAAAATTATTGCATATTGCGCATTCCATCGCTGAGTGTTACCTCATTCAGCATGAGCCCGCCAACGGATATTCTACTTTTTACCATCCTGACGACGTTGGCGTCCTTTTCTCAGGACGAGAACAATAGCACACAATTACCAGCACTAAACCCCCTCGACGCCGTCCCCGGAACGTCCGAAAGTGATCTAATTCGTCTTTTAAACATCGACGATCACACCGCCTTCGAAACCATCTACCGAGTTCTTCACCCCCGCCTCCTCGCCATTGCAACTCGGTATGTACATTCCGTTCCAGTCGCGGAAGAACTCGTCCAGGACGCATTACTCCTCGTCTGGGATCGCCGTCACCAGTGGAAACCGACAGATAGCCTGGTTGTCTACCTATACGCCACTGTCAGAAACCGAGCCCTCAAACATCGTCGCCACGAGCGAGTAATCGGACGCGTTGCCACGATCGCCCGTAGCGAAGGGCAACCACTCGGCGCCGGGAATTTTATTGAACGCCCCGACATAATTGTCGAACGCGAAGACCTTCTCGCCGCAGTCAGGCGCGTTCTACATAGCCTCCCCGAAGTTCAACAAACTGCTTTTACCTTTCGATGGATTCATCATCTTTCCTACGATGATATCGCCGAAATTATGGGAATCTCGGTTGTTTCCGCACGCAAGCATGTGTCCAGGGCACGAACCGCTCTCATCTCAGTTATAGCCAGCCTTACCGAAGCGTAAAAGATTTACAGGGGCCGAAACAGTCGGCTACTGGGGATTCCCGTCGCGAGCCCAGGCCGTCGTAGCTCGCCGCCGCCCGTAGAACCCGCCGGCTTCCAAAGATATTTAAAACGAATTTGTCACAACTCGTCAGGCAAAGGGTTAAGATCACATGCGACCCAACTCTCCGAACGAGTTTGACACCGGAATATCAGATCTTCTCGAGCGATATTTCGTCGAGGGTGAGCAGAGTCTCAACGACCCTCTCATCGCTCAGGCAGTTGTCTCGAATCCCACAATTGTCACTCGCCTTCGCACCGTGCTTTCGGCGATGCAAGTTCGAACTCATCCGAGCACCGAGCAATCCTTAGCTGGCGCATTAGAAGCGCGGGGATTGCTGCCAACAACAGTGCCGGTTGGATCCAGAAAAACTGCACATCCTCATCGGCACATGCCATCGATCACGACAAAATATCTATGGCCAACAATCGCCGTACTCATATTGGCATTTTCGGGGCTATACACTCATAACCGATCGCTTTCCAAGTCGGGAACATACTCGTCCACCCAGGCCACCGTTTACACATCCGCGAATGCTCAGCGAACGATGGTTACTCTCCCGGACGGCAGCACAGCCTTGTTAAACGTAGCAAGCCGCTTGGAAGTTCCGCCGGATTTTGGTGAAGGTCACCGGATTGTCAAACTCCAGGGCGAAGCATTGTTTGAAGTTACGCACGCCGAGCACACGCCGTTTATGGTGATGACCAAGACAACGTCGACCCGAGTTCTCGGGACCAGCTTCGCCGTTCGTGACTATCCAACCGATACACTCGCTTCAGTCGCCGTTCGCGATGGAAAGGTTGCGGTACAATCCGTTGTTGTTGCCGCCGAATGGGAAGCAGTCGTTGGAAGCCGCGGGGCAATAACGCTGCAGCCAGTTAGTCGTAGTCGATTCGAATTCGAATCAGGAATTCTGACACTTAACGATGTACCTCTACCGGACGCTATTGTTGAACTCTCGCGTTGGTATGATGTCGATATCCGTCTCGCAAGCCCCATCCTCGCGACATATCGTGTTGCCGCAACGTGCCCGGTTAGCTCTATCGAAAATCTAATCGCGATCCTTGAATTCACACTGGATGTCCGTGTCGAACGCATCGGTCGAACCTTGACACTCTATCCTAAAGGTGCTTAGTGCCAAAAAGGTGTCGTATGTATATCAGATCGATGTTAGGGCTCGCCATATTGATCCCCGGGATCGCTGCTGCAGCACCGCAGGATCAAGAATATACAAATCCACAGAGTGCTCAATCCACGCGTAAAGCAGCACCAGATCAGTCAAACGAACAACCCGCAAAGATCACCTTGCAGGCCTGCGATATTCCATTGGAAACAGTGATCCGCGAGATCGCTCGGCAGTCAAAAACACAAGTGTTCTATGAAACCCGAAGTCCGATTCTTTCGAAACGGATTACGATGTCACTTCGTGACGTAAGTCTTGAGGCTGCGCTCGCCGAAGCGACGAACGGAACAGATATTGTTGCGAAAATGTCTCCAGATCGAAATACGATTATGGTGCGTACGGCAACCACTGCCGCATCCAAGCGAAATAGTACGGCTGTGGGACATGTGACCGGGCGCGTTATGGACTCTGTGACCAAGGTAAGAATTGTTGGCGCGACGGTGACGTTACAGCCAGGTGGCCGGTCTGTCTTAACGAATGACAAAGGGGAGTATTCGTTCCGGGATGTAGCAGTTGGGGCGTATACGATTAAAGTCAAAATATTTGGATATAAGTTGTTGTCGTTTTCTGGTGTGCTTGTGGATGGCGCGACTACTAACATGTCGCACTTGCTGGTATCTGTTCCAACCCAATTGTCTGGGATCGTTACGACGGCCACCGGGGAGCAGCGAAAGGTGGAGGTGGGGAACGATATTACGACTGTCCGAGTGGATTCGATTATACGGACAATGCCGGTGCAGAACTTGAGTGACTTGTTAGCGACACGAGTTCCAGGCTTATATGCGGCGCCAACGTCCGGAAGTCCAGGAGCGCCAACCCGAATTCGCATCCGCGGGTTGAGTAGTGTGAACCAGTCGAATGATCCGATCATTGTTGTTGATGGAATCCGTGTAGCGTCGGATCAAATGAGTGGGAGCAAGAACATGGCGATGACGTCGTCACCGGCACCAGTGGGAGCGGGATACACTGCTAATCAGTACTTGGTCTCATCACCGTTGGATATGATCGATGTGAATAGCATCGAAACAGTTGAGGTCTTAAAGGGGCCGTCTGCTGTTGCGTTGTATGGATCCGATGCAGCTAACGGAGTCATCGTTGTTACAACAAAACGAGGGCAAGCAGGACCCCCTCGCGTTGGTATGTCCGTGCAACTGGGGACAGAAACAATCCCGGGGGAATGGCCAGCCAATTACTATATGTGGGGACATCTCTTAACCGATCCGTTAGGGGCCGCCAACTGCAGTCTGATGTATCAAACACAAGGGCTATGTGCTCCAGATAGCCTTACAACATATCAAATCCTCAACGATCCGAGACGCACCGTGCTTGGTCGCGGTACGACGCAAACCTATCGTGGTGAGGTCAGTGGAAGTAGCGGTGGAATGACTTACTCACTGAGCGGATCGATCAATAATGTTATTGGGGTCGTCAAATTACCAGACGTCGATCGTGCCCTGTTAGTGCAGGCCGGAGAGCGTGTGTCAAGTTGGCTCCGACGCCCCGAGTCGGATATGAAGAAAGGTGGTGCGTTAACTGTCGGTATGGATATTGGGCGCTATTCGAAGGTAACGTTTCGCTCGCAACTCATGCATAGCGCGACGGATGCCAGTCCACTCCGAAATGCGCTGGGATGGGCCCGGTCCGCACCACCTTCGATTGATACTATAAGTAGCGGGTTGCTTGCGGGCATTCCAGGCTATCGAACGAGAATTCAGTCGCAGGCTCTCAAATCGACCAATTCATTGAATGTGTTGTCCACCTTTGGATCCCGTTTGGTCACACAGTTAACTGGTGGTGTTGACGTCACAGATAAAACTGATTTGGCTACTTTAGGGGCTGGAGAATGCTTCATTACCACCAGCAACTGCAAGAATGATGGGGTCTATAATACTGGGCTAGGCTCTGCAACGATGAGCACCGTGAACGTGCGAGCGACATCCCCATTACAATTACGAAACCTCGCATCGTTACGATCCACCATTGGTGTTAACTACAATCGAGCTAGCTCACAAAATCTGATCGTCCAGGCGGAAGGATTGCCTACTGGGGCGACTTCCGGGACCGGTGCTGCGCGATTTGAGCAGACGCAAGCCCACAGCGATCGTATTACAGCTGGAATGTATCTTGAAACCGTCGTAGGGATTGCCAATCGATGGTATTTCCCCTTGGCGATTCGACGAGATGCAGGGAGTGCTTTGGGCTCACAGGTCATGCCGAAGTTCCCGAAGCTCGGTGTATCGTATATCCTCTCGGATGATCGGTGGTTTCAATCACTCCCGGGATCAGGCGCAATCTCAATGCTCCGCATGCGTGCGGCGTATGGTCAAGCCGGTGTGCAGCCAGGTGTATCAAACAAAGACCGAAATTATACGGAGACGTCTGTTTCATTTGGTGGTATTGCCACTTCGTATTTGTCCATTCGGAATATTGGAAACACCCAATTGCGACCGGAACGGTCAAAAGAGTATGAAGGTGGCTTTGATCTCGATGTTCTCAATGATCGCATCAGCACGTCGGTCACGCTGTATCGCAAAAATACTGTCGATCTCTTGACGGATGTGAAAACACCACCGTCAGTCGCCGGCGGTAGTTTGCAGCAAGTCAACGTCGGTGACGTGATCAATACCGGATTAGAAATTTCATTGAATGTTGTGCCCATCGAACATCGTGTGATTCGTCTCGCGAATTCTGTGCAATTCTCGCTCAACAGGAATCGCCTCACGAAACTTGGTTCGTATCAACTGGGAAGTCTGGGAAGTAATGGGTTTGCCATCGGATACCCATTGTATGGCTATTGGGCTCGGCCCATCGTTGGGGTCGTTGATCTTAACCACGATGGTATGGTATCATCGACTGAATATGTACTGGGCGATAGTACAATGTATTTGGGAGCTCCGTATCCGCGATATTCGATTAATTCAAATCATACGATCACGATTCTGCGTCGCTTGAGTGTGACGAGTGTGATCCAATACGATAACGGGTTAACCCAAAATCGGTCAGAAAATACACAGACTATCCGTGCGTATTTCGATCCCAAAACCCCACTGGAACTGCAAGCCATTACGCAATACAGCGATCTCAACAAAATTCAAACGGTGTCTGTCTTGCGATTTGATGCATTATCCATCGGATACGACATGCCAAAGAGCATTACTAATCGATTCTTGCGCAATCGCATGATGCGCGTGGCTGTACAAGCCAGAAACGTGGGATTATGGACCAACTATCGTGGACGCGATCCGAAGGTGAACAGTGCAATGGGCGAGACCAACCGGGACAACGGGACCGTCCCGCAGGCGAAGGTTTGGCAACTATCTGTTGGGATTAACTAATGAAACATTTTATTCGATTCCTCGCTTCTGTTGTTATGGTAGCAGCATTCAGCGGCTGCTCACTCAGTGGGCTCGTTGACGGCACCAAGGTGTCATCTGAAACGAGAGATCCAGCTGTATTTCGAACACCACAAGGGGCACTCACAGCGTATCGTGGTGCGCACGTTCTGTTTGCAACCGCAATATCGGCGGAATATAGTAATGGTTGCCTTGGTGGTGTGAAAGGCATTGTATGTATCTCAGGGCTGCTGACAGATGAACTGCGAGCTGTGAATATGGCCGCCAACTTTCCAACTGACGGAGATGCTTATTTAGACAGCCGATCCAGCGCAGCTCCAAGAAGTGGTGAAGCTGTGGACTTGGTGTACGCTCAACTGCATCATGTTCGAGCGGTGGCACAAGAGGCTCGCGGAATGATGCAGGAGTTTGTACCTGGCGAGTGGCGTGATCTGTATGCCCATCTCTATGCGATTGAAGGATACGCGGACATCCTTCTCGCTGATTTCTTCTGTTCCGGAATCCCGTTATCGCGTATTAACTACAAAGGCGATTATATCGTCACACGTGGCTATACAACCACTGAGGTGTATGAACAGGCGTTAGTTTTGTTTGATTCGGCAGAATCCTATATTCGTGATAGTACCGACCTCGTACACTTTATCAATATCGGTCGAGGGCGGGCGCTCGTTGCGATTGGACAGTATGCACGAGCAGCAGAGGTCGTACAGCGCGTTCCAAATACTTATCGGTACGAGATTCCGTATTCGGCCACATTCCCGAAGCAAACACCTCGACCTGCCAACTTTGTGATCGCAGACGGCGACGGCAATGGCATTCCGTTTATCTCGGACCATGATCCACGGGCCTCGCTTCCGGCACTACTGGATAAAACGGCGCCGCTTATATTCGCCAGTGGCATTGAGGCGCGCTTGATTGCAGTTGAAGCGGCCGTGCATTCCGATAACGATGACTGGATGGCTGGGTTAAATGCCTTGCGAACTACTTGTGCAGCAGGCTCAACGTGTCCGATACCGGCTCCGCCAGGTATTGGAAAAATAGGCGGCCTCGCACCATTGATCGATTCCACACAATCACTCGCCTCCGATGTACGGTTGAATAAGCGCATCGATATACTGTTTCACGAACGAGCCTATTGGCTCTTCCTGACCGGGCATCGGCAGGGTGACCTTCGGCGTTTGGTACGGCAGTACGGACGGAATGAACAATCAGTGTACCCAAGCGGAATGTGGGGAAGCAAAGGGTTTACCGGTTATGGAACCAACACCAATTTTGCCCCTCCCGACAATGAAAAATTGAATTCACTCTATGCGGGATGTATACACGTCGATGCATAAATCCATTCTCTATTGCGCGATGTTGTGCGCGTCGATCGTTCTCGGCGGTTGCGACGTCGACCCATCGGTAGCACCATCCATGTCATCACCGGATGCACTGTTTTGGACGTTACGTATTGATTACCCTGCGGTTCGGCTCACGACACACGTTCCATACGACACCGTGCGCCTCACTGCGGTCCCATATTCCGCCGTTGGAACGGCGATTGATACGACAGATATGGAGCAGGGTAGCACGAAGTGGTATTCGACCGATTCTACACTCGTACGCGTCACGTCAGATGGGGTAGTAAATGCGCGCGGGGTAACAGGAACTAAAAAGATATATGTCGTAGCGCGTAAGCAAGTGGGTGGCATCACGCGTGAAGATCGGGCGATGATTCAAGTGGTGGATGCCGTCAACCCTCCTGTCCTCGCGTCGTTTCGATCGCGTCCGCCCGATAGTCTGAAGCGTGCAGCGGGTATGTCTTTTGTCATGGTTCCACGATTGCTCGATCGTGATAGCGTACCGCTCGTTGGCTATCCTGTGCACTACCGATCGTCAAATCCCATTATCGCTTCAATTAGCGATCCATGGACGGCTACTGTCAGCGCTGGCTCCTTGATCTTATCCAACACTATTGGTACATCAAAAATTGTTGCGAGTACGATGGTGTTCGGTGTCTCCCTGGTTGATACGTTCACTGTTGAGGTCGGGTATCCATTGGAACCTTTCTGGGCACCCACAGTCGACATTGGAAGTGTGAGAAGTATCCCGACTTCGTATCTCGTGTTTCCGACTGTTGACATTGGTCCCGGCGGCGTCGTCAGTTTTACAAATAGCACTGGCATCAACGCAGAAAAAGCGGGCACGAATCCTGGCCTCACACCGTCGAATGGTACAGTGATTAACTATATATTCGACGACTCGTTGAACGTCAAGTCAGCCGGCCCAACATACACTCCGACGGCGGATGGGAACATCATGGCAATCTCGGGTGATACGCTAACCGTACCTCGGAATCGACGACATTTCCGAAAGTTTTTAGCTCCAGGTCGATATGAATATACAGTTGAACCGTACGGTTTTCGTGGCGTTGTCGTCGTGCATAATCGATAGTCGCCTATCTTTTTAGCAATTCCAGCACTTCTTTTTTACTGATCACACTATGCAATCAACACGCCGCACGTTTGTGAAGAATGGCGCAATCATCACGACGGGTGCTGCTTTCGCAAGGCTCACACCAACACAATTAGCTGCTTCGCCGTTACAAGACACGTACGGAAATGTAGATGCAGGCTGGAAGGCGATCATCCAGCACGGATTAGACGTAGCCAAGTCAAGTGGCGCTTCGTATGCGGATATCCGTATGACGTTTACTCGTGAAAGAAATATTGATGGGGGCTCCGTCAAGGACAAAGAGGCGATCCATTGTGGCATCCGATGTTTGAAGAACGGCTATTGGGGATTTGCATCGAGTCCTGTAATCGGCAAAGCCGAAATGACGCGGCTCGCCCGGGAAGCGGTTGCGCAGGCTGCGGCAAATGCGCTGGGTAATTCACGCACCGTCGATTTCGCACAGGCTCCAGTCATTTCATCCGGACAATGGACGATGCCGGTGCAGATCGATCCGTTTGATGTGCATCCGCTTGACGGATGTGACTTGATTCGCGGAATTGCCGAGTACGGAGCGAATATTGAGCTGACTATTAGGTTAAGATTGCAAGTCGTTCGTCAAGATAAGGCGTTTGGTTCCATGGACGGGAGTTACTTCACGCAACGCGTATTTCGTACCAGTGCGAGTGGGAGCATCCAATATCGGGGGCTCAGTAGGAATTGGGAGCCATATTCTTCCTGGGCCGGGGTTGGCTGGGAGGCGTTTGAACCCGTTGGTATGCGCCGGTACATCGATGCTATGCATGAAGAGCTGAAGGAAGATTTCACTTTGGGTCGCAAGATAGTGGATGTCGGCCGATATCCCATGGTACTTGATACTCGTGCGGTTGCAGGAATTTTGGCCTCCACTGTGGGGTTAGCGACGGAACTTGACCGGGCGCTCGGCTATGAGGCCAATGCCACGGGGACGAGCTATCTCAATGATCCAGACGAGATGGTGGAAGTATATAAAGTGGGCAGCCCATTACTCTCGGTCACCGGTAACCGCAGTGAACCAGGTGGCATCGCCACAGTACAATGGGACGATGATGGCGTGGCGCCAGAGCCATTTGAACTCGTGCGGGATGGCGTGCTCCAACGCTTTCAAACCACACGCGAGTCGGCCAATTGGATACGAGCGACACGTAGCGAACAGGGCAATGCGGTAAAATCTACTGGCTGTGCGCATGCGGCGACCGGTGTTGACGCGCCGATTACACGGTCTGCGAATTTAGCGATGGTTCCCGCTGACAGCTCTACACTACCTGATCTATACCGTGACATCAAAAAAGGTGTGTTGTTTGGAGAGATGAGCTCGAATATGGATTTTCAACAGCTTAACGGATTTGGTGTCGGATCACGGTGTTATGAAATTACGAACGGAAAGCGAACGGCTATTCTAGTTAACGCTGGCGTACTATTTAGGGCATCAGAACTCTGGAAAGGATTGCTCGCCCTTGGTGGAAAGCAAACAGTAGTACGGTATGGTATCGCCTCCAGCAAAGGACAACCGGAGCAGAAGGCCTATCACAGCGTATCCGCAGTTCCGGCTCTATTCGAGAATGGTACCATCATTGATTTTACGAGGAAAGCGTGAGCGAAAATCCCAGATTGCTGTCACGAGTGGAAATGAATCGGATTGTGAACCGCGTGATAGGGTATGTGAAGCAACCAGAAACGAATACGCGCGTAGTTATCGAAGGATGGTGGAATGCAGAATTGCAATGGGCTCGGAATCGTGTCAGCTTAGCCGGTGATCGTCGAGATGTGGTGATTTCCGTAACGCGGTCCGTGGGTGGCAATACTGGTGAAGTGAGTACCAATCAGTATGACGATGTGTCGTTGGAGGCGGCTGTCCGGGCCGCGGAGCGCGCTGCTGTGATCAGTCCGAAGCATAAGATTGAGCAGATGCCGTTAGAAGCTCCAGTGCTTCCATCGCCCACTGTAAAGATCTGGAGCGATTCCACTGCAAATGTCACCAATGAACAGCGTGCCAATATCGCAAAACAGCTAACCACATTATCCGAAGACAAGGGATTTATGTCGGCCGGATATCTCGAAATGCGCGCAGGCGAGGTTGCCTCATTCGGCAGCGCATGGCAACGACCGGATGCGATCACTTATGAGGCGTACACGCAAGCACAATGTTCAGCGACTGTCCGTCATCCCAAAGGCGTTGGGTCGGGCTGGGCCGGCTTGTCAAGCTACGATTGGTCGTCGATTGATGGGATGGCGTTAGTCCAACGCGCAGTGGAGAAATGTGAAGCCTCGCTCAATCCAGTTGGCATTGAGCCTGGTCGATATACGACGATTCTCGAACCACAAGCTGCTTCGGCGATGTGTGACATATTGGTTTCATCGTTGCAGGGGAGAGCGGGAGAGGAAAGTAGGGTCGGGACTTGGGCGTTAGAGTACGACGAGTCACTTAATCTGTATCGGACAAAACTCGGCCTCAAAATAGTTGACGAACGTATTTCGATTTCTCACGATCCGCAACATAGCGAACTCGGTGTTCTCCCGACTCCCGGTCTAGCGCCAATCGAGTGGATCAAGAATGGTGTGCTCAACACACTGTCATATGGCCGAGAGTATGCGCTCAGATCACTCGTTGATAACGAAGGGCAGCTGTCTCGGCCGGCATATGCAGTTAAGGGCGAAGATACCTCGATGGACGAGATGATTGCATCTACAAAGCGCGGGCTTATTGTGACACGATTTTGGGGGCTCTCCCTGCTTAATCAGGTCAGTCTCCTTTGTTCCGGCGTCACTCGCGATGGGCTCTGGCTCGTGGAGAATGGCAAGATTACCAAGGCCGTCAAGAACTTTCGTTTTACCGAATCTCCGCTGTTTATGTTCAATCAAGTTGTCCAAATCGGACCAGCGGTTCGCGTGTTTCGACCGGTCACCAATCCGTATAGCACAGAATTGACGCCCGCTATGGTTCCTGCGCTCAAAGTGAACGACTTTAGCTTCACCTCAACCATCGATGCGGTCTAGAACCATGTTTCGTTTTGCTTCCTGGAAAGTTGGCGTTTTGCTCAGTGTTATAACTGCTGGTATTTGCAATGCGCAAACACGCTTCGAATGGCCAAGTCGACAGACTGATGTGGGAACGTATACGTATTTGGACCAATGCCTTGGGGCCGCGTACCGAGTGCGTGATAGTGTTGAAGGTAGCGGGACGGTTCTGAAAGATACGCTCACGTTGGCGCGGTACGGTCCATTTCATCTGTTGGATAATGTTGTAGTGAACTCAGCCGATCGATGCGTCGCATCAATTCCGTTATCGTCAGTAACAGTTGATAACACATTGCTTGCGCAGAAAGTATTGCTCATTGCCAATCGGGATGCTGACGTTGCTTCACTCTATCGAAAGCGGTTTGATGCGGTATCCACTGATTCGCAGAAAATTGATGTCATTACGTCAACGGTGCTATTGTTGGCTGGGGTAACGCCCGCTCGCTTGCTATTGGCGGACACGCTACTTCATGATCTTCAACCGTATGATGGACAGTGGAACAAGCGAGCTAAGCTGGATGTGTTCGGAAAGTTGTGTCGTCTTTCGGATTTAGCGAGCAATGACGCGCTGGTCACGAAATATTGCGGTGGCTGGTTGAGTATCGTCGATAACATGCCGGATGAGGAGTTCGCTCAGCACGGTCCTATAGGCATTGCTGTAAATGTTTTTCGTCGTCTCGTAAAACGATCGGAATTGCAGGATAGTCTTGAGAAGAGTGGCGCTTCGTATGTTAGCTTGGTGCGGTCGATCATAAAAAGCTCATTTCGCGGATGGGAGGGCGGTGGTACTCTCGGTAAAAAAGTTGAACCGATTGTCGGGGATTTCTGGTTTCCTGAGAGCGCTCGTGGTATGAATTATCCGAGGCCTGGTAAGGTCACGCTGGTGCTAAGTGCGCGCATGGCTGCGCAGGTCTTTGGAGGAGAATTTCCTGCTCTCATGAGATTAAAACGACTAGCTGTACAATTCCCTAAACTTGATATCGTGACATTGTCGGGTACCACCGGTTACTTTGGTATGCTCTCCCCACCGGAGCCAGCGGCCGAGGCAGAGCTCAACTATCGGAGGATTGTGGACTTCTATAAAGTTCCGGTTGTGATGGCTGTCACGACGACACCGTCTTGGCGGTTATCCGATCCAGATCGCCGACGCATCTTTGATCCGTACCCCCACAGTAAGACATACGAAAATATGTATAGCAACGTTCTTATCGCCGAGAATAATCCCAAAAATAGAACCGGCGGATGGGCCAACGCCGATTATTCAGGCTTCTTAGTAGATGCAGACGGAGTCATTGTTGATTTTGTAGGTATGAATATAGAGGAAGAAAAAACCCTGACGACTAATATCGGTATCCTGCTGAAGCGTGCGGCACAGTAAGTTATGAGTGAAACACAAGATGTGGCTTTGATCGTGAAAGATCGCGACTTACATTCGAACCGTAGCATCCGGAGAATCGTGTGTGGCATGACTGCGATGATGCTCACAGCTCTCGTGCTTTCAGTAAATTCCCTCTGTGCACAAGCGACAGTCGATTCTGCTCAAAAGACGCAGAGTACCTATGCCGAGTTTCTTACACGATCACTGCGATATGGTGTTGACACAACAGCATCCCCATGTACCGATTTCGATCGATTCGTCAACGGAGAATGGCGTGACAGCGCGAAGATCGGGAAAAATCAGGATCCCATGAACGTGTTTACGGTGATGTCACGCCGTACACCCAAGGTGCTGCAACGTCTCATGGATTCTGCCAGAATTCTTGCACCGACTACGCGTGACGCCGATATGCGTGCAGTGGGATACTACTACACCAGCTGCATGATTGCAGATTCGCTAGATCGTTCAACTGTTGGTGGACGCAAAGCGGGGCTAAAGAACGATACCATCAGAGCCTCGCTCTGCACTGCCATGGTGATGAAGGATTTGCAATCGGCGCTAGGGCAGTTATATGTCCGGCACATCATGACAGACAAAACCGATGCTGAAGCGACATCGCTGATGTACGCGATCCGAGCGGCAGTTGGCGAACGCGTTCGCGCATTATCGTGGATTAGCTCGGTTGAAAAAGAGATCGCTACGGTCTCACTGGAAAAAATGCTGTTCAAGATTGCGAAGCCTAGTACCCTGGTGGATCATGGCACGTTGGTGCTTGATACGTTGAACTTTGTGCAGAATAGCCGAACCCTCAAAGAATTCCGGCTCGGACAACAGGTGCAGGCAATTGGTCAGGATCTGACACCGATGTGGGGTAGCACGCAATACAATCCCAACGCGTCGTTTCGGAGCGTTGGCAACAGTATCGAAGTGCCGGCATTTATGTTCCAGTTTCCCTTCTTCGATGCCGATGACGAACGTACACTCGGTTACGGAGCTGTTGGGGTGATTATCGGACATGAAATGTATCATGGCGTGACATCTTATCTCACGTCGCTTAACAAGGATTTGTATAAAGCTCGAACCAAACGCCTCGTCGACCAATACTCCGCGATGAAGCCGGTGGAAGGAGTTTCGATTGACGGGGAAAATACGCTGAGCGAAAACGTCGCCGATCTTGGTGGGCTGTTGGCGTCGCATCAAGCATGGGAAAAACACGTGAAGCCGACCGAGAAACCGTTAATCGACGGTTTTACGCCAGATCAGCGCTTTTTTCTGTATTACGCCCGCCTGTGGCGCGCAAAAGCCACAACGAGTTTCTACGGCCAAACGGCAAGAGATCCGCATGCGGTTCCATCTGCGCGAATCAACGGCGTTGTGATGAACGTCCCCGCTTTCGCCAAAGCCTTCGGGTGCAAAGAAGGTGATCCCATGGCGAAACCCGCATCCGAACGGGCTGACATATGGTGAGATAGATCTCGCGGCGAGCAAATTCGCGTTGCCTTTATTCACATATCTTTCCACCAATGATCCCAACAACGATCCATAGAACCCGCGTTCTATAACTAAAGTACGTTCTACACCCAACCACCCCGCTCCCCACCAAACCTTTTTCACTCAGCCGCCTAGCAAACAAAAAACATTGTTGCAAATTGTAGTTGAAGCCCATCGCACGGTCTCGCTATGCGACGACGTTGTCCGCCCCGTCGTCATCGCACAACGTGGACATTCAACTCAACACTGTGACAGACACTACTCTCCTCGAACGTCTCAAACGCAGTGATGCCAACGTTCTTGACGAGCTTTTGCGTACCCACGCCCCCCAACTTCTCCACTATGCCACCCGCATACTCGGCTCCGCCGACCGCGCGCAGGAAATTGTCCAGGATGTGTTTCTGGATATTTGGGCTTCCCGGGCGGAGATCGACGTTACGATAAATATCCGCATATATCTGTTTTGGCTAACACGAAATAAGGCTGTTAACGCGGCCCGCGCCGAATCCAGTGCTCGGCAGCGAGAAGGGAAATGGGCTGTTGAGCACGCCTGGGACAGGTCCGACTCGCAGGCAGTACCAGACGCAGAGATTGAAGCTGCCGAAGTACGAGCTGAGGTTTGGGATGCCCTCGCGTCGGCGCCACCCCGCTGCCGGCAGATTTTTATGATGTCGTGGGATAAGCAGATGTCATATGCCGAGATCGCCAGCGCTCTAGGAATATCCGTTATCACAGTGCGAAGTCAGGTCTCCCGTGCAATGCGGAGACTCGTCGAGAGCCTTGGCCCCCGATTCCGAAACGGGTAAAGAATCGAAGCGATCGGGCGATTTATAGGATAACGTGCAACGTTGATGCGCCTGACTCTGATATATAGGTGTATGCACGATATCAATCCAGATCGAATCAATCGGCTTGCGGAGTATCTCGCAGGTGAAATGGCTCCACACGAGCGGCTCGTGTTTGAGAATGAGCTCCGTGAGCAGCCAATGCTTGATGCGCTTTCCGCCTATCTGCGTAAGCCGGGCGAAGTGGATGCGATGGGGCACACATTTTCACAGAGCGATACGGTAGAACAAATTGAAGCAATGTCCGCACATTTGAAGGCGGCTGTTCGCGAACAAAGCTCTGAATTGGACGGATGGTCACAACCCAATGGACCAACCACGTCGCGCGTGCGTGAAAGTTCCCGAAACATGGCGCGAAGCGGCCGCTCGCTACTGCGTCTAGCCACTACGGGGTGGTCCCGACCCGTCGCGATTATCGCTGGAGCGTTCTGCGCTGTCCTGGCGTGGTACGGTTTCACTAGGACATCAACGGCAGTCGATCCAAACCGCAGCTTTGTCTACATGACAGCCCCCGGTGAGCAAGCAACCGTACGCCTCCCGGACGGCAGCCTTGCGCGGCTCAACGTCGCAACTCGGCTAGAAGTACCGGCAGATTATGATCGTGGTAACCGTACCCTTCGGTTGGAGGGGGAAGCGTTATTTACAACAGAACATAAAACCGGTTCGCCGTTCACCGTGATTGCAGGGCCAAGTGCAACGCGTGTATTAGGAACGACGTTTTCAATCCGGTATTACGCTACGGACACCGCAGCCTCAGTTGCGGTTGGCGATGGGAAAGTTTCTGTGCGATCAATGGTGTTAGTCGCCGGCCAACGGGTCCTGGTAACGGCTCAAAATGTTCGAGAAGTGAATACGACTCCGAACGATATCACGTTCGCTTATAGCAAGCTGGTATTAAACGATGTTTCCTTGCTTTCAGCAATTCGCGAGCTGAATAGATGGTATGGGGCAGATATACAGGTTGGTGACAGTTCGTTGAATAACAAGCGTGTTTTTGGTGTTTTCCCAATTGGTTCGATCACCGACTTGGCCACAATGTTGGAATGGACATTCCATCTGCGCGTAGTGCGCGATGGATCGATGCTTACCCTGTATCCGAAGGAATGAGGTTGCGCATGACACAAAGAAAGGCCTTCACTACGGCTAAAGGCGGTTGGTTAAATCGTGTGAGAATGGTTTGTCAAATTTCCGGTAACTGTGCAGTGATGCTGCTGTTTGGAACGGCGGGTATTGCACAAAATCCAGAGAATACAGCTCTCTCTACCACACCAGATCGTTCGACTCAGCGATTTCAGCCAACTGATGTACCACAGGAATCAAAAAATCGCAATGTGACTCGTGTGAGTCTCGATATAAAGGACGGTACGGTTCACGCTGCGCTCCGGTCGTTAGCCCAACAGTCCGGGAAAGCGGTTGTTTGGGATACTTCTGATCCGAAGTTTAATAAGAAGATTAGTCTCTCGATTCGGAAAGTTACATTTGCTGATGCGCTGTTGATTGTGTTGAGGCAAGCCGGATTGACGTCGTTGATGGCCGCTGACGGTGAAACGATCATGATTCGTGCGAAGTCGGACTCGACTCCTGGTGCGGCTACTCAGGCAGCCGTCGGTGCGATTTCGGGGCAGGTTTTGGATTCGGCAACAGGAAAGGGTATTGTGGGCGCCACGGTGACTGCGCTTTATTCGAAGGCTGTTGCAGGGGCGGCGAAAGATGCGGGTGAAGGGAAATCATCAACCGCTAAAACACAGGATATTGCTGTTACCACAGAGGATGGCCGTTTTAAGCTGCGCTCAGTTCCATCAGGCAAGCATATGCTGGAAGTGCGTGCATTTGGATATCGGCCAGCTACAAAGAGTATAGAAGTAGTCCCGGGGCAAGCGGTGATGCCATCTGTTGTGCTTGCACCCAGGGCTACGCAGTTATCTGGGGTGGTGACGACGGCGACTGGTGAGCAGAGAAAAATTGAAGTTGGAAACGATATTACCACTGTAAGAGTCGACTCGATTGTACGGACCATGCCGGTTTCGAATATGAGTGACTTGCTGGCGACACGGGTGCCAGGGTTATATGCGGCACCGACGTCCGGGAACCCGGGAGCACCGACCAGGATTCGGATTCGAGGATTGACGAGTGTGAGCGAAGCGAATGATCCGATCATCATTGTTGATGGTGTTCGGGTGGCGTCGCAGCAGATCGAGGGGAGTGAAAATTTAGCGATGAGTAGCACCGGGAACGCACGCTACTTAGTCTCTTCCCCATTGGACATGATCGATGTGAATAGTATCGAAACGGTTGAGGTGTTAAAAGGGCCATCTGCAGTCGCCTTGTATGGATCCGATGCGGCAAATGGGGTCATCATTGTCAAGACGAAACGGGGGCAGGTGGGTCCGCCGCGCGTGAATATATCAGCGGAGTTTGGGACTACAACTATTCCCGGGAAATGGCCGAACAACTATCAAATGTGGGGACATTCTGCTAGCAATCCTCTTGCCGCCATTGCCTGCACATTAGAAATGCAGGTGCAAGGACTTTGTAAAGCCGATAGTCTTACGACGTACCAGATCCTCAATGATCCGCGACGTACCGTACTTGGGCGTGGGATGACACAAACTTATCGTGGTGGTGTGAGTGGCAGTAATGGAGGGATGACGTATTCGTTGAATGGATCGATTGTTGGTACAATGGGTGTCGTCAAATTGCCAGGCATCGATCGCACCCTGTTGGTACAATCGGGTCAGGTTGCGCCGAGTTGGCTTCGACGGCCAGAATCCGATACGAAGAAGGGGGGGGCGTTGAGTGTCGGGATGGATATCGGGCGATTCTCCAGGGTTACGTTTTCGTCGCAACTCATGCACAGTTCTACCTTGGCCAGTCCGCTCCGGAGCGCTCTGGCTGTGGCACGGACAGCACCACCCCCTGTCGACGGTGGGGGTGTGCTTGGTTTCATTCCTGACTATCGCATGAGAATCAGCTCCCAGACGCTCAAATCCACAAATGCCTTGGACGTGAAATCCGTCTTTGGGCCGCGTCTCGAAACGTCGTTAACCGGTGGTGTCGACGCGACGAGTCGTACGGATATCGCGAAGCTAGGCGCGGGAGAGTGCTTCGCATTGGCAACATGCAAAAACAATGGGATGTATAATACCGGAACACAGTCCGGGACAGTGACGACAATTACCGGGAGAGCGACATCGCCGATTCATTTCAGGAATCTCCTCTCCTTCAGATCAACCGTTGGTATCGATTATAATCGATCGGGCTCTCGAAATCTAATGGTTGAAGCGTCAGGAATTCCTGCAGGGGCAACGTCCGGTAACGGTGCCGAGCTAATCAAGCAGAGTCAAGGTCACAATGATCGGATTACGGCTGGTGTTTTTCTCGCAACGAACGTTGGGATTGCGGATCGCTGGTTTTTCCCATTAGCACTTCGAAGAGATGCCGGGAGCGCTTTGGGATCGAGCATTATGCCGCAGTTCCCGAATCTCGGTCTGTCGTACGTGTTGTCGGACGATAGCTGGTTTCAAGCGCTTCCAGGTGCTTCCGCGATCTCGATGTTTCGCCTACGGGTTGCGTATGGGCAAGCCGGCAAGCAACCAGGTGTGTCAAGCAAAGATCGAAATTATTTAGAAAAATCAGTGACACTTGATGGGCAGGCGTTTTCGTATATGAATATCAATAATATAGGAAACACGCAGCTGCGACCGGAGCGGACAGCCGAGTATGAAGGCGGTCTCGATCTCGAGGTCTTCAACAATCGGATCAGTACGAAGGTTACATTGTATCGCAAAGGCACCACGGACTTGTTGACTACGATGGAATTGCCACTCTCGATCGCTGGCGGTAGTTCACAGCAGGTCAATATTGGGAACGTTATTAATATAGGTGTGAATGCGAGTGCCGAGATCGTGCCGATTGAAACCAGCCGTGTGCGGGTGACTCATTCCGCGAACTTCACGCTCAATCGAAATCGCCTGACAAAAATTGGGTCATTACTGAAAGGAAGCGTAGTAATGATGACGGGTGTTGGACCGAACACCGGCCTTGCGATAGGATATCCATTGTATGGGTATTGGGCACGCCCCATCGTTGGAGTGGTCGATCTTAATGGCGACGGTTTGGTATCAGCAACGGAGTATGCATTGAGCGATAGCGCGTTGTATCTCGGATCTCCCGATCCGCGCTACGCGATTAGTTCCTCGCACACCATAACGATGATGGGGAGTTTGAGCATCACCGGTGAGCTTCAATATGAAAACGGACTAACACAAAGACGTTCCGAGAGTAGTTCGAGGATCAGTTCGAAATATGATCCAAAGTCTTCGCTCGCCGTGCAGGCCATCACTTTATACAGTGATCTCAACAAGATTCAAACGGTATCCGTGTTACGATTTCAAACCTTGTCCATCGGCTACTACGTTCCGAAATCTGTGACCAGCCGGCTGTTGCGTAATCGCACGATGCGTGTGGCGTTGTACGGCAAGAATTTGGGACTGTGGACAAACTATCGCGGGCTCGACCCCAACGTGAACAATTCCATGAGTGAAATAAACGAAGACAATGGTGTTGTTCCGACCCCAAGAGTCTGGCAACTGTCTATCGGGATTAACTAATGAAACGATTTACTCTATCGCTTCTACTCTCGGTTGTGTCGATGACGAGTGCCTGTTCGCTCAGTAATTTGGTTGACGGTGCAGAGGCATCTTCAGAGACACGAGATCCCGTGGTGGCGCGGACTCCCCAGGGAGCACTTGCGGCCTATCGAGGGACACAAATTGCATTTGCGAACGTAATTTCTACTGACGGAGCGGGATTGAGCGTTGCCGGCGGCTTGGTGTATATTGCAGGGCTTTTGTCGGATGAGTTACAAGCGCAGAATATGGCTTCCGACTTTCCGGCTCAAAGCGATCAGTGGATCGATAGCCGTATTGGAGAGGCCGTGTCGACTTCCGGTTTAGATCCATTCGGAAATTTTCATAGAGTTCGTGGGAACGCGCAAGAGGCTCGCGGGTTGGTCAAAGAATATGTCCAAGGTGAGTGGCGTGATTTATATGCGCATCTGTATGCGGTTGAAGCGTATGCAGACATTTTTCTCGCTGAACTCTACTGCTCCGGCATTCCATTATCTCGAGTTAGTTATAAGGGGGACTTTATAATGACTCGTGGTTATACGACCGCCGAAGTGTATGAAGAGGCGATGAAGCTGTTTGATTCAGCGGAAGTGTACATCCGTGACAGCACGACGCTTCTTCATTTCATCAATGTCGGTCGAGGACGAGCGCTTGTTGCGACAGGGAGGTATGTCGAAGCAGCGGAAGCGGTACGAAACGTTCCGGATGAGTATAGATACCAGATTCGATATTCGACCTCGTTCCCTAAACAAACTCCGAGGCCTGACTATATGTACGTGGCAGACGGAGAGGGGAATGGTATCCGATTTGTTTCCGACCATGATCCTCGGGCTACCCTCCCGGTCTTGTTAGACAAGGCGGCACCATTGACGCTCTCAAGTGGAATTGAAGCGCGTTTGATTGCTGTCGAGTCACAAATACACAACAATGATGATCGTTGGATAGCCGGGCTGAATGCGTTACGAACGACATGTACAACATCGGAGAGCTGTCCAGATCCAGCTCCACCCGGAATCGGCAATGTCGGAAATCTCGCACCACTGATTGATTCAATACAGGCGCTTTCGGCTGAAGAAGGGTATAAGCGTCGCATCGACATTCTCTTTCGAGAACGGGCGTATTGGTTGTTCTTGACAGGGCATCGGCAAGGGGATCTTCGACGCTTAGTCCGTGAATATGGGCGTCACGAGCAAACGGTGTATCCTAGCGGGCTCTGGGGGAGCAAAGGATTTACGGCGTATGGAACCAACACCAACTTAGCTATTCCCAATAAGGAAGCACAGAACCCACTTTATCAAGGGTGTATCCATCGTGAGGCATAAGACTCTCATTCTTTTCACCGGATTGTGCGCCTCCCTCGCCCTTGGCGGATGTGACATTGATCCGTCTGTTGCGCCGACCATATCGCCCCCGGATTCTCTATTTTGGACGTTGCGTATCGATTACCCAGCGGTTCGAATATCGCTGCGTGCACCATATGATACGGTGCAGCTCAGTGCGGTCCCATATTCAGGAGTTGGTGTAGCAATGGATACCATCGCTGCTGGGTCGGCGAATACGACGTGGTATTCAACCGACTCGACGCTCGTTCGGGTGACACCAACTGGTTTGGTCCGTGCGCGCGGAGTGACAGGTAGTAAAAAGATTTACGTGGTGGCCAGGCGTAAAGTAGGTGGGATTACACGCGAGGATCGCGCGATGATCCAGGTAGTGGATATTACGAATCCTCCTGTGCTCGCCTCATTTCGATCGCGACCGGCTGACAGTCTCAAGCGGGCTAACGGTACGGTCTTCATTATGATACCACAGTTGAAAGACCGCGATAGCGTATTGCTCGTTGGCTATCCGGTGCATTATAGGTCCTCCAATCCCATTACCGCGTCAGCGGCCGATCCATGGTCCGGTAGCATTATGGCCGGAAATGTGATCTTTGATAACGGTATGGGCGCATCTCAAATTACAGCGAGTACCATGGTGTTTGGAGTGGCACTTGTCGATACATTCACCGTTGAAGTCGGTTACCCGATCGATCCTCCGCTAAAGATCCCTATGGTGGATACTAAAATGATCAATGGAGTGCTGACTGCCTATCTCATATATCCCACGATCGATATTGGTCCGGGAGGGGTCGCGAGCTTTACGAATAACACCGGCATCACAGGTCAGAAGGTGGAGAAAGATTCGATGCTTACGCTATCGAATGGTATCCCCATTGACTACATCTTTGATGATTCATTGAATGTCAAAGCCGCCGTGGGGGCGCAATACACGCCAACGGCTGATGGAAACATTTTCGGGGTCTCTGGTGATACGACGACCGCGTCCCGGAATAGGCGCCACTTCCGAAAGTTTCCCATCCCTGGTCGTTACGAATATACCGTACGGCCGTACGGACTTCGTGGTGTGGTCGTTGTCCATGACCGATAGTCATACGATATGACAACCGATATCGCATTCCCAGTTCTTGCACTCCATTTTTCACCAAGCACACTATGCACTCAACACGCCGAACTTTTGTAAAAAATGGCGCAGTCCTCGCGACCGGGGCGGCGTTCGCGAAGCTTACCCCGCAGCAAACAACCGCGTCGCGTTTAGAAGACGCATCCGGAGAGATGAACGCAGAGTGGAAGGCGATCATCCAGCACGGGCTAGACGCGGCAAAGTCACAAGGTGCGTCATATGCAGATATCCGTATTACCTTCACACGACGAAGGACTATCAAAGGAAATAGTGTCGATGACGACGAAGCGATTCACTTCGGGATACGATGTCTGGTCAACGGGTATTGGGGATTTGCCTCGAGTCCTGTCGTCGGTAAAGCTGAAATGACGCGGCTCGCGCGCGAAGCTGTGCTACAGGCCAAAGCGAATACGATTGGAAAACCACGCGTTGTCGAGTTCGCCAAAGCACCAGTTGTTCCCGCCGGGAACTGGACGATGCCTGTGAAGATCGACCCGTTTGATGTGCATCCGCTCGACGGGTGTGACCTGATCGCTAGCCTCGGTGCGTATGCCACGAATGTAAAAGCAAGCGTGGTCTTGAATCTTTTGCTTGTTCGTCAGGATAAGGCATTCGGATCCACAGAAGGGAGTTACTTCACCCAACGCGTGTTTCGCACGCAAGGGGATGGGCAAATCAGTTATCGGAGAGAAGGAGCAAGAAATTTCGATTCCTATTCTTGGGCGGGGGCCGGATGGGAGTTGTTTGATACAGCGGGAATGCGGGTCTATATCGATGCCATGATAGAAGAGATTAAGAAAGACGCAGAACTTGGATGGAAAAATGTTGATGTTGGTCGATACCCGATGGTCCTTGATGCCAAATCGGTTGGCGGTATTGTATCGACCACTGTTGGCTTAGCCACCGAACTCGACCGAGCTCTAGGTTACGAAGCCAATGCTGGCGGTACAAGCTATCTCAACGATCCGGAGGAGATGATCGGAAAGCATAAGATAGGCACTTCGATGTTCTCGGTGAGTGGGAATCGTAATGAACCGGGTGGCGTGGCCACTGTGCAATGGGACGATGATGGGGTGGTGCCGGAATCATTCGAACTTATTCGCGGCGGTATACTTCAGCGTTTTCAAACCACACGCGAATCCGCAAACTGGGGGCGGTCGAAGCCGACCGATCAAGGTAGTCCCGAGAAATCTACAGGCTGTGCATATGCGGCTACCGGGATCGATGCCCCGATCGCACGGTCTGCCAATTTAACCATGATGCCTGCAGATAGCGCGACGACCTTGAAAGATCTCTACCGGGACGTGAAAAAAGGCGTGATGTTCCAGAACATGAACTCGGACTTGGACTTTCAACAGCTGAATGGTTTCGGAATCGGACGGTGTTACGAGATCACGAATGGCAATGTGACGGGCAGGCTCGCGAATGCTGGCGTATTGTTCAGAGCTTCCGAGCTATGGAAATCACTACTGAATATTGGTGGATCCCAAACGCTGCTGCGGTGCGGGCTCGGTTCCCAAAAAGGACAGCCAGCTCAGCGAGCGTACAACAGTGTATCCGCTGTGCCTGCTCTGTTTGAAGATGGTACCATCATTGACTATACGAGGAAAGCGTGAGCGAAAATCCCAGGTTGTTATCCCGGGCGGAGATGAATCGGATCGTGAAGAGTGTGATGGGTTTTGTCAAAGAACCTGCCACTCCAACTTATTTGTCGATTAAGGGGTGGTGGAACGCCGAATTGCAATGGGCACGGAATCGGGTGAGTCTGGCTGGCGATCGCCGCGATGTAGTGATTACCATATCACGATCGGTCGCCGGAAGACTTGGCACCGTGAGCACCAATCAATCTGATGCTATATCGTTGGAGGCCGCCGTTCGCGCGGCGGAACGGGCTGCAGATATTTCTCCGGAGCACAAGATTGATCAAATGCGGTTGGAGGCGCCAGTTCTTCCGTCGTCTCCCGTGAAGATCTGGAGCGATTCCACCGCTAATATCACCATTGAACAGCGCGCCAATATCGCGAAGCAACTGACCCTCATGTCGGAAGACAAAGGATTTCTGTCCGCAGGATATCTTGAAATGCGGGCAGGCGAGGTGGCTTCGTTTGACAGTACGTCTCAACGCCCGGATGCGTTGAGCTATGAAGCCTATACGCAAGCGCAATGTTCTGCGACCGTTCGGCATCCGAAGGGCGTTGGATCGGGATGGGCCGGATTGTCCAGCTACGACTGGTCATCGATCGACGGTATGGTGTTAGTTCAGCGGGCGGTTGAAAAATGTGAAGCATCCATCAACCCGGTCGCCATTGAACCCGGGCGATATACGGCTATTCTTGAGCCGCAAGCGGTGTCTGAGATGACCGATATGTTAATCGATTCTCTCAACAACAGAGGTCGCAATGAAGGGCAATCAGTAAACACATGGTCGTTGGAATGGGACCCGTCGCTGAGCCTCAGGCGGACTAAGCTCGGGCTCAAGGTCGTTGACGAACGTATTTCCATTTCTCACGATCCGCGGCACCCGGAACTTGGTGTACTTCCAGAGCCAGGCCTCGCACCTATCGAGTGGATCAAGAACGGCGTACTCAGTTCGTTATCGTACGATCGAGAATATGCATTGGCGTATCTCATCGAAAACGAGGGAAAGCTGTGGCGGCCCTCATATGCGATGGTAGGCGGTGAGACATCTATGGACGAAATGATTGCGACCACGAAGCGCGGGCTTATCGTGACGCGCTTTTGGAAGGTGGGATTGATGGATCCGCTCAGTATTTTGTGCACTGGTGTCACGCGCGACGGTCTCTGGCTTGTAGAAAATGGAAAGATTACAAAGGCAGTCAAGAATTTTCGCTTCATGGAATCTCCGCTCTTTATGCTAAATCAAGTTGTTCAGATTGGGCCGGCTGTTCGAGTGTTTCGACCTGTTAAAAATCCGTATGACGGGGAGGTCACACCCGCGATCGTTCCAGCACTGAAAGTGAATGATTTTAGCTTTACTTCCCTCATCGATGCGGTGTAGAATCATGTTTCGTTTTGTTTCCTGGAAGGTAGGCATTCTAGCTAGTATTGTCTTCGCTGGTGCTAGCCATGCACAGACACGCTTCGAATGGCCAAGCCGACAAACTGATGTTGCCAGCTACACGCTATTGGATCAGTGTCTCGGTGCTGCATCCCGCGTGAGTGATAGTGCCAACGGCGTCGGTGCGCTGAAGGATACGCTTCCATTGGCACAGAGCGGTCCGTTTGGGCATATTGAACCAGCTGCTATTAACGTTGCGAAGCGTTGTATCGCGTCAATTTCTCTGTCATCGGTGACCATCGGTAACACACTACTTGCTCAAAATGTGTTGCTCCTCGCTAGCCGTGACTCCGACATTCTCCCGCTCTATCGAAAGCGGCTTGATGCGGCATCCGCTGACTCACAAAAAATTGACGTCATTACGACGACGATAGGTCTGTTAGCCAATGCCAAACCCGCTCGCCTGAAGCTCGCAGATTCGCTACTCGTCGATATTCGATCGCTTGGGGGAAGCTGGAGTTTGAATGCAAGACTGGAGATGTTCGGCAAGTTGTGTCGTCTCGCCTCTTTCGCGGACGAAGAAGGATTGATAAAGAAATATTGCGGGGGATTTAGTGCTGCAGTCGATAGCTTGAGCGACGGCGAAGTTCAGCGGTATGGGATGAACTTATCGGTGGCAGCGTTACAGGTCGAACGGTTTTTCCGGCTGAAAGAGCTACATGATAGCTTGAAAGTAAGCAGTGAGGCGTACACGAGTTTGTGGCGCGAGATGGTCACGAAGTCGTTCCGAGGCTGGGGCGGTAATCCCGGGATTGGCAGAAAGGCGGAGCCGGTTACCGGCGATTACTGGACTCCTGAGACCGCTCGAAGCACGACGTACCCAAGGCCGGGAAAGATGACGCTGGTGGTTGGGGTTCCTATGAAGAGCGAAGACTATAGGGGGCAATTTGCATCGCTGGTCTACTTGAGGCGACTTGCTCAGCGTTTCCCATCTCTTGAGATCGTCGCTATGTCTGGAATCGTCGGCCACTTCGGCGCGATGGCTCCACCAACGCCGGCGGTGGAAGCAGAACTGCTCTATAAGAAGCTCGTCGACTTCAATAAAGTGCCACTGGCGGGGTTGAGCGTTGTTAAGCAGGAGATCTGGCGCCTGTCGGATCCAGATCGTCGGCGTATCTTGGATCCATACTCTTACAGTGATGAGTATTCGAAAGGATATAGTTACCTCGTAACTATGCCACAGAGTTATCGACAAACTGGCTGGATGATGTCACTTTACCAGGGAGTCCTTGTTGATCAAGATGGGACGATCATTGATTTAGTGCATTTGGATGCAGAAGGGATCGAGCGGTTGTTGCCAAGCATCACCATTCTGTCCGAACGGGCATCGAAATAAAACGAATGCAAAGTACCTACTGCAATAGAATCATGTGTTACACATTGGTTCTATGCCTTGCCGTTCTCGCGCTTTCGTTCAGTCCCTTGCGCGCTCAAGGAACAAAGGACAGCTCCAAGGCCACACCGGACTTTCCGGAGTTTCTGACTGCCTCGCTTCGACAGGGTCTCGACACGACAGTCTCACCGTGCGCGGATTTCGATCGCTTTGTCAACGGTCGGTGGCGTGACAGCACCACTCTAGGAAAAGGGCACGATCCCATGAATGTGTTTACCGTCATGGCTCGGCAGACACCTAAAGTGCTGCAACAGATCATGGATAGTTCCCGAATCCTCGCACCGACTACGGCTGACGCCGATATGCGTACTGTGGGCTACTATTACACCAGTTGCATGATCGCTGATTCATTGGACCGATCCATTGTTGGCGCACGAAAAACGGGCATAAGGAACGACTCCGTACGTGCTTCGTTCTGTAGCGCGATGGTAATGCAGGATCTGCAATCTGCGCTCGGGCAGCTGTATGTGCGACATATCATGACCGACAAGAACGACACCGAAGCCATGACCTTAATGGAGGCGATACGTAATGCCGTCGGTGAACGCGTTCGTGCATTGTCGTGGATCAGTGCCGCCGAGAAAGAGATCGCAACAATGGAATTAGGAAAAATGTTGTTCAAGGTCGCGAAGCCAAACACGCTCGTTGATCACACGGCACTCGTGCTCGATACCTTAAACTTTGTCCAGAATAGTAGAACGCTCAAAGAATTTGCACTCGGTCGCCAGGTCCAGGCAATCGGTCAAGATAAAACACCGATGTGGGGTAGTTCACAATACAATCCCAATGCGTCGTTTCGCAGCGTTGGAAACAGCATCGAAGTCCCGGCGTTCATGTTCCAATGGCCCTTCTTCGATCCCGATGACGAACGCACTGTTGGTTACGGCGCCGTTGGTGTGATTATCGGACACGAAATGTATCACGGCGTGACGTCTTATCTCACTTCGCTCAATCAAGATTTCTACAAAGCACGAACAAAACGCTTAGTTGAAATTTATTCTGCAATGAAACCGATCGAAGGGGTGCCGATCGACGGTCAAAACACACTTGGCGAAAACGTAGCGGATCTCGGTGGGCTGTTGGCTTCGCACCAAGCATGGGAGAAACATGTAAAGCCTACAGAGAAACCGTTGATTGATGGCTTTACACCCGAGCAACGATTCTTTCTATACTACGCCCGTTTGTGGCGAGCCAAAGCTTCCATGGGCTATTACAGCCGACTTACAAGGGATCCGCATGCGGCGCCGTCTGCGCGGATTAACGGTGTGGTCATGAACGTCCCTGCTTTCGCGAAAGCTTTCGGGTGCAAAGAAGGTGATCCCATGGCAAAGCCTGCGGCCGAGCGGGCTGATATATGGTAAGGTCATTTATTGTGAGGTCACTTCGAACGAGCAACCATTGGATGGCTTTTCAGGTCAAATAATCTGCGCAAGGTGAAGCTGCTCGTTTACTTAACCCAATGTCGCCTACCATTTAAGTGTTGCTAAGCGAGCGGATATTTTTAAACAAAAGTGAAACAAAAGTGAAACAAAACCGTTGTTAGAGGTACAAGATATAAGTGGTGGTATATCAGTCGGTCGATTCGATGTGCTATCACTTTGAACTCGAAGTATTAGGATTAGCTGTCTTGCTTTGAGGGAGATAGTCCACTCTTGTCTCTATACCTATCTATGTCATTCTTCTCATTTCCGTGATTTTGTAAAATTGCAAGGAAACCAGATTGGTCAGGACCGTGACCAATCTGGCAATAGCTCAATCTCTACCGCTGCGTTTTCGCGACAACAACATATTTATATCAGGAGTCGATACATGTTTAGCCTGCCACTTCGCACGCTGTATTCTTTGGGCGGCATAATTGCCCTTTCCTCTGTCCTGTCCTTCGTTCCACGTCAGGCAGACGCGCAAATTCAGATGAATGGTGGCGACATGAAGGAGGCTTTTCGAGAGATGCTCAAGGGGCAAACGCCTCAGCGAGCAAAAACCAATCGCAACGTCGTTGATGCCCTGACCGCTGGAAAGCACTACACCACATTTCTTGCGATCGTCGATCGTGCCGGTATGACACCATTCCTGAAAGGCGCAACGACCGATTCGACCAAACCTGAGATCGCGTTTGTTGAAGACTCTGTGAAGTCGCCAATTCAGTTTTCAAGCAGCAATCTACAGATCCAGGGAGAAGTGCCCGCTGGTGCGAATGTAACGCAATTGAAGTCGGATATCTCGGATCAGATCCGCGATGCCATGGGTGATTTGATGACGGAGATTATTGCACAGCCCGGCAAGATCACGGTATTCGCCCCGAACGACGCTGCTTTCGCCAAGTTGCCGAAGTCGACGCTCGATTCACTCAAGACGGATTCTGTGGCTGCTAATGCATTTGTCCGAGCGCACACGGTTAACCGTGGAGTTTACCGGGATGCCTTTGGCAAGATTCGTACGATGGCGCCATTAAGTGGAACGAGTCTTACTGTTGGTGCAAAAGCAGGGAACGTTGCGACGATTAACGGTGTGGCTGTCACTGAGAGCGACGTGGCTGGTGACAACGGTGTCGCACACGGCCTGGAAGCCGTGCTCGATCCGAAAGCGACACCTGCACCAGCACCTGCATCCACCTCTAAATAATTCAGCGATTACATCCTGTTCGCCTCACTGCCTGACATGACGACTCGACGTAATTTCCTCCGATCTGCGACTGTCGCTGCGACAGTCAGTACGTTGTCGGCGCAGCGTGCCTTCGCCGGGAACTGGAGTTTTCTCCACTCAGCCATCGACCCCGGGAGTGGCCCGGACGATCCCAAGCTGCGTGAACTCGCGATGCGCGCGCTGAACGCGGCAACCGCCCGGGGGGCCACCTATGTCGATGTGCGGTTCACTGCGGACCGCACGCAGCAGGTTTCCGCTTCGGAACGCGATCGGGGCGGTCAGGCAAAGGAGCAAGGGAGTGTCTTCGTTGGTGTTCGTGCGTTAGTTGACGGGTATTGGGGTTTTGCTGCAGGATGTAGCGCGGAAGGCGATACAATTGAGCGGTTGGCGCACGAAGCCGCCGATCAAGCGAAGGTGAATAACTGGGGCGCCGGCCCGTCGGTTGTATTAGACGGCCAGGCCCTTCCGACCACCGGCTCGTGGACCACTCCGATGGAGCGTGATCCGTTTACGGTGTCGGTGGAAGAAAAGGCCGACTTTCTGAGCGGTATTATCGGTACGCCCGAACTTCTTGGTTTGACCAACATTGCGGTACAATGCGACCTCTCGTTTCGCCGGCAACAGAAGGTGTTCGCTTCCTCGGCTGGCGCGTATCTCACGCAAACGCTCATTTGGACGGGACCGTCTTCTATTAGTGTGTCGCAAAGCGATCGAAGTGCATGGAGTCGGAAACGTGTGACGGTCCCACTTGTCCCGCTGCAGTCGTCTGGCTACGAAGCCACAGCGGCGTTACGTGTGCGCGATCAACTTCCACAATACGTGGAAACTCTATTGCGACAGGACGAGACGGTACAACTTCCCGTTGGTCGATATCAGGTTGTCTTCGATGCACAAACGGTCGCCAATCTCATGATGTCCACCTTTGGGCACGCCATCGAGATGGATCGCATTGCGGGCGACGAAATTAACTCGGTTGGTACCAGCTATCTGTCGCCAAAGTTGATTGGTACGCCTGTTTTTAATCCGATGATTTCGGTAAGCGGGACCCGTACCCTCGCACATGGCCCTTCGCACGTCGCCTGGGATGACGATGGCGTCGCCGCCCAGTCGTTCGATGTGATCAACAAGGGTGTGTTGACGATGTTAGCGACGGGCCGAGAGCATGCGGGGATGGCGGGTGGTACCGGGAAGTCGACAGGATGTTCGGTGGCCGATCACGCCGCGAATTTACCACTCGTTAGGTCCCCGGATTTGGTCTTGAAGCCAAGCGAACAGAATACCACCTTCGATTCGCTCGTGCGCGACGTCAAGAGCGGAGTCGCCGTGATGTATAGTGGTGCCGGCCTTGATCGCTCGCTCGCCACCGGCCAGGGCTCGGGTACGATGTTCGAAATCCGGGATGGCCAACTTGGCCGCTGCCTGGATCAATCGGTCGCTTTTCGCTTTCGTACTACCGAACTCTGGAAAAATATCACCGCCATTGGTGGTGCGTCGAGCGCTGAGCTTCATAGTACAAGGTCCTCAAAAGGCGAACCCACACAACAATTCGCGCATGGTGCGGTGGCCGTTCCCATGTTAGCCCATGATGTGACGATGTTTGATCCTCGTACGTTTTAGCCCGGAGTCTCGCACCCATGTTGAACACATTCGACAAGTCGCGATCAACGGATTCCGATCTTGCCACACTGCCGCCCGCTGGATGGTCCACGGAACGCGGCGCTCCACAGCGTCTTTCGACGGAACGTTATCTAACGCCTGATGCCTGCGCCGCGCTCTTTCAGCGTATTGCGCAGTTGACGACCGATGGCGACACACGCGTCAGCATCGAAAGTTCGTGGGTTGGCAGCACGCGCTGGGTTCGCAATAAGATAAAATCGTCCACCGATCGTACAGACCAAACTGTTACGATTACGCGGATTATCCGCGGTGCACGCGGTGCCGCCGTCACCAACCAGTTTGACGATCGATCGCTCAAGATCGCAATTCAAGTGGCGGAGCAACAAGTATTGCGCAGCATGGAGAATCTGGATTCGGATTATGCCTCCGGTCGACGTACCAACGACACGCCCAAGATTTTCTCTGACGCCACGTATAACCTCGTTGCAGCAGACCGATCTGGAGTTGCCCGGGAGCTGGTACAGCCTGCTATCGCAAAAACGATGGCGTCTGCCGGGTACATCGAGGCATCCGTCAATGCGATGGGTGTGTACGATACAAAAGGACTCGCGGCTCACGCCGTAACGACCGGTTCGCAGTACACGGTGACGGTGCGATCTCCCGATGGATCGGCGTCCGGGTGGGCTGGACTCGACCACTTTGATTGGAAGCGGATTGATACATCCACCCTCTCCGCCCGGGCGCTCGAAAAGTGTGTGACGTCGGTGAATCCGGTGGCGGTGGAACCCGGACGGTATACGGTGATCCTGGAACCGCAAGCCACGCACGCGTTTGTTCGAGTGGCCATGAATGATTCACTCTTCGTGCGACTCGACAACGAAAAGTACGACGACTTGCCGTATAATCTTCGTCGCGCTTCCAGGAGCGGGCAGGGCATCGCCAAGTTTGGCATGCAGTTGATGGATGAACGGATCACGATCGACACCGATCCCATGGATCCGGACGCCGGTTACCTCCCGTTCACCAACGACGGCACGCCGTATGGAAAAGTTACCTGGGTGGAAAACGGCATCCTTCGCCAACTTCCCTATGACTTCGACTTCGCCCTCGAAGTACTCGGCTCCAACGTCGCGCGTCCATACACTGCGGCCTACCGAATGAGCGGAGGCACCGCAACGATCGACGAGATGGTCGCCAGTACTCGGCGCGGTATCCTCGTGACGCGATTCCTGGGGGTTGGTATGCTGCATCAACGCAGTATCCTGTCCAGCGGATCGACCGCCGACGGCACGTGGCTTGTCGAAAACGGAAAGGTGTCGCGCCCGATTAAGAACTTCCGATTTAACGCCTCACCACTCCATTCGCTCAATATGGTCGACATGCTCGGTGTACCCCAGCGTGTTTTTTCGCCCGGGGCTCCGGCAATTGTGCCAGCAATCAAGTTGCAGGAATTTAACTTCAGCAGTACGTCCGATGTTATTTAAGCGTATGGCTATCCCGCTGCAGGCGACAGATTTGCTGCGCCTGCAGTTCGTTCGTGCAATGAGGTTATGTGCATCCCGACGTTTGCAGATGTGTGATACCCTTGCACGACGCCGCATGAGTCCAGCTACAATTGCAACTACGGTTGCAACGATGGCCTGTGGTCTGCTTTTTTTTGGCATTCCCGGAATCGCTGCTGCAACAGCTCAAGACTCAACGTTCTTCTTCCCGTTGCTGCAAGCGCCATCGACCATTGACTACCGGTCCTACACACCAGGCGAATGCATCGCAGCCGCGATACGGACCGGCACCACCGCTCGCCGCACCGATGCGCAGCAACCCGATGCCTGGGAAGCGAGGTTCGCCGAGAATGATACCGTGCTTGCGGTGCAACGGTCGGTTGCTGCGGCATGCGCGAAACATTTCAATGTTGATAACGCTCCGATCGAGGATCTTCCGGATCTCGCTCGACTGTATTGGTTTGTCGGAGATTCGACGTCGGTGCATCGCGCCATTGCTCGCCGTATTACACACGATCCGTCCGATAGCGCGCGCGCCGTGACATACCGTCAACTGCTGAGCCGTTTTCTCTTGGGTGAACAACGCGATATTACATTTGCGACACACTATCTCTTAACACCACTCAATGCATTAGCGAGCCTGGGTGCGCAACGCGCCCGCTTCCAAACGCATGTTGCATTAGCTCATACATTTGCCGCCAGCCGACATGCCGATGCGAACCTGGTGTCACAACAGCATGTAGATCAGGCGATCAGCGAATTTGCCGGTATGCCAGCGATCGTCCAAGCCACGCTAGTCGATACCATCGGACCTCTCTTTAAACTCGGCGCCGCCGCTGCCACTGAAATTGGCGACACCGCTCGTGCAAAGGTCCTCCTTGTTGCCGCGCGAAAGCTGCTTCCACAGCTACCCAAAGGCGCCCCATATGTGAACAGCGCTGAGTCGATCGTGCGGTATTATGGAATGATCGCGCCAAAGATGCATGCCGACTTCGTGATGGGGGCCCCTGAAGGCACGTCTTCGTCGTCCACGTGGCCTCGCGCAGGACGATGGACTCTTATTTCGCCCATGCCGTTCTCGGGGACGTACAAGAAGTTGTATCAGCATATACACCAAACCTTTGGTGATACACTGGATATCGTGTTCTTTATGCCGACACGAGGATATTGGCGTCCACGTGGCCCACTCGAACCGTCCGACGAAGCCAAGCTTGCGTATGACTATCTGTCCAAGCGATGGGATATGCCAGGTGTATTACTCGTGGAAGAGCGAGGATTCCGTAAGCTTCCAGATGGGCGATTAATCGGTGAAGCCACGAGTACGCCAGCCATCTATCAAAGCAACGGAATTCTTATCGACCCATCGGGTACCATTCGGGCAATGCTGAATCCATCGACCATCGTGCGATTTGATATGTTATTGACTTCACTGATTCGCAATCCAAAAGCCGTCGCAGATACGCGAACTGGAAAAGAGTAATCATACCCCAATGCACACGATTCTCGAACGCACGACAAACTCTCTGCCTGTCGGCGGAGTTCGTCGATCTCTTATTCGATCACTCCTTACGGTTGTCTGCGGTACTGTCGCTATAACAACACTGACGGTTGCTGCATCGACACTTGTCGTAGCCCAGGGAGCACCTCCAAAACCGTTGGATTCGAAATATGCCGACCCCTTACTGAAGAAGGGCACGCTACCGAACGGCCTTCGCTACTACGTACGTAAGAATATCGGTCCGGCCAATCGCGCTGAACTGCGATTAGTCGTTGATGCAGGGAGTCTCCTGGAAGACGATGACCAACGTGGTCTGGCGCACTTCGTTGAACATATGGCATTCAACGGAACAAAGCGTTTCCCCAAACGACGACTGATTGAATATCTCGAATCTGTTGGGATGACCTTTGGAGGTGACATCAACGCGTCGACCAGCTTTGACGAAACCATCTATATGCTCACAGTGCCGACCGATCGAGTGGTTCTCGATACGGCGATGATGATTCTCGAAGACTGGGCGCAAAACATCAGCTTCGAAGCGGAAGAAGTTGAGGCTGAACGCGGCGTTATTCTGGAAGAACGTCGTATGCGCGAAGGGCCACAGCTCCGACAGATGCAGCGGCATGCGCCAGTGATCTCTGGTAATCGGTATGCGCAACGTATGCCCATCGGGACAGGCTACGTGCTTAAGAACGCACCACGTGAAGCGCTTGTGCGGTATTATCGGGATTGGTATCGCCCAGACCTCATGACCATCGTGGCTGTCGGTGACTTTGATCCCGCACAGATGGAAGCGATGATCGTGGAACGTTTCGGGAAGATCCCTAAGCGGACGACGCCACGCGAACGTACGGTTATTGAGGTTCCAAATCGCTCCGTCTCCATCGCTTCCGTCGCGGAAGACGCGAGCTCTTCTGGATACTCGGCTATGCTTGTCGCTCCACTTGGCAGTCAAGATTTTGGGTGGAGCCCACAGGCCCTTCGTCGAAATGCCACGGCGCAAGTTTTCTACCAGGCGTTGAATTCCCGCTTGCGCGTATTAGCGCGTTCGTCTGGTACACCGATCCGTAGCGGATCGGCATCGCGATACCCCATCGCGCGAAATAAATACGCCCACGCATTTTCGTTGCAAGCTGAAGAGGCAACTACACTGGAATTGGGGATAGCGGCAGTGCGCGCAGAAATCCTGCGATTGGCTCGATACGGTGTAACGGCGGATGAGTTTGCGACGCTGAAGACTGCGTTGATTGAAAATATGACCGCGAGAAACCTTCGTGCCGATATCGTTGAGTCGTCTGCCCTTGCGCAGTCATATGTTGATCAAGCCTTAACACGGGTTGATGAACCGAGCGAGCGAGTGGAAACTGAACTCTTGCTGCAATTTATCGAGACTGTACGGCAAGAGGATATTCAAGCGTTTGCCGCCGAGATCGATAAGACGCCAGCATGGATTGTGTTAGCGAACGCACCATCGGATGGTGAGAATGGTACGATTACCACCACGATGTTGTTGGAATCGTTGCGTAATGGTGAGATCTACAAACTTCCACCGTTCAAGGACACCGCACTTGCTAAAGTGCTGGCGCATGAATCGTTATTAACATCGAAGCCAAACCGCGGATCGGTGACGCGTACGCGAGTGTTGGATAAAATCCAGACTACGGAGTTACTCCTGGCCAACGGCGCGCGTGTACTGCTCAAGCCCACGATGTTTGCAAAAGATGAAATCGTTATTCGCGCCATTGCACCTGGTGGGATTTCCGTTGCGTCGGATGCGGAATATCCGAGTGCGTCAGTTACAGGCAGTCTGATTCAACAAAGTGGGTTTGGTCCATACGATAGTAAGGAACTCGCGCGAAGGTTGGTTGGTAAAGTTGGGCAGTTAGGCGTGAATATCGGGATGTATGATCAGCAGATTACGTCGGCAGGATCGCCGAGACATGTTGAATCTTTGTTCGAAGCGCTGTATCTGGCGTTTACGTCACCGCGTATCGATAAGGAAGCGTTTGGGAAATGGAAGAAAAACGCGCGCAGGAACTATCCGAAAGGGTTTGATTTTCAGCAGCGTCGCGCTATGACGCAGCGCCATCCGCGTGAGCGTCCGATTGCTGGTGCGACAGCCGATTCGGTTGATACCACCATGGTGAAGGCGTTTTACAAAGCGCGGTTTGCTGATGCTGGACAGTTTACCTTCGTGATTGTTGGTGATTTTGATGTAGAGGCAATCAAGCCATATATCGAACAGTATATTGGTGGGTTGCCTGGTCAGGGTGCGCAGAGCGTGGCAAAGGTGAACGATTTAGGTGTTCGTCCGCCAACAGGTATCGTCAAACGAACGGTGGTTGGGGAGGATTCTATTAGTCAAACATTGTTCACGTTTGCTGGAGAGGCGCCGGTGACGACGGAGTCGAACACCGTTATGCGTACTATTGCGACGATTCTGAATAAGCGGTTGTTGATACGGCTTCGTGAGGATCTTGGCGGAACGTATGGGACAAGTGTGAGTGCTACGGCGTCGTCTGTTCCGTATGGGTCGGAGCAGCTACGGATTAGCTATCAGTCGGAGCCGGAGCGGGTGAGTGAGCTGCAGCAAGCTGCGTTGTTGGTGATCGATACCATGGTGCAGAACGGGATTACAGCGGAGGAACTGGCTCATACTCAGAATATGTTGATGCGGCAACGTGAGTTGCAGTCGCATCAGAATGGGTATTGGACGAATTTATTGAGTCGAGTGGCGGTGTTGGGTGAGTCGGCTGATGAGGTGGCGGAGAATTACTTGAATCCCAAGCCGGTTACGTTGGATGCGGTGAATGTCGCGATGCGGCGGGTGTTGAAGCGGGATAGGTATGTGTTGGTGACGTCGCTGCCGGTGCGGTTGGCGCCAGCGGAGAAGGATGAGTTGATTTCTGCGGAGTGGTAGGGAGCGGGATTGGGGAGTGGTGAGAGGTTTCGAGGCTTGTAGAGGCAGTTGGAGCTATGTGGCGGTAAATGCCAGCAATTTGGTCATTTGGTGTAGTAAATGATGGCCGGATGGGCTGTTAGAATTAGGTCAGATGGGCTAGTATTTTCCGGTCAATTGGGCTAGTATGAGGAGGTTTCCTCTGGCCTTATTTATATTGTGGAAGATTATACCTCCAGAATCATCGACCGCGAGTTAGACGAGCTACTCCCGCATCTCTCGGCCATTGCTCTCGAAGGCCCAAAGGGTGTGGGAAAAACGGCTACAGCCGAACGTCGCGCCTCAAGTGTCTTTCGTCTCGACGATCCAGCCCAGCGAGCCATCGCGTTGGCTGATCCCAATGTCCTGTTGACGAGCACTCCACCGATCCTCATCGACGAATGGCAGCATGTACCGGCGGTTTGGGATAGTGTGCGGCGCGCGGTCGATCGCAATTCAACCCCGAATCATTACATTCTCGCAGGTTCTGCAGCACCGCTCGCAAGTCCAACGCACTCAGGCGCCGGACGGATTGTCACCGTCCGTATGCGTCCGCTGTCACTCAGTGAGCGGGGTCTCACACCTCCAACTGTCAGTTTACAAACGCTTCTTACCGGAGCGCGCTCGCCCATCACAGGTCAGACGACAATTGATCTCGTGGCCTATGCGCGGGAAATCATCGCATCCGGATTTCCTGGTCTCCGTCGTCTGCAAGGCAGGGCGCTACGAGCGCAGCTTGATGGATATCTTGAACGCATTGTAGATCGCGATTTTGTTGAGCAAGGCCACTCCGTCCGAAAGCCAGAAACTCTTCGTCGCTGGATGACGGCATATTCCGCCGCGACAGCTACGACCACGACGCTGGACAAAATCCGGAATGCGTCCACTAGTGGTGAAGGGGAGACGCCCGCAAAGGCCACTGTTACTGCATATCGAGATATTCTACAGCGCCTCTGGATAGTCGATCCGATCCCTGGATGGCTCCCATCCAGGAATTATCTCGCGAGATTAACCCAAGCACCGAAACACCATCTTGTCGATCCTGCTCTTGCGGCTCGCTTACTCGGGATTGATGAGACAGCACTCTTAAGTGGAAACACTGCATCGTTTGTTGGACTCAACGTCCCTCGTGATGGAATGCTCTTCGGTCAGCTTTTCGAGTCGTTAGTAACGCAGTCAATACGAGTCTATGCCCAAGCCGCTGAGGCGAGGGTCGGGCATCTCCGGACAAGAGATGGGCGCCAGGAGGTCGATCTTATCGTCGAGCGCGCTGATCAACGAGTGCTCGCGGTTGAAGTAAAGCTGAGTGCTATGGTAACGGACGACGATGTTAGGCACTTACTCTGGTTACAGCAGCAAATTGGATCTGATCTACTTGATGCTGTGGTGGTGACAACCGGAACACATGCTTACAGAAGACCGGACGGCGTTGCGGTTGTACCGGCTGTTCTTTTGGGACCGTAAAAAGGTAAAATCATAGCGTTTGTCCATCGTATTCAGCGAGGAACGTTCCTTTTTTTTTACCCTAACCCGCCACCATCTCAAACTGATTAATCTTTACCGCACCATCAGGAAATCGCGCAATAATTTCCAACTGTCCACCCATAGCCTCGATATACCGCCGAAGCGTACCAATATACATATCGGTACGCTTCTCGATTCTCGACACTTCAGGTTGCGCAACATTCAAGCTCTCCGCCAACGCAGCTTGCGTGAGTGCCCGAGCCTGCCGTAGCTCATGCAACGGCATCTCCGCCACCACCATCTCCTGAGCCATTGCTGCAGCCCGTGCCCGTTGAGTCGGTGAAAGCGTTGCTCCTGTAAGTGTACGGAATTTTTTAGCCATCGATTACTCTTTCTTGAATCAACGTAAGCAGATGCGCTCTATATGGCGCATCTGCGATAATATAAGTTTTGGTCTATATGGCGTCGACGGTATATTCTGCAATGCTCTTCACATACCTATCGCACAATGTACGGTTTCCTCGTCAGAGCGTGATGCCGAGTGGACGTTGATATCGATAACTTAATATTGTACGGTGTTTGTGCCGTGTCATCGAGCTTTACGGCGGATTGTGGTTCTGGGCGACATGCATTGCCTCGCGTCCGGATAGTTAATCGCCACATGCCCATGTTGCTAATCATCAGTATGCGGCGGTATTGATCCTTATATACTATAGTTAAAACATGTCACACGCCGTAGTAAAATTTACTATAGCGCCCTGTCGTATTTAGTATCATATTCACTTGGATGCGAGCTCTCCTGTTCGTACTCCGCGGGTACCGCTCCGACGACGGGCCATCTCGCACCTCAAATTCCGATCTCCCGGACGACCATACACTGGTCGCGCGTATTCGATCTGGGGATCTCGCTCTCTTCACACACCTCTTCCGTGTGTACGCTCCCAAACTGGCGAGCTTTGTCTATCGTTATCTCCACACCCGCGAAGACGCAGAAGATATAGTCCAGGAACTTTTCCTCCGTGTTTGGAAATCCCGAGAAACATGGCAGGTTCGTGGTACCGTAAACGATTACCTATACCTAGCCGCCCGTAACCAAGCCCGCGATCGACTTGCACACTGGGCCATCATCAATCGCCACGTTGAACGCGAAGCACACGTACTTTCGACCGAGCAAACCAACACACTCGACGAACTTGAGGAAGACGAACACCAGGCCCTGATTGCGCGTGCCCTTTCCGCGCTACCGGAGCGACGTCGTGAAATCTGTATGTTACGTTGGCGAGATGGCCTTTCGTACGCTGAGATTGCACGACAACTCCGAGTAAGTCAAAAAACAGTTGAAAATCAACTCGGTCGCGGGTTGAAAACGTTAAGAGAGCAGCTTGCGCGATCATGAATCGTGCTTCTTTTACGATTGCGAGTGCCATCACGATAGTTCTTGTTAACGCGCATTATCGAGATTTCCGTCCCGAATAGATCAATCCACTTAAAGGGAATCGAACAAACGCGTGGGGGTTCTGGGTGAGGTAGTCGTAATGACTATTACATGCTTACGAATGGTCACCGGCCGTACAAGCCTCGCTCAAGGTCCCATCACGGTCATCCACTGCTTCTTGTTATGAACAAGCTTAGGAAATGTTACCAACCCCTTCGCGAATCGTGGATGCTTGCGTTCGTATTTAACACGCTACTCGCGAGCGCTCTAGCCTGCCTCGCATCATCAGCCGTAATATCTCAATCCAATGCACCGGCGTCAGCGGAACAACTCCCGCTTAGCATCCTCACCCCAAAGCTTCGCGATGCTTTAGATACCACAGTCTCACCCTGCGATGACTTCGATCAATATGCAAACGGTGGGTGGCGCGCACGATACCGCGGCCGCGATGTTGACGTCTTTCGACACATTCGAACATACACCGACGCCAAGCTCATCGAACTACTAGAAGTCGCGCGCAAAGCAGCTCCGACCACTAAAAACGCAACAACACGTCGGCTCGGTAACTTCTACGCGAGCTGCCTCCTCGCAGATACCATGCCTACGGTTATGCCGGTTACGCCTTCTGGAAAAATCCCAAGCACACGCCAAGAATCCTGCTTAGTCTACACGGACCATATGTTGCGCACTGAACTCGGTCGTGGCTTCGTTGAATACATTATCCCGCCTCGGAACGCCATTCTAGCACGCCAGTGGCTTAAAACCATTCAAGATGCAATCCGCACCGAAGTTCAGCAGCTCGACTGGGTCGCCGATTCAATGAAGCAAAAAGCACTCACCGCACTGGAAACACTCACGCTTCGTGTCACGCTCACCCCAGATTCAAGCGATTTCTCAGATCTTATTTTCGTACCAACAGCATTTGCTGAGAATCGCAGAGCCATCAATCAATTAGTCGCTGAACGCAAACGTCTCGAAACAAAATACGATACTGCAACCGTCCCGAAGAAGCTTCCACCATACTACTTCGGCGCTATGGCATTCGTTGAAGGAAAGACTATTGAAGTTTCTACCATGCTCTTTCAGCCACCACTCTTCGATATTAACGCTGAATCAGCCGCTAACTACGCTGCTCTCGGCATGATTCTCGGGCACGAAATGTGGCATATGCTCACCCCATTCTTTCAATGGTCGAATACTGACATCGGCAGAGCACGTATTGGCGGGTTAGTGGAGCACTACGCATCAACGTTTGGAAGTAGTGGATGGAGCACGATCAACGAAGATCTAGGCGATCTCGGAGGGGTGTTAGCGGCTTATTCGGCATGGCAACAAAACGGCCGACGTTCAGCTCCAGCAACTATCGAAGGATTTACGCCAGAGCAACGGTTCTTCCTCTATTACGCACGCGTATGGCGTAGCACTAATCGCAATAGCAGAGATAGCAAGCATTCTGGATCCCGTGCACGCATCAATGGCGTCGTTATGCAAATCCCCGCGTTCGCGAAAGCGTTTGGATGCCGAGAAGGTGATCCAATGAATCCACCCGCAAGTCAGCGCGCCAAGGTATTTGCGATTACACCATGGTAAACAAAGTCAAGGTTACTCAAGAGTCATCACAAATATTTTCAAAATCACGTGGGGGTTTTGGATGTGTCCTCCGTAATGACTAGTATGCCAACGAATGAGCTGCCACCAATTCTCCTCGATCAATACCTCGCTGACGAGTGTCTGCCGGTCGATGTCGAACGGGTGAAAGAATGGCTATTGGTAGACAAACGCCATGAGCTTGTCCTGCGGGAAGTAATTGAAGTTCGACGGCATGTCTCGCGCGATCCAAAATGGAACGTTAAGGCCATGTGGCAACAAGTCGCAAATGAGATTGGTGATCAGAGTCGCCATGTTAAGGGCCCGAGTACGGCTGTGCATATGTCGAATAAAGGCGTTCGACATATGCAGCGAGATGACTCTCAAATTTCACCTCTCCTCAATGGGATATCTCGCACAATCGAATCTCAGGAGCAAGAATCGAAGCCCAGACGCCATCGCCTCAACTACTCTCGATGGCTAGCTGTAGGCACCGCAGCACTGATAGCAATCGGAACCAGTGTTGTTGTGAACAAGGTGCGAAACTCGGCGACAGGCGTTGAGCGATCCATGTCCACCCACGTGGTAACGACAGTTCGAGGCCAACGCGCAGAGATTCAGCTTCCTGATGGCACGGTTGTTTTGCTTGGTCCTGATACACGCTTGCGGTATACGGAGGACCTTACGGGGGGGAATCGAATGGTTGACCTCCAAGGTGAAGCTCTCTTCACCGTTACACATTCTGTAAAAACGCCTTTCATTGTACGGACAAAAGAGTTAACAGTGCGCGTTCTAGGTACGACCTTCGCCGTACGTCGATATAGCGATGATACGGTCGCAAGCGTCATTGTTCTTGACGGGCGAGTTGCCGTATCGTCGGATAACACGGAATGGCGCTTCCCATCAACCGCGCTGAATGCAAACGATCGTGCGCAAGTCATGCCCGATGGCCTAATCGTTCGAGATCAGAACGTCGACGCTCGTAAACTCATTTCGTGGACCGTAGGACAACTTGATTTCACCGGGATTCCATTTCATGTCGTTGTAACAGATGTTGCAAGATTATATGATCTCGATCTGGATGTTACTGTAAAGCGACTTCGCGAACGACGTATCACAGGCGCAATCAACGATAGTCAGTCACCATCTGACGTTCTCAATATGTTAGCCGATATGGTTGGTGCACGTATTGAACGACACGGGAAAATATTCACATTCGTTCCGAGATAACGTTATATGCGAATATGTGGTCAACGGGTAGGAGCTGGGCGGATGTTGTTGGCATTAATCTTGGTTTGCGGTGGTATTCAGATACCGTTAATGCCGGTTACTGCGCAAATGCGCACATTACCACCGCTTCCAGAAGTTGAACGAGTATCGTCTCGCCAATTGGTAAATTCGGTGACGCAGAATCAGCGCCCAACTCTGATTGACTTGGATTTAAAGAATGTTACCCTCGCTTCTGCTATCCAAGAGATTGGTAAAATGGCGGATGTCAGAATTGGATATGCGGCTGATGCGATTGCTAAAGTGCGGAGAGTGTCGGTTCACGGATCGTCAATGACCGTGGTTGAGGCGCTCACAAAGGCCCTTCGTGGAACGTCGTTGATCGTAGCGAATTATGGTGGACAGCTAGCGATTATTGAGCGAGGAAATACTGATAGTGTTCCCGGCGTTGGTATGATTTCCGGGCGAGTGACTGACTCGACAAGCGGTCAGGGTATTCCCGGGGTGAGCGTGTTTGTTGTTGGCAAGAAGATTGGGAGCGTTACGGACGGGAAGGGTGATTTCACTATTTCTCGCGTTCCAGCTGGTGACCAGAACGTTACGTTTAAGATTCTCGGGTATAAATTAGTCACGCGAAGTGTATCGGTTGAATCCGGGAGTAAAGTCTCTATGAGAGTGGAGCTACGTGGGGCTGTGAATACGTTGTCCGGTGTTGTGACTACCGCGACTGGTTTGCAGCGGAAGGTAGAAGTCGGGAATGATATTACGACAATCAAGGTTGAAGAGGTTCTTCGCAATAACCCAGTTTCGAATATGAGCGAGTTGCTCGCCACGCGTGTGCCTGGATTGTATGCCGCGCGAACCTCTGGGCTGCCTGGAGCACCTACAAGAATTCGGATTCGTGGCGTATCAAGTATTAATGCATCAAACGATCCGATTATCGTGGTGGATGGTGTACAGATTCGGAATAATCCCGGGAGTGTAACGCAACATACAATAGATCCAAAAATGGAATTTAGCTTTTCCTCTCTTGATCAGCTCGACGTGAATTCAATTGAGACTGTTGAGGTCTTGAAGGGACCATCGGCCGTCGCGCTATACGGTAGCGATGCTGCAAATGGTGTGATTGTTGTCACGACCAAGCGTGGACAACCGGGACAGACTCGTTGGACTGCTCTCGAACGGTGGGGTACTGAATCGATGCCAGGAAAATGGCCGAACAACTATTACGGGATAGGAGTTTCTAAATTTTTCGGCGGCGCTCCCACTAGCTGTCAACATGATCTTTGGTCGGATCCATTTGGATGTAAACCGGATAGTGCTATTGTCTATCAGATACTCAATTCTCCAAAAACTACCGTATTTGGTACAGGAGTCGCGCAAGAGCATAGTGTCGGAGTCAACGGTGGAGCTCGTGGAATGATATATTCATTAACTGCGTCACTGTCTCGAACACTCGGTTTGATGAAGTTACCTGATGCGGATGTTTCCCTTCTTAACGCTAGTGGTAGCGCGATTCCAAGCTGGCAAAGACGTCCCCAAGCCGATGACAAGCAAAGTGGCAGCGCAACAGTTGGTATCGATCCAAGTCCATCGACTCAAGTTCAGTTTACAACTGCACTGACCAGATCAGCCGTCAGATCAACTCCACTCAGCGCTGCAATGGGTTTGGTGGCAAACCTGCAGCCGGCTCTTCCCGTATATGGCCCTGAAGGAGCACTCGTGGTTCCGCCCAGTGGATTGCTAGTTGCGATTCCAAGCTTTCGGGAACGACGTAATCTAAGCGAGATCGGTTCGCGTGCCTCACTCAATGTGAAGAGTCAAGCGTTACCCAATATGAATACATCGATTGCTATGGGGGTCGATTTTCGTAATACATCGTCGCGTGTATTCCTTGCAAATGGAGATTGTTACGGTGGGCAAACTGCGTGTGGCGATACCGGATATGTCAATCGTATGGAAGGGTCATCACTCACCTCTGATGTTACTGTGAATCTTTCCGGTCGACCAATTGGTCACCGATGGCTCAACTTTGTACCGGCAATTGGAGGAAACTTCGTACGCGGCCGCATTACCGAAATGACAACGGCGGGAAGAGGTTTGGCCAAATGGGCAAGAAATGGTGGCACGGCGAGACGGCAGGATTTTAACGAAAAGCAGGAATCGCGTAGTACTGTTGGAGTGTATATGGAAGCGCGCGTAAATATTGCTAATCGATTCTGGCTTCCATTTGCGATTCGATCCGACGCTGGAAGCGCGCTTGGTGGAGCGATCAGGCCTAAATTCCCCAAGATCGGATTTTCATATTTGATGTCCGATCAGCCTTCGTTTCAAAAAATTCCATTAATCGGGTCGTTACCATTGTTGCGTATGCGTGCCTCGTTTGGAGCAGCAGGAAGACAACCCGGTTTAGTAGATAAGTATCGGACATATAGCAACGGGAATGGGATTGGGAATACCTACTTTGAAGGGATATACGAGAATGGATTCTTTCTAAACTCAATCGGTAACACAGCATTACGGCCAGAGCAGAGTAACGAATGGGAGTATGGATTTGATTCGGACATGTTTGAGCGTGAACATGGTCGATTGAGTGTTAGTGTAACGTGGGCGCGGAAGAATACGTCCGATCTGCTAATAAGCGAAAAAGTGGCGGGATCGGCCGGAGGGTTTAACCAAATGACGAATCTAGGTGACGTGAGGAATTCATCATTCGAGTTCAACCTGGACGGACTTGCCACAGTTGGAGTGTTATCGTGGCACCCTGCATTGGGGATCAGCACATTACGTAACCAGATAGTAAGCTTGCGATCTTCAAGGCCTGCTACCAATACCGGGGAGACGTATCCGGGATTATCCGTAGCACACGTTATTGGTTATCCGCTGTACGGGCGGTGGGCAAAAAAGCTCGTAGCATATAGCGATCTAAATTCGGACGGATTTATTGATGTCGATGAAGTTACTCTGTCTGATAGCTCCGTATATATCGGCGCACCGTATCCAAAGTTTACTGCGAATACAAGCCAAGAATTCCGCATATACAATAACGTGATATTTACCAGTGTTTTGAGCTATGATCATGGTATAACGCAAGTGAGATCAAGAGGCAGCTATGATCGCGTAAATAACGATCCGTCGCTCTCTTTACGAGAGCAAGCTTACGGGCTATATAGCGTTCTGACACAAGTGCAACAAGTGTCGACACTACGATGGACAAGCATGCAGATTGGTTACATTGTGCCACAACATGCATCGAGTCGAGTGCTTGGAAGTCGCACAGTGACGCTTGCGGTATACGGAACTAATATCGGACTATGGAGCACCTATCGAGGTAAAGATCCAAACGTCGGTGCGTTGAACGATGATATTCGAGATGTCGGTCAGCTACCGATTCCACGGACATGGGGCGTTTCACTGAGGATCAATTAGGATGTCACGATTACTTATGGAGCGATCTTCACTAATTGCCAAGACGCTCAGCGGTGTTTTTTGTTGTATGATTACGGCTTGTTCAATGGGAGACCTCGTAAGCAATGAACAACTTCCGCTTGATGTACTTGATCCTAGCTCAATCAAGAACGAAAGTGGCGCGCTTGGTCTATATAGAGGCACACTCAATCAGTTTTCTTTCGCATATAGTGCGAATCAGAGCCAAGAGCCGTCGTACGATGGGAGATCATTCGTCAGGCTCACCGGGCTATTGACCGATGAATTGACAAAAATTAAAAAACCTCTCGAGTCATTTCCTAACAATTCTTCTGATTATGTTGATGCACGGCTTCTATCCGGTGCTAATGCAACGGACGACTTTTTATACAATGCTTTTCATCTAATCCGAGCAAATAGCCGCCAAGCTCGCATGTTTCTCCGAAAGTATTCAACTACTTTATCAACGGACCTCGTTGCACACTTATTTACTATCGAAGGTATAGCAGAACTCGTGTTAGCGGACTTATACTGTTCAGGCATCCCGCTAAGTACTGTTGATTTTGAAGAAAACTTTACATTAACGCGCGGATTCCGAACTGAAGAGGTCTATCAACATGCTCTTTCATTGTTTGACTCGGCAGACTCATATATCCGCGATAGCGTCCAGATAAGGCAACTAACTGTTCTTTCTCGTGCGCGTGTGTTGCTCGCCTTAGGTCGGATTGCTGAAGCGAGAGATGCGGTTGTCGGTATACCAACAGACTTTACATATCATTTAGTCTACAGCTCAGTCGCTAAAAAATACCTGCCAGACGGCGTCGTCGTGGATCGGATCTCAGATTTAGAGGGAGCCAATGGGCTACCATTTCGAACCGCAAACGACCCGCGACTGTCAATGCCAGCATTACATGATTTTGCCGCACCTTTCACGCTAGCTACCGGCATTGATGCTCGGCTTATGGAAGCGGAGGCTTCGCTCGTCACGGGTGAAGAATCTTGGTTGTCGAAGTTGAATCAACTTCGAACGACTTGCACAGAAACCGCCACCTGTCCCACCCCCGCGCCACCCGGTGAGGCAGGGGTTGCCAACTTACCTCCATTGACCGACCCATCTCCCGGGGCATCAATGTCTGATACCGCTGCAAGGTCAGCACGACTCGATCTTATCTTTTCCGAACGAGCCTATTGGCTTTTTCTGACCGGACGGCGTCAGGGAGATCTGCGTCGCTTGATCCGAACCTACCACCGAAAGCCATACACTGTATATCCCATCGGACCCTATTTGGCGGCAGTATACGGATCGGATGTGAATCTTCCTGTGCCCATGAGCGAAAGAAGTTTAAATCCGAAATACAAAGGGTGCTTTGATCGAGATGCTTAACACTTCTAAATCCAAAGCCATGATTCGGCGAGAACTTACTCTGAGCTGGATCCAACGCGTATGCGTCACCTCTATCCTATGGATTGGAATAGCTTGTTCCGATACCGCATTCGCGCCACCAATAGAGGACTTAACCTCCGCGTATTGGTCGCTTCGAATTAACTACCAAGCGGTCCAGCTTTCTACTTATGAACCGTATAATTCATTGCAGCTAGTTGCAATCCCACTTGCTGCAGACGGAGCCGTATTCACTGCTGAAGGAACAAGCGGGGATATGCAGCAGTTTACCGCGTGGAGCTCCAACGATTCTTCCAAAGTGAAAGTCTCTCAGTCTGGATTGATTACGGCTGTTGAAGAAACCAATGATACACGAATTGAGGTACGCCATACCATCGGAGAAGTAACGCACGTAGACATTGTGAGGGTGGTTGTGAAAGACCTCGTGCCACTGCCGAAATTGGCTGAGTTTAGTATTCGACCTACAGATAGCTTGAAACGTGCCGCTGGATATGTGGGATGGTACAGCTTTCCGGTGATCGCATTAGATACAGCAGGTCAGCAAATGTCGGGAATCCCAATTCGTTGGAGATCATCGAATGTTAAAATAGCTGCATTCTATGATTCAAATCTGGGCATGTTGTCCGCATTCTTGCCTTCGAACGTGATGGTTTCGGCGAGCACGTGGATTTATGGAGTCGAGAAGTCGGATTCGTTCACATTAGAGATTGGCTGGCCCGTATTTTGGGCGAATGAACTATCGCTTGCGGAACAGGTTGTAACTTCAATTGGTTCAGTTGTGCTGGCACCATCTGGTCTCACTACAGAAATGGGGCCCGGTGGGCGAGCCAGTTTTTTGAATCGCACAGGATTTGGGCCGAGAAATGTGATCGGGAAGTCCCCACTTGATGGTGTAAGCATTGACGTAGTATTTGATGACCCAAGTGTTGCTCTGCCAGCGGGTAATGGTTGGATTGGAGATACTTCCGGGATTGGCGGAAATATTATCGGATTGAAAAGCGATACCACCGTTGCCGCATGGACGCCTGCATTCCGTCGATTCATAAAGCCTGGAAAGCATTTCTTTACAGTTCAACCACTCGGATATAGAGGGAGTATATATGTCCACGACAAATAAGGACCATCTGATGAAATATTTTTCTACTCGCCGTCGTTTCTTACAAAATGGTGCCGCAGCATCCGCAGGTATCGCTGCCACATCGTTTTTAGGTCTTGCTACCCCTGCTCACGCATATCTGCGTCATGAGGTGCCGGCATTCGGTGAGGTGTTGCAAGACGATGACGCGATTACTCGCGATCCTCGCGTGAAGAAACTGCTGCAACAGAGTGTCGATGCCGCCATATCAGCAGGCGCTTCATACGCGGATATGCGATTAACGCATACACGAAAACGATCATTTCGTCCTTTGCCAGGTTCGGGTGGTCGGAATGTTACAGATGATGAAGAGATCTCAATTGGTATCCGAGCCTTTGTTCGCGGGTACTGGGGGTTTGCGTCTGGTCCCGTCTGGACGCTAGCAGAAGGTACTCGGCTTGGCAAAGAAGCTGTGCATCAAGCTACTACGAATGCGTTGGGGAAAGATCGTATAGCTACCCTTGCTCCGGCGGAGAAGGTGTCGAATGGTAATTGGACCATGCCCGTGAAAATCGATCCGTTTTCCATTCATCCAAGTCAGATAGGTGATATACTTTTGGGAATATGTAATTATGGATTATGGCAAACCGGAGTTTTCGGAGTTGGGATACAGGCAGACTTTCAAAGGCAAGACAAGGCATTTTGTTCAAGCGATGGTACATATTTTTCGCAGCGGACTTATTTGACCAGCGGTCTTTGCCAAATCGCAATGTATGGAGGCCATAGTGGCGGTCTCGACATTTTTTCACCCGCCGGAGTTGGGTTTGAAATGTTCGATGAAACCACGGTTCGTCAGGCGATAGATCAATGCCTGATTGACTTAAAGGCCAACGCAGCATTGCCAATCATCCCGATTGACGTTGGTCGTTACGAGACAGTAATGGATGCTTTATCTATCGCGAATCTGTTGAGTGGCTGTATTGGGGCTGCCACGGAGCTGGATCGTGCATTAGGATTTGAGGCGAATGCGGGAGGTACAAGTTACCTTAACGATCCCGCCAACATACTTGGTCATGAAGTCGTCGGTTCACGTTTGCTTTCGGTTACTGCCAATCGTTCCGATCCCGGCGGAGCCGCCACGGTACAATGGGATGATGAAGGTGTGACTCCTAAATCCACATCGCTTGTGACGAATGGCCTTGTGTCGGGATATCAGACCACGCGAGAGGGAGCGGGGTGGCTGGGTCGTGTTACGTCAGGAAGTGTCGCGTCTTCTACAGGATGTGCACATGCGCCTGCTGGCGTTGATGCGCCGCTCACGCACACTGCCAATCTCCGAATGGAGGCGAATCCGGCATCGAACGATTTCAACACCCTGATCAACTCGGTAAAGAAGGGTATCGCGTGCCAAGGTGTTGGCGCGTGGCTGGATTTTCAGCAGTTAAATGGTATGGGATATGGTGCCATGTTTCAGATTGCAAACGGGAAGAAGGTTGCACGAATCATCAACGGCGGTATTCTATTTAGATCGCCCGAATTATGGAAATCACTTCGTGCGATAGGTGGAGACTTCAGTCGTCGTGCCTATGGGATGAACGCCGAGAAGGGGGAACCACCACAAAACGGGCATCATACTGTGTCTGCCGTTCCAGCAGCATTTGAAACGCTCACTTTCATTGACATCACGAGAAAGGCATGATACATAACGAGGAAACTACTGGCAGCATGATACTTAAAGGCTTCACGGATGATGATCGATTGATACCGCGCCAAGAACTCGAGCGCATCGTTCAAACGATTGTGAAGTTGAATCCGGACGCGGCAAAGGGAACCATGATTTCCGTGACTGGATGGTGGCAGGGAGAGCTCCGGTGGACGCGCAATCGTGTCAGTCTCGCAAGTGATCGTCGGGATGTTCGCGTAGAGCTGCAGCGAAGAAAAGTGGCTGAGGGATTTATCGGGAGAGCTATTACTAACCAGACCGATGATGAGTCGTTAAAGGCTCTGATTGATGTGACGGCACGTGCTCTCGAACTACGAAGTGTTCCAGAGATAGATAAATTTGGAGCTCGCCCTCCAGTCCTGCCAACGCCGTCACCGAAAGTCTGGAGCGATGCGAGTTATAATGTAACAACAGAAGCCCGCGGCAGTTTAGCGCGCGAACTCACCGTGTCCAGTGAAGAACATGACCTGCTTTCCTCTGGCTATCTCGAAATGCGGGGAAGTGTTTCCTCTGTGCTCGATCCCTGGTCGGCCACACCCAACGTAATTACATATCAGAAACTCACACAGTCACAGTGCTCCATGACCGTTCGTCATCCGAAAGGTGTTGGGTCTGGTTGGGCTGGATTGTCTACGTATGATTGGTCTGCTGTTGATGGCCCTGCGTTATCGCGTCGAGCTCTCGATAAATGTTTGACCTCGCTCAATCCGGTTGCCATTGAGCCAGGACGGTATACGGTTGTGTTGGAACCACAAGCGGTTGGTGACATGCTTTCGTGGTTACTGATCCCGTTAAGTAGGAGAGCGCAGGCAGAGAGTGGGGAGCCACCATTTGCGTTAGAATTTGACGAAACGCTCAATTTGTGGAAGACCAAACTGGGGCTGAAGATTGTGGATGAGCGCATTACCCTCGGTCACGATCCTATGGATCCACTCTTGGGAGTAGTGACAAGTCCAGGGTTGACTCCTGTTACCTGGATTGAACGTGGAGTGCTCACCTCGCTAAGCTATGATAGACGGCTCTACGGGCTAGAGAAGCTCAATGATAACCTTGCACAGGATGCTCGTCCGGCAGTTCGGATGTCGGGAGGGGACGCCACGCAAGAGGAAATGATTGCGAGCACGAAGCGAGGTGTCCTCGTTACTCGATTTTCTGGGATACGAGAATTGGATAAAGATAGCGTTCTTTTAGGAGGTTATACCCGTGACGGATTATGGCTCATCGAAAACGGAAAAATCTCTAAAGCCATTAAGAACTTCAGATTTACTGAGTCTCCGTTGTTTATGTTGAATCAGATTGATATGCTTGGACCGCCTGAGGCTGTATTTAATCCAGTGAAGTCACCGTACCAATTCCAAATTTCTCCAATGATTGTACCGGCTATCAAAGCTCGAGACTTCAGCTTTACCGCAATGGTCGATGCAGTATAATAATCGCGGTTCATCAAATCACTTATCTTACGGAACAGCTTGTGAATATGGCCCAATTTCAATATGCTCGCCAAACTTTGATGTGTGTTGGCATCGTGTTTTTGTCTATTTTGGGGTTCTCGATTTACTCAACAATCGTCAGCGCACAGACTCGGTTTTTGTGGCCAGATTCTCGATTTAGCATCGAAAAGTATGCACACTTTGAAACATGTGCTGCGGTTCATGATCGTGTACTGGACAGTATAACTGCAAAATCATTGATTTTTTATGATTCACTGCATCATTCGTTGAGCGCGCTCCCTAATCCTATAAAGATAGCCACCGCAGCCGCGACAAAGCGATGTCTTGCGCAGGTTACCGTGGAATCGATCCCACTTGGAGCGAGCTTGCTTGCACAAACTCTGTTTCTCTCGGCAGGAGAATATGAGAAAGCCAAGCTGGTTGTGGATCGAAAGTTGAATTCGATTCCAGCCGACAGCACCGCTCTTCTTTATGCTGTGATGGATACCGTAATGAGAACATATGTAGGATATCCTTTCGCTCCTGCCGTACGATCGGCGTTGGAACTGTATGATCGATTCGAAAAAGCGCCTCCTATGCAGCGTATTCTGATGCTAGGTGAACTTGGGGACTTGGCGCGTAGGGCAAATGACTCGGTCCAGCGCGCCGAGTGTCAATCTCGGATTCTGAGCTTTGCGAAGGCGCTCAGTCCTGAAGACAGGGCAGGGTGGCTAGGGACGGCTACTATGATGGTTGCTGTTCCAACTGCAATGGATGTGTCCAGAAATGCTCTTCTTGACGCACTTGCAACGAGTACCGATGCTTATCTTGCGCTGAGAGAGAAGAAGGTTACCGAGTTGACTGGAAGCGTGGGCCAGAGGGGGAGGGATGGAACGCCATTCCCTGCCATACACACGGAATTTTGGTTTCCTGCCAAGCCATCGAATGTCACGTACCCACAGTTGGGCAAGGCGACCTTATTTGTATCGGTAGATCATACACTGCAAGGCGCGAGCTTTGGCTCGCTTGCGTTGACTGCCGCGGTACGCCGATTGAAGATTCGGTTCCCAGAGCTAGACGTTGTGCTTTTGGCTCAGACGCATGGGTATGTGAAGAATCTGGAACCCCCTCCGCCAGGGCAAGAAGCGCAATTGATTGATTCCCTATTTCGACAGGTTCGAGATGTCCCGGGTGTGCTTGCGGTCGTGAATACCAGTTTCTGGCGATTGCCAGGGTATGATCGTCGACGTATTGATGAGCCCACCGAGTTGGATGATATCGGGATGGGTAAGGCAGCTTACGGATGGTCCATACTGGTCGATAAAGAGAAACGTATTGTCATTGGAACAGGGATTTATGGTATGGGTGAAGAGTTGCTTGAGAAAATGATTCCTGTGCTCATACAACGCCAATCAAGAAAATAAAGTGATACGGTCGCGCCGATCTTTGCGCAATGATACGCATCCGGTTTTACTAGAAATAAATGAACATTTTTGTACTCATCGAGATAACACAACGCAATAGCGACAGCAAAGTGAAGTTATTGCCTCAATTTTCCAACTGTTCGAAATTAATGCTGTTGAAATGGGTTCAATATTGTTGCTCGATTGCTATACTCTCAAGCATCACAGCGATGGCGGTCATGTCGCAGGTGAATACGTCTCGTTCTCCGAACGATACCGTCCCCGCCCGTGAGAATGCGTATCCAGCATTTCTGACTGCATCATTACGTTATGGATTGGATACGACCGTTTCTCCATGCCGTGACTTTGACCGATATGTCAATGGTGGATGGAGAGATAGCACGGTGCTTCGCCCTGGGCTTGATCCATTTGACGTATTCCGAGCAACGTCAAATCAAACGAATGTAATTTTGCGTCGACTGTTAGATTCTGTTCGAGCAATCACCGCAGTATCGCCAGACGCCGATGCGCGTGTCGTTGGGATTTATTATGCGAGTTGCCTGCTCGCAGATTCGCTGGATCGCGCTGTTCTGGCTTCATCCATGGCGCGGGCGGATAAGACCGACACGTCACGGTCCGCGCGATGCCAGCGAATTGTAATGAAAGATCTGCAAGATGCGTTGGGGCAAATATTCGTGCGATCAATAATGAATAAGCAAACGGATGCGGGAACAAAAAGCCTGATCCAAAATATTCGTGCTTCTGTATCCGCCCGAGTGCAAGCGCTACCCTGGCTAAGTCAGGACGCGAAAGATCGAGCAAGCGCAATGCTTGGAAAGATGACCTTCCGTGTTGGAAAGCCGGACGTGGCTATTGATCATAGCGAGCTAAAGCTGGACGCCAATGATTTTGCCGGGAATCAACGCACCATTCAGTCTTTTATCTGGAAGCACGGAGTTATATCCGTCGGTCGAGATAACCGTCCAGTGTGGAGCAATAATCAGTATAACCCAAACGCCTCATACAGCGTCATTGAGAATAGCATTGAAGTCCCAACCTTTATGTTTCAGTGGCCATTTTTTGATCCAAATAGCGAAGCTGCGCTCGGATATGCCGGTGCTGGAATGGTCATAGGCCATGAGATGTATCACGGCGTAACCCAGTATATCAGTGGTTCTGATCAGGATGAGTACAAACAACGAACGTTACGGCTCGCCAAACAATATTCGGCGTTGCCACCTGTAGAAGGCAATCCAATTGATGGCAATGTTACATTGTCAGAAAATCTTGCTGATCTTGGTGGTATACTTGCGTCATATGACGCGTGGCAACGAAATTATCGTAAGCAAGCTGTTGCATCTATCGAAGGTTTTTCCCCAGAACAGCGGTTTTTTCTGTACTATGCAAGAGTGTGGCGTGCGAAGGGGAGTGCTCGCTATTACGGACAGCTCACTCGGGATCCTCACGCATATCCTCCTGCTCGGATTAACGGTGTTGTCATGAACGTCCCAGCGTTCGCGAAGGCTTTTGGTTGCCGAGACGGTGATGCGATGGAAAAGTCCGCGGAGGAACGGGCAGATATCTGGTAATACAACCTCAACACTAGCGAAGGACATGGTGTTTATACTGAATGCCAATCTGAATAACGTGAACAAGTGAATAAGAATTCGAATGGCATAATCAGAATGATGGTAGACCTCTCACATTGCTTCATTAGATCCTGAATTGCGATAACCGAGAAAAGACCATCATAATGGAACCCACTTAACCGAACGCCCCATAGCATCTAACCAAACCTCACTGTAAATTGGCGCATGGATGCGACTACATCGCCAGCAGACATGAATCTCCCCGAAGATCTCTCTCAAGCCGAAACTGCACAAATCGCAGCGATCCGCATTGGCGATGCTCCCGCATTCGAACAACTCTACAGCGTCTACTTCGCATCTCTCTGGCAGTTCGCCTACACCTACGTCCACTCGCGCGAACTCGCCGAAGAAGCCGTACATGACGTCTTTATGGCAATTTGGATCGGTCGAACGAACTGGCAGATCCACTCGACGCTCAAAGCCTACATGTACGGCGCGGTTCGTAACCGCTCTCTAAAACTGCTGAAGCACGATAGCGTCGCTCGACGCCACGTCACCATCGACACCGCTACAGCATTTATGAGCGCTCCCACACCGAGGCCTGATGCTCACGCCGAGCTTAGTGAGCTGGAACGCTGTATCGCCGAAACCATCCGACTCCTCCCGGAACGCCAGCGCAGCGCCATAACATTCCGTGTCGTCAACGATATGACCCACACCGAAATCGGCGGCATGCTGAACGTATCCACCCCTGCAATATCAAAGCTCATAGAGAAAGCCCAAAATAAAATCAGGAAATTTTGCCTGGGGGGTTAACACTTTGATGTGATAGAGGTCGAGTGGGGTATGAGACACGACCACTCAGCCGAAGGCCCCCTCGATCCCACTGCAGTATCACCCAAACCGGGTGAGCGTTCCGCCGAGCGAGCTCGTACGCTCTTTGCGAAGGATAATCGCGAATTACAGGGCTGGACCGTCGTTGCTCAACAGCTTGATCCTGCCGTTCAGGCCCCGGACGCTCCTGACTTTCGTACGAGTTACGGTCGGCTACTCGCCCAAATCCCTGATACCGAGCTCGGATCCCTGGGGGCGGAATCCCAACCTTCCAATACAACTTCGATCTCTCAGCAAGGCCGAGAGCGAATTCTGGATCGCCGGCGCGAACAGGAAGGAGCAACCACCCCGGGCGCCGCATTTGACTCAAATTCCAAACGAATTTCCCGAATATCACGTAACTGGCGGACATATGCCGCAGGTGGCGCGCTAATCGCCGCAAACGCGATTGCCTTCCTCCTGATAACGAACCGCACGCAAGATACGTCATCCGGCACACCTGACGTTGTTTATTCAACCCGCAATGGTGAGCAAACCGCCATTACTCTTCGCGATGGCACAAAGGTCCGTTTGAACGTCGGGAGTCGACTCCACGTCCCAATGAGCTACGCCACTGACACTCGCAGCGTCTTCCTCGAAGGCGAAGCCGAATTCACCGTACAGCACAATGCAGCCAAACCATTTGTCGTTCACGCCGGAACCACCGTCGTTCGCGATCTGGCCACACGATTTATCGTCCGCGCATACCGGGATGTTGCCCGAACAACGGTTGCAGTAGCCGAAGGACGAGTTGAGGTCAACACTTCCACGCTTCAACAGCCATCGTCTGCTATTGTTGGCATCGGTCAGATCGCCACTGTATCACTCGATCGAGGCGTATTGGTCCAATCTCACGCCGCACTCGAATCCGAATTTTCCTGGACGAAGGGCACCCTGTCGTTCAACGAAGTCCCGGTAAGCGAAGCACTCGCACAGTTCGCTCGTTGGTATGATGTTGAATGTGAGGTTAGCGATGCAGCACTGCTACGCACCGAACTCACGTTCTCGTTTACTGAAAAAACACTCACAGATAGACAGCTCAACGATCTTGGCGACGTTCTCGGTGCGCGAGTGGTACGCAACGGCCGTCTAATTACCTTCACTCCACGCGGCTAATGAGGCGAATCCTTTTGGACACCTGGAACACCACGCGTACGCGTTCGGCCACACTGAATGCAATGAGTCCCGCTTCGATTCCTTTACTTCGCGGCCTTCTGCTCGGCGCTATAGTAATGGGAAGCACGCCAGCGATGGCTCAACAGCCGGTTGAGAAGACTGCAAACGGTGCAATACGGATCCCGGGAAACGTGATCGCTGATAAGGAGGTACAAACTCGCGCCACAGCCGATACCAGAATTAGTGTCAACTTTCGCGATATGTCGATTGTCGATGCACTCAATGAAGTGATGCGCCTCTCTGGCGTACCCATTAACTATGTCAAGACGTCGATTCCTGCGAATGCTCGTGTTACACTGCGAGCTAACAAAGAACGAACGATCGATATCGTCACCTCAATCCTCAAAGGCACAGGCGTACAAGCCGAACTCGGTGTGGCAGGCTCGCTTAAATTGGTGCGGCCAGATAGTGTGCGAATCAGCGCTTCGTCTGAAACGGGCGTCGTTATGGGAACGGTTACAGATTCCGCAACCGGGCACGCTATTGCGGGAGTTGCTATCTCGCTACAGCCCAGCGGGCGCACTGCGCTATCCAACGAGAAAGGTGCATTTTCAATCCACTCGGTTATGGAAGGATCCTACATTATCTCGGCGAAGGTCTTTGGCTTTCGCTCGTCTTCGCGTCGTATTACCGTCACCAAAGGCGTAACAGCTACAGTACCGATCGTGTTACCACCCGTCGCCACTCAATTGTCCGGGGTGGTCACGACGGTCACTGGAGAACAACGTAAGGTCGAAGTCGGAAATGATATCACAACGATTAAAGTCGCCGACGTAATCCGTACGAACCCTGTCTCAAATGTCAGCGAACTGCTTGCCACACGGGTCCCGGGACTCTACGCGGCACCGACATCTGGGCAACCAGGAGCACCAACACGGATTCGTATTCGAGGTGTATCCAGCATCAATTCATCCAACGAACCGATTATCGTCGTTGATGGTGTGCAACTCCGCAACGAAACGAAGAAAACGGCGGATAATGCTGTCGTTACAGGCGTAGGTTTCGAATTCTCTCCACTCGATCAAATCGATGTCAATTCGATTGAAACTGTAGAAGTGCTCAAAGGCCCCTCTGCCGTTGCATTATACGGAAGCGATGCTGCAAACGGTGTTATCGTTGTAACTACAAAAAAAGGTATCGCCGGTGACACCCGATGGACGTCCTCTGCAAGTTGGGGATCACAGACGATGCCGGGAAAGTGGCCGAATAATTACTTCAGTTGGGGCACAAGCGCTATTGGTGGGCTACCGGATCATTGTACCCAAGACTTATGGTCTCAATCTCTGGGATGTCATCCTGATAGTCTAGTTGTATATCAGTTGCTCAACTCCAGGAATAGTACGGTCTTTGGACGAGGTTTGGAGCAACAGTACAGTCTTGGCGTCAGTGGTGGTGTAAAAGGCATCACTTATTCGATCACTACGTCGCTGAACTCCACACTCGGCCTCATGAAGCTCCCTGCTTCGGATGTGGACCTGCTCGCGTCGCAAAGCATCTCCGTTCCAGCATGGCAGAAACGCCCACAAGCGGCCACTCAACGCTCTGGAACTGCAGTCACTCGCATGGATCTCGGTTCGCAGAGCAACATGACGATCAGCACAGGTCTCACGAATTCGAAAGCACGTTCAACACCATTAAGCGATGCAATGGCACGGTCCGTTGATGTTGCTCCACCTAAACCCGTCTATCTAGACGACGGATCGATTGGGGTGTCTGAAAGCGGGTTACTCAGCGCGGTATCAAACTTTCGCGAACGAAGACAGACTTCGGAGACCGGTGTTCGGAGTTCGCTTATCCTCCAAAGCACAGCATTACAAAATACCAACACGATGCTGTCTTTTGGCGTAGATAATCGGAACTTATCACAAACAAGCTATCTCGCAAACGGCGATTGCTACATTGTGAAACGGTGCGATGATAGTTCGTATGCTCGGCGTTCAACAGGGAATGCCACGACCACAGACATTAAGGTCAATCTATCCGCGCGCGCATTCGGTCATCGTTTGCTCAATATGGTGCCATCCATCGGTGGCAATCTTGTTCAGATGGCAAGCTCCGATATGTCGCTCAATGCTTTTGGGCTTCCCGCCGGTGTGCGCGATGTAAGATCTGGGTTAGCAGAAAGAGTGGACTTCAATGAAGTTCAATCATCACGCAAAACGGTTGGTGGATATGTTGAAGCACGCGTGAATATAGCCGATCGTCTATGGCTACCGTTTGCCATGCGAACCGATGCCGGGAGTGCGCTCGGTGGCAATGTAATGCCGAAGTTCCCAAAACTAGGATTCTCTTATCTGCTATCAGATCAGCCTGGGTTTCGCAACTTACCTCTCGTTGGCTCTATGCCATTGGTTCGGCTACGAACAGCGTTTGGTGTGGCTGGTAAGCAACCCCTGCCAGCCGCAAAGTATCGCACGTACAAAGAAGACAGAAACTCCGGTGGATTCGATATCAACTCAATCGGTAACCCGTTCTTGCTCCCTGAGCGAACCCGCGAGCTCGAACTCGGGTTTGATGCCGATATGATTGAGAACGAACGCGGGCAATTAAGCATGACGGCAACATGGGCCAGCAAAAAAACCAACGATTTGCTTGTTGAGGGGAAGTTGCCAGCCTCGATGGGAAACTTTCGTCGCTGGATGAACCTGGGCGACGTGAACAATACTAGCATCGAGCTTTCCTTGAATAGCTCGATGCGTTTATCCGGCGTTTCCTGGTCGTCTGATGTAGGGCTATCTACGCTCAAGAATCAGCTCACTCGGCTTGCCACAACTTCGGACGTAACTACGTTCGATGGAATCAAAATTCGAAACGTTGTTGGATATCCTCTTAATGGGCGATGGGCCAAAGAGATTGTTGGCTATTTTGATCGCAACAAAGACGGAATTATTGATGCCGATGAAGTCGCATACTCCGATACCATACAATATCTCGGTTCACCACTTCCGAAGTTCACACTTAACGCCCAGCAACAATTCACCTTCTTTGGCAATACGACAGTCTCAAGTGTTTTCGGATACGATTACGGAATGATGCAAATTCGAAACAAAGGAATGTATGATCAAGCCAATAATGATCCATCTCTCTCGTTAAGAGAACAAGCGTATGGCCTATTTAGTGTCGCCACGCGCGCGCAGGAAGTGTCAACGCTACGATGGACGAGTCTCCAGGTTAATTATATGCTGCCAAAACATATTTCGAATCGGATTATAAAAAATGGTACAGCGACAATCTCCGCATTTGGAAAAAATGTTGGGCTGTGGAGTACGTATCGTGGTAAGGATCCGAACGTTGGTGCAACCGGCGAACAAGTGATCGATCGTGGCCAACTCCCTACGCCGCGCTCCTGGGGCTTCTCTGTGAGGATAAACTAAGATGCTGCACAAGAGATTTTTCACTATGCATCATGGTGTTGGGAGAGTGGTCCGTTCCGTGATGCTCCTGTGCACTCTCGGTGCATGCAAAGACTTGGTGAGTAATGTTGATCTTCCGACCGACGTGCTCAATCCCAATGTTGTAAAGAACGAAAATGGCGCGATTGGTCTTTATCGCGCGAATGTCCTTGCGTTTCGAGGGCTTTTTGGTGGGGCATCGCCCAACTCTGACGTTGCGTCGTTGCCAGCATTAACGGGTCTGCTGTCGGATGAGTTGGAGCGCACGAGTGGACGGTACGTATTTCCGCAAGTTCTGCTTGACTTTGTCGATTCGCGATTGTTATATCTCGATAACACTGCGACACAATTACCCAATGAAACTTATTTCGCGGCGCTAAACGGCTTCAGATTGAATACGCAAGAAGCTCGTGGCATGATTCGCAAGTATGCACCGAATCTCCCACAAGCGTTGCTCGGCAACTTGCTTGCGATGGAAGGATATATCACGATTTTACTCGGCGATATCTATTGCTCCGGAATCCCGCTTGGTCGAATTGATTTCGAACAGAATTACACGTTATCAGCCGGTTTGACCACTGCGGAAGTATATCGCCGAGCGATTGCGCTCTTTGATTCGGCTGATGTGTATGTCGCTGACAGCGCACGACTAAAGTCCTTTGTTCAAGTGGGGCGAGCACGAGCGCTGCTGGCGCTTGGGGATGTGGCAGCCGCGCGTGCACAAGTCACCGCGGTTCCAACGAATTACGAATATCGATTGGAATACGCTGGAACAGATATCGATATGCGATTCGTGCCGAATACGAGATTTACTCGTTTCAGTGATGTCGAAGGACAAAATGGTCTTCCCTTTCGTACGGCTGGAGACCCACGAACGCAGTTAACTATGAGTACGGAAAAGGCAGGATGGACTACAATAAGCAGCGGTATTGAGGCAAGATTGATTGATGCAGAGGCTTTGCTTGCCAGCGGTGACAGCCAATGGTTAATAGAGCTCAATCGGCTTCGCACGACGTGTGAACTGAACCAGCCCTGCTTGGCACCAGCGCCTGCAGGCAGTGGTGGAATCGCCGGACTTGCGCCAATAGCTGATCCTGCCGGAAACGCGTCAAATACTGACACCTCCGCATTTCGTAAACGATTGGATCTGATCTTTACGGAACGAGCGTACTGGCTATTCCTCACTGCTCATCGACACGGAGATTTGCGTCGGCTTGTTCGCAACTATAATCGATCGCAGCAAACGGTGTATCCAATTGGTCCATATTGGGCTACAAGCTACGGTACGTATGTAAATCTCAGTATTCCAAAATCCGAAGAACAGTTGAATCCACTGTATCGAGGATGCTTTGACCGAAATCCATAATCCATAACAATCGAAACGTCGCTATGCGTACTAATATCATTGCTCGATTGGTGTATAAAACTTTAGTTCCGGTCATCACGTTGACCTTTCTCGTAGGTTGCGGTGGGGACAATTTGGCGCAACCTACGGAAAATCTTGATCGTCTGTATTGGGATCTCCGGGTTGATCCGGGCGCCGCGTTAATGACGGTTCGACCCCCGTACAATCAATTACAGCTTCATGCTGTTGCGTACGCTGCAGATGGATCAATTCTGAACGATGGAGATACTGCAACAACCGCTACTACTTGGTCGTCAAAAGACTCGTCCAAGGTATATGTGTCGTCTACCGGGCTGGTTACTGCTTTAGTCGATGGGTCGTTGACGATGGTTTATGTTCAACGAAAGATTGGTAAACAGACTAGAATAGATTCTGTTGTCGTTCAAGTAACAGATGTCAACAATCCGCCCTCGGTCAAATCGTTTAGCATTACGCCTACAGACAGTCTCAAACGTGCAAACATAAATCTTCTTATGTATGAATTTCCGCCAATCGCTCTTGATGCCGATGGAAATGCGATCAATGGTTATCCTGTTCGATGGTATGCCTCAGATCCAAAAATAGCGCAAGAGTCATACGGCGCGTGGTCTATAAGAGGGATGGGAAATGTACAATTATCCGCGAGTTCATGGATATACGGCACCGCGGTTCGTGATTCGTTTTCCTTGGAAATCGGCTGGCCAACCTGGTTGCTCTGGCAAGGGACTGAAGTGCAGCAGGTAACGAATAGCCGCGGGCTTGCGCAACATGTCGGCGTTATACGTACCACCGACATCGGACCTGGCGGCATCCTTATGTTTGAGAATCGAACTGGCTTTGGACCAACCGATCGCGATAATATCACCGCAATCGCTGGTTCGACCATCGATATCATCTTCGACGATTCAACAGTCGCGCTCGCGTCTGGCGGTTTCCCAGGATACGTCGACGGTCCGGATGGAAATATCCACGGATTGTCGAGCGATACGACACTCGAGTCGTATGAACGGACGAAGTGGCGCAGATTTGAGAAACCCGGTATTCACTACTTCACCATTCAGCCATATGGTGTTCGCGGAAAAATCACAGTTCATGATCGATAAGTCGACTACTCTTCAACTTGAGCATGTATGAAGTACGAACCGAATCGTAGAAACTTTCTATTACATAGCTTGGCGTCAACTGCAGGATTGGGCGCACTCTCGCGATTTGATATGCCAAATATGTATGATACATCTGATCGTTACACATCCGGTCAAATGTCCCTGGACGATAATGCGCCTCTTACAGACGATCCTCGGGTCAAAAAGCTGCTAGCTGCGAGCATCGAAGCCGCGATGAGTAGCGGTGCCAGCTATGCTGATGTGCGATTTACGCACACGCGTATTCGGAATCTCGGTACCGATGCAACCGGAATGTCTGAAGTGCTGAGTACTGGAATGAGTATGACGCTTGGAGTTCCAGCAGACAGCGAAGAAATTTCAATCGGTGTTCGCGCGCTCGTCAATGGATATTGGGGATTTGCATCCGGGCCGGTTTGGAGTTTGCCAGAGGGCCAACGACTTGGCCGAGAGGCCGCCGATCAGGCGAAGGCCACTTCATTGGGACCAGAGAGAGAAGTCAATCTTTCTCCGACTCCACCTGTCAAGAACGGTTCATGGACGACGCCTGTTGAAATTGATCCATTTACGGTGCATCCGAATCACCTGAAAAATATCATGCTGGGATTGCAAGCCTATGCGGTAACTCGACCGTATTGCATTTCCTGCTATTCTCAGGTAGTGTTTGAGCGACAGGACAAGGCGTTTTGCTCAAGCGACAATAGCTACTACACTCAGCGCACGTATAAAATCCGCCCCGTGTTTCAGATCAGTTACCGGGAAGGACAATATAAAGGGGAGGCATTTCTCGATTTTCTCATTCCAACCGCGCTTGGATTTGAAGCTATTGATGAAGAGAAAGTACGTAATGCAATCGATCCCGCGCTTGAACAGTTGGCGCGTGGTGCCCGCACACCCATCGTGGTGCTTGATGTCGGTCGCTATGAAACGGTTTTAGATGCACGATCTGTCGCAACATTATTATCGGAGACAATCGGGCCTGCGACTGAAGTGGATCGCGCAATGGGATACGAGGCGAATGCTGGGGGTACAAGTTATCTCAATGAACCACAGTCGATGCTTGGTTCCGCCGCGGTTGCGGCCAAAGTTGTGTCAGTTTCAGCCAATCGTTCTGAACACGCAGGGCTTGCGACAGTACAGTGGGATGATGAGGGTGTGACACCGCAAACTACGCAGCTGATTACAGATGGACTCCTCACAAACTTTCAGTCAAACCGGGAAGGCAGTGGTTGGCTTTCCAAACAATACTCGGGAAGAGACATCACCTCAAGCGGTTGCGCATACGCACCTGTAGGTGTGCAATCACCTATGGCACATAGCGCAAACTTACAGCTGCATCCAGGAACCGAAGCCAATGATTTTGACAGTATGGTGAAATCGGTAAAACGCGGTATTGCGTGTACGGGGTTGGGCGGCGTAAGCGTAGATTTTCAGAAGTTAAACGGAATGGCGATTGCAGGATTTTACGAAATCCGTAACGGTAAGATCATTGCACGCATCGCTAACTCGGCTTTCATGTTTCGCACACCTGAATTATGGAAAGGAATACGCGCAATTGGGGATAGTAGTACTACACGATCCTACGGGAGTAGCGCGACTAAGGGGGAGCCACCGCAGAAGTCAGAGCATACCGTTACGGCGGTACCCGCACTGCACGAAGCATTGAGCTATATCGATCCGTCAAGGAAGGCATAATGAACCGTCATACAGCTGAAGAATATTCACAACCCCGAGTGCAGCCACTGCCTACAGAAGGAATAATCATCGACGAAGCGGACCGACTGCTCAACCGGGATGAATGCGAACGAATTATTCATCGCATAAAAAAGATCGAAGGTAATGCCAACACAACGGTCATTATTAACGCGTGGTGGCAGGGTGAGCTGCGTTGGGGCCGAAATCGAATTTCGCTCGCCAGCGACAGGCGAGATATACAGATTATTGTTGTCCGTGATGTGAACGGAGCAATTGGTGTCGGAATGACGAATCAAGTTGATGATGTATCGCTCGAAGGGGTGACTGCAATGGCTGAACGATCGGCTCAAACGGGCAACCGCCGAGACTTCGCATCGTATAGTGTAACGCCACCAGATTTGATCACACCGAAGACCACGATTTGGAGTGAAAGCAGCTACAATCTGAAAACGGCGGCGAGTGCCGCGGTTAGTCGATCGCTAAGTGAGGCCGCTGAGCATCAATCGCTGTCGGCGGCGGGGTATGTTGAATTTCGTGCGGCAGAGCAAGCGTCCATTACTCCGATTTTTGGTAAGCCTGACACCATCGACTATCGACGCTTCACGCAATCACAATGCTCAATGACTGTTCGAAGCCCACGAGGCGCAGGGTCTGGATGGGCCGGACTCTCAAGCTTCGATTGGGCCGCTATAAATCCAGAAGGGCTTTCGAAGCGTGTTCTTGATAAGTGTTTGATGTCACTGAATCCGGTGGCCATTGAACCAGGTCGTTACACAACGATCCTTGAACCACAAGCTGCATTCACATTTGTTCAGGCGTTGCATGGACGAATGCAGGATCGTGCGGGGACAGAAAACGGATATGGTGCGTTTGCTCTTGAATTTGATCTGTCGATTAATATGTGGCGAACGAAATTAGGCCTGCAAATTATTGATGAACGACTCACTATCGACCACGATCCAACTGATCCGCTGTTAGGCATCGCTGCCTCACCGGGCTTAATGCCGGTCACATGGGTGGAGCGTGGAGTACTCACAAGCCTAAGTTACCGACGTGATGATTACAGCCTCCCGTCGCTAAACGAGAACCTTCCCACCCTCGGCCGCCAAGCTTTGAGAGTCTCTGGTGGCGATGTGACGCGGGAAGAGATGATTGCTACAACAAAACGCGGCTTGCTTGTAACCCGATTCTCGAATGTCAGTGTGGCAGACGAGGATTCGATTCTGTTGACAGGGTTTACCCGCGATGGATTATGGTTGATCGAAAACGGAAAAATTTCAAAGCCTGTAAAGAATTTTCGATTTCTTGAGTCACCGTTGTTCGCCTTTAATCAGCTTGATCAGCTTGGACTGGCAGAACCCGTGTTTTACCCAAATGAAGATCCGTATGAATTTGTATTGCATCCGGCAGTGGTGCCAACCATGAAGGTGAAAGACTTCAGCTTCACCCATTTAGTTGATGCAGTTTAGTGCCAATGCAATCTCTGCGTATAACCATCGCAACATGCAGGCAACCCCGAAAAATGATAGATAGCAATATGCTCTCAATGTGGCGCCGAATCGCTCGGTATGGGATTATGGCTGCAGCCGTGTGTTTGCAAGCAGGTGTAGTCGAAGCACAAACGCGTTTCAGTTGGCCAGATTCGAAGTTCGATATCGCAAGCTACAAACACTTCGAATCCTGCGAAGCGGTTCGAAAGCGAGTGAGCGACAGTGTCTTTGCGCGCGTACGAGATTATGCGGATACGCTGCATCGTACGCAGTTCAACCTGTACTCGCCGCTTGATCCGGCGATTGTACGAGCAACGAACGTGTGCATGACATCGTTTCCGGTTGATCGGATCAATCCCGAATCGAACAAGCTCGCCCAGGCACTTTATTTGATTGCGAATCAGGATGATAACGCAAAAGCGATCGTCGAGCGCAGTTTGGACGAAGTTCCCGAAGATAGCATACGTCTAGTTATCGCAAAGTATGATACAGCGATGAAGACATATCTGTACGCTCAGCCAATGCGTATAACCGCTGCAATTGATCTATACAAGCGGTTTACAAATCTCGAATCAACCATTCCAATGTTGAGTCGAGTTGAGTTTATCATGTTATTGAATGCCAAAAGCCGAGAGGCGTTTGATACAGCAAATGAGAAACGCACACTTGGTGAGATGGTCGAGCTTACCAGGTCGATGACAACAGAAGAGTGGACAGACACCCCAGGAAAATGGCTGTCGCTCGGCATTCTTATCTCCATTCGCACAGTCTATGCAAGCGACTTTCGCGATTCACTTGCAATTAGTACACAAGCGTTTCAGAAGCTGGAAGAGAAGATCTTTGCAAAGCTTGTTGGGCGCGAATATGTGAGTGCTGACGGATACGGAGATGCTTTTACCAAGACGGCGATTGCCAATACACCGAGCGCTCGAGTATCCGGTGACTACTGGTTTCCGGCTGAAGCAAGTAAAGAGTCGTATCCAAGGAGAGGAGTTGTAACCCTAATCATGCCAGTGAGCGGAACAAGCGACATCCAGGATCTCAAGGGTGCCTCATTGGTGCATCGTTTAAAGGCGCGCTGGCCCGAGTTGGAAATCGTCATGGTTACCAACACTCGCGGTTTCTTTAAAACACTCGAACCGCCGCCACCTGAAATCGAAGCTGCCTATATCGACAGTCTATATCGACGGTTCCGGGATATTCCTGGCGTGCTTGCTGTCTCTAAAACCGAGTACTGGCGGCTGCCTGGTTACGATCGACGAAGAATTAACGAATCTACCGCGAATCACAATGTTGGCCGAGGCGACGGAAAAGGTGGGAACGAAAATGTCGATCTTATCGACAAAGAGGGTAAGATCGTGTCAAATGCTGCGATTTGGGAAGAAGACTGGTTAGAGATGCTTATAGAAGTGCTAATTAAGCGTTCTGCGGTGAAATAGGCGTCCTGACAGGTATAGAGCGTCCATTGTGAGAAGTAGTATATATAGTTCGGTGATTGAGCTGATCAGAATAATCGGAGTATACGCCGGTGTGGTATGCGTCTTATTTGGCACGCCGGCCTTGGCGCAGCGAAGTGCGCTAGCTCCGTTCCCTCGCACATCTATGGCGATCAGCTTCGCGGCAGCAGAATACTCCATTTTTGCTCCAATCTCGACAGCGCAGGATTCGACCGCATCTTATCCATTTCTGCGCCCCTCGTTGAGATACGGTATTGACACCACAGTCTCTCCATGCGCCGACTTTGATCGATACGTAAACGGATTATGGCGCGACAGCGCGGTTATTCCGCGAGGCGTGCCAATCTACGGAGCATTTTACTTTGTTTCGATTCGCACAGATCAAATCATACAACATCGATTGGATTCTGTCGCACGAATTGCGTCAACCACGAATGATCCAGTCTTTCGTCTAGTCGGACAGTACTTCGCAAGCTGCCTTTCTGCCGATTCGCTGGAGAGATCGCTCCTCGCTTTATCAATGATGGGCGCTGCACGCAACGATACAATGCGAGCGGCGCGCTGCAGCCGCTTGATGCGGAAAGATATTCCGGATGCGATTAGCTACGTCGTAACATCGACCATCTTACCTGCGCAGGTTGAAGATCGCGTGCGCAGCATGGTGAACAACATCAAGCAGGCCGCCGATCGTCGAACAAGCGCAGTGACGTGGCTAGACGCCTCCGCCAAAGCCCGAGTACATCAAGGCCTAGAGCAGATGACGCTACGGGTTGCGAAGTCGGCATCAAGCATGGATTACGGCAGCTTAAACCTGTCGGAGAATGATTTTAACGCAAATCGTCAGAAAATCTTGTCCTATCTGTTCACGCATCAAGTCTCGCGCACTCGCGAGCAGACTGAGAAGATGTGGAAAATGAATCAACTGGATCCAAATGCGCAGTATATTCGTGCAGTTAATACCATCGAAGTTCCAGGTCTTCTGTTTCAATGGCCATTTTTTAACGGAACCGGTGAAGAATCAATGAACTACGCTGCGATTGGTATGTTCATCGGTCATGAGATATATCACGGGGTTACACAATACGCGCAGGCTACGGCAGATACGGTTCACGCCAAACGTTTGGTGCAACAGTATTCAAGTATGATTGTTCCTGGATTTGGAAAGATCAACGGCTTGAACACACTCGATGAAAATCTTTCGGATTTAGGTGGACTGCTCGCTGCATATGACGCCTGGTCCGCGACAGGCGAACCCAAGAAGGGAGCGATTGTTGAAGGGTTTTCTCCGGAACAGCGTTTCTTCGTTCATTTCGCGCGCATGTGGCGCTGGAAAGTTGCGTCCCATATGGTGAGCGTTGTTATGGCTGATAGCCACGCGCCAAATGAGGCGCGGGTTAATGGAGTAGTGAAAAACGTGCCCGCGTTTGCGAAGGCGTTTGGGTGCAGGGAAGGGGATGCTATGGCGCTGTCACCAAACGAGCGTGTGTCTATATGGTGATAGCTTGTTTCAGAGGGGAAGCACCTTTCCCGGAATCAGTTGTCTAGCACCTGGTTGACTTGACAATTTCCGTTCCACAGCCAAGCTTGTGGCATGTGGAACGGGTTGAGGTTGCTAACCTTCCCCTTTCGGTTTGATAGCGGCACTCGCGATTCAGGGCCGCGACAACATTCCGGAACGGAGCATCTCGCAGCAATCGCTGCGAAAGCTCTGCGTGTAGTAACAGCTGAGCCTGCCGACATACGTCTTGTCACGCGCGTTCGCGAGGGGACCGATGATGAAGCGCGGGAGGTCTTTGACGATATCTACGCGAGAATGTTCGAATCACTCTTCCGCTTCGCATTCCGAACGCTTGGCGATCCAGACGTTGCACATGACGTCGTTCAGGATACCTTTGTCTCACTCTGGATCGCTCGTCACAATTGGTACGCTCCCTCAGGCAGCAAAGCGTATCTTTATGCGGCTGTACGCAACCGCATCGTAACGCGTATTCGCCACACGAAGGTTCGGGATCGGGCAGACCTGGCTCGAATCCCCGCTCCGGCCGAGATGAACCCGCCCGACGTATCGGTCGAATCGATTGAATTCCATCAGGCGTTTCAGGCCGCTCTCGCCACCCTTTCCGAGCGACGCAGAATGGCCTTTCTCCTCTATGCCGCTGACGGACTAACGTACGAAGCCATTGGGGAGGTCCTTGGCATCTCCAAACCGGCCGCGTTCAAGCAAGTGATGGCCGCGATTGCTGTCCTGCGAACAAAACTTTCTCAATTTGACGGTTAACAAACCGAGTCATTAAGCGTGATAGGAGTGTGACTGACTCTATTTCGCCCGATAAATCACAACATGACGACGTGCTCGTCGATCGAATCCTGGACGCAGCTCGCGCCCACAATCGGCAGATTCCTGTGCCATCGCTTTGTGATATGCGGCAAGACCTCTCCTCTCGACTCGCTTCGGAGTCTCGGATCTATACCGAGACCCCTGCAACAAAAGGTCGCAATGGTCGTGGATCGTTCCCCCTTGCGGTTCAGGTCTTTGCTGCGGTGTGTGCCTTAATAGCTATAATTGGACTCCTTGCGAACACGGTCCTGAATCGCGCATCACCGTCGGCCGGTGTATGGACGTATTCCACCGGGAACGGCCAGCGCGCGACGCTAACACTTCCCGATGGGAGTCAAGTGCTGCTGAATGTGGCTAGCCGGCTCGATGTACCGGTAGACTACGAACGAGGCAACCGAGCGCTTCGATTAGAAGGGGCGGCCCTCTTCACCGTGGTTAACCGCTCCCGGGCACCGTTTTCGGTCATGGCTGGCCCAGGTACTGTGCGCGTACTAGGGACGCGATTCTTTGTCCGTCACTATGCTACCGACACCGTCGCAACGATTTCGGTTCACGACGGAAAAGTAGAGGTTGGTTCTAATGTATTAACGGCGGAACAGCAAGTGACCGTAAGCGCACGCGGGGTGAGTGAAATCCAAGTTGCATCAGCTGGCTCACTCGATGTAACGCATGGGATGCCGACGTTCAACCAAACTCCACTCTGGAATGCTATTCCAGAATTAAATCGTTGGTATAATGCCGATATTCGCTTGGGTGATTCCGTGATTTCTATGCAACATGTGTCTGGGAAATTTAAAGCTGGCTCGTTAACCGATCTCCGCGCCATTCTAACAATGATGTTTGACGTCAGGATTGTACAGGAAGGCCGAGTGCTTACCCTTTATTCGAGATCGAGAGATTGATGGGACAGGAAATGCAGGTATTTCGATGTATGCTCTCGCGTAGTCCGTTTGTGCGTATGGTCGCTGGGACAAGCATTATAGCACTAGGGTATTCTGTCACAGCGAATACATCTGCTGTTGCGCAATCGAGTGCCGTTCATGCGCTTAGTGCACTCGCCGAGCCATTAATGATGCAGGAAAAGCGTACGAAGCCATCCTCGTCAGAGCGGACAATTACGCTGATTACTAAAGACACTCCATTACGCGATGTGCTGAAAGCATTCGCGCAACAGTCCAATCGACCGATTCTGTATAACGATAAATATCCTGAATTCGCAAAGCGCGTGAGTGTACGAATTATAGAACAGAATCTCAATCAATCGTTGAATATTGTGTTGCAGGGCACACGCTTGGTCGCGGAGGTTGCACCGGATAATGAAACGATTGTTATACGCCCTGTAAATGATTCATCCCTCAAGAAGTCCGTGCAGAAAGGCATTGGTATTGTTCAGGGAATCGTTGTCGAGGCCGGGACAAAAACTCCGGTGAATGGAGCTGTGGTTGAGATTCCTGGAGGATCTCGTTCATTTCTAACCGGAAGCGATGGAAAGTTTATCTTGCGCAACGTGCCTCTTGGGGAGCAACGGGTAATAGTGAAGCTGTTTGGGTATCGATTAGTCAGTCATATGATCGTGGTAAAGGATCAATCGCCCATAACGATACAAATTGAGCTCGTAGCCGTACCTACAACGTTATCCGGTGTTGTAACGACGGCAACTGGTGAACAGCGTCGTATTGAAGTTGGGAACGATATTACAGTGATTAATGCGGACTCTGTCGTCAGGAACGCACCGATCTCGAGCTTGAGTGAATTACTCGCAACTCGCGTTCCCGGGCTCTATGCGGCGCCTGCATCCGGGGAGCCCGGGGCAGCGACTCGAATACGGATTCGAGGGGTGAGTAGTGTGAACGCATCTAACGATCCCATCTTGATTGTCGACGGGATTCAGGTTTACGCTCGGCAGATTGAACCAGCTCAAGTCGATAATAACAACGATTCGAAAAGCTTGCGTCACAAAAAAGAACAAACGTTTGCGCTCTCGCCTTTAGATCAGATCGATCCAAATTCGATTGAAACAGTCGAGGTGCTGAAAGGGCCGTCGGCAGTGGCCTTGTATGGGAGCGATGCCGCGAACGGCGTTATTGTTGTAACGACCAAGCGAGGGCAGGCAGGACCCGTTCGGTGGAGTGTTAGTGGCGACTGGGGGACACAGTACATGCCAGGAAAATGGCCAACAAATTATTGGGCATGGGGACATTCTCCATCTGATGAAACGATGATAAGCCAGTGTACGCAAGATTTCCGAGGAGTTGGGTGCATTTTTGACAGTTTGGTCACATATCAAATTCTGAATGATCCAGCAACAACTGTGTTTGGTCGTGGTACTAACCAAAAGTATAGCGGCACTGTGAGTGGAGGCACCTCAGCGATTACTTATTCGCTGACTGGGAATGTTGGAAGTGTACTAGGGCTTGTCAAGTTACCGGATGCCGATGTTAACATTTTGAAATCAGTCGGATTCCCGGTGCTGGAGAGAGTCCGACGGCCGCAATCGAACGAACAACAAGATGGAACAGCCAAGGTTAATATCAATGTCGGACAAACCGTGTTGACGTTTACTACGGCGTTGATTCGGCAGCTCACTGAGGGGTCGCCTCTAAGTAATGCAACTTATCAATCTGCAACATTTGCTCCGGGGCTCGAGACATATGGATCCGACGGTGAGTTACTACCACGTGGATCCGGCCTTATGGAGGCCATTCCAGACTTTCAAAAGTTGAATTCCAGTCGAGCACTTCGGTCGATGAATTCAATTCAGGTTCGCAATAACTTTCCCTACAAAGTTTCGACGCAGATTACCGCAGGCTTCGATATTACCAGTCGATTTGATCGCTCGCTACTGAAGAATGGGGAGTGCTACGTCGTTAAAGCGAGCTGCAGCGGCACCGGCGTGTACTTCACCGGACAGGGATATGCGGGACAAACCAATGTGAATATGAGCGCGATGCTGCCATTATCGATGGGGCATCTGTTGACTTTGCGTACAACGGTTGGAGCGAACTACCTACGGACTACCACGAATGATCTTCTGAGAACAGCGGAAGGAATCCCAGTTGGCGCAACATCTGGTAACGGTGCGGAATTATATGATTCCTATGAAGTCAGCGACGATCGGGCGACCGCTGGAGTTTATGCAGAAACACAAATTGGAATTGCCAATCGGTTCTATTTTCCACTGGCTGTACGACGGGATGCCGGAAGTGCGCTAGGAAGTCGAGTGGCTCCGAAGTTCCCGCGAATCTCAATGTCGTATGTGCTTTCGGATGAACCTCGATTCAGCAATATCCCTTTTGCAAATACGTTCTCTACCCTACGTCTTCGGGCTGCGTATGGTCAAGCTGGGAATCAACCGGAGGTTGGGGCAACAGTTCGAACCTATTTCACCGAATCTGCGGTTCTGGATGGTACGGCTCAAAACATCGTGCGAATTGCAGGGTTCGGAAATTCGCAGTTGAAGCCTGAGCGAAGCAGTGAAGTTGAATTGGGCTTCGATGCTTCACTCTTTGATGATCGGATAAGCATTAGCCCAACCTGGTATCGAACGCGGATTAACGATTTGCTCTTTTCGGAACTTCTACCAGTCTCAGTGGGCGGCGGTGGCACTCGGTTGACAAATCTCGGTGATTTGCAAAAAGGAGGATGGGATTTGTCTATTGATCTAACGGTTCTCCAACAGCGTGCTCTCACCTTGCGATCGGGGTTTACAATTTCTCAGATGAGTAACGAGTTGATTCGGGTTGATCCGAAGAACAATGAGTCAGGGGCATTCACACCTGGCGTGTTCACACGACACGTGGTCGGATATCCATTATACGGAATCTGGTCACTACCGATAATTGGATATGCCGATCGCAATCAGGATGGACGAATTACAAAGAACGAAGTCCTGCGTGGAGACAGTGCAATCTTTTTGGGGGGGCCAGATCCCAAGTTCATTGCTGGAATCCATCAGTCTGCGACGGTGATTGGGAATATCATGCTTAACGTTGGTATGAGTTATCAACATGGTCAAACACAAACTCGTGATGCGGGCAGTCCTAAGGATTATAGTCGTGCCCGTAACGATCCTTCTGCCTCGCTTGCAGAGCAGGCCTATCAGCTACACAGCGAATTAATGAAAGCGCAAAGTGTGTCTACATTCCGATTTACCAGTTTATCGATTGGAGCGAATATTCCACGAACATTCACGAGGTCCATTATTCCAAATCGGACAGTTCGCATGTCTCTGCGAGGAACCAATCTAGGGATCTGGACCACATATCGTGGTAAAGATCCGAATGTGAATAGCGTTGTTGGTGAAGGGTCTGTAGATCGCGGCGCGCTTCCAACTCCTCGGGTTTGGGGACTGAATGTAGGGATTAATTGATGACTTCACATAAATTAAATGATATCAATATTTCCAGGTATGCGATACAAGGGAAAGTGAGGTCTCTAATTCTACGCGTAGTACTTGGATGTGGCGTACTGCCAGTAGTCATTGGTTGTAGTATCAGCGACCTTGTGAACAAGACAGCACTACCGGCAAATGTCAGAGATCCCAGTGTGATCAAAAATGAAGCTGGTGCGCTTGGAGCTTATCGTCAATCAATTGTTGCGTTAACAAGCGCAATGGGTGCAGGAAGTATCGGGACTGCGGGGCGGAATAGTCAATCATACGTTATCGCATCTGGTCTCTTTACCGATGAATTTCAAGAATTATTAGGGAGCAACTTGGATCTGCGCAAAATTGACGAGGATGTCGGTGGACGGGGTCTCGCCGATGATCAGTATTATTTATTGCAAATTGTTCGAGGTTCTACACGCGAGGCAACAGGTGCCTTACGAAAGTATAATCCGAAAGCACCTGTTGCATTGCAGGGACATCTGTTCGCAATTGAAGGAATTAGCGAAGTACTCCTAGCTGAACTATTTTGCTCCGGGATACCGCTCAGTACCGTTGATTTTGAAAGAGAATATACAATCACCGCTGGCTTTACGACCGATGAAGTATATGCACATGCGCTCGCCTTGTTTGATTCTGCAACTCGCTTAGCTACCGATAGTGCAAAATTCATTCACTTCGCTAGCCTTGGTCGCGCACGAGCACTATTAGGGTTAGGGCGGATTGCAGAGGCTGCACAGGCTGTATCGGCAGTGCCGAATAACTATCAATATCTTCTTACGTACGCATCTAATCGACCGAAATTCGTTCCCAAAGCAACAGAAATTACTGTCGGTAATCGCGAAGGAATGAACGGACTTCCATTTGGCAGTTATCAGGATCCGCGCACAACACTAGCGTTCTTAACAAATCCAACGGCACCATTGATACTCGCGAGTGGAGTCGAAGCACGTCTCATTGAGGCAGAAGCTGATCTCCTTGCAGGACAACCTGATTGGTTAACAAAACTTAATGCGTTGCGTACCACATGTACATCGGCTTCCGCATGTCCAACGCCTGCACCCGCAGGCATTGGCGGGGTTGCAGGGCTTTCACCTTTGGAGGATCCCGCGTTGCAGCCCTTGCCACCCGGAAAGGACAGTACTGCTGTTCGAGTTGACTTACTGTTTGCGGAACGTGCATACTGGCTCTTTTTAACCGGACATCGTCAAGGAGATCTTCGCAGGCTTGTGCGGCACTATGGCAGGCCACAAGCAACGGTATATCCAACCGGAGCTTGGGGCCCGCAACAACTGGTATTATATGGAGACGACGTCACCGTGTCTTTACCTCCAAGCGAAAGGCAGAGAAACCCACTTTATACGGGGTGTTTTAACCGTGATGCATGAAATGGTGAAGAAATATTGTGATGGCGCATACATCAAGTTCGAACGACGTCTGCGAGCTATAACTCGTATGGTCGGATGTTCAAGCACATTGGCTTTGGGCGTATTGGCCTGCGGCAGCGATACGGCGCTGAATCCTCCTTCTAACGTTGATGTTTTGTATTGGGATTTACGCCTGAACCACAGTGCTGTACAACTGTCGGTTGTGCCACCATATAATACTGTTCAGCTTGAGGCTATACCAATTACCCCGGACGGGCAAACATGGACATATTCCGAAGACTCGGCCGAAGCTCCGCGAATTACAACCGTTTGGACCTCGGCGGATGCCTCGAAGGTCGATGTATCCGCTAACGGATTCGTTACGGCGCGTGCTGCTACTCCAGCTGCCGGGCTACTGGTAAGGGTTAGTCAGCAGATTGGAACAGTCACACACTTTGACACTGTGCGTGTGCAAGTGAACACACTGACGAATCCACCGATAATCAAAAAGTTTACCATTCGCCCAACCGATAGTTTAAAGCGAGCATTCACCTTCCTTCCAGTTATAATTCCCACCGTCATTCAGGATACAAACGGTACGAAGATCACTGGTTTGCCAGTCTCATATCTTTCATCCAACACGGATGTTGGGAAGTTTGGCAACAAGTGGACTGGTAACCTGTTGCTACAGGGATCGCTTGTTGGTGGGATCACGCGGGTTACAGCGTCGACCTTTGCGTATGGGGTAGCGGCTATCGATACCTTTACGCTGGAATGGGGGTGGGCGATCACTCTTTTTACCGGTAATCCAGAGATCGCACAGGTCGCACTTCCTCAAGGTTCCACGGTATACAAACTAAAATCCTCTAAGCAGGATATTGGTCCCGGGGGAGTCGTGTTTTGGGAAAATGCTTCGGGCATTCAACCATCTGGCTATACCGGTGAACTCCACCCAGCCGTGGCTATTAATGTAGTATTTGATGATACCACAAACGTTCTTGAGGCGGTTGGCGCGAATGCCTCCGGTTCCGGAAATATCGTTGGCATCCCCGGGGACACGTTGTTGTCTTATATGGATCGACGACGCTATCGCCGTTTCGTGAAATCGGGTGAATATCGTTACACGATTCAGCCTTGGGGTTTTCGTGGTGTTGTGGTCGTCCACGATCGATGAAACGAGCAGATGAATAATGATATTCATAGACTATTTATGGTAAACAGTAACCCTTTCACAGTTCAGATATTGCTATGAGATTTCAATCTCGTCGGAGTTTTGTAAAAACCAGCGTTGCAGTGGCGACTGGTGTATCACTCGCCAGTCAATTTGTGCCGATGAACCCTCTACTCGCGGCAGTTGGACCGGTGGCTGAGCCGATACCGCCGATGGATGACCCACGTCTGAAATCGCTTATCACAAGGGCGCTTGATGCGGCGAAGTCATCCGGTGCAGGTTACGCTGATGTGCGATTGACTCACACCATATCCCGAAGTTATGTCAACAACGGACGTAACGTGAGGGACGCCGAATCGATTACGGTTGGTGTACGCGCTCTCACGAACGGATACTGGGGATTTGCGTCTGGTCCGGCATGGACACCAGACGAAATGGTGCGCTTGGGGAAGGAGGCCACATTGCAGGCAAAGGTCAATTCGTTGGGCAAAGAGCGCGAGACATTGCTGGCTAAAGCGCCTGTTGTGGCGGATAAGCATTGGACCACGCCGGTGAAAATCGATCCATTCACGGTCCCTCCGTCCCAAGTCTACGATATGATGGCGGGGATTGCTGAATACGCCAATCGACGCCCTGATTGTGCGGGTGCTGGGCTCGGCGCGTTATTCTGGCTGCAGGATAAAGCGTTTGGATCAACTGAGGGGAGCTATTGCACGCAACGTTTGTATCGCAGCAGCGGATCGGGGCAGGTCACCTTTAATGACACGCCCCAACGAAGGATCGGCCTGCCATTCGAATCCTTATCCCAAGCTGGCATTGGCTACGAACTGTTTGATGAGGCCGCATTGCGCGAAGAGGTCGATCAACTGTTAGATCGAGCTCGTGCCGAGGCAAAGCTTCCGATGAAACCGGTTGATGTTGGGCGGTACGATGTTTTGATGGCGGGTGCGGTTATGAGTTCGATTGTAAGTGCATCGATCGGTGCTGCTACACAACTGGATCGTGCATTAGGCTATGAGGCGAACGCTGGTGGAACCAGTTATCTCAATGATCCATCCGCAATGCTTGGCCAGTACACCATTGGCAACGCGATGTTAAATGTCGTGGGTGACCGAACATCCCCAGGCGGCGTGGCTACCGTGGCGTGGGATGACGAAGGTGTTGCGCCCAAGGCATTTCCCATCGTGTCAAATGGAGTGTTTGTAAATTATCAAACGACGCGTGAAGCAGCTGCATGGCTTCGTGACGCCTCTGGCGCGGAAAATCCGGCAGCCGAATCGTTTGGTTGCTTGCAGGCTCCGTCCGCGATGGATGCGCCATTAGCGCATACTGTAAATCTTTCGATACCGCCAGCAAGCGGGGCTGTAGATAACACCACATTACGTGCGAATATGAAGAAGGGAATCGAAATAACAAACGCAAATATCGATACTGATTTTCAGCAGCTAAATGGATATCTCAGGGCCGCAGGAGTGGCATTTGAGATCAACAATGGTAAGCGTATCGCACGAATCACCGGGCTCGGAGTACTATATAAAGCACCGGAATTATGGAAATCTCTCACCGCCCTTGGCGATGCAAGCACGCTCAAGCGCAATGCGCAAACAAGCATCAAGGGACAACCTGCGCAGAACATGTTCCATAGCGTCACAGTTCCATCGGCCGTATTTGAGCACGCTACAATTGTTGATACGATGAGGAAGGCATGAGTCGGAACCAGTTCCCGAATGATCGTCAGCCAGATGACGTTACACCACGAATCCTCCCGCGTGCGGAAGTCGAACGTATCATTGAACGCGTACTGGTCACCATAAAGACACGCGACAACGGATCCATGGTGTCGGTGCAAAGTTGGTGGAATGGCGAACTCCGTTGGGCTAGAAATCGGGTGAGTCTCGCGAGTGATCGTCGAGATATTCAGGTTGTCGTTACTCGTCGTATCGATGGAGCCGCTGGTACGGCTGTGACCAATCAACTCGACGATCTTTCGCTTGAGGCTGCCGTTCGCAGCGCCGAACGAAGCGCTCGAAATGCGAATGAGCGTGAACTGCTGCGATTCAAGACGGTCGCGCCCAACCTACCGAGGCCGGAGACAATTCTCTGGAGCGACGCGACCTATAATATTACCGCAGAGCAGCGTGCCGCCGTCGCGCGCACTTTGCTTGAGGGTGCTGAGGCGAAAGTTCTCTTGTCTGCCGGGTATATCGAAATGCGCGCTGGTGAGATCGCGACACTGAACGACTCCAACAGCTCGTCTGCGCCTGATCATATTCAGTACGACACATACACCCAAGCGCAATGTTCTATGACAGTCCGCGAACCGAGAGGTATCGGCTCCGGCTGGGCAGGTCTGTCCGGTTATGATTGGGGCGCCATCGACAGCGCCGCGTTAGCGACCGCGGCATTGGACAAATGCGTGCGATCGCTCAATCCGGTATCAATCGAACCTGGACGATACACAGTGATACTCGAGCCGCAAGCCGTCGCCGATTTATTTGAACCGCTATTTGCGTTTCTAAATAATCGAGAACTGGCTGAAGAATCTGGTACAGGACCATTTGTCTTGGGGTTCGACAATGAACTCCGTGTGGGGCGTACAAAATTGGGGCTCAAAGTGTTAGATGAACGTATCACCGTGAGCCATGATCCGAACGATCCTATGCTCGGAGTCCTTCCGCAGCCTGGACTCGATGCAATGACTTGGATAGAAAAGGGTATACTGATGAATCTGTCATATGATAGGAAGTATGCGTTACGAAGCTTAAACGAGAATTTGCCAGGATCGAGTCGGCCGGCCTACCGCATGTCCGGTGGGACAACGTCTGTCGCCGAGATGATCGCCACAACCAAGCGTGGACTACTCGTCACGCGCTTCTCTGGAGTTCGTCTTCTACAACAGGCAAGTGTATTAACAACCGGTGTGACGCGCGACGGACTGTGGTTAGTCGAGAACGGCGCGATCACCAAAGCGGTGAAAAATCTTCGATTTACAGAATCACCGCTCTTTATGCTCAATCAAATCGAAGAGCTCGGCGTGCCCACGCCCGTATTTCGTCCGATAGGCAACCCGTATGCTCCAGGTGTATCGCCAGCCATTGTGCCCGCAATTCGGGCGAGTGATTTCAGCTTTACTTCCACCGTTGACGCAATATGATTCGATCTATTCCACGGGCTATAGCGCAACCAATTGTAGTCGAGTGCTTTCTTGAAGTTAGGTACTATATCGTGGCGCTGTTATTCGCGTGCGTTGCACTGTCCGAGCCCGTCTCTGCGCAGACGCTGTTTCGTTGGCCCGATGCGAGAGTCGACGTCACGAAATACTCATACCTCGAAAACTGCTATGCGGCGGTCAAGCGTGTTTCCGATAGTCTGAACGTTGACGAGCAGGTTCTCAGCGACACGGTCGAGCAGACGAACGGGAAAACTGCCCGCCCACTCGCATCAGCCGTGATTGAAATTGCTGATCGATGTCTCAGTCGATATGATGTTTCACAGATTCCATTGACCGAAGCATTCCTTGCCCAGGAATTGTATTTAATGGCTGGGCGAGATCGCGACGCCGCGTTAATTATCCAACGTCGGTTGGCCGCTGTGCCAGTAATGGATACAGTTGCGCGCGCTCATGTCATGGATTCGATAGTGCGACGGTATTTGCGCGCTACGCCGATTCGCCTAGGCCTGGGCCAAAGCTTCACCGATTCAATCATGGCGCTCGGTGCGACGGTGCCGATCACGTTGCGATCAGGTATCAACCTTGCTGTTTTTTTTGCTGCAAGAAGTAATTACGATTGGCCAGTGATGCAGGCGTCTGGTAATAGTTTTTTGCAAATAATGAGCGGCCGTACCGATGAAGACCGGATGCATCCTGCTGCACCACTGATGAACTCCTACGCGGCTGGAGTCTCTCGTACACTGTTCCAGGCCGAATTGCTCGATAGTCTAAAATCAAGCACGGCCGCATTTGTGAATTTACAGAATCGTATGTACACTGCGGTGACAAAAGAAAGTAGTTACGATCGCACAATTGGCGAACCCGTGGCCACGCTGAACGGCGACTTCTGGTTTCCCGATAGTGCGAAGAAGGAATCGTATCCACGTCGTGGACGAACCACGTTGATGTACTTTGATCAGGCTGCTCATACCAGTACGTCAGACTATCAGGTAAGGCATGCCATTCTTCGTCGAATAGGCAAAGCATTTCCTGAGATTGACATCGTTGTCGTCGCGAATACCGAGGGGTACTTTGGAAATATTGAACCGCCCACACCGGAGGAAGAGGCTGTTCATATCGACACATTGCTTACGAAATTTTTTAACTTGCCGGGAGTGTTAACAGTTACCAGCCGGCCCTTCATTCCACTACTGGCACCTGATCGCCGGAAGATCACACAACCCACCGAAAACGTGACAAGCTATCCCGGACGCCCCTCTTGTCCTGTTAATTGCTTCTACCTGACCGATCCTGATAGGCGATTGTTATGGTATAGTCGAATAACAAGCGTTGATGAGGAGCCAGAATTGAAAGCTATGCTGAGCGCATTGCGAGCGCGTGGAGCGAAACAGGAGTAGCGACCAGAGGCATCTCGGTCCGTTTAAGTCCTGTCCTGATACCATCATGGGCGTTCATCTGTTGATTAGAGCGCAACGGCATATACAACAGGTATTTGTCATTGCGCTCTAATCAAGGCCGCGAGTATCGAATAAAACAATTCAACGCGGCTGCACATACGCTAATATCACTTCAGGGTACCTCTCCACCACTTCAAGCAAGCGCAACGCCGGCCCGCTCGGCGTCCGCTTCCCTTGCTCCCACGCTTTCACCGTTTCAATATCCAAATTCAAAGCTTGCGCAAACACCGCTTGCGATAATTCCACACCCTTTCGCAGTCGTTTAATATCCGCTGGTGTGTACACCACCGCAGCGAGCGCCTCTGCATGACGCGCTGTAATTGGCAGCTTCTTTGTACGGACATTCAAAACTTCCCCGCGCTCATACGCAATCGCTTCTTTCAACCCTTCGAGTATCTCTTGCCCGAGAGAGCTCGTTTTGCGTACCTTCCCCCGTTTTGTAACTGTCTTTTTCTGGGTCATGGCAGTCTATCCAAATAGGCCGTTAGTTGTTTCATCTCATTGCGCTCCGCGTGGGTCAGGCTTTGTCGATCGTTCTTGGCATATGCCAAGAACATATAAATACGTCCTTTTACCGCGCAATAGTAGTAAATCACTCGAGCACCGCCTCGTTTGCCTTTGCCTGCAATCGCGACGCGGAGCTTCCGAACACCACCGGTGCCAGATATAACGGCACCGGCTTGCGGATTAGCCAATAGCACTTCAGTTAGCCATTGATCCTCATTTGTCCGAATAGTCCATTCGAAGATCGCTCGTATGTCGATAAGTAAACAATTGTACAGTGCGGACTAAAACTACTGCCAAAATTAATATAGTACACAGTACCTCAAAATCAATAGATGACTTTCTTGTGTCGTCCTGGATGCACAAGTGCATTTGAGACTGCTTTTGTCACTATATAAATACGGTGTAGCATTACCGTACCGTTACGGAAGCGTTCTGCCCCCATTCTGATAATGCACTTCACACACTGAAAAAACGCTGCGACTACTAACTAAGTAATCACAGCGTTCGAAGAATCACTCCTATACATCACGCACTCTTTCGCTTCTTCTGCGCCCCTCGCGCAATTCGCGCCTTCCGCTTCGCCGGCAGCCTTCCGCTCCGCTCCCGCGACTCCAAGTAATTCGTCAACACCAGCTCATCAATAACCCAATCCCGCCCACGCTTCTCTGCCGCAATCCGTCCCTGGCCAATCTGCCGCCGTAACGTCGTCTCGGACAACCCACTCTCCTCAGCGGCCTCCACCAGCGACAACATCTTCATGGTAGGCAACGGCAATCGCGCCAAAACATCCGGCGAAAAGTGTTTGCTTGCTTCAAGGACTTCCAGTGCCATCAACTGTCCTTGTTCGTTCATATCCAGGTAAATTCCCGGCGCTACCTCCAGCGTGCGTACATCCCGCCCACCTTCCTGGAATTGGATTGCAAAGGCATCCGCTTCGCCATCGTATTCAGCTTTCATCGCTATTCCTCCGAACGGGCGTCTTAATCCACATAATTGTGACAACTCGAATGTCGAATGCCGACTCGATATACACAACCTTCGCTTCGCAATGCCCGAGATAGCCGGTACAAGACCATCGTGACGAAGATTCCCGCTCGCGAACGTCTCGGGCAATTAGCCAGCGAACCTCGCTTCGGCGAATGCCACGTTGGTTAAGACGAATCTGAGCGTGAGTAGTATAATGAATTGGCTTGAACGTCAAATTTAATATGAATGATTGCGATCATATTGACAAGGGATGGTTAAGTCGCAGGTCCTATCCACTCCGGGATTCGAACGCCTAACGTACCACCCAGCGTTACCAAACCGTCACGTCCAAGCCTCAACATCCACATTCCAAAATGCAAAAAAGCCGAGCTCGCTATCCCTCAGCGAGCTCGGCTTTTCTAACAAAATCTACCTTAAAAACCCTTCAACCCAACACCAACCCTAAATCGTATACTCCCGACCCTTATTCTGCACCTTCAACCACTCATACAATGGTGCAAAATACTCCACCATCGCCTGCGCATCCAAAGGCCGCCCCGTCGTCTCCTTCAACACATCTCTCCAAGGCCGACTCGACCCCGGCTCCATCAACGCCTTTAAAAACTTCCCAACATCCTTATTCCCATAATAATCCGTATTATGCGGATCTTCCTTCAAGATATTTTTCGCAATATGCTCATGTAACTGAAACAACAACACATTCGATATCGCATAATCATAATACTGCGCGGGATCGTCATTGACATGCGTCTTCGTCAGCGGATCCGCAAACTCCTCACCGCGCACCGTCGGCGGCACAATCCCCTGATACTGCTTCGCATATCTCCACCACGTCGCATTAAACTGATCCGCCGGTAAATTGTTCGCGTACAGATCATTCTCGAACCGCGTCATCGTCCCCGCACTAAACGGAATGAACACAATGTAGTTGAGCGCAGACTTGAGCAGCAAAGCCATCGAATCAACCTGACCACCTGCCGGTACCAACCCGCGGTTCGTCAAAAACTTCTGTTGCGACGAAGCCAACTCCATCATCGTGCCGAGCCCTTCATGATACGCGCGATTTGCGCCATCTCTCAGCAAAATCGGAACATTGGGATTGCTGTATTCCATGAAGTAGTAAATATGCCCCAACTCATGTAACGTCGTGTAATACCACTGCGGGTTCGCTTCCACACTCATCAGCGACCGCACATCCTTATCAAGATCGATATGCCACGCCGAAGCATGCGTGTTCTTCTTGAACGGCGAGTTGGCCGGGAGCGCGTACAGCGAGCTCTTTTCCCAGAACGTCTGCGGAAGGGCGGAGAAGCCCATGCTCTTATAGAAATCTTCGCCCGACTTGACGATCCATTCCGGCTGTTTGTCTTTCAACGCGGCCGTTACGTCGAGCCCCTGCACATCGACCAGGTCGTCCCACACCTGACCCCAGCGATTTGGGAGCCAATCTGCCGGAAGGTACTCCGGAACCGGCTGGTTGTAGCGCTTTGCCAGCTCATATCGAGCCCAAGTGTGCAACTCACGATACAGCGGGCGCAGCTGACTGATCAGCGTATCGCAGAGCGCCAGCATCTCGGGAGTGGTCATCCCGTAATCCGAGACCTGGTATGTAAAGAAGTCTGAGTAACCCAACCCCTGCACCGATTTGTTGCGTAGATCGCGAAGCGTCACAATCCCAGGCTTCAACGATTTCCCAATCTCTTTCGACGCTTCCCAAACTGCTCGGCGTTGCGGCAAGTTCGTACTATGTACGAGTAGCGAGTCGATCTGGTTTGGGGTGACGGCCTTGCCTGCAAGGTTGAACGTGTACCCGTACAGCGTTTCCGTCTGCGCCGCTTCGGCGGCGATACGCGCCTTTACAATCTCAGGGACCGTCTGCGGAGCGTTCGCTGCGATATACAGCATCTTTTCCAACTGCCGGACCTGAATCGGCGTGAGCTTGCTCTTCTGCTCGAGAAAACCCTTGATCTTCCCGATAGCTTCGGTCGACCCCGTAAAGTTGGCTAGTGCCTGATCGGCCGCCTTTGTCCGAGTGGCGTTGGTCGTATCGCCCGCGACGATGTGCGTATTCGACTGCCACTGCGCCTCTCCTGAGGCGGTATACAGCTTTTGGTATTCCGTCGAATACTGGTCGAGATAGACCTGCGCGTCTTCCTGGAGCTTCTTGTTGCCGTCGCCGCAGGCGCCGATCCCTAGGGTCATCGCTAGCGCGATAGAAGATAAACAAATGCGTTTCATGATCCCTGAATAGAAAGGAGAATTAGCGAATTTACTCTCTGAGATACTATGGGGCCATAGGGGGAACCCCGCTGGGCGCGTGTAGAATGACTGATTTTGGCGCAGAACCGAGAATCCTCCCGCCAGGATGTGTGGCAGATCGGCCCTCATGAGAAATGGCCGGGGGATAATTGACGTTTCGGGCGTCATGGTAGTTGAGAGCCATTTGTGGCTCCACGGATCATCTACCCGAGCGCCCGTGATTACCAGAAGAAACTTTTTACAGACCAGTGCTGTATCCGCACTCGCAGCAAATACTGGACTTTCTGCAAATATTGACCGTTCACAGCTGAACGGCACGCCACTTGGCCTTTCTCACACCGAGACCATCGGCACGCACCCTCGGCCTGGCGATCCCGAACTTCGGGAACTCGCCATGCGAGCGCTCGATGCCGCTACCAGAGCCGGTGCGAGCTACGCCGATGTTCGTCTGACTGTCACCCGTCAACAAGGGTTTTATTACGCGAACCCCCCAATCGACTCGGAACGTGTTGCGGTTGGGGTTCGTGCCCTCACGAACGGCGCTTGGGGATTTACGGCCGGCGCCAACTGGACTCTCGACGCCATGGAGCAGTTGGGCCAGGACGCCGCGCTGCAGGCGAAGGGAAACATATGGCGCGACGTTACTCCCATCGACCTCGGTGAGCGTCCAATCGTAGCAAACGGGTCCTGGACGATGCCCATCAAGCGAGATCCCTTTAACGTTGCGGTCGAAGAGAAGCTCGATTTCATCAGATCGGCTGAGGCCTACGCGAAAACCTTCCCGAACGCTTATGCCAGTTCGATCATCGTCTTCGAGCGCCAGGAACGAACCTTTGCTTCCACCGACGGCGCATTTTGCACGCAAACAGTCTACAATTCTCTCGGAGATCGGTCTTTCTTTGCCGTCGGCGCATTCGATCGCGTGGCCCAACGTTCGAGCAGTAGAAGCGCTGAGTTTATTGCACCGATTGGGCGTGGGTACGAAGCGTTCGAGGAAATTGACTTTCTCGACCAAATTCCGCGCCTGTACGAAGACGCTCGACGAATGCTGAAGTCTGTACCGGTGAATCCCTCTCGGTACGATGTCGTTATCGATGGCTATGCGATGGCAAGTATCGTGAATGAAACCATAGGAAAGTCTCTCGAGATCGATCGTGCACTTGGATACGAAGCCAATGCAGACGGCACTTCGTATCTCTCTCCAGTCGACAAGATCCTCGGGACCAATCTTGGCCCCCCTTTGCTCACGGTTACCGCAAATCGCTCCTCATCTGGTGGTGCCGCCACCGTCAAATGGGACGATGAAGGCGTTGCCCCGGATACCTTCCCGTTAGTCGAGCAGGGGACTGTCGTTGACTATGCGACGAGTCGAGAGCATGTAAAAGCGCTAGAAGGATGGTATCACTCAAAGCAATTGCCACTTCGATCCCATGGATGTTCAGCATCCGGGAACGCAACGAATATTTCGATGGTACACACCCCCAATCTCGTCATGAGCGCCGGTCAAAACGACGCCAGCTTCGAAGAGATGGTTGAATCAATCGACGACGGTGTCGCAATTTTGGGAGGGAGAAGTCTCGTTGACCAGCAGCAACTGAATGGACAGGGCATTCCAGGGATGATGTACCGAATTCGACGCGGCAAGCTCGACGATGTCATCGCCGATGGCGCGTTCCTCTTTAGAAGCCCGGAGTTATGGAAAAGTCTCACCGAAGTCGGAGGGGAACGGAGCGCAGTATGGAAAGGGTTCACTGCGGTCAAAGGGCAACCAGAACAAACCACGGTACATTCGGTGCGCGGAGTCGCGGCACAGTTCAAGAATATGCGCGTAATAACCACGGCAGTCAGCACGTCTCCAAACGGTGGGAGGCCCGGTGAGCTTCTCCGATAAATCGATGGAACGGTCCCGGGCAGTCGAAAAGTCTCGATACCTGTCGCGCGAGGCGTGCGAGGCGATCTTTACGAGGATTCTTGCGCTCACCAATGGTGGTGGCGAAACACAGGTTCGCATAGACAGCGAATGGACGGGAGGCCTTCGTTGGGCCCGTAACCGAATCACCAGCGCTGTTGACATGACGAACCAGGAAGTATACGTCTCGCGTTCGATCCGTGGAGCAGGCGCCATGGCGTCCACCAACAAGTTGGACGACGCTGCGTTATCGATCGCAATCGAAGGAGCAGAGCGCACGCTCTTATACTACACAGAAAATCCAGACAGCAGTCCTCTCCCGGGAGCGCAAACATATCTCCAACCCAATCTCTGGAGCGATGCGACCTACACGTTAGGCGCTGAGCAACGATCACGCGTTGGTTATGAGTTGGTGCATCCCATGGTGCAAGCCAAACTGTTTTCGGCAGGATATCTGCAAGTTGGCGTCCGAACCCGATCCGTCTTCACAACGAGTGGAATGGCGGCATACTATCGCTCAACCGCCTCGCGATATTCGGTAACGGTGCGGAATCCAGCCGAAACAGGATCTGGATGGGCTGGTGTCGACATGCAGGATTGGACTCGTCTCGATGTTGCGGCCATCACCGAACGTGCGCGCACAAAATGCGTGACATCCGCCGATCCCAAAGCTGTGGAACCGGGACGATACACTCTGATCATGGAGCCGCAGGCTGTACACGACCTGATGATCAACGCGATCTACGTACTGGATCGATATTCCGCAGAAAATTTCCAAACGGTGTACACGCTTCGACCGGGTCAGTCAAAAATTGGACTCAAGGTCTTTGATGAACGGATCACGATCCGCACCGATCCCATGGATCCCGAATGCGGATACATCCCCTTTGATCTCAATGGGTATCCATACCGTCCTGTTAAATGGGTCGAGAATGGCATTCTCAAAGAACTCGCCTACAACCGAAGTTATGCGCTTTCGCAACTTGGCTCCGGCGATCCACTTCCCAACCCATTTTCGTATCGGATCGACGGTGGATCTACATCGATTGACGAGATGATTGCGACGACAAAACGTGGATTCCTGGTTACGAGGTTGGGAAGTATTCACGTGACGCATTGGGACAGCTTACTTACCACCGGAGTGACTCGGGACGGCTTGTGGTTAATCGAAAACGGAAAAATCATCAGTTCGGTCAAAAACTTTCGGTTTACGGAATCCCCTATGTTCGTATTCAATAACATTGTACAAATCGGAACTCCGCAACGAGTATTTGCGAACTATCCCACAATCGTCCCTCCCATTAAAGTGGACGACTTTAACTTCACAAGTCTTTCCGACGCTGTGTAATGCGAATCATCTCTTCTATTTTGATGATCGTACTGGCGCTGATCATCGAAAGCACTCCCACGCTTCTCCATGCCCAAGGCGGAGTTCCACAGCCAGACGGATTTCGATTCTATTGGCCCGGCTCCTGTGTTCAGGCAATCCAACGCTCCACACAATTCTACTGGCGCGCCCGCCAGGATTCATTGCGATACGATCCCTCAACCGATACAATACTTTCTGTTTCGGCCCAGATCGCTCAAACATGCGCAGAACAGTTCAACAATGCACCACTGGTATCGCGCGACTACGTTCCCTTAGCACAAGTATATCTCGCAGCGCATAACGACAGCGCAGCAGCCGCTGTGATATCGCGGAGACTCGCATTGCCCGACGTACAATCTGCTGGACCTCGAGCATGGGTATTAGCCGACATTGTCGATGCATATCTCACCGCCTCACCACCGCGTCTGGAACAGGCGCAGCGCTATCTCGATATGCTTCACGCGTTACCAGAATCCGATGCCGCGGTGGGCAAGGTGCGCGCATATCGTGCGCTCGCCACCTACTACTGGCGTGTGGGCGACACCACCGGACTCGTCGCAACGTCGGAACGTCTCATTCTGGCGGGAAAGTCGCTTAGTCCTCACGACCGCAACGATTATGGTCGGCAATTATTTGCCGGTTACAGATTTATCGCCGACGTTCGTGCAATTGCAACGTCCGATTCGTTGGCTCCACTGGCGATTATGGGACGAGCGAAGGAAGATATCGGATCGCTGATGAACGTTGAACCGATGATCCGGCGGTATATGTTGCTCGCCGGCTTATATAACTCCAAAGCCCAACGAATCGTGGCGCACCGGTGGTTAACTTCGCAGACCGAACAGGCCGATACGCTCCATCCAAAAATCGGGAAATTCAATTTGATCGTGTTTCAGCCATTTCGCCACAATATCCCTCAACTCCGACGACTCGCCAGTGAGTTTCAAAAGATGCTGAATGTGGTTGGGATCCTCGGAACTGTCGGAAACGTTCGCGGCGTCGGGCCATTAACGCCTGATGCGGAGGAAGCGTTGCTTCGCAAATATTATGGCGATGAACTCGACGTCCATTTCCCTTTATCACTCGAATTTGTCCATTTTACGCGAATGCCAGACGGTCGCCGCATTGCGGATACGACCGCTAATGAGCAAGCTTACCGGGCGAGAAGTGGCGCAACGCTCATTTTAATAGACCCACACGGGACGATTAAAGGCGTTTGGACATCGTGGGACAAGTCATACGAAAATCGGATCGCCGAGGTGCTGCGTGAGCTCTCAGGGCGAACACAATAGTCGTTTCTTTTCCATTACATGCCATGAATCACACAATAAAAAAAGAAAACCTCATTTCGTAGTGGGCATTTTGAGCTTTCGGGTGTCTTGCTAGTGTAAGGGATCCACGCGATCCGATTGGTTTCAGGTTATCTCGAATTCTGCCGCAATGGAGGGCGACGGTGCGTCTCCTCGCACTTCGTCCTCCGTTTCCGACTCTCGCCCACTGTTCATGACCGTGTCCCTGGCCAGCATTCCTTATGCCGACGCGCTTGTTTCCGAACAGGCACTGTTTGAACGTATTCGTCGTGGGGACGGAGACGCCTTTTCCGAGCTGTTTACAAGCTACTATCAGCCACTGTGTGGCTTTACCAACAATTTCGTCCGATCACCTGAAGTTGCGAAGGAACTGGTCCAGGACGTTTTCTCCCGGATTTGGGAACAGCGGGACTCTCTCCATATCAACACCTCTGTACGCTCGTACCTCTTTGGCGCCGCTCGAAATCACGCATTCAGTCTGTTAAAGCGGGAACGGCTCTGGCAGACCGTCTTCCGCACATCTGTCGTCGAACATGAGAGTCCCGGGTTGGGTGAGGCATTCGTGATCCCCGACGGTCTCTTGCAATATCAGGAGTTAGCCGAGGCGTTTGAAGAGGCGGTAGAGCGACTCCCGGAAGGGCAACGAACTGTATTACTCCTCCGATGGCATCACCAACTCTCCTACAACGAAATCGCCGACGTCCTCGGCACTACCAGGAAAGGCGTGGACAAACAACTTGGACGTGCGCTCAAAACAATTCGGCGCCAACTTACCCAATTCCGATGACTCAAACATCGAACATCGATCCTTCGATGGATCAGAAAAGAGAATTGTGGTGGGTATATCATCGACTCAATAGTCATTACATAACGTGACGGACAATATTCGTAATATCCCGCTGCCACGCTCGCAGCTATCGGAACAGCAATGGATACTGCTGGATCGGTACGTCGCTGGCGAACTGTGTGATGAGGATAAGGATGAACTAAACAGGATGGCCAACGAGAACCGCGCACTGCGTCAGCTGCTGTGGTCGATGTCTCGCGTTGGACATCGATGGTCGAATGGTCCGTGGCCCGTGAGTGACGGATGGAAAGCGATGACGCGCCGAATGGCGACTCTCGGTTCTCGCCCAATTGCGCACCTTATGTCGCCAGAAACAGCGAACGACATCCTTGTAACCGAAAGCGCTACGTTATCGCCGCACTTGAGATCGCACCAGGACGTATCTGTGTATAGACGTCAACTTTTGTCGAATGACTGGGGACGACGGCATGGGGGCGTTGCGATCATTGGGATCGTCGCAATCGTTGGAATCCTCATGATAACTGGCCTGTTTACACTCGACAGATTCCGTCATCAACGCGCCGCACAGTCTGTTGTGATGAGTGAGTTGACGACAACTGCGAGTCAACGAACGAGCTTCCGATTAGTCGATGGCACGTTCGTCACACTCGGGCCACAAACCAAATTGCGAATCCCTTCGAATTTTGGCGAAGTTCGCGATGTGTATTTACAGGGAGAAGCGATGTTCGAAGTAACAGCTCAGTCTCCAAGCCCATTCGTCGTGCACACGACCCACGCTTCTATTCGTGTCCTGGGAACGATGTTCGACGTTCGCGCGCATGAGAATCTCAATCGCGTTGAGGTCGCTGTTGTGCGAGGGAAAGTTTCTCTCGCTTCACCGAATAGTGAATCGCCCACAACGATCGTGTCAGCTGACTATCTCGGAACGATGTATCCAAACGGTGAAGCACGTGTCGACCGTGTAAGCCTCGAACCATACACGGCCTGGGTCGACAATCGACTCGTCTATAGGAACACACCATTGCGAGAGGTCGTCGCCGACATCGCACGATGGTATAACGTGCAAGTGGTCTTCGATCGGATCGCTACCGATCGGAGGCGACTGATCGCCGACTGGGATCCCCGATCCCTGAAGCACGTTCTTCATTCGTTATCGCTGGTGTTGGATGCCCGATACGAATACCGCAACGGACAAATCATCTTCTCTCCACGCGAGGATCTACGATGAGTATGAACGCGAACTACCGTCAATGCATAGTGACGAACATCAGTTTTTATGGAGGAGGATCGAATGCGCATTACTAGGTATGGCGCAGGCATTGGATGGTGCCTGTTGATAAGTCTCGCAACACCCGCTGTTGCACAACACCCGTTCTTGGCGAACCAGGCGCAGTCTTCGCGGAGTAGTGCGGAGCCAGTCCAGCCCAAGAATATCCTCGATAGTGTGATTGGCATTTCGTTCAGTAACGTTCCTCTGGAACAGGGACTGCAAGTCGTTGCGAAGGCCGCGAACGTTCGGTTAACGTATCTGGTTGACTCCAGTGTACGGCAACCCCGGGTTACGTTACACAATAAACGGATATCCGTGCAGGCTTCGCTTCAACAGCTACTCCGAAACACGGGACTGCGCGCGGTCCTCGTTGCACCGAATGAAATCGTCATAACTAAGTCGGGAAAAAAAGACGATCCGAATCAAAAAGTGGTCCAGGATTCCGGTATGATTCATGGCCGCGTCATTGACTCGGCAACGAATCGGCCATTGGTGAACGCCGTTGTGATGATCGAAGGGCGCAACAACGGTATCACGAATGAAGAGGGAGCTTTTGTCATTCGACAGTTGCCTGCAGGACAGTATGTGATCACTGTACGGCGATTGGGATACACCTCGGGGCGGCGAACTGTCACGTTGACTGAGGATCAAAATCTCTCACTCGTTATTCCTCTTGTGGCAACGCCAAGTACGTTGGCGGAAGTCGTGACGACAGGGGCGGGGGAGCGGACCAAAGTCGAAGTCGGCAACTCCATCGCAACCGTCAACGTCGATTCATTGATGCAGGTCACACCAGTCTCTACGGTAAGCGAGCTGTTGAAAAACAGGATCATGGGTGTCCAGTCCATCTCTGGAACTGGCGCGGTCGGCGCGCCAACTCGACTCCGGATTCGCGGGATCAGTAGTGTCGAATCCGACAACGCCCCTATTGTGATTGTCGATGGCATCCGCATCACGACCAAATCGACTACCGACGTCAGCAACGCCTTCTTTCAAGGGGTTACAGGAGGCTTCGGATACAACCAACCCGCGAACGACCTTTCGTCTCGGCTCGATGACATCGATCCCAACACGATTGCATCGATCGAAATCATGAAAGGACCCGCGGCGTCGACGTTGTACGGTAGTGATGCCGCAAACGGCGTTATCATCATCAAGACAAAACGTGGGCAGGTGGGGCCAGCTCGATGGAACGTCTTCGCAGACAATTCCGCGATTGTACAACCCAAGGATTACGACTATCCAATTGTGGCATTGGGCTTCCCGTTGCGTGGGAACGCAGGGCTCCGCATTCCGTGCGGACTCGCGAACCTCTACAACGGAACCTGTGTCCCGGTCCCCGGGCAAACACTCGGCTTCAACATGCTCGAGGATCCACGTTTTACACCGCAGGCAACTGGACACAATCGCAACATTGGTGTGAACGTTGCGGGCGGCGCCCAGAACATTCAATTCTATTTGGGCGGCACATACCTCGATCAACTTGGCACGTCGAAGTTGCCGGAAGTCAACGTCAACTGGATTGAGAATGGCCGAGATGGGCAAAAGTTGTCCAAGAAAATTCTTCGTCCAAATGCGCGAACCAATACGACCGGGACGGGACGGCTCACCGGATCGCTGGGAGCAACGAGTGATTACGCAGTAGGCGCAACGTTTGCGTCGCAATATCAGCGAGTCGGAAACGACGGGATGTCGAGTCTACTCGGAAATGGGAGCGACGTTCCTCGACCAGTAACCGATACAACGCCACTTCAGGGATTCAAGGGATGGAACGCGACCCGCACGCAGCGCGTCAAACATACGTCTGCCAACGCGCAGATTAACTGGCGTCCGGGATGGCTCGGTAGAGATCTGTTCACGTTTAATGGTGTGTACGGATTAGATATGGCGGCAACCAACGATACGTACATCAATCCACGCGGTTCGTGCAATCCGCTTTGCGAGAGCGCGTCGGATCAAGGCGTGTTGGGGTACGTCAACACAGGGAGGCAGACCGATTACACACAGACTGTCAATCTTGGGGGCGTTCTGACCGTTCCACTCACGTCGTGGTTGCAATCACAGACTCGCGTTGGCGGTAACTATGTCCGGAACGAACTCGACAACTTGTATGGATTGAACACCAATCTCATCCCCGGGATGGGTATTTATGGCTCCGGTGGCACTCCACGTGTCAATCAGATCGGAGACTTCCGTGGAACCATTGGCGGATATCTCGAACAAAGTTTGAATATGCGACGTACGCTCTTTCTCACCATGGGATTCCGCAAGGACGCCGGAAGTTCGCTCGGAAACACCGTAACACCCGTGTATCCAAAGTGGAACGGGTCGTGGGTCCTCTCGCAAGAACCATTTTTCCCGGCATCGTGGAGCGCCATTGCACCGATGGTTCGGTTAAGGGCTGCATACGGAAGCGCCGGTGTGATGCCGAGTGCGATGGCTCGAATTATTACGTACGATCTCACAACAGGGTTTACGGCTGATGACGGCACGAGCACAGGATCGTTTGCAACAATTGGTTATCCTGGCAACTTGATCGTGCGGCCGGAACGCAGCTCCGAAACTGAAGGGGGATTTGACATCGAGCTGTTTGATTCGCGATTTACCTTTGGTTTCACCGCATACGGGAAAAAGACAAAGGACGCGATAATCAGTACGAATCCTGCACCGTCGCTCGGTGTTGGGGTCAGTACGTCGAGCACATTGATGTTGAACGTTGGTGACGTGAAAAACGGTGGAACGGAATTCGAAACGTCGCTCCGGATCCTCGATCGTGGGAGTGTGTCATATACGATCAACGCGAACATGACTACGTCGAACAACAAACTCGTGAGCATCGCTCCCGGGTCGGAGGCGGTTACCTCATTCTCATGTGGGTCGAACTGTGGTGGATCCTCCTCGGTGCTGGCGATAGGATATCCGCTCTTTGGACGTTGGGCATATCCAATTGCCGGATGGAACGATATCGATGGCAACGGCTTCATCAGCAACCGTGAGGTCAAGGTCGAAGATAGTCTCCGGTTCGTCGGACCGAGCACGCCAACGCGCACGATGTACGTCGGTCATACGGTCGGGGTCCTGCAGAATCGGGTCACAATGCGAATGAACCTGGCATATAGTGGAGGAATGGCGCAGGTGAACGAAGCGCGCAAAACCAGTGCATCGCGTTACGCGGTTGTTGCTGGCCCTGGGGCGTTTTCGTTGCGAGACCAGGCGTGTCTGGCCGTTGCGTCTATCACGTATACCGGTGAACGGGCGAGCGATTGGTGCTTTACCGAACGCATCAAAGTATGGCGTCTGCAAGACCTCTCGTTCAACTTTGTCGCCCCCGCATCGGTTGCGAAAATGGTGCGCGCCAGTTCAGCCAGCCTGACGTTGTCGGGAACCAACTTGCACCTGTGGACGAACTTTCATGGGATCGATCCCAACGTTAATACGAAGCCAGTGAACGGAAATCAAAACGTTGCCGGTACGGCGTTCCCTACGCCACGGACGTATGGGTTTCGTGTCCACCTCACATACTGAACAGGAAGGCATCCCAACATGAAGAAAATGACAGCGGTACGATTCCCATGGATGCCCCGGTCGCTATATCATCGGACATCTCGGCATGTCAAATCCCTGAGTATGGCGGCTGCGGTTGCATTAGGAACGCTCGGCGTCTCTGCCTGTTCGCTCTCGGATTTGGTGCAGAATAGATATCCACCTGATGTAACTCCACCTGATGCGCTCGAAAACTCCGTCGGTGCGATTGCTATCTATCAGGGTGCTATTCACGCGTTCCGTCACGGGTTTGCCAGTGGGCAGCCATACGCAACCGGGAGCTTCGTTGTAACGTCGGGTCTGTTGAGCGATGAGCTCAATACAGGGGCCTACGATGCCGGGAACGTGTCGACCACGTTGAACTTCGGCACCCCCGCCGGGATCAGTGCGCGACGAACCGATGAGGGTGCGAGAAATGATCCGGATGACGGAACGGCAACAGGTAAAGAGTTTGTTCGTGCCTTCAACCTGGCTCGGAACCAGTCAAGCGTGGCGATTGCGTATCTGCAAAAGTACGCTCCGTCGTCAGCGCCAAATCTTGTGGGGAACGCATATATCATCCACGGACTCACCGAGCTCTACTTGGCTGACATCTTTTGCTCAGGGGTTCCCTTTAGTGAGGTTGGTGAGAAGGGCGGCTTTCATTACGAAGCTGGAGCGACCACCGAACAGATCTACACAGACGCGATTAAACAATTCGACAGCGCGCTCGCGAACATTCCCGATAGTCTCACGTACCGGTATATGGCACAAGTCGCCAAGGCACGTGCGCTGCTGAACCTCGGTAAATTCAATGAAGCGGCACAGGCGGTGAATGGTGTGCCAACAGCTGGATGGCGGTATCTCGCGCGATATACCAATACATATCGGGGCACAGGGCGAGACGTCAACTTTACGAATCTCCTGATCCCCGGCGGGGCGTACAATACTAATGGGAGTGGTACCGAGACGTATTTCGGGACCGTTGCCGATCGTGAAGGGGGGAACGGGCTTCCATTTGTATCGTCGAACGATCCTCGAGTGCCATTGACCGAGACAATGAAGCATCCAACCTATCCAGCTACCCAGTACTGGCTACCGAAATGGTTGGTTCCTGTTTCGGCGGGCGGAACCTCAACACGCAATTGGGGCGGCGAATCTCTCCTGGTTGGTAACGGCGTCGAAGCACGATTGGTTGAAGCTGAAGTGAAAGCGCAGGCGAATGATGCATCGTATCTTACGATCCTGAACACATTGCGCACTACCTGCATCGATGCGGCGAGCTGTGTTTCACCTGCGCCTGCAGGGACGGGTGGTGTGGCGAACCTGCTCCCGCTCACCGATCCTGGAACACAAAAGGATCGAGTCAAACAAGTCTTTGATGAGCGCGCATATTGGCTCTTCCTCACTGGACATCGTCAGGGCGATTTGCGACGACTCGTTCGTGTGTATCAATGGCCACAAGACAGCGTCTATCCTACGGGAGCGTTTCCAATAGGTGAGAGTCGGTCGTATGGTGTTTACACCAATCTCCCGTATCCCAATCAAGAGCAGACGATTAATGCAAAATATAATGGTTGCTTCAACCGGGACGCTTAACATGAAAGTACGTTCGATCCGATTTGTCCCGTGGTCCATCGGTATCACGCTGTCGTGTCTTGCGCTTGGTGCTTGTCAGGTTAGTGAAGATTCCATCCTTCAACCAAAGAATAAAGCCGACGCAATTCCGTGGTTCTTGACGCTGAATTACAAGGCGGTGACGATGCGTGTCAGCGACGCGGTACAGCTAGCAGCGACGTCGACGAATGTGAATCGTGTGCCGATCACCAATCTCCCGGCGATTCAATGGTCGACAAACGACACCGCTCTGAAAGTCGACGCAAACGGTCGTGTGACCGCAAGCGGAGCTGTGAATAAGGCGCTTGTTTTCGCGAAAGTCACAGATCCGGCGACCCGAATCACCCTGATGGACACCGCAATCGTCACAACGGTTGTAACTGCGTATACATTCGCAGGATATCGACTGCTGCCGGCGGGCGGGGTGGGAGATACCATAATACCGGTCGCCGTTCTTAATGAGTTTAACGCGGCTGTTGTGGACGCGGCTGGCAATCCAGTTAGAGATGGTGCCGGAGCCGTCATCGTGCCTACGACGTTCTTTAGTACCAAGGCACCGAACTCGTCGTTTCAGGTGGTGTTAACCGCTCCCCCACGTGCGACAGCGTATAACGTGGGACGATTCACCGTCAACGCCGAGGCGTATCTGTTTGGAACCCTCTATCGGGATAGCGTGACGTACAGGATCGGCTACCCGATCACTGTTGCGCTCAACATTCAGCGGGCAATGCCTGGAACCGGGCCAACGCCGTCTGCAATGAGCCAGACAGACATTACGGTCGGGACAGGTGGTACAGTGAGGTTCTTGAATCAGAACTTGACCCTGCCAGCCGACATTAAATTCGACGACCTCTCGAAAGTGGTTGGGGGAGACATTCCGATCGTAAAGACCGCGAGCCCTGGGTCCGAGGTCGTCTTCCCAACGGCTGGGAAGTATACCTATAGTAGTTCGCTTGGCTTTCGGGGGACGATTACCGTGGTCGATCCGTAAGCTTCTTTCGTAACCGGGCCCGTCCAGGGCCCGGTACCATGCATCCGACACCACACAAACATGATGCTGCTCTCCGTCCGTTATATTACCGGGGAAGCGGCATTTCCTTTTACCCCACCCCCAGCCGTAAACCCCCACATAAAATCGGCCGCAGCTCTGTTGACGCGCGCCTTTAAAGTAGCTATTATCATGGGCTACACCGAAAAACCTCGCTCGAAAAAGGTCCAAAAACCTTCATCGAGCGCGCCTCGAGTCCCCAGCTGCGCATCAATGGCGGCTGCACCCGGCGGTTGGCGGTTGGATACCGGTCCCGTAAGGGATGCATTTGGTCCATCCGGTTTTTTATTGTAGCCCACAATTTTTTGATAAATGTGGTCGCCAAACGGTGATCGCGCTCGACTTGAAGGGGGGAAAACCCCCAGAAACTTCCTACCTAGATATGGCACGTACCACTCCGCTCGACCGCTACCGTAACATCGGCATCATGGCACACATTGATGCCGGGAAAACGACTACGACCGAGCGTATCCTGTTCTACACAGGCCGACAGCACAAAGTTGGCGAAGTCCACGAAGGCACCGCCACGATGGACTGGATGGAACAGGAACAAGAGCGCGGAATTACAATCACGTCCGCCGCGACCACGGCATTTTGGACACGTAACGATATCGAGTATCGAATCAACATCATCGATACTCCCGGACACGTTGACTTTACAGCTGAAGTCGAACGTTCCCTTCGTGTGCTCGATGGTGCCGTAACGCTGCTGGATTCCGTCGCTGGTGTTGAGCCCCAAACGGAAACCGTCTGGCATCAAGCGAACCGCTATCGCGTTCCGCGTATGATCTTTGCCAACAAAATGGATCGTACCGGCGCGAACTTCGATCGCTGCCTGGCGATGATACGCTCCCGTCTATCCAAGGAAGCATATCCCATCCAACTCCCAGTCGGGAACGGTGATACATTCACCGGCCATATCGACATCATCGAACGCAAGCAGTACATCTTCGATGAAGACACACTGGGGAAGACGTTCCAGGTTGTTGATGTTCCCGCCGAATATCACGATGCAGTCGAAGCCGCCCGTGCCGCTGTTATTGATGCTGCCGTCGCACACGACGACGAGCTGTTGGAGAAGTATCTCAGCGGCGAAGAGCTAACATTGGAAGAAGTCCGTCGCACGATTCGTCACGCTACGGTCCTCAATCATATCATTCCGGTTCTCTGCGGCGCGTCGTTCAAGAACAAGGGCGTACAAGCGCTCCTCGACGCAGTCATCGATTACCTCCCGTCGCCTATTGAAGTGCCGGCGATCGACGGACACGTTCCAGATCATCCGGAATTGCACGACACGCGTGAAGTCAACGATGACGCCTCCTTCTCCGGTCTGGCGTTCAAAATTGCGACCGATCCGTTTGTTGGTAAGTTGACATTCTTCCGCGTCTATTCCGGCGTGTTGAAGAGCGGTTCGTACGTCTATAACGCAACCAAAGGCAAGCGCGAACGCGTAGGTCGTTTGTTGCAGATGCACGCGAACAAGCGCGAAGAAATCGAAGAAGTGCGCGCTGGCGATATCGCCGCAGCCATCGGTCTGAAAGACACCCGTACGGGTGATACGATGACGGATGAAGACCATCCGATCGTGCTGGAAGCCATGAAGTTTCCAAACCCGGTTATCGACGTCGCCATCGAACCAAAAACGAAGGTCGACCAGGATAAGCTCGGTATCGCACTCCAAAAGCTCGCCGAAGAAGATCCAACGTTCCGAGTCCATTCAGATCAGGAAACAGGCCAGACGATTATCTCTGGTATGGGTGAACTTCACCTCGAAATTCTCGTCGATCGTATGCAGCGCGAATTTAAGGTCGAAGCCAACGTCGGACGTCCGCAGGTTGCTTACCGCGAAACAATCCGTAAGCGCGTTGAAAAGGTCGAAGGGAAGTTCATTCGCCAGTCTGGTGGTAAAGGTCAGTATGGACACGTTGTCATCAACGTTGAGCCTGGTGAAACCGGTAGCGGCTTCGTTTTCGAAGACAAAGTTGTTGGTGGTGTCATCCCACGCGAATACATCAAGCCAGTCGAAGAAGGCATTCGGGAAGCGCTTGAAAATGGTATCATCGCCGGCTATCCAATGGTCGACGTAAAGGTTCAACTGGTCTACGGATCGTACCACGACGTCGATTCCAGCGAAATGGCCTTTAAAATCGCTGGTTCTATGGCGGTGAAGGAAGGTGTGAAAAAGGCACAGCCAGTGATTCTCGAACCGATCATGAAGGTCGAAGTGGTTTCGCCAGGCGATTACATGGGCGACGTACTGGGCGACCTTTCCGCACGTCGCGGGAAGATTGGTGGAATGTCACAGCGCGGCGAATCACAGGTGATCGATTCGCAGGTGCCGTTGTCGGAAATGTTCGGATACTCCACGCGCCTGCGCTCTATGACACAGGGACGAGCGGTGTATTCGATGGAGTTCAGCCACTATGATGAAGTTCCAAAGTCAAAGGCTGAAGAGATTCTGAGCAAGGTCAAGTCTTAATCATTATACGGAACTGAATCATGGCAAAAGCGAAATTTGAGCGGTCAAAGCCGCACGTTAACGTAGGAACGATTGGACACGTCGATCACGGCAAAACGACCTTGACGGCAGCAATCACCACGATCCAGGCCCAGAAAGGCCTGGCATCCAAGATTGCGTTCGATCAGATCGATAAAGCACCAGAAGAGCGCGAACGCGGCATCACGATCGCCACGTCCCACGTGGAATACGAAAGCGTTGCACGTCACTATGCGCACGTCGACTGCCCAGGCCACGCCGATTATGTGAAGAACATGATCACGGGTGCGGCCCAGATGGACGGCGCCATTCTCGTGGTGAGCGCGGCCGACGGCCCGATGCCACAGACGCGTGAGCACATCTTGTTGGCCCGTCAGGTCAACGTGCCATACGTTGTGGTGTTCATGAACAAAGTCGACATGGTCGACGATCCAGAATTGTTGGAGTTGGTGGAACTCGAAGTGCGCGAACTCCTCTCGCAGTACAACTTCCCAGGCGACGATACCCCGATCATCATGGGTTCTGCCCTGAAGGCGTTGGAGTCGGGCGATCCGGAAAGTGAATACGGCAAGAAGATCACCGAGCTGATGGATGCGCTGGATTCGTATATTCCGCAGCCAGTCCGTGAAGTTGAAAAGCCGTTCTTGATGCCAGTGGAAGACGTGTTCTCGATCACCGGTCGCGGGACGGTTGCGACGGGTCGTATCGAACGCGGTCGAGTGAAGGTGGGCGAGGAAGTTTCCTTGATCGGCTTTAACGCTGACAAGAAGACAGTCGTCACAGGCGTCGAAATGTTCCGCAAGCTGTTGGACGACGGTCAAGCCGGCGACAACGTTGGTCTCTTGCTCCGCGGTGTGGACAAGGCAGAAATCGAACGTGGCATGGTGTTGGCCAAGACGGGTTCGATCAAGCCACACACGAAGTTCCACGCTGAAGTCTATGTGTTAACGAAGGATGAGGGCGGCCGTCACACGCCGTTCTTCAAGGGATACCGACCACAGTTCTACTTCCGCACGACAGACGTGACGGGCAGTGTGGAACTGCCGGACGGCATGGAAATGGTGATGCCTGGGGACAACGTCCAGATGACGATCGAGCTGATTACGCCGATCGCCATGGATGAAGGACTCCGGTTCGCCATTCGCGAAGGCGGCCGCACGGTTGGTGCTGGCGTCGTCGCAAAGATCCTCGAGTAGTTTTTTTCAGAGGATAGAGTAGTAACTCTCGTATGGCGGGGCTCAGCCCCGCCGCAAAGGCTGATCGCCGCAGTCCGTGGTGGGGGAGACCCCACCTACGGATTTTGAATCATCGCATTATTGGATAACCTTTATGGCTGGTAAAATCCGCATTCGTCTCAAAGCTTTCGATCACGCAGTGATCGACCAAGCGTCGGCCGACATAGTTCGGACCGCGGAGAAGACAGGTGCGTCAGTGTCGGGGCCGATTCCGCTCCCGACAAAAACGCAAAGGTGGACGGTCCTCCGTTCACCACACGTCGATAAAAAATCGCGTGAACAATTCGAACTCAAAACGCACAAGCGTCTGATTGATATCCTCGATTCCAAAGCGCAGACAGTTGATGCGCTGACGAAGCTGGATCTCCCAGCCGGTGTTGACGTCGAGATTAAGGTCGAGTAGAAGACATGATCGGAATTATTGGAAAGAAGCTGGGCATGACCCAGATCTTCAACGAATTGGGACAACAGATCCCATGCACCGTGGTTGAGGCTAAGCCAAACCCGGTTGTTCAAGTCTTTACTAAGGATGCCGTCGGATACGACGCCATCCAGCTCGGCTTTGGTGAACAGCGGCTTCGCCGCGAGTCCAAGCCTGGTGAACGCACCCCACGTGGGCGTCGCGCGAACAAGGCTGAAGTTGGACACGCTGCAAAGGCTGGTTTAGCTACGGCTCCAACAGCCCTTCGCTTGTTCCGTCTCGACGATGCACCTGGCAAAAACCCGGAACTCCCAACGGTTAACGTTGGTGATGTGCTCGACGTGACGCTCTTTGCAGTTGGCGACACCGTTAAGGTGACGGGAACAACAAAAGGCCGCGGATTCCAGGGCGTTGTGAAACGTTATGGCATCGGTGGCGGACCAAACTCCCACGGTAACACGAAGCATCGTCGTCCTGGCTCCATCGGGCCTGGTACGGATCCGTCGCGCGTTATCAAAGGAAAGAAAATGCCTGGCCATTACGGCGACGCTCGGCACACGCAAACCGACCTCCGTATTGAGAAGGTGGACGTTGAGCGAAACCTGATTTATATCCGCGGTAGCATTGCTGGTCCGAGAACCGGGCTTGTCACGATCCGCAAGCAGGGATGAGCATGACACAAACAGACACACCCGCATTCACCGCAGCCGCATATAGCATTGGCGGCGCGCAGCGTGAATCCGTAACGCTTCCAGCTGAACTGTTCGACGGCACTGTTAACATGCCCGTCATGCACCATGCCGTGAAAGCATTTCTTGCGAACCAGCGTCAAGGCACAGCTGCCACAAAAACGCGTGGGTTCGTTATTGGTGGTAACCAGAAGCCATGGAAACAGAAGGGAACTGGCCGAGCCCGTCAGGGGTCGATCCGTGCTCCAAACTGGCCAGGTGGTGGTACCGTCTTTGGTCCTCAGCCGCGCGACTACACGCAGCAGACCAACAAGAAGGTAAAGGCGTTAGCTCGTAAGAGCGCATTTAACGCTCGTGCAACCGAAAACGCGATCTTCGTTGTTGATGCATTCGATTATGATGCGCCAAAAACGCAGCGCTTGGCTGGTTTGCTCGAGTCGATGAACGTCCTTGAGAAGAAAGTCCTCATTCTGACGGACGGCGTGAAGCCAAACGTCTACAAGAGTGGTCGGAATCTGGAGCGCGTGCATGTAATGCAGTACTCTGATGCTTCGACATACCATATCCTTTGGTCCGACGTTGTCCTGATCGAATCAGGCGCGCTTGGCCTGGCATTGGCGGGGAAATAATCCATGTCGACGTTATATCGTACCATTGTTCGTCCGGTTATGACCGAGAAGACCTCGAATGCATACCAGGACCGCGGTGAATACACATTTGAAGTGGCTTCATCCGCAAACAAGATTGAGATTAAATCGGCAATCGAAAAGCTCTGGCCTGTGAAAGTCGCCAGCGTGCAAACGATGAACTGCCGAGGAAAGAGCCGCCGCGTTGGTGGAACCGTTGGCAAACGGCCGAACTGGAAAAAAGCAGTCGTAAAGCTTCGTGAAGGCGATACGATTGAGATCTTCGAAGGATAACGATCATGGGAATTCGTCAGTTCAAGCCAGTTACCAAGAGCTCGCGCTTTCGCTCTGTCTCTGATTTCGCAGAAATCACACGGAGCACGCCCGAGAAGTCTTTGGTCGAACCGATTAAAAAATCGGGCGGTCGTGATAACCACGGCCACATCTCCATGCGTCGTCGTGGTGGTGGTCACAAGCGTCGCTATCGTATCATCGACTTTAAGCGGAACAAGTTCACTCTTCCAGCGATTGTCGAGCAGATCGAGTACGATCCGAACCGTTCGGCTCGTATCGCCCTTGTGAAATACGAAGACGGTGAAAAGCGTTACATCATCCATCCGAAGGGTTTGTCTGTTGGCGATACGATTTTCTCCGGCCCAGGATCAGATGTGCGGATCGGCAATGCCCTCCCACTGAAAGAGATCCCGCTTGGTACAGAAGTACACAACATCGAGTTGAAGCCAGGTAAAGGCGCGCAGATGGCGCGTTCTGCCGGTGCTTCGGCTCAAGTGATCGCGAAAGAAGGTGATTATGTCACGCTTCGTTTGGGGTCGTCCGAAGTTCGCATGATTCACGGTACCTGCATGGCCACGGTTGGTGTTGTTGGTAATGCGGAACATGAGTTGATGTCGCACGGTAAAGCTGGTAAATCGCGTTGGCTCGGACGTCGTCCGAAGGTGCGCGGTGAAGTTATGAACCCAGTTGATCACCCACATGGTGGTCGTACACGCGGTGGACGTAACGTCGTTTCGCCGTGGGGTAAAAAGGAAGGTGTTAAGACGCGCGATAAGAACAAACCTTCGCAGCGCTTGATTGTCCGCGGCCGCCGTCGCGGTAAAGCGACGCAGTCTTAATTGACGAGTTGACGAGATTATGGGACGTAGCGTAAAAAAAGGCCCCTTCGTGCATGAGTCGCTCATTGCACGGATTGAGACGATGAACTCGAAGAATGAGAAGAAAGTCGTAAAGACATGGTCGCGCGCAAGCACGATCGTACCCGACTTTATTGGTCATACCTTCGCAGTGCACAACGGCAATAAATTCATTCCGGTCTACGTGACCGAAAATATGATTGGCCACAAGTTTGGCGAGTTCGCGCCAACTCGGTTGTTCCGCGGACACTCGGGGAACAGGCCAACTGACAAGAAGGCTGGCGCCAAGGGTGGGAAGTAAGATGGCTACTAAAGTGACCATCATTCCACGCGCCCGTGCAATTCAACGCACGGCACGCCAGTCGCCATACAAAATGCGACTCGTGATCGATCAGATCCGCGGGAAACGCGTAAACGAAGCGCTTGCTCTTCTGAAGTTCTCGAAGAAGCATGCGGCCAAGCAGATTGAGAAGACGTTATCCTCCGCCGTTGCCAACGCTGAATACAAAGCGCGGGAAGCGAACGATTCGATTGACGTTGACGATCTCTTCGTAACGCACGCTGTTATTAATGAAGGCAAGCCGATCAAGCGTTTTATGCCGGCTGCACAAGGTCGCGCCACGCCGATCCGTAAGCGCACCAGCCACGTGGAAATCGTGGTTGGTGAGCGGGTGAAGCCAGTGACCTCGAGCAACGGTACCGCTCCGGCTGCCAAGAAGACTACAAAGAAGACCGCCCGTAAAGCGGCTTCGACTGAAGCTGCTGGCGACGGTGAAACGGCTGCAAAGCCACGTGCCGCTAAAAAGACGACGACAAAGAGCGCTACAAAAACCGCTCGGAAGTCGACGAAGAAGCAGGAAGGAGAGGAATAGGATATGGGACAGAAAACCAATCCAATCGGTTTCCGGCTCGGAATCTCGAAGACCTGGCGGTCACGTTACTACGCGAATCGCGATATGCCCGCCATGCTCAAGGAAGATGCCTTGCTGCGGAAATATCTGTTGGCTCGTCTTGGACACGCCGCGATCGCTGATGTTACGATCGAGCGCAAGCCAGGCAAAGTCGTGGTCACGATTCACACCGGACGTCCGGGTGTCGTGATCGGAAAGAAAGGGACCGAAGTCGATCAACTACGTGACGAACTTGCCCGGTTAACCGGGAAAGAAGTCGGAATCAACGTTGAAGAGATCAAACGTCCTGAGCTCGAAGCACAGTTGGTGGCCGATAATATCGCCAACCAGCTTGCACAGCGTATCTCGTTCCGTCGCGCTATGAAGCGTGCGGTGCAGAGTGCGATGCGCATGGGTGCAGGCGGCATCAAGATTAAGTGCGGCGGCCGGCTAGGCGGCGCTGAAATCGCACGCGTCGAAGGATACCATGAAGGTCGTGTACCTCTTCATACCCTTCGCGCTGATATCGATTACGCGACGTCCACCGCAAAGACCACCTTTGGCGCTATCGGCGTGAAGGTGTGGATTTTCAAAGGAGAAATCGTTGAAAATCGTCGCGGCAAAACGTATTCAACTGACGCTTAAGGAGAGCACATACTATGCTAAGTCCAAAGCGCGTTAAATACCGCAAAATGTTTAAGGGTCGCACCAACGGATTGGCGCAGCGCGGTTCGCTCGTGTCGTTCGGTGACTACGGCCTACAAGCCCTCGAACCAGCCTGGATTTCAAACAGGCAGATCGAAGCGGCTCGTGTCGCACTCACGCGTCACATCAAGCGTGGTGGGAAGGTATGGATTCGAATCTTCCCAGATAAGCCAATTACGAAGAAGCCTGCCGAAACCCGTATGGGTAAGGGAAAGGGCGCACCGGAAGGTTGGGTCGCAGTGGTCAAGCCCGGTCGAATGATGTTTGAACTCGAAGGCGTTGCTCCCGATATCGCGAAAAAGGCTATGGCCTTGGCCGCAGCCAAATTGGGTGTAAAGTCACGATTCGTGATGCGCGAGGAGGCGCACACCAATGAAGGCTAAAGAAATTCGCGAGTTGGGCGCGCCCGAACTCGTTACAAAAATCGCTGAGCTAGAAGCGGAGCGTTTCTGGTTGCAGTTCCGATCTGGGACGCAAACACTCGAAAATCCGCTCCAATTGCGTCATCTCCGCCGCGACATCGCTCGGCTCAAGACGGTGCAGAACGAGAAGGCGAGGGCCAAGTAACATGACGGAATTGACCAATAACGCTGCAGGCGAAACGCCTGACGCTTCGGCCGAAGAACGGACCGCACGAAAGGTTCGTACTGGTGTCGTTGTAAGCGATAAAATGCAGAAAACGGTAGTCGTCGCTATCGAGCGTCGCGTTCGTCACCCTGTCTATGGCAAGATGATGACACGCACCAAGAAGCTCAAAGTGCATGACGAAGAAAACTCAGCCAAAACGGGCGACACCGTCCGTATCATGGAAACGCGTCCTCTGTCGAAAGACAAACGCTTCCGTTTGGTTGAAATCGTGGAGCGTGCCCGATGATTCAACAGGAATCAATGGTCAAGGTTGCGGATAACTCAGGCGCCAAAACGGCCCTCGTTATCCGAGTCTTGGGTGGTACACGTCGTCGCTACGCTCGCCTCGGCGACGTTGTGATCGTGGCCGTCAAGCACGCGCTCCCGAACGGCACAGTGAAGAAGTCGGACGTCGCCCGCGCAGTCGTTGTGCGGACGGCCAAGGAAACGCGCCGCAAGGACGGGTCCTACATTCGCTTCGACGAAAACGCCGTTGTCATTATTAACGATTCAGGTGAACCACGCGCAACGCGTGTGTTCGGACCTGTTGCACGCGAAATTCGTGACAAGAAGTACATGAAGATCGCGTCGCTAGCGCCCGAGGTGTTGTAACATGCGCGTTCTGAAGTATCGCAAGACCGCGAAAGATCGTCTAACCACGAATCGTCACGCAGGGAACGTCGAACGAATCAAAACGCGGATTCGGAAAGGCGACACCGTACGTGTGATGCGTGGCGAAGACAAAGGGAAAGAAGGAAAAGTGTTGCGCGTCTTCCTCAAAGCCAACCGTGTTTTGATCGAAGGCATCAACATTGTGAAACGGCACACACGTGCTCGTAGTGCAGAAGAACAAGGTGGCATCATTCAAAAGGAAGCCCCTGTGAATCTCTCGAACGTGATGTTGCTCGATCCGAAAAGCGGTGCCCCAACGCGTATTCGTATGCGCTTGGATAAAGATGGAACGAAAGAGCGCGTGAGCGCGAAGAGCGGTGACTCCATTCCGCGTCCGCGCTAACAGGTAATCGAATATGGCGACGAAGGAAAAAGATAAGAAAGGCGCAAAAAACGCGAAGGGTGGAGCCGCCAAAGGCGGTAAACCAGCTGCAGCGAAGCCGTCGAAGGCTACCACCAGCAGAAATGCGGAACGGAAGGCAATTCTTCCAACCGAACATGCTGGTGCAGATCTTCCGGTTCCAGCCCCAAGGTTGCGGGAATATTATAACAGCACTGTTCGGTCGAACTTGACCACACAGTTTAGCTATGCAAACCCACACCAGGTTCCTACGGTCGAAAAGATCGTCATTAACTGCGGTGTTGGCGAAGCAATTAAAAATTCCAAAGTGTTAGATGTGGTTGTTGATGAGCTCGCGCTTATCACCGGCCAACGTCCAACGCGACGGAAAGCCAAGAAGTCGATCGCAAACTTCTCCCAGCGTGAAGGGCAGGAGATTGGAGCCAGCGTTACACTACGCGGCCCACGTATGTGGGAGTTCCTCGATCGTCTCATTAACATCGCGATCCCGCGTATTCGCGACTTCCGTGGTTTGAACACACGGGCGTTCGACGGACGTGGCAACTTCACGATGGGCGTGAAAGAACAGATCATCTTCCCGGAAATCAGCTATGAACTAGTTGATCAGGTTCACGGGATGGATATCACCTTTGTTACGACCACGAACAAAGACGACCAGGCACTAGCGCTCCTCCGCGAGCTCGGCATGCCGTTCAAAGGGGAGGACAAGCCAGTCGTAGTCTCGTTCTAATAGATGGATGGGCGAACAGCCCAACCATCTCTGAACGAAAGACGCGATAAGCGAGATCTATATGGCCAAAACGTCAAAGATCAAGAAAAACGAACAGCGTATGGTGATTGTTGCGAAGTATGCAGCGCGCCGTCGTGAGTTGAAGGCAATTATTAAAAATCCGTTGTCCACCGACGACCAACGGGCTGACGCATTCGCCGCTATTCGCAAGATGCCACGCGATGCTTCCGTCACCCGTATCCGTAATCGGTGTGCATTTAGCGGTCGTCCGCGTGCGTATCTTCGTCAGTTCGGCTTAAGCCGAATTGCGTTCCGTGATATGGCGCTCAACGGGTTCATCCCCGGCGTTCGCAAGGCCAGCTGGTAAGGGAGATAGAACTATGAGCATGAATGATCCCGTCGCCGACATGCTGACCCGTATCCGCAACGCGTGCCAAGCTAAGCACCGTCGCGTTGATATGCCTGCATCGAAGCTTAAAGCGCAAATCGCGCAAATCTTGAAGGAAAACTCGTTCATTCAAGATTACCGTACGATGGAAACCGAAGAAGGCCACAAGATGTTGCGTGTGGTGCTCAAGTATGCGCCCAGCGGCAACGCTGTGATCCGCGACTTGCAGCGCGTTTCGTCACCTGGACTGCGTCGCTACGTTGGGGCGGATAAAATCCCACGTGTGCGTAACGGTTTAGGCATGGCGATTCTCAGCACCTCGCAAGGGGTGATGTCGGACCGTCAGGCTCGCAAAGCGCGCACTGGGGGCGAAATTCTCGCCCTGGTCTGGTAAGGAGAGCGATCGATGTCACGTATTGGTAAAAAACCAGTTGAGCTGCCAGCCGGCGTCACCATTTCCATTGACGGAAGTTTTGTCAAAGTGAAAGGGCCGCGTGGTGAGCTTGAGCGGACGTTCCACCCCGACATGAAAATCACGTTGGAAGGAACGACTGTGACTGTAGATCGTCCGTCGGACGAAGCGAAGCATAAAGCGTTACACGGATTGAGCCGCACACTCGTCTCCAACATGGTTGAAGGCGTGTCCACCGGATTCACACGTGTTCTCGAACTCGTCGGTGTTGGTTACAAAGCTGAAGTAAAGCCGTACGGCTTACAGTTGGCTTTGGGCTTCTCACACCCAATCGAGTACAAGGCGCCTGTGGGAATTAAACTCACCGCGCCAACGCCAACGCAGATTTTGGTTGAAGGAGCAAATAAGGAATCGGTCGGTCAAGTTGCAGCTGAACTGCGTGGCTTCCGTCCGCCTGAGCCGTATAAAGGAAAGGGTGTTAAATATCAGGGCGAGATCGTTCGCCGTAAGGCCGGAAAGGCTGGGAGCAAGTAAGCGATGAAGAGACCGGAAACGCGCGAAGAATATCGGCGCCGCCGTCACTTCCGCGTGCGCAAGAAAGTCAACGGCACTGCGGAGCGTCCACGCCTCGTAGTCTACCGTTCGCTCAAGCATATCTATGCGCAATTGGTGGATGACGATACGCAGCGTACCTTGATGACGGTGACTGACAACGGATTGACCGGCAAGCGCGCCGAGAAGTCGTTTGAAGTCGGCAAGAAGATCGCGGCTCGGGCCAAAGAGGCCGGGTTGACCACGATCGTATTCGATCGTGGTGGATATTTGTACCATGGCCGCGTCAAGGCTGTGGCCGACGGTGCCCGTGAAGGCGGGTTGGAGTTCTAATGGCTGATATCGAACAGAAGGCACAAACAACAGAGACGCCGCGTCCAGCCGGCGATCGTCCAGCACCTCGCCCTGGCGCACCACGTGGTGGTGGCGGCGGTGGTCGTGGTGGACCTGGCGGCGGTCGCGGTGGTAATCGCGGCGGCGGCGGTGGTCGTGGTGGTCCTGGCGGTGGCGCTGGTCGCGGCGGCCCTGGTGGCGGCCAAGGCGGCGGTCCCGGTGGACAAGGCGCCCGAGGAAAGGGTGGCCAACGTGACGGCGGACGTGGCGGTGATCGTCCGAACGATCGTGGTGAAGGCGGCAGCGATCTCATCGAGAACGTGGTTGCCATTAACCGTGTCGCCAAGGTTGTGAAGGGTGGTCGTCGCTTCTCGTTCAATGCACTCGTTGCAGTGGGCGATGGGCAGGGCAAAGTTGGCTTCTCCACTGGAAAGGCGAACGAAGTCTCTGAAGCTGTCCGTAAGGCAGTTGACGGCGCACGTCGCAACATGATTGCTATTCCGATGACGGGTGGAACGATTCCACACGAAATCGTCGGCAAACATGGCGCAGGTCGTGTGTTGATGAAACCAGCCGCTCCTGGTGCTGGTGTAATCGCTGGTGGTGCTGTTCGCGCCATCCTCGAATGCGCAGGTATTACTGATATCCTCACGAAGAGTCTTGGTTCGACGAACCCGCATAACATGGTTCTTGCGGCGATCGACGGACTGAATCACTTAACAACTGTCGAACAAATTGCCCGTGAACGTGGAGTTGATCCTGCGTCACTCGGCTACCGTTCGCGCGCGAAAGTGAAGGTGGTTGCGTAATGGCCCGTACATTTGTTTGGCACCCAAAGCGTGGGCCAAAGACGACTGCAAAAGAGACACTGACCTCAGGGAAAGTCGAACTGAAGCAAGTTCGGAGTGGCATTGGCCACTCCTGGCGGATGCGAGCCACCCTTGAAGCGCTTGGCTTGAAGCACCCGCACCATATTGTTGTTCATCAAGATTCACCGGCGCTACGTGGTCAGATCAAGCGAGTTCGCCATCTGATCGCCGTCACGCCGATCTCGGAAGCGTAACATGACCGAAGAAACTCAAAAAATAGGCCTGCATAACCTCGCCCCAGCACCTGGTTCCCACCGGAACCGTAAGCGTATTGGGCGTGGTCCTGGCTCCGGAACCGGTAAGACGGCCGGAAAAGGTCATAAAGGTAGTAAAGCACGTGCCGGTCACCACGGCCCAGGCGGCGGTAAGCCACACTTCGAAGGCGGTCAAATGCCGTTGACGCGTCGGCTTCCAAAGCGTGGTTTCACCAACATTTTCCGTATCGAACATCAGCTCGTCCGTTTGGGCGACCTGGTGCACGTAGGAGAAGGGAAGGAAATCAATCCAGAAACACTTGCTGAAGCTGGATTGGCTCGGGTCGGAAAAGGGCCAGTGAAAATTCTCGCCAATGGTACCATCTCGCATGCTGTAACCCTCACAGGGGTGAAGGTAAGCGAAGGCGCCAAGGCAAAGATTGTCGCCGCTGGCGGAACCGTCGCATAAATTGATAGAGCTAGGCGGGCAGCGATGCCCGCCTACTCATTGAGGTATCAGAGCTTATGGCGCAAATGAATCCCGCAGCTGCCGTGTCGAGCATTGCTCGTAACTCGGAGCTTCTGGACAAGATCAAGTTCACCTTCCTCTGCCTCGTCATCTACCGCCTGGGTGCCCATATTACGGCCCCAGGCATTGACGTGTTAGCACTCACGGATTTCTTCGCAAGCCAAGGTGGCGGTGGCTTGCTGGGTCTGTACGATATGTTCGTTGGCGGCGGTCTCTCTCGAGCGACCGTCTTTGCTCTCGGTATCATGCCGTACATTTCGGCGTCCATCTTCATGCAGATCGCGGCAGCTGTTGTTCCGCAGATCGAGAAGATGAACAAGGATGAAGAGGGACGGACGAAGGTAACCCAGTGGACTCGCTACCTCACGGTGCTGCTCGCTGCAGTGCAGGCGTGGGCGTTCGCGTTGTTCACCTCATCGATCGAAACCGCGGTGTTGAACCCCGGAATCGTATTCAAGATTGAGATGGTGCTGTTCCTGACAACCGGTGCAATGGTTGTGATGTGGCTTGGTGAGCAGATCACCGAACGCGGATTAGGGAACGGTGCTTCACTTATCATCTTCTTCTCGATTGTTGAGCGGTTTTGGCCAGGTATTATTCAAACCTTTAAATACGTCACCACGCAAACTGTTGGACCGTTCTCGTTAGCGGTACTTGGTATTGTCATGGTTGCCGTTGTTGCCGGTACAATCGCGATCACAATGGCGACGCGACGTATCATGATCCAGATCCCGCAGCGCACGATGTCGCGCGGCAGGATGCGAGAAGCGTCGAGAAACTTCATTCCGCTGCGGATTAACACCGCCGGCGTGATGCCAATCATCTTCGCGCAGTCTGTGATCGTGGTTCCTGGCGCAGTCGCACAGTTTAGCGGTAACGCAACGGCACAGCAGGTCGCGCAGTATTTTCAGCCGCAATACCCGCTGTACTATGTATTGTCTGCCATACTGATCGTTTTCTTCACGTATTTTTACACGTCGATCATCTTTAATCCGGTCGACATCTCGGAAAACCTGAAGAAGCAAGGTGGCTTTATTCCTGGCGTAAAGCCTGGTGCAAAGACCGCCGAATATGTTGAGAAGGTGTTGGAGCGTATTACGCTGCCTGGTGCTATTTTCTTGACGTTTATCGCGCTACTTCCTGTGTTAATCGCACAGATCATTAACGTGCCGTTCCAGTTTGGTGGTACGTCGCTCCTGATCGTAGTTGGTGTCGCACTTGATACGATGGCGCAAATCAATCAACATATGGTGTTGCGTAAGTACGACAGCTTCATGAAGAAAGGTCGTGTACGCTTCCGAGGACGCAACGCGTCTAACAGCGCGTTTTAATCGGCGGTTTGCATAGTGATTATTGTACTGTTGGGGCCCCCGGGCGCCGGTAAAGGGACTCAAGGTGAGCTGCTTGCAGCTCGCCTGAACATCCCCAAGATCGCAACTGGTGATGTCTTCCGTGCTGCGGTACGCGAAGGCACTCCGCTGGGTCTCAAGGCAAAGGAATACATGGATCGTGGTGACCTCGTCCCAGACGAAGTCATTCTCGGTATCATGAGTGAAGTGCTCAAGAGCGACGAAGCAAAGAATGGCGCGATTCTGGACGGCGTTGTCCGTACGGTTCCGCAAGCGGAAGGCTTTACCAGGAAGCTGGCTGATCTTGGAAAGAGCATCGATGCAATTCTTTTGTTTGAAATCGAAGACGACGAGTTGGTCCACCGTCTGAGCTCGCGAACGGTGTGCGATGTGTGTCAAACACCGTACACCGGTTTAGAGCCTGGAACGCCGTGTCCGAAGAATGATGGGGGAACTCTTATTCGACGGAAAGACGACGAACCAGACGCTGTACGGAACCGCCTCGTTGTTTACCATCGCCAAACCGAGCCTGTTGTTGCCTGGTATGAAGCGAATGGAATGGCTGTTCATCACATCAATGCAGTTGGTTCGGTCGATGAAGTCTCCGACCGGGCGTTATCTGCACTCGAAAGAACTCAGCGCGCTTAGGCGCGCTGAGTCGTTTTATATATGATTCAACTCAAGTCCAAACGCGAAATCGAGATGATGGCCAAAAGTGGCCAAATCCTCGCGCGTACGATGGATTATCTCGAAAAGGAAGTTCGGCCAGGGATGTCGACGTTCGACATCGACAAACTCGCCGAAGACTTTATTCGCTCGCACGCAGGTGCAACACCGTCGTTTAAGGGGTTGTATAACTTTCCTGCCAGTATCTGCGCTTCGATTAACGAAGAGATCGTTCACGGTATCCCATCCAAAAAGCGTATCGTAAAAGAAGGTGATATCCTTTCGATCGACGCTGGGGTGAAGCTCGAAGGCTACCACTCGGATTGTGCCATTACGGTTGCAATCGGTGAGATCGATGCTGAATCGCAGCGATTGCTCGACGTGACCAAAGCTTCGCTTGAAGCCGGAATTGCCGCTGCGGTTATTGGAAATCATCTCGGCGACATCGGTGCTGCCGTTCAAAATGTTGTTGAAGCGGCCGGATTCAACGTCACACGAGATCTTGTTGGACACGGGATCGGCACCACGTTCCATGAAGATCCTCAGGTTCCGAACTATGGCAAGCCCAAGCGCGGCGCAAAGCTGATGCAGGGGCTCACTATTGCGATCGAACCGATGGTTATGATTGGAAAACATCAGACGCGCGAAATGCCAGATCAGTGGACTGTCGTGACGGTTGATGGATCGCGCGCTGCACATTTTGAGCACACGGTTGCGGTGACCGCTGATGGGCCACTGGTGCTGACCAGACTTCGAAGGGCGTAGTAGTTTGAGAAAGTGTACGACCCAAAAACAAAAGCGTGTCAATCTCGATTGAGAGACGACACGCTTTTTGTTTTTGTACACCTTAACGTACCGCTTTAATCTTTGTTACCCTTCGCCTTCTTCAAGCTCTGCAATGGCAACCTTATGCGAACTCGCCGCTTTGCCTGTTGCATACGCACCCGTTGGGTTTGGTGCCTCAGTCTGTGCCTCCAGGGATTCGAGCTGATGCGACTTTCGTAACGGAATCTCTTTAAGGAAAAAATTCGCGACAAACGCAACAGCGAGCAGAACCGTACTCAAGAAAAACACGTCGTTTAAGCCAACGACCAGCGACTGCTTCATTGTTTCTAATAAGGTGACGATCTGTTGTGCGCCGTTTGGAAAATGCGCATACTGTTCTTGAATCGCAGGAAGCTGATGCATTAACTGCAACGGGTTGGTAAACGCGTCGCGCATCTGCTGTGGTATCTCTGCGGGGGTGTTTTTCGCGAAGCTCGACGTGTACTTGTTGAGCATGATCGTTCCGAAGATTGCGGTACCAACTGTTCCACCGATTGATCGGAAGAACTGTGTGGCTGCGGTGGCGACACCAATCATATTGGGTGGAACGGCGTTTTGGACTACCAGGGTATACACTGGCATTGTCGTACCAAGTCCAAAGCCAACAACGATCATGTTTCGCACAATTTCCGATCGGGTGGCGTCGATAGTCATGTGCGAGAATAAGTACATCCCGGTCATCATGCATATGATCCCGGTGAACGCGATCAACTTATATCGTCCGATTCTGGATATCGCTTGACCGCTGAGGATGCTTCCTACCGTGACCATCAACATCATTGGAGTGAGTAGCGTTCCGGACTGCGTCGCTGATATACCGATAACACCCTGCATTAACAGCGGAATGAACAAAATCGCACCGAACATTGCGATGCCGGTCATAAATAGCGCGATCATCGAAACACTAATCACGCTGTTCTTGAATAACTTGAGTGGGAGCAGCGGCTCTTCTGCCTTCATTTCTGCAAAGAGAAACGAAACGAGCATGATAGCGGAAATGGCGAATGCAACGAGAACTCGCGGCGCGCCCCATCCAAATCGTGGTTCACCGGCCCAGGTAAGGCCGAGCAGGAGTGGCATTAAGCAACCGATCAGCGTGATAACGCCGAGATAGTCGACTTTTCGCCGAATGCCTTGTGGGATAATGTTGGGGAAGGCGAAGTAGATCACGAGGGTAGCGATGACACCAACCGGGAGATTTACGTAGAACACCCATCGCCATGAAAGCTGGTCCGTAATCCATCCGCCCAAGGTTGGTCCAAAGACCGAGGCCAATCCCCACACGGCGGAGAACAGCCCTTGATACTTACCGCGCTCTGCGGGGGGAAAGATGTCGCCAACAACGGTAAAGGTGAGCGCTGTGATGATTCCCGCGCCAATGCCTTGTAAGCCGCGGAACAGGATGAGTTGATTCATCCCATCCAGTGGCAACGGAAGGTCGCCTGCAGCGCCACACAGCGCTGATGTGAGCACAAAGAAGATGGCGCCGCCGAGGAAGAACTGCTTTCTTCCGTAGAGATCGGAAAGTTTTCCGAAGATTGGGACTGCGGCGGTGGAGGTGAGAAGGTATGCGGTTGTTGTCCAGGAGTACCGTTCGAAGCCATGTAGCTCTTCGATGACCCGCGGCATTGCCGTGCCCACAATTGTGCTGTCGAGGGCGGCTAATAGAAGTGTGAGCTGGAGCCCGATAACTGTCCAAACAAGCTGTTTCTTCGACAGCGATTGAAAGCTCGTCGGGGCGTTTGGTCGTAGAGAAGAAGCGGCCATATGTACACGGAACTTACACGGGGGCCGCTTCTTCGCCAATTACATGACTCGGGTTGCCGACTCTGTCTTACTGAACGATGATCTCTGAGGGTTCTGGTCGCGTGTGGGCGGGAGAATCCATCTGTTGCTCGATCAAATTGGAGTCAATACAAAACTTGGCGGCCCAATTCAGATATTCGTATTGGCCGTATTTCCCCGAGACGGGGAACGAACCTTTAATTCCGCCTCGGCGTTCTGGTGGACCGTCGAGGCGAATGGTGCGGCGCACATATCCATTGCTTTTGCGGGCCGCGTCGCGGTATCTGACGTCGCCCGTTATGGCGTAGAGTGACCACCAGCAGTAGGCGATCTGGCAGTTGCCGGTGAGGCATACCCATGAAACCGTGCCCTTCCAATCTTTATCGAGGCGGCCAAAAATGGCGCCATCGGATTGTAACGTAGGCAGAAGCGCATCTGCGGTAAGGCGTGCAGCTTCGAGCAACCTTTCGTCTTGCGAGTAATGGTATGCCTCCACAATGCCGCGTAAGGCGTAGCCGATTGTATGCGTTAACGGCTGTTCAGGATCGTCCAAATCGCAGGACGTGAACCAACCGTTCTCCAGCTGATGCGACAGGGCCCAATCGATATTTCGCATTGCGCATTCTGCGTACCCTTTACCTGGCCGGCACCGTGCGGCTTCAAAAAGTGACCAGGCAACATGAACGTCGTACACCTTCTCGCCCGGCTCCGTAAACGGCGAGGGGAATTTGCGCCACGCTCCGTCTGCGTCTTGTGTTGCCACGAGCCAGTCGGCGGCACCTTCGAGCGCAGGGAGATAGCGATCACCAAAAACGCGCACTCCTGCCGCTAAGCCGAGCAGGATTTGGCCGGTATTGAAGGTGACGGGGACAACGGGGGTTTGGTGGATCATTCCGCCCGGGAATGCTCCACTTTCCATCTGAATGGAGACCAGCCAATCGAGCATTTGCTCCGCGCGTTTGGCGTACTGCGGCGCCTTACGGAGTTCGGCGCAGTGCAGCATGGTTGGGACGATATATCCTGTGGTTTCGGGATATGACGGCGACCAACCCGAGGTGAGGCTATAATGGCGCGCCACGCCGTTATCTCTCGACGACGAAGAATCCTGGGCTCTGCAGATCCAATCGAGAGCCTCGGTGATAGTTGCGTCTACTCCGGGGTCCACGATGTTGAGATTTTCGTAGTCGCGCCGCCGCTCATCTTTCGCTTCTGTAGAAAGGAACAGCTCGTCTCGTGCCGTTCGAACCGCGGTTACCAATGTACTTAGCATAGGGATGGGAAAAGGACGCATTTATACCCCGAGTAGCCTATATGTGTAAGTTATCAGAAAATACGCTTGCTGGAAGGCAGGGGTTATCACAAATTGATGAATGCAGCGATTCTTCGCGCGGGTTGCAAGCGACCAGGATTTAATTGAAGTAAGCGCACGGTCTCCGCTCAATCCCTTTTGCACGGTAGCGTTTGCCGTTGCGCACAGGGAGCTTGGCGGTGTCGTATGGGTATTGGGCTTGGAAGGTGACTCGGCGTCGGACATTTCGTGTGTCGGCGTGATGCGGTCTGGCCGACTCGATCGAGCGCTGGCGCTCTCGTCGGTGCCGGACGTGCCCCAGAGTTCGCTGTTTTGGAGCGAACTGGATCGATTTGTTGGTCAAGAGCGGGTAAGCACCATGGAGCTACTCAGCTTTGGCGGGACGGCTCCGTCGATTCCTCAGTTTCGAGGCGAATATCGACGTTATTCGCGGCAGGAGTTTCAGGTTGAGCTTCCTGCCTTCGCAGAACCTGGGCGATTATCGGATCACCATAGACGTGCGGTAAATCGTGCGTCCAAATGTGGCTTGGCGATTTGCCGTTCACGTAGTTTGGCCGCATTGGATTTGCACCTGCAGCTGGCTACGGAATCGCTGGATCGAAGACGGAAGCGTCAAGAGGTCATACAGTCTGAAGAGGGACAGTATGACCTCTTTGCTGCGTGGCTCAAATCCGGGGCGGGGGAGTTGTACCAGGCTGTTTTCAAGGATTCTGTGGTGTCTTCGATGCTCGTCTTGAGGTCTGTGGCGGGAGCATACTATGTGTCCGGGGGAACCAGTGACGCCGGTCGCACCATGAGGGCATCCCATTGGCTGCTCTATAAGATCGGGCTCGACCTTGGTGCTGATGGCGTGGAGGTGTTCAATCTGGGTGGTGTGCGCGAGGGAGAGGACGGATTACGGGCCTTTAAGCTTGGGTTTGGTGCTACGGCAATCGAGCTGCAAACGGTTTGTTGCCAGTTTGATGGATGGTTGCGCCGGAATGCCGTGGCAATGATACGGAAAGGGGCGTCTGTACTACGATAGCCATACGCGTTTTTGTTGTAAGTATTTGTCCTCAGCGTTTGTCCTAAGTGCTTACAGTTGATATCACCGCTTCTATATAATAGAGGCGGTAAATTTCCGTCCGCGTCTAGGCCGTTCGTCCGGCAGAGTGTAAACTCCTCTGTGCATGCATGAAACACACGAATTCCTTGGTAGCCTAGCGATTGTTCTGTGCGTGGCTGCGGTCACGACAGTCATCTTCCAGCGGCTAAAGCAGCCGGTGGTATTCGGTTATTTGTTAGCCGGACTCATCATCGGGAAGCACACGCCTATTCCCCTGGTTGTGAACGAGGGCATTGTTCAGACGTTAGCCGAAATGGGAGTCATCCTCCTGATGTTCGGTTTAGGGCTCGAGTTTAGCCTGCGAAAGCTGTTAGAGGTTGGGCCCACCGCTGGCATGGTTGCGGTGATTCAGACCAGTGCGATGGTCTGGTTTGGATATATGGTTGGGCAGGCGTTTGGTTGGCCGCCGCTCGAAAGCTTTTATGCCGGTGCGGTAATCGCGATTTCGAGCACGACGATTATTGTGAAGGCGTTCATGGAACAGGGCGCGCGCGGGAAGTTCACACAGATCGTTTTTGGCGTCCTGATCATTGAAGACCTGATCGGGATCTTTTTGATCGCGATTTTAACGGCGGTTTCGTCTGGAACTGAGGTAACGGCTTCGAGCCTGGGGTTAACGGCCGGCCGATTGGTGATGTTTCTGGCGGGCCTCATTGGAGTTGGCCTCCTTGTTATCCCGAGGCTTATTCGTGGATTGGTCAAGCTCAATCGACCGGAGACCACGCTGGTTGCGAGCGTTGGGATCTGTTTCGCGGCGGCGTTATTGGCGCTCACCTTTGGATATTCGGTGGCCCTTGGGGCGTTCATTGCCGGATCGTTGGTTGCAGAATCGGGTGAAGAAAAGACAATCGAGCATCTCGTGCAACCGGTTCGCGACATGTTTGCGGCGATCTTTTTCGTGGCGGTTGGGCTGATGATCGACCCAAATGTAATTGTTGAGTATTGGCCTGCGGTGTTGGTCTTTACCGTGGTTGTTATCGTGGGGAAAGTGGTCGCTGTTTCGTTCGGTGCGTTTTTGGCTGGGTACGGGACCCGAACTTCGGTGCAGACTGGGATGAGTCTCGCGCAGATTGGTGAGTTCTCGTTTATCATCGCGGGTGTTGGGCTTGCCACGGGTGCAACACGAAGCTTTTTGTATCCGGTTGCTGTGGCGGTCTCTGCCATTACCACGTTGACGACACCATGGTTGATTCGCGCGTCTAAACCTTTCGCAGAGTACGTTGATCGCAAGTTGCCTCAGCCATTACAGACCTTTGTGGCGTTGTATGGATCGTGGATCGAACGGTTGCGAAGTGCGCCGCATTCGGATGTCGGGGAACGTTCAAAGATTCGCAGGCCGATACGATTGATATTGCTCGACGCAGTGTTGTTGGTTGGAATTGTGATTGGGACATCGATCGAGATCGCGCCGCTTACCGGAATTTTGACGAAGAGCTTTGGTTTTACGCCAATGACCGCGCGATACTCGATTATTGCGGGCGCTATCATTGTCTCGATTCCGTTGATTGTTGGATTGATTCGTAGCGCGCGAGTGTTGGGACTGTTGTTGGCGCAGCGGGCGTTGCCGGCTGTGGCTGCGGGAAAGGTTGACGTTGCTGCGGCACCGCGTCGAGTGTTGGTGGTCACGTTGCAGCTCGCGATTGTGTTTCTGGTGGGGATTCCGCTGGTTGCTGCGACCCAGCCGTTTCTTCCCGCGTTTCAAGGATCGGTGGTTGTGATTCCGCTTATTCTCGTGCTGGGGTATGCCTTTTGGCGCAGCGCGACAAACTTGCAAGGGCATGCGAAGGCTGGCGCCGAGATAATTGTGTCGGCGTTGGCGCAGCAGATGTCGAAGGAAGGGGATGCGTCGTCGAGTGATTCTGCCGGCGAATTTAGTCAGGTGCACGAGGTTGTCCCTGGCCTTGGCGAGCCGGTTCCGGTGCGGGTGCGGTCGACTGACTATGGCGTGAATAAGACGTTGGCACAGCTGAACCTACGCGGCATTAGTGGCGCGATGGTGTTGGCGATTACGCGCGGTGATGAGCGGGTTGTGTTGCCGGTGGGGAACGAAATGGTGCGTGCTGGCGATGTGTTGGCGTTGGCAGGGACCCAGGAGTCGGTGTTGTCTGCGACAGAGTTGTTGCGCGACGGCGTGGAAGGAAACTCGACGCCGGTCGGTAGAGAGATCACATAAGTAACGGCTGTTGACTGGAGTTGGCGAACCGGTGTAATTTTATGCACAGTAAAATCTGCCCCGGTGTCGGGTAGGCTGGTTTCCAGATTAATGCCAATGTTGAGAGGGAGTATGTCAGCTTCGATCGTTTCGCTTGTTTGTGGCGCGTTGTTGGTTCAAAGCTGCGCGTCAGCCGCGCAGGCATCTGCGTTTTCGGAGGCCAATCATGCGCATCCGGCGACTCGTGCTGACGCGTCGGAGGGGAGCGTTGGTGCGCCATCCACGACGTTGGCAATCCGCGATTCTACCTCGCGTGCACCTGTTGCGCCTGCCAGCGATACCGCAAAGCGCGAGAATACTCCCCTGTTGTACTTCTGCCCGATGCATGCGGACGTACAAAGTGATAAGCCAGGCCGGTGCCCGAAGTGTGAGATGAAGTTGGAAAAAATGGTCCCGCCCAAGGATTCGACCGAAAAAGACACCACGAAGGCCGAGTTGCCGAAACCGGCGCCGCATCAACATTGATGTTGAGTCGAGCTGCTAGATGTTTGGCCGCAACGACCGTTCTTTTTACGGTTGGGTGTGCGAGCGCGCCAAATCGAGCTCAATTCTCGAAGGTTTCTGCGGAGGCTGAGCAGCGGCTTGGGACTGGGGCGACCGTGTATTGGAATCAGGGGACGGCCGCCGATACCGCGGCAACGGCCCGAGTGGCGGAGTTGCTCGCGCAGCCGTTAACGGTGGATGGGGCCGTTCAAGTTGCGTTGCTGAATAATCGGGGTCTTCAGGCGACCTTCGAGGGGTTTGGTATCGCGCAGGCGGAGCTGGCGCAGGCTGGTGTGCTACAGAATCCGCTGCTCAGTGGTGTTGCAAAGATCGGGATGCAGGGAATAGGAACCGGGTACGAAGTTGGTATCGTTCAGCAGTTTTTGTCGATCCTGCAGCTCCCTATGCGTAAGCGAATTGCTGCGTCGGAGCTCGTGCGCGTTCAGCTCGATGTTGCGAACCAGGTTGTTGATCTTGCTACGAGAACACGCCAGACGTTTTATGCAACGCAGGCTGCGGAGCAGATGCAGGAGCTCTTTGCCACGGTTGCAGAAGCGGCGCGACTCGGTGCGGACGTTGCTCAACGGCAGCGAGAGGCGGGAAACATCTCGGAGCTGGATCTCGCGAGCGAGCAGGCGTTGTACGAGCAGGCGAAGCTCGATCTGGCTTCAGCTGAGGCTGCGGTATTGGAGCAGAGAGAGAGCCTGTCGGTTTTGCTTGGTGTTTGGGGGAATGAGACAAGCTGGACATTGTCGGGGCGGCTATTGGATGTGCCGGCGTCTACAGTGACGTTGGTTGGTTTGGAGCGGGCCGCGATCGAACGTCGATTGGACTTGGCGGCTGCACGACAGTCGGTGATTCACGAAGCGCAGGTGGCTGGGATCGATCGGGTGAATGCGGTAGTTCCCGAAATCGATCTTGGTGCGTCGTTTGAACGAGAGCGCGATGGAGGGCGAAGTGTGAATCCTTCCCTTGGTGTGCGTATCCCTGTTTTTGATCAAGGACAAGCTGTGAACGCTGGCTCGCGGTCGCGCATACGACGTGAACAAGAACGTTACGCTGCGCTTGCGATTGAAATTCGGTCTGATGTGCGACGGTACCATTCGCGAATGAATGCGGCGCGTGCACGCGCAGACTATTTACGAGCAGTGATTATTCCCCTGCGTATAAAGATTGTTGACGAAACACAGCTTTTTTATAACGGGATGTTGGTTGGTGTCTTTCAGTTGTTGCAGGCAAAGCGAGATGAAGTTGTGGCTGGGCAGCAATATGTGGAAGCGGTTCGCGACTATTGGCTTGCGCGCGCTTCGCTCGAACAAGCGATTGGCGGACGTCTGCCGAATGGAGGTGAGTAGCAATGGTTTCGCGACGTAAGGCAATTGCGCAGAGTGCTACAGTGCTGGCTGGTGGTTTAACTGCGCTCAAGGCCGCTCATGCAGCTCAAGCTCAGCAAAGTCAAGAGCCGCAAACCCCTCAGCAGAAGCAACAACATCAAGGGCACGATCAGCACGACGCTTCACATGGCGGTGCGCATAAGGCTTCCAAGGATTCGTCCAAGGTTGCGTCCAAACCGAAGTCGCTCGTCAAGCCCGTGAGTTCGGTAAACCCTAAATCGCTTGGTTACACACCCGTCGTAGTTCCAAACGGAACCACACTGCCATGGAAGATGGTAAAGGGCGTTAAGGTCTATCATCTCACAGCCGAAGAGATTCAACACGAGTTTACTCCCGGTTTGTCGATCGTTGCGTGGGGATACAACGGACAGACACCTGGCCCTGTTATCGAAGCGGTGGAAGGTGATCGCGTACGAATCTATGTGACAAACAATCTCCCTGAGCCTACAACCACCCATTGGCACGGTATTCTCGTACCAAACGGCATGGATGGAGTTGCGGGGTTAAATCAGCCGGTCATCCAACCGGGTGAGACATTTAAATACGAATTTACGTTGCGGCAAAACGGAACGTACATGTACCATCCGCACTTCGACGAAATGACGCAGATGGGGATGGGGCTCATGGGGATGTTTGTCATCCATCCACGCGCCCCACTTGGCCCCAAGATCGATCGTGACTTTGCAATCATGCTTAGCGAGTGGGCCGTTCATGCGGGGACGTCCAAACCCGACGTATCCGTAATGAGCGACTTTAACGTGTTGACGATGAACAGCAAGGTGTTTCCGTCAACCGAACCACTCATTGCCAAGACCGGGGAACGAATCCGAGTTCGGTTTGGTAACTTGAGTGCCATGGATCACCATCCCATTCACTTACACGGCTTTCAGTTTAAAGTCACCGGCACCGATGGCGGACGATTGCCTGTAAGCGCGCAGTGGCCAGAAACCTCAATACTCGTTCCCGTTGGAAGTACCCGCGATATTGAATGGGTGGCTGACGTTCCAGGCGATTGGGCCTTTCACTGTCATATGACGCATCACGTTATGAACCAGATGGGGCATGATCTCCCTAATATGATGGGTGTGAAGACCGATAGCTTGGATCGGCAAATTCGTCGCTTGCTCCCTGATTATATGACGATGGGGCAGCATGGAATGGGTGACATGGCAGAGATGGGCATGAAGGTCCCCAAGAATAGCATCCCAATGCGTGGTGGTGAATCACAGTTTGGCATGATCGACATGGGTGGCATGTTTACGATCGTTAAAGTTCGCGATCGCTTGGCGAGCTACGATGTCGATCCAGGGTGGTATGCACATCCGGCTGGTACCGTTGCCGCGATTGCAAGCGACGCTGAGATGCGCGCCGATGGGATTGTATGATGATGAGAACGCTCCGATGACCGACCCTCGTTTACACGACACGCTTCGACTCTCAGCCAATGGAGTCGCGAAGGTTCTGGGCGATCTCGAAGCGATCGTACTTCAGGCTGTATGGGAGCTACAAACTCCGTCATCTGCTCGACAGGTGCATGTACAGGTTGTATTTGTACACGATGTGCAGCTTCATACAGTGATTACTGTACTGAACAAGCTGGTCGATAAGGGGCTCCTTCATCGCAAGAAAGTGCAGAGCTTATTGCACTACGAAGCGGTGATGAATGAAGCAGATTTTATGGCGCATGTTTCGAGACGGGCGATTGAGGGGGTATTGGCGTTAAGTCCCAATCTCGTGGCAAGTTCGTTTGTGGATGTATTGGCGGAGCAGGATCCCGCGCAGTTGGCGCAGTTGGCGGAGCTCATTCGAAAGAAACTTGCGTTACATGAATCAACTGAGGCGTAGAAGCGATTGATTATGCACTGTTCAACTCATAGGCTTAGACGGTCGCGTGATTAACATGCGCTCTCGTATACAACGACTCATCGCGGATGTGACCGATCGACCAACTCGTTTGTTGTTCTTTATCGGTTGCGTCTGCGTTTCAGCGGCCGCGCCGTTTTTGGGCGGTATGATTGGCGCCGAAGGACTGTCGCCGCTCACGGGAATCGATCATATCGGTTCGATCTGTTTGATCGCGCTGCATTTCTTGTTGATGCCGGTTCGTTATGTACTGCAGCTGCTGTTCGTTGTTGGAGTTGGGTATGCAATTTGGGATCGAGTGGGTGCTGTTCGTTCGATGCGACGTACGTTACGGGCGTTGTCCGTGCAGTTCGTTGCGAAGGAAGGTCCGTTTGGCGCTGCGGCTATACTCGCCGAGGTGGATCCTTCCGTAATTCGAGTTGTTGAGGGACTGCCTGTCCCCGCGTTTGCCGTTGGGCTTTGGAGCCCTCGTATATACCTCGATCGACGTTTAGTCGAGGATCTGTCTGCCGAGGAGCTGGCGGCCGTACTTCGTCATGAGCACGCGCATGTGAGGCGCCGAGATCCGTTACGGCTTTCGATGTTACGGTTTATCGCGTGTACGTTGTTTTGGGTGCCTATATTGAAGCGTTTTGTGGCTGACATGGCTGATGAAGTCGAATTGGTTGCAGATCGAATAGCTGCGAAATCGAACCCATTGACCCTCGCATCTGCTTTGATCACGTTGGCGCAACGGAATGTGCGGCCCGTTGGTTCATTCGGCGGTGTAACTGTTGGATTTAATAACAACGATATTTTGACACGTCGAGTGTTGGCTCTTGCTGGTGAGCAGTGTCGTGTGAAGAATCGTATTCCGATGCGATCGATGGTGGGTGTGCTTTCAATTGTCTCTGTAACGTGGATTGCCGGGATTGTAATGGCTCACCCTCTGCCGGAAAGTACACGTCATATGCAGAGTGGATTTAGCGAGAATTTACGTTGTGTGCGTGCATGGGTAACTCGATCTCCGCATTTATGTCCACATCAACAGCAGCATGCGAAGCATTTGTCGAGTTAGGCAGGCCAACTATCATGGGCCGCGTGGTCACTGAGGTAGGTCAGAGGACCTGCAATCCAGAACGTCCTCCGGTATTCTTGACCGTCCTCGTAGTAAAATTCGTAAAAATAACTTCGTGTCTCATCCGCAATTGGAGCACGAAAGGCTATCGGTAATTCCGTATAGCCTGGTTCGGTCACCCACGGTTCACTTCCCTTCTGGAAGCAATATAGAGAAGGTGGTGTTCCGTCATAGGCCATGACGATGTCCTGAATCTTCGCAAAAGTAGGACCCTGTGGAATCTCGCTTGATGTTAGAGATATCCCAACCGCAATAGTCACGGGCCAGTGCTGTTGATCCCGCAGTGTTAACGCTTCTTGCAAACACGTGAGAGCCCCGTTGAGCCAATGTGCTTCTGTTTCATACTCACTAGACACTTCATCGACATGTAAATCATCAATGTTATCTGATCGGGGGGGCGTTACTACTGTCGTCAACCATTCTTGAACTGTGCGCATAACCATAATTGTTTAAGGAAGATTCCAATCCCAGCTTCTTAGCTAATTCATAATTTTTCTGGTCAGGTTCTGTACCACCATGTCTCCATATACCGTCTTTGTTAAGAGCGCTTCCTTCTTCAGAGGGCGGCTGGCCAACACTCCCGCCCTGATAGCGTAGGCCGTCAGGGCGGGTATGTGTTAACGTGGTAACCTAGATCAAGAGCGTAATACTTAATTCTTCTCCCGCCCCGATCAGCAAAGTTCCAATAGGGGCGGGGGACGGATGCCCTGCGCTCGTCACACGGGCACGGCAGTCGAACTTCCATGGGCCGAATATCTGGGCCAGGCTAGTGAACGAGTGTTCATTGCCTCTCAGGATTGTATCACGCCATAAGTTGATGCCGAATTAATATGTAAGGGCAGGGAAAGTTTGCGGATTAATATGAGCTATTGCTCGTGTATTGTCGGGTCATCAGGTGCATGTTTTTTAAATCCCGCTGTAGGGGTTTTCCTCCTTCACGTGTCTCCTGTTGTGTCTGGCATGCGAGAAGTCCCGAGCGTCGCGACGTGCCATCGCGCCTAACCCATTTGATAGGTATATGAGATCAGTTATTCTTGCCGGCAATATCTGCGCGCCGCGGGGACCGCGATCTGCGGAGGGGCCAACCAGCGGTGGATCGATCCCGCTCGTCGGCGCATGCGTCCCCTCGGTCCGGGGGCTGGAATGTTAACCCGAGGAGGGCGCTACCTCAATCGAGTGTCTTGGCTCACGATTCTCGTGGGTGGTCTCGGGTTTGTAATCTCGACGCCTGCGCACGCCCAAGTATTCGTGGTAGACTCCGGCAACGTACGACGTCTGTTAATTCCGGATAGCTCGGGACTCGCCCCTGACACGCCTCTCAATCGGGCCATGTTCCAAGGAGTGCGCCTCACTCCCGCGCAACGCGATTCGATCGATCGCCTAGCACGCTACTGGCGGCGGACGAATACGACAAGGCGGACACGTGAGTCTACGCCGGCCCAGATAAACGGGATCGTCGCACAGCTCGAGCGGGAAAGACTGTCGTATCGTGCGATCCTGACACTCGTTCAGCAAAAACGATACGATGCCAACACAGCGCAGTTATTCGCCGCATGGCTGCGGGATCCGAAACCGGTTGAAGACCCGACCGTGAAGGCTCGATGACTCAGCGCAAACCGCAAGGTGGGGGCGGTCGGTCACGATCTCTCAAGAGTCGGTTTTGGGGTCAGGGATGGGGGATCGTGCTGAGCATGAGTTTCACCGCCGCCTGTGCCGACGCACCCGTTACGACTCCAATCCGAGAGGTGGGCGCGCCGCGAACGACCATAGAGACTTCCTATCGGCTTTCGAGCTCAAATGGTATGCACGGCGGAATTTCCTTCGCCTACATCGACACAGAGCCCGTGGATGTGAGGTATGCTCTCTCCTATTATGACTATCCTATCGGAGGTCCCTGGGACGGAATATTCCACAGTCAAGAGTCTCATCAAGGCTTTTTTTCTCCTACTCCGGGTGCCCTTCCAGCCGAAGCAATGTTCATTACAATCTATGCCTACGGATCTGCGTGGGATCCCGCCCATATAACCATATGGACTTCCAGCTCTCACAATACTGGACCGATTGGAGAATCGAATCCCGTGCCGAACATCACAGTGTCCTGCGGCGGATCAACAGTCACGCGTGGTGACAGCATCTCTTGCAACGCTGTTATCGCGAACCGCGGGGCAACGAACGGAGAGGTGAAATGGGAGTTTACTCCTGCATCCGGTTCGGGAATTTCAGGAACAATCACGGAGACACGTACGGATACGACTTGGGTGGGGCGATTAGTGGCGGGCGGGTCGATCCGGGCGAGTGTTACCTGGAACGGGAGTGGAGTTCCCTCGAACTCCGTTAGTGTGACAGCCTCGCCCCGGACGTGGGACAATTTTCAGACTCCCAGCTTGGACGCAGCGATACGCGCTTTCCCGGGAATGATCGCCCCGACACAGAAGCGAACGCCGTGGGCGGAATCTACATTTAGCTTTGCGAATCCAGACGGAATCGAAGCCGTTTCTGCAGGACCTAATAAATCATTGTTCTATTTTGAAAGTCGTCCGAATCTTGCCTATAAAATCTCCTATCATGAAGCATTCGAGCCGGGATCACCATGGCGCGCGTTGCAGACCGGCACAGGAGGGAAGTGCGGTCAAGGACCGGTTGATGCGTTTTATCAACTTGTACGACAACATGAAGGAGAATTTTCGCGACCTAGCCCTTCGCACCTTTCTCTGCTAATGGACTTGTTTACGAATGCAACATTCGATGCCAAGCAAAAAATTGAATTGATCGTGCGTAAGCTTCGTAGTGAAGTGATATTTGCTCGGGATTCAGTGCAAGGTACGATTCGGAGTGTATGGGATGAACAAGGAAACAATCTGGATTTGGCAGATACCAAGCGACAGCTCGACAGCCTCGAAACAGCACATACATGTACATTTGCATTTTTTCCTTGAGAATTTTATGAAAATCACACTTTCTTCGTTGTACACAGTCGTCCTCGCCACGACATTCTCAGCGAGTTTAGGATTCGCTCAAGAAACAACCGCGCCCCAATGCAAGTCGATTATTCAGCCCCTATCGAAGGGAGCATTTCCCGCCCGGAACGTAGGGTGGGAAGGTAAGATCGACCAGTGTGGCCATGATGGCGCAGCCGCTATAGCCACCGCTTTTCGAGCAACCAAGCAAGCGCCCCTCTCGGCACTGAAAGACATGCAGGCATTACAAACGGCTGCCTTGCTGGTGCGAGATCCCAATGTTCTTGCCGCAACCCGTGCAGTTGTCACGGATCCAACTGCTTCGCTCCTTGCGCGTGCAGCTAGCTTGACGGTCCTTCTCATCACCTATGATGTGGGAGCGCGACTACCTGGCACTCTCGAAGAACAGGCGAAAGGGGAAGTGACTTGCTCTCAAATCGAGTTTGCCGGAAATCGTATCCCAGCTCGAATCATTCGTGATTTACCCTCAAATGCCCCAGAACAGATTGCGGCATCGATCGATCAAGTTGTGAGGGATAAAAATGCTGACCCATCGTTACGTAGCCTTGCTCGATGTGTTCGTGAGTTTATGTATCACAAAGTTCCTCCGAACTTGCCTCGATCATCCGTGACGATTCAGCACGTTTGTGGTTCAAGCTTCAAGTTCATCAATAATGTAGAAGAGTCGCTCCCCGTAAATTGGGTCAAGATTGTTGTTGGGAACAACCCACCGCGATCGCTTGGGCTTGCTCCGCGAGAATCTGTCATCCTGGAACTCCCGAAAGGAAATCAGGTAAAGGTCACCGCGAACGGGAAGGTTCTTGCGGAAATTGACTATCCCAATGTCGAGTGCACGGCGCCCGTCGACACTACGGGTCATTTACATCTTCCGAGCAAGGCGTAGCTTGGTTGATGCCGTACAGCCTCCGAAAATTACGGCTCCGTATGGGAATAAGCTGTTTCTTTACCTGGGTCGCCCCGATTTCTTACCACAAAGTGAGAGGTCACCACGCAGTCTTATCGGCAAACCTATAATAGCTGGGTAGTAATTCACATTGGCCGTCTTCGATAGACGAATCACCGACGCAGACTACGACCCTAAAAAAACCCGTCCTGATAGCGTAGGCCGTCAGGGCGGGTATTTTTACGAGCTATGAATAAGAAGCCGCGCATTTCACTGATTGGATCCTTTCATAGGAACGACGGGATCGTCACGTCGCATGCGTTACTGGAAATCCTAGAGCACGTACGACCCGAGGTCATCTTTATGGAGATGCACCCGTCGGACTACACCGCTCATTTCGGCCTTCCCGGCTTTTTCGGCACCGCTCCGCGCGCACATGAAAGCCTTGAGGTAATCACAGAAATACAATATTGCCGGAAGTATCCCGGTACCGTACTGGAGCCGGTAGATCTGCCTACTCCAGAGGCAGAGTTCTTTGGCAACTACGAAGCATTGTGCGGGCTCGTCGAGCGGCTAAGCCTGGAGTTCAACCGATTGGAGGATGAGATCACGCGAGGGAGGAAAGAGGAAGGGTTCCCCTTTCTCAACAGCGAGCGGTACGCCACACTGTCAGCCAAGAGCGATGCGGCGATGCTTTCCGCGATCCAGCCTCTCGACGACCCTCAACCCCTCAAAATCTACGAGGCGTGGGCAGACAGAAAGGAGGCTCGTGAAATCGAGATGCTCAAAAACATCCGCGAATACTGTGCGAGTAACGCCTTTGAGCGTGGCGTATTCCTCGTTGGTGCTGCACACCGCCAACCGATCATAGACAGACTAGGAGAGGAGCGCTGCACCACGATTCAGTGGGATTTCACGGCATTCCTAGGCGCCTGACGCGATTTCCGGTCGATTCCTGGTCGGGGTGCGAGATTGCACTAGAGGTACTCCCGCCCTGATAGCGTAGGCCGTCAGGCGGGAGTGTTTCTAGTCTTTGTACGGATCGTACTCGTTCTCCCCAGTCATTACGACGATGAGCGGGGTCAGCGTATGAAGCACGCGCACGGTATCACCTTGTGCCGTGAGCACGTCCGGCAACCGGCGGTATGCGTGCGGTGCTTCGTCAAGGCCACCGCCGCGAAGAATAACGCCAAGTGGCCCAAGCCACTCATTCACCATATCCCACGAGACCAGCCCTGGGGCCACGATTCGTGCGGACTTTCCTCAGCCTTTTGTTTTGCCGCGCGCCTGCGTGCGTGACATGATACGACCGGCTCCGTGTACGGTAGAATAGCGAGCGGCTCGCTGTGTTTTACTATCTGTTGTTGGTCCTTCTAGGATAACGGCGTTATCACCCATCGAACTACACTCTCGCATTAAGTCCGTATTAAGTCGATGTTAAAGCGATGTTAAATCAATATTACAATTTGCAGTGAGTTGCATAAATCGCACAATACAGCTCGAGTCGTGCATATCTTCGTAAGTAGGTCGTAATCGCCAAATTTGCCACCGTAAGACATATCCACGGAAATTTTTCGATTATTGTGTGCAAGTTCTTTGATGAAAGGCGTCTCCTGTATATACCTCTCTCTGGATCTCTGCTATGCGACGATACTTCTATGGATTGTTCGGGCTCTTTATCCCCGCGCTGCTTGCTGCGCAAGGGCGGATCCTTCCAGCCCCATGTCTGCGAGTTTGTCCAGTTGATCGAGTTTGCATCCCATGTTCAGATCAGTCGGAATCGATTGTTCGGACGCGGAGCGACATCCACGTACGGCTCGATCGTGGCGTTGTACAGTATGAGATTACAGAGACATTCAAGAATCTTGGCGTTCGTATCGCCGAAGCGGAGTTCATATTTCCGCTGCCAGGAGGAGCTGCTTTTCAGGACTTGAAGCTGTCGATTAACGGCGAACTTGTAGCTGGCGAAACGATGTCTGCGGTCGAGGCTCGCAGGATTTATGAGTCGATCGTACAGAGGCAGCGAGACCCCGCGCTGGTGGAGTGGATGGGCTCCGGGTTATTGCGCGCGCGTATTTTTCCAATCAATCCAGGGGAAGAAAAGAAGGTTGTCATCCGTTATCAAACGGCGGCTCGCCGTGAAGGGAACGTCGTGCGCGTTGACGTCCGCGATGCGGGGGGAAACGTGTCGAGTTTTCGTAACGCGCCTTCTGGCCCGCGTCGACCGCGTGCGGAACGTGACGATTCGTCTCCTAAGTCTGTGAATATTACGTTCGACTATCCCGATACGGAGCAGTTTGGAACGGCATATTCACCCACGCACGATCTTGTTGCGTTGAAGGCAAAAACCAAATCGTACAATTCGGTTTCGATCGTTGCGAATGGAGCGAATGCAACGATTCTTGTTCCCGTTCGGAGTTCGTCGGAAGCGTCTCTTACCGTACTGACTCACGCTGCAAGCGCAAACGACGGATTTGCGATGATTTCAATTTCACCACCTGCGACTCCGCCGAGGATTACACCACGTGATATTACGGTTGTGGTTGATGTATCGGGATCAATGAGCGGGAGCAAGCTGGTGCAAGCGAAGGCTGCGGTGAAACAACTGCTTCAGACACTGAGTAGTCAGGACCGCTTTCGCTTGGTCGATTTTTCTTCGACTGTTCAGAGCTTTCGTGACGACTACTCCAGTGCAACACAATCGAACGTGAATGCGGCGGCACGGTATATTGACGCATTGGAAGCACAGGGCGGAACAAATATCGCTGATGCCCTCAAGGAAGCGTTGCGTGTAAAAGGAACCAAGGGGAGGTTGCCTATTGTACTGTTTGTGACTGATGGTGATCCTACCGTTGGCGAACAGAATCCAACAATAATCGCTGCAATGGCAGATTCACTTCGTGGTAACGCGCGAGTGTTCACCTTTGGTTTAGGTGCAGATGTCCATATTTCTCTTCTTGAGCAACTCGCTTTGAGCGGACGTGGAACGTCGCAGTTTGTCGCACCCAACGAATCTATTGAACACACGATGTCGGTAACCGCACAACGTCTATCTAGCCCGATTGTAACCGACGTTCGTGTTCGTGGCGAAGGAGTTCGATTAACATCCATGTTACCCGTTACACCAGTCGATATCTTTGCCGGGCAAGACCTCGTTGTATTTGCACAATACAGGGAAACCGGAACTGGAAGCGTTATTGTGACTGGAGAAACGGTAAATGGGCCTGTGACTTGGCGTGTGAAAGCCGCATTTCCGGCGAAAGAGCGCGAGAACGCCTTTATCCCGCGACTCTGGGCGACGCAACGTGTGGGATATCTTTCCGCTGAAAAGCGTAAGAATATAACCGCAGGGCGTTCAAGTCCTGAACTTGATGAGGAAATCAAGACGCTAGGGGAACGGTACGGCATTCCGACTGAATTTTCATCCTATTTAGTTGTTGAACCCGGTAGGAGACCAATCACTTCACGCAACACTGCTGGCGGAATCTCCAAAGGGGTCGCTGGAGGAGAAACTACGACGTATTTCGAACTTCGAGTAGCCCGAGAAGCCCAGGCGCAACGGTCGGCGAAGTCTGTCTCCGCTGCGAGTGCTGCCGCCATTAATCGTATAGAACGTGAGACGGCAACCGCAGCAAAAAGCGTTGGAGATCGTATATTTCTATTGCGGGACAGCGTATGGGCTGATAGCCGACCGGCTGGCAAGCTTGAAGTCGTTCGCGTTAAACCATTTTCTGAGGCGTATTTCTCCTTGCTCGCTCAAATCCCCGATCTTGCACCGATCTTTGCAATCGGCGAACGCGTGCGTGTCGTTGGGAAGCAAGTTGTGATTGAGTTGGCACCGAATGGTCTCGATAATCTCTCGGCGGCGGCTATTTCATCGATTGAGCGGCGGTGGTAGCTGAGTGACTGACGTCGAACGTCTCTTTCGCACGTATCACGAAACACTCGTGCGATATCTCACGCGCCGGTTAGGCGATCGCGACTGGGCCGAAGAGGTCGCGCAAGAGACGTTCGTGCGCGCGTTACGTCAAACGCACATTACGAACGAGCGGTCATGGTTGTTTGCTGTTGCGACAAACCTCGTTCGCGATCAAGCGCGTAAAGACATACGCCAGCGTCAACATTTAACGTTGCTCGCTGCGGAAGAGCGCGAACGTGAACAGACAACAGTTCCATCCTCGTTAGAACAGGCACAAGAGACGGCAATGGCGCGAAAGGCGGTTGATTCGTTAGCTGAACGTGACCGGCTTGCGTTGCTCATGCGTGAGGAAGGTTTGGATTATCAGGAGATTGCCGAAGCCCTCGAACTCTCTCCAGCTTCAATCGGTACGACGCTCGCTCGTGCTCGACGACGACTCGCCGAAATTTATGAAACGTTGCAGCGCGACCAGCAGAGGAGGGAAGATCATGCAGCATCTTGATGAAGGAACGATTCACTCCTGGCTTGACGGCGCGTTATCGCCAGAAGAAGCGACGAGGGTTGCTGTGCACGTTGCATCATGCAAACAATGTGCAGAGGCGGTTGCGGAAGCACGCGGTTTGATCTCGGTATCGTCGCGTATACTCGGGGCGTTGGATGCGGTACCAGATCAGGTTATCCCAAAGCGAGATCAACGGAGCGGAAAGCCGTGGTATCGTCGACCATCGTTTCAGTCTGCAATTGGATTGGCTGCCGCGGCGGTTGGTGTGTTTTGGGTTGTGAATCAGGCACCAACGTCGAATGAGTTGAATCGTGATTCTACAGTTGCGATTGCTCGTGATACCGCTGTTGTTAGCCGTAGTGCTGCTGACACGCCGTCTCTTGTAGCTGCTCCACTCGCTTATGACGAGCGCTCAACTGAACCTGCGCTCGGCGCATCGGCGTCTGCACAAAAAACAGTTGATGGTAGTGCTGCGCTGAAGCGCGAACGTACTAACGCACAAGCACGGGAAAAGCGGGCTGTTGCTAAATCTGCTCCGATTGTATCACAGAACACGGCCTCTCGCTCAGCGTTACCCGCACCGAAGATCGATACAGCAAATAAAGCACAAGCGACGGTATACTTCGAGATGGCAGCTGCGTCGCCTCACCTGGTTTATTTCGCCAAGTGTGATACGCTGGAAGTCAAAGTCTACGATGTCGAGCCGAATGGACGCGCGATGTTAACCATCCGTGATCGCACGTTAGTGGATAGTATGAAGGGCGTGAGCAAAGGTGTGATAGGTGCAAAACGCCCAATTACATCACTTGATTCCGAAGATAGTAAATCCGCTAAGAAGCCGAATTCGCTTTCAGAAGATGTAATTGCCAGAAGTCGTGTGTCTCGCCGACCAGCTCCCCAAAGTTGCGCAGAAGCGTTGAGCCAATATTCGCCATCTGACACAACGGTTTCGGTACTCCGTTGGTCTGACTCGACCAACCAGCGTAGCTATGTACTCAAAAGCAAAATGCCGCTCCAATCGCTTAACTCGCTTCGTGAACAGCTCCGACGTTCCGAACAAAGTGATCGATAATGTGGCATAAGAGTTGAAGCGTTCCCAATTACCTTGTGTGAAAACACATCCTCATCTTTATAAACCAGTCCGTTCTTATGCATAAAGCTTTTAATGCACTTATCGCAGTTGGATGCGCAGTTGCTTTTGCTGCGCCAACGATCTCCCAGGCGCAAACCACAAGATCTGATAATTCAACGCCACATGCGAACGCAGCTTCCTCAGCTCGCGCGTCCGAAAATGTATCGTTCGGACGATCGTTAAATTTAAAGAGTGATTTAACCTCGTTATCGTCAAACCAAACTATTCAATCTGATTCACGCATCACAAATGTGTCCGGGTCGTCGGTGCGTGGCGAAAACATCGCGGCGCGATCTGCAGCTCCTGCAACCGCTCCTTCCTCACAAGCCGGCCCCGTAGCCGCCAACGCCCGCCTCGGTGTCTCGGCTGCCTCAAGCCACTCCGCGGCCGTTCCAGCCAGCCTGGCTCATTCACCACGCGCTGGCCAGAGCGTAGCCCTGATGGTTGTCGGAGGTGGCGCGCTACTCACCGGGCTCATCATTGGCGGTGATGCCGGTACGCTAATTTCCGTAACGGGCGTCGTTATCGGACTATACGGCTTATACAACTACGTCAAGTAATCCACACCATCAATCGCGCAGATCCACCGATTTCACTCTAAAACCCGCTAAATCCATCCCTTTCTTCTCGCCGACAGATCGCCTTGTCTTTTCTTGTCGGCGAAAGAGGGGATTATGCTTGCATCGGGACCGTCCAACCCCTTATATATCGGCACCTTCTTTAATGTATGTGCTGACCTGTGCAGCTTCTTTCTCTTGGTCTGAATTTCCAGACTGCGCCGCTCGAGCTTCGAGAGCGCGTCTCGCTTAGTGGGTCTGTCCTCGACGATGCTATTTCCGCTCTGAAGGGTCGGGTCCATGAAGGCTTTGTGCTCTCCACCTGCAACCGAACTGAGCTTTATGCCCTGGTTGGGCACGCAGAGACGGGCGCCGAGCTTCTTCGCGGCATTTTATGTGAGTTGACCGGCGTGTCCGCCGAGGAGATCACGTCGCACCTGTACATCAAATCGCGCGAAGAGGTCGTTAAACACCTCTTTCTCGTCGCGTCTGGTGTGGAATCCATGGTGCCTGGCGAAGATCAGATCCTGGCGCAGATCAAAGTCGCCCTTGAGCGCGCCGACTCTCTCAAAGCGCTTGGCTCCATCATGCACCGGCTTGGCGATTCAGCCCTGGCCGTCGGGAAGCAGGTCAGGACAAAAACCGGAATCGGGCGCCATTCGTTGTCTGTGGTCTCGGTTGCGCTCCAGCTCGCAGCGGACCGTCTTGGCACCCTCGACGGTAGAAACGTTGTGATTGTTGGCGCAGGCCAGACGGCGGAGCTGGCGATCAAGCATATTTCCGGCAGCGCGAAGTCGATTACGGTGATCAATCGCACGGCCGAACGTGGTGCGGAGCTGGCTGAGCGGTACGGAGTGCTTACGGCTACACGCGACCAGCTGTCGCGGCAAATTGCCAACGCCGATTTAGTGCTGAGCTGTACGAGTTCACCGTTGCATGTGATTGAAGCTGCCGATGTTGCGCTCGCCATGAGCATGCGCGCGGATCTTGGTAGCTCTGCACCGCTGGTCATGTTTGATCTGGCCGTTCCGCGCGACATTGCCAAGGAAGCTGGTAATATCGATAATGTGACGCTGTGGGATATCGACCATCTGCAGGGGATCTGCGCGGAAAATCGGCTGCTTCGTACCGCCGAAATCGCGCGGGTTGAAGAGCTGGTTGATGCGGATGTGCATCGATTTATCTCATGGCTCCGCGCACGTCAGGTTATTCCGACGATTCAGGCGCTCGTCACGCAGTCCGAAACGATTCAGGAAGTCGAGATTACACGAATGATGTCTCGTCTGTCGTTTGAATCTGATCGCGACAAAGAGTTGGTGAAAACTTTGGTATCGCGTGTTGTGAATAAGTTGCTCCATCGTCCAATCACGCTGCTCAAAGAAGATCCCGAAGGTGCGAACATGGCACATGTCGTTCAGCACCTCTTCGGCTTAAGCCAGTGTCCTGTGGTTCATGGTACTGGCAAGCGATCGATGCCTAGCCGTGAATCATCTGTTCCTGCATCACCAACGCCAGCAGGACTCACATCACCTATCTCGGATACTCAACAAGTTCAGTGACTGCAAGATATTCTCTCTTTTCCCGCGCGGCCCATCTCGAACCGGTTGAACGTACACCTGTATGGTTCATGCGGCAGGCGGGGCGAATTCTGCCGGAATATCGTGTTATCCGTAAGCAATGGACATTAATCGAAATCTGCAAGCAGCCTGAGCTATGTGCTGAAGTAACGCTGCAGCCGATTCATCGGTTGAATGTGGATGCCGCGATTCTTTTTGCTGACATCATGACGCCGCTCATTGGCGTTGGAATCGATTTGGAGATTGTCGACAGCATTGGGCCTGTGATTCACACACCAATTCGCGATGCGAGTGGTGTTGAGCGGATTCGCACAATCGTTCCCGGTGAAGATGTACCGTATGTGCTGGACACGATTCGAATTCTGAAGCGAGAGCTTGGCGATCGTACTCCGTTGATTGGATTTGCTGGTGCACCGTTTACGCTGGCATCGTATTTAATCGAAGGCCGTCCGTCGCGGGAATTCCTGCTGACAAAGAAGATGATGTACAGCGCACCCGATGTCTGGCACGCGTTGATGGAACGACTGACGGATCTGGTAATTCGGTATTTGCGAGCGCAGGCCGAAAGTGGCGCAGATGCATTGCAGCTCTTTGATAGCTGGGTTGGTTGCCTTTCGGCTGCGGATTATACCGAATTTGTACAGCCATATACTCAGCGTATCTTTGCAGCGCTTGCTTCCGCGAACATTCCGCTTATACACTTCGGTACAAATACCGCGATGTTGCTGGATTGCATGAAGACAGACGGCGCGTCGGTTATTGGTGTCGATTGGCGTATCCCGCTCGATCAAGCGTGGGAGCAGATCGGTTACCATCATGCGATTCAGGGGAATCTTGATCCTATGATCTTGATGTCGACACCGGAAGTTATTAAAGCGCGCGTGGGTGATATCCTCGCGAAAGCGGGTGGGCGAGCGGGGCATATCTTTAATCTCGGGCATGGCCTGCATCCACAGACGCCGCTGGATAATGTGATTCGTACTGTGGAATATGTAAAAGAATTGAGCGCATCGGATTCGCCGTTAATGGCGTTTGTTCGCGCGGAATCGTTAGCGTAGTCGGAGCGCGGTATGGCAACAGTTCGTGGAGTCTTGCTCATGGCGTACGGCACGCCTGAAACACCGGATCAAGTTGAGCCGTATTTTACGCACATTCGTGGTGGACGTATTCCTTCGCCCGAAGCGGTAAAGCGGCTGCAAGATCGGTATGAGCGTGTTGGTGGGCGTACACCACTTTTGGATATTACACGTGCCGTTGCTGCCGCACTCGAAGCGAAGCTGAACGCTGAGTCGTCAGATGATGATGCAACGTACAAAGTGTACATCGGTATGAAGCATTGGCATCCGTATATCTCGGAGACCATGCGAACCATCGTTGCTGACGGCGTTCAAGAGTTAACGGCCGTTGCCCTTGCGCCTCATTATTCTCGAATGAGCATCGGTGGATATCGAAAGGCGCTCGATCAGGCGCAAGACGACTTTCAAAGTGATATCAAGATCAACTTTGTTGAACGTTGGTATGACCAAGCCGAGTTTGTGAGTTTGATGGCGGAGTTGGTTGGTGAAGGGTTAGAGCAGTTTAGCGAAGATGATCGCGCGAACGTCACAACCGTATTTAGCGCACACAGCTTGCCCGTTCGTATTCGAGAATGGAACGATCCCTACGAGCAGGAGCTGCTTGATAGCAGCGCCGCCGTTGCGCAAACGCTTGGTATCTCAAATTGGCGTTTTGCATGGCAAAGCGCCGGCGAAACAGGCGAGCCATGGCTTGGTCCGGATATTCTCGACTTTCTGGATACGTTGAATGCTGAAGGCGCAAAGCATGTGTTGCAGGTCCCGATTGGCTTCGTCTCAGATCATCTGGAAATTATGTGGGATATTGATGTGGAGGCGAAGACAAAGGCCACGGAGCTTGGAATGCTGCTACATCGAACTCAGCTGCCAAACGTCAATCCGTTGTTTGTCGATACGCTTGCTGCGGTGGTGAATCGCGCAGAGTCTGTTGCCGCAGTCGAACAACAGGTGAGCGCTTAATCTCATGACCATGCCAGTCACGACAGTTCGCATTGGTACACGCGGGAGCCCACTCGCGCTTGCACAAACGGAGCTTGTGCGTGCGGCGTTGATTCAGGCTCATCCGGGACTTGTTGTTGAGACGGTGCGTATCACCACGAAGGGTGATCTGTTACTGGATCGACCACTCGCCGCGTTGGGCGATAAAGGGCTCTTCGTGGCTGAAATCGAAGAGGCGCTTCGCACCGGTCGTATCGATTGCGCAGTACATAGCTCGAAAGATCTCCCATCTGATCTTACAGATGGAATGACAATCGCTGCGTATCTCGAGCGTGCGGATCCACGAGATGTATTGGTTACGCGAGGCGGCGAAGAGTCTATCGACGCACTGCCGCAGGGCGCGCGAGTCGGAACTGGAAGTCCACGTCGTCGCTGCCAGCTGTTAGCGGTACGTCCAGACTTACAGGTCCTCGATGTTCGTGGGAACGTAGGGACACGGTTGCAAAAGTTGGCAAGCGGCGAATATGACGCACTTGTGCTTGCCGCCGCCGGCCTCGATCGGCTCGGTGTACATAACGTACATGGCGTTCGGCTTTCAGCTGATGTGATGCTCCCTGCCGTTGGGCAAGGGGCAATCGCTATCGAAATACGTGGCGATCGAGCCGATATGACGGATATGCTCGCGCCGTTGAATCACAAGCCAACATATATTGCGGTGCAGTTGGAGCGCGTATTTCTTGGAGTCGTTGGTGGAGGATGCCACGCGGCAGTTGCTGCTCACGCTGTAGCTACCGAATCAGATGTAACAATTAGTGGTATGGTTGGTTCAGTGAACGGAACACTCTTACGGCAGCATCGTACCGCCATTATAGATTCGGATTTATCGGCAGCGGAATCCGCAGTGCGTGAGCTCTCCGAGTATCTGGTGCAACATGGGGGCGAACTCTTGCGCGATACGCTAATCCCTCATCCCGCGACGTGAATCGTCGTATCAGGCGCTCGTGAACGATTCTCCACTGCAGAATCAACGCATCGCAATTACTCGAACCATGCTGCAAGCCAAACCACTTGCAGTTAAACTCGAGGCATTAGGCGCAACAACGGTTGTCCATCCAACAATTAGCATTGTCGCGCCAGATAATTTCACCGTCCTCGATACAGCGCTACGGCAGCTGTCTGAGTTTGACTGGATTGTTTTTACAAGTACAAACGCCGTTCACGCAGTACTCGATCGATGTAACGCCATCGAACTTGCTGTTCATCAATTGAATACCCGTAAGATCGCGGCGGTCGGGACCACAACCGCACAAGCCCTTGCCGCACACAACATCAAGGCAACGGTTGTCCCCAAGTCGTTTATCGCATATTCGTTAATCGATGCGCTCGACACGCATGTCGTTGGAAAGCGTGTGTTGCTCCCCCGCGGCGATCTTGCTAAAGACGACATCCCATTTGAACTGCGCAAACGTGGTGCAATTGTTGTTGAAGCGATCTCTTATCGCACCGTTCCTGGGCTTGGCGTTCCTTCGCTGTTAGCTGATCTGCATTCGGGCGCGTTAACCGCCATCACCTTTGCGAGTTCATCTGCCGTTCAATACTTTGTGAACGGTGCGATGCACAACAAGGAATACGGCCGAGAGTGGCTGAGCGGTCTGTGGGAACGCGCGCAGCGTCCTGCGGTTTTTTGTATTGGCCCTATTACCTCCGCAACCGCGCGCGAACTCGAAGTTCCTGTTGATGCTGTCGCTGCTGAACATGATGCAGACGGATTAGTTCAGGCTATTACCGACTGGTTTGCAGCTCGAAGTTCTTCTCTTGGTACATCCTAATGTTAGATATATTGAAGCCGAGACGGCTTCGTCGCTCCGCGACACTCCGGCGATTGGTTCGCGAAAATAGTTTGAGCGTCAACGACTTTATCCATCCGATCTTTATTGTTGAAGGTGAAGGCGTTGTACGCCCTATCGAACCGATGCCTGGGCATTCACAGCTGTCTGTTGATCAGCTTGACGCAGAAATTGATAGCTTAATTGCGCGCAAGATTAGTGCAGTGCTCCTCTTCGGTATCCCGGATGTAAAGGACGCAGAAGGCTCCGGTGCATGGGATCCCAACGGACCTGTTCCGCGCGCTATTGCGAAGATAAAAAGTCGTGCGCCAGATATGCTTGTTATTGCCGATGTCTGTTTGTGCGAATACACAGATCACGGTCATTGCGGTCTTATCGATTCGGACAACGGAACCGTTGATAACGATACAACGCTCCCGTTGCTCGCTCGTTCTGCTGTTGCCTACGTAGAAGCTGGTGCTGATATCGTCGCACCAAGCGCAATGATGGACGGACAAGTTGCTGTTATTCGTGATGCGCTCGACGATGCAGGACTTTCCGATATCGCCATCATGGCCTACTCCGCAAAATACGCATCTGCGTTTTACGGTCCGTTCCGCGTTGCTGCGGATTCAACGCCACAGTTTGGCGATCGTCGCGCATATCAGATGGATTGCGCAAATGCACGTGAAGCGCTCCGCGAAGTTGACATCGACGTTGCAGAAGGCGCAGACATTGTGATGGTAAAGCCGGCCGGCGTATATCTCGATATTCTCCGCCAGGTACGCGATCGCGTTGAACTTCCAGTTGCCGCGTATCAAGTGAGCGGTGAATATGCAATGTTAAAGGCTGCCGCAAGCAAAGGCTGGTTGGATGAACGTCGAAGTGCACTCGAAAGTTTAATGGCGATCAAACGCGCCGGCGCAGACTTGATCATTACATACTACGCAAAAGAAGCCGCAGATTGGTTAGCGAATGCAGAATAGTCTTATGGAAGTAAACGTCGCACGTTCTGAAGCGCTGTTCACCGAAGCTCAGCAGGTCATCCCTGGCGGTGTGAACAGTCCTGTGCGTGCCTTTCGAGGCGTTGGTGGCACACCGCGCTTTATCTCCCGTGGAGAAGGCGCGTACATCGTAGATGTGGATGGTAATCGGTACATTGATTACGTGTTGTCATGGGGGCCACTCATCCTCGGACACGCGAACCCATCAATTGTAAATGCAATCACTCGACAAGCCAGACTTGGTACGTCCTTTGGTGCGCCAACAGCGTTAGAAACTGAGCTCGCTGAACGAATCATCCGGCTTATGCCTGCGGTAGAGATGGTCCGGTTCGTCTCTTCTGGCACCGAAGCGGTGATGAGTGCGGTACGACTTGCGCGCGCTGCAACCAAACGCGCGAAGATCGTGAAGTTCGCTGGCTGTTATCATGGGCATGCAGATATGCTCCTGGTGCAAGCCGGTTCTGGCGTCGCAACACTTGGCTTACCCGACAGCCCTGGGGTAACGGCAAGTACCACTGCGGACACGCTTACCGTACCGTTTAATGACCTGGCTGCGGTTGAAGCTGTTTTCGCCAGCTGTGGAAGCGAGATTGCGGCGATTCTGGTCGAACCGGTTGCCGGTAATATGGGGATGGTTGCGCCGGTCCCTGGTTTTCTCGAAGGTCTGCGTGCTGTAGCGGATAAATCGGGCGCACTGCTCATCTTTGACGAAGTGATGACCGGCTTTCGTATCGCCCTGAGCGGTGCCCAGGGTTACTATGGTATTACGCCAGACATCACCTGTCTTGGCAAAGTGATCGGCGGTGGGCTGCCGGCTGCGGCGTACGGCGGCCGACGCGAGATCATGTCCATGGTGGCGCCGGCGGGCCCGGTGTACCAGGCTGGGACACTTTCTGGAAACCCCCTGGCCATGGTGGCTGGGATCGCAACGCTTGACGCCCTCGTTCTCCCCGGCGTTCACGACCGTCTGACCTCAATGGCGGCGTCGCTCGCGGACGCAGTTCGGGCGGCTGGTGACGAGACCGGCGTCCCGGTCCAGGCGACCGCGATAGGGTCGATGTGGGGATTCTTCCTGAACGATCAGCCCGTTGTTAACTACGAAATCGCTCGAACGTCTAATATAGATGGGTTCGGACGACTCTTTCATTCGTTACTGGCTGAAGGCGTGTACATCGCCCCATCGCAGTTTGAGGCGAGTTTTGTATCCACCGCGCACGACGCTGTCACACTTGATGAGACCGCTCGGGCGTTTTCTGTTGCGATGCGATCGGTTTAAGCACGTCGCTTTACCGCAGACCAGTGAACCATTAGGAGGACGTATGTCAACAGCACGTCATTTCGCCACTTTGCTTGTTATGTGTCTACTTCCTCTGGTCGCGTCGGCTCAAGACAGTTCGTCTTCTGCTAAAGTCGATCGCGCGGAAAAAGCTGCGCCATCGAAAGACACAGTGTCGGCGAAGGCTGTATCGGTGGTGCAGGGAGTTGTGATGGATTCCATGGAAAAGCCCATGCGCGGTGCTGAAGTGATCGTCACCGACACCCGGAACCGTGTCATCACACGAGTGCGCACCGCAGAACGTGGAGCCTTCGCCTTCCGTACGCTCAAGCCAGGTTCGTATCGCATTGGTGCCCGTGCGGTTGGTTATTTGAACGGGCGGTCGGAGGTCTTTAATCTAAAAGGCGGCGATACCCTGGATTTACAGTTTGTCCTGGACGCCAACGACAATGCTCTTGCCGCTGTTCGCGTCGTCTCGTCGAGTAACCCGCAGTATCGGATTACAGCCGATGAGATTGCGAAGAAACCGGATCGCGACGCGTTGGATGTCGTGCTGAATCGTCGGATTCGGATGCTCGGTGATACCTATAAAGGGTGCATGGCCGATACCAGTGAGTTCACGCTGGACTTTCGCTTTATTCGAAAGTCGCCCAAGTCGATGAGCATGGATTCGAGTATGCCGCTTCGGCTGTATATCAATGGCATTCGTTACGGCGTTCGAGGAATTAAAGACGTGTTATCCGAGATCCCCGCCGAGGACATTGCCGAACTGAATTACGTAGACTGTTGGGACACCACTCGGCCGAATCTGCGGAACTCGTTGATTGTGATACTGAAGCCTGGGAAGCGGTATTAATGAAAATGCTTTAGGTAGCATGCCGCCGATCGACGACATATGCCGTTCATTTTTCGTCTTTTTAGGGAAGAATTCTTGAATTTATCGTCGATCGGCGACATATTTAAAAATCATGTCGCCGATCGACGATAAATTCTGACCCTATGTCATTGCTAACGTCTTCACAAATTGGCACCCTTATTCAGGGTAGCCGTAAGCAGCGCGGCCTAACGCAGCAGGACTTGGCTGAGCTTGTTGGGGTTGGTCGGCAGTGGATTTCCGACGTTGAAAACGGAAAACCTCGCGCGGAGTTAGAGCTCGTTTTAAAGACTCTCAGAGCTTTAGGGATTGAGCTCAATGTTAAGGAGAGTCCGTCGTCGCTTAGCACCTCTGTAAACTCGAGACTCCCGTCGCCTGATAGCATTGTGGAAGCTGCACGCTATCGAAAGGCGAGAGACCTAAATTGACGATCGTGCTGAGTGTCCTGGCAAATGGTCAACATATGGGACAGGTGACACAGGAGATGTCCGGTGAATTCACGTTCGTGTATAACGATTCGTGGATGATCAGAGGGACCTTCCCCATCTCTTTATCTATGCCACTGGTGGAGGAGCGACATACCGGTAACGTCGTTCGGTCGTTTCTGCAGGGATTACTTCCAGATAATGATCGCGTTCTTGAACATTGGGGACAGCGCTTTGGAGTCTCTCCACGCAATCCGTTGGCACTTCTTGCTCATGTTGGAGAAGACTGCGCAGGTGCGATTCAGTTTGTTCGTCCTGAGCGGCTTGATGTAGTTGTGGATGTAAACTCATCGTCTGTTGATTGGCTCACTGAATCACAAATTGCTGATCGATTGCGAGAGCTCTACAGCGATGATACCGCATGGCAAGCTCCTCAACGTGAAGGGCAGTTTAGCCTGGCAGGGGCGCAACCAAAAATTGCGTTGCTCATGGATAAAGGGAGATGGGGAGTTCCGAATGGGACAATTCCTACAACTCACATCCTGAAACCTCCAACGACATCATTCGATGGATTCGCTGAGAACGAGCACTTTTGTCTTACGTTGGCACACCGAATCGGTTTACCAACTGCGTTGTCGCGGGTGCGGAGGTTCGACGATCAAATCGCTATTGTGGTTGAACGATATGATCGTATACAAGTTGATGGGCGCTTAATTCGGTATCATCAAGAAGATTGTTGCCAAGCTCTGGGAGTATCTCCGTTTCGGAAGTACGAGAATGAAGGTGGCCCAGGCGTACGATCGATTGTGGAACTGCTTCGTCGACATTCCAGTGATCAAACTGACGATATACGAACATTTGTTAGTACGCTCGCCCTGAATTGGGTCATCGGTGGGACCGATGCGCACGCGAAAAACTTTTCAATCCTGTTGGGAGATAATCGTGCTCGTCTTGCGCCACTTTATGATATTGCCACGTCTTTGCCGTATCATCGTGCCGACATCAAAAAGCTGAAACTTGCCATGCGCATTGGCCGTGAATATCTACTGGAACATGTCAACGCATATCGATGGGAGAATATGGCAATTGAGAGCGATCTTTCAGTGGACTACGTCCTTGGACATGTTGGTCGAGTCGCAGAGCATATTGGTGATATAGTAGAAGAAGTCCGCGAATCCATGGTCCAGAGTGGTTTGACGCATCCGATCCTTGGTACGATTGTGGAGATTCTGAGATTGCGCGCGCAGGGGTGTATGGGAATGATCAGGGCGCGGGCATAAGAGGGGTTGGGAGAGAAATTTTCGCAGTTTCGCCGACCACCTGCAACCCTTTTTGAACTTCCGCTGTCTGTATTAGATAAGAGCGCCACTCCCGGCCGCTTTATAAACGACCTCCCCCATCGTTTTAGCTATGCAGACCTCGCGTATTCGGCGACTAACAACAGGAGTAGCGCTCGTTGTCCTGTCGTCCGGACTGACGGCTTTCTTAATTCAGAAGCCGTCTGTATTTCAGAGCGCTCAGCTATTCAATCAAATCTTGCAGCTTACGTCGACGCAGTATGTCGATACGCTGTCCACAGATTCTTTATATACCCGCGCGGCGCGTGGGCTTGTTAAGGAGCTAAACGACCCCTATTCCGTCATCTTTACACCAAAAGAGATGGAACAGTTCTCCCGTAGTTTGGGGGGGCAGTATGCTGGAATTGGTACCGCCATCAGTAAGGTTGAAGGCGTTGTTGTAATTATGAAAGTTTATCCCAATACGCCGTCGTCAAAGGCGGGAGCCATTGAAGGCGACAAGATTATTGGGATTGATACCTTTGAAGTGAAGGATTGGACTGATCAGCAGGTCTCGGATCGGTTGCGCGGACCAGCTGGAACGGTCGTACGTGTGAAGGTCACGCGAGATGGGGTTGCTCAGCCGATCGACCTGAATATTACGCGCGAGATGGTGCATATTCCGGCGGTTCCGTACGCTACCGTTATTCAGGGTGATGTTGGGTACATTCCATTGCAACAGTTCGGTTCATCGTCGGCTGATGAAATTGGACAAGCGATTGAACGAGTGACGGCACAGGGCGCGAAGAAGATCGTTCTCGATTTACGTGGTAACGGCGGTGGTCTTACAGATCAGGCTGTGCGTATCGTGAACTACTTCATCCCTGCTGGAAAGGCAGTTGTGAGCATGAGAGGGCGAACTGGCCAGGCTCAGACGTTTGCAACTTCCCGTCCACCAACAAATCCAGATATCCCACTCGTTGTTCTCGTGAACGGCCAGAGTGCATCGGCCTCAGAGATCGTTGCGGGTGCGCTACAGGACCACGATCGTGCAGTGATCATCGGGTCAACCAGCTTTGGAAAGGGATCTGCGCAAGGGATCTTCCAACTCGAAGGTGGTTATGCGTTGAAGCTCACCACTCAGAAATGGTTTACACCGGTTGGGCGTTCGATTCAGAAAGAGCGCACGTTGGCGGCTGATGGTCGACTTGTTGAAACACACCCTGATTCACTCGAGACCGACTCTGCTCGTAAAGCTCGTCCTCGGTTTACCACAGATGGTGGCCGAACGATTCTCGGCGGCGGCGGAATCACGCCTGACCTTGTGCTCAATGGATCAGAGCTCTCTGGAGTTGAGCAGAAGTTTGCCGATGCGGTTCGACCAAAGGCTGGGTTGTTTAACTCGGAGCTGAACGGATTTGCGCTTGAGCAGCGTGGTAAGGTTGCGAAGAACTTTGTGATCACACCAAAGATGCGTGAAGACTTTATTGCTCGGCTTCAGAAGAAAGGGCTGACATTCGACAAGACATTGCTTGCATCGTCGTCGAATTATGTAGATCGGTTGTTAGGCTTTAGAATCTCAACGCTTGCGTTTGGTGATTCATTAACGCGACACAAATATCTATCAGAAGATGTGCAGCTGCAGAAGGCAGTCTCTATGCTGAAAGTTGCGCCAGATCAGAAGACGTTGCTTACGATGGTAGCGTCTGAAAATACACGGAAGCCTATCGCTCAGCGACAGTAGCTTTCAACAGCGGGGGGGCGTTTAAGGTCTGCTGTCCGATCTTAGACGTTCTACAACGGTCCCACATACAGGTGCATTCTGTGTGTGGGCCGTTGATTTTTATAGAGCATACTGCTGATTAAAACGTGCAGATTATTTTTTTGTCGCGAGAAGATTGCACGTTTTGATTAATGCCTTGTCGTTAACTGTGCCTGTCGTGCGTTTGCCCCACAGCAAATATGGAAGCTCGTTATCTGGTGTGGAGAACGACGAAACTCGGTTGCCGTTCGCGTCATACACCGTGGCTTCGATTGGCTTGCTCCGAACTTTTTTGCAGTCGAGCAGACGGTGTTCCATCATCAAACGATACGTCTTGTTGCCTTCGATCTTTTGATCGGTGGTGTACATCCAGCGCATGCGAGTTCTGTACGTTCCGTCTGGAAGTTTTTCGGTCTGTGATGTATCGACCGATACGATCAACTTGGCATCGTTATAAGCCAACCGCCAAGGGGCCTGAACTCGAACTGCGGCGGATGAAGGGGTCTTTGTTGCCGTAGACTTTTTTGCGGTGCTTTTGACGCCGGCCTTTGATGTAGTCTTCGACGCGGTTTTAGATGTAGTTTTGCCGGCTGTCGTCTTGGCTTTAGTCGTCGTTTTGGTAGACGAGCTTTGAGCCGCAACAGACGTTGACACGATCGCAGCCAAGCCGATCAGGGATAGAATATTTCGACGCACGCGGATCCTCAATGAAGTAATTCTCAAGTCAAATTTAACTTGTGCCGCACTGATCGTGCCTAAGCTGCGTCTCAGCTAACTCCTCATATTTTTGGCCATCTCCCCATGCGTTTTCTTGACCAGGCGTGATCGCGGTGGCCACAGCTGATGTGAGGGAGTTGACCTCGCTCCTTGCGCTCCGACTCACGCTGAAAATTGGGGTTAAAGTCTCCCCGAAGATGGGTATCTTTCGTACATGCGTACATCTCTCGCTTTATGTGCCGCCGCAATCCTGACGGTGGCGTGCCAACGGGAAACCCAGTTTCACGGGACCGCGCTCGATGCGGCTGAATCGCCGGAGTTTGTCTTCGAACGCCCGAACGCAAAGCCGTTTAACCTCACCGATCAAAAAGGATCGGTAGTACTGATATTTTTTGGATACACCCACTGCCCGGACATCTGCCCAACGACCCTGGCTGATTGGAAACGCGTCAAAACCGCACTTGGGGACGACGCCAAGAAGTTCAAATTTGTGTTCGTCTCGGTGGATTCTGAGCGCGATACCGCAACCATCCCGCAGTCATACGCCCAGAACTTCGACGCAGATTTTATCGGACTCTCGGCCGATTCGAGCAATTTGAGCTCAGTCTATCGTGATTTTGGCGTTTCGGCCTTTCGCGACAACGCGCCAGACGTCACAGGTGATCCAGAGAAGGATGCAGAAAACTGGGTCTACACCATGAGCCATTCATCACAAACATTTGTAGTCGACCGCGACGGTCGATTACGTCTTATCTTCAGATACGGCATGGCGCCCGAAAAGATCGTCGACGATCTCAAGAAGCTTATTTAATCGCCATTGTCACAAAACTGCTTTTAATATGATACCAGAAATTAATCGAGTCCTCCCTCCTGAGACAGCTGAGGGGTGGTACGTGTTGCACCAACTATATCAAATTGATTTGGATCGAGCCGAGCTGTTGGACGAAGCCGCCCATCCAATGTTCGATATCTTGCCAGAACACAGCCAGCCAGCCGACAACGACTCGCCAGGATGGAGCGCTGCGATTCGAGTGGTCGGAGCGACCGCCAGCGTGATGTTCATGCACTTTCGACGCACGTTGGATGAAATTGGTGCGGTGCAGCGAGAGTTGGAGCAAGAGCCGTGGATGCGCGCACTGATCCCGGTGTACTCCTTTTTGAGCGTCACCGAAGCTGGGCTCTACTATATGACGTCCAAGCTCGTGAAAGAGACCGAAGCCCGTGGCGGAAAAGTTGGCGACGAACAATACCTCGCCTCCGCCCACGAAAAAATTGGTGCCGAACTGGCCAACCCCCATACTCGGCGTCGCCTGTATCCACCGCGTCCGGAAACGATGCCGTACGTCTGCTTTTACCCCATGTCCAAGCGTCGGTCGCCTGGCCAAAACTGGTATACCCTCTCGTTGGATGAGCGGAACCGGTTGATGTACGAACACGGTATGAGCGGTCGGCGATTTGCCGGACGGATTCAGCAAGTAATTAGCGGAGCCATGGGATTTGATACATGGGAATGGGGAGTTACGCTTTTTGCGGCGGATCCATTGGAATTCAAGCGGATCGTCACCGAGATGCGCTTTGACGAAGCTAGTGCCCAGTACGCGGAATTCGGAGATTTCTTTGTTGGAAAGATGGGAACCCTCGAGGAAACGTTAGTTGGACCATAAGCGTCCTAGCCGGGTAGGGTGATGTACAAGAAGGCGTCGTCGGAACTCAGATTCTGACGACGCCTTTATCGCAGTCTGGAGCGGTCGTCTTTTTGCCTACATTCTTCTTATGCCTTTGTCGATGTTTGAACCCGTTGTTATTCTGCAGCGCCTCGCGTTGGCGCTGGCGGTTGGGCTTTTTGTTGGGTTGGAACGCGAGCACAATCGAAAAGAAGCCGGCCTGCGGACCTTTAGCTTCGTCTCCGTTTTAGGAGCCCTTGGCGGAATTCTTGGCGATCCGTATGGAGTGATGGCGATTATCGTTGTTGCCGTTCTGGTGTTGTTACTGAACGTGCAGACATTACGAACAGAAGAAGGCGCTGAGCTCACGACGTCTGCTGCGTTGTTGGTTACGGTGTTTACTGGATTGTTGGCTGGAAAGGGGCAGACCATCCCACCAACTGCGCTTGCCGTGATGACCGCTGCATTGCTTGCATGGAAAAAACCGCTCGCAGGGTTTAGCCGAGCGTTGTCGGAGATAGAAGTGCGATCCGCAATTCTGTTAGGCGTGTTGGCGTTTGTTGTTTATCCCGTGTTGCCTGTGGGGAGCGTGGATCCGTGGGGGTTGATAGTGCCGCGTACGGCATGGATCACGGTGATCCTGATTGCTGCACTGGGGTTTGTGAACTATGTGTTATTGAAGTTGTTTAAGGATCGTGGCGTGTTGCTCACCGGGTTTTTGGGTGGGTTGGTTAACAGCAAGGTGACGACGATTGAATTGACGACGCGTGCGCAGCAGATGGGTGATCGTTTGTCGGACGCTGCATATCGTGGGATCGTGCTTGCGAATGGATCGATGGTCTTGCGCAACGTTGTGATCCTGGCGCTACTGGCTCCTGCGGCGGTCTTTGTGATGCCGGCGCCATTTGTGTTAATGATGGCTGGTGCTGCAGCGATTGCGTTCCGGCCGAATATTCCGAGTCGGTTTATTCAGCGGTGGATTCCGAGTATCATCACAAACATCACACATGATTCGGAGTCGGAGCAGTCGTTGGCGGATCTTCATTCGCCGTTCTCGGTTTCTGCGGCGATCAAGTTTGGTGTGATGTTTTTGATTATTCAGGTGGTGAGTACGATTGCAATGCGAGAGCTGGGTGCGTTTGGGCTGTATGCGGTTGCGTTGATCGGTGGTGTGATTTCGAGTGTTGGCGCGGTTGCGTCGATCGCGAACTTGGCAGAGCGAGGTGAGATTACTCCGCAGATTGCGGCGTTGAGTGTAGTGATGACGTCGATTAGTAGTTTGTTGTTTTGTATTCCGTTTGTTGCGCGCGATGGATGGAAGGCGCCACTGGCTCGGCGAGTTGCGTGGACGATTGGTGGATTAGCAGGGTTGGGGATTGTGAGCGCAGTGGCGCATGTGTTGATCTTTGGCGTGTGATGGGGAGGGGAATATGACGGATGATGTGAAGCGTGGAGATAAGGAGTCGAGTGGATCGATAGACTCGGTGGCCGTTCGCAGTGCGGCGTTGGAGCAGGCAGTTCAGTGGATTCGGGAGCATACTGCAAATACGTTGCTCGATCAGTTGGGGATTAAGATCGTTGAGCTAACACCGGAACGTGTTGTCGCGACGATGCCAGTGGATTCGCGGACGCGACAGCCATTTGGATTGTTGCATGGTGGTGCGTCGGTTGCGCTTGCGGAGACGGTGGCGTCGTTGGGTGCGGTGTTGAATATCGATTTTTTAAATGATGCGGCGGTTGGGTTGGAGATTAACGCGAATCATTTGAGGGCGCAGCGTGATGGTATTGTGACGGCGACTGCGACACCGATACATCGTGGTCGGACGACGCATGTGTGGTCGATTGATATTGTGGATGAAAAAAGCCAGCGTGTTTGCATCTCGCGATGCACGCTGGCGATTGTTCCGCAACGGCGGTAGGGCTGCGCGGAGGGTGGTTTTAGGCGAGGAATGTTTGTTAGCGCGGGTGTTTATTCGCGCTATCAGGTCATTCCGATAATGCGGCGGTAGAGACGTGTTGCGGTATTGGGTTCGTGTACGGTAAATGATTTTTTGAGTGAGTCTGGGATTTGCCAGGTGGCTTTGGTGCCGGCGAGAAAGAGTGCCGTTTGGCCGGGTTTGAGTGTGAAGTGGTTGCCGAGGTAATCGATGTTGACGGTGCCTTCGAGGATGTAGACGTGTTCGTCGCGGTCGAAGGTCCATTCAAAGGTGGTGGGGCCGTCGCAGCTCCAGATTCCGGATCCGCCTTTTGGATTTTGGGAGTACCAGGCGAGGAAGAAGTTGGGATCGCCTTGTTTGATCCAGGTGCTATCTACGTTTAGCGGTTGGAGAGGCCGTGTGGTTGAGGCTTCGGATGGTTCCAGGTTGCGAATTTGGGGCGCGGCGTCCAAGGCGTGGATGGTGCCGAAGACGAAGGCCGCGCCGAGTACGGCGCCTACGAGTGTTGACTTCCAGCGTCGAGGGGGACGGGGAGACATGGGTGGCGGGGCGAGGGGGTGGGTCGAATTGGGTTGCAATCGTTATGATGATGATTGCTGGTGGTGTAATCTACCTTTGAATGCGAAAAGTGTTCCAGGGGTGGGGGAGGTGGGGCTGGGGTGCGAGTGAGAGGTTTCACTCTGGCAGGGATATATTATCTTTATGTGTTGGTGTAAAAATGAGACACAGGCTGTAGCGCAGCCCGGTAGCGCACTTCCTTGGGGTGGAAGGGGTCGCAGGTTCAAATCCTGTCAGCCTGACTGTGTAACGTGAAGTCCTGCAAGCGTTTAGCTTGTGGGGCTTTTTGTTTGGTGGGTGGGGTGTGCCTGTAACTTTTGGAAACAGGTGTTTTTATGGTATGGCGGTGGCGATTTCGCGGACTTTGCGAGGTTCCGCCATCACGGCTAAGAGCGTGTCAGGGTCAGGTTCCTGGTAGCAGGTGAGCAGGGTTTCGACGTCCTTCCATCCACCGGCCGCGGCGACATCTTTTAACGGCAGATGCTTGCGCTCGGTGGCCCATTTGCGTCGATAGGCATGCCAGAGTGCCCGGTCTAACTTGGGCAGCTCGGCTTTGATTTCTGCACGTTCGAGCGAGATGCCGAATTGGTATCGGCTCATGGGGATTGTTGTGTCGTCTGGATGCGGGAAGAGCCATCCGCCCACTACGCCGAATTCCCGTTGGAAGCTTTTGAGTGTGTGTAGGAGTTCCGGTGTGGCTGGAATCTCCCAGGTTTTTCGTTTCTTGTCCGCGTCGGCTCGCCAGCGAATCCGTTGCTGCGTGAAGTTGATGTCCTCCCAGCGGAGGTTGCGGATGGCGTTGAGCCGTCTGCCGGTGGCTTCGGCGAGGATTAATGCTAGCTCAACGTACTGATATCGACGGCGGTCTGTTTCTGTCGTAGCGTCACGCGCTTGCTGTTGTAAGGCGGCGCGTGTTTTGGTGAAGCGTTCCCACGTGGCGACCGACCGTCGCGGGTTGATCTCAAACGTGACACGTACACCGGCGATGGGGTCATAGGGGAGAAGCGGTTCTCCGTTGACTTGTCGAACCGTCGTTGCCCATCTGAGCATGGCGTGCAGTAATGCAATCTCTTTTGCCACTGAATCATCACGTACGGGGCGCGTCTTGCGGTTTTTGCTAACAATGCGTCCGTCACGTTCGAAGTGCCACCGATATGGTAATCCGCCACCGCGGCGTTTCTTGACGTACCCCATGATATCCCGACCAGACAGTGTTCTGACGTCACACCGGCAGCCGAAAAATCCAAGAAGCAGGGTTGCTCGAAACGTGGTGGCGCTACGTGTCTGTGGTGTGTTATCGAGAAACTCCGCACACTCCACTGAATATTGCTCCCAGAGTGTACCCAGGGTGAGCTTGGATTGCACTGGTGATTCTCCACCGCGAATTAGTTCGGCTAATAACGCTTTACCAAGTCGTTCGGCTTCATCTCGATCACGGGTTTGGAGGCTGACTCGGCTCCGCGAACCGTCTGGCCTCCAGACATCCCGCACAAATACTCCGTCCCTTCGTCGTTGAAACAGCCGGATTCGCGTCCCTCGGTCGCCCAAAGTCCGAACCCATATCCCATTCGTTTGGCGCCATTTGTTTTTGCCGGTTTGAGGTGGCATATATTCTCCTCAACCTGACTCACGGAGCGCCCGGGCGTCGGTAATTGGATTATACGGTTTTCTGCGCCCATGGGCAACTCGTGAGGACTTTGTAGGGAGATCGACGGCTTTGATACGTGGGGCGCCTTTGCGGCCTGCGTTTGGGAGTTTGGTTTCGCGGAGGAGGCGGCTGAGATGGTCGACCGAGTATCCGGATTGCGCGGCGGCTTCGGTGAGGGTGTAAGGGGTTTGTTCGATGGTAAGAATCGCCTGCTCGATCCGCATGGCCGCCCATTCTAGTGTGCGTGCTCGCGCATCGTCGCCGAATGTGTTGCGCAATTCTGCTGCCTTGCTGTGGATATCGGCTACCGTTGCTTGTAGTGAATCAAACATAAAATATCTCGATGGTCTATCCCTCAGGGACGGAAAACCATCGCGTTCGTGTGACTAACCGATTGTGGATGTGGGGCATTCGTATATCAGATACGAATATCACAGAGGATGGCTACTTGACGCTGTAGTCGAGTCCGGCCTTTAAAGACGGAAGATGCAGTGCGCGAACTCCAAAAAATGTTGAGATAATCTTGTCTTAGCCCCACCAGCGACGAAGGCCGATAAGAAGAAAAGATCGCAGAAACCCATTGACTTTGTATGCTTGCTGTATTTAATAGCAAGCATACCATTAAAATTGAGCAAGCATGCCAGCTAAGAAAGAACCCTTGTCCCCGCAATCCAAAGGTGGCTTCGCGCGAGCCAAAGCGCTCGACGCCAAGACGCGAAGCGCCATTGCACGAGAAGGCGCTGCACAACGGTGGAATGCTGATGTTCCCAGGGCGACGCATGAAGGGGTTGTAAAAATCGGGGACACGAAAGTGTCTGCAGCCGTGCTACCGAATGGGAAACGGCTATTGACTCAGGCGACTCTCCTACGAGCAATTGGACGTTCAAGGTCTCCGAAAGCAGGTACTGGGGTAATGAACACAGTCGACGGCCTCCCGTTTTTTTTGCAGGCGGAAGTGCTTAAGCCATTTATTGATAATGAGTTACGTCTGTCGACCACTCCGATCTTTTTCTTGGGGCTGACGGGCACGAAAGCGGTTGGATACGACGCACAACTGTTGCCTCAGGTGGCGGAAGTATATCTCAAATTTCGAGATGCGTACCAGGCAGACGGGAAACCTATTCCGCGCCAATATCAGCACATTGTTCGGGCGTGTGACGTTCTTCTCCGGGGCCTCGCAAGCGTCGGGATCGTAGCCCTTGTCGACGAAGCTACAGGGTTTCAAGAGGTTAGATCTCGAGATGCTCTTTCAAGGATTCTTGAGGCCTTTGTTCAAAAGGAATTAAAAAAGTGGGTGCGCACATTCCCAGCTGATTATTATGAACAGCTTTTTCGCCTACGTGGACTGGCATATCCGCCGGATAATATGAAGATGCCTCAGTACATTGGCGCGCTTACGAACAATATCGTCTACGATCGACTGGCCCCCGGCGTTAAGGATGAACTGAAGCGACTGACGCCACGCGATCTTAAAGGGCGTCCCAAGGCGAAGATGTTTCAGCATCTAACGGATGACGTAGGTAGTCCGAAGCTGCGGGAGCACTTGGCATCGGTCGTAACTCTAATGAAGATCTCTCCTGATTATTCAACGTTTGAACGCCATCTTAACCAAGCACTCCCTAAGTGGGGTGACACATTGCAATTGAACATTGCAGACTGAATCGACAGTCACAGCGGGCTACTGCAAGTAAAGCCGCCCTGACGGCCTACGCTATCAGGGCGGTTCTTTCTCAGTTAGGATTCTTCCAGAACGTACCTTGGGACTTTGTAAGCTTTCTCCGGATCCAGCACTTTCGGGTCGCACCCCTCGCATGCGAGCACTCCACCTTCTAGAATCTCAATCGAGAAGGGTAGGTCTATGGGAACGGGCAGTCGATGTTTATGTGGGCATTCAAGCGTGTAGATCCGATGAGCCTTTTTCGTTGATGTGGCCTCTCCGGGTTCGATGCTGACAACGGTCCAACTATTCGAATGGGGATTATTTTCCATCGGGATATAATAACGGATCGAAGCCAGATGGTTAGAGTGTTTCGGCACATGTATCGACTGGCCGAGATGCTGTTTGCATTTACGACTACCCCGTCTTTGGCCTTCGGGTAACATTCGGTTCATGGAAGTTAGACTCCCCTGTCCATATGGCGAGCACACCGTCTCCGTACCAGAGGAGGCTACGCTTGTGATCTGTATCGTATGCCTTTGTAGCTCGGCATCCGCGAGCTTGTCGAAGAATTTATTTGCCTCGCATGATGAAGGATTCCGATTATAATACAACGCTTGCGTATCTTAACGATCCAGAGATCGCGCAACTCGTAGCCAGAGCGGACGCCGGCATTCGCTCTGGCTCGACTGGCGACATGATGACACAGCGCCATATACCACGGTCGCAGCCTGTGCCGGACGGGTTTTATAGACTCCACCTTCTCTCTTGAGGAACGGCGGAGGGCATCGGTTTATAACACCCCTCTAACTGACTTGCGCTAGCGATGATATACTATGTCTCATGCCAAGCTATCGTCTCACGACATCGCCACCCCAGTTTTCAATCATATGCGCTATCGTCGGATTCCTGATGCTGCTGACCTCGGGCGTCATGATGGTTCAGCGAGATCGCTCAATTGCAGACGTTACGAAGCACGCCTTTGCGATGGACGCGCGACGCCATATGTCCAATAGCGCAGCACCACTAGCAGCACGAGATAGTATCACGGCAGACGTGTATGCAGGACGCGCCGAACTGCAACGCATGGAATCGTCCGCACAATTTGATCCGCTGGTGATGCTAGGATTGGCAGGTTTCGGTGGGCTATTACTAATCACAGGTCTTTGGGACTGGGCAAGATCGCATCAAAAGGCGCAATAGTAGTCCCGGTCACCACTCTCAACAGCGGTATAATATAGGATGTCGAATAACTTCAAAGACCCATCTCAGGCTCTGCATGACCTTGGAATTGCAGGACCGAATACCTTGCCGCCTATGCGTGAAGTTCAGACGATGACCTTCACGTTGAAAAACGGGGAGACATTCACGATCGAAAAAGACGAGGACGACGATTACAGCGTCTATACAAATAGCCCTCACGTCAATGAGGAGATCCAAGGTACGTCGCAGGATATGTTCGAGACGTTCTTTGGTCCACATCCCTATCTATGATCAGCGCATCTAATAGCATTCCTTCCGCCCTCACCGCTGAAGAGTGGAAAGAACGACCGACGACTATGACGCGCGCGACGCCATTCGTGAACGATACCCGGAAATTTGGGGTTACTCCGCCAAGGAGGATGGTCGCATGTTCATGGAGGACGGATGGCTGCGTTTCACATACGACAGCGCGGTTGCCTCTCAGGAAATTCATCCTGACGAGTTGCCGAAAGTGATGGCGATGGCAAATGAAGTACTTGATGACAATAGCCCCTACAAGATCGCCCACGCGATGATCGGCACTCTCGATTACGCCATTCAGTCGATGCTGATGAGTGCAGAATCGCCGATGACACCAGATGATGTGAAACAGGATGCACGAGAGTATAGTGCCGAATTGATTTCGTTGCGCGCAACTCTCCAGGCATTGTTGCCGCCAGCCAGTTATCAACTCGCGTATACTGAACCTACCATTTATGACCAATAAACCATGGTTGATTTAGATGATTCTATCAGTGGCGCAATTGATGGCTTCGAGAACGAAATTATCCAAATGTGGGGCGGCGAAGATGATGGTACAATTGTGCTTAATGGTGCTCAAGCACTCTCAAAAATCATAGTAGGGTTTACTGAGACTTTAATTCTCAAGCCAGGTGAAATTTCACCAGCTGAGATTCGGAAACTTCCCGAATTGCTCGAAGAGAATGACTTTTGTGAAGAGGTGATTGTCGCCCTGCAAATCGATGCTGCACGGAAGTACTGCATACGTACACGCGATATGGCTGAGCGGCAGTTACAACTTATTCGAGCTCTTGCTGCGGCATCACTCTCAATACAGACGCAACGCTTCCTCACCCGAGTGAGCCGATGCTATGTATTCGGCTTCGTACCTGAATGTATTGTCATGTGCCGAGCTACGCTTGATACGGCCTTGAGTCATGTATTGCCTCAATCAAGCGGTTCCACGTTCAAAGAGAAACTTAAACAAGCGCGTGCATTAAGACTTTTCGATCAGCAAACCTGGAGCGAAGTCAGAGATCATGTGCAGTTTCGTGGGAATAAAGCGGTTCACGATGACCCACAAACCAGCTCCGATGCGTGGGAATCGATAGCCACATGCGCCAAAGCGCTCAACCAATTGTACCAAGGTCGAAGTGACAGCTTCCATGATTCGGACAATTCATTTTCGCTAGAATAGAATCTTAAACGTCAAATTTCTCTTGACACGCCTATGTATTTCGCGTGACAACCTAAAATGCTAAGCTACGCTCGCACAGCTCGCTCTCATGCTCCTGCCGGAGCATGAACCACGGGTAATTCAGGGAAAGAGTGACATGTATGTGGACGCGCGTCTCACCTAGCGGACGTCTTTGTTTGTCCTCGTGTGATGAATCAACAGCGCTGCGTCAATGTCGAAGGTGTCTGCCAGCTGTTCCAGAGTTCCGAAATCGATTCCGGTTGTGGTGCCGCTTTCAATCGCGCTCAACGTCGCCTGTCGAACGCCGGATTGTCGAGATAGCTCCCGTTGCGACCAGCCGCGAGCCTTGCGCAGTTCTTCAATGCGTATCGTGATAGGAGACATATCATAATGATACTGTCTACCGTAAAAAATGTCAAAAATTATCAGTGTGTCACTTGACAAATGATACGCTGTAGGGTATCATTAAGGAGCGAAGATGGGGCAGCCGGTTTCCCGTAGAAAGTTGACCGACTGCCCCGAACCACCACCCCGAGGGGTGACGCTCCTATTAAGGATAGGTGAGCGCGCCGCTTGGGACAACCGCCCGGAGGGCATGATGCAATCCACTTCCGCTACCGTTTCGTCCGCCTCGAGTCGCGCACCGTCGCGCGAGCGTACTTCCGATCGTACCAGTTCGGTCGTGCAATATCGTGACGGACGCCCCGACATTTACCAAACGGTCACCGATCGAATCGTTGCCGCGTTAGAGAGCGGGGTTGTCCCGTGGGTCTGTCCGTGGACGGGAGCCACCCCAGCTTTACTCGCTTTGCCGAGAAATGGTGCGACGCATCGCGCATATGCGGGCGTGAATGTCCTCCTCCTATGGCTGACGGCGGTGGAGCGTGGCTATCGGTCGAATGAATGGTACACGATGCGGCAGGCCAACACGGTTGGGGCGCAGGTCCGCAAAGGTGAACATGGTACCTTAGTGACGTTTTGGCGTCAGTTTACGATTCCCGATCGATCAGAGGCGGCTCCAGACGGTGCGGAACGAACGGTGCCGATGTTACGCTATTATGTGGTGTTCAATCGGGAGCAGCTTGATGGGCTTCCCGCGTCTGAAATTGCCCCGGACGCGTTGTCAGCTGTTGTGGACCGAGTGGACGAGATTGACGAGTTTGTCCGCCGAACCGACGCGACCGTGATTGAGCGTCCTGACGCGCCTGTCCCGTGTTATCTTCCCGCATTGGACCGTATCGAAATGCCAGCATTGGTGCGGTTCGCGAGTCGTGAAGAATTTTACAATGCGCTCATGCACGAGATTGGACACTGGGTCGGCCATTCGTCACGGTTGGCGCGTCCCATGACCGGCATGTTTGGCACGCCAAGCTATGCACGGGAGGAATTAGTGGCTGAATTATCGGCGGCCTTTCTCTGCGCGGATTTCCAACTTCCCGGGAACTTGCAGCATCCCGAATATATCGCGCATTGGATTACGGTTTTGCGTGAGGATAGCCGCGCGGTGTTTCGTGCGGCACGTGATGCGCGCAATGTGACCGCGTATCTATATGAGTTGACGGGTACCACGCCAGTCCATACTGATTCAGACGAAGAGCACCTGTCGTAGGATTACACACGCTGATTGTTCTATCGGAACGCTCGCCTCGCTGTTGAGGGGTGAGCGTTTTTGTGGTATGGGGCATTGCTGGCGCGTCGGTTTGTATACTGCAGGCCTGTCATCCAAGGTGATGCCTTGTCCGTCCCTGTGGTATGACCGATGTGAATGGCAAAACGGTGCGAGCAAGAGGATCGATACCACATTCGATCCTGCTCCCGCTCCAATCCATTCGCGCGATGCGCTCAAGGAGACAATTCATGGCAACCGTAACTGCTCACCAGACCACATGCACCATGCGCCGTACACGCGCGATGTGTGTTCGGTTCACCGATCTCGAATTAACGACGATTCGAGATCGTGCCGCACTCTGTTCGACGCCGATCGGGCGGTATATTCGCGAAACAGCGTTGGGATATTCCCTTGTGGTGCCACGCCGTGCTGGTGATGCGGAGGTGATTCGACAGCTCGCACGGATCGGGAATAATCTCAATCAATTAGCTCGCGTTGCGCATATGTCTGGCCGCATGGATGATGTCGAGACGTTGCAGGCAACGGTTGAAACGTTGACGGCCGCGTTACGAAAGATCGCATAGTTCGATGTTGCGTCGCATCGATCCTTCGCACAACACATGATTGCCAAGACCAGCAGCGGGGCGAGTTTTCACGCCTTGGGTCGCTACCTGGCGGTGGGACGGAATGGCACCGAACCGGAGCGTGTGGCATGGAGTACGGCTCGCCATCTGCCGGTTGCTGATCCGCAACTCGCTGCTTCCATCATGCGAGCGACGGCGCAACAGAATGGACGCGTGGTGAAACCCGTCTACCATCTGTCGGTGAGCTTTGATCCGCGCGATGCCGCGACGCGTGACACGATGGAGCATGTGGTCGATCGGATCTTGCATCGGTTGGGACTGGCGGATCATCAAGCTCTGCTAGTAGCCCATCATGATCGTACGCATCCCCATGTCCATGTCATGGTGAATCGCGTCCATCCTGAGACTGGGCGGGCATGGGAGCGTTGGCAGGATCGTCCGCTGATCGAGCAGGTGCTCCGACAGTGCGAACGTGAACTGGGCTTGCGACAGGTCGCAGGACGCCTGACGGACGAGCCGGGGGTGGATCGGCCTGGCCGAGTGACGGAGCAGGGGTATAGCAGCGGTGAGCGTCGGAAGTACGTCCGTGGAGAGCCGTTGTTGGTGGACCGTATGCGGGAGCAGGCTGAGGCGTTGCGTGCCGCTCCATCCTGGCGTGCGTTTGAGGCGATGTTAGCGGACCAGGGATGGCATGTCGCTCGGCGTGGTCAGGGTCTCGTGATTGGGGACGGGACACAGTATGTCAAAGCGTCGCGCATCCATCGAAAGTTATCACTCTTTCAGTTAGAACGAAAGTTTGGCGTCGCGTATGCGGAAGGGGGCAAGGATCCGCTGTTGCCGCCTCGGGTGGCACGTGCCGTGTATGCCGCACGGACCCTGCACGACGTTGATACACAACTCGCCAAAGCCTACACGTCGCGTCTTTCGGTAGCTGACGCGAAATCGGTTGTCGAGCGACTGGATCGGCTGGCGGAGCACAAACGGACCGTGTCACGAGAGTTTTCGCGTGCATTAACCTCAGTGTATCGCGATGTTCGTGCGGCGCGGCGGGCCTTTGAGGCGATGGCCACCGTTGACGGCGTGGAGGTGGCGGCTCGACGGATGCACGTGACCCCTGAGCAGTTTGGTGTGCTTCGAATCGACAGGGGGCCGCGTCGTTTGTTCGGGCGAACGCATCTGGATGACGCTTCTGCGCGCCAGGCTGCCCATGAGGCGGCCGATCGAGGCGTTTGTGCTGTCGAGGCCGCACGCCAGGCTCCAACGCGTGAGATGCGGCGAGCGGCCCAAGACGGGGTATGGGTCGCCGCCCGTCGACACCATGGGCTCGGGCGTCGACTTCACGCGTTTGGGCCTCGTCAGACGATCGATGCCGCGCTGCGACAGACCGTGCGAGTCCTCGTGCCGCCGGAGATGCGGATGGTGGCGACCCTGCTGACCCGATCGCAGTACACCGTCGTGGCGCAGGTGCGATCTGTCGCGAATGACATCCTACTGGGACGTGACGGCGGAATGGAGCGATGAGATTATTTTGCGGACGTTGATTGCCTCGTTGGCATCGTCGTCGGGTTGTGACATATCCTCGGATCATATGTGTTTGATCCGAGGATATGTCACACTCTCTGGTCCCCCTATGATCTCGGACGCTATCGCTCCTCAACCCGCCGAGTTATCGTTCGCGGTCGATTCCGAGCGTGGCGACTTGCACCTCGTGGGCGAACCGTTGCGCGAGCATGAACTGCGGACGACTGACGAGGGTGGTGAGCTGCTGCAGTGCCTGCGGTCCGAGTTGTTGCATACTGGCACCAATTCGTTTCGCGAGTGTGGCGTGGATGGGGTGCATGGCCAATTCTGTGCGCGCGAGACGATGACGCATGCGTGCATAATCGCGTTGGGACAAGAGATGCAGCTGTTCAGCGTTCGCCGTCGCGCGAGCAATAATCACGTTGCGTCCGACGTCAGCGGTGGATGCGGCGAGTGCGCGTATATCTGTCACTGCTACGGCGGCGACACTGTGACGTTCCACTGGCGACGTCGTGGATCGGAGTGTGCCAAATTGTTCCGGTGTCTCTCGCATACGTGCTGCTGCCAGATTCACGCGATGGGTGTTGGCATAGTCAAAGAACTGGGCTTCAGCGACGGACGGTATTTCATAGAGCCGTGCAAGATGCTGGCGAAATGTGTGCGTGAGCTGTCGTTGATGGTCGATCGCCACGGCCGTTTCTAACGCGTATTGTGCGGTGACGGCCGCACGACCACGGTCCACAATCCGGTCGATCGTGGCGGGCTCAATCGATGTCCGATCCACTCGGATCGGTGTACTTCGATCGCGTGCGTTGTAAGTGCTCCGAATCTGACCGAATCGACCTGGTGCATCGCGGAGCTGTGCCACCGCCTGTTCGACCGTCTGTTCGCGGGCCAGTGATGCGAAGATCTGTCGCACGTCGCTCGGATGCGTGTACACCGATGCCAATGCTCGTTCGAATCGATGTTGCGTCCGATCCGCGCGCACGGCAGCGGTCACAACATCTTCCGCTTGCCCGTCCGCCACGCTCGGTCCGATGGTGTGCTGTGCCCAGTAACGTCCGCTGTCTGCTGCTATATACGCCAACGTTCGGATCTGCGGATCAATGGCCACGATTGCTCGCAGTGGGATGGGATCCCGCTGTGAGAGACGCGACGATAGTGGTGATATGTTTGCTGTGCGATACGATGCGACTCGCGCGGAATGCAATGCGCCGAACTCCTGCGGAGCGGTTCGGATCTGATCTGCCGTCGCCTCAATACCGTGCTGGCGCATCGCTTCATTCATGCGATGCCGTGCCTCATTCGGATGCTGATACAAGGCATGGAGCGTCTGATCAACGACGCGATTGATGCGTGCCACGTGTTGGCGTTCCATATGCTGATGTTCCAGTCTTGGTGAGGAGCGCGATGATGCTGATGGTATTGTCGAGTCGCCGACCTCATATCGATCACGCTGTGCGAGCCGACTGCATGCCGCGCGCTCCATCAACCGTGTTTGATAGGCGACGTCAGAGAGTTCCGTGACGCGCGTGTAGGTATGCAGCAGCTCGGCCACGGTCTCTGCTGACGGTGACGGAGGCACTGATGCCGATGCGCGGGAGGCGTGTGACGGTGTCATTCCTTCGGAGTCGCGGTGTGCGGTTGCTGTGCCTGCCGTGATGTGGGTGCGATGGTCCACACCGGTGTGAGTGTGGCCTGAATCGCGGTGATGGGTATTGGTCCCCAGTATCGACTGTCCCACGAATGGGTGTGTGGCGTATATAACCACACCAGACCCGGCGGTACGGGATACGTTCCGATTGCAATCGGGTGTAGCGGATGGCCATGTCGATCGTGCTGGTGTAGTTGCGTCCCTGGGATGCGTTGGCCATTGCGCATGAATCCATCCGACGTGACGCGCACGGTATCACCGGGCAGGGCCAAGATGTATTTGCCGATGGGCATCACATCACTCGGACACATTCCTCGCGTTAGATAGCCTGCGGTGTTGGCGATGATTGCGAGTCGTATCGGTAGGCATGCGATCACGATGGTTTCTGGACGTAGCGTCTCTTGCACGCGATCTGTCTTGATTCGATACATGCCAATGGCTACGCTGGGTGTCCAATTCACTCGGATGCCGGATATCGCGAGGACACAGACACTCCCAATGCTCAATATTCCAATGGCGAGTATTCCCCACACAGCATACTGGATCGGCCGTTCATGTCGCCTACCTGTATCAGTGGGCAGGCGCACGCGACGTGACATAAGGATTGGGGTCGGCGCGATCTTGCAATCTCGGTTCCTTGAAATACGCGATGCGATCCGCGCAGATCGGATCGTGCCCGCGCACAAAGAGTAACTGGTGCGAGAGGCGACGGACTTCATCGGGGAACAACAGTCGACGTCCTTTTTCGGCGACATTCTGCGCGGCGGACATTTGTCGTCCGCGCGACTTTCCGTACGACAGACTACGTGCGGCATTTTCACTCGCGACCCGAATCGTACTATCGCCGGTTAACTTCGAGAGATACTCCGCTGTGTCGTGATCGGCGATCCCAAACGCTTGTAACACCGCCGCGTTCGCCACAAACGATTGCCACCGATCGCCATACAACTGCTTGAGTTGCGCAAAATCTTGCACAAGGAGCCAGAGTGTGGCGCCGTATCCCGCGACTAACGTCATCTGCTGTTCAATCGGTGCCATACGACCCAAGTGCGCGAACTCGTCGAGCAGAAACACCGTTCGCTGCTGTGACGTCGTGTGATCCGTTGCCGATCGTGTTAGCGATAGTAGGCAGCAACCGAGCATGAGTCGAACCCATCGCTGATAGGTGGGGAGGCGATCTGGTGGAATAATCAGATACATCGTCATGGGTGTCGATGTGAGGGTGCCCAGATCGAACGTCGAGGTGGTCAGCACATCGGCCATGCGCGGACTATCCAAGAAATGCGTATGACTTTGTGCGGAGGAGATGACGCCACTGCGTTCCTTCTCCGCTTTCTGGAGCAGCCGTGCGGCGGCGCGTGCCACTAAACCACCGACGGCCTCGGTCTGACTCATTTCTTGCAGCAACACCGCGAATTCATCTGGGGGGAGGGTGAGCAATTCTCGCACATGCGCGAGATGACGGAGGCCCGCTGGGCGTGCGGAGGCCACATGCAGGATGAGGCCTGCCAGCACTCCCCGTGCTTCTTCGTTCCAAAAGGCTTGTTCGCCACTCTGTTGTCGGGCATCATCTGCCATGACGAGCATGTCGGCCATCATGCGCGCATCGTCGACCGCGTCCTTCGCCGTGGGGGCAATCAGGTCGAGCGGATTCCATGATGCAGCGATATCGGGTGCTGGTAAGCCGAGCGTCTGAATGACCTGGAACGGGTCGAACGCATACACGCGATGTCCGAGCGCTCGACGGTATCGTGCGGTGACTGCATAGTTCTCTGCTTTGGGATCCGTCACGATCATGGTGCCCGGATAGGTGAGCAAGTTGGGAATGAGCACGGAGACGCCTTTTCCGGCGCGTGTGGGTGCAACGGTGAGTAGATGCCCGTCTTCGCGATATCGGAGTGGCTGATCGGCGTAGCGCCCAAGGATGAGGCCGTCCGCATGACGTAACGTCGCGCCGGTGCCCCAGGCGGCCGATCCATGGGAGATCGACAGACGCGGCGTGTGACGCCGACGACGGACGGTCAGGGACAGCATGAGGCCAAGAACGAAGACGCTGCCACCGACGAGGCCACCTAGGCGCAGCCCTGGGGCAGCGTCAGGGATCAATTGGTATCGCATGGCCCAGATCAGTACCGCATGGGGAGGATACAGGCGAATCTGGGGCGTCGCTCGACTCCACAGCGGTATGCCGAGTCGTGGATGATGATGCCATATCGCCGCGACGACCTGTGTGCTGATGGAGAGTGCGACGACGAGATTGAGGATCACAATGAGCGCGAGACCAAGACTACTGGTTGGTCTCGGTGCGGATGCGTGATCGTCATGAGAGACGGTCCTGATCGGGGATGGTGCAGACGACTGATGTGCTGGCAGTGACATGGCGATTTCGTCCGTCTGATGAGGTGTTGCGGAAGAGGCACCGTCGCGCGACGGAACGCGGATTTACTGGTGTGGCATTGGATCGGGGATGGGCGGGAGATCGAGATCGCCACGTACGAACACGGTGATTGGTGTTCCAGCATCAAGTGTGATCGTAGGACGGACCTCCATATTTCGTCGAATCATCTCGGTGGCCACTTCACCCAACTGCTGTCCCACCGCACCGCCAGCGACTTGGCCTGCGCTCGGTGGGGTGTATATCGATGCGTGCTGTGGTTGACTCAATTGTATGCCCGCGGTAATTGCGGACAGCAGAAGCGCATTTCCAAAGACCTGTCGATGATGGTTGTCGACGGATCCAGCGAGACCAGTGGCGCCGGTTGCATCGACGCCATCCAATTCCGGCAATGTCACACTGCGCCCATCGGCGAAGAGCAGGCGTGTCCATACCACGAGTAGGCGCTGTTGACCGGTGGTGACGCGACTGTCGTAGCGACCGATGAGTTTTGTCCCTTTGGGAATGACGAGGTGTTGCTGTGTGCGTGAGTCGTACACATTCCGAGTGACTTGGGCGAGGAGCTGTCCCGGGAGTTCGGAATTCACGGCGGTGAGCAGCATCGTGGAAATGACCGTTCCTGCTCGAAGATGGCTGGCTGCATCTTCGACGAATGAATTTGGTGGTAGGGACGGCCGATTCATCGTGGACAGACTGTCCGGCGTGTTGGGCGATGGTGTCTGAGATATTCCCATTGCCTGTCCTTCCAATGCGGCGAGCCATTCGGCGAGTTCGTCCGTCCGTGGTGCCACGGTCTCACTTCCGCGATATGCGGATTGCCTTTCCGTCTCGCGTGCTGACTCGAATTCATTCGTTGCAACGGTGATCGGACTGCGGAGCGCGCGCTGATACGATGCCTGCGCGTCCCGTATGGGATCATGCAACGATGATATTCCGTCGTTGCTCTGTAGCTCTGAGGGGCTCATGTTCCATGGATCCCCTGTATCCTCAACATACGGTGGTGTGATTGGGAGGTCCTCTGCGTACATCGCTGTGTCTATCTCGGTGGTTGCTCGATCGTCCTCCAGTGTTTCACCCGATTGCCGGAGTGGTATGTCGAGAAAGGACGGCGCGGTTGATCCCGTCGTTAATGCTGATGGTGCGTTCTCGGATGTAGCGGTGGGGCGTTTCGTCTGCATCGTGACGATCGCGGCCAATGCGGTCACCCCCATCACGACGGCTGCGACGATGAGGGCGTTGCGATTCAGACGTTTCGCGATGGGGAGCGGGGGCGGCGCGAGTGGATCCTGCGACGATGTTGGTGATGATGATGTCGATGATGGTGTCGATGTCCGCCTGCGCATTAGCGACGCTCCGATGCAAGTCGGGTAATGGTCAGACGCTGCTCATGTCCACCCTCAGCCAGCACGAGTTGCGCGTGATCGATGACGCGGTCCGCCACATAGTAGTCGCGGGTGACCGTGTAGTTGAGAATCGCGCGTAATCCCTTGTCATACAGCACGAAGAGCACGGGCGCGGGGCCGTCCACCGCGCGTGTGGGAATGCGAATATAGGTTCGTACCCCATCATCAAAGACGATAGTCGGCTTCCACGGAAATTTCCGATCTTTCTTGATGTGATAGGCGAAATGGAATCGCTCCGGCGTGATCGCCGATGCGGCGGGGAATGGTGCCGCCGCTGTCGATTGCGCCGCGAGTTGTGCCAACGCTTCGTCAGGATAGTAAAATGCCAAATGGCGTGTGTAGGAGGCGAACGGATTATTGATGCCACTCTCACGTTCGGTGGATGCACAGGGTGGAGCGTCCAGGGAGATGAGATAGAGATGCCGATCGGTGGCCAAGACGAGATCCGTGGTCAGGTCGCACGCGGTGGGCTTCACGGTGATCAGCAGGGTTCCGCTGTTGGGTCCCGTTCGCAGGAGTCCCACCAACCATCGTTCCGAATCACCGAGTGCTGGCGGACTCGTGAGACGTTCTCCGGCTTGTAATCGAATGACGCAGGTGCGAAGGATGGCACACTGGAGCGTCGGTTGTGTCTTCCCATATGGGACGATGCGAAAATCACCTTCCCGAATTGTGCGCGCCTGTCCAGATCGTTGATAGTCTTGTGTCGCGGTCTGAATTGACGTGATGGTCGGTGCCGTGACGATACGTGAGAGGGAATCGATGGGATCTTGTGCCAGTACGGTGGGGGCGCGAAGCATCACACCACAAAGCAGCAACGTCGCATGACGCGAGACGCGAGCGCGAACACTCGCATAGATGACGCGTGATGTCGGCGTTACAATCGAAAGAGAGAGCATCAGGATGAACGGGTAGAGGGTGAGGATGACGTACGTCGTCTGCGGATGATGTGAAAGAGCATTCGCACGTCGCGGGAACGATGGGCACTGCGGTCATTTCAACAACTACGGTGATGGTGGTGCGGTGACAGGCCCTCGATTAATCTCCGTCCACGTGATGGCGGTGATAAACACGCCGAGCGGGTTGTCTTGAATCCCATCGGTACGTGTGGGCGGTGCGACTCGGATCGTGACATAGCCTTCCCACGCCGCGATCGTCGGACTGCCACCGGTCGTCGTTGGGAGTGTGCGTTCGGTCCAGGTGATTTTCCACACAGATGGCAGTTTGGATCCGTTCGTCTGTGCGGCATGCTCATTCGTATTCGGTACGGCGAGCACGCTCGACACCTCCACGAGGCGTGTCACCTGGTTCCGAAGTGCGCGTGGATCGTGTGTGGGATCGGCAAAGTAGGTGTTCAGAAACTCCGCGCCACGTTGATCCACAAAAGCGTACGCCTGCCGAATAAATTCGCGCTGGATCCCATCACTTGGAGCAATCGACCGCACGTTCCGAATAAACTGCGTGAGTTGTGCGATCACGACGCGGCGATCGGTGACTTTGAGTGCTTCGGCTGGACCAAACGCCGCTGCACGTCCGAGACGATCGACTTCAACGACATACGGGGTGATCCGTGCGCTGGAGGCGAGCCGAATGTAGGCGATCGCCATGATGGCGAGCAATCCCATGGCCACCCCGGCCATCAGTTGCCAATTCCGTTTCCCGCGAGCGAGGTGGCTAAACACATTGTCAAACTCGTGTCGAGCGGCGATGTAGGGATTGGCGTCATATCGATGCATAGAGTCGAAGCATGAGGGCGAGAGGAAACACCTGTCGTGAAATTGTATGGCGTCGCCGTATCACAACGAGCGCAATGCATTCGCGATTCCGAGGCTTGGGTGGGCGGTAATGCGGGCGGCAATCGATCCTGGTAATCCGAGGGCAAGCGTCGCAAAGAGTACCGCGCCGCCAAACACTTGCCCGAAGATCGTCGCATCACCAGCGCCAATGCTCCAGTTATCTGCGTGGAGTGCATCGACCCAATGGCTGACCATATCCATCCCTACCCCAACAATCAGATACAGGATGAAGATCTTGATTCCCACATAGACCGCGTAGTTGAGATAACTCTCGGCATAGCCCGCCGTGGCGCGAAACCCCGCGAAGCTCAAGAAGATGACACCGCCGGTTAGCACGAGATAACTCTCGACTAGCACACGGAGTAACTGTGCGGCAATCAACACGAACGCGAACCACATTCCGACCGCGAGGATCAGGACAAACGACGCACTAATCGGATTCAGGATCGCATTCTTCATCGAGATGGCGTTGAGCATGACGGCGGAGAGATGCCATCCGATGGCGAGCACACCGGATGGTGAGAGTCCCGCGACGCCAGTGGCGTGTTCACCGGCTACCGCAAAGCCATCCAAAATGGTCGGGATCCAACTGCCGAACGACGTAATGAGGGTGAGAAGAAAGGCGGTCAGTGTGAACTTGATGAGAAATTTGGCCGCGATCTCATCGAGGCTATCACGACGAAGGCCCCACAAGAGACCAGAGATGGCGAACTCGATCGCGGCGAGGGTCGCAAAGGTGCGCTGGGCGATAGGGAGCAACCTGGGCAGCCAACTGCTTGACGCGGTGCGATATCGATTGGCGATTCCGTCGAGGACTGGCTCACTCGATGGACTCCCCGCTTGTGCCTGGACGATGGCGACCACCACTCCACAGAGCAGCACGAACGCGATCCCGGCGAACAGCGTCCGTCGTCGTGTCATCGAGCTCCCGCTGCCTCGTCGCGCCATCATACGACGTATGCCGTGCATGATTGGTAGGAGTCTACGCCAGACACGCATCACGGTGCGCCGGATCGAAACGAGATGGTGCGACCGGGGCGCGGTGGTGTCGCAAGCCACGATAAGAACGCACGCTCATTGGCATTTGCCTGTGCCCGTTCGCTAATATCCAAGGCGAAATACACCGCTTGGGCATTGGTTTGTGCCGCCATCTGTTGGCGCAATAACATGAGCTCTTCCGCGCTGTAGAGTGCCGCCGCACCATTCACCTCTAGCGCTTGTTCATGTCCCGCAGCGGTCGCCAGGTGTTGCTTCATTTGTTGCAATCGAGCCAACCCATTCGGGACGACTGCTGCCGACGACCGCGCGGCTGCGATGGCACTACGCAACGTTGCCACGGTGCGTGTCACCCGGTTATTCGCAACCGTGGGTGAGAATTGGGCAGTGGCTACTTCCGGGAACGTCTGTCGAAAGACGGCGTCGGCATTCGCCAGCGTGTAGCCGAGCGCATGTCCTTGCCGCATGGCGGCATCGACGGTCGCGATCGTGCTGCGTACATCACGCACGGGCAACTGCGTGAGCTTGCGTAACGCATCAACTTGCGCTGCGTACATGCGTGTTTGCGTGGTGAGCTGCGCAACGAGTTTGCGATAATTGAGCACATTCTGCGCAAGGTTGCGGGGATCGTAGACCACGCCACCGAGTCCAAACTGGGCGTGCGCTGCGGACGGAAAGAGGAGGAACGCGGCAAGGCTGAAACGACGAATGAGCATCATTGAAGAAGGCGTTGGGCAGTGGTTAGGCAGAAAAAGGATCGGGGCATGTGGGAGTGCGGGCCTCTTCGGTGGCGATGAAGCGATTGGCCCACGTCGGAAGTCCTCGGTCACGCAGCCAGTGGACCGGCCATAGACGACCATGCTGTGCGGTGAGATCTCTGATGCGACGGCGTACATCGTTGGCCGTCATGCCGTCCGGGGTGGCGAGCAGGCTCAGTGCGAGTGGACCCAGTCCGAGTTCGACCAGTCGTCGCCCACTGGGTGAGGTGAGATAGTAGTGCCGTTTGGGCGTTGCTCGCGCAATGATCGCAATCTCCCGTGCGTTCACCCCCAGATCGGCATACTGCAGTGCCGTCTCGCTACTGGTCGCGTCTGGATTCGGGAGAAAAATGCGGGTGGGGCACGATTCGATCAGGACATGGCGATGTGGCGTGTTCGCCAACTGCCCGACACTATGCGCCACCAACAGGACCGCTGCATTGCGTTTGCGAAGTGTGAGTAGCCATTGCTTGATCTTGTCGGCGAAGATGGTCTTCATCAACGCCGCCCATAATTCTTCAAAGACAATGAGCGTGGGACTTCCATCCAACTGCTGTTCCATCCGATGAAAGAGATACAGGGCAACCGGAATCACAATACGATCGTCCATCTCCATTAGATGCTGCAGCTCAAACACGCAATATCGTGCCGTTGAGGATGTCGATGCGGTGATGGCATCGTGCGAGGCATCTAACAGATCGGCATAGACACCACCCACGGTGTACGGTTTGAGGGCTGCGATCAGTTCGGGCTGTTGGAGATGCACGAGCAACTCGGTCATGGTGCGATGCTCGACCGCATTTTTCGCCAAGAGCGTGATGGCACTATACAGTCGTGTGCGATGCGCAGGGGTGGGGGTAACGCCTTGCAGATGCAGGAGCATTTCCAACCATTCGGTGGCCCACATCTGCTCCGCACGGTGATCAATCTGTGCGAGCGGTTGGAAGGCGAGTCGTTGCCTATCAGGTGCGGCGATATCGTAATGTGGTGCCCCAGCCGCCTGGCTGAGCGCCCATGCCGAGTATCCGACATCAAAGACAAACACGCGGGCCTTGGGGAATCGCTGAAATTGCGCCGTGAGCAATCCGACTAAGGTCGATTTCCCCGCACCAGTTCGTCCAATAATGAGCGTGTGGCCCACATCGCCTTCATGCAACGTTAACCGAAATGGGGTTGAGCCTTCGGTTGTGGCCCACAGCACAGGCGGCGACTGGGGCGGGAAGAGCGAGGACGGCGTGGTCGCATGCCCTGGCCATACGCTGGTGATCGGGAGCAGATCGACCACGTTGGCAGACGACAGTAACGGTCGTCGGACATTCGGTGAGCCGTGTCCTGGGAGTGAGCCGAGAAAAGCCTCTATGGCGTTCACCGTTTCGATGCGAGCTGGGAAGCCACTGTCGTGAAAGGCGTGCATCATCTCGTTCGCGACATGCGTGGCATGTTGAGCATCAGGGTCCATCACGATGACGGTGTGGGTCGTAAAGCAAAATCGCGTGTGCCCGGCATTATTTTCCGCGACGGCCGTCCCAGCGTCGACCACCATGCGTTCGGCATCCTGGTCGCGAAACGCATCATGATCGGCCGTCGCACTGGCGGTGGGTTGTTGTCGTGACGTCATCTCTTGGATCCACGCGGAGGCGCCTTTGCGTTTCTTAAACCATTGCAGTTGATGGCGGCGTAACAGTGGGCTCGCCGCGGATGGACTCAGCGGGATGATGCGCGTCGACCATCGATACGCGTACGGCAGCGACGTAAGGCGTTCCAACTGTCCCATCTGTGAGGCATGCGGAAACCCCTGTACTGCCACGACGCGAAGATGGTGAGTGCCGATCCGCGGTTCAAAACCGCCAACGAGTTCTTGATCGGACAGCACGGTATTCAAATAGGAGCCATGGGGAGGGACAGCGACCGTGTGCGATAATCCGGTTAGATCGCGATGCAGATGCGTGAGCAGCGCTTCGGAGTCCAAGCGGTGCATCGTCAACACCGTTGCGAGTCGTTGCTGGATGGCGTCGAGCGCGTGCTGAAATCCAGTGAGGACGCGACTCCACTCGCGCCGTCGTTCAGGCTCGCCACGCATAAACCAACGACTGAGCTTCGTGAACAGTTCCGGTGGTGGCGTGTGCGAGACCAGACACACATAGTCGGTTTCAAAGTGTGCCCCGTGCGTGTGGTATGCCTCGCGGCGTTCCGCATCCATCAGAGACGTGATGGTGTTGGGAAACGAGTGGATCGAGTAGGGCAGGGCTGGACGCCGTACCGCGTCGATATGGAGCATCCACTGGTCGGTCAGTGGCAGAAGCGCATCGTTCACGTGCTGTGCAACGTGCGCCAACTCCGCGGTGGTAGCCGCACCGGAGTCCGGGCCCCGATACGACCACCCCGCGAGCAGTGATCCATCTTTTTGCAACATGACGCCATGGTCGACGAGAAATCCCCAATTCAAGAGATCGGCGACGCCTGCGGCACGGGTCCGATGTTCGCGAAATAACATGTTAGGAATGCGACGGAATGGCGGGGAACACACGTCCTCCACAGGCGTGCGGGGAGGCATGCGGTGCATAGAAATCCCGAAACCGCAACGAACGGAGATAGATCGGGATCATTTGGGGATCGCGGGCCGTGATCCACACCGCCATGGAATGCACCACGGTGGCAAAAAAGACAGCGAGCGCGAGGGTGGTGAGATGCAGTCCCACGACAAAGACCAAGGCGATGATAATGGCAGCTTCGGTGATCACGAGCTCTGGCGTTGCACCCGCATACGTGATGGGTCGATACAACGAGGCATGAATGCGATGCACAAGTTGATCGGAGTCTATCGACGTGGCAGGAGCCATAACGCGTGCGCGATAGGCGCTAGACGTCAAGGGATCACCGCGCCTGAAAATGACAACACGCTGACGATTTGTACTGCACCTAACATCACCGCGATACCGAAAATTGCTTGACCAAATCGGCGCGCGCCTTCTTCGTGTCGTGTAAACCCCCACACGGCTCCGCCAACGACGAACATCAATGCGGCCAAGGTTCGTCCGGTTGGACCAGTGAGATTGCCGAGCACTTGTTGCAATGGACCGTTCCACGGCATGTCAGTGCCGGTCGTACCGGCAAAGGCAGGGGAAGTGAGCGAACTGAGCAACAGGACGGTGAGCCATCCGATCTGTCGTAGCGATCGATGCCATGACACGGTATGACGGGAGCATTTCACCAATTGATAGCGAGCGCGTAATATCTTCATCAAATGTTCTCGGGGCCGATGCCGCACGGCGTTTCGTGTGAGACTGCGGATGAAAGGGCGTATGAAGCCGATGGTGGCGCGTGACGCATACAAAACGGTTCCAGGTGGAAATCATCGGTCTCGTCGTCAATGCCCACAACCCGGACGATCTGCGTCACACACCGACCCCTGGGGGTTTGAGCCAGCATGACAATGAGATCAATGGCCTCCGCAATCAGTGCCCGTTGACTCGGGACGTTCGCACGTTGTGCCAGGCGATCAAGTCGGCGGAGGGCACCGCGCGGATCGGTCGCATGAAAGGTGGCGATACCACCGGGATGGCCCGTCGCCCATGCATCGAGTAGATCCAAGGCTGCTTCATCGCGAACTTCTCCAACCACCACCCGATTCGGACTCGCACGGAGTGTCGCTTTCACCAGATGTCGAAGCGTCACTGCGCCATGCGTGCGCAGGGCGAGATGGTCGGGTGACAAACATTGTAGCTCGACCGTATCTTCCAAAATCACCACGCGATCGGCCGGGCACTGTTCCGCAATCTCACGAAGCACGGCATTCGCGAATGTCGTCTTTCCGCTGTTGGTGCCACCCGCAATGAGCACATTCTGTCGAGCCCGAATGGCTTCCCGCACGACCACGAGATGCCACGGTGACATGAGGTCGCGCTGGACATACTCATGGAGTGTATAGACGACACGCGGCGGCTTCCGAATCGCAAACGCGGGTTCCACCGTAATCGGTGGAATAAAGCCTTGGAGCCGCGCTTTCTGGAATCGTCCACTCGGCAACTCTGCCTGCAGCGTTGGGCTCTCCGCGTCGAGCGTCACACCCACATGCACGGCCACACAATCGAGAAACATCAGCACATGCTCCGGAGATAACACGGTGTCGGTCGATACCCGACCCTGCGACCGTGTGTCGAGTCGAATGCGTCCATCATGAGCATTGGTGTAGACCTCGGTCACATCGTCATTGGCAAAGGCCTCAAGGACCGCCGCTCCGAGGTAGCGCGCCATCATCGCTTCGACGCGATCTGGGATTGTGGCAAGATTCCCGGGAATCGTGACGGTCATGATCGAGTCGGATTCCGGACCAATTCGGTCCAACCGTGGGCGCTTAAAAATGCGCGCATTTCGCGACGGCCTCGCCAGAGAAAGGTATGAACCGTCGGAATCCCAACGCCGAGCTGTTGACTGAGGGCGTCATAACTGCCTGCGTCGGCAATACATCGCAAGGCTTCTCGACACCGTGGAGTAAGTTGGGCGAGCCCGCATTCGATGAGTGTCTCCAATTCGGCGAGTAATACGGCATGGTCGGCAGGCATCGCGCTCCGCGTACCCATGGAATATGCGGCCGCATTCGAATGCACTTGGAATTGCTCTTCCGTGCGTTTCCGCGCCATCGCATCGCGTGCGCGATTGCGTACCGCGGCAAACAAATATTGTCGCAACGTGTTTCGGATATGGAACCGATGTCGATTAACACACAGCGTGGCAAAGACATCGTGCACAATGTCTTCGGCGTCGTCCTCCGAGACATACTTTCGAATATCAATGCAAAGAATCTCATGGTATCGTTGGTAAATCATGGTCATCGCCCGATCGTCACCATCTCGAGCCGCCGACGTCCCCCCATCTTCAGTAGCACTTAGCTTTAGAGTTCTTGTGTGAATGTAG